>NZ_LSSW01000001.1 GCF_001567565.1 Ectopseudomonas composti
AGTAACAAAACTGCAATTAAAGCTTGACGCGCATTCTGCTGGCGGTAGAATGCGCGCCACTTCAGCGATGAAGCTCTTCAAAAACTTCTTGTTAATCAATAAGTTAAGTTTAAAAGAGGGGTTGCAAAGCTGAAGGCGGTGTGTAGAATGCGCACCGGTCGACAGGGTGCTGGTCAGGTCCTGTTGATGCTTCGGTCGAGTGGATCGAAAGCGGTTGAAAGAGGTGGTTGACAGCGGTTTTGAACGCTGTAGAATGCGCCTCCCGCTGGAGAGAAGAAGTTCTGATCGAAGGCGCAAGTTGTTGAGTAGAAAGAAAAAATTCTTCGAAAAACAGCTTGACAGAAAGAAAGGCTGCTGTAGAATGCGCGGCCTCGGTTGAGACGAAAGACTTAACCAACTGTTCTTTAACAACTGAATCAAGCAATTCGTGTGGGTGCTTGTGAGGTAAGACTGATAGTCAAGTGATTATCAGCATCACAAGTAACACTCGTGAATTCGAGAGTTTATTTGCGATTGCTGAGCCAAGTTTAGGGTTTTCTCAAAACCCAAGCAGTATTGAACTGAAGAGTTTGATCATGGCTCAGATTGAACGCTGGCGGCAGGCCTAACACATGCAAGTCGAGCGGTAGAGAGGAGCTTGCTTCTCTTGAGAGCGGCGGACGGGTGAGTAATGCCTAGGAATCTGCCTAGTGGTGGGGGATAACGTTCGGAAACGGACGCTAATACCGCATACGTCCTACGGGAGAAAGCGGGGGATCTTCGGACCTCGCGCCATTAGATGAGCCTAGGTCGGATTAGCTAGTTGGTGAGGTAATGGCTCACCAAGGCGACGATCCGTAACTGGTCTGAGAGGATGATCAGTCACACTGGAACTGAGACACGGTCCAGACTCCTACGGGAGGCAGCAGTGGGGAATATTGGACAATGGGCGAAAGCCTGATCCAGCCATGCCGCGTGTGTGAAGAAGGTCTTCGGATTGTAAAGCACTTTAAGTTGGGAGGAAGGGTTGTAGATTAATACTCTGCAATTTTGACGTTACCGACAGAATAAGCACCGGCTAACTTCGTGCCAGCAGCCGCGGTAATACGAAGGGTGCAAGCGTTAATCGGAATTACTGGGCGTAAAGCGCGCGTAGGTGGTTCGTTAAGTTGGATGTGAAAGCCCCGGGCTCAACCTGGGAACTGCATCCAAAACTGGCGAGCTAGAGTACGGTAGAGGGTAGTGGAATTTCCTGTGTAGCGGTGAAATGCGTAGATATAGGAAGGAACACCAGTGGCGAAGGCGACTACCTGGACTGATACTGACACTGAGGTGCGAAAGCGTGGGGAGCAAACAGGATTAGATACCCTGGTAGTCCACGCCGTAAACGATGTCAACTAGCCGTTGGAATCCTTGAGATTTTAGTGGCGCAGCTAACGCATTAAGTTGACCGCCTGGGGAGTACGGCCGCAAGGTTAAAACTCAAATGAATTGACGGGGGCCCGCACAAGCGGTGGAGCATGTGGTTTAATTCGAAGCAACGCGAAGAACCTTACCTGGCCTTGACATGCTGAGAACTTTCCAGAGATGGATTGGTGCCTTCGGGAACTCAGACACAGGTGCTGCATGGCTGTCGTCAGCTCGTGTCGTGAGATGTTGGGTTAAGTCCCGTAACGAGCGCAACCCTTGTCCTTAGTTACCAGCACGTTATGGTGGGCACTCTAAGGAGACTGCCGGTGACAAACCGGAGGAAGGTGGGGATGACGTCAAGTCATCATGGCCCTTACGGCCAGGGCTACACACGTGCTACAATGGTCGGTACAAAGGGTTGCCAAGCCGCGAGGTGGAGCTAATCCCATAAAACCGATCGTAGTCCGGATCGCAGTCTGCAACTCGACTGCGTGAAGTCGGAATCGCTAGTAATCGTGAATCAGAATGTCACGGTGAATACGTTCCCGGGCCTTGTACACACCGCCCGTCACACCATGGGAGTGGGTTGCTCCAGAAGTAGCTAGTCTAACCTTCGGGGGGACGGTTACCACGGAGTGATTCATGACTGGGGTGAAGTCGTAACAAGGTAGCCGTAGGGGAACCTGCGGCTGGATCACCTCCTTAATCGAAGACATCAGCTTCTTCATAAGTATCCACACGAATTGCTTGATTCATAGTCGAAGACGATGCTGTAACGCGACCCTGTTATAGGTCTGTAGCTCAGTTGGTTAGAGCGCACCCCTGATAAGGGTGAGGTCGGCAGTTCAAATCTGCCCAGACCTACCAATTGCTTGGTGCAGAAGAATACGGGGCCATAGCTCAGCTGGGAGAGCGCCTGCCTTGCACGCAGGAGGTCAGCGGTTCGATCCCGCTTGGCTCCACCACTCTCTACGCGTTACGTTGCAAGAGAAAGAGTTCAGAAATGAGCGCTTCAGGTTTGGCCTGTTGAGTGCTGATTTCTGGTCTTTTGACCGGTACGAATATCGTTCTTTAAAAATTTGGATATGTGATAGAAGTGACTGATTAATTGCTTTCACTGGCAATTGATCTGGTCAAGGTAAAATTTGTAGTTCTCAAGACGCAAATTTTCGGCGAATGTCGTCTTCACGATTGAGACAGTAACCAGATTGCTTGGGGTTATATGGTCAAGTGAAGAAGCGCATACGGTGGATGCCTTGGCAGTCAGAGGCGATGAAAGACGTGGTAGCCTGCGAAAAGCTTTGGGGAGTCGGCAAACAGACTGTGATCCAGAGATCTCTGAATGGGGGAACCCACCCGGCATAAGCCGGGTATCTTGTACTGAATCCATAGGTGCAAGAGGCGAACCAGGGGAACTGAAACATCTAAGTACCCTGAGGAAAAGAAATCAACCGAGATTCCCTAAGTAGTGGCGAGCGAACGGGGACTAGCCCTTAAGTTGATTTGAGTGTAGTGGAAGGCTCTGGAAAGTGCCGCCGTAGTGGGTGATAGCCCCGTACACGAAACGCTCTTATCAATGAAATCGAGTAGGACGGGGCACGAGAAACCTTGTCTGAACATGGGGGGACCATCCTCCAAGGCTAAATACTACTGACTGACCGATAGTGAACCAGTACCGTGAGGGAAAGGCGAAAAGAACCCCGGAGAGGGGAGTGAAATAGAACCTGAAACCGTATGCGTACAAGCAGTGGGAGCCTACTTTGTTGGGTGACTGCGTACCTTTTGTATAATGGGTCAGCGACTTATATTCAGTGGCGAGCTTAACCGAATAGGGGAGGCGTAGCGAAAGCGAGTCTTAATAGGGCGCTTTAGTCGCTGGGTATAGACCCGAAACCGGGCGATCTATCCATGGGCAGGTTGAAGGTTAGGTAACACTGACTGGAGGACCGAACCGACTACCGTTGAAAAGTTAGCGGATGACCTGTGGATCGGAGTGAAAGGCTAATCAAGCTCGGAGATAGCTGGTTCTCCTCGAAAGCTATTTAGGTAGCGCCTCGTGTATCACTGCTGGGGGTAGAGCACTGTTTCGGCTAGGGGGTCATCCCGACTTACCAAACCGATGCAAACTCCGAATACCAGCAAGTGTCAGCACGGGAGACACACGGCGGGTGCTAACGTCCGTCGTGAAAAGGGAAACAACCCAGACCGTCAGCTAAGGTCCCAAAGTTATGGTTAAGTGGGAAACGATGTGGGAAGGCTTAGACAGCTAGGAGGTTGGCTTAGAAGCAGCCATCCTTTAAAGAAAGCGTAATAGCTCACTAGTCGAGTCGGCCTGCGCGGAAGATGTAACGGGGCTCAAACCATACACCGAAGCTACGGGTTCATCCTTTGGATGAGCGGTAGAGGAGCGTTCTGTAAGCCTGTGAAGGTGAGTTGAGAAGCTTGCTGGAGGTATCAGAAGTGCGAATGCTGACATGAGTAACGACAATGCGAGTGAAAAACTCGCACGCCGAAAGACCAAGGTTTCCTGCGCAACGTTAATCGACGCAGGGTTAGTCGGCCCCTAAGGCGAGGCAGAAATGCGTAGTCGATGGGAAACGGGTTAATATTCCCGTACTTCTAGTTACTGCGATGGAGGGACGGAGAAGGCTAGGCCAGCACGGCGTTGGTTGTCCGTGTTTAAGGTGGTAGGCTGATTTCTTAGGTAAATCCGGGAGATCAAGGCCGAGAACTGATGACGAGCGTTCTTTTAGAATGCGAAGTGGTTGATGCCATGCTTCCAGGAAAAGCTTCTAAGCTTCAGGTAACTAGGAACCGTACCCCAAACCGACACAGGTGGTTAGGTAGAGAATACCAAGGCGCTTGAGAGAACTCGGGTGAAGGAACTAGGCAAAATGGCACCGTAACTTCGGGAGAAGGTGCGCCGGTGAGGGTGAAGTATTTACTACGTAAGCCCATGCCGGTCGAAGATACCAGGCCGCTGCGACTGTTTATTAAAAACACAGCACTCTGCAAACACGAAAGTGGACGTATAGGGTGTGACGCCTGCCCGGTGCCGGAAGGTTAATTGATGGGGTTAGCGCAAGCGAAGCTCTTGATCGAAGCCCCGGTAAACGGCGGCCGTAACTATAACGGTCCTAAGGTAGCGAAATTCCTTGTCGGGTAAGTTCCGACCTGCACGAATGGCGTAACGATGGCGGCGCTGTCTCCACCCGAGACTCAGTGAAATTGAAATCGCTGTGAAGATGCAGTGTATCCGCGGCTAGACGGAAAGACCCCGTGAACCTTTACTATAGCTTTGCACTGGACTTTGAGCTTGCTTGTGTAGGATAGGTGGGAGGCTTTGAAGTGGGGACGCCAGTTCTCATGGAGCCATCCTTGAAATACCACCCTGGCAACCTTGAGGTTCTAACTCTGGTCCGTTATCCGGATCGAGGACAGTGTATGGTGGGTAGTTTGACTGGGGCGGTCTCCTCCCAAAGAGTAACGGAGGAGTACGAAGGTGCGCTCAGACCGGTCGGAAATCGGTCGTAGAGTATAAAGGCAAAAGCGCGCTTGACTGCGAGACAGACACGTCGAGCAGGTACGAAAGTAGGTCTTAGTGATCCGGTGGTTCTGTATGGAAGGGCCATCGCTCAACGGATAAAAGGTACTCCGGGGATAACAGGCTGATACCGCCCAAGAGTTCATATCGACGGCGGTGTTTGGCACCTCGATGTCGGCTCATCACATCCTGGGGCTGAAGCCGGTCCCAAGGGTATGGCTGTTCGCCATTTAAAGTGGTACGCGAGCTGGGTTTAGAACGTCGTGAGACAGTTCGGTCCCTATCTGCCGTGGACGTTTGAGATTTGAGAGGGGCTGACCTTAGTACGAGAGGACCGGGTTGGACGAACCTCTGGTGTTCCGGTTGTCACGCCAGTGGCATTGCCGGGTAGCTATGTTCGGAAAAGATAACCGCTGAAAGCATCTAAGCGGGAAACTTGCCTCAAGATGAGATCTCACTGGAGCCTTGAGCTCCCTAAAGGGCCGTCGAAGACTACGACGTTGATAGGTTGGGTGTGTAAGCGCTGTGAGGCGTTGAGCTAACCAATACTAATTGCCCGTGAGGCTTGACCATATAACACCCAAACAATCTGCCCTCAA
>NZ_LSSW01000002.1 GCF_001567565.1 Ectopseudomonas composti
TAAGCGGCAGGTGTTGGAAGGCTTCAGTTGCGCTTGCTCAAGTCGCGGCGAAAGCTCCTCCCACGATTCGGCGCAGTCTTCCTTCCCGCCTCAGGCCCGCGTTTGTAGGAGCGGATTTATCCGCGATCAGGGGTCGCAGCGTTGTCCGCCGTATCGCGGCTGAAGCCGCTCCTACAGGGATGGGGGTGTTCGTTGCGCTTGCAGGCAGCGCGCTTGCTCAAGTCGCGGCTAAAGCCCCTCTCACGATTCGGCGCAATCTTCTTTCCCGCCTTTCCCTTAAGCCATGGCGCTGCTGTGTCGCCTGGGTAAGAAGCACGTCCGTCTTTTGCGCGATGCGGGCGGAAGCAGGCCTTCCGCTCGTTGTTCGTCGCCCAGTGAGCGGAAAGGATCTTTCACCTGGCGGTTCTCGGAAACCCCTCTAGATCAAGGGTTTCAGCTGTTGGCACCGCTATTGCTATCTCTCAGGAAAACGGGTGTCCGACTATGGCTATCGATTCAGATTACGTTCAAAGCATGGCGACCCAGCTGGCCCAGTATGAAGTTCAGGGCCAGTTGGCCAAGGCCAATCGCAACGAGGCGGCATACAAGGCGCAGCTAGGCGCTCTGACCACCCTGGACACCGCGTTGAAGACCTTCAAGACGGCTGCCAGTGGCCTCAAGCTGGCTGGCAGCAGCATGTTGGTCAACAGTGCGAGCTTCAGTCAGGAAGGCTATGCCAGCGCCACCGTAGGCACCAAGGCAGTGGCCGGCAGTTACGACTTCTTCGTTCAGCAGCTGGCCAGCAAGAGCCAGGTGACCTTGCAAGGCCTGCAGGACGGCAACCTGGGCAGCGGTAGCCTGACCATCGGCCAGGGCGGCGACTCGTTCAATATCGACCTCGGCTCCGTCGCCACCCTCGACGAACTGGCCGCGGCCATCAATGGCGCCGATGGCAATAGCGGTGTCAAGGCGACGCTGGTGCGCAGCAATGGCCAGGTCAACCTGGTGCTTACCAGCGAGAAGACCGGTGCCGACCAGGCCATCAACCTGAGCGCTGCGGGCAACGGCGCATTCGAGGGCGCGGTCGCCGCGCGTCAGGAGCTCTCGGTCGCCAAGGATGCCATCGTGCGTCTGGGCGGCGAGGCGGGTATCGAGCTGACCAGCACCAGCAACACCTTCGATAACGTCATCGACGGCGTCAGCCTGACCTTCAACAAGACACACAAGAGCGGTGACGCACCGCTGACCATGGCGGTTGGCCAGGACCAGAAAGCCACCAAGGAGAAGGCGCAAACCTTCGTCAGCGCTTTCAACGCGTTGATGAGCAGTTTCGACACGCTCACCGCCAGTGGCGGCGAAAGTGGTACCCGTGGAGTCCTGGCCGGTGATGCCAGCATTCGGGCTATCGAGAGCATGCTCAACCAGCTGGTGCGCACGTCCTTCGGTGGCGTCAGCCTGACCGAGTTCGGCATGGTCGCTGACCGCAACGGCAAGCTGACCATCGACAACGCCCGCTTCGAGAAGGCCGTGGCCGCCAATCCGGAAGGCTTCGAGAGGCTGTTCACCGACAAGGGCAACCTGCTCGACACCCTGGACAAGAACCTGGCGGTTTACACCAGCAGCGCCGGTGGCCTGCTGAGCAACCGCAAGGACACCCTCAACAGTCAGCTGCGGCGTGTCGATCAGCAATTCGACACCATCCAGAAGCAGTACGACTCCTACTACAGCCGCTATCTCCGTCAGTACACCAGTCTCATGCAGACCATGGCGGCGATGGAGCAGACCTACGGAATGTTCTGATGAGTGCCTACAACTTCAACGAAAGTTACGACAGCTATCGCACCGTGGACCTCGAGGCACGCGCCGCTGCGGCTTCGCCATACGAGCTGGTGCTGGTGCTGTTCGACGGCCTGCTCGACGAGCTGGCGCGTGCCCGTGGCCATATCGAGGCCAAGCGCTACCAGCAGAAAGGTCAGTCGCTGGAGAAGTGCCTGAACATCCTCAACGGCCTCAATGGCGCCCTTGATTACGAGAACGGCGGCGAGCTGGTACAGGGCCTGGCACGGCTCTACGACTACTGCATCTATCGCCTCTCCGACGTCAGCGTCAGCCTCTCGCTGGAAGGGCTGGATGAAGTGGTCGGCCTGCTCGGCGTGCTGCGTGAAGGCTGGGAAGGCGTGAATGCAACGCGCAAGTGAATTGCGTGCGCTGCAGCAGTTGCACGGCCAGCTGGCCGAAGCCCTGCAGCAGGGCGACTGGGCGCGACTCGGCGAGATCGATTCGCTGATCCGCACCTGCCTGAAGCTGCTGGCCGGGCTGCCGAGCCTCAGCGACGAGGTGCGCGAGGCCAGGGAGCAGTTGCGGCAGTTGCACGGGCAGGCGCGTATCGCCTGCGCCGAGGAATGCGAGCGGGTGCGTCGGCTGCTGCTGACGCACCTGGAATACGCCGAAGGGCGCAGCGCCTACATGCGCGTCGATCTGTACCAGGGTGGGAGATAAAGGGTGCTGCAACCGATCAATAGCAACGCTCAGGTCAATCTGAACGAGGCCGTCGGGCAAGGTCTGCCGGCCGGCTTCGCCCAGGTTCGGAGGAGCGCCGACGCGTCAGCGGCCTTCGATCTGCAGCTGGCCGTGCAGGCGTTCAGCGCCGCCGAGGTACAGGCCCCGCTGGGTGAGGATGGCGCTCCCGCTGCGTTCACTCTCAGCGAGGCCGATGCCGAGCAGTGGCTGGCCAGCGTGCTGAACCAGCAGGCGGCGCGTATCGAGGCCCGCGAATCGCCGGAGACGGCAGCGCATGAGCGCACGCATCAAGAAGAACAGGCCGAAGCCGTCGCACAATCGCCAGTCGCGCCGCTAGGCCTGGTGCAGGTATTGCCGCGCGAGCAACTGCCGGCTGATTCAGCACCTGTGGCGTCAGTGGCCGCTCAGCGCGCAATGCTCCCGACGACTCAGGCCCAGGCTGCACCGGCCGCGCAGATGCCCGTCGAGGCCATGCTTCAGGCGGCCTTGCCAGGCGCAGCGAGCGACATGATCGACGCGACCACCCTGGAGCGACTGCCAAGCCCGGCTGCCGAAGGCGACCGGTCCGCGCCAGTGACGGCCACCTCCAGCCAGGCGACGCCTGCACTGCTGACTGCCGAGCGCCACCTCAAGCTACAGGCGCCGCAGGCGCAATGGGGTGAGCAGATGCTGGCCAGTCTGCGTGAGCATGTCGACCTACAGATCAATCAGCGTATCCAGAACGCGACCATCCGCCTCGACCCTCCGGAGCTGGGCAGCCTGGAAATCTTCCTCAGCCACGAATCCGGCCGTCTGAGCGTGCAGCTGTCGGCCGCCAATGCCGATGTCGCTCGCCTGCTGCAGCAGACCAGTGAGCGCCTGCGCCAGGAGCTGGTCGGGCAGAACTTCGTGCAGGTCAATGTGCAGGTCTCTGCCGATGCCCAGGGCGGCCGCCAACAGGGCCAGCCGCGTCAGGCCTGGCCCGCAGAAGAGCCGGTGCAGGCCGCGAGTGTGGCTGCATCAGGCCGCGAGCGCGGCAACCCGGATTCCACCAGCGACGTGCTGGTCACCGTTTAACCCTTTGCAAGTGGATCGAGAATCAACCATGACCATGCCGCGCATCATCCTGTTGCTGCTGATCTTCAACACCCTGGTGGTGATCGGCGGTAGCGTCTTCAACTACGCGATGCTGCGCTCGATGCAGTCCGGGCAGCCGCTGCTCGGTCTGTCCACGGGCAGTGGCGAGGCCGAGGAAGCGACCAGCGAATACCGCTTCTTTCCCATCGAGAAGGTCATCGTCAGCCTGAAGGGCGAAAGCCGCGAGCACTACTTCGTGCTCGACCTGGTGCTGCAGGCCGACCTCGAAACCGATCCCAAGAAGCTCGAGCAGATCGATCCGATGGTGCGCAATTCGGTGGTCGCCCACCTGTCCGCGATGACCTTCGAGAGCCTGCGCGCGATGCCCATCCCCGAATTGCAGGGCAAGCTGGAAAGCGCGCTGTTCGATGACTTCGCCAGCAAGAAGCTGGCGATACCCTTCGCCAACGTGCTGGTCAGCAAGCTGATCGTCCAGTAGAGAGCAGGGCCTGCCCATGAACGCCAACTGCGCCGTCGACTACCGCTATGCCGCCGAACAGGGCGGTGCCGCGCTGTTCGCCCCCGGAGCCGAGCAGAAATGGCTGCTGCAGTACCTGCCGCTGGTCAAACGCATCGTCAGCCAGCTGGCGTTGCAGGCCAACCAGGTGCTCGATCGCGAGGACATGGAGCAGATCGGCCTGATGGGCCTGCTCGACAGCCTGCGCCGCTACGGCACGCCGGACGAGCAGTTCGGTCGCTTCGCCGCGCTGCGCGTACGCGGCGCGATTCTCGACGAGCTGCGTCGCCAGGACTGGCGCCCGCGTCAGGTGCGCCAGCAGACCCACAGGATTCGCGATGCCATCCGCCAGCTGGCGCGGCAGTTGGGCCGCGCGCCGCAGGAAGAGGAAATTCTCCAGGCCGCCGGCATCAGTGCCAAGGACTACCAGGAGTTCCTCCAGGCCGACGCCTGCGAGGCCATCGAGAGCCTCGACGAGCTGCTGCAGAACGGTCATGAGGGCTTCGCCTGTGGCGCCAGCGGCGTCGAGGATCGCGTGCTCAAGGAGCGCCTGCTGGCCCAGGCACTGAGTCAGCTCAGCGAGCGTGAGCGGCTGGTGCTGACCCTTTACTACCAACACGAGCTGAGCCTCAAGGAAATCGCCCTGGTGCTGGAGCTGAGCGACGCCCGCGTCTGTCAGCTGAGCAAGCAGGCGATCGCCAAGGCCAGCCGCTACCTGAACGAGAGAGGCTAGGGTGCAGAAGTTATTAGGTGCATTGATCATCGTCGCCTGCGTGCTCGGGGGCTACGTCATGGCCCATGGCGAGCTGGCCATGCTCTGGCAGCCGGCCGAGGTGATCATCATCGTCGGCGCAGGCTTTGGCGCCCTGGTGGTGGCCAACCCCAAGGACGTGCTGATCGAGATGCTGCATCAGATCAAGGGTGTGTTCGTCTACAAGAAGCGCGGCGAGGAGTTCCAGCGCCAACTGCTGATGCTGCTCTATGAACTGCTGGAGATGGTCGACGTCGGCGGTCTCAAAGTGCTCGACGCGCATATCGAGGAGCCGGAGCAGAGCGATCTGTTCGCCAAGTACCCGTTGATCCGCCAGGAAAAGAACCTGATGGCCTTCATCGCTGACAACTTCCGCCTGATGGCCATGGGCAAGATCAGCGCGCACGAGCTTGAGGGCTTTCTCGAGCAGGAACTGGAGGCCATGGAGCATGTGCTGCTGCAGCCCTCGCGTTCGCTGCACAAGATCGGCGAAGCCATGCCCGGTTTCGGCATTCTCGCGGCGATCCTCGGCATCGTCATCACCATGGGCAACATCGGCGGTTCGGTGGCCGAGATCGGTGCCCACGTGGCGGCAGCGCTGGTCGGCACCTTCCTCGGTATCTTCATGTGCTATTGCGTGATGGAGCCGCTGTCGAGCGCCATGGGGCAGTGCATCAAGACCGAGATGTCGGCGCTCGAATGCGTGCGCACCACCCTGGTTGCGCATGTCGCCGGCAAGCCCACGCTGCTGGCGGTGGATGCCGGGCGTAAGCTGATCGAGCAGGACGTCAAACCGGCCTTCAAGCAGCTGGAGGTCTGGGTCAACCGTTACGAAGATGAAAGGGACGCTGCATGAAACCGCGCGGCGGCGAAGGCCACGAGATCATCATCAAGCGGCGTGGCAAGAAAGGTGGCCACGACGAGCATGGCGGTGCCTGGAAGGTGGCCTTCGCTGACTTCACCATGGCCATGATGGCGTTGTTCATGGTGCTGTGGATCATCCAGCCGCAGACCCAGGATGCCAGCCGCGCCAATGCCGACATGCTGAACAACCCGTTGGTCGATGGTGGTGCCGGCATCTTCGACGGGACCAGCACCACGCCGCTGGACCTCGATGGCGTGCCGGTGCAGGTCGCCCCGCGCCGCGACCCCGAGAACCGTGCACGCACGCCGCAGGAAGATCCTGGCGCGGCCCTGGGCGAGGGCCAGCCCGGCGAGCCGCGGCGCCCGCATTTTGCCGAGCCGCTGCAGATGCAGGAGCTGGCCAAGCTGATGGAAGAGCTGGCGCTGCAACTGGATGCCGAGGCCAATATCGAAGTCCAGGTGGTGCCGCAGGGCCTGCGTATCCTGATCAAGGATGACCAGCAGCGTTTCATGTTCTCCCGCGGCAGCGCCCGTCTCGATCCACATTTCGAAAAGCTGCTGCAGCGTCTGGCCGGCATTCTGGGGCGGGTGGAAAACCACCTGATCATCAGTGGCCACACCGACTCCATGCCCTATCGCGGCGTGGTCGGCGGTTACAACAACTGGAACCTCTCCGGGGATCGTGCGCTACGGGCGCGCAACGTGCTGGTCGAGGCCGGCCTGCCGACCGGCCACGTGCTGCAGGTGGCCGCCCAGGCCGACGGCATGCCCCTTCTGCCGGATGATCCGGAGAACGGTGCCAACCGGCGCATCGAGCTGCTGCTGCTGACCAGCCAGGCCGAAGGCCTGTATCGCGAGTTGTTCGGTGAGGCGCAGGTGCGGGCGGAATATCGAAGCGATGGCGCCCGTTTCAGTGCGCCGGACGCCTGACATGTGCCCGTTACAGGTGCTTAGCGCCGGGAGCGGGGCAATAGATCTGGCGCGTTTCCAGGGCGTAGAGGCAGTCGTTGAAGCGGGCCAGGCGAATGGTCGAGCCCTTGTGCCGGCCATAGAGCAGATTGAACACCAGCTCGTCATCGGTTTCGCTGGACAGTCCGGTGACCTGGCCGTCCCTGACGCGCAGGCGGTAGTTGCCGAGAAAGCCGTAATCCACCACGCCCGAGGTCTCCAGAATGCTCGCGCCCTGACGGGTCATGGCGTAGAAGCGGCCGTTGCTGACCTGCAGGCTGTGGCTGATGTCCAGCACCTGGCCGTTGCTCAGTTGCACCTGGCCGCTGGACTGGTAGCGGCCATCGAGCTCGGTGCTGGACATGAAGCTCAGCCACAGGGCGAGCATGCCCAGCAACATCGCAATGGCCATGGCCAGTACGCTCAGCAGCCAGCCCCGGCGCAGTCCTCGGTGCACGCAGGAGGTCATGGCAGGCACCTGCTCAGCTGTGCGTCGGCCACCTGGTCGAGCTGGCTTTCGTGCAGCATCAGTGAGCGCACCGAGCCGTTATCTTGCTGGCAGAGCAGTTCGTAGAAGTCTCCGCGCAGGCTCAGTAGCAGATGGCTGGGTTTGTGCGCCAGCGCCGTCAGGCGACTGGTCAGGCCGTGAGTCTGCAGGATCAGTTGCTGCAGCCGTTGCGGGTCTCGATCGATGTACTGCACGTTGAGCGTGCCCAGGTTCATTTCGCTGCTGTGCAGATCCTCCGGTTTGCTGATGTGCTGGAGGAAGAGGAACTGGCCGATGCCCAGCACGCTGAACAGCGAGAGCAGCATGACCCAGGACGCGCGCTGGGTGCCATGACGATGCAGGAAGGCCGGTTGCGGCGGGTTTTGCTCGGCCGGATCGGCCACCTCGCCGATGTCGTCGATATTCGGTGGGTAGACCAGGTAATTGGGGTTGAGCAGGTAGCCTCGGCGCGGCAGGGTCTGGATGATTTCGCGACTCTTCTCGTCGCCGAGTACCTGGCGCAAGGTGTAGACCTGCTGATTCAGACTGCCCTGACCGACCACGCGATCAGCCCAGGCATGGCTCATCAGCTCTTCCCGCGACACCACTTCACCGGGCTCCTGCAGCAGGCGCTCGAGCAGGCGACTGCCGGAGTAGCCGAGATCGATCTTCTCCTCGATGCCGCCTTTGACCAGGGTGAGCTGGTACAGCGCTGGGTAGAAGTGCGCATAGCAGTCGCTGCGCCCGGTCTTGATGATCAGGCAGGCGATGCTGCTTCCCGGCTCGGCGGGTGGCGTATCGGCGCGGGAGTTCATGCGGTCCTTGAGGCGAATGGCATTCCGTTGGGAAAAATCCGGGGCGATAGGTGGTCGGCATTCTGGCGCCAGAAAAATGCAGTCGCAAGTCTTGTGCCAGCGATGGCTAGCCTGTAGCGACCTTGGCAGTCGCCCATGAGTCGATACTCGTCGGGCTTGGAACGCGCCGCAGAGGGTTGCCGGAACCTGGACGATCATGCGCCATCGGCGTGACGATTGATCGCGAGTCGGAAGCAGGAGCGCTGGCCGAGCGGCCATGAGAAACGCCCCGCAGAGGCGGGGCGTAGAGGGGTGGCGCAGTCTGTTGCGCCCGGATGACGCGGGATCAGCCCAGCAGGGACATGACCATGCCCGGCATCTGGCCGGCTTGCTTGAGCATGGAGATGCCGGACTGCATCAGCATGGAGTTCTTGCTCATGTTGGCACTTTCCTTGGCGAAGTCGGCATCCATGATGCGACCCTTGGCCATGTCGGTGTTGTCCTTCATGTTGTTCAGGTTGTTGGCGGTGTGGTTCAGGCGGTTGATGTTTGCACCAAACTGGGCACGCAGTTCGCCGATGCTGTCCAGCGCGTCGCTCAGGGTGTCGATCATGCCGTTGGCCGCGGTGCCGTCGGCGCCGGCGATCTCGGTGCCCGGAGTGGTGCTGTCCGGCGTAGCGTACTGAGCGGACAGGCCGTCCAGAGCGGTGGCCAGGTCGCCCAGCGGGGTGGTGACGTCCAGGGTCAGGGTCTCGGCGGCGCTGGCGCCGATCTGGAAGTCCATGGCTGCACCGAACTTGCCGGCGGTGCCGTCGGTGGTGGTGCCGTCGCTGAACAGGTTCTCGCCAGCGTACTTGGTGTTCTTGACGATGTTGCCCAGTTCCTGACCCAGTTGGTCGTACTCGGATTGCATCGCGTCGCGGTCTTTTTCGCTGGCAGTGGCGTTGGCCGCCTGGGTGGCCAGGTCTTTCATGCGCTGGACGATGTCGGTCATCTCGGTCAGCGCGCCTTCGGCGGTCTGCAGCAGGGAGACGGAGTCACCGGTGTTGCGGATGGCTACATCCATACCGCGCGATTGAGCGTTCAGGCGGGTGGCGATCTGCAGGCCAGCAGCGTCGTCGGCGGCGGAGTTGATGCGCAGGCCGGTGCCCAGGCGCTGCTGGTTGGTGCCCAGAGCGTTGTTGGTCTTGCCGAGGTTGGTCTGGGTGATCAGCGAGGAATAGTTGGTATGAATCGACAGAGCCATGATGATGTTCCTTCAGTTGAGTGAAGCTGGCTGTGATTGCCTGCTGTAAGTGAAGGGCGACCGGCTTATGGCGCTGATTAAATGGCGCTGAGGTTTTTTTCGCTGTCCGGCCAGTGGCCGCTCTGGCACGGGACGTCGGCCAATGAAAAACGGCGACCCTGGGGTCGCCGTTGTGTTGAAAAGCAGGCGTGATCAGCCGATTTCGATCATCTCGAAATCCATCTTGCCAACGCCACAGTCGGGGCATAGCCAGTCTTCCGGCACGTCTTCCCAGCGGGTGCCGGGAGCGATGCCGTCATCCGGCCAGCCCTGGCTCTCGTCGTAAATCAGTCCACAGACCACGCATTGCCACTTCTTCATATAACCCTCAGGCGTATCTCACGGTAGTGCGCGACGAACGCTACCGTAATTGCACCGATGCGCCAAGCAGGCGGGCGACGATCGTCGCCCGCCAGAGGCCAACCAAAGTAGGGTCATCCCGCGGCCAGCAGTGGGTCGCTGATGCCCATGACGTACATGCTGACCAGCGCGATACAGCCCGCAGCAGCGAGGTAGTAGAGCGTCGGCAGGATGGTTTTGCGCAGGGTGATGCCTTCGCGTCCCAGCAGGCCGACCGTCGCCGAGGCCGCCACCACGTTGTGGATGGCGATCATGTTGCCCGCTGCCGCCCCCACCGATTGCAGCGCCACCATCATCGCCCCGGATACACCCAGCAGCTCGGCAGCGTTGAACTGGAACTGCGACAGCATCAGGTTGGACACCGTGTTGGAACCAGCGATGAACGCGCCCAGCGCGCCCACGGCCGGGGCGAAGAACGGATAGATGCTACCGACGCTGTCGGCCACCAGTTGCGCCATGGCCACCGGCATCGAAGCCAGGTCGCTGCCATTGACCCCCGAGTTGATCAGGATACGCACCATGGGAATGGTGAAGATCAGCACGAAGCCGGCGCCGAGCAGGGTCTTGCTCGATTCGCCTACCGCCGCCTTGAGCTCGGAGAAGCGCATGCGATGGAGGAAGAAGGTCACCAGCACCACCATGCACAGGATGCCCCCCGGCAGGTACAGTGGCTCGATGGTGCCGGATACGCCGGTCTCACCGAGGATGTCCTTCCAGCCGAAGCTCAGGCTCATCAGCGCGGCCTTGAGTTCGGGGAAGATCCGCGACAGCACCAGGAACACCGCCAGCAGCAGGTACGGCGCCCAGGCCATGGGCACCGAGATCGGCGCCTTGCCGGCCACGTCGTCGAGTTTCATCTCGATCTTGCCCATCCACTCGGCCGGCCAGTCCTTGGCATCGGCGAAGTCCCAGGTCTCTTTCGGCAGCAGGAAGCCGGCCTTGGCTGCCGGTACCACGATGGCCAGGCCAACCAGGGCGCCGATCATCGAGGGGAATTCCGGGCCGAGGAACACGCCGGCCGCCATGTACGGCAGGGAGAAGGCGAAGGCGGTGAAGATGGCGAACGGCGCGATGGCCAAGCCTTCTTTCCAGCTGCGGTTCTTGCCGAAGAAGCGGGTCATGATCATCACCATGATCAGCGGCATCAGCAGGCCGATCACGCCATGGGTGATGGCCACCCGCGAGTAGATCAGATGGAAGAAGGTCTCCCAGGTGCTGCCGGTGGCCACCAGCTGTTCGGTGATGCCGGTCCTGTCCAGGCCGGCGCCGACACCCACCAGGATCGGGGTGCCCACCGCGCCGAAGGATACCGGCGTGGACTGCACCATCATGCCCAGCACCACGGCGGCCAGGGCCGGGAAGCCGAGGGCGACCAGCAGCGGTGCGGCGACGGCGGCCGGGGTACCGAAGCCGGAGGCGCCTTCGATGAAGCAGCCGAACAGCCAGGCGACGATCAGCGCCTGCACGCGGCGATCCGGGCTGATATTGGAGAAGCCCCGGCGAATCGCCGCAATACCGCCAGAGTGCTTGAGCGTGTTCAGCAGCAGGATCGCGCCGAAGATGATCCACAGGATCGAGGCCGTGAGAATCAGCCCCTGCAGGCTGGAGGCGATGACCCGGTTGAGGGACATGTCCCAGGCCAGCAGGCCGATCAGGGCGGTGAGGACGAACACCAGCGGCATCGCGTACTTGGCTGGCCAGCGAAAGCCGATCAGCAGCACACCCGCTAGTACCAGCGGCACGAAGGCCAGGATGGACAGCAGCGTTTGACTCATGGGTTGGTTCCTTCTTTTTCTTGTGAACCACAGTTTTCCGGGGCTTACCCGGCGCCACGCATCTGGAAGGGCCGGGCGCCACGGCACCGACCTTTCCGTGAGCCGCGACGGCTGGGATCTCCAGCGTCGCGCTCATGCCCGAAAGCCCCGACGGCCAGAAGCCGTCAGGGCTTGGTACTGCTCAGTGGGAGGGGCTGGGCGGTATCCCGCTTCAGCCGCGAGCTGTTTGTAGTGGGTTTGTCGCGGCTGAAGCCCCTCCCACAGTCGTTCAAACCTCCTCTTTGAAGCGCAGACGCCAGGCGTGCAGCAGCGGCTCGGTGTAACCGGACGGCTGCTCGCGGCCCTTGAACACCAGATCGCTGGCGGCGCGGAAGGCGTGCGATTGCTCGAAATTCGCGGCCATCGGGCGGTAAGCCGGATCGCCGGCGTTCTGTCCGTCGACCACCTGGGCCATGCGCTGCAGCGTCTCGCGCACCTGGGCCTCGTTGACCACGCCGTGGTGCAGCCAGTTGGCGATGTGCTGGGCGGAGATGCGCAGGGTGGCGCGGTCTTCCATCAGGCCGACGTTGTGGATATCCGGCACCTTGGAGCAGCCCACGCCCTGTTCGACCCAGCGCACCACGTAGCCGAGGATGCCCTGGCAGTTGTTGTCCAGCTCCTGCTGGATGTCTTCGGCGCTCCAGGGGCGCTCGGCGCTGACCGGCACGCTGAGCAGGTCACCGAGCAGGCTGTCGCGCTGGCTGGCCAGGTCGATCAGTTCCAGCTCGCTCTGCACCGCCTGCACGTCGATCTGGTGGTAGTGCAGGGCGTGCAGCACGGCGGCGGTCGGCGACGGCACCCAGGCGGTGTTGGCACCGGCTTTCGGATGGCCGATCTTCTGTTCGAGCATGGCCGCCATCAGGTCCGGCATAGCCCACATGCCCTTGCCGATCTGTGCCTTGCCACGCAGCCCGCAAGCCAGACCGACCAGCACGTTGTTGCGCTCGTAGGCCTGGATCCAGGCGCTGGACTTCATGTCGCCCTTGCGCAGCATGGCGCCGGCTTCCATCGCCGTGTGCATCTCGTCGCCGGTGCGGTCGAGGAACCCGGTGTTGATGAAGGCCACCCGCGCGCTGGCCGCCTCGATGCAGGCCTTGAGGTTGACGCTGGTGCGCCGCTCCTCGTCCATGATGCCCATCTTCAGGGTGTTGGCCGGCATGCCCAGCAGCTGCTCGACGCGGCCGAACAGTTCGTTGGCGAAGGCCACTTCGAACGGGCCGTGCATTTTCGGTTTGACGATATAGACGCTGCCGGTGCGCGAGTTGCCGCGGCGCTTGAGGTCATGCAGGGCGATCAGGCTGGTGACCACGGCATCGAGGATGCCTTCGGGGATCTCCTGGCCTTCGCCGTCGAGAATCGCCGGGTTGCTCATCAGGTGACCGACGTTGCGCACGAACAGCAGCGAGCGGCCGTGCAGGGTCAGTTCGCTGCCATCGGCTGCGGTGTAGACACGGTCCGGGTTGAGGCGACGGGTGATGCGCTTGCCGCCTTTTTCCATTTCCTCGGCCAGATCACCCTTCATCAGGCCCAGCCAGTTACGGTAGACCACCACCTTGTCGGCGGCGTCGACGGCGGCCACCGAGTCCTCGCAGTCCATGATGGTCGACAGCGCCGCCTCCATCAGCACGTCCTTCACGCCAGCGCCGTCGGTGCGGCCGATGGCGCTGCCCGCGTCGATCTGGATCTCGAAGTGCAGGCCATTGTTCTTCAGCAGCACGGCGCTCGGTGTGGCGCCATCGCCCTGGTGGCCGAGGAATTTTTCCGGCTGCGCCAGGGAAGTTTGCGCGCCGCCGTTCAGGGTCACCTGCAACTGGCCGGCGACCACGGTGTAAGCGCTGGCGTCGGCGTGCGAGCCCTGAGCCAGCGGCGCGGCCTGGTCGAGGAAGGCGCGGGCGAAGGCGATCACCTTGGCGCCACGTACTTCGTTGTAGCCGGGGCCTTTGCTGGCGCCGCCTTCCTCGCTGATTGCGTCGGTGCCGTACAGGGCGTCGTACAGCGAGCCCCAGCGGGCGTTGGCGGCATTGAGCGCATAGCGCGCATTCATCACCGGCACCACCAGCTGCGGACCGGCCTGGCTGGTGATCTCGCTGTCGACGCCTGCGGTGCTCGCCTTGACCTGTTCCGGCTGCGGCAGCAGATAGCCGATGGAGCCGAGGAAGGCGCGGTAAGCGTTCATGTCACGGATCGGCCCGGGATGGGCGCGATGCCAGGTATCCAGCTCGCTCTGCAGGCGGTCACGCTCGGCCAGCAGGGCGCGATTGCGCGGCGCCAGGTCATGCACCAGGGCGTCGAAACCGTTCCAGAAGGCCGCAGCCTCGATACCGCTGCCGGGCAGCACTTCGTTTTCGATGAACTGCTTGAGCTCGGCGGCTACCTGCAGACGCTGGCATTGCACGCGTTCGGTCATTTTCCTGTTCTCCTGTCTGCATCCGGTTGCCTGGGATGCCTATGAATTTCGTCTCGCCTCAATCAGCCCCTCTCCTGCAAGCGGGAGGGGAGAAAACGATGCGCGCTGCTTACAGCGCTGCGATACCTGCCTTGGCCACCTGCGCGTCCTGTTCGGCCTTGACCCCGGACACGCCCACGGCGCCGACTACCTGGCCTTCGACCACGATCGGTACACCGCCTTCCAGCGAGGTGATCAGTGGCGCGCTGAGGAAGGCGCTGCGCCCGCCGTTGACCATGTCCTCGTAGCCCTTGGTTTCGCGGCGGCCGATGGCGGCGCTACGGGCCTTTTCGGTGGCGATGTAGGCGCCGATGGGCGCGCAGCCGTCGAGGCGTTCCAGCGCCAGCGGGTGGCCGCCGTCATCGACCACGGCGATGGCCACGGCCCAGCCCTGTTGTTGTGCTTCGTTGCGGGCGGCCTGGAGGATCTGGGCGACTTCGGTCTGGCTGAGTACGGCTTTGTGGTGCATGGCATACCTCGTATTCGTGGTTTCGTAGCCCGGATGCAATCCGGGATTTACGGCGTTCGTTGTCCCGGATTTCATCCGGGCTACGGCGATCAGTGCATCGCCTCTTCGACGATCTCGATCCAGTGCCTCACTGGCGTGCGCCCGGCGCCGTCCAGATGGGTCTGGCAGCCGATATTGGCGGTGACGATGGCGTCCGGTTTGCCGCTTTCCAAGGCGTTCAATTTGTTGTCGCGCAGCTGCCGCGACAGCTCGGGCTGGGTCAGCGAATAGGTGCCGGCCGAGCCGCAGCACAGGTGGCCGTCCGGCACGGCAGTGAGGCCGAAGCCAAGGCGCGTCAGCACGCCTTCGACGGCGCCGCCGAGCTTCTGCGCATGCTGCAAGGTGCAGGGGCAATGGAAGGCCAGGCGCTGTTCGGCGCGCACCTGCAGCTTTTCCAGGTTTTCACCTTGCAGCACCTCGACCAGATCCCTGGCCAGGGTGCTGACCCGCGCTGCCTTGGTGGCGTAGGCCGAGTCGCCTGCGAGCAGGTGGCCGTAGTCCTTGACGAAGGCGCCGCAGCCGCTGGCGGTCTGCACGATGGCCTCAATGCCAGCCTCGATGGCCGGCCACCAGGCGTCGATGTTCTGCCGGGCGCGTTGCAGGCCGGCTTCCTGGGCGTTGAGGTGGTAATCGACGGCGCCGCAGCAGCCGGCTTCGCGGATCGGCGTGACGCTGATGCCAAGGCGATCCAGCACGCGCGCGGTCGCTGCGTTGGTGTTGGGCGACAGCCCTGGTTGCACGCAGCCTTCGAGCATCAGCACGCGGCGCGTGTGCTGCATGGTCGGGCGCGACTTGGCCGGGCGCACCTCGCGCGGCAGCTTGGCCTTGAGCGCCGCCGGCAGCAGCGGGCGCAAGGCCAGGCCGGTCTGGGTCAGCGCCTTGAACAGCGCCGGGCGCGGCACCACAGCGCGCAGACCCTGGCGCAGCAGGCGCTCGTTCAGCGGCCGCGGCACCGCCTGCTCGACCACTTCGCGGCCGATGTCCAGCAGGTTGTGGTACTGCACACCGGAGGGGCAGGTGGTCTCGCAATTGCGGCAGGTCAGGCAGCGATCCAGGTGCTGTTGGGTCTTGGCGGTGACCTCGCCGCCTTCGAACATCTGCTTGATCAGGTAGATGCGCCCGCGCGGGCCGTCCAGCTCGTCGCCGAGCAGCTGATAGGTCGGGCAGGTGGCGTTGCAGAAGCCGCAGTGCACGCAGGAGCGCAGGATACGTTCGGCTTCCTCGGCGCGCGGCAGGCGTTTGGCCTGTTCACTCAAATTGGTCTGCACGTCTTATACCTCGGCGTACATGCGGCCAGGGTTGAAGATGCCCTGGGGGTCGAGTTGGTTCTTCAGCTGGCGCTGGTAGCGCAGCAGCGGTGCCGCCAGCGGCTGGAAGGGCTGGGCGTGACCGGCGGCGAAGCAGGTGGCATGGCCGCCGAGCTTGGCCGTCACGCGCTGGATCAGCTCGCCGTCGGCGTCGGTTTTCAGCCAGCGTTGTGCGCCGCCCCAGTCGATCAGTTGGCGGCCGGGCAGGTCGAGGAGGCCACTGTTGGCCGGCAGCGACAGACGCCACAGCGTGCCGCTGGCGCTGAAGAACGGCAGGCGCTGTTCGCGCAGCTCATGCCAGTAAGCGTTGTCGATCTCCTCGCCACCCAGGCGCTGGCGCGCGGCCTGTACCGAGCCTTCGCCGCCTTCCAGGCGCAGGTGCAGGGCCGCACCGTCATGGCTGGCGGCGCTGATCGGCAGCGGTTGCTGGCCCCATTCGGCGAGTTTGTTCAGTGCATGCAGGGCGTCCACTTCCAGGCGCAGGCTGAGCACCTGGCGCGGCTTGGGCAGCACCTTGATCGATACCTCGGTGAGCAGGCCCAGGCAGCCGAAGCTGCCAGCCATCAGGCGCGACAGGTCGTAGCCGGCGACGTTCTTCATCACCTCGCCACCGAAGCGCAGCAGCTTGCCCTGGCCGGTGATTACCCGGGTGCCGAGCACCTGGTCACGCACCGACCCGGCCCAGGGGCGGCGCGGGCCGGACAGCCCGGCGGCGACCATGCCGCCAAGGGTGGCGCCATCGCCCAGGTGCGGCGGTTCGCATGGCAGCATCTGGTTATTGGCCTGCAGCGCTGCCTCGATCTCGGCCAGCGGCGTGCCGGCACGAGCGGTCAGTACCAGCTCGGTCGGGTCATAGCTGACGATGCCGCGGTGCATGCGGGTATCGAGCACTTCGCCGGTGGTGGCGCGACCCAGATGAGCCTTGCTGCCACTGCCCTGGATGCGCAGGGGCGTGGCGCTGTTGAGTGCGTGGTTGACCTGTTCCAGCAACGCGGCGCTGGCGTCGAAATCCTGCGACATCAGAAACGCTCCAGTTCCGGGAAGGGCAGTTGGCCGTGGTGCACGTGCATCGCGCCGAATTCGGCGCAGCGGTGCAGGGTGGGGATGTTCTTGCCCGGATTGAGCAGGCCGCCGGGGTCGAACGCCGCCTTCACCGCGTGGAACAGGGTGATCTCGTCGCTGTTGAACTGCGCGCACATCTGGTTGATCTTCTCGCGGCCCACGCCGTGCTCGCCGGTGATGCTGCCGCCGACCTTGACGCAGAGTTCGAGGATCTTGCCGCCGATGGCTTCGGCGCGCTCCAGCTCGCCGGGTACGTTGGCATCGAAGAGGATCAGGGGGTGCATGTTGCCGTCGCCGGCGTGGAACACGTTGGCCACGCGCAGGCCATATTCCTCGGACAGCTCGGCGATGCCGCGCAGCACGCCCGGTAGCTCGCGGCGCGGAATGGTGCCGTCCATGCAGTAGTAGTCCGGCGAGATGCGCCCGACCGCCGGGAAGGCGTTCTTGCGCCCGGCCCAGAATTTCACCCGTTCGGCTTCGTCACGGGCCAGGCGCACTTCGGTGGCGCCGGCTTTCTCCAGCACCTCGCGCACGCGCTCGCAGTCATCGGCGACGTCGGCTTCCACGCCGTCCAGCTCGCAGAGCAGAATGGCTTCGGCCTCCACCGGGTAGCCGGCGTGGATAAAGTCTTCGGCGGCGCGAATGGCCAGGTTGTCCATCATCTCCAGGCCGCCGGGGATGATGCCGGCGGCGATGATGTCACCGACCGCGCGGCCGGCCTTTTCCACCGAGTCGAAGGCGGCCAGCAGGACCTTGGCCACCTGCGGCTTGGGCAACAGCTTGACCGTCACCTCGGTGACGATACCGAGCATGCCCTCGGAGCCGGTGAACAGCGCCAACAGGTCGAACCCCGGCGCGTCCAGCGCGTCGCTACCGAGGGTCATGAACTCACCTTCGACGGTGAGGATGTCGACCTTGAGCAGGTTGTGCACGGTCAGGCCGTATTTCAGGCAGTGCACGCCACCGGCGTTTTCGGCGACGTTACCGCCGATCGAGCAGGCGATCTGCGAGGACGGGTCCGGGGCGTAATACAGCTCGAAGGGCGCGGCGGCCTGGGAGATCGCCAGGTTGCGCACACCGGGCTGGACCCGGGCGAAGCGGCCTTCGCGGTTGATCTCGAGGATCTGGTTGAAGCGCGCCATGACCAGCAGGATGCCTTTCTCCAGCGGCAGCGCACCGCCGGACAGGCCGGTGCCGGCGCCGCGCGCCACCACTGGCACGCCGCGGGCATGACAGAGCTTGAGCAACTGCTGCACCTGCTCGATGCGTTCGGGCAGCACCACCAGCATGGGCGTGGTGCGGTAGGCGGACAGGCCATCGCACTCGTAGGGCTTGAGGTCTTCCTGGGTGTGCAGGATGTCGAGACCGGGCAGGCACTGACGCAACTCCGTCAGCAGGGCGGCCTTGTCGACCTCGGGTAGCGCGCCGTCGACGCGCTCGTCGTACAGAATGCTCATGGCAGGCTCAATCGTGAACGTTGTTTTTATGGATGGTCATGCTGCGACCATGCGCCGCATCTTCAGCCTGCCTTCGTCTATCAGTCCATCGTCTTCCATACTGGTAGGACCAGTTTCTTTCTCCAGGCTTTCACACCAAAGTCTCTAAAGCGCTTATTCTCTTGAGCCTTGCTGGTCGATCCAGGGCGGATCGGGCAGGGTTGTTGAACTGGTACGACCAGTTATGACGAGGGCGAAATGGACGCGAATCTGAACGCCGCACGACGGCAGGTGAGTGATGTGGTCGCCGAACGTATCGAGCGGCTGATCGTCGATGGTGTGCTCAAGGTCGGGCAGCCGCTGCCATCGGAGCGGCGCCTGTGCGAGAAGCTGGGCATCTCCCGCTCGGCGCTGCGCGAAGGGCTCAAGGTGCTGCGCGGGCGCGGCATCATCGAGACCGCGCAGGGCCGCGATTCACGCGTGGCCAAGCTCAGCGGCGAGCGCGACGCCAGCCCGCTGATGCATCTGTTCGGTTCGCAGCCGCGCACGCTCTACGACCTGCTGGAGGTACGCGGCCTACTCGAAGGCGAGTCGGCGCGGTTGGCGGCGCTGCGTGGCACCGATGCGGATTTCGTCCTGCTGACCCGGCGTTACGAAGAGATGCTCGCCGCGCACACCCAGGAGAACCCGGTCGACCCGCGCGAGCATGCGCGTCTCGACCATGCCTTCCACCTGGCCATCTGCGAGGCTTCGCACAACCCGGTGCTGGTGCACACCCTGCAGTCGCTGACCGACCTGATGCTCAGCACCGTGTTCGCCTCGGTGAACAACCTCTATCACCGCCCGGCGCAGAAGCGTCAGATCGACCGCCAGCACTCGCGGCTGTACCACGCGGTGATCGAACGCCTGCCGGAGCAGGCCCAGCGTGCCGCGCGTGATCACATCAACAGCATTCGTGACAACCTGCAGGAGATCGAGCAGGAAGAGCAGCGCCTGGTGCGCGCCACCATGCGTCTGGAAGGCTGGGCGTAGGGCGGGTTAAACCCGCCCTACATATTTGTGGGAGGGGCTTTAGCCGCGACCCGCCAGACCCGCTCGCCGCTGAAGCGCCTTCCAGGTGGTGTGGCACTCTACCTGAAGGTGCTGGTCACCACGCCTTCTTCCACCACCTGCGCCTCGATCACTTTCTGGCTGCCGAGGTTGCGCACGCGGATCACTTCGCCTTCGCGACCATTGGCCAGCGCCTCGCCGGTGGCCGAGGCGGAGATGCCGTCCTGGCTGGCGACGATGGTCACCTGCTGGCCACGGCGAACCAGCAGCGGCGCGGCCAGCAGGTTCGGCGCGATCAACTGGCCGGCGCGCACGCGGCGCTTGGCGCCCTGACCGATGACATCGGCGGCGTCGCTGTAGAAGCCGCGCGGCGTCTTGCCGATATTCACCTCCTGCATCTGCAACTGCTCGGCCGTGATGGTCTGGCCGCGCTCGATCACGCGCGCGGCATGCACCACCGGCAGGAATACGCTGGCCTGCACCAGTGCGGTGACGCTCCAGCCCGGGTTGTCTGCACAGCTCAGCTCCAGACGTTGGCGTGACAGCGGCGAGAGATCGCTGCTGCTGGCCGTCACGCTCGGCATCTGGGTGCAGGCTGGCAGGCGGTCGGCGCTATTGAGCAGGCTGGTGTCGAGCCTGTGGCGTTGGCCTTGCCAGGCCTGGCGACTGGCTTCTTCGGCGAGCTTGTCCCGCATGTACGTGGCCACCGCCTGGTCGATCTGGCTGGCAGCTGTCGCCTCGACCTGCGCGGTCGCCGAGGTGCATACGGCGAAGAGGAAAAGCAGCGACGCGCAGGCGGAAAAAACCTTTCCGCTTTTATTCCTGGCGCCTGCTCGATGCGGAAAAAGGGCGACACAGAAGCCCCTGATTGATCTTGAAAATCCCTGATAAATCAATGGAATACGGCTCTCTCATGGGTTGGGCACGCTTTGTGCTCAAGGCACCTGGGCACAACCTTGGGTTAAGGGTACCGGTGAATGAGTATACGGATTGATGACGTGGTGGGCCTGCACTCGCGGGCCATCGAGCTGCGCATGCAGCGCAGCGAGATTCTCGCCGCCAACCTGGCCAACGAAGACACGCCGGGCTTTCTCGCCCGTGACATAGACTTCGCCGGCGAGATGCAGCGCCTCGACCCGCAGCAAGCGTTCACTGCCAGCACGGCGGATCTCAAGTACCGCGTGCCGACCCAGCCGTCGCAGGACGGCAATAGCGTCGAGTTGAGTGTGGAACAGGCCGCGTTCTCCAAGAACAGCATGGACTTCCAGACCAGCCTGACCTTTCTCAGCATGAAATTCCGCGGTCTGAAACAGGCCATCGAGGGACGCTGATCATGGCTTTCGACTCCATCTACCGTATCGCCGGCTCGTCGATGAATGCGCAGACCGTGCGCCTCAACACCGTCGCCAGCAACCTGGCCAACGCCGACTCGGCCGCGGCCAGTGCCGATGACGTTTACCAGGCGCGCAAGCCGGTGTTCGCCGCCGTCTACAACAACGACCAGCTGACCCGCAGCGCCGGTATGGGCGGCGCGCATGTGCAGGTGCTCGATGTGGTCACGGCCGGTCGTGAGCCGGTACGCCGTTATGAGCCGGACAACCCGCTGGCCGACGACCAGGGCTACGTGTTCTACGCCGATATCGACCAGATCGAGGAAATGACCGACATGATGTCGGCCACCCGCAGTTTCGAGACCAGTGTCGAGGTGCTCAACCGCCTGAAAAGCATGCAGCAAGGTCTGCTCAAGCTCGGAGAATCCTGATGGCAGCGGTCAGCAACAACAGCCAGAACAACCCTGCCTACGGTATCGACGAGGCGGTGAAACAGTCGGTCAACGTCAGTGACGCGACCCAGCTGGAAAACAACTTCCTCACCCTGATGGTCGCGCAGATCCAGAACCAGGACCCGACCAAGCCGGTGGACAGCACCGAGTTCCTCAACCAGTTCGCCGCCATGAGTCAGGTCAAGAGCCTGGAAAACATGGCCTCGCTGAGCAAGAGCAACCTGGTGCTGCTGGACAACCTGCAGACCCTCACCGCCTCAGGCCTGGTCGGCCAGGAGGTGAAGGTGGCGACCGAGCAGCTGGAGCTGAACCAGGACAAGGTCAGGGGCGAGATCAACCTGGAGCATGCCGCCGGCGCGTTGGCCCTGGTGCTGACCGATAGCAACGGCGTGAAGAAGGAGATCGACCTCGGCTCTCAGGCGCCGGGGAGCGTCCAGTTCGAGCTGGACCCCAAGGCCCTTGGCCTGGCGCCGGGCAGCTACAAGGTCGAGGTCAAGAGCGACAGTGGCGAGTACCCCAAGGTCGAGGTGGCCGGGCGCGTTACCCAGGTGCGCGTCAGCGCCGAAGGCCCGGTACTGGAAGTCGTCGGCGTTGGCTCCGTGCCCTTTTACAACATCACCGAATTCGGCCAGACGCAGACCGCCGGTCTGCTCTGAACCTTCCCGCTCGTTCAATTCAAGGGTCCAGTCGCCATGAGTTTCAATATCGCCATGACCGGCCTCAGCGCCGTCAACGAACAGCTCAACACCATCAGCCACAACATCGCCAACGCCGGCACCACCGGTTTCAAGTCGTCGCGCACCGAGTTCGGCAGCATCTACGCCGACAGCCAGGCGATGGGCGTCGAGGTGCTGGCCACCACCCAGAGCATCAGCCAGGGCGGTTCCCTGGTGACCACCGGGCGCAGCCTGGACCTGGCGATTTCCGGCGGCGGTTTCTTCGTCACCCGCGACACCAATGGCGACCTGAGCTACACCCGCGCCGGCGTGTTCGGCGCCGACAAGGACAACAACATCGTCAACGCCGCCGGGCAGACCCTGCAGGGTTATCCGGTGGACGCCGCCGGCAACCTGCTGGTCGGCGCCATGGGCGACCTGCAGCTGCAGAACGCCAACCTGCCGGCCCGCGCCACCGACACCCTGGCCTTCGTCATGAACCTGGACTCCAACCAGACGGTGCCGGCCACTGCGCCGTTCGACCCGGCGGACGTCAACACCTACAACTCCACCTACACCACCAAGGTGTTCGACTCCCAGGGCAAGGAACACACCCTCACCCAGTACTTCGTGAAGACCGGTGACAACACCTGGGCTGCCCATTACTACCAGGGCAACACTGCCGTCGGCGGCCCGCAGGCGTTGACCTTCGGCACCAACGGCACGCTGACCGCGCCGGCCGGTCCGGTCAACGTCGGTTTCGCCCTGCCCGGTGTCGACCCGATGGCGATCGCCATCGACTACAGCAACTCCAGCCAGTACGGCTCCGATTTCGTCGTCACCAGCAACCGCGCCAGCGGTTATGCCGCGGGCGAGCAGACCGGCCTGTCGGTGGAGAAGGACGGCATGGTCTACGCCAACTACAGCAACGGCCAGCGCATGCTCCAGGGCCAGGTGGCACTGGCCACCTTCGCCAATGCCGGCGGCCTGAAGAACATCAGCGGCACCGCCTGGGTGGAGACCGCCGATTCCGGCGCCGCGCTGATCGGTGTGCCGGGTGTCGGCCCATTCGGTGAGCTGGTGGCCGGTTCGCTGGAGAACTCCAACGTCGACCTGACGCAACAATTGGTCGGCCTGATGGAGGGCCAGCGCAACTACCAGGCCAACACCAAGGTGCTGACCACCAACAAAGAACTCACCCAAGTGCTGTTCGGCGCGATCTGAGGCTGACCCATGGACCGTCTCGGCTACACCGCCATGACCGCTGCCAGCCGCACCATGAGTTCGCTCACGGTGCGCGCCAACAACCTGGCCAACGTCAACACACCCGGTTTCCGCGCCGATCTGGAACAGGCCCAGGCCGTTGCCGTGGAAGGCTACGGCTACGACAGCCGGCACCTGGCGCGGGTCAAGAACAACGGCGTCAACCTGGCGCCCGGTGAGCTGATGGCCACCGGCCGCGACCTCGACGTGGCGATCCAGGGCCGTGGCCTGTTCGCCGTCGAGGGCGATGACGGCGCCGAGCGCTACACCCGCAACGGTGCGCTGCAGGTCGATGCCGAGCTGCGCCTGACCCTGAACGGCCGCGCCGTGCTGGGCGAGGGTGGCCCCATCGTGCTGCCCGAATACGACAGCCTGCATATCGGCCGTGACGGCACCGTGTCGGTGATCCCGCGCGGTGATTTCGTGACCGCCGAGGTCGACCGCATCCGCGTGGTCGACGTCGATGCCGCCGACCTGAGCAAGGATGCCAGCGGCCTGTTGCTGCGCAGCGATGGCCAGCCGGCCGAGGATATGGAAGCGCCGGTACTGGTGTCCGGCTACCTGGAAGCGAGCAACGTCGGTGCCATCGACCAGCTGGTGGCGACCATGAGCCTGAACCGGCTGTTCGAGACCCAGGTGAAGATGATGAAGGCCGCCGAGGACCTGTCCGAAGCCGGCAACCGGATGATTCGCGGCAGTTGATGGGGACGGCCGTAGGGTGGGTTTCAGCCCACCGGCTCGCCCTGGGGTTGAAAGCACACGACGAGTAGCCCGGATGCAATCCGGGAACGATTTCCCCGGAGCGCATCCGGGCTACAGAGGAGACACGACATGAGTTCCGCACTTTGGGTCAGCAAGACCGGCCTGGCCGCCCAGGACAAGGCCATGAGCGCCGTGGCCAACAACCTGGCCAACGTCAACACCAACGGCTTCAAGAGCGACCGCGTGGTGTTCGAGGACCTGTTCTACGCCATCGAGTTACAACCAGGCGCGCAGGCTGATGAGGTCAACACCGTACCCTCGGGCATCCAGCTCGGCAGTGGCGTGCGCGTGGCCGGTACGCAGAAGGTGTTCACCGAAGGCAGCATCCAGACCACCGGCCAGCCGATGGACCTGGCGATCATCGGTGCCGGTTTCTTCCAGGTGGAAGCGCCCAACGGCGACATCTACTACACCGAGAACGGCCAGCTGCAGCTCAACGCCGAAGGCATGATCGTCAATTCCCAGGGCCTGCCGCTGACCCCGGCCATCGAAGTGCCGGCCGGTAGCAGCCGCTTCACCGTGGGCAGCGACGGCATCGTCACCGCCGTGCTGGCGGGCGACACCCTGCCATCGGAGCTGGGCCAGATCACCCTGGTCAACTTCACCAATCCGGGCGGCCTCGAAGCCCTCGGCGGCAACCTCTACCGCGAGACGGTGGCCAGCGGTGAGCCGGTCGAAGGCGTGCCGGGCGAAGAGGGCCTGGGCAATCTCAAGCAGGGCGTGCTCGAAGGCTCCAACGTACAGGTGGTCGAGGCCATGGTGGCGATGATCTCCATCCAGCGCGCCTACGAGGCCAACGCCAAGGTGCTCGACGCCGCGTCGGGCATGCAGCAGTTCCTCAACCAGACCGTGTGATCGTCATGAAGCGCCTGATCCCGCTCGCTCTGTTTCTGGCCCTCGGCGGCTGCGCCAGTTTCAACGAGATGCTCCCCGACGAGGACTCCAGCCACTACGAGCCCTTGCCGCTGGACTACAGCGTGCCGCCGACCACCGGCGGTGGGCTGTTTCGCAGCGGCTACAGCGGCTCGCTGATCGGCGACAGGCGTGCGGTGCGGGTCGGCGACATCCTTACTGTGGTGCTCGACGAGTCCACCCAGTCGAGCAAGAGCGCCGGCACCAGCTTCGGCAAGAAGTCCGGGGTTTCCGTGGGCATCCCCACCGTGCTCGGCAAACAGTACGACCAGCTGGAGAGCTCCGCCGAGGCCGAGCGCGACTTCAACGGATCGGCGCGCAGCTCGCAGCAGAACACCCTGCGTGGCTCCATCGCCGTGACCGTGCACCAGGTGCTGCCCAACGGCACCCTGCTGATCAAGGGCGAGAAGGCCCTGCGCCTGAATCAGGGTGACGAGTACATCCGCCTGGTCGGCCTGGTGCGCATGGATGACATCAACCGCGCCAACCAGGTGTCCTCGCAGAACGTGGCCAACGCACGTATCTCCTACGCCGGCCGTGGCGTGCTCAACGACAGCAACTCGGCGGGCTGGCTGACGCGCTTCTTCACCCATCCGCTGTTCCCGCTCTGAGGCCCGAACATGCTCAAACGCACACTCGTCGTCCTGCTCCTGACCTGGCCGCTGTCGACCAAGGCCATACCCCTGATGGACCTGGTGGACGTCGAAGGTATCCGTGGCAACCAGCTGATCGGCTACGGTCTGGTGGTCGGCCTGGATGGCACCGGGGACAAGAATCAGGTCAAGTTCACCAGCCAGTCGGTGACCAACATGATCAAGCAGTTCGGCATCAACCTGCCGCCGAACGTCGATCCGAAGCTGAAGAACGTCGCCGCCGTCACCGTTACGGCAGAAATTCCGCCGTCCTACAGCCCGGGGCAGACCGTGGACATCACCGTTGCTTCGCTGGGCGATGCCAAGAGCCTGCGCGGTGGCCAGTTGCTGATGACCCCGCTGCAGGGCGTCGACGGCGAAACCTATGCCCTGGCCCAGGGCGCCATCGTCGTCGGTGGCCTCAATGCCACCGGGCAGAGCGGCTCCAGCGTGGCGATCAACTCCGCCAACAGTGGCCGTGTACCCAATGGCGCCACCGTCGAGCGGATGATCCCCAGCGATTTCAGCACCCGTGACGAGGTCATGCTCAACCTGCGCCAGCCCAGCTTCCAGACTGCCGCCAAGGTGGTCGAGGCGGTCAACGGCCGTTTCGGCAGCGGCACCGCCAGTGCCCTGAACTCGACCAAGATCGCCATTCGCGCGCCCGTCACCAGCACCCAGCGCATCGGTTTCATGGCCATGCTCGAAGGCCTGGAGGTGGAAGAAGGCCGCGAGCGGCCGAAGGTGGTGTTCAACAGCCGCACCGGCACCGTGGTGGTTGGCCAGGGTGTGCGGGTCAAGGCTGCCGCCGTGGCCCATGGCACCCTGACCGTGACCATCAGCGAGAACCCGCAGGTCAGCCAGCCCAATGCGTTCTCCGGCGGCCAGACCGCCATCACGCCGAGCTCTGACGTAGCCGTCAGCCAGGACAAGAACGCCATGTTCAAGTGGCCCGAAGGCGCCAGCCTGGACAGCATCATCAACACCGTGAACAGCCTCGGCGCCACCCCGGACGATGTCATGAGCATCCTCCAGGCGCTGGAACAGGCCGGTGCCCTCAACGCTGAACTGATCGTGATCTGAGCCATGAGCATCGTTTCCCTCGCCCAACACATGAACAGCCATCGTGGCAGCGCCGATGGCATCGGCACCGCCCGTGAGCAGCAACTGCAGGCCGCCGCCGAGCAATTCGAGGCGCTGTTCCTGCAACAGATCCTCAAGCAGATGCGCAAGGCCAGCGACGTGCTCGCCGAAGGCAACCCGATGCGCAGCCGCGAGATGGACACCATGCGCGACTTCTACGACGAAGTGCTGGCCGAGACCCTGGCCGGACGCAAGCAGACCGGTATCGCCGACATGCTGGTCAAGCAGCTGTCCGCTGGCGGCGACAGCGCGGCGGACCTGAGCGCGGCGGCCGCCGCTGCCCGTTCGGCGGAACTGCCGCAGCGCTCTTCCAGCAGCCTGCTGGAGCCGCTGCGCAGCACCTGGCAGCGTGGAGTCGACAGCCTCGGCAAGATCCTGGGCAAGGGCTCGGCGGGTTTTGTCGCGCTGGTCGATCGCGTCATCCAACAGGAGTCGGCCGGCCGTGTCGACGCTGTTTCGCCCAAGGGCGCACGCGGCCTGATGCAGCTGATGCCGGACACCGCGCGGGAAATGGCCGCCGAACTCGGTCTGCCGTTCGACGAGACGCGGCTGACCTCGGACGCCGCCTACAACAAGCGCCTCGGCAGTGCCTATCTGGACAAGATGCTGCAGCGCTACGACGGCCATCAGGCGCTGGCGCTGGCGGCCTACAACGCCGGCCCGGGTCGGGTCGACGAGTGGCTGAAGGTCAATGGCGACCCGCGCACTGGCGAGATCGCCACTGGTGCCTGGATCGAGCGCATCCCCTTTCAGGAAACTCGCGACTACGCGCGCAAGATCCTCGGTGATCTGGCCAGGACCGAGATGCCGACCAACAACGATGCTCAGGCCAGCAGCCCGCTCAGCGCGCAGACCCGCCAGCAGTTGGCCAGCGCGTTGAGCGCCGACAGCGGCCTGCTGCTGGGCGCCGTTGCCGGCAAGCAGGTACTGGCGCGCGACGAATTTAAGTCCGGCGACGATTCCGTCGCCCTGTCTTCGGTAACAGCCCAATTCGCTGCCGACGACGCCCGTGCGCCGCGTCTGGCGGCCTTCGCTCAGCCGATGCGCTTCGAGCGTCAGGAGTCCTGATTCGTGAGCATCCTCAACCAGATCGCCTACAGCGGTGTGCGTGCCAGCCAGGTAGCCCTGGCCACCACCGGGCAGAACATCGCCAACGTCAACACGCCGGGCTTCAGCCGTTTGCAGACCATCACCGGCTCGCTGGCCGGGCAGGGCGGTCTGAGCGTCGGTGGCGGTGTCGAGGTGATCAGCATCCGCCGCATGACCAGCGAATTTCATAACCAGCAGCTATGGCGCGCGACCACCGAGCAGAATTTCTACGGCGCCTCGCAGCAGTACCTGACTGCGCTGGAGGCGCTGATGTCCGGCACCGGTTCGAGCATCAGCGCCGGCCTCGACCAGTTTTTCGCCGCGCTCAGCGAAGCCAGTGCCACGCCAGGCTCGATTGCCCTGCGCCAGCAGATCATCAGCGAGGCCGGCAACCTGGCGCAGCGTTTCAATGGCCTGAGCAGCAACATCGACGCGCAGGTCAAGGCGCTGCAGGAGCAGCGCACGGCCATGGCCACCGAGATCAACGGCCTGACCGAGAACATCGCGCTGCTGAACAAGAAGATCGTCGAAACCGAGTCGGTCAAGGGCGACAGCACCGCGCTGCGCGATCATCGCGAAAGCCTGATCGGTCAGCTCAGCCAGTTCGCCAAGTTGCGCATCAACGAAGTGCCGGATGGCTCGGTCAGCGTTGCCCTGTCCAATGGCCAGCCGCTGGTGGCCGGCCCGACCGCCGGCCAGCTCAAGGTGGCGATGACTGCGAGCGGCGAGCAGGAAGTCAGCCTGGCGTTTGCCGGCACCAGCTTCCCGCTGCGTCAGGACGGCTTCGGTGGCGCCTTCGGCGGGCTTCACGATGTCGAGTACAACAGCCTGCGGCCGAATCAGGACGCCCTGCACGACATGGCCAGCCAGCTGGCGCAGATGGTCAACGACGTGTTGGCCAGCGGCTTCGACCTCGACGGCAACCCCGGCCAGCCGCTGTTCGTCTACGACCCTAGCAGCACCACGGCGCTGCTGCGCGTCGAGCCCCTGAGCGCCGAGCAGCTGGCGTTCTCCTCGGCGGCTGGTGAAACCGGTAACAACGAGGTGCTGCTGGACCTGCTCGGCCTGAAGAACCAGACCATCACCCTGAACGGCAGCCAGGTCACGCTCAACGATGCCTACGCCGGCCTGCTCGGCCAGGTCGCCAGCGACAGCCGGCAGAACCAGGCCGATTTGAAGTCCGCCACGGCCGTGACCCAGCAGGCGCAGTCGCAGCGCGATAGCGTCAGCGCGGTGAGCCTGGATGAGGAGGCGGTCAACCTGATGACCTACCAGCAGGCCTACCAGGCCAACATGAAGGTGATCAGCACCGCCAACCAGTTGTTCGACGACATGCTTTCCGCGTTCTGACGCGGCTTCGGAGAGATCCAGCCATGATGCGCATCACCAACTCGCAGATCACCTCGATGATGCACAGCTCGATGAACGCCAGTTCCGCCGAGCTGGGCAAGCTGATGCAGCAGATGGCGACCAGTCAGCGCATCCTGCTGCCATCCGATGACCCCATCGCCAGCGTGCGGGTGCTGCGCGTGCAGCGCGAAGAGGCGAGCCTGGAGCAGTTCCGCAAGAACATCGCCAACGTCTCCGGCAGCCTGTCGACCCAGGAGGCCAACCTCAAGTCCACCTCCGACGCCATGCTCAACGTGCGTGATCTGCTGCTGTGGGCGGCCAACGGCTCCAACACCAGCGAGGACCTGTCCGCCATGGCCGGTGAGCTGTCGATCATCGAGGACACCATCTTCAGCTTCGCCAACGTGCGTGACGAGGAGGGCCGCTACCTGTTCTCCGGCACCTTGAGCGACACCCCGGCGCTGGCCTTCGACGCTGCGACCCAGAGCTACAGCATCACCGGCAACGACAAGCACCGCCAGGCCGCCGTGGCCAATGGCGTGCTGGTCGACGAGAACGTCACCGCCGCCAGCGTTTACGGCGCGGGCGTGGGCGTGCTCAACGAGCTGCGCGGCCTGATCAACACCCTGCAGGACCCGGCGCTGGACGTCACCGACCCGGCCGTACGCCAGCAGATCGTCGCGACCCTGGGCGCTCTGGACGAGGCACATGGGCGCGTGATGGGCTCGATCACCGAACTGGGCGGGCGGCAGAATGCCCTGACCCTGCTGACCGACAGCAACGAGGACGTGTCGCTGGTCAACCAGAAGATCGAAGGCGAGCTGTCGCAGCTGGACTATGCCGGCGCCACCATCGACCTGAACAACTACCAACTGGCGCTGGGGGCGACGCAGAAGACCTATCTGAAGATCAACCAGATGTCGCTGTTCAGCCTGCTGTAAGGAGTGACATTGGTGATCAAGGTCGATAAGCAGCTTCCGCTCGTCACCGCGCTCGATCCGCAGGCGCGCCGGCCCGTGCAGGGCGAGCAGGCCGTGCAGCGCCAGCGCAAGCAGACGCCGGCTGCCGAGCAGGCGCCGCCGCCGCGCGCCAAGAGCGCCGCCTTCAACCTGCAGCTCAACCAGCAGCTGACCTCGATGCAGGCCGCCGACAGCTACCTGGGCGAGCTGGCCGGGCGCCTCGGTCAGCTCAAGCTCAGCCTCAGCCGTGAACTGAGCAACGCCCAGAGCGGCGAGCGTGAGGGGCTCAAGCGCGAACTGGAGCAGGTGCGCAAGCTGCTCGCCGAGCGTGGTCAGCGCTCCGCCGAGGCGCTGGATGCGGGCTTCAAGTTGCGTCTCAACGAGCCGGTGCGCAGCCGCTTCAGCCTGCAGGGCCTGGACTCCATCGCCACAGTGCAGCAGGCCGGCAAGGAAACCCTGCTGTTCAGTGCCGGTCGCAAGCTGGCCGAGCCGTTGGCGGTGGTGCTTGATGAAGGCCTGAGCGAGCAGCAGATTCTGCGTCGCTTCAATGCCGGCCTCGGCCCGGCGGGTATTCGCGCCGAACTCGATAGCGGCGGTGCGCTCAGGTTCAGCGCCCGTGAAAGCGAGTGGCAGCAACTCAAGGGCGAGCTGCGCGTGCAGGGTGAGGGCAAGCTGGCGCCGCCGGGTGCCGCGCCGCTGGCCAGCCAGGAAGAACAGCTGTTGCGCCTGCCCGATGCCGCGCGCCTGGAAGGTGCGCGTGAACTGCGGCGGGCACTGGATGAGGTGGTTACCGCGCTGGACAGGATCGGTGCGCTGCGTGAACAGCTCAGCCATCGCCAGGAGGAGATTCGCGAATTTCTCGCCCGCCATGCCGAGCAGAACGAGCGCGAGTGGGCGCGGGATTTTGCCGGCGAAGTGTTCAACCTGATGCGCCGCAGCCCCAGCAGTTATGCCGCAGTGACCCAGACTGTGGTGGCTCAGGCCAATATCAGCCGTTCCAGCGTGGTCAGTCTGCTGTCCTGACCGCTGCAATTTCGACTCTGGCCGCCAGTCGTTTCCCCCTTGCTTCACGACGACTGACGGCTTTTTTATTCGCGGCCGCTGCTGAGGCGGACGACCGGTCGTCCGCTTCATGACTGGTTGCACAGAATGATGGCGTTATACCAGCTATCATCGCGCCCTTTTTCGCAGCATCTGGGCCGTGCGCCCGTCGAAACTGCCCTCCCGCATTCCAATAAAAAACCCCGCATTCAAGGGTTCAACCCGTTACCGGTGGCGCGTGCCTCCGGTGCATTGCCTCGTTCTCGAATTTTGGAGTACCGACGTGTTGAAGAAGTACCTGCCCCTCATTCTGCTGGCCTGCTCAATGCTGGTCAGCACGCCCGGCCTGGCGCAGTTGAGCGATTCCGAGGCCATGAACATGGCCGGCCTGCAGCGCTCGCTCGGCCAGCGCATGGCCAAGGACTACCTGATGATCGGCGCCGACGTGCGCGTGGACGCTGCGCAGCGTCAGCTGCAGGAAACCGTTCAGCGCTTCGATGCCAGTCACAAGGCCCTTAGCGAATACGCCCCCAACGCCGAGATCAAAGCTGCGCTGGCTCAGGTCAGCGCCACCTGGGCGAACTACCGCCAACAGGTCGAAGCCAAGCCGGACCCCGCCAAGGCCGCGCAGGTGCTGGCCAACGCCGAAACCCTGCTGCAGCAGACCCAGGCCGTTACCGACGCGATGGCCAAGCACCTCGGCGAGATGGGCGCCACCGTCAATCGCAGCGGCTGGGCACGCGTACAGACCCAGCGTATCGCCATGCTCTACATGGCCAAATCCTGGAACGTGCAGTCACCGGATCTGGATGCCAAGCTGGACACTGCGGTGAACGACTTCGAAACCATCCTCAAGGAGTTGGAAGCTCGTGGTACGCCGAACGATGAAATCGCCAACGCACAGCGACGCGCTCGCGCCCACTGGGGCTTCACCCTCAAGGGTATCGACCTGCACGCCAAGCAGGACTTCGTACCGACCGTTATCACCGTCAGCACCGACTCGCTGTTCCGCCAGCTCAACGAGTTGACTCGTCTGTACGCCGGCCTGAAGGCCCGCGAGTCCTGATAGCCATTCGCCGGCTCGTCACCTTGGTTACCTGATTTTGCGTTATAAACAAACGCAATTAGGGCTGAGGTGACGGGTATGAGCGAGGCAACTGATCAGGCGGTTTACAAGACCCTGCTGGAGTCCACCCGGGCAATTCCCTGGAAGATCGACTGGAAGACCATGACCTTTGCCTACATCGGCCCGCAGATCGAAACGCTGCTGGGCTGGTCGCAGGCCAGCTGGGTCAGCGCCGAGGACTGGGCCACGCGCATGCACCCGGATGATCGCGAGAAGGTGGTGGAATTCTGCATCTCGCAGTCGCAGAACGGCGTCGATCACGAAGCCGACTACCGGGCGCTGACCGCCGCTGGCGGCTACGTGTGGATTCGCGACGTGGTGCATGTGGTGCGCGACGACACCGGCGAGGTGGACTCGCTGATTGGCTTCATGTTCGACATCAGCGAACGGAAGAAGACCGAGGAGCAGTTGCTGACCCTGCAGAAGCAGCTGGAGGAGTATTCCTACAAGGACGGCCTCACCGGCGTGGCCAACCGGCGCATGTTCGACACGGTGCTGGCCAGCGAGTGGGCCAATGCCCAGCGCACCCGGCAGCCGCTGTCATTGATCCTGCTGGATATCGATCACTTCAAGCAGTTCAACGACCACTACGGCCATATTCAGGGTGATGACTGCCTGAAGAGCGTCGGCCAGGCCCTGAGCCATGCGGTCAGCCGGCCACGGGATTTCGTCGGCCGTTTCGGTGGCGAGGAGTTCGTGCTGGTGCTGCCGGAGACCGACGAAGCGGCCGCCCGCCATATCGCCGAGCGCTGTCGCCAGCAGGTGCGTCAGCAGCGCATTCCCCACGAACGCTCTGCGGTGTCACCCATGCTCACCGTCAGCCTCGGTGTGGGCACCATAGTGCCGGGCGCGGGTGACCGTTCGCTGGATTTTCTCAACAGTGTCGACAAGCTGCTTTACCGGGCCAAGCAGCGCGGGCGTGATCGACTGGAGGTGGCCAGGATGTCCACCCACTCGACTCATGACGACACCGAAGACTCCCGTGCTTGAGCAATCGTTAATCTGAGCGTAACGATTGCGCTGGCTGCTTGATTGATGACTCCAGCGTCACGCTCCTAATGTGCTTCCACGACAGCGGAACTCGTGGAGTCTTCAATGACAACAACAATATCCCCACCGCCGCAGTGGTCGCGCCGGCGCGCGGAAAAAGCGCGGCGACTCGATCAGGTGCGCAATCTCGCCGATGGCGTGGTGCTGCCCAGCGACCAGATAGTCGCCGCCCTCGAAGCGCTGATCGCCCCAGGTGATCGCGTGGTGCTCGAAGGCAACAACCAGAAGCAGGCGGATTTTCTTTCCCGCTCGCTGGCCAAGGCCGACCCCGGCCGCCTGCACGACCTGCACATGATCATGCCCAGCGTCAGTCGCGCCGAGCACCTCGATCTGTTCGAGCGTGGCATCGCCCGCAAGCTCGATTTCTCCTTCGCCGGGCCGCAGAGCCTGCGCATTGGCCAACTGCTCGAAGACGGGCAGATGGAAGTCGGCGCCATCCACACCTATATCGAACTCTACTCGCGCCTGCTGGTGGACCTGATTCCCAACGTCGCGCTGGTCGCCGGCTTTCAGGCCGACCGCCACGGCAACATCTACACCGGCCCGAGCACCGAGGACACCCCGGCGCTGGTCGAACCCACTGCGTTTTCCGACGGCATCGTGATCTTCCAGGTCAACGAGATCGTCGACGAGCTGCCGCGCGTCGACATCCCCGCCTCCTGGGTCGACTTCGTGGTGGTGGCGGACAAGCCGTTCTACATCGAGCCGCTGTTCACCCGTGACCCGCGCCATATCAAGCCGGTGCACGTGCTGATGGCGATGATGGCGATCCGCGGCATCTACGAAAAACACAACGTGCAGTCGCTCAACCACGGCATCGGTTTCAACACCGCCGCCATCGAGCTGATCCTGCCCACCTACGGCGAATCGCTGGGCCTGAAGGGCAAGATCTGCCGCAACTGGACGCTCAATCCGCACCCGACGCTGATCCCGGCCATCGAGACCGGCTGGGTCGAGAGCGTGCACTGCTTCGGCACCGAACTGGGCATGGAGAACTACATCGCCCAGCGCCCGGATGTGTTCTTCACCGGCCGTGACGGCTCGATGCGTTCCAACCGCATGATGTGCCAGCTGGCCGGGCAGTACGCGGTCGACCTGTTCATCGGCGCCACCCTGCAGGTGGACGGCGATGGCCATTCTTCCACCGTGACCCGTGGCCGCCTGGCCGGCTTCGGCGGCGCGCCGAACATGGGGCATGACCCGCGTGGCCGGCGTCACTCGACACCCGCCTGGCTGGATATGCGCCCGGGCGACAGCGAAGCGCCGCTGCTCGAGCGCGGCAAGAAGCTGGTGGTGCAGATGGTCGAAACCTTCCAGGAAGGCGGCAAACCGACCTTCGTCGAGCAGCTCGATGCCGTCGACGTGGCCAAGAAAGCCGGCATGCCCCTGGCGCCGATCATGATTTACGGCGATGACGTCACCCATCTGCTCACCGAGGAAGGCATCGCCTACCTGTACAAGGCGCGCACCCTGGAAGAACGCCAGGCGATGATCGCGGCGGTGGCCGGCGTTACCGCCATCGGCCTGCGCCATGACCCGAAAGAGACTGCACGCATGCGCCGCGAGGGTCTGATCGCCCTGCCCGAAGACCTCGGCATCCGCCGTACCGATGCCAGCCGCGAACTGCTCGCGGCCAAGAGCATCGCCGAGCTGGTCGAGTGGTCGGGCGGCCTGTACAACCCGCCTGCCAAGTTCAGGAGCTGGTGATGAATGCACTGACTGCAATTCAGCCAACGCTCTCTTTAAGCGATTGGTTGGCCGACCTGGCGGTCGACGCGCTGATCGACGAGGCCGACCTGTCGCCCAAACCGGGGCTGGTCGACCGGCGTGGCAGCGGCGCCCACACCGACCTGCACCTGGGCCTGATGCACGCCTCGGCGCTGGCCCTGTGGCCGAGCTTCAAGGCCATGGCCGAGGCCGCGCAGCAATCTGGTGAGATCGATCAGGCGTTGCGTGAAGACGTCGGCCGCATCGGTCGCGAAGGCGAGGTGGAGATGCTGCGCGTCACCGGCGGCGTCAACACCCATCGCGGCGCGATTTGGGCTTTGGGGCTGCTCAGCAGCGCCGCCGCACTGGATGTCAGCGCGTCGGCAGCGGAGCAAGTAGCCCTGCGCGCCGCGCGCCTGGCCCTGCTCAATGACCGCGCGGCGCCCGTCACCGGCGACAGCCATGGTGCCCAGGTCTGTCGCCTGTACGGTGTGCATGGGGCCCGCGAAGAAGCGCAGCTGGGCTTTCCATCGGTGATCCAGCAGGCGCTGCCGCAACTGGCGCGCAGCCGCGCTGCCGGGGCAGGGGAGCAGAACGCCCGCCTCGACGCGTTGCTGGCGATCATGACCCAGCTGGCCGACACCTGCGTGCTGTATCGCGCCGGTATGGCCGGGCTGACCCGTATGCAGAGCGGTGCCCGCGCGGTGCTCGCCGCTGGCGGCTGCGCCAGCCTCGACGGTCGACGCCTGCTGCGTGATCTGGAACGCGACATGCTGCACCTGCGCGCCTCGCCTGGCGGCGCGGCCGATCTGCTCGCCGCCACCCTGTTCCTCGACCGCCTGCAGCATGGCCTGCCGGCGCAGCTTGGGAGTCTGTGAAATGGAAACCCTGTCTTTTCAATTCCCCGCCGGACAACCGGCCAAGGGCCGCGCGCTGGTGGGTTGCGTCGGCTCCGGCGACCTGGAAGTGATGCTCGAACCCGGCCAGGCCGGCACCCTCGCTATCGAAGTGGTCACCTCGGTCAACGGCAGCGCGCCGCGCTGGCAGCTCTTGTTCGAGCGCATGTTCGCTGAGCAACCAGTACCGGCGCTAAACATCGCCATCCACGATTTCGGCGCCACGCCCGGCGTGGTGCGCCTGCGCCTGGAACAGGGCCTGGAGGAACTCAATCATGGCTGAGCAGAACATTGCGCGCCTGTTGGCGCAGCGCAGCTTCACTGAACTCGGTGCCCGCGAGCGCGCCCGTGCATTGCTCGATACCGGCAGCTTTCGCGAGCTGCTCGATCCCTTCGCCCGGCTGATGTCGCCCTGGCTGCCCAAGCAGGGCATCGTGCCCCAGGCCGATGACGGTGTAGTGGTGGCCAAGGGGCTGATCGATGGCGCGCCTGCGGTGGTGATCGCCATCGAAGGCGCTTTCCAGGGCGGCAGCCTCGGTGAAGTGGGCGGGGCGAAGATCGCCGGAGCTCTGGAGCTGGCCGCTGAAGACAACAAGAGCGGCACGCCGACCCGCGCCGTGCTGCTGCTGGAAACCGGCGGCGTGCGCCTGCAGGAAGCCAACCTGGGCCTGGCGGCCATCGCCGAGATCCAGGCCGCCATCGTCGAGCTGCGCCAGTACCAGCCGGTGATCGGTCTGGTCGCCGGCCCGGTCGGCTGCTTTGGCGGCATGTCCATCGCCGCCGGGCTGTGCAGCTACCTGCTGGTGACCCGCGAGGCGCGCCTGGGGCTCAACGGCCCGCAGGTGATCGAGCAGGAAGCCGGGCTGGACGAATACGACTCGCGCGACCGTCCCTTTATCTGGAGCCTGACCGGCGGCGAGCAGCGCCACGCCAGCGGCCTGGTCGACGGCTATGTCGGCGATGACGTCGAGGCGATTCGCGGCGAGCTGCACCGTTTGTTTGCCCAGGGCAAACCAGAGATCGAGCGCAGCCGTCGCCACGCCTGGTTCCTGCGGCGCCTGGCTGATGTCGACACCGCCGTCCAGGCCGATGCCGCTGCCGTGCGCAGCGCTTACCAGGGAGCATGAACATGAGCACAGTCCAAGAACAACGTGGCCTGCACTGGTTCCAGGCCCTGGCAGGCGATGCCCGGCCGCAACAGGGTTTGCCGGCCTCGCTGCGCGTAGCCGATGGCGAACTGGCCGGTCAGGCGGTGCGCTATCTGGCGGTGATCGCCGATGCCGACAATCCCTTTCCCCGTGCCCGCAATGGCGAGGTCGGTCTGCTCGAAGGCTGGGGCCTGGCCCAGGCGGTGGACGAGGCTATCGAAGCCGACCGCGACCAGGTACACAAGCGCGCACTGATCGCCATCGTCGATGTGCCGAGCCAGGCCTATGGTCGCCGCGAGGAGGCCTACGGCATCCACCAGGCGCTGGCCGGTGCGGTGGATGCCTATGCCCGTGCTCGCCTGGCCGGGCATGCAGTGATCGGTTTGCTGGTCGGCAAGGCCATGTCCGGCGCCTTTCTCGCTCACGGCTACCAGGCCAATCGGCTGATCGCCCTGCGCGACGCCGGGGTGATGGTGCATGCCATGGGCAAGGCCGCCGCCGCGCGTATCACCCTGCGCAGCGTCGATGAGCTTGAAGCGCTGGCCGCCACGGTGCCGCCGATGGCCTACGACCTGGACAACTACGCCTCGCTCGGGATGCTTTCGGAGGTGCTCGATGTGGAGCAGGTGACGCAGCCGAGCGGCGCTGATCTGGCCCGCGTGCAGGACGCCCTGGGCCGCGCCCTGGCCGATATCGCCGGCAGCCCGCGCGATCTGAGTAACCGCCTGGGTGCTGCCAACCGCGCGGCGTCTTCGCAAGTGCGCGAACTGCTGCGCGCGCAGTGGTAGGAGCCGATCATGCATACCCCCCGTCCACATGACCTGCTCTGGGGCCTGCGCCCCGAGCAACTGCCGCAGGAGGCGCCGGCCTGGGCTCGCGCCGCCCTGGGTGCGCATGTGCCGGTGGTGGTGCGCCGTGCTCCGGCCGAGCCAGGCTGGGTCGCGGTGGGTGTCCGTGGCGCTGCGCGTGAACAGCGGCACGCCAGCTGGATGCGGGTGAGCGAAATCAGCCGGCTGGTCAGCCCGCAGGCGGTGGCACGGGCCGGACGCTGGCGCAGTCACGCGCAGCCACACTGGCCGGCGTTGCGCGCCCTGGGCCAGCTGGCGCCGCATCTGGATGCCCTGGGCGTGGCCTGGGGCGTCACCGGCAGCCTGGGTTTCGAGCTGGCCAGCGGCATCACGGCGGCGCACCCGGACAGCGATCTCGACTTGTCGTTACGTGCGCCCGATCTGCTTTCTCGCGCCGAGGCGCGGACATTGTGCGTGCTGCTGGACGCCGCGCCGGGGCGTATCGATCTGCAACTGGAAACCCCATATGGCGCCGTGGCCCTGCGTGAGTGGGCCGGCCAGACGCCACGTGTTTTGCTGAAAACCCAGAACGGCCCGCTGCTGGTCAGCGACCCGTGGCAGTTGCAGCAGGTGGCCGCGTGAGCACGCTCTGGGCCTTTCCCGGCCAGGGCGCGCAGCAGCCCGGCATGCTGCATGCCTTGCCCGCTGCCCCGGTGGTACAGGCCTGTATCGAGCAGGCCAGCGCCGCCCTGGGTGAAGACGTGCGCCTGTTGGACTCGCCCGAAGCGCTGCAAGCTACCCGCGCCGTGCAACTGTGCCTGCTGATTGCCGGTGTGGCGGCTTCGCGTCTGCTCAGCGAACGCGGCCATCGCCCCGACTACGTCGCCGGCCTGTCCATCGGTGCCTATGCCGCCGCCGTGGTGGCCGGTGCGCTGGACTACGCCGATGCCGTGCGCCTGGTCGCCCTGCGTGGCGAGCTGATGCAGCGCGCTTATCCTGATGGCTACGGCATGACCGCCATCCTCGGCCTCGACCAGAGCAGCGTCGAGCGCCTGCTGGCCGAAGCCGACGGCCCGGTGTACCTGGCCAATATCAATGCCGAAACCCAACTGGTGATCGCCGGCAGCGAGGCCGCCATGGCCGCCGTCGCCGAGCGTGCCCGTGCGCTGGGGGCGGGTGCGGCAAAGCGTTTGGCCATGAGCGTGCCGTCGCACTGCGAACTGCTCGATGCACCGGCTCGGGAGTTGGCGTCAGCATTCGCCAAGGTCGAGCTGCGGGCGCCGCAGGTACGCTACCTGAGCAGCAGCTCGGCGCGCCTGATCCGTGATCCCGAAGCCCTGCGCGACGACCTGGCCTGCAACATGAGCCGCGTCGTCGACTGGCAGGCCACCCTGGTCACCGCCTATGAGCGTGGCGTGGGCCTGCACCTGGAACTGCCGCCCGGTGGCGTGCTGACCGGGCTCGCCCGCCGCGTATTCGAACCCGGTCAGGCCATCGCCTTCAGCGGTGCCCGTCTGGATACACTCGACGCCATGTTGCGTCAGGAGGTAAGCCGCGACCGCTGAGCCGTAGCGTTTACCGAAGCACAAGAACAACAACTTCGATACGTAAGACGAGGACAACAACAATGATCATCTACGGTGTCGCCTTTCTGGCGTTCTGCACCCTGGCAGGAATCTTTATCGGTTCACTGCTGGGACAACTCATCGGCGTGCCCGCCAATGTCGGCGGTGTCGGCATCGCCATGCTGCTGCTTATCTTCCTCGGCAGTTACCTGAAAAAACGTGGCCTGTTCGTCGGCAAGTCGGAACAGGGCGTGGAGTTCTGGAGTGCCATCTACATCCCCATCGTGGTCGCCATGGCGGCTCAGCAAAACGTTTACGGCGCGCTCAGCGGTGGGCCGATGGCGATCATCGCCGGGACTGCCGCCGTGGTGGCCGGCTTCGCCCTGGTGCCGGTGCTCAGCCGTATCGGGCAAAAGAAGCCTGAAACCGATGCCACTTCCCCTCTGACCAAAGCGCCACGGTGATCAGCATGTACGAATCTCTGCTCAAGGTAGTCACCAGCTACGGCCTGCTCAGCGGCTTCGCCATCATCGGCATCACCATGTGGGTGTCCTACTGGATCTCCGACAAGTTCACCAAGGGCCGGCTGCACGGCTCGGCCATCGCCATCCTGCTCGGGTTGCTGCTGTCGTATATCGGCGGTGCCTATACCGGTGGGCAGAAGGGCCTGGTGGATATTCCGCTGTTCGCCGGCATCGGCCTGCTCGGCGGCGCCATGCTGCGCGACTTCGCCATCGTCGCCACCGGTTTCGGGGTCAGTGTCGAGGAGCTCAAGCGCGCCGGTGTCGCCGGGGTGCTGGCCTTGTTCGTCGGGGTGTTTTCGTCCTTCATCGCCGGTGTGGCAGTGGCCATGGCCTTCGGCTACACCGACGTGGTCAGCCTGACCACCATCGGCACCGGCGCGGTGACCTACATCGTCGGCCCGGTTACCGGTGCAGCACTCGGCGCCAGCTCCGACGTGATGGCACTGTCCATCGCCGCAGGGCTGATCAAGGCGATCCTGGTGATGGTGGCGACGCCTTTCGTCGCGCCCTACATCGGCCTGGACAATCCGCGCAGCGCGGTGATCTTCGGTGGTCTGATGGGGACTTCCAGTGGCGTGGCCGGCGGCCTGGCCGCGACCGATCCCAAGCTGGTGCCGTACGGTTGCCTGACGGCTGCGTTCTACACCGCACTGGGCTGCCTGCTCGGCCCATCCTTGCTCTACTTTCTGATGCGCGGCCTTCTGGGCTGACACTTCGCCCGCCTTCAAGGCGGGCTTTTTTATTCGCTCATCGTGGCGCGTTCCTGCCTGTGCCAGGCGCACAGGCAGGGGCAGGTGACCTTATTCGGGCAGTTGGCAGCCCTTCTGACGCAGCGATTCGATGACCCATCTGCGGTCGTTCTGGCCGGCGGCGATGCGTTCGAGCTGCGCAATTTCCGCGCGGTTCTTGGCGTCGGCGCGTTCATACACACCAGCGACTTCGTCGTAGGGCACGCACAGCAGGCCATCGTCGTCGCCGATCAGCAGATCGCCCGGCTCGATGACCATGCCGTCGATGGCGATTGGTACATTGATTTCACCCGGGCCGTCCTTGTACGGGCCGCGATGGGTGATACCGGCGGCGAACAGGGGGAAGTCACCGGCGCGGATGGCTGCTGCATCGCGGATCGCCCCGTTGATGACGATGCCGGCAACTCCGCGCGTGGCGGCGTAGGCCACCATCATTTCGCCGATCAGGGCGTTGCTCAGGTCACCGCCAGCGTCGACCACCACCACGTCGCCGGGTTCGGCGATATCCAGTGCATGGTGCAGCATCAGGTTGTCACCCGGACGGGCCTTGACCGTCAGCGCCGGGCCGGCCAGGACGCCGCCGCCATGCATCGGACGCAGACGTGAGCCACCGGCGGTCATCCGGTTCATCGAGTCGCTGACGCAGGCGACAGGAACGTGGCGGAAACGCTCGACCCACTCCGCGCTGACTTTGCGAGCGGCAGGCAGGACCCTGAATCCGATGGACATGAATTGATACCTCGTGATGATGATAGTCATTGTGGGTTTATGAAATGTCATTTCATAAATATCATTGAGAGGTACGGGTATACAACAGTCGCACAGGCGATTGCTGGGTCAATTTGGGTGTTTTTTGGGTCGTCTCGCGGGTGAAGGGCCTGTGCATGGCCGATTGTCGTCAGGCAAAAAGCTCTTATTGAAATGCCATTTCTTTATGCTAGTCTGGATTGACCGTCGCCGGGCTGCCTCCCGGAAGCAGACGAACCAACAAGAACAAGGTACGCACCATGACTCGAAGCACCCTGGGCAGCAGCCCGGCGCTATCGCCATCTGCCATGGCCTTTGCCGCCGCAGCGGCCGTCAAGCGCTCTGCGACCCGGCCCCATGGGCTGTCCGCCGAACTTCCCGCCCCCATCGCCGCTGACCAGTCTTGGGCTGTCACCGCCCGCCTGGGAATGGTCAGCCCTGAGTTGCCCTGCGCATCGCGCTCGCCCTTGCCGCGAAGTCACGCGCCCCGCGCCATCCGCGCAAGGCACTGACCCCGTTCGATTACAACAAGACGGCTTTTCGCGGTTGGCGGACGGCGCGCAGCTCTGCGCGGCGCTCTGGCACCTCGTCAGGCCCCGGCCATACAGACGTTGTCACGAGGAACTGATCATGGGATTCGCCAAACGCTATCTGCTTTCCAGCCTGGTACTGATCGGTAGCGCCGCTGCCGCTGTGGCGCACGCCGCCAACTGGACTGGCTACACCTATTCCGCCGTATCCACCACTGCCGCGGTGCAGGGCATGGAGCGGATTTCCCAGCGCATCAAGGCGGATACCGACGGAGACCTGTCGATCACCCTGCACCTGGGCAAGACCCTGCAGATTTCGTCGACCGATATCACGCAGGCTGCCGGTGACGGTATCGTCGATTTCGCCGCTGACCTGTTCTTCTCCGGCAACGTGCAGATCGCGCGCATCCTCAACCTGCCGATGTTGATCAACAACGCCGAGGAATGGGACAAGGCCTACAAGGTCATGGAGCCTTACCTCAAGGAGGGTTTCGCCAAACAGGGTGTGGCCTATCTGGGCAGCTACCGCTACCCGCAGCAGACCCTGTTCACGCGTTTCGAGATGCACGGCCTGGACGACCTGGCTGGGCGCAAGATTCGCGTCACCTCGCCGGAGCAGGGCGCCTTCGTCGAGGCCTTCGGTGGTTCGGCGATCACCCTGGCTGGCACCGACGTGCCCAGTGCTCTGGAGCGCGGGGTGATCGACGGTGTGCTGACGGCCAGCGCGGGTGGGGCGAAGAACTGGCACGAATTCCTGCCGAACAACTACCGCCTGCCGGTCAGCTACGCCTTCAGTGCGCTGATCGCCAATCAGGATTCCTACGACGATCTGTCCGACGCCACCCGCGCCAAGCTCGATGCCATCGTCGCTGACGAAATCATCAAGATCGACCAGGGTTTCATCGAAGACGAGGAAGTGCAGAAGCAGAGCCAGGCCAAGGCCGGGATGAAGATCGTCGAGGTCGATGCGGCGACCGTCGCTGCCGCGCAGCAGAAGCTGGCGCCGTTCTGGCGTGAATGGGCCAAAGGCGCTGGCCCGCAATACGAGAAGGTCCTCGGCGAAGTCCTGCAAGCCCTTGGTAAGTAAGAGCCGGAGCCGACCATGAGCGAAGTAGATCTGCAGGCAGGGCAGCCGGTTTCGGCTGGCCGCCTATTCGATGGCGTGGCCGCGCTGGTGCGCTTCATCACCGGCCTGGCGCTGGTCTCGCTGGTGCTGCTGGTGTGCGCGGAGATTGTTTCGCGCTCGTTCTTCAGCTACTCGCTGAAGGTCATGGAAGAGCTGGCGGGTTACCTGGTGGTCGGCCTCACCCTGTTCGGCGCCAGTCTCAGCCTGCGCAGCAATAGCCTGTTCCAGGTCGGCTTCGTTCTGCATGCGCTGCCGGCAGCTCTGCAGCGCGTGCTCAACCTGCTGTTCCAGTTGATCTCGCTGGGCGTTTGCGCGGTGCTGATCTGGCAGACCGGCAAGCTGGTGCTGAGCTCCTATGCGCGTGGCAACGTTGCCCCCACCACGCTGATGACGCCGCTGTGGATTCCGCAACTGTTGGTGCCGCTGGGCCTGTCGATGATTGCCATCTTCATCATCGAACAGCTGATCGTCACGCTGCGCGCCAAGAGGGCTGAATGATGGATGCTGCCATCGCTTTCATCGTGCTGCTGGTGCTGATCATCGGCGGTCTGTGGGTGCAGTTCGCGGTCGGCGCAGCGGCGCTGATCTACCTGTTCCTGTTCAAGGGCGTTACTGGCTGGAAGGCACTCGGCCTGGTCAGTTGGGGTTCGGCCAACAGCTTTACCCTGGCTGCCATTCCACTGTTCATCCTGATGGCCGAGATTCTCCTGGCCAGTGGCCTGAGCGGGCGTCTGTACAACGGCATCGCGCCGTTCGTGAAGCGCCTGCCTGGCGGCCTGCTGCATACCAACATCGTCGGCAGCGGCGTGTTCGCTGCCGTGGCGGGCGGCAGTGCGCCGACGGCGGCGGCCATGTCTACCGTGGCCTTGCCGGCGTTATCCGCGCGCGGTTACAACCGCCGGCTGGTAGCCGGTTCGCTGGCCGCTGGCGGCACCCTGGGGATTCTCATCCCGCCGTCGATCACCATGATCATCTACGCCACTTTCACCGAAACCTCGATCGCCAAGTTGTTCGCTGCCGGCCTGATCCCGGGCATTCTGCTCGGCGCCTGCTACAGCCTGTTCATCATGGCGCGTGCGCTGCTCAACAAGGATCTGGTGCCGCGCGACACGCAACAGCGCTCGCTGCGCGATTACCTGCAGGCACTGAGCGACGTGCTCCCCTTCGGCCTGTTGATCCTGATGATCCTCGGCAGCATCTACAGCGGCCTGGCCACCCCGACCGAGGCCGGAGCACTGGGCGTGGTCGGCGCGATGTTGATTGCCGCGCTGTACCGTCGGCTGAATCTGGCCATGCTGCGCTCGGCCATGTCGCGCACCCTGCTGATGAGCGGCAACGTGCTGTTCATCGTGTTCATCTCGATGATCTTCGCCTACGCCACCGCGCTGTCCGGGGTGGGGGAACAGATGGTCGACTGGGTGGCGCAGGCCGGCCTGTCCAAGGTCGGCCTGTTGCTGATCCTGATGCTGGTGTTCGCCATTCTCGGCTGCTTCATGGAAGGCCTGGGCATGATCGCCATCATCGTTCCGGTGATTTTCCCGACGCTGATGGCCATGGGTGTGGATCCGATCTGGTTCGGCATCTTCGTCGTCGTGCTGGTGGAACTGGGCCAGCTGACCCCGCCGCTGGGGGTGATCCTGTTCGTGGTCGCCGGTTCGGACAAGGACACCAGGGTGGAAGATGTGGTGATGGGCGTGCTGCCCTATTTCATCATCATCCTGGCCTTCCTGTTGCTGCTCATCGCGCTGCCCGACATCGCGCTGTGGTTCCCCAATCTGACCGTTGGAGGTTGATAGCATGGCCTTTCCCCATCCCGATCCGCTGCTGATCGAGGCCGAAGTCTTCACCAGTCTGCCGCCGGCGCTGCGCCGTCCCGCTGCGCGCTCCTACTGGGCCGACAAGAATCGTCGCGGCGCACCGGTGGACAGCTTTATCGAAGGGCCGTCGTTCGATCTGCAGGGCAACCTGTGGTTCGTCGACATCCCCTTCGGGCGCATCTTCCGCGCCTCGCCGGGCGGCGAGGTGGAACTGATGGCCGAGTACGACGGCCAGCCCAACGGCCTGAAGATCGATGCCCACGGGCGCATCTTCATCGCCGATTTCCGCAACGGCATCATGAGCCTCGACCCGGCCAGCGGTCAGGTCGAGACCGTGCTCGGCGATGCCGACAGCGAAGGCTTCAAGGGCTGCAACGATCTGCACTTCGGCCCTGATGGCGCGCTGTATTTCACCGATCAGGGGCAGACCGGCCTGCAGGATCCCAGTGGGCGTGTCTATCGCTGGTATCCGGACAGCGGCCGCCTGGATTGCCTGATCGACAAGGTGCCGAGCCCCAACGGTCTGGTGCTCGATAGCAGCGGGCACACCCTGTACGTGGCGGTGACCCGCGCCAATGCGGTCTGGCGTCTGCCGCTGTCGCAGAGCCAGCGGGTGGTCAAGGCCGGGCTGTTTCTGCAGTTCTCCGGCGGCCGCGCCGGGCCGGATGGCCTGGCGCTGACCCGCGACAACGGCGTGGTGGTCTGCCAGACCGGCATGGGCCTGGTGTGGGTGCACGATGCCCTCGGCATTCCGATTGCGGTGGTGCGCTCGCCCAAGGGCCTGGGTACCACCAACTGCGCTTTCGGCGGACCGGACGGGCGCACGCTGTACATCACCGAGTCCGACTCGGGCTCCATTCTGCGCGCCGAGCTGCCGGTGGCGGGGCAGCCGATGGCCTCGGGCTGGGGCTTGCGCTAGGTCATCGTTCGCGGCGCGGCGCCGTCGCCAGGAGGGGGGCGCCGCGCGCCTCATCTTCACGCCATGCGCTACAAATGTGGCGCATCCGGTCGTCGGGGCTCGATAATGCTCGGCAAACTGCTAAATCGTCTGTCGATGAGGAACTCTTGATGATCAAAACACGCCCTCGCCCGGCCGTCAGTGGCGTCGCTTCGGCCGACCGCGTTCTGACCGTGTTGACCGCGTTTCAGGTGGGTGATGTTTCGTTGGGGCTGGTCGAGCTCGCCGAGCGCACCGGCCTGAACAAGAGCACCATCATGCGCCTGACGGTATCGCTGGAAACCTTCGGTCTGATCAATCGCATGGCCGATGGGCGCTACCAGCTGGCCAGCGAGGTCATGCGCCTGAATGCCGTCTACCAGGACGCCCTCGACCTGGAGCGGCATGTCATGCCGGTGCTGCAGGCGCTGACCGACGAAACCGGCGAAACCGCCTCGCTCTACGTGCGCCATGGCGCCTATCGCCTGTGCCAGTATCGGGTCAACTCGCCGCATCGCCTGCGTCTGCACCTGCAGCCAGGCGACATGCGGCCTATGGACAATGCTGCCGGCGCCCAGGCGCTGCGTACCAGCATCGACAAGGCGCGAACCCTCACCGAGCCGTTCTACTCCAGCGGGGTCACCGACCCACATGCGGCGGCCATGGCGCTGCCGATCTTCGGCGCGGGTGATGAGATGGTCGGTGCGCTGATGATCTCCGGGCCTGCCAGCCGGCTCACCGAGGAGCGTGCCGGCATTCTGCGCGAGGCGTTCTGCAAGGCAGCGGCCGATCTGGCTCGCAGCCTGGGTTGCAAGGTCGATTTCACCTGGGGCTGAAGGCGGCTGAGCTGTGGTAGTGCGTCGGTCTGTCTGACCGCGTGCGGCCCATGAGTGAGCAGATACTCCGCGAAACGCCCCTCTGGCCCATGGCCTTGCTGGCTTAGGGTCGGCAGGCTACACGCCTTGCCATTTATCGAAATGGCATTTCTTTTTTGTATTTTTAATTGCGCTGATCTCGTCATGAATCTGGGTTTTTGCTCGGTTTTGTTGTGGTTTCGCTGGAGTCTTCTTTTCCTTTTTCTTATTTTTGAAATGCCGTTTCTTTATGGTAATCTGCCTACTGCTCCGGTGGGGTAGCCCCGCCGTTGGTGAACATAAAAGAACAAGGTACGCACCATGAATCGAAGCATCCTGGTTACAGGTCCGGCGTTGTCGCCTTCTGCCATGGCCTTCGCCGCCGAACAGGGCGTCAAGGTCATTCCGACCCGGCCTTACGCGCCGCTCGACGAGCTCCTCGCCATCATCGCCAGCGAGCAGCCGGGTGCGGCCATCGTCCGTCAGGGCAAGTTCGCTCGCGAACTGATCGACGCTGCGCCCGATCTGAAGATCATCGCCAAGCATGGTGTGGGCTACGACACCATCGACATTCAGGCTGCAGCCGCACGCAATATCCCGGTGACCATCGCCCTGGGTGCCAATGCCCAGTCGGTGGCCGAGCATGCCTTCGCCCTGATGTTCGCCGTGGCCCGCCAGGTGGCCTGGCTGGATGGCCGTATGCGCGCCGGTCACTGGGACAAGGCCACCGCCAAGGGCGTGGAGCTGTCCGGCAAGACCCTGGGCCTGGTCGGCCTGGGCTCGATTGGCGGGATCCTGCTCGACCTGGTCGCGCCGCTGAAGATGCAGGTGCGTATTTTCGATCCTTACCTGAAGCATCTGCCTGAGCGTGACAACGTCAGTCGCGAGAGCGACTTCCAGCGCCTGCTCGAAGAGTGCGACGTGATCAGCCTGCACTGTCCGCTGACCGCCGATAACCGCCACCTTATTGGCGCCGAGCAGCTCAAGCTGATGAAGCCCGAGAGCATTCTGGTCAACACGGCGCGTGGTGAGCTGATCGACAGTCAGGCGCTGGCGGCCGCGCTGCGTGCCGGCGAGATTGGCGGGGCCGGCCTGGATACCTTCGAGCAGGAGCCGCCAGCAGCCGACAGCGAGCTGTGGTCGCTGGGCAATCTGGTGGCGACCCCGCATGTGGGGGCCAACACGCAGGCGTCGCAGGATCGTGTAGGCCTGCTTGCGGTGCAGCAGATCGTCGCCCACTGGGCCGGCGAAGCGCTGGAGCCGCGTTGCGTGGTCAACCGCCACCTGCTGCCAGGGGGCTGAGCAGCACTGCGGGCCGTTGACACGAGCCGGCCCGAGCGGGCTCGCTAGCGCCCCGAACTGACACCCAGCTTCACACTGAGCGCCGCATGTGTGCGGTGTTCGCTATTCCCACAATAAAAACAAGGGAAAGCTCATGAAAACGCTGCTTGCGAAGGTTGCACTTCGCCATGGCCTTCTGGCTGCCACTGCCCTGCTGATGTCGCTGCTGCTGCCCGTGGCGCAGGCTGCGGACTATCCGAGCCGGGCCATTTCGCTGATCGTGCCCTACGGCGCGGGTGGTACCACGGATATTTCCGCCCGGCGTCTGGCGGCTCTGGCCGAGCCACTGCTGGGCCAGCCGGTGGTGGTGGAAAACCGCCCCGGTGGCGGTGGCATCAATGCCATGCGCGCGCTGGCGGCGGCCAAGCCTGATGGCTACGCGCTGATCGCCACCACCTCGTCGCCGCTGTTCGTGACCCCGGCGCTGCGTCCGGTCGGCTATGACCCGATTGCCGATTTCGTCTCGCTGATGAATTACTCCGGCCCCTATCACGGTGTGCTGGTGCGGGCCGACAGCCCCTATCACTCGCTGGATGAGCTGATCCGCGCGGCAGCGTCCGGCAAGCGCCTGACCTACGGTACGGCGGGGGCGCTGAGTGGCCCGCGCCTGACCTTCACTGCGCTGGCGCGCAAGGCCCAGGCGGACCTGCAGCACGTGCCTTTCAGCAGTGCTTCCAGTGTCACCGCGGCGCTGCTCGGCGGGCATATCGACATTGCTCTGGTGCCGGCTTACCGCGATATGGTCAGGAGCGAGCGCCTGCGTCTGCTGGGTGTGCTCGACGACAGTCGCGACCCGGATTTTCCGCAGATTCCGACCCTGACCGAGGCCGGCTATGCCATCGAATTTCCCTCCATCGTCGGCCTGATGGTGCCGCGTGGTGTGCCGCCCGAGCGCGTCGAGCGTCTGCGTGCAGCGTTCGCCGAAGCGGCGGCGTCGGAATCCTTCGCCCGTGACATGGACAAGCTCAGTCAGCCGGTACGGATCATGTCCGGCGCGCAGATGGACGAGGTGATCGAGCGCAATCTGCTGGTCTACCGCAACCTGGCCGAGGAGCTGAAACGATGAGTGCCAAGCTATCCGGCGGTGCGTCCGCCAAACCCTGCCGTTTCGGCCTGCAGAGCCTGGCTACTCTGATCATTCTGCTGCTGGCGCTGGCCGGCTTGCTGGCCCTGCAGAGCCAGGTGCTGGTGTTCGACTTCGGTGACAGCGGCCCGGATGCGCGTTTCTTTCCACGGCTGATTCTCGCCTTGCTGGTGCTGGCCACCGGTCTGCGTCTGTGGTTGCGGCGAAGTAGTGTCGAGGATGCCCCCGGCCCGGTGGTGCACTGGGGTCGTGTGCTGCTGATCGGCCTGCTGATCGCAGGCGCCGTGCTGGCCATGGATGCGCTGGGTTTTCTGCTTTGCGCGGCGGCGGTTGGTGTGCTGCTGGCCTGGGTGCTGGGCGAGCGGCGGGTGCTGCTAGGCGTGCTGCTGCCGCTGGTAGTGGCTGTGCTGGTCACCTTCGGTGCGCGCTACGCACTGAACATTCCCCTTCCCTGACTGGCGGAGCCTGCCATGCTTCTCGAAGCCTTTTACGCATTGTTCGACATATGGGTGCTGGTCGCGGCTGTCTGCGGTGTCGTCGTCGGCATCATCATCGGCGCCATTCCGGGCCTCGGCCCGACTATGGCCATCGCCCTGCTGATTCCGGTGACCTTCGGCATGTCGCCGGTTCCGGCGATCATCCTGCTACTGGGGGTCTACCAGGGCGCTATCTTCGGCGGCTCGATCTCCGCCATCCTGCTCAATGTGCCCGGTACGCCGTCCTCGGCGGCCACCGTGCTCGATGGTTACCCCATGGCGCGTCAGGGGCGCGCCGGCGAAGCGCTGCGCGTGGCGCTGTATTCCAGCGTGTTCGGCAATCTGTTCAGCTGTGTGGTGCTGATCCTGCTGGCGCAGCCGCTGGCAGCCTTCGCCCTGGATTTCGGCCCCGCGCAGATGGCCGCGCTGATGTTCTTCGCGCTGTCGATCATCGTACTGTTCGGCGGTGGCTCGAAGCTCGACTCGGCGATCATGGTGCTGGTCGGTATCGCCGCCAGCATCGTGGGTCTCGACCCCATCGAAGGCCTGCCGCGCTTCACCTTCGGCAGCTTCGCCGCCGAGGATGGCCTGCAGCTGATTCCGGTGTTGATCGGTCTGTTCGCCATGTCCGAGGTGTTGCAGCAGGTGTTCGAGCGTCGCCGTGGCGAGCGCGCGGCGGTCGAGCCGGTTTCGGTGGATAGCGGCAAGGTGGGCTTTCTGGCCATGTGGCGGATGCGCAGCACGCTGCTGCTGTCGTCGTTGATCGGCACCTTCGTCGGCATCCTGCCGGGCATCGGCTCCACCGTGCCGGCGTTCGTCAGCTACAACCTGGCGCGCTCGCGTTCGCCACGCAAGGAGGCCTTCGGCAAGGGTGAGGCAGAGGGCGTGGCCGCGCCGGAAGCAGCCAACAATGCCGTGACTGGCGGGGCGCTGGTGCCGACGCTGGCGCTGGGTATTCCTGGCGACGCGGTGACGGCGGTGATCCTCGGCGCCTTCATGCTGCAGGGTCTGACTCCGGGGCCGTTCCTGTTCCGTGATCACGGCGTGGAAGTCTATGCGATCTTCCTGGCGCTGATCCTGCTGTCGATTCCCTGCATCATCTTCGGCCTGGCGATGTTCCGTGGCGCGGTGCACGTGATCCGCATCCAGGCTCGTCACCTCTATCCGTTGATCACCATTCTCGCGCTGTTCGGCGCCTACTCGGTGAACAACAGCCTGTTCGATGTCGGCGTGATGCTCGCGGCCGGTGGTGTCGGCTTCGCCTTGCGCCGTGCCGGGTTCCCGCTGCCGCCGTTGCTGATTGGCCTGATCCTCGGTCAGTCGCTGGAGCAGAGCCTGCGTCAGGCATTGCTGGCCGGTGGTGGCAGTGCCGACATCTTCCTCAACTCGCCCATCGTCCTGGCGCTGCTCGGGGTGACCCTGCTGTGCGGGCTCGGTGCCGCCTGGCAGCACCGGCGCCAGGCCGTTCGAGGAGCTTGAGCATGCGTCCGCCCGTTGCAGCGCCGCTGTGCGATTGCCACATTCATGTGTTTTCGCCGGATCGCGTCTATGCCGAGGCCAGCTACCGGCCGCCGCGCAAGAGCATCGAGGCGTTTCGCCGGGAGGCGCAGGTTGCAGGCATGGGCCGTGCCGTGCTGGTGCAGGCGTCGATCGATGGCAGCGATAACAGCCATCTGCTCGAGGTGCTGCGCAATACCACGGATATCGAGTTGCGCGGCGTGGCGATGATCGACGAGCACAGCCAGAACCTCGCTGAGCTGGATGCTGCTGGCGTACGCGCGATCCGCATCCAGGATCGCAGTCGTCTCGGTATCAACGACCTGCCACGCCTGCCGGCGCTGGCTGCGCGGGCGGCCGAGCAGGGCTGGCATGTCGAGCTGAATACCGAGCCGCAGCGCTACGCTGCGCTGCAGGCAAGGCTCGGCGAGCTGCCGGCAGGGCAGGCGCTGGTGCTCGATCACTTCGGCCAGATCGCTCCGGACAGCACTGCAGATCTCGCCGGCCTGAGTCGCCTGCTCGACAGCGGGCGGGTCTGGGTCAAGCTGGCGCCGACCCGTGTCAGTCGTCAGCCTGGCCGGTATGACGACCTCGCCGCGCCGTTGCGTCATCTGCTCACGCAGTACACCGAGCGCTGCCTGTGGGGCAGTGACTGGCCGCATGTGATGACGGCCGAACCGCTGCCGCAGTCAGCGGACATGCTGGCGTTTCTCCAGCGCGAGCTGGACGCGCGTCAGTTACAGGCCTGCCTGGTGGACAATCCGGCGCGACTCTATCGTTTCTGAGATCTTATTTAATAGAACGATATTTCTATTTATAGATTTTAAAGCCCGCGGCTGGAGTCGCCTTTGGCTCGCTTCAGGCGGTCGCGGCTGAGAGCATGCCGAGAAAGCACACAGTTTACGGTGCTTTTTAGAGCTATTTATCGCTGTTTGAGTGCGTGGTGACGCACTCTGCAGCATTTTTCAGGGTGTGAGCTGGGTGAAGCTGAAATGGCATTATTGAAATGACATTTCTATATGTTAGGCTTCAGCCTATTCGCAGCAGGCCTGACCTGCCCCTGGTGAAGTAGAACAACAAGGTCCGCACCATGAGTCGAAGCATCTCCCTGCCGGGCGCCTGGCTGCGTCCCTGCATCCTGCCCCTCGGCGCGACTGCGCCAGGTTTTCAGCTCCGCACCTCATTCGTCTTTTGCCTGGCGCCGCTGCCTGTGTCGGCCGCTGCCCGGCCGGCCCATGCCTGTTTCGGTTCGACTGCCTGATCGGCCTGCCTGCCGATCGTCAAAACGGCGCCCCGGGTTTTGCGAGGCGCCACTGTGTAGAGAAGAAGAGCCAAGGCAGCAGTGCCGCGGCTATCAGGAAGCCCCAACGAGGATCGTCCCCATGATCGGCAAAATCACAAGAAAGCTAACCGCCAGTGCCCTGGTTGCCCTGGCCATGTCGACTCTCCCGGCTCACGCGGATGATTATCCGCAGGGCAACATCGGTTTCATCGTGCCGTTCCCGCCTGGCGGTGGCACCGATATCTCCGCGCGTCAGCTGACCCAGCAGATTGGTGAAAGCACCGGCTGGACCTTCGTGGTCGAGAACCGTCCCGGCGCCGGCGGCAACATCGGCCTGGCGCAGCTGGCCCGGGCCAAGGCCGATGGCCTCAGCCTGGCCATCGGCCAGACCTCCAACCTGGCGGTCAACCCCAGCCTGTACAAGGACATTCCCTACGACCCGCTGAAGGACTTCCGCCAGATTGCGGTGATCTCCACCCAGCCGATGGTCATCGTTACCCGCAGTGATTCGTCGATCAAGGATCTGCCCAGCTTCCTCGCCGATGCCAAGGCCGAGCCGGGCAGCCTGCTGTTCGGCACGCCGGGCTCGGGCACCGTGGCTCACCTGTCGCTGGAGCTGCTGCAGAGCAAGGCCGGCATCGAGCTGACCCACGTGCCGTACCCGGGCATCGCCCAGGCCATCAGTGACGTGATGGGGGGCGTGGTCGACATCTACATAGGCAGCATGCCCAGCGTCCTGCCACATATCCGCGCCGGCTCGCTGCGGCCGCTGGCCGTGACTTCGGCGCAGCGCAGCCCGATCCTGGCGGACGTGCCGACGGTGGCCGAGAGCGGCTTCGCCGGCTTCGAGACCGCCGACTGGAAAGCCGTGGTCGGCCCTGCCGGGCTCTCCGACGAGCGTGTTGCCCAGCTCAATCAGGTGATCAATGAAGCCCTGCGCTCGGACAAGGTGCGCAAGGCCATGGAAGCCGAGGGCAGCACCGTGCTCAACGAAGACAGCGCCTACTTCACCACTTTGCTGGGTGAGGAAATCGAGCGCTGGCGCGAAGTGATCAAGGTCTCCGGCGCCACCGTCAACTAAGGCTGCAACTGCCGGGGGCTGCCCGTCTAGCTCCTGGCCTTTCGAGGAATTCGCAATGTCACAGCGTAACTATCAGGACGCGATCAGCGGCCTGCTGATTGCGGTGTTCGGCGTGGTGATCGCGCTTTACGCGGTCAACCACTACAACATCGGCAGCATTCAGCGCATGGGCCCGGGCATGTTTCCGGTGGCCATGGGCAGCGTGCTGGCGGTGCTCGGCGCGCTGCTGGCCCTGTTCGCCTGGCTGCGTCCGGGGCTGCGCGAGGGCATGCCGGTGCAGTGGCGCCCGGCGCTGCTGGTGCTTGGCGCCATCGCGTTCTTCGCGCTGGCGGTGACCTACTCCGGCCTTATCCCGGGCGTGCTCGGCGTGGTGCTGATCTCCGCCATGGCCGATCGCAAGACCCGCGCGAAACAGGCGTTGCTGCTCAGCGCCGCGCTGGTGCTGCTCGCTTACCTGATCTTCCAGCTCGCGCTGGATATGAACTTCGACCTGTTCTGAAAGGTGCCGGAATGTCCTTCGCTGACAATCTGCTGATCGGCATGGAGACCGCCTTCTCCTGGTACAACCTGTTCTATTGTTTCGTCGGAGTGTTCATGGGCACCCTGCTCGGGGTGATTCCGGGCATTGGCGTGCTGGCGGCCATCTCCATGCTGTTCCCGATGACGTTCCACCTGGAGCCCACCGCCGCGCTGATCATGCTCGCCGGCATCTGGTACGGCACCAGCTACGGCGGCAGCACGGCGTCGATCCTGCTCAACGTGCCGGGCACGCCGTCCAGCGCGGTAACCTGCCTCGACGGCTACCCGATGGCGCAGCAAGGGCGCGGCGGCGTGGCGCTGCTGATGACCACCGTGGCGTCGTTCTTCGGCGGTTCGTTTGGCATCATCCTGCTGATGAGCCTGGCCTCGACCATCAGCCACTACGCCCTGAGCTTCTCCTCGGCGGAGTACTTCGCGTTGATGCTGCTAGGCCTGGTGGCGGCCTCGAACATTTCCGGCGGCTCGCTGCTCAAGGGCCTGATCATGGTGGCCTTCGGCATCCTCTTTGGCACTGTCGGCAGTGACATCTATACCGGCACGCGGCGCTTCGACTTCGGTGTGCTCGACCTGGCCGACGGCATCAACCTGGTGGCGCTGGCCATGGGGCTGTTCGGTGTCGCCGAGGTGATCGCCAGCATCGGCAAGGTCGACGGCGGCCAGGTCGATCGCAAATCTCTGCGTCTGGCGGCGATGAAGCCCACCCGTGACGATCTCAAGCGCTCCTGGTGGCCGATGCTGCGTGGCTCGAGCATCGGTTCGTTCTTCGGCACGCTGCCGGGCACTGGTCCGTCCATCGCGGCGTTTCTCGCCTATGCCACCGAGCGTCGTCTGGCCCGTGAGCCGGAGCGTTTCGGCAAGGGCGCCATCGAGGGCATCGTCGCGCCGGAGTCGGCCAACAATGCGGCCGACCAGACCGCCTTCATCCCCACCCTGGCATTGGGCATTCCCGGCAGTGCGACCATGGCGCTGATGCTCGGTGCGCTGATGATCCACGGCATCGCCCCCGGCCCCCAATTGATGACTGACCAGCCTTCGCTGTTCTGGGGCCTGGTGATCAGCTTCTGGATCGGCAACCTGCTGCTGGTGATCCTCAACGTGCCGCTGATCGGCCTCTGGGTGCGCCTGCTGATGGTGCCGTACCACCTGCTGTTCCCGGCGGTGCTGATGTTCGTCTGCATCGGCACTTACAGCGTCAACCACAGCGCCTTCGACGTGCTGGTGGTGACCCTGTTCGGCGCCTTCGGTTACGCCATGCGTGTGCTTGGTTTCCCTGCTGCGCCATTGCTGCTGGGTTTCGTCCTCGGGCCGATGATGGAGGAGCACTTCCGCCGCGCCATGCTGCTGTCGCGTGGGGATTTCATGACCTTTGTCGAGCGGCCGATCAGCGCCACCGTGCTGGCCTTTACCGTCCTGGTGTTGCTGCTGGGCTTGCGCCCGCTGCTAATGGCCTGGCGCAAGCCCCGCTCGGCCTGACCGCCTGGTGCTTTACGACTGCCGGCTATACATCCGGCATTCGGCCAGCAGCGCCAGCAGGTTCGGGTCACGCTCCTTGGCCTTGAGGAAGACCACGCCGATATGCTGCTGCAGGTGGTACTTGGCCTGCAGCGGGATCAGTTTCACCCGGTTTTCGTACACCGCCGCCACGCGCCCGGGTAGCAGGGCGTAGCCGACGCCTGAGCTGACCATGCTGAGCAGGGTGAAGATGTCCTTGACCTGCATCGCCACCTTGGGCTCGAAGCCGGCCTGCTGGAACACCCGCTCGCCGTCGCGGAAGGTGGCGTAACCCTGGGTCAGGGTGATGAAAGTGTCGTTGCGCAGGTCGGCCAGGTCGACTTCGGGGTGATCGGCGAAGGGCGAGTCGTTGGGCGCGGCGAGAAAAATGTCGTCGGAGAACAGCGCCAGCTGTTCGCAGTCCGGGTCGCTGATGCTGTCGTCGAGGGCGATCAGAATCGCGTCCAGCTCCATGTTCTTCAGCTTGTACAGCAGGTCGACGTTGGAGCCGAGCACCAGGTCGATGTTCAGTTCGCTGCGGCGCAGCTTCAGGCCCATGATCAGTTGCGGCACGGTCTTCACCGTCAACGAGTAGAGCGCGCCGAGCTTGAAGCGTTCGGCGCCGAAGCCGGCTGCCTCGCGGGTCAGGCGCACCATCTCCTGAGCGTCGTGGATCAGCTTCTGGGCTTTCTCTTCCAGCACATAGGCGCTCTCCAGCGGAATCAGGTTGCGCCCCTCGTGCTTGAACAGTGGGCAGCGCAGCGCGCTTTCCAGCGAATGGATGGCGCGGTGCACGCTGACGTTGCTGGTCTGCAGCTCGCTGGCGGCGCGCGCCAGGTTGCCGCTGCGCATGAAGGCCAGGAAAACCTCCAGCTTCTTCAGGGTCAGTTCTTCATCGATCAGCATCGGCCAGTCCTTTTTCAGCGATGGCTGATTGTGCCGTATCCGCGTGGCGCGGCGGGGTGCGACTTTGGTTGCAGGGCCGTGGTGTCGGGAACGCCTCTTTATCTGTAATCCTAATAATGCTGATGTGATCAGTGGTCGGGGCCGCCGTATCAGCAGTCCAGTGATGACGGATTTCGCTTCTCTGCCTGCGATATCAGACCTGAAAGCCCTGCAGCCTTGATGCGCGGTGAGCTACCGGCACTACCCATCGGCGAGGCCATGGGATATTCGCGCTGGATGACGTGACGCTCAGCCTGGGGCGTCAACCAGCCTCCTCACAACCTGACACAGGAACACGCGCATGCAACTGATCTACGCCGCCGCTTCACCCTTCGCCCGCAAGGTTCGTGTGCTCGCCCATGAGACCAGCCTGCTGGAACGTATCGAGTTGCTCGACACCGCCGTACTGCCGACCACGCTCAACGAGCGGGTCAATGCGCTCAATCCGCTGGGCAAGATTCCGGTGCTGCTGAACGGAGAAGGCGAGGCGCTGTACGACAGTCGAGTGATCTGCGAGTACCTCGATACCCTGCATCAGGGCCAGAAGCTGCTGCCGGAGGGGGCTTCGCGCTGGCAAGTGCTGCGCCTGGCCGCGCTGGCCGATGGACTGATGGATGCGGCCCTGCTAGCGCGTTACGAGCGCGGTGTGCGTCCGGAGCAACTGCGGTGGGCGGCCTGGCTGGATGGCCAGTTGGGCAAGGTGCAGCGCGCCCTGGCCGAGCTGGAGCGCCAGGCCGCGCAGTTGCAGGGGCCGCTCGACCTGGCGCAGATCGGTGTGGCCTGCGCCCTGGGCTATCTGGATTTTCGCTTTGCCGACCTCGACTGGCGCGCCGCGCATCCGCGCTTGACCGCCTTCCAGCAGGCCTTCGCTCTGCGCGCGTCGATGCAGGCCAGCGAGCCGGTGTGAGCTTTTGTGCTCCGGCGCTGCCTTCCCGGCAATGTGCCGGCGTCCTGCTAGGCTGCATTAGGGGGCGTTCTTGAGGTTGCCCGCTACCGTCCGTCGGCGGAACGAACAGTGGTGTGCTCATTTTTTGCCCTCTCGGCATGTTTCTGGCGCCCGCTTGTGGTGCGCCTTTGTTGTTGATATCAAAGGGCTATCTCAAGTGGGATGTCCGTCACATCGGGTTTCGCCGTTAATTTGACTGATTTTCGTGGTGTTCGATTTTGCGTACATCGAATGATCAAAAAATTGACATATCAAGGGCCGGTTGATTCAATGCGCAGGCTTTTTGATGTCAAGTTTCTCCTTGGTTCCCGTCTGTTGGGGCCGGTTTCCTGACGTTGTGGGGGAAGTATCATCATCGGCTTCTATCAAGCAGTAAGCGCGCATGCGCTATTTCAGTGCAGTGGGTTATGCAGGTGAAGTTCTCAACGGGAATTGCCAGACTTTTTGGTCTGGCCTTAGCATTTTTCGCTTCTACGCCATTTGCCCAACCTGCCAGCGTGGCCTTCTGGTACGCCGATCAGTTGCCCCTGCCTGAGTTGTCGCAGTTCGAGTGGGTGGTCGTCGAGCCGGACCATGTCTCGCCAGGCGATCTTGCTTACCTCCAGAAGCAGGGCAGTGAGGTCTTCGCCTACCTGTCCATTGGCGAATTCGCCGGTGACGTTGCCCAGGCTGGTTTGAGCGAGGCCACCAGCGTTGTGCGCAACGATGCCTGGAACAGCCAGGTCATGAATTTGGCCTCGCCGGTATGGCGTGAACATCTTTTCAAGCGCGCCAGTACCCTGCGCCAGCAGGGTTACACGGGCCTTTTCCTCGACACGCTGGACAGTTTCCAGCTGCAAGCACAGGACCTTCAGGGTAGCCAGCGTGAGGCGCTCAAGAGCCTGCTGAGCGAACTGCATCGGCGTGAACCGACACTCAAGTTGTTCTTCAACCGTGGTTTCGAGGTACTGCCGGAACTGCCGGGCGTTGCCTCCGCGGTCGCCGTCGAGTCCATTTATGCGGGTTGGGACGCGGGCGGTGGTTACAAGGAGGTTTCGCAGGGGGATCGTGACTGGTTGTTGCCGCGCCTCGATGCGGTGCGCAAACAGGGTGTTCCAGTGGTGGCGATCGAGTATCTGCCGCCCGAGCAGCGCGAACAGGCACGCAAGCTGGCTACGCGCCTGACCCAGGAGGGCTTCATTCCCTATGTAACGTCCCCGGCGCTGGATGCCATCGGCGTTGGCGGCGTGGAAGTCCAGCCTCGGCGTATCGCGCTGGTCTACGATGCGCGCGAAGGTGAGCTCGAAGATAACCCGGGGCACGTGCACCTGGGCGGTTTGCTCGAGTATCTGGGCTACCGGGTCGACTATTGGCCGGCCGACACCACGTTGCCGCAGCGTCCTCTGAAAGGGCTCTACGCCGGTATCGTGGTGTGGATGACCAGCGGCTCGCCAGTGGATCGCGATTACTTCGAGAACTGGTTGGGCCAGCGACTCGATGAGCAGGTACCGCTCGCCTTTATGGCTGGGATGCCCACCGAAAACGACAGCCTGCTGGACCGTCTGGGCATTCGCACGCGTTCGCAGCCGGTCGGCCAGGATGCTGTGCTGCTGTCCCATGACGCTGCGCTGGTCGGTGGCTTCGAAGCGCCGCTGCGCTTGCGCACGCGGGATGTCCCGCCGCTGACCGTGACCGCCCCCGAGCGTACCCAGGCCGCGCTTTCCCTGCAGAGCGGTGACCGGGTCTATGTGCCGGTGGCGACCGGGGACTGGGGCGGCTATGCGTTGGCGCCTTATGTGTTCGAAGAGGGGCTCGATCATCGGCGCTGGGTGCTCGATCCCTTTGCCTTCATTTCCCGTGCCTTCAAGCTGCCGGCGTTGCCGCGTCCCGATACCACGACGGAGAACGGCCGCCGCATCGCCACCGTGCATCTGGATGGCGATGGCTTCGTGTCCCGCGCCGAAGTCCCCGGCTCACCTTACTCGGGTATCCAGGTACTGGAGGACTTCATCAAGCCATACCCGCTGCTGACCTCGGTGTCGGTGATCGAGGGCGAAGTCGGCCCACGCGGCATGTACCCGCATCTTTCGCGGGAGCTAGAACCTATCGCCCGCGAGATTTTCGCCAACCCCAAGGTCGAGGTCGCCAGTCATACCTTCAGTCACCCGTTCTTCTGGCAGCCGGAAAAGGCTACGAAACGGGAGAACTTCGAGGCGGAGTACGGCTACATGATGGCCATCCCGGGGTACAAGACGCTGGACATGCAGCGCGAGGTCGTCGGCGCGCGTGACTATATCAATCAGCGCCTGACCACCCCGAAGAAGCCGGTGAAGATGATCTTCTGGTCCGGCGATGCCATGCCCAGCGCCGAAACCATCAAGCTGGCCTATGACAGCGGGCTGCCGAACGTCAACGGCGGCAATACGGTACTGACCAAGGCCTATCCCTCGCTGACCGGGCTCTATCCGCTGATCCGACCGACCACTGGCGGTCTGCACTTCTATGCGCCGGTGATCAACGAGAACGTCTACACCAACCTGTGGACCGGGCCGTACTACGGCTTCCGTGACGTTCAGGACACCTTTGCACTGACTGACAGTCCGCGCCGCCTGCGTGGCTTCCACCTCTATTACCACTTCTACTCGGGGACCAAGCAGGCCTCCATCCGGGCCATGCGCCAGATCTACCAGACCATTCTCGATGGCCAGCCGCTGTCGTTGTGGATGAGCGATTACATCAAACGGGTCGAAGGGCTGTACCGCGCGAGCCTGGCCAGACGCAGCGACGGAACCTGGCAGGTCAAGGGCCTGGTGGGCATGCGCACGCTGCGTCTCGATCCTTCTCTGGGCTGGCCTGATCTGGCTCGCTCCCAGGGGGTTGCCGGTGTGCGTGATCTACCACAGGGGCGTTATGTGCACCTGACCGGCGCCGATGCGGTGCTGGCGTTGCGTGAGACCCGTGACCCGCGTCCTGCGTTGGAAGAGGCCAATATTCCACTGACCGGCTGGCGTTATCTGGATGACAAGCGCGTGACGTTCTCTTTCCAGGGTGAGTTCCCGCTCAGTTTCAGCGTGCGCTCGGCCGGAGCGTGCCACGTGACGGCGGGGGGCGGCCGGTTCAGCGGTACGCATGACAATGGCGTATGGCATTTCGAATTGCCGATGAAGCAGGTGAGCGATGCACAACTCGTCTGCAACTAAGAAGAACGTACCGCGTACGCGCTTGCTCAACCCCTGGATGATCCTGCTGGTTGCCGGGTTCGTGGTGGCCTTGCTGGCGCTGTCCTACAAGAGCGAGGAGGTGTTCCTGCCGAGCGCGGACGATACGCCGGACGCCGTCGCCATCAGCTATACCGAGCTGCTGATCAAGGCTCACCCGGAAGACGACAAGCTCAAGCTGCGCCTGATCGATCAGCTGATCCAGGTCGGTGACTTCACCCGTGCTCGCGAGTACCTCGAGCAATTGCAGGGGCGCCTGCTGGCCGTTACCCCCTTCTACTCGGCGATGCTCGATGTGCTGCGTGCCCAGGCAGACCCTGAAGGGATCAGCGACGAGCAGCGCGCCGCGCTGGTAGACGAACTGCGCAGCCTGAAAATCGCCGATCTGGACAATGGCATGCTGGAGCGCCTGGCGCGCTACTCGCTGGAAATCGGCGGGCTGGATGTCGCCGTAGTGGCGTACCGGGAGCTGGCCGAGCGCGACAGCGAGCGGCGCAAGCACTGGCTGGACGAGGCGGCGATCTGGAGTCTGGCCAATAACGACCAGAGTGGCGCGGCGCAGGTCTACCAGCAGCTGGCGACCGAAGAAAGCGACCAGCAGGCGCGCATGGGCTACCTGCGAGAAGCGTTCGATGCCCTGCTTGCGGCGGGTCATCCCGATCAGGCGGCGCAACTGCTGGCTCAGCACCTGGACGAACTCGACGCGCAACAGGCATCCCTCGACTGGCTGGCAGCCGGTGTCGATGCTGCCCAGGGTGGGCTCCGTTATGACCTGGCGGAGACCTTCATTCAGCGCTGGCTTAGCCTGAAGAGGGATGACCCGCGTGCACTGACCGCCGATTTCCACCTCAGCCTCGCCTCCGGTGCGGTCGACCGGGCGTGGCAGTTAGCGCCTGAACTGCTGGCGCTGACGCCCGATGACTATGACATGGTGGCGGAAGTTGCGCGCCTGGCCGAGTGGACCGGGCACACCCAGCAGGCGCTGAGTTACTGGATGCAGATGCTGGCGCAACGTGAAGATCCGGAGCTGCGTGACCGGGTCTGGCGTTATGCCCTGCAACTGTTCGATTTCGATCAGGTGATCGCGACGCTTTCCACTATCGAGGCGCATCGGCAGATGAGCGATGTGGAAATCGACACCCTGGTCTACAGCCATGAAACCCGAGGCACTCCAGAGCAGGCTGAAGCCTGGCTGCGGGCCTACCTGCAACGCTATCCCAACCATCTGTTCGCGCGTCAGCGCCTGCGCATGCTGCTGGAAAACACTCAGCAGTTCAGGAAAGAGGTCGAGCAGTGGCAGGCCCTGGCTGCCCGCGGGCCGCTGACGATCAAGGAGCGTATCCGCTGGGCCAAGGTGCACTGGAATCTGTTCGAGCCGGACCAGGCCTGGCAGGTACTGACGGCGGCCGACTCACCCGAGGTCGACGATCCCGAGTTCTGGAAGCTGCGCGCCAATCTGGCCTGGGAGCTCGAACAGGATGCAGAGGTGCGCGCTTCGTACGATCATCTGCTGAGCCTCAACGTGGCGCTGGGCCTGGAGGATGAGGACCGCCTGATTCGTCTGTACTGGGATCTCGATCCCAAACGTTCCCTGCAGATTCTGGTCGATAGCTGGCAGCGCACCGGCAGGGTCACGCGTCTGATCGTCGCGCTGCAACTGGCCGAGACGTTGCGTGACTGGGACACCTTGAGATCGCTGCTGGCCGACGCGGAGAAGTCGCCCAACGGACGCGACAACTCGCAGTACTGGATTGCCCGGGCCGCGCTGGCCTCCCAGGACGGCAATTACGACCAGGCACGGGCCTACTACAAGCAGGCCCTGGCACTGTTCCCCGACGACAATCTGGTGCGTCAACGCATCCTGTGGTTCTACATCGACAACGCGCAGCGGGACTCGCTGGCGCAACTGTTGCCGGAATGGCGCGCCCGGGCCGTCACGGACAGCCGGCTGTGGTTGCCCTATGCCACCGGCTACATGTTGCTCAACAACACCCAGGAAGCCTTGCGCTGGTTCCGTCAGCACCTCAAGTCCAATCCAAGCGATCGCCTGGTGCTCGCGGCCTATGCCGATGCTGCCGAGGCCGCTGGCTACGAGGACCTGGCCTGGCGTCTGCGCCGCCAGCTGCTGCGTGACTTCAATCTGCAGCGTGTCACCTCGACCCCCGAGGGTTATGCCATGTACCTGCGTCTGCTGGCTGGGTCGCAGGGTACGCTGACTTCACTGGCACAGGCCAAACGTCTCTGGAACGGCGAGCCGGCGACGTTGCAGCTATGGTTCGAACATTTCCTCGAGCGCCTCGACGCCGGTAACCAGTCGGCGCTGAAGGACGACTGGCTGGCCTGGGGCGCAGCACGCGGTCTGAAAGCCGGCAACTATGACGAGATCCAGCAGGCGCTGCGCAACGACAACCACGCGCAGATGCAGCGCCTGCTCGAGCATGGCGGGCTCGATGCCGCGCATACGGTGGAAGTACTCTCGCGTCTCGGTCATGAGGGTGAGGCACTGGCCTCGGGGCTCAGCAGTCAGGGCGATGAGCAACCCGATTCGATTCGCCAGCAATTGCTCTACCAGACCACCGGGATGCTCGAGAGCTCACCGCAGGGCCTGCAACTTGGCTGGCGCAAGACGGACTACGGCGACCTCGACTTCAAGGGACCGCGCCTGCAGGTGGCCCGTCACCTGGGTGACGACTGGTATGCCGATCTGCAGCTCGAGCAGGGGCGCTACAACAGCTCGAACCTGAACAGCGCGGTGCTCGGCAACGAGCGCAACGTCAAGCTGGAAGCGCGCCGCAAGTTGGATGATGGCGACCTGCGCTTGATCGTCGACAGCAGCCTGCGTGACGACGATGACCGCCACGGCCTGGGTATCGAGCGCAGCTGGCGCCTGAGCTCGCGTGATGAACTGGGGTTGGCTTTCGACTGGCATCGTGAGGCCGAGGACACCGGCCTGCTGCGTGCTTTGGGCATGCGCGATGGCGTGCGTCTCAGAGGGCAACATGGTTTCTCTGCGCGTGACCAGTTGACCTGGTCGCTGACGCACAATCGCTATAGTTCCAGGCAGGGCGACGCCATTGGCAGCGGCCAAGGCGCATCGCTGGAATGGGGCCACATGGTGTTCTTCGATGACCCGTCCTGGTTGCTGCGTTCCGGTGTGGATTACCAGCGCAACAGCGCGAAGAGCACGGTTGCCGATGATCTGCTCAGTGCCAATGGCGGTGCCTACATTCCGTTCGACGATGATCCCGAGGCGACGATTCGGGGCGACGAACTGCTGCAGAGCCGCTATGGCCAGCTTTATGTCGCCAGCACCTGGCGTCGTGGCTTCCCTGGCGCCCTGAACAGAACCCGGCCGCAGTTCACCTGGATGATCGACACCGTCGCTGGCTGGCAGTGGACGGAGCGGCAATTCAACTACGGCATTAACGTTGGCGTCGGCGTCGAACTGTTCGGCGACGATGAATTGGCCCTGACCCTGGGTTACCAGTCCGCGCCCAGAGGCGGGGAAGGTGATCCCGGTGGTTCGCTCGGTATTACCTACAGCACCCGCTTCGGGCGCTAAGCAAGGATTCTCAAAGGAGGAATGAAGATGCAAAGCATACGTTGCCTGGCCCTGGTGGCCATTGCACTGGTCGTCGCGGGTTGCTCCAGTTTCAGCGGCGGTGGTAGTCCAACCTTGTCACGTGATGCCTCGTGGGGCGTCGCGCCGCTGGTCAACTTCGCGCAGGCGCCGCAGGCTGGCGAACGCGCCGAGCAGATCCTGATCAGCATCCTGGCTGAACAAGGCGTAACCCCGCTGATGTACCCGCAGCAACCGCAGAAGGACCTGCTGCTGCAGGACGACCGTGAGCGTCAGAGCCAGGCGCTGGCCTGGGCGCGTGAGCAGAAGCTGGCTTACGTGATCACCGGCAGCGTGGAAGAGTGGCAGTACAAGAACGGCCTGGACGGCGAGCCGGCAGTCGGCATCAGCTTGCAGATTCTCGAGCCGGCTACCGGGCGTGTGGTCTGGAGCTCCAGCGGCGCACGTGCCGGCTGGTCGCGTGAGAGCGTTGCGGGTGCTGCCCAGAAGGTTCTGCGCAAGCTGGTAGGTAACCTCGACTTCGAGTGATAACGATGCAGTCTGCCCATAAGGATTTCAATCTTGCGCCAAGGGCCAGCGGTCGCGTTTCCTGGTGGGAAACTTCGCTGCTGACGCTCCTGGCCCTCGGTTTCGGTTACTGGTTGTCGCCGGCTGACCCGCTGCTCGTGGCAGCGTCATTCCCCTGGATGATCCTGGTACCGATACTGCTCGGCGTGCGCTACGGATTCCTGCAAGGGCTATTCAGTGCGGCGCTGCTGATCGCCGCGCTATTCGTGCTGCGCATCGCGGGGCACGAGTTGTATGCCGATACACCCGCCTCCTTCATCGTGGGCATGCTGCTGTGCAGCATGCTGGTCGGTGAGTTCCGCGATATCTGGGAACGGCGCCTGGAGCGTCTGAGCCTGGCCAACGAATACCGCCAGTTGCGTCTCGACGAGTTCACCCGCTCCCACCACATCCTGCGCATCTCCCATGATCGCCTGGAGCAACGCGTGGCGGGCAACGACCAGAGCCTGCGCAGCTCGCTGCTCGGCCTGCGCCAGCAATTGCGTGCGCTGCCGGGGGATCAGGACGCGCTGAAGTCGCTGGCCGATACGGTGCTGTCATTGCTCGGCCAGTACGGTTCGCTGAGGATCGCGGGGCTCTATCGGGTCATCGACAACCAGCGTATCGCGCCACAACCGCTGGCCGTGCTGGGCGAGATGGGCGAGCTCAAGGACAACGACATCCTGTTGAAACAGTGTCTGGAGCGTGGCGAACTGGTCAGTGTGCGCTCCGAAGTGCTCGACCGCGGCGAAGGTGCGCGTCACTCGGTGTTGCAGGCCTGTGTGCCGCTGATCGATACCGAGGATCGCATCCTGGCGGTGCTGGCCATTCAGCAAATGCCCTTCTTCATGTTCCATGAGCGCAGCTTCAGCCTGCTGGCCATCCTTGCCGGGCATATCGCCGACCTGCTGATGAGCGATGCGCAGGCCCTGCAGCTGCCGGATGCCGATGCCCAGCAGTATTCGCAGCTGCTCAAGCGCTCGCTCACCGATGCACGTGACCACCGCCTGCCCGCCAGTCTCTTTGCCTTCGAGCTGGCCGAGGACAATGGCGAGGAGGTCCAGCGTCTGCTCGAGAGCAGTCAGCGTGGCCTGGACGTGCAACTGAAGGTCATCAACGGGCGCGGCAGTCGCCTGGTGCTGGTGTTGCTGCCGCTGACCTCGGGTGAAGGCTCCAAAGGCTATCTGGTGCGTCTGAAACAGCTCTTTGCCGAACGCTTCGGCCAGGGACGCGAGCTGGATTCCCTGGGCGTGCAGACCCATCAGTTCCTCTTCGAAGGCGGCGCCGAGCGTGATGCGCTGCGCCATTTCCTGTTCAACGAGTGTGCCCTGAATGATCAGCAAGTGGCTGTTTAGCGGCGCCGCGCTGCTCGAACTGGGCAGCTGGGCCAGTGCGGTCAGCGATCTGCCGGCACACCAGGCCGCGCTGCTGTATGCCTCTGCCCATGGCCTGGGCAGCGCCATGCTGACAGCCGGTATCTGGCTGTTGCTGCCTCGGCGCTATCGCTTTCCGTTGCCCTGGAGCCCGCTGTTCATCTTCAGCCTATCGTTCTTCATTCCGCTGATCGGCATGATCGGTGTGGCCCTGGCCCTGTTCCCCGCGCTCTACCTGCCGCGCAAGCGCAAGGTCCAGCCCTGGGAAGCGACTGCGGTACCCGACCTGCCTTTTCGTCCTCGGGAGCGTACGCGCGAGCTGATGTTCAACGATGGCGGCCTGCAGGACGTGTTGCGCCATGCGCCGGACCCGGACCAGCGTCTGACGGCGATCTTCGCCACGCGGCGCATGCGCAGCAAGGAAGCCATCCCGATTCTCAAGCTGGCGCTGCGCGATCCGTCCGATGACGTGCGCCTGCTGGCCTACTCCATGCTCGACCAGCGTGAAAGCCGCATCAACCAGCGTATCGAGCAGGCGCTGGCAAGCATGGAAACCACCAAGGCCGACCGCAAGTTTGCCCTGCATGGCCAACTGGCGCGCTGGTACTGGGAGTTGGCCTACGTCGGCCTGGCCCAGGGCAGTGTGCTCGAGCACGTGCTGCAGCAGGCCTGGAGCCATGTCGGCAGCGCGTTGCAAGGCGAGCCCAGTGGCGAGCTGCACCTGCTGGCCGGGCGGATTGCCATGGAGCTGGGCAACCTGGACGAAGCGTCTGCGCAGTTCGAGCAGGCGGCGCACACCGGTACGGGCCCCGCGCAGCTGGCGCCCTATCAGGCCGAGATCGCGTTCCGCCGACAGCGTTACGACGACATCCCGCAGATGCTGGCCAGCATGCCGGCCGACATGTTGCAACGTCCCCCCTTCGCGGCATTGGCAAGATACTGGCTATGACTGAGAAAACTCCTGTTCCCGACGTGCCGAGCGTCGATGTCTGCCTGTTGCTCGAAGGTACCTGGCCATACGTGCGTGGCGGCGTTTCCAGCTGGATCAACCAGCTGATTCTGGGCTTGCCGGAACTGACCTTCTCGGTGCTGTTCATCGGCGGCCAGAAAGAGGCCTACGGCAAGCGCCACTACGCCATTCCTGACAACGTCGTGCACATCCAGGAACACTTCCTCGAGGACGCCTGGAGCGCCATGCCCGCGACCAGCTCGCGGGCGACGCCGGAACTCGCCGAGCTGATGATGGACGTGCACCGCTTCCTGCATTACCCGGACGAGCCGGGCAGCGAGCAGGGCGATGCGTTCGTCGATACCCTGGCGGTGGGACGCATCGGCCGCGAGGCGTTCCTGCAGAGCCGGGCCAGCTGGGATGCCATCGTCGATGGCTACACCCAGCACTGCGCCGACCCTTCGTTCGTCAACTACTTCTGGACCCTGCGCTCCATGCAGGCGCCGCTGTTCATGCTTGCCGAGGTTTCCAGAAGCCTGCCACGGGCGCGCATGCTGCATTCGATCTCCACCGGTTATGCCGGCCTGCTCGGCAGCGTGCTGCAGCGCCGCTGGGGTTGCCACTACCTGCTCAGCGAGCACGGTATCTACACCAAGGAGCGCAAGATCGACCTGGCCCAGGCGGGCTGGATCGCCGAGAGCCCGGACGAGCGCCTGAGCACCGGCCTGGATGCGGAGGTGAGCTACATCCGCCGCTTGTGGATCCGCTTCTTCGAGCGCATCGGCCTGATCACCTACCGCTCGGCACATTCGATCATCGCCTTGTACGAAGGCAATCGCCTGCGTCAGGTCAGCGATGGTGCGCCGGCCGAGCGTACCCGGGTCATTCCCAACGGCATCGACCTCGACAGCTGGGACCAGGCGCTGGCCAACCGCCCCGAGGGCGTACCTGCGGTCGCAGGGCTGGTCGGGCGCGTGGTGCCGATCAAGGACGTCAAGACCTTCATCCGCGCCATTCGCGGGGTGGTCAGTGTCATGCCGGAGGCCGAAGGCTGGATCGTTGGCCCGGAAGAGGAAGACCCTGACTATGCCGCCGAATGCCATAGCCTGGTGGCGAGTCTCGGCCTGCAGGACAAGGTGCGCTTTCTCGGTTTCCGCCAGGTGCGCGAGGTCGTCCCGCAGCTGGGCGTGATGGTGCTGACCTCGATCAGTGAAGCGCAGCCGCTGGTGGTGCTGGAAGCCTGGGCGGCCGGTACGCCGGTGGTTACCAGCGATGTCGGCTCCTGTCGCGAGCTGGTCGAGGGCTCCAGCGAAGAGGATCGACAGCTCGGTACGGCCGGTGAGGTGGTGGCGATTGCCGACCCCCAGGCCACTTCGCGGGCCATCCTTTCCCTGTTGCGCGATCCGCAGCGCTGGCACGCCGCCCAGGCGGTCGGGCTCGAGCGCGTGCGGCGTTACTACACCGAAGAACTGATGCTCGCCCGTTACCGCGAGCTGTACCGCGAAGGCACGGAGAGCGCATAGATGGCAGGCATAGGTTTTGAACTGAGGAAGATCCTGTCCAAGGACTCCTACACCTCGACGATGCGTGCGTACCTGTATGCCGGCCTGATCAGCTCTGGCCCCTGGGTGCTGTCGATCATCAGCGTGATGCTCATCGGGGTACTGAGCCTGGGGGCGGTGCTGCCGGAAACGCTGATTGGCCAGTTCCTGGTCACGGTGACGTACCTGATGGCCTCCTCGCTGATCCTGACCGGCGGCCTGCAACTGTTCTTCACCCGCTTCGTGTCCGATCGCCTGTTCGAAAACCGCCTGGATATGATCCTGCCCAACTTGCTGGGCATCCTGCTGCTGGTGACGGTGTTCTCCGGGCTGCTGGCCATCGTCGTGCTGAGCCTGCTGTTCGACCAGGGGTTTTCCTACCGCCTGCTGGTGATGGCCAACTTCGTGGTGCTGTGCAACCTGTGGCTGGTGATCATCTTCCTGTCCGGGATGAAGGCCTACAACCGCATCCTCGGCGTGATGTTCCTCGGCTACTCGCTGATGGTGGCCTCGGCCTACCTGCTGCGCTTCCTCAACATCGACGGCCTGCTGCTGGGCCTGCTGATCGGCCACTCCAGCCTGTTGTTCATCTTCCTCTTCGACATCCTGCGCGAGTACCCCGCCGAGCGCCTGGTGGCCTTCGACTTCCTCAAGCGTCGCCAGGTGTTCGTCAGCCTGCTGCTGACCGGCCTCTGCTACAACCTGGGCATCTGGATCGACAAGTTCATCTTCTGGTTCAACCCGGCCACCTCGGAAGCGGTGATCGGCCCGTTGCGTGCTTCGATCCTCTACGACCTGCCGATCTTCCTCGCCTACCTGGCGATCATCCCCGGTATGGCGGTGTTCCTGGTGCGCATCGAGACGGATTTTGCCGAGTGGTACGAGCGTGTCTACGACGCCATCCGCGGCGGTGAAACCCTGCAGCACATCGGCTGGCTCAAGGAGCAGATGATCCTGGCGATCCGTCAGGGGCTGATGGAAATCTGCAAGGTGCAGGGGCTGACGCTGGTGCTATTGTTCCTGCTGGCGCCGCAACTGCTGTCGTGGCTGGGCATTTCCCACTACTACCTGCCTTTGTTCTACATCGACGTGATAGGGGTGAGCATACAGGTCGTGTTCATGGCCCTGCTCAACGTGTTCTTCTACCTGGACAAGCGCGCCATCGTGCTCGAACTCTGCGTGCTGTTCGTGCTGGCCAACGGCGCGCTGACCCTGTTCAGCCAGATGCTCGGCCCGACCTTCTTCGGCTACGGCTTCACCCTGTCGCTGCTGCTGTGCGTGTTGCTGGGGCTGTACCGGCTCAATGACGCACTGGAAGATCTGGAGTTCGAGACCTTCATGCTCGGTCGCTGATCAGCTCCCCTCGATAGCCCCGGGCAGGCCACGCCAGTGGCGCTGCCCACCTGCCTGCCGCCAGCTCGGCCACAAGGCCGTGCGGCGCATCCTCTGCAAACGTCCGTCAGCTCTCCCGCCCCTGAGCCGCGCGTCTGATCGCGCGCAGAAGCTCCAGCCAATAGATCGAGGACGACAAAAGCTTAGTCGTCACTTATCATACGTCCTACAACTGCGCAGGCGGTTGTGAATCCCGGCACTGCAGCCGGGCCTCATTCATTGTCCTGGGGCGGCGCCGCCGTCCCTCCTGACAGGAGAACGCCATGCTGAGTCTGACTGGCCACAATTACATCGGTGGTGAGCGCCGCGCCGCCGGCACCGTGCAGCACAAAAGCCTCGACGCCAGCAGCGGTGAAGCGCTGCCGTACACCTTTATCCAGGCCTCGCCGGAAGAAGTCGACGCTGCCGCCCAGGCTGCTGCCGCCGCTTACCCGACCTATCGCAACCTGTCGGCCGTGCGCCGTGCCGAGTTCCTCGAGGCGATTGCCGACGAAATCGATGCCCTCGGCGACGACTTCGTGGCCCTGGTCACCCGTGAAACCGCACTGCCGGCTGCCCGCATCCAGGGCGAGCGTGGTCGTACAAGTGGCCAGATGCGCCTGTTCGCCAAGGTGCTGCGTCGTGGTGACTTCTACGGTGCGCGCATCGACCGCGCCCTGCCGGATCGCCAGCCACTGCCGCGTCCGGATCTGCGTCAGTACCAGATCGGCGTTGGCCCGGTTGCCGTGTTCGGCGCCAGCAACTTCCCGCTGGCGTTCTCCACCGCCGGTGGTGACACCGCCTCGGCCCTGGCTGCCGGTTGCCCGGTGGTGTTCAAGGCGCACAGCGGCCACATGGCCACCGCCGAGTGCGTGGCCGATGCGATCATCCGCGCCGCCGAGAAAACCGGCATGCCCAAGGGCGTGTTCAACATGATCTTCGGCGGCGGCGTTGGCGAGATACTGGTCAAGCACCCGGCCATCCAGGCAGTCGGCTTCACCGGCTCGCTGAAAGGCGGTCGTGCCCTGTGCGACATGGCCGCTGCCCGCCCGCAGCCGATTCCGGTGTTCGCCGAGATGTCCAGCGTCAACCCGGTGATCGTCCTGCCGGGCGCCCTGAAAGCGCGTGGCGCCACCGTCGCCAGGGAGCTGGCAGGCTCCGTGGTACTGGGTTGCGGCCAGTTCTGCACCAACCCGGGCCTGATCATCGGCATTCGCAGCGCCGAGTTCAGCGAGTTCGTCGCCGGCCTGGCCGACGCCATCGCCAGCCAGCCGGCGCAGACCATGCTCAATGCCGGCACCCTGCGCAGCTACACGGGCGGCCTGGCTCAGCTCAACGCCCACCCGAAGGTCACGCACCTGGCCGGTAACGAGCAAACCGGCAATCAGGCGCAGCCGCAGCTGTTCAAGGCTGACGTGAGCATGCTGCTCGAAGGCGACCACCTGCTGCAGGAAGAAGTCTTCGGCCCGACCACCATCGTCGTCGAAGTTGCCGACAGTGCCGAGCTGAGCCGTGCCCTGCAGAGCATGCACGGCCAGCTGACCGCCACGCTGATCGCCGAGCGTGACGACCTGAGCGCCTTCCGCGACCTGCTGCCGCTGCTGGAAGTCAAAGCCGGCCGTGTGCTGCTCAACGGTTACCCGACTGGCGTGGAAGTGTGCGACACCATGGTCCATGGCGGCCCTTACCCGGCCACCTCCGACGCCCGTGGTACCTCGGTCGGCACCCTGGCGATCCACCGCTTCCTGCGTCCGGTCTGCTACCAGAACTACCCGGACGAAGTGCTGCCGGAAGCGCTGCAGAACGCCAACCCGCTGGGCATCCAGCGCCTGGTCGACGGCGTGCACAGCCGTGACGCGCTGAGCTAATCCGAGCGCTGTAACGAACAATGCCGCACCCTGGGGTGCGGCATTGTTCGTTCAGGCGACTGCAACCGTGCAGGCGTTGAGGCTGGGAATGATCTGAGGCGAGGACGGTGGATCAATCACCACCGCCGCCGCCCCCATCGCCGCCTCCACTGTAGTCGAAGCCCCCGTCACTGAAACCTGAGCCGGAGTCCTGTCCGTTCAGGCCGCTGCGCTTTCTCTTGCGCGCTAGAGGCTTGGGACGTGAGCGTCGCCAGCAATAGATGAAGAGCACCACGAAGGCGACGGCGATCAGTAACAGAATGTCCATAGGTGCTCCTTGCAGGATCGGGCGCTCACATCCTATGGGGAATGACGCGCGAAGTAAGCACTGAAAGACCGCTAAAAGCGTGGAAAGCCGCACGATCTACAGATCACCCGCTCTCTACCCTGACTGACGGCCCGTGGCGATGGCGCAGGAATGCGACAGTGACGAGAGAAAAGGCCAGCGCGAAGTGCTCGTAATGATCAGTAGCACCGAAGCCAGCAACGACCTGCTCATGTCATGAGCAGATCGCTGCTTGCAGGTCACCGTCCACAAACAACGGCCTATTTCAGACTTCCCTGGGGGGTGGGATCTGACGACGGATGTGCCATGCCGTCGTCGATTTCGATGGACTGTTCGACCATCTGATGGATCAAACCGGCCCGTACATCAGGCAGATTGAGCAGCGAAGCCTTGCGGATTCTGGCCACTTCTTCCTCGGTATAGGGCTGGTAGTGCTCCGGCATGCTGGCACCCGCCATGCCGTTCTTGTCCAGCAACCAGTTGAGCAGGTCGGCCAACTGCGCATTGTTGAGCGCAGATTGCGACATGCCGGGTACGCGCACCAGGAACTCACGCCCGCCCTCGACCTTGAGGAAGTTGCCGACGAAACCCTTCATCTTCGGCGTGTCGTTGGCCTTGGAGCCGGTGCCATCGCTGAGATGGCAACCGGCGCATTGCAGTTGATAGTTCACTGGCGTGCTGTAGCCCGCTTGTGAAATCGGCTTCTGCGGTGCTTCGTTACCTGGCGCGTGCTTCTGATTCGGATCCGGGATGGCACGTGCCATGGCCTGTGGAAGGACCATGGCAGAGGCCAGCGCAATGATCAGTGGCAAACGCATGGCAGTGCTCCTGGCTCAGATTGCCACGCCACGGATGATCGAGACCGTGCAGTGGTAAATGTGCGACTTGGCCGCGAGGCACCAGTTCACGTCGTTGTTGTTGAACGGTCGGTACAGCGGCTCTTCACTGTCGTTGCGGGTGCAGGCGCATTGGGCACAGCTGTGCTTACCGCAGCAGTCGTTGTAGGAAATGATGTAGTCCTTGCCGTCCGCCGGGTTGCGGCAGGTGCCGATCCAGGTCACCTGAGAAGCTTCGGTGCCCGGTGGGCAGGAGGTGACGGAGCCGCCGCAGCAGCTGCAGAGGAAACCGTCGATGGAGCAGTAGCGCCAGTAGTCGCAGCTATTGGGGTCGCCCGGATCACCGGCCTGCGGGTTTTCGGCGGCCAGGGCCTTGCTGGTGCGGTCGATGGGCAGCAGCACGGGCAGGGCGGCGCCGGCGACCATCATTGAGCCGAGGCGACCGAGGAAGTTACGCCGCGAGGTAGTATCGGCCACGTGGCGAGTGGAGCGTTCGAACAAGCGATCTAGCAATTTCATGTCAGGGCTCCCTGGCTCAGTGGTTGTGCGCGCCGTGGGCGTGCTGGCTGTTGTGCAGGTACTGCTGGAGGGTGGCGCTACCCAGGTGCTCGGTCTCGAACAGGCTGTCGAGGTGCTCGCGGGAGTTGACCAGGCCCTTGGCGCGCAGCACGCCGGCGTTATCGATCAGGGCGGCGTAGGGCAGCTTGCCGATCTGGTAGGTCATGCCCACTTCCGGGCCGACCACGTAGGTGGCGTCTTCGAGCTTGTGCTCGGCGATCAGCGCTTTTTGCGCGTCCATGTCACCGTCGCTGACGTAGATCACGTCGAGGCGATGGGCCTGTTCCTTGGCGATGGATTTGATCGACGGCAACAGCGACTTGCAGATCGGGCAGGTGGGCGAGAGGAAGAACAGCAACTGCGCTTTCTCGCCGGCGTAGCCGAAGTTCACCGGGCGACCAACGCGGTCGACGGCAGTCACTTGCGGGGCGGGCTCGTTGACGGCCACGCCCTTGTCGACCATCAGCGCGCCGGCGGGCGCCAGGCGACCATGCAGCACGCCGATCTGGCGTACCAGGCCCATGACGGCGAAGGCCAGAGCGATCAGCAGGCACCACAGCAGAATGTTAGAAACGATCAGAGCTTCCATGATTCACCTTCCGATGAGTTTGAGCAGACGGGGACCGTTGGCCAGCAGGCCTTCGGCGGTGACGTAGATGAGCAGGGCCACGGCACTGGCGGCGATGACGACGAAAGCGTCGAACAGTCCCAGGCTGCGGCTCAGTGGCGGCAGGCTCGCAACCAGCGCCAGACCTACCAGAACGGCATTGCGTGCCAGCAGCACCGGGCGGATTGGCTGAGCTTGCTCCGGGCCCGAGCAGCCGCAGTCGATATCGCGCCGGCCGCGCCACAGGTTGATGGCGATGGCCAGCGCGTAACTGGCCAGCAGTGCGGCGGCGCCGAGTGCCGCCAGGTGGCGAGTGGCCGGAACCAGCAGAGCGAAAGCCAGGGCGGCCTCGATCCAGGGCAGTGTCCGGGAAACCGGACGTACCAGGGTCGAGGGCAGCAACTGGTAATCCTCCAGCTGATTGGCGAAGCGGGCTGGCGCACGCAACTTGTGGGTCGCGGCGCTGGCCAGGATCACCGTCACGGTGAGCGCGGCGGTGATGATGAAGATCGGATCAGGTTGCATGGGGGCACCTCACCAGTGGCTGAGGATCTGAGTCGCGGTCTTTTGGATACCTTCCATGGTGCCGGTATGTTTGCCACTTTTCAGATCGAAGACTTCCAGGCCGCCGCTGATGTTGGTGCCGAGCAGCAGGGGCTTGTCGTCGTTGGTGGCGTTCAGGCTCCAGATCGGGTTAGGTGCCTCCAGTGTGCCGACACGTTTGTGCGTCTTGAGGTCGAAGGCCCAGATGACCGTGCTCGGGTCTTCCCATTTCATCGGCTCATGGGCGTCGTGCATCAACACGTAGAGACGATTGAGCTTGGGTGCCACGGTGATCAGTTGCCAGCCGCCCGGTGCCCAGCCAGCCTTCTTGTCGGCGGCGTCGGTCACCAGTTCCCAGGCTGGCAGAATCTTCGGCTTGTCGCCGGAGAAATCCACGCCGCGCACGGTGCCGGTGGTGCTGACGAAGTAGTAGGTGTCGCCTACCGCGTAGGCGCGTTCCACCAGCTTCTCGGCGTTGGGGTCGAAGAAGGCGGTATTGCTGCGGGCGATCTCCTTGCCTTCGTCGTTCAGTGTCACCACCTGCAGGTTGCCATCACCGCAGAGGGCGGCGAAGCGGCGCTTGCCGACCGGGTAGTTGAGTACGCAGCCGGGCATCGCGATCTCGCCCGCAACGACCTTGGCCTTGCTATCCACCACGGTCACCGAGGTGGACGGGGTGAAGTTGAAGACGTAGACGAAGCGGTCGTCGCTGCTGGTGCCCAGGGAATAGCGCTGGGTCAGAGCCTGGATGCGTTTGCTGGGAATCACCACTTCCCAGTCCGGGGACAGGGTGCTGCTGTTCCAGGCGGTGAGCACGTCGGTGCGTGTGCCACGTGTGCCACGTGAATAGAACAAGTCGGCGGAGTACAGGTACTTGCCATCCCGACTCAGGGTCGAGGGCGCGGCGAAGCCGGTGCTGACCATCCCGAGCATTTTCTTCTTGTCCGGATCGACGACAACCACACGACCGGTCACGAAGTTATCGAACTCGACATCGACGATATAGGCGCGATGAGGCTCGGGGGGGAAAGGGAGGGTGGTCTGTCCTATACCTGGGTCAGCCGGTAACTCGGCGTGGGCATTTCCCAGGCCGATGAGCGTGATGCTCAGTGCAAGCGAGGCGTGGGTGAGGATCCTGTTTATTCGCATAGGGGGGCTCCCTGATTTTTTGAATGGATCACGACGGCGAAGTGGGGCCGCTAGTTTTCAGTATGCTGCTGGCCCTCTTTTCGAGTTTTAGTGTCCGTGCCATTCACTTGCGCACTTGTGCCAAGACTCCAGCTCCAAGGCGCGCTCAGTCACCTGCCCAGGCCAGTGGGGCCTTACTGGCGCAACGGGGGCATTGCAGCCCCCGTTGGTTTTCCGCCTGAAATCAGGATGTCAGTTTCCATCCATTCTAGTCGCGCTCAGGTGCGGAACTGTTGCATCAGTTCCTGCTGGTGGTTGGCCAGTTCGTTGAGTTGCTGACTGACATGAGCCGACTGCTCGGCCTGACCGGACAGGGACTCGGTGACGTTGCGGATCGCCTCGACATTGCGGTTGATTTCCTCGGCCACGCTGCTTTGTTCCTCGGCGGCGCTGGCGATCTGCAGGTTCATCTCGGTAATGAGGTTGACGGCCTTGTCGATGCGCTCCAGCGCGGCCACGGCCTGTTGCACCTGGCTGACGTTGCGCTGCGCCTGGCCATGGCTGGCTTGCATGCTCTGACTGACTTCATGGGTGCCGTTCTGCAGGTTTTCGATGACCTGGCGGATCTCTTCTACCGAGTCTTGCGTGCGTTTGGCCAGGTTGCGGACTTCATCGGCGACCACCGCGAAGCCGCGGCCGGCCTCACCGGCACGGGCTGCCTCGATGGCGGCGTTGAGGGCCAGCAGGTTGGTCTGCCCGGCGATCGAGAGAATCACCTCCAGCACCGAACCGATCTGTTCGCTGCTTTGCGCCAGGTTCTGCAGCTGCAGCATGCCCTCGCTCATTTCCCGGGCCTGGGCCTGAATCGCTTCGGTGGTCTGGATGATCACCCCCAGTCCTTCGCGGCTGGCCAGGTCGGCATTACGCGCCGCCTCGGCTGCCTGCGCCGCGCTCTGCGCCGAGGTGTTGGCTGTCGCGGACATCTCGTGCAGGGCGGTGGCGACCTGATCGATCTCGCGAAACTGTTGCTGCATGCCTTCGCTGGTCTGGTGCGCGATCTGTGCCGATTGATCGGCGGTTTTGCGGGCGTCGCGCACCGAGCCTTGAACCTTGGCAATCACTGGCTGCAGCTTGTCCAGGAAGCGATTGAAGGCCAGGGCCAGCCGGCCGAGTTCATCGTTGCGCGCGTAGCTCAGACGGCGGGTCAGGTCGCCCTCACCGTCGGCGATGTCTTCCAGCATCCCTGCCAGGCGCAGCAGCGGGCGAGTGATCCCGCGTGCGGCCAGCCAGATGATCACCACACCCAGCAGCGCCGCGGCCAAGCCCAGGGCGAACTCCAGGATGGAGCGCTGCACCAGCTCCTGTTCCATGCGCACCTTCATGGCTTCGGCAGGCGCCTGAAGAACCTGCTCGGGGACTTCCAGCAGCACGCCCCAGGGCTTGCTGCCGGTCACCGGGATCAGAGGTTGAAGCACGCCGAGACGGCCATTCAGCGAGAGGGTCTGCGGTTGGTTCTTGGCCAGTGCGGAAAACACTTCGCTCGCCTGGTCTGGCAGTACCTCCTGCAAGGTCTTTCCCAACTGTGCAGCATCCCGGCTATGGGCGGCCAGCAGGCCGGAGGGACTGATGATGCTGACCGATCCGTGGCCTTCGTACAATTCGCTGCTGGCGGTCAGGGCGTCCTGCTGCAGGCTGTCGAGGCTGATGTCGAGGCCGATCACCGCCACGACCTTGCCGTTCTCCAAGAGCGGAAAGGCGATGCTGGTGACCAGTCTTCGGGTACCTGATGAGTCGTCGAAATAGGGCTCCAGCAGGCAGAGTTGGCCGCTATCTCGCGGGCATGTGAAGAACGCGTTGAACGGTGCGCCGCTCGGGCCGGGGGAGGTATCGGCCAGAAGCGACTCGTCGCCCATTATGGGCTGCAGCTCTCCGGGTTTGGCCTGCAGCCAGTAGAGGGCGAATCGCCCGGCATCGTTGCTGCCCAGATCGTTCTGCCCACGGAACTGGCCGTCCTGGCCATCGAGGGCGTCGGGCTGGAAGATGAGGAACAGGCCGAGCAGCTCCGGGCGCTGCTCCAGGGCCTTGCGCAGCTCGCTGGTCAGCCGGCTGCGCAGTTGCTCGGCGGGCATCTCGCCCTGTGCTGCCAGCTCGCGCAGGTACATCAGGTGCCGTGCCAGGCCCAGGCCGTATTCGTGAGTGCGAGTGAAGGTACGCTGGATGCGCAGCGCCTGTGCCTGACCCTGCGCCTGCAGGTTCAGGCGCGCGGCCTCGGCGAGCATCTCCGAGCTGGACTCCTTGACTCGTTCAGTGCTGGCGCGTGTCTCATAAAGAGACAAACCCACCAGCATGGCCACTATCAGAATCAGGCAAAAGCTGACTAGCAGGGTGATCTTGCTTTGGATGCTCAAATTGGTTCCGGGCATTTTGGAGCGCTCCGCAAGAGCGCGGGGCGTCAGCGCCCCGCATACAGTCAGAATTGAGTGACGAACACCAGTTGGCTATAGAGGTTGCGGTTGTCGTTGCCGAGCTGGGTACCACCCTGGTTTGCCTGGCGGTCCGGTTGGTACAGGCCCACCACCGGCATCACGATCAGGTTGTCGCTGACGGCCCATTCCGCATAGAAATCTAGTTCACGTCCGTCGAAATTACCCAGGCTGCGGTCCAGGGTATTGAAGTCGAACCAGAGGGCGCCGATGCTGAGGTTCTCCAGCGGCGACACCTTGACGGCCACGTGATGGACCTGGGTATTGCTGTTGAATGGCCCGGAGTAGTTGGCCGCGACTTCGCCCTGGAACCAGGTGCCATAGCCCCGGCTGAAACCGAAGAACAGCGGGTCGTAGCCTTCCGAGAAGCGGCTGTAGCGGTAGTTTACGCTGGGGCTCCAGGCCACGTCGGAAAAGGTCCAGCCGGCTTCCAGGTACCAGGCGTCTTCCTTGCCGCCGCTCTTCCTGTCCTGCCAGGCATATTCGCCGGAGAGGAACAGGTCTTTGACCCCTGCATTGCCCTGGCCGCGCACGCTGTAGGTCTTCATGCCGTCACGTCCAAGTTGCGCGGGCGAGGCGTACTGCTTGTCGATATCGCGAATATCGATCACGGTCAGGCCCAGGGTACCAGCGTCGGAAACATGCTCCAGGGTGCCCACCAGCATTTCCGGCTTGGCCTGGGCGCGGTTGTCCGACTTGAGCCACATCAGGTCGCCACGCAGGCCCTGGTTGCCGCCCAGGCGCAACACGGCGGTCTGGTCGAAGGCCTTGCGCGCCGCCAGCCAGTAGGCGCCGCCACGGTCGTACTCGCCATCGGCCAGGCCGTTGCCCAGGTTCAGGGCGTCGCCATTGATCAGGAACCCATCGCCGACGCGGACGTTCTGGCGGCCGAAAGACAGATCCACGCCGTCTTCGCCGAGGGCCTCGAAGAGGTTGCCCGAACGCCAGCCCAGGTAGGCGTCCTCGATCTTGGTGGTGCGCTCGGAGCCGTCGGTGAAACCGGCGGCATCACCGTCGCCCCAGGTGCCCGAACTCAGCAGGTTGAAGGCGCCGTAGCCGGTTCCCGAGCCGGCCAGGCCCTGGTCGAAGCTGATGCCGTACTTCACGTAGCCTTCACGCCAGGAGGACGAGCCCGCGTTCTTGCTGCCGCTGGTGGCGTAGTTTTCCCGGCTGTGGAACAGGCCGAAGGCGGCTTCGAGGTTGGCGTTCAGATGAGTGTCATCGTCCGCATATAGCTCGTAGGCGCTGGCTTGAGTCGCGGTGCCGATCAGAAGGGCGAGAGAGGAGAGTCGTAGTAGACGGGACGTGTGCATGGCGGCTTCCTTTTTTTCTTAGTATGAGTGGAGGTGTGTGGCTCTGACTCGATACTAAGACGTTGTGAAGAACCCACCTTGTGCGTCTTTGCCAAGGACTTGATCCTCTGTGCCAGATTAGCCTAGCAGGGCGTGGGTGAGAGCATGGCGAGCCTGCCCGATTGAGGGGGCGGGCGATGCAGAAACCGGCCCGAGGGCCGGTTGTTCAGCGGTTGTAACCTGCGTTACTGCGCCTGTGGACGTTTCAGTACCAGGGTCAGGATGTCGTAGCTGGCTACCAGTTCGCCGAGCTGGTTGCTGACTTCCACGTCCCAGGCCACCACGCCCTGAGGCTCGCCTTTGGGGCTCTTCTTGCCCTGGTCGATCTTGCGTTTGCAGGTCAGGCGCGCCTGGATGGTGTCGCCGATGCCCACCGGGTTGATGAAGCGCAGGGTGTCCAGGCCGTAGTTGGCCAGTACCGGGCCCGGTGCCGGGGAGACGAACAGGCCTGCGGCAGCGGAGAGCACGAAGTAGCCGTGGGCGATGCGTTTGCCGAACTGCGACTCCGTGGCTGCCAGCTCGTCGAAGTGCATATAGAAGTGATCGCCCGACAGGCAGCCGAAGTTGACGATGTCCGCTTCGGTGACGGTGCGGCGGTGCGTCAGCAGGGATTCGCCGATCTGCAGTTCGTCGAAGTAACGGCGGAACGGATGCACCTCGGTCTCGATCACCTGGGCACCGCGCACGTGCTCGCGGGTCACCGCGGCCAGCATGCTCGGCGAGCCCTGGATGGCGGTGCGTTGCAGGTAATGCTTCACCGCACGCACGCCGCCCAGCTCTTCGCCGCCGCCGGCCCGGCCCGGGCCGCCATGCTTGAGCACCGGCAACGGTGAGCCGTGGCCGGTGGATTCGGCAGCGGCTTCGCGGTCGAGGATGTGTACGCGGCCATGCAGGGCGGCCATCACTGGCACTGCACGGGCGGCGACGGCCGCATCCTTGGTGACCAGGCTGGCCACCAGGCTGCCCTTGCCGCGGGCGGCCAGGGCGATGGCTTCGTCCAGGTCGTCGTAGGCCATCAGGGTGCTGACCGGGCCGAAGGCCTCGATGTCGTGGGCACCGCCTTCGGCGTGCGGATCGCGTGCACGCAGCAGGGTGGGGGCGAAGAAGGCACCTTCGCTGACGCCCTCGCCACGGGGGGCGAAGCCGTCCTGGGCGCCGAACAGCAACTCGCTACCGGCCAACAGGGCTTGCAGGCGCTCGCCAACGTCAGCCTGCTGCGCGTGGGAGGCCAGCGCGCCCATCTTCACGCCCTCCACCGAGGGGTCGCCCACCACTACCTTGGCCAGGCGCTCACGCAGGCGCTCGGCCACGGCGTCGATGTGTTTCGCCGGGACGATGGCACGGCGGATGGCGGTGCACTTCTGCCCGGCCTTGACGGTCATCTCGCGGGCCACTTCCTTGACGAACAGGTCGAACTCCGCATCGTCCGGGGTGACTTCCGGGGCGAGGATGGCGCAGTTCAGCGAGTCGGCCTCGGCGTTGAAGGGGATCGAGTTGCGCACCAGGTTGGCGTTGACCCGCAGCTTGGCGGCGGTGTCGGCGGAGCCGGTGAAGGTCACCACGTCCTGGCCTTGCAGGCGGTCCAGCAGGTCGCCGGTGCCGCCGATGATCAGTTGCAGGCTGCCTTCGGGCAGCAGGCCGGACTCGTGCATCAGGCGCACCGTGGCTTCGGTCAGGTAGCTGGTGGCGCTGGCCGGTTTGATGATGCAGGGCATGCCGGCGAGGAAGGTGGGGGCGAACTTTTCCAGCATCCCCCAGATGGGGAAGTTGAAGGCGTTGATGTGCACGGCCAGGCCGCCGCGCGGCACCAGGATGTGGCTGCCGGCGAACAGGTTCTTCTTGCCCAGGGGCATGACCGGGCCTTCGTGGACGATGTTGCCGGAGGGCAGCTCACGGGCGCCGACGCCGGCGTAGGCGAACAGGGTGCCGGTGCCGCCCTCGATGTCGATCCAGCTGTCGGCACGAGTGGCGCCGCTGTGCTGGGAAATGGCGTAGAGCTGTTCCTTGCGCTCGTTGAGGTACAGCGCCAGGGCCTTGAGGCACGCGGCGCGCTGCTGGAAGTCCAGGGCCATGAGCGCCGGGATGCCGCGCGAGCGACCGAAGTCCAGGGCTTCGGCGAAGTCCAGCGCCTCTTCGTGGGTGTGGAACAGGGGCTGGCCGTTGACCGCACTGCGCAGTAGCTGGGCGCCGTGTTGGCCGATCCAGCGGCCACCGATGAAGCTTTGCAGGGTGGGGGCGTTGCTCATGGGAATTCTCCGTGACAAAGGCCAGCACCTGGGGTGCCGGCCGGGGTTCGTGGTTGGCCTACCAGAGGGCGAGGGTGTAGCCGAGGATCAGGCGGTTCTCGTCGAGGTCGGTGCTCAGGCCGTTGCCCGAGCGGAAGGTGACGTTGCGCCAGCGCAGGCTCAGGCCCTTGAGGGCACCGCCCTGGATGACGTAGGCGAGGTCGCTGTCGCGTTCCCACTCTTCGCCGTGATCACCGCTGGCGGTCTTGGCGTTGCGGCCGTCGACGTAGCGGGTCATGAAGCTCAGGCCCGGCAGGCCAACGGCGGCGAAGTCATAGTCGTAGCGCAGTTGCCAGGCGTCCTCCTCGGCGCGGGTGAAGGTGTTGTAGGTCACCAGGTTCACCACGTAAGGGTCGCCGCCGTTGAGGAAGGGAAAGGCGCTGCTGCCGGACATGCGCTGGAACGCGGCGCTGATGCGGTGCCCACCCTGGCTCAGGCTGAACATGGCGTTGAGGTTGCGGTTGTCGATGCGCCCGGCACGTGCGGCGCCGTCGCCACGGCTGTCGAAGTAGCGCAGGTCGCTCTTCAGGCTGAAGCCGCCGGGCAGCGGCAAGCTGTGCACCAGGCCGGCGAACTGCTGACGGTAGATGTCGTCGAGCTTGCCGTAGTAGTAGCTGACCGCCAGCTGCGGGCTGATGGCGTAGGTGCCGCCGGCGAAATCGAAGGCATCGCTGCTGACGGCGCCGTAGCCGATGTCGTCACGGCCGGAGGAGTCGCGCAGGTTGACGCGGGTCAGGCGGCCGCCGTTGAGGGTCAGACCGTCGACCTCCTGGCTGGTCAGCATCCCGCCCTGGAAGGTGGAGGACAGCAGGCGGGTGTCGTTGTAGCTGACTACCGGTAGCTGCGGCTGCAAGGTGCCCAGGCGCAGCACGCTGTTGGCAGCGCGCAGCTTGGCGGTCAGCCCCAGTTCGCTGTAGTCGTCCACCGGCTGCTTGTCGGCGGGATCGAAGGGCAGCAGGCCGGTGCCACGGCGGTCGCGGCTGGAATCCAGCTTGACGCCCAACTGGCCGATGGCGTCGAGGCCGATACCGACGCTGCCTTCGGTGAAACCGGAACTGATCCGCGCGGTGAAGCCCTGGGCCCATTCTTCGGCCTTGGACTGGGCCGCGCCGTGCTGGCGGAAGTCGCGGTTGAGGTAGTGGTTGCGTAGCTCCAGGCTGGCCTTGCTGTCGTCGATGAAGCCGGCCAGGGCCGGCGTGGCCAGAGGTAGGGCCAGGGTGGCGAGTAGTGCGGTGGTGCGGTTGAGGTTCATTGTTGTTGTGTCCGTCAATCCGTTGGAGTCAGTGGCGGCTGGCAGCACTGGCGCCGATGCCGGTCATGGAGCGGATGAACTGCGCCAGGTAGCGGCCGCGTTCCTGCCGGGCGCGCTCGGAGGTGTCGGTCACCGAGAGCAGCCAGGCACTGAAGAAAGCCAGGGTCATGGAGAACAGCGCCGGGTTGGCGTAAGGGAACAGCGGCGTTTCGTGGTGCAGCACGTTGACCCACACCGCCGGGCTCAGCACCAGCAGGACGATGGCCGAGAGCAGCCCGGCGAGGCTGCCGGCGACCGCGCCCCGCGTGGTCAGGCCCTTCCAGAACATGGAAAGGAACAGCACCGGGAAGTTGACCGACGCGGCGATGGCCAGCACCAGGCCGGAGAGGAAGGCGATGTTCTGCGACTCGAAGAGCAGGCCGAGGATCACCGCCAGCACGCCGATGCCGAGGGTGGCGATACGCGAGACGCGCATTTCCTCGCGCTCGCTGGCCTTGCCCTTGCGCAGTACGCAGGCATACAGGTCGTGGGACACCGCCGAAGCACCGGAGAGTGCCAGCCCGGCCACCACGGCGAGGATGGTGGCGAAGGCCACGGCGGAGATGAAACCGAGGAACAGGCTGCCGCCCACCGCCTGGGACAGGTGCACCGCCACCATGTTGCCGCCGCCGATGATGGCGCCAGCGGCGTCGCGGAACTCGGGATTGGTGCCGACCATGACGATGGCGCCGAAGCCGACCACGATCAGCAGCAGATAGAAGTAACCGATGAACCCGGTGGCGTAGAACACGCTCTTGCGCGCTTCACGGGCGTCGCTGACGGTGAAGAAACGCATGAGGATGTGCGGCAGACCGGCGGTGCCGAACATCATGCCCAGGGCCAGGGAGATGGCGTCGATGGGGTTCGACAACAGTCCGCCCGGGGCCATGATCGCGCTGCCCTTGGCGTGCACCTCGGTGGCGGCGGCGAACATCGCCTCGGTGCTGAAACCGAAGTGGCGCAGCACCATGAAGGCCATGAAACTGGTGCCGGAGAGCAGCAGCACGGCCTTGATGATCTGTACCCAGGTGGTGGCCAGCATGCCGCCGAAGGTCACGTAGAAGACCATCAGCACGCCCACCAGCAGCACGGCTTGCAGGTACGACAGGCCGAACAGCAGCTCGATCAGCTTGCCGGCACCGACCATCTGCGCCACCAGGTAGAGCAGCGCCACGGTCAGGGTGCCGAAGGCGGCGGTGATGCGGATCGGGCTCTGCTCCAGGCGGTAGGACACCACGTCGGCGAAGGTGTACTTGCCCAGGTTGCGCAGGCGTTCGGCGATCAGGAACAGGATGATCGGCCAGCCGGCGAGCACGCCCAGGGCGTACAGCAGGCCGTCGTAGCCGTTCATGAACATCATCGCCGAGATGCCCAGGAAGGACGCCGCGCTGATCATGTCGCCGGCGATTGCCAGGCCGTTCTGGAAGCCGCTGAGGCCGCCGCCGGCGGTGTAGAAGTCGGCGGTGGAGCGGGTGCGCAGCGCGGCCCAGCGAGTAATACCGAGGGTGAACAGGACGAAGGCCAGGAACATGTAGATGGCCGTCCAGTTCAGCGGGCGGCCGCTGTCGGCGGCGAAGGCCAGCGGCGAGGCCAGCAGGCCGGCGCCGAGCAGCAGGGAAGTGAGTGCTTTCATGGGGCGAGCACCTCTTTGACCTTGTCGTTGAGCGGGTCGATGACGCTGTTGGTCTGCGCGACGTAGATGCCGGTCAGGGCGAACGACAGCAGGATCACGCCGACGCCCACCAGCATGCCGACGCTGGTGACGCCACCGCTGAGGGACTGGCCGAGCGCGCCGGGAGCGAAGGCCACCAGCAGCACGAAGCCGTAGTAGATGACCAGCATGGCGGCGGTGAGTGACCAGGTGAGGCGCTGCTTGCGCCGTACCAGCTGGATGAAGTCCGGGTGCTGGCTGATGCGTTCGAGGTCGTGCGGGCTCATGTTTGCTCTCTCTTGTTGTGGTTGTAGAGGCGGTGCGACGCAGGTGAAGCGGGTGGAGTCCTTTGTAGGAGCGAGCTCTGCTCGCGAGCGAACACATGCTCGAGCCAACGTTTCGCCAGCAGAGCTCGCTCCTACGATTCGGGTGAGGCCTTGGCAGGGCGCTGTCAGAGTTGGTCGAAGTCGAGGACGACCTTTTCGCTGACCGGATAGGACTGGCACGAGAGCACGTAGCCGGCGGCCACCTCGTAGTCCTCCAGGGCGAAGTTGCTGTCCATTTCCACCTCGCCTTCGATGACCTTGCACTTGCAGGTGGAGCACACCCCGGCCTTGCACGAGTAGGGCAGTTCCAGGCCCTGGGCGTTGCCGGCGTCGAGCACGCTCTGGGTGTTGCGTGGCAGCTCGAAGTTCAGGGCGCGGCCGTCGCTGATGACGGTGATCTGGCTGCTGACGCTGTCGGCGCTGCGGGCTGCCTCGCGTGCTTCGCGGCGAGCGGCGCCGCCTTCGCTGGCGAACAGTTCGAAGTGGATGCGCTCGCTGGGCATGCCGTGCTCGCGCAATTGCTCCCGCACGGTTTCAGTCATGCTCTGCGGGCCGCAGATAAAGGCGGCGTCCAGCGCATCGACCTGGATCCAGCGGCTGAACAGCTGGCTGCATTTGCCGGCATCGATATGACCGTTGTACAGATCCACGTCCTGTTGCTCGCGGCTGAACACGAAGATCAGGTTGAGGCGTTGCAGGTAGCGGTTCTTCAGATCCTCCAACTGCTCACGAAACAGTGCCGAGGCGCTGGAGCGGTTGCCGTAGAGCAGGGTGAAGCGGCTTTGCGGTTCGCGCTCGAGGGTGGTCTTGATGATCGACAGGATCGGCGTGATGCCGCTGCCGGCGGCCACGGCCAGGTAGTTGCCGCGACGGCTGGGCTCGATGGGCACGAAGAAGCGGCCATCCGGCGGCATGACTTCGAGCTGCTGGCCGACCCGTAGCTGGTCGTTGGCGTAGCAGGAGAAACGGCCACCGGCGACGCGCTTGATGGCCACCCGCAGCTCGCCATCGCCGGTGCCGGTGCAGATGGAGTAGGAGCGCCGTACTTCCTCGCCGTCCAGCTCGGTGCGCAGCACCAGGTACTGGCCCTGGGTGAAGTGGAAGGCGTCGGCCAGGTCGCCGGGAACGTCGAAGGCGATGGACACCGCGTCACGGGTTTCGGCGCGGACGTCCTTGATGGTCAGGCTGTGGAACTTGCTCATTGTTGTTCTCCGGCGGAGAAACATTGCGCTCGCGACGTTTCTCCCGCTCCTCTAGATGCACTTGAAGTAATCGAATGGTTCCAGGCAGTCCTTGCAGCGGTGCAGGGCCTTGCAGGCGGTGGAGCCGAATTCGCTGAGCCGTTCGGTGTGAGCACTGCCGCACTGCGGGCAGCAGATCTCCACCTCTTCGCCGAGCAGGCTGCGCTTGCTGGCGCTGCCCTGTGGCGGGGCGATGCCGTAGGCGCGCAGTCGTTCACGGCCTGCGGCGCTGATCCAGTCCGTGGTCCAGGCGGGCGTCAGGCAGCGCTCCAGGCGCGGGGCGAAACCCGCCTGCAGCAGCGCCTGCTCGATGTCCCGTTCGATGACCTCGGTAGCCGGGCAGCCGGAGTAGGTGGGAGTCACCAGCACATGCAGGGTGCCGCCGTCGGGGCTCAGCGCGCGCACGATGCCGAGGTCGACCACGCTGACCACCGGGACTTCCGGGTCCATCACCGCGTCCAGTACCTGCCAGGCGCGATCGACGTCACCGGCCCCCAGGGGCGCGCGGTCGCTGGCGATCAGCTCACCAGCTGGCATCGGGGTAGGCCCGCTGAAGGAACTGCATTTCGGCCAGCAACAGGCCCAGGTGCTCGGTATGCAGGCCGCGGCGCCCGGAAAGGTAGAAGTGGCTGGCCGCTTCCGGCACGGGCAGGGTGGCGCGGGCGAAGGTGTCGGCCACCTTGGCTTGCCAGCCGGCGGTGACGTCCTGCTGGGCGGGCGCGATGCCGGCCTCGCACAGGCGTTGCTCGAGGTCGTCGGCATTCACCAGCTCGACGCTGAAGCGCCACAGTTCCTGCACGGCGGTGAGCATGCGCTGGTGGCTGTGCTCGGTGCCGTCACCCAGGCGCTGCACCCACTCGCTGGAGCGGCGCAGGTGGTAGGTGACTTCCTTGAGGGCCTTGGCGGCGATGCCGGCGATGCGTGCATCCGTGGAGCTGGACAGGCCGTGCAGCACCTGGAAGTGCCAGGCGTCGTAGAGGAACTGCTTGGTCATGGTGACGGCGAAGTCGCCGTTGGGCTGCTCCACCAGCAGCAGGTTGCGATAGGCGCGCTCATCGCGGCGGAAGGCCAGGTGATCGGCATCGCGGCCATCGTTGAGCAGTTCGGCGGCATATTCCAGCCAGTTGCGGGCCTGGCCCACCAGGTCGAGGCCGACGTTCATCAACGCCAGTTCCTCTTCCAGGGCCGGGGCGCGGCCACACCATTCGCACAGGCGCTGGCCCTGGATCAGGGCACTGTCGCCGAGGCGCAGGAGGTATTCGATCAGATCGTGCTGGGCGGTCATGGCTGGTGCCTCACATGTGGCCGACTTCGGCGGGCAACTCGTAGAAACTGGCGTGGCGGTAGACCTTGTCCTGGGATGGGTCGAACAGCGGCTCTTTCTCATCCGGGGAGGAGGCGGTGATCAGTGCCGAGGGCACCACCCACAGGCTCACGCCCTCGTTGCGTCGGGTGTACAGCTCGCGGGCGTTCTCGATGGCCATTGGCGCATCGGCGGCATGCACGCTGCCGACATGCTTGTGGTTGAGGCCGTGCTTGCTGCGGACGAAGACCTCGAAAAGGGTCCATTCACTCATGTGCGTATCTCCTCGCGCTGGCCCGCATTGGCGGGGCAGGGGTTGTCGGTTCAGGCGGCGTCGAGTTTGTGTTGTTGTTTGCGCGCATAAGCCACGGCGGCTTCACGCACCCAGGCACCGTCTTCGATGGCCTTGCGGCGGGTGGCGATGCGTTCGTGGTTGCACGGGCCGTTGCCCTTGAGCACGGCGTAGAACTCGCTCCAGTCGATCTCGCCGAAGTCGTAGTGGCCGCGTTCTTCGTTCCACTTCAGGTCGGGGTCGGGGGCCGTGCAGCCGAGCAGCTGCAGTTGCGGCATGGTCTGGTCGATGAAGCGCTGGCGCAGCTCGTCGTTGCTCTGGCGCTTGATCTTCCAGGCCATGGACTGGGCGCTGTTGGGGGAGTCGGCATCGCTCGGGCCGAACATCATCAGGGCCGGCCACCAGAGGCGGTTGATGGCGTCCTGCACCATGTCCTGCTGCGCCTGGTTACCGTGACGCATCATGTGCAGGAGGATTTCGTAGCCCTGGCGCTGGTGGAAGGACTCTTCCTTGCAGATGCGGACCATGGCGCGCGAGTAGGGGCCGTAGGAGGTGCGTTGCAGCACCACCTGATTGACGATGGCAGCACCGTCCACCAGCCAGCCCACGGCACCCATGTCGGCCCAGTTCAGGGTCGGGTAGTTGAAGATGCTCGAGTACTTCACCTTGCCGGCATGCAGCTTGGCGATTTCCTCGTCACGGCAGGCGCCCAGGGTTTCCATGGCGCTGTACAGGTACAGGCCGTGGCCGGCTTCGTCCTGGATCTTGGCCATCAATTGCAGCTTGCGCTTGAGGGTCGGGGCGCGGGTCACCCAGTTGCCTTCGGGCAGCATGCCGACGATCTCCGAGTGGGCGTGCTGGGACATCTGCCGGATCAGCGTCTGGCGGTAACCGTCGGGCATCCAGTTCTTCGGTTCGATCTTGATTTCAGCGTCGATCTTTTCCTGGAAGGCGCGTTCCTCGGGAGGCATTTCCTCCAGCGTCTTCACGCGCTTCACGCCGGTCTCAACCAATTGTGCGTACATGCCGTTCTCCAGCTGTGCGGGGTTCGTGGGGTGGCGTTGCCATGGTGATATTTTTAAATGATACGTAAAAAAATATCAAACACTAAAATGTGTATCGGATTAGATTTTTGTATCGTATCTGAAAGCCGTCCTCATGCTTTCTGGTCATGAGCGAGGAAGGGGAAAGCGTCATAAGTGCGCTTGGAGTCCGATAGCGTCTAGCGGCAATAGAATTTTCCGTGGCGTAGATAGCGCCCAGAGCCGTGGCACGGGATGCTCTATAAAGAGACACAAAAATATATTCTTGTTTTATATTTCGGTTTTATTTGATGAGCGAATGCAGCCGTGAGGCAGTCGGCTGCATCTCGGGTTGTTGTCGGTGAGGGGGTAGGCGTGCGAGGCGCTGGCAATGCAGCGCCTCGCACAGTGGTGCGCTTACAGGTTGCGCTTGTCGTACACGTGGCAGGCCTTGCCTTCGGAGCGTTTCAGCGAATAGCTGGGACGCAGGACGATGCGCGAGCTGATGCCAATGTAGGTCTTGATGTGCTTCGACAACTCGTTGCACAGGGACTGCTGCTGGGCTTCGCCCAGGCCATCGTGCTCGTGCTTGAGTTCGACATGGATCTCGATGCTGTCCAGATTGCCGTTGCGGAACAGGTGGATCTCATAGTTCTCGGAGAGCTGGCGAACCTTCAGCACCTGCTCTTCGATCTGGGTCGGGAACACGTTCACGCCACGGATGATCAGCATGTCGTCGCTGCGGCCGGTGATCTTGTCCATGCGCCGCATCGGGCGTGCGGTTCCAGGCAGCAGGCGGGTGAGGTCGCGGGTGCGGTAGCGGATCATCGGCAGCGCCTCCTTGGACAGGGAGGTGAACACCAGCTCGCCGTACTCGCCGTCCGGTAGCACCTGGCCGGTCACCGGGTCGATGATCTCGGGGTAGAAGTGGTCTTCCCAGATGGTCGGGCCATCCTTGCTTTCGGCGCATTCCATGGCGACACCTGGCCCCATGATTTCCGACAGGCCGTAGATGTCCAGGGCGGTGATGCCCAGGCGCTCCTCGATGGCCCGGCGCAGCTCGGCCGTCCAGGGTTCGGCGCCGAAGATGCCGAGGCGCAGCGCCAGCTTGTGCGGGTCGATGCCCTGGCGCTCGATCTCGTCCGCCAGGTTCAGCATGTACGACGGCGTGACCATGATGATGTCGGGCTGGAAGTCGCGGATCAGTTGCACCTGCTTCTCGGTCTGGCCACCGGACATGGGGATCACGGTGCAGCCCAGGCGCTCGGCGCCGTAATGCGCGCCGAGGCCGCCGGTGAACAGGCCGTAGCCGTAGGAGACATGCACCTTGTCGCCCTTGCGCCCGCCGGCTGCGCGAATCGAGCGCGCCACCACGTTGGCCCAGGTGTCGATGTCGTTCTGCGTGTAGCCCACCACGGTCGGTTTGCCGGTGGTGCCGCTGGAGGCATGGACGCGCACGACCTCGCTCTGTGGCACGGCGAACATGCCGAAGGGGTAGTTGTCGCGCAGGTCACCCTTGCTGGTGAAGGGGAACTTGGCCAGGTCGTCCAGTGACTTGAGGTCGTCCGGGTGTATGCCGGCCTCGTCGAAGCGGCGGCGGTAGAGTGGCACGTTGTCGTAGGCGTGTTTCAGGCTCCAGCGCATGCGCTGCAGCTGGTGCTGGCGCAGTTCATCGACGCTGGCGGTTTCGATCGGGTCAAGCAGGGCACGTTGGGCATCATGGTACATGTTCATGGTTTCACTCGAGTTGTTCTTGTACGCCAGCCCGGCAGGGGCCGCGAGTGTCATGAGGGAGCATAGCGCTCCCGGTTCTTGGGGTAGTTCGCGCTCCGTGTCAGAGTCTTTGCTGTGCCTGCCAGTCCGCCGCTTTCACGATGAATGGCAGGGCGTGCGCTCCTTCGTGAGTCAAATTCGTTCGATGATCAGGGCGATGCCCTGGCCGACGCCGATGCACATGGTGCACAGGGCGTAGCGGCCACCGCGTTCTTCCAGTTCATGCAGGGCGGTGGTGACCAGGCGGGCGCCGCTCATGCCCAGTGGATGGCCGAGGGCGATGGCGCCGCCGTTGGGGTTGACCCTGGCGTCGTCGTCGGCCAGGCCCAGTTCGCGCAGCACGGCCAGGCCCTGGGCGGCGAAGGCTTCGTTGAGTTCGATCACGTCCATCTCGGCCAGGGTCAGCCCGGTCAGCTCCAGCACCTTGCGGGTGGCTGGCACCGGGCCGATGCCCATGATGCGTGGCTCGACCCCGGCGCTGGCCATGCCGACCACTCTGGCGCGGGCCTCCAGCCCGTGCTGGCGGGCGGCGGCGGGGCTGGCCAGGAGCAGGGCGCAGGCGCCGTCGTTGACGCCCGAGGCGTTGCCGGCGGTGACCGAGCCGCCGGCGCGGAACGGCGTGCCCAGTCTGGCCAGTTGCTCCAGGGTGGTGTCGCCACGCGGATGTTCGTCCTGGCTCACTACCTTGGGTGGCCCTTTGCGCTGGGCAATCTCCACGGCGACGATCTCTTTCGCCAGGCGTCCGTTGGCCTGGGCGGCGGCGGCGCGCTGTTGGCTACGCAGGGCGAAGGCGTCCTGGTCGGCGCGGGAGATGGCGAATTGCGCGGCGACGTTTTCGGCCGTCTCCGGCATGGAGTCGATGCCGAACTCGGCCTGCATCAGCGGGTTGACGAAGCGCCAGCCGATGGTGGTGTCGAACAGCTCGGCCTGGCGCGAGAAGGCGGTTTCCGCCTTGCCCATAACCAGTGGCGCGCGGGACATGGACTCGACGCCGCCAGCGATCATCAGTCCGGCCTCGCCGCAGCGCAGGGCGCGCGCCGCGCTGCCCACAGCATCGAGGCCGGAACCGCACAGGCGGTTGAGGGTGGTGCCGGGCACGCTCTGCGGCAGGCCGGCGAGCAGCGCGGCCATGCGCGCGACGTTGCGGTTGTCCTCGCCGGCCTGGTTGGCGCAGCCGTAGATCACGTCGTCCACCGCGTTCCAGTCCAGCTCCGGGTGGCGCTCGCGCAGGGCGCGAATAGGGATGGCGCCGAGGTCGTCGGCACGCACGCTGGCCAGCGCGCCGGCATAGCGGCCAATGGGGGTGCGCACGGCGTCGATGATCAGGGCATCGTGCAGTTGGGCGTCATTCATCAGGGGTCTCCTGCGCCAGCACTGTGCCGCGCACTCTGTAGGATTTGCCGTGGAACAGGGCGATCAGTTGCCCGTTCTGGTTCTCGATACGCACGTCGTAGTTGCCGGTGCGTCCGCTGCGGCTCTGCTCGCTGGCCTGGGCGGTAAGGGTGTCACCCAGGCTGGCCGGGGCCACATAGTCGATGCTGCAGCCGATGGCCACGGTGGCCTCGTTATAGCTGTTGCAGGCAAAGGCGAAGGCCGAGTCGGCCAGGGCGAACAGGTAGCCGCCGTGGCAGGTGCCGTGGCCCTGGACCATGTCGGCGCGCACGCTCATGCCGACCTGTGCCTGGCCGGGTGCCACGGAGATCAGGCGCATGCCCATGGCCTGGCTGGCGCTGTCGCGCTCGAACAGCGCGCGGCCGCACTCCACTGCCAATGACAGTGCTTCATAGTTGGTCATGGAAGACCCTCCCTTCGACGGCATGACGCCGCAGCAGCAGTGATGGGCGGTAGCGGGTTTCGCCGTAGGCCGCCTGCAGGTTGTCGAGAATGCGCAGCACGCTCGGCAGGCCGATGGCGTCGGCCCAGGCCAGCGGCCCCCGGGGGTAATTGACGCCGGCCTGCATGGCCAGGTCGATGTCCGCCGCCGAGCCAACGCCTTGCAGCACGGCATCGGCGCCCTCGTTGGCGAGCATGGCGACGGTGCGCAGTACGGCGAGGCCCGGCAGGTCGGCCAGCGGGCTGGCCGTGATGCCGGCGCGTTGCAGCAGCGCCACGGCCTGGTCGCGGGCGAGTTTGGAGGTGTCGGCTGCCCAGCTGATGCCGAGGCGGCTGGCCTTGGCGTAGTCCAGCGCCAGATCCAGCAGCACCAGGTTGGCCAGGCCATCCTCGCGGGCACGCTGGCTGGCCAGGCGCCCGTCGGAGAGTGCCAGCACCGCGTCACCGACCCGCAGCAGGCCGGCGCCGTCACGCCGGGTCACCGCCAGACCGGCCGCCTGCAGGCGTGCCAGCAGCGGCTCGGCCGCACCCAGGTCGCCCTCCACCACGCAGCCGTCGACGCTCAGGTCGCTGCTCAACTCGCTGGCGTTGGGGCGCTGGGCACCTTCGGCGTAGTCGTAGAAGCCGCGACCGCTCTTGCGGCCCAGGCGGCCGGCGTCGACCAGTTCCTTCTGGATCAGCGAAGGCTGGAAGCGGAAGTCGCCGTAGTAGGCGTCGAACACCGAGCAGGTGACGGCGTAGTTGACGTCATGGCCGATCAGGTCGGTGAGCTCGAAGGCGCCCATGCGAAAGCCACCGGCATCACGCAGCAGCGCATCGAGCGTGGCGCAGTCGGCGGCGCCTTCCTGCAGCAGGCGTAGGCTTTCGGCATAGAAGGGGCGCGCCACGCGATTGACGATGAAGCCCGGAGTGGAGCGGGTGTGCACCGGCTTCTTGTTCCAGGCTTTGGCGGTGGCATGCAGGCTGTCGGCCAGCGCAGGGTCGCTGTCCAGGCCCGATACGATCTCCACCAGAGCCATCAGCGGTGCCGGGTTGAAGAAGTGCATGCCGATCACCCGACCAGGGTGCTTCAGGCCGGTGGCCAGGCTGGTGATCGACAGCGACGAGGTGTTGCTGGCGAGGATGCAGGTGGGGGCGCACAGCGCTTCCAGTTCGCGCAGCAGGCTGCGTTTGACCTCCAGGTTCTCGACTATGGCTTCGATCACCAGGTGGGCATCGGCCAGCTCTTGCAGTGCGTCTGCAGGTTGCAGGCGAGCGACGATGGCACGTTGTGCGTCGGCGTCGAGCTTGCCTTTCTCGACCAGGCGAGCGAGCTGGCGGGCGATGCCCTCCACGGCCTGGGCGGCGGCGCCGGGGCGGTTGTCATAGAGGCGCACCGGATGGCCGGCCTGGGCCGCCACCTGGGCGATGCCGGCACCCATGGCGCCGGCGCCGATGACGGCGACGAGTGAGGTGTTGGGCAGGGCAGGCATGGGCTCAGCGTCCTTTGAAGGCAGGGGTGCGTTTGGCCATGAAGGCGCTGACGCCCTCGCGGTAGTCCTCGCTGCGACCGGCCAGGCGCTGCAGATCGCGCTCCAGTTCCAGTTGCTCGTCGAAGCCGTTGTTCAGGCTGGCGTTGAGGCTGCGCTTGATCAGCGCCAGGCCGTAGGTGGGCTGGGTCGCCAGATGGCGGGCCAGCTTGAGGGCTTCGTCGCGCAGCTCGGCGTCGTCCACCACGCGGTAGATCAACCCCCACTGCTCGGCCTGCTCGGCGCTGAGGCGCTCGCCCAGCAGGGCCAGGGCCTTGGCACGGGCCATGCCGACCAGGCGTGGCAGGGTCCAGGTGCCGCCGGAGTCGGGGATCAGGCCGATCTTGCAGAAGGCCTGGATGAAGCTGGCGGAACGGGCGGCCAACACCAGGTCGCAAGCCAGGGGGATATTGGCCCCGGCGCCGGCGGCGACGCCGTTGACCGCGCAGATCACCGGCATGGGCAGGTCGCGCAGGGTGCGGATCAGCGGGTTGTAGAACTGCTCGATGGAGGCGCCCAGATCCGGCGCGGCGCTGTCCGGCGCGACGTTGCGGTCGGCCAGATCCTGACCGGCGCAGAAGCCACGGCCCTCACCAGTCAGCAACAGGACGCGAACCTCCGGGTTCTGGCGTACCTGCTTGAGGGCTTCGCGGACTTCGCCGTGCATCTTGGCGTTGAAGCTGTTCAGTTGCTCTGGGCGATTGAGGCTGAGGGTGGCGACACCCGCCTCGATGGCAAAGAGGATGTGGTCGAAGGTCATGTCTCGGGCGCTCCGGTGCGGCGGGAGAGGGTGGCCAGTGGTCACTGGCCGGTGAAGTCGGGACGACGCTTTTCCTGGAAGGCGCGGATGCCTTCGTCGCGGTCGCGGGTGCCGGCCAGCAGGGTGAAGGCGTGGCGCTCGAAGCGCAGGCCGCTGGCCAGGTCGGTGTCCTCGGCCTTGAGCACGGCCTCTTTCGCCAGGCGCACGGCCAGCGGCGCCTTCTGGGCGATCAGGCGGGCGATGGCCATGGCCCGCTCGACCGTGAATTCAGGCTGGGTCACTTCGCTGACCAGTCCGGCACGCAGGGCGTGGCGGGCGTCGATGGACTCGCCACCGAGCACCATCTGCATGGCCAGGGATTTGCCCACCGCGCGTAGCAGACGCTGGGTGCCGCCAGCGCCGGGCATGATGCCGAGGTTGATTTCCGGCTGGCCGAAGCGCGCGTCCTCGCCGGCGATGAGGATGTCGGCGTGCATGGCCAGCTCGCAGCCTCCGCCCAGGCAGAAGCCATTGATGGCGGCGATCAGCGGTTTGCTGAAGCGGGTGATGCGCTGCCAGTGCGCCAGGCGTGGGTCATTGAGGATGCCCACCAGATCGCGCTCGGCCATTTCCTTGATATCGGCGCCGGCGGCGAATGTCTTGCGGCTGCCGGTGATGACCACCACGCGGGTGTTGATGTCCTGCTCGGCGAGATCCAGTTCGCTGGCCAGCTCGGCGAGCAATTCGGTGTTCAGCGCATTGAGCGCCTCGGGGCGCTGCAAGGTGATTAGGCGGACGCCCTGCTCTGGCTGCAGGACGGCAAGGGTACGAGGCATGGCGAACGTCCTCTGCTGCACGCGCGGCTTGGTGCCAGCCGCTCTTATTGATTAGTGGCTCGGGGCGGTGCCCTTCGCGGAGACGAGCCGCTAGTTCACGGCTCGACCTGGCTTCGAGTATATGCACAAAGCGATACAAAACAAGAGTGAAAAATAATATTTACGTGTCTTTTTGTGGTGAGAATGGCGCGGGCATGCGGTCGTGGGATTCCCCGAGCCATGCTCAGGGCTAGCTTTATTCGGCGTTCTTGACGTGTTTATGGGGTTTGCGCAGGGGTGCCTGGCATCCGATACAGAAACTGGCGCTTTTCTATGTTTTTCTTATGTGATACAAAAAATGAAACGAAGCGTGTTTATTTGCGCCATTTTCAAGGCCTGTATGGGTCGAGGAGTTCTTCATGTCCACGCAAGCCCAGGTTGCCGCTATCGAGTTGTTCGAGCGTCACCGCCCGACCCTGCAACGTGCCGTCGAGGCCATTGGCGAGCGGGGCTACTGGTCGCCGTTCCCCGAGAGCCTCAAGCAGTACCCGGAGGCCTCGGTGCAGAACGCGCAGGCGCAATTCGAGGCGCTGCTGGGGCGGCATTTCGAGCTGGAAGGGCCGGACCCGCTGGCGCGAGTAGGGAGCGAGCGCTCCCCTTATGGGCTGGAATTGGGCGTGAGCTACGACCAGTACGATGCCGATGCGCTGATGACGCGCCTGCAGGCGGCTCTGCCGGCCTGGCGTGATGCCGGGCCGCGCGCGCGCCTGGGGGCCTGCATGGAAATACTGCAGCGTCTCAATGCGCTGAGCCCGACGCTGGCGCATGCCGTGATGCATACCAGTGGGCAGGCCTACATGATGGCGTTCCAGGCTGGCGGGCCGCATGCCCAGGATCGTGCTCTGGAAGTGCTGGCCTATGCCTGGCAGGCCATGGCCGCGGTGCCGGAGACTGCCAGCTGGATCAAGCCACAGGGCAAGCAGGCGCCGCTGCTGTTGAACAAGCGCTGGCACATCGTGCCGCGTGGCCTGGCGTTGGTGATCGGCTGTTCCACCTTCCCGACTTGGAACACCTACCCCGGGCTGTTCGCCAGCCTGGTCAGCGGCAACCCGGTCATGGTCAAGGCGCACCCGGGCGCCATCCTGCCGCTGGCGATGAGCGTCAAGGTGGCGCAACAGGTGCTGGCTGAGCTGGGCTTCGATCCGGCCCTGGTCAGTCTTGTGGTCGATACTCCCGAGGCCCCCGTGAGTCAGCGCCTGGCGCTGGATGCGCGGGTGAAGTTGGTGGATTTCACCGGCTCCAGCGCCTTCGGCAACTGGCTGGAGGCCAATGCGCGGCAGGCTCAGGTCTTCACCGAGAAAGCTGGCATCAACAGCGTGATCATCGACAGCGTGCGGGATTTCCAGGCCGTGGCGCGCAACCTGGCGCTCTCCCTGAACCTCTATTCCGGGCAGATGTGCACCACCCCGCAGGCCATCTACGTGCCACGCGGCGGTATCGCCACTGCCGACGGCCATCTGTCCTTCGACGAGGTGGCCCAGGGCCTGGCTGGCGCCATCCGTGACTTTCTCGGCGACAACGAGCGCGCCTGCGCGGTGCTCGGCGCCATCCAGTCGGACGCTACTGCCGAGCGTATCCAGGCTTGCCGGAGGCTGGGTGAACTACTGCTCGACAGCGAAGTTCGCGAGCATCCGCAATTTCCGGGGGCGCGCGTGCACACGCCGCTGCTGTTGCAGGTCGATGCCAGCGCCAGGGAGGCCTATGGCGAAGAACGTTTTGGCCCCATCGCCTTCGTCATCGCCACCGACGACAGTGCCCACAGCCTGCAACTCGCCGGTGAGCTGATCGCCGAGAAAGGCGCCCTGACCCTGGGCGTCTACAGCACCGACGACAAGGTGCTGGAGCGTGCCGAAGCGCTGTCCCAGGAGGTGGCGGTGGCATTGTCGATCAACCTCGATGGCGGCGTGCTGGTCAACCAGTCGGCTGCCTTCAGTGACTTTCATGCCAGCGGCGGCAACCCGGCGGCGAACGCCTCGATTACCGACATGGCCTTCGTCGTGCGGCGTTTCGTCGTGGTGCAGAGTCGCCGTCATGTCGCTGCCTGGGAGCGTGCCGATGACCTGCTATAGCCTCGATGGCCTGGTGCCTGTGGTGCACCCCACGGCCTACGTACATCCCAGCGCGGTGTTGATCGGCGACGTGATCATCGGCCCGGGCTGCTATGTCGGGCCGTTGGCCAGTCTGCGTGGCGATTTCGGCCGGATCATCCTCGAAGAAGGCGCCAACATCCAGGACACCTGCGTCATGCATGGCTTTCCCGACAGCGACACCGTGGTCGGGCGCAATGGCCATATCGGCCACGGCGCCGTGCTGCATGGCTGCCAAATTGGCGAAGACGTACTGGTGGGCATGAATGCCGTGGTGATGGATGGCGCCGAGATCGCCGCGCGCTCCTTCGTTTCTGCCACTGCCTTCGTCAAGGCAGGTTTCAGCTGCCCCGAGCAGTCACTGGTGATGGGCGCGCCGGCGCAGGTCAAACGCAGCCTCAGCGATGAGGAAGTGGCCTGGAAACGCACAGGCACCCATGAATACCAGGTGCTGGCTCGGCGTTGCATGGAGAGCCTCGCGGTCTGCGAACCGCTGCCGGCCGTCGAGGCGCAGCGGCCACGCATCGCCGACCGGGGACTGCGGCCCAAGGGGAGTTCGTCGCCATGAGCCCGCTGAACTCGAAACGGCGCCCCGCGCCGATGGTCATGCCGAAGTACCAGCGGGTATATTCGGCATCTTTTCCGCTTCCAGAATGCCCATGACTTCGCTTGCTCCCTTGGACCAACTCATCACCCGCTTCCAGCAGCAGACGCCGATTCGCGCCAGCTCGCTGATCATCACCCTGTACGGCGATGCCATAGAACCCCATGGCGGTACCGTGTGGCTGGGTAGCCTGATTCAGTTGCTCGAGCCCATGGGCATCAACGAGCGGCTGATCCGCACCTCGATCTTTCGTTTGACCAAGGAAGGCTGGTTGAGCGCCGAGAAGGTCGGGCGGCGCAGTTACTACAGCCTGACCGGCGCCGGTCGGCGCCGCTTCGAGAAGGCCTTCAAGCGGGTCTACAGCTCCAGTGTGCCGGTGTGGGACGGTGCCTGGTGCCTGGTGGTGCTTTCGCAGTTGTCGCAGGACAAGCGCAAACAGGTGCGCGAAGAGCTGGAGTGGCAAGGTTTTGGTGCAATCGCGCCGACGGTGCTGGCCAACCCCCGCTGCGACCGGGTCGACGTCAGCGCGACGCTGCAGGAGCTCGATGCCCTGGACGACAGCATCATCTTCGAGACCCGCACCCAGGATGTCCTGGCTTCGAGAGCGCTACGCGCCCAGGTTCGCGAGAGCTGGAACATCGATGAGCTGGGCAGGCATTACAGTGAATTCATCCAGCTGTTCCGCCCGCTGTGGAAGGAGCTGAGGGAGCAGGAAAGCCTGAAGCCTGCAGACTGCTTTCTGGCGCGAACCTTGCTGATCCATGAGTATCGCCGGTTGCTGCTGCGCGATCCGCAGTTGCCGGATGAGCTCCTCCCGGGCGACTGGGAAGGGCGTGCTGCACGTCAGCTGTGTCGCAATATTTACCGTCTCATCTATTGCAGTGCCGAGGCCTGGCTGAATGCCACGCTGGAAACGGCCGATGGCCCTCTGCCTGATGCCAGTGAAAGTTTCTATCAGCGTTTCGGAGGGCTAAAGTAGTAACTGCTGACGGTAACAATCTGGCACAGCGGCAACCTATAACAAGATCCAGCCGAGTGTGAGGCTCTAAAGCCATGACGATCTTACGAGCAGAAATAGCCGGCCGCTTCGATGGCTGGCTGCATGACGTCAATCAAGTGTGCGGGCATTTCGATGCCCAATGCCTGGGTGAAGGATTCTCCGGCTCCATCCGTGAGCACCAGACGGGTGCGCTGAGATTGAGTTTCGTTGACATTACCCAGGCGCGCCTGTTTCGCTCGTCGAAGGAAATAGCGCAGAGTGACTGCAAGCATTTCTACCTGGTGTCCCAGTTGTCGGGGCGTGCAGGCATGGAGCAAGCGGGTAACTGCGTGGAAATGCAGCCAGGCGATATCACCCTGATCGACTCCAGCGTGCCGAACAATTTTCTCTACGAGGATTCTTCGCGGCAGATCTCCCTGATCCTTCCGCGCCACCTGCTTGAGCAGAGTCGGCGCTTCACCGAAGTGCATTGCGCTCAGCGCATTCCCGCCAGCGCGCCGATGGCGGCAATGGCCAACCGCCTGATTCTCGAGTCGACCCAGCAGGGTGCGCTGAGCGTCAGCGAGAGCGAGGCGACCCTTGAGGCGCTGGTCAGCCTGTTGCGGCCCGTATTGTGTGCCAGCGACAGCGTTCCCGACGCCCACGAGCGGCTGTTCCGCAAGACGCTGCGTTTCATTGACGAACATATCTGCAGCGAGGAGCTCTGCCCGGAGGCCATCGCCCGGGAGGTGGGTGTTTCGATGCGGGGTCTGTATCGCATGTTCGCCAAGAAGGGCCTGGTCGTGGCGCAGTACATCAAGAACCGGCGCTTGGACTTCTGCGCCGAGACGCTGCGTCAGGCCGGCAGCGAGCAGAAGCTCTCGGCTCTGGGCTACGAATGGGGTTTTACCGACTCCAGCTACTTCTCCACGGCCTTCAAGGCGCGCTTCGGGGTATCCCCGAGCGATTACCGCAAGCGCTACAGCGGGCGCTAGGCGCAGCCTGTATCAGTCGTGCGCGTGGCCGCCGGCCTCTGTCAGGGGCTGGCGCGGCGCTTTTCCCATTTTGGCAAGTTGGCAAAGGGGCCTGGCACAGGCAATAAAACCCCCTCGCTGCCGAGCGAGGACAATCCAGAGGGCAAACGGCTGAGTTTGGCGACATCGCCGCTGGCCTGTTCAGAAACTGGATGATGTGAGGTTCTGCTTTGAAAACCCTAACCAAGCTGGCCGGCCTTGGCTGCCTGCTGCTGTCTGCGCCTGTGTTCGCGGCGCAATGCACCACTGCGCAGCAGCACAAGGGTGAGGCGCTGTTTACCAGCGAATGCTCGGTGTGCCATTCGGTCGCCGTGGGCGGTGCCACCAAGATGGGGCCGAATCTCAAGGGCCTGTTTGGTCGAACCTCGGGGAGTCTGCCTGGTTTCAGCTATTCCCAGGCGATGAAGGCGAAGGCGGTCGAATGGCAGATGCAAAGCCTGGAGCAGTTCATCGCTTCACCTCAGGCATTCGTGGCCGGTACCTACATGCCCTACATGGGCCTGGCGAATGCCGAGGATCGCCAGGCAGTGGCGTGCTTCCTGAGCACGCAGAAGTAACCCGAGCAGCGGGCACTGCAGCGCAACTGCCCGTCGTTTCAATCTCATCGGCTGCACCCGCGCGCATGCAGCAAGGCGCCCGACCAGCGAATCTGGCCGGGCGCCCTACCCTCAGTAGCGAATGAGCACCGACTTCAGCTCGGTATAGTCATCGATGAAGGCGCTGCCGAACTCGCGCCCCATGCCGGATGCCTTGATGCCGCCGAAGGGCACCGATGGGTCGAGGAAGGTGTGCATGTTGACGTAGACCGTGCCTGCCTCGATCTGCGGGATCAGGCGCAGCGCACGGGACAGGTCGTTGGTCCAGATGCTGGCGGTGAGGCCGAAGGGCGAGTCATTGATCAGTGCCGGCAGTTCATCCACTTCGTCGTAAGGCACTACGCAGAGAATCGGGCCGAAGGTTTCCTCGTGCAGGAAGCGATCCTGCGGGCCGTTGGCCAGGAGCACGGTGGGTTCGACGTAGAAGCCCGAGCCCGCAAGCGGGTTGCCGCCACAGATGACCTGGTTGTCATGGCGGGCCGCGGCGAGAAATTGCGACACCTTGTCGAACTGCGGCTTGTTGGCCAGCGGGCCGAACTGCACGCTCTCGTCCAGTGGCGAGCCAATGCTCATGCCCTTCACCGCTGCGGCGAACTTGGCCAGGGTTTCATCGAGCTGCGAGCGGTGCACATAGATGCGCTCCGGCGAGGCGCAGACCTGGCCCTGGTGCACGTAGCCCGTCTGGATCAGGCCGGCCACGGCGGCATCGATATCCGCATCGGGCAAGAGTGCGGCGGCGTTCTTGCCGCCCAGCTCCAGGGTCACGCGGGTCAGGTTGGCGGCCATTGCGCTCTGACCGACCTTGAGGCCCGTTGGGACCGAGCCGGTGAACGAAACCTTGGCTACCTTGGGGTGTTCGATCAGCTGGGCACCGACTTCACCCGTACCGTTGACCACGTTCAGTACGCCTGCCGGTAAGCCTGCTTCTATGGCCAGTTCGGCCAGGCGCAGCAGGGTGATCGGGGTGAATTCGCTCGGCTTGAGGATCAGCGTGCAGCCGGTTGCTAGGGCTGCGCCGAGCTTCCAGATGGCGATCATTACCGAGAAATTCCAGGGCACGATGCCCGCGACCACGCCGACTGGCTCACGGCGCGTCATGGCGGTGTACTGCTCGCCGGCCATGGACGGGAACGACGGGGTCATGGTCTCGCCGCTGATCTTGGTCGCCCAGCCGGCGTAGTAGCGCAGGAAGATGGCGCTCTGGCCGACTTCGAACATGCGCGAGAGGTGGATGGATTTGCCCGAGCACAGGGTTTCCAGCTGCGCCAGTTCCTCGCCGTTGGCTTCCATCAGGTCGGCCAGGCGGTTGAGGACCACGCCGCGCTGATAAGGCGAAGTCTGTGCCCACTCGCCCTTGAAGCTGCGCCGGGCGGCCGCGACGGCCGACTCGACCTCGTCGGCGGTGGCGCAGGTGATCTGTGCGATCACTTCGCCGTTGGCCGGGTTGACGATGGGAACGTGCCGGCTGGAGGTGCCCGCGCGGTACTGGCCGTCGATGAAGTGGCCGTGATCGCGTTGCAGGTATTGGCGTACTTTGGGCAGTAACTGAATTTCGCTCATGGGGTCTCCTGAGGGGCTTGAGTGGCCCGAGCTTGTTGGTATTGGCGGGGCCTCGTAGGGGAATTTGCTGCTTTGTCGCTGTGCTGCTTGCCGCGCCCTATCCAGGGCGCGCATGCCGAGAGCGCCTCAATCGCCTGGGGCTTCAATAGCGGTTCCTCTTCAGGTCCTGCCAGGCTTCATCGAGGATCTTGCGTTGTGAGGTGGGCACGCTCTCGAGCAGATAACTGCGTCGTCTTTGATCGGTCGTCAGCACCTGTGCCGGGTGCGCTTTTGCGAAGCTCTGCATGGCTGGCGTCTCGTTAGGCAGCGGTGCATAGAAACGAGAGTTGAGCGCGTTGCGCAGTGCGATTGGCGGGTCGATCAGGAAATCGAGCAGGCGGTAGGCCAGTTGCGGGTTGGCGGCATCGCTCGGGATCGCCAGGGTATCGATGAAGATCGCCGCGCCTTCTTCCGGAATGCGGTAGACGAGCTTCGGATTGTCCTGCATCGCACGCACGGCATGGCCGCTCCAGGCCATGGCCAGACACAGCTTGCCGTTTATGAGGTCGTCGACGAAGTCCCAGTTGTTCATCGTGCGAATGAACGGCGTGACGGCCTTCAATCCGTCCAGTTGCTTGATCAACTGGCGGTTGGTGATACGCGACAGGCGCCGCCCGCGGTAGTTGAGCAGCACTGATGAGGTCTCATCGGAAGCGTCCAGCATCGCTACGCCGCATGTGCTGAGCCGTTCTGTTTCGGCGGCCTCGAACATCAGCTTCCAGCTGTTGGGCGGGGGAGCGCCGTAGCTGGCTTGCGCCAGGTCTGGGGCGATTACCAGCCCGGTGGAGCCCCATAGATAGGGCACCGCGTAACGGTTGGCCTGTGGCAGGCCGGCGAGAATCGTCAGCAGCCAGGGGTCGAGTTCGGCGTAGTGCGTCAGCTGCCCGGTATCCAACGGCGTCAGCCGCTGCTCCTCGATCAGTTGTTCGAGCATGAAATGGCTCGGCATCACCAGGTCATAGTGCGAGCCATCACTGAGCGCCTGGCGCAACTCGTCGGTGCTGGTATAGGTCTGGTAATCGACGGTAATACCGGTTTGCTGCTGAAAATCTCTGAGCACGTCAGGGGCCAGGTAGTCCTTCCACCCGTACACGCGCACTACCTGTTCGGCATGCGCCTGAGCGATGGTTGCCAGCAGAGCGAGCAAGGCAAGCAGTACTTTCATCGGGCACCTCCGCAGGCATTGACGTTCGTCCAGCGTTCAAACTGCCGAGTGCTGGACTTCTGCAAGCCATTTAAGCCAGATCGGCCCGCTGGAGTTTGCTTCTGGGTGCCAAGTTCTGGTGTCGGTGTGCCAAACGATCACGGGTTGCGGCCGGGGCGATAAGCACCTGCATGCGGGCAGGCCAATGCGCGTGCGGCCCAGTTGCTGCTTCTGGAGAATGAGCGAGCTGCTTTGGTATGGCGGTAGCCGGAACGAGCAGGAGATGGGCAACGAGTTAAAAGGCGCGTCGCGGGCGGATCTCATCGTTGCCGTATGACGTCTATCAGACGGCGCCTTGAGTTGAGTGGCTGCAGAAACAAAAAGGCCCCAGATTTTCATCTGGGGCCTTTCGCTATCTGGCGCACTCGGCGGGATTCGAACCCACGACCCCTGCCTTCGGAGGGCAGTACTCTATCCAGCTGAGCTACGAGTGCGTTGCGGGGCGCAATCATACGCATCTCGGCGGTTAGCGTCCATTCTGCATGGCTGTGCATTATTTAAAACGCACTTTACACTTTTGCGCTGCCAGAACGGCCTTCTGAGAAGTTTTTGCCATTATTTTATGGATTTTCCTTGGCCGCCTATTGCCCTTTACCCTTGCCGATCCTAGGATTCGTTTGAGATTTCAAACGGCGTGTTCAGTCATTCTGAACCCTCGCACGTTCAACGGTTCTGAATCCATTATCAGGCCCCGCACGGCTCGTTTCGACCTTGCGGGCTCTGCCCGTGACTCCAACGACTTACGCCGACGCCCGGGTGTCGGAACTGAAGGAGACTGCCATGCAACTGAAAGACCCCCAGCTGCTGCGCCAACAGGCTTATATCGATGGCCAGTGGTTGGACGCCGACAGCGGTCAGACCATTGCCGTGAACAACCCGGCCACTGGCGAGATCATTGGCCATGTGCCGAAGATGGGCCGTGCTGAGACCCGCCGCGCCATCGAGGCCGCCGAGAAGGCGCTGCCGGCCTGGCGTGCGCTGACCGCCAAGGAGCGTGCGAACAAGCTGCGTCGCTGGTTCGAGCTGCTGATGGAAAACCAGGATGACCTCGGCCGCCTGATGACCCTGGAGCAGGGCAAGCCGCTGGCCGAAGCCAAGGGCGAGATTGCCTATGCTGCGTCGTTCATCGAGTGGTTCGCCGAAGAAGCCAAGCGCGTCTACGGCGACGTGATCCCGGGCCACCAGCCGGACAAGCGTCTGATCGTGATCAAGCAGCCGATCGGCGTCACCGCCGCCATTACCCCGTGGAACTTCCCCGCCGCGATGATCACCCGCAAGGCCGGTCCGGCACTGGCCGCCGGTTGCACCATGGTGATCAAGCCGGCTTCGCAGACCCCGTTCTCCGCCCTGGCCCTGGTCGAGCTGGCCGAGCGCGCCGGCATCCCCAAAGGCGTGCTGAGCGTGGTCACCGGCAGCGCCGGCGAAGTGGGTGGCGAGCTGACCAGCAACCCGATCGTGCGCAAGCTGTCCTTCACCGGCTCGACCGAGATCGGTCGCCAGCTGATGGCCGAATGCGCCCAGGACATCAAGAAGGTGTCGCTGGAACTGGGTGGTAACGCGCCGTTCATCGTCTTCGATGACGCCGACCTGGACGCTGCCGTCGAAGGCGCGCTGATCTCCAAGTACCGCAACAACGGCCAGACCTGCGTCTGCGCCAACCGCATCTACGTGCAGGACGGTGTCTACGAGGCCTTCGCCGAGAAGCTGATCGCCGCCGTGGCGAAGCTGAAGATCGGCAACGGTCTGGAAGACGGCACCACCACCGGTCCGCTGATCGACGAGAAGGCCGTGGCCAAGGTTCAGGAGCACATCGCCGATGCCGTGAACAAGGGCGCCAAGCTGGCCCTGGGCGGTAAGCCGCACGCCCTCGGTGGCACCTTCTTCGAGCCGACCATTCTGCTCGACGTGCCGAAGACCGCCGCCGTGGCCAAGGAAGAGACCTTCGGCCCGCTGGCGCCGCTGTTCCGCTTCAAGGACGAGGCCGAGGTGGTCGCCATGGCCAACGATACCGAGTTCGGCCTGGCCTCCTACTTCTATGCCCGCGATCTGGGCCGCGTGTTCCGCGTGGCCGAGGCGCTGGAGTACGGCATGGTGGGTATCAACACCGGCCTGATCTCCAACGAAGTCGCGCCGTTCGGCGGTGTGAAGGCTTCCGGCCTGGGCCGCGAAGGATCCAAGTACGGGATCGAGGACTATCTCGAGATCAAGTACATGTGCCTGGGCGGCATCTAGTCGCTGCTGCACTCGGTCGGGCGTCGTTGGTGCAAACTGGAAAATGCTCATTGGCTACAGCCAACTGCGCTTTTCCCGCTTGCGCCGCCTAGCCCGACCATCGCTCGCGACGCGCCTGGCGCTTTGAGCTGGAGCGTAGCGAGCCAGAATTTCCCCCGCCTCCGGCGGCCCGACGCAGTCGATCATCGTATGCTGCGGCGAACCACCTCCAGAGGCATTTCCTTGCAACCGAGCCGCCCGATGACGGCCATGAGGACACCATGAGCAAGACCAACGAATCCCTGCTGCAACGCCGCCAGGCCGCCGTACCGCGCGGTGTCGGTCAGATCCACCCGATCGTCGCCGAGCGCGCCGAGAACGCCACCGTGTGGGACGTCGAAGGCCGCGAGTACATCGACTTCGCCGGCGGCATTGCGGTGCTGAACACCGGCCACCTGCACCCGAAAGTGGTCGCCGCCGTTCAGGAACAGCTGACCAAGCTGAGCCACACCTGCTTCCAGGTGCTGGCCTACGAGCCCTACATCGAGCTCTGCGAAGAGATCGCCAAGCGCGTGCCGGGTGACTTCGCCAAGAAGACCCTGCTGGTCACCTCCGGCTCCGAAGCCGTGGAGAACGCGGTGAAGATCGCCCGTGCCGCCACTGGCCGCGCCGGCGTGATTGCCTTCACCGGCGCCTACCACGGCCGCACCATGATGACCCTGTCGCTGACCGGCAAGGTGGTGCCGTACTCCGCCGGCATGGGCCTGATGCCCGCTGGCGTGTACCGCGCCCAGGCGCCGTGCCCGCTGCATGGTGTGAGCGAGGACGAGTCCATCGCCAGCATCGAGCGCGTCTTCAAGAACGACGCGCAGCCGCAGGACATCGCCGCGATCATCATCGAGCCGGTGCAGGGTGAGGGTGGCTTCTACGTCAACTCCAAGCCGTTCATGCAGCGCCTGCGTGCCCTGTGCGACCAGCACGGCATCCTCCTGATCGCTGACGAAGTGCAGACTGGCGCTGGCCGTACCGGCACCTTCTTCGCCACCGAGCAACTGGGCGTGATCCCGGACCTGACCACCTTCGCCAAGTCCGTTGGCGGCGGCTTCCCGATCTCCGGTGTATGCGGCAAGGCCGAGATCATGGACAAGATCGCCCCCGGTGGCCTGGGGGGCACCTACGCTGGCAGCCCGATTGCCTGCGCCGCGGCCCTGGCCGTGCTCAAGGTGTTCGACGAAGAGAAGCTGCTGGAGCGCTCCAACCTCGTCGGCGAGAAGCTCAAGGCGGGCCTGAACAAGATTGCCGAGAAGCACAAGGTGATCGGTGATGTGCGCGGCCTGGGTTCGATGGTCGCCATCGAGCTGTTCGAAGGCGGTGACCACAGCAAGCCGGCTGCCGAGCTGGTTGGCAAGATCGTCGCCAAGGCGCGCGACAAGGGCCTGATCCTGCTGTCGTGCGGCACTTACTACAACGTCATCCGCTTCCTGATGCCCGTCACCATCCCTGACGCGCAGCTGGAGAAGGGCATCGCCATAGTCGCCGAGTGTTTCGACGAACTGGCCTGAGTCGTTCCTGCTGTACCTGCGCCCGTGGCTGACCGCACCGGGCGCACCTGAGACCCGCCGCGTGCGGGTCTTTTTGTCTGGAGCCAGGGGCTTCGGCCCTGGCCAGTCGCCGCTGAAGCGCCTGCCACAGGTGCGCTACAGCCTGTGGGAGGGGCTTTAGCCGCGACGGATTCCCTACCCGCTGCATCCGGGCTACGGCTGGGCTCAGTGTCCTCGGCTCAGCGAGTCGAGTTGCTGGCTGACGTCATGGCTGGCTCGCTCCATCTGCGCCACAGCCTGCAGGGTGCGCGACCAATCCTGGTTCTGCGCGGCGTGCAGGGCTTCGTGCGCAGCCTCATGCACCTGGCGATGTGGAGCCTCCAGTTGCTGATAACCGCGCGTCTTGCCGTAACGAGCGACGGTTTCGCCATCCTGATACCAGCGGCCCAGGCGGCAGCTCTGGTGGTCGGTCATCCCGGTATTGCTGTCGTTGCGCAGCAGGCGCTGGTAGACCTCGAACTTGAACAGCAGGTGGTCGAGTTTGACCGCTTCGCAGAAGGAGCCGAGGGCGATGCGCTCGATCAGGGCATTCATGTGCTCGCCCAATTCGACCATCCGATCTAGTGTGCTCGCCGACTGCGAGACGTCACCGGACAGCCGTGAGGCCTCGCTGGACAGTTGACCGATGGCACTGCTGGCGCGCTCGGTTTCCTGGTTGATGCTGGCGACGAGCTGGCTGATCTCCTGGGTGGCCTGATGGGTGCGCTGCGCCAGGGCCCGCACCTCATCAGCGACCACGGCAAAGCCACGACCCTGCTCGCCGGCGCGGGCCGCTTCGATGGCGGCGTTGAGGGCCAGCAGGTTGGTCTGGTCGGAAATGGCCTTGATCAGCTCGACGATGCGGCTGATGTCGCCGACCCGCCCCTGCAACAGTTCGACGCTCTGCACGCTCTGCACGCCCTGCTCGGACATGCCGCCGAGTGCGTTGGAAAAACCGGCGAGCAGGGTCGAGGTTTGCTGGAACACGCCTTGGTGCTCACGCTGCTTTTCGACCTCGACACGCAACTGTTCCGCTTGCGCGACTACGCCGTCACGGGTGGCCGAGAGTGACTCCTGGAAGTTGTTCAGTTCGACCTGCAGTTGCTCGCGAAAGCGGCTCATGGCGTTGAGTCGATGCTGCTCCTGCTGCGTCTGTCGCTGCAGTTCGCGGGCATCCTCCAGCTCGCGCTGCATGGCCTGCTTCTCGGCAACAAGACGCTCGACCTGATTCTGTAGGTCTTGGCATTGCTGGCGCAATTTACGGTCGAACATGGGGTGCTACTCCAGGCGGGAAACTACGGATGACGTTGGTCTTTGTTATCGGTATCAAATTATCGAGCTGTAGCCCGTACGCCGCATTGACGCCGAGCAGCAATGCAGACGGAAAAAAGCCCGCACATGGCGGGCTAGAGGGAGACACGCAACTGGAGTTCGGGAACTTACTTGGGCTCGAAGATTACATACACCTTGCGGCAGGTTTCGAGTACTTCCCAGGTGCCGGAGAAACCGGCGGGAATCACGAAACGGTCGCCAGCGCGTACGGTCTTGGCATTGCCGTCGGCGTCACGCAGCACGGAAACGCCCTGGAGAATCTCGCAGTATTCGTGTTCGGTGTAGCTCACCTTCCACTGACCGACTGCGCCTTCCCAGATGCCGGTGCTGAACTGGCCGCACGGGCTGCTGTAGTGATTGCGCACGCTTTGCTCGGGGTCGCCCTTGAGCACCTTTTCTGGCGCCGGGCGGTAGTGTTCGGCGGCCGTGCCGGCCTGGGCGAAGTCGACGATCTGCTCGATGTTCATCTGGCTGTTCCGTGGTTTCGGTGGCGGCTACCGCGCGATCGGCAGGGCGGCCGCGGGTGAAATCGTGGTAGCAGTCTATGTTTAAAAAAACGAACATGACAAGGGCTTTTTCCAGTCTTTGTCAAAAATATTGAAAAGCCACAGCCCTCTGGTTTAGTGTGGCGGACAGGATTTGGCCAGCGATCTGGCCTTGCAGAATTATTGACAGTGCGCGCCCCTTTGGGCGCCGCTTCCACCCATTGAGAGGATGCCGGAATGACTAGCCTGACTCGTGCCGACTGGGAACAGCGTGCCAAGACCCTGACCATCGAAACGCGTGCGTTCGTACATGGTGAGTACCGTGCCGCCGCGTCCGGCGCCACCTTCGAATGCATCAGCCCGGTCGATGGCCGCTTGCTCGGCCTGGTGGCCAGCTGTGACCAGGCCGACGCCGACCTGGCGGTCAAGGACGCCCGCGCCACCTTCGACTCTGGCGTGTGGTCACGCATGGCGCCGGCCCAGCGCAAGAAGGTGATGATCCGTTTTGCTGCGCTGATCGAGCAGCATGGCGAAGAGCTGGCTCTGCTGGAAACCCTGGACATGGGCAAGCCGATCAGCGATTCGCTGAGCATCGACGTCAGCAGCGCGGCCAATGCCATTCGCTGGAGCGGCGAGGCCATCGACAAGGTCTATGACGAAGTCGCCGCCACGCCGCATGACCAGCTCGGGCTGGTTACCCGCGAGCCGGTGGGTGTGGTCGCCGCCATCGTGCCGTGGAACTTCCCGCTGCTGATGTCCTGCTGGAAGCTCGGCCCGGCGCTGGCCACCGGTAACTCGATCATCCTCAAGCCGTCCGAGAAATCGCCGCTGACCGGCATCCGTGTCGCCCAGCTGGCCATCGAGGCGGGTATTCCGGCGGGCGTATTCAACGTGCTGCCTGGCTTCGGCCACACCGTGGGCAAGGCTCTGGCCCTGCACATGGACGTCGACACCCTGGTGTTCACCGGGTCGACCAAGATCGCCAAGCAACTGATGGTTTACGCCGGCGAGTCGAACATGAAGCGCGTCTGGCTGGAAGCCGGCGGCAAGAGCCCGAACATCGTCTTCGCCGACGCGCCGGACCTGCAGGCCGCAGCCGAGTCAGCCGCCAGCGCCATCGCCTTCAACCAGGGCGAAGTGTGCACCGCCGGCTCGCGCCTGCTGGTGGAAAACAGCATCAAGGACCAGTTCGTGCCCATGGTGGTCGAGGCGATCAAGGCCTGGAAACCGGGCAACCCGCTGGACCCGGCGACCACCGTTGGCGCGCTGGTCGACACCACGCAGATGAACAACGTGCTGAGCTACATCCAGGCTGGCCATGACGATGGCGCCAAGCTGGTGGCCGGCGGCAAGCGAGTGCTGGAAGAGAGCGGCGGCACCTACGTCGAGCCGACCATCTTCGACGGTGTGAACAACGCCATGCGCATCGCCAAGGAAGAGATCTTCGGCCCGGTGCTGTCGGTGATCGGTTTCGACAATCAGGACGAAGCCATCGCCATCGCCAACGACACCGTCTACGGCCTGGCCGCAGCGGTATGGACCAGCAATCTGTCGCGCGCCCACCTGGTCGGCAAGGCGCTGCGCGCCGGCAGTGTGTGGATCAACCAGTATGACGGCGGCGACATGACCGCACCGTTCGGTGGCTTCAAGCAGTCCGGTAACGGCCGCGACAAGTCGCTGCATGCGTTCGACAAGTACACCGAGCTGAAGTCCACCTGGATCAAGCTGTAAGGATAGCGGGGCGATCTACTGGTCGTCGGCCAGGTAATCGGCTTCCCTCTCCCATTCATGGCAGAGGGGCTGGGGGAGAGGGCCGAGAACGCAGCGACACTACTGGCTATATCGCTCCCGAAACCTGCGGCCGGGCTCCCTTAGGGAGTCCGGCCGTTGTCTTTGCAGCCGCTCGTCAACCAAGGAATTTGGCAATGCGTTGGGGCACCTATTTCGCCGTCTGCTCGGCAGTCATCAGCATCGGTCTGGCACTGGGCGTGACCATGCCACTGGTCTCGTTGCGCCTGGAAAGCTGGGGCTACGACTCCTTCGCCATCGGCGTGATGGCGGCGACTCCGGCCGTCGGCGTGCTGCTCGGCGCCTTGCTGGCCGGTCGCCTGGCGGCGCGCTTCGGCACCACCGTGCTGATGCAGCTGTGCCTGCTGCTGGGCGCACTGTCGGTAGCGGGGCTGGCGCTGGTGCAGAACTACGCGGTGTGGGTCGGCCTGCGCCTGTTCATCGGTGTGGCCCTGACCGTGGTGTTCATCCTTGGCGAAAGCTGGATCAACCAGCTGGCGGTGGAGAAGTGGCGCGGTCGGCTGGTGGCGCTGTACGGCACCGGTTATGCCCTCAGCCAGCTCAGTGGACCGTTGTTGCTGACGGCGCTCGGTACGGCCACCGACGCCGGTTTCTGGACGGGCGTATGCCTTTTGATCGGCGGCTCGCTGATTCTGCTCGGGCGCAGTGGCGCACCCCAGGTGGACGCGCACAGCGCTTCGGGGCGCGGGTTGCTGGTGTTCTGCCGCAAGCTGCCGGCGATTGCCTGGGCGGTGATGCTGTTCGCTGCCTTCGAAGCCATGATGCTGACCCTGCTGCCGGTCTATGGCCTGCGTCAGGGTTTCACCCAGGAGGTGGCGCTGTTCATGGTCAGCGTGGTGGTGGTCGGCGATGCGGTGTTGCAACTGCCCATTGGCTGGCTGGCCGACCGCATGTCGCGACAGTTGCTGTTCCGCGCCTGCGGCAGTGTGCTGCTGGTCTCCAGTCTGGCGATTCCGCCGTTGCTGCATACGCCGATCATCTGGCCGGTGCTGGTGGCCTTCGGGGCCAGTGCGGGCGGTCTGTTCACCCTGTCGCTGATCATGATCGGCGAGCGCTATCGCGATGACGAGCTGGTGCGCGCTAATGCCCATGTCGCCCAGCTGTGGGGCCTGGGCTGCCTGATCGGGCCGCTGACCACCGGCGCGGTCAGCCAGTGGCTGAGCGGCCACGCGCTGCCGCTGCTGATGGCCGTCGGGGCCTTCGTGTTCATCATCCTCGCCAGCCGGCAGGGCGCCTTCAGCGAGATAGAAACGGCGGGTGCGGCGCGCTCCTGACGCGGTTCAGCGCCACTGCCCGAGGTCCTGCGTCTGCTGCAGGTCGGCCTCTTCGATCAGCTCGGCGATGGTCGCGCCGATCTGCTTCACCGCCGCCTCGATCACTTCGCTCGGCGGTTCGGCGTAGTTGAGGCGGATGCAGTTACGGTATTTGCCCGCCGCAGAGAAGATGCTGCCCGGCGCGATCTGAATCTTGTGCGGCAGCAGGGCGCGATTGAGCTTCAGGCTGTCGAAACCCTGCGGCATCTCCACCCACAGCATGAAGCTGCCCTGCGGGCGACTGACCCGCGTGCCGGCCGGGAAGTAGCGGCTGACCCAATCCACCATCAGGTCGCGGCTGCGCAGGTACTGCGCGCGCATTCGCCGCAGGTGCGGTTCGTAGTGCCCGTCCTTGAGGTACTCGGCGATGGCCAGCTGCGGCAGTTGCGCGGTGCTGCCGGTGCCCAGGTACTTCATGTGCACCACCTGCTCCAGATAACGCCCGGGGGCGATCCAGCCGACCCGCAGGCCCGGCGCCAGAGTCTTGGAGAACGAGCTGCAGAACAGCACGCGGCCGTCCTCATCGAAGGACTTGATGCTGCGCGGGCGCGGGTAACTGTAGGCGAGGTCGGCGTAGACATCGTCCTCGATGATGGCCACGTCGAAGCGCTGCGCCAGAGCCACCAGTGCGCGCTTGTTGGCGTCGGGCATGATGTAGCCGAGCGGATTGTTGCAGTTCGGGGTGAGCTGGATGGCCTTGATCGGCCACTGTTCCAGGGCCATTTCCAGGGCGTCGAGGTTGATCCCGGTGAGTGGATCGGTGGGCAGTTCCAGGGCCTTCATGCCGAAGCCCTTGAGCGCCTGCATCACGCCATGGAAGCTCGGCGAGTCGACCGCGACGATATCGCCGGGCTGGCAAATGGCACGTACCGCGGCCGACAGCGCCTCGTGACAGCCGGTGGTGATCACCAGGTCCTCGGCGGCCAGCCGGCAGCCAGAGTCGAGCATCAGCCGGGCGATCTGCTCGCGCAGGCGGATATCGCCACGAATACCGCCGTAGGTGAGCACGTCCGGATCCTGCCGGCGCGCCTGACGCGACAGGTTGCGCAGCAGCGGTTTCAGCGTTGGGCCGCCTATGTCCGGGCGACCGCGACCCAGCTGCAGTATGTCGTGCTGCGGTGAGCTGCTGATCAGCTCCAGCACGTGGTCCCACTGCGATACCTCGACCGGCCGCTGCGCTGCCCGGCTGATCTGCGGCAGTGCGGGCATCTGTCGCCCCAGCGGTACGAAGTAGCCGGACTTCGGCCGTGGCGAGGCCAGGCCCATGTCCTCCAGATGGCGGTAGGCCTGCTGCACCGTGCTGAGGCTGACGCCATGCTCCTGGCTGAGGCTGCGTACCGACGGTAGGCGGTCGCCAGGGCGGTACAGCCCCTGCTCGATGCGGGTGCCGAGCAGCTCGGCCAGGTTCAGATAGAGCGTCATGACAGTCGTCCGGTTGGCGTGGGGTATGTGAGCTTGGACCAGTACAGATCAGTGCGAAAATTCCCATTCAGGGAAAAAAAGCGAAATCTGTATGGGGTTAATAAGAGTTTTTTGGATCTGTCATGGCTTTTCTGCTGACGGCATTCTGATCTCCCATGACAGAAGGCTAGGGGAGCGCAAAGATGACTGGGTTCAGCAAGACAGATTTTGCCGCAGCGGGTGAGCTTGTACGGGGCGCGACAGGGCAGGGCGAAGCTCGCTACTTCGGGCGCGACTGGCCGGCCTTCTGGCGGCGCCTGAACACCCGCCGTGTGCTGCTCAAGCTCAACGACCAGCAACTGCGCGACATCGGCCTCAGCCGCGCGCAGGCCGAGCGCGAGGCGAACCTGCCGTTCTGGAAGTTGTAGCCCGGAAGCAAGCCGGGTTGCGTCGCTGCATCGCCTGCGTAGGAGCGGCTTCAGCCGCGAATCCCTACAGCAGCTCTTTCAGCCGGTGCCAGGCCATGCCCAGCGCCAGCAGTGGCGAGCGCAGGTGCTTGCCGCCAGGGAAGGTCATGTGCGGCACCTGAGCGAACAGCTCGAAACCGCTGCTTTCCTGGCCGGCGATGGCCTCGGCGAGCAGCTTGCCGGCCAGGTGCGTGGCGTTGACGCCGTGGCCGGCATACGCCTGGGCGTGGAACACGTTGGGCTGCTCCTTGAGTCGGCCGATCTGCGGCAGGCGGTTGGCGCCGATGCCGATCATGCCGCCCCACTGGTAGTCGATGCGCACGTCGGCCAGCTGCGGGAAGACCTTGAGCATCTTCGGTCTCATGTAGCCGGCGATATCGGCCGGATCACGCCCGGAATAGTGGCAGGCGCCGCCGAACAGCAGGCGCCGGTCGGCGGAGAGGCGGTAGTAGTCCACCGTCACGCGCTGGTCGCACAGCGCCATGTTCTGCGGGATCAGTTGGCGCGCCTGCGCTTCGGAGAGCTGTTCGGTAGCGATGACGTAGCTGCCGGCCGGGAGCACCTTGCCGCTGAGGGTCGGGTTGAGGCCACTGATATAGGCGTTGCAGGCCAGCACCAGGTACTTGGCGCGCACCTGGCCATTGGCGGTGTGCACGCGCACCTCGCTGCCGTAGTCGATGCGGGTCACCGCTGACTCTTCGAACAGCTGTACGCCCAGCGACTGGGCGGCGGCGGCTTCACCGAGCGCCAGGTTGAGTGGGTGCAGGTGGCCCGAGCCCATGTCGATCATGGCGCCGTGATAGTTGTCTGAGCCGACCACCTCATGAATGCGCTCCTTCGGCAGCATGCGCAGCTCGTGACGATAGCCGAGGCTCTCCAGCTCGGCCTTGTCTTCGGCGAAGCCCTCCAGATGCGCCGGCTTGTTGGCCAGGTCGCAGTAGCCCCAGGTCAGGTCGCAGTCGATCTGAAAGCGCTCGACGCGCTCGCGCACGATCTCCACTGCCTCCAGGCCCATCAGCTTGAACTGGCGCACGCCGTCCTTGCCCACCACCGATTCGAACTGCTCGACATCATGGCCGACGCCGCGAATCAGTTGCCCACCGTTGCGGCCGCTGGCGCCCCAGCCGATCTGGCGTGCTTCCAGCAGCGCCACCGACAGGCCTTTCTGGGCCAGCTCGATGGCCGTGTTCAGGCCGCTGAAACCGCCACCGACGATGCACACGTCCACCTGCAGCTCACCACCCAGGGGTGGGTAGGCCTGCTGGCGGTTGACGCTGGCGGCGTAGTAGGAGGCGGCATGCTGCGGGCTGTGGACGGGCTGTTGAACGCGGGCGTTCATGTGCGAAATCCTGATTTCGTTGTGTGGAAAATTCAACGCAGGATAAGCGCGTGATCCGTCCGACGCCAAGAGACAAGGAGAAAAAAGCCTGCTGCGACTGCTTGTGCATGTGGCCTGCCGGCGCTGAAACACCTCCCACATGCAGCGCCACGGCATTGTGGGAGGAGCTTTAGCCGCGACCAGACAGATCGCATTGCATTCGGGCCTGCGTGGCGCAGTAAACTGCCGCCTTCGCCTCAGGACGACACCGATGAGTTGCACCGACCGCAAGATCGACTACCTGCGCCGGCAGATTCCGCGCTTCGACTGCATACCTGGCTGTCACGACTGCTGCGGGCCGGTTACGGCGTCGTCCGAGGAGCTGGCGCGCCTGCCGGTCAAGAGCGATGCCGAACATGATGCGGCGCTCGCCGAGTACAACTGCGTACACCTGGGGCCCAATGGCTGCGAGGTCTATGACCAGCGTCCGCTGATCTGCCGCCTGTTCGGCACTACGCCAAAGCTGCCCTGCCCGCATGGCCGTGGACCTGAGCAGCCCATCGAGCCGGCAGTGGAGCGTCAGGTGCACCGCCTGATCGCCAGCACGCGCCAGCGGCTGGTGTAAACGCCCCGCCTAGCGCTCACTCCGGCACCGGCAGCGCCAGGCTCTCCTTCACCTCTTCCATGACGATATAGCTCTTCGATTCGCGCACGTGCGGCAGCTTGAGCAGGATGTCGCCGAGCAGCTTGCGGTAGCTGGCCATCTCGTTGATGCGCGCCTTCACCAGGTAGTCGAAGTCGCCGGACACGAGGTGGCATTCCAGCACGTGCGGCAGCTTGAGCACGGCGCGGCGGAATTCCTCGAAGGTGTCGCCGGACTTGTAGTCCAGGCTGATTTCGACGAACACCAGCAGGTTGGCCTTGAGGTGCTGCGGGTTGAGGCGGGCGTGGTAGCCCATGATGATGCCCTCGCGCTCCAGGCGGCGTACGCGCTCGGTGCAAGGCGTGGTCGACAGCCCTACGCGCTCGCCCAGCTCGGTGAAGCTGATGCGCCCGTCCTCCTGCAGGATGCGGAGGATGTTGCGGTCGATCTTGTCCAGTTCACGACGGCTTTGATGCTGGGTTCTCATGGTGAATCCGCCTCTGTAAAACGGCTTTTTGCCAAGAATTCTCGCCAAATATAGCCGTGTATATGGTGAAAAGCACTGCACGGCTCTTCCTATACTGCGCCCATCGACAACAATGGCCTGTAACGCACGTGCCTTGGGCGCGGCGGGGAGAAAAACATGCGTGTTCTGGTTCTCGGCAGCGGTGTAATTGGTACCGCCAGTGCTTACTACCTCGCCCGTCAGGGTTTCGAGGTGGTGGTGGTCGACCGTCAGAACGGCCCGGCGTTGGAAACCAGCTTCGCCAACGCCGGCCAGGTGTCTCCCGGCTATGCCTCGCCCTGGGCCGCTCCGGGCGTGCCGCTGAAGGCCATCAAGTGGTTGCTGCAGAAACACGCCCCGCTGGCGATCAAGGCCACCGGTGACGTCGACCAGTACCTGTGGATGGCGCAGATGCTGCGCAACTGCACCGCCAGCCGCTATGCGATCAACAAAGAGCGCATGGTGCGCCTGTCCGAGTACAGCCGCGACTGCCTCGACGAGCTGCGTGCCGAGACCGGCATCGCCTATGAAGGCCGCCAGCTCGGCACCACCCAGTTGTTCCGCACCCAGGCCCAGGTCGATGCCGCCGCCAAGGACATCGCCGTGCTGGAAGCCTCCGGCGTGCCGTTCGAGCTGCTCGACCGCGACGGCATCGCCCGCGTCGAACCGGCCCTGGCTGGCGTCAAACACAAGCTGGCCGGCGCCCTGCGTCTGCCCAACGACCAGACTGGCGACTGCCAGATGTTCACCACCAAGCTGGCGGACATGGCCAAGGCGCTGGGCGTCGAATTCCGTTTCGGCCAGAACATCCAACGTCTGGACGCCGTGGGCGACCGTATCAATGGCGTGTGGATCGATGGCAAGCTGGAAACCGCCGACCGCTACGTGCTGGCTCTCGGCAGCTACAGCCCGCAACTGCTCAAGCCGCTGGGCGTGCGCGCTCCGGTCTATCCGCTCAAGGGCTATTCGCTGACCGTGCCGATCGTCAACGCCGAGATGGCGCCGAACTCCACCATTCTCGACGAGACCTACAAGGTTGCCATCACCCGTTTCGATGGCCGCATCCGTGTCGGTGGCATGGCCGAGATCGCCGGTTTCGACCTGTCGCTCAACCCGCGTCGTCGCGAGACCCTGGAGATGATCACCGCCGACCTCTACCCGGAGGGCGGCGACCTGCAGCGCGCCGATTTCTGGACCGGTCTGCGTCCGGCCACGCCCGATGGCACGCCGATCGTCGGCGCCACCGCGTACCGCAACCTGTTCCTCAATACCGGTCACGGCACCCTGGGCTGGACCATGGCCTGCGGCTCCGGTCGCCTGCTTGCCGACCTGATGGCCAACAAGCGCCCGCAGATCAGCGCCGACGGCCTGGATATCTCGCGTTATTCGCGCACGGCGCGTGAAGTGCAGGGCGCACCGCAGCCGCTGCGCACCTGATAGCCTTCGCGCTTTCGCAATCCAAGGAGCTTTACCCTTATGTCGATCCAGCGCCTGCATGTGGCCAAACGCTACAGCGAAGTGGTGATCCACAACGGCACCATCTACCTCGCCGGCCAACTGGCCGATGACTTCGACGGCGACATTCGCGAGCAGACCCGCCAGACCCTGGCCAACATCGACAAGATGCTGGCCGAAGGTGGCAGCGACAAGAGCAAGATCCTCTCGCTGACCATCTTCCTCAAGGACATGGCCGACTATGACGGCCTCAACGCCGAGTACGACGCCTGGGTTGCCGACGGTCATGCGCCGGCCCGTGCCTGCGTCGAGGCGAAGATGTACAAGCCCGAAGTGCTGGTGGAAATGTGTGTGGTGGCTGCCGTCTGAGGCGGCCATCGCCTCTATTTGTGTTGGCTTTTCACCCGGCTCCCCCGCCGGGTTTTTTTTGAGTGACGACGTACCTGCATGTAGCCCGGATGCAATCCGCGAGCCTCTGCCGGAATGGCCCCGGATTACATCCGGGCTACCCAAAAATGAACGATTGAGAAATAGCGAACCATGCGTCCTGCCCGTGCCCTGATTGACCTCGATGCCCTGCGTCATAACTACCGCCTGGCCCGCGAAATGAGCGGCGCTCGCGCCCTCGCCGTGGTCAAGGCCGATGCCTACGGGCATGGCGCGGTGCGCTGTGCGCAGGCACTCGAAGCCGAGGCCGACGGTTTTGCCGTGGCCTGCATCGAAGAGGCGCTGGCGTTGCGCGAGGCGGGGATTCGCGCACCGATCCTGCTGCTCGAAGGTTTCTTCGAGGCCGACGAGCTGACGCTGATCGACCAGCATGACCTGTGGTGCGTGATTCATGCGCAGTGGCAGATCGAAGCCGTCGAGCAGGCCCGGCTGAGCAAGCCGCTGACCCTCTGGCTCAAGCTCGACAGCGGCATGCATCGCGTCGGCCTGCATCCGGCCGACTACCAGGGCGCCTATCGGCGCCTGCTGGCCAGCGGCAAGGTCAGCAAGATCGTGTTGATGAGCCACTTCGCCCGTGCCGACGAGCCCGAATGTGAACGGACGGCCGAGCAACTGGCGCTGTTCCAGCAGGCGCGCGAAGGTCTGAGCGCCGAGGTCAGCTTGCGCAATTCGCCGGCCGTGCTCGGCTGGCCGCAGGTGCCAAGCGACTGGGTGCGCCCTGGCATCATGTTGTACGGTGCCACGCCGTTCGAGCAGGCTCAGGAGCAGGCCGCGCGTCTGCAGCCGGTAATGACTCTGGAATCGAAGGTCATCAGCGTGCGTGAACTGCCGGCCGGTGAGCCGGTGGGCTACGGGGCGCGTTTCGTGTCCGAGCGGCCGACCCGTGTCGGTGTGGTTGCCATGGGCTATGCCGACGGTTATCCGCGCCACGCGCCGACCGGCACCCCGGTGCTGGTCGACGGCCAGTTGACCCGTCTGATCGGCCGGGTATCGATGGACATGCTCACCGTCGATCTGACCGATCTGCCGCACGCCGGCCTCGGCAGCCATGTCGAATTGTGGGGCAAGCGGGTGCTGGCCAGCGAAGTGGCCATGGCGGCCGGCAGCATTCCCTATCAGATTTTCTGCAACCTGCGGCGAGTGCCGCTGCTCTATTTCGGGGGCTGAGCTTGCCGTGTAGGTGAAGGGTGAACGCAAGTGTTGTAAATTCCGAACGCTATGCCATGATACGGACACTTTTCCGTCTCATGTCCCAAGGGGGATTCCAGCATTGGACGTCGGCGTTCGACTGCAATCGATTCGTAAGCTCAAAGGTCTATCCCAGCGTGAACTCGCCAAACGTGCGGGGGTCACCAACAGCACCATTTCCATGATCGAGAAAAACAGCGTGAGCCCCTCGATCAGTTCGCTGAAAAAGGTGCTCGGCGGTATTCCCATGTCGCTGGTGGAATTCTTCTCGCTCGACATGGAGCAGGAAAACCAGATTCAGGTGGTCTATCGGGCCTCCGAGCTGACCGATATCTGCAGTGGCGCCATCACCATGAAGCTGATCGGCAAAGCTCACCCGAGCCGCGCCATCTCCTTCCTCGATGAGACCTACCCGGCGGGTAGCGACACCGGCGACGAAATGTATGCCCACGAGGGCGAGGAAGCCGGCATGCTGGTCGAAGGCAAGCTGGAGCTGACCGTCGGCAACGAGGTGTTCGTCCTCGAACCGGGCGACAGCTACTATTTCGAAAGCAGCAAGCCGCATCGCTTCCGCAACCCGTTCGATGTGCCGGCGCGGCTGATCAGCGCCACCACTCCGGCGAACTTTTAAGCACTGCAAGCCCCTTCCCTGGCGGTGGGGGCTTTCGCCGATTCGCCAACTCGTCGAGCGTCAGCCTGCTGTCAGGGCGCTAGACTGGCGCGCTTTCTCAATGGATTAGCCCGGTTTCGTCCGGCATGGCAAGGAGCCTGCAGCATGGCAGCCAGCAACAAGTGGTTGATGTCGTCGTTCGCCTATTACCTGGATTTCTTCACCGTCCCGCTGCTGTTCGTGGGTGCTTTGCTGTTGGGGCCGGTGTTGCTCTGGCAGATCGCGGCCGGGGTGCTGATCTGGAGTTTCGTCGAATATGCCATGCATCGTTTTCTGTTCCACGCGCTGTACCGGCGTGAGCATTGGACGCATCACCTCGACGTCCTGGCCCTGATCGGCATATCCAGCTGGAAGACCACGGCGACCTTCATCGTGCTGCTCGTCCTGTTCCAGGTACTGAACCTGACTTCCCTGATCGCGGGGGTCATGCTTGGCTATCTGGCCTACATCTCGCTGCATTACGTCATGCATCGCCCCCAGCACCCTCTCTACCGGCTCATGCCCGGTTTGGTGAGCAACCATGATCTGCACCATCAGCGCGGTGTGGAAAAGAATTTCGGCGTTTCCTCTCCGCTCTGGGATCATGTTTTCGGGACCTACGTGCGGGTGCGAAACGACGCGCTCACGGAAGGCGTGAAGAGCTGAGCGGGCTACGCTGTTATCGTTGGCGCAAATAACCCTGCGACAATCTGGGTTGTTTCGGCCAGGCCCGCTTGCCGTTATACTGTCGCCCGCTCGCGAACCGTGGCCGCGGGCGTGACTAGCCACGAAGAGGGTGTACCGTGAATCTGATGAAGAAAATGCTGGCAGTACCGGCTGCCGTATTGGCCCTGTGGGCAGTGACTGCTCAGGCCACGACCGATGAAGCCATCGCCGAGCGCCTCAAGCCGGTCGGTGAAGTGTGCATCATGGGCGAAGAGTGCAAGGGCGTGGAAACCGTCGCTGCAGCCGCCAGTGGTGGTGCACGTAGCGCTGATGACATCATCGCCAAGCACTGCAACGCCTGTCATGGCTCTGGCGTGCTGGGCGCACCGAAGATCGGTGACACCGCTGCCTGGAAAGATCGTGCCGACCACCAGGGCGGCCTCGACGGCATCCTGGCCAAGGCCATCTCCGGCATCAACGCCATGCCGCCGAAAGGCACCTGCGCGGATTGCTCGGAAGACGAACTGCGTGAAGCGATCAAGAAGATGTCCGGTCTGTAAGACTCGCCTCTTCCCTGAAAAAACCGCCCTCCGGGCGGTTTTTTCGTTTTCGCCAGAGGCATGCAACCATGCCGGCGGCTATACAGTCCAAGCAGCATTCGCCATGGATGCCGCGAGGAGCGCCAGATGCCGCACGCCTGTACCCTCGAACAAGCCGTCGACCGCGTATTGAGCGAAATCGACGGGCCGATTCATCTGGGCCTGCCACTGGGCCTGGGCAAGCCCAATCGATGGGTCAACGCGCTCTATGCCCGAGTGCGGGAAACGCCCGAGCGCCAGATGACCATCTACACCGCGCTGTGCCTGGCACGTCCACGCGCCGACCAGGACTTGCAGCAGCGCTTTCTCGAGCCTTTCGTCGAGCGGGTCTACGCGGATTACCCCGAGCTGGATTTTCTCGCTGATCTGCACGCAGACAAGCTGCCGGCTAACGTGCGCGTCGAACAGTTCTTCTTTCAGCCGGGTAGCCTGCTCGAGTGCGAGCCGGCGCAGCAGGACTACATCAGCAGCAACTACAGCCACGTCGCGCGTGACCTCAATGCCAAGGGGCTGAATCTGGTCGCCCAGCTGGTCGCCGTCGACGCTGCGCAACCCGAACATTTCAGCCTGAGCTGCAACCCCGACGTCACCCTCGACCTGCTGCCGCTGCTGGAGCGCCGTCGTGCAGCCGGTGAAACCGTGCTCAGCGTCGCCCAGGTGCACAGCGACCTGCCGTACATGGCTGGAGACGCCAGTGTGCCGCGCGACACCTTCGATATTCATATCGTCGAGGACGAGAGCAGCAGGCTGTTCTCCACGCCGAACCTGCCGGTGACCCTGCAGGATCACTGCATCGGCCTGCTCGCCAGCAGCCTGGTGCGTGACGGCGGCACCCTGCAGATCGGCATCGGCGCGATGGGCGATGCATTGGCCTCGGCCCTGCTGGCCAGGCAGGACGACAATGGTCGCTACCGTGCACTTGTGCAGGCGCTGTGTGCGGAGGAGTGGTCTGGGGAAATTGCCGCCAATGGCGGCCTGGCGCCCCTTGAACGGGGGCTGTATGGCTGCAGCGAAATGTTCGTCAACGGCCTGCTGGTGCTGGCCGAGGCCGGCCTGGTGCGCCGCCGGGTCTACCCGGATCTGCTTCTGCAGCGCCTGGCCTTTAGCGGGGCGCTGGATGAGCAGGGCCGGCCACATAGCGTGCAGGCCCTGCTGGATGCCGGGCTGGCCGCGCAGCTGCAGCCGAGTAACCTGGCCTGGCTGTGCGACAGCGGTCTGCTACGCGGCGATCTGCGACTGCAGGCGGGTGAGTTGCACCTGCCCGACGGTAGCCGAGTCGCGGCTGATCTGCGCGATCCGCGAACGCAGGCGCGCCTGAGCGACCATCTGGGCGCTGCCGAGGGTGGCGTGGTGCTGCACGGTGGCTTCTTTCTTGGCCCGCAAAGCTTCTACCAGCGCCTGCGTGAACTGGACGAGGCCCAGCGTCAGCGCTTCGCCATGACCGGCATTCGCTACATCAACGAGCTGTACGGTCAGGAAGAACTCAAGCGCCTGCAGCGCCGCGATGCGCGCTTTATCAACACAGTGTTCACCATGACCCTGCTCGGTGCAGGTGTGGCTGACCAGTTGGAAGACGGCCGCGTGCTCAGTGGCGTCGGCGGGCAATACAACTTCGTCGCTCAGGCCCATGCGCTGGAGGATGCGCGCTCGATCCTGCTGCTGCGCAGCTGGCGCGAGTCGGCTGGCGAGGTGAACTCGAACATCGTCTGGGAGTATGGCCATGTCACCATCCCTCGGCACCTGCGTGACATCGTGGTTACCGAGTACGGCATTGCCGATCTGCGCGGCAAGACCGACGCCCAGGTGATCGAGGCGCTGCTCAAGATCAGCGATTCACGTTTCCAGGGCGAGCTGATCGAGCAGGCGCAGCAGGCCGGCAAGCTGCCCATGGACTTTCGACTCGACGAGCGCTTCGGCAACAACTTGCCCGAGCGGCTGCAAGCGCTGCGCGCGGAGCATTCATCGCTGTTCGGCGAATACCCGCTGGGCAGCGATTTCAGTGCGGTGGAGCAGGACCTGCTGCGGGCGTTGAGCTGGCTCAAGAGCAAGCTGCGCCTGAGCGAGGTGCTGGAGCTGGGCAAGGCCGCGCTCGATGCGCCGGAGCCGGCAGCCTATCCCGAACACTTGCGGCGCATGAGTCTGGAAGCGCCGGACGGTGCGCGTGAGGCCCTGTACCAGCGCCTGCTGCTGGCTGGTCTGCAGGCCAGCACCTCGTCCTAGGGCGCGGCAGCGCTCAATCGAGGAAGCGTACCTGACCGTTCTCCAGCGCCGCGACACGGGCCAGTGACTCGACGCGGTAGCCTTCGCTCTGCAGCAGGTTGCGGCCGTCCTGAAAGGACTTCTCGATGACGATGCCGATACCGGCGATTTCGGCGCCGGCCTGCTGGATCAGGTCGATCAGCGCTTTGGCGGCATGGCCGTTGGCGAGGAAGTCGTCGATCACCAGTACACGGTCCGCTGCGCTCAGGTGGCGGGCAGAGATGGCGATGGTGCTTTCGGTCTGCTTGGTGAAGGAGAAAACCTTGGAGATCAGCAGGTCGTCCTTGAGCGTCAGCGACTGGAACTTGCGCGCGAAGATCACCGGGATGCCCAGTTCGAGGCCGGCCATCACCGCCGGGGCAATGCCCGAGGCCTCGATGGTGACGATCTTGGTGATGCCCTGGCCGGCGAAACGCTGGGCGAACTCGTGGCCGATCTCCTGCATCAGGCGGGGATCGATCTGGTGGTTGAGAAAGGCATCCACCTTGAGTACATGCTCGGACAGCACGATGCCTTCGCTGCGTATCTTTTGTTTCAACGACTCCACGGCCGATCCTCTGGGTTGAGCAGAAAAGCTGCCGATTTTCGCTCAAAATGCCCTGCATTGTGTAGTGATACCTGAGGCGGGCCGACGATTGCAGCTGTCTGACCGGTCAGACAGGTTGTCTGGTCTGGCCACGCCGGCATGTGTCTAAGCGCTCTTGGTCAGGCGCCGCAGGATGTCTTTGGGAATGCCCCGTGTGTCGAGCGGCAGCTTGTCCGGCGCCGGCTCCAGGCCCAGTTCGTACAGCCAGTTGAGCGTGTATTCGCGCAGCTGCTTGAGCGCATAGGCCTGCCACTGTTCACGAATTGCCGGCAAGGACTCGATCTCGTAGTCGAACGCACGCAGCGGCCTGCGCCCGGTCAGCGCGGCGCTGAGCAGCGGGTGCGCATGCACATCGTCGAGGGTGAACAGGAAAGACTCACGCAAGGCCACGCGCTGGGGAACATCGAGATTGGGGATCTGGATATAGCGCTCAGGCTCCAGCTCGACCAACTGGTGCTCCTCGCTGTGCGGGTCGTCCGCCGACAGGGTCAGGACACTGCCGCTTTCCAGATCCAGCCAGTTCTCTTGTGGCTCGCGGCTGTTGATCAACTGAGTCAGGGCGTCGAGGTCGAGCGTGAATGTGCGCATGGTTTCAGTCCCTGTGTCCGAACGATATCTTCTTCTGACTGGCAAATATGACGAGGGTGCCGGAGGCATTGAAGGGGTGGGCCGGGCGGCGATCCGCTCAGCCCACAGGGCAGCAAACCCCAGGCTTCAGCGCTTGAGCATTGCGCGCATATTGGCCAGCGCGTCGTTGCCACGGGCGGCCTTGGCCTCCACGGGCGCCTCTTCAAGGCCTTCCCAGACCAGATCTTCGGGCGGCAATTCGTCGAGGAAGCGGCTCGGTGAGCAGTCGATGATTTCACCATACTGCTTGCGCTTGGCGGCGAAGGTCAGCGCCAGGTTGCGCTTGGCGCGGGTGATGCCGACGTAGGCCAGGCGGCGCTCCTCCTCGATGGTGTCGGCCTCGATGCTGGAGCGGTGGGGGAGAATCTCCTCCTCGAAGCCGATGATGTACACCGACGGAAACTCCAGGCCCTTTGAGGCGTGCATGGTCATCATCTGCACGCCTTCGGCGCCTTCCTCCTCTTCCTGCTGGCGCTCGAGCATGTCGCGCAGCACCAGCTTGCCGATGGCGTCCTCGATGGTCATGTCGCCGTCTTCGTCGCGCTCCAGGGTGCCTTTCAGGGCCTCGACGAGGAACCAGACGTTGCCCATGCGCGCCTCGGCGACCTTGTCACTGGAGGCGTTCTGGCGCAGCCAGTTTTCGTAGTCGATGTCCATGACCATGCTGCGAATGGCGGCGATCGGGTCGTTCTGCGCGCATTCCTGGCGCACGCGATCCATCCACTTGGTGAAGCGTTGCAGGCGCTCGGTGAAGCGCGCGTCGAGGTGCTCGCCGAGACCGATCTCGCCGGCGGCGGCGTACATGCTGATCTTGCGCTCGTTGGCGTAGTTGCCGAGCTTTTCCAGGGTGGTCGAGCCGATCTCGCGGCGCGGCACGTTGATCACGCGCAGGAAGGCGTTGTCGTCATCCGGGTTGACCAGCAGGCGGAAGTAGCTCATCAGGTCCTTCACCTCCTGGCGGGCGAAGAAGCTGGTGCCGCCGGACAGGCGATAGGGAATCTGGTGGTGCTGCAACTTCAGCTCCATCAGCTTGGCCTGGTAGTTGCCGCGATAGAGGATGGCGAACTCGCTGTAGGGGCGCTGGGTACGCAGATGTTCGGTGAGGATCTCCAACGCCACCCGTTCGCACTCGGCGTCTTCGTTGCGGGTGCGGATCACGCGGATCTCGTCGCCCATGCCCATCTCGCTCCACAGCTGTTTCTCGAACACGTGCGGGTTGTTGGCGATGAGGATGTTGGCGCACTTGAGGATGCGGCTGGTGGAGCGGTAGTTCTGCTCCAGCATCACCACCTTCAGCGACGGGTAATCCTCTTTCAGCAGCATCAGGTTTTCCGGACGCGCGCCGCGCCAGGCGTAGATCGACTGGTCATCATCGCCGACCACGGTGAACTGGTTGCGCATGCCCACCAGCATCTTCACCAGCAGGTACTGGCTGGCGTTGGTGTCCTGGTATTCGTCGACCAGCAGGTAGCGGATGCGGTTCTGCCACTTCTCCAGAATGTCGGCGTGCTCCTGGAAGAGTTTGACCGGCAGCAGGATCAGGTCGTTGAAGTCCACCGCGTTGTACGCCTTGAGCGTGCGCTGGTAGTGCAGGTAGACGATGGCGGCGGTCTGCTCCTTGGGCCCGCGTGCGTTGGCCAACGCTTCGTCCGGCAGGATCAGGTCGTTCTTCCAGCTGTCGATGAGGTTCTTCACCTCGTCGGCGCCATCATCGCCGGCGTATTCCTTCTGCATGATGTCGGTGAGCAGCGCCTTGATATCGCCGTCGTCGAAGATCGAGAAGCCTGGCTTGTAGCCCAGGCGCGCGTATTCCTTGCGGATGATGTTCATGCCCAGGTTGTGGAAGGTCGACACGGTCAGGCCGCGCGCCTCGCTGCCCTTGAGCAGGGTGCCGACACGCTCCTTCATCTCGCGCGCAGCCTTGTTGGTGAAGGTCATGGCGACGATGTGCTGGGCACGGATGCCGCAGTTCTGCACCAGATGGGCGATCTTGCGCGTGATCACGCTGGTCTTGCCGGAGCCTGCACCGGCGAGCACCAGAAGCGGGCCGCCGACATAGTTCACGGCCTCTTGTTGCCGGGGGTTCAGTCGGGACATGGGATTGTTCGCAGAAAAAGGGCCGCGCATTTTAACAGGCCTGATGCGTTCTGCCGCGACCGTCCGGAACTGTGGCCTGGCGCACGGAATTGGATGTTGCTGTGCCAGAGCGTGGGGAACGATGCAGTACTCTGGTACCACTTGCCGGTTTGACGGCTATACCTCAGGATGTGCATCACTTTTCACCCGGATGTGATTGATTAGACGCCGATTACGGCGCGTTTAGGCGAGGCAGATCGCCATCATTCTTGTGGTAATTGGGGGGATTGCTTGTCCACGCTCGTCGAACCCATGCGGTTGGTCCTGCTGGCAGACTCGTCAGACTGGGCCGAATTGCTGCGCGAGCAGCTGGGCGCCCTAGAGAGCTCCTTCCCGCTGATTACCGCTCCGTCCTGGGAGGCGGCCAGCAGCCTGTTCGACGACCACGCCAGTGGCCTGCTGCTGGCGACGCCGGATCGGCTTCCCCCCAGTAATCAGTGCCCGTTGCCGATGGTGCTGCTGCTCGAGGACGAACCCGTCGAAGAGCCGGTCGGGGTCAGTGACTGGCTGGTACGCAGTAGCCTCAATCCCGATGTACTGCGCCGCTGCCTGCGTTATGCACGTGAGCAGGGCAACCTCAGGCATACCCTGCAGCGCCTGGCCGAACAGGATCCATTGACCGGCATCGCCAACCGTCAGGGCTTCCAGACCCTGCTCGCTGCGCGCCTGGGCGAATGCAACGGCCGCGGCCTGGTGCTGGGGCATCTCGACCTGGACAACTTCCGTCACGCCAACGACGCGCTGGGCTACCAGGCGGGTGATCGCCTGATCCTGCAGGTGGTGGCGCGTCTGAAGAACCTGCTGCAGCCCTGCGACCAGATCGCGCGGCTGGGCAGCGACGAATTCGCCCTGCTGCTGGATGTACGGCGCGATCCGCAGCGCGTCGAACGCCTGGCCGAACGCGTTACCGAGGAACTGGGCGAGCCCTACTGGGTGGACGGCGAGAGCCTGCTGATCGGCTGCAGCCTGGGCCTGGCACATGCCCGTGCAGGCGAGGGCGCCGACCCGCTGCTGTGGCACGCGCATACCGCCATGCAGCAGGCCAAGCGGCAGCAGGGGTGCGTATTTCATGTCTACGACGAGCGGCTCAACCGCAGCGCGCGCAATCAGGCCGATCTGGAAGGCGAGTTGCGCAGGGCGTTACGCCGTGACGAGCTGGAACTGCATTACCAGCCGCGCCTGTGCCTGAAGAGCGGACGCATCGTCGGCCTGGAGGCGCTGGTGCGCTGGCAGCACAGCGAGCGCGGGCTGCTGGCGCCCAACGAGTTCGTACCCTTGGCCGAGGAAACCGGGCTGATCGTGCCGCTCGGTTACTGGGTCATCTCCCGTGCCCTGCGCGATATGCAGTGGCTGAGCGGGCGTGGCCTGCCGCCGCTGCACATGGCGGTCAATCTGTCGTTCCGCCAGTTTCAGGACAGCCAGTTGCTGTCGACCCTCAGCCGTCTGATCGAAGAGCGTGGGGTCGATGCGCAGCGGCTGGAGTTCGAATTGACCGAAACCGCAGTCATGCGCCGCAGCGATCAGGTACAGCAGACCATGCTGGCGCTCGGGCGGCTCGGCGTACGCTTCTCGCTGGACGACTTCGGCACCGGGTTTTCCTCGTTCGTCCACCTCAACAGCCTGCCGATCACCCTGCTCAAGATCGACAGGAGCTTCGTCGGCGGCATGGGTGAGCGCGCCGAGAATCGCCAGTTGGTGCGGGCAATGATCAACCTGGCGCACAACCTCAACCTCGAGGTGGTGGCCGAGGGGGTGGAGAATATCGAGCAACTCGACATGCTGCGTCAGTTCGGCTGCGATCAGGTGCAGGGCTACCTGATCAGCAAGGCCGTTCCGCTGGCCGAGTTGGCGCGCTTTCTGGTGTTCGGCATGCGTCAGCCGTTGCTGAGCGGCGCGCCGCCCTCGGCCTGACGCAACTCCAGGCCGGTGGGTCAGGACAGGCAGGCTTCGCCTGTCAGCGCGCCCGGCCGTTGCAGGCGTGCCGTCTTCCACTGGAAGCCCAGCACCAGGCCGGTGGCCGTGACCGCCAGCCCGGCTGCCAGTCCCCACCACACGCCATGTGCGCCCCAGCCGAGCGCGAAGGCGAACAGCCAGGCCAACGGTGCACCGATGCACCAGTAGCCGGTCAGGCCGATCAGTAGCGTGGTGCGGCCGTCGTTGAGCCCGCGGATCGCGCCCATGGCGATGCTCTGCAGGCCATCGAACAGCTCGAACCAGGCGGCGATCGCCAGCAGGCTCACTGCCAGGGTGACGATTTCGGCGAAGGCCGGGTCGTGACGGTCGAGGAACAGGCCGATGATCCATTCCGGCACTAGCCAGAACAGCAGGGCGAACAGCAGCATCAGCACAGCGCCCACGGCCATGCCCAGGTGTCCGGCCAGCCGTGACAGGTGCAGGCGGTCGGCGCCGTAGTGCAGGCCGACGCGGAAGGTCACGGCATAGGACAAGCCCTGCGGCACAATGAACGCCAGCGCCACCGTCTGCATGGCGATCTGATGCGCTGCCAGTTGCACGCTGCCCAGTGCGCCCATGCACAGGGTGGCGAAGGTGAACAGCCCTTGCTCGGCGGCGTAGGTACCGCCGATGGGCAGACCCAGGCGCAGCAGGGCGCGCATCTCCGCCCGCTGAGGGCGGCCCATGCCGCGCCGCAGCCTGTAGCGCTGGTAGGTTGGCGAGAGCAGGATGTACAGCGCCAATGCCAGTGCCATGGCACTGCTCACCAGCGCGGTGGTCATGCCGATACCGCTCAGGCCCAGGCTGGGCAGGCCGAACCAGCCCTTGATCAAGGTGTAGTTGATGACGAAGTTGGCGACGGTGCCGGCGATGCTGATGGCCATGACCGGGCCAGGATGGCCAATGGCGCTGGTGAAGCCGCGCAACGCCATGAAGCACAGGTAGCCGGGCAGGGCCAGCGACAGCGGACGCAGGAACGCCATGGCCTGGCTGGCTGCGTCGGGCTCCTGGCCCAGATGTGGCAGCAATGGGCCCAGGCCGTTGAGACACAGGGCGCTGACGACACCCAGCAGCAGGGCCAGCCACAAACCGTTCTGGATCAGGCGGGTGACGCCGTTGGCGTCGCCCGCTCCGTGGCGAATGGCGACCAGGCTGCCCACTGCGGCGATCACCCCGGTGCAGAAGATCGAGAAGATGAAATAGCAGGTCGCCCCGAGTGCACCACCGGCCAGCTGCTGCGGGCCAAGCATGGCCATCATCAGCGTGTCGGTGAAAATCATCAGCGCGTGGGCCAATTGGGCGGAGATCAACGGGCCGGCCAGGCGCAGCAGCGCACTCAGCTCGTGGCCAAGGGAATTTTTCATGATGAGTAAAGCTTCGGCAGGGTAAGCATCCCCAGACTGTCGGGGGATGAGCAATGACCGCTATTCTCTGGCTTGATCCGGATGCCCACAAAAGGAAAAAAACCATGCCAGGCATGATTAAAACTCATGGATTGATGCCGTGACCCGTCGTCTGCCGCCGCTCTATGCCCTGCGCGCCTTCGAGGCCGCTGCACGTCATGCCTCGTTCACCCGTGCCGCCGAAGAGCTGGCGATCACCCAGAGTGCGGTGAGCCGGCACATCCGTACGCTGGAGACGTACTTCGCCTGCCGCCTGTTCGAGCGTCGTGGTCGCAGCCTGCAACTGACCGATCCTGCTCGCGCCCTGTTGCCAGGGCTGAGCGATGGTTTCGATGCGCTGGAGCGTGCCAGCGCCGCCTTGCGCCTGGATGACGAGGTACTGCGCCTCAAGGCCCCCTCGACCCTGACCGTGCGCTGGCTGCTGGCGCGCCTGTCGCACTTTCGCCTGGCCAATCCGGACAGCGAGGTGCAGCTCACCAGCGCCTGGATGGACGTGGACAAGGTCGACTTCCGCCACGAACCCTTCGACTGCGCCGTGCTGCTATCCGATGGCCAGTTCCCGGATGAGTGGGAGAGCGTGCTGCTGTTCGAGGAGTGGCTGATCCCGGTGTGCGCTGCGCTCGATGCCGGCCCCTGGTCGCTGGCGCGGCTGCAGGCGGCGGAGCAACTGCATCCGACGCCGGATCGCCGTGACTGGCGACGCTGGCTGCAGGCCACCGGCTTGGCTGAACAGGTGCCTCTGAAGACCGGCCAGTTGTTCGACATGCTGGAGCTGGGCATCGTCGCAGCGGGGCGAGGTTATGGCGTATCGATCGGCGATCTGTTGATGGTCGCGGAGGACGTCAGCAGCGGGCGCCTCGGGCTGCCCTGGCCCACGGCCGTCTACAGTGGTGAAAGCTATTATCTGGTGTGGCCGCGCGGGCACAGGGCCCAGGCGCGCCTGCAACGCCTGCGCGACTACCTGTTGGCGGAGGTGGCAGCCATGCAACTGCCATCAGTGGAGAGAGTGCTTTAGCTGCCGATACAGGTTTCTGATAACAAAGGATGGCCATTCGGCATCTGCCGATTGACCAAGCATAATAGTCGGGTATCCTCCTGCGCCCTCCATGAGGTCGTACGATGACCTTGCCTTGTCCATTTGTCGCCTGCCGCCTCGCGCCAGGCCAGAGAGGCCTACATGACCCCTCCTCGTTCTCGCATTGCTTTGCAGCTGGCCGTAGCCCTGGCGTTGATGTTGGTCGTGCTGATCAGCCTCAGCACGGTATTTGCGCTGCGCTCGCTGAACAACGCCAACCTGGTGACCCGTGCCGAGCATCTGGGCAGTGAGGCACGCCTGTTGGCCGATCAACTGGAAACCTTCCACGGTAGTCTGCGCGACAGCACCCAGCGCCTGGCCGGATTGTTCGAGCAACGATTCAGTGGCGGCATGCAGGTGCGCAATGACGAGCGTGTTGCCGTTGGCAGCCTGCAGACCCCGGCGCTCTATCTGGGGGCGACCCGGCTCAACAACGATTTCAGCGAAGTCGACGATTTCACCCGCATGACCGCAGGCGTCGCCACGGTGTTCGTGCGCGACGGCGAGGAGTTCGTGCGCATCACCACCTCGCTGACCAAGCAGGACGGTGCCCGTGCCCTGGGCACCGTGCTCGACCATCAGCATCCGGCCTATCAGAAACTGCTGGCGGGCCAGGGTTATGTCGGCCGCGCGGTCTTGTTCGACCGCTTCTACATGACCCAGTACACCCCGGTGCGCGATGGCGCCGGGCGGGTCATCGCCGTGCTGTTCGTCGGCTTCGACTACACCGACGCGCAGAACCTGCAGATGCGCAACCTGACCGATTTCCGCATCGGCAGTACCGGCTCGCTGGCGCTGCTCGACGAGCAGGGCAAGTGGCTGGTAGCGCCGGCCGGTGCCGCCGCCATGAGCAGCCTGCCTGAATCGCTCACCGAACTGATCGCCAACCCTGGCGAGGGCGGTTTCTGGAGCGATGGTCGCGACGAGTTCTACAGCGTCGCCATGCCCTTTGCCGGTGGCCCATGGGCGGTGCTGGCGAGCATGCCGCGCGAGGAAATTCAGGCTGTCACCTGGCGTGTCGGCACCCAGCTGGCCATCGGCAGCGCGCTGACCCTGCTGCTGGCGGTGATCGCCGTGGTCTGGCTGCTGCGGCGCAAGCTGCGGCCGCTGGGTGATCTGGTGCAACAGGCCCAGGCCCTCGGGGCCGGCGAGCTCGGCGCGCGCATGGCGCAGTCCGGCAACGATGAAATCGGCGAGCTGGCGCGCAGCTTCAACCACATGGGCGAGGCCCTGGCGAACATGGTGGCGGGTATTCGCAGCGCCGCGCAGGATGTCAGTGCGCGCTCGCAGGCGATGTCCACCTTGTCGCGTGATGCCTACCAGGGTATCGATCAGCAGTCGGGCGAGATCAGCAGCATGGCTGGCGCGGTAGAAGAGTTCAGCGCGACCTCGCAGAACATCGCCGACAACATGCGCAGCACCGAGCGCCTGGCCAACGCCAACGCCCAGCAGACCCGCATCGGCCGCACCTCGATGGATCAGGCCTCCGAAGCGCTGGTGCAGATCGCCGAGGCGCTGGAGCAGACCTCCACGGCCATCAACGGTCTTGGCCAGCGTTCCCAGGAGATCGGCGGCATCGTCAGCGTGATCACGGCGATTGCCGATCAGACCAACCTGCTGGCGCTCAATGCTGCCATCGAGGCGGCACGCGCCGGCGAGCAGGGGCGCGGTTTTGCCGTGGTCGCCGATGAGGTGCGCAGCCTGGCCGGGCGTACCCGCGAGGCGACCAACGAGATTTCCACCATGATCGGCAGCATCCAGAGCGAGACCAGCAGTGCCATCGCCACCATGGAGCAAGGCCGGCAACTGATGCAGGACGGTCTCGAGCGCAACGCCAAGGTCGCTTCAGCGCTGGCGCAGATCAGCGAGCAGAGCGACGCGGCTGGCGAGCAGTTCGCCGCCATCACCACCGCCACCAGTGAGCAGAGCAGCACCGCTACGGTGCTCAGCAGCAATCTGCAGAGCATCGCCCAGGCCAACGGCGAGCAGCGCGAAGTGGTGGCCAACCTGGCCGACACCGCGCGCGAGCTGGATCGCCTGGCCGCGCAGTTGCGTCAGGAGGTCGAGCGCTTCCGCTGAGTCAGCCTGCGGCAGGGCGATACTGCAGCGCTTCAGCCAGGTGTGCGCGGCTGATCTGCTGTTCGTCCGCCAGGTCGGCCAGGGTGCGCGCGACCTTGAGGATGCGATGGGCGGCGCGCAGGGAGAGTCCCAGGCGTTCGCAGGCACTCTCCAGCCACTGGCGGTCCACATCGCTCAGTGCGCAATGCTGACGCAAGCCGGGCAGGTCGAGAAAGGCGTTGGCCACGCCCTGGCGCTGCAACTGGCGTTGGCGTGCGCGCGCAACCATGGCTGCCGCCAGGGCCGTGCTTTCGCCAGCCTGTGGTGGGGCATTGAGGGCCGTGGTTTCGCGTGCGACCGTCAGGTGCAGGTCGATGCGGTCCAGCAGCGGGCCTGACAGTTTGGCGCGGTAACGCTGGATCTGCTCCGGCGTGCAGCGACAGCGGTTGCTCGGGTCGCCGAGATAACCGCATGGGCAGGGGTTCATGGCGGCGACCAGCTGGAAACACGCGGGAAATCGTACCTTGTCGCGTGCCCGGGCGATGACGATATGACCGCTCTCCAGTGGCTCGCGCAGCACCTCCAGGACCTTCCTGTCGAACTCCGGCAACTCATCGAGAAACAGCACCCCCATATGCGCCAGGGTGATTTCGCCTGGTTGTGGGCGACTGCCGCCACCCACCAGTGCCGGCCCGGACGCGCTGTGGTGCGGGGTGCGAAAGGGTCTCTGTGGCCAGTGCTGCAACGGCGTGTGGCTGGCCACCGAATGGATCGCCGCGACCTGCAGGGCTTCGCCTTCCTCCAGCGGCGGCAGCAGGCCGGGCAGGCGGCTAGCCAGCAGTGTCTTGCCGGTGCCGGGCGGGCCGCTGAGCAACAGGTTGTGCGAGCCGGCGGCGGCAACCAACAAAGCACGCTTGGCAGCCAGCTGGCCCTGCACTTCGGCCAGGTCCGGGTAGGGCAGGCTCTGCCTGAGCAGGCCCTGGGCAGCATAAGGTTCGAGAGGCGCACTGCCATTGAGGTGCGCAGCGATCTGCAACAGGTGCTCCACGGCAATCACCTTCAGCCCCGACGCCAGGCTCGCCTCTTCGGCATTGGCTTGTGGCACCAGCAGGGTGCGCCCGGCCGCGCGCGCGGCCAGTGCCGCTGGCAGAACGCCCTGCACCGGGCGCACGGCGCCCGACAGGGCCAACTCGCCCAGGCACTCGTATTCGTCCAGGGCCTGGGCAGGCACCTGACCGCTGGCGGCGAGAATGCCGAGGGCGATAGCGAGGTCGAAGCGGCCACCGTCCTTGGGCAGATCGGCAGGGGCCAGATTCAAGGTGATGCGCTTGCTGGGAAATTCGAAGGCGGCATTGAGGATGGCGCTGCGTACGCGATCCTTGCTTTCCTTGACTGCGGTTTCCGGCAGGCCCACCAAGGTCAGGGAGGGCAGGCCGTTGGCCAGGTGTGCCTCGACGGTAACCACCGGCGCTTCGACACCGACCTGGGCGCGGCTGTGGACGATGGCCAGGGACATGATCACTCCTTGATCAGGCCCGCCTGGGCGGTCATTGAAAACGCTCTGCATTGGGGCAAGGCGTTAAACCGCCTTTGCCTGCGCTCTCAATGTTCCGATGGTTCAGTCGGCGGGCGGGTTCAGTTTGGCTTCCAGTTCGGCGACCTTGGCTTCCAGCGCCTCGAGGCGGGCGCGGGTGCGGGCCAGTACCACCATCTGGCTGTCGAATTCTTCACGGCTGACCAGCTCGAGCTTGCTGAATCCACTCTGCAGAAGGGCTTTGAACTGCGCTTCCAGCTCAGCGCGCGGCAGCGGGCTGTCGCCACTGAAAAGACGTGAGGCATGGCTACTGAGGGTATCGAGCAGGGCTTTCGGCGGCAGCATGATCAGGTTCCGTAAACAGACGGTCGGCAGTGTAGCACGCAGCCGCCGGCAGGTCGGTCGAGGGTGGGTTGCACACTTTTTGAGCATTCGATGATGCGTGGATGCACCAAATTCGTGCGTTGCATTTGGCTTGAATGGCTGGTCACTTTAGCTCGAAGTGTGTGAAGGCCTTGTGGATCGGGCTTTTGCGCGAGATGGCAAGCTTTCTGCTTATACCCCTGCGACGCATGCATCGACGCAGTTTCGGTGCGGCAGGCGAAGCGGGGAGTGTTTCGTTGGAAGCGGTTGGTGGGTATCGACCACGCCAGGCTGGAGCGGTCGGTGCATTACAAAAGCCAGACACTGCGCTTAGACTTGAGCCGGGTTCGCAATTCCTGGGGCAAGTCCACCTTACACGGGAGAGAGTTTCATGAAGCTAGTCACTGCCATCATCAAGCCGTTCAAGCTGGACGACGTGCGCGAGTCGCTGTCGGAGATCGGCGTGCAGGGCATTACTGTCACCGAGGTCAAAGGCTTCGGCCGCCAGAAAGGCCATACCGAGCTGTATCGCGGTGCCGAGTACGTGGTCGACTTCCTGCCCAAAGTGAAGATCGACGTGGCCATCGCTGACGATCAACTGGATCGCGTTATCGAGGCGATCACCAAGGCTGCCAACACCGGCAAGATCGGTGACGGCAAAATTTTCGTAGTCAACCTGGAACAGGCGATTCGTATCCGTACCGGCGAAACCGATACCGACGCGATCTAAACAGCCTCCGAACCCCACGCCCCAGGAGTAAACCCATGACTCTGCGAACTTTCGCAGGGCTAGGAGCCCTTTTGTCCTCGAATTCTGGCCTAGCGCTGTTTTCGGGGGCGAATGCCGGAGCTGGCGATGCCTCGCCGCTCTGCTGTGCCAGACCCTCTTCAGGTCTCGTGCTCGGCCTAGTGATGGGAATACCTGGTCGCCTCACGGCGCAGGGTTCCGGTGATCCAGAGCGAGCGTAGCAACGACCTGTAAAGCATGCGGAACGCGTCCGGCGCCAACCTGGACGTTTTAACCGAACAGCGCACAACAAAAGCGCCGGCAAGAGGTGAAAAATGGATAACACAGCATTGACTGCATTGCAGTACGGCTTCGATACCTTCTACTTTCTGATCTGTGGTGCCCTGGTGATGTGGATGGCAGCTGGCTTTGCCATGCTCGAGTCCGGCCTGGTGCGCGCCAAGAACACCACTGAGATCCTGACCAAGAACATCGCGCTCTACGCGGTGGCCAGCGTCATGTATCTGGTGATCGGCTACCACATCATGTACTCCAGCCCGGAAGGCGGCATCTTCCCGAGCCTGGGTTTCCTGATCGGTGATGAAAACAGCGTCGAGTCGGTACTTGCCGGTGGCGACGATGCGCCCTACTACTCGGCTCGTTCGGACTTCTTCTTCCAGGTAGTGTTCGCCGCGACCTGCATGTCGATCGTCTCCGGTGCCGTTGCCGAGCGTATGAAGCTGTGGGCCTTCCTGGCCTTCGCCGTGGTCATGACCGGCTTCATCTACCCGGTACAGGGCTTCTGGAAATGGGGTTCGGGCTTCCTCAACGAAGCCGGCTTCCTCGACTTCGCCGGTTCCGGCGTGGTGCACATGGCCGGCGCTGCTGCCGCTCTGGCCGGTGTGCTGCTGTTGGGCGCTCGTAAGGGCAAGTACGGTGCCAATGGCCAGGTCAACGCCATTCCGGGCTGCAACCTGCCGCTGGCGACCCTCGGTACCTTCATCCTGTGGATGGGCTGGTTCGGCTTCAACGGTGGCTCGCAGTTGAAGATGAGCACCATCGAAGACGCCAACGCCGTGGCTCAGGTGTTCACCAACACCAACATGGCCGCTGCTGGTGGCCTGATCGCCGCGCTGATCGTCGCCCGCATCCTGTTCGGCAAGGCCGACCTGACCATGGCGCTCAACGGTGCCCTGGCTGGCCTGGTGGCCATCACTGCCGAGCCGCTGACCCCGAGCGCCCTGCAGGCGACCCTGATCGGTGGCGTCGGTGGCGTGCTGGTGGTGTTCTCCATCCTCGGCCTGGACAAGCTCAAGCTCGACGATCCGGTCGGTGCCATCTCCGTACACGGTGTGGTCGGCATCTGGGGCCTGCTGGCCGTCTGCCTGACCAACAGCGATGCTTCGCTGGGCGCTCAGTTGCTGGGTATCGGCAGCATCTTCGCCTGGGTATTCGTCGCCAGCCTGATCGTCTGGAGCATCATCAAGGCGGTGATCGGTCTGCGCGTCAGCGAAGAAGAAGAATACGAGGGTGTGGATATCGCCGAGTGCGGTATGGAGGCCTACCCGGAATTCACCAACAAGTGATCCTCCGGTAAATCGCAAAGGGCGCCTTCGGGCGCCCTTTGTTTTTTCTGGCAGCGCGCTAGAATGCGCGCGCTGGAGCCATCGAGAGTGAGAACGGCATGTGGCAGCAACGCATCATCAGCCTGCGTCCGCGTGAGCGCGGTTTTCATCTGGTGACCGAGGAGGTGCTGGCTGCATTGCCGGAACTGGCGCAGGTGCGTGTCGGTCTGTTGCATCTGTGGCTGCAGCACACCTCGGCGTCGCTGACGGTGAACGAGAACGCAGATCCCGCGGTACGCCGCGATTTCGAGCGTTTCTTCAACCGTCTGGTGCCGCAGGGTGAGGCGGGCTACGAACACGATTACGAAGGGCCGGATGATTTGCCGGCACACTTCAAGGGCAGCCTGCTGGGCTTTCAGCTTCAGCTGCCGATACAGCATGGGCAGCTGGCACTCGGGACCTGGCAGGGCATCTATCTCGGTGAGCATCGCGATCATGGCGGTGCTCGGCGAGTGGTGGCGACCCTGCATGGCGAGGCTATTTGATTTTTTTCCAGTGGTGCGGTGCACATCGCGCGACTGGGCTATAACTAACCTGCTTTTCGCAAGTCATGAGGTTGAACATGAGCGACGAAGACCTGGAACAAGACGATCTGGATGGGGCTGACGAGGACGAGGGAGAGGAGCTGGCTGCTGCCGATGACGGTGACAGTGGCGACGACGAAAGCGATGGCGAGGCCGTAGCCAGCGGCAAGAAGAGCAAGGCCAAAGCCGTTGAAGTCGACGAGATGCCCAGCGTCGAAGCCAAGCAGAAGGAGCGTGATGCTCTGGCCAAGGCCATGGAGGAGTTTCTCTCCCGTGGCGGCAAGGTGCAGGAGGTGGAGCCCAATGTGGTCGCCGACCCACCCAAGAAGCCCGACAGCAAATACGGCAGCCGCCCTATCTAAGGACGGCTCGCTGCAAGGAACCCGCCCCTGCGGCGGGTTTTTTGTGCCTGCCATCCCGGTTGCCAACCTTCGGGCTGTCTCTGTGCGACGTCAGGAATTGCTCCCTCAGTGATGCGGTGTCGCGTAGGGTGCGCCGTGCGCACCGGTCTTGTCGTGTATCAGGTGGTGCGCATGGCGCACCCTGCGGGCGCTAACGCGTCCAGCTACCCAGCAGCGCGGGCAACTCGGCCAGGCTGCCGATCTGCGCGTCTGGTGTCGTTTCGCCCTCCCAGGCTCGCCCTTGCGGGTTGAACCAGATGGCGCGCATGCCGGCCGCCTGGGCGCCGGCAATGTCGTCACTGGGGTGATCGCCGATATGCACGGCACGCGCGGCCGCCACGCCCCCGGCGCGGCTGAGCGCTTCACGGAAGGGCTTGGGGTCGGGTTTGCCGATGCCCAGCTCTTCTGCGCACAGGGCGAAGCGGAAATACTCAGACAGGCCCAGGCGGCGCACATCGGCGTTGCCGTTGGTGATCACGCCAAGCATGAAGCGCTCGGCCAGTGCCTCCAGCGTCGGGTGCACCTCGGCGAACAGGGCGACCTGATGGCGGGCGCTGAGAAATACCTGGAATCCGGCTTCGGCCAGCGCCTGTGCCTCGCTGTGCGGGTAGCCGGCGTCTTCCAGGGCATGAAACAGAATGCGTCGACGCAGCTCGCTGAGGCGATGCTTGAGCATCGGCTCGGCGTCGAGCAGGCGGCTGCGCACGGCCCACAGGTGCTCGATCGGTACCGCACCCAGGCGCGGCGCATGCAAGGCCAGCCAGTTGCGTAGCGCCGCTTCGGCGTCCTGTATCACCGGCGTGACGTCCCACAGCGTGTCGTCGAGGTCGAAGGTGATCAGTTCAATGCTCATTCGGAACCGCCTTTGCGTTTGGCCCTGGGGTGGGCCTGGTCATAGACATTGGCCAGGTGCTGGAAGTCCAGGTGGGTGTAGATCTGCGTGGTGGCGATGTCGGCATGGCCGAGCAGCTCCTGCACCGCGCGTAGATCCTGCGAGGATTCCAGCATGTGGCTGGCGAAACTGTGGCGCAGCATGTGCGGATGCAGGTGCTGACCCAGCTCGCGCACGCCCGCCTGGCGCACGCGTAGCTGTACCGCACGCGGCCCGAGGCGTCGGCCTTGCTGGCTGATGAATACGGCGCCGTCGGCGGGGTTGGCCAGTTTGCGCAGTGGCAGCCAGCGTTCCAGCGCTTCGCGCGCCTGGCTGCCGACCGGCAGCTCGCGCACCTTGTTGCCCTTGCCGCGCACGCGTACCAGGCCGGCAGGCAGGTCCAGACCCTCGAGGTCCAGCCCAACCAGCTCGGAAAGGCGCAGGCCTGAGGAGTAGAACAGCTCGAGCATGGCCTGGTCGCGGCGGGCGATGAAGTCGTCCTCCACCGCGCCGTCGAGCAGTTGCGCACTGCGGTCGGCGTCCAGGGTGCGCGGCAGGCGTCGTTCGCGCTTCGGCGGGCTGAGGCCGGTGGCCGGGTCGTGGCGGCACAGGCCTTCACGCAGCAGGTATTGATAGAGGCCACGGGTGGCCGAGAGCAGGCGTGCCAGGCTGCGGCTGGACAGGCCCTGCTGATGCAGGCGGGCGACCAGGCGGCGCAGGTTGCGTGTATCCAGCGCGGCCCAGTCGCTCAGGCCTTCGGCCTCGCAGAATGCCAGCAGCTTGCCCAGATCGCGGCGATAGCCGTCGAGGGTATGCACCGACACCTGGCGCTCGCGGCGCAGGTGTTCGAGGTAGGCATCGAGATGGGTTTCAAGTTTCACGTGCCGGATTCCGAGCAGGTCGAGGGTGGATGAGCTTGGTCATCCACCCTGCACGACCTAGCGTACCGAACGCAGCGGTGTGGCGAAGCTGGGCAGAACACGCGCCAGGACTTCGGCGATGTAGCCGAGGAACAGCGTACCCAGCGAGCTCTTGTAGTGCTGCGGATCGACACTGCCGATGGCGAGAATGCCATGCAGGCCCTGATGATTGAGGCTGACCACGGCGGCAGAACCGACCTGCGCGGCGTCTTCCTTGCCGAACAGGAATTCCAGCTCGTGCGGGCGTAGCACGCCGCAGATGGTCTTACCGCCACTGAGCAGACCGCCGACCTGTTGATGGGCTTCGGCGGAGCTGACCGAGCGCCCGACCGGCAGCTTGTTATCGCTGAACAGGATCAGGCCGACGAAAGGCACCTGGAACTCGTGGCGCAGGCTGTCTTCGACAATGCCAACCACTTCTTCCAGGCTGCCGGCATCAAGCAGGTCGAGTACCAGGCGCCGGGTCTTGTCGAACAGGCGGTCGTTGTCGCGCGCCACGTCCATCAGTTGGCCGAGGCGATGGCGCATCTCGATGTTGCGCTCGCGCAGCAGCTTGACCTGGCGCTCGACCAGCGACACGGTATCGCCGCGCTGATGTGGAATGCGCAGCTCGGGAATCAGTTCATCGTGGTCGATGAAGAATTCCGGATGCAGGCGCAGATAGGCGGCGACCGTCTCCGAGTCGAGCGGCTTGGGCGAATCCTGCTGGTCGGTCATAGGCGAACCTGTCCTTCGTATACGCGGGCAGCGGGGCCGGTCATCATAACCGGCTGACCTTCGCCTGCCCATTCGATGGACAGTTTGCCGCCCGGCAGCTCCAGTTGCACGGGCGAATCCATCCAGCCCTGACGAATCGCTGCCACGGCTGCGGCGCAGGCGCCGGTGCCGCAGGCCTGGGTTTCACCGGCACCACGCTCCCACACGCGCAGACGCGCCTGCTTGCGGTTCTGCACCTGCAGGAAGCCGACGTTGACCCGCTGCGGGAAGCGCGGATGGTGTTCCAGCTTCGGCCCGAGCGTATGCACCGGGGCGTTGTCGACGCTGTCGACGCGCAGCACGGCGTGGGGGTTGCCCATTGACAGCGCAGCCAGCTCGACGCCCTGGCCGTCGACCTCGACGCGATAGTTCAACGCCGCCTGTTCGGCCTGGAACGGCACCTGTTCCGGCTGCAGGCGCGGTGCGCCCATGTTGACGCAGACCTGCCCGTCGTTCTGCACGCGCAGCTCGATGATGCCGCTCTTGGTCTCGACGCGAATGACCTTCTTGGTGGTCAGACGCTTGTCCAGCACGAAGCGCGCGAAGCAACGCGCGCCGTTGCCGCACTGCTCCACTTCCGAACCGTCGGAGTTGAAGATGCGGTAACGGAAGTCGACGTCCGGGTGGCTCGGCGGCTCGACGATCAGCAACTGATCGAAGCCGACGCCGGTGTGGCGGTCGCCCCACTGCTTGGCGTGCTTGGGCTGCACGTGGGCGTGCTGACTGATCAGGTCGAGAACCATGAAGTCATTGCCCAGGCCGTGCATCTTGGTAAAGCGCAATAGCATGACGTCGCCCTCAGGCCGGCAGCAGGCTTTCGCCAGCGTAGAGCTCTTGGACGGTCTCGCGACGACGCACTTCATACGCCTGCTCGCCATCGACCAGCACCTCGGCGGCGCGGCCGCGGGTGTTGTAGTTGGAGCTCATGACGAAGCCGTAGGCGCCGGCCGAACGCACGGCCAGCAGGTCGCCTTCTTCCAGCACCAGTTGACGATCCTTGGCGAGGAAGTCGCCGGTCTCGCAGATCGGTCCGACCAAGTCGTAGTTACGCGCTTCGCCTTGACGTGGCTGCACCGGCGACACGTCCATCCAGGCCTGGTAGAGGGCAGGACGGATCAGATCGTTCATCGCCGCATCGATGACGGCGAAATCCTTGTGCTCGGTGTGCTTGAGGTATTCGACCTGGGTCAGCAGCACGCCGGCATTGGCGACGATGAAACGGCCTGGCTCGAACACCAGCGACAGGTCGCGACCGGCCAGGCGCTTGCGCACGGCGGCGATGTAGTCGCCGGCCAGCGGTGGCTGTTCGTCGCGGTATTGCACGCCGAGGCCGCCACCGAGGTCCAGGTGCTTGATGATGATGCCGCGCGCGGCCAGCTTGTCGACCAGCAGCAGCAGGCGATCCAGCGCATCGAGGAAGGGCTCGAGGGTGGTCAGCTGCGAACCGATATGGCAGTCGACGCCGATCACTTCCAGGTTCGGCAGTTCGGCAGCGCGGGCGTAAACCGCCTCGGCCTGCTCGATGTCGATGCCGAACTTGTTTTCCTTGAGACCGGTGGAAATGTACGGGTGAGTGCCGGCGTCCACGTCCGGGTTGACGCGCAGCGAGACCGGCGCCTTGACGCCCAGTTCGGCGGCGACCTTCTGCAGGCGCTCCAGCTCGACGCTGGACTCGACGTTGAAGCAGTGCACGCCGACTTCCAGCGCGCGGCGCATGTCGTCGCGGCTCTTGCCGACGCCGGAGAAGACGATGCGCTGCGGCTCGCCGCCAGCGGCCAGGACGCGCTCCAGCTCACCGCTGGAAACGATGTCGAAACCGGCGCCGAGGCGTGCCAGAACGTTCAGTACGCCGATGTTGGAGTTGGCTTTGACCGCGAAGCAGACCAGATGAGGCATGCCGGCCAGGGCATCGGCATAGGCGCGGTACTGGCCCTCGATGTGGGCGCGGGAATAAACGTAGGTGGGCGTGCCGAAGCGCTGAGCCAGCGCAGACAAGGCAACGCCTTCCGCGAACAGCTCGCCGTCGCGGTAGTTGAAGGCTTCCATGGGGCAGCTCCTGTCAGAGTTCGAAACGGTCTCGGCTGTTGCCGGCGTTGTCATCGCCCGGCAGGTACAGCGGGCCTTTCTGACCGCAGCCGGCCAGCAGGCAAACGGCGGCGAGGAGCGCGAGGGTCAGTCGCTTCATGGGACGGTCCTTGAAAATAAGCGTGAATTGCGCCGGAGTATACCGACCCCCTGCCACCTTGCCTATGCGCCAGGCGCCCGCCTGGCGGGGCGCTGGCTCGATCTGCGTCTGCGCATCGGAGGCATTCGTGCTGGCTTGGGTTAGCATGCGGCGAGTAACGAGGAGCCTCGATGGACAATCCCGCGATTCTGGCCGGTTCGGTCTCGGTGGCCTACCTGCAAGGTCTGATCGAACACCTGCAGCGCCAGGGGCTCGCCCCCGAGGCGTTGCTCGCCCACGCCCAGCTCGGCCCTGAAGTGCTGAGCCAGCGCGACCAGCGTGTCGCGGCGAGTGCTTACCTGACGCTGCTGGGCGAAGGCGTGCGCCTGACGGGTGATCAGTGTCTCGGGCTGCACCTGGGGGAGTCGGTACGGCCGGGTTACTACGGCGTGCTCGGTTACCTGATCATGAGTTGCGCGACCCTGGCCGATGCGCTGCATCGCCAGGCGCGCTATGCCTCGCTGGTCGGCAATCTGGGGCTGGTGGTGCTCGACGATGAGCCCGCGCGGCCTGGCTGCGAAGCGCTGGTCGCCCACAGCTGGCAGCCATTGCTGGCGCAGCAGCAGCGGCAACTGAGCGAGGAAACCCTGGCCGGCTGGGTCAGCTTCGGGCGTTGGATCAGCGGCCTGGACATTGCGCCGACCGAGGTGCGTTTCCAGCATTCGGCGCCGGCCGACACCTCGGAGCACGCGCGTATCTTTCGGTGTCCGGTGCTGTTCGATCAGTCCGACAATGCCCTGATCTTTCCCAAACGTCTGTTGGCGGTGCCGCTGAACCAGGCCGATGCACAGGTGCGCGGCATGCTCGATGCCTATGCTGATCGCCTGCTGGCCGAACTCAACCGGGGCAACAGCGTGCTCGATCGCGCGCGCCTGGAACTGGCCCGTCAGTTGCCGGAGCAAGGACCGGACCTGGAGGCCATCGCTGTGGCCCTGGCGCTGAGCCCGCGAACCTTGCAGCGACGTTTGCGTGAGGCAGGGCTGTCGTTCAGCCAACTGGTCGACGAGACGCGTCAGCAGCTGGTGCTGCATTACCTGCGCGACCCGGCGCTGGAGCTGGCGGAAATCGCCTTTTTGGTTGGTTTCAGCGAGCCGGGTTCACTGGCGCGCGCATTTCGTCGCTGGACGGGAGCGAGTCCGGGCGAGTACCGTCGCCACCTTTGCGCCTAGGCCAGTTATTCTGGCCTGGCGTTCAACGCCAATTTTTTCTGCAGTTGCTGCAACTTGTGAGGACACCCCGATGAGCCTGAGCGAAGCCCGCTTTCACGACCTGGTCGATGCCACCCAGCAGGCGGTGGAGGACATCTTCGACGACAGCGGTCTGGACGTCGATCTGGAAAACAGCGCCGGTGTGCTCACGGTGCGCTTCGACAATGGCAGCCAGCTGATCTTCAGCCGTCAGGAGCCGATTCGTCAGCTGTGGCTGGCGGCGCGCTCCGGTGGTTTCCACTTCGATTACGACGAGGCCGATGGTCGCTGGATCTGTGATACCAGTGACGAGCAACTGGGTGAGATGCTGGTGCGTATCACCCTCGAGCAGTGCGGCACCGAGCTGGAGTTCGATGAGCTCTGAGCCGGACGAGGCGCTGCTGGCCTCGCCATGCCGGCGCCAGTGCTGTCTGGACGAGCACGACCAGTGCCTCGGCTGTGGGCGTACCCTGCAGGAGATTCTCGACTGGGGTAAGGCCGACAATGCGCAGCGCCGCGTGATCTGCCAGGCGGCGCAGCAGCGTTTGCAACACCGCCAGCAGGGCCGTTGACCGGGCGGTCTTGTTTATTTGTCCGGCTGTGTTAGGGTCGACAAGACATTCAGCTGAACCCCGCCTTCGGGCGGGGTTTTGCTTTTTATGGCTCAAGCGAGGAGATCGCCCGGCATCATGAACAGCACACCTACCATCACCATTACCCGCCTCGATCTGCAGCGCCTGGAGCGCCTGCTCGACAGCCTGGACGAGTTCGGCCCTGGCGCCGAGGCGCTGCAGGCCGAGCTGGATCGTGCCGAAGTGGTGGGGCACGACGAGGTGCCGGCAGGGGTGGTGACCATGAATTCGCGGGTACACTGCCGCGAGGAAAGCAGCGGCAAGGACTATCACCTGACCCTGGTCTACCCGCAGGATGCCGGTGGTGAAGGCAAGGTCAGCATTCTCGCGCCAGTCGGCAGCGCCTTGCTCGGCCTGTCCGTCGGCCAGCACATCGACTGGTCTGCGCCGGGCGGAAAGCAGCTCAAGTTGACCCTGCTGGAAGTCGAGTACCAGCCGGAAGCCGCAGGCGAATACGACCGCTGACGCCTTTCCCAGGCTGGGCTAGAGTGAGGCTTTCGCCAATGGCAAGGAGGCCCCGCCATGTCCAGTCTGCCGCTGTATTTCCCGCCGTCCTACCAACTGCCGCGCGCCTTGCTCTGCGCCGAGCTGCTGATGGCTGCCTACGACCAGTACGAACAATGGCTGGCGCAGCAGCGCCCGCGCGTGCCCGGGCACTTTCATTGGCAACAGCCTGAGCTGGAGGGCTGGCAGCTCTCCGCGCCAATCTGGAGTGTGCTCAGCGAGTGGTATGTGCTCAACGAGTCCGAGCCCTTTGGCTTCGCCGCCCGTGACCCGCAGGGCGATTGCTACCTGGTGTTTCGCGGCACCGAGTCGGTGCAGGACTGGCTCGATGACCTCGACCTGGACCAGCGCGACTACCCCTGGCAGGCCGAAGCCGGTCTGGTGCATGACGGCTTTCTGAAACTCTACACATCGTTGCGTGACCAGGCCCTGCTGGCACTGGACGACCTGCAGCCGCAGGCTCGGCTCTGGGTCTGTGGTCACAGTCTGGGCAGCGCCCTGAGCACGCTGGCGGTGCCCGATCTGTTGCAGCGCTGGCCTGCGCTGGCGCTGCAGCATTACAACTTTGCCAGCCCGCGTCTGGCTTCCCCGGCGTTCGCCAACTACTACAACGAACTGGCCGTGCCGACATACCGGCTGGTCAACGACAGCGACCTGGTGCCCGAGGTACCGCCGGCGGACAGTGATCGCTGGTTCTATCAGCACCTGGGCTTGCCAGTGACCTTCACTGCCAGCTACGGCGGTGTCGCCGCCAACCACAGCATGGGCGACTGCTACCTCTATGCGCTGAACAATCCGCAGGCGCCGATGAAGGGCTAGACCTGCTGCAGCGCTGCATTGAGCGCATCTTCCAGTTCGCTCTTGTAGCGCAGGTAGTGCACGGTCTGCGCCTGTTGGCCGGCCAGCACGGCAGACAGGTCGAGGTCGGTGATATAGCAGGGGTAGCGTTCACCGCCGGCTCGCTGGGCGAGGATGTGCTGAGCCACGGCCCGATACAGTTCGCGGCCGTACTCCAGTTCGGAGAATTCGCGATGGTTGCAGTACAGCGTGACGTGGCGCTGGCGACCGTCACCGGGTTCGACAATGGCCTGCACGTCATAGAACGGGTGGCTGACCTGCGCCTCGGGCGGCGGCCGGCGCTCGAGGCGCTGGGCGCGCAAGGGGGCATCTGGCAGCAGCTGGTAGTAGAGGATTTCCAGTGGCGGCTCGTTGTCCTGACCATCGAGCGGCAGTATCGCGTTGCGCCTGTACAGCAACGATTGCAGGAAGCGCTGGATGGGTGTCAGCAGGCTCTGCTCGTCACGAAACGGCAGGCGCCGACGCCAGAGCGCGTTGTGTTCATCGAGCAGGGTCAGTTCGGCCTCGCCACTGGTTTCGTGCAGGCGATAGAACAGCTGAATGCACTGCGGCCGGCCCATGGGCAGGATCAGCGCCAGGTCGTCGCCATCGAGCGCATGGCGATCCAAATGCAGCGGGCTGTAGAGGCCCTGCTCGGCGCCAAGGTGCGCGAGCAGCGCCGGCATATCCCCGAGAACCGCGTGGCTGACCTGGCCGGGTGTCAGCTGCAGCACGTGGTAATGCTGGCGCACCTGCACCAGATAGCGTGACTGGCGCCCTTCGGCATAGGTGGCGAGCAGGTCTCGCAGCAGTTCGTCGACGCGCTCGGCAATCGGTTGCGCGCGGTTGCGGCAGTAGCAGCGCACCTGCACCTTGGGCTGCGGGCCGCCGGCAGGCAGGCTGTTGAGCAGATCGCGCAGGCAGTCGAGCAGGGCGTCGTGGCCGTCATAGCGGCTGACCTGCAACTCGTTCCAGCTGTTGAGCACGACCTGATCCAGGGTCAGCACCAGGTTTTCACGTACACCGGAATAGCCCAGTGCATCGGTGCGCCCGGAGGTCATGTGCACGTTCATCTGGCTGTGCTGCTTGAGCGGGTCGACCCCGACATTGACCAGCAGCAGCACCTGGCTGGGAATGCTGGCGCGCAGCAGGGCGGCCTCTGCGACGCTGGGCTGCGGCAAGGGGAAGCCTTGCTGCAGGCTGGCGATCAGGTTCAGCAGTTCGAAGTCGGTGAGGTCACTGCTGCCCGGGTGCAGCGACAGGCGCGTGCTGCTGTCGATCACGCCGTTGCGGTGGCACCAGGCGAGCAGCTCGATCAGTTCGCGCGAACGTTTGAGCGGGGCGAAATCGCTCCATTCCTGCGCGCCCAGGCTGCCATTGAACAGGGCCCACTGGTATTCGCTGGGCGCCTCGGGGCTGGGGTGCTGGACCAGGGTCAGGGTGTCTTCGGCCAGATCCGGGGCAATGCCGGGGTTGATGAACTCCACCTTGCCCGCCTTGCGTTCGAAGGCGGCGTACAGGCGGCGGCCCAGCACGTTGAGGTCACGGTTGTTCAGCGAACTGCCGGCCTCGGCGCTGCGGGCGAATTGGGAAAGAAAGCGATAGCTGTAGGTCAGCTCGTTGACCAGCACGCGGCGCTCGGCCGCGACCTGGCGCACCTTCCACTGGCTGCGGCTGTCGAGCACGTTGAGTTGCCGGGCCTGCCAGCCCCAGTCCGCCGTCAGACGCTCCAGCAGCAGGCGCTGCCAGCTCTTGCTGCGACCGCGTGTCGGCGGACGGCTGATCTTCTTGTTGACCTTGAGGTACAGGCAGCGGCGGATCAACTCGAGTCGTTCGTGGTCACCCCGTGCGCTCAGGTATTCCTCCAGGCGGCGGTAGACGACGATGTAGGGGTCGAGCTCGTCCAGATCCAGTCGGCCCTCGAACACCGCCTGCTTGAAACGCAGCGCCAGGCACTCGACCTTGGGATGTTCGCTGGCGTAGACCTCGGTGAGCAGCAGCTTGAGCGCGGATTTGTAGGGTGACTCGATGCCCTTGTACAGCTGCCACATGCCGGCGCCGATGAACTCTTCCGGTGGGATGCGCGCCAGGTTGCCGAGGTCGAGTACGTCCTCGGCGCGCACGAAGCGCTTGCTCAGCAGGGTGCGGCAGTAGTCGTGGTAGCGCGCCTCCTCGTATACCGGTACCAGCCACCAGATCGGCGTGCGGCCGCCAAGCCAGATGGCGGTGCGGTAGAACTCGTCGAGCAACAGATAGTGCTGGGTGGTGCCGCAGTCGTCCGAGGTCAGCTGCGCCTCGCGTGCGCCTTTAGTGAAGCGCTGCGGGTCGACCAGAAAGACATGCACCTCGGCGCCCTGGGTGGCGGCCCAGCTTTCCAGCTGGTCGCACTTCTTGCGCAGGTCTCGCAGTTCCTGCGCGGTGAAATTGGGCGAGTGGCACAGCCACAGGTCCATATCGCTCTGTTCGGCCTGCGCCACGGTGCCCAGGCTGCCCATCAGGAACAGGCCATGCAGGGGCGCGGCGCCCTGACCACGGCGTGGCTTGTAGACGAAGGAGCGGGTCAGGCGCTGGACTTCGGCGAGGCTGGCATCGTCCGGCTCGAAGCCGCTGAGGCCGGCCGGGGTGCTGGCCGAGACGTAGCCGGGCAACAGCGGGTGGTTGACATGCAGCAGCAGCGGCAACAGCTTGAGGACCAGCTGCTGGCGCGTGGACAGCGCCTCCATGGCCCGCTGCAGGCGACCCTGATTGATCTGCAGGAAACGGGCACGCAGCTGCGCCAGCACCTTGCGGTCGATGCCGTCATCGATATCGGGGCGTATTTCCAGGGTGCGCGTCATGCTCGAACTCAACTGCGAATGCTGCAAGCCTATCAGCGGCGTGCTCGCCAGTGCAGTGCCTTGACGCTATATCGCCCGCCGCGCCTATCCCTTAAGGACGGCCGGCGGGCGACTGAGATTAAGCGGGGGTGGGCTGGCGAGCCGAGAGGATGGTCAGCAGCGCTTGCGCGTGCTCGGCCGCATCGATGCCCAGGCTGGTCAGATAACCGCCATCAGCCTGGCTCACCAGGCCTTTTTCGTGGAGGCGAGTAATGGCGCCCTGTGCCTTGAATGAAGCGTTGTTATGCACCTTCAGCCCTTCCTGATGATTGTCCAGGTTGTACAGGGCGAGGATTTCCAGCTCGTCGATCAGGTCAGCGGTGAATGACTTCATGGTGACTCCATCTTGTTGTTGTGGCGCTCTTGCAGTGTAGAGCCATGCACAGGGCTCTGCCCATCGGTGAGTTGCCAGTTGGCGAGAATTCTTTGGTACGTGCCGTTTTGCCGGATCTGCCGCATGCCCGCGTCGAAGTCGCGCAGCAGGGCCTCGGCCTGTGGGTGGTGGCGGGAGAAGGTCAGGTAGAGCTGCGGGCGATGCACCCTGGCCACGGCTTTGAACTGGCCGGCCAGCTTGGGATTGTCGCGCAGCAGCGCCTCGGTGGTACCGCGAAAGGCGATGACGTAGTCCACGCGGTCACGCTGCAGCATGAGAAAGCCATTGATATCGCGCCGCACCGGGATGCGCTGGATATCTGCATAGCCGTCGAAGTATTCGCCATAGGTGTAACCGATGGTGACCGCCACGCGTTTGCCGCGAATGCTGTCCAGGTCATCGATCGCGTCCGCGCCTGTGCGCCCCCAGAGCAGGATGTCGTCGCTGAACAGGACCTCCTGCGGTAGCAGAAACGCTGCGCGGATCTTCGTATCGGGCGTGGTATTGAAGCAGCCCGCCAGAGTGCCAGAGCGCGTTAGCTCCATACAGCGTGAGTAGGGGTAGGGCGCCAGCTCTACGGATGCGCCGCTGGCGCTGAAGGCGGCGCGGACGATATCGGCCGACATGCCCTCGATGCGGCCATTTCGCCAGGCCGTGTAGGGGTACCAGGCGTCCTCGGCACCGATACGCGGCGTGTCCGCTTGCGCACTGCCAACTGCGCACAGCCAGAGTGCGCAGACCAGCACAGCGATGAGTCTAGGCAGCGTACAGGCCATCGAAGGCGGTACCTTCTGGGTCGGGGTTGGCTGTGACAGTAGCAATCTGCCTGCCAATACGACCAGTGGCCTGGGTCAATCCACCTTCAGTTTTCTTCCGGCAGCTCCGGCAGGGCACGCAGGGCCTGTTCATACCAGGCGCCGTCGAAGGGGCGATCATCACGCAGCATGGCGTCGACTTCATGGGCGAGTACCAGGGCCATGAGCTCGAGAATCTCCTCGCGCTCGTAGCCCACCAGCGTCAGCTTGTTGTACACCGCCTGGGCGGCAGCGGGTTCACCGCTCTGCAATTGGTTCTCGATGGCCTGGACCAGAGTGGCCTCGGCGAAGGCCTCGTCTTCGTGTTCGCTGTTGTCGCTCATGGTGCCTCTCGGTGTGGGTTGGCAGATTCAGTCGCAGGGGATGCCGACGGTCTTGAGGCTGCGCTTGAAGTACTGCAGGCGGAAGCCTGAAGCCGCGGCCTGCTTGCAAAGTTTGTCGCTGAAGGTGCGATATTCGGCGATGAAGATGGCTTTGCCCTGGCTGCGCATGTGGTCGTAGCCGTCGCATTCCTTGTAGCGGTAGCAGCTTTCGTTGATGGCGAAGTCGAAATGCTCGCCGAGCGCAGGGAGCAGTTCCACGGCATTCTTCAGTCCGACATTCAGGTTGCGGCTGCGCGCCTGTTCGGCCAGCCAGCGATTGAAGTCGATCTGCTGCTCCGGGGTCAGGTCGAGGCCGTTGTCGTTGCTGTAGCCATCCACGTTGTCCGGGTCGACGCCGTCGCAGCCCTTGGCGACGGCCAGGTCCAGGCGTTTGGCGAGCAACTGGCGTACGTCGTCGCGGCGATAGTCCAGCCAGCGTTCGCCCGGCCAGTCCGCCAGCTCCTTGCCCAAGGCTTCCTGCGGATAGCTGGCGGCATCGCTGCGCCAGTCTTCCCAGGTGCCGGCGCTGAAATAGCAGATCACGATGCGGCCGCCGCCCTTGAGCGCGGTGATGGTTTGCGTCGGTGTGTCGTACAGGTCGATGTCGTAGACCTGTCGATTGGGCGTCTGCAACTTGCCGTCGAGCTGCATGTGCCAGGAGGCATTGGCAGGAATGGGGATAGGGCTCGCCGGGGCTAGTGCAGGGGCGAGGATGCTGATCAGGGCGATAAGGGTACGCATGATGTTCTGCACTCCGTGGCGGAAACTGTAATCACCATAGGCCAGGGGTAGGCCCACAGCCAGCGGGTTACTGTGAACTGGCCGCGAAATCCAGCAACGCCTGACCGGTCAGGCGATAGGTGGTCCATTCGCTCTGCGGACGGGCGCCGAAGGATTCGTAGAACTCGATGGCCGGGGTGTTCCAGTCCAGCACCGACCATTCGAAACGACCGCAGCCGCGCGCCACGGCCAGTTGCGCAAGGTGGCGCAGCAGGGCCTTGCCGGCGCCCAGGCCACGGGCCTCGGGGCTGACGTAGAGGTCCTCGAGGTACAGACCGTGCTTGCCCAGCCAGGTGGAGTAGTTGAAGAAGTACACCGCATAGCCGATGGCCTGGCCATCGCGCTCGCAGATCAGGCCATGAGCGCTGCTGTCCTCGGCGAACAGGCTGTCACGGATGCCGGCGGCATCGGTCTTCACCTCGTGCTCGGCCTTCTCATAGATGGCCAGCTCGGTGATCAAGCGCAGGATCAGCTCGGCGTCGTCAGGGGTGGCGGGGCGGATGGTGAGGGGCATGTGATCGCTCATCGAGGTGTCAGCTATATGTGATGGTCAGCCAGGCGAGCGGCAAGCCCACCAGGCAGAAGAAACCGAATGCAGCGACCCAGGCCGCGCGCGAACCCAGCGGATCGTCCACGCGCAATGGCAGGTTCGGGTAGCGCCCCAGCGTCAGCAGGCGCAGGGCCAGCCAGCCGGTGATGTACAGGACGTAGCCGACGACCACCTCGAGTACGATTTCGGCGAGTAGCGCCAAGCCACGCAATAACAATTCGGCCATGGGAATTCCTTTTCCCTGATGATTCCTCTGGCGTCGCTCAGCGAGCGGCCAGCAGTTCGCGGCCTCGTACCACTGCAGCGCGCACCTGATTCGGTGCGGTACCGCCGATATGGTCGCGAGCGTTGACCGAGCCTTCCAGGGTCAGTACGGCGAACACGTCCTGCTCGATCTGATCGCTGAACTGGCGCAGCTCGTCCAGGCTCATCTCGGCCAGGTCCTTGCCGCTGTCGACGCCGTATTTCACCGCGTGGCCGACGATCTCGTGGCAGTCGCGGAACGGCAGGCCCTTGCGCACCAGGTAGTCGGCCAGGTCGGTGGCGGTGGAGAAGCCACGCAGGGCCGCCTCGCGCATGATCTCGCGCTTGGGCTTGATCGCCGGGACCATGTCGGCGAAGGCGCGCAGGCTGTCGCGCAGGGTGTCGGCGGCGTCGAACAGCGGCTCCTTGTCTTCCTGGTTGTCCTTGTTGTACGCCAGCGGCTGGCCCTTCATCAGGGTCAGCAGGCCGGTCAGGGCGCCGAATACGCGGCCGGTCTTGCCGCGTACCAGCTCGGGTACGTCGGGGTTCTTCTTCTGCGGCATGATCGAGCTGCCGGTGCAGAAACGATCCGGCAGGTCGATGAACTGGAACTGCGCGGATGTCCACAGCACCAGCTCTTCGGAGAAGCGCGACAGGTGCATCATCGCCAGCGAGGCGGCGGCGCAGAATTCGATGGCGAAGTCGCGATCCGACACGCCGTCCAGCGAGTTGCCGCCCACGGCATCGAAGCCCAGCAGTTCGGCGGTGATTTCACGGGCGATCGGGTAGGTGGTGCCGGCCAGTGCGGCCGAGCCCAGCGGCATGCGGTTGGTGCGCTTGCGGCAGTCGACCAGGCGCTCGTGATCGCGCGACAGCATCTCGAACCAGGCCAGCAGATGGTGGCCGAAGGTCACCGGCTGCGCGGTCTGCAGGTGGGTGAAGCCGGGCATGATGGTGTCCGCCTCGGCTTCGGCCAGGCCGAGCAGGCCCTGCTGCAGGCGGGTGATCTCGGCGAGGATCAGGTCGATTTCGTCACGCAGCCACAGGCGGATGTCGGTGGCCACCTGGTCGTTGCGCGAGCGGCCGGTGTGCAGTTTCTTGCCGGTGACGCCGATGCGGTCGGTCAGGCGCGCCTCGATGTTCATGTGCACGTCTTCCAGATCGACGCGCCAGTCGAACTGACCGGCTTCGATCTCGGCCTGAATCTGTTTCAGACCGTCGATGATCGCGTCACGCTCGGCGTCGGTGAGCACGCCGACCTTGGCCAGCATGCTGGCGTGGGCGATGGAGCCCATGATGTCGTGACGATAGAGGCGCTTGTCGAATTCGACCGAGGCGGTGAAACGGGCGACGAAGGCGTCGACGGGCTCGCTGAAGCGGCCGCCCCAGGATTGGTTGGTTTTTTCGCTGCTCATGATTTGGGCTCGGGATCGGGCAGGCCACTTTCTCGAACCGTGTGAAAACTGCTGCGCTCGGCCATGCGGCGTTAAAACAGGCGCGGAATGCTCATTTACCACTTGGAGAGTCGAGCGCGACTCCGAGCTTTCTTCGCCTGTTTTTGCCTGGCCTTCGCTCGCGACGTTTTCACACGGCCTGTTCGGCGGCCGGCATGGCGGACAAAGTGCGTCGATAATAACAGGGTCGGCAGGCGTTTCGCCGCGCCGCGTTCGCCGTCGGGCAGGGCGCGGTGGTGTCGGCTACTTCACAAATCTATCGTGAAGGTGGCATTTCGGTGCTTTATTTTGTCCGGCCGGAGCTGTCTGGCTTGCCGGCCAGCAGGGCGACACGGAAACTGCGTCGATGCACACACAATCCTTTGCCAAGAACAAACCCAAGGCCACCGTCGACGACTTCTTCGTCCCTGAACTGTGCCAGCCTGAAGCCCTGCTGAGCATGGTGCTGATGGCCGAGCTGCTGGTATTGGTGCTGGTCCTCGCCGAGCCCATGACGCCGGGTTTCGACTGGGTGCGCCTGGCCCTGACCTCGTTGTTCGTGCAGTGGATCGTGCTGCTGTCGGCTGCCGTGCTCTGTCGCCTGCGACCTGTGCTGGCGCGTTTGCGCCCGGCGTTGGCCGGCTGTCTATGCTCTGCGCTGGTGGTACTGCTGACCCTGAGTTGTACGGCCGTGGCCGACTATTACGACCTCGGTGGGCCGCTGCCGCGCAGTGGTGAGGTGAATCTTTATCTGCGTCATGCGCTGATCAGCCTGATCATGTCCGCACTGCTGCTACGCTATTTCTATCTGCAGAGCCAATGGCGTCGGCAGGAGCAGGCCGAGCTGCGAGCGCGCATCGAATCGTTGCAGGCGCGGATTCGGCCGCATTTCCTGTTCAACAGCCTCAACAGCATCGCCAGTCTGGTCACGCTCGATCCGTACAAGGCTGAGCAGGCGGTGTTGGATCTGTCCGATCTGTTTCGCGCCAGCCTGGCCAAACCTGGCACGTTGGTGCCGTGGAAGGAGGAACTGGAACTGGCGAAACGATATCTGTCGATCGAGCACTATCGGCTCGGCGAGCGACTACAGTTGCAGTGGGAGGTCGAAGGTGTGCCGGAGGATCTACCGATTCCCCAGCTGACCTTGCAGCCTCTGTTGGAGAATGCGCTGATCTATGGCATCGCGCCACGTATCGAAGGTGGCCTGGTGCGGGTCGAAGCGGATTACCAGGATGGTGTGTTCAGCTTGTGTGTCAGCAATCCGTATGAAGAGCGGGGCGAGCAGCACCCGTCGCGGGGAACGCACCAAGCGCTGAGTAATATCGATGCGCGCCTGGCGGCACTTTTTGGGCCGCGCGCGAGTCTCAGCGTGGAGCGCCGTGACGGCCGTCATTACAGCTGTCTACGCTATCCTTGTGCGAGACTCACGCAGGAAGCCAGAGCAATATGAATGTCCTGATCGTCGATGACGAACCCCTCGCCCGCGAGCGCCTGAGCCGCATGGTCGGTGAGCTCGAGGGTTACCGGGTCCTGGAGCCCGCCGCCAGCAATGGCGAGGAAGCTCTGACCCTGATCGATAGCCTCAAGCCGGACGTGGTCCTGCTTGATATCCGCATGCCCGGGCTTGATGGCCTGCAGGTCGCTGCCAAACTGTGCGAGCGTGAAGCGCCGCCAGCGGTGATCTTTTGCACGGCCCACGACGAGTTCGCCCTGGAAGCTTTCCAGGTCAGTGCGGTGGGCTACCTGGTCAAACCGGTGCGCCCCGAAAGCCTCAGTGAGGCGCTGAAGAAGGCCGAGCGACCCAACCGTGTACAGCTGGCGGCACTGACCCGGCCTGCGGCTGAAACCGGCGGCGGCCCACGCACCCATATCAGTGCGCGTACCCGCAAGGGGATCGAGCTGATTCCGCTGGATCATGTGGTCTATTTCATTGCCGACCACAAGTACGTCACCCTGCGCCACGAGGGCGGTGAAGTCCTGTTGGACGAGCCGCTCAAGGCGCTGGAAGACGAATTCGGTGACCGCTTCGTGCGCATCCATCGCAATGCGCTGGTCGCGCGTGAGCGCATCGAGCGCCTGCAGCGCACGCCGCTCGGGCATTTTCAACTGTTCCTCAAGGGGCTGGAAGGCGATTCGCTGGTGGTCAGTCGGCGTCACGTGGCCGGTGTGCGCAAGTTGATGCAGTCACTCTGACGCCCTGTCCTGCGCGCCAGGGCGTCATCCTCTTCGCAGTGACCGACACACCTGCGGCCTATGGCCGCCTCGTTCCGCCGGCGCCGGGCGAGCCTGTTATGATTCGCGGCAATCCGTTTTCTGGAATTGCCCCATGTCCCGCGAAATCCGCATCGCCACCCGTAAGAGCGCCCTGGCCCTGTGGCAGGCCGAATATGTCAAAGCCCGCCTGGAACAGGCCCACCCTGGTCTGAAGGTCAGCCTGGTGCCCATGGTCAGCCGCGGCGACAAGCTGCTCGACGCGCCGCTGGCGAAGATTGGCGGCAAGGGTTTGTTCGTCAAGGAGCTGGAAACCGCACTGCTGGAAAACGAGGCCGACATTGCCGTGCACTCGATGAAGGACGTGCCGATGGACTTTCCCGAAGGGCTCGGTCTGTACTGCATCTGTGAGCGTGAAGACCCGCGCGACGCTTTCGTCTCCAACACCTTCGACAGCCTCGATGCGCTGCCCGCTGGCAGTGTGGTCGGGACTTCCAGCCTGCGCCGTCAGGCCCAGTTGCTGGCGCGCCGGCCGGACCTGAAGATCCAGTTCCTGCGGGGCAACGTGAATACCCGTCTGGCCAAGCTCGATGCTGGCGAGTACGACGCCATCATCCTCGCCGCTGCCGGCCTGATTCGTCTGGGCTTCGAGGATCGCATCCGCAGCTCGATCAGCGCCGAAGACAGCCTGCCGGCTGGCGGCCAGGGCGCGGTGGGCATCGAGTGCCGCAGCGCCGACAGCGACGTACACGCCTTGCTGGCGCCGTTGCATCATGGTGAGACCGCGTTGCGCGTCACTGCCGAACGCGCGCTGAACAAGCATCTCAACGGCGGCTGCCAGGTGCCCATCGCCTGTTACGCGCTGCTGGAGAATGACCAGCTGTGGCTGCGCGGCCTGGTCGGCCAGCCCGACGGAGGCCTGCTGCTGCGTGCCGAAGAGCGCGCTGCCAGCAGTGATGCCGAAGCCCTGGGTGTGCGTGTCGCCGAGGCGCTGCTGGCGCAGGGGGCTGACGCCATTCTCAAGGCCGTCTACGGTGAGGCCGGTCACTCTTGAGCAACTGGCGCCTGCTGCTGACCCGTCCTGCCGAGGATTGTGCGGTGCTGGCGCAGACCCTGGGTGTCCGGGGCGTCGTCAGTCACTGCATGCCTTTGCTGGCCATCGAGGCGCTGGATGAAACGCCCGAACAGCGTAGCGCCTTCGCCGAGCTGCAGCGCTACTGTGCGGTGATCGTGGTGAGCAAGCCGGCGGCTCGGATTGGCCTGCGGCTCTTGAAGCAATCTGCGGCGCCGACAGCCGATCTACCCTGGTTCAGCGTGGGGGCCGCCACCGCCGCCGTGCTCGGCGAGCACGGCCTGCGTGTATATTTCCCTGATTCGGGCGATGACAGTGAAGCGCTGCTCGCCCTGCCCGCGCTACATCGCGCCATTGCAGCGGCATCCGCACCGCGCGTTCTGATCCTGCGTGGCGAGGGTGGCCGAGAATTCCTTGCAGAACGCTTGCGCGGCCAAGGTGTGACGGTCGACTATCTGCCACTGTATCGCCGCATACTGCCGCAATATGCGGCGGGCGAGCTGAACCGGCGGGTGCTAGCGGAACGCCTGAATGGCCTGGTTGTCAGCAGTGGACAGGGTTTCGAACATCTGCTGCAGCTTGCCGGCGATGACTGGCCGGCGTTGGCTCGGCTACCCTTGTTCGTACCCAGCCCGCGCGTCGCCGAGCAGGCGCGTAATGCGGGTGCGGAGATCGTTGTGGACTGTCGTGGCGCCAGTGCCGCGGCCTTGCAGGCAGCCTTGGAGCAGTTTCCGGCTGCCGCCCTCTAAAAGGACGGATACGTGAGCGAAGCATCCACCCCGAACACGCCAGAAGAAAAACCGGCCAGCGAAGCCGTGAAACCCACCCCTACACCGCCACCGGTGAAGGCATCGCGCAGTGGTGCTGGTGCTGGTAGCGGCCTTGCCGCATTCGCGCTGCTGGTTGGCCTGGCCGGCGCCGGGGCAGGCGGTTGGAGCCTCTGGCAACTGCATGCGATGCAGAGCCGCGATCAGCAGCAGGCCGACGATCTGCAACGCACCCGCGACGACAGCGCCAAGCAGGTGACGGACTTGTCCCGGCAGGTCGATAGCCGTCTCGCCGAGTTGCCCAGTGCCAGCGAACTGGACGAGCGTCGTCGCCTGCTGGCCAACCTGCAGAGCGATCAGCAGCGCCTGAGCCAGCGACTGGAGTCGGTGCTCGATGGCAGCCGCCAGGACTGGCGCCTGGACGAGGCCCAGCACCTGCTGCGTCTTGCGATTCTGCGCCTGTCCGCCCTGCAGGATGTGGCCAGCGCCGAGGCGCTGGTATCTGCGGCTGACGACATCCTTCGCGATCAGGATGATCCAGCCGCCTTCGCCGCCCGCGAGCAGCTGAGCCGCAGCCTGGAAGCGCTGCGCACCACGGCGCGGCCGGATCGCGTCGGTCTGTTCCTGCAGTTGGGCGCCCTGCGTGAGCAGGCCGCGACGCTCAACCCCCTGGCACCGACCCTCGAGGGGCAGGGCGACGTACTCTCCGAACTGGCGGCCGAAGGCGATGGCAATGTCTGGTGGCGCGAGTGGCTGAAGAAGCTTTCCGACTACTTCCGCATAGAGTTCGACGCAGATCGCAATGTGCGTCCGCTGCTGTCCGGGCAAAGCCTGTCGCAGGTTCGTCTGAGCCTGTCGCTGGCGCTGGAACAGGCACAGTGGGCTGCGCTGCATGGCCAGACCGGCGTCTACCAGCAGTCGTTGAAGCAGGCCGAGGAAATCCTCGACGCCCACTTCAATCTGGACAACCCCGACAGCCGTGCCCTGCGCCAGCGCTTCGCTGAGCTGGCCGACGCCAGTGTCGAGGTCAAGGTGCCGGATCTGAGCGAGTCGCTCGATGCGCTGCAGGCCTACCTGCAACGCAAGCACGCGCAACGTCGGCAGGGGGCCGCTGCGGCCGGGGAGGCGCAATGAAACGCCTGATCTGGCTCCTGCTGTTTCTGGCCGTCGCCGCCGGACTGTATCTGCTCAGCCTGGCCATCGAGGCTGACCGCGGTTATGTACTGTTCGCCTACAAGGGTTTCCGTTACCAGTCCGGCCTGTGGGCGTTCCTTGGTCTGCTGGTGGTCGTCGTGGTGCTGTACTACCTGATCAAGTGGACGCTGCGTCTGTTGCTCAGCTCGACGCGCCTGGCCAATCCCTGGTCGCGTCTGCATCGCAATCGTCGCGCTCGCCTGGCCTCCGAGCAGGGCATGCAGGATCTGGCCGAAGGCCGCTGGGCGCGTGCGCAGCGCCAACTGACCCGGGCTGCCGAAGCCGATGACCGGCCGTTGATGTATTACCTGGGTGCCGCGCGGGCCGCCGGCAAACTTGGCCAGCACGAGCAGAGCGACGCGCTGCTTGAGCGCGCATTGAACAAGCAGCCCCAGGCCGAACTGGCGATTGCCCTGACCCACGCCGAGCTGCAACGCAATCGTGGCGACAGCGAGGCGGCGCTGGAAACCCTGCAGGCCATGCGCGAGCGCCACCCGGGGCACCACCTGGTGCTGCGTCAGCTCCAGCGACTGTACCTGCAGCGGCACGACTGGTCGGCGCTACTCGGGCTGCTGCCTGAGCTGCGCAAGGAGAAGGCGCTGCCAGCCGCTGAACTCGACGAGCTGGAGCGCGAGACCTGGCGCGGTCGCCTGGCGGACGCCGGACAGGCAGGCCAGGGCAACGCGGAAACCGCTCTGCAGCCGCTGACACAGGCCTGGCAGCAGCTGTCCGCGCCGCTGCGCCAGGAGCCGGAACTGATCGCCACCTATGTCGAGCAGTTGCGTCGTCTCGGTGCGCAGGAAGAAGCCGAAGAGGTTCTGCGCAGTGCGCTCAAGCGGGGCTACGACAGCCGTCTGGCACGCTTCTACGGCGTGCTGCGGGGGGCCGATCCGGCCCGTCAGCTGCAAATCGCCGAGCTTTGGCTCAAGGAGCACCCGCAGGACCCGGCCCTGCTGCTCACTCTCGGTCGCCTCTGCCTGCAGAACCAGCTGTGGGGCAAGGCGCGTGACTACTTCGAGACCAGTCTGAAGCTCGAACGCCACCCGGAAACCTGTGCCGAGCTGGCGCGCCTGCTGGCGCAGCTGGGCGAGCTCGAGCGTAGCAATCAACTGCTGCTGGAAAGCCTCGGGCTGCTGCATCAGGGCCTGCCGCCGTTGCCGCAGCCGCAGGCTGTGAGCGCCTGAACGATTGCGGCAGATTGCCGCGGTCGGCCCCGCGTGCGGACAGGGGGGCGTTCCCGCATGATGAACTGTCAGCTTTGAGCACGAGGGCGCCTTGAAAGGCGCCCTCGCTTTCCTCTACCGTACTGCCCTCGATTTCCTTCCCGGAGCCACCATGCACTTGGCCAGTCCGCGTCCCCTGTTTTTCCTGGCATTCATCGGCTGCGTACTGCTGATGGCGGCTGCGCTTTACCTGGAACACGTCGTAGGGCTTGAGCCCTGTCCGATGTGCGTGCTGCAACGTATCTGTGTGGTTCTCTTCGGCGTGGTCTGCCTGATTGCCGCGATTCACGGCCCGGGCCGCGTGGGCCGCCGCGTCTACGCCGTGCTGGCGCTGCTGTTCGCGGGAGCCGGTGCCGCTACCGCTGGCCGCCAGATCTGGTTGCAGAGCGTACCGGCCGATCAACTCGAAGCCTGCCTGCCGAGCCTGGAGTTCATGATGGAAGCCCTGCCGATGCAGGACATCGTGCGCCTGGTCTTCCAGGGCAGTGCTGATTGCGCCGAGGTGAAGTGGACACTGTTCGGCATGAGCATCCCCGAGTGGAGCCTGTTGGGCTTCATCGGCATGCTCGGGTTTTGCCTGTTCCAGCTTCTGCGCCGCGATTGAGAATGCGAATTGCACGAGGCTGCGCCGGTCGTGGCTTCGGGATCAAACGCTCGTATGAAGTTTTCTCGCGACCATGCCTTGATGGTGGGTGCCCACGAGCATAATCTGGCTCGCAAGCACCATCGGAAAACGCCATTTTTTTGGTTGTTTCTTCGGGTTTGGGTGTCGACTGACAAAAAGTCGTCGGGAAAGGTTGCCAATGTCGCGCTGCGACGGCCCAAAGGATGGCTACCAAGGAAGGCAGGCCATGAAAAACGTCTCGGGAACGGGCGTATAACAGGCAACAGCGATAAGGGAAGCGAGGTTCATCATGCTTGATAGTTGTCGGAACGCACAGGAACGTTGGGGCGGGGTTCACCAACTGATCGATCGCTGGCTGGGTGAGCGCCGCGAGTTGGTGCTGGCCTACACCACCCTTACCCAGTCACCACAGGCGCCTGCCATCAATTGCGAGTCCCTGCAGGGGTTTTGCGAGTTGCTGGTCGACTATGTGTCGGCGGGGCATTTCGAGGTCTACGAGCAGCTGACCAATGAAGCCAAGGCCTTCAATGATCAGCGTGGTCTGGAGCTGGCCAAACAGATCTATCCGCGCATCGAAGCCATCACCGCGGTGGCACTGGCCTTCAACGACCACTGCGACAACGGCGATTGCCGTGACAGCACCTCGCTGGTGGCAGAGCTCAATCAGCTGGGGCAGCTGCTGCACGAGCGCTTTGAGCTGGAAGACTGCCTGATCGAGGTGTTGCACAACTCCCATCAGGAACAGGCCGCCGAGGCGCTCTGAACGCTTGATGCAAATGGCCCGGACAAGTCCGGGCCATTTTTCATGGGCAGGCCTGAGCTCAGTCGGTCACGTCGAGCAGGCGCAGGTCGAATACCAGTGGTGCGTGGGGTGGTATCAGATCACCTGCACCTTCTTCCCCGTAAGCCAGATTCGATGGAATCACCAGGCGCCAATGAGCGCCTTTCGGCATTTGCAGCAGCGCACTGCGCCAGCCGGCGATCAGGCTGTCCAGGCGAAACCACTGCGGCGTGCTGCTTTCATCGAAGACGCTACCGTCGGCCAGTTCGCCGCGGTAACTCACCTGCACGCGGCTGCGGGCTGTAGGCGTGGGGCCGCTGCCTGGACTCAGCTCCGTCACCAGCACGCCATTGTCCAGCGCACGTACATGCGGGCGCCGACCTTGCTCGGCGAGAAAGCGCTGCTCGGCCTCTATGGCCTTGGTGTGGCGTTGCGGCGAGGCTTCGATGCGGGCTTCGTGTTCGTCGAGCAGCTGTTCGACACGATTGGCTTCGAGCCGCAGGGGCTTGCCTTCGTAGGCTTGGCGCAAACCTTCGAGCAGCTCGTTCAGGGGCAGGTCGGGCACCTCTTCGTGCAGGCGCTCGCCAAGGCGCACACCGAGGCTGTAGGCCAGGTCCTGCTGATGCTGGTCGGCCTGCACGCCCAGGCTGCAACAGATAGCGAAGGCGGCTATTACGGCGCGGCTCATGACGATGTCTCCCGATCAAGATGCTGGCGATTATGCCAGGCGAACAGCGCCTTTGCTGCTGTGGCCAAAAGGCCTATGGCGGGGCCTCGCGGCTGCGACTAGTATGGGCGCATCCACATCCGCCTGGAGGCGCGCCATGTCGGCCAAGAAGAAGTCCATTACTACCCCGCTGCACCTGTTGCACCAACTGTCTGCCAGCCTGCTCGAGCACCTGGAAAATGCCTGCTCGCAAGCGCTGATCGACGCCGAAAAACTGCTCGCCAAGCTGGAGAAACAGCGTGGCAAGGCGCAGGAAAAACTGCACAAGGCCCGCAGCAAGCTGCAGGACGCCGCCGTTGCCGGCAAAGCCAAGGCGCAAGCCAAGGCCAAGGATGCAGTTGCCGAGCTGGAAGAGCTGCTCGATGCGCTCAAGGCCCGTCAGAGCGAAACCCGCTCCTATATCGCCCAGCTCAAGCGCGATGCTCAGGAAAGCCTGAAACTGGCCCAGGGCGTTGGCAAAGTGAAGGAAGCCGCTGGCAAGGCGCTGGATACGCGCGAAGCCAAAGCTGCCGCGCCAGCTGCCAAACCAGCCAGCAAGCCGGCTGCTGCTAAGAAGCCTGCTGCTGCAAAAGCGCCGGTGACGAAAGCGCCAGTCAAACCAGCTGCCGCCAAGCCGGCGAGCAAGCCCGCAGCCAAACCCGCAGCCAGTAAGCCAGTGGCCAAACCGGCAGCCAAACCGGTAGCGGCCAAGCCAGCTGCGCCTAAAGCAGCCGCCAAGCCCGCTGCCGCCAAGCCTGCTGCGAAACCCGCTGCTAAGCCAGCTGCGGCGAAAGCGCCGGCCAAGCCCGCCGCTGCCAGTAAGCCCGCCGCGAAGCCTGCTGCAGCCAAACCTGCGGCCAAGCCGGCCGCCAAGGCTGCGCCGGCCAAGCCAGCGGGCAAGCCAGCGGTCGCGAAGAAGCCTGCCGCTGCGAAGGCTCCGGTGAAAAAGGCTCCCGCCAAGCCTGCGGCGACCAAGCCAGCTGCCGCCCCGGCTGCTCCGGCTCCGGCCGCTCCAGCAGCCCCTGCGGCACCTGCTGCGAGCAGCACCCAGGGCGCTTCCTAAGGCGAACTGACGGCGCCGCGCAGCACCTGCAGCGCGGTGCCGTTCCCTCCGCCCAGGCGGCTTAGCCAGTCGTCATCGACTGACTCACCTGGCCAGCCACCGGCCAGCGCCTGCAATCGTTCGAGCAATACCCGCTCGGCCTGCAGTTCCAGTTTCTTGATCTGTTCGCGCAAGGCGGTCAGCTCCGCATCCTGATTGGCGGTACTGCGCCATTTGCGACGCGTCTGACGCAAGGGTGAAATCACCTCGCGTTGCCAGGGACCAGCCAGTTCCTGCATGGCATGCAAGCGTTCATCCAGGCAGCGCACACCGCGTTGCTGCAGCCAGGCGCCGGTCAGCAACAGGCAGACGTCGTTACCTGAATCCTGCAGTTCCAGGCAGGCCTGTTCCACGCCGTTTCTGGCGTAGAGCTCTAGAGCGAAATTCCACAGATCCTGCACGCGGCCTCCGGGGCGATTTGGTAGACTCCGCCGCCATTATGATCCGACTCCAGAACCTCACTCTACAGCGTGGTCCGCAACGCCTGCTCGAAGGCGCCGAGCTGACCCTGCACGCCGGTCACAAGGCCGGCCTGATCGGTGCCAACGGCGCCGGCAAATCCAGTCTGTTCGCCCTGTTGCGTGGGGAGCTGACGCCAGACGCCGGCGATTGCCTGCTGCCGGGCGACTGGCGCATCGCGCACATGCGCCAGGAGGTCGATGACCTCGAACGCCTGGCGGTGGACTACGTGCTTGACGGCGACCACCACCTGCGCCGCGTGCAGGCCGAGCTGGCCGCTGCCGAGCAGGCGCATGACGGTGCGGCCATCGCCCGTCTGCACAGCGAGCTGGACAGCGCCGACGGTTATACCGCCGACGCCCGCGCCCGCAAGCTGCTGGCAGGTCTGGGCTTCGAGAACGCGCAGATGGATCGTCGTGTCGGCGACTTCTCCGGCGGCTGGCGCATGCGTCTGAACCTGGCTCAGGCACTGATGTGTCCGTCCGACCTGCTGCTGCTCGATGAGCCGACCAACCACCTGGATCTGGATGCCATTCTCTGGCTCGAAGGCTGGTTGCAAAGCTACCCCGGCACCTTGTTGCTGATTTCCCACGACCGCGATTTCCTCGATGCCGTGGTCGATCACGTCGCCCATGTCGAGCAGCGCAAGCTGAACCTGTATCGCGGTGGTTACACCGCCTTCGAGCGTACCCGCGCCGAGCGCCTGGCTCAGCAGCAGCAGGCCTACGAGAAGCAGCAGGCACAGCGTGCGCACATGGAAAAGTACATTGCCCGCTTCAAGGCCCAGGCCACCAAGGCGCGCCAGGCGCAGAGCCGGATCAAGGCCCTGGAGCGCATGGAGGAGCTGAGCGCGGCGCATGTCGACTCGCCGTTTGATTTCGTCTTCCGCGAGGCCGACAAGATCTCCACGCCGCTGCTCAGCCTCAGCGAAGGGCGCCTCGGCTATGGCGACAAGACTGTGCTGCAGCAGGTCAAGCTGAGCCTGGTGCCCGGCGCGCGCATTGGTCTGCTCGGCCCCAACGGCGCGGGCAAGTCGACGCTGATCAAGAACCTCTCGGCTGAACTGCAGCCGCTGGGCGGCAGCCTGACCCGTGGTGAGAATCTGGTGATCGGCTACTTTGCCCAGCACCAGCTCGACGCGCTGGACGACAAGGCCAGCCCGCTGCTGCACCTGCAGCGCCTGGCGCCGAGCGAGCGCGAGCAGACCCTGCGCGATTTCCTCGGTGGCTTCGATTTTCGCGGTGCACGCTGCGACGAGCCGGTGGTGAATTTCTCCGGCGGCGAGAAGGCACGCCTGGCTCTGGCGCTGATTGCCTGGGGCAAACCCAACCTGCTGCTGCTCGACGAACCGACCAACCACCTCGACCTGGAAATGCGCCTGGCCCTGACCATGGCCCTGCAGGAGTTCGCCGGTGCCGTGGTGGTGGTCTCGCACGACCGCCATCTGCTCAAGAGCACCACCGACGAGTTCCTGCTGGTTGCCGAGGGCCGTGTTGTGCCCTTCGACGGCGATCTCGACGACTATGCGCGCTGGCTGGTCGATTACCGCCAGCGCCAGGCGCCACCGAGCACGCCGGTCGAAGGCGCGGCAGACAAGACCGACAAGCGCGCTCAGCGTCAGGCTGCTGCTGCGCTGCGTCAGCAACTGGCGCCGCACAAGAAGCAGGCCGACAAGCTCGAACAGGAGTTGGGCAAGGTCCAGGAAAAACTCGCCGGCGTGGAAACCCAGCTGGGCGACAGCGGCCTGTACGAGTCCGCTCGCAAGGATGAGTTGCGCCAGCGCCTGGCCGAACAGGCGCAGCTCAAGGCCCGCGAGGCTGAGCTGGAAGAAGCCTGGCTGCTGGCACTGGAAACCCTGGAGGCGTTGCAGCAGCAACTGGAGGAAGCCGAGTAATGGAACAGCTTGAGCTGCTGGCAGCCTGGCGCGACCCGCTGGTTCGCGCGGGGCAGGTGCTGCTGATCATCCTGCTGGCCTGGATCGCCCAGCGCATTCTCACCCGCGCCATCAGCCGTCTTGGCGCCCGCTACAGCCTGCTCCCGGCGGAGGTGCTGCAGCCGCTGCGCGGCCTGGTGCGCTGGCTGATCATGGGCAGCGCGCTGCTCATGGTGCTGGAGCGCCTGGGTGTATCGGCAACCGTGCTTTGGACCGCGCTGACCGGCTTCACCGCCGTTGCAGCGGTGGCTTTCTTCGCCATTTGGAGCGTGCTGTCGAACATGTTCTGCGCGCTCCTGATCTTCACCATGGGGCCGTTTCGCCTGGGTGACACGGTCGAGGTCATCGAGAGTGCGGACAAGCCGGGGGTCAAGGGCAGGGTGATTTCCATCAATCTGTTCTACACCACGCTGCAGGATCTCAGCGAGGATGCGGTCGGCGCCGTGCTTCAGGTGCCCAACAGTCTGTTCTTCCAGAAGTCGGTGCGCCGCTGGCGTTGAGTCACTGGTCGAGGCGCTTATGCAGTAGTACGCTGTAGCGCTATTCCCGATTTCAGCTTATCGAGGTACGCATCATGGCTCTGGAAACCTGGCTCGCTTTCTTCGTCGCCTGCTGGGTCATCAGCCTGTCGCCGGGTGCCGGTGCCGTAGCCTCGATGTCGGCTGGTATGCAATACGGCTTCCGGCGCGGTTACTGGAACGCGCTTGGCCTGCAGCTCGGCCTGGCGCTGCAGATCGCCATCGTCGCAGCGGGTGTGGGCGCCATCCTTGCCACTTCTGCCCTGGCGTTCAGCCTGATCAAGTGGTTCGGCGTGGCTTATCTGGCCTTCCTTGCCTACAAGCAATGGGTTGCCCTGCCCGGCGATCTGGATACCGGGACCGCCGAACGCCCCATCGGTCGGCCGCTGACCCTGGTGTTGCGCGGCTTTCTGGTCAATTTCAGCAACCCCAAGGCCATGGTCTTCATGCTCGCGGTGTTGCCGCAGTTCATCAATCCGCATGCACCGCTGGTGGCGCAGTACCTGGTGATGGGCGTGACCATGATCATCGTCGATCTGATCGTCATGGCCGGTTACACCGGTCTTGCCTCGCGCGTCCTGCGCCTGTTGCGTACGCCCCGTCAGCAGCGCGTGATGAATCGCAGTTTCGCTGCGCTGTTCGCCGCCGCTGCCGGTCTGCTGGCGACGGTCAAGCGCGCGGCCGTCTGAGCCTCGTTCGCACCGGTCAGCAACTGATCGGTGCCGCTCCGGGGCTGGCCGCAACACTCCGTTCGGCTGATTGTTACCAGATATTTCAGATTGTTCTTGTGCTCCGCCGTTAGGCCGGCAACAATTTAATGCCACCCATTCTCGTTTGGGATGCATTAATGATCCGCTTTCGTTTCTCGCTTTCCTGGTTGATGCTGCCGTTGCTGGCCAGCCTCAGCTTTTTCGCCCTGGCCGAGCCCCTCGACGGTGCCGCTCAGGCGCTGCACCTGATCGGTTATATCGGCGCTGACTACCCGGCCACCGTCGCCGACGGCCAGGTAGTCGATGCCGGTGAGTATCAGGAACAGCTGGAGTTTCTCGATGTACTGCAGGGCCTGATCGTCGCCCTGCCTGTTCAGGCCGGGCGTGCCGAGCTGGAGCAGGGCGTTGGCGAGCTGCATCAGGCGATTGCCGAGCGCCAACCTGGCGAGAAAGTCGCTGGCGCCGCGCGCAAGCTGGGCGCACGTCTGGCCGAGCTCTATCAGGTCGCGCAAGCCCCGGTGCTGACACCTGACCCGGAACGCGGTGCGCCGCTCTACGCTCAGCACTGCTCGGTGTGCCACGGCGACAGCGGCCTGGGTGATGGACCTGCCGGTATCGGTCTGGAGCCGGCCCCGGCCAATCTGCGTGATGCCGCGCGCCTGGATCGGTTGAGCCTCTACGACCTCTACAACACGCTCGGCCTGGGCATCGAGGGCACCGACATGCCGGCCTTCGCCGATCAGCTCGACGAGCGCCAACGCTGGGATCTGGCCACCTATATCGCCGGCTTTAGCGCCGCGCCGGCACCGGGGCAGGCACAGACACGCTTCGCCATGAGCGAACTGGCCGGCCGCACGCCTGCCGAGATTGCCGCCGCCGGGGGCGATGTCGCCGCGTTTCGTGCCCAGCGTGCGCATCCGGTGCTGGAGCAGCGCGGTCCGCAGCAACTGATCGGTTACACCCGCTCCACGCTGGAGCACAGCCTGCAGGCCTACCGCGATGGCGATCGCGAGCAGGCCTATGATCTTTCCGTCGGTGCCTACCTGGAAGGTTTCGAGTTGGTCGAGGGTGCTCTCGACAACCTCGATGCGGTACAGCGCAAGACCACCGAGCGCGCCCTGATGGCCTACCGGCAGGCGCTGCAGGATGGTGCCAGCGTCGCGCAGGCGGCCCAGGCGCTGGAACGGGCCAAGGCCGAGCTGGACAAGTCTGCGGCGCTGCTGGCCGATGGCGCCATGGACGATAGCCTGAGCTTTTTCGCCAGCCTGCTGATTCTGCTGCGCGAAGGCCTGGAAGCTATCCTGGTGCTGGCGGCGATTCTCGCCTTCCTGCGTAACACCGGACAGGATCAGGCCGTACGCAGTGTGCACATCGGTTGGGGGCTGGCGTTGCTCGCCGGTGTCGCGACCTGGGCGGTGGCGGCCTACCTGATCGACATCAGCGGCGCCCAGCGCGAGTTGCTCGAAGGCGCCACGGCGCTGTTCGCCAGCGTGGTGCTGCTGTGGGTCGGCGTGTGGATGCATGATCGGCGCCACGCTGCGGCCTGGCAGGACTACATCAAGAGCAGCCTGGTCGGTGGCGGTGGCCGTTTCGGCTTCGCCGTACTGGCGTTCTTCTCGGTGTATCGCGAGCTGTTCGAAGTGATCCTGTTCTATGAAACCCTCTGGCTGCAGGCTGGCCCTGCCGGACATGGCGCCGTGCTGGCTGGCGCCGCGGCCGCGCTGGTGCTGTTGATCGGTCTGGCCTGGGTGATCCTGCGTGGCTCGCGCAAGCTGCCACTGGCGACCTTCTTCGGCGTCAACGCGGTGCTGCTGTGCGTGCTTTCCGTGGTCTTTGCCGGCCACGGTGTTGCCGCGCTGCAGGAGGCCGGGGTGCTCGGCACCCGTCCGGTGGCGTTCTTCGAGTTCGACTGGCTGGGTATTCATGCCGATGCCTGGAGCCTGTCGGCGCAGGGGCTGGCGCTGGCCGGCATCGCCTTGCTGTACGGGCGCAGCCTGCTGGGCGAACGACGCCGCGCAGCGGCTCAGGCCTGAGCCTGGACAAGGCGTGAACGGGGGCGACATTGCTCGCCCTCGTTGCGCGATAGCGTGAACCGCTGCCACGACAGCGGGTCTCAGTGCGCCTAGGCTGGCTTCATTTCTCTGCCGAGTGCGCGCATGTCTTCCTCGATCCACTCCACTCACTACGCCGACAGTCCCGATCTGGCGTTGGCTGCTCTGCGTCATCCCTCCCTGGAGCAGGCCCTGTCTGCGGCCTGCGCCCAGCTTGCCGTGCGCGAGGCGTTCCTCGCGGCGTTGCGCGATCCGGCCATTGGTCCGCAGCCGCGCCTGCTGCTGGCGATTTCCGGCGCCGATGTGCACGCTCAGCGGCGTCTGGCGGCGCTGGTGGCCGAGTTGCTGCCCGATGAGCTGGAGCTGGATCTGATCGAACTGGCCGACGACAACCTGTCGCGCGCCGTGCGTGAGCGCTGCGAGCCGTTCTACAGCGCCTGAGTCATTCGTCTGCTGGCATACTGGGCGCTGAGTGTTCTGCGGAAGTTGCTGCATGCGTGTATGGATCGACGCCGACGCCTGCCCTCGGGCGGCGCGGGATCAGGTGGTCAAGTTCGCCCTCAAACGGGGCTTCGAGGTGGTGCTGGTGGCCGGTCAGGCCGTGGCCAGGCCGAATTTCGCCTGCGTGAAGCTGGTCGTGGTGCCCAGTGGGCCGGATGCGGCCGACGATCATCTGGTCGAGCACGCCGTGCCCGGTGAGTTGGTGATCTGCAGTGACGTGCCCTTGGCCGACCGCCTGGTGAAGAAGGGCGTTGCCGCGCTCGACCCGCGTGGTCGCGAATTCGACGAGCGCAACATGGGCGAGCGCCTGGCGGTGCGCAATCTGTTCACTGACCTGCGTGAACAGGGACAGGTGGGCGGCGGTCAGGCGCCGTATTCGGAAAAGGACCGCCAGGCCTTCGCCAATGCGCTGGATCGGATTCTCACGCGTTTGAGTCGTTAGCCAGGCTACGCACCGCTGATGTGGGAGGCGCTTTAGCGGCGATCAAGGTGGCGCCAGTCGCGGCTGAAGCCCCTCCGACAATGTGCGGGGTCGCTACCCACACAGGTAGGTGCCGGTGCCCACCGCCACCAGCACGCCCTCGTCGTTATGCAGCTCCATGCGGATCACCGCCACCTTGTTGCCGGCGCGCAGGGGCGTGGCCGTGGCGGTAAAACGCTGGCCACGGCCAGGACGCAGGTAGTCGATGCGCAGGTCGATGGTGCCGAGCTTGGACAGTTTGCTCATGCGCTCGGCAGCTGGCAGGTGCTGGTGATTGGCGAAGGCGCCGATCAGTGCCATGGCGCCGCCACATACGTCGAGCAGGGAGGAAATGACTCCGCCGTGTAGGATGCCGTGGACGAAGTTGCCGATCAGTTCGGGCTTCATCGGCAGGTGCATGGTCACCCGCTCGGGGCTCAGCTCATCGAGCTCGATACCGAGCACCTGATTGAAGGGGATGCGCTGGAAGAAGCCCGCCACGGCCTGTTGCAGGTCGTGGCTGAGGACGAAGGGCTGAGACATGGCAGGGGCTCCGGTGAGTTCTACTGCCACGCTGCCGCAGCCCGCACGGCTTGACCAGTCGCGCGGCCGGACTGCCCTGGCCAATGACCGAAGCGCCCTGCAATGGGCGCTATCACCGAGCAGTGACGACGGGCTGAAGCCTGCCCCACAGAACCCCGCTGCCTATCAAAGCGCAACGCCAGCCAGATCAGTGGTGGGTCAGCTCCAGCACGCGGTCGACCAGCTTGTTGATGCCCGAGGCCGCTTCGGCGATGGACTGGGCGATCATGTAGGCCGGCGTGGTCACCAGCTTGCGCTTGCTGTCTTCGATGATTTCGCTGACTTCGCATTCATGGTGCTCGGCGCCCATCTGCGTCAGCGCACTGGCGGTGTCTGCGTCGTTGCCGATGGTGCACACCACGCCGGCGCCGAAGATCTTCGCTGCCAGCGCCGGGGCGATGCACATCAGGCCGACTGGCTTGCCGGCATCGACGAACGCCTTGCAGGCGGCCAGCACGTCCGGCTGCACGCTGCAGCCAGCGCCGCTGGTGGCGAAGTCGGAGAGGTTCTTCGCCACACCGAAACCGCCTGGGAGGATCAGTGCGTCGAAGTCTGCCGCGTGCAGCGCCTTCACGTCCTTGATCTGGCCTCGGGCGATACGTGCGGATTCCACCAGGACGTTGCGCGTCTCGTTCATCTCGTCGCCGCTGTAGTGGTCGACCACGTGCAGCTGCTGCACGTTGGGGGCGAAGCACTGGACCTCGGCGCCACGCTGGTCGAGGCGCAACAGGGTGATCACGCTTTCATGGATCTCGGCGCCATCGTAGACGCCACAGCCGGACAGGATCACTGCCACTTTCTTGTTCATGCTCGACTCCTGGTGAGGAAAGACGCAGCCCTGAATCGGGCGCGGGTGTTACCAATCTCGGTGATGTCGCCAAATGCCACTCGGGCTGTCATTTGCCGCCGCGAAATCTGGCCAAGCTGGGCATAGGATGAATAACAGCCCATTCCCGACACAAGTACAACGATATGGCGTTCGTTCTCTACGCAGTACCCTTCTTCTTCCTGCTGATCGGCCTGGAATTGCTCGCTGACCGCTGGCGCGGACTGCGCACCTATCGCCTGGCCGATGCCCTGGGCAGCCTTGGCGCCGGCGTGCTGTCGCAGGCCACCGGTGTGCTGACCAAGGTGGTCGGCCTGCTGACCTACGCCTTCGCCTGGGAGCATCTGGCATTGTTCGAACTGGCCGAAGACAGCCTCTGGGTATGGCTCTTCGCCTTCGTCTTCTATGACCTCTGCTACTACTGGAACCACCGCCTGGGCCACGAGCGCAACGTGCTCTGGGCAGCCCATGCCGTGCATCACCAGAGCGAGGACTACAACCTCTCCACCGCCTTGCGCCAGACCAGTACCGGGTTCATCTTCGGCTGGATCTTCTATCTGCCGATGGCGTTGGTCGGCGTACCGCCGCTGGTGTTCCTGAGCGTGGCGGCGCTGAATCTGCTCTATCAGTTCTGGGTGCATACCCGCCATATCCCCAAGCTGGGCTGGTTCGAGTGGCTGTTCATCACCCCGTCCAACCACCGCGTGCACCATGCACAGAATCCTCTCTACATGGATCGCAATTACGGCGGCGTGTTCATTGTCTGGGACCGAATTTTCGGCACTTACCAGGAAGAACTCGACGAGGAACCGGTGATCTTCGGCGTGACCGTGCCCCTGGCCAGCTGGAACCCGTTGTGGGCCAACCTGCAGGTTTACGCCGGGCTCTGGCACGACGCCAGGCGTGCCGGTTCCTGGTGGGACAAGGTGCGCCTCTGGTTCATGCCCACCGGCTGGCGCCCGGCTGACGTGGCGGCGCGCTATCCCCAGGCCAAGGCGGACCTGAGCAACTTTCGCAAGTTCGAGGTGCCGCTGGGGCGTGCGGCTCAGGTCTACGCGTTGCTGCAGTTCGTCTGCTACCTGCTGGCCGGTGTATGGCTGCTGGCGCAGGGTGATTCGCTGGCGCTCAGTGCCGTGCTGCTGGCGTGTCTGTGGATGGCGCTGGGCCTGTGCAGCATCGGCATGTGGCTGGAGAATCGCCGCAATGCCTGGGCTATGGAGTGCCTGCGTCTGGCGAGCAACCTGCCGGCGCTCTGGCTGGCCGGCGAATTCGGCATGCTGACGCCGGGTGCCAGTGCCTGGATCTGGCTGATCGGCTACAGCCTGCTCAGCCTGTTGGGTATCTGGCTGGCTCGCGGCTCAGCCGCGCCGGCGCTGACGCCACCGGTTTAGCCAGGCGAGGGCAAGCAGCAGCACCACGGCCGCGAGCAGGATGACCTGATAGTTGCGTAACTCGTCGAGCAGGCCGCCCATGGCGTTGCCCAGGCTGTAGGCCAGCAGGCTGATACCACCGGCCCAGACGCCGGCACCGATGGCGTCGAGCAGCAGGTAGCGGCGCCACGAATAGCCGGACAGGCCGATGGTCAGCGGCATCACCGTACGCAAGCCGTAGAGGAAGCGAAAGCACAGCACCCACAGGTCCGGGTAGTGCTGGATCAGTGCGCTGGCACGGTCGCCCAGCGGCTGCCAGCGCGGCTTGCGTGCCAGCAGCGCGCGGCCGTGGCGGCGGCCCAGGTAGTACCACAGCTGGTCGCTGGCGAAGGTACCGAGAAAGGCGCACAGCGCCACCCATTCGATCTCCAGTACGTTGCGCACGGCCATGTAGGCCGCCAGCAGCAATGACACCTCACCTTCGAGGAAGGTGCCGAGTACCAGTGCCGGGTAGCCAAACTGGCCGATCAGGTCTTGCAGCATGCCGTGCGCTCGATGAAGGGGTGCTGAAGACTACTCTGACCACGAGCAAGCCGGAAGGTGGCGCGTCATGCCACAATGGTCAGGTTTCGTGGCATTGCCGCCGCTCTGGCTGCGACCCGCAGTCGCATCGCGTCATGCCGCTGTCATCATTTGGTCATAATGTTCGTAGAACCTCTCCACGATCTGCCGCGCGTCGGCTCTGCTGCGTTAAAAACAGGCTCAGACAGCCGCTTGCGGCTAACGCACTAATCAGTGCGGCCCCGAAGGGGCGAGCGAAGTGAGTCATGCTCATGTGCTGGAGCACGCTCCGCCTACTCACCTGTTTTTGCCTTGCACAGCTCTAGCTCGCGAAATCGTGAACAGGTTCTATAACCTGTCACACTGGCCCGCCTGTGCGGGCTCTGGAGTCTGCCGTGAGCGTTACCCCCGCCAATCGTCTGTTCCCTGCCACTCGCCTGCGTCGCAATCGTCGCGATGATTTCTCCCGCCGCCTGGTGCGCGAGAACCGCCTGAGCGTCGATGACCTGATCCTGCCGGTGTTCGTCCTCGACGGCGAAAACCGTCGTGAAGCCGTGCCCTCGATGCCGGGCGTCGAGCGCCTGTCGATCGATCTGCTGCTCAAGGAAGCCGAGCACTGGGTAGCGCTGGGCATTCCGGCGCTGGCGCTGTTTCCGGTCACGCCGCTGGAGAAGAAGTCGCTCGACGGTGCCGAGGCCTGGAACCCGGACGGCATTGCTCAGCGCGCGATTCGTGCCCTGCGTGAGAAATTCCCCGAGCTCGGCGTGATCAGCGATGTGGCCCTCGACCCCTTCACCACCCATGGTCAGGACGGCATCCTCGACGAGTCCGGCTACGTGCAGAACGACATCACCGTCGATGCGCTGGTCAAGCAGGCGCTGTCGCATGCCGAGGCCGGTGCCCAGGTGGTGGCGCCGTCGGACATGATGGATGGCCGCGTGCAGGCGATCCGCGAGGCGCTGGAGTTGGCCGATCACGTCAACGTGCGCATCATGGCCTACTCGGCCAAGTACGCCAGCGCCTACTACGGCCCGTTCCGCGATGCAGTGGGTTCGGCCGCCAACCTCGGCAAGGGCAACAAGCTCGGCTACCAGATGGACCCGGCCAACGGCAACGAGGCGCTGCATGAAGTGGCCGCCGACCTCGCCGAAGGCGCCGACATGGTCATGGTCAAACCGGGCATGCCCTACCTGGACATCCTCTGGCGCGTGAAGGATGCCTACAAGGTGCCGACCTTCGTCTACCAGGTCAGTGGCGAGTACGCCATGCACATGGCCGCGATCCAGAACGGCTGGCTCAGCGAGGCCGTCATCCTGGAGTCGCTCACCGCCTTCAAACGTGCGGGTGCCGATGGCATCCTCACCTATTTCGCCGTACGGGCGGCAGAACTGCTAAAACAAGGGCAATGACGCCCTCAGGAACCCAGCAATGAACAGCGAAGGACTCAACAGCGAAGTGCTCGACAACAACCCGCCTCCGGCCGAGGTGGTCGCCGAGACGCCAGTGGTGGAAACCCCGCCGCCGGCACCGATTCCCGGCCTGGATGACAGCAGTCTGTACATCCACCGTGAACTGTCGCAGCTGCAGTTCAACATCCGCGTACTGGAACAGGCGCTGGACGAGTCCTATCCGCTGCTCGAACGTCTGAAGTTCCTGCTGATCTTCTCCAGCAACCTCGACGAATTCTTCGAAATTCGCGTCGCCGGCCTGAAGAAGCAGATCAACTTCGCCCGTGAACAGGCCGGCGCCGACGGCCTGCAGCCGCACCAGGCGCTGGCGCGTATCAGCGAGCTGGTGCACGAGCAGGTCGAGCGTCAGTACGCCATCCTCAACGACACGCTGTTCCCGGCGCTGGCCAAGCACAACATCAACTTCATCCGCCGCCGTTACTGGACGACCAAGCTCAAGGCCTGGGTGCGCCGTTACTTCCGCGACGAGATCGCGCCGATCATCACCCCCATCGGCCTCGACCCGACGCACCCCTTCCCGCTGCTGGTGAACAAGAGCCTGAACTTCATCGTCGAACTGGAGGGCGTCGATGCCTTCGGTCGCGACTCCGGTCTGGCCATCATCCCGGCGCCGCGTCTGCTGCCGCGCATCATCCGTGTGCCGGAAGAAGTCGGCGGCCCGGGCGACAACTACGTGTTTCTCTCGTCGATGATCCACGCCCACGCCGATGACCTGTTCCAGGGCATGAAGGTCAAGGGCTGCTATCAGTTCCGCCTGACCCGTAACGCCGACCTGTCGGTGGATACCGAGGACGTCGAAGACCTGGCGCGCGCCTTGCGCGGCGAGCTGTTCAGCCGTCGTTACGGCGATGCGGTGCGTCTGGAGGTGGTCGATACCTGCCCGAAACACCTGCGCGATCACCTGCTCAAGCAGTTCGGCCTGACCGAGGGTGAGCTCTATCAGGTCAACGGCCCGGTCAACCTGACCCGCCTGTTCAGCATCACCGGCCTGGATGGCCACCCGGACCTGCAGTACGCGCCGTTCACCCCGGTGATCCCCAAGCTGCTGCAGAACTCGGAGAACATCTTCAACGTGGTCAGCAAGCAGGACATCCTGCTGCTGCACCCCTTCGAGTCCTTCACGCCGGTGGTCGACCTGCTGCGCCAGGCGGCGAAAGACCCGCACGTGCTGGCGATCAAGCAGACCCTGTATCGCTCCGGGGCCAACTCGGAGATCGTCGACGCGCTGGTCGAGGCCGCGCGCAACGGCAAGGAAGTCACCGCGGTGATCGAGCTGCGTGCACGCTTCGACGAGGAGTCCAACCTGCAACTGGCCAGCCGTCTGCAGGCGGCCGGTGCGGTGGTGATCTACGGTGTGGTGGGCTTCAAGACCCACGCCAAGATGATGCTGATTCTGCGCCGCGAGAACGGCGAGATCGTCCGTTATGCGCACCTCGGTACCGGTAACTACCACGCCGGCAATGCCCGGCTGTACACCGACTACAGCCTGCTGACCGCCGACGTGGCGCTCGGTGAGGACGTGGCCAAGCTGTTTAGCCAGCTGATCGGCATGGGCAAGACCCTGCGCATGAAGAAGCTGCTGCACGCGCCCTTCACCCTGAAGAAGACCTTGCTCGACCTGATCGCCAAGGAAACCGCCGCGGCAGCGGAAGGCAAGCCGGCGCAGATCATCGCCAAGTTCAATTCGTTGACTGATCCGAAGATCATCCGCGCGTTGTACAAGGCCAGCCAGACCGGGGTGAAGATCGATCTGGTCGTGCGTGGCATGTGCTGCTTGCGCCCGGGCATCGCCGGGGTCTCGCACAACATCCAGGTGCGCTCGATCATCGGCCGCTTCCTCGAGCACACGCGGGTGTTCTACTTCCTCAACGGCGGCGACGAGAAGATCTACCTGTCCAGCGCCGACTGGATGGAGCGAAATCTCGACAAGCGCGTGGAGACCTGCTTCCCGGTGGAAGGCAAGAAGCTCATCACCCGCGTGAAGAAGGAGCTGGAAAGCTACCTGACCGACAACACCCAGGCCTGGGTGCTGCAGTCCGACGGTCGCTACCTGCGTCAGCAGCCTACCGGCAACCAGAACCCGCGCAGCGCGCAGTCCGGCCTGCTGGAGAAGCTCACCGCACCGGTAATTGTGACGCGCTAAAAAGGCCGCTTGCGGCGATCTGATGACCCTCTCCGCTTGCGGGAGAGGGTGCCCGAAGGGCGGGAGAGGGCTTATATGGCCGCGTGCCTTAGTGCTTCTTACGCCGATGAGCACCTGATCGCTGGCGATCAGGCCGGAGGAGAGGGCTTTGCGGTCTTGGCGGGTTGCACCCGCCCTACAGGCTTACCGCCGAAACACCGGTGCGCACGGCGCACCCTACGGGGTTGATAGCGGGTTTGCCTCAGAAGGTAATCAGCACACGCTCAGGGTCAGGTCGATACGCTTGAGCCACTCGGCTTCGGCTTCGAAGTCCGCCTGGGTCAGCGGGTTGGCGGTCAGCCAGCCTTCGGGGAAGAGAATCTCCAGGCTGTTTTCGCCCACCTTGAACTTCACCTCGGGCATGCTCTGCGTGCCGCGAATGTGGTGGAACAGGATGGCGAAGCGCAGCAGTACGCACAGGCGCATCAGCTTCACGCCTTCCTCGCCGAAGTCGGCGAACTTGTCCTTGGGAATGTTGCGGCGGTGGCCGCGCACCAGCAGGGCCAGCATCTGCTGGTCCTGGCGGGAGAAGCCGGCCAGGTCGGAGTGCTCGATCAGGTAGGCGCCATGCTTGTGGTACTGGTAGTGGGCGATATCCAGGCCCACTTCGTGGACTCGGGCGCCCCAGCTGAGCAGCTCGCGGTTCCAGTCGTCGGTCAGGCCCCAGTCGGTCGCCACCTTGTCCAGCGCCGACAGCGCCTTGGCTTCGACCCGTGCGGCCTGATCGACATCGACGTGATAGCGCTCCATGAACGCCGCCAGGGTGCGCTCGCGCACGTCTTCATGCTGGTGTCTGCCGAGCAGGTCGTACAGCACGCCTTCGCGCAGGGCGCCCTCGGAGTGGCTCATGCGCTGGATGTCGCAGGCGTCGAAGATGGCTTCGAGAATCGCCAGGCCGGCCGGGAAGATGCCGCGTCGATCCGGCTTGATGCCGTCGAGGTCGATCTTCTCCACGTCACCCAGCTTGAACAGCTTGCGCTTGAGCCAGGCCAGGCCCTCGACCGTGATCTCGCCATTGCTCAGGCCGGCGGCCTTGGTCGTCAGGCCGATGGCCTTGATGGTGCCGGATGCCCCGACGGCATCCTCCCAGCCGAGACGGCGCAGGCCCTGCTCGATGCCCATCAGTTCCAGACGAGCGGCGGTGTAGGCCTGGGCATAGCGCGCCGGGGTGATCTTGCCGTCCTTGAAGTAACGCTGGGTGAAGCTGACGCAGCCCATCTGCAGGCTTTCGCGCAGCAGCGGCTCGAAACGCTGGCCGATGATGAACTCGGTGCTGCCGCCGCCGATGTCGGCGACCAGGCGCTTGCCGGGGGTGTCGGCGATGCTGTGCGAGACGCCGAGGTAGATCAGGCGCGCTTCTTCGCGCCCGGAGATCACCTCGACCTGATGGCCGAGAATCTCCTCGGCGCGGCGGATGAACACGGCGCGGTTGCGCGCTTCACGCAGGGCGTTGGTACCGACCACACGCACCGCACCCTCGGGCAGGGTGGTGGTGAACTGGGCGAAGCGGCGCAGGCAATCCAGGCCACGTTGCATCGCCTCTTCGCTGAGCTGGCGCTCGTCATCCAGGCCTGCAGCCAGCTGCACCTTGTCGCCAAGGCGCTCGAGGATGCGAATCTCGTGACTGTCGGCCTTGGCCAGAACCATGTGAAAGCTGTTCGAGCCCAGGTCGATGGCGGCGATCAAGGGAAAACTCTCGGCAGGGGCTTGGGGCATGATTGCGGCATCTCGTTCGATTTCCGCGCATCCTGCCACGACTGAGCGGATGAGCCAACGCATACGGATGTCGCAGTAAACTGGTCTAGACCTGTGATTGGCGCAGGTTGAGCACACTAAATGGCTGTTTCAGTGGCTGTTCATCGCAGTTGTGGCCGTCGCCACCGCGGTCCACGACGAGGAAGCGGCCGGGGTGTTGCAGGCACAGCAGCGGGTGGTGCCAGGTGCCGCGCGCGTAGTTCACGCCCTGGTCCGGCGCGCTGGTGAAGGCGCGGATTTTCGACTCGTCCAGCTCACCAGGCGGGGCGACGACGATCAGCATGCGCCCGCCATCCACCGGATAGAACGCCTGGCTGCCCAGCGGGTGGCGTTCGAGCATGCGGATTTCGAACGGTGCATGCCAGGCCTTGCCTTCGAACAGGTTGACCAGGGTGCGCGGCGACTCCCCGGCCAGTTCCACCTGCGCCAGGTCGTGATAGCGCGTGGTGGTGCCGGCGTTGATCGGGAAGGCATGGGCGCCGGCGGTTTCGATCACCTCGCCGAAGGGGGCGAAGGCTTCGCGGGTCAGCGGCTCAATACGCAGTGGCAACGGAATCATGGCGTTCACAGGTTCACCGAGCCGATGAAGTTGCGCAGCTCTTCGGTCTGCGGGGCGGCGAACAAGGCTTTCGGATCGCCGATCTCGTGCACCTTGCCCTGGTGCATGAACACCAGCTTGTCGCCGACTTCGCGGGCGAAGCGCATCTCGTGGGTGACCATGATCAGGGTCATGCCCTCGCTGGCCAGCTGCTTGACCACCGCCAGCACTTCGTTGACCAGCTCCGGGTCTAGCGCCGAGGTGATCTCGTCGCACAGCAGCACCTTGGGTGACATGGCCAGGGCACGGGCGATGGCCACACGTTGTTGCTGGCCGCCGGAGAGGCGCTCGGGGTAGGCGTCGAACTTCTCCGCCAGGCCGACGCGTTCGAGCATCTGCCGGGCGACTTTCTCGGCTTCGGCGCGTGGCGTCTTCTTCACCACCTGCGGTGCCAGCATGACGTTCTCGCCGACGGTCAGGTGTGGGAACAGATTGAACTGCTGAAACACCATGCCGACCTTCTGCCGCAGGCTGCGCAGGTCGGCGCGGGCGGCATCGATATATTCGCCGTCGACTTCGATCACGCCGTCGTTGATCGACTCCAGGCCGTTGAGGGTGCGCAGGAAGGTGCTCTTGCCCGAACCGCTGCGGCCGATGATGGCGACCACTTCGCCTTCCTCGACGGCCAGGTCGATACCCTTGAGCACGTGGTTGTCGCCGTAATACTTGTGCAGGGCGGTGACGTTAAGCAGTGACATTCAGCCTCCTTTCCAGGCGGTATGCAGCGAGCGAGAGCGGGTAGCAGAGCAGGAAGTAACCGAGGGCGACGAAGCCGTAGACCATGAACGGCTCGAAGGTGGCGTTGGCCAGCATGCTGCCGGTCTTGGTCAGTTCGGTGAAACCGATGATCGAGGTCACGGCGGTGCCCTTGACCACCTGCACCGAGAAGCCGACGGTGGGCGCTACGGCGATGCGCAGCGCCTGCGGCAGGACGACATGGCGCAGGGTTTCCAGGCGGCTCATGGCCAGGCTTTCAGCCGCCTCCCACTGGCCGCGCGTGATCGACTCGACGCAGCCGCGCCAGATTTCGGCGAGAAAGGCGCTGGTGAACAGCGTCAGCGCGGTGGCTGCCGCCAGCCAGGGCGAGACGTCGAGGCCGAGCAGGGCGATACCGAAGAACACCAGGAACAGCTGCATCAGCAGCGGCGTGCCCTGGAACAGTTCGATATAGCCACGGGCGAGGATGCGCGGCGCCGACAGCGGCGACAGTCGCGCCAGCAACACCAGCAGGCCGGCGATGCCGCCGCAGACGAAGGCCACCAGCGACAGCAGCAGGGTCCACTGCAGGCCGGTCAGCAGGTTGCGCAGGATGTCCCAGAGGGTGAAGTCCATCAGCGCTCTCCCATGATGAAGCGCCGGCCGACCCAGGCCAGCAACTGGCGAATCAGGATGGCCATGAGCAGGTACAGCGCGGTGGTCAGCAGGTAGGTCTCGAAGGCGCGGAAGTTGCGCGACTGGATGAAGTTGGCGGCGAACGACAACTCCTCGGTGGAGATCTGCGAGCACACCGCCGAACCCAGCATGACGATGATGATCTGGCTCGACAGCGCCGGCCACACCTTGCCCAGCGCCGGGCGCAGGACCACGTGGCGGAAGGTCTCGAAGCGGCTCATGGCCAGCGCCGCAGCGGCTTCGAGCTGTCCGGCCGGGATCGCCTGGATGCCGGCGCGGATGATTTCCATCGAGTAGGCGCCGAGGTTGATCACCATCGCCAGCACGGCGGCCTCCCACTCGCTCAGGCGCACACCGAGCGAGGGCAGGCCGAAGAAGATGAAGAACAGCTGGACGATGAATGGCGTGTTGCGGATCAGCTCCACGTACACGCCGAAGAGGCGGTCGAACGGACGGATGCGCCAGGCGCGCAGGATCGCCCCGACGATGCCGAGACCGACGCCCAGCAGGGTGCCGATCGCCGTCAGGCCGAGGGTGAAGGCCGCGCCCTGCAGCAGCAGGTCGCTGTGCTGCAGGACGGCGGCGAAGTCGAACTGGTACGCCATGGCTTGGCTCCCGGCGCGGCTCAGAGGTCAGCCGGCAGTGGCTGCTTCAGCCACTTCTGGCTGATCGCGTCGAGGCTGCCGTCGGTCTTGGCGGCGGCGATGATGGCGTTGACCTTGTCCAGCAGCGCGGCCTGATCCTTGTTCACGCCGACGTACACCGGCGAGTCCTTGAGCTTGAGTTTCATGCTCGGCACGCGCTTGGGGTTCTTCTCGGAGATGGCCACCATCACCACGTTGCCGCTGGCGATCAGGTCGACCTGACCCGACAGGTAGGCTGCGATGGTCGAGTTGTTGTCCTCGAAGCGCTTGATGGTGGCGCCTTTCGGTGCGACGTTGCTCAGCTCGATGTCCTCGATGGAGCCACGGGTGACGCTGATGGTCTTGCCGTCCAGGTCATCGAGGCTGGTGACGGCGGCATCTTCCGGGCCGAACACGCCGAGGTAGAAGGGCGCGTAGGGCGCGGAGAAGTCGATCACCGCTTCACGCTCGGGGTTCTTGCCCAGGCTGGAGATCACCAGGTCGACCTTGCCGGTGGTGAGGAAGGGAATGCGGTTGGTGCTGTTGACCGGGGTCAGCTCCAGCTTCACCGCCAGCTTGTCGGCCAGCAGCTGTGCGGTGTCGATGTCCAGGCCGCGCGGTTTGAGGTCCGGGCCGACCGAGCCGAACGGCGGGAAATCCTGTGGCACGGCGACTTTCAGTACGCCGGCCTTGCCGATGTCTTCGAGAGCATCGGCGTGAACGGTGCTGGCGCCGAAGGCCAGGGCGGCGAACAGGGTACCCAGCAGGGTGCGGTGAAATTTGCGCATGTCGAACTCCCGAGGAATGAACAAAAACTGAAGCGTTTTGCGTGAGTCGTGCAGTGCATCGCTTGTGCCAAGTTCAATGAAATCAGGCGTTTCACCGTCTCAGGCACGTGAAAACAAGGTCTTACTGGTCTGAACAGTTGGTATTGCTGACCACTTGATCAGAAGTATTTGTGGGCCATCTCGGTGCGTGCATGGTGCGGGCTGTTCCACAAGGGGGCGTCGCTTGCCTGGGATGTGCTTATGGCCGTACAAAGGCGGCTTGACTGGACTGACCGGCCCGAACAGCCATGAATGCTTCTGCTCCTCGCGCGGTACCCGAATATGCCCTGCAGGCGATCCGTCGCCTGATCGAGGACGAGGGCTATCGCCCTGGCGATGCGCTGCCGTCGCAGCGCGACCTGGCCGAGCGCCTGGGCGTCAGCCGTGCATCACTGCGTGAGGCGCTGTCTTCGCTCAGCGCCTTGGGCCTGGTCAGTGTGCAGGCCGGCAAGGGCGTGTTCGTGCAGGAGCCCAGCAAGGCGGAGACAGCGGGGGCTTTCGTCTGGCCCTTCGCGGCCCAGGTGTCGGCGGCCGATACCTTTCAGCTGCGCTTTGCCCTGGAGGGCTTTGCCTGCGGTCTGGCGGCCGGGGTGATGACCGCCGAGGAGCTGGATATTCTCGAAGACAACATCGAGCAGATGCGCCGTGAACTGCGCGCCGAGAACTTCGAGCAGGCGACGCGGCTGGATTTCGAGTTCCACCAGCGTATTCTCGCGGCCAGTGGCAATCAGGCGATGTTCGCTCTGGTGACCTCCAGTGCCGATATCTTTCTGGAAAGCCAGAAGCTGCCGTTCATCCGCCCGGAGCGGGCGATGGAGACCTGGCAGGAGCATCGCAAGATTCTCAAGGCCCTGGCCCGGCATGCTGCCGGCCCGGCGCAGAAAGCCATGCAGCAACACATCCGCGCGGCGGCGCTGCGCACGGGGATCGCCTTCATCACGCTGGGTGATTGAAACTATTGAGTGGCTCAATCGCCAGTGCCTTTCGGTGTCAGGCAAGCCGGGCTATGATGTCGCCACTTTTTGCTTCCGAATATACGGAGACTCCTCATGAGCGAATTCATCACCAACGTCAGCGACGCCAGTTTCGACCAGGACGTCATCCAGGCTGAAGGTCCGGTTCTGGTCGATTACTGGGCTGAGTGGTGCGGCCCGTGCAAGATGATCGCGCCGGTGCTCGACGAGATCGCCAAGGAATACCAAGGCAAGCTGAAGATCTGCAAACTGAACATCGACGAGAATCAGGAAACCCCGCCGAAGTACGGCGTACGTGGTATCCCGACACTGATGCTGTTCAAGAACGGCAACGTCGAGGCGACCAAGGTCGGTGCTCTGTCCAAGTCGCAACTGGCTGCGTTCCTCGACAGCAATATCTGAGTCGTAAGCGGTAGGGTGGATCAGGCTTCATCGATCCACCATGGCATCGCAAGTGGTGGATGAGAAAAGCGTCATCCACCCTACGTCGCCTGGTGAAGACCCCGTTATTTGCGGGGTTTTTTCGTTTTCGGGGCTAGACGCTGTTTTTTCACGGTGTTAAATTCGGGTTCGCTGCATCCTCCATGCAGCTTTCTGCACGCCGTCGCCGATTCATTCCTATACGAATTCGTTCGCGATCCTGTCGCCTTCTCTGCGGCGCGGCCTCTCAAGCTAACAGCTTTCTTCCCCTCTCGATGATCACGTCATTCCTATGAATCTGACCGAACTCAAGCAAAAGCCGATTGCCGAACTGCTGGACATGGCCGAACAAATGGGCCTGGAAAACATGGCCCGTTCGCGCAAGCAGGACATCATCTTCGCCCTGCTTAAAAAGCATGCCAAAAGCGGCGAGGAGATTTCCGGCGACGGCGTGCTGGAGATTCTCCAGGACGGTTTCGGCTTTCTGCGTAGCGCCGACTCTTCTTACCTGGCCGGCCCCGACGACATCTACGTCTCGCCGAGCCAGATCCGCCGCTTCAACCTGCGTACCGGTGACACCATCGTCGGCAAGATCCGTCCGCCGAAGGAAGGCGAGCGTTACTTCGCTCTGCTCAAGGTCGACAGCATCAACTTCGACCGTCCGGAAAACGCCAAGAACAAGATCCTGTTCGAGAACCTGACGCCGCTGTTCCCCACCAAGCGCCTGACCATGGAAGCCGGTAACGGCTCCACCGAGGACATCACCGGCCGTGTGATCGACCTCTGCGCGCCGATTGGCAAGGGCCAGCGCGGCCTGATCGTTGCCCCGCCGAAAGCGGGCAAGACCATCATGCTGCAGAACATCGCCTCGAACATCACCCGCAACAACCCCGAGTGCCACCTGATCGTTCTGCTGATCGACGAGCGCCCGGAAGAAGTGACCGAGATGCAGCGCACCGTGCGCGGCGAAGTGGTCGCGTCCACCTTCGACGAGCCGCCGACCCGCCACGTGCAGGTCGCCGAGATGGTGATCGAGAAGGCCAAGCGCCTGGTCGAGCACAAGAAGGATGTGGTCATCCTGCTCGACTCCATCACCCGTCTGGCGCGCGCCTACAACACCGTGATCCCGAGCTCCGGCAAGGTCCTCACCGGTGGTGTCGATGCCCACGCCCTGGAGAAGCCCAAGCGCTTCTTCGGTGCCGCACGTAACATCGAAGAAGGCGGCTCGCTGACCATCATCGCCACCGCGCTGGTGGAAACCGGCTCGAAGATGGACGAAGTGATCTACGAGGAATTCAAGGGCACCGGCAACATGGAGCTGATCCTCGATCGCCGCGTGGCTGAGAAGCGCACCTTCCCGGCCATCAACATCAACAAGTCGGGCACCCGTCGCGAAGAGCTGCTGACCGGTGAGGAAGAGCTGTCGCGCATGTGGATTCTGCGCAAGCTGCTGCACCCGATGGATGAGATCGCCGCCATCGAGTTCCTGATCGACAAGCTGAAAGCGACCAAGACGAACGATGAGTTCTTCCTGTCGATGAAGCGCAAGTAAGCGTTGCGCTGTGCCAAAAGGCCGGGGAAACCCGGCCTTTTGCTGTCCGTCACTTTCATGGGCGCTTCTGAAAGCCCGACTTCGGCGCTAAACTTTGCGGCCGACTCTAGCCTGTCCGACACGAGGCTCCTGCATGCAGTATCGCGACCTGCGCGACTTCATCCGTGAACTGGAAAAGCGCGGCGAACTCAAGCGTATCCAGACCCCGGTCTCGCCCGTTCTGGAAATGACCGAAATCTGCGACCGCACCCTGCGCAAGGGTGGGCCGGCGCTGCTGTTCGAAAAGCCCAGCGGCTTCGACGTGCCAGTGCTCGGCAACCTGTTCGGCACCCCCAAGCGCGTGGCGCTGGGCATGGGCGCCGAGGCGGTGTCGGAGCTGCGCGAGATCGGCAAGCTGCTGGCCTTTCTCAAGGAGCCGGAGCCGCCGAAAGGCCTCAAGGACGCCTGGAGCAAGTTGCCGATCTTCAAGAAGGTCATTTCCATGGCGCCCAAGGTGGTCAAGGACGCGCCCTGCCATGAAGTGATCGAGGAAGGCGACGACGTCGACCTGGGCAAGTTGCCGATCCAGCACTGCTGGCCAGGCGACGTGGCGCCGCTGATCACCTGGGGCCTGACCATCACCAAGGGCCCGAACAAGGAACGGCAGAACCTCGGCATCTACCGTCAGCAGGTGATCGGCCGCAACAAGGTGATCATGCGCTGGCTCAGCCACCGTGGCGGCGCGCTGGACTATCGCGAGTGGTGCCAGAAGTACCCGGACAAGCCCTATCCGGTCTGTGTCGCGCTTGGCGCGGACCCAGCGACCATTCTCGGCGCCGTCACCCCAGTGCCCGATACGCTGTCCGAATACGCTTTCGCGGGCCTCTTGCGCGGTCATCGCACCGAGCTGATCAAAGCCGTCGGCAGCGAGCTGCAGGTGCCGGCCAGTGCCGAAATCGTGCTCGAAGGCGTGATCCATCCGGGCGAAACCGCGCCGGAAGGCCCCTATGGCGACCACACCGGCTACTACAACGAGGTCGACACCTTCCCGGTGTTCACCGTCGAGCGCATCACCCGCCGTCGCGAGCCGATCTACCACAGCACCTACACCGGCCGGCCGCCAGATGAGCCGGCGATTCTCGGCGTGGCGCTGAACGAAGTGTTCGTGCCGATCCTGCAGAAGCAGTTCCCCGAGATCACCGATTTCTACCTGCCGCCGGAAGGTTGTTCCTACCGCATGGCGGTGGTGACCATGAAGAAGCAGTACCCCGGTCACGCCAAGCGCGTAATGCTCGGGGTGTGGTCGTTCCTGCGACAGTTCATGTACACCAAGTTCGTTATCGTCACCGACGACGATATCAACGCACGGGACTGGAACGACGTGATCTGGGCGATTACCACGCGCATGGATCCCAAGCGCGACACGGTGATGATCGACAACACACCGATCGACTACCTGGACTTCGCCTCGCCGATCTCCGGCCTGGGGTCGAAGATGGGCCTGGACGCCACCCACAAGTGGCCGGGCGAAACCACTCGCGAGTGGGGTCGCGCCATCGAGAAGGACCCTGCGGTGGTGGCGCGCGTCGACGCGCTGTGGAGCGAGCTGGGAATCGATTGATGAACGTCACCCTGCAACCCTCCGGCATCACCCTCGCGCTGCAGCCAGGCGAGCGCATCCTCGATGGTGCCCGACGCCTGGGCTATGACTGCCCGCAGAGCTGCCGCAACGGCAACTGCCATATCTGCGCCGCCTTGCTGGTGGAAGGGCGTGTGCGTCAGTCCGGTGTCGAGCTGGACCATGGCGAGCTGTTCACCTGCCTGGCCGAGCCGCTGGAAGACTGCGTGTTGCATTGGGATGGCGTGCTGGCGCCGGGCGAGTTGCCGGTGCGCGAGTTGAATTGCCAGGTCATCGAGTGCCTGGATGTAGGCGGTGATGTCCATCGCCTGCGTTTGCGTACACCCGCCGGCAAGGTGCCGCGTTATCACGCCGGGCAATACCTGCTGCTGCAGCGCCCGGATGGCGAAATGTCTGCCTTTTCCCTGGCCTCGGCGCCGCATGCCGGCCGTGAGCTGGAGCTGCACATCCTCGCCCGCGAAGAGGGCAGCATCGCCCTGCTGCAGCACCTGCGCAGCACCGGCATGGCCCGCGTGCAGATGCCCTACGGGGATACCCACCTCGCCGACCTGCCCGACGGTCCGCTGGTGCTGATCGCCGCCGGCACCGGCATGGGCCAGATGCACAGCCTTATCGAACACTGCCGCGCCGCCGGCTTCGCCCATCCGGTGCACCTGTACTGGGGCGCCCGACGTCCCGAAGACTTCTATCAGCTGCCACATTGGGCCGAGTGGCAGCAGCTGGACAATCTGCACCTGCATCAGGTGGTCAGCGACCCGTTTGGCTGGCAGGGCCGCTGCGGCCTGCTGCACGAAGCCGTACGCGAGGACTTCCCCAACCTCAAGGCCTTGCACGTCTACGCCAGCGGCTCGCCGGCGATGGTCTACGCCACGCTCGACGCGCTGGTGGAAGCTGGAATGGACGCGCACCAGATGCGCGCCGATGTGTTCGCCTACGCGCCGCGTTAGAGCCCAGAGCTATCAGGCAAGCGTGCCAAGGCCTGACGCCAGTCAGTTAATTCCGTACGCGCTTGGTTCCCCTCTCCCTGGTCTTCTCCCCTGAGTAAAGAGGGGGCCAAACGTGTTCGATGACCGCATTATTCCAATGCTTCCGAGCCCCTCCCTGGGGCGAAGCGTTCGTTGCGCCACCCACCTGGCGGCAAAGCGTCGGGCTGTCACAGGGTGACTTCAAGAATGCTTCCGGCATGTTTCCGAGTTCACCTAGCCGTTGTTCGCGGCAAGGCGCCGCACCTGAACAGGCGGTCCGTCTCATTTTTAGGTTTCGCCAGGTGCCGTTTATCGGGGGGGCCGGAGTAATGTCCCCAAGCGTGACGTTGTTCATTTTTTAGGCATTTGATGGCAAGAGGCCACGTGTTCTAATTCGCGTCGATTTTCCGCCGCTGTTTTTCCGCTATTCAAAGGACTGAAAGCATGCCTTTCCGTATTAGCCCTTTATGCCCTGCCATCCCTGGCGGCCACCCTGCGGGCCGTCGCTGCGCGACGTTAAAAGCGACTCCCGGCCTTTTTTGGGCCGTATGGCTGTGTTTGTTCCTCCCCACTCTCGTGTTGGCGCAGACGCCGGGTGACCGTCAGTTGATTCGTGAGCGCCAGGAGCGCCTGCTGCAGGAGCAGCAGCGCCGCCTCGATGAGCTGCAGCAACTCCCAGGTGAAGCACCCAGGCTGCAAGCCGCTCCGGTCGATGACGAGCGCTGCTTCGACATCGAGCAGATCCGGCTGGAGGGCGCCACTCTCCTCGCTGAGGACGACCAGCAAGCCATTGTTCAGCGCTTCGCTGGCGAGTGCCTGGGTGTTGGTCAGCTCAACGAACTGCTCAAGGCGATCACCCAGTTCTACATCGATCACGGCTACGTCACCTCGCGCGCCTACTTGCCGCAGCAGGATCTGTCCTCGGGCGAGCTGCGCGTCATCGTGGTCGAAGGCCGCCTGGAAGGGCTGGACAGCTCTGAGCTGGCGAGCGATCGTGAACTGGCCATGGGCTTTCCCGGCCAGCCAGGCGAAGTGCTGGATCTGCGCGAGCTGGAGCAACTGGTCGACCAGCTCAACCGCCTGCCTTCGCGCCAGGCCCAGCTTGAGCTGGTGCCCGGCGAAGCCGTCGGCGGCAGCCGCGTCAAGCTGCAAGGTCAGCGCGACAAGCCCTGGCGTGCCGGCCTCAGTCGCCATAACGACGGGCAGTTGAGCACTGGCGAGCAGCAGTGGGGGCTGAGCTTCGATTGGGACAGTCCACTCGGCCTGGCTGACCAGCTCAGCCTGCGCGCCAATCGCGATGCGGTGAGCGACAGCTATCGCCATTCTCACAGCCAGAGCCTGATCTATCAGGTGCCCTACGGCTGGTGGAACTTCAGCTACAGCTACAGCCAGAGCTACTACCGCACCCAGAGCGAGGGCAATGGCTTTCTCTTCGATCAGGACGGCGACAGCAAGACCCACGCCTTGCGCGGCGAGCGTGTGCTGCACCGCGATAGCGTCAGCAAGACCGCATTCAACCTCGGCGTCAGCCACCTGCGTAGCAACAACTTCATTCTCGGCAACCGCATCGACACCTCCAGCACGCGCCTGTCCGAAGCGCAGCTGGGCTTCAACCATGGCCGTCGTATTGGCAGCGCCTTCGTCAACGCCGATATCGGCTGGCAACGCGGTATTGGCGCCTTCGACGCCCAGCGTGCCGGCGACCCGCAAGGCAGTCAGCCGGTGGCGCGCTACAACAAATACACCCTGGCCCTGAGCTACCTGCAGCCATTCGCGCTGTGGGGCGAGTCCTTCAGCTTCGACAGCCTCGCCTATGGCCAGAAGAGCGAAGACGTGCTGTTCAGCCCGCAGCGCATCAGCATCGGCGGCCTCAGCTCGGTACGCGGCTTCAAGGATCAATCCCTGTCCGGCGACACCGGCGGTTACTGGCGTAACCAGTTGCGCTGGCGGCGTCCGGTGACCTGGGACGCGCTGCGCCCCTTCGTCCACGAATACAGCCTGGCCTTCGCCTATGACGTCGGCGTGATCCACGGCGGCCGGTACAACCCCGAGCAACGTGGGCGTATGAGCGGCAACGCCATCGAACTCGCCCTGCGTGGTCAGCACCTGGCTGCCTCGGTGAGCTTCGCCCATGCCCTTGAGCGCCCGAGCGCCATCGAGCATGACGAGCGCCCGGTTTATTTCCGTTTCGACCTGTTTTTCTGATTACCCGGCCGGTTGGCTGGTTGGAGTATCGACATGGACGTACGCAGTCCTCTGTTTCAGAACATCGCCCTCATCGTTGCCGGCGTGCTGTTTCTCAACCCCATCGTCGCCACGGCGGCGCAACTGACGGTTGACCAGGCCGCAGGCGGCAACACTGCCGTGACCCAGGCGCAGAACGGTGTACCGATGGTCAACATCGCCACCCCTAACGGCAGCGGCCTGTCGCACAACAAGTTCACCGACTACAACGTCGGCCAGCAGGGCCTGATCCTCAATAATGGCGATCAGGCCCTGAGCAAGACCCAGTTGGGCGGCTACGTGGTCGGCAACCCGAACCTGAAGAACGGCGCTGCCGGGCTGATCCTCAACGAAGTCACCGGTGGCAACGCCAGCCAGCTCAGGGGCTACACGGAAGTGGCCGGGCGCTCGGCGGCGGTCATCGTCGCCAACCCGCACGGCATCACCTGCGATGGCTGCGGCTTCATCAACACCCCGCGCGTCACCCTTAGCACCGGCACGCCGGTCATCGAGGACGGCCGCCTGCAGCGTTTCGACGTCGACGGCGGACAAATCTCCATCGAGGGTCAGGGCCTCAACGCTGGCAATGTCGACCAGTTCGACCTGATCACCCGCAGCGCGCAGATCAACGCCGAGCTGCACGCGAAGAAGCTCAACATCATCACCGGCCGCAACGAGGTGGATGCCAGCACCCTGGCCGCAACCGCCAAGGCCGACGACGGTTCGGACAAACACATGCTGGCCATCGACAGCTCGGCCCTCGGCGGGATGTACGCCGGCGCCATTCGCCTGGTGGGCACCGAGCAGGGCGTGGGCGTGAAACTGGCCGGCGACATGGCCGCTAGTGCCGGGGATATCCAGATCGATGCCAATGGCAAGCTGAGTTTGAACCGTGTGGCCGCCAGTGGTGACGTTGCTCTCAAGGCCAGCACTATCGACCTAAACGCTGACACCTACGCAGGTCGTAACGCCACTATCGAAGCGCAGCAGGTCGAAGTGCGGGAAAGCCTCGCCGCTGGCCAGCGCTTGGCCGTGCAGGCTGATCAACTGAACAACGCCGGCATTATCGAGGCCGGTGTGGCTGCCAATGGCAGCGTCAGCAGCGCGGGCCATCTGCAGCTCGACGGCGGCAAGGTACGTAACGCCGGGCAGATGACCAGCCATGGCAGCATGGCGACCGACCTGCAAACACTGGACAACCAGGGCGGCAAGATAGCCACCGCAGGCAGTGCCACGCTCAAGGCTGAGCAACTCGACAACCGCGAAGGTGAGATCCTCGCCCAGGGCAACCTGACACTTGACGCTGAAAGACTGGACAACCGCGCCGGCAGCGCGTTGGCTGGTCAGGCCTTGACCATCGAGGGCGAGGCTGTCGACAACGCAGCCGGCACACTGGCAGCGGGTGGCAGCATTCAGGCCGAGGTGAGCGAGCGCCTCGACAACACCGCAGGCCTTATCGAAGCTGGCGGCCAGGTAAGTCTGCAGGCGGGCGCGCTGGATAACCGTAGCGGCCAGCTTCGCGCTCTTGGGGGTGCTGGCGAGAGTCGTCTCGCGGTCGATGAGCAGTTGAACAACCAGGCTGGCCAGATCGAAATCGGCAGTGCCAGCCTGGCGGTCGAGTCCGGCAACCTGATCAACCAGGACGGCCTGATTCGCCATGTCGGCGCGCAAAAACTGGACATGAGCCTGGAGCAACTGGGCCAGGCCGGTGGCCGCATCCAGACCAACGCACAGCTTGATCTGCAAGCCGACAGCTGGACCAACACCACCGAACTGCAGGCCGGGCGCATCTCGCTCGATATTGCAGATCTCACGCAAACGGCAGGTGCCGCGTTGCTGGCCCGCGACAACATTGAGGCCAAGGGCAACGCCTGGCGCAACGATGGGCGCATCGAAACCGATGGTAGCCTCAGTCTGGAGCTGGAAGATACTTACGCAGGCGATGGCACTCTCATCGCTCAGGGCGACCTGAATGTCAGCGCCGCTGCAGCCGAGTTGGGCGCCAATGCCAAGTGGCTCGCTGGTGGCTCGTCGAAGCTGAGCGTGCTGGGTGATCTGGTCAGCCGTGGTCAGATGACTGCGGGTACCTGGCTGCAGCTCGCCGCGCAAAATCTGCGCAACAGCGGCACCATCGGTGCAGCAGGTCAAATGTCACTGCAGTCGGCGGATATCCGCAACGAAGACGGCTTCCTGTTCAGCGGCGCCTCCATGCTGCTGGAGGCGGATCGCTTCACCAACCAGCGCGGTGACCTCTACAGCGTAGGTGACCTGCAGTTCGTCGCCAACGAGGAGGGCGATGCCCCTGAGCTGTTCGCCAACCTGTCCGGCGTGGTGGAAAGCGAAGGCAACATCACGATTCGCGCGAAGCAAATCACCAATGCCCATGAAGTCGAGAACCTGATCGTCAGCCGCAAGATCGCGGCGCTGTTCTACAACCCGGATTGCACCGACTGCAGTGGCGACAAGGAAAACGTGCGCTACCGCCTGCGTCAGATCGACCGTACCGAAGCCACCAGTGATGTGCGTACCGCCTCGCTGCTGGCTGGCGGTGATCTCACCCTTAGCGGCCAGGCCATCAACAACCGCTACAGCATGCTCGCGGCCAACGGGGCGGTGCGTATCACGGGCGACACCTTCACCAGTGTCGGCGCCGAGACCGGCGAGTATGTTTCCGAAGACCGTGCCACCAGCGAGCGTGAGAAATCCCAGGGCTGGATTCACGACAACGTGAGGTGGTTCAACTCACGCAACTGGCCCACGGGCAGTGCCACTATCGAGGCCGACCTCAACAACATCCTTACAAACACCCTGAAAGGCAGCTTCGAGCATTTCGGCACCACCTACACGCCAGACGCCGAGCAGAGCTATGCGGCCATCGTGCAGGCCGGCGGCGATGTCACCATCAATGCCACACAAATCGGCAATGCCAGCATTCGCCCGTCGTTCAGCTTCGTGAATGGCGGCACGCGGGTGGATACCGGTGCGCCGGGCAGCGATATCGCCACCTTCGTCACCCTCAATCCACAACTGCCGCCCGACCTGCAGCAGAAGGCCGTCGACCCGCTGTCGCTGCCGGGCTTCGCCCTGCCTAGCGGGCAGAACGGGCTGTTCAGCCTGAACAACAACCCGGGCCATCGCTACCTGATCGAAACCAACCCGGCCTTTGCCAATCTGGGCAACTTCCTCAACTCCGACTACATGCTCGGCCTGCTGGGCTTCGATCCGGACGAGATGCAGCGCCGCCTGGGCGATGGCTTCTACGAGCAGCGCCTGGTGCGCGAAGCCGTGCGTGCGCGTACCGGCCAGCGTTACCTGGCAGGGCTGGACAGCGACGAGGCGCAGTTCAAGTATCTGATGGACAACGCCCTTGCCAGCAAGGAGGCCTTGAACCTCAGTCTGGGCATTGCCCTGAGCGCCGAACAGGTCGCGGCCCTGACCCACGATATCGTGTGGATGGAAGAGCGCGAAGTGCAGGGGCAGAAGGTTCTGGTGCCGGTGCTCTACCTGGCGCAGGCCGAAGGGCGCCTGGCACCTGGCGGTGCGCTGATCCAGGGGCGCGACGTGGCGCTGATCTCTGGCGGCAACCTGATCAACAGCGGTACCTTGCGTGCGACCCAAAACCTGACCGTGACCGCTCAGCAGAGCATCGCCAATAGCGGCCTGATGCACGCCAATGAACGCCTGTCGCTGCTGGCCGGCGACAGCATCCGCAACAGCCAGGGCGGCATCCTCAAAGGTCAGGAAGTCAGCCTGGTTGCGGTAGCCGGAGATGTGGTCAACGAGCGCACCATCAGTACCCACCGCAGCACCACGCGCCATACCGACCGCCAGCAGAGCTTCGTCGACAGCGCGGCGCGCATCGAGGCCGGTAATGAGCTGCTGGTTAGTGCCGGCAACGATATCCGCAACATCGGCGGCGCCATCAGCGCAGGCGGGAATGCCACGCTGCAGGCGGGCAACGACCTGATTCTCGGCTCGGCCGAGGCCGAGAACCGGCAGAACAAGTGGGATCGCAAAGGTCACTCCTACCAGAACAGCATCACCCAGTACGGCAGCGACGTACAGGTGGGCGGTGACCTGACGGCTGTTGCCGGTCGTGATCTGCTAGTGGTTGGCAGTACCGTCAAGGCGGGTGGCGATATCGGCCTTGGCGCTGGCGGCGATATGACCATCGCCTCGGCGGCGAACGAGAGCAGCTCCGATTACTACCGCAAGAGCGGTGGCAAGAAAGTCATCGCCCAGGAGCAGCACGTCAAGCAGATCGCCTCGGTCATCGAGGCCGGTGGCAATCTCGACATGCGCACCGATGGCAATCTGCTGCTCTCCGCCAGCCAGCTCAAGGCCGGTAACGAAGCCTATCTGTATGCCGGCGAGCAGCTTGCCCTGCTGGCGGCGCAGAACAGCGACTACTCGCTGTACGACAAGAAGAAAAAAGGCGGTTGGGGCAGCAAGGAAACCCAGCGCGACGAAGTCACCACCGTGCGCAACGTCGGCAGCTCCATCACCACGGGCGGCAACCTCAGCCTGATCAGTGAGGGCGACCAGCTTTATCAGAAGGCTCGCCTGGAAAGCGGTAACAACCTGACCCTGGACAGTGGCGGCGCGATTACCTTCGAAGCCGTCAAGGATCTGGATCAGGAAAGCCATGAGAAGAGCAGCAACAGCTGGGCCTGGACCTCAGCCAAGGGCAAGGGCACGACGGATGAAACCCTCTACCAGAGCCAACTGATCGCCAAGGGTGATTTGGTGATACAGGCCGTGGACGGTCTGAAGATCGACGTCAAGGAGGTCAATCAGCAGAGCGTCAGCCAGACCATCGATGCCATGGTCAAGGCCGATCCCGAGTTGGCTTGGCTGAAAGAGGCTGAAGCCCGAGGTGATGTGGATTGGCGCCAGGTGAAGGAGGTGCATGACTCCTTCAAGTACAGCCACTCGGGGTTGGGGGCTGGGGCAGCGATGATCATTGCCATCGTTGTAGCGTATTTCACTGCAGGCGCTATGAGTGGCCTTGTCGCCAATGGTGCTACTGCTGCCGGCGCATCCACTGCTGCTACATCAGCAGGCGGTGCTTGGGCTGCTGGCACAGGGGCTAGCCTTTCAGGGATTGGTTGGGCCAACGCAGCTGTTACGGCGGGTCTGACTGGCATGACCAGCAATGCCGCGATCAGCACCATCAACAATCGAGGCAATCTTGGTGCTGTAGTCAAAGACATCACCTCTGAGGACGCCCTGCGTGGTTATGCCGTAGCTGGTGTCACTGCCGGTCTGACGAATGGTCTTTATGACGGTTGGGTCGGGACGGAAACGGGGACGGCAGGCGCTATCCAGAACGGCGGCAAAGTCATCGCTGGCGGTGGTGGCCTGTCCACTCTGGAAGGTATTGGCCGCTTTGCTGGGAATCAGTTGCTGCAGAACGGCACTTCTACCGTCCTCGATCGTGCTCTGGGTGGTGATAGCTCGTTCAGCGACGCGCTTCGTAACAGCCTGGCCAACACCTTTGCGGCAGCGGGCTTCAACCTGATCGGCGATGTAACGGCGAAGGGGCAACTGAACCTGGCCGATGGCAGCCCAGCCAAGATTGCCATGCATGCCGTGATGGGCGGTCTGGCAGCAGAAGCGGCTGGCGGGGATTTCAAGACGGGGGCACTGGCAGCAGGCGTCAACGAGGCTCTGGTCGGTCATCTATCGGATTGGTATGGGCAGATGGATCCCGAGCAGAAGAAAAGTCTGCTCGTGATGAACTCGCAGGTAATTGGTGTGCTGGCGGCTGCGGCGCAGGGTGGCGATGAGAAGGCGCTGCAGGTTGGTTCACAGGTGGCGGGGACGGCTACCCAATACAACCATTTAGATCACGGCGATTCGCAATCTTTTGCAGATGCAATGGAGTCTTGTGGCTCCAGTGAAGCTTGCCAAAGAGATCTATGGCAGCAAGAAAAATATGCAGAAGAAAGTGCGTACAATGATTCATTTGTTGAGAACGTAGCTGGAGGAACCCTAGCAAGAGACAAGATGGGTCAGGTTGCAGCAGGGTTGGACGTCCTGTTAGCTATGAAATGCTCTACACCTACCTGTGAAGGATATAAGCTAGATCTTATTGAAAGCGCGCTTAAAAACTATGCCACGTTAAGTGAAATAGCTGGTGAGTGGTCACCCACGTTTGAACGTCTTGGGCTACTCTCTGGAGTGGGACGTGCTACTGGTGAGCAAGGATTGCGACCTCGTCCGGCAGGTACGCCACTTTCTGTAGGTGCAGCTCAGTTTGAAAAGGCTGTAGCATATTTTGCTAGTGTTAAAGTTGGTCCAAAAGCGACAGGCAATACGAGTGGTACTCTGGCTTTGCCATCGCCCGAGTTCAAGGTGCCCACTGGTTATAGTTTAAGTCGAAATGCAGATGGTTCAGCGACTGTTACAGGGCCAAGAGGTGGGGTATATAACTCAACAGGGCGTTACACCGCCGAAGGAAAACCAATTTATCGCGATAATAGTGGCGGGTACGTTACTCTGGATGGCAGTAGAAACACGGTCAGCGCCCCGCCGAATTATGAGTCCGTGCCGCTCCATCATATTTGTACTAATAAATGTATGGCGGGTGCCAATGGGCAGGTGGCTTGGACGAAGGAGTATCAGCGTTTCTTTGATGGGGCTGGTCTTAATATCAATCGCGCAACTGAGAATTTGGTGGCGGTGCCCGGGCATAGAGGGCCGCATCCCGAGGCTTATCACCAATATGTCTATGGTAACCTGGATCAGGCCACGCGAGGTTTAACGCCTAATACTCAATCCTATAATCTAGCCGTGACGAGAACCTTGGAAAGGATTAAGTCGGAAGCAGTGATTGTGGGGAGTCAGGTTAATAAATGGCTTACAGGGCAATAGTGTGAAATATTATTTGCTTAGGCAAGATGTTGCAGTTCCCGGCAAGTGGGTGCTCGGTGACGTGCGGCATGTAGATAATTGGCATTTTAGTAATCCGCCGGTGAATTTTATGGAGCCTGGTAGATATACTCTCGATATTCGGTTTGATGGTAATGAGGTTGATTATTCTCTTGCTGGTTACGCTAGTGCTCCAGTACTGAGTGCAAAGGCTTGTGGCGCTTTGGCTGGGTTGCCAGAGATTGATGAGCCATACCGAAATGTCGTTTTTGAGCCGGTGCAAATAGAGGGTAAGCAGGTTTCCCAAGATTATTTTCTGATGATTGTTGAAACGCAGATTGATTGTGTTGATGAAGAAAGATCCGACTTTAATAAATATGATTTTGATGATCCTGTAAGACCAGACCTGGCGGGTAATTATCGTTCGTTCGTTAATCTGGTTGTCGACCCGGCAAGGATTGGATCACATCATGTTTTTAGGTTGAAGAAATATCTAGGGGCACTAATAGTTAGTGATGAGATAAGGCTTCGCTTTGAAAGGGCAGGCGTGGTAGGGGCCATTTTTGAGTCGGTAAGTGGTGATCGAATAACTGTTGCTTAGTTAAGGAAAAAGTAAGCGGAAAAAGAAGGGTAATAGGGGACGGGTAGGGGACGGGTAATAGGGGACAGACCACGTTTATTGGTCTAGGGTTATGGAATTCCATGGAAGGAGGTCTGTATGCCACGTCGAGCACGCATATCACTGCCAGGCGTTTCAGTTCATCTAATTCAGAGAGGGAACAATCGCTCAGCCTGTTTTTACGCTGACGAGGACTATCTTTTTTATCTGGATGTATTGATGGAACAAGCAAAGAAGCATGGATGTGCGATCCATAATAATAGGGGACAGACCACGATTAATTTCTCCGTAGTAACAATAGGGGACAGACCACGATTAATTTCTCCGTAGTAACAATAGGGGACAGACCACGATTAATTTCTTCGTAAATCGTGGTCTGTCCCCTATTGTTTTCTGTTTCTGGTAAAGCAGTTTGTGGATATTGCCGAGGAGATATAGCGGCAATGGCAGAGAAGTCTGGACTTACATCCCTTACAGTTAAAGAGGTTGCAACCGGTAAGACTCTATACTGGCAGCCTGGAATGCGCTCTTTGAGGGAAAGGAATTAGGAGATGAAATTTTCTCTATCATGGGTTGTTGGATTCGGAAGCGAGTGCCAGGGAGGGAGGACTCAAGACCCATCTTGGAGTGATGTTGAATCGCGTTTGAGGGAGGTATGTAAAATGTCTGGTTCTGTTACTTTAGAGACTATGAGTTCCAGTGATTTTGAGTTACTGAGTTTGCAGGTTATTGCAGATAATGGAGTATTTGTGATGACTTTGGGTGAGGATGATGGCGAGGATTACAGCGTTCGGCACTATTTCGGGGATGGAGAGGCTGGAACTAAGGTTGATGTTCTAGGGGATGCTGTCGATGCCTCAGCGGTTTGTACTGATTTTCAGGTTGTTGTTGATATTTTTAGTGGGTTCTTTGAAAAGGGACACGTGCTTCGGAGCTTAATGGCCTAATCGTGGGAAAAGGGAACGGATTCTGAGGAATCCCCACAGGGGGAAAAGGGGAAAGGGAAAAGGGGACAGATTTATTTTCTGCCTGATCGGCTAAGCTGAAGGTCTCAATGGAAGGAGGTCGTTATGCCAAGGATGGGGTGCATCGTGCTGCCGGACTGCCCACATCATGTGGTGCAGCGGAGTACAAGTGGCTGGTGGTGTTTCTGCCAAGGAGCACTACCGGTGTTATATAGCCTTCCTGGGTGAGGATGGTTTGTTCCCTATGCCTTCCATGTTTTAGGGGTTATGGTCTGTCTTTGATGGTTGAATGTGGTAAGAGGATTTTAAGTTGATTTATATATCTATTTTGATTGTTCTGTGCGCGATGTTCCGTTTCTCCCGATGCGCCGCGCTACTGGTGATTTCGGTGTTCATGCTAACAGCCTGCAATACAACTCCTTATGATCGGGCGACTGTGTTCTATGATCGTTCCGAGTTTCCCCGTCAGTTGGCTAAGGATCTCGGTATCTCCGAGTTGCATGTGTCTCAACATGGGCGGTGCTCAGCTATTTTGACTACGCCCGGCTCTAATCGAGGTGTTTACTATTTCTGTACCTTTGCGCTCACACCTGAAGCGCTTTATGTGATGGGGTGGAATGCTACCACTCTGTCCTATCAGGAAATCGCAACCATCAAGCTTGCCGAGCTGAAGGAAGTTGCTTACGAGAAAATCTTGAGAACAAGCCAGGTACAGCTAGTTGAGGCGCAGCGCGTGGTGGCGCTGAGCGTAATGATCGACGAAGGTGGCTATCACGCCACCAATGAGTCTCTGCTGTTGTTCGAGTCGCTGAAACAGATGGGGGCTCGTGAGGGTATCAGCGAAGGCATGATTAATCCACCTCCTGCGCCAGCCCCAATTTTTATTCCAGTCGTAGTGCCTAGGTAGAAAATATCCGGAAAAGGGAAAAAGGGGACACCCATTAGCCGGCTCTGCGTCAAGACTCAAAGCAACCCGCTCTGCTTTTTAACGGCAGAGTTTCTCCAGTGCCTAACCTGATGGGCTATCCCGGTCGAGTCCGTTTCCTCGTTATTGGCTGCGACCACCAGAAAAGGGGACAGATTTATTTTCGGCTGCCAGTGAGGTGGGCCAATAAATAAATCTGTCCCCTTTTTTGGTGACGTGCTGCTGGATGCCGGCCGGGACGTGACGATTGCCGCAGCAGCCAACGAGAGCAGCAGCGAGTACCGCTACAAGCGCAGTGGCAAGAAGGTCAACAAGGAGGACAGCAGTGTACGTCAGCAGGCGGCGGTGATCGAGGCGGGTGGGGATCTGGGTGTACTGGCCGACGGCAACCTGATCCTCAGCGCCAGCCAGCTCAAGGCCGAGGGTGAAGCCTTCCTGTATGCCGGTGAGCAACTGGCTCTGCTGGCTGCTCAGAACAGCGATTACTACCTCTACGACATGAAGAAGAAGGGCTCCTGGGGCAGCAAGAAAACCCAGCGAGACGAAGTCACCACGGTACGCAATGTCGGCAGCAGTATCACTACGGGTGGTGATCTGACCCTGGTCAGCGAAGGCGACCAGCTCTACCAGAAGGCTCGCCTGGAAAGCGGTAACGATCTGATCCTCGACAGCGGCGGCAGCATCACCTTCGAGGCAGTGAAGGATCTGGATCAGGAAAGCCACGAGAAGAGCAGCAACAGCTGGGCCTGGACCTCTGCCAAGGGCAAGGGCAGCACGGATGAAACCCTCTACCAGAGCCAACTGATCGCCAAGGGTGATCTGGTGATACAGGCCGTGGACGGCCTGAATATCGATATCAAAGAGGTCAATCAGCAGAGCGTCAGCCAGACCATCGATGCCATGGTCAAGGCCGATCCCGAGCTGGCCTGGCTCAAGGAGATGGAGCAGCGCGGGGATGTCGATTGGCGGCAGGTGAAGGAGATTCATGACTCCTTCAAGTACAGCCATTCGGGGTTGGGCGGTCCGGCGATGATCATCATCGCGATCATCGTGACGTACCTGACGGCAGGGGCGGCCAGTGGTGCTATAGGCACTATGGCGGGAGCAGGGGCTGGTAGCGGCTCAGCCATGGCTGCAGCAGGAACGGTAACAGCCACCAGCGCGGCTGGAGTGACAACAACTACAGCCGTCGCGGCGGGCTGGGGTAACGTCGCTTTGACTGCCGTTGCCACCTCAGCAGCCAGCAATGCAGCCATTAGCACCATTAACAACCGGGGTAACCTGGGCGCGGTGCTCAAAGACGTCACGTCCAGCGATAACCTTAAAGGCTATACCTCCTCGGCCCTAACCGCGGGCATTACCGCTGGCGTGCTGGACAGTGCCTTTGGTGTAACCGGTGATAACGTCAACAAGGTCACCAAGGGTTTTGATCTTAGTAAACCGAGCGACCTGGCCAAGTTCGGTTCCTATCTCGGAGCGCAGGGTGCGGTGCAGGCCGCAGCCCAAACCGCGATCCAGGGCGGCAGCCTGGGCGGCAATCTGCAAACGGCATTGACCGGCCAGATGCAGCACCTGCTGCAGGCCGGTGTCTTCAATGCGGTGGGTGATTTCGCCGGCGGTAAGTTGGTGGAAGGCATCAACTGGGCGGACGGTAGCCCGGAGAAGATTGCCCTGCATGCTGTGGTTGGTGGATTGCTCAGCGAAGCGACTGGTGGCGATTTCAAGACTGGGGCATTGGCTGGTGGTGCCAACGAACTGCTGATCGAGCGCCTGTCTGGTGTTCTCAAAAGCGACAAAGGCCTGGAGCTGGTGGTGTCGCAACTGATCGGCGTGGCGGCGGCGACGGCTACCGGTGGCGACCCGGCCAAGGCAGCGGAGCTGGCGAAGAATGCGACGGCGTATAACAGGCAGTTGCACAGTGCCGAAGCCAAACTCCTGGATGAATTGGCACAACGTGATCCCGAGAGAGCCAGAGCATGGGATGCAGCTGCTTGTGCGCTGGTTTCCTGTGCTGCTGGTATACCGCCCAGTGATCCCAACTATGAATTTCTTACCGCCCTGCAAGCGGAGGGGGCGCAGTACCCAGAGCTTCAAGTCAGTCTTCAGGAAAGTGGTTTGTTTAGCTACTCCCTTGATGAGCGGTTTAACGACGCGGTTTCCAGTCGTGGGGAGGGGCTTTACTACACCAGCGCTGCAGGCAGTGTCATTGGAGGTGCTGGCGGAGCCATCGTCTCAGGTGTCGGAGGAGCGGGCGCTTGTACTGTTTCCTTCGGGGTCGGGTGTGCACTCGGAGCAGCTGGTGTCGTGGGTGGCATCTCGGAGTACAGCGACGGCTTGGATCGTATTAGCAACGGCTATACCTCCACGGAAGGCCAGAAGGTTATAGACTCGTTTAGGCCGGGAACACATCCGGGCGATGTGAGCTTGGCCGAAAAAGCGGGTGACTTTGTAGTATCTGCAGCAGCTGATCTTGTGTTGCAGCGTGTTGGCGGTAAAGTTATTGACCGTGTTGCCAAGGTCGTTGACGGGAAGCTGAATGTTCCCAAAACGGACTCTGGTGCTGTGGGGGATGGTCCAAAAGCGACTGGAACAGCAGGGAAGATTAAGACTGAACCCGGCGCAATACCTGACGCAAATGAAGTACGTGCAGGACAAGGATTATCTGGTCTTGGGTACGATGTTACGCACCAAACCACTGCGTCAGCTAAAGGTGTTCAAGGGCAGCGAACTGCGGACTTGCATGTTGATGGACTCGGTTCCATTGATGTGTACACACCGAAGAATCTTGATCCGACAAAGATAGTTCGAGCGATAGAGAAGAAGTCGAATCAAGCTGGCGGAGTCTTGGTGCAGGCGGACTTGCCAAGCACTGACATGTCGTCCATTGCTGCTCGTATGTGGGGGGAGACTAACGCGCAGAGTATAAAAACTATATTCTTCCAGAAACCTGATGGATCATTGGTGCGATTTGATCGACCTGCTGGAGGAGGCTAATTATGCCGAAGTACTCGTGTGCCTGTGGCTACGTTATGAACCTTTCGCAAGGATGGTCAGGTATGAGTTGACTCTAATTCCTGAGTCAGCAATAGAGAGCTTGGGGGATAGGCTAGATAGCGAGGATAAGCTGTCTTCTGATCAGTTATATGAAGCTCTTGATGAAAAGGCTATTACGGTCTACCGATGCCCGAAGTGTAGACGATTGCATTTAGAGGAAGAGCCAAACAAGTTCACTACTTATATAATTGAGTAGGCTATTGCTGGATAGATGCCTAGTCTGGGAAAAGGGGACATGGGAGCAATAGGGGACAGACCACGATTAATTTCTCCGTAAATCGTGGTCTGTTCCCTATTATTCTTCAGTGCCGCTGCGAGAACTTTTACTGAGCCAGGCACTTCGTCCGGTCACTGACCTATGCGTGGCTTGTTGCTTGGGGAGTCTGGGCTGTATCACCCGCCCGCGACGACCTTATCTGGGCTGATTTGCGGCTCAACATTTATCACGCCTCCCTCTGTACAGCTATTGGGGGCGGCTACGAACATTTAATATCACGCCGTTCAGGGCATGGGAACAATAGGGGACAGACCACGTTTATTGGTCTAGTAAAACAATAGGGGACAGACCACGTTTATTGGTCTAGGGTTATGGAATTCCATGGAAGGAGGTCTGTAGGAAAAAGGGGACAGATTTATTTATCACCTGATCGGCTAAGCTGAGGTGCTCATATGTTGGTGAGCAGCTAATTCACGCGAGAGTCGGGCAATTCTGTTGAGAACAATAGGGGACAGACCACGTTTATTGGTCTAGGGTTATGGAATTCCATGGAAGGAGGTCTGTATGCCACGTCGAGCACGCATATCACTGCCAGGCGTTTCAGTTCATTTGATTCAGAGAGGGAACAATCG
>NZ_LSSW01000003.1 GCF_001567565.1 Ectopseudomonas composti
GTTTGATAGGCAACGCTCCAGAACGCTGGCGGTCGGCGCGGTGGCTTGTGTTTCGCGCAGATGAAAGCCGGCCTCACGTGCCAACGTCCGGTCAATAAGTCCCTGGAGACGTGCACGGGGCGGCAGTGGCTGCATTGTGTGGACGGGCAGGCTACGGGTTGAGCCTTCGCGCGACGGGACCAGCAGACAGAGCAGTCGCAGCTCTCGGCGTGGGGTTGGCGCAGGTACTGGCTCAGGCTTTTCATTGGCCGAGTCCTGCGCCTGGGGCTTTACCTGATCCGCATCCACGAAGTCATAGCCGCCCATGTGAATGACGACGGAAGCAGTCACGGCATTGTGGCGCTTGAACCACACCGAAGTCGGCATATAAGGGCCGGCGTTGCGAGCATCTGGAAAGCGCAAGCTTGCACTGTGGAGGGCCGCATTCTTCGCCAGGCGATTGAGGCGAATGAATTCAACTGCCGAGACGTAGCCTTCACGCAGTCCGCGATTCAACAGCGAAAAAAGCTCAGCCCACGAATCAGTGCCAAGGCCATGCGGATCATTGGAAAGGCGTAGATCAGTGAGCGCACGCAGCAGGCGCCAAAGGAAATTTTGATAGTCCATAACCGGATAGGTCATGCCCTCACCAGGGAGGCCGGAGGCTTGGCGGATCATTGGTTCACCCCCGGAAACAGCACCACGCGGGTTTTGCCGAGCTTCACGCTCTCGACGGCGCCGGTTCTGATCCAGTGCGCGACTTGCTCGACGGGAACACCGGCCAGGGTGGCGAAGGCGGCTTGCGTATAGAAAGGAGGATTCATTCAACCCACTCCTCTTCCATAAGCTTCTTGGTCAGCAGGGCGACGTTGACCATTACGTGGCGGCCTACCTTGAGGTGGGGCAGGTAGCCGTTGCGCATCCAGCCGCGGACGGTGTCGTGGTCTTCACTCATGCGAATCCAGTTTGCGAACTCGCGCCACGGCATCATCGGTGGCGGGTTCACAAGGTCTTTCAGCGTCAGGGGGATTCCTTCCATCGGAGTGGCCTTTGTTGCACTATGTTGGTCTTTGTTGGTGAAACCATTAGTCGGCAATATTTGCCGGTTTCATACTGACGATTATAGGCAGCCGGACAAGGTTGACTAGCAATAATTGCCGGCCTTTTAGACGATTAAGAAATATGAGAGAGCGCATAGTCGCTATTCTTGAGCATAAGAAGCTCACAGCTAAGAAGCTGGAGGAGCTGAGCGGTATCGACCGAGAAAAGTGGTACGCGCTGAGAAAAGGCGGACGGCGGGTCAATGAAGATGACATCAAGGTCATCGTTGATATCGCGCCGGAATACGCTCTGTGGCTGGTCAGCGGGAAGATTGCACCCGAAAGCGGCCAGACCAGCCCTGAGTACGACGAGGCCAACCGAAACTTGACCGATCAAGACGCGGGATAGCGATCACCCAGGAAGTAGCTAGGCGCTGGTATGCCCGAAGGGAGGTGGGTAAAGAATGAAAAGAACAGCCATATTGGCACTGGCAATCGTCAGCCTTTCAGCCAGCGCAGACGATCAGACAGCCCTGTCTAAAGCAATCGATGCGATCAAGCCTGCCACGAACGCCGCCGGTGAATACGTCAGCAAAAGCATCATGCAGAGCCTGTCGGGCAATGACACCGCGATGGGCCGAGCTGCACGCGATAACCTCGAGCGCCAGGCCAAGGCAGAGCGGGAAGCTAATCGTGGCACACGCAAGACCATGAAAGAGTGCATCAAGCCCGGCAACGTCATCGACGAAGACGTGCAGGAGTGCATCATGGGCATGCGGGAAAGAGACTGGTAAGGAAGGAGTTCAAGGATGAAGGCAGAGAGAGACGACGCCCCGGAATGGCTAACCAGCCGCCCAAGCAAAGGCAGCAACCTAAAGGTTGTACTGGCAGGAACAATTGGCACTGTCGTTACCCTTGGCGCTCTGACTCTGGCCGGTCAAGCGTTCATGCAGAACACCGTAAAGAACCTGGCCGCGAACAGTCAGCAACCGAAGCCCAAGCAAGCTGCCGAGATCACCCGAGCAGAACCAGCGCCCAGGAACGACTGGGACAGGATCGTGGAAGAGCAGGCAAGGCGAGACGCAATGTCTACGCAGCAACCTGAGCAGCCCATTGGCTCAGATAGCCCTGCAGTCAAACAGACCGTGTTTAACGATCAGAACTACACCCCGAGAGGGGCTGACAACGTGCTCAGCCTTCGCGATACCTATCAGCCCGCAGAACCGGAAAAACCGGCGGGGAAGGTACGGGTGACTGTTATAAAGGAAACCAAGGATCAAACGTGCTGGCCCTTAAAAGAAGGGAGCATTGAGCGGCGTAACTGTAAGTCACATGTTGGGCTTAATTACAGGGACTAACGCCTGCATTTGCGGTTTGGTGAATTGGCGGCTGTTTTGCGTGTTTTTGCAAAACGGGTGACAGTTTACCCAAATTCGGCAAGATGCACTTGTTAGGTATTATTCTATTCGTCATGTTGCTCAAGTTTATCCGGTGATAGATTGTAAACCAGTTCGGAGTACTCGTACCTAAACCAAGACCTATATAAGTCGAGGTTGATGCCCTTCGGCCATTCAACTCCATTATTTATGTATTCACCAACCTCAGTTCGGAAGATTTTCTCAAAATGTTTTTCGAAGCAATCCCCCCAACAATTTTGATCCTCTTCGTCTACTAGATAAACATTTGGATGATCGTTTAGCTCTTGTAGCGTCCAGCGATGAAGATTCTTATGATGAGCTTTGACCCATCTCAAGAACTCTTCAGTTCCATAGATTGTGATAGCACTTCTATTTACGAGCTTCATAAGTACCTAACGCTTGGTTAAGGGGCGGGCTTTAGCCGGTCCCGAGTGAGCGAAGCGAACGGCTTGAATGCTGTAATGGACTCTCCCCACACCACAGTTCTATACCAAGGTGTCGAGGATTTTTGAGCGGGAGAGTCGTTATGAAACGCATTGCCGTTGATCTGGCCAAGTCCGTTTACCAAGTTGCCGAGAGTGTCCGTTCCGGCCAGGTGGTGCAGCGCAAGCGGCTGAACCGAGAGGCGTTTAGGCGATATATACAGGAGCAGGCCGAGCCGGTCGAGTGGGTGATGGAAGCCTGTGGCACAGCGCACTATTGGGGGCGGCTGGCGCAATCGCTCGGTCATCAAGTGAAGCTGATCCATGCGCGCTATGTCCGGCCCTATCGCCGGGGCAACAAGACCGACCGCAACGACTGTGACGCCATGCTGGAAGCGGCGCGCTGCAAGGATATTTATCCGGTGCCGGTGAAAAACCACGAGCAGCAACAGCTGCAGCAACTGCACGGGCTGCGGGAAACCTGGAAGAAGAGCAGAACCCAGCGCATCAACCTGTTGCGCGGCATCCTGCGTGAAGCAGGTATCGAAGCGCCGGTCTCGACCGCTACCTTTATCCGAGCGGCCAATGAATTGGTTGAACAGCCTGAACTTGCTCCCTTGAGCCGTCTGCTGCATATCGTGCTGGCCGAGATCAACTTGTACGAGCAGTGCATGGCCGAATGCGAACAGCAACTCAAGCGCTGGCATGCTGAGGATGAAATCGTGCGCAAACTGGATGAGGTCAGCGGTATTGGCCTGCTGACTGCCAGCGCCCTGACCGTCGTTGTGGGTAAGCCTGAGCGCTTTTCCAGTGGTCGCCAACTGAGCGCCTGGTTGGGTATGACCCCGAACGAATACAGCAGTGGCGAACGCCGACGGCTTGGGCGGATCAGCTGCAAGGGCAATATCTATGTGCGCACGCTATTTATCCATGGCTCGCGAGCGGCCTTGCTAGCGGCTCAGCGATGCCAGGCCCGTACGCCAGAAAAACTGACCGAGTTGCAGCGCTGGGCCGTCGAGACGGCAGCCCGTATTGGCCACAACAAAGCGGCTGTGGCGCTGGCGAACAAATTGGTCAGGATCTGCTGGGCGGTGTGGTGCCATGAGCGGCGTTTCAATGGTAATTGGCAGAGCACAAAGCCCGCCTGACGGCGGGGGTAATCAGTAAGGAAGATGGTTTTCTTGTGGTTGTGGTGAGCAGCAGCACTGTCGGAACAGGCGAGTCCTGCAGCGGAATAAGGCCGATAACAATGATGATCCCCGTGATCGATTGAACGCTTGGCCCCCGCTGCGCGAACTACAGAATGGCCAGGGCGGAAAAGCCCAACACAGGCCGGATATACGAATGCAACCGCGCTGACGACAAGTGCAAAAGAAAAGCTTTGCTCACTACTTGTGGGGAGAGTCCATATACGCATTGTTATGTGCCTACTCATCGTATTCAATGAAATCCCAAGGAATCTCTTTTTTGAAAATTTGAATAGACTCTTCCATTAGCTCAAGCGAAATTGATTCTTTGAACACAGTTATGGTTCGAGTTCTGTCCGTATCATCTCTGAAAATCTCAACGATTAATTCGTTATCTCGGTAGATTTCAACGCCGATCCCGTCTCGAGGATTCACATCGCTTGCGACTACAACTCTATCTTTAGGCAACGACATAAGCCTTCCTTTGGCACATAACGCTGGAATTAAGCGGCGGCGCAGCCGTCCGCTTGAATGAGATGTTAGGCATGGGCCGAAAGCAATGTGAGCTGCTGGCCCAGCCATGACTTGAACTGCTGCTCCGAAAGTGGGTCTGGCGAATGCCCCCATTCATTCCAGCGCCGGTCAATAACTTGGGACCAATCGTCCGCGACTCGGGCAAGCGCAGGATGACCACCCCAGAACCGAGCCGCGTCACGGCAATGGCTGACATGGCCGTTGAGCTCTTGGATGGAGCAATTGCCACCCACGTAGCGTTGGCCCGCCTCTAGCATTTGCCGGAACTCTGTGATTTCGACAGACATTACGTTGATGCCTAACGTTTGGTTAAGGGGCGGGCTTTAGCCCGTCCCAG
>NZ_LSSW01000004.1 GCF_001567565.1 Ectopseudomonas composti
CTTGAATGCTGTAATGGACTCTCCCCACACCACAGTTCTATACCAAGGTGTCGAGGATTTTTGAGCGGGAGAGTCGTTATGAAACGCATTGCCGTTGATCTGGCCAAGTCCGTTTACCAAGTTGCCGAGAGTGTCCGTTCCGGCCAGGTGGTGCAGCGCAAGCGGCTGAACCGAGAGGCGTTTAGGCGATATATACAGGAGCAGGCCGAGCCGGTCGAGTGGGTGATGGAAGCCTGTGGCACAGCGCACTATTGGGGGCGGCTGGCGCAATCGCTCGGTCATCAAGTGAAGCTGATCCATGCGCGCTATGTCCGGCCCTATCGCCGGGGCAACAAGACCGACCGCAACGACTGTGACGCCATGCTGGAAGCGGCGCGCTGCAAGGATATTTATCCGGTGCCGGTGAAAAACCACGAGCAGCAACAGCTGCAGCAACTGCACGGGCTGCGGGAAACCTGGAAGAAGAGCAGAACCCAGCGCATCAACCTGTTGCGCGGCATCCTGCGTGAAGCAGGTATCGAAGCGCCGGTCTCGACCGCTACCTTTATCCGAGCGGCCAATGAATTGGTTGAACAGCCTGAACTTGCTCCCTTGAGCCGTCTGCTGCATATCGTGCTGGCCGAGATCAACTTGTACGAGCAGTGCATGGCCGAATGCGAACAGCAACTCAAGCGCTGGCATGCTGAGGATGAAATCGTGCGCAAACTGGATGAGGTCAGCGGTATTGGCCTGCTGACTGCCAGCGCCCTGACCGTCGTTGTGGGTAAGCCTGAGCGCTTTTCCAGTGGTCGCCAACTGAGCGCCTGGTTGGGTATGACCCCGAACGAATACAGCAGTGGCGAACGCCGACGGCTTGGGCGGATCAGCTGCAAGGGCAATATCTATGTGCGCACGCTATTTATCCATGGCTCGCGAGCGGCCTTGCTAGCGGCTCAGCGATGCCAGGCCCGTACGCCAGAAAAACTGACCGAGTTGCAGCGCTGGGCCGTCGAGACGGCAGCCCGTATTGGCCACAACAAAGCGGCTGTGGCGCTGGCGAACAAATTGGTCAGGATCTGCTGGGCGGTGTGGTGCCATGAGCGGCGTTTCAATGGTAATTGGCAGAGCACAAAGCCCGCCTGACGGCGGGGGTAATCAGTAAGGAAGATGGTTTTCTTGTGGTTGTGGTGAGCAGCAGCACTGTCGGAACAGGCGAGTCCTGCAGCGGAATAAGGCCGATAACAATGATGATCCCCGTGATCGATTGAACGCTTGGCCCCCGCTGCGCGAACTACAGAATGGCCAGGGCGGAAAAGCCCAACACAGGCCGGATATACGAATGCAACCGCGCTGACGACAAGTGCAAAAGAAAAGCTTTGCTCACTACTTGTGGGGAGAGTCCATATAC
>NZ_LSSW01000005.1 GCF_001567565.1 Ectopseudomonas composti
ATGACGCGATCAGGTGGGCAGGACGGGGTCAGAAAGCGGGTGCCCTGGCTGATGAAGGACGGCACGTCGATATCACCCTGGCCTTCCTGCAGGTCGAATTGATCGCCTTCCAGCAGGCCCTTGATGGCGTCTTTGTTCTCTTCAAAGTCGTTGGCCTCTTCGAAGTCGCAGCGGGCCTCGTACTGTTGACTGAGGATGGCGCACTGGACGGCATCGCCTTCGCACACCGGCGCGGCTTCGCAGGTCTGGCCACCAGACACGGAGCTTTCGCTTTCCTCTTCCTGCTCTTGTTCGCGCTCTTCCTGGCTTTTGCCGTCCGAGTCAGGACAGCCCGCGCCGGTACAGGTGGTGGACTCGCCACCCGGAGTGCCGTCCGACTTGGTGTGGCTGGTGGTGCTTGAGGTGGTGGTGCTGGTTGAGCACGCATTCACACCACTGCAATTGGTGGTCGTCGTGGTGGTCGTGGTTGTGGTGTCTTTTGAACCGTCCGGATTGGTTTTTTCGGTGACCTCAACCTCGGTGGTTTTGTCGGTCATCTTTGGGCTGGGGGCTTTCGGCTCGCAGCGATATTCACCACCGGCTTCGAACTGGCCGCAGTTCATGTTGCCAATGTCGGTGTACTTTTCCGCCGAATTGCACGAGTAGGTTTGGCTGCCATCGGCGTGAACTACTTTGTTCGTGCACTCGCTGCTTTTCTCAGCTGTCGGGGTGCCGTCGGTAGGCCGTGAACGGATGGCATCGCCACCGGTACAAGAAACCCCATTGCCCTTGTATGTGTAGGTCGCGAAAACCCCGCTGGGGTCACCATTGACGAACCGAGTAACGCTAGTGGGCGGCTGCTGGGTCGAGGCGTATTGGCAGCCGCCATCACAGACCACGCCCGGGGGATCGATCCGGGCACCGACGACACCTCTCCCGGTGAACTCACCCAGCCGATGCTGGTGGCCGACATTGGTGCCGACTGACGATTCACATTTGTTGGGCTCAGGCGTTACGCACTGGCCGTCCACTATTTGTTTGGGCGGGTCGCAGGAAGCATTGCACTGGAAAGAACCGTTATCCCCATTCGGGCAAGTCAACGTAGCGCGATTGACCTGAGCAATGAACATAGCGCCAGGAAGCTCGCAGCGACCGACCGTAGTGGTTTCCTGAATGAAAATGGCCGTGGAGTTGTAGGATTTGCAGGCAGCGGAGCCAGATGAGTGGCGAGATAAGTTGCTTCCAGTCCAATAGGTGATTGTCGAAGCAAAACCAAACTGCCCCCACCCCATAAGGCCCAGGACCAGCAGTAGTCGAAGTAATAAACCTGGCTTGTTCATCGTTAAACCCGCCCAAAGAACACGAGATACAGCGCCAGGACGGTGATGATCAGCACGAAAAGTTGATAGTTCATGGCGGTATCCGGAAAAGAAAACCCCGCCGAGGCGGGGCTTTGCTTGCTTCGGCACATACGTGCAGTTGCTGGGTTACATGGCACGGCGCATGTACTTGAACGCGGCAGCCGCGATCAGCACGACGAGGACCAGGCCACCCAGCTCGACAACGTCGGTCTTGGTGTTGCCCAGTTCGGTGCTCACTTCGGCTGGCAGGGCGGCGTAGGCCTGTTGAGTGGCCAGCAGGCCGACAGCGGCGCAAACGCCGAGCGAACGGCGCAGGGTGCGGATGTGTTTCATGGTTGTTACCTCGATTTCAGGACTTTTTTCAGGACGAGGAACCCGAACACGACAGAGAAGAGAATCATCGCTTCGCCTTGCAGTTCGGA
>NZ_LSSW01000006.1 GCF_001567565.1 Ectopseudomonas composti
CGCTACCTTGAGCTTGAGGATCAGGTCGCCGGTGCCGATTTCATCGTCCAGCTTGACCTGCACTGACTCCACCACGCCGGCAGCCGGCGAGGGGATTTCCATGGAGGCCTTGTCGGACTCCAGGGTGATCAGCGACTGGTCGGCTTCGATGCGGTCGCCGGCCTTGACCATGACTTCGATGACCTTGACCTTGCCGTCGGTGCCGATATCCGGCACGTGCACGTCCTGCACGCTGCTGCTGGCAGCGGCGGGCGCGGCTGCCGGAGCGGCCGCTTTCGGTGCTTCGGCTGGCGCTGCTTCGGCTTTCGGCGCAGGCGCCACGTCTGCGGCTCCTTCGACTTCCAGCACCAGCAACTCGTCGCCTTCCTTCAGGCGGTCACCGATCTTGACCTTCAGTTCCTTGACCACGCCGGCCTTGGGCGAGGGCACTTCCATGGAGGCCTTGTCGGATTCCAGGGTCAGTACGCTCTGGTCGGCTTCGATACGGTCGCCGACCTTCACCAGCAGTTCAATGACCTCGCCTTCACCGCCGAGGTCGGGTACGCGAATCAACTCACTCATCGCTACGCTCCTTAGCAGTCCAGGGGGTTGGCTTTGTCGGCGTCGATGCCGAACTTGGCGATGGCGTCAGCCAGCACCTTGGCTTCGATCTCGCCACGGTCGACCAGGGCTTCCAGAGCGGCCAGCACGACCCAGTTGCGATCCACTTCGAAGAAGTGACGCAGCTGCTTGCGGCTGTCGCTGCGGCCGAAGCCGTCGGTGCCCAGGACCTTGTATTCCTTGCTCGGAACCCACTGACGAACCTGTTCGGCGAATAGTTTCATGTAGTCGGTGGAGGCGATGACCGGACCCTTGCGACCGTTCAGGCACTGCTCGATGTAGGTCTTCTTGGGCTTCTGGCCCGGGTGCAGGCGGTTGCTGCGCTCCACGGCCAGGCCGTCGCGACGCAGTTCGTTGAAGCTGGTGACGCTCCATACATCGGCGCCGATGTTGAACTCGTCGCGCAGGATCTTCGCCGCCTCGACGACTTCACGCAGGATGGTGCCGGAACCCAGCAGTTGCACGTGGTGCGCGGCTTCCTTCTTGTCTTCCTCGAGCAGGTACATACCCTTGATGATGCCGTCTTCCACGCCCTGCGGCATGGCCGGCTGCTGGTACGACTCGTTCATCACGGTGATGTAGTAGAAGATGTCCTGCTGCTCTTCGGTCATCTGGCGAATGCCTTCGCGGATGATCACGGCGAGCTCGTAGCCGTAGGTCGGGTCGTAGGTGCGGCAGTTGGGGATGGTCGCTGCCAGCATGTGGCTGTGACCGTCTTCGTGCTGCAGACCTTCACCGTTCAAGGTGGTACGGCCGGCGGTACCGCCGATCAGGAAGCCACGGGTGCGGCTGTCGCCAGCGGCCCAAGCCAGGTCACCGATACGCTGGAAGCCGAACATCGAGTAGAAGATGTAGAACGGCAGCATCGGCTGGTTGTGGCAGGAATACGAAGTACCCGCGGCGATGAAGGAGCTCATGGCGCCGGCTTCGTTGATGCCCTCCTCGAGGATCTGACCTTTCTTGTCCTCTTTGTAGAACATCACCTGGTCTTTATCGACCGGCTCGTACAGCTGGCCGACCGAGGAGTAGATGCCGAGCTGACGGAACATGCCTTCCATACCGAAGGTACGGGCTTCGTCCGGGATGATCGGGACGATGCGCTGGCCGAGTTCCTTGTCCTTGACCAGTTGCGCGAGGATGCGCACGAAAGCCATGGTGGTGGAGATTTCGCGGTCGCCCGAGCCATCGAGGATAGCCTTGAGGGTGTCCAGCGGCGGCGTCGGGATGCTGAAGCTCTGCTGGCGACGCTGCGGGACGAAACCGCCCAGCGCGTTGCGGCGCTCGTGCAGGTACTTGTACTCGGGGCTGCCCGGCTCCGGACGCACGAACGGCAGGTTTTCCAGGTCTTCGTCCTTGACCGGGATGTCGAAGCGGTCGCGGAACTGACGCAAGCTGTCGACATCGACCTTCTTGGTGTTGTGCGCGGTGTTCTTCGCTTCACCGGCGCCGGTACCGTAGCCCTTGATGGTCTTGGCCAGGATCACGGTCGGCTGGCCGCTGTGGTTCACGGCCTGATGGTAGGCCGCGTAGACCTTGTACGGGTCGTGGCCACCGCGGTTGAGCTTCCAGATCTCGTCGTCGGAGAGGTCCTTGACCATCTCCTGCAGCTCGGGGCTGTTGAAAAAGTGCTGGCGTACGTACGCACCGTCTTTGGCCTTGTAGTTCTGGTATTCACCGTCGACCACTTCGTCCATGCGGCGCTGCAGGGCACCGTCCTTGTCCTTGGCGAACAGCGGATCCCAGAAGCGACCCCAGACCACCTTGTTGACGTTCCACTGGGCACCACGGAACACGCCTTCGAGTTCCTGGATGATCTTGCCGTTACCGCGCACCGGGCCGTCGAGGCGCTGCAGGTTGCAGTTGATGACGAAGATCAGGTTGTCCAGCTTCTCGCGGCCAGCCAGGGAGATGGCGCCGAGGGATTCCGGCTCGTCGCACTCGCCGTCGCCCATGAAGCACCAGACCTTCTGCTTGCCGGCCGGGATGAAACCGCGTGCTTCCAGGTACTTCATGAAGCGCGCCTGGTAGATCGCCTGGATCGGGCCCAGACCCATGGAAACGGTGGGGAACTGCCAGAAGTCCGGCATCAGCCAGGGGTGCGGGTAGGACGACAGACCTTTGCCATCCACTTCGCGGCGGAAGTTCTTCATCTGGTCTTCAGCGATGCGACCTTCCATGAAGGCGCGGGCGTAGACCCCAGGGCTGGCGTGGCCCTGATAGAACACCAGGTCGCCGCCGTGTTCGTCGGTCGGGGCCTGGAAGAAGTAGTTGAAGCCGATGTCGTACAGCGTCGCGGAAGAGGCGAAGCTGGAGATGTGGCCGCCCAGGTCCGGGTCGTCCAGGTTGGTGCGCATCACCATGGCCAGGGCGTTCCAGCGCACCAGCGAGCGGATGCGGCGTTCCATGAACAGGTCGCCGGGCATGCGAGCTTCATGGGTAACCGGGATGCTGTTGCGGTAAGGCGTGGTGATCGCGTAGGGCAGTTGCGCACCGCTACGGGTGGCCAGCTCGCCCAGACGGGTCATCAGGTAATGGGCACGGTCTTCACCCTCACGGTCGAGGACGGATTCAAGGGCGTCCAGCCATTCCTGGGTTTCGATCGGATCGAGGTCTTGCATGGCTTGCTCCAGGGCGGAAAGGCTTCCAGAATCGGAGGCCAGTTGGGTCTCACCGGCTTTTTGGGCGGGCGAGTTGAAATTCTTGGATTTACCGGGGGTAGGACCGGCCGTATGTAGTTTTACTACATTTCGACGGCGGATTCAGCCCTCTGGATACAATTCTTTCGTAGTAAAACTACAATCCGCGGCACCGCCGGCCGCGCGTGCCCCGCTGGAGCGGGGCTGCGGGCGATTGCACCGTGCGTCCGGCAGTCCGCCAAAAGGATAGACCATGAGCCTGCCGTTGCTGGTCGAGTTGCCCCCCTCCCTCGTATCCCTGGCCGAGCGCGCCGAAACGTCGTTGCAAAGCGCCTTGGCCGAGCATGAGACGCTGGCTCAGCGTGTCGCTGCCTGGCCCCGCGAGCGGCACGATGCATGGCGGCAGGTCTCGGCCCTGAGCGACTTCGTCGCCGAGCAGGCTCAGCGTGATCCGCAGATGTTCGTCGCGCTGGCGGAGTCCGGTGAGCTGGAGCGCAGCCTGGCGCCTGGCGAGCTGCGTCAGCAGCTGGAGGCTCAGTTGTCCGAATGTGCTGATGAGGACGCGCTGGGGCGCAGTCTGCGGCGTTTTCGCAATCGTCAGCAGCTGCGCATCATCTGGCGCGACTTCAGCCGCCAGGCGGCGCTCGGTGAAACCTGTCGCGACCTGTCCGATCTTGCCGATGCCTGCATCGACCTGGCCTATCACTGGCTGTATCCGCGGCACTGCACGCAGTTCGGTACGCCGGTGGGGCGGCGCAGCGGTCAATCGCAGCATATGGTCATCCTCGGTATGGGCAAGCTCGGCGCGCATGAGCTGAATCTGTCCTCGGACATCGACTTGATCTTCGGTTACCCGGAAGGCGGCGAGACCGAAGGGGTGAAGCGCCCGCTGGACAATCAGGAGTTCTTCATTCGCCTGGGGCAGAGGCTGATCAAGGCGCTGGATGCGATCACCGTCGACGGCTTCGTGTTCCGCACCGACATGCGCCTGCGGCCCTATGGTTCCAGCGGTGCGCTGGTGTTCAGCTTCAATGCGCTGGAGCAGTACTACCAGGATCAGGGCCGCGACTGGGAGCGCTACGCCATGATCAAGGCGCGTGTGGTCGGCGGCGATCAGGCAGCAGGTGCCGAGTTGCTGGAGATGCTGCGACCTTTCGTCTATCGCCGCTACCTGGATTTTTCCGCCATCGAGGCGCTGCGTGCGATGAAGCTGCTGATCCAGCAGGAGGTGCGGCGCAAGGGCATGAGTGACAACATCAAGCTCGGTGCCGGCGGAATCCGTGAGATCGAGTTCATCGCCCAGGCCTTCCAGCTGATTCACGGCGGGCGTGATCTCAGTCTGCAGCAGCGGCCGTTGCTCAAGGTGCTGGGTACGCTGGAGGGGCAGGGCTACCTGCCGCCAGCAGTGGTCACCGAAATGAAGGAAGGCTACGAGTTCCTGCGCTACACCGAGCACGCCTTGCAGGGCATTGGTGATCGGCAGACGCAGATGCTGCCGGCCGATGCGCAAGATCAGGCGCGCGTGGCGGCAATCATGGGTTTTGCTGACTGGGCGAGTTTTCATGAGCGCCTCATGCACTGGCGCGGGCGCATCGAATGGCATTTCCAGCAGGTGATCGCCGATCCTGATGAGGATGAGTCGGATGCTGGCGAGGCCAGTGTCGGCGCCGAGTGGCTGCCTTTGTGGCAGGGGGCGCTGGATGAAGAGGCGGCTGCGCAGCAACTGCTGGAAAGCGGTTTCGTCGATGCTGTCGCCGCTTGTCGGCGCCTGGCCGATCTGCGTAACGGTCCGCAGGTCCGCGCCATGCAGCGTCTGGGGCGCGAGCGACTGGATGCCTTTATTCCGCGTCTGTTGGTGCAGGCGGTGGAGCATGATGCCCCGGACCTGGTGCTGGAGCGGGTGCTGCCTCTGGTGGAAAAGGTGGCCCGGCGCTCGGCCTACCTGGTGCTGTTGACCGAGAACCCCGGTGCGCTGGAGCGGTTGATCAGCCTCTGCGCAGCCAGCCCGTGGATTGCCGAGCAGATCGCTCGTTACCCGCTGTTGCTCGACGAGTTGCTCAACGAAGGACGCCTGTATTCGCCGCCGCTGGCGCCGGAGCTGGCGGCCGAGCTGCGTGAGCGGCTGATCCGCATCCCCGAGGAAGACCTGGAGCAGCAGATGGAGGCGCTGCGCCACTTCAAGCTGGCGCACAGCCTGCGCGTGGCAGCCTCGGAGATCGCCGGTACGCTGCCGTTGATGAAAGTGTCGGACTACCTGACCTGGCTGGCCGAGGCGATTCTCGATCAGGTGCTGGCCCTGGCCTGGCAGCACACGGTGCAGCGTCATGGTCGGCCGTATCGTGCCGACGGTACGCCCTGTGATCCGGACTTCATCATTGTCGGCTACGGCAAGGTCGGCGGTCTGGAGTTTGGCCATGGCTCGGACCTGGATCTGGTGTTCATCCACGACGGCGACCCGCAGGCTGAGACCGATGGTGCCAAATCCATCGATGGTGCGCAGTTCTTCACCCGCCTGGGGCAGCGCATCATTCATCTGCTGACCACCCAGACCACCTCCGGCGCGCTCTATGAGGTGGACATGCGCCTGCGACCTTCTGGCGCAGCCGGGCTGCTGGTCAGTTCGCTGGGCGCTTTTCAGCGCTATCAGGAAACCGAGGCCTGGACCTGGGAGCACCAGGCGCTGGTGCGGGCGCGGGTGCTGGTGGGATGTTCGCGTCTGGCCGGCGAATTCGCTCGCGTACGGGCCGAGGTGCTGGGGCGTCAGCGTGATGTCGAGGCGCTGCGGGTCGAGGTCAGCGAGATGCGCGCGAAGATGCGCGACAACCTTGGCAACAAAAATACCGCGGCCGGGACGGCGCCGAATGCCTTCGAGGCCACGTCCTCCTTCGATCTGAAGCAGGATGCCGGTGGTATCGTCGATATCGAATTTATGGTGCAATACGCGGCTCTGGCCTGGTCGTGGCAACACCCGCAGCTACTCGAGTTCACCGATAACATCCGCATTCTGGAGGGTCTGGAGCGGGTCGGATTGATGGGCGCCGAGGATGCCGCATTGCTGCGCGAGGTCTACAAGATCTATCGCTCGGCTGCTCATCGCCAGGCGCTGCAGAAGCAGCCCGGTGTGGTGCCGGGCGATCAGTTCCAGGATGAGCGTCGCGCCGTGATGCGCCTGTGGCGTCAGCTGGGGCTGAGTTGAATGGCAGGGGCTGCGGCCCCACCTAATTGTTCGAACCGTGAAGCGAATTTGAGGAGCAGGCAAGATGTCGATGTCCGACCGTGATGGCGTGATCTGGTACGACGGCAAACTGGTGCCGTGGCGCGAAGCCAACACCCATGTGCTGACCCATACCCTGCACTACGGCATGGGCGTGTTCGAGGGCGTACGTGCCTACAACACCCCGGACGGCACCGCGATCTTCCGCCTGCAGGCGCACACCGACCGTCTGTTCGATTCCGCGCACATCTTCAATATGCAGATCCCTTTCACCAAGGAAGAGATCAACGAAGCCCAGCGCGCTGCAGTGCGTGAGAACGGCCTGGAAAGCGCCTACCTGCGCCCGATGGTGTTCTTCGGCAGCGAGGGCATGGGCCTGCGCGCCGCTGGACTGAAAGTGCACGTGATCGTTGCCGCCTGGCACTGGGGCGCCTACATGGGCGAAGAAGCGCTGGAGGCCGGCATCAAGGTGCGCACCAGCTCCTACACGCGCCACCACGTCAACATCGCCATGACCCGTGCCAAGGCCAACGGCAACTACATCAACTCGATGCTGGCCCTGCAGGAAGCCATCTCCGGTGGCGCCGACGAAGCCATGCTGCTGGATCCGGAAGGCTACGTGGCCGAGGGCTCGGGCGAGAACATCTTCCTGGTCAAGGACGGTGTGGTGTACACCCCGGAAGTGACTTCCTGCCTCAACGGCATCACCCGCAGCACCATCCTCACCCTGGCCGACGAGCACGGCGTCAAGGTGGTGGAGAAGCGCATCACGCGCGACGAGGTGTATATCGCCGACGAGGCCTTCTTCACCGGCACCGCTGCCGAAGTCACGCCGATCCGCGAAGTCGACGGGCGCAAGATCGGTGCCGGCCGCCGCGGTCCGGTCACCGAGAAGCTGCAGAAGGCCTACTTCGACCTCGTTACCGGCAAGACCAGCGGCCACGCCGAATGGCGTACGCTGGTCAAGTAAGCGATTCCTCGAAGGCCCGACGGGGAGGCTTCAGGAGTCTGTCGGCAATCTTGCGAGCTAGAGTCAGGCTAGGCGCGACAGGGGGAGGCGTGAGTTTACTGCGGTAAATGAACGCCCAAGGCCCTTTTGCAACGACGCATGACCGACGCGCAGCTGATTGCAGGTAGGCTCTGAGCCTCCCCGGTTGTTTTTGGATAAGGCATGAAAATACTGATCATCGGCCCTAGCTGGGTAGGCGACATGGTGATGGCGCAGACTCTGTTTCAGTGCCTGAAGCAACGCCACCCTGCGTGCGAGATCGACGTGCTGGCACCGGACTGGAGCCGGCCGATCCTCGAGCGCATGCCCGAGGTGCGCGCCGCGCTGAGCCTGCCGCTGGGGCATGGCGTGCTCGATCTGGCCAGCCGTCGGCGGATCGGCAAGTCGCTGGCCGGTCAGTACGACCAGGCGATCCTGCTGCCCAACTCGCTCAAGTCCGCGCTGGTGCCCTGGTTCGCCGGTATCCCCAAGCGCACTGGCTGGAAGGGCGAGATGCGCTATGGCCTGCTCAACGATATCCGCACGCTGGATAAAGACCGCTATCCGCTGATGATCGAGCGTTTCATGGCGCTGGCCTATGAGCCCGATACGCTGCTGACCCAGCCTTACCCGCAGCCGCGTCTGCAGATCGATGAGTCCAGTCGCGACGCCGCGCTGGCCAAGTTCGGCCTGCAACTGGACCGGCCGGTGCTGGCGCTGTGTCCGGGCGCCGAGTTCGGCGAGGCCAAGCGCTGGCCCGCCGAGCACTATGCCAAGGTGGCCGAGGCCAAGATTCGTGAAGGCTGGCAGGTCTGGTTGTTCGGATCGAAGAACGACCATGCCGGTGGCGAAGATATTCGCCTGCGTCTGATTCCGGGCCTGCGCGAGGAAGTCAGCAATCTTTCCGGGCAGACCAGCCTGGCCGAGGCCATCGACCTGATGTCGGCGGCCACCGCCGTGGTGTCCAACGACTCCGGGCTGATGCACGTCGCTGCCGCCCTGAACCGTCCGCTGGTGGCGGTCTATGGCTCCACCTCGCCGCAGTTCACCCCGCCTTTGGCCGATCGTGTCGAGATCGTCCGCCTGGGGCTGGAGTGCAGCCCCTGCTTCGAGCGTACCTGCCGTTACGGTCACTACAACTGCCTGCGCGAGCTCAAACCGCGTCCGGTGATCGAGGCGCTGGATCGGCTGGTCGGCGAAGCCTTGACCCTGGTCGAGGGCGACTGATTTGCGGGTGCTGATCATCAAGACCTCGTCGCTCGGCGACGTGGTGCATACCCTGCCGGCATTGACCGATGCAGCCCGTGCGATTCCTGGCATCCGTTTCGACTGGGTGGTCGAGGAAGGTTTCGCCGAGATTCCGGCCTGGCACCCGGCGGTTTCTCAGGTGATTCCCGTAGCCATTCGTCGCTGGCGCAAGCATCCGCTGCGCACCTGGCGCAGTGGCGAGTGGGCGCGCTTCAAGCAGCGGCTGCGCGAGACCCGCTACGACCTGGTGATCGACGCTCAGGGTCTGCTCAAAAGTGCCTGGCTGACGCGCTATGTGCAGGCGCCAGTGGCCGGGCTGGATCGCGACTCGGCGCGCGAACCGCTGGCCAGCCGTTTCTATGCCCGGCGTTATGCGGTCGCCAAGGATCAGCATGCCCTGGAGCGGGTGCGCCAGCTGTTCGCCAAGGCGCTGGGCTATCCGCTGCCGCCTGGTACCGCCGATTACGGGCTGAACCGCGCGGCGATGATGGATACTGCGGCGCCGCCCTACCTGGTGTTTCTGCACGGCACCACCTGGGCCAGCAAGCACTGGCCGGAAGCCGATTGGCGCGCTCTAGCCGAGCGCATGGACGAGCTGGGCTGGGCCGTGCGCCTGCCCTGGGGCAACGAGGCGGAAAAGGCGCGTGCCGAGCGTATCGCTGCCGGCCTGAGGCATGCCGCCGTGTTGCCGAAGTTGAACCTGGCCGGCGTGGCCAAGGTGATTGCCGGCGCCAGCGCCTGCGTTTCCGTCGATACCGGGCTCGGCCATCTGGCTGCAGCGCTGGACGTTCCCAATATTTCCCTTTATGGCCCGACCCTGCCCGGCAAGGTGGGCGCCTATGGCCGTAGCCAGATTCACCTGTGCGCCAGTGGCCCTGGGGCTGGCGGCGGTGATCGTGACAAGCCTTGCTTCGATGGCCTGGGCGCCGAGCGCGTCGGTCTGGAACTGGAGGCGCTGTTGCTTGCGCCTCCCGGCACCCTTTAAGGAGCGGCTATGCAACTGGCCTTCGTTCTCTACAAATACTTCCCGTTCGGCGGGCTACAGCGCGATTTCATGCGCATTGCCCTAGAGTGTCAGGCGCGTGGTCATGCCATTCGCGTCTACACGCCGATCTGGGAAGGCGACAACCCCGGCGGCTTCGACGTTCGCGTGGCGCCGGTGCGCGCGCTGTTCAATCATCGCCGCAACGAGAAGTTTACGGCCTGGTTGCAGGCGGATCTGGCGCGCGATCCAGTCGACCGGGTGATAGGTTTCAACAAGATGCCCGGCCTCGACGTCTACTACGCCGCCGACGGCTGCTTCGAGGACAAGGCGCAGACCCTGCGTAACCCGATCTACCGGCGCTGGGGTCGCTACAAGCACTTCGCCGACTACGAGCGTGCAGTGTTCGCGCCGGAGTCGAAGACCGAAATCCTGATGATCTCCGAAGTGCAGCAGCCGCTGTTCATCAAGCACTACAAGACGCCGCTGCAGCGCTTCCATCTGCTGCCGCCCGGCATCGCCCAGGATCGTCGTGCGCCGGCCAATGCCGCAGAAGTCCGTGCCGAGTTCCGCCGTGAGTTCAAGCTGGCCGACGACGACCTGCTGCTGGTGCAGATCGGCTCCGGTTTCAAGACCAAGGGCCTGGATCGCAGCCTCAAGGCGCTGGCCGCGTTGCCGCGTGAGCTGCGCAAACGCACTCGCCTGATCGCCATTGGCCAGGACGACCCCAAGCCATTCCTGCTGCAGATCAAGGCGCTGGGGCTGTCCGATCAGGTGCAGATCCTCAAGGGGCGCAGCGACATTCCGCGCTTTTTGCTCGGCGCCGACCTGCTGATCCATCCGGCCTACAACGAGAACACCGGCACCGTGCTGCTGGAGGCGCTGGTGTCCGGGTTGCCGGTGCTGGTCACCGATGTCTGTGGTTATGCCCACTACATTGCCGATGCTGATTGCGGCCGCGTACTACCCAGCCCCTTCGAACAGGAACGGCTCAACCGTACCCTGACCGATATGCTCGCCGATCCGGAGCGCCGCGCGTTCTGGGGGCGCAACGCGCTGGCGTATGCCGACAGTGCCGATCTGTATTCGATGCCGAAGAAGGCTGCCGACGTGATCCTGGCGGAGAAGCATGCGTGAAGCTGATGCTCGCTGAACCCTTCAAGACCCTGTGGGCAGGGCACGACGCCTTCGATGCTGTGGAGGCGCTGCAGGGGCAGGTCTACCGTGAGCTGGAAGGGCGCCGCACCTTGCGTACCGAGGTCGATGGTCATGGCTATTTCGTCAAGATTCATCGCGGTATCGGCTGGGGTGAGATCGTCAAGAACCTGCTCACGGCCAAGGCGCCCGTACTGGGCGCGGCGCAGGAGTGGCAGGCGATCCAGCGTTTGACCGAGGCAGGTGTGCCGACCATGACCGCAGTTGCCTATGGCGAGCGCGGCAGCAATCCGGCGCGGCAGCACTCGTTCATCGTCACCGAGGAGCTGGCGCCGACCGTCGACCTGGAGCAGCTCAGCCTCAACTGGGCGCAACAGCCACCCAAGCCGGCGCTCAAGTGGGCGCTGATCGAGCGAGTGGCGCAGATGACCGGCACCATGCACCGCGCGGGGGTCAATCACCGCGACTGTTATATCTGCCACTTCCTGCTGCACACCGACCGGCCGATCCAGGCCAGCGACCTGCGCCTGTCGGTGATCGACCTGCACCGTGCCCAGGTGCGCGACGCCGTACCCCGCCGCTGGCGTGACAAGGATCTGGCTGCCCTGTACTTCTCGGCGCTGGATATCGGCCTGACCCACCGCGACAAGCTGCGCTTTCTGCGTGCCTATTTTCAGCGGCCCCTGCGCCAGGTGCTGCGCGAGGAGGCGAGCCTGCTCGCCTGGTTGGAGCGCAAGGCAGTGAAACTGTATGAACGTAAGCAGCGTTACGGAGATGCGCTCTGATGGCGAGCTGGATCCTTGCCCCTGAGTACCATGCCCTGACCGAGGACTTCGGCTCTCTGGAGGCTGTTTTCGCGATCAAGGGCGAGCGGCTGACCAAGGACCCATTGTCGGAGGTCATTCGTATCGAGCGTGATGGCGTGCATTACTACGTCAAACGCTACTGGGGAGCGGGTAAAGGTCTGCGCCGCTATCTGGGGCGCCCGCGGGTCAAGGCCGAATGGCAGAATCTCAAGTTGTTCGCCAAGTGGGGCATCCCGACGGCGCCGATCGTTGCGCATGGTCTCCAGCGCAAGGCGGGGGCTTTCGTGCGTGGAGCGCTGGTGACACGCGAGCTGGAAAATACGCTCGATCTTGCTGCGATCGCCAATCGTGATGACCCGCGCCTGGCTGATCGGTCGTGGGTTCTGCGCGTCAGTCAGCAATTGGCCAGGGGCACGCGGACGATGCATGAGCACCACTTCACCCACAACGACCTGAAGTGGCGCAACCTGCTGGTCAATGAAAAGGCCGAGTTGTTCTTCATCGACTGCCCCACCGGCAGTTTCTGGTGGGGGCCGCTATTGCGTTATCGGATCATCAAGGATCTGGCCTGTCTCGACAAAGTGGCCAAGCGCGTGCTGTCGAGAACGCAGCGTCTGCGTTTCTACCTGCAATATCGCGAGTGCAACCGGCTCAGTGGTGCGGATAAGCAACGCGTCCTGCAAATCCTGAAGTTTTTCGAGGGCCGGGAATGAGCGACTTCATCGCGGAGCAGGATCGCGCCCTGCTCGAGCGTCACGGGTTAGCCAGTTTCGATGCGTTGTGGGCGTTGAAACTGGAAGCCGTGGACGAGCCCAATACCGAACGTGGCGGCTGGAGCAGCGTATATCGCCTGGAACTGGACGAGCGCGCCTTCTACCTGAAGCGGCAAAGCAATCACTTGACGCGCAGTCTGCTGCATCCCTTCGGTGAGCCGACCTTCGCGCGCGAGTTTCGCAATATCCGTCGTTACACCGAGTTGGGCATTCCGGCACTTCAGGCGGCCTATTTCGCCGAACGCCGTTTGCCGGGCGAGCGCCGTGCCGTCTTGCTGACTCGCGCACTGGACGGCTGGCAGGACCTGGAACAATGGTTGACCCGATGGTCTGCACTCGACGGTGCCAGGCGTGCGTCCATTCTTCATGCCTGTGGCCGTCTTGCGCGCTGTTTGCATCAGGCGGGACAGATGCATGGCTGTTTCTATCCCAAGCATATCTTCCTGCGCGAGCTGGAGGGCGTGTTCGAGGCGCAACTGATCGATCTGGAGAAAACCCGTCCTTTGCTGTTGGGGCAGCGTGATCGAGTCAAGGATATCGAGCCCCTGTTGCGCCGTGCCAGAGTCTGGAACGAGGCTGAGGTGCGTGAGCTGCTGGGGGCCTATCTGGGCGATGAGGGCGCTGTCGATGCCTGGTGGCGGCAGCTTGCTGCTCGGCAGCGCTACAAGGAGGCGCGTTGATGCAACTGGTTGAGTTGAGCCAGGCCGGCCGCACACCTGATTTGCCGCTGACATTGCAGGTGGCGTGCGAGCCGCTGGTGCTGGAGCGTCTGCTACGTGTGCTGCCAGGGCAGCGCTATGTCGGCGTTGCGCGTTGGCAGGGGCGTCCGGTGCTGGCCAAGTTGCTGGTTGGCGACAAGGCGCAGCGGCACTTTCTGCGCGAACGTGAAGGCGCCGAGTATCTGGCTGGCCAGGGGCTCGTCACGCCCAGGCTGCTGGCTCAGGATTTCATCGTCGGGCAGGGCGGTTGGTTGCTGTTCGAATACCTGGAGAGCGCACAGAGCCTCTGGGATGCCTGGGGTGAAGCAGCTCGCGAGCCGCTGTTGAGCGACGCCCAGCAGAGCGTGCTGGCCGAAGCGCTGACGGCAATCGGGCAGATGCATGCTCAGGGCCTGTGGCAGGCCGACCTGCATCTGGACAACCTGTTGCGCCATGAGGGCCGCCTGTTCCTGATCGACGGCGGTGGCGTGCGCTGCGAAACAGCAGGGCAACCCCTGTCGCGGGCACGAGTGCTGGAAAACCTCGGGGTGTTCTTCGCTCAGCTGCCGGCCGAGCTGGACCTTTACCTGGAAGAGCTGCTGATCCACTACCTGCTGGCTAACGGCGAGCACGCGCTGCCGCTGGAGATGCTGCAGGCCGAAATAGCCAAGGTGCGCCGTTGGCGCCTGCGCGATTATCTGAAGAAAGCGGCGCGTGATTGCAGTCTGTTCGCCGCACGCATTGGCGCCTTTGGCCTGCGTGTGGTGCGCCGCCAGGCCGAGTCCGCCCTGCAGCCGCTGCTGGCTGATCTGGATGCTCGGACCGACGCCGGACATATCTACAAGACCGGTGGCGCCGCTACCGTCGCGCGTGTGGAGCTCGACGGCCGGCCGCTGGTGGTCAAACGCTATAACGTGAAAAACCTGCTGCACTGGCTCAAGCGCTTCTGGCGTCCCAGTCGTGCCTGGCATAGCTGGCGCGAGGGCAATCGCCTGCAACTGCTGGGCATCGCCACGCCGACGCCGCTGGCGGTGATCGAGCGGCGGTGGTGCTGGCTGCGCGGTCGCGCCTACCTGATTACCGACTATTGTGGCGGGCAGGATATAATCGCGCGTTTTGAGGCATACAAGCAGGCAACGCCCCCGGAAAGCGACCTGCTGGCACTTGATCGATTGTTCGCTGCCCTGCAGCGCGAACGCATCAGTCACGGTGATTTCAAGGGGCACAACCTGTTCTGGGATGACGCCCAGGGCGCCTGGTCGCTGATCGACCTGGATGCCATGCGCCAGCATCGCAGTACGCGCAGTTTCGCCCGGGCCTATGCTCGCGACCGCGCCCGTTTTCTGCGCAACTGGCCGGCGGACTCCGCCCTGCACCAGTTGCTCGACCAACGTTTACCGCAGGTGCCTGGCACCTGCCCGAATTAGAGGCTCAAACCTGTGGCACTGACCATTCTCGGCCTGTCCGGCGCCCTCAGTCACGATCCGTCCGCCGCGCTGTACATCGACGGCAAACTGATCGCGGCCGTGGAAGAGGAGCGCTTCGTGCGCGACAAGCACGCGAAGAACCGCATGCCCTACGAGTCGGCCAAGTTCTGTCTGGAACAGGCGGGCATCAAGCCGTCGGATGTCGACGTGGTGGCCATTCCCTTCGCCCCCATCAGCATCTTCGAGAAGGCCCGCTGGCAGTACGCCAAGCGTTACGCCTACGCGCCGGATCGCGCTCTGGACGCCATCCTGTTCGGCAACCGTCGCTACCACCGCTACAAGAAGCGTATCGAGTGGTGCCTGGTGCAGCTCGGCTTTGACCTGAAGAAGGTCAAGATCGAGCCGGTCGAGCACCACCTGGCGCACGCCTCCAGCGCCTACCACTGTTCGGGCTTCAAGGAAAAGACCGCGATCCTCGGTATCGACGGCAAGGGCGAGTACGCCACCACCTTTTTCGGCTACGGCGAGAACGGCAAGATCCACAAGATCAAGGAGTTCTTCGATCCGGATTCGCTCGGTGGCCTGTATGGCGCGATCACCGAATACCTGGGCTTCGAGATGCTCGACGGCGAGTTCAAGGTCATGGGCATGGCGCCCTACGGTGACGCCGCCAAGTACGATTTCTCGCGCCTGGCCAAGTTCGAGAATGGCGAGCTGATCATCAACACCGAGTACGCCAACGTCATCGGTTTCCGCCGCTACAAGGAAAACGGCAAGGGCTACTACTTCTCGCCCAAGCTGATCGAATGGCTCGGGCCGAAGCGTGAAGGCGACATCGCCGACGACCCCTACATCCATTACGCGGCCAGCATGCAGGCGCTGTTCGAGAAGCTGGCGCTGCAGATGATGGAGTACTACCTCGGCGACATCCTCAAGGAAACCGGCAAGATCGCCTTCGCCGGCGGCTGTGCGCTGAACGTCAAGCTGAACCAGAAGATCATCGCCCGCGACGACGTCAAGGAACTGTTCGTACAGCCGGCTTCCGGCGACGCCGGTACCGCCGTTGGCGCCGCAGCTTACGTGTCGAACCAGCGCGGCGTGCCGGTGGAGAAGATGGAGCACGTCTATCTCGGCCCGTCCTACTCCAATGAAGACGTCATCGCCGCTTGCGCCAGGCACCCGAATCAGCCGGTGTTCAAGCGCATCGAGAATACCCCCGAGCGTATCGCCAGAATCATGGCCGACGGCAACCCGGTGGCCTGGTTCCAGGGGCGCATGGAGTTCGGCCCGCGTGCTCTGGGTGGCCGCTCGATCATCGGCTGCCCGAGCGTGCCGGGTGTCGCCGACCGTATCAATGAGCAGATCAAGTTCCGCGAGCGCTGGAGACCCTTCTGCCCGTCGATGCTCGATACCGTGGCGGCTAAGATGCTCAAAGTCGACCATCCTAGCCCGTTCATGACCTTCACCTTCGAGGTCAATGAGGAGTGGAAGGAGCGCGTCGGTGAGGTGGTGCACGAAGACGGCACCTCGCGCGCCCAGGTGCTGGAGCGCCGCTTCAATCCGCGTTGGTACGACCTGATGCTGGAACTGGAGAAACTCACCGGCAACGGCGTATCGCTGAACACGTCGCTCAACCGCCGTGGCGAACCGATGATCTGCTCGCCGACCGATGCGCTGAACATGTTCTACGGTTCGGATCTGCAGTACCTGATCATGGAAGACGTGCTCGTGGTCAAGGATGGCAAGGATTGGTATGACGGCGTCTGAGCCGACTGCCAGCCAGGCGCAGCGCTGGGTTCTGCAGTTCTGTCACGGCTATGACGGCCCCTTTCTGGATTGCGCACGGCAGTACGCCGTGCTGTTCGAGGGCACGCCGTACAAGGTCTGCACTGTCTATCTGACCGGCGCTCCGTCAGCGGAGGTCGAGCGCGGCTCGGCTTCCGACGAGGTGATCTTCCTCGATTACTCCAGTGCACAGGTGCGTGGCTTGAAGCTGGCGGCGATTCGCGATTTTCGCCGCATCGCCGCGTCGCGCGACTTCGCCCTGTGCATCGCTCACCGCTTCAAGCCGATCTACGTGGCGCTGCTCGGCAGCGATCTGCCGGTGATCGGTGTGCATCACGCCTTCGGCGACTACAAGCGCCGTTCCCGTCAGCTGTTCGCCAACTTCTTTCGCAAGCGTCTGGCATTGCTGGGCGTTTCCAACGCCGTACGTGACGATATGCGCGCCTGTCTGCCTGACTGGTCGGCCGAGCGTATCGAAACGCTGTACAACCGTATCGATGTCGAGGCGGTACAGGCCGAGCAGGTTTCTCGCGAGCAGGCTCGCGAGCGTCTGGACTTGCCACAGGGTGCCTGGGTGGTTGGCAACGTCGGCCGACTGCATCCGGACAAGGACCAGGCCACATTGATCCGCGGCTTCGCCCAGGCATTGCCGCAGCTGCCGGATGGCAGCTTGCTGGCGATTATGGGTACTGGTCGGCTGGAGTCTGCGCTCAGGGCACTGGCGTTGGAGCTGGGCGTCAGCGAGTCCGTGCGTTTTCTTGGTCAGGTGGCGAATGGACGGCGCTATTTCAAGGCCTTCGATGTCTTCGCGCTGACCTCCGATCATGAGCCGTTCGGCATGGTATTACTGGAGGCGATGGCCGCAGGAGTGCCAGTCATATGCAGCGATTGTGGCGGTGGTCGAGAGGTGGTGGATGGCGAAGGTTTGCTGGTCGCATTCGGTCAACCTGCTGCGTTGGCTGGGGCGCTCCGTGACTGTTCCCTGAGCCCGCTCGATCCCTCGTTACCTGCGCGTAGATTGAGTCTGTGCTTTAGTGATCAGGCGGCACGAGTGCGCTTCTGGGCGTTCGATTGGCTGTCCCAATAACTTGTCTTGTTCTGACTGTATTCCCGGATCGTTACTGTGAGCCCTAGCATTTGCTTCATCATTCCGTATTTTGGGCGCTGGCCGTTCTGGATGCCTTTGTTCTTGGAAAGTTGCAGAAGTAATCCGGATATCGACTGGTTGCTATTCAGCGACTGTGGTGAGCCGGATAACTTGCCGGCCAATGTTCGTGTTGAGCCGGTGACGTATGCAGATTATTGCTCTTTGGTGTCGGTGCGCTTGGGCATAACGTTTACGCCGCATAACCCCTACAAGCTTTGTGATCTGAAACCTGCTCTAGGCTATATCCATGAGGAGCAGTTACGGGGATATGATTTTTGGGCGTTTGGCGATCTCGATCTGATCTACGGACGCTTACGTCAGTACTTCTCTGACGAGCGACTTGCACGTTACGACCTTTACTCCACCCATGCTCGGCGTGTGTCGGGTCACTTATGCCTGATTCGTAATACCGAGGCAATGCGTAGAGTCTTCATGCGTATGCCGTCTTGGCAGGAACGCTTGGGGGATCAAGAGCATCATGCGCTTGACGAGGGAGCATTCAGTCGCCTGTTCTTATGGCGAAAGAATTTTCCAAAGCCGCTTTTCAACTTGGTGGGGCGTTTCAACCCCTTGCGCCGGCGCAGTGAGTTCGTTGAAGCATTCAGCACCCCAAATGGCTGTATACCTTGGATTGATGGAGGCTTTCATTTTCCTGATCGCTGGTTCTGGCGCGATGGCTGCCTGACTAACGATCAGGACGGTGATCGACAGTTTCCTTATTTCCACTTCGCCATATGGAAGCGAGGTGAGTGGTCTGACAAGGCGTCTCCCTCGCAGGAAACGATGCATGCATTGGCCGGTAAGCGAGCCTGGATGGTAAGTGAAGAAGGATTTTCGCAATGGCAATGAGCATGGCGCGTCGTATCAAGGTTTTGCAGTTGCATCCTGACTACAACATCAAGACGCACGATTTTGCTGATTTGGGGGAGCAGATTTTTCACGCCCTTCCTTCTGAGCGCTTCGAGACAGTCAATGCGTTTCTCCGGGGACGGCCGACTACCGGTCAGCCGGAGAGTCGTGCTGAGCGTTCTGTTTACTTCGAGTTCTCCGATGCACAGCTCAAGGGCATGCGCATTCGTGCTATGTGGCGGCTATTTCAGTACTGCCGCAGCGAGCGCTTCGATGTAGTGATCTGTAATCGCTTCAAGCCCGTGAACATGATGTTGATGCTCAATCGCTGGCTCAAGATTCCCCTTTGTATCGGTATCGCCCATGGTTTTGGCGAATACGATCGGGCCTATCGTCGTCAGCAGACTGCTCGCCTGGTCAGCCCCGCTTGGCGTTTCGTGGGTGTTTCTCCTGCGGTTAAGCAGTACCTCTTGGATTGTCAGTGCGGCTTCACTCCGAACAACACCGTTGCGATAACCAATGCCATCGATATCGTGCAGGCCGAAAGTCTGCAGTTATCACGTGACCAAGCGCGTTCTCAGTTGGGGCTCGAGTCCAATGTGCGGATTGTCGGTGCATTGGGGCGACTGGTCCCGGTAAAGGGGCACATACATCTGATCCGTGCTTTTGCGCAGATTGCGCAGCGCTATCCAGATGTACAGCTGGCAATCATCGGGGAGGGTCGCGAGCGCGACCGCTTGCTACAGGAAGTGGAGCTTCTTGGTTTGCAAGGGCGTATCCATTTGCTTGGCTTTCGAGATAACGCTCTACGCTATGTGCGGGCGTTCGACATATGGGCCATGCCCTCTTTGGCGGAGGGCCTGGGCTTGGCGTTGCTTGAGGGGATGAGTGGGCGGCTACCGGTAATCGCGAGCGATGTCCCTGCCATGCTCCCGTTGATCCAGGGAGCTGGTGGTATCGCTGTTGCTCCGGCAGACGTCGAGGGGCTGAGCCAGGCCTTGGATGAGTATCTTTCCCTCAGTGATGAGCAGCTTCAGATCAAGGGCGAGCAGTCTTACAGCTACTTGAACAGAGAGCACGATATTGACGTGTTTCGCCAGCAGTATCTGGAGTTGATCGAATCTGCGCTGAACGAGGTGAGGAAATGACGGAGCAACTGCCATTGGTCACGGTGGTGATCGCTTCATACAACCATGCGCCCTACATCGAGCGCTGCATTCTCAGTGTCGTGCAGCAGACATACCCGAATATCGAGTTGTTGGTGATCGATGACGGCTCCACGGACGACAGCGTGGCGCGAATCGAACGTTTGCAGCAAGAATATGGATTCGAGTTTCGTGTCCAGCAGAACAGGGGTTTGACGCATACGCTCAATGACGCGGTTTCACGCGCCCAAGGCAGCCTGATTGCTCCATTCGGCTCGGATGACATCATGGTGCCGGAGCGTATAGCCAAGCAGGTCGCTTACATGCGGGATAAGCCGGAAGTCGGGATCTGTGCCGGCAATATCGAGTTGATCGATTCGGACGGTCATCTGTTTCCTGAGTCTCGTCAGCGTCGAGATATAGCGTTTCGTCGACTGGATTTCGATGACGTGTTCATGGAGCGTAAACCCTATCCGCCAGCGCCCACGCTACTGTTTCGCAAAGAAGCGTTGGAACGGGTAGGGGGGTTCGATCCTGAGATCCGGTTAGAGGATCTGCTTATCGAACTCAAGATCACTCATGCAGGTTATTACATCGACTGTCTTGGCGAGGTGTTGGCTCAGTACCGCAAGCATGGCAGTAACTCCTCCAAGAACACCCCGTTCATGGTGGATAGCATTCTGCGTACTTATGCCTTGTTCAAGGACCACCCTCAATACGAGTTCGTCAGGACTCGGTTTCTCAGCTCTATGTTCCTGAAGTGTTCCAATCGAGACCGTGATTACGCGCGGCAGTTGCTCAGGCAGATTCCGTTGCGTAGATGGAACAAGAAAACCTGGCGTGGGCTGGGGCGTCTTTTTTTCTCGCCTCTGGAGAAGAACTGATCATGGGTTTCTGGGCAAGATTTCGAGAGCGTCGGAGCAAGCGTGCGATCCGTAAGCTGCCGAGGCTGTATCGCGGTCAGGCCCGCTTTCTCCAGCGCTATCCTCACTACTCGATAGGTGTAGGCAGTTATGGTCTACCCATCGTCCATGACTGGAGTGAGGGCGCTACGCTTCGTATAGGTGCGTATACATCCATCGCTGAGCAGGTCGAAATATTTCTCGGTGGGCATCATCGTACCGAGTGGGTTACGACTTACCCGTTCCCGGCCATGATTGACGAGGCTGCGGATATTACCGGCTATGCCTTCACTCGCGGTGATGTCGTGATTGGCAGTGATGTGTGGCTATGTACTGGGGCAATGATTCTTTCTGGCGTGACCGTGGGCGATGGTGCGGTGGTCGCTGCTGGTGCCGTGGTGAGCCGAGACGTGGCTCCATACTCGATTGTGGCTGGTAATCCAGCGAAGCACATCCGGTGGCGTTTCAGCGAGCCAGTCAGGGAGGCGCTCCTGGCTGCAAGGTGGTGGGAATGGCCTGAAGACGAGGTGCGTAAGGTCAGTGCGCTACTGTGCAGTGAGCGGCTGGATTCTTTTCTTGAGTACGTGGAGCGACGTGCTGCGTCACTCCGGCCTCAGTAGCAGCGCTTGAGCAAGGCGAGGGGCGTATTGGCGGTAGCCATCGATGAGGGCGTCCTTATGCAACTTGAACAGCCACTCCTCGTCCTGCTCGTAGCGACGCATGTGCTTCAGATTGCGTTGGCGCATGCTCAGGTTGAGTGGGCGTCGTCCAAATTTCATGTCAGCGACATCTATCAGGCCGAGGGCGCCATCAGGCATCACCAGTACGTTGCCCAAGTGGATGGAGCGGAAATAGACGCCCTTCTCATGTAGGCGCGCCAGCAACTGCCCGAACTGGTTAATCAACAGGCAGCGCTGTTCCGGCTGTGCCTGCTCCAGGGCCTGTCTCAGTGTTTCGCCCGGAAGTGGCCAATAGTGCACGGCAGTCCCGTTCACTTCGTCCTCTACGCGGTAGACCTCGATTATCTGTGGTGCAATAAAACCTAGGCTCTGTAGTCGTCTGGCATTGTCTGCGAAGCGCTTGGCGTAGGGTTTCAGGGTTTCGCTGGAAAACAGTCGACGTATACGGAATAGCTTAAGAAAACTGCTGTCCTGCAGGCGGAGGACTTTGGGGCCGAGCCCGTCTTGCTCCAATACGCTGGAGCCGAGCATCAGTGCCTGCAGTTGTTCCTCTGACAGGCGCTGCATCAAAGTGCATGCTCCTGTTTGCGTCCGATACTTAGCGCTGCCACCAGTGCCAGCGGAATCCAAGTCAAGAACCAGTGTTCTTTGGGGCGGGGAAGAATTCCCCCTCCTTCGGTAAGGCCTGCGCCCAGTCCGTAAACAACCAACGCACCAGCGATGATGAAATACAAGTCACTGCGTCGTCGCCAGCAGGTCCAGAGTGCCGCACCGTGCATGAGCGCCCAGCAGAGGGCGCCGATTACGCCGGTATAATAAAGCACGCCTAGAAAGAAACTATGAGGTTCGCTGAATGAGTAGTGAATACCAGGAACATTGATCGCGAGATGCGCATCGAAGCCGTGCCCGGTCCATGGTTGTAAGCGAATCTGCTCCAGCGCCAATTGCCAGATTTCCAGGCGGTAGGATGTGCCTCGGTTAAGCAGGCTTTCAGGGAAGGCCAGCAGAAGGATAATCAACCCGCAAGCGCCGGCGCAGGCGAGCAGGAGTGCGCGTTTGTTCCAACAGCAAAGCATCAGCCAGGCCGCCGCAAGTGCAGCTGCGACAAGCGGAGTACGGGAGCCCGTTGCAAGTAGCGTCACTGATAGTACCGCCAGCGGAATTAGCGCGAAGCAGTAGTACCGCGACGAGGAGGTCATGACCCAGCCAAGCCATATCACGCAGAACAAGCCAAATACATGCGAGCTCAGCAGTGGGTTATCCAACGCTCCGCTACCTACCAGGCGAGCGCCGGGGGTGTAGTGGGTAGCGAAGTCGACTAATCCATACGCCGCTATAGGAATAATTGCCAGCGATGCCAGAGACAGGACCAAAAGCAGGCGCGAGCAGTTGCGTTGGGTCATCAGCATGCAGGCTGTGAAAAGCATGAAGATATAAAGCGGTCTCTTGGCAAGCGAGGCAAAGGAATCTTCGGTGCCTGACCAGGAGATGCTGATCAGTGCCCAGGCTGAGAAGGCAAGAAACAAAAGAGTGACGGGTTCACTCAGTTGCAGGGCAATCTGCTTGGGCTGCATCACGATCGCAATCAGTGCTGGTGCTGCCATCAGAGCATAGAAGAGCTTGTGATACTGGCTGCGATCATCCAGCCAGGTCAGCCCGGTCAGCAAACAGAAATAGCCGATTGGTAAAATCCATTCGCTAATGAAGTTCGATGTATTGCGCGGCCATGCGCCCAAGGAAAGCGACATTGATCCTGTATTCCCCGATTCTGATTCGAGGCGCGATTCTACGGGATACCAGTGGATTTTTCGCGCATCCATGACGCGGCAGGGGGCTGTGATAGTATTCGCCCCTGTTCTGGCTGCGGCATATTTCCATGACCGATACCTCTGCGGACCTTCAAGCCACCTCCAGTTTGAAGATCTATTTTCGCTTACTACGATACGTCAGACCTTACATCGGTTTGTTCCTGCTCAGTCTGGCTGGCTTTCTGATTTTCGCCTCCACTCAGCCAATGCTGGGTTATATCCTCAAGTACTTCGTCGACGGATTGTCCAATCCTGATGCGAGCCTCTTTGCAGGCGTGCCCTGGTTGCTGGAGCATGCGCCCTGGCTGGCACATCTAAAGCTGCTGCAGGCAGTGCCTCTGCTGATCGTGCTGATTGCCTTGTGGCAAGGCATTGGCTCTTTCCTGGGGAATTACTACCTGGCAAAGGTTTCGATGGGGCTGGTGCAGGACCTGCGTGTCGAGCTGTTCAATAACCTGCTGACGCTGCCCAACCGTTACTTCGACAACCACAATTCCGGTCATCTGATCTCGCGCATCACCTATAACGTGACCATGGTCACCGGTGCTGCCACCGACGCTATCAAGGTCGTGGTGCGCGAAGGGATGACGGTGATCTTCCTGTTCGCCACCTTGCTGTGGATGAACTGGAAACTGACGCTGGTGATGGTGGCGATCCTGCCTGTGATCGGCCTGATGGTGACCAGCACCAGCAAGAAATTCCGCAAGCAGAGCAAGAAGATCCAGACCAGCATGGGCGATGTCACCCATGTGACCTCTGAAAGCATCCAGGGTTATCGCGTTGTGCGCAGCTTCGGTGGAGAGGACTACGAGAAGCAGCGTTTTCTGGGCGCCAGTGAGGAAAACAAGCTCAAGCAGTTGAAGATGGTCAAGACCAACGCTGTCTACACGCCGTCACTGCAATTGGTGATCTACAGCGCCATGGCCGTGCTGATGTTCCTGGTGCTGCTGCTGCGCGGCGATGCCTCGGCAGGGGATCTGGTGGCTTACATCACCCTGGCAGGTCTGCTGCCCAAGCCCATTCGCCAGCTATCCGAGGTCAGTTCGACTATTCAGAAGGGTGTCGCCGGTGCCGAAAGCATTTTCGAGCAACTCGACGAGGAGCCGGAAGTTGATCGTGGCACTCAGGAGCGCGAGCGCATCAGCGGCCGGCTGCAGGTGAAGGATCTGAGCTTCAGCTACCCCGGCGCGGAGAAATCCGTACTGAACAACATTTCCTTCGTCGCCGAGCCCGGGCAGATGGTGGCGCTGGTCGGGCGCTCCGGCAGTGGCAAGTCGACCCTGGCCAATCTGATCCCGCGTTTCTACCACCATGATCAGGGGCAGATTCTGCTCGATGGCGTGGATGTCGAGGACTACACCCTGCGCAACCTGCGCCGGCACATCGCGCTGGTCACGCAGCACGTCACCCTGTTCAACGATACCGTGCGCAACAATATCGCTTACGGTGATCTGGCTGGCGCGCCGTTGGAGGCCGTGCAACAGGCTGCGGGTGACGCCTATGCCGCCGAGTTCATCGAGAAGATGCCACAAGGCTACGACACCCTGGTCGGCGAGAACGGCGTGCTGCTCTCCGGCGGTCAGCGTCAGCGCCTGGCCATTGCCCGCGCCCTGCTCAAGGATGCGCCGTTGCTGATTCTCGACGAGGCCACCTCGGCGCTGGATACCGAATCCGAGCGGCATATCCAGGCGGCACTGGACCAGGTGATGCAGGGCCGTACCACCCTGGTCATCGCCCACCGCCTGACCACCATCGAGAAGGCCGACCTGATTCTGGTGATGGATCAGGGGCAGATCGTCGAGCGCGGCAGTCATGCCGAGTTGCTGGCGCAGAACGGTTACTACGCGCGTCTGCATGCCAAGCAGTTCGAGGACGGCGACGAGTCGGTCGTGGTCGAGCAGAGCGTCTGATGCTGAGCCGTCTACGATTCTGGCGTGAACGCGACTGGACGCCGATTACTGCTGCCGACTATGCCGAGGCCTGGGCCCGTTTTGGCGGCAGCGTCGCGACTCATCCCGAGGTGCTGGCGCGGCTGGCTGACCTGGCTGGTATTCCCGTGCGCTACCTGGGCTGGCAGGTCGGTGGCGAACTGCAGGCTGCAATTGCTACCTGGGGGCGGTATCTGGCCCTGTCCAAGGATGTGCTCAAGCAGCAAGGCAAGCGCGGTCTGTTCGATCTGGGCAATGCCGAGATCATTCTGCCTCTGGCTCCGCAGGCGCAGGTTTCGCTGCGCCATCGGGCACGCTACCTGTCCGAACTCAATGCAACAGGACTCATCGGTGTCGGCGAACAGCCCGAGGGCCTGGCGCTGGCTCGTGAGCCTGAGCAATACAGCAAGAAATTTCGCTACAACCAGCGCCGCGAGCAACGCTTGCTGGAAGAGGCGGGCGGGGTGATCCGGCCGATGCTGGAGCTGGCGCCCGAGGAGCAGGCGCGCATCTACGCCGATCTGTTCCTGCGTCGCTGGGGCTTCGAGGCCACTGGCAAGGAGCACCTGGCTGAGGTGTTTAGCCTGCTGCGCGATTTCATGACCGGCTCGCTGATCTACCTCAACGACGAACCGGTGGCGATCCAGGTGCTGTACCGGGTCGAGGCGCCGCACTGGGTCAGTCTGGAATACATCAACGGCGGGGTCGATCCGCAGCAGCGCGAGTTCAGCCCTGGCAGCGTACTCAGCTTCGTCAACACGCAAAGCGAGTGGGAGCAGGCGCGGGCGCTGGGCAAGCCTCTGCGTTACTCGTTTGGCCGCGCTGACCGCGAATACAAGGATCGCTGGTGCAACCGGGTACCGGTCTATCAGGTGTGAGCGCATGAACGGTCGCAAGCAACAACTGCTCAAACGCCATCGCCGCAACAAACGCATCGCCCTGTTGCTGGCGCTGTTGACGTTGCTGGCGCTTGGTGTGTTCGTCGCCTGGTGGCTGCCGCCAGTGCTGCTGGTGTTGGGCTGGGTCGCGCATGAGGCCTGGTTCGCCGATCACCTCTTTTATTCGCCACGCGACGATTATCGCTACGACTTCCCCGAGGACAGCCTGAGCGTATCGGCACGTATCGAGCAGGGGCAGCTGCAGGTCGAGGCTGACCTGCAAGGCTACGACACGCTGATACTCGAGCTGCGTCTGACGGCGACCTGGCTTGGCCGGTGGTTCGATCCCTACGTGCGCCTGGGCGATGACCGCCAGGATTTCGAGCGTGGCGTGGCTGGCCGTCGTTACCTCAACCTGTCCGGGCAGCAGGCGCAGGCTCTGAGCATCGTGCCGCGCTTCTGTCGTATCGGTGGCGAGTTGCGCCTGCATGCCATGCGCAATCCCGATTTCGCCGAGCAGCGCATGCTGATCATCGCGCCGCATGCCGACGATGCCGAGCTGGCCGCCTTTGGTCAGTACAGCCGCGCGGCCAACACTGCCATCGTGACCCTCACTCAAGGCGAGATCGAGGCCGAGGCCTATCAGCGTTTCGGGCTGGACAAGGCCGCCGCCGCGCGTCTGAAAGGGCGCTTGCGCAGCTGGGACAGCCTGGCCGTGCCGCTGTGGGGCGGGGTCACTCAGGCGCGCTGCGTGCAACTCGGCTACTACTGCCTGCAGCTACCGGCCATGGCTGAGCAGCCTCAAACGCCGTTTGGTTCACGGGAGTCGGGCGAGAGCGATGTGCGCCCTGTGCGCCGCCACAATCCGTTGTCCTTGCCGGGCGATGCCGACGGACAGCCAACCTGGAGCAACCTGATCGCCGATCTGGTCGCCGTGATCGAGCATTACCGGCCCGAAGTCGTGCTGACGCCGCATCCGGAGCTCGACCCTCATCATGATCACGTCGCCAGTACGCGCGCCTTGCTGGAAGCCTGCGAGCGTGCGGCCTGGCAGCCGAAAACGCTGCTGCTCTATGCCAACCACCTGCATGACAACGACCGTTGGCCCATGGGGCCGGCCGGCCATGGCATTGCCCTGCCACCGGCGATCACGGCGCTGCCGGCCGAGCGCCTGTGGAGCCCGTTGCTCGATGCCGAGCGGCAACTGGACAAGGCCATGGCGCTGGGCATGCAGCATGATCTGCAAGCTCCGCTGCCGCTGAAGCGGCGCCTGCGCCGCCTGATCCAGTGGGCCTTGGCCGGGCGCCGCTGGCCTGTCACGGGCGAGGACGAGTTCTTCCGCAAGGCCGTGCGCCGCCATGAGCTGTTCTGGGTGCGTACCCGCTAGAGCGGTACACCGAATGCGTCATGCTATGATTTTTCCCGTTTTTCTGCCCTTCTGGAGCTGCCATGAAACTGACCATGCCCCGCTATGACCAAGCCGCCGTTCTGGTGGTGGGCGATGTGATGCTCGATCGCTACTGGCATGGCGGCACTTCGCGGATTTCCCCGGAGGCGCCGGTACCGGTGGTGCGTGTGGACCAGATCGAGGATCGTCCCGGTGGTGCTGCCAACGTGGCACTGAATATTGCCGCACTCGGCGCGCGCGCGTTGCTGGTGGGCGTGACCGGCAACGATGAAGCCGCCGAGAGCCTGAGCGACAGCCTGCGTGGCGCAGGCGTGGACGCCCATTTCCAGCGCCATGACGGCCAGCCGACCATCGTCAAGCTGCGGGTGATGAGCCGTCACCAGCAACTGCTGCGCATGGACTTCGAGGAGCCGTTCAATACCGACACCGCAGCCCTGGCGCGTGAAGTCGATGCACTGCTCGATGGGGTCAAGGTGCTGGTACTGTCGGACTACGGCAAGGGCGCGCTGCAGAACCATCAGGCTTTGATCCAGGCGGCGCGCAACAAGGGTGTCCCGGTGCTTGCCGATCCCAAGGGCAAGGACTTCTCCATCTACCGCGGTGCCAGCCTGATCACGCCAAACCTGCATGAGTTCGAGCTAATCGTCGGTGGTTGCGTCGATGAGGCCGAACTGGTGAGCAAGGGCGCCACGCTGATGCATGAGCTGGAGCTGGGTGCATTGCTGGTGACGCGTGGCGAGCACGGCATGACCCTGCTGCGGCCTGAGCATCCGCCGCTGCACCTGCCGGCTCGTGCCCGTGAGGTCTTCGACGTGACCGGTGCCGGCGATACGGTGATTTCCACCCTGGCCGCGTCCATCGCCGCCGGTGAGGAGCTGCCACTGGCGGTGGCCCTGGCCAACCTGGCAGCCGGCATCGTCGTCGGCAAGTTGGGTACGGCGGCCATCAGTGCGCCTGAACTGCGCCGTGCGGTGCAGCGCGAGGAAGGCTCCGAGCGCGGCGTGCTGAGCCTGGATCAACTGCTGATCGCCATCGAAGATGCCCGCGCCCATGGCGAAAAGATCGTCTTCACCAACGGTTGCTTCGATATCCTCCATGCCGGCCATGTGACCTACTTGGAACAGGCGCGCGCGCAGGGTGATCGGCTGATCGTGGCGATCAACGACGACGCTTCGGTGAGCCGTCTGAAAGGGCCGGGCCGCCCGATCAACGCCGTTGATCGGCGCATGGCGGTGCTCGCCGGTCTGGGCGCGGTGGACTGGGTGGTGAGCTTCAGCGAAGACACCCCCGAACGCCTGCTGGGGCAGGTGCGGCCGGACGTACTGGTCAAGGGCGGCGACTATGGTATCGAGCAGGTGGTCGGCGCCGATATCGTCCAGGCCTATGGTGGTGAGGTGCGCGTGCTCGGCCTGGTGGAAAACAGCTCCACCACGGCGATCGTCGAGAAGATTCGCAGCAAGTGACAGCAGGCTGAGCCAGGTGCAAGTCCTGCTCAGTCCGTTCGCCTCCAGCCATGGCTTGACCCGATTGCCGCAGCAGCCTGTCTTGAGGGTCATAGGCACTCGCCGGCCCTGACCTCATCATCAATGGCATCCCTCATGTGGAGTGAGATGCCATGACCGTCGATGTACAGGGCCAGGCCCTGAGCGTACTGAGCAAGTTGGCCCAGGCCGACTGGCCGGATCGCCTGAAGGTACGCAAGTCCTTCGAGAAACTCGTTTACAGCGGTAGCCGCGCCAGTTTTCGCCTGGCGGCTGGGCGTGCGGCGAGCAAGCCGCGTGAGGCGCGTCAGACAGCGGATGACCTGTTCGATCTGTCATTCAGCGATGAGCAACAAATGCTGGTGGACATGCTGCAGGGCTTCGCCCTGGAAGTGCTGCGTCCGGTAGCGCATGAGGCGGATGCGCAGGCGCGCGTGCCGGCTGCGCTGATCAATCAGGCGCGCGAGCTGGGCTTGGCGCACTACGGCGTGGGCGAGGCGCAGGGCGGCCTGGCCGGCGAGCGCACGGTTCTGAGCAATGCGCTGATCGCCGAGAGTTTGGCGCAGGGCGACTTTTCCTTGGCCGCTGCGCTGCTGGTGCCGCTATCGGCCGCCAATTGCATTCGCCGCTGGGGAACGCCTGAACAGCAGGCCGCCTGGCTGCCGGCGTTCGTTGGCGAGCAAGGCGCGCCGGCGTTCGCCTTGGCCGTCAATGAGCCTGCTGTGCTGAGCGATCCAGGCCAGCCTACGACGCGGGCGCGCAAGCGCGGCAGGCACTATCTGCTCGACGGTGAGAAGGCGCTGGTGATTGCCGGCCTGGATGCCAGTCGGCTGGTCGTCAGCGCCCAGGCCAGTGATGGGCCGGCGCTGTTCATCGTCGAGGCGGCGAGCAAGGGTGTCAGCCGCACTGCCGAGCCCGCCATGGGACTCAAGGCCTGTGGGCTGGCGCGTGTCCAGCTGAAGGGCGTCAAGGTGTCGAGCGACTGCCGCCTGGCTGGCGATGCGTTCGACTTCACGGCCTTTCTCGATCATTCGGCATTGGCCTTCTGCGCGCTGGCCGTGGGCACGGCCCAGGCTGCGCTGGATTACGTGACGACATACTGCAACGAGCGCCAAGCCTTCGGTGAGCCGATCAGCCACCGCCAGGGCGTGGCTTTCATGGTGGCCGATATCGCCATCGAGCTGGATGCCATGCGCCTGCTGCTGTGGCGTGCCTGCGCCCGTGCCGAGGCCGGTCAGCCCTTCCATCGCGAGGCCTACCTGGCGCGTCTGCTGTGTGCCGAGAAGGCGATGAAAATCGGCTCCGACGCCGTGCAACTGCTCGGTGGCCACGGTTTTACTCAGGAGCACCCGGTCGAGCGCTGGTATCGCGATCTGCGCAGTGTCGCCGTGCTTGCCGGCGGTTTGCACCTTTGAGAGGAGTGCCTGCATGAATCTGGAAACCCCGAAGAAATTCCGCGGCCTGCAGCACCAGGCCGGGCAGGTGGCCAAACATTATTTCCGGCCTATCTCGCGCAAGTACGACAAGGCCGAACACGCCTATCCCAAGGAGCTGGATCTGCTCGCCGCGCTGCTCGACGGCATGAACGAAGGCTCGCCCGATGCGGTCGGCGCCGGCTCGGCCAGCAAGCGCGGGGCGGCCCGCGAGCAGCAGGAAGGCATCAAGAACGGCGGCAATATGGCGGCGCTGCTCGGTGTGATGGAGTTGTGCTGGGGCGACGTCGGGCTGCTTTTGGCCATGCCGCGCCAGGGGCTCGGCAATGCGGCGATTGCGGCGGTGGCCAACGATGAACAGCTCGCGCGCCTGGGCCGGACCTGGGCCGCCATGGCCATCACCGAGCCGGGCTGCGGCTCCGATTCCGCAGCGATTCGCACCACGGCAGTGAGGGACGGCGATCATTACATCCTCAATGGCGAGAAGATCTTCGTCACGTCCGGAGAGCGGGCGGATTCGGTCGTGGTGTGGGCCAGCCTGGACAAGAGCCTGGGGCGAGCGGCGATCAAATCCTTCGTGGTCGAGAAGGGAACGCCTGGGATGACGGTTACGCGTCTGGAGAAGAAGCTGGGGATCAAGGCGTCCGACACCGCTTCGATCAGCTTCAGCGACTGCCGGGTGCCGGCAGCCAACCTGTTGGGCAATGCCGAGATCGACGTGCAGAAGGGCTTTGCCGGGGTCATGGAAACCTTCGACAACACCCGGCCGCTGGTCGCCGGCATGGCTGTCGGTGTCGCGCGCGCAGCGCTGGAGCGTGCCCGTGAACTGTTGAACAAGGCGGGTTGCCGTCTCGACTACGGCAAGCCGCTGCTCTGTGTCACTCACGCCGAGGCCACGCTGTATCGCCTGGAAGCGGAGTGGGAGGCGGCGCGGCTGCTGACGCTCAAGGCTGCCTGGATGGCCGACAACAAGTTGCCCAATTCGAAAGAGGCCTCCATCGCCAAGGCCAAGGCTGGGCGCGTGGCCAGTGAAGTGACGCTCAAGTGCGTCGAGCTGGCCGGTGCGCTGGGTTATGGCGAGGATGAGCTGTTGGAGAAGTGGGCCCGCGACTCGAAGATTCTCGATATCTTCGAAGGCACGCAGCAGATTCAGTTGCTGATCGTCGCGCGCCGGCTGCTGGGCAAGAGCTCCAGTGAGCTCAAATAGAGCGTTGCAAGGTCTCGCGCAGTAAAAGAAAAAGCCCGCAATAGCGGGCTTTTTTGCTTAGAAACGGAAGACTTCCGTATCGATCTTGATAGGTTCTGCCACCGGGATTTTCGGCCCGGGGGCAGGTTCCTGTGGTTTGGCTTTGGCCATCGGCGTCTTCTTGCGTGACGGTTCAGGCGCCGGATCTGCCGCCGCGATGGGCTGAATGGCCACCGCCAGCTCGGCTGCCAGGCGTTGCAGCAGGGCGCTTTGCGCCTTGACCTGTTCAGCCAGAGGACCGCTGTGCGGTTCTTCCAGGCGAATCAGACGGCTGTCGCGCAGTTGCCCACGGCGATCCAGCAGGCGCCATTGCGCCTCCAGCACAGCCGGCTGGGTCGGGCCGGAATCCAGGCGGGTGATGGTCAGCATGACCTGCGCATCGGCACTGAAACCGGGAGCTGCCGGCGCCAGAACCAGGCGCTGGCTATCCAGGCGCCAGGCCAGCTGGCGCAGCATCTGCTGGTCGATATCGTTGGCCAGGCCACTGGCCCAGCGCGCGTTCTGGGCCACGACCAGGCTGCCGTCGGCCTGACGTTGCAGCAGATTTTGCTGACGCAGGTAATCGGCCACGCTGATCGGGCCGACCAGCACGGTCACACCATTGTCCTTGGTGGGAGTTACGGCCTTGCCGCCGTCCAGTTGGTAAAGGGGAACCGGCTTCTGCTGCAGCAGGCTGCAACCGCTCAATACGAGCAGCGCGGTCAGAAGCAGGGCCACAGGGCGTACTACAGTCATCATCAATCCCAGGCAGCCGCTTCTGGGGCAGCTGCACATCGATCCCATATCATTCAGGGGGTCATTTGCGCATGACCCAGGGCGCGTATCATCCGTCAAACCGCGCTATGACTCCAGCCTTGGCTGCTTGCCGGTCGCGCGGGTTTTCTGGAAGAACGAGGCGTGTTGCCGACGCTATTCCACCAGAAGCTGGTCGACACGCTGGAAGCCACGCGGCAGCTTGTTGCCACGGCGGCCGCGCTCGCCCTTGTAGTGCTCCAGGTCGTCGGCTTTGAGTGTCAGGGTACGCTTCCCGGCCTGCAAAACCAAACTGGCGCCGCTGGGCAGCACGGCCAGATCGGTCAGGTATTCCTCGCGCGAGGCCACGCGTTCGCCGGGAATGCCGATGATCTTGTTGCCCTTGCCTTTACCCAGTTGCGGCAGATCGGTGACCTTGAACAGCAGCAGGCGGCCTTCGGTGGTCACCGCGGCCAGCCAGTCGTTGTCGAGATTGCTGACGGGTTTGGGCGGGACCACCTTGGCGCCGTTGGGCAGGGTCAGCAGCGCCTTGCCTGCCTTGTTCTTGGCCTGCAGGTCCTCGCCCTTGACCACGAAGCCGTAGCCGGCGTCGGAAGCGATGACATACAGCGCGCTGTCTTCCGGCAGCATCACGCATTCGAAACTGGCGCCTGACGGCGGCGTCAGGCGGCCGGTCAGCGGTTCACCCTGGCCACGCGCTGATGGCAGGCTGTGGGCCGTCAGCGAATAACTGCGGCCAGTCGAATCGATAAATACCGCGTACTGATTCGAGCGCCCCGGTGCTGCCGCCTTGAAGCCGTCGCCTGCCTTGTAGGAAAGACCCGTGGCGTCGATGTCGTGGCCCTTGGCGCAGCGCACCCAACCTTTTTCCGAGAGCACCACGGTGACCGGTTCGGTCGGCATCAGCTCGGTTTCCGACAGGGCCTTGGCCTCGGCGCGAGCGACGATCGGCGAGCGGCGGTCATCGCCGTACTTCTCGGCGTCTTCGATGATTTCCTTGCGCACCAGCTTCTTCAGCTTGGCTTCGCTGCCGAGCAGGGCCAGCAGCTTCTCGCGCTCCTTGGCCAGGTCATCCTGCTCGCCACGGATCTTCATTTCTTCCAGGCGGGCCAGCTGGCGCAGGCGGGTGTCGAGGATGTAGTCGGCCTGCACATCGGTGAGGCCGAAGGTTTCCATCAGCACCGGCTTGGGCGAATCCTCGCTGCGGATGATGCGGATCACTTCGTCGAGGTTGAGGAAGGCGATGAGCAAGCCTTCCAACAGGTGCAGGCGCTTCTCGACTTTGTCCAGGCGGAACTGCAGACGCCGGCGCACGGTACCGACGCGGTACACCAGCCATTCACTGAGCAGGGTGCGCAGATCCTTGACCTGCGGCTTGCCGTCGAGGCCGATGACGTTGGTGTTGACCCGATAGCTGGACTCCAGATCGGTGGTGGCGAACAGGTGAGTCATCAGCTCATCGGCATCCACACGGTTGGAGCGCGGGATGATGACGATGCGGGTCGGGTTCTCGTGGTCGGACTCGTCGCGCAGGTCGGCGACCATCGGCAGCTTCTTGGCCTGCATCTGCCCGGCGATCTGCTCCAGTACCTTGGCCCCGGAGACCTGATGCGGCAGTGCGGTGACGACAATGTCGCCGTCCTCGACGCGATAGACGGCGCGCATGCGCACCGAGCCGCGGCCGGTCTCGTAGATCTTCAGCAGGTCGGCCTTGGGCGTGATGACCTCGGCCTCGGTCGGGAAGTCCGGGCCCTGGATATGTTCGCAGAGCTGCTCGACGGTGGCGCCGGGCTCATCGAGCAGGCGTACGCAGGCGCTCGCGACTTCGCGCAGGTTATGCGGCGGCACGTCGGTGGCCATGCCCACGGCGATGCCGGTGGTGCCATTGAGCAGCAGGTTGGGCAGGCGCGCCGGCAGGGTCGCCGGCTCGTTCATCGTGCCGTCGAAGTTCGGCACCCAGTCGACCGTGCCCTGGCCGAGCTCGGTGAGCAGCACTTCCGAGTAACGCGACAGACGCGCCTCGGTGTAGCGCATGGCGGCGAAGGATTTGGGATCGTCCGGCGCACCCCAGTTGCCCTGGCCATCGACCAGCGTATAGCGATAGCTGAACGGCTGCGCCATCAGCACCATGGCCTCGTAGCAGGCGCTGTCGCCATGCGGGTGGAACTTGCCGAGCACGTCACCGACGGTACGCGCCGATTTCTTGTGCTTGGAGTCGGCGTCCAGACCCAGCTCGCTCATGGCGTAGATGATGCGGCGCTGCACGGGCTTGAGGCCGTCGCCGATATGCGGCAGGGCGCGGTCCATGATCACGTACATGGAGTAGTTGAGATAAGCCTGCTCGGTGAAGTCGGCGAGTGACCGGCGTTCAACGCCTTCCAGGCTCAAATCGAGGGATTCGCTCATGCGGGCCTCATTGCAAGGTTGATTGGCGCAGCACCAGGGTGCCGCCCTTTTGACTGAATTCGAGTTGCTTCAGGGCGCTCATGCCCAGCAGCACTTCGTCGCCGTCCATGCCGGGTGCGATCAAGGCGGCGACGTCGCGCAGCTCGATATCGCCCAGGCGCAGGCTGTCCAGGCGCGTGCGGTGCCCGGTGGCGCGGCCGTTGGCGGTGCTGATGATGATCGGTGCTCCGCGTTGCAGGCCCAGTTGCTCGGCAACTGCGCTGGGGATCGCCACCTGGGTGGCACCGGTGTCGAGCAGGAAGGTCACTTCATGCCCATCGATCTGACCATTGACCACGTAATGCCCCTGCCGACTGCTGGCCAGGCTGACTTCGACGAAGCCATTGCCATGCACCGACTGCGGCGTCTGGTTGGGGTTGTGCTGGCGATCTTCCCAATTGCCGAAGAAATGCGTGGCCAGCAGCAGGCCCGCGCCCCAGGCGAGCACCCACATCACCCGTCCGGCGCGACGACCGGGCGTCTGCTCGCTCACGGGCGCCGGCTCCAGCCGCCCTTGGGCGCGTTGAGACGCCAGACGATGGGGCGCTCCTCACCGTCGGCGCGGGCCTGGCTGCCGTTGTCGATGCCGATCCAGGCGCCGTCCTTGTCGATCCATAACGCCTCGGCCATGCCGTAGTCCGGCGTGTAGCGACGCGGCTCGGTCAAGGCCTCGGCGGCGAACGACCAGCAGATGTCCGCGACGCCGTCGCTCAGGGTGCGGCGGCAGATGCGATGAGCCTGGCGCTCCAGGGTGAAGAGCTTTTCGCCGAAATAGGCCAGACCGGAGAAGTCACGTGGTGCCGCGTGGCCGCCGAGTGCTTCTGGCGAGGCTTCTTCGCCGCTTTCGCTGTTCAGCACGCAGCCGCCGGTGCAGCGCCAGCTGTTACCGCGCTGATGTAGCACGGTCAGGCCACGGCGGCGCTGCTCTGCCGCCAGCCACAGGCGTTCGCCTGCGGGGTCGATGGCGATGCCTTCGAAACCCTGGTTGAAGTGCAGCAGCATGCCGCTGGCACGCGCCTGGCGTACCAGGCCGCTCGGCAGGTTGAGCCACTGCGTGCTGCCGTTGCTGCTGATCTGCAACACGGCAGCGCGGGTTTCGCTGACCAGGTAGCGATTGCCTTGCGCGTCGCAGGACATCCCCTCGAAATCCAGCGTGCCGCCACGCACCAGCCCGGCGGCCCAGTTACGCATGCGCAGGCCCCAGGGCAGGGCGCTCTCGGGCGGCTCCGGGGCGACGAAGGTTTCCGCCTCGGCGCGCAGCAGGCCTTCTTCACGGTGCAGTTGATAGATGCGCTCGTCGTCACGGTCGGAGACCGCCCACAGCGTCTCGCCGCACAGGGCCAGGCCGGAAAGGTTGCCGCTGGGCATGTCCGCCACCGGGTATTCAGCCTGCAGTTGCAGCTCTTCCAGCGCCACCGGCTCGGCGTTGGCGACGCCGGCCAGCAGACCGAGTGCCAGGAGGTGACTGCGCATCAGGCCAGTACCTCGGCCAGGTTGCCTTTGCTTTCCAGCCAGCTCTTGCGATCACTGGCGCGCTTCTTCGCCAGCAGCATGTCCATCACTTCGCGCGTGCCTTCGAAATCATCCAGGGTCAGCTGCACCAGGCGCCGGGTGTTCGGGTCCATGGTGGTTTCGCGCAGTTGCGGCGGGTTCATCTCGCCGAGGCCCTTGAAGCGAGTGACCTGCGGCTTGCCGCGGCGTTTCTCGGCGACCAGGCGGTCGAGAATGCCATCGCGCTCGGCGTCGTCCAGGGCGTAGAAAATCTCCTTGCCCAGGTCGATGCGGTACAGCGGCGGCATGGCCACGTAGACATGGCCGGCATCGACCAGCGGGCGGAAGTGGCGCACGAACAGGGCGCAGAGCAGGGTGGCGATGTGCAGACCGTCGGAGTCGGCGTCGGCGAGGATGCAGATCTTGCCGTAGCGCAGTTGGCTGAGGTCGTTGGAGCCTGGATCGATGCCGATGGCCACGGCGATATCGTGCACTTCCTGCGAGGCCAGCACTTCGCTGCCATCGACTTCCCAGGTGTTCAGAATCTTGCCGCGCAGCGGCATGATGGCCTGGAATTCCTTGTCGCGCGCCTGCTTGGCGCTGCCGCCGGCGGAGTCACCCTCGACCAGGAACAGTTCGCAGCGCAGCGGGTTCTGCCCCGCGCAGTCGGCCAGTTTGCCGGGCAGTGCCGGTCCCTGGGTGATCTTCTTGCGCTCGACCTTCTTACCCGCCTTGAGACGCCGCCCGGCATTGCTGATGGCTAGTTCGGCCAGGGCCAGGCCGGTTTCCGGGTTGGCGTTGAGCCACAGGCTGAAGGCGTCCTTGACCACACCGGAGACGAACGCGGCGGCCTCGCGCGAGGACAGGCGTTCCTTGGTCTGGCCGGAGAACTGGGCGTCCTGCATCTTCATCGAGAGGACGAAGGCGATACGCTCCCAGACGTCTTCCGGCGCCAGTTTGACGCCACGCGGCAGCAGGTTGCGGAACTCGCAGAACTCGCGCATGGCATCGAGCAGGCCCTGGCGCAGGCCGTTGACGTGAGTGCCGCCCTGCGCGGTGGGGATCAGGTTGACGTAGCTTTCCTGCACTGCGTCGCCGCCTTCGGGCAGCCACAGCAGGGCCCAGTCCACCGCCTCCTTGTTGCCGGCCAGGGTGCCGCAGAAGGGCTCGGCGGGCAGGCGCTCGAACTCGCTGACGGCATCGACCAGATAGGAACGCAGACCGTCCTCGTAATGCCACTCGACCTTCTCGCCGGCGGCCTTGTCCTCGAACGTCACGGACAGGCCCGGGCACAGCACGGCCTTGGCCTTGAGCACATGCTTGAGGCGGCTGACGGAGAACTTGAAGGAGTCGAAGTACTTGGCGTCCGGCCAGAAATGCACGCTGGTGCCGGTGTTGCGCTTGCCCACCGTGCCGATGACTGCCAGCTCGCTGGCCTTGAAGCCGTCGGCGAAACTCATCTGGTACTCGTTGCCATCGCGCTTGACGGTGACCACCACGCGGGTCGACAGGGCGTTGACCACGCTGATGCCGACGCCGTGCAGGCCGCCGGAGAACTGGTAGTTCTTGTTGCTGAACTTGCCGCCGGCATGCAGCTTGGTGAGGATCAGCTCCACGCCCGGCACGCCTTCTTCCGGGTGGATGTCCACCGGCATGCCGCGGCCGTCGTCGAGCACTTCCAGTGAGTTGTCCTCATGGAGGATCACCTGGATGGTCTTGGCGTGTCCGGCCAGGGCTTCGTCGACGCTGTTGTCGATCACTTCCTGGGCCAGGTGGTTGGGGCGCGTGGTATCGGTGTACATGCCCGGGCGCTTGCGCACCGGGTCGAGGCCGGAAAGGACTTCGATGGCGTCTGCGTTATAGGCGTTCTGCTGGGCCATAGGGTCTCTTGTTCATCAATTGAATGCGGAAAAGTCGGTATCGCGCCAAAGTGTGGCGTTAATGCCGGCGAAAGCGAAGAGCGTTGGCAGGCGTTCGGCAAAGCCCTGGAAGCCGTGGTCGCCACCGGCCTGGATGCGCAGGGCGCAGGCGCGGTAGTAACGCTCGGCGTCGCGGTAATCGAGGGTTTCGTCGCCGCTCTGCAGCCAGATCTGATAGCGCGTCGGATCGTCTGGCGGCGCGACCTCGAACTCGGCCAAGGCACTGACATGATCGGCGGTCAGGTCCCAGGTCTCGTCGCTGTAGTGGTTTTTCTGCGGGCCCAGGTAGCCGTCGAAGCGCAGGTGCGGCCGTACCGCCGGATTGACCAGCAGCGCCTTGAGCCCGTGTTGCTCCGCCAGATAGGTGGCGTAATAGCCACCCAGGGAGCTGCCCACCAGCAGTGGCGCGCCCAGTTCGCCGATCAGCGCCTGCAACTGCGCCATGGCCTGGCGCGGATGATGGTGCAGGGCTGGTACGCGCAACTGGTTTTCCAGGCCCAAATGAGCCATGGCGCGGCTCAGCTGGCTTGCCTTGTGCGAGGCTGGCGAGCTGTTCAGGCCGTGGATATAGAGGATGGATGCGGTCATGGAGCGGGAGGCTACTCGTCCGGGGCCTCAAGCTGCAAGCTTCAAGCTGATTAGGGGTATGTCAGTAACCCTTGACGCTGTAATCCACTTCGAAATGGATGCCGGTGACGCGTGATACCCCGGTGTCCAGGCTGCCGTCGGCATGCAGGCGTAGCCAGCGGTAGCCAGGCGCTTCGCTGCCGACCTGGAAATCCTCGCTGCCCGGTGCGAACTGTACGCAGGTCGAGGGCGAGGCGAGCAGACGCAGATTGCCGCGCATCTGGTCGAACTCCTGATGGATATGTCCCCAGAGCACGGCGCGCGCCTGCGGGTATCGGTCGAGGATGGCGAACAGGGCATCGGCGTTGCGCAAACCGATGGGTTCCATCCATTTGCAGCCGATTGACACCGGATGGTGGTGCAGGCAGATCAGGTGATGGCGTTGCGGCGCCTCGCTCAGCGCACGCTCGAGCAACTCCAGCTGGCTGGCGGCGAGAAAGCCGGGGACGGCGCCCGGGATCGAGGAGTCGAGCAGGATGATGCGCCAGGCCCCGAGGTCGATCACCGGCTCCAGCAGGTCACTGTCTTTGCTGGCGGCCTGCATCGGCGGGGTTTCATCGTGGTTGCCGGCCAGCCAGCGCGCCGGTGCATCGATGGCCGAGGTGAGTTGGCGAAAACGCTGATACGACGCGACGCTGCCGTCCTGGGACAGGTCGCCCGTGGCCAGGATCAGGTCGATCTGCGGCTGCTCCTGCTGCACCCGCTCGATCACTCGCTGCAGGCTGTCGCAGGTATCCATGCCCAGCAGCTTGCCGTCCGCTTCGGCGAACAGATGACTGTCGGACAACTGCACCAGCAGAGCCGAGGAATCAGTGGGTGGGGTGGGCAGGCTCGGCAAGACCATCTCCTAAGGCATTATCGAGTGGATTATGGTGGTTGCTGCCACAAAGGGAAAACCTGGGAAGCAGACGTAGATCACAGAAATTGGCACGACCTCGCACTATCGGCCGGCCGGGGGAAAGCTTGATCGCGAGGTGGCGGGTCCTACATCACTGGCTGTGATTCATGGCCGCAGGCCAGGCAATGACTCAGCCACTCACCGAGAAACAGGTTGAGCTGGCTCTTTTCATCCGGCTGGTGCATCGCCGCATTGGGGTATGGGTAGCGGATGTGCAGGCGTCGCGCGTTTTCCGCGCTGACCACCTCGGCCATGCGCGCATCGTGATACACCCGTACCTGTAGTTGCGGCACCGGCAGCCAGGGCAGGCTGTGTTCCTGGCGCACGCACAGGGTGGTGGTATAGGGGCAGCTTTCCAGCACTTCCAGCGCCAGAATGCCGAGCAGGTGCTCGCCCTGGCTCAGGGCTACGCGACGGCTTTGCGTATGCTCGCGCATCTCTGGCAGCAAGCGCATCAGGCGTGCGTAGTTGGCCTCGCAAGCTGCTTGCAGCTCGACCAGGTCGACCCGATAGCGCTCACGCAGCAGATTCACGACCACATTCCTCGCACTTCGTCGCGGTTCAGCGCCAGCCATTGCAGGGCGATGATGCTGGCAGCGTTGTCGATGCGTCCGTCGCGCACGGCGGACAGCGCATCTTCCAGCGCCATCACCTGAACACGGATGTCCTCGCCCTCCTCGGGCAGGCCGTGCACACCGCCGGCGCCTTCACTGCTGCAGCGCCCGACGAACAGATGCACGCGCTCGTCCGAACCGCCTGGTGAAGGGTAGTACTGAGTGATTGGCCACAGTGACGTCAGGGACAGATCAGCTTCCTCGATGGCCTCGCGCCGCGCGACCTCCTCGGGTTCCTCGTCCTTGTCGATCAAACCGGCAACCAGTTCCAGCAGCCAGGGGTTGCTGCTCTTGTCCATGGCGCCGACACGAAACTGCTCGATCAGCACCACTTCGTCGCGCTGCGGATCGTACGGCAGCACGCATACGGCATCGTGACGCACGAACAGCTCGCGGGTCAGTTGCGGGCCCATGTTGCCGGCGAACTGGCGATGGCGCAGCTTGATCCGGTCGAGCTTGTAGAAGCCGCGAAAGCAGTTCTCGCGCTCGATGATGTCGATGTCGTTCTTGTCCATGGTCACTCCAGATGGTCGTAACGGGCCAAGCTCAGACTGTGTGAAAACTACTGCGCTCGCTCATGCTGCGTTAAAAAACGGCTCAAAGTACTCATTTACAGCTCGTAAACTGCGCCTTTTCGCCGTTTTTTGCCTTGCCTGACCTTCGCTCGCTACGTTTTCACACGGTCTGATGCGGCCCGTTACCCGTCACACTAGCGAGCATAGCGCTGCCAGATCAAGCTTCCATGACGGTCTGTTACACGCGTTGGTAAAGCTGGCTACCTTGCGCTTTGAACTCCTCGGCCTTGGCCTGCATACCCTGCTCGGCATCCAGGTCGACGGCGTCGATGCGCTGGTCCTTGGCGTATTCGCGCACTTCCTGGGTGATCTTCATCGAGCAGAACTTCGGCCCGCACATGGAGCAGAAGTGCGCCACCTTGGCCGAATCCTTGGGCAGCGTCTCGTCGTGGTAGGCGCGTGCGGTGTCCGGGTCCAGGCCGAGGTTGAACTGATCTTCCCAGCGGAACTCGAAGCGCGCCTTGGAGAGTGCGTTGTCGCGGATCTGCGCACCCGGATGACCTTTTGCGAGATCCGCAGCATGCGCGGCGATCTTGTAGGTGATGATGCCGGTCTTCACGTCATCCTTGTTCGGCAGGCCCAGGTGCTCCTTGGGCGTGACGTAGCAGAGCATGGCGCAGCCGAACCAGCCGATCATCGCCGCGCCAATGCCGCTGGTGATGTGATCGTAGCCCGGAGCGATGTCGGTGGTCAGCGGGCCGAGGGTGTAGAACGGCGCCTCGTCGCAGCATTCCAGCTGCTTGTCCATGTTCTCCTTGATCAGCTGCATTGGCACGTGGCCGGGGCCTTCGATCATGCACTGCACGTCGTGCTTCCAGGCGATCTTGGTCAGCTCGCCAAGGGTTTCCAGTTCACCGAATTGCGCGGCGTCGTTGGCATCGGCGATGGAGCCGGGGCGCAGGCCGTCACCCAAGGAGAAGGACACGTCGTAGGCCTTCATGATTTCGCAGATGTCGTCGAAGTGGGTGTAGAGGAAGTTCTCCTTGTGATGCGCCAGGCACCACTTGGCCATGATCGAGCCGCCACGGCTGACGATGCCGGTGACGCGCTTGGCGGTCAGCGGCACGTAGCGCAGCAGCACGCCGGCGTGGATGGTGAAGTAGTCCACGCCTTGTTCTGCCTGTTCGATCAGGGTGTCGCGGAACAGCTCCCAGGTCAGGTCTTCGGCAATGCCGCCGACCTTTTCCAGGGCCTGGTAGATCGGCACGGTGCCAATCGGTACCGGCGAGTTGCGGATGATCCACTCGCGGGTTTCGTGGATGTGCTTGCCGGTGGACAGGTCCATCACCGTGTCCGAGCCCCAGCGAATACCCCAGGTCAGCTTGGCCACTTCTTCTTCGATCGAGGAGCCCAAGGCGCTGTTGCCGATATTGCCGTTGATCTTCACCAGGAAGTTGCGGCCGATGATCATCGGCTCCAGCTCAACGTGGTTGATGTTGGCCGGGATGATGGCGCGGCCACGGGCGACCTCGCTACGTACGAACTCGGGGGTGATCTCTTTCGGGATGTTGGCGCCGAAACTGTGCCCGGCATGCTGCTCGCCCAGCAGACCGGCTTCGCGCGCCTCGGCCAGCTTCATGTTCTCGCGGATGGCGACGTACTCCATCTCGGGCGTGATGATGCCCTTCTTGGCGTAGTGCATCTGGCTGACGTTGTGCCCGGCCTTGGCCCGGCGCGGGTTGCGCACGTGGGCGAAGCGCATTTTGGTCAGCTCGGCATCGTTGAGGCGGCGCTGGCCGAATTCCGAGGACAGGCCCGGCAGCTTTTCGGTATCGCCACGATCCTCAATCCAGGCGCTGCGCACGTCGGCTAGGCCCTGGCGCACGTCGATGCTGACGTTCGGGTCGGTGTAGGGGCCGGAGGTGTCGTAGACGGTGACCGGAACATTGATCTCACCGCCGAAATCGGTCGGTGTGACGTCCAGGCTGATCTCGCGCATCGGTACGCGAATGTCCGGGCGTGAGCCTTGTACGTAGACTTTCTGCGAACGGGGGAAGGGTTGTACCGACTGTTGGTCGACCTGGGCGCTCTCGCTCAGAATCGGACTCAAATTCTTTTCTTGTTGTGCGCTCATCAAGGCTCTCTCCGGGGATAGGTGTCGGAGTTGGAACCTGAGGGGAGAGGGGGCGCGAGATACACCTTGGGGCGGTGCCGAGAGGACTCGCCGGTCTACTGGCGAGGACATCTTGTTCCCTACGCAGGCCTTAACCTGATCAGGTTCAACGGGATCCGGCAGCTGCCAATCTCAGCCCCGCATTTGGGGCACCCCGACAAGAACTCGGCCAGTCTAAACAAGCTGGTGGCAGAAAACCAACTCGGCGGTCAATAAATTCCGACCCGCGCGTCGGAAAACGACTGCGGGCACTGCTGATGGCCGATTGTTCCCGACGAGCAACATAGCTTGCCGCCAGCTAGACTGATGCGGTCCATGGCACGCTTGACCCTCGCCTGCGGCGAGCCGTAGCCTTGCTGATTACCGCCTATTCAAGGATCGATATCCATCATGTTGCGCAGACTTTCCCTGGCAATCGCCGTGGCCGCCGCTTCGGTGGGCCTGGTTCAGGCCGAAGAGGCCCCGCTGTCGAGCAAGACCGACCTGGTCACCGTGTATCAGGAAGCGGCGCAGAACAATGCCGACATCGCCGCCGCGCGCGCCGACTATCAGGCTCGCCGCGAAGTGGTACCGCAGGCGCGTGCCGGCTTGCTGCCCAACCTGTCGGCTGGCGCCAACTACGGCGACACGCGCACTGAAGTCGATTCTCCCAGCGCCGCCCTCTCGCGCAGCGGCCTGGTGTATCAGGCCAATCTCAGCCAGCCGCTGTTCCGCGCCGATCGCTGGTTCCAGTTGCAGGCGGCCGAGGCCACCAGCGAGCAGGCCGCGCTGGAGCTGTCCGCCACCGAGCAGAACCTGATCCTGCAGAGCGCCGAAACCTACTTCGCCGTGCTGCGCGCCCAGGACAACCTGGCCTCGACCAAGGCCGAAGAAGCGGCATTCAAGCGCCAGCTGGATCAGGCCAACGAGCGTTTCGATGTGGGGCTGTCCGACAAGACCGATGTGCTCGAAGCCCAGGCCGGTTTCGATACGGCCCGGGCCAACCGCCTGCTGGCCAAGCGCGCGGTGGATGATGCCTTCGAAGCCCTGGTGGCCTTGACCAATCGTGATCACCTGGCGGTCGAGGGGATCGTTCACACCTTGCCGGTGCTGGCACCGACGCCCAATGACGCCAAGTCCTGGGTCGACACTGCCGCCACACAGAATCTCAACCTGCAAGCCAGCCTGTACGCGGTAAACGCTGCCGAAGAAAACCTGCGTCAGCGCAAGGCCGGTCATGCGCCGACCCTCGATGCGGTGGCCAGCTACCAGAAGGGCGACAACGACAGCCTGGGCTTCACCAACTCCGGTGCGTTCGGCGCTCCGCGCTACAGTGGCGACGTTTCGCAGCGCACCATCGGCCTGCAATTGAACATCCCGCTGTACAGCGGCGGCCTGACCAGCTCGCAGGTGCGCGAGGCTTATCAGCGTCTCGGCCAGACCGAGCAACTGCGCGAGAGCCTGCGCCGCCAAGTGGTGCAGAACACCCGCAACCTGTTCCGCGCGGTGAACACCGATGTGGAAACCGTGCAGGCGCGCAAGCAGTCGATCATCTCCAACCAGAGCGCCCTGGAAGCCACGGAAATCGGCTACCAGGTCGGCACCCGCAACATCGTCGACGTGCTCGATGCGCAGCGTCAGCTGTACAGCGCCGTGCGCAATTACAACGATGCGCGCTACGACTACATCCTCAACAACCTGCGCCTGAAGCAGGCTGCCGGCACGCTCAGCCCGGCCGATCTGGATGCGCTGGGCAGCTTCCTCAAGCCGGACTACAACCCGGACAAGGACTTCCTGCCACCGGATCTGGCTTCCGCCGCCGAAGAGCGTCTGAAGAACAATCAGGACTATTGAGAGCCCGATACGCAAAAGCCCGACGTCAGTCGGGCTTTTGCTTTCAGGTGCGGCAACTCCGAGATGCAGGGTGATCGAGCCGTCGTAGCCCGGATGCAATCCGGGACAAGCGCCATGCTGCAATATCCCCCGGATTGCATCCGGGCTACAGAAGCCGCTGCAGCCCTGTCAGCAGCCGCTCCAGCGCGCCCTGGTTGGCCTTGAGCACGCTCAGGCCGGCCTGACTCATGCTTCGCATCTCGCTCGGCTCGTTGAGCAATGTGGCAACCCTGTCCGCCAACTGTACGGCGTCCGCCACTTCGCTCAGGGCGCCGGCTTCGCGCAGCTGTGCGGCGATCTCGAGGAAGTTGAACAGGTGCGGCCCGCTCAGTACCGGCTTGCCCAGGGCTGCGGGTTCGAGGAGGTTGTGCCCGCCGTTGGCCACCAGGCTGCCGCCGACGAAGGCGATATCCGCCAGCGCATAGAGAAACAGCAGCTCGCCCATGGTGTCGCCCAGCAGCACCTGGTCGCTGGCTTGCACCGTTTCAGCCGTGGAGCGGCGACGCGTCGTCAGGCCCTGAGCGAGGCACAGCTCATGGACCGAGTTGAAGCGTTCAGGGTGGCGCGGCACCAGGATCAGCAGCGCGTCAGATCGTGTTGCCAGCAACTGGCGATGGGCGGCGAGGACGATCTCGTCTTCGCCAGCGTGAGTGCTGGCGGCGATCCACACCGGGCGTTGTTCGGCCTGCCACTGACGGCGTAGCTCGGCGGCGCGTTGCAGCAGCTCGTCATCGATCTTCAGGTCGAACTTGATCGAGCCGGTGACTTCCACGCAGCCCGGGCGAGCACCGAGGTCGAGAAAGCGCCGTGCCTCGGCCTGGGTCTGTACCGCAATCAGCGACAGTTCGGCGAGCATCGGTGCGGTGAGCTTGGTGAAACGCGCGTAGCCGCGTGCCGAGCGTTCGGAGAGGCGTGCATTGGCCAGGGCTACCGGGATGCCGCGTTTGGTGCACTGGTGGATATGGTTCGGCCACAGCTCGGTTTCCATCACCACGGCCAGGCGCGGTCTTGCGCGATCGAGAAAGCGTGCCGCGGCCCAGGGCAGGTCGTAAGGCAGGTAGCAGTGCTGCACGCTGTCGCCGAACAGGGCCTGGATGCGCTCGGAGCCGGTCGGCGTCATGCAGGTGACGGTGATCGGCAGGTCGGGATGGCGCGCCTGCAGGGCGCGGATCATAGGCGCGGCGGCGATGCTTTCACCCACCGACACGGCATGCACCCAGATGCCGCCAGGTTTCATCGGCGGCAGGGCGAAGGAGAAGCGCTCCTTGATACGGCGCGCATAAGCCGGCGCCTTGCGGGCGCGCAGCGCCAGGCGCAGGGCGATCAGGGGCAGGGCCAGGTGCAGCAGGAGGGTGTAGAGGTGTCTGTTCATGGGGGCGCAGCTTATCGCTGCCGGCCGGGTGCTGGAAGGGCGATCATGCCGGTGGCCGCAACAGCTCGCGTGCCAGGCAGTCCGCCAGCCAGTTGGCGGCGGGGCCGAGCGCGCCGTCGCGGCGGCGGACCAGTTCCACCACCAGCGGCAACGGCGCCCAATCGCTGCGCAGTTCCTGAAGGTGGCCCTGGTAGGTCGGATACTGCGCCACGTGACGTGGCAGCCAGGCCCAGCCAAGACCGCGAACCACCAGCTCGGCCATCGCGTAGAAACTGTCGGCGCGCCACACCAGCGGACTGATCTGTTCACCGCCGGGGTAGTGGCTGTCCTGCGGCGTCATCAGCAGTTGGCGGTGTTCGGCCAGGTCGCGGCGCTCCACACTGTCGAGGCCCGCCAGTGGGTGTTGCGGGCTGCACACCGTGACCATCTCGATGGTGCCCAGGCGTTGGCTTTCCAGCTCGCGGGGCATCAGCTCGTGATGAAACAGTAGGCCGAGGTCCGCCTGGCGCTGCAGCAGCTTGCGCGCCACGTCGCCCTGTGCGCCGCTGGAGAGCTGGACTTCGAGCAGGGGAAAGGCCTCGGCCAGTGCCTCCAGGCTGGCCAGTACCGGCTGGTAGGGCATGGCCTCGTCCTGTGCCAGGCGCAGGCACGCCTCTTCGCCACGTGCCAGGCCAAGCGCGCGGCCGTCCAGTCGCTCACACTGCTGCAAGACGCTGCGGGCCTGTTCCAGCAGCGCGGCGCCTGCCTCGGTCAGGCGCGGCTGGCGCCCGCTGCTGCGTTCGAAGAGGGTAACGCCGAGATCGCTTTCGAGCAGGGCGATGGCGGTGCTGACGGCCGATTGCGCGCGGCCGATTTGCCTGGCGGCGGCGGAAAAGGATCGGCTCTCGGCGGTGCGGACGAACAGTTGTAGCTGATCGAGATTCCAGTTCATGGCCGGCCTATATTCAAAACAGATAGGTAATGACTTTATCCCATCATGGAAGAACTTAGAATCGAGACCCTCTTTCAGGAGTCGCCATCATGCCCGGATATCTCTATCTCGCCATTGCCATCGCGGCCGAAGTGGTCGCCACCACCTCGATGAAGGCTATCGACGGTTTCAGCAAGCCATTGCCGCTGTTGCTGGTGGTCGGCGGCTACGCGATCGCCTTCTGGATGCTGATTTTGGTGGTGCGGACCATTCCGGTGGGCATCGCCTACGCTATTTGGGCGGGGCTGGGCATCGTCCTGGTCAGCCTCGCCGCGCTGGTCATCTACCAGCAGAAACTCGATCTACCGGCTGTGCTCGGTATGGGCCTGATCGTCAGTGGGGTGGTGGTGATCCAGCTGTTCTCCAACTCCACCGGGCACTGATGTCCGCGCCTGCCTGAAGCCGCTCGGTGCACCAGGTGCACCCGGCGGGGCTTGCCTGAAGCCGTTATACTGCGCGCCTGTTTTTCGCCGAGGCCCGTTCATGTCCCAGTCTCTCAGCACCGATGTTCTGATCGTCGGCGGCGGTATCGCCGGCCTTTGGCTCAATGCGCGCCTGCGTCAGCAGGGCTTCGCTACCGTCTTGGTGGAGCGCGGCAGCCTGGGTGGCGGGCAGAGCCTGAAGTCGCAGGGCATCATCCATGGTGGCGCCAAATATGCCTTGCATGGCGCGCTCACCGGCGCCTCCGAAGCCATCGCCGATATGCCGCGGCGCTGGCGCGAAGCGCTGGCCGGTAACGGCGAGCTGGATCTTTCCGGCGTGCGCATCCTGTCCGATGCCCACTACCTGTGGTCACCGGGCACCCTGGCCGGCAACCTCACCAGCTTCTTCGCCAGCAAGGCGGTGCGCGGCCGGGTCGATCAGGTCAAGGGTGAGCAGTTGCCGCCGGCGCTGCAGCATCCGAAGTTCAAGGGCAAGGTCTACCGACTCGCCGAACTGGTGCTCGATGTGCCGAGCCTGATCGCGCGCCTGGTCGAACTGGCTGGCGATGGTCTGCTCGCCGCTGAACGTATCGAAGCGCTGCAGGACAATGGCGAGCTGTGCGGGCTGATCGTCGACGGCCGCGAGATTCGTGCGCAGCGCGTGGTGCTCAGTGCCGGGGCCGGCAATGCCGAACTGCTCGCTGCCCTGGGCGTCGAGCAGCCCGCGCAGCAGCTGCGCCCGCTGCATATGGTGCTGGCCAAGGGGCCGGCACTGAAACCGCTGTATGCGCATTGCCTTGGCGGCGGATCTAAACCGCGAGTCACCGTTACCACTCATCCGGCCGCCGATGGCCAGTGGGTCTGGTACCTCGGCGGCGATCTGGCTGAGGCGGATGGCGTCGGCCGCGATGAGGCCGCGCAAATTCAGGCTGCGCAAAAGGAAATGGCCTCGCTGCTGCCCTGGGTCGATCAGAGCCAGACGCGCTGGGCGACACTGCGCGTCGACCGCGCCGAGCCTGCACAGTCGGGGCTGGTGCGCCCGGACAACGCCTTCCTCGCCGAGCAGCGGCGCCTGCTGGTGGGTTGGCCGACCAAGCTGGCGCTGGCGCCGGACTTCGCCGACCGCGTACTGGCCACGCTGAAACGCGACAACGTGCAGCCGGCCGGGCATGCCGCGCTGCCTGAGCTGCCGCGCCCGGCGCTGGGGCAGCCGGTCTGGGAGGCGCTGTTGCCATGAACACTCTGCATGATCTGCATCGCCCGCTGGGCTCCACCGGCTTGAGTGTTTCGCCGCTGGGTCTGGGCACGGTCAAGCTCGGCCGTGACCAGGGCGTGAAGTACCCCAACGGTTTCACCATTCCCGATGATGCGCAGGCCCTGGCCTTGCTGCAGCAGGCGCGCGAACTGGGTATCAACTTGATCGACACCGCGCCGGCCTACGGCGTCAGCGAGCAGCGCCTCGGTCCGTTGTTGCGGGGCCAGCGTGATCAATGGGTGATCGTCAGCAAGACCGGCGAGGAGTTCGTGCAGGGGCAGTCGCACTTCGACTTCTCTCCCGCGCATACGCGTCTTTCGGTCGAGCGCAGCCTCAAGCGCCTGGAGACCGATCGTATCGACCTGCTGCTGGTGCATTCCGACGGCAACGATCTGGCGGTGCTGGGGGAAACGGGAGTCTACGAGACACTGGCGCAGCTCAAGCAGGAGGGCAAGATTCTCGCCTACGGTATTTCCGGCAAGACCGTCGAGGGCGGACTCCTGGCGCTGGAGCAGGGCGACTGTGCCATGGTTACCTATAACCTGAGTGAGCAGGGCGAAAAGCCCGTACTGGACTACGCTGCCAGTCACGCCAAGGGGATTCTGATCAAGAAGGCGCTGGCCAGTGGGCATGCCTGTCTGGCCGAGGGTGTCGATCCGGTGCGTGCCAGCTTCGAGCTGATCTTCGCTCATCCAGGCGTCAGCAGCGCCATCGTCGGCACCATCACGCCGGCGCACCTGGCGGCCAATGTCGCGACTGTCGCGGCGGTTTTGCAGGGTATCCGCTGAGGTCCTCGGTCACGTCCTCTTACAGCCTTGGGTTGTGCTGGGTGGTCGGCTTGGGGCAGCCTTGAGCGGTTTTCGCTTCAACCTGATCCTCGCGTGAGGGCCCTTCACCGGCTCTCACGTCCAGCCGGAACAAGGAGTCGAGATGTCGCGTACGCTGATCCGCAAGGACCCGAGTAACTTCAAGACCCTGCCGCTGTTCGTCGAGGCCAGCCCCGATGGGCTGAGCTACCAGAGCCTGGGGCAGCCGCTGAATTTCCAGCAGATGCTCGAACGCCGTCGCCCGCTAGAGGTGGCGGATAGCTCGCGTTTCTCCGTCGAGCTGGCCAATCTCGGTGTATCCGTACGCCTGACCCTGCGCCTGCATGGCCGTGATTACTGGTTGCTGGTGCGTCAGCGGCGTCCGGATCGGGGTGACACCGTACTCAAGCTGATTTCCGGCTATGTGCCGGCGCATGAGCTGAACCTGCCGCTGCTCACCGCCATTCAGGAGGTCGCCGAGGAGTGCCTGCTGGAAAGTGCCGATGGTTGGCTGGGCGGGCGTTTCGCCGATACCTGGTTGCCTACGCCCTATCAGGACACGCTGCGTTATCGCGAGTCGAGTCACTTTCGACTCAGTCCACTGTCTGGCGCCGCGCGGCCGGTGCAGTGCGGCAACCTGACCTTGCTCGAGCGCCCGCGCGCCTATGTGCATCTGCCCACGGCGTCCTTGCAACTGGTCTACGACCTGAGTCTGGAGTTGCCGCGCGACGCTCGCCAGTTGAGCCTGTTCCACGTCGACGAGTGCCTGGAAGACGGCCGCCTGGTGGCGCGCCTGGAGCGTCGGCGGCCGGATATCTTCTTGTTGGCGCTGCAGCGCGGAGTGCCCAGTGGAGGGCTGTTCACCTTGCGCAAGGGTGAGCTGTTGCCCGCCAGCACCCGAGGGGTGTGGCTGTCGGAAAGTTTTGCCGAGCAGGATGGCTGGCTGGTGCGCGACGAGCGGATTCGCTGGAAGGACTGGCTGCAGCGCTACGGCGTGAAGACGCCGCAGCGGCGAGCCTTGGTCAGCGCCTAGTCGAGGCCGGGCGTCACTGCGCCCGGCTGTCGTGCATGCGCGTCAGTTGCCGTTCCAGCAGTGCCGGGTAAGGATCGAGCAGGCGCTCCACGCAGCTGGCACCTTCCGGGCTGGCGATCGGGCGGATGCGGGCGCGCTGGCGAGCCAGGGCATCTTGCGCAACGCGTTGTTCGACCAGCAGCAGATTACGGCTGTGTTGCGACAAGGCCAGGGCGTCCAGGGCGCTGTCGCTGAGCAGCAGGTCGGCCTGGCCCAGCTCTTCCAGATCACGGCCCAAGGTCAGCCCGAGCTGTAGTTGCAGGGTGATGCCGCTGTCGGCGACCTCAATCTGCAGGGCGTGGCCCAGGGCGCGCATCAGCTCACCGCAGCAGATGGCGTGGGTCAGGTAGTCCTCACCGCATTCGCGTTCATGGAACAGCATGAGACTGCTGCCGTCCTTGAGCGTGTGCAGTCGCCCCTGATACAGCGCGGAGGCCTGCTCCAGGCAGCCCCGATAGCGATCCAGCAGATCCAGCAGTCGCGTCCGCGGCAGGCGCCGCAGTTGTTCCTGCGCGCCGAGTTGAATGGCCAGCACGGCGCTGGTTTGCGAGGGGCGTGGGGCCTTGGCTGCCGGCGTAGGCGTTGCGGAGTCGTCACGCAGGTCGGAGAAGGGATCGTCCGGCTCTATCGACTCGGGCCAGGGCTTGAGCGGCTCGTCCTCGTCCTCGTGCAGGTCCGCTTCGTCGAACTCATGCTCGGCGCGGGGCTCGCGAGGTTCGTCGGCAGGCTCGTCGTGCAGATAGTCTTCGCTGTTATCGTCCAGCAGTGGCTCGTCATCCAGCTCCGGCTCGGGCTCCGGCTTTTCCGGTACCAGTCGAGCCTGCAGTTGGCGCGCCAGATCGCCGATCTCGTCGTTGCGCCCCGCGCCTGGCGCAGGGTCGTCCGGGTCACGTAGCCACAGGCGCATTTGCAGCAATGGCGTGGAAATGTAGCGGCCCAGGCGCATGCTCAGCGACAGGGTCAGGGCCAGCAGAATGAGGCTGAGAATGCCCATGCTCTGCAAGCTGATGGTCATCGGCTGCTGGAACTGGCCCATGTCCAGGCTTATGCGCAACTGCCCGGCGATCACCTCCTGGAAGGTGATGGGCGTGGAGTAAAGGCCCTCGGTTTCGCCCAGTACGCTGCGCGTCGGACGCGACCCGGCTTCGGCGAGGATGCGGTTATCCACGCTGTAGATGGCGGCATGGGCCACCAGTGGGTTCTTCGCCAGATTGTTCAGCAGCACATTGAGGCTGAGGATGTCGTTGGACACCAGCAGTTCGGTGGCTGACGCCGCTGTCTGGGTGATCAGTGCCTGGCCCAGTGCATCGGCCTGTTGCTGCATGGCCTGCTTGAACTGCATGCCCATGACCCAGGCATAGATGACCATCGCCAGGGCTACCAGCAGCAGGCTGTGGCTGGCGATGCGCAGCACCAGGGGCACCCGCCGCTGACGCAGCGCGTGGAAGATCATGATGAAGAAATTATCGGGTTTGGCGGGCGCGGGCCGGTTCACAGAGCACGGCTCTTGTCGACTGAAGTTGCCGCGCAGTATAGCGAGCGGCCTGGAGTGGGCAAAGCGCATGGCTGCCCGGATCGGCGGGAAACTGGGTAGAATGTGCGCCTTTTCGTCGGTCGGTGGTCAATTCGCCGCTGGCCTGCCTCAATCGCTTGCCTTGGAGGGTGCGTCTTGCGCGAAATCGTCCTGATCAATATCACCGGCGAAGATCGCCCCGGACTCACCGCTGCCATCACTGGCGTGCTGGCTCAGGGCGGGGTGAACATCCTCGATATCGGCCAGGCGGTGATCCACGACACCCTGTCGTTCGGCATCCTCATCGAGATTCCGGACAACGGTCGCTCCCAGTCGGTGCTCAAGGATCTGCTGTTCACTGCCTACGAACTCGACCAGCAGGTACGTTTCACGCCGGTTTCGGAAGACGACTACCGGCAGTGGGTTGGTGGCCAGGGCAAGGCCCGCCATATCGTTACCCTGCTGACACGCAAGGTCAGCGCCGAGCAGTTGCAGCGCGTCAGTGCCATCACCGCCAAGTACGGCCTGAATATCGATCATATCGACCGTCTTTCCGGGCGTATGCCACTGGACATGCCGGCCGAGCAGGGCAAGGGCTGTATCGAGTTCTCGGTGCGTGGCGAGCCAGCCGATCCTGCAGCCCTGCGCGCCGAGTTCCTCAGCGTGGCGCAGGAGCTCAACGTCGACATCGCCTTCCAGCGTGATTCGGTGTTCCGTCGCAATCGCCGCCTGGCCGTATTCGATATGGACTCGACGCTGATCGAGGCCGAGGTGATCGACGAACTGGCCAAGGCCGCGGGTGTCGGTGAGCAGGTTGCCGAAATCACCGAACGCGCCATGCGCGGCGAGCTGGATTTCCGCGCCAGCTTCAAGGAACGCCTGGGCTTGCTGCAGGGGTTGTCGGAGGACGTGCTGGAAGAGATCGGCGCGTCCCTGCGCCTGACCGAGGGCGCCGAGGTGCTGTTCGCCGAACTCAAGCGCCTGGGTTACAAGACTGCGATTCTGTCGGGCGGCTTCACCTACTTCGCCAGGCAACTGCAGGCCAAGCTGGGTATCGACTACGTGTTCGCCAACGAGCTGCAGATCGAGAACGGCAAGGTTACCGGCGTGGCCGTCGAGCCCATCGTCGATGCCCAGCGCAAGGCCGATCTGCTGCGCGAGCTGGCGCAGAAGGAAGGCCTGCAGCTGGAGCAGACCATCGCCGTTGGCGACGGTGCCAATGACCTGCCGATGCTCGGCCTGGCCGGTCTCGGCGTGGCCTTCCGCGCCAAACCACTGGTCAAGCAGTCGGCCAAGCAGGCAATCTCCACCTTGGGCCTGGACGGCATCCTCTACCTGCTAGGTTTTCGCGACCGCGAGGGGCAGGACTGAGCCAAGGTATTTCGGAAATGAAAAAGCCGCCTGAACAGGCGGCTTTTTCTTGGGCGCGGGTTTATTCGTCGCCGGCCGAGAAGTCGTAGTCCATCGACTGGCTCGGGCCCTGCAGGTAGTAACCCTGAATGAAGTTGACCCCGGCCTGCCACAGTGTGGCCAGCACGCTGGCGCTCTCGACGAAGGGCACGATGGTCAGCTTGGCCTGGGCATGCAGGCTGCTGAGCAGCGTCTTCAGCGCTTCCTGGTTGTCGGCGTTGGTCAGGTCCTGGGAGAACGAGCCGTCGACTTTGACGAAGTCCACTTGCAGGTGCTTGAGCGTGTTGAATGGGTTCAGCGCGCAGCCGAACTGGCTCAGCGCCGCCTTGCAGTGCAGCTCCGCCAGGCCCTGGGTCAGGGCCTTGGCCTGCTTCAGGTAGGCGATGGCATCTGGCTCGCTGAACTGGAACACCAGTGAATCCGACGGCAGGCGTGCAGCCTTGAGCGCGACGCTGAGCCAGGGCAGCAGTGTCTGGTCTTGCAGGCTGGCGCTGGACAGGTGCACGAACAGACGCGTGTTGTGACCTTTGGAGCGATGATCGGCCAGCAACTTGATCGAGTTGAGGATCACCCAGCGGTCGATCTTCTCGCCCAGCCCGGCGTCCTTGGCGGCTGCGAGGAACTGCATCGGCGGCACCTCTTCACCCTGCGGGCTGAGCAGGCGCAGCAGTACTTCATAGTGTTCGTGGGCATCGCCACGCAGGCTGATGATCGGCTGGAACAGCAGGCGGAAGCTGTTGTTCTCCAGTGCCTGCTGCACCATCGCCAGCAGGTTGCCGCGGTTGGCGGCGGCAGCCAGTTCGTCGGCCGGGTTGAACAGCTTGATGGCATTGCCATCGTTGAGTTCATCCGCGCAGCGGTGCGCACGGTCGATGACTTCCTGGGCCTTGGCGGTTTTCTCGCTGAGGCCGGCAACGCCTACCGACAGCGTGGTCTGGGCGGTGCGCCCGCTGACGTCGAACAGGTGGCCTTCGACCTTCTTCAACAGCGCTGCCAGACTGGCTTCGCATTGCTCGGGCGTCTGGCCCGGCAGCAGGGCGGCGAACACGTCGTCACCGAAGCGGGCCAGCTGGGTTTGCGCCGGGAAGTGCGCGCGCAGCAGGCCAGCCAGGTCAGTCAGCAGCAGGTCGATGCCGGCCAGGCCGATTTCGCCCTGCATGCTGGCGCAGCGGTCGACGCGGATGTACGCCAGGGTCGAGGGCTGGCCAGTGCTGATGGCGCGCTCGGCAGCGTTGTCCATCAGTTCGAGGAAATGGTTGCGGTTGAACAGGCCGGTGACCAGGTCCTGGCTGCTGATCTCGCGCAGTTTCTCTTCCAGTTCGGCGTTGGAGGTTTCCGCGCGAATCACCACCTGAATGCACGGCTCGCCGTCGTAGGTGGCCGGCGAAAAACTCATCTGCGCGGCGAAGCTGCTGCCGTCGGCTCGCACGCCCTGGCAGTTGAGCTCGGCGTGGCCTTCGGCGCTCTGGTAGTTCTTCAGGAAGTCCTTGAAGGACCCATGATCGGCACTGGCAATCAGGTCGATCATCGGCATGCCTTCGAGCTCGTCGCCATCTTCGTAGCGGAACAGCTCCAGGTACGCACGGTTGGCGTAGATGTGCATGCCTTCGTGGACATAGGTGATGGCGTCCACCGAACTCTCGAGCAGCAGCTGGCAGCGTTTCTCTGCCTCGCGCAACGCCACTTCCGCGGCGCGGCGGGCGCGGCGCTCCTCGAGGTTGGCCAGCTCGCGCTTGGCCACCAGCACCAGGCGCTCGTCCTCGCCTTGCGGCAAGGCATCCTGGGCGCCGAACAGGAGCGCCTCGGTAATGATCTCCGAGTCGTTGTCTTCGATCAGCTGGATGACCGGAATATCCTTGGCCTGGCGGCGGATGGCGGTAATCGCCTCGCTAGGCTCGAGCTGCTCGCTGCTTGGCGCGCAGATCAGCAGATCCCAGGTCTGTTGCAGGGTCTCTGCAAGGTCGTCGCTGGAGGTCAAACGGTGCACACGGGTGGCGTGACCGGCGTTGCGGAACAGACTGACCAAGCGCTCAGCTTCGTTCTGCGAGTCTTCGAGAATCAGCAGGCGGATGGTTTTTTTTTCGATGGCCATAGGGGAGTCAATACCGCGCCGAACGGACGCGAAAAGGCGACAAATGGTGAGTCTGGCGGAGCCTACAGCGACTTCCAGAGCGAGTCAAAATCTTCCTCCCCGGCAGGCTTCTGGCTTTGCGAGGCTGTGACCGGTGTCCCGGCTGCGCCTTCTTCTTCGCCCACGCGGCGGTACTCGAACTGACTGAAGCTGCCGGTGCTGACCTGCTTGTGGGTGAGCATGGCGCGATGCTCCTCGCCGTGGTCGTTGATCATCACCTTGCTGCCCTCCTGGAACGGCAGGCGCGGGGTGATCAGGCTGGCAGGGCGGGAGATGGCGCTGATTTCCGGCAGCAGCAGGGCGCGCAGGTACTGGCTGCTCTGTTCGGATTTGCGCAGCAGCTGCAGGCCGCATGGGCGTGCATGCGGGGCGATCAGTTCGATGCCCATCTGCGTGCCGCCACCGCGAACCTGGCGAATCCAGCGCACGATGGCCACGCTCCAGCCCTGGCTCGGGTTGTCCTGCACGCCGAGCAACTCGCCGGCCTGCAACTGGCTGGGCACGTCCTTGGGCCAGGACAGGCAGTAGCCGCCTGGGCTGTGATTGACGATGGCCAGCGGGAAGGTCGGATAGTCCTCGCTGCTGCTCGTGGGTTGCGGCTGTTCGCCAGGCGTCACCTTGGTGTACTGGATTTCTTCGAAATGGATTTCGTCAGCGGCAGTGCGCTGAGCGTCGAAGGCGTTCGACCAGACGTCAGGCTCGCCGGTCGTTGGCTTGAATACCGCGGCGCCCAGTTCGACCGGACGCTTGAGTACTTCGGCGAAGCTGCGCTTGCCGGAGAGGAAGAAATGCAATGCGGTCATGCCGATGCACAGGGTCAGGTTGCCCTGGCCCGGTGTGCGCTGGAAGGTGCGCTCGGCGATGTCACCCCAGGCTGCTGCGACATGTTGTAGCAGGTCGAGGCTGATGCCTTCCGGAATCATCAGGCGCGATTTGCTGCGCTCCTCTTCCGGCAGTTCGAGGTATTCCTTGATCGCATCGACCAGTGGCTGCGTATCGATACCCAACAGGTTGTGCAACTCGCTGCTCTGGTACAGCGACTTGTAGCGTGGTGGGCCGTCGATCTGCGGCGCCAGTACGAACAGGCTGTCCGGATGGTCACCCGGCTGCAGCTTGACCAGCGTGCTCCAGGGCTCCAGCGCTTCTGCCAGGCGGGCGATGCCGTTCTGCCGCATCTGGTTGGTGCGGGCGCAGCCTAGCAGCAGTGCGGTCACGTAGGACTGTTCGGTGCTCAGGCCTTGGGTGTGGCGGGCCAGTGGATCACGAATGACCTGACGCTGCAGGCGTTGCTCGCAGGCGATCTGATACAGCTGGTGCAGCTCCAGCCAGAGTCCCTCGGGCACCGGGCAGTAAAGCTGGCTGGCGCGGATCAGCGGGCTGCACAGGCTGTGGCTGGCGCGTTGCAGGGCGACGGCGAGCAGTTGCTCGCGATCCTTGCCGCTGCGGCTGATAACGCGGGAGATGATCAGTTTGTAGCCGACGGCCAGGTGGTTCTGCAGCGCCTGGCACAGGTTGGCTACCTTACGTGGGCGCTCATCGAGCACGATGGCCTGGTTGAGGAAGTGCCGCTCCAGATGCTGGCAGACGAAGCTGACCTCCGGGCGCAGCAGCTCGAGCAGTTGCAGGCGGTTTTCCGAAGGGGTGAGGAGTTGGTTGAGTTCCACCAGGCTCTGATACAACTGCCGCGCGGTTTCACCGATGTTCGCCTTGGGTAGGCCTGCAATCCAGCGTTTGAGATCGCGGGGAGTGCCGTCACAGAAGCTGAGGCTCTGCTTGCTTGGCGTGGGTACGCGCAGTAGCTGAAGGTGGGTACTCTGTTTATCCATCAAACTTGGAGGCTCCGGCCACGCACTAGCAAGCGGCTCTAGTAATAGTCTTTCGAACTCTAGCAGCATCTGGCTGCGCTGGCAGCCCGTCCACTTGGACGGGCAACCCAGGCAGGGTATGGATCTTTGACCAGACCGTCGTTATGCGGGTTCCTGTTCCTTGGCGTTCAGCCCTGAGCGTTGCCCAGCAGTTGGCCCATGCGTACCGCGCTGCCGGCATCCAGCTCTGCGGCCCATTGCACCTGATTCGGGCCGAACAGGACGATGGCAGTTGAACCCAGTTTGAAACGACCCATTTCCGCTCCTGTGGCCAGTTCGATCGGGCCGCGCGCATGCGCGTCATAGCGAGTGCTCTTCAGTTCGCGCTTGGGCGGCGTGACCAGCCCGGCCCACACGGTTTCGACGCTGGCAACGATCATCGCGCCGACCAGTACCACGGCCATCGGGCCGCGCTCGGTATCGAACAGGCAGACCACGCGCTCGTTGCGGGCGAACAGTTCAGGTACGTTCTCCGCCGTGGTCTGGTTGACCGAGAACAGGCGGCCCGGCACGTAGACCATCTCCTTCAGTGTGCCGCCCAGTGGCATGTGCACGCGGTGGTAGTCCTTGGGCGAGAGGTACACGGTGGCGAACTGGCCGCCCATGAACGGTGCCGCGCGCTCGGCATCACCGCCGAGCAGTTCGACCGCACTGAAACTGTGGCCCTTGGCCTGGAAGATGCGGCCATGCTCGATGGCGCCGAGCTGGCTGATAGCGCCGTCGGCAGGGCTGAGAATGGCGCCGGGGGTTTCATCCAGCGGGCGGGCGCCATCTTTCAGGGCGCGGGTGAAGAAGGCGTTGAAGTGCTCGAAGGCGCGCAGGTCTTCGACTTGCGCTTCGCTCATGTTGACCTGGTATTGCTTGGCGAACCACGAGATCAGTGGATTCTTCAGCCAGCCGATACGGCATTCGGCGACGCAGCCGATCAGGCGCGACAGCAGGTGGTGAGGCAGCAGGTACTGGCTGAGGATAAAGAGACGTTGTTTCATCGTGCTTCCTTGAAGGTTCTGAACCGGCACTGGCTTGGCCAGGCCGGGGATATCTGATCGTCGACGCGTTCAGCGTTCGATGGGGGTATCGGGCAGGTTGCCCCACTCGGACCAGGAGCCTGCGTAAGCCTTCACGCGCGGATAACCGAGCGCCTTGGCGACCACGTAGCTGAAGCCGGAGCGGCGGTGCGTCTGGCAGTGGGTGATCACTTCCTTGTCGGGCGTGATGCCCAGGCCTTGCAGAACGTCGGCGATGTCGGTGCGGATGCGCATGCCGCGCTGTGGGTCCATGCCGGCCGTCCACTCGAAGTGGGTGGCGCCGGGGATATGCCCGCCACGTGCCGAGCTGAGTTTTTCGCCGCGGTACTCATCTGCGCCGCGCACGTCCCAGATGGCCATGTCGCTCTGCCCCAGGCGCGACTCTATGTAGTCGCGGGTTGCTGTGGGGGCATCGCTCAGCGTCAGTTGCACTTCGCTGCGGGTGACGCTGGGTACTTCCTGGCTCAGCTCGAGACCGTCGCCGACCCAGGCCTGCAAGCCGCCGTTGAGGAAGTGGTAGCGCTGATGACCGATCACGTCGAGCAGCCAGATGAAACGACCGGCCCAGGGGCCGCCTTCGTCGTCGTAGACCACATATGTGGCGTCCGGGCGGTGACCGATGTCGGCGAACAGCGCCTCCAGCTTGGGGCGCTCGGGACACAGGCCGGGAGCCGGCGGCTGGCCCAGCTGCGTGCGCTTGGCATCGACCCAGCGCGCGCCGGGGATATGGCCCGCTGCGTAGCGTGCTGCGCCGCTCAGGTCGAGCAGGATCAGATCGCTGGCGTCCAGGCGTTCGGCCAGCTCGGCCGGCTCGATCACCAGGGGCAGGTTGTCGAAGGCGGACATGACGGCCTCCTCGTATGAAAAGAGGTCGATTGTAGCGGAAACAGGTCGCTTCAGCGCCCGCGTCTGGAAAAGCTGCCGAGCGCGCGTTCGATGCACTGCACGGTCTTGCCGAAAGCTTGCAGGCTCAGGTCGTTGAGCGGCTGGCCGCCCTGGTCCGCGACTACCAGCATCACCACCCGGCCATTGCTGGCCAGCGAGCGCAGCAGCAGGTGCTCGCTGGGAAACAGTGCCTTGAGGTTGCCCGGCAGCAGCGCCGAGAACTGCGCCACGTTGCCGGGTGTCAGGCGCAACTGACCCGGCGCGCTGAGCAGGCGCTTCAAGACCTGGCTCTGTGCCGGGTCGAGGCTGAGGTTGGCTGCTCTGGCCTCCAGGCCGGCCTGCTGCTGGGTTTGCAGGCGGGTGTGCTGGCGATCGGCAAGCAGCAGCAGTACGCGCTTCAGGCCGCACGCCTGCAAGGCGTCGCGGGCGCAGCCAGTCAGCTGCGGCACGTTGGCGAAAACACTGGGCTCGGCGAGCAGGCGTGCACAGTGCTGACGCCAGGTGGCGAGGTCATCGCGTTTGGGTGGCGCCGCGACGCTCGCGGCTGGCGTCAGGCGGTGGGCGTCCCAAGGCCAGATCAGCGCCTGCGCCGGGTGCCAGAGTGTAGGGTCATGAATCAGGCGTGCGCTGCTCACGGCGTGCTGATGCACTTCCTGCTGCAGCTCGTTCAGAGGTATCTGCAGATACAAACCGGTCAAGCGCTGCCAGCGCAGGCTGTGTGCGCTGTTCCAGGCCTGGTGCGCCGATACCGCGAGGCCGTTGGCCAGCAGCACGCAGTTGCCCGGATGAGTGAGCCAGTGTCGCAAGGGCGTGTCGGCGTCGAGCATCTGCTGTTGATGCAGGGGATGTTCATTGTCGCGGGCGATGTGCAACGCCTTGACCAGTTGGCGTCGATCTCGCTCCAGCAAACGGTAGCTGCGTACGATCCATTCGGGCAGGCGCCAGCGCTCGGCCAGTTTGACGCACAGCTGAATCAGGCTGACGCCGAGCAATTCCTTTTCGACCACGGCAGGGCGCTCGCCCTTGAGCAGTACGCGCTGCTCCCAGGCTTCGAAGAGCTGAGGATGAGCGCACAGCAGCGGCCAGATAGGGGAGAGAAACAGCAGGCTGCAGCCGTGCAATTCATTCCACAAGCGCGCCAGGCGTGCGCCGAACAGGCCGCGAGCCTGTTGGCTGGCGTGCTGGCTGATCAGCAGGATCTGCTTGAATGCCAGAGGCATGTCACTTTCTGGCAGGGCCGGTGCAAGGTTGAGCAGGGCTTCACAACGACTCAGGCCCAGACGCGAAAGGGCGGTCTCGACGCTTTCAGCGGGGTCGCTGAGGCTGTTGTTCGACTGGTTGGCTTCACGTAGTACCTGCAAGGCAAAGGAGGGACTTGCCTCTATCGCCTCGGCAATTTCGCGCCAGGTCCGGCGGCTGTCGGCGAGGATGCGACGCAGACGCAAATGCTGCTGCTGCTCGATTGGCAGTGGCAATTTGCCCAGTTGTTGTGCCCAGGCATCTAGCGTGCGCGGCAGGGACTTTGACGTCGACATATTGGCTCGAGTCGAAACTGGCTTTTGACCATAACTGGCTATAGTCTGGCGTATAAGCTCCGATAATTAGAAGGGTTGTTTTTAATAACCCACCCTCTTGGCTCTTCAAGCGTTTCTTTCATGGCAAAAATCATAGGCATCATCGTCGTTTTCGGCTGCGTATTCGGTGGGTTCGTGCTATCGGGCGGTCATCTGATGGCACTGGTCCACCCCTTCGAAGTGATGATCATCGGTGGTGCGGCGCTCGGGGCATTCCTGCAGGCCAACCCCGGCAGCATGTTCATGACTGTGTTCAAGAAGTCGCTGAGCATGTTCGGCAGCCGTTTCACTCACGCCTATTACCTCGAAGTGCTCAAGCTGCTGTACGAGATTCTCAACAAGAGCCGCCGTGAGGGCATGATGGCCATCGAGGCGGACGTCGAGGACCCCAACGCCAGCCCGATCTTCAGCAAGTACCCTGGCGTGCTCAAGGATGCGCGGATGACGGCGTTCATCTGCGACTACCTGCGCATCATGTCCTCCGGCAACATGGCGCCGCACGAGCTGGAGGGCCTGTTCGACATGGAGCTGGCCAGCCTCAAGGAGGAAGTGGAGCACCCTGCCCACGCAGTGGCCAAGGTCGCCGACGGCATGCCGGCCATGGGTATCGTGGCGGCGGTACTGGGTATCGTGATCACCATGTCGATTCTTGCCGAGGCCGACAACGCGCAGATCGGCGAGAAAGTGGGTACGGCGCTGGTCGGTACCTTCCTCGGTATTCTCGCTTCCTACGGTTTCTTCGGTCCGCTTTCGGGGGCCCTGGAGCATGACGCCAAGGAAGAGTTGAACCTTTACGAGGCGATCAAGGCGACGCTGGTCGCATCCGCTTCCGGCATGCCGCCGACCCTGGCTGTCGAGTTCGGGCGCAAGGTGCTGTACCCAGCGCATCGCCCGAGCTTCAGTGAGCTCGAGCAGGCCATGCGCGGCAACTAAGCCATGGAAAATAACCAACCCATCATCGTCAAACGGGTCAAGAAGACCGCTGGCGGGCACCATGGCGGTGCCTGGAAGATCGCCTTTGCCGACTTCGCTACCGCCATGATGGCGTTCTTCCTGGTGATGTGGCTGATGTCCTCGGCCACGCCTGAGCAGAAACGCGCGATTTCCGGTTACTTCCAGGACCCTATCGGCTTTACCGAAAGTGCCAGTCCCTATGCCATCGACCTCGGCGGCACGCCGACGCCGGCTCCCGAGCGGACGCTCAATCCGGACGTTTCCGAGACGCCGGAAAGCCAGCCGGATGAGACGGGGGTCAGTACGGATCAGGTCGAAACCCTGGCCGAGAAAATGGAGCAGGAGCGTCTGGAGCTGCTGCTGCAGGAGCTGCAGAACAAGGTCGAGGAAAACCCCGAACTGCAGCGTTTCAAGGACCAGATTCTGTTCGAGATCACCCAGGATGGCCTGCGCATCCAGATCATGGACGCCGAGAACCGGCCCATGTTCGCCCTCGGCAGTGCTGATCTTCAGCCCTATTTTGAAGACATCCTGCTGGCCATGGCCGACACCATTCGGGCGGTACCGAACAAGATCAGCGTCAGCGGTCATACCGATGCCAAGCCTTTCGCGGGGCGCGGCGATTTCGGCAACTGGGAGCTGTCCTCCAATCGCGCGAATGCCGCGCGGCGAACCCTGGTGGCGGGTGGGTATCCGGACGAGCAGGTGGCGCGGGTCGTCGGTTATGCCTCGTCGGCCCTGTTTGACCGTGAGGATCCGTTCAATCCCGTCAACCGGCGCATTGATATCGTCGTGCTGACCAAGAAGGCGCAGCGCGCGATCGAGGGCGAGCAGGGTGCGGGTACGGAGCCGTCAGCTCAAGAGCCGACGCCCGCCGGCACTGCGCCTGCGCAGCCGGCCGACGCACTGCCGGCCGATCAACTGCGTGAGCGGTTGAATATCTTCGAGAATGGCAACAGCCCGCTCGAGCAACTGAACAATCAGTAATCGTCTTGCGGCAGGCTGGCGAGAATGTGCCGGTAGCTGGCCATGCGCTGAGGCTGCACGCGGCCGTCCTCCAGGGCTTGCAGCAGGGCACAGCCGGGCTCGCGGTCGTGCTTGCAGTCACGAAAACGGCAACGCCCGAGCAGGTCGTGGAATTCGATGAAGCCGGCTTCCACATCGTCGCGGCTGACATGGCCCAGGCCGAATTCGCGGATGCCGGGGGAGTCGATCAGCTGACCGCCGCCAGGGAAATGGAACAGGCGCGCGGTGGTGGTGGTGTGCGTGCCCTTGCCGGTCAACTCCGACAGTGCGCCGACTCGGGTGTCGACCCCAGGCAGCAGGCTGTTGACCAGGGATGACTTGCCCACCCCGGACTGGCCGACGAAGACGCTGACGTGGCCATCGAGGCGCTTCTTCAACTGCTCCATGCCATCGCCCTGATGGGCCGAGACCTCCAGCAGCGGGTAGCCCAGCTGGCGATAGACCGCGAGCAGCGTATCCAGCGCCACCTTGTTCTGCTCGTCGATCAGGTCGGCCTTGTTCAGCAGCAGCAGGGGGCTAATGCCGGCATGTTCGGCGGCGACCAGGTAGCGATCGATCAGGTTGGCGTGCGGTTCGGGCAGGGGCGCGAAAACGATGACGATCAGGTCGACGTTGGCGGCCACCGGCTTGAGCTGGCCGCGCATGTCGGGGCGGCACAGTTCGCTGTTTCTCGGCAGCTGCGCGACGATGACGCCGTCACCCTGATTGCCGGGGCGCCAGACCACCTGGTCGCCGGTGACCAGCGCCGGCAGGTTGGCGCGTAGGTGGCAGCGAAAGATCTGGCCGGCCGACTCGCCCTGTAAACCCTCGATCTCCACTTGCACACCGAAGTGCGCAATCACCAGGCCGGTCTGTTCCGGGCCCAGGTCTCCGCCTTCCAGTGCTTCCACCGCCCGCGATTCGCGTTTGGCGGCGCGAGCGGCGCGTTCGCCCTGAATCTTTTCGATACGCCAGCTCTGGCGGCGGTTGAGTTGGCGTTTGGCCATGGAGTTTCCGGGGGGTAGTGGAGTGTTGATCGCGGCGAGTTTAGCATGAGCGCTTGGTGGCCATTCGGCTGTCAGGAGCAGAGGCTGGCAATGATGACAGGCGGGGAGGGGGCGGTGCTGCGGCTGCCGCTGCTGCGTGCTCTTTTGGCGCAGGGATTGGCCATTGCGCTGGTGGTGGTGCTGGTCTATCTGTTGGCCTTGCTGCCCTGGCGCATGTCGCTGTTTTCGGTGGCCCTGCTGCAAGGCGTGCTGGCCGCCGGCATCGGTTGGCGCCTGGGGCTGTCGCGTTGGTGGTTGTGGATAAACCTGGCATTTCTGCCGGCGCTGCTGATGCTGCAGCGCGTCGATTTGCCGGCCTGGCTGTTCCTGCTGGGGTTCGTGCTGCTGCTTCTGGTCAACTGGAACAGCTGGCGCGAGCAGGTGCCGCTTTACTTGAGTGGGCGCAAGGCGCAGCAACGTCTGCAGCAGTGCTTGAGCGAGCTTGAGCCGCCGCTGCGTTTCGTCGATCTCGGCTGTGGCACCGCAGGCACCTTGCTGCGGCTGGCTCGGCAGTTCCCGCGCGGGCAGTTCGTAGGAGTCGAGACGGCGCCGCTGCTTTTCGTGCTCGCCTGGTTGCGCTGCCTGTTGCAGGAAAACTGCAGTATTCGCTATCGCAGTATCTGGCGGCTCGATTTGCGGTCTTTCGATGTCGTTTACTGCTTTCTCTCGCCTGCGCCGATGCCTCGCCTCTGGGCCAAGGCGCAGGCTGAGATGACTGCCGGCAGCTGGCTGATCAGTAATACCTTCGAGATTCCCGGGGCGCCGGCCGACCGGCAGCTGGAGGTCAACCAAGGACGGCAGACCTCGCTGTTTCTCTGGCAGATCAGGGGAGCGGATATCCGCTAGACTTGGCGCCTGAGTCTAGGAGCAGCCAACCATGCAAAACCCCAACAACCTGATCTGGATCGACCTGGAAATGACCGGCCTGGAGCCGGAGCACGACGTGATCATCGAGATGGCCACCATCGTCACCGATAGCGAGCTGAACGTGCTGGCCGAGGGGCCGGTCATCGCCATCCATCAGAGCGACGAGACCCTGGCCGGTATGGATGAGTGGAACACTCGCACCCATGGCCAGAGTGGCTTGACCCAGCGTGTGCGTGACAGTCGGATCGACGCCGCTACGGCCGAGGCGCAGACCATCGCCTTTCTCGAGCAGTGGGTGCCGAAGGGCAAGTCGCCGATCTGCGGCAACAGCATCGGTCAGGATCGTCGCTTCCTCTACAAGTACATGCCGGCGCTGGAAGCCTACTTCCACTACCGCTACCTGGACGTGTCGACGCTGAAGATTCTGGCGGGGATGTGGGCGCCCGAGGTCAAGGACAGCTTCGAGAAAACCGGCACGCACCAGGCGCTGGATGACATTCGCGAGTCCATTGCCGAGCTGCGCCACTACCGTAAGCACTTCCTCAAGGTCTGAGTCGGCCCGTCCTGTAGGGCGTAGCGGGCGATTCCCTCGCCGGTTGCAGCTGGGTTAGAGCGCGCCATGCCGATCCAGCGCCCACTCGACATGCTCGCGCACCAGTTCCGATGGGTGTTCCCGGCGTGCCTGCAGGGCCTGTAGCACCGGGATGGTCGAGGGCGCGTTGCCCAGGCCGACTGCCAGGTTGCGCAGCCAGCGCTCATAGCCGGCGCGGCGTAGCGGCGAACCCTCGGTTCGGCTGAGAAACTCCTCTTCCGTCCATAGGAACAGTTCGGCCAGGCCGCTGTTGTCTAGGCCGTGGCGTGGCTGGAAATCGCCCTGCTCGGTGGGGCGGGCAAAGCGGTTCCAGGGGCAGACGATCTGGCAGTCATCGCAGCCGAACACGCGGTTGCCGATTGGCGCGCGCAGTTCTTGCGGGATCGAGCCCTTGAGCTCGATGGTCAGGTAGGAGATGCAGCGCCGGGCATCCAGCATGTAGGGGCCGGCGAAGGCGGCCGTGGGGCAGATGTCCATGCACGCGCTGCAGCGCCCGCAATGTTCGCTGGTATGCGGGGTATCGACAGGCAGTGCAATGTCGACGAACAGCTCGCCAAGGAAGAAATAGCTGCCAGCCTTGCGGTTGAGCACCAGGGTGTTCTTGCCGATCCAGCCCAGGCCTGCCTTTGCGGCGATGGCCTTTTCCAGGACTGGGGCGCTGTCGACGAAGGCGCGGTAGCCAAATGGGCCGATCCGCTGCTGGATGCGTTCGGCCAGTTGCTGCAGGCGCTTGCGGATCAGCTTGTGGTAGTCGCGGCCCAGTGCGTAGCGCGACACGTACGCCTGCTCCGGCTCCTTCAGGCGCTGAGCCATCTGCGTATCGCCGGGCAAGTAATCCATGCGCAGGGACACCACGCGCAAGGTACCGGGCACCAGCTCATCCGGGTGCGAGCGTTTGCTGCCATGGGCGGCCATGTAGTCCATTTCGCCCTGGTAGCCGGCCGCCAGCCAGCGTTGCAAGTGCGCCTCGTGCTCACCCAGCTCGACATCGGTAATGCCGACCTGCTGAAAGCCCAGCTCGCGCCCCCAGTCCTTGATCGACAGGGCGAGGGCATTGAGGTCGAGTGTTTGATTGGACATGAGGCGGGCGCGGGCGATGGACGTGGGTATAATTCTGCCAGACATCCGTCGTGAGCGAGTCATGCATCCACTTCCCGCTTCTTTGCCCATGAGCCTGCACAGCGCTGAACAGGTGCGCGCTCTGGATGCCCAGCTGATAGCAGCTGGTACGCCTGGTTTCGAATTGATGCAGCGTGCCGCCCATGCTGCCTGGCGTGCCCTGCGCAGGCGCTGGCCGGAAGCGGGCGAAATCACCGTGCTGGCTGGGCGTGGCAATAATGCTGGTGATGGTTATCTGATCGCCGCCCTGGCGCAGCGCGCGGGTTGGCGCGTGCGCGTGCTGGCGGTAGGGGATCCGGCCGCGCTCAGTGGTGACGCCGCCCAGGCCTGCGCCGAAGCCCGGCGTGCGGCTGTGGAAATTCTGCCCTGGAGCGAATGCGCGCCCTTGGCTGGGGTCGTGGTCGATGCCTTGCTCGGTACGGGCCTCAGTGGTGCGGTGCGAGAGCCCTATGCCCAGGCGATTCGCATGCTCAATCAGAGCGCGTTGCCGGTGCTCGCCGTGGATATCCCCTCCGGTTTGCATGCGGATACTGGCGCGCGGCTGGGTGTGGCGGTGCGCGCCGATCTGACCATGACCTTCATCGCCCTCAAGTTGGGCCTGCTGACGGGCGTTGGCCCCGAGCTGTGCGGCGAACTGCAGTTCGACGGCCTGCAGGGCGACGCGCAGCTGTTGGCAGATGCTCCCTGCGAGGCGCTGCGCCTCGATCCGGGGAACTTGCCGCGCCTGGCTGCTCGTTCGGCGCTGGCGCACAAGGGGCAGTTCGGCCACCTGTTGGTGGTGGGCGGCGATCTGGGCATGGGCGGCGCTGCGCTGCTGTGCGCCGATAGCGCGCTGCGCGCTGGTGCCGGCATGGTGTCTCTGGCGACGCGAGCCGAACATGTCGCGGCGGCGCTGGTGCGGCGCCCCGAAATCATGTGTGCTGCGGTGGCTTCGGCCAATCAGCTGTTGGCACTGATCGAGCGCGCCGATGTCTGCGTAGTAGGCCCAGGCCTGGGGCAGGGCGCTTGGTCGCGCAGTTTGCTGTCTGGCGTCTGTGCTTTCGATGCGCCGCAGGTCTGGGATGCCGATGCGCTGAATCTGCTGGCTGCCGGGCAGGTCACGTCGCCGCGTCAGGGCGTGTTGACCCCGCATCCGGGTGAGGCCGCGCGTTTGCTGGGCGTCGATACTGCCGAGGTGCAGGCTGATCGACCGGCTGCGGCGCGGGCGCTGGCGCAGCGTTTCGGGCTGGTCGTGGTGCTCAAGGGCGCTGGCAGCCTGATCGCGGCGCCGGACGGGCGTTTGGCGTTGTGCGATCGCGGTCATCCGGCGATGGCTGGTGCGGGGCTGGGCGATGTCCTGGCAGGCCTGGTCGGCGCGCTGCTGGCGCAGGGGATGACCGCATACGATGCCGCCTGCCTGGCGGTATGGCTGCATGCGCGAGCTGGCGAAATGCTCGCCGCGCAAGGGCGTGGGTTGGCTGCCGGTGATCTGTCCGGCGCCATTCGTCAGTTATTGGAGGAGTTGTGTCCTTGTGTAAAGTGAAGCTCGAAGCGGCTGAGGAGGCCGTGATGATGGCCTTGGGCGCGCGGATCGCTGAGGCCAGTGGTGGCGTCGGCATCATCTATCTGCATGGCGACCTGGGCGCCGGCAAAACCACCCTTTCCCGTGGCATTCTGCGCGGCCTGGGCCACGCCGGTGCGGTCAAGAGCCCGACCTTCACCCTGGTCGAGCCCTATGAAATCGGTGATCTGCGCGCCTTTCACTTCGATCTTTATCGCCTGGTCGACCCCGAAGAACTGGAGTTCCTCGGGATCCGCGATTACTTCGAAGGTGATGCCCTGTGCCTGATCGAGTGGCCGCAGCGTGGTGCGGGCGTTTTGCCAAAGCCGGACATGGACATTACCATTAGCCCCCAAGCGAGCGGCCGTTCGCTGTTGCTGCAGGGGCACGGGGCTCGTGGGGAGGCCTGGTGCAAGGCCCTGAGCGGCAAGCAATGAATAAGAAGCGATGGGGTTGGTTATGCGCATAGGCGCGCTGGTTACCGCTGTTGGGGTGTTGTTGGTGGCCCTGGCTGCCGAGGCGTTCGCTGCCTCCGATGTGCGTGGCGTACGCCTGTGGCGTGCCCCTGACAATACCCGCCTGGTCTTCGACCTGTCCGGCCCGGTGCAGCACAGCGTGTTCACCCTTAGCGCGCCGGATCGCATCGTTATCGACGTCAGTGGCGCCAAGTTGGCCACCAATCTCGACCAGCTTTCCCTCGCCAATACTCCGATCACCGGTGTGCGTTCTGCCCAGCGCAGCGCCGATGACCTGCGCGTGGTCATCGACCTTTCTGCGCCGGTGTCACCGAAGAGCTTCACCCTGGCGCCGAATCAGCAGTATGGCCATCGCCTGGTGGTCGATCTGTTCGATCAGGGCAGTGCGCCGCCGGCTACGCAGGTGCCCAGCGTTGCCGCCAGTGCGCCACCCGTGCCGGTCACGCCGACCCAGCCGCCACCCAAGCTGACGCCCGTGCCCAATGGCAAGCGCGATATCGTCGTGGCCATCGATGCCGGCCACGGCGGTGAAGACCCCGGCGCGCTCTCGCCGGTCAAGGGGCAGTACGAAAAGAACGTGACCCTGGCCATCGCCAAGGAGCTGCAGCGGCAGATCAATGCCGAGAAAGGCTTCCGTGGCGAGCTGGTGCGTACCGGTGACTACTTCATCCCGCTGCGCAAGCGCACCGAGATCGCGCGCAAGAAGGGCGCCGATCTGTTCGTGTCCATCCATGCCGATGCCGCGCCGCGTTCGTCGGCCTTCGGTGCGTCGGTCTATGCCTTGTCCGAACGCGGCGCTACTTCCGAAACCGCGCGCTGGCTGGCCGACGCCGAGAACCAGTCCGACCTGATCGGTGGTGCCGGCAACGTCAGCCTCGACGACAAGGACAAGATGCTCGCCGGCGTGCTGCTGGATCTGTCGATGACTGCCTCGCTGTCATCCAGCCTCAACGTCGGGCAGAAGGTCCTGTCGAACATGGGCGGCATCACCCCGCTGCACAAGCGCCGCGTCGAGCAGGCGGGCTTCATGGTGCTGAAATCGCCGGATATTCCTTCGATCCTGGTGGAAACCGGATTCATCTCCAATCCCAATGAAGCGAGAAAGCTGCACACGGCTAGCCATCAGCAGGCGCTGGCGCGCTCCATCACGTCCGGGGTCAAACAGTTCTTCCACGAGAACCCGCCGCCCGGCACCTACGTTGCCTGGCTGCGTGATGAAGGCAAGATTGCCGCCGGCCCGCGAGAGCATGTGGTGGCGCGCGGAGAGAGCCTGGCGCTGATCGCTCAGCGCTACCAGATCAGCCTGGCGTCGCTGCGTGGTGCCAACAAGCTCAAAGGCGACGTGATCAAGGTTGGCCAGACATTGCAGATACCCGCCACAGCGTTGGCGGCCCAGTAGTGAGTGTCATGTCCCGTATTCATTTGCTCAGCCCGCGCCTGGCCAACCAGATCGCCGCGGGTGAGGTGGTCGAGCGTCCGGCTTCGGTCGCCAAGGAACTGCTGGAGAACAGCCTGGACTCAGGTGCCCGGCGTATCGATGTCGAAGTCGAGCAGGGCGGCGTCAAGCTGCTCAAGGTGCGCGACGATGGTGGCGGTATCGCCCCTGACGACCTGCCGCTGGCACTGGCGCGCCACGCGACCAGCAAGATCCGTGCTCTGGAAGACCTCGAGGCCGTGCTCAGCATGGGCTTTCGTGGCGAGGCGCTGGCGTCGATCAGTTCGGTGTCGCGCCTGACCCTCACCTCGCGTACCGCCGACGCCGATCAGGCCTGGCAGGTGGAAACCGAAGGGCGCGACATGGAGCCGCGGGTGCAGCCCGCCGCGCATCCGGTGGGCACCTCGGTGGAGGTGCGTGACCTGTTCTTCAATACCCCGGCGCGGCGCAAGTTCTTGCGCGCCGAGAAAACCGAATTCGACCACCTGCAGGAAGTGATCAAGCGTCTGGCGCTGGCGCGTTTCGACGTCGGCTTCCATCTGCGTCACAACGGCAAGACCGTGCTCAGCCTGCATGAAGCGAATGACGATATCAGTCGCGCGCGCCGTGTTGCCTCGGTCTGCGGCTCGGCATTCCTCGAGCAGGCGCTGCCGATCGAGATCGAGCGCGGCGGCCTGCGGTTGTGGGGCTGGGTTGGTCTGCCGACCTTCTCTCGCAGTCAGGCGGACCTGCAGTACTTCTACGTCAATGGGCGCATGGTGCGTGACAAGCTGGTTGCCCATGCGGTGCGCCAGGCCTATCGCGACGTGCTGTTCAACGGACGTCATCCGACGTTCGTGCTGTTTCTGGAAATCGATCCGGCGACGGTGGACGTCAACGTCCACCCGACCAAGCACGAAGTGCGTTTCCGTGAAAGTCGCATGGTTCATGACTTTCTCTACGGCACCTTGCATCGCGCTCTGGCCGATGTGCGCCCGGAAGACCAGGTGGCCGCTCCGGCCGCCGTATCGCCCATGCTGCGCCCGAGCGGCCAGGCTGCCGGGGAGTTTGGCCCGCAGGGCGAAATGGGCCTGGCGGCCAGCATTCTTGAAACGCCTGCCGCCAGCGTACAACCGGCCTGGCGGGGCAGCGGCGCCGGATACCAGCAACCAGCAGGTAGCCCGGGTGTATCGACTGGTGAAGCCCAGGCTGCGTATCGCGAATATTTTTCGCCATTGCCGACGGCCCAGGTCCAGCCCATGCCGCAGGAGCAGGGCGACATCCCGCCGCTTGGCTATGCGGTGGCGCAGCTCAAGGGCGTCTATATCCTCGCCGAGAATGCCCAGGGCATGGTGGTGGTGGACATGCACGCTGCCCATGAGCGGATTACCTACGAGCGCCTGAAACATGCCATGGCCAGCGAAGGCCTGCGTGGGCAGCCGCTGTTGGTGCCCGAGTCCATCGCCCTCAGCCAGCGCGAGGCGGATTGCGCCGAAGAGCATGGCGAGTGGTTCCAGCGTCTGGGTTTCGAGCTGCAGCGACTCGGAGAGGAGTCCTTGGCAATTCGCCAGATTCCTGCGCTGCTCAAGCAGGCCGAGGCCACGCAGCTGGTGCGCGACGTGCTGGCCGATTTGCTGGAGTACGGCACCAGCGACCGTATTCAGGCGCATCTCAACGAGTTGCTGGCGACCATGGCCTGCCATGGCGCGGTGCGCGCCAACCGGCGCCTGACCATTCCCGAGATGAATGCTCTGCTGCGGGACATGGAGCAGACCGAGCGCAGTGGTCAGTGCAATCACGGTCGTCCGACCTGGACGCAACTGAGCATGGATCAGCTCGACAAACTGTTCATGCGCGGCCAGTAATCGAGCTGGTGAGGCCCGGTTTGCAGGGCTTCTTTCTCCCGTCTTGGTGTTTCGAGTCATGCCGATGTCTTCGCTTCCTCCTGCAATCTTTCTGATGGGCCCGACCGCAGCCGGCAAGACCGACCTGGCTCTGGAGCTGGCGCGTGTGCTGCCATGTGACCTGATCAGCGTTGACTCGGCGCTGGTCTACCGCGGTATGGATATCGGCACGGCCAAGCCTGAGAGAGCCGTTCTTGACGAGTTTCCTCATGCCCTGATCGACATTCGCGACCCGGCCGAGAGTTATTCGGCAGCCGAGTTTCGCGCCGATGCCCTGGCTGCTATGGCTGAAAGTACGGCGCGTGGGCGTATTCCGCTGCTGGTTGGCGGCACCATGCTGTACTACAAGGCATTGCTGGAAGGCTTGGCCGACATGCCTAGTGCCGATCCGGCCATTCGCGCCGAGCTGGAGGCGCGGGCGGCGAGCGAGGGGTGGGAAGTGCTGCATCGCGAGTTGGCGTTGGTCGACCCGGAGTCTGCGGCGCGCATCCATCCCAACGACCCGCAGCGTCTGACCCGGGCGCTGGAGGTCTATCGCGTGAGCGGCCTGAGCATGACCGAGCATCGCCGACGACAGGCTGCTGGAAATCCCGATACGGGCACATCGGGTGTCGGACAATTACCCTATACTGTTGCTCAGCTTGCTATCGCACCGGCGCAGCGTCAGGTTTTGCATGAGCGCATTGCGCAGAGATTTCGGGTGATGCTGGAACAGGGTTTCGTCGAAGAGGTCGAAGCCCTGCGTAGACGAAGTGACTTGCACGCGGGATTGCCGTCTATACGGGCGGTGGGTTATCGCCAGGTATGGGAATACCTTGATGGCGAGCTGTCCCGGGACGAGATGGTCGAGCGCGGCATCATCGCCACTCGGCAGTTGGCCAAGCGTCAGTTCACTTGGCTACGTGGTTGGGATGGTTTGGAGTGGCTGGACAGTCTGGCCTGCGACAATCTGTCTCGCGCCTTGAAATACCTGGAAAGCGTCTCCATATTGAAGTGAGACCTTGCCGCTGGCCGTCTATCCTTGGGGGTAGGACGGTCTGAAGCCATTGTTTACTTACTAAAATTATTGAAAATTGATCCTTGAAAGGAGTGCGGCACATGTCAAAAGGGCATTCGCTACAAGACCCTTACCTGAATACCCTGCGTAAGGAACGCGTCCCTGTTTCCATCTATCTGGTCAACGGCATCAAGCTGCAGGGCCAGATCGAGTCCTTCGACCAGTTTGTCATCCTGCTGAAGAACACCGTCAGCCAGATGGTCTACAAACATGCCATTTCCACCGTCGTACCAAGCCGTCCGGTCCGCCTGCCGAGCGCTGGCGATGCCGAGCAGGGCGATGGCGAGCCGGGTAACGCCTAATAGGGGGTTGCATTGTTCTTCGAGCGTCATGAGGGCGGTGAGCGGGCCATCCTGGTTCATCTGGAAGGCCAAGACTCCGAGGCGAGCGAAGATCCCCAGGAGTTCCAAGAATTGGCCATGTCGGCAGGCGCTGACATGGTCGCTTTCTTTCGTGTGCCCAGCAGTCGCCTGACTGCGAAGTTCCTTATCGGCAGCGGCAAGGTCGAGGAGCTGCGCGACCAGGTCAAGGCCATCGATGCCGATCTGGTCATCTTCAATCACACCCTGACACCCAGCCAGGAGCGCAACCTCGAGCGCGCCTTCGAATGCCGCGTGCTCGATCGTACTGGCCTGATCCTCGATATCTTCGCCCAGCGCGCGCGTACCCACGAAGGCAAGCTGCAGGTCGAGCTGGCTCAGCTCGATCACATGAGTACGCGCCTGGTGCGCGGCTGGACTCACCTTGAGCGGCAGAAGGGGGGTATCGGCCTGCGTGGTCCGGGTGAAACCCAGCTGGAAACCGACCGCCGCCTGTTGCGTGTGCGCATTCGTCAGATCAAGCAGAAGCTGGAGAAGGTGCGCAGTCAGCGTGAGCAGGCGCGTCGCGGGCGCAAGCGTGCGGACATCCCTTCGGTTTCGCTGGTGGGTTACACCAACGCCGGCAAGTCCACGCTGTTCAACGCCCTGACGACCTCCGAGGTTTACGCGGCTGACCAACTGTTCGCCACGCTTGATCCGACCCTGCGTCGTCTGGAGCTCGATGACCTCGGTCCGATCGTGCTCGCCGACACCGTGGGCTTCATTCGTCATCTGCCGCACAAGCTGGTCGAGGCCTTCCGCGCTACGCTGGAAGAGTCGAGCAACTCTGACCTGCTGCTCCACGTGATCGATGCCCATGAGCCGGAGCGCATGGCGCAGATCGAGCAGGTTCAGGCGGTGCTCAAGGAGATCGGTGCGAGCGAGCTGCCGATGCTCGAGGTGTACAACAAGCTGGATTTGTTGGAAGGTGTCGAGCCACAGATCCAGCGCGATGGAGATGGTAAGCCGGTTCGCGTCTGGCTTTCGGCTCGCGAAGGGCGTGGTCTGGAGCTGCTGCGACAGGCCGTGGCAGAGCTGCTGGGCGAGGATCTGTTCGTTGCGACCTTGCAGTTGCCGCAACGATTGGGGCGGCTGCGTGCGCAGTTTTTTGCGTTGGGGGCGGTGCAGGGCGAAGAGCATGATGAGCTTGGGCACAGTTTGCTGTCGGTACGTTTGCCGCGAGTCGAGCTCAATCGCCTGGTGAGTCGTGAGGGTTTGGAGCCTCAGGTCTTCATCGAGCAACATACTTTGCAATAAAGCCTGTAGTGGTGGCTTTGCTGTCACCATAGGGCTTTGGGTAGCATTGGCCGGCGCGCCGTGGGCGCGCCTTTGCTTTATCAGTACGGAGAACGCTATGGCTTGGAATGAGCCGGGTGGAAACTCGAACAATCAAGACCCTTGGGGCGGCCGCAAAGGCGGTGGACGCAAGGGCCCGCCGGATCTCGATGAAGCGTTCCGCAAGCTGCAAGAAAGCCTCAACGGCTTGTTCGGTGGCGGCAAGAAGCGTGGTGATGACGATTCCGGGCGCAGTGGTGGCGGCGGTGGCTTCGGTCTGCTGTTCGTGGGCCTCGGCCTGCTGGCGGTAGTCTGGCTATACAGCGCGATCTATGTGGTGGACGAGCAGGAGCAGGCCGTAGTGCTGCGTTTCGGCAAGTACCACGAGACCGTGGGTCCCGGCCTGAACATCTACTTCCCGCCGATTGATCGCAAGTTCCAGGAAAACGTGACGCGTGAGCGTGCCTACAGCAAGCAGGGCGCCATGTTGACCGAGGACGAGAACATCATCGAGGTGCCGCTGACTGTGCAGTACCGTGTGAGCAACCTGCAGGACTTCGTGCTCAACGTCGACCAGCCGGAAGTCAGTCTGCAGAATGCGACCGACAGCGCCGTGCGCCACGTCGTGGGTTCCACCGAGATGGATCAGGTGCTGACCGAAGGGCGTGAGTTGATGGCTACCGAGGTGCGTGAGCGCCTGCAGCGTTTCCTCGACAACTACCAGACCGGTATCACCGTCACCCAGGTGAACATCCAGAGCGCTGCGGCGCCGCGTGAAGTTCAGGAAGCCTTCGATGACGTGATCCGTGCCCGTGAAGACGAGCAGCGCGAGAAGAACCAGGCCGAGTCCTACGCCAATGGTGTGATTCCGGAAGCGCGTGGTCAGGCCCAGCGTCTGCTGGAAGAGGCCAACGGTTACCGTGACGAAGTCATCGCTCGCGCCCAGGGTGAGGCTGATCGTTTCACCAAGCTGGTCGCCGAGTACCGCAAGGCGCCGGAGGTGACTCGTGAGCGTCTGTATCTGGACACCATGCAAGAATTGATGAGCAACACCAGCAAGGTTCTGGTCACTGGCGACAAGGGGCAGAACAACCTGCTCTATCTGCCGCTGGACAAGATGATCGACGCCCGTGGCGGCTCCTCGTCTTCCAGTTCTACCAACAGCAGCACTTCGGCAACGCGGGATCCAGCCGTGCCGCTAAGCAGCGATCTGTCGCAGCGTAACCTGCGTACCCGGGAGGGCCGTTGATGAACAACAAGTCCCTGATCGGCCTGATCGTGGCCGTGGTTCTGGCCCTGGTGGCGTGGAACAGCTTCTATATCGTGGCGCAAACCGAACGTGCGGTGCTGTTGCAGTTCGGGCGTGTGGTCAATCCGGACGTGCAGCCGGGTCTGCATGTGAAGATTCCTTACGTGAACCAGGTGCGCATCTTCGATGGTCGTCTGCTGACGCTGGATTCGACTTCATCGCGCTTCCTCACTCTGGAGAAGAAGGCATTGATGGTTGATGCCTATGCCAAGTGGCGAGTGAAGGATGCCGAGCGTTTCTATCAGTCCACCTCTGGTCTGAAGCAAGTGGCTGACGAGCGCCTGGCGCGCCGCCTCGAGGCATCGCTGCGTGACCAGTTCGGTAAGCGCACCCTGCATGAGTCGGTGTCTGGTGAGCGTGATGCACTGATGGCCGATGTGACGGCGTCCCTCAATCGTGCTGCCGAGCGTGAGCTGGGTATCGAGGTGGTGGACGTACGGGTCAAGACCATCGACCTGCCGCGTGAGGTGAACCGCAGCGTGTTCGAGCGGATGAGCACCGAGCGTGAGCGTGAGGCTCGTGAGCACCGTGCCAAGGGTCGTGAGCTGGCCGAAGGTATCCGCGCCGATGCCGATCGTCAGCGTCGCGTCCTGCTGGCTGAAGCCTATCGTGAAGCTGAAGAGCTGCGCGGTGATGGTGATGCTCAGGCGGCTGCGATCTACTCTCGGGCTTACGGCCAGGATCAGGAGTTCTACTCCTTCTACCGCAGCCTGCGTGCTTACCGTGAAAGCTTCGCGGACAAGCGCGACGTACTGGTACTGGATCCAAGCAGCGACTTCTTCCGCTACCTGGAAAAATCCAAGCCTTGACCGGCAGCCCTGGCGGCGCGATGCGTCGCCAGGGTGACCGCAAGGTAAAACGTGGTATGATGCGGCAGCCGGGAAAATCCCGGCTTTTTTGCGTCTGTGGGAATCATGTGGCAGGAACTCGGCATCGCACTGTGTCTGGTATTGGTGCTGGAAGGCATCCTGCCTTTCCTCTGTCCGCGCCACTGGCGCGGAGCGGTATTGCAGGCGGCTCGTCTGCCCGACCGCCGACTGCGTCTTATGGGGCTGACCAGCATGTTGCTGGGGACTGCCCTTCTATATCTGCTTCACTGAAGGCTTGTGCCGCCCGGATCGAGAGGGGAATGGCGAAATGGCAACGGTAGACCGCTGGCTGCTGCCAGATGGCATCGAAGAAGTACTGCCGCCGGAAGCGGCGCGCATCGAGGCGGCACGCCGCCAGGTGTTGGACCTGTTCCAGCGTTGGGGTTACGAGTTCGTCGTTACCCCCCATATCGAGTACCTGGAATCTCTGTTGACTGGCGCCGGTCAGGATCTTGACCTGCGCACCTTCAAGGTCACCGATCCGCTGTCCGGTCGGCAGATGGGCTTTCGTGCCGACATCACGCCGCAGGTGGCGCGTATCGACGCTCATACCCTGCGCCGCGAAGGTCCGAGCCGTCTGTGCTATGCCGGCAGCGTACTGCACGCCAAGCCGCGTGCGCTGACCACGTCGCGCAGCCCGATCCAGCTCGGCGCCGAGCTCTATGGCGACGCCAGCCCGGCCAGCGATATCGAGGTGATCAGCCTGCTGGTCGAGACCCTTGAGCTGGCGGCGGTGCCGGACGTGCACATGGATCTTGGCCATGTCGGTATCTACCGCGGGCTGGCGCGTGCCGCTGGTCTGTCTGGCGAAGCCGAGCAGCAGCTGTTCGATGCGCTGCAGCGCAAGGCCATGGACGAAATCGAAACCCTGACCGCCGCACTGCCGCAAGGGCTGGGTAGCATGCTGCGTTCGCTGGGCGAGCTGTGCGGTGGGCGCGAGGTGCTGGATCTGGCCCAGGCCGCGCTGGTCGAGGCGCCGGATGCGGTCCACGCTGCGCTCGATGAGCTGGTGGCCATCGCCGATGCGCTGGAGCTGCGTTATCCGGAGCTGCCGCTGTACTTCGACCTCGGCGAGTTGCGTGGCTACAACTACCACACCGGTGTGGTGTTCGCCGCTTTCGTTCCGGGTGAGGGTGGTGCCATTGCGCAGGGTGGTCGTTACGACGACACGGGTGCGGTATTTGGTCGGGCGCGCCCGGCCACGGGCTTCTCGACCGACCTGAAAACCCTGGTGACCCTGGGTGACATGCGTCTGGACGACACGGTCAGTGGCGTCTGGGCACCGGATAATCATGACCTTTATCTGTGGCAGGCCGTTCGTCGTCTGCGTGGTGAGGGTGAGCGCGTGGTACAGGCGCTGCCCGGACAGAGCGAGGCGGATGCGCGCGAAGCGGGCTGTGATCGCCTGCTGGCGCTGCACGATGGACGTTGGCAGGTGACGCCCCTGGCGTCCTGAATTCATTTTCGCCGGCCAGAGCGGCCGGCATCGAAGCTTGCGCGAAGAGGACAAGTTTATGGGTAAGAATGTCGTCGTCCTGGGCACCCAGTGGGGTGATGAGGGCAAGGGCAAGATCGTCGACCTGCTCACCGAGCAGGCTGCCGCGGTCGTGCGTTACCAGGGTGGCCACAATGCCGGCCACACCCTGGTGATCGACGGTGAGAAGACCGTCCTGCACCTGATTCCGTCCGGCATTCTGCGTGAAGGCGTCGAATGCCTGATCGGCAACGGTGTGGTCGTCGCGCCTGACGCGCTGATGCGCGAAATCACCAAGCTGGAAGAGAAGGGCGTTCCGGTGCGTGAGCGCCTGCGCATCAGCCCGGCCTGCCCGCTGATCCTGTCCTATCACGTCGCGCTGGACCAGGCGCGCGAGAAGGCTCGTGGCGACGCCAAGATCGGCACCACCGGTCGCGGCATTGGCCCGGCCTACGAAGACAAGGTGGCCCGTCGCGGTCTGCGCGTGGGGGATCTGTTCCACCGCGAGCGTTTCGCCGCCAAGCTCGGTGAGCTGCTGGACTACCACAACTTCCAGCTGGTCAATTTCTACAAAGAGCCGGCCATCGACTTCCAGAAAACCCTGGACGAGTGCATGGAGTACGCCGAGCTGCTCAAGCCGATGATGGCTGACGTGACGGCCGTGCTGCATGACCTGCGTCGTGAGGGCAAGGACATCATGTTCGAAGGTGCTCAGGGCTCCCTGCTGGACATCGACCACGGTACCTACCCCTACGTCACCAGCTCCAACACCACGGCTGGCGGCATCGCCACTGGCTCCGGTTTCGGCCCGCTGTACCTGGACTACATCCTCGGTATTACCAAGGCTTATACCACCCGTGTTGGCTCTGGCCCGTTCCCGACCGAGCTGTTCGATGACATCGGTGCCTTCCTGGCCAAGCGTGGTCACGAGTTCGGCGCCACCACCGGTCGTGCCCGTCGTTGTGGCTGGTTCGACGCCGTGATTCTGCGTCGTGCCATCGAGATCAACAGTATCTCCGGCCTTTGCCTGACCAAGCTGGACGTGCTCGATGGTCTGGAAACCATCCGCATCTGTACCGGTTACAAGGACGCTGACGGCCAGGTGCTGGTCGATGCGCCGACCGATGCCGACAGCTACATCGGCCTGCAGCCGGTCTATGAGGAAATGCCGGGTTGGAGCGAGTCCACTCTGGGTGCCAAGACCCTGGAAGACCTGCCGGCCGCTGCCCGCGCTTACATCAAGCGTGTGGAAGAGCTGGTTGGCGCGCCGATCGACATCATCTCCACCGGCCCGGATCGCAACGAAACCATCGTGCTGCGTCACCCGTTCGCCTGATCGAGATTGTTCGATCCGCCAAAAGACCGCCTTCGGGCGGTCTTTTTGTATCCGAATAACGGGCACGAAGCTTGCCTGCGTTCAACAAATCGTCAAAGTTGCCGTTATAGCGATCAGGTTCGTTGAGGAGAGCTGTCAGTGTTCGCCATTATTTCGATGTTGCGCAGTCGTCTGTTGCGTCCGGTGTTCATCGCGCTCGGCTTGGCCATGCTGGTGCAGGTGGGGCTGGCCGTGTGGTTGATGCGCGCCTCGGTGAACGACATGGTCGAGGATCTTGCCCAGCGCCTGGGCGGTGAGAGTCTGCGTCTGGGGCAGGAGCTGAACGTTGCGCAACAGGAGATGAGCCAGGGACTCACGGCGCTTTCGCAGAATACCCGCTCGCGCCTGGCCGAAGGCCTTACGACGCAGCTCAAGGGTGAGCAGGCGCAATTGCGCAGTGTGCTGGAGGGGAGTCTCAAGCAGTCCGGTCAATCGCTCGCGCAGCTGTTGGCCGGGGTCGCGCCCAAGTCCATCTGGGATCTGGATATCCCAGCGTTGACGGCGCTGACGCGTATCGCGCAGCAGGACCCGGCCGTGCTCTTCGCGGTCATCTACGATGCCGATGGCAAGCGTCTGACGCGTAATTTCAATCGCAGTAATGCGCAGGTGCGTGAGTTGATCGCTGCCGGTCAGGGCACGTCTCCGCTCGACAAGCTGGTCGACGCCGCCTCGCGCAATCCCAATGTCTATATCGTCGAGGCGGACATCAATCCGATGGGGGCGTCCATCGGCAAGATCCAGATGGGCCTGTCGCTCGATGTGGTCGAGCGTGAGCTGCAGGCGCTCGACGGGCGTTTCAATGCGCTGGTCGACGGTGCTGGCAAGCTGGTCGACAGCAGTCTCTCGGGTGCTTCGGAGGAGACGACGCGAACCCTGCGTGAGCGCCTGCAGTCTGCCGAGCGCTACACCCAGCAAATGGCGCGCAATGGTGGCGAGTCGGTGCGCCAGGCGGCGGATGGGCTGCGTTGGAATATCGCCCTGGGCCTGCTCCTGGTTGGCGCGCTGGCGCTGGTGGTGGTGGCGCTCGTGCTCGGTTGGCGAGTGCTGAGTCGCCTGCGTCTGCTCAGTGATGCGCTCAATGACTTGGCCGCTGGCGAGGGCGATCTTACGCGGCGGGTGGATATCCGCAGTCAGGACGAAGTGGGGGAGATGGCGGGGGCGGTCAATCGCTTCATGGACAAGCTGCAGCCCATCGTGCGTGAGTCCGGTGGTGTGGCGCTGCGCACGGGCGAGCAGATCCGTAGCCTCACTCAGCGTGGCGCCGCAGCCGAGTCGGCGGCCGGTCGCCAGCGTGACGAGGTGGCCGGCAGCCTGCAGGCTCTGGAGCAAATGGCTGATGAGGCGCAGGCGGAAAGCCAGGCCATGCAGGAGGCATTGCAGCGCGTCGATACCATTCGTGAGGCGGCGCATGAGAATGCGGTGATCGCGCAGCGTCTGTCATCGCTGATCGAGGGGTTGGTGGCGCGTGTGGCCGATGGCTCGGCAGTGATCGAGCGGCTGGCCAAGCAGAGCGAGCAGATCGAGGTGGTGCTGACGGTGATTCAGTCCATCGCCGAGCAGACCAACCTGCTGGCGCTCAATGCGGCCATCGAGGCCGCGCGTGCCGGGGAAAGCGGGCGCGGTTTCGCGGTGGTGGCTGACGAAGTACGCGCGCTGGCGAGCAAGACGCAGCAGTCCACTGGCGATATCCAGACCCACATCAGCGCCTTGCAGCGTGGCGCGCAGGAGGCGGTCAGCGCAATCGCCCAGGCGGGGGCGCAAGGCAGCGAGGGTTTGCAGGTACTGCGCGACAGTGCGCGTCTGCAGCAGTCTGTACAGCAGTCGGTGGACGAGGTGCATGGCGCCATCAATGCTGCGACTCAGGCTGCGGCGCATCAGGCGGAGGGGGCGGGGGCGGTGCGTGGTCGCGTCGAGATCATCCATGCCGAAGCGCAGCATGCGGCCGAGGCGGTGGCGGCAATTGCCGGCAATGCGCGCGCGCTGGATGAGTTGGCGGCGCAGCTCAAGGCCAGTCTGGGGCAGTTCAAGGTTTGATCGCTGGAAGAGGCGCCCGGTGCGCCTCGCTGCACTCAGGCCAGTACTTTTCTGCAGGCAATAAAAAACCGAGCCATGAGACTCGGTTTTTTGAATTTTGGTGCCCAGGAGAAGACTCGAACTTCCACGGCCGTTAAGCCACTGATACCTGAAACCAGCGCGTCTACCAATTCCGCCACCTGGGCACTGCAGCAATGTTCGTCGTCACCGACACGGAGCGTTGCATCCGTTATTTGCAAAGTGGGTTATCAATCCACTTCACGAATTTGGTGCCCAGGAGAAGACTCGAACTTCCACGACCGTTAAGTCACTGATACCTGAAACCAGCGCGTCTACCAATTCCGCCACCTGGGCACAGAAACCGATGAATCATCATCTGCTTCGTGTTACAACGTCTGCTCGACGCTGTGGGCGCGAACTATACGGGCGGGCATTTACCTTGTAAACCCCTGACCGCAAAAAATTATTGTCGGCGGAAAAGCTGCCGCGAATGCCGTTTTCGCGCTTCAATAGGCAGATGGCATACACCTTTATACATAAGCATAGGTAATCCTTCCTACATGGCCGATTGGCAATCCCTCGATCCCGAGGCCGCCCGCGAGGCGGAAAAATACGACAACCCCATTCCCAGCCGCGAACTGATCCTGGCCCATCTGGCCGAGCGTGGTTCGCCTGCAAGCCGCGAGCAACTGGTCGAAGAGTTCGGTCTCAGTACCGACGATCAGCTCGAAGCGCTGCGCCGCCGTCTGCGCGCCATGGAGCGCGACGGCCAGCTCATCTATACCCGCCGCGGCACTTATGCACCGGTGGACAAGCTCGACCTCATCTGCGGGCGCATCAGCGGTCACCGCGATGGCTTCGGGTTCCTGGTGCCGGACGATGGCAGTGATGATCTGTTCCTTAGCCCGGCGCAAATGCGCCTGGTGTTCGATCGCGACCGTGCTCTGGTTCGTGTCGCCGGCTTCGATCGCCGTGGTCGTCGTGAAGGCGGCATCGTCGAGGTCATCGAGCGGGCTCACGAGAGCATCGTCGGCCGCTACTACGAAGAGAACGGTATCGGTTTCGTCGTCCCCGACAATCCCAAGATCCAGCAGGAAGTGCTGGTTACCCCGGGGCGCACTGCCGGTGCGCGCATCGGTCAGTTCGTCGAGATCAAGATCACTCACTGGCCCACTCAGCGCTTCCAGCCGCAGGGCGATATCGTCGAGGTGATCGGCAACTACATGGCGCCGGGCATGGAAATCGACGTGGCGCTGCGCAGCTACGACATTCCGCATGTCTGGCCCGAGGCGGTGGTCAAGGAAGCGCGCAAGCTCAAGCCTGAGGTGGACGAGAAGGACAAGGAGAAACGCGTCGACCTGCGTCACCTGCCTTTCGTCACCATCGACGGTGAAGACGCGCGCGACTTCGACGACGCCGTGTACTGCGAGAAGAACAGCAGCCGCTGGAAGCTGTTCTCCGGTGGCTGGAAGCTCTACGTGGCCATCGCCGACGTATCGCACTACGTCAAGGTTGGGTCGGCACTGGATGCCGAGGCGGTCGAGCGTGGCAACTCGGTGTATTTCCCCGAGCGCGTGGTACCGATGTTGCCGGAAGAGCTGTCCAACGGTCTGTGCTCGCTCAACCCGCATGTCGATCGCCTGGCCATGGTCTGCGAGATGACCATGTCCAAGAGCGGGCAGATGGTCGACTACAAGTTCTACGAGGCGGTGATCCATTCCCATGCGCGCCTGACCTACAACAAGGTCAGCCTGATGCTGGAAGATCCCAAGAGCAGCGAGGGCAAGTCCCTGCGCAGCGAGTACAAGGAAGTCCTGCCGCACCTCAACCAGCTTTATGCGCTGTATCAGGTGCTGGTGGCCGCCCGTCACGAGCGCGGGGCAATCGACTTCGAGACCCAGGAAACCCGTATCGTCTTCGGCACCGACCGCAAGATCGACGAGATCCGCCCGACTCAGCGCAACGATGCGCACAAGCTGATCGAGGAATGCATGCTGGCCGCCAACGTGGCCACTGCGCGCTTCATGCAGGATCACGAGATTCCGTCGCTGTACCGCGTTCATGATGGTCCGCCACCGGAGCGTCTGGAGAAGCTCAAGGCCTTCCTGGGTGAGCTGGGGCTTTCGCTGCAGCGTGGCAAGTCCAAGGACGGTCCGTCGCCCAAGGACTACCAGCGCCTGCTGGAAAGCATCCGCGAACGTCCGGACTATCACCTGATCCAGACCGTGATGCTGCGCTCTCTGAGCCAGGCGGTGTACAGCGCGCAGAACGAAGGGCACTTCGGCCTCAACTACGAGGCCTACACCCACTTCACTTCGCCAATCCGTCGTTACCCTGATCTGCTGGTGCACCGCGCCATTCGCAGCGTGGTTCGCTCCAAGCGTGAAACCAAGCACGTGGAGCGCGCAGGCGCGACGATCATGCCCAAGGCGCGCATCTATCCGTACGACGAGGCAGCCCTGGAGAAGCTCGGCGAGCAGTGCTCGATGACCGAGCGTCGTGCCGACGAGGCGACTCGTGACGTGGTCAACTGGCTCAAGTGCGAGTTCATGCAGGACCGCGTCGGCGAGACCTTCGCGGGCGTGATCACTGCGGTGACCGGCTTCGGCATCTTCGTCGAGCTGCGCGACATCTATGTCGAGGGGCTGGTACACGTGACCGCGCTGCCGGCCGACTACTACCACTTCGATCCGGTTCATCATCGTCTGTCCGGCGAGCGCAGTGGTCGCAGCTTCCGCCTTGGCGACAGTGTCGAAGTCAAGGTCATGCGCGTCGACCTCGACGAGCGCAAGATCGACTTCGAACTGAGCCAGGCCAAGGCCGGCAAGGGCGATGATGCGCGCCGCGGCGGCAAGTCCGGTATGGGCAATACCGATGTGCAGAAAAGTCGCGAAGTGAAGAAGGCGCTGCTCGATAGCGCCAAGAAAGGCGGCAAGGCGGCACCGGCGAAGAAGTCGACCAGTCACCGCAAGGGCGCACCAGCGCCCAAGGGCAAGGTCGAGGCAACTGTCGACAAGCCGGGCAGGCGTAAGGCGAAACGATGAGTCAGTTGGAAAAGGTCTACGGCGTGCATGCCGTGGAGGCGCTGTTGCGCCATCACCCCAAGCGGGTTAAGCAGTTGTGGCTGGCCGAGAGCCGTCAGGCGCCGCGCATCCAGCCCATGCTCGAGCTGGCTGCGCAAAACCGGGTGCCGGTGGGGCACAAGGAGCGCCAGGAGCTGGACGAGTGGGCCGAAGGCGTACACCAGGGTGTGGTCGCCGAAGTTAGCCCGAGTCAGGTCTGGGGCGAGAACATGCTCGACGAGCTGCTCGAGCGCAGCGAAAGCGTCCCCTTGCTGCTGGTGCTCGATGGCGTGACTGACCCGCACAATCTCGGCGCCTGCCTGCGCACTGCCGATGCGGCGGGTGCGCTGGCGGTGATCGTGCCGAAGGACAAGTCCGCCACGCTCAATGCCACCGTGCGCAAGGTGGCATGCGGCGCCGCGGAAGTGATTCCGCTGGTGGCCGTGACCAACCTGGCGCGCACCCTGGAAAAACTGCAGAAGAAAGGCCTCTGGGTGGTCGGTACTGCTGGTGAGGTCGAGCAGGAGCTGTACCAGCTCGACATGACCGGCCCGACGGTGCTGGTCATGGGCGCTGAGGGCAAGGGCATGCGTCGCCTCACCCGCGAGCATTGCGATTACCTGGTCAAGCTGCCCATGGGGGGCAGCGTCAGCAGTCTCAACGTTTCGGTCGCTACCGGCGTCTGTCTGTTCGAGGCGGTGCGTCAGCGCCAGGCCAAGCGCCAGGGCTGATTGTTCAAATATTCGCCAATTCGCCTTGCGTGCGGCAGGGGGCTTCTCTAGAATGGCGCCCCTTGCCGTGACGGCAGGCCTTTTCGCGCCTACCGCCTGGCAAGCTCATCACGAGAAAAACCCACTCCTTGCCTGACCACCTTAGTTGGCAGGCTACAACCCGTAAGGAGCATTTATGCGTCATTACGAAATCATCTTTCTGGTTCACCCGGACCAGAGCGAGCAAGTCGGCGGCATGGTCGAGCGTTACACCAAGCTGATCGAAGAAGACGGTGGCAAGATTCACCGCCTGGAAGACTGGGGCCGTCGTCAGCTGGCTTACGCCATCAACAACGTCCACAAAGCCCACTACGTGATGCTCAACGTAGAGTGCACCGGCAAGGCCCTGGCCGAGCTGGAAGACAACTTCCGCTACAACGACGCCGTGATCCGTAACCTGGTCATCCGTCGCGACGAGGCCGTCACTGGCCAGTCCGAGATGCTGAAGGCCGAAGAAAACCGCAGTGAGCGCCGCGAGCGTCGTGAACGTCCTGAAAACGCCGAGTCCAACGACGGCGATGACAGCGACAACAACGACAGCGACAACGCTGACGAGTAATCCACGGATCTATTGAGGAGCCAATCACATGGCACGTTTCTTCCGTCGTCGTAAATTCTGCCGCTTCACCGCTGAAGACGTGAAAGAGATCGATTTCAAAGATCTCAACACCCTGAAAGCCTACATCTCGGAAACCGGCAAGATCGTTCCTAGCCGTATCACCGGTACCAAGGCTCGTTATCAGCGTCAGCTGGCCACCGCTATCAAGCGCGCCCGCTTCCTGGCCCTGCTGCCCTACACCGACAGCCACGGCCGCTGAGATCGGATAGTCGACAAGCGTTAAGGAATAGATCGCATGCGTGCCCTGGCTGAATACATCATGCGCGGCCGTATGCAAGCCACCCTCGTGGTGGTGGGTTCGGCCATTGTGCCGTTGTTTGCCTGGTTAAGCGCTGCTGCAGGTGCCTTGGTGCTACTGCGCAGAGGCTTGAGTGATGCGCTCGGTATCGTCATCTGGGCCATGCTGCCCGCCGCTTACCTCTGCTATCTCGGTGATCCGAGTGTGTTGATGGTAATGCTGGGTACGCTGGCATTGGCGCAGGTGCTGCGTAGCAGTGCTTCCTGGAGCCGAGTTCTGATGGCGTTGGTGCCAGTTGGCGTGGTGTTTGCGCTGGTGGTCAGTGTGGCAATGGTTGAAAACCTTGAGGCAATCGCCGAAGCGTTTCGACAGGCCTTTGCTGAACTGCCCGCGCAATCCGCCGGAGGGCCCAGCAGCGAGCAGCTTCAGAGCATGCAGCAGGCATCGCTGGTACCGCTTCTGGGCGGCTTCATGACGTTCTCGTTGTTGACGATGAGTGTCCTGAGCCTGACCTTGGCGCGTTACTGGCAGGCGTCGTTATACAACCCGGGTGGTTTTGGTGAGGAGTTCCGCCAGATCCGCCTGCCGGTGCCGTTTGCACTTGCATTGATCGCAGGTGTGTTTTTGGCGCCGTCATTGCTCGGTGATGCAGGGTGGGCTGTTACCCTGATCTGCATGTTGCCGCTGATGCTGGCTGGTCTGGCGTTGGGGCACGGCCTGATAGCGATGAAGCAGCTGTCGAGCTTTTGGTCGATAGGGTTGTATGTGGCGTTGCTGATGGCCGGGAACCTGATCTGTTTGTTAGCCGTTTTCGACAGTCTGTTTGATTTTCGCGGTCGCCTCGCTCGCAAGAGTGGCTCCGCGGACGGTGAAGGTTAAAAGTTAAGAGGTAAGACCCAAATGGAAGTCATCCTGCTGGAAAAAATCGCCAATCTGGGCAACCTGGGCGACAAAGTGAACGTTAAAGCCGGTTACGGCCGTAACTTCCTGCTGCCGCAAGGCAAGGCCACCGCTGCTACCGCTGAAAACGTAGCTGCGTTCGAAGCCCGTCGCGCCGAGCTGGAAAAACTGGCTGCCGAGAAGAAAGCTTCCGCTGAAACTCGCGCTGCTCAACTGGCTGAGCTGGAAGTCACCATCACCGCCACCGCTGGCGATGAAGGCAAGCTGTTCGGTTCGATCGGTACCCACGACATCGCTGACGCCCTGACCGCCTCTGGCGTTGAAGTGGCCAAGGCCGAAGTTCGTCTGCCCAACGGTACTATCCGTCTGGTCGGCGAATACGACGTAGCTGTGCACCTGCACACCGACGTCGAAGCTACCGTCAAGGTAATTGTGGTCGCCGCCTAAGAGCCCGCCCATGATCTGCCGCGCGTCCGCCGTGCTGCGTTGAAAGCTGGTTCGGAATGCTCATTTACTGCTTGTAAACTGCGCTTCCTCACCAGCTCTCGCCTTGCAGGGCTCTAGCTCGCGAGATCATGAACAGACTCTAGTTAGTAGCCGCCAAGCGGGCTTGCACTCAGGTGCTGGTCTGCTGACAATCGGGCACGGCATCGTTTCGGCGATCCGTGCCCTTTGTTTTTCTATCGCAGCACTGTCTTCCCGAGCCTATGAACGACATCAGCATTCCCGAACAGTACGACTTGCAGACCGCAGCCCTGAAAGTGCCTCCGCACTCCATCGAGGCGGAACAGTCGGTGCTCGGCGGCCTGATGCTCGACAACAATGCGTGGGAGCGCGTGCTCGATGGTGTGTCGGATGTCGATTTCTACCGCCATGATCATCGGCTGATCTTCCGCGCCATCTTCAAGCTGGCCGAGCGTAACGAGCCCTTCGACGTGGTGACCCTGTCCGAGCAGTTGGACAAGGAAGGGCAGCTGTCGCAGGTCGGCGGCCTGGCGTATCTCGCCGAGCTGGCCAAGAACACGCCGTCGGTTGCCAACATCAAGGCCTATGCGCAGATCATTCGTGAGCGCGCCACCCTGCGCAAACTGATCAGCATCAGTAACGAGATCGCCGACAGCGCGTATGCCCCCGAGGGCCGCACGGGCGAGGAAATTCTCGACGAAGCCGAACGCCTGATCTTCCAGATTGCCGAAGACCGCCCCAAGACCGGCGGTCCGGTGGGGATCAACGATATTCTGGTCAAGGCCATCGACCGTATCGATACGCTGTTCAACAACGGTGATGCGATCACCGGCCTGTCGACCGGTTTCGACGATCTCGACGGACTCACCAGCGGCTTGCAGCCGGCCGACATGATCATCGTCGCCGGTCGTCCGTCGATGGGTAAGACCACCTTCGCCATGAACCTGGTGGAGAACGCGCTGATGCGCAGCGACAAGTCGATTCTCGTCTACTCGCTGGAGATGCCCTCGGAGTCCATCGTCATTCGTATGCTCGCCTCGCTGGGGCGCATCGACCAGACCAAGGTACGTGCCGGTCAGCTCGATGATGACGACTGGCCGCGATTGACCAGCGCGGTCAACCTGCTCAATGACCGCAAGCTGTTCATCGACGATACCGCCGGTATTTCCCCCAGCGAGATGCGCGCGCGTACGCGGCGACTGGCCCGCGAGCACGGCGAGATCGGCCTGATCATGGTCGACTACCTGCAGCTCATGCAGATCCCGGGTTCCAGCGGCGACAGCCGGGTCAACGAGATTTCCGAAATCTCGCGCTCGCTGAAGGGCCTGGCCAAGGAGTTCAACTGCCCGGTGATCGCCCTGTCGCAGCTCAACCGTGGCCTGGAGCAGCGCCCCAACAAGCGCCCGATCAACTCCGACTTGCGTGAGTCCGGTGCGATCGAGCAGGACGCCGACATCATCCTGTTCGTGTACCGCGATGAGGTGTACCACCCGGAGACCGAGTACAAGGGCGTGGCCGAGATCATCATCGGCAAGCAGCGTAACGGTCCGCTGGGTACTGCGCGCCTTGCCTTCCTCGGCAAGTACTCGCGTTTCGAGAACCTGGCGCCGGGTAGCTACCAGTTCGACGACGAGTAGGTCGTTTCCGCGCTCGCCGGGTTTTGCTCGGCAACGAGGCGGTGGCACAGATCAATGAAAGCGGGCGTCCAGCGGTTAAGATGGGCGCCCGTTTTTCGTTCAGGCCTCTGTCATGCGCCCGCTTGCCGCTATCGTCGATCTTTCCGCCATTGCCCATAACTACGCTGTCGCCAAGCGCTGCGCGCCGGGGCGCCAGGCCTTTGCGGTGGTCAAGGCCAATGCTTACGGGCATGGGGTGCGCGAAGTGGTGACGGCGCTGCACGAGGCCGCCGATGGCTTCGCCGTGGCCTGTCTGGAGGAGGCGGCCGAAGTGCGTGCCATGCACGGCGAGGCACGTATCCTGCTGCTCGAGGGCTGCTTCGAAGCCAGCGAATATGGCATCGCCGCGCAGCTGGGGCTGGATCTGGTGTTGCAGAGCGCGGCGCAGGCCGAGGCCTTGCTCGCCGCTGAGCTGGCGCGTCCACTCAACGTCTGGCTGAAGCTGGACTCCGGCATGCATCGCCTCGGTTTCGACGCCGCCAGTCTGCGCCAGTGGCATGCGCGGCTGGAGGACGCCGCCCAGGTCGCCGAGCTGAATCTGCTCAGTCATTTCGCCTGTGCCGACGAGCGTGGCCATCCGCTTACCGAGCAGCAGGTCGAGCGCTTTCTCGACGTGCTGGATCTGGACTTCAATCATCGCTCGCTGGCCAACTCGGCGGCGGTGTTGACCATTCCCGCTGCGCATATGGACTGGCTGCGTCCCGGCATCATGCTCTACGGCGCCACGCCCTTCGCTGAGTTGAGTGCGCGCGAGTTGGGGCTGAAACCGGCCATGACCCTGGCTGCACGGGTGATCGCGGTGCGTGAGGTGGCTGTCGGTGAGAGCGTCGGTTATGGCGCGGCCTGGGTCGCCGAGCGGCCCTCGCGCATTGCCACGGTCAGCTGCGGCTATGCCGACGGCTACCCGAGGCACGCACCGAGCGGTACGCCGGTGCTGGTCGAGGGGCTGCGCGCCAGGCTGGCGGGGAGGGTGTCGATGGACATGCTGGCGGTGGACATCACCGACCTGCCAGAGGCCGACGTCGACTCGCCAGTGGAGCTGTGGGGCAGCCAATTGCCGGTGGATGAAGTGGCCACGGTGTGCGGCAGCATCGGCTACGAGCTGCTGACCAAGGTCACGGCGCGAGTACCGCGACGCTATATCGGCTGATCAGGCCAGGCCGCTGGGGACTTTCAGCACATCCAGTTGCAGGCACGCCTGCTCGCTCAGTTCACCGTCGTCGCCATGCACGCGTGCCGCGCAACGGCCTTGTTCCTTGGCGCGATACAGCGCCTGGTCGGCGATCTTGTACAGGCTGGTGAAGTTCTTCGCGTGGCGAGGATAGAGCGCCACGCCGATGCTGATGGTCACGCGCAGACGCTCGGCGCCGTAGTGCACCGGCTCCGACAGTTCTGCCAGCAAACGCTCGGCGATTTCCCGGGCCTGGCTTTCGGCATCGCTGCCGCAGATCAGTGCGGCGAACTCATCACCACCCAGGCGCGCGACTGCATCACCTGCACGCACGTGCTCACGCAGGCGTTTGGCGATGACCTGCAGCATCAGGTCGCCGGCGGTATGACCGAAGCGGTCGTTGATCGGCTTGAAGTGATCCAGGTCGATCAACAGCAATGCCACGCTTTCGTCGTGCCGTTCGGCATGTGCCAGCGCCGACTCGCAGCGTTCGACCAGATAACGCCGGTTGGGCAACTCTGTCAGTGGGTCGTGGAAGGCCGCATGCTGCAGCTCGCGCTCACGCTCGCGCAGTTGTTCGTTGGTCGCTGCCAGTTCCGCGGTGCGGGCGGTCACCGCCGCCTGCAGCTCGTCAGCGCTGGCCTGCAGTTGCGCCAGGCGCGCGGTTTTCTCGCGATCTGCCTGTTGCAGGGCCACGGCGCGCTCCTGCTTGAGGATCTGAATGCGGTAGGCCAGGGCAAAGGAGAACAGGATGGACTCGGCCGCCACGGCCAGTGGGAAAACATAGGCATTCCACTCGGCTGGCTGCAGTACGCCGGTGGTACGCAGCAGCAGGATGGCGACGCTGCCCAGGACCAATCCATAGCCGTACAGATACAGCTGCGCGGGGAAGAAGCCCTGTCGCCAACGGATCGCGGCACTGCCCAGGGCGGCAGGTATGCTGGTCAGCGATAGCAGGGCAATGGCCCAGGCGGCGAGCAGGCGTTGGTCGAACAGATTCAGGACGATAGCGATCAGGTAGATCACGCAGGCCATGTTCAACAGGTGGTGCGCCCAGCGCACGTAGATGCGCGTTTGCAACAATGTCTGGGTGAAGCGGCTGGCGAACAGGCCCCATAGCGACGGTAGGGTGATGCGGTCCAGCCAGGCGGGAACCGCATGGTTCGGCCACAGGTACTGCGCGCCGTGGCCGGTCATGCTCATGATGAACAGCAGGGCGAAGGCGGTGGTCAAGACGTACCAGAAATACGCCCTGTCACGCAGCGAGATGAGGATGAACAGGTTGTACAGCAGCAGCGCGAAAACCACGCCATAGATGACGCCCAGGGCCAGGTTCTCGCGGGCTGCCAGCTGCGTGAGATCGTCGAGTTGCCAGATGCGCAGTGGGAACGAGTTGCCGGCGGGGTCAAGGGCGCGCAGGTAGAAGGTCGTTGGCTGGTCACTCAGGGTCGGCAGGTCGAACACCATGCGCCGGTACGGGTGGTCGCGACTCTCGGTGTAGGGGACTCGCTCGCCGGACTGGCGCAACTGCCAGCCGTCGTGGCCGTCAGGCAGGTAGAGCTGCAGATCGAGCTGGGTGACCGAGCCTACTTCCAGCACCCAGCGTGCTGGTGCACGCATGTCACGCTGCAGGGTGAGCTTGATCCACCAGGGGTTGCGGCTCTGGCCGACGCTGGCGCGGCCGTTGGCGGGTTGAAAGCGAGCCTGTTGCTCGGCGGCGGCAAGATCATCGATGGACAGGTCGCCCTGAGTATCTTCCAGCAGCTCGATATATGCGTTGAGCGGCATGCCGCTGCTGGCGTCGGTGAGCATTACGGATGGCATCGCCTGGCCCGTGCTCGACAGTCCCAGCAGAAGAACAAGGAGGAGGGCGAAGCGCTGCTGCATAGGTGTCCTGAAGACGGCTGGCCGAATAGCTGAGTATATGCACAGGATTGTTATCGGACGAAAACAAATATGGTGTAGGGCCAATGCCATGAGATGGCCAATTCTTGCGCGCTCTCATTATCGAGGCTGACGGCCCGCGGCTCGGGTTGGTCAGGTTTGAGCGCCTGTCAGTGCGCTTACAGACACCATAAAACCCAGCGTATTGGTCTGGTTTGGTCAAAATTTGTGCTATGATCCGCGCCCCTCGTAATAGCCCGCTGATCAAAAAATATGCAAGCCGCCAAGCCGCTGTTCGACTATCCCAAGTACTGGGCCGAGTGTTTCGGGCCCGCACCCTTCCTGCCGATGAGCCGGGAAGAGATGGATCTGCTCGGCTGGGACAGCTGCGACATCATCATCGTCACCGGTGATGCCTACGTCGATCATCCTTCGTTCGGCATGGCCATCATTGGCCGTCTGCTCGAGGCTCAGGGCTTTCGCGTCGGCATCATTGCCCAGCCGGACTGGCGCAGCAAAGACGACTTCATGAAGCTCGGCGAGCCGAACCTGTTCTTCGGCGTCGCGGCGGGCAACATGGACTCGATGATCAACCGCTACACCGCGGACAAGAAGATCCGCAGCGACGATGCCTACACCCCCGGTGGCCTGGCCGGCAAGCGTCCTGATCGCGCCAGCCTGGTGTACAGCCAGCGCTGCAAGGAAGCCTTCAGCCATGTGCCCGTGGTGCTGGGCGGCATCGAGGCATCCTTGCGCCGTATCGCCCACTACGATTACTGGCAGGACAAGGTGCGTCGCTCGATCCTGATGGATGCCACCGCCGACATCCTGCTCTACGGCAACGCCGAGCGCGCCGTGGTCGAGATCGCCCAGCGCCTGTCGCGCGGTGAGCAGGTCGACGCCATCACCGATGTGCGCGGCACCGCGTTCATTCGTCGTGACACGCCGGCAGGCTGGTTCGAGGTCGACTCTACGCGCATCGACCGCCCCGGCCGCGTCGACAAGATCATCAACCCTTATGTGAACACCCAGGACACCGAAGCCTGTGCCATCGAACAGGGCAAAGGCGAGGTCGAAGACCCGAACGAAGCCAAGGTCGTGCAGATTCTCGAAAGCCCGCGCATGACCCGCGACAAGACGGTGATTCGCCTGCCGTCGTTCGAGAAGGTACGCAACGACCCGGTGCTCTACGCCCACGCCAACCGCGTGCTGCACCTGGAGACCAACCCGGGCAACGCCCGTGCGCTGGTGCAGAAGCATGGCGAAGTGGACGTGTGGTTCAACCCGCCACCCATTCCGATGACCACCGAGGAAATGGACTACGTGTTCGGCATGCCCTATGCGCGTGTGCCGCACCCGGCCTATGGCAAGGAAAAGATTCCGGCCTACGAGATGATCCGCTTCTCGGTGAACATCATGCGTGGCTGCTTCGGTGGCTGCACCTTCTGCTCGATCACCGAGCACGAAGGCCGCATCATCCAGAACCGTTCGCACGAGTCGATCATCCGCGAGATCGAGGAGATGCGTGACAAGGTGCCGGGCTTTACCGGCGTGGTCTCCGACCTCGGCGGGCCGACTGCCAACATGTACCGCATCGCCTGCAAGGACCCGGAGATCGAGAAGCACTGCCGCAAACCGTCGTGTGTGTTCCCTGGCATCTGCGAGAACCTCAACACCGACCACTCGTCGCTGATCGAGCTGTACCGCAAGGCGCGTGCGCTGCCGGGCGTCAAGAAGATCCTGATCGCCTCCGGTCTGCGCTACGACCTGGCCGTCGAGTCGCCGGAGTACGTCAAGGAGCTGGTGACCCACCACGTCGGCGGCTACCTGAAGATTGCCCCGGAGCACACCGAACGCGGCCCGCTGGACAAGATGATGAAGCCGGGGATCGGCAGCTACGACCGCTTCAAGCAGATGTTCGAGAAGTTCTCGAAGGAAGCGGGCAAGGAGCAGTACCTGATCCCGTACTTCATCGCCGCGCACCCCGGCACCACCGACGAGGACATGATGAACCTCGCCCTGTGGCTCAAGCGCAACGGCTTCCGCGCCGACCAGGTGCAGGCCTTCTACCCGTCGCCGATGGCCACGGCCACGGCCATGTACCACTCGGGCAAGAACCCGCTGCGCAAGGTCACCTACAAGAGCGATGGTGTCGAGATCGTCAAGAGCGAGCAGCAGCGTCGCCTGCACAAGGCTTTCCTGCGTTACCACGATCCGAAGGGCTGGCCGCTGCTGCGCGAAGCCCTGGAGCGCATGGGGCGCAGCGATCTGATCGGCAACGGCAAGCATCAGCTGATCCCCACCTATCAGCCGCAGACCGATGAGTATCAGAGCGCGCGGCGCAAGAACTCGACGCCGGCTGGCAGCAAGAAGGTTGGCAAGATCCTGACTCAGCACACCGGCTTGCCGCCTCGCGCCAGCGACGGCAGCAAACCCTGGGACAAGCGCGAGCAGGCCAAGGCAGCAGCCGAGGCGCGTAATCAGCAGGCTGCGCGCGAGCGTGCAGGTGCGGGTAAAGGCAAGGGCAAGAAGCCGTCGAAGAAGCCCGCAGTGCCGCGCTGAATCATCGACGCCGAACAAAAACGCCAGCATTGAGCTGGCGTTTTTGTTGCAGAAGCCCAGATCGGGGCCTGGCAGAGGGAGAGCTTCAGCTCGCCATTGCTGTCGTGACGTGCGGCTCGTTTCAGTTTGCGCTGAACCGGCAGGTCAGATAACGGTTGCTGGGGCCATAGCGCAGGATCGACCACAAGCGCCTGAACAGGTACAGCGGATGACTGCGGTAATACGTCAGCACGGCATTGCCGACGCCTTCCGAGCGATGCTGGCGGGCCTCCTTTTTCTCGGGTTTCTTGAACAACCCGGAAAACTCCCAACGCTGGATCTGCTCGAAGCGCTCCTGCGCGCGCAGGTCGTGACGGCGGAACAGGCGCGCGAAGCTCGCCGGGCTGAAGTCATGGAGATGGTGCGGATTGCCGTCGAGCGTGGGGGTCGTCGGCACCGAGGCAATGATGCTGCCGCCGTGGGCCAGCAGTCGTGCGAGGTTTTCCACCAGGCGCACCGGGTCTGGCAGATGCTCGATGGTCTCCAGGCTGACGATGCTGTCGAAGCCTTCGCTGTCGGCGAAGGTTTCGGCATTGGCACACAGATAGCGCAGATTCGGTCGCTGGTAGTTGGCCTGGGCATAGGCGATGGCATCGGGGTCGATGTCGATACCGACGATCTGCTTGTCCGGATGTCGCTCGGCCAGCAACGCACTGCCGTAACCGCAGCCACAGGCCATATCCAGCACGCGTGAGCCTTGCAGCGAGTTGCTGGCGAATGCATAACGCTGCAGGTGCAGGTCGAGAGTGGCCTGGTCGGCGGCCAGGCGTTCATCCATCTTCAGGGGATAGATGCGTTCGAGGGTATGCATGGCGGCCTGTCCTTTGGCGACGAGGGAAGGTGTGGCGGTCCGTAGTCTGTTGCTTCCCGATCAGGGCTGCAAGCACCTTGCCGGGGCTGATGGTGCTGGGTGTGATGCGCCGCGGGGCTTGCTTATCTTTATTCTGGAGCCATGGTTGCAGAATATGAACGGCAGCGGATTCACGTCATGCGTGTTGCTGTTGCCCCTCTCCCTGTCTGGTCCCTGTTGCTGGCTGCATACGGTGAGAATCAAGTGCTGCCTGTAGCCAATCTCGACTTGCAGAAACAGCCGCAAACGCAGCTGATCAAGGCCGAATCGGGTGAGGTTATCTAGGGTCCGGCAGGCGCCTGGCAGCTTGGCCGCAGGCCTGAGCCTCAAGGTCCACAGCTCGCAGCGCGATGGAGCGGAGCTGTCGTCTGCACAGCACCGACTTAGGGTTTGTACGAAAAGTCGTCGAGCGAAGGTCAGGCGAGGCAAAAACGGGTGAGGAAGCGGAGTTTACGAGCTGTAAATGAGCATTCCGAACCTGTTTTTAACGAAGCATCACCGAGCGCAGGCACTTTTCGTACAGAGCCTAGCGTCATGATGCTCGAGTTGGGGCGTTCGATCACCTCCCGCCGCGAGGGGCGGGAGGTGATCGAGCGCCGGCTCGTCAGCCTCGAAGGCGAGTCTTGAGGACTAGAGCTGGCCAGCCTGCCACTGCGCTTCTCGGCTGGAGAGGGCGGCGGCGATGTCCGCGATGCTGTCGGAGGCGATGCTCTCCGGCAGCGGGTCGAGACCGACGCTGGCGAACAGCTGACCATAGCTGTTGCGCAACTCGGCGTAGGCCAGGTCGCGGCGTAGGTCAGCCTGCAGCGTGTTCAGCTCACCCTGGATCAGCTCCAGCTCGCCAATACCCTGTGCCTGGTAGCGATTGCGCAGTTGCTCGACGATCTGCCCGTCCAGCCCCGCCAGTTGCTGGCTGGTCTGGAACTGGCGCTGGGCCTCGCGGAAGTTGGCGTTTGCCACATGAAGCTGGGCGAGAATCGCCATCGACATGGCCTGGCGACGGGCGTCGGCGACTTCCTGGCCGGCCTTGGCGACATCAATGGCGGCTGGCGCGGAAAGTACGTTGAACAGGTTCCAGGTGACTTTCACGCCATAGTCGGCCCAGCTCTGGTTCACCAGGAAGCTGTTGCTGTCGTAGTGACCGCCAGCGGAGAACTCCAGGCCCGGCAACAGGCGCAGCATGGCCTTGCGAGTTTCAGCAGCACTGATGCGCGCCTGGTAATCCTGCTCACGCAGTTCCGGTCGACTGGCCAGTGCCTCCTGTTCCAGCGTGTCCAGCTCCACCTTGAGTTCCGGCATCTGATAACCGGTGTCAGGCGCCAGCTGGACCTGAGTGCCCAGTGGCAGGTTGATCAGGGTGGCCAGCTCGGTCTTGGCCAGCGACAGGGCACGGCGCTGCTCTTCCAGCTGGCGCGTGGCCTCGATCAGCGCGCGCTGATAGCTCAGGGCCTGGATCGGATCGCCGATGCGTTGTTCGCTCAGGCGCTGGCTGTTATCGCGTGCCTGGGCGACGCGTGCCATGAGGCTGTCGATCTGAGTCAGCAGACGATCCGCCGCCACGGCACGCCAGTAGGCCGAGCGCACATCCTGGATGATGGTATGCATCACCTTGCGGCGGCGCTCCTGAACGATCAGGCGCTGGTCGCCTTGCTGCTTGGCGCTGACGTAGCTGACGCCGAAGTCCAGCACGTTCCACACCATGGTCAGGTCTGCGACGCCACGGTCGCGGTCTTGCGAGGTGGATGGCTCCAGCGACTGGGTGCCGGTTTCGATGCTCTGGCTGCTGGAGGCGCTGATGTTGTTGCGCCCGGCGTAGCCGGCGGACAGTGCCATGCGTGGCAGCATGTCGAAGGTGGCCAGGTCGACCTGGCGCTGGGCCATGGCTTCTTCCATGACCTTAAGGCGTGCTTCGAGGTTGTACTTCACTGCGCGAGCCATGGCTTCGTGCAAGGTCAGCGGGCCACTGAGTGGCTCCTGATCCTTGAACATGATCGCCAGATCCTGCTGGGCGCGTTGCTCGCTTACGCTGCGGTCGATGGGTGTGCTGGTCACCGCACAACCGCCAACGGCTAACGCCAGTAGGCTGATACTGAAAAATTTCGCTGCTTTGCTCATCCTTGGACCGCCCCCTAGTACGGCACTCATTCGATTCTTATCTGTTGTGTCGATTACGCTTGTGGCATCTGCAACGGAATATCTCCCAGCGCCCAGGCCAGATCTCTTATCTGGCGTTGCTCGCTTTCACCTATCTCCTGCAGTTGCTGGCTCAGAGTCGCTGCTCCGAGAATCTCTCCCCCGCCCAAGCCACTGCCGGTGGAATTACCCCAGCGAAGCTGGATATCGCCTGACTCCTGCGGTACGTCCTTGCTGAACATGCTGGAGAAACTGCTGGTGCCGAATACTCCGCCGTCGCCGCCCCCAAAACCGAGGAAGCCGACAGCACCGCCAGAGGAGGCACCGCTATCGCTGCTGGAGAACACCTGGGCGATGTAGCTGGGCGACAGTGCGCCGTTGTTGATGAAGATGTTTCCCAGCGTAGGTATGCCACTGCCGATAGTTGGCACGTCGAACAGCGGCGGTGGCAGCAGTGGCGAGGTGGTAATGGGTGGCGGTGCGCTGGGCATGCTCGGTTGAGTTGGCGTAACCGGTGCGGTCGGTACGCTTGGTGTCGGGTTGGCACGGAACTCCGGATCGCCGGTATTGAGCCCTCCCAGCGTGTAGCCGGTACTGGAGAAATTGCTCTGCAAGGTGTTACCGATGCCATCAACGATGCCGCTACCGGCGGCCGTGAGTGACAGACCGAGGGCGCCCTGGCCGGTCACGCCGCCGACGGTAATGCGGTAAGTGCGTGCATCGACCTGGACCAGCGAGAGCAGGGTACCGCTGGCGCTGCCTGTTGTGGCCAGGGCGAAGTCGGCCAGATCGACGCCGTTGACGTCTTCGCTGAACGTGACGGTGAAACCGAGGGTGCTGCTGGTGGTGGGCGATGTTCCGTCGAGGGCGATGCCTGTCACCTGCGGTGCGGCTGCATCCACCAGTACGGCGGTGGTGGTGCCGATGTTGTTGAGAGCCGTAGCGGTATCGTTACCGGCGGCATCGCGCAGTGTCGCGCCGTTGGCCTGGAGACTGCTGCCGATGGCAATGCCGTTGCTGTCCTGCTGGCCATTGGCAATGCTCAGACGGAATACCAGTGCGGAGCTGCCTGAGCCGCTGAGGTAGTTGGCGTAAACGGTGCCGCCGGTATCCAGGGTGATTGCCAGGCGCGGGGTACCGCCTGTGGTGTCGACGGTCACCGCTTCGTCGAAGTTCACCGTGAAGTCGAGGGTGTCTCCCACCACGTAGGTGCCGTTGGCTGGCACGTTGACCGAGGTGACAGTCGGTGCCTTGCTGTCGATGGCGTAGTTGTTGGAGTCGGTGCTGCCGACGCCGGTGTTGCCGGCGGCATCGGCATAACCGGTGTTGTCCAGAGTAATCAGGTTGGTAGCGTCGGTGACGTCGGCGTCCGGTGTCAGGGTCGCCGTCCAGGTCAGCCCGCCATCGCCCGAGCTAAGGTTGCTGAGTGCACCATTGGCCACGCTGAAGTCGGTCGTGGTCAGCCCAGTCACCGCCTCGCTGAAGGTGATTGTGACGGTGGTGTTCTGGCCGGCCTTCAATGTCGTATCGGCGACCACGACGGTGGCCGTCGGGCGCTGGGTATCGATGGCGTAATTGTTGGAGTCGGTGGAAGCGCTTCCCGAGTTACCGGCAGTATCGGTATAGCCGGTGTTGTCCAGGGTGATCAGGTTGCTGCTGTCGGTGACGTTGCCATCTGGCGTCAGGGTGGCGGTCCAGGTGATGTTGTCCGAGGTGGACAGGTTGCTGAGGGTGCCGTTGGCCACGCTGAAGTCGGCGGTGGTCAGCCCGGTCACCGCCTCGCTGAAGGTGATGGTGACGGTGGTGGTCTGCCCGGCCTTCAGTGCGGTATCGCTCACCACGATGGCTGCCGTTGGGCGCTGGGTGTCGATGGCATAGTTGGCCGAATCGGTGCTGCCGCTGCCGATGTTGCCGGCCAGATCCATCACACCGCTGTTGTTGAGGGTGATGATGTTGCTGGCATCGGCGATGTTGGTACTCGGAGTGAAGGTGCCCGTCCAGGTCACGCCGCCATCGCTGCTGCTGAGGCCGCTGAGGCTGCCGTTGGCCACGCTGAAGTCGCCGATGTCCAGACCCTGCACGGCTTCGTTGAAGGTCACGGTGACGGTGGCGGTTTCGCCGATCCGCAGCGCCGTGTCGCTGAGAGTGATGCTGCTGGCAGCCGGGCGCACACCGTCCACCACCAGGGCCTTGTTGGCGCCTAGGGAACCGGCGGCCCCAGGCGTCGGCAGGGTGAGGATGGCGGACTGGCTGGTGCCGTCCTGAATGCTGCCGCCGTTGAGGTTCAGGGCCGAGGTGGAGGCGTAGTCGAGGTCGGCGGAGCTGTCGCCGGCCTGCACGGTGTAGCTGAAGCTCAGGGTGTCGGTGCCCGAGCCGGACACATAGTCGAGTACCCGGTCGGTGGTGCCGGTTTCCAGGGTCAGGGTCGGAGTACCGGTCACGTTCACCGCTGAGTCGAAGCGCACAGTGACGGTGATGACATCGCCGATCTTGTAGGTGCCGTTAGCGGTGCTGGACGAGACGCTGGTGACGGTCGGGGCGATGGGGGCGGTCAGGGTCAGGTCGTTGCCGCTGCTGCCGATGTAGCTGGTGGTCAGCTCGGTGCCGTTGCCGGCGGCGTTGAACTTGCCGCCCTCGCTGACGCCACTGAAGGTGCCGGTCACGGCATCGGCAGCATCGTTGACGATCACCGTGTAGCTGTCGCCACTGCCGGCCGCGTAGCCATGGGTGACCGCCAGGGCGGCGCCGGAGACGTCGACGGTGCCGTTGACCGTCACCCGGTCGTAGCCGGTGCCGGCGGTGGTGCCGTTGATGTCCAGCGCCAGGGTGCTGCCTGCATCCAGGGTCAGATTGCCGCTGACGGTCAGGGTGCCGGCGCCGCTGTTGCCCGGGGAGAGGGTGCCGCCGTTCTGCACGATGACGTCGCCACCCAGGGTGCCGCCGCCGGCCAGGGTGGCGCCATTGGCCACAATGGTAGCGCTGCTGGTGCTGCCGTCGACCACCAGGGTGCCGGCAGACACGCTGGTGGTACCCGTGTTGGTGTTGCTGCCCGACAAGGTCAGGTTGCTGGCGCCCGTCTTGGTCAGACTGCCCGTGCCACTGATGGTGCCGGACAGGGTGGCCGCAGCGCCGGCGTTGACGGTCACCAGGCCGGTCAGTGCCAGGGCATTGTCGATGGTGGTGTTGCCGGTGATCTGCAGGGTGGTGCCGTTGGCCAGGTTGAGGCTGCCGGCGCCCAGGTTGGCGTCGCTGGCAACGCTCAGGGTACCGGCGCTGACGCTGGTGCTGCCGCTGTAGGTGTTGTTGCCGGTCAGGGTCAGCACGGCGGAGCCGGCCTTGGTCAGATTGTTGTTGCCGCTGATCACCCCGGAGAGGGTGGTGTCGGCGCTGGTGTTCACGGTGGCAGCGCCACTCAGGGCGATGGCGTTGTCGATGGTGGTGGCGCTGGTCACCGCCAGGGTCGTGCCGGCGCCCAAGGTCAGCGTGCCGCTGCCGAGGTTGCTGTCGCTGGCCACGCTGAGGGTGCCGGCGTTGACGGTGGTGGCACCGTAGGTGTTGCTGCCGGTCAGGGTCAGGGTGTTGGCGCCTGCCTTGGTCAGGGTGAAGGCGCCGCTGATCACGCCTGACAGAGTGGCGTTGGCCGCCGCGCTGATCGAGGCATCGCCGCCGAGGACGATGCTGTTGTCGACATTGGTTGCACCGGTCAGCGCCAGGGTGGTGCCTGCGGCCAGGTTCACCGCCCCCGATCCCAGGTTGCCGTCGTTTGCGATCGACAGTGTGCCTGCGTTTACAAAGGTGGCGCCGTAGCTGTTGTTGCCTGACAGGGTCAGGGTGCCTGCGCCGGTTTTCGACAAGTCATAGGCACCGCTGATGGCTCCGCTGAGGGTGACGGCGTTGCTGTTGCCGATGCTGCTGTTGCCGGTCAGGACGATGGCGTTGTCGATGGTGGTGGGGCCAGAGACGTCGAGCACGGACCCTCCCGCCAGGTTGACGGCGCCACTGCCGAGGTTGCTGTCACCGGCGATCGACAGGGTGCCGGCGGAGACGCTGGTGGTGCCGCCGTAGGTATTGCTGCCGGACAGGGTCAGGGTGCCGCTGCCCTGCTTGACCAGCGAGCCGGTGCCGGACACCACGCCCGAGACCGAGGTGGAAGTGTTGTCGCCCCCGGAGGTAAGGGTGTAGCTGCCCAACTGGATGCTGGCGGTGGCGCTGTTGCTCGCCAAGCTGCCGATGGTCTGGTCCGACTGCAGGGTCAGGACGCTGTTGCCGTTGACCCGTACGGCGCTGCTGTCGGACATGGAGGCATCGCCATTGAGCTTGAGCCAGCCGTAGTTCAGCAACATGGTACTGCCGGTGTAGGTGTTGGTACCGGATAGGGTCGTCGAGTAGGTGGCGGATCCGATCTGGTTGAGATTCAGGCCGCCGGTGCCGCTGATATTGCCGGAGAAGGTGGTGTCCGCTGTCTGGTTCGTCGTCAGGCTGCTGCTGCCGAGGTTGATCGAACCCGCGCCGGAGAGGTTGCCGACGGTCTCGTTGCCGGCCAGCGCCAGGGTGGCTCCGGCCGAGACGTTCACGCTGCTGGTGCTGGCGATGGCATCGCCGCCGCTTACCGTCAGGGTGCCGGCGGAAATGCTGGTGGCACCGCTGAAGGTATTACCAGAGCCGGCCAGGGTCAGGTTGCCGGCCCCCGCCTTGGTCAGGGCACCGCTGCCGGCGACCACGCTGACGATGGAAGCAGTGTCGCCCGAACCGTTGGTGAAGGTCTGGGTAGTGCCGCCGGCCAGGGTGATGGTGCCGCCGGTGAGGGTCAGGCCGCTCACCGCATCGAGATCGAAGGTCAGACTCTCGTTGATCGACACGACATTGAGGTTGAGCGTTTGGCCGGCCAGGGAGCCATCGAAGACGATGGTCTGGGAGCCGGTGTTGTCGGCCGCGGCAATGGCGATGGCTTCGCTGAAACTCACACCATTGCTGACGTTGATGGCGGCGGTGTCGGTGTTGTTGGTTACGTATATGAAATCGCTGGTGACCGTGGTCGTGGCGTTGGCACTGCCACCGGCACCGTCATTGAGGGTAAAGCTGATGGTGGCGTCGCCGGCCGGCGTGTCGTTGCGGTAGGTGATGTGCCGCGCCACGTCGCTGACCAGCGCCGTGGTGGCGTTGGTGGAGCTGCTGGTGAAATTGACGGTCAGCACACCATTGCTGTTGGTGAAGGTGGCGAAGGTCTGGCCCCCCGACTGCAGATTGCTGCCGCTGACGGTGAACTGGGCGCCGCTGGTGTCGAATCCCAGCACATCGCTGCCCACCGCCGTGCCGTTGCGCTGGATCACCAGGCTGGCGCCGGACCAGTTGCCATTGCCACCATTCAGCGCGCCCAGTTCGGCATCGGTCAGGCTGGCATTGCTGCCCACATCGAGCTGCACGGTACTGCCCGCACCGGCCCAGGCGACGCTATCGCCGTTGAGGTTGCCAATCGTGGGAGGGTTATTGGCGCCTCTCAGGTCTGTCAGATTCAGTTGCTGCAGATCCATGTTGGCAACCGATGTGGCGCCGTTCAGGTTGGTCACGCGCAGGGTGAACGACGAGATGTCATTGAATTTGGATGCATCCAGATCGACGGTCAGTGGCCCTTGAGCAGTGCTGTAGGTGAATGACTCAGAGACGGCGACACCGCCAGAGGTGGCGCTGAAGTCGAGGCGATAGTTGCCGCCGAAACTCTGGATCACCATGCCGTCTAGGTCGAATGTACCCAGGTCGACGTTGTCTGCCGTCCAGGTCAGCTCGTAGTAGTAGTTGTCGTCGACATCCTTCACCGAACTGTTTTGAAAATAGATGGAGTCGGGTGAGCTGGCCCGGGTCGCGCCGGTCGATTCGGTGATGGTGAAACCGTCGACGGTATTGCTGCCGGTATTGTTGTTCCAGTAGGTATCGCTAAACGACTGGTTGGGCGAGGGCAGCGCCAGCAGATTGTCGTAATTCGCCAGTTGCGCCATGTCCAAAATCGCGTGATCGGCGATATCACCGCTACGTCGCTCCAGATCCCAGTCGCCACCCATGGCGGTAGCGCCGGTTCTGTCGGAGGAGGCGGCGATGTCGGCCTGGGTCAGCGCTGCCAGTTGTTCCACCAGCGCTGCACCACTCTCGCTACGGCCGATGTCGCAGCCGTAGAGCAGAATGTCGCCGTCGCTGCTGAGGCTGGCGCCGATGGCGGCCAGCTCGGTCGAACGGCTGGCGACGTTCTGGTTGTCCAGCGAGCTCGTGCCCAGTTTCAGCAGGCCCTGCTCGCCGTGGCTGAAAATATGGATGGCGTCGATGTCTTGCCGGCCTTGCAGATAGTCGGCGATCTGTTGCAGGCCATCGCGACTGCCGTCGAGTACCACCACCTCGACTCCAGGGCGTAGTGAGGCGATCAGTTGCTCCTTGTCGGCCACCTTGCCATCGATGAACACGAGATCCTGACGCTGGTCGGACGAGGCACTCTCTGGCGCTGCCGCCAGGGTGTCATGCGAGGCATCGGTGGTGCTGGGCGCATCCGGGGTATCGGTAGGCTGGCTGGCGGCGGTCTCGGCGACGGTAGCGGCCACGGCGCCGTCGAACATCATGCGGGCTTCGAGGCTGATGGCCAGGGGGGCGTGCAGCGAGCCAGCCTGGGGTTTGCTGCGGGTCAAGAATTTCGACAGATTGCGGAACATTTTGGACTTCCTCCCTGAACTCACCGCTCATGTTTCCTCTACTGCCGAGGCTCTACGTGGATTGGTGAATGGGCATGCAAGGGTGAGTGATGGCATTGTGCCTTCAATGGCCATAGAAGGAGTTTAGTTGTTCCTGCGGCAATGGCTAGGAGCCCCGAGAAATAAATCTTTGCCTGTAAGGATGTCAGCTATGGTTCTTATCGGCTCGGGCCGCAAGGAAGAAGTCGGCGGATCGAGCGACTCCGTGATCACGCGACCATAATCGAAAAGGAATAGTCATGAGCGATCAGTCCTACATTGGTGCGATCAGTGGTTGGGCACCCAACTTCGCGCCCCGTAACTGGGCCTTTTGCCAGGGGCAATTGCTGCCAATCAATCAGAACCAAGCGCTCTTTGCCGTCATCGGCACGACCTATGGGGGGAACGGCCAGAACAACTTCGCCCTGCCCAACCTGCAGGGCCGTGTACCCATGGGGGCAGGGCAGTCGCCAGGCACCACGCTGCATCCTCTGGGGCAGCAGGCAGGCCAGGAAACCATGACCCTGACACAACTGCAGATGCCCGCTCACAACCATGCTGCCACGGTCTCGGCCAGCGCCTCCTTGCCGACCAGCAGCGCTGCTGCCACCACGGCCACGCCGACAGCCAGCACTGTGTTGGCCAGTGCCTCCGGCGCTTATGGCCGCGAGTCAGTCGACGTGAAGATCTACGCGCCGGCCCCTGGTTCGGTCAGCCTACCCCTTAGCACGACGGCCACCGTGGCCGTGGGCGCTACAGGCGGCAACCAGCCTTTCTCCATCCTCCAGCCCTTCACCGTCATCAACTACATCATCTGCCAGCAAGGGATCTTCCCCCCACGCGATTGATGGCTCGAGGAGTATTGCAATGGATATCGACAGCTACATGGGGGTAGTCGCCCCCTTTGCTGGAAACTTCGCGCCGCGAGGCTGGATGACCTGTAGTGGGCAGCTTTTGTCGATTGCCCAGTTCGATGCACTGTTCTCTCTGCTAGGAACTACCTATGGAGGTAATGGCACCACCACCTTCGGTTTGCCCAACCTCAATGGGCGGGTCGCGGTGGGGGCCGGCGGGCAGTATGAGCCTGGCGAGATGGCCGGGACGGAAAGCACCACACTGCTGCTGAACAATCTGCCCCAGCACCATCACGATGCTGTTACTCAGGTGAACGTGGCCCTGCAGGAAGCGGACTCCCCCGCCACTGCAAGCCAGGCCTCGCCAACCAGCACGCCCGGACAAAGCCTTGGCAACTATGGTCGCGAGGACGTAGCGGTACAGATCTACGCGCCCGCGCCAGGCTCTGTGCAGTTACCCGCGCAACTGCAGATGAGCGTTCAGCTAGCGGTCAGTGGTCAGAACCAGCCTGTGGGCATACTGCAGCCGGTACTGGCCCTGACGCAGTGCATCTGTGTCGTGGGGCTCTATCCAGAACGCCCTTGATCGGTCGCCACTATCAGGCCTAGTTGAACTGGGCCTGATAGTGGCGCAGGCCGTCGCCAGGGGAGACGATCGGGCTCAGGTAGAGCATGTATTCGCGGCCGCTGGCGCTCTTGAGGCGGTACTGTGCCTCCAGCAGCAGCACGTTCATGGGGGTGGTGAAGATCAGCGAGAAGGGCGTGCGATAACCGTTGTTCGCCACGGCTCCCTCTACCAGCCTGTGCAGGGTCAGTTGGACGGGATCGGGAACGGTCTCTGCCGTGAACAACTGGCCGATTTCCGCGTTGAAAGACCGAGCCTTGAGGCCTTGGGTATCGATGAGCATGGGTCACTCCCTGTGCTTAGGAATAATTGGCATTGCCTGCCAAGCAGGGGAAATATAGCAGCCCATGAACGAGATGAAGGCCGGCAGTGAGCTCCAGCGACGTGTTGCTAGTGAGGCCGACGAGCCCTGGCTGCGCCAGCTATTCGCCCAACTGCGGGGTCTGCAGCCTGAGCTGCTGGCAGCCTGTCCCCAATTGCTGGAGCAGCAATGGCAACTGCAGCGCCAGGTTTTCGCCAGTCATTACCCGGATGCCCGTACTGAGGTCGTACTGATCGATGCAGAGCCGGTCGGGGCACTCACCTGGCACGAGGGAGCGCAAGCCATTCGCCTGCTGGATATCGGCCTGCTGGAGCGCTACCGCGGGCAGGGCCTGGGAGAGCGCTTGCTGAAGGCGCTGATCGGCAAGGCCGACCTGCAGGGCAAGGCGCTGGAGCTGGCGGTGATGCGCCACAATCCCGCTCTGCGTCTCTACCAGCGGCTGGGGTTTCGTGCCCTATCCGGCGCGGAGGATGCGGTTCAGCTCCAGATGCGCCGCGAGCCGCAGTCAGCAGCCTGACGTACCTCAGAAACCACTCTCGCGTACGCCAAGTGCCGCGATCCGCCGCCAGGCGGCGCCCAGCAGCGACTGGCGTTCACCGTCCAGCACCACCATGCCGCGCAGGGGATGATCGGGGTGGATGTCGCCATCCAGCAGGGTCAGGCGTACGCCATATTGCGCCTGCACCGGTTCCGCACGGCGCTGTGCGTCGCGGCGTACAGCGATGGGGCCACCGTGATCGGAGCTGAGTGCTTCCAGCTCCAGGTAGGCGACGCCAGTGGCGTCCACCTCGTCCAGCCGCACTCGCATTGCCGGGCGTGCCGGATCGTCGGTGATGAAACGTCCCTCGTTACCCGCTTCGATCCGCCAGAGACTTTCTTCGGCCAGATAACCGCGTAGGCGTAGCCCCGGCTCGACGATGCGCGCCAGCGCCTCGGCCGGATGCAGCCAGCGGTCAGGGGTCAGGTCGCGTTGCAGGTCGCGTACTGTGCCGGCCTGCGGGGCGCGCAGTTGCAGGCGCTCACGCTGGGCGGCCAGGCCGCGGTATTCGGCCACCGCTTCGGCCAGGCGTTGTTCGAGGATGCCGGCATCGGCCGCCGTTTCGCTGCGTGCGGACTGGCGGCGTAGCTGTAACTGAAGAATGTCGATTTCGCGACGGACGATGGCCTGGCGCGAGTCGAGATCGGGTGAGTCCAGCTCCAGCAGCAGGTCGCCAGCCGCAACGCTCTGGCCGTCCTGCACGTGCACGGCTTTCAGGCGAGCGGCTACCGGCGCATGCAGGGCGCTGGTACGTGACGCTTCGAGCAGGGCCGGTATTTCCACCGAGCTGCGCCAGGGCACCACCAGCACCAGCAGTACTGCGCCAAGGGCGAGGCCGGTGATCAGTACCTTGCGCGAGTCAGCCTGCTCGCGGCGTTGCCACCACTCTCCCAGTTCGCGCCAGATGGGCAGACCGATGAACCAGAGCAGTTCCACCAGCATCAGGAAGATGCCGAGCACCTTGAAGAACAGGTGATAGACCGCCAGCGCGATACCAAGGAACAGGATCGCGCGCCATATCCAGGAACCGTAGCCCCAGATCAGCAGGCGCCGGGTCATGCTGGGCGACCAGGGTTCCGGTGCCGGCTCGCCATAGCCGAACAGCGCTTCGCGCAGGCGCCAGCGACACAGGGCGAAGGCACGGTTCTGCAGGTTATCGACGCCCCACAGGTCGCTGATCAGGAAGTAGCCATCGAAGCGCATGAAGGGGTTGAGGTTGATCACCAGGGTGGTGATCCAGGTGGCGCTGGCCAGCATGAAGGCCGAGGTGCGCAAGGGGCCGTCTGGCAGCAATGACCAGGCCAGCAGTGCCAGCACCGCCAACAACAGCTCGGCGAACACACCGCCTGCGCCGATCAGCAGTCGCGAGCGCCGGTCGCGCACGCGCCAGGCGTCGCTGACGTCGGTATAGAACATCGGCAGCATCACCATGAACGCCAGGCCCATGCTCTGTACCCGACAGCCGGCACGCTTGGCCATGAAGGCGTGGCCGAACTCGTGACAGAGCTTGGCGAACGTCAGCGCGACTCCGAAGGCCAGGGCTCCACCGAGGCTGAACAGGTGGGGGAAGGTGGCAAGAAAGCGCTGCCAGTCGCGCATCACCAGGAACAGTCCCAGGGCGAAGACCAGCGGCAGGCCCCAGCGCAGCAGCCAGGAACCGTGGCGTTCGAGCACGGGCCAGGCGCGGTTGAGGAAAGGATCGGGCCGCCACAGTGGAATGCGAAAGAACAGGTATTGATGCAGCACCCGTTTCCACGGACTTTGGCGCTGGGCGGCGGCTTTCATCGCGTAGCTGGCGCGCTGTTTGTCGTCCAGGGCGGCGATCAGGTCGTGGTTGCTGAGAAAACGCAGCATGTCCTCCAGTTCGGCCTGGCCCAATGGCAGGCCAGGTTCGGCATTGGCGGCGGCCAGAACACGCTGCGGCTCGCCCAGTGTCCAGTGACGCAGCAGGCGTACGGCGGCGGCGCCGAGTTTGAAATAGCGACCGCGTAGCGGGTCTGCCAGCGTCCACTGTGGCGCGCCGTCAAGGCCGGGGGCTGCCGGTGACAGCTGCAGGTCGGGGCGCAGGGCAGGCAACATCAGAAACCGAGGCTCTGGCGGGCGGCGGCCAGGGGGCGACGCAGCAGGTAATAGGCCAGCGGGGCTCGCTCACCGAACAGCTTGGCGGTGCCTCGCAGCCCTACGCGCGGTGGCGCCTCGACGAAGCGCGCATCCAGGCGATAGGCCAACTGCCCGGCGGCGGTGGTCTGGGCTTCGTAGGCGGAGCGCTCAAGCTGCGCCGCATGGCGATTGAGCGGATCGCTGTCGAGAAACAGTGCCACTTCGGCACCCGGCTGCAGGGCAATGGCGTCACCCACGGGGAGTTCGATACGCAATTCGGCCTGGGTCGGGTCGGCGATCTGCATCAGCCGCTCGCCGGTCTGCACGGGCTTGCCGGTCAGGCGCTCGGCGTCGGCGAAAACCGCGATGCCCGCCCGCTCGGCGCGCACTTCGCTGCGAGCCAGCAGTTGCCGGGCATAGTCGCGCTCGGCACGCTTCTGCTCGACGCGCGCAGCCAGCAGGTCGAGGCGGGCGCTGGATTCGGCATCGGCAAAGGCGCGCTGGCTGTTGGCCTTGAGTTCGGCCTCTGCCACGCCCAGCGCGCGCTCCGCGACGTCAGCCTGGGCCTTGAGGCTGGTGGCATCGAAGCGCACCAGCAGGTCGCCGGTCGCGACGCTCTGGTTGGGTTTGACCAGGAACTCGGCGATCACGCCATCCAGCGGCGCAGCGACAACACGGCCGCCCAGCGGCACGACTTCGGCAGGCGCCAGTACCGACTGGCGCACCGGGATCAGCAACAGCAGCGAAAGTGCGGCCGCAACCGCCACCAGCTTCTTGCGTGGCCAGCGCATGCGCCAGGGCTTGTGTGGCTGCAGCGCCAGCCAGGCGTGAGCGTAGGTGTCGGCCAGCTGCCTGAGCAGCGACTGCTCGGCGTCGCTGAAAGGGTTGTCGCGGGCCAGCCACAGGCCGCCGAAGGTTTCGCCACTGCGATTCTTCAGCGGCAGCCAGTAGGCATGTGCGGCGGACAGATCGTTCATGTCCGCGCGCGTCTGTTCGTCCAGATGGCAGGGGTCGACGTTATGTCCCTCATCCAGACGTTCGTGCTTGAGCAGGGTCTCGCTGGCCCGTTCGACGAAGGCGACGAAGGGAGAATGCGCCTCCACCACGCTGATGCCGGTCAGCGCCTGCACCTTGCCGGCGATCAACAGCGCCGCATGGCGAAAACCGAACAATGCCTGGCCGTCATTGACCATGGCGAAGGCCAGCTGTTCGCAGTTGGCGGCCTTGCGCGCCTGTTGCTCGAGGCCCAGAAACAGGGCGAAAACGCGCTCTGCCGTGCCGGGCAGTGGTGCGTTCATTCCGTCACCTGGAACTGGGCCGTACCACTCATGCCGGCGAGCAGGCCCTGGACGTCATCGGGCAGGCTACCGATCAGCAGCAGGGTCTGGCTGCCTTCATCGATACGTGCACCTAGGCGCTTGACCTTGGCCTTGATCGGCTTGCCGGTTTCGTCGGGGGTGAAGTCGAAGGTCTGCTCCGGCTGCAGGCGGCTGAGCCAGCTCGACGGCACCAGCAGGTAGATTTCCAGCGTGCCGTTGTCCACCACATCCAGCAGCGGAGTGCCGCTGGCCACACTCTCGTGGGGTTGGGCGCGGCGCAGAACCACGCGCCCATTGAAGGGCGCCGTGACGCTGCAGCGCTTCACCTGTACCTGGTACACCTGGGTTTCGGCCTGAGCTTGTGCCTGCCGAGCCTCGGCCAGTGCCACTTCGAAGCGACCCACCGAGTTGAGGGCGGCCAGCTGTTTCTTGTGGTTCAGCTCTTCGCGGGTAGCCCGAGCTGCAGCCTGGGCGGCATTGAGCTGAGCCTGATAGGCGCTGCAGTCGAAGCGCACCAGTACGTCGCCCTTGTTGAACTTCTGACCATCGCTGAACGGCATCTCGATGATACGGCCAGGCAGCTCGCTGGAAAGCACGGCCTGGTTGTGCGCGCGCAGTACACCACGGACCTGGCGCTCGGCGGATTGCGTGGCGACCGGCGTCAGTGAGTCGAGTAGTGGGTCTTCGGCGCAGGCCAGCGAGCTGAATGCAACGATCAGCAAGCCAAAGAGGGTGGGGAGAGGGCTGTGGCGCGGCATGGCATACGTCCTTGCATGGAGTCAGCGCAGTCTACGGTAGAAGCCGATCATGGCAAATTGGCCGTAACAGCGCATCTAGATGGTGCATGATGTCGACTCTGGTGCGCGCGCGGCCTGCTTCTGGTGCGCCAGGTCTCCGATCAGCCTAGCTGGCGTGAGGCCTGGGCCCTGGCATAAGTCTTGCGCTGCACTGGGTATCGTCCAGGCTAGCAGGAGGCCGCCGTGTCGATTCATGTCGCGCTGCATCATGTCACCCACTACCGCTACGACCGCGCGGTCAACCTCGGGCCGCAGGTCGTTCGTCTGCGGCCGGCGCCGCACAGCCGCACACGCATTCTTTCCTACTCGCTGAAGGTCGAGCCTGGCGAGCACTTCATCAACTGGCAGCAGGACCCGCAGGGCAACTACCTGGCGCGTCTGGTCTTCCCGGAGAAGACCCGCGAGCTGAAGGTCGAGGTGGATCTGGTCGCCGAGATGGCGGTGTTCAATCCCTTCGACTTTTTCCTCGAGCCCTACGCCGAGCGCATTCCGTTCACCTACACCGAAGGCGAGCAACGCGAGCTGGCGCCCTACCTGGTCAAGCTGCCAGCCACGCCGCTATTCGCCAAGTACCTGGCGAGCATCTCCCGCGAACCGGTGCCGAGCATCGATTTCCTGGTGGCGCTGAATCAGCGTCTGTCGACCGATATCCAGTACCTGATTCGCATGGAGCCCGGCGTGCAGACGCCCGAGCAAAGCCTGGAGAACGCCTCCGGTTCCTGTCGCGATTCGGCCTGGCTGCTGGTGCAACTGATGCGCCACATGGGCCTGGCGGCGCGCTTCGTTTCTGGCTACCTGATTCAGCTCACGGCCGACGTCAAATCCCTCGACGGCCCCAGCGGTACCGACAAGGACTTCACCGATCTGCACGCCTGGTGCGAGGTGTACCTGCCCGGCGCCGGCTGGATCGGCCTCGATCCCACCAGCGGCCTGTTCGCTGGCGAAGGCCACATCCCGCTGGCGTGTAGCCCGGAGCCGTCTTCGGCGGCGCCGATCACCGGTGGGTTGGACGAGTGCGAGGTGGCGTTCGAGCACCTGATGAGCGTCGAGCGCGTGTGGGAGGCGCCACGCGTCACCAAGCCCTACAGCGAGGCGCAGTGGCAGGCTATCCAGGCGCTGGGACGGCAGATCGACGAGGATCTGCAAAAACATGACGTGCGCCTGACCATGGGCGGCGAGCCGACCTTCGTCGCCCTCGACTATCCCGATGACGACGAGTGGAACACGGCCGCTCTCGGCCCGAACAAGCGTCGCCTGGCTGCTGATCTGTTCTATCGCCTGCGTGAGCATTACGCGCCCAAGGCACTGGTGCATTTCGGCCAGGGCAAGTGGTACCCGGGCGAGCAGTTGCCGCGCTGGTCGCTGAACTGCTTCTGGCGCCGCGACGGTGAGCCGCTGTGGCATGAGCCGAAGCTGCTGGCTGACGAGAAACGTGGCTATGGCGCCACCGCCGAGACCGCCGAGCGCTTCCTGGCGACTCTGGCCGCGCGCCTGAACGTGGATGCCGGCAACGTCTTTCCGGCCTATGAGGACTGGTTCTACTACCTGTGGCGCGAGCGCAAGCTGCCGGACAACGTCACTCCCGATGATCCGCGTCTGAGCGACCCGCTGGAGCGTGAACGCCTGCGCAAGGTGTTCGAGCAGGGCCTCGATAGCGTGGTCGGCCATGTGTTGCCACTGGCCCGCCAGGTGGTGGGCGAGGGCTGGCAGAGCGGGCGCTGGTTCCTGCGTGACGAGCACTGCCGCCTGCTGCCGGGTGATTCGGCGCTGGGTTACCGCCTGCCGCTGGATTCGTTGCCCTGGGTCAGCCAGGCCGATTACCCCTATATCAACCCGGTCGATCCCAGTCAGACGCTGCCGCCCTTGCCCAGCCCGGCGCAGGTCCAGCGCCAGTTGCGTGGTGTCTGGCGTGGCGCCAGCGCCAATGTGCAGAGCGTGCGCCCGGCCAGCGGGCAATCGGCTGCCGGTATAGTACGCACCGCGCTGTGTGCCGAGCCGCGCGAGGGCAGGCTGTACCTGTTCATGCCGCCGCTGAGCCACCTCGAGGATTATCTGGAGCTGGTCGCGGCCATCGAGGCTGTGGCTGCCGAGCTCAATTGCCCGGTGCTGATGGAAGGCTACGAGCCGCCGCTCGACCCGCGTCTGCAGTATTTCCGCGTCACCCCTGATCCGGGCGTGATCGAGGTGAATATCCACCCGGCGGCCAGCTGGGATGAGCTGGTCGAGCGTTGCGAGTTTCTCTACGAGGCGGCGCGCCAGTCGCGTCTGTCCAGCGAGAAGTTCATGATCGACGGGCGCCACACCGGCACCGGCGGCGGCAACCACTTCGTCCTCGGCGGGGCGACGCCGAGCGATTCGCCGTTCCTGCGCCGTCCCGATCTGCTGCGCAGCCTGATCAGCTACTGGCATAACCATCCGTCGCTGTCCTACCTGTTCAGCGGTCTGTTCATTGGCCCGACCTCGCAGGCGCCGCGGGTGGATGAGGCGCGCAACGATGCGCTGTACGAGCTGGAGATCGCCTTCGCGCAAATGCCTGAGCCTGGCCGCGACTGCCCGCCGTGGCTGGTCGACCGCCTGCTGCGCAACCTTTTGGTGGATGTCACCGGCAATACCCACCGCGCCGAGTTCTGCATCGACAAGCTGTACTCGCCGGACTCGGCCAGCGGCCGCCTCGGCTTGCTGGAACTGCGCGCCTTCGAGATGCCGCCACACGCGCAGATGAGCCTGGCCCAGCAACTGCTGCTGCGTGCGCTGATCGCGCGCTTCTGGCAGGAGCCCTATCGCCCGGCCAAGCTGGTGCGCTGGGGCACCGAGTTGCACGACCGCTACCTGCTGCCGCATTTCGTCGAGCAGGACTTCGCCGACGTGCTGCAGGAACTGGGCTGCTTCGGCTATCGCCTGCGCAGCGAGTGGTTCGCCCCGCACTTCGAATTTCGCTTTCCCAAGGCTGGCGATTTCGCGGTCAAGGGCATCGACCTGGAGTTGCGCCAGGCGCTGGAGCCCTGGCATGTGCTGGGCGAGGAGGGCGCCACCGGCGGCACGGTACGGTATGTCGACTCGTCGCTGGAGCGCATGCAGGTCAAGGTGGCGGGGATGGCGCCGGATCGCTACGTGCTGACCTGCAACGGCGTACCGGTGCCGCTGCGGCCTACCGGCAAAGTCGGCGAGTTCGTCGGGGGCGTGCGCTTTCGTGCCTGGCAGCCGGCCAGTTGTCTGCAGCCGACCATCGGCGTGCACGCGCCACTGGTGTTCGATCTGATCGACACCTGGATGCAGCGCTCGCTGGGTGGTTGCCAGTACCATGTCGCGCATCCGGGCGGGCGCAACTACGACAGCCTGCCGGTCAACGCCTACGAGGCCGAGAGCCGGCGCCTGGCGCGCTTCTTCCGATTGGGCCACAGCCCAGGCAAGCGCCCGGCCCTGCAACCGATAGACAATAATGAACTGCCGATGACCCTGGATCTGCGTCGAGTTTGACGACATGTTGCACACATGAGTGTCGGTTGCCGCGATCAGTCCCCTCGCCCCTTTGGGGAGAGGGTTAGGGAGAGGGGAGAGCGGTTGACTTCGCGGTGTTTTCAGCCCTCTCCCCCGGCCCCTCGCCCATAAATGGGAGAGGGGAGCATCAAGCTGTACCGCCTTGCCACTGCCGAGCCTGCCATGCACGACCTGCTAGCCGATTATCCGCCCCCTGCCGGGGCCTACCACGAACTGCTCGACGCCAAGGGCAACGTGCGCCCGCACTGGCGCCGCCTTTACGAGCAACTGGCGCGCAGCCGCCCGGAACACCTGGCGCAGCGCGAGGCCATGCTGGCGCGGCAGATTCAGGAGAACGGCGTCACCTACAACGTCTATGCCGACCCTGAAGGCGCGGATCGCCCGTGGGAGCTGGATCTGCTGCCCAACCTGATCCCGGCTGACGAGTGGCAGCAGATCGCCGCCGGCGTGGCGCAGCGTGCCACCTTGCTTAACCGTGTGCTGGCCGATCTCTACGGCCCGCAGAAGCTGATCGCCGAAGGCCTGCTGCCGACCGAACTGGTGTTCGGCCACAACAATTTCCTCTGGCCCTGCCAGGGCATGCAGGCGCCGGGCGGTACCTGGCTGCATCTGTATGCGGTGGATCTGGCCCGCGCGCCGGACGGCCGCTGGTGGGTCACTGCCGACCGTACCCAGGCACCGTCGGGTGCAGGCTACGCGCTGGAGAACCGGCAGATCGTCTCGCGCGCCTTCCCCGAGCTGTACCGCGACCTGCGCGTGCAGTACCTGGCCGGCTTCTTCCGCACCCTGCAGGACACCCTGGCGCGCCAGGCCCCCAGTGGCGGCGAGACGCCGCTGGTGGTGCTGCTGACGCCGGGGCGCTTCAACGAAAGCTATTTCGAGCACCTGTACCTGGCGCGCCAGCTCGGCTACCCGCTGGTCGAAGGTAGCGACCTGACCGTGCGCAACGCCACCCTCTACCTCAAGACCCTGGCCGGTCTGCGCCGCGTGCACGCGGTGCTGCGTCGTCTCGACGACGATTATTGCGACCCGCTGGAGCTGCGCACCGATTCGGCGCTTGGCGTGCCCGGCCTGCTCGAAGCGGTGCGTCGTGGTCGCGTGCTGGTGGCCAATGCGCTGGGCAGTGGGGTGCTGGAGTCGCCTGGCTTGCCCGGTTTCCTGCCGGCGATCAGTGAACACCTGCTCGGCGAAGAGTTGCTGTTGCCGTCCATCGCCAGCTGGTGGTGCGGCGAGCCGCCGGTGCTGGACGAGGCACTGGAGAAGCTCGACCAATTGCTGGTGCGTCCGGCGTTCCCCTCGCAGAGTTTCACCCCGGTGTTCGGCCGTGATCTGGACGAGGCGCAGCGCGCCAAGCTGGCCGCGCGCCTCAAGCTGCGCCCGTATGCCTACGTGGCGCAGGCGCGGGCCAAGCTGTCGCAGGCGCCGGTGTGGGATGGCAGTGGCTTGCAGCCGCGCGCCATCGGCATGCGCGTGTTCGCCGTGGCCAGCGCCGACGGCTATCGGGTAATGCCCGGTGGCCTGACCCGCGTCGCCGCCGAGGCCGATGCCGAGGTGGTGTCGATGCAGCGCGGCGGCGCGAGCAAGGACACCTGGGTGCTTGGCACTCGCCAGAGCGGTTCCGAACCCTGGCAGACGCAGCGCACTCTCGGCACTGCCGATCTGGTGCGCAGCGACCCCTTCCTGCCCTCGCGCGTGGTGGAAAACCTGTTCTGGTTTGGCCGTTACGCCGAGCGCTGCGAGGGCAGTGCGCGCCTGCTGCGTATCATGCTGGCGCGCTACGTCGACGATGACGATGACCCACAGGCGCTGCAGAGCGCCCTCGCACTGGCGCAGGACCTGGGCCTGCTGGCTGATCCGGAAGAGGGCGAGCTGGAGGCGCGCCTGCTGCAGGCATTGCTCGGCAGTGATTGGCCCGCCAGCCTGCGCGCCAACCTGCAGCGCCTGCAATGGGCTGCCGGCAGCGTGCGCGGCAAGCTGTCCCAGGCCAACTGGCAGGCGCTGGTCGAGCTGCAGCGCGAGGCGCAACTGCTCGAAGACCAGCCGGCCGATTTCGGCGAGTTGCTGGACTTTCTCAACCGCCTGTTGATGTCGCTGGCGGCGCTTTCCGGTTTCGCCCTCGACGACATGACCCGCGACGACGGCTGGCGCTTTCTGATGTTCGGTCGCTACATCGAGCGCCTGCAGTTTCTCTGCGACAGTTTCGCCGGCTTCCTGCGCAGCGGCTCGGCTACCGACCAGTCGGCGCTGGAGTGGCTGTTGGAACTGGGCAACAGCAGCATCACCTACCGCACCCGCTACCTGGCCTCGGCGCAACTGATTCCGGTGCTCGATCTGCTCCTGCTGGACGAGCAGAACCCGCATGCGGTGCTGTTCCAGCTGCGTACCCTGTTGCGCTCGCTGCAGGGCGTCAGTGAACGTTTCGAACTGCCGGCCGAGCGCTACCTGGCGTATCTGGAGGAGCAGCTCACGGCCTTCAACCTGGCCAGCCTGGAAAACCCGTTGTTCGGCCCCGGCAGCACCCGTGCGGTGCTCGAGGGCCTGGCCGACCTGCTGGTGGCCATCAGCGAAGCCGCCGGAGCGGTATCCGATCACCTTGGGCTGCGCTTCTTCGCTCATGTCGATGTCAGCCAACGGACGCAATCCTCATGAGCCGTGCGCTTTATCAGGTTCTTCACGACACCCATTACCGCTACTCGGCGCCGGTATCCCTGGCGCAGCAACTGGCGCATCTGTGGCCGCGCGAATGCCCCTGGCAGCGTTGTCAGGAAAAGCAGCTGCGCATCGACCCGCAGCCCTGCCAGCGCCGCGACGGCCTCGACGTGTTCGGCAACCCATTGACGCGCCTGGTTTTCGAGCGTCCGCACGAGGCGCTCAGCGTCAGTGCGCGGTTGCGCGTCGAGGTGCTGGCGCGCCCGCCTTTGGCTCTCGACGACTCGCCGAGCTGGGAAGCCGCCAGCGCGGCGCTCAGCTACAGCGGCACACCTATGGAGCCGGCCTTGCTCGAGGCATCACGCTACCGTTTCGAGTCGCCCTATGTGCGCCTCAAACAGGTCTTCGCCGATTTCGCTGACGACTGCTTCACCCCGGGCCGTCCGCTGTTGCAGGCCGGCCAGGCGTTGATGCAGAAGATCTTCGAGGAATTCAGCTTCGATGCCGCTGCCACCCAGGTCGCGACGCCACTGCTGCAGGTGCTGGAAGAGAAGCGCGGCGTCTGCCAGGACTTCGCCCACCTGATGCTCGCCTGCCTGCGCTCGCGCGGCCTCGCGGCGCGCTACGTCAGTGGCTACCTGCTGACCCAGCCGCCCCCCGGCCAGCCACGGCTGATCGGCGCGGATGCCTCGCACGCCTGGATCTCGCTGTATTGCCCGCGTCAGGGCTGGGTGGATTTCGATCCGACCAACAACGTGCGCCCGGCGCTGGAGCACATCACTCTGGCTTGGGGGCGGGATTTCTCCGACGTATCGCCGCTGCGCGGGGTGATCCTCGGTGGCGGCAGTCATGATCCCGAAGTGCAGGTAACGGTGCTGCCGCTGGCAGGATAGTGGGGCGGCAGTTGTACACGGAATCTGTGGGTAACTCTGTACACAAATTCTGGAGCAAGCGCTGCAAACCTGTGGTTTCGGGCCTTTCAGGGGATTGTTCAGCTTTTCGCCAGGCAGACGAAATAGACTGGGGCTGGGCAGAAAAAATCAATGAAACCATAGGCTTGCCCGGTTCGCTCGGACGAAGCTGGCGCGCTCTGCAGTAGTCATGCGCTTATCCACGAAAAGTGTGGAGCAACCTGTGGATAAGCTTGGGGGCAATGCTTGCAGGCGGCGTGAACCAAGGGCTGCAGAGCATTGCGCGCGCTTTGATCGTCTACTCGGTTTTGGCTGGGCGGACAGCCTGCCACAGCCGGCCGGCCAGGTTGACCAGAGGTAGCGTCAGCAGGCCGGCCAGGATGCCGAGCAAGGCATGGAGCAGGGTGGGCACGATCAGCGCCAGCCAGTGCCCGGCATCGCGTGCGACCCACTCAGCGGCGTGATGAACGGCCGCCTCTACTGGCGGCAGGCCATGGCTGAGGATGCCGCCACCGACCATGAACATCGCTGCGGTACCAACCACCGAAAGCGTCTTCATCAGCCAGGGCGCCAGGCCCAGGATGCCGCGACCACAGGCCTGGGCGAACGCGCTGGCACGCTGGCTGAGGTAGAGGCCGGCGTCGTCCAGTTTGACGATCCCGGCGACCAGTCCGTAGACGCCTGCTGTCATCACCAGCGCGATGCCGCTGAGCACCAGTAGCTGATTGATAAAACTGGCAGTCGCCACCGTACCCAGGGTGATGGCGATGATTTCCGCCGAGAGGATGAAGTCGGTACGCACGGCGCCACGAATCTTGTCGCGTTCGAACGCCACCAGATCGACCTCGGGGTCGGCGATGGCCTCCAGGCGCGCCTGCTTGTCATCATCCTGGTGGCGGTGCAGCAGCTTGTGCACGAGTTTTTCTGCACCCTCGAAGCAGAGGAACAGGCCGCCGAGCATCAGCAGTGGCACCACCAGCCAAGGCGCCACGGCGCTGATCAGCAGTGCCGCAGGCACCAGGATCGCCTTGTTCAGCAGCGAGCCCTTGGCTACAGCCCAGACCACCGGCAGCTCGCGGTCGGCGCGCACTCCGGTGACCTGCTGGGCATTGAGCGCGAGATCGTCACCCAGCACGCCGGCAGTCTTGCGCGCGGCGACCTTGGTCATGGTGGCGACATCGTCGAGTACGGTGCTGATATCGTCGATCAGCGCGAGCAGGCTGCTTCCGGCCATGTTACGGCTTCCTTGGTGGAGGGCCGCAGAGCGTAGCATTGTGTTACATCCCTGCGTACCGGCTCAGACGGGCGAGCGATCCACCCACTTTGGCGCCACGCTGGGGCTCCACTCGCTCAGGGCGTCGAGCAGATGGCGTGGGCTATCGGCAATCTGCAGCATGTCGCGGTGCTGCGGGCGGACGAAGCGCTCGGCGACCAGGTGATCGAGAAAATCGCCAAGCTTGCTGTAGAAACCGTTGACCTCCAGTAAGCCCAGTGGCTTGGCGTGATAGCCCAGTTGGCCCCAGGTCCATACCTCGAACAATTCTTCCAGGGTGCCGAGGCCGCCGGGCAGGGCAATGAAGGCGTCGGCCAGCTCGGCCATGCGCGCCTTGCGCGCGTGCATGCCATCCACCACTTCCAGGCAGGTCAGGCCACGATGGCCGATCTCCGCACGCTCCAGGCTCTGCGGAATGATGCCGATCACCTCGCCGCCGGCGTTGAGGGCCGCATCGGCTACCACGCCCATCAGGCCGACGGCGCCGCCGCCATAGATCAGGCGCAGGCCGCGCTCGGCCAGGTGCAGGCCAAGCGCTTCGGCCGCTTCACGGTAGATGGGGCTGGCGCCAGGACTGGCACCACAGAAGACACAGACGCTACGCAGGGTCATGAACAGGCTCCTCGACTGAAGCCGTCAAGGGTAACCGGGGCGCAGCGGCGCGACCAAGAGTCAGTGGCGCGTATCAATGCCGCAGGTGGCGCAGGCGTAGCTGGCGAGCAGTTGCTTTAGCAGGTCGTTGAGGTGCATGGCGCGGCTTCCTGACGCGGGGACATGTGTTTCAGGCTAGTCCGCTTGCTGGCGCCGCGCCGTTAAATTGTTTCGATGATGGCGATAGACGCACTGCGATCAGACCAATTTCATCGCACTCATGCCGGCCAGGCCCAGCAACGCCGCGCCGCAGGCGGCGTAGGTGAGGCGGTGCCAGAGCAGCGAAGCGGCGCGGCGGAACCAGTCCACCAGGCCCGCGCAGATGAAGCACCAGAGCACCGAAGAGACCATGAAACCGGCGAAGAACACCGCCAGATGGGTGGGTGTCGGCTGAGCGACGCCGATGGCCGCCATCGCGCCTCCCATGGCGGCCCAGTAAACGATGTTCTGCGGATTGGTCAGCGACAGCGCGGCACCGGCCGCGAAGGCGCCGCCAGCAGCTAACTGGACATCCTCGCTGGGTTGCGGCGGACGGTGAGCATCGCGCAGCGACTGATAGCCGAGCCAGGCCAGATACAGGGCACTGGCCAGCGTCAGCGGATAGCGAATCTGCGCACTGTCGAGCAGCAGTGCCAGCCCGGTTAGGCCGATCGCGGCCCAGGTGGCGTCGCCTACCAGTGAACCGATCTGCACCAGCAGCGCAGGTCTGTAGCCGTCACGCAGGCCGCGGCGCAGGGTCTCGCTGAAAACGGCACCGGGAGCTGCGTTGAATACGAAGCCGAGCAGCATGGCGGCGAGGAAAAAGCTGAACATGGAGCGTCCTTACTAGGCAGGGAAAAGAAGCCTAATTGGCTTAGCAGGCAGCATGCCAGTCTGAAAAATAAAGTTTTCCACGAAGGCTGTGGGAATAGTTGTGGATAAGCTGGTGGTGTCTGGCTGTAGCGCTTGTATCACACCGTTCTCGGCTTGCTGGTGAAGATTTGAGCAGTGGGTTTTTTCCTTTGTATACAGAGGCTTGACAGTTTTTAGCGAAGCTGTAGACGCGCTTCGTATTTGTCCACGGCAGCTGTGGGTGATGTTGTGGGTAACTTATGTACCTATTGCTGCAGGCCACGAATGAAGCAGGCTTCAGCGCTTTGCTGGAATTTTGATCAAGGCTGTTCGAAGCGATTTTGGGTTGAGGTAGAGGGGGTTTTGTCCAGCTTTTTTTGGGCGCAGCAGCAGAGCTGAGTGGATTATCCCCGGATGCTGTTGATCATGTTGTGGATAAGCTGGTGATAGATCGCGTTGCTTGCCACGGCGGCAGGGCTCTCGGCCGCCGTGTTGGTCTTCTTCTCGGCTTATTCGCTGGGTAGCGTACTCAGTTGCGTGGAGCGGCCGAGCAGCTGCAGCGCGCGATCCGGGTAGTCGGTGATCAGACCATTGGCACCCATTTCCAGTAGTTGGCGCATGCCGGGTTGCTCGTTGATCGTCCCCAGGTACACGTGCAGGCCGCGAGCCTGGGCATTGCGAAGCAGACGCGGCGTAGCCAGGTTCATGTGCGGCTGGGCAATCTGCAACACCGAGTAGGACGGTGACAGCAGGTCGCTCAGCCCCAGCCAGTTCAGGGTTTGCAACAGGCGCAGCGAGATCGGTCCGCCCGCCGTCGCGACCTCTGGGCAAAGTTGGCGAAAACGCTGCAGGCTGCGTTCATGAGCGCTGGCCACGATGACGCGGTCGAGTTGGTCGTAGGCCGCCAGCATCTCGCAGAGCACGGCCTCCATGCCGACATCGGGCACCTTGATTTCCAGCATCTTGGGTGTCAGCGGAAAACGTTCGAACACCTCGTCCAGCGCCGCGATGCGTGTGCCCTGGCCTCGGTAGGGATAACTCTGGCCGCCGTCGGCCGTCCAGGTGTAGCCGGCGTCGAGCGCTTGCAGCTCGGCGAGGCTGAAATGCGCGACCTCGCCCTGGCCATTGGTGGTGCGTTCCAGGGTGTCGTCGTGGATCAGCACCAGCCTGGCGTCCTGGCTCAGCTGCAGATCCATTTCCAGCATGTCGACGCCAAGGGCAGTGGCGCGCTCGAAGGCGAACAGGGTGTTCTCGGGCCACAGGCCCATGCCGCCACGATGGGCGATGACCAGCGGGCGCTGGCCGAGATCTTCGAGCAGCGCAGGCGTGCTCGCCGGTTTGCTGATCAGTGCCAGTAGCAGCGTGACGCCGCCGATCAGCAGCAGTGGAGCGATCAGAAATCGAGTGAGGCGCAGCATGGGGCAAGGTCTCGAAACCGGTTCGGGACTTTGTGCCCCAGTAAAGGGGCATTGGCAAGCGTTGTGGTTCTTGGGGCGCCGAGCCCGGCGCGGCGATGTGCGGCGCACCCTATCCCTCAGGGTGCACCATGCGCGGCACCGTACCGCTTGGCAGAGAAGTTACCCGCGCTCAGCTGGCCAGCAACCAGACACCGGTTGCTGCCGAGGCGGCACCGACGATGCGCACCAGCGGCGCCGCCGCTTGTGGCAGGAAGCGCACCAGCGCGAAGCCGATGGCGTGCAGGGCTGCGGTGGCGAAGATGAAGCCGGTGGCGTAGCCGAAGGGGCTGGCCAGGTCCGGCAGCTCCAGCCCGTGGGCGACGCCATGGGTCAAGGCGAAGAGGGCGGTCAATGCCATGGATACTGCCATCGGCAAACGCGCGGCCACGGCCACCAGCAGGCCGAAAGCCAGCACCGAGCCGGCGATGCCGGTTTCCATCAGCGGCATCTGCACGCCAGCGAAACCGAGCAAACCGCCGATCAGCATGCTGCCGACGAAGGTCAGCGGCAGTGCCCAGCGCGCCGCGCCGCTTTGCTGAGCGGCCCACAGGCCGACGGCGAGCATCGCCAGCAGGTGATCCAGACCGAACACCGGGTGGGCCAGGCCGGCCATCAGGCCGGACTCACCGTGCCCGGGGTGGGCGAAGGCCAGCGCGGGGGTGCAGAACAGGGCGATGGCGTAGAGGGTTTTGCGCAGATTCATGAGCTTCTTTCTCCTTGACGGGAATCAGGCCGCGCTGAGCATGCCTTGGCGTTCGATGAAGGCGATGATCTCGTCGAGACCCTGGCCAACTTTCTGGTTGCTGAAGACGAAGGGTTTGTCGCCGCGCATCTTCAGGGTGTCGCGTTCCATGACCTCCAGCGAGGCGCCGACCATCGGGGCCAGGTCGACCTTGTTGATCACCAGCAGGTCGGATTTGCAGATGCCGGGGCCGCCCTTGCGCGGCAGCTTGTCGCCGGCCGATACGTCGATCACGTACAGGGTCAGATCGGACAGCTCGGGGCTGAAGGTGGCGGAGAGGTTGTCACCGCCGGACTCGACGATGATCAGGTCCAGACCCGGGAAGCGGCGGTTGAGTTGTTCCACGGCTTCCAGGTTGATCGAGGCGTCTTCGCGGATGGCGGTGTGCGGGCAGCCGCCGGTTTCCACGCCGATGATGCGTTCGGGTTCCAGCGCCTCGTTGCGCACCAGGAACTGGGCGTCTTCCTGGGTGTAGATGTCGTTGGTGACCACGGCGATGTTGTAGCGCTCGCGCAGGGCGCGGCACAGGGCCAGGGTCAGGGCGGTCTTGCCGGAACCGACCGGGCCGCCGATGCCGACACGCAGGGGTTGGCTGTTCATTTGCTGTTGTTCCTCGTCAGGAGCGGAAGAGACGCGAGTACTGGCGCTCGTGCGCCATGCTCGCCAGGGCCAGGCCGAACACGGCGCTGCCCCAGTGTTCGGGGGAAAGGCTGGCGGCCTGCTGCTGGGCAGCATCGAGCTGCGGCAGCAGGCGGCTGGTCAGGCGCTGGGCGGCCTGCTGGCCGAGTGGCAGCACCTTCATCAGTACGGCGAGCTGGTTTTCCAGCCAGCCCCAGAGCCAGGCGGCCAGGGCGTCATCCGGGGTGATCTGCCAGGCGCGTGCCGCCAGTGCCCAGGCCAGGGCCAGGCCGGGTTCATCCTGGGTTGCGAGCAGCTTGCGCGCCGCTTCGTCCAGCTCGGGCAGGCCGTCGAGCAGTTGCCGCAGCGAGTAGCCCATCTGCCGGCTTTCCAGGGCCAGTTCGCGAGTTTCGCGGCTGGCGCGGTGCTGCTCGGCCAGCGTCTGCAGCTCTGCCCAATCAGCGTTTGCGGCGGCGCGGCAGTGAGCGAGCAGCAACGGCGCTTCGAAACGGGCGAGGTTGAGCGCGAGCTGATCGGCCAGCCAGCGCTCGGCGCTCTCTGCATCGCTGACCAGACCGCTGTCGATGGCCCATTCCAGACCTTGCGAATAGCTGTAGCCACCGATGGGCAGCTGCGGGCTGGCCAGGCGCAACAATGCCCAGGCGGGTTTCATGACGCGGCTCCGGTGCGTCCTGCGCGGTTCGACCTCACTTGCGGACACCGAACTGGTGCAGGCGCGGGCCGTAGTTGAACTCCTCGTCACCATGATGGGAGTGATGATGACCGCCGCCGTAGGCTCCCTGCTCGGGCTGATACGGCGCCTCGATGGCTTCGACCAGGGCGCCGAGCTGCTCCAGCATCGCCTTGAGTACATAGTCGTCGGGCAGGCGCAGCCAGCCGTCGCCCAGCTGCAGGGCGACGTGGCGGTTGCCCAGGTGGTAGGCAGCGCGCATCAGCTCGAAGGAGCTGGCGCAGGTGACGTGCAGCAGCGGCTCGGCCTTGGCGCGCACGCGCACGATGCGACCGTCCTTGGCCTGCAGGCATTCGCCATCGGCCAGTGCCGGCTGGCCGCGTTCGAGGAACAGACCAACCTCTTCACCTGTGGTGGTGAAGCAGCGCAGACGACTTTTGCTGCGCGCCTCGAAGGTCAGTTCCAGTTCAGCGCTGTAATCGGTTTGCGGCGCGATTCGGGTGTGGATCACCAGCATGTGCATCTATTCCGGGGCAATGTGCCCGGAAATAGTGCAAGTGGCTTGCCAAGGCGCAAGCGTGCCGCAGCGCGGCGCATTTCTGCGCGCTGTGGATAACTTGGTGAGGCGGTCAGGATTTATTTGGTGCGCTTTCGTCTGCTTTGCACGATTGTGGTGCACTCTGCTCGGCAGGCTTGCCTGGGCCCAGCCAATGCTTGCCACCGACCATGATGAAGCGCAGCTGCTGGATGACCTTGGCTTCCGCCGTGAGGTGGGCAGGCAGGGTTTCGGCGGGCGGGTCGATCAGCTCGGGCAGGGTGGCGAACACGGTCTTGACCACCAGATCGGAAACCACGTCGAGCGCTGCATCGCCGAGGTGCGGCATGCGGTTCATCAGCTTGAGGTCGGCGGCCAGATCACTGGTGATGCGTTCGCGCAGGGCTGCGATGGCCTGACGTACCGGCTGTGAACCGCCGTACTGTTCGCGAGCCAGGAACAGGAACTGGCCGTGGTTGGCGGCTACCTCGGCGAGGAAGATACGTACCGAGGCGTCGATCATGCCGCGCATCTCGAACTCGTGGCGGCGTACCTGGCGAATCGCCGCGCGAAAGGTCTCGCCGACCTCCGCTACCAGCGCCAGGCCCAGTTCGTCCATGTCCGCGAAGTGACGGTAGAAACCGGTGGGCACGATGCCGGCGACGCGCGTCACTTCGCGCAGGCTCAGGCTGCCAAAACCGCGGCCACTCTCCATCAGGGTGAGCGCGGCGTCCATCAGGGCCTGGCGGGTCTGCTGCTTCTGTTCGGCGCGTGGCGTCATGCGAGATCGAGTCATTGAGCGATGGCGCACTCTAGCAAATGCGGGCAGTGAGCGTCGAACCGCATACGGTCTTCCAGTGTACAAGTGTTGACTGAGTGGCGGGCGCCTGCGAGCATTGTGAACACTTGTTCACTGGAAGGCATGATGGCTCTGATACCCCTGTCTCTCGCGCGTCGTCTGCGCCGCCCGCTGCAGCCTTTGCGCCACCTGTGTGGCAATGGCTGGCTGCGCGAGGCCGATGCCGATTTCTTTCTGCGGCTCATCCATCCCGTTTTACGTCTGAACCGGATTCAGGCACGCGTCGAGGCACGGCGCTGGGTTGCCGAGGACATGCTGGCGCTGACCCTGAGTTGCAACGGCAACGCCCTTGGCTGGCGCGCCGGGCAGCACGTGCAGCTGCATCTGCAGCAGGATGGTGTGCGCCATGCACGCAGTTACAGCCTGACGGCAGTGCAGCCCGATGGTCGCATCGAACTGGCGATCAAGCGGCAGCCGGGTGGGCGTATGTCCAATGCCTTGCTCGATCAGGTCGCGGTTGGCCAGGTGCTGGAGCTGGCGCCCGCCTTTGGCGAGTTGAAATGGCCGGACGATGAGCGCGCGGTAATGCTGGTCGCAGCTGGCAGTGGCATCACGCCGCTGCTGGGGTTGCTGCGTGATGCCCTGGCCCGTGGTTTCAGCGCGCCGGTGACGCTGCTGCATCAGGTGCGTTGGCAGGCTCAACGGGCCTTTGTCGAGGAGCTGCAGGCACTGGCTGCGCGGCATCGCAACCTGCACCTGCGCTGGGCATTGAGTGCAGAGAACGGTGAGCGGATCAACGCGACCGATCTGGCGCAAGCGCCGGGAGCTCATCTGCTGGGCTGTGGCCCGCAGGGGTTCGTCGAGCAGCTGCGCCAGTGGTGGTTGGCGGCCGAGCGTGGCGGCAGTCTGCAACTGGAAAGTTTCACGCCCTTGCGGGCGCTGACTGTGCGAGCGGCGGATGAGCTTCGGCTTGGCTTCGCCCGCAGCCACCAGCAGGTGGCCGGCAATGGCGTGCAGAGCCTGTTGCAACAGGCCGAGGACCACGGCTTGCGGCCTGCGCATGGTTGCCGACAGGGTATCTGTGCCAGCTGTACCTGCACGTTGCTGGCTGGCACCGTGCGCGATCTGCGCAGCGGCGAACTGTTCGCCGAGCCGGGGCAGCCCATCCGTCTGTGCGTCAGCGCCCCGCATGGGGATGTGGAGATCGACCTGTGAATGCCCGTCTTGATCGCGAACTGAGCCCTGCGGAACTGGAGGCTTTCGGTGTCGAGCTGGATGCCTTGCGCCAGCGTACCCTGGCCGACCTGGGGGCAGCCGATGCGCGTTACATCCGCCGTGTGCGCGGTGTGGTGCGACTGTGCTGCTGGAGCGGCCGGGCGCTGCTGATGTTCGGCTGGTTTGCCCCGACCTGGCTACTCGGCTCCCTGCTGCTGGGCCTGGGCAAGATTCTCGAGAACATGGAGCTGGGCCACAACGTGATGCACGGCCAGTACGACTGGATGAACGACCCGGAGTTCGCCGGCCGTCAGTACGAGTGGGACATCGTTGGGCCGGCCGACTTCTGGCGGCACACGCACAACCATATCCATCACACCTACACCAACGTACTGGGCATGGACGACGACGTGGGCTATGGCGTGGTGCGGCTGTTCCCGGAGCAGCGCTGGAAGCCGTTCTACCGTTGGCAGCCGCTGTGGGTGACGATCCAGGCGCTGTTGTTCCAGTACGCCGTGGCCATCCAGCACCTGCGCCTGGACAAGCTGGTCAAGGGGCGCATCAGCAAGGACGAAGTGCGGCCACTGGCGCGTCAGTTCGGGGCCAAGCTGGTTCGGCAATGGGGCAAGGACTACCTGCTGTTCCCTCTGCTGGCGCTGCTGCTCGGTGCCAATGCGCTGGCCGTGCTGGCGGGCAACCTAGTGGCCAACCTGCTGCGCAATCTGTGGACCTTTCTGGTGATCTTCTGCGGCCATTTCACCGAGAAGGCTGCGGTATTCGCACCTGAGGTCGTGGCGGGGGAAACGCGCGGCCACTGGTATCTGCGCCAGCTACGTGGTTCCAGCAATCTCTCCGGCGGGCCGCTGCTGCACATCCTCACCGGCAACCTCAGCCATCAGATCGAACACCACCTGTTTCCGGATCTGCCGGCGCGGCGTTATGCCGAGCTGGCGTGCGAGGTACGCCTGATTGCCGAGCGTTATGGTCAGCACTACAACTGCGGAACCCTGTCGAGCCAGTTCTGGACGGTGCTGCGGCGAATCTGGATTTACCGCTTGCCCCCTGCCGAAGGGGGGAGCAGCCAATAGCGTGACTGCACGCTTCTGTAGATCGCAGGCATGAAAAAGCCCGGCATGTGCCGGGCTTGGGGTGTTACGACCGCGTTCAGGCCGTGTGCCCACGCTGCTCGATCAAACGATCGGAGCCGCCTTCCGCCAACTGCATGCGTTGGCTGCCGGGAGTCCGCTCGGCACCGTCTTCAGCCAGCTGGATGCGTTGAGCACCGGGGGTGCGTTCAGCCCCGTCTTCTGCCAGTTGGATACGCTGGCTGCCAGGGGTGCGGTCGGAGCCGTCTTCGGCCAGATGAATGCGCTGAGCACCAGGCGTACGCTCGGAGCCGTTCTCGGCCAGCGGGGCGACGGGTTGCTGTTGCACCTGGCTGTCCTTGGCTTCACCGACCAGTGGGAAGGGCGCGCTGCTCGGTGCGGCGAATACGCTGGTGGTCATCAGACTAAGGGCCAGGGCGGCGAGGGTCAGTTGGGTTTTCATGTCGATGTCTCCGTAGGGAGTAATAAGTGGCGTCGGAGTCAATTCTTGAGGACATGAGCGCAGATAAGAACTTGACTGGCCTGATAGTGAACATCGATACCTTCAATACTTGATCGAGAGGCTCTATCTCGGTGCTTCTGGGTTGGCGTCAGCGCGCTTGAGAATGTGCCGCGAGGCGTCGCGCCGGCTGCCCGGCACGGGTATGCTTGGCGGCCCTCACGGGTCGTGCTCGACCCGTCCTCCTCAGTCGTTCCCCGGAGACAGCTCCAGTCATGCTCGCGGCACAGGCAATTTTGCCGATCTTCGCTTTGATCGTTCTCGGCTACCTGCTCGGCTGGCGTCAGTGGCTCACCAGTGAGTCGGCCGCCGGGCTGGCGAATATCACCTTCAAGCTATTCATGCCGACGCTGCTGTTTGCCGGCATCGCCAAGGCATCGTTGGCCGAAGGGCTGTCGCCGATGCTGCTACTGGCCTATTACCTGCCGGTGCTGCTGGTATTCGTCGTGGTCAATGCGCTTGCGCACTGGCGCCGCGGCACGGCGACCCCGCTGGGATTGGTGGCGGCCTTCTCCAACAACGTGCTGGTCGGCATCCCGTTGATCGCCAGCCTGATGGGCAACGACGGCCTGCTCTACGTGTTCGCCATCCTGGTTTTCCACAGCCTCACGCTGTTTTCCCTGCACAGTTTCTATGCCGCCTTCGGCAGTCAGGAGCATGTCGACGGTCGCGCGTTGCTGAAGAATCTGGCCAACCCGATGATCATCGGCCTGGGGCTGGGAGCCTTGCTCAATCTGTCCGGGCTGCAGGTGCCGGAAAGCCTGTGGCGGGCGATCACCTGGCTCGGCCAGGCTGCGCTGCCCTGTGCGTTGATCGTGCTTGGCGCCAGCCTGTCGCGTTACCGCCTGCGCCCTACCGCAGAGGCCTGGGGCGTGGGGCTGGCCAAGCTGGTGTTGTTTCCTGCATTGGTATGGTGTCTCAGCGGCTTGTTGCCGGGGCTTAACGAGAGCGCGCGCAGCGTATTGGTGCTGCTCGCTGCCTGCCCCAGCGGGGTCAACGTGATGGCCTTCGCGCGCAGTGCTGAAGACACCCGCAGCGTCAGCGCAGCGATTTCCCTGTCGACATTGCTCTCGGCGGTGACGCTGCCGCTGTGGATGATGCTGCTGGGCATGTGAAGCTCGCCTGCGGATGCAGGCACTACGCGGTGATGGGCTGGCTGAAGCGCAGCAGATAGCCGTCCGGGTCTTGCAACATGAACTGGCGCACCCTGAGTACGCGTGTGCCGACCCGATATGAAGCTTCTTCCAGCGGCAATCTCAGCGCCAGGCCTGACTGCATCAGGCGCTGGTACAACGGCTCGAGGTCATCCACGCTGATCTGCAGATTGATGCCGCGCCCGAGCGGGCGGTCGAGTGGCATCACGGTCCAGGGATCGTCTGCCTGCTGATGCTGCTGTTCCAGCATCAAGGCTGCCTCGCCCAGAGCGATGGCGGCAAAACCTTCCTCGGGGCGTTCGTACAGCAGGCTGAAGCCCAGAGTCTTCTGATAGAAGGCCAGGCTGGCCGGCAGGTCGCTGACCTGCAGTTCGGGCGTCAGAGCTGGCAGTCGCGTGCGGCTCACGCCTGCTCCTGCGCCGCCTGCAGGGCCTCCAGCGCGGGCGCGGCATAGATACCCACTTCCACTGCCAGCTCCATCACCCGCGGCAGGTCGCTGGCGTACACCAGCACCGCTTGCAGCTCGTCGTCCAGCGGTTCGCTGAAGTCCACCAGCACATAGCCGCCGGTTTCCGGCGACAGCGCCGAGAGCTGCACCTGGATGCGGTTGAGGGCCTTGAGCGGCTCGGTCTTGGCCAGTTGCTTGGCCTTGAGTACGAACTGTACCTGCGGGCCGAAGGATTCGGTGATGCGCTGGAACAGTTCCTCGTAGCTGTCGGCCTGGAACAGCACGGTGTCCGGCAGGCTGCCGACCACCACCCATTCGCCCAGCGGGATGGGGAATTCGTCGTCGTAGTTGACGTCCGGGTTGGCGGCGAGGAAGGCGGCCGGATCGGCATAGGCTTGGGCGGCCTCAGCAGCGATGCGGGCGACCTCGTCCTCGGCCAGGCAGCCGGAGCTTATCTTGGCGATCAGTTCTTCCAGCTGGGCTTTCATCAGGCTATTCCTCGGTCATTCAGATGGGCGGCAAGCATAACCCAGAGCCTGTTGTGCGATGCACGGGAGAACAGGTCGGGCTTCTGGTGTAGGAGCGGCTTTAGCCGCGAGCGGCCTGTGCGGGGGCCAGAATCGCGGCTGAAGCCGCTCCTACAAAAACTTAGCCGTAGCGTTTCTTGGCTTCGATGGCCAGGCCGCTGCCAATGCTGCCGAAGGTGTTGCCTTCTACGCTGCGGGCGTTGGGCAGCATGGCTGCCACGCTCTGGCGCAGGGCCGGAACGCCGCTGGAGCCGCCAGTGAAGAACAGGGTATCGACCTGATCGGCTTTGATGCCGGCGTCGGCCAGCAACTGCGTGAGGCTGGCGCGGATGCGTTCGAGCAGCGGCTCGATGGCGTTCTCGAACAGCGGGCGGGTCAGTTCGGCGACCAGGCCCGGCTCGACGCGCGACAGGTCGATGGGGCGTGCGTCCTGTTCGCTGAGGGCGATCTTGCTGTCTTCCACCTGCATCGCCAGCCAGTGTCCGGCACGCTGTTCGATCAGGCCGAACAGGCGGTCGATGCCGGTGGCGTCGACGATGTCGTAGCGCATGTTCTGCAACGCAAGCTGGGTCTTCTGCGCATACAGCGCATTGATGGTGTGCCAGGTGGCCAGGTTGAGGTGGTAGCTGGTGGGCATGAAGGCGTCGCTCTTCATCCGGCTGCCGTAGCCGAACAGCGGCATCACCCCGGCCAGCGAGAGCTGTTTGTCGAAGTCGGTACCGCCGATGTGCACGCCGCCGGTGGCGAGGATATCGCCCTGGCGCTCGGCCAGGTGGTGACGCTCAGGCGCCAGGCGCACCAGGGAGAAGTCCGAGGTACCGCCGCCGATGTCGACGATCAGCACCAGTTCCTCGCGATCCAGGCCCGACTCGTAGTCGAAGGCTGCGGCGATGGGCTCGTACTGGAACGACACCTCCTTGAAACCGAGCTTGTGCGCCACGGCCACCAGGGTGTTCTGCGCTTCCTGATCGGCGCTCGGGTCGTCGTCGACGAAGAACACCGGGCGGCCCAGCACCACTTCCTCGAAGGCGCGCTCGGCCTGAGCTTCGGCGCGCTTTTTCAGCTCACCGATGAAAAAGCCGAGCAGGTCCTTGAACGGCAGGGCGCTGCCCAGCACGGTGGTTTCGCTCTTCAGCAGCTTGGAGCCGAGCAGGCTTTTCAGCGAACGCATCAGGCGCCCTTCATAACCCTCCAGGTACTCGTGCAGGGCCAGGCGGCCGTAGACCGGGCGACGCTCCTCGGTGTTGAAGAAGATCACCGAGGGTAGAGTGATCTTGCCGTCTTCCAGGGGCAGCAGGCTGCCCTGGCCGGGTCGCAGCCAGCCGACGGTGGAGTTCGAGGTGCCGAAGTCAATGCCGCAGGCGCGGGCGGGAGTGGAGAAGGACATGGAGCGCACAGCCGGAAAAAATGGCCGCGTATTCTATGCCAGCGCCGCGGTGGCGGCGAGTCGTCAGGAGGGCAGGTCGGGGGTCTCGTTGCGCTTTTGCTTCCATTGCGTCCATTCGAAGCCCAGCACCACCAGCAGCGACAGGGCGAACGGCAGCAGCAGATAGAACACGCGAAACACGATCAGCGCCGCCAGCACATCGGCCGCCGGGATCTCCGGCAGCGCAGCGAGGAAGGTCACTTCCAGTACACCCAGACCACCGGGCGCATGGGACAGCAGCGCCAGCGAGAAGGAGGCGAGGAACACGCCGAGCACCACTAGGTAGCCGGGATGATTGTCGGCCGGCAAGGCGAAATAGATGATCGCCGCTGCGCAGAGAAGCTCCAGTGGGCCGGCCAGCAACTGGCGGCTGACGATGGGCAGACGTGGATACTCCACGTGCAGCTTGCCCAGGGTCCAGGGTTTGAACTGGCGCCAGGAGCCCAGCACGTAGAGACCCACCAGGCACAGCAACACGCTGCCGATGACGATCGAGACCAGGGGCGTGACGTTGGCGACGCGGTGGATCAGATCGGGTTGGGCGATCAGCACACAGCCGCTGGCGAGCAGGGTGCCGAGGGCGAAGGTAAAGGAGCAGAAGACGATGAGAATGCCGATTTCCTGTGGCGTCAGCCCCTTGCTGCGATAGGCCCGGTAACGCACCAACGCGCCAGAGAACACCGAGGCGCCGATGTTGTGAGCCAGGGCGTAGGTGGTAAAGGAACAGAGGGTGATGAAGCGCCAGGGAATGCGCTTGCCCAGGTGAGCCACGGCGATGCGGTCATACCAGGCCAGTGCCCAGTACGCGCCGAGCGTGGCTGCGGCGGCGAGCATCCAGTTCATGTGCGTGATGGCGTCGAGGCTGCCCTTGATTTCCTCCAGGGAAATGTTGCGCAACTCGCGGTAGAGCAGGAAGCCAGACAGCACCACGGCACTGAGTCCGATCAGCGTCCAGATCAGGTCGCTGCGCTTCAGTTTGGGTTTGGCTTCTACGACAGACACCGCTAATCCTCGCTCGCTAGGCCCCGAGGTAGCGGGGCCGCATGCCTCCGTCCGAGGCGGCTGTTCATCGGCCATCCGGCCTTCGGCAATGGCCGCTAGCGGGTCGTGCCCGCGCGGCGCGCTGCGCAGTATCAGGGAGCCGCCGCCAGTACTCAACTGGCATGCATGCGGGGCCCCTTCAGTAGTTGTGTCAGCGATTGTCCTGATCGGTTCATATCCAGGCCAGGGTCAGCGCCGCCAGCACCGCGTAGCGCCCGGCCTTGGCCAGGGTGACGATGACCAGGAATATCCACAGGCGCTCGCGCATCACCCCGGCAACCAGCGTCAGGGGATCGCCAATCAGCGGCATCCAGCTCAGCAGCAACGACCAGCGACCGTAGCGTGCGTACCAGACCTGCGCCTGTTGCAAGCGGGCCGGACTGACGGGAAACCAGCGCCGTTCCCGGTAGTGCTCGAGGGAACGCCCTAGCAGCCAGTTGACCCAGGAGCCCAGTACGTTGCCCAGCGTGGCCACCAGCAGCAATGCCCAGAGCGGGTGCTGGCCTGCCAGCAGCAGGGCGACCAGCACCGCTTCGGACTGCAACGGCAAGAGCGTCGCCGCGCCGAAGGCGGAGAGAAACAGGGCCGGGTAGGCGGAGAGAGCCAGCATGTTCGGCGCGGCCGACCCTGAGGTCGGCGCTTGTCAGCGCTGCGATTCCTGGCTGGTGTTGGCCATGATCTCTTCCAGGCTCAGCCCGGTCAGGCCATGAATGGTCTTCCACAGGTAGTAGAAGATTGTCATCAGCATGATCATCGAGGGAATGGCGATCATCGGATAACTGAGTAGGGTCATGCGCCCGAGTTCGTCATTGAAGGCCTCGGTGCCGGATGGGCTGACCACGATCCACTTGGCCAGCACGTAGTTCATGAACGAGGAAAAGAAGAAGGTGCCACTGAGCCAGTAGGTGGCACGCATCAGGCGCGTTTCGAAGTGTTCGACGTGGCCGCCCTGCTCGAGGCGATCATGGATCTTGTCGACGTTGAGCACGCTCTTGTTGAACAGCAGCGTGCGAATCAGCGGGTAGCGGGTGCGGGTCGAAACCAGCACGGCGATGCCGATCAGCCCGGGGATGGCGGCTTCCTTCACGGCCAGCCACTGGGTATCCAGATGCAGCAGGCCGATGCCTCCGGTCAGGGCCACGCTGACCAGGCCGAGCAGGGCGATGAAGTTGAATTTGCGGTACTTGATCAGCTCGAACGCCCCCCAGCCCAGGGGGAACGCCAGGGCCAGCAGCAGTGCGCCGTCGGCGCCGAGACGGTGTTCGCCACTGAGCTTCATCAGAATGAACGAGGGAATCAGAATGCTGATGGCCAGGTCGATCAGTGGGCGGGGTTTGTGCGTCGGGGTGCGGCTGTCAGTAGTGGCGGTCATGGTAGCTGGAGTCTGCTCAGGAAGCCCGATGATCGCCTGCCCGGCTCGCCAGGGCTAGCCCGACTGTCGGTTTTGAATGTGAAAAAGTATGAGTCGACAGCTTGCCGACAGGCGTCGCGACCCGGCCGGGCGATGCTAAAGTGATGGCAGAGGTCGGGAGACGAACATGCCGAGAATCATCCCTTGCGTTTGCTTGCTGCTGGGTACGGCAGCGCTTTGGTCGGCGACGGCCTGGTCGAGTGACTGCGTTGGCCTGGTGCCGGCCGGCACATCGGCCTTCTGGCGTGAGCTGGAGGCGGGCGCCAGGCGCACAGCCAACGATCTGCAGCTGGAACTCTATACGCGCGGCCCGAGCCAGGAAGGCAGCGTCGAGGTGCAGCTACAGTTGATCGACCGTGTAATCGCCCACGGTTGCAAGGCACTGATCATCGCTCCGGCTGGCGACGCCATCGACACGCGCATATCCGCCTTGCGCGCCGAAGGTATTCCCACCGTTTACGTTGATCGCGGGGTCGCGGGTGAGGGCGCTTACGCGCTGGTGGCAACCGACAACTTCCTTGCCGGCCAATTGGCCGGGCAGCAGATGGCCGAGCGTCTCGGGCGGGGGGCTCGGGTCGGGGTATTGCGCTTGCGCCAAGGGCTGCAATCGACCGATGAGCGCGAGCGCGGTTTCCTCCTGGCGGCGCAAGCTTCCGGGTTGCAGGTGGTGTTCGATACCTACCTTGGTGACGACCCCCAGCGCATCGCCACGACCCTGAGTGAGCAGTTGCCCAGGCTCGACGGCCTGTTCAGCCCCAATGGCAGCAGTACCCGAGTGACCCTGGGCGCGTTGCGCCGGCTGGGCAAGGTCGGGACAGTGGACTTCGTCGGTTTCGATGGTGGCGACCTGCTGTTCGATGCCGTACGCCAAGGACAGATTCACGCGTTGTTGCTGCAGCAGCCGCAGGCCATGGGCGATCATGCGGTACGCCTGGTGCATCGGGCTCTGAGTGGCGAGCGTGCCATGTCTCGCCTACAACTGTTACTCGAACCTCGGGTGATTACCGCCAAGGAACTGGGCGATACGACCGCTGCGCCGCAGTCTTGGTGATGGGCAACGCCGGCGTCTATTATTCTTGGTCTGGGCGCCCTGAATTCGCTGTAGGGCGCGCGCTTGACGGTGGCGTGCAATGAACTTGAAGTCCCTGACCGTAGCGCTGGCACTGCTCGGTAGTCTCTGCGTCAACATGGCTGCTGCCGAGCTGCGGCTGTATACCGAGGATTACCGACCGTTCAGCTATCTGGACAACGGCAAGCCAAGTGGCCTGGCCGTGGCCGTGGTCGAAGAGTTGATCCGTCGCACCGCAGAGCCGGCGCATATCGAACTGGTGCCCTGGACGCGCGGCTATCACCAGGTTCGAAACCAGCCCGACACGGCATTGTTCTCCACTGTGCGCACGGCGCGGCGCGAAGCCGATTTCCAGTGGGTCGGCCCGATCGCGCGGGGCTATACGCGCTTCTACACGCTCAAGGATGCCGGTCTGCGAGTCACCAGCCTCGACGATGTCCGTCGTCTTGGCACCCTGGCGATTCCCAAGCAATGGTACAGCTACGAGTTCTTGGCCGAGCTGGGACTGGAAAATCTGTATGGCGTGCCGACGCCTCAGGACATGCTGCGCATGTTCCGCCATGGCCGGGTCAAGTTGCTGCTGGCCAACAACCTGACCCTGGACGGCATGCTTGCCGAGCAGGGCATGAATGCCGGGCAGTTGCAGGAGCAGTTCGACCTGATGCCCAACGACTCCTACATTGCTTTTTCCCTGAAGACTGACCCAGCTCTGGTCGCGCGTTGGCAGCAGGCGCTGGAGCAGATGCGCCGCGACGGTAGCCTGGAAAGGCTCTACCGCCAGTGGTTTCCGATGGCCGACGAGCGCATGTTGGCCGATTTGCTGCGTAGCGATTGAAGCCGCTGCACGGCACTCCTTAGCTGGCCAGGCTGCAAGCTGGAGAGACGGTGATGGGCAAGCGGGTCAATCAATGGCTGTGTGTCTTGCTGCTGGCGTTATCTGCGCCGGTGCAGGCGCAGCTGCGTCTGCTCACCGAGAATGCGCCGCCGATGAGTTTCACGCGCGATGGCGAACCCAGCGGCCTTTCCGTCGAGGTGGTCAGAGCCTTGCTGGCGCGTACCGGCGACAACGGGCAGATCGAGGTGATGCCCTGGACGCGGGCGCTGCACCTGGCCCAACAGGAGGAAGATATCGCGCTGTTCTCCACCGTGCGCACGGCCGAACGTGAACACCGATTCCAGTGGGTCGGGCCCATCGTGGTCGGCACCACCAGCTTCTACTCGCTCAAGTCCCGCGACCTGGTCATCGACACGCTGCAACAGGCCGCTGCCAGCGGGCCACTGGCACTGCCCAAGCAGTGGTACACCTACGAGACCCTCAGCTCGAAGGGCTTCACCAATCTCTACGGGGTGCCCAGTTCGAGGCAGATGATGGTCATGCTCAAGCATGGCCGGGTGAAGCTGATCGCCACCGAGGACCTGACCCTGGCTGGCGAGTTGGCTGCTGTCGATCTCAAACCGCAGGACGTCACGGCGCATGTGCCGTTCATGCGCTCGGCTTACTACATCGCCTTCTCCCCGCAGACCTCGGTGGTGCGTGTGGTGCGCTGGCAGCGCGCGTTGCAGCAGATGCACGAGGACGGCAGCCTCGAGGCCATCCTCAGGCGCTGGCTACCGCACGCACCCATGCCGCCCGTGCAACCGTAGCGGCTCGGGTGGCGACTGGTTAACCTGAGCACTGTTATCCACCGAGTTCGATCATGCCGCGTCGCAACCCCTCTCTCGATCTGCGCACTCGTGCCAGTGTATTCGCTCACCTTGGCGCCATGGAGCGAGCCGGAGTACCCATCGACCGAGCACTGGTCAGTCTGGATCTCGGTGCACGGCACGAGGCCGCTGTTAAGCGCCTGCGACAGATGGTGGCTAATGGGCGCGATCTGGCGAGTTCCGGCCAGTTGAGTGGCGTGTTCACGCCACTGGAAAGTGGACTGGTGCGTGCCGCACAGGAGGCCGGGGCGCTGGCGCACATCTACGAGCAACTGGCGCAGCGCTACGACGAGCAGGCGCGCCACGCAGCAGAGCTGAAGTCTCGGCTGCTGCTACCGGCCGGTGTGCTGCTGCTGGCGCTGGCGGTCAAGCCCTTGCCTGCCCTGGTGGCGGGAGGCCTCAGTGCTGTCGGCTATCTGGCAGCCGTGCTGCTGCCGGTGCTGTGGCTGTCTGCGCTGTTGTGGGGCGCGCGGGCGCTGTGGCGCCGCTGGCAACAGCGGCGAGCTGACCAGCCTGGCGCCTTCGACGATCTGCTGCTGGCCCTGCCGTTGCTGGGCAGCCTGCAGCGACGCGCTGACATGCGTGATTTCTGCGACAGCCTGGGACTGTTGCTGGAAGCAGGTATGCCGGTGCTCGACGCCCTGCCGAGTGCCTGCAGCGCGATAAGCAGTCCTCGGCTGCGGCGAGATTTCGCCACCCTGGCGCCGCGAGTGGCCGGCGGACAATCGCTGGTGCGCGCCTTCGACGGGCTGAGTTTTCCCGGCAAAGCCATGCTGATCGGCGTGCTCAATACCGGCGAGGCGACCGGTCGACCTGGCGAGGCGCTGCTGCGTTTCGCCCGCTTGCAGGCTCAGCAGCTGGCGGCGAGCCAGCAAATGCTGGCGAGTTGGGGGCCGCGCCTGTTCTATCTGGCCGTCGCGGTCTGGATGGCGTACGGCCTGCTGACCGGCGGCGGGTTCTTCCCAGCGCTGCCGGCGGAGCTGGCTGGCCGATAAATTGCTGGTCATTGGCCAGGGCGAGCCGTCTGAAAGCTGCCAGCAAGTGCCTTGCGCTAGCATTCGTCACGTCTACGCCATTACTAAAATAGAGAAAAAAGCGATTCAACCGACTTTGGAATACGCCCCATGCCCATCCTGCAACGTGCATCCCACCATGAGCTACGCAGCGCCTTTCGTGCCCTGCTGGCTTCCGACCGCTGTTATCACACTGCATCGGTCTTCGACCCCATGTCCGCCCGCATCGCCGCCGACCTCGATTTCGAGGTCGGTATCCTCGGCGGCTCCGTCGCGTCGCTCCAGGTGCTCGGTGCGCCGGACTTCGCCCTGATCACCCTCAGCGAATTCGTCGAACAGGCCGCGCGCATCGGTCGTGTCGCGCGCTTGCCCGTCATCGCCGACGCCGACCATGGCTACGGCAATGCGCTCAACGTCATGCGCACCGTGGTCGAGCTGGAACGCGCCGGCGTTGCCGCGCTGACCATCGAAGACACCCTGCTGCCGGCCCAGTTCGGGCGCAAGACCACTGACCTGATCAGCATCGAGGAAGGTGTCGGCAAGATCCTCGCAGCACTGGAGGCGCGTGTTGATCCGGATCTGGCGATCATCGCCCGCACCCACGCCGGCGTGCTGGACGTGGATGAGGTGATCCGCCGTACCCGCGCCTACGAGGCTGCTGGTGCCGATGGCATCTGCCTGGTCGGGGTGAAGGATTTCGCTCATCTGGAGCAGATCGCCGCGGGTCTCAAGGTGCCGCTGATGCTGGTCACCTACGGTAACCCCGAGCTGCGCGATAACCCTCGTCTGGCCAAGCTCGGCGTGCGTATCGTGGTCAACGGCCACGCCGCCTACTTCGCCGCGATCAAGGCCACCTACGACTGCCTGCGCGAGCAGCGCGGTGCCGAGCCGTGCGACCTCAACGCCACCGAACTGACCAACAAGTACACCATGCCCGGTGAATACATGGCGTGGGCCCAGGAGTTCATGGAGGTCAAGGAGTAGCGCTTGCTGCCAGGCCTGCCTGGATGCCGACCGTGCCGTCTGGCTCGGCTTGGCTCCGGGAAGGCGACAGGCGCCGCAATGCTGCCTGTTTGCGCCAGTGGGACTTGCCAAGGCGGTGTTGATCCTCCATAGATAGCCGATCAGGCAATCAGTGGAGAGTGCGGACATGGCCGGTGGCTGGGCAAGTGACGGCGCAGTGCAGGAACAGATCGACAGCAGCATCGAGGACGCCATCGCCCGCGCCCGCAGCCAGCTGCCCAAAGGTGAAAGCCTGCACAACTGCGAAGAGTGCGACGCGGTGATTCCCGAGGCACGGCGCCAGGCGATTCCCGGTGTGCGTCTGTGCGTGGCCTGCCAGAGTGAGCTGGACAAGCAGCAGTCGGCTGCCAGTGGTTACAACCGCCGTGGCAGCAAGGACAGCCAGCTGCGTTGAGCAAGCGGTGCGGCACCTATCGCCGAGTTGATGGTCTAGTGCTACTACGACCGTGACTCAGGAGGAGATGTCCGCATGACCATTTTCGAAGCCCTACGTATCAGCCACGACATGCAGCGCGAACTGGCGCAAAAGCTGGTCGAGACCCAGGGCGATACTCCCGAGCGCCACGCCTTGTTCGCCCAGCTCAAGCAGGAGCTGGCCGTGCATTCGGTGGCCGAGGAGCGCCATTTCTACGTCCCTCTGATGCAGCAGGACGCCGGTGTCGACCTGTCGCGCCACGCGATTGCCGAGCATCACCAGATGGACGAGATGATCGAGGACCTCGAGGCGACCGACCCCAGCAGCCCCAGTTGGCTGGTGCAGGCCAAGGCGCTGGCGGAAAAGGTCGAGCATCACCTCAAGGAGGAAGAGCACAGCTTCTTCCAGATGGCCGGCAAGCTCTTGCGCGACAAGGAGAAGGAGCAACTGGCCGGTGACTATCTCAGCGCCTACGACGAGATGAAGCAGGCGTCCTGACAGACCTACAAGAGCCGGGCGCAAAGCCCGGCTCTTGCGTCAGAACAGAAAATAGCGCTGCGCCATCGGCAGTACTTCGGCCGGTTCGCACCAGAGCAACTGACCGTCGGCCTTGACCTGATAGTTCTGCGCATCGACCTCGATGTCCGGCAGGTAGCCGTTGTGGATCAGGTCGGTCTTCTGCACCTCGCGACAGCCCTTGACCACACCGATCTGCTTCTTCAGGCCAAGCTGCTCGGGCACGCCAGCGTCGAAGGCGGCCTGGCTGATGAAGGTGATGCTGGTGGCGTGGCGGCTGCCGCCGTAACTGGCGAACATCGGCCTGTAGTGCACTGGCTGCGGCGTCGGGATCGAGGCGTTGGCATCGCCCATCAGGCTGGCGGCGATGGCCCCGCCCTTGAGGATCAGCGTCGGCTTGACCCCGAAGAACGCCGGGCGCCACAGCACCAGGTCGGCCCACTTGCCCACTTCGATCGAACCCACTTCGTGGCTGATGCCATGGGTGATCGCCGGGTTGATGGTGTACTTGGCGATGTAACGCTTGGCGCGGAAGTTGTCGTTGCCGGGCACGTCTTCGGGCAGCGGGCCGCGCTGTTGCTTCATCTTGTCAGCGGTCTGCCAGGTGCGGGTGATCACTTCGCCGACACGGCCCATGGCCTGGCTGTCGGAGCTGATCATGGAGAACGCGCCGAGGTCATGCAGGATGTCTTCGGCAGCGATGGTCTCGCGGCGGATACGGCTTTCTGCGAAGGCCACGTCCTCGGCGATGCTCGGGTCGAGGTGGTGGCAGACCATGAGCATGTCCAGGTGTTCGTCGATGGTGTTCTTGGTGAATGGTCGGGTCGGGTTGGTCGAGGACGGCAGCACATTGGGGTAACCGCAGGCCTTGATGATGTCTGGCGCGTGGCCGCCACCGGCGCCCTCGGTGTGGTAAGTGTGGATGGTGCGGCCCTTGAACGCGCCGAGGGTGGTTTCGACGAAGCCGGACTCGTTCAGCGTGTCGGTATGGATCGCCACCTGCACGTCGTACTGGTCGGCCACGCTCAGGCAGTTGTCGATGGCGGCCGGGGTGGTGCCCCAGTCCTCGTGCAACTTGAGGCCGATGGCGCCTGCCTTGACCTGTTCGATCAGCGGCTCGGGCAGCGAGGCGTTGCCCTTGCCGGTAAAGCCCAGGTTCATCGGGAAGGCGTCGGCGGCCTGGAGCATGCGCGCCATGTGCCACGGCCCGGAGGTGCAGGTGGTGGCGTTGGTGCCGGTGGCCGGCCCGGTGCCGCCACCGATCATGGTGGTGACGCCGCTCATCAGCGCCTCTTCGATCTGCTGCGGGCAGATGAAGTGGATGTGGGTGTCGATGCCGCCGGCGGTGAGGATCATGCCTTCGCCAGCGATGACTTCGGTGCCGGCGCCGATGGCGATGCTCACATCGGGCTGGATGTCCGGGTTGCCGGCCTTGCCGATGGCTTTGATGCGCCCGTCCTTGAGGCCGACGTCAGCCTTGACGATGCCCCAGTGGTCGATGATCAGCGCGTTGGTGATCAGGGTGTCGACCACATCGGCGGCGCACAGCTGGCCCTGGCCCATGCCGTCGCGGATGACCTTGCCGCCACCGAACTTCACTTCTTCACCGTAGGTGGTGAAATCCTTCTCCACTTCTATCCACAGGTCGGTATCGGCCAGGCGCACCTTGTCGCCGACGGTGGGGCCGAACATGTCGGCATAGGCTTGTCTGCTAATTTTCATATTCGCTTCCTTTGTGGCGCGAAGGCTGACGCGTGTTTGTCTGTCGGGGATGAGGAGTGGTGGTTCTTCTGTAGGAGCGGCTTGAGCCGCGAAACCGTTATCGCGGCTAAAGCCACTCCTACAAGACTCACCTCAATCCAGGTCGCCCATCACCCGGCCGGCGAAGCCGAACACGCGGCGCGCGCCGGCCAGATCGACCAGTTCCACCTCGCGGCTCTGCCCCGGCTCGAAGCGCACGGCGGTTCCCGCCGGGATATTCAGGCGCATGCCACGCGCGGCGGCACGGTCGAACAGCAGGGCGTCGTTGGTCTCGAAGAAGTGGTAGTGCGAGCCGACCTGAATCGGCCGGTCGCCGCTGTTGGCCACGGAAAGGGTCAGGGTACGGCGGCCGGCATTGAGCTCGATCTCGCCGTCAGCAATCTGGTATTCACCGGGAATCATTAGGAAGGCCTCGAGAGCGTCTTGTAGTAGATGGCGTTGGCTAGGTAGATGCCGTCCGGGCCGCAGGCGTAATCAGGCAGGCCACCAATGTGGCTGTAGCCCAGGTGGCGATAGAGTTGCTCTGCAGCGCTGCCAGCCTCGGTATCGAGGTACAGCAAGCCTCGTTTCAGGGCGACGGCTTCCTGCTCGACGGCTTGCATCAGCAGACGCGCGATACCACGCCGCCGCGCGCTGCTCAGCACCAGTAACTTCTGGATTTCCGCGCGGTTCAGGCCGTTGGGCTTCTGGCACAGGCTCAGTTGCACGCTGCCCAGCACCTGGCCGTGCTCGCACGCGACCCAGAGCTGCAGCGAGCCATCGTGCAGCGCCACCTCCACCTGGGCGAAATATTCAGCGGCTGCCTGTGCATCGAGGTCGGCGAGAAAGCCCACCGAAGCGCCGTGGCCGACCGCATCGAGTAGCAGGGCGATCAGGCCCGGACGATAAGCGGCGAATTGTTCGGCAGAGAGGCGTTGCAGCGTCATGTCCATGGTGTCACTCCGTGGCGCCAAGGATCAGTTGCATAAAGGTCAGATCCAGCCAGCGGCCGAACTTGCGCCCGACCTGGGGCATCTGTCCGGTGGTGACGAACCCTGCACGCTGGTGCAGGCGAATCGAGGCGGCGTTTTCCGACTCGATGGCGGCGACCATGACGTGCAGGCCAGCTTCGCGGGCACGCTCGATCAGCGCCTGCATCAGCACCGGCCCCAGGCCCTGGCCGCGTTGGTCGGCGCGCACGTAGACCGAATGCTCGACGGTGTGGCGAAAGCCTTCGATGCTGCGCCAGGTGCCATAGCTGGCGTAGCCGAGCACCTCGCCGTCGACGTCACGCGCGACTAGCACCGGGAAGCCGGCTGCCGTGCGTTCGGCCAGCCAGGCGCGGCGGTTGGCGAGATCCACCAGGGTCTCGTTCCAGATCGCCGTGGTGAACTCCACCGCGTCGTTGTAGATGGCCAGGATGCCGGGCAGGTCGGCTTCGCTGGCGTCCGTGATCAGATGGCGCATGGTTCAGGCAATCGGTTGGTGGACGGTCACCAGCTTGGTGCCGTCGGGGAAGGTGGCTTCGATCTGGATCTCCGGGATCATCTCCGGCACGCCCTCCATCACCTGATCGCGGGCCAGAAGGGTGGTGCCGAAGTGCATCAGCTCGGCCACCGTCTGGCCGTCGCGGGCGCCTTCGAGCAGGGCGGCGGAGATATAGGCCATGGCCTCCGGGTAGTTCAGCTTGACCCCGCGCGCCAGACGGCGCTCGGCCACCAGGCCGGCGGTGAAGATCAGCAGCTTGTCTTTCTCGCGTGGACTCAGATCCATCTTGTCACTCCAATGGGGCGTATGCCTGGCATCGCCGAATACGTCGTGGTGGTAGGGCGGGTGTCGCTTTTTACATCCGCCGTCATGTGCTCCAGATGCGCGGTGGCACGGCTTCCCGGCCCAGCAGCGCCGGGCGCAGCAGGCGCCAGAGGGCGATCAGCCAGGCGCGGGCCTTGAGCGCTTCGCTGGCCAGGCAGCGCGCGACCAGCAGGCCCGACAGTTGGCTGAGATCGCCGCGCACGCCTTCGATCTTCAACTCACGGCAGCGCTCCAGCAGTTCGCCGTCCAGCTCGCCGCTGGCCAGCAGGGTGGCGAACACCGGCTGGCCATCGAGGCCGATGGGCGAGTCGAGCAGGCCGTCATCACCGGCAACGCGTTGACGCTCATGCCAGAGCAGCTTGCCGTCACGGCGGATATCCAGCGCGGCCTGGAAGTGGCCGCTGTCGAAGCGCTCGTCGGCAGCGGGGCGGCCAAGGGCGATGATGTCCCAGTAGAACAGGCGGGCGTCACCATGCAGGTCGATCTGTGTGTGCAGTTCGGCCTGGGCGCCGGCGTAGATGATGGTTTCCTGCGGCAGCCACTCCAGGGTGGCGCCGGCGTCGACGCTCAGGCGCAGATCCTGGTGGGCCACGCCGGCGGCACGGTACCACTTGGCCGCACCGGGGCTGGTGAGTTGTACCCAGGTGCCCTCACCGGCATGCGCCGAAATATCCAGGCGGTCGCCGCCGGCTATGCCGCCGGGCGGGTGGACGATGATGTGTTGGCAGACTTGCGGGCCTTCGGCATACAGGTGCTTCTGCACTCTAAGAGGGCCGAGGTGGCGTCTTTGCACTGGCGTGGTGCGTTCGCCGTGGCGCGCGTAGGCCAGCTCCAGCTCGGCAGGCCAGCTTGGCGTGAACAGGGCGGCAGGCAGATTCATGGCAGGGCAGGGGTTCCGCAGGATACTTGACCGGGTGGGCAAGCAAGAGGCGTGCCCCGAACCAATTCGGTGCGTGATTGCCCGCAGCAATTGCCATGCATGCGAGCGCTAGGGTTTGTACGAAAAGTCGGCGAGCGAAGGTCAGGCGATACCGATGGCGGCCCCACAAAAACGGGTGAGGAACGGACTGGGCTCGCACTCGAGTCTGCGAGCTGTAAATGAGCATTACTCACTTCGTTCGCCCTTCGGGCCGCACTGAAGCGCGTTGGCCGCAAGCGGCCTGCCGACCCGTTTTTAACGAAGCATCACCGAGCGCAGGCACTTTTCGTATAGAGCATAGGAGCCGTCGCGGCTGAAGCCCCTCCCACAAGGTGTGTTGGTCAGATCGCCACCAGCCCGCGCACGCCCTCGGCTTCCATGTTCTCGCCACGGCCCTGCTGGACGATCTCGCCACGGCTCATCACCAGGTACTGGTCGGCCAGCTCGGCGGCGAAGTCGTAGAACTGTTCCACCAGCAGGATGGCCATGTCGCCACGCTCGGCCAGTTTGCGAATCACCGCGCCGATCTCCTTGATCACCGAGGGCTGGATGCCTTCGGTGGGCTCGTCGAGGATCAACAGGCGCGGCTGGCTGGCCAGGGCGCGGCCGATGGCCAGCTGTTGCTGCTGGCCGCCGGAGAGGTCGCCGCCACGCCGGTGCTTCATCTCGCGCAGCACCGGGAACAGCTCGTAGATGAATTCCGGCACGGTCTTGGCCTGGCTGCCGGGAAAGCGTGACAGGCCCATCAGCAGGTTTTCCTCGACCGTGAGGCGGCCGAAGATCTCGCGGCCCTGCGGCACGTAGGCGATGCCGGCATGCACGCGCTGGTGCGGTTTGAAGGCGGTGATGGGCTTGCCCTCCCATTGCACGCTGCCATCCTTGGCCGGGATCAGGCCCATCAGGCATTTGAGCAGGGTGGTCTTGCCCACGCCGTTGCGGCCGAGCAGGCAGGTGACTTCGCCGACCTTCACGTCGAACGACAGGCCACGCAGGATGTGGCTGCCGCCGTAGTACTGGTGGAGCTGTTGGACTTGCAGCATGACGTACCTCTCGTGCCCACGCCCAGCGTGGGTATGCAACTGACGACGCTTCGCGGCGCTGGAGCGTTGAGCGTGTCGGGAGGGGTTCCCGCGCGGGCGGTATGTGGCCTCGCAGTGGAAACCATCAATTTTCTTCGCGGCTGAAGCCGCTCCTACAAGGCTGTGATGGACATCTCGTAGGAGCGGCTTCAGCCGCGAATCAGGGAGCGATGGTTCAACGACCCAGATACACCTCGATCACCCGCTCGTCGTTCTGCACCTGCTCCAGCGAGCCTTCGGCCAGCACGCTGCCCTGGTGCAACACGGTGACGTGGTCGGCGATGGAGCCGACGAAGCCCATGTCGTGCTCGACCACCATCAGCGAGTGCTTGCGCGCCAGGGACTTGAACAGCTCGGCGGTGAACTCGGTCTCGGCATCGGTCATGCCCGCTACCGGTTCGTCGAGCAGCAGCAGATGCGGTTCCTGCATCAGCAGCATGCCGATTTCGAGAAACTGCTTCTGACCGTGGGAGAGCAGGCCGGCCGGGCGGTTGCGCGAGGCTTCCAGGCGGATGGTGGTCAGCACTTCCTCGATGCGGTCCTGCTGCTCGCCGCTGAGCCGGGCGCGCAAGCTGGCCCACACCGACTTGTTGGTCTTCTGCGCCAGCTCCAGGTTTTCGAACACCGTCAGTGCTTCGAACACCGTCGGCTTCTGGAACTTGCGGCCGATGCCAGCCTGGGCGATTTGCACTTCGCTCATGGCGGTCAAATCGTACTGCTCGCCGAAGTAGGCCACGCCGTTGTCGGGGCGGGTCTTGCCGGTGATCACGTCCATCATGGTGGTCTTGCCGGCGCCGTTGGGGCCGATGATGCAGCGCAGCTCACCAACGCCGATGTACAGGGTCAGGTTGGTCAGCGCCTTGAAGCCATCGAAGCTGACGTTGATGTCTTCCAGGGTGAGGATGGTGCCGTGACGGACGTTGACGCCCTTGCCGACGGTCTTGCCGGTGTCCAGCGCCAGGCCGGTGGGGTCGAAGGCGGCTTCGAGCATGGTTTCGGGTAGTGGCGTGGCTCTCATTGATCTTTCTCCTTGCGCAGCAGGCCCACCACGCCCCTCGGTAGAAACAGGGTGACGACGATGAACAGCGCACCGAGCGCGAACAGCCAGTACTCCGGGAAGGCCACGGTGAACCAGCTCTTCATGCCGTTGACGATACCGGCGCCGAGCAGCGGACCGATCAGCGTACCGCGCCCGCCGAGGGCGACCCAGACGGCGGCTTCGATGGACTGCGTCGGCGCCATTTCGCTGGGGTTGATGATGCCCACCAGCGGCACATACAGCGCGCCGGCCAGGCCGCACAGCACGGCCGACAGCACCCAGATGAACAGCTTGTAGCCGCGTGGATCGTAGCCGCAGAACATCAGGCGGTTCTCGGCGTCACGCAGGGCGGTGAGCACCCGGCCGAACTTGCTGCGCGCCAGGCGAAAGCCCAGGTACAGGCTGCCCACCAGCAGCACCACGGAGGCGAAGAACAGCGCGGCGCGGGTGCCTTGCGCGGTGATGTCGAAGCCGAGGATGCGGGTGAAGCCGGTAAAGCCGTTGTTGCCACCGAAGCCGGTTTCGTTGCGGAAGAACAGCAGCATGCCGGCGAAGGTCAGGGCCTGGGTCATGATCGAGAAGTACACGCCCTTGATCCGCGAGCGGAAGGCGAAGAAGCCGAACACCAGGGCCAGCAAGCCGGGCGCCAGCACCACCAGGCACATCGCCCAGAGGAAGCTGGAGGTGCCGTACCAGTACCAGGGCAACTCGTTCCAGGCCAGGAAGCTCATGAACGCCGGCAGGCCGTCACCGGCGCTCTGGCGCATCAGGTACATACCCATCGCGTAGCCGCCGAGGGCGAAGAACAGGCCGTGGCCCAGCGACAGCATGCCGGCGTAACCCCAGACCAGATCCAGCGCCAGGGCGACGATGGCGTAGCAGAGGATCTTGCCCACCAGCGTCAGCGAATAGGCCGAGATGTGCAGGCTGTGCTCGGCCGGCAGCAGGTGCAGCAGCGGCATGGCGACGAGAATCGCCAGTACCAGCAGGCCGACAGCCAGTGAAACCTGCGGGCCGAGCTTGGCGCTGGCACGGGCCAGAAGCGTTTGATTGAGTGGCGCAGTCATCGGGGCATGCTCGCGTCAAGGGGCGCACCGCGGTGCAGGCGGCCAGCGCGCCAGGCTAGGCGTGGAGCGCAGGCGATGGTCGTTCCCTCGGCAAGCTCCACAACGACGCATGGCGCGTTGGCAGCCGCAACCCGAAGGGCCGCTGACTCGATGGCGGCTGGGGCATTCAGGCAGTTTTGCATTGGCAGCATTCTCATGTTCCTTCGCATAGCGCCGCCAGCGTGGCAGCGGCGCGGTCGTCAATTGGCGTGAGCAGGCCCCGCTTAGTCGATCACCCTTCCTTTCAGTGCGAACAGGCCTTGCGGGCGCTTCTGGATGAACAGAATGATCAGCGCGAGGATGAGGATCTTGCCGAGTACCGCACCGATCTGCGGTTCGAGGAACTTGTTCAGCACGCCCAGGCCGAAGGCGGCCAGCACGCTGCCGGCCAGTTGGCCGACGCCACCGAGCACCACCACCAGGAATGAGTCGATGATGTAGCTCTGGCCGAGGTCCGGGCCGACGTTGCCGATCTGGCTCAGGGCCACGCCGCCCAGGCCGGCGATGCCCGAGCCCAGGCCGAAGGCGAGCATGTCCACGCGGCCGGTGGGGACGCCGCAGCAGGCGGCCATGTTGCGGTTTTGCGTTACCGCGCGCACGTTCAGGCCCAGGCGCGTCTTGTTCAGCAACAACCAGGTCAGCACCACGACGAACAACGCGAAGCCGATGATGACGATGCGGTTGTAGGGCAATACCAGATTCGGCAGCACCTGCACGCCGCCGGACAACCAGGCCGGATTGGCCACCTCGACGTTCTGCGCGCCGAAGGTGACGCGCACCAGCTGAATCAGGATCAGGCTGATGCCCCAGGTGGCCAGCAGGGTTTCCAGCGGGCGGCCATAGAGGTGGCGGATTACCGTGCGCTCCAGCGCCATGCCGATGCAGGCGGTGACCAGGAAGGCAATCGGCAGCGCAGCCAGCGGGTAGAGCGTCAGGTATTCGGGGGCCAGGCGCTGGAAGCTCAGCTGCACCACATAGGTGGTGTAGGCACCGAGCATCAGCATCTCGCCGTGGGCCATGTTGATCACCCCGAGCAGGCCGAAGGTGATGGCCAGGCCCAGCGCTGCGAGCAACAGGATCGAGCCTAGCGACAGGCCGCTGAAGGCCTGGCCGAGTAACTCGCCGATCAGCAGTTTGTGCTTCACCTGGGCCAGGCTCTGTTCGGCGGCGCTGCGTACGGCGGTATCGCTTTCTTCACCATCGAGCAGGCTTTGCAGGCGCGTGCGGGCCAGCGGGTCGCCGGTTTCGCCCAGGCGCTCCACGGCCGCCAGGCGCACGGCCGGATCGCTGGCTTCCAGTTGCAGGTTGGCCAGGGCCTGGGTAATGGCGTCACGCACATCCTCGTCGGCTTCCATGCTCAGACGATTTTCCAGCAGCGGCAGCAATGCCGGCGGCGTATTGCGTTGCAGTTGCTTGGCGGCGCCAAGGCGCACGGCCGCATCGTCGTCGAGCAACTGATGACTGGCCACGGCGACGCCGATCAGGCCGCGCAGGCGGTTGTTCAGGCGCAGCTTTCGCGGCGTGCCATTGGCCTCGGCTGCGCCGTCGGCGGCGAGCCAGGTGCCGTCCTGTTCGATGAAAGCGCGTTTGTCGGCATCGCTGGCAACGCGGCCCTGCTGCAGGGCTTGCAGCAGTGGCATGCGATCTGTGGTGGGGGCTGCAGCCCAGCTCTGCAGGAGTTTGGCCTGCTTGCTGGCGTTGGCAGCGGCGAAGTCGTCGGCCTCGCCAGCATGCGCTGCCAGTGGCAGCAACAGCAGCAGGCTCAGCAGAATTCGGGTAAGGGCAGTGGGCATAGGGGTGTCCTTGGCGTAGCCCGGATGAAGTCCGGGGCGAGCTTCCCGGATTGCATCCGGGCTACGGCGACCCTCTCCCTAACCCTCTCCCCCTCTTCATAAAAGAAAGGGGGGAGAGGGGACTGGTACGGTGCAGTGCATTGCTCCGTGCAGCTTGTCTCCCCTCTCTCGCTTGCGGGAGAGGGGCTGGGGGGAGGGGCTTTTGCCTTAGTTCGACTTCACCGGGGTATCGGCTTTCTTGTCGTTACCCTCGATGTACGGGCTCCACGGCTGGGCGCGGATCGGGCCTTCGGTTTCCCAGACCACGGAGAACTGACCGTCTTCCTGGATCTCGCCGATCATCACCGGCTTGTGCAGGTGGTGGTTCGTCTCGTCCATCTTCAGGGTGAAGCCGCTCGGCGCCGCGAACTCCTGGCCAGCCATGGCTTCGCGCACCTTGTCGACGTCGGTGGTGCCGGCTTTCTCGACGGCCTGTGCCCACATGTGGATGCCCACGTAGGTGGCTTCCATCGGATCGTTGGTTACCACGGTGTCGGCGTTCGGCAGGTTCTTGGCCTTGGCGTAGGCTTTCCAGTCGGCGACGAACTTCTCGTTGACCGGGTTTTCCACGGACTGGAAGTAGTTCCACGCCGCCAGGTGGCCGACCAGCGGCTTGGTGTCGATGCCGCGCAGCTCTTCTTCACCCACGGAGAAGGCTACGACCGGTACTTCGGTGGCTTCCAGGCCCTGGTTGGCCAGTTCCTTGTAGAACGGCACGTTGGAGTCGCCGTTCACCGTGGAAACCACAGCGGTCTTGCCGCCGGCGGAGAACTTCTTGATGTTGGCGACGATGGTTTGATAGTCGCTGTGGCCGAACGGGGTGTAGACCTCTTCGATGTCCTTGTCGGCGATACCTTTGCTGTGCAGGAAGGCGCGCAGGATCTTGTTGGTGGTGCGCGGGTAGACGTAGTCGGTACCGAGCAGGAAGAAGCGCTTGGCGCCGCCGCCGTCTTCGCTGAGCAAGTATTCCACTGCCGGAATGGCTTGCTGGTTTGGCGCCGCACCGGTGTAGAACACGTTCGGCGACATTTCTTCACCTTCGTACTGCACCGGGTAGAACAGCAGGCCGTTGAGCTCCTCGTAGACCGGCAGCACGGATTTGCGCGACACCGAAGTCCAGCAGCCGAAGGTCACGGCGACCTTGTCCTGGGTCAGCAACTGACGGCCACGCTCGGCGAACAGCGGCCAGTTGGACGCCGGGTCTACCACCACCGCTTCGAGCTGCTTGCCGAGCACGCCGCCTTTGGCGTTGATCTCGTCGATGGTCATCAGCGCCATGTCTTTGAGCGAAGTTTCGGAAATGGCCATGGTGCCGGACAGCGAATGCAGGACGCCGACCTTGATGGTCTCGGCGGCCTGGATGGACCAGGAAAGGCCCATGGCGGCGATGGAAGCGGAAAGGGTAAAGGCCTTGATCAGGCTGCGACGTTGCATGGTGCGTTCTCCATTCTCAACTTGAGTAAGTGGACAGCTCTTTATTGTTCGGCAGTGATTCAAAGGTCATTTACGTCACCCTTGCACCGGCAGTGCCCGTTGCCGGGCGCTGTGCAGCATGTGCAGGGTGATCTTGCGCACTTCCGCTTTGCTGACCTCTATGTGGGTCTTGAGCAATAGCTGTGCCTCTTCGCAGCGACGCGACAGGATCGCGCCGAGGACGCGTGCGTGTTCCTCGTAGGTGAGCGCCACGCGCGGCTCCTGGGTGAAGTCCAGGCGCCTGATAATTCGGATCTTTTCGCTGACTTCGGCATGCAGGCGGGCCATCTCGCGGTTGCCGGCGGCTTCCACCAGTTTGCAGTGAAAACGTTCGTCCAGACGCGAGACTTCGCGGCCGTCCTGCAGGCGCTGCTCGGGTTGCACCATCCAGGTGCGACGCAGCTGTTCCAGTGCATCCGGCAGCTCTTCATTGGGGCGCTCGCACAGGCGCTTGACCGCCTCCAGTTCAAAGACGATGCGCACCTCGTAGAGCTCCTCGAAATGGGCGAAATCGAACGGCTTGACCTGCCAGCCGCTGCGGAAATACACCTCCAGGTAGCCCTCGCGCTCCAGGCGATACAGCGCCTGACGCACCGGCGTGCGGCTGGCGGCCATGCGCTCGGCGATCTCGCCTTCGGAAAAACGGTCACCCGGCAGCAGGCGGAACTCGAAGATGTCGTCCTTGAGCTGGGCGTAGATGCGCTCGGCGAGATTCTCCGGGCGCTCCTTGCCACGCTTGGCCGGGCTGACCAGTTGCATCTCAGGCCGCCTCGCTCGGGGTCAACAGGAGCAGCGCGTCGCCCGGCGTCACCGCCTTGCCGGGGGCGCAACGCAGTGACTTGACCGTGCCGGCCACCGGCGCGGTCACTGCCAGCTCCATCTTCATCGCCTCGACCACCAGCAGCGGGGTGCCGGCTTCCACATGCTGGCCGGGCTCGACCAGCACCTTCCACACGCTGCCGCTCATCTCGGCGGCGACCAGATGGCCGTCCAGATCGGCGTCGTCGTCAGTCATGGCGCTCAGCGCTTGTGCGGCGCTCGGATCGTCGTCCTTCCACAGTTCGACCTCGGCGTCGAAGGCGGCTTTCTGTTTGCTCTGGAACGCGGCGATATCGGCGGCGTTGTCGGCGATGAAGCGGTTGTAGGCGGCGAAGTCGAACTCGGTTTCCTCGATGCGGATCTGCGCGCGGCCCTCACGGAAGGCTTCGCGGAATTCGTCCAGTTCGGCCTCGCTGACCGGGTAGAAACGCACCTGATCGAAGAAGCGCAGCAGCCAGGGCTGGCCATTCTCGAACTGGGCGTTCTTCACGTACTTGTTCCAGATCGGCAGGGTGCGGCCGACCAGCTGATAGCCGCCGGGCGAGTCCATGCCGTAGATGCACATGTACATGCCGCCGATGCCCACGGTGCCCTCGGCGGTGAAGGTGCGCGCCGGGTTGTACTTGGAGCTGAGCAGGCGATGGCGCGGGTCCAGCGGCACGGCGCAGGGCGCGTCGAGGTAGACGTCGCCGAGGCCGAGAATCAGGTAGCTGGCGTCGAACAGGATGTCGCGCACCTGCTCGCGGCTTTCCAGGCCATTGGCGCGCTGGATGAAGTCGACGTTGTTCGGCAGCCAGGGCGCCTCGCTGCGCACGGTCTCGCGGTAGCGTTCGACGGCGGCCAGCGTTGCGCTGTCCTCGAAGGCCATGGGCAGGTGGACGATACGGGTTGGCACCTTGAGTTGGGCGACATCGCCGAGCTGGCGCTCCAGGCGCAGCAGGTGTTCGAGCAGGGTGCGCTGGTGCAGCACGCGGCTGTCATAACGCAGTTGCAGCGAGCGCACGCCGGGGGCGAGCTCTTCCAGGCCGCGCAGCGGCTGTGCCTTGAGCGCCTCCATCAGCAGGTGCACGCGCAGGCGCAGGGCCAGATCCAGCACGTTGTCGCCGTACTCCAGGAGGATGTAGGCATCGCCGGCCTGGCGATACACCGCGCGCGGACGGCTGCCTTCAGCCGGCAGCTCGGCCAGTACGGTGGCGGAAACGGTGCTGTCCGGTTGCAGCGACGGCGCCGGCAGGGTCACTGCGCTGATCGCCGCCAGGGCCTCGATGCTGCCCAGTTGCGCCTGCTCCAGGCTCTGCGCCTGCTGGAAGCCGATGGGGTGAAAGCGCAGCTTGTCGCCGGGCTTGACCTGGCCGACCTTCCACAGCTCGGCCTTGGCGATGGTTACCGGGCAGACGAAACCGCCGAGGCTGGGGCCATCCTTGGTCAGGATTACCGGGAAGTCGCCGGTAAAGTTGATCGAGCCGATGGCGTATTCGCAGTCATGCACGTTGGACGGGTGCAGGCCGGCTTCGCCACCGTCGGCCCGCGCCCAGCTCGGTTTCGGCCCGGACAGGCGCACACCGAGACGGTTGGAGTTGTAGTGCACCTCCCATTCGGCAGCGAAGAACTCCTCGATGGCTTCAGCGGTGAAGAAGTCCGGCGCACCGTGCGGGCCGTAGAGCACGCCGATGTTCCAGGTGGTGCCGTAGCTGGGGATCAGGCTCGGGTGCGCAGCCTGTGGCGGGGCGACTGGCGCCGGTGTGGTGCAGGCCGGCAACTCGGGTTGGGAGATGGCCAGCATGTCGGCGGTACGCAGGGTGCGCCCGGCATGCCCGCCGAACTGGCCGAGGGCGAAGGTGGAGCGGCTGTCCAGGTACAGCGGCACGTCCAGGCCATTGCGTACGGCCAGATAAGTGCGGCAGCCGCTGACGGCGCGGCCCAGCTTGAGCACCTGACCGGCCTTGACCACGATTGGCTGCCAGTAGGCCACTGGTGCATCGTCCAGGGTGGCCGGGCAATCGGCGCCGGTCAGGGCGATCAGCGCGTCGCTGTGAAAGCGCAGGGTCGGCCCTTGCAGGGTAAATTCCAGGCCAGCGGCTTCGGCCGCGTTACCGACGATGCGGTTGGCCAGGCGGAAGGCGAAATCATCCATCGGCCCGGACGGCGGCACGCCGATATCCCAGTAGCCTAGACGGCCGGGGTAATCCTGAACGCTGGAGTAGGTGCCGGGCTCCAGCACTTCGATGACGTTGGCCCCGAACGTGAAACCGTCGAGCAGGCGCGTCCATACCTGGCCTGTGGCGAAGCGCTCATCGGCCACCACCTGGCGCAGGTAGTCGAGGTTGCTGGCGATGCCGTGCAGGCGGGTTTCGCCCAGGGCTTTTTGCAGTTTGCCGATGGCTTCGTCACGAGTCGCCGCATGGACGATCAGCTTGGCGATCATCGGGTCGTAGAAGGCTGAAACCTCGCTGCCGGTGCTGACCCAGCCGTCGACACGCACGTCGTCCGGGAAATGCACATCGGTAAGTACGCCCGGGCTGGGCTGGAAGTTCTTCAGCGGGTCTTCGGCGTAGATCCGCACTTCGATGGCAGCGCCTTGCGGGGCGCGGTCGAGTGCGGGCCAGTCCAGCGCATCGCCTGCGGCCACGCGCAGCATGCACTCGATCAGATCCAGACCGGTGACCATCTCGGTGACCGGATGTTCGACCTGCAGGCGAGTGTTCACTTCGAGGAAGTAGAAGTCGTCGCGGGCGGCGTCGTAGATGAATTCCACGGTGCCGGCGCTGCGGTATTTCACCGAGTCGCCAAGCTGCACGGCGGCAGCGTGCAAACGCTCGCGGGTGGCCTGCGGCAGGTTCGGCGCCGGGGTTTCCTCGACCACCTTCTGGTTGCGCCGCTGCAGCGAGCAGTCGCGTTCGCCGAGGGCGGCGACGCGGCCGGCGCCGTCACCGAAAATCTGCACCTCGACATGCCGCGCCTGATCGACGAAACGCTCGAGAAATACGCCGGCATCGCTGAAGAACTGCTCGCCCATGCGCTTGACGCTTTCATAGGCGCTTTCCAGGGCCGCGGCGTCGCTGCAACGGGTCAGGCCGATGCCGCCACCGCCGGCGGTGGTCTTGAGCATCACCGGGTAACCGATGCTTGCAGCGGCGGCCAGCGCTTCCTCCATGCTGTGCAGCAGGCCGGTGCCCGGCGCCATCGGCACCTGGGCCTGGGCGGCCAGTTCGCGGGCACGGTGCTTGAGGCCGAACTCGCGAATCTGCTCGCCGGTCGGGCCGACGAAGGCGATGCCGGCTGCTTCGCAGGCATCGGCGAACTCGGCGCTTTCCGAGAGAAAACCGTAACCGGGGTAGATCGCCTGGGCGCCGGTTTGCTGCGCGGCAGCGAGAATCTTGTCGATACGCAGGTAGCTGTCGGCCGGCTTGTCGCCGCCCAGGGCAATGGCGACATCGGCGTCGCGTACATGCTGGGCATTGCGGTCGGCGTCGGAGTAGACGGCGACGCTTTTGACGCCCAGGCGTTTGAGCGTACGAATGGTACGGACAGCTATCTCGCCACGGTTGGCGATCAGTACGGTATGGAACATCTGTTGCGGCCTCCTGGCTTGCTGCGCGCGTGGGCGGGCAGGCGCTGATCTGTTCCCTCTCCCTTGGGGGAGAGGGCTAGGGAGAGGGGGATTCACACCACCCTCTCCCCCAACCCCTCTCCCGCAAGCGGGAGAGGGGAGTCATT
>NZ_LSSW01000007.1 GCF_001567565.1 Ectopseudomonas composti
AATCTACATCGTCGCGCGCATCAAGAAGCTGCCGGCCCTGCCGCGCGCCAGCTTCCGCGAGTGGCTGCGTTCCGCCCGTGAAGCGTTCTGGGGCCTGCTGCTGATGGTGATCATCCTCGGCGGTATCTACACCGGCATGTTCACCCCGACCGAGGCTGCGGCCGTGGCCGCGGTGTACGCCGGCTTCGTCGCCCTGTTCGTGTACAAGGACCTGAAGATCCGCGAGTGCCCGAAGGTGCTGCTGGAGTCCGGCAAGCTGACCATCATGCTGATGTTCATCATCGCCAACGCCATGCTCTTCGCCCACGTGCTGACCACCGAGCAGATCCCGCAGCAGATCACCGCCTGGGTGGTGGAGCTGGGCCTGCAGCCGTGGCAGTTCCTGCTGGTGGTGAACATCGTGCTGCTGATCGCCGGTGCCTTCATGGAGCCGTCGGCGATCATCCTGATCCTGGCGCCGATCCTGTTCCCGATCGCCATGCAGCTGGGCATCGACCCGATCCACCTGGGCATCATCATGGTGGTGAACATGGAGATCGGCCTGATCACGCCACCGGTGGGGCTGAACCTGTTCGTCACTTCGGCGGTGACCGGCATGCCGCTGACGGCGGTGATCCGCGCGGCGCTGCCGTGGCTGATGATGCTGATCAGCTTCCTCATGGTGATCACCTACATCCCGGCCGTGTCCATGGCCCTGCCGAACTGGCTGGGGATGAACTAGGGCAGCTGTCGATACCGTGTCTACCTCTGCGCCCGGCCTTGTGCCGGGCTTTTTTTCGTCATGTCGACGTATCCATGACGCTGTCGAATTGGCTCGGCATGCGCCAGGCAGGGCCTCAAGACCATGGTCTTAGAGCGGTAAGACCATGGTCGAATGGCCTCACGAAGGGTCGGGGGATACAAAAGACACCATACAAAAACAACTCCCCGTCGAGGTGATTTCATGAGTGCTGCGTCTCTTTACCCTGTGCGTCCCGAAGTGGCCGCGCGGACCCTCACTGACGAGGCCACCTACAAGGCCATGTACCAACAGTCCGTGGTCAACCCCGAGGGTTTCTGGCGCGAGCAGGGCAAGCGGATCGACTGGATCAAGCCCTACAACAAGGTCAAGCAGACCACATTCGACGATCACCACGTCGACATCAAGTGGTTCGCCGACGGCACCCTGAACGTCTCCTACAACTGCCTCGACCGTCACCTGGCAGAGCGCGGTGATCAGATCGCGATCATCTGGGAAGGCGACGACCCGTCCGAGCACAGGGAAATCACCTACCGCGAACTGCACGAGCAAGTGTGCAAGTTCGCCAATGCCCTGCGCGGCCAGGACGTGCACCGCGGCGACGTGGTAACCATCTACATGCCGATGATCCCGGAAGCCGTGGTGGCCATGCTGGCCTGTGCGCGCATTGGCGCGATCCACTCGGTGGTGTTCGGCGGTTTCTCGCCCGAGGCACTGGCCGGGCGCATCATCGACTGCCAGTCCAAGGTGGTGATCACCGCTGACGAAGGGCTGCGTGGCGGCAAGAAAGTACCGCTCAAGGCCAACGTCGACGACGCCCTGACCAACCCCGAGACCCGCAGCATCCAGAAGGTCATCGTGGTGCAGCGCACCGGTTCCGAAATCAAGTGGAACCAGCATCGTGACATCTGGTACGAAGACCTGATGAAGGTTGCCGGCAGCGTCTGCGCACCCAAGGAAATGGGCGCCGAAGAAGCGCTGTTCATCCTCTACACCTCCGGTTCGACCGGCAAGCCCAAGGGCGTGCTGCACACCACCGGCGGCTACCTGGTATACGCCTCGCTGACCCATGAGCGCGTGTTCGACTACCGTCCGGGTGAGGTCTTCTGGTGCACCGCCGACATCGGCTGGGTCACCGGCCACACCTATCTGGTCTACGGGCCGCTGGCCAACGGCGCCACTACCGTGATGTTCGAAGGCGTACCGAACTATCCGGACGTTTCGCGCGTTGCCAAGATCGTCGACAAGCACAAGGTCAACATCCTCTACACCGCGCCGACTGCCATTCGCGCCATGATGGCCGAGGGCAAGGCCGCGGTCGAAGGCGCCGATGGTTCCAGCCTGCGCCTGCTCGGTTCGGTCGGTGAGCCGATCAACCCGGAAGCCTGGCAGTGGTACTACGAGAACGTCGGTCAGAGCCGTTGCCCGATCGTCGACACCTGGTGGCAGACCGAAACCGGTGCCTGCCTGATGACCCCGTTGCCGGGGGCTCATGGCCTCAAGCCGGGCTCCGCCGCGCGTCCGTTCTTCGGCGTACAGCCGGCGCTGGTGGACAACCTGGGCAACATCATCGAAGGCGCTGCCGAAGGCAACCTGGTGATCATCGACTCCTGGCCGGGTCAGGCGCGTACTCTGTACGGCGATCACGACCGCTTCGTCGACACCTACTTCAAGACCTTCCGTGGCATGTACTTCACCGGTGACGGTGCGCGCCGTGACGAAGACGGTTACTGGTGGATCACCGGTCGCGTCGACGACGTGCTCAACGTCTCCGGCCACCGTATGGGTACCGCCGAGATCGAGAGCGCCATGGTCGCCCACTCGAAAGTGGCCGAGGCCGCAGTGGTCGGTGTACCGCACGACATCAAAGGGCAGGGCATCTACGTCTACGTCACCCTGAATGCTGGCGAGGAAGCTTCCGAGCAGCTGCGCCAGGAGCTGCGCAACTGGGTGCGCAAGGAGATTGGCCCGATCGCCACACCGGACGTTATTCAGTGGGCTCCAGGCCTACCGAAGACCCGCTCGGGCAAGATCATGCGCCGTATCCTGCGCAAGATCGCTACCGCCGAATACGATTCTCTCGGCGACATCTCCACGCTGGCCGATCCTGGCGTGGTGCAGCACCTCATCGACACGCATCGGCAGATGCAAGCAGCCTGCGCCTGACCTGGCAACGGCACCAAGAAACCCCGCCCGGCTACTCGCTGGGCGGGGTTTTCTTTTTCCTGGATGTCTGGCTTGCGCGTGAGCGTGGTAAACCTGAGGCGGTGTGCGTGGCGCACGGTCATTGGTGGGTGGTCTTTCCGCGCATCAGCTTGCGCTATCGAGTCGGTGAGCTTGGTCCGCGCGTGAAAAACATGACGCTCTCTTGCTTTTGACTAGTCTGGAAACTGTGGCTTCCCGCACGTGGCGATGGAGAAGGATATGCAGCTCGACCCACATGGACTCAGCAACTTTCCCCAACCCTTTCGCGCGCTGGGGTGCGCCGAGTGCCGCGATCTCAAGGCGTTGGGGTTCGACTTCACCATGGCTTTCCAGTTGATTCTCGATGTTCAGCAACAGCGCCCGTTCGCGTACGAGGCACTGGTGCGTGGCACCAATGGCGAGTCGGCGCAGCAGGTGCTGGAACGGGTCGACGACAGCAATCGCTATCGCTTCGACCAGGCCTGTCGGGTCAAGGCCATCGAGCAGGCGGCCGGCCTGGGGCTGCTCGAGATCCCCGACTGCCTGCTCAGCATCAACTTCCTGCCCAATGCGGTGTATCGCGCGGAAACCTGCATCCGTGCCACGCTGGAGGCGGCCAGGCGTTTCGAGTTTCCGCGCGAGCGCTTGATGTTCGAGGTCACCGAAGGTGAGCAGATTCACGATGCCGAGCACCTCAAAAGCATCTTCGCCGAGTATGGGCGGCAGGGCTTTACCACCGCCATCGACGACTTCGGCGCCGGCTATTCGGGCCTCAATCTGCTGGCCACCTTCCAGCCGCACATCCTCAAGCTGGACATGGCCCTGACCCGTGGCATCGATCAGGACGTGGTGCGCCAGGCCATCGTTGCCGGCATCGTGCTGGTGGCGCAGCGCCTGGGCATTCGCATCATTGCCGAAGGCATCGAAACCGCGGGCGAGCGTGATGCCCTGCTCGAGATGGGCATCCGTTACATGCAGGGTTACTTTTTCGCCAGGCCGCAGATCGACCGGCTGTGCTTGCCCTGATGCACAAACGAAAACGCCCCGATACTGCATCAGGGCGTTTGGCTGGTGATTGGACGCTCAGAGTGCGCCAAACACCTTCTTCGCCAGGCTGGTAGCGGCAGCGGCCGGATTCTGGCGGATGCTGGCCTCCTGCTTGGCAATCATCTCGAACAGGCCATCGAGCGCCTGCTCGGTGACATAGCCTTCCACCGTACTGCTCTTGGCATCGACCACGCCGAAGCTGGCGGCCTGGCCGGCGAAGGCGTTGTACTGCTGGGCCAGGCCCACCTGGTCGGTGGCCTGCTTGACGATGGGCAGGAACTTGGCGCGAATCTGTTCGCGGCTGGTCTTGTTCAGGTACTGGGTGGCCGAGTCCTGTGGGCCGCTGAGGATCGACTTGGCATCGGCCACGGTCATCTTCTTCACCGCATCGACCAGCAGCGCCTGGGCTTGTGGCACGGCGGCTTCGGCAGCCTTGTTCATGCTCGCTTCGAGCTGGTCGACCTGGGCGCCCATGCCCATCATCTTCATGGTCTTGGCGGCCTTGCCGAGCTTGCCCGGCAGTTCGATGCGTACCTCCGGGTTGTTGCTGAAGCCGCCAGGGGCACTCAGTTGCTTGACGGCTACCTGGGCGCCCTGGACCAGCGCATCTTTCAGGCCGCCGCTGGCGTCCTGCTGGCTCAGATCGGCGAGGGAGAGGGCGAAGACGTTGGCCGAAAGCAGCAGGCCAGCAGCGAACGTGGTGAGGCGCAACATGGTGTTCTTCCTTGCATCGGGGTTGTAGGGCAATAGGGTCAGCTTAACGGAGTCTGCGGCACTGGCAAGCCAGCCGATGGGCGTGGATGGGCAGCGCGCGCGGCTATGGCTATGATCAGTGCCATGAATTCACCGCTTCCCCTCCGAAATCCCTGCCCTCCGGGTGCCTGCGACTGTCAGCGCGATGAGCTGCTGGAGGTGCCGGGCGCCGACACGCGTGTGCTGCTGCTGACGCGCAACGAGGAACAGCGCCTGCTCGAGCGCCTGGAAAGTTTGCAAAGCCTGGAGGACCTGCAGCGCATGCAGCAGCGCCTGCTCGAGCAACTGGGCATTCGCCTGCACATCGAACCGAGTCACGGCGAGGTGCGCAGCATGCGTGGTATCCACATGCACTTCGATGCGCATCCGGGGCTGTGTCGCAAGACCCGGCAAAGCATACCGGCAGCGATCCGCCGGGCCATGGAGAAGCGGCCGGAAATCGCCTGGCGCCTGCTCGACTCCAACGATCTGTTCAGCGGTTTGTAGCGGACCCTCACCAGGCCAGCGGCTGGCCGTCATAGGCATGGAAGCTGCCGCTGTGCGCGGGGCCGAGGCTGTCGATCACCTGCAGCATCTGCGCGGCGGCGAGCTCTGCCGGGCGCGCGGCGGCAGCGCCACGAAAGGGCTGTGACAGCTTTGATATGACCGTGCCGGGATGCAGGGCGAGCAGGCGCGCCTTGGGCTTGCTGCGCGCCAGCTCGATGGCGGCGGTCTTGATCAGCATGTTCAGCGCCGCCTTGGAGGCGCGGTAGGTATACCAGCCACCCAGGCGGTTGTCGCCGATGCTGCCGACCTTGGCCGAGAGCATGGCCATGGCGCCCTGTTTGTCGAGCAGCGGCAGGAAGTGGCGCAGCACCAGGGCAGGTCCCAGTGCGTTGACCTGGAACACCGCCTGCAGCGCCTCGGCATCGATGGCCGCCAGGCTTTTCTCCGGTGCGATGCCGTCGCGATGCAACAACCCGGCAGCATGCAGGATGAGCTGATACGGACCGTCCCCGGCCAGCGCGGCAGCCGCAGCGGCGATGCTGGCGGGATCTTCGAGATCGAGCGCCGGCGAGCTGCTGCGGCTCAGCTCGCGCACACCGGCGCAGTTCGGGTCGGCCCGCAACTGTTGGCAGAAAGCCTGGCCGATGCTGCCGCTGGCGCCGATGACCAGTGCCTTGTAGCCGCTGCCCAGGCTGGTGAGGCTCATGGTTGAGCGGCGCCCCGGCGGAAGAACAGCGTCACCTGGCCCAGTTCGATGCCGAACTTGCTCATGCTCGAACGGTTGATCAGGGTGTCTTCGTCCATCAGGTACATCCAGTCATCGAAGTAGACGACATAGGTGCTGTCATCGACCGGCAGGTTGAGGTGATAACGCCAGCGCAGGGCGTTGCCGGCCAGTTCGCCGATGGCCTCGCCGACCACGTCGTCGGCTGTGCCGATCCAGCGTCCGGAACCATCCGGGGTCAGCGTCCAGACCCGGCGTTGGCGCGTGCCGTCGCTGTACAGGAAGCGCTCGTCGAGGATCAGTTTCTCGCCGTCACGGCGGCTCTGGATGTCGACGTGAAAACGTTTGATCACTTCACCGGAGCGATCCTGGAACATGCCCCAGGCCTGCACCGGCCCGGCGAAGAAGGTGGGCAGATCGAGTGCCGGTTTTTCGCTGGCGTAGCGCTCGACCGGCACCTGGCCGCAGCTGATCAGCAGCAGGCTGGTCAGCGCAATCAACAGGGTTTTCATGGAATACCTCATGGGTTGAGGCCCAACAGCGCTGCACGCAGTTTCGGGCTGCGGGTCTGCGGGGCGAGCCAGATGGAGAAGAACGCGCGGGCGAACTGCGGATCGTCGATGACATGTTGCAGCTTGCCGTCGACGTAGAAGCGGCAGCCTTGGTTCGGCAGGAAGACTCCGGTGATGCGCGTGCCATCCTTGACGTCGACGAAGGCCTGGCGCATCTGCTGCGTCCATTCGTCCTGCTGCTCGTTGTCGAGGGGCCCGCCATTGATCCGGCGGATTTCATCGAGACTGGTGTCGACCAGGGTTTCCCGGCTGATGCTGCGCCGGTAGGTCAGCTCGAGGGCGAAAGGCTGGGTAAAGTCCACTCGCGCGACCGGGCTCCACAGTTTGGCGTTGTAGACCGAGAAACCGAACCAGCTGAAATCACCACTGCCGATCAGGCTGGCCTGGGGCAACTGCTCACGCCATTGGCCCTGGCTGTTGGCGTGCGCGAGGCTGCAGGCCAGTGCAAGCGTGAGCAGCAGCGTCGAGCAGAGACGCGAGGTCATGCTGGTCATGATCCCTCCTTGTGCAGTTGCGAGCCGCTGCAGCCAGACGCTGGCCACAGATCATGAATAAAAAAATCCGACAACCCAAAGAAGGGGAGAAGTGGGTTGTCGGATTGCGCAGCTTTTCAGTGCCGCCGCAATCAGGCGGCGAACTTCTCGCTAGCGAAGGCCATCACCCGTGCCAAGCCCTGGCCGTTCTTCGAGGGCCGCGCCGCCGAGGCTGGCAGCACTACGCAGGCCTCGGGTAATCGTTCGAACACGGCGCGCATATCACATAGCGCAGCAGGCTAGGACCGCATGTCGGCTTACTTGAAATTGTACAAAATTAATTTCTGTATAGTTTTTGTATAGCTGTTTGGGCCGTTTTGCAAGCCCTTTCATGCGCGCTGGTGCAAGGGCGCCGAGGCACACCGCCGGTTTTGCAGGTGGTATGGGGTTTCGCGGCTGGTCGCTGCCGACGAGGCAGGTGTCAGCTGGCCCTGCCAGGCGTCAGGCGCCGGCACCAATGCGCTGCAGCCAGCGCTCGGCTTCGCTGTGGCAGGATTAAACCTGCTGGGAAACTTGCATTCGGCCAGCCAGCTTCAAGAATGAAGGGATCGGATAAGGATTCCACCATGCCATCACTTTCGACCTTCGGCAGGCGTGTGCGCAAACTCTGGCATGGCTCGGACCTGGCTCTGGTCGGCCAGCGTCGCGAGCGCCGGATGCGTGTGCTGTCGAGCGGGGTGATGGTGGTGATGGGCCTGTCGTGGGGGCTGTTCTTTTCTTCACGGGACTATTGGGCCATCGTCGTCATGGATGTGGCGATCGTGCTCAGTGGCATCGCGGTTTTTGCGCTGACCCTGCGCGATCAGGCGCGCAGCGCCAACCTGATTCTGTTCAGCACGCTGATGCTGGTCGTCGTCGCCTCGACCCTGCTGCTCGATCCGCCAACCGTCGCAGCGCCGCGCGCCACTCATCTGTATCTGCTGCCGATAGCCGTGGGGGCCTTGATGGCCTTTCGTGATGAGCCCTTGTGGCTGCGTTACGGCATTTCGATATTCGCCTTGCTGCTCTTCGTCGCCCTGGCCGCTTCCAACTGGCGACCAACCGACCTCTATGCGTTGCCCGACGACGTGCGCATCGCCGGATCCTGGGTCCAGGGCCTGGTCGCCATGGCGCTGTTCTTCTTCTTGCTGCACATCCTGCAGAGCGACACCGCCGAGCGCTCCGAGCTGGATCGCGATTTGCGGGCCGCCGTGCGTGAGCGGCAGTTCGTGCTGTATTACCAGCCACAGCTCGACGGCGATAACCGGGTGATCGGTGCCGAACTGCTGATCCGCTGGCAGCATCCGCAGCGTGGGCTGCTGGCGCCGGGCGAGTTCATCGAGCATGCCGAGAGCACCGGGCTGATCATCCCCATCGGTCAGTGGGTGCTGGAGCAGGCGGCCGTGCAGTTGCGGCGGTGGCAGGATGAGCCGTCGTTTCGCGATCTGGACCTGGCGGTGAACATCAGCCAGAAGCAGTTCTCGCAGAGCAGCTTCGTCGCTGAAGTGCTCGGTTTGATCGAGCGCTACGGCGTCGAGGCGCCGCACTTGGAACTGGAGCTGACCGAGACGCTGATCATCCATGACATGGAGGACCTCACGCGCAAGATGGCGGCGCTGGTCGAGCGCGGCGTGCGTTTTTCACTCGATGACTTCGGTACTGGTTTTTCCTCGTTCAGTCATCTCAAGCGCTTGCCATTGAGCAAGCTGAAGATCGACCGCTCGTTCATCTGCGATGTGCTCACCGATGCCAACAGCGAAACCATCGTGCGTACGATGATCGCCCTCGGCCAGAGCATGGGCATGACGGTGGTCGCCGAGGGCGTGGAAACCGAGGCGCAGCGCTGCTTTCTGGCGGCCAATGGCTGCCGTCAGTTCCAGGGCTATCTGCTTGGTCGGCCGATGCCGTTGGCGGATTTCTGCACCTTCGTGCAGCGTCAGAACGCCTGATTCGGTGTTCCGTCCATCTCCCATCGCCCGCTCCGAGTGAACTTGAGGCAATGGCCCAATGTCTGTCTGCTGTCGGCTCGTACCGGCAGGAATGGATGGCTAATTGCCGCTAGGGTGGCGTCTTCGTCGCGGATCCTGCCTGGATCATGATTCAGTACGCGTTCCTGCGTGCGGCCGGCATCGCTCATCCCGTTCTCCGGGTTCGTCTGACTGCCACGTGAAGATCGCCCCATGTTTTTATCTCGTCATGCTCCATTTCAACCCCGTATTCTCGGCGCCTGCCTGCTGCTTGGCGGACTGCTCGGCGGTGCGCAGCCGCTGCTGGCTGAAGAGGCCGCCAGTAACCAGCGTTGGGTCAGCGATAGCCTCAATACCTACGTGCGCAGCGGCCCCACCGATGGTTACCGCATCGTCGGCACCCTGGTTTCCGGGGAGAAGGTAGAGCTGTTGCGCACCCAGGGTGACTACAGCCAGGTTCGCAGTGAAAGCGGCTCCACGGTGTGGATTCCCAGCCGTGATCTGCAATCGGTGCCCGGCCAGGCCGAGCGGCTGCCGCAACTGGAACAGAAAGTCGCTGATCTGACCGCCGAGCTCAAAGGCATCGATGATGCCTGGAAGGCGCGCGTGCAGGGCATGCAGGAAACCCTCGACACGCGCAAGAAGCTCATCGACGAGCTGCAGGCAGCGCGCAGCGCGCTGGACGCCGAGCTGACCAGCACCCGCTCGCAACTGCGCGACGCTCAGGCGCAATTGGGTAACGAACAGCAGCAGGCACTGATGCGCTACATGGCGTATGGCGGCAGCATCGCCGGTGCTGGTCTGCTGCTTGGTCTGATCCTGCCGACCATGCTGCGGGTACGTCGCAAGCGCAACGACCAGTGGGTCTGAGCCTTCAGAATTCGCGCTGGACCAGGTAGGCGCAGCGCCCGTCGCAGTGACCGGGGCAGGCGCAGCCGCGGGTGCTGCGCCCGGTGTCGCGTTCGACCCGGCGCGCCACTTCGGGGTCGTCGGCGAACGGCAGCATGGTCGCCTCGTCGAGATCGCGCTGGCTGCCACGGCCAAGGCTCAGTTGCACACCGAGAAAGAACACCGCCACGGCCATCATCCACCAGACTTCAGCCGGCATGGGCGAGCTCTCCGTTGGCCTGCGTCACTGCGGCCTTGCTGCGCAGGGTCAGCCAGGTATTGAACGCCATCAGCAGCATGCCGGCGAGGAAGCACAGGCCGCCGACCAGGCGCACCACGTAGCCGGGGTGACTGGCCTCCAGCGCTTCGACGAAGGAGTAGGTGAGCGTGCCGTCCTCGTTCACAGCGCGCCACATCAGGCCCTGGGTGATGCCGTTTACCCACATCGACGCGATGTACAGCACGGTGCCGATGGTCGCCAGCCAGAAGTGCGCGTTGATCAGGCCGATGCTGTGCATCTGCTCGCGGTCGAAGACCTTGGGGATCAGATGGTAGAGCGAGCCGAAGGTGATCATCGCCACCCAGCCCAGCGCGCCGGCATGCACGTGGCCGATGGTCCAGTCGGTGTAGTGCGACAGGGCATTGACCGTCTTGATCGCCATCATCGGCCCCTCGAAGGTGCTCATGCCGTAGAAGGCCAGCGACACCACCAGAAAGCGCAGGATCGGATCGGTGCGCAGCAGGTGCCAGGCGCCGGAGAGGGTCATCATGCCGTTGACCATGCCGCCCCAGCTCGGCGCCAGAAGGATGATCGACATCACCATGCCCAGGCTTTGCGCCCAGTCGGGCAGGGCGGTGTAGTGCAGGTGGTGCGGGCCGGCCCAGATGTACAGGGTGATCAGCGCCCAGAAGTGGACGATGGACAGACGGTAGGAATAAACCGGGCGGTTCACCTGCTTGGGTACGAAGTAATACATCATCCCCAGGAAACCGGTGGTGAGGAAGAAGCCCACCGCGTTGTGCCCGTACCACCATTGCACCATGGCATCGGTGGCGCCGGAGTAGATCGAGTAGGACTTGAACCAGCTCACCGGCACCGACAGGTGGTTGACGATGTGCAGCATGGCGATGACCACGATGAAGGCGCCGAAGAACCAGTTGCCGACGTATATGTGACGGGTTTTGCGCTGTGTCAGCGTGGTGAAGAAGACGATGCCGTAGGCGACCCAGACGATGGCCATCCACAGTGCGCCGGTGAATTCGATCTCGGCGTATTCCTTGGTGGTGGTCAGGCCCATGGGCAGGGTCACCAGCATGATCAGGATGGTCGCCTGCCAGCCCCAGAAGGTGAAGGCGGCCAGGGTGTCGGAGAACAGTCGGGTCTGACAGGTGCGCTGCAACGCGTAGTAGCTGGCGGCGAACTGCGCGCTGCCGGCGAAACCGAAGATCACCAGGCTGGTGTGCAGGGGGCGCAGGCGGCCGAAGCTGAGCCAGGGGGTGTCGAAGTTGAGTGCCGGCCAGACCAGCTGAGCGGCGATCAGCACGCCGGTGCACATGCCCACCACGCCCCAGAAAAGGGTCATCAGGGTGAACTGGCGGACGACCTTGTAGTTGTAGGCCGGATGGGAAGCAGCAGATTGCATCGCGGTAACCTTCCATACAGTGATTGCGGGCGCAGCCGCGCGAATGGCGAAACTGTAGGGAGGCTGGGCAAAACAAAACAGACTCAGAAACTGTTGTCTGATGCATATCAGATGGATCGGGTCGGTGCGCGCGCCAGGTCCGGCGCGCGCGTTCAGGGCTCAGGCCTGGGCGGTCAGGTGGCGGGCGATGCCCTTTTTCAGTGGCAGCAGGCCCTGCGCTACGCGCAGCCCGGCGCCGCGTAGCAGGCGCGCGGGTAGCTGGTCGTTGGTGTACAGCTCCACCAGCAGGTTGGTGGCCTGGTACAGCGGCCAGGTGGCCACACGTAGCTGGCGTTCATAGCGGGCCAGCACTGCCGGCGCACCGATGTCCTGGCGTTTGCCATGGGCCGCGAGCAGGGCGTCGCTCAATAGCTGTACGCCGATCAGACCGAAGTTGAAACCGTGCGCCGTGACCGGATGCATGCCCACGGCGGCGTCGCCGAGCAGGGCGCAGCGGCTGCCGACCATATGCCGCGCATAGGCGCCCACCAGCGGGTAGGCGTGGCGGCTGCTGACCAGCTGCATGGCGCCCAGGCGGCGGTCGAAACGTTGCTCCATTTCGCGGGCGAAGCTGGCTTCGTCGAGGTTCTGCAAACGCTCGATCTCGCGCGGCGGCAGGGTCAGCACGGTGGACGACTGGCGCCCATTGAGCGGCAGCAGGGCGAGGGTCTGACCGTAGCCGAACCACTCCCAGGCCACCTGCTGGTGCTCCAGTTCATGCTGCATGCGGCACACCAGCATGCTCTTGCCGAAATCCTTGAGCTGCGCGCCGATGCCGAGCTGGCGACGGGTTTCCGAGAAGCGGCTGTCGGCGGCGACCAGCAGGCGCGGTTGCAGCACCTGGCCGTCCTTGAGCAGCAGCTTCACCTCGTTGTCACTGCTCTGGATGGCGCTCACGCTGGTTGCGCACAGCAGTTGCACGTCGGCGCAGTCGCTGACGGCCTGGTAGGCGGCGCGGCGAATGGCCTGGTTGGCCACCAGGTGGCCGAGGCGTTCGGCGCCGGCCTGCTCGGCGCGGATCTTCAGGGCGAACAGCGACGGGCCGTTGAATACCTGGGCATCGCGCAGTACGGCGATGTCCTTGGCAGGCAGGCGTGCCCAGAGTCCCAGGCGTTCGAGCAGCGCCTGCGAGCCGTGAGTGAGGGCGATTTCGCGGCCGTCGAAGGCCGGTTCGGCCAACGCCTGTTCGGCCTGGCGTTCCAACACGAGGATGGACAGGCCGTGCCCGGACAGGGCGCGCGCCAGGCACAGGCCCGCGGGGCCGGCGCCGACGATGACGACATCGGGTGACATGCTGCTCTCCTTGCGAACTCGGAAAGGCCCGAGTCTAGGCGGCAGCATGGTCACGGATATTGTCCGGGGTCATGCTCAGGTGCAGATGCGCTCTGCGGGCGATCCTGTGTCCGCCCTGTCGCGGCTGTGGCAGTTGCCACGATGACTCGCTGGATATTGTTGTTATTACTACTTTGAGCGGGTTGATAGCGGGATTTTTCGGGTTTACTGTGATGCGCGTTGTCTGAACTACAAAAATAATTCAGGTTTGGAGTCGATAGCCATGCACCCTCATTCTTCTGCGGCCGCCATCGCGCGAAACGCCCCGCGTGTGGAGGCTCTCGCGTGAAACTGGCACTGGTCGGCGATATCGGTGGTACCAATGCACGCTTCGCCCTGTGGCGTGACGAGCAGCTGGAGGCGGTGCAGGTTATGGCGACCGCTGATTTTCCTGGGCCGGAGCAGGCCATCGCCGCCTATCTGCGTGCCCAGGGCCTGTCTGCGGATGCCATTGGTTCGGTGTGCCTAGCCTGCGCCGGACCGGTCAGCGGCAATCTGTTTCGCTTCACCAACAACCACTGGCGTATCGATCGTGCGGCGTTCTGCCAAGCGTTGCAGATCGACCGCTTGCTGATGATCAACGACTTCTCCGCCATGGCCCTGGGCATGACCCGTGTCGCCGAGCATGAGCGCGTGCAGGTGTGCCCCGGCGAGCCGCAGGCCGAGCGTCCGGCTCTGGTGATCGGCGCTGGCACCGGTCTCGGTGTCGGTACGCTGCTGGCGCAAGCAGATGGCAGCTGGCTGGTGCTGCCGGGCGAGGGTGGCCACGTCGACCTGCCTATCGGCAGCCCGCGCGAGGCCGAACTCTGGCAGGTGCTGTATCGACAGCTGGGCCACGTGCGCGCCGAGGACGTACTCAGCGGCAATGGTTTGCTGGTGCTCTATCGGGCCATCTGCGAACTGGACGGTCAGCCGCCGCAGCATACGACGCCAGCGGCCATCAGCGCCGCCGGCCTGGCGGGCGAGCCTGTCGCCGGCGAAGTGCTGGAGCAGTTCAGTCGCTGGCTCGGCCGTGTGGCCGGCAACAACGTGCTGACCCTGGGCGCGCGCGGTGGCGTGTATATCGTTGGCGGCGTGGTACCGCGTTTTGCCGAGCGCTTTCTCGCCAGCGGTTTTGCCAAGAGTTTCAGCGACAAGGGCTGCATGAGCGATTACCTTCACGGCATCCCGGTGTGGCTGGTGACTGCCGAGTACCCCGGCCTGACCGGTGCCGGTGTGGCCTTGCAACAGGCGTCGGAGCGCAGCCAGGATGCAATCCGGCAAAGCTGTTGATAGAACCCCGGATGGCATCCGGACTGTAGAGCCATAACAAGAAAGGTGGCGGACCATGAGCCAGCCCGGCAAATCGATTCTGCTGGTCGATGACGACCAGGAAATTCGCGAACTGCTCGATACCTACCTGAGCCGCGTCGGCTTTCAGGTGCGTGCCGTGGGCGACGGCGCCGCGTTTCGTCAGAGCCTGTGTGCGGCCTCGGCCGACCTGGTGATTCTCGATGTGATGCTGCCTGACGAGGACGGCTTCAGCCTGTGCCGCTGGGTGCGCGAACACCAGCGTTTCGCCCAGGTGCCGATCATCATGCTTACCGCCAGTTCCGACGAGGCCGACCGCGTGATTGGCCTGGAGCTGGGCGCGGACGATTACCTCGGCAAGCCGTTCAGCCCGCGCGAGCTGCTGGCGCGGATCAAGGCCTTGCTGCGCCGGGCGCAGTTCACCCAGGAACGAGGTGGAGAGGTGCTGGCCTTCGAGGACTGGCGCCTGGACATGGTCAGCCACCGCCTGTTCCACCGCGACGGCGAGGAGGTGATTCTGTCCGGCGCCGACTTCGCCCTGCTCAAACTGTTTCTCGATCACCCGCAGCAGATTCTCGACCGCGACACCATCGGCAACGCTACCCGTGGCCGCGAGGTCATGCCGCTGGAACGCATCGTCGACATGGCCGTCAGCCGCCTGCGTCAGCGCCTGCGCGATACCGACAAACCGCCGCGCCTGATTCGTACCGTACGTGGCAGCGGCTATCAGCTGGCGGCCACGGTCAGCCTGCAGGCAAGCGATGGGCGCTGAGCTGCGGCGCTGGCTGCCGCGCTCGCTGCTCGGGCGCATGCTGCTGTTGACCCTGCTGGCAATCCTCGCTGCGCAGACCCTGTCCAGCGTGATCTGGCTGTCGCAGTTGCGCGCCACCCAGCTCGAAGGGCTGGTCACCACTGCGCGCAGCCTGGCGCATTCGATGTCGGCCAGCGTGCGTTACTTCCGTTCGCTGCCGGTGGCGTATCGGCCGCTGGTGCTCGACCAACTGCGCAGCATGGGCGGCACGCGTTTCGTTGTCAGCCTCAATGATCGCCCGTTGCAGATGAAGGTGTTGCCGGACACGCCGCGCAAACAGGCAGTGACCGAGGCGGTGGCCGAAGTGCTGCATCAGTCGCTGGGCAATGCCGCCGACATCTCGGTGACCTTCGTCAGCCCGAGTGATCTGCGCATCTTCAATGGCGGCCTGAAACTCGACGAGCTGCCGCGCTCCTGGGCGCATTACGCACTGACCCTGGAGCCGGTCAATCCACCGGTGCTGGTGACGCAGATCCAGCTGGCGCCGGGTGAGTGGCTGTACATCGCCTCGTTGCTGCCCGAGCCCTATACCAGTCTGGAAGAACCCGTCCTGCCGACCCAGCAGCTGTGGTTCATCCTCCTGACCACGGCCTTCCTGCTGCTGTTCATCGGTTTGCTGGTGCACCTGCAGAGTCGCCCGCTCAAGCGCCTGGCACGCACCGCGCGGCATATGTCGCTGGGCGCCGAGGTGGAGCCGGTGGCCGAAGGCGGTGGCCGCGAGGTGGTCGAGGTGGCTCGCGCCTTCAATGCCATGCGTGAGCGCATCAGCCGCTACCTGACCGAACGCAGTCAGCTGTTCAGCGCCATTTCCCATGACCTGCGCACGCCCATCACGCGCCTGCGCCTGCGCGTCGAATTGCTCGACGACGAGAGCCTGCAGACCAAGTTCGGCCGTGACCTGGACGACCTCGAGCTGCTGGTCAAAGGCGCGTTGCAATGCGTGAAGGACACCGATATCCACGAGAACATCGAACCGGTGGACCTCAATCACCTGCTGCATTGCCTGGTCGAGCCCTACCTGGCGCCGGCGGGTAACGGCAGCGTGACCCTCGATGGGCAGGCCTGCGCGCCGTATCCGGGCAAGCCGCTGGCGCTGCGGCGCTGCATCGGCAACCTGATCGACAACGCCCTGAAGTACGGCTGCAACGCTCACCTGCACATCGAGGACGATGGCGCGGCTTTCGTCCTGCATGTCGACGACGAAGGCCCAGGGGTGCCCGAGCAGCGTCTGGAGCAGGTGTTCGAGCCGCATTTTCGCCTGGCCGGCCAGCAGCAGGGCTACGGCCTGGGCCTGGGTATCGCGCGCAACATCGCCCACAGCCATGGCGGCGAAGTCAGCCTGCGCAACCTGCGCGAGGGCGGCCTGCGCGTCACCCTGCGCCTGCCGCGCACACCGGACTGAATGTCACCGAGCGGTGACAAAGGCAAACTCGTTCGTTACCTGGCGGTAATGAGGCGCTCGTTAGAATCCGGGTGGCATTTCGACTGTCTCCAAGCGCGCTTTTCTGCAGGATGGCTGAAGCGACATACCCCCGGTGTTATCGGGCGTGGATGCAGGGTGGATGGCGCTCTTTTCATCCACCACGGGGTATTCGCGCAAGGAGAGAGTTTCAGCGTCGTCCACCCGTCTCAGCGCTACCTGCGTGCCGCTGTTCGAAGCCGGCCCACCTGTCTACAGGGAACAAGAACAATGAGTAGACCCGCATTGAATCCAGACAGCTGGCTGCGCCGGCCCGCCCACCTTTCCTGGCTGGCTGACGAAGGCTTGCGTCTGTTGCCCTTTGCACGCGGCGCCAAGGTCGCGCAGGGTTTCGCCGCGCTCGATGCACAGGGGCGCTTGCCCGACGGCGCGATTGCCGAGCTGATCCACACCACGCGCATGACCCACTGTTTCGCCCTGGCGCATATCCAGGGCATTGCCGGCCATGGCGGGCTGGTCGACCATGGCCTGGCCGCACTGCGCGGGGCATTGTGGGACGAAGAGCACGGCGGTTGGTTCGCCGATGCGACGCGCAGTGGCGGCAAGTCCGCTTACCTGCATGCCTTCGTCGCCCTGGCGGCCAGCTCCGCCCGGGTCGCCGGTCGGCCCGATGCGCAAGCGCTGCTCGACGATGCTATCGGGGTCATCGAGCGGCACTTCTGGAGCGAGGAGGAGGGCGCGCTGCGCGAGAGCTTCAATCGCGACTGGCGTGACGAGGAGGCCTATCGTGGCGCCAACAGCAACATGCATGGCGTGGAAGCCTTTCTCGCCCTGGCCGATGTCACTGGCAATGTGCTCTGGCTGCAGCGCGCGCTGCGTATCGCCGAACGCCTGATCCATCGGCACGCCGCCGCGTGCGGCCACGTCGTGATCGAGCACTTCGATGCGCACTGGCAGGCACAGCCTGAGTACAACGCCGACCGCCGCGCCGATCCCTTCCGCCCCTATGGCAGTACGCCCGGCCACGCCTTCGAATGGGCGCGCCTGCTGCTGCATCTGGAAGCGGCGCTGACCCAGGCCGGGCTCGCCGCGCCCGACTGGCTGCTGGTCGATGCCAAGGGCTTGTTCGCCAGCGCCTGCCGGCATGCCTGGCAGGCCGATGGCGCGCCGGGGCTGGTCTACAGCCTCGACTGGAACCAGCAACCGGTGGTGCGCGCCCGCCTGCACTGGGTGCATGCCGAGGCCGTCGCCGCCGCTGCGGCGCTGCTGCAACGAAGCGGCGAGGCGATCTACGAGCAGTGGTATCGGCAGTTCTGGGACTTCACCGCCACGCATTTCATCGACCTGAATGGCGGCAGCTGGCACCACGAAATCGATGAAAACAACCGGCCGGCCGCCCGGATCTGGGCCGGCAAACCCGACCTCTATCACGCCTATCAGGCACTGCTGCTGCCGCCTCTGGCGCTGGCGCCGAGCCTGGCCACGGCGCTCGCCGCGGATGTAACGAGGCGGTGACATTCATGCATCCTTTCGTTACCCGAGCCGGCAACGACCCTGATTACACTCCTTGTCAACGCAAGCGCCACGACTTGCCTGATAACAACAAGAAAGGTACTCCGATGAACGCTATTACTCGCCTCGCCACCGCCGTTTCCCTCGCCTCGCTGTTTCCCTTCACCGCGCTGGCCGCCGACGCCAAAGGTACGGTGGAAGTGGTGCACTGGTGGACGTCAGGCGGTGAAGCCGCCGCGGTGAAGGTCCTGCGTGACCTGGTCGAGAAGGATGGTTTCACCTGGAAGGATGGCGCGGTGGCCGGTGGCGCTGGTTCTGCCGCCATGACCGTACTGAAGACCCGTGTGGTATCCGGCAACCCGCCAGGTGCGGCGCAGATCAAGGGCCCCGATCTGCAGGAGTGGGGCGCACTGGATTTGCTCGCGCCATTGGACGAGGTGGCCCAGGCCAACGACTGGGATGGCCTGCTGTCGAAAACCGTTGCCAAGACCATGCAGTACGACGGGCACTACGTGGCGGTGCCGGTGAACATCCACCGGGTCAACTGGCTGTGGATCAACCCGCAGGTGTTCGCCAAGGCCGGCATCGACAAGGCGCCGACCACCCTCGACGAACTCTACGCAGCCGGTGACAAGCTCAAGGCTGCCGGCTTCATCGCCCTGGCCCACGGCGGCCAGCCCTGGCAGGACAGCACCGTGTTCGAAGGCCTGGTGCTGAGCATCATGGGCGCTGATGGCTTCCACAAGGCGTTCGTCGAGAACGACGAGGCGACCCTGACCAGCCCGCAGATGACCGAAGTGTTCACGGCGCTGAAGAAGCTCTCCACCTACATGGACGACAACCGCGCCGGACGTGACTGGAACCTGGCTACCGCGCAGGTCATCGACGGCAAGGCCGGCATGCAGATCATGGGCGACTGGGCCAAGAGCGAATGGACGGCCGCCGGCAAGGTCGCGGGCAAGGACTATCAGTGCGTGCCGATGCCGGGTACCGCCGGCAGCTACACCTACAACATCGACTCGATGGCCATGTTCAAACTCAAGGACCCAGGCGACATCGCCGCCCAGCACGCCCTGGCGCGGATCGCCCTGGAGCCCGAGTTCCAGTACGTGTTCAACCAGAACAAGGGCTCGATCCCGGTGCGTGCCGACTTGGACATGAGCCAGTTCGACAGCTGCGCCCAGGCCTCGATGAAGGATTTCCAGGAGGCCGACAAGAACGGCAAGCTGGAACCGAGCATGGCCCATAGCATGGCCACCAACCTCGCCGTGCAGGGCGCCATCTTCGATGTGGTGACCAACTTCATGAGCGAGAAGAACGCCGACCCGAGCAAGGCCGGCGCGCAGATCTACGCGGCGATCAAAGCTGCCCAGTAGCGCCACGGGCCGGCGCTGCCGGCCCCATTCCCACGCACCGCCTCGCACGACAGGGCCCTGGCCCCGTCAGGGCGGCGCTCGGCCCGGATTTCCCTTCGCCAACTGGTAATGCCCGATGAGTGTCACCACGGTAATGACCAAGACCTCACCCCTCGACGTGCTGCAACGCTGGCTGCCCAAGTTGGTGCTGGCGCCGAGCATGCTGGTGGTGCTGGTCGGTTTCTACGGCTACATCCTCTGGACGCTGGTGCTGTCGTTCAGCAACTCCAGCTTCATGCCCAGCTACAAGTGGGTCGGCCTGCAGCAGTACATGCGCCTGATGGACAACGACCGCTGGTGGGTGGCGAGCCAGAACCTGCTGGTGTTCGGTGGCCTGTTCATCGGCATCAGCCTGCTGATCGGCGTGTTCCTCGCCGTGCTGCTGGACCAGCGCATCCGCCGCGAGGGTTTCATTCGCACCATCTACCTGTACCCCATGGCGCTGTCGATGATCGTCACCGGCACCGCCTGGAAATGGCTGCTCAATCCCGGCCTGGGCCTGGACAAGATGCTGCGCGACTGGGGCTGGGAAGGCTTTCGTCTCGACTGGCTGGTGGACCAGGACCGGGTCATCTACTGCCTGGTGATCGCAGCGGTGTGGCAGGCCTCGGGCTTCGTCATGGCGCTGTTTTTGGCCGGCCTGCGCAGCGTCGACCAGTCGATCATCCGCGCTGCCCAGGTGGATGGGGCAGGGCTGCCGACCATCTACCTGCGCATCGTCCTGCCGAGCCTGCGCCCGGTGTTCTTCAGCGCGGTGATGATCCTCGCGCACATCGCCATCAAGAGCTTCGACCTGGTGGCGGCGATGACCGCCGGTGGCCCCGGCTACGCCTCCGACCTGCCGGCGATGTTCATGTACTCCTTCACCTTCAGCCGCGGCCAGATGGGTGTTGGTTCGGCCAGCGCGATGCTGATGCTGGCCGCGATCCTCACCCTGCTGGTGCCTTACCTCTATTCGGAACTGCGAGGCAAACGTCATGACTAGAGCGTTCAGTCCGAGCCGCCTGGCCATCCACGCCACCTTGCTGTTCGCCGCCGCGCTGTACCTGGTGCCGCTGGTGGTGATGCTGCTGACCAGCGTCAAGACGCCCGATGACATCCGCACCGGCAACCTGTTGTCCTGGCCCGACACCTTCACCCTGGTGGGTTGGGTCAAGGCCTGGAGCGTGGTCGACGGCTATTTCTGGAACTCGGTGAAGATCGCCGTTCCCGGCGTGCTGATCTCGACCGCGATCGGTGCGCTGAACGGCTACGTGCTGTCGATGTGGCGTTTTCGTGGTTCGCAGCTGTTCTTCGGCCTGTTGCTGTTCGGCTGCTTCCTGCCGTTCCAGACCGTGCTGCTGCCGGCATCGTTCACCCTCGGCAAGCTGGGCCTGGCCAACACCACCGCCGGCCTGGTGCTGGTCCATGTGGTCTATGGCATCGCCTTCACCACGCTGTTCTTTCGCAACTACTACGTCACTGTGCCCGACGCCCTGGTGCGCGCGGCGAGGCTCGATGGCGCCGGCTTCTTCACCATCTTCGGGCGCATTCTGCTGCCCATGTCGGTGCCGATCATCATGGTCTGCCTGATCTGGCAGTTCACCCAGATCTGGAACGACTTCCTCTTCGGCGTGGTGTTCGCCAGTGGCGACGCACAGCCGATCACCGTGGCCCTGAACAACCTGGTCAACACCAGCACCGGCGCCAAGGAATACAACGTCGACATGGCCGCCGCGATGATCGCCGGGCTACCGACCCTGCTGGTCTACATCGTGGCTGGAAAGTACTTCCTGCGTGGCCTCACGGCCGGCGCGGTGAAAGGCTGAACGCTATTGCGCTTGCATCGTGGAGAAATGAAATGGCAACGCTCGAACTGCGCAACGTCAACAAGTCCTATGGCAGCGGCCTGGCGGACACGCTGAAGAACATCGAGCTGTCGATCGATTCCGGCGAGTTCCTGATCCTGGTCGGCCCGTCCGGCTGCGGCAAATCCACCCTGATGAACTGCATCGCCGGACTGGAGGACATCAGCGGTGGTGCGATCCTGGTGGATGGCGCCGATATCAGCGGCATGAGCCCCAAGGATCGCGACATCGCCATGGTGTTCCAGTCCTACGCGCTGTACCCGACCATGAATGTGCGCGACAACATCGCCTTCGGCCTGAAGATGCGCAAGATGGCCCCGGCTGCCATCGATGAGGAAGTGGCGCGGGTGGCCAAGTTGCTGCAGATCGAGCACCTGCTGCAGCGCAAACCCGGCCAGTTGTCCGGCGGCCAGCAGCAACGCGTGGCCATGGGCCGGGCCCTGGCACGGCGGCCGAAGATCTACCTGTTCGACGAGCCGCTGTCGAACCTCGACGCCAAGCTGCGCGTGGAGATGCGCACCGAAATCAAGCTGATGCACCAGCGCCTGAAGACCACCACGGTGTACGTCACCCACGACCAGATCGAAGCCATGACCCTGGGCGACAAGGTGGCGGTGATGAAGGACGGCATCATTCAGCAGTTCGGCACGCCGCAGCAGATCTACAACGACCCGGCCAACCTGTTCGTCGCCAGTTTCATCGGTTCGCCGCCGATGAACTTCATCCCCGTGCGCCTGCAACGTCGCGACGGCCAGTGCTGGGCCGCGCTCAACTCCTCGCTTGGCGTCGCCGGGACGGCGCGCTGCGAACTGCCGCTGGGCGAGCTGGAGGCGGGCATGGAGAACCGCGAGGTGATCCTCGGCATTCGTCCCGAACAGATCCAGCTGGCTGCCGACGACGCTGCCGAGGTGCCGAGCATCTGCGCCGAAGTGGAGGTCACCGAGCCCACTGGGCCGGACACCCTGGTGTTCGTCAATCTCAACCAGACCAAGGTCTGCTGCCGCCTGGCGCCGGACCTGGTGCCGCAGGTCGGGGCCAGCCTGGCACTGCGCTTCGAACCGAGCCGCGCGCTGCTGTTCGATGCTCAGAGCGGCGAGCGCCTGCTGGCAAAAAAGCGCCCGGCCGCTGACAGCAAGGTGGCCCAGTTCAAGCTCGGTTAGCCGCGTAGCCCAGGTGCAATCGGGGAACTGCCCAACCAACCTCCCCGGATTGCATCCGGGCTACACGGAGCACCCGGTCACCGAGGGTGCGCCGTGTGCACCAAGGACACGAAAAACCGTCGCTGCGGCGGTGATCCGCAGCATCGCTCAATAACAACAATCAGGAGCAACGATGAAGACCACACAGCAAACCCTCACCTGTTCGCTCGGCGTCCCCTGCTTGCTGGCGCTGGCCTTGGCCACGCCGCAGGTGCAGGCCGTCGAATTCAGCGGTTATGTGCGCAGCGGTATCGGTGGTGCGGACACCGGCGGCACCCAGCAATGCTTCCAGTTGCCGGGGGCGCAATCGAAGTATCGTCTGGGTAACGAGTGCGAGCAGTACATCGAGCTGGACCTGCGCCAGGATCTGTTGCGTCTGGACGACGGCTCGGTGGTCAGCGTCGAGGGCATGGCGCAGCTATACAACCAGTACGGCCACACGCCCAAGTTCACCGGCGACTACGGCTTCGCGCGGATGAATCAGATGTACGCGGAGTGGAGCAACATGCCTGCTCTCAATGGCGGATCGCTGTGGGCCGGTCGGCGTTTCTACAAGCGTAACGACATCCACATCTCCGACTTCTACTACTGGAACCAGAGCGCCACCGGTTTTGGCATTGACGAGATGAAAATCGGCGACCTCAAGTACAGCTACGTGTTCTCGCGCAAGGACAACTACGACCAGGAACCCTATATCAACCGCCACGATTTCAACGTCGGCGGCTTCCAGGTCAATCCCGGTGGCGAGCTGGAAGTCGGCGTCAGCTATATCGACAAGCCAGACAGCACCGACAGCCACAGTGGCTGGGCGGTGACCGCGCAGCACAAGCAGCAGGACTTCCTCGGCGGGGTCAACACCATCGCCCTGCAATACGGCCGCGGGCCCGGTACCGCGCTGGGTTATACCGGCGACCCGACCCTCGACAGCAGCAACAGCAGCTGGCGCCTTGTAGAGTTCTTCGACTTCCAGATGACCCCGCGTCTCGGCGGCCAGGTGCAGCTGGTCTACCAGAAGGACAAGCGTCCCGATGGTGCGGATCAGAACTGGCTGTCCGTCGGTGGCCGCACCAGCTATGCCTTCACCGAGCAGTTCAAGCTGGTCGGTGAGCTTGGCCGCGATCAGGTCGAAGCGCCCGGTGGTACGCGCAAGCTGACCAAGTTCACCATCGCGCCAACCTGGTCGCCCGCTGGCCCAGGCTTCTGGGAACGCCCGGAAATCCGCCTGTACTACACCTACGCCAGCTGGAACAAGGCGGCGCAGCGGGCCGCCAACCTGTTGGCCGACGGCTCGGCGCTGTCCGAGAACGGCGCCTTCGGCAGCGCACGCAACGGCTCCAACTTTGGAGTGCAGGTGGAGTACTGGTGGAAGTAGCCAGTCCGTAAGGTGGATCGCGCTGCAGAGGTAGCGTCTGGTCATGAGAGGCGGTGCGCGTGGCGCACCCTACGCGGCCTGCGGGGTGTTCGTAGGGTGCGCCGTGCGCATCAGGACCGTAGCCCGGATGCAATCCGGGGATTCATGCAGCGGCCCCGGATTTCATCCGGGCTACAACGGCCTGTAGGGTGCACCGTCGCACCAGGCGTCAGAGCAGCCCAGCCACCAGACGCCCGAGCACTTCCATGGCCTGTTCGCTGCGCGGGCTCCAGGGGTAGCCGTAGTTCAGTCGCGCGCAGTGACGAAAGCCCTGGCTGGCGGAGAAGATCGGCCCTGGCGCCAGGCTGATGCCCTGGGCCAGTGCCAGGCGCAGCAGTTGCAGCGAGTCCAGGCGCTCGGGGAATTCGAACCAGAGGAAGTAGCCGCCCGCTGGCCGCGTGACCCGCGTGCTGGCGGGAAAGTGCCGGGCGGCCGAGGCGAGCATGGCGCTCTGCTGCATTTCCAGGGCGTGGCGCAGCTTGCGCAGGTGGCGGTCGTAGCCGCCGTGCTGCAGGTAGTCGGCCAGCGCCGCCTGGGCCGGCACCGAGGGCGAGATGGTGGTCATCAGCTTGAGCCGGGCGATCTGCTCGGCATAACGCCCGCCGGCCACCCAGCCGATGCGATAACCCGGTGCCAGGCTCTTGGAGAAGGAGCTGCAATGCATTACCAGCCCTTCGCGGTCGAAGCTTTTCACCGGCTTGGGCGGGTGGCTGCCGAAGTACAGCTCGGCGTACACGTCGTCCTCGATCAGCGGCACCTGATGCTCCACCAGCAGCTCGTACAGCGCCTGCTTCTTGGCTTCGCTCATGCTCGCGCCCAGCGGGTTCTGCAAGCTGCTCATAAACCAGCAGGCCTTGATTGGCAGTTGCTCGAGGCTCTGCGACAGGGCGTTCAGGTCGATGCCTTCGCGCGGGTGCACGGGGATTTCCACCGCCTTGAGCTGCAGCCGTTCCAGCACCTGCAGGCAGGCGTAGAAGGTCGGTGACTCGATGGCCACCAGGTCGCCCGGCTGGGTCACGCACTGCAGGCAGAGGTTGAGCGCCTCCATGGCGCCGTTGCTGATCACCAGCTCTTCCATCGGCAGCATCACGCCGCTGACCATGTAGCGCAGGGCGATCTGCCGACGCAGGTCGGCGTTGCCGGCGGTCATGTCGGCGATGATCTCGTGCGGCGAGAGCATGCGCAGGGCGTGCGCCATGCTCTTGGCCAGGCGCGGCAGGGGGAACAGGTCGGGGCTGGGGAAGGCCGAGCCGAAGGCGACGGTGTGCGGATCCTTCAGCGAGGCGAGTACCGAGAACACCAGCTCGCTGACACCGACATCGGTGGTCTGCGCGGCGTGGGCGGTCAGCTCCGGTTCGTGCAGCGGGCGTTTGGCATGCTCGCGAACGAAGTAGCCGGAACGTGCGCGTGCCTGGATCAGGCCGCGATCTTCCAGCAGGTAGTAGGCCTGGAACACCGTGGACGGGCTGACCCCATAGGTGCGACTGGCATGACGCACCGACGGCACCTTCTCACCGGGGCCGAGCACGCCGGTGCGAATCAGCTCGGCGATCTCGTCGGCAAATTTCTCGTAGCGTTTCATCCTGTCCTGGTTCACCGAGGCAAAGGGTACGGGCGAACACTTTACGGGGTGAGCGGCAGACATGGCAGTGCCTCATGAAGGGGGACGTATCTCGGTTGTGGCAACCGTAGCCCGGATGCAATCCGGGCTACGACGCGTGCTCCCCTCTCCCATTAATGGGAGAGGGGCCGTGGGAGAGGGGGCGATACACCGCTGAGTGTCAGCTCCCCCTCTCCCTAACCCTCTCCCCGTGGGGGAGAGGGGATTGATCGTGTCCACCTTTCGTTAAGTGAACAGCACGGTTTACCGCGCCTCAACGCAGCAACCGTAGCCCGGATGAAATCCGGGGAGCGGCTTCAATCGCCCTGGATTGTTTCCGGGCTACGAGTCTCACCGCAGCGGCGCGAGGAAGGTGCTCCTGGTGCTGACGCGACTGTCCGCATCGGCCTGGTCACGCACCTCGAAACGCAGGGTCTGCGGGCCGGCGGCGTTATGCGAGGCGGTCAGGGCGACGCTTACCGGCAGGTCGCGAATTTCCCCCGGAGCCAGGTTCAGCGTGCGCGGGCCGTGCAGTTCGAAGTCACCGGGCTCGACCAGCGCGATGGTGTAGCTGCGCGGCTGCTGGGTCTTGTTGATGATCTTCAGGCTGTAGATGTTCTCGATCTGGCCCACGGCGTTCTCGCGGAACAGGCCACGGTCACGGGTCACGTCCAGGGAGATCAGCGGGCGCTCGGCCAGGGCCCAGACGAAGGCACCGATCATCACCGCCAGCATCGCCGCATAGCCGATCAGGCGCGGGCGCAGCCAGTGGGTCTTACCGCCAGCCAGCTCGTGTTCGGAGCTGTAGCGCACCAGGCCACGGTCATAGCCGAGCTTGTCCATGATGCTGTCGCAAGCGTCGACGCAGGCGCCGCAGCCGATGCATTCCAGTTGCAGGCCGTCGCGGATGTCGATGCCGGTGGGGCAGACCTGCACGCAGACCGTGCAGTCGATGCAGTCGCCCAGGCCCTCGGCCTTGTAGTCGGCATCCTTGCGCCTCGGGCCACGGGTCTCGCCACGGGCGGCGTCGTAGGAGATGACCAGCGTATCGCTGTCGAACATCACGCTCTGGAAGCGCGAGTAGGGGCACATGTCGCGGCACACTTTCTCGCGCAGCCAGCCGGCGTTGATGTAGGTGGCGGCGGTGAACGACAGCACCCAGAACGCGGTGGTCGCGCCCATCTCCAGGGTCAGCAGGTCGCTGGCCAGCTGGCGCACCGGGGTGAAATAGCCGATGAAGGCCATCGCCGTGATCAGACTCACCGCCAGCCACAGGCCGTGCTTGGCGCTGCGCCGCAGCAGCTTGTTCAGCGACCAGGGCGCGGCATCGAGCTTGATGCGTTGGCCACGATCTCCCTCGGTGATCTGCTCTACGCGCATGAACACCCAGGTCCACACGCTCTGTGGGCAGGCGTAGCCGCACCAGACGCGGCCAGCCAGCACGGTGATGAAGAACAGGCCGAAGGCGGCGATGATCAGAATCGCCGAGAGCAGGATGAAATCCTGCGGCCAGAAGGTGGCGCCGAAGATGTGGAATTGGCGGTTGTCCAGGTCCCAGAGCACGGCCTGGCGACCATTCCAGTCGATCCAGGCGGTGCCGAAGAACAGCAGGAACAGCAGGCCGGCACCGAGCAGACGCAGGTTGCGAAAGCGTCCGGTGAAACTGCGCGTGTGAATCGGGCCGCCGGCCTGGGCCGGTGTCAGGCGAATGGGTTTGGCGGGGTCGATGGTCTCGACGCTGCGCACGGGGATCAGATCAGTCATGGCGTTGCCCTCATCAGGCGTTTATTCAGGCTGGCGCCATGATCCGAGGGCAACTGATCGCAAAACAGACTCAGGTTTTCGATAAAAAAGCGGATCAGATTAGCCGGAAGGGCATCAGGAAAAGCTGCGGGCAGCGCTGCAGGGCTCGCAGTGTCTGGTGTCGAGGACTATCCATCCGAGCAGCACAGTGATCGCCCTGCGACATCGCGCCGCGCCAATCAGCGCCGGATGGCGAGCACTGCCTGGTTGATCTGATCCGGTTTTTTAGAGCTTTTCTGGCGCTGTTTTCGGTGCACGCCTGGCAGGCATAGTCGACGCCCCGTGATCAGGAGGCCTGTCGGCATGTACCAATACGACGATTATGACCGCGCGCTGGTGCGCGAGCGCGTCGCCCAGTTCCGCGACCAGGTACAGCGGCGCCTGGCCGATGAACTGAGCGAAGAAGAGTTTCTGCCGCTGCGCCTGCAGAACGGCCTGTACCTGCAAAAACATGCCTACATGCTGCGTGTGGCCATCCCCTACGGCACTCTGTCGGCCGGGCAGATGCGTGCGCTGGCGCATATTGCCCGCGAGTACGACCGCGGTTACGGGCACTTCACCACGCGGCAGAACATCCAGTTCAACTGGGTCGAACTGGAGCGCGTGCCGGACATCCTCGACTGGCTGGCCGAGCACGACATGCATGCCATCCAGACCTCGGGCAACTGCGTGCGCAACATCACCACCGAAGCCTTTGCCGGCGTCGCCGCCGACGAATACCTCGACCCACGGCCGCTGGCCGAGATCCTGCGCCAGTGGTCGACGGTCAACCCGGAGTTCCTCTTCCTGCCGCGCAAGTTCAAGATCGCCCTGTGCGCTGCCGAGCAGGATCGCGCGGCGGTGCAGGTACACGATATCGGCCTGCAACTGTACCGCGACGAGTCTGGCGAGCTGCGCCTGCGCGTACTGGTCGGCGGCGGCCTGGGGCGCACGCCGATCATCGCCCAGACCCTGCGCGAGGGATTGCACTGGCAGGACTGCCTGTCCTACGTCGAGGCCATCCTGCGCGTGTACAACCGCCATGGCCGGCGCGACAACAAGTACAAGGCGCGCATCAAGATCCTGGTCAAGGCGTTGGGCATCGAGGCCTTTGCCGCCGAGGTGGAACGCGAGTGGCAGCCGATCAAGGACGGCCCGGCGCAACTGACCGAGGACGAATACCAGCGCGTCGCCGCGTCCTTCAGGCGGCCGGCCTACGCCGAGCTGGCGCAGACCGATCTGGATTTCGGCAGCCAGCTTTCACGTGACGATGGCTTCGCCCGCTGGGTCGCGCGCAACGTCATGGCGCATCAGGTGCCGGGCTACGTCAGCGTGGTGCTGTCGACCAAACCCGGCATCAGCGCACCGCCCGGCGACGTCACCGCCGAGCAGATGGAGGCGCTGGCCGACTGGAGCGAGCGCTATGGGTTCGGCGAGATTCGCGTCGCCCACGAACAGAACCTGGTGCTACCCGATGTGCGCAAAAGCGATCTCCGTGCGCTGTGGCGGGAGGCCCAGGCGGCTGGGCTGGGCACGGCCAATGCCGGCCTGCTCACCGACATCATCGCCTGCCCGGGTGGCGACTTCTGCGCCCTGGCCAACGCCAAGTCGATCCCCATCGCCCAGGCCATCCAGCAGCGTTTCGACGACCTCGACTACCTGCACGACCTGGGCGAGCTGAGCCTGAACATTTCGGGCTGCATGAACGCCTGCGGTCATCACCATATCGGCAACATCGGCATTCTCGGCGTCGACAAGAACGGCAGCGAGTGGTACCAGCTCACCCTCGGCGGCAGCCAGGGCCAGCAGGCGGCGCTGGGCAAGGTGATCGGCCCGTCCTTCGCCGCCGAGCAGGTGCCCGAGGTGATCGAGCGCATCGTGCGCACCTATGTCGACTATCGCGAGCTGGGCGAAGGTTTTCTCGACACCTTCCAGCGTATTGGCCTGGAGCCGTTCAAAGAGCGCGTCTACAGCCGCGAGGAGGTGGCATGAACAACCTGATTCGCCTGATCGAAGGTCAGGCCTGCATCGTCGACGACGACCCCTGGCAGCTGCACCCTGCTGACGGCGATGCGCTGCTGATCCTGCCGCTGGCCGCCTGGCAAGAACGGCAGTCTGCCGAGGTGCTGCAGGGCAGGGCGGTGAGCGCCGACGGCCTGCTGCTGCAGGTCGATGACGAACCCGAAGCGCTGCAGCCGTTGCTCGCCGTTCTGCCGCTGATCGCCATCGACTTCCCCAGCTTTCGCGATGGCCGTGGCTACAGCCAGGCCTACCTGCTGCGCACTCGCCTGGGCTGGCGCGGCGAGTTGCGCGCCGTCGGCGATGTGCTGCGCGACCAGCTGGCGCACATGCGTCAGTGCGGCTTCGATGCCTTCGCCGTGCGTGCCGACAAATCGCTGGAGGATGCGATCAAGGGCCTGCAAGGGCTCAGTGTGTTGTATGGTCGCTCGGTTATCGAGCCGCGTCCGTTGTTTCGTCGAGGGCGCCACAAGGAGGAATCGAGATCATGATGGTGCGTGGCCTGTTCTGGCTGGTATTGCTGCAGTTGTTCGGCGTGGCCCTCAACCATTGGCTGTTGCCGATGCTGCCGGCTTCGATCATTGGCCTGCTGCTGCTTTCGGTCTGGCTGATGTGGCGTGGCGCCGTGCCTGAGCCGCTGCAACAGGCTGCCGGTGGCTTGCTGCCGTATTTGCCGTTGCTGCTCGCGGTGCCAGCGTCGGGGATCATGACCAGCAGCGACCTGTTGCTTGGCGAACTGCCGGTAATCGTCACGGCGCTGGTGCTGTCGTTGCTGGTGACCGTGCCGTTCTGCGGCTGGCTGCTGCAAACGCTGATCCGCCGTCAGGAGCGCAAGCAATGACGCTGCTGACGCACCACCCGCTGTTCGCCATCGCCCTGACGCTGGCCGCCTTTCTGATCGCCTCCTGGCTCTACCGCCGTAGTGGCTGGCTGGTGCTGCAGCCCGTGCTGGTCTCGGTGACGCTGATCGTCGCTACCTTGCTGCTGTGCGGGGTCGATTACGCCAGCTACCGCGCTGGCGCCGAGCCGGTCGCCTGGCTGCTCGGGCCTGCCACCGTGGCCCTGGCGGTGCCGTTGCAGCACAACATCAAGCGCATCCGCCAACTGTTCTGGCCGGTGATGATCACCCTCAGCGCTGGCGGTGTGCTGTCGGTGACGCTGACCCTGAGCATCGGCTGGGTGATGGGCGCCGACTGGAGCGTGGTGATGAGCCTGGCGCCGAAATTCGTGACCATGCCGATTGCCATGCCGGTGGCCGAGCAGATTGGCGGTGTGGCCTCGCTGGCGGCAGTGATGGTCATGCTCACCGGGGTGATTGGCACGGCCATGGGGCCGCTGCTGCTGCGCTGGGCGGGCGTCGATCACCCGGCTGCCCGTGGCCTGAGCTACGGCATCAACGCCCATGCCATCGGCACCGCACATGCTTTGCAGGAAGGTGAGGAGTGCGGCGCCTTCGCCGCCCTGGCGATGAGCCTGCTGGGGATCGGCACGGCCCTGTTGTTGCCACTGCTGCTGGCCTGAATCGGGCGGAATCCCGCCACCTGAAAGTCCTCAGCTGCCGGGTGGTGGCGACATCTCGCCACCACCTGAGCAGTTCGACGCCGTTGGGCGCCAGTAAACACTACTGAATCCTTTCAGCGGCACGCATATTGCTCCTGCCGGCAACGCGATTGGAATACGCCCGCCAAGAGGCCTGGAACCCCCTTCCTGTCGCCACGCTGCAGATCTGCGGCTATCGCCCATGTGCGGCCCAAACGGCCGCTACCCGAAACCTTGCCTGCACGGCCGTTGTCGTCGTGCGACGAACTGGACTGTCCCATGAAAAGAATCCTGCTGACGCTGCTTTGTCTCAGCGTGATCGGTTGCTCCAAGACCCGCGAGCCCGAGAAAACCGTCGACGTGCTGCTGATCGGCGCTGGCGTGATGAGCGCCACCCTCGGCACCTACCTCCACGAGCTGCAGCCGGACTGGAGCATCGAAATCTACGAGCGCCTCGACCGCGTTGCCGGCGAGAGCTCCAACGGCTGGAACAATGCCGGCACCGGCCACTCGGCTTTCTGCGAGCTGAACTACACGCCGGAAACCGCCGACGGTGGCATCGATATCAGCAAGGCCATCGCGATCAACGAGTCGTTCGAGATCTCCAAGCAGTTCTGGGCCACCCAGGTCGAGCGCCAAGTGTTGAGCAAGCCCAAGAGCTTCATCAACATCACCCCGCACATGAGCTTCGTCTGGGGCGACGACAACGTCGAATACCTGCGCAAGCGCCACGCTGCGATGCAGCACAGCAACCTGTTCCGCGGTATGGAGTTCACCGAGGATCACGCGCAGATCGCCCAGTGGGTGCCACTGGTCATGCAAGGTCGTGACCCGCAGCAGAAGGTCGCGGCGACGCGCATGGCCATCGGTACCGACGTCAACTTCGGCGAGATCACCCGTCAGCTGGTCGACTCGCTGATCGGCAAGGAGCAGGCCAGCCTGCATCTGGAGCACGAAGTCCGCGACCTGCAGCGCAACGCTGACGGCACCTGGCGGGTGACCGTGGCCGACCTGGCCAAGGACGGTGCCGAGCAGAGCATCAACGCGCGCTTCGTCTTCATCGGCGCCGGTGGTGGCGCGCTCAAGCTGCTGCAGAAGTCCGGCATCGAAGAAGCCGAGGGCTATGCCGGCTTCCCGGTCGGTGGCCAGTTCCTGATGACGAGCAACCCGGATATCGTTGCCCAGCACCTGGCCAAGGTCTATGGCAAGGCCTCGGTCGGTTCGCCGCCCATGTCCGTACCGCACCTGGACACCCGCGTGATCGACGGTGAGAACGTGCTGCTGTTCGGCCCGTTCGCCACCTTCTCCACCAAGTTCCTCAAGAACGGCTCGCTGCTCGACATGTTCAGCAGCATGACCACCGACAACTTCATGCCGATGGTCAACGCCGGCTTGGACAACTGGTCGCTGAGCACCTACCTGATGGGCCAGCTGATGCTGAGCCAGGAAGACCGCATGGCCTCGCTGCGCGAATACTTCCCGGACGCGCAGGACGCCGACTGGTCGCTAATCACCGCCGGTCAGCGCGTGCAGATCATCAAGAAGGATGCCGAGAAGGGTGGTGTGCTGCAGTTCGGTACCGAGGTGGTGACCTCTGCCGACGGTAGCCTCAGCGCGCTGCTGGGCGCCTCGCCGGGTGCTTCCACTGCCGCGCCGATCATGCTGCACCTGATCGAGAAGGTGTTCGCCGACAAGGTCGCCACCCCCGAGTGGCAAGCGCGCCTGAAGGACATCATCCCATCCTACGGGCAGAAGCTCAACGACGACCTGGCGCTGACCAACCGCATTCGCCAATGGAGCAGCGAGCGCCTCGAGCTACAGCACATCGAGGTAGCGCCGGACGTGGAAATGGCCGCCGAGCCCGAGCCGGCTGCCGTGACGCTGTAAGGCGTTTCGCGCGGTAAAAGAAACCCGCCCTGCGTGATGCGCAGGGCGGGTTTTCTTTTGCTGTCTGGGCAGTTTAAGGTGTCCGGCATCGGGCTGAAAGAGCCTGCCAATTCAAGGATGGAGGAATCGAAAATGGACAAACCCGCAATCGTCACCGAGGCCTGGCGCGCCCTTGAACCGGTCGAGCTGAAGGACTTCGCGGTATTCGCCGGGGCTGCCGAGGCCGAGCGTTACGACGCCTACCAGAAGAAGCTGGGCTTCCTCTTGCCCGATGAGTTTCGCCAGCTCTGTCTCTCCGACCTTGGCGGTTTCTATATCACCGCCCGCGATGAAATATGGCCGCAGGCCAGGGAGTTCGACGTGGGCCCGGCCTGGACGTTCTGGCGTGGCGTGATGGTCTTCGGTCTCGGTGCCGAGGTGCCCGAATGGCTGAGCCTCGAGGCCAAGCTCGAGGCGGTGCGCGAGCAGGACATCGAGGGTTTCGCGCCGATTCTCAAGGTCGAAGGCTCGCCCTGCCTGTACGGTTACCGCCCGGATCACTCGCTGGCGGTGTTCGATGGCTATGAGCTCGAAACGGACGAGGCGGGTAGCTTCATCGAGCTGTTCCGGCGCGAGATCGAGGCGCTGCTTACGCGGGTGGAGGACATGAAGGCACGGCTCGCCACTCGCGGCTGAGCCCCTCTTACTCCGTCAGCGTCATCAGCGAGTAGCCCGGATGAAATCCGGGGACTGTTCGCATCGATGGCCAGACTGATCGCGGCTGAAGCCGCTCCTACGAGATGCGCGCAGCCGTTGTAGGAGCGGCTTCAGCCGCGATGTTTTTTGTCCGCCACGGATGCATCCAAGTGCCGTAGCCCGGGTGCAATCCGGGGCGATAGTTGCACGTATGCCAAAGCTGTCGCGGCTAAAGCCCCTCCCACAGTTCCACGCGTACTTGTGGGAGGGGCTTTAGCCGCGACTGGGTAGGGCGCACTTTCCCGGATTACACCCGGGCTAC
>NZ_LSSW01000008.1 GCF_001567565.1 Ectopseudomonas composti
CATCTCCGCGTATGTTCTTGTGATTGTCAGGCGTCGGGCGAATCTAACCGAGCCTGGAACGGCGCGATATTCGTGATTGGCAAACGCTGTCTTAGGCGACGGCGAATGAAAGACCGCCCCGGGTGCGTGGGCCCGGGGCGGTCACAGGCTCATTGCTGGTTGGCGGCTTGCGCGGCTTCGATCACATCGGCACCGATCTCGGCCTCGAACTTCTTCCAGGCCGGGCGCACGGCGTCACGCCAGGCGGCACGCTGCTCGGGCGTCAGGGTGATGATCTCGCTCTTGCCGGTGTCGACGATGCCCTGCCGGGCCTGGGCATTGAGCGCTTCGGCCTGCTTGTTCACCTCGACGGTGACCTCGTCGACGATCTTTTCCAGCTCGCTGCGAATGTCCGCCGGCAGGCCGTTCCAGAACTGGGTATTGGTGATCAGCAGGTAGTTGCCGATGGCATGGTTGGACTCGGTCATGTACTTCTGCACCTCGAAGTACTTCTGCGAGTAGATGTTCGACCAGGGGTTGTCCTGAGCATTGACCACGCCGGTCTGCAGGCCCTGGTAGATCTCGGCGAAACTCATCTTGCGCGGCACTGCACGCAGGGCGCTGTATTGCGCAGCCTGCAGGTCGGATGGCTGCACGCGGAACTTCAGGCCACGGGCGTCGGCCGGTTCGATCAGGGGTTTGTTGGCGGTGAATTGGCGCATGCCGTTGAGCCAGTAGGCCAGCCCGGTGATGCCCTTGCTTTCCATCGACTTGAGCAGCGCCTTGCCCTTGTCCGAGGACTGAAAGCGCTGCGCGGCGGCCACGTCATCGAACAGGAACATCATGTCGAACAGCTGCAGCTGCTTGGTGTACTGCTCCAGCTTCGACGGTGCCGGCGCCAGCATCTGCACTTCGTTGAGCAGCAGCGCTTCCATTTCCTTGCCATCGCCATACAGCGAGGAGTTGGCATAGACCTCCACCTTGACCTTGCCGGCCAGGCGCTCGTCCACCAGCTTCTGGAACAGCAGCGCACCCTGCCCTTTCGGCGTGCTGTCGGCGGTGATGTGGGAGAACTTGATCAAGATCGGATCGGCTGCGTGCGCCGAGAGTGCGCCAAGCAGTGCGCAACTGGCGAGCACGCCGGCCAGGCCGCGACGGACGAAAGAAAACTTCATGGAGAGCTCCTGTTGTTTTTGTCTGAGCGTCGAGGGAGAACCCCTTCGATTGGCCGGACTCTACTGCGCCCTTCCACAAGCTGAAATTCACATTTGAACAACAGAGCCTTCGGCATTCACGAAGGCAGCGCTGAAATATCCTCTATCGATGGGCTACTGCGCAGGTGATCGAGCATCTGCTTCGCGGTCAGCGAAAGGTTGTCCTGATTGCGCACCGCCACCTTGAGCTCGCGCCGTGCCCAGGGGTCGTGCAGCGGAATCACCCGCACATCCAGCGCCGGCAGGTAGGTGCGCACCGCCAGGTTCGGCAATACGCCGACGCCCATACCGGTGTGGATCATCCGGCAGATGGCTTCGAAGCTGCGCACCTGAATACGCAGGCGCAAACTCACGCCCTGGCTCTGCGCCGAGTGCTGCAACAGGCCATGTAACGAGGCGTCCTGCTGCAGGCCGATGAAATCGAAACCCACTGCCTCGCGCAGGAACAGGCCGTCGCGCTCGGCCAGCGGATGCTCGCGCGGGGTGACCAGCACCAACTGGTCGTGGCGGTAGGTGAACACCTGCAGATCCTCGGCCGGCACGTGGCCAGCGAAGATGCCGATATCAGTCAGGCCCTCGCGCACCGCGCGAATGGTTTCGCTGCTGACGCGCTCCTCCAGATCGATCTTCACCTGCGGGTGCAGGCGGCTGAAGCTGGCCAGGTCCTCGGGCAGAAACTCGATCACCGCCGAGGTGTTGGCATGGATGCGCACATGGCCCTTCACCCCCTCACTGAACTCGCTGAGATCGGCGTTGAGCTGCTCGAGGTTGTCCATCATGTTGCGCGCATGGTGCAGCAGCGCATGACCGGCCGGCGTCAGCTCGACACCCTTGGGCTGGCGATAGAGCAGCGCAATGCCCAGCTGGCTTTCCAGGTCGCTGACACGCTTGCTCACCGCCGCCAGGGCCAGGTGCTCGCGCTCGGCAGCGCGGGTCAGGCTGCGCTCGTCGGCGATGGCGACGAACAGCTTGAGGGTGACGAAATCGATGCGGCGCATGAGGGTCTCCATTTCGTGCCTGGCGAAGCGAAGCTGCCAGAAAGCCGATTTACAGCATGCCACTTCGTGATACGCGAAGCCTAGCTTGGCCATTGGGCAATTGTCGCCACCGCTGCGCTGCGCCATTCTGCGCACCACGAGAAACGCACAGGCAAATCAGGTGCAGCCATGAATCAGAGCAACAACAGCAACATGGCCCTGCAGGGGCTCAAGGTGATCGAGATGGGCCAGCTCATCGCCGGTCCCTTCGCCAGCAAGCTGCTCGGCGAATTCGGCGCCGACGTGATCAAGATCGAGCCGCCGGGTGTCGGCGACCCGCTGCGCAAGTGGCGCAAGATCAAGGACGGCACCTCGCTCTGGTGGCACGTGCAATCGCGCAACAAGCGCTCGCTGACCCTCGACCTGAAGCAGGCCGAAGCGCAGGACATCGTGCGCCAGCTGGTGAGTGAAGCCGACGTGCTGGTGGAGAACTTCCGCCCCGGCACGCTGGAAGGCTGGGGCCTGGGGTATGACGCACTGAAGGCGATCAACCCACGGCTGATCATGCTGCGCATCTCCGGCTACGGGCAGACCGGCCCCTACCGCGACCTGCCCGGTTTCGGCGTGATCGGCGAAGCCATGGGCGGCCTGCGCCACCTCTCCGGCTACCCTGGCCAGGCGCCGGTGCGCGTCGGTATCAGCATCGGCGACTCGCTGTCCTCGCTGTACGGGGTGATCGGCGTGCTGCTGGCCCTGCAGGAACGTGCGCGCAGCGGCGAAGGCCAGGAGATCGACGTGGCGCTGTACGAGTCGGTGTTCGCCATGATGGAAAGCCTGATCCCCGAATACGACGCCTTCGGCTATATCCGCGAGCCAGCCGGCAGCGCCCTGCCCGGCATCACCCCGTCCAACTCCTACCCGTGCAACGACGGCAGCTTCGTGCTGATCGCCGGCAATGGCGACAGCATCTACAAGCGCCTGATGAGCCTGATCGGCCGTGATGACCTGGGCAACGACCCGCGCCTGGCGCAGAACGACGGGCGCAGCCAGCACGCCGAACTGATCGACGGTGCCATCGCCGAATGGACTGCCCAGCGCGGCCGCGATGAGGTGATCGAAGCGCTCAAGGGCGCGCGCGTACCGGCCGGCTACCCCTACACCGCCGCCGACATCGTGCAGGACCCGCACTACCTGGCGCGGCAGATGATCGAGCAGGTGCAGACCAGCGTCGGCCCGCTCAAGGTGCCGGGCGTGCTGCCCAAACTCAGCCGCACACCGGGCCGCATCGGCACCGGCGGCCCGCAGCTGGGCGAGCACAACGACGACATCCTCGCTGGGCTTGGCCTGAGCGCCGAACAGGTCGCCGGCCTGCGCGAGCGCGGGATCATCTGAACCGTGGCCAGCGGTGGATGGATAAAGCGTCATCCACCCTACGCGAATGAAACACACAGATCCGTGTAGGGTGGACCGGGGCGCGTAGCCAACGCGCAGCTTGTCCACCGCTGTTACGGCTCGCAAGAACAACAGGACTCCCCTCATGAGCAAACGTCTCTATATTCAGGACGTCGCCACCCGCGACGGCTTCCAGATCGAAGCCAGCTTCGTGCCCACCGAAGACAAGATCGCCCTGATCGACCGCCTGTCCCACACCGGCCTGGCCAAGGTCGAAGTCACCTCCTTCACCTCGCCCAAAGCCATTCCCAACCTGCGCGATGCCGAAGAAGTGATGCGCGGTATCACCCGCGTGGCAGGCGTGGAATACACCGTGCTGGTGCCCAACGTGAAAGGCTGCGAACGCGCGCTGTCGTGCGAGGTGGACGAGATCAACCTGGTGATGTCCGCCAGCGACACCCACGGCCTGGCCAACCTGCGCATGACCCCGGAGCAGTCGCTGGCGCAGTTCGCCGAGATCATCGAAGTGACGCGTGGCAGCGGTGTGTTCATCAACGCCTCGCTGTCGACCACCTTCGGCTGCCCGTTCGAAGGCGAAGTGCGCGAAGCCCGCGTATATGAACTGACCGAGCGCCTGCTGGAGATCGGCGTGCAGGGCGTGACCCTGTGCGACACCACCGGCATGGCCGACCCGGCGCAGGTCGAGCGTATCTGCCACGAAGCCCTGCAGCGCTGGCCCGAGGCGGTGTTCACCGCGCATTTCCACAATACCCGTGGCATGGGCCTGGCCAATGCCCTGGCGGCGCTGAACGCGGGCATCGACCGCTTCGACGCCTCACTCGGCGGCCTCGGCGGCTGCCCCTACGCACCGGGCGCCAGCGGCAATATCTGCACCGAGGATCTGGTGCACATGTTCCAGCGCATGGGCCTGGATACCGGGGTCAACCTCGATGCCCTGCTCGAAGCCGCCGCCACCCTGCCCGGCCTGATCGGCCACGACGTGCCGGGCGCCATCCTCAAGGCGGGCAAAGCGGATCGCCGTTACCCGAAGCCCAAATGGATGAGCGAAGCCAGCGCGTGATCCTAACCCAGCTTGCCAGCGCATGACCCCGGCCAGGCCAGGGTCATCACGAGCTCTGCGCGCGGCGGCTCAATGCCCGCCGCCCGCCTCCGCGCCCTTGGCCGAGAACGGCGGCTTGGCCAGCCAGATGATCAGGATCAGGCCAAAGAACAGCCAGCCCAGCAGGGTGAAGTAATCCACGGTCGAGAGCATGTAGGCCTGGCTTTGCACCAGTCGGTCGATCTGCGCATAGGCCGACTGCGAGGCGCCGCCGAGCTGCTCCAGATACTGGTGCGTGGCCGGGTCGTAAGGCGTGATGTGCTCGGTCAACTGCGCGTGGTGGTAGATCTCCCGGCGATGCCAGATCCAGGTGGTCAACGACGAGGCGAAGCTGCCGCCCAGCACGCGCAGGAAGGTGGCCAGGCCGGAGCCGTCGGCGATGTCCTTGGGTGGCAGGCTGGAGAGCAGGATGCTGGTGGTCGGCATGAAGAACAGCGCGACCCCCAGGCCCATGAACACCTGTACCTCGGCGATATGCCGGTAATCCACCTCGGTATTGAACGAGGCGCGCATGAAACACGAAGCGCCGATCACCAGGAACGAGCCGCCGGCCAGCAGGCGCAGGTCGAACTTGTGCGCGTACTTGCCCACCAGCGGCGACAGGAACAGCGGCAGGATGCCGATAGGCGCTGCCGCCAGGCCAGCCCAGATCGGCGTGTAGCCCAGCTGGGTCTGCAGCCACTGCGGCAGCAGCAGGTTGATGCCGAAGAAGCCGGAATAACCCAGCACCAGCGCCAGGGTGCCGAAGGTGAAGTTGCGGTACATGAACAGGCGCAGGTTGATGATCGGGTGCTTGTCGGTCAGTTCCCAGATCACCAGAGCCACCAGCGAAACCACCGAGATGGTGGTGCCGATCTGGATGAAGGTGGACTCGAACCAGTCCAGGTCGTTGCCCTTGTCGAGCACCACCTGCAGCACGCCGACACCCAACACCAGCAGCATCAGCCCGATGTAATCGATGGGCTGGTGCTCGGTGCTTTCCGGGCGGTTGCGCATCTGCGTCCAGACCACCAGGGTGGCGAGAATGCCGATGGGCACGTTGATGAAGAAAATCCACGGCCAGCTGTAGCTGTCGGTGATCCAGCCACCGGCAATCGGCCCGATGATCGGCGCCACCACCGTGACCATCGCCAGCAAGGCCAGGGCCATGCCGCGCTTGGCACTGGGAAAGATCGCCAGCAGCAGGGTCTGCGCCATGGGATACAGCGGTCCGGCCACCAGCCCCTGCAGCGCACGAAACACCACCAGCTCGGGCATGGAGCGAGCGATGCCGCAGAGGAACGAGCTGATCACGAACAGCACCACCGCGGCGAGAAACAGCTTCACCTCACCGAAGCGCCGGGCCAGCCAGCCGGTGAGCGGCAAGGCGATGGCATTGCACACGGCGAACGAGGTGATCACCCAGGTGCCCTGCTCCGAACTGACCCCCAGGTTGCCGGAAATGGTCGGCAGCGCGACGTTGGCGATGGTGGTGTCGAGCACCTGCATGAAGGTCGCCAGGGAAATGCCGATGGTGGCCAGCAACATGCTGGCCGGGCGGAAATTGGCGTCGCTCATCTCAGTTCTGCCGCGCCGGGTCGGCCGCCGACGCCTGCGGCCCGTTGGCGTGGATGATGCGCTCGATCAAGGCGTCGGCTTCGGCCATCGGCTCGTCATAGACCGCCGTGCTGAAGCGCGCCTGCTTGGGCATCTGCGTCGACAACTGCGGGCCGCTCTGGTCATGCAGGTCGACGGTTACCGAGGTCGACAGGCCGATACGCAGCGGATGCTTGTCCAAGGCCTCTTCATCCAGCTGGATACGCACCGGCAGGCGCTGCACGATCTTGATCCAGTTGCCGCTGGCGTTCTGCGCCGGCAGCAGCGAGAAGGCGCTGCCGGTGCCCACACCCAGGCTCTCGACATGGCCCTGGTAGATCACATCGTCGCCGTACAGATCGGCCTCGACGGTCACCGGCTGGCCAATGCGCATGTCGCGCAACTGGGTTTCCTTGAAGTTGGCGTCGATCCAGAGGTCATGCAACGGCACCACGGCCATCAGCGCGGCGCCCGGCTGGATGCGGCTGCCCACCTGCACCGAACGCTGCGCCACGTAACCACTGACGGGCGCCACCAAGGTGCTGCGCGCGTTATTGAGGAAGGCCTGGCGCAGTTGCGCAGCCGCGCTTTTCACCTCCGGGTGGGAGGCGATCACCGTGTCGTCGACCAAGGCCTGGTTGGTGTCCAGTTGCTGCTGGGCGGAGATCAGTGCGCTCTGCGCGCTGTTGAGGGTGTCGCGGGCGTGGGCCAGCTCCTCACGGGAAATCGCTCCCTTGCTGGCCAGGGCGACCCGCCGCTGGTAATCGGCCTGGGCGCGCTGCACGTCGATCTTGCGCGAAGCCACTTGTGCCTTGTAGCTGTCGACGTTGCTGTACAACCCACGCACCTGGCGCACCGTGCGCGCCAGGTTGGCCTCGGCGCTCTGCAAGGCCACCTGGGTGTCGGCCGGATCCAGCCAGACCAGAGGCTGACCGGCTTCGACGTAATCACCGTCATCCACGGCGATGCGGATGACGGTGCCGGTGATACGTGGCGTGATCTGCACCAGATTGCCGCCGACATAGGCGTCGTCGGTTTCCTCGTAGAAACGGCCGTACAGCTCGTGGTAAGCGAAGATCGCCGCACTGCAGAGCACGACGATGGCACCGAGGCCGAGCAACAGGCGTTTGCGCTTGCTGGAATTGGCGGCAGCGGGAGAGGCTTGAGAGTCAGTCATGGCGAGTGCTCAGCGTGCGGAAGTGGATAACGGAGCGGCGGCCTCGAAGCCACCACCCAGGGCCTGCATCAGCAGCACCGAAGCGTCGATACGCTCGGCCTGCAAGCTGGCCAGTTGTCGTTCGCTCTGCAGCAACTGCTGCTCGACGCTGAGGGCATCGAGGTGGTTGCCGATGCCATCGGCATAGCGCTGCATGGCGATGTCGTAGGAACTGCGGGCGATGTCACGCGCCCGTTGTTGCTGGTCGATCTGCTGCTCCAGGGAGTGGATACGGCTGATGCCATCGCCGATATCGCCCAAGGCACCGAGCAGGGTCTGGTTGTATTGCGCCACGGCCACGTCGTAGTCGGCGTTACGCCCGGCCAGGGCGGCGCGGCGGGCGCCACCATCGAAGATCGGCAGGCTCAGCGCCGGGCCGATGCTGAAGAAGCGACTGGCGCCGCCGAACATGGCATCACCGAGCAGCGACTTGCTGCCAACGGCCAGACTCAGGTTGAGGTTGGGATAGAAATCCGCCTTGCTGGCCTCGATGTCGCGGCTGGCTGCTTCGACGCGCCAGCGCGCCGCGACCAGGTCGGGACGGCGGCCGATCAGCTCGGCCGGCACATGGCTCGGCAGGCTCACCGCGCTCGGCGCGATCAGCTGCGGACGCGGCAGCCTGGCGCCGCCATCAGGCCCCTGACCGAGTATCACGGCCAAGCGAATGCGGGCGCTGTCGACCTGCCGGGTCGCGGCGGTCAGGCTGGCTTCGGCAGCGGCCTCAAGACTCTGGGTCTGCTGCAACTGGTAGTCGCTGTCGAGTCCGGCCTCGACCCGACTGCGGGCCAGCACGAGCATGTCACGCGTGCGTTTGAGATCCTGCTCGGCCAGGTCCTGGGTGGCGTAGGCCAGGCCCAGATCGTTGTAGGCGCGGGTCACCTCGGCGGCCAGGGTCAGGCGCGCGCCCTGGCGATCCACCTCACTGGCGCGAGCCCGGCCCAGGGCCGCTTCCCAGGCAGCCCGGTCGCCGCCCCACAGATCGAAGTGGTAACCGCCTTGCAACGACAGGCTGCGCAGGGTGCCATAGCGGCGGCCCTGGCCGCTGGGGTCATCGACCCGCGCGGCGCGTGAACGGGTCACTCCGGCCTCGATGTCCAGGGTCGGCTGACGCTGGGCATCGGCCGCCAGCACCGCAGCGTTGGCCTGGCGAGCGCGGGCATCGGCGACCTGCAGATCCGGGTTGCTGCGCAGGGCTGCGGCGATCAGCCCGTCCAGTTGTGGATCACCCAGACTGTTCCACCAGTCATGCGCTGGCCAAGTCGCCGGCGACAGCTTGTCGCTGAAGGTCGGCCCTTGCAGACTGGCACTGTCCAGGGCCTGGCCTTGCGTGTGCAGGCCTTGCGGTGAAGCACAGGCGGCCAGCAGCAGCGCGCTGAACATCAGGGATAAGGGGGTACGCAACGGCATGGTGCTCATCATTCTCCGGGCAACTGCGGCAAGGCGTCGGCCGCCATCAGCATTTTTTTCGTCAAGCGCTGGAATTCGTCGAGCTCGGCGCGCGTCAGGCAGCCAGTCAGCTCATTGATGGCGTCCGCCGCGATCCGCGGCACCAGAACGCCCAGGGCATCGCCGGCCTCGGTCAGCCGCAGGTGCACCTGACGGCGGTCCGCATGGCTGCGCTCGCGGGTCAGCAGGCCCTTCTGCTCCAGGCGATCGAGCATGCGCGTCATCGCACCACTGTCGAGGTTGAGCAGACGCACCAGATCGGCTGGCGTATCAGCACGGTTCTGGCTGACAAGCAGCACCACCTTGAACTGCGCGGCCGTGATGTCATGGTTCACCAGATGGCGCTCCAGGATGCGGTCCTTGAGCTGATTGATCAGGGCAATGAGATGGCCCGGTGAATGTTGCAGGGAGAAGTGTTCGCGGTCGAAATGTGGCATGAAAAATTACCTGCCCAGGCAGTGATTGCCATGTAGGTTACTGCCTAGGCAGCGATCAGCCCAATTACATTTGGTAATACTTGTTATCGATATCCGACATAATTTGAAATATTCAGCGCACAGAAGACTGACTCTCAGGCGCTGAACGAGTTCAATGCCCCCAGGCTGCGAAGGGCTTCCGGCCTGCGCTGGGCAGACTCCAGGGAACCGGCGCCTGCAGCGAAGTTGCCAAACGCAAACGCCCGGCATGAGCCGGGCGTTTTCATTTCAGGGCGAAACTCAACCCTGGTTGGATTTCTCCGCCGCCTGGATCAGCTCGGCACCGATCTCCTTCTCGAACTTCTTCCACACCGGGCGCATCGCTTCACGCCACTCAGCGCGTTGCTGCGGGGTCAGCTCGATGATCTCGGTGGTGCCAGCCTTGGCGATGTCCTGCTTGGCCGTACGGTTGAGCGCGTCAGCCTGCTTGTTCACCTCGACGGAGACCTCGGCCATGACCTGTTCCAGCTCACTGCGCACGTCATCCGGCAGGCCGTTCCAGAACTGGGTGTTGGTGATCACCATGTAGTCGATCAGGCCATGATCGGACTCGGTCATGTACTTCTGCACCTCATGCACCTTCTGGCTGTAGTAGTTCGACCAGGTGTTCTCGGTGCCGTTGACCACGCCGGTCTGCAGGCCCTGATAGACCTCGGCGAAGCTCATCTTGCGCGGGTTGGCACGCACCGCCTTGAACTGCTCCTCCAGCACCGCCGAGGCTTGCACGCGGAACTTCAGGCCACGGGCATCAGCCGGATCACGCAGCGGCTTGTTGGCCGACATCACCTTCAGGCCGTTGTGCCAGTAGGCCAGGCCGGTGATGTTCTTGTCCTCCATGGACGTCAGCAGCGCACGCCCCTCGGGGCTGGCCTGGAAGCGATCGACCGCAGCCATGTCATCGAACAGAAACGGCAGGTCGAACAGCTGCACGGGCTTGGCGTACTGCTCGAACTTGGCCAGCGACGGCGCCAGCATCTGCACCTCACCGAGCAGCAGCGCCTCCATTTCCTTGCCATCGCCGAACAGCGAAGAGTTGGGATAAACATCGACCTTGACCCGTCCAGGCAGGCGCTCCTCGGCCAGCTTCTTGAACAACAGCGCGCCCTGCCCCTTGGGCGTGTTGTCCGCCACCACATGGGCGAACTTGATGATGATCGGCTCATCGGCAGCCTGCACCAGGCCGGCACAGGAAAGCATGGCGGCGCAGGCGAGCGCCTTGGCGGTGAGTTTGAACATGACGTTACCTCATTGTTGTTGTTGGTCGGTACGTGGGACGAAATGACCGGCGACGCCGTGCCGCCGGCCGGTGTTCAGGCTGGGCTCTCGCCGGCCCGTTGCAGCAAGCGACGGGCACGGCCCAGCACCGGGGCGTCGACCATCTGGCCGTCCACCACGAATACGCCGGCCCCACTGCTGGCAGCGGCCATCACCCGTCGTGCCCAGGCCAGTTCTTCGTCGGCCGGGCACAGTGCGCGGTGAACGATCTCGACCTGGCTGGGATGGATGCAGAGCAAACCGTCGAAGCCCATGTCACGTGCATCGCGTGTGGTACGAGCCAGACCGTCGCGGTCTTCGATGGCTGGAAACACGCTGTCCAGCGGCGCCGCCAGGCCGACCGTGCGCGAATGCAGCAACAAGGCGTAACGGGCCTGGTCGAGGATGCGTTCGGCCGCCGCGCTGCCGCTGCTCAAACCGAGGTCCAGGCCCAGGTCGAGGGCGCCGAACGACAGTCGCTCGACGCCATCAGCGCGGGCGATTTCCGCCAGCGCCAGCAACCCCGCCGCACTCTCGATGATCGGCCACACCGGCTTGCCGCAAGCGGCGACGCGTGCCACCTGGGCGGCGCTCTCCACCTTGGGCAGCAGCACGCCGACGACACCGGCATGGCGGGCGCAGAGTTCGATATCGGCGCCATGCCCGGCATGCTCGGGGGCATTGATCCGCACCAGCAGACGCGCCTGCGGGTTGGCCGTGAGAAAGGCATCGAGATTGGCCCGCGCCTCCAGCTTGAGGCTCTCCTGCACGGCATCTTCGAGGTCGACGATGACCGCGTCGGCGCCGACGGCAAGCGCCTTGGGGATACGCTCCGGGCGACTGGCCGGCACGAATAGCGCACTACGAATGATGGGTTTGTTCATGCTCGAACCTCTGCGCGGTTGGCAGGCATGCGGTGGACGAAAAGAGCCTCGTCCACCCTACGCGGCGACTGCCGGGCTACGGTCGAATTCATACCGCCCCCTGTTGATGCAGGCGCTGGATGTCGCCGGCGACATAACCCAGTTCGGCGAGCAGCGTGTCGGTGTGCTGGCCCAATGCGGGGATGGCGTCCATGCGCGGCTCGAAGGCGCTGTTGCGCCCCGGCGGCAGCAGCGCCGGCAAGCTGCCGCTGGGGCTGTCGACCTGGCGCCAGCGCTGGCGCGCTTGCAGTTGCGGGTGAGCCCAGACACCGGCCATGTCATTGACCTGGGCGTTGGCGATCTGCGCCAGCTCCAGGCGCTCGATGACCTGCGCCGTGCTCATGCGCGAGAACGCCTCGACGATCAGCGCGCGCAGCTCAGCGCGGTTGGCCGAGCGCTTGAAGTTGGCGGCAAAGCGCTCGTCGCTGGCCAACTCCGGCTGCTCCAGCACCTTGGCGCAGAATGCCTGCCATTCGCGCTCGTTCTGCAGGCCGAGCATCACCGTGCCGCCGTCGCCGGCCGGGAACGGGCCGTAGGGATAGATGGTCGAGTGCGCGGCACCAGCACGCGGCGGCGGCGTGGCACCGTCGTAGGCGTAGTACAGCGGGTAGCCCATCCACTCCACCAGGCTCTCCAGCATCGACACGTCGACGCGGCTGCCGACGCCAGTCCTGCCGCGCAGCATCAGCGCCGACAGCACGCCGGTGTAGGCGTACATGCCGGCTGCGATATCGGCGATGGAGCAACCGGCCTTGGCCATCTGCTCCTCGCCCTCACCGCCGGTAACGGAGAGAAAGCCGCCCTCGCTCTGGATCAGCAGGTCGTAGGCCTTCTTCTGCTCGTAGGGGCCACCTTCGCCATAGCCGGAGATGTCGCAGACGATCAACTGGGGAAAACGCTCGTGCAGCGCCTCGAAGGACAGGCCCATGCGCGCGGCGGCGCCCGGTGCCAGGTTCTGCACCAGTACGTCGGCCTTGGCCAGCAGGCTGCCAAGCACCTGCATCGCATCGTCCTGCTTGAGGTCGAGGGTCAGGCTTTCCTTGGAGCGGTTGGTCCAGACGAAATGCGAAGCCAGACCGCTGACGCGCTCGTCGTAGCCACGGGCAAAATCACCGCTGCCGGGGCGCTCCACCTTGATCACCCGCGCGCCGAGGTCGGCGAGCTGGCGGGTGCAGAACGGCGCGGCGATGGCGTGTTCCAGGCTGACCACGGTGATACCGTCCAGTGGCCGGGGTTGTTGTGCGTTGTTCATATGCAGATCCCTGATCCGTAGGGTGGATCGGGACGCGTAGTCCGCGCTTCATCGATCCACCGCAAAGTCGAAGCGAGCCGTCAGGCCAGGTTGCTCAGATCATCGGTCTGGCGCAGGCGCCAGACTCGCTCGATCAAGATGCCGGCCTCATCACTGCTGCGCTTGCCGGCGAAGGCCAGCAGGCGGCGGAACTTGTCCTCCAGTTCGGCGCGGCAGAGGCTGTTGCCGGGGTCGCCCTTGGGCTCGTCGATGGCGCCACGCAAGGTGCGGCCATCGCCGGTGATCACCTCGACACGGCCCAGCCAGCGCTGCGGGTAGGCCACATCCACCTCCGGATCCAGGCGCATCTGCACCTTGTCGCGAAAGGTAGCCACGGCCGGGTTCTGCAGTGCCTGGTTGGCGAACTCGCTGAGCCCAGCCTTGCCATGCACGGCGATCAGACCGAGCACGGTGCCCATGGAGAACTTGGCCTGGTGCACGGTCTGCGGCACCTTCACGCGACCGAGCACATCGATGGCGCCCTGATGCACACGGGCGATGACCTGGGCGATATCGCCGTGACGCAGCCCCTCGCGCCACATCAGATCGAGCAGCGCGTCAGCCGCCGGATGGGTGTGACGGCAGGAGGCGTGGAACTTGAACGAGGTTTCCGCCAGCGCCCAGCGCCGGCCGAGGCGATCGGACAGCTTGCTCGGCTCGGCATCGCGCGACATGCCGGCGGCCATGCCCTGCTCGCCTTCGAGAATGTTCTGCGCGCCGGTCAGGCCCTGCTCGGTGAGGTAAGCGGCCAGCAGGCCATCGGCGGCGGCCTTGGCGGTGTGCAGTTGCTTGGAGTCGGCCGCATCACGCAGAAATTCCCACAACCCCGCCGCCTGGGTGCCAGCATTGCCGAGCAGATGGATGAACTGTCGCTGGTCGAAGTCCAGCAGCTTGCCCACGGCGACGGCAGCGGCCAAGGTGCCGACGGTGGCCGTGGTGTGGAAGATGCGGTAATGCGAGCGCCCCAGGAACTCGCCGATGCGAATGCCCGCCTCGTAGCCGGCCACCGAGGCCAGCAGCAGCTCGCGACCGGACTTGCCGAGATCCTGTGCAGCGGCCAGGGCTGCGGGGAAGACCACGGTGGCCGGGTGCAGCACCGAGCTGTTGTGCAGGTCGTCCTGCTCCACCAAGTGCGAGGAGGCGGCATTGACCAGTGCGGCGAAGTAGGCCGAGGTACCCCGGCCGTTGACCAGGATGCGCGCCGGGCCATCGGCTGGGCCCATCTTCTGTGCATAGGCTTCGAACAGCGGGATCGGCCGCGCGCCCTCGCTGGCCAGCGCCGAGCCCAGCCAGTCGAGCAGCAGGTCTTCGGTGCGATCGAGCACGTGCTCGGGAATCTGCTCGTAGGACAATTCAGCGAGGAACGCGGCCAGTTGCTGAGTATTCTTGCTCATAAGCGATCCTCAGGAGTCTGCTTATGAACTCGCGAGCTAGAGCCAGGCAAGGCGTAAGCGGGCGAGGAAGCGGAGTTTACGAGTTGTAAATGAGCATTCCGAGCCCGATTACAACGCAGCATGGCCGACGCGCAGCAGTTCATAAGTAGGCTCCTCAGAAACTGCGTGGCAGTTCGAGCAGATGCTCGGCCACGTAGCTCAGGATCAGGTTGGTGGAGATCGGCGCCACCTGGTACAGGCGGGTTTCGCGGAACTTGCGCTCGACGTCGTATTCGTTGGCGAAACCGAAGCCGCCGTGGGTCTGCAGGCAGGCGTTGGCCGCCTCCCAGCTGGCCTTGGCCGCCAGGTACTTGGCCATGTTGGCCGCCGCTCCGGCGTTGCGCCCGGCGTCGTATTCTTCGCAGGCGCGCCAGCGCATCAGGTCGGCGGCCTCGATCTCGATATGCGCCTCGGCAATGGGAAACTGCACGCCCTGGTTCTGCCCGATGGGCCGGCCGAACACCACGCGGTCACGGGCGTATTGCGCGGATTTTTCGATGAACCAGCGCCCATCACCGATGCACTCGGCGGCGATCAGCGTGCGCTCGGCGTTGAGGCCGTCGAGGATGTAGCGAAAGCCCTTGCCCTCCTCGCCGATCAGGCTGCTGGCGGGAATTTCCAGGTTGTCGAAGAACAGCTCGTTGGTCTCGTGGTTGACCATGTTGGCGATCGGCTGCACGGTCAGGCCGTTGCCGATGGCCTCGCGCAGGTCGACCAGGAAGATCGACATGCCCTCGGACTTGCGCTGCACCTCGGCCAGCGGCGTGGTACGCGCCAGCAGGATCATCAGATCCGAGTGCTGCACACGCGAGATCCACACCTTCTGCCCATTGATCACGTACTTGTCGCCCTGGCGCACGGCAGTGGTCTTGATCTTGGTGGTGTCGGTGCCAGTGGTGGGTTCGGTGACGCCCATCGACTGCAGGCGCAGCTCGCCGCTGGCGAGTTTGGGCAGGTAGTAGCGCTTCTGCTCCTCGCTGCCGTTACGCAGCAGGGTGAACATGTTGTACATCTGCCCGTGGATGGTGCCGGAGTTGCCGCCGCAGTGGTTCACCTCTTCGAGGATCAGTGACGCCTCGGCCAGACCCAGGCCCGAACCGCCGTATTCTTCCGGGATCATCGCCGACAACCAGCCGGCTTCGGTCATGGCGCTGACGAAGGCTTCGGGGAAGCCCTTCTCTTCATCGATCTTGCGCCAGTATTCGGCGGGAAATTCCGCACACAGGGCGCGCACGCCTTCGCGGATCGCATTGAGTTCTTCGTTGCTGTTGGGGTTCATCACAGTTCCTCGATAACGCGTAGCCCGGATGCAATCCGGGGCGATTTCCCGGATTGCATCCGGGCTACGGACAATCAGTCGAATTGCACTTCGGCGCGCTGCGCCAGGCCGGCCTCGTTGCCCGCCCAGAGTTCGGCCTGGCCCTCGCCGCTGATGCGCCCGCCCACCTCGAAGGGCCTTGGCGCAATCAGCGGACGCAGGCCGCGATAGGCGAAGTGGCGCAAACGCGCCTGCGGGTTGGCGCGGCAGAAGGCACGCAAGCTCAGGGTGGCGATCAGCGGGCCATGTACCACCAGGCCGCTGTAGCCCTCGGTTTCGGTGACGTAGGGCCAGTCGTAGTGGATGCGGTGGCCGTTGAAGGTCACCGCGCTGTAGCGAAACAGCAGGGTGCTGGACGGCGTGACCGCCTCGCGCCAATCGCCGGCGACCAGCGGCTCGCCACTGCTGGCCTTGGGCGGGCTCGGCTCACGGTAAACGATGTCCTGCTCCTCGCGGATGGCCAGCTCACCGTCCTGCAGATAGTCGTGCTGCACCGTGACGAACAGCAGTGCACCGGTGCGCCCGTGCTTTTCCTCGATGTGCTTGATGGTCGATACCCGGCTGGCTTCGCCACCCACGCGCAAGGGCTGGATGAATTCGATACGGCCACCGGCCCACATGCGGTTGCGGTTATCCGCCGGCGGCAGGAAGCCACCGCGCGCCGGATGGCCGTCCTCGCCCAGGCCGATCTCGGCGACCGGCTCCTGAAAGAACGCCCAGTGCCACAGCAGCGGCAGTGCCTCGCCATGGGCTGGCGTGGCTTCGCCAAGGGTGGCGGCGATGCGCTTGACCAGATTGCGGCTGAGTTGGTCGTGCACGTCTTCGCGACGACCGATCCAGGCGGAAAAAGCAGAATCACTCATGGGCAGGTTCCAGCTCGGTTCTTGTGTGAGCTGGAGCATGCGACGCCGACCGCGTTCAGAGAATCCGCATTTATTTAAACCAGCGTTCGGGTAAGCTGAACGCCATATTTCTATGTGGGAGGGGCTTTAGCCGCGATGTTTTCCGGGGAAGCCAGGGCGTCGCGGCTAAAG
>NZ_LSSW01000009.1 GCF_001567565.1 Ectopseudomonas composti
CGCCGCACCATGTTGGCGAACTCCGCTGGGCTGAGCTGATACAGCTCCTGCGCCACCCAGGGCAACCAGCGCCCTTGCAGCTCTTCCTTGCGCGCCAACAGGCGCTGGGCCTCGGCTTCGGCGCGCGCCTGGTGCTCGCGGTGGTAGTCGGCGCGGCTCGGTTTTTCTGTACTCACGGTGTCGCCCTTTTCCTCATGCGCGGCAGAGCAGGCATAATCGCCGCCTGTTCGCCCATTTCGACCGTCATCAATGCGCATCCACGTCAGCTTCATCGACCGCGTCGGCATCACCCAGGAAGTCCTGGCGCTGCTTGGCGGGCGCAATCTGAACCTCGATGCGGTGGAGATGGTACCGCCAAACGTCTACATCGACGCACCGACCTTGAGCGCTGCGGTGCTCGAGGAACTGCGCGGTGCGCTGCTGCAGGTGCACGGCGTGCAGAGCGTGGAGGTGGTGGACATCCTCCCCGGCCAGCGCCGCCGGCTGCAGCTCGACGCCTTGCTCGCGGCCATGCCCGACCCGGTGCTGGCGGTGGATGACCGCGCCACCGTACTGCTGGCCAATCCGGCACTGATCGATCTGTATGGGCGCGCTCCCGAGGGCATGAACATCGCTGCGCTGTTCGCCGATGATGCACTGCAACACTCGCTGCTCGCCGCCGGGTTCCACCAGCCCCTGCGCGAGGTGCATTTCGCCGGCCAGCCGCTGCTGCTCGACGCCCAGCCGATCACCGAGGACGGTCGCCTCACCGGCGGCCTGCTCACTCTCTATGCGCCGAGCCGCATGGGCCAGCGCCTGGCTGCCCTGCATCACGACCACGCCGAGGGCTTCGACTCGCTGCTCGGCGAGTCGGCGCCGATTCGTGCGCTCAAGGCCCGCGCCCTGCGTGTGGCGTCGCTCGATGCGCCGCTGTTGATCCACGGTGAAACCGGCACCGGCAAGGAGCTGGTGGCGCGCGCCTGCCATACCGCCAGCGTGCGCCGCACCGCACCTTTTCTGGCGCTGAACTGCGCTGCTCTGCCGGAGAACCTGGCCGAGAGCGAGCTGTTCGGCTACGCCCCCGGCGCCTTTACCGGCGCCCAGCGCGGCGGCAAGCCGGGGCTGCTGGAGCTGGCCAACCAGGGCACGGTATTTCTCGACGAGATTGGCGAAATGTCGCCCTACCTGCAGGCCAAGCTGCTGCGTTTTCTGAGTGACGGCAGCTTCCGCCGCGTCGGTGGCGATCGCGAGGTGAAGGTGGATGTGCGCATCCTCAGCGCCACCCACCGCGATCTGGAGAAGATGGTCGCCGAAGGCAGCTTCCGCGAGGATCTGTTCTACCGCCTCAACGTACTCAATCTGGAAGTGCCGCCGCTACGCGAGCGTGGCCAGGACATCCTGCTGCTGGCCCAGCACTTCATGGCCCAGGCCTGCGCGCAGATCCAGCGCCTGCCCTGCCGCCTGGCGCCCGCTACCTTCCCGGCGCTGCTGGTCGGACGCTGGCCGGGCAACGTGCGCCAGCTGCAGAACGTGATCTTCCGCGCCGCCGCCATCTGCGACAGCAACTGGGTGGAAATGGACGACCTGGATATTGCCGGCACCGAGGTAGCGCCGAGGGTCGAAGGTGAAGTGGCCAGCCTGGAACAGGCCATGGACGAGTACGAGAAGGCGCTGCTGGAAAAGCTCTACGACAGCCATCCATCCAGCCGCCAGCTGGCCGTGCGCCTGGGCACATCGCACACCGCCATCGCCAAGCGGCTGCGCAAGTACGGCATACCGGGCAAGCACTGACGCACTCGCCCTGCAGGGTGGGTTAGGCGGCGCAGCACCACCGCGCTGTCAGCTCACTCGCCGATCAGCGCTGATGACCCACCCTAGGCTTCCTGGCGATGGCTTAGATCGGCGTGCTGCTGGTCGGCACCTTGATCACCCCACAAGCCACACGCGCACCGCCGCCGCCCAGCGGCTTCGGATGGTCGGCATGGTTGTCCGAACCGGCGTGAATCATCAGCGCACGGTTATGCAGCTCCTCCAGATTCTTGAGTCGCGGCGCCAACACCGGCTGGCTGGCAGTGCCGTCCGCCCCAACATACAGGGCAGGCAAATCGCCAAGATGCGCGTCATCCTCCCAGGGGAAGCCATGGCGCCCGGCATCCTTCGGGTCCCAATGCCCACCTGCGGCGCCAGCCGGTGTCAGCTTGCCATCGACCTCCATGGCGTTGCAGTTGGCCTTGGCGTGCACATGAAAGCCGTGAATGCCCGGCTCCAGGCCTTTCAGATCCGGGGTGAAGACCAGCCCGTAGGCGGACTCGCTGATGGTCACAGTGCCCACCGCCGCGCCAGGGCCCTTCTCGGTCGCTTGTTCCATAGTCACGTTGATGGTCTCGCTGGCCTGCACCGAGGCGGCGCCAAGCAGGGCGAAAGCCAGAGGAATCAGAGGTTTCATGCTGGGTCGAGCTCCTTGTCGATGAACTGTCTGCATGCCGACCCACCGAGGTGATCAGCAGTTCCAGATAATCAATGTATCGATTTCATTCCACCGTAACGATTAAGCAACAGACGGGTGAAACCCGCATTACGCCTGGCGCGACGCTGACTTTTCCATTTGCGACACGACATTCCGTATCGATAACGTTCCACAACCTTCTCAGGCACCGATCAAAAACCACCGAAAAACAACATAAGTAATTGATTTTATTGAATTTTATAATCATGGCATTGGCATTGCTTACACACTGCCACCTGCCCGCCACCTAGAAGCGGACACCTTTACCCCTTGAGGAGTTGACATGAGCGAGTTGCGTTTCACCGCCGATCACGAATGGCTGCGTCTGGACAACGATGGTCTGGTGACCGTCGGCATCACCCATTACGCCCAGGACGCGCTCGGCGACGTGGTGTACGTGCAACTGCCGGAAGCCAAGTCCTATGCCCAGGGCGAGGAAGTAGCGGTGCTGGAATCGGTCAAGGCCGCCAGCAACATCGTCATGCCGCTGGACGGCGAGATCGTCGAAATCAATGGCGAGCTGGAAGGCGCCCCGGAGCTGGTCAACGAGTCGCCGCTGGACAAGGCCTGGTTCTTCCGCATGCGTCTGGCCGACAACGCCGTGCTGGCCGACCTGCTGGACAAGGCCGGCTATGATCGTCTGTTGAACGCCAACGCCGACGCCTGAGTGACCGCCATGACCAAGCTCGATACCCAGAACGAATTCATCGCTCGCCACATCGGCCCGCGCGATGCCGACACCGCAGCCATGCTGCAGCTGCTCGGCTATGACTCGGTCGATGCCCTGACCGACAGCGTAATCCCCGAGAGCATCAAGGGCACCAGCATCCTCGGCGCGCAGCCGGGCCTGTCGGAAGCCGACGCCCTGGCGCGCATCAAGGCCATCGCCGCGCAGAACCAGCAGTTCAAGAACTTCATCGGCCAGGGTTACTACGGCACCCACACGCCGAGCCCGATCCTGCGCAACCTGCTGGAAAACCCGGCCTGGTACACCGCCTACACCCCGTACCAGCCGGAAATTTCCCAGGGCCGCCTGGAAGCGCTGCTGAACTTCCAGACCCTGATCAGCGACCTCACCGGTATGCAGATCGCCAACGCATCGCTGCTCGACGAAGCCACCGCTGCCGCCGAGGCCATGACCTTCTGCAAGCGTCTGTCGAAGAACAAGGCCAGCAACACCTTCTTCGCCTCCCAGCACTGCCACCCGCAGACCCTCGACGTGCTGCGCACCCGTGCCGAACCGCTGGGTATCGAAGTGCACGTGGGCGACGAAGCCACGATTACCGACGCCAGCGCCTACTTCGGCGCGCTGCTGCAGTACCCGGCCAGCAACGGTGACATCTTCGACTACCGCGCCCTGGTCGAGCGTTTCCACGCCGCCAACGCTCTGGTCGCCGTCGCCGCTGACCTGCTGGCCCTGACCCTGCTCACCCCGCCGGGCGAGTTCGGCGCCGACGTCGCCCTGGGCAGCGCCCAGCGCTTCGGCGTGCCGCTGGGTTTCGGTGGCCCGCACGCCGCCTACTTCGCCACCCGCGACGCATTCAAGCGCGACATGCCGGGCCGTCTGGTCGGCATGTCGGTCGACCGTTTCGGCAAGCCGGCCCTGCGCCTGGCCATGCAGACTCGCGAGCAGCACATCCGCCGCGAGAAGGCCACCAGCAACATCTGCACCGCCCAGGTGCTGCTGGCCAACATCGCCAGCATGTACGCCGTGTACCACGGCCCGAAAGGCCTGAGCGAAATCGCTCAGCGCGTACACAGCTTCACCGCCATTCTCGCCCTGGGCCTGACCAAGCTGGGCCACAGCGTCGAGCAGCAGCACTTCTTCGACACCCTGAGCATCAAGACCGACGCCAAGACCGTCGAGCTGCATGCCAAGGCCCGTGCTACCGGCATCAACCTGCGCGAGATCGACGCCGAGCGTCTCGGCCTGTCGCTGGACGAAACCACCGACCAGGCTGCCGTCGAGGCCTTGCTGGCACTGTTCGCCGGTGAGCAGGCTGCCCCTGCAGTCAATGACCTGGCCGCGCAGATCGCCAGCCGCCTGCCGCAAGGCCTGCTGCGCCAATCGGCGATCCTCACGCACGAAGTGTTCAACCGCTACCACAGCGAAACCGAGCTGATGCGCTACCTGCGCAAACTGGCCGACAAGGACCTGGCCCTGGACCGCAGCATGATCCCGCTGGGCTCCTGCACCATGAAGCTCAACGCCGCCAGCGAGATGATCCCGGTGACCTGGCCGGAATTTGGCAACCTGCACCCGTTCGCGCCCGCCGAGCAGGCCGCCGGTTACACCCAGCTGACCGCTGAACTGGAAGCCATGCTCTGCGCCGCCACCGGCTACGACGCCGTGTCGCTGCAGCCCAACGCCGGCTCTCAAGGCGAATACGCCGGTCTGCTGGCCATCCGCGCTTACCACATGAGCCGTGGCGACGATCAGCGCGACATCTGCCTGATCCCGCAATCGGCCCACGGCACCAACCCGGCGACCGCCTCCATGGCCGGCATGCGCGTGGTGGTGACCGCTTGTGACAGCCGTGGCAACGTCGACATCGCCGACCTCAAAGCCAAGGCCGAAGAGCACAAGGATCGCCTCGCCGCGATCATGATCACCTACCCGTCCACCCACGGTGTGTTCGAGGAAGGCATCCGCGAAATCTGCGAGATCATCCATGCCAACGGCGGCCAGGTGTACATCGACGGCGCCAACATGAACGCCATGGTCGGCCTCTGCGCCCCCGGTCAGTTCGGCGGCGACGTCTCGCACCTGAACCTGCACAAGACCTTCTGCATCCCCCACGGCGGCGGCGGCCCGGGCGTCGGCCCGATTGGCGTCAAGTCGCACCTAGCGCCGTTCCTGCCCGGCCACGCCAACATGGCGCGCAAGGAAGGTGCAGTCAGTGCCGCACCGTTTGGCAGCGCCAGCATCCTGCCGATCACCTGGATGTACATCACCATGATGGGTGGCGAGGGCCTCAAGCGCGCCTCGCAGATGGCCATCCTCAACGCCAACTACATCGCCCGCCGTCTGGAAGAGCACTACCCGGTGCTGTACTCCGGTGAAGGCGGTCTGGTGGCGCACGAGTGCATCCTCGACATCCGCCCACTCAAGGACAGCAGCGGCATCAGCGTCGACGACGTGGCCAAGCGCCTGATCGACTTCGGCTTCCACGCCCCGACCATGTCCTTCCCGGTGGCCGGCACCCTGATGATCGAGCCGACCGAGAGCGAGTCGAAGGAAGAGCTGGATCGCTTCTGCGACGCCATGATCGCCATTCGCGAGGAGATTCGCGCAGTCGAGCAAGGCCGTCTGGATAAAGACGACAACCCGCTGAAGAACGCCCCGCACACCGCCCTGGAGCTGGTTGGCGAGTGGAACCACGCCTACAGCCGCGAGCAGGCCGTGTACCCGGTCGCCAGCCTGATCGAGGCCAAGTACTGGCCGCCGGTGGGCCGCGTGGACAACGTCTACGGCGACCGCAACCTGGTCTGCGCCTGCCCGTCCATCGAGGCGTATCAGGACGCGTGATGAGCGTGTCCCCCTCTCCCATTTATGGAAGAGGGGCTGGGGAGAGGGTTGCATCCGCCGCCCCTCTCCCTAACCCTCTCCCCGAGGGGAGAGGGGACAGTCCGTGTCCAGCCGTAGCCCGGATGCAATCCGGGGATGCCATGAAAAGCTCCCGGATTGCATCCGGGCTACCTCAACTCGCGAAACGCCCGGC
>NZ_LSSW01000010.1 GCF_001567565.1 Ectopseudomonas composti
ACGCCGATCTAACTATCATTGGGTAACGTTTGGTTAAGGGGCGGGCTTTAGCCCGTCCCAGTGAGCGCAGCGAACGATTTGAACCAGTTGTTATGTTTCGACGCAACTCTCTAAATTATGTCAGCTTCTTTTTGTAGCTTTTTAATATAGTCATTCAAGGATTTATTAAAAACAGGGATAGTGTCGCTTACAAAATCCCAGTTAAAAGTCAATAAGGCGCTGCTCCAGCCTACGCTATAAATAACCCCGTCTTCGCCAGGTTTTTTATTACCATGCGTCATGATAAAACTTTCTTGATCAAAGTGCGCGCCGTGCTTGTTGCGGTAAGCCTTGGCATCTTCTATAAATTTATTGAATTTTACTTTAATTTCACCAGAAAATGCCTCTGAAATTATCTCTTCAAGAATCGGCTCCCAAAATGGTTTCTTGTTGGCGGCAATAACCCCTTCCTTCCCATTGCCGTCGTTAAAAATAGTGCAAAATTTAATAATTATTTCTTCAGTTGTTAGCTCGTCAATGATATGAATATCATGAATGTCAGGGAATAAAGAACCATGTTTTTCTTCGAAGCTATTTAATGCCTCTCCATCAAGTCGTAGACCAGTTTTCAATCTTCTGCGCTCAGCATCATATAACTCGGTAATATGCAGAGGCCTTCCAGTTTTGCAAAAGCGGTGCACTCGTTGCCTAAGCGCCAGAAGATCAATGATTCTATTTATGGCTATTTGCCACAGATATAACCTGCCAAGGGTCTCTTTCACTATTAGCATTGCCTTTATTTAGTGTTGATGACTCAATCAAGCTAAGTGAACATAACTATTAATTAGACGACATAGCTGTCGCGTTTACCCACGACACCTGTCGCATAACCTTCCTTGTCGCCCTGCAAGTCCTTGTTTCGCTTGGCGGTGGTCGTGGCAAACGCGACACCATCCTGGGAGAAACGCGACATTGATAACGGCAAGCCCAATCTGCTGGATCACTGCACCAGCAGAACCAAACCAAAACCTATTCCATCCACTGCCGAGCTGTCCATGCTTCGCGGGCTAAACGCCATCGCGGTCGTTTTCTCATGCCAGAGGCGCCTCTCCAGGCCACCCACAAAATCTGTTAGCAGCGCTGTGGATAACCTTTGCAAAAGCCCTCCGCGCCTAGCATTCAAGCGGGCCGCAGCAGCGCGTTCAGTTTTTGCCCAATGACGCTTTGCTGGCGTTATCGCCACGCGGAATATTGCTTTTAATCAATCACTTGGCTCGGGTTTTCAACAGCAGGGCAGGGCGAGGGTGGGTTGCCGGGTGTCGTGCACAAAATCTGGGGAAAGCGTTGTGGATAAGATGCGGGAAAACTCGTCCAGGCCAGGTGGGGCAAGGGCTGGGTGGGGCTGGTTGTTTTTCGTGCGGTGTCGCGCTGTTGTCATCTTTCGTGGCTATAGTGGCCGGTCGATTTGCAGCCGCTGGAGCCTCTAGATGTCCGACTCGCCTGAACGTCCCGCTGCGGTCAGTTTGCTGCAGGCTTTCTGGTTCTGGTTGAAGCTTGGACTGATCAGTTTCGGCGGGCCGGCCGGGCAGATTTCGATCATGCATCAGGAGTTGGTTGAGAAGCGCCGCTGGTTGTCCGAGCGGCGCTTTCTGCATGCACTGAACTACTGCATGTTGCTGCCAGGGCCAGAGGCGCAGCAGTTGGCGACTTATATCGGCTGGCTGATGCACCGCACCTGGGGTGGGGTGATCGCCGGGGCGTTGTTCGTGCTGCCGTCGCTGCTGATCCTGATCGCGCTGTCCTGGGTCTATCTGGTGTTCGGCGATGTGCCGCTGGTGGCCGGGATCTTCTATGGCATCAAGCCGGCGGTGACGGCCATCGTGCTGCAGGCGGCCTGGCGTATCGGCGGGCGGGTATTGAAGAACGCCTGGCTGTGGGCCATCGCGGCGGCGGCTTTCGTGGCCATCTTCGCGCTGCAGCTGCCGTTCCCGCTGATCGTGCTGGGCGCCGCGCTGGTGGGCTATATCGGCGGACGGCTGGCGCCGCAGCACTTCGCCGTCGGTGGTGGGCATGGCGAGGCGGGCGGGGCGCATGCGCCGGCGTTGATCGATGACGACACGCGCCTGGCGCACACGCATTTTCGCTCCAGCCGACTGGCGCTGATCCTGCTGGCCGGTGTGGTGCTCTGGCTGCTGCCCATGGGCCTGCTGACCCTGGCGTTCGGCTGGCAAGGCACGTTGACGCAGATGGGCTGGTTCTTCACCAAGGCGGCGCTGCTCACCTTCGGCGGCGCTTACGCGGTGCTACCCTATGTGTACCAGGGCGCCATCGAGCATTACGGCTGGCTGTCGCCCCGGCAGATGATCGATGGCCTGGCCCTCGGCGAAACCACACCGGGGCCGTTGATCATGGTGGTGGCGTTTGTCGCCTTCGTTGGCGCCTTTGGCCAGCCGCTGTTCGGGGGCGATTCGGCCTTCGCCAGTGGCGCGCTGGCGGCGGTGCTGGTTACCTGGTTCACCTTCTTGCCGTCATTTCTGTTCATCCTCGCCGGTGGGCCGCTGGTGGAGTCGACTCACGGGCAGTTGAAGTTCACCGCGCCGCTGACCGGGATTACCGCCGCCGTGGTTGGAGTGATCCTCAACCTGGCGCTGTTCTTCGGTTATCACGTGCTCTGGCCGCAGGGCTTCGTCGGGGCGTTCGATTGGGTGTCGGCGTTGATTACCCTCGGCGCGGCGCTGGCTCTGTTCGCCTTCAAGCGCGGGGTGATCGAGACCATCGCTGGTTGCGCTGTAGTCGGGCTGGCGGCACATCTGTTGGTTTGATGGGCATCGCTTGGTGGGTTGCGCGGCGCTTGAGATGGGGCGTGGCTGTGGGAGCGGTGTTCTGCGCCGCTAACCCATCCTACGGGAGCGGCGTTCCTGCAGTCGTAGCCGCGGCTGCTGAATTAAGTCGCCGCTGAAGCGCCTCCCACAGGGCTGATGCCACCGCATCAATACGATTTCTTTACGCCCCGGCGGTGGGGCGCCAATCGAATCTTTACGGCCAGCCTTTCGACAATGCTCGCGAGCGGATTCCCCGCATCGTGGAGCTTTGCACATGAACGCAATCGATGGTGTGTCGCTGATCCTGGTGGTCGGCCTCTTCGCCTACCTGCTGTCGGCGCTGCTGACCGCCGGGCGTGGTTGAGGAGGCGACCATGCACGACTACGACTGGCTGCTGCTGGCGGCCTTTTCCCTGCTGGTGCTGGCACCGGCACCTTTTCTCGGGCGCTATTTCTACCGTGTGATGGAGGGCCAGCGCACCTGGCTCAGTCCGGTGCTGCTGCCGGTGGAGCGCCTGTGCTACCGCGTAGCTGGCGTCGACCCGGAGCAGGAGCAAAGCTGGCGCGGCTACGCCCTGGCGCTGCTCGCCTTCACCCTGGTCTGCCTGCTGGCGCTGATGAGCATTCTGCTGCTGCAGGGCGGCTTGCCACTCAACCCGCAGCAGGTGGCGGGAATTAGCCTGCCGCTGGCGTTCAACACGGCGGTGAGCTTCGTCACCAACACCAACTGGCAGGCCTACAGCGGTGAGGCGCAGCTCAGCTACTTCAGCCAGATGCTCGGCCTTGGCGTGCAGAACTTCGTCAGCCCGGCGGTGGGCCTGGCGGTGCTGGTGGTGCTGTGCCGGGGTTTGGCGCGGCAGTCCAGCGACCGTCTGGGCAACTTCTGGGTCGATATCACCCGCGCCGTGCTCTACGGTCTGTTGCCGCTGTGCCTGGTGCTGGCCGTGCTGCTGGTGTGGCAGGGCGTACCGCAGAACTTCAGCGATTACGTCTCGGCCACCACCCTGCAGGGCAGCGAGCAGACCCTGCCGATGGGGCCGGCAGCCAGCCAGATCGCCATCAAGCAACTGGGCACCAATGGCGGCGGCTTCTTCGGCGTCAACTCGGCGCACCCGTTCGAGAACCCTACGGCGCTGAGCAACCTGCTGGAGCTGGCGTCGATCCTGCTGATCCCGGCGGCGCTGGTGTTCACCTTCGGCCATTACGTGCGTGACCTGCGTCAGAGCCGGGCGATCCTCGCCAGCATGCTGCTGTTGTTCGTCGTCGGTCTGGGTGTGTGTGTCTGGGCGGAGTTGCAGCCGAACCCGGCGCTGGCAGGGCTGCCCATCGAGCAGGTCGGCTCGCTGGAGGGCAAGGAGGCGCGCTTCGGCAGCTTCGCCTCGGCGCTCTGGGCGACCACCACCACGGCGGCGTCCAACGGCTCGGTCAACGCCATGCACGATAGCTTCAGCGCCCTCGGCGGGTTGGTGCCGCTGGTCAACATGCTGCTCGGCGAGATCGTCTTCGGCGGCGTTGGCGCGGGCCTCTACGGCATGCTGCTGTTCGTGCTGATCGCGGTGTTCCTCGCCGGCCTGATGATCGGCCGCACCCCGGCCTACCTGGGCAAGAAGCTGGAAGCACGCGAGGTGCGCCTGATGGTCGCCACGCTGCTGGTGATGCCGCTCGGCGTGCTGGTGTTCGGCGCCCTGGCGGTGAGTTTCGCCGGGCCGGCGGCCTCCATCGGCAACCCCGGCCCGCATGGCTTCAGCCAGGCGCTGTATGCCTACGGTTCGGCCACCGGCAACAACGGCTCGGCCTTCGCCGGCTTCAGCGCCGACACGCCTTACCACGACCTGATGCTCGGCCTGGCCATGCTGCTCGGGCGCTTCGGCTACATCCTGCCGGTGCTGGCGATTGCCGGCAGCCTGGCGGCCAAGCGCGCCGCGCCGCAGGGGCAGAACAGCTTCCCCACCCATGGGCCGCTGTTCGTCGTGCTGCTGACTCTGACCATCCTCCTGGTGGGTGGCCTGACCTTCATGCCGGCGCTGGCCCTGGGCCCGCTGGCCGAACACCTGGCGTTCTGAAGGAGAAACCGTGATGAATGCCCCCGTAACGGCGCAACGCAGCGCCAAATCGTCCAGCAGCCAGCCGCAGACCGGCCTCGGCGCGCTGTGGCGCCCGGCCCTCAAGCAGGCCTTCGTCAAGCTCGACCCGCGCCAGTTGGTGCGCTCGCCGGTGATGCTGGTGGTGGAGCTGACGGCGCTGGTTACCAGCGTGCTGTGCTTCGTCCCCAACCCAGCGGTGAGCACCGCTCTGGGTGTGCAGATCGCCCTGTGGTTGTGGTTCACCGTGCTCTTCGCCAACTTCGCCGAGGCCTTGGCCGAGGGCCGTGGCAAGGCGCGCGCCGACAGCCTCAAGTCCGGCAGTCAGGGCTTGATGGCCAGCAAGCAGGTCGGCGCGCAGTTCCAGTCCGTCCCTGCCAGCAGCCTGCGCAAGGGCGATGTGGTGCGGGTCGAGGCCGGTGAGCTGATCCCCGGCGACGGCGAAGTGATCGAAGGCGTCGCAGCAGTCAACGAGGCGGCGATTACCGGCGAGTCCGCGCCGGTGATCCGCGAGTCTGGCGGCGACCGCTCGGCAGTCACCGGCAACACTCGCCTAGTCTCGGATTGGCTGCTGGTGCGCATCAGCGCCAACCCCGGCGAATCCACCCTCGACCGCATGATTGCTCTGGTCGAAGGCGCACGCCGGCAGAAGACGCCCAACGAGGTGGCGCTGGATATCCTGCTGATCGGTCTGACCCTGATCTTCCTGCTGGTGGTGGCCACGCTGCAGCCGTTTGCCCGCTTTGCCGGTGGCGACCTGCCGCTGATCTACCTGGCGGCGCTGCTGGTGACGCTGATTCCCACCACTATCGGCGGCCTGCTCTCGGCCATCGGCATTGCCGGCATGGATCGCCTGGTGCGCCTCAACGTCATCGCCAAGTCTGGCCGCGCGGTGGAAGCTGCCGGTGACGTGCACACCCTGCTGCTGGACAAGACCGGCACCATCACCTTCGGCAACCGTCGCTGCAGCGCCATGGTCAAGGCGCCGGGCGTGGCCACCCCGGAGCTGGCCGAGGCGGCGCTGCTGGCCTCGCAGGGCGACGACACGCCGGAGGGCAAGTCCATCATCGAATACCTGGCCTCGTTGCACCCGATGGCGGTGCCCGAGCGCAGCGGCATGACCCTGATCGCCTTCAGTGCCGAGACGCGCCTGTCCGGCGCCGACGTGAATGGCGTGGCCTACCGCAAGGGCGCGGTGGACGCCGTGCTGGCCTACCTCGGCCTGGGCCGTAGCGACCTGTCGGCGCCGCTGGCGCGCGAGGTGGAGAAGATTGCCCAGAGCGGCGGCACACCGTTGCTGGTGGCCGGCAATGGGCGCCTGCTCGGCGCCATCCACCTCAAGGACGTGGTCAAGCCGGGCATCCGCGAGCGCTTCGCCGAGCTGCGCGCCATGGGCATCCGCACCGTCATGGTGACCGGCGACAACCCGCTGACTGCCGCCGCCATCGCCGCCGAGGCGGGAGTCGACGACGTGATCGCCGAGGCCACGCCGGAGAAGAAGCTCGCGCGCATTCGCGCCGAGCAGGCCGAAGGCAAGTTGGTGGCGATGTGCGGCGACGGCGCCAACGACGCCCCGGCGCTGGCCCAGGCCGACGTCGGCCTGGCCATGAACGACGGCACCCAGGCCGCGCGCGAGGCCGCCAATCTGGTCGACCTGGACAGCGACCCGACCAAGTTGATCGACGTGGTGCAGGTGGGCAAGGAGCTGCTGGTGACGCGCGGCGCGCTGACCACCTTCTCGGTGGCCAATGACGTGGCCAAGTACTTCGCCATCCTCCCGGCGCTGTTCGCCGGCATCTACCCGCAGCTCGGCACGCTCAACCTGATGCAGTTGCACAGCCCGCAGAGCGCGATCCTCTCGGCCATCGTGTTCAACGCGCTGATCATCGTCGCGTTGATCCCGCTGGCGCTGCGCGGCGTGCGCATCCAGGCGCTGGATGCCGGCCAGTTGCTGCGGCGCAACCTGCTGATCTACGGCCTTGGCGGGCTGGTCGCGCCCTTTGTCGGCATCAAGCTGCTCGACCTGCTGCAGGTAGGGTTGGGCTGGGTGTAGGCGCGTTGTTTGAACGTTCTTGTAGGAGCGGATTCATCCGCGAAATAGCCAGGCACGGCGCCAAGACGAATGACACAAGCCAAGCGACGTAGCCCGGATGCAATCCGGGGCAATCTGAACAGGAGACTCATCATGCTCGACTCTATTCGCCCCGCCATCACCACGCTGGCTTTCATGACCCTGCTGGTCGGGGTCGCCTATCCCTTGACCGTCACTGGCGTGGCGCACCTGGCGTTTCCCGACCAGGCCGCCGGCAGCCTGGTGCGTGACGACGCCGGCCAGGTGCGCGGCAGCCGTCTGATCGCCCAGGCCTTCGATGGTGATCAGTGGTTCCAGCCACGCCCCTCGGCTGGCGACTACGCCACCGTGGCCAGCGCTGCCAGCAACCTGGCGCCGAGCAACCCGAAGCTGCGCGAGCGTATCGAGCAGGCCAGCGCCAAGCTGAACGGCCAGGCGCCGGTGCCCATGCAACTGGTGACCACCTCGGGCAGCGGCCTCGACCCGCAGCTCTCGCCCGAGGCCGCCGCCTGGCAGGTGCCGCGCATCGCCCAGGCCCGTGGCCTACCGCAAGCCGAGCTGCTGCGCCTGGTCGAGGCGCACACCGAGCGCCCGCTGTTCGGCCCGGCGGTGGTCAATGTGCTGGCTCTGAACCTGGCACTGATCGACAATCCCTCCACTTCTTCCCAGTGACGAGTGCTCGATGAACGACAGCCTGCGCGCCGAGGCGCTGCTCGCCGACCTGCCCCGTGAAGGCCGGGGCCGGCTCAAGGTGTTTCTCGGTGCCGCGCCTGGCGTCGGCAAGACCTACGCCATGCTCCAGGCCGCCCATGCGCAACTGCGCCAGGGCGTGGCGTTGCGCGCCGGGGTGGTGGAAAGCCACGGCCGCAGCGAGACCGAGGCGCTGCTGCTGGGGCTGCCGCAGCAGCCAGCGCTGCGTCTGCCGTATCGCGGCCTGGAACTGAGCGAGATGGATCTCGACGGCCTGCTCGCGGCCCCGCCCAAGCTGGCGCTGGTCGACGAACTGGCGCACAGCAACGCCCCCGGCAGCCGCCACGCCAAGCGCTGGCAGGATGTGCAGGAGTTGCTCGCCGCCGGCATCGACGTCTACACCACGGTCAACGTGCAGCATCTGGAAAGCCTCAACGACCGCGTGCGTGACATCACTGGCGTGCAGGTGCGCGAAACGGTGCCCGACTGGGTGCTGCAGGAAGCCGACGAAATCCAGCTGGTCGATCTGCCGCCGCGCGAGCTGCTCGAACGCCTGCGCGACGGCAAGGTGTACATGCCCGAGCAGGCGCGCGCGGCCATCGATGCCTTCTTTTCGCCGACCAACCTCACCGCGCTGCGTGAGCTGGCCATGCAGACCGCTGCCGCACGGGTCGACGCCGACCTCGATCAACGCTATCGCCAGCTCGGTCAGGCTGCGCCCAGCGTGCTCGGGCGCCTGCTGGTGGGGGTTGATGGCGATGGCGAGGCCGAGCGTCTGGTGCGCCACGCTTGCGCGGTAGCCGAGCGGCGCCATTTGCCCTGGTCGGTGGTGCATGTGGACAGCCGCGCAGCCATGGACGAGGCGCAGCGTGGCCGCCTGCAAGCGGCGTTGCGTCTGGCCGAGCGCCTCGGTGGTGAAGTGGTGACGCTGCATGGCGACTCGGTGGCACGCACGCTGCTCGATCACGCCCGCGAGCGCCGCGCCAGCCTGATCCTGATCGGCAGCAGTGCGCGCCGTTTGCGTCGGCGCTGGTTCGGTCGCGGTCTCGGCGAACGCCTGCTGGCCGCCGGCGCCGGGCTGGAGGTCAGCGTGCTGGACGCAGCTGGTGCGCAGATTCCGGCTGGCCGGCGCACGCGCATCGCCCCGCGCTGGCGTGACTACCTGCTGGCTACCCTGGCCGCCGCCTGCGCCACGCTGATCTCCCTTGGCCTGGCGCGGGTGCTGGAGCTGCCGAACATCTCCCTGGTGTTCCTCGCCGCCGTACTGCTGGTGGCAGTGCGCAGCAGCCTGGGCCCGGCGCTGGCCTGTTCGGGGTTGTCATTCCTGGCCTACAACTTCCTGTTCATTCCGCCGACCCTGACCCTGCGCATCCAGCGTCAGGAGGACGTGCTGACCTTGCTGTTTTTCCTGCTCATGGCCGGTCTGACCGGCAACCTGGCCAGCCGCCAGCGCCGCCAGGTGCAGGCGCTGCGCCAGGCGCAGGGCGAGACCACGGCGCTGCTGGAGCTGTCGCGCAAGCTCACCGTCGCCGCCGACCGCCAGGCCGTGCTGGCAGTGGCCGAGCAGCAACTGGGCGGCTGGGCCGAGATGCAATTGACCCTGTTGTCGCGCAGCACTGATGGGCAGTGGCGCCACGAGGGCGGCCAGCAGGCCGAACTGGCCGATACCGAGCGCGCCGCCGCCGACTGGGCCTGGCAGCACGAACAGCCCGCCGGCCTTGGTACCGACACCCTGCCCAGCAGCCGCTGGTGGTGGTGGCCGCTGTGTGGTGAGGAGGGGCCGCTGCTACTGATCGGCTTGCAGCATGTCGATGGTGCGCCGCTGGCTGATACGCACCGGCGCCTGGTCGCTGCCCTGGGCCAGCCGCTGGCGCAGGCCCTGGCCCGTGCGCAACTGGCCGAGGAACTGGAGGCCGCGCGCCTGCACGGGCAGACCGAAGAACTGCGCAGTGCGCTGCTGGCCTCGGTGTCGCACGACCTGCGCACGCCGCTGACCGCCATGCGTGGCTCCATCGACAGCCTGCTGGCGCTGGGCGAGGCGATCCCCCTGGCGGATCGCCGGGAGCTGCTGGAAGGCACCCGCGATGAAGCCGAGCGCCTCGACCGCTATATCCAGAACCTGCTCGACATGACCCGCCTCGGCCACGGCGGGCTCAAGCTGGCGCGCGACTGGGTGGCGCCCAGCGATATCGTCGCCAGCGCCCTGCAACGCCTGCGCGCGGTACTCGCGCCGCTGCAGGTGGAATGCCTGTTGCCGGCTCAGCCACCGCTGCTGCACGTGCATGCGGCGCTGATCGAGCAGGCGCTGGTCAACGTGCTGGAGAATGCCGCGCGCTTCTCGCCGCCGGCTGGGCGCTTGCGCGTGGCGCTGGAATACGACGCGCAGGAGCTGCGCTTTATCGTCGCCGACCAGGGCCCTGGCATTCCCGAGGCGGAACGGGCGAAGATCTTCGACATGTTCTACACCGCAGCGCGGGGGGATCGCGGCGGCCAGGGCACCGGCCTGGGCCTGGCGATCTGCCAGGGCATGGTTGGCGCTCATGGTGGTCGCGTCACGGTCGGCGAAGGCCTCGATGGCCGTGGCGCCAGCCTGACACTGCACCTGCCGCTGACCACGCAACCGCAAGCCGAGGACGACTGATGAGCCAGGGGCCGAGCATTCTGCTGATCGACGACGAAGCGCAGATTCGCAAGTTCCTGCGCATCGCCCTCAGTGCCCAGGGCTACCGGGTGCTGGAGGCGGCCAACGGCGAAGACGGCCTGGCCCAGGCGGCGCTGCATAACCCAGAGGTGGTGGTGCTCGACCTCGGCCTGCCCGATCTCGATGGCCAGCAGGTGCTGCGCGGCCTGCGCGAGTGGAGCCAGGTGCCGGTGCTGGTGCTTTCGGTGCGCGCCAGCGAGGGCGAGAAGGTGCTGGCGCTCGATGGCGGTGCCAACGACTACGTGACCAAGCCGTTCGGTATCCAGGAATTTCTCGCCCGGGTGCGCGTGCTGCTGCGCCTGGGCCAGGGCCGCGAAGCTCTGCCGGCGAGCATCGCCTGTGGCGCGCTGAACATCGATCTGGCCTATCGCCGGGTCAGCCTCGACGGCGCCGAAATCGCCCTGACGCCCAAGGAATATGCCGTGCTGGCGCTGCTCGCCCAGCATCTCGGGCGGGTAGTGACCCAGCAGCAACTGCTGCGCGATATCTGGGGGCCCAGCCATGTTGGCGACAGCCACTACCTGCGCGTGGTGGTCGGCCACCTGCGGCAGAAGCTCGGCGATGACCCGGCTGCGCCGTGCTACCTGATCACAGAGGCGGGTGTTGGCTATCGCCTGCGTGCGGAATCCAATTAGTTATTTAGGTTATAAATAAATCGTTATTTATTCTTTTTGTTTCGTTTCGTTCCTGAGCATAGTGAGTCCCACGCCAGTCACTGCCAAGGAGCACGATCATGACCATCCGCCTGGGCGATATCGCCCCCGATTTCGAGCAGGATTCCAGCGAAGGCCGCATTCGTTTCCACGAATGGCTGGGTGACAGCTGGGGCATCCTCTTCTCCCACCCGGCCGACTTCACGCCGGTGTGCACCACCGAACTGGGTTTCACCGCCAAGCTCAAGGATGAATTCGCCAAGCGCGGCGTCAAGGCCATCGCTCTGTCCGTCGACCCGGTGGATTCGCACCTCAAGTGGATCGACGACATCAACGAGACGCAGAACACCGCGGTCAACTTCCCGATCATCGCCGACGCCGACCGCAAGGTCTCCGATCTTTATGACCTGATCCACCCGAACGCCAACGACACCCTGACCGTGCGTTCGCTGTTCGTCATCGACCCGCACAAGAAGGTGCGCCTGACCATCACCTATCCGGCCAGTACCGGGCGCAACTTCAACGAAATCCTGCGCGTGGTCGATTCGCTGCAACTGACCGACAACTACAAGGTGGCCACGCCGGCCAACTGGCAGGACGGTGACGAAGTGGTGATCGTGCCGTCGCTCAAGGACGAAGCCGAGCTCAAGCAGCGCTTCCCCAAAGGCTACCGCGCAGTGAAGCCCTACCTGCGCCTGACCCCACAGCCGAACAAATAAGGAACCAGCATGCACGTCGTGTTGCTCTCCGGCAGCCCTGCAGCGCGTTCGCGCACTGAGCTGCTGCTGGATCATGTACGCCAGCGCCTGGAGGCGCAGCAGGTGGAAGTGAGCCTGCTCAAGGTGCGCGACTTCCCGGCCGAGGATCTGCTGCATGCGCGTTTCGACAGTCCGGCGGTGCAGCAGCTACAGGCCGTGGTGGCCAGTGCCGATGGCCTGGTGATCGGCACGCCGGTGTACAAGGCGTCGTTCACCGGTGCGCTGAAGGTGCTGCTGGATCTGCTGCCCGAGCGCGCCCTGGCGCACAAGGTGGTGCTGCCCTTGGCCAGTGGCGGCAGCCCGGCGCATCTGCTGGCTGTGGACTACGCGCTCAAGCCGGTACTGGCCGCGCTGAAGGCGCAGGAAATACTCAGTGGCGTGTTCGCCGTGGACAAGCAGATCGGCTATCCGCAAGGGGACAGGCCTGCGCAGATCGACGACGAATTGCGCGAACGCCTCGACGAGGCACTGGAACACCTGGGCGCAGCCCTGGCGCGACGGCCACAGCCGATCGATCCAAACCTGCTCAACGACCGGCTGGTAAACGCCCGCTGGAGTATCTGAAGCATCCGTAATACCCCGCCTTACTCGCCCGCCAACGGGCAAGCAGGCCCACACTCAATCTGCAAAGGAGGTCGCCATGGGCGCCAACACTTTGCGTCGGAGTCTGGTCGCCCTGTTTGCCGCGACCCTTTCCTTCGGCGCCATCCACGTACAAGCCGAGACCTTGCGTATCGGTTATCAGAAATACGGCCCGTTGGTGCTGCTCAAGTCCAGCGGCGCACTGGAGAAGCGCCTCGCCGCTCAGGGCGTGAGCGTGCAATGGACGGAGTTCCCGGCCGGCCCGCAACTGCTCGAAGGCCTCAATGTCGGTTCCATCGACTTCGGCACCACGGGTGAAACCCCACCGGTATTCGCCCAGGCCGCAGGTGCTGATCTGCTCTACGTGGCGTTCGAGCCAGCGGCGCCGCTGGGTGAGGCGATCCTGCTGCCCAAGGGCTCGCCGATCCAGTCGGTGGCCGAGCTCAAAGGCAAGAAGGTTGCCCTGAACAAGGGTTCCAACGTGCATTACCTGCTGGTGCGTGCCCTGCACGATGCCGGCCTCAGGTACAGCGACATCACCCCGGTGTACCTGCCGCCGGCCGATGCCCGCGCCGCGTTCGAGCGGGGCAGCGTCGATGCCTGGGTGATCTGGGATCCCTTCCTGGCCGCCGCCGAGCAGCAGTTGCAGGCGCGCATCCTGCGCGATGGCCGTGGCCTGGTGAGCAACCACCAGTTCTACCTGGCGGCGCGACCCTTTGCCGAGAAGCACCCGCAAGTGGTGGCCGCCCTGGTCGAGGAAATCCGCAACACCGGCGAGTGGACGCGAACGCACCTCGACGAAACCACTGCGCTGGTCGCACCGCTACTGGGGCTGCCCCCCGCTATCACCCGTGCGGCGGTCGAGCGGCAGCGCTACGGCGCGCAACTGATCACCCCGCAGGTGGTGGCCGAGCAGCAGCAGATCGCCGACACCTTCAGCGAGCTGAAGCTGATCCCCAGGCGCCTGAACATTGCCGAGGTGGTCTGGCAGCCGCCGGCCAAGGTCGCCCAGGCCCAGTAATCCCTAGCCCGGACGCAATCCGGGGCAGCAGCACGGTTATTTCCCGGATTGCATCCGGGCTACGTCAACGCTTTCGCAAAAGGAAATCACTCCGTGAGCCTCAATATTTTCTGGTTCCTGCCTACCCATGGCGATGGCAAGTACCTGGGCACCACCGAAGGTGCTCGCGCCGTCGACCACGGTTATCTCACGCAAATCGCCCAGGCTGCCGACCGCCTCGGCTTCGGCGGTGTGCTGATTCCGACAGGACGTTCCTGCGAGGATTCCTGGCTGGTGGCGGCCTCCCTGATTCCGGTCACGCAGCACCTGAAGTTCCTCGTCGCCCTGCGCCCAGGGATCATTTCGCCGACCGTGGCCGCGCGCCAGGCGGCGACTCTGGATCGCCTGTCGAACGGTCGCACGCTGTTCAATCTGGTGACCGGTGGCGACCCGGATGAGCTGACGGGTGACGGCCTGCATCTGTCGCATGCCGAGCGCTACGAGGCCTCGGTGGAGTTCACCCGCATCTGGCGTCGCGTGCTGGAGGGTGAAACCGTCGACTACGCCGGTAAGCACATCCAGGTGAAGGGCGCCAAGCTGCTCTATCCGCCGATCCAGCAGCCGCGTCCGCCGCTGTACTTCGGCGGCTCATCCGAGGCGGCGCAGGATCTGGCCGCCGAGCAGGTCGAGCTGTACCTGACCTGGGGTGAGCCACCGGCAGCGGTGGCCGAGAAGATCGCCCAGGTGCGCGCAAAGGCGGCCAGGCAGGGCCGCGAGGTGCGCTTCGGCATTCGCCTGCATGTGATCGTGCGCGAGACCAATGACGAGGCCTGGGCGGCGGCGGATCGCCTGATCAGCCATCTGGATCAGGCCACCATCGACCGCGCCCAGGCGTCGCTGGCGCGTTTCGACTCGGTTGGCCAGCAGCGCATGGCTGCCCTGCACGGCGGCAAGAAAGACAAGCTGGAAGTGTCGCCGAATCTCTGGGCTGGGGTCGGCCTGGTACGTGGCGGTGCCGGCACCGCGCTGGTCGGCGATGGCCCGACCGTGGCGGTGCGGGTCAAGGAATACGCCGACCTCGGCATCGACACTTTCATCTTCTCCGGCTACCCGCATCTGGAGGAGTCGTACCGGGTCGCCGAACTGCTGTTCCCGCATCTGCATGTTGCTGCGCCTGCGCACCCGCAGAGTCGCGGCTATGTCAGCCCGTTCGGCGAAATGATCTCCAGCGACATTCTGCCGAAGGCGGTTGCGGCAAGTTGAGGTTGGTGCAGGCAAAGGTTTTCCCGGACTGCATCAGGGCTATGGGGTGAAAAACGCCCTCTCCCCAACCCTCTCCCATGAATGGGAGAGGGGGCTGATCGGCGCCGCTGGTTTGCCCGGTGGCACGGTTCGGCTCCCCTCTCCCGCTTGCGGGAGAGGGGCTGGGGGAGAGGGTTGATGTAGCCCGGATGCAATCCGGGGAATACAGACACTACACAAGGTCTTCGAGGCAAAAAATGAGCAACACGACCCTTCACAAACTGGCCCTGCGCGCCGCACCATGGGCCTTGCCGCTGGGGCTGCTCGCCGCCTGGCAACTGGCGGTGGCCACTGGCCTGCTGTCCAGTCGCATCCTGCCGGCACCCGGCGCCGTGCTCGCCGCCGGCTGGCAATTGCTGGCCTCCGGCGAAATCTGGCAGCACCTGGCGATCAGCGGCCAGCGCGCCGCCATCGGCTTTGTCATCGGTGGCAGCATCGGCCTGCTGCTGGGCTTGATCACCGGCCTGTCGAAATGGGGCGAGCGCCTGCTCGACAGCTCGGTGCAGATGATCCGCAACGTGCCGCATCTGGCGCTGATCCCGCTGGTGATCCTCTGGTTCGGCATCGACGAGGCGGCCAAGGTATTCCTGGTCGCGCTCGGCACGCTGTTCCCCATCTACCTCAACACCTACCACGGCATCCGCAACGTCGACCCGGCGCTGGTGGAGATGGCGCGCAGTTATGGCCTGTCCGGCTTCGCGCTGTTCCGCCAGGTGATCCTGCCCGGCGCGCTGCCCTCGATTCTGGTGGGCGTGCGCTTTGCCCTCGGCTTCATGTGGCTGACGCTGATCGTCGCCGAAACCATTTCGGCCAGCGCCGGTATCGGTTACCTGGCGATGAACGCCCGCGAGTTCCTGCAGACCGATGTGGTGCTGCTGGCGATCCTGCTCTATGCGCTGCTCGGCAAGCTGGCCGACCTTGCTGCTCGGGGGCTCGAACGCGCCTGGTTGCGTTGGCATCCGGCCTATCAGGCCAAGGCAGGTGGGCAATGAGCGTGCTGCACAGCATTCGCCAGGGCATCCCCTTGGCCATCGAGAAAATCGAGAAGTCCTTCGGCGAGCGTCAGGTGCTCAAGGGCATCGACCTGCACATCCCCGCCGGGCAGTTCGTCGCCGTGGTCGGTCGCAGCGGCTGCGGCAAGAGCACGCTGCTGCGCCTGCTGGCCGGCCTGGATCAGCCCAGCGGCGGCCAGTTGTTGGCCGGCAGCGGCTCGCTCAACGAGGTGCGCGAGGACATTCGCCTGATGTTTCAGGATTCGCGCCTGCTGCCCTGGAAGCGGGTGATCGACAACGTCGGCCTGGGCCTTTCCGGCAACTGGCGCAGGCAGGCGGAAGAGGCCCTGGCGGCGGTTGGCCTGGCCGATCGCGCCTATGAATGGCCGGCGGCACTGTCCGGCGGGCAGAAACAGCGCGTGGCCCTGGCCCGAGCGCTGATCCACCGCCCGCGCCTGCTGCTGCTCGACGAGCCGCTGGGCGCGCTGGATGCACTGACCCGTATCGAGATGCAGCGCCTGATCGAACGGCTGTGGCAGCAGCATGGTTTCACCGTGCTGCTGGTCACTCACGACGTCGCCGAAGCGGTGGCCGTGGCGGATCGGGTGATCCTCATCGAGGACGGCCAGATCGGCCTCGATCTCGATGTGCAACTGCTGCGCCCGCGTCCGCATGGCTCGCCGCTTTTGGCGGCACTGCAAGCGCGCGTGCTCGACCGGGTGCTGGCGCAGCCGGATTTGCCCGCCGCGCCCGAACCCTTATCACCGCTGCCCACGCAACTGCGTTGGGCACTGTGACGCCGTAGCCCGGATGCAATCCGGGAGCGGCTCGAGAATTCCCCGGATTGCATCCGGGCTACATCAGTCGACTATCAGGAGAGACACCATGACCATCAAAGCCATAAACGTGCGTAACCAGTTCAAGGGCAGCATCAAGGAAATCGTTATCGGCGACGTGTTGTCGGAAATCGACGTGCAGACCGCCGCCGGCATCGTCACCTCGGTGATCACCACCCGTTCCGTGCGCGAGCTGGAACTGCAGGTGGGCAGCGAGGTGATCGCCTTCGTCAAATCCACCGAGGTGTCCATCGCCAAGCTGTAAGGATATTTTCATGTTTTTCAGCCAATTTTCGTCGATTTCGGCATGAAGCTGGCGAAATAAGCCACTTGCGATCTTGTAGGAGCGGCTTTAGCCGCGAGCTCTTTGCGCCCCAATAAAGCTCGGGGCTGAAGCCCCTCCTACATGCTCACCGAAGGCTTTTGCCTTGTAGTTTTCAGGCACATAAAGATCGCGAACAGGTTCTAAGAGTGGTTGCCTGAGCCGCCTTCGGATACGAGGGCTGCACGGCGTTTACGCAGGGAATGAGGTGCTGGTTATAAGAAACAAATAAAAAGATATTTTTCAGCTATATGATTTTTCTGCAGAATCGCGCCATCAAATAGCCTGCCTGCAGGTTTCTCATTCGATAAGGACGCCTTAGATGCTGAAGAAGATCGTTCTGGCCACCGTGGCCAGTGCCACCCTGCTGACTGGCTCGCTGAGCCATGCTGCGGCCGACACGCCGTTCCACAACGCTTCCTATGACATCGCCCGCGAGCTGTTCGGCGAGATCAACCCGCTGTTCGTCGAGCACTGGAAGCAGCAGAGCGGCAAGGAAGTGAAGATCATCCAGTCCTTCGCCGGCACCTCGCGCCAGGCGCAGGACATCATCCAGGGCAAGAAGGTCGACGTGGTCACCTTCAACCAGGTGACCGACGTGGACATCCTGGCCAAGCGCGGCCTGCTGCGCAAAGACTGGGCCGAGCAGTTCCCCAACAACAGCTCGCCGTACTACAGCACCACGGCCTTCCTGGTGCGTGAAGGCAACCCGAAGAACATCAAGAGCTGGGACGACCTGATTCGCGATGATGTGAAGCTGGTATTCCCCAACCCGAAAACCTCCGGCAACGCCCGTTACAGCTACCTGGGTGCCTGGCTGTTCGCCAACGAGAAATTCAACGGCGACCAGGAGAAGGTCAAGGCCTTCGTCGGCAAGCTGCTGAAGAACGTCGAGAACTTCCCCACCGGTGGCCGTGGCGCCACCGTGGCCTTCGCTCAGAACGGCCAGGGCGATGTGCTGCTGACCTTCGAATCGGAGGTGATCAACATCGCCAAGGGCGACGAGTTCAAGTCCGCCAACCTGCAGATCGTGGTGCCGGAAGTCAGCGTGCTGGCCGAGTTCCCGGTGGCCATCGTCGACAAGGTGGCCGACGAGCGCGGCACCCGCGAGCAGGCCAAGGCCTTCCTCGACTTCCAGTACAGCAAGGACATCCAGCAACTGCTGACCCGCTACAACTACCGTGTGCACAACCCGGAAGTGGTCGAGGCGACCAAGGCCCAGTTCGCTCCGGTGCGCCTGATCAACCCGACCGAGGTGCTGGGTAGCTGGGACGAGATCACCGCCAAGCATTTCGACAACGGTGGTATTCTTGACCAACTCTTGGCAGAGGGCCGCTGATACTCGTCCTCGATAGCCGATTTTCAGGTTAGTTGGCCGCCTTATTGGCGGCCAACTGCATTTGTAGAGCCGAGCTTTTTCGTGAGTAAACCGACGCTGTTCTTCTTGCAGACCCCGCTGCTGCCTGGCTTCGGCCTGAGCTTCGGCGTCAGCGTGCTGTACCTGTCCCTGGTGATCCTGCTGCCGCTGTCGGCGCTGTTGCTGTACGTCAGCGACATGACCTGGGCACAGTACTGGTTCGCCATCAGCGATCCGCGCGTGGTACAGACCTACAAGGTGACGATCTCGGCGGCGTTCTACTCGACCCTGGCGGTGCTGGTGCTGGGCCTGCTGCTGGCCTGGATCATCACCCGCTACGACTTCCCCGGCCGGCGCATCGTCGATGCCCTGGTCGACCTGCCGTTCGCCCTGCCGACTTCGGTAGCCGGCCTGACCCTCGCCGCGCTGCTGGTGCCCAATGGCTGGATCGGTCAGTGGCTGGGCTTCAAGGTGGCCTACGCCTATGCCGGTATCGTGGTGGCGATGGTGTTCACCAGCATTCCCTTCGTGGTGCGTACCGTGCAGCCGGTGCTGCAGGATCTCGGCTCGGAATACGAGGAGGCCGCGCGCACCCTGGGCGCCAGTCGGGTGCAGACCTTTCGCAAGGTGATCCTGCCGACCCTGGCGCCGGCACTGGTCACCGGCGGTTCGCAGGCTTTCATCCGCAGCCTCGGTGAATTCGGCGCGGTGATCATGATCGCCGGCAACATCCCCTACAAGACGGAGGTCAGCTCGCTGATGATTTTCGTCCGTCTGCAGGAATTCAATTACCCGGCGGCGGCAGCCATCGCTTCGGTGATCCTGCTCGCGTCGCTGACGCTTCTGTTCCTCCTGCAGGTCGTGCAGGGGCGTCTGTTCGCATGGCAACGGCAAGGTCGATGAAAAAGCCCCAGGATTGGCGCCAGTGGGCGCTGGTAGTACTCGGACTGATGGTGGTGGCGCTGATTCTGCTGGTGCCGCTGGCGCTGATCTTCACCAAGGCCCTGGCCGGCGGGCTCGAGCTGCTGTGGAGCAACCTCGGCGAGGACTACATGCTCCACGCCATCGGCCTGACCCTGCTGGTGGCCGCGATCACGGTGCCGTTGAACCTGTGCTTCGGTATCTGCCTGGCCTGGTGCGTGACCCACTACGATTTTCGCGGGCGCAAGCTGCTGACCACGCTGATCGACATTCCCTATGCGGTGTCGCCGGTGGTCGCCGGCCTCTGCTACCTGGTGGTGTACGGCCTGGAAAGCTTCATCGGCCGCTGGTTCTACGATAACGGCATGCAACTGATGTTCGCCTGGCCGGGCATCGTCATGGTCACGGTGTTCGTCACTGCGCCCTACGTGGCGCGCATCCTGATTCCGGTGATGCAGACCCAGGGTCAGGACGAGGAAACCGCTGCCATGTGCCTGGGCGCCAGCGGCTGGCAGATCTTCCGCCGCATCAGTCTGCCGAAGATCAAATGGGCATTGCTCTACGGCGTGGTGGTGACCAACGCCCGCGCGGTGGGCGAGTTCGGCGCGGTGTCGGTGGTGTCCGGCACCATCATCAACCAGACCCTGACCCTGCCGCTTCTGGTCGACCAGCTCAACAACGACTACAAGCCCGCCGCAGCCTTCACCGCTGCCGGCCTGCTGGCCTGCATGGCGCTGCTCACGCTGTTCCTCAAGACCTTCATGGAGTGGCGTCAGCGCCGCCTGATGCAGCGCGCCGAGGCCTGATCGGTGTGGCATAGGCGGTCGACACTCCGCTATAGCCTTGATGACCTATCGCGGCTGAAGCCGCTCCTACGGAGCGTGGTGCTGGCGTAGGAGCGGCTTCAGCCGCGATGTTCTTCCGACGCCGCTATCTGCACCTGATTGCGCCCGCCATGCTTGGCGGCGTATAGCGCCTTGTCCGCGCGCTCACGCAGCTGCTCGGCGTCGCTGTTGACGTCGGTGCCGGCTATGCCGGCGCTGAGCGTGGAGGAAAATTCTTTGCCATCGGCAATAAAGCGCAGCTCGGCGAAACGCTGGCGAATCTCGTCGACGATCAGCAGTGCCTGCTCTGGCGTGCAGTCCGGCAATACGGCGAGAAATTCCTCCCCGCCGTAACGGCCAAGGCTGTCGATACGACGCAGGCGCTGGCGCAGCAGGTTGGCCAGGGCACGGATGACGTTGTCGCCTGCAGCGTGGCCGTGTTCGTCGTTGACCTGCTTGAAGTGGTCGATATCCAGCATCACCACGCTGGCGCGGGCGCCGCTGCGCAGGGCGCGCTCCAGTTCGGTGACCACCTGTTCCTTGATGTCGGCGTGCTTGAGCAGGCCAGTGAGGCTGTCACGCGCCAGGGCGTTGGACAGCAGGCGGGCACGTTGCGCGCGGGAGAACACGGTGGCCACCAGCGCGTTGTCGGAGATCGGCTTGGTGACGAAGTCGTCGCCGGCCTTGATCAGCGCATTCATCTGCTTGCCGATATCGGTTTCCGCCGACAGGTAGATGATCGGGATGCGCAGCCAGTCGTCATTGCAGCGAATGATCTGCGCCAGCTCGGGGCCGGTGCAGTCCGGCATGTTGACGTCGAGCAGTACCACCTCAGGGTTGAAGTCGCGCAGGTGGGCGAAGATCTGCGCCGGTTCGCTGAGTATTTCCACCAGCATGCCGGCATCGCGCAGCACCAGGCTGTAGCGGCTGGCCAGGTCCTGGTCGTCGTCGGCGATGAGGACCCGATAGGGCTCACCGCTTTGCTGCGCGAAGCAGCGCTCGAGACGACTTTCCAGCTGGGGAATGTCCACCGGTTTGCTGAACAGGCCCATGGCTCCGGCGCGCACGGCGTGCAGTTGGGTGGTGAAATCGTCTTGCTGATCGGTAAGCACCAGCAGCGGCAGCGGTTCGTCCAGGCGGTCGCGCAACTGGTGCGCGTAATCCAGGCCGTCACTGGCTGCGCCGGGCAGTTTCGCGTCGATGATCAGTGCATCGGGCAACTGCTGCTGCAGCGCAGCGTCCAGTCCATCGATAGAGTTGAAGTGTTCGGCGCGGTAGCCGAAGTTGTTCAGCGTCTGGCGCATGTTTTCGCCAACCGCCGTTTCGCCTTCGAGGATGTAGATGGTGCGGCTGCCGTCTTCCTGGCGCGGCGCCTTGCGCGCGTTGTCCGCCGCCTCGCTGGTGGTGCCGGTGCTGATCGGTTGTTCGCCGAATGCCTGCAGGGCAGCGACGAATTCATTCAGGTTCTGCTGCTGGCGTAGCAGGCGTTCCATCCAGCGCTCGGCATGCTGCTCCAGCTCGCGCGCCTGCTGGCCAAGCGGGCTGAAGCCGAAGGTGCCGGCGCTGCCAGCCAGACGGTGCAGTTGATGACGCAGATTCTGCAACAGGCGTTTGCGCTCAGCGTCATCGGCTTCCAGCAGTCGTCCGGCCAGTTGCGCCAGTTGCGGCAGCTCCTGGCTCAGGCGCTCGCTGAATTGCTGGCCAAGCTGTTGCAGGTGTTGCTGCAGCGCCTGGGGCACGCCATTGCCTTCAGGTTTATCCATAACGCTGGTTCCAGATCTGTCGCACCTGGGCAGCAAGCTGCATGGGGTCGAACGGTTTGATGATCACGCCATGGGCCCCAAGGCTGTGGTAGTGGGCGACTTCGTCGGGCTGCACCTTGGCCGTCATGAACGCCACCGGAATGCGCGTGGTGTCGACCAACTGGCCCAGCAGCTCCAGGGTCTTGGGCCCATCCATGCCGGGCATCATGACGTCGAGCAGGATGAAGTCGGGGGCGAAGCCCTGCACCTGGTCGAGGGCGTCCTGGCCGCTGGCGCAGCTGAGCACCTGAAAGCCGCCGACGGCCTCCAGGGCGACCTTGGCCACGGCCTGGATCGAAGGATCGTCCTCGACGTGCAGGATGCGCTTGAGTTCAGGCATGACGGTCTCCCCGGCCGTTGGCTGCTATGTGCAGTGTGGTACAGCTTTGTAGCCTTGGGCAGGGCTCATGTCTCGTTATCCTCGACGCGCGGCAGTTCGAACCAGAAGGTCGCGCCCTGTCCGGGCATCGAGTCGAAGCCGATACGACCGTGCATGCGCTCGATGATTTCCTTGCAGATCGCCAAACCGAGGCCGGTGCCGCCTTTCTGCCGGGTGTCACCGGAGTCGGCCTGGGAGAACTTGGCGAAGATGCGTGAATGGAACGTCGCGGGTATCCCCGGACCCTGATCGCGCACGCTGACGCGCAGCATGTCGCCCGCTGGTTCCAGGCTGACCTGGACCACGGCCCCCGGTGGTGAGAACTTGGCGGCATTGGACAGCAGGTTGGCCAGCACCTGAGCCAGGCGCTGTGCATCGACGCGCACCTCGGCGTCCTGCTCTGCATGCAGTTCGAGGCGTACCTGATGCTGGTCGGCGTAAGGCTGATTGTGCAGCAGTGCCAGTTCCAGCAGCGGTTTGAGTGGCCTGAGCTGGAGGTCGAAGTGCATCTTGCCGGCGACCAGCTTTTCCATGTCCAGCAGGTCGTTGATCAGCTCGCTGAGACGCTGGCTGTTGGCTTCGGCGATGCTCAGCATGTGCGCCATGGCCTGTGGTACGGCGCCGAGCGCGCCGCCGTTGATCAGGCCCAGCGAGCCGGCGATGGCGGTCAGCGGCGTGCGCAGTTCGTGGCTGACGGTGGAGACGAACTCGTTCTTCATCTGCTCGATGCGCTTGCGTTCGGCGATGTCGCGGATCACCGCGATGAAGCGCACCTGGCCCTGGTGGCTGATCCGAGAGATCGCCAGCTCCATGGGAAACGTCTCGCCATCCTGGCGTAGGCCGTCCATTTCACGAATCTGATCGCTGGCGTGCCCCTGCCGTAACGTGCCGGTGGCCATGCCCGGAATCAACGTGGCGATGCTCTGGCCGGCGACTTCGGCCTGGCTGTAGGCAAAGATGCGTTCGGCCGCGTGGTTGAAGGTTTCGATATGGCCCTGGTCGTCGAGGGTGACGATGGCATCGAGGACGTTGTCGAGCAGGGTGCGCAGGTAATGTTCGCGTTCGCGAATCGCGCGTTCGGCGGCAACCCGGTCGCTGAAGTCCTGGATCTGCGCGACCAGGTGCACCGGCTGGCCCTGGGCGTTGCGCACCAGCGCGCTGCTGAGCAGGGCCCAGAGCACCTGGCCCTGTTTGTCCAGATAGCGCTTTTCCATCTGATAGGCGTTGATCCGCCCGGCCAGCAGGTCCTCGACGTTATGCAGGTCGGCGTCGAGATCGTCCGGGTGGGTGATGCTCTGGAAGTCGAGGGCGAGCATTTCTTCGCGGCTGTAGCCGAGCATGCGGCATAGCTCGTCGTTGACCTCCAGCCAGCGTCCGTCGATGGCCACCAGTGCCATGCCCTGTGGCGCGGTGGCGAACGCGCTGCTGAACAGCTGCTGGCTCAGACGCAGGTCATCTTCCATGACCTTGCGTTCGCTGATGTCCCAGATGAAACCATCGAGCCAGACCAGCTGACCCTTGGCGTCATATTCGCCACGGCCTTTCTCGCGCACCCATACGCTGTGCCCGTCGGCGTGACGCAGGCGGTAGGTCAGCTCGATGACTTCCTGGCGGGCGATGCTGTCGTTGGCGCGGTAGGTGAGCGGCAGGTCGTCGGGGTGAATGATGCTGGAAAAGCTGCGTACGCGATTGTCGATGAAGTCGCTGGCCGGGTAACCGGCCAGGCTGAAAATTTCGTCGCTGATGTAGCGCATGCTCCAGTTTTTGTCGTTGCTGCAGCGATAGACCACGCCGGGCAGGTTGGCGACCAGGCCGCGAAAGCGCGTCTCGCTCTGCTGCAGGGCACGGGTGGCCTGTTGCAGGGCACTGATGTCGCTGGCGATGCAGAGAAAGCCGGTGATCTGCCCGCTGGCATCGAAAATGGCGTTGGTGGTGAGGTTGACCAGGCTTTGACTGCCGTCCTTGTGCAGATATGTCCACTGGCGGGTTTCCGGCTCGCCTCCCCTGACGTTGTGATTGAAAACCTCGATGCCTTCCACCGGCCTGCCGGCGCTCTGGCTGAGTTCGCGGGCGCGTGCCTCGAGCTCGCTGGGCAGGTGGAAGCAGGTCGGTGTCTGCCGGCCCACGACTTCCTCGCTGAGATAGCCGAGCAGGCGCTCGGCGCCGGAGTTGAAGAGGGTGATCAGGCCGTCCTGATCGGTGGCGATGATCGACACGCCGGTGGCCGAGTCGAGCACGGTCTGCAGGAAGGCGCGTGCCTCGATCACCGCGTCCTCGCGCTCGCGCGCCTCGCTGATGTCGGTATGGGTGCCATACATCAGCAGCGGCCGGCCGTGCTCGTCGCGCCTGGACAGGCGGCCTCGCACCTGTATCCACAGCCAGCGCCCGTCACGGTGCTGCATGCGGACCTGCCGGTCGTAGAACGCCACTTCGCCGGCGAAATGCCGATGCAGCAAGTGTTCGCTGGTGGCGAGGTCATCGGGGTGACAGAAGCGCTTCCAGGTCTCCACGCTCGTCGGTTGCAGTTCTTCGAGCCGATAGCCGAGCATCTGCGCCCAGCGCTCGTTGAAGACCGTGGCAGCGCTTTGCACGTTCCACTCCCAGGTGCCGACGTCGGTGCCTTCGATGATGCTGGCCAGGCGCTCCAGTAACGTCTGGCGCGACTGCTCCTGCTGTTCGCGCTCCAGTATCGCGCCGACCCAGCGGGCGAACAGGCGGAGGAACTCGCGCTCGTTTTCATCGAACTGGCTGTTGCGTGGCTGCCGGTCACAGAAGGCCAGGGTGCCGATGCGTCGCCCACCTACCCAGATGGCGCTGCCGATATAGCTTTCCAGGGCGAAGCGTTCGTAGCAGGGGTGTTCACGGTAGGTCGAGGTGCCCATGCGCTCTATGCTCAGCACATCTTCCTGGGCAAAGGCCAGGCTGCAGTAGGTCTCGCCCAGATCGAACAGCTGATCGTCCTGCAGTTCGCCGTTGGGGGACAGCTGCACCAGTACGCGGTAGCTGTCGCCATCGATCATGCCGATCAGGCCAAGGGGAACACCGAAATAGTTCGCGCCCATGCGCAGGGCTTCGCGCAGCTGCTCGCGGCTGTTCAGGCTCGACAGGGCGGCGATCTCATTGAGCGCATGCAAGGCGCTTTGCTGGCGCTGCATCAGGTGCTGGGTGCTGCGGCGAGTCGCGCGCAGCAGGATCATCAGCAAGGCTTCGGCACCGCACCAGGCCATCAGCCACTTGATCACCAGCCAGCGTTTGTCCCGCTCGTGCACGGCATACAGCTCGCTGATGTCGCGCCAGGTCAGCAGCATGGCCGCCGCTGGCGCATCTGGTCGTGGCGAAGTCGCCATCGACAGCTGGCTGAGCAGATAGTGGTGTGCGCCATCTTCCAGCAGACGCGCGCCGTTGCCAGCACCGGGGGCAGGCAGCAGGCCCGCGTGCAGCCAGGTCTGCGCCTGTGGGCGTGACTGCTGGATCAGCCGCCAGACCGGCAGCTCGGCGTTCTCCGCGCTGGGCTCGGGCGCCGCATTGAGTAGCAGGGCGATGCCGGCGCCGAGGTCCTGGTCCAGTTGCGGCAGGTCGTCGAGCAGGTCTATCGCCACGCTGATGGTACCGACCTGGCGTTGGCCATCCTCGGTATCGACCAGCAAGGGGGCTGCAGCGCGAATGCCGATGCTGTCTTGCGTGAGGGCCAGCTCCGCACGGCTGCCGCCATTGCGCAGGGTGCCCAGCAGCAATGGACGCATGGTCTCTTGCGAGTCACCAAAGTGTTCGGGGTCATGGACCCGTAGCAGGATGCGTGCGTCGCCCTGCAGGTGAACGTAGAGGCGAAATGGGTGGTGCTCCTGCATGTTGCGCCAACGGGGTGCCAGGCGGGTGTAGAGCTGGTGGCGAATGCTGCTCAGGTCGTGCCGAGCAGCGTCTGGCAGGGCTGCGGCCTGGCGCGCCAGCTCGGTCACCCAGGCGTCGGCGGCGATGGCCTCGGCCAGCAGCTGCGCGCGTTCGCGCAGGCCGTGCTGAAAACTTTGCAGGGCCAGGCGCTGCGCCTCGGCCTGCTTGTTCATCTGCAGTTGCCACAGGGTTTCACGTTCATGCAATGCCTGGCGCCCGAGGACGGCGAAGAACAGCGCCAGGCAAAGGCTGCCGCCGATCACGATCCAGCGAGTGGAGATCGGTCTCGGGCCGGCGGTCATCGTGCGCGTGCTCGAGCGTGCCCTTCGGCGCCCTGCGGCAGTTCACCTGGGTCACCGCTGGTGTCGATTGCCTCGACGAGGCTTCGGCCAGCGGAGCAAAGGCCGATCACGATCTGTTTGCGCCGGAGGGTGACCTTGGGATCGTCTTCGGTAATCGGCACGCGCATGCTCAGTTCCTGCTGCGGGGATGGCTTTCCTTCATTTCACCCGGGCTGCCGGCGTCGATGGATTTGGCGAGCACTGGCTGTGGGCGGCCGAAGTGATAGCCCTGGCCATAGTTGCAGCCTAGCTCACGCAGAAAGTTGGCTTGAGCGGGTTGCTCGATACCCTCGGCGAGCACCTTGAGGCCCAGGCTCTTGCCCAGTGCGATCACTGCACGGGCGATGGCGGCGTCCTCGGGGTCGTCGGGCAGGCCACGAACGAAACTCTGGTCGAGCTTGAGCTTGTCTACCGGCAGGCGCTTGAGCCGCGCCAGCGAGCTGTAGCCGGTGCCGAAATCGTCAATGGCCAGGCGCACCCCCAGCGCGCGCAGACGGAAGAGCAGTTTCTGCGCTGCATCCGGGTCTTCCATGATCGCGCTCTCGGTCACTTCCAGCTCCAGCTGTTCGGGGGGCAGACCGGTTTGCGCCAGCACGCTGGCAACCTTCTGGTCGAGTTCACCGCGACTGAACAGGCGACTGGAAATGTTCACGGCAACGAAGCGCAGTGAGCTGCGCTCGGCATTCCACCTCACCATCTGGCGGCAGGCCTGCTCCAGCACCCAGGCATCGATGGCGCCGATCATGCCGTTGTCCTCGGCAATCGGGATGAACTCCCCCGGGGCGACCAGTCCGCGCTGCGGGTGCTGCCAGCGCACCAGGGCCTCCATGCCTACCTGGCTCCCGTCTTGCAGGTCATGCAGCGGCTGGTAGTAAACGCGCAGCTCGTCGTTGTCCAGGGCATGGCGCAGGCTGCTGGCCAGCTCGACGCGCTGGCGGGCGTAGTCGGTCAGTTCCTGCTCGTAGAAGGCGTAGCCCTCGCGGCCGCTGCTCTTGGCCTTGAACAGTGCAGAGTCGGCGTTGCGCAGGATCTGCTCGACGCTGTTGGCGTCCTCAGGGAACAGGCTGATGCCGATGCTGGCGCCGATATAGAGCTCGTGACCGTCCAGGCGAAAGGGTGTTTCCAGATTGTGCAGCAGGCCTTGCGCAAGCTCGGCGGCCTGGGCGGCTTCTGCGCAGTTTTCGCTGAGCAAGCCGAATTCGTCGCCGCCCAGCCGGGCCAGTGTGCAGCCGTTAGGTAGACCCTGCAGCAGGCGCTCGCCGACGCTCTTGAGCAGGAGGTCACCGACGTTGTGGCCGAGGCTTTCGTTGATGTGCTTGAAATGGTCCAGGTCGATCAGCAGCACCGCACCGCGCAACTCTTCGATCGTGCTGCGCTCCAGGGCGTGGGCGACACGTTCGGTGAACAGCAGGCGGTTGGGCAGGTTGCTCAGCGGGTCGTGGTGGGCCAGGTAGTCCAGCTCGCGCTGCGAACGCTTGAGTGCGGTGATGTCGGAGAAAACGGCCACGTAGTGGCTGACGCGCCCCTGCTCGTCATGAATCACCCGGATGCACTGCCATTGCGGGTAGATTTCGCCACTCTTGCGCCGGTTCCACACTTCGCCGCTCCAGGCACCGCGATTTTGCAGGGCGTGCCACAGGCTCTGATAGAAAGCGGCGTCATGACGGCCGGACTTGAGCAGATTGGGGTGCTGACCGAGGATTTCCTCGCTGCTGTAGCCGGTGATACGGCTGAAGGCTGGGTTGACGTGCACGATATTTTGCTCGGCATCGGTAACCAGCACACCTTCCTGGGTGGCATCGAACACAGCCGCAGCCTGGCGCAGACTGTCGTCGATGGCGCGCTGCTGGGTGATGTCGCTGGCGATGCCGATGAAACGCTGGGGCTGGCCATTCTCGTCACGCTGCAGGCGCCCGCGCGAGTGAATCCAGCGGTAGCTGCCGTCGGCGTGGCGCAGGCGGTAGATGTTTTCGTAGGGCTGATCGCTCAGTTCGGCATTGAGCGCATGCAGCGCGCGTTGCATGTCGTCCGGGTGCAGGCGTGAGGCCCAGTCTTCGCGGGTATCACCCAGGGTTTGCGGGGTGAGGCCGAGCAGTCTGGCGTAGCCCTCGGAGAAGAACACCTTGCGCCTGGATACGTCCCAGTCCCACAGGCCATCGCGTGTGGCATCCAGAGCCAGGCGCAGACGTTCCTCGTTGCCGGCCAGCTCCAGGCGTGCGCGGCGGTACTGCAGGGCATGACGCTGCAGTACCAGATAGAGCAGCGTACTGGTCAGCACCACGAAGCACAGCCCCTTGAGCGACTGCAGGCGCTCCTGCTGCGCTCCGGAAAGGCCCAGCACCGTCAGCAGTTGGTCGCTCAGCAGTATCCACAGGCCGGCCAGCAGCAGATAGCCCAGAGTCAGACGCAAGGCGGCGGTGTCGATACGCATGGCTGGGCAACTACGCTCCCTGTAAGTGTCGGTCAGTATAGACGCGGTGGTGCTGAAACATTCTTATCTAAAAGACCAACTGGTTTTCTGGCATGGGTCAGGGATAATGCAAACAGGTTCGTCCTTGCAGGACAAGCCGCGTTCCCCCATCAGGAGGCAACAGCGCCCATGTGGTACAACGGTTTACTCGACCTGTCGGTCTGGCAGCTGCTGGCTGCGACTCTGCTGATGACTCACGTGACCATCGTCAGCGTGACTGTCTATCTGCACCGCTACTCTGCGCACCGTGCACTGGAACTGCACCCCGCGCTCAAGCATTTCTTCCGTTTCTGGCTGTGGCTGACCACTGGCCAGAACACTCGCGAGTGGACCGCGATTCACCGCAAGCATCACGCCAAGTGCGAAACCGTCGATGACCCGCACAGTCCGGTCATCAAGGGTCTGAGTACTGTGCTGCGCAAAGGTGCCGAACTCTATCAGGAAGAGGCGAAGAACCAGGAAACTTTGCGCATCTACGGCAAGAACTGCCCGGATGACTGGATTGAGCGCAACGTCTACAGCCGCTATCCGATTGGCGGCGTGACCTTGATGGCGATCATCGACCTGGCGCTGTTCGGCGTGCTCGGCATGACGGTCTGGGCGATCCAGATGATGTGGATTCCGTTCTGGGCCGCCGGTGTGATCAACGGCCTGGGGCACGCAGTCGGCTATCGCAACTTCGAGTGCCGCGACGCTGCCACCAATCTGGTGCCTTGGGGCATCATCATTGGCGGTGAGGAACTGCACAACAACCACCACACCTACCCGAACAGCGCCAAGCTGTCGGTGAGGAAGTGGGAGTTCGACATGGGCTGGGCCTGGATCAAGTTGTTCAGTTTGTTCGGCCTGGCCAAGGTGCAGCGTGTCGCGCCTATCGCCCATCGTGTGGAAGGCAAGGGCCACCTGGATATGGACACGGCCATGGCCATCCTCAACAACCGTTTCCAGATCATGGCGCAGTACCGCAAGCTGGTTATCGCACCCCTGGTCAAGCAGGAAGTGGCCAAGGCCGACGCGTCCGTTCGTCATCTTTTCCATCGCGCCAAGCGCCTGTTGTCGCGTGAACCGAGCCTGCTGGAAGAGCAGCATCATGCGCGTATCGCCGACATGCTGGCGCAGAGCCAGGCACTCAAGGTGATCTACGAGAAGCGCCTGGCGTTGCAGCAGATCTGGGTCAAGACCAGCAGCAACGGCCACGATATGCTCGAAGCCATGAAACAGTGGGTGCACGAGGCTGAAGCCAGCGGCATCCAGTCGCTGCGTGAGTTTGCCGAGCAGCTCAAGACCTACTCGCTGCGACCGTCCAGCGCGACAGCCTGACCGCCGCTCGTTACAAACGAAGGCCCGCCGAACTGGCGGGCCTTTGTGTTTGTCCAACGGCTCGCACTAAGCTCATTTCAATGCGAGGCAAGGGACGGATGGCTGCTGTAATGGACGAGAAGGATAACGCTGTATCCGAGCTGGAAGAACTCACTTTGGCGCTGCTGCACAGCCGCGCCGAAGTGGAGCGTCTGGGCGCGCGCGAGCAGCTTTTCAGCAGCCTGCTTGGCAGCGTCAATGCCGTGCTCTGGGCGTTCGACTGGAGCGAGCAGCGGATGATTTACGTGAGCCCTGCCTACGAACGGATCTTTGGGCGCTCTGCCGCACTGCTGCTGGCCGATTACGGAGAGTGGCGTAACAGCATCTACCCGGATGACCTGGATTACGCTGCGGAAAGCCTGGCCAGGGTGCTGGAGACGGGCGCCGTGGAGTCTCGCGAGTACCGCATCATTCGCGCCGACGGGCAGCTGCGCTGGCTCAGCGACAAGTGCTTTGTCAGCCCCCGTCCCGGTGGGGGGAAAGGCAGTGTGATCGTCGGTATCGCCGAGGACATCACCGAGAAGAAGCGACTCGAAGGTGAGCTGCATCGCTTGGCCACCACCGACGTGCTGACCCAGAGCAGCAACCGGCGTCACTTCTTCGAGTGCGCTCGCCGCGAGTTCGAGCATGCGTGCCGGTTCGGTAGTCCGCTGGCGTTTCTGCTGCTCGATCTCGACGATTTCAAGAAGATCAATGACCAGTACGGTCACCAGGTCGGTGATCAGGTGCTGCAGCGTCTGGCGCAGTGCGGTACCAACACGCTTCGTCGCGGCGACCTGTTCGGGCGTATCGGCGGCGAGGAGTTCGCCGCGTTGTTTCCCGGCTGTGAGCAGGACGTGGCCTTGCAGGTAGCAGAGCGGCTGCAGCGTGAGGTGCAACGCCTCGGTTTCGTGCATGAGGGGCGCAGCTTCGGCATTACCGTCAGTCAGGGGTTGACCAGTCTGTTGGCCACGGATGTCAGTCTCGATGCGCTTTATGCGCGTGCCGATGCCGCCATGTATGTGGCCAAGCGGCAGGGCAAGAATCAGATCGTGCTGGGGTGACGGTTGGCGATTTTCCGCCTGTTGACGTGTTGTCTTGAGCGGAAAGTTGCCGATCAGGCGCTGTCATTGTCCGTTCACTGACCTGCAGAAAAAATGTAACCTGCTGTTCTATAAGCCTTGCGCGTCAGCTTCGCCAAGCTGGCGCGCTAACTGCATTGCCTCGTTCGATGCCGGCCAGGATGCCGACGCACAATAACAACGACGAGAGAGCACTCATCATGCATTATTCTGCCCGCCTTGTTTCGGTCGCATCGCTGCGTTCGCTGTTGTTCTGTTCTTCCTGAAATTTCCACGTACCCGCTCGAGCCAGGTCGCTGACGCTTCATGGCTCGCGATTGCGTATGCCCCATTCGTTCCGGCCTGCCTCTTCGTGCCGAAGTCTGTGCCGGACGATGCGTCACCTTAAACACACTGGAGAGAAACATAATGAGAAAGACCTCCCTGGCACTGGCCGTAGCCGCCAGCACTCTGGGCCTGAGCCAAGTAGCCTTCGCCGATCTGGTTGGCGATACCAAGGTCAGCCTGGAAGCGCGTAACTTCTACTTCAATCGTGATTTTCGTGAAGGCACTGGTCAGTCCAAATCCGAAGAGTGGGCGCAGGGTTTCATTCTGCGTATGAACTCTGGTTTCACTGAAGGCACCGTTGGTTTTGGTGCTGATGCCATTGGTATGTATGGCTTCAAACTGGACTCGGGTGATGGTACCGCAGGCAGTGGTCTGCTGGTCCCAGACCGCTCGGGTGGTTCCCAGGACAATTACTCCGGCCTCGCCGTAGCGGCCAAAGCCAAGGTTTCCAAAACTACTCTGCGTGTCGGTCAGATGCAGTTCAAAAACCAGGCTATCGGCTCCAGCGATGGCCGTTTGCTGCCGCAGATCTTCCGTGGCGGTAACTTGGTTTCTCAGGAAATTGAAGGTCTTACTCTGGATGCGGGTTACCTGGATGAGGTAAATAACCGCAATTCGCAAGACTATGAAGACATGACGCTGAACACCTACTCGTTCAGTGGCATTAAATTCAAGGGTTTGAATCAGAGTAACGAGTTCATCTTTGCGGGTGGTAACTACAAGCTGACCAAAGAACTGACAGCTGGCTATTACTATTCCAACCTGGAGGATATGTACAAGCAGCATTCCTTCAATCTCGTGCACGTGCTGCCCTTGGGCGAAAAGCAGAGCTTGAAAACTGATCTGCGCTACGCTCGCTCCACTGATGATGGCCAAAGTAATGTGGATAACAAGGCCTTCGGTGCCATGGTTACCTATGCTCTGAGCGGCCACTCGTTCGGTCTTGGCTACCAACAGATGGATGGTGACACTGGTTTTGCATATATCGGTGGTACCGATCCGTTCCTGGTCAACTACGTTCAGATTGGTAACTTCGCTGCCAAGGACGAGAAGTCTTGGCAGGCTCGTTACGACTTTAACTTCGCCTCCATCGGCATCCCCGGTCTGACCTTCATGACCCGCTACCTGACCGGTGACAACATTGATCGTGGTACTGGTGTTTCTGACGGCCGCGAGTGGGAGCGCAACAGCGAGCTGATGTACGTCTTCCAGGAAGGCGCGCTGAAGAACCTGGGTGTTCGCTGGCGTAACGCCACTATGCGCAACAACTTCAGCCGCAATATCGACGAAAACCGTCTGATCGTCAGCTACACCCTGCCGCTGATGTAAGGCGCGGTGCTTTCGGGAGGCTTGCATAGGCCTGAAGTCCCGAATGCTGAACGAGAAATGCCCGTATCCAGCGGATACGGGCATTTTTTATGGGCGTGAATTACCTCAGTGGGCAGCAGCTGCGCTAGCGTCGAGCGGCGCTGCCGAGCTCGCGAGAATGGCGCTGGCCAGGGCCATATCGTCGGCATCCTGTAGTTGCGGGTTGGCGCTGCGCAACTGCTGCATCGCCGCCTCCAGATGGGGGCCACGAATCTCGCCGTTGCTGGCGACGAAGCTGCTGGCATCTTCTTCGGCGGCAGCGACCAGCTTGCGATCCTTGAAGGTCAGGTAGGTCGAGGCGGTAGTGGCGCCCGAGGACAGAATATCGCGCAGCATGCCATCGGCTGCTGCGGTCTGGGCGATCAGGCAGGCACTGAACGCCAGTGCGGCACGGCTTGTTACACGCATGGTGAAACTCCTGTGGGGTGGCTCTTAACCTAGGAGTCACGCCAGCCGCTGGTGGTTCCTTGCAGGCGATGGCCGGTTGCCAGGCCGGTCAGCTGCGCACCTTGCCTGGGCGCTGCTGGTAACGCCGCCAGATCAGCGCGGAGAGCACAGCCAGTGCGCCGAACAGCAGGAACTGCCACGCCCAGGGCAGGTCGGGGAGCAGATAGGTCAGTGCGCCGACAGAGATGGCGACAAGGCCCATCCACAGCAGGTAGCCGCCGGCACCGAAGACTTCGAGAATCAGTAGCACTGTGGCCAGGGCCAGCCAGTCCCAAAACGACAGATTTTGCAGGTAGGTGATCATGGATGGACGCGACTACCCATGCTCAGAGTGTTCGCTGATCGCCCTTCGATGTGCATTGCATAGACTCCATTGCCAGATCACTCAATCTAAGCACAGCTGCCGGCGCTCTGCCGCCGACCCCTTCGCAAGGTGGGCAGTTGCCCGGTGGTTCATGAGCGCTTGGGCACATGGACGGCCTATGCCGCTGCCGTTCGGGGCGGCACAGCAGTTGTGAGGTACGCCGAGCTGAGTTGTGCAGCAGCAGGTTGCCGAGTCAGTTCAGCGATTGCCGGTAGCTGTTCACCCGGCATGCGCAGATGAGCGCTGAGGCGAGTGCGCGAGCTTCAGCGTTGCTCGCTCTGCGGCGTGACGCGTAGCACTTCCTCGATGGTGGTCAGCCCGGCCGCGACCTTCTGTGCGCCGGACAGGCGCAGGCTGCGCATGCCGTCCTTGAAGGCGGCGCGGCGCAAGGCGGAGAGATCGGTATCGGCGTTGATCAGCGGCTTGATCGTATCGTTGAGCAACATGATCTCGTACACCCCGGCGCGTCCGCGGTAGCCGGTTTCGCGGCATTCCAGACAGCCGACGGCATGGTGCGCCTGAGTCGGCAGTGGCGAGCTCCAGGGGCGCGTCAGGCCGCTCCAGGTGTCTTCGTCCAGTTGTACCGGCGCCTTGCAGTGCGGGCACAGGGTGCGCACCAGGCGTTGGGCCATGACGCCGAGAATGGTCGCCTTGAGCAGGTAATGCGGCACGCCCAGTTCCAGCAGGCGGGTGATGGCGCTAGGGGCGTCGTTGGTGTGCAGGGTGGAGAGCACCAGGTGGCCGGTCAGCGCGGCCTGGATCGCCATTTCTGCGGTTTCCAGGTCGCGGATCTCACCGACCATGATGATGTCCGGGTCCTGACGCATCAGGGCACGCACGCCGCTGGCGAAATTCAGGTCGATATTGTGCTGCACCTGCATCTGGTTGAAGGCGCCCTCGATCATTTCGATCGGGTCCTCGATGGTGCAGACGTTCACCTCCTCGGTCGCCAGTTGCTTGAGGGTGGTGTAGAGCGTGGTGGTCTTGCCCGAGCCGGTGGGGCCGGTGACCAGGATGATGCCGTTGGGCTGGCTGGTCATGCTTGCCCAGCGGCGCAGGTCTTCGGGGGAAAAGCCGAGTTGGTCCGGGCTTTTCAGTAACACTTCCGGGTCAAAGATACGCATCACCATCTTCTCGCCGAAGGCGGTGGGCAGGGTGGAAAGACGCAACTCCACTTCGCTGCCATCCGGGGTCTTGGTCTTGACCCGGCCGTCCTGTGGTTTGCGTTTCTCGGCGATGTTCATGCGGCCGAGGTTCTTCAGGCGGCTGACCACCGCCATAGTGACCTGCGCAGGGAACTGGTAGACGGTGTGCAGCACGCCATCGATGCGAAAGCGCACCGTGCCCTGCTCGCGACGGGGCTCGATGTGGATATCGCTGGCGCGCTGCTGGAAGGCGTACTGGAACAGCCAGTCGACGATATTGACGATGTGTGCGTCGTTGGCGTCGGGCTCCTGATCCTGAGCGCCGAGGCTGAGCAGTTGCTCGAAATTGCCGACGCCGCTGATCTTCTGGTCGGTGGCGTTGGCTCCGCTGACCGAGCGGGCCAGGCGATAGAACTCGGTGGTGAAGCGCTGGATGTCGCTGGGGTTGGCCACCACGCGCTTGATCCGGCGTTTGAGCACATGCACCAGGTTGGCTTCCCAGCTGTGTACCAGAGGCTGGCTGCTGGCGATGGTCACACTCTCGCTGTCCACTGCCACTGCAAGGATCTTGTGGCGTTGGGCGAAGGCGTAGGACATCAGTGGGGTGATGGCCGGTACGTCGATCTTCAGCGGATCGATGCGCAGATACGGCTGGCCGGCGAAATTGGCCAGCCAGACGGTGAGAATCTCCAGGTCGAGCTTCTTGCCCGGGCGCGACAGATCGTCGACCTGCTGCGCGGCGAGAAACTCCAGTGGGTGCTGGGTGTTGTTCAGCGAGCTGCGACGAATCGCCAGGCATTGCTCGGCTACATCCTGTTCGACCCGGCCTTGGGCCACCAGCTCGCGCAGCAGGTCGCCGAGATCCAGTACACGGTCAGGTGCGGTAGCGGTGAAGGCGGACATGCGGGTTCCTCGGGATCGGCCTGAACAAGGGTAGCAGGCCGCTTTTCAACGACCTTCTCAGCCTCGCTAGGATGCCCGAAAAGCGCTGCAAGGGCGAAGGGCCCGACGTGACCGAGCGCCCGCTTCAGGCCACCTCAGTCACCAGGTTGTGATCCAGGCGCTGCCAGCTCACCTCCCAGACGCAAACCAGGCCGCGCAGCTTCTGTGCCAATACGCCCGCTCGGTGCTGCGAGATACCGGGTAGGCGCAGGCTGATATGCAGGTCATCCTGCAGGCGCTGCATGTGCAGCGCTTCAGGCAGCAATTGCAGTTGGGCGAACAGGCCGAGCAGGCGGCACATGACATCCGCCTCGGCGTCGGTGCGCAGCTGGTACTCGACGCAGGCGTCGGGACGATCCTGCCAGGGATCGCGGCGATGGGGGGCGAGGGCAAACGCAGTGGTATCAGGCATGGTGGTGGCTCGGGCAGGTTTTGCCTAAGTTTCCGCCTTGTTCCGGCAAAAGTTCTGCCTTGTTTTCTGTGTTAATCGCGTTTCGCTGGATAGACTTGCCTAGATATTAGGCTAACTAGGAATTTTTATGTCTGTCGCTCTGGATTCATACGATCAACGCATTCTTGCCCTGCTACAGGAGGATGCCGGGCTTTCCACTGCCGAGATTGCCGAGCGCATCGGACTGTCGCAGTCGCCCTGCTGGCGCCGTATCCAGCGGCTCAAGGAGGAGGGGGTTATCCGCAAGCAGGTGACGCTGCTCGATCGCAAGCGCATCGGCCTGCACACGCAGGTGTTCGCTCAGGTCAAGCTCAACGCCCATGGTCGCTCCAACCTGACCGAGTTCGCCGAAGCGATGCGCGAGTTTCCCGAGGTGTTGGAGTGCCATGTGCTGATGGGCGCCGTGGACTTCATGCTGCGCATCGTCACGCGCGATATCGAGGCTTATGAGCGTTTCTTCTTCGAAAAGCTGTCGCTGGTGCCCGGTATCCAGGAGGTGAACTCCATCGTCGCGTTATCGGAGATCAAGTCCACCACCAGTTTGCCGCTTGCTTAGGGCTTTACCACTATGGGCTCGCTCTGCTGCTGCGCTCGCTTGCCTGGCGGTGTCAGGCCCATGGATACATAGATGCTGGTCAGCTGATCCACGCCCATGTCGGCTGGACGTACCCATTGCTCCGGTACGTAGAGCAGGCCGCCACCGACGGGGATCGGCGCGGTGGGAATGAGGATGGCGCAGTAGGCACGCCCCTCCAGCTCGACGCTTTCCGAACTCGGGCGCAGGGCGAGCACGGCAGCGCCATCGCCACCGAAGAAGCACCAGACCGGGGCCATGGTGGTGATGTCCGGGTTCTTGCTCTTGTCCAGCAGGCCAACGAAACGATCGGCCAGGTTGTAGAAATTGCCGATTAGCGGGGTGCGGCGCAGCGTGTGGTCGAACAGCCAGGCCAGGGGGCGACGCAGGCCCAGTTGCACGGCCAGACCCAGTGGGTAGAGGCTGCCCAGCAGCACCAGGCTGCCCAGCAGGTAAGCCATGTAGCCGTTGCTGGAAAAGGGTTGGCCGAGCGCCGCGAATAACTGGCCGATCAGGGTCGAGGGGCCGACCAGGCGATTGAGCAGGCTGAATATCCAGGCGAGCAGCGCCAGGGTCAGCACCAGCGGAAGTAACGCCAGCAGGCCGGTCAGCCAGGTGGTCACGATGGATTTCAGGCTGCGTCTGATCATGCCGCGATTTCCTTGATGAATGTGCCGGGGGACTTTACGCCAGGACGTTCTGTACTGGGCAGTCATCTCTGCTGCGTGAGTGGGAAAATGGCGACAACACTTTTCCTCGGACTGCCTGGTTTTCATGACGTGCAAAAAAAGCCCGGCACTGAGGCCGGGCTTAGCAGGTACACAAGGTACCGAAGTAGCGTCTTTGCGTTGAGCGCTTACATCCCCAGCCAGTTCGGCAGGGCCATGGACACGGCCGGGATGTAGGTGATCACCATGAGGAAGCTGATCAGCATCATCAGCCACGGCAGCGCCGCGCGGATCACCGCCGTCAGCGGCATGCCGGTCACCGCCGAGGTGACGAACAGGTTCAGCCCCACCGGTGGCGTGATCAGGCCGATCTCCATGTTCACCACCATGATGATGCCCAGGTGGATCGGGTCGATGCCCAGCTGCATGGCAATCGGGAACAGGATCGGCGCCAGGATCAGGATGATCGCCGACGGCTCCATGAAGGCACCGGCGATCAGCAGCACGATGTTCACCACCAGCAGGAACTGCCACGGCTGCAGGCCCAGTTCCACCACCCAGGCGGTGATTTGCTGCGGGATCTGCTCGGTGGTCAGCACGTGGGCGAAGAGCATGGCGTTGGCGATGATGAACATCAGCATGATGGTCAGCTTGCCGGACTCCAGCAGCACCTTAGGGCACTCGCGGATCTTCAGGTCCTTGTACACGAACAGGGCGACGAAGCCGGCGTACACCGCGGCCACGGCCGCAGCCTCGGTCGGGGTGAACATGCCGGTGTAGATACCACCGAGGATGATCACCATCAGCAGCAGGCCCCAGAACGCTTCACGGGCGGAACGCAGCCACTCGCGGAAGCTGGCGCGCGGCAGGGCCGGCAGCTTCTTGATGCGCGCGACGATGTAGATCGCCACCATCAGCACCAGGCCGAGCAGCAGGCCCGGCACTACACCGGCCATGAACAGCTTGCCCACCGACTGCTCGGTGGCGGCGGCGTACACCACCATCACGATCGACGGCGGAATCAGGATGCCCAGGGTA
>NZ_LSSW01000011.1 GCF_001567565.1 Ectopseudomonas composti
GGTTGATCTGTTCCTCTCAGGCCGGCATAATGGTCGGCCTGATTTTGCTTTAGGTCAGTAGCTCAATTGGCAGAGCGGCGGTCTCCAAAACCGCAGGTTGGGGGTTCGATTCCCTCCTGACCTGCCATTTTCTAACGAATCTGGCGTGTCTTTCACAGGATCCTCTCGAATGAATGTTAAGGCTGAAGCCAAAGACTCTCGCTTTGATCTGGTCAAGTGGCTGGTTGTCGCTGCCCTGGTTGTTGTGGGTGTCGTAGGTAATCAGTACTTCTCTGCTGAGCCGGTTCTGTATCGTGTTCTGGGTCTGGTTGCATTGGGTGCTGCTGCTGCTTTCGTGGCATTTCAAACTGCTCGTGGTCAGGCCTTTGCGGTATTGCTGAAAGAAGCCCGCGTCGAGATTCGTAAAGTTGTTTGGCCGACCCGCCAGGAAACCACTCAGACGACCCTGATCGTCGTGGCGGTGGTTCTGGTAATGGCGCTGCTGCTGTGGGGGCTCGATTCCCTGCTCGGTTGGCTTGTTTCCCTGATTGTTGGTTAAGGGTGTCTCGTGGCTAAGCGTTGGTACGTCGTGCATGCATACTCGGGTTACGAGAAGCATGTCATGCGCTCGCTCATCGAGCGCGTGAAACTGGCTGGTATGGAAGAAGACTTTGGCGAGATTCTCGTTCCCACTGAAGAAGTGGTCGAGATGCGCAACGGTCAGAAGCGCAAAAGTGAGCGCAAGTTCTTCCCTGGCTATGTTCTGGTGCAGATGGAAATGAACGAGGCGACTTGGCACTTGATCAAGGATACGCCGCGCGTCATGGGCTTCATTGGTGGTACTGCCGACAAGCCGGCACCGATCACCGAGAAGGAAGCTGAAGCCATCCTGCGTCGTGTTGCCGATAGCGGTGACAAGCCCAAGCCGAAAACACTGTTCGAGCCGGGCGAAATGGTACGAGTTGTCGATGGCCCGTTCGCCGATTTCGGTGGTGTGGTCGAAGAAGTGAATTACGAGAAGAGCCGCATCCAGGTTGCTGTGACTATTTTTGGTCGCTCCACCCCGGTCGAGCTGGAGTTCAGTCAGGTCGAGAAGGCATAACTGACATAAGCATCCCTCACCCCGCAGCCTTAGGCTGCGGGGTTTTGTCGTCACTGGGATAAATGCGTAAGTAACCTCGGGGAGCCGTCAGGCGTTCGAACCCGAAATTGGAGTAGCTAATGGCTAAGAAAATTCAGGCTTATATCAAGCTGCAGGTTAAAGCCGGTCAGGCAAACCCGTCGCCACCCGTTGGTCCGGCTCTGGGTCAGCACGGTGTGAACATCATGGAATTCTGCAAGGCGTTCAACGCCAAGACTCAGGGCATGGAACCTGGTCTGCCGACTCCTGTGATCATCACTGTTTACAGCGACCGCAGCTTCACCTTTGAAACCAAGAGCACCCCGGCATCGGTACTGCTGAAGAAGGCCGCCGGCCTGTCCAGCGGTTCCGCTCGTCCGAACACCGTCAAAGTAGGCACCGTTACCCGTGCTCAGCTGGAAGAGATCGCCAAGACCAAACAGGCTGATCTGACTGCCGCTGACCTGGATGCGGCCGTGCGCACCATCGCCGGCTCCGCTCGTAGCATGGGCCTGAACGTGGAGGGTGTGTAATGGCTAAGTTGACCAAGCGCCAAAAGGCCATCGCGGCCAAGGTTGAAGCCGGCAAGGCTTACACCTTCGAAGAAGCTGCCGGCCTGCTGGCCGAGCTGTCTGCTGTCAAGTTCACCGAGTCCTTCGACGTTGCTGTGAACCTGGGCGTAGACCCGCGTAAATCCGACCAGGTTGTACGTGGTGCCACCGTTCTGCCGAACGGCACTGGCAAATCCGTACGCGTTGCCGTGTTCACCCAGGGTCCGGGCGCTGAAGCTGCTCTGGCTGCCGGTGCTGACAAGGTTGGTATGGATGAGCTGGCTGCCGAAATGAAGGCTGGCGATCTGAACTACGACGTGGTCATCGCTTCCCCGGACGCCATGCGTGTTGTTGGCCAACTGGGTCAGGTACTGGGCCCGCGCGGTCTGATGCCGAACCCGAAAGTCGGCACCGTGACTCCGGACGTTGCGACCGCTGTCAAGAACGCCAAGGCTGGTCAGGTACGTTTCCGTACCGACAAGAACGGCATCATCCACACCTCCGTTGGCAAGGTCGGCTTCGAAGCCGCTGCGCTGAAGCAGAACGTGGAAGCCCTGCTGTCTGACCTCAAGCGTCTGAAGCCGTCCACCTCGAAAGGTATCTACGTCAAGCGTGTGACCCTGAGCACCACCATGGGTCCGGGTCTGATCATCGATCAGGCTTCGCTCGACGCGTAAGTGATTGGGTCGGCGGCGTGCGCGCCGCCGGCTTTGAAAGATTGGGGTCCCTGCCTGGCGGGGGCTATCCAAGACCGTAGGTGACAGTTGTTTTAAACGTCAGGCTTGCCTGATGGCCTACGCAGATGGTGCTCCCGATTCGTTACCGAATCAGACACCAAAACGCCGCCGAACTTCGGTTCAGCGAAACGGTAAAAACCAGGAGTAAACCCGTGGCAATTAAACTCGAAGACAAGAAGGCCATCGTCGCTGAAGTCAACGAGGCTGCCAAAGCCGGTCTGTCCGCTGTCGTGGCTGATGCCCGTGGCGTGACCGTCGGCGCAATGACCGGACTCCGTAAAGAGGCCCGCGAAGCTGGTGTGTACGTGAAAGTCGTGCGTAACACCCTGCTCAAGCGCGCCGTTGAAGGCACTCAGTTCGACGTGCTCAACGACGTGTTCAAAGGCCCGACCCTGATCGCTTTCTCCAACGAACACCCGGGCGCTGCTGCTCGTCTGTTCAAGGAGTTCGCCAAGGGTCAGGACAAGTTCGAGATCAAGGCAGCTGCGTTCGAGGGCAAGTACCTCGCAGCAAACCAGATCGACGTACTGGCAAGTCTGCCGACCCGCGACGAGGGCATCGCCCAGCTGATGAGCGTTATTCAAGGCGCCACCAGCAAACTCGCTCGCACTCTGGCAGCTATTCGCGACCAGAAAGAAGCTGCTGCTGCCTAAGGCGGCGTGAGCACTTTCGAAATCAAACGTTTAATTTGATGGTCGCGTAGGCCGTCACCCCAATACAGGAATTGATAGTCATGTCTCTGACTAACGAGCAAATCATCGAAGCAATCGGCCAGAAATCCGTTATGGAAATCGTTGAGCTGATCAAAGCGATGGAAGAAACCTTCGGCGTTACCGCCGCTGCTGCCGTTGCCGCTGGCCCGGCTGCCGCTGCTGCCGCTGTTGAAGAGCAGACCGAGTTCAACGTCGTTCTGACTGAAGCTGGCGACAAGAAAGTGAACGTGATCAAGGCCGTTCGCGAGCTGACCGGTCTGGGCCTGAAAGAAGCCAAGGAGAAGGTTGACACCGCTCCTCAGGTCGTCGCTGAAGGTCTGACCAAAGAAGCTGCTGAAGACGCCAAGAAGAAGCTGGAAGAAGCTGGCGCCAAGGTCGAGCTCAAGTAAGTTCGCACCTTGCGTCTACAGCCCGAGCGACTCGCACAAGGCTGATGGCTGGTGGCTTTTGCCACCGGCCTTTTTCCGTTCTAGGTTGGCTGTTCGTCAGTCAGCCTGGAGCTGGAAAGATCCCGCCAAAGAGGCGGCCGCAAACCGAGGGTTTGCACGATTTTCTGGTCACCGCCGCCGGCGTTGGCCAAATAAGCAGGTGACCAAGCTGGGGAACGCTGATGGCTTACTCATACACTGAGAAAAAACGTATCCGCAAGGACTTTAGCAAGTTGCCGGATGTCATGGATGTGCCTTACCTCCTGGCCATCCAGCTGGATTCGTATCGCGAATTCCTGCAGCAAGGGGTGAGCAAGGAACAGTTCCGTGACATCGGCCTGCATGCGGCCTTCAAATCCGTATTCCCGATCATCAGCTACTCCGGCAATGCCGCTCTGGAGTACGTCGGCTATCGCCTGGGCGAGCCTGCGTTCGACGTCAAGGAGTGCGTCCTGCGTGGCGTGACCTTCGCCGTACCGCTGCGCGTGAAAGTCCGTCTGATCATTTTCGACAAAGAGTCGTCGAACAAAGCGATCAAGGACATCAAGGAGCAGGAAGTGTACATGGGCGAGATTCCGCTCATGACCGAGAACGGTACCTTCGTTATCAACGGTACCGAGCGTGTGATCGTTTCCCAGCTGCACCGTTCGCCGGGTGTGTTCTTCGACCACGACCGTGGCAAGACCCACAGCTCGGGCAAGCTGCTGTACTCCGCGCGCATCATTCCTTACCGCGGTTCCTGGTTGGACTTCGAGTTCGATCCGAAGGACGCGGTATTCGTGCGTATCGACCGTCGCCGTAAACTGCCGGCGTCCGTTTTGCTGCGCGCGCTCGGCTACAGCACCGAAGAAGTGCTCGATGCCTTCTACGACACCAACGTCTACCACGTTAAGAACGAAGGCCTGAGCCTGGAGCTGGTGCCGCAGCGTCTGCGTGGTGAAGTCGCAGTCCTGGACATCAAGGACGGCAGCGGCAAGGTGATCGTGGAGCAGGGCCGTCGTATCACTGCCCGCCACATCAACCAGCTGGACAAGGCTGGCATCAAAGAGCTGGACGTTCCGCTCGAATACGTCATTGGCCGTACCACTGCCAAGGCTATCGTGCACCCGGCTACTGGCGAGATCATCGCCGAGTGCAACACCGAGCTGACCGCCGACCTGCTGGTCAAGATGGCCAAGGCCCAGGTTGTCCGCTTCGAGACCCTGTACACCAACGACATCGATTGCGGCCCGTTCATCAGCGATACGCTGAAGATCGACGGCACCACCAATCAGTTGGAAGCGCTGGTCGAGATCTACCGCATGATGCGTCCTGGCGAGCCGCCAACCAAGGATGCTGCCGAGACGCTGTTCAACAACCTGTTCTTCAGCGCCGAGCGTTACGATCTGTCCGCCGTTGGTCGCATGAAGTTCAACCGTCGTATCGGCCGTACCGAGATCGAAGGTTCGGGCGTGCTGTCGCGTGAAGACATCGTTGCCGTGCTCAAGACCCTGGTCGACATCCGCAACGGCAAAGGCATCGTCGATGACATCGACCACCTGGGTAACCGTCGCGTGCGTTGCGTCGGCGAGATGGCCGAGAACCAGTTCCGCGTTGGCCTGGTGCGCGTAGAGCGCGCGGTCAAGGAGCGTCTGTCGATGGCCGAAAGCGAAGGCCTGATGCCGCAGGACCTGATCAACGCCAAGCCGGTTGCGGCGGCGGTGAAGGAGTTCTTCGGTTCCAGCCAGCTCTCGCAGTTCATGGACCAGAACAACCCGCTCTCCGAGATCACCCACAAGCGCCGCGTTTCCGCGCTCGGCCCAGGTGGTCTGACCCGTGAGCGCGCGGGCTTCGAAGTCCGCGACGTACACCCGACCCACTACGGCCGCGTGTGCCCGATCGAAACGCCGGAAGGTCCGAACATCGGTCTGATCAACTCGCTGGCTGCCTACGCCCGCACCAACCAGTACGGCTTCCTGGAAAGCCCGTACCGCGTGGTCAAGGAAGGTCAGGTCACCGACGAGATCGTGTTCCTGTCCGCTATCGAAGAAGCCGATCACGTGATCGCTCAGGCGTCCGCGACCCTGAACGACAAGGGTCAGCTGATCGACGAGCTGGTTGCCGTACGTCACCTGAACGAATTCACCGTCAAGGCGCCGGAAGACGTCACCCTGATGGACGTGTCGCCGAAGCAGGTAGTCTCGGTTGCCGCCTCGCTGATTCCGTTCCTCGAGCACGACGACGCCAACCGTGCACTCATGGGTTCGAACATGCAGCGTCAGGCTGTGCCGACCCTGCGCGCCGACAAGCCGCTGGTAGGTACCGGCATGGAGCGCAACGTCGCCCGTGACTCCGGCGTCTGCGTCGTGGCCCGTCGTGGTGGTGTGATCGACTCGGTCGATGCCAGCCGTATCGTGGTTCGTGTCAACGATGACGAGGTCGAAACTGGCGAAGCCGGTGTCGACATCTACAACCTGACCAAGTACACCCGCTCCAACCAGAACACCTGCATCAACCAGCGTCCGCTGGTGAGCAAAGGTGACAAGGTTGCGCGCAGCGACATCATGGCTGACGGTCCGTCCACCGACATGGGTGAACTGGCGCTGGGTCAGAACATGCGCGTTGCGTTCATGCCGTGGAACGGCTTCAACTTCGAAGACTCCATCTGCCTGTCCGAGCGTGTGGTTCAGGAAGACCGCTTCACCACCATCCACATTCAGGAACTGACCTGTGTGGCGCGTGACACCAAGCTCGGCCCAGAGGAAATCTCCTCTGACATCCCGAACGTGGGCGAAGCTGCGCTGAACAAGCTGGATGAAGCCGGTATCGTCTACGTCGGCGCCGAAGTCGGCCCGGGCGACATCCTGGTCGGTAAGGTCACTCCGAAAGGCGAGACCCAGCTGACTCCGGAAGAAAAACTGCTGCGTGCGATCTTCGGTGAGAAGGCGTCTGACGTTAAGGACACCTCCCTGCGTGTGCCGACAGGCACCAAGGGTACCGTCATCGACGTACAGGTCTTCACCCGTGACGGTGTCGAGCGCGACAGCCGCGCCCTGGCCATCGAGAAGCAGCAACTGGACGAGATCCGCAAGGATCTGAACGAAGAGTTCCGCATCGTCGAAGGCGCGACCTTCGAGCGTCTGCGTTCGGCGCTGGTTGGCGCTATCGCTGAAGGCGGCGCTGGTCTGAAGAAAGGCACCGCAATCACCGACGAGTTCCTCGACGGTCTGGAGCGTGGCCAGTGGTTCAAACTGCGCATGGCCGACGACGCCCTGAACGAGCAGCTGGAAAAGGCTCAGGCCTACATCTCCGACCGCCGTCAGATGCTCGACGACAAGTTCGAAGACAAGAAGCGCAAGCTGCAGCAGGGCGATGACCTGGCGCCGGGCGTACTGAAGATCGTCAAGGTCTACCTGGCCATCCGCCGTCGCATCCAGCCGGGTGACAAGATGGCCGGTCGTCACGGTAACAAGGGTGTCGTCTCGGTGATCATGCCGGTCGAAGACATGCCGCATGACGCCAACGGTACTCCGGTCGACATCGTACTGAACCCGCTGGGCGTACCGTCGCGTATGAACGTCGGTCAGATCCTCGAAACCCACCTCGGCCTGGCGGCCAAGGGCCTGGGTGAGAAGATCAACCGCATGCTCGAAGAGCAGCGCAAGATCGCTGAGCTGCGCAAGTTCCTCGCCGAGATCTACAACGAGATCGGTGGTCGTCAGGAAAACCTCGACGAGTTCTCCGATACCGAGATCCTCGAGCTGGCGAAGAACCTCAAAGGCGGTGTACCGATGGCGACTGCCGTGTTCGACGGCGCCAAGGAAACTGAGATCAAGGCCATGCTGAAGCTGGCTGATCTGCCGGAGAGCGGCCAGATGCGTCTGTTCGACGGTCGTACCGGTAACCAGTTCGAGCGCCCGACTACCGTCGGTTACATGTACATGCTGAAACTGAACCACCTGGTGGACGACAAGATGCACGCCCGTTCCACTGGTTCCTACAGCCTGGTTACCCAGCAGCCGCTGGGTGGTAAGGCGCAGTTCGGTGGTCAGCGCTTCGGGGAGATGGAGGTCTGGGCGCTGGAAGCCTATGGCGCCGCCTACACCCTGCAGGAAATGCTGACCGTGAAGTCGGACGATGTGAACGGCCGTACCAAGATGTACAAGAACATCGTGGATGGCGATCACCGTATGGAGCCGGGCATGCCCGAGTCCTTCAACGTACTGATCAAAGAGATCCGTTCGCTCGGCATCGATATCGATCTGGAAACCGAATAACACGACGTGAATCGGCAGCGGGGCTAGTCCAGCTCGCTGCCCGCTCCGCCAGGAGGAAAGGCCTTGAAAGACCTACTGAATTTGCTGAAAAACCAGGGTCAGATCGAAGAGTTCGACGCCATCCGTATCGGGTTGGCCTCGCCTGAGATGATCCGTTCGTGGTCGTTCGGTGAAGTTAAAAAACCGGAAACCATCAACTACCGTACCTTCAAGCCAGAGCGCGACGGCCTGTTCTGCGCCAAGATCTTTGGCCCGGTCAAGGACTACGAGTGCCTGTGCGGCAAGTACAAGCGCCTCAAGCACCGCGGTGTGATCTGCGAGAAGTGCGGCGTTGAAGTGGCCCTGGCCAAGGTTCGTCGTGAGCGCATGGCGCACATCGAACTGGCCTCGCCGGTCGCCCACATCTGGTTCCTCAAGTCGCTGCCGTCCCGTATCGGCCTGCTGATGGACATGACCCTGCGTGACATCGAGCGCGTGCTCTATTTCGAGAGCTACGTGGTGATCGATCCGGGCATGACCACCCTCGAGAAGGGTCAGCTGCTCAACGACGAGCAGTACTTCGAAGCCCTCGAAGAGTTCGGTGACGACTTCGACGCCCGCATGGGTGCCGAGGCCGTTCGCGAGCTGCTGCACGCCATCGACCTGGATCACGAGATCGGCCGCCTGCGCGAAGAGATTCCGCAGACCAACTCCGAGACCAAGATCAAGAAGCTGTCCAAGCGCCTGAAGCTGATGGAAGCCTTCAAGGACTCCGGCAACCTGCCGGAGTGGATGGTGCTGACCGTTCTGCCAGTTCTGCCGCCGGATCTGCGTCCGCTGGTACCGCTGGACGGTGGCCGCTTCGCAACGAGCGATCTGAACGATCTGTATCGCCGCGTGATCAACCGTAACAACCGTCTCAAGCGCCTGCTCGATCTGTCGGCGCCGGACATCATCGTGCGCAACGAAAAGCGCATGCTGCAGGAAGCGGTCGACGCTCTGCTCGACAACGGCCGTCGCGGTCGCGCCATCACTGGCTCGAACAAGCGTCCGCTGAAGTCGCTGGCCGACATGATCAAAGGTAAGCAAGGTCGCTTCCGTCAGAACCTGCTCGGTAAGCGCGTGGACTACTCCGGTCGTTCCGTAATTACCGTGGGCCCGACCCTGCGTCTGCATCAGTGCGGTCTGCCGAAGAAGATGGCTCTGGAGCTGTTCAAGCCGTTCATTTTTGGCAAGCTGGAAATGCGTGGTCTGGCGACCACCATCAAGGCCGCCAAGAAGATGGTCGAGCGCGAGCTGCCGGAGGTTTGGGACGTTCTCGCTGAAGTGATCCGCGAACACCCCGTACTGCTCAACCGCGCACCGACCCTGCACCGTCTGGGCATCCAGGCGTTCGAACCGGTACTGATCGAAGGTAAAGCGATCCAGCTTCACCCGCTGGTCTGCGCCGCGTACAACGCCGACTTCGACGGTGACCAGATGGCCGTTCACGTGCCGCTGACCCTGGAAGCTCAGCTCGAAGCGCGCGCGCTGATGATGTCGACCAACAACATCCTCTCCCCCGCCAACGGCGAGCCGATCATCGTGCCGTCGCAGGACGTGGTACTGGGTCTGTACTACATGACCCGTGAAGCGGTGAACGCCAAGGGTGAAGGCCGCGTCTTCGCCGACCTGCAGGAAGTCGACCGCGTGTTCCGCGCCGGCGAAGCGTCCCTGCACGCCCGCGTGAAAGTGCGTATCAACGAAACCATCAAAGAGAAAGATGGTTCGATCACCAAGAACACCCGCATCGTCGACACCACTGTCGGCCGCGCGCTGCTGTTCCAGATCGTACCGGCCGGCCTGTCTTATGACGTGGTCAACCAGTCGATGAAGAAGAAGGCGATCTCCAAGCTGATCAACCAGTGCTACCGCACCGTGGGTCTGAAGGACACCGTCATCTTCGCCGACCAGCTGATGTACACCGGTTTCGCCTACTCGACCATCTCCGGTGTGTCGATCGGCGTGAACGACTTCGTCATCCCGGATGAGAAGGCGCGCATCATCGACGCCGCCACCGAGGAAGTGAAGGAAATCGAATCGCAGTACGCCTCCGGCCTGGTTACCCAGGGCGAGAAGTACAACAAGGTGATCGACCTCTGGTCGAAGGCCAACGATGAGGTCTCCAAGGCGATGATGGCCAACCTCTCGAAAGAGCCGGTTGTCGATCGCGAAGGCAAGACCGTCGAGCAGGAGTCCTTCAACTCCATGTACATGATGGCGGACTCCGGTGCGCGTGGTAGCGCCGCCCAGATCCGTCAGCTGGCCGGTATGCGTGGTCTGATGGCCAAGCCGGACGGTTCCATCATCGAGACGCCGATCACCGCGAACTTCCGCGAAGGTCTGTCGGTTCTGCAGTACTTCATCTCCACCCACGGTGCACGTAAAGGTCTGGCCGATACCGCACTGAAGACCGCGAACTCCGGTTACCTGACTCGTCGTCTGGTCGACGTGGCTCAGGATCTGGTGGTGACCGAGATCGATTGCGGCACCGAGCAGGGTCTGCTGATGACTCCGCACATTGAAGGCGGCGACGTGGTCGAGCCGCTGGGTGAACGCGTTCTGGGTCGTGTGATCGCCCGTGACGTGCCGAAACCAGGCACCGACGAGATCATCGTTCCGGCCGGTACCCTGATCGACGAGCAGTGGGTCGAGTTCATCGAGCTGAACAGCGTCGACGAAGTGGTCGTGCGTTCGCCGATCACCTGCGAAACCCGCTACGGTATCTGCGCCAAGTGCTACGGTCGCGATCTGGCCCGTGGTCACCGCGTCAACATCGGTGAGGCGGTCGGCGTTATCGCTGCCCAGTCCATTGGTGAGCCGGGTACCCAGCTGACCATGCGTACCTTCCACATCGGTGGTGCTGCAAGCCGTACCTCGGCTGCCGACAGCGTCCAGGTGAAGAACGGTGGTGCGATTCGTCTGCACAACCTCAAGCACGTCGAGCGTGTGGACGGCAACCTGGTAGCGGTTTCCCGCTCCGGTGAGCTGGCTGTTGCCGACGAGTTCGGTCGTGAGCGCGAGCGCTACAAGCTGCCGTACGGTGCCGTGATTTCCGTGAAGGAAGGTGACAAGGTCGACGCTGGCGCCATCGTCGCCAAGTGGGACCCGCACACCCACCCGATCGTGACCGAAATGAAGGGTGTCGTGACCTTCGTCGGCATGGAAGAGGGCATCACCATCAAGCGTCAGACCGACGAATTGACCGGTCTGACCAACATCGAGGTTCTCGATCCGAAGGATCGTCCTGCTGCTGGCAAGGACATTCGTCCGGCCATCAAGATGGTCGACACCAACGGCAAGGAACTGCTGCTGCCGGGTACCGACGTTCCCGCTCAGTACTTCCTGCCTGCCAACGCCCTGGTCGGCGTGGCGGACGGTGCGCAGATCGCGGTCGGTGACGTTATCGCCCGTATCCCGCAGGAAACCTCGAAGACCCGCGACATCACCGGTGGTCTGCCGCGCGTTGCTGACCTGTTCGAAGCCCGTCGTCCGAAGGAGGCTTCGATCCTGGCAGAAATCAGTGGCACCATCAGCTTCGGCAAGGAGACCAAAGGCAAGCGTCGTCTGGTCATCACGCCGACCGATGGCAGCGATCCGTACGAGGAGCTGATTCCGAAGTGGCGTCACCTGAACGTCTTCGAAGGCGAACAAGTGAACCGCGGCGAAGTTATCTCCGACGGTCCGAGCGATCCGCACGACATCCTGCGTCTGCTGGGCGTCAGCGCGCTGGCCAAGTACATCGTCAACGAGATCCAGGACGTGTACCGCCTGCAGGGCGTGAAGATCAACGACAAGCACATCGAGACCATCCTGCGTCAGATGCTGCGCAAGGTTGAAGTCAGCGAGTCCGGCGATTCGTCCTTCATCAAAGGCGACCAGATGGAGCTCACCCAGGTTCTGGGCGAGAACGAGCGTCTGGCCGAAGAGGACAAGTTCGTCGCCAAGTACACCCGCGTACTGCTGGGTATCACCAAGGCGTCGCTGTCCACCGAGTCGTTCATCTCGGCAGCGTCCTTCCAGGAAACCACTCGCGTCCTCACCGAGGCGGCGGTTACTGGCAAGCGCGACTACCTGCGTGGTCTGAAAGAGAACGTGGTCGTGGGTCGTCTGATCCCGGCCGGTACCGGTCTGGCCTATCACAGCGAGCGCAAGCGCAAGCGTGAAGCTGACAAGCCGGTACGTGTCAGCGCCAGTGAAGTGGAAGCCGCACTGACCGAAGCGCTGAACTCCAGCGGAAATTGAGTCGAAGCCTCGCTAGTTCGCTAGCGGGGCTTTGCCTTGACTGGGGGTGTGAGTCTCTTTAGACTCATGCACCCCTAAATTTGGCAGGGCGCTTGGCTCTGCCATCTTTATTTGTGAGCGTCGAAAGACAACAGTGGAGCTAGTAGATGGCAACTATCAACCAGCTGGTACGTCAGCCGCGTAAGCGTATCGTCGAGAAATCCGACGTGCCTGCGCTGCAGAACTGCCCGCAGCGTCGTGGCGTGTGCACCCGCGTGTACACCACCACGCCGAAAAAACCTAACTCGGCACTGCGTAAAGTGTGCCGCGTGCGTCTGACCAACGGCTACGAAGTTTCTTCGTACATCGGCGGTGAAGGCCACAACCTGCAAGAGCACAGCGTCGTGCTGATCCGTGGCGGTCGTGTAAAAGACCTTCCGGGTGTGCGCTACCACACCGTGCGTGGTTCGCTGGATACCTCCGGCGTCAAAGACCGTAAGCAGGGTCGTTCCAAGTACGGTACCAAGCGTCCGAAATAAGGCCGCTTGATCCTTTTTATTTAGTTGAGTCGATAAGAGTAAGGTCGGGCGCGGCATTAGCCGTTGGTCCCGAGCTAACCTGAAGACCGTTTGAGGGCTTATCAATGCCAAGACGTCGTGTAGCAGCCAAGCGTGAGATTCTGGACGATCCGAAATACGGAAGCCAGATCCTCGCCAAATTCATGAACCACGTGATGGAAAGCGGCAAGAAGGCCGTGGCCGAGCGCATCGTTTACGGTGCTCTGGACACTGTCAAAGCACGCAAGAACAGCGATCCCCTGGAGATCTTCGAGAAAGCTCTCGACGCCATCGCTCCGCTGGTCGAAGTCAAGTCCCGCCGTGTAGGCGGTGCTACCTACCAGGTTCCGGTCGAAGTTCGCCCGTCCCGTCGTAACGCTCTGGCCATGCGCTGGCTGGTGGACTACGCGCGCAAGCGCGGTGAGAAGTCCATGGCTCTGCGCCTGGCTGGTGAGCTGCTGGATGCTGCTGAAGGCAAAGGCGCTGCTGTCAAGAAGCGTGAAGACGTGCACCGTATGGCTGAAGCCAACAAGGCTTTCTCGCACTACCGCTTCTAATTCCGGCTCCACTAACCTTGCGAGGGCTTTATGGCTCGTAATACAGCAATTAACCGCTACCGTAATATTGGTATCTGTGCCCACGTTGACGCGGGCAAGACCACCACTACCGAGCGGATCCTGTTCTACACAGGCCTGAGCCACAAGATGGGCGAGGTGCATGATGGCGCCGCGACCACCGACTGGATGGTTCAGGAGCAGGAGCGTGGTATTACCATTACCTCCGCTGCTATCACCACCTTCTGGAAAGGTTCGGTTGGTCAGTACGACAACTACCGCGTAAACGTCATCGATACCCCCGGTCACGTTGACTTCACCATTGAAGTAGAGCGCTCGCTGCGCGTACTCGACGGTGCTGTCGTTGTGTTCTGCGGTACTTCGGGCGTTGAGCCGCAGTCGGAAACCGTATGGCGTCAGGCCAACAAGTACGGTGTTCCGCGCGTTGTCTACGTGAACAAGATGGACCGTCAGGGTGCTAACTTCCTGCGCGTCGTCGGTCAGATCAAGAACCGTCTGGGTCACACTCCGGTGCCAATCCAGCTGGCCATCGGTGCAGAAGAGAACTTCGAAGGTCAGGTCGATCTGATCAAGATGAAGGCCATCTACTGGAACGATGATGACAAGGGTACTACCTATCGTGAGGAAGAAATTCCTGCCGAGCTGGTGGACCTGGCCAACGAGTGGCGCTCGAACATGGTTGAGGCTGCTGCCGAAGCCAACGAAGAGCTGATGAACAAGTACCTTGAAGAAGGCGACCTGTCCGTCGAAGACATCAAGGCTGGTCTGCGCGCTCGTACTCTGGCGAGCGAGATCGTTCCGGCTGTCTGCGGCTCCTCGTTCAAGAACAAGGGTGTTCCCCTGGTTCTCGACGCCGTTATCGACTTCCTGCCTGCTCCGACCGAGATCCCTGCAATCAAGGGTATTCACCCGGATCTGGCTGACAAGCCGAAAGAAGAGATCGCCGAAGCCGATTACGACGAGCGTCATGCAGACGACAACGAGCCGTTCTCGGCTCTGGCGTTCAAGATCGCTACCGACCCGTTCGTCGGTACTCTGACCTTCGTTCGCGTCTATTCGGGCGTTCTGGAGTCTGGCCAGTCGGTCATCAACTCCGTGAAGGGCAAGAAAGAGCGCGTTGGTCGTATGGTGCAGATGCACGCCAACCAGCGTGAAGAGATCAAAGAAGTGCGCGCTGGTGACATCGCTGCTCTGATCGGCATGAAGGACGTCACCACTGGTGAAACCCTGTGCGATCCGGACAAGCAGATCATCCTGGAGCGTATGGACTTCCCGGAGCCGGTTATCTCGGTAGCTGTTGAGCCGAAAACCAAGGCTGACCAGGAGAAGATGGGTATCGCTCTGGGCAAGCTGGCCCAGGAAGACCCGTCGTTCCGCGTCAAGACCGACGAAGAGACTGGTCAGACCATCATCTCCGGTATGGGTGAGCTGCACCTGGACATCCTCGTTGACCGCATGAAGCGCGAGTTCAACGTCGAGGCCAACATCGGTAAGCCGCAGGTTTCCTACCGTGAAACCATCACCAAGGACGCTGTCGAGATCGAAGGTAAGTTCGTTCGTCAGTCCGGTGGTCGCGGTCAGTTCGGTCACTGCTGGATTCGCTTCTCGACTCCGGACGTGGACGACAAGGGCAACATCACCGAAGGTCTGGTGTTCACCAACGAAGTTGTGGGTGGTGTGGTTCCGAAGGAATACATCCCGGCGATCCAGAAGGGTATCGAAGAGCAGATGAAGAACGGCGTCGTTGCCGGCTATCCGCTGATCGGCCTGAAGGCTACCGTGTTCGATGGTTCCTACCACGACGTCGACTCCAACGAGATGGCGTTCAAAATCGCTGCCTCCATGGCGACCAAGCAGCTGGCCCAGAAGGGCGGCGGTAAGGTGCTTGAGCCGATCATGAAGGTAGAAGTGGTGACTCCTGAGGACTACATGGGTGACGTGATGGGTGACCTGAACCGTCGTCGTGGTCTGATCCAGGGTATGGAAGATTCGGTCTCCGGTAAGGTAATCCGTGCCGAAGTTCCGCTGGGCGAGATGTTTGGTTACGCTACCGACGTTCGTTCCATGTCCCAGGGTCGCGCCAGCTACTCCATGGAATTCTCCAAGTACGCAGAGGCTCCGGCGAACATCGTCGAAGCGCTGGTTAAAAAACAAGGCTAATCCCGCCCTTTAAGTAAGAGGTTTACTGTCGTGGCTAAGGAAAAATTCGAACGTAACAAACCGCACGTCAACGTCGGCACCATCGGTCACGTTGACCACGGTAAAACCACTCTGACTGCTGCTCTGACCCGCGTCTGCTCCGAAGTATTCGGTTCGGCCAAGGTCGATTTCGACAAGATCGATAGCGCGCCGGAAGAGAAGGCTCGTGGTATCACCATCAACACTGCACACGTAGAGTACGATTCCAACATTCGTCACTACGCGCACGTTGACTGCCCG
>NZ_LSSW01000012.1 GCF_001567565.1 Ectopseudomonas composti
GGGCGTGTTCTTCCGCCTGCAGGATCTGCCCGAGCGCTGCCAGGTGCCGGGCGCGGCCCGCGACAAGCTGTTCATGCGCGTGATCGGCAGCCCCGATCCGTACTCGGCGCAGATCGATGGCATGGGCGGCGCCACCTCGAGCACCTCCAAGTGCGTGATCCTGTCGAAGAGCAGCCAGCCCGAACACGATGTCGATTACCTCTACGGGCAGATTTCCATCGACAAGGCCTTCGTCGACTGGAGCGGTAACTGCGGCAACCTGTCCACCGCCGCCGGTGCCTTCGCCATTCACGCCGGCCTGGTCGATCCCGCGCGGATTCCCGAGAACGGCACCTGCGTGGTGCGTATCTGGCAGGCCAATATCCAGAAAACCATCATCGCCCACGTACCGGTCGCGGGTGGTCAGGTGCAGGAAACCGGCGACTTCGAGCTGGATGGCGTGACCTTCCCGGCGGCGGAGATCGTGCTGGAGTTCCTCGATCCGTCTGACGACAGCGAGGAGGGCGGTTCGATGTTCCCCACCGGCAATCTGGTGGACGACCTTGAGGTGCCCGGCATCGGTACCTTCAAGGCAACCATGATCTCTGCGGGTATTCCGACCATCTTCGTCAACGCCGAAGACATCGGCTACCAGGGCACTGAGTTGCGCGAGGCCATCAATGGTGACCCGGTGCAACTGGCGCGCTTCGAGCAGATTCGCATTGCCGGCGCCTTGCGCATGGGGCTGATCAAGACGGCCGAGGAGGCTGCGACACGTCAGCACACCCCGAAGATCGCCTTCGTCAGTCCGCCCAAGGACTACCGCACTTCCAGCGGCAAGGAGGTCAAGGCCAGTGAGGTCGACCTGTTGGTGCGCGCGCTGTCCATGGGTAAGCTGCACCACGCCATGATGGGCACCTGCGCGGTGGCCATTGGCACGGCTGCGGCGATTCCGGGAACCCTGGTGAACTTGGCGGCTGGCGGAGGCGAGCGCGAGGCGGTGCGTTTCGGTCACCCGTCCGGCACCTTGCGGGTTGGTGCCCAGGCAAAAATGATCGACGGTCAGTGGACGGTGACCAAGGCGGTGATGAGTCGCAGCGCCCGGATCCTGATGGAGGGCTCGGTGCGGGTGCCGGGTGAAAGCTTCTGAGGATCTAAGCTAGAAAAGACTCGAGGTTTAGAGTCTTTTCTCTTTTATAACAGATAGTTACGAGGATTATTTAAGGCGTCTCTCAACACCTTTCTCCACCAGGATCTTGGCGGAAATCTCCTCCACCGAAAAATGTGTGGAGTTGATGAAGGCGATGTTTTCTCGGCGGAACAGGCCCTCGACTTCGCGCACCTCGAACTCGCATTGGGCGTAGCTGGCATAGCGGCTGTTGGGCTTGCGCTCGTGGCGGATGGCGGTGAGGCGATCCGGGTCGATGGTCAGGCCGAACAGCTTGTCGCGGTATTTCTTCAGCGACTCGGGTAGCTGCAGGCGCTCCATGTCGTCTTCGGTCAGCGGGTAGTTGGCCGCGCGGATGCCGTATTGCATGGCCATATAAAGGCAGGTGGGCGTTTTGCCGCAGCGCGATACGCCGACCAGAATCAGATCCGCCTTGTCGTAATAGTGCGTGCGCGCGCCATCGTCGTTGTCCAGGGCGAAGTTGACCGCCTCGATGCGCTCCATGTAGTTGGAGTTCTGGCCAATGGAGTGCGATTTGCCGACGGAGTAGGAGGAGTGCGAGCTCAGCTCCTGTTCCAGCGGCGAGAGGAAGGTGGAAAAGATGTCGATCATGAAACCATTTGCGGTGTCGAGGATCGCACGAATATCGCGATTGACGATGGTGTCGAAGATGATCGGGCGGATGCCGTCCCTTTCTGCGGCGGCATCGATTTGTTGTACCATGGCGCGCGCTTTATCGACGCTGTCGATATAAGGACGCGTGAGTTTCGTGAATTGAATATTCTCGAACTGCGCGAGCAAGCTCTGACCCAGAGTCTCGGCCGTGATGCCGGTGCCGTCGGAGATGAAGAAAGCGGTTCGTTTCATTTGCGCCACAGGCCTTAAGCTGAGTTCGATTCTTGGCTATGATAGGCCGCGTTTTTCGCCGGCCCCATGGGGTTTCGGCATTGTTACTTATTCAAGGGTAAGGCGACAATCTGGCGGCAGCGTGTCTCCAGAACATCCAGCCCCCCAAGAATTTGTGTAAAGGCTTGCGAGCAAGCGGCATGCAAGGCGCATGGCTTTACGCAGATTCTGAGCTTTTCCAACATATTAGTGGAGAGATCACCTTGGTAGAGTACGTAGTTTCCCTCGATAAGCTCGGCAATCACGATGTTGAGCATGTGGGGGGCAAGAACGCATCCCTCGGCGAGATGATCAGTAACCTGGCTGGCGCCGGCGTCTCGGTTCCCGGCGGTTTCGCCACTACGGCTCAGGCTTACCGCGACTTCCTCGAGCAAAGCGGCCTGAACGCGCAGATTCACGCTGCCCTCGACGCCCTCGACGTCGACGACGTCAACGCCCTGGCCAAGACCGGTGCGCAGATTCGCCAGTGGGTGATGGACGCCGAGTTCCCCGCCGAGCTGGACAAACAGATCCGCGCGGCCTTCGCCACCATGAGTGCTGGCAACGACAATATGGCCGTGGCCGTGCGCTCCTCCGCCACCGCAGAAGACCTGCCGGACGCATCCTTCGCCGGCCAACAGGAAACCTTCCTCAACATCCGCGGTGTGAACAACGTGATCCGCGCTGCCAAGGAAGTATTCGCCTCGCTGTTCAACGATCGCGCCATTGCCTACCGCGTGCACCAGGGTTTCGACCACAAGCTGGTCGCTCTGTCTGCTGGCGTGCAGCGCATGGTGCGCTCGGAAACCGGCACCGCCGGCGTGATGTTCACCCTGGATACCGAGTCGGGCTTCCGTGACGTGGTGTTCATCACCGGCGCCTACGGCCTGGGTGAAACCGTGGTGCAAGGTGCGGTCAACCCCGACGAATTCTACGTGCACAAGCCGACCCTGGAAGCGGGCCGCCCGGCGATCCTGCGGCGTAACCTGGGCAGCAAGGCGATCAAGATGATCTACGGCGACGAGGCCAAGGCCGGTCGTTCGGTCAAGACCGTCGAAGTCGACCGCGCCGAGCGCGCACGCTTCTGCATCACCGACGCCGAGGTCAGCGAGCTGGCCAAGCAGGCGCTGATCATCGAGAAGCACTACGGCCGCCCGATGGACATCGAGTGGGCCAAGGACGGTGACGACGGCAAGCTGTACATTGTGCAGGCCCGTCCGGAAACCGTGAAGAGCCGTTCCAGCGCGACCGTGATGGAGCGCTACCTGCTGAAAGAGAAGGGCACCGTACTGGTCGAAGGCCGCGCCATCGGTCAGCGTATCGGCGCCGGCAAGGTCCGTGTGATCCATGATGTGTCCGAGATGGACAAAGTGCAGCCGGGCGACGTGCTGGTCTCCGACATGACCGACCCGGACTGGGAGCCGGTGATGAAGCGCGCCAGCGCCATCGTCACCAACCGTGGCGGGCGTACCTGCCACGCCGCGATCATCGCCCGTGAGCTGGGTATTCCGGCCGTGGTCGGCTGCGGCAACGCCACCAGCGTGCTGAAGGATGGCCAGGGCGTTACCGTATCCTGCGCCGAAGGCGACACCGGCTTCATCTTCGAAGGCGAGCTGGGCTTCGACATTCGCAAGAACTCGGTCGATGCCATGCCGGACCTGCCGTTCAAAATCATGATGAACGTCGGCAACCCGGACCGCGCCTTCGACTTCGCCCAGCTGCCGAACGAAGGTGTAGGCCTGGCCCGTCTGGAGTTCATCATCAACCGCATGATCGGTGTGCACCCGAAAGCGCTGCTGAACTTCGCCGGCCTGCCGCCGGAGATCAAGGACAGCGTCGAGAAGCGCATCGCCGGCTACGGCGACCCGGTGGACTTCTACGTCGAGAAACTGGTCGAAGGCATCAGCACCCTGGCCGCGGCCTTCTGGCCGAAGAAGGTCATCGTGCGTTTGTCGGACTTCAAGTCCAACGAATACGCCAACCTGATCGGCGGCAAGCTGTACGAGCCGGAAGAAGAGAACCCGATGCTGGGCTTCCGTGGCGCTTCGCGCTACATCAGCGAATCCTTCCGCGACTGCTTCGAGCTGGAATGCCGTGCGCTGAAGAAAGTGCGCAACGAGATGGGCCTGACCAACGTCGAGATCATGGTGCCCTTCGTGCGCACCCTGGGTGAGGCCTCGCAAGTGGTCGAGCTGCTGGCCAGCAATGGCCTGGCCCGTGGTCAGGATGGCCTGAAGGTCATCATGATGTGCGAACTGCCGTCCAACGCCATCCTGGCCGAGGAATTCCTCGAATTCTTCGACGGTTTCTCTATTGGTTCCAACGACCTGACCCAGCTGACCCTGGGCCTGGACCGTGACTCCGGCATCGTCGCCCATCTGTTCGATGAGCGTAATCCGGCCGTGAAGAAGCTGCTGGCCAATGCCATTGCCGCCTGCAACAACGCCGGCAAGTACATCGGCATCTGCGGTCAGGGCCCGTCGGACCATCCGGATCTGGCCAAGTGGCTGATGGAGCAGGGCATCGAAAGCGTTTCGTTGAACCCGGACTCGGTACTCGACACCTGGTTCTTCCTGGCTGAAACTCAGCCTGCCTGAGGTCGATGACCGATCCGAAACAGGGCGGGTTGATCCCGCCCTTTTTGCTGGCCATCGCGTTTAGCCAGCCACCCCAAGCCGTCGCCAGCGATATGCATGTCGCTCCCGGCGGTTTTTTGTGCGTGTCGTTATTCTTTTGTGGCATCTCGCCAGTGCGGTCTCCCGATCCATGCAAAGCAGTAGTGAGCTTTTTCCCGTCTCCCTGATGAGTGCCGAGTTGCGCGGCGACCTCAGTGAGGACGTCTATCTCCTCAAGCCCAACAACAGCCCCGACTCCAGCGTCGAGCTGGCCCTGACCCGGCTCGGTCGTGCAGGTTCAGAAGGCGAACGTGGCGTGCCCGTGGTGTTGCTGCATGGCAGTTTTTCCAATCGGCGCTTCTGGTACTCGCCCAAGGGCATTGGTCTGGGGGCTTACCTGGCGCGCGCCGGGTTCGATGTGTGGATCGCCGAGATGCGCGGCCACGGGCTGTCACCGCGTAACGAAAGCTATCGAAACAACAGCGTTGCGCAGTATGTGCGTTACGACCTGCCGGCGATCGGCGATTTCATCTTCGAGCAGACGGGCCAGGCCGCGCACTGGATCGGCCACTCGCTGGGTGGAGTGATTCTGGCCGCGGCGCTAGGCGGCGAATACCTCACGCAATCGCATGCGCGCTCGGCGGCGCTGTTTGGTAGTCAGGTCAGCCGCGTCTACTGGCCGTTGAAGCTGCCGCCGGTGGAGTGGGGCGGTCGCCTGTTGTTGCGCGCCTTTCCCTATCTGTCCGGGCGGCGCCTCAAGCGTGGCCCTGAAGACGAGCCGATCGGGCTGGCGCTGGAGGCCTTGCGCTGGCTCAGGTTATTCGGACGTTTCGCGGATGCTGAGCGCGACTGGTGGGCTGGTCTGACCCAGGTGCGTATGCCCATTCTCGCCGTGGGGGCGACCGCCGATCACCAGGACCCTGTCTGGGCCTGTCGCAAGTTACTGCAACAGTGCAGTGCGGCCCCGGCTCAGTTTCTCCTGCTGGGCAAGGACAACGGCTTCTCCAGTGACTTCGGCCATGCCGAAATGCTGGTGAGCAAGGAGGCGCAGCGCGAGGTGTGGCCACTGACCGAGTACTGGTTGCAGCATCTGCAATTGCCTGCCGGTTTTGCCGAGAATGCCTCTGTGGCGGGAGCCTGAGGCTGTCACAAGCGTTCCTTCGCGGGGTGCTTACCGGTAACATGTGACGCTTCGTGCTCAGGTAGTCATTTACCGATCTACTGGCCGCTTGCGGTTCATTGCCAGCGAGTCCCGCTGCTGAATTGTCCCGCGCCGGCCGGGTCCATTAAGGTGGCTGCTTGCTCATTCATCGTCGAAAGGAGTTCTGTCATGCACTACATCACCCCCGATCTGTGCGATGCCTACCCGGAGCTGGTTCAGGTCGTCGAGCCGATGTTCGCCAACTACGGTGGTCGCGATTCCTTTGGTGGTCAGATCGTCACCATCAAGTGCCATGAAGACAACTCGCTGGTGAAGGAGCAGGTCGATCTGCCAGGGCAGGGCAAGGTGCTGGTCGTGGATGGCGGCGGCTCGCTGCGGCGCGCACTGCTCGGCGACATGCTGGCGGAAAAGGCGGCCAAGAATGGCTGGGAAGGCATCGTGGTCTACGGCTGTATTCGTGACGTCGACGTCATCGCCCAGACCGACCTCGGGGTACAGGCTCTGGCCAGTCATCCGATGAAGACCGACAAGCGCGGTATCGGCGACCTGAATGTCCCCGTCACCTTCGGCGGCGTGACCTTCAAGCCGGGCGATTACCTGTACGCCGACAACAATGGTGTCATCGTCTCTCCACAAGCTCTGAACATGCCGGAATAAGCCGATGCAGGATCAGGATTCGGCGCTGCTGCATGCCTTCGTGCTCGATGGCCATGGTGGCGCACGCAGCATCAGCCGTGAACAGCTGGACAGACTGCAGCTAGGCGAGCAGGAAAGCCTCTGGCTGCACTGGGACCGTGGCCGGATGCAATCGCAGCACTGGTTGCGTGAGTACAGTGGCCTGGATGAATTCAGCTGTGATCTGCTGTTGGAAGAGAACACCCGGCCGCGGCTGCTGCCGTTGCCCGACAACGAGTTGCTGATCTTCCTGCGCGGGGTCAACCGTAACCCGGGTGCCGAGCCGGAAGACATGGTGTCGGTGCGCATCTTCGCCGATGCCAAGCGCATCATCTCCCTGCGTCTGCGCCCGCTGCTGGCGACCGAGGTCCTGATCGCCGATCTGCGGGCCGGCAAGGGCCCCAAAACATCCTCCGAGCTGCTGCTGGAGCTGGCGCGTCACCTGACCAGTCGGGTCGACGACCTGGTGACCGAGCTGAGCGAGCAACTCGACGACGAGGAAGATCGTCTTGACGAAGACGAGTGCTACCGTCCGGATCACGGCCTGATGCTGCAGGTGCGTCGACGCGCTGCCAGCCTGCGCCGATTCCTGGCGCCGCAACGTGATCTCTATGCGCAGCTGGCGCGTAACAAGCAGCCATGGTTCGTCGAGGACGATGATGACTACTGGAACGAGCTCAACAACAGGCTGACGCGCTATCTCGAAGAGCTGGAGCTGATTCGCGAGCGGGTCAGCCTGGTGCTCGAGGCAGAAAGCAGCCGGCTTGGCGAGCGCATGAATCGGATCATGTACAGGTTCACGGTGATTACCGGTCTGTTCCTGCCGCTGAGCTTCCTGACCGGGCTGCTGGGCATCAACGTCGGCGGCATTCCGGGGGCAGACAACCCCACTGGTTTCTTCGTCGCTTGCGGCCTCATGATGCTTCTGGCGGTGGGGCAACTGCTGCTTTTTCGCCGTTGGCGTTGGCTGTGATGTGTGACTCATCCGTCGGCTACTTCGTCTAGCCGTGACATCCCGTGAGGTGCGCATGCACGATCCATTCGAAGAGTCTCTACGCGATTTGCTCAAGTCCTCGCCGTCCACCCATGACGACGATGCTTGCCTGCACCGGGTTCTCAAGACCGCCAACCGCCAGGTCGGTGCTGGCGATCTGTTCAGCCTGATGGGGCACTGGGCCCAGGCGCTGATGATCGCCCTGAACAACGGTTCGGCGCATGTGGCGCCGGTTTCGCGCCGTAACCAATCCTCTGCTTCTGCTGACAAGGCCGACTGAAATGGAACTCGATCCCTGGACCCAAAGCCTGATCTCCGCGATGACTGCCCTGTGGACCAAGGTTGCCGGCTTCATCCCCAACCTGTTCGTCGCGCTGGTACTGGTGCTGCTCGGCTTCGTCGTCGCCAAGCTGCTCGACACCTTGCTATCCAAGCTACTGGGCAAGGTCGGCCTGGATCGCCTGATGATGGGCACCGGTCTGACCAAGCTGCTGGCACGCGTTGGCATCCACGCCTCGGTCTCGACCCTGATCGGCAAGATCGTCTACTGGTTCGTGCTGCTGATCTTCCTGGTTTCCGCAGCCGAGTCGCTGGGCCTGCAGCGCGTCTCCGCCACTCTCGACGTATTGGCCCTGTACCTGCCCAAGGTCTTCGGTGCCGCGCTGGTGTTGCTGGCCGGTGTGCTGCTGGCGCAGTTGGTCAGCAGTCTGGTGCGTGGCGCCGCCGAGGGCGTCGGTCTGGAATACGCCCACGGCCTGGGCCGGGTGGCGCAGGGCCTGGTGATCATCATCAGCATCTCGGTGGCAATCGGCCAGCTGGAGGTCAAGACCGATCTGCTCAACAACGTGATCGCCATCGTGCTGATCTCCGTTGGCCTGGCGGTCGCATTGGCGCTGGGTCTGGGTAGCCGCGACATCGCCAGTCAGATCCTCGCAGGCATCTACGTGCGCGAACTGTATGAAGTCGGGCAACAAGTGCAGGTTGGTGATGTCGAAGGGCAGATCGAAGAGATCGGCACAGTGAAAACCACCCTGTTGACCGATACTGGTGAGCTGGTATCGGTGGCAAATCGAGTGATGCTCGAGCAACGCGTGAACAGTCGCTGACGCCAATCTGTTATTTTATGCAGCTGCCCGACAGGTGTGACCTGCCGGGCACTTTTCGTCCTGACCGTCGGCCCGACTCGTTTTGAACAAAGCTCAAGCCCTGCCCACGCGCTACGACCCCCGCGAGCTCACCGATGAAGAGCTGGTGGCGCGCGCCCACGACGAGTTGTTTCACATCACTCGTGCGTATGAAGAGCTGATGCGTCGCTACCAGCGAACATTATTTAACGTTTGTGCGCGTTATTTAGGGAACGAAAGGGATGCTGATGATGTCTGTCAGGAGGTCATGCTCAAAGTTCTTTATGGCCTCAAGAACTTTGAGGGTAAGTCCAAGTTCAAAACCTGGCTATACAGCATCACCTACAACGAATGCATTACTCAATATCGAAAAGAGCGGCGTAAGCGTCGGTTGATCGACGCTTTAAGTTTGGATCCGCTCGAAGAAGCTTCCGACGACAAGACACCCAAAGTCGAGGAGCGCGGCGGTCTGGATCGCTGGTTGGTACACGTCAACCCGATCGACCGCGAGATTCTGGTGTTGCGTTTTGTCGCCGAACTCGAGTTTCAAGAGATTGCCGACATCATGCACATGGGCTTGAGCGCAACCAAAATGCGCTACAAGCGAGCATTGGATCGGTTGCGGGATAAATTTTCGGACACTTCCGAAACTTAGTTCAGCTTTCCGACCACTAAGGGAGTGGCGATACCTGATAAAATCGCCAGCAAGTTGCCGACTGAAGTTAACGGCGACTTATTAACCACCAAGATGGGGATTTAACGGATGAAAGTAAAAAACACCTTGGGCGTAGTCATTGGCTCTCTCGTCGCCGCAACCTCTTTCGGCGCGCTGGCGCAAGGCCAAGGCGCTGTCGAGGTGGAGGGCTTCGTCAATCGCTACTTCACCGACGTTCAGCGTGATTACGCGCACAACGAAGGCAATCTGTTCGGTGGCAGCATCGGCTACTACCTGACTGACGACGTCGAACTGGCACTGTCCTATGGCGAATACCACGATCTGCGTGGCGAAGGTTCGCAAGGCAGCAAGAACATCAAGGGCAACCTGACCGACCTGAAGGCCATCTACCACTTCGGTCAGCCGGGTGTTGGTCTGCGTCCGTACGTTTCTGCTGGTTTCGGCCATCAGAGCATCGGCGACGCCAACAGCGGTGGTCGTAACCATTCCACCCTGGCCATCGCTGGCGCTGGCGCCAAGTACTACTTCACCGAAATGTTCTACGCCCGTGCTGGCGTCGACGCTCTGTACAACATCGACCAGGGCGACACCGAGTGGCAAGCCGGCGTGGGTGTTGGTCTGAACTTCGGTGGCGGCAGCAAGCCTGCTCCTGCTCCGGTCGTAGCCGCTGCACCCGAGCCGATGCCTGAGCCTGCTCCGGAGCCAGCAATGGAAGCTGTTCGCGTTGAGCTGGACGTCAAGTTCGACTTCGACAAAGACCGCGTGAAAGAAGAAAGCTACGGTGACATCAAGAACCTGGCTGACTTCATGAACCAGTACCCGCAGACCACCACCACTGTTGAAGGTCACACCGACTCCGTTGGTAGCGACGCTTACAACCAGAAACTGTCCGAGCGCCGTGCTAAAGCCGTGCGTGAAGTTCTGGTCAACCAGTATGGTGTTGACGGTAGCCGCGTGAACACTGCCGGTTACGGTGAGACCCGTCCGGTTGCTGACAACGCCACTGCCGATGGCCGTGCCATCAACCGTCGCGTTGAAGCAGAAGTAGAAGCTCAGGTTCAGCAGTAATCGATCTGGTGCTTTAAGAAAACCCGGCTCCGGCCGGGTTTTTCTTTGCCTGTAGAAAATCCGCCTCAGGCCTGCCGCGACAGCGGAAGGTCGGCCTGTAGACCTGTCGCAGCCACGGCACCTATCACCAGGATGGCTGGGCTCTTTAGGGCGAAGGCAACGGCGTCGGCTTGCATCCTTAGCAGGCTGCTACGGAACTCCCGCTGCTCAGGCAGAGAGGCGCTCTCGATCATCGCCACCGGCATGTCAGGCGCCATGCCGCCGGCCAGTAAACCGGCCTGTATGTCTGCCAACTTGGCCACTCCCATATAGATCACCAGCGTCGTGCCGCTTTGCGCCAGCGCCTGCCAGTTCAGCGTGCTGTCGTCCTGCGTATGCGCCGTGACCAGGGTTACGCCACGCGCCACGCCTCTGAGGGTCAGAGGAATGCCGCAGTTGGTGGCGCCAGCCAGACCTGCGGTGATGCCATTGACCATCTCCACTTCGATGCCGTGCGCGCCGAGCCAGTCGGCTTCTTCGCTGCCGCGGCCGAAGATGCAGGGGTCGCCGCCTTTCAGCCGGACCACGCACTTGCCCTGGCGCGCATAGCGCAGCATCAGGCGATGAATGAAAGCCTGCGGGGTGGAGCGGCAGCCGCCGCGCTTGCCTACCGAGACGATACGAGCGCCAGGACAGTGTTCCAATACGGCGGGGTTGACCAGATCGTCGATCATCACGACGTCGGCCTGGCTCAGCGCCTTGACCGCCTTGAGGGTCAGCAGCTCGGGATCACCTGGGCCCGCGCCCACCAGCCAGACTTTTGCGTTCATATCGGGTTCCTCTACGCGTTGACTGCAAGCGGGCGGATAGCCAGCAGGCGTTTGATTTCGGGGACACAGGAGCCACAACTGGTGCCGCACTTGAGCTCCTGCTTGAGGCCGTCGAGATCCAGGCCGCGTGCAATGCCGGCGCACACCGCGCTTTCGCTGACGTTCAGGCAGTTGCACAGGGTCTTGCCGTGGCTGCTGGTGGCTGCATTGCCTGGCGGTGCGGAGACCGGGGCGAGCAGCCAGCGGCGCAAGTCGGCGTCGGCCTGGCCGTCCAGCCACAGGCTTCTGAGCCATTCGCTGGCGGCGGTTTCACCGGCCAGGCGAATGCTGACGATGCGGCCGTCCTCGATGCGCACGCGTTTGCCCACGGCACGGCGCGGATCGTCATAGGCCAGCACCGGCCCTTCATGCAGACCTAGCAGGCGGTCGATCTGCTCCAGCAGTTCCGGCTGCGGCGCCAAGGCGCTGGCGGCGCGGATCAGTAGAGCGGGGCGCTCGTGACCGGTGGGGGTGAGGCTGGCGTAGACGAAGTCCTCGAACAGCGGACGCAGGGACTCGAAGCGGTTCTGCACCTCACCCTCTACCAGGGCGAACAGTTGCCAGGGCAGCTCGACCTTGTCCACCTCGACCCCGGCATGCTTGAGCTCCGGCTGCTTGGACAACGGATCGAAGGCCGGCTGGGTCAGCACGTTGGTGCCCAGGCCCTTGAGGAAGCGGTCGCCCCAGTGCATGGGCAGCCAGGCCTGGCCGGGACGCACCGAGTCGTCGGCCTGTACCGGCAGGATCAGGCTACCGCGACGGCTACGCAGTTTGATCAGGTCGCCGTCGTGCAGGCGACGGCGGCGCAGCTCGTCCGGATGCAGGCCGAGCACGGCGGCCTCGACATGGCCGAACAGGCGCGCGGCGGTGCCGGTTCGGCTCATGCCGTGCCACTGGTCGCGCAGGCGGCCGGTATTGAGGGTGAGCGAATAGCGCGCCTCGCGCTTTTCCTTCGGTGCGCGGTACGGGTCGGCGTGGAACTGTGCGCGTCCGCTGGGGGTGGGGAAGCTGCCGTCGCCGTAGAGCCGCTCGGTGCCTTGGCGGGCGCCTGACGGGAACGGCCATTGCTGGGGACCTTGGTCATCGAGCAGCGCGTAGCTCAGCCCCGAGAGGTCGAGGTCGCGCTGGGCGGTCAGGTGCTTGTATTCCTCGAACAGCGCTTCGCTGTCGGCGAAATCGAACAGGCTGGGCAGGCTGGGGCGGAGCAGTTGTTCCAGGCGACGAGCGAAGTCGCAGGTGATCGACCAATCGGGCCGCGCCTCTGCGGGCGCTGGCACGGCGCGGCGTACATGACTGACGCGGCGCTCGGAGTTGGTCACCGTGCCTTCCTTCTCGCCCCAGCTGGCGGCAGGCAGCAGCAGGTCGGCGTAGCGGCAGGTCTCGGTGGTGAAGAAGGCTTCCTGCACCACGACGAAGGGGCAGGCGGCCAGGGCTTCGTGCACCTTGTTCTGGTTCGGTAGCGATTGCGCCGGGTTGGTGCAGGCGATCCACAGCGCCTTGATGCGTCCGTCGTGCACAGCATCGAACAGTTCGATGGCGGACAGGCCCGGCGTCTGTGGCAGTGCATCGACGCCCCAGTAGGCGGCGACTTCAGCGCGATGTTCGGCGTTGCTGGCCTCGCGATGACCGGGCAGCAGATTGCTCAGGCTACCGGTCTCGCGGCCGCCCATGGCGTTGGGTTGGCCGGTCAAAGAGAAGGGACCGGCGCCAGGCTTGCCGATCTGCCCAGTGGCCAGGTGCAGGTTGATCAGCGCGCTGTTCTTCGCGCTGCCGGCAGTGGACTGATTGAGCCCCATGCACCACAGCGAGAGGAACGACGGTGCTTTGCCGATCAGTTCGGCGCAACGCTGCAGCGCGTCCAGGCTGATGCCGCAGATATCGGCGGTGGCGGCCGGGCTATAGTCGCGCACCAGGTTCTTCAGCGCTTCGAAGCCCTCGGTGTGGGCGTCGATATAGTTGCGGTCGATCCAGCCTTCCCACAGCAGGATATGCAGGATGCCGTGGAACAGCGCGACGTCGGTGCCAGGCAGGATCGCCAGGTGCAGGTCGGCCAGTTCGCAGGTGTCGGTGCGCCGCGGATCGACGACGATGATCTGCATCTGCGGACGGCGGGCCTTGGCTTCTTCCAGCCGGCGGAACAGCACCGGGTGGGCGTAGGCCATGTTGGAGCCGGCGATCAGCAGGCAGTCGCTCTGCTCGATGTCCTCATAGCTGCAAGGCGGGGCGTCGGCGCCGAGGCTGCGTTTGTAGCCGACCACGGCAGAGCTCATGCACAGGCGCGAGTTGGAGTCGATGTTGTTGGTGCCGACCAGGGCACGGGCCAGTTTGTTGAAGGCGTAGTAGTCCTCGGTCAGCAACTGGCCGGAGATGTAGAAGGCGACGCTGTCCGGACCATGCTCGCGGATGGTCTGGGCGAACACCGCCGCAGCGTGGTCGAGGGCGCTGTCCCAGTCCGTGCGGGTGCGGGCCAGGCCCTTGCCCAGGCGCAGCTCGGGGTAAAGGGCGCGGGCGTCGAGGTCGCCAGTCAGGTGCAGGGTCGAACCCTTGCTGCACAGCTTGCCGAAGTTGGCCGGGTGGCTGGGATCGCCGGCGACGCCTAGGATCTGCTCGCTGTCGTGCTCGATCAGTACGCCGCAGCCCACGCCGCAGTAGCAGCAGGTGGAGGCGGTGATTTGAGTGGGGCTGGCCATGTTCGTAGCTCCTGAGGCGCGGGGAAGTTCTGCAGGGAGGGCTTTAGCCGCGATCGTCGCCGCTGAAACGCCTCCCTCAGGGCTGGCTAGCTGCTGTGCGCGAGGGCCAGCAACACCCGGCCGCTCTCCACCTTGGCGTGGTGCCGGTGTGCGCAGCCAACGTCCGGTGCCACGGCCTCGCCGGACTCCAGCTCGATCTGCCAGTTATGCAGCGGGCAGGCCACGCGCTTGCCGTAGATCAAGCCCTGGGACAACGGCCCCCCCTTGTGCGGGCAGCGGTCGTCGAGGGCGAAGACCTCGTCGGCCGCGGTTCGGAAGATGGCGATGTCGCCTTTAGGGCCGGTGACGATGCGTGAGCCGAGCACGTTGATTTCGTCCAGGGCGCAGATATCCAGCCAGTTCATACGGAGGCCTCCTCGAGTTGCGCGACCTTGATGGTGTCGAACTCTTTCTTCAGTTGCGGCGTTTCGATGCGCTCTTTCCAGGGGTCCTGCTCGAACGACAGGGCGTAGTGCAGGCGCGCGGCCAGTGACTTGCGATTGGCTTCGTCTTCCAGCACGGCCTTCTTGATGTGTTCCATGCCGACGCGCTGCATGTAATGCACGGTGCGCTCGAGGTAGAAGGCCTCCTCGCGGTACAACTGGAGGAAGGCCGCGTTGTATTCGCGCACCTCCTCGGCGGTCTTGACCTTGACGAAGAACTCGGCGACTTCGGTCTTGATCCCGCCGTTGCCGCCGATGTAGATCTCGAACCCCGAGTCCACGCCGATGATGCCGACGTCCTTGATGCCGGCCTCGGCGCAGTTGCGCGGGCAACCGGAGACCGCCAGCTTGACCTTGTGCGGCGACCACATATTGAACAGATCGTGTTCCAGGTCGATGCCCAGCTGGGTCGAGTTCTGCGTGCCGAAACGGCAGAACTCACTGCCGACGCAGGTCTTCACGGTGCGGATGGACTTGCCGTAGGCGTGGCCGGAGGGCATGTCCAGCTCCTTCCACACTGCCGGCAGATCATCCTTCTTGATGCCCAGCAGGTCGATACGCTGGCCACCAGTGACCTTGACCATGGGCACGTTGTACTTGTCGGCGACGTCGGCGATGCGGCGCAGCTCGGCGGGGTTGGTCACGCCGCCCCACATGCGTGGCACCACCGAATAGGTACCATCCTTCTGGATATTGGCGTGGGCGCGCTCGTTGATCAGGCGCGACTGCGGATCGTCCTTGGCCTCGCCCGGCCAGGTGGAGATCAGGTAGTAATTCAGCGCCGGGCGGCAGGTGGCGCAGCCGTTGGGCGTACTCCAGTTGAGGAACTCCATGGCCTGCGCCATGGATGTCAGGTGCTGCTCGCGGATCGCCTTGCGGATCTGCCCATGGTTGAGGTCGCTGCAGCCGCAGATGGCTTTCTCGCTCTTGGGCTTGACGTCGGCGGCGCCGCCGACGGTGCTGATCAGGATCTGCTCGACCAGACCGGCGCAGGAGCCGCAGGAGCTGGCAGCCTTGGTGTGCTTCTTGACCTCGTCGACGGAGAACAGGCCGTTCTCCTGGATAGCCTTGACGATGGTGCCCTTGCACACGCCGTTACAGCCGCACACTTCCATGCTGTCGGGCATGTTGGCGGTCTTGTCGGCACCCTGGTGGCCGACGTCGCCGATGGCGCCTTCGCCAAACATCAGGTGGTCGCGGATCTCGCTGACGTTGTGCTGCTCGCGGATCTGGCGGAAGTACCAGCCGCCGTCGGCGGTGTCGCCGTACAGGCACGCGCCGACCAGCACGTCGTCCTTGATTACCAGCTTCTTGTAGACGCCGCCGATGGGGTCGGAAAGGGTGATCGTCTCGGTGCCTTCACCGCCCATGAATTCGCCGGCGGAGAACAGGTCGATGCCGGTAACCTTGAGTTTGGTCGAGGTCACCGAGCCCTGGTAGCGGGCGAAGCCGAGCTGGGCGAGGTGGTTGGCGCAGACCTTGGCTTGCTCGAACAGCGGCGCCACCAGGCCGTAGGCGATGCCGCGGTGGCTGGCGCATTCACCGATGGCGTAAACCCGCGGGTCAAAGGTTTGCATGGTGTCGTTGACCAGAATGCCGCGGTTGCAGGCAAGCCCGGCGCTCTCGGCCAACTCGCTGTTGGGGCGGATACCGGCGGCCATCACCACCAGGTCGGCAGGGATCACCTCACCGTCCTTGAACTTCACCGCACAGACACGGCCCTCGCCGTTGTCCAGCAGCTCGGCGGTCTGCTTGGGCAGGAGGAATTTCAGGCCGCGATCCTCCAGGGACTTCTGCAGCAGCTCGCCGGCGGTGCGGTCGAGCTGACGCTCCAGCAGCGAGCAGCCGATGTGCACCACGGTGACGTCCATGCCGCGCAGTTTGAGGCCGTTGGCGGCCTCCAGGCCGAGCAGGCCGCCGCCGATGACCACCGCGTGCTTATGAGTCTTGGCCGTTTCCATCATCATCTGGGTGTCGGCGATGTCGCGATAGCCGATCACGCCCTCCAGGTCCTTGCCCGGGATCGGCAGGATGAAAGGGTTGGAGCCGGTGGCGATGAGCAGGCGGTCGTACTCGGCCTCGCTGCCATCGTCGGCAATTACCAGGCGCTTCTTGCGGTCGATCTTGACCACCTTGCGTCCGAGCAGCAGCTTGATGTGGTTTTCCGCGTACCAGTTCAGATCGTTGAGTACGATCTCTTCGAAGGTCTGTTCGCCGGCCAGCACGGGGGAGAGCAGGATGCGGTTGTAGTTGGGGTGCGGCTCGGCGCCGAACACGGTGATGTCGTAGAGGTCGGGGGCGAGCTTGAGCAGTTCTTCGAGGGTGCGTACACCCGCCATGCCGTTGCCGATCATCACCAGCTTGAGTTTTTGCATGCCGGCTATCTCCTGAGTCAATAGTCACGGAAAGCTGGCCGCCAGAAATGGCAGGCCAGAAAAACAAAAAAGGCGTCCCGCTAGTCACCTAGCGAGGACGCCTTTGTCCAGGTCCCGTTCTATCGGGAAATGCAGCCTTCGTCGTTGAAGGTCGTGCTTATGTAGTTCGTGATCGTTGTGAATGCAGCCCTTGTGCCAACTCGATCAAACCACGAATTTTCAGGCTTTCCAGCCATTTTGCTGCATCAGCCGAGTACATCTGCGCACCTTAGCGATGCGCTGCGCGCTGCCTTGGTGCGTAATCGGCTATTTGAGCAGCAGAAATGCCAGCAGCAGGTTGAGCAGCAGCGACATCAGCGCCACGGTGCGCCACACCAGTAATGGCTCGCGCTCCAGCAGTGGCCGTGGGTGATTGCTCAACGACTGGCGCTCGCTGCCTTCCAAGGCCAGCAGCCACTGTTCGGCGGTCTCGAAGCGCTGCGCCGGATCGGCGGCAACTGCGCGCTTGAGCATCTCGTCGAGCCAGGCCGGCAGGTCCGGACGATAGCGGCTGGCCGGTGTTGGCTGGCCGAAGCGCGGGTGCTGGAAGGCCTCGACTTCGCCATGGGGATAGTGGCCGGTGAGCAGGTGATAGAGCGTTACGCCCCCGGCGTAGAGGTCCTGTTGCGCGCTGGGCGGGCTGCCAGCGAAGGCTTCCGGGGCGATATAGCTGGGGGTGCCGGGCAAGCTATGGGCCTCGTCGCGGGACAGGCCCGGGCAGTAGGCCAGGCCGAAGTCGAGCAGGCGCAGTTCGCCGTCGTCGCCGAGTAACAGGTTTTCCGGCTTGATGTCGCGGTGGATGATATTGCGCCTGTGCAACAGGCCGAGCGCCTTGATCAGACGCGGCGCCAGGTCCTGCCAGTCGGCCAGGCTCAGCGGGCCATGCTGGCGCAGGCGCGCGGCGAGGGTCTGACCGGCATAAGCGCGCTGCACGTAATACAGGTGCTGGCGCTGCGGCAGGGCATGCAGCTCGGGGAAGTGGCGCCCGGCAACGCGACGCAGGAACCATTCCTCCTGCAGCAGCGCCGGGCCGGCCTGCTCCTCGCCAGTGCGACTGGTGGGCAGGGTCTTGAGCAGCCAGGGTTGGTGGTCGGCGTCGCGCACCCGGTAGATCAGCGACTGGCGCGATTCGCCGAGCAACCGCTCGACCTGCCAGCCTTCGAATGCCTGGCCATCACGCAGGCGCGGCGGCAACGGCCAGTGTTCGAGCTGGGCCAGGGTGTCGGCCAGTGCGGCTTCGGGGAGCTGCTCGACGTGCACCAGCAGGGCGCTGGCATTGTCCTGGCTGCCGGCGCGGTGGGCCTCGCAGACCAGCGCCTGGCAGATCGCCTCGGTGTTATCGTCGCGTAGCAGCTCACCGATGCGCTTGTCACTGAGGCAGGCCCAGACGCCGTCGCTGACCAGCAGGAAACGGTCACCTGACTGCAGCTCGCCGTCGCGGTAGTCCACCACCAGGTGCTGATCCAGGCCCATGGCACGCTTGAGCACGTGCTGCATGCCCGGCTGTTCCCAGACATGGTCCTCGGTCAGACGCTGCAGTTGACCATCGCGCCACAGGTAGGCGCGGCTGTCGCCGATATGCGCCAGGGTGTAGCGACGGCCGCGCAGCACCAGAGCAGTGAGGGTGGTCAGCAGTGGCTGGCCGCCGCCGTTGGCCTGCAGCCAGCGGTTATGTGCGATCAGCAGACGGTCCAGACTGTGCTGTACTGGCCAGGTTTCGGGCGTGGAGTAGTAGTCCAGCGCCAGTGCCTGCAGGGTCGCGCGGGCCGCCAGGCCGCCGTCAGCGCACTGGCTGACGCCATCAGCGAGGCCAAGCAGGTAGCCCTTGCTGGCCGCCAGTGCCGGTGCCGGGGTAACCACACGCAAGGCATCCTGATTCTCGCTGCGCGGGCCGGTGGCGCTGGTTTCGCCGATGCTCAGTCGCAGTGTCATGGGGCGGTTCCCGTAGAACGGTTATTAGGGGCAGGGTTCAGGCAAAGGCAGGGCCCCAGGCCCGTGACACGAGTGCGTCGTTGTCGACTGCACCCGCTTTACCTGACCAGTGCAATGCGGTCCCGCCTTTGCCGCAAACCTTCATTTTGAGCCTAGTGTGGATCGCGCTTTAGCGATCCAGCGGTGCCATCAGGTGGATGAAAAAACGTCATCCACCCTACGACACCGGGCAACTGGGCGGATCGTCGAGGCACGACCCGCCCATTCGCTCATACCCGGGCAGCGGTCACCGCTGCGCTGCCCCAGGTGGTGCGCCAGCGCTGCTTGACGCCGTGCAGGCCGACCCAGGCCAGCAGACCGAGGCTGGCGAACAGCCACAGGCCCAGCTGGTAGTCGCCGGTGTGCTGCTTGATGGTGCCCAAGCCTGCGGCGAGGAAGAAACCGCCGATGCCGCCGGCCATGCCGATCAGCCCGGTCATTACGCCGATTTCTCTGCGAAAACGCTGCGGTACCAGCTGGAATACCGCGCCATTGCCGGCACCAAGGCCGAGCATGGCCGCGACGAAGAAGGCCAGGGCAGCGCTCGCGCTGGGCAGGTTGAAGCCAACCACCGCGATGCAAAGCGAGGCGATGGTGTACATCATCAGCAAGGTACGAATACCGCCGATGCGGTCGGCCAGGGCGCCGCCCAGCGGCCGCAGCAGGCTGCCGGCGAACACGCAGGCGGCTGTGTAGTAGCCGGCGGTTACCGGGCTCAGCCCGTACTGATCGCTGAAGTAGCCGGGCAGGGCGCTGGCCAGGCCGATGAAGCCGCCAAAGGTGACGCTGTAAAAGAACATGAACCACCAGCTGTCGCGGTCGCCGAGTGCCTTGAGGTAGTCGCCGAAGGCTTTGGCCTTGGGCCGCTCCGGCGCATTCCTGGCCGTCAGGGCGAAGATCAGCAGGGTCGCCAGCAATGGGATAAGCGCCCAGCCAAACACGTTCTGCCAGCCGGACAGCGCCGCCAGGCCGGGAGCGAACAGCGCTGCCAGTACGGTGCCGGAGTTACCAGCGCCGGCGATGCCCATGGCCTTGCCTTGGTGCTGCGGCGGATACCACTGCGAGGCCAGCGGCAGGGCGACGGCGAAGGCGGCACCGGCGAAACCGAGGAACAGGCCGAGCAGCAGCGCCTGCTCGTAGCTGCCGATGCCGATCTGCCAGGCGCAGAACAGCGCGGTGATCACCACCACCTGGCCGAGCAGGCCAGCCGTCTTCGGCGACAGGCGGTCGGCGAGAAAGCCCATCAACAGGCGCAGAACGGCACCGGCGAGAATCGGTGTGGCCACCATCAGGCCCCGTTGCTGGGCGTTGAGGTCGAGGTCGGTGGCGATCTGTACCGCCAGTGGGCCGAGCAGGTACCAGACCATGAAACTCAGGTCGAAATAGAGGAAGGCGGCAAACAGGGTGGGGGCATGGCCGGCTTTCCAGAAACTTGTATTCATCGATCACCTCATCAGCGAGAAGGAGCCCGGCCAGGCGCGGCGAACCGTGGTCGTGGACACGGCGGCCGCGTCTGCCGGGAAGGCCTTGCACTTGTGGTGCAGAGCCCTGCGGCCAAAGCCACAGCAGGTTTGAGCGATTGCGCTGCAGGCTCGGATCGCGATGCCTGCACCGGCCCCGGTCACTGGGGCGAACACGAAAAAAAAACGCCGCACCACCACAGCCCATTTAGGCGAGGTGAAGCGACGTCTTTGTCGTGAGAGAGGTAGCCGCCGTTGGCTGCCTGATATAAGGGAAAGGCAAGAACTGGGCCAGTCGAGCAGAGGCCCTGGGATCAGGTGCTACCCAGGTTCGGCACACCTGGTACTGCCGTAAAACGAGGCGTTTACGCCGGCTATGCCCCGGAATGGGGCGAGCATTGCGCTCAGCTGCGCTGGGTGCTGAGAGTGGCTTGAGATTGGACGCTGGAAAGTTGAACAGCGCTGGTTGCATGAGTGGGGAGTGGCAGAGTCAGCAAGGTGAGTGCCAGCAGATTGCTCAGCAGCCCCGCCTGACGGGCGCGGCGGTAAGTGTCGGTCATCCTCGATCCCCCTTTTTTCTGTTATGAACCTAGGCGTAGCAGACGAATGCCAATGTGTCACGGTATTGGCAGCAATAACTGTGCAAGTTTTTGCCAGACGCCTGTTCTCCTGCAGCCCTTGAGCATTGGGATCGCTGAGTCAGTCGAGCCGATTGACCTTGGGGAACTTGGCGCTGAAGGACTCCGGCATCGACACCACCTTCGACTGCAGATAGTCGAAGAACACGAAGCCGGATTTGGCCATCGCCACCAGCGCGCCGTCAGCCGGGCGGGTGATACGGAAGGTGATGTCACCGCCGTACTTGTTGAAGTCCATTACACCCACTTCGAACAGCAACTGGTCGCGCGCATGGGCTTCGGCCCGGTAGGTGGTGGCCAGGTCAGTGACGATGATGCCAGTGCCTTTGCCATCGGTTTCGCGGATGCCGAACTCGAAGAGAAAACGGGCGCGCGCCTCGGAAATCATCGAGATCATCGAGTCGTTGCCCAGGTGGTTGGCGCCATTGATGTCGGTGACACGCACGGTCAGGTGGGTGCTGTAGTAATACTGGTCTTCGGGAAAGTCGAGGGTCAGGCGTGCCATGATGCGGCCATTGTCCGTAAAAACCGCGATTGTAAGCCGCAGCCTGCCTCAGCGGTGCAAGCTGTTGAGGTGATAGAAGGTTACTCGGCCGCCTTCATTGTCCGGCCCGTAATTGTCCTGAATGTAGGCGCCTGCCTTGAAGTACAGGTGCTGGGTGCTCCAGGCGCTGCTCAACTGACGGTAATAGCTGCCGTCGTCGCCATCCGCGCTGGCCACACTGATGCCGATACGTCCACTGGGCGTCACCCGCAAGTCGTAACCGAAGCGCTCGCCAAGCTGAACGTTTTCCGCCAGCAGGATGTTCTGCACCTCGCTGTCGCCTGGGTGTGCGCGCAGCAGCAGCTCTACGCGACCAACGCCGCGGCGGTAGTGGTATTGCAGCTTGATCAACGGGTCATTCTGGCTGCCCGGCACATCGGTGCTGTGGATCTGGCCGATCACCACCTTGTTACGACTGGGCACCTGGTCGACCTGCAACACTGCACTGAGGTAGCTGTCCGCACTCGCATGCAGCCAGTTGTCCAGGTTACCGTCGCGCTGGGTTTCGCGCAGCTCGCTGCGTGGGTAGCGGGCATCGGCTGTGGTCGAGCCGGTGACCGGCACCCAGAAGGTCACACTGCCGTCGGCATTGCGGCGAAAGTAACGGCTCTGATAGCCGTTGTTCAGGCGTTGAGTGGTGATGGTGGTGGGCGTCGGTTCAGTGGGGATCGACAGATTCCAGGTGGTGAGGTCGAGCACGGGTTTCTCTGCTTGTCGGTTGAATGCAGATGTTCGTCCTCTTAACGGCACAGAGGTTCCGCCGCTCAGACTCATGAGTCTGAGCGGCGTATGGATATCAGGCTGCCGGCCGCTGCTGGCGCTGGTAGAGGAACTCCAGCACGGCGGCTCGGTAGGCGTGGTACTGGCTTGCGTGTGCCAGCGCCATACGCTCACGCGGGCGCTCCAGCTCGACTTTGAGAATATCGCCGACGGTAGCTGCCGGACCGTTGCTCATCATCACGATGCGGTCGGAGAGCAGCACCGCTTCGTCGACATCATGGGTGATCATGATCACCGTGTTGCCCAGCTCCGCGTGGATCTCCATCAGTGAGTCCTGCAGGTGGGCGCGGGTCAGGGCATCAAGGGCGCCGAACGGCTCGTCCATCAGCAGCACCTTGGGTTGCATGGCCAGCGCGCGGGCGATGCCGATGCGCTGCTTCATGCCGCCGGAAATCTCGCCGGGGCGCTTGTCGCGAGCATGCGTCATCTGCACCAGAGCCAGGTTGTGGTCGATCCAGTCGCGCATCTCCTGGCGTGACTTGCTGCCCTTGAATACCTGGTGTACGGCCAGCTCGACATTCTCGTAGCAACTGAGCCAGGGCAGCAGGCTATGGTTCTGAAACACCACGGCGCGCTCCGGGCCGGGCTCGGTGACCTCACGGCCATCGAGGATCACACCGCCGGCGGTGGCCTGATGAAGCCCCGCGACGATATTCAGCACTGTCGACTTGCCGCAGCCGGAATGGCCGATCAGTGAGACGAATTCGCCCTTGTCGATTTTCAGATTGACGTTCTGCAGCGCGCAGAACAGGCCCTTTTCGGTGGGAAAGTCGATGCCGACGTTGGTCAGTTCGAGGTGCGGATGGCTCATGACAGGGCTCCTGGATCAGCGCAATACAGCGTTCTTGTCCCAGCTGAACAGCCGCTGCAGGACAAGCATTAGACGGTCGAGGGCGAAGCCGATCAGGCCGATGACGATCACCGCCACCATGATCCGGCCAAGGGAGTTGGAGCTGCCGTTCTGGAACTCGTCCCAGATGAATTTGCCCAGACCCGGGTTCTGCGCCAGCATCTCCGCGGCGATCAGCACCATCCAGCCGGTGGCCAGGGACAGGCGCAGACCGGTGAAGATCATCGGCAGTGCGGCTGGCAGCACGATGCGCCGTACGTGGCTCAGTGGTGAAAGGCGCAGTACCTTGCTGACGTTATTGAGGTCCTTGTCGATGCCGGCCACGCCCACCGTGGTGTTGATCACCGTGGGCCACAGGCAGCACAGCGCCACAGTGAAGGCCGAGGTGAGGAAGGACTTGGCGAACAGCGGGTCGTCACTGACGTACAGAGCACTGACCAGCATGGTCACCAGCGGTAGCCAGGCCAGCGGTGAGACGGGCTTGAACACCTGTATCAGTGGGTTGAGCGCGCTGTACAGCGACTTGCTCAGGCCGCAGACGATACCCAGCGGAACGGCCAGCAATGACGCGATCACGAAGCCGGCCGCCACGGTATAGAGGCTGGTGAATATCTGCTGGATGAAGGTCGGCTTGCCGGTATAAGGGCGGATCTTCACCTCGGCGGCCGGGTTCTTGGCCAGCAGGGCGGCGTTACGCGTCTCCTGGCGCTCATAAAAGGCGGCGGCCTTGTCCTGCTCGCGCTGGTGGGCTGCCATCAGTCCGGCGAACTGCTCACTGACCTGCAGCGGCCCGGGGAACTGGCCGAGACTGGTCTGGATATGATTGGCCAGGCCCTGCCAGCACAGCAGGAATACGGCTATGCCGAGCGCCGGCAGAATCAGGCTGCTGGCCAGGCGTTTGATCAGGGCGCTGTGACGCGCCGTCTTGAGAGTCTGCTGGATCGGGGTGGCAACGTTGGGATTGCTCATCGTCCTGTCCTCTGGTCGGTTGTGGCGCCGCAGAGCGGCGCTGCCAAGCTGGCTTAGAGCGCGCTGTCGCCCTTCAGACCAATGCTGAACTGCTGCAGATAGGCGTTGGGCTGGTGGCCGTCGTAGACGACGCCGTCGATGGTGTCGGCGAGCGGTTCACGGAAGCCGTCCTCATCGGTCGCAGGGAAGTCGTCCGGCGAGGCCAGGCCTTCGCTGATCAGCTCGGCGGCCGCCTCGCGGTAGATATCCGGCAGGAAAACGCGCTTGGCGGTTTGCAGATACCAGCTGTCCGGCTTAGCTTCGCTAATCTGCCCCCAGCGGCGCATCTGGGTCAGGTACCAGATGGCATCGGAGTAGTAGGGGTAGGTGGCGTGGTAGCGGAAGAACACGTTGAAATCCGGCACCTCGCGCTTGTCGCCTTTCTCGAACTCGAAGGTGCCGGTCATGGAATTGGCGATCACCTTGGCGTCGGCGCCGACGTATTCAGGGCGCGAGAGAATTTCCACGGCTTCGGCGCGATTGGCGTTGTCGTTCTCGTCAAGCCATTTGCCGGCGCGGATCAGAGCCTTGACCAGCCGCTTATGGGTTTCCGGGTTGGCCTCGGCCCAGCTACGCGAGACGCCGAAAACCTTCTCCGACATGTTCTTGCGTATCTCGTAGTCAGCCACGACGGGCACGCCGATGCCCTTGAAAACGGCCGCCTGGTTCCACGGCTCGCCGACGCTGTAGCCGCTGATGGTGCCGGCCTCCAGAGTGGCCGGCATCTGTGGCGGCGGGGTGACTGAGAGCAGCGCCTGGGCGTCGATCTGGCCGCTGATGTCACCTTTCTCGGGAGCGTAGTAGCCGGGGTTGATGCCGCCGGCGGCGAGCCAGTAGCGCAGCTCGTAGTTGTGCGTCGACACCGGGAACACCATGCCCAGGTTGAACGGCTTGCCGGCGGTGGCGTATTGCTCGATCACCGGCTTGAGCGCGTCGGCCTTGATCGGGTGCACGGGCTTGCCGTCTGCCATGGGTACGTGTGGCTTCATCGCCTTCCAGACGTCGTTGGAAACGGTGATGGCGTTGCCGTTGAGATCCATGGTGAAGGCAGTGACCACATCGGCCTTGGTGCCGAAGCCAATGGTGGCGCCCAGCGGCTGGCCGGAGAGCATGTGTGCGCCATCCAGCTCACCGTCGATCACGCGGTCCAGCAGCACTTTCCAGTTGGCCTGTGCCTCGAGGGTCACGTACAACCCTTCATCCTCGAAGAAACCCTTTTCGTATGCGATGGCCAGCGGCGCCATGTCGGTGAGCTTGATAAAGCCAAGTTTCAGTTCGGCTTTTTCCGGCTCGGCAGCGTGTAGCAGAGGTGCAGTCAGCAAACTGAGGGTCAAACCCAGCACAGAAAGGCGGCGATTGGGGGATAGGCGATGGCGCATGGCAACTCCTCGACTTGCAGAAACGAAAAAAGACGTCGCAGACAACCTGAAGCCGATGGCAACAAGGTGTCTTTGACGTCTTTGTCTGTGTGTCCGAATCACCGCCGTTGGCGATCAGGAGCGTTGTTGGGTTTCCCTTAGCAAGGCTTTTGCCAGCTCGCTGGAACGCAGAGCTAATGCGTCGGCATCACCATATTTTTCAATGAGATACAGAAAGCCAGATGGCTCTTGAGAAGAGCCGCGTGCCTGCATGAACTGCCCAAATACTGTGCAGCAGCCATGCGGCTGGCCAATTTCGGAGCGTGCAGTGCTGCTCAGCTGCAGGAGTGCTGCTGCTTGAGTTCGACGAAGTCACGTAGCCAGTGCAGTACCTCGACGGCTTCCCAACGGGTTGGGTCAAACAGGGCATAGGCGAGCCCTTGATAGCCAACCACGTCTAGCTGGCGATGGTAGCCAGCGCGTTGCAGCAGTGCCTCGATTTCGGCGAAGCAGGTATTGAAGTGCTGGCGATTAAAGGGCGTGCGGTTCTCCATGACGATTCCCTCGAGCAACAGCTCATCGACCATGTCGCGCACGCGCTCCAGCGGCATGCGGTTCACTCGGTGTTTCAGCTGCAGTACGTCCAGCATGATGGCGCTCCTGTTTGATCGGTGTTTTACCTGCGGAACAGGGTAATCGAAAAATACTGTACAAATAAACAGTATTGGGTGATAGTGACCTCACTCAGGCGACAACAACCCGTCCACCGCACCGCTGTGGGCGCCTTGCAAGGGGGTATTGGCAATGCAACAGATGCTGATGACGATTGTGCTATTGGCCCTGCTCAGCGGCTGTGCGCAACCACAGGTCGAGCGACCACAGGCCAACGGCGCCTATCTGGTCATCGAGGGCGAGCAGGCCTGGGCCGTGCTGGTTTCAGATGGTCATCGAGTCGAGGAGGCGGGTGTCGTATTGGACGTGACTCGTCTGCCCAGCCACCACTCGAACATCGCAGCCAGTTACGTGATCGAGACGCCCAACTGCGGCAAGCTGCAGTGGCTGACCGAGCGACACGGCGCCGCTGAGGGAGAGACCACTCTGCTGCCGGCGTCCTTCAACGAGCAACTGAGCAGACCTGGCTGTGTGCTGGCTCAAGGTCTGAGCCGCGCCTGGACGGCCCTCGACTATTCCGGCTGACTCACAGCGTGAGCTGTGCGAAGTGGTACTCGACAGCAATCAAATGTCTTGAACAAAAAAGCGCCGCGACCTCAACGGAAGCGGCGCTTTTCGTTTGCGCGGTGTTGCGTGCTTACATCAGGTGCTGCTTGTCCAGCTCGATGGCGGCATCGAGGGTTTCCAGCAGCGCCTTGCGCACCTTCAGCTTGGTGTTCTTGTGCGCAGTCATATTGATCTTCTTCATCTGCTGCGCCACGGCCTGTGCGGTGCTCAGCAATTGTTCGGCCGGCACCACCTTGTCCAGGAAGCCGGCCTCCACAGCGCCTGCCGGGTCGAACATCTCGCCATTGATCACCGAGCGGTGAAATGCCGACTTGCGCAAGCGATCACGTGCCAGCTCGATGCCCACGTGATGCATGGTCATACCGATCTGTACTTCATTCAGTCCGATATTGAAGGGACCTTCGACGCCGATGCGGTAATCGGACGACAGCAGAATGAACGCCCCCTTGGCCACCGCATGGCCGGGGCAGGCAACGATGATCGGGTAGGGGTGAGCGAGCATACGGCGCGCCAGGGTGGAGCCGGCAGCGACCAGGTTGATCGCGTTCTGCGGGCCTGAGGTCATCACCTTCAGGTCGTAGCCGCCAGAGAGGATGCCCGGTTGCCCAGTCACGATGACGATGGCTCGATCCTGCTCAGCGCGATCGAGCGCGGCATTGAATGCAGCGATCACATCGGGCGAGATGGCGTTTACCTTGCCATTGCTCAGGGTGAGTGTGGCGATGCCGTCTTCGAGTTGATAGCTGATCAGGTCGCTCATGGCAGTTTTCCTTGTTAGAGCCGCGGGGCCGAATGTGGGCAGAAGGTACTCAGCCGAACTGCTCTGGTAAAGCGCCGCGGCTGACTGGTGGGTCAGTGTTTTTGCCTATCGTGGCGATGTCGGATGGCAATTGGCCGAGCGCGAAGCCTGGCCTTTAAGGTGGGCGCGCACCAAAGGAGCAGCCTATGAATACCTTCAACTCCATTCTTTACATGCTGGCCGTGATCGGCCTGCTGCTGGCATCGGTGGTGCTCAGCGAAAGCTTCTACCTGCGCAGCCCGTCTGGGGTGCTGCTGATATTCGGCGTAGGCCTGTTCATGTCCCTGGGTTTCCTGCTATTTGGCCACATTCGCTTCGATGAGCAGCCCACCGACAAGGACGACGAAAATCCGCTACGCACTTAAGCGCATGAATCCTTTAAAAAAAATTTGCCTTCAGGAAAACATTCGACTACATTAGCGCACCTCGACGGGCTGCACAGCCAATCGAGATCCGGTGAAGTGTCCGAGCGGTTGAAGGAGCACGCCTGGAAAGTGTGTATACGGGAAACCGTATCAAGAGTTCGAATCTCTTCTTCACCGCCACTTTCGCAATACCTAAAGCCCTGAAAGCTAACAAGTTTTCGGGGCTTTTTGCTTTTCAGCTTTCGGCAAGTGTCGAAGAAGTGTCGAAAAGCGGATTCAAGGTCAAAGCATCCTGCAGATGGTCCGGCGACAGGTGCGCATAGCGCATGGTCATTGCCAGCGACGTATGCCCCAGAATTTTCTGTAGCGTCAGGATGTTCCCGCCCCGCATGACGAAGTGACTGGCGAAGGTGTGCCGCAGTACGTGCGTGGCCTGGCCGGCCGGGAGCTTGATCGAGGTCTTCTCCAGTACACGGCTAAAGGTCAGCATGCAGTTGGTGAACAGACCGTGCCGCTTGAAGTAGACGTGTAATGCCTTCTCTAATGCGCTATCGATAGGAATCGACCGGGTCCGCTTCGACTTGGTGTTGGCAAAGGTCACCATGCCGTTTCGCACTCGCTCAGGTGTCAGCGCCTGGGCTTCTCCCCACCTGGCGCCCGTACTCAGGCAGACGCGAGCGATCAGGCCGATACCTGGGCTGGTGGTGCGGTCATCTAGGGCCTCGAGCAGTTCGGCTATCTGGCAAGTCGAGAGAAACGAAATAGGGCGTTCCTGCAGGCGTAGCGGACGGACTTTGGCCAGCGGGTTCGGGTAGTCGATATCGCCCAGGCGGTGCAGCTCGTTGAACAGGGCTTTCAGGTAGCCGAGCCGGTTGTTTAGCGTCTTGCCTTGAATGCCAGCCTTGAGCAACACGCTTCGAGTTTCGCAGAAGGCGTTGCCGGTGAGCTTGATCGCTATAGGGTCGCCCAGGTCTTTGGCCAGGTTCTGCAGGGTGCGGAGTATCGCGGCACCGTCAGCCAAAGCATGGCCGTGCAGTTCGTGATACCGGGTGCAGAGCTCGGAAAGGCGGCGACGATCTTTCGGCTTGGGCGTCCAGGCTGGCGAGTCGATGCAATTGGCCCTGCAGGTCGCTTCAAAGCGCTGGGCTTCACCCTTAGTCTTGAAGGTCTTGCGGAAGCGACGGCCCTTGATGGGTTCAACGTCGACTTTCCAGCGGCCGTCAGGCAGTTGCTCAATTGCCATGATGTCGGCCCTGGCCAAGAGCGTGAACGTCAGCGTGTTTGTCTTGTTTGTGTATTTGGCAAACAAACATCAGACAGCACGCCCCCAACGAACATGCCGTTCTTCAAGAATGCCTTTGATGTGCTTATACAGCCCGTCTTCGTCCATGCCTTTCGCGGCATAGTGGTCACGGATCACCGGCCAGCATTCCCAATCCTTGAGCCGATAGAAAGCCTTTCTAGCGCCCACTCGCTCCCGTGCCAGCAGGCTGACGAAGTTTCCCAGGAATAGCTCGACGTTCTTTCCCGAGAAGCCCCGCGAGGTCTTGTATTGGCGTTTGTACTCGGTTTCGTCCACCAGGGAATCGACCGGCAGATCGACGCGCACGTCGTCGCGGATCAGCGTCCAGATCGGTTCGAAGTAGCCAGGGCGAGCCAGTAACTTGAATTGGCGCAGGCCATAGCGCCACAGGCCGTCTAGGTGCGGTGCGAATGCTGCGTAGCTGTTGGTTTCGATGATCTTGCTGGTCTGCAGGTCGAACGAGCCAGAGGCGAATTGCTGGATCACTGAGTGGTGATAACGCAGCTCGACGCGCCACACGTCTTGCTCGGGGTTGTAGTTATCCGGGTCGGCTTCGTCGAAGCTGTCGCGACGCTTCCAGACGTTTTCCCAATAGTCGAGCTTGTCGATGGAGCGGGCCTGTTCGGTCTTGTTGTAGATCCCCAGCTGGACGCCACCAGCGGAGCCGAACAGGTAGGACTGGCCTTTGCCGTAGGTGGCAGACTCCAGAGTCCACTG
>NZ_LSSW01000013.1 GCF_001567565.1 Ectopseudomonas composti
GTTCCGGTGCTGCTCCGGGGGCCGGCTTACAAGGGCCGTCCCTGGCCCTTTAAGCCTCTCGCCGCATCCATGCGGCTCACTCCCCTACGCAACACCTCCACTCGGCCTCCTGACGGGACCTGGTCGCAAGCTTGCGACATCTCCGGAAGATCAAAGTCGGTAGCGTTTGGCTTTTGCTCTTGAAGCGCGATCTCACAGACGACGCCCAAGTCCCCTTCAGGAGGCCGAGTGGAATCACCGTGGAAGGGGTTGAGCGACATGGATGTCGCGAGAGCTGCGATGGGCCAGGGATGGCCCTTCGCAGCGTGCCCCTGGAGCGGTGATGGAAGGAGGGAACCCCGGCGCAGCCGGGGCCGTATGCAGGGGGGTGTTTCTTTGCTTACTTTCTTTGCACAAGCAAAGAAAGTGAGTCGCCCGTAAGGGGCGAAACCCATCAGGCCAGGCGGCGTGCTAATGGAGAGTGCCAAGTCATCGACAGCTAGCACTTAATTGCCAGCCCGGTGTCAACTCGCACATTCCCCAAACTATGCGAAGAGCCAAAAAAAAGCCGGCACTCCTTGCGGGGTGCCGGCTTTTCAACCTGCGGCGTCGATCAGAACTCGTGATCGGCGGTGTCAGGGTTCAGGTCGCTGATGCCCAGCTTGCCGGCAGCCTGCTCGATGGCACCGGTCTGCTTGACTAGGGCGGCGATGGCATCGCGCACCAGTTGCTGGCCTTCGGCGTTGTCGGCCGCGATCAGTTGGTCGAAGTGCACGTTGTTCTTCTCGGCGCTGTCGACCAGGGCCTGCAGCTTGGCTTCGGTGTCCTGCAGGTCGGCCTTGAGCGTCGTGTCGGCCTGAGCATCGGCCTTGGCCACCAGCTCGGACAGGCTCGGACCGGTCAGGGTGGTGCCGTCGACCTTCTTGTACTCGCCCAGGTAGACGTTGCGAATGCCCTTGCCGTTGTAGAAGTGCGAGTTATGGGTGTTGTCGCTGAAGCAGTCGTGCTCGTCTTCGGTGGAGTTGGCTTCCAACGCGACCTTCATGCGTTCGCCAGCCAGTTCGCCGAGCGACAGGCTGCCCATGCCGAACAGCATCTTGCGCAGGCCGTTCTCGCCCGAGTCGGCGACCAGCTCGCTGCGGTAGTTGCCTTCAACGCCGTCTTTCCACTGCTCGACCATGTCGTTCAGGTCGCTGACCAGCAGGTCTGTGGCTGCCTTGAGGAAGGCACGGCGGCGCTCGTTGTGGCCGCCGGTGGCGCCTTCACCCACTACATAATCGGTGTACGGACGCTCACCGGCGCCTGGGTTGGTGCCGTTGAGGTCCTGGCCCCAGAGCAGGAATTCGATGGCGTGGTAGCCGGTCGCCACGTTGGCTTCGGAGCCGCCCAGCTCGTTCAGGCTGGCCAGCAGCTCGCCGTTGATCTCGGTGACGTCGATCTTGTCTTCGCCGACCTGGATCTCGGTGTTGGCGATGATGTTGGCCTGCGCGCCCGGGTTGCCCAGCGCATGCTGGTAGTCGTCGGCGACGTAGTCGATCAGGCCTTCGTCCAGCGGCCAGGCATTGAGCTGACCTTCCCACTCGTCGACCACCGGGTTGCCGAAACGGAACACTTCGCTCTGCATGTACGGCACGCGGGCGGCCAGCCAGGCTTCGCGCGCGGCCTTCAGGGTCGCCTCGCTGGGATCGGCAAGCAGCGCATCGACAGCGCTTTGCAGCGCTTTGCCGGTGCTGGCGGCGTCGCTGAACACGGCCAGGGCCAGGTCGGCGTAATGGTTGACCACGGCCTTGGCCGCCGCCTCGTCGACCTTGCCTGCAGCTGGGGCCGCGTTCTCGGTGGCGGTAGCAGGGGTGGCTGCCTGGGTGGCAGGGGCTTTGTCTTCGCCACAGCCAGCGAGGGAAATGGCGATGGCCAGCAGGCTGGCGGAGGCCAGGGGCATACGAATCATGGCGGGGTCCTTTGCGTGTCGAAATGTGGACGGTACTCAGAGGTACCTGAAAAACTGCAACATAATGCAAATGTTTCGCATTATGTGTAAAGGCCATTATTCGTTGCTGTGCGGGATATCGCTGCCGAGGCGCCGCGCTGCCGTTAGAATGCCAGTACCTGAATCGCAGTTCTGCATGGAGAAAACTGCATGAGCCTAACCGCCGTGATCGTCATCGTTGTCCTCGTCCTGCTCGGCGCCTATGCGGTGTCGCTGTACAACGGTCTGGTGCGCCTCAAGCATGGCGTGAGCAAGGCCTGGTCGAACATCGATGTGCTGCTCAAGCAGCGGCATGACGAGCTGCCCAAGCTGGTGGAGACCTGCAAGCAGTACATGCAGTACGAAGGCTCGACCCTGGAGCGGGTGATTGCCGCGCGTAGCGCCGTTGCCAGCGCGCGTGAGCAGCAGGATGTCAGTGCCCTGGGCAAGGCCGAGAGCGGCCTGCGCGCGGGCCTCGGTCAACTGTTCGCACTGGCCGAGAACTACCCCGAGCTGAAGGCCAACGACAGCTTTCAGCACCTGCAGCAACGCATCAGCGGCCTGGAAAACGGCATCGCCGACCGCCGCGAGCTGTACAACGAAGCGGTCAATCTGAATAACGTGCGTATCGAGCAGTTCCCCGACGTACTCATCGCGCGCATGTTCAACTTCCAGGCGGCCGAGCTGCTGGTGTTCAGTGAGGCGGAAAAAGCTGACGTCGATCTGAAGTCGCTGTTCAACTGAGCGTCTGCCGATGTTGCAGGTCGACCCTTTCGGCTTCTTCTTCACGCTCACCCTGACCCTTGGTGCCTGCCTGGCTGGCGCCTGGTGGTGCCTGCGGCGCTGGTCGCAGGCGCGCCATCTGCTCGACACTCCGACCTCGAAGATTCGCTCGGCGGCGCAGGGTTACGTCGAGCTCTATGGTGTGCTCGAAGAGCTGCCGGACATGCAGCTGCGTGGACCTCTGACCGGTAAGCCCTGCCTGTGGTGGCGCTTTCGCATCGAGGAGTACCGTTCCAGTGGCAAGAAGCGCAGCTGGCGGGTCGTCGAGAGTGGCGCCAGCGACGCCTGGCTGCGCCTGGTCGATGGTACCGGCGAATGCTTGATAGACCCTCGTGGTGCCGAGATTCGTGCTGCGGTGCGCGAAGTCTGGGAGGGCAATCTGCGGCATCCGTTGGGCCCGGCCAAGAGCGGGTTGTTTGGCTTTCTGAGCAGCGGCCAGCGTTATCGCTACAGCGAGGAGCGCTTCCATAGCGGCCAGCCGTTGTATGCCATCGGTGATTTTTGCACACGAGGTGCGGCACAACAGGGGTTCGACAGGCATGCCGCGCAAGGCGAGGTGATCCGCGAATGGAAAGGCGATTACTCCGGTCTTTTGCGACGTTTCGACAGTGACGGCAACGGCGAACTCGACGAGCAGGAGTGGAATCGCGTGCGACTTGCGGCGCAACTGGAGGCCGAGGACAGGCATCGGCAAAAGGCATCCGAACCGGCACAGCATCACATGGCCAAATCCGGCGAACGCCAGCCGTTCATTCTTTCCAACAGCGGAGAGGACGAGCTGGCCCGCAGCTTTTACTGGCAAGCCGCCGGGGGCGCTGTGCTGTGCCTGGGCGGGGCATTGGCCACTGCCTGGATATTGGGTGTGCAGAACTGGTGAGCCGGTTATTGCGCTCAAACGAAAACACCGCGACAGATCGCGGCGTTTTCGTCGGTGAGGATCACAGCGTCGCGGCGGAACTCAGGCGCCTTGCCTGCTTGAGGAACAGGGTCAGTTCGCGAGCTGGCAGCGGTTTGCTGTAGAAGTAGCCCTGACCCTCGTGGCAACCCTGGGCAATGATGTAGGCCTCCTGCTCGGCGGTTTCCACACCTTCGGCGATGACCTGCATGCCCAGGCTCTTGCCCAGCTGGATGATGGCGCGAACGATGGTGGCGTCGTCTTCGTCCTCGAGCAGATCCTGGACGAAACTCTTGTCGATCTTGATCTTGTCCAGCGGCAGGCTCTTCAGATAGCTCAGCGACGAATAGCCGGTGCCGAAGTCGTCGATGGCGATCAGCGCGCCAGAGCGGCGCAGGCTGAGCAGGTGCTGCGCCGCGGTGCTGATGTCTTCCATCAGGCCGGTCTCGGTCACCTCCAGCTCAAGGCTCTTCGGCGGCAGGCGATAGACCTGCATCAGGTTGTTGACCACGCGTGGTAGTTCGGCATGGTGCAGCTGCACCGTGGACAGGTTGATGGCCATGCGCAGGTCGCTGAACCCCTGGTCATGCCATTCGCGCAGCTGGCGGCAGGTCTGGTCGAGAATCCACTCGCCGATGGGAATGATGGTGCCGTTCTGCTCCGCCAGCGGGATGAACAGGTCCGGCGCGACGAAGCCATGTTGCGGGTGCTGCCAGCGCAGCAACGCTTCGACGCCAACCACGCGATGGTCGCGGTAGTCCACCTGGGGCTGATAGACCAGATGCAGCTGGTTCTGCGCGAGGGCATCGCGCAGGTCCTTTTCCAGCTCGCGGCGACGGCGCATCTCACTGTCGACGCTGGCGATGTAGAACTGGTAGCGGTTGCGCGAGCGGCTCTTGGCCAGGGTCATGGTCTGCTCGGCTTTCTGCAGCAGCTTCTCGGTGCTGTCGCCGTCTTCGGGGAACAGGGTGATGCCGATGGTGGCGCGCAAACGTACTTCGTGCTGATCGAGCTGGAAGGGCAGTTCCAGATCGTCGAGCACGCTCTGCGCCAGTTCCGCGGCCTCGTAAGGTTGCTCGATATCGGCCTGCACCAGGGCGAACTGATCGCCACCGAGACGGGCCAGGGCGCCAAGGCGGCCACTGTGGCTGCGCAGGCGGTCGGACAGCGCCAGCAGTAGCTGGTCACCGCTCTGATAGCTGAACTGCTCGTTGATGCCCTTGAAGTCATCCAGGCCGACGCACAGAACAGCGACACGACGCTGCAGGCGACCGGCGTCTTCGAGAATCTGGTCGAGCTGCTGTTGCAGCTGCTGGCGATTGGGCAGGCCGGTGAGGAAGTCGTATTGCGCCATGCGCAGCAGGCTGTTCTCGGCCTCACGGCGCAGGTGAGTGTTGCGTTCGATAGAGGAGAGCAACTGGTTGGCGGTATTGATCCACAAGCCCAGCTCGTTCTTCTCGTTGCCCTTGAGCATGGGCAGCTTGTGCTCGCTGGGGCGGTCGGGGTTGATGTTGGTGAGGTGCTCGATGATCTGTGAAAGAGGCTTGGTCAGCAGCCAGTGGTAGACCAGATAGAGCACCAGGCCCATGGCCATGGCGCGTAGCACGCCGGAGATGAAGATGATCACCGAGTTGGTGACGAAACTCTCGCCGTAGGGCGCAGTGTCGAGGGTGATGTTGAGGTCGCCGTAGTACTCGCTGTAGGGGCCGCGACCTACCAGTTTGGTGGAGAAATGCTGCTCCTGGCCAAGGATCGGATCGGTCAGCCAGCGCGTGGGAATCTGCGCCAGATCCCGCGTGCGTTCGGCAAGCATCGGTTCGTTGGGGTGGCCGATGGCGGCGTAGCGTACGGACTCGTGCTGGAACAGCCCCTCGATCACCTGCATGCCCATTTCCCGGTCCAGGCTGTACACCGCCTGGGTCGAGGGATCACGGAACATGCCGAGGATGCGCTGAGCATCGTTGGAGACGGCCTGACGCGTCTTGTAGGCATCGAACACGATTTGCGCGCAGCTCAGCACCACCCCGACCACCAGTGCTGAAAGCAGCACCACACGGAGCAACTTGAGTGACAAGCTGTTTTTCAAATCCAGCTTCAAAGGCAATTCCTTATGTCGATGCTTACAGCGTCAGTCAGACGAGAGTATTGGCAATCTAATCTTGGCCGTCAAAGGGCCATCACCTCTGGTGGCAATTTTTATTCCTCAAGGGTCGCTCCTGGTGCGAGTCGACGTCTTCAGCGCAATTCCTTGCTCTGTGTCGGTGCGATGGTGACCGACTTGAGCGCTCTTGGTGGTATTGGCCGCGTTTCGTCGTGGCGTCCGCAGTAGCGCAGTTTGTCGCCTGATTCGAGGCTGGCACAAGAGTTGCGAACGTCGGGCATCGCACAGGAGGGAACCGTGATGAAAACGCTCATGCTGTTGCTCGTCGTTATCAGCTTTGCCCCGCAGGCTCAGGCTGCCAGTGAAGAGGCTGCCAATACGGCCTGGCTGGTCTTGGCCAGTGTGCTGGTGTTCTTCATGCAAGCGGGGTTCGCCTTGCTGGAGAGTGGCATGGCGCGGGCCAAGAACGCTGTCAACGTGATGATGAAGAACTACATGGACTGTTGTGTTGGCGGCATCGTGTTCTGGCTGTTCGGTTTTGGTCTGATGTTCGGCGCCAATGCCACTGGCTGGTTCGGTATGAGTCATTTCGCCCCCAACGCGGGTGAACCCTGGGATTACACCTTCCTGTTGTTTCAGATGATGTTCGCCGCCACCGCTGCGACCATTGCCAGCGGGGCGATGGCTGAGCGTACGCGCTACGGTGCCTACCTGATCGGTGCGCTGCTGATCAGCGGTGTGATCTACCCGATATTCGGCAGTTGGGTGTGGGGCGGCCTGTATGGCGGTCAGGGCTGGTTGGCCAAGCTCGGCTTCATCGACTTCGCGGGGTCGACCGTGGTGCACAGCATCGGTGCCTGGTGTGCACTGGCGGGGATTCTGGTGCTTGGCCCGCGTCTCGGTCGCTTCGCCCCCGATGGCAAGGCGCGTCTGATTCCAGGGCACAATCTCGGTCTGGTGGCATTGGGCGGTTTCATCCTTTGGGTCGGTTGGTTCGGTTTCAACGCTGGCAGCAACCTGAAAGTCAGCAGCAGCCTTGGGCTGATTGCCCTGAATACCCATCTGGCTGCAGTCGCTGGCGCGCTCGGCGCTCTACTGGCGCAACGCAGCGCATCCAGCCCGGTGCTCTTGACCACCACGGTGAACGGTTCGATTGGCGGGCTGGTGGGTATCACCGCCGGCTGTGCCAGCATGGCGCCTGGCTTCGCGTTGCTCAGCGGGCTGGTTGCCGGCTTCGTCGTGGTGTACGGCATGCGCTTGCTCGATCGTATGCGGCTCGACGATGTCGTCGGTGCGATTCCGGTCCATGGGTTCGCCGGCATTTGGGGCACGTTGGCAGCGGGTCTGTTCTATCAGGGCGATCTGTTCAACTGGGAGCGTGTCGCCGTGCAGGCATTGGGCGCGGCAGCCGCCTTTGCCTGGGCTTTTCCGGTTGCTCTGGTGTTCTACTTCCTGCTGGCCAGGACCATCGGGCTGAGGGTTTCGACCCAGCAGGAGCAGCGCGGTCTGGATTTCGCCGAACATGCCGAAGTCGGTTATCCGGAGTTCAATCTGACGCAGACCTTCGACAGTGAACAATGGTCGAGGAGGGGGTGAGGATGAGATTGAGCCTGCGACGACGCGCGATCTATACCGGCCTGGTTGGGCACTTTTCCGATGAAGAGGTCTGGCCGTTGCTGGCGCTGTGGGAGAACAAGTACGCGGAGCAGCCGCCGTTCGCCCTCAATGAATTTCTCGCCGAGGTGGTGCTGCGTACCGAGCGAAAAGTCGAGCGCGCGCGGCTGTACCGCGAGTTGGTCGGTGCCTTGACCGGTCCTCCTGCGCAGTTGCTGCCGGATCCGTCGGAGCAACTGACCGCCTGGCGCCAGGGGCGTAATGAGGCGGTGCGGCAAGTCGCGACTCCTGATAGCGCTGCGCAATCGACTTTCCTGGCCTTGAGTCGGACCTTGCTGGAGCAGCTAGAGAGCCCGCAGCAGATGGCATTGAGGCTCTTTGCCGCCGGTAACCTGTCCGGCATGGGGGTAAGTGCCGAGCTGTCGACACGCTTGCGTATCTGGCTGGAGCAGGGCGGGGACGACGCAGTCGCCAGTCTGGGGCTTGAGCAACTGCGCAAGCTGCTGAATCTGCTCTATATCGGGCTTTGCGAGTTTCTCGGGCCGGTGCGTGCCGACCGCGTGCTGAGCCAGGCGGTCAGCCGTGTGGAGGCGCAGGGGGTGGAGTTCTCACCGCGCCGGCTTCTCTAGCAGACTGCTGAAAAAACTGCCCCGGCTTTGGCCTTGGGCGCCTGTCTGCTTTCTGCATCCATGCCGCCGGCGCCTGCGTGTTTCGACGCTCTGCCGACGCCAGGGCCAGAAACGAAAAACCCGGCCATCAAGGCCGGGTTTTCGCATTACGGGGCTTGGATTCAGGCCGCGTAGTTCTGGGCGACGAAGTCCCAGTTCACCAGGTTCCAGAACGCCTCGACGTACTTCGGACGCAGGTTGCGGTAGTCGATGTAGTAGGCGTGTTCCCAGACGTCGCAGGTCAGCAGCGGAGTATCGCCGGAAGTCAGCGGGCAGCCAGCGCCGATGGTGCTGGCCAGGGCCAGGGAGCCGTCAGCTTTCTTCACCAGCCAGCCCCAACCGGAACCGAAGGTGCCGATGGAAGTCTTGCTGAACTCTTCCTTGAACTTGTCGAAGGAACCGAAGGCCGCGTTGATGGCGTCAGCCAGGGCACCAGTCGGCTGACCACCGCCGTTCGGCGACAGGCAGTTCCAGTAGAAGGTGTGGTTCCACACCTGAGCGGCGTTGTTGAAGATGCCGCCCGAGGAAGTCTTGACGATTTCTTCCAGGCTCTTGCCTTCGAACTCGGTGCCCGGCACCAGGTTGTTCAGGTTCACGACGTAGGTGTTGTGGTGCTTGTCGTGGTGGAATTCGAGGGTCTCGGCGGAAATGTGCGGCTCGAGGGCGTTCTTTTCATAAGGCAGCGGCGGCAATTCAAAAGCCATGTTCTATCTCCTACTCAGGTCGTGTGCGGTATGCGCAAGGCCGATCACGGGCGGCCTATAGGCGGCGTCGAGTCTGTACTCTTTGCGCCGCAGACTCGGGATCATAGCACCCGGCCACGGCCATAACCACGCAACATCTGTGTGGAAAAGCCGGTGCGAGGGCGGTTGCAGCAATGTCTTCGACAACCTGCTGCGCCAGCAGTTGCTTCTAAAAAGAGAACCTCTAAAAACAGGTGAGGCACGCAGCGCAGCGCCAAGGCCTGCGAAAACGCGGAGCTTACCTGCTGTTTTGCGTGTGTTTTTAGCGCAGCGATGACCGCGACGGTGCTTGCTAGTGGTCCCTACAGTGCGCCGGCCTTCTTCCAGGCCAGGTAACTGCTCACCAGCTCCGGGCCGAGTTCGCCCGGGCGCGCGTCGAGCACTGGCACTTCATGGGCAGCCAGGCGCTCGTGCAGGTCGGCGCGGGCGTTGAGGTAATCCAGCGTGCCGCAGTAGGCCAGGGCCTGATCGAATTGCTCCACGGGAGTCTGGCGCAGGCGGTCGAGTGCTTCTTCGCGCAGACTGGCGACCAGTACGCGATGCTGGCGCGACAGGCGACGCACGGCAGCGAGCAGATCCTGATCGTCTTCATCGCGCAGGTTGGTCACCAGCACCACCAGCGAGCGACGCCGCTGACGCGTCAGCAGCAGGTCGGCGGCGGCACTGAAATCGGCAGGTTGCTGGCTGGTATCGAGGTCGTAAACGGCGTTGAGCAACACGTTCAGCTGGGCAGGCCCCTTGACTGGCGCCAGGTAGCGCGACTGGTTGCCGGCGAAGGTCGCCAGGCCAACCGCATCGCCCTGGCGCAACGCTACGTAACTGAGCAGCAGGCAGGCGTTGAGGGCATGGTCGAAGTGCGACAGCTCGTCGTCCTGGCTGCGCATGCGCCGGCCGCAGTCGAGCAGGAAGACGATCTGCTGGTCGCGTTCGTCCTGATACTCGCGAGCGATGGGAATGCGTTTGCGTGCAGTGGCCTTCCAGTCGATCTGGCGCAGGGTGTCGCCGTCACGAAATTCGCGCAGCTGGTGAAATTCCAGGCCCAGGCCGCGCCGTGGACGCTGGCGTACACCCAACTGGCTCAGCCAGTCATCCACGGCCTTGAGTTGCGCGCCGTAGAGGCGCGCGAAATCCGGGTAGACGCGGCTTTCGTCGGGCAGCGGCAGCAGGCGCTTGGCTCGCCACAGGCGCAGCGGGCTGGGCAACTGCAGCTCGCACAGGGCGAAGTGGAAGTGCCCGCGGATCAATGGTTTCAGGCGATAGCTGGCGCACGTCTGCTGGCCAGGATGCAGGGTGACGCGTTGCGGCAGAAAGTCGAAGGCCATGCCCTCTGGCACATGGTCGAAGACCTCGATTTCCTGTGTCTGGGCGAAGTCGTGGTGAACGATCAGCTGCACCTCGCTCCAGCGTCCGAGCGGCAGGTTGCCCGGTAAGACGCGCTGCAGACGCGGCGAACGCTGGCGACGCAGCCATAGCGCGTCGACCGTCGCGACCAGCAGCAACGCCAGTGACAGCCCCCAGGCCATTGGCATCAGGCTGTCCGCCAGGCGTATGCCGAGCAGGGGCAGGGCGCCGAGCAATACGGCAGTGGCGAACAGGCCGCCGAGCAGCCCGAGGAGCAGGCGCGAAGGCTTCATAGGCGCGGTGCCGGCACCTGATCGAGCACCTGTTGCAGGACCTGATCCACCGACAGGCCTTCGATATCCAGCTCGGGCGCCAGGCGTACACGATGGCGCAGTACCGCCAGCGCGCAGCTCTTGATGTCATCCGGCAGGACGAAGTCACCGCCACGCAGCAGCGCGCGAGCACGGGCACCGCGTACCAGGGCGATCGAGGCGCGTGGTCCGGCGCCCATGGCCAGGCCAGGCCAGCTGCGGGTGGCGCGGGCCAGGCGTACGGCGTAATCGAGCACTTGATCGTCCAGCGGCAGATCGCTGGCGATCTTCTGCAGCGCCAATACGTCCTTGGCTTGCAGCAGGGTACGCAGCGGGCTGACTTCGAGCATGTCGGCCTTGGCCGAGCGCGTCACCTGGCGCACCATGTTCAGCTCTTCGTCCTGCTGCGGATAATCCATGCGCAGCTTGAGCATGAAACGGTCCAGTTCGGCTTCCGGCAGCGGGTAGGTGCCCTCCTGCTCGATCGGGTTCATGGTCGCCAGCACCATGAACGGCAGCTGTACCGGCAGGGCGCGACCTTCAAGGGTCACCTGGCGCTCCTGCATCACCTCCAGCAACGCGGCCTGGGTCTTGGCCGGCGCGCGGTTGATTTCATCGGCCAGCAGCAGGTTGGTGAACACCGGGCCCTTGCGCAGTTTGAACTGCTCGCTCTGCATGTCGTACACGGCATGACCGGTGACATCGCTGGGCATCAGGTCCGGGGTGAACTGGATGCGCGCGAACTCGCCGCCGAAGCAACGTGCCAGGGCACGCACCAGCAGGGTCTTGCCGAGGCCGGGCACGCCCTCGACCAGCACATGGCCGCCGGCGATCAGTGCAGTCAGCACATCGTCGATCACTGCGCTCTGGCCGATCACGGCCTTGCGCAACTCGGCACGCAGGGCCTGGGCCAGCTGGCTGGCACGCTGGCGCTGCTGCATCTGCGGATTGCTCGGTGCGGCAGCCGGGGCGTCCTGCGCCGGCAGGTTGTCGTTCTCGGGGGTCTCGCTCATAGGGCATTCCTGAGGGTTTGCAGGTGGGCGACCTGGCGGGTGAAGTCACTGGCGGACAGGCGCTGCGGCGGCAATGGGCGCATGGCCTGGCTGATGTCTCTGGCGGGCAGGCGGGTCAGGCGACCGAGCACCTGCCATTGTTCGGCGACGGCGAGTTTCTCGAAGCCGGGGTAGCGGCGCCGGGCGCGGCGATTGATGTCCTGTTGCAGGCCTTTGAGCAGGCTGTGCTGGCCACTGCGGCGCAGGAGGAAATCTGCACTGCCGCGCAGGTGTTCTTCAAGCTGGCGACGGGCACGGCTGGCTGGCGCCTGCAGCGGGCCGTGGCGTACGCCGAAGTGCCACAGCGCGGCGCCGATCAACAGCGCCAGCAGCAGCAAGGCCAGCGGGAAATGGCGCAGGAGCAGGCGCGCCAGGCCGTCACTGTCGGCGTGGTAGAGCAGGGTCACGGCGCTGTCCTGGCTCAGATACCAGAGCAGCCAGGCGTGGTCGTATTCGTCGATGCTGCGGTTCTGCCAGATCCACGGGTCGCTGAGTACGGTGATCAGGCCATCGCCGTGGTAAAGCTGCAGCAGATGCGTGGCAGCGTCGCTGTTGGCCCAGGCGTGAGCCCGGTTCTGCGCATCGTAGAGGTGAAAGTCGGTGTCGAAGGCGATGTAGGCCGGGGCTTGTTCGTTCTCCAGGTAGAGCTTGGTGAGTTGCGGGTAGTCCTCGCTCGCTTCGCTCTCTGGCTCGGGCTCACTGGCTTCGTCGTCGTCCAGTTCGTCACTCATGTATTGCTGAATGCCGAGCAGATCGAGCAGCAGGTCGCCGCTCTTGCCTTCCTCTTCGTCCCACAGGCGTTCGGCGATGAACAGCAGATGGCCGCCGTTAGCCGTCCATTGCAGCACGCGCTCGACCTGGCGCGGCGTCATGTTGCCGCGATCAGCCAGGAGCATCAGGGTCTGGCCCTCGCTGGGCAGCCCGTCCAGCACTTCCAGGCCCTCGGCGCGGCGGGCGTCGATGCCCTGTTTGCGCAGGAAGTACTCGGCAGCCAGGTAAGGGCTGCTGGCAACCTCGGGAGAAGGACCGTGTTCGACCACTTCCTCATAAGGTTCGAGCTTGCCCAGCAGATAAATGGCGAGCAGCCCAAGGCCCAGCAGCAGGACCATGCTGAGCGCGAAACCGGCGCGCCGACTCATGCTGCACGCTCCTGGCCGAACAAGTTACGCCAGCCCTGGCACAGGCCCTGACGCAGCGACTCGGCAGGCGGGCGATGACCATAGGCCAGGGCCTGCCAATGCAGGGTCAGTTGACGGCTGTAATCCTCCAGGCTCTGCTGCCCGAGGCCGCTGACCATGTGCAGCACCTCACCTTCGGTGTGCGACTGTTTCAAGGGCAGGCGGTGTTCGTGCAAGAGCCGGCTGAGCAGGGCGCGGTAGAGCAAACCCAATGCTGCGCGCGGCTGTTCGGTCCAGAGCCGCTCGGCTTCGCTGGCGACATCGTCGGGCAGCGTCTCCGGTGCCAGTTCCAGACCGAACAGCTGCTGCGGTGCGGCGTGTCGGCGGCGCGCCGGCAGGCCGATGCGTTCGCCAAAGGTCTGCAGCCATTCGCGGTAGCGCCACAGGACGAAAGCCAGCAGTGCGGCCAGCGCTGCCCACAGCAGCACTTCGAAGATCTGTGCGACGACGTCCAGGCTCTTCCACCATTCGCCCAGCTTGAGCAGGTTCTTGAGCATGTCGATGAAGGCTTCGACGTCTTCCGGCTTGGCTTCCTCAGCAGGCTTCTCCTCGCCCAGGCGCCAGCGTGTGACGGTTTCGCGGTGCTGGAAGGGCGGCTCGTCGAGCAGCGCTTCGATGCTTGCACGCGCGGCCTGGCTGGTCAGCGGCTGTTTCAGCAGGCGCGGGGCATCGGGGCCTTGCGAGTCGCTCTGCTCAACCTCTTCGCTGGCGATTGGCGAGGTGTCGGCCCAGGCATGGCTGGGCAGCTGGGTCAGCAGCACGGCGCAACCGAGCAGCAAGGCGTAGGCACTGCCGGTCAGGCGCTGGCGCAGACGGCGGAAGTTCAGCTCGATATCCCAGGCTTCCAGGGCGGTGCGGCGGTTGAGGTAGAGGGTGAAGCCGCAGGCGACGTAGACCGGCTCCCAGATGATCAGCAGCAGTACGTAGAGCAGGTTGGACAAGTGCTCCAGCCACATCCACTGGCCGCTGCTGGCGGCAATCAGGCTTTCCCAGCTCCAGTTCAGTTCCACCTGTTGCGGCAGCATCAGGTAGAACAGGGCGATCAGGCCCAGCCACAGGGCCATTTCCAGATGCATGCCCACCAGGGTCAGCCAGGTGGCGGCCGCGCTGTCGCGTTGACCGAGCACCACCAGCCGCTGGCTGCGCGCCTGACCGGCCAGGCCTTCGAGCTGCAGCACGGGCAGATCGAAGCTGCGGGTCGGGCTGAGGCGGCGCCAGGTCAGGCTGGCCAGCAGTTGCGGCCATAGCAGTTTCGGCAGTGCGCGCAGCGATTGTTTCAACGAGGGCGTATTGCCGAACAGGGCCTGCGAAAGGATGTACAGCGGCAACCGCTCATAGGCCGGCTTGAGCCACCAGAACAGGAAGATGGCCCAGCCCGGATACTGCCACAGCAGGGCACAGAGCAGGCCGAACACCGGGAGCGTGACCAGCGCCCAGCTGGCCATCAGCAGACCGGCGTGACGACGGGCGAGCAGCACGCCGAGGTCGATGGCCTCCCAGGCGCTGCGTGGGCGGATGGCGACGCTGGCTTCAGTCAGGCGCATGCTGCCTCCGTCCGGCCAGCAGCAGATAGCCCAGCACCAGCGCCCAGAGCCCGGCACCGACGATGTACTTGATGTTCGGGCTGGCGAAGGTGGTGGAGGACCAGAACGCCTCGATGAAGGCGGCCAGCAGCAGGAACAGAATCACCCCGCACACCAGTTGAATCGCCTTGCTGGCGGCCAGACGCAGGGCTTCGCCACGGGGCAGACGTCCGGGGGCCAGCAGCGCCCAGCCGAGCTTGAGCCCCGCAGCACCGGCCAGGGCGATGGCGGTCAGCTCGAAGGCACCATGACCGATGACAAAGGACCAGAACGGCTCGCCGTAGCCGATGCGCGTCAGGTGGCCGGCCACTGCACCGATCATCAGGCCGTTGAACAGCAGGAAGAACAGGCTGCCAAGGCCCAGCAGCAGGCCGCTGGCGAAGGTCTGAAAGGCGATACCGATGTTGTTCATGATGTAGAAACCGAACATCACCCAGTCATCACCGGAGCCGCGTTCGCTGAAGCGGCCAAGACGGCGGGCGTCTGGGTCGTACATGCTTTCCATTTCACTGACCTGGTCAGGGCTGACCAGGCTGAAGATCAGCTCGGGGTAGAGGTAGGTCAGCAGCCCCATCACCGCCAGGCTGCCGAAGAACAGCAGGCTGGCCGCGCACACGCTGCGCCATTCGCTGCGTACCAAACGTGGGAAGCCGCCGAACAGAAAGCGGACCAGCTGTGCGACAAGGTGGCTGCGATGGCGATAGAACTGCTGGTGGCCACGCATCGCCAGTTGCTGCAACTGGTCGATCAGGTGACTGCTGTAGCCGCGCGCCTGGGCCAAGGCCAGGTGCTGGCAAAGCTGCCGGTAGCGGGCGGCAAAGCCTTGCGAAACCTGGGCGTCGGCCTTGCCGCGCTCCAGCGCTTCGAGCTGGTTGTGGAAGGCATCCCAGTCGGCCTGATGGCGATTTTCGAACAGGCTCTGCTTCACGGGGCGCTCCCTAGCAGGCCATGGGCAATGCCATTGAGGCGAGGTTCAGCCTGCTCGGCCGGCACTTGCAAGGGTTCGGCCAGCAGCGCAGCCAGTTCGGCTCTGCGAGCCGCGGACAACTGACTGCCCCGTTCGGCAAAACCGAGAATGGCGCGTTGTTCGCCGAGGCTGAGCGGGAAGGGCGCTGGCAGGGGGGCAGCGTCGGTCAGTTGCGGTTTGCTCAGTGGCGCATCGCGATAAACCACCAGCGTGCCGGCGGCGATATCGCCGAGGCGTTTGAATGCAGGGTGGTTCAGGCAACTGATGATGCCCAGGGTGTAGCCGAACGGCAGAATGTCGACGAAGCGCAGCAGGTTGCGGGTCAACGAGGCGGCCCAGCCAATCGGCGTACCGTCATCGTGGACCACGCGCAGGCCCAGCATCTGCTTGCCGGGGGAGCGGCCCTGGTTGAGCACCTCGAACAGCACCATGTACCACCAGGTCACGAGAAACAGCAGGATGGTACCCAGACCCATGCCGAACTGGCCGAGCAGGCCAAGGATGATATAGACGACCGTGAGGATCAGGCCGCGAATGGCCAGGTCGATGGCGAATGCAAGGGCGCGTGGGACCAGCCCAGCTGGTCGCAGATGCAGATCGATACCTTCCGGCGTTTCGACCTGATAGCGAGTATCCAGGGGCGGCAGGGTGGGCGAAAGGCTGGCGCTTGAGCGTGAGGGCATCGGCGGACTGCATCAAGGAAAGCCCGATGCTAGCGAGCAGCGGGCCACGAACGCAACCGGGCCAGCGAACTGACCCGAGTCTCGTCGACTTATTGGGCGGCAGGCAGTACGCCGAAAATGGTGCGATACAGCACGCCCATGGCCACGACCATCAGCGGAATGCTCCACACCATGCCGATACCCAGGGGGATGGCGCTGACTACGATGATCAAGCCGAGCACGATGAACAGACCGAAGACCTTGAACCAGTGCTGGGTGATGGCTTTGCGCGAGGCTTCCAGCGCCTGCCAGGGCGACAGGCCGCGTTCGACCACCAGCGGAATGGCCAGCAGGTAGGCGACGCCCAGGTAGATACCGGGGATCAGCAGCAGGATCATGCCGAGGTAGATCAGCAGCATCATCACCACCGCAGTGATGATCAGCGGCACGGTGCGACCGAAGTGGCTGAAGATTTCGTTGAAGTTCAGCGGCTGGTCGGCGGCGCGGCGGATGCCGACCATGTTGATGCCAGCCATGAAGGGGTAGGCCAGCGCCGACGCCAGCAGCGAAATCATGATTTCGCCGACGACCATCAGCACCATGTTCTGGCTCAGAGCGGTAAAGATGCCGACCACACCACCGAGGATGAAGGTCGCTGCCAGCAGTACCACGTAGAACACCAGAAAACCGCCGATGATGATGCCCTTGGTGCCTTTGACTTTGCTCCAGGACTCGCTCAGCAGTTCGCCGATGCTGAAGTCATAACCGCGTGCCAGGGCTTCTTCGATGCTTGGCGTCTGGTTGTGCGAGGTCGGTTGCAGGTCGCTGGTGGGTGCGGCGTAGGGATTGGGGGTGATCGCGTCACTCATGGTTGCATCCTTGTACATTGAGTGGGAGGGGTGTCAATGCTAGTGGTTACGGCGCTCGCCCGACAAGCGCGGGGCACCTGGCAGTATGGCGACTGTGCGCTGGTTCATGCTTTTGCGCGCGGCGGCGAGTCGGGAGGTGGATGATAGACTGCCGAAAAACTTGCATCAGGTACGGAGCCGCCCATGACTTCCAGCATCTTCTGGTACGACTACGAGACCACCGGTATCAATCCGCGTTGTGACCGTCCGCTGCAGGTGGCAGGTATCCGTACCGATGAGGCGCTGAACGAAATCGGCGAACCGCTGAACATCTACTGCCGACCCAGCGACGATATTCTGCCGCACCCTGCGGCCTGTCTGGTGACCGGTATCGACCCGCAACGCCTGCAACAGCAGGGGCTCGATGAGGGCGAGTTCATGACGCGGGTGCACGCCGCGCTCTCGGCACCGGGTACCTGTGGCGCCGGTTACAACAGCTTGCGCTTCGATGACGAGGTGACGCGTTACAGCCTCTATCGCAACTTCTTCGACCCCTATGCGCGCGAGTGGCAGGGCGGCAACAGCCGCTGGGACTTGATCGATCTGGTGCGCACGGCCTATGCGTTGCGCCCCGAAGGCATCGAGTGGCCCGAGGAGCAGGGGCGGGTGTCGCTCAAGCTGGAGCGGCTGACCCAGGCCAACGGTATCGATCATGGCCAGGCGCATGACGCGCTCTCCGATGTGCGCGCCACCATTGGCCTGGCGCGTCTGCTGCGTGACCGGCAGCCACGGCTTTACGACTTTCTCTATCAACTGCGTAGCAAGCAGCGCGTCATGGACCAGATTCGCCTGCTTCAACCGGTCTTGCATATCTCCGGACGTTTCTCGGCTGCGCGCCATTACCTGGCGCCCGTGTTACCGCTGGCCTGGCATCCGCGCAATCGCAACGCGCTGATCGTCTGCGACCTGCAGGCCGACCCATCGCCGCTGCTGAACCTGGACGCCGATACCCTGCGCAGCCGTCTTTACACCCGCCGTGAGGAACTGGCCGAGGGTGAGGCGCCGGTGCCGCTGAAACTGCTGCATATCAATCGCTGTCCGGTGGTGGCGCCGCTTTCGGTACTGCGCGAGGCCGATCGGCAGCGCCTGCAGCTGGACTGGTCGAACTGCGAGCGCCATGTCGAGACGCTGACGAACGAACAACCGCTATGGCAGGACAAACTGGCGGCCATATACGCTGAAGAGGCTTTCGCTGGAAGTAATGATCCCGAACAGCAGCTTTACGATGGTTTTATTGGTGATCGAGATCGTCGGTTGTGTGAGCAGGTGCGTCGTGCCCAGCCTCAGGCATTGGCCGGCGATAAATGGCCGTTCGACGATGCGCGATTGCCAGAGTTGCTGTTTCGCTATCGGGCTCGCAATTTCCCGGAGAGTCTTTCAGTGACCGAGCGTCAACGCTGGACGGACTTCTGTTGCCGGCGACTGGCCGACCCGGAGTACGGGGCGCCCAATACGCTGGCGCAATTTCATGCTGCGCTGGAGCAGTTGCGCGTTGACTGCAACCCGGACCAATTGCAACTTCTTCAGCAGTGGCAGGCGTATGCGGAACAAGTGCAATCGCGTCTGGCTGCGAGTTCAGCGGCTGTGTAATTAGACGAGAAAACACTGCGGTGATGGCTCTATCGCAACGCCGTGGTCGAAGTTTTGTAAGAAAAGTGCAGCGGGCGGGAACTTTTTGGTTTGCTGTCAGTAAGGCGGTAGTCAGGCTAATTGAGTGTGGTCAGGCGCGAGGCAAGGGATTGCCCAAAACTGTTCTCGGACGATGCTGAAAAACGCGCAATAAAAAACGCCAGCATGGCTGGCGTTTTGGGTGTCGCTCAGATGTTAGCCCAGCAGCGTGGCCCAACCTTCGACGACGTCGGCGCCCCACTTGGCTTTCCACTCTTTCAGAGTCTTGTGGTTGCCGCCTTTGGTTTCGATCACTTCGCCGCTGTGCGGGTTCTTGTACTGCTTGACCTTGCGCGCACGCTTGGTAGTGGTCGGCTTGCTGGCGCGTACGCCTTTGGTGCTTTTGGCTTCAGGGTCGAGCAGGGCGATGATGTCGCGCAGCGACTTCTGATATTCGCCCATCAGAGTGCGCAGTTTGCCTTCGAACTCCAGTTCTTTCTTCAGCTTGTCGTCTTGCGACAGGTTTTTCAGACGCTCTTGCAGTTCCTTGATGGCTTCTTCTGTAGCGCGGTATTCGTTGATCAGCGACATGGGCATTACCTTGGCGTGAATAAATCAATGCGGTGGACAGTGAGCCAATAATAGTCACGCACTTATAACAAGTAAACAGCGAATATTGAAATGACTGCACGACCGTGCAACGCCTTGTGTCGCACGCGCCCAAATTAAATTGACTGTTGCAACTCGTTGGTAAATTCAATGCGCTTTAGTAGTGCACTTTCTCTCGGCACGGCCGAGTGCTTCAACGTTGCGCCGTTGCTGCAGTTTTTCCGGCATATCGTTAGAATGCCCGACTTTTGCGCCGCCATTGGCATTGGGGTTTTAGTCATGCGTACGTTCAGATTGGTCATTTCCTGCCCTGACCGCGTCGGCATCGTTGCCAAAGTCAGTAATTTCCTCGCCACCTATAACGGCTGGATTACCGAAGCCAGTCACCACTCCGATACACAGAGTGGCTGGTTCTTCATGCGCCATGAAATTCGTGCGGACTCGCTGCCGTTCGACCTCGACGGTTTCAAGCAGGCCTTCTCGCCCATTGCCCGTGAGTTCTCCATGGACTGGCGTGTCACCGATTCGGCGCAGAAGAAGCGTGTGGTGTTGATGGCGAGCCGTGAGTCGCATTGCCTGGCCGATCTGCTGCATCGTTGGCACAGCAATGAACTCGATTGCGAGATTCCCTGCGTGATCGCCAACCACGACGATCTGCGCAGCATGGTCGAGTGGCATGGCATTCCTTACTTCCATGTGCCGGTTGACCCCAAGGACAAGGCCCCGGCCTTCGCCGAGGTGGAGCGCCTGGTCAAGGAGCACGCAGCCGATGTCATCGTCCTGGCGCGCTACATGCAGATCCTGCCACCTGCGCTGTGCGCCGAGTTTGCCCAGCGCGTGATCAACATTCACCACAGCTTCCTGCCGTCGTTCGTCGGCGCCAAGCCCTATCACCAGGCTTCGTTGCGCGGCGTGAAGCTGATCGGTGCCACCTCGCACTACGTGACCGAGGAACTGGACGCCGGCCCGATCATCGAGCAGGACGTGGTGCGGGTGACTCACCGCGACGACATCGAAGAAATGGTGCGTCTGGGCAAGGACGTGGAGAAGATGGTTCTGTCTCGTGGGCTACGCTATCACTTGGAAGACCGAGTGCTGGTACACGACAACAAGACGGTGGTATTCGACTGATCTTGCGGCGTGGGCTGGCCCGATGCATGTCCGAGGAGAACGCCCATGCTCAAGTCCATCAAGGTGCGTGACTACATGACTCGCCATCTGGTGACCTTCAGATCGGATACCGACCTGTTCACCGCCATCAATCGATTGCTGGAGCACCGTATTTCCGGAGCTCCGGTGGTCGATTCGCAGGGCCACCTGATTGGTCTGTTGTCCGAGGGGGACTGCCTGCGCGGCATTCTCTCTGGTGCCTATTACGAGGCTATCGGTGGCAACGTCAGCACCTACATGACGACAGCGGTCGAGACGGTCAGCCCGGAAGCGGACATCATCGAGCTGTCCGAGCGTTTCCTGCGTGGCCGGCGTCGGCGCATGCCGGTGATCGAGAATGGTCGTCTGGTCGGGCAGATCAGCCGGCATGACGTGCTTCGTGCGGTGAAGGAATTCGCTCAGCACGAGCAGGGTGAGCTGAGCATCGGTTGAGGGTGGGGCAATGAGCGATCCGCTGGACAAGGCCACTTCCAAGGCGCCGCCGACTCTGGGCGAAGGTTGTGTGCGGCGCTATGACCCTGAGGCGCTGACGGACGAGGATGGCACCGATTTTCCCGAGGCTGCCGAGCTGTGGCGACAGCTGCAACAGCCGCAAGAGCCGAAGTCCGACAATGAGTGAAGAACACAGGGCGCCATGCAGGCGCCCTGTTTCATGTTGCTCGGCTCAGATGCGGAAGCTGTCGACCAGGTGCTTGAGGCGCACCGCCTGTTGCTCCAGGTCGCCGCAAGCGCGCAGGGTGGACTGCAGGTTCTCCACGCCCTCCTGATTGAGGGTGTTGATCTCGATGATGTCCATGTTCAACGACTCGATCACCGAGGTCTGCTCTTCGGTAGCTGTGGCCACCGACTGGTTCATACCGTCGATGTCGCCGATACGGGCTGTCACGGTGCCCAGGCGCTCACCGGCCTGATTGGCGATTTTCACGCTGTCTTCGCTGTAGCGCTGGCTCTCGGTCATGGTGGTAACCGACTCGCGCGAGCCGACTTGCAGCTCCTCGATCATCTTCTCGATTTCCTGCGCCGATTCCTGGGTACGGTGCGCCAGATTGCGCACTTCGTCGGCGACCACGGCGAAACCACGACCGGCTTCACCGGCGCGCGCGGCTTCGATGGCGGCGTTGAGTGCGAGCAGGTTGGTCTGCTGGGAAATGCTCTTGATCACTTCGAGAATCTGGCCGATGTCTGAGGTCTTGCTGTTGAGCATTTCGATCTTGGCGCAGGCGTCGCTGATCTTGTCCGAGAGTTCGCTCATCGAGCGGATCGCCTGTTGCACCACCTTGCCACCGTCCTCTGCTTGATGGCGTGCATCCGAGGCCTGATTCGAGGCGTCGGCGGCGTTGCGGGCGATTTCCTGGGCGGCGGCGCCGAGCTGGTTGATCGCCGCCGCCACGCTGTTGGTGCGGCTGGCCTGCTCGTCGGAGTTGGCCATCGACGAGTTGGAGGCGTTGACCACCAGCTTGGCCACTTCGTTGACCTGAACGGTGGCGGATGACACTTCTCGGATGGAGCTGTGGATTCGCTCGACGAAGCGGTTGAAGGAACTGGCGAGGGCGCCGAATTCGTCGTTGGACTGAATCGCCAGGCGCTTTGTCAGGTCACCTTCGCCCTGGGCGATGTCCTCCATGGCGGTGCCCATGGTGGTCAGTGGCTGCATCAGCACGCGGATTAGCAGGCCGAGCAGGGCGATGATCAGCACCACGGCGATGACCATGGCGACGATGGCTGAGGTGCGGAACTCGCTCAGCATGCTGTAGGCCTGGGTCTTGTCGACCGACAAGCCGACGTACCACTGTACCGAGGGCAGGCCCTTGATCGGGGTGAAGGTCAGGATGCGGGTCTGGCCATCCTGCTCCACTTCGCTGAACGTGCTGCTGATCGGTGGTGTGTTCTGCGGGTAGAGATCGCTAAGGTTCTTCATCACCAGGTTCTTGTCCGGGTGAACCAGAATCTTGCCGTCGCTGCTGACCAGAAAGGCATAGCCCATGCCGTCGAAATCCAGCGAATTGATGATGGTCACCAGGGTCTGCAGGTTGAGGTCGCCACCGACCACACCGACCGCAGGCACGGGGGTGGCGATGGTCATGATCGGTACGTTGGTGGCTGCATCGATATAGGGCTCGGTCAGGGTCGTGCCGCCGGCCGCTTGGGCGTCCTTGTACCAGGGCCGGGCTCTTGGATCGTAGCCATCGGGCATCTTCTCGTCCGGGCGCATGGTGAAGGCGCCCTGGGCGGTACCCAGATAGATGAAGGCGAAGGTGTTGGCCAGCGCCTTCTGTTCGAGCAGCTTGATCACATGATCAGTGCTGCTGTCGCCGGCGAAGGACTGGGCGACGGTTTCGACCAGCAGAATGCGCCCATCCAGCCAGTTCTGGATGTTGTTGGCGGTGACATCGCCCATTTCGCGCAGGTAATTCTGCAGATCGTCATGTATCGCATTGCGCTGCAGGTAGTCGTTATAGAGGGTGAACAGCGAGAAGGCCGCAATCACCACCAGTGAGGCGGCGAGCAGGATCTTGTGGCTAAAACGCAGGGAGTTGGCCATGGTCGTGCCTCCGGTTGACGGCTGATTGTTTCCGCCAACCGGCATCTGCCGGATTGCGGAAGCCTGCCAGACCAAGCGAAGATCGTTCGCCGGTCTGACTTCCGTGTCGGCATATCTGCAGTAAAGCGCTAACTCAGAGGATGGCAAGATGCCTGCAACTTCACAGTTCATCATGGGGGCCGACAGCCAGGGGATGCCGGTTGGCCAGCCGCTGCGTCTGGCCAATCGTCATGGTCTGATCGCAGGTGCTACCGGTACCGGTAAAACGGTCACTCTGCAGCGTCTGATCGAGACGTTCAGCGACGCTGGCGTGGCGGTATTCGCTGCCGATGTCAAAGGTGACCTGTGTGGTCTTGGCGCTGCCGGCGCACCGCAAGGCAAGGTCGCCGAGCGCATTGCCAGCATGCCTTGGCTGAACCATCAGCCGCAGGCCTATCCGGTGACCCTGTGGGACGTGCGCGGGCAGAGCGGTCACCCCTTGCGCACCACCCTCAGCGAGATGGGGCCGCTGCTGCTTGGCGCACTGCTCGAGCTGACCGACAGCCAGCAAGCGGCGCTCTATGCGGCGTTCAAGGTGGCTGACCGCGAGGGGCTGCTGCTGCTCGATCTGAAGGACCTGAAAGCGCTGCTTGGCTACCTCAAGGACAATCCACAGGTGCTGGGCGCGGACAGCGCGCTGTTCACCAGTGCCTCCGCGCAGGCACTGTTGCGTCGTCTGGCCGGGCTGGAGCAGCAAGGCGCCGAGGCGCTGTTCGGCGAGCCGGCGTTGCAACTCGAAGACCTGCTGCACCCGGACCGCGACGGCCGCGGCCGTGTGCACTTGCTCGATGCCTCTCGTCTGGTTCATGAAGCGCCCAAGGTCTATGCCACCTTCCTGCTGTGGCTGTTGGCCGAACTGTTCGAACAACTACCGGAGCGCGGTGACGCGGACAAACCGGTGCTGGCGCTGTTCTTCGACGAGGCGCATCTGCTCTTTCAGGGTACGCCGAAGGCCTTGCAGGAGCGCCTGGAGCAGGTAGTGCGGCTGATTCGTTCCAAGGGCGTAGGGGTGTATTTCGTCACCCAATCGCCCAGCGATCTGCCGGACGATGTGCTGGCCCAACTGGGTCTGCGCATCCAGCACGGCTTGCGCGCCTTCACCGCCAAGGAGCAGAAGGCCCTGCGTGCGGTGGCCGACGGTTTTCGTCCGAACCCGGCGTTCAGCACGCTCAGTGTGCTCACCGAGTTGGGGATTGGCGAGGCGTTGGTCGGTACGCTGGAGGAGAAGGGCACGCCGGCCATGGTTCAGCGCGTGGCCATCGCGCCGCCGCAATCACGCATCGGCCCGCTAAGCGAAGCCGAGCGAGCGGCACTGGTGCGTCAATCGCCGCTCGCGGGCCGTTACGACAAGCCCAACGATCGTGAGTCGGCCTACGAGCTGCTTACCGCGCGAGCCGCGCAGGCATCCGCCGAGGTGCTGGCGCCAGCGAGTACCAAGACCAAGGCGGCAGCGCAGGATCAAGGGCTGGGACAGATGGCGGGCGAGTTGCTTGGCGGTGCGATGAAAAGCGCCTTGCGACAGGCGGCCAATCAAATCGGCCGGCAACTGGTGCGGGGGCTGATGGGGTCGCTCTTGGGCGGGAAGAAACGCTGAAGCCAGCTTGCAGCCGCGCTTCACGCGGCTGCAAGCTGCTCTCGGGCGGAGTCAGTCGTATTCGCTGGCCGCTTCTTTCTTGTCCTGGCGTTCTTTTTCGATCTTCTCGATTTCTTTGTCGAAAGCCTGATCGAGCAGGCTGGGTCTTTTGCGCCAGGGTTTGCGATCCGGGTCCGGTTGAGCGGCGTAGGTGATGACTTCTCCGCCGTATACATCCTTGTAACGCTGCGCCTGGCGCTCGAGTTCGGCGCGCAGTTCGTCTTTCGTCACGTGTTTACCTGTCGGTTGTGATCGGCCCACAGAGCATTCGAAACGCCAAGTTTCGATACGATGTCGGGAGTCGATCTAGGGCTTTTTGGCCTGGGTTGGCCGGGAGAAAACTTTGCAAAGTGTCATGCTTTGCATCTTTCCCCTTTCTCTTCAGTTACTTGTGTATCAGTAACTTTTTTCCGAGAAAAGTTGCATGGGGCAACGAGTGCTCATTATCGCCATCGCCCTTCGAATGTCCAGTGATCAGGTGGCCAATGCCTGATATTGCAGGCTGAAGTTCATCTGGCAACTTTGCTCGCTTGCCAGCAGGTGAAGCCCGGGCCGCCCCGCCAGATGGTGGGCGTTGACCGGGTGAGTGACGGGCTCGAAGCAGAAGAAGTTCTGCGCCTCGGGGCAGAACAAAAGAAATACATCGCTGCCTTCCGCCTCGCAGACAAGTTGATAACCCGCGTCCGGTTGAATGATGCGAACCTTGCCGGGCCATTGGGTAAAGGCATTGTCGACAAGTTGTTGCGGCAACAAGGCGGGCTCTTCGAAATTCCAGGTTTGCGGAAGGTCGATCCACTGGCTGGAAAGTTTGCTCTCGTCGCACAACCAGACGCCTGCGGCCTGTGCCTGGATATGCGTTTGTGCAGTGCGCGGCAGATAGGGGTGGAATCCGAGTCCATACCAGTTGGGCTGCTTACCCAGGTGAGTGGCTTGCAATTCGAGGCGCAGGCGACCGTCGATCAGGTGCACCTCGAGTCTGGCGCGATAGGCAAAAGGCGTTTGGCTCTCCAGTTGCAGGGTGGCGCTGTCGGATGTCGCATTGACTGTCTGCCAGGGTTGTTGCCACGCGCTGCCATGTATCGGCAGCGCTTCATGCCCGGTGTTGGCGTTCAGTGCCTGCCAGCCATCCGGTATGGCGAAGCCGCCGCCGCCGATGCGATTGGACCAGGGCAGCAATGGATAGCAGGCCAGACGCCGAGGATTGGCGGCGGCCAGCGCCTGCTCGTCGCTATGGCGAAGTAGCGGCAGACCATCGCTCAGGCGCACCCAGTTGACCAGACTAGCGCCCAGTTCCGGGGCGAGGGTCAGTTGTGTCAGGCTGTCGCGCAGGGTCAGCAGAGGCGTTGTCATTTGGCGTTCCTGAGGCAGTCAGTGTCGGGAATTCATAGTGTCATCGTACAACTGCTGGGCTATCATTACGGCAAAGCCTTACGTCTTCAGTCGAGAGCTCGTCCAATATGGAAATGCAAAACGCTCAACCTCGTGCTCGTCGCAAGCACCGCAGCCTGGCTCAGGAGCTGGTGGCAGACCTGTCGCAGCGCATTCGCGATGGGCTGATCAAGCGTGGTGAGAAGCTGCCGACCGAGTCGGCGATCATGGAAGAGCAAGGCGTCAGCCGTACAGTGGTGCGCGAGGCCCTGTCGCGTTTGCAGGCGGCTGGCCTGGTGGAAACCCGTCACGGCATCGGTACTTTCGTGCTGGATACGCCCAGTGCCAGCGGTTTTCGCATCGACCCGGCGACCATCGTCACCCTGCGCGATGTGCTGGCCATTCTCGAGCTGCGTATCAGTCTCGAGGTGGAGTCCGCCGGCATGGCCGCTCAGCGTCGCAGTGACGCGCAACTGCAGGCCATTCGCGAGGCGCTGGACGCCATCAACGAACACGCTGCACATGCCAGCGATGCGGTGTCCTCGGACTTCCAATTCCACCTGCGTATCGCCGAGGCCACGGGTAACCGCTATTTCACCGACATCCTCAGCCATCTGGGCACCAGCATCATTCCACGTACCCGGGTCAATTCCGCCAGCCTGGCGCGTGACGATCAGACCCATTACATGGCACGTCTGGAACGTGAGCACGAGCAGATCTTCGAAGCCATCGCGCGTCAGGACGCCGAGGCCGCGCGCGCGGCCATGCGCTTGCACCTGACCAACAGCCGCGAGCGCCTGCGCCAGGCACACGAAGCGGCCGAGGCCGAAGCGCTGCACGGCTGAACTTCCATTCACACACTCGGCGGCCCTGGGCCGCCGAATGCGTTTCAGCGCTGAGCACAAATCAGCACGCATGGCGCTCTCTAGCGGCGGTAGGCCAGGGCGACAATGCCGCCGACCACGATCAAGCCGCCGATCACCTGCAGGCCACCCAGTACCTGCCCCAGAATCAGCCAGCCCAGAATCATGCCGGCGACCGGCTCCATGTTCATCACCGGCGCATTGCGTGCGATGTTCAGGCGCGGCATACAGATGAACAGGGTGGAAAAGGCCGCGCCATAAAGCAGTACCAGGCAGGCCAGTGCGATCCAGCCAGGGCTGGCGCTGGGCAGGCTCAGGCCTCCCGGAATCAGGCCGCTGGCGCCTAGCAGGGTCGAAGTGCTGAATACCACCGCCAGGGTCAGCATGCTGCGTACCGAGCCGGCGACGTTCGACAGGCGATTCTCTGTGATCCATAGCGCCACGGCGAAAACGGCGGCCGCCGTCAGGCTGAACAGAATGCCGGCGCTCCACTCGCTGTCTGGCACATCGGCGCTGCTCAGGCGGCCGGGGACATCGAGCACCAGCACCAGACCGAAGAGGATCACGCCCATGATGGCCAGTGCCTGTCGGGTTGGTTTCGCACCGCCAAGCGCCCAGGTGAGCAATGCCAGCAGGATGGGCGAGAGGTTGACCACCAGTAGCGCCAGCGCCACCGGAATACGTGCCACGGCCGAGTAGATGCAGAAGCTTTGAATGGCGATCAGCAGGCCCAGCAGAACTTGCCAGCCCCAGGTGGCGCGACTCAGTTTCAGCGACTCACGTCGCCACAGCACCAAGGCCGCCAGCGCGATCAGGGTCACGCCGGCACGTGCGAGCATGGCCAGTAGCAGGCCGGTGTCGTGGTCGAAGGCGATCCGCGCAGCGATATGGTTGGCTGCGAACGAGCACGCCAGTGTCGCGAGGATCAGGGCAGCGATGTGACGCGGAAACGGTGCGGAACCTTGCATGACGAAATCCTGTTGTCATGGTCTGTAAGTCAGGCCCTCAAGCAAAACGCCGCCCGATTGGGCGGCGTCATCGTTCAAGGCCCGGTTGCTGTCAGAGCACGACGCTCGGCAGCCACAGTGAGATGGCAGGGATGTAGGTAACAGCCATCAGTACGGCGAACAGCGCGATGTAGAACGGTAGCAGGGCCTTGACCGTACTCTCGATGCTGACTTTGCCGATGGCGGCGCCGACGAAGAGTACCGCACCTACCGGTGGCGTGATCAGGCCAATCCCCAGGTTGACCAGCATGATCATGCCGAAGTGCACCGGGTCGACGCCGAACGAGGTCACCACCGGCAGCAGGATCGGGGTCAGGATCAGGATCAGCGGCGCCATGTCCATCAGCGTGCCCAGCACCAGTAACATGAAGTTCACGCACATCAGGATCACGTAGCGGTTGTCCGAGAAGGTCAGGAACGCGGTGGTGATCTTCGATGGAATCTGCATCAGGGTCATGATGTAGCCGAAGCTGGCGGCGAAGGCGATCAGGATCATCACGATCGACAGCGTGCGCACGGTGCGGTGCAGCATTTTCGGCAGTTCACGCCACTTGTAGTCGCGGTAGATGAACATGGTCACGAAGAATGCCCAGACCACCGCGACTGCAGCCGACTCGGTGGCGGTGAACACGCCGCTGAGGATGCCGCCGAGGATGATCACCATGGTCATCAGGCCCCATAGTGCCTCGACACAGATCTTCAGCGCCTGGCGCAGCGGAATCACTTCCCCCTTGGGGTAGTTGCGCTTCTTGGCGAACCACAGGCACAGCGTGGCCATGGTGAAGCTGAGCAGCAGGCCCGGACCGATACCGGCGACGAACAGCGCGGCGATGGACACGGTGCCGCCAGCTGCCAGCGAGTAGATCACCGAGTTGTGGCTGGGCGGGGTCAGCAGCGCCTGCACCGAGCCGGAGACGGTGACAGCGGTGGAAAACTCGCGCGGATAGCCTTTCCTTTCCATTTCCGGGATCAGCACCGAGCCGACCGAGGCGGTATCGGCCAAGGAGGAGCCGGAGATGGCGCCGAAGAAGGTCGAGGCGGTGATGTTGACCAGCGACAGGCCACCACGGACGAAGCCCACCAGCACCCCGGCGAACGCCACCAGGCGCCGCGCCATGCCGCCTTCGGCCATGATCGCGCCGGCCAGGACGAAGAACGGAATGGCCAGCAGGGAGAATTTGTTCACGCCACCGGAGATCTGAATCATCACGGCGTGCAGGGGAATCTCGATCCACCAGGCGCCGATCAGGGTCGCCAGACCGAGGGCGTAGGCGACCGGAACGCGCAGCAGGATCAGGGCAATGAAGCTGCCCAGCAGAATGGCGGCATCCATTACACGGACTCCTTGGAATCTTCGCAGTTCTCGTAATCGACGACGCGGCGCTTGTGCTGATCGCCATACAGCAGTTGTTCGATGACGAACAGCAGGGTGATCAGGCCGCCCAGCGGAATCGGTGCGTAGCTGATGCCGACGCGCATCCAGGTCAGCGTGCTGAGGTACTGGTTCCAGGTGGCGACGCACAGCTTGTAGCCCCAGATCAGCATGAACAGGCTGATGGCGCCCATTGCCAGGCGTACGAACAGGGTGAGAAAGGGCTGAGCCACTTCGGGCAGGCGGTCACTCAGCACCTGCACGGCCATGTGCGCCCCCGCGCGATAGCTGGCGGCGGCGCCGATGAAGGTGAATAGCACCATCAGCAGGATGGCGATGGGTTCGGGCCAGCCCAGGCCCTGGCCGAGTGCATAGCGGCTGAACACGCCCCAGGGGATGATCAGGGCCATGATCACGATCGCCAGGCCGGCGGTCGCGATACAGGCGCGGTAGATGACGTCATTGACGCCCAGAACCAGGTTTTTCATGAGACTTCACCGGTTGCGCGGCGCAGGCGATGGGCCCGCGCCGCGCGCTTGCGCGTGGATTACTGAACGGCTTCGATGCGCTTGATCAGGTCAGCGAACTGCGCGCCGTACTTCTCACGTACCGGGGCGGTAGCGTCGTAGAAGGGCTTGGTGTCGACTTCGATGAACTCGACGCCTTCAGCCTTGAGCTTCTCGTCGCTGGCCTTTTCCTTGGCAACCCACAGGTCGCGCTCTTCCAGTTGGGCTTCTTTGGCCAGCTTCTTGACCAGTGCCTGCTGGTCTGCCGTCAGCTTGTTCCAGGTGGTCTTGGACATCAGCAGCGGCTCGGGGAGGATCAGGTGATGGGTCTGGGTGTAGTACTTGGCCGCGCGGAAGTGGTTGTGTTCGAGCAGGGTCGGCGAGTTGTTCTCGGCGCCGTCGATCACGCCGCTCTGCAGGGCGCTGAAGATTTCACCGGTGTCCATGGCGATGCCGTTGGCACCCATGGCGTTGAGCGTATCGATGAACAACGGGTTGCCGATCACGCGGATCTTCATGCCCTTGAGGTCTTCGATCTTGCGCACCGGCTTCTTGGTATACAGGCTGCGGCTGCCGGCTTCCATCCAGGCCAGGCCGACCATGTTGAAATCCGAGTCGGTGATGGCGTCGAGGATTTCCTGGCCGATCTCGCCGTCGACCACCTTGCGCATATGGTCGACATCGCGGAACACGAACGGCATGTTGAACACGTTGGTGGCAGGCACCACCGGGCCGACCGAGCCGAGGCTGACGCGGGTCAGCTGCACGGCGCCGATCTGGGTCTGTTCGATCACTTCCTTCTCGGAACCCAGCACACCGCCGGCGAACATGCGGTATTTGATTTCACCGTTGGTGGCCGCTTCCAGCTTCTTGCCGAGGCTCTCCATGGCGACCACGGTCGGGTAGCCGGCAGGGTGGATTTCGGCAATCTTCAGGGTCGTCTCGGCCTGCACGAAGGACGACAGGCCGAGCGCTAGCGGAAGTGTGGCGAGAAGCAACTTGCGTTTGAGGTTCATGCGGAAAACTCCGTCTTGTTGTTGTTGGTGAACAGCAGGGCAGCCCGATGCCGCGAACGGCCCGGGGTGAATCGGATCAGGGGTTGAAGGCTGGCTCTTCGATACCTCGCACGCCTGCCTGCAGGGCGAATAAGCCGCCAGCCAGTGGCTGGTCGCGAAGGTCGCCGCCAGGGCGGATCGAGGTGACGAACAGGGTGTCCAGATTCGCGCCGCCAAAGGCACACATGGCCGGTTTTTTCACCGGAACGGCCAGCGAGCGGTCGAGGCGCCCGTCGGGGGTGAAGCGGTGCACCAGGCCTTCGTCGTTGCCGCAGATCCAGTAGCAGCCATCGACGTCCATCGCCGCGCCGTCCGGGCGCCCGGCATGCTGCTGCATGTCGATGAACAGGCGCCGGTTATGCGGCGTGCCGCTGTCGGTGTCGTAATCGAAGGCCCACACGCTTTGCACGCTCGGGTGCGAGTCGGACAGGTACATCGTCCGGCCATCGGGGCTGAAGGCCAGGCCATTGGGGACGATGAAGCCATCGAGCACCTGCTGCAACTGGCCGTCGTAGCGATACAGGGCGCCGACGCGGGCGCCCTGGGCCATGTCGAGCAGCATGCTGCCGGCCCAGAAGCGCCCCTGGCGATCACAGCGACCATCGTTGAAACGCATCTGCGGACGGGCGTGCTCGACCTGCGCCAGGCGTTCGGTGTGCAGCGTACCGTCGTCCTGAGGGCGCAGGTGGAAGAGGCCGCTCTGCATGCCGGCGATCCAGCCGCCAGCCGGGTGGCGGGCGATGCAGGCGAGCATTTCCTCGGTTTGCCAGCTCTGCGTCTGGCCCGTGGCAGCGGACCAGCGATGCAGACGACTGGCAGGGATGTCGACCCAGTACAGGGCCTGTTCGGCTGTATTCCAGACCGGGCTTTCACCCGTGGCGTTGCGCGCATCGACAATCAGTTCGGCTGTCATGGCAGGGGCGCTCTAGTTGTTGTTATGGCGTGGGGCGGTGGCGGGGCGTCGCTTCAGTCGTCACCGAACGGGCCTGCGGCCACGAAGGCGCCGCCCTGGTAAATACGCGCCGGATCGTCAGCGGCCGGCATGGGCTGCGCTTCGATCTTGTCGCGGAACACTTCCGAGCTGTCCTTGGGCGCGAAGCCCAGGTGCGCGGCCTGGCTGTTGTCCCACCAGACATCGCGGTTATCCGACATGCCATAGACCACGGTGTGGCCAACGTTCTGGCTGTACAGGCAGCGTTCGAGCAGGTGGGTGAGGTCGTCGTAGCTCAGCCAGGTGCTCATCATGCGGCGGTTGGCGGGCTCGGGGAACGAAGAGCCGATGCGGATGCTGACGGTCTCGATGCCGTAGCGATCAAAGTAGAAGCTGGCCATGTCTTCACCGTAGGACTTGGACAGGCCGTAGTAGCCATCCGGGCGGCGCAGGCAGTTGGCGTCGAGGTGCTGGTCCTGCTGGTAGAAGCCGATGACATGGTTGGAACTGGCGAACACCACGCGTTTCACGCCATGGCGACGGGCCGCTTCGTAGATATGGAATACGCCACAGATGTTGGCGCCGAGGATTTCTTCGAACGGGCGCTCGACCGAGACGCCACCGAAGTGCAGGATGGCGTCGACACCTTCGACCAGTTGATGCACCGCGTTCTTGTCGGCCAGGTCGCAGCGTACGATCTCTTCGTGCGGGCCGGCCGCGGGGGCCATTTCACCGATGTCGGACAGGCGCAGGATGTTGGCGTAGGGGCGCAGGCGTTCGCGCAGTACCTTGCCCAGTCCACCGGCGGCGCCGGTCAGCAGCAGGCGGTTGAAGGGACGCAGTTCGCTGGATGTCGTGGTCATGGCGGGGCCTGGACTCTTGTTGCTTGTTGTTATTGGGTTGTCATACGTTGTCGTATGACTTGGCCTGATTATCAGTAGCAAATCAGGCAATGTCAACGCAGCCGAAACGAGAAATCAGGCTGTTCAGCTGCTGCGCTTGAATGACCTGATGGGGTGCAATCGGATGTGCGCGGATGTTGACTGAGCGTCTCTAATCCGCCAGTTTCTCGTGCTATCAAGGTGTGCTTGAAGAAGGGGATGCGAGCGCGCGCCGCCCTATCAGGCTGTTCACGCGGCCGAGTCTTTGACTAAAGTTGTATGACGACGTATCTCGCTGAGAGTCAGTGCCTGCAATGCAAGGCACTCGAATGATTGGAGACGTGACATGGGCAGGAAACCTGCGGGCATTCGCACGAGCACGGCACCGACGCTGATCGATGTTGCCAGGGTGGCGGGGGTATCACCGATTACCGTATCGCGCGCCCTGGGCCGGCCTGAAGTGGTGAGCGATACCACTCGCAAGCGCGTGCTGGAGGCGGTACGGGCGACGGGGTACGTGCCCAATCTCGCTGCCGGCTCTCTGGCCTCCAGCCGCAGTCGGCTGGTGGCGATCTTCCTGCCGACCATTGCCAACTCGATCTTCTCCGACACCGTGCAGGCGTTGACCGAGCGCATGGCCGCCGCCGGCTATCAGACCTTGCTCGGCCTGACCGGTTACAGCCCAGAGCAGGAGGAGGCCTTGCTCGAGGCCGTGCTGGGCCGCCGTCCGGATGGCATCGTGCTGACCGGCACCGAGCACACCCAGGCGAGCCGCGAACGCCTGGCGCGAGTCGGCATTCCGCTGGTCGAGGCCTGGGATCTGTGCGAGCACCCGATGGATATGCTGGTCGGCTTTTCTCACGAGGCGGTTGGCCAGGCGGTGGCGCACTATCTGATCGGCAAAGGCTACCGCCGCGTCTCGTTCGTGGGCATCGATGATCCCCGCGGCCTGCGCCGTTACCGCAGTTTGCTGCAGGCCCTGCAAGAGCAGGTGCAAGCGCCGGTGGCTGCGCAGATTCTGCCTGCGCCGGCGACCCTGGCGATCGGTCGCCAAGGCCTGGCGCGTCTGCTACAGGACGGTACGGCCGGTGAGGTCGTGGTCTGCAGCTCCGACACCGTGGCCCAGGGGGTGATGGCCGAAGCGCTCAGCCGTGGCCTGCGCATTCCCGAAGACCTGGCGGTGATGGGCTTCGGCGACCTTTACAGCGCAGCGCACACCCATCCGCCGCTTTCCACCGTGCGGGTAGACGGGCCGCGCATCGGTTGCGCCATCGCCGAGGCGCTGCTAGCGCGTTTCGCCGAGCCTGCGGGCGCGCGTCAGCCGCTACGCCTGGACGTCGGCTTCGAGCTGATCGAGCGCGGTAGTGCCTGAGCCTGGCACGGCAGGTTCAGGCTCAGGCCAGGCGCAGGTGGTTGTCCCACAAGCCGGCCGGCAGCTGCAGGGCGCTGGTGACGATGCGCGTGCTGCGGCAATCGTACAACCGGCAGCGGCCCTGGCCTGAGGTCACCACGAAACCATCGGCCACCGCACCAACTCCGGCGCAGTCCGGCAGCGGCACGTCCAGGCGCACCTGCGCACTGTCCAGGTCCCAGATGAAGAAGCGGTTGCCACGCGGCGCGGTCATCGCCAGCAGGCGCAACTCGTCGTGAATGGCCACGCTGGCGGTGTACTGGTTCATCGCCACGCGCTGAGCCTCGCCGAGGGCAAAGGGCTGGAAGGCCTGGCCGGGACGCTTGATCGCCAACAACGGTACCTTGTCGTGCACATCGCCCATGTACTGCTGGCCGCTGACCACGGTGCCGTCGCGCGCGACGGCAAGGTGACGAATGCTGTTTTGCTGGTCGGCCAGGCGCTCCTGGCTGATCAGGCTGCCGTCGCGCTTCATCAGCACCAGGCTGGCCTGCATGGCGTCGAGGTTCATCTCCACGCGGCTTTCCGCCTCGGTGCGGATGCCGCCGTTGGCCACCACCAGGGTTTCGCCGTCGGGCATCCACAGCAGCTGGTGCGGTCCGACACCGTGGGTGCTGTGTTCGCCATCGCGCAGCAGCTGCGTACCCTGCAGGCGATAGCTGCCAAGTACGCCACGACCCGGTTCGCTGGTGTCGTTCTCGGTGGCGTAGAGCCAGTCACCGCCTTTGTGGAACACGGCATGGCCATTGAAGTGGCGCCCGGCCGGCGAGCTCAGCGTCTGCAGCAGGCGGCCGTCGCGCGTGTCGACCAGGTAGCTCTCGGTGCTCGGGCGGCGCCCGACGAACAGGGCCATGGGCAGGCTGGGATGGGGCACCACGTCGTGGCAGCGTTCGCTGACCGGGGTGGCGAAGGCGCGTTCGCCATCGAGACGATAGCCGACGGCATAGTGCTTGCCGTCACCATCGTCACGCGCCGATAGCAGCAACGGCTGTCCGGATGGGCCGAACAGCGTCCAGCCGCCGAAGGCGCCCGCCGCCGCCAGGCTGGCGGCGGCTGCGCCAAGACCGAGGAAGGCTCTGCGTTGCATTGATCAGTCCCCGTCGTGAGCGTTGAAGCCGATCTGCACGCCAAGGGCCTTGGCCAGGTCGCTTTCCTGCAGGCGATGCAGGCGATTGAGGCTGTCGTACAGCTCGTTGAGCAGGTTGCGCCCGGCTTCGCTGGTGAGCAGTTCGGTAAGTGGCAGGTCGAGTGCAGCCAGGCGCTGGCGGGTGTCGAGGTAGGCCGCATCGATGCGTTGCGCCAGTTCGGCCTGATCGCTGCCCAGCAGCGATTGCAGGCCGTCCTTGTTGCTGCCGTGCCAGAGCAGTTCGGCACTGGCCAGCGCCGAGCCGAGGTTGGCCAGGCTGGCGTTGCTGCGCCAGGACTCGGCCTGGTATGGCTGCGCAATGCCCTTGGTCTGCCGGCCGAGCGGCGCACCGAGCTTTTTCTTCATGCCGTCGATACCGCTGACCTGAACACGCAGCAGCTCTGCCAGGGCTTCCTTGGAGTCGGCGTAGCGCTCGTTGGGGAAGTGCTTGAGCTGTGCGGCCATGCCACTGTCGTTGGCGCGCCATTGCGCCAGGATATCGGCGGCCAGGGCTTGCTGATGCTGACCGATGGCCTGCAACAATGGGCAGTAGCGGGCTTTTTGCTCCTGCTGGGTCAAGTCGATGCCGGCGTCGAACAGTATGTATTCGGAGGCGGTCAGCCCCTGCACCACGACACTGGCGCTGGCCAGGGCGGCCTGGGTGAGCTGTGGTTTGCTCTTGAGCAGGGCCTCGACCTGACGCTGTACCAGGTTCTTCTTGTCCGGCCAGAACTGCACCTGCCAGGCACGATTGCCCTCGGCCAGTGGGCCGAGCATCAGTGGCTGCAGCGCCGACCAGGCGCTCATGGCACCGAGAAAGGCCTGGCGCGCGGCAGGCAGATCGGCGCTGCCGGCGCAGAAGGCCGCGGCACGTTCGGCCAGTTGATGGTCGGCTTCCTGCCAGCTGGTGTAGGCCGGCAGCAACACGCCATCGGTGAGGGCGCCAGTGACCTTGGCGGTCTGATCCTGCTGGCCGCAGCCGACCAGGGCCAGGCCGAGCAGGGAGGCGATCAGGCTCTTGTGCAACATCTCGGGCTCCTTAAAGGGAATTGAGGAAGGCGAGCAGTGCGGCTCGCTCGTCGGCATCGAATTTCAGCACCTGCTGCTTGGCCGTTTCGGCCTCGCCGCCGTGCCAGAGTATGGCTTCCAGCAGGTCGCGTGCGCGACCATCATGCAGGAACTGGGTGTGGCCGTTGACGGCCTGGGTCAGGCCGATGCCCCAAAGCGGTGGCGTGCGCCATTCGCGGCCGCTGGCGAGAAACTCCTCGCGGTCATCGGCCAGGCCTTCGCCCATGTCGTGCAGGAGCAGGTCGGTGTAGGGGCGGATCAACTGACTTGCCAGCTCCGGCTCGGAAGCATCGGCCGAGGTGGTGAAGCTGGGGGTATGGCACTTCTGGCAGCCGGCCTGATGGAACAGGCTCTTGCCCTTGAGCACCTCAGGAGCGTCGACGTTACGCCGCGCCGGCACGCCGAGGTTGCGGCTGTAGAACAGCACGCTGGCGAGGATGTTGTCGCTCACCTCCGGCGCGCCGCCGTTGACCGCTGCCAAACAGTCAGGCTGGGCCTGGGTGCAGTTGTCATGGGTAATCAGCGTGGTGGTCAGGCCCATGTCGTTGGCGAAGGCGTCGGCATTCTGCTGGTTGAGGTTGGGTTGTCCGGCCTTCCAGCCGAAACGGCCGAGCGCAGTGCGCTGCTGGGCGCGATCCCAGACCTGATTGGCGCGCCCGGAAATGCCGTCGCCATCGGCGTCATCCGGGTCGGCTGCAGCCAGGATGTCTTGCTCGGCGATGGCTTCGAGCAGGCCGAGGCCGATCATCGGCGGGGCGATGCGGGCAGAGAGTCGGGTCTCCGGGTGCAGCTCGCCATAACCGAGCTGGGTGATTTGCAGCTGCGGCTTGCGCAGCTCCACCAGGGTGCCGTCGGCGAAGCGCAGCGGTACGCTGCTGTAGGTAACGCGGACCTTGCCTTCCGGCACTACACCGGGGTTGGCCATGTCTTGCAACTGGGCGCCGTAGGTCGGTTCTGCGACCACTCCCTGATGGATCAGCAGGTCGGCATGCTCCGGGCCGGCGGGTATCGACAGGCGCACCAGCATCGAGGCCGCGCTGACCGCATCCGGCCCTGGCGGGTGACCGCGACCGTCCTTGAGGTGGCAGTTCTGGCAGGCGTTGGTGTTGAACAACGGCCCCAGACCGTCGCGCGCAGTGGTCGTGGCCGGTGCCGTGACCCAGGGGTTACGGAAGAAACTGTTGCCGACCGAGAAGTCCAGGCGCCGGCTCGGCGCCAGGTTGGCCGAGGGCTGGGAAAAGGCGTTGTGATCGAACTTGCGTACCGTGGCGGCTCCGGCCGAGAAAGCCTCGCCGGGTTCGGCTTGGGTGAATTCGGGCTGCTGCTCGCAAGCGATCAGGGACAGAGCCAGAAGAGGCAGCAGACAACGCTGGAGCGGCGACATCGAGGAACTATCCGAGCAGGCGAGGAAATGGGGCGCCAAGATTAGCAGGCTAACGGAATTTAAATAAGATGGATTAGCGTTATCTAGACGCGGCCAGAAGTCGCGGGGCGGCCGCGTCGCCTCAGCGCGACGTGGCTGGAGCTGTCAGGCACTGGTTCTGTTCACGGCGATGAACCACTTCGGCTGCATGGCCGCGAAGTCGGTGCGTACGTTACTGGGCAGGTAGCTGGCGGAATCCAGAACATGCATCTGGTCGTCCGAGCGTTCGAAGACCACCCAATGCCAGAAGTCGCGGCCGTTTTCCTGGTGGTGCTTGATGGCCAGTAGGGCCAGGTCCGGCAGCTTCTCCCAGGATTCGAAGGGGGTCTCGCCTGCCGCTGCCGTCACGCCGCCCGCCGCCAGCAGTCGCCTGACGTACTGGCTGTCGGACCACAGAGATGGGTCTTCGGCATGAATGCCCATGGCGTTGGCGGTTGCCTTCATCTCGGCGTAGGTTTGCCCGAGAATGTTGGCACAGGCGGCGATGCCGCAGCCGCTGACTTCTTCCTGTATGACACAGCGTCGTGTGTGTTCGGCGAGGTTGGCCTGTGGCACCCAGCCTGACGCGGTGCCGTCTGCGCGTGTGCACCAGAGCCAGCCATTGAGGCTGCGCGAAGCGATCAGGCGCTCGCCTGCGTGCACATCGAGTTCTCGAGCCGTGTAGGCCTCGCGAGCGCGGGCGCGCTGTCCGTCGAGTCGTTCGATGATCTGCTTGGGGACCCAGCCCGCTTCCTGCCCCGGCGTGCTGCAGAACAACCAGTTTTCCCAGCCCTCGTCGCCCTGATACTCCTCGCCAACCGTGAGTGGTGCGCCCTCGTTGAAGGTAATCGGGTTGGGAAATTCACTGCGATGGGCGGTGGTGACGATAAAGGTTCGCGGGGTCATGTGCATCCTGCCGGTAGCTGTCCAGAGAACGTGGCGCGACAGATTAGCGGCAGGACGATGCAGCGGGAAGGGCGGCGCGTGGCGAGGCGCGCCGCCTTGGGTTCAGGCGCTGATGCGGAAGCGGTTGACCTGCTCCTGCAGCTCGCTGCCCAGGCGCGCCAGGTCGATGCTGGCCGCCGAGGTTTCTTCGGTCGCGGCTGCCGATTGCTCGGCGATATCGCGGATGCTCGAAATGCTGCGGTTGATCTCCTCGGCGACCGAGCTTTGCTGTTCCGATGCCGTGGCGATCTGCTGGTTCATCTGCTGGATGCGCGAAACCGCCTCGTCGATGCGCGTCAGGGCGGTGCCGGCGTGGCGCGCCGCCTCCACGGTTTCACCGGCCATGCCGCGACTCTGCGCCATGACGCCGACGGCGCCTTCGGCACCGTTCTGCAGGGCTGCAACCAGCTGTTCGATCTGCTGCGTGGACTCCTGCGTGCGCCTGGCCAGGGCACGCACCTCGTCGGCGACCACCGCGAAGCCACGCCCGGCTTCGCCAGCGCGCGCAGCTTCGATGGCAGCGTTGAGCGCCAGCAGGTTGGTTTGTTCGGCAATGCTCTTGATCACGTCGAGCACGGTGCCGATGTTGGCACTGTCACCCTTGAGCCGGCCGATGGCCTCGGCCGAGGCCTCGACGGTTTTCGCCAGTTGCTCGATACGAGAGATGGCCTGCTGCACGATCCTGCCGCCTTCGCGGGTCTGGTCTTCGGCCTCGGTGGCCGAGCTGGCGGCGTTTTCCGCATTGCGCGCGACGTCCAGCACGGTGGCGGCCATCTGGTTCATGGCGGTGGCGACCTGTTCGGTCTCCATGCGTTGTCCGGTGACGCCGGCACTGGTTTCTTCGGTCACTGCCGAAAGCTCTTCGGCGGCGGTGGCCAGCTGGGTGATGCCGGAGCCGAGTTTGCCGATCAGGTCGCGCAGGCTCAGGGTCATGGCCTGCATGGCTTGCATCAACTGACCCAGTTCGTCACGTCGGTCGCTGTCGATGTCCGTGGTCAGGTCGCCGTCGGCGACCTTGCGGGCGATGCCAACCACTCGTTGCAACGGGCCGACGATGGCCTGGGTGATGATCAGCGAGCAGAGCACCCCCAGCGCGAAAGCGATCACGGCAGCGATCAGCAGGGTTCGCTTGGCGTTGCTGGAGTCGCTGACCAGCAGCTCACGTTGCAGTTTGAGGGATTGGCTGGAGGCGTCGGCAACCTCGCGAGCGCGATCGGTCATGTCCTTTTCGCTCTGGTCCAGCTGGCCGATGCTGGACTTGAGCTGGCCGAAGTTGTTGCGGTAGTCGTTCAGTTGCTGCAACGCATCCTCTATCGCCGAGCGCGCGCCGCTGTCTTGCAGGGTGCCGAGCAGTTCTCGGCCCTTGCTGTCGAGTGAGCTGAAATGCTCGTCGAGCAACTGCGCATATTGGTCGTCGCGGCGCAGCAGGAAATCTTTCTCCCGGCGCCGGGCTTCGAGCAGCTCCATGGCCAGGTCGCTGGCCTGGTTGGCTCGACTCAGGGTGTCGATGCTGTCTTGTGCGCCGCTTGCGCGAATCTGTTCGACCGCCCGCTGGCGCAGGCTGAGCTCCAGCTCAGAGAAGCGTTTGAGGGCTGCCCGGGCGGAAACTTCCATGGCTTTCTGTGCATTGCTGCTGGCCGTACTAGCGGCCTGCAATTGCTCCAGTTCGCTGTGATAGCCACTGGCGTCTTCCTGAATCTGACGCATCAATGCCTTGTTTTCCGGGCGCGCCAGTTCAGCTTCCTTCGCGGCGGCCTGCTCCTGGATCTGCTGCGAAATAGTCAGGGCTTGCTGCATGGCTGCTTCGTCGTCGCGCAGCAGGTAGTTCTTCTCCTGCTGGCGTGCGCGCATCAGGTTGGCGTCGATTTCGCTGACGCCGAGCAGGTTGTCGATGCGATGCAGAGTGCTGTCCAGGCTGGCGTTGCCGATCCAGGCCGTCACCAGGGTGATGATCAGAATCAGGCCGAAACTGCCGAGTAGTTTTTTGCGAACACTAAGGTCAAGAAGCATGCGAGAAACAGTATTCATGACGATTCCCTGTGATGTCGTGGATCTAGCAACCTCTGTTGAGCGTAGCCGATGGGGTGAGGGGCTCCGGGAGCGCGGCAGTGAATGGCGTTGAGCGAGAAGTGAGTGCCGTTTCCCGATGTGTCTTGCCGCAGTAGGGGCAATGGACACTCAAAGAAAGTATCCCCACCCGGAAAGCTGCGCGGTACATGGGCGGAGGATAGCAGGCAACGCGATGATGGCAATATGATGTTACTTATTTTTTGGACGGTCTGCCTTCAGCGTCTTTGTCGATGGCGCCGCGCAGCCTGTCATGCAGGCCCAGGTGTGCATCAACGCTGGGCAGCGCTGCCCAATTCGACGGAAATCGCATCCGCGCACTGCTGCAGGCTTTCCCGGTAGCGTTCACGTGCCACGGGGCTGTCCATCACCGCTTCCGGGCCGGACAGGTTGATCGCCGCCACCACGTTGCCACGGTGGTCACGCACGGCGCAGGCGATGGCAGTGGAGTAATCGGAACGGTGCATCACCCAGCCGCGCTCGCGGTCGCGCTCGAGCAGTTGCTGCAGCTCGGGCAGGGTCTTGGGGGCGGGCGGCGGGTAGTCGTCCAGGCGCACGTGCTGGTAGAGCGCGTCCAGCTCCATGGGCGTCAGGCCGCTGAGCAGCATGCGGCCCATGGCCGTGCAGTGGCAGGGAATGCGTGTGCCGATGGGGATGTTCACCGACAGACGCTGGGCGGCGAAGGCACGGCCGATGTAGAGGCTATCGGTGTGCTCGCGGATCGACAGGTGGCACGACAGCGAGGTGCGGTCGCGCAGGGCATTGAGATGCGGCATGGCGATGTCCACCAGGTCGCGGCTGGCCAGGTAGGCGAAACCATCGCAGAGCACTTGCGGGCCGAGTTCGTAGCTGTTCTTGCCGAGCTTGCGCAGGTAGCCCATGTCGGTGAGCGTGATCAGGATCCGGTAAATGGCCGAGACGCTGACGCCCAGGCGCTCGGCGATGACGTTGCTGCTTAGGTTGCGTTCGTTGGCGTTGAACATCTGCAGGATGCTCAGGCCGCGCTGCAGCGCGGGAACGCGGTAGTCCAGCTCGTCTTCGTGGATGCTCATGATGCTGCCCTCGTGGCTGTGTTGCCCTCTCCCCCAGCCCCTCTCCCATGAATGGGAGAGGGGCTGGGGGAGAGCTCATGGCAGGGCGTCGATCCCTACCGGCTGTCCACCGAACTCCTGCATGGCATCGAGCAGCGCGCCCCAGAAGTAATGCACCGAGGCGCGGTCGCAGAGGAGGTGCAGGCACGGCACTTCGCCCAGCGGCAGATTGGCGACGATGACGTTGACCCGCGCCGCCGAGGTCTGCGCCACCTGGCCGACGGCGAAGGCCTGGGCGCTGAGGTCGACGCCGCAGAGCTTGGCCATCACCTCGGCCTGGCAGGTGCCGCTGAGCGCCAGCCAGGCGTGGCTGTCCTGGCGCGGCAGCAGGTACTGGCCGGCGCGGGTCTGCCACTGGCTTTCCTCGCGCAGCGCTTTGCTTCCGGCATCGTCCAGGCTGCCGAGCAGCAGGTACTCGGTTTGCGACAGGCGCAGAACGTGGCTGCCATCGGCCTGGCTCAGCGCCTGGTTGGGTGCCTGCGGCAACTGGTAGCCCAGCGCGGAGAGGTAGTCGGCGGCATTCGGGCCACGCAGGCCGTAGCGCGCCAGGTTGGTCAGATCGAGCAGGGCACAGTGGCTCAGCAGGGCGCTTTCCTCGTCCTGGCCGTAGGTGGTGACGATGCAGCTCTCGCCGAACGGGGCGAGGGTGGCGCCGGTCTGCAGGCGATAGAGCGGGCTGCGCGCGGTGAATTGATTGGCTTGCACGGTCATCTCACAGCTCCTGGCGTTGGCTTTCAGGGTCATAGAAGGGCAGCTTCACTACCGTGGCCTGCACCACCTCGCCGCCTTCGACGCGGATCGGGATTTGCTGGCCGGGCGTGGCCTGTTCGGGCGCGCAGTAGGCCAGGCCGATAATCTGGTCGATGGTCTGCGAGTACTCGCAGGAGGTGACGTTGCCGCTGATGTCCGGCCCCTTGAGCACCAGATGGCCTTCCAGCGGCTGGCTGCTGCCCTTGGCCAGGGTGAAGCCGACCAGCTTGCGAATCGGCGCCTGCGCCTCGAGGATTTCCACCGAGCGTTTGCCGACGAAGAACGGCTTGCTGCGGGCGATGGCCCAGCCCATGTCGATCTCGGCCGGGCTGGTCATGCCGTCGGTGTCCTGGCTGATGATCACGTGACCCTTTTCCAGGCGCAGCAGACGCTGGGTCTCGACGCCGAAGGGGCGAATGTCGAACTCCCGGCCGGCTTCCATCAGCGCATCCCACAGGGCTTCGCCGTAACGCGCCGGAACGTGGATCTCGTAGCCCAGTTCACCGACGAAACCGACCCGCAGCAGGCGGGCGGGAATGCAGGCAACCGTGCCCAGGCGCACCGCCAGGTAGGGGAAGCCTTCGGCGGACAGATCGACGTCGCTGCACAGTTTTGCCAGCACCTTGCGCGCATCCGGCCCGGCCAGGTTGACCGCAGCCAGTGCGGCGGTGACGTTGGTGATGTCGACGTTCAGGCGCCACTGCGCGTTCCACTTGAGCATCTGCTGGTAGACGCGGTCGACGCCGCTGGTAGTGGCGCTGACGTAGAAGTGCTCGTCGGCAAAGCGCGCGCAGACGCCATCGTCGATCACCACGCCGTGCTCGTTGGTCATCAGCGCATAGCGCGAGCGGCCCACCGGCTGCTTGGCGAAGGCGAAGGTGTAGAGGCGGTTGAGCAGCTCGGCGGCGTCCGGGCCGCGCACGTCGAGGCCGCCCAGGGTAGAGACGTCGATCAGGCCAACCTTCTCACGCACCTGGCGCGCCTCGGCCTGCATGCAGGCTTCGCGCTCTTCCGGCTTGCCGTAGTAGGCCGGGCGCTGCCAGATGCCGGCGGGCATCATCTTCGCCCCCAGCTCCAGATGGCGCGCGTGCATGGCGGTCTGCCGATACGGGTCGAAACCACGGCCGGCGACCTGCGCCAGGGTTTCCGGGCAGAACGGTGGGCGCGCGGTGGTCACCCCGGTTTCGCTGACGCTGCGCCCGGTGGCCTGGGCCACCAGGCGTGCGGTGGGCAGCGCCGAGTGGCGGCCCTGCGAGGGGCCCATGCCGACGGTGGAGAAACGTTTGACCAGCTGCACGTCGCGGTAGCCGATGCGGGTGGCATTGACGATATCGCGCACCTGCAGGTCTTCGTCGAAGTCGACGAAATCCTTGCCTTTGGGATGCGGGAAGATCGGCCAGGGGAAGTTGACTCGCGGCTCGTTTGGCAGCTCGCGCGGGCTCGAACCCGCCTCCAGGCCGAGGGCGGCGAGTGCACGCAGGGCGCCGTTGACGGCATCGATGAGCAGCGCGTCGAGGGCGTTGCGGCCGTTGACCGAGCCGACCACCTGCAACCCACTTGGCAGGCCGGACAGGCTGAAGCAGGCGCTGGCGTCGTCGTAGGCCAGCTTGCCGCCGGCCTGGCACAGCAACTGGTACACCGGCATGTAACCGGCGGACATGCACAGCAGGTCGCAGTCGATGCGCAGGCCGCTCGCGGCCACCTCGCCCTGGGCAGCGATGCGGCGCACGTCCACGGCGTTCAGGTGTTTGTCGCCCTGCGCCTCGTACACCGTGCTGCCGACATGGCAGGCGACGCCACGGGCTTGCAGGGCCGTGGCCAGATTGGCGTCTTCGGCGCGTTCGCGCATGTCCACCAGGGCGGCGACCTCGACACCGGCATCGAGCAGGTCGAGGGCGGCCAGGTAGCCGTCGTCGTTGCCGGTCAGCAGCACGGCGCGCTGGCCCGGCTTGACCGCGTAGAGCTTGATCAGGCGCTGTGCGGCGCTGGTCAGCAATACGCCGGGCAGGTCGTTGTTGCGAAACACCACCGGCTGGTCGAAGGCGCCAGCGGCATTGATGCACTGACGGGCGCGCACCTTGTACATGCGATTGCCCTGGATCACCGGCAGGTAGTGGTCGGTGAACCAGGCGTTGCAGGTGGCTTTCTTGAGGATGCGGATATTGGCGTGGCCTTCGACGGCGGCCAACAGCTCGGCGCGCAGCTCGGCGGCACGTTTGCCTTCGACATCGAAGCGCGCCCAGGCCAGCGCGCCGCCCAGATAATTCTGCTGTTCGATCAGCAGCACCTTGGCCCCGGCGTTGGCTGCGGTCAGCGCCGCGCACAGGCCGGCTGGGCCGGCGCCGATCACCGCCAGGTCGGTGAACAGGAAGGCCTTGTCGTGGTACTGCGGCTGCAGTTCGAGGTTGAGTACGCCGAGGCCGGCTTTCTTGCGGATCAAGGGTTCCCAGGCCTTCCACATGCCCTTGGGCTTGTAGAACGAGCGGTAGTAGAAGCCCACCGGCATGAACCTGGAGAAGTGCCCGAGCAGGGCGTCGCGATCCTTGTCCAGGCTGCCGCTGTAGTTCTGCGCGCTGACTTGCAGGCCGCCAGCCAGCGGCTGCATATCGGCCAGCACGTTCGGCTCGTCCGGCAGTTGCACCAGGGTGTTGGCGTCCTGCCCGGCCATCGACAGCGGGCCGCGCGGGCGGTGGTATTTGAACGAGCGCGACAGCAGCCAGCGCTGGTTGGCCAGCAGGGCACTGGCGATGCTGTCGCCGGCCAGGCCCTGGTAGGTGCTGCCCTCGAAGTCGAAGCTGACCGGGCGGTTGCGGTCGATCAGCAGGCCCAGCGGGGCCGGCAGGCGGACATCGGCGCTCATGCGTTCACCTCCTGGGCGGGCGCGGCGAAATCGACGCGGTGGTCGAACAGCTCCTTGGGGTCGAAGGTGCGCAGGATCTCGTCGCTGACGGTGTGGCGCTCGGCCAGGAACCAGTAGCTGGAGGCGTTGTGCATCCACCATTCGGTGACCACGCCGGCGATGTTCTCGCTGTTGAACACGTAGTCGGCCCATTCGGCGTCCGAGCAGGTGCTCGGGTCGGGCATGCGCTTGAGTTCGCCGCCGTAGGTGAATTCGTTGATGTTGCGAGGCCCGTTGAGCGGGCAGGGCATGATCTTCATGGTGATCCCCAGTCATTCAGCTTGCGTAGCGGGTGGCGTCGGAACGCCACCCGAGCTTCTATCTGCCCCCTCTCCCATCTATGGGAGAGGGCTGGGGAGAGGGTGCTTTTGATCAATGCAGCCCTCTCCCCCAACCCCTCTCCCGCAAGCGGGAGAGGGGAGTTCGTTCAGTGGCTCGCCGCCGTGGCGCCCATCTCGTTGACCTGGCGGAAGGTGGAGAAGCGCTCGAGGGCGAAGGGTTGGATCAGCGCCGGGGGCCTGCCGGTGGCCACCAGCTCGGCCATGGTCTTGCCGCAGATCGGCGTGGCTTTGAAGCCCCAGGTGCCCCAGCCGGCGTCGAGGTAGTAGTTGTCCAGTGGCGAGAGGCCCATGATCGGGCTGTAGTCCGGGGTCATGTCGGTGCTGCCGGCCCACTGGCGCATCAGCTTGGCGCCGGCCATGAAGGGGAACATCTCGATGGCTGCTGCCAGCAGGCTTTCCTTCAGATCCAGGGTCGAGCGCGTGTTGTACAGCGGGTAGGGGTCGGAGCCGCCGCCGAAGACGATCTCGCCACGGCTGGTCTGCTGCACGTAGCAGTGCAGCGCACTGGAGCTCACCAGCGGATCGAGGAAGGGCTTGAACGGCTGGGTGACCATGGCCTGCAGCGGGTAGGTGTGGATCGGTGCCTTGATCCCCAGCTTGTTCATCAGCAGCGAGCTGGCGCCGGCCACCGCCTGCACCACGCAGCCACAGCGAACGTCGCCACGGTTGGTCTTCACTGCCGTGACCTTACCGTGCTCGACGACGAAATCCTGCACTTCGGTGAGCTGGTGGATTTCCACGCCGCGCTTGGCCGCCTGCTTGGCGTAGCCCCAGGCCACGGCGTCGTGGCGGGCGGTGGCGCCGTCGATATGCCAAAGCCCGGCGAGTACCGGCAGATGGCCGGGGTCGAGGTTCAGGCAAGGCACCAGTTCACGGATCTGCTGGCGGTCGAGCATCTCGGTGCGGCCACCGAAGTGCTTGTTGACCTCGGCGCGCTGGCGGAAGGCGCGCACGGTGGCGTCGGTGTGCGCCAGGGTGAGCTGACCACGCTCGGAATACATGATGTTGAAGTCGAACTCGTTAGACAGCTCCTTGAACATCCGCACCGACTCGGCATAGAAGCGCACGCCTTCGCTGGTGAGGTAGTTGGAACGGATCACCGCCGTGTTGCGCGCGGTGTTGCCACCGCCGAGGTAGGACTTCTCCAGCACCGCGACGTTGGTCACGCCGTGGTACTTGGCCAGGTAATAGGCGGTGGCCAGGCCATGGCCGCCGCCGCCAATGATGACCACGTCGTAGGCCGGCTTGAGATCCTTCGGCGCAGGCAGGTCGACCTCCACGGGGTACTCCGAGGACAGGCCGTACTTGAGCAGGGCAAGGGGCATTGCGATTACTCCTGGGCCGTCAGGCCGTGTTGCTGGCGGGCGGCGAGCAAGGTGTTGTGCATCAGCATGGCGATGGTCATCGGGCCGACGCCACCGGGCACCGGGGTGATGGCCGAGGCCACCTGGCGTACGGCATCGAAGTCGACATCGCCGACCAGGCGCGAGCGGCCGTTGTCCTCGATGCGGTTGATGCCAACGTCGATCACCACCGCGCCGGGCTTGATCCAGTCGGCGCCGATCATCCGTGGGCGGCCGACGGCGGCGACCACGATGTCGGCCTGGCCGCACAGTTTCTCCGGCTTGACGCTGCGCGAATGCAGCACGCTGACGCTGCAGTTGGCGGCCAGCAGCAGCGCCGCCATCGGCTTGCCGACGATGTTCGACCGGCCGACCACCACGGCATGCTTGCCAGACAGGTCGCCGAGGGTGTCGCGCAGCAGGCGCATGCAGCCGGCCGGTGTGCAGGGTGTGAGCACCGGGCGGCCCTGACTGAGGCCGCCGACGTTCTCACTGTGAAAACCGTCGACGTCCTTGGCCGGGTCGATGGCCTGCAGCACGCGGGTCTCGTCGATATGCGCCGGCAGCGGCAACTGCACCAGAATGCCGTTGACCGAGACGTCGGCATTGAGCCCGGCCACCACTTCCAGCACCGCCGCGGCGCTGGCGTCGGCACCCAGGCGATATTCCAGCGAGTGGATGCCTACTTCGCTCGCCCGCAGCACCTTGTTGCGCACGTAGACCTGGCTGGCCGGGTCATCGCCGACCAGCACCACGGCCAGCGCCGGCTCGATCCCCTGGGCCTTGAGCGTGGTGACTTCAGCGGCGACCTCGGCGAGCACGCGTGCGGCGGTGGCCTTGCCGTCGATCAGTTGTGCGCTCATCGGAAGATCACCGTCTTGTCGTGGTTGAGGAACACGCGGTGTTCGAGGTGGTACTTGACCGCCTTGGACAGGGCCACGGTCTCGGTGTCACGGCCCACCGCCACCAGGGCATCGGGGGTGTAGTTGTGGTCCACGCGCTGCACTTCCTGCTCGATGATCGGGCCTTCGTCGAGGTCGGAGGTGACGTAGTGGGCAGTGGCACCGATCAGCTTGACGCCACGGTCGAAGGCCTGGTGATAGGGCTTGGCGCCCTTGAAACCGGGCAGGAAGGAGTGGTGGATATTGATGGCGCGCCCCGATAGCTGCTTGCACAGATCGTCGGAGAGGATCTGCATGTAGCGCGCCAGCACCACCAGCTCGGTGCGCGTTTCGTCGACGATCTTCAGCAGCTCGGCTTCCTGCTGGGTCTTGGTCTCCCTGGTCACCGGCAGGTAGATGAAGCGGATGCCTTCGCGCTCGGCCATTGGCCGCAGGTCGAGGTGGTTGGAGACGATGGCGGTGATCGTCATCTGCAGCTCGCCCTTCTGGTGGCGATAGAGCAGGTCGGCCAGGCAATGGTCGTACTTGCTGACCATCAGCAGCACGCGCGTCGGCTCGGTGGTGTCGTGCAGCTCCCAGCTCATCTCGAAGCGCTCGGCGACCTCGACGAAGCCGTCCTCGATCTGCTGGATATCACCGGCTAAACCTTCGTTGAAGCGAAATACCGCGCGCATGAAGAAGGCGCCGCTGATCTCGTCGTCGAACTGCGCCATTTCGCTGATGTAGCAACCATGGTCGGCGAGGAAGGACGTTACGGCGGCGACGATGCCGGATGTGGCCGGGCAACTGATCTTGATCACGTATGGGTGCTTGGCGTGCATGGCGAATCCTCTGCTGGGGGCGGCGGCAGGAAAATCTTCATGAATGAAATGGATGTTCGTTCATGAATAAAATTAACTGTGGGTAATCTATTTTTCGTGCTGGTGATTTTTATAAGTGAATGAACAAAGCGTGTCCATGCCTGTGGGGAATTTTTTTATCCTTTCAAGAAATAAAAGACGAGTGGCGGCCACGCCCACGCATTGGCGCGCCGGGGCCACCGCTCAGGCCTAGAGCCTGTCGTAGGCGAAGGGGCGTGGATCGACCAGCGGCGTGCTGCCATCGATCAGGTCGGCGAGCAGATGACCGGCGCCTGGCGCGATACCGAAGCCATGGCCGGAGTAACCGGTGGAGAGAAACAGCCCTGGCAGTCGCTCGACCGGGCCGATCACGGGAATGGCGTCCGGGGTGACGTCCATCACCCCGGCCCAGCTTTGCTCCACGCGAATTTGCCGGAAGAAGGGAAAGGCGCCTGCCAGGGCTTCGCGTGCTTCGGCCAGGATGGCCGGGCAAGGGCGCGGGTCGAGTACCCGGCAGCGCTCGAAGGGGCTTGCGCTGTCCATGGCCCAATGCCTGGGCTGGCGCAGTTCCTCGAGAAAACGGCCATCCAGGCGCAGGCGTACTTCGCGAAACTGCTGGCTCAGCGCCGGAAGGAAATCGCCGAGGTAACGAAAGCTGTCCGGGGTGATCGGCGCCAGGTTGCCGTTGCGCTGGGCAATGGTGTAGCCACCGTCGGCGCGTTTGCGAAAGGCGTAGCGGCTGGCGCCGACCGCCAGTTCCGGGCCACCCGCCATCGGTGCAGTACGCAGTACCGAGGCCACCACTTTCAGTTGCGGCAGACGCAGGCCGAGGTTGGCGCAGAACAGCGTCGACCAGGCGCCGCCAGCCAGCACCACGCTGCTGCAGCTCAGGCGCCCCTGTTCGCTGTACAGCCCGGCGACCTTGCCGGCCGTGATGTCCAACCCCCGCACCGCACAGCCCGTGACGATGCGCGCGCCCAGGCGTTGCGCCGCACGGGCGATCACTGCACTGGCGCGGTGCGGTTCGGCGCGGCCATCACTGGGCGTATGCAGTGCGCCGCTCCAGCCGGCAGCGGCGCCTTCGGGCATCACCCGGAGCAGATCGGCACCCTCCAGCAGGCGCGCCTGCACGCCATGGGTGCTGGCCGCCTGTAGCCAGTGCGCCTGTTGTTGCAGTTGGCGCGGCGTTTCACAGGCGTAGAGCACGCCACTGCGGCGAAACCCCAGGTCTTCGCCGAGCTGCGTTTGCCAGCGATCCCACAGCTGCAGGCTGGCCATGGCCAGGGGGATTTCGCTGAGGTCGCGGCCCATGCTGCGACACCAGCCCCAGTTGCGCGACGACTGCTCGGCGCCGATCAGGCCCTTCTCCAGTACGGTCACGGCGATACCGCGGCGGGCCAGCCAGTAGGCCGTGCTGACGCCGATGATGCCGCCACCGATGATGGCCACCTCGGTGCTCTCCGGCAGCTTGTCGCTGGTCACCTGTTCGATCTGTGGGTACATGCACCTTTCCTCGGGCTGCGCTGTGATGTCGGCGAGCATGCGCCGGCCCTCAAGGCGTGCAATTTGCATTGCATCCGTCCGCTTTCTTTTATCAATATGTGAGAAATGCTATGGGCGGCACCCAGACCCTGGAGCGAGCGTTCCTGCTGTTGCGCGTCATCGCCGCTGCCGGCCGGCAGGGCGCCAGCCTGGCCGAGTTGCGTGAGGCCGCCGACTGTTCGCAGGCCACCGCTTACCGCCTGCTGCAGTACCTGCGCCGGCAGGGCTTCGTGCGGGGGGCGCAGCAGCGCGGGCGCTACGTGCTCGGCTACGAACTGTTCGCCCTCGGCGCCCAGGCCGGCAATGCCAGCGCGCTGCGCGAACGGGCGCGGCCGGTGCTGCTGCGCCTGGCACAACGCTTTGGCGATACCTTCTTTTTATTGGTGGCAGACGGTCATCAGCTGCTGTGCCTGGACATGCTGGCCGGGCAACTGCCGGTGCAGAGCTACAGCGGCGCGGTGGGCGGGCGCATCCCCATGGGCGTCGGCCAGGCCTCGCAGGTGCTGCTGGCCTGGCTTGGCCGCGCCGAGCGCAACGACATCCTCGCCCACAACGCCGCCACACTGCGCCTGGACTATGGCCTGGACGTCGAGCGCATCGCCGCCAGCCTGCCCAGCGTCAAGCGCCTGGGTTACGCCAGTGGTCTGGTGGACAAGCGCCTGCCGGGCTACACCGGCCTGGCGGTGCCGATTCTCGATGGCGATGGTCAGCCGCTCGGTGCCCTCAGTTGCGCGCTGGCCCGACCGCGCATGACCGACGCCCGACGCCAGGCACTGGCGCAAGTGATGAAAGAGGAGGCGCAGTGGTTGCGCGACCCTTGAGCGGAAGCCTGTAGGCTGCTGCGGCACTTCGCCTACGAGCAGCCACGACGCGATGATCTAGGCTTAATCGATGGGTATGACGCCGAAAGGACGGGCGCTATCAGGCTCGCGGCAAAGCCGTTGGCAAGCTGCAGAGACAGCAGCGCTGCATTTGGCTTGTTCCACTGCAAGGCCCTGGTTTATGTCACCGCACCGTTTGTATAGCCGTGGAGTTCGATCATTTTGAAGACACTGCTCGATGCGCAATGGGCTGCATTGGAACGGGTCATGGCCATCGCCGAATTTGCCCTCGATGGCCAGCTCGTGCGCGCCAACGACAACTATCTGGCCCTGTTCGGCTATCGCGCGGAGCAGGTCGAAGGGTGGCATCATTCATTCTTCTGCCATGCCGATTGCGCCGAGCAGGCGGCGCACGAGCGTTTCTGGCAGCCCTTGGGTGCGGGCGAGGCCTACAGCGGGCAGGTCGAACGCCTGCGTCAGGATGGCCGCAGTTGCTGGCTGCAGACCACTTACATGCCGGTCATGGATGAAACCGGCCAGGTGCGGCAGATCCTCCAGGTCGCCATCGATATCACCGTGCGGCTGCTGCACGAGCAGGAGCAGCAACAGCATCTGAGGCGGTTATCGCTGGTGGCCGACGCCAGCGATTCGGCTGTGGTGATCAGCGATGCGAACCCTTACATCGTTTACGTCAATGCCGGGTTCTGTCGGATGTTTGGCTGGACGGCAGAGGAAGTGCTGGGGCGTCGCCCCATTCGCCTGCTGGCTCCTGAAAAGGACGCCGCGTATGCGCAGCAGTATCGTGACACGCTGGCAGCAGGCCTGCCGGTGGAGCGTGAGGAGATCGTCGAGGGCAGGGACGGGCAGCGTTACTGGGTCAAGAGCATCAGCAACCCGATCATGGACGAGGTCGGACAATGGCAGCTGACGGTGACCATCCTGACCAACATCACCCAGGCCAAGATGCATGAGGTGTTGCAGCACAGCGTCATGGAGGCCATGGCCCGCGAGCGTCCGCTGACCGAGGTGCTGGAGTTGATCTGCGAAGAGGTCGAGCGGATTGCTCCCGAGGTGGTCGCCTCGATTCTCGAGGTGGACGAGAATGGCCTGCTACACCCACTGGCGGCGCCAAGCCTGGCGCTGGACTACCAGCAGAAACTCGATGGCGTGGCGATCGGGCCATCAGTCGGCTCATGCGGGACGGCGGCCTGGCGCAAGGCCTCTGTCTGGGTCGATGACATCGCCAGTGACCCGCTCTGGGCCGATTACCGAGATCTGATCCTGCCACTGGGGTTCCGGGGGTGCTGGTCGGCGCCTGTGCTCAATGCCCAGGATAGGGTCGTCGGCACCTTCGCCTTCTACTTCCGGCGCTCGCCGCAGGATTGCTCGATGCAGTTCTACAGGCGCCTGGTCGAGGCTTGCCAGCATCTGTGCGGGTTGGCGCTGGAGCGCGAGCAGACACGCCGGCGCATACGCCAACTGGCGTTCTACGATGCCCTCACCGGCCTGCCGAACCGCAGCCTGCTGCAGGCCCGTGCGGATCAGGCCATCGCCACTGTCACGCGCGAGGGTGAGTGCCTGGCGGTGTTGTTCATCGACCTCGATCGTTTCAAGCACGTCAATGACTCACTCGGGCACTCGGCCGGGGACGACCTGCTGCGTCAGGTCGCGGCGCGCCTCCAGAGCGTGCTGCGCGAGTCGGACATCGCCGGGCGGCAGTCAGGTGATGAATTCGTCGTGGTATTGCCAGGTTGCGATGCCAACGACGTGACTGCGGTGGCCGAGCGGCTGCTGCAGTTGCTGGCGGAGCCATTCACCCTGATCGGCACCAGCTTGCAGGTTTCCGGCAGCATCGGCATCGCCATGTATCCCAATGACGGGCGTGACATGGAGACGCTGATGGGCCGCGCAGACATGGCCATGTACCAGGCCAAGAGCAGCGGGCGAGGCCGCTTCCATTTCTACAGCAGCGAAATCAACAGGTTGGCCCAGGAACGCCTGCAGATGGAAAGCGCCTTGCGCCAGGCGATCAAGCAGGATGGATTGCACCTGCATTACCAGCCGCAGATCGATATGGTCGGTGGCGGTCTCTATGGGGTCGAAGCACTGGCACGCTGGACGCACCCGGAGTTGGGGGACATCCCGCCCGTGCGCTTCATTGCCCTGGCCGAGGAGTGCGGCCTGATCGTCGAACTGGGGCATTGGGCCGTGCAGGAGGCCTGCCGGCAATTGGCCGCGTGGCGCGCCGCAGGGCTGCATGTGCCGGCCATATCGGTCAACCTGTCACCGACCAGTTTCCACAACCTCGATTTGCCGAACTTCCTGGCTACGACCCTGCAGGCCAATGCCTTGCAACCAGAGGATCTGACTCTGGAGCTGACCGAGAACATGCTGCTCGATAGCAACCCCAGCACCATGAAAGTCCTCGATGAGGTGCATCGGCAGGGTATCCGCTTGTCGATGGACGATTTTGGTACTGGCTACTCCAGCCTCAGTTACCTGCGGCGACTACCGATCTCGGAACTGAAGCTCGACCGCAGCTTCGTTTTCGACCTGGAGCATGACGAAGCGACTCGTGCCCTGAGCAGTGCAATTCTAGGGATTGGCAAGAGCCTGCATCTGACGGTGGTGGCCGAAGGGGTGGAAAACGAAGCCCAGCATCGGCTGCTGCGCGAACAGGGTTATCCAGTCGGGCAAGGCTATCTGTTTTCCAGACCACTTTCGGCGGAGGATCTGCAGCACTGGTTGAGTCAGACCTGCGCCCGGCAAGCTGGGGCCTGAACGGCGTTACCGGCTAGGCCGCAGAGAGCGTAGACAAGGCGCTACTTCTGCACATTGGTCTCTGCCGATCAGCCGTTCGGCGCTTGCTGTAAGCAACGGGGGATCCCTGTCTCTCAGGCTTGCTCTGCGTTACCTGGCATGCGCTGGAAGCGTTTGCGAAAGACTGCCGGCGAGATACCGACGCGCTGGCAGAACAGACGACGAAACGAGTTGCTGTCCTCATAGCCCACTCGGCTGGTGATCCGCTCGAAATTCAGGCGGGTGGTTTCCAGCAGTTCCTTGGCCTTTTCCAGACGCAGGGCCTGCAGGTAAGCCAGCGGCGTGTGGCCGGTGGCGTCCTTGAAGCGGCGCTTGAAGTTGCGCACGCCGAAGCCGAAGCGCGTGGCCAGGTCGTCGATGCTGCAGGGCTCGGCGAAGTGCGCCTCCATCCAGTCCTGCACGCGCAGGACCGCTTCGTCGCCATGGCTGCGGGGCATCGACCAGCTGATGTAGACGGACTGCTCGCTGCGCACGTTGTCGATCAGCAGGTAGCGGCTGCATTGCTGGGCCAGTTCGCGCGAGGCGAAGCGGCGTATCAGGTGCAGCAACAGGTCCATCGCGGCGCTCGCTCCGGCGCTGCTGATCATCCGCCCGTCCTCGCAAAGAATACGCCGCTCGTCCACCTGAACCTTGGGGTAGCGGCGCCGCAGCAGGTCGGCGAAGGCCCAGTGGGTGGTGGCTTCGATACCATCGAGCAGGCCGGCTTCGGCGAGCATGAAGGTGGCCGTGCACATCGAGGCGATGACCGCGCCCTGCTCATGCTGCTGGCGCAGCCAGCCGCGATAGTGCGCGAAGGTGGGCAGGGCCTCGCGCAGGCTGAAGAGAAAGCCGGGGATCAGCACCAGGTCGGTTTTCTCCACTGCGTTCAGCGCCATGTCTACCGGCATGGCACGCCCCAGCGCATTGGCCACCGCTTGCCCATCCAGCGAGGCCACGCTGAGGGTGAAGGGCGCAGGGGCTGGCAGGGCGAAGCGATTGGCCGCATCGAGCACTTCGAGGGCCAGCGCGGCGCTGGCCAGTGAACTGTGTTCGGCCAGGAGCAGGGTGATATGCATGAAGCGTCTCTTGCGTAAGTCGCATGGTATTAGTCATTTCTGCACCTACTTTACTGCAGACGCCCTACTTAGAGTGCGGCACTCTCATTCAAACAGGTGTTCGTCGTATGAACCTATGGTTTCGTCTTCTGCTGATGCTGCTGCGCAGACCCTGGCGCAAGCCGGTGCCAGGGCTCACCACCACCGTGGTGCGCATGCGGGTCTGGCCGCTGGATCTGGACTTCAATCGGCACGTCACCAATGGTCGCTACTTCACCCTGGCCGATGTCGGACGCATGGATTACGTGCTGCGTAGCGGCGCCTTTCGCGTGGCCCTGCGCCATCGCGCACTGCCCATCGTCGGCGATGTTTGCGGCAAGTTTCGCCGCGAACTGAGGCTGTTCGAGCGCTTCGAGGTGCACACGCGCATGCTCGGCTGGGACGACAGGTGGAGCTTCGTCGAGCACCGCTTCGTCAAGGATCAGCGAGTGATCGCCGTGGTGATCATGCGCGGGCTGTTCCGTGGGCCGAAAGGCAATGTCACGCCCGCCGAGTTCGCCCGTGAGCTTGGCCTGGACGAACAGTCGCCACCCTTGCCGCAATGGCTGCAGCTGTGGTCGAGCAGTTGCGACGGGCTGAGCCAGCAACTGCGGGAAACCGAGCGGGCCTAGACCTGGGGTATCTCAGGCTGGCGCCGATCAGCGCGCCGGTTCTGCCTGGGCGAAGACTTCCTTGGCCGCAGCCAGGCCATTGAGGGCCGCGGGGAAGCCGGCGTAGACCGCCATCTGCATGATGGTCTCGACCACTTCGCTGCGGCTGACGCCGACATTGAGTGCGCCCTGGATATGCACCTTGAGTTGCGGGGCGGCATTGCCAAGCGCCGTCAGCGCCGCGACCACCGCAATTTCCCGGCTTTTCAGATCCAGCCCGGGGCGGGAGTAGATGTCGCCGAAGGGAAATTCGATCAGATAGCGGGCGAAGTCCGGGGCGATGGCGGCCAGGCTTTCCACCACCTGCTCTCCGGCGTGGCCGTCTATTTCCCGCAGTTTGGCGAGTCCACGGGTGTAGCGATCATCGTTGGCGTTCATCGGCATGTCCTTCCTCATAGATTGAGTCCGGCGCCGAGGGCTGCTCGAGCGAGCGGTAGTGCTCGATCTTGCTCTGCAGTGCGCTCGCGGCCTGGCGCATCGCCTCGATTTCTGCAAGGACGTCCGTTAAGTGCCCCTCCAGCATCTGGCGACGATCCTTGACCGTCGAGTCCCCAGCGCCACGTAGCTTTGCGAACGTCTGCATCTTGCCGATAGGCATGCGCGTGGTTCGCAAGCGCAGCAGGAATTCGATCCAGGCCATGTCCGAAGCCGCATAACGGCGTTGCCCTCCGGCAGCGCGGGCCACTGGCGCGATCAGACCGATGCGCTCGTAGTAGCGCAGGGTGTGGGCGCTCAAGCCAGTGCGTTTGGCGACTTCGTCGATGCTCAGATGTGATTCCATGGAGGCAGCCTAGAGGTTCGAGCGCGCTCTAAGTCAAGCGCTTCGAGGGGGATGGGCAATGATGTGCGCGCTGGCCGGATACCAGGCTGCGCACTATGGGCCAGGGGGCTTGCGCGATGCCGCTCAATCGGCCCCGTAGTTCATGATCGACAGCAGGCGGATGGGCACCTGCACCAGCTTTTCCGGGCCGTGCGGTACTTCGCCGTCGAAGGTCAGGCTGTCGCCGGCCTGCATCGGGTACAGCTGGTTGCCGTGGCGGTACACCAGCTCGCCTTCGAGCAGATGGAGGAACTCGGTGCCGGGGTGGGCGAAGGTGGGGAACTCCTCGCTGGCGTCGTCCATGCTGACCATGTAGGCCTCGAAACTCTTCTTCGGCCCACGGGTGTGGTTGAGCAGGCGATAGGTATGGCCCTTGTCGGTACCACGCCGCACCACTTCGAGGCCTTCACCGGCTTTCACCAGCAGGGCGCTGCCGCCTTGCTGGTCGTACTGGCTGAACAGTTTGGACATGGGCATGCCGAGCACGTCGCAGAGCCGGCTGAGGGTGTCGAGGCTGGTGGAGACCTGGGCGTTCTCGATCTTGCTCAGCATGCCCTGACTGATGCCGGCGATACGCGCTACATCGGCGATCTTCAGTTCCTGAGCCTGGCGCTGGCGGCGAATCTGCATGCCCAGGTATTGCTCGAGCTTGAGGCGAGGAGGGATTTCCGTGGAGGTCGTCATGCGTGCTTTTATCTTCTTGTGAATAAAAAATTCGCACTGAGAATGTGCAGACTGCCTTTCTTCGGTGCATTTTCACGGTTGGAATTTCCTCCTATGAAAGCATCTTTCCTTCACGGATAGAAGAATGGCGGGGCTTTGCGGGATTTCCAACGGCAAGGACCAGGTTGGCAAGCTGCTTGCATTTCTTTTGGGGAAATTAAAATTCCCCAGCGGAATAATGGCGACGCCAGCGGAGGCCCCAACCATGTTGCCCAGCGAAACCCAGAAAATCATCGACCAGCACGGCATCAAGTACGTGTTGGCCCAGTTCGTCGATATTCACGGTGCGGCCAAGACCAAGTCGGTGCCGGTTGCGGGGCTCAAGGCCGTGGCCGAGGAGGGCGCCGGTTTCGCCGGGTTCGCCATCTGGGGCATGGGCATGGAGCCGCACGGTCCGGACTTCATGGCTCGTGGCGATCTGTCGACGCTGATGCCGGTGCCCTGGCAGCCGGGCTATGGCCGCGTGGTGTGCATCGGCCACGTCAATGGCCAGCCCTGGCCGTTCGACACCCGTTACGTGCTGCAGCAGCAGGTGGCGCGCCTGAGCGAGCGTGGCTGGACGCTGAACACCGGTCTGGAGCCGGAGTTCAGCCTGTTTCGCCGCGATGCCGAGGGCAAGCTGCGCCCGGTCGATGCCAGCGACAAGCTGGAGAAGCCCTGCTACGACTACAAGGGCCTGTCGCGTTCGCGCGCCTTTCTGGAAAAGCTCACCGAGTCGCTGCAGCCGGTCGGCTTCGACATCTACCAGATCGACCACGAAGATGCCTGCGGCCAGTTCGAGATCAACTACACCTACAGCGATGCCATGGAGTCGGCGGATCGCTTCACCTTCTTCCGCATGGCCGCCGGCGAGATCGCCAACGACCTGGGCATGATCTGCTCATTCATGCCCAAGCCGGATCCACGCCGCGCCGGCAATGGCATGCACTTCCACCTGTCGATCGGCAATGGCACCAGCAAGAACCTCTTCCATGACGCCAGCGACCCCAGCGGCATGGGCCTGTCCAAGCTGGCCTATCACTTCCTCGCCGGCCTGCTGGCTCATGGCCCGGCGCTGTGCGCGTTTGCCGCGCCGACGGTGAATTCCTACAAGCGTCTGGTCGTTGGTCGTTCGTTGTCTGGCGCGACCTGGGCACCGGCCTTCATCGCCTACGGCGACAACAACCGCTCGGCGATGCTGCGCATCCCCTACGGGCGCATCGAGTTTCGCCTGCCGGACGCCGGCTGCAACCCCTACCTGGTGACCGCCGCGATCATCGCCGCCGGCCTCGATGGCATCGACCGCCAGCTCGACCCGGGCAAGGCCTGCAACGAGAACCTCTACAACCTGAGCCTGGAGGAGATCGCCGCGCGCGGCATCGACACCCTGCCGCAATCGCTCAAGGAAGCCTGCGACGCGCTGGAGGCCGACCCGCTGTTTCGCGAGGTGCTGGGCGCGGACATGGTCGACGAGTTCCTCAAGCTCAAGCGCATGGAATGGGTCGAGTACAGCCGCCACGTCTCCGACTGGGAGATCGAGCGTTACACCGAATTCTTCTGAAGTGCCAAACCACCGGTTTCAAGCCGCCAGGAAAGCGCTGCGAGCGCTGGCGCGACACCCGTATCAACTCGGTCAGCTGGCCGCCTGAGGCGTGTAGCTGGCGAACGAAGTGAGGACTGCTCTTATGTGTGGAATCGTAGGTCTGTATCTGAAGAACCCGGCGCTGGAAAGCCAGCTCGGCGCGCTCTTCGAACCCATGTTGCTGGCCATGACCGACCGTGGCCCGGACAGCGCCGGCTTCGCCATCTACGGCGACGAGGTGAAGGACGGCTGGATCAAGCTGACCCTGCAGAGCACCACCGCCGGTTATGACTTCAAGGCCCTGATGGGTGAGCTGGAAGGCCGCCTGGGCTGCTCGCTGGACTGGTTTCAGAACGCCAGCGCCGCCGTGCTCAAGACCAATGCCGATGAGGCGGCGGTACGTGCCGTGCTCGCCGAACTGGCGCCGGCGGTGCGGGTGATGAGCGTCGGCCAGAGCATCGAAATCCTCAAGGGCATGGGCCTGCCCAAGGACATCGCCGAGCGCTTCTCGCTGGCGAAAATGCAGGGCAGCCACATCATCGGTCACACCCGCATGGCCACCGAGAGCGCGGTGACCATGGAAGGCAGCCACCCGTTCTCCACCGGCCAGGACCTGTGCCTGGTGCACAACGGCTCGCTCTCCAACCACTTCCGCCTGCGCCAGGAACTGCGCCGCCACGGCATCGAGTTCGAGACCGAGAACGACACCGAGGTAGCCGCCGGCTACCTGACCTGGCGCCTGCGCCAGGGCGATTCGCTCAAGCAAGCGCTCGACCATTCGCTGGAGGATCTCGATGGCTTCTTCACCTTCGCCATCGGCACCCGTGACGGCTTCGCGGTGATCCGCGACCCCATCGCTTGCAAGCCGGCAATCCTCGCCGAGACCGACGACTACGTGGCCATGGCCTCGGAATACCAGGCGCTGTCGACCCTGCCGGGCATCGACAAGGCCAAGGTGTGGGAGCCGGAGCCGGCCACCATGTACATCTGGGAACGCAGCGCTTGAGTCGCTCCAGGCCTACTGCGCACACCGATTGCTGCGTCAGATCCTCACGATCCGCTCGCCGTACTACTCGTACTGTCTCGCGGCTCGCTGCGGTTCTTCCTTGCCCTCGGCGCGCTCGCGACGGCCTGAATTCGACTCTCCACTTTTTGGAGACATAACTATGAAAACCATCGACCTTTCCAGCGCTACCGTGCGCGATCTGAATCAGGCCCTGCACGAGCAGGCCAGGACCCTCACCGAGCGCGAGTGGGTGGTGAGCAATCCGGGCGGCAAGCACAACCTGGCCGTGGGCCTGAACGAAGCGCTGAGCGTGGAGATCGACGGCCACGCCGGTTACTACTGCGCCGGCATGAACCAGAAGGCCAGCGTCACCATCCACGGCAACGTCGGTGTCGGCGTGGCCGAGAACATGATGAGCGGCATGGTGCGCATCAAAGGCAGCGCTTCGCAGTCGGCCGGTGCCACCGCCCATGGTGGCCTGCTGGTGATCGAAGGCGATGCCGGCGCGCGCTGCGGCATCTCGATGAAGGGCGTCGACATCGTGGTCGGCGGCAACATTGGCCACATGAGCTGCTTCATGGGCCAGGCCGGCAGGCTCGTGGTATGCGGCGACGCCGGCGACGCGCTGGGCGATTCGCTCTACGAAACGCGCATCTACGTCAAGGGCACGGTGAAGTCGCTGGGCTCGGACTGCATCGAGAAGGACATGCGCCCCGAGCATCTGGAAGAACTCGCCGAACTGCTCAATCGCGCCGGTTTCGACGAAGACCCGGCCAGCTTCAAACGCTACGGCTCGGCCCGTCAGCTGTACAACTTCAAGGTCGACAACGCCTCGGCGTACTGATCGCGCACCCTGCCCGAAGAGGAACTGCACATGAGCGAAAAAAACACCCCGGTGCTGCGCGAATCCGCCACCTTCGACCGCCTGTCCATCCAGGAAATCCAGCGTGCCGCCGAGACCGGCATCTACGACATCCGTGGCGGCGGCACCAAGCGCAAGCTGCCGCACTTCGACGACCTGCTGCTGCTCGGCGCCTCCATGTCGCGCTACCCGCTGGAAGGCTACCGCGAGAAATGCGGCACCGACGTGGTGCTGGGTAACCGCTTCGCCAAGAAACCGATCCACCTGAAGATCCCGGTGACCATCGCCGGCATGAGCTTCGGTGCGCTGTCGGCGCAGGCCAAGGAAGCCCTCGGCCGTGGCGCCAGCATCGCTGGCACCAGCACCACCACCGGCGACGGCGGCATGACCCCGGAAGAGCGTGGCCAGTCGCAGCACCTGGTCTACCAGTACCTGCCGTCACGCTATGGCATGAACCCTGACGATCTGCGCAAGGCCGATGCCATCGAGATCGTCCTCGGCCAGGGCGCCAAGCCGGGTGGCGGTGGCATGCTACTGGGCATGAAGGTCACCGAGCGCGTCGCCGGAATGCGCACCCTGCCGATCGGTGTCGACCAGCGCAGCGCCTGCCGTCACCCGGACTGGACCGGCCCGGACGACCTGGCGATCAAGATTGCCGAACTGCGCGAGATCACCGACTGGGAAAAACCCATCTACGTGAAGATCGGCGCCAGCCGCCCGTACTACGACGTCAAGCTGGCGGTGAAGTCGGGTGCCGACGTCATCGTCCTCGATGGTATGCAGGGCGGCACCGCGGCCACTCAGGAAGTGTTCATCGAGCATGTCGGCATTCCCATCCTCTCGGCCATCCCACAGGCCGTGCAGGCCCTGCAGGAGATGGACATGCACCGCAAGGTGCAGTTGATCGTCTCCGGCGGTATCCGCACCGGCGCCGATGTGGCCAAGGCCATGGCCCTTGGCGCCGATGCCGTGGCCATCGGCACCGCCGCGCTGATCGCCCTCGGTGACAACCACCCGCGCCTGGACGAGGAGCTGAAAGCCATCGGTTCGGCTGCCGGTTACTACGACGACTGGCAGAACGGCCGCGACCCGGCGGGCATCACCACCCAGGATCCGGAGTTGTCCAAGCGCCTCGATCCGGTCGCCGCCGGCCGCCGCCTGGCCAATTACCTGCGCGTGCTGGTGCTGGAGGCGCAGACCATGGCCCGCGCCTGCGGCAAGTCGCACCTGCACAACCTCGACCCCGAGGATCTGGTGGCCCTGACCGTGGAGGCAGCTGCCATGGCCCGCGTACCGCTGGCTGGCACCAACTGGGTTCCGGGGCAGCTGCAGTACTGAGCCGCTCAGCAAGATGAAAAAGGGCCGCAACGCTTGGTGTTGCGGCCTTTTTTGGGTTCTTTGCATATTTTGGGGAAAGTGCGGGTTGACACCGGACTGGCAATTACGTGTTAGCTGTCGATGACTTGGCACTCTCCATTAGCGCGCGGCCTGGTCTGATGGGTTTCGCCCCTTACGGGCGACTCACTTTCTTTGCTTGTGCAAAGAAAGTAAGCAAAGAAACACACCCCTGCATACGGCCCCGGCTGCGCCGGGGTTCCCTCGTTCCATCACCGCTCCAGGGGCACGCCGAGAAGGGCCATCCCTGGCCCATCACGGCTCTCGCGACATCCATGTCGCTCACCCCCTTCCACGGCGATTCCACTCGGCCTCCTGAAGGGGACTTAGGCGTCGTCTGTGAGATCGCACTTCAAGAGCAAAAGTCAAACGCTGCCGACTTTGATCTTGCGGAGATGTCGCAGGCTCGCGACCTGGTCCCCTTCAGCAGGCCGAGTGGAGGTGTTGCGTAGGGGGATGAGCCGCATGGATGCGGCGAAAGGCTTAATGGGCCAGGGATGGCCCATGTAAGCCGGCCCCCGGAGCGGCACCGGAGCGAGGGAAGTTTCGCGCAGCGAAACCCGGATGTCGGGGTGCCCTTCTTTGGCACACCTTTCTTGGGCAAGCAAGAAAGGTGTGGCGCCCGTAAGGGGCGCAATCCAAACGCTCAGCAGACGCGGTAATGGATAGTGCTAAGTCAGTAAGCGATACGCACACAAACTTGCCAGTCCGATGTAAAGCGTATCTTCCCCGCGATAACGCGAAGAATCTTTTTTCGTCAGTGCGAGATTCAGCCACGACGCTTCTCTGCACAGCTCACGTTCGTCGACGGCACCCGACAGCTCCCGGCCAGGTGAGTGGCCTCAATCAGGCGCGTCGGCCTGGAGCCGGCGGGCCATGACCAGGGTGCGCTCGGCGCCGTCGATGACTTCCCGTTGCAGCTCGAAGCCCAGGCGTTGATAGAAGCCCCGAGCGGTGAGCGAGGAGGGCACGAGCAACTCGGCTATCCCCTGTTCGCGAGCGAGCCGGGTGATGGCCAGCATGAGCAGGCGCCCGATGCCCTGGCCCTGCATCGGCGGATCGATGAACACCGTTCTGACAACCTCGCCGTCGAGGCTGGCGGTGCCGAGTAGTTGTCGGTTGCGTTCGGCGACCAGCACCTGGCGCGTATCGATCAGCTGCGCGACGCGCACGACGCTGAAGCTTTGCTCCACCCGCTCAATCACCTCGGGTGCATAGTCCCGCGCATTGCTGACGCGCAGGGCACTGATGATCACCCGGCTTATCGCGGGCGCGTCGCTCGCTCGTGCAGGGCGGATTTCGATTGGCATGGCAGGGGCTCGGGCTTGGGGTGTTCGTTCAGGTGGACCGGCTGCCGGCTCGTTCGAGGCCGGCAGCGTGATCCTGTCAGGCTACCTTGAAGCGACCGACCAGTTGTTGCTGGTGATCGGCCAGGCCTGCCAGCTCACGGCTATTCAGCGCAGTCTCTTCAGCGGCGGCGCTGACCTGGATGACCAGGTCGTTGATGTCGTTGACGTTGCGGTTGATCTCTTCCGACACCAGGCTCTGTTCCTCGGCGGCCGAAGCTACCTGAATGTTGCGGTCGCTGATGCTGGCGATGCCGTCGGCGATCTGTTCGAGCAACTCGCCGGCCTTGACCACGTTGCTGGCGCCGGCGTGAGCCTTGTTCAGGGTTTCCTGCATGGAGCTGGCGGCGCGGTCGGAGCCGCTTTGCAGGTTGCTGATCATCTGCTGGATGCTGACGGTGGAGTCCTGGGTCTTCTGCGCCAGTTGGCGCACCTCATCGGCGACCACGGCGAAACCACGGCCCTGCTCGCCAGCGCGAGCCGCCTCGATGGCGGCATTGAGCGCCAGCAGGTTGGTCTGCTCGGCGACACCACGGATGACGTCGAGTACCGAGGAGATGGCGTCGCTCTCGTTTTTCAGCTCGAGGATGATCTGTGCGGTCTGCTCGGCCTGGGTCGACAGGGCCTGCACCAGGCGCACGGTGTTCTCGATCTCGGTCTTGCCCAGCAGGGTGTCGTCATTGACCCGACGCGACATCTCGGCTGCTTCGGTGGTGCTGCGTGCCACGTCACGCACGGTGGCGCTCATCTCGTTGATCGCGGTGGCGACCTGGTCGGTGCCCTGGCGCTGCTGCGCCACGTGCTGGCTGGTCTGCAGCGCTACGGTCGACGAGTGCTCGGCGGCGCTGGCGACCTGCGCAGTGGCTCCGCCGATGGCCTGGATCACCTCCCTGATTTGCTGCGTCATGTTGTCGAGGTTGTGCGCGATCACGCCGAACTCATCGCGGCCCGTGTAGTGGGTGTGGGCGGTGAGGTCTCGTTTCGACAAGGCGACCAGGGTGTCGTTGACATCGCTGACGGCCGATTTGATGTTGCGGATGATCAGGAAGGACAGCACCACGACTGCAGTCAGGACGCCGAGTATGATCGCGATGGTCAGCCACAGGCCGTGCTTCGCTTCCTCGTGGGCTCTGCTGGCGAGGAGGCCGACGTTCTGCCCCAGTTCGTTTTCTACCTGCAACATGAGGTCGATGCGGGCGGTCGAGTGCTTGAACCAGTCTTCGGCTTTGGTGTTCAGCGCTTCGCCCAGCGGCGTTTCCAGGGCCTTGCGCTGCATGTCGCTGGCGGCCTGCGCGGCGGGCTGCTGCAGCGCCTCGTCCAGCTTGCGCTTGATGTCTGCTTCTGCCCGGCGCTGGAACGCGTCCTGATAGGCCGAGAACTCGCCAAGATTGCGGCTCAGGCGTGACAGCAGATCGGCGCTGATCTGGTTCTGAGTGAAGGCCACGCCCAGCAGCGCGCGTTCGCGTCCTGCGCGCTCCTTCATCTCCACGAACTGATTGAGAGCGCCGAGGGCGCGCAGAATCTGCGGAGCACTGATGCTGGCCTCCAGCGAGTGGGTGTAACCGATCAGGGCCTTGATCAGGTCGGTATAGCGAGCACCGGATTCGCCGCTGTTGATCGCCTGCTTGTCGACCTGCTCACGCAAGGCGCTGATCGTCTCAAGGTCTTGCAGCACCTGCTCCAGGCCTGCCGTGGCATCTGCCGATAGCGTCTGCATCTGCCTGGCCGCCGTATCGCTATCGAGGCGGAACTGCTTCAGGGCGTCAGCCATGGCCGTTCCCTTGCTGCCCAGGAATACGCCACTGGCGCCGCGCTCGCGCTGCAGGGCGGTGACCAGGATGCTGATCTTCTGCGCGGTCGCGCTAGCGGTCAGCGTGCGGTTCATCTCGCTCAGCGTCTGGTACTTGCCGGCAAGGTACATGCCAGAGAAAGCCAGAAAGCCGAGTAGGGGAAAGATCAGTATGAGCAGGAGCTTCACGCTCAGCGGGGCATTTTTAAGCATGGTCAGCAAGCCTTGTCGTCATCGTTGAAGTGTCGGCAGTTGAGCTGTACGACGATTGCAAACGGCTGCTATCGAGTGGCCTTGATGCGCTTCTTCTAGGAAGACTGAGTGCACTCCATTGCATGGTTCGCTTTACCTGTTGCCGCTATCGGTGGGGTGGTTCAGGCCAGCTTCTGTGTTGAACAGACGCTTCACTGAACCGACTTATGAGCTTTGTCGCGTGTTCAGTGATTTTCTTTAATCAATGACCAAGTGAACCGCTAACAAAAAGCTTGCTCCGATTTTTCTCCTGAGAGTCTAGGTCAGAAGCTACGAGTTGCAGGCTCGGTCGTCGGAGCGCAGGGCATAGGTTATGCGTTCGGGTGGGATGCTCTGTTGATCGAGAGCAATGGCGCTTGTTTTTTGTCGTCAATCTTGTGGCGATATGGCGCGCGGGGATGCCAACGGGGCCTCGAGCTCGCGGGCAAGCGCCGTGAGCCTGTTCAGACAGCCTGGGCTTGCAGCGTTTGACTGCACACGCGGTTGCGCCCCAGCTGCTTGGCCTGATAGAGCAGACGATCGCAGTGGGCGAAGAGGTCCTGGGCCTGGTGTACGCCGGCGGCCTGGGTGGTGCTGGCGCCAATGCTGATGGTCAGCCGATTCAGCGCATCGGGGCGGTGCCGATGTTCGATGGCGAGGCTGGCCACCTGTTCACGCAGTCGTTCGGCCAGCGTGTTCAACTCGTCGGCATCGGTGATCTGTAGAAGGATGACGAACTCTTCGCCGCCGTAGCGATACATCTCGCCCTGGCCATGGCGCAGGCTGTTGCTGATGCAGTCGGCGACGTGGCGCAGGCACTGGTCGCCCACCTGATGACCGTAGTGATCGTTGAAGGGCTTGAAGAAGTCGATGTCCAGTAGCAGCAGGGAGAAGGGGCGGCCATTGCGCTGCATCTGCTGCCAATGCTCCTGCAGTGCCAGGTCGAAGGCGCGGCGGTTACCCACGCCGGTCAGTGCGTCGGTACTGGCCTGCTCGCTCAGGCGCTGATTGAGCGCGGCCAGTTCATCACGCTGGCGCTGCTTTTCCTGATCGTCGAGAAAGGCCAGACGCACGCCACTGATGTTGGTCCAGCTGATGAACAGGCTGAACAGCAGCACCGGCAGGTAGGCAATGCTGAATACCAGCAGCGGCTTGCTCTGGCCATCGTGCAGCAGCCACAGGTTGTAAAGAATGATGGCCGAGATCGCGCAGGAGCAGGCGAGGATGCCTCGGAAGCTGTAACGCGCCCCCAGGTTGGCCAGGATGATGAACACCACCGAGGCATAGACGAAGGTGGGCACGTCGGGCGAAGTGCTGCGCTTGAGCAGTTCGAACCAGGCGATGGTGGAGATGATGTCGTGCACCGGCATCAGCATGTCCATCAGCAACACGTTGCGAGAGCGCCAGAACACCAGATAGATGTTGACCAGGCCAATCAGGCTCAACCCTATGCGCAGCGCCAGCGACTCCCAGGCCATGTCGGGGATCAGCAAGGCATCGGCGAAAACGTAGAGGTCGTAGGCAATCATCGCGATGAAGTTGATCGCCAGCAGGAAACGCCCATGCTGCTGGACGACGTAGCGCTGATAGGCCGCGTGCAAGTGAGCCGGGATCACTCGACCGGTTTGCCTGAACGAGGCTTTGCCTGACTCGGAGGCGCCCATCGTGCCTGGTTCCTTTGCTGGTAGATGACAGATGCCACTGAGATAGAACTTGCCGCGCGCGCCTGTCGAAGTGTTGGCGTTACGCGCTGGGCTTGCAAGGTAACGCCATTATTACGCCAGTAGCTACCGCTGGATGAGCAGTTGGCAGCATTTTTTAACCGAACCCCATCAGTTGGCTGAACGCAGCTTCTGCCCCGCAGAGGTCTTGTCCTGACCAATACCCAGGTTTTTTTGCGCGGGTGTGATGGGTGTTTTCTTCACCGCTCAAGTGCTCTGTTCAGCTCAGGCCTGTGTGCGCTGCGACGGCGCGTTCTGCCCCGTGCTTGTGCAGCCGTTCAAGGGCTTGCAGCGTCTGAAACGTGCAGCGCCAGCGCTGGCGTGGGATGACGGAAATGGCACAGTCCATGCTTTCTTCATGAGAACAAAAAGTTCTCCAAGGGAATTTGCTTGGGGCAAACCGACCATCGTCCTGCGCTTATCCGGGAGGTTTTCCGATGACAGCATCCAGTGCCGAACCCCTGTTCAGTACCCCGCGTTATGCCACCGAGGCGTCTCCGCATCCGGCCAGCCGCCGTGTCGTGGTTGCCCAGCAGGCGCATCTGGCTGTTGCGCTGCTCGACGATCCCGCACCGACCTTGCTGCTATGCCTGGGCGAGACGCTGCCAGGCAGTACCGAGCAGGAGAGTCTGCCCAGCAGCGAGGCCTTGTACCTGCATTTGCAGATGTTGCTGGAGCAGGCCGAGGCCGGCACCCGGCTGTACGTCTGCGGCGATGAGAGCTTTCTCTGGCATGTGCATCGCCTGGCGCGACAGGCCGGCCTGCTCGGTGACGAGATCGAGCTGTTCAAGCAGGGCGCACGCCGCCGCTTGTACTGCGTGCACTGCGGGCATTTCCAGGACATCGGCAGCGAGGGCGAGTGCAGCTGCGGCCAATGCCGGGTGAAGCTGTTCGTCCGCGAGCATTTTTCCCAGCGCCTCGGCGCCTACATGGGCGTCTGCATCGACCCGGACAGCCCCTATGCGGCGGAGGTGCCGGCATGAGCGCGATGATCGAGGTGCAGGTCACCGACGTGCGCCAGCTGACGCCGGTGGTGCGCGAGTTCAGCTTCGCCGCGCTCGACGGCGCGCTGCCGGGGTTTTCCTGCGGCAGCCATGTGCAGGTGGTATTGCCCATCGAGGGCCGCACGCTGCGCAACGCCTATTCGCTGCTGGGTGATCCGCGTGACAGCGGCCTGTACCGTATCGCCGTGCGCCTGCAGGACGCCTCGCGCGGTGGCTCGCGCTATCTGCACGAGCAGGTGCGGGTCGGCGACCGCTTGCAGATCGGCGTGCCGAGCAACCTGTTCGCCCTGCATTCGCAGGCTCGCCACCACATTCTGGTGGCCGGTGGCATCGGCATCACCCCGTTCATGGCCTACCTGGCCGAGCTCGAGGTGCAAGGCGCTTCGTTCGAATTGCACTACGCCTACCGCAGTGGCTTCACCGACGCCTACGCCGCCGAGTTGCGCGAGCGCCTGGGCGAGCGTTTCCATGGCTACGACGCCGTAGCCGGCCAGCGCCTGGATTGCGCCAGCCTGTTCGCCGGCAAGCCGCTAGGCAGCCATCTGTACGTTTGCGGCCCGCAACGCCTGCTCGACGAGCTCAAGTTGCTTGCCTCCGCCCATGGCTGGTCGGCCGGACGCCTGCACTGGGAAGCCTTCGCCTCGCCGGAGCCGGGTCAGCCGTTCAGCGTCGAGCTGGCGCGCAGTGGTCAGCGCCTGCAGGTGCCGGGTGACCACAGCCTGCTCGAAGCGCTGGAGGCAGCCGGTGTCGAGGTGCCCAACCTGTGCCGCGGTGGGGTGTGCGGGCAGTGCACCACGCGCTACCTGAGCGGCGAGGTGGAACACCGCGACCACTACCTGGATGAGCAGCAGCGTAGTGCCACGCTGATGCCCTGTGTTTCCCGTGGCGGCTGCTCCGGCACGCTGCTGCTCGACCTCTGAGGAGTCCGCCATGTCCGTCGTGATGAAGCCGCTGGAAACCTACCGGGACGATTTCACCTTCAGCAACAGCCCGCAGGCCATCGCCCGTTTTCCCTTCCCCTTTGCCGAAGACAGCTACATGTACTCGGTCAATATCGAGCCGGCCACGCCGCGCGCGCCGGGCTCGGTGTTCGAGCACTGGTTCGATATCGACGAGCATTACCTTTCGGAGATGGCCGAGCGCGCCTGCGTGCTGGAGAAAGACCCGGATCGTTGCCTGGTGATGCCGCACATGGCCCTGGCCGCATGGGACACCCTGGAAATGCTGATGGAGCACCTGGCCACCGATTATCCCGAGCATTTCGCCCTTGAGCGTGACGGTGACCAGTGGCTGTGGAGCAACCGCCCGCTGGGCATCGAGCAGCGCTTCACCTTCGGTGATGCCAGCAGCTTGCCGTTCGAGCCGCTGGAATACATCACCCGTCAGGTGCAGGGCGACTTCGCCGTGCTCGATCAGCGTGACGGCGACCTGTTCATGGATGCCGGCATGGTCACCTGCCCGGCGGACTGGTCGATCAAGTTCGACGCCGGCATGAGCTTCAAGCAGTGGCATGCGCCGGTGCCGGGCGTGGCGCATCAGCTCGGGGTGTTCGAGCGCGCGCTGAAGTACCTGCTGAACATCCAGGTTGGCCACCCGGTGCGCCGCCTGAACTGGACCATGACCATCAACCCGCGCCTGGACACCTCCTCGGAGACCTTCCACGAATGGGGCCATGAGCGCGGCCTGGTGACGGCGGAAAACGTCGCGCGCCTGGTGCACCTGCGCGTCGAGCTGCAGTTCATGCCGCGCTTGCCACGCAGCAATGCGCTGCTGTTCGGCATCCGCACCTACCTGATCAGCCTGGAAGAACTGGCCACAAATCCGGCCTGGGCCTGCCGTCTGCACCGCGTGCTGCGCGACCTGCCGGACGAAATCGCCGACTACAAGGGCCTGACCCGCTACCGCCAGACCGTGGTGGATTGGCTGCGCCAGTTCGACCCGCAGGCCCAGGCCGCCTGATTCCGCTCAGCTCTCTCCCAGAAATGGGGGAGGGGAAACAGAACCACTCGCCTGCGTGCAGGCCAACCGCACTCGATAGGAGAACCACCATGGCCAATTCCTGGCGTATTTCCGCCCTTGCCGAGCGTCACCGCGCATTGGGTTCCACGCTCGAGGACTGGAGCGGCATGGGCACGGCCTGGACCTACGCCAGCGACCTGGCCGACGAGCACGAGGCGATCCGCACCCGTGCTGGGCTGATGGATGTGTCCGGGCTGAAGAAGGTGCACTACGTCGGCCCGCATGCCGAGAGCTTGCTGGAATACGCCACCAGCCGCGACATTTCCAAGGTCTATCCGGGCAAGAGCGTCTACGCCACCATGCTCAATGAGGCCGGCAAATTCGTCGACGACTGCGTGATCTACCGCACTGGCCCCAATGCCTTCATGGTGGTGCACGGTTCCGGCAACGGTCACGAGATGCTGCTGCGTTCGGCCCAGGGCCGGCAGGTGGCGGTGTTGTTCGACGACGACCTGCACGACCTGTCGCTGCAAGGCCCACTGGCGGTGGATTTTCTCGCCGAGCACGTACCCGGAATTCGTGAGCTGGCGTACTTCCATCACCTGCAAACCAAGCTGTTCGACCGCCCGGTGATGATTTCGCGCACCGGCTACACCGGCGAGCGTGGCTACGAGATCTTCTGCAAGGCCGCCGACGCGCCGGCGATCTGGGACCGCATTCTTGAGCAGGGCAAGGGCCTGGGCATCATCCCCTGCGCCTTCACCGCACTGGACTGGCTGCGGGTGGAGAGCTACCTGCTGTTCTTCCCCTACGACAACTCCGAGATGTACCCCTTCGCCGACCAGCCGGCCGGCGACACCCTGTGGGAGCTGGGGCTGGACTTCACCGTGTCGCCGACCAAGGGCGATTTCCGTGGGGCCAACGAGCATCGCCGCCTGCAAGGCAAGGAGCGCTTCAAGATCTTCGGCGTGCTGCTCGACGGCGACAAGGCTGCCGAGGCTGGCGACACCCTGTGGGCCGACGGCAAGCAAGTGGGGGTGATCACCTGCGCCATGTACTCGCGGCTGTCTGGCAAGTCCATGGCCATCGCGCGTATGGACGTGCCCTATGCAGAGCAGGGCGCGCCGCTGGAGGTGAAAGGCAGCCTGGCGGTGAGCGCCATCGCCCACAGCCTGCCGTTCGATGATCCGGAGAAGAAGAAGCGCACGGCCAAGGGCTGAGAGTCAGGGACTGCGACCGGGAGTCGGCGCGGACGAGTTTTCGCGGGCAAAGCGGGTCATAGAGACATGGCCCGCTGTGCCTTCAGTGCAAGGAGAGGGCGATGGCCTGGTTGAACGGTTGGGGTTTTCTGCTGCTGGCCGGTATCTGCGAGGTGTTCTACGCCTCGATCATCCCGCGTACCGACGGCTTCACCCGTCTGTGGCCTAGCCTGTACTGCGGCTTCTTCCTGGCGCTGAGCATCTACCTGCTGAGCCTGTCGGTGCGCGAGTTGCCGCTGGGCCTGGCCTACGCGGTGTGGGTCGGCATCGGCACCCTGGGCACGGTGGCCTACGGCGCGCTGTTTCTCGGCGAGAGCCTGAACCTGTTGCGCAGCCTGTGTCTGGTGATGATCGTCGCCGGCATCGTCGGCCTGAAACTCTTCGCCCCCGAGCCACTGACCTGAGGAACCCGTCATGCGCGTGCAGGTATTGCAACACGTACCCTTCGAGGATGTCGGCAGCATGGCCGAGTGGTTGCAGGCGCGCGGCGCGGAGCTGCGCTACACCCGCTTCTTCGAGGCGGATGCTCAGTTGCCAGACCCCGGTAGCTGCGATCTGATCGTCGCTATGGGCGGGCCGATGAGCGTCAATGATGAAGCCGAGTTGCCCTGGCTGATCGAGGAGAAGGCCTTCCTGCGCCAGGCCATCGACGCTGGAGTAGCGGTGCTCGGTATCTGCCTGGGCGCCCAGTTGATCGCCAGTGCGCTTGGCGCTCGCGTGCAGCCTAACGCGGTGGCAGAGATTGGCTGGTTTCCGGTGTGGCGGGCCGAGTCGACGGGCGAGGACAGCTTCGTCTTTCCCGACCGTATCGAGCTGCTGCACTGGCACGGCGAAACTTTCGAGCTGCCCGAAGGCGCCAGATTGCTGGCCTCCAGCGAGGCCTGTCGGCATCAGGCGTTTCAGCTCGGGCGGCGGGTGATCGGCCTGCAGTGCCACCCGGAGATGACGCCTGCGATCGTGGCGGATCTGTTGCACCAATGCGCTGATGAACTCGAGCCAGGCCCCTGGGTGCAGACACCCGCCCAACTGGCAGCCGAGGCGCAGCGCTATCAGCCAGGCCATGCGTTGATGGCACAGGTACTGGACTACCTGCTCGGCTAGCCAACGGGCGTCGCTGGCACGGCCTGGGCAGGCCGCGCCAGCGAGCGGCGTCAGAGGCGGAAGTGCGCGATGTTTCCGCGCAATGCTTCGCTGGTGCGCGCCAGGCTCTCGCTTTCCTGCTGTGCATGCTGGAAGGCGGAGGCCGATTGCTCGGTGCTGTCGCGTACCGAGACGATGCCTCGGCTGATCTCTTCCGCTACCGCGCTCTGCTGCTCGGCGGCCGTGGCGATCTGCTGGTTCATGCCGTTGATGCGTTCGATCATGCTGACGATGCGGGCCACCGCCTCGCCAGCCTCGGACACGCCGGAAACCGACTGCGAACTGGAGTTCTGGCAGCGTTCCATGTAGCGCGCGGTCTCGTCGGCGATCTTCTGCAGGCTGGCAATCAGCCCTTCGATCTCGGTGGTGGCCTCCTGGGTGCGCCGGGCCAGGCTGCGTACCTCGTCGGCGACCACGGCAAAGCCGCGCCCGGCCTCACCGGCACGAGCCGCTTCGATGGCTGCGTTGAGGGCCAGCAGGTTGGTCTGGTCGGCCACTGACTTGATCACGTCGAGCACGCTGCCGATATTGCTGCTTTCGGCTTTCAGGCGTCCCATGGCCTCGCTGGAATTGTCGATCACCTGCGCCAGTTCGCCGATCAGGTTCACTGCCTGCCCGGCTTTCTGCTGGCTTTGCGCTGCGGCCTCGTCAGCCTCGCTGGCGGCTTGCGCGGCGGTTTCGGCACTACGCGCCACGTCCTGCACGGTCGCCGCCATTTCGTGCACGGCGGTGACGATCTGCTCCACTTCGCGCTGAGCCTGGGCCACGCTTTCGGCGTTGCGCAGGCTCGACTCGCTCAATTCCTGGCTGGAGTGAGCCACGGTACGTGATGAGGCATCGATGCCCTGGGTGACCTGGCGCAGGTTCTGCTGCATGCGCAGCAGGGCGGCAAGCACGCTGTTTTCCGCACTGTTGACGGCGGCTTCCATCGTCCGCAGGTCACCCTCGGCGACACGCTGGGCGATGCGGTTCAGGTCGCCTGGTTCGGCGCCCAGGGCGCGCAGCAGTTTACGGCTGATCAGATGGCCGAGCAGGGCGGCGAGTATGAAACTGATCGCCGTGATCAGAATGAGGATATTGCGCTCTTCCTTGTAGTGCGCTTCGTTTTCGCTCAAGCGTTGGTCGGCAATCTCGGTGGTGTGCTTGAGATAGCCCTCCAGGGTGCCGGTCAACTCCTCAAGTAGAGGCGTGCACTGCTCCTTGACCATGCGTTTCGCTTCCACGTCTTCACCGTTGAACAGGTGCTCGGCGATGCTGTGCGCGACCTCGCTGTAGCGTGCTTCCAGTTGTTCGATGCGTGCGAGCAGCTCGTGCCCTGTTGTTGAAACGTCCTTGTGGGTCGTGATTGCCTGGCGCAAGGCGGCGAGACTGTCGACGACTCTCTTCTCTTTCTGGGCGATGAAGTCACGCTGCGCCCCACGCTCTGCCGGCTCGCTGTTGAGCGCCAGGTTGCGCAGTGCGATGGCCCTGTCACTGACGGCGTCACTGAGCTGGTTGGCCAGCTTTTTACGAGTTTCTATCCCGTTGATGTAGATGGAGAAGTCTTCGTCCGATGCCGCGAGGTTGTAGAGCGAGACGCCTGCTATCAGCAGCAACAGGGCGAGCAGAGAGCCATAGCTGGCGTACAGCAGTGTGCGGATCGAGAAGCCAGTTGCGGTAGACGGCATAGAGGCACCCTCTAGGGATATGACGCGTTTGTGCGGATTGTTTTGATGTACGCAAGAGCGATGGCTGCGTTTTATTTATGTGCATCCTGCGTCTAGCTCTATGTCCCTAACGAGGTTGTCGTCTGAAGGTGCGCTCCTTGGCTGACTCGCACTGTGGTCAGCTGTCATTGTCTGGCGTGGTTGTGGCTTGCTGGGCTTGAGTCTCGCTCTGCGTGGCGCTCAGCAAATGGATCAAGATGATTGGACTTGAGCTTAGGATAGATATCGGTATGCCGCTTCGCTTCTTTAGGGTCGCGATATGGCATGTGGACGAGGCGATTTCCGAGAGCCGCTGTCTGGGAGCGATGAGGGCGTGCGAGGGGAGGGACTGGCTGGCGCTTGAGTGATCTGGAGATGGCCGGCGGCGAGCGCCGCCGGCCATGGCCTTACTTGAGCTTGGGTAGCTTTTCGTCCGGCAGGGCGTAGCTGTGCTTCTCGTGGATCATGGTGGCGATCAGCGCATAGAGACTGACGCCGGCCACCAGCAAGCTGATGAAAACCAGAATGGCCGGCTTGTCGGCGAAGGTGAATACGGCGCTGGCGCCTTCGTAGGTAGTGATGCTCATGCTGCGTTCCTCGCGATAGGGCTGGCCGCTTGAGCGGCCAGGCTACAAAAAAGACTCAGGCCGACTTCGGCGTGGCGGTGGCCAGTGCTGCCGGCTCGCTGCCGCCGACGCTGCTGCTCGGGCCATACATCGAAGCCCATTCCGGGTAGGCCTGGGCTGGCACCTCGGTCAGATCCAGGCCACGTTCTTCGGCATGCGCCGGGACGCGCAGCAGGTCGGCCTTCTTCAGGGCATAGGAAATCAGGTAGCCGGGGACGAAGCCCAGGGTTGCCATGACCAGAGCGCCGCCCAGTTGGCCGAAGAAGCTGATCTCCGGCATGCCGTTCACGTTCGGGTAACCGGCCAGGAAGATGCCGCTGATGACGATACCGGCGAAGCCGCCGAAACCATGCACGGCGAAGGCACCGACGGCATCATCGAGCTTGAACTTGAGCAGCAGGTTGTTGATCAGCGGCGCGGTGGCCGATACGCCCATGCCGATCAGGTAGGCCAGGCCGGGGTGGTACAGGTCCAGACCCGGGGCTACCGAGATGATGCCGACCAGGCCGCCGGACATCATCCAGAACGGCTCGCGGGTGGTCAGGTAGGCGCCGATCAGGCCGCCGGCGAAGCCCATCAGGGTGTTGAAGGCGAACGCCGAGAGGTTGGTCGGCTGGCCGTAGATGTTGATCCACTGTGCGCCCGAGTTGTAGATGATGCAGCCGCCGAGGAAGCCGAAGAAACCGACGATGATCAGCATCAGGCCGACCACACTCATCGGCATGCTGTGACCGACGATGGCGTTGGCGCTGCCATCGGCGTTGAAGCGGCCGATGCGTGCGCCGAGGTTGATCACCACCGCCAGGGTGAAGAAGCCGGCGATCATGTGTACGCAGCCCGCCGCACCGACATCATGGAAGCCCCATTTGACGGTCAGCCAGCCTTCCGGGTGCCAGCCCCAGGAGGCCGCCAGCAGCCAGAGGAAGCCGCCGAGGAAGATGGTCATGATGATGAACGCGCTCATGCGCGTACGTTCGATCAGCGCACCGGAGAGAATCGAACCGGTGGTGGCGGCGAACATGGCGAAGGCGGCCCAGAAGATACCGGTGGCGTTATCGCTGATGTTCGGGCCCATGGACTGGCTCCAGGGCATGCCGGCGAGAATGGCGTCCATGCGCGGCACGATGCCGTCCGGGAAACCGTTGTAGACCGCCCAGCCGACCAGGAACACGCTGGGTACGATGAAGCCGAAGGCGAGGATGTTCTTCACCCCCGCAGCCAGTGCATTCTTCAGACGAGACGCGCCGATCTCGTAGGAGAGAAAGCCCACATGAATGCAGATCATCAGGGCGATACACCACCAGTAGAATATTTCCATATTCAGGGTGTTGGTCATCTCTATCAGAGCCTGTAGCTCCTCCAGAGTGGGGGTCTTCTGCTCTTCCATCTATCAATCCTCGATACTGTTCTTGGAATGTCGGTCGGTCTTGGCAGTGGGACTTCAGGTGGACGCCATGCAGGCGCGTTATTTATCTGTAGTTATAAAAAGTTCCCTGAATGAATAGGCAATCCTTGTGCCAGAAGGCGGCTCGCTGGCCCGCGGGCCAAAGGCTGGGATTGCTTGGAAACATCCGGTTAAAAAATGCCCCCTTTGTGTTCATCTCGCTGGCATCACGCATGAAAATGGGTCGTTGTCATGGGTTTTTCTGCAACATGCCCTGGATCTGTTGCACCGATTCCTGGGTGCGCCGTGCCAGGTTGCGCACTTCGTCGGCGACCACGGCGAAACCTCGGCCCTGCTCGCCGGCACGCGCGGCTTCGATGGCGGCGTTCAAGGCCAGCAGATTGGTCTGCTCGGCAATGCCCTTGATCACGCCAGCGACCTGAGCGATCTGCCCGTAGGTGGCCTGAATGCTGGCCTGTTCGCGCTCCTGCAGGCTGGCGGCGGCTTTTTCATCGGTGATCTCGCGTACCGCGCCGGTGACGTAGAGCAGCTTGCCCTGGGCATCGCGCAGGCAGCGGCCGCGCTCGCGGTACCAGACTTCGCCACGGGTCTTGTGGCGCATGCGGTACTCCACGGCGTAGAAACCGTCGCCGCTTCTGTCCACCATCGAGGCGTTGAAGGCCTGCATCACGGCTTTCAGGTCGTCCTGATTGACCACCTTGAAGTAGCTGTCCCAGCCGTCGGGAAACTCGGCGCGGTTGTAGCCGATCAGTTCGCGGAACTGCTCGGACCAACGGATCAGGTTCTGCGGGTGGTCCGGGTCGCCATCGACCACGTTCATCGCCCAGCAGCCCTCGGTCAGGGTGCGCTTGGTCAGCTCCCAGACCTGACGTTCTTCCTCCCAGTGCGCGCGCTCTTCCAGGAAGCCCTGGTTCTGCGCCTGGCTGGCGTGCAGCTCCTCCTGCAGCCGTGCACTCTGCTGCTCGGCCTGAAGCAGGCGGCGCTGCAACGCCGCATAGTCCTCGGCGCTGCAGGGTGCGGCAGGCTGCTGCTCGCTGTGCTGGCGAATGCGCTGCAGCTCCTCCCAGTCGCGCTGCAGACGCTGCAGGCTGCCGAGCAATTGCGGTTGCTGCTGCAGGTGCGGTCGTTCGCCTGCCGGCGGGCGCTGGCTGAGCAGGTGTTCGAGCCACTGATTGAGTTCACTGGCCAGGTTTCGGGTCGTATTGCTGAACCACATCGGCCGATCCTCCTCGGGGGTCGTTGAGGGCTGCCCTCCTGATTGGCAGCCGCTGCCCGGTTCCCTAGCAATTCTCTTTCCAAAAGCCGCGGCAGTGCGCACGGTGCTCGCGGCCTGCCGACCTCAGGCCTTGACCCGGCTCTTGTCCGGGTCATAGGCCACGGTGCCGGCAGCGACAGTGGCGCCGATGCGTTTCTGCTGGCCATCCAGCTTGCCGACCTCCAGCCGCGTGCCGAGCGTGCAGTAGTCCACCGCCAGGCGGCACAGGGCGATGTTCTTGCCCAGTACCGGCGAGCGTGTGGCGCTGGTGATGACGCCGACCTGAGCGCGGCCGACATGCACGCAATCGCCGTGGGCGGCCGGCTCGTTACCGTCCAGCTCCAGGCCTACCAACTGCTGCAGGGGGTGCGTCTTGCGCCGCAGCAGGGCGTCGCGACCGATGAAGTCGTCCTGCTTGCTCTTGAGCGGCACACAGAAGCCGATGCCGGCCTCGAACGGATCGGTCTGGTCGCTGAACTCGTAGCCGGCGAAGATCAGCCCGGCCTCGATGCGCAGCATGTCCAGCGCGTGCAGGCCGAGCGGCGCCAGCCCCAGCGGTTCGCCGAGCTGCCAGAGGCGTTGCCAGACTTTCATCGCATCGCTGGGGTGGCACCAGATTTCATAGCCCAGCTCGCCGGTGTAGCCGGTGCGCGAGACCATCAACGGTGCGCCGTCATAGTCGTCGAGGCGACCGATGAGAAAGCGGAACCAGCCCAGCTCATCCAGCTTCGGTTGAGTGCCGGGCGTCCAGATCATCTGCCGCAGCAGCTCGCGGGCGAGCGGGCCCTGCACGGCGATATTGTGGATCTGCTCGGAGGCGGACTTGATCCACACCTTCATGCCCAGCTTCTCGGCCTGCTGGCGCAGCCAGTCGCCGCCGAAGTCCTCGCCGCCGATCCAGCGAAAGGCGTCCGGCCCCAGGCGCAGTAGCGTGCCGTCATCGAGCATGCCGCCGTGATCAAAGCACATGGCGCTGTACACCACCTGGCCGACCGCCAGCTTGCGCACGTCGCGGGTCAGGCAGAGGTTGAGCAGGGCTTCGGCGTCGGGGCCGAGCACCTCGAACTTGCGCAGGGCGGACAGATCCATCACCGCCACCCGTTCGCGGCAGGCGTGGTATTCGGCCAGCGTGCCGTAACCGTCGAACTGGGTGGGCGTCCACCAGCCGCGATAGTCGACGAACTGGCGGGTGAGGGCGCTGGTGCCCGGATGGAAGCCGCTTTCGCGGGTCAGCACTGGGTCGGCGTCGGGCGTCTTGCGGTTGGCCATGGCGATACTGAAGCGCTCCTTGTCGGCATACAGGCGGATATGGATGTCGGTCGGCTGCCAGCCGTTGGCCGGGTCGATGTCGTCCGGGCAGGAGCTGCTGGCGCACACCAGCTCGCGCTGGGCACGCAGCAGCACGTAGTCGCCGGGGCGCGACCAGGGTTCATCCAGGGTCAGCTGCTGGTGCGCATCGATTCCGGTATTGAAGAAAAAGTTGATCGCTGGCCAGCCGCGCCGCGCCTGCACGCCGTGGGCGGCGAGCGCGCGGCTGAGGTTGTCGCTGCAGTTGGCGTGGCCGAAGTAACCCTGCGCCTCGTAGTAGCGTGCGCTGCAGGCCAGGGCGAAGGTGTCGTGGCGGCCGACGGTGTCGCGCACCACCTCCAGCATCGGCCGCAGGTCGCGATCGAAGAAGCGGCTGAACAGGCCCGGGCCGGGATAGGCGTTGCCGTTCAGGGTGCGGGTGACGGTGGGGTCGAGGTCGATCTCGCGGCCGGCGTCGAGGCCATGGCGGTCGAAGGCGACGAAGTCCGAGCACTGCCGGCCGGCGACGTCGATCACCTGGATGTACTGACCCGGCGCGACGATGTAGTCACGCGCCGTGCCAGGGGCGATGGTGAATTCGTCGACCACTTCGCCGAGCGGCGCCGGCAGGCTGGGAATCAGCAGGCTCGAGGGGTTGGCGCGGTGGATGAGCAGGCGCAGCTCGCTGGCGCGTTGCTGGCTGTCCACGGTGACCGCGCCGCCGGGCGCCGCGACTATCACCAGCAGCGCCGCGCTGGCGCTCAGGCTGCGGCTGAAGCCGGCGGGCGTAGCGGGCTGCCAGAGACACGCCGCCGCGGGCAGGTGCCGAGCATCGATATGGCGTTTGCCCAAACCGCTGGCAACGTGCTGCGATTCGCGGCTGCCATCGCTGAGCAGACGGCCGATGAAGTCGGCGCCGGGGCTGGCCTGCAGGCCGAGGGCGGCCAGTGCTTCGCGGCCCGCTTCGTCGAAGGCCAGCAGCTCGGCCAACTGGTCGCCTTCGAGGTCGATTACCTCGATCCGGTCGCCCGGCTCCAGGGCGATCACCGTCAGCCCGCCGGGGGCGACGCGGTGGCGTTCCACTCCCGGTGTGCGAGCGAACAGCGCCGGCTCGTGCGGCCGGGAAATCACGGGCATCTGCATGCAGGGCACCTGGGTTCTTGTGATTGCTACCGGTGCGCATGGCGCACCCTGGGGGGGCGTGCGCAGGCTGGCAGGGGGCTCAGCCCACGGCCTTGATGGCCGTCTGTGGCGAATCGGAAAGGTAGGCTTCGAGCGAATCGTCCAGTGCTTCCAACCAGGGGGTGTGATGCGGCGTGGCCAGGGTGCCGGTCATCAGCGAGCGGTGGCACTTGTTGCGGTAGCCCATGATGTCGTCGTACTTGTCGTGCTTCCACTCGAGGAAGGTCTGGTTCACTGCGGCGATGTCGAAGCTGGGGTAGTCGGTGGCGTCGATCAGGGTCTGGATGTACTGGCCCTGGTACTCGAACATTTCCTGGGCGTTCTTCAGGGTCAGCTCCTGCTCGCGCCAGGCCAGGTTCTCGGCGTGCATGGCGGCGTGGTCGGGCAGGGCGATACGTCCGAGGATCACGTCGCGGGCGTACCAGGCCTGCGCGTCGAACATGTTGAAGCTGTACCACTGGTCCTGCATGCCGAGGTAGACCAGCTTCGGGTTGTCCTCCCAGAACACGCCCTTGTACAGGTTCAGCGGCCACAGGCGGTTGTCGGTCTTCAGGCGCAGGTTCTCGGCTAGGAAAGGGAAGTGGTGCTTGTAGCCGGTGCACAGGACGATGGCGTCGACGTGCTTGCTGGTGCCGTCGACGAAGAACGCGGTGCTGCCTTGGACGTGGCTCAGCAGCGGTTTCTCTTCCCAGTTTTCCGGCCACTTGTAGCCCATCGGCGCGCTGCGGTAGCAACTGGTGATCGAGCGTGCACCGTACTTGTAGCACTGCGAGCCGATGTCCTCTGCCGAGTAGCTGGCGCCGACGATGAGCACGTCCTTGCCCTTGAATTCCAGTGCATCGCGAAAATCATGGGCATGCAGCACGCGCCCGGCGAAGCTCTCGAAACCCTCGAAATAAGGCACGTTGGGGGTGGAAAAGTGGCCGCTGGCGACCACCACGTAGTCGAAGTGTTCGCTGCTGGTGAGGTCCTGGTCGTAGCTGTGCACGGTGACCTCGAACTGGCCGCTGGCCTCGTCGAAGGCGACCCCGCGCACGGCGGTGTTGAAGCGGATGTACTGGCGCACGCCGGCCTTTTCGACGCGACCCTTGATGTAGTCCCACAGCACTTCGCGCGGCGGGTAGGAGCCCATCGGCCGGCCGAAGTGCTCGTCGAAGGTGTAATCGGCGAACTCCAGGCATTCCTTCGGCCCGTTCGACCACAGGTAGCGGTACATGCTGCCGTGCACCGGCTCGCCGTGCTCGTCCAGACCGGTGCGCCAGGTGTAGTTCCACATGCCGCCCCAGTCGCTCTGTTTCTCGAAGCAGACCAGTTCGGGAATCTGCGTGCCCTTGGCGGCGGCGGACTGGAAGGCGCGAAGCTGAGCCAGGCCACAGGGGCCGGCGCCGATGATGGCGATGCGAGTGGTCATGGAGAGTCTCCAGTGTCGATCATTTCTAATGACTTTAAGGAAATAAAAGTTCCTGCTGAGAAATACGATACGGGCTTGGCGCCTCCCTGCAATTCGCTCTGAAGAGATACCTCGTTGGGGGTAGATGGCCGCCTGGCGTTGCCCCGCTGCGGGGCAGGACGGCCTCTCGCTGGTGCAATTGAGTGAGTGTTTTTGTTTCTCTTCGGGAAATAATCTTTCTTTATGGTGTTTTTTACCGAACGCCCTGGGGCATGGAAATTGCTGGTTCCATTGACCATCACCTGCCTTGGTGGAGAGCGCATGCTCCAGTTGCTATTGCGGACCTTCCTGGCCGAGCGTCGGCCACGAGGCGTGCCGGCAGCGCCGGCCTATCGTCAGGCGCTCGCCGCCTTGCCCCTGCGCCTGTTGCAGCAGGGCGGAGCTGATGCACCGCTACTGGAGCTGCTGCCGGAACTGCAGCGCGCGCTCGATGCTGCCGCGCTCAGCCTGTGGTTGCCGCAGCAGGGGGGACCGGGCTGGCGCTACCTGGGAGCGCCGGCCGCGCTGGAGGCAGGCGACTGCCCCGGGCACGGTGATGAACTGCCGCTGCCAGGTGCTGTGAAGCTTTGTGCCGGGTGCCTGTCTCAGGGCCGCTATCGTGCTCTGGCCGGCCTCTATCAGGAGCAGGGGCATAGTGCTGTGCTGCAGGTGGATTTCGCCCGCCGCCCGCAGTTGTGGCAGCGTGATCGCTTGCGCGAGATGGCTCGCCCGTTGGCAGAGGCCCTGCAGGCCTTCGCCGAGGAGCGGCGCCTACGTCGGCGCGAACTGAGCGCCGAGCGTGGCGTACTGGCGCGTGAGCTGCACGACTCGGTGGCGCAGCAGCTCAGTTACCTGCAGATTCGGGCCAGCCGCTTGCAGGCTGTGCTGGAGCAGCGAGAGCACGCGGCGGCCGATGTCATGCTCGACGATTTGCGTGAGGGCTTGCGGGTCATGCATCGGCAGGTGCGCGAGCTGATCAGCAGTGCGCGACTGACCATGGACGGCCACTCCCTGCGCCAGGCACTGGAAGCCTCGGTGGAGGCGTTCTCGCGCAGCAATGGCTGCGTCTTCAGCCTGGATAATCGCCTGCCCGCCCATTCGCTGCCGAGCGAGGTGGAGTTGCAGGTGCTGCAGATCGTGCGTGAGGCGCTGGCCAATGTCGTGCGTCACTCACATGCCAGGCAGGTGTCGATACGCCTGTGGCCGCAGGGCAGCGGTGTGGTGGTGGCGGTGCATGACGACGGTGTCGGGTTGCCACCGATGCCGCCAGAAGAAGGGCATTTCGGCCTGAACATCATGCGTGAGCGGGCGGCTTCCATCGGCGCACAGCTGGCCATCGAATCGTCGCCTGGCAAGGGCACCTGCGTACGCCTGCAGTGGGGACGAACATGAACGCGCCTTTCAGCCTGCTGTTGATCGATGACCACCCGCTGTTGCGACGAGGGTTGGCGGAGCTGTTCGAAGCATCCGGGGCGTTTCGGGTGGTTGGCAGCGTATCCAGCGGTACCTCGGGTATCGAGCTGGCACGGCGTCTGCTGCCGGACATGATCCTGCTCGATCTGCACATGCCCGGTCTGGATGGGCTGGATACGTTGCATGCGCTCAAGCTGGATCTGCCGGACAGTCGGGTCATGGTGCTGACCGCTTCGGCTGCCCGTGACGATCTGCTCGCCGCGCTGCGCACCGGCGCCGATGGCTATCTGCTCAAGGACAGCGAGCCGGAGGAGCTGTTGGAGGCGGTCACGGCCTGCGCCAGCGGGCAGGCGCGGCTCGATCCGGCGCTCTCGGCGCTGCTGGCCGGCGGCATGCGTGAGCGCGCAGTTTGCCGCGAGGCGCCGCGCGTCGAGCTGACCGAGCGCGAGCGGCAGACCCTGGTGCTGATCACCGAGGGCTTCAGCAACAAGTTGATTGCCCGTCAATTGGGCATCAGCGAGGGCACGGTGAAGATCTACGTAAAGCATCTGCTGAGCAAGCTCAGCCTGCGCTCGCGCCTGGAGCTGGCAGCCTGGGCGCATCGTATGAACCTGAGCGATGGCATGGGAGAGTCGTGATGGAGTGGCTGAAGCAATGCCTGGGGCCGTTGCGTGGCCGTCTTGCCAGGGCCATCGGTACGCCGGATTTCGATGAGCTGCCGGTGGCGCTGATTCAGCTGGATGAGTCCGGGACCATGGTGCGCGGCAATCGTGGCTGGGAAGTGCTCAGCGGACATCGCGTGCGCGATTGCCTGGGCCTCGATCACCGTGAGTTTCTGCATATCGAGGATCGGGGGCTATGGCAGCAGGCCATGCACGGCCTGAGTGTGGGGATGCCGCCGTGGATCGGCAGTTTGCGCTACCTCGGCCGTGGTTGTGAGCTGTACTGGGTCGAGGCCCGGCTGGTGCGGCGCACGTGTGGCTACGTGGCCAGCCTGGCCGACATCAGTGCCCAGGTGCCGCGTAATCAGCAGCTGCAGGCAGGTTATCGCAGCCTCAGCAACCTGCTCGATGGCCTGCCGCTGATGGTGTACCGCTGCCGCAACAATCGGCAGTGGACCATGGAGTACGTCAGCGCCGGCTGCCTGGAGCTGACTGGCTACGCGCCACACGCGCTGGTCGACAGCCAGAGTTTGACCTTCAACAGCCTGATCCATCCTGAGGATCGCGGACGCATCTGGCGTCTCGTCCAGGAGGGCGTGCGCAGTGCGCGGCCATTCAGCTTCGACTATCGCCTATTGTGCGCCGACGGCAGCGAGAAGGCGGTCAGCGAGCGTGGCCGTGGCATCTACTCGGATCTCGGCGATCTGCTCGGGCTGGAGGGGGTGGTCATGCCGCGCGATGGCGAATCGGCGTATCTGCAGGAGGTGGTCGCGGGCTTTTACTGAGAGCAAGAACGTTCAAGACCTGCCTGGGGCGTTTGGCTAAGCTCGCCGTCCCAAGGAGGTTCTATGTCCCGTCAACACGAATTCACCCACGGCGCCCGCGATATGCTGCCCATGCTGCTCGGCGCGATTCCCTTCGGCATCATCTTCGGCAGCCTGGCAGGCGCTGCCGGGCTCGATCCCTGGCAGACTCAGGGCATGTCCCTGCTGGTTTTCGCCGGCTCGGCGCAGTTCATCGCCATCAGCCTGCTGAGCGGTGGTGCCGGCATCGCCGTGGTGCTGCTGACCACCCTGGTGGTCAATCTGCGCCACGCCCTGTACAGCGCCAGCATGCAGCCCCACGTGCGTCATCTGCCCAAGCGCTGGCGCATGCCGCTGGCCTTCTGGCTCACCGACGAGGCCTATGCGGTGGTGGTGCAGCGCTATGCGCGGGGCGACCAGGGGGTCTATCGCCATTGGTACTTTCTTGGCGCGGCCCTGGCCATGTACTGCAACTGGCAGTTGTGCACGCTGGTCGGCGTGCTGTTCGGCCAGGCGGTGCCAAACATCGCTGATTGGGGGCTGGACTTCGCCATGTTGGCGACCTTCATCGGCATCGTCGTGCCGATGCTGCGCAACCAGCCGCAAGTGGCTGCCGCTCTGGTCGCTGGCGCCGTGGCGCTGCTGTGCCATGCCTTGCCCTACAAGCTCGGGCTGATGGCGGCTGCGGCCAGTGGCATCGTCGTCGGCGTGTGGTTGGAGCGACGCAATCCGGCGCTGCAGGAGGAGTTGGCCTGATGGATATCTGGTTGCTGATCCTGGGCATGCTGGTGATCACCTTCATCACTCGCTACAGCCTCTTCGCCTTCCCTGATCTGCGTTTCCCGCCGTTGATCAGGCAGGGGCTGCATTACGTACCGACTGCCGTGCTCACGGCCATCGTGATACCCGGCATGCTGATGCCGGATGGACAGAACTGGATGCTGAGCTGGAACAATGCCTATCTGCTGGCGGGTGTGGCGGCCATCGCCATTGTCGCCTGTACCCGGCATCTGCTGGCGACCATTGGTGGTGGTTTGCTGGTGTTCTTTCTGCTGCGCTGGGCGTTCGGGCAACTGCCCATCTGAAGATGGGCGGCACCCGCATCGTGCATTGAGGCCCTCTACACCAGCGCGCTGACCTTCAGCTCGCGCTGGCTCAGGCGCAGGTAGTGTTCGTCGGCCTTGAGCAGCAGCGCCTGGTCGTCGACGCTCAGCTCTGCCTGCGCGCGTCCTTCGGCCTGGCTGCGGTAGAGGCTTTCACCGGGGCGGCGCCGCAGGCATTGATAGCGCTGCTGGCGTGACTCCACCTTGAGGCTGAGCATGTCGATATAGGCGACCTGCATTTCCTCGCTCTGCCCAGTCTCCAGCGCGCTGCGTTGCAGGGCTGGCGTGTGGGTGAAAGGCGAGGCCGAGAGCATGACGTGTTGGCATTGCTGCAGGTCGGGGCGCGGTTCGCCGTTGAGCAGCCAGTTACCACGCAGATCGCGCTGCAGGCACAGGTTGCGCTGGCCGTGGTTGTCGACCTTCAGCCAGAGACGGCGGAAGCGCCAGCGTGGGTCGCAATCGATCAGGTAGTTGGCAACGATGCTGTTGCCCTTGATGACTTGCATGAGGTGGCTGGTAGCGTGGATGCCATTGGCATCCTGGCTCAGGCGCAGGGTTTCCACGCCGGGGGTGTACCAGGGTTTCCATACCAGGGTTTGCTGCATCGGTCGACTCCATGCCGAGCGCGAAACAGGAGGGAAGGCGGCTACTGCGCGCAGAACACGTTCCCTCGTGTTCCATGTTGTTTGTGCGCGCAGCATAAAACGATAGCAATGTGATGTCTGTCAGCTTTTGCTGACAGTTGCGCAGTTTTTTGCGCTACAGCTTCAAACTCTCGGCTTGAGCGGTTGCTGCTCGAACTTCACGGCGTCCAGACCATGCTTGATCAGCGCACGGATGTTGCCGTGATCGCTGCCTTGCGGCGTGGCCACTACGCTGCGGTAGTGCTCACCGAAGGCGCGCAGCGCTTCGTCCTGGCTGAACCCTTCCAGCAGGGCCAGGCCCAGCGTCTTGCAGGAGCCTTCGTTCTGTCCGGCCGCGTTCTCCACGTCACCGTTGCGGAAGGCGCTGGGCTGATAGTCATAGTGCTCGGCGACGAAGGCCAGGGTTTCACTGAAGGCGTAGTCGTCCTGCTGCAGACGGCTGCGCAGCGCATTGAGAGCGGTCATTCATGCTTTCCTTTGGCAAATGCGGCTTTCTGCTCGGCAGAGGCCTCTTTCTGATACTTGGCCTTCCAGTCGGCATAGGGCATGCCGTACACGCTCTCGCGGGCCTGGTCGGCGCTGACGTCGACACCGAGGTCGTCGGCGGCGGCCTTGTACCACTTGGACAGACAGTTGCGGCAGAAACCGGCCAGGTTCATCAGGTCGATGTTCTGCACGTCAGGACGGCTGCGCAGGTGCTGTACCAGTGCGCGAAAGGCTGCAGCTTCCAGCTCGAGGCGTTCTTGCTCGGTCATGGTGGGCTCTCCGGGGATTGGGTGGCGCGATGATAAGAGCCTCGCCGGGGAGCGACAAGCCGCCAGGGGAGGCTGTCAGCGATGGCCGGCGAGGGTGATCGATACCGACTCGGCGAAACGCAGGGCATGGGGTTTGTCCACTTCCACTTCAGCGTAACGCACGGCCTGGTGGGTCATGACCAGGTCGAGGATTTCCTGGGTCAGGCGTTCGAGCAGGGCGAAACGATTACCCTCGACATGGGCGATGATCGCCTTGGTGATGGTGCGGTAGTTGAGCGCATGCTCGATGTCGTTGACCTGCACGGCATCGACGGCCGGGTACAGGATGGTCAGGTTGATCAACACGTCCTGCTTGTTGTTGATCTCTTCTTCCTTGATGCCGATGTAGGTGCGCAGGCGCAGGTCCTTGACGCGGATGCGCGCCATTCCGGGTTCCAGTCGCGGCATTAGTTGTTCCGTCCGATCAATTGCAGAAATTCGTGGCGAGTGTTGCAGGACTCGCGGAAGGCGCCAAGCATCACCGAGCTGCTCATCACCGAGTTCTGCTTCTCCACGCCACGCATCATCATGCACATGTGCTTGGCTTCGATCACCACCGCGACGCCGGCGGCGTTGGTCACGCTGGCAATGGCGTCGGCGATCTGCTTGGTGAGGTTCTCCTGGATCTGCAGGCGCCGCGCGTACATGTCGACGATGCGCGCTACCTTGGACAGCCCGAGCACCTTGCCGGTAGGAATGTAGGCGACATGCGCCTTGCCGATGAAGGGCAGCAGATGGTGTTCGCACAGCGAGTACAGCTCGATGTCCTTGACGATCACCATCTCGTCGTTGTCGGACTCGAACAGCGCACCGTTGACGATTTCGTCCAGCGATTGCTGGTAGCCATGACACAGATACTGCATGGCCTTGGCGGCCCGCTTGGGCGTGTCGAGCAGGCCTTCGCGCTCCGGATTTTCACCGAGGCCTAGAAGAATTTCGCGATATTGCTGGGAAAGTGGTTGGCTCATGGCAGGGTCCTGAGCGGTCGCCTCACTTGAGGTGGCGGCCGCCGTTGAGGGTAATGGTGGTTCCGGTTACGTAGGGGGTGTCCAGCAGATAGCGCAACGTCTGGTAGAAGGCCTCTGGGCCGGGTTCTATGCCCAGCGCCGATTTGGCCAGGGTCCTGGTGCGGTAGGCGTCGTCATCGTCGGCGTTGAACATCAGCAATGCCGGCGCGATGGTGTTGACCTTGATGCGTGGCGCCAGGCGCGCGGCGAACGACAGCGTCAGGCTTTCCAGGCCGGCCTTGCTGGCGCAGTAGGCCGGGCGATTGGCACTTCCCTTGCGCACCACGTCATCGCTTACGTGAACGATATCGGCCTGGGCCGACTGCAGCAGGAGATCGCTGCAGTGCAGGTTGATCAGATAGGGCGCCAGCATGTGCACGCTGAACAGTTGGCGAAAGGCATCGGCCTCTTCGCCGGGTGTTTCGGCCAGCCACTGCGAGGCGTTGTGCACGATTGCGCGCAGGCCGCTGCACTGCGCCTTGATTTGCTCGATGAAGGTCAGAATTCCCGTTTCATCGCTGAAGTCGGCCTGCACGGCGATGGCGCCGCGCTCACGCAGCCGCGCGATGCTGTCGCGTTCCTGGCGGTAGCTGATGATCACCGGCTGGCCCGCGTCGAGCAGGCGCTCGGCGCAGTGAAGGCCGACTCGCTGGCCGGCGCCGGTGATCAGAATGGGGAAGCTGGCAGCGCTCATGTGCAACTCGTGTGAGACATGGGAGGGCAGGGCGCTTGCGCCCCTGCAATACCTGGCCGTGGCAGGCGATGTTGGTCAATCGTCGGACAAAGCTATACCAGAGCTGCAGGTTGTACAACCATGCGGGCCATGTGGTTTTGCCGTCAGGATCAGCGGATAGGCCTATTTGTCTGAGTTTCAAGGCTTTTTGTAGGGATGTTTGAGCGGTTTTTATTTATACGTTACCTGTACGTTCTGTGTGTTTTGTATAGGTGTTGGTGGCTGCGCAACGAAATCGGCCAGCGCTGGGCTGGCCGATTCGGTGGGGGCGGGGGCGATCAGGATTTGCCGATGCTTACGGCTCGCCTGTTCAAGCGCTGCGGCTGGTTGCCCAGCAGCCAAGGCTCCAGCAGGCGCGTGGATAGCGGGATGAACAGATAGGTCATCAGTGGCGTCAGGGCCAGCGTCGACAACAGTACGCGGGTCACCAGTGACAAGTCGGCGAGCCAAGGGCCCAGCAGCAGGTTGAACGCCAGTGATACCGGAAAGAACGCCAGCCAGATCGCCACGCTCTGCTTCCAGCGCGGCGCTTGGCGGTGGGCGCTGCCGAACCAGGCGTCGAGGCCGACTGCGCGCTTTTCCTGCGGTTGCGCAAAAAGCCCTGCACCACGCTGCAGCCAGGCCTGGCGTGAGGCGGAATGCTCCCAGGAGGCCATGGTCTGTTCGTCACTGAAACGGAAAACGATCTGGAATTCGTCGTCACCGGCTGGTGGTGCCAGTACGCCGGAGCCGAGATAGCCCGGGAAGTCGGTGGCCAGGTGTTCGCCTTCACGCAGCCAGGCGATGAAGTCGTGATAACGGCCATTGGCGACGCGGCGCGCCACCATCAGGGTTACAGGGGACATTGTGTATCTCCTCGGGTGTTGCCGTCAGCCGGGGTATGGCGTTGGGCGTGGTCGAACACGGGGTGCTGTGCTCGACGAACAATGCAGCAAGGATTATTCCCGTTTTGCGGAAATTAGCCAGCGCCAGCTGATGGTGGGCGTTGGGGCGGGCAGGTGTCGTTTCTTCGGCAATGCGCCGCACTGTCAGGGTGCGGTAATTGCGCCAGATGAGGGCGCAGGCGGCAGAACAGTCGATAGCCCCACTCCTAGCCGCTTACGCGCACAGAGCGAGCAGTCGCCGCAGAAACAAAGGCTCGATGACCAAGCCGGGTTGTGCATGGAGCTATCTTGTATAATTCTTGCACAATGTGAGCCCGGCCAAGCTGGGTTACAATTCCCGAACATTCGTTGCCATGATGCCCGAAGCCATGCCCGAACTCGCCTCCGTCACATCGCTTACGTCCAGCGCGTTGAAGCAGGAAGAGCTGTTCCCCATCCGTGAGGTGTCCCGTCTTACCGGCGTCAACCCGGTCACCTTGCGTGCCTGGGAGCGGCGTTATGGCCTGATTCAACCGACACGGACCGACAGCGGCCATCGCCTCTATTCGCAAGCCGATATCGATGCAGTACGCAGCATCCTCGCCTGGATCGAGCGCGGCGTCGCGGTCAGCAAGGTCGGCTCGATCCTGGCCAAGAGTGCCGGCAGTCGCAGCACCGCTGCGCCCGCCTACAACGAAGTCAGCGGTGACGACTGGAGTCAGTGGCAGGAGCAGCTGCGCAGTGCGCTGCAGAACTTCGACGAGCCTCGCCTGGAACGCCTCTACGGGCAGATTTTTTCCTGCTATCCGCTGCCGGTGGTGTTTCAGGACATCTTCATGCCGGTCTGGCAGGAGCTGTTGCTGCGTCAGGACGAAGTGGGCCAACGCGGCGAGTGGCTGATGCTCGACGGCTTCCTGCGTGGGCGCTGCCTGCAGCGCCTGCAACTGGGGCGTGATGATTCGCGCGAGCGTATTCTGCTGGTGGCTTTACCCAGTCACTGCCGGGAGCTGGAGCTGCTGGTTGCCGCGTTGTTGCTGGGCAATCAGGACATCGAAGTGACGGTGATGGGCCCCGGAGTACCCTTGACCGACCTGGCGCTGGTCTGCGAACGCATGCAGCCGCAGGCGCTGGTGGTCTTCAGCAATCAGCCGCCAGGCGAGGAATTTCCGCGGCAGCTGGCACGTCTGGCGCTGGGGCTGCAATGCCCGGTGTTGCTGGCCGGTGACAGTGCCGATCTGGCGGAGGAAAGTCTGGCCGGCTCGGCCATTGCCTGTCTGGGTAATGAAGGGCGTCTGATGCAGCGTCGTCTGCAGCAGTTTCTGGCCGGTCACCTCGACACCTGAAGCGGCGCTTCAGCCAACCGCCGCCGTTTGCAGGTGCAGTTCACTGTGCTGCTCGAACAGGTACTGGCGCAGGGTCTGTTCATCTTCAGCATGCAGCGTCTGCAGGGTGTAGGCGTAGTGCGTCTGGCCGACGCGCCTGACCAGCTGGGCGCGCAGTTGTACGCGCTGCCCCTGCGGTAGAAGCAGCTGCAGCAATTGATCCTTGGCCGGCGTGCCGCTCTTGCTGTACTTCACCCGCATCCCGTTGTTCGACAACTCCAGCGCCTTGAGGCCGCTGGGGCGATCACTGCTGTCGAGCAGGGTCAGCGCCATGGGCAGCACGAGGCGCCAGGGGCGTTCGCTCACACCTTGTTCGAAGATCAAGGGTGCGCCCAGCTCCAGACGCGACTGGCTGTGCCCATCCTGAATCAGGTGCAGGGGAAAACTCAGGTGCTGCTGGTCGGTGTGGGTGTCCAGGCTCAACTGTTCTTCGCCGCCGAGGCGGGCCAGAAGCTCATTGAGTTGTTCGCCCAGCGTCAACTGCGGCGCAACATTGGTGCGTCGCTTTTGCGCAGGTTTGGAGACGATCTTCTGGATGAAATCCAGTTCGTCCTGAGTCAGCAGCGGGTCGCTTTGCATGGGATGAGACTGCATGTGAACAAACTCATCTGACTGCGCTGCCGGAGGATAGTTTTGGCCGTTCGTCAGCTTCTCAGCCGCGTCAGTTCGGCCTTGAGCTCGGCCACTTCCGCTTCCAGTTCGCGTACGCGCTGTTTGGCTTCGACCTGCTCGGTGACGTCTTTCTGGATGCCGATGTAGTAGGTCAGCTGATCGCTCTCGTTGAGCACGGGCGTGATCGACAGCTCGTTCCAGAAGGCGCTGCCATCCTGGCGGTAGTTGCGAATGATCTGACGGCACGGCTTGCCGGCCTTGACCGCTTCGCGAATGGCCTGCAGGCCGAGCTGGGCGCGGTCGCTGCCCTGCAGGAAGCGGCAGTCCTGATAGAGGATGTCATCGCAGGTATAGCCGGTCAGGCGTTCGAATGCCGCGTTGGCGTAGATCAGGATATTGTCTTCGCCCTCCTGCTCGGCCACCACGATGCCATCGTTGGAGGCGTCGACTACCAGTTGCAGCAGTTTGGCATTGATCATGGGTCCGGTTCCGCGATGGAGGTGCGTTGCATTCTAAAACATCGGGTCGGGCTGTCCACTTGCGGCATAATGCGCGGCGTTTTTCCTGTTTCTGGAGTTGTCATGAAAGTCGCCATTCTCTCGGGCTCGGTCTACGGCACGGCCGAGGAAGTCGCTCGTCATGCCGAGCGCCTGCTCAAGGCCGCCGGGCTGGATGCCTGGTACAAGTCGAACATGAGCCTCGAGGAGCTGCTGGCCTTTGCGCCGGATGCGTTCCTCACCGTGACGTCCACCACCGGCATGGGCGAACTGCCGGACAACCTGCTGCCGCTGTACTGCGAAATTCGCGACCGCCTGCCGGCCTGGAGCGGCAAGCCGGCTGCAGTACTGGCGCTGGGCGACTCCAGCTATGACACCTTCTGCGGCGGCGGCGAGCTGATACGTGAGCTGTATGCCGAGCTGGGCCTGCGCGAGGTGGCGCAGATGCTGCGTCTGGACTCCAGCGAGACGGTGACCCCGGAAGCCGATGCCGAACCCTGGCTGCACGACCTCGCTGCCGCGCTGAAGGCTTGACGCGCAGCCTCGCGACACCTCGGGCTGGTCGCTTGCCCGAGGTTGGCTACTGCCGATAAAGACGGCGAATACCTGCCTATCGCCCCGCGGCGCATCGGCGCCGTGACTCGTAAAGCCATCAACATGGCTGCCAGGGCAACTATCGCCGGCGACGCGCCTGGCTAGACTGCGGACACCACCGATCAACAAGAATATCGAGGTGACCGCCGTGAATGCTCCGCTGAAGCTCCCTGCCGTGAAGAATCAGGTGTCCGAGGTCGAATGGCGCGCGCGCGTCGACCTCGCCGCCTGCTACCGGCTTATCGCCCTCTATGGCTGGGACGACCTGATCTTCACGCATATCTCCGCCAAGGTGCCGGGCACCGAGGACTTTCTCATCAACCCCTACGGGCTGATGTTCCACGAAATCACCGCGTCGAGCCTGGTCAAGGTCGACCTGGCGGGCAACAAGCTGATGGACAGCCCGTTCGACATCAATCCGGCCGGTTACACCATCCACAGTGCCGTGCACGAGGTGCGCGAGGACGTCGGGTGCGTGCTGCACATCCATACGCCAGCCGGCATCGCCGTGTCGGCGCAGCAGCAGGGCTTGCTGCCGTTGTCGCAGCAATCGCTGTTCGTTCTCTCCAGCCTGGCTTACCACGGCTATGAAGGGGTGGCGCTGCATCATGACGAGAAGGCGCGGCTGCAGGCGGACCTGGGCGACAAGAACTTCATGATCCTGCCCAACCACGGACTGCTGACCGCGTTCGGCAGCATTGCCGATGCCTTCCTCGGCATGTTCATCCTGCAGCGTGCCTGCGAGATCCAGGTCATGGCGCAAAGCGGCGGTGCCGCGCTGATCCACATTCCGCAGCAGATTCTCGACGGTGCGCGGGCGATGGTCGCGGGTGTGATGAAGACGTCACAGGGCATGGGCGGAGCGCTGCCGTGGCCGGCACTGTTGCGCAAGCTGGACCAGCAGATGCCGGGTTATGACCAGTGACGGGCTTGCCAGGGATCGAGCTGGATGACTGGAGGGCAAGGGCGCTGACGCTGGATTTCGCCGGTCGACAGATTCGCTACTGGCTGGGCGGTGAGGCCGACGCCGAGCCGCTGCTGCTGATTCACGGTTTTCCCACCGCCAGTTGGGACTGGCACCGCCTGTGGGCGCCGCTGGCCGAGCGCTACCGGCTGATTGCCTGCGACATGCTCGGCTTCGGTTATTCGGCCAAGCCGCGCGGGCATGCCTACAGCCTGCTGGAGCAGGCCGATCTGCAGCAGGCGTTGCTGGCCCATGTCGGCGAGCAACGCCCGCTGCACGTGCTGGCCCACGATTATGGCGACAGCGTCGCTCAGGAGCTGATCGCGCGGCATCAGCAGGGGCGGCTGCAGCTGGCGAGCTGCGTGTTCCTCAATGGCGGCCTGTTCCCCGAGACGCATCATCCGGTGCGGGTGCAAAAGCTGTTGCTCGGGCCACTGGGGCCGCTGATCGGACGCCTGTTTTCGCGGCGCAAGCTGGCGCAGAGTTTTGCCCGCATCTTCGGCCCGCACACCCAGGCCAGTGACGCCGAGCTGGATGCCCTGTGGCAACTGGTGGCTTACAACGATGGCCCGGCGGTGATGCATCGCCTGATTCGCTACATGCCCGAGCGGCGTCAGCAGCGCCAGCGCTGGGTCTCGGCGATGCAGGCCACGACGCTGCCGATGCGGGTGATCGATGGTGCCTTCGATCCGATCTCCGGCGCGCACATGGTGGCGCGTTACCGTGAGCTGATCAGCGGCGCCGACACGGTGCTGCTCGACGGTATCGGCCACTATCCACAGCTGGAGGCGCCAGCCGCCGTGCTCGATCATTACCTGCAGTTTCGCGATGCGAGGAGCGCGCATGCGTAGACGTACCCTGCTCAAAGGCGCTGCACTTGGCGGCGTCGCCGCACTCGGTGTCGGCTACTGGGCCTTGCCAGGGGGGCCGCGACCGGCAGACGTCAGCCTGGAGGGCGCGCGCCAGGTCTTGGCGGACCTGCATGGCAAGACCTTGCGCAGCATTCGTGGCTGGAGCCCGAGCGAGGTGTTCAATCACTGCGCGCAGAGCATCGACTACTGCATCGACGGTTACCCCGAGCTGAAGCCGGCCTGGTTTCGCCACAGCCTGGGCCCTGCGGCGTTCGCCGTATTCAGTGCGCGCGGGGCGATGCGTCATCCGCTGGATGAAGCGATCCCCGGCGCCGCTGCTCTGAGTGAGCCGGCCAGTCAGGCGCAGGCGTTGCAGCGCTTGCAGGTGGCGTTCGCACGTTTCGCCGCTCACGAGGGCGAGCTACAGCCGCACTTCGCCTACGGTGCGCTCGATCATGCCGAATACGCCGAGGCGCACGTGCTGCACCTGTACAACCACCTGAGCCTGATCCGCATGGTCTGAGCAGGGGCGGGCGCTCGAATAATTTTTGTCGAACCTCGGTCTTCGTGAGCGACTCAGTAACTGTGTCACTCACAGGAAAGTCGAGGTTAGCGATGAACAAGACGTTATCTGCACTGCTGCTGAGCGGGATTCTGGGCGCGATGGCGCTGCCGGCTCTTGCCGATACCGAGTCCAGTGGCGGCACCTCTACGGGCACTACCATGCCGACGACGCCGGACGACACCAAGCCGATGCCTCCGGCCGACGACGAGGATGGCATCCCGCCGGTTCAAGGGCCGAACACCGAGGGCAACCCGGGCGGTCAGGGTGCTGGGTCGGGCGATGGTACTGGCGGCAACGGTTCGGGCTCAGGCTCCTCGGGTTCCGGTTCCGGTTCCGGTTCCGGCACTGGTAACTGAGCCGCATAAGGTCGCATTATCGGCCGTCATTCAGCAGCCCCGCGCGCCTTGTGAAGCACGCGGGGCTGCCTGACACTCGGCGCATTCACAACCTGCCCGAGGAAGCTGCCGATGAGCGATGCCATCCGTTTCGAAGATCAAGTAGTCATAGTCACCGGCGCCGGCGGTGGCCTGGGTCGTGCCCATGCGCTGCTGTTCGCCCGGCACGGCGCCAAGGTGGTGGTCAACGATCTCGGCGGCAGCACCCACGGTGAAGGGGCCAACGCCTCGGCTGCCGACAAGGTGGTCGAAGAGATTCGCGCCTTCGGCGGGAGCGCGGTGGCCAACCATGACTCGGTGACCGATGGCGACAAGATCGTGCAGACCGCGCTGGATCATTTCGGCCGCATCGACGTGCTGGTCAATAACGCCGGCATCCTGCGCGACAAGAGTTTCCCCAAGATGGAGGACGTCGACTGGGATCTGGTCTACAAGGTCCACGTCGAAGGCGCCTACAAGACCACCCACGCGGCCTGGCCACATTTGCGCGAGCAGAACTTCGGCCGGGTAATTTTCACCTCGTCCACCTCCGGTATCTACGGCAACTTCGGCCAGAGCAACTACGGCATGGCCAAGCTCGGCCTATACGGCCTGACGCGTACCCTGGCCATCGAAGGCCGCAAGAACAACATCCTGGTCAACGCCATCGCCCCCACCGGTGCCACGCGCATGACCGAAGGTCTGATCCCGCCGCAGGTGTTCGAGCAACTGGGGCCCGAGCTGGTCAGCCCGCTGGTGGTGTACCTGGGCAGTGCGGCCTGTCAGGACAGCGGCGGTCTGTTCGAGGTCGGCGGCGGCTGGATCGGCAAGGTGCGCTGGGAGCGCAGCCTGGGCGCCGGTTTCGATCCCAAGGCGGGCTTCAGCCCGGAGGACGTGGCGGCGCAGTGGCAACGCATCTGCGATTTCGAGGGCGCTGCGCACCCGGCGGACAACGTCGAGGCGCTCAAGGAGATGATGGCGAACCTGCAGAAGTACGCACTCTGAGTCGCATGGAAACACCATCAGGCCGGCCGCGATGCCGGCCTTTTTCGTTCGCCTGATCGACTCTCGGGCGGGTAGCGCTGGGCCGCACTTTCGTCGGGTGCCGCCGCTGCACAGCGCGGCTAAGCTCGCTGCATCATCATCAGAAGGAATGACCGATGCGCCGTCTGCTGTGGTTGCTGCCCATCGTCCTGCTGGCCGCCTGTTCCACCCCGGGTGCTTTCTTCGGTGCCACGCAAGGTGAAGCCTTCGCGCCTCACAGGCTCAGTGACGAGAACCATGCGCTGGTCTATCTCTATCGCCCGCGCAACGACTGGGCCGACCAGGAGCTGGAGGCGCCGGGGCTGTTTCTCGACAACCGCTTGATCGGCAGCCTGCCCAGCAACGGCTACCTGGTGCTGGAGTTCGATGCCGCCAACTACAAGCTGGAGATGCGCCGGCCGCTGGCAGGCAGCTTCTGGACGCTGCTGGCCGACGGGCCGTTCGACTTCACCCTGATCGCCAGCTTCACCCTCGACGCTGCAGTCGGCGCCACCTACTACCTGCGTTACGACGAGGACGGCCCGCCCCCGAGCGGCGTTGTGCCCGGCGGCGCTGGCGAAGGCCCGCTGCAGCTGGTGTCAGCCGAGTTGGCGCAGACCGAGTTGAGGGCCACCCGCCAGGTTCAGCCGCTGGCGCGTATCGAGGCCAGCGATCAGGAACCGGAGCGGCCGCAGCGTGGTTTCTGGCGCTCGATCGGTGAGTCGCTGGACAAGGTCGGTATCTGATCTCCGGCAAGGCGGGGAGTAGTACCCGGCTGTTACCTGTCGGAAGTAACAGGGGCGAATAATGGCGTTCGTTCCACCTACCTTCAGGAGACGATCATGGCTGCCAAGAAGATTCTCATGCTGGTCGGCGACTACGCCGAGGACTACGAAACCATGGTGCCGTTCCAGGCGCTGCAGATGGTCGGCCACACCGTGCATGCGGTCTGCCCGGACAAGGTCACGGGGCAGACGGTGCGCACCGCCATCCACGATTTCGAGGGCGATCAGACCTACAGCGAAAAGCCGGGCCACAACTTCGCCCTCAACTATGACTTCGCCAAGGTGCGTGCCGAGGACTACGACGCGCTGCTGGTGCCCGGTGGCCGCGCGCCCGAGTATCTGCGCCTGAACGCCGATGTGATCGCCCTGGTCAAGGCGTTCGCCGCGGCCGACAAGCCCATCGCCGCCGTCTGCCATGGCCCGCAACTGCTGGCTGCCGCAGGCGTGCTCGAAGGCCGCGAGTGCAGCGCCTACCCCGCCTGCGCGCCGGAGGTGGGGCTGTCCGGCGGCACCTATGTGGACATTCCGGTGGATCAGGCCCACGTGCAGGGCAAGCTGGTCACCGCGCCGGCCTGGCCTGCGCATCCGGCCTGGCTGGCGGCGTTTCTCAAGGTGCTCGGCACGGAAATTCGCCTGTAACCCAGGTAGCCGGATGCCATTCGGGGGCGCACCATTGTCGGTACCCCCGGATCGCGTCCGGGCGACGACGCTCACGAGGAGATCAAGGCGATGTGTGAACTCTATGTAAAGGCCGATCCCATCCTCTACGAATCGCGCTCGCGCTCATTGCGCATCCGTGGCGTGGTGACCACCTTGCGTCTGGAAAATCAGTTCTGGGACATCCTGCGCGAAATCGCCGAGGTCGATGGCATGACCACCAACCAGCTGATCGCCAAGCTGTATGAAGAGGTCATGGACTTTCGCGGCGAAGTGGTCAATTTCGCCTCGTTCCTGCGCGTCAGCTGCACCCGCTACCTGGCTCAGAAGGCCGGGCGTCAGGTACCGCTGAGGGTGGTGGGTGCCAACGCCTGAGTCACTGGTACATCCAGAAGTTGGGATGTTCCTGCGCCTTGGCGGCCTCGGCTTGCTGGGCTGTGCGGGGCTGCTGGAAGAATCGTTTGATCAGGCTCATGCGCGGTGGCTCCTGTGAGGGGGGGAACAGGCGTGCATGATCGGGAAACCGCTTCGATTGATGAAACGGATTGTCTCTATTCTGGTAATTAGTGATGGCTATGATGGCTCGTCAACCGGGTCGCTGTGATCACGCCGTCGCGCTGCTGCCACGTCGAGGTAGATGCACGCTGACGCGCAGGCCGCCGAGCGGTGATTCGTCCAGGGCGATACTGCCCTGATGCAATTCGACCACGCGGCGCACGATGGACAACCCCAGGCCAGCACCCTGGCCTTCGCCAGTGCGGAAGAAGCGTTCGAACAAGCGCTCGCGCAACTCCACCGGCACACCGGGGCCACTGTCGAGTACCTGCAGGACCAGATTCTGCGGCGTAGCCTGCAACTGTACCTGGATGCAGCCGCCGGTCGGCGTGTACTGCACGGCATTGCTCACCAGGTTCTGCAACAGGATGCCCAGGCTGGGGCCATCCGCCGGCAACTGATAGTCACCAGGCTCCTGCGCTTCGAGAATCAGCTCCTGCCCGCGATTGAGGGCCAGTGGTGTCAGCTCGGCCAGTTCACTGCGCAGGAAGGCCAGCAGGTCGAGGTCACTCATGTTCAGGCGCACGCCGTTGGGATCCAGGCGCGCCAGGGTCAGCAGTTGGGCGACCACGCGGGTGGCACGGTCGACGCCGTTACCCAGCTGTTTCAGCGCCTCTTCGCGGTCACCCGGATCCGGTGCCTCCAGGGCGTTCTGCGCGTGGATGCGCAGCACGGCCAGGGGCGTGCGCAACTCGTGGGCGGCGTCGGCGATGAAGCGTTTTTCCTGCTCCAGCAACTGGTTGACCTGCATCAGCAGGCGGTTCAGCGCCGCGGCCATCGGCTCCAGTTCGTTGGGCAGCGGCGGGAAGACCAGGGGCGCCAGGTTGTCCGGCGCGCGGCCGCGAATGGCATCGGCCATGCGTTTGAGCGGATACAGGCCCCAGCCCACGGTCAGCCACAGCAGGAGGCCGACGATGGGCAGGCTGATCAGCAGCGGCTGCAGGCTGCGCTGGGCGATCTTGCCGATCAGCTCGCCGCGCACGTCTTCGCGCTCGCCAGCCAGTACCCAGTGGTAGTCGCGGCTATCGTGCAGGACGAACACCCGCCATTGGTGCTCGCCGATGGTCAGGGTGTGGTAGCCGATCAGGTAGCGGGCCAGCTGCGCCAGGCGTTCGCGCATCGGCTGTTGATCATTGGGCAGGGCCAGGCCGAGCTGCTCGATCATGTCGTTGAGCAGGCCGGGCGGAGCACTGGCGGACTGGAACAGCAGCTCGCCATCGTCGTCGAGCATCTGGAAAGCCAGCTTGCCTTCATATTCGTGGCCGAGCAGGTTGTCCGGGTTGCGTGCGCTGTGCAGCAGCAGGGCCTCGTCGAGCACCGCCTGCATTTCGCGGCGCTCGGTCTCGCTGAGGTCGTGACGTACCAGGCCCATGAGCAGGCGAGCGGTCTGCGCCAGTTGCGCATCGAACAGTTCACGTACCTCGTGCACCGAGTCGTTGTAGATCTTGTGGCTGATCAGCCCGAAGCTGGCCGCTATCAGCAGTAGCAGCAGGGCGAGCAGACGGGTGCGGATGGAGCCGAAGGTTTTCAGCAACCTCATTTGTCCACCAGATAACCGACGCCGCGTACCGTGCGGATGAGCTCTGGGAAGAACTTCTTGCGCAGGTGGTGCACGTGCACTTCCAGGGCGTTGCTTTCCACTTCCTCGTCCCAGCCATACAGCGCCTGTTGCAGCTTGTCGCGGGTCAGCACACGACCGGGCTGGATCAACAACTCGTGCAGCAGGAGAAATTCCTTGCGCGGCAGGTTGATGGTCTGGCCCTGGTATTCGACCACCTGGCTCGCCGGATCGAGGCGGATGCCGCGGTATTCCAGCGCCGGCTCGGGGCGCTGGAAGCTGCGCCGCAGCAGGGCGCGCAGGCGTGCCTTGAGCTCGGCGACGTCGAAGGGCTTGATCAGGTAGTCATCGGCGCCGGCATCGAGGCCGGCGATGCGGTCGCTGGTGGCGTCACGTGCCGTGAGCACCAGCACCGGCACCGGGTTGGCGTTGGCGCGCAGCTGCTTGAGCACCTGCAGGCCATCCATGCGCGGCAGGCCAAGGTCGAGAATGGCCAACTCGAAGCTCTCGTGGCTCAGCGCATGCAGCGCACTGGCGCCGTCCTGCAGCCAGTCCACGGTATAGCCTTCGGGTTTCAGTGCGGTGCGAATGCCTTCGCCCAATGCCTGGTCGTCTTCGACGAGAAGAATGCGCATGGCAACTCCTGTAAGGGTGCGTCCGAGTTACTTGAGTTTACTCTTGACCTGCTGCAAAAGCGCCTGGGCTTCTGCACGGCGGCCCTTGTCGGCCAGTTCACGGCCCGGGCGATCCTTGGCGGCCAAGGCTTTTTCCAGGGCGGCGCGAGCTTCCTCGTAGCGTTTCTGCCGTTGCAGGTAGTCAGCATAGAAGTAGTTCGGGTCGAGGCCGTCCGGGTTGATGGCCAGGGCCTGGGTGAGCATTTTCTCGGCCTGTTCGTCATCGCCGAAGCCGATCGGCCAGCCGGGCACCTGGTAGTACAGGCTGCCGAGGCTGGTGTAGGCCGAACCGGCCAGGGCCTGCGGATCGATGGCCAGCGCCTGTTCCAGGCTGGATTTGGCCTCCTTGACCAGGCCCAGAGCGCCGAGACCACCCTTGGCGCCGGCCTGGGTGCTGAGGATGATGCCGCGCCAGATCAGCAGTTCCGGTGCCTTGGGCTCGCTGGCCAGGGCCGCGTCGGCCTGTGTGACGAGCTTGGCGAAGGCCTCTTCGCGCTGCTTTTGCGGAGTCTGGTAATTGATCTCGGCCCAGCGAGTCTGCAACTGCTGCAACTGAGCCTGACCGTTGTCACTGAGGGCGAAGGCGGGCAGGGCGGTGAAACCGAGGGCGGTGATGATCAGGGTGCGAAATGCGTTCACGGGAAATCTCCTCAGTGCTTGTGGCGGGCAAAGCGTTGAATGATCGGCAACTGCTTGCGCAGGGCCTGGTCGACCACGCGTGGCAGCAGACCGTTGAGGCGCACGAACAGGCGTTCCGGCCAGCCCAGGTGACGTTCCTCCTGCTCGCGGCGGATGGTATCGAGCAGCTCATCGGCCACCTGCTCGGGGTGGTCCATGGCCACACCCAGCTCATCGTTCATCGCCACCACGCTGGGCACGTTCATCGACGTATGGGTGGCACGCGGTGCGAAATAGAGGACGCGCACATGGGTGTCGGCCAGCTCGCGGCGCAGCGCCTCGGAGAAACCGCGCAGGGCGAACTTGCTGGCGCAGTAGGCGGCGAAACCCGGGTAGCCGATGGCGCCGAAGGTGGAGCCGACATTGATCACCAGGGCGCGCCGTTGTGCGCGCAGAAGTGGCAGCAGGCGCTGCGTCAACTGCAGCGTGGCGGTGACGTTGAGGTCGATCAGCTCAGCGATCTGCTGCTCGTCCTGTTGGTCGAGCAGGCCGAAGCGGTTGACCCCGGCTGCGTTGATCAGGCAGTTCAAGCCGCCGAAGTTCTGCGCGGCAGCGACCAGCGCATCACGTCCGTTGCGGGTGGCGATGTCGGCCTGTACCAGCTGCACGTTCTGGGGGAAGCTCTGCAGCAGCGCCTGCAGCGGTTCCAGGCGACGGCCTACCAGCAGCAGATGAGCGCCTTCGCTGGCCAGGCGATGCGCCAGGGCCAGGCCGATGCCGCCACTGGCACCGGTCAGCAGGGCACGGCAATCCGTCGGTTGCATGACCTTACTCCTCGCCCGACAGCGGCAGGCTGCGGAACATGTCGCCGTACAGGCGGTAGACGATCTTGGCAGTGTGCACCACAGCGGCTTTGTCATCGTCGTTGTCCAGGCGGTTCATCAGTTTCTTGAAGAACTCGATGTGCTCCAGGTCCAGGCTGCCGTGGGAGTTGAGGTAGCTGAAGGCCTTGGCCGGCAACTGCAGCTTGTCCTGGATGATGCCGGCGGCCTGGGTGGCCAGGGCAATGCTGGTGCCTTCGAGGACGTTGACCATGCCGAAGAAACCCACCGGGTTGTGCCGGGCGATGCGGTCGTAGACATAGGCCACCATCAGCTCGGTGGCCATGTGCGGGGTGCCGTTGCGCACCGCTTCCTTGTCCGCCCCGCAGGCAGCGATGTCATTGAGCACCCATTCCTGGTGGCCGGTTTCTTCCTCGATGTACTCGGCGATGGCTTCGCGCAGCCACTCCAGGCGTTCCGGCAGACGCGCACCGCAGGCCATCAGCAGCGGCACGGTGTGCTTGACGTGGTGGTAGGCTTCGGTGAGGAAGGCGATGTAACTGTGCAGGGCGACCTGGCCGGTCATGGCCTGATGGATGATCGGCGCGCCCAGCAGGTAGTCGCGTTCGGCCTGGGTCTGGGCCAGCAGGGATTCGTAGAAACTCATGCGTTTACTCCTTCCGCCATCAGCTCATGGATGGCGTTTTGGTAATGGGTGAAGAGGGCGGCGCGGCGCAAGCGACCATTGCTCGTGGCCAGCTCGTTACTCGCGCTGAAAGGGGCATCGGCGCGCAGCCAGTGGTGCACGCGGGCGTAGTCCGGCAGGCCTGCGTTGACGGCATCCACGGCGGCCTGCAACTGCGCATCGGGGGTATTGGGGAAACGCGCTACCAGCACCGCGACGTTGGCTGGCAGCGCCTCGCCGTGCAGCCAGGCCTGGGCGAGGGGCAACTGCTGCACCAGCTCGGACTCGACCCACTCCGGGTTGACGTTGCGTCCGTAGGCGGTGATGAACTGATGCTTCTTGCGCCCGTGCAGCACCAGGAAACCCTGCTCGAAATGACCGAGGTCACCGGTGCTCAGCCATTCACCTTGCGGCGCCGGCTCACCGAGGTAGCCCAGCATGCGGGCGCCCTTGACCAGCACTTCGCCGTCGGCGGCCAGTGTTACCTGCAGGTGTCCGAGCGGCTTGCCGGTGCTGCCGATACGGCGCTGCTCGGGTGTGTTCAGGCACACCACCGAGGCGCATTCGGACAGGCCATAGCCCTCGAAGATCGGCAGCGCCAAGGCGTCGGCCCGTTCCAGCAACTGGGCGGAGACGCGCCCGCCACCGACGGCTACGAAGCGCAGCGAGCCCGGCACCGGCAGTTTGCGCTCGGCAGCGCTGACCAGCGCCAGCAACAGCTGTGGCAGCAGGATCAGACTGTTCGGCTGGACCGCTTGCAGGGCTTCGAGAAAACGCGCCAGGTCGAAGCCGCTGGCGCCCGTCAGGCCGATCTGCGCCATGGGCATCAATTCCACCCGAGCGCCGGCCAGCAGCGGCGCATAGACGCCGGCGATGTTCTCCAGCAAGGTCGCCAGCGGCAGAATGCACAGGTGCCGCTGCACATCGCGGCTGGCGCTGGCTTCGACCAGGCTGCCGGCCACGGCCAGCTGGGTGGCCAGGTCCAGGCACACGCCCTTGGGCTGGCCAGTGGTGCCGGAGGTGTAGGTGATCTTGCAGGTGTTGGCATGCAGCGCAGCTGGTTGTGCCACCGTGCGGCGATGAATATTGGCTTCCACGTTGGCGAAGCCGGGGGCGCCGTTGCCGATCAGGCAGTCGATGCCGGCGCTGTCGAGCACATGGCGCTGCTGCTCGGCGGAGAAGAACGCCGGTACCGGTACGCAGACCAGGCCGGCATGCAGCGCAGCCAGATCCCACAGTACCCAGTCGATGCCGTTGTCCAGGGCCAGTGCCACGCGATGGGTACCGAGAGCACGCAGGTGCCTGCCACGCGCCGCGACCGCGCCGAGCAATTCGGCATAGGTCAGGGTGCGTTCGCCTTCTGCCAGGGCGATCTGCGGGCCGAACTCGGCCAGGCGGGCGAACAGGGATTCAGCTGCAGACCACATCAGGCATGTCCTCCAGGGCATAGAACGGTTGATGGCCGAGACGCGGATAGGCGCCCAGCTGCAGCAGACGCTGATGGCCGCCGTGGATGTCGCCAGCCATGACCAGCGGACGGTTGTCGTAGTAACTGCCCCAGTCGGCCAGCTCTTCGCCCATGCGCGCCGGATTGGCTTCACCCAGGGCGATGGGGGTCAGGCCCAGGCGCTGGAAGCTGTTGAGCAGGGTCGGCGTACCGGTGAAGGTGACCCAGCGAAACCCCAGGGCCACCAGCAGATCGGTCAGGGCGACGATCAGCAGGCGCGCCGCACCAGGGCTGTCGGCGGCCAGGTTGCCGACCTCCACCACCTCGCCACGGCCCGGCTCGCTGTTGCCCAGGCGCGCACCGATGGCCGTCTGGATCGGCTCGTCCAGATAGCGCTCGAGAAACAGCGGGCCGCTGTTGCCACTGCGTACGCCCACCGCGCCGAGCAGCTGACCGGCCGGGTTTTCCAGGCCGAACAGGCAGGGCATGAAGTGACGGATGCGCGCGCCGTGCTGCAACTCGAAGCGCTGGCGAATGAACTGCTCCAGGACAACACGACGTGCGCTGTCGGGGGAGGCCAGGTGGAGTTCGTAACTGTCGCCGCGGCCGATGCGGGCAACGGGACGATCATGATGCGCCCAGGGTAGTTCCATGTGCGGAACCTCGGTAATGAACCTGGTGCCGATTGTGTGAGGGGTTGGCTTAACGCTGTATTAAGCCTTTGCAGAATGTTTCGGACCTGTGGTTTTTCCGCCGTGCCATCGCGGATGAATCCGCGCCGAGGCGATGGCCGGGCCGTGAGAGTGTGCTGTCAGGTTGCCGCCTGGATTGCATCAGGGCAGGTCGGCCGCCTGTTGGATGCGATCAGGCGCGCATGCCTTCGAACATCAGGCGCGTGGTGGCTCTGACGGTGGCCGAGTGGGCCTGCATGTCCAGCTCGTCGCTGGCGGTCAGGCGCAGCAGTTGCAGGTGCGAATAGTCATTGAGCAGAAAGCCGGCCAGCTCCACGTCCAGGTCGGCGCGCAGCTTGCCGGCCGCTTGCAGCTCGCGCAGCACATTGGCGATCTCGGCCTGCAGGCCCCGGTTCATCTGCCGGTAGGCCTCGGGCAGGCCACCGTTGCCACCGACCAGCACCAGCGGCAGCAGCTCGCGCCAAAGTGCGGGGGGCAGCACGTGCAACGCATAGCTGACGAGGATGTGTTCGAGATGGCAGAGCGCGTCGATCGGGTCGTCGAAGTCACGGATGCGCGTGTGCACGTCGACCAGGGCGCGGCGGTCGGCCTCCTTGATCATCTCCAGGATGATCTCGTGCTTGCTGCCGAAGTAGTTGAACACCGTGGGCGCTGAGACACCGGCATCGCGGGCGATCTGCTCGACGGTGGTTTCGCGAAATCCCTGGCGCTGGAACAGCGCCACGGCCGCTGCCGAGATGGCCTTGCGGCGCAGTGCCTTCTGACGTTCACGTAGTCCGCTCACCGTCGCTCCTTGGTTGGTGGGGAGGGCATGTGTGAATGATAGCGGCTTAGGTTTTCTCGCAAAAATATTTTATTGACTTAAATAGTTAATGGCATTAATTATTTCCTGTACCTGCTGCACGCAGGGCCACTTCCAGGATGAGTCAGATGAACCATATCCTCGACCGCTCCCTGGTTTCCCGTAATACGGAAGTCAGCGAGATGTACGACCAAGAACAACAAGAGCCCGTACTGATGCAGGGTTTCCCTGCCGAGCCGCAACAGCGTGTGACCTGGGCCAACTGGATGTCGCCGCCGTTCAACCGCTGGGGCTTTCGCAACCTGGCACGCCTGCGTCCCACCATCGATGTCGCCGCCGGGGCGCGACCCAGTTCTGTGCTGGCCGATGCGCCGGTAGAGGTCGAAGGTCTGCGGTTCGCAAGCACCTGCGGGCGCAGCGTCAGCGTGCTCGACCACCTGCACGCCAGCAAGACCGACAGCTTCCTGGTCCTGCACAAGGGCCGCGTGGTTTACGAGAATTACTTCAATGGCCAGGTCGCCAGCGACCGCCACATCATGTTCTCGGTCACCAAGTCGCTGATCGGCGTACTCGGTGAACAACTGATCCACGACAGCGTGCTCGACCCCGAGGCGCAGACCCAGCATTACGTGCCGGAACTGGCCGGCAGCGCCTTTGGCGATGCCACCGTGCGCCAGCTGTTCGACATGGCTGTCGGTGTTCATTACACCGAGATGTACGACGATCCCGCCTCGGAAAGCTCTCAGTACGGCTACGCCTGCGGCTTCAAGCCGGCGCTGCCCGAATATGCCCAGTACGAGTCGCTGTATCAGTACCTGCCGTCGCTGCGTAAGCGCTGCGAACATGGCGGCCTGTTCCACTACGTGACCGCCACCACCGAAGTGCTGGCCTGGGTCATGGAGCGTGCCAGTGGCGTGGGCTGCGCCGAGCAGCTACAGGCCGTGTGGCAGCGACTGGGCTGCGAGCGCGATGCCTATTTCATGGCCGATCCCTGGGGGCGCAGCGTCGCCGGTGCCGGCTTCAACGCCACCCTGCGCGACATGGGCCGTTTCGGCCTGATGCTCGCCAACGGCGGCAAGGTCGATGGCGAGCAGGTCATCGACAAGGCGGTGATCGAGGCCATCGCGGCCGGCTCCGATCCGGCCATCTACGGCGTGCACAAGGACTTCTCCGAGTGGACCCCGGGCGCTTCCTACCGCAGCCAGTGGTACGTCTTCAACGATCATTGCCCGGCCATCATGGCCAGCGGCATCCACGGCCAGTACCTGTTCGTCGATTTCAACTCGGACGTGGTGATCGTCAAGCAGTCGTCGCTGCCCGATGCGGTGACCGAGCTGGATATCGACACCGTGCAAATGCTGAGAACCATCGCCGCCCATCTGCACGGCTGACTCACCGAATACAAGAACCAAGAGCGCCGGTTCGCCAGCGCTCCAGCCTGCTGCGTCAGGTAATCGGTGGTCGATTCGGCCGCCACCAACTGCCCTGTAATACAAAAAAAATACACAGGAGCTTCATATGTACACGTCCAAGCGTTCCCCCTGCGTGCTGCTTGCCCTCGGCATTCCGCTGCTCAGCCAACCGGCTCTGGCCGGTTACCCGTTCGAATACGAGAACCTCAAAGGCGAACTCAACCTGACGGCCGGAGCCGCCTCCGTCAGCACCCGCGGCGTCAACTTCGGTGCCGGTGCGGTGGACATGCGCAGTTTCGAAAACAAGGGTTCCAAGGTCGACTGGCAGGAGGCCTACCTCAAGCCAGGTATCACCCTCGACTACTCACTCAACGAAACCGTCAGCCTGCTGGCCGGCGCGTCGGCGATTGGCACCTGGACCTTCGGTGACGGCGATGCAGGAGGATTCACGCGCAGCTCCGATAACCGCATCAACACCGAAGAGGCCTACGTCGGCATCCGCGCTGGCGACTGGAAGCTCACCGCCGGCCGGCAGAACTACACCATCGGCAGCGGCTTCATCGTCATGGATGGCAATCTCGACCTGTTCGGCGATGGTGCCTACTGGCTCGCTCCGCGCACCGCCTTCAAGGATTCGGCGATCCTCGACTGGAGCCACGGCCCGGTACAGGCCCAGGCATTCACCCTGGGTACCGACGACCACTACGGCGACTACCGCATGAGCGGCGCCAACCTGGACTACGACCTCGAAGGCCAGGTGACCCTCGGCGTCATGGCCATGAAGGTCGACACCGAGGCCAGCAAGAGCAGCGACGCGATGCGCCGCGACGGTATGCAGGTCTTCAACCTGCGCGCGTTGCGCGGCCATCTGCCGGGGCTGCCGAACCTGACCCTCAATGGCGAGTACGCCGTACAGCGCGGCGGCGACTCCAGGCTGAAATTCGATGCGAAGGCCTGGTACGCGCAAGCCGATTACCAGTTTCAGGATCTGCCGTTCACACCCACGCTTGGCTACCGCTACGCCGTGTTCTCCGGTGACGACAACCTGGCTGACAACACCCAGAAAGCCTGGGACCCGCTCAGCAAGGGCTTCGTCGACTGGAGCAGCTGGCTGATCGGCGACGTGGTGGGCAACTACCTGCTGTTCAACAGCAACGAGCGGGTTCAGCAGTTCTCGCTCAGAAGCCGCCTGACCGACACCCTGGCCATCGGCACCATCCACTACCAGTTCTGGCTCGACGAGAAGAACTTCCGCGGCGCCGCCATGGACAGTCGCCGTTTCGCCGACGAGACCGTGGTGTTTCTCGACTGGACGCCTACTCCGAGTTTCTACGGCTCGGTGGCCTACAACTGGGTGAATGCCAAGTCGGCGGCCAAGCATGCTTTCGGCGGCGACGACCCGTTCAGCGCCCTCGAACTCTACGTTACCTACCGTTACTGAAACCGAGCCAGCAGCGCCTCTCGGGGCGCAGGAGTGCGTGATGACAAACACAGCGCAAACCGGGCTCGGCGTGCCGACTCTGGAATGGGTGATGAGTATCCACGTGTCAATTGCCGCGGGGGATCAACTGGGCGCCTGCACGGATGGCCAGCGCAGCAACTTCAGAATACTTGGCGGGCATTTCGAAGGCCTGGACGTGCGCGGCGAAGTCCTCGCCGGCGGCGCCGACTTCTACCTGCAGCGCAGCGACGGCGTGGGTGAGCTGGATGCTCGCTACAGCCTGCTCAGCGATCGCGGTGAGCTGATCAACATCCACAACGTCGGCCTGCTCGTGCTCAGCGACAAGGCCCGTGAACTGGATGCGCAGGGCATCTGGCCGGTCGGCGAGCAGGAGTACCAGTGCAGCTGTTCGCCGCGTTTTCAGGTGGCGAGCGGGCGGCTGGACTGGCTGACCCGCAGCGCACTGATCGGCAAGGTGATTTATCCCGCTGCGGACCTGGTTGCCATTCATTGTTACCGACTCGTCTGACCGGCTTTCCTTTCGTCATTCATGAATTTCACTGAAGCGGCAGGCCACCCGGTGGCCCAGCCGGCAGGTACCGACCATGAACATCGCTAACCAAACCCTCGTACGCGCCGCGTGCATTTTCATCGCGGCTGCTTCGATCATCGTCATCGGTGTGCAGCCGATCTTCATCGGCCTGTTGACCGAGCGCCTGACCCTGAGCCTGCTCCAGCAGAGCTGGACCATGTCCGCCGAGATGTGCGGTTCCATCGTCGGCACGCTGTTGTACGTGCCGATGCTGCGCTTTCTCGGGCCACGCACCATCGCCCTGAGTACGGCCCTCGTGCTGCTGCTCGCCAACGCCGCCACGGCCAGCGTCACCCAGCTCGACACGCTGCTGGTGTTGCGCTGCATCTCGGGCATCTGCTCGGGCATCCTGTATTCCTACGCCATCTACTGCCTGGGCCGCATGAGTGGGCCGGATCGCTCCTTCGGCATCCTGCTGTTCGTGCAGACTGCGCTGTTCGCCAGCAGCGCGGTGATCCTGCCGATCGTCGCCGAGTGGCAGGGCTTCTCCGGAGCGATCTACTACCTGGTGGCCTGGTTCGTGCTGCTCTGCCTGGTGTGCTTCATCCTGCCGGTCAAGCAGAGTGAGGATCAGCAGCAGCGCTCCAGCGTGCCGCTGTTGTCCGGGCTGACCCTGATCGGCGTCTGTTCGCTGCTCGGCATGCTGTTCCTGCAGCTGGCGATCTACTCGCTGTGGGGCTTCGTCGAAGGCATCGCCAGTGAAGCCGGCATTGCGCCGGTGGACATCGGCTGGGCGATCAGCATCGGCCTGCTCGGCGGCCTGCCGGGTGCGGCGCTGCCGAGCATCGCCGGTCGTCACCTGGGCCGCGTGTCGATGATCCTCACCGGTTCGCTGGCCGTACTCGGCGCCATCTACATGCTCGCCACGCGCATCCACACGGCTTCGGATCTGATGATCGCGGTGTTCCTGATGAACTTCGGCTGGAACCTGGCGCTGTCCTACTACATGTCCTCGGTGGTGACCCATGACCCGACCGGGCGCCTGACCAAGCTGGTTGGCGTGGTGCAGGTGGCATCAGCCGCTGCGGCGCCGACCCTGCTCAGCCTGTTCATCGAGGGCAACGACCGCTTCAGCATCTTCGTGCTGTCCTCGGGCGCGATCCTGATCGGCTGCATGCTGGTGATCATCATGCTGCTGTTCGGGCGCCGCAACCCGCACGGCAAACCGCTCGGGTACTCGGTCTGAGGTGAGGCCTGGGGCACCGATGAAGGTGCCCCGGGCCGCTCATTGCAGTCGCCGAGCGGCGCGAGACGGGTATGGCGCGGGTGGTCAGCCTACCTGTGCAACCCAGTCGCCCAGGTTGTAGTAGTTGCTGATGCGCGCGACCTTGCCGTCCCTGATCTCGAAGAAGGCGCCGGCCGGCAGCACATAGGTCTGGCCGTTGGCCGGCGGCAGGCCTTCGTCGTCGGCCAGGTATTCGCCGTGTACCACGAACTCGGCGGCGGCGCGGTCGCCGGCTGCGTTCTGCATGACCACGATGTCGGCCAGGCGCTCGCGGTAGCAGCGGTTCATCTTGTCCATGAAGGCGGCGAAGGTGGCTTTGCCAACCTGGCGCTCGCCCTGGTTGATGTCGTGCACCACATCCTCGGCCAGCAGGTCGAGGAAAGCGGGCATGTCGCCGGCGTTGAAGGCGGCATAGTAGGCCTGAACCAGTTCGGTGGCGGTCATGGCTAAATTCCTTTCGTAGCGTGGTTAGTGGTTGCTTGGCACGCATGATAAGTTCGCGCTTTCGTGCCGGCATAGCCGCCGGCGTCACCCTGCTGCTGGCGAACGACTCCAGATGGACATCGAATTGCTCCAGGGGCCGCAGATCGCGCCCCATATCGAAGACCTGGCGCATTTGCGGATCACGGTCTTCCGCGAATTTCCCTACCTCTACGACGGCAGCTTCGACTACGAGGCCGAGTACCTCGACACCTATGTGCGCAGCGCGGGCAGCCTGTGCGTGCTGGTGCGTGACGAGGGTCGGGTGGTCGGCGCCTCCACCGCGCTGCCATTGATGGACGAAACCGAAGAGTTCCAGCAGCCGTTCATCGATGCCGGCTGGGATCCTGCGCGCATCTTCTACTGCGCCGAGTCGGTGGTCTTGCCGGCCTGGCGGGGGCGCGGCCTGGGCGTGCGTTTCTTTGCCGAGCGCGAGGCCCATGCACGGCGCCTGGGGCGCTTCAACTGGTGCGCCTTCTGCGCCGTGCAGCGCCCGGCCGAGCACCCGCGCCGGCCTGCCGACTATCAGCCGCTGGACGCCTTCTGGGCGCGTCGTGGCTACCGTCATCACCCCGAATTGCACACCCAGTACCACTGGCGCGACCTGGACGAAGCCGAGGAGTCGGCCAAGCCCATGTCGTTCTGGTTGAAGGAACTCACACCATGATCAAGGTTGCCGCCTGCCAATATCACATCGACCTGCTGACCAGCTGGGACGCCTACGCCGCGCACCTCAGCGCGCTGTGCGAAGAGGCGGCCGGGCAGGGCGCCGACCTGCTGCTGCTGCCGGAATACGCCGGGTTGGTGCTGACCGGGCAGTTGCCAGAGACCCAGCGCAGCGATCTGCATGGCTCCATCGCCGGCATCCAGGCGCTGTTGCCGCGCTGGCTGGAACTGTGCGAAAGCCTGGCTCGACGGCTCAAGATCCATCTGCAACCGGGCTCGGTGGCGGTGCTGGATGACGATGGCCTCTACCGCAATCGCGCCTGGCTGTTCGGCCCGGACGGCTGTCTGGGTAGCCAGGACAAGCTGATGATGACCCGCTTCGAGCTGGAACAGTGGCAGATTGCAGCGGGCAGCGGGCTCAAGGTGTTCGACACGGCGCTGGGCAAGCTCGGCATCCTGATCTGCTACGACAACGAGTTCCCGTTGCTGGCGCGCACCCTGGCCGAGGCCGGGGTGGACCTGATCCTGGCGCCCAGTTGCACCGATACCGAGGCGGGCTTTTATCGCGTGCGTATCGGCGCCCAGGCCCGTGCCCTGGAAAACCAGATTGCCGTGCTGCAATCACCCACCGTCGGCCTGGCGCCCTGGTCGCCGGCGCTGGACGAGAACATCGGCCGCGCCGCGCTGTACGTGCCGTCGGATTACGGCATGCCGGCCAATGGGGTGATCGCCGAGAGCCAAGCGCTGTGCCCCGCGCGCAGTCACTGGCTGATCGCCGAGCTGGATCTGGCCGAGGTGCGCCGGGTGCGGGAACAGGGCCAGGTGTTCACCCGCCGCGACTGGCCAACGCAGTTCGACGACGGCCGGCTGGTGCTGCGATGAACGCGCCAGAGGCGCTGCCGGATTCGCCGCTGGCCGCTTATGAGCAGGCACTGGCTGGTGGTTTCGTCGTCGATGCCGCCCAGCGCCGTTCAGTCGAGGCGCTGCAGCAGTGTTTCGAGGCCGTGCATCGCGGTGAGCGGCCGCCCGGTGTCTACCTCTGGGGACCGGTGGGGCGCGGCAAGACCTGGCTGATGGACAGCTTCTACAACGCCTTGCGCGTGCCCGCGCGGCGCCAGCACTTCCATCACTTCATGCAGTGGGTGCACCAGCGTCAGTTCCAGCTGACCGGCAATGCCGACCCGCTGCGCCTGCTGGCCGAGGAGCTGGGGCGCGAGGTGCGCGTGCTGTGCTTCGACGAATTGTTCGTTACTGACATTGGCGACGCCATGCTGCTGGGGCGTCTGCTCAGCCTTGTGGTGGAGCAGAACGTGGTGCTGGTGGCGACCTCCAACCAGCCACCGGATCAGCTTTATGCCGACGGCTACAACCGCGAGCGCTTCCTGCCTGCCATCGCTGCGCTCGAGGCGCACATGCAGGTGGTGGCCGTGGATGGCGAGCAGGATCATCGCCTGCATCCCGGCGCTGAGGTGCAGCGCTACTGGGTGCAGCAGCCGCAGGCGCTGGGCGAGCTGTTCGCTCACTTGAGTGAGGGCCTGCCGGTGAGTCGTGAGACGTTCGAGCTGAACCATCGCCGCGTCGCGACCCTGGGCCACAGCCCGGCGGCGTTGTGGTGCCGGTTCAGCGATGTGTGCGAACAGCCACTGGCCGCGCCGGAATTCATCGAGCTGTGCGAGCGCTTCCCGGCGATCCTGCTCGAACAGGTGCCGCGGCTGGGCGGCGCGCCGCGCGAGGGGCGCATCGCCCGTGGCACCGAAGATGGCGCCGAGCGGATCGATGCCGGGGATCGGCAACTGCCGGCGCTGGCGCAAAACGACGATGCGGTGCGACGTTTCATCGCCCTGGTCGACGAGTGCTACGACCGCCGCGTACCGCTGTATATCGAGGCCGATGTGGCCCTGGAAGAGTTGTATACCCAGGGCTATCTCGATTTTGCCTTTCGCCGCACCCTCAGCCGTCTGCGTGAGATGCAACTGGAGCGCTTCGGGGCAAGCTGAATCAGCCAGCCAGGTACTGCTCGGTCGAGATGACCTGGGCATAGGCGAAGGCCAGCGCGGCCATGTATGCGCCATGCACCTGCGCGGCGGGAATCGCCTGCCCTTCGAATTCTTGGTCGCGCGTCGCGCAGGCATCGTGAATGACCGTGGTGGCATAACCGAAGTCGCTGCTGGCGCGGGCTGCGGCGTCGATGCACATATGACTCATGGCGCCGACCAGTGTCACCTGTTCGATACCGTCGGCGTCGAGTTGAGCCTTGAGGTCGGTGCCGAGAAAGGCGTTGACCTGGTGCTTGAGCACCACCGGCTCGTCCGGCAATGGCTGCACCTGCTCGTGGATGCGCGCGCCGGTGCTGCCCGGTGCGAAGAAGGGCGCATCGTCGCTGCCGAACTCATGGCGCACGTGGATCACCTTGTCGCCTGCTGCGCGAGCGCCGGCCAGCACGCGGGCGGCGTTGCTGGTGGCGAGCTGCATCGCTTCGAGGGTCCATTTGCCGCCGTCGAAATAGTCGTTCTGGATGTCGATCAGAATCAGGGCGCGCTTGCTCATGGTGTTCTCCGTGGGATGATGTGCGGCAAACCTTATCGCCCCGGCGCCTGCGCGAGGATGGGCAGGGCCGACAATCTGTGGGGAAAAACTGACAATGAGCGAGCGCTGTCTGGAGATCGGACTACTGCTCTATCCCGGCGCGCAGCTCGCGGCGGTGCATGGCTTGGGCGATCTGTTCAGCGTGGCCAACCGGATGGCGGCGGGGCAGGAGCGCCAGGGGCTGCCTCGGCTGCGCGTCAGCCACTGGCAGGCCGATGAGAGCGGGTGCGTACGGCGCGTGTTCGGCAGCCCGGCGCAGGATGAGGCGCCGCCGCAGGTGGTGATTCTGCCGCCCTGTCTGGATGACGATGCCGACCAGCCGCTCGCCGCCTGCTATCGCGACTGGCTGCGTGAGCAGCATGGCGCGGGTGTGCTGCTGGCGTCGGTGTGCGTCGGTGCGTTCGCGCTGGCCGAGGCCGGCTTGCTCGACGGCCGCACGGTAACCACCCACTGGGCGCTGGCCGCGCAGATGGCGGCTCGCTTTCCGCTGGTTCAGGTACTTCCCGAGCGCATGGTCATCGACGACGGTGACCTGATCACCGCCGGGGGGCTGATGGCCTGGACCGATCTGGGGCTGGCGCTGGTGACGCGGCTGCTGGGGCCGACCATCGCGGCGGAGACTGCACGCTTTCTGGTGGTCGATCTGAACCGCGAGTCGCAGCGGCATTTCAGCAGCTTCGCGCCCAGCCTTGACCATGGCGACGCGGCGGTACTGGCCGTGCAGCATTGGCTTCAGGGGCAGGCCGGGGCGGAGACGAGCCTGACCAGCATGGCTGCGCGCGCGGGCCTGGGGGAGCGCACCTTCCTGCGTCGATTTCGCGCGGCTACGGGCATGAAACCGACCGAGTACTGCCAGCAGCTGCGTGTGAGCAAGGCGCGCGAGTTGCTCGAGTTCACCCGCCAGAGCATCGAGCAGGTGGCCTGGCAGGTGGGGTACGGTGACAGCGGGGCGTTTCGCAAGGTGTTCACCCGCCTGGTGGGCGTGTCGCCTGGCGATTATCGGCGGCGCTTCGGGGCCGCCGCGCGCTAGACCGCATCCTCGGCCGCCAGGCCTGCCGGGTTTTCGCGTGTCGGCATGGCGAGTATCTCTGGCAGCACGTCGCGGGCGAACACCTTGTGCAGGCGGCGCAGTTCGGCCACCGGGTCGAGGTGATGGTCGACGCGGATGTCCCACAGCGGGTAGTCCTCCTTGTCGACCACATAGATCACCGCGGAGGATTCGCCATGCCGGTCGCCGCCGCATCGATCGCCAGCGTCCAGCGCTTCGATCAGGCGTTCGATCAGCGGGCGCCTGGCTTCCCGGCGGAAGGTTTCGGCCACGGCCTCCAGCACTTGCGGGCCGACCAGTCGATTGCCCTGTATGGAGAACTGTTCGCCGCTGAGCGAGCCGGCCCAGGGCAGGCATTGTTCGCCGGTCCAGCAGACGCTGTCGCCCTGGGCGTCGATCAGGGCGCATTGGCGCAGTTCCATGCAGGGGTCGGTGCCTTTGAGGCGTTCCAGTGCCTGCTCAGCCGACAGTCCCTGGCGCAGCAACTGCAGGCCATCCAGGCCCAGATAGGGGTTGACCTGCGCCTGGGTCGCCACTGCCCCGACGCCGGCAGCGGCATGGCTGAGCAGTTTGCCGACTGCCGGCATCGCGGTGGCGGCGGCGACGCCGAACTGTCCACTGCGCGGGCAGCGGGCAACGATGGAAAAGGTCATGACAACTCCTTGGCGGTTTCCCGTTTAGGCCATGCCTCGGCGGCTATCGTTCCGCTGGTCTGCCGCTCCCGGCCTTTGCCAGATGCGCGCAGGCGTCATCTAATGGCCGCTGTTAACGGCCTGCAATGAGGAAACTGCCGATGATCCTTGGTCAGCCGCTCGCCCAGTGGCGAGCGCAATATCCGCTGCTCGACGAGCTGATCGCCCTGCGTGAAACCAGTTGGTTCAATCCCGCCGTGGCGCCGGCCAGCGAGGCGCTGGGCGATGTCGGTTTGAGCGCTGCGGATGTGGCCGATGCCAGCGCGCGTCTCGCGCGTTTCGCACCTTATCTGGCTCGCGTGTTCCCGCAGACGGCCGCCAGCGACGGGGTCATCGAGTCGGACATCCTGCATCTGCCGCGTATGCAAGCCTTGCTGAGTGAAGAGATTCACGGCGAGGGCGAGATTGGCGCGCTGTGGCTCAAGCGTGACAGCCATCTGCCCATTTCCGGTTCGATCAAGGCCCGTGGCGGCATCTACGAGGTGCTCAAGCATGCCGAGGACCTGGCACTGGCGGCCGGGCTGCTCAGCCTCGACGACGACTACGCCTGCCTCGATAGCGATGCGATGCGTGCCTTTTTCGCGGGTTATCAGGTGGCCGTCGGCTCCACCGGCAATCTGGGGCTTTCCATCGGCATCATCAGTGCGCGCCTGGGCTTCCAGGCCACGGTGCATATGTCCGCCGATGCGCGTCAGTGGAAGAAGGACAAGCTGCGTGCCCATGGCGTGACGGTGGTCGAGTACGCCAGCGATTACAGCGTCGCGGTGGAGCAGGGGCGGCGCCAGGCCGAGGCCGATGCGCGCTGCCACTTCGTCGATGACGAGAACTCCAGGCATCTGTTTCTCGGCTATGCGGTGGCCGGCGAACGCCTCAAGCAGCAACTGGCAACGGCCGGTGTCGTGGTCGATGCCGAGCATCCGCTGTTCGTCTACCTGCCTTGCGGTGTGGGCGGTGGGCCGGGTGGTGTGGCGTTTGGCCTGAAGCTGGCGTTTGGCGACGCGGTGCACTGCCTGTTCGCCGAGCCGACGCACTCGCCGTGCATGCTGCTCGGCGTGCATACCGGCCGACATGAAGAGTTGGCGGTGCAGGATTTCGGCATCGACAACCGCACCGCAGCCGACGGCCTGGCGGTCGGTCGGCCATCGGGTTTCGTCGGGCGCGCCATGCAGCGTCTGATCGATGGCTACTACACGGTCAGCGATGAACAGCTGTTCCGCTACCTGGCGTTGCTGGAACAGACCGAGGGCCAGCGTCTGGAGCCTTCGGCCCTGGCCGGCATGCCGGGTGTGCTGCGGGTGCTGGGCGAGCAGCAGGGCTATCGCCAGCGCATGGGCCTGACACCGCAGCGCATGGCGCAGGCGACTCATCTGGTATGGGCGACGGGCGGCAGCATGGTGCCGCAGGCGGAGATGGACAGCTACCTGGCACGCGGCCGAAAACTGCTGCAGGGCGCCTAACGGGTTACGGAGTCATCTCCTGAGAATGCAAAAGCCCGGCACTTGGCCGGGCTTCTGCTTTGCAGCGTTGACGCTTACTTCACTTCCACCGCCAGGCTTTCGGCGATCTTCTTGTTCCAGATCGCCGGGCCGGTGATGTGTACCGACTCACCGTTGGTGTCGACCGCGACGGTCACCGGCATGTCTTTGACTTCGAACTCGTAGATGGCTTCCATACCCAGTTCTTCGAAGGCCAGCACCTTGGACTTCTTGATCGCCTGGGCGACCAGGTAGGCGGCGCCGCCGACGGCCATCAGGTACACGGCCTTGTTGTCCTTGATCGCGTCGATGGCGATCGGGCCGCGCTCGGACTTGCCGATCATGCCCAGCAGACCGGTTTGTTCGAGGATCTGACGGGTGAACTTGTCCATACGGGTGGCGGTGGTCGGGCCGGCTGGACCTACCACTTCGTCACCGACCGGATCGACCGGGCCGACGTAATAGATGAAGCGACCTTTGAGGTCCACCGGCAGCTGCTCGCCCTTGTTCAGCATGTCGACCATGCGCTTGTGCGCAGCGTCGCGGCCGGTGAGCATCTTGCCGTTGAGCAGGACGGTCTCGCCCGGCTTCCAGCTCTGCACGTCTTCCGGGGTGATCTCGTCGAGGTTGACGCGGCGCGCGCTCGGGCCGGCTTCCCAGACGATTTCCGGGTAGGCGTCCAGATCCGGCGCTTCCAGCTCGGCAGGGCCGGAGCCGTCGAGCACGAAGTGGGCGTGACGGGTGGCGGCGCAGTTGGGGATCATGCATACCGGCAGGCTTGCTGCATGGGTCGGGTAGTCCATGATCTTCACGTCGAGCACGGTGGTCAGGCCGCCCAGGCCCTGGGCGCCGATGCCCAGCTGGTTGACCTTCTCGAACAGCTCCAGGCGCAGCTCTTCGATGCGGTTCTGCGGGCCGCGGGCCTGCAGTTCGTGGATGTCGATGTGCTCCATCAGCACTTCCTTGGCCATCACCGCTGCTTTTTCGGCAGTGCCGCCGATGCCGATGCCGAGCATGCCCGGCGGGCACCAGCCGGCGCCCATGGTCGGCACGGTCTTGAGGACCCAGTCGACGATGGAGTCGGACGGGTTGAGCATGGCCATCTTCGACTTGTTCTCGGAGCCGCCGCCCTTGGCCGCGACGTCCACTTCCACCTTGTCGCCAGGGACGAGGAAGTAGTGAATCACCGCCGGGGTGTTGTCCTTGGTGTTCTTGCGCGCACCTGCCGGGTCGGCCAGGATCGAGGCACGCAGGACGTTTTCCGGCAGGTTGTAGGCGCGACGCACGCCCTCGTTGATCATGTCGTCGACGCTCATGGTGGCGCCGTCCCAGCGCACGTCCATACCCACCTTGACGAACACGGTGACGATGCCGGTGTCCTGGCAGATCGGGCGGTGGCCGGTGGCGCACATGCGCGAGTTGATCAGAATCTGCGCCATGGAGTCCTTGGCGGCTGGCGATTCTTCCTTCAGGTAGGCCTCGTGCATCGCCTGGATGAAGTCGACGGGGTGGTAATAGGAGATGAACTGCAGTGCGTCGGCGACGCTCTGAATCAGGTCGTCCTGCTTGATCACGGTCATTGGGGCGCTCCTCTATCAGGGAACATCAACAAGGAAGCGCCGGACAACGACCCGGCGCAACGGCGGAAGGGCACCTCTGAAACCGCCTTGACGATATTTTCAGAGCCGCCCAAAAAGGCGCGGCAGTATACCGCAGGCGACTGTGGCGGGCACAGCAGCCGAAGGTCGATGGCACGCGCAGTGGGGCGGTTATCGGCTCGCTAGGAAATCCATGGCCAGGGGGGTAGAGTTACGGCCATATGCCAGTATGGGATGGAGCCCATGAGCCCAATGAGTCGCCGGGGAACGCAACGCAGCCTGCAGAGCCTCCTGCTCAAACGCTTCGCCATGGCCTTCGCGACGTACGCGATGATGGCGCTCGTCTGCTGGTTTGCCGTGTTCAATGGCCTGTTTCTCGGTTCGACCAGCACTGCTGGCTGGATGACGCTGGGCGTATTCGGCAGCCAGTTGGTGTTTCTTTGGCTGTTTCTTTCCGGTCGCAACCTGCGTTGTGAAGATCCCAGCCTGACCGAAGCCCAGGTGCTGGTGGCGCTGGCCTGGCAACCGCCGGTGCTGGCGCTGTTCGACAGTGCGCGCGGCGTGATGATGGTGTTCTACATTCTGATCCTGCTGTTCGGCGTGTTCCAGTTGCCGCCCAAGGTGTTCGTGCGTTGCGCCGTATTCGCTTTCTTCGGCTTCACCGCGATGCTGCTGATCGAGGGCTACCGCATGCAGCTGGGGGACCCGGGCATGGCCTGGCTGCAGGTCTGGGTGCTGTTCATCCTGCTGGTCTGGCTATGTCTGTTTTCCAGCTACGTACAGGCCATGCGCAAGCGCATGCGCCAGCGTCGTTTCGCCCTGCAGGCACACCAGGACACCCTGCGTGGAATGATGCGTCAGCTCGAGGACCTGGTTGCCACCGACGAACTCACCGGGCTGTTCAACCGGCGCCATTTCCTGCGCCTGGCCACCCGTGAGCTGGAACATATGGCGCATGGCCGCCAGCACGGCCTGGCACTGATCGATCTGGACCATTTCAAACGAATCAACGATGCTCATGGGCATGCCGCTGGCGACCAGGTACTGCAAGCCTTCGCCGCGATCGCCCGTGCCTGTCTGCGTGACGGCGACACCATTGCCCGCTACGGCGGTGAGGAATTCGTTCTGCTCTTGCCCAATACCGATGCCAATCAGTTCACCGCGTGCTGCGACCGTCTGCGCGCTGCCTTCGCCAAGGCCGAGCCGGTGGGCCTGAAAGTCGACGGTCTGAGTCTCTCTGTCGGCATGACGTTGCTGGTCGCCGGTGATGATCTTGATGAAGCCCTGCAGCGCGCCGATCAGGCGCTCTATCAGGCCAAGCGCAGTGGACGCAATCGCTGCGACGCCAGCTGGGAGACTGTGGGTGCCTGAGCTGCGCGTCGGTGACCAGCTACTGCAGATTGCCCAGCAAACCAACTTGCTCGATGCATTGCTCGGCGCTGGTGTTGCCGTGCCCTACAGTTGCCGAGCCGGTAGCTGCCATGCCTGCCTGGTGCGCTGCGTCGACGGCGAACCGGAGGATCGCAAGCCCGAGGCGCTGGCGGCCGACAAGCGCGCCGAGGGCTGGCGCCTGGCCTGTCAGTGCCAGGTGGTCGGGAACCTGCAGGTCGAACCCTTCGATCCGCAGCGCGATGGCTTGGCGGCCAAGGTGCTCGCCCTGGACTGGCCCAGCCGGCAGGTTTTGCGCCTGCGTCTGCAGCCGGCCAGGCCATTGCGCTATCGCCCCGGCCAGCACCTGCTGCTGTGGAATGAGCAGGGTGTGGCGCGTCCGTATTCACTGGCCAGCGTGCCGGGCGAGGACGACGGCCTGGAGTTTCATATCGATTGCCGCATGCCGGGTGCGTTCTGCGATGCCGCGCGACAGTTGCAGGTTGGCGATGCGCTGCGTCTCGGCGAACTGCGCGGTGGCGCTCTGCATTACGACGCCGATTGGCAGGCCCGGCCGCTCTGGCTGTTGGCCGCTGGCACGGGGCTGGCTCCCTTGTACGGGGTCTTGCGTGATGCGCTGCGTCAGGAACATCGAGGTGCCATCCGACTGCTGCATGTCGCGCATGAGCCGGCCGAGCACTATCTGGCGAGCGAGCTTCAGGCATTGGTCGCGCAGCACGCCAACCTGCAGGTGGAGCTGGTAACGGCGGCGCAGTTGCCGGCTGCTTTGGCCGAACTGCGCCTTGTTTCGCGGCAGACCCTCGCCTTACTCTGCGGCCATCCCACGACGGTCGAGAGCTTCGCGCGGCGCCTCTACATGGCCGGGTTGCCACGCAGCCAGATGCTCGCCGACGTCTTCCTCACTCGCGCTTAGGTCATGTGGGGCCTGCCAGGCCCGATGCCAGTGCGTAAGTCGCACATTGGAGCTGTGGCATGAGCGAACACCTGCATATCGAACGCGACGACGGCTTGTTGACCCTGCGCATGCACCGCCCGGACAAGAAGAACGCGCTGACCCGCGCCATGTATGCCGGCATGGCCGAGCTGCTGGATGACGCCGCGCGCGACGCCAGCGTGCGCGTGGTGCTGCTGACTGGCGGCGAGGCGTGCTTTACCAGCGGCAACGACGTCGCCGATTTTCTCCAGGCGCCACCGACCGGGCTGAACAGTGAAGTGTTCCAGTTCATGCGCGCCCTGTTCGACTTTCCCAAGCCGGTCGTGGCCGCGGTGGCGGGCCCTGCGGTGGGAATCGGTACCACCTTGTTGTTGCACTGCGACCTGGTCTACGTCAGCCGCGATGCGCAACTGAAGATGCCATTCGTCAATCTTGGTCTGTGCCCCGAGTATGGCTCCAGCCTGATTCTGCCGCGCTTGCTGGGGCACGCACGGGCTGCCGAGTTGCTGCTGCTCGGGCAGGGTTTCAGCGGTGAGCAGGCTGCGGCCTGGGGCATCGCCAACCAGGCCCTCGACGATGGCGCCGCGACGCTCGGCAAAGCGCGCGAGATGGCCCGGCGTTTTCTCCAGCTGGCGCCATCGGCGGTTGTCGACAGCAAGCGCCTGATGCGCGCGCCGGGGCGTGACGAGCTGCGCCAGGTGATCGAGGAGGAGGGCGCGCTGTTCGGCCAGCGCCTGCGTTCGCCGGAGGCCATCGAGGCATTGTCGGCGTTCATGCAAAGGCGCCCGGCAGACTTCACGAGGTTCGCTTGATGGACGGCGCTGCGCTGCTCTGGGGGCTGCTGTTCGGCAGCATCGGTCTGGGGTTCGTGATCTATGGGCGGCGCCAGAGCAAACCCGTGCCTTTTCTCTGTGGCCTGGGCCTGATGGGGTTTCCCTATCTGGTCGACGGCACCCTGTGGCTGCTGGTGATCGGCTTGTCGCTGATCGCCATTGCCTATTTCGTGCGCACCTGAGGGGCGGACTTTCTACGCGCTATCCGCTGCGCACGCTGCAGCCAGGCCCCATAAAACAGAAGGCCGCTCGATGAGCGGCCTTCTGCGTGAGCGGGTGGGTTACACCATATGATCGCCGACGTGGAGGATCTTCATGGTGTTGGTGCCACCGGTGCCGTGGTAGCTGTCACCCTTGGTCAGGATGACCCAGTCGCCCGGCTCGACCACGCCACGCTTGAGCAGTTCGTCCACCGCCGCCTGGCTGACCTTGTTCGCTGGCAGCGAGGCGGGGTCGAACGGCACGGTGTAGACGCCACGGAACAGCGCCACACGGGCCTGCGCTTCGCGGTGCGGGGTGAAGGCGAAGATCGGGATCGACGAGCGGATGCGCGACATGATCAGCGGGCTGTAACCACTCTCGGTCAGGCTGATGATGGCCTTGACGCCCGGGAAGTGGTTGGCGGTGTACATGGTGGCCAGGGCGATGCTTTCGTCGCAGCGCTCGAACTGGCGGCCGATGCGGTGGCTGGACTGCTTGCTGGTCGGGTGCTTCTCGGCGCCCAGGCACACGCGGGCCATGGCCTGCACGGCTTCGACCGGGTATTCGCCGGCGGCGCTTTCGGCCGAGAGCATCACCGCATCGGTGTAGTCCAGCGCGGCGTTGGCCACGTCGGAGACTTCGGCGCGGGTCGGCATCGGGCTGTGGATCATCGACTCCATCATCTGCGTGGCGGTGATCACGGCTTTGTTCAGGCGACGGGCGTGGGCGATGATCTTCTTCTGGATACCGACCAGCTCGGCGTCGCCGATCTCCACGGCCAGGTCACCACGGGCGACCATCACCGCGTCACTGGCGCGGATCAGACCGTCGAGTGATTCGTCGTCGGCCACGGCTTCGGCGCGTTCGATCTTGGCCACCAGCCAGGCATTGCCGCCGGCTTCGGTGAGCAGGCGACGGGCGTAGTCCATGTCGGCGGCATCACGGGGGAAGGACACGGCCAGGTAGTCCAGGTCCATTTCCGCTGCGACCTTGATGTCGGCCTTGTCCTTCTCGGTCAGGGCCGGTGCGGTCAGGCCACCGCCACGGCGGTTGATGCCCTTGTTGTCCGACAGCGGGCCGCCGATCAGCACGCGGCAGTGCAGTTCGTCAGCGCCTTTGAGTTCGACGCGCATGACCACGCGACCGTCGTCGAGCAGCAGCTCGTCACCGACATCGCAGTCCTGGATCAGTGCCGGATAGTCGATACCGACCACGTCCTGGGTGCCGGCCGTGCGCGAGTGGCTCGAGGACAGGCGGAACAGGTCGCCGTCCTTGAGCTCGATGCGCTTGTTCTCGAATTTGGCGATGCGGATTTTCGGGCCTTGCAGGTCACCGAGCAGGGCGACATGACGGCCGTGCTTGGCGGCCAGTTCGCGTACCAGGGCGGCGCGCGCCTTGTGGTCGTCTGGCGTGCCGTGGGAGAAGTTCAGACGGGCCACGTCGAGACCGGCGAGGATCAGTTGTTCCAGCACTTCCGGCGAGTTGCTGGCCGGGCCCAGGGTGGCGACGATTTTGGTACGGCGAAAGGTCATGCACGAACTCCCTAGTGAACTATGCCGGGGAGGCTACTACGGCCTTGCGCTGTAGTCATTGTTCCTGTGCACTACCCTTTGTCGTCCGGTTTGATCACCAGCAGATCGCACTCGACACGTTCCAGCACCCGTTCCGCAGTGTGGCCGATCAGTAGGCTGTCCAGATGGCCGCGGGCGATGGCCCCCATCACCAGCAGACCGATATTGTGCTCACGCACGAAGCGCGGGATGACCTCCTCGGCAAAACCATCGAGCAGGTGGGTCTTGGCGCGATCGATGGCGTGTTCGGCGAGCAGCCTGTCGAAGGCTTCGCGGTGCTCGCGGCTGCACTGGGTCACGTAGTCTTCATATTCCTGCGCTACTTCGGCGTCGAACAGCAGTGAATGCGGCAGCGGGGCCTGCGCATGCAGGTAGTCGGCATCAAGGCCGAGGGCAGCCTGCAATGCCTGACTGACTCGAATCAGCTGGTGATCGAGGGCGGCTGGTTTGTCCGCGCTGTGCAGTGGGTCGAGCGCCGTACACAGGCTGTGACCACGTGGCTCGGCGTCGTGCACCAGCCACAGCGGCACCGGGCAGCGGCGGATCAGTTGCCAACTGGTGTCACTGAACAAGAGGCGGCGCAGCGCACTGCTGGGATGGGTCGACTTGAACAGAATATCCGGTTGCAGCGCTACGACGCGGGCAAGAATCTCTTCATGGCGGCGCTTGCCCCAGCGCACGTCCACTTCGATCCTGAACCCTTCATCGCTCAGTTGGGCGACACTGGTGCGCAGTTTCTCGCAGCTTTGTCGCACGATGGCGTCACGGGCGCGGTCGAGCAACTGGCTGTCGAGCAGGCCGCCTTCCAGGCTGGGGTGGTATTCGATCTGCAGCAGGTGCAACTCGGCACCGACCTGGCGCGCTATTTCGACGGCGCGTTGCAGGGCGGGTTGTTGCTGGTGTTCGGCGTCGATCACGACCAGCAGTCGTTGCAGTTTCATGGCAGCGTCCTCGCCTGGAGTCTGTCACTGCATTACAGACCATGCTGCGCTGAGCGGCATTGATATGGGTCAGCGCATGCCTGGATTGAGCGCCAGGTCCAGATGGCGCGCGGCCTTGGCTGTCAGCTCGCCTTCGGGAAACTGCACCAGCAGGCGGCGCAGGTAGGCGATGGCCTTGTCGCGGTTGGCGTTGGGGTTGTCCGGCGCCATGTGCATCAGCGCCAGTTGATACAGCGCCTTTTCCTTGATGTCCGCCGGCACGTGTGGATCGGCCAGGCCCAGCAGGTAAAGCTGCTCGGCTTCGTCGACGCGGCCCTTGAGCACGGCGCGGCGCGACAGCAGGGTCATGTCCGGGTCGAGGCTGGGTTTGTACAGATCGAGGTTCTGGCTCGGTTGCCAGTTTTCCAGCAGCTCGCGCGAGGTCTTGTGGATCGGCTCGTCGGCGCGTTGGCGGATCGCCTCGATGCGCTGCTCGGCGCGGTTGGCTGCCTGGCTGGCGGGAAACTCGTTGAGCACCTTGTAGAAGTAGTTGAGCGCCTTGGGGTCGTCGCGCTGCTCGTTGAAGCGGTTCATGTAGATCAGGCCGATCTGATACAGGGCGATGGCGCGCACCTCGCCACTCAGTTGCGGGTCGCGGTAACCGTCCAGGTACAGCGCTTCGGCCTTGTCGCTGTGGGCGTCGCGAATGGCCATGGCGCTGTAGGTCAGCAGATCGCCTTCCTCTTCGATGGCCGCGGTCATGCGCTTGGTTTTCAGGGCCTTGTATTCGACCACTTCGTTGGTGGTGACCTGGGCGATGAACAGCGGCGTGGTCGGTGCGCAGGCGCTCAGCAGGGTGGCGCCAATGATCAGGCAAAGCGGTCGGACGAGCGGCATGCGGGCTCCTTGGCCGAAACGGGCCGGTGCCGCGCAGTCTAGTCAGCACGCCATACAGCGCCAAGGCGTGGGCAGCAAAACCCATCGGAGGTTTGTCGCTGTTCAGTTTTTGCCGGCGCTGTCGATACACTGCCCATTGGAGGACTTGCCCATGCGTACCCTGATCATTCTGGCCGTGGCCCTGGTTGCCACGGGTTGCACCCGCGTCTCGCTCGACCATCATCTGAACAACGCTTATCGCGCCTATAACGAAGGTGACTGCGCCCAGGTCGCGCTGGAGCTGTCGCAGGCCGAGCGCAAGAGCCGCTCGCGCAGCTACCTGCAGCCGGAAATTTCCCTGCTGCGTGGTCAATGCCTGGAGCGTGAGAGCCTGTTCGTCGATGCGGCGCAGACCTACCAGTTCATCATCGCGCGCTACCCGGCCAGCGAGTATGCCTATCGCGCCCGCGCTCGCCTGCAGACCCTGGAGCAGCTGGGGCATCACAGCCCGGCACCGGCCGCCAAGATCAGCCCGGCTGCGCTCTGAACCTTCGGTCGCAAGCATTTCTCGGCGATGCGGCGCAGTATAAGCTGACGCGTGTCTCTCATGGAGGATGAACATGCGTCACTGGTTGCTGATCGCCGCGCTGCTGCCCTCGCTGGCCGCGGCAGAAATCTATCGCTGGACGGACGAGCAGGGGCAGGTGCATTTCGGCCAGCGCCCCGTGGCCGGGGCTGAAACCGTGCAGGTGAAGCCTCAGGTGGTCGAACGTGACCAGCACACGCGCGAGCGCGAGGCGCGCAGCCAGCGCTTCTACGACGCCAGGCGCGAGGAGCAGCAAGAGGCCGCCGCTGCCGCGACTGCGCAGCGCGAAGAACGAGCCAACGAATGCCGTGACTTGCGCCGGCGCCTGGCGCAGATTCCCGAAGGCTTCAGCTATTACCGCACCGACGCCAACGGTGAGCGCATCTACTACAGTGATGAAGAAACAGACACCGCTCGTCGCCAGTTGCGCGAACGGATAGCCCAACGCTGTTCTTGAGGGTGGTTAAGTGGTCGTAGTAGGGCCATACTCAAGACCCTTTGTAGCGATTTGCCACTATGCGTAGCCAGCGCCGAATCGAACGCCATCAGTTGCCCTACTACCTGAAGGTGTTCAATCGCATTACCGACAAGCCGATGGGATTCATCGGCAATGTCTCTCTCGACGGGTTGATGCTGATCAGCCAGTTGCCACTGCTGGTGGGCGCCCGTTTCGACATGCGCCTGAAAATTCCGGGTCAGCAGGGCATGCGCTTCATCGACTTCTCCGCCAACTGCCAGTGGTGTCGCGAAGACGTCAATCCCGGCGTCTACGACTCCGGTTTCGCATTGGTCGCGCCACCTGCCGACTACGTCGAGATGATCGATGCGTTGCGCTACTACTTCAGTTTCCACGGCCTGGCGGCTTCTGCCTGATAGTGCCTCGGGGCGCCGCGCTCCGTGCCCTCAATGCATCGCCGGCGCACGGGCCAGGTTGCGCAAGCGCTGACTCAGTTGCAGGCGCAGACCTTCTTCCTCGCAGAACAGCAGGGCTCGCTCCAGGTCGTAGCGCTCACCCTGTGGGCAATCGAGCTGGCGGTAGACATCCGCCCGGGCCAGGTGATCGACGAGATTCGGCGGGCCCAGTTGCAGGACGCGTTCGGCATCCCTGAGTGCTGCTTCCGGGGCATCGTGCTGCAGATGCAGCAGGCGCAGATTGCGTGACAGGCGGCGCAGCATGTCGCCGGCATCGGCCGTCTGCAGGTGCGCGGCGCTGAGTTCTACGCCAGGTCCGAGCTGGCGATAGAGCTGCTCACGACAGTCGCGCGTGTACAGGCGGCGCCCGCCGCACGGATCGAGCAGGTGGTCCGCTCCGGGTACGCGGAGCAGAAAATGCCCGGGGAAGTTCACCCCCTGCAGCGGAATCTCCAGCCGTCGTGCCAGCTCCAGGGCGATCAAGGCCAGGGTCAATGGCTGGCCGCGCCGCCTGCGCAGCACATGATGCACAAGCGCATGTTGCGGACGCGTCACGCCTTCGTCGTCTTCCTGAAAGTCGAGTTCGGCCAGACGACGCAGCAGTGGTTGGGCCAGTTCGCGGACGGGCAGGGTGGGAAGCCCGGCGCTGACCTGCAGTTGCAGGCTGTGCAATTCACTCAGCACCTGTGCCGGCTGCAGCAAATCATCGTGTTCGGCGGCAATCCACAGAGCCGCCTCGAATAGGGCGGGAGGATCGCGTTGCAGGCACTGCAGACAGGCTTGGCGTGGGCTCATCGCATTCTCCGCTGACTTCTGCTGTTGTAGCCCCTGTCAGGGGCGTCGTCCAGTGGGGCTCTCCTATACTGGGGGCTGACGTCTGCTCGGGAGCTCGCCCATGTTCAGCATGATGGAAGCCGCCCGCCTCGAGGCCCTGCACCTGGCCGAGGATCCGGCCAGCGGCCTCAAGGCCGTTATCGCCATTCACAACACCCGCTTCGGGGCGGCACTCGGCGGTTGCCGTTACCTGGCCTATGCCGATGAACGCGGCGCCATTGCCGATGCCATCCGTCTGGCCCAGGGCATGAGTTACAAGGCCGTGCTGGCCGGCATCGACCATGGCGGCGGCAAGGCGGTGATCATCCGCCCGGCCCATCTGCAGAGTCGGGCCGCGCTGTTCGAAGCCTTCGGGCGTTTCATCGAGACGCTCAACGGCCGCTACATCACGGCGGTCGACAGCGGTACTTCCAGCGCCGACATGGACTGCATCGCCCAGTACACCCAGCATGTCACCAGCACTACCCAGGCGGGTGACCCCTCGCCGCACACGGCGCTGGGTGTGTTCGCGGGTATCCGCGCCACCGCTCAGGCGCGCCTGGGCAGTGATGACCTGGAAGGATTGCGGGTCGCCGTGCAGGGCCTGGGCAACGTCGGGTTCGCCCTGGCCGAGGCGCTGCATGCTGCGGGAGCGGAACTGCTGGTCAGCGATATCGATGCCGGGCGTGTGCAACTGGCTGTCGAGCAGTTGGGCGCGCATCCGATTGCCAGCGATGCATTGCTCGCCACTCCCTGCGACATCCTCGCGCCTTGTGGTCTGGGTGGCGTACTGAACGTGCAGACGGTAGCCCATCTGCGCTGCGCGGCGGTGGCTGGAGCGGCCAACAATCAGCTGGCCAGCCCCGAAGTGGCCGACCAGTTGGAAGCGCGCGGCATTCTCTACGCACCGGATTACGTACTGAACGCCGGTGGGCTGATCTATGTGGCGCTGCGTCATCGCGGCGAGGCGTTGCCGGCGATCACCGCGCACCTGGCGCAGATCAGTCGACGATTGACCGAAATCTACGCCCACGCCCAGGCGGAAAAACGCTCCCCGGCGCGCGTCGCCGACTATCTGGCCGAGCGCCTGCTATACGGCGCTTAGCCGCTATTCGCGAGCTTCAGGCGAGGGGCGAAGCGAAAGACCAGGGCTAGCCCGATCAGGATCGCGGCCATCCCGGCCAGAGCGCTGGCCGAAAGGCGATTGCCCAGCAGCAGGTAATCGAGCAGCGCCGTCGTCACCGGCACCAGATAGAACAGGCTGGTGACGTTGACCAGATTGCCGGTCTGAATCAGCCGATACAGCAGCAATTGTGCGCCCACCGAAACCACCAGCCCCATCCACAACAGCGGCATGATCAACCCGACGTCAAAACTCACCTGCCACTTCTGGCTGGGTAGTAGCATCAGACTGCCCAGCAGGCAGAGACCGTACTGCAGCGGCAGGGCACGCATGGGCGTCTGTCGCAGGTTCTTCTGGGCGATGGTGCCGCCGGTTATGCAGAGCAGGGCGCCGAGAGCCAGGGCCACGCCGGACAGCGGCATCGCGCTGCTCATCAGGCTGTCCGCGACGATTATCGCCAGCCCGGCCAGGGCCAGCAGCAAGCCGAGCACGCGCAGCAGCGAAGTACGCCGCTCCAGCAGCATCAAGGTCAGTATGGGTTGTACACCGAGCACCGTTGCCAGCACGCCGGGTGTGACCCCTTCGGCCAGCGCCAGCATGTAGCAGATGCTGTAGCCGCCGATCAGCAGCAGGCCAGCCCTGGCGGTTGCCCAACGCAGGTCGCGCTCGGGCAGCCAGACTCCGGAATGACTGGCGATCAGCACCAGCGCGGCAAAGGCGAGGGCAAAGCGCAGCAGCAGGAAGGCGAAGGGCGAAGCATGGTCCAGGCCCAGGCGAGCGAAGATCGCACCACCGGACCAGAGCAGCACGAACAGAGCCGTCGCGCCATAGGTGCGCAGGGAAGTCGAATCGAAACACATGAGGGAACACCTGTCGAAAATCCACATGAGCTCCGTACGCGCGCAAGGGCACGCGTCGCTGAGGCGATGAAACGGAGCGCGGAAGAGCGGGATCAGCCCGCTTGGACGAGGGCCGGCGGTGGAGGGGTACCGGCGCGACAGGCAGGTGGTGGCGCGCAGCCGTCGACAGCGACGCGATAGGCGGCGCTGGCGGAGTCGTTGTGGCAAGGCGCGGTGAGGGGCATGAAAACAGCTTCGGATATGTCGCAGAAGTCTGGAGGCTAGCCTGCCGCTGCCGTACGGTCAATGACCGTCGAATTCGCCCTGATAGCAAACCGGTGAGCTGGGCGAGTCATGACGCTGCAGTTCATCTTCGAGGAACTCCGCCAGCACCCGAGCGTTGTTATGCGCTTCGTCGCGCGCCGCATAGAGCAGCGTCAGCGTGCCCCTCGCTGCCCAGTGCAGCAGGCGCTGCCAGTGCTCGGGGTGGGCGCTCAGTTCACGGCGGTAGGCGGTGCGAAAATCATCGAAGGCCTCGGCGCGGTGGGCGAAGGATTTGCGCAATGCGTTGCTGGGGGCGACGTCGGCTAGCCACTCATCGAGCACCAAGGCCTCTTTGGAGAGGCCGCGAGGCCACAAGCGGTCGACCAGCACGCGTTGGCCATCGCTGGTTTGTGCATCGAGATAAACACGCTTGCACTGGATCATGGGCTTGCCTGACTGCCTGCGGCAATGCCGCACTTGGCGGCGTCTGCAGGCTCGATTAGCGTGGTGAAAGGAGGATTCACCATGGACTATTTCATTATCGTCGTCACCACGGCAGCGGGGCTGTACTTTCACTGGTGGCTGTTTCGTCGCATTCGCCAGTGGAGTGATCGCGACCTGGCGCTGTCCCTTGCCGATGGCAATGAGCACAAGCGTCAGTACATGCTCGAGCAATTGGCCCGTGCGCGAGCGCAGGGCGTCAGGCGCAAGGAGTTGCCGGCCTGGCTGGAGCAGGCGGCGGGGCAATATCCCCGCGGCGATGCATAGCGCCTAAGCCCCTTGCGTGAACGAGGGGCTTCGACCCTCGATCATTCGCTGGCAGCTTCGATCTCGAGTTCGTCCAGCGCATCCGGTTGGCTCTTGAAGGCCTTGGCGAAGATGTCGCGGTTCTTGGCCATGAAGATTCCCAGTTCCTCGCCCTGTTCCTCGTTCAAGGACGGAACCGCCTTGTGCAGCACCTCGCTCAGGCGCTCTGCCAGTTCCAGCATCTTGTCGTAACGATCGGCTTCGGCCTTATCCATGAACAAGCGCTCCGGATCGCGACTGCTGCGATACACCACTTCGACGGCCATTCATCACCTCATCTGCCTTCATGCGTGTCTGTTGGTAACTGTTTATTTATACAGTGTTCGAAGCATAAAGAACTCGCTGCCATTTGGCCAGCAGCGAGTGTCGAGAATTCAGCGGTCGCTGCGGATCGGGCTGAACTCGGCGGGTACCCAGGCGTAGCCTTGGGCTTCCTTGCGTACGTGGCCCAGGCCGGGGAAGGGCAGGTGCGCGCCGGCGACCCACAGCTTGTCCTTGGCCGCTTCGGCCAGGATGCGTTGGCGTGATTGCCTGGCCTTGTCGCTGTCGACATCGAACTCGATGACCACTTCAGGTTTGGCGAACTGCACGGCGTGGTTGTGCAGGATGTCGCCCCATACCAGCAGGCTCTGTTCACCCGATTTGAACAGGTAGGAGGTATGTCCGGGCGTGTGTCCCGGGCTCGCTACCAGGCTGACGCCAGGCAACAATTCGCCTTCTGTCTTGTAGGGCTTAAGCTTGTTCATCTTGGCATAGGGTGCGACTGCCTGTTGCGCCATCTTGAACATGCCCTGCATGCCTTCGGGGGCCTTGGCCATGGTCGCCTCGTCGAGCCAGAAGTCAGCCTCTGCCTGCGGCACTTCCACGGTCGCGTTGGGGTAGGCCGGGCTGCCGTCGGCATTGACCAGGCCGCAGGCGTGGTCTGGATGCAGGTGGGTGAGCAGCACGGTATCGACCTGCTCCGGCTGGTAGCCGGATGCCTTGAGGTTGGTCTGCACCACGCCGAGCGTCGGGCCGAAGCATTGGGCAGCGCCGGTATCGACCAGCACCAGGTTGTCGCCGGTGTTGATCAGGTAGGCGTTGACCGCAGTCTGCACGCCTTTCTCGGACGCCACGAACATGCGCGCCAGCAGCGATTGCAGGTCCTTGTCATCGATGCCCTTGAGCAGGCTGGCAGGCAGGTCGACGTAGCCGTCATACAGAGCGGTGACTTCGAAGTCACCGAGTGCCATGCGGTAGTAGCCCGGTACCTGGGTCTTCTGTTGTGCTGGTGCGGCCGCCTGCAGCGGCAGGCTGACCAGGGCAATCATGGCGGACGACAATGCGGTGCTCAGCGAGAAAAGACGCATGGGGGATCCTTCATTGAGAGTGGCGATGGCGCAGTGTGCGACGCGTCGGGGCATCTTGGCGAGCCTGTGATGTCAGTTTCAGCCTCGTCGCGTCCGGCTGGGCCGTGCCAAATCGTCACATCGCGGCAGCATCCTCGAACTGGTCTTTTTCCTGCATGATTGTTTCTTGCGAATGCCCGATGTGGGGATTCGGGGCGTTGTGCCAGGTCTCGTGGGGAGTTGTAAGGATGAATTGGGCTGAGCGCTTGCGCGAAAACATGCACGGTCTGGCGGAGTCGCTGGGCAATCTGTTGATGGAGGCTTTCCATTACCTGGCCTTGTTCGCCATTGGGGCGATTACGGCCTGGGCGGGGGTGATGGCCTTTATCGGCATGCTGGAGAAGGGCCACATCACGGTCGATGACATCCTGCTGCTGTTCATCTACCTGGAGCTGGCGGCGATGGTGGGGATCTATTTCAAGACCAACCACATGCCGATTCGCTTCATGATCTACGTGGCGATCACTGCGCTGACCCGCCTGCTGATTTCCGATATTTCCCACACCCACAAGCCGAGCTGGGGCGTGGTGATGGTGTCCGGGGCGATCCTGCTGCTGGCGTTGGCGATTCTGGTGGTGCGCTATGCCTCGTCGCGTTTCCCGGCCGTGGCTGGCCCGCATCCGCGCAGCAAGGCGCGCAACCGTGCGGATGCGGAATCCGAGCGTGACGATATGTCTGACTGAGATGTAGGGTGGATCGGGGCGCGTAGTCGACGCTGTTCTCATCTACCCGTGCGTGGGGTGGATCGATGAAGCGTGATCCACCCCACGAGGCGAGGCGTCAGCCGAGCGGCGCGAACAGCGCCGCCAGATCGGCCTCGTCCAGTTGCCACTGGCCCTGACTGCCACCGTCGAGCACGCCCTTGGCCAGGTTGGCCTTGGCGTGCTGCAGCTGCTGGATCTTTTCCTCGACGCTGCCACGGGCGATCAGTTTGTAGACGAACACCGGCTTGTCCTGGCCGATGCGATAGGCGCGGTCGCTGGCCTGGGCTTCGGCAGCCGGATTCCACCAGGGGTCGAAGTGGATCACGGTGTCGGCGGCGGTCAGGTTGAGGCCGCTGCCGCCGGCCTTGAGACTGATCAGGAACACCGGGAATTCCCCGGCCTGGAAGCGCTCGACCGGTGTGCGCCGATCCTGGGTGCTGCCGGTCAGCTTGGTGTAGGCGATCTTGCGTGTCTGCAGTTCTGCCTCGATCAGCGCCAGCATCGAGGTGAACTGGGAGAACAGCAGCACGCGGCGGCCTTCGTCGACCAGCTCCTGAAGCATCTCCAGCAGGGCGCTGAGCTTGCCCGAGTCGCTGGCGCTCAAGGCGCTGCCGTCTTCGCCCAGCAGGCGCAGGTCACAGCAGCTCTGGCGTAGGCGCAGCAGGGCTTCGAGAATGACGATGTGGCTGCGTGCCAGGCCCTGGCGGGCGATCTCGTCGCGCACCTTCTTGTCCATGGCCAGGCGCAGGGTTTCATAGCGATCACGTTGCAGTTGGGTCATCTCGACCCACTGGGTGATCTCGGTCTTCGGCGGCAGCTCGCTGGCCACCTGTTCCTTGGTGCGGCGCAACAGGAAGGGGCGGATGCGCCCATTCAGGTGGGCCAGACGATGAGCGTCGCCGCGCTTTTCGATAGGCGTGCGGTAGTCACGTGTGAAGGCCTTGGCGTCGCCCAGCCAGCCGGGCATGAGGAAGTGGAACAGTGACCACAGCTCGCCCAGGTGGTTTTCCAGTGGTGTACCGGTCAGGCACAGACGCAGGTCGGCCTGCACCTGAGCGGCGGCCGTGGCGGCCTTGCTGCGCGGGTTCTTGATGTTCTGCGCTTCGTCGAGGATCAGCAGGCGATAGCGCTGCTGGTTGAGCGCCTTGAGATCGCGCGGCAGCAACGCGTAGGTGGTGAGGATGATGTCGTGCGCGGCAATCTCCTCGAACAGCGCCTTGCGTTTGCTGCCGTGCAGGGCCAGCACGCGTAACTCTGGGGTGAAGCGTTCGGCTTCGTCCTGCCAGTTGGGAATCAGGCTGGTGGGCATGACGATCAGCGCGGGCTGTTGCAGGCGTCCGGCCTGTTTCTCGCAGAGGATATGCGCCAGGGTCTGCAGGGTCTTGCCCAGGCCCATGTCATCGGCCAGCACGCCGCCGACGCGTAGCTCGGCCAGGGTCTGCATCCAGTTCAGCCCCTCCAGCTGATAGGTGCGCAACTCGGCGTTCAATCCACGGGGCGCAGCGACTTCACGGACGAAAAGATGCTGCAGCCGCTCGGCGAAGCCACGCAGCTCATCGCCACCTTGCCAGCTCAGCGCCGGGCCGGTGGCCAGAGCAGCCAGGCGCGCCGCATCGGCGCGCCCGAGGCGCAGCGGCAGGTGGTCTTCACCCGGGTCGCGAAAGTACAGCTCGCCCAGCGTCGCCAGCAGCGGCTTGAGACGGGCGAAGGGCAGTGCGATGCGTTTGCCGCCTTGCGGCAGGTTGACCAGCAGACGGTCTTCATCCGAGCGTTGTGCCAGCGCTTCGGGCGCCAGCAGCCAGGGCGTGCGGCGAATGGCCTGGAGCAGGATCGGCAGCAGGCTCAGGCGCTGGCCTTCGACTTCGATGCCCAGTTCGAGGTCGAACCAGTTCTGCTGCGGGTCCTCCTCGACTTCGGCGAACCAGTCGTCGACTTCGGCCAGGTTGTACTGGAAGTCCGGGCGCATCTGGATTTGCCAGCCTTCTGCACGCAATTGCGGCAAGCGCTGCTGGACGAAATCCAGCCAGTCGCGCTCACGCTCCAGTTCGAACGGCTCACCGGCCTCGGCGGGCAGTGCCTCGCTCTGGCGCAACGCCACTTGCAGACCGAGGCCTTCCAGGCGTTTGCGCAGTGTGGCTTCGGCCGTCGCGTCGCGGATCAGACGCAGGTTGGTGGCTTCATCCAGACGCTTGACCAGGTCCTTGGCCGGCTTGCCGAAGACGCGGTGTCCGGCGTAGTCGAAGGCCAGTGCAGCGCGGTGCTGAGTCTGTTCGTGCATGCGTCCCTTGCGCGCATCGAAGTGCACGCGCACCTGGCTGCCAAGGCTGAGGATGGGGGTAGGGGCGATGTTCTCGAGGCGTTTTTCCGCCAGCTCCTTGTTCGGCACGATGATGTCCGACAGGTCGCTGCCGGCACGCTGCCGGGTTTCCAGGGCGAGCAGTGCGGCGACCACGTGCTTGCAGTTGAAGCCGACCGGGCAGTTGCAGTGTCCGGTCACGCTCCACTTGCGCCCGTAGGGGTGCAGGGTGATGCGTTGCTGATAGGTCTGCCCGCCCGAGCCACGGCAATTGGCGAGCAGGCTGTTGTCCTTGAGGCTGAGCAGTCTGCTGCGCTTTTCTTCTGCGTAGGCGATACCACGACGCAGGTCGCCGGCGCCGAACTCCGAGCGCCAGTCTTCCTGTCGTAGCTGGTGGATATCCAGGGGCATCAACGAAACCCCGTGGTCAAGAGAGATGGGCGCATGAACGGGCCGTGGCAATGCAAAGCCGCAGATTTTCGCATAGCCGCGTGGGGATTAGCAGGCGTGCAGGGGCGATTGCCGACGTGCAGTCGTGGCCAGGGACGATCTCAGGTCTCGAAGGCTGCCCGGTATTGCCTCGGCGTGGCGCCCAGTGCCTGGCGAAAGCGATTGCTGAAGTGGCTGGCGCTGGCGAATCCGCAGGCCAGCGCCACCTCGCTCAGTGCCGGGTGTGGCTGACGCAGCATCTGACAGGCGCGCGCCAGGCGCCGGGTCAGTACGTAACGATGCGGCGGCAGGCCGAAGCTGGTCTGGAACATGCGCGCGAAGTGATATTCCGACAGGGCGCAGAGCGCCGCCAACTGGCTCAGTGGCAGCGGTGTGTCCAGGTGTTGTTCGATGAAGTCGCGTACGCGTTTGCGCTGCAACGGTGCCAGCCCACCTTTGAGGCGAAGGCCCTGGCGCAGGCCAACCTGGGTCAGCAGCGCATGGTCGAGCATGGTATGGGCCAGGCTGCTGGCCAGCAGGCGTTCGCCGGGCTCCTGCCAGTCGAGGACGCAGAGTTGACGAAAGCGCGCAGATTGCTCGGCGTCTTCGAGAAAGGTCGCTTCCTGCAGTTGCAGGCTGCGTGGCTCGCGGTCGAGCAGGGCCACGGCGCCGAGGGCGAAGCGTTCCTGCTCTATATAAAGATGGGCAAGTTGAATTTCGCCGTTGATGATCCAGGCTGATTGATGTTCGGCCGGCAGGATGCACAGCTTGTCCGGGGCTCCCTTGTTGCCGGGTTGCTCGCGCCGGAAGGTGCCGGTGCCGCCGGCCAGATAGCAGGACAGCGTGTGATGGCTGGGGGCAAGGTAGTCGCGTGCATCATGGGCGTTGCTCCAGCGCGCCACAGCCATGCCATTGCCCAGCTCGGCCATGGCATGCAGCCGCGCGTTAGCCGAGCGACTCATGCTCTGGAAAACCTGCAGATGCTCGAATTGCGCCATCACCTTCTCCTTGATGCCGTCATGCTACGCCAGCCGCCAGGCAAAACCAGTGGTGACGAAAAAAATGCGCAAGTTTGTGTAAGTCAGGGGTCGTACGTTCTGCAACGCCTGGCAATGGTGCCTGGAATTTTTGCGCCAACCTGCGGCGCGGTGAGTGGACTCGGAGTATCGTTGCGGCCACTCAAACAATGATTTTCATCCCGGATGCCGCTATCGATGAAATACCTGCGCCAGTTCGCTCTCGCCTCTGCCTTGATCACTCCCGGCCTGCTGGCTGCGGCTCCTTCGCTCGATGACAAGTCGGCCTTCATCGCCGACCTGGTCAGCCGCATGACCCTGGAAGAAAAGGTCGGCCAGTTGCGCCTGATCAGCATCGGCGGCGACATGCCGCGCGAGCGCATCCGTGAGGAAATGGCCGCCGGGCGCATCGGAGCGACCTTCAACTCGGTGGTGCGCCCGGAAAACCGCCCGATGCAGGAGGCCGCACTGCGTAGCCGCCTGGGTATTCCGGTGTTCTTCGCCTACGACATCATTCACGGCCATCGCACCACGTTCCCCATCGGCCTGGGCTTGGCCTCGAGCTGGGACATCCCGGCCATCGAAAACAGCGCTCGGGTCGCCGCCTTCGAGGCCAGTGCCGATGGCCTGGACATGACCTTCGCGCCGACCGTCGACATTTCCCGCGATCCACGTTGGGGCCGCACCTCCGAAGGGTTCGGCGAAGATCCCTATCTGGTCTCGCGCATCGCCGCCGCCATGGTGCACGGTTACCAGGGCAAAACACCCAGTGATCCGCAGCGCATCATGGCCAGCGTCAAGCACTTCGCCCTGTACGGCGCCGTGGAGGGTGGCCGCGACTACAACGTGGTCGACATGAGCCCGATGCGCATGTATCAGGACTACCTGCCGCCCTATCGCGCCGCCATCGATGCTGGCGCTGGTGGAGTGATGGTGGCGCTGAACGCGATCAATGGCGTGCCGGCGTCGGCCAATACCTGGCTGCTGCGCGACCTGCTTCGCCGCGACTGGGGCTTCAAGGGCGTGGCGCTGAGCGACCACGGTGCGATCACCGAGTTGCTGCGCCATGGCGTGGCCGCCGATGGTCGTGAGGCCGCGCGCCTGGCCATCACCGCAGGCGTCGGCATGAGCATGGCCGACACCCTTTACGATCAGGAGCTTCCGGGCCTGGTGCGCAGCGGCGCGGTGCCACAGAGCGTGCTGGATGAGGCCGTTACCCATGTGCTCAACACCAAGTACGACCTCGGGCTGTTCCATGACCCGTTCCGCCGCATCGGCCGCGCCGAGGACGACCCGGTCGACGTGAACGCCGAAAGCCGTCTGCACCGTGGCGATGCACGGGCCATGGCGCGCGACTCCCTGGTACTGCTGGAAAACCATGGCGACACCCTGCCATTGAGCAAGAAGACCACCGTCGCCTTGATCGGCCCGCTGGCTGATTCACCGGTGGACATGCTCGGCAGCTGGTCGGCAGTTGGGGTGGCCGACCAGGCCGTGACCCTGCGCAAGGGCATGGAGGCGGCGCTCGCAGGGCAGGGCAAGCTGCTCTACGCCGTGGGCGCCAACGTCACCGACGATGCCCATGTGATCAATTACCTCAACCAGCTCAACTGGGACCGCCCGGAGGTCGTGCTGGACAAGCGCACGCCGCAGCAGATGTTGGAGGAGGCTGTGCGCGTCGCCGCCCAGGCAGACGTCATCGTGGCTGCGGTGGGCGAGGCGCGGGGGATGTCCCACGAGTCGTCCAGCCGTACCCGCCTGGATCTGCCGGACAGCCAGCAGGCCCTGCTGCGCGCGCTCAAGGCCACCGGCAAGCCGCTGGTACTGGTGCTGATGAATGGCCGGCCGCTGGCGCTGAGCTGGGAGAAGGAAAACGCCGATGCGATGCTGGAGACCTGGTACAGCGGCATCGAGGGTGGCCATGCCATCGCCGATGTGCTGTTCGGCGAGCACAACCCTTCCGGCAAGCTGCCGATCACCTTCCCGCGCTCGGTCGGGCAGATTCCCACCTACTACAATCACCTGCGTCTGGGCCGCCCCTACACACCGGGCACGCCGGGCAACTACACGTCGCAGTATTTCGAGGAGCCCAATGGCCCGCTGTATCCATTCGGCTATGGTTTGAGCTATAGCGAGTTCCAGTTGTCGGCACCGAAGCTGTCGGCCGAGCGCATGGCGCCGAACGAGAAGATCCGCGTCAGTGTCACGCTTAAGAACGCCGGGACACGGGCAGGGGCGACCGTCGTGCAGCTCTATCTGCATGACGAGGCGGCTTCCGTGATCCGTCCGGTGAAGGAACTCAAGGATTTTCGCAGGGTCAAGCTTGAGGCAGGTGAGGCGCGCGAGCTGAGTTTCGAGATCGACGAAACCATGCTGCGTTTCTACAACGCCAGCCTGCAGCATGTCAGCGAGCCAGGTGCCTTCCGTGTCCAACTGGGGTTGGATTCGGAGAGCGTGCAGGAGGCGCGTTTCGAATTGTTGCCACGCCAGTGAGGGCGTGGCCCTAGGAGGCGAAAATATACTCGCTCAAGCACCTGTGCCGGACTTCACGATCTGGTAATAATGCGCAGAAAGAATCCGCGCATGCGGAGACGTCACCGTTCGGTTGGCTGTCTGCATCGTGCTCGCGCTGTCTTTATACCATTCGCCCGTTTTCAACTCCCTGCAGCGGCCGCCCTTGGGCTGGCCGCTGCCTGTCAGTACGTGTTGCCCTGGAGGCTTTGTGTCGATGAGTCGTTGTTCTGGAGCCCGTATGGGCAAGGCCGGCAAGCTGGCCCTCTGTGTGCTCCCCATGCTGTTCGCTGCCCAGAGCTGGGCATTCGATCTGGATGATGTGGCGGTCAAGGCCAAGGCCCTGGCGGCCGAGAAGTACAGTGCACCGCAGAGCAATCTGCCGGCATCCCTGCGTGACCTGCCGTTCGCCGGCTATCAGAAGGTGCGCTTCCTCGAGGACAAGGCCTACTGGCGCGACGGCAAGACGCCGTTCCAGCTGTACTTCTTCCATCAGGGCATGCATTTCGATCTGCCAGTGAAGATCAACGAAGTGACCGCCGAGGGTACGCACGAAATCAAGTACGACCCGTCGATGTTCGACTTCGGCGACCTCGACCTGAAGCCGGAGGATCTCAAGGATCTCGGTTTCGCTGGCTTCAAGGTGATCAACGAAATCAACGCCAAAGGCACGCACGACGAAGTGATGAGCGTGCTCGGTGCCAGCTACTTCCGCATCGTCGGCAAGGGTCAGGTATTCGGTCTGTCCGCCCGCGGTCTGGCCATCGATACCGCGCTGCCGTCCGGCGAGGAGTTTCCGCGCTTCAGCGAGTTCTGGATCGAGAAGCCGCAACCGGATCGCCGCAGCCTGGTGATCTACGCACTGCTCGAGTCGCCGCGTGCCACCGGTGCCTATCGCATGGAAATCAAGCCGGGCCGCGACAGCGTGCTCGACGTGCAATCGAAGGTGTACCTGCGCGATAACGTCGAGAAGCTCGGTATCGCACCGCTGACCAGCATGTACCTGTTCGGCGCGAACCAGCCCTGGCCGCGTCCCAACTACCGTCCGCAACTGCACGACTCCGATGGCCTGGCCATCCATGCCGGCAACGGTGAATGGATCTGGCGCCCGCTGAACAACCCGCAGCGCCTCAACGTCAGCAGCTACCGCATCGACAATCCGCGTGGTTTCGGTCTGATGCAGCGTGGTCGCGATTTCGCGCAGTACCAGGACCTCGACGATCGCTACGAGCTGCGCCCGAGCGGTTGGGTGGAAACCGTCGGTGATTGGGGCGCCGGTCATGTCGAGCTGGTGGAGATTCCCACGCCGGATGAAACCAACGACAACATCGTCGCTCTGTGGCGCCCGGACCAGCTTCCGGCTCAGGGTGAGTCGCTGGATATCGCGTATCGCCTTCACTTCAGCCGTGATGATGCCAAGCTGCATGATTCAGAACTGGCCATGGTCAGCCAGACCCGTCTGTCCGAGGGTGACATCAAGCAGGCCAACCTGATCCGTCAGGCCGATGGCAGTACTGCGTTGGTGGTCGACTTCGTTGGCGAGGAACTGGCCAAGCGTTCTCCCGATGCGGCGCCTGGTGTGCAGGTCAGCGTCGATGGCAACGCCGAGTTGCTGGAAGACACTCTGCGTTACAACCCGGTGAGCAAGGGCTGGCGTATGACCTTGCGGATCAAGGTCAAGGACCCGGCGCAGCCGGTGGAGATGCGTGCCGCGCTGGTCGAGGATGGCAAGCCATTGTCGGAAACCTGGAGCTATCAGCTGCCTTCCCATGAATAACACCCTAGACACCACACAGATCCAGGAATATCTGGGTGAACTGCCGCTCGATCAGGAGCGGCAGCAGGCCTTGGCCAATCGCCTGGAAGAGGAGGGTGGGGATCTCGCGACCCTGCACCGTGCCCTGCACGAGGACGACCAGGCGGCTGCCGAGCCCCAGGAAGAAACCCGTGAGATGCTCGAATCGGTACCCGCTCGGCTGGCCCTGGGGTGGCCGGATGCATTCGAGCGCGGTTGCCGGATCGTGCCGGATCATCAGGGGCGTCCGACTATCGACTCGACGCCGCCGATCACCCGTACGCGCATGGTGCCCGAGCCCTGGCAGACCAACATCCTGCAACGCGGCTGGCGCCGTCTGAAGGGCGAGAAGCCGGCCCCGCGACCGCGTACGCGCGAGAGCGAGGACTTCGCCGAGGAGCGCTGGCGTCACGTTGCCGCGGTGCGCCGCACTGCGCTGCTTATCTTGATGATCTCGCAGACCGTGGTCGCCACCTGGTACATGAAGTCGGTGCTGCCCTACCAGGGCTGGTCGCTGGTCGATCTGGGCCTGGTGTTCGAGCAGCCCTGGCAGGAGTCGGCGCGGCAGATCCTGCCATATGTGGTGCAGACCAGCATCCTGGCGCTTTTCGCCCTGCTGTTCTGCTGGGTGTCGATGGGCTTCTGGACGGCGCTGATGGGCTTCTTCCAGCTGCTCAAGGGGCGTGATCGTTACAGCATTTCCGCCAGCAGCTGTGGGGACGAGCCGATTTCGCCGCGTGCGCGTACCGCGCTGGTCATGCCGATTGCCAACGAGCACGTGCCGCGTGTATTCGCCGGCCTGCGCGCGACTTTCGAATCGCTCAAGGCCACCGGCCAGCTCGAACACTTCGATTTCTTCGTGCTCAGCGACAGCAACGACCCGGACATCTGCGTGGCCGAACAGCAGGCCTGGATGGAGCTGTGCCGTGAGGTAGAAGGCTTCGGCCATATCTTCTACCGTCGCCGTCGGCGTCGGGTGAAGCGCAAGAGCGGCAACATCGACGACTTCTGCCGGCGCTGGGGCAGCAACTACCGCTACATGGTGGTGCTCGATGCCGACAGCGTGATGAGTGGCGAATGCCTGACTCGCCTGGTGCGCCTGATGGAAGCCAACCCGGGTGCCGGCATCATCCAGACCGCGCCCAAGGCGTCCGGCATGGATACCCTCTATGCGCGTCTGCAACAGTTTGCCACCAGCGTGTACGGGCCGCTGTTCACCGCCGGCCTCAACTTCTGGCAGCTGGGGGAGTCGCACTACTGGGGGCATAACGCGATAATTCGGGTCAAACCCTTCATCGAGCACTGCGCCCTGGCGCCGTTGCCCGGAACGGGCTCGTTCGCCGGCGCGATCCTCTCCCATGACTTCGTCGAAGCCGCGCTGATGCGCCGTGCCGGCTGGGGCGTATGGATCGCCTACGACCTGCCCGGCAGTTACGAAGAGCTGCCGCCGAACCTGCTCGACGAGCTCAAGCGCGACCGCCGCTGGTGTCATGGCAACCTGATGAACTTCCGCCTGTTCCTGGTGCGCGGGATGCATGCGGTGCACCGTGTGGTGTTCCTTACTGGCGTCATGTCCTACCTGTCCGCGCCGCTGTGGCTGCTGTTCCTGGTGCTGTCGACCTGCCTGCTGGCGATCCACACGCTGATGGTGCCGGAGTACTTCCTGCAGCCCAACCAGCTCTACCCCTTGTGGCCGCGCTGGCAGCCGCAGGAAGCGGTGGCGCTGTTCTCGGCGACCATGACACTGCTGTTCCTGCCCAAGCTGCTCAGTGTGTTGCTGATCTGGATCAAGGGCGCCGAAGCCTACGGTGGCCGCACGCGCGTGCTGTTGTCGATGCTCCTGGAGGCGTCCTGCTCGGTGCTGCTGGCGCCGGTGCGCATGCTGTTCCACAGCCTGTTCGTCACCGCCGCCTTCCTGGGTTGGTCGGTGCAGTGGAACTCGCCGCAGCGCGTGGATGATTCCACCCCCTGGAGCGAAGCGTTTCGCCGTCATGGCACCCAGGTCTTGATCGGTATCAGCTGGACCGCACTGGTCGCCTGGCTCAACCCGGACTTCCTCTGGTGGCTGGCGCCTATCGTGGTATCGCTGGTGCTGTCGCCGGCGGTCTCGGTACTGACCAGTCGCACCGCACCGGGCTTGGCTGCGCGGCGCAGCAAGCTGTTCCTGATTCCCGAGGAGCACAAGGTGCCGGTGGAGCTGAGCAACACTTCCGAGTACGAGCAGCTGAACAGCTCGCGCGCACTGAGCAAGGGCTTTTTGCGAGCGGTGGTCGACCCGCTTTACAACGCCCTGGTCTGCGCCATGGCTCGTGCTCGCCACGCCAAGGTGGTGCCGGCGGCCGAAGCGCTGCGCGATGAGCGTATCGATGAAATCCTCGACGCCGGGCCGCAAGGCAAGGTCGAGGCGACTCGCTGGCGTCTGCTCAACGATCCTGACGGCATGGCGCGGCTGCATGCGCGTATCTGGCAGGAAGCGCAATACCATGCCTGGCGCGACGCCCTGCGCGATGCCTGATCATCACTGCCCGCTGCAGCCTCGGGTTGCAGCGGGCAGTGATGCCTTTGTGACATACCCGCTAACATTTGCATGTCCTCCGGCGCTCTGCCGGGCGGCACCATTGCGTCTGGATCGGGTCTTTCCCACGGATAGCGGCTTTCTGCCGCCTGGCCCGATTACCGTTTCGTTCATGACATTGGAGAGGAACCACCATGTCGAATCTGCATGATTGCGCGCAGCGCTACGGCGCAGTTACGCGTTGGCTGCACTGGGGTATGGCCGTTTTGCTGGGTTGGCAATTTTTGACCGTACTGGCGCATACCCTGATGGAAGACAGCGCTCTGGATAAGTTTTTCTGGGGGACGCACAAGGCCACGGGGCTGGTGCTCATGGTGCTGGTGGTGGTGCGCCTGCTCTGGGCGCTGTACAACAGCGGCCGCCGACCTGCGCCAGTAAGCTCGCTCGCGCGCATAGGCCATCTGGCGTTGTATGGTTTGCTGTTCGTGATTCCCTTTATCGCGCTGCTGCGCCAGTACGGCTCGGGGCGTGAGTTCATCGCTTTCGGCATGACCGTCATGCCCGGTTTCAGCGATGACAAGATCGAGTGGATGATCGCCCCGGCCAGCCTGTTGCATGGCAATCTCGGCTGGCTGCTGCTGTTCATGGTGATCGGCCATGCGGCCATGGCTTTCGTCCATCGCCGTCAGGGCGGCGAGGACGTGATGGCGCGCATTATCGGTCGGTGATTCAGCCAGCTATAGCGAATGTCTTACACGCCGTGGCGGTAAGCGCCGCTTTTGCCGAGACTGGCCAGTCATTAATCTACACACATCCCCTGCAGCGACGGAGCGCTGAGGATCAAGGAAGATGACCAGGCCATGAATGGCCACCGACAGGATGTCGGATGGTTGGGAAGAAACCCGCTTAGGCGGGTTTTTTGTTGCCTGCAGAAAAGTGCTTACGCGTTCCTGCCGATGAAGGGCAGCAGAGCCAGCCGCTTGTTCATGGGAGCGCCTGAAGTGCCGATCAGCCTGCAGCTTGCGCGATTGGCCGGCTCGCTGCCAAGCATTGCGTGGCGCCCTGGGCCTTGCGCGTGTACCACAGCACCCGGCTCACGCCGCGGGTGATGGCTACGTAGGCCAGGCGCCGGGCTTCGTCCTGCATGGCCTGGTCGTAGTTGCCGGCGAAGAAGCCGCACTGGGCGTAGAGCGCATTGCGCAGCGGGTGTTTGTCCACGGGCAGGCAGTCGTCGAGGATGATTGCCACCTCGGCCTGCAGGCCCTTGGCGCGGTGGATGGTCATGGTTCTGACCGGCAGTTGTTTGTCGAGCTGTGCGCGCACCTGCTGCAGCGGCTCGTTGCGCCGGCTGAGCAGCAGCACGGCGGTGCGGTCGGCATTGGGGCGCTGGCTGACGTGCTGGCACTGCGCGGTGATTTCCTTGAGCAGCGCCGGCAGGCCGCTGGCCAGGTCGAAGCGCTGGACCAGCCTGACGCCATGGTCGCCCGGTTGCATGGCCTTGGCCGCGACGCAGGTCTTCGCCTGCTTGCTGTGCACCTCGGCCAGCACCTTCTCGCCATCGCGGATCACTGCTTCGATGCTGCGGTAGTTGGTGCTCAGCAGCAGGGTGGCGCTCTTGCCGCGTCCACGGCTGGGGAAGTGCCGGTCGAAATCGATGAACAGTTCCGGCGAGCTGCCGCGCCAGCCGTAGATCGACTGCCAGTCATCGCCGATGGCCATCAGGCTGATGCGCTCACCTGCAGCGTGCAGGCGGCGATGCACGGCCTGCAGCCAGAGCACGATCTGTGGCGAGATGTCCTGAAACTCGTCGATCAGCAGGTGGCTCAGGGCGAGCAGGGCAGGCCCGGGTTTGCCGGCATCGGCACTTTGCAGGCGCTCGCTCAGTTGCGCGAAGGCACCGTTGAAGCTGACCAGGCCCTGACTGTGCAGCAGGGCGGTGAAATGTTCCTGGAAACGCTGCATGGCCTCGATGAAGTCACGCTCGCGGGGCGCGCAGCCGAGCGCCTTCACATCCAGGCGGTCGAGGCGAATGCCCAAGCTCTCGGCGAAATCGATCTGCCCGTGCAGCAACTCAAACAATGGCAGGGCAGTGAACTCGCCGGGCAGCTTGCAGGCATCCAGCGGCGCCCGGGGTTTGCCCTTTGGTGGCTCTTCCGGGGCCGGTGAGCCAAGCAGGCGGTGAGTCAGGGCGCGAAAGCGCGCATCGGCAGCGTAGGCGTTCTGGTAGGCCTGCTTGAGCAGGCGTTGTTGCGCGGGGCGCAGGCGAGCGCCAGCGAGCGGGTTGTCCGGCTCGTCGCTGGGGTCGTCCAGTTGTTCGAACCAGCGCGGGTTGCCCAGGCGCTCCTTGGCCAGTGCGGCCATCGCAGCGTGGAAGGTGCGTACGCACTGGCGCGCATCGTGCGGGTAGTGCCAGAAGCCCAGCAGGTGTTGCAGGCGTTCGCGCAGCTCGCTGCACGAGGCGTTGGTAAAGGAGATCACCGTCAGCCGCTTTGGGTCGACGTCCAGGTGACAAAGCAGGAACACCACGCGCAGCACCAGGGTGCTCGACTTGCCCGAGCCGGCGCCGGCGAAGATGCGCGCCAGCGGGGCGCGGCAGAGGATCATCGCCCACTGTTCGTCCGACGGTGCGCCGATCAGACCGGCGCTCACCGCCTGGGCCACGCGTTCGCGCATGGCCTGCACCTGGGCGTCTTCGATCTTCAGTCGGGTCGCGGGGTAGATACCAGCAGGGCCAGGTTTGCTCTTGGCCGATTTGCTGGCGGTCGCTTTCTTGCTGCCGGTGGATTTCTTCTTGCTCTGCTTGCGTGCGGGTTTGCGCGGCTGCGCGGCTTCGCGCTCGGCGCGCAGGTAGGCGGTGGTGCGGGGGAAGTAACGGGCGAGGGTGCTGGACAGCAGTTGTTTGTAGTGCGCGACGGCAGAAAGCATGCGGTGATGATGACCTGGCTGGCAAAGCCGGAATGATAAGCCCTGGGGCGCGATGGCAGGCAACGGTGGCGCTTCGATAAATGCGCAACTTTGTGCAAGCGCGAGATGTGCGCGGGTTCCAGACTGTGATCAGTCTTGGGAGATAGCCGATGAACCTGTCGCTTTACCTGCTTACCGTACTGATCTGGGGCACCACCTGGATCGCCATCAAACTGCAAATGGGCGAGGTGGCCGTCGCCGCCTCCATCGCCTATCGCTTCGCGCTGGCCTCACTGGTGCTGTTCGCCATGCTCTGGTTCAGCGGCCGCCTGCAGCCGCTGGATCGCCGTGGCCAGGGCATCTGCCTGATACAGGGGCTCTGTCTGTTCTGCCTCAACTTCCTGTGTTTTTACACCGCCAGCCAGTGGATCCCCAGTGGCCTGATCGCGGTGATCTTCTCCACGGCTACCCTGTGGAATGCGATCAATGCGCGGCTGTTCTTCAAGCAGCGCATTGCCGCCAATGTGCTGCTCGGTGGCGCACTGGGGCTGGGCGGTCTGGGCCTGCTGTTCTGGCCGGAACTGGCCGGCCACGAGGCCAGCCGTGAAAGCCTGCTGGGCATCGGTCTGGCGCTGTGCGGCACGTTGTTCTTCTCGGCCGGCAACATGCTCTCCAGCCTGCAACAGAAGGCCGGGCTCAAGCCGTTGACCACCAACGCCTGGGGCATGCTCTATGGTGCGCTGGTGCTGGTGGGCATCTGCCTGGTCAGTGGCACGCCGTTCGCCTTCGAGTGGAATGTGCGCTATGTCGGCTCGCTGCTGTACCTGGCGATTCCCGGCTCGGTGATCGGCTTCACCGCCTACCTGACCCTGGTCGGGCGCATGGGCCCGGAGCGCGCCGCCTACTGCACGGTGCTGTTCCCGGTGGTGGCGTTGAACATCTCGGTGTTCGCCGAGGGCTATCAGTGGACGGCCCCGGCACTGCTCGGCCTGGGGCTGGTGATGCTGGGCAACGTGCTGGTGTTTCGCAAGCCCAAGCCGGTGCTTACTGAGGCCAGGGCTTGATGGCTGGGTCGGTTCGGTGCGCACGGCGCACCGTCGATCAACTCCCGCGAATCAGCGTGCGCAGCATAAAGCGATTGGGGTGGCTGGCTTCGGCTACGTCACGCGGCACTGGCAGCGGTTCTTCATCCAGCCAGGCGGCGATCAGTTCGCCTGACAGTGGCGCGGTGATCAAACCGCGTGAGCCGTGGCCGCTGTTGATATACAGACCGTTCAGCCAGGGGCAGGGCGTTTCTGGCACCTGGCGGGCGTCCTTGGCCAGCACGGCATAGGCTTCGTTGAAGGCCTGGTCAGCGGCCAGCGGGCCTACCAATGGCAGGTAGTCGGGGCTGGTGCAGCGAAAGGCGGCGCGGCCTTGCAGTGTTGCTGGATCGAGCGTCTGGGCATCCAGTCGCTTGGCCAGATCGAGGGAAATCTCCCGCAGCAGTTCCAGATTGCCGGCATGCTCGGCCACGCTCGGCGTCAGATCATCGCTGTGGAAGTCGAAGCTGGCGCCCAGGGTGTGCTCCTCATCCCGTGCTGGGGCGACGTAACCTTCGGCGCAGACCACGGTGCGCAGACCACGGCTCGCTTCGCTGGCCGGCAGGCGGCTGATCTGCCCGCGAATGCGCTTGAGCGGCAGGTTCGCCTCCGGCAGCAGGCAGCTGATCTCGGCGGCGCAGGCCAGCACCAGCACGGGCGCCTCTGCCAGCACGCCGCGCTCTCCTTCGACGCACCAGCGATCATTCTGCCGGCTCAGACTCAGCGCCTCCTGATAGGGCCGCAGCTCGATCAACGGGTGTTGCAGCAGTTGCCGGCATAGCGCCGGTGGATGCACCCAGCCGGCATCCGGGTAGAACAGGCCGCCGGCCGCCAGGCCGATGCCGGCGCGATCCTCGGCCTCACCCTTTGTCAGCGTATGCAGCAGATCATTGGGGAAGGCAGCGGCCAGCTTGCTTTGGCGCTCGGCTTCCTTGGTATCGAAGGCCAGTTGCAGCACACCGCAGGCATCCCAGTCCTGGCCACGTTGCAGGCGTTCGAGCTGGCGACGGGTATGGCCGAAGCCGGCGACGATCAGTCGCGACAGTGCCGTGCCGTGGGCCGAGAGTTTCAGGTAGAGCACGCCCTGCGGATTGCCCGATGCCTCGCGGGCGATGTCGTCGTGACGCTCCAGCAGGGTCACCCGCCAGCCGCGTGCGGCCAGGCTGGCGGCGCTGGCGCAACCGGCCAGGCCGGCGCCGATGACCACGGCATGGCGTTCGCCAGGCGGCAATACCGGGCGGGCGAACCAGGGCGCCGGGCGCTGCACCTGCTGCGCCTGGAACGGGCCGGCGAGCATCTCGCGCTTGTGGCCGAAGCCCTTGACCCGTACCACGGCAAAGCCTGCGGCAATCAGGCCACGGCGGACGAAACCGGCACTGGTAAAGGTGGCCAGCGTGGCGCCTTGAGCCGATAGGCGCGCCAGCTCGGTGAACAGGGCGTCCGTCCACATTTCCGGGTTCTTCGATGGGGCGAAGCCATCGAGAAACCAGGCGTCGACCTTGGCATCCAGTTGCGGCAGGCATTCGAGCACATCGCCGATCATCAGCGTCAGCACCACGCGGCCGCCGTCGAGCAGCAGGCGCTGGAAGCCGGGATGCATGGCGCGATACTGCGCCAGCAGTTGCTCGGCGTAAGGCGCCAGCTCCGACCACAGGGCCAGGGCGCGCTGCAGATCGGCCTGGGTCAGGGGGAATTTCTCCACGCTGACGAAGTGCAGTCGCGCGTCACTCGGGGCGTGCTCGGCGAAGGCCTGCCAGGCGCAGAGAAAGTTGAGCCCGGTGCCGAAACCGGTTTCGCCGATCACCAGTCGTCCGCCCGCTGGCAGGGCCTGGCAGCGCTCGATGATGTGGTTGTGGGCGAGGAACACGTGACGGGTTTCCTCCAGGCCGTTGGCGCGGGAGAAGTACACGTCGCCATAGCTGCGCGACAGTGGCTGGCCGTGTTCGTCCCAGTCGAGCTGGGCATTGTGCAGATCGGGCATGACGGAGTTCCGGGCAGAGCAGGCGGCGATTCTAACCGCTGCGCACGCCGTTTACCCGGCGCAGGTCAATCGGCATGGCGTGTCCCTAGGGCAAAGTCGCAGCTGATCCGTTACGCTCTAGCGATCATTCCAGGGAGGTCACTGCATGTTCGAATCCGCCGAAATCGGCCGCACCATCGACAAGGCCACGTTCGAGGCCGAGGAACCGGCGCTACGCGAGGCGTTGCTGGAGGCGCAGTACGAGCTCAAGCAGCAGGCACGCTTTCCGGTGATCGTGCTGATCAACGGCGTCGAGGGGGCTGGCAAGGGCGAGACGGTGAAGCTGCTCAACGAGTGGATGGATCCGCGGCTGATCCAGGTCAGCACCTTCGATATACAGACCGATGAAGAGCTGGCGCGGCCGCCGGCCTGGCGCTACTGGCGACAGTTGCCGCCGAAAGGGCGCATGGGCGTGTTCTTCGGCAACTGGTACAGCCAGATGCTGCAGGGCCGGGTGCATGGCGAGTTCAAGGACGCGGTGCTGGATCAGTCCATCGACGGTGCCGAACGCCTGGAACGCATGCTCTGCGACGAGGGCGCGCTGATCTTCAAGTTCTGGTTTCACCTGTCCAAGAAGCACATGAAGGCGCGCCTGGAGGCGCTCAAGGAAGACCCGCTGCACAGCTGGCGCATCAGCCCGCTGGACTGGCAGCAATCGAAGACCTACGACAAGTTCGTGCGCCACGGCGAGCGCATCCTGCGCCGCACCAGCCGCGACTACGCGCCCTGGTACGTGGTCGAGGGCGTCGATCACTACTACCGCAGCCTTACCGTCGGGCGCATCCTGCTCGAAGGTCTGCAGGCGGCGCTGGCCAATCCGCAGCGATCGAAGCTGCAGCCACATTCGGCGCCACTGGTCTCGAGCCTGGACAATCGCGGCCTGCTGGCCAGTCTGGACATGACCCAGACCCTGGACAAGGACGACTACAAGGAGCAACTGGCCACCGAGCAGGCGCGCCTGTCCGGCCTGATGCGTGACAAGCGCATGCGCAAGCACGCGCTGATCGCGGCGTTCGAAGGCAACGATGCCGCCGGCAAGGGCGGCGCCATCCGCCGCGTCACTGGCGCGCTGGATCCGCGTCAGTACCGCATCGTGCCAGTGGCGGCGCCGACCGAGGAGGAACGCGCCCAGCCCTATCTGTGGCGTTTCTGGCGGCATATCCCGGCGCGTGGGCACTTCACCATCTTCGACCGCAGCTGGTACGGCCGTGTGCTGGTGGAGCGGGTCGAGGGCTTCTGCAGCCAGGCCGACTGGCTACGCGCCTATGGCGAGATCAACGACTTCGAGGAAGAGCTGACCAACGCCGGGGTGATCCTGGTGAAGTTCTGGCTGGCCATCGATCAGCAGACGCAACTGGAGCGCTTCAAGGAGCGCGAGCAGATCCCGTTCAAGCGCTTCAAGATCACCGAAGAGGACTGGCGCAACCGCGACAAGTGGGACGACTACGCCGATGCGGTGGGCGACATGGTCGACCGCACCAGCACCGAGATCGCGCCCTGGACGCTGATCGAGGCCAACGACAAGCGCTTCGCCCGGGTCAAGGTGTTGCGCACCATCAACGAGGCCATCGAGGCGGCGTTCGCCAGGGATTGAAGCGTTAATCGCGGCTGAAGCGGAATGCCGCCCAGCCGCTCCTACGGTATTTACTGCAATGTAGGAGCGGCTTCAGCCGCGATGCTTTTGTGTCCTTCCCGAGGGTCACGGGTTGCATCCGGGCTACGCGCTGGCATCGACCCGTATACGCCTGATCAATGATGGTCGCGCTCAGGGATCGGCTGGATTTATCTTCACGTCATTCGCCATCCAATAACAACGAGGTGCGTCATGCGTGAAGTGGTGATCGTCGACAGCGTACGGACTGGCCTGGCCAAGTCCTTCCGCGGCAAGTTCAATATGACCCGGCCGGATGACATGGCCGCCCATTGCGTCGATGCGCTGCTGGTGCGCAACGGTATCGACCCGAAGCTGGTCGATGACTGCATCGTCGGTGCCGGCTCCAACGAGGGCGCGCAGGGCATGAACATCGGCCGCAACGTCGCCGTGCTCTCGCGCCTGGGCAACCCGGTGGCGGGCATGACCCTCAACCGCTTCTGCTCCTCGGGCCTGCAGGCCATCGCCATCGCTGCCAACCAGGTGGCCTCCGGCTGCAGCGAGATCATCGTCGCCGGCGGCGTCGAGTCCATCACCATGACCCTGAAAAGCATGAACATGGACAACCTGTTCAACCCGCTGCTGCAGCAGGAAAACCCCGGCATCTACTACCCCATGGGCAAGACCGCCGAGATCGTCGCCAACCGCTATGGCATCAGCCGCGAGGCGCAGGACGCCTATGCCCTGCAGAGCCAGCAGCGCACCGCGCGGGCTCAGGCCGAAGGTCTGTTCGCTGACGAAATCGTGCCGATGACGGTGAAGTATCAGGTCGAAGACAAGGCCACTGGCGAGAAGAAGATCGTCGACGGCGTGGTCGAGGCCGATGACTGCAACCGCCCGGACACCACCCTGGAGTCCCTGGCCAAACTGCAACCGGCGTTCGACCCGGCCGGTAGCGTGACGGCCGGCAACGCCTCGCAGCTGTCCGATGGTGCTTCCATGACCCTGGTGATGAGCCTGGAAAAAGCGCTGGAACTGGGCCTGACACCCAAGGCCTATTTCCGTGGCTTCACCGTGGCCGGTTGCGAGCCGGACGAAATGGGCATCGGCCCGGTGTTCTCGGTGCCCAAGCTACTCAAGGCCAAGGGCCTGAACGTGGCCGACATCGACCTGTGGGAGCTCAACGAGGCCTTTGCCTCGCAGTGCCTGTACTGCCGCGACACGCTCGGGATCGACAACGAGAAATACAACCTCAACGGCGGCTCGATCTCCATCGGCCATCCCTTCGGCATGACCGGTTCGCGTCAGGTTGGCCACCTGGTGCGTGAGCTGCAGCGTCGTGAAATGCGCTACGGCATCGTCACCATGTGCGTGGGTGGCGGCATGGGCGCCAGCGGCCTGTTCGAGGCCTATCGCGGCTAAACGACGTAGGCATCGCTGGCCCCACCACGGCCAGCGATGCGCTGTTTATACTCGCGCTCTGCCCAACGCACGGAGCGCCCGCCGATGCCCTTTGCCGAACACCTGATCGCCTTCACTCTGGCGGCCACCTTGCTGACCCTGACGCCCGGGATCGACACGGCGCTGGTGCTGCGTACCGCTGCGGTGGAGGGCAGGCAGCAGGCGCTGCGCGCCGCCCTCGGCATCAACGCTGGCTGCCTGCTCTGGGGCGCGGCGGTGGCCTTCGGCCTCGGCGCGCTGCTGGCGGTTTCCGAATTCGGCTACAACCTCCTCAAGTATTGCGGCGCGGCTTACCTGGCCTGGCTCGGGCTGAACATGTTGCTGCGCCCGCGTAGATCACTGGCGCCTGTGCAAGCGGGCGGCACGCCCGGCGCCAACTGGTTTCTGCGTGGTCTGCTGGGCAATGTGCTCAACCCCAAGGTGGGGATCTTCTACGTTTCCTTCCTGCCCCAGTTCATTCCGCAGGGGCAACCGCTGGTGCTCTGGACATTCGCCCTGGTGGGCATTCACGTGGCGCTCAGCCTGGTCTGGGCACTGCTGCTGATTGGTGCGACCCGACCGCTCGGCCGCTGGTTGCGGCGCGAGAAGGTGGTCAGCTGGATGGATCGCAGCACCGGGCTGATCTTCGTCCTGTTCGCTGCGCGCCTGGCACTCAGCCGGCGCTGAAGCCTGGCGTCGTTTCGGCTTGGGTTACTCTGTGCCGATGCAACGGGCTAACAGGCGGTGACGATGGATCGGTTTCAGGAAATGAGGGTGCTGCTGGCGGTGACCGAAGCCGAGAGCTTTGCTGGCGGCGCCAAGCTGCTGGGCATTTCGCCGCCCAGCGTGACCCGCGCCGTCGCCGCGCTGGAGGCGCGTCTCGGCACGCTGTTGCTGGCGCGCAATACCCGCAGCCTGCGTCTGACCGAGGCCGGCCAGCGCTATGTCGAGGACTGCCGGCGCATCCTGCTGGAGCTGGAAGAGGCCGAAGAGCTGGCTGCCGGTGGCAGCGTACGCCCACGTGGCCGGCTGACGGTGACGGCGCCGCTGATGTTCGGCGAGCTGTTCCTGATCCCGCGCATCGCCCAGTACCTCGATGCCCACCCCGACGTGGAGATCAATGCGCTGCTGGTCGACCGCGTGGTGAACATGATGGAGGAGGGCATCGACGTTGCCGTGCGCATCGGCTCGTTGCCCGAGGGCGATCACCCGGCCTTGCAGGTCGGCCAGGTCCGCCAGGTGCTGTGTGCTGCTCCGGCGTATCTCGATCGCGTCGGCCGGCCGAGTCACCCGGATGAGCTGCGTGACGCACCGATCGTCCTGTCCAACGCCAGCAGCCTGCTTTCGCACTGGCAATTCATCGGTACGGACGGCCCGTTCGGTTTCGTGCCGCAGCCGCGCTTCACCGTCAGCTCCAACCAGGCGGCGATCAGCGTTGCGCGCCTGGGCTGGGGCTATACCCGCGTACTGTCCTACCAGGTGGCCGCGGCGGTGGCGCGCGGCGAGATCGAGCTGGTACTGGAGGCGTTCGAGCCGCCGGCCCTGCCGGTGCACATCATCCATCAGGGCGGCCGCCAGGTTTCGGCCAAGGTGCGCACCTTCGTCGACCACTGTGCTGCCAGCTTTCGCGCCGATCCGGCGCTGCGTGCAGCTGGCGCAGCGCCCGCCGCATGAGCCCCTATCGCGAAATGCAGGTGCTGCTTGCCGTGGCTCAGGCGGGCAGCCTGGCAGCCGCCGCCAGGGCGCTGCAACTGTCACAAGCCACGGTGATGCGTACCGTCGCTGCGCTGGAGCAGCGTCTGGACTGTACCCTGCTGCTACGCGGGCCGCGTGGCGTGAGTTTGAGCGGCGCGGGTGCGACTTTCGCCGAAAGCTGCGAGCGCATTCTGCAGCGGGTCGAGCAGGCCGAGCAGTCGGTAATGGGCTTGCACGCCAGCCCTGTCGGCCAGCTCAACCTGGCCCTGCCGTTGTTGATGACGCATCAGGTGCTGACCCCCATCGCCGTCGACTACCTGGCGGCGTTTCCCGAGGTGAGCCTGGCTACCCTGGCGCGAGACGAGTCGCCCAGGTTGCTGGAGGAGGGCATCGACCTGGCTGTGGTAGTCGGCCACCTGCCCAGTTCATCCGGTTTCGCCGTGCCGCTGGGATGGGCGCGGCCGCTGGTGTGTGCGGCACCGGTCTACCTGGAGCGCTGGGGTTGGCCCACCACCCCGCAGGCCTTGCAGGTGCACCGCACCATCGGCTGCTCGTCGACCGGTCATGCCGGGGAATGGCGTTTTGCGGACACTGTGGTGAAGCTCACGCCGCGATTGACCTGCAGCACGCCGCAGGCCGCGATCCGCGCGGCACTCGCCGGTTTTGGCGTGACCCGCTGTCTGAGCTACGAGGCCTATCAGGAGTTGCAGAGTGGGCAGTTGCTGGCGGTATTGGAGAACTTCGCCGCAGCTCCCGTGCCGGTACAGTTGTACTACCGCGAAGGGCGCCGGGCGGCGGCACGGATACGCAGCTTTCTCGACTTTGCCGTGCCACGACTGCGTGCCCATCCGGCGTTTCAGGCTTGAAGTTAGAGAGTTGCAGAAAGTGAAATAGTGGATTGTTATTTGTGGTGATTCTTATCGAGAGTGGATGGGTTGAACATGGCCCCATCGTCGCGAAGACCAGCCGTCTCGCGGTGACCAACCCCACTTTCAAGGAGTCATCGCCATGTCCCGTCCCGCCATCAAGCTGTACAACTTTCCCCGTTCCGGCCACGCCCACCGTGCCGAGCTGATGCTCTCGCTGCTGCAGTTGCCCGCCGAGCTGATCTTCGTCGATCTGGCCAAGGGCGAGCACAAGACGCCGGAGTTCCTGGCCCTCAACCCCTTCGGTCAGGTGCCGGTGATCGATGATGGCGGCATCATCGTCAGCGACTCCAACGCCATCCTCGTCTATCTGGCCAAGCGCTACGGCAATGACGAATGGCTGCCGCAGGAGCCGGCCGCGGCGGCGCGCGTACAGCGCTGGTTGTCGGTGGCCGCCGGTCCAGTGGCTTTCGGCCCTGCCGCCGCGCGTCTGGTCACCGTGTTCGGCGCCTCGTTCAACACCGAGGAAGTGATCAACCGCGCCCATACGCTGTTCACCGTGATGGAAGGTGAGTTGAGCGACACCCCGTTCCTCACCGGCGCCAAGCCAAGCATCGCCGACGTCGCCAACTACTCCTACATCGCCCATGCGCCGGAGGGCAATGTCGCGCTGGAACCCTATCCGAACATCCGCGCCTGGCTGGCGCGCATCGAAGCCCTGCCGGGTTTCGTGCCGATGCCGCGTACTGCAGCCGGTCTGCAGGCCTGATCCCACAGGTGTCCTACAGCCGCTGCCGGGTACACCGGCCACACCTCGGAAGGAGGGCGCAGCATGCAACAGCTTCCCAGCCATCGGCAGTCGCCCTGGCACGCCGGTGAGAAACAACTGCAGGCAAAGGTCGGTGTCGCCGAACGCATGGACGTGCTTGGGCAGAAGGTGATCCGCGACTACATGCCGGATCAGCATCGCGCGTTCTATCAGCAACTGCCGTTCATGATCGCCGGCGCCGTGGATGCTGCCGGCCAGCCCTGGGCCACCCTGATCGAGGGCGAGGAAGGTTTCGTCACCTCGCCCGATCCGCGCCTGCTGTCGTTCGACCTCGCTGCCATGGCGCTCGATCCGCTCGACCCGGCGTCGTCCGGCCTGGGCGCTGGCGAGGCCATCGGCCTGCTCGGCATCGAGTTGCATACGCGGCGGCGCAATCGCATCAACGGGCAGATCCGCCAGGCGTCGGCGCAGCGCCTGGACATCGCCGTGGAGCACTCCTTCGGCAACTGCCCGCAATATATCCAGCTGCGCCAGTACCGCCGCGTGAAGGAACGTGGTGCCGAGCGCATCGAGGCGGCCGAGCTGGATGCACGCAGCGCCGAGATGATCCGCGGCGTCGACACCTTCTTCGTCGCCAGTTACGTCGAGCACGACGATGGCCTGCGCTCAGTGGACGTTTCCCACCGCGGCGGGCGCGCCGGCTTCGTGCGGGTGGAGGGCAACCGCCTGACCATTCCCGATTACGCCGGCAACCTGTTCTTCAACACCCTGGGTAATCTCAGCGTCAACCCGCGCGCGGGCCTGCTGTTCGTCGACTTCACCTCGGGTGACGTGCTGCAACTGGCCGGGCGCGCCGAAATCATCCTCGACAGCCCGCTGATCAAGGCCTTCGAAGGCGCCGAGCGGCTGTGGACCTTCGACGTCGAGCAGGTGGTGCTGCGCCCGGCGGCCGCCTCGCTACGCTGGACTTTCGAGGAATATGCGCCGACCAGCCTGATGACCGGCACCTGGGCGCAAACCGAAGCGCGCCTGCGCGAACGCGAGCAGCGCAATCAGTGGCAGCGCTGGCGCGTGCAGAGCCTGCAGCAGGAAAGCGCCGATATCCGCTCGTTGGTGCTGGCGCCGGAGCAGGGCGCCGCGCCACTTTTCGCTGCTGGTCAGCACCTGCCCATTCGCATCACCACCGCCACCGGCGACACCCTGCTGCGTACCTACAGCCTGTCCAGCGCGCCGTCGGACGGTCACCTGCGCATCAGCGTCAAAGCCCAGGGCGTGGTCTCGCGGCACCTGCACGAACAGCTTCAGGTCGGCGCAGTGCTGGAGGTCCGCGCGCCGCTGGGCAGCTTCACCCTGAACAGCGACTCCCTCCGGCCGTTGGTGCTGATCGGTGCCGGTGTCGGTATCACACCGTTGCTGTCGATGCTGCGTGAACAGGTGGCGCTGGGGCGGGGCAGGCGAATCCATTTCTTTCAGGGCGCGCGGACGCTGCGTGACCTGCCATTCCAGGCCGAATTGCGCGAGCTGGTGCAACGTGCCGGTGGCCTGTTGCAGGTTCACCGTGCTCTCAGTGCACCGGAGCAGGACGCGCTACTCGGGCGTGACTACGAGCAGCACGGGCGCATCGATCTGGTGCAGATCAAGGCGGCGCTGGCGTTCGATGATTACGATTTCTACCTGTGCGGCCCGGCCGCCTTTACCCAGGCGCTCTACGATGGCCTGCGCGATCTGAACGTCGCCGATGCGCGCATTCATGCCGAGGCGTTCGGCCCCTCGACACTGACGCGTCGCACCGATGGCCAGAGCGTGCCCCTGGTGCAGCCGCCGGCGGCGAGCGAGCCGGTGCCGGTGTACTTCACCGCCTCGGCCAAGGAGGCGTGCTGGACGCCGGATGCTGGCAGCCTGCTGGAGCTGGCCGAGCGTCGCGGGCTGACGCCTGAGTTCAGTTGTCGTGGCGGTTCCTGCGGGACTTGCAAGACGCGTCTGGTCAGTGGCCAGGTGCACTACCCCAATCCGCCCGCCGAGCTGCCGGACGATGGTGGTGTGCTGATCTGCTGCGCGGTGCCGGCAGCGGGTGAGCCCTTGCAGCTGGATCTATAGTCTGGCTTCAGGTCGCGTAGGTCTCGATGCAAGTACGGTTACGCCCTTCGCTCTTGGCCCGGTAGAGCTGTTCATCGGCCCAGTGCAGATGCTGCTCCAGGCTCGCCGTCGAGGACGGTAGTCGGGTCGCGGCGCCGATGGACAGGCTGACCCTGTTCGATACGTCGGAGGCGTTGTGTTCGATATCGAGTTGCGCGATCAAGTCCTGCAACTGCTCGGCTACCTTCAAGGCGCCGGCTTCGTCGGCATCCGGCAGCAGGACGGCGAACTCCTCGCCGCCAAAGCGTGCCACCAGGTCATGAGGGCGGCGCACGTTGGCATGCAGGGTCTGGGCGACCTCGCGCAGACACTGGTCGCCACGCAGGTGGCCGTAGAGGTCGTTGTACTTCTTGAAATAGTCGACATCGATCATCAAGAGCGACAGCGGGCGCTGCTCGCGCAGGGCATGTGCCCGGCTCGACTGGAAACGTTCGTCGAAGCTGCGGCGATTGGGAATGCCGGTCAGGCCATCGAGCATGGCCATTTCACGCAGCACATCGCTCTGCAGTTTCAGTTTGAGGTGATTTATCACCCGGGCACGCACCACTACTGCGCTGAAGGGTTTGCGGATGTAGTCCACTGCGCCCAGCTCGAAGCCGGCCGTTTCGTCATCGTCATGGCTTTTGCCGGTGACGAATATCACCGGAATCTCGCGGGTCTCGGGATCGGCCTTGAGGCGTCGGCAGACTTCGTGACCATCGATGTCCGACATTATCACGTCGAGCAGTATCAGGTCCGGCTGCAGCTCGCGGCTCATCGACAGAGCCTGTTCGCCATGGGTTGCCATGAAGACGTCGCATTCCGCGCGAAAGAGCTCGTGCAGAATGCGGATATTCAGCGGTTGGTCATCGACGATCAGCAGTTTTGGGCGTCCGTGCAGGTAGGGTCTAAGGCGCTCCAAATCAATCCCCTGTTACAGAGTGTCGTAATGCATGGAGCAACTCTCTGGCACGTTCGAAATCCAGCGCATTGACCGCCGAACTCAGTTCCTCGAACGCCGCATGCTGCTGCTCCGGCACCAGTGCAAGGATCTGCTCCATCGATGCCAGAGCCTCCAGATTGCCCTGTTCCAGTTGCACGGTAAGCGCTTCGAGCCTATCAGTCCATATTCCGTCGGATGAAGTGGGGGCAATCGTCACGTTATCCGTGTCGAGTGTGAACATGGTCATAACGGCGTTACAACTTTCATCGAGTTTTTGCCGCAGGTCATCAAGCCAGCGGCTGTCCTCGAAGGCGGCAGCGGGATTCAGGGTGAACTGCTCTTCCAGTTGCGCAAGCCGCGCCGCAAGCTGCGTAGCCCCCATGGTGCCCGAGCTGCCTTTGAGCGTATGCAGACTCCTCAGCATCGCAACCGTGTCGCCTTGGTTTACCTGGGTTTGCAGTTGACCGAGTTGCCGGCGCAGTTCATCGGGAAACATCTCCAGCATCGAGCGCAGCAGCGTCAGGTTGTCGCCAAAGCGCCTGAGAATGGCTGCACGGTCTTCCACCGCCGCTTCAACTTCAGCGTCAGTGGCGCCGCGCGTGGCTCCGAGACCGCACCAGTGACGAATAATGGCAACCAGCTTGTCGATATCGATGGGTTTGCCGGCATGGTCGTTCATACCGGCTGCCAGGCACTGCTCGCGGTCGGCGTGGGAGGCGTTGGCAGTCATGGCGATAATCGGTTGCGCCTGGTGCGCCGGGTCCAGGCGAATGCGCCGTGTCGCCTCCAGGCCATCGATATCAGGCATCTGGATATCCATGAGGATGGCGTCGAACGCAGGCGTTGCGCCGAGCGCCATCCGCACCCCTTCAATACCTCCTTCGGCCAGCATGACCTGTGCTCCTTCGCCTGCCAGCAGCTCTCTGGCGACCTGGCGATTGAGCGAGTTGTCTTCCACCACCAGCAGTTTCAGGCCCGCGAGTCGCTGGCCTGGTTTGTAGCCTTGAACAGCTGCCACTTCACTGCCGCCATGACGTGCATTGTGAACAGCCTGCATCAGCTGCCTGGGCGTAATCGGCTTGGTGAGGAACCCGGCAAATGGCGCATCGGTGTCAGCGTAACGATCGGCCAGTATCTCTCGGCCATGAGCAGTGATCATGATGACGGTAGGCAACGCTTCACTGTCCGCCACTTGCTCGCGCAAGCGCTGGGCAGCCTCCAGGCCATCCATGCCGGGCATGCGCCAGTCCATCAGCACCAGGTCATAGGTATCCTCGGCTTGTCCGATGCACGCCAGCGCCTGCTCGCCACTGCTGGCCAGGTCAGCCTGCCAGCCCAGGCTGTGTACGGTCTGTTGCAGTAACTGCCGCGCCACCGGGTTGTCGTCGACGATCAGCAGGTGCAGCGCTGGCGAAGGCTCACCGGCTTTGGGCAGCAGGCTGCTGTCGCTGGCAGCCCCCAACTCTACCTCGAACCAGAAACAGCTACCGGCGCCTAATGTGCTGGTGACCTTCAGCTCTGCGCCCATGAGTTCGACCAGGCGCTTACAGATCACCAGGCCCAACCCTGTTCCGCCGTATCGCCTGGTGGTCGAAGCCTCCGCCTGGGTGAAGCCGTCGAAGATGCGCTGCAACTGGTTTTCGCTGATGCCTATCCCGGTATCGCTGACGCTGATGCGCAAGCGAACCTGGCTTGGGCCACGCTGCAGTTGCTGCAGGGCAACCACCACCTGGCCCGACTCGGTGAACTTGAGGGCATTGCCGGCGAGGTTGATCAGGATCTGCTGCAGCCGCAGGCTGTCGCCATGCAGTACGGCAGGCAGGGCTGTGTCGATGTCGAACAACACCTCGATGTCCTTGTCGCCCTGGTTGCCGGCCAGTACCACGGCCAGGTCGCCGAGTAGGGGTTCCAATTCGAAATCGTGCAGGTCCAGCTGCAGTTTTCCGGCCTCGATCTTCGAATAGTCGAGTATATCGTTGAGCAACCCGAGCAGTGAGTGGGCCGCACCCTGGGCCTTGAGCACGTAGTCGAGTTGGCGAGGATTGAGCGCGGTGGCCTGAACCAGTTGCAGCATGCCGAGCACGGCATTCATCGGCGTGCGGATTTCATGGCTCATGTTGGCCAGGAATGCACTCTTCGCCGCGCTGGCCGCATCCGCCTGCTCCTTGGCATGGCGCAGACGCGATTCCAATTGCAGCTGCGCGGTGATATCGCGGTTGATACCGGTCATTTTCAACGGCTGACCTTCACTGTCGTGCTCGGTATAGGCGGCTGCCTGTATATGCAGGATCTGGCCATCGGGTCGGATGATGCGAAACACCGTGTCGAAGCTGGCCACGCGCGACAGTGCATCGCGCAGGTTGACCTCCAGCGCGTCGTGATCTTCAGGATGGACGCGTGTAAACCAGTGTTGGTAGTTCAAGCCCTGCTCGCCCAGCTCGGCTGGGTAGTCGTACAGCTCGAACATGCGCTCGTTCCAGCGCAGCTGATTGTCGGCTGGGGTCCATGACCAGATGCCCAGTTCGGCGACTTCCGCCGCCATCGCCAACTGGTCCCGCGCTGCCAGCGCCTCGCGCCGCAGCCGCACTTCCTCGGACAGGTCCAGGGCGATACCAAGGTAGCCGACCAGTTCCCCGGAGGCATCGCGCATGGCGGTGACCAGCAAGGTCACCGTCAGTCGCGAGCCGTCCTTGCGCACGTAGGTCCACTCATGGCTATCGGCGCCGTGGTGCTCCGGCTTGTGGACGAATACGCGGAAACCTTCGATCGCCTCGCCATATTCACGACTGAGGTCGTGGCCACGTGCTTCGACTTCTTCGCGCAGGTGAAAGATCTCCGGTGTGCTCACACCGACCACCTCTTCAGCGCTGTAGCCCAGCAAGCGTTCGGCGCCGCGATTGAACACGCGAATCATGCCTTCGAGGTCGGTGGCGATGATCGAGACCTCCGAAGCCGACTGCAGCACATTGTTCAGCAGGACATTGAGCTCACGCAGTTCCCGGGTGCGTTCGCTGACCTGCTCTTCGAGGCTCGCATTGAGCTCCAGGATGCGGGCTTGCACTTCCTTCTGAATGGAAATGTCGCGAACCGTCTTTGACAGGCCAACCAGCGTGCCCTGGGCGTTGAACAGCGGCGACACGGAAATCGAAACATCGACGATACGGCCGTCCTTGCAGCAGCGCCGGGTGTCGAAGTTGAGCACCGGCTTGCGCGCTGCGACTTTTTGCAGCGTGTTCTGCTCTTCCTGCACCAGTTCCGCCGGCACGGTCAGGTTGATCAGCGGTTTACCAAGCGCTTCTATCGCAGTGAAACCGAAGATCTGCTCGGCGCCCTGATTCCAGCTCACCACCGTGCCATCCAGGCTCAGGCCGATGATGCCGTCGCTGGAACTGTCGACGATTGCAGCAGAGCGCGCCTGTTCGGCAAGGATCTGGCGATGACGTTGCCGGCTCACCAGAACCACCCCCAGCAGGGTCGCGACCAGCAGGCTGAGCAAGGTGCCGGCCAGGGCTACCAGGCGCGGTGGAGTCTGGCGCAGGTTTTCAAGAAACAGGGGGGTTGCGTCGAGTTGGACCTGCCAGTGGCGGCCATAGAGCTGCCGCGAGACGGAGTACCGCGCCACGCTTGTCACTGCGTCTTGCTCCGGCTCGTTGCCGTAGAAGGTCACTGGGGCATCGACGTCGGTGACGTCGTTCAGCTGCAGATGCAGGCCGTCCTTTTCCAGGCGCAGGCCCTGCAACACCTCGCCGGTCAGCAGCGGCGCATAGCTCCAGCCGATGCCTTTGCGCATGCGCTCGTCGATGCTGTCGGGCGTCACTGCGCCGCGATAGATCGGCAGCAAGATGAGGAACGATTGCTGTGGGCTGCCGGTGGCTTGCACCAGCGTGATGGGGCCGGTTATGCGCACCTCGCCACTGGCCAGGGCGGCCAGGGCGGCGTTTCGGCGATTGCTCTCCGATGCGATGTCCAGGCCCACGGCCTGGCGGTTCTGCTCCACCGGCTCGATGTACTGAATGACGAAGCGTTCGCCGTCGTGAGGCTGCAACTGGCGGATGCCGAAGTCAGGCATGCCATCTGCTCGCGCCTGCGAGAGGAACTGCGTCTGATGCTCCATCGGCACACGCCGGATGAAGCCGAAGCCTCGAGCACCGGGAAATTCATGGGGTACGTCGCGGGTTTTGCTGTAGCTGAGGAAGTGTTCACGGGTGATGCCGTTGGCGCCGCCAGCCAGCACGGCGCCCCGAGCGCCACGCAATCCGTACTGATAGAGTTCAACGCGTTTGGTCACCACGTCGGCGACGCGTTCGGTGGCGTTTATCAGCGCCTCCTGCGCCTGTTTCTCGTTGCTGTGCTGTACCCACCCGGTCAGCAGTGTGGTGATCGCAATGCCCGTCACGAACGTCAGCGGAACGATGAGTTTCAATGCTGTCTCTTCTTTGATCCGTCAATCAGTTGAGTTTACGCGCGACTACCAGGCCCAGTTCGTTGCACAGTTGTTCGAAGGGCATCGGCCGGCAGTAGAAATAGCCCTGCATCAACTTGCAGCCCAGGGCAAGCAGTTGCTGTGACTGTTCCTGGCTTTCCACCCCTTCGGCGACCAGTTCCAGTTCCAGTGCCTGGCCCATGCGTACGATGGCTTCGATGATCGCAGCATCACTGCGATCGGTCAGCATGTCGCGCACGAAGCTTTGATCTATTTTCAATACGTCGATCGGCAAGCGCTTGAGGTAGGACAGGCTCGAATAGCCGGTGCCGAAGTCGTCGATGGCGATACGTACGCCCATGCGTTGAAGTTCGTCGAGCAGGCTGCGGGTCTGATTCATGTCGCGGGCCAGCACGCCTTCGGTTATCTCCAGCTCGAGTAGCTGTGCCGGCAGGGCCGTTTCCTCTAGCACGTTCCTGATCATCTCGAGAAACGACTCTTCGCGAAACTGCACGACGGAAATATTGACCCCCACGCACAGTGGCTTGCCTTGGTCGAGCAGTGTCTTGGCATCGCTGCACGCCTGATGCAGCACCTGTTTGCCAATCGGAACGATCAGGCCGGTTTCTTCGGCAAGGGGAATGAATTCGGCGGGAGAAATCAGCTCTCCATCCGAGCGTCGCCAGCGAATCAGCGCCTCCATGCCACAGCTCTGCTGTGTGCTGACGTCAAAGCGCAGTTGGTAGAACACCTCGAAAACGCCTGACTCGAGGGCGCTGCGCATGTGCCGTTCGAGCAGGTGGCGGGCGCGGGCATTGCTTTCGATGCTCTGCGAGAAGAAACGGTAGCGATTGCGCCCCTCCTGTTTGGCCTGGTACATCGCGGCGTCGGCCTGGCGGTAGAGGGCCTCAAGATCGTCACCGTCATCGGGGAACACCGTTACACCGACGCAGGCGGAGAGGTCGTAGCGGATCCCGCCGATGATCATCGGCAGGGTGATGACGTCCAGCAGGCGTTCCACGTAATCGCTGATCACTTCCGAGCGCTGGATGTCGGCCAGCAGAATCACGAACTCATCCCCACCCTGGCGGCTGACGGTGTCCACGTTGCGTGAGGTTTCGCTCAGGCGTCGGCCGACTTCCTTGAGAATCAGGTCGCCGGTGGAATGCCCCAGGGAGTCGTTGATGCCTTTGAAATTATCCAGATCGAGCAGCAGCAGGGCGAGGCGGGCGCCACTGCGCCGCGCTTTCTGCAGCATCTGTTCGGCGCGGTCCCGCAGTAGCATGCGGTTGGGCAGGCCTGTCAGCGCATCGAAGTAGGCCAGGCGTTTGGCTTCGGCGCGCAGATTGAGGTGTGCCCGCACATGGGCGCGGGCCACCGGGATGCTCAGTGGCTTCTGGATGAAATCGATGCCGCCATGTTCCAGCGCCTGGATTTCGTTTTCCGTCCGGGTATGGGCGGTTACGAAGAGAATCGCGGCATCGCAAAGCTTGGCGTCGGCCTTTATCAGGCGGCACAGCTCGAAGCCGCTCATGCCAGGCATTTCGATATCCAGCAGGATCACGTCGGGCCTGCAGAAAAGCGCCACTTCGAGCGCCATGCTGCCGTCATTGGCGATATGGACCTGTGCCAGTTCGCCAACGGCTTCCTGCAGAATTCGCACGTCAGTGGCTTGATCGTCGACGATCAGAATCACGGGCTTGGGATCGAATCGGTTTACAGCCATTTAGGTACTCCGGAAATCCTATTTCCTCGGTGGGGAGACTAGCCCAGCTTCGCCAATGCGGCTGCCGCCTCGAGTACCTTTGTGTCGAAACATTGATAGATGGTTGTGGGGCCGACTATTCAGCCCCTCCGATGCCGGCCTGGGCGCAGCACGTCTTTGCGGTTTGGCTAAAGCTGTTGCCGTTTCATCGAAAACGGCAACAGCCTCCTTTCATCCTTGTGGTTGCGCTTCTTCCAGCGCCTGGCGGTAGGCATTGGCTTCATCCTGGCTCGGGAAGATGCCCACCAGCTCGCCATTTTGAATCACGTCCCAGACCACGACTCCCATGGCACGGGCTTCACGGGAAAGATGTTCGTTGTCACGCTCATGCACGATCACGTTCATGCTTGTCTCCTCGAAATGCGGATGCGGCGATATGTCGCACTTCGTTTATACGCCTCGTTAGCAAGCTAATTAAACCGTGGTTTGGGCAAAGGACTGTTGCATCAGCGCAACGAGCGAAACGCCGTTTCGGTTGTCTCCGGGCCAGGCTGCGGGTGCCATTGGCGGCGAGGCCGCCGCCTGCAGATTGGCGAACCCTGAGAACGAAGGGACGCTTAACGTGCTGCGCGTTGCGCCATCCAGCGCCGGTACTGACGAGTGCGCAAGAGGTCTTTCACCTGCTGCTTCACCAGCGCCCACAAGGGGGATACGCCGGGCTGGCTATCTCGACCTTGGCTGAGCTTGTGCAGCTGATACTTCACCACCGCCATGTTCGCCAACGAAGCCAGCACCTTGTTGTTCCAGGTGATCGGCGGCAGCTGAGGGGCGCTGCCGAGGCCGAGCTGCCAGTCGCGCGGCAGGTTCGGGTCGATGGCCAGGGCCGTGCCGATGCCGACCATCTCGATGCCGCTGGCCAGCACCTCTTGTGCCACCGGTGCACGGCGGATGCCGCCGGTGACCATGATCGGCATGCTCGCCACGGCGCGGATCTCGCGGGCAAATTCCAGAAAATAGGCTTCGCGCGCCAACGTGCGGCCGTCGCGGGCCTGGCCTTGCATGGCCGGCGCTTCGTAGCTGCCGCCGGACAACTCGACCAGATCCACACCTTGCCCGTCGAGCAGGCGCACTACCTGCTGGGCATCCTCGGCGCTGAAGCCGCCGCGCTGGAAGTCCGCCGAGTTGAGCTTGACCGCCACGGCGAAGCCCGGCGAGACCACGGCGCGCACCGCCTTGACGATCTCCAGCAGCAGGCGTGCACGGTTCTCCAGCGAGCCGCCCCACTGATCGCTGCGCTGATTGCTCAACGGTGAGAGGAACTGGCTGAGCAGGTAGCCATGCGCGGCATGGATTTCCACTCCGGTGAAGCCGGCCTGCTCGCCCAGGCGCGCGGTGCGGGCGAAGCGCTCGATCACCTCCTGAATCACCGCCGGGGTCATTTCCTGCGGCGTGGCGAAACGCTTGGACAGGTTGCCCAGCTCCAGCGCTACGGCCGAAGGTGCCCAGGTCGGTTGGCCCAGGTTGGACTGCATCTGCCGGCCCGGATGATTGATCTGCAGCCAGAACTGCGCACCCTTGGCGCGGCCGATACGCGCCCAGCGCTCGAACCTGGCCAGCTGCGCGTCATCTTCCAGCACCACGCCACCGGGCCCGGTCATGGCGCGGCTATCGACCATCACGTTGCCGCTGATCAGCAGACCCGCACCACCTTCAGCCCAGGCCTGGTAGAGCCGTATCAGCTGCTCGGAAGGGGCGTGGTCGGCATCGGCCATGTTCTCTTCCATCGCCGCCTTGGCGATGCGATTGGGAACGGTCGAGCCGTTGGGCAGGGCAAGGGGATCGAACAGGGTCATGGGCGCTTCCTCGGCTTGGGGTGTGGCGACCTTAACTTTAAAGTTCACTTTAATGTCAAGGGTCGTTTTCGTCGTATACGCCCTCGCACGTCGCGCCTTTTCGCCTCGGGCGGGGCGCCGATTCTGCTGCTTGACCTTTAAGTTATATTTAACCTTAGGGTTGCCGCGTCTGCCCCTCGGAGAGCGTTTCGATGGGCATAGGTGAATTTCTCAACGCGGATGACAACGATGAAACAGCTGGTCGAACTTACCAAACGCCTGAAACGCCAACGTACTGCACTTCTGGTCGGTGTGATTCTCAACGCCGCCGCAATGCCGCTATGGGCACAGGACGCTGAAGCGCCCACTGCAATGATCGATATTGCCGGCCATTCCGTGCCTGTGGTGGCGGGTGGGCTTTATGATCGCTATCACTCCAATCCACCGCTGGCGGTCATCGCTGCCGAGGCGCCGGACATCGACCTCAGCTGGTTTCGCGGCCTGCAGAAAACCAGGGTAGACATGGGCTTCGAGTCTTACTCACCCAACTTCTACTACCGCAACACGCGCGTCACGGCGGTGTTCACCGCCGATCTGGACAGGTTGCGCGAGCTGATGCCCGCAGCGGTGCTGGAGCAGGTGCAGCCACTGCAAATCTGGCCGGGCAGGGGGCTGGTTGCCTTCACCGCCTACGCCTATCACTACTGCGATAACGACAGCTACAACGAGATCGCGCTGTCCATCGTCACCAACAAGCCTGGCAATGCCAACCTGGGGCCCATCAGTCTGCTTGGCCAATCGCTGTCCAAGGACTTCTGGGGGTACGTGCTCAAGTTGCCGGTCAACACCGAACTGGCGCGAGTGCGTGGTGTGGTTGGTTACAACCTGCCGAAGTGGCTGGCGCCCATTGATTACCGCGAGACCGACGAGCGTCTCGTCTTCGAAATCGCCGACAGCGAAACCGGCAAGCCCGACGTTACCTTCGAGGTGGAGAAGCTCGCTGAGGTCTCCAGCGAACCGGAGTTGGTGACCAACAGCTTCACCAATATTGGTCACGATGGTGAGCTTGCCTACGGCTATGCCGTTTCCCGGCAGATGAGCCATGCCTCCAGCTCGAACGCGGAAGCGGTGAATCTCAAGCTCGGTGCTGGCAGCCTCTCGACCTATATCGAGTCGCTGAAGCTGGGCAAGATGATGAGGTACGAATACGTGCCGGACTTCCAGAGCGCGCTCTATGCGCCAGAACCACTGGCGCAACTGACGAGTCCGGAGTGACGAAGGGCCGAGCCGAGGAGGGCAAGGCCTGTATTGGCTGCACCGTGCAGGCGTTTCGCGAGAGTCCGCTCGCTGGGCGCTGATGCCGGTATGGCGAGCGGTCGCTCATTTCTTCGCGCGTTTGGGTCGCCCGCTCGGTTCGCCCAGGTTCATCTTTGCTAGCACCCGCTTGGCATTGGCGGCGCAGTCGAGGTCGTCCGGCTTGCTTTCGATCTCGTCGATCAGTGCCAGCAGGTGCGTCTTGCTCTGGGCCAGGCGCTGCTCCAGCGCTTCGATGTCTTTCACCTTTGCCTGCAAGGTGTCGAGCAGTTTGCCGTGTTGCCACTGCGACAGATCCTGCGGCAGCAGGGTACGCAGCTCATCCAGGCTGAAGCCGGCTTGCTGGGCGGTGGTGATCAGGTTGAGCACCATCACGGCCTGTTCCGGGTAACTGCGATAGCCGTTGGCCTGACGCTCCACCAGTTTGAGCAGGCCAATGCTTTCATAGAAACGAATGCGCGAGGCCGCCAGGCCGGTGCGTTGCGCCAGTTCGCCGATCTTCATGCCAATTGCGCCTTTTATGGTGCTGCTCTAGTCATAGGTTGAAGCAGAACTTTAACCTTCGCCTCGGCCTGTGCAACGATTTTTTTGCTCTCAGCCGATCAACAATGCGATGCAGACGACAGCGGCTATGATTGCCTGAACCTCCGAATCGCCAGGCACGATGCGTGAAGCCTTCGATCCTCTTTCTAGTGCTGCTGTGCTCGTTGTCTGGCGCCTTGGCCAGGGCAGGGACCTATCAGATCGTCACGGAAGAATGGGCGCCCTACAACTATGAGGAAAACGGCCACCTCACCGGTATGTCGACGGAGGTCGTGCGGGCCATCATGGCGCTTACCGGGGATGACTTCGAAACCACCCTGTTGCCCACCATGCGCGCCACCTATGCGCTGCAGAATCACCCCGGAACCATCATGTACTCGATGTTCCGCACACCCGAGCGCGAGCCGCTGTACAAATGGGTCGGGCCAATCGTGGAGGAGTCTATCTACCCCTATCAGTTGGCCGGCTCGACTGCGCCGATCACGTCCCTGGAGCAGTTGATGCGCGCGCCGCAGATCACCACGCGCCACGCAGGCCTGGTGCCGAGAACGCTCGATTCACTGGGGTTCAAGAACCTCGACAAGAGCGCGGCCGAGAGTTACCAGCTCTATCGCATGCTCCTGGCCGGGCGTACCGAGGTGATCGTCGGCGATACCGATGCAGGTGTGGCCTACTACAGCCGCCAGTTGGACATCGCCCCGGACACCCTCCGGCGGGTGCCCATCGAGCTTTACCGTTCTTCGTTGTACATCGCCTTCAGCCGCGACTGTGACGATGAGCTGGTCGCGGCCTGGGCCGCTGCCCTGAGTCAGCTGCGCCGTTCGGGTGAGCTGGCGCGCATCCAGCATCGCTACGAACGGCGGGGCGATCAGTGACCGGCTGAAACGCCCTGGTCGATGGCCATGTCGGCACCGGTGATCGAGCGGGCGCCGGGCTGGCAGAGGAAAAACGCCAGCTCGGCCACTTCCTCCGGCTGGATGAAGCGCGCCTGTTCACCTTGCGGATATTTCTCCAGCAACTCGCGGTAGTAGGCTGCCGGGTCGCCATTGCCATAGCGCTCGGCCTGGAACTTGAGCATCGGCGTCTCGATGTCGCCGGGCGAGACGGCGTTGCAGCGCACTCCGTAGGGCGCCAGGTCCAGTGCCAGCGCCTTGGTGAAGAGGGTGAGGCCACCCTTGCTGGCGCAGTAGGCGGCCGCATTCGGATTACCCTGGCGCCCGGCATCGCTGGAGATATTGACGATGGCGCCGTGCGTTTCACGCAAGTGTGGGATAGCGGCGGCGCAGATGAAGAAGCTGGCCTTGAGGTTGACGTCCAGGACCAGGTCGAAATCCTCCTCGCTTAAGTCTTCCACTGGCCCTTCGCGCCATACCCCGGCCGCGTTGATCACTGCATCGAGCCGCGAGCATGTCCTGACTGCCGCGCTCACCACGGCATTGCAGGCCGCCGCTGTGCGGATGTCCGCCGGCAAACTGCCGGCCACTGCGTGGCGTTGGGCCAGATCGTCCAGGCCGCTGGCGTTGGCATCGGTGGCGAACACCAGCCAGCCACCGGCCAGAAAGCGTGCGACCAGCGCACTGCCCACGCCCCCTGCGGCGCCGGTGATCAGGACGACGGGGCGAACCTCGCTTGTGGCGCTCATGGTGCTTTGTCCTCGATCAGGCAGTTGCCGCCATCCACCACCAGCACTTCACCGGTGATGTAGCTGGCTTCTGGGGAGGCGAGGAAGGCCACGGCTGACGCCACCTCCTCGGGGCGGCCTGCGCGGCCGATCGGTACGTAGGCGGCGGCGCGCTGTTCATGTGGCGTGCTCGAGCCCGTCGCGATCCAGCCCGGTGCCACGGAGTTGACCGTAATGCCCTGGCGGGCCACTTCCAGCGCCAGGCCCATGTTCATTCCCACCATGCCGGCCTTGGCAGCGCTGTAGGCCGCTTCGCCGGGGTGGCCGGCCTTGGTGCCGGTGGTGGAGCTGATATGGATGATGCGCCCGTAGCCGCGCATGCGCATGCCCGGCAGCACGGCGCGGGTGAGCAGGAAGGCCGTGGTCAGGTTGCGTGCGATCGTCTGGTTCCAGTTCTCCAGGCTCATGCTGGACACCTCCTCGAGCTTCTCGGGGCTGCCCTGCATGGTCATGCCGGCGTTGTTCACCAGGATGTCGACGTGCCCCCACAACCCTTCGGCCCAGGTGGCGAACGCCTGCACGCCGGCTTCGTCGGTGAGATCGACTGCCCGGCCCTCGGCCTCGAAGCCCTCGGCACGCAACTCGGCTACACGCTCGGTGATGCGCGCGCTGCTGGCGGTGACGATCAGCTTCGCCCCGGCCGCGCCCAGACGCCTGGCGATGGCCATGCCGATACCCTGTTCGCTACCCGCGCCGCTGACCAGTGCGACCTGATCTTTCCAGTTGTGAGCCATGACGTTGTTCCTCTTGCTGTTGCAGATAAGTGGAACCTAAGTTGGTTTATCTGATAAACAAAGACGATAGTTATCAGGAAAACTGACAGCAACCATGGCATTCAACAGCGAAACCCTGCGCGTTTTTCTCGCCGTGCTCGATGCGGGCTCGTTTTCCGCCGCAGCTCGACGGCTGGGGCGCGTGCCTTCGGCCGTGAGCATGGCAATTGCCCAGCTCGAAGCCGAACTGGATCTGGAACTCTTCGACCGCAGCACGCGCAAGGCGCTACCGACCGAGGCGGCGCTGGCGCTGGAGCCCCAGGCGCGCCAGGTGGCCAGCCAGCTCAACCGCCTGGATGCCCAGGCGCTGCAACTGCATCAGGGGCTGGAACGGCGCCTGATCATCGCCATGGCGCCGGAGCTGCAGACCGGCATGTGGAGCCGGCCACTGATCGGCCTGGCGCAGGAATTTCCCATGCTGGAGATAGAGGTGCGTTCCGCCTCGCAGGCCGAGGCCGTGCGCCTGATACACGAGGGCAGCGCCCATCTGGCGCTGGTGTTCGAGCGTCCCGGCATCGATGAGCGCGAACACTTTCTTGAAGCCGGTAGCCAGTTGCTGGTGGCGGTGGCCGTGCCGGAGTACCTGAAGGAAATGGATGAGCGGAGCATGAGCGATGCACGGCAGATCGTCGTCGCCGCAGGTTCGCCTTCGGCGACGGATCCGCAGGTGATCCTCTCGCACCGGGTGTGGCTCACCGATAGCCACCTGGCCACGCTGAACCTGGTGCAGGCAGGGCTGGGTTGGGCGTACCTGCCGGTGCCCCTGGTCGCTGCGCTGATTGCCTCGGGCAGCTTGCAGGAGGTGCAGTTCGGCAACATGGCCAGCCAGTTGCGGCTCTGGGTCGACATCGTCTGGAACAGCGGCCGGCCGCTTGGTCTGGGGGCTCGGCGCTATCTTGAGCTGATACGGGAGGGGATCAAGGCGCAGCCGCCTCGGAGCTAGAACTGGCCGGCAAGTGATCGTAGCGATACGAACACTTTCCGGGGCGTATGAGGTGTCGCCTGGAGGTCAGATCGTCTGCCCGCCAGATACTTCGATGCGCTGAGCATTGATCCAGCGATTCTGCTCACCGAGCAGGCTGGCGATCATTGGGCCGATATCGTCTGGCACGCCAACGCGACCCAGTGCCGTCATATTTGCGAATACCGTATTCAGATCCGGCATGTCGCGTACGGCACCGCCTAGAAAGTCCGTCTCGATCGCGCCGGGCGCCACGGTATTGACCGCGATACCGCGGCTACCCAGCTCCTTGGCCAGGTAGATGCTCAGCACTTCCACCGCTCCTTTGACTGCCGAGTAGGCCGCAAAGCCCGGGTAGGCGATACGTGTCAGCCCGGAGGAGATATTGACGATACGACCGCCCTCGGCCATGAGCGGCAGCAGCGCCTGGGTGAGGAAGAACACCCCTTTGAAGTGCACGTTCACCAGTGCATCGAACTGCGCCTCGTTGGTTTCGGCAATCGAGGCCATGTCCCCGTGTCCGGCGTTATTGACCAGATGATCGAAGCTGTCGCGCTGCCAGGTGTCGCGTAGCGCCTGGCGCAGGCGCTCCACGAAAGCGGGGAATGTGCTGACATTGCCTGCATCGAGTTGCAGTGCAACAGCCTTTCGCCCCAGCGCCTCGATTTCGGCTGTCACGGCCAGCGCTGCATCGGCCTGACTGTGATACGTGACGATGACATCGTTACCCTGACGAGCGATATTCAGGGCGGTATTACGGCCTAGGCCACGGCTGGAGCCAGTTACGATGGCGATCTTGGTCATGGTAAAAACCTCTGGTTGGTAAGGAGGATTTCATTGTGTGATCCGTGGGGTAACCCCGTCCTTACCGAAACCTCGACGCTTTTTGCCTATTTCTCCAAGGGTGAACAACGTGCCCATGACCAGCCTCAGGAAGCCACGATGAGCAAGACGTTGTTGGCGGTCGTTCGCGACTATCTGGATCAACATGCCGATCCCGATGGGCTTGCCCAAACACCCATTCCAGGCTTGACCATCATCCGCACGCAGCAGCCCAGTGGGCTGGACTACGCGATCACCCGGCCTCTTGCCTGCCTTGTGCTACAGGGCGGCAAGCAGGTCATGACGGGTGCGCGCACGTTCACCTTCAGAGCGGGCGATTCCTTGTTGATCAGCGCCGATGTACCGACGGTCAGTCAGATCATCGAAGCGAGTCCCGCAGAGCCTTACATCTCGCTGGTGATCGACCTGAATCCAGCCTTGCTGACCGAGTTGATGGAGCAAATGAAGTCAGCTCCGGTTGCGGACGAGGCGCCGATCAGGATCGAGCCTACCGATAGCGAGGTGGCCGAGGCTGCGCTGCGCCTGATGCGCTTGCTGGATCGACCGGCTTCGGCAGCGGTGTTGCATGCTTCGCTGGTGCGTGAGCTGCACTACTGGTTGTTGGCTGGGCGTCACGGCTCGGCAATCAGCCGTCTGGGCTGGCCGGACGGCCATGCGCAACGGATCGCGCGGGCGGTGAAGGTGCTGCGCACCGAGTTCAACCGATCCCTGCCAGTGGAATATCTGGCTTCTGTGGCCGGCATGAGCACCTCGTCTTTCCATCAGCACTTTCGTAACCAGACGTCGCTGACGCCGTTGCAATTTCAAAAGCAGCTGCGTTTGATCGAAGCGCGTCGGCTGATGCTGGGGGAGGGGGTAACTGCCAGCAGTGCGGCATTCGCCGTTGGGTACGAAAGCGTCTCGCAGTTCAGTCGAGAATACCGCCGCCTGTTTGGCCTGCCCCCGGCCAGGGATGCGAGTGTCGCGTGTTAATCACTCGGTTACGCCCCGCTGGTCAACGAGTCGCTACCGTCCATGGGTTCGAAGCGCTCGCTGGCATCCATGCGAATGCCCCGCAGGTTCCGCGTCTGCAGGTGTGACTCGTACAGCGCCTCGGCGAAATAACTGATCAGGATCGAACGGCGACGTCGGCCGGTTAGGTTTCGGCTACCGGCGTGTACCAGGTCGACGTCGAATACCAGGATGTCGCCCGCGGCACCGGCAAGTTGCACGGAGCGCGACTCGTCGTTGAAGTCGAATGGTGGCTCGCCCGGTTTTGGGCGGTGGCTGCCGGGGACGATGCGGGTGGCGCCATTGTCCGGGCCGTAGTCGTCGAAGTAGACCATGACGTTGGCGATATCGCCTGGGCGCTGCATCGAGAGATCACGGTGCAGTTGCTGGTGGCCGCCATCTGCCAGGGGTTCACGGCCTTCCACCTGGGCGAGGAAGAAGCGCTCGCCGATCAGTTCACCGACCACCGCCAGCAGCTGTGGCAAGCGGCACACGGCTTGAATCCTGGGCTCATGATCAAGCAGCGCGTGGCGCCAACCGGGGCCGCGCGGCACGGGCCATTGCTCCGAGGCTTTGACGCCGGCATCGAATGCGCTACGCAGCTCATCCAGCCAGCCCGAAGGAACCGCCTGGCGCAGCAGGGCGTAGCCTTCTCGATGAAGATGTTGGCGGTTGGTCATGGCACTGTCGAGGTCCTTGTCATCCATTCATCCTGACGGCAGCAGCGGTCAATCCCCTCGTTAAGGTCGCGGCTCTCGGCCAGAAAATTCAACCGCAGGCCCTGGCCAAGACTGCATACAATAGGCGCCTGATCATTCCGGGCCATGAACATGGCTGCAGCCAACGAGGAATTCGCCCCCATGGCCTCTCCAGACAAACAGAAGAAGCGCGCCCAGCGGGCCAAGACCAAGGCCAAGCAGAACCGCATGGGCAAGCCCAAGCCACAGGCCAACGTCGTCCACCCGATTCTGGCCAATCCCTTTATCAACGAACCTTTCGATGATGTCGAGATCGACCTCGCCACCTTCGACTTCAAGGACATCGAGGAAAACGGCTTCGACCCCGCGCATTTCGACGACCTGTTCCAGGCCATGAAGGCCGGCGAAGGCATCAGCCTGCTTGCCCTGTGCCTGGTATTCTTGCAATACCCGGTGCTGGAACTGGTGGTCGCAGAAGAATCGCAGGAGGCCGCGACCGATTTCATGATGGGCCTGCTGATCGTCTATCGCGCCATCTTCCATGACGAGGACGAAGAGACCGCGCTGGCCTGGATCGGCAGCGAAGCCTTCCAGAGCGCCTACAACGAAGCCTCGGACATCCTGCAGAAAAAGAACGCCCGCGCTTGAATATCACGGATCAACCATTCAGCGCCGCCTCGATCGTCGCGATGTCGATCCTGCTCATGGTCATCATCGCCTCGAAGGCGCGCTTGGCTGCTGCGCGGTCAGGGCTGGCGATGGCGGCGCTGAGGATGCGCGGGGTGATCTGCCAGGAGATGCCCCCATTTGCCAGCGCGTAGATGTGGGACAGACCACGATTAATTTCGCTTCTGCTTGATCATTCAAGCCATAACCGTGGCCTGTTCGCCATTGTCTCATCAATGAGAGGCGGCTATCGGCCAGAAGCAGACTGTGATCCAAATAAATCTGCCTGCTTTTTTGTCTATGGAGTGTCTGGATGCACCCATCTCTCCAACACGCGCTCGATATTATTGCTATTGAGCGCAACGCTGCCGAGTACACACTAGCGTTTGACGCAGCGTATGACGTAGTCAGCGTATTTGGCGAACTTGATCTGGCTAATCGCCTGTTCGCGGAAATTCCCAGGACGGTGCCTGAAGGGCTGGTTGCCGACCTGTTCAATCTGTTGGTTTGGCAAACGAACGACAACGGCTCAGCCATGATGCGGGAGGTCGAAACGTGGCTTAGAGACGGGCAGGACACGCGCAAGCTGACGATTGCCATAAGCCTGGATGCATACCCGTTTCCAGACGCTCAGGAGATGTATCAGGTGCTGTCCACCCTAGCCGCGGCTACCCCGGAAGTGGCAGCGAGGTGCCAAACGCTTATCACATTGCGAAAGGCGAGTGCACATCGTTGAACATGACGCAGGAAGAAAGAGGCGCTGCGAATCTACTGATAAACTCTGCCAGATAACTCACTCTCAAAATTTAATCCCAGCCACCACCATGATCATCGACGGCCTAATTCAACATCGGGGGTAAACGTGTGAACATCTATGCCCCAACTTTTTGGCCTAACGGATCGGAAATTGATCATGGCGCTCCTTCGCTGCGGCTGAAGGATATTCTACCGGCCCTGGGCAGCACCACGTCCGCCTGCTTCGACAAAGACCACTTGCCGCATACAGGAGAAACAGTGCATGTGCTCTGGATACCACCTGTTTCGGATATCAATGGCTGGAGTGAACAACCCTCGGAGATCGCTCTGAGCTATTTGCTGACGGCGAAAGTCATCAGCGAGGCGACGTTAATGGCTCCATCAGAGCGCGACCCAAATTTCATTCTTCGAGGCAAATGCAGGTACACGCTCAATGTTCTCGCCCGTGAACGCCTGTTGGATGTGCTGAAAACTTTGACGGTTGAGGGAGACTCTTGGAGCCTGCCGACAGTCGCTACTGATCAAGGTATTACCCAGCTTTGGGATGAGGTGTATTGGTGCGGCGTGGCATCCGTCGAAGGGCTGATCTACCTGGTGGCTAACACAAGAAATGAGGGATTTATGGAGCTGTTGCTGAGCAAGGAAGGGGAACATCTCACTGGCCTGTTCTCCCTAGAGCTCAACCCCTCGGGAATCCAATGCAATCTGGGCAAGCACCGCCTGACGGCCATGGAGCAGCATTCTATCCAGCGCGCCATGCACAACGCTCAACCACTCTTGGATTCTCAGGCGCCCTATATCGTATTTTGTGATGCTCTGGATTGAAGTGGGATGAATGTCTGCTTCTGGCCGTTTGCCGCCTGTCAGCTCCGCTTCACCCAAACCTGAAACCATCCGCTGGCAGTACGAGCAGCAAGGCCAAGGCCTTTTGAAACAGGCTGAGCGATCCTGGAGCTTCTAGGCGAACAGAACCGGCGGTTTGGCGACGTAGAAACCCGCCTCCCGACAGGTTTCCGCATGGAGCCTGTTTGCTACTTGTCCGCCGTTTCCTTCGCAGAGTCGGTGCTGTACGCGCCAGATGGTTGGTAATGCATATATCCATCACCTCGAGCAGGAACAGGTGGGGCTTGCCTTTGCTCGGCGGCTGGCCACGTGTTGGCCGAATATCTCCGCGTCGATGAGGACGCAGAATACCGATATCGCGATGCCGCTCCGGCGCGGATCAGCGGGCGGCCACTCATCAATGCGCTGCGGTCTTGGCCACTCAGCTCACCCAGCGCTGCCGCGCCCAGCCACTCAAACCATCGACCATCAGCACCAGCAGCAACATGGCCAGGATTACCGTGGCGGCCTGGGCTTCCTGAAACAGGCTGAGGCTCATGTAGAGCATCTGCCCCAGGCCGCCGGCGCCGACGAAGCCGAGCACGCTGGCCATGCGGATGTTGTTCTCCCAGCGGTAGAGCGTGTAAGCCACCAGTTGCGGCCAGACGCCGGGTAGGGTGCCGTAGCAGAAGGCGGCCACGCGCCCGCCGCCGTTTTCGCGGATGGCATCAGCGGGTTCGCGCGGGGTGTTTTCCAGCGCTTCGGCGAACAGGCGGCCGAGCACGCCGGCTGTGTGCAGGGCCAGGGCCAGGGTGCCGGCGTTGGGGCCGAGGCCGGCGGCCAGCACCATGAGCGCGGCCCACACCAGTTCGGGGATGGCGCGCAGGGCATTGAGCAGCAGGCGTGTGGCGTGCAGGGCGACGCCGCCGAAACGGCCGGCGGCCGGCAAGGCCAGGGCCAGGCCGAGCAGGGCGGCGAGCAGGGTGCCGAGGGCGGACATGGCCAGGGTTTCGAGCGCACCCTGGCCGATGGCCTGCAGGTGCGTGGTAGAGAAGTCCGGCCGCAGGAAACCGCTGGCGTACTGGCCCATCTGCGCCAGGCTGTCGCCGGCGACCAGGGCGGCGAGGTCGATGCCCAGGTAGAGGAACGAGGCGATCACCGCGCCGAGGATGGCAGCGAGCAGAATCAGGTTGCCGGCTCTCATGTCAGCCTCGCGCGCAGCAGGCGGCTGAACTGGTCGGCCAGCAGCACCAGCAGCAGGAAGGTGAGCAGCATGCTGGCCACTTCGCCGCCAGAGAACATGCGCAGTGACAGGTCGATCTGCTGGCCCAGGCCACCGGCGCCGACGAAGCCCATCACCACCGAAGCGCGAATGGCGCATTCCCAGCGGTAGACGGTGTAGGACAGCATCTCGCCGGCGGCATTGGGTAGCACGCCGTAAGCGAAGGCGCTCAGGCGGCTGCTGCCGGCACCCAGCAGTGCGCGTGCCGGGCGGGCGTCCACCGACTCGAAAATTTCCGCATAGACCTTGCCGAGCATGCCGGCGTAGGTGATGGCGATGGCCAGCACCCCGGCGGTGGGGCCGAGGCCGACGGCGCGCACGAACAGCAGTGCCCAGACGATCTCCGGCACGCTGCGCAGGAAGATCAGCAGGCCGCGCACCGGCCAGCGCGCCAGGTTCGCCCACCAGGCCGGGCGGCCGCCACGGTGTACGGCCGACAACGACAGCGCACGGCTGGCCAGCAGCGCGGCGGGAATGGCGATCAGCAGCGCCAGGCTCATGCCGGCGGTGGCGATGGCCAGGGTTTCCAGGGTGGCGCGGCCGAGCAGGGCGAGGAACTCGGCATCGTGCGCAGGAGGCCAGAAACCAGCGAGAAAATTGCCCATGGCGCGACTGTTGTCGCCATCGACCAGCACACTCAGGTCCAGCTCGCTCAGGTGGATGCCCGGCCACAACAACAGCAGTGCCAGCGCGGTGATCAGCAGACGCGGCAGGGCAGCGGGGTCGCGTGGAGCGGTGCTCAGCATCGTGGGATATGCGCCGGTTGCGCCTGCACGGACGGGCTGGGCGCGGCCTGCAACTGCTCGTTGGCGTACAGCGCCTGCAGTTGCGCGGGCTGCACCTCAGCTGCCGGCAGGTCGAAAGCGATGCGCCCGTCGCGAATGCCGACCACCCGGGGAAAGTGCGCCAGTGCCAGGTCGACGGCGTGCAGGCTGGCCAGCAGGGTCATGCCACGCTCGGCGGCCTCGCGGTTGAGCACGGCCAGGGTATGGCCGGCCAACACCGGGTCCATGGCCGAGACTGGCTCGTCGGCGAGGATCAGCTCGGGCGCCTGATACAGCACGCGGGCGATGCCGACGCGCTGCAGCTGGCCACCGGAGAGCTGGTCGCAGCGCTGGTAGAGTTGTTCGCTGATGTCCAGGCGTGCCAGGGCTGCCTGGGCGCCGCTGGCATCCAGCGGATGCAGCAGGTTGATCAGGCCCTTGGCCAGCGACCACTGACCAAGTTTGCCGGCCAGCACGGCGGTGACCACGCGCTGGCGCGGTGGCAGCGGCGGAGACTGGTGGATCAGGCCGATACGCGCGCGCAGCCGTTGGCGCTGGCGGGCAGCCAGGCGCCAGGGGTTGCTCTGCAACAGTTCGATCTCGCCGTGCGTGGGTTGCAGGCTGGTGGCCAGCAGGCGCAGCAGGGTGGTCTTGCCGGCGCCGGAGGGGCCGATGATGGCGACCCGTTCGCCGGGGCTTACCCGCAGATCGATGTTGTCGAGCGCGACCTTGCCGTTGGCGTGGGCCAGGCCCACGCCACGCAGGGCGATGCTCACTTCAACAGGCCGGCAGCGCGAGCGGCTTCCTCGATGCCTGCGTAGTTCTCAGGCTTGGTTTCGATGAAGCGGCTGGCGGCCTGCAGGTCGAGAATCGCCTTCTGCTCCGGCTTGGCCGGGTCGAGGGCGAGGAAGGCCGTCTTGATCTTCTCCTGCAGCGCCGGGTCGAGGTTGCCGCGTACCGTCCAGTTGTAGTCGTAGTAGGTGGGGGTGGTGGCGAAGACCTTGACCTTGTCGGTGTCGACCTTCTTGGCGTCCACCAGCTTCTGCCACACCGAGGCGTTGAGCACGCCGGCGTCGGCCTTGCCGGCCTGGACCCAGGCTGCAGTGGCGTCGTGCGCACCGGAGTAAGCCACGCGGCTGAAGAAGTCTTCCGGCTTGATGCCGTCCTGCAGCATGAAGTAGCGCGGCATCAGGCTGCCGGAGGTGGAGGACACAGAGCCGAAGGCGAAGGTCTTGCCCTTGAGATCCTGCAGGGATTTGACCGCCGGATCGGCAGTGATGAACTTGCTGGTGAACTCGGCATCCTGCTCGCGCTGTACCAGCGGCACGGCGTTGCCGGTCTTCAGGCGCGCCTGGACGAAGGTGAAGCCGCCCAGCCAGGCCATGTCGATACGGTCGGCGGCCAGCGCCTCGACCACGGCGGCGTAGTCGGCCACCGGCACGAACTCCACCTTCATGCCCAGCTCCTGTTCCAGGTAGGCGCCCAGCGGTTTGAACTTGCGCAGCAGCTCGGTGGGAGCCTCGTCAGGGATGGCCGAAACCTTGAGAACGTCGGCGGCGACAACGGAAAAGGACAGGGTCAAGCCGGCGGCCAGGGCCAGGATATGTTTGAACATGAAGATTCTCCGGTTCAATGGCGGAAAAGGTTCGCAGTGGCGCAGGTGCGCCTGCTGAGGGTAGTCGAGACGCGGGCGATTATAGGGGCGAGCTGGTTAAAGAACAGCTTTGCTAGAATCCGCGCCTTGTTTCCGATTTGCCGAGAGCGATGCCATGAGCGAGCCGATCCGATTGACCCAGTACAGCCACGGTGCGGGTTGTGGCTGCAAGATTTCTCCCAAGGTGCTGGATGTGATCCTGGCGGGCAGCGGCGCGCAGAACCTCGATCCACGGCTGTGGGTCGGCAATGCCTCGCGCGACGACGCTGCGGTCTATGCGCTCGATGAAGAGCGCGGCGTGGTTTCCACGACTGATTTCTTCATGCCCATCGTCGATGACCCCTTCGACTTCGGCCGCATCGCCGCCACCAACGCCATCAGCGACATCTACGCCATGGGCGGCGAGCCGCTGATGGCCATCGCCATTCTCGGCTGGCCGGTCAACGTGCTTACACCGGAGGTCGCCCGAGAGGTGATCCGTGGCGGCCGCGCGGTGTGCGATGCCGCGGGCATACCGCTGGCCGGTGGACACTCGATCGATGCACCGGAGCCGATCTTCGGCCTGGCCGTGACCGGCGTGGTGGACAAGCGAGACATGAAGCGCAACGACACTGCCACGGTCGGCTGCAAGCTGTACCTGACCAAACCGCTGGGCATCGGCATCCTCACTACCGCCGAGAAGAAGGCCAAGCTGCGCGAGCAGGACGTCGGGCTGGCACGAGACTGGATGTGCACCCTGAACAAACCGGGCAGCCGCTTCGGCAAGCTCGCCGGTGTGCAGGCGATGACCGACGTGACCGGGTTTGGCTTGCTCGGCCACCTGGTGGAGATGGCCGAGGGCGCCGGGCTGACCGCGCAACTGGACTACGCGGCCGTGCCATGCCTACCGGGTGTCGAGCACTACCTGGCCGAGGGCTGCGTGCCGGGCGGTACGCTGCGCAATTTCGACAGCTATGGCGAGAAGATTGCGCCGATCAGCGAGGCGCAGCGTAACCTGCTGTGTGATCCACAGACCAGCGGCGGCTTGCTGGTGGCGGTAGCCGCCGAAGGCGAGGCAGAGTTTTTGGCCGTGGCGGCCGAGCTGGGCCTGAATCTTGCGCCCATCGGCCAGATGATCGAACGACAGCGTTACGCGGTAGAGGTGGCCTGATGCGTGACAACACCGCCGGCTATCGCGAACTTTTTCTCAACGACGTGCCGATGATGGATATGCGCGCCCCGGTGGAATTCACCAAGGGCGCCTTTCTCACTAGCACCAGCCTGCCGCTGATGACCGACATCGAGCGGCAGAAGGTCGGCACCTGCTACAAGCAGAAGGGCCAGCAAGCCGCCATCGAACTGGGCCACCAACTGGTTTCCGGCAAGGTCAAGGCGCAGCGCGTCGAGGCCTGGGCGGCCTTCGCCAATGCCCATCCCGATGGCTACCTGTACTGTTTTCGCGGCGGCCTGCGTTCGCAGATCGTCCAGCAGTGGCTGAAGGATGCCGGCATCGACTACCCCCGGGTGGTTGGCGGCTACAAGGCGATGCGTACCTTCCTCATCGAAACCCTCGAGCAGGCGGTGGCCGAGTGCGATTTTGTCATCGTCGGTGGCATGACCGGCACCGGCAAGACCGAAGTGGTGGCGCGCCTGGCCAACAGCATCGACCTGGAAGGGCACGCCAATCATCGGGGGTCGAGCTTCGGCAAGCGCGCCACCAGCCAGCCCTCGCAGATCGATTTCGAGAACCGCCTGGCGGTGGAACTGCTCAAGCGCCGCGCCCGCGGCCAGCAGCAGTTCGTACTGGAGGATGAGAGCCGCCTGATTGGCACCTGCTCGTTGCCCCTGCCGCTGCACCTGGGGATGCAGCAGTACCCGATGGTCTGGCTCGAAGACAGCTTCGAGGGGCGCGTGGAGCGTATCCTCGGTGATTACGTGATCGACCTGGCGGCCGAGTTTCTTGCCGTGCATGGCCAGGAGCAGGGCTTCGAGCGCTTCGCCGGACGCCTGCTGCAGAGTCTGGACAACATCCAGCGGCGCTTGGGCGGCGAGCGTCATGCACGCCTGCGCGGCCTGATGCAGGAAGCGCTGGACGTGCAGCGCAGCACCGGCTTGGTGGAACTGCATCGGGGCTGGATCGAAGGTCTGCTGCGCGAGTATTACGACCCGATGTATGCCTACCAGCGCGACAGCAAGGCTTCGCGAGTGGAGTTCAGTGGCGATGCCGAGGCGCTCGTCGCCTATCTGACCGAGCGCTCATCGAGCCGCTGAAGCGGTACGCCGATTACCTTCAACCGCGTTTTGACAACGGAGTTTGAGATGAGCACTTCACTGCCCGCCCTGGCCTTCGCCGGCATCGGCCTGATGGGGCTGCCGATGACCCGCCGCCTGCTCGCTGCCGGTTACCCGCTGACCCTCTGGAACCGCACGCCGGATAAATGCGCACCGTTGCTGGAGCTGGGCGCGCACCGGGTGGAGAACCCCGCCGAGCTGTGTCGCGATGCCAATGTGGTGATGCTCTGCCTGGCCAATACCGAGGTGGTGCGTGAGGTGGTGTTCGGCCCGGGCGGGATCGTCGAAGGCGCACGGCCGGGGCAACTGTTGGTGGACTTCTCCAGCCTGGAGCCGGCTGCCACGCGTGAGATGGCCGCTGAGCTGGAGGCGCGCAGCGGCATGCGCTGGGTGGATGCACCGGTGTCCGGAGGCACGCCCGGCGCCGAGGCCGGTACGCTGGCTATCATGGCCGGTGGCCGTGAAGAGGATGTGGAGCGCGTGCGCCCGATTCTCGCGCACCTGGGCCAGCGCCTGACGCGCATGGGCGAGGTGGGTGCGGGGCAGGTGACCAAGGTGTGCAACCAGATGATCGTTGCCTGCAACGCCCTGGTGATCGCCGAAGTGGTGGCGCTGGCCGAGCGCGCCGGGGTCGATGCCAGCCTGATCGCCCCGGCCCTGGCCGGTGGTTTCGCCGATTCCAAGCCGCTGCAAATTCTGGCGCCGCAGATGGCGGCCAGCCAGTTCGAGCCGATCAAATGGCATGTGCGCACGCTGCTCAAGGACCTCGATACGGCGGTGAAGCTGTCGCATCAGCAGGGCAGTGCTACACCCATGAGCGGGCTGGCTGCGCAGTTGATGCGTCTGCACGGCAGCCAGGGCAACCTGCAGCGCGACCCGGCCACGCTGGTGGAAATGCTGCGGGAGCAATGCCCATGAAGATTGCCGCCAATCTGTCCATGTTGTTCACCGAGTTGCCCCTGCGCGAGCGCGTGCTGGCGGCGATGAGCGCGGGTTTCGATGGCGTGGAAATTCAGTTCCCTTACGAGTTGCCAGCGCTCGCCCTGAAGGAAGTGCTGGAGTTGACCGCGCTGCCGCTGGTGTTGATCAACGTACCGGCGGGCGATCTGATGACCGGCGGCCCCGGCCTGGCCAGCGTGCCGGCACGACAGGCAGCGTTCGACGCTGCATTGCAGGAGGCGCTGACCTACGCCGCCATGGTCCGCCCGGCGTGCGTCAACGTGCTGCCCGGCCGCCTGGCCGAAGGCGTGAGCCGCGAGCAGGCGCTGGATTGTCTGGCCGCCAACCTGCGCAAGAGTGCCGAAGCCTTCGCCACGTTGGGCATTGGTGTGCTGGTGGAGGCGATCAACCCCATTGACATGCCGGGTTTCCTGATCAATACGCCACAGGATCTGGATGCGCTGCTGCGCGCCGTGGATCACCCGAATCTGGCCGCGCAGTACGACCTCTACCATATGGCGCGTCAGGGGCTGGACGTGGCGGCCGGCATGCGCCTACTGGCCGGGCGCATCGGCCATGTGCAGTTCGCCGATGTGCCGGGGCGTGGTGCGCCGGGTACGGGGGAACTGGCGTTTCCGGCGCTGCTCGGCGCGTTGCGTGACTGCGGTTACAGCGGCTGGCTGGGCGCCGAGTACAAGCCAGGTGAGATGGGCACGCAGGCGAGTCTGGGCTGGTTGCAGGCGTTCAGGGCTTGAGTGCGAGGTGCCTGGGTCGTGGCTGAAGCCGCTCCTACAGGGCTGCATGGCTGCTGTGGGAGGCGCTTCAGCGGCGAGGCGAAGGCTCAGAACCTGGCCGCCACCCGTTCCAGCGGCCGGTAATGCGGAGGGAAGCGGGCCAGGATTTCTTCCAGCGGTACCGGCTTGCTGAACAGATAGCCCTGGACCTGATCGCAGTCGCGCTGCTGCAGAAAGGCCAACTGCTCGACCGTTTCCACGCCTTCGGCGACGACCTTCAGATGCAGGGCATGGGCCATGGCGATGATGGCGTGGACGATCTCGCGGTCCTGGCTGGAGTGGGCTACGTCCTGGATAAAGGAGCGGTCGACCTTCAGCGTGTCCAGCGGTAAGCGGCGCAGGTAGGCGAGCGAGGAATAGCCGGTGCCAAAGTCATCGATGGACAGGCTGACGCCCAGCGCGCGGATATTCTCCAGCAGGCCGATGGCGCGGTTGATATTGCTCAGCAGTGCGCTCTCGGTCACCTCCAGCTCCAGGCAATGAGCCGGGCAACGGGTTGAGCTCAACAACTGTTCGATACGCCCGGGCAACTGGTCGTTGGCCAGGTTCAGCGCCGAGCAGTTGACCGCGATCTTCAGCCCCGGGTAGCCCATGTGATCCAGTCTGTTGAGGTCGAGGCAGGCACGGCGCAGCACCCAGTTGTCGAGCAGATCGATGAAACCGTTGGCTTCGGCGATGGCGATGAAGCGTTCGGGGGTGAGCAGGCCGTGCTGCGGGTGAGACCAGCGCACCAGGGCCTCGAGCTTGCTCAGGGCACCGCTGCGCAGATCGATGATCGGCTGGTAGTAGAGGATCAGGCCATTGTCCTGCTGCAGGGCCTGGCGCAAGTCTTCTTCCAGCTGCAGCTCGAGCGAGGCTTTCTGCTTCAGGTGCGGGTTGAAGAAATGCACCACGTTGCGCCCGCTGCCCTTGGACTGGTACAGCGCCAGATCGGCGTGCTTGAGCAGTTCGTCGGCGCTGCTGCCGTCCTGCGGAAACAGGCTGATGCCGACGCTGGTGGTCATCACGATCTTGCGGCCGGCCAGGCCAATCGGCTCCTTCATGTGCTCCAGCATGCGTGCGGCCAGGGCGCGCGGGTCGGCATTGGCGTCGAGGCTGGCGACCACGCAGAACTCGTCGCCCCCGAAGCGCGCGATGATGTCGCGTTCGCGCAGTGCGCTGCGGATGCGCTGCGCCACCACGCGCAGCAACTCGTCGCCGGCATCGTGGCCGAGGCTGTCGTTGATGCGCTTGAAGTGATCGATATCGAGAAACATCACCGCCAGGCTGCGGCCGGTGATCGCGTGTTCCTCCAGGGCGGCGGCGAATACCCGGTTGAAGCCGCGGCGGTTGAGCAACTCGGTCAGTGGGTCGAAATGCGCCACTTGTTCCAGCGACGCCTTGGCTTGATCGAGCTGCACCAGCAACGTGTTGACCCGCTGCAGGTCGCGCTCCTGGTCGTCCAGTTTGCGTCCGATCCAGGCCGCCGCCAGGCTCAGGCTGAGAATCAGCAAGGTGATGGAAGCGACGATCAGCACCAGTTGCACGCTGTTGTCGGCGCTACGCAGCTGCAGCGGCGTCCCTGGCGCCACCACCAGGTGGAGCGCAGCCATGCCGGTGTAGTGCATCGAGGCGATGGCAGCGCCCATCACCAGCGCCGCGGAATATTTCATCCAGCGCTGGCGCTGCAGTGATCCGTGGCGCACGTAGCGATTGAGCAGCAGGGCGGCGAAGCTGGCGCTGATGGCGATGACGATGGACAGGGTGAACAGGCCGCCGTGGTAGTAGGCCTGGGCATCGGAGCGGATCGCCGCCATGCCGCTGTAATGCATGGCGCTGATGCCCAGGCCGATGATGATCGCCGCCAGTAGCTGGCGGCTCAGGCCGGGACGCGGCATGGCCATGTAGTAAAGGGCGAGCAGGGCGGCTGCCAGGGCCACCAGTAACGACAGCACTGTGGTGGCGAGGTCGTAACGGATGGCGACCGGCGCCTGGAATGCCAGCATGCCGATGAAGTGCATGGACCAGATGGCGCCGGCCAGACACAAGCCCCCGAGCAGGCCCCAGACCAGGCGCATGCCGCGTCTTTGCACCTGATCGAGGTGTCTGGCGATGGTCAGGGTACTGAGGCTGCCGACGCTGGCGAGGACGTATGACAGCGCCACGAGCCAGGGGTCGTGTTCGCAATTGAGCAGCATCTGGCCGTGCTCGGGCAGGTCTGCGAGAAAGCGGATCGATAGTCCGTCCATAGTCACCCCGCTTGGTGGCAGCTGGCGTGCTCTGTTCAGTCAAGCACAGGCACTTTTGTTCCACCTATTTTCCGTAGTCGTTGAGTGAGATCACCCGGGTCTTGCCGATGCGATGGCGGTAGATCTCGCGCAGGTACTTGATCGCCTGCTTGACGCTTTCGCGCGACAGGCGGATGTCGTTGATCGAGACGAACTTCTCGGCGTCGTGAATCAGCTCGCGGTACTTCTTCTCATACATGGGTTTGATCGCGTACCAGTTGGTATCGAGGATCTTCGCCGGGTCTTCGTACTCGTTGAGCATGGCGTCGAGCTGCGCCTCGTTGAACCGCTCGGAGACGATGAAGTCGAGCATGGCGTCGTCCAGGCTGTCGTCGAAACGGTACTGGTCGCGCGCGAAGCAACGCTTGATGTAGGCGACGATCAGGGTCAGGAAGTCGTCCGACAGGCACGGGCTCTTGACGATCAGCGTAGTCAGCGACAGGTTCGCCGAGGCGCCGATCACCAGTGCATAGCGCTTGAGCGTGGTGTTGGGGAAGAGGTTGTTGAGGTGGGTCTTGAGGCGGTTCAGGTCCATGTAGGACAGCTTGTAGTCCTTGGGCAGCGAGACGATCGACACCACCGAGGAGCAGTTCTTGAAGAAGTGCAGGTCGCTCAGCTGGGAGGCGTCGTAGCCGCTGGCCTTGTACTGCTCCAGCGCCTGGCGATAGCGCTTGGATTCGATCGGCAGCAGGCTGATGCCTTCGATGGCCTGGGTCACCTTGTTGAAATGCGGCAGGTCTATGGAGCGGAAGAACAGATCGTCGATGTTCAGCCGTGGCGGGTGTTGCTCCTTGTCCAGCACGCGGAATTTTTCCGACAGTTGGGCCGCCTGCTCGGGCACCACGGATTCGGCGTAGGCCACGGCCACCGGGCCGGCCAGGCTCATGAACAGGTCGTTGGCATCCAGGCGGATGGTCTCGCCGATGTCGATGCCGGCGCGGCGGAAGTAGTTCTGGTCGTAGTCGCTGGTTACCGCCTGGGCGGTGAGGATGTTGAAGATCTGCTGCGAGATGTACTGGTTGGCGTGGCGCTCCATGGCGGTCACGTCGATGTGGTGGATGCTGCCGTCACCGCTTTCCTCGGCGTAGCGCATGATGTCGTTGGAAATCAGCATCATGGCGTTCCACGGGCGGATACGGCGCATCACGCTGTCGGCGCTGCTTTGCTCGTTGTCGAAGTTGTAGGAGAAATCCCATTCCTCGGCCAGGTACTTGCACAGCAGGCGCCCGGCGTTGATGTGCAGGGCTTCGGACATCTCGCTGCGCTGGTCGGAGATGTTCGGCAGGATGCAGATGCCGCTGGTGAAGATCGGCTCGAAGACGAAGCCACGATCACGTTCGGCGTCGTCTTCCTCCGGCGCCTTGCTGTCGAAGGTCTTGCTCATGTAGGCGAACTGCTGGGCCAGGCCGAACTCCGAGGCCATGCCCGAGCCTGTGCCACCGCCAGCGCTGAAGATATAGAAGTACAGCCGCGACTGGTTGGCCTTGATGCCACATGAGTCGATCAGGTAGCTGTGGATGAATTTCCAGTCTTCGTTGGAGAACCGCTGGGTGTCCTTGTTGAGGATGATCTTGGCCAGGTACTGGCCGAGGATCGGCGCATTGCCGGCGCCACCGGCGTGCACCTCGGACAGGTCCATGATCTTCATCTTGCTGTAGTCGTCGAGAAAGCCGCTGATCTCGCCCTTGCGCGAAAAACGGATACGCCCGGCGATGTCCTTGTCCAGGTCGCCCAGCATCACCAGCGGCTCGATCAGAAACACCGGCTTGCTGCTCTTGCTCGGCGCGCGCAGCAGGTTGCTGCGAATCCAACGGCTGGGGCGCGAGGCCTGCTCGATGGCGGCGCTGGCTTCGCTGTGAAACTCTTCCAGATAGAACTGCCGAGCGTTGTAGACCAAGGAAGCGACATCCAGGGCGATGTTCGAGCCGCAGCGGCCAAGGCCGATCAGGCATACCGAGGGAAATTGCTGGATACGGCTGGACTCGCCCTCGTCGAGCGGTTCGCCCAGCGGGAAGACCATGTTGCGCAGGCCATCGAGGTTATCGAGGATGCGCTCGATATCGCGCTCGGTGAAATACAGATACTGCTCACTGGTTTCGCTCAACGCCGGCAGCGCGGGCGGCGCCAGTAGGTTGTCGGCGATATCCGCCAGGGTGGCTTCCTTGGTGGGGGGTACGGCGTCTTTTTTTGTTTTCATCAGTGACAATCCGGCGAGTCCGTGGGGTATTGGCCATTGGCCATGAATTGACCAGTCCCATTGGTTCTAGCACGGAAAAAAGCACTTTGCGTTCTTCGGTCTAATATTGACGCCGGTTTGCCGTCACCTCATCGGTCTGCATCAATCAAACCAATGGTCGCAGCGCGTCATTCCGCGCTCGGTAGGCGCCACCGCAGTAAGCCGCACGCGGACAAAAAAAGGAGGGCTTGTCGTGCAGCCTACCCAGCAAGCCGCGAATGCCTGGCGCATTCTCTTCCTGCTTGTTCTGGCCAAGCTGTTCAACTTCTTCGACCGCAGCATTGCGGCGAGCATCACCGAGGCGATTAGCCGGAGGTGGAGCCTGAGCGACCTGTAGCCCGGTCTGATCGGTGCGGCCGTCACCATCGGCCATGGCCTGGCCGGCGCACCTTGGGCAGTGTGAAGCCGTAGGGTGCGTCGCTTTTTACATCCACCAGAGCGGTGGATCGGTAAAGCGTGACCGACCCTACGGCGCTCGGTTGGTGCGCTCAGGGCACCAGCAGGATCTTGCCGTCACGTTCGCCGCTGGCGGCGGCTGCTACGGCGTCCTTGATGTGTTCCAGGTCATAGGTAGCAGCGACGCGGGTCTTCAGCTTGCCACTGGCGATCAGTTGCACCAGCTCGCCGAACACCTTCATCTGCTGCGCCGGGCTGGCTTGCTGGAACCACTTGGCCAGCCAGAAACCGCGCAGGGTCACGTCACGGAACACGAACGAGGAGGGCGAAACCTGGCAGGACTGGCCGCTCATCATGCCGTAGTTGACCAGCACGCCGCCGTTGGCCAGGGCTGCTGCCAGGTTGTCGGTGCTGACGCCGCCGACCGCATCGATGCCCAGACGAACTTCGGCGCCGCCAGTGGCTGCGCGCACACGCTTGGCCAGGTCCGGGCCGTCGACCAGCACCAGGTCACCGCCTTCGGCCTCGACGCCCGCGATGGCCGAATCACGGCGTACCACGTTGATGGTCTTGAAACCGCGCAGCTTGGCGAGCTGGATCAGGTAGCTGCCGACCCCAGAGTTGGCGGCGTTCTGGATCACCCAGTCGCCCGGCTTGAGGTCGACGAACTCGCTGAGCAGCAGCGAGGCGGTGGGCGGGTTGACGGTGAGCATGGCCAGTTGCAGCGGGTCGGCGTCCGGCAGCGGGATGAGTTTCTCCGCCGGGGCATTCAGAGCCGTGACCCAGGTACCGCAGCCGACCGGCAGTAGCACGGTCTGGCCGACCTTGAAGTTGCTCACGCCTTCACCGAGCGCCTCGACCTTGCCCACACCTTCGTTGCCGCCCACGGCGGGCAGCGGCGGCAGCATGCCGTAGGCGCCGGTCAGGGTCAGCACGTCGGACGGGTTGATCGGCGCAGCCAGTACCTTGACCCGCACTTGCCCGGCTGCGGGCTCCGGCAGTTGCAGTGGCACTGCGCTGATCACGTCCTGCGGCACCGGGCCGCGTTGCTGGTATTCGGCTTTGAGCATGGTCTTGGTCTCCTGAAGGCAGGCGCAAAATGCGTGCAGCCAGTCTAGCCTCGATAAGGCAAAGCGGAATGAATCGGCCGGCATCCACTGTGGTTATGAAGGTGGCCTGGCGTCTATGCTCTGGCGGGACCGACAGTGGGGGAGATGATGTTCAGAGCGTGGCTGGTGTTGATGTTGGCGTGCCTGAGTGCGACGGCTGCGGCGCAGGTGCTGCACGTCGGCTTCGGTACGCACAAGCCGCCTTATGTGTTCGAGGGGGAGCCGCGTGGCCTGGAATATGAGCTGGTGGAGCGCGCCGCGCATAATGCCGGCTTCGAGCTGACCGCCTATTACGCGCCCATGGAACGTCTGCACCTGATGCTGCGTCGCGGCGAGATTGATGCCATCACCACCACTAACGAAAGTAGTGGCGTGCCGGCGTTCTACTCGGACGTCTACATCCATTATCAGAACATGGCGGTGGCGCTGGCCAAGCGCGGTTATCACATCGAACGAATCGCCGATCTCGGCAATTACTCCATCAGCACCTTTCAGCGTGCAAGGTGGTTGATGGGGCCGGAGTTCGAGCGCATGGCCAAGAATAATCCGCGCTACCGCGAGGAGGCATCGCAGATCAATCGCAACCGCCTGCTCTACAGCGGGCGCATCGATATCGTGGTGGGCGACAAGCGCATCATCCGCTACCTGGATCGTGATGTTGCCGACCAGGTTGACGTGACCCAGCCCTTGGCCTGGTTCGATATTTTTCCGCCCACGCTTTACCGCGTCGGCTTTCGTCTTGACGAACAACGCCGGCGTTTCAACGAAGGGCTGCGCCTGTTGCGTGAGTCCGGCGAATACCAGCGCATCGAGCAGCGTTACCAGATGGACTGAAACCTGAGGAAACTTTTGCAGGGCTGCCACAGCTGAGGGGCTGTTGCACTATGGCCGCTTGTCTGACGCCTGGAGACGCCACGATGCCGCGCCTGAAACCCCTCGCTGCCCTCGGTCTGGTCGCTTTGTTCGGTTACCAGCAAAGCCTCGCCGAAGACCGCCAGCTGAGCTCCGAGCTGGGGCCGCTGAACGTTCACACCGTCGCCGAAGGTCTGGCCAACCCCTGGGCAGTCGCCTTCCTGCCGGACGGGCAGGGCTATCTGGTCAGCGAGCGGCCGGGAGCGTTGCGCCGGGTCAGTGCAGAGGGTGAGGTGTCCGCGCCGCTGCGTGGCGTGCCCGAGGTCTTCGCCGTCGGTCAGGGCGGTTTGCTCGACGTGGTGCTGTCGCCTGATTTCGTCGAGGACCGTCTGGTCTATCTGTCCTATGCCGAGCAGGGCGACGGCGCGGCAGGTACGGCTGTCGGGCGCGGCAAGCTGTCGGCCGATGCCACGGCGCTGGAGGGTTTCGAGGTGATCTTCCGCCAGCAACCGAAACTGTCCAGTGGCACGCACTTTGGTTCGCGCCTGGTGTTCGATCGCGATGGTCACCTGTTCATCGCCCTGGGCGACAACAACAATCGTCCCACCGCGCAGGACCTCGACAAGCTGCAGGGCAAGCTGGTGCGCATCCTCCCCGACGGGCGCATCCCCGAGGACAACCCCTTCGTCAGCCGTGACGGCGCGCGTGCGGAAATCTGGTCCTACGGCCATCGCAACCAGCAGGGCGCGGCGCTCAACCCCTGGAGTGGCCGCCTGTGGACCCATGAGCATGGCCCGCGCGGTGGTGACGAAATCAACATTCCCGAGGCCGGCAAGAACTACGGTTGGCCACTGGCGACCTACGGCATCAACTATTCGATGCTGGCGATTCCCGAGGCCAAGGGCAAAACCGTTGAGGGCACCGAGGCGCCTCATCATGTCTGGGCAAAATCACCGGCCATCAGCGGCATGGCTTTCTACGACGCCGAGCGTTTCCCGGCCTGGCAGCACAACCTGTTCATCGGTGCGCTCTCCGGCCAGGCGCTGATTCGCCTGCAGCTCGACGGCGACAGGATCACCCACGAGGAACGCTTGCTGGAATCGCTGAAGGTGCGGGTACGCGACGTGCGGCAGGGGCCGGACGGCTATGTCTACGTGCTGACGGATGCGCCGAAAGGGCAGTTGCTGCGCCTGGGGCTGGCGAGCGAGTAAAGGGTGCCTCTAAAAACGTAGGCGAGGCAGTCAGCGCAAGGCGAAAACGGGCGAAAAAGCGCAGTTTACGAGTTGTAAATGAGCATTTTGATCGGACTCGCGCACGAGCCTGTTTTTAACGCAGCGATGACAACGCAGGTAGTTTTAAGAGGTGCCCTGAGCGGGGAGGGGCTGGGTGCGCGATGCACACCCGAAGCGATCACTTCTTGCTGATGGTGATCTGGCGAGTGCCGCCGTAAGTCTGGCCGCTGACGCCTTTGGCGATCTGCTGGATCTCGCCGCCACCCTGCAGGAAGGCAGCAATCTGCGCCTCGATGGACTCGCGGGTTTCCACGGCAGGGGCGGGTTTGCTGACTTTGCTGGAGGAAGACTTCACGCGCAGGGTGGCCATGACCTTGATCTCTTTCAGAAGGGCGGCCGGTCATTATGCCTCAATTCGCCTATTTCTGCTCGCTTAATCGCCCGGATACATACCATAACGCTGCGCATGGAGGGCTTTTCGCTGCAATTTATGGCTTGTTTCCCAGGTACTTATGCCGCCATTCGACCGGCCGTCGCTTCGCCACGCTGCCAGCCCGGTCGCGGATTAACTCGGGTAGAATGGCCGGCTGTTTTGGTGAGGTGAAACGCGATGGCCTTGATTGGGCGGATGAATTCTTTGCAGGTGGTCAAGCACACCGATTTCGGTCTGTATCTGGACGGTGGTGCGGATGGCGAAATCCTCCTGCCTAAGCGCTACATCCCCAAGGACACGCCGAGCGAAGTCGAAGACTGGCTCAACGTGTTTCTCTACCTCGACAGCGAAGACAAGCTGATCGCTACCACGCTGAAACCGAAGATCCAGCTGGGCGAGTTCGCCAGCCTCAAGGTGGTGGATATCAACCGCGTCGGCCTGTTCTTCGACTGGGGCCTGCCCAAGGACCTGCTGCTGCCGCATTCCGAAGAGAAGCGCCCGCTGCAGATCGGCGACTATTGCGTGATCTACCTCTATCTGGACAAGCGCACCCGTCGCCTCACCGCCACTGCGCGCCTGGACCGCTACCTGGACAAGGTGCCGGCCAACTATCAGGTCGGCCAGGAAGTCGATCTGCTGGTGGTCGAGCGTACCGATCTCGGCTTCAAGGCCATCATCGACGGCAAGCACTGGGGCCTGATCCACAAGAACGAGCTGTTCAAGTTCATCCGCAGTGGCATGCGCGAGAAGGGCTACATCAAGGAGCTGCGCGCCGATGGCAAGATCAGCCTGAGCCTGCAGCCCATCGGCCAAGAAGCTGCCAGTGGCCTGGCCGAGCAGATCATCGAGCGCTTGCGGGCGCAGGGCGGCATGCTGGCGCTGGGCGACAAGAGCTCGCCAGAGCTGATCGCCGAGCAGTTCCGGGTCAGCAAGGGCAACTTCAAGAAGGCCATCGGTGGTCTCTACAAGCAGGGCCTGATTCGCATCCACGACGACCGCATCGAACTGCTCGACAACTGATGTTGCCGTGACTTGAGCACGAGCGCGGCAACTCGCATAATGCCGACGTTTCCCGCCGGTGTAGCTCAGTCGGTAGAGCAGCGCACTCGTAACGCGAAGGTCGTAGGTTCGATTCCTATCTCCGGCACCATTTCCAGCAAAGGGTCAGCTTCGGCTGACCCTTTGTCGTTTCAGCGCTGAAAATTCCCTCGCGCTGTTGTCAAAGCCGGGGTGATGATGGTTTTCGGGTTTCAGGCGTTCGATGTCTGCCCGGGCTCAGATGGGAGGTGCTCATGTTCATTCGTTCGCTGGTGTTGATCCTGGCTGCGACGTTGGCCGGTGCTGCGTTCGCCGACCAGCCGCAGACCATTCGCGTCATTCCCAAGAGCTACGTCAGTCCAGGGGCCAGCGGTAGCGTCTCGGGTTCGTCGAGCTATGAGCAGCACAACCTGTATGGTGGGCAGCGTCTGCCGCAGGGCAGCGTGCGCCAGGAAAGCAATTATGGCAGCTACTCCAGCGAAAGCCGTGGTGGCATCCGGCAGAGCACCGAATATCCAGGTGGGCTGATCATCGAGCGCCAGCCTGGCAGCGGCAGTTATCAACAACAGCGCAGCCGCTGACGCCTCAATGGCTGGCGGTGGTCTTGCTCTGGCCGCTCGGGGCTTCGGCGATCACCGCGCGGTTGCGTCCCTCGCTCTTGGCTCGATACAGGCATTCATCGGCGCGCTGCAGCCAGCTTTCCCAGTGCTCGCCACCGTGCAGGATGGCGCCGCCGATGGAGACGGTCACCGCGCCGCCCGGGCTCTGCAGTTCGTTGGCGACGCGGCTCAGCAGGTTCTGCGCAGCGGCGCGCAGCCCCTCGACCTCGGTATTGGGCAGTAGCAGCAGGAACTCCTCGCCGCCGAAGCGAAACAGCTGGTCTTCCTTGCGTGAGCAGCGCTTGATCAGCTCGACGAACGCCACCAGCACCTGGTCGCCGACATGGTGGCCGAAACGGTCGTTGATCTGCTTGAAATGGTCCAGGTCCATCACCAGCAGGCCGTAGCTGTCGCTGTGGCGGCGATGGCTGGCCATGGCGATTTTCAGCTCTTCGTTCATCGCCCGGCGATTGTGCGCGCCGGTCAGCGGGTCATGAATGGCCAGCAGTTGCAGCTGGTCGCGCTGGGTACGGGTGCGGAAGGCGAAGATGAAGCTGAGCACGCTGGCCATCATGCAGGTGACCAGGAACGACACCATCTGGTAGTGGCTTTCGAACACGCTGCCGGGCACCAGCAGGGCATGGCTGACCAGACTGACCAACACCAGTGAGGTGGCCAGCAGGGCCTTGCCGGGTGTGACCATGAAGAAATTGAAGAGGATCAGTGGGTAGATCCAGAACAGGCCATTGACCCCCAGGTTGATGGCGATCAGCGTGGCACTGACGGAGAACACGGCGGCCAGGTAGATGCCGGGTTTGACCGTGTCACGGGTTATCCAGGCGTAGAGCACGGCGGCCAGCGTGGAGAAGACGATGACGGTGTCGGCGATGCCGACCAGGTAGTTGCCAGTGAGCAAACGGTAGACGGCGTAAGGAGAGATGCCAAGGACCCCGAACAGCCCCATCAGGGTGATGATCGATAGCTGGAAATCCTTGCGCAAGCGCTTCAGCAAACGAGCGGTCTGGGTGGCCATAGCGTTTCTTTTCGTCGTTATGGACCTAGCATGCAGAGCTTTGACCGCTAATGGCAAGGGGCATTCCTGAGCAAAGTGCCAGTGTTTTGGCCCAGGCCGAGAGGCTGCTCAGTGGGCGCGCAGCGAGAGTAACGACTTGCTGCGTTGGTAGCGGGCCAGCCGTTCGGCCAGTTCTGCCGGCAGGGGGTGGCCAGCCTCGAAGCCGTGGCGCTGGTAAAAGCTTTGCAGATCAGGATGGCAGAACAGCCAGATCGCCTCGGGATGCTGCGCCAGAGCGTGATCGAGCAGGGTCGCGGCCAGCCCCTGGCGGCGCAGCGCGGTAGCGACGAACAGGCCGGTGAGCCACTGCCCACCGGCGACTGCCCGCAGGCTGAGTGCTGCGACGATTTCCCCCACCTGTTCGGCGACCCAGATCTCGTCGCCCGCTTGGCTGCGCATCGGTGAGCGTTGGCTACGGTAGAACTTGTCGACCAGTGGGCGCAGCAGCGGCGGAAGAGGGCGGTAGTGCAGTGGGGTCATCGGTATGGAAGCAGCGGGGCGGTGGGCCATTTAAGCAGAATCCGGCCGGCAGGGTGCGCGGTGCGCACCCTGGCGGCGATTCAGGCTGGGGCCAGGCGGCGTCGCTCGGCGCGTATTTCCGGCAGATCACTGCGGCGCAGATACACGCGCAACGGCTCGCTGAGATTGACCCGGTCATCGATGCGTTGTTCCTGCAGCCAGGCCAGGCGCTGGCGATCCAGGCGCATCAGCTCGCCTTCAGCGGCGTGCCAGACGTATTCGCAGGTTGGAGTGATGGTATCGGCCGGTACATCTAGGCCGAAGCTGTCTTCGGAGAAGCGCAGCAGGTACTGCTCGGTCTTGGCGTTGTAGCCGACGAAGCCTTGCAACTGGTCGGCTGCCTGGCAGATCTGGGCGGACGTGATACTCATGGCAAACCTCGTTTCCTGTGGGGTTTGCAGGCAAGGCGAATGGTTCTGGTTATCGGCGCAGCCTAATCGCTGGGGCTGTCGCCTGCGTTGCCGTGGATCAAGAAACCGTTGGAGGTCGTGTTGACGTCGCTCGCGACGGCCCTAAAGGGTGGCCGCCAGAGCCGGCAGCACCTGATCGCGCAGCAGGGGCGCCAGGTCATCAGGCAGCGGCTCGGTGGTGTCGAGCCAGCGCAGTTCTTCCAGCTCGGCGGCGGGCTGAACGGCGTGGGGCAGGGTGGCGCGGAAGATGTCAGCGTGCACCCAGGTGTCGGCCTCGTTGGCGGCGGGCGCCTGGAACTGGCCGACAGGTTGCAGCGCGGCGGCAGGCAGTTGCAGCTCCAGCTCTTCCAGCAGTTCACGTTCGAGCGCCGACAGTGCGTCTTCGCCTGCTTCGCGCTTGCCGCCAGGCAGCATGAAGAAACGGGTGTGGCGCTTGCGCACCAGCAGCAGGCGGCCACGTTCGTCGAACAGGCAGGCTGCGGCTATGTGGAGAGTGGTTTTCATAAGGTCAGCGTTGGGCGCCCGAGCCGGGCGCCCAACGAATATCAGCCGGCGAGGCCGACGTAGACGTTCTGTACGTCGTCGTGACCGTCGATGGCTTCGAGGAAGGCCTCGACTTCTTCCATTTGCTCCGGCGTCAGGCTGCTTACCGGATTCTTCGGGCGGTAACCGAGCTTGGCCGAGTTGACGGTGAAGCCCTGCTCCGGCAGCGCCTTGCACACGGCGTCGAGGTCGGTCGGGTCGGTAATGAACAGGGTCGAACCTTCGTCATCGGGCACGAAGTCCTGGGCACCGGCTTCGATGGCCGCCAGTTCCGGGTCGGAGTCATCTTCGGTGGTGGCTTCGATCAGGCCGACGTGGTCGAAGTCCCAGCTCACCGAACCGGAGGCACCGAGCTGGCCCTTGCGGAACAGCACGCGAATTTCGGCGACGGTGCGGTTGACGTTGTCGGTCAGGCACTCGACGATCACCGGCACCTGGTGCGGGGCGAATCCTTCGTACTGGGTGCGCTCGTAGTTGATCACCTCACCGGACAGACCGGCGCCTTTCTTGATGGCGCGCTCCAGGGTGTCCTTGGGCATCGAGGCTTTCTTGGCCTGATGCACGGCCAGGCGCAGCTTGGGGTTCATGTCCGGGTCGGCGCCGTTACGCGCGGCGAGCATGATTTCCTTCACCAGCTTGCCGAAGATCTTGCCTCGGGCATTGGCGGCGGCTTCTTTGGGTTTGGCTTTCCACTGGGCGCCCATCTGGGGTCTCCTGGCCGATAGGTGATACGGCGTCAGCGCAGGTTGCGGCGTGACGATCGGATAGGCTGCGGATTCTAGTGCCTTGCGCGCTCAACGGCACCTGCAATTTCCGTCGACGGGAGGTAGAACCCGGCACAGGAGGGCTGTGCCGGGGCAAAGCGCAGGTCAGGCGAGGGGAGAATGACTGCCCAACAGGGTGGTATGGCCCTGTTTCTTCGATCGCTTGGCTTCGCGTTTTTCATGCGCGGTCTTCTGCGGCTTCTTCTTGCTTTCCTTGTGTGAATCTTGGCTCTTGCTCATGGTGGTTACTCCGGAAAATGGATCATGGACTGGACGTATACGTACTGGTCACTACCACCTCCTCGGCCACCGGGCCGTCTGCAAAGCGCATGCGCTGTATGAAGCATAGTCGCTGGAGAGTAACAGGTTGTGGCCAAGCGCCGGTCGATATTTGGGTGGCTTGTTCAGCGGTCGAGGCGGCTGTCGAGGTGGGCGCCGTGCTGGCCTCGCGACAGTTGCTTCCAGGCCTTCGATGCCATCACTGCCTACAACCTGTGCGCTCGGAGCCACGGCAGCGGCGCGCGAGCTGCTTGATCTCTGACGACGCTTGCCTGACTTGGCCGGGCGCAGGAACATGGCGGCCCTGCGCATTCGTCAGAAGGAGTTGCTCATGTCGCGTTGGACGCTGATCACCGGGTTGATGCTGGCCACGGGGATTGCCCAGGCAGCCGCCGAACAGGTGCCGTTGTACCGGGAAATCAAGGATTGGGTGGTGGCCTGCGACAACCAGCGCGGTTGCCAGGCGCTGAGCGCCCGTGACGGTTTCGAATACACTCCACTGGCTTTGCACCTGCAGCGTGATGCCGGTGCGCAGGCGCCGGTGAAGCTGTATGTGCGTGACGTCGAGCAGCGGGGCTTCGCGCCGCTGTTGCTCGACGGCAAAGCGCTGGCGAACGCCAAGGCCTTGCACCGGTTGCAACGGAACGACGAGACGCTGCTGCTGGCCGAGGGCGCCGATGCGCAGGCGCTGTTGGCCGAGTTGCGCAATGGCGAGCAGTTAAGCATGCCGGCGGAGCGCGAATCCGACGCTGTGGTGTCGCTCAGTGGGCTTTCCGCCGCCTTGCTGCTGATGGATGCCGTCCAGGGCCGGGTCGCTACCCGCAGTGCGTTGTACCGCCCGGGGCCGCGGCCGGACAGCGAGGTGCCGTCTGCAGCGCCGGCAGCGCATCTGCCTGCCTATCCGGGTACCACGCCGCTGTCGGAGGCCGAGAGTCGGAGCATTGCTGAGGCCGTGATGGCGCAGACGCGTGACGCCTGGATCGAGGAAGAAATGGACGACGAGCCGGAGGCCGAGGCCTTCGCCCTCAACGAGCGCGAGGCGCTGGTGATCATTCGTACCTGGTGCGCGGCCTACAACTGCGATTTCGCGGTGTATCGCGTGGATCGTCAGCGGCCACATGCGCAGCGGGATCTGCAGCTCGATCCGCTACCGTTGGGGCATGGCGGATTGTCCGGATGGGTGAGTTACAGTCCCGATACCGGTGAGCTGGCCTATCTGTACAAGGGGCGCGGAATTGCCGACTGCGGCGAGACCGGCAGTTGGCGCTTCGACGGTGAGCGTTTTCGACTGGCCTCGTTCAGCTTCATGGGGCGCTGCGTGGGCGGCAACCCCGGCGAGTGGCCGCAGCTGTGGCGCGTAGCCGAGCCTTGAGCGAGAGCACGGGTCAGAGGTAGCGCCAGATCAGCTGGATGCCTGCCAGCAGAATGCCCAGCCGGGCGATGCGGTAGAACCACAGGTGGTTGACCCGTGACTGCAGCCACAGGCCGCTCCATACACCCAGCGGCACGATGGGCGCGAGCATCAGGCTGAGTAGCAGGTTTTCCTGGGTGAACTGGCCCAGAGCCGCGTAGGGAAACAGCTTCGCGGCATTGGTCAGCAGGAAGAACAGGTTGATCGTGGCGACGAAGCGGACCTTGTCCAGTTGCTGTGGCATCAGGTGCATCATCACCGGCGGGCCGCCGGCGTGGGCGACGAAACTGGTGAATCCGGCCAGGCTCGACAGCAGCGTGCCACGGCCCTTGTGCAGCGGTCGCGGCGCCTGGTTGCCAATCACCAGCCCAAGCCCGACGAAGACGATGGCGATCCCCCCGATCAGCAGGCCGATGGCGCGTTCGTCGAACAAACCGAAAGTCAGCGAGCCGATGGCAATGCCGATCACCGCGCCGGGCAGCATGACCTTGAGGTTGGCGCTATCCCATTTGCCCCAGTAGGCCTTCAGGCCCACCACATCGGCCAGGCAGAGAATCGGCAGCATCACCGCCACTGCCTGTTTCGGTGAGGTGGCCAGTGCCAGCAGCGGCACAGCGATGCCACCCAGGGCGCCACCGAAGCCGCCCTTGGACAGTCCGGTGAGAAACACCGCCGGCAGGGCGAACAGGAGAAAGTCGTGCAGGGTCATGAATGTGCAGTAACGATGCAGAGGCGCGCAGGTTAGCAGTCGCTTACTGCTGTGTGGCTTTTTTCCTCGGCGTCTGTGTCTGTCTGCTGCCGGGCGAGGCTGCTCTAATGCCCGCTCACTCAATGCGAGGCTCGTGCTCATGTCACCCAAGGATCTGCTGCTGGCACTGCTGGTGATCGTCGTCTGGGGGCTGAACTTCGTGGTCATCAAGATCGGCCTGCACGGCATGCCGCCGCTGCTGATGGGCGCGCTGCGCTTCATGCTCGCGGCGTTCCCGGCGATCCTCTTCGTGCGTCGGCCACAAGTGCCGCTGCGCTGGATGCTGGCCTATGGCATGACCATTTCCCTGGGGCAGTTCGCCTTTCTCTTCTATGCCATGTACGTCGGCATGCCGGCCGGCCTGGCTTCGCTGGTGCTGCAGTCGCAGGCCTTCTTCACCCTGTTCTTCGCCGCGCTGTTTCTCGGCGAACGGCTGCGAGGCAGCAACCTGTTCGGCCTGCTGGTGGCGGCCAGCGGTCTTGTACTGATCGGTTTGCAGGGCGGGCAGGCGATGACCCTGGCCGGTTTCGCCCTGACCATCGCCGCCGCGTCGATGTGGGCGCTGGGCAATGTGGTCACGCGCAAGCTGGGCAAGGTCAACCTGGTTGGCCTGGTGGTCTGGGGCAGCCTGATCCCGCCGCTACCGTTCCTGGCATTGTCGCTATGGCTGGAGGGGCCGGAGTTGATCAGCCACTCGCTGCGCACGCTCAGCCTGGACTCGCTGCTGGTGCTGGCCTACCTGGCATTCGGCGCGACCATTCTCGGTTACGGGCTATGGAGCCGCCTGTTGTCGCGCTACCCGGCCAGCCAGGTGGCACCGTTCTCGCTGCTGGTGCCGGTGGTGGGCATCAGTTCTTCGGCGCTGCTGTTGGGCGAGCGCCTTGGTGCATTGCAGATGGTCGGCGCCGCGCTGGTCATGGCCGGGTTGTTGATCAACGTCTGGGGCGGGCGTTTGCTCGATAGTTGGCGGCAGCGCGCGGCGACGCTGCCGTAAGGGCTGTTCAGTCCTGCGGTTTTTTTTCCGGTAGGCGTTCGAGGATCTGATCCAGGCGTTGCTGGATGCGTTGGTCGATCTTCTCGTGCAGGCGCATGATTTCCAGTTCGGCGCGCAGGTTCACCTCGAAGTCCAGACTCGCGGCCAGGCGATCCTTCGCCGCCTGGCGGTTCTGGCTCATCATGATGATCGGCGCCTGGATCGCGGCCAGGGTCGACAGCATCAGGTTGAGAAAGATGTACGGGTAGGGGTCGAAGGCCATGCCGAAGTGCGACAGCACGTCGGTGTTGATCAGCATCCAGCCGAGCATGATCAGCCCGAAGCTGATGATGAAGGTCCAGGAGCCGCCGACTGCGGCGACCTTGTCCGAGAGCCGCTCACCGAAGCTCGACTGTTGGTCCGAAACATCGGCTACGTCGCGACTGATAGGGCGGCGCTGGCGGATCTGTTCGAGCACATGGCTTTCTTCCGGCTCGAGTTCGTGAATGGCTTTGCCAAGCAGGTGCTGGGCGAGTTGTTGCAGTGGGTGTGCGGTGTTGTTGCTCATCGTGGCCATTTATCCGAGGCAGAGACGTTGAGGCGATGCTGAACCGCTTCAGACCGCTTGTCATCTCCGATGTTCGCTATCGACCTCGGTGCTTTCCATGCGGTTGCGGCCCTTACTCTTGGCCCGATACAGCGCCTGATCGGCTGCTTCGATCAATGCCAGCGCCAGTACCGAGCTGTCTTGCTGGTCAGGCGTGAGATTGGCCACGCCGGCGCTGACGGTGACGCGTGCGAAAGGGCTCGCTTCATGAGCCAGGTGGCGCTGCTCCAACGCCTGCATGAAGCCCAGTGCCACGGCCTCGGCACCTTCGCCCGTGGTGTTCGGCAGGATCACCGCCAGTTCCTCGCCGCCATAGCGCGCGGCCAGATCGCCTGGTCGGCGCACGCACTGCTTGAGCAGCGCCGCCACCGTGCGCAGGCAGTCATCGCCGGCGACATGGCCGTAGCGGTCGTTGTAGCGCTTGAACAGATCGATATCGAACAGCAGCAGTGACAGTGACGAGCCCCGGCGCTGCGCTCGGCGGATCTCCACTTCCAGGGTCTGGTCGAAACTGCGGCGGTTGGCCAGGCCGGTCAGGCTGTCCTGCGAGGCGAGCACTTCCAGTCGCGAGTTGGCGTCGAGCAGCTCTTCCTGAGCAAGCAACAACTGGCGCTCGGTGCGCGAGCGGCGGCGGATATCGACGATAAGGCTCTGGCCGATGCCCCCGACGGCGATCAGCAACAGCAGAATCAGGCCAGTGAACAGTTGGGCATCGTGGCGCCAGGGGGCGAGGGCATCCTCGCGGCTGAGCGCGACGATGGTGATCAGCGGCAGGCGATCGTTGCGACGCAAGGCGTAGACACGCTTGACCCCGTCGATGCGTGAGGTCTGTTCGGAGGTCGCTTCGTGATGGTTGCGCAGCAATTGCAGGACGGGCGAGTCGGACCAGTCCATGCCGACATCCTGCTCACGGAAGGGTTGGCGAAACAGCAGCTTGGCGTCGCCGGTGGACAGGCTCATGGAGCCGTGCTCGCCGAGGTCCAGACTGCCGAAGAAACTCAGAAAATGCTCGACATCCAATGTCACCGCAACCACGCCAGCGAAATGCCCGTCACTGTCGTTCAGCCGCCGGCTTACCGTGAAGACCCAGTCTCCGGTGATACGGCTTTTGATGGTGGGGCCAATGTACGTGTCGGTAGAGGGATCGGCGCGGTGATGAAGGAAAAAGGCGCGATCAGCGGCGTTGGGGCTCTGCTCGGGAGGCCGGGGCGATGACAGCAGGCGATTGCCCACCGGGTCATAGATGATGATTGCATTGGCCAGGCCGAGCACTGCTCTCTGCTTCTGCAGCAAGGCCCGCAGGCGCTCTGGTTGCTGCATCGCCAGGCCGTTCTGCAGACGATCGCTCAACTCGATCAGTACCAGTTCGGATTGCCGGATGACCCCTTCCGTGTAGTTGTCCAGCGCCTGAACCAGGTTGAGGTTGGCGACGTTCAGCTCATGCAACGCGCGCTCACGAGAGAACCAGACCTGCCAGGCGGTGAGCAACGCCAGCGACAGGCAAATGAATACCAGCAGAATGGAGGTGAGCCGAATACCGCGTTTCATGGCTGAAACCCAGAGCCCTACTGCAGGAGTATCGAAAAAAGGCTTGGGACAAGAAGGGCCGCGCTGGCGGCCCTTCCATCATCGGCCATTAGTCCTGACGGCTGGTGACTTCCAGCAGGTGGTAGCCGAACTGGGTCTTGACCGGACCTTGCACCACGCCGACCGGCGCACTGAAGACCACGGTGTCGAATTCCTTGACCATCTGGCCCGGGCCGAACGAACCGAGGTCGCCGCCGCTGCGGCCGGACGGGCAGGAGGAATTGTCTTTGGCCAACTGGGCGAAGTCGGCACCGCCTTCGATGGCGGCTTTCAGTTCGTTGCACTTGTCTTCGCTGGCAACCAGGATGTGGCGGGCGGTGGCGCGGGCCATGGGAGTACCTCCTTTAAGTGAAGGTGCAGAGCCTAGCGCAATCGCTTCGACAAGCAAACGGTAGGCCGTTCGTCCATCTGTCAGGAGTCGTTTCTGTACCTGGCTTGTCCCAACTTCTGTAGGCGGGCATTTGCCCTGAACTCAGGCCTGACTGAGGAGACTTGCAGATGAACACTCTGAGCATCGACGGTTGGCGCAAAGCCGATGACGACAGCAAATCCATTCCCATCGGTACCCTGCGCTTCCATGTCAGCGAGGCCGAGCACCTGCGCCTTGAGCAGGCCGAGGAGGAGCTTCAGCGCAGTGGAATCCGCGACATGATGATCGACGCCGACACGCAGGCGCTGGAGTTGGTCATGCCGGACGGCTTCGGGGCGCTCAGCGAATGCAAGTGGCGCGTGTACATCGGCGGTGAACAAGCACGTGGCCAGTTTCATCTGCTCGGTTACAGCGCCGAAGATGGCTGCCTGATCTACAGCAACGCGGTCATGGTCGATCAACTGGGTTGAGCGTGGCGGGCAACACCTTGCCTCGGGGTGGCAAGTCCATGCCGCAGCGGTGTGAGCAAAGCCCGTCATCACTGGTCTGCAGCGGCTGGCCCGGAATCTGCTTTGCATGAGGCAAACGGATTTCACGGAGGCTCCATGACCAGCATCAACAACAGCATGCCTGCCATGCTCAGCTACTACGGCAGTCAGCTCAACAATCGGTCGGCGTCGAACAGTGCAGGAGCAGAAGGGCAGGCCAGCCAGGATCCGATTGCCGACCTGCGCCGTTTTGCCAAGCAGGTGGTGGCGCGCAGCGAAGGCGGGCTGTTGCGCGCCATGAATGGCGGTGCATCGGGCTCCAGTCAAGCCGTGCAGCGCAACGCTGACAGCCAGCCAGCGCAACCTTCGGTGATTCAGTTGCCTGACGTGATGCAGCTCGATCGCGACGATGCCGCCAAACTGCTGGCGCAGGTGCAGAAGATGGTGGATGCCGGCATGGATGGCAGCGTCGTGATCGCCGGTCATAACGGTGATAAGCAGACCGACTCGCTGGAAACCTACCGCCAGTGGCTGCAGGAGAAGGGCGGGCTCAGCGTTTACGCCTGACTCATGCCCGTTCAGCCCAGGGCCGGCTGCATGTTCTCGCGGCTGATCACCCGGTTGCGCCCGGCGCGTTTCGCCGCATAGGTGCGTCTGTCCGCTGCCAGCATCAGCTCGTCCAGTGATTGCCCGTCCACCCCGAAACAGGCGACGCCAGCGCTCAAGGTCATCTGCAGTGGGCTGTCATCCACGCTTAGCGGCTGCGCAGCCAGGCGCTCGCGCAGGCTCTCGGCAATGTCGCGAGCCTGCCACGCCGTGCTGCCCGGCAGCAGCACAGCGAACTCCTCGCCGCCCAGGCGACAGAACAGATCATTGATACGCAGGCGCTGTGCCAGCACCTTGGCGAAGTGAGCCAGGGCACGATCGCCGACGTCGTGACCGAAACGGTCGTTGATCTGCTTGAAGTGATCGATGTCGATGAACACCAGCGCCAGAGGCTTGCCACTGCGCAGCGCGTGGGCGCGTTCGCGCTCGAACACCTCGGCCAGCTTCAGCCGGTTCGGCAGCCCGGTCAGGGCATCGGTGGTGGCCTGCTCGGTCAGGTGCTTCTCGTTGAGCAGACGGCTGCGTTCATAGATATGGGCGAAGATCATCACCGCCAGACTGGACAGGCCGAGATTGGCGACGATCTCCACGTTTGCCAGGAGTTCGTCGGAGGAAAACCGTCGGCTGAACACGAACAGGCCGATGCCGACGAACAGAATCGAGCCATACATTCCCAGGCGCAGCCCCAGCAGCAGGTAGCAGATGATCGGAATTGTCTGTATCCAGGCGAACACCGCGAAGGTTGTGGTGGTCTGAGCCAGCGCCACAATCATGATGCTGAAGAACGGCAGCAGGTAAATCGCGGTCAATAGCTGCAGGTTACGCGTTCTATCGATGATGTTCAGTAGATACAGCGACACACCGGCGTAGGCGATTTCCAGACCGGCCAACAGCCAGTTGTCGTGCAGCAGATTGACCACCGAGAAGAACAAACCGCCGCTCAAGGTGATCCATAGCAATGCCTTGAGGACCTGGCGGCGATGTTGTTCGGTCTTTGCGAAGTAACCGGGCATCAATGTTCTCGAGCTGGAAGAGCGAGTGCGCAAGTTGTGTGATGGCGATAGATGGCGTCATGCAGGAACCCTGCCGTTCGTCCGCGATGCCAGTGTGCGCGGACGTTCGACGGGACTAGGAAGCCGGCGGTGATCCAGCGCCGGGTAATGCGTCAGAATCACGACGTTAGTTGGGAGAGGGCTGTATGACAACAACAATGAGCAACTGGGGATGGCAGCGTTGCCTGATGGCGCTGCTGTTGCTGGGCGTCTGGGGGGCGGCGCAGGCTGCCGAGGATCAGGCACTGATCGAAACGATCAACGCCTATCGCGCTGAGGTGCAACGCTGTGGCGTGCAGGCCTCCGAGCCGCTGCCGCCGCTGAGCAACGACCCGCGCCTGATACTGCCCGCCAATGGCACCGGTGATCTGCAGGACTCGCTGAGCGCTGCCGGTTATCCGCTGGTCAACGTACAGGCCATCACGCTCTCCGGGCCGCGCAATGCCCAGGCTGCGATGCAGGCACTGAGCGAGAGTTTCTGCCGCGTGCTGCTCGATCCGCAGTTCATCGACATAGGCGTCAGTCAGCATGATCGCGACTGGCGCATCGTACTGGCTCGTCCGCTGCTCAGTGGGCGTCTGCAAACCTGGCAGACCGAGGGGGAAAGTCTGCTGCTGCTGATCAACTCGGCCCGCGCCGAGGCGCGCCAATGTGGGGATCAGCGCTTTGCCGCCAGCGCACCACTGGTATGGAACGCCGAGCTGGGCAGTGCCGCCGAGAGCCACAGCCGGGCCATGGCCAACGGCAACTTCTTCGCCCACCAGGGGCCTGATGGTCTGACACCGGGTGACCGCGCGGAACTGGCGGGCTACAGCGGCACCAAGGTGGGGGAGAACATCGCCGCCGCGCTGGATACCACTGCCAAGGTGGTCGAGGGCTGGCTGGCCAGCTCCGGGCATTGCGCTAACATCATGAACCCGGAGTTCAGCGAGCTAGGCGCCGCCTATGCCAACGATCCGCAGAGCGATGCCGGGATCTACTGGACGGCGCTGTTTGGCGGGCAGTGAGCACTTGTCTCAGGCGACGCCGAACACCTTGGCCAGGTGCTGCTCGTAGCGCGCCACGTCGTGCTCGATGTTCGGCACTTTCATCACGTCATTGCAGATGAAGGTGGGCAGGCCGGTCATGCCGAGAAATTCGTTGGCCTTGTGGAAGGGGAAGTACACCGCGTCCACGCCCTTGCCTTCGAAGAAGTCGCTCGGATCCTCGAAGGCCTGCAACGGGGCGTTCCAGGTCAGTGACAGCATGTACTGCTTGCCCTGGATCAGCCCGCCACTGCCGTACTTCTGCGACGCATCGGAGCGGGTGCGGCCGTCGTTGGCGTAGAGGCTGCCGTGGCCGACGGTGAATACCTCGTCGAGGTACTTCTTCACCGTCCAGGGGGCGCCCATCCACCAGCCGGGCATCTGATAGATCACCACGTCCGCCCAGAGGATCTTCTGCACTTCTTCTTCAGCGTCGTAGCCACCGTCGATGAAGGTGGTCTTGACGTCGCAGCCGGCTCGGTCGAGGAAGGCCAGTGCCGCGTCATGCAAGGTGGTGTTGTATTGGCCGTGAGAGTGTGCGAAGGCTTTGCCGCCGTTGAGCAGGAGGATCTTTTTCATCGGGGTTCTCCAGAAAATGTGGCGGCAGGTTATCGGGCCCTGCGCGGGCGAAACACCCCGGAACGGTCAAATCATTATTGACTTAAAGTCATGAAAGTCGCGCTGAATGCTGCGTTAAGGTGAGGCCTCTTCCCCCGCTGAGGAACCTGCCCATGCACGGCTTCATCCTTCATGCCCACACCAAGCCCGAGCGGGCCGAGGCCTTCGAGCAACTGTTTCGCGCCTATGTCGAACCCAGCCGCGCCGAGCCTGGCTGCATCGAATACCACATGCTGCGCGACGCGCAGGACCCGACGCTGTTCATCTTCTACGAGGTGTGGGCATCACCGGCGGCGCTGGCCGAGCACACGGCGCTGCCGCATATGCGCGACTTCCATGACAAGCGCATGGATTACCTGCGCCGTGATTTCGAGATTCGCCAGATCGAGATGCTCAGCCCGGCCCCATGAATGGGCGCCGCTAACAACGTAGGCGACGACTGCAAGGATGCAGGAGGTAGAGCGAAGCAGGAAGCCCGAGCCGAGGCAGCCAACGCAATACCGGTGGCGGCCCCGCAATAACAGGCGAAAAACGCTCGGAGTCGCGTTCGACTTTACGTGTTGTAAATGAGCATTTTGATCGGGCTCGCGCATGAGCCTGTTTTTGCCGCCGCGTTGGCAACGCAGGTAGTTTTTGGTGCCCTTAATGCTGCGGCCGCTCAACCCTGCTCGGGAACGGCCGGCGCCGGTCTGTGTCGGCTGACCTGCTTGCTGGCCATGCCCATCAGGCGTTGAAAGGTCGGGCAGTCCAGGTGGTTGTCGGCTGGGCACAGCGCCGCATGGCGCAGCCCGTCGCGAATGGCGGACAGACGACGGATGGTCTGATCCAGCTGCTCGGCCTTGTGCTGAAGGCGCTCACGGTCGATGGCGGGGCCACCTTCGGCGGCCAGCATCTCGGCGATGTCATCCAGTGAGAAGCCCGCCGTGCGTCCGAGTGCGATCAGCGACAGGCGCTGCAACACCGACTCGGCGAAGACCCGCTTCAAACCACTGCGGCCAATGGAGCGGATCAGCCCTTTCTCTTCGTAGTAACGCAGGGTCGAGGCCGGTAGACCCGACCAGCGCGCGACCTTGCCGATATCCAGCTCTTTCATCCTTGACCTCAAGTCGACTTTAGCTGGCAGCCTTGTGTTGCAAGCATTTCAGCAATATTGGATGGAGGTGGTCATGGTAGTCGAAATCATTGTGCTGGGTATCGGCGCGACACTGCTCATGGATCTGTGGGCGCTGCTGAGGCGACGCTGGTTCGCTATCGCCGCGCTGGACTATGGCTGGGTCGGGCGCTGGCTGGGGCATATGCGCCATGGCCAGTTCCGCCATGCGGCGATTGCCAAGGCGCCGCCGCTGCGCGGCGAGCGTCTGCTGGGGTGGGGCTTTCACTACCTGACCGGGCTGCTGTTCGCCGCTGCCTTCTTGGCCTGGGTCGGTCAGGCCTGGCTGCAGCGTCCGGCGTTGCTGCCTGCGCTGGCCTTCGGAGTGCTCACGATGGCCGCGCCGCTGCTGCTGATGCAGCCGGCGTTCGGCATGGGCATCGCCGCCAGGCTTGCGCCCAAGCCCTGGCTGGTGCGCCAGCGCGCGCTGTTGACGCACCTGGTGTTCGGCCTGGGGCTGTACCTGAGTGGAGCGGCACTGGCCTGGCTGGATTGACGCCGTACTCAGCCTTCGACCGGAATGCTGAACACCACCGCCGCCAGGCCGATCAGGCCGAGCAGGCTGAAGCCGACGATCTGCAGGGTGCGTCGGGCGCTGGCTGGCGCCTGGGCGGCCCGTGCGGCGGCCAGCAGCGCTTGCATGCCGTAGTACAGGGCGAAGGCGCGCGAGGCTTGGCTGATGATTTCGAAGACATCGAACAGCCAGGTCAGCAGCAGGCCGATGAGGGTCAGCAGCACATAGCCGTGGCGGGCGCGCAGGCGTTGGCCACTGAGTTCGTTGATCAACCCGCCCGAGGCGCTGGTGTCGGCGACGGCAGCGCTGAACTGGGCACTGAGGGCGGCGGCGATCAGCAGCGGCGGCAGCACCGCGGCGACCACGCCCATCAGGTCGATGATCGCGGTCTCGTCGAGGGTCATCTTCTGCTGGTGGAAGCTCAGCGTCAGCAGGGCAGCGTAGAGCAGGTAGATGGCGCTGGCGAGCCACTGCGCGTGGCGCATCGAACGCACGCGCATGGCGGCGTCGTAGTGCTGACCGAGGTAACGCGAGGTCTCGAAACCCTGCACGGTAACGATCAGGCCGAGCAGCAGCTGCAACGCCAGCGTGCCCTGTGCACTGGCCGGGCTGTAGGTCAGTGAGCTGGCCACATCCTGATACGCGGTATGCACGGCGAGGCCGGCGAGCAGGCTGGCGATGATCGCCAGTTTTAGGCTCACCGAGAATTTTTCCAGGCGCTCCATCACGCTGAACCCACGCAGGTAACCGGCGGCCAGGATCAGCAGGTAGATCACCGTGGTGATGACCTTGGGCAGCGTGCCGCCACGCACATCGACGATGCGCGCGGCAAAGGCACCGAAGAGGTTGAGGTAATAGGCCACCGAGATGAAGTAGGCGAACGCCAGTACCCAGGATGACAGGCGCTCGCCCGCATTCTGCAGCGCTGTACCGCGCCCCTGTGGCTTGTCGCCCAGGTAGCGGATGTTGAAGCGCATGGCGCTGCCGAAGGCGTAGCCCAGGGTGCACAGGGCGAGCATGGCCAGTGGCGCCCAACTGCCGAAGTTGACCAGCATCACCGGGCCGAGAATGAGAAAGCCGCTGCCGATGATCGAAGCCAGCGGGGTCACGGTGGCGCGCCACATCGGTGCCTTGGCGACGCGTGGCCAGAACAGCAGGGCCGCTACCAGTAGCAGCGTCAGCACGATCATCGCGGTCACTCGCGGACCTCCGGTGGTCAAGGGTTCGAGGGCGCCCATTCAGGCGCCATGCGCCCGCCGCCACAAGCATGCGGGCGCGTGCGGTGAATCAGTGCGAATAGCCGCTGGGTTTGCGAATGGTCTTGAGCAGGTCGTCCGGACTGATCTGGCCGACCACCTGGGTCGCCGCGCTGCCTGGCTGTGGCAGGTCGAGGATGTGGCCCTTCATCTTGCCGATCACGTGCATCTCGCACGGCTTGCAGTCGAACTTCAGGGTCAGCACTTCATCGCCGTGCACCAGCTGCATCGGCGCAACCTTGGTCTTCACGCCGGTCACGCCCTTGGCCTGTTTCGGGCACAGGTTGAAGGAGAAGCGCAGGCAGTGCTTGGTGATCATCACCGGCACTTCGCCTTCTTCTTCGTGCGCTTCGTAGGCCGCGTCGATCAGCTGCACGCCATGGCGATGGTAGAAGTCGCGGGCCTTCTGGTTGTAGACGTTGTAGAGGAAGCTCAGGTGCGATTCCGGGTACACCGGCGCCGGGTCGCTCTCGGCCTTGCGGCTGCCGCGCGGGTGGGCGGCGACACGGGCTGCGGTCAGCGCTTCGATGGCGTCGCGGCGCAGCGCCTTGAGCTGCGAGTTGGGCACGAACAGCGCTTGCGGCGCGTCGAGGCTGACGCTTTGGGCGTGGTAGATGGTGGTGCCGAGCTGGGTCAGCAGGTCGCGCAGGCCATCGAGTGCCTGCTCCGGCTTGTTGGCCACGCCGAACGGGCCGGGCAGGGCGACTTCGACGCTGATGCCTTCCTCGCTGGTGGCGGTGAGCTTGAGGGCTTCTTCACGCAGCTCGGCCTGCCAGCTAACACCGATACGGCGTTCGGCGCTGGTGCGTTGCAGCGCCTGCTGCCAGTTGTGGTCGAGGTTGCGTGACAGCGGATGATTCGGGCGCAGGCGGAAGAGCCCTTCGGGCATCTCGTTGGGCTCGACGCGGTAGCGGTAGCGCTTCTCGCCATCTTCGTCGAAATCGCCTTTGAGTTCGGCGATGTTGGCGCGAAAACCCACCACCTCGCGCTTGACCAGCACGTTGAGGCCGTCACCGTTGGACAGCGGCTCATGGGTGACGGCAATCAGGTCGCGCTTGTTCACCTTCTCGACAACGCCAACAGCGAGCCCGGTGAACGTTGGCGAGTCGAAGGCGCCGATGTCCACCTTGCGCTCGGTGACGAAGTAGTCGGTGCTGCCGCGGTGGAAGGTCTTGTCCGGGTCGGGCACGAAGAAGTGCGCGGTGCGGCCGCTGGAGGCGCGGGCCAGGTCCGGGCGGTCTTCGAGAATGGCGTCGAGTTCGCGGCGGTAGTGGGCGGTGATGTTCTTCACGTAGGCCACATCCTTGTAGCGGCCCTCGATCTTGAACGAGCGCACGCCGGCCTCGACCAGGGCGCGCAGGTTGGCGCTCTGGTTGTTGTCCTTCATCGACAGCAGGTGTTTCTCGTAGGCGATCACGCCGCCTTTCTCATCCTTGAGGGTGTAGGGCAGACGGCAGGCCTGCGAGCAGTCGCCACGGTTGGCGCTGCGCCCGGTCTGCGCGTGGGAAATGTTGCACTGGCCGGAGAAGGCCACGCACAGCGCACCGTGGATGAAGAACTCGATGGCCGCATCGGTTTCATCGGCGATGGCGCGGATTTCCTGCAGGTTCAGCTCGCGCGCCAGCACCAGCTGGGAGAAGCCGGCCTGGTCGAGAAACTTGGCGCGGGCCAGGGTGCGAATGTCGGTCTGGGTGCTGGCATGCAGCTCGATGGGCGGAATATCCAGCTCCATTACCCCCATGTCCTGCACGATCAGTGCATCCACACCTGCGTCGTAGAGCTGATGGATCAGCGCGCGCGCCGGCTCCAGCTCGTCGTCATGCAAGATGGTGTTGATGGTGGTGAACACCCGCGCGTGGTAGCGCCGGGCGAATTCCACCAGCCTGGCGATCTCGCTCACCTCGTTGCAGGCATTGTGCCGCGCGCCGAAGCTCGGGCCGCCGATGTAGATGGCGTCGGCGCCATGCAGGATGGCCTCGCGGGCGATCTCGACATCGCGGGCAGGGCTGAGCAGTTCCAGGTGGTGTTTGGGCAGGGACATGGTGGTTTCTTTTATCAGGCTGGGCACGGGCAAGCTGCGCATTGTAGCGGGCCTGGGGGCACGGGGCATCCGTGATATGCCGGACGGCGGCTCGGGCTGTTTGCAGCGCCTCATCTGTGGGACAGTAGCGCCCTTTTTCAGGGGAGGTGTGGCGATGGACAACAGAGGGTTGGAGAAGCTCGATCAGTGGCTGCTCAAGTACGGCAACGATGACTCGATCCTGTCCGCCAGCGAGCTGGATGGCTACTTCGCCGCCATCGTCTCCGCCCCGCGCCAGGTCGCCCCGGCCGTCTGGTACTCGGCGATCTGGGCCGACCAGCCGCCGCAGTGGCCGAGCGACAAGGATGGCGAGCGCTTCATGAAACTGGCTATCGAACTGATGAGCGAAGCCACCTACATGCTCAGCGAGGAGCCGGACGACTACGAGGCGATCTTCCTCGCCGACGGCAACGGCAAGGGCGAGAAGCTGATCGTCTCCGAGTGGTGCGCGGGCTATCTGCGCGGCGCTACGGTTGCTGGTTGGCTGGACGCAGCGTTGCCCGAGTCGGTGGCAGCAGCTCGTGCGCTGATCACCCTGCACGGTGATGAGAGCGGCAGCGCGACGCTCAAGGCCATGTCCGACGCCGAGTACGATGCCAGCACGGCACTGCTCGAACCGGCGGCTGTCGAGCTTTACCAATACTGGCAGCAGAACCTGGAGCCGGTGCTGCCGGTACGTCGTGACGATGCCAAGGTGGGGCGTAACGACCCGTGCAGTTGCGGCAGTGGCAAGAAGTACAAGCAGTGCTGCATGCGCTGACAGCATCTTCGCCGGTACCGGCCGGCTGAGGGTCGCTACCTCAGTCGGCCGGCTGCGTCAGTTCAAGCCATTGGGGCCGCTGCTCAGCCAAGCAACTCGGCAAACGCCTTGTCCGCCTCCAGCACGGCTGGCAAGGCTTCGAACAGCGTGGCCAGGTCGACCTCCTCGAACAATGGGCCTTCCAGGCTCTGCTGCGCCTGTTCGCTGACACCATCGAGTTCGATGGTTTCCGCAATGATCACCGACTGCGCCATCAGCCTTGCGTAATGACCGTCGCTGGGCGCCTGGCTTGGGCGCGCCTGGTAGGCGATGGCATGCTGGATCAGCGCTGGCAGTTGCCAGCGGCGTGCCAGTTCGGCGCCCACTTCCGGGTAGCCGAAACCCAGTTGCAGGGTTTCCTCGGCGGCCTGTGCCGCGGCCTCGCGCTTCGGATGGCGGTTCATGCGCCGGGCAAAATCCGGTGCGCCAGTCTGGATCAGCAGCTCGCCGATGTTATGCATCATGCCGCAGGTGAAGGCGGCGTCCGTGTCCAGCTTCAGTTGCTTGGCCAGGCTGCGGGCGATGCTGGCCACCCGGAAGCTGTGAATCCAGAAGCCCTTGAGGTCGAAGCCGGTATCGACCTTGAACGCGCCCGTCATCGCCGAAGCCAGCACCAGCGTGCGCAGGGTGTTGAATCCCAGGCGCATGGCCGCGTCCTCGACGCTCACGGCTTCACGCGCGCCGCGAAAACGGGGCGAGTTGGCCAGGCGCAGTACCTTGGCGGCGATAACCGGGTCGCGCTCGATGTTGCGCGCCACGCTTTCCAGGCTGGAGGAGGGGTTGTCGAACTGCTGGATCAGCTCCTGCGCGACCTTCGGAATGCTCGGCAGTGTGTGAATCTGGGCAAAGAGACTGTCAATATCCATGTTGGCTCCGATAGCTACGGGCGCGGCGCTCGCGCTCGGTGAGAAAGTGCTCTTTGAGCATAGCCGCGCCTGCGGTCGCAGCCAGTCTCGCAGCCGCTTGTTAGAGCCTTTTTCGTCGTGCTACCGGCTTAGAACAGGCACGCCAGAGCACCAGCCGGGAAGAGGGCTGGTGCTTGTAGCTATAGCCTTACTGGCGTGGCGCCGCGCTGATCTCTGCAGCGGCGGACCACACCCGGTAGCGCACCTCGATATCCTTCGGTGCGTAGATCACCAGCGGCAACTTGCTGTTGTAGCGCACCAGTTGCGGCTCACCGCCGACGCGCACGAACGCCGGTTTGCGGCTGCCATCCGGGCAGGCCATCAGGGTGCTCATGGCCGGGCCGACCTGGCTCAGTTCGTAGTAGTTATAGCCCCAGCCTTCCACGGTTTTTTCCTGCCACTGGCCGCCCAGGCGTTGCTGATTGCAGTCCACTTCCAGGGTCTTGCCGGCAATGATCTCCACCTTGTGCTCGGCTTCGTTGGCCTGTGCCGGCAGCTCGATCACGTGGCGGCTGTAGCCGTCGGCAGCGGCAGGGTAGGGCTTGAGCGCCTCGGGCGTGGCAGCGCAGGCGGCCAGTGGCAGGGCGCCGACGAGGGAGAGCAGCGGTAGTTTGAGTCGGTTCATGAGGGTTCCTTGCTGAAAGACCTTGTGGGTCGTCCGTTGTTGGGAAGCCGCCGGATCGGCAGCGCAGCACAGACCTTTGTGGATAGGCCAAGTTCCTGTGCCTTTCAAGCCGTCTCAACGCGCCTCGGCCGAGGGGGCCAACTCGGCGGGCAGGGCGTGCTGAAGATAGTCCGCGAACAGACGTACCTTGGGCGTCAGCTCGTAGCGATTGCGCACGCAGAGGTAGTAATCCAGCGGAGCGCTGGTCGCACGACTGCTTGCGGGGGTGGCTGATGAGAACAACTCGACCAGTTCGCCGCGGGCCAGGTACGGGTCGGCGACGAAGGACGCCAGGCGGGTGATGCCGCCGCCTGACGCAGCGCACTGTGCCAAGGCATCGATATCGTTGCTGCTCATGGCCACTCTGACCTGGGCATCGAAATGCTCGTCATCGCGAACGAAGCCCCAGCGCAGAAAGCGGCCATCGGTCGCGAAACGGAACAGCAGGCAATCATGATCGCGCAATTGCTCGGGCTCGCTGGGGCGACCGGCGCGCTGCAGGTAGGCCGGGGCAGCACAGAAGCGAGTTTGCGCGGTGGCGATACGCCGGGCAACCAGGCCGCTGCGCAACTGCTGCTCGATGTAGATGCTGACGTCGACACCTTCCTGAATGTGGTCGACGGAGCTGTCGGTGGTCAGCAGCTCGCAGCGTATACGCGGGTAGCGCGCCATGAAACCGGGGATCAGTGGTGCCAGCACGTGGCGGCCGAAGGCCGCGCTGGCGGCGATGCGCAACTGGCCGCGCGGTTCATCCTGCAGGTCGGCGACGTCGGCGCGGGCCAGTTCCAGTTCCTGAAGCACCGCTTGCACGCGCTCGAAGTACAGCGCGCCAGCGTCGGTAAGCGCTAGGCTGCGGGTGGTGCGGGTGAGCAGGCGGGTACCCAGATTTTGTTCCAGGCGGGCGATGTTCTGGCTCGCCGCAGCGGCGCTGATACCCAGCAGGCGCGCTCCGGCGGCAATGCTGCCGCTTTCCACCGCTTTGACGAAGCTCTCAAGGCCGCGAAGGGTGTCCGTGCTTTTGCTTTGCAATGCTGGCCTCGGTCGTAAGTTGAGCTTGATACTCAACTTACCTTCCGGCCTCTACCGGAGCAATCGTCCTGGTCGCTAAAGTGCTGGCACATTCAATGATCAGGAAATCAGAACATGTCCGATCTCGACTCAACGCCGCTGCCTGCGCGTAGCTGGAAGCTGCCTGCCCGAGCCATGCCGGTGGCTTTCGCTTTCTTCATGTCGGGGATCATGGCGATGCTCATGTCGCTGGTGATCACCGCTGCAAACCGAGGGTTCAGTGACGGTTATCTGCAAGCGGTACTGAGTGCCTACAGCCTGGCCATGCCGGTGGCTTTCTGCTGCGTGATGCTGGTGCGACCGGTCGTGATCAAGCTGGTGAGTCTGACCGTGCACGCTCCGTGAAAAACTGCGCAGTCTTTCACGGGCGAGGGAGGGCGGCCTGCTTTTGCGCTAATCAAGCACGCTCAGGCCAGTCGGCGGGGGCCGTGCGTGACACCCACCGATGCAAGGGGATCAGGCGAAGACGAAGTACTTGCGAACGGTCTCGACCACTTCCCAGGTGCCTTTCATGCCAGGTTCGACCACGAAGATGTCACCGGCTTTCAGGTGAATTGGCTCCATGCCGTCCGGGGTGATGATGCAATAGCCTTCCTGGAAGTGGCAGTACTCCCACTTCACGTACTCCACGCGCCACTTGCCGGGCGTGCAGATCCAGGTACCCATGATCTTGCTGCCATCATCGGAGTTGTAAGCGTTGAGGTTGACGGTATGCGGGTCACCTTCGATGCGCTCCCATTTGCAGGCATCGACGACGGGCATCGGCTGGGTGTCGCGCAGAACGGTGATCGGTTTGTTGGCCATGTCTGGCTCCCGGTGCAAAAAAAGGGCCTTCACCATAGGCGCCGGAGGCATGGAGAGATTGTCTGGAGTCGACCTCTGGCTAGTCGTTTGCGCTGTCGCCTGCTACATTTTTACGCCCAAAGGACGAGAGAAGCGGAGCGACTTTGCCTCTACTCTTGAGACGGAGAACCGTTCGAGAAGAGAGGCGCTTATGGGTTTTTTCCGTCGTGAACGCTTCACTCAATCGCTGCAGGGGGCAACCGCGCAGATCAGTTGTCGCGGCGGCGAGCTTGCCGCTGAGCTGGCGGCGGTGCGCATGCGGCCGAGCTTCATCACTGGCTACGTTTCACCGCACCTGGATCTCGAACGCATCGCCCGGCAGATTCACGAGCGCTTTCCCGGTGTCACGCTGAGCTTGAGCAGCAGCGCTGGCGAACTGTGTGGCAGCGAAGGGCGGCTCTACTGTGACGCCACTGGGCAGTGGGATCGCCTGGTGCTGGCGCTGTTCGACAGCCGTGTTTTGCTCAGTGCGGAGCTGGTCAGCGTGCCGCTGGAGAGCCAGGACATTCGGGCTGGTGGCGCGCGCATGTCGCTGCGTGAGCGCATCGCCAAGCTGACTCGATCGCTGCAGGCGTTGCAGGTAAAGACGCCTATCGATGCCCGCGACACCCTGGCTTATGTGTTGTTCGACGGTTTGTCGGCCTCCGAGTCGTTCTTCATGGAAGCGCTCTATGAGTCAGGGCGTTTTCCCTGCCTGTTCGTCGGTGGCTCGGCCGGTGGCAAGGGCGACTTTCGCCAGACCTTCCTGCATGACGGCCAGCGCCGCTACGAGAACCATGCCCTGGTGGTGTTTCTCAAGAGCGCACCCGGCGTTCGCTTTGGCGTGTTCAAAAGCCAGAACTTCGAGCCGACTTCGATCAGCCTCAGTGTGCTCACCGCCTCGCTCGAGGAGCGCAGCATCCGTCAGGTGATCGACGCGCGCGGCAATATTCTGAGTATGGTCGCCGCCTTGTGCGCCGAATTGCAGTGCCAGCCGCAGGAGCTGGAGGGCAAGCTAGCCAGTTACTCGTTCGCCATTCGCGTCGGCAGCGAGCTGTTCGTGCGTTCCATCGCGCGCATCGACCTGCAGCAGGAGATCGTCCACCTGTTCTGTGACGTGGCGCCGGGCGAGGAACTGGTATTGGTCAGGCGCACGCCATTGGTCGAGGGCACTCGGCGTGATTTCGAACGCTTTCTGCAGGGCAAGGGGGGAACGCCCCTGCTCGGCCTACTCAACGACTGCATCCTGCGCCGGCTCAACAACGCGGCGGAGCTGGGGAAGATGGGGGCGGTGTTCGGCCGGGTGCCGGTCATCGGCTTTTCCACCTTCGGCGAGATTCTCGGCCTCAACCTCAACCAGACACTGACCGCGATCTTCTTCTTCCAGGTCCCGCCGGGCGCGGCGTTCAGTGACGATTACATCGACCGCTTTCCCATCCACTACGGCGAATTCAAGGCCTTCTTCCTGCGTCGGCAAATCAAGAAGCTCGCCGGGCTCAGCCAGGTGGTGGTCAGTCAGATCAACGCCTTCAAACGGCATGACTACGACAGCTGCATCGACAGCCACGGCCTCGACGAGCACATTCGTCCGGTTTTCGAGGGGCTGGCCGATCTTGGTCAGGTGTTGCGTGCGGCCGAGGCGCGGCAGCGCGAGATTGGCGAGCAGTTACACTTGCATGCCCATGAATTGCACCAGAGCATGGATGCGCTGGGCGATAACATCACTCGCCAGGGCGATGTCACCGAGCAGGCCGAGGCGGTGGTACGCAGCCTGGGCGAGCAGGGCACATCGGTGGTACGCAGTGCCGACGAGCTGGCGCGATCCAGTCTACGCATCCAGTCCATCGTTCAGGTGATCCAGCAGATTGCCGGGCAGACCAACCTGCTGGCGCTCAATGCCGCCATCGAGGCGGCGCGTGCCGGGGAAATGGGTCGTGGCTTCGCGGTGGTGGCCGACGAGGTGCGCAACCTGGCGCAGATCACTCACAAGAACGCCGCCGAGATCGGTACCGACGTCGATCAACTGTCCCAGGCCATCAGCGTGGTGTCCGGACATATCCAGCAGCAGGTCAGCGAGGTCTCCACGCTGGGGGGGATGATCGATTCGTTGCGTGATTCCGCCGAACTGACCGAGCAGACCTCGCAGCGCACCCGCGAGCTGGCCGACACTCTGACCGGGCTGACGGGTAACGTCGGCTGACTGCGTGCGGCGGCGCATGTGCCGCCGCAGCGCTGCTCACAGTTTGGTGGCGAAGCTCTCCACCGCTGCGACCACACGCCGCGCGCCGTCCTGGATCTCTTCGATTACCTGGCCGGCCTGGCCCGACAGCTCGAGGCCCAGCTCGGCCTGGGTCTTGCCGCGATCGATGATCTGCACGGCGCGTTCGGCCAGTTGCTGGTTCTGACCGACGACCGAGGTGATTTCCTCGGTGGCCGCGCTGGTACGCGAAGCCAGTTGACGGACCTCGTCGGCCACCACTGCGAAGCCACGGCCCTGATCGCCCGCTCGCGCCGCCTCGATGGCGGCATTGAGGGCCAGCAGGTTGGTCTGGTCGGCGATGCTGCTGATGTTCTTGACGATCGAGCCGATCAGCTGCGACTGCTTGTCCAGCGCTTCGATGCCTTGCGCGGCTTCCTGCATGCGTGAGGCCAGCTCGGTCATGGCGTCGAGCATCTGCTGCACCACCGAGGCGCCATTGCGCGCGCTTTCGTCAGTGCCCTTGGAGGTCTCGAAGGCGATGCCGGCGGCCTGGGCCACGGCCTCTTCGCGCTGCACCTGGTCGGTGATCACCGTGGCGAACTTGACCACTTTGTACAGCCTGTCATGGGCGTCGGTAATCGGGTTGTAGGACGCCTCCAGCCACACGTCGCGGCCGTGGCTATCGATACGACGAAAGCGGTTGACGACGAACTCGCCACGGCGCAGTTGCTCCCAGAACCGCTGGTATTCGGGGGCGTTGTACTCGCTCGGGTCGCAGAAGATGCGGTGATGCTTGCCCTGGATCTGCGCCAGGCTGTAGCCCATGGCATCGAGAAAGCGCTGATTGGCGGTCAGTACCTCGCCATTCAGATTGAACTCGATAACCGCAGTGGAGCGCTGCAGGGCCTTGATCAGGTTTTCATGTTCGCGCGACGTTTCGATGGTGCGGGTCAGGTCGCTGGCATGGATCGAGAAGAGGCGAATGCGCCCGCTGCTGTCGCGCACCGGCTGCAGGATCGAGCGCAGCCAGGCCTCTTCGCCATTGCCGCGCAGCAGGCGGATTACCCCGGAGAGGTGCTCGCCACGTTCCAGGGCCTGGCGCACACGGTGATGGAAGTCGAGATTGTGCACATGTTCGGGTATCAGCTGCAGCACGTGCTGGCCTTGCAGGCGATCTGCCGTATAGCCCATCTCCTTGAGGAAATTGTCGTTGGCGCGCTCGATGCGACCTTGCGGGTCAAGCATCAGCACCAGCATTTCCTCTTCCAGGCTGGTGCAAACCTGCGTCACGGAAGAAAAATCATCACGCAATGCCTGCAACTCTTGCTTCAGTCGTCCATTGAACATGAGGGCCATCTCGCTGAAAGTTGACGCCATTGTTTCGGCTGCAAGTGTCAGGAGTTTAGTCGGGGCATAGCATGCGTACAGGCCCGTGCAGAAACCAGCAGGGCTGCGCTGCTTTCTCTATCGGCGCGCAGCTGCGCTTGGGCTATGATGCGCGCCCCTCGACACCCTGGCGGGTCATCATGTCCGGCAACGCCCTCTATACCGACCTGTCGGGCTACTACGATCTGATGTGCGCGGACATCGACTACGCCGCGCAGAGTCACTGCGTGCATCGTCTGCAGCAATTGTTCGGTAACGGCGGCAAACGCCACCTCGATCTGGCCTGTGGCACCGGCCCGCATGTGCGCCATTTCCTCGATGCTGGCTATGCCAGTCGTGGCCTGGACATCAACCAGCCGATGCTCGACCGCGCCGCCCTGCGTTGCCCCGAGGCGCGCTTTTCGCGGCAGGACATGTGCGGCTTTGAGGTCGACGAGCCGCTGGACCTGATCACCTGCTTTCTCTACTCAATCCACTACAGCGCCAGCATCGAACGTCTGAAGGCGTGCATCACCAGCGTGCATGACGCCCTGGCGCCGGGCGGGGTGTTCTGCTTCAACGCCGTGGACAAGCAGCGCATCGACAACACCTCGTTCGTTTCTCACAGTGCGCGGCATGCCGAGGGTCAGTTGCGCTTCAGCTCCGGCTGGTACTACCGCGGTGAGGGTGAACAACAGGCGCTGCGTTTGCGCATCGAGCGTACTCAGGGCGAGCAGACCGAGGTCTGGCACGACGAGCACCCGATGGTGGCGGTGAGCTTCGCCGAACTGCAGGCCCTGCTGGCACCGTACTTCGAGGTGCAGGTGCTGGAGCACGACTATCAGCGCCTGAGTCAGTGGGATACCACGTCCGGCAATGCGCTGTTCGCCTGCAGCAAGCGCTGAACCGCAGACTGGATAACTATTCTCATTTGCTAAAGCATCAATCCTGCTTATCATTGCGCCACTTTTGCCGGGGGAGGCTGGAGTGATGCAAGAGCTGTCGCTGGCAGCCAATCCATTGACCGAGTTGCTGGACGCTCTGGTCAGGCAGTTTCAGGGGCTTTTCGACCTCAACGGGCGCATCGGCCTGCTCTTCATCCTGCTTTCCTACAGCGTGGCCTACCTGCTTTATCGCCAGCGCCGCGTGGGCAGTGGCTGCGCATCGTTCTGGCAGTTCATCGGTGGACGACAGGTGCTGCTGCATCCGTCGGCGCTGCTCGACTACCGCTACTACTTCGTGCGCGCACTGCTACGTGTGGTGCTGATCGTTCCGGTGATCGGCCTGGTAGACCCCCATGTGCTGCATTCGGCTGACTACATGGCCTTCTTCACCCGGCTCTGGGGCGCCCGGCCGCAGCTGGGAGAGAACCTCGGCCTGAGCCTGTTCTATGGCCTCGGCGTGTTCCTGATCAACGACTTCGCCAGCTACTGGACGCATCGCGCCTTTCACTCGCGCTGGTTGTGGGAGTTTCACAAGGTTCACCACGTTGCGCCCGTGCTGGTGCCGCTGACGGCCAGCCGCGTGCATGTCGTGGAAAAGCTCGCCGATAGCCTGCTCACCCTGGTACTGCTTGGCGCCTACTCCGGGGCGTTCTGGTATCTGTGCGGGGGCGAGGTCAGCCGCTATACCTTGTTCGGCGTCACCTATCTGGTATTCATCTTCAACTGCCTGGCGGCCAACCTGCGCCATACGCACATCTGGCTTTCCTTCGGGCCCAGGTTGGAGCACGTGCTCAACAGCCCGGCGCAGCATCAGATTCATCACAGCGATGCCCCGCACCATTTCCACAGGAACTTCGGCACCAACCTGTCGATCTGGGACTGGATGTTCGGCACGCTCTACACCACCACGCACACCCCGGAGCGCCTCAGCTTCGGCACGGCCGAGCGCGATGCGCATCGCTACCAGAGCCTTTACAGCCTGATCGTGCTGCCCTTCATCGACACCACCCGCAAGCTGCTGGAAAGCACCGACAACCGAGGCCTGCGCCGCAGGGTGTAGCGCGTGGCGGTGCGCCCCTCCACGGCGCGGGTGGCCGTCACGCCGGCTGCTCGACGCGCTCGGTTTGCAATAAACGCTGCAGCTCGGCTACCAGTGCATCGACCTTGTTCAAACCCCGTGCGACCGATTCGGCGAGCAGCTCGCCGCCGACTTCCTGACCCTCGATGGCGATCTGGTGCACGCGGGTGAGGCCGATGAAGCCGAGCGCGGTGATCAGGTTCGGCTCCAGATGGTTCATGTGCGCCATCTCGCCGCCCGCATCGAAACCAATGCCACCGCGTGCGGTGAGAATCACCACATCACGCGGCCGGTCGGCCAGCATGGGGACATAGGGATCGAGCGGGTTGCTCTCGTCCAATTCCACCGTACGGCCGGGGCGCACTACCTGGTCGATCCACGCCTTGAGCGCTGCCGGCATGCCGAAGTTGTACAGCGGTGTGCCGATCACCAGCACGTCGGCGGCAATCAACTCATCGACCAGGCGATCGCTTTCGGCCAGTGTGTCGCGCATCCAGGCCTCGCGCTTTGGCTCGGCAGTGAAGGACGAGGCGATCCAGTCGTGGCTGATGATCGACGGCGGGTTCTGGCCGATGTCGCGGTAGGTGATGAGGTCCAGCGGGCGGCGTGCCTGCCACTGGCTGACGAAGCGATGGCTGAGGTTACGGCTGTGCGAGCCGTGCTGAACCTTGCCGGCGAGGCCGGGGCGGGCGCTGGCATCGAGGTGCAGAATATGGGGCATGGCGAGTCTCCTGATTGAATTTGAATTCATCTGTGATTGGCAGCAGACTCAGGCTAAGTTCGCCAATGGCTGGCGACAAACGAGCAATTTTTTTCGTAACGGATGAGGAAAGTTCAGCTATGAGCCGGCGCAGGCTACCTCCGCTTTCCGCTTTGCGTGCCTTCGAGGCGGCGGCTCGCCACGAAAGCGCCAAGCAGGCCGCGGAAGAACTCTCGGTCACCGCTACAGCGATCAGCCACCAGATTCGCGCGCTGGAAGATGCCCTCGGCGTCCCGCTGTTCGTGCGCAAGCCGCGCCAGCTAGAGCTGAACATGGCCGGACGCGAGTTGCAGCAGGTGCTGGAAAGCGCCTTCGACAGCATCGGCGCAGCGGTCGAACGGCTCAGCGCCGCACCGCGCCGGCGGGCCGTCACCCTCAGCACCACGCCCGCCGTGGCGGTGCGCTGGCTGCTGTCCTGGGTCTGCCTGCTGCGCGACTCCCACCCGGATATCGACCTGCGCATTCATGCCTCGCACGAGCCGGTGGCGCTCGATGGCGTCACCGCCGATATCGCCATTCGCTATGGCGACGGCCGCTGGCCCGGGCTAGTGGCGGAAAAACTCTTCGACAACACCTTCATCCCCGCCTGCAGCCCTCTGCTGAACCTGCACGACGCCGCAGAGCTGCCCGGGCATTCGCTGATCCACTTTCGTAACCAGGCGGCGATTTCCTCGCCTATCGATTGGGCCATCTGGCAGAAGAAGGCCCAGGTGCCGGGGCTGGACGTCGCTGCCGGACTGGTGTTCTCCGACGAGACCCACGCCGTTTCGGCTGCCGTCGGCGCCCAGGGGGTGGCGCTGATGAGCCGGCAGCTGATCGAGGACGAGCTACGCGAGGGCAGGCTGGTGCAGCCCTTCGGCCCGGAGCTGGAGGGCAAGCCGTTCTTTCTGGTGTACCCGGAAAGCCGCCGCAATGACCCGAGTATTCAGGCGGTGAGGGAATGGATCCTGACGGTGCCGGGTGGCTTGTGTTCGATCTGACGACCAGTCATCCAGGGCCTGGCGGGTTGAGCCTGAGCCGGGCATCGGCCCGGCTGAGCGCTCAATAATAAATATCCTCTGCGGCATGCTTTCTCTGTCGCATCAAGGCAAAGAACGACAAGCCCAGGAGCAGGAGAATCGCTGTCGAGCAGCCCAGGAAGACCTTGGCGTCCGCGCCGCTGGCTTGGTAAGTGGCTTGGGTCATCTTTATCGACGGTGACCAGGTGGAGTGGATCAAGGGAATCTTGTCGTCGATGGCGTACGCAGCAGGGTCGTACTGAGTGTTCTGCGTGTAGGTATCGGCGAAGGATATTCCGTCCGCCTCATAGCGGTAGGTGATGATGTTCAGGGCGGGGTTGGGCGTGTTCTGTATCTCGGTGATGCGGGCTTGGGTCTGCTGATTGCCGAGCAGCATGAACAGGGCGGTGGCGCCGTGGTTGCTCATGAGGGCGAGAATGGCGAGGGGGATGATCGCTATCAACGACAGTGTGGATAGCGTGGTGAGGAAGTCTCTTTTTTCTTCCCGTGGGTAATACATACGCGGCATCCGTTGGTTCAAGGTGAGGTGCGCCGGGCGTGGCGGCGCGATTATCAATCAGTGGCTTGATGCGGCGGTTGTCCCGGCGTCGGGCTGCCGGTAATAGGCATCCCACAGCTTGTTGCGGAATTTGTTGGTCGGGTCGACGTGCCGTTTCAGCGCGAAGAAGGCCTCGGCACCGGGGTAGGCGGCGAGAAACTGCTCACGGCTGGCGTGGATTTGATACGGCAGGTAGTAGCTGCCCTGATGAGCGATGGCCAGGTCGATCAGCTGCCGTGTCCAGTCGGCTACGGCGGCGCGTTCGCTGGGTGAGACGCCCTGTCGGTAGTAGAGCACCAGCGCGAAGGTGTCTTCGCGAGCCCAGGCCAGCAGCGTGCCCGGGTCGGCCTTGGCATGGCGAATGGAGATATTGGCGACCTTGACCTTGTGCGCCTTGAGCACATCCTTCATGCCCGCGACGAAGTGCTCCAGCTGCGCTTCGGGAACGAAATATTCCTGCAGCACATAGCTGTAGTCGGGGCCGGAGATGGGCTGCAGCTCACGTACATCGAGGCTGGCCTCATGGTTGCGCCACTGCACCTGCGGTCGCTTGAGCAGCAGCGGGTCGACCAGGTTTTCGCGCACCTTCGCGCCGCCATTGCTGCTGGCCACCGCCAGCGCCGCGCGCATGGCCTTGTAGTCGCGGTCCAGTGGTACCAGGCGCTCGGTGACGGTCAGTGGTGCGTCCGTACGCAGGTAGGACACGGCGCGAACGCTGTCGTAATCGTCGGTGTAGAGAATGCCGTTGTGCATCACCATGTCCGGGTTGCCGCTGACCTGACTGGCGAAGAACTGCGCATAGTCACTGAGCGGCATGAGTTGCGTCTGGCGCACCAGCTTGCTGTTCTCCACCAGTGGCAGAGTCGCTTCGACGATGACGCCCAGGCCGCCATAGCCGCCGATGGCGCCATGGAACAGCTCGCTGTTGTGCGTCGGGCTGGCGTCCACCACCTGGCCGTCGGCCAACACCAGGCGCAACGAGCGCACGCCAAGCACCAACGGCCCCTGGCCGACGTAACGGCCATGGGCATTGACGCTGAGGGCGCCGCCGACGGTGAAATTGGCGTAGGACTGCATGATCTGCGGCGACAGACCGTGTGGGTCGATGTACTCCAGCACTTCGCGCCAGGTGATGCCGGCCTGCACGCGAATCTCCCGGCGCTGCGCGGAGAACGCCAGCACCCGGTTGAAACGGCGCATGTCCAGTTGCAGGGCCTGCTCGGTAGCGGTCTGCCCACCCATGCTGTAGCGCCCGCCGCCAATGGCGATGGGCCCGGCGTGCCCGCGCACCGCTGCGACGATCTGCTCGAGCTCGGTAGGCGCCAGCACCTGCGTCACTGCGATGGGATTCATGCCGCTGACGTCGTTGACGATTTCCACGGCGTGCGCGGCCTGGCACAGCAGCAGGATCAGAAGGGGGAGGATACGCATCGGACTTCCTTGTTCGCAGTAGTGAAACGGCGATTGCTTGCCTTGCCGGTACGGCCAGGCCGGCGCCATCGGGCGAGCGCCCCCGTGCATTGTTCCTCAGTTGCTGATGCGAGTGCCAATTGAAATATCGACGCTGCCGCAAACGCCGGTTTGTGGCTCATGGGTGAGCCATCGCGGCCACACGTCCGCCCCGGGCATGCAGGCAGATCTTGCAGCTACCCGGTGGCTCGTGCTCGCAGCAGCCGCCAGCCGCGACTCAGGCCGGCAACGGCTGGCGCACGCGCAAGGTGACGCCGGCATGCACTGCCAGTGTGGCGATCACCAGGGCGCCACCGTAGAGCGTGGCGTTGGCCGGCGTTTCCTGCAGGAAGTACCAGACCCAGAGCGTGCCCAGCACGCTTTCCAGCAGGTAGAACAGCGCAACCTCGGCGGAAGGCAGATAGCGGGTCGCGTTGTTGATCAGCAAGGTGGCCAGCGGCATCTGCACCAGGCCCATGATGGCCAGCGCCCAGTAGCTCGAGGCGCCCAGGGTGAAGGGCTGCGCGTTGGGCCAGGCAATCAGCGCCGCCGCCAGCCCACCCAGTGCGATCAGCGGCATGCGCTCCAGGGACGGGTGGCGGCGCAGCAGCGTCAGGTTGGCGCCCACCGCCGCCGAGGACAGCAGGGCATAGCCGTTACCAGCCAGGTCGGTCGTGTTAAACGCGCCGGCGAACACCAGCATGATGCCCAGCGCCGCCACGCCAATCGCCAGCCAGGTGCGCAGCGCCACCTGTTCGCCGAGAAAGAAGCGGGTGAACAGCGCCGCGAACAGCGGCGCCGTGCAAAGAATGACCACCACGTTGGCGACCTGGGTATGGATCACCGCCAGCACGAAGAAGATCGAGATCAGCGCCAGCAGCAGGGCCGAGCAGGCACTGAGCAATGGTTGCGCGCGGACGCTGGCACGGCTCCTGGCCGACAGCGAGAACACGCCCAGGGCTAGGAACATCAGCAAGCCACGCCAGAACACGATGTTCCAGCCATCGGCCTGCGCCAGGCGTACCAGCAAACCATCGAAGCTGAGAATCACGATGCCGCTGGTGACGAGTAGCAAACCGCGTGCTGAATCTTTCATCCGTGTGTCCTCGACGTGCCGCTGGTGGGCATCCTATTGCTGCTGGAGGGAGGCTGCCTCGAAATGGTGCACAGCCAGACGCTGTGTCGATGATGGACGTGGTTTTTGCTGCAGACCTGCCCAGAAGCGCCCCGAGTGCTGCGGTTCGCGACCTGCTACTTGCCGGGCTGGACGACGATGCCGCGTTTCTTGTTGTACGCGTGCCACTGCGCCAACAGCCAGCCTCCCTGACCGGTGAAGCGCTCGGCCGAACGCGTGCAGGTGCTGATCCGCTCCAGGCGAAAGTGGCGAAAGTCGTTACGCAGGTCGCACCAGGCGGCCAATACCTGAAAACCGTCGAAATACCCCAGTGCTATGGGGCGCAGTGTGCGCTGGGTCAGCGATCCCGCTTCATCCGTGTAATCGATCAGCACCTTGCATTCATCGCTGATGGCTTCACGCAGGGCGAATGCCGTGGCGCCGTCATCGCTCGTGGAAGGGGCGGGCCCGGCAAACAGCGGTGTCTTTTCCAGCTGCGTCTGCGCCTCGACACCAAGCACCGCGCGCAGCTTGCCCTGCACGTTCTGCGCTGCCAGGCGCAGCGCCGGGTCCGTCCTGCGCTCCACCCAGCGCAGGCCCAGCAGCAACGCCGCCAGCTCTTCCTGGGTGAACATCAGCGTTGGCAGCAGATAACCCGGCTTCAGCAGGTAGCCGATGCCCGGCTCGCCGTGAATATCGGCGCCCTGGCCCTGCAAGGTGGCAATGTCCCGGTACAGCGTGCGCAGGCTCACGCCCAGCTCACCGGCGAGCGTCTGGCCGCTGACGGGCAGGCGGTGGTTGCGCAGGATCTGTAGCAGCTTCAGCAATCGTTCGGTGCGTGTCATTGCACCATGCTGACAGGATCTGTCAGTAGGGTCGACTAACGTGAGCCTTCCATTCTCAGGAGGTCCACGATGAACCGTCCCAATCTGTTAATCCTCTACGTTGCCGACCCACTGCGCAGCAGCGCCTTCTACCGGCAACTGCTGCAACAGGCGCCCACCAGCGAGTTTCCCAGCTTTGTGTCCTTTGCGCTGAGCGACCAGCTGCACCTGGGGCTGTGGTCGGAGCAGGCGGACAATTTCCAGTCATCCGGCAATGGCCACCGCAGCGAGTTCGGTTACCAGGTCGAGCGTGAGGCCGATGTCGAAATGCTCTACGAGCGTTGGCAGGCGTTGGGCGTCGAGATTGAGCAACCCCTGGCCCGTGCGGTGTTCGGGCCGACCTTCGTCGCGCTCGACCCGGACGGCCACCGGCTGCGCGTGTGCATGCGCGATGCCAGCTGATCGCCGCTGCTGATGGCGCTTGGCGCCTGATGGAGCCCCACGCTCGGCGTGGGGCATCGCCTCAATGCAGCGCGCGCGAGGGCAGGCGCTCGTCGACCAGTTGTTGCGCCTGCAGGGCAAGCGCATCGAGATGTGCATCGCGCTGTTTTTCCGCCTGCTGCATGGCGCGCTGGCCGTGCTGCTTGAGCAGGTAGGCGTGGATCTGCCTGACCTCGGTGGAGGCGAACACCGGCGCCAGGTCCGCCACGGCCACCATACCGCTGGAGCGATAGTCGCGGCTGTTCATCAGCACCTGCGCGCCTTGAGCGGCCAGCACCTGCAGGCCCAGCGCCTCGAACAGCGGCACCTTGTCTGCCGCACAGGCCAGTTCCAGATGCGGCCGATGTGCCAGCACGCGCTGCAGCAGCGCGCGGCCGATGCCCTGACGGCGGTGTGCGGCATCTACCGCCAGATAGGCAAGGGTGCAGGCGGCAGCATCATCGGGGCTGGGCAGGTACAGGGCAAAACCCATTACGCGGGCCGGGTCTTCATCGTCCAGTGCCAGCAGCAACTGCACCGGGCCTTCGGCCTCGCCGTTCATGCTCTGCAGGTGCAGATGCACCTCGTAGCCGATCACATACTGGTACAGCTGAAACAACGGGTTGCTCGGCTGCAGTGGCACCACGCTGACGTCACCGAAGTAGTCCACCACCATCTGCAGCACCTGACTCTTCAGGGACTCGGGCGGCGGGCTGCTGAGGTGGGAGAGGGTAAACATCGGCAGATCGGCTCCGCGAAAAAGGCGTGGTCGGGCATTGTAACCGCACGCAGCTGCGCTGCCCCTACGGCGCTGTTTTCATCCGCCGCTGATGCTCGCCGCAGTGGCGCGCTGCGTGTTCAATCTGCTGTTAGCCGCATTGCGACATCCGTGTTGTTCAGCTCTCGCCAGATAGTCTGCGGCTTTAACTGGATCGCTGCCGCGCATGTATATGGCGAGCATGAAAAACGCCTCTGCTCTTGTCTCTTCAAGTGTCATTAGTGGAGGGGAGAGCGCTTGCATACGTTGCAGTGGCGTCAACTGCTCAAGACCGTTGAACAGGCTGTCGATGTCACGCACGGGGCAACTGGGTAATACAAAACCTACCAGTGGATAGAAAGAGGTATAACGGTCCGTCATCTCAACGGTCACTGCCAGCTGTGCATGCGCCTGTTCAACTGCCTTGAGCATGGCTGAAAAGCCTTTTTCCTTGTTCAAGGTTGAGCAGTAACTGGCTTGAGCGAGGGCTGCTGCTTGCAGGCTCTGTTTTGCCGCCTGGGCCAGTAATCTGCAGGCCTCCAGTTTTATGCCGTTTTGCTTGTCGCTACTCTGAGCCGCTTGCTGGATGAGGGCGTGCGCATAGAGAAACTGGCCAGGTGGGAAGCCCAGGTCTGATGAGGCTTTTAATTGCTCAATGTAGGTTGGCGCGTACTCGTTCAGCGATGAACGCGTGGCTCCGCGGTTTTGCTCGCTCTTGCCGGTTTCTTCGAGCTGCTCCAGGGCCATTACGACCTTTTCGCCGACCTTGATAGCCGCCAGGTACTGATCTAATCCCGGTTCAGTGTTGGCACTGCCATATGAGCTGTTCAGCAAGCTTGCCAGAAATAGTGTGCAACTGAGCTTTTTCATGAAAGTTGGGGTGTCCTGCCCTTTACGCCTATGTAAACAAGGCCGCACAAGCTGAGTGACGTGGAGGACGATCCGAGCGCCCATCACGGTGGTCTCTACAAGATGGGACCCACTTGCCAGCAAGAGAATCGTGCGCGGCAGGAGCCTATACCGTGTCGGCGCTGCTGGTGGTGTTACACGTCACGAGTGAGCGAGCCGGTTGCTCAGTTAATATGGCGCCGTAGCATATTCAGAGCCAAAGGAGCCCCATGCCATCGCCGAAACGAAAATACTCAGGCATCGAGCGCGAGCTGATTCGCGCGCTGACCCAGGCCTGTGAAACGGCGAAAAGCGAAATTGTCGGCTTCCAGTGGCTGACCCATGAGGTGGACTACGAGCGTTTTCCGCAGAGCCTGCGCGTGATCTGGATGTTCGATAGCGAGGCGCACAAGGCCGGTTCGGACAAGGCGAGAATGCTGGCGCTGACCCAGGCGGCCTTCGAGGAAGTGGGCATCAGCGTTACCAGCATCGCCGAACACGTCGCGTTCGCCGTCGAGCAACCGGCAAGGGGCAAACGTGGCCAAGGACATTGAAAACCCCTGCCTATCGCTGTGTCAGCTCAACAGCGAGTTGTGCGTCAGCTGTGGGCGCACGCGCGAGGAAATCCGCAAATGGCGGGGCATGAAACGGCCGGAAAAAATGGCGACCGTGCAGCGGGCGGCAGCGCGAATGAAAGCGATAGCCAAGAAGAAGAGCAAGGGCTAGCGAGCGGTTGACCGTTCCCGCGCAGTGCGGAGGAACGATCACGCGTCGGTCAGTTGTTCAGGTAGCGGGCGGCCACCTGATCGATGAAGCCTTCCTTGCGCATCTGATCCAGAGCGCTTTGCAGTTTCTGCACGACTTCATCCGGGGTTTCCTTGTTCATCGCCAGGTAGAGCTGCGTGCTGCTGATGGCAAAGGCCACTTCCAGCTTGCCGATACCGGCCTTGCCGGCCTCGTAGTTGCCTGCCGGGTTGGTGGTCGCCCACAGGTCAAATTCACCGGCTTGCAGCTTGGCTGGCGCGTTGCTCAAGACGTTCTTCACGGTAAAGTTTCGCTGGGTCAGATACTGGCTGACACTGGTGCCGGCGACCGAACCAACACGGTACGTGCGGGCGTCGTCGAGGCTGTTCAGCGTGATCGGGTTGCCGGGTATCTTCAGCAGCACCAGCTGGATTTCACTCAACGGCCCGACCCACTTGAAGCGCGACTCGCGATCTGCCGAGCGGCTGAGCGAGTACACGGCAAAGTCGGGCTGCTTTTCGGCCATCTCCTGCAGGCGGCTCCAGGGGAACCGCAGCGTCATCTGGTACGGCACCTCGGCCCGCTTGAACATCTCGACCACCACCTCCTTGTCGATCCCTTCGATACCGTCCTCGCGTTCGAAGTTCTTGGCATTGGTCGACATGCTGAATGGCGGATAATTTTGCGTCAGGATCTGAACCACATTGGCCGCCTGGGCGGTGCCCGCGAACAGGGGCAGTAGTGCGATTGCTACGCGGCGGATCGTCTTGTTAAGCATGGGCAGTTCCTTGTGACCTTGGTTGTCGTGACGCGAACGTTCTGCGGTTCGCTGTCCAATTTGATGCGTGAGGTTGAAGTCGGCCGAACGGATTGCGCGCCATGCCTTCTTCACGCGCAGTCGGGTTCGATGGGCGGCAGGCATGCAGCGGTCACGCAACAGAACTCATTAGCGCAACCTTCACTCGACCGAGGCGGGCGCCGGCTGGGCGGGCATTGTTAGGTAAACGCGAGCGGGTAGCAGCTGTTGGATGAATGCCATGAGGTTTGCATCACACCTTCCAGCTCGGTAATCGTCAGTGGAGTGACTAATTGGTCATCGATGGCGGCCATGGGCGTGATTGGGAGCCAGAGTCTGAAGCGGTTGTCCGCGCTACTCGCCAGAATGGAACTGTTGCTACGTGACGGGGTTCACCTGCAAGTTCGGGTGCTGGAGTAGATTTGTGGGGGACTCCTCAGGGGCTGTCCCCGATTGCGCTACGATTGCGCTATCAAAAGGTGCCTAGCAACCCTGTTAGGCTTGGCGACCATTAAACGACAAGGGACTTGACGATGAGTACATTGAAACTGGCTAGCGTATCGCTTCTCGCTGTGGCGAGCTTCGGCTGCGCCTCCACTGGCCAGCAGATCGATACCAGAGGGCTGACGCTGGTGGAGGAAAACCACGCCACGGTCGAGCATGGGGCTCAGCGATACATACTCGATAGTTTTATCGTGCCGTTTCAGCAGCCGTACTACATCCGCGTTCAGCGTGAGGCACCTGGCCCGCTATCAAGCGCGGAAGCAGTCAGCATAGCCAAGGCCTACATCGAACCAAGAGGCTGTACACAGCCACTGGTTCGCCGTCCGGACCTAGATCGCGTCAATGGTGATAAAACCCAGTGGCTGATCGGTATCGAGTGCTAATCCTATATCCATATTTGGTTTCGTAGCTCGTAGGGGGGATGGCACTTTTTTCATCTCCCGTCAGCGGTTATCCGGGCTACTTGCTACGTGACGAGTTTAACTGTCGGGCGCTGGGGTAAATGTGTGGGAGTTCTTCAGAACCCTTATCACCAGTCGGATCGCGACAAAATACTGGGAAGTTTTAAACAAGGGAATTGGAGAAAGTTGAGTGGGAGCAAAAAAAGCCGCTGCAAAACCAACGATTTTGGCTAGCGTCAATCGCCGGTTGGCAGCACGCCTGATTGATTGCGCAATCGCTGTGCTGATCTTTTTGACCGTCAAATTCGGCGCCGGAGCATTGTCTGCCGTCGTGTCTGCAATCACCCCTAAAACGGTTCTTCTCTTGGCATGTTTTTCTGGCTTTACTTATTTCTTGCTGGCGGATGCGTTGCCCAACGGCCAAAGCCTGGGCAAGCGCCTGTTAAGCATCGCCACGGTCGACCAAAAGACGCTCAAGGGCTGCAGCGTTTCGCAGTCTTTTACCCGAAATTCAGGCGTACTGATGATTGTCGATTGGGTGTGGATTTTCATGGAGTCACGTACACGTTTGGGCGACATGTTCGCCAAGACGATCGTGATCCAGACTGGAAATCTGACGAGCGTTCGCGGCATTACTGATATTTATAGCAATGGCAAATCCAGGGGCTGACACTGGCTAGACTCTGTAGGAGCCGTCGTCGAGCGAAGGCCAGGCAAGGCGAAATTGCTCGAAGAAGCGCAGTTTAAGTGCTGCAAAATCGCGGGCACCTGAGTGAAGGCACCATATGGAACCTGGCTTTCTGGAATGGTGAGACGGTGATCTGGCCTGAGGCCGAGATGCTCAAAGGCACCAATCAATTTGCCCGCCTCGGCGCGCCGCAGCGTACTGAGCTGATCACGCTGGAGCGGGTGAAGGCGCTTTCCGGTGCCGCCGTGATGAATTCATGGACACCGGGGCGGGGATTCCGGTCACTGCCATTGCCGCTCATACGCTCGCTGAGGCAAGGCCGTTCATCGAGTTGCTGCACAAGGCCCATGAGGCTGAGCCGGCCGACGTGCCTTGAGATTGGCGCAAGGCGGGCAGGGTGGATGCTCCTGTGTCCATCCACCCTCTGAGTGGCCATTGTCAGGCAGGACGGTAAGGCATCCAGGTATCGCCTTGCCAATGCAGAAGCGACAGCCCCTGACGGTTCTCGCGCCTCGGGCGTCGCTCGGTAGCCTGTTCGGCTTCGCGCAGCATCGGTACCACGTCGGCGGTGATCCAGCGGCGGATGCAGCGGTTCTCCGGGTGGTAGTAGTGGATCAGCGCGGCATAGACGCCGGATTCGCTGATCAGCCGTGTCGTCTCCGCTTGACCATGGGTGTTGAGCACCACGGCATCGATTAGCTGGTCGGCATCGAGTGTGCGTGTAGCGCGTTCGTCCAGATGCGGTTGGCCGATCAGCCGACCAAGATCCGTTGAGCAGAACCAGCATTGCTGTTCGATCAGCAGCGCGCGTAGTTGGCGGCGGTGGCGGGTGAAGGTCTGGGGGATCAGGATTTCGCCGGCAAGGGCGGGGATTTCTGGGGATGCGGATTGGGTAGGCATATCCATTACCTCAATGGAATACACCGCTGCTTTCGGGAGCAGTATTGCCGCTGCGTGAAGCGTTTCTTAGGCGCTGTGGCCCAGATTAGTGATGTGGGCTTAGACGGTCAACGACGGTGGCTTTTGTAGGGAAGATGACGCTCTTTTCATCCTCCGTGGCGGTAGTTGTACATGTTGCTCGCTTGGATCGGAGTGAACCCGCCGCTGATGCGTTGATTTGAATACCGGTTCCGCCCTTACGGCGGGTCACTTCTGGCAAGCGCCCCAGAAGTAACCAAGAGGGCTTGCCCCTACCATCCGGCCCGACTTCGTCGGGTTCCCTCGCTCCATCGCTGTTCCAGGGGCCCGCCGCGAAGGGCCATCCCTGGCCCATCGCGGCTCTCGCGGCATCCATGCCGCTCAACCCCTTACACAACGATTCCACTCGGCCTCCTGACGGGGCGTTTGGCGTCGCCTGCGAGATTGATGTTCCAGCACTAAACGAAGCAAGAGCATCGCGGCGTTAGCCGTGATGATCTTGCCTGCCTTTGCCTTTACTCCGCCGTCCACAAAACGTTCAAACGTCGCGATCCCCGAATCCCGTCAGGAGGCCGAGTGGAGGTGCTGTGGAGAGGGGCGTTTGGCATGGATGCCAAACGAGGAACGATGGCCGGGGCCGCCTAGGTAGGGATGGCCCTCCGTGACGACCCTCGGAACAGCGCCGGAGCGAGGGGGGCGCGCAGCGAAACCCGGATGCCGGGCGCGCTTTCTCTTTGGTTACTTTCTGCGCGAGTGAAGAGAAACGAAGCGAAGCGGAGTAACAGCCGAAGGCTGGCCCTAAGGGCGAGCGAAGCGAGTCAAGTGACTCGCCGTAAGGGCGAAACCAGTAGAAGAGCGCGACGAAGAAAATAAATCTGTCCCTTTTTGGCTCAGCGCTGCGAAATTTCCAGTTCGTCATCCACTTTTTCAAGTCGTAGCGGCAAGGGTGGTTGAGTACTGAATTCCATGATTCTTTGAATTGATTCGTCCAATTCAGTGTTGGTCATTCCTTGCTCTTCAAGGTAGTAGCGATAACCTTCCAAGTCTTCTTTTTTTAATGGGGCTGCAGCCAGGAGTTGAATGCTCTCTTCTTGCAGAAGTGCTTTAGCATCTATGGGGGCATGTCCTATGAAAGGGGTAAGCTGCAGAATCTCTTCTTTCGTAGGCCTGGTGGTGAACGTCTCTTTGAAGATGGCCGCGTGGTAAGCGTACCGGTTGAAGTCCAGCAGACGGAATACTCGATACTGATTATCTTCTTTCGTGAGGTAGTAAGCGCCCCATTGAATGTCAATGTCCATCGCTTTTCCTTCATCTTGTGCTGCAAGACAGTTCAGTGAGTAGAGCATGGCGCCTAGCAGGGCAAGTATTAGGCTTATTCTGTTCCGGATCTTAACGTGCATGGCAGTCTCTTCCATGGTTGTTCATCTCGTTGCAATCATCGCTGTCATGCGATCTAAGATTATTCGCTTAACCTGTAAGGTGTTGGTAAATCGTTGTCTGTCCCTGATTACCTAGCGATTACCTAGGGCGAAAATGCTAGGAGAGGGCGACGGAGAAAATAAATCTGTCACCTTTTCCCTATGCTTACGATTGTGTCTATTCCAAATTTTCAATGGCATTCGCTGTATTTAAAAAGTCATCAGAAAAATCATCAATAATTAGTTCTAGGCAAGAGCCGGGTGTTATTTTTTCGAAGTCTTCTTCTTTTAGAGCTCTGCAGAATGAGATTTCTTCTTGGATTTGAAATGGAGAAATTCTGCCTATTTCTATTTTTGGATATGTACCGATTGGTTTTTTACTTCTTCCATCGTCAATGATGAATTGAGTCCTGCCTGAAAATTTCTTCGGATAAACAATGAACCGGTCTTCTGGGCAAACGCCTGCGTTTTTGCCAGCATCTATTACGATTATTTTATATTCAGGGTCGGTTTCGAGTACTTTTCCAAGGTGTTTTCTGATTTCGTTGAATTTTGTGCTTCTGTTCTTTCCCTCTCTCTTTGATTTATATAGTGCGGAATCCGCTTCTCTATATAGTTGGGAAATATCTGAGGCTGTCGCTGCCTCGCATATCGCTTTTGAAGTAAAGCCTAGACTCGATGTGAAGTTCGTTTTTTCTGTGGAACCACCAATGTTGGCTCGTATAAGTTCAGGGATGAAATTTTCCTCTTCGTTAGAAAAAATAGCTATGACAAATTCTTCTCCACCTAGGCGAGCGTAAATGATCGGCTTTTCTGCTGTTTTATGTTTGTTGCATTCTTTTCTTAGGGACTTTGCTAGCTCCTTTAGTACTTTGTCGCCGTGGTCATGGGAGTGTGAGTCGTTAATTTGTTTGAAATTGTCTATGTCTGATATGCAGTAAGTTAGGTGTGTGAATCCGGTTATCTCTTTCATTTTTTTCTCTAAGCCATGTCTGTTAAATATCTCCGTTAATTTGTCATGACTTGCTTTGTATTCATTTATGTGGTGTGCGACTATTCGGCTGGCAGTGTATTTCAGTTTTAGGAAGTTTGGCGAGTTTTTGTTTTGGCTTAAGTGGATTGCTGCGAATACATCTTCCTCTTCGATGAAGATGTATTTTGTTCTGAGTTTTCCTGTATTTCCTGATAGATAACTCTGCTGTTTTTCATATGCATCTTTTTCAGTGTCTAAAAGTTTTTTCTTGTTTTCAACTCTTGCGCTTAGAACACTTGGTAGTTGTTCTAGCTCTTGTTTTATTTTTCCTAGGACTGAAGTGTTCATTGTTTTTCCATGAAAAAGCCCCGCATCTGCGGGGCTTTTATTTTTCTTAAGCTACCCCAACATCCTGTAAGGCACAGCTTTATTTAATGCTTTGGTCGGATATCAATCCCAGCTCAACGCCCCACCAGTCTGATACTCGATCACTCGGGTCTCGAAGAAGTTCTTCTCCTTCTTCAGGTCCATGATCTCGCTCATCCACGGGAAGGGGTTGGTGGTACCTGGGTACTCTTCCTTCAGGCCGATCTGGGTCAGGCGGCGGTTGGCGATGAACTTGAGGTAGTCCTCCATCATCGCGGCGTTCATGCCCAGTACGCCGCGCGGCATGGTGTCACGCGCGTATTCGATCTCCAGCTGGGTGCCCTGCAGGATCATCTGGGTCGCTTCGTCCTTCATCTGGGCATCCCACAGGTGCGGGTTCTCGATCTTGATCTGGTTGATCACGTCGATGCCGAAGTTCAGGTGCATGGACTCGTCACGCAGGATGTACTGGAACTGCTCGGCGGTGCCGGTCATCTTGTTGCGGCGGCCCATGGAGAGGATCTGGGTGAAGCCGCAGTAGAAGAAGATGCCTTCCAGTACGCAGTAGTAGGCGATCAGGTTGCGCAGGAACTGGCGGTCGGTTTCCGGGGTGCCGGTTTCGAACTTGGGATCGGAGATCGAGCGGGTGTACTTCAGGCCCCAGGAGGCCTTCTTCGCGACGCTCGGGATCTCGTGGTACATGTTGAAGATCTCGCCTTCATCCATGCCCAGCGACTCGATGCAGTATTGGTAGGCGTGGGTGTGGATCGCTTCCTCGAAGGCCTGGCGCAGGATGTACTGGCGGCACTCGGGGTTGGTGATCAGACGGTACACGGCCAGTACCAGGTTGTTGGCAACCAGGCTGTCGGCAGTGGAGAAGAAGCCGAGGTTGCGCATGACGATGCGGCGCTCGTCTTCGGAGAGACCGTCGGTGCTCTTCCACAGCGCGATGTCGGCGTTCATGTTCACTTCCTGCGGCATCCAGTGGTTGGCGCAACCATCCAGATACTTCTGCCAGGCCCAGTCGTACTTGAAGGGTACGAGCTGGTTGAGGTCGGCGCGGGCGTTGATCATCTGCTTGTCGCCAACCTGTACGCGCGCGGAGGCGCCTTCGAGGTCGTCCAGGCCTTCCTGGATGTCGAGGTCGTTCAGGGCTTTCTTGGCGCGGGCCACGGCGTCGGAGTCGTTGGCGTCGACAGCGCGGGCCTGCTCGACCGAGCCGGCAGCTTCGCTGTCGAGCTTGTCGAAGTTGGTGCCGGCGCTCTGTGCGTTGGCATTGCTTGCGGCGGCTGCTTCTGCGCCGTCTTCCTTGTCGAATTCATCCCAGCTCAGCATGGCTTGGCTCCTGCGTGAGGGCCGGCGGAGAATGCCGGCCTGTATGGATATACAGATAATTTGAATTATGTTCCGTTGCGTGATGCGCGCAAGGGTAAACGGGTACCACTGGTCAGCAGGCGGTGGATTGCTGGCTGACTCTTTGCCGCTCGACCCGGAGGAGGAGGGGCGGGAATTGGTGGGCAGTGGCAAGGCTCGGTAGGAGCGGATTTGTCCGCGAGCTTCGCGGCTGAAGCCGCTCCTACGAAAAGCCTTGCCCTCTCCCTAGTTTGATCAGTGTGTTGCTCTAGCTTTTCATCCAACCTTCGAGCGTGTAGCTGAGCGAGTGAGCGCTAGGCGCCTGGTAGGTCGGAGCCCCTGAGCGTACTTCAGTACGTGATGGGGGCCGGCCTACCAGGCAACGACGCGGGCGCCGCTCAGATCCACGCGCCAGCCTTACTGACAAGCCTCGCAGTCGGGCTCGTCGATGGCGCACGCTTTCGGTACGGGCGCCGGGGCCGGGGCGGCCTGCTGGGCAGGGGCCTGAGCCTTGGCCGAGAAGCCGTCGTCACCACCCGCGGAAACTGCGTTGAGCTTGCCGGTGTTGATGGTGGATTTCTCGGTGCTGGTGGCGGCCAGGGCACGGAGGTAGTAGGTGGTTTTCAGACCACGGTACCAGGCCATGCGGTAGGTCACGTCCAGCTTCTTGCCCGAGGCGCCGGCGATGTACAGGTTCAGCGACTGAGCCTGGTCGATCCACTTCTGGCGACGGCTGGCAGCGTCGACGATCCACTTGGTTTCCACTTCGAACGCGGTGGCGTACAGGTCTTTCAGGTCCTGCGGGATGCGCTCGATCTGCTGCACGGAGCCGTCGTAGTACTTCAGGTCGTTGACCATGACCGGATCCCACAGGCCGCGGTTTTTCAGGTCGCGTACCAGGTAGGGGTTGATCACGGTGAATTCGCCGGAGAGGTTCGATTTCACGTACAGGTTCTGGTAGGTCGGCTCGATGGACTGCGACACGCCAATGATGTTGGAGATGGTCGCGGTTGGCGCGATGGCCATGATGTTCGAGTTACGGATACCTTTCTTCACGCGCTCGCGGATCGGTGCCCAGTCCAGCGACTCGGACAGGTCGACGTCGATGTACTTCTGGCCACGGGACTCGATCAGGATCTGCTGCGAATCCAGCGGCAGGATGCCCTTGCTCCACAGCGAACCTTCGAAGGTGCTGTAGCTGCCACGCTCTTCGGCCAGGTCACAGGAAGCCTGGATGGCGTAGTAGCTGATGGCTTCCATCGACTTGTCGGCGAAGTCGATGGCGGCATCGGAACCGTAGGCGATGTGCTGCAGGTACAGGGCGTCCTGGAAGCCCATCAGGCCGAGACCGACCGGACGGTGCTTGAAGTTGGAGTTACGTGCCTGGTCGACGCTGTAGTAGTTGATGTCGATGACGTTATCGAGCATGCGTACAGCGGTCTTCACGGTACGGCCGAGTTTCTCGATGTCCAGCTTGCCGTCGGTGATGTGGTTGACCAGGTTGACCGAGCCCAGGTTGCAGACGGCGATCTCGTCCTTGTTGGTGTTCAGGGTGATCTCGGTGCATAGGTTGGAGCTGTGCACCACGCCGACGTGCTGCTGCGGGCTGCGCAGGTTGCACGGGTCCTTGAAGGTCAGCCACGGGTGGCCGGTCTCGAACAGCATCGAGAGCATCTTGCGCCACAGGTCTTTGGCCTGAATGGTCTTGTACAGCTTGATCTTGCCGTACTCGATCAGGGCTTCGTAGTACTCGTAGCGCTCTTCGAAGGCCTTGCCGGTCAGGTCGTGCAGGTCCGGTACTTCGCTCGGGGAGAACAGGGTCCACTTGCCGTCTTCGAAGACGCGCTTCATGAACAGGTCCGGAATCCAGTTGGCGGTGTTCATGTCGTGGGTACGACGACGGTCGTCACCGGTGTTCTTGCGCAGCTCGAGGAATTCCTCGATGTCCATGTGCCAGGTTTCCAGGTAGGCGCACACGGCGCCCTTGCGCTTGCCGCCCTGGTTGACCGCGACGGCGGTGTCGTTGACCACTTTGAGGAAGGGCACGACGCCCTGGGATTTGCCGTTGGTGCCCTTGATGTAGGAGCCCAGCGCGCGCACCGGGGTCCAGTCGTTGCCCAGACCGCCGGCGAATTTGCTCAGCATGGCGTTGTCGTGGATGGCGCCGTAGATGCCCGACAGGTCGTCCGGCACGGTGGTCAGGTAGCACGAGGACAGCTGCGGACGCAGGGTGCCGGCGTTGAACAGGGTCGGGGTCGACGCCATGTAGTCGAACGAAGACAGCAGGTTGTAGAACTCGATGGCGCGGTCTTCGCGGTTGTTCGGCTCTTCGATGGCCAGGCCCATGGCCACGCGCATGAAGAACACCTGCGGCAGTTCGAAGCGGATGCCGTCCTTGTGGATGAAGTAGCGGTCGTACAGGGTCTGCAGGCCGAGGTAGGTGAACTGCTGGTCACGCTCGTGGTTCAGCGCCTTGCCCAGCTTCTCCAGGTCGTATTCTTTGAGTTTCGGATCGAGCAGTTCGAACTGCGAGCCGGCTTCGACGTAGGCCGGCAGGGCCTTGGCGTACAGCTCGGCCATCTCGTGGTGAGTGGCGCTGCTGGTGATGTTGAGGAAGCTCAGGGCCTCGGCGCGGATGTTGTCCATCAGCAGGCGGGCGGTGACGTAGCTGTAGTTCGGCTCACGCTCTACCAGGGTACGGGCGGTCATCACCAGGGCGGTGTTGACGTCCTTCTCGGCTACGCCGTCGTACAGGTTCTTCAGGGTTTCGCGCTCGATCAGCGAACCGTCGACTTCGGCCAGGCCTTCGCAGGCTTCGCGGATGATGGTCTGCAGGCGGCCCATGTCCAGCGGCTGCATTTCACCGCCAGCGGTGGTGATGCGGATGCTCGGGTGCGGCTGAGCGATGTCGTTGCCGGCGTTGGCGCTCTTGCGCTTGTTGGCCTGGGCTTCGCGGTAGATCACGTAGTCACGGGCGACCTTCTGCTCGCCGGCACGCATCAGGGCCAGTTCGACCTGGTCCTGAATTTCTTCGATGTGGATGGTGCCGCCGGACGGCATGCGACGCTTGAAGGTGGCCGTGACCTGCTCGGTCAGGCGCGCGACGGTGTCATGGATACGCGACGAAGCGGCAGCGGTGCCACCTTCTACTGCGAGGAAGGCCTTGGTGATGGCGACGGTGATCTTGTCATCGGTGTAGGGGACGACAGTGCCGTTGCGCTTGATCACGCGCAGCTGGCCAGGCGCGGTGGCAGCCAGATCCTGGGAGGATTCAGCGGCCTGCGGCGCCACGGCCTGCGGGTTCTCGCGAGTAGTGTCGGTATGCATGGAGATCTCCGTGTTCTGTAATTTTCTGGTTGGACGTCACGATTGGAAACCGTGCCTTGTCCGCCGTTCATTCCATTAACAACTAAACCGCACGCAGCAGCGGGGCCGGGTACGGGTGTCGCAAGAGCGGGCAGGGTAAGCACGACTTCAAGTGCCGTCCTGGCGCATAAGTCACAGCGGGGCATTACCACACCCCGCCTACTACATATAGTGGTCGACTGGCGGATAAGACCGCTGTCTGACCGGCTCACGCGCAGCGTCGAGCGCTGCTGCGTGGCTGTAACCCAGGCCAGGCCTGGGTTAGGGCGAAACACTGGGCCGGAACATCTGGAAAACCCACTGAAAAGGGCTTGCGCGATTCGTTATTTTTGTGTCCGGTTTCCTACGGCAACCCAATATCTGGTGGGTGGCGCGCGATGGGGATACAAGATAGTGCGCTGTTTGAGGCATTGCAAGGCGCGAGGAAAGGAACTGCCTGTGGATAAGCTGTGAGTGCCTTGTGGGTGTGAACGGCGTAGCCCGCGTGTTCTCTGGCTCTGGCTGTTGATGACCGTTCGTCGTCCTTGGCGAGAGGATTTCCACGAGTTGGCGAAGCTGTTCGGCGTCGCACAGACTACCACTATATATAGTGGCCTTGGCATGTGCTGTGCTTGACGAAGCGACCAGGCTTTGGCATGGGTTTGCCGCTCGCGCCGAGACGCGCTCAGCCCCTAGAATGGCCTCTGTGTTGGCGGCGCTTGCCGGTATGCCAAGGGGAGAGGGTGTGGAACAAGAAGCGTGGCAGATTCTGATCGTCGAGGATGACCAGCGCCTGGCGCAGTTGACCCGCGAGTATCTGGAAGGCAACGGCTTGCGCGTGGCCATCGAGGCCGATGGCGGCAGTGCGGCGGCGCGCATTCTTGCCGAGCAGCCGGACCTGGTGATTCTCGACCTGATGCTGCCGGGTGAAGACGGCCTGAGCATCTGTCGCAAGGTGCGCAGTGGCTACAAGGGGCCGATCCTCATGCTCACCGCGCGCACCGACGACATGGACCAGGTGCTCGGCCTGGAGATGGGCGCCGATGACTATGTGTGCAAGCCGGTTCGCCCGCGCGTGCTGCTGGCGCGCATTCGTGCGCTGCTGCGCCGTCATGAGGGCGGCGAAGGCGAGCGCGACGAAGGTCAGCCGCGGCGCCTGCAGTTCGGCGTGCTGGCCATCGACAGCGCCATGCGCGAGGCCTGGCTGGGCGAGCAGGGCATCGAGCTGACCAGCGCCGAGTTCGACCTGTTGTGGCTGCTGGCGGTCAACGCCGGGCGCATCCTCTCGCGCGAGGAGATCTTCAACTCGTTGCGTGGCATCGAATACGACGGCCAGGACCGCTCCATCGATGTGCGCATTTCACGCATCCGCCCGAAGATCGGCGACGACCCGATGCATCCACGGTTGATCAAGACGGTGCGCAGCAAGGGCTATCTGTTCGTCGCCGAGGCCGCCGAAGCGCTGCCGTTCGGCGATACGCCTCCACTGCTGCGCGACTGATCGGGCGATCATGAACTCGATCTTCCTGCGCATCTATGGCGGCATGCTCGCCGCGCTGGTGCTGGTGGCGCTGCTGGGCGTCGGCACCCTGCATCTGGTCAACGAGGTACGTGGCGACCAGTACCGCGAAGGCCTGGCGCGCGGCACCTTTCGCCTGATGGCGGACAACCTGCTGCCGATGAACGCAGTGGAGCGCAAGCGCGCCCTGGTGGTGTGGTCGCGCCTGCTCGGCATTCCGCTGGAGTTGCAAGCGCTGAGCGAGGTGGCGCTGGAGAGCAGCGAGCGTAACCGCCTGCAGCGCGGTCATGTGCTGGTGCAGCAGACCGGCCCGCACTCGGCCAAGGTCTACGGCCTGCTCGACGGCAAGCAGCCGCTGCTGCTGACCGGCGAGATCCAGCAGATCAGCGAGCAGCTGGCGCGGGCCACCAACTACCTGCTGATCGACGAGCTGATGCGTTATCCGGTGGCCGAGCAGCCGCAGCGCCTGGCCGAGCTGAAGGCGGCCAAGCAGTTCGGCTTCGACCTGCAGCTGGTGCGTCTGCAGGACGCCACCATCGACCTCGACCAGCGCCGGCGCATCGACGAGGGCGATACGGTGATGGCGCTGGGCAAGGGGGGCGATTCCATCTATGTGTTCTCCGGCATCGTCGATACGCCCTGGGTCCTGGAGATCGGCCCGCTGTACCAGATGAACCCCTATCCGCCGCAGCTGCTGGTGTTGATCGGTGCGTTGGGGCTGAGCCTGATCGGCCTGATCGTCTACCTGCTGGTGCGCTCGCTGGAACAGCGCCTGCGCGGGCTGGAGAGCGCCGCCACGCATATCGCCAGTGGCCGTCTGGATGCTCGCGTGCCGACCCGTGGCGCCGATTCGGTGGGGCGCCTGGCCAGTGCCTTCAACGCCATGGCCGAGCACCTGCAGACATCCCTGAGCACGCAGCGCGAGCTGGTGCGCGCGGTGTCCCACGAGCTGCGCACGCCAGTGGCGCGGCTGCGCTTCGGCCTGGAGATGATCGCCGACGCGCCGAGTGAAGCGGCCCGGCGCAAGTACATGGATGGCATGGACAGCGATATCCAGGACCTCGACAAGCTGGTCGACGAGATGCTCACCTACGCGCGCCTGGAGCAGGGCTCGCCGGCGCTGAATTTCCAGCAGGTGGAGCTCAAGGCGCTGATCGATCAGGTGATCGACGAGTTGGCGCCGCTGAGCAACAAGGTACGCGTGGAAGCCGGTGCGGTGCTCAGCGTGCAGGCCGAGGGCGCCTGCTGGGTCGAGGCCGAGCCGCGCTATCTGCACCGGGCGCTGCAGAATCTGGTGAGCAATGCCATGCGCTATGCCGAAGGCAAGGTGATGATCAGCTGCCAGGTCGGCTACAGGCGTTGCCGCATCGATGTCGAAGACGACGGACCAGGCGTGCCGGAAGAAGCCTGGGAGCGCCTGTTCAGCCCCTTCCTGCGCCTCGACGACAGCCGCACACGGGCCTCGGGTGGGCACGGGCTCGGTCTGTCCATCGTGCGGCGCATCATCTACTGGCACGGCGGCCGGGCGCAGATCGGTCGCAGTGACAGCCTCGGCGGGGCGCGCTTCAGCCTGGTGTGGCCACGGCAGCAGGGGGAGTAAGGCGTCTGCGGCTTTGTGCACCGCTGCGGAGCTTGTCCACCCGGCACCGTGGGAGGCGCTTTAACGGCGAAAGGCTCGCGGCGGGAGTGTCCAATGGAGTATGGCGGGGCGGCCAGACGTGCAGGGTGGGTCGCGTTTCACCTGCGCGGCCCGACCGATCCATCATGGTTGCCTGGGTGGTGGATGAGAAAAGCGTCATCCACCCTACGTAGCGCATGTGCGGACCGGGTTATTCACCTATGGCCGTCCCATGCTCACGCCGCCACGGCCACCAGGCTCAGCACCTTGCCGTCGAACAGGGCGAACTGGCCATCCAGCTCGGCACCTTCGCGCCACTCCGGGTGCAGGTCGATCAGCAGGCGCAAACGCGCGCTGTGGTGGTCGATCTCCAGTAGCTCGGCATCATGGAAATAGAAGCGCGTCAGGGTCAGCGGGTAGAGCGCCTTGAACAGGCTCTCCTTGAGCGAAAAGGTCAGGCTGATGCGCGTGGCGCGAGTGTCGTCGTCCAGGCCCTGCAAGCGCTGCAGTTCGGCTGGAGTGAGGATTTCGCCCTGCAGGCGCTGGGCGCGCTCGGCCGGTAGCAGGCGCTCGACGTCCAGGCCAAGGGCACGCCATTGCTCGCGTTTGGCAACCAGGGCAGCGGCCCAGTTGTCGCCGTGGGTGATGGAGCCGACCACGCCGAGCGGCCACTGCGGCGCGCGGTCTGCGCCGACGGCCGGCACGCCGGGTTGGCCGGTCACGCGGCGCAGCGCTTCGCGGGCGCACAGGCGTCCGGCCAGGTACTCGGCCTGACGCTTGGCCACGCCGCGCACCGGTGCGATGGCGCAACGGGCGAAGTCGTCCTCGGCGAGCAGGCTGGGGTCGAAGCGGGTGCTGATCAGCTGCGCGCCGGCAAGCGCGTTGGGCAGCGGGTTGTGCGTGTCGAGAGGGCTGCAGCAGGCGGGGTGGTGAGCGTTCATGGGCGCGATTGTGCCGCGCGACGGACCATGCAGTCATCCGCCGTTTACATTTCTTTGCAGGCAGTTAACAAAGCTAAACGGACGCCGTGCCTGGTCTTTGTCAGACTGTGTCGGCATTCCCCAAGGAATGCAGGTGAGGTTGTAGTCGGTGCGAGGGCACTGACGTTTTCTCCGAGTTCGAGAACGGTAGCCCGATTGGGCTGCCGTTTTTTTTTGCGCTGCGTTCAGCGACGCGCGCGTTGTAGGGCGCGCTTCAGCGGCGAGCTTTGTGCAGTTGTAGTCGCGGCTAAACACCCTCCCACGAAGGGGCGAACCGCCAAGGCGTTCGCATTTGCCCTGTGGCTTTCGTGGGGGGATTTGCAGTCAAATGCCTGTGCGGGCAAAAACCGACTCCCGCGAGGACCATGGACGATGACCCAACAATCGCAATTCGCCCTGCTCGGCAAGAAGCGCTTCCTGCCGTTTTTCGTGACGCAATTGCTCGGCGCCTTCAACGACAACATCTTCAAGCAGTCGCTGATTCTCGCCATCTTGTTCAAGCTCAACACGGGCGTCGACCGCGACTTGCTGGTCAATCTCTGCGCCTTGCTGTTCATCCTGCCGTTCTTTCTGTTCTCCGCCCTCGGCGGGCAGTTTGGCGAGAAGTTCGCCAAGGATTCGCTGATCCGCAAGATCAAGCTCGCCGAGATCGGCATCATGTTCGCTGGCGCTACCGGGGTTTTGCTGGACAACCTGCCGCTGATGCTCGCCGTGCTGTTCGCCATGGGTACGCAGTCGGCGCTGTTCGGCCCGGTGAAGTATTCGATCCTGCCGCAGCACCTGAAGGAAGAAGAGCTGGTGGGCGGCAACGCGCTGGTGGAAATGGGCACTTTCCTGGCGATTCTGGCCGGCACCATCGGCGCCGGTGTGATGATGGCCAGCAGCGGTTATGCGTCCCTCGTCGCTGGCTCGGTGGTCGGTGTGGCGCTGCTCGGCTACCTGGCCAGTCAGGGCATTCCCAAGGCGGCAGCGGCGATGCCGGAGCTGCCGCTGGACTGGAACATCTTCCGTCAGTCCTGGGTGATCATGAAACTCGGCCTGGGCCAGCGCCCGGCGGTGTCGCGCTCGCTGGTGGGTAATTCCTGGTTCTGGTTTCTCGGCGCGATCTACCTGACGCAGATTCCGGCGTACGCCAAGGAATGGCTGTACGGCGACGAAAGCGTGGTGACGCTGATTCTTACCGTGTTCTCGCTGGGTATCGGCCTGGGTTCGATGCTCTGCGAGCGCATGAGCGGGCACAAGGTGGAGATCGGCCTGGTGCCGTTCGGCTCCATCGGCCTGACCCTGTTCGGCATTCTGCTCTGGTGGTTCTCCGGTGGCTTTCCCGAGGGCGCCACGCCGCATGACTGGCTGGCGCTGCTGGGCCATGGCCAGGCCTGGTGGATTCTTGGCTGCATTCTCGGTATCGGCCTGTTCGGCGGCTTCTATATCGTGCCGCTGTATGCGCTGATCCAGTCGCGCACCGCCGAGCATGAGCGGGCGCGGGTGATCGCGGCCAACAACATCCTCAATGCGCTGTTCATGGTGGTGTCGGCCATCGTCGCGATCCTGTTCCTCAGCGTCGCCGGGCTATCGATTCCGCAGCTGTTTCTGGTGGTGTCGCTGATGAACATCGCGGTCAACAGCTACATCTTCAAGATCGTCCCCGAGTTCAGCATGCGTTTTCTCATCTGGCTGCTGGGGCATTCGATGTACCGCGTCGAGCACAAGGGCCTGGATGCCATTCCCGAGGAAGGGCCGGCCGTGCTGGTGTGCAACCATGTGTCGTTCGTCGATGCGTTGCTGATCGGCGGCGCCATTCGCCGGCCGGTGCGCTTCGTCATGTACTACAAGATCTACGATCTGCCGGTGCTCAACTTCGTCTTTCGTACCGCCGGCACCGTGCCGATCGCGGGGCGCAGCGAAGACCTGCTGATCTACGACGCTGCCTTCAAGAAGATCGCCGAGTACCTGCGTAACGGCGAGCTGGTGTGCATCTTCCCCGAGGGCAAGTTGACCGTCGATGGCGAGATCGACGAGTTCAGGTCTGGGGTCGAGCGTATCCTCGAAGAGAACCCGGTACCGGTGATTCCCATGGCGTTGCAGGGTTTGTGGGGCAGCTTCTTCAGCCGCGATCCGCACAAGGGCCTGTTCAGGCGCTTGTGGTCGCGGGTGTGCCTGGTGGCGGGAGCGCCAGTCGCACCGGAGCAGGCCAAGCGCGAAGCGCTGCAGGCGCGGGTGGCGGCCTTGCGTGGGGATTGGCGATAGCGAACGGTCGTGTGGGAGGGGCTTTCGGCTCGGGTATCCTGCTTCGCTCTACCTCCTGCTTCCTGCAGTCGCAGCCGCGATTCGCCGCTAAAGCGCCTCCCACGAGGGTGGAATCCGGCTTTCTCAATGGCTCAGCTTGAGCCCGATCAGGCCGCAGACGATCAGCGCCACGCTGGCCAGGCGCAGTAGCGCCATCGACTCGCCGAACAGGATGATGCCGGCGATCACCGTGCCCACCGCGCCGACGCCGGTCCAGATAGCGTAGGCGGTGCCCAGTGGCAGTTCCTTCATGGCCAGGCCGAGCAGGCCAAGGCTGACCAGCATGGCGCAGACGGTCAGCGCCGTTGGCAGTGGTCGGCTGAAGCCGTCGGTGTATTTCAGGCCGATGGCCCAGCCGACCTCGAACAGGCCGGCGAGAAACAGAATGATCCAGGACATATCCACTTCCAGCAGTTGAAGGGGCCGTCCCCGGATGAGCCACCCTGGAGTCAGGGTGTGGAGGTCGTCCTCGCGCGCACCGTTATTGTGCATATTGGCGCGTCCAGGGCAAGGCGCCCTGGATTGGTGCGAGGTGTCGGGTCAGTCTGCGTTTTGCTTCGCGTTCTGCCCCATGCGGCGGTAAAGGGTCGCCAGCAGCGGGCCGGACAGGTTGTGCCAGACGCTGAACAGTGCGCTGGGGACCGCCGCCAGCGGGCTGAAGTGGGCACTGGCCAGCGCGGCGCCGAGGCCGGAGTTCTGCATGCCGACTTCGATCGACAACGTCTTGCGTTGCGCCAGCGACATGCCGAACAGGCGCCCGGCCAGATAGCCCAGACCCAGGCCGATGCCGTTGTGCAGGATCACCACGGCCATGATCAGCAGGCCGGATTCGGCGATCTTGCCCTGGCTGGCGGCGACCACGGCGGCGACGATGGCGACGATGCTGACCACGGAAATCAGCGGCAGCACCTCGACCGCGGTCTTCACGCGTTCACCCAGCAGGCGCTGGGCGATCAGGCCCAGGGCGATGGGCAGCAGTACCATCTTGAGGATGGAGACGAACATGGCGCTGAACGACACCGGCAGCCATTCCGAAGCCAGCATCCAGATCAGTGCCGGGGTCACCAGCGGGGCGAGCAGGGTGCTGACGGCGGTGATCGAGACCGATAGTGCCAGGTCGCCACGGGCGAACCAGGTGATCACGTTCGACGCGGTGCCGCCCGGGCAGCAGCCCACCAGGATCACGCCCACGGCGATTTGCGGCGGCAGGGCGAGGGCCTGGCACAGCAGCCAGGCGGTGCAGGGCATGATGATGAACTGGGCCAGTACGCCGATCAGCACCGCTATCGGGCGACGCGCCACTTCCTGGAAGTCCGCACCCTTGAGGGTCAGGCCCATGCCGAACATGATCAGCCCGAGCAGCGGGACGATCCAGGCGGTCAGCGGCAGGAACCAGCTGGGTTGGAAGAAGGCCATGACGGCGAACAGCAACACCCAGATGGCAAAGGTGTTGCCGATGAAACGGCTGAGGGCGATCAGTGCTTGCATGAAGTCTGTTCCGGCAGGTTCGCAAAACCGCCAAGCCTAGCAGAAGCGACCGCAGCCTGGCCCTCCATGTGGCGCTCTTGCGCAAGGTGCGCATTAGGCCCTGTGCCCCAGATACTCGCCACTGTAAGGCTCAGCCTGCGGCCTATTCGGTTGACGCTGTTCGGCTACGTCAGCGCCATGAAATCAGCCCGCAGGCTGAGCCTTACAGTGGTTCTTCGTCCGCCGGGTAGCGGCTGGCGCTGAGGCTTTCCTTGATCTTGCGCAGGTGCGGCTGGAAATCCACGCCGCGGCGCAGGGTGACGCCGGTGGCGAGTACGTCGAGCACGGTGAGCTGAATGATGCGCGAGGTCATCGGCATGTAGATGTCGGTGTCTTCCGGCAGGGGAATGTCCAGGCTCAGGGTGCTGGCCTTGGCCAGTGGCGAGCCGGCAGCGGTGAGGCCGAGTACCGAGGCGCCGTTCTCACGGGCCAGGCGCGCCACTTCCACCAGTTCGCGGGTGCGCCCGGTGTAGGAGATGATCACGAACAGGTCGCCGGTGTGCGCCACCGAGGCGATCATGCGCTGCATCAGCACGTCGGAGTGGGCCGAGACGGCGAGGTTGAAGCGAAAGAACTTGTGCTGCGCGTCCAGCGCCACCGATGCCGAGGCGCCGAGGCCGAAGAAGTGGATCTGCCTGGCCTGGATCAGCAGGTCGACGGCACGGCTGACGTGTTGCGGATCGAGGCTCTGGCAGGCGCTGTCCAGCGAGGCGATGGTGCTGCCGAAGATCTTGCGCGTGTAGGCCTCGGGGCCGTCGTCGGCCGATACCGCGCGGCTGACATAGGCGGCGCCGCTGGCCAGGCTCTGCGCCAGTTGCATCTTCAGCTCCGGGTAGCCGTTGGCGCCGAACGAGCGGCAGAAGCGGTTGACCGTCGGCTCGCTGACGGCGGCGGCCTGGGCCAACGCAGCGATGCTGAAACGAGTGGCCTGCTGCGGATCGTGCAGGATCACTTCGGCGACCTTGCGTTCGGCCTTGTTCAGGTCGTCCAGGCGGCTCTGGATCTGTTCCAGCAGGTTGCGCACGCGGTCCATAGGGGCTCCTAACAGGCGTTTGAACGGGCCTGGCGACAGGCGATGGGCGGTAAAACAACCGGCCTATCCTACTGATGCCGCCTCCGGCCCACCACTGACTTATCAAGCAAGGCAAAAAATGTTGTTGCTATCACAACATTTTTTCTTGATAAAAGCAGTATCACCCGGTATTTCTAGTGCATCTTGATAAAAGAACAATCTCATGCCCGTGATGAAGCTTGAATCCTGCACCTTTGCCTTGTTCGGCGCGCTGGGCGATCTGGCGTTGCGCAAGTTGTTTCCCGCGCTTTACCAGCTCGATCGTGCCGGTTTATTGCACGATGGCACGCGCGTCCTGGCCCTGGCGCGTGACGGCGGCGAGCCAAGCGCCCACTTGGCTGCCATCGAACAGGCGTTGCGCCTGTACGTGCCGGCCAAGGAGCTGACGGAAACCGACATGGCGCGGTTTCTGGCACGCCTGAGCTACCTGGCCATGGACTTCCTCAAGGCCGATGACTATTCGGTGTTGCTCGAGCAGGTCAGCCCGCAGGATCAGTTGATCGCCTACTTCGCCACGCCCGCTTCGGTATATGGCGGCATCTGCGCCAACCTGGCCGCGGTGGGGCTGGCCGAGGGCACGCGGGTGGTGCTGGAGAAGCCGATCGGCCATGACCTGAGCTCCTCGCGTGCGGTCAACGACGCCGTGGCTCAGGTGTTTCCGGAGAACCGCGTTTATCGCATCGACCATTACCTGGGCAAGGAGACGGTGCAGAATCTCATTGCCCTGCGCTTTGCCAACAGCCTGTTCGAAACCCAGTGGAACCAGAACCACATCTCCCACGTGGAAATCACCGTGGCCGAGAAGGTCGGTATCGAGGGCCGTTGGGGCTACTTCGATCAGGCCGGGCAGCTGCGCGACATGATCCAGAACCACTTGTTGCAGTTGCTCTGCCTGATCGCCATGGATCCGCCCAGCGACCTGTCCGCCGACAGCATTCGCGACGAGAAGGTCAAGGTGCTCAAGGCGCTGGAGCCGATCAATGTCGAACAGCTCGGCCAGCGCGTGGTGCGCGGCCAGTACGTCGCCGGCAGCAGCGATGGGCGGCCGGTGCCCGGGTATCTGGAGGAGGAGAACTCCAACACCCAGAGCGATACCGAAACCTTCGTCGCCCTGCGCGCCGACATCCGCAACTGGCGCTGGGCGGGCGTGCCGTTCTACCTGCGGACCGGCAAGCGCATGCCGCAGAAGCTGTCGCAGATCGTCATTCACTTCAAGGCGCCGCCGCACTACATCTTCGCCCCGGAGCAGCGCCAGTTGATTGGCAACAAGCTCATCATCCGCCTGCAGCCGGACGAAGGCATCGCCCTGCAGGTGTTGACCAAGGATCAGGGCCTGGACAAGGGCATGCAGTTGCGCAGCGGCCCGCTGCAGCTGAGTTTCTCCGACACTTACCGCAGTGCGCGGATCCCCGACGCCTACGAACGTCTGCTGCTGGAAGTGATGCGCGGCAACCAGAACCTGTTCGTGCGCAAGGACGAGATCGAATACGCCTGGCAGTGGTGCGATCAGTTGATCGACGGCTGGCAGCGCCTCGGCGAAGCGCCGAAACCTTATACCGCCGGCAGCTGGGGCCCCATGGCCTCGGTCGCGTTGATCACCCGGGACGGCAGGAGCTGGTATGGCGATCTCTAAACTGAAACTGCCGCAAGGCGTGCAGGCCTGTTCGCACGACGATGCCGGGCAGCTGGCCCAGGCATTGGCGGTACGCGTGGCCGATGCGCTGCGTCAGGCCATCGCCAGTCGCGGGCGGGCCACCTTGGTGGTCTCCGGTGGACGTAGCCCGGTGCCGTTCTTCGACGCGCTGGCGCAGCAGGCGCTGCCCTGGACGCAGGTGTGCGTCAGCCTGGCCGACGAGCGTTGGGTGCCGGTCAATCATGCCGGTAGCAACGAGGCGCTGGTGCGTCGTCATCTGCTCCGGGGGCCGGCTGCCGAAGCCCGCTTTCTCGGTCTCTACCAGGTCGCTGGCAACCTCGAGCAAGCGGCCGAGCTGGCCGACGCTGCGGTTGCCGAGCTGGCGCCTGTCGACGTGCTGGTGCTGGGCATGGGCGACGATGGCCACACGGCCTCGCTGTTCCCGCACAGCCCCAATCTGCTCGAGGCACTGCAGCCGGACTGCGCGCGCCGGGTGTTGCCGATGCTCGCCCCGAGCGAGCCAGCACAACGCCTGACCCTGACCCTGCCGGTGCTGGCCAGCGCACGTCTGCCGCTGCTGGCGATCCAGGGCCAGGCGAAACTGAACACCCTGAGCGCAGCACTGCAGCCGGGCGAGGTCGCCCAGATGCCGATCCGTGCGTTCCTCAATTCTCCTCTTGAAATCCACTGGTGCCCCTGACATGACCAGCCTCGACCAAGACCAGCGTGCGCGCATGGCCGACAAAATCGCCGAGATCGACCGCATCTGCGCTCAGGCGCGGATCATGCCGGTGATCACCATCGCCCGTGAGGCGGATATCCTGCCGCTGGCCGACGCCCTGGCCGCCGGTGGCCTGCGGGTGCTGGAAGTGACCCTGCGCTCGGAGCATGGCCTGGAGGCGATTCGCCGCCTGCGTGCCGAGCGTCCCGAGCTCTGCGTTGGCGCCGGTACCGTGCTGGATCAGGACATGCTTGCCGCGGCAACCGCTGCCGGTGCGCAGTTCATCGTCACGCCAGGCAGCACGCGTGAGCTGCTGCTGGCGGCGCTGGACAACCCTCTGCCCATGCTGCCAGGCGTGAGCAGTGCGTCGGATCTGATGATCGGCTACGCCCTCGGCTATCGCCGCTTCAAGCTGTTTCCGGCGGAGGTCTGCGGTGGTGTCGCGGCGCTCAAGGCGCTGTCCGGGCCTTTCGGGGGCGTGCGTTTTTGCCCAACCGGCGGCATCACTCCGGACAACCTGCAACGCTACATGGCACAGCCCAACGTGATGTGCGTGGGCGGCACCTGGATGTTCCAGCGCGAGTGGGTGGCCAACAGCGATTGGGCGCGGATCCAGCAATGCAGCGCCGAGGCTCTGAAGCTGTTGGCCTGAATAGTTTGAACGGCGTCGCAGAATGGCCGCTGCGACGCCACAGCACTGCGTATGGGTTTAAATTCTGTGTCGTAGCGGCCGCCCTGTTCGTCAGCTACTCCCTGTGCTGGCTTCAACAAAAACAATTCTCCAGCGAAACCTGAAACACCCGCAGTTGGAGAATTGTTATGAATACCTGGTTCGCTAACATCCGCGTGACCCATAAGCTGGCGCTAGGCTTCGGTATGGTGCTGGCCCTGACCTTGATCCTCGCAAGCGTTGCCTGGACCAGCATGGGCAGCCTTATCCAGCGCAGCAATTGGACTGCCGACATCAATCACCTTAGCAATCTGCTGACTGAGCTGCGTGTCGACCGTCTGCGTTACATGCTGGATAACGGTGACGAGAAGATGGCCGAGGTGGTGCAGAAATCGCTGAACAGCTACAGCGACGCGCATGCCGACGTACGCAGTCGCTTTCGCAGTGCCGAGAACGTTCGCCTGCTGAAGCAGCAGGCCGAGCAGATCGAGCTGTACCGGCAGTCCTTCAAGCGCATGGACGAGGGCTATCGCACCGCACGTGCTGCCCGCGAGCAAATGGGCAGCCTGGCGAAGCAGGCATTTGCCGAGCTTGAAAACCTGTACAAGGTCGTGCAGCAGATTCCGCAGGACGACGAGCGTCGTTTCCAGCGTTACCAGGCCGTGCGCGATGTGCGTGAACACATGCAGTTGACCCGTTATGAAGTGCGCGGCTTTACGGCAAATCCCAACGCCACTACCGAACAGGCGATGCGCACCCAGGTCGAGCGTGCCGTGCAGAGCATCGACGCGCTGGCGGCGGCCTTCGCCGGCGAGCAAGCTGGCGCCATCAGCGCTGTGCGCGCTGGTCTCGATGCCTATCAGGTGCAAGTGCAGCGCTTCAGTCAGGCCAACGACAATATCGTCGCCGCTCGTGCTGAAATGACCCAGGAAGGCTACCAGATCGTCAAGGACAACAAGGCGCTGGTACAGCTCCAGATCGACCGTCGTGACGAAGAAACCGCCACTGCGCGCAGTCTGCAGATCATCACCACGTTGCTGGCGCTGTTGTTCGGTGTGCTGGCTGCCTGGATCATCACTCGACAGATCACGCGTCCGCTGCAGGAAACCCTGGGCGCAGTCCAGCGCATCGCTGAGGGCGATCTGACCGCTACCGTGCAGGTCGAGCGTCGCGATGAGATGGGCCAGCTGCAGCAGGGTATCCAGTACATGGCCAGTACCCTGCGCGAGCTGATCTCAGGCATTCGTGACAGCGTGACGCAGATCGCCAGTGCTGCCGAGGAGTTGTCGGCGGTTACCGAGCAGACCAGCGCCGGTGCCAACAGCCAGAAGAGCGAGACCGATCAGGTTGCCACTGCCATGCACGAGATGTCGGCCACGGTGCAGGAAGTCGCGCGCAATGCGGAGCAGGCTTCGCAGGCCGCCAACCAGGCCGATGGTCAGGCACGCATGGGAGATCAGGTGGTTGCCGAGGTGATTGCGCAGATCGAGCGCCTGGCCGCCGAGGTCAGCCGTTCCAGCGAGGCGATGAATGGCCTGCAGCAGGAAAGCGACAAGATCGGCAGCGTCATGGACGTGATCAAGTCGGTGGCCGAGCAGACCAATCTGCTGGCGCTCAACGCTGCCATCGAAGCGGCGCGTGCCGGTGAGGCTGGGCGCGGTTTTGCCGTGGTCGCCGATGAAGTCCGCGGCCTGGCCCAGCGCACGCAGAAGTCCACGGAAGAGATCGAAGCCTTGATCGCCGGGCTGCAGAGCGGCACCCAGCAGGTCGCTGCGGTGATGCGCAACAGTCGCGATCTGACCGACAGCAGCGTCGAGCTGACGCGCAAGGCTGGTGACTCGCTGGGCAGCATCACCCAGGCGGTGTCCAGTATTCAGTCGATGAACCAGCAGATCGCCGCTGCAGCAGAAGAGCAGAGCGCCGTGGCCGAGGAAATCAGCCGTAGCATTCTCAGTGTGCGTGACGTTTCCGAACAGACCGCCACCGCCAGCGACGAAACGGCCAAATCCTCGGCCGAGCTGGCGCGCCTGGGCGGTCAGCTGCAAGCAATGGTCAGCCGCTTCCGCGTTTGATTGGGGGGCGGCACAGGTGCGCATGGTGCACCCTGCGGGAATTGCGCCGTTCAACCCCTAGGGTGCGCTGCGCGCACCGCCGACTATCCTGAATCTGCCGGCATGGATTCAGGAGACAGGGAATGTCCAATTACCGCCGCGCCCGTGAAGCGGGCGCCTGTCATTTCTTTACGTTGGTAAGCCACCAGCGCCTCTGCGTATTGACCGATGCGCCATTGCGCGCGGCCTTGCGCCGCGCCATCGAACGAGTCCGTTTACACCGTCCCTTCATCATCGAGGGGTGGGTACTGCTGCCCGATCATCTGCATTGTGTCTGGCGTCTGCCTGAGGGGGATGCAGATTTTGGCTCACGCTGGTCGATGATCAAGCGCCTGACTTCTCAGGCCTTGCCGGGGTTCGGTTCGATCAGTTTGAGCCGCAGTTTGCGTCGTGAGTCCGGTCTGTGGCAGCGGTGCTTCTGGGAACAGCGTATTCGCGACGAAGAGGATTACCGTCGGCATATGGATTACCTGCATTTCAATCCGGTGAAGCATGGCTTGGTCGATTGTGTGGCAGATTGGCCGTGGTCCAGCTTTCATCGCTTGGTGAAGGAGGGCATGTATCCCGCAGATTGGGGCAGCGATACCAAGGTGAATGACGGTGAGTACGGCGAATGACGCGGTGCGCGCAGCACGCGCCAACTTTTTTCAGCCGGTCTGTCGATTCTTTCTTCGCCCATTCGACTACTGCACAGAACCCCGCCCTGGGTTCACTGTCAGCCGTAGGGAGACACCCTGCGCGCGACTTCGACTCGAACAAGGAGAAAGGCGATGCGTTTCATGGTGATTGTCAAGGCGACCGCGTATTCCGAAGCCGGTGCGATGCCCAGCGAAGAGTTGCTGACGGCCATGGGCCGTTACAACGAGGAGCTGGCTGCAGCGGGCGTGATCCAGGCGGCAGAAGGCTTGCACCCCAGCTCCAGGGGGGCGCGGGTGAGATTTTCCGGTGCGCAGCGCACGGTGATCGATGGCCCCTTCATGGAGACCAAGGAGCTGGTAGCCGGCTTCTGGATCTTTCAGTGCGAGTCGCTGCAGGCCTGCATCGAGTGGGTCAAGCGTTGCCCCAACCCCATGCCTGGCGAGTCCGATATCGAGATTCGGCAGATTTTCGAGGCCGAGGATTTCGGCGCCGAGTTCACCCCCGAGTTGCGCGAGCAGGAAGAACGTATTCGCGCGCGCATGAGCAGTGAAAATCAAGGAGAGTAATGATGAAGATACATGCCTACCTGATGTTCGACGGCCAGTGCGAGGAGGCCTTCAACCACTACGCCGAGGTCTTCGGCGGGAAGCTGGAGATGATGCGCTACGCTGACAGCCCCGAGGATATGGAGGTTCCGGCCGAGTACCAGCAGCGTGTCATGCACGTTTGCCTGACCGTCGGCGAACAGGTGCTGATGGCCTCCGATAATTTGCCGCAGTACCCCTATGAGGGGATCAAGGGCTGTTCCGTTTCCCTGCAGGTGGACAACGTGCCTGAGGCCGAGCGCCTGTATGAGGCATTGTCGGTTGGCGGTTCGGTGCAGATGGAGCTGCAGGCAACCTTCTGGGCGACCCGCTTCGCCATGCTCACCGACCGTTTCGGCGTGTCCTGGATGATCAACTGCGTGGTCGATAGTCAGGAGGGTTGACGGCGGCAGGGTGCAATCCGGGAAAGTGTGATTGCACCCTGCGCGGCATTGCGCGGCATTGCGCGGCATTGCGCGTTAGCCGCGATCAAGCGAGAAGCTCGCCGCTAAAGCGCCTCCCACAAGGCGCAGCCTCCGCGTGTGAGCGCTGCTAGCTCGCCAGCGTCAGCGGCGTGGGTTTGTGCTGCACCTGCACGCCTGCGAGAAACTCCTCGCCCCAGCGGCGGATGTCGTTGTAGCAGACGATATCGAACAGCTCGCGCAGGCGCGCCTGCGCCTCGCTCTTGGGCAGGTTCAGGGCCAGGTAGCAGGTCTGCGCCAGGTCAGCCGGGTCATGCGGGTTGGTTAGCAGCGCCCCCTTGAGCTCGGCGGCGGCGCCGGCGAATTCCGATAGCACCAGCACACCACGCCCACCGAGCAGGCCTTGCGCTGCGACGAACTCCTTGGCCACCAGGTTGAGGCCGTCGCGCAGTGGGGTGATCCACATGACGTCGGCCATGGCGTACCAGGCGCTGACCTCCTCGAACGGCAGACTGCGGAAGAAGAACTGCAGCGGCGTCCAGCCGATGCGGGCGAAGCGGCCGTTGATGCGACCTACCGCCTGTTCGATCTGGGTCTGCAGCTCGTCGTAGATGGTCATTTCCTTGGCCGCCGGCACGCACACGGTGACCAGGGTGACCTTGCCGATCAGCTCGGGGTTGTCCGCGAGCAGGCGCTCGTAGGCATTGAGCTTTTCCAGGATGCCCTTGGTGTAGTCGAGGCGCTCCACCGAGAGAATCAGCTTCACACCCTTCATTTCCTCGCGCAGTTGCGCCATCAGTTCCTTGATCTTCGGCGCTTCCAGGGCGTTGCGCACGCGCTCGATGTCCAGGCCGACCGGGTGGGCGCCGAGTTTGACCTGGCGGGTGCCGGTATCCAGCGCGGTGGTCATGCGCTCCAGACCCACGGCGCAGCCATAGGTGATGAAGCGCGGTGCGCAGTTCTGCCGTTCCAGGGTTTTCAGCGGGAACACGCCACGGGCGACGTCGACGAAGTTCTCCACCTGGCGTGGGATATGGAAGCCGATGTAGTCGCACTGCAGCAGGCTGCCGACGATCTGTCGGCGCCACGGCAGCACGTTGAACACGTCCGCCGAGGGGAAGTAGGTGTGGTGGAAGAAGGCGATGCGCAGGTCCGGGCGCAGCTCGCGCAGGTAGGCCGGCACCATCCACAGGTTGTAGTCGTGCAGCCAGACGATGGCGCCTTCGGCGGCTTCCAGTGCGGTGCGTTCGGCGAAGGCGCGGTTGACCTTGCAGAACACCTGCCAGTCGTCCTCGTTGAAGGTGGCGCGTTCCCAGAAGGTGTGCAGCGTCGGCCAGAAGGCTTCCTTGGAAAAGCGCTTGTAGAAGATGTCGACTTCTTCCTTGCTCAGCTTGACCCGCGCGGCGGTGAGCTTGGGATAGCGTTCGGCGTCCACCGTGGTGTGGCTGTCGAACGGCTCGTCGTCATTCTCATGCACCGCCCAGGCAACCCAGGACCCGGGGCGGCCATCGCCGAAGAAGCTGAGCAGGGTGGGAATGATGCCGTTGGGCGAGGTCGGGCGACGACGCTGCAGCTTGCCGGCGGCATTACGGTATTCCTCATAGGGCAGGCGGTGATAGACCATCACCAGCTCGGCCTTGCCCGGTTGTGCGGCCTGGCGGCGTTCGGCGGCGATACCGTGTTCACCGAGAAAACCGAAATGGGCGAAGGCCTCGAGAATGCCGCCGCAACCCGGGCGCTCGGCGTGCAGGGTGCGCGAGTGGCTGTGCGTGGCTTCCAGCAGGGCGGTTTCCGACTGGCCGACGCACACGCCGTGGAAGCTGGAACTGAGCATGGACAGGTCATTGAGCGTATCGCCAGCGGCCAGCACCTGATCGTGGCTCAGCTCCAGCCAGTCGGCCAGGGCCTGCAGACTGCTGCCTTTGTTCACGCCCTTGGGCAGAAAATCCAGGTACAGCTCGGCGGAGTAGAGCAGGTCGCAACCCAGCTCGTCAGCGATCTGGCGCAGTTGTGGATTGGCCGCCTGTTCGGGCGTGCAGAAGTAGGAGCAGCGGCGCGCCTGCGGCACGTCCTGGCGTTCCAGGCCGAATGGCTCGACGGCCCCGGCGACCTGGGTCTCACCGGGCCAGCGGGTATCGACCAGGCTCTGCAATTGCTGGATCGGTTGCAGGCTATCGCCATGCACCAGGGTCGCGCCGACGTCGGCGATGATGTAGTCCGGCTGTGGCAGCGTCGGGTCCGCCAGCAGTGGCAGCACGGCCTCCAGGCTGCGCCCGGTGACATAGGCGAGCTTGATCTCCGGGTGCGCGGCGATGGTCTGATAGAGGCTCAGACGATCTTCGGGATTGCCAGCGAGAAAGGTTCCATCCAGGTCGGTAGCTAATAGCATCGTTGTTTCTCCAGAAGTGGCCGGTACGGTTCTGCTCGATTGTGAGCGGCCGACGGGCCGGGTTTCTGGCTGCTTGGGGTAGGCTCAAGGCCTTGCCGAAACAGCCTTTAAGAACCTGTCCCGAGACTGCTGCGCGTATGCCGTGCTGCGTTGTAGCCGAGCTCAGAATGCTCATTTACAACTCGTAAAGTCGAACGCGACTCCAATCGCTTCTTCGCTCGACTTCGCTTTGCCTGGCTCTAGCTCGCGAGTCTTTGAACAGGTTCTATGACTTCAGGACTGAGTTGTCTCCTCCGTCGAATCATGGGGTGGTGCATCGGGCATCAGCTCCAGCACCGTAGGGCTGGTGCGCAACATCGGTACGAAGTGCGCAGCGTCGCCAGTCACCAGGTCGCTGACGTGGCGCAGCCGGTAAAGGGTATAGGCAGCCAGCAGGCCGAGGGTGCAGGCGAAGTACAGCGGCAATGCACCGGCGCCCAGTTGCTCCATCAGTACGCCGGCCAGCAGCGGCCCGCATACCGAACCGATACCGTTGACCATCAGTAGGCTGGCGGAGCCGGAAAGAATCTCGTCGCTGCGTAGCTGGTCGATCAGTTGTGCCACTGCGATGGGGTAGATGGCGAAGGCCAGGCCGCCCCAGATGAAAATCGCGCCGAGTAGCAGCGGCCCGGCTGGCAACAGGCTCATGACCAGTGCCAGGACCACGGCCAGGACCACGACCCAGAACAGCACCTGGCGGCGGTCGTGGCGGTCGGAGTAGATGCCGATGGGCCACTGCAGCAGGGCGCCGCCGAGAATGGTCGCGGTCATCAGCAGGCCGACGCCCGGCGTATCGAAGCCGGCCAGGCTGGCGTAGACCGGCGCCATGCCCCAGAAGGCGCCGAGTGCCAGGCCGGACAAGCCAGCAGCGACTATGGCCAGCGGCGCGATACCCCACAGCTGGCGCAGGTTGCTCGGCTGCGTTTCCGGCAGGCTCGGCTGCGTCTGCCGGGTGAGAGTGATGGGCATCAGTGCGGCGCTGATCAGGATGGCAGCGATGGCGAACAGGGTGAACTGCACCGGATCAGCCAGGTGCAGCAGTTGTTGGGCCAGTGCCAGGGCACCGAGGTTGACTGCCATGTACACGGCAAAAATCTGGCCGCGTTTCTCATTGGGCGCCTGGGCGTTGAGCCAGCTCTCGATGACCATGTACAGCGTCACCAGGGCCAGGCCGTAGAGCACGCGCAAACCCAGCCAGACCCACGGGTCGATCAGCAGCAGGTGGAGCAGGGCGGCGATTGCGGCCAGCGCTGCGCAACAGGCGAACGCGCGAATGTGCCCGATGCGTCTGACCAGCGGAGTCGCCAGCCAGGTGCCGAGAAGGAACCCGACGAAGTACCCGGACATGATCAGTCCGAGCATCGTGGTGGAGTAGCCTTCGGCGACGCCACGCAGGGTCAGTAGGGTGTTGAGCAGGCCATTGCCGAGCAGGAGTAACGCGACCCCGCTCAGCAATGAGCTGATGGGGGCAATCAGGGACCACATGCGAACTACCCTAGGGAACTGTGCCCCTGATAGCAAGCATGAAGCACGCCATGGATTTCGTTATGTGTTAGCAAGTTATTGATTTTTAATGATTATTTTTGCTGATAAACGGTCGTGCAATTTTTTCGAGGCAAAACTCGCCCCATCATGGGGCTTGGCTTGCGACCTGCAGGGGCATCAGCGGCTGGTCTGCGCCTTGCAACGTACGATTGATGCGCGCGATGAAGTCGTTGATTTCTTCACGTTCGCGACGTTCGCTCAGATGTCGTTCGGCGGTATCTCGCACGCTGCGCGCATGGCGCAGCAGGTCGGCGCGTTGCTGGGGGCTGGCGGGGCGGTGCAGCAGGTTCTTGAAGGCTTGCAGCAGGCTGACCAGGACGCTGAGGTCTGCTGCACCGTAGGCGCGTATCGGCCCCAATAGTTGCAGCAGCAGCTGGTCCAGCGACAGTTCCCGATAGCACAGCCTTGGCGGCTCGTCGGGCAGGCTGGCGAAGTCGCGTTCGGGCAGCGCCAGGCGTCTGCTCAGCAGCACGCTGAGCAGATCCACTGTCTTGATTGCCGTACCCGGATCGTTGATGCCGGGGCTCAGCGCCTTCACCGCGATCTCCGACATCTGCCGGCAGCCGAAGAAGTAATGGCTGCTGGCGTACTCTTCGATGAAGAAGTCGAAGCAGTCGAGCAGTTGCTGGCAGGTGGCCTCGTCCAGCGGGCGTTCCAGGCGAAACAGCGGGTGCCCCTCGCTGACGAAGAAACCGCGGTGGGCGAGTACGGTCATCCGTACCTGGTGGCGCTGCAGCAGCACGTTGACCTCGTTGACGTTGAGTTCCTTGAAGTAGCCATTGCGCTGCGCGTTGACGGTGACCCAGTCGCTGTCGTCCGGCCACTGTGGCTCGGCGTCGTACGAGGCCGCGCCAAGGCTGCAGGCGTCGAGCTTCTCCAGGCTGGCGCCGTAGAGGTTGCTGAGGATGTGTTCGACCTGAATCGACTGCGAGATCGAGCGGATGAAGTGCACGAACAAACCCAGGCAGGTGATGCCCAGCACCAGGGTGATCAGCACGCCCAGGCTCGGTACGCGGTCGCTGTCGCCTTGTTCGATGGTGGTGATCAGCAGCAGTGCATAGAGGATGCTGCCGAGGTAGATGCCCAGGGTCTTCTGGTGGCCCTTGCTGCTGATCAGCCCCGGAATCACCCGAGGCGAAAGCGAGGCTGCGGCATTGTTGAGCACCACCATGACCATCGAGAAACTGAATACCATCAGCGACAGAATGCCGGCCACCAGGGTGCCGAGAATCAGCCTGGCATTGTCGGCGTTGCGCACCAGGCCAAGGTCGAACTGCCTTTTGAGCGACATTATCCAGGGCTGGTATTCCGCGGCCATGGTCAGCAGGCAGAGCACGAAGAAGCCGATGGCGATCAGCGTCGGGTAGAACGCCAGGCTGTGAATGATGCGCTGGTAGGCGCGAAACAGGATGTTGCTGGGTACGGCCATTGGCGAATCCGTCGTGAATGGCGATGACCGCACTATAGCGCTGAAGATGGCAGGCGGCAGGTCTTAAAGACCTCCGCCTGCTGCCTCAGTTCACGCACACCCGGGCGATGGCGCTGGCCAGTTGATCCAGCCTGCCGGCATCCAGCCCGGCGACGTTGGCGCGACCACTGCCGACCATGTACACGCTGAATTCCTCGCGCAGGCGTTGCACCTGCAGCGGTGACAGACCGGTGTAAGAGAACATGCCGCGCTGCTCGGCGATGTGCGCGAAGCGCTCGCCCAAGCCGTGCGGGGCCAGTGCGTCGACCAGGCCGCAACGCAGGCTGGCAACCCGCAGGCGCATGCTTTCCAGTTCCTCCTGCCACAGGCGTTTGAGGTCGTCGTCGGCGAGGATCTGCGCGACTACCGCAGCGCCGTGGGCAGGTGGCGTCGACCACAGGTTGCGGGCGAGGGACGCCAGTTTGCTGCGGATGTCGACGAGCTTGTCGGCTTCGCCAGCGCAGACGATCAGGGCACCGGTGCGCTCGCGATACAGCCCGAAGTTCTTCGAGCAGGAACTGGTGATCAGCAGTTCCGGCAGCTCGGCGGCGAACAGACGTACCGCCCAGGCATCCTCTTCCAGGCCGTCACCGAAGCCCTGGTAGGCAAAGTCGATCAGCGGCAGCAGTTCGCGTGCCTTGACCACTTCCAGCACGCGTTTCCAGTCATGCGGGGCGAGGTCGAAGCCGGTCGGGTTGTGGCAGCAGGCATGCAGCAAGACCACGTCGCCCTTGGGCAGGTGGGCCAGGGTGGCGATCATGGCCTCCACGTCGAGACGGTTGTCGCTGCTGACGTAGGGGTAGTGACCGACCTTGAGCCCGGCCTCGGCGAACAGGGTTTCATGGATCGGCCAGGTCGGATCGCTCAGCCAGATGCCACGCCCAGGCAGGCAGTGGTGGATGAAATCGCCGGCCAGGCGCAGGGCGCCGGTGCCGCCCGGCGTTTGCGTCGCGCCGGCGCGTTGCCCGGCGAGCAATGCCGAGTCCGCCCCCAGCACCAGCTGACTCAGACGTGTGCCGAACGCGGCGTCGCCGTGACCGCCGATGTAGGTCTTGCTCTGTTCGATGTCGATCAGGCGCTGCTCGGCCAGTTTCACTGCACGGGGAATCGGTGTCAGGCCCTGGGCGTCCTTGTAGACGCCAACACCGAGGTCGAGGCGTGCCGGGTTGCTGTCGAGGCGATAGGCCTCCATCAGGCTCAGGATGGGGTCGCCCGGCACGCGGGCGACCTTGGCGAAATGGCTCACTTGCGGCCCTCGGCGCTGGCGGCCAGTACATCGGTACGCGCAGCCATGATGAAGTCATTGCGGTGCAGGCCGCGCATTTCGTGGCTCCACCAGGTGACGGTGACCTTGCCCCATTCGGTGAGCAGGGCCGGGTGGTGGCCGACTTCCTCGGCGATGGCGCCAACGGCGTTGGTGAAAGCCAGGGCATGGCGGAAGTTCTTGAACAGGTACACGCGCTCCAGCTCCATGTGGTCGCCGCGTACCTCGATGTTCCAGTCGGGGATCTCGCGGATCAGCTCGGCCAGTTCCTCATCGGACACTTTCGGCGCATCGGCGCGGCAGGCTTCGCATTGGGCTTGGGCAAGGCTCATGGGGTTCTCCTGTTTTTTGTGGCCCGGATGAAAACCGGGCCATGTCTGCGAGCCGCTCCGGACTTGATCCGGGCTACTCGCTCGTGTGTGGCAGCCGCGTCCAGGCAGCGAAGCGCGCGGGCAGCGGCAGCCGTGGGCAAGAGCGCGTCACGGTCTACGCGGCTTTCGGTGGAAACTTCGGCGCGTGCAGGCCTAACTGCATGGCCTGCTGCACCAGCGCCATGATGTCTTGCTGAGCCAGCTCGAACAGGCGCTTGAGCTGCGGCAGAACGAAGTAAACCGGCTGCAGGATATCGATGCGATAGGGCGTGCGCATTGCCTCCAGTGGATCGAAGGTTTGATGCTCGGGCATATCGGACAGCGCGTAGAGCGTTTCCTTCGGCGATGAGAGGATACCGCCACCATAGATGCGCCGGCCTGCTGGAGTGTCGAGCAGGCCGAACTCGATGGTCAGCCAGTACAGGCGCGCCAGATAGACGCGCTGCTCTTTGGTGGCCTTGAGGCCGAGCTTGCCGTAGGTGTGGGTGAATTCGGCAAACCAGGGATTGGTCAGCATGGGGCAATGGCCGAAGATCTCATGGAAGATATCCGGCTCCTGCAGGTAGTCCAGTTCTTCGGGCGTGCGAATGAAGGTGGCGACGGGAAACTGCTTGCTGGCCAGCAGCTCGAAGAAGGTCTGGAAGGGAATCAGCGCCGGTACCCGCGCCACCCGCCAACCGGTAGCGGTTTCGAGCACGCGATTGATTTCACTTAGCTGCGGGATACGCTCGAGTGGCAGGCCGAGCTGCTCGATGCCATCCAGATATTCCTGGCAGGCGCGGTTCTGGATCACCTCCAGTTGGCGAGTGATCAGGGTGTTCCACACCTGATGCTCGCGTTCCGGGTAATGGATAAAGCCACTCTCGTCCGGTTCCCGGGCCAGGTACTGCGTGCTCTTCATCGTTGCCTCCTGCTGGGGCTGTTGTTCTTGTTGAGTTCCAGCATGGTGCCGGCGACACCTGTGGGCCAGAGGTCGGCAGTGCAGGAGGACGGTGTGATGCGGGTAGTTCGTAACTATTTCTTTACTCTTTTGCCCAGTGTCCGGCTGATGTGGGTTCGTTTTCGATTGCCTGTAAACTTTTCATTACGATATTTTCTGGCGACAGTGATTTCGGCTTTCTTGCGCTTGCCTGATTCCTGCCTGTGCTCCATGTGCGTATCGAGGGTCGTGGTGCCAGCTGATTGACTGGATTGTCATATGTCATTTATGAACCGGTTTGATGTTGGGTTCGCTACGCCAAAAGCCCCAACCCCTAATTACAACTTCAAACTTTCCGTGACGATTTGCCGAGGCTTCAGCCACTTAACTGGGTTGTTGATTTGCATGGCGAACGCATGTCAGTGAAATAAGCCAATTCAGTACGTCGATATATCTCATGTAGTACGGCGCCGCCGCTGAGGGAATAACGGATGTGACTCGCGCTATGAGTGATTGCCTGATTGCGGGGGATGATAACGGTTGGATAAATGAAGTGAGCTTTCGATTGCGGTTCAAGTTGCCTGGTAATTGCCAGGGCCGATCTTAATATATTGAGTTTTCTTGGAATTAGCAGTGAGGGAAATAAAGTAACCACCTGGCGCCGTACGAGTAGCCTTACAGGTGCTCTCGAAATTTCAGCGAAACGATGCCCTGTTCTGTAAGTATATTTTTACGTCATGAAAAGTTTACAGGCTGACTGTGTGGATAATTACGGGTAGATCAGTTTTTAATTGTGCCGCATATGTGTAACAAAATGTTTCTAGATAGTGGTCAATTAATCCGTAAGCAAATTGCTACACCCTGACATGACGTCCCGTGAGGCCTGCCCGTGGGGCGATGGTGACCCTACAGGATCGAGGTGGGGCGCTGCGTTTTGGGTGCATTATTTCAATCAAGAGCGCCTGAAACATGGCGTCATTGACTTGTCGGTCACAGATGCCCTGGGCTATAAAAATTCCAATTCCTGCAGGAGGGGGCAGGGATTCGAACCTTTCGCGAATCTTTCATTCTGTATTGTGACGTTTTATTGACGTATTCGCCGCTTTCACGGATGAGAATGATCGTGTTTATGTTTATATTTCTGGAGTACAGGGCATGGAAACGAAGGTACTGACGGCGGCGGGTTTCAATGTTTATACGGAGATGTATTGGTGCGGAGAGCAGGCCAAGACGGTATTGCTCATCAATGGCGCTCTGTCCACGACGGGATCTTTCGGGCAAACAGTAAAGTACTTGCAGCCTCATTTTAATCTTGTGTTGTTCGATCTTCCCTTTGCCGGGAAGTCACGTGAGCACAATGCGCTCGGGCGTGTGGTCAGCAAGGAAGATGAAGTTCGTATTATTCTGGATCTTATCGAACGTTTTCAGGTCAATTTTTTATTGTCGGTATCCTGGGGTGGGGTATCGGCCATGTTGGCGCTTGCTGAATCTCCACCAAGCGTCGAGCGGGCGATCATCAGTTCGTTTTCCCCGGTCATCAATGACGCGATGCGGGACTATCTCGACAAGGGGCAGGCTTACCTGGCGACCCGGGACAAGAGAAAGATCGGCAGCCTGCTCAATGATACGGTGGGCAAATACTTGCCGCGCCTGTTCAAACTCTACAACTTCAAGCACTTGATCAGTCTGGCCGAGCACGAATACCGGCAGATCGAGTTCCATATTGCCCAGGTCCGTGAACTCAGTGCCAAAAATTATGTGGAGCGCTTTGCCCAGATAAAAATCCCGGTATTGTTCGTCAATGGTGAGCGGGACGAATACACCACGGCAGCGGATGCGCGGCAGTTCGCCCACTATGTCGCGGACAGCCATTTCACGGTGGTCCAGGGGGCAGGGCATTTTCTCGATCTGGAGAGCAAATCGGCCTGGCTTGCATCGCGTGAGTCGGCGCTGTCTTTCTTCGGTGCCGAGGTCGCTACGCGGGTGTTTCCGGAGCTGTCACCGTCGTTGGTGTGATTTGCAGAGGGCGTGACAGGGGATGGGGGTTGGATTGGATGCCGTTGCGCGCTGGACGCTGTTGCGCTTCGCTGCGACCTGCTGGTTGGTGGTTCTGGTGTTGGGGTGTTCCGTGGAGTCGGCGCCTGACAAGAGCGCGGTGCGCGTCGTGGCGCAGCGGGTCGAGCGGATGCCTGGTCTGGCGCAAACCGTCCTGACCGGCGATCTTCAGGCCCGCTTCGTCAGTGAGCTCGCCTTTCCCAGTGCGGGGAAGGTGACGCAGTTGTCGGTCGACGTCGGCGACAGGGTCGTTGCCGGGCAACGCCTTGGGCGCCTGGATCCACTGGAGTTACGTACGACTCTGGAACTCAGCGAAGCGCAAGTGCAGGCCCAGCAGGCGCGACTGGAACTGGCGCGTGCGGATCATGCGCGCCAGGCCCGGTTGCTGCCGCAGGGGTACACCAATCGCAACGAATACGAGCGAGCACAGGCAGCGCTCAAAGGCGCCGAGGCCGAGTTGATGTCGGCAATGGCGCGCCGCCAGATAGCCGTGGATGCCTTAGCGGATGCCGATCTGCTGGCTCTGGCCGACGGCGTGGTAGTCGCACGCCGGGTGACCGCAGGGGAGGTGGTCCAGGCCGGGCAGGTGGTGCTGTCGATGGCGCATGACGAAGCGTCTGAAGCGGTTTTCGACTGGTATGAAGCACTGCCTGCAGGGCTGCAGGTCGGAAGCACCGTCCATCTGCATGCGCTGAGCGAGCCTGAGCACGAGATCAGCGGACGGGTAAGAGAGATCGCGCCCCGCGTGGCGGCCGGCTCGGGCACCGTGCGCCTGCGTGTCAGCCTGCCGGCCGAGGCTGAGCAATGGCCGTTGGGAAGCGTGGTGGTGGCGCGTTTGGCCGAGCCGCAGGGCGAGGTCGCAGTGCTGCCCTGGTCGGCCCTGAGTCGTGATCAGGGGAGGCCGGCCGTTTGGCGCATCGACGCCCGGCAGCATGTCAGCCTGGTTCCGGTCGAGGTCTCGCGCTACGAAACGGGAAGGGTGCTGGTGGCGGCGGGTTTGCAGGACGGCGACCTGATCGTGGCCCAGGGTGGTCAGTTGCTCTATCCCGGTCAGCGGGTCGAGGTGGCTGCCGTGCAGGCCGCGGCAGATGCAGGGCTGCGGCCATGAGGTGGATGCAGGGGGCTCTGGTGCTGCTTTGTGTCCTGCTGATGGCCTGTGGCGAACAGGCCCCGTCTGCGCAGATCGAGCGTCCGGTTCTATTCGATGAAATCGCTCCGTCATCAGGTTCGGCCAGTACACGCTTCACCGGCACCGTTCAGCCGCGTTATCAGCTGGTTGCCGCGTTCCGCCAGAGCGGTCGTTTGCTCAGCAGGCAGGTCGAGGTCGGGCAGCGAGTCAGCAGGGGGCAACTGCTGGCGAGCCTGGAAAGCAGTGATCAGCAGAGCGAGGTACGCAACCGCCAGGGCGAGTTGGCTCGTGCCGAGGTGCTATGGCGTAACGCTCGCGACGAGCTGGTGCGTTACCAGGGCTTGCATGACCAGGGGGTTGGCAGTCTGGCCAGGCTCGAGCAGTTGTCCAGCGAGGTGCGGGTGCGTGCGGCGACCTTGCGCCAGGCGCGCACCGCCTTGAACCGTGCGCAGGAGCACTTGCGGCAGACGCAGGTGCTGGCCGATACCGATGGCGTGGTCACGGCATGGCATGCCGAGGTCGGGCAGGTCCTGGCCAGTGGTGCAGCCGTGCTCAGTCTGGCCCGGCTGGACAGTCTGGAAGTGTGGGTCGACCTGCCTGCACAGGGTGTGAGCGAGCTGGCGGCGCAGAACGGGCCGCCCCGTATCTGGGTCGCGTCGATGAGCGAGCCGGACGTCGGCAGTTGGGCGCATGTGCGGCAGATCGACCCTGAGCTGGATGCCGTTACCCGCGTGCAGCGGGTCAGGCTGGCGGTGGAGCGGCTGCCGGCAGAGGTGCACTTGGGTTCGTTGGTCAGCGTGGAGCTTGCCAGGCAGTCCGCGATAGCCGAACCGGTTCTGTCTGCTTCGGCATTGTGGACCTTGGCTGGGCAGCACTACGTCTGGCGGATCGACAGGCAGAGTTCGCAGGTGCAGGCCGTCGAGGTCGAGGTAGTCGATCGCAATGGATCGCGGGTGCGCGTGCGGGGAGGCTTGCAGCCCGGTGATCGGGTGGTCAGCGCGGGTGTGGCGCGCTTGAGCGAAGGACAGCGGGTCAGGCTCGAGGAGCGTAGTGGTTCATGAGGGAAGGATTCAATCTGTCTGGCTGGGCACTGCGTCATCGCACACTGGTCTGGTACGCCATGCTGGTTACCTTGCTGATGGGCACTTTCGCCTACCTGCAACTGGGGCGCGAAGAGGATCCCGCGTTCGCCATCAAGACCATGGTGATCCAGGCGCGCTGGCCCGGTGCGACGCTGGATGAAACCCTGCAGCAGGTCACCGACCGCCTGGAGAAGAAACTCGAGGAAATCGACGCCCTGGACTACGTGCGCAGCTACACCCTGGCTGGCGAGACCACGCTGTTCGTCTTTCTCAAGAGTGAGACGCCGGCGCGGGCGATCCCGGATGCCTGGTACGCGGTGCGCAAGAAGATGCAGGACATCCGCGGCGAATTGCCCGGCGGCGTGCAGGGGCCGGCCTTCAACGACGAGTTCGGCGATGTCTTCGGCAACATCTATGCCCTGACCGGCGAAGGTTTCTCGCCGCGGCAGTTGCGCGACTACGCCGAGCGCCTGCGCCTGGGGCTCAAGGGCGTGCCCGGCCTGGGCAAGGTAGAGCTGCTCGGCAGTCAGCCCGAGGTCATCTATCTGGACTTTTCCATTCGCCGTCTGGCGGCCCTGGGCATCGACCTGCGCCAGGTGATCCAGAGCCTGCAGGCGCAGAATGCGGTCACTCCGGCGGGCCTCATCGACGGCGAGCAGGAGCGTATCGCCGTGCAGGCCAGTGGCGCCTTCGCCAGCGAGGAGGATCTCGCGGCCGTCAGCCTGCGCTTCGGTGATCGCCTGCTGCGTTTGAGTGATCTGGCGCGCATCGAGCGTGGTTATGCGCAACCGCCGAGTTCTCTGTTTCGCTATGACGGTGAAGCGGCGCTCGGTCTGGCCGTGGCCATGCAGGCCGGAGGTAACATCCAGGATTTCGGCGCGGCCTTGCAGCACCGCATCGACGCGCTGACCGCCGACCTGCCGCTGGGCCTGGATGTGCATCTGGTATCCAGCCAGGCCCAGGTGGTGGACAAGGCCATCGGCACCTTCACCAAGGCGCTGTTCGAGGCCGTGCTGATCGTGCTGGTGGTCAGTTTCATCAGCCTCGGTCTGCGTGCCGGTCTGGTGGTGGCTTGTTCCATCCCGCTGGTGCTGGCCATGGTCTTTCTGTTCATGTCCTACAGCGGCATCACCTTGCAGCGCATTTCCCTCGGCGCCTTGATCATCGCCCTGGGGCTGCTGGTGGATGACGCCATGATCACCGTGGAGATGATGATCAAGCGCATCGAGCTGGGAGATTCCCTGCCCAAGGCAGCGACGCATGCCTACACCTCGACGGCCTTTCCCATGCTCACTGGCACCCTGGTGACGGTGGCCGGTTTCGTGCCCATCGGCCTCAACTCCAGTTCCGCCGGGGAGTATGTGTTCACCATGTTCGCGGTGATTGCCGTGGCGTTGTTGCTGTCCTGGCTGGTGGCGGTGGTGTTCGCGCCCTTGCTGGGTGTCTACCTGCTGCGGCGCCCGACTCAGACACACGGCAGCAGCCGCTGGCAGCGACTGTTTTCCGCCTGGTTGGCACTGGCGCTGCGTCATCGCAACTGGACGGTGGGCCTGACTCTGCTGGCCTTCGCCCTGTCGTTGGCGGCGACCCCGCTGCTGCAGCGGCAATTCTTCCCCGACTCGGATCGACCGGAGATCCTGGTGGACTTCCACCTGCCGCAGCAGGGTTCGATCAACGCCACGCGCGCGGTGATGGATCGCTTCGAGCAGGCGCTGCGCGACGACCCGGACGTGCTGCGCTGGAGCTCCTACGTTGGCAAGGGTGCCGTGCGCTTCTACCTGCCGCTGGATCAACAGCTGAGCAACCCCTTCTATGGTCAGGTGGTCATCGTCAGCCAGGGTGGCGCGGCGCGTGATCGCCTGCTCGCGCGCTTGCGCGAACGCCTGCACCAGGACTTCGTCGGCATCGGTTTCAACGTGCAGCCGCTGAACATGGGGCCGCCGGTGGGCTGGCCGATCCAGTACCGGGTCAGTGGCCCGGATATCCAGCAGGTAAGGGCTCAGGCCATGCGCCTGGCGGCGATCGTCGATGCCCATCCGCACATCGGCCAGGTGGTGTACGACTGGAACGAACCCGCCAAGGTGCTGCGCATCGACATCGAGCAGGACAAGGCGCGACAGTTCGGTCTTTCCTCCCAGGACACTGCACAGATCCTGCACAGCGTGGTGTCCGGCTCGAGCATCACGCAGATCCGCGATGGCATTCATCTGGTCGACGTGGTGGCGCGGGCGCAGGCTGCCGAACGGCAGTCACCGGAGCTGATCGGTAGCTTGCAGATACCTTCTGCTCGTACAGGTGAATCGATTCCGCTGCTGGCATTCGCTAGTATCGGTTATGAGCAGGAGCAGCCCCTGGTATGGCGCCGTGACCGCTTGCCGACCATCACCCTGAAAGCGAACATCGTCGGCGCCCTGCAGCCCGATGCGCTGGTCGCCGGTTTGCAGCCGGCGCTCGATGATTTCGCCGCGCAGTTGCCGGTGGGCTACAAGGTGGCGGTGGGCGGCGCGGTCGAGGCCAGTGCGCGTTCGCAGCAACCCATCCTGCGTGTGGTGCCCTGGATGCTGTTTCTTATGGTGACCCTGTTGATGATTCAGTTGCAGAGCGTGAAACAGGTCTTGCTGGTGCTGAGCGTGGCGCCCCTGGGACTGATCGGCGTGGTGGGAGCCCTGTTGGTGACCGGCTCGCCGCTGGGGTTCGTCGCCATTCTCGGAGTGCTGGCGTTGATCGGTATCATCGTGCGTAACTCGGTGATCCTGGTCAGCCAGGTGGAGTCTTTCCGTCAGCAGGGGTTCGCGTTGCAGGCTGCTGTGGTGCATGCCACCGAACATCGCTGCCGGCCGATCCTGCTGACCGCTGCGGCATCCGGTCTGGCGATGATCCCGATTGCCCGCGAGGCGTTCTGGGGGCCGATGGCTTACGCGATGATCGGTGGCATTGCCGTGGCCACGGTGTTGACGCTGATATTCCTGCCTGCCCTTTATCTGCTCTGTCATGCAGATGACGCGGGGCAGGGTGGAACGGTCGATGAGGTGCCTGCAACCAATGACGCATGAGCGTGCACAAAATGGTCATGGGTGTTGCGCCTGCGGGCGTGACACTCTCTCACACAAGGATAAAAGACCATTGAGAGTTGTTGATTTACGAGTGACTTCCCGTGCCGTGCTTGCGAGATATCAGCAGGAGGCCTGCCATGCGTATTAAGGTGCATTGTCAGAACCGTGTCGGCATCTTGCGTGACATGCTCAACCTGCTGGTCGACTACGGCATCAATGTCGCCCGCGGTGAAGTGGGGGGCGAACAGGGCAATGCCATCTACCTGCACTGCCCGAACCTGATCAATCTGCAGTTCCAGTCGCTGCGGCCGAAGTTCGAGGACATTCCCGGCGTTTTCGGCATCAAGCGCGTCGGCCTGATGCCCAGCGAGCGGCGCCACCTGGAACTCAACGCCCTGCTCGGCGCGTTGGACTTTCCGGTGCTGTCGATCGATATGGGCGGCTCCATCGTCGCTGCCAACCGTAGCGCCGCGCAGTTGCTCGGCGTGCGCGTGGACGAAGTGCCGGGCATTGCGCTGTCGCGTTACGCCGAGGACTTCGACCTGCCCGAGCTGGTGCGCGCCAACAAGGCCCGCATCAATGGCCTGCGGGTGCAGATCAAGGGCGATGTGTTCCTCGCCGATATCGCACCCTTGCAAAGTGAGCACGACGAGAGTGAAGCGCTGGCCGGTGCGGTGCTGACCCTGCACCGTGCCGACCGTGTTGGCGAGCGCATCTATCACGTGCGCAAGCAGGAACTGCGAGGCTTCGACTCGATCTTCCAGAGCTCGAAAGTGATGGCGGCCGTGGTGCGTGAGGCGCGGCGTATGGCGCCACTGGATGCGCCACTGTTGATCGAAGGCGAGACCGGCACCGGCAAGGAGTTGCTGGCGCGTGCCTGCCACCTGGCCAGCCCGCGCGGGCAGTCGCCGTTCATGGCGCTCAACTGTGCCGGTTTGCCCGAGTCGATGGCCGAGACCGAGCTGTTCGGTTACGGCGCCGGCGCCTTCGAAGGTGCACGCCCGGAAGGCAAGCTCGGTCTGCTGGAGCTGACGGCTGGCGGCACCTTGTTCCTCGATGGCGTCGGCGAGATGAGCCCGCGTCTGCAAGCCAAGTTGCTGCGCTTTCTGCAGGACGGCTGTTTCCGCCGTGTGGGCAGCGACGAGGAGGTGTACCTGGATGTGCGGGTGATCTGCGCGACCCAGGTCGACCTGTCCGAACTCTGCGCCCGTGGCGAGTTTCGCCAGGATCTCTACCACCGCCTCAACGTGCTCAGTCTGCATATTCCGCCGCTTCGCGAATGTCTCGATGGCCTGGCGCCTCTGGTCGAGCACTTTCTCGATTCCGCCAGTCGGCAGATCGGCTGCAGCCTGCCCAGGCTGGCGCCGCAGGCCTTCGAACGCATGGCCCACTACCACTGGCCGGGCAACGTGCGGCAGCTGGAGAACGTGCTGTTCCAGGCCGTCTCGCTGTGCGATGGCGGGATGGTGAAGGCCGAGCATATCCGCCTGCCGGACTACGGTGCGCCGCAGCCTTTGGGCGAGTTTTCGGTGGAGGGCAACCTCGACGATATTCTCGGCCGTTTCGAGAAGGCGGTGCTGGAGCGCCTGTATCACGAGCACCCCAGTAGCCGTCAGCTGGGCAAGCGGCTCGGGGTTTCGCACACCACCATCGCCAACAAGTTGCGCCAGCATGGCCTGGGCAAGGAATAGCCGCGGCCTACGACCTTGGTGCAATAGGCAGGGCAGGCACCTGCGGCGACACTGAAGCCGTCCCGATCATCCTGCGTGATTTGGGTGCAAGCGTTTCCGCATTCCTCTTGGGGAATGCCTTGAATGGGCGGGCGACCAAATTGGTCGCCCTTTTTTTGCCCGAGAATTCGTCTGGCGCTACACACCCTGGTTCAGTCGCTCGATCAGCGCGCGCACGCTGCCCGGTAGCGCATCCAGCTCACGCACCAGCATGCTGCGTTCGCGCAGCGCCCAGGTTTCGTCCAGTTGCAGGATCGCCAACTGCATGGTGCGGCTGTGCCGGCGTGCGGCTGATTCGGGGATGATGCCGATGCCGACGCCGCCTTCGATCATCCGGCAGATCGCCTCGAAGCTCGATACCTGAATGCGCAGCGCCAGGTTGCCGCCGAGCTGTTCCACCTGCTCGCGCAAGAAGCTCAGCAGGGTACTGCCCTCGTGCAGGCCGATGTGCTGGTAGGCGAGGGTGTCGGCGAGGCTCACCGAGTGTCGCTGCGCCAGGGCATGGCCCAGCGGAACGGCCAGTACCAGGCGGTCGGTGCTGAAGTGCAGCACCTGCAGGCCGGGCGCCTGCACCGGGCCGGCGATGATGCCCAGATCCGCCGCGCCATCGAGCACGCCGCGGACGATGTCGCGGCTCAGCCGTTCCTGCAGGTCGACGGTAACGCCAGGGCGTTCGGCGAGAAAACCGGCCAGCACTTCAGGGAGGAATTCGGTCACCGCCGTGGTGTTGGCGAAGATGCGGATGTGTCCGGCGGCGTCGGTGCCGTATTCGGTGAACTCGCTCTTCAGGTAATCCACCTGGCGCATGATCAGCCGCGCGTGCTGCAGCAGGCGCTGGCCGGCGGGGGTCAGCTCGACGCCACGGCTGTCGCGGTACAGCAGGCGGCTGCCAAGCTGGCTTTCCAGCGCCTTGATCCGTGCGCTGGCGGCAGCCGGGGAAAGGAACGCCTTGCGCGCGCCCTGGGTCAGGCTGGGCGACTCGGCGATATGGATGAATAGGCGCAAGTCGGGCAGATCGAAATGCATGGGTTCCTCTGCTTCTGTGGGAGGGGCTTTAGCCGCGACGCCCTGGCTTCCCCGGAAAACATCGCGGCTAAAGCCCCTCCCACATAGAAATATGGCGTTCAGCTTACCCGAACGCTGGTTTAAATAAATGCGGATTCTCTGAACGCGGTCGG
>NZ_LSSW01000014.1 GCF_001567565.1 Ectopseudomonas composti
TCCCGTAGGAGCGGCTTCAGCCGCGATGTTTTTTGTCCGCCACGGATGCATCCAAGTGCCGTAGCCCGGATGCAATCCGGGGCGATGGTTGCACGCATGCCAAAGCTGTCGCGGCTAAAGCCCCTCCCACAGTTCCACGCGTACTTGTGGGAGGGGCTTTAGCCGCGATTGGGTGGGGCACTTTCCCGGATTACATCCGGGCTACTCGCTGAAGCCGCTCCTACGGACAGGGAGTCATTCGGTCAGCGTCATCAGAATGTCTGCATACCAGGTGCAGTTCAGGCCCAGCGCTTCGTCCTGATCCTCGTCGCGATCACCGAGCAGGCGCGTGGAATGGATGCCCAGCAGATGCCAGGGCAGCTCGCCATCGACGTTCGCGCGCTTGACCACGGGCGCGCCGCTGATGCCGCGATGAGTGCGGCCGTCGGTGAGGAAGTAGCCCAGCCCCTGGAAACGCAGGCCGAAAGACGACGCCAGCCCGGCGTGACGCGCCACCGGCATGCGGTGCAGGGTGTCCTGAAAGCCCAGCGGGAAACCCACCACCAGCAGCGTCGAGCCGATTTCTACATCTTCGTCAGGCTGCAGCAGGTGTTGCGGGGTGAAGGCGTGATAGGCGCCGTTGCGGGGCAAGGCCGGTTGATCCAGTTCGATCACTGCCACATCGATCTCGCCGGCGCCATCCATGCCTTGTCGCCACAGTTGCTGCTCGCCGTCGTACAGCGGGATGGAGAAGCTGACGGTGCTGGCCAGGTTGTAGGCGTCGGTGTGCAGCTCGATCTGCAGGCTGTCCGGTTGATGGCCGCTGGGTTCGTCGAGTACGACATGGCGGCTGGTGACGAGAAACAGCCGCTGATCGCGGCGGAAGAAGAAACCACTGGCATTGGTCAGTATCTGCCCAGCGGCCAGGGTGGTGATGCGTGCAGCGCTCAACATCAGGGAATCGATCATGGCCTGGGCCTCCTGCCGGTGTGGGGTTTATCGACTGACTACTAGACGCGTGACGGGTTCGTTTTCATTCGCGCCTGGCACATTGAACCCGCACGGTGGATGTAAAAAGCGACATCCACCCTACGGTCAGGCGCTGGTCGGCTCGTCCTCGTTGCGATCGAGCGCCACCTGGCGGATCGACAGGCGAATCTCGGCGGGCAACACGCGCTTGGCGGCGCCTTCGGCCAGTTCGCTGAGCAATGGGTGGTGGCTGAGCTTGCCGGCTTCGTCCTGGCGCAGCACGCCCTGATCCAGCAGGCTCTGGATGAAGTGGCGGAACAGACTCTTGTCGAAGAACTCCGGGGCATTGAGGCCATGCAGGATCGACAGGCGCTGGGCCATGACCGTGCACAGGTCTTCCAGCTCCTCGGCGCTGATCGCGTTCTGCCCGGCGTTGAGCAACAGGGCGATGGCCATGTAGAAGCGCTGCAGGGTCTGCGCCACCGAACGCGACAGCAGGGTCAGCAGCACGAACTGGCGCGAGCTCGGCGCCGGGCGCACGTACACGTCGCCTTCGACCTTGAGCAAGCCCTGCTCGACGAACGCCGCCAGCCACTGGTCGATCACGCCTTCCAGCTCGCTCGACTCCCAGCGGATGAACAGCTCCGATTGCAGATAGGGATACAGCGCGCTGGTAAAGCGCAGGATCTGTTCGCGGCTGATCCGCGCGCTGCTCTGGAAGAAGCTGGCCAGCAGTGCCGGCAGGGCGAAGATGTGCAGTACGTTGTTGCGGTAGTAGGTCATCAGGACGGCGTTCTGCTCGTCCAGATAGAGAATTTTGCCCAGCGCGTCCTTCTGCTCGGCCAGCAGATCCATGTCCTTGACGTGTTCGATCAGCGCCGCGCCGTCGCCATCGGGCAGGGTGGTGTGCGGCGAGTAGGGCACCGCGCGCAGCAACGCCAGGTACAGGTCGAGCACACGGGCCAGGGCGCGGTCGTCCAGGGCCAGTTTGCTGGTGGACAGCAGCGCCAGGGCCACGAGGTTGACCGGGTTGATCGATGCCGCCTCGTTGAGGTGGCGCGCTACGCGCTCGCCGAGGCGGTTGGTGGTTTCGTTGAGCCAGGCCGGGCGGTACTGCGGGCCCAGATCCTGCTGGCGCCAGCCCGGTTGCTGCTGGTCGAGGAATTCACCGAGCTTGATCGGCTCGCCGAAATTCACCGAGACCTGGCCGAAACGCTGCTTGAGCGCGCCGAGCACCTTGAACAGGTCGAAGATCGACTCCTTCTTCTTGCTCGCGCCGCGCAGCTCGCCCAAATAGGTGCGGCCTTCCAGTACGCGCTCGTAGCCGACATATACGGGCACGAAGACGATGGGCAGGCGGTGCGAGCGCAGGAAGCTGCGCAGGGTGATGGCCAGCATGCCGGTCTTCGGCCGCAGCATGCGCCCGGTGCGCGAGCGGCCGCCCTCGACGAAGTACTCGACCGGGAAGCCCTTGCGGAACAGGGTGTGCAGGTATTCGTTGAACACCGCGGTGTACAGCGGGTTGCCCTTGAAGGTGCGGCGCATGAAGAAGGCACCGCCACGGCGCAGCAGGCCGCCGATCACCGGCATATTGAGGTTGATGCCGGCGGCGATGTGCGGTGGCGTCAGGCCGTTGCGAAACAGCAGATAGGACAGCAGCAGGTAGTCGATGTGGCTGCGGTGGCAGGGCACGTAGATCACCTCGTGGCCCTGGGCGATGTCGCGCACGCCCTCGATGTTGTGCACCTTGATGCCGTCGTAGATCTTGTTCCAGAACCAGCTCAATACCAGTTCAAGGAAGCGGATCACCGTGTAGGTGTAGTCCGAGGCGATCTCATTGCCGTAGCGCAGCGCCTGGGCTTCGGCCTTTTGCAGGCTGATCTTCTCGCGCTCGGCTTCATCGGCAATCGCCTGGCGCACCATCGGGTCATGCACCAGACCTTTGACCAGGTTGCGCCGGTGCGACACGTCCGGGCCGATCACCGCGGCCTTCTGGTTGCGGAAGTGCACGCGCAGGATGCGGTGCACCATGCGCAGCGTGCGCTCCTGGCCCTTGTCCTGCTCGACCAGCTCGCGCAGGTGGATCGGCGTGGAGAACTGCACGCGGGTCTTGCGCCCGAGAATCAGGATGCTGATCAGCCGGCGCAGACGCCCGGTGACGGCCCAGCTGTCGGCGAACAGCAGCTTCCAGGGGCTGGTCTCGCGGTCCGGCGACTGTCCCCAGAACACGCTCACCGGCACGATCTGCGCGTCGTCCACGGCATGCTGGCTGAGGGCGCCGACCACACGGTCGAGCGTTGGCGAGATGCCGCGCTTGTCCTGGCGGCCGAACCAGTCCGGCTCCGGCATCAGGTAGAAGAAGGCGGCGGGCTCGATATGCTCCCCGACCGCCACCGGCAGCACCGGGCGCGGCAGGCCGGCCTTGGTGCACTCGCGGTCTACCACGGCCAGGTCGCTCACCGAGGGCTGCTGCAGCACGTAGAACACCGGCTTGCTGCGGTCGAGCCTGAGGGTGAAGGCGGACTGGTTGATGGTTTCCGAGCGTACCCAGAGGTACAGCAGGCGGCGCAGCGCGCTGAAGGCCATGCGGCGCAAGGGGGAACGGGTCATACGGACTCTTGAGCAGGTAAACGAGCAGGTGCTCGGGAAGGGCGCTAGTGTGCCGCAAGCCGCGTCTGGCGGGCAAAAAACTCTCGCGTCCAGGCGGTCAGCCCGACCAGCATGGCTGCGGCGTATGACGAAAAAACGGTCGGCGACTCAGTGCCCGTTGATCAACAGAACTGTAAAACGGGCCTGGGTTCCTGATCAGAATGCCAAGTCAGGCCGCCGCGCGGGTGCGGATGGTCTCCTGACCTGCTGGTTGCGCCTGGGTACCGGGTAGGGGCGAGCTCTGCTCGCGACGCTTTTGCACGTGGCGATTCGCGAGCAAAGCTCGCTTCTGCAGCTGTCCTGCCTATCCGTAGCCCGGATGAAATCCGGGGACAAGGCGGCGTCCTCACGCCAGCTTCATCACCACCACGCCGGTTGCGATGATCATGCAGGCCAGCAGGCGAGTCGGTCGCAACCTCTCCTTGAGCAGCACCACTCCCAGCAGCACGGCAAATACCACGCTGGTCTCGCGCAGGGCTGAAACCAATGCCACGGGCGCCTGGGTCATGGCCCAGATGACGATGGTGTAGGCCGCCATCGACATCGCCCCGCCGGCCAGTCCGCCGCGCCAGTGCGGGCCCAGTTGCAGAAAGGCGCGCGGCCCACGGCTGATGGCCAACACCGCTGCCATCACCACACCGTTGACCGTGAACAGCCACAGCGAATAGCTCAGCGCATCGCCATTGCTGCGCGCGCCCACGGCGTCGCTGAGGGTGTAGCCGGCGATGAACAGGGCCGTCATCAACGCACAGAACAGCATCGCCCCCTGCGGCGCCTTGTGCTGGCCGCCGCGCAGGGCCATCAGCCAGATGCCCAGCACCAGCACCAGCAGGCCCAGCAGCTGCAGGGCGCTGAGCCCGTCGTGCAGCAGCAACAGCGAGAGCAGGGCGACCATCAGCGGCGAGCTGCCGCGCGCAATCGGGTAGACCTGACCGAGGTCGCCATACTGGTAAGCGCGGGCGAGGAAGAAGTTGTAGCCGATGTGCAGCAGCGCCGACAGCGCGATCCACGGCCAGGCTGCTGCTTGCGGTACGGCAACCAGCGGCAGTGCACAGAGCGCCACCAGACCGGCGCCGATCTGGATCAGGGTGGCGGTGAGAAAGCGGTCCAGTCCGATCTTGAGCAGGGCGTTCCAGCCGGCATGCAGGGCGGCGGCAGCGATGACGGCGAGAAAAACCGTGGTTTCCAAGGCAGGCCTCGAAGGCAGGGGATTGTCGAACATACCAAGCAGCAGCCGTGCGCATGCCGCTCGGTTCGAGTTGATGTGGCTGGGGGGCAGTGGCGGTCGTCAGTCTGCCGCAAGCGCGATTTTCGGGCAAAAGCCTTTACTGCCTGAAGTCAGCACAGTGGCGCAACACTGCCTAAGATTCAATGCAAGGCAATGGATCACGCCCCGCGACGCTGAACGAAAGGGCTGTTGGCCCTGAACCACTGGAAGACAGCCCGCCAATGGCCTGGAGAACAAGGCGATGACCCCTGACGTGCATGATGCCGTCGCTCGACGCCCAAGAATCGCGACACCCCTGAACCTGCTGATCGTTCTGGCGAGCGTATTCATCGCCATCGTCTGGCTGATCACCCTGCAGCGCATCGCTTTCGAGCGCGAGCAGGCGCTTGCCGCAGAAATGCAAGCCAACTCCAGCCTGGCCATCGCCTTCGAGCAGCAGGTATTTCGCGCACTGAAGGCAGCCGAGCAAGTGGCGGCTTTCGTGCGCGAGCAGTACCGCCGGCAGGGCAAGGCCATCGATCTGCGCCGTTGGGTCGAGGAGGGGGTGATCCGTGAGGAGATGTTCACCATCGTCAGCGTGGTGGACGAGCAGGGCGATATTGTCAGCAGCAGCCAGGCCACCGGCTCGGTGAACTACGCTGATCGCGAGTTCTTCAAGGCTCAGCGCGATGCAGGCATCGACCGCCTGTTCATCAATCGTCCGGTGCTCGGAAGGGTGTCCGCACGCTGGCTGATCCCCATGTCGCTGCGTATCGAGCGCGATGACGGCAGCTTCGCCGGCGTCGTGGTGATGGCTGTCAGCCCCCAGGACGTCACGCATATCTTTCAGCAGCTCGATCTGGGCCCGCAAGGGTTGTTGGAACTCACCGGCCTCGATGCTGTGGTGCGTGCGCGCAAGGTCGGTAGCCGCAGCGAGTTTGGCCTGGAAGCCGAGGCGCTGGCCTGGTTTCAGCGCCAGAAACTGCAAGGCACCGATGATTTCTACGACAGTGGTGAGGCCCTGGACGGCGTTGCCCGCATCGTCAGCTACCGCACCATGGCTGACTATCCGCTGATGGTGACCGTCGCGACGGCCTATGACGAGCAAATGGCCACCACCTTGCAGCGGCGCAGCAGCTATCTGATGGCCGCCGTCGGGGTCACCCTGGTGGTCATGCTGCTGGTGGGGCTGCTGGCGCTGATGCTGGTTCGCCAGCGTTCGGCCACCGAGGCCTTGCAAGGCAGCGAAGCGCTGTTTCGCGCCACCTTCCACCAGGCGGCCATGGGCATCGTCCACATCAGCCCCGAGGGCCGGATACTGCGGGCCAACGAGAAGTTCGCACGAATGCTGGGTCGCCCGGCCGAGGAACTGCAGGGCGGTAACATTTTCGACCTGAGCGATGCCGAAGTGGCCAGCGCCGCCCGCGAGGTGCTGAGCGAGCAGTTGGCTAGCGAGGTGCAGGCACTCCCTCCGGAAATCGAGAAGACCTACCGCCACGAGGACGGCTCGCTGCTTTGGGTATGCGAGGCCCTCAGTGTCGTGCGCAATCGCCTTGGCCACCCGGAGTTCGTGGTGTTGGTCGCCCAGGACATTACCGAGCGCAAGCACCTGGAAGCGCGCCTATGCCATGACGCCGAGCACGACGCCCTGACCGGGCTGGCCAACCGCGTCAGGTTCCAGCAACGGCTCGACCAGGCGCTGGAATCGGTGCGTGACCAGCAGCAGTTGGGGGCCGTGCTCTATATCGATCTCGATGGCTTCAAGGCGATCAACGACCGCCACGGTCACGCGGTGGGCGATAGCCTGCTGCAGATGGCCGCCAGGCGTCTCGAAGGCTGTGTGCGCAGCACTGACACGGTCGCGCGTTTCGGCGGCGACGAGTTCGGCATCGTCCTTGCCAATCTGTACAGCCGCGAGGATTGCGAGAGCGTGGCGCTCAAGGCCCTGCAGGTGCTGGGCAACCCCTTTGACCTGGACGGCAGCGAGGTGCGGATATCGGCAAGCGTAGGCGCCGCGCTGTTTCCTCTGCACGGTGAAAACGGTCAGCAGCTGCTGAAATATGCGGACCAGGCCATGTACGCGGCCAAGCACGCGGGCAAGAACCGCTTTCACTGCTTTGCCGGATAGGGCTGGTGACGGCAGAAAGCGCGTTCTTCAGGCCTCGCTGAAGTCGAAGTAGAGAATGTTCGACCAGTTTCCCAGCCCCAGTCCGTGGATGACGGGCATCACATCCTGTGCCGGAGGTGGAGGCTCGGGCCTGCGGCCGAACAGCCTGGCGAACAGACCTGGGGGTTCAGGTGTCACAGCAGGCGGCGGTAGCAAGGACTGCAATGCCTGCTCCATTTCAGGTTGCAGATCCTTCACCTCTCCCAGCAGCGCCCGGTTCTGCTCAAGAAGCGGCGTATCACCCATATCGAAAATCTCACCACACTCCAGAACGAAGTACTGGTTCCGGTTCTCGGGCTTGTTCAAGAACTCGATGGCTTCGCCAATCAAACCCTGCGCGGCGGGAAGCTCTATTTGCGAGAGGAAGCCTTCCAGGTTTTTTACACCGTCGGCGTAATCGCCTATCAAGGCGATGTCCTCCGAATTGTCCCAAATCGAAGAGGGGCACGTTCGAGGGTTGCCAGAGAGCAGAATCTTGAAAACCAGCGGTATGTCGTAGTTCCACTCCGAAATACCCACCAGCTTCCGGCCATTGGCCTTGGCGCCTGGCCCGGGAATGACATTGGTTGAGTAGAGATAGCTACGGTTAGCCATGGATATCGCTCCGCTGCTCGAGCGCTAAGGGGCGGACTTGAGGCCACGCCGGTGACTGCGGTGGGCTGTTGCCTTGGTCAAACAACGCGGCCGGGGCTGGGGCATTCAGTGGACGGTGCTCATGCTCTGATGCAGCTTGGCAAGGTCGCTCCACTGCGGGTCTTCATAGAAGTTGATTTCGATGGGGTAGGCCGGGTGATCGCTTAGCGCCTGGTTCAAATTGGCCATGAACGCTTCGCGGTCCGCAATGTAGTAGACAAACTCCTTCAGGCCGTTGCCGGTTGCCGTATAGGCGTCCAGATAGACCGAACCATTGCCACCTATCGTCTCCAGTCCGTCCTCGAGCCTGATCATTTCCTTGTTGATCCGGGCCGGCGGCAAACCGTTGTTCTGTGCAGCCTCGTATTTCCAGGAAATCACGGTAAGCCAGGGCATCTTGTGCTGGATGTCCACGGGGGGCGCGTCGGCGATGAACTTATAGATGATCGGCTTGCCTTCGATCGTTGCTTTGGCGACTGACCAGATGCGTTCTGTAGATGCCATGGAAGAGACTCCAGCTAAAAAAGAGGGCGACTGTGATACGGGTGTTTGATCATGCCATTGATGTGACGTGGTGCGTATCTCCCGAGGTGGTCTGCTCGAGAGGGTGAGTGGGACATTCAGCTTTACCTGGCAACCCGGTGTTTGTGAATCATTTTCGCCCGGCTGTTTGGCGAAGGTGTCACAGGCGGTCGCCAGATGCTCGCAAGCGGCATGAGTATTACCTCTAACGATTAAACGACGGGTGGACTTTAGCCTGCCCGCAGTGAGCGGAGCGAAGGGTTTGTTGTTACGCCTTTACTTCTCACGTATAGCAACGGCTGCAAAGAAGTGTACATCGTCCTCGGGGCCGTTTATTAAGAACTTTTCAACCTTTGCAAGAGGAAATGTAAAGCCTTTCTCTTTGCTGTAAAGAACTGCCGCGCTGGATAGAGACATTCCTAGCGACTCGAAGAACTCTGGCTCTAATGCCTTTGCACTTTTATAGTCAAGCCACTGCCAATTTGCCTTTGCGTCGTTTTTGCGAATTACCTCACCAACGTAAGCGCCTGCTCTGAGTACAACGCGGTTCCAAGATGATTCAATTTCTTTATCTGAGCGAACGTTTTCCAAATACACGTTGACTTCCTTAAGGCTTTCTAAAGAGAAATCAAGCTTGCTTTGGTTTAATGTGTCTTGACCTAATGTTTCTTGGTCTTCGTAAAATAATTGCGACAATTCAATCAGCGCTTGGTTTGTATCGACTGGTTTCTCTGCCATTGCCATACTTGCGTTCAGGATTAGTAGGAAGCTCAGGGTAATGCGTATATCCATGTTTTGGCCTGGCGTTTGGTTAATGTGCGGGTTTTAGCCCGTCCTAGTGAGCGCAGCGAACGGTTTGAACTATTTACAGGTGTTAATCATAGCCGCCTCGCTGCACTGACCTTGTTTTTTTTGACTTCCGTTTGCCTAAATAAAAGTCTATTGCGGAATATATTAAGACTGCTACGCAAAGTAACGCCAATGCATAGGCAAAGAAATTATCAGTCCCAAAGAACTTGGTTATTTTGCCAGCGATAATTGCCGAAATGACAAGTGTTAAAATAAATCTTATTCCGGCTCCTATTGCTGATATATATTCACTTACGGCTTTTTGTGGATCCATTTTGATTTCGCTTTAATGCCTAACGTTTGGTTAAGGAGCGGCTTTAGCCGGTCCCGAGTGAGCGAATCGAGCGACTTGAATGCTGTAATGGACTCTCCCCACCCCACAGCTCTATACCAAGGTGTCGAGGATTTTTGAGCGGGAGATTCGTGATGAAACGAATCGCTGTTGATCTGGCCAAGTCCGTTTACCAAGTTGCCGAGAGTGTCCGTTCCGGCCAGGTGGTGCAGCGCAAGCGGCTGAACCGAGAGGCGTTCCGTCGATATATACAGGAGCAGGCCGAGCCGGTCGAGTGGGTGATGGAAGCCTGTGGCACAGCGCACTATTGGGGGTGGCTGGCGCAATCGCTCGGTCATCAAGTGAAGCTGTTGCATCCTCGCTATGTACGGCCTTACCGCCGTAGCAACAAGACCGACCGCAATGACTGCGATGCGATGCTGGAAGCGGCGCGCTGCGCCGACATGCATCCCGTGCCGGTAAAGAGTCGTAATCAACAACAGCTCCAGCAATTGCACGGGCTGCGGGAAACCTGGAAGAAAAGCCGTACCCAGCGGATCAACCTGCTGCGCGGCATGCTGCGTGAGGCAGGTATCGAAGCGCCGACCTCAACCGTCGCCTTCATCCGGGCAGCCAATGAGCTGGTTGACCACGTCCTGGCCGAGATCAACCTGTACGAACAATGCATGGCCGAGTGCGAACAGCAACTCAAGCGCTGGCATGCTGAGGATGAAATCGTGCGCAAACTGGATGAAGTCAGCGGTATTGGCCTGCTGACTGCAAGTGCCCTGACCACCGCTGTCGGCAAGCCTGAGCGCTTTGCTAACGGTCGCCAGCTCAGCGCCTGGCTGGGCATGACGCCGCGGGAGTTCAGCAGTGGCGACCGCCGCAAACTGGGTCATATCAGCCGTCAGGGCAATGTTTATGTACGCACCCTGTTGATCCACGGCTCACGTGCAGCCTTGCTGGCGGCTCAGCGTTGCCAGGCACGAACGCCAGAGAAATTGACCCAGTTACAGCGCTGGGCCGTCGAGACGGCAGCCCGTATTGGCCACAACAAAGCGGCTGTGGCGCTGGCGAACAAATTGGTCAGGATCTGCTGGGCGGTGTGGTGCCATGAGCGGCGTTTCAATGGCAATTGGCAGAGCACAAAGCCCGCCTAATGGCGGGGGTAATCAGTAAGGAAGATGGTTTTCTTGTGGTTGTGGTGAACTGCAGCTCTGTCGGAACAGGCGAGTCCGGCAGCGGAACAAGGCCGATAACAATGATGATCCCCGTGATCGATTGAACGCTTGACCCCGCTGCGCGAACTACAGAATGGCCAGGGCGGCAAAGCCCAACACAGGCCGGATATACGAATGCAACCGCGCTGACGACAAGTGCAAAAGAAAAGCTTTGCTCACTACTTGTGGGGAGAGTCCATATACAGTTGTTAGGTGCTCGCAGCAGGGCTTAGTGGAATTGTTGGTTATATGACGCAACGTGTTCAGGAAATAGCTCATTGTAAATTTGGTAGGGAATACCAAGGATGTTGAGCTCGATGAGTTCTGTGCCAGCTTCGGCAGAATAATCCAGAATGCTCACCCCTGCACACGGAATGACTAGGCCCGCATTAGTGTGTACAGAGAGCTTTAGTGCATCTTGATTAAGATGGTTATTGAGGCACTCATGACGAATCATGCTGTACTCGTCTGTGGGTTTAAAAGCGCCAAATGCAACGCCCATGGGTGCATCGCCGCTCTCAAGCTCGGAGTAGCCGATTACAGTGGCATTTGAGTAAACAGTGAACTGGGCCATGTTGGCACCTAACGTAGAGCTAACCGGCGCTGCGCAGCTTTATCGCGCAGCGTCCAGCGACCGGAGGGAGCGAGGTTGAGCGCCATGTTAGGCCGTTGTTTCCCAAGCGAAGTGAATGAATTCGCTCTCATACTCTGCAATGACTGAAACAAAGAACTCTGTCTTCATAGAGTACATGAGCAGAGCGCCTAGGAATACTTGATCACTTGCCAGCGGAAGAATCGGAGGAGTAACTAGGCCGCTGCAATATGTTGCTACCAAATCGTTGAATGCTAGTTCATTGATTGGCTCAAAGTAGGCGCCAGACAAATAATCATGCAGATATGGCTCTCGCCCTCGCCAATCATCAGCAAGTTCTGCAGCGAGCCAGAAGCGCAAGCCGTTGTCGCCTTGCGCCTTCGGAGAGCGAGTAATGCGAATTGACTCTTCACCATCAGGAACCTGAAAGGCGTACTGCGGATAACAAATGTAGAAGAGCCCCCGATATGCCCCAAGGTGTTGGAGTCGACAGCATTCAATCTGCAACAATTTTTCGTAGTCAATGCGACAGAACATAGAAGGCCTAACGTTTGGTTAAGGGGCGGGCTTTAGCCCGTCCCAGTGAGCGCAGCGAACGGTTTGAACCACTAGTTAGATAGCGTTTTAGGAGTCCCATGGAATTTGCTTTAGCTCCCATGCACTTTCGTATCTTGCCCGCTCTCTAATTGCATTAGGTTCGCTTGGGGGAACCTCGTTGGAGTAGTTGGAGCACCAAGTGTAGCGTTCTCTTGACCAAGTCACGATTATCTCTGCTTCGTTCCAATATAAATTGGACAGCAGTGTTTCGAACTCCTCCAGCCACTCGTTATCTACGCAGTAAAACTCCTTGTATCCCGCAGAGAAATGAATATGACTTCCGTAATAAGAGTGCGATCTGCTCTGTGGCACATAGGAGAAAAGGCTTTTAATTAGATAAGCACCGGTCGCTGGCAAAGCTTGAAGCTGCCAAATATTATGAGCATCCTGAGATTCTGTCGTGACCCCCGAAATGAAACCGTAGACGCTGACTGACATGATGTTCTCTAACGTTTGGTTAAGGGGCGGGCTTTAGCCCGTCCCAGTGAGCGCAGCGAACGACTTGAATGCTGTAATGGACTCTCCCCACACCACAGTTCTATACCAAGGTGTCGAGGATTTTTGAGCGGGAGAGTCGTTATGAAACGCATTGCCGTTGATCTGGCCAAGTCCGTTTACCAAGTTGCCGAGAGTGTCCGTTCCGGCCAGGTGGTGCAGCGCAAGCGGCTGAACCGAGAGGCGTTTAGGCGATATATACAGGAGCAGGCCGAGCCGGTCGAGTGGGTGATGGAAGCCTGTGGCACAGCGCACTATTGGGGGCGGCTGGCGCAATCGCTCGGTCATCAAGTGAAGCTGATCCATGCGCGCTATGTCCGGCCCTATCGCCGGGGCAACAAGACCGACCGCAACGACTGTGACGCCATGCTGGAAGCGGCGCGCTGCAAGGATATTTATCCGGTGCCGGTGAAAAACCACGAGCAGCAACAGCTGCAGCAACTGCACGGGCTGCGGGAAACCTGGAAGAAGAGCAGAACCCAGCGCATCAACCTGTTGCGCGGCATCCTGCGTGAAGCAGGTATCGAAGCGCCGGTCTCGACCGCTACCTTTATCCGAGCGGCCAATGAATTGGTTGAACAGCCTGAACTTGCTCCCTTGAGCCGTCTGCTGCATATCGTGCTGGCCGAGATCAACTTGTACGAGCAGTGCATGGCCGAATGCGAACAGCAACTCAAGCGCTGGCATGCTGAGGATGAAATCGTGCGCAAACTGGATGAGGTCAGCGGTATTGGCCTGCTGACTGCCAGCGCCCTGACCGTCGTTGTGGGTAAGCCTGAGCGCTTTTCCAGTGGTCGCCAACTGAGCGCCTGGTTGGGTATGACCCCGAACGAATACAGCAGTGGCGAACGCCGACGGCTTGGGCGGATCAGCTGCAAGGGCAATATCTATGTGCGCACGCTATTTATCCATGGCTCGCGAGCGGCCTTGCTAGCGGCTCAGCGATGCCAGGCCCGTACGCCAGAAAAACTGACCGAGTTGCAGCGCTGGGCCGTCGAGACGGCAGCCCGTATTGGCCACAACAAAGCGGCTGTGGCGCTGGCGAACAAATTGGTCAGGATCTGCTGGGCGGTGTGGTGCCATGAGCGGCGTTTCAATGGTAATTGGCAGAGCACAAAGCCCGCCTGACGGCGGGGGTAATCAGTAAGGAAGATGGTTTTCTTGTGGTTGTGGTGAGCAGCAGCACTGTCGGAACAGGCGAGTCCTGCAGCGGAATAAGGCCGATAACAATGATGATCCCCGTGATCGATTGAACGCTTGGCCCCCGCTGCGCGAACTACAGAATGGCCAGGGCGGAAAAGCCCAACACAGGCCGGATATACGAATGCAACCGCGCTGACGACAAGTGCAAAAGAAAAGCTTTGCTCACTACTTGTGGGGAGAGTCCATATACCACTTGTTATGCGGCTTGCTCACTAGCCTAATATTTCCTGTCTGGCACTGACGATTAACTTTGCAATACTAATGTCATGTTCGTTATTGCTTGCGGCGTTCAATCCGATGTTTTGACGAATTGTTGATGTGAGTGAAGAGGCGATTCTAATTTGATCGCAACCCTCTACTGCGAGTCGGAATATGTGAGGTACATAGCTATCGTATTCATCATCCCACTCGCTCTCTTCTTCGTAGACACCGATAGGATCCCAATTCTTCCAGAGAATTTTGGATATCCTATTCCAGAGTTCTTTTTCCTTTGAGCTCAATTTATTCTTCATGCTCGATTACGCATAACGTTTGGCTAAGGGGCTGGCTTTAGCCGGTCTCGCAGTGAGCGGAGCGAACGACTTGAACCAGTAGTTAGAGAAGAAATTACTCACCGCTTAGGAGTTTGTTAAGTTTTTCGTTTTTATATTTGTTTAGCGCTACGCACTTGGGCTCTTTTGCTGCAATTTCATTTGAAAGGTTGCTGCATAGCTTGTTAGCTTCTTCAATTAATGCTTTGTCTTTTTGCATTGCGGCTTTTTCTTTTTCAACCTCTGCTGCGAAATCCTCAGCACTTAGTTCTGTGCATGCTGCGACGGAAAGAATACATGCACTTATTGCGATTGCTTTTGTGATGATTGCACATTTCATGAGTTGGTTTCTCTAACGTTTGGTTAAGGGGCGGGCTTTAGCCCGTCCCAGTGAGCGAAGCGAACGATTTGAACCACTGGTTAGGCATCATGACTAACTGATTGTAAGAATCTAGCTTGAAAATTGGTTGCCAGCATTCGATCTACTGCGTTCAAAGATTCTATAGCCTGCTGAGGATCAAAGGTGCGTCCTTGCAGGATAGCGTCAGCTTGGCTATGGAGAGCATATGCCAGATGGGCTGCAGTTTTTGCCGCTGGATCCGGAGTGTCGCCGCTACCTAAATGATGGGCGAGCAATTGCCGGATTTCGTAGATAGCGAACGCCAACAGTTGGTCTTGTGTTACTGCCATGTAATTGTTGCTCCTTGAAACCTAACTATAAATAGACACCAGATGATGCATAACCTGCGGGCAGTTTTGGTGGATAACCTTCCTGGTCATTTTTCAAGATCCTTCTCTAGCTCGCGGGAGATAGCGAGGCGATGGGGTGTTTGGAAGGTTATACACCATGTCGCATAACGGCAGGCAAGTGGCAATTACGCGAAGACGGGTAGCTGGAGGAGCAGCAGGGGGGATTGTGAGCAGGCTCACTTATATAAAAAGCGCGGCGGAGCTTAGGGGGGAAAGGCGCAGCGGTGAGCCGCTACGCCTTTTGTTTCAGCGGTTGAAGCGTTCGACCAAGGCGTATTGACCCTGTGCGGTGTTGGTCAGGGCTTCACTGAGTTTGGCGGTGCTTTGCGCTTCGCCTGCGGTCTGGTCGGCCAGTTGGGCGATGGTGGTGATGTTCTGGTTGATCTCGTCAGCGACGGCGCTTTGCTCCTCCGCCGCTGCGGCGATCTGATTGGCCATGTCGGCGATATTGGCCACCGAGTCACTGATGCCGGACAGCGCCTGATCAGCCTGCAGTACGCGCTCGACGCCTTCGTCGGCCTGCTTGCGGCCGATCTCCATGGTCAGCACGGCTTCTTCGGCGGTGCGCTGCAGCTTGGCGATCAAGGCGTGGATCTGTTCGGTGGATTCGGCGGTACGCTGCGCCAGCGAGCGCACCTCGTCGGCGACTACGGCGAAGCCGCGGCCCATTTCGCCTGCACGAGCCGCCTCGATGGCGGCGTTGAGGGCGAGCAGGTTGGTCTGGTCGGCGATGCCCTTGATCACGTCGACCACGCCGCCGATTTCGCTGCTGTCCTGGGCCAGGCGGGTCACGGTTTCGCCGGTATCGCCTACCGATTGCGACAGGCGCTGGATGGCTTCGCGGGTTTCTGCGGCGATGGTGCGGCCTTCGCTGGTCAGGCGGTTGGCTTCCTGGGTGGCGATGGCGGTGCGGGCGACATTGCTGGCCACTTCCAGAGTGGTGGCGGCCATTTCGTTGACGGCGGTGGCGACTTGTTCGGTCTCGCTGCGCTGGCGCTCGAGGCCAGCCGAGCTGTTGTGCGCGAGCTTGTCGGCTTCACGCGCTTGCTGGGTCAGTTGTTCGGCGGTGTCCTGCAGGCGAGTGAGGCAGGTTTTAAGCCGTGCGTCCTGGCTGAGCATGGCCATCTCCAGGCGTGCTTCGGAACCACGGCTGTCGGTGTACATCTGCGCGATCAGCGGGTCGGAGGTGGTTTGCTCGGCCATGCGCAGCAGGCGTTTGATGCCGCGGGTCTGCCAGGCGATGCCGGCCAGGCCCAACGGGACGGAGAGCAGGGCGGCGAGGATGAAGCCCCAGTTGCTGCCCATCCAATGGCCGATCAGGAAACCGATCTGGCTGACCAGGATGAAGGGCATCCACGCCTGGACGATGGGTAGCCACTGGTTGCTGGCCGGAATGGCTGATTTGCCGGCGTTGATCCGGCTGTACAGCGTTTCGGCGCGGCGCACCTGCTCGGCGGTCGGTTTGACGCGGACGGATTCGTAGCCGACAACCTGGTTGTTTTCGGTCACGGGCGTGACGTAGGCGTTGACCCAGTAGTGGTCACCGTTCTTGCTGCGGTTCTTGACGATACCCATCCACGGGCGGCCGCTTTTCAGGGTCGTCCACATATGCTCGAACACCGCGGCCGGAACGTCGGGGTGGCGCACGATGTTGTGTGGTGCGCGCAGCAACTCTTCACGACTGAAACCGCTGATGTCGACGAAGGCGTCGTTGCAGTAGGTGATTTGCCCTTTGAGATCCGTGGTGGATATCAGGCGTTGTTGCGCAGGGAAGCTGCGCTCACGCTGAGTGACCGGCTGGTTGTTACGCATGGCAGGTATCCGTCGTTGTAATGCCCTGTCATCGGCCGACGAACGGCAAAGTTGAGGGCTTAATCCATTTTGGGCAGTGTAAACGCTTTTTGAATGGCGTCACGTTTCTGTCACGACCTTGGCCATCTCTGGCCCGACGGATAAGGAGGGCCCTGCCGCCAGTGGCGGCAGGGTAGGTGCATCAGTTGGCGATCATCTGGCGCAGCACGTAGTGCAGGATGCCGCCGGCCTTGAAGTACTCGACCTCGTTGAGGGTGTCGATGCGGCACAGCACTTCGACTTCCTCGTGCGAGCCGTTCTCGCGGCCGATGATCAGGGTCAGTGGCATCTGTGGGCGCAGTTCCACGCCTTCCAGCCCCTCGATGGCCAGCACTTCGTTGCCGGTGAGTTTGAGGCTGTTTCGGTCGGTGCCCGGTTTGAATTGCAGCGGCAGCACGCCCATGCCCACCAGGTTGGAGCGGTGGATGCGCTCGAAGCTCTCGGCGATCACCGCCTTGACGCCCAGCAGGTTGGTGCCCTTGGCCGCCCAGTCGCGGCTGGAGCCGGTGCCGTACTCCTTGCCGGCGATGATCAAAAGTGGCGTGCCTTCGGCCTGGTAGCGCATGGCGGCGTCGTAGATCGCCAGTTTCTCGCCGCTGGGCAAGTGCAGGGTGTTGCCGCCTTCCTCGCCGCCGAGCATTTCGTTGCGGATGCGGATGTTGGCGAAGGTGCCGCGCATCATCACTTCATGGTTGCCGCGGCGCGAGCCGTAGGAGTTGAAGTCGGCCTTGTCCACGCCGTGCTCGCTCAGATAGCGCCCAGCCGGGCTGTCGGCTTTGATATTGCCAGCTGGCGAGATGTGGTCGGTGGTCACCGAGTCGCCGAGCAGGGCGAGGATGCGCGCCTCGCGAATGTCGGTGATGCGCGGCGGCTCGCCAGCGATATGCTCGAAGAACGGCGGATGCTGGATGTAGGTGGAGTCGCCTTGCCAGGCATAGGTGTCGGCCTGGGGCACGTCGATGGCTTGCCATTTCTCGTCGCCGGCGAAGACTTCGGCGTATTCCTTGCGGAACATGGCGGTGTCGACCTTGGCGATGGCCTCGGTGATCTCGGCCTGGGATGGCCAGACGTCCTTGAGGTACACCGGCTGGCCATCCTTGCCGGTGCCGAGAGCGTCGCTCGTCAGGTCGAGGCGCACGCTACCGGCCAGGGCGTAGGCGACCACCAGGGGCGGCGAGGCCAGCCAGTTGGTTTTCACCAGCGGATGTACGCGACCCTCGAAGTTGCGGTTGCCGGAGAGCACCGAGGCGACGGTGAGATCGGCCTGGGTGATGGCTTTCTCGATGGGCTCACGCAGCGGCCCGGAGTTGCCGATGCAGGTGGTGCAGCCGTAGCCCACTAGGTCGAAGCCGAGCTTCTCCAGGTAGGGCGTCAGGCCAGCGGCGTCGAAGTACTCGGTAACCACCTTGGAGCCGGGGGCCAGCGAACTCTTCACCCAGGGCTTGCGCTGTAGGCCTTTTTCTACCGCCTTCTTTGCCAGCAGGCCGGCAGCCATCATCACGCTGGGGTTGGAGGTGTTGGTGCAGGAGGTGATGGCGGCGATCACCACAGCGCCGTCCTGCAGGCGATGGGTGTGGCCATCGTCCTCATAATCGATGCCGCCGCTTTGCTTGTCGCCGCCGACGGCGGTACCACCGCCGCCCTCGCTGAGCATGCGGCCTTCTTCCTTGGCCGCCGGCTTGAGCTGCAGGCCGACGAAGTCGTCGAAGGCCTGGCTGATCTGGCTCAGCGAGACACGGTCCTGCGGGCGCTTGGGCCCGGCCAGGCTGGCTTCGACGCTGCCCATGTCGAGGCTCAGGCTGTCGGTGAACACGGGCTCGGCACCTGGCTCGCGCCACAGGCCCTGAGCCTTGCTGTAGGCCTCGACCAGTTGCACGGTGGCGTCCGGGCGGCCGGACAGGCGCAGGTAGCCGAGGGTGATGTCATCCACCGGGAAGAAGCCGCAGGTGGCGCCGTATTCCGGCGCCATGTTGGCAATGGTGGCGCGATCAGCCAGGGGCAGGTCGGCCAGGCCATCGCCGTAGAACTCGACGAATTTGCCCACCACGCCTTTCTTGCGCAGCATCTGGGTGACGGTCAGCACCAGGTCGGTGGCTGTGATGCCTTCTTTCAGCTTGCCGCTGAGCTTGAAGCCGATCACTTCGGGAATCAGCATCGACACTGGCTGGCCGAGCATGGCCGCTTCTGCCTCGATGCCGCCCACGCCCCAGCCGAGTACGCCGAGACCGTTGATCATGGTGGTGTGCGAGTCGGTGCCGACCAGGGTGTCGGGGTAGGCGAGGGTGACGCCGTCTTCCTCTTTGCTCCAGACGGTGCGCGCCAGGTATTCGAGGTTGACCTGGTGGCAGATGCCGGTGCCCGGTGGCACCACGCTGAAGTTGTCGAAGGCGTGCTGGCCCCAGCGCAGGAAGGCGTAGCGCTCGCCGTTGCGCTGCATTTCCAGTTCGACGTTGTCGTGGAAGGCGCTGGAGGAGGCATAGCGGTCGACCATCACCGAGTGGTCGATGACCAGATCCACCGGCGACAGCGGGTTGATCCGCTGCGGGTCGCCGCCGGCCTTGGCCATGGCGTCGCGCATGGCGGCCAGGTCGACCACCGCAGGCACGCCGGTGAAGTCCTGCATCAGCACGCGTGCCGGGCGGTACTGGATCTCGCGGTCGGAGGCGCGTTTGTCGAGCCAGTCGACCATGGCTTGCAGGTCTTCGGGCATCACCGTCTTACCGTCTTCGTTGCGCAGCAGGTTTTCCAGCAGCACCTTGAGCGACATGGGCAGGCGGTCGATATTGCCGAGCCGTTGGGCGGCTTCGGGCAGGCTGAAGTAGTGGTAGGTGGTGTCGCCGATTTTCAGTTCGCGGCGGCAGTTCAGGCTATCGAGGGAGGGCATTGCACATCTCCTTGCGCCCGCACGGTTCGGGCTGTGTCTGATGGCGGCAGACCTTCAAGCTAGTTCGGCTTGAGCGGTCTGGCTAGCGCATATCCTTTTATGAGTTGCCATGCGCTGCCTGTTTATCGGATCGCCAGGCTTAATCGCGGCGCATTCGCCAGCGGCCAGGGTGTCGATCCGTATCTGTTGGCAGCACATGTATAGCTGGACAGGTTTAACGGCTCGGGGTTCCGGTCTCGGGTATCATGCGCGCCTGAAGGAGACCCTTTGATGAATACCCTGTTTCTGCATTGCCGCCCCGGTTTCGAGGGGGAGGTCTGCGCCGAGATCAGTGATCTCGCTGCGCGTCTGGATGTACCGGGCTACTCCAGGACCAAGCCTGGCAGCGCTTGCGCCGAGTTCGTCTGCAGTGAGGCCGATGGCAGCGAGCGTCTGATGCGCAGTGTGCGCTTCAATAGCCTGATATTCCCGCGGCAATGGGCGCGCGGTGGTTTCGTCATGTTGCCGGAGAGCGATCGCATCAGCGTGTTGCTCGAGGCCCTGGCCGATTATCCGGTGTGTGGCAGCTTGTGGCTGGAGGTGGTGGATACCAATGACGGCAAGGAGGTCTCGACCTTCTGCAAGAAGTTCGAGGTGCCGCTGCGCAAGGCGCTGCTCAAGGCCGGCAAGCTGGTGGACGACGCGAAGAAGCCGCGCCTGCTGCTGACCTTCAAGAGTGGCCGTGAGGTGTTCGCCGGCATCGCCGAGGCGGACAACCAGGCGATGTGGCCGATGGGCATTGCGCGCTTGAAGTTTCCGCGCGAGGCGCCGAGCCGTTCCACGCTCAAGCTGGAGGAGGCCTGGCACCATTTCATTCCGCGCGAGCAGTGGGATCAGCGCCTGGCGCCCGGCATGACGGCGGTGGATCTGGGCGCCGCACCGGGCGGCTGGACCTGGCAACTGGTCAATCGGGAAATCCGCGTGACTGCCGTGGACAACGGGCCGATGGCCGAAAGCCTGATGTACTCCGGTTTCGTCGTGCACCAGCGCGCCGATGGTTTCACCTTCCGCCCGCGGCATCCGGTGCACTGGATGGTCTGCGACATCGTCGAGAAACCGGCACGCACGGCAGCGATGATCGAAACCTGGCTGGGCGAGGGGCTGTGCCGCGAGGCGGTGGTCAACCTCAAGTTGCCGATGAAGCAGCGCTATGCCGAAGTGCGGCGTCTGCTCGATCGCATCGAGTCGGGGCTGGCGGAGCGCGGCCTGAAGGTCAGCATCGGCTGCAAGCAGCTCTATCACGACCGTGAGGAAGTGACCTGCCACCTGCGCCGCCACGGCAAGTGACGACGCCGCACGGCAGGCAAACCGGGCACGTGCCCGGTTAGGCACGGCCCGGACTCCCGCGTCGCTTCGGGCTCCGCCCTAAGCTGGCGTGCGAATCGTCCATGACGCGCCAGAGCGCAGGCACTGTGCCGCAGCCGAGCGGTGCGCGCTGCCCATCCAAGGTTGTGCGCGCAGGGTGACCTGGAGGTCAGCTTTGCGCGACAATACGCGCTTGCCTGTGGAGCCCCTTATGTCCGAAGCCCTGACCCTCAATCACGATGACCTGCTCGACGCCAGCGGCCTGAATTGCCCGGAACCGGTGATGATGCTGCACAACAAGGTGCGCGACCTGTCGCCGGGCGGCCTGCTCAAGGTGATCGCCACCGACCCCTCGACCCGTCGTGATATTCCCAAGTTCTGCGTGTTTCTCGGTCACGAACTGCTCGGACAGGCCGAAGAGGACGGCGCCTACCTGTACTGGATTCGCAAGAAGGCCGATTAGGCTGCTGCTTCAGGCGCGGCGCAGCCTAAGGCTCCGCGCTGTTCCATCCCGCCTGTCCTGGCGCCAGGCCGCAGCTGTTGAGCACGTTCTGCCAGGCTTTGACGTGACGCGCCGTGGCCGCCTGGAAATCCCGCCATAACGAATCCTGCTCGCCGGCCAGGCGCAACAGGTACTCGCGGGTGGCGTCGGGAATGCCCTCGATGCGCTGCAACTGCAGCAGCGCCGCCTGCCACTGCTGACCACGTTGATCGACCTGTGCCAGATACGGCTGCAGGCCGCCTGCGTAGAACTTGACGAAGATGTTCTGCAGGATGCGCCCGCGCGGCGTGGCTTGGCCCAGTGGGCACAGCGGACGGTTCTGCTGGCGCTGCTCCAACAGGTCGCTGCCAGCATCGAGGTTGTGGCGCAGGCTGGCCAGGCTGGTGATCAACTGACCGCCTTGTTCGCTGGCGTAGAGGGCGAAGAACAGTGGCTCCAGCTGTTCGGCGCTTGGCGGCAACTGCGCAGGCAGGGCGGCGCCAATGCTCGCCAGGCGCTGCAGTGCGTCCAGTGCGGCGCTGTCTTCCTGGGTGTCCACCGGCAATGCCTGGTCGGCGAAGCGCAGGTAGTGTTCGAACTCAGGGCTGCCGTTGAGCGCGTTCCAGAACACCGCAGATAGTTGCTGGCGCTTTTCGCTGGCCAGTTGCTGCAAGGTGGTTTTGAGGCTGGAATCGTCTTCGAGGTAAGGCAGGCAGGCGTCGATGGCGCGCAGCAGATCACCTTCGTAGCCCAGGCGCTGGCTGGGCATCAATTGTTTGCCCAGGCTGCTGTTGCGTTGGCTGATCAGCTGTTGCAGGTGCGGGCAGCGGCGCGCATCGATGACCAGATCGAGCAGGCCGATACGCAGTTCGGCAATCTGCACTATCCGCTGGCGCCGCGGCGGCAGGCGATACTGGCTGATGTCGCGGCTGTCGAAGGCGACGAAATCGCTGGCATCGAGCGAGCGTTGCAGGCGCTGCAGGTAGTCGCTCTGCAGGGCCAGGCCATCGTTGGCCGGGCCGCAGCCGGCGAGCGCCAAGAGGCAGAGAAGCAGGGTGAGTCGGGTCATGCGCTCAGTCTAGAGGCGATGGTCTACCGATCCAATCACTCAGGCCGTTCGGCGAATGCGCTTGCGAGCGCTGCGGGCCAGGCGCACGGTAAGCATCGCGGCAGCGCAGGTCAGCCCGACCACCAGCCCCTGCCACAGGCCACTCGGGCCACTGGGTTCGCCGAACAGGTCGGACAGCCCCAACGCATAACCTACCGGCAAGCCGATGCCCCAGTAGGCGAACAGGGTCAGCAGCATGGTGATGCGCGTGTCCTGATAGCCGCGCAATGCACCGGCCGCAGTCACCTGAATCGCGTCGGAGAACTGAAACAGCGCGGCATAGACGATCAGCGTTGCCGCGACCGCGATGACGGTCTTGTCCGGGGTGTAGATCTGCGCGATCTGTTCGCGCAGCAGGAACATCAGACTGGCCGATACGCAGGCGTAGCCCAGCGCCGCGCCCATGCTCACCCCGGCGGCGAAGCGTGCCTCGCGCGGCTGGCCACGGCCCAGTGCCTGGCCAACGCGCACGGTGGCCGCCATGGCCAGCGAGTAGGGGATCATGAATACCATCGAGCTGAAGTTCAGGGCGATCTGGTGCCCGGCCACCACCGTGGCGCCGAGGCCGCCGATGAGCAGGGCGATCACCGCGAAGATGCTCGATTCGGCGAACACCGCCACGCCAATCGGCACACCGATGCTCAGCAGGCGCTTGATCACCGCCCACTGCGGCCAGTCGAAACGGGCGAACAGGGCACTGTTGCGGTAGTAGGGCGCCCATTTCACCCAGACCAGCATGCCGATCAGCATGAAGATCATCACCAGCGCGGTCGCCCAGCCGCAGCCAACGCCGCCCATGGCCGGCAGGCCGAACTTGCCGTAGATAAAGATGTAGTTGGCCGGGATGTTCAGCAGCAAGCCGAGGATACCCAGCACCATGGACGGGCGGGTGTGGCCAAGGCCGTCGCTGCAGCAGCGCAGCACGTGATACAGCGCCACCGCGGGGAAGCCGCAGGCCACGGCGCGCAGGTAGCCCATCGCAGGGTCGATCAGCGATGGCTCGACGTTCATGACGCGCAGCACGAATTCGGCGTTCCACAGCAGGGTAGCGGCGCTGCCGCCTACTACAAGGGCCAGCCATAGTGCCTGGCGCACCAGTGGGCCGATTTCGGCCTCTTCGCCAGCGCCGAAGCGCTGCGCCACCTTGGACGTGGTGGCCAGCAGAATGCCGGTCATCAGCAGGAACACCGGCACCCAGATCGAGTTACCCAGCGCCACGGCAGCCAGGTCCTGCGGGCTGACGCGCCCGGCCATCAGCGTATCGACGAAGCCCATGGCAGTGTGCGCCAACTGCGCGATGATGATGGGCGTGGCCAGGAACAGGAGGCTGCGCAATTCCGTGCGCACGCGGCCAAGGCGGGTGTCGGTGGACATTTCGACTCTTCAGGATCACAGGAAACCGCGTAGTCTACGCCTTGACGTGACGGTCAGGAAAGCACGATCTGCCCCTCTGTCTGGCGGGCTGTGGGGCGACGCTGAGGTCTCGGCTGACTTAGAATGGCGACCTGTCCGATGGAGCCCGCCATGCACATAGTCGCCGACGAAAACATTCCCCTGCTCGATGAGTTCTTCGCTGCGTTTGGCAGCATCCGTCGCTTGCCGGGGCGCAGCATCAGCGCGGCCGACGTACGTGATGCCGACCTGTTGCTGGTGCGCTCGGTCACCCAGGTGAATCGCGCCTTGCTCGAAGGCAGCCGGGTGCGCTTTGTCGGCACCTGCACCATTGGCACCGATCATCTGGATCTCGATTACTTCGCTGAAGCGGGTATCGCCTGGAGCAGCGCCCCAGGCTGCAACGCCCGTGGCGTGGTGGATTACGTGCTGGGCAGCGTGCTGACCCTGGCCGAGCGCGAGGGTGTCGACCCGGCTGCACGGGTCTATGGCGTAGTGGGTGCGGGGCAGGTCGGCGGTCGCCTGGTCAAGCTGCTGCAGGGGCTGGGCTGGCAGGTGCGCGTCTGCGACCCGCCACGTCAGGCTGCTGAGGGCGGTGATTTCGTCAGCCTGGAGCGGATCATCGACCAGTGCGATGTGATCAGCCTGCACACGCCGCTGGATGCCTCGACCCGCCACCTGTTCGATTCGGCGCGACTGGCGGCGCTCAAACCAGGCACCTGGCTGATCAATGCCAGTCGTGGCGCCGTGGTGGACAATGCCGCATTGCGCAGTCTGCTGCCGCAGCGGCCTGATCTGAAGGCAGTGCTGGATGTCTGGGAAGGCGAGCCGCAGGCCGATGTCGAGCTGGCCGCTCTGTGCCAGCTGGCGACGCCGCATATCGCCGGTTACAGCCTCGACGGCAAGCTGCGGGGGACGGCGCAGATCTACCAGGCCTGTTGCCGGGTGCTGGGGGTCGCCGAACAGGTCGTGCTCGCCGACCTGTTGCCGGCACCCTGGCTGAGCGAGCTGAGCCTAGACGGTAGCGCGGACCCGGCCTGGGCTTTGGCCAGCCTGTGTCGCGCAGTGTACGACCCGCGCCGCGACGATGCGGATTTTCGCCGCAGCCTGGTCGGCGCTGCCGAAGCCCGGCGCGCCGGCTTCGATCGCCTGCGCAAACACTACCCGATGCGTCGCGAGACGGATGGCCTGCGAGTGCGTATTCAGGGCGATTCAGGTCAACTGGCCGCTGTGGTACGAGCCCTAGGCGCCACCGTTTTGTAGAGCGGATTAGCCGCTTGCTGAGCAAGTCGTGCCCTGGCGTGGATAACCCATCCTACGGATAGTGCGTTATCCACGGGCCTTATTTTCGAGCAATTAAATTGCATGCAATTTAATTGCTCGCTAGTTTGTTCATCACTTTCAGCCCATTCAGGACGATTCCCCATGAGCAATGCGCTTTTCGATATTCCAGTCACCACCATCAAGGGCGAGCAGAAGACCCTGGCCGATTTCGGCGGCAAGGCGGTGCTGGTGGTCAACACCGCCAGCAAGTGCGGATTCACCCCGCAGTACAAGGGCCTGGAAAACGTCTGGCAGCAATACAAGGACAAGGGCCTGGTGGTGCTCGGTTTCCCCTGCAATCAGTTCGGCAAGCAGGAGCCGGGTGACGAGGGTGCGATTTCCGAATTCTGCGAGCTGAACTTCGGCGTCAGCTTCCCGCTGTTCAAGAAGGTCGACGTCAATGGCGCAGGCGCTCATCCGCTGTTCGTGCAATTGAAGAAGCGCGCCCCCGGCCTGCTGGGCAGCCAGGGCATCAAGTGGAACTTCACCAAGTTCCTGATTGGCGCGGATGGCAAGGTGGTCAAGCGCTTCGCGCCCACCACCAAGCCCGAAGAGCTGAGCAGCGAGATCGAAGCCCTGCTGAAATGAGCATTATCGATAGCGCCGCGCTGCAGTTGGACAATCAGCTGTGCTTCAAGCTCTACGCCGCTTCACGCGCGGTGATTCGCGCCTACAAGCCGATGCTCGACGCCCTCGGCCTGACCTACCCGCAGTATCTGGTGATGCTGGTGCTGTGGGAATGGCAGGAGCGGGCGCCGCAGCAGCCAACGCTCAAGGCGCTTGGGCAGCGTCTGCAGCTGGATTCGGGCACCCTGACGCCGCTGCTCAAGCGCCTGGAACAGATGGGCCTGGTGCTGCGCCGCCGTGCCCAGGCTGACGAACGCGAGGTGCATCTGGCGCTGAGTGAGGCCGGCACAGTGCTGCAGGCGCAGGTCCTGCCGCTGAAGGCGCAATTGCTTTGCCAGTTCGACGGTCAGGATCTGCTGGAGCTGGAAGGGCTGCGGCGCAACCTGGATCGCTTGCTGGCCAGGCTCAACGGCTAAGGTCGACGGGCAGCCAGGTGTCGAGCATGGCTGCCAGTTCTTCACGGCGGAAGGGTTTGGCCAGGTAGTCGTTCATGCCGGCGGCGCGGCAACGCTCACGCTCGTCGGACAGGGCGTTGGCGGTCAGGGCGACGATGGGCAGTTCCGGCCAGCGCCCATTGCTGCGAATGCGCCGGCTGGCCTCGTAGCCATCCATCACCGGCATGTTGCAGTCCATCAGGATCAGGTCGACGGCTTCCTGTTCCAGTATTTCCAGGGCTTCACCACCATGGCCGGCCACCAGCACCTGGTAGCCGAGCTTGGCCAGCATGCCCTTGGCCACCATCTGGTTGACCGGGTTGTCCTCGACCAACAGCACGCGTGCGGCGCTTTCCCGCGCAGGTTGCACCTGCGTGTTGCTGTGAACGTCTGCGTCGTCGATGTGCAGGATGTGCCGCAGCATTTGCAGCAGCCCGCTGCGCGCCAGTGGGCGGGCAATCTGCAGCAGCGGCATGAGGCGTTGCGCCTGATCCTGTGGCAGGAAGTTGCCATAGGCGGTCACCAGCAGCGCCGGTGTGCCAATCGCCGGGCGGATGCCGAGCAGGCATTGCGGGCAGTCGCTGATCAGCAGGTCAGCGTCCACGCCTTGCAGGCTGGCATCGGTATCCAGGCGCTGATAGTTCAGGCCCCAGGTCGGCAGCCACTGCGCGAGCATCTGTTGCAGGCCGCTGCTGGCCGGGGTCAGCGCAACGATACGGCCCTGTAGTGCAGGCTGTGCGCTGGGTTGTGCATGGGTTGGCAGCGGCAGGTCGGCGCAGAATTCGCTGCCGAAGCCTTCTTTCGATTGCAGGGTCAGCACGCCGTGCATCGCTTCGCACAAACGTCGCGTCAGCGCCAGGCCAAGCCCGGTGCCGCCGTATTCGCGGGTAATGCCCACCTCTGCTTGGGCGAAAGGCTGGAAGATGCGCGCCTGGGCATCTTCGCTGATGCCGATGCCGGTATCGCGCACGCGAATGCTGATGCCTTGCGCGCCGCAGGTGACGATCAGGTCGACGCGGCCAAAACGGGTGAATTTGAGGGCGTTGGACAGCAGGTTGCTGACGATCTGGCGCACCCGCGTCGGGTCACCCAGCACCTGTGCCGGTAGCGCCGGGTCGATCAGGCAGGTCAGCTCTACGGCATTGGCGGCGTTCTGCGACAGCAAGCTGGCGGTTTCTTCCGCCAGCACGCCGAGATCGAAGGGGATTTGCTCCAGTTCGAGCTGGCCTGCTTCGAACTTGGACAGATCGAGGATGTCGTTGAGCAGTTCGACCAGAACCTTGCCGGAGTCATGGGCGATGCCCAGTTGCTGACGCTGTTCGGCGCTGAGCGGGCCGTCCAGCGCCAGGGCGAGCATGCCCAGCAGGCCATTGAGCGGTGTGCGGATCTCATGGCTCATGTTGGCCAGGAAGGCCGAGCGCGCCTGCGCCATGTTCAGCGCCGTGGTGCGCGCGGCGTCCAGTTCGGCGTTGGACTGGCTGAGGCGCACGTTGGTGGCCTTGAGTTCGGCGGTACGTGCCGAGACGATGTTTTCCAGCTCGCTCAGGTACTGGGTCAGGCGGTCCTCGGCGTTGCGCCGTTGTCCGATTTCCAGGGCGATGCTCGACAGCTGGCGGTTGGTGACTTCGACCAGGGTGCCGATTTCGTCGCGCTCGTGGCCTTTGGGGCAGGGCACCGGATGATGTTGCGGGTCCTGCGGGTTGCGCTCGCTGAGGGCGCGAATCACCCCGGTCAGGGGTTTGGTCAGCATGAAATAGAACAGCACCAGCAGGATCAGCGACAGCAGCAGGCTGCGGGCGAAGCCGGTGATCAGGGTCAGTAGCGAGCGTTTCAGGAAGTGGCTGCCAAAGGCGTAGGTGTCGACCTCCAGGCGCAGAACGCCAAGCGCTTCGTGGGGGGCGTGGCTGACGTAGAGCGGGTCCTGGAACTGCCGCTGGGCGCCGAACAGGCTGTCACTGAATACCCGGTAGCGGCTTTCGCTGCGTGGCCGGCTGACGCTGGCCAGAACCATGCCGTTGTTGTCGATCAGTTCGGCCCGGGTTACTGCCGGTGAGCGCAGCAGGCCGAGGACCAGTTCCTGCGCCAGTTCGGCGTCGATGTTGTAGGCGATACGAGCGGCGGGGTTGTGGCTGATTTCCAGCAACGCGCGAATCTCGCGGTTGATGGAGGCGTCTTCGCTGGCATAATCGACCGCCACTTGGGTGACGCTGAGCAACGTGCCGAGGATAAACGCCACCAGGACGGTCAGGCCGGCCTGTTTGAACGACAGGCGATGGGTGAGCGAAATATCCATGAATGCGTGCGTCGTCTCTGATCCTTGGGCGCCTGCCAAGCATAGCCGATAGCGACCCGGTACCGGCAGGGCCTACAACGTGCGGTTCTGCGCAAAAGGAGTAGTAGATAGTGGATTCCCGATTACTGGACTTTCTGGCCCGCGCCGAGCAGGTGCTGGAGCGCATTGAACCCCTGCTGCCTGCAGTGCGTCCGCAGGTGGACTGGAGCAGCTGCGTGGCGGCGCGCTGGGTGCATGACGGGCGCAGCGGCTACCTGCTGCCACTGGACGTCAGCCTCGACCTGTCGCTGAGCGATCTGCTGGGTGTTGACGCCCAGCGCGAGCAGTTGGCGCGCAATACCCGACAGTTCGTCAACGGTATGCCAGCCAACCATGCCTTGCTCTGGGGCGCGCGCGGCACCGGCAAATCGTCGCTGGTGCGGGCCTTGCTCGCCGAGCATGCCAAGGCCGGCCTGCGCCTGATCGAGATCGAGCGCGATCACCTGGCCGACCTGCCACGCGTGGTCGAGCTGCTGGCTGGCTTGCCGCAGCGCTTCGTGCTGTTCTGCGACGATCTGTCGTTCGAGGCGGGTGAGGGCGATTACCGGGTGCTCAAGAGCGTGCTTGACGGCTCGCTGGAGCAGGCGCCGGACAACGTGCTGCTCTACGCCACGTCCAACCGCCGCCACCTGGTGCCCGAGCGCCAGAGTGACAACGAGAACTGGAAGATGGTCGACGGTGAGCTGCACCCCAGCGAGTCGGTCGAGGACAAGATCGCGCTGTCCGACCGGTTTGGCCTGTGGCTGTCGTTCTATCCCTTCAGCCAGGATCACTTTCTGATCGTCGTGCGCCATTGGGTGGACGTGCAGGCGCGCCAGGCCGGGCTGAGCTGGAGCTGGGACGAGGCGCTGGAAAAGGCGGCCATCCGCTGGGCACTGGGTCGCGGTAACCGTAATGGCCGCTGTGCCTATCAATTCGCCCGCCACTGGGTTGGGCTGCAACTGCTGGAGCAACAGGCATGATCGATCTTTCTCAGGTCGCTGGCGACCTCAACGGCTACCCATTGTTGAGTGCGCAGTTGCAGGCGCTGCTGTCCGGCGAGCGCGACTTCATCGCCAATGCCGCGCAGTTTTCCGCCTTCCTCTTTCACGAGCTGGCCGACCTGAATTGGGCCGGCTTCTATCTGGTCAAGGATGGCGAGTTGGTGCTTGGCCCGTTCCAGGGCCAGGTGGCGTGCGTGCGCATCGCCTTCGGGCGCGGTGTCTGCGGTGCGGCTGCGGCCAGCCTGCAGACGCAGCGAGTCGAAGATGTGCATGCTTTCGCCGGGCACATTGCCTGTGACAGCGCGTCGAACAGTGAGCTGGTGGTGCCGCTGGTCAAGAAAGGGCGCCTGATCGGCGTGCTGGATCTGGACAGCCCGTCGGTCGGGCGCTTCACCGAGGTGGATCAGGCCGGTATCGAAGCGCTGGCAGCGATTTTCCTGGCTGCCAGCGACTGTTGAAACCGAACAGGGCGCGCTATGCGCGCCCTGGGTAGGGTTCAGCGCTTGGCGCCGATCTTCTCCAGCGTGCGCAGCTCACGCGGCAGCACTTGCTGTATCGAAGGGCGGGCTTTGACGCGCTCATAGTGCGCGGCCAGTGCCGGCCAGCGGCTCGCGTCGAGGGTTTCGCCACCGTGTTCCATGTTGATCAACTGGCTGGCCAGCGCCAGGTCGGCCATGGACAGCTGGTCACCGAGGAAGTACGGCTTGTCGCCCAGCGTAGCTTCGAGGTAATCGAAGTGGCTGGGCAGCTTGTCTCTCAACGTCTGCTGCACCTTTTCCTCGTCGCATGGCTGGCCCATGGTGGCTTTCAGCACGCGGTTGCGGAACACGCTGAAGGTGCACAGCGGCGCCAACTCGTAGTCGGCATATTTTTCCAGCCAGCGTACCTTGGCCCGTTGCTCGGCATCGGCGCCATATAGTGGCTTGCGCTCGGGGTGGCGATCCTCGAGGTACTGGCAGATGACGCTGGAGTCCGCCAGCGTCAGGTCGCCGTCGCGAAAGGCGGGAATGCGCCCCAGCGGGTTGAGTTCGCGAAACCAGTCCGGCTGGCCGAAGGGCATGACGACTTCAAGTTCGTAATCCAGACCCTTCTCGATCAGGCACAGGCAGAGCTTGCGAACGAAGGGGGACAGCGGCGCCCCATATACAGTCAGGCTCATTGCGACTCCTATTGGCGGTCAGCGTGCACGACCGAACGAGCGTGATCGACACTTGCTCAGTCGTAGATGTTCTTCTTCTTCCAGTCTTCTTCCAGGCCCTTCAGGCCTTCGGTCAGCTCACTGGGTTCATCCGCTGCGGGGACGTTATTGTTGAGCACCAGGGCATTGGCCCGCGCCAACTGCTCTTCGAAGCGTTTGAGCTGGGCCTGATAAGGCGCCGGCTCAGGCTGTTTGCGCAGGTACTGCACGCCGCGTTCGAAGGCCAGACGCGCCTGGCCGGGCTGGTTCTGTTGCATGGCCGTCTGGCCCAGGGTGCTGAAGAACTCGATATGCACCAGCACCAGCATCTGGCGAATCTGCTTGAGCCAGTGCTTGCCGTCGTTGGCGGGCAGCAGGCCGCCCTGTACCGAACCGGTGATCAGGGCGTGCAGATTTTCCAGGAGAAAACGTACGTCCTTGGCCTTGGCCTCGTTGGCAATGGGCTGCGGCGGGTTCTTCACGGCAATGGATTCGCCCTGAGCGATCTGTGCCTTGAGCGTGTCGGCATCGCTGCGCAGCGCCGCATTCTGTTTATCCAATGCCAGCAGGCGTTCACTGACCTGCAGTTGCAACTGGCTCAGCAACAGCTTCAGTTGCGGCGTCATCAGTTGGCCGGGCATGCGTTCGGAGATGTCCTGGCAGCGACGAATGCGGTCGAGCAGATCGGCGCGCTGGCGTGCTTTATCCAGTTTGCTGTTCTCGACGGCATGGTTGACGTAGGCAATCACCATCAGCAGGGCAATGCCGCCGACGATCAGCAGGGTAATCACGAGTGCGGACACTGCTTGGGACCTCTCGGAAATCGACTTTTCGACCGAGTGTAGTGGCTTGCTCGCATGGCTCCTAGTGGCTTATCGATTTCTGGGCTGAAGTCTTTGATTTTAAAAATTTTTTATAGAGAGGTTGACGGCCTCTAAAAGCCTCCATAGAATGCGCGCCACTTCCAGCGCAAAGCCTAAAGCGGAGCGAAGGAAGCCGGAAAGTTGCTTGATGTTCCGGGGTATGTCCCCTTCGTCTAGTGGCCTAGGACACCGCCCTTTCACGGCGGTAACAGGGGTTCGAGTCCCCTAGGGGACGCCACTTTCAAGTTGTAATGCGGGAATAGCTCAGTTGGTAGAGCACGACCTTGCCAAGGTCGGGGTCGCGAGTTCGAGTCTCGTTTCCCGCTCCAGATTTTAGAAATGCTGCTTCGGCAGGGTTTCAAACGAAGTTCCAGGTCCCCTTCGTCTAGTGGCCTAGGACACCGCCCTTTCACGGCGGTAACAGGGGTTCG
>NZ_LSSW01000015.1 GCF_001567565.1 Ectopseudomonas composti
GCGGTCTGGGGTTTCTTCTTTGCGCGCGGGAAAAGTAGGGCACGCTGCGCCCGCCGGCAATGATGCGGTCGCTACGGTGCGCAGGGCGCACCCTACGCGTTGTCGGCGCTAATTAGAGATCAATAAAAAGGCCACCTTGAAGGTGGCCTTTGTCGTTTTCGGCGCTGCTCAATCGCCGCGATACTCGCAACCACTGGTGCAGGTTTCGTGGATGCGTACGCGTGACAGCTCTGGAAGCAGTGGTTTGACCTGTTGCCAGATCCACTTGGCCAAAACCTCACTGGTCGGGTTTTCCAGGCCAGGGATGTCGTTCAGGTAGTTGTGATCGAGCTGCTCGTAGATTGGCTTGAAGATCGCTTTGATCTCCGAGAAGTCGCGAATCCAGCCGGTATAAGGATCGACGTCACCTTCGATATAAATGGCGACTCGGAAGGAGTGGCCGTGCAGGCGGCCGCATTTGTGGCCTTCCGGTACGTGTGGCAGGCGATGGGCCGCCTCGAAGATGAACTCTTTGAACAATTCCACTGAACAGCGCTCGCGTAAATGATTCTGCCTGAATGGCGTTGAGCTGTGCAGTTTATCAGGTCTGGCCCGTTTGCCGCCTGATCACGTCGCCCTGCGCTCTGAGCAATCGCTTGTTTCAGAGAGGCTGCAGGCGTTCTGCCAGGCGGCCACTTTCGACCAGTTCGAGAAATTCGTCTCCGAGCCTCGTACTTTCGGCCATGGCCTGGCGCCAGTAACGTTCGCGCCCTTCGTCATTGCCCAGGTAACGCTTGAAGTCAGTGCGATCTGGCAGTTTGCCGTGTGGCAAGCGAGCCAGATATTCGCGAGATGGCGCCAGCAGCACTACATCCTGCAGGCGCGTGCGGTCGCCGCGGCGCCAGGGCATGCTCTTGTCGAACCAGCCCGGTATCACCCGGTCGGTGAAGTGCGGATAGAGAACGATGTCTTCGCCGTGGTAGGGCAGGTCAAGGTGGTAGTCGAGCAGGCCGCCATCGCGATAGGCACCAGGCTCCAAGCCGGGAATCTCGCGAATGGCTTCCATCACCATTGGAATCGATCCAGAAGCCAGCAGGGCGTGGCGCAGGTTTTCCGGAGTCAGCGCGTGGAAGTGCGAGCGGAAGTCGCTCAGCTGCGTCAGGGGAGGTAGCTGTCGCGCATCGTGCAGAATCACGCGATCAAAGTGACGGCCAAGACGTTGGCGGGCCAGAAAGTTATTACCGATCACCGATGACAGGCCGAGGCTGAGTTTGCCGCGGTGGTCGTGTTGCAGCAGGCCGTGGCTCTTCACCACGACGATGTGCAGACGATAGTAAGGGTTGGCGATGATGGCGGCGTCCTGATCCGCTAGCAGTTCGCTGAGCATTTGCCGGCAACTGCCCGAGACCTCGGCCATGCTCACGCCCTTGGCGAAGCGCTGCGAGGTGTACAGCTCGCCGAGTCGCCGAATTCCTGCGGTCGGGTCTGGCAGGCAGGCACTGGCGAAGCGCCAGGATCCGATCGAGGCGCCGATCAGGGCGCGCTCGCGTGGGGCGCGGGGTAGCCAGTCGCCAAACAGTGCGAGATCCAAGCCCTGAATACCAATACCTTTGGGGCCGCCCGCCGCGCCAGGCAGGATGCCGACGTCCGCCGGGCTCAGGCCGTTCTGGCGAATTCGCGTCAAGGCTCTGGGACCTACCTTGAGTGTCAGGGCAGGGGATTTGATATGGATCGCGCTCATCGATGCCTCCTTTCGAACAGGCGATTATAGAGGGCTGAACGAGCAGGCCAAGCCACTTCATGTGGTGAATGACGCATGTGAATTCAGCTTGAATTAAGTGCCTGAGCCTAGAGTTGAAGCCACTGATTCGCTGGAGAAGCACATGAAACGATTGCTCAGCCTCGCTACACTTGTCACCCTCGCCAGCGCCGCAACCATTGCCCAGGCACGTGATCTGGGCCCGGATGAGGCGCTGCGTCTACGTGATGCCGGGACTATCAAATCCTTCGAAAAGCTCAACGAAACGGCGCTGGCTCAGCATCCAGGCGCGCGTATCGAAGAAACTGAGCTGGAAGAAGAGTACGGCCGCTATATCTATCAGATCGAGCTGCGCGATGCTCAAGGCGTGCAGTGGGACCTGGAGCTGGATGCCAGCACCGGGAAAATTCTCAAGAACCACCAGGACGATTGATGAAGTTTCGACGTACCACCGCACTGTTTCTGGTGCTGGTAAGCGGTTTAGCCAGCGTTCCGGGTGTCGCGCGTGATCTCGATCAAGATGAAGCCCTGCGTTTGCGGCGCGATGGCGTCATCATGCCGTTCGAGCAGTTGATGCAGCACGTCGACAAGGCTTACCCAGGCTCGACTCTGCTTGAGGCGGAACTGGAGGAGGAAGATGGCGTGCTGGTTTATGAGGTGGAGATTCTGGCCACATCGGGCGTGGTGCGTGAGCTCGAACTGGATGCCCGCAACGGCAATATTCTGAAGGATGAGGAAGACGACTGATGCGCCTGTTGCTGGTGGAAGACCATGTACCCCTGGCCGATGAACTGACCGCCAGCCTGACGCGCCAAGGCTATGCCGTGGACTGGTTGGCCGACGGTCGTGATGCGGCCTATCAGGGCGCTAGCGAGCCTTACGATCTGATCATTCTCGATCTCGGCTTGCCGGGTAAGCCGGGGCTGGAAGTGCTACAGGAGTGGCGTGCCGGTGGCCTGGCCACACCGGTGCTGGTGCTGACGGCGCGTGGCTCCTGGGCTGAGCGCATCGAAGGGCTCAAGGCCGGCGCCGACGACTACCTGACCAAACCCTTCCACCCCGAGGAGCTGGCCCTGCGCATCCAGGCACTGTTGCGTCGTGCCCATGGGCTGGCTAACCAACCGCAACTGGAGTCTGCCGGCTTGCAATTGGACGAGAGCCGCCAGTGCGTGACCGCTGCCGGCGAGGCCATCGACCTGACCGCCGCAGAGTTTCGCTTGCTGCGTTATTTCATGCTGCATCCGGGGCAAATCCTCTCCAAGAGCCATCTCGCCGACCACCTTTATGATGGTGAGACCGAGCGCGACTCCAACGTCATCGAAGTGCACGTCAATCGTCTGCGCGGCAAGCTCGGGCGCAATGTGATCGAGACCCGCCGTGGGCAGGGCTATCGCTTTACCGGAGAGCAGGGTTGAGGTCCATTCAGCGTCGGCTCGGCATTGGCCTGGCCGCTACGCTGTTGGTGATTGGGCTGGTTCTGGCGCAGGCCAGTCTCTGGGTCTTCGACCGTGGCCTGCGTGCATACCTGGAAGAGGATCTGCGCGATGAGGCGCAGGGGCTGCTGGCCGCGTTGGTGCGTGGTCCGGCGGGGCTGCAGTTGGATGAACGACGCCTCGACCCCTCGTTCCAGCGGCAATTCTCCGGGCACTACTTTCGCATCGATTTTCCCGACCGCAGCTGGCGTTCGCGCTCGTTGTGGGATCGCGAGCTACTCAAGCCCGATGGTACGGGCATGCAGGCCAAGCTGGGCGATGGCCCGCAAGGCCAGTTGTTGTTGATTTACCGCGCCGATTACCGCCGCTATGGGCAGAGCCTGTCGATCAGCGTGGCGCAGGACTACCAACCGATACTGCAGAGCTTTCGCCACATGCAATGGGTCGGACTTGGCCTGGGTGGTGCGGGGCTGCTGCTGATCCTGATCGCCCAGCGCTATACCGTGCGCCGGGCGCTGCGCCCGCTGGAGCAGGTGCGTCAGCAGATCGCGCAGCTGCAGCAGGGCCGCCGTAGCGAGCTGGATGCCGAGGTGCCCGAAGAGCTGGAATCTCTGGTGGCGCAGATCAACCACCTGTTGGCGCATACCGAGGACACCCTCAAGCGCTCGCGCAATGCCCTGGGCAACCTTGGCCATGCGCTGAAAACGCCGCTGGCGGTGTTGATAAGCCTGGCCGGCCGCGAGGAACTGGCTGCTCATCCTGCGTTACGCGCGAGCATGCGCGAACAACTGGAGCAGATCGAGCAGCGCCTCAGCCGTGAGCTGGGGCGTGCGCGTCTGGCTGGCGAAGTCTTGCCGGGGGCGCGCTTCGATTGTGCGCAGGAGTTGCCGGGGCTGTTCGCCACCTTGTCGATGATTCATGACCGCGGCCTGACTCTGGACTGGCAGGCGCCGCCTGGCCTGGTGTTGCCGCGTGATCGTGAAGATTTGCTAGAGCTGCTCGGCAACCTGCTGGACAACGCCTGCAAATGGGCCGAGCAACGCGTGCAGTTGACGGTGCAGGAGAGTGCAGAGGGCTATTGCCTGTTTGTCGATGATGATGGTCCCGGCATCGATGCCGAAGGGCGTGAGGCCGTGCTGGGCCGTGGCACGCGCCTGGATGAGCAGGTCGCCGGGCACGGCCTGGGCCTCGGTATCGTGCGCGATATCATCGAGGCCTGGCATGGCCGTATCGACCTGCAGGACAGCCCTCTGGGCGGCCTGCGGGTGATGGTCAGCCTGCCGCGGCGTTGAGCCGGGGCCAGGCAAACCGCCGAAAGCACTGTGTTCGGCGCCGCCAACTCACACAGCGGCGCCTGTAACACGCTTGCTTACATCCCGTTGGCGAAGGCCGGATTGTCGAAGTTGATGGCGGCGCGCACCGGTTGCAGGGCGTGGGCGTAGCGCACCAGTACGTCGAGCGCGTAATCGATGCGGGCACGGAGTCGCTGATCAGCCTCGTCCACCGGCTGTGGGCCGTTCAGGACCTTCTCGACCTGACGCACGATCAGGTGTTCCGGCAGGTAGCACAGGCGGCAGTTCTTGTAGCTGGAGGCGCGCAGTTCGCCAATCGGGTAGGCACCGCCAATGCCGGAGGAGACGCCCACCAGCAGACCCGGCTTGTGCGCCAGTTCGGCCTTGCTGGCGTAGATGAAGAAGTTCTTGATTGCCGGGCAGGCCATGCCGTTCCACTCCGGCGCGATGATCACCACCGCATCGGCGGCTGCTAGTTGTTGCTGGTACATGGACCAGGGGCCGGCATCTTCAGCGGGCCACAGCGGCAGTGGCGCAAGGCCCAGATCGATGATGCAGCTGGTGTCCTGAGTGGTTTGCCCCATCTCGATCAGGCGCTGACGCAGTACGCGGGCGACCTTTCCCGATTGGCTGTTGTTGCGGCTGGAGCCGGCGACCAAGGTGATATTGAGCATGTTGCTTCCCCAAAAAAAGAACGCAGGCTAGGCGATCGCCTGTCTGCGCTGCAAGGGACGCGCCGCCAGATCGGGGATGATTTGGCGTCACGCTCAGGTGTTCTCCGTCAGAGTCTGCGCCGCTACACGCGGAACTGATCCATCAGACCCTGCTGGTGATTGGCCAGACGATTGAGGCTCTGGCTTACCTGCGCCGACTCGTCGGCCTGCGCGGAGATGGCCTCGGTGACGTCGCGGATCGACGCGACGTTGCGGTTGATCTCCTCGGCCACCGAGCTCTGTTCTTCAGCCGCACTGGCGATCTGCAGATTCATGTCGGTAATGGTGCTGACCGCCTGGCTGATGCGCTGCAGCGCGGCCACGGCTTGCTGCACCTGTTCGACGCTGCCCTGAGCCTGGCGATGGCTGCTGTGCATGGTGCTGACCACTTCGCGCGTACCGCTTTGCAGACCTTCGATCACCTGGCGAATTTCTTCGACCGAGTCCTGAGTGCGTTTGGCCAGGTTGCGCACCTCGTCGGCGACCACGGCAAAGCCGCGACCGGCTTCCCCTGCGCGAGCGGCTTCGATGGCCGCGTTGAGGGCGAGCAGGTTGGTCTGCTCGGCAATCGAGCGAATCACTTCGAGTACCGAGCCGATCTGCTCGCTGCTGCTGGCAAGGCCTTCGACTTCCTGCATGGCCACGTTCATTTCATTGGCCAGCAGGTCGATGGTGCTGGTGGTGCGATCGATCACTTGCAGGCCTTCACGGCTGGCCTGGTCGGCATTTCGTGCGGCCTCTGCGGCTTGCGCTGCATTGTGGGCGACGTCCTGAGCGGTGGCGCTCATTTCCTGGAAGGCGGTCGCCACCTGGTCGACTTCGCGATACTGCTGCTGCATGCCGGCACTGGTCTGACTGGCGATGGCCGCCGACTGGTCGGCCGTGCTGCGAGCATCGATCACGCTGCTTTTCACGTCGGCGATGATTGGCTGCAGTTTATCGAGGAAGCGGTTGAACCAGCCGGCCAACTCGCCCAGTTCGTCCTGCCGGGCGTATTGCAGGCGGCGGGTCAGGTCGCCTTCACCGCTGGCGATGTCCTTGAGCATGGCGGCGACGCCCAGAATCGGTCGCGTCACGCCGCGCGCGGTCAGCCACATCAGCAGCAGGCCGGCGATCACCGCGACGAGCCCCATCAGCAGCGCGACCAGGCTGTCACTGGCGCGGTTGGCATCGAGTTGGGCGCCAAGCTTGATGGCACGTTCGAGCAAGACCTGCTGAGGTACTTCGAGCAGCACCGACCAGGGTTTGGCCTCGGGAATGGGTTTGAAGGGGCTGAGCTCACGGAGCATGTCACCGTGGCGCAACTCGGCATCGCTGCCGCTCTGGATCAGGCCGCGCAGTTCGCTGGCGTCTTCGGGAAAGGCGCGTTCGACGGGCTGGCTCAGCAGACTGCCATCGCGGCTATTGCCTGTGAGCAGCGCGCCGGGGCTGAAGATGCTGACGTGGCCCTGGCCGTCATACAGTTCGGCATTGGCCTGCTCGCTGATCTGCTGCAGGCTGGACAGGCTGATGTCGAGACCCATCACGCCGATGATCTTGCCGTTCAACTCCAAGGGGAAGGCGATGCTGGTCATCAGCGTCTTCTTGCCGCCGACTTCGTCGTAGTAAGGCTCCAGTACGCACGCTTGACGAGTATCGCGAGGGCAGGTGTACCAGGCGTTGTAGGCCACGCCATTGGCACCGGGGGTGGTGTCGCCGAGCAGCTCTTCGGTCATCGCTTCGGATTCCAGTTCGCCGACCGTGGCCTGCGACCAATACAGTGCGAAACGACCGCCTTCGTTGCTGCCAAGCTCGGCTTGATCGGCGAAGAGTTCATCCTTGCCATCCAGCGCGTTGGGCTCGAACACCAGATATAGTCCGAGCAAGCCTGGGTTGGCCTCGAGGCTGGTGCGTACCTGGCGGGTGAGGTCTTCGCGCAGGTCGAAGGCATCGAGAAAGCGCTTCTCGGCTTGCTCACGCAGAAACAGAATCTGCCTGGAAAATCCCTTGCCGTACTGGTAGGCGTCCATGAAGTAGCGCTGGATACGGATCGCCTGCAGTTCACCGCGAGCCTTGAGGCGCAATTTGGCGCTTTCCTCCAGCATGCCGGAGCTGGCTTCGCGTACCAGGTTGGCACTGCGGCTTGACTGAAACTGCGAAGCACCTACCAGCAAGGTGACGATAGCGAGCAGGCAGAGCCCGGCGAGCAGGGTGATCTTCCACTGGATTGAAAGACGACTGAACAGCATGGTGCGTTCCTTTCTGCATGGACTAGTACGGTTATCGGTACAGGGCCCGCGTTCTTGATCGATGTGGGGCTTGGTCGGAATTATGCACGTATTGATTGATATTATGAACGTATGCTCGTTTTGACAGGCTAGGCCGCGTGCGGCAGAGTACGCGGCTTTTTGCGCCGGTCTTGCCGGCACGCACTGCAGGTGGAATGTTCTATGAATGCTGTAATCGCCGCGGTCGGCGTCATGCTGATCCTCAGTCTCTGCCGCGTGCATGTGGTCGTGGCGCTGATCGTCGGAGCGCTGGTCGGTGGTCTGCTCGGCGGCCTGGGCATCGAGGGCACCCTGCAGGCGTTCAATCAGGGGCTCGGTGGCGGGGCGACGGTGGCGTTGTCCTATGCGCTGCTCGGCGCGTTCGCGGTGGCTATCGCCAGGTCGGGCCTGGCTCATGCCCTGGCGGACAAGGCACTGGCGCTGGTTGGCAAGCAGCAGGACGGTGCCGGAGGGGCGCTGAAGTGGCTGCTGATCGGCTTGCTGCTGGCGGTGGCGATCTCCTCGCAGAACCTGCTGCCCATCCATATCGCGTTCATCCCGCTGCTGGTGCCGCCGCTGCTCTATGTGCTGAGCAAGTTGCAACTGGACCGCCGGCTGATTGCCTGCGTGTTGACCTTCGGTCTGATTACGCCGTACATGTTCCTGCCGGTTGGCTTTGGCGGCATTTTCCTCAACGAGATCCTGCTGGCCAACGTCGCCAAGTCCGGTGTCGATGTCACCGGCATCAGCATCACCCACGCCATGGCCATTCCGGCACTGGGCATGTTTTTCGGACTGCTCGTCGCGGTGCTGTTCAGCTACCGCGGCAAGCGGGTCTATGACCTGGAGAAGGTCGCGCAGAGCGAGCGCGTGGACGTGCACTACAACCCGCTGAGCCTGCTGGTCGCCGGGCTGGCCATCGCCGCGGCGTTCATCGTGCAGCTGTGGCTGGACTCGATGATCATCGGTGCGCTGGTCGGTTTCGTCATCTTTTCGGTTTCCGGCGTGGTGCGCTGGAAAGAGGCGGACGGCCTGTTCACCGAAGGCATGAAGATGATGGCCATGATCGGCTTCATCATGATCGCCGCTGCCGGTTTCGCCGAGGTGATGAAAACCACCGGTGAGGTAAGGGCACTGGTGGACAGTTCGGCAGAATTGATCGGTCACAACAAGGCGGTCGGCGCGCTGCTGATGCTGCTGGTCGGGCTGCTGGTGACCATGGGCATCGGCTCCTCCTTCTCGACGGTGCCGATCATTGCCGCGATCTTCGTGCCGCTGGGCGTGCAACTGGGTTTCAGCCCACTGGCAATCGTCTGCATCGTCGGGACTGCCGGCGCCCTGGGCGATGCCGGATCGCCAGCGTCGGATTCCACACTCGGGCCAACCTCAGGTCTGAACGCCGATGGCCAGCACAACCATATCTGGGACAGCGTGGTGCCCACTTTCCTGCACTACAACCTGCCACTGCTGGTGTTCGGTTGGGCCGGCGCTATGCTGTTGTAGAGAGGCAGGTCTGCGCCGAGTTAAGTTCCTGACGCGATGGGTCGCTTAATTCCTCCGCGGGGCTGCCGATACATCGGTAGCCCCGTTTTTGCTTTCGCACATAAGGACAATAAAAATGCGCCTGACACTGAAAGCCAAGGTCATACTACTTGCGCTGGTTCCCGTCCTCCTCTTCGCCCTGGTGCTCAGCGGCACGGCGGCGCGGGTGCTGCAAAGCATGGCAGCCGATGAGGTCGCCGAGACTCGCGAACGTCTGCTGCAAGAGAAACGCAGTGAGCTGGAGCACTACATCCAGATCGCTCTCGGCTCCGTGAAGGGGCTCTACGATGGCGCGGCGCAAGGCGATACGGCCAGTCGCGAGCAGGCCATCGCCATCCTCTCCAAGATCAAATATGGCGCCGACGGCTACTTCTTCGGCCACGATTCCAACGTGGTACGTCTGTTCCGCGGCGACAGTCCGGTGGATGTCGGCAAGAGCCTGGCCGACCGGCGTGACCCGAACGGTGTGTACATCAACCGTGAGCTGGTCAACGTGGCCAAGAACAACAGCTACTTCGTCAATTACTCCTCGCCGCTGCCGGGCAACGAGGCGGTGATGGTGCCCAAGCTCGCCTACAGCTACTACTTGCCCAAGTGGGACATGGCGGTTGGCACCGCGCTCAATCTGGACGGCGTGGAAGCACGCATCAGCGAAGTGCAGGCCGAGATCGATCGGCGCATCGGCACCATCCTTACCAGTATCGTGATCGTTGCAGCGGTGTTGCTGGTGCTGTTCGGGGTGATCGGCGTGTGGCTGGGCAACGCCTTCCTGCGCCCGTTGCTGCTGATCAAGGCCAACCTCGACGATATCGCCGCAGGCGAGGGCGACCTGACCCGTCGTCTGCCCGTGACCAGCAACGATGAACTGGGGCAGCTGGCTGGCTCCTTCAACCGTTTCGTCGAGAAGGTGCATGGTCTGGTGCGGCAGATCGTCGAAATGACCGGGCAGCTTACCGAGTTGGTGGGGCAGGTTTCCGACCAGGCGCAACGCTCCGAGAAGGCCATGGCGCAGCAGCGTCACGAGACCGACCAGGTGGCCACGGCGATCAATGAAATGTCGGCTGCCGCTCATGAAGTGGCCAAGAGCGCGCAAAGCGCTGCCGAAGCCGCGCAACAGACCGACCGCGAAGGGCAGGCGGCCAAGAGCGTGGTCGACGGCAGCATCCAGCGTATTCACTCACTGGTGGACGATATCCGCAGCAGTGGTGCATCGCTCGACAGCCTGCAGCAGGACGTGCAGTCCATCGTCAGCGTGCTCGACGTGATCCGCTCCATCGCCGAGCAGACCAACCTGCTGGCGCTGAACGCCGCCATCGAGGCCGCGCGGGCCGGTGAGGCCGGGCGCGGTTTCGCCGTGGTCGCCGATGAGGTGCGTGCCCTGGCCAGCCGCACCCAACAGAGCACGCAGGAAATCCAGGGCATGATCGACCGCCTGCAGCAAGGTACGCAGCAGTCGGTGACCTCGATGCGTCGCTCCAGCGATGCCGGCGAAGTCACCAGCGAGCAGGCCAACAAGGCCGGCGAATCGCTCGACGCCATTGCCCAGCTGATCGCTACCATCAACGCCATGAACGCGCAGATCGCCAGCGCCGCCGAGGAGCAGACGGCGGTGGCCGAGGAGATCAACCGCAGCGTGCACCAGATCGCGGGGGCCGTGGACAGCGTGGCCGATGAAACCGAACGTGGGGCGCAGACGGCACGCAGTCTGGCTGGCCTGGGCGATCGCCTCGGCGAGTTGGTGCGTCAGTTCCGCATCTGAGTCAGGGTGGGAAGCTCCTGCGGCTGAAGGCATCGCTGAGCAGGTCGATCCAGGCGCGGACTGCCGGCGACATGCCGCGCCTGTGGGTATAGGCCAGCTGGATGTGGCCTTGCGGTACCGTCCACTGCGGCAGCAGGGCGATCAGGCGACCATCGGCCAGTTCCTCGTGGCAATGCGTGGTCGGTAGCAGGGTGATGCCCACGCCGGCCAGCGCCGCGGCCTTGCGCATGGGGAAGTCATCGACTGCCAGGCGCGCTTCTAGGGCAATCTCGCGAAGCTCCTGAGACCTGTCGTGACAGAAGCGCAGATGGATGCGCCGGTCCGCGCCGATGGCGCCCAGGGCCGGCAGTTGCTGCAGGTCTTCCGGTTGCTCCAGGCGCAGCCCGGCGACCAGGTCCGGGCGCGCCACGATATGCGCCCGAGCGGGCAGCAGGCGGCGTGTAATCAGCCCAGGCTCTTCATCATCGACGTTGCGCACACGCAGGGCGACGTCCACCGCCTCGTTGAGCAGGTCTATACGGCGGGTGGTCTGTACCACCTCCAGCTGCACCCTGGGGTAGAGAGTCAGAAACTCATTGATCAGCTCGGGCAGCAGGGCTACGCCAGGCGGCGTGGAGAAACGCACCCGGCCGCGCGGCTCGCTGGTCAGCTTGGCCACGGTTTCCTCGGCCTGTTCGGCTTCCAGCAACATGGCCTGGCAATGACTCAGATAGCGTTCGCCGATATCGGTCAGTGCCAGCTTGCGCGTCGAGCGTTGCAGCAAGCGCGCGTCCAGGCGCTGCTCCAGCTCGGCGATGCGCCGCGACAGGCGCGACTTGGGAATGCCCAGCAGGCGCCCGGCTGCAGCGAAACCGCCAGCCTCGACTACCTTGGCGAAATAGAAAAGATCATTGAGGTCATGCATATCATCGTCCTATCAGTGGGACGAACTATCGCATTTTTACCGTCTTACCGGCTATTGGCTCCACGGATAGCATCTCTGCCATCGCGTCGCCCTGTCGCACGACACTTTGGAGAGAACCCATGAAACTACTGCACCTCGATTCCAGCATCCTCGGCGATGCCTCCGCTTCCCGTCAGCTCAGCCACGCTGTGGTCGAAGCCTGGGCAGTTACCGCACCGAACGTTCAGGTGACCTACCGTGACCTGGCCAGCGATGCGATCAGCCACTTTTCCGCTGCCAGCCTGGTCGCTGCCGGCACGCCGGCCGAGCTGCGTGATGCTGCACAGAAGCATGAAGCCGAGCTGGCCGAACGCACTCTGGAAGAGTTTCTGGCTGCCGATGCCATCGTCATCGGTGCACCGATGTACAACTTCAGCATTCCCAGCCAGCTGAAGGCCTGGATCGACCGCATCGCCGTTGCCGGCAAGTCGTTCACATACACCGAGAATGGCCCGATCGGGCTGGCGGGTGGCAAGACCGTGGTGATCGCCTCCAGCGCCGGTGGCATTCATGCCGGCCAGCCGTCCGGCCAGGCGCATGAGGACTACCTGATTCGCGTGCTGAACTTCCTCGGCATCGACGACATCGAGATCGTCCGCGCCGAAGGCCTGGCCTATGGCGAAAAGCCGCGTGCCGAAGCCATGCAGGGCGCCGCGCAGCGTATCTCCGAGCTGTTCGCTACCGCCTGAGCAGAGCGCTAGAACGACAAAGCCCGCGAAAGCGGGCTTTGTCGTTTCTGCAGCAGGGGTCAGACGATGATGCCCTGGCTGCGCAGGTAGTCGTCGTAGGTGCCGGAAAAATCGGTCACGCCGTTGTCCGACAGCTCGATGATGCGCGTGGCCAGGGAGCTGACGAACTCGCGGTCGTGGCTGACGAAGATCAGCGTGCCCGGATAGTTCTCCAGCGCCAGGTTGAGCGCCTCGATGGACTCCATGTCCAGGTGGTTGGTCGGTTCGTCCATGACCAGCACGTTGGGCTTCTGGCAGGCCAGCTTGCCGAACAGCATGCGGCCCTGCTCACCACCGGAGAGCACCTTCACCGACTTCTGGATCTCGTCGGAGGAGAACAGCATGCGGCCCAGCGCGGCGCGGATGTTCTGCTCGCCCGTGGTCCATTGGCCCATCCACTCGAACAGGGTGTCGTCGGCTTCGAAGTCGTGCGCGTGATCCTGGGCGTAGTAGCCGACCTCGGCGCTGTCGGTCCATTTCACGGCGCCGGCATCCGGGGTCATCTCGCCGACCAGGGTGCGCAGCAGGGTGGTCTTGCCGATGCCGTTGGGGCCGATAATCGCCACGCGCTCGCCAGCTTCGATCTGGAAGCTGAGGTTCTTGAACAGCACCTTGTCATCGAAGGCCTTGCTGAGCTTGTCGATGGTGATGGCCTGACGGTGCAGCTTCTTGTTCTGGTCGAAGCGAATGAACGGGCTGACGCGGCTCGACGGCTTGACCTCGCTCAGCTGGATCTTGTCGATCTGCTTGGCGCGGCTGGTGGCCTGTTTGGCCTTGGAGGCGTTGGCCGAGAAGCGGCTGACGAAGGTCTGCAGCTCGGCGATCTGCGCCTTCTTCTTGGCGTTGTCGGCCAGCAGTTGCTCGCGGGCCTGGGTCGAGGCCGTCATGTACTCATCGTAGTTGCCCGGGAACAGGCGCAGCTCGCCGTAATCCAGGTCAGCCATATGGGTGCAGACCGCGTTGAGGAAGTGACGGTCGTGGGAAATGATGATCATGGTGCTGTTGCGCGCCGTGAGGATCGATTCCAGCCAGCGGATGGTGTTGATGTCCAGGTGGTTGGTCGGCTCGTCGAGCAGCAGCACGTCCGGGTCGGCGAACAGCGCCTGGGCCAGCAGCACGCGCAGCTTCCAGCCGGGCGCGACTTCGCTCATCGGGCCGAAGTGCTGCTCCAGCGGAATGCCCAGGCCCAGCAGCAACTCACCGGCGCGGGACTCGGCGGTGTAGCCGTCCATCTCGGCGAACTCGCCCTCCAGCTCACCGACCTTCATGCCGTCTTCTTCGCTCATTTCCGGCAGCGAATAGATGCGGTCGCGCTCGGCCTTGACCTTCCACAGCTCCACGTGACCCATGATCACGGTATCGATCACGTTGAACTCTTCGTAGGCGAACTGATCCTGGCGCAGCTTGCCCAGGCGCACGTTCGGCTCGAGCATCACCTGGCCGGCCGAAGGCTCCAGATCGCCGCCGAGGATCTTCATGAAGGTCGACTTGCCGCAGCCGTTGGCGCCGATCAGGCCGTAGCGGTTGCCGTTGTTGAACTTGACGGAAACGTTCTCGAACAGCGGCTTGGCGCCGAACTGCATGGTGATGTTAGCGGTGGAGATCAAAGGACTTACCTATCAGTAACTTGAGGTGCGCTGTTTAAAGGGGATACCGCTTCGAGCCATTCAGCCCGGCCCGAACCGAGGAAGACGAACCTGCGCATGTGAGTGAAGGCTACGACCCTGCCGGCAGACGAGCCGCTAAGGCTGTTGGGGCATGAGGGGCGTGTCGGGCATCGTGACGCCGGGGCCTTGTGCTGCTAAGGGCGGCGTCGAAGCGCGCAATGGTATCACTTGGTACCCGCAACTTCAGCCATGTGATCTGAAATGGATCCAGCAGCATGCAGGTTGCCCGTAGGGGCAGAGTCAAGCGTTGCTTTGGTGCGGAGGGCGATAGCTTTCGCCGGCAGTCTTGAACGAGGGGGGGGCGCGCGTAAAAGCGTGGCTTTAGCCACTCGTCACTGCGGGTAGCCAAGGCTCCCAGCGTATTCGCTCTGGGAACCTCGGGATGTGTCGCTCCTACAGGCGTGGTCGCAGCTTGAGTTCGGGCGTGGGTTTGGGGGCGCCTATCACCGGGTGGCTGTCCGGGTGCTGTTCGATCATCTGGGCGATCTCCCGCAGCTTGCCCAGCATGGCCTGGGCCAGGCCAGCCTGGGTGCGGTACAGACCGGTGTCCGGGTCCTGTTGCAGATCGCTGAGACCTTTGAAGGGGTAGCTGTAGCGTTTGGCATCGACACTGAAAAAGCGCTGGTAATCCTGCTCGCTGCCGTGCAGTTCGCGGCAGGCTCTTTCCAGGCTCTGCAGTTGTTCGGCGACGCTGGCCAGTTGCAGGCGCAGACGAATGATCTGGTGATTCTCCCAGTTCATCGGCGAGGCCTGGGCGCCAGCCTGCCAGTGCTGCGGGTCGCCGAAGCGCAGGACGAACTGCTGGCCGGCTTCACGTCCGTAGCGGGTCAGCCGCTCGATGCGTTCGGTGGGCATGGTCAGGTTGAGGCCGCCTTCCTCACGGGTCAGCTGGATCAGGCCGATACGGTCGCGAAAGCCGGGCATCAACGAGAGGGTTTCGTGGTTCCAGTCCTTGGCGACATTGCTGAGCAGGGCGAGAAAGCCCCGTAGGGCAGGCAAGCCCGTTTGGGGAAAGCGGCGCCAGTAGGCAAGTCGCGCATCGCCATTGTTGCGTGGGAAGCGTACGCGTTGTGCGTCGGCCCCGTCAGTCGGCCCCAGGTCCAGGCCAAAGGTGGGGCGCCTGGGCAGCGCGGCATCGAAGAAGTGGATGGGAAAATTGGAGCTGATGCCACCGTCGGTGAACCAGCAGCGCTCCAGCTTTTTCTCGGCCTTGCGGTAGTCCACGGCATGCAATGGCACAGCGCTGAGCAGCAGGGGAAAGCTCAGGCTCATGCGCACGGCAACGATCACCGGCAGGTCATCGGGCAATGGCAGGCGCAGGTAACCGTCGCCACGATCATCGCCGGGGCGCTGGTGAGCGCTCATCCAGGCCACAACAGGCTGCGGGAACAGCTTGGCGAATTCCTCCTGGCGGAAATGGAACTGGTTGTTCTCGCGGACCTTGTCGTCGTCACGAAAGGGCAGGCGGAACGGCCGCGCCATGCTCAGGCAGGTGGTCATCATCTGCAGGTCGATGCCATGGCGACGTAGATCGCCGAAGGTCAGGGGCCGCCCGCATTCGATGGCATCGGTCTGACCGGCGCAATATTCGTGCTGGCCGCTGAGCCGGTCGAGGTAGTGGGTCAGCCAGGCGGTCAGGGCTTCATGCGGGGCCTTGTCCTCGGCTGCGGGCATACCGCTGCACAGGCCGAAACCGTTCGCCGGCAATTCACGCAGTGCCGCGATGGCCATGCGCCCGAGCACGGCTACCAAACTACCGAGTGCGGCGAACAGCAGTACCCAGAGCCAGACCAGCATGCTGGCGCTGTTGATCGCAACCCACCACAACGGCCCACCCGCCAGCAGGGCGCCAATCAGCGCGGTAGGCTTGTGCCGCATGAGCATGACCTTGAGTGGCGCGAAAACTCGCGCCCCGGGGCTTCGGCCTTTGCTTTCGAGGATGGCGATGAAGGTGTCGAACAGTGTGCGCAACGAGGAGCGCGGTTTGAACAGCGCCAGCAGCTTGGTGCCGCGGCCTTCTGCAGCGGGCATGCACAGATGTGCGGGTAGCCGTTCGATTTCGGCGAAGCCGCCAGGGTCGTTGTTCAACTCACCGTGCTGATAGCGCTGGCGGCCCAGCTCGGCCGCTGCCGCTGCCGCCGCGGCGATGGCGCCAGCACTGGTGCCGCCGATACTGCGCAGGCGAAATGCCTTGGCAATCTCGGTGATGGCCAGCGGGTAGACGATGCCGCTGGTGATGCCTCCCTTCATGATCAGGTCGCATTCGCGGGCAAAGGCCGTCTGGCGCGAATCGCTCATCTACTGCTCCTTGTGGTCATATCGAACGCTGGCGCGGGCATGATAACGCGGCTTTTATGGCGACGTGCCAGTATTGCGTGCGAATGCGGGCAGCAAGTGGCGCCAGGGAAGGTCTGCGATCAGAGGTCGCAGGCGCAGATGCGCGTGACAGTCGCAGCGCTGGACGACCTGATTCTGCTGGCCGCCCCAAAGGTCATCGAGCAGGTTACACAAACCTCATCTTGTGGGTGTGCGGGCAAGTTGGGCGAAAAATGACCTCAGCCGTCGATCTCACCATTGCGGATGGCGGTGCGGATGGCCTGCGCCGTCGTGGTTACACCGAGGCGCTGGCGTGCCGAACGCAGGTGATTCTCCACCGTACGTTCCGACAGGCCGAGCGTCGTCGCGATGTCCGCCTGGCGCCGGCCGGCCGCTGTCCATGCCAGCACTTCGCGCTCACGTGGCGTGAGCCTGCCGAGCCCTTCAACGAGCGGGGCTTCGAGCAGCTTGTGGGCGTAGAAGAATGCGGCGCTGGCGACCTGTCCGAGGCCCAGGCGTACCTGGGGTGAGCCGTCTAGCCGTGTTCCACCCAGGCTCATGGCGCCTTCCAGACCGCGAGGGCCGAACACGGGCACCTGCAGGCCCTGAACGCCTGAACCCTTTGGTGTGCGAACCACTTGGTAGCGTTCACCGTCCTGCTCCTGCACCTTGATCCAGAAGAAAGCATCGCGCGCATCGAGCAGGTGGCGCGTGACCGGGCAGCGCCGCACATAGGTCTTGGCGTCGACGGGCTGATCGTCGCCGAACCAGTCACCTTCCACCCAGAGGATGCGTTCGATGACGTCCTCGTTCGCCGCCGAGGCGGAAAACAGCACGAAGCGGTCATAGCCGTAAGGTATGGCGAACCCCCGTACGGCTTTCTTGATCGCTTCGAGCCCCTGCGCCGCCTCGATCTCGAGCACGGCGCGCATGGCGGCCACGGCCGGCGAGTCCGTCACTTCGTCGCGACCTCTTCGAGCAGCGCCGCCGCTGCCAGTTTGCCCAGGTTGTTGCCTGCCAGCGGGCTGTCGCCGGTCAGCAGCTTGCGATCCTGGTGCGTCGCACCGGAGATGTCCTGATTGATGATCTCGATGCCCAGTGCCTGCAGGCGTTCGCCGAATTTCCAGGTCAGGTGGCCCGGCATGTAGCCGATGTCCGGCGTTGTCGCGTCGAGGGCATCGGGAAATGCGCAGATGCGATAGCCGTTGAAGGCGCAGGTGCTGGCGGACTCATCCAGGCCGGCCGCCAGCAAGGCTGCCGGGCCGTGGCACAGGGAAATGACGAACTTGTCCTTGGCAACGGCCCACTGCAGCACCTGTTTCATCTCCTGGCTCTCGGGCAGGCCGATCAGGGCGCCGTGGCCGCCGGGGATGAATACGCCGATGTAGTCGGAGTCATCGCCCAGGGCTTTTTCGATGACGTCGGCCAGCTTGAGCGGGCTCTTGAAGCGGTCACGGTATTTGTCATACAGGCCCTTTACCTCTGCGTCTTCGGAGGGCATGGCCCAGAATTCGAATTTCACCGGGTTGCCGGACAGGGTGGCGACATCGAAGGCAAAACCGGCCTTGTCGAGGTGATACATGGGCAGCAGGGTTTCGACCGGGTGATTGCCGGTGGAGAACATCGTGCCGTTGTCTGTCAGCAGGTAACGCTCGTCGGCGCCGATCAGCAGGATTTTCCAGCGCCCGCCTTTGTACGGGTTCGGGTAGTCGGCGCCGCTGAGATCGGATTTAGCCGAGGTGAACTGGCTGAGCGAGTAGGGCGAGGGGAAGAAGGCGTTGTCTTCCGCCGGATCGGGAGTGGGGCGCTTGTCGTCGTTGTGCGAGGTCGTCATGGTGTTCTCCTTCGAGAGAGGCGCGTGGTGAGAGCCAGACTAGTGCGGTGGCCTGGGGCCGACAATGAGGGATTTCCCTCAACGTTATGGACCCACGCAGCGCTGCTGCAGTGCCCGCCGGATGTCCATTCAGGGAAATCGAGCGCCAGTTGCCAGGTTGTGCTCGGGGTGGAATGCCCGCGGCGCATGGCGAATAATCTGCGTCACGTCGTATCCATCCAGCAGAGATCGCCATGAGCGCCACGCTACCGCCCCTCGTCCTGTCCATTCAGTCTCACGTTGCCTGGGGCCATGTCGGCAACGCCGCTGCGGTGTTCCCCTTGCAGCGGTTGGGCTTCGAGGTGTTGCCGATCCATACCGTGCAGTTTTCCAACCACACCGGCTACGGTCAGTTCCGGGGCCAGGTGTTCGGTGCCGAGCATGTGCGCGATGTGCTGCTCGGGCTGCGAGAGCGCGGTGTGCTGCCACGGTTATCAGCGGTGCTTTCCGGCTACCTGGGCGATGCCGACAGCGGACGGGTGATTCTCGAGGCGGTGGGGGAGATCCGTCAGCACAATCCCGATGTGCGCTACCTGTGCGACCCGGTGATGGGCGACGTCGGGCGCGGCGTGTTCGTCAACCCGGCGATTCCCGACTTCCTGCGTGACCAGGCGATTCCCTTCGCCAATATCATCACGCCCAACCAGTTCGAGTTCGAGCTGCTCACGGGAGCGAAGCTGAGCAGCTTGCAGGAAGCGGTGAAAATTGCCCGGCAACTGCGGGGCCGCGGCCCGGACGTGGTGGTCGTCACCAGCCTGGCGACGCCGGATATTCCTGACGGCGAGTTGGGCACCCTGGCTGTGAACGGTGAGGGCGCCTGGCTGGTAACCACGCCGCACCTGGCGCGGCACCCACTGCCCAACGGCATGGGGGATGTGTTCTCGGCGACCTTGCTGGGGCGTCTGTTGGCCGGGCAGGCGTTGCCGCAAGCGCTGGCGCTGGCCACGGCAACGCTCTACGCGCTGGTCGAGCAGACGGCTGAAGGTTCGCGCGATCTGCCACTGGTGGCTGCGCAGGAGCAGATCGTGGCGCCTGCCGAGCGTTTCGTGGCACATCCGGTTCCCATGGCTTAGATCAAGGCTTGCGCCGCCGATCCCGGTCTCGGGTTTTGCCAGGCTGGTGCGTGGACACCCCTTAGCTGTGCTGGTGTGCTTCTCAGGGACTTGGAACGGCCTGCATTTTCAATTTTTCTTTGAAACTCATAGCGATTTTGCCTGCTTTTTTCGTGCAGGCGCATGCTGCAGACTAGCCAGCATTTTTGCGTTATCCCTCGATCAGGAGAGTGTTCATGAGCCCCGCTTCCTTTGCCCGTCAGCGTTACACCACCAAGGCATACGATGCCAGTCGCCAGGTGGATCAGGCGATCATCGACGAGCTGTTGGAATTGCTGCGTCTGTCGCCGTCTTCGGTCAATTCGCAGCCCTGGCACTTCGTCGTGGCGAGCACCGCCGAAGGCAAGGCGCGCCTGGCCAAGGGCGCTCAGGGCGGTTTCGCCTACAACCAGCCGAAGATCCTCAATGCCTCGCATGTGATCCTCATCTGCGCCCGCCGCGATCTCGACGATGCCCACCTGGCCAATGTGCTGCAGCAGGAGGCCGACGATGGGCGCTTTCGCGATGACGCGGCGCGCACCACCCAGCACAACACTCGCAGCAGCTACGTCGAACTGCACCGCGGCTTAGGAGACATTCCGCACTGGGCGGAGAAACAGGCGTATCTGGCGTTGGGCACCTTGCTCCTGGGCGCTGCGGCCAAAGGCGTGGACGCCACGCCGATGGAAGGCATCGACCGCGAGGCGCTGGATGAGGAGCTTGGGCTGGCCGCTCAGGGGCTGAGCAGCATGGTGGCGGTGGCGTTGGGTTATCGCAGCGACAGCGATTTCAACGCCGCGCTGCCCAAATCCCGTTTGCCGGCCGAGCGGGTATTCACCCACCTCTGAGTGCTCTGCCTCTCTGTGCCGATCAGCAGAGGGGCCAGGCTGCCATTCATTCCGGCAGCCTGGCGATCACCTTGATCTCGAAGTCGAAGCCGGACAGCCAGGTCACGCCAATGGCGGTCACAGTCGGATAGGGCGCCTCGCCCCAGTAATCGGCTGCCACTTCCCAGATGGTTTCGAATTTCGCGTGCGGATCGACCATGAAGATCGTGGTGTCGACCACGTCTTCGAAGCTGCAGCCAGCCTCGGCGAGGATCGCATTGAGGTTGGCGAAGGCCAGGCGCACCTGATCTTTCAGGTCGGGTTCGGGCGAACCATCCTTGCGGCTGCCGACCTGGCCGGATACGAACAGAAAGCCATTGGAACGAAGCGCTGGCGAATAGCGGTGACGTTCGTACAGGTCATGGCGCTCGGCCGGGAAAACCACATCTCGTTTGCTTGTCATCGTTGCCTCCGTCGAGGGCCAATGCGGCCCGCTGTTGTCGATGAGGCCACTCTAGAAGTGCGACCGAACTGGATAAACGAGCAACTCTGGTCATGACTGTTTGTAGAATCCAAACAATCAACGGCTAAGAGTGATGCGAGATGGACCGTTTCGACGCGATGCAGGCCTTCGCCCGGGTGGTGGAAACCGGCAGTTTCACCAAGGCGGCTGCGACCTTGCACATGAGCAAGACCAGCGTGACGCAACTGGTCCAGCAACTGGAGGCGCGCCTGCGCGTGCGTCTGCTCAACCGCACCACGCGCAAGGTCAACGTTACGGCCGATGGCGCCGCCTACTACGAGCGCGTGGTGCGTCTACTGGCCGATGTCGATGACGCGGAGACCAGCCTGTCCAGTGCTGCGCTGGCGCCGCGCGGCCGCTTGCGGGTGGATGTGCCCAGCCCCTTCGCGCGCATGCTGCTGATTCCGGCGCTGCCCGGCTTCTATGCGCGCTATCCAGAGATCCAGCTGACCCTGGGCGTCAGTGATCGCATCGTCGACATCATTGGCGAGAACGTCGATTGCGTGGTGCGTGGCGGCGCGATCACCGATCAATCGCTGGTGGCGCGCCATATTGGCGATCTGCAACTTGGTATCTACGCCACGCCGGGCTATCTGCAGCGTGCCGGAACGCCGGCACACCCACGCGAGCTGCAGGCAGCAGGCCACAGCACGGTGGGCTTTCTCTGGTCACGCACGGGTAGGGCCTTGCCCTATGCCATGCAGCGGGGAGAGGAGCGCATCGAAGCGCAGGGGCGTCCGGTGCTTGTCGTCGACGATGGCAACGCCTACCTGGCCGCAGGGCTGGCGGGGCTTGGCATGCTCTGGCTCCCGCACTACATGGCCAAGCCGCACCTGGCCAGCGGCGAGTTGGTGCGCCTGTTCGAGGATTGGTCGATGACGCCGATGCCGATGTACCTGGCTTTCCCGCCGAACCGCCATGTCAGCGCCAAGCTACGGGTGTTCATCGATTGGGTGGTGGAGCTGATGGCCGAGCATGCGCCGGTGTTGGCGCGGCGCTGAGCTGTCTTCAGCCTGCCAGGTGTATCTGCAGAGCAGGGTGCAGCGACTCATGGATCAATGCTGTCACGCCCGCGCACTCGGGCTTCTGAAGCGTTGGCAGGTTCTACTGATCTACCGCTCGCCTTCGCTTTATGAGAAATCGATTGACCGAAGAGAATGATCGTTCTACTTTATCGAGAACGATCATTCTCTTTGGTTTGAACCATGCTCGAAGACGCCTCTATCCAGCAGCGCTTGCTGCAAGCCACCGAACGCCTGATCTATGCCGGCGGCATCAACGCCACGGGTATGGACGCCATCGTCAAGGCGTCGGGGGTATCGCGCAAAAGCATTTATCGCCTGTATCCGACCAAGGAGGCGCTGGTCGTCGCCGCACTGCGTGAACGTGATGAGCGTTGGATGCAGTGGTTCATCGCGGGCACGTCGACAGGCTCGCCGAGCGAGCGATTGCTGGCGGTGTTTCCACTGCTGCGCAGTTGGTTTTCGGCGCCTGACTTCCACGGCTGCGCCTTTATCAATGCCGCTGGTGAGATCGGTGACCTCGAGAGTGAGATCTGCGCCGTCGCGCTGTTGCACAAGCAGCGTTTGCTGGCCTATGTCAACGAACTGACCACTGCTTGCGGCTTTGCCGAGCCCGAGGAAATGGCCAGACAGTTTCTCCTGCTCATCGATGGCGCTACCGCTGTCGCCATGGTCACCGGCCAGGCGGATGCCGCCGACAGTGCCGGCCGCGCCGCGCAACTGCTCCTGCACACCCTGTCGCCCAGCAATGGGCTCAATCCCCCGCAAGCCTGAGGTACCGTCATGTCATCAAATACTGAAGTTCGCCCGCCGCTGCCGCCGTTCACCCGCGAGAGTGCCATCGAGAAGGTCCGCCTGGCCGAGGATGGCTGGAACAGCCGGGATGCCGCCAAGGTCGCGCAGGCCTACAGCCTCGATACCCGTTGGCGTAACCGTGCCGAATTCATCAATGGCCGCGACCAGGCGCGTGCCTTCCTCGAGCGCAAATGGGCCAAGGAGCTGGACTACCGTCTGATCAAGGAACTCTGGGCATTTACCGAGAACCGTATCGCCGTGCGCTATGCCTACGAATGGCGCGACGATTCCGGTAACTGGTTTCGCTCCTATGGCAACGAGAACTGGGAGTTCGGCGCTGACGGGCTGATGGTCAACCGCTACGCCTGCATCAACGACCTGCCGATTCAGGAGTCCGAGCGCAAGTTCCGCTGGCCGCTGGGGCGCCGTCCTGACGATCATCCGGGCTTGTCCGATCTTGGGCTTTGATAGTGCGCCGGTGATTCGCCCTTGAGCTGGTCACCCCGGATCTGTCCATGGCCTGGAGCGGGGTGACCGACAATGACCCGGCCGAGCGCTGGCTGAGGAGCAAGATCGTCCAGTTCATGGGCGAGCCAGACGCCTGAGCAGCGCTCAGTCGCGATAGAAGACCTGGATCAGGTGATAGCCGAACTGGGTCTTCACCGGGCCGTGCACCTCGCGCAGTGGCTTCTTGAAGATCACCTGATCCACTGCACGCACCATCTGCCCAGGACGTACTTCACCGAGGTCGCCGCCCTTCTTGCCGGAGGGGCAGGTGGAGTGCTTGCGCGCCAGCACGTCGAAGGCCTCGCCAGCAGCGATGCGCTTCTTCAGCGCGGCAGCCTCCGCTTCGGTCTTGACTAGGATGTGGCGGGCCATTGCCTTTGCCATTGATGGGGTCCTCAAATCTGTCAGGGCGCTATTGTGCCAGCATTCGTTGCGCCAGCAGAATGGCGTCAATTTTGTCGGTCGTGTGCTGTCCGCGCTGCGGGCGAACTTGGCCTATGGTATTTCAATCGCGCTCACGGAAACGCCGCCATGGATCTCCACGCAATGCTGAAAGTCCTGTCCAGTCAGGATGGCTCCGATCTGTATCTGTCCACGGGGGCGCCACCCTGCGCCAAGTTCAACGGCGTGCTCAAGGCGTTGAGTCAGGAGCCGATGAAGGCGGGCGATGTGGCGGCCATTGCCGACGCGATCATGGACGGCGCCCAGCGTGAGGAGTTCGAACGCGAGCTGGAGATGAACCTGGCCATATCGCTGGCCGGTGTAGGGCGTTTTCGCATCAACATCTTCAAGCAGCGCAACGAGGTGTCCATCGTCGCGCGCAACATCAAGCTGGACATTCCCCGTTTCGAAGACCTCAAGCTGCCTGAAGTGCTGCTCAGCACGGTGATGGAAAAGCGCGGCCTGGTGCTGTTCGTCGGTGGCACCGGTTCGGGCAAGTCGACCTCGCTGGCGGCACTGATCGACTACCGCAACCGCAACAGTGGCGGCCATATCATCACCATCGAAGACCCGGTGGAGTACGTGCACCGGCACAAGAAGTCGATCATCAACCAGCGTGAGGTGGGCGTGGACACCCGCAGCTTCCATGCGGCGTTGAAGAACACCCTGCGTCAGGCACCGGACGTCATTCTTATCGGCGAGATCCGCGACCGCGAAACCATGGAGCACGCCCTGGCCTTCGCCGACACCGGGCACCTGGCGATTTCCACCCTGCACGCCAACAACGCCAACCAGGCGTTGGACCGTATCATCAACTTCTTCCCCGAAGATCGGCGCCCGCAATTGCTCAACGATTTGGGCAACAACCTCAAGGCGTTCGTTTCCCAGCGCCTGGTCAAGACCGTGGACGGCAAGCGCCGCGCGGCGGTGGAGGTGATGCTGGGTACGCCGACGGTGCGCGACCTGATCAAGCGCAACGAATTCTCCGAGCTCAAGGAAATCATGGAGAAATCCAAGAACCTTGGCATGCAGACCTTCGATCAGGCGTTGATCGACCTGGTGCACGAAGGCGCCATCGATGAAGAGGAGGCGGTGAAGAACGCCGATTCGGCGAACAACGTGCGCCTGAAGCTCAAGCTCCATCGCGACAACCCGGCCAATGCCCGGCCTGCTCCGGTTGCTGCAGCGCCGGTGGCAGCCCCCGTTGCGCCACCGAAAGCCGCCTCGGCAGGCGACTGGGGACTGGAGCTAAAGCTCGAGGATATCGAAGAGGAGCTGCCGCCAGAGGATCCGGGGCGGCAGGGAATCTAGACCCTACGGGTCGGGCTGCAGCGGCAGGTAAGCCTGACGCAACAGCAGGCTGACGCCGTCCTGTTCCAGTTCGCTGATGGCCTTGCGCAGCTGCTCGACCAGTTGCGCATCGCAATCCTTCGAGCAGGCGAGATACAGGCCGGTGCTGGCCAGGGTCGGGCTTCTGCGCAGGTTCTGTTCTCGATAGGGCGAGTTCTCCCAGATATACAGGGCCTCCGGTACGCCGGTGAACCAGGCATCGATGCGGCCAAGGATGAGCAGATGGGCCGGGTTTTCGCCCAGCTGGAGCTGCACGATCTGCTCGTCGCTGAAACCTGCGCGCTGCAGGATGCCAACCTGCGCCGTGCCCATTCCGACACCGATCCGCTGGTAGCGCTGGCGTGCCTGCGCGAAGCTGGTGACTGGCTCATCGAGGCTGAAGAACGCGCGCTCCAGCTCCATGACCGAGGCAATCCAGGTGTACATCTGCTCGCGCTCGGGGGTGCGTGACAGAGGAATGATCAGCAGGTCCTTGCCCTTGGCGACCCGCATCTGAGAGCGAGACCATGGCTCGGCGACGATGTCGGTGAGCTTGCCGATCTTCGCCAGCGCGGTCAGTACCACGTCGCCCACCATGCCGTGGCCACCCTGGTAATGGTGCAGGGTCAGCGGGGGCGCGTCCGGCATGTACAGCTTGACCGGCTCGTTTGCTGATGCAGTTCCAGTGGCCAGCAAGGCAGCGAGCAGCCAGAAGGGGTTGGGCACGACGAACATCCTGTTGGTCTGGTCAAAGCAGTATAGGGCTGCTGTGGTGCGGTGATTTGCCAGGCAGTGCTCAGCTCATCGCCGTAACTCTGCCAGGTTGCGATACAGTTCCAGCGCCTGGGGATTGGCCAGGGCATCGGTGTTCTTCACCGGGCGGCCGTGGACGACGTTGCGCACCGCCAGCTCGACGATCTTGCCGCTGAGGGTGCGGGGGATGTCCGCAACCTGGACGATCCGCGCCGGTACATGGCGCGGCGTGGTGTTGGCGCGAATCATCTGGCGAATCTCCTCGCGCAGGGCATCGTCCAGCGTCATGCCATCGCGCAGGCGGATGAACAGCACCACGCGCACATCGCCGTCCCATTCCTGGCCGATGGCGATGGACTCCAGTACCTGTGGCACCTTCTCCACCTGGCGGTAGATTTCCGCGGTGCCGATGCGCACGCCGCCAGGGTTGAGCACGGCATCGGAGCGTCCGTGGATGAGCAAACCGCCGTGCTCGGTCTCCTCGGCGTAGTCGCCGTGGGCCCAGACGCCGGGGAAGGTGGAGAAATAGGCGGCGTGGAATTTCTCCCCGCCTGCATCATTCCAGAAGCCCACCGGCATCGACGGGAAATGTCGGGTGCAGACCAGCTCGCCTTTTTCTCCCGTCACTGCCTGGCCATTGTCGTTCCACACCTGCACGTCCATGCCCAGGCCCTTGCACTGCAGTTCGCCGCGCCAGACCGGCAGGGTCGGGTTACCGAGGGCAAAGCAGGAGACGATATCGGTACCGCCGGAGATCGACGACAGGCAAAGGTCGCGTTTCACCTCGCGGTAGACGTACTCGAAGCTCTCGTGGGCCAGCGGTGAGCCGGTGGAGAGAATGGCCTTGAGGCTGCTCAGCTTGTGGCTTTGTCGCGGTTTGACGCCGGCTTTCTCCAGGGCTGCGATGAACTTGGCGCTGGTGCCGAAGATGGAAATGTCCTCGGCGTCTATCAGATCGATCAGGCGGCTCGGTTCGGGGTGAAAGGGCGAACCGTCGTAGAGCACCAGGGTGGCGCCCTGGGCCAGACCCGAGACCAGCCAGTTCCACATCATCCAGCCGCAGGTGGTGTAGTAGAACAGCGTGTCGCTGGCGCCCAGATCGCTGTGCAGGCCATGCTCCTTGACGTGCTGCAGCAAGGTACCGCCCGCGCCGTGGACGATGCACTTGGGCACGCCGGTGGTGCCGCTGGAGTAGAGGATGTACAGCGGCTGGTCGAAGGCCGTCGGGGTGAACTGCGGCGCGCCGCCGGGCTGGTAAAAATCCTGCCAGAGGCTGACGGCGGCGGCGGTTTTGCAGTCCGTCGTGTCGGCATCGACCTTGGCGTAAGGCACCAGCACCAGCTGTTGTAGAGAAGGTAGTTGCCCGAGGATTTCATTGAGCTTGCCGCTCAGATCGATGTTCTTGTCGGCGTAGCGGTAGCCTGCGGCGGCGATCAGCACCTTGGGTTCGATCTGGCCGAAGCGGTCGATTACGCCTTGGGTGCCGAAATCCGGCGAGCAACTCGACCAAGTAGCGCCGAGGCTGGCAGTGGCAAGCATGCCCACCACGGTCTGCCAGGTATTGGGCATGAAGGCGGCGACGCGGTCGCCGAGGACTACGCCGGCCTCGCGCAGGGCTCGCTGCAGGCCGGCGACATGGGCCGCCAGTTGGGCATGGCTAAGCTGCTCGCGGCTGCCATCCTCGCCGATGGCCACCAGCGCCGGATGGCCGTCGCGGCGGCGCAGCAGGTGTTCGGCGAAGTTCAGCGTGGCACCGGGAAACCACTGCGCATCGGGCATCGTCGGGCCTTCGCGCAGCACGCATTCGGCAGGGCTGTTAAAGCGAATATCGAAGAAGTCGACGATGGCCTGCCAGAAGGCTGCGCGCTGCTCAACGCTCCAGGCGTGCAGGGCAGGGTAATCGGCCAGCTGCAAACCCTGGTGCTCGTTGACGAAGCGGCGGAAAGCATCCATCCGGCTGGCGCTGATGCGCTCGGGCGACGGCGTCCACAGCGGTTGCGACATAGCGAGTCCTCGTCGTACTCGATCTTATGCTTCAGCTTAGTGCGTTCGCGGCATTTGACCTTTAACTCAGGCGACCTTTGCTGCTGTCGCACCGACCTTTCACCTGGCCGGATGGGGTGTCTCTTGATGCGTAAAACGGTGGAACGATTAAGCCGCACATACTTGTAGGAGCGGATTCATCCGCGATTTTCGCGGCTAAAGCCGCTCCTACAGATGGCAGGTTGGCGCTCAGCGATTCGCCATCCGAGCCCGCGCCACTCGCGAGCCGTTGGCCTTGCCGAGCACCTCGCAGATGCGTTGGCCGGCAGCGATCAGCTTGTCCATGTCCACACCAGTTTCGATGCCCAGGCCCTGCAGCAGGTACAGCACGTCCTCGGTGGCGACGTTGCCGGTGGCGCCCTTGGCATAGGGGCAGCCGCCGAGACCGGCGACCGAGCTGTCGAACACATGGATGCCTTCGAGCAGGCTGGCGTAGATATTGGCCAGCGCCTGGCCATAGGTGTCGTGGAAGTGCCCGGCCAGCCTCTCACGTGGGATGTCGCGGCCGACCTGCTCGAACAGCGCGCGGGTTTTGCCAGCGGTGCCGGTGCCGATGGTGTCGCCCAGCGACACCTCGTAGCAGCCCATGGCATATAGCTCGCGGGCGACACTGGCGACCTGCTCCGGCGCGATCTCGCCATCGTAGGGGCAGCCCAGCACGCAGGAGACGTAGCCGCGCACACGAACGTTCGCGGCCTTGGCTGCCTCCATCAGCGGCACGAAACGCTGCAGGCTATCGGCGATGGAGCAGTTGATGTTCTTTTGCGAGAAGGTTTCGCTGGCGGCGGCGAATACCGCGACTTCCTCTACCTTGGCTTCGAGTGCGGCCTCGAAGCCTTTCAGGTTGGGCGTCAGGGCGGCGTAGGTGATGCCAGGTTTGCGCTGGATGGCGGCGAACACCTCAGCAGAGCCGGCCATCTGTGGCACCCATTTGGGCGAGACGAAGCTGCCCACCTCGACATAGCTCAGCCCGGCTGCCGTCAGATCATCGACCAGACGCACCTTGTCGGCCACGCTGATCGGTTGCTTCTCGTTCTGCAGGCCATCGCGCGGGCCGACTTCCACCAGTCGTACGGAGTTGGGCAGGCTCATCGGGTGTCCTCGTATTCATCCTGGGATGCGCTGTGCGCACCATTCGCGTCTACTGCGTAGGGTGGACATCGCTTTTCATGTCCACCTTATCCAACGCGAATGCGCTGGATCGATAAGGTGTGATCCACCCTACGGCTCCAGCTCCACCAGTACCGCGCCTTCGCTGACCATTTCCCCTTCGCGGCAGTACAGCGCCTTGACCGTACCCGCCTCGGGCGCGCGGATGCTGTGCTCCATCTTCATCGCCTCCAGCACCACCAGTGCGGTGCCGGCCTCGACCGTCTGGCCGGGCTCGACCAGAACACGGACGATGCTGCCGTTCATGGGCGCACTGAGGCCGCCCTGTTGAGTATGGCCGGCTTCGGCGGCGGCAATAGGGTCGAAACGGGTGATCGCGTGTAGCTCGCCGTGCCACTGCAGGTAAAGCGTGTCGCCACGGCGGATAGCACGCAGACGCTGGCGCGTGCCGTCGATCTCCGCCAGCAGCTCTTCGCCTTGCAAGCTTGCGTTGTTATCCGCTCGTACCTTGCGGCTCACGCCCTGGCAGCTCAGGTGCAACTCGACCTCCGCCACGCCACCGGCGCGCCAGCCGCTGCGGGCTGTCCAGGGAGAATGCGGGTCGTCATCGCGCTGCAGGGGCGTCTCGCTCTGCACCCAGGCATCGGCAGCGAGTTGCCAGAAGGAGTCCGGCAACTCAGCGGGCGCAGGTAGCAATTGCGGCTGGTGGCGCGGGATAAAGCCCGTGTCCAGCTCGCACGCGGCGAAGGCCGGGTGGGCGAGGATACGGCGCAGGAACGTCAGGTTGGTCTTCACGCCACCGACCAGGGTATCGCCGAGCATCGCCAGCAGACGCAGACGCGCCTGCTCGCGGTTCTCGCCCCAGGCGATCAGCTTGCCCAGCATCGGGTCGTAGAAGGGCGAGACGCTGTCGCCCTCGGCCACGCCGCTATCAATGCGCCGGCCATCACCCTTGGCGGCCTCGCGATACAGCGCCAGGGTGCCGGTGGCGGGGAGGAAATCGTGATCGGGGTCTTCGGCGTACAGCCGCACCTCGATGGCGTGGCCGTTGAGCGGCACCTGCTGTTGGGTGATCGGCAGCGGTTCGCCACGGGCGACGCGAATCTGCCAGGCCACGAGGTCGAGCCCGGTGATGGCCTCGGTGACCGGATGCTCGACCTGCAGGCGGGTGTTCATTTCCATGAAGAAGAAATCGCCACGCTCGTCGAGCAGAAACTCCACGGTGCCGGCGCCGACATAACTGATGGCCTGCGCCGCCTTGACCGCCGCTTCGCCCATGGCGCGGCGCAGCTCGGGGCTCAGGCCCGGCGCTGGCGCTTCTTCCACCACCTTCTGGTGACGACGCTGGATCGAGCAGTCGCGCTCGTTGAGATACAGACAGTTGCCGTGCTGGTCGGCGAACACCTGGATCTCCACGTGGCGCGGCTTGAGCACGTATTTTTCCACCAGCATGCGCGAGTCGCCGAAGGCCGACTGCGCTTCGCGCTGCGCGGACTCCAGCGTCTCGGCGAGCTGCGCCTCCGACTCGGCGACTTTCATGCCCTTGCCACCGCCGCCGGCAGCCGCCTTGAGCAGCACCGGGTAGCCGATGCGCGCGGCGGCTTCGCGGAAGGTTTCATAATCCTGCGCTTCGCCGTGGTAGCCGGGCACCAGCGGCACGCCGGCAGCCTCCATCAGCGACTTGGCCGCCGACTTGCTGCCCATGGCGTCGATGGCCGAGGCGGGCGGGCCGAGGAAGATCAGCCCGGCCTGCTCGATGGCGCGGGCGAAGCCGGCGTTCTCCGAAAGAAAGCCGTAGCCGGGGTGGATGGCCTGCGCGCCGCTGGCCTTGGCGGCGGCGATGATCTTGTCGATCAGCAGGTAGCTTTCGCCGGGTTTGGCGCCGCCGAGATTCACTGCCATGTCGGCTTCACGTACATGCCGCGCGCTGGCGTCGATGGCGCTGTGCACGGCCACGGTACGCAGGCCCATGGCCTTGGCCGTGCGCATGATGCGGCAGGCTATCTCGCCACGGTTGGCGACCAGCAGGGTGTCGATCATGGTCATTGCTCCTGCCAGGACGGTTGGCGTTTTTCCAGCATGTGGCCGCGCTGGGCGGTCATGGTATGAGAGCTGACAGTCATAGTTGCGACTCCTGCCAACTGGGCTGGCGTTTTTCCAGGAAGGCGCGCAGGCCTTCCTGGCCCTCGGCGCTGACGCGCAGGCGAGCGATGGCGTTCTCGGTGTAGCGGCGCAGGGCTGGGGTCAGCTCGCCGCTGCCGACTTCGCGCAGCAGATCCTTGCTGGCGCGCATGGCTTGCGGGCTGTTGTGCAGCAGGTTGCCGATCCAGACTTCGACCTGGGCCTCCAGCTCGTCAGCCGGGAAGCACTCGGCAAGCAGGCCCAGTTCGCGGGCGCGCTTGCCGTCAAAGCGCTCGGCGGTCAGCGCGTAGCGCTTGGCTGCGCGCTCGCCAATGGCCTGCACGACGAAGGGGCTGATCACCGCCGGAGCCAGGCCAATACGCACCTCGGACAGCGAAAACAGGGCGTCCTCGGCGCCGATGGCCATGTCACAGCAACTGGCCAGGCCCATCGCGCCACCGAAGGCGGCGCCCTGGATGACGGCCAGGGTCGGAATCTTCAGGCCGTGCAGGTTGTACATCAGCTCGGCCAGCTCGCGGGCGTCACTCAGGTTGGCGTTGTAATCCAGCCCTGCGGCCTGCTGCATCCAGGCCAGGTCGGCGCCGGCGGAAAAGTGCTTGCCACGGCCGCGCAGCAGGAGAAAACGCAGGCTCTTGTCCTCACCGACGGCGTCGAGGGCGAGGATCAGCTCGCGGATCATCTCGGCGTTGAAGGCGTTGTTCTTTTCCGGGCGGTTCAGCCAGAGGGTGGCGAAGCCGCGCGGGTCTTTCTCAAGCTGTACGGTGGTGAAATTGGTCATGGTGATGGGCTCGAAATATGTGCTGGCTCTGGTGGGAGTGGCTTTAGCCGCGAGCTTTGCTGTGGCTGTCGCGGCTAAAGCCCCTCCCACGGATTACATGCGGAACACCCCGAAACGGGTCGTCTCGATGGGGGCGTTAAGGCTGGCGGACAAGGCCAGAGCCAACACCTCACGGGTCTGCGCCGGGTCGATCACGCCGTCGTCCCACAGGCGGGCGCTGGAATAGAAGGCGTGCGCCTGCTGTTCGTACTGCTCGACGATGGGCTGTTTGAGGCGCTGCTCGTCTTCGTCCGAATACGGCTGGCCGGCGCGTGCCGCCTGTTCGCGCTTGACCTGCACCAGCACGCCGGCTGCCTGCTGCGCGCCCATCACGCCGATGCGCGCGTTGGGCCACATCCACAGAAAGCGCGGGTCATAGGCACGACCACACATGCCGTAGTTGCCGGCACCGAAGCTGCCGCCGATGATCAGGGTGAATTTCGGTACCTGGGCGCAGGCCACGGCAGTGACCAGCTTGGCGCCATGCTTGGCGATGCCGCCTTCCTCGTATTTTTTGCCCACCATGAAACCGGTGATGTTCTGCAGGAACAGCAACGGAATGCCGCGCTGGCAGGCCAGCTCGACGAAGTGCGCACCTTTCTGCGCGGCTTCGGCGAACAGAATGCCGTTGTTGGCCAGGATCGCCACCGGGTAGCCATTGATGCGGGCGAAGCCGCACACCAGGGTGGTGCCGAATAGCGCCTTGAATTCATCCAGTTGCGAGTCGTCGACGATACGCGCGATCACCTCGCGCACATCGAACGGCTGCTTGGCGTCCGCCGGGATCACCCCGTACAGGTCCTCGGTCGGGTAGCGTGGGGCGATGGGGGCGCGACTGTCGAGTTGACCGAGCTTGCGCCAATTCAGGTTGGCGATGCAGCGCCGGGCCAGGGACAGGGCGTGTTCGTCATCCTCGGCATAGTGGTCGGCCACGCCGCTGGTCTTGCAGTGCACGTCGGCGCCACCGAGTTCTTCGGCGGTCACCACTTCCCCGGTAGCCGCCTTCACCAACGGCGGGCCAGCGAGGAAGATGGTCGCCTGTTCGCGGACCATGATGGTCTCGTCACTCATGGCTGGCACGTAGGCGCCACCGGCAGTGCAGGAGCCCATCACTACGGCGATCTGTGGAATGCCCATTGCGCTCATGTTGGCCTGGTTGAAGAAGATACGACCGAAGTGCTCACGATCCGGAAACACCTCGTCCTGACGCGGCAGGTTGGCGCCGCCGGAGTCCACCAGATAGATGCACGGCAGTCGGTTTTCACGGGCGATGGCCTGGGCGCGCAGGTGTTTCTTCACCGTTAGCGGGTAGTAGGACCCGCCCTTAACCGTGGCGTCGTTGGCCACGATCATGCATTCCACGCCTTCGACTCGGCCGATGCCGGCGATGACCCCGGCGGCGGGCACGTCCTCGCCGTAGACCTCATGGGCGGCAAGCTGGCCGATCTCGAGAAAGGGCGAGCCGGCATCGAGCAAGCGGTTGATGCGTTCGCGCGGCAGCAACTTGCCGCGCGAGGTGTGGCGCTCCTGCGCCTTGGCGCCGCCGCCTTGGTGAATGCGGGCGAGCAGGGCGCGCAACTCGTCCACCTGGGTAAGCATGGCCGCCTGGTTGGCGGCGAACTCCGGTGAGCGGGTGTTGATCTGGGTATGCAGGATGGCCATCGGTGGCGCTCCATTTCGTAGCCCGGATGCAATCCGGGACAGAATTTCCCCGGATTGCATCCGGGCTACGCAGGCTTATTTCGTTTCGTTGAACAGCTCGCGGCCGATCAGCATGCGGCGGATTTCGCTGGTGCCGGCGCCGATCTCGTACAGCTTGGCGTCACGCAGCAGGCGCCCGGCCGGGTACTCATTGGTGTAGCCGTTGCCGCCCAGCAACTGGATGGTGTCCAGCGCCATCTTGGTGGCCATCTCGGCGGTATAGAGGATCACCGCCGCAGCGTCCTTGCGCGACTCCTCGCCGCGATCACAGGCTTTGGCGACGTTGTACAGGTAGGACTTGGAGGCGTTCATGCCGGCGTACATGTCGGCGAGCTTGCCCTGTACCAACTGGAATTCACCGATGGACTGCTTGAACTGCTGGCGTTCGTGCACGTAGGGCAGCACCACGTCCATGCAGGCGCTCATGATCCCGGTCGGGCCGCCGGAGAGCACGGTGCGCTCGTAGTCCAGGCCGCTCATCAGCACGCGCACGCCACCGCCCTCGACGCCTAAGATGTTCTCCTCCGGCACTTCGCAGTCCTCGAACAGCAGTTCGCAGGTGTTGGAGCCGCGCATGCCCAGCTTGTCCAGCTTCTGGTGGCGGGAGAAACCCTTGAAATCGCGCTCGACGATAAAGGCGGTCATGCCGCGCGAGCCGGCCTCGATGTCGGTCTTGGCGTAGATCACATAGGTGTGAGCGTCCGGGCCGTTGGTGATCCACATCTTGTTGCCGTTGAGCACGTAGCGGTCGCCGCGCTTCTCAGCTCGCAGCTTCATCGACACCACATCGGAGCCAGCGTTGGGCTCGCTCATGGCCAGGGCGCCGATGTGCTCGCCGGAGCACAGCTTGGGCAGGTATTTGTGCTTCTGCGCCTCGCTGCCGTTCTTGTGGATCTGGTTGATGCAGAGGTTGGAGTGCGCGCCGTAGGACAGGCCGACCGAAGCCGAGGCGCGGCTGATTTCTTCCATGGCCAGCACATGCGCCAGATAGCCCATGTCGGTGCCGCCGTACTCTTCCTTGACCGTCATGCCGAGCAGGCCCATGTCGCCAAATTTGCGCCACATGTCCATGGGGAATTCGTTGTCACGGTCGATCTGCGCGGCGCGTGGTGCCAGCTCGTTCTGGGCGAACTGGTGCACCGAGTCGCGCAGCATGTCGAGGGTTTCGCCGAGGCCGAAGTTGAGGGTGGGGTAGCTCATGGGGTCACCTGTCGTTGTTCTTGTCGTGGGGCGATTAGGCGGTGGTTTCGGCCAGGGCCGCGCGGCAGCGTTCCTCGGCGGTATCCAGTTCCAGTTGCATCTGCTGGATATCCAGCAGCTGTTGTTCGAGCTGCTGACGCCGTTCGGCGATCTTGGTGAGGAAGGTATTGAGCTGCCTGTGGTTGCCGCTGCTGGGGTCGTAGAGGTCGATCAGCTCCTTGCATTCGGCCAGGGAAAAGCCGATGCGTTTGCCGCGCAGGATGAGCTTCAGGGTCACCAGATCCTTGGGCTGATAGACACGCTCCTGACCACGGCGCTCGGGGGCGAGCATGCCTTGTTCCTCGTAGAAGCGGATGGCGCGCGGGGTGACGTCCAGTTCGCGGGCCAGGTCGGAGATGCTGTAGGTGGTCGGCATGGTGGTGTTCTTGTGATTTACCTTTACGTAAACGTTAAGCGGCCTTTTGCAGACTGTCAAATGCCTCGAAGATGGGCGCGAGTGCGGCCTCAATGCGCAGCCGGGTAGCGGCACGGCTGGACAGATGACGCGTCAAAGTCTCTAGAATGCCGGTCTCGTCGGCAGCCACGAACAAGGGAAATCATGGCCGGTGCGTCCGTTGAAAAAGGCACGATCGCTGTTCACCTGGTGCTCGAAGCGCTTTGCGAAATGCGCCGGCAAGGCGTCGATGAGGCAGCAGTGCTGCAGGAAGCGGGAATCGACGCTGACTTGCTGACGCAGCCAGAGGAGCGGGTGTCGTCCGAGGCCTACGGGCAGCTGTGGCTAGCCATCGCCCGGCAGATGGACGATGAATTCTTCGGCATGAACCGGCGACGGATGAAGGTCGGCAGCTTCGCTTACATGGCCCGTGCTGCGGCGCAGGAGCCAACCCTGGACGCGGCCTTGCAAGGGGCGCTGCGCTTTCTGCATCTGGTCTTCGATGACTTCAGCCCGAGACTGGAGGTGCGCGACGGCCTGGCCGCCATCGTCATCGACGAGGCGCCTGGGCAGGCCTGCCGCGCCTTCGGCTATTTCACCCTATGGCTGATCATCCATGGCCTGAGCTGCTGGCTGGCCGGGCGGCGCATCGATGTGCTGGGGATTCAGCTGCGTTGTGCGCAGCCGGATTACATCGAGGACTACCAGGTGATGTTCACCCGCAACCTGCAGTTCGCGCGGGGACAGAGCCGCCTGCTGTTCAACGCCGACAGCCTGCAGACGCCGATCCGACGCAGCGCTGACGACCTCAAGCGCTTTCTCGCCGATGCGCCGGGCAATATTCTGGTGCGCTACCGCGACCCGCAGAGCCTGAGCGCGCGGATCAAGAACCATCTGCGCAGCCTGGCGCCTGAGCAGTGGCCGGATGTGGAGGCCCTGGCCGCGCATTTCCACATGGCGCCCTCGACCCTGCGGCGCAAGCTCTCGCTGCAGGGGCAGCCTTACCAGGGGCTCAAGGATCAGGTGCGGCGTGACCTGGCCATTGCCTGCTTGGACAGCGATGACGGCAACGTTCGTGACCTGGCTTTCGAACTGGGCTTCGCCGACAGCAGCGCCTTCTACAAGGCATTCAAGAAATGGACAGGCTCGACGCCAGGCCAGTACCGCGCGTTGATGCACCCCGAGCGCCATTGACCGAGGCGGGGGCTGTCATTTCCGCTCAGGCAGGTTGAGACCTTTCGACATTGCCGCGCCGCCGGCCCGAGGTAACTATCGCGACATCCAATAAGAACAATCCGGGAGATCACCCCGATGCGCGATTACTTCACCGCCGCCCGCGAGTTCGATTTCGAGGCGACCGTTGCCGATACCCTGGCCGGCCGGCTGGATGCCCTCAATGCCTGTGTGGAGTGCTGTGACCGGCATGTCGGCGCCGGCCGCACGGCGCTGATCTGGGAGGGGCGCAATGGCGAGCGCGCCACCTGGACGTTCGAGCAGTTGCAGGCAGCCTCGGCGCGCTTCGCCAATCTGTTGGCCAGCCGGGGCATCGGCGCTGGTGATTGCGTGTCGGGCATCCTGCCGCGCACGCCGGAGCTGCTGATCACCATTCTCGGCACCTGGCGCGCCGGCGCCGTCTACCAGCCACTGTTCACCGCCTTCGGCCCCAAGGCCATCGAGCACCGGGTGCACACGGCCGGTTCCAAGCTGGTGGTCACCGATAGCCTCAATCGGGGCAAGCTCGACGAGGTGGAGCAGGCGCCGCCCACGCTGGTGGTCGGCGAAGATTTCTGGGCTGAGCTGGAGCGTCAGGCGGATCGCTTCGAGCCGGTGATGCGCCGCGCTGACGATCCCTTTCTGCTGATGTTCACCTCGGGCACCACCGGCCTGGCCAAGCCCTTGCAGGTGCCGCTCAAAGCCATCCTCGCCTTCGTCAGCTACATGCGCGAGGCGGTGGATCTGCGCCCGGAGGATCGCTTCTGGAACCTGGCCGACCCCGGCTGGGCCTATGGCCTGTACTACGCCGTCACCGGCCCGTTGGCGCTGGGGCATGCCACCACCTTCTACGAGGGCGCGTTCAGCGTCGAGAGCACCTGCCGGGTGATCCGCGAATACGGCATCACCAACCTGGCGGGCTCGCCTACGGCCTTCCGTCTGCTGCTGGCCGCGCGTGACGAGGTGGAGACGACGATCAAGGGGCGGCTGCGTGTGGTGAGCAGTGCCGGCGAGCCGCTGACACCAGAGGTGATCCGCTGGTTTGCCGAGGGCCTGGGCTGCACCATCCACGACCATTACGGGCAGACCGAGCTGGGCATGGTGCTGTGCAATCACCATGCGCTGCAGCATCCGGTGCGCCTGGGCGCGGCCGGTTTCGCCATGCCCGGCCATCGCGTGGTGGTGCTGGACGAGCAGCAGCGCGAACTGCCGTCTGGCCAGCCCGGCATCCTCGCGCTGGACATGGCGCGCTCGCCGCTGTTCTGGTTCCCCGGCTATCGCGGCATGGCGACCAAAGCCTTCGTCGGCGACTACTACCTCAGTGGCGATACGGTGGAGCTCAACGACGACGGCAGTATCAGCTTCGTCGGTCGTGCCGACGACGTGATCACCACCAGCGGCTACCGCGTCGGCCCTTTTGATGTGGAGAGCGCGCTGATCGAACATCCCGCGGTGATCGAGGCGGCGGTGATCGGCAAGCCCGACCCGGAGCGTACCGAGCGGGTCAAGGCCTTCGTCGTGCTGCACGCTGGCCACGCAGCCGACGAGGCCCTGGCCGAGGCCCTGCAGCAGTACGTGCGCAAGCGCCTGTCGGCGCATGCCTACCCGCGCGAGATCGAGTTCGTCGACGAGCTGCCCAAGACCCCGAGCGGCAAGATCCAGCGTTTTCTCCTGCGCAACCAGGAAATCGCCAAGGCCCAGGCGGCCGCCAGTCACTGATTCGAGGAATCTTCATCATGCAAATCGAACACGCCGTATTCCTGATCAGCGGCGGCGCCTCTGGTCTTGGGCTAGCCACGGCCCGTGAGCTGGTCGGGCAGGGTGGCCAGGTGCTGCTGCTGGATATCAACGAGCAGGCAGGCCTGCAGGCTCTCGCCGAGCTGGGCGCCAGTGCCCGCTTCGTGCGCGCCGACATCACCCGCGAAGAGGATGGTCACGCCGCCGTGGCGCAAGCGTTGGCAGCATTCGGCGCCCTGCACGGGCTGGTCAACTGCGCCGGTATCGCGCCGGCCGAGAAGGTGCTGGGGCGCAACGGTGCCCATGCTCTGGACAGTTTCCGGCGCACCGTCGAGGTCAACCTGATCGGCAGTTTCAACCTGCTGCGTCTGGCGGCCGAGCCCATGGCGCAGAACACACCGAACGCAGGCGGCGAACGCGGGGTCATTATCAATACCGCCTCGGTGGCGGCGTTCGACGGGCAGATGGGGCAGGCCGCCTATGCTGCCTCCAAGGGCGGTGTCGCCGCGCTGACCCTGCCGGCGGCGCGAGATCTGGCGCGCTCCGGCATTCGGGTGATGTGCGTCGCGCCCGGTGTGTTCGAGACACCGATGATGGCCGGCATGCCGCAGGAGGTGCGCGATTCGCTGGCGGCCAACGTGCCGTTTCCGCCACGCCTGGGGCGACCCGATGAGTACGCGGCCCTGGTGCGGCATATCGTCGAGAACCCGATGCTCAATGGCGAGGTGATCCGCCTCGACGGCGCGCTGCGCATGGCGGCGAAATAGAACGTTTTAGCTTTTGTAGGAGCGGTTGGGCGGCATTCCGCTTTAGCCGCGAATCGCCTCGTCATGATCGCGGCTGAAGCCGCTCCTACGCTCATATACACCGGTGCACGCAGAGCAATCTTCCCGGATTGCATCCGGGCTACGAAATTGAAGGTGAAACTCATGAACCAGCAACTCGATCCCGTCGTTATCGTCAGCGCAGTGCGCACGCCCATGGGCGGCTTTCTTGGCGATCTGTCCGGCCTTACGGCGGCCGAGCTGGGCGCAGCGGCGATCCGTTCGACCCTGGAGCGTGCCGGGCTCGCGGCCGAGTCGGTAGACACGGTACTGATGGGCTGCGTGCTGCAGGCTGGCCAGGGCCAGGCACCGGCGCGCCAGGCGGCATTGGCTGCCGGGCTGAGTCAGGCGGTGCAGTGCACCACGCTGAACAAGATGTGTGGCTCGGGCATGCAGGCGCTGATGCTGGGCCATGACCAGTTGCTGGCCGGCAGCAGCGAGTTGCTGGTGGCCGGCGGTATGGAGAGCATGTCCAATGCGCCGTACCTCTTGGCTCGTGCCCGCAGCGGCTATCGCATGGGCCATGGCCAGGTGCTCGATCACATGTTCCTCGACGGTCTGGAAGACGCCTACGAGCGTGGCCGGTTGATGGGCACCTTCGCCGAGGATTGCGCGCAGCAGTATCGTTTCAGTCGCGAGGAGCAGGACGCCTATGCGCTGGAATCACTGCGGCGCGCCCAGCAGGCGATAACGGAAGGCCGGTTCGCCAGCGAGATCGTTGCCGTGGCGGCGCCACAGGGGCGTGAGCGGCGCCAGGTCGATACTGATGAACAGCCGCCCAAGGCGCGGCCGGACAAGATCCCCGGTCTGAAGCCGGCGTTTCGCGAGGGCGGCACGGTGACGGCGGCCAATGCCAGTTCGATCTCCGATGGCGCCGCCGCGTTGCTGCTCATGCGCCTGTCCGAGGCGCAGGAACGAGGCCTCGCGCCGCTGGCGCGAATCCTCGGCCATGCTGGGCATGCCCAGGCGCCGAATCTGTTCACCACGGCCCCGGTGGCGGCGATTCGGCGTCTGCTGGCGCGTATCGAGTGGCAGCAGGAGTCGGTCGATCTGTTCGAGATCAACGAGGCCTTCGCCGTGGTGCCGATGGTGGCCATGCGCGAGCTGGGCATCGACCACGGCAAACTCAACGTAAACGGTGGCGCCTGTGCCCTGGGCCATCCCATCGGCGCGTCCGGCGCGCGCATCCTGGTGACCCTGCTGGCGGCACTGCAGCAGCGCGGTCTCAAGCGTGGCGTGGCCTCCGTGTGCATCGGTGGCGGCGAGGCCACGGCCGTGGCCATCGAGTTGTATTGACGCAGCGCAAATGACGTGTGGGAGGGGCTTAAGCCGCGACAGTCGCCGCTGAAGCGCCTCCCACGGATTGATCGAACCGCATCACCGGAGCCAGCCATGCTGCCCACAGAAGAAGAAATCCTCATCCGTGACATGGCCCGCCAGTTCGCCCAGGAGCGGCTGAAACCCTTCGCCGCCGACTGGGATCGCGAGCATCGTTTCCCGGCCGAGGCGATCGCCGAGATGGGCCAGCTGGGCTTTATGGGCATGCTGGTGCCCGAGCAGTGGGGCGGCGCCGAGACCGGTCACCTGGCGTACGCCATGGCGTTGGAGGAGATCGCCGCTGGTGATGGCGCCTGTTCCACCATCATGAGCGTGCATAACTCGGTGGGCTGCATGCCGATCCTGAAGTACGGCAGCGAGGCGCAGAAACAGCACTTTCTCCGTCCGCTGGCCGAGGGCAGCATGCTTGGCGCCTTCGCCCTGACCGAGCCGCAGGCCGGCTCCGATGCCAGCGACTTGCGCACCCGAGCCCGGCGCGACGGCGACCACTATGTGCTCGATGGTGCCAAGCAGTTCATCACTTCCGGTAGCCATGCCGGCATGGTCATCGTCTTCGCCGTCAGCGACCCGCAGGCGGGCAAGAAGGGCATCAGCGCTTTTATCGTGCCCACCGATACCCCCGGATTCTCGGTGGTGCGCGTGGAGGACAAGCTCGGCCAGCATGCCTCCGACACCTGCCAGATCCAGCTCGACGGCGTGCGTATCCCGGCTGAGCTGCGTCTGGGCGAGGAGGGCGAGGGCTATCGCATCGCCCTGGCCAATCTGGAAGGTGGACGCATCGGTATCGCCGCGCAGTCTGTGGGTATGGCGCGGGCCGCGCTCGATGCGGCGCGTGATTACGCCCATGAGCGAGTGACGTTCGGCAAGCCGATCATCGAACACCAGGCGGTGGCCTTCCGCCTGGCCGATATGGCGACGCAGATCGCCGTGGCGCGGCAGATGGTGCATCACGCCGCCAGCCTGCGTGAAGCCGGCCAGCCGTGCCTGACCGAGGCCTCGATGGCCAAACTGTTCGCCTCGGAGATGGCCGAACGGGTGTGTTCTGCGGCGATCCAGACCCTGGGCGGCTACGGCTACCTCAAGGACTTTCCGGTCGAGCGCATCTACCGCGACGTGCGCGTATGCCAGATCTACGAAGGCACCAGCGACGTGCAGCGCATGGTGATTGCGCGCAGTCTGTAAGGGCGTGCAACCGTAGGGTGCAGCGTGCGCACCCGAGCTGGCACCATCATCGGAGGGGAGTCAGCCCTCTCCCCCAGCCCCTCTCCCACAAGTGGGAGAGGGGAGCTCGTTCGTTGTCAGCTTTAATCGAACTGGTACTGCACACCCGCGCCGACGTACCAGGCGCGCTCCGGGCCGGGTTCGTAATAGCGGCCGTTGCCATCGCCGACGATCACCGAGCCGATGTACTGGCGATCCAGCAAGTTGTCGATACGCAGCACCTGGTTGAAGGTCAGCGCGCCGGCCTTCTGTTCGAAGCGCGCCTGCCAGTTGAACAGCGCGTAGCTGGGCGCCGCCTTGGCGGTGTTGCTGTCCTCGACGTAGAGCTTGCTGCGATAGAGGCCTTCGACGCTGCTGCTGAACCATTCCAGCGGTTGCCAGGCCAGCTCACCATAGAGCGTGCGCGCGGGAATGCCCGGCAGGTGGTTGCCCGACTCGATCAGCCGGCCGTTGCTGGTGAAGTCCTGGCTGTAGACGGCATCGATCTGGGTGTAGGCGAGATTGGCGCGCAGGGTTTCGCTCAGTCGGCTTTCCAGGGCCAGCTCGACGCCGCGACGGCGGGTCTGGGCGGCATTCTGGAAGCGTGAGCGACCGCCACTGGCTGATTCGACCACCAGTTCGTCGTCGGTATCGATCTGAAACAGCGCCAGTTGCAGGCTGCTCGTCTCGCCCAGACGCGCCTTGAGGCCAACTTCGAACTGCTCGCTGGTGGCCGGCTTGAGGTCGAAGCCGAAGCTGTTGTCGGCGCCCGAATAGGACAACTCGTTAAGCGTCGGCGTCTCCACACCCTTGCCCCAGCTGGCGTAGACATTCAGGTCTGGCGACAAGGCGTAGCTGGCGCCCAGGGTTGGCGTCAGCTCGCGGTAGGTGACCGAGCCGCTGTCATCGCCATTGCTCAGGAAGCGGTCGTCCACCTCGAATTCCACCTGGTTGTGGCGCAGGCCGGCCTGCAGGTCGAGCTTGGCCAACTGCCAGGCAGCCTGGACATAGGGCGACAAGCTGGTGACCTCGTTACGCTCGTCACGGCGCAGGTTGCCTTTCACGCCCAGGGTGCTGCCGACGAAGTTCTCATAGCTCTGGCGATCGTCGCGTGAATGGTCGTAATCCAGGCCGGTGGTGACGGTCAGCAGGCTGCTGCCGAGGTCGAACGACTGGATCCAGCGGTTGCCGATACCGTGAAAGCGACGTTCAAAATCGATCACGCCGCCGGACTGAGAGGCCGGTGTCTGTACGGCCACGGGAATCGACTGGTACTGAATCACCCGTCGTGTACCGCTGTAGACAGTGCTCTGCCAGGTGCCGGCAGCGAAGCTGCGCTCGTAGTTAAGGGCGAACTGGCGATGGTCGACGGTCTTGCGCGTGTTGAACAGCAGCGCGCTTGGGGCGGCGGCGCGGCGGTTGTTCTGTACCTGCGCCCAGGTCAGACCCTGCGGATCCTGGGTGTCATTCTGATCCAGTTCGCTGACGCTCAGGCTGAGCTTGCTCGCGTCATCCGGGTACAGGGTCAGCTTGGCGAAGGTCTTGTCGAGGATGGCGCCGCTGTGGTCGCGGTAGCCATCGGTCTCGAAGTGCGAGCGATTGATGATGAAGCCGGCCTTGTCGTTGCCGCCCTCGGCGGCGACGCGGGTACGGCTGGTGCCGTAGGCAGCCTGAGAGGTGTCGACGGAGACCTTGGGCGGGCCTTCGCCATCGCGTGAAAACAGCTGGATGACGCCGCCAGAGTTGCTGCCGTAGACGCTGGCGAAGGGGCCGCGTAGCACCTCTATGCGCTCCAGGGTATCGAGATCGAAGGTCGCCGCCTGGCCCTGACCGTCGGGGTTGGACAGCGGCACGCCGTCGGCCAATAGCTTGATGCCGCGAATGCCGAATGCCGAGCGTGCGCCAAAGCCGCGCGAGGAAATCTGTAGGTCCTGCGCATAGTTCTGGCGGTTCTGCGCCACCACCCCCGGCGCGCTGCCAAGGGCTTCGGACAGGTTGACGCCTGGTTTGCCCAGCGTCGCCTGCTCGGCATCGATGCGGTTGACGGAGAAGGGCAACTGCCAGCCGCTGGCTTGGTAGCGGCTGCCGGTGACTACCAGCGGATCGGCCTGGTACGCGGTGGTTTCGGCCTGCGCAGCCAGCGGCAGCAACAGCGTGGGCAGCCAGGCGCAGCGTTTCAGCCGGTGCATTGGCGAAATGTCTCCTTCTTTGCAGGTAGGCGATCTTGAGCGTGTCCGCCGGCTGCGGGCCAGCGCTGTGTGTTGCTGATCAGAGGAAATGCTCTACGAAATGTTGCCATGGGAGGGTTGTCGAACGTTTTGGATAGCGCTAACATTCGGCTCAAACAATGAGCGGCACCACCTCGGATGGTGCCCATGGAGTTCCCATGCAACAGCAGCCTTCCGCATTGCCGGCCCGTACCACGCTCGTGGTCATGGGCGTCAGTGGCTCCGGCAAGAGCGAGATCAGCCAGGCGGTCGCCACCGCCCTCGGCTGGCGTCATATCGAAGCCGATCATTTCCATCCTTCCGAAAATGTAGAACGCATGCGTGCGGGTATCGCGCTGAGCGACGAAGACCGTCGTCACTGGCTGGATGCGCTGTGCGAGCAGATGCTGGCGGCGCAGGCGGCCGGTGAATGCTTCGTGCTGGCCTGCTCGGCGCTCAAACGTGCCTATCGCGAGCGTTTGCGCCAGGCGATTCCGGGGCTGCAGTTCGTGCACCTGGACATCGCGCACGCCACCGCTGTAAAGCGCGTGGGTGCTCGGCCGGGACATTTCATGCCGATTTCGCTGGTCGACAGCCAGTTCTCTACCCTCGAGAGTCCGGCGGGCGAGCCGCATGTGTTGGTCGTCGATGCGCAGCAGCCGGTTGATGTCCTGCTATCCGATATCCAGGCCTGGGTTCGTCGTAATGCCGTGGAGGCGGCCTCGAGCGAAGCGCAGGATGCTCTCGATGGTGAAATTGATAGCGCTAACCAAGACGTGCAGCTGGGCGCCGAGCCGATCTACGAAGGGCGTATCGCACGCGGTTTCGACCGCCTGACCGATGGCCTGATGGCGCTGCTGATGACCTTCATGGTGGTGGCGGTGTTCACCAACGTGGTGCTGCGCTATGCATTCGGCACGGGGTGGCCCGGCGCAGAAGAGCTGTCACGCCTGGCCTTCGTCTGGCTGATCTTCGTTGGAGTGGCCTCCGGCATGCGTCGGGGCGAGTTGATGACCTTTCGCATGATTCGCGACCGTTTCCCGCAGCTGGTGCAACGGCTGGTGGATTCGCTGAGCTGGATCCTGGTCGCCGGGGCCAGTCTGCTCTCGGCCTGGGGGGCCTGGAACCAGGTGCAGTTCGGTTGGGGCAACGTCAGTACGGTGGTCGGTTATCCGGTCGTACTGGCCATGCTGCCAGTGCTGGTGAGCATGCTGGTGCTGGCGATTCTCGCCGTGGTGCAACTGGTCAAGCTCTGGCGCCACGCACCGCAGAGCGGGCTGACCGAGGCGCACATCGAATGATGCCGACCCCATTGCAACAAGACGGGCACTGCCCATCGAGGACCTGCCGATGACTGTCGCGGTATTTCTTTCGTCCCTGCTGGGGTTCATGGCATTCGGCATGCCCATTGCGTTCGCCTTGATCCTCACCGCAGCCGTGCTGATGTGGTATCTGGATTTCTGGGACGTGCAGTTGCTGGCGCAGAACCTGCTCGCCGGCGCCGACAGCTTCCCGCTGCTAGCCGTGCCGTTCTTCATCCTGGCCGGCGAGCTGATGAACGCCGGCGGTATTTCTCGGCGCATCATCGCCATGGCCCAGGCCTACTTCGGCCACCTGCGCGGCGGCCTCGGCTACGTCGCCATCGCCGCTGCGGTGCTGCTGGCCAGCATGTCCGGTTCGGCTCTGGCCGACACCGCGGCACTGGCCACCTTGCTCCTGCCGATGATGCGCCAGCGCGGTTACCCGGTGCATTCATCGGCTGGCCTGGTGGCTGCCGGCGGCATCATCGCGCCGATCATTCCACCGTCGATGCCGTTCGTGATCTACGGTGTGGTCACCAACACCTCCATCAGCCAACTGTTCATGGCCGGCCTGGTACCGGGGCTGATCATGGGTGCCGGCCTGATCATCGCCTGGACCCTGATCGCCCGTGGTTTCACCGAGCCAACGCCGCCCAAAGCCAGTGCCGCCGAGCGCCGCCGGGTGCTGGTCGACGGTGCGGCGGCGCTGATGTTGCCAGTGATCATCGTCGGCGGTTTGCGCTTTGGCATCTTCACGCCGACCGAGGCCGCCGTGGTCGCGGCGGTGTATGCGTTGGCCGTGTCCACCTTGCTCTACCGAGAGCTGAGCTGGAGCGACCTGGTGGAAACCCTGACCCGCGCCAGCCGTACCACCGCATCGGTGATGTTCCTCTGCGCTGCCGCCACGGTATCGGCCTACATGATCACCCTGGCGCAGTTGCCGGACGAGATCGGCGCCATGCTTGGGCCATTGGCCGAACATCCGCGGCTTCTGGTGCTGGCGATCATGCTGCTGATGATTGCCGTGGGCATGGTGCTGGACCTGACCCCGACCATCCTGATTCTGGCACCGGTGCTGGCGCCCATCGCGATCAAGGCTGGCGTCGATCCGGTGTACTTCGGCGTGATGTTCGTGCTGATCGGCTCCATCGGCCTGATCACCCCGCCGGTCGGCACCGTGCTCAACGTCGTTGGCGGTATCGGCAAGTTGCGCATGGAGGTGCTGGTGCGCGGGGTGATGCCGTTCTTCCTGATCTATCTGGCCATCGTCGTGTTGCTGGTGGCTTTCCCGGCCTTGGTTACCGTGCCACTGGCCTGGTTGCGCTGAGTTGACCTGCCGGCTTTGGCGCGCCGGCATCATTCACAACAATAAGAGGTAGTACCGATGAAACGTCCGCTGCTCGCCATCCTCACCGCTGCCATGCTGTGCAGCCCACTCGCCAGCTTCACTGTCCATGCCGACGAGGTGCGCTCGCGCATGATCCGCTTCGGCTATGGCCTCAACGAGAACAGCAACCAGGGCCGTGCGGCCAAGCTGTTCGCCGAGGAAGTGGCCAAGGCCTCCGATGGCAAACTCAAGGTGCGCACCTTCGGCGCTGCCAGCCTGGGTTCCGATGATCAGATGCAGAGCGCGCTGATCGGCGGGGCGCAGGAGATGATGGTCGGCTCCACTGCCACCCTGGTCGGCATCACCAAGGAAATGGCGGTATGGGACACACCGTTCCTGTTCAGCAGCGCCGAGCAGGCCGACGCCGTGCTCGACGGTCCGGTCGGCCGTCAGGTCATGGACAAGCTCGAAGAGAAGGGCCTGGTCGGCCTGGTGTACTGGGAGAACGGCTTTCGCAACCTGACCAACAACAGTCGTCCAATCGACAAGCTGGAAGACTTCTCCGGCATCAAGCTGCGGGTCATGCCCAACCCGGTGTTCCTCGATACCTTCAAACTGATGGGCGCCAATGCGGTGCCGCTGCCATTCTCCGAACTGTTCACTGCTTTGGAGACCAAGGCGGTCGACGGTCAGGAAAATCCGTTCAACACCATTCTGTCTTCGAAGTTCTACGAGGTGCAGAAGTACCTCACCGTGACCAACCACGTGTATAGCCCGTGGATCGTCACCGTGTCCAAACGCTGGTGGGACGGCTTGTCGCAGACCGAGCAGAACATCCTGCTGGAAGCGGCCAAGAAGGCGCGTGACTTCGAGCGCAAGGACACCCGCGAAGAGGCCGCTCGTGCGCTGGCCGAGCTGAAAGGCAAGGGTATGCAGATCAACGAGGTGGATCCGGCCCAGGTGCAGCGTATGCGTGAGAAGGCCGCGCCGGCGATCCAGAAGGTCGTCGACACGGTCGGCCAGCAACTGTTCGATCAGGTTCAGGCCGAAGCCGAGAAGGCCGCTTTGTAAGGACTTGCCCAGGTTCAGGTGCGACTAACGCGCAGCCGATCCTGGGCAGGTTCGCAGTTTCGCGGGGCACGCAGGTGGTAACGCTCCTTGCATGGTGGCGTTACCCCGGGCGGCGTGTCCCGCGCTTTATTCACCGGCAGGGCTGCTAGAATCGGCCGCTGGTAACCAATGGAGGCGCTATGACTCAACGCCGTCGCCGCTCTGCCGAACGCGTCACCCTGTCCGATGTGGCCAAGGCTGCAGGCTGTTCGCTGATGTCTGCCTCGCGTGCACTGTCGCAGCCGGGGCGAGTGTCCGATGCATTGCGCGAGCAGGTGATGCGCGCGGCCCAGGCGCTGGGCTATGTGCCTAACCCGGCCGCGCGGGCGCTCGCCAGTTCGCGTTCCAACCTGGTGGCAGTGGTGATTCCGTCATTGTCGAACTCGGTGTTCGTCGACACCGTCGAAGCCATCCAGCGCGTGCTGATGCCGGCCGGCTTCGAGATGATGATTGGCGTCAGCCACTACCGGGTCGAGGAAGACGAGCGTCTGCTGCGCTCCTACCTGGCGCACCAGCCCGCTGGTCTGCTGGTCACGGGCTTCGAGCGCAGCGATGCCGCGCGCGAAATCCTCGGTGCCAGCAGTTGCCCGCTGGTGACGCTGATGGAGCTGAGCGAGGAGCCGGAAGACTATTGCGTCGGCTTTTCGCAGATCGAGGCCGGTGCCGCCATGACCCGCGCCCTGGTGCAACGCGGCTATCGCCATATCGCCTTCGCCGCGGCGCAGCTCGACCCGCGCACCTTGCAGCGCGCCGAGGGCTATCGCCAGGTGATGCATTACCTCAATCGCCATGATCCGGCGCTGGAGCTGCTGACGCCGCAGCTGTCGTCCATCGGCCTCGGCGCCGAGCTGCTCGATCGTCTGCTGGCGCAGCAGCCACAGATCGATGCGGTGTTCTTCAACAACGACGACCTAGCCATGGGCGCGCTGTTTCGCGCGCGGCAACTGGGGTTGGAGGTGCCAGGGCGCCTGGCCATCGCCGGCTTCAACGACCTGCCCGCTGCGGCCTGGATGCATCCGGCGCTGAGCACCGTGCGTACTACGCGGGGGCAGATCGGTGAGTTGGCGGCGAACATGCTGCTGGCGCTGATGCGCGGCGAAACCCCCGAGCAGCATTGCATCGACGTGGGCTTCGAACTGGTGATGCGCGACAGCACCTGAGGCTACTGCTTCTTGCTGGCAGCCGCCAATTGCTCGGCGGCGTCCAGGCGCAGGCGCTCACGTTCATCGAAGCGTTCGGCGGCCAGCGCGTCGATAGCCGCGCGCTTGTCACCCGTGCTGAGGCCTTCGCTGGCTTCTATTCGCGCTTTCGCCGCGAGATAGTCGTCCAGGCGTTTCTGCCAGTTCTGCCGCTGGCTATCGAGCGCCTCCAGGCGTGTGGTAGCTTCGGCGCCTACCAGTTGCTGACGCATCTGGCGGATCTGCGCCGCGCTGGCGCCTTCGGCTTGCAGGCGCGCCGTGTTCTGCCGCAGCTCCTGCTGCAGTTGTGGCAGTACCGCGTCCTGCAACTCCTCAGGCAGGGAGGCGCGCAGCCGGTCGACGGCCGCGCCTTTCTCTTGCGCGCTCATTCTGTCGTCGTGCTGGATGGCCAGACGCTCCAGGGTGAAGCGGTTGTAGCCTTCCTCGCGGGCGAAGAAGGCCTGGTGGGTCTCGTTGTCGAACAGCCGTGCGCGCAAGGCTTGTACAGCGCTTTCGCGCTGGCGCATGGCATCGAGATTGCCCATCTGCGGCAGGTCGCGCTCCAGCAGCACCAGCTCACGCTTGTAGCTCAGGTATTGCTCCAGCAGTGCCTGCGCACGGGCCCGTGCCGGTTCCTGAAGCTGGCTGTCGATGTAGGCACGCAGACGCGAAACGCTGGCGTCCAGGCTTTCTTCGCCGATGCTGGCGAGGAAGTAATCGAAGATCCGCCGGATATCCTCGCTGATGATCAGGTTACCGGCAGCATCCACGCGAAAGCTGCCGTCGACTTCGGTGCCGACGAAGGAACCGGGCAGGGCGAGCTTGGCGGATTGCTTCTGCGCTTTACCTGCAGTCGCCGCCATGGCCTGGACAGTGGGCTCCGTCACTCGCTGTGCAGGCGTCGTAGCGACAGGCGTGCTGAGCGGGGTGGGGCGATGTCCGGGTTCCAGGTACAGCATCAACGCCAGACCAGCAGCGATCAGGATGGGCAGGGCGAACAGGGTTTTCTTCACGGCAGATTCCAGTAAGGCGTCGGATCGGGATTGCTCCCGACCCAAACCGGGCTCAGAGCCAATGCCTCGTAGGGTGCACGATGCGCACCCTACGAGAGGTTCTGCGCTTACAGCCCGGCGTTCTTCAGGCGGTTGGCATGTTGCCGGTAGACGGTCACCGGATCGGTCTCGAACAGGCTGGTCAGGCCCAGGGTCTGGTTGACCTCGTCGAGGTGATTCATCCGGTAGTTGTCGCGGATCACCTGGCCCATGTGCGAGCTGCAACGGCCGACCAGACCGTCGTTGGCTTCGTTGCCGAAGGTCAGCGAGGCGGCGCCCAGCAGCAGGTCGCTCGGGTCGAGCATGTTGGTCAGCGGGCTGGTGCCGCTCCAGGAGAAGTAACGCACGCCATTGACGCTGTAAGCGCCTTCACCGCAGGCGGTGGTGGGCAGGCCCTGCGGGAACTTGGCGTTGAAGCGCGCCGCGCCTTCGCTGTTGAGCGATTCCAGCGAACCCAGGGCGTTCTGTGGCGTGGTGCTGGAGCTGTCGGAGAGGAAGTTGATCAGCGTACCGAGGCCGTTGACGATCCCTACCAGCAGTGGGGTGGCGACCGGGCCGGCCGGACCATCGCTGATGCCCTTGAGGAAGTCGGCAGCGGCCGAGCCCTTGTGCGGAGCGCCTACGCTGGTGACGGATGCGACCAGGTCCGGGCGCACGGCAGCGACATAGCGTGTGGTCGGGCCGCCATGGCTGTGGCCGACCAGGTTGACCTTGCCCTTGCCGCTGATGGCGACGATGTCCTCGACCTGCTGCAGCAATTGCTCGCCACGTGCTTCGGAGGTGTCCAGCTGGCTGACTTCGGTGACGTAGACACTGGCGCCATCGCGGCGCAAGGCGGCCGGGACGCCGTACCAGTAGTCGACGCCGAGGATGCTGTCGAAACCGAGCATGCCGTGGCCGAGGACGATGGGGTATTTGGTCTGGGTATAGCCGGATGAACCGAACCAGAAAGCCTGGGTCTGGCCGCTGGCGAGCAGGCCGGCGCCGAGGCAGAGGGCGAGCAGGGTCTTATTGTTCTTCATGGGCGCTCTCGATGGTTGTTGTTTTGAGGCAGTCAGCTGCTTCCCGCAACACGGATCACGCCCATCCCTTGGCATGTACGGCGCAAGAACGATGGCAGGAAACATGCCATCCTCTTGCAATCGCCAGGGAACCCTCTAAATCGGTACTTTTGCTGAAATTGGTGCGATCTGGCAGCTATATCGCTGGCTAAGTTCTGTTACGTGTCGACACGTCACCTCATGCAAAAGACCGCAGGTTGAGTGGCTGGATGCGTGCATCGAAGCCCGACGGCGGAGCGTTTTGCTGCCTCGCGAGTGGCCAGGTGGGCGTCGGCCAATCGAAGGTTGGGTGCGCCTTGACAGTAAGCCGTCAGCTTCTCTAGGATGCTGCCTGCGCCGATTTAAACAGCTACTTGCGGGGCGCCACAGGGTGTTGTCATCAATGCCTGAAATTCCGCTAAAGCGCTGGTTCGGTGTCGCCTCTCACCGCTGCCCAGCGGGATTCTCGAGGCGGAGACTCGACCATGATCTGTCCCCAACCCCTTATTCGTCTGGCGCCCATTACCTCGGGCCTGCTGCTGCGCAATCCACGCGTGCTGCTTGGCGGAAGCCACCAACCCACCTTGCTGCGTTATCTCGAAGGCTGGCCCAAGCGCTGGGCCGGGTCGCGTGCGTTTCGCATCCAGTTCGTGCAGACCGGCGAGTCGTTGAACCGCTTCGCCCGCGACAGTTTCGACCTGGCGGTGATCCAGGCTCCCAGCGCTGGGGATCTGGCACAAACAGTCGGCGAGCTGGTGCGAGTGGCGCGCCAGGGTTTGATCACTCGGCGCTGAGAGCACAGACATGCAACTGCCGCCTTTCTCAGACCTGCCACAAGACGCTCATCTTTACATTAAAGAGTTCGACGTCCCGCTGGCGCAGATTTCGGGACTCGGTTGGGTGAATTACTTTGGCGGTCGCCCGCGAACGTTTGACCCAATTTGGCTCAAGCCGGGTAACCACTGGGCTGCCGAATCGCGAGAGGAGTGGATGGCGGTGGTGCGAAACTCGATGAGTTAGCGAACCTGCCGGGCGTCATGGGTAATCAATCTCGACGATGTAGCAGGTCTTCTCGCCACTGGGGCTGTGCACCCGAACCTCGGCATCCAGTTCCTTGCCGACCAGGGCGCGGGCCAGCGGTGAGTCGATGCTGATCAGGCCCTGCTTCAGGTCCAGTTCGTCGGGGCCGACGATACGGTAGCGCGACTGCTCGCCGTCCTCGTCCTCGATGGTGACCCAGGCACCGAAGTACACCTTGTTCGGATCGGACGGTTTTTCGCTGACGACCTTGAGCTTTTCCAGGCGTTTGGTGAGAAAGCGCACGCGGCTGTCGATCTCGCGCAGCATCTTCTTGCCGTAGGTGTACTCGGCGTTTTCCGAGCGGTCGCCCTGGGCTGCCGCCTCGCTGACCGATTGGGTCACCTGTGGCCGGCGCACGTGCCACAGCTCGTGCAGCTCGGCGCGCAGGCGCGCTTCGCCCTCGGGCGTGATCAATGGCGTACCGGCTGGGCGAGGGGGGCGATAGCGGCTCATGGTGTCTCGGGTCCTGAGAGGGGCGCCAAGTCTAGCAAACCCCTCTCAAGGTTCTCAGCCTTCGCGTAGCACGCTCAAGGGGCTGGCATTGAGTGCGCGGCGGGTGCCGAGTACGCCGGCCAGACCGATCAGCAGGGCACCGATCAGCGGCAGCAGGAGCAGCCAGGGGTGCGGTTGCCAGCTCATGTCGAAGGCATAACGGTAGAGCAGGAAACTCACCAGCTCACAGCCGACGGCCGCGAGCAGACCGGCAGCAGCGCCGAGCAGACCGAACTCGGCGCGCCGGGCACTGACCAGCAGCTTGCGTTCGGCGCCCAGCGCGCGCAGCAGCGCACCCTGACGAATGCGCTCGTCCAGCGTCGCCTGCAGCCCGGCGAGCAGCACGGTGACGCCGGCTGCGAGCACGAACAGCAGCACGTACTCGATGGCCAGGGTGACCTGGGCGAGGATGCTGCGCAGTTGTGCCAGCAGCGCATCGACCTGCAGCAGCGTCATGCTGGGGAAGGCGCGGCTGAGCGCGACCAGTTCCGAGTCGTGGCCCGGCGGCAGGTAGAAGCTGGTCAGGTAGGTGGCGGGCAGATCCTGCAGGGTCTGTGGCTCGAAGATCATGTAGAAATTGGGCTGGAAACTGTCCCAATCCACCTGGCGCAGGCTGCTGACCTGGGCTTCGCGCTCGATACCCCCGACGTTGAAGCGCAGGCGATCGCCGAGCTTCAGGTGCAGGCTTTCGGCCAGCTCGGCTTCGACGGAAACCCCAGGCAAGCCGCTGGCGTGCTCGGCGCTCCACCAACTGCCGGCGATGATCTGGTTGTCAGGCGGCAACTGCTCGGCCCAGGTCAGGCTCAGGTCGCGCTGGATGGCGCGCTCGCCACGGCTTTCCTTGGTCACCAGTTGGCGCACCGGCTCGTCGTTGATCATGATCAGCCGGCCCGGTACCACCGGATACAGCGGCGCCGGATGTGGCGACAGTTCGGCCAGGCGCGCGGCGAAGGCATCGCGCTCGGCCGGCAGCACGTTGAGGGCGAAATGGTTGGGGGCATCTTCCGGCAACTGGTCCTGCCAGGTATCGAGCAATTCGCCGCGCAGCAGGGCGATCAGCGCCATGGCCAGCAGGATCAGGCCGAAGGCCAGGGACTGCCCCGCAGCAGCGAGCGGATGCCGCAGCAGTTGGCCCAATCCCAGACGCCAGGGCAGGGAAGCGCGCTGCAGCAGGCGGCGTAGGCTTTGCAGGCCGAGCAGCAGCAAACCGCCGAGCAGCAGCGCAGCGAGCAGTCCGCCGCCCAGCAGTGCCAGCGTCAATTTCAGATCCAGGCTCAGGCGCCACATGATCAGGCCCAGCGCAACCAGTGCCGCGCCGTAGACCAGCCAGGAGCTCGCCGGTACCGGCAGCATGTCGCGGCGTAGCACGCGCAGCGGCGGTACCCGCCCCAGCGCGGCCAGTGGCGGCAGGGCGAAACCGGCCAGCGCCACCAGCCCAGTGGCCATGCCGGCCAACGCCGGCCACAGACTGGCCGGTGGCAGGTCATCGGGGATCAGTCCGCGCAGCAGATAGAACAGCACATGCTGGCCTGCCCAGCCCAGCAGCGCGCCGATCACGCAGGCAATCAGCCCGAGTAGCGCCAGTTGCAGGCCGAACAGGGCCAGCGCTTCGCGGCGTGACAGCCCCAGGCAACGCAGTAACGCACTGGCATCGAAGCGCCTCGCCGCGAAGCGTGCCGCCGACAGCGCCACCGCGACGCCAGCGAGCAGCACGGCTGCCAGGCTGGCCAGGTTCAGGTAGCGCTCGGCGCGGCCGAGTGCACCACCGACCTGGCGGTTGCCATCGCGGGCATCGTCCAGACGCTGATTGGGTTCCAGGCCAGCTTCGACGGCCTTGCGATAGGCGGCGAGGGCATCAGCATCACCGCGCCAGAGCTCACGAAAGCGCACGCGGCTGCCCGGTTGAACCACCTCGGTGGCGGCGAGATCATCGAGATTCATCAGCACGCGCGGCGTCAGGCTATAGAAGTCGCCAGCGGTGTCCGGGTCATAGGTCAGGACGCGGCTCAAGCGCAGGGTCTTGGACCCTATCTCCAGCTCATCGCCAATCTTCAGGTTCAGCGCCACCATCAGGCGGGCCTCGGCCCAGGCTTCTCCGGGGCGTGGCCCGGAGCCCACTTCCTCGGGCGCGTAGGGCTCGGCGGCGCTTCTCAGCTCACCGCGTAGCGGGTAGCGACTGCTGGTGGCCTTGACGCTGGCCAGCTGGATGCCGTCCCCGGCGGCCACGACGCTGGAAAATTCCACCGCCCGGGCGTGATCGAGGCCCAGTTTGAGCCCCGCGTCGATTTGTTCCTGACTGGCTGGCGTGCTGCCGCTCAGGCGCAGATCAGCCGCCAGAAACTCGCTGGCGCGCTGCAGCATGGCGTCGTTCAGCCGCGCGCTGAAATAGCCAATGGCGCTGCTGGCCGCCACCGCGACCAGCAGGGCGAAGAACAGCACTCGCAACTCGCCGGCGCGAGCATCGCGCAGCAGTTGGCGGGCGGCGAGCGAAAACAGGCGAGTGAAGGGCACGCGCTTCATCAGGGCTCCACGCGGTCGATCAGGTGTCCGCCTTCCAGGCGGATCAGGCGCTGGCAGCGATGCGCCAGTCGCTCGTCATGGGTGACCAGTACCAGAGTGGTGCCGCGTTCCTGGTTGAGCTGAAAGAGCAGGTCGCTGATGCGTTCACCGGTATGGCTGTCGAGATTGCCGGTGGGTTCGTCGGCGAACAGCACGTCAGGTTCGGCGGCGAAGGCTCGCGCGATCGCCACACGCTGTTGTTCGCCACCGGAGAGCTGGCGCGGGTAGTGGGTCAGACGTTGACCCAGACCGACGCGTTCGAGCAGGGCGCGGGCACGCTGTCGGGCATCGGCATGGCCTTCCAGTTCCAGCGGCAGCATGACGTTCTCCAGCGCGTTGAGGCTATCGAGCAACTGGAATGACTGGAACACGAAGCCGACATGCTCGGCACGCAGTCGTGCACGCTGGTCTTCATCGAGTTCGCTGAGATTCTTGCCAGCCAGCAGCACGGCGCCGCCGCTGGGCAGGTCGAGCCCGGCGAGCAGGCCGAGCAGGGTGGATTTGCCAGAGCCGGAACTGCCGACGATGGCCAGGCTGTCGCCTTTGTTCAGGTCCAGGTCGAGGTCATGGAGGATCGTCAGCTCGCCTTCCGTGCTGCTGACCACTTTGTTAAGGTTCCGCGCAGCGAGAATGCTCGAAGTCATGGAGATTCCAAATGCGTGCATGGTGGCTGAGTGGTGCCTTGGCCCTTATGTTCTGGGCTCAGGGAGCGGTTGCAGGCACCCTGCTTGTGGTCGGCGATAGTATCAGCGCGGCTTTTGGCCTGGATAGCCGCGTGGGATGGGTCGCTCTGCTGGAAAAACGCCTCGAGAAGGAGGGTTTCGAGCAGTCGGTGGTCAATGCGTCGATCAGCGGCGATACCAGTGCAGGCGGCGCCGCGCGGCTCTCTGCGCTGATCGCCGAGCACAAGCCGGAGCTGGTCATCATCGAGCTGGGGGGCAACGACGGTCTGCGTGGGCAGCCTCCCGCGCAATTGCAACAGAATCTTGCGTCGATGGTCGAGAAGTCACAACAGGCAGGGGCCAAGGTGCTCATTTTGGGGATGCGCCTGCCGCCCAATTATGGCGCTCGCTACACCAAGGCGTTTGCCCAGGTCTTCGCGGATGTGGCGGAGCAGAAGAAGGTGCCGCTGGTGCCGTTTTTCCTCGAGGGTGTCGGTGGCGTGCCAGGGATGATGCAGGCCGATGGCATTCATCCGACCGAGTCGGCGCAGGCCGTGTTGCTGGACAACGTCTGGCCGGCTTTGAAACCCATGCTCTGAGCGCGTGTTGCTGGCAGAAAACTGAGTAGGCAGAGGCTTTTCCGCCTCGAGCCTTTCGGCTAATGTGGCCGACCTGTCACGGAGCTCCAGATGCCGCGTCCCGCCTGGTCCCTATATGCCTATCAACTGATCGAGCCGGATGAGCAGCTGGATCTGTTCGCCTGTCGTGAGGTGCGTGTGCATCTGGTGGCTCGCCAGTTGCGCCTGGGCGGGCATGCTGATCGAACGCTGTGCGGCGGTTTGTTGCCGGCGCAGCCGCGTTGGCGTGCGCTGGAAAAGGTCTGGCTGCGTGATCGTCGACTCTGTCCTGCCTGTCTGGCGACCTTCGAGGCACAGCGCCAGGGCTTGTGCTCGAACTGGGCGGACGGCTGAGGTCTGCCAGGCTTTCCAGCGGCGGTGTACAATCGCCGCAATATCATTCAACTCTTCAAGGGACTCCCGGATGTTGTCGCGCTTTTCTGCGGTCAACCGCTGCCTGACTCTGGTCGCACTGTGCTCCAGTGCCGCAGTGCAGGCTCTCGAATTTCCGCTGCCGCCGCCAGGCGAGGACGTGGTAGGTCAGGTACAGGTGATCAAGGCCAAGTACGAGGACACCTTCGCCGACCTGGGAGCGGCAAATGACCTCGGTTATCTGGAAATGGTCGCGGCCAACCCGGGCGTGGATCCCTGGCTGCCGGGCGAGGGCACCGAGGTCATTTTGCCGACGCGCTACGTGCTGCCGCCTGGCCCGCGTGAAGGTATCGTGATCAACCTGGCTGAATATCGTCTGTACTACTTCCCGAAAGGGCAGAACGTGGTGCATACCTTCCCGCTGGGGATCGGTCGTGAGGGCTGGGGGTCGCCATTGGGCGTCGGTCACGTCACTGTGAAGACGCCGAACCCGGCCTGGTATCCGCCCAAGTCGATTCGTGAGGAACACGCTGCCGAGGGTGATTTCCTGCCCACCGTGGTTCCGCCAGGGCCGGACAACCCGCTGGGCCCGTACAAGCTGACGCTGTCGTTCCCGGGCTACCTGATCCATGGTTCGAACAAGAAGTTCGGCATTGGCATGCGCGTCAGCCATGGCTGCTTCCGCATGCTCAACCACAACGTGCTGGAGTTGGCCGGGTTGGTGCCGGTCGGTACGCCGGTGCGGATTCTCAACGAGCCTTACAAGTTCGGGGTGAGTGGTGGCAAGGTCTATCTCGAAGCACATGCACCGCTGGATGACGAAGGTGACCCGTCTGTCGTCGACAAGCACACGGCGGTGATCAACGCGCTGCTCAAGCGTGACGAGCTCAGCGGCCTGCGTCTCGATTGGGATATGGTTCGTGAGGTAGTGGCTGCCGAAGACGGCTTGCCGGTGCCTATCGCAGCGCAAACCGACAGTGTGGCGGTGAGCAGCGAAGGTACGTTCTGACCTGACCGGTTGCCAAGATGCCCGTCTGCATTCGTGTCGGCGGGCTTTTTTATTGCCTGAAGATCAGTGGCCTTGGTAGCAGGCAATAAAAAAGCCGCACCAGTTGCCTGGGGCGGCTTTCGAAAAAACGAGTCGCAATTACTTGCGGCTGGCTTTTTCCAGCATGCGCAGAGCACGCTCGTTAGCTTCGTCAGCGGTCTGCTGAGCTTTCTGAGCGGCGGCCAGAGCTTCATCAGCCTTGCGGTAGGCTTCGTCGGCACGGGCTTGGGCGCGAGCAGCTGCGTCTTCGGTAGCAGTCAGACGAGCTTCGGTTTCTTTGGACATGCTGCTGCAACCGGTAGCCAGAACTGCGGCCAGAGCCAGAGCAGAGAATTTCAGAACGTTGTTCATCGTGTTCCCCTTGAGGTGGAGTTTTCCATAAAGAGCAATTCCCCTAGTGTGGGAAATTGGCCGGCGTACATACTACCTATTACTTTTAGTAAGTAAACGGAGTCAGGGCAAGAGTTGCAGTTTTTTTTCTTCGGCCCAGACGCTGAAGGTTAGAGCGTATGGGGGTTGGCTAAAAAACAGTCAGTTACGTAATCGCTACAGTGTCGCGGTTGTACGAACTGTTATAACTGTCCTGATTTCTGAACTAAAACAATAAAGAGGGAACGCAGATGCTTGGCAATTTGGGACTCCTGTTCGGCTTGGCGCTACTTATTTTCATGGCGTTGCGTGGGGTGAACATATTCATCGCAGCATTGCTTTGTTCGATCCTGGTGGCGCTTACCAATGGCGTTGCCGTACCGAAGGCGCTGCTCGAGCACTTTCCGTTCGGCCCCCTTGGGGCATTCACCTTCGCTGGTAAGTTCTTCGTGCTGTTTCTCTGTGGCGCGATCTTCGGCAAGGTCATGGCCGCCAGCCAGGCTGCCAGCAGCATCGCTCAGGCCATCACCCTTGGGTTGGGCACGCAGCGCACGCTGTGGGTGGCGATGCTGGTTTGCGCGGTGCTGACCTATGGCGGGGTGGTGGTGTTCGTGGTGATCTTCACCATGTATCCACTGGGGATCACTCTGATGCGCGAGGCTAATCTGCCCAAGCGCCTGTTCTGCGCCGCGACTGCCCTGGGCGCAGGCACCTTCACCATGACGGCCTTGCCCGGTTCTCCTTCGATTCACAACGTGATCGCAGCCAGTGCGTTGGGCACCGACCTGTTCGCCGGCGCCTGGATTGGCCTGTTCGCATCGCTGGTGATGATCGTTTTGGGCATGGCTTATCTGCAGCGCGAATGGCGTCTGGCGCGCGAACGAGGCGAGGGCTTCGAGCCCAACGCGCAGGATGAGCGCATGCAGCAACTGGCCGGTGTCCCGGGTAGCGGGCCGCACTGGGGCTTGGCTCTGGTACCGATTGTAGTAGTGCTCGGGATCATCCTGTTGCCGCGCCTGCTGGCGCTGTCGGGCATGGTTGTGTCGGGCGAAGGTTCCTTGGGTGGACTGCTGGCCTTCAGCCAGGCGCAACCGATTCTCTGGCCCAGCCTCGCCCTGGTGATCGCCACCGGCGTGGCGGTGCTGATGTTTCCGGCCTTGCGCCGCAACACCGTCGGCTTGCTCGGGCAGGGCGCCGACGATGCCATCATGCCGCTGCTCAACACCGCCGCGGTGATCGGTTTTGGTGGTGTCGTGATCCAGACGGCGGGTTTCGCTCAGTTCGCTCAGTGGGTTCTGAGTGTGAACCTGCCGCCGCTGCTGTCGGTGTTCGCTTCGGTCAGTGTGGTATCGGGCATCGTCGGCTCCTCGTCTGGCGGCTTGCAGATCTTCATGCAGACGCTGGCGCCGCGTTATCTGGAGATGGGTGTCGACCCTGAGGTGCTGCATCGTATCGCCACGATCACTGCGGGCGGGCTGGATTCGCTGCCGCATTGTGGCGCGGTGATCGCGATGCTGATGATCATGGGCTTGACCCACAAGCAGGCATACAAGGACATCTTCGTCATCACGGTGTTGGTGCCGGTGATCGCGGCCTTGCTCTGCATTGCCCTGCTGAGCTTCTGATTGCGCGTGGCTGGGTGCTTCTGCGGCTGATAAGCTTGTCCAGTTGCCTGGACCGAAGTGCGGGGCGAATTTGTTCTTTCGTCAACGCGTCGGTATGGGGTAAAAATAGATGCGCCGCTAACGGTTTGCGGCTAGAGGAGTGAAGATGAGCGAGGTGTTGTCCATCCAGCATGACCAGACGAGTCACCAGTTCGTGACCACCGTCGATGGTGATCGTGCCTATCTGGCCTACATGGATCTGGGCAAGCAGACGCTGGATATCTATCGCACCTTCGTGCCCAATGCCCTGCGCGGTCGTGGCATTGCTGCAGCGCTTACCGAGCACGCGCTGCAATACGCCGAAGGCAGGGGCTATACGGTGATTCCTTCGTGCTCCTACGTCGAACGCTACATGGAGCGTCGCGCGCGCCATCAGTGAGCAGGTCGCTCGCGACGGGGCAAAACGCCCCCGCGAGTTGAACGCGGATACGAAAACGCCGGGCAATGCCCGGCGTTTTCTTTTACTGCAGTACCCTCAGCCGCGAGGGCGCTTGGGCAGTACATCCTTGAGCTTGGCATGCATGCTGCGCAGGCTCTTTTCGGTGGTATCCCAGTCGATGCAGGCATCGGTGATGGATACGCCGTACTTGAGGTCGCACAGGTTCTTCGGAATCGACTGGCTGCCCCAGCCCAGGTGGCTCTCGACCATCAGGCCGACGATGGAGTTGTTGCCTTCGAGAATCTGGTTGGCCACGTTCTCCAGCACCAGCGGCTGCAGGGCCGGATCCTTGTTGGAGTTGGCGTGGCTGCAATCGACCATGATGTTCGGGCGTATGCCGGCTTTTGTCAGTTCCTGCTCACAAATGGCCACACTCACCGAGTCGTAGTTGGGCTTGCCGTTACCGCCGCGCAGTACCACATGACCGTAGGCATTGCCCTTGGTGGTGACGATGGATACGCCGCCTTCCTGGTTGATGCCGAGGAAACGGTGCGGGCTGGAAACCGACTGCAGGGCATTGATGGCGACGGTCAAACCGCCATCGGTGCCGTTCTTGAAGCCGACGGCCGAGGACAGACCAGAGGCCATCTCACGGTGCGTCTGGGATTCGGTGGTGCGGGCGCCGATGGCCGACCAGCTGATCAGGTCCTGCAGGTATTGCGGGGAAATCGGGTCGAGCGCTTCGGTGGCAGTGGGCAGGCCCATTTCCGCCAGGTCACGCAGCAGTTTGCGGCCGATGTGCAGGCCATCCTGGATCTTGAACGAGTCATCCAGATAGGGATCGTTGATCAGACCTTTCCAGCCGACGGTGGTACGCGGCTTCTCGAAGTACACACGCATGACCAGGAACAGGCTGTCGGACAGCTCGGCGGCCAGCACCTTGAGGCGCTCGGCATACTCGTGAGCGGCCTTGATGTCGTGGATGGAGCAGGGGCCGACGACCACGAACAGGCGGTGATCCTTGCCGTCGAGGATGTCGCGTACCACCTGGCGGCCCTGGACAACGGTCTCCAGTGCTGCAGCGGTCAGGGGGATTTCGCGTTTGAGCTGATCGGGGGTGATCAGGGTTTCGTTGGAAGCGACGTTGAGGTCGTCGATCGGTAAATCAGCCATCGTGCTATTCATCGGGTCAGGTCGTCAGGTCACGGGTGCCGGCCGCCAGCGATCCCCTATGGCGGTGCACAGCTAGTTGGCGCAGGGGGAGCCGAACCTTAGCGCGTACAGGGCTGCACGACAATGGGCGTTAAGCCCAATGAGCCTCATAGATTGGCCGTATGAGGTGGCGTTTTTCCCTGGCCGGGGAGTGACTGGCGCTGCTTTCAGGCGAGATAGGGAAATTGTGCAGCATGCTTGGCGATCCAGTCCTGCGCGCATTGTTCGATGGCCATTGGCTGTCCCGACTCGTGTTCGAGCTGTTGTCGATAATGCTGAATCTGGCAGATCTGCTCGACCATGCGTGCGCGAAACAGGGTGTCTTCATCGATGAAGGCGATGCCCACCAGATAATCGTCCTCCAGGCGCCGACACCAGGCCACCACGCCGGGATAGTGAGCCTGGTCGCCCAGCAGCGGAATGCGCAGCTCGACCGAGGTGCCACGGCGAAAACCGCGTGGCGAGTTGCATGCAACCCCGCCCAGGCTGATATTGTTCAGCCGTTGTCGGGGGATGGGGGCTTGTCTACGTAGCACCAGTTCCACCGGCATGTCGCTTGGATGACGCAGAAACTTACGCATGAACACCGACCTCGAATGCAGGCAAACTGATATCAGTGAGTGCAGTATAGCGACGCAACTGGAGTTGACCGACCTGGATGCTGACCGCCGCCTGCTCGATCTTCCCGGAACATCGCTGCTGGTGTTCACTAGCACGGGTTGTGCCAGCTGCCGTTGGGCGCGCCAGGCACTGCCTAGCATGGCACTTCCGCTCGAGCGCCTGTGTTGGATCGATGCCGGGCGCAACGCCGGATTGGTGACGCGCTATGAGGTCTTCCATCTTCCGGCGTTGTTTCTGGTCAAGGACGGTCATTTCTTTGGCGCGTTGCATGCGCGCCTAACCCATTCCGACCTGGTTACTGCCATGGACGAAGCCATGCTTCGCCCGGCTGAGGAGCTTCCCTGATGTCTCAAACCCCCATGCTGCGTATCGGCATCATCGGCACCGGTGCCATTGGTGGTTTCTACGGCCTGATGCTGGCGCGCGCCGGCCATGACGTGCACTTTCTGTTGCGCAGCGAATATGGCGCGGTGGTCGAGCGTGGCCTGCAACTGAACAGCGCTGTGCATGGGGCAGTGAATCTGGCGCCGGTGCAGGCCTATCAGCAGGTCGACGATATGCCACCGTGCGACTGGCTGCTGGTCGGGGCCAAGACCACGGCCAATGCCGAACTGGCGCCGCTGATCGGCAAAGCTGCAGCGCCTGGCGCCAAGGTGGTCCTGCTGCAAAATGGCCTGGCAGTGGAGGACGAGTTGCGTCCACTGTTGCGCGACGACCTGCATTTGCTGGGCGGGCTCTGCTACATCTGCGTTCATCGCAGCGCTCCCGGGGTCATCGAGCACCAGGCGCTGGGCGCGATCAATCTGGCCTACCACTCCGGACCGCTGATCGACGACGAGGCGCGCCTGGCATTGGCCGAGGAGGGCGCCAACCTGCTGCGCAGCACCGGCCTGGATTCGCTGGCGATGCGCAATCTGGCGCAGACGCGTTGGCAGAAGCTGGTGTGGAACATCCCCTATAACGGCCTGTCGGTGTTGCTCGACGCCGACACGCAGCGGCTGATGGGCAATCCCGACAGCCGTGCGCTGATCGCGGGCATGATGCAGGAGGTGGTCATGGCCGCTCAGGCGTTGGGTCACGGCATGCCGGACAGCTACGCAGACAAGCTGCTGGCTGCCACGCAGCGCATGCCCGACTACCTGCCGAGCATGTATCACGATTTCGCTCAGGGCCGCCCGGCGGAACTGCATGCCATCTATGAGGCGCCACTGGCCGCTGCGGACGCGGTCGGGGTCGATATGCCCAAGGTACGCGCCCTGCATCAGGCGCTTCGCTTCATTCAGGCTCGCAGGGAGGCCTAGGCATGGGCAAGGGGCTGGGGGACAAGTTGGTGCTGGCGATCTCTTCGCGGGCACTGTTCGATCTGAGCGAGAGTCACCAGATCTATGAAAGCGAAGGCGTGGAAGCCTATCGCCGTTATCAGATTGAGCACGAAGACGAAGTGCTGATGCCGGGCGACGCTTTCCCGCTGGTGGAGAAGTTGCTGGGGCTCAACGAGCGTCTTAGCGAGCAGCGTGTGGAAGTCATCCTGGTGTCGCGCAACAGCGCCGATACCGGCTTGCGTGCCTTCAACTCGATCCAGCACTACGGCCTCGGTATCTCCCGCGCAGCCTTCGTCGGCGGGCGCAGTCCCGATCCTTACCTGGCGGCCTTCGGCTGCCACCTGTTTCTCTCTACCCATGCCGAGGATGTGCGCAATGCGCTGAAAGCCGGTTTTGGCGCGGCCACGCTGCTTTCCGGTGGTGCGCGGCGAGCCAACAGCAACGAGCTGCGGATCGCCTTCGATGGCGATGCCGTGCTGTTTTCCGATGACTCCGAGCGGGTCTACCAGAGTGGCGGCCTCAACGCCTTTCAGGATCATGAGCGTGAAGCCGCTCGGCAAGCCTTGCCAGGCGGGCCTTTCAAACCATTTCTGGCGGCGTTGCACCGGCTGCAGCAGGAGTTTCCCGAAGCCGAGTGCCCGATTCGTACCGCGTTGGTCACTGCGCGTTCGGCACCAGCTCACGAACGGGTGATTCGCACCCTGCGTGAGTGGAACATCCGTCTGGACGAATCCTTCTTCCTCGGTGGCTTGGACAAGTCAGCGGTGCTCGAAGCCTTCGCCGCCGATGTGTTCTTCGATGACCAGACCGGGCACTGCGAAAAGGCCCGCCAGGTGGTGGCTACCGGTCATGTGCCACATGGTGTGAGCAACGAGCTGCTGCCGTGAGCCTGGACGACCGCATATAGCCATTCGTCCTAAATAACCTCGCGGACCTTGCTTTGTCTGATGCGCTGCTAAGCTCAATCATGGGCCTGCGCCAGCAGTCGAGGAGGCCGTGTGATCCGTTCGATTCTCTATGCTACCGATCTGGGGCTTTACGCCTCCTATGTGCTGCAGCACGCCCTCGCAATGAGTCGTAGCTTCAAGGCCGATCTCTACGTGGTGCACGCCGTGGAGCCTATGGGGCTGTTCGCCGAGTCCGTCCTGCAGACCTATCTGGATGAGGAAATCCTGGGGGAGCTTCGCCGCAATGGGCTGAGTACGGTCATGGGCAGCATCGAGCAGCGCGTACTGGAGGGCTTTCGCGACGAGTTGGGTGATGGTCTGCAGGACCTGCAGCTGATACGTGCGGTGCGGGTGCTGCAGGGGGATCCACCCGCGGTGATTCTCGAGGAAGCGCAGAAACTTGGAGTGGATCTGCTGGTCGTAGGCAGTCATAGCCATGGTGCGGAGCTGGCTGTGCCGCTGGGACGAACGGCAGCGCGCATCGTGCAGCTGTCGGAGGTGCCGGTGTACCTGGTGCCGATGCTGCAGCATCGGGGGCATGGGGATTTGTAACGGAGGGCTAATAAAAAGTTCTAGTCTGTCAGATTAAACCAATAATATGGTTATATACGGCATTGGCGGTTGTTGGCCTGCCTTACTGCTCTGAGGGAAACATATGAAGCTTCAGCAATTGCGCTACATCTGGGAAGTTGCGCACCACGACCTCAACGTATCGGCTACCGCTCAGAGCCTGTACACCTCGCAACCAGGGATCAGCAAGCAGATTCGCTTGCTCGAGGATGAGCTGGGCGTGGAAGTCTTCGCTCGCAGTGGCAAGCACCTGACCCGCGTGACCCCAGCTGGAGAACGCATCATCACCACCGCCGGCGAGATTCTGCGCAAGGTCGAAAGCATCAAGCAGATCGCCCAGGAGTTCTCCAACGAGAAGAAGGGCACGCTATCCATCGCCACCACGCACACCCAGGCGCGCTACGCCTTGCCGCCGGTGATCAGTGCCTTCATCAAGCAATACCCGGACGTGGCCTTGCACATGCATCAGGGCACGCCGACCCAGATCGCCGAGATGGCGGCCGACGGCAGCGTGGATTTCGCCATCGCCACCGAAGGTCTTGAGCTGTTCAACGACCTGATCATGATGCCCTGCTACCGCTGGAACCGCTGCGTTGTCGTGCCGCAGGGCCATCCGTTGACCAAGCTGCCGAAACTGACCCTGGAGGCGCTGGCCGAACACCCCATCGTCACTTACGTATTCGGTTTCACCGGGCGCTCGAAGCTGGATGAGGCCTTCAGTCATCGCGGCCTGACGCCCAAGGTGGTGTTCACCGCGGCCGATGCCGACGTGATCAAGACCTATGTGCGCCTGAACCTGGGCGTTGGCATCGTGGCCAAGATGGCGGTTGACGCCAAGCTTGATCCTGATCTGGTGGTGCTCGACGCCGATGACCTGTTCGAGCCCAGCGTGACCCGGATCGGCTTCCGGCGTGGCACCTTCCTGCGCGGCTTCATGTGCGATTTCATCGAGCGTTTCGCCCCGCATCTGACCCGTGACATGTTGGCCAAGGCCGTGCAGTGCCACAACAAGTCCGAGCTGGAAGAACTGTTCAGCGGCGTCGAACTACCGATGCACTGAACACCTGACCGAAACGAAAATGGCGCCCTTGGGCGCCATTTTCGTTTTGCACGGGAGCGATCAGTGGCTCAGGTGCAGACCGCACTCGCGATTGTCTTCACCCTTGGTCGGGTCGAAGTAATCGAACTCGTTCGGCAGGTCATGGGCGACCAGGTACTGGTAGAGGTCCTTGGAGCTCCAGTGCAGCAGGGGCGCGACCTTGATCAGGCCGTCCGGGTTGATGCTGATCGGATCCATCTGCGCACGTACGGCAGTGTCGGTCGCGCGCAGGGCGGTGAACCAGACGCTGGGTGCGGTCTCGCGCAGGGCGCGGGCGAAGGGCTCGAGCTTCACCTCTTCGGTGAACGCCGCGTGACGCGGATCGTCCAGCGCGGGTACCGGGCCGTCGATGGCTTCGCGATGGGCACGCGAGCGCTTGGGCAGGTAGGTGATGAGGTTGAGATTGAGCTTGCGCGCTACCTCATTGGCGAAGCGATAGGTGGCGTCGGTGTTGTAGCCGCTGTCCATCCAGACCACCGGGATGTCCGGCTTGACCTGGCTGACCATATGCAGGATCACCGCTTCGAACGGGCGGAAGTTGGTGGTGCAGATGGCCGGTTTGCCCAGCCCGATAGCCCACTGAACCAGCTTTTCAGGCTGGTTGCCGAATTCGGCGTTGAGCGCGTCCAGGTCGAGTTCCATGTTGAGGGCTCCAGATCAAGTGCGTGAGGGCGCGATGGTAGCAAAGGCCGGTTATACAGCTAAATAACTAAGGCTATTGTTGACCTGTCTTATGGTTATAAGCAGGTTGCATTGCGCCACTCAGGTTCAGCGGCTAGAGTGCCGGCTCCTTTTTGGCTCAACCGAGGAGTGGCCTGTGGAAATCGCGTGTCTCGACCTGGAAGGCGTACTGGTCCCGGAAATCTGGATCGCCTTTGCGGAAAAAACCGGCATCGAGTCGCTCAAGGCGACCACCCGCGACATCCCCGATTACGACGTGCTGATGCAACAGCGCCTGCGTATTCTCGATGAGCACGGCCTGAAGTTGAAGGATATCCAGGACGTGATTGCCACACTGAAGCCTCTCGATGGTGCAGTGGAATTCGTCGATTGGCTGCGTGAGCGCTTCCAGGTGGTGATCCTCTCCGACACCTTCTACGAGTTCTCCCAGCCGCTGATGCGCCAACTCGGTTTCCCGACCCTGCTGTGCCATCGTCTGATCACCGACGAGAACGATCGCGTGGTCAGCTACCAACTGCGTCAGAAAGACCCCAAGCGTCAGTCGGTAATCGCTTTCAAGAGTCTGTATTACCGCGTGATCGCCGCTGGCGACTCGTACAACGACACCACCATGCTCAGCGAAGCCCATGCCGGCATCCTGTTCCATGCACCGGACAACGTGATTCGCGAGTTTCCGCAGTTCCCGGCGGTGCACACTTATGAAGACCTCAAGCAAGAGTTCCTCAAAGCGTCGAATCGCAAGCTGAGCCTGTAACGCCGAACCATGAAAAACGCCGCGAATCGCGGCGTTTTTCGTTTGGAGCCCTTACTGGGTCGGTGCCGGCAAGCGCTCCAGCGTCTCCAGCAGCACCTTCACCTTGGTGATGGACTCCTGGTACTCGGCCTGCCAGTTGGAGTCGGCGACGATGCCGCCACCTCCCCAGCAACTGACCTTGCAGTCCTTGACCAGCAGGCTGCGAATGGCGATGGAGCTGTCCATCTCGCCGCGCACGTCGAGATACAGCAGGGAGCCGCAGTACAGCCCGCGTCGAGTTGGCTCCAATTCATCGATGATCTGCATGGCGCGGATCTTCGGTGCACCGGTGATGGAACCACCTGGGAAGCTGCCAGCGATGAGGTCCAGCGCATCCTTGCCGGGCGCCAGTTCGGCGGTCACGCAACTGACCAGATGATGCACGTTGGGATAGCTCTCCAGGGCGAACAGCTCCGGCACTTTCACCGAGCCGACCTGGCAGCTGCGACCGAGATCGTTGCGCAGCAGATCGACGATCATCAGGTTCTCGGCGCGATCCTTGCGGCTCGCCAGTAGCTCTTGGGCCTGCGCCTGATCATCGTCGGCATCATGGCCACGGCGTCGCGTGCCTTTGATCGGGCGGGTTTCCACCTGGCCCTGGCTGACCTTGAGAAAACGCTCGGGCGAGAGGCTGAGAATGGCGTCGCCATTGCCCAGGTTCTGAAAACCAGAAAAGGGCGTAGGACAGGCCTGGCGCAGTGCCAGATAGGCGGCCCAGGGGTCACCCTCGCAGGGCGCCTGAAAACGCTGGGCGAAGTTCACCTGATAACAATCGCCGGCAAGGATGTAGCCCTGGATGCGTTCGATGGCCTGGCGATAGCGGTGCTGATCGATATCGGCCTGGAATGGTTGAGTCAGGTAGAAGGAGGCGCCTTGATCCTCAGGTGCTGCTGCGAACAGCGTTTGCAGACGCTGCCGCTCGGCCTCCGGCAGGGTCGGATGAAACATCAGGACGCTGCTGCCCAGCTGGTGATCGCTGATCAGTGCCCAGGCATAGAGGCCGAAGCGCGCATCCTGCAGATGCAGATCATCGATGCTCTGCTCGGGCAGTGCCTCGAGACGACGACCGAAGTCATAAGACAGATAGCCGATCAAGCCACCGACGAATGGCAATGGCTGCTGCGCCGGTGCATCGGCGTGGCCAAGGCTCTGCAATGCGCCTCGCAGGCGTTGCAGGAAGTCGTTGGCCGATTCGTCGCTCGCTGGCGCCAGTTCTGCCAATGGCCAGGCACTCATAAGGTCATAGCGTCCACGCTCGGCCCCCGGGTGTCCGGCATCCAGCAGTACGGCGCCGGGTGCCTGGCGGATGCGCTGGAAGTGGTCGCTGGGATCTTTCCGGTAAGCAATCGGGTGCAGAGAGCAGCTTGGCATGCGTGGCATTCGGGAGTGTGGGAGGGACGATTGTAGTCTGCCGCTAACATTCATCCTAGAGCTTGTGCCGGGTTTGCTCCGGCGCGTTCAGCTGATTAGTATTGAGTCGTGCCAGGACGTTGAACTGTCGTACCAGAACAATAATTAACGAAGGGATCCAGGCCATGGATGAAGTTATAGGTCCAGCCGCTGGAAGCCTGCTGCGTTCGAAACTGTCGCCGCCCCAGGCATCTGCGGACTATTTGGCAAGACCCCAGGTCGAAGCCGCGTTATCGGCCCATCCCCACGCTCGTCTCGTGCTGTTTTGCGCACCTGCTGGCTTTGGCAAGACCACCGCGCTGGCGATGCTGGTGGAGCGTCGTCTTCAGGCCGGTAGTGCCGTTGCCTGGTTGTCGCTGGGTCCGGACGATGATGAGCCGGTACGTTTCTACCAGCAACTGATCGAAGCATTGGGCCGCGCATTGCCTGGCTTCGGTGACGACGCATCGGCCTACCTGCGCAACACCATGCGCGTGCCCGTCGAGGCGGTGATGGAAAGCCTGTTGGTAGACCTGTCACTGCGCTGCGAACCGCTCCTGCTGGTGCTCGACGATCTGCATCTGATCCAGGATGGCGAGCTGCTCGCGGCGCTCAACCGACTGGTCAAGCTAGCGCCGCCGAATTTCACCTTGGCCATCGGCAGCCGTTCGCAACCGGCACTGAGCCTGGCCACATTGCGCGCCAAGGGGTTGCTGCTGGAGCTCGGAAGCGAGGAACTCAGGCTCAATGCCGAGGAAACGCGCGGTTATCTGGAGCGCAGCGGTCTGCAGCTCGATGCCGAGGAGTTTGGTGCGCTGTATAGCCACACCGAGGGTTGGATGGTCGGGGTGCACCTGGCCAGCCTGTGGCTGCGCAACCACCCGCAACCGACCGAGCGCATGGCGGAGCTGGGCGCCGACAAGAACGCCGTGGGTGACTACCTGCTGCGCTCGGTATTCGAGCAGTTACCGGCCGAGCGTCAGGAGCAACTGCTGGCACTCGGCGTGGCACAACAGCTCAGCGGTGATCTGGCCAGTACGCTGACCGGACGCCATGACGGCCAGCAGCTGCTGGAAGACCTGGAGGTCATGCAGCTGTTTCTCCTGCCCATGGATCGCGAACGCCAGTGGTATCGCTTCCATAACCTGTTCGCCGAATTTCTCCGTGCGCGCCTCAAGGAGCGCGATCCGGAGCGTTTCAAGCAGCTGCATTTCAATGCCAGCCTGTGGTTCACCAATCACCACATGCAGAACCTGGCCATCGAGCACGCCCGTCATGCCGAAGATGCCGAGATGCTCGCTGCGCTGCTCGACGGCTGCGGCCTGGAGCTGATCAACCGTGGCCAACTCAACCTTATCTACAAATGGCGCCAGCACGTGCCGGACGAGATCGCTGCGCGTTTTCCCGTGCTGGTGCTGGCCGATGTCTGGACCCGTGCGGCCGAGCTGGGGCTGAGCGAGGCCAATCGCATGCTCGATGAGCTGCTGGAGCGCTGGGGCGAGTCACGCACGAACGGGCCGCTGAGTGACAAGGTATTGGCGACGCTGGCGATCAAGGCGGTGATCGCCCTGCAGAAAGACGACCTGGATACCTGCGTCGTTCTGGCGCGGCGCATCGAGGCGCAACTGGGCCAGCACACGGCCTTCCTTGAGGTGGCGATTCTCACCGTCGGCGCTTTGGCCAGCGTCATGCTCGGCCAGGGCGGCCATGCGCGCAAGCTGCTGGCGCTGGCGCAGCAGCGCAACCATTTCCTCGAAGGTCGTTATCTGGACATGCAGCTGGCCAATGTGGAAATCCTGCTGTGTCTGGAACAGGGAAGAGTGAAGCAGGCACAGCTGTTGTTCGAACAGTTACGCGCGCGCGTGATGCCCTGGTTCGGCGAAAAGTCCCGCGCGCTGGTTCTACCCACCATCAGCGAGGCGCTGATCGCCTATCAGCAAGGCCGCCTGGAAGGCCTGCAGGATCGGCTGCGCTGGGCTCTGGCGACGGTCGACGTGATCAATCCGATCGATCTCTATGCTCAGGCGATGCTCTGTCTGGCGCGTTTGCAGCGTCAGCAGGATGCTCCGAAGGAGGCCGTCGCGACTCTGGTGCTGATGCAGAATCTGGCAGCCCGTCACCACTCCTGGCGCTTCTACGTGCAGGCTGTGGGCGAGGAGATTGCCTGGACGCTTCAGGAACCGCTGGCCGATCGCAGCAAGCGCGCAGAACAGCGCCTGAAGTCGGTGGACTGGAACAAGCTGGCAGGTCATTACAAACAGCGCAGTTTCAACCCGGTGTCCTGGGTGTTGGGGCTGACCCGCATTCGCCTGCAGCAGGCGCGCGGACATTACAGCGAAGCGCTGCATGAGATCACCCAGCTGCGCGGTCAGTTGCAGGAAGGCTGGCACGGGCTATACGGCCTGCGCCTGGATCTGCTCGCGGCGTTGAGCTATCAGCGTCTGGGCTATCAGGAGCGCGCACAAAGCCTGCTGGTGCAGTGCTTGATCGGGGCCGAACGAGAAGAAGTTCGCAGCCTGTTCATCGAGGAAGGCGAGGCGATCCGCCAGATGTTGCAGCAGCTGGAGTCCGCCGAGCGCCAACCGGCATTGCAGGTATTCATTCGCAGTCTGTTGAGCGCCTGGCCCGGCCAGGAGTCACGGCAGGCGCTGGATGTGCTGGAGGAAGGGCTGACCGAGCGTGAGCGCGAAGTGGTCTGCCTGGCCGCCAAGGGCATGTCCAACGAAGAGATCGGCCAGCAGCTGTCGCTGGCCCTGGGGACCGTCAAATGGCACCTGCACAACATCTACGAAAAGCTCAAGGTGCGTAACCGCACCCAAGCCATCCGTCGTGCCCGCGAGCTGAGCCTACTCGAATCATGAACAGTCAGAATCCGACCTGCCAAGCTGCTGCTCCGCTGTTGCGTACCAAGCTGTATCCCGCCCACGCCGAGGGCGCTCCGCTGTTGGAGCGTTCGGCCTTGATCGAGCGTTTGCTGGAGGCGCGTGAGCAACGCCTGATGGTTCTCAGTGCACCCGCCGGCTTCGGCAAGAGCACCGTCCTCAGCCAGTTGCGCAGTCGCTTGCAGGCGCAAGGTGCGCGCGTCGCCTGGTTGTCGTGCGATGAGAGCGACAGTGAACCGGCAAGGCTGCTGCAGTACCTGGTGGCGGCCGTCGCCGCCGTCTGCCCGGGGTTCGGGAGCAGCGCTACGGCGCTGCTTCAGGGCGAGATCAGCTGGCCCCTGGAGGCAGCGATAGATGCATTTATCGATGATCTGAAAGGGCTGCCGCAAGACCTCTACCTGATGCTCGACGACTTCCACCGTATTCGCCATCCCACGCTTGGTCAGAGCTCGCGCTATCTGATCGAGCGCCTGCCCAAACAGGTACGACTGGTGGCCAGTACCCGTCATCAGCCACGTTTTCTCGATGAGTCGCCCGCGTTCGCTGGCTGGGCGTTCTGGCTCAAGGCCGAGGACCTGCGTCTGACCCGGGCGGAGACGGCCGCTTACTTGCGCGACATCAAGCGCCTGGCTCTGGATGACCATGAGCTCGATCTGCTGCATGCGCGTACCGAGGGCTGGATCACGGCCCTGCATCTGGCGGCGCTGGCCTTGCCGCGCCAGCGCGATCGCGCCGCGTTTCTCGCCGGCTTGTCAGGCGCCGAACGCAATATCGCCGACTACCTGGCCGAGGATGTGGTGGCCAGCTTGCCGGAAGCGATGCAGCTGTTTCTCGACCAGACCTCGGTGCTCGATGAATTCAACGCCGGCCTGTGTGACGCCCTTACCGGACATCAGGACGGTGGTGACATGCTGCATCGCCTGCAGGGTGAGCAGCTGTTCGTGATCCCACTGGACGAGCAGGGCGAATGGTTTCGCTATCACCATCTGTTCGCCGAGTTCCTGCAGGGACGCCTGGCCAAACGTGGCGACCCGGCGCACCTGCTGCACGCGGCGGCACGTTGGTGCGAAAGCAACGACCTCGCCGACAAGGCGATCAAGTACGCCTTGCGGGCTCGCGATTACGCGTTCGCCGCCGAACTGCTGGAGCGCCAGGGCGCGCGCCTGATCGCCGGCAATCGGGTGTACGGCATCCTCGCCATTCTCAAGGATATTCCGCCGGTGGAGATCACCGAGCAGCCGGTGTTCCAGATCTTCTATGCCTGGCAATTGGCGTTCGAGCAGAAGTTCGCCGAATCCGAGGCGTTGATCGAGGAGGTGAGCACGCGCCTGACGCAAGGGCGCGGCAAGGGTATGCACTTCGGGCTGATCGAGCTGCTGGCCGCCGCTCAGGTGCTCAAGGCGCTGGTCATGCTGTATCAGGACAAGCTCGAAGCCTGCCTCAAGGTCGCCAGTCAGTGGCTGGCGCTGGTGCCGCAGAACCAGCCGGTGTTCCGTGCCAGCCTGGCGTGCGTGCAAGCGGCGGCGTTTGCGCTGCTCGGCGAGTTCGGTGAGGCGGCCAAGGCGATTACCGTGGCGCGGGAGAACCTGCGCCAGTGCGAGAGCGAGTACCTGCACGTGATGGCCAGCCTGATCGAGGCCCTGATCTGCAAGGAATACGGCGAACTGGAGCGTGGCCGCTCCCTGGCCGAGGCTGCGCGGGCGAGGGTGGAGCAGGTTTTTGGTCGACGTAGCCGGGTTGGCGGTCCACTTGCGTTGGCCTATGCCGACCTGCTTTACGAGCAGGACCGGCACGGTGCAATCCTCGCCGAATTGCCGTTGGCGACCACCTGGCGTGATGTCGCCACCCCGGTCGAGTTGATCAGTCGCGGCAAGCTGGTGATGGCGCGGGCGCGCTTCTTCGCCGGAGCGGGCGAGCAGGGGCTGGAGGAGCTCGACGAGTGGCTGGCCGGTTTGCAGGGGCTGGGCTACGAGCGTGTATTCGCCATTGGCATGAGCTGCAAGGTGCAGTTCCTGCTGTGGCTGCGCAGGCCCAATGAGGCGCAGCGCATTTATCAGCAACTGGAGCGCCATATCGCCGCGCTGCCCATCGAGCGCTATGGCGATGCGCATACGGTGTTGGCGCTGAGCCAGGCGCGCCTGGCATTGAGCGAACGACGGGTGGACAAGGCCCAGGCGTGCCTGGAGGCCTGTCTGGCGAAGCAGGGCGCCAAGCACCAGCGAGATCGGCGCCTGCGTCTGAGCCTGTTACTTTCTGTGGCGTATTGGCGCAAAGGTAACAGCGAAAAAGCCTTCGCCTTGTTGCGCTCGACGCTGGCGGAAGCCTGGCAATGCGGTTATCGCCGGCTGTTCCAGGACGACGCGCTATGGCTGTTGCCGCTCTGGGATGCTTGGCGCTGTGCCGACTCCAGGCGCGCCAACGCCTGGCAGGGGGTGGCGGAAATGCTCCGTGAACAGTGCCGCAGGCTGGCTATTGATCCTGAAAGTTTCGAGGAAAATCAGGATGTTAGCCATCGCGAGCGAGAAATACTGCGGCTCGTTGCGGCCGGGCTTTCCAATCGCGATATCGCCCAGGCGGTGCACCTCTCCGAGGCAACCATCAAATGGCACCTGCACAACCTGTTCTCCAAGCTTGGGGTACGTAGCCGCACTCAAGCGGTGCTCAAGGGCAAGAGTCTGGGGCTGTTGAGCGAGGCGTGACGGGGAGGGCGGTAAAAGAGCCGTGCTCCATCCCTTGGATGGGCTGGCAGTTGAATGGCGGGTTAGTAGCTTGTAGCCATCTCGAAGCGCAGCGCGTTTCGCGACTCCAAACCTGGCGTACCTAAGGAAGCCGCGACAGGTCTGGTGATCGGCATGAGCCGGTCAGGCTGCTTGTGACAGGACGTCACCGGCAGAGCCCGGGGAACCCCCATTTGAACTGTGGAGATAACAACAATGATGACCCTGAAGAAAATCGCTCTCGCCGCCGCCGTCATGGCAGTCCCGTTCATGGCCCAGGCCGACCTGAAGTCGCTGGATGACACCGCCCTGGCAGGCGTCACTGGTCAGGCCGGTATCAGCATCGCCGGTAACTTCGATGCCACCATCGGTTCGATCGTCTACACCGATACCGAAACCGGCGTCAGCGATGGCAGCAACAGCCTGAGCCTGAACACCGTCACCCTGTCTGGCTTCAACATCGACGAAGCCAATCCGCTGACCATCGACGTGGTCGACAACAAGCTGGAAATCGGCCTGCCGGGCATCAACGGCGGGGTGGCCGTGGATGCAGTGAAGATCGGCAACGGCACCATCGGTGGCGTCGCCATCAACGGCCTCGACATGGCCGGTTCCACCGTCAAGATCTGGGGTCATTGATCCTCGCTTGAGCTGATCCACAGGAGCTCTGCCGCTTTCGTGGCCGGGCTCCTGCCTCGTTGTACGCAGTAGCGGATTGACCAATGATCGAAATTCTCGTGGGCAGCCTGATAGGTTTGTACGGTTTTACCGAGGCTGTCGACATCAAACCGCAGCCCGCCGGCACCGTGAACATCACCCAGCCGCTGCTGCCCAATGGCCCGCTGCGCGAGTCGGTGGTGCTGGAGCCGATGAGCCAGTTGCAGTTTCGCAACGTGATTCGCCAGGCCTATGACTACAGCTGTGGCTCCGCGGCGCTGACAAGCCTTTTGGACTACTACCTCGGGCGCAACCTGCAGGAGCGCCAGGTGATGGAAGGGCTGCTGCATTTCGGCGAGGCGGAAAAGATCGTCGAGCGCCGCGGTTTCTCCCTGCTCGACATGAAGCGTTTCGTCACTGCCCTGGGCTACAAGAGTGGTGGGTTTCGCGCCGCTTTCGACGACCTGGCGCAGCTCGAGCACCCGGCCATCGTGCCCATCGAGTACGCCGGCTTCAAACATTTCGTGGTGGTGCGTGACGTCTACAACGAGCACGTATTCGTTGCCGATCCGGCGCTGGGCAACATCAGTTTCACGCGCGTGCGCTTCGAGGAGATCTGGGATCAGAACGTACTGTTCGTGATCTTCCCCAGCGGCAACGAGCCGGCCAACGCCATGGCGCTGACCGACCGCGACCTGCGCATCATCGATGACCGCACCATCAGCATGCTGGCCTTTCGCGAATTTCCGCAGATGGCCAAGTTCACCACGAATCAGGCCGACCAACTGGGGTCGGGAGGCGACATCCAATACATTCGCCGCAAGTGATTCACCCGGCATAACAATAACGATCTGGGGATAGCGCCATGGGAGTTTCGGGGTATGCATGGCTGGTCATGCTGACGCTGGTTGCGGTGCAGCCGCTGATGGCCGACGACACCACGGTCGACGACGCTCGCGATGCGTTGACCAAGAAAGACGATGACGCCGACAGCGCCAAGGCGCTGGAAGAGGTGTTCCAGGCCGCCGAGAAGAGCTACACCCTGCTCAAGAAGGGTGAGCGCACCCTGACCTACGGCTTCGACTACTCGTTGTTGCGTGATACGCAGATCCAGACCGTGCGTACCGGGCAGAACGTCTTCAGCGTGATCGGCCAAAGCGAGGCGCAGCATACCTTCACCAACTCCTTCACCTTCGATTACGGGGTGTGGGACAACCTCACCTTCAGCATGCGCGTGCCGTTTCTGGCCAAGTACGACACCGAGCGTGACCTGAGCACCTACAGCCTGGGGGATATTTCCGCCAGTTTCCGCTGGCAGCCCTGGTCGTCGGTGCGTGGCCGTCCGGTCACCACGCTGTTCGCCACCCTTGGCCTGCCAACTGGCGACAGCCCTTACGACGTCAGTCTGGATGATGGCCTGGCCACCGGCAGCGGTTACTACAGTCTGGGCGTCGGGGCCAACCTGTCCTACGTGATCGACCCGGTGGTGCTGTTCGGCTCGCTTGGCTACACCTACAACCTGCCGATCCGCAATGCCGATCAGGTACGCGGCGGCCGTCTGCTGGAGAGGGTCGACCCGGGCTCGAGCCTGTCGCTGAGCATGGGCTTCGCCTACGCCCTGTCCTATGACGTGTCGCTGGCTACCTCGTTGCAGATGGCGCACAACCTGGCGCCGAAGTTCACCTTCAGTGACGTCACGCTCGAGGGCAACGAACAGACCAGTGCGGTGATGAACTTCTCGCTGGGCCTGCGCACCTCACCGAACACCATCGTCAACGTCAACGCCGGTTTCGGCATGACCGAGGATTCGCCCGATGTCCTGCTCGGGATTTCCATGCCCCTGGATATCAAGGGCCTCAAGGCCGAGTAAGCAGCGAGCGAACCTGACATGACTCATCTTGCCAAGCTGCAGGCGCTGCTGCTGGGGTTGGGCGCGGCCTGCGTCCTGCCTGCCCAGGCGCAACTGGCCACCAACCTGACCATCGGCAATCCCAAGGCCATGGCCATGGGCAACGCCGTGACTGCCGACGTCACCGGTATCGATGCCGTGCATTACAACCCGGCAGCCCTGAGCAAGCTCAAGGGGCGGCAGACCACGGTTAAGCTGCTCAGTGGCGTGATGGATATCCGCGCCAAGTTCGCGGCCAGGGAAGGGTATGGCTTCATGGGCTACGACGATGACCCGTTCAAGAACTCCAGCAGCCGCACGTTGACGCCGACCATGTATCTGCCAGGTGTTGGTGGCATGACCGAGCTGCCGGTGCTGGTGGCGCCACTGGCTGGCCTGTCGATCAACCCGCCGGGTTCGAAGTTCACCTTCGCCACTAACGTCTATGCGCCGATGGCACTGGGTTATTCGCGCGATTCCGATGATGACCCAGGGCGGTTCCAGGGGCGCCAGGTCTCGTTGCAGCGCATTACCTATTTCTCGCCGTCGCTGGCCTATCAGGTCAATGACGAACTGTCGGTCGGACTGTCCATCGGCTTCTCCCACCAGGCCGTTGCGCTCAATCAGGACTTTCGTAACCCCGGCATGCTGACTGGCCTGACTCGCATCCTTAACGAGGCGCTGTGCCTGCCTGGGCTGGATGAAATCCTAGGACCATTCATCAACGTCTGCGGTGGCAAGATCGGTCCGTTCGATTCCTTGGCCAACCTCGATCTGGATTTGCAGGAGAGTCTGTCGCCCTCCTACAACCTGGGCATACTTTGGGAACCGACGGACTGGTTCTCATGGGGCGCGACCTACCAGAGCGAGTCGCGGATGAATCTCAAGGGAAAATACCGTGTGGATTACAGCGAAGACTGGGCAGGGTTCTGGCAAGGCTTCCAGTCGGCCCTGGCTGGGCAGATTCTCAGCCCGCTGTTTCCCTATGGTGCGGAGGAGGAGAGTGGCAACGCCTCGCTGAAGCTGACCTATCCGGATGCCTTCAGCACCGGTATCAAGGTGCGCCCCTTCGACAAGTGGCAGTTCAATCTGGATCTGCGCTGGGTCGGTTACAGCGACTGGAACAACTTCGAGATCGAGTTCGATCGAGAGCTGGACCTGTTGCGTATCGCCAAGACCTTCGGTGGCGGCAATGCCACCGACCGCAGCATCATCCTCGACCGCGGCTATCGCGATACCTGGAGCTGGGGCGTTGGCGTGCAGTACGACGTCAATGATCGTCTGGCGCTGCGCGCAGGCTACGAATATCGCCCTTCAGCCATCCCGAAGAACAAGGCAGACGTCCTGGCGCCGGTGGGCGACGCCGATCTCTACGGCCTTGGCCTGGGCTATCGCTGGGACAAGGACACCACCATCGACGTCGGCTTCAACTACTTCGTCTCCAAACAGAGCATACCTGCCGGCAGCAGCTGCAACGTCAGCTGCGAAGGCTTGGACAATCTGGTCTACAACCCGTACGCCGGGCTCAATATCGAAACCACGGTCAAGGCCTATATCTTCGCCATGACCTACACCTCGAGGTTCTGAGACGATGCGCAGCCTGTTGTGGATGTTGATGGTCTTGCCGCTGATGCAGGCCAGCGCCAGCAGTCGCTACCTGACCTGGGTCGATGATCTCGGCAGGGTGCATAACACCTTCGTCGACGGCCGTTTCGCCGAGCAACAGCTAAAGGCTCAGCGGCGCGCCGAGCAGAGTGACCAGGCCCGGCTCGGCGATGGCGGTGCCTGGCCGGGCAGTGCGCCAAGTACCGGGGAGAGCAAGCGGCGTTATTTCACCTGGGTCGACGGTAGTGGCCAGTTGCAGAACGGCTTCTACGCCGGTGCACAGGTTGCCGGCAGCTCGGGGCGTGATCAGGTGCTGGCCAGCGGTGAGCGGGCTGGTGACTACATCGACTCGGCTGTGCTCGAGGGGCGCGGCTTCCAGCGCGGCAGCAGCGACAGTCCCTATTACACCTGGGTCGATGAACAGGGGCGGATGCACAACGCGCCGGTGCCTGGCAGATCCGCCGAGGCTCAGCCACGCTCTGGCGCTTCAACGGTTCGTTACAGCGAGGGGCGACAGATCGAGTTCGAGCGCAGCAAACCGTCCTTGCCGACGCTCGATGGCCAGCCCACCAGTGCCATGCAGGCCTTGCTCGAAGGTAGCCAGGCGCGTGGTGAAAGCCTGTATGGCGAGCTGTCGACTCGCTGTTGCGGGCAGATGCGAGACAGCGACTTCAGTCTGCTGTCAGCGCAAGAGCCGCGCTATGAGGAACTGGATCGTTTTTCGCCGAGCTTCGAATTCCCCATGGGGCGCAGCTATTACGCGGCGTTGAAGTTACCCGTCTCACGGCAGAGCTATGGGCTGCGCGTGCGCAGTTTCGCCAACCGTGAGGTGGTCTATCCATCGCTGCTGTTTCTTGACGAGGCCAAGCGTCCGACGCGGCTGGTCAGTGATGCGGTATATCAGCTGCATCCGGAAACCTGGTACCGCTACGCCTTCATCGAAGGCACGGTGCAGGTGCGTGCAGAGCAGGGCGAGCGCTATGTGCTGCTGATTACCACCGACGAAGACCGCAGCCTGCAAACGCTCGACAACAAGCCGTTCAAGCGACCCTTGCAGGCATTGGCGGTAGATGAGGCGGGCATGCAGCGGCATGCGCATGCGGATGAAGGGGCGTTCGAGCTGGCGATAGTGCGTTGAGTGAGCCGCAGGTCGCGCCAGGTCTGGGTGACCTGGCGCAACTGGTACTCAGACTTCCTTGCCGATGATATGGCCGAACAGTTCCTGAGAGAACCGCACGCGCTCTTCGGCGTCTTCCTGAATGCCCTTGGCCTTCAGCTCTTCCAGGCGTGCTTCCACCGCATGGGCGCGGTGGGTCAGGCCACAGTCGTTGGCGATCTGGATGTTCAGGCCGGGGCGTGCGTTGAGTTCGAGAATCAACGGGCCCTTGTCCTGGTCCAGAACCATGTCCACACCGATGTAACCCAGGCCGCACAGCTCGTAGCAGCCGGCGGCGAGCTTCATGAAACCATCCCAGTTCGGCAGTTGCACGCCGTCCACCGCGTTGGTGGTGTCCGGGTGCTTGCTGATCTTGTTGTTCAGCCAGGTGCCGCGCAGGGTGACGCCAGTGGCCAGGTCCACGCCGACACCGATGGCACCCTGGTGCAGGTTGGCCTTGCCGTTGGACTGGCGGGTCGGCAGGCGCAGCATGGCCATCACCGGATAGCCCATCAGCACGATGATGCGGATGTCCGGCACGCCCTCGTAGCTGATGCTCTTGAAGATGGTGTCCGGGGTTACCCGGTACTCGATCAGCGCGCGGTCACGGTGACCACCGAGCGAGTACAGGCCGGAGAGGATGCTGGAAATCTGCTGCTCCAGCTCCTCATGACTGACGATCTTGCCGGATACTGTCTTGAAGCGATCTTCGAAACGGTCGGCGATGACCATGATGCCGTCACCGCCGGCACCCTGGGCCGGCTTGATGACGAAATCGTTGCGCCCAGCGATGATCTCGTCGAGCTTCTCGATTCCCTTCTCGGTTTCGATGACGCCATACATCTCCGGCACGTCGATGCCGGCCTCGATGGCCCGCTCCTTGGTGATGATCTTGTCGTCGACGATGGGGTACAGGTGCCGTTTGTTGTACTTCAGCACGTAATCCGCATTGCGTCGGTTGATGCCCATGATGCCTTTGGCTTCAAGGGCCTTCCACGTCTTGATCAGGCCGAACATGGTGTTAGTCCTTGAGGAAGGCTTTGAAACGGAACAGTTCGGTCAGGCGGTAGCCACGGTAGCGACCCATCGCCAGCATGAAACCCACCAGGATCAGCAGGATCGCCGGGAAGGTGAACACGAAGTACACCAGCTCAGGCACGCTCATCAGCAGGTGCGCGACAGTCGCGGCGAACAGGGTACCGATGGCGACCTTGAAGGCGTGACCACCACCGCGCTCTTCCCAGGTGATCGACAGACGTTCGATGGTCATGGTCAGAATCACCATCGGGAACAGCGCCACGGACAGGCCGCGCTCCAGCCCCAGCTTGTGGCTGAACAGGCTGATGGTGGCGATCAGCACCACGACGAACGTGAGCACTACCGACAGGCGTGGCAGCATCTGCAGCTTCAGATGTTCCAGATAGGAGCGCAGCGATAGACCGAGCGCCGTGATCACGGTGAACAGGAAGATACCGAAGCCCAGTTGCGTCTCGCGGAAGGCGAGGGCGATCAGTACCGGAGTGAAGGTGCCCAGGGTCTGCAGGCCACCGAGGTTGCGCAGGATCAGGATCACCAGCACGCCGATTGGAATCATGACCATGATCATGAAGGTCTGCTGGGTCTGCAGCGGTAGGCCATACAGGGAATATTCGAGGAACGACGCATCGGTGTTTTCGTCGGTCAGCTTGGCCAGACGGATGGCGTTCATCTCGCTGTTGTTCAGGCTGAAGCTGATCTGCGCTTGTTTGCCGCCTTCGAGGCTGACCAGATCACCATCGCCAGTCCACCAGACCAGACGGTCGACAGGCAGGCCCTGTTCGCCGGATTCCGGGTTGAAGTACAACCACTTCTGGCCGTTGAAGCTGCGCAGCCACAGCTCGGGCGACTGGGCGACCTCGGCCTGCAGGCGAATGGTGTGCACGCGCTCCATCGGTACATGGGCGATGGACAGCAACAGCTCGACCACCTTGGCTTTGTTGGCGGTAGAGGCATCGCCACCGAGCAGCAGCTTGACGTTGTCGTCATTGGCGTTGCTGATGCGCTTGATGGTTTCGCTGATGAAGGTCTCGACATCCGCCGAGTGCTGGCGAATCGGCGCGAGCAAGGCCTCGGCAGCGATCTTCTCAGGGCCTTCGACCGGGATGCTGTCGCGGAAGATCGGGCCTTTGGCTGGCGTCTGCTCGCCGCTGTAACGCTTGGTCAGCACCAGGCGGTAGTACAGGGTCTGCTTGCCGCTGGCGCGACGGGCCGACCAGGTGACACGGCGGTTGCCGTCGACACGGTTGACGCTGACGCCGTAGTTGTTGGAGATGAAGCTCTCGTTGAGGCTCACGTAATCCTGGTTCAGCGGCGGTACGAACATCTGCAGCTTCACCGGCTCACGCGGGGTTGCCTGGAATTCGACCTTGGCATCGATGTTCCACAGATCGTCGGTCTCGTCCTCGGTCACCGGAATGCCGAGAATGAAGATTTGGTATGCCGTAATCAGAACGCCCAGGGTCACCAGCAGGGTGATCAGGACTTTCAGATGCAGGTTCAGAGAGCGCATGGGAATTACTCGCCAGGGGTTGCGTCATTGGTGCAGTTGGGTTTGCCAGCTGCATATTTAAGGCTTGGATCGACCATGGCTTCGAAGTGTTTGAGCGCTTCGGAGCCGATCAGAAGCGGGTATTGGAATGCGCTTCGGTCGGTCAAGTTCACTTCGATCGTGCGCAGGGTCTTTCCCATGCACAGTTCCAGGTCGATTACCGGGCGTGCTGTGTAGGTCTTTTCTTCCTCTGGATCGAAGTCACCTGCACGTCGCTTGATCTTGCTGATGCGCGCCAATGGGCGCTCGATGGTGCGTTCGTGGGCGTCGTCTATGGCCAGCACGAAACGCACCCAGGTTTCCCCGTCACGCTTGAAACGTTTGATATCGCGAGCGCTGAGAGACGCGGTCTTGGCGCCGGTGTCGAGCTTGGCAGCCACCTGAAGATCCAGCTCTTCGATATGGATGTATTCGTTCAGACCATAGATCGACTTGCCCATGGCCAGAGCCGGGCAGGACAAGGTCAGCAGACAGAGCAACAAGGAGAAGGGTTTCAGTCTCATGAGTCCTTGAGAGGTATTGCCAGGGGCGGTTGAGCGACAGCGTCTGGCGGCATCCTGCCATACAACTGCCCGCGGTGAATTCTAGCAGGCATGGCAAAAGGCAATGGCCGGGCGTGAATGCGCGGATTCTAACATGGGGATTTTCCGTGCTGACAGAAGCTTATGTAGCTTTCTGCAAGTAAGGTCGCGGATCGCTCGTCATGCCCTGTCAGGAATATTGTCGACAATACTTTGGTCTGCTTTGACTGAAATGGCTTTTAGGCGTAGTTTTGTAGCCATTGAATTTGAAGGTGTCGACAATGATGTTGCTAGAGTCTGAAGTCTCTACAGCGCCGCAGGTGGATTCGGAAACGCTCTCCGAGCATGTTTTCCGTTTGATACAGGCCGCCATCGTCAAGGGCGAGATCGCTCCGGGCAGCAAGATCTCCGAGCCTGAACTGGCGCGCACCTACGGTATCAGCCGTGGCCCGCTGCGCGAGGCGATCCATCGCCTGGAAGGGCAGAAGCTGCTGGTGCGTGTTCCCCATGTGGGCGCCCGGGTAGTGGCGCTCAGTCATGCCGAGCTGATCGAACTGTACGAGATCCGCGAGTCCCTCGAAGGCATGGCCTGTCGCCTGGCCGCCGAGCGTATGACCCAGCAGGAGATCGATGAACTGCGCCGTGTGCTGGAACTGCATGAGCAGGATGCCGCCTTCAAGGCCGGCGTCGGTTACTACCAGCAGGAGGGCGACTTCGACTTCCACTACCGGATCATCCAGGGCAGCGGCAACCGCACCCTGGCCAAGTTGCTGTGCGACGAGCTGTACCAGCTGGTGCGCATGTATCGCCTGCAGTTCTCGGCCACGCCTAACCGGCCGCACCAGGCCTTCGCCGAGCACCACCGCATTCTCGATGCCATCGCCGAACGTGACGGCGAACTGGCCGAACTGCTGATGCGCCGTCACATCGGCGCCTCCAAACGCAATATCGAGCGCCACTACAAGGAAGCGCTTGCCACTTCATCCAAGACCCGAGGTGATTCATGACCCAGCTTTCCGCCGGCCAGCGCTTTCGCAAGGCCCTCGCCGAAGAGCACCCGCTGCAGGTGATCGGCGCGATCAACGCCAACCATGCATTGCTGGCCAAGCGCGCCGGCTTTCGCGCCATCTACCTGTCCGGTGGTGGTGTGGCGGCTGGCTCCCTGGGTCTGCCGGATCTGGGCATCAACACCCTGGACGACGTGCTCACCGACGTGCGCCGCATTACCGATGTCTGCGATCTGCCGCTGCTGGTGGACATCGATACCGGCTTCGGCCCCTCGGCCTTCAATATCGAGCGCACCGTCAAGAACCTGATCAAGGCCGGCGCCGCCGCTGCACACATCGAGGATCAGGTCGGTGCCAAGCGTTGTGGCCACCGTCCGGGCAAGGAGATCGTCTCCTGCGCGGAAATGGTCGACCGCGTGCGCGCCGCCGCAGACGCCAAGACCGACCCCGATTTCTTTCTCATCGCCCGCACCGACGCCATCCAGGCCGAAGGCGTGGATGCCGCCATCGAGCGCTGCCAGGCCTACGTCGAGGCCGGTGCCGACGGCATCTTCGCCGAGGCAGCGTACGACCTGCCGACCTACAAGCGTTTCGTCGATGCGCTGAACGTACCGGTATTGGCCAACATCACCGAGTTCGGTGCTACGCCGCTGTTCACTCGCGACGAGCTGGCCTCGGTCGGCGTGGCCATCCAGCTCTACCCGCTGTCGGCCTTCCGTGCGGCGAACAAGGCGGCGGAAACTGTCTACACCTCGATCCGCGAGAACGGCCACCAGAAGGACGTGATCGAGTTGATGCAGACCCGTGTCGAGCTCTACGACCGCATTGGCTACCACGCCTTCGAGCAGAAGCTCGACGCGCTGTTCGCCGCCAGCAAGAAATAAGGCTGTAGCCCGGATGCAATCCGGGAATGGTTATCGTGGTGCCGGATCGCATCCGGACCGCGTACGCAGAACAAGAGATAAGGAGATGACCATGAGCTCGACTGAAACCACCCCTGGCTTCAAGCCGAAGAAATCCGTCGCCCTGAGCGGTACCACCGCCGGCAACACCGCACTGTGCACCGTTGGCCGCACCGGCAACGACCTGCATTACCGGGGTTATGACGTGCTCGATTTCGCCAACCGCTGCGAGTTCGAGGAAATCGCTCATCTGCTGGTACACGGCAAGCTGCCCAACGTCGCCGAACTGGCCGGCTACAAGGCCAAGCTCAAGGCCCTGCGCGGCCTGCCGGCCGGGGTGAAAGCGGCGCTGGAGCAACTGCCACCCTCGGCGCACCCGATGGACGTGATGCGTACCGCGGTATCCGTACTCGGCTGCCTGGCGCCGGAGAAGGACGACCACAACCATCCGGGCGCCCGCGACATCGCCGACAAGCTGATGGCCTCCCTTGGCTCGGCGCTGCTGTACTGGTACCACTACAGCCACAATGGCAAGCGCATTGAGGTCGATACCGACGACGACTCCATTGGCGGCCACTTCCTGCATTTGCTGCATGGCCAGACGCCGCGCGAGTCCTGGGTGCGTGCCATGCACACCTCGCTGAATCTGTATGCCGAGCACGAATTCAATGCCTCCACGTTCACCTCGCGGGTGATCGCCGGTACCGGCTCCGACCTGTTCTCCTGCATCGCCGGCGCTATCGGCGCGCTGCGCGGGCCGAAGCATGGCGGCGCCAACGAGGTGGCCTTCGAGGTGCAGAAGCGCTACGACACTCCCGATGAGGCCGAGGCTGACATCCGTGCCCGTGTCGAGAAGAAGGAAGTGGTGATCGGCTTCGGTCACCCGGTCTACACCGTCAGCGATCCGCGCAACAAGGTGATCAAGGAAGTGGCCCGCGAGCTGTCCGTGGAGCAGGGCAACACCAAGATGTACGACATCGCCGAACGCCTGGAAAGCGTGATGTGGGAGATCAAGAAGATGTTCCCCAACCTCGACTGGTTCAGCGCCGTGAGCTACCACATGATGGGCGTGCCCACCGCCATGTTCACTCCGCTGTTCGTCATCGCCCGCACCGCCGGCTGGTCGGCGCATGTCATCGAACAGCGCATCGACGGCAAGATCATCCGCCCGAGCGCCAACTACACAGGCCCCGAAGACCTGAAGTTCGTGCCGCTCGAGGAGCGTAAATAACCATGACTGACACCGTGAATAGCCAATACCGCAAGCGCCTGCCTGGCACTGTGCTGGACTACTTCGACGCCCCTGAGGCGGTCGAGGCGATCCAGGCCGGCGCCTGGGCGAAGCTGCCTTATGTCTCGCGGGTGCTCGCCGAGCAGCTGGTACGTCGCTGCGAGCCGCAGGATCTGACCGCCTCGCTGGAGCAGCTGATCTATCGCAAGCGCGACCTGGACTTCCCCTGGTACCCGGCGCGCGTGGTCTGCCACGACATCCTCGGCCAGACCGCATTGGTCGACCTTGCCGGTCTGCGCGACGCCATCGCCGAAAAGGGTGGTGACCCGGCCAAGGTCAACCCGGTGGTGCCGACCCAGTTGATCGTCGACCACTCGCTGGCCGTGGAAGCACCGGGCTTCGACCCGGATGCCTTCGAGAAGAACCGTGCCATCGAGGATCGTCGCAACGAGGATCGCTTTCACTTCATCGACTGGACCAAGACCGCGTTCAAGAACGTCGACGTGATCCCGGCCGGCAACGGCATCATGCACCAGATCAACCTGGAGAAGATGAGCCCGGTGGTTCAGGCGCGCGGCGGCATCGCCTTCCCTGATACCTGCGTCGGCACCGACTCGCACACCCCGCACGTCGATGCCCTGGGCGTGATCGCCATCGGTGTCGGCGGCCTGGAAGCCGAGACCGTGATGCTTGGCCATCCGTCGATGATGCGCCTGCCGGATATCGTCGGCGTCGAGCTGACTGGCAAGCGCCAGCCGGGCATCACCGCCACCGACATCGTTCTGGCGCTGACCGAGTTCCTGCGCAAGGAGCGCGTGGTGGGTGCCTGGGTCGAGTTCTTCGGCGAGGGGGCGGACAGCCTGTCCATCGGCGACCGTGCCACCATCTCCAATATGTGCCCGGAATACGGCGCTACCGCCTCGATGTTCTATATCGACGGCCAGACTATCGACTACCTCAAGCTCACTGGCCGCGAGCCGGAGCAGGTGGCGCTGGTGGAAAACTACGCCAAGACCCTCGGTCTGTGGAGCGACGCGCTGACCAGCGCCGAGTACGAGCGCGTGCTGCGCTTCGACCTGGGTAGCGTGGTGCGCAACATGGCCGGCCCGAGCAATCCGCATCGCCGCCTGCCGACTTCGGCGCTGGCCGAGCGTGGCATCTCCGACGAAACCAAGCTGCAGGCCGGCAAGGGCGAAGAAGCCCAGGGCCTGATGCCCGATGGCGCGGTGATCATCGCCGCCATCACCAGTTGCACCAACACCTCCAACCCGCGCAACGTCATCGCCGCCGGCCTGGTGGCGCAGAAGGCCAACGCGCTGGGGCTGGTGCGCAAGCCCTGGGTCAAGACCTCCTTCGCGCCGGGCTCCAAGGTTGCCAAGCTGTATCTGCAAGAAGCCGGTCTGCTGGCGGAACTGGAGAAGCTCGGCTTTGGCATCGTCGCTTACGCCTGCACTACCTGTAACGGTATGTCCGGGGCGCTGGAGCCTGCGATTCAGAAGGAGATCATCGACCGCGACCTGTACGCCACTGCGGTGCTCTCGGGTAACCGCAACTTCGACGGGCGCATCCATCCCTACGCCAAGCAGGCCTTCCTCGCTTCGCCGCCGCTGGTGGTGGCCTACGCCATCGCCGGTACCGTGCGCTTCGATATCGAGCAGGACGCGCTGGGTACAGATGCCAACGGCAATCCGGTCACCCTCAAAGACCTGTGGCCGAGCGACGAGGAAATCGACGCCATAGTCGCTGCCAGCGTGAAGCCGGAGCAGTTCCGCCAGATCTACATTCCGATGTTCGACCTGGGCAGCGTGCAGGAGGCGGAAAGTCCTCTGTACGACTGGCGGCCGATGTCCACCTATATCCGTCGTCCGCCGTACTGGGAAGGCGCGCTGGCCGGTGAGCGCACGCTCAAGGGCATGCGCCCGCTGGCGATCCTGCCGGACAACATCACCACCGATCACCTGTCGCCGTCCAACGCCATCCTGGCGGACTCGGCTGCTGGTGAGTACCTGGCGAAAATGGGCCTGCCGGAGGAGGACTTCAACTCCTACGCCACCCACCGCGGCGATCACCTGACCGCGCAGCGCGCCACCTTCGCCAACCCGCAACTGGTCAATGAAATGGCCGTGGTCGACGGGCAGGTGAAGAAGGGTTCGCTGGCTCGCGTCGAGCCGGAAGGCCAGGTGATGCGCATGTGGGAAGCCATCGAGACCTACATGAAGCGCAAGCAGAACCTGATCATCGTCGCCGGTGCCGATTACGGCCAAGGCTCTTCGCGCGATTGGGCGGCCAAGGGCGTGCGCCTGGCGGGTGTGGAAGTGATAGTCACCGAAGGCTTCGAGCGCATCCACCGCACCAACCTAGTGGGCATGGGCGTGCTGCCAGTGGAGTTCAAGCCGGGCACCACGCGCCTGACCCTGGGCCTGGATGGCACTGAAACCTATGACATCGAGGGTGACATTGCACCGCGCTGCGACCTGACCCTGGTGATCAATCGCCGTAACGGCGAGACGGTCAAGGTGCCGGTGACCTGCCGCCTGGACACCGCGGCTGACGTCAGCGTGTACAACGCAGGTGGTGTGCTGCAGCGTTTCGCCAAGGACTTCCTCGAAGGCGCGGTGGCTTGACCTGACGTGACATGCCGGCCCGTCAATGGGCCGGCATAACTCCCAAACGCGCACGTAGCCCGGATGCAATCCGGGGAGAACGGCGCCGTCATTCCCGGATTGCATCCGGGCTACTTTTTCAGGACTGCAGCTATGGCTCATCTGCCGCAAGTGAAAATCCCCGCCACCTATATCCGCGGCGGTACC
>NZ_LSSW01000016.1 GCF_001567565.1 Ectopseudomonas composti
GGTACGCAGCTTATGCCAGGCGCCGGACAGGCTCATCATGCCGTTGATCATGCCGCCCCAGCTCGGAGCCAGCAGGATGACCGACATCGCCATGCCCAGGGACTGCGCCCAATCCGGCAGCGCGGTGTAGTGCAGGTGGTGCGGGCCGGCCCAGATGTACAGGGTGATCAGCGCCCAGAAGTGCACGATGGACAGGCGGTAGGAGTAGATCGGACGCTCGGCCTGCTTGGGTACGAAGTAGTACATCATGCCCAGGAAGCCGGTGGTCAGGAAGAAGCCCACGGCGTTGTGGCCGTACCACCACTGGATCATCGCGTCAGTCGCGCCAGCGTACATGGAGTAGGACTTGGTCAGGTTGACCGGCACTTCCATGCTGTTGACGATGTGCAACATCGCGGTCACCAGGATGAACGCGCCGAAGAACCAGTTGCCCACATAAATGTGCTTGGTCTTGCGCTTCATGATGGTGCCGAAGAACACCACCAGGTAGGTGATCCAGACGATGCCCAGAAGGATGTCGATCGGCCATTCCAGCTCGGCGTATTCCTTGGAGCTGGTGTAGCCCATTGGCAGGGTGATCACCGCAAGAACGATGACCGCTTGCCAACCCCAGAAGGTGAAGGCAGCCAGACCGTCGGAGACCAGGCGCGTCTGACAGGTGCGCTGGACCACGTAATACGAGGTCGCGAACAGTGCGCATCCGCCAAAGGCGAAAATCACCGCGTTGGTGTGCAGCGGGCGCAGACGGCCGAAGCTCGTCCACGGCAGGCCCAGGTTGAGTTCTGGCCACACGAGTTGTGCGGCGATGAACACGCCTAGACCCATCCCAATGACCCCCCAGATCACCGTCATAATGGCGAACTGGCGGACCACCTTATAGTTATAAGCAGTCTGACTGATTGCTGTGCTCATGCTAGGGGTTCCACGGTTAATGGATTTTTATGGGGCAAAAATCGGCGGCAAGTATGGAGAAAGCAAGTAGCCATTGCAACGCAAGGTGCCGACACGAATAGGGTTTCAGAGCCGTTTAGCGGGTGTTCGAGGCGCCCCTGAATCAGCTCTGGCAGCTTTTGGCGCAACCTGTTTGCGCAGCGCTAAGAAAGGATCGCCTTGGAGTTGTGACAGATGGCGACTGAAAGGCAGCTTAGCCCAGGTCAAGGAAATTGCAGGGCTATTGGTCGGCAGGTGCGACACTGGGTCGCATATATAAGGAGGGAGCCGGCGACCGTGCTTCGGTCGCCGGTAAAGCGGGGTTACTTGTGCTCGCCCTGGCTCAGCTTGAGCACGTAGGCTGCCAGCAGGTGGGCTTTGTCATTGCCGAGGAAGTCACCCTGGGCTGGCATGTTGCCGCTGCGACCATAACGGATGGTCTGCTGCAGCTGAGCGAAGCTGCTGCCGTAGATGAACGCGCTGGGTTGAGTCAGGTTCGGTGCGCCCATCGCCGGGGTGCCGGTGCCGGCTGGTGTATGGCAAGCGGAGCAGATGGTGGCGAAGATCTGCTTGCCGGCCGCAACGTCGGCGTGCGCATCGTCCGGCAGCTCGCGGCCGCCCAGTTCGGTGAGGACGTAGGCGGCGACATTGCGTACGCCATCTTCGCCGATCATCGGGCCCTGCGCCGGCATCATCCCCATACGGCCATGCATGATGGTGGTCTTGATGGTCTCCGGCTCGCCACCCCAGCGCCAGCTGCTATCGGCCAGGTTGGGGAAGCCGTAGCTGCCCTTGGCATCGGAGCCGTGGCAGACCGCGCAGTTGGACGCGAACAGGCGCCCGCCCATTTTCAGCGCGCGATCGTCCTTGGCCACTTCCTCGATGGGCATGGCGGCATATTTGGCGAAGATCGGGCCATATTGCTCATCGGCACGATTCATCTCGCGTTGCCACTGATTGACCTGAGTCCAGCCATCCTCATAGCCGGGCAGCAGGCCCTTGAAGTTGCCCAGGCCCGGGTAGAGCAGCAGATAGGCCGCGCCGAACACCAGGGTGCCGAGGAACAGCATGAACCACCACTTGGGCAGCGGGTTGTCATACTCCTCGATGCCGTCGAACGAGTGGCCCATGGTCTGTTCGGTCGGGCTCTTGTGCACCTCGCTCTTGCGGGTGGCGAAGATCAGCCAGAACAGCGCGACCATCGTGCCGACGGTGAGCAGGGTGATGTATATGCTCCAGAAGGCTGTCATGCTTCATTACTCCAGACATCGGGCTCGTCGTCGGCGAACGGCAGGTTGGCCGCTGCGTTGAACTCGTCGCGGCGGTCGCCGCTATAGGCCCAGAAGGTGACTGCGGTGAAGGCGATCAGTACCAGTGCGGTACCCAGGCCGCGCAACGTACCCACATCGATGAACTCGAACATGGCCCTTACCTCTTGTTCTTCACGGCGGTGCCAAGCACCTGCAGATAGGCGACCAGCGCGTCCATTTCGCTCTTGCCCTTGACCGCGTCGCTGGCACCGGCGATGTCCTCGTCGCTGTAGGGCACGCCCAATGTGCGCATTGCGCTCATCTTCTTGGCGGTGTCCTTGCCGTCGAGGCTGTCTTCCACCAACCAGGGGTAGGCAGGCATCTTCGACTCGGGCACGACGTTGCGCGGGTTGTACAGGTGGGCGCGATGCCACTCGTCCGAGTAGCGGCCGCCGACGCGGGCCAGGTCCGGGCCGGTACGCTTGGAACCCCACAGGAAGGGGTGATCCCAGACGCTTTCACCGGCTACGGAGTAGTGGCCGTAGCGCTCGGTTTCGGCGCGGAACGGACGGATCATCTGCGAGTGGCAGCCGACGCAGCCTTCGCGGATGTAGATGTCGCGGCCTTCCAGTTGCAGCGCGGTGTACGGCTTGAGACCGTCGACCGGCTCGTTGGTGACGTCCTGGAAGAACAGCGGGACGATCTGGGTCAGGCCGCCGATGCTGACCGCCAGGATCATCACCAGGGCCATCAGGCCGATGTTCTTCTCGAGAATCTCGTGTTTCATCAGTGGGCTCCTTCTACCGAGAACTGCGCAGCGGCTTCCATCTCGGTCGATTCCGCGCTGCGTACGGTCAGCCAGACGTTCCAGGCCATCAGCAGCATGCCGCTGAAGAAAATGGCGCCGCCGAGAACCCGCACCACGAAGCCGACATGGCTGGCTTCAAGGGCTTCGACGAAGGAGTAGGTGAGGGTGCCGTCCTCGTTGACTGCACGCCACATCAGACCCTGGGTGATGCCGTTGACCCACATCGAGGCGATGTACAGTACGGTGCCGATGGTGGCCAGCCAGAAGTGGCCGTTGATCAGGCCGATGCTGTGCATCTGCTCGCGACCGAACACCTTGGGAATCAGGTGATACAGCGAGCCGATCGACACCATGGCTACCCAGCCGAGGGCGCCGGCGTGCACGTGGCCGATGGTCCAGTCGGTGTAGTGGGACAGGGCGTTGACGGTCTTGATGGCCATCATCGGGCCTTCGAAGGTGCTCATGCCGTAGAAGGCCAGGGACACC
>NZ_LSSW01000017.1 GCF_001567565.1 Ectopseudomonas composti
GCGCGGCATCGGCAGGCGCGCCCGAGGCAAGCGTGGTTGAGCAAGCCAAAGGGGCTATTGGCTCCTTCATCAATCCGCTTGGCCAGCAGGCGCCTGAGCAAGACAGAAAGAACCCCGCCAGCTACCTGACCGACCGAACACCTCGGGTGCCGCAGCTCCCGGCCTCGGCTCCGATCTATGACGACCTGACCAAGCCTAAGGCCTTTCCGCGGCTGTACTGCATGTCCAGCCATGACCCCGATATCTACGCCCGCAAGTTCGCCAGCGCCCCGAGCGCCACCGTCAACGGCAGACCGACTGTGTGCCAGTGCTACACCCAGCAGGGGACCAAGGTGAAAACTGATTTTCGGTTCTGCCTGGATATCGTCGAGAACGGCTATTTCGATCCCGCGATACCTGATCGCACCCAGCCCGAGTACAGCCAGGCCCCCGCCGCCCAGCCTCCCAGCTCGCCCCCTGCTCAGACGCCCCCACAGCCGCAGCCAAGCAACGGCGTCACCATCGTGACCTATGAGAAGGGGCGTTTCTTGTGGTGATCCCTCGGGGCGTCCTGGGCGTGTTCTGCATACGCCTGCGAGGGACGAGCGGGCGCGCAGAACGCGCCTGCTGACGCCCTTGTAGCACGTCAGATAAACCGATTTCGAAATGGCAAGTAATGGCCAGTAAGGAAACCCAAGCATGAAAGTTAAAGACTTTGCCCGACTCGACCTGAACGGTGAGCACAATCCATTGGGCCGTATCTTTGTTGATCCTGGTACTGCTGAAATCGTCGATCTGTCGAAAGCCAGAATCTTGGCCTGCAGCGTCGATACCGTCCGCCAGCTGTACCGTGGCCTGATCCGCCCGGAAATCATGTGTCTGTTCGACAAGCCAGGGACCATCGTCGATTTCGCTGGCCAGCGCTGGCACTCCGGTCGTGTCAGTAAGGACTCTGGTTACCAGTACAAGCTCCAGAATGCAGACCTGGGCATCATCCTGCTGGTGAAGAACTTCAACGCCAAAATCGAGAACATCGGCCCCCACCTGAAAATTGAGGTGTCACCGCATGCCATCGATCAGTTCTGCCCCGAGCGCCTTCAGGAACGTCTCGACTACTACGCCGGCCACGTCCTGACCAACATTGAGCGCAACCAATGCGCCGTCCACCTCGCGCTAGACCTGCAGGGATGGCAACCGCCTGCTGATCTGGTCGCCCGTATGCACTGCCGCGCACGTGCTGCCCGTGATATTTCCGGCATCAAGGAAATTCAGTGGACTCTGGAGTCTGCCACCTACGGCAAAGGCCAGTCCTACCTGTTCGGCTCCGCTGGTGGCGTCCAGCTGGGGATCTACAACAAGACCGAACAGGCCCGCTCCATCGACAAGCTCGACTATTGGGAAAACGTCTGGAAGCGTCGCGACAGCTTCGACGAAGCCGACCCGGACAACTATGACCCCGAGCAAGACGTGTGGCGCGTAGAACTGCGTTATCACCACTCGGTTATCCAGCAATTCGCGTCCGGCTCGTTCGACCTGCAGACCAGTAAGATCATCGAAACCAACAGCTACGCAGCATTCGCACCGCACCTAGACGGCCTGTGGCGCTATGGCCTGCGCCAATTCAAGCTGCTGGCTCGCCCTGGCTACTTTGAGCCCATCTGGACCCTGATCCGCGACGATGTGCGCGTAGATCTGCCAGTCGATTCCCTGTTGGATGACACCGAGTACAAGCGCCAATACAAGACCTCGCGGGGCTTCTCGGGAAAGAACGTCGAGCTATTCCTGGGAAACTTCGTCAGCCTGCTGGCACGGGAGCGAGTGGGCGCTAGAAAGGCTTTCTACCGGCTCAAGGATTGGGAATGCTGGCCGGTGATCCGCGACCACTATGCCGCCAAAGGCATGGATGAAGACGGGCTGTATAAACACATCAAGGGCATCCTTGAAGAACGGCATGTGCGTTGGGGGCGTGCTGTCTGATGGCAATAGAGCAACTGCCTGACGGACGCTGGAAAGTCGACGTTGAACCCATCAAGGGCCGTCGCTTCCGCAAGACCTTCAAGACCAAGGGTGAAGCCCAGCGCTTCGAGGCCACCTGCAGGGCCAAGGTCATCAATGCACCTGAGTGGGCACCCAAGCCAAAGGACCGTCGCAAGCTCTCAGAGCTGATCGACCGTTGGGCAACACTGCATGCCCATACCTTGAGCGATGGTGAAGCAAGGCGTCGCTTGCTGGATGCGCTGGCCAAAGAACTGGGCGATCCGGTAGCCATCAAGATGACCGGCAACGAATATGCCGAGTATCGAACTCAAGCCATCAAAGCCGGTGCCAATCCGAAGACGTTGAATAATCGCCTGGGCTACCTGCGCTCAGTGTTCAACGTACTGCGCCAGCTCGGCGAAATCGACTACGCCAATCCGCTCGCTCGCGTCCGCCCTCTCCGCCTGCAGGAAAAAGAGCTGGCCTACCTGACCGATGACCAGATAGAGACCCTGTTCGCCACCATTCACCGCTATTGCCGGACGCCCCACGTCGCCATGGTCGCCGCCATCTGCTTGGCCACGGGCGCTCGTTGGGGTGAGGCTCAGGCACTGACACCCGACCGGGTACGCAACCAGTTGGTTACGTTCGTGAACACCAAAGGCAAGCGAGTACGCTCTATCCCTATTGCCCTTGAGCTGGAGCAACAGATACACCGGCACTTCAAGCAATACGGCCTGTTCAGCAACTGCCTGAACAGTTTTGGCAAGGCCCTGGGTGAGTCTCGCTTGCCAGTGCCTGCTGGCCAATCGTCACACGTGCTTCGGCACACCTTCGCCAGTCACTTCGTCATGAACGGTGGCAACATCCTGACACTGCAGAAAATCCTGGGCCACACCACTCTGGCCATGACTATGCGTTACGCGCACCTTGCATCCGATCACCTGCAGGACGTCGTCAGGTTCGGACCGGCTAGCGATCACCAGCGCTTTCTCGGCATCATCACCCCATAGCCATATCGAACCATGGGGGGCATCATGCGTGACTTCATTCAACAGCAGTGTAAGGCCAGGCAGCATGATGAATTCTTGCAACGCAAGGTTGCCGCTGCCAGGGCATCGCTAGAGTCTGGTCGTGGTCGTTCCAATGACGATGTAGAGGCTGAATTTTCCGCTCGTCGTGCCAAAACCTAGCCTTATCGCGCTGACAAGAAGTCAGCACGAGTACATTCCTTATTGGCGCGGCGTCAGTTCGATGTCGTGAATGTTCTGGTTACCCACACTCTTGGTGTAAATGTTGTAACCGGGGGCGTTCACGAAAATGACATGCTGAGGAATAAATGGGCCGGTAACTGAATAGGCCCCCATGGCATTTGTCGTGGTGCTTACGTTGTTTATCGTTACCGCTGCCGATGAGATCGGGTTGCCAGTAGGTTTATCGCGTATCACGCCGCTTACGGTCGTGCAGCCTCCAATGAAGGCAGCAAAAGGGAGAACTATAAGAAGCTTCTTGAGGGATGGCATACATCTTCTTCCATGGTTGTAGTGTGCCAATGATTAGCACTTTGCCACTACGTGTCTAGCTTTCCTTCCTCGCTTTCGACACTTCTTCGACACCTTGCATGCCGCAGATAGCAAAAGCCCCCGAAACTCTAGGAATTTCAGGGGCTTAGGCTTGAGATATGGCGGGAAGATAGGGATTTGAACCCTAGGTGCCATTGCTGACACAACGGATTTCGAATCCGTCCCGTTCGACCACTCCGGCATCTTCCCAAGCGGCGCGCATGATAACAGTTGATTACGCTTTGGCGAAGCTTATTTTGAATTTTTTTCGTTTTCTATCAGGCGCTTGTGAAAAGACCGAGCAGTGCTCGGCCTTTTCCGGTGATGCTCAGCAGGTTCAGGCCATTAAACGCGTCAGCGCTTCGCGGTACTTGTCGGCCGTTTTCTGGGCCACGTCTGCCGGTACGGCCGGAGCAGGTGGTTGTTTGTTCCAGCCGGTGGATTCCAGCCAGTCGCGCACGAACTGCTTGTCGAAGCTCGGCGGGTTGCTGCCTTCGGCGTAGCTGTCGGCCGGCCAGAAACGGCTGGAATCGGGGGTCAGCACTTCGTCCATCAGGGTCAGGGTGCCGTCTTCGTCCAGGCCGAATTCGAACTTGGTGTCAGCGATGATGATGCCGCGGGTAGCGGCGTACTCGACAGCTGCGCTGTACAGCTTGATCGCGGTATCGCGCACCTTGGCCGCCAGCTCGGCGCCGATGATGGCTTCGCACTGCTCGAAGCTGATGTTCTCGTCGTGGTCGCCTACAGCGGCTTTGGTCGACGGGGTGAAGATCGGTTGCGGCAGCTTGGCCGCTTCCTTGAGGCCAGCCGGCAGCGAGATGCCGCAGACGGTGCCGCTCTTCTGGTATTCCTTCCAGCCGGAACCGACGATGTAGCCACGCACGATGGCTTCTACGGCAACTGGCTTGAGGCGCTTGGCCACGACGGCACGGCCTTCGACCAGCGGCAGCTCAGCGGCGGATACGACGTCCTCGACCTTGTCACCGGTGAAATGGTTGGGCACCACGCCTGCCAGTTTGTCGAACCAGAAGTTGGAGATGGCGGTGAGGATCTTGCCCTTCTCCGGAATCGGCTGCTCGAGGATGACATCGAATGCCGACAGACGATCGGTGGCCACCATCAGCATGCGCTTGTCGTCGATTTCGTAGAGGTCGCGGACCTTGCCCGAGTAGATCTTCTTCAGGCTCAGGGTGGTGGGTGTGCTCATGTCGGCATTTCCGTTTCTGGCAAACAAAACAGGCGAAACCTTTGCGGGTTTCGCCCATCGATTAACAGCTGAGGCGCGCTGCGCCGATCAGCCGAGATTATCCTGGATCAGGCTCAACACGCGGCGCGATACGTCGGCCGGGGCAACGGTGTTGAGGTCTTTCTCCACGGTGACCTGTACGCCATCGCCAACCGGCGTCAGACGCACCTGATAACGCTCGGCGCGGGCATCGATCTCTTCCTTGCTCGGCGCGCTGCCGAACATGCGACCGAAGAAGCCCGGCTTCTCCTCGTTGACCTGAGCACCTTCGGCCAGGTTGATGTAGTACAGACCCAGGCTGCGGTTGAGGTCGTCGACGCGCACGTCACCCAGCTCCAGCGAACGACCGACGCCCGACCAGGCACGGTCGAAGTCTGCGCCAAGGTTGAGCACCGGGTTGCCGTTGCCGTCTTCGCTCAGGCTCACACGGCTGGGAGCGTCGAAGTCTCGTGCAGCGAGCAGCGATACGGAACCGCCCTGCTCCACACCACGGGCCATGCTCACCAGCATTTCGTCGAGCAATGCGGCTTCGAGGCTGGCGTTGCCGCTATTTGCAGCGAAATCGACATCTGCAGTGCTGCCCGCAGGACGCTCGGCGCTGGTGACGAAGACTTCACTGGTGTTGCGCTGTACGCCCGGCTCGATGCGCACTCGCACGCGGGTTTCGGCATCCGGCGCAACGCCGGAGACGCGGCTGCTCAGGCGCCGGGCCATGCCGGTGGAGAGTTCGTCGAAACGCTGCCAGGAGGTGGTGAATTCACCGACCTGCGGGCGCTCGCTGGCGATACGAAAACCGTTGTCTTCGAAGAACTGGCGCGCCAGCGGCCAGACTTCGGCCGGTACGCGCTGAGCTACGACCCAGCGCGAATCGCCGCTGCGCTGCAGGCTGAACTCGCGCTCGTCGGCACGCACTTGCAGGCCTTGCGGGCGCGGCACCTCGAACTCGGCCGGGGTCGCGGTGGTGCTGGCGATCTGCGCGGGTACCGGCAGCAGGGGATCGAGGCGCTTGGCATCGACATCGGCAGGCAACTTCATGGGCGCGGTTTGTCGCGCTTCCAGGTAGTCGCTGCCACGATCACGGAAATAGCCGTTTTCACCCCAGAGCCAGCCACAACCGCTGGTGCTGGAGACGATCAGAGCAAGGGCGGAGAATCCGGCCAGTCGCTTCATGCGTAGAATCCTTGAGTTAAGCCAATACACCGCACTGGCGCATGGCCTGGCGCAGCGGTTCGTGACAGCGCGGGCTGAGCCAGGTCAGAGGCAGACGAATACCGTCCCCCATCAAGCCCATTTCATGCAGCGCCCATTTCACCGGAATCGGGTTGGATTCGAGGAACAGTGCCTTGTGCAGCGGCATCAGGCGGTCGTTGATTGCACGGGCGATGGCAGCCTCGCCACGCATCGCGGCAGCGCACAGGTCGCTCATGGCGCGCGGCGCAACGTTGGCGGTAACCGAGATATTGCCCTTGCCGCCTAGCAGCATGAGTTCGACGGCGGTGGCGTCATCACCGGAATAGACGAGGAAGTCCTTGCTGACACGCTCCAGGACGTCCTGGGCGCGCTGCAGGTCGCCGGTGGCTTCCTTGATGCCGATGATGTTGTCGATCTTCGACAGGCGCTCGACGGTCTCCGGCAGCATGTCGCACACGGTGCGACCCGGCACGTTGTAGAGAATCTGCGGAATGGATACTGCTTCGGCAATGTGGCGGAAGTGCAGGTACAGGCCTTCCTGAGTCGGCTTGTTGTAGTACGGGGTGACCAGCAGGGCCGCATCGGCGCCGACGTCCTGGGCGGCACGGGTCAGTTCGACCGACTCGCGGGTGGAGTTGCCGCCGGTACCGGCGATCACCGGGATACGACCGGCGACCTGCTTGACCACGCGTTTGATCACTTCGATATGCTCACCCACGTCCAGCGTGGCGGACTCACCGGTGGTGCCGACCGCGACGATGGCATTGGTGCCCTCTTGCAGGTGGAAATCCACCAATTTGCTCAGGGCCTCCCAATCAAGACCACCCTGCGCATCCATGGGCGTGACCAGTGCCACCATACTGCCCGCAATCATGCAACCGCTCCTGCCGGAAAAATTGAGCCGTAATGGTACTGGTGCCACCAGTCCGGCACAAGCAACGGACAAGGGCTTATCGGTGCTGGCCGTCGTCCGATGTACACGGCTGCGCCATTCCCCTCGGCGGTGCTTTTCGCTAACCTGCTGCCTTTGGTCCACGGCTTCTCGTGCGCGGACCGTTCATCGCTTTAGGAAGGCTGCATGTCCACCCCCCCCGTTCGCGAACAATTCCTCGTTATCAGTGCTCTCGGCCGCGACGCCATGGCGCTGACCAACCTGCTCAGTCGCACCAGCCATGAGAATCGCTGCGCGGTGATCAGCACTCGGCTGAGCCGCCACGGCGAGTACAGCGCGCTGGTGCTGCAGGTGTCTGGTAGCTGGGATGCACTGGCGCGCCTGGAGTCGAGCCTGCCGCTGCTGGCCAAGAAGCACGATTTCAGCGTCGATCTGATTCGCAGCGCCGCCGCCGAAGTACGCCCGCAAGCGCTGCCCTATGTCGCTTACGTCAGCGCCGTGTATCGCCCGGACATCCTCAACGAGCTGTGCCAGTTCTTCATCGATAACCGCGTCGAACTGGAAGCCCTGACCTGCGACACCTACCAGGCGCCGCAGACCGGCGGCACCATGCTCAACGCCACCCTGACCGTGACGCTGCCGGCCGGCACGCAGATCAGCTGGCTGCGCGACCAGTTTCTCGACTTTGCCGATGCATTGAATCTTGATGCGCTGATCGAACCCTGGCGCCCGCAAAACCCCTGATAGCCGCAAACAAGGAATTTCCATGTCCGTTGAACTCGACAAAGCCGTTGCCGACTTCCAGGCCGAAGCCACCAGTGGCCAGCAGGTAAAGCTGTCCGACCTCAAGGGCAAGCAGGTCGTGCTGTATTTCTACCCGAAGGACGCCACTCCAGGCTGCACCACCGAGGGTATGGACTTCAGCGCCCGCTTCGAGCAGTTCAAGGCAGCCAATACGCTGATCTTCGGCGTATCGATGGACAGCCTGAAGAAGCACGAAAGCTTCAAGTGCAAACAGGCCTTCCCCTTCGAGTTGATCAGCGACGAGGAGCACCAGCTGTGCGACCTGTTCGGCGTGTATCAGCTGAAGAAGAACTACGGCAAGGAATACATGGGCATCGTGCGCAGCACCTTCCTGATCGACAAGGACGGCGTGTTGCGTGAAGAGTGGCGCAACCTCAAGGTCGCCGGCCATGTCGACAAGGTGCTGGCCGCTGCGCAGGAACTGCACAAGCGCTGAGACCCGCCACCGTAGGAGCGGCTTCAGCCGCGAAGCTGACAAGCACCTCTGCCGGGCTATCCCGTACTCACGGAGAAGTGCGCATGAAAAAGGCCGCGAATGCGGCCTTTTTCGTTTGACCGGGGATACCGGCCCAGTCATGCACCTGTTTCGCGGCTGAAGCCGCTCCTACGGCCGGCCCTCTCAGGCTTGTGCAGGTTCTGGCTCGGTACGCGGCCAGGCGTTGATCACCGCCTTGAACAGCGTTGCCAGCGGGATGGCGAAGAACACGCCCCAGAAGCCCCACAGGCCACCGAACAGCAGCACCGCACAGATGATCGCCACCGGGTGCAGGTTGACGGCCTCGGAGAACAGCAGCGGCACCAGCACGTTGCCATCGAGCGCCTGGATAATGCCGTAGACCACCATCAGATAGAGGAACTGATCGCTCCAGCCCCACTGGAACAAGCCGATCAGCGCCACCGGCACCGTCACCACCACCGCGCCGATATAGGGCACCACGACCGATAGCCCGACCAGCAAAGCCAACAGTGCCGCGTAGTTGAGCCCCAGGTAGGCGAAGGCGATGTAGGTGACCACGCCGCAGATGATGATCTCGATGAACTTGCCGCGGATGTAGTTGGCGATCTGCTGGTTCATCTCCTGCGCCACCTGGGTGATCAGCGCGCGCTCGCGCGGCAGGTAACTGCGGAACCACTGACCGATCTGTTCGCGGTCCTTGAGGAAGAAGAACACCAGGATCGGCACCAGCACCAGATAGATCATCACGCTGACCAGCATCGGCAGGCTGGACAGGGAGAACGACAGCGCCCACTGGCCAAACTTGCCGGCCTCGCCACGCATGCTGGTGATCAGCTGCACGATCTGCGCATCGGTGATCAGGTTCGGGTAACGCTCCGGCAACAGCAGGAACACCGACTGCCACTCGGCCGCCATACGCGGCAGCTCGTTGAACAGCGTGCTCAGCTGCTGCCACAGCAGTGGCATCAACACCAGCATGAACACCGTCAGGCCGCCCATGAACAGGGCGAACACCAGCCAGACCGCCAGTACTTGCGGTACTTTCAGGCGCTCCAGACCGTTGACCAGGCCCTGCATGAGAAACGCCAGCACCAGGCCAGTCAGCACGGGCGCCAGCATTCCGCCCAGCGTCAGCACCAGCGCAAAGCCCAGCACCAGCAACACGGCCAGCACCACGGCCTGCTCATCGGAGAAGTAACGGTGCAACCAGTCGCGAATAACCTTGACCATCAACAATCCTTAATCTGCAAAAGAGCGGCGCTCTCTATTTTTAGCCTGCGTGATGGGGTACGGCTCAGGCCTTACGCAACCAGTAACGATAAATACCCGCGTCGACCTCTTCATGCAGCAGCGCATGCCCGGCCAGGCTGGCGAAGGCGCGAAAATCGCGCTGCGAGCCAGCATCGGTGGCGCTGACCTTGAGTACGGCGCCGCTGGCCAGGCGATTGAGCTCGAGCTTGGCTTTGAGCAAGGGCAACGGGCAGTTGAGCCCGCAGGCGTCGAGTTCGGCATCGAAGGCCGGTACGTCTGTCATCATCTACTCCTGATCGGTCGGCTAGGATACCCAAGCCGCCACAACCCTGGCCAGCGTGGTAGCTGGCCGGCTACAGTAACGCCTTTGCCTCCCGAGAGTCCTGAGTGCATGACTTTTCTGCGCCCTACCCTGCTGACGCTGGCCTGCCTGTTCGCCGCCCACACGGGTGCCAGTGACCTGCCGTCGCTTGGCGACGCCAGCTCCTCGATCGTCTCGCCCCAGCAAGAACACCAGCTGGGCCGTGCCTGGCTCGGCCTGCTACGTGGCCAGGTCTCGCAACTGGACGATCCGCAACTCAAGGACTTCGTCGAGTCGAGCGTCTATCGCCTGTCGGAAACCAGCCAGCTACAGGACCGACGCCTTGAGTTCATCCTGCTCAACAGCCCGCAACTCAACGCCTTCGCCGCGCCTGGCGGGATCGTCGGGGTCAACGGCGGCCTGTTCCTCTATGCCCAGACCGAGGCCGAGTACGCCTCGGTCATGGCGCACGAACTGGCGCACTTGTCGCAGCGCCACTTCGCCCGTGGCGTCGAGGCGCAGCAGCGCATGCAATTGCCGCTGATGGCCGCAATGCTTGCCGGCATCGTCGCTGCGGCGGCGGGTGCCGGCGACGCCGGTATCGCCACCATCATGTCGACCCAGGCAGCCGCGATTCAGGAACAGCGGCGTTTCTCCCGCCAGAACGAACAAGAGGCCGACCGCATCGGCCTGGTCAACCTGGAAAAGGCTGGCTATGACCCGCGCGCCATGCCGTCGATGTTCGAACGGCTGATGCGCCAGTACCGCTACGACGCCAAGCCGCCGGAGTTCCTGCTGACTCACCCGGTGTCGGAGTCGCGTATCGCCGATACCCGCAACCGCGCGGAGCAATACCCGGCCAAGGGCCGCGAAGACAGCCTGCGCTATCAGTTGATGCGCGCCCGCGTGCAGCTGACCTACGAAGAAACGCCGGGCCTCGCGGCCAAGCGTTTCCGCGCCATGCTCGACGAGAATCCAGGCCTCGATGCTGCGCGCTACGGCCTGGTGCTGGCACAGATGAAAACCGGCCAGCTCGCCGAAGCCGGTGAAACCCTGGCTCCGCTGCTGGCCAAGGCCCCGGACGACATCACCTACAACCTGGCGCAGATCGAACTGGATATGGCGGCCAATCGTCTGGATGCGGCGGAGCGTCGACAGAAGCGCATGTTCACCCTGTACCCGAGCAATTACCCGCTGCAGCAGACCCGTGTCGATCTGCTGCTCAAGCAGCAGCGCATCGCCGACGCCGAACGCGCCCTGGACGACCTGCTCAAGAGCCGCGACAAGGACCCGGACGTCTGGTACCAGGTTGCCGAGGTGCGTGGCCTGAGCGGCAACACCATCGGTCTGCACCAGGCACGTGCGGAATACTTCGCCCTGGTCGGTGATTACAACCAGGCCATCGAGCAGCTGGACTTCGCCAAGCGCCGTGCCAGCAACAACTTCCAGCTGGCCTCGCGTATCGATGCGCGTCAGCGCGAACTCGCCGAGGAAAAGCGCCTGGTCGAGCAGATGCTGCGCTGATCGGGAATGCAGCGAATAGCCTGATAGTGGCGGTGTGCACGGCGCACCCTACCTCCCTGATCCCGGATTGCATCCGGGCTTGGGATTTCCGTCTAGCGAGACAGACGACTCGCGGCGCTACCACCCTCTCCCCCAGCGTGCCCCCAGGGGCGCATATTGCGTAGAACGTGTGTCGTAGCCCGGATGAAATCCGGGGCGCTTTGCGCCTGACCTCGGATTGCATCCAGGCTACGCGACGGAACATATCCAACTGTATGACATGAAAAAGCCCCGCACTTGGCGGGGCTTTTTTATTTCAGCAAACGACTCAGGCGCTCTGCGCCAGATCCATCAGCTCACGGTTGGCCACGGCATACATGGCGTAGTCGGTGCCGGTGGCCGAACGCAGGTCGGCCAGCATCGCCTTCCAACGGTCAACCAGACGCTGATGCTGGTCGAGCCACAGCGCCACGCGCGCCTCGATTTCCTGCGGCCCGTCGACCATCTGCAGAACCGAGACAGTGACCGCCCGCTGCTGCCAGTCCAGATCGTCGCGGAACGCCTCGCGCGCCAGCGCCTGCCAGTTGTTCTCCACCGGCAGGCTGGTGATCTGCTGCAGATACCAGGACAGTTCCAGCGCGCCACCCACGGCGAAGTAAGCGGTGGCCACTTCAGTGGCATCCTTGCCGGTGACATCCGCCGCTTCGATGATCGGCAGCAGGGTGTACAGGTGGCCGGTACCGGCAACCACGCGCGCCAGCTCCTCTGGCGTGCCGGCCTCGACGAAACTCTGATAACGCGCCAGCCACTGCTCACGCGCCGGGCCTTCGAGCAATTCGTCCAGACGACCGACCAGCGCCTCGATACGCGGCGCGAAATGCGCCACGTCACGCGCAGCGTCCAGCTCGTTGCGGCGGCTGCGCAGGAACCAGCGGGTGGCACGACGGCCCAGGCGCATGAGTTCGTCCATCAGCTGCAGCTGCAGGTCGGCCGACACCTTGTAGTCCAGCGCCTCGATCTGCGCCCACCAATGCGGCAGGCGGAACAGGTCACGCACGATCACGTAGGCACCGGCGACATTGGCCGCGCTCATGCCGGTGGACTCCTTCAGGCGCTGCACGAAGGTGATGCCCATGTGGTTGACCAGATCGTTGGCGATCTGAGTGCTGACGATCTCGCGCTTGAGGCGGTGACGGCGCATGGCATCGCCGAACTTCTCGGTGAGGATGGCCGGGAAGGCCGTTTCCATCTCGCGGGCCAGGTAGTCGTCATCCGGCACCTGGGACTTGAGCAGCGATTCCTTGAGGTCGATCTTGCTGTAGGAGATCAGCACCGACAGCTCCGGCCGGGTCAGGCCCTGGCCGTTGTTGGTACGCTCGTTGAGCTCGTCGTCCGAGGGCAGGAACTCCAGGGCGCGGTCTAGCTTGCCGGCGCTCTCCAGCGCGCTCATCAGGCGCTTGTACTCGCCGACCCGCTCACGCGCGCGGCGCTCGGCCAGCGACAACGCCTGGGTCTGCTTGTAGTTGTTGCCCAGCACCAGCTCGGAAACATCGTCAGTCATCTGCGCCAGCAGCTTGTTGCGCTGCTTCTCGGTCATGTCGCCGCCCGAGACGATCTCACCCAGCAGGATCTTGATGTTGACCTCGTGGTCGGAGCAGTCCACGCCGCCGGCGTTGTCGATGAAGTCGGTGTTGCTGGCGCCGCCACCCAGGCCGAACTCGACGCGGCCGAGCTGGGTCATGCCCAGGTTGCCGCCCTCGCCCACCACCTTGGCGCGCAGTTCACGACCGTCCACGCGCAGGGCGTCGTTGGCCTTGTCGCCGACATCAGCGTGGCTCTCCTTGCTGGATTTCACGTAGGTGCCGATGCCGCCGTTCCACAACAGATCGACCGGTGCCTTGAGCAGTGCATTGAGCAGCTCGGTCGGCGCCAGGCGGTCGGCAGCGATGTCGAAGCGGGCCTTCATCTGCGGGCTGATGGCGATGCTCTTGGCGCTGCGCAGGAAGATGCCGCCGCCCTCGGAGATCAGCTTGGTGTCGTAGTCGGCCCAGCTCGAACGCGGCAGCTCGAACAGACGCTTGCGTTCGACGAAGCTCTTGGCCGCATCCGGATTGGGGTCGATGAAGATGTGCATATGGTTGAAGGCGGCGACCAACTGCAGGCTTTGCGACAGCAGCAGGCCGTTGCCGAACACGTCACCCGCCATGTCGCCGATGCCGATCACCGTGACATTGTCTTTCTGCACGTCGATGCCGCGCTCACGGAAGTGACGCTGCACCGAAACCCAACCGCCCTTGGCGGTGATGCCCATGCCCTTGTGGTCGTAACCAGCCGAACCACCGGAGGCGAACGCATCGCCGAGCCAGAAGCCGTACTCGGCAGCGATGCCGTTGGCGATGTCGGAGAAGGTCGCGGTGCCCTTGTCCGCTGCCACCACCAGGTAGGGATCGTCAGCGTCGTGACGTACCACGTTCTGCGGCGGCACCACCTCGCCATCCTTGAGGTTGTCGGTGATGTCGAGCAGGCCACTGATGAAGATGCGGTAGCAGGCGATACCCTCGGCCAGCACCTCGTCACGCGAGCCACCGACCGGCATCTTGCGCGGCACGAAGCCACCCTTGGCGCCCATCGGCACGATCACCGCGTTCTTCACCTGCTGCGCCTTGACCAGGCCGAGCACTTCGGTGCGGAAGTCTTCCTCGCGATCCGACCAGCGCAGACCACCACGGGCGACGTCGCCGAAACGCAGGTGCACGCCCTCGACGCGCGGGCTGTAGACGAAGATCTCGAACTTCGGCACCGGCCGCGGGATGTCCGGAATCAGACGTGGGCTGAGTTTGAAACTGAAGTAGGCCTTGCCCTGACCGCCTTCGCCGTTCTGATAGAAGTTGGTACGCAGGGTAGCCTTGATCAGGTCCAGGTAGCGCCGCAGGATGCGGTCTTCGTTAAGTACCGCAACGTTGTCCAGCGCGGCGAGAATGGCCTGTTCGAGCTTCTGCTGCTTGTCGTCGAGGTCTTCGGCGCTGAGCTTGCGTGCCAGGTAGAAACGCGTGCGGAAAAGGCGCACCAGCTCCTTGGCGATGTCGGCATGGTTGACCAGGGTCGCAGCGATGTAGCTCAGCGAGAACCCCAGGCGAATCTGCTTGAGATAGCGCGCATAGGCACGCAGCAGCGCCACTTCGCGCCAGGGCATGGCGGCGGTCAGCACCAGGCGGTTGAAGGCATCGCTCTCGGCATCGCCCCCGACGATATGGATGAAGGCATCCTGCAGGGTGTCATTGAGCTGCTGGATGTCCACGTCCAGGCCTTCGGCATAGGTGAAGGCGAAATCGTGAATCCAGAACTCGCGGCCATCGGCACGCCGCAATTTGTAGGGGAACTCGCCGAGCACACGCAGCCCGAGGTTCTCCAGAATCGGCATGACATCGGACAGCGGCAACGGCGCATCGGCGTGATACAGCTTGCAGTGCAGCTGCTGCCCGTTCTGCGCCAGTGGCTGGTAGAAACTCATCACCAGCGGCTTGTCGCTGCTCAGGCTGAGCAGATGCTGCATGTCGACCACCGCCGAGTGCGGGGCGAAACGCTCGCGGTAACCGGCTGGAAAGCCGTCCGGGAATTCGGCCAGCACGTTGGTGCCCTGCGCCTCGCCGAAGCCCTCCACCATCAGGCTGGCGTAGTCGTCCTTCCACGAACGGCAGGCCTGGATGACTTCCTTCTCCAGACGCACGGGGTCGATCTGGGTCTTGTTCTTCGGGTCGACACGCAGGATGAACTGCACGCGCGCCAGCACCGACTCAGAGAAGAAGGTCCAGAACTCGCAGTCGGTGGCCTGCAGACGCTCCATCAGCACCTGCTGGATCTTCACTCGGGTTTCGGTGGAGTACACGTCACGCGGCACATAGGCCAGGCAGTAGCAGAAGCGGCCGTAGGGGTCACGGCGCAGGAACACGCGAATCTTGTTGCGCTCCTGGATCTGCACGATGGACAGCGCCGTGCTGAACAGGTCATCCACCGGTGTCTGGAACAGATCGTCACGCGGCAGCACTTCCAGTACCTGGGCCAGCTCCTTGCCCAGGTGAGCGCTGCTGTCGAACCCCGAACGCTGCTTGATCACATCCACCTTGCGGCGGATATAGGGAATGTTCCATACGCTCTCGGCATATACCGCCGAGGTGTACAGCCCCATGAAGCGGCACTCCTTGACCACGTTGCCCTTGGCATCGAGCTCGCGGATGGAGACGAAATCCGGGTAGGCCGGACGGTGCACGCGGCTCGGAACCGCAGCCTTGGCGAATGACAGCAACTGCGGCTCGCGCAGATAGGCCACCGCCTCCGGCTCGATGTGCAGCTCCTCGGCCGACAGGCCGGTGCGCAGGCGCCTGGACAGACCGAGCAGGGATTTCTCGTCGTAGACCATGCTGCCGCCATCGGCGGTTGGCGCGACGGTGAACTCCTCGTAGCCGAGGAAGGTGAAATGGTTGTCCAGCAACCAGTTCAGGTAAATCTTGATTTCATCCAGCTCGGCCTTGTCCACCTTCAGTTTGGCGCGATCGAGCCAGGCCAGCAGTTCGCGCGCCTTGGCCTTCATTGGCTGGAAGTCGGCGACGCTCATGCGCACGTCACCGAAGACTTCGTTAATGGACTTCTCCAGGGTTTTCAGCTCGGCAGCGCTGGAGCAGCGATCGATTTCCAGAAACATCAGCGCTTCCTGCAACACGCCTTCGCCCTGAGTGCCGCGCGGCAGGATTTCCAGCAGCTGGCCGTTCTTGTCGCGACGCACACTGAACACGCTGTTCTGCAGGGTATGGATGCTGTAACCGTGACGGTTCAGCTCCATGCGCACGGAGTCGACCAAAAACGGGATGTCGCCATGCAGGATTTCCACCGCGGTGTGGGTGGACTGCCAGCCGTGCTTTTCGTAATCGGGGTTGAAGGTGCGTACTTGCGGGCTGGCGTGATCGAATTGCTCCAGCATGCGCCAGGCCGACAGCGTGCAACCGACCAGGTCGGACAGGCGCCGCTGGGTCAACTCTTCGAGGGCGATGATGCCGAAGAACTGTTCGGCGAAAAGGGCTACCTGTGGCAGCGCCTGCTCACTCACGTGCTGTGCCAGGGCTGCTTGCAGTTGGTGCTGGAAGTCAGCTTTGCTGGCCGCCGTAAAGAACGCCATGGTTTTGCTCCATTGGGCTGATGGTTCGACAGGAGGTCTGAATCGCTGCCGCTGGGTATTAGCAGGCTGTTGAAAAACTACCTACGTTGCCATTGCTGCGTTAAAAACAGGCTCAAAATGCTCATTTACAACTCGTAAACTGCGCTTTTTCGCCTGTTTTTGCCTTGCACTGGCTGCCTCGTCTACGTTTTTCAACGGCCTGCTCGTTCAACGTTAGTCCATGAAGCGACAATGACACTTGCGAGTCGCATGCGGACCGGCGTGAGGGAGCGACCGACGGGTCACATATAGCCGTTGAGCTTAACGAGGGACGCCCCATGACCGCTTGCGACGCTGCGACATTTTCTTTCAATGCTGCACCGACACGGTGCAAAGGGAAAAGAACCACGGCCCGCCACCGGAGAAGGGAACGGGCCGTGGAGAGACCTCAGGCCCCACGCATGGCCTCCGGAAGGCCGAGGACGATCTGCGGAAACACCGTGATCAGCACCGCTGCCAGGACCAGCAGCATGAAGAACGGAAAGCTGGCTCGCGCCACCGCGCCGAGGTTGCGCCCGGTGAGGTTCTGGATGACGAACAGGTTGAAGCCCACCGGCGGCGTGATCTGCGCCATCTCCACCACCAGGATGACGAAGATGCCGAACCACAGCAGATCGATTCCAGCGGCCTGAACCGCCGGCAGAATCACTGCGGTGGTCAGCAGGATGATGGAGATACCATCGAGGAAGCAGCCCAGCGCGATGAAGAACAGCGTCAACGCCAGCAGCAACAGATAGGGCGACAGCTGCTTGGCGATGATCCAGTCAGCCAGCGCGGCCGGCAGTCCGGTGAAGCTCATGGCCGAGGTCAGGTACGCCGCACCGAGCAGGATGAAGAAGATCATGCACGAGGTGCACACCGCGCCCATCAGGCTGGCCATGAAGGTTTCCCGGGTCAGCGCGCCGGAGCACAACGCGATCAGCAGCGCACCGACCACCCCTACGGCAGCGGCCTCGGTGGCCGTGGCGACGCCGCCATAGATCGAACCGATCACCGCGATGATCAGGCCCAGCACCGGAATCAGCAGCTTGGCCCGACGCAGCTTCACCATAAACGGCAGACGCTCGCCCTCCTCCGGCAGCTTGCTGCGATTGCAAGCTGCCCAAAGCATCAAATAGCCGCTGAAGATCGCCAGCAGCAGCAGGCCCGGCAGAATGCCGGCAATGAACAGTCGCGAGATCGACACCTGCGCTGCCACACCGTAAACGATCATCATGATCGACGGCGGAATAAGTAGGCCGAGCGTGCCGGCACCGGCCAGCGAGCCCATGGCGATGGACTCGGGGTAGCCGCGCGACTTCAGCTCCGGCAGGGAAATGCGACCGATGGTGGCGGCGGTGGCAGCGGAAGAACCGCTGACCGCCGCGAACATGCCGCAGCCGAACACGTTGACGTGCAGCAGCCGCCCAGGCAGCCCACGCATCCAGGGCGCCAGACCGTTGAACATGTCTTCGGAAAGACGCGTGCGATAGAGAATCTCGCCCATCCAGATGAACAGCGGCAGCGCCGTCAGTGTCCAACTGGCACTGGAAGCCCAACTGGTGGAAGCGAGGATCGAGCCGGCCGGCGCACCGCCGAACAGCTCCATGCCGATGATGCCGACGCCAAGCAACGACAGGGCAACCCAGACGCCGCCGCCAAGCAGAACGAACAGCGCCAGCAGCAGGGTGATTGTAATAATTGTGTAGTCCACGGGTTCACTCACGAATGCAGTGCGGCGATGGCCGCAATTAGGGGTCGAGCCCGCAGGCTCACTCGCTCATCGCCGTGCCGGCTTCGGCAGCTTCGAAGCGTTTGCCCTGACAGCTCAGCACCAGGCGCTCGGCCATGGCCACCACCAGAATCAACGTGCCGAACAACATCGGCAGCTGCGGCAACCACATGGGAATCGGCAACAGACCGGACGACACTTCCTTGAACTCGTAAGACTCCAGCACGAACAACGCGCAGTACCAGGCCATGTAAGCGGCTATCGCCAGGCCCACCAGCGTGGCCAGCACATCGACCACGCGGCGCCCGCCAGCGGGCAGCAGACGCAGCATCAGTTCCACGCGGATGTGCGCGCCGCGCTGCAGTGCATAGGGCAAGGCGAGAAAGCCCGATGCGGCCATCGCGTAGGCGGCGAACTCATCGGCAGCAGGCACCATGGTGCCCAATTGGCGAGCGACGATCTGTGCCACGACGAGCAGGCAGATCAGGACGAGAAACACACCGGACAACCATCCGGACAGGGTGTAGAGCTTGTGCAGTGGGGTCATGAACATCGGGCTCCCTGGGCAAGCCACAGAAAAGCCCGCCGCCAGGACGGCGGCGGGCAGCAGAATCAATGCTGGTAGCTATCAAGGATCGCCTTGCCATCGGCGCCGGCGCGCTTGAGCCACTCCTCGGTCATGGTCTGGCCGATCTGCGCGAAACCGCTCTCTACCGCCGCGGGCGCCTGTTCGGATACCTGCATGCCGTTGTCGGCCAAGATCTTGACCAGCTCACCAGTCTTCTCCTGGGCAATCGCCCAACCGCGCTGTTCGGCACGCTTGGCAGCATCCAGCACCGCCTTCTGGGTCGCCTCCGGCAGGCGGGCAAAGGCACGGGCGTTGACAATGACGAAGTTCTTCGGAATGAAGGCCTTGACGTCGTAGTAATAGGAAGAGAAGTCCCAGGCCTGGGAATCCACACCGGTGGTCGACGAAGTAAGCATGCCGTTGATCATGCCGGTGCTGAAGGCCTGCGCGATTTCACCGGTCTGGATCACAGTCGGCACTGCGCCCATCAGCTCAGTCATACGCGAGGTGGCCGGGTTATAGGCACGGAATTTCATGCCCTTGAAGTCGTCCATGCTGGAGATCGGCGTCTTGGTGAAGATGCTTTGCGGCGACCAGGGCATGGCGTACAGCAGCTTGATGCCCTGCTTGGCCAGGCGCGCCTCGACGGCAGGACGACTCGCATCCCACAGAGCCTGAGCCTGCTCGTAGTTGCGCACCAGAAACGGCACGCTGTCGATTTCGAAGATCGGATCTTCATTGCCCAGCACCGACATCAGCACGTCACCCACCTGCACCTGGCCGGTCTGTACGGCACGCTTGACCTCAGGACGCTTGAACAGCACCGAGTTGCCGTGCACGCGGATCTGCAGCTCGCCGTTACTGGTTTTTTCCACGTCCTGCGCGAATTCCTTGGCCACGGTGGTGATGAAGTTGCCGTCGGGATTCTCGGCGGTCATGTTCCAACGCTCGGCAGCCTGGGCGCCAAAGCCCAGTGCACAAGCCAAAGCGGTCATGGCGAAACGCGATGCGATGCTCTTCATGGTGCTCTCCTGTTCATTCTTGTTTGTGCGCCGCAAGGCGCGGCTGGAAGACGATTTCGAGTCTCAGCGCATCGCCCGACCCTGTCCAACTAGAAAAACCGGAGGCACATGATCAGAAATCGTTATGGGATGAATAGGTGCATTCCAGTGGCGAATGCACCAGCAGCGGGCATCCATTGACGGGCCCGCAGGCTGTTGCGCAACGGCGATCAGGCGCTTTGCTGTTCCGGCGTTGGCGCGACCCGTGCCATGCATGCCTCGCCCATCTCCTCGGCATAGACGTCCAGCGCCTCGCAGGCCAGGGCAATGATGTCTTCACTGAGTTCCAGGCCCACGCCCGTGCGCCAGGTGGCGACCACCGGCAAGGGCGGCGGCTCCGGCACCTCGTCGAGCGTGGTCAGCACCCCCTGCTTGAGCTCGTCATGCACCAGCGCTGGCGGCAGCGCGCCGATACCGAAACCGTCGCGGATCAGACGCGTCATCGCGGCGATGGAGTTGACGCAATTGATGCGCGGCGCGCTGACGCTGCCAGCATGCAGCAGGTTGAGAATGTCCTGATGCGGCCGCGAGTTCTTCGAGAAGGTGATGATGCGCTCGCGTGCCAGCTCCTCCATCGAGGCGTAGCGGCGGTGATACAGCGAACCGGTCGGCACGATCCAGCGCACCGGAAATGCGGCCAGTTCCAGATTGCGCACGCTGTCGCCGTTGACCATGTCGGTCTGGAACACGATATCCAGATAGCCCTTGAGCAGTTGCTCGTTGAGGTTGCGCGCAGTGTCGGCGGTCAGCTCGATCTCCACCGCAGGGTAGCGCTCCATCACTCGTGTTACGAACGGACTCAACCAGGTGTGAATGACGGTATCCATCGCGCCGACGCGAATGCGTCCCTGAATGTTGCCGGTATCGCTGATCGACTGCTTCAAGGCCTGCATGGTGTCGATCATGCGCTCGGCGTATTCGAGCACCTTCTGCCCTTCCGGCGTCAATGACACACCTTTGGAGTCGCGCAGAAAAAGACGGGTACCGAGTTCATCCTCGAGCGCGGCAATACGGCTGGAAATGGAGGCCTGGGTGCTGAACAGCTTCTCGGCTGTCAGGCGGAAGCTCTTGAGCCGCGCCACCCAAACGAAGGTCTCGAGAAATCTCAGATTCATGCCGTAACGCCTCTTCGCAATGTTCTCATAAGGGGCCGATTTGCAGCGCCCACGCAGCCTCAGGCGTAGCAGGTTGTATGCCAGAGGTTTTTCGCGCAGCCGATGAATTTTCCTATCGCTGGCCCCCTGTTTTTTCTCGTTGGACGCCGCCGAACAACGCTTTGAAGAATGGCGCCGCGCTCTGCGCAGACCACAACAACATCATTCAAAACGCGCTCTGCCAAGCAGCCGCTCTCGCCGCTGCGCGCTCCCAACAGGAGACACTGCAACCATGAAAACCTCTTACCCATTGGCCTCTGCGCTGCTGCTCGGCAGCGCCATGCCGACGCTGGCACTGGCCGACTTCATCGACGACAGCAAGGCCAGCGTCGAGATGCGTAACTTCTACTTCAACCGCGATTTCCGCCAGAGCGGCGCCCGTGACAAGGCCGAGGAGTGGGCGCAGGGCTTTCTGCTGCGCATGGAATCGGGCTATACCGAGGGCACCGTTGGTTTCGGTATCGATGCATTTGGGATGCTCGGCCTGAAACTCGACTCTGGTGACGGCACCGCCGGCAGCGGCCTGCTGCCGGCCGACCGCTCAGGCGGCTCGCAAGATGAATATTCCAAGCTCGCCCTGACCGGCAAGGTGAAGCTGTCCAACAGCACGCTGAAAGTCGGCGCTCTGCAGTTCCGCAGCCCGATCGTCTCGGCCAACGACTCGCGCCTGTTGCCGCAGACCTTCCAGGGCGCCCTGCTCAACGTGCAGGAAGTCGACAACCTGACCCTGCAGGGCGGCAAGATCAACCGCATCAAGGCCAACAGCTCCACCGACTACACCGAGATGACCGGCAACCGCATCGGCGGCAGCAGCGACTCCTTCATGTTCGGCGGCGGCGAGTACAAGATCACCCCGCAGCTGACCGCCGGCCTGCATTACGGCACCCTCGAGGATATCTACCAGCAGTACTACGGCACCCTGTTACATGTGCTGCCACTGGGCGATGGCCAGTCGTTCAAGACCGACCTGCGTTACTCGCAAAGCCGCGAGGACGGCAACTTCCGCGACCTCGACAACAAGGCCTTCGGCGCCATGTTCACCTACAGCCTGGGCGGCCATGCCTTCGGCGCCGGCTACCAGCGCATGAGCGGTGACGATCCGTTCCCGTACATCGCCAGCAGCGACCCGTTCCTGGTCAACTTCGTGCAGATCAACGACTTCGCCAACGTCGAAGAACGCTCCTGGCAGGTGCGCTACGACTACAACTTCGCCAGCATCGGGATCCCCGGCCTGACCTTCATGACCCGCTACATTTCCGGCGACAACGTCGAGGTCGCCGGTCGCAGCAGCGAAGGCAAGGAATGGGAACGCAATACCGATATCGCCTACGTGGTCCAGGACGGTCCGCTGAAGAACCTGGGGCTGAAATGGCGTAACGCCACCGTTCGCTCCAACTTCGGCAACGATCTCGACGAGAATCGCCTGATTCTCAGCTACACCCTGCCGCTTTGGTAAGCATTAAACCGATGACGGGGCCCTTGCGGCCCCGTTCGCATTTCTCGGAAAGCAAGAAGACCATAGACTTTTAATCAAGTTGTATGACAACTTGCCGATTCCTGAGCATCATCCCGAAGAAGATGGCGAGGCGTTATCGTGAGCTTTTTACTGTCCTGGCAACAAAAATTCCGCGCCCTTGTCGCGCTTACCCTGATCAGCCTGATGCTCATGGCGGCCGCCTCTCTGTGGGCCAGCCATAGCGTCAGCAGCGCATTACAGGCAAGGGAGCGGGCCGCTGCCTATGCCAGCGCGAGTACCCAGCTGATGAACCACTGGTGGCAACAGAACGCACTGCGCCAGCAGATCACGCCTGACCTGCAGGGCGCATTCGGCAACGGCCTCGATGAACTGCAAGAACTTGTCGGACATCTGTTAACACAAGCTCAAGCGTTGGACGATGACGCGACCGTGCAACACGCCCGGCAGATCCAGGCCGTACTGCTGGAGGAACTGGCGCAACAGCGCCAGTGGCTGAGCCTGAACCAGGCGCTGGGCCTGACGCCCTTCGAAGGCCAACGCAAAACGCTGACCGAGAAAGGCAAGGCGCTGGAGGCGATCAGCTTCGATCTGATCAAACCCTTCATCAGCAGCGCCCTGAGCAGCCAGCGTGACTACCTGTCGACTTTCGATCCAGCCTTCGCCCAGATTGCCCTGACGGCAATCGGCAAGCTGCAGGAGCAGATCGCGGATCTCGAATGGCAGGACACGCCGATCGGCAAGAACGTGCAGGGCTATGCCCAGGCGTTCACTGATATCCATGACAACATCGAGCGTATCAACGCGACCAATCAGCGTTTGCGTGAGCTCGGCGAACAGCTGCAGACGCGCGTCGAAGAGCAGGCGCAAGCCCTGCAAGGCGGCCTGCTGCTGCGCCGTACGCAGGAAGCCGAACAGGCCCGCCTGTCGGCACTGTGGATCATGGGCCTGAGTTTCCTCGCCGTCGCCGCCCTGCTCTGCTTTACCCTGCTGCAAGCGTCACGCACCCTGGTCACACGCCTGCGCAACGTCATTCAACTGCTCAGCCAGGTGGCCTCCGGCGATCTCACCGGCAAATTGCCCGTGGGTAGCAACCCGCGCGACGAATTCAACCAACTGGCCGATGCCGCCAACCGCATGATCCAGGGCATCGGCGGCATCGTCGCCGAGGTGGTGCGTGCCAATGGCGAGCTGAGCCGCCTGCATAATCACCTGGGCGACGCCATGCAGCAGTTGGGCGACAACAGCACCCAGGTGGAAATGCAGACCGAGCAGGCTGCCTCAGCCTCGCACCAGATCAGCGCCACCCTCAACGACATGGCGCAGCGCACGGCGCAAGTCGGCACCGCCACCACCAGCGCCTACGATGCCGCGCGTAACGGCGGCGAAGTGATCGCTGCCAGCGTCGACAGCATGAGTCGCCTGGCGCAGTTGATTCAGGACACCCACAGCCAGGTCGATGCCCTCGGCCAGAGCAGCGCGCGGGTCAATGGCATCGTCGATGTGATCAACAGCCTCGCCGATCAGACCAACCTGCTCGCGCTCAACGCGGCCATCGAGGCGGCGCGCGCCGGCGATGCTGGTCGCGGTTTCTCGGTAGTGGCCGATGAAGTGCGTTCGCTGGCACAGAAGACCGTCTCGGCAACCACCGACATCAGCGCCATCGTCGGCGAGTTCCAGCAACAGACCCGGCACATGCATCAGCTGATGAGCAACGGCCTGAACCTGGCCGCCGACAGCGAGCGACATGCCGCCCAGGTGGCGGATGCGATCACCTCCATCACCTCGGCGATGGAGCGGCTGACCGGCGAGATGAACCAGGTTGTGGTGGCCATCGAGGAAGTGTCCACCACCACTGAGGACATCGCCGACAAGATGGAAACCATCAACCTGCACACGGGCCAGAGCAAGGATCTGCGCCACGCCCTGGATGGCCACACCGAAGGGTTGTCGTCCCAGGTCGACGCACTGGGGCGCAGCGCCAGGCAGTTCCGCCTGGCCTGAGTAAAGCGAATACCCGCTCGGCGCTGTGCCGAGTGGGCATTGGCACAGGTGCGCTAACGTGGCTGTGCGTCGAGATAAGCTTCGATGATTTGCGCATGATCCTTGCCCGCACGCGCCAGCCATTCCTCGGTGAGCTGCTGCCCCACCTCGCTCAGCCCCCGGTGCAGTTGCGGCTCGATGTCCTGCACCACGGTCATGCCACGCCTGGCGAGCATCCGCGTCTGATAACCGGTCAACGCCCAGGACAATTCCCACCCGGCCCGCTCGGCGCGCTCAGCGGCATGCAGCAGTGCATGTTGCTGAGCCTTGGGTAATCGTTGGAAAGCACGCTCGTTGACGATGACGATGTTTTTCGGAATGAAGGCGCGCACATCGTAGAAATGCGAGACGAAGTCCCAGGCGCGCAGATCCATGCCTGTCGCGCTGGAAGTGAGCATGATATCCACCTGGCCATCGCGAAACGCCTGCGGTACATCCTCGGTGTTGATGGTCGTCGGCTGCGCATGGAGCAGATGGGCCAGACGCGAAATGGTTGGGTTGTAGCTGCGAAAGCGCAGGTCACGAACATCCTCGATAGCCCGCAGCGGGCGATTGCTGAACAGGCTCTGCGCCGGCCAGGGCACCGCGTAAAGCAGACGCACGCCATCAGCAAGCAGGCGCCGCTCCACCGCCGCACGGCTCAACGCCCACAGCTTGCGAGCCTGCTCGTAGTCGGTGGCGAGAAAAGGCAGGCTGTCGAGCTCGTAGATCGGATCCTCGCTGCCCAGCACGGACATGAACACATCACCCATCTGAATATCGCCGCGGGCAACTGCCGGCTTCACTTCAGGACGGCGATACAAGGTTGAGTTGGGGTGGACGCGAATATCCAACTGGCCATTGGTGGCCTGACGAACATTCCTGGCGAAGTCCACCGCCACTCGGCTGATGAAGTTGCCGGCGGGCTGTTCCACGGACATGGACCAACGTTCAGCGCCGTACAGGGGTAAAGCCAGAGGTAGAGCGACGAGCAATGCGCAGAGCGCGGGCATGCCAGGTGCGGTCTTCATTGGGATTCCCCCGTAGACTGATGGCCAGTTACTGAGTCGACTCGAAAGAAACGCAAAAACCCCCGGGTACGGGAGACGCCGGGGGTTGCGCCAGGACGGCGCCAAGGAGCGTCTCACCCAAACTACTGTCGAGGGCCGCGATAAGGCTGTCCAACGGGAAAAACCAGCGTCTGGCGATCGAAAAATCCGATGCCTGCCACCATCAGCTTTTCCTATCTCCGGCGGCTGTTTTTATTAGTTGGACGCCCTCAGGCGGCAGCGGAAAAATGAAGCCACACCGCAGAACAGCCCCTAGCTGTCGGACCACATCCATGCACGTCATGATTAGGATGCTCACTTGAACAGCCTGCTTTTGAATTGCGACATCGGCGAAAGCTTCGGCGCCTGGACCATGGGCCTGGACGCCGAGGTCATGCCTTATATCGACTGCGCCAACATCGCCTGCGGCTTCCACGCCTCGGACCCCAGCGTGATGCGCAAGACCGTGGCCCTGGCCATGGCCCACGACGTACGCATCGGTGCGCACACCGCCTATCAGGACCTGGTCGGTTTTGGCCGCCGTTCGATGGACTGCACACCCCAGGAAGTCGAAGACCTGATGCTCTACCAGATCGGCGCGCTGGAAGGCATCTGCCGTAGCCAGGGCGCGCACGTCAGTTACGTCAAACCGCACGGCGCGCTGTACCAGGACATGATGCGCAAGCCCGCCACCCTGCGCGCGGTGATGAGCGCCGTGGCCAAGTACGATCGCCAGCTGCCGCTGATGCTGATGTGCACCCGCGACAACGCTGCCGCCCAGGCACTGGGCGACGAATTCGGCCTGACCCTGTGGTTCGAGGCTTTCGCCGACCGCGCCTACGACGCCGACGGTTTTCTGCTCGGCCGCAGCCTGCCGGGCGCCGTGCATCACGACAGCGAGGTGATCGTCGGCCAGGCGCTGGCCCTGGCGCGTGGCGAAGCCCTTCAAGCCAACGACGGCAGTGCTCTGACGCTGGCCGCACAGACCCTGTGCGTGCATGGCGATAACGCCAGTTCGGTGGCCGCCGTGCAACGTATCCGTCAGGCCTTCGACAGCCTGACTCAAGCATGAAGGCGCCCAACCTGCGGCTGGAAGTCGCCGGCATCGACAGCCTGATCCTGCGCCTGTTCGACGTGATCGATGAAGCCAACATGCCGTGGATGCTGGCAGCCCGCACGCGCCTGCAGGACGCATTCGGCGAGGCACTGATCGATCTGGTGCCCTCCTACACCACGCTGCTGCTGCACTACGACCTGTGCCAGCTGGGCAGCGAGCAGGCGCGAGCGAAAGTGGCCGAGGCGCTCGACGGCTTGCAACCCGCCGACCTGCAAGGCGGCCGCGAGCACCAGTTGCCGACCTGGTACGACCGCAGCGTCGGCCCTGAACTGCAACTGCTGGCGCGCCGCAGCGGCCTCAGCGAAGCGCAAGTGATCGCCCGCCACAGCGGCCACGCCTACCAGGTATTCGCCCTGGGCTTCGCCCCCGGTTTTGCCTTCATGGGTCTGGTCGAGGAAATCCTCGCCACACCGCGCCTGAGCACGCCGCGCAAGCGCATCGCGCCCGGCAGCGTCGGCATCGCCGAGCGGCAGACGGCCGCCTACCCGGTGGTATCACCCGGCGGCTGGAACCTGATCGGGCGCACGCCAAGCCGCCTGTTCGGCAGCGACATCGAGGGTTACAGCCTGCTGCAGCCTGGCGACCGCGTACGTTTCGTGCCCATCGACCACGCCGAATTCATCCGCCTGGGCGGCGACGACAGTCCGCTGGAGGCCAGCCAATGAGCGCTATCGACGCCGGCCTGCGGGTCTTGCGCAGCAGTCCTTTCATCCAGCTGCAGGACGGCGGTCGCTTCGGCGTGCGCCATCTTGGCGTGACCCAGTGCGGCGCCCTGGACTGGATCGCTCATCGCTGGGCCAACTGGCTGTTGGGCAACCCTCTGACGGCCGCCGTGCTGGAGATCCCCCTGGGCAACGCCGAATTCGAATGCAGTCGCGACGCGACTCTGGCGCTGACCGGTGCCGACCTTGGCGCACGACTGGATGACCAGCCGCTGGCGCCCTGGCGCAGCTTCGAGGTGCGCAAAGGCCAGCGCCTGAGCTTTGCCCAACCACGCCAAGGCGCCCGTGCCTACCTGGCAGCGCCGGGAGGATTCCAGGCGCCCCTGGTGCTCGGCAGCTGCGCCAGCATGCTGCGCGAAGGTCTCGGCGGCCTGCACGGCGACGGCCGCGCCATCGCGACCGGTGACTCGCTGGGCTGGGGCGCGAGCGCCAGTGCAACGCGGCAAATGCCTGCCGAGCTGGTTCCCGAGTATCAGCATGCACCGCGCCTGCAGCTGGTGCTGGGCGCGCAGATTGGTGACTTTCGCGGCCAGAGCCTGTTCGACGCGTTCAACAGCCCATGGCTGATCGACCAGCGCGCCGACCGCATGGGCATTCGTCTCGATGGCCCGCCATTGCACTGTCAGCGCGGCTCGATGATTTCCGAGGGCATACCGCTGGGCGCCGTACAAGTACCGCCGGACGGCCAGCCGATCATCTTGCTCAACGACCGCCAGACCATCGGTGGCTACCCGCGCCTGGGGGCGTTGACGCCACACGCCGTGGCGCTGTTGGCGCAATGCCTACCAGGGCAGACCGTGCGCCTTGCACCCACCACCCAGGACAGCGCCCTGCACGCCCAGCGCCGACTCCTGGCGCAGTGGCAGTAGCGCAGCGCCGGGCGCCTCGATGGCCCGCCTGTACCAAGGGCGGGCCCATCGAAGCACAAGCGACGCCCTGCTCATTTTCTATTGCCAGACGGTTCATCACCAACGCCGCCGATAGCGGCTGAAGCGGCAAATGCATTAAAGTCGGCGGTCTGCACGCGCAGCCATAAAAAGCCGCGCCCATCTGCCAGAAGAGCCCGACGATGGAACACCGAGAAGCGCTGGTTGCATTACGCCAATTTCTCTCCACCCAGATTCTCGGTCAGGAAAAGCTCATCGAGCGTTTGCTGATCGCGCTGCTCGCCGACGGCCATCTGCTGGTCGAAGGTGCACCGGGCCTGGCCAAGACCAAGGCGATCAAGGAGCTGGCCGAAGGCATCGAAGGCGAGTTCCATCGCATCCAGTTCACTCCTGACCTGCTGCCCGCGGACATCACCGGCACCGAGATCTACCGCCCGGAAACCGGCAGCTTCGTGTTCCAGCAGGGGCCGATCTTCCACAACCTGGTGCTGGCCGACGAGATCAACCGTGCGCCGGCCAAGGTGCAGTCGGCGCTGCTCGAAGCCATGGCCGAGCGCCAGGTTTCGGTCGGCCGCTCGACCTACGACCTGTCGCCGCTGTTTTTGGTCATGGCCACGCAGAACCCCATCGAGCAGGAAGGCACCTACCCGCTGCCCGAAGCGCAGCTCGACCGTTTCCTGATGCACGTGAAGATCGGTTTTCCCGACGCGGCAGTGGAACGCAAGATCCTCGCCCAGGCCCGAGGCGATGCGCTCAACGGTGAAGCCAAGCCCGAGCACCGGGTCAGCCAGCAGGCTGTGTTCGCGGCGCGCAAGGAGATTCTCGGCCTGTACATGGCCGATGCCGTGGAGGAATACCTGGTGCAGCTGGTGATGGCCAGCCGTACACCAGCCAAGTTCGACACCGAGCTGGCCGACTGGATTGCCTATGGCGCCAGCCCACGCGGCTCCATCGCCCTCGACCGCTGCGCGCGCGCCCATGCCTGGTTGGCCGGCCGCGACTTCGTCAGCCCCGAGGACATCCAGGCGGTGCTGTTCGACGTGCTGCGCCACCGCATCATCCTGTCCTTCGAGGCCGAGGCTTCGGGCGTCGACCAGGACCGTGTGATCCAGCGCATCCTCGACGTGGTGGCGGTGGCCTGATGCAGCCGCGCCCCATGCGCCTGTCCCACGTAGCCCGGATGCAATCCGGGGCAGATCACGCAGCCTCCCCGGATTGCATCCGGGCTACGGGCTGAGCCCATGCAAACCCCAGCCAGCCAACCCGGCATCCATATCGCCCTCGGCGAGCTCATCGACATGCGCCACAAGGTGCATGAAGTGCCGCTGTTTTCCACCCCGGCCCGGCGCAGCCCGCTGACTGGCCTGCATCACTCCAAGCTGCGCGGTCGTGGCGTGGACTTCGACCAGGTGCGTATCTACCAACCGGGCGACGACGTACGCACCATCGACTGGCGCGTCACCGCACGTACCCAGGAGCCACACACCAAGCTGTTCCACGAAGAGCGCGAGCGCCCCATCTTCATCATCAGTGAACAGAGCCAGCGCCTGTTCTTCGGCTCCGGCCAGTGCTTCAAATCCGTGCTCGCAGCGCGCGCCGCCGCGCTGATCGGCTGGGCTGCGCTGGGCCATAACGACCGCATCGGCGGTCTGGTGTTCGCCGACAACGAGCATCACGAAGTCAAGCCACGGCGCAGCAAGCAGAGCCTGCTGCAACTGCTCAACCTGCTGGCCCGCGCCAACCAGGCGCTTGGTCCGCAGAGCCAGGCCAACACCGGGCGCGACAATTTCGGCCTGGCCCTGCGCCGCGCTCGCGAGGTGTTGCGCCCGGGCAGCCTGGTCATCGTGCTGTGCGATGAGCGCGCCCTCAGCGACAACGCCGAGCAGCAACTGACGCTGCTGGCGCGCCACACCGATCTGCTGCTGCTACCGCTGTCCGACCCACTCGATCACGCGTTGCCGGCTGCCGGCCTGCTGCGTTTCACCCAGAACGCTGCGCAGCTGGAACTCGACAGCCACAATGGCGACCTGCGCCAGGCCTATCGCGCCCAGGCGCAGGCCCGTGAAGCGCGCTGGCAGCGCCTGGCGCAGAAACTGGGGGTACCGCTGCTACCGCTGAGCACTCAGTTCGAGCTGGTCGAGCAATTGCAGGAGCAGCTCAGCACCCTGCATTCGAGAAAGTCGCTATGAACCCCATCGACCAGTTGCAGCCGCTGATCGACCCAGCGCCCGTGCCCTGGTGGCCGCCAGCACCGGGCTGGTGGCTGCTCGCCGTGCTGCTGCCGCTGCTTGGCTGGGGACTCTGGCGTCTGCTGCGCAGCTGGCGGCGGCGCCAGCCCCGTTCACAGACGGAACAAGCGCTCGACCCACTGCGCCAGGCCGCACTCGACGAGCTGTCACGCCTGAGCAAGCCCTACGACGGCGCACCAGCCGGCCCCTGGCTGCAACAACTCAACGCCCTGCTCAAGCGCCTGTGCCGCGAACGCTATCCTGAGAGCGCCAGCCACACCCTGAGCAGCCGCGCCTGGCTGGCGTTTCTCGACAATCGTTGTCCCGCAGCCGGACTGACCCGCTGGATGATCCTGGTCGACGGCAGCTACAGGCCGCAGTGCACCCTGAGCGACAAGGCCATCACCGAGCTCGATCAGGCCGTCGCCACCTGGATTCGCAAGCATGTTTGAGTTCGCCTGGCCCTGGGTCTTTCTGCTCGCGCCACTGCCCTGGCTGTTGCGCCTGCTGTTGCCGCCCGCTGACAGCGGCGACGCAGCGTTACGCGTCGGTTTTCTCGACGAGCTGCAAGCCCTGAGCGGCCGGCGCGCTCGTGCCGCCCTGCCCAGCTGGCGTCAGCAGGCGCCTCTGGTGTTGCTCTGGTGCCTGCTGCTGTGCGCTGCGGCGCGGCCTCAGTGGGTCGGCGAACCACTGCCGCTGCCAGCCAGCGGCCGCGATCTGCTGCTCGCTGTGGATGTTTCGGGGTCGATGGATTACGCCGACATGCAGTGGGACGACGAGCCGATCAGCCGCCTCGAACTGGTCAAACGCCTGCTCGGTGACTTCATCGAGGGGCGCCGTGGCGACCGAGTCGGCCTGATCCTGTTCGGCAGCCAGGCTTATCTGCAGGCCCCGCTGACGTTCGATCGCGTCACCGTGCGCACCTGGCTGGACGAGGCCCTGATCGGCATCGCGGGCAAGAACACGGCCATCGGCGACGCCATCGGCCTGGCCGTGAAACGCCTGCGTCAGCGCCCGGCGCAGAGTCGCGTGCTGGTGCTGATCACCGATGGCGCGAACAACGGGGGCGAGATCGATCCGATGGTAGCTGCGCAGTTGGCCGCCGACGAAGGGATACGCATCTACACCATCGGCATCGGCGCCGACCCGCAGCAAAGCGGTGCGTTCGGCAACTTCGGTTTCAGCGCCCTGGACCTGGACGAAACCAGTCTGCGTGCCATCAGCGATGTCACCGGCGGCGAGTACTTCCGCGCACGCGACCAGGCCGAGCTGCAACAGATCGAACTGACCCTCGATCGGCTAGAGCCGGTTGCCCAGCAGCCCACCCTGGCCCGCCCTGCCCTGGCCCTCTATGCCTGGCCACTGGCACTGGTGCTGCTGGGCTCGCTGCTCCTGGTCGGCCAGGTGCTTTGGCCTGATCTGCCGCAGCGGCTGCGGAGGCGCGCATGAGCATGCTCTGGCCGGAATGGCTGCGCCCATTGTGGTTGCTGGCGGTGCCCGTGCTGGCCTGGTTGCTCTGGCGCCTGTGGCATCGCGAGCGCCAGAGCGGACGCTGGCAACTGCTGCTGCCGGCCGCCTTTCATCAGGCGCTGCTTACAGGCGGCAGTGGCCGCTCCAGCAAGCTGCCCTGGCTGGCGCTTGGCCTGGCCTGGTTGCTGGCCGTGCTGGCGCTGCTCGGCCCGAGCTGGCAGCGCGTGGAACAGAGCCCGCAGAAACCGGCCGATCCGCTGTTGATCCTGCTCGAACTGACGCCGCAAATGCTTGCCACCGACGGCCGCCCCAATCGACTGGAGCAGGCGCGGCGCAAGCTGCTCGATCTGCTCGAGGCACGTCGCGACGCCCAGACGGCCATCATCGTCTATGCCGGCAGCGCCCACAGCCTGGTGCCGCTTTCCGACGACCTGGCCACCAGTCGCAACCTGCTGGAGGCGCTGAAACCATCGTTGATGCCGGAACCGGGCCGTCGCGCCGACCTGGCAGTGGCCCGCGCGTTGCAACTGCTCGACCAGGCGCAACTGGGCCAGGGTCGCCTGTTGCTGATCACCAGCGCCCTCGATGCAGAGGAACGCAGCGGTATCCAGCAGGCACTGGAAAAGCGCAAGGTGCCGCTGCTGATTCTCGGTGTAGGCAGCCGCGAAGGCGCTCCGGTGGTGCAGGAGGACGGCAGCTTCCTCAAGGACCAGCGCGGCGCCATTCAGATTCCTCGCCTCGATGCGCGTGGCCTGCGGGAGACCACCGAAGCCCATGGCGGCCGCTACGCGCCGATCCGCCTGGACGACGAAGACCTGCGTCGTCTGGGCCTGCTCGATGGCCCACAAGCCATGCGCGCTGCGGGTGAGCCGACATTGCTCGATAGCCACATCGACCAGGGCTACTGGCTGTTGCTGCCCCTGCTGTTGCTGGCGGCCTGTGCCGGCCGCCGTGGTTGGCTGTTCTGCCTGCCGCTGCTGCTGATGCTGCCGCCACAAAGCAGCCAGGCCTTCGAATTCGAGGACCTCTGGCTGCGCCCCGATCAGCAGGGTCAACGCCTGCTCGAAGCCCAGCGCCCGGACGAGGCCGCACAGCGCTTCGTCGATCCGCAGTGGCAAGGCAAGGCGCTGTATGAGGCCGAGGACTATGCCGCCGCCGCTGAACGCTTCGCCAAGGGCGACAGCGCAGTTGACCACTACAACCGAGGCAACGCCCTGGCCAAGGGCGGCGAACTGGAGGCCGCGCTCGACGCCTACGAGCAGGCCCTGGAGCGCCAGCCTGAACTGACTGCCGCACAACACAACAAGGCGCTGGTGGAAGAAGCGTTGCGCCAGCGCGAAAACCAGCAGCAGTCCACCGATGGCGATTCGGACGAGCAGCAGGAGCCCGCCAAGGAGCCGCCGCAGGAGAACGAATCGTCAGCCGGGCAGCCCGCCGAGAAGGACACCGGGCAACCGGCCAAGCCAGGCAGCGCTGGCGAACACAGTGAGAGCAACGAGGTCCAGGGCAGCGCCAACGGCGCCGGTGAGGACGACGTGCAGCCCGCCCCCGGCAATAAAAGCCTGGACGACCTCGAGCCCGTCGAGCAAGCGCGTACGGAGGCCGACCTAGGCACTGCGGCAGAACGCCGGCAAGCGCTGGAACAATGGTTGCGGCAGATCCCGGACGACCCGGCCGAACTGCTGCGGCGCAAATTCTGGTATGAACAGCAACAGCGTCAGGACTCGAACCGATGAACCGTCTGGTCTTCCTGCTTCTCCTACTGCTCGCGGGGCAGGCCTACGCCGACGCCTTTTTCGCCAGCGTCGACCGCACTCGCTTAAGCGAAGGCGAAACCGTGGTGCTGACGCTGGAATCGACCGACCCAACCCGCTTCGGCCGACCTGACCTGAGCCCGCTGGATAAGGACTTCGAAGTGCTCGGCAGCCGCCAGGTCAATCGCCTGAGCAGCATCGGCGATACGCCACGCGCCAGCACCCGCTGGATCCTGACCCTGCAACCGCGCAGCAGCGGCGAGGTGACGATCCCGGCTATCCACCTGGAGGATGCCCAGACCCTGCCGATCACGCTCAGCGTCGAAGAAGCCGTCAGTGCCGGCGACGGCGACAAGCTGGCGCCGGTGTTCATCGACGCCAGCCTCGATCAACCCAGCGTCTACGTGCAAGCCCAGGCCGTGTTGACCCTGCGCATCTACCACTCGGTGTCCATGTATGACGACAGCAGCTTGACGCCGCTGCGACTGCCCGATGCACGCGTCGAACAACTGGGCGAACCGCGCACCTACGAAAAGAGCATCGGCGGTGTGCTGCACGGCGTGATCGAATTGCAGTACGCCATCTATCCGCAGCGCAGCGGTGAGCTGGTCATTCCCGGGCAAACCTTCAGCGCGACCCTGGTCGACCGCTCGCGCAACAATGAGTTTCTGCCATTCGGCCCTCGTGCCGGCAAGGTTTCGCGGGTCAAGTCGCCCGACATCCCGCTGCAGGTCAAACCCAAACCGGCTGACTACCCGCCTGACGCGCCCTGGCTGCCAGCACGCGCGCTGGGCCTGGCGGAAACCTGGAACCCGCAACCGGAGCAGAGCCAGGTCGGCGATTCCCTGACCCGCCGCCTGATTCTCAAGGTCGATGGCCTGTCCAGCGCACAGCTGCCGCCCTTGCCGGCGACCCGCGTCGATGGCCTGCGTCGCTACCCGGACCAGCCGCAGATGAGCGACCAGAAGAGCGAGAACGGCATCATCGGCACCCGAGAAGAACGCGAGGCACTGGTGCCCAATCGCAGCGGCAGCTTCGAACTGCCGCCGCTGGAAATATTGTGGTGGAACACCCAGACCGACACGCTGGAACGCACCACCCTGTCCGCCCGCACCCTGCAGGTCGCCGAAAACCCGCTACTGCAGAACGACGAACAACCCACTACACCGATGGTCACGCCCCAGGTGATCGAGGGGCCAGAACTCTGGCCCTGGCAACTGGCCTGTGCCCTGCTGAGCCTGACCACCCTGCTCGGCTTCGGCCTGTGGTGGCATGCCCGCCGGCAACCGGCAATCCAGCGCGCGGCACAGGCCGGGCCCAGCCCGCGCACGCTGCTCGATGATCTCAAGCGCGCCTGCCAGGCTGGCGATGCCCAGGCCACCCGCCATGCCCTGGACGCCTGGGCCCGCCAACAACCGGAAACCCTCGCCGACATGGCGGCGCGCTATGTGCCGCTGTCGGACGCACTCGATGGTCTCAACGGCGCGCTGTACAGCGAGACGGGCCAGCAGTGGCAAGGCGAGGAACTGTGGAAAGCGATTCGCAACCTGCCCGCCGCACAGGAACCCAGTGCGGCGCAGCAGGACAGCAGCGCACTACCGCCGCTGTATCCGCGCTAAGGTATCCACGCGCCCCGGATTGCATCCGGGCTACGGGCCAAGGCATCCGCGCCACGCATTGCGGTTGGGAAAAGCGGCCAAGCCGCATCCACCATGCGCTCTGAACAGTATCGCGGCTGAGGCCCGGCCACTCCCCCCACAACAGCGCGCGGGTGCCCCGGCATGGCGCATGGCACCTGCGGGAGCGGCTTTAGCCGCGATCAAAGCTCGCCGCTAAAGCGCCTCCCCCCCCATCGCCGCACGACGGCTCGTGGCCCGGATGCAATCCGGGGCCAGCGCTCAACTGCATCGCAAAAAACAAAAACCGCGGCCCGAGGGCCGCGGTTCTGGTCTTGCGAGCCAGGCTTCAAGCCTTGGCGCGCAACTTCTCCGGGTTGATCAGGAAACGCGCCAGTGCCGGCAGCAACCAGATCGCGCCGATCATGTTCCAGAGGAACATGAAGGTCAGCATCAGCCCCATGTCGGCCTGGAACTTGATGGCCGAGAAGATCCAGGTCGCCACGCCGATGGCCAAGCAGATACCGGTGAACAGCACGGCCTTGCCGGTGGACTTGAGCGTCTCGTAGTACGCGTCCTGCAGGGACAATCCCTGACGCAGGTAAGTCTCCAGGCGGCTGTAGATGTAGATGCCGTAGTCGACACCGATCCCCACACCCAGCGCGATCACCGGCAGCGTTGCAACCTTGACGCCGATGCCCATGAACGCCATCAGCGCGTTGCCCAGTACCGAGGTCAGCACCAGCGGCAGGATCACGCACAGCGTCGCAGCCAGCGAGCGGAACGTCAGCAGGCACATGATGCTCACCGCCGCATAGACCGCGATCAGCATGGTGGTCTCGGACGCCGCGATCACCTCGTTGGTGGCGGCCTCGATACCGGCGTTGCCCGCTGCCAGTACCACCTGCAGATCATCGGTGCTGTGCTGAGCGGCGAACTCTTCGGCGGCGGCCACGGCGCGCGACAGGGTCTCGGCCTTGTGATCCTCGAGGAACACCAGCACCGGTGCCACCGAACAGTCTGCGTTGTACAGCCCTTCAGCTCGGGCGATGGAGTTGTTCAGCACGTCCTGGTTGCGCGACAGGGTTTCCCATTTCAGGTTGCCCTCGTTCATGCCCTTGATCACCTGCTTGGACACGGTGACCATGGAGATGGCCGACTGCACGCCTTCGGTGTTCTCCATCTTCCACATCAGCTCGTCCATCGCCGACAGCGCTTCGTAGGTGGAACAGCCTTCGGTGGGCGTCTTGATCATCACCACCAGCACGTCGGAACTGGTCGAGTAGTTGCGGATGACGAAGTCGTTATCCAGGTTGTAGCGCGAGTCCGGATGCAGCTCCGGCGCGCCCTGGTCGAGGTCGCCGATCTTCAGGTTCTGGCCGTACCAGACACCGCCAGCCAGCGCCACCACGGCAACCACGACGGAGATGGGCGCCACCATCGGATGGGCAAAGTTGGAAATGGCACGCCAGAACGGATGGTCCTTGGCCGCCTCTTCACGACTGATCTTCACCGCCTTCTGACTGATGCCGATGTAGGAGATCATCACCGGCAGCAGGATCAGGTTGGTCAGAATGATCACCGCCACGCCCATCGATGCGCCGATGGCCAGTTCGCGAATCACGCCGATGTCGATCAGCAGCAGGGTGACGAAACCGACGGCGTCGGACAGCAGCGCCACCAGGCCAGGAATGAACAGCTGACGGAACGCCATGCGCGCGGCGGACAGGGCGTCGGTCGCCTCGCCCGACGCCATGGCGATGCCGTTGATCTTCTGCACCCCGTGGGAAATACCGATGGCGAATACCAGGAACGGCACCAGCATCGAGTAAGGGTCAAGACCGAAGCCCAGGGTGTGCAGCAGCCCCAGCTGCCAGATCACCGCGATCAGCGTGGTGGTGACCACCGCCAGCGTGCTCTTGAAGCAGTGGGTGAACCACAGCAGCAGGACGAAGGTGATACCGATGGCCACGGCGAAGAACAGCGCCACACCGATCAGGCCGTCGATCAGATCACCGACCTTCTTGGCGAAACCGATGATGTGCACTTTCACATCGGGGTTTTGCGCCTGGTACTTGTCGCGGATCTTCTCTTCCAGCTCGTGGGAGAACTTCTGGTAGTCGAGCTTGATCAGCTTGCTCTGATCGTTCGGGTCCGGGTAGGACTCCAGCAGCGGGATGTCGACGATGCTGGACTTGAAGTTGTTCGCCACCAGGCGACCGATCTGCCCGGACTTGAGGATGTTGCTGCGCAAGTCCTCGAGGCTGTCGGCAGAGCCGTCGTAGGTCTGCGGGATCACCTCACCACCGGCGAAGCCCTCTTCGGTCACTTCGGTCCAGCGTACGCTGGGACTCCACAGCGACTTCAGGCCGGAGCGGTCGACACCGGGAATGTAGAAGGCCTCGTCATGGATCTGCCGCAGCGTCTCCATGTACTCCTTGCTGAAGATGTCGCCATTGGTGGCTTCTACCGAGATACGTACCGTGTTGCCCAGGTTGGCCAGGTCGTTACGGTGTTCGAGCATCTTCTGGATGTAGGGGTGGCCCAGCGGAATCATCTTCTCGAAGCTGGTCTGCGGGCGCACCTGCGCAGCCTGATAGAACAGGAAGATGCTGATCAGCAGGCAGATCAGAATAACCGCCGGGCGATTGTTGAAAATCAGCCGCTCAAGGAAGGAAGCTGGCTGTTGTTGATGCTTACTCATGCAAAGGCTCCCGGCTTGTTATTGTTGGCCCAGATCGGCGCCATTCGAGGCGGCGAGGTGAACGCCGCCCTGACCCACCAGAATCAGGTTGCCGTTATCCAGTGCAGTTACCCCGGCCAGGGAAAGACGGTCGGGGCGATTGATCAGGCTGAAGGTCTGACCATGATCCTTGCTGCGCAGCACGGTGCCGCCATGCCCCACCACCACGACGCTGCCATCCTTTAGCAGCGTGCCATCGGCCAGACCGAACTCCAGCGGGCCATTGTTCGGCGTGTTGAGCATGACCTGCTGCCAGCTTTGCCCGAAGTCGGTGGAACGAAACAGGTGGCCGCGCAGACCGTAGACCAGCAAGGTCGCCGGCTGGTCGGTACCGACCACGCCGAACAGCGAACCCTCGTAAGGTACGTCCTCGATGCGCTCCCAGGTCTGTCCCCAGTCGGCGGAGCGGAACATCTGCCCCAGCTCGCCGACGATGAACAGACCGGAGTCCTTCACCGCGGCAATGGCATTGAGGTGATAGGCGTCTTCGTTGTCGAGACGATCGCTGACGTCTTCCCAGTTCTGGCCGCCATCGGTGGTTTCCAGCAACGCCCCATACGCCCCAACGGCGTAACCGGTTTGCAGGTCCTTGAACCAGATGTCCAGCAGCGGCGCTTCGCGCTCGAGGTCCTCGAACTGTTTGGTCCAGGTCAGGCCACCATCGCTCGTTGCGAGAATCTGCGCATCGTGACCGACCACCCAACCATGCTGGGCATCGACGAAGAACAGGGACGTCAGCATCTGCCGGGTTGGCACCTTGGCCTGCTGCCAGCTTTGTCCCTGATCGTTGGAATAGAGAATGTGGCCGCGGTCGCCAACGGCAACCAGGCGCTCGCCGGTGTTGACGACATCGAGCAGCAGGCTGTGTACGGCCTTGGGCGACTCGATGGCATAGCCGGCCTCGGCTTTAGCCGTGGTCTCGGCCTGCAAGGGTGCGGCAGCGAAGGCCAGGATGGAAAGCACACTGCACAGCGAGAGCGCTTTAGCCAGCGGCGAATGGACACGGAGCGCCGATTTGCGCGCCAGATTGGGCGCCAGACCGGACTGGGTGCGCCGCATGACGGGCTCACTCATATACCTTCCCCCTTTCTTGTTATAGGCGGTACTACTGATCACGCCCATCCTAGCGAGCTTAGGAAAGCCCTGACAATTGGCGCGACGTTATGTTTTGTTAAAGCAAAAGCCGCGTTATAGAAGCCTATTCGCCACGCTGATGCGAAAAGGCCGCTACTACTGTAGCGGCCTTCGCTGGAGACTACACAACTATTATCGAGTGCCGCGGCGACGCAGGGCAGCTGGCTTGAAATAGCCGTCGTCCGGAACCGCCTGGGTGAAATCGATGGTGTTGTTCTCTTCGTTATCCAGGTTCTGCACGTGGTAGCGACGCGCCTGCAGGTCATGGAACACATCGAGCGCAGACCAGGTGGTCGGCAGATCGTAGTAGTTCTTCAGGTAGGCGATGGAAACGCGCCACAGCTCACCACGACCGTCGTACTGATCGACCACTGCAGCCTGCCAGCTGTCCTCGTCGAGGAACAGAGTGCGCTTGGAGTAGATATGACGGGCGCCGGACTTCAGCGTGCCTTCCACAACCCATACGCGGTGCAGCTCGTTACGGGTCAGCGCCGGATTCAGGTGACCGACCTGCAGCAGATCCTTGTACTTAACGTCAGGGCTGGTGACCTTGTAGTTGTTATACGGGATGTAGATTTCCTTCTTGCCGACCAGTTTCCAGTCATAGCGATCCGGGGCACCGTTGAACATGTCGGTGTCGTCGGCAGTACGCAGGCCGTCGGCCGCAGCGATCGGCGTGTCGTAAGCCAGGTTCGGCGCACGGCGCACACGACGCTGACCGGCGTTGTAGCCCCAGGCCTGACGCGGTTCCTTCACCTGATCGAGGGTCTCGTGAACCAGCACCGCACCACCGGCCAGACGCGCCGGGCTGGTGGTGAAGGACAGGTAATAGAACATGATGTTGTTCAGGTCGGCGAAGGAGCCATTCTGCAGGTAGTACTTGAACAGCGCTTCCTGCTGGGAGGTGACCAGCGAGTAGGCACCGTTGCGCTGTACCGCCACTTCCGAGGCACGCCGCACGATGTAGGTGCCGCGGTAGCGGGCGATGTGGTTCCACAGCGCTTCCACGCCGTTTTGCGGAATCGGGAACGGGATACCGCCGTAGGCATCGGAGAAGCCGTTGCCGCCATCGACCAACTTGGCAGTGGTGGCGTTCTTGATAGTGTTGTCATAGACCCACTGCGGCGCAGAGCCGGAGCGGCGGGTCTGGTAGACCGGCATCTGGTAGGTTTCCGGGTAGGCCTTGAACATGGCGATCTGACCGGGGGTCAGGTTGGCCTCGTACTGGCTCAGGTTGGCCGCGGTAATGGTGAACAGCGGCTTGTCATCCGGGAACGGATCGATGTGGTGCTGGCCGGAACGGGTGTAGCCAGCCGGGGCCTGGGTGATGCCACCGGTCCAGGCCGGAATGGTGCCGGCAGCGTTGCCAGCCTTCTCGGCGCCGAAGGGGGTCAGCGTGTCGCCGAGCTTGGCCGCTTCCTGCGAGGAAACGGCAGCCAGAGCGGAGCCGGCAGAAAACGCCAGTGCAACGGCTACGGCCATCAGCCTGTGCTTGTTCAGCATGGGTAATTCTCCGTGAAGAGTCTGGCCGGGCGCCCGAGAGCGCCCGGCGTGTTTCTGGTTATAGGTACACAGGGTGTCTGCACAGCAATACAGCAGCCAATGCAGACGCCCCCCCTTAGAAGGAGTACTTGACGTTCAGGCCAATATTGTCGCGATCACGCGAACCGTTGTTCTGGCCAGCGCCATAGAACTCGGTGTACTGGATCTCGGCTTCCAGGCTGTTCAGGTAGCTGGCGCGCATACCAACGGTGTACGCCTTGCGACCCTCGATGAAGTTGCCGGTCTGGTGCGAGTTACCCTCGAAATCGTGCTTGAACACGGCGAACGGCGACAGGTTCACACCAGCATAAACGTCGTTCCAGGTACCCGAGAGCACCAGGGTATAGCCGTAGGCGTTCTTGTTGACCTGATCGTCACGATCGTAGCCGGAGATGTAGGAGCCGTTACCGCGGCCGGCGTAGTAGCGCGTGCCGTTGCGCGAGTTGTACTGCAGGCTGTCGCCACGCAGGTGCTCGGAGGCCAGCTCGGCAACGCCGAACAGCGAATCGAAACCAAAGCTCGGACCGAAGTTGTAGATGGTGCCCAGGGAGGTATTGAAGGCTTCGACACGGGTGTAGTTGTGGATCTGGTCACCCAGCTGCACTTGCTGGCCGCCGATATTTACACGGCTACCGCCAGCCAACTGAGGCGCCTGGGTCAACAGATCGCCAAGCAGGTCATTGGTGGCTGCAATACCTACCGGCAGGTTGGGACGGTAAGACAGCTCACCGAATACCGAGGCATTGCCAACAGTGGTGTTGAAGCTGAAGCCGTACATACGAATGTCTTCGGCATACTCACGGCGAGCGTTGACTTGGTTGGCAACGTCGATGGTGGCAACGCCACCTGCAGCCTGAGCGAAGTTAGCGAGCACAGTGGGATCCAAGCAAAGAGCGCCTAAACCAGCTGCACCACAAGCACCTTGCGCAATGGCAGTTAAATCCAGCCCCTCGTAGGCCCCTAAATCCGCGTAAATAGTCGGCTCTTTGGCATGGTAATTGACGAAGTAGAAACCAAACTCGGTGGAATTGAGCTCTTCAGCGATATAACGGAACGCGACACCAAACTGGCCATCGTTCTTGGCGTTGATATCCGGACCGACATTGGCAACCTTGATATTCCCGTTCGCGTCAACTGTGCGTCCACCCTGAAGTCCGCCAACACCGGCGGCGCTTAGACCGGAATAGAGGTCTGCTGCGGGAATAAGCGCTGTCTGAGTCGAATAGGCCGTGTTACCACCATCGGCAAACAAGTCGGTCTCAGAGAAATAAGTCCCTACCGGATCGATAGCGGTCTCTTTCCAGTTCCACTGGTAAAAGGCCTCCATGGACAGGTTGTCGGTCAGGCCCAGGTTGAAGCTGAGCGCCTCGACCGGCACCAGTACTTCCTTCACTTCGGAGCCTGGCAAACGGAACTTGGCAGCATCGACCGGGTTGGTGGTATTGATGCCGTTGCGGTAGAACAGGCCTTCACCCCAGTTGAACACCTGCTTACCCAGGCGACCGGAAACCGGCATATTGCCCACATCCCAGTTGCCATAGACGTAAGCATCGAGAATCTGTGCGTCGCGGCCGGCCTTGTGACGGGTTTCGCGAGTGAAGCTATTGTCGCGAGGAGCACTCTGACTCGGCTGAGCGGGAGAGTTGGCGTCGTAGTAATCGTTGCGTTTGTCCATGATCTGAGTGTCATAGAACGCGGTACCGCGGATAAACACGCCGTAATTCTGGTAGGACGCCTCCAGATCCGAGGTGATCTTGAACACCTCGGAGACCAGGCCGGTATCGAAGTTGCGATTGCCATCGTTGGTGTTGATGTCGTCGTTGGTCTTGTCCTGACCCTGTACACGCCACAGTTGACCGTAGGAGACGGTGGTATCGATGGAGCCGGTGATTTCGTTATCGGCGAAGCTGAACTCCACCGCCTGAGCATGAGCGGCAACCAGCAACGGCAGAACACCAGCGAACGCAAAGCCGGCCTTGGCCGGGGCAAAACGTAGAACGGGCTTGCGGGACTTAATTTCCATCGAGACTCACTCCGTGGACAGATCATTCTTTTGAGCGATCCCGTAACCGGGTCGCGATATGCCGCACTGGCGACGGCTTCTTTTTTATTTGCTGCGACGAGTTCCAACGACCGACGAGCGCGCACTCGCGGTCAAATCCTGTTCAGCACTGCAACCATGGTGCCAATTCAAACAGTTGTATCAGCGCAAACAGGCTTGGGAGAGCCATCGCCGAGTTTCATTTCGTGACTGATCAGCCACTGACCAATGCGTCAGCTATTCCACGAAAAAATGGCGCACTTTGTCCTACGATCCGACGCTTTATGCCACTCACCACGGGCCCTGTAGCGATGCCAGACTGCGAAGACACATTCGCTGTCAAGCCACGGCGCCCTAACTTAAGTGTGCAAACGAATAACGAATCGCATACATATTTCATTGGGTAACAAAAAAGTGTTACCAACCAGAGGTCGGTAACACTTCTTGTAGAGCAAAACCCGCCTTAGGCCAGGCTTTTGCTCACCACCTCATAGACGTCGCTGGACAGCTCACCGGACGCGAGGATGCGCTCCAGCTCAGCCTTCATCTGCGCCTGGCGCGCCGCACCGTACTTGCGCCAGCGGGTCAGCGGCGCCAGCAGGCGCGAGGCGATCTGCGGGTTGAGGGCGTTGAGGGTGATCACCTGATCGGCGAGAAAGCGATAGCCCGAGCCATCGGCCTGGTGAAAGTTGATCAGGTTCTGGTTGGCGAAGGCGCCGATCAGCGAACGCACCTTGTTCGGGTTCTTCAGGGTGAAGGCTTCGTGCTGCATCAACGCATGCACACGCTCCAGGCCGCCCGGCAGCGGACAGCCCGCCTGCACGCTGAACCACTGATCCATGACCAGTGGGTTGTCCTTGAAGAAATCGGCGAACATCGCCAGGGCCTTGCTCTGCTCTTCCTGGAACGGCGAGTTGACCAGCACGGCCAGAGCCGACAGGCGCTCGGTCATGTTGTCGGCGTTATCGAACTGGTCGACGCAGGCCGCCAGCACCTCGGGCCTCTCGCTGAGCATCAGGTACGACAGCGCGATGTTCTGCAGGCTGCGACGGGCGAAGTGCGCCGCCTCGGCCACGTAAGGCGTGGCCTTGGAGACTTCGCGGTTGTCCTGGTAACGCTTGAGCAGCGGTGCGAACAGCGCATCGGCCAGTGTCTTGCGGGCGAACTCACGCGCCGCGTGGATGGCCTCGACATCGGCCACTTCACTGATCTCGGTGAGGTAGGCCTCGCCCGGTAGCGAGAGCATCTCCGCGACCATGGCCTGGTCCAGCGACTCGTCTTCCAGCAGGGTACGCAGCGCGGCGACCAGGCGCTGATCCAGCACCAGGGCCTCACCGCGCTGGTGCTGGCCGATCAGTTCCTGCAGCACCTGCACTGACAGCTGCTGGCCGGCTTCCCAGCGGTTGAAGCCATCCGAATCGTGCTGCATGAGGAACATCAGCTGATCGCGGCTGTAGGGGAAGCTCAGCTTGACCGGCGCACTGAAGCCGCGCAGCAGCGACGGCAGCGGTTGTTCGGCGATGCCCTCGAAGGTGAAGGTCTGCTCGGCTTCGGTGACCGACAATACGCGGCTGTTGCCCTGTGCGGCCGCTTCGCCCAATAGACGCAATGGCAGCTCATTGCCCTGCGCATCGAGCAGGCCAAGCGCCACCGGAATCACGAACGGCAGCTTCTCGCTCTGCCCCGGCGTCGCCGGGCAACTCTGGCGGAAGGTCAGGCTGTAGGTCTGCGCGGCAGCGTCGTAAGCCTCGCTGACCTGCAGACGCGGCGTGCCCGCCTGGGTGTACCAGCGCTTGAATTGGGTCAGGTCGATGCCACTGGCATCTTCCATGGCCTTGACGAAATCGTCGCAGGTCACGGCCTGGCCGTCGTGGCGCTCGAAGTACAGATCCGAGCCCTTGCGAAACAGCTCCGGGCCGAGCAGGGTGTGGATCATGCGCAGCACTTCGGCACCCTTCTCATAGATGGTCAGGGTGTAGAAGTTGGAGATTTCCATGTACGCATCCGGGCGCACCGGGTGAGCCATGGGGCCAGCATCCTCGGCAAACTGGTGAGTGCGCAGGTAGGCCACGTCCTCGATGCGTTTGACCGTGCGCGAGTGGGTGTCGGCGGAGAACTCGCTGTCACGGAACACGGTGAAACCTTCCTTGAGCGACAGCTGGAACCAGTCGCGGCAGGTCACGCGGTTGCCCGACCAGTTGTGGAAGTATTCGTGCGCCACCACCGCCTCGACGCGCTGGTGCGCAGCATCGGTGGCGGTGTCGGCCTTGGCCAGCACGCAGCTGGAGTTGAAGATGTTGAGGCCCTTGTTCTCCATGGCGCCCATGTTGAAATCGTTGACCGCGACGATCATGAAGATGTCCAGATCGTACTCACGGCCGTAGACCTCCTCGTCCCACTTCATCGAACGCTTGAGGCTGTCCATGGCGTGTTGCACCTTGTCGATGTTCTCCGGCTCGACGTAGATACGCAGCGCCACTTCGCGGCTGCTCATGGTGGTGAAGCTGTCCTCTACGCACCACAGATCGCCGGCGACCAGGGCGAACAGATAGGCCGGCTTCTTGAACGGGTCTTCCCAGGTCGCCCAGTGGCGACCGCCCTCTTCCGAGCCGCTGGCAATCGGGTTGCCGTTGGACAGCAGCACCGGGTAGGCATGCTGCTCGGCGCTGACCGTGGTGGTGAACTTGCTCATCACGTCCGGGCGGTCGAGGTAGAAGGTGATCTTGCGAAAGCCCTCGGCCTCGCACTGGGTGCAGAACATCGTGCCGGACTTGTACAGGCCTTCCAGCGCGGTGTTGCTCTCCGGGTGGATGCGCACGCTGCTGTCGACCACGAAGCGCTCCTGAGTCGGCTGCAGGGTCAGGTGGCTGTCGGTCAGGCTGTAATCGCCCGCACCCAACTCGCGGTCATCGAGTTTGAGCTCGAGCAACTCGAGCTGCTGGCCATCGAGCACCAGCGCTGGCAAGCCGGCACCGGCCTCGGGGTTACGACGCATGACCAGTTGCGCATGCACCAGGCTGTGATCCTCGAACAGCTCGAAGGTCAGGTGAGTCTCGTCGATCAGGTAATCCGGTACCTGATAGTCCTTCAGATAAATGGTCTTGGATTGTTCGGTGCGCATGGCTCTCGGCCCCTTGTCGGCGGCGCCGTCCGGCGCCGGGTAGCAATCAGGTATCAGCCGGCGATCTCGTGGACAGCCAGCTGGTAAGCGGTGTACTTGCGGATATTGATCACGCCGGTGTCGAACATCAGGTACTGGCCCTTGATACCGAGCAGAGTACCCTCGGCCAGCGGCTGCTTGTCCAGATTGAAGCTGGTGATCTTCGCCGGGTAGGCCTCGATCGGGTAGCGGATGTCCAGCACCTCGGCATCATTCAGCGGCTGGATGGCCTGCAGGCCGAAACGCTGCTGCAGCTCGGCAATGCCCGCGCCACAGCTGTCGAACAGCTGTTCGCGAATCGCCGGCAGATCGACCGGTGCGGCATCGCCCTTGAGCAACGCGCGCCAGTTGGTCTTGTCCGCCACGCGCGTACGCAGCAGATCCTCGACGAAGCCGGACTGCTGCCGGGTGGCCACGCGCAGGATCGGCAGCGCCTGGGTCGCGCCCTGATCGATCCAGCGTGTCGGCACCTGGCTGGAACGGGTGATGCCGACCTTCACGCCACTGGAGTTGGCCAGATAGACGATGTGGTCGGTCATGCAGAACTGCTCGCCCCAGCTCGGCTCGCGGCAGGTGCCGGCGTCGTAGTGGCACTTCTCGGGACTCATGATGCACACGTCGCATTGCGCCAGCTTCTGCATGCAGGGGTAGCAGTAGCCCTGGCTGAAACTGGTCTTGGTCTTGCGCCCGCAGTGCGTGCAATGAATGGCGCCGAGGTACTCAAGGCGCAGGCTCTTGCCCACCAGCGGGTTGACCGGCACCTCTTCATCGCCCAGGCGAAAGGCGTACTGCACCGGCGCATCCAGATGCGCCTTCATCTTGCTCAGCGAGCCACGTCCAAGCTCGAACATCAGTGCAGAGTCTCCGAGGACTTGAACAACAGGTTCGGTACCAGCTCGGACTTGGACTTGCACGCCTGCTCGCCCATGTAGCCGGTGCGTTCTTCTTCCGGCAGATTCTGCATTTCCCAGGCGATCATCGCCTGCAGGCTCAGTTCTTTCTGTTCCTGGGTCAGCTTGCGGCCATCGGGCCATTTGCCGATCTCCACGGCCAGCTTGAGACTCTCGTAAATTTCCGGGGTGATGTTTTCAATCGCATCGAGAAAGGACGACATTCAGGTCTCCAGATAAATCGTAGAGCGGGTAGGCCCCGCCTATACACTGCATTGGCGAGCGGCACTCGCCCTGCAGGTCAAAACAGTCGAATCAAGCGCTACGTCGGGCCAGCATACCGCCAAGCAAGCCTGTCAGGCAGCCGGTGAGCAAGCCGCCGACATGCGCACCGTTGGCAATGGCACCCACACCCAGCGTTTCGAAGATGCCGGTCATGCAGACCACCAGCCAGATCAGCATCATCACCAGCACGCCGGGCGGCAGACGATACGCAGCGTTAGGCGCCAGACGCTGGTAGATCCAGCAATGCCCGAGCAGGCCATAGAGCACGCCAGACAGGCCGCCGAACAACGAGGGGCCGGCCCACCAGTATTGGGCGAAATTCGACGCAAGGCCGAACAACAGGGTCAGCCCCAGCAAACCAACGGCGCCCTGGCGAAACTCGATACGCCGCCCCAACTCCCAGTACCACAGGCTATTCATCGCCAGATGCAGCCAGCCAAAGTGGATCAGCATCGGAGTGATCAGCCTCCACCACTGGCCGCTTTGCAGCGTGGCGTCCAGGTAATTGAGGTAGATGTTGCCGCCATCGATACGGTAGTCGACGAAGCTGAGCCAACGAATCGCGGCGTGGTTCTCGCCGGCCAGGGTCACGGCGAAGACGATGAAAGTCGCCAGCAGCACCAGCGCCGTGACCGGATTGCGGCGCAACTGAGTGAAGAAGCTGTCGCGCACAGGGGCAACGCTTACCGGCAACTCTGTGCCGGCGTCACCCTGCGGGTGATTGGCATAGAGCTCGCGCACCTGCTCGGCCAGTTCCTGCCCCGGCACCCAGAGCACCTGCTCACCGCCCTCTTCCGCCACCCGGTGCGGTACGCGCAAGCGCTGCAGCAGCGCGACGAAGCCGCTCAAATCGGTATCCAGCGGCAAGCGCAATACCACTACTGCCGTCATCGTGGTGCCTCCTGCGGATCGACATCGACCCAGACGAATTTACCCGCATCAAGACGTGTTTCCTGATCCAGGCGATAAGCAACCAAACGGCCACCGACCACCGCACTGTAATCCAGGCAGGCCAGGTTGGGCCTGATCGGCGCGGGCTTGCCGCGCCGCCAGTAGTGCCCGACGAACAGCAGCGGCTCGTGCGCGCCATACCTCAGCAGCTCGTCTTTCTGCAGTTCGGTCAACGGCGTCTGCGCCGCCAGCTCTGGCAAGGCATCAGGCTGGAACACGATATCGCCGTAGGTTTGCGGATTTTCTTCCCAGAACTTGGTGCGAAAGAAGGAACGCGTGAAGCCGTCGCCGCCGGTCAAGGTCAGGCCATGCGGCAGGCGCATGTCGGTACCACGCAGCAGGCGGTCGAGCGCCATATTGGCGAAGCTGCCAGGTACGGCGGCCGCCTGAAGGAAATGCTCGTCGATGCAGCCGTCGGGAAACTGTGCCTTGAGCGGCGTGATCAGCTCGGCATCCCAGCAGGCGTGCACGACACGAAAGCGCCCGGCGTCGATGAATAGCGGCATCTCGTAGAACCAACGGAGGAATTCACGCCATTCCTGCGGATAATTCTCGAACTGCGCCAATGTCTCGCGTATCAGCCGTTGGTGGCGCGGGCTGTGCTCGCGTACGTACTGACGACCACTACCCGGCGGTGCCGGCGTACTCCAGCCCAGCGCGTTGAATTCGTGGTTACCCATGATGCACAGCGCCTGACCGGTACGCACCATGTCATGCACCAGGTGCAGGGCCTCGCGAATGCCAGGGCCGCGGTCCACCAGGTCGCCGAGGAAAATCACCATGCGCGTCGGGTGGCGCCACACGCCACTCTGCAGGCTGTAACCGAGGCGTTCGAGCAGGCGTTCGAGGGTGCGCGCACAACCGTGGATATCACCGATCAGGTCATAGCCACGATGGGGGTCGAGGGACATTCAGTCCTGTCCTCCCAGGCGGCTGCCCCAACCCAGTTTGGTACGGCAGACCTCGTAATAGTTGTGATCCAGCGGATGGATCAGACGCAGCTTCTGCGCCTTCTTGGCCACGTGCAGGGTGTCGCCCGGCGCGCAGGTAAAGTGGTTCTGGCCATCGCAGGACACCTGCGGGTAGATGGTCATGTCAGGCGACACCACCACTTTCAGCTCACTGTGGCCATCGACCACGATGGGCCGACTGGACAGCGTATGCGGGTACATCGGCACCACCACGATCGCGTCGAGCTTGGGATGCATGATCGGCCCGCCTGCGGACAACGCGTAAGCCGTCGAACCGGTGGGCGTGGCGACGATCAGGCCATCGGCCTTCTGGCTGCAGACGAACTGACCATCGATATACAGCTCGAACTCGATCATCCGCGTCGACTTGCCGGGGTGCAGCACCACATCGTTGAGCGCATCGCCCTGACCGATGGCCTCACCCTGGCGGCGCACCTCGACTTCCAGCAGGAAGCGGTTTTCAGTGAGGTACTGGCCTTCGAGCACCTGCGCCACCTTGAGCTCCAGCTCATCGGGGCGAATATCGGTGAGAAAGCCCAGACTGCCACGGTTGATCCCCAGCACCGGCACCTTGTGCCGCGCCAGGGCTCGGGCAGCGCCGAGCATGCTGCCGTCGCCACCGACGACGATCACCAGGTCACAGACCTCGCCGAGCATCTTGCGCGAGGAGGTCTGCAGGCCATGCCCTGGCAGCACATCAGCGATGGTGTCCTCGAGGATCACATGCAGGTGACGGTCGATCAGAAAACGCTTGAGTCGCCGCACGGTTTCCAGAACCCGCGTGCTGCCCAGGCGCCCGATGATGCCGACATTGCGAAATTGCTCCATGGGACTCCCGCCAGACAGATAAGAAACGATGAGGGATTATCGGCCAAAGGCCTGGGCCGCAGCAAACCGAGGCTGTTACTGCGCTATGCTCGGGGTCATGACCCCTGCTGACTTGCTGCATGACCTTCTGCAGAGCCTGCGCACCCCTGCCGTGCGCGACCTGGCCTGGGCGCTGTGTGCGCCTCCCTTGCTCGGTGAGACCACGAAAACCCAGCGTCATCCGCTACAGGCCAGTTGCTGGTCACACCAGCCGCAGCGGCTGGCAGACTGGCTTGCGCTGCAGGACAGGGATCCCAGCGCCATTCACACCTGGCTGGCGGCAAAACCGGTGCGCCGCCTCGGCCTCTATTACGAACGCCTGTGGCAGTTCGCCCTGCACGCTGCGCCTGATGTCGAGGTGATCGCCGCCAACCTGCCGATCCGCCAGGGCGGCCAGACCCTGGGCGAGCTGGACTTGTTGCTGCGCGACGACGAAGGCGAACATCATCTGGAGCTGGCGGTGAAGTTCTACCTGGGCACGCAGGGCAGCGGCGCAGCCGATTGGCTGGGCCCCGGCAGCCATGATCGTCTCGATCTGAAACTCGGCCACCTCGCGCAGCACCAACTGCCCCTGTCATCACGCCGCGAGGCACGCGGGACCTTGAACGAACTGCAGTTAGCCGAGCCTCGATCCGCCTTCTGGCTTGGCGGCTACCTGTTCTACCCCTGGCCCGATGCCTGCCCGCCACCTCGCGGCGCCACGCTCGAACACTGTCGGGGCAGCTGGTTACGCCAGCGCGACTGGGCTGATTTCGCCGCAACGCAGGCGCACGCCCGCTGGCAACCACTGCCGAGGCTGGCCTGGCTGGCACCGGCGCGGGTAAGTGCCGACGGGATCTGGCCCGCCGCAACCTTCCAGCAATGGCTGAGTACGCTGAGGCCCGAGGCCAACGCGCAGTTGCTGGTAAGGCTGGAAGCAGATGATGCCGGGGACTGGCGGGAAATCGAGCGGGTCTTTCTGGTCAACGATCAGTGGCCAGTGCAGTCATAGTCCAGGCCATCGGCCAGCTACAGGCGTCGAACCGCTCAACGACTGCGCTCGGTTCGACCACCGGAACGCGCCAGGTACCCCGCACCGTTTTCGCACAGCAGCGCATCACGCTGCACGCCCGGCAAGGCATCCAGACCACCGCGCAAGGCGTAAACGCTGTAACCCAGTTGCGCCAGGAGAAATACGGCGCTACCACTGCGTTTGCCACTGTCGCAGTAACAGAGATAGGTGCGTGAACGTTCCAGCAGGCGCGCCTTGAGGCGCAACAGCTGCAGCGGCATATGCAACGCCTGAGGGGCGTGCGCCTTTTCGTACTCCTCCTGCAACCGCACATCCAGCCACTGAGCGCCCTGCGCAAGCAGTCTGGCGGCCTCGCCCAGCGACACTTCGGCCACCACTGGCGCCTTGAGCAGGGCGAAGAAATCCTGACGATCGAGGCGCAGCACGCTACCGGCTTCGACCATGGTTACCGTGGCATTGCGCGGCCGATCGGCAAGCAGCGCTTCCTCGCCGAAACAGGCGCCTACCTCGAGTTCCGCCAACACCTGATGATTGCTGCCGGCACGGCGAATCACCTCGGCGCGGCCACTTTCCAGGAAATAACAGCAATCACCGCTGGCGCCCTCCTCGAGAACCTGGCTGCCTGCAGCAAGCTCGACCCGCTGCAGGCGCGCCAGCATGTTCTGCACATTGGCGGGCGGCACCTTGGCAAACAGCGGATTTTCCAACAGCCGCTCCAGCCATTCCATATCGGCGCCAGCCTGCTGCAGCGCCAGCAACAGGTCCTGATGCGCCAGGCGCCAGGTCAGCAGACGATCCAGCGTGGCGCTGTCGATCATCAGCACACTGACATCGGTCAAGGCGCGGGCGTCATGCAGCCGTGGCAAGCTCGGCGACAACGGATGGCAGCTGATCTCGCTACCGGCTTGCAGGGTCTGCGTACGCCCCTCGGCATCCTGCAACTGCAGCTCACCAGCGAGCAGATAGCAGGTCAGCCGAGCCTGGTCGCCCTGGCGAAACAGCAGCTGCCCGGCCAGCAGGGGCTGCGGTACCAACTGGCTGCGCAACTCCCGCCACTGCTGCTCGGAAAGCACATTGAGCGGGGTCAGGCTGCGCAGCTGTTCGGGGGTAAGGGGTTCGCTCATGAGGATTTCCAGGCTCCGCTGGTCAGACCTGAGTGTAGTCGGCACTGGCGCCCATCAACACCCGACGACCTTGCAAGCCGCCAGTATGAATGAAGATCAGCCGAGTGCCGCGTGCGAATAGGCCACGCTCGCAGAAATCGCGCAGCGCCATGAGCGCCTTGCCGGTATACACAGGCTCCAGCGGCAGAGCGCAGGCCTGTTCGGCGTGCAGGATGAATTGGCGTAACGGCTCATCGAGCCGCGCAAAACCGCCGCGCGCGGCCTCGATCAGTTGGTAGCTGCGCCCCGACACCCCAGCCTCGTCGAGCAGCGCGGCGACCTGGTTGGCAACCCCGTGATCGCCGGGCACCGCCTGCGCAGCGAAAACCTTGCGCCGCGGCTCACCCAGCAGCAGACCGGCCATGGTGGTTCCCGTCCCAGCCGCCAACCACCAGGCATCGAAATCAGCCCAACCGATATCGGCCAACTGCGCCTCGGCCATCTCCACCAGCGCGCTGCAACCTCGAGCGCCCTGAAGCCCCAGACCACCCTCGCCCACCACCTGAAAATCCGGATACCGGTTCAGCCAGGGCGTCCAGAAATCCGCCTGATGACGCGCGCGATAGCCGCCATAACCCAACCAGTGCAGCTGCATGCCCATGCGCTGCAGGTCATCTATGGTGGGCGTCCGTTGCGGCTCCCCACGCAGCAGGCCGATGCTGGCGAAGCCAAACCGCTGGCCCGCCGCGGCCAGCGCATGCAGATGGTTGGAGTGTGCACCACCCAGACTGATCAGGCCCTGCGCACCGTCGGCAACGGCCTGCTCGACATAGGGCGCGAGCTTGAACCACTTGTTGCCGGAAACCAGCGGATCGACCAGGTCCAGACGCAGGCAGGCAAGCTCGACGCCGGCAGCGTCGAGCCAGGGAAGCGTGAAGGTTTGCAGCGGCGCCTGAGGGCGCCAGTGCGCAATCCGTACCGCCAAACGTCAGCCGACAGTACGCAGGCGGCTACTCGCCTTGTGCCGCGCACAGCAATTCGAATCACCCAGCGTGAAGCGACTGGGCGTATCGACGCGATCGATGGGAATGGCGCAGCGCTCGCCACTGGGCAGGGTGGCATCACAACTGGGCTGCTGATAATGCGCCAGCCAGTGACGGTATTGCTCTTCGGAAACGAAGCACTTGCCAGCGGCGTAGGCCATGGGGCTGTCCTGGTAACGGGCAACGTCCTGCAGCGGAATGGTCAGGTGCCCGGCGCCAGGATGGTACACCACGAACACCACGCCGAGTTTGGCCAGGCGCTCCAGCACCTGATCACCGCCCTGACTGGCGAAGGCGTCACGTTCACGCTTGAGACGCTCGATTTCCGCCTGCCGCTGAGCATCCAGCTCGTTGCGATAGGCCAGCTCGACATCACGTACGTCGATCTGCTCCTTGTACTCCGCCACCGCAGCCGCGATCTTCGCGCGCATTTCGCCCTCGAACTGCGCACGCAGAATATCGCCCTCGGTACGCCCATGACGCTCGAGCGCACGCAGCTGCTGCGTCATCTCCTCGCGGCTGCTCTGAAAGCTTTCTGCCTGCGCGCTCAGTTGCGCCTTGAGATTGGCATTGAGCTCTTCCTGCTGACGCAGGGCCTGGTGCAGCCCATGCAGCTGGGCCTGCAGGTTCTTGCTCTGCTCCTCACTGGCCAACTTGAGCTTGGCCAGCTCTTGCTCATGCTGCTGGGTCAGGCTGGTAATGCGCAGGCGTTGCTGCTGAATCAGTTGCGCGGTCTTGGCGCGGTGTTCCTGGTCCATCTTCTGGGCCAACTGATCGGCCACTTCCTTGGCCGGATCTGGCGCATACCATTTGTCTTCCGAAGCCACCTGCAAACGCTCGGCGACCACCGCCTGGGCACTGTCGTCCTCGATGAGCAAGCCGAGTTGGTTGCGCTTGGCGGCATCACGCAGCAGCACCAGATCATTCTGCCCCGGCGCCAGACTGGGGTCCCACAGATGCATCTGGTGCCAGGACACCGGGCACTGGCTACGACAGGCCAGGCGAATCGGCCCGGCGCCGAGGTCGGGGCCTCGACCGGCACGTTCGGCCAGGTGTTGCAGCGGAATGTTCCAGCCCTTGTCGGGACGACCGTCCTCGTCGAAATCCAGAAAGAAGAACACCGCAGCCCTGACCAGCAGGCGCGGATTGATCACCACGAACACCGCGCGCATCTGCTCGTCCGCAAACTCAGGCATGTTCACCACACCGTCGAGCAACGCCTCGAACTCGGGGAACATCATCTGTTTGCAGATACCGCGTTCACTGAAGAACATCACGGCTTCCACCATCTGCGGCTTGTTCTGCATGCTCATTTAGGACCCTCTGGACCAACCGGGGAGTACGCGCGCACGTAGTCGCGTGCCGGAGCAGTGAATGCGCTGACACGAAATATCGTCCCTGACACGTCTGGCAAGTCTAGGGGAAAACCGAACCAGAGCAATGTGACTGGGTTGGCAGTCAGTCCGCGAGCCGGGCCGGAAAGATCACAGCTAGTAGCAAAATGTGACGAGAGCGCAGCATCGCCCCCTTTGCCAGGCGCCGGCGGCCGAAAATCTCTCGACCGATTCAGCCCCCATGCAGCCAGCCAATCGGCGGATTCTTGCCATTTTCCCCAGACAGACAAGCAGCTTTCCGCCGATGCGAAGCCGCGAGCGATCAGTCGCCAGGCTCTAGAGCAGTGGTCTGACAACCTGGCACGTCATCTGCTCGGGCCGAATGAGCTCGCACTGCCGTCGCGCGGGCCGGACTGATAAAAAAGACAAGAGGTCAGCCATGTTCTGCCATCGTTTGCCCATCCTGCCTCTCACCTCGGCCCGCCGAAGAAGACCATCAACGCAACGCTGACACCGCCTTAGCCAAACAAAATAACAACAATGGAGAATTCCCATGCGCTTAGCCAAGTCTCTTGGCCTGCTCGCTGCTGCCGCAATCCTGGCCACCAGCCCCAACGCTCACTCCAATCCAACCTCGATCAACATCCTCACAGGCGGCACCAGTGGCGTCTATTACCCGCTGGGCATGAGCCTGTCCGAGCTATACAGCGAGAACATCGCGGGCTCCAGCACCAGCGTGCGCGCCACCAAGGCGTCGGTGGAGAACCTCAACCTGCTGCAGATCGCCCGCGGCCAGTTGGCTTTCGCGCTGGGTGACTCGGTAGCCGATGCCTGGAAAGGCGACGAAGAGGCCGGTTTCAGAGCCCCTCGTGACCGATTGCGGGCCATCGCCGGGATATATCCCAACTACATCCAGATCGTTGCCAGCCAGGCATCGGGAATCAACAGCCTGGAAGATCTACGCGGCAAGCGCATTTCCGTCGGGGCGCCACGCTCGGGCACCGAGCTCAACGCCAGGGCGATCTTCAAGGCCGCCGGCCTGAGCTACAGCGACATGGGGCATGTCGAATTCAAGCCCTACGCCGAATCGGTAAGCTTGATCGAAAAGGGCCAGTTGGACGCCACCCTGCAATCGGCCGGTCTGGGCATGGCAGCGATTCGTGAGCTGGCCGAACGCGTACCGGTCAACTTCGTCGCCATTCCAGAGCAAGTGGTGTCGCGCATCGGCGGCAGCGCCTATCAGTCAGGCACCATCCCGGCCGGCACCTACAAAGGCCAGACCAGTGACGTGACCACGGCGACCATCACCAACGTTCTGGTCAGCCAGACCAGCGTCTCCGACGATATCGCCTACCAGATGACCAAACTGCTCTTCGAAAACCTCGATCGCCTGGCCGAAGCACACCCGGCCGCCAAGGCCATCCGACTGGAACGGGCGACCAGCGGCCTGCCAATTCCGCTGCACCCTGGCGCGGAGCGCTTCTACCGAGAAGCGGGCGTTCTCAAGTAACGCCTGACTCAGCCCTTGGCGGCGGCGAGAAAGGGCGCCAGGCGCTGCGCCATCTCGGCGCCAAGCGCCTGCAAGCCGCTCATCGGGCGCACCATCACCTCGAACTCGACGATGCGCCCCGACTCGTCGAAGCGGATCATGTCGATGCCCTTCAATTCGCGCCCGCCGACCCGCGCGGAGAACTCCAGCACTACATTGAGACCGTCGGTGCTGGCCAGTTCGCGGTGATAGGCGAAGTCTTCGAACACCTTGAGCACAGTATTGAGGATCAGGTTGACCACCTGCGCACCCGGATAAGGCGTATGTGCCATGGGAGAACGGAACAGCGCCTGCGGATGCAGCAGCTCGGGCAAGGCGCTTAGGTCCTTGGCGGCGACGAACTGGTGCCAGCGCGCCAGAGTGGCTGCGGCTGCAGGGTTGAGCTGGGCGTCGAGTGACATCGGCTTCTCCTTGTTATTTTCAGGCCAGATAGCCAACGCCCCGCACTGGGCGGGGCGCTGTTCCGATCAGAGTTCGGCCGCCAGGCGCGAGCCCTGGTTGATGGCCCGCTTGGCATCCAGCTCGGCGGCGACATCCGCGCCGCCGACCAGATGCACGCGCTGGCCGGCGCTTTCCAGACCGTCCTGCAACTCACGCAGCGGATCCTGGCCGGCGCAGACGATCACGGTATCGACCGGCAGCACCTGCTCCTCGCCACCGGCGATGCGAATATGCAGACCCGCATCGTCAATCTGCAGGTACTCGACGCTGTTGAGCATCTGCACGTTCTTGTTCTTCAGGCCAGCACGGTGAATCCAGCCGGTGGTCTTGCCCAGGCCATCGCCGACCTTGGATTTCTTGCGCTGCAGCAGGAACACCTGACGCGCTGCCGGGTGCGGATGGGCCGCGACGCCCGCCACGCCACCACGGGCCTCGAGCGCGGGGTCGATGCCCCACTCCTTCCAGAACTCGTCACGGTCGAGGCTGGTGGCCGTACCCTGATGAGTGATGAACTCGGAGACATCGAAACCGATGCCACCAGCGCCGATCACCGCCACGTTCTGACCGACCGGCTTGCGTTCAAGAATGGCGTCCAGATAACCAATCACCTTGGCATGCTCGATACCCGGAATCTCCGGGGTACGCGGGGCGATGCCGGTGGCCAGAATGATCTCGTCGAAGCCGCCCTTGACCAGGTCGTCCACCGAAACACGGGTATTCAGGCGTACATCGACGCCGGTGGTTTCCAGCTTGCGCTTGAAATAGCGCAGGGTCTCGAAGAACTCTTCCTTGCCCGGTACGCGCTTGGCCACGTTGAACTGGCCACCGATCTCGCTGGCCGAATCGAACAGCGTCACGCTGTGGCCACGCTCGGCAGCGACGGTGGAGGCCGCCAGGCCAGCCGGGCCGGCACCGACCACGGCGATCTTCTTCACCTGCGTGGTGGGGATGTAGTTCAACTCGGTCTCGTGGCAGGCACGCGGGTTGACCAGGCAGCTGGTCAGCTTGCCACCGAAGGTGTGATCCAGGCAGGCCTGGTTGCAGCCGATGCAGGTGTTGATCTCGTCCGCGCGGCCCTCGGCGGCCTTGTTGACGAAGTCCGGGTCAGCGAGGAACGGACGCGCCATCGAGACCATGTCGGCATCGCCCTCGGCCAGCACCTGCTCGGCGACTTCCGGGGTGTTGATGCGGTTGGTGGTGATCAGCGGGATCGACACCTCACCCTTGAGCTTGGCGGTGACCTTGGTGAAAGCCGCGCGCGGTACCTTGGTGGCGATGGTCGGGATGCGCGCCTCGTGCCAGCCGATACCTGTATTGATGATCGTCGCCCCGGCCTGCTCGATGGCCTTAGCCAGCAGCACGATCTCGTCCCAGGCGCTGCCGCCCTCGACCAGATCGAGCATCGACAGACGATAGATGATGATGAAATTCGGCCCGACCGCCTCACGCACGCGGCGGACGATCTCCACCGGTAGGCGCATGCGATTCTCGAAGCTGCCGCCCCAGCGGTCGCTGCGATGGTTGGTGTGGGTCACCAGGAACTGGTTGATGAAGTAGCCTTCCGAGCCCATCACCTCGACACCGTCGTAGCCGGCCTGCTGCGCCAGCGACGCGCAATTGACGAAATCGGCGATCTGCTTCTCGATACCCTCCTCGTCCAGCTCACGCGGCTTGAACGGGTTGATCGGCGCCTGGATGGCGCTCGGCGCCACGGACTTTGGGCTGTAGGCATAACGCCCGGCATGCAAGATCTGCATGCAGATCTTGCCACCGGCCTCGTGCACGGCCTGGGTGACGACCTTGTGCTTCTCGGCCTCTTCCAGCGTGCTCAGCTTGGCCGCGCCGGCATAGACACCGCCCTCCTCGTTCGGACCGATACCGCCGGTAACCATCAGGCCAACGCCGCCCCGGGCACGCTCGGCGAAATAGGCCGCCATGCGCTCGAAGCCGCCCGGTTTTTCTTCCAGCCCCGTGTGCATCGAGCCCATCAGGGTGCGGTTCTTCAGCGTGGTGAAGCCCAGATCGAGCGGGGCCAGCAGGTGCGGGTAACGAGCAGTCATGGAATTCTCCACATCGCGGTGCAGTTCACGGATCGCCGCGGTCTCATGGGCACGCGGTCGGTTATGGAGCCAGACGATAAAGAGGCCAAACGACAGGCTCAATGATCAAATCTGACAAGATAATGATCAAAAATAACAGCCTTGCTTGGCTTCGGGCTTCGTCCGACCTACCCTGAACAGACCAACCAGCGAAAGACACCCATGCGTCGATTGATCAACCTTTGCCTCGCCTGCCTGCTGCTCGGCAGTCTCACGGCCTATGCCTACTGGTGCGGGCAGCGACCGCAAGTCCCCTACCTGTCGGACCTGCGCAGCCATCTGGCCCTCAATCAGGGTAGCCCCGGCGCGGACGGCAACCTGCTTGGCATTCAGCCCGAACTGGTCACCGGCGACTATCAGAGCCTGGAGCGCCTGCACCTGAAGCTGTCGGCTTACCTCGACCGGGCCCGCGATCTGGGCCTGCTCAATCCGCGCACCGTGGTGGTGTTGCCCGAACATATCGGCACCTGGCTGTTCGCCATCGGCGAGAAGGATGAGCTGTATCAGGCTCGCGACCGCCAGCACGCCTTGCAATGGTCAGCGGCGAGCAACCCCCTGGATTTTCTCCCGGCGCTGCTCACGGCCGAAGGCGACGCTCGTCTGCAGGACGCCCTGCTGCGCACCAAGGCTAAGCGTATGGCACATGACTACCAGCAGCTGTTCGGCGGCCTGGCACGTGACTATGCCGTGACCCTGGTGGCCGGCTCCATCGTCTTGCCTGAACCACGCCTGGAGCATGGCCAGCTGCAGGTCGCCAGCGGCCCGCTGTACAACGCCAGCCTGGTCTTCGACCGCTCCGGCAAACCACTGGGGCAACCACAGCGCCAGGCCTTCAGCGCCGCCACAGCCAGCAGCCTGGCGCCAGATACACCGCAGGCCGTCGACACACCGGCAGGCCGCCTGGGCATAGTGCTCGGCGGCGATACCCGACACATAGCCGCTCACGACCAGCAGTCCATCGAGCTGCTGGTCATGCCCAGCGATATCGACAACAAGCCGGATGCCTCCGAATTCGCTGCGCACCTGCAAGCCCAGGGCATCCGCGCAGCGCTGCAAGTCCACACACGCGGACGCCTGTGGGAACGCAGCGGCCAGGCGCCAGCGCTGGCCTTCTCGGCCGGGCAGGTCAGCCTGGGCGACAGCAGCCGTGGCGCGCAACTGATCAATCTCTGGTTATGAAAGCCTCACGCGTTCGCCTGGGCGATCTCTCCGTCGGTTTCACCCAAGCGCTGGCAGCCGCGCTGAGCGCACATGACCATGATCCACGGCCCTTGCTACAGCAGTTCGGCCTCGATACCACGCGCCTGAGCGAAGCGCGCGCACGCCTGTCGATCCCGCGCTTCATGCGCCTCGGCCACAGCGCCATCGCGCTGTGCGGCGAACCTGCGCTGGGCCTGGACATGGGTCGTCACAGCCACCCAAACCAGATCGGCCTGGCCGGCGTCTGCGCCATGCAAGCGCCCGACCTACGTGAAGCGGCGCGCACGCTGACGCGCTTCGAGCCGCTCTACGCCGCCAACTACCGCGGCCGCTCGAGCTTCGATGAGGACCCGCGCGGCGCCTGGCTGCACTTCTATTCCATCAGCCCGTACAACGCCTACAACCGCTTCGTGGTGGATTCAGTGCTGGCTGGCTGGCAGGTCAATCTGGCGCATGTGGTCGGCCACGCCATCAACCTGGAAAGGGTCGAAATCGAATTTCCGGCACCGCAATACGGCGAGCGCTACGAAAGCCTTTTTGGCTGCCCGGTGGAGTTCGCCGCCAGCGCCAATCGCTTGCGCCTGAACAACGAAACCCTGGCCCTGCGCAATCCGCACCACTGCCCCGGGACCTGGCGCCACCTGCTGGAGCTGTGCGAGCGTGAGCTGGAGCAATTGACTCGCACCCGCAGCCTGCGCGAACGGGTCATCCAGCTACTCGGACCGCTGCTGCACGGCCACGAACCGGATCTGGAGGAAGTGGCCCGGCGTCTGCACCTGCCGAGCTGGACGCTGCGGCGCAAGCTCGCCGAAGAAGGCACGCAGTTTCGCACCATCCTAAACGACACCCGCCGCGACCTGGCCACGGCCTACATTCGTGATACCGAACTGGCCTTCGGCGAGATCGCCTATCTGCTCGGTTTCGCCTCGGCCGAAGCCTTCCAGCGCGCGTTCAAGCGCTGGCTCGGGCAAACGCCCGGTGACTATCGCCGCGCTCAGCGCAGGGCCACTGGCGACGCTCAGAGCTCGGTAGCGTCGTCCGATTCGGTCACGTCTTGATCGAAGGCATCGCGTTCGAGCAATTCTTCCTGATAGTCATCCATCTGCGTTCTCCTGGATCATTTATCTGCTCATTAGCAAGCTACTTTGCCTGCATGAAGACAAGATGACGGAACGCCGCAGGGGCGCTCGACCGGACAGGAGGCAATAAAAAACCCGTCGATCTTGCGATCAACGGGTTTCGTATATGGCGCAGCGGACGGGACTCGAACCCGCGACCCCCGGCGTGACAGGCCGGTATTCTAACCGACTGAACTACCGCTGCGTGTCGGTTGGACTTTCGTCCATAAAACTCTTGAAGCTCTGTAGCGTCTGATGGCACCCTTGCGGGTTTTGCCACCTCAAACCGACGAAACGTCGATCTGGGAAATAATGGCGCAGCGGACGGGACTCGAACCCGCGACCCCCGGCGTGACAGGCCGGTATTCTAACCGACTGAACTACCGCTGCGCGTCGGTGGACTTTCGTCCTTCTCACTAGGCTATGGTGGGTGATGACGGGATCGAACCGCCGACCCTCTGCTTGTAAGGCAGATGCTCTCCCGGCTGAGCTAATCACCCGTGTGCCTTAGCGAGGCGCGCACTTTATGCAGGCGGCGACGCTAAGTCAACACCCTGCTTGAATTTTTTCTGAAAAAAGCACGCCACTCTCAGTCCATCTCGCCGCACAGCTCGGCCGCTCTCAACAGGGCCGCGGTCAGGCTATGGCGCTCCCAATCGGCCAAAGCGGCAAAACGCTGGTTGAATTCCGGCGGCATCAGCGAGGGCGCCTGCTGAATCAGCTCGCGCCCGGCATCGCTGATCAACAGCCACTGACGCCGGCGATCCTGATCATCGCGCTGGCGCTGCAGCAGGCCATGCTCTTCGAGACGGTCGAGTAGACCGGAGAGCGTCGCAGCGGTAAGGCTGACACGGCTGCTGAGCACGCTGGCGGTCATCCGCGTTTCGGTGGCCAGCACTTGCAGCACCATCAACTGCACGGGCGTGAGCCCGCCAAAACGGGCCAGGCGCTTGGCATGCACCTCACCTGCCTGCTGCAAACGGCGCAAGGCCTGGAACAGTGGCATTTCAACGGCCATGACAGATGACAAATCTATTTCATCAGGAACTTTTTTATCACTCACAAGCACCAACCCACATTACCAAAAACTTTGACATGAAAGCATTTTCTTGTTTTGGTGTAAAAGGTTCGGCTGAGCCGAGCCCCATCCCCAACGGCAATACCGGTAAGGAATTATGTGCGGAATAGCTGGAGAACTACGTTTTGATCGACGCCCCGCGGACCTGGCGGCAGTCGAGCGCATCACCCACCACCTAGCCCCTCGCGGCCCCGATGCTCATGGCTTTCATAGCCAGGGCCCCATCGCCCTGGGCCATCGCCGCCTGAAGATCATGGATCTGGCCGAAGCCTCGGGCCAGCCGATGATCGATAGCGATCTCGGCCTGTCGATGGTGTTCAACGGCGCCATCTACAACTACCCCGAACTGCGCGCCGAGCTGGAGGCGCTGGGTTATCGCTTCTTCTCCGGCGGTGACACCGAGGTGCTGCTCAAGGGCTATCACGCCTGGGGTGAAAAGCTGCTGCCCAAGCTCAACGGCATGTTTGCCTTCGCCGTCTGGGAGCGTGACAAGCAAAGCCTGTTCATTGCCCGTGACCGTCTCGGCGTAAAACCCCTCTACCTGTCGCGTACTGGCGAGCGTCTGCGTTTCGCCTCGTCGTTGCCCGCCCTGTTGCAGGGTGGCGACATCGCCAAGACGCTGGATGCCGTCGCGCTCAACCACTACCTGAATTTCCATGCCGTGGTGCCGGCGCCGCGCACCATCCTGGCGGGCGTGGAGAAGCTGCCGCCGGCCACCTGGATGCGCGTCGACGCCGACGGCAAGGTCGAGCAACAGACCTGGTGGACGCTGCAGTTCGGCCCGCAAGGCGAGGAAGTGAATTACGGCTTCGAAGAATGGCGTGACCGCACGCTGGAAACCATGCGCGAGGCGGTGGAAATTCGTCAGCGCGCGGCCGTGGATGTTGGCGTGCTGCTCTCCGGCGGTGTCGATTCGAGCATGCTGGTCGGCCTGCTGCGCGAGGCGGGCGTAGAAAACCTGCTGACCTTCTCCATCGGTTTCCAGGACGCCGGCGGCGAACGTGGCGACGAATTCCAGTATTCGGACCTGATCGCCCAGCGCTTCGCCACCCGCCACCATCAGTTGCGCATCGGCGAGCACGAAATCATCGACCAACTGCCGCAGGCCTTCCGCGCCATGAGCGAGCCGATGGTCAGCCACGACTGCATCGCTTTCTACCTGCTCTCGCGTGAAGTCGCCAAGCATTGCAAGGTGGTGCAGAGCGGCCAGGGCGCCGACGAGCTGTTCGCCGGTTACCACTGGTACCCGCAGGTCGACGGCGCCAAGGATGCCTTCGCCGCCTACCGCGCCGCCTTCTTCGACCGCGAGTACGACGAATACGCGGCCTGCGTGCAGCCAGCCTGGCTGACCGGCGACATGGCCGGTGAGTTCGTCCGCGAGCACTTCGCCATGCCCGGCGCCAGTGCTGCAGTGGACAAGGCGCTGCGCCTGGACAGCACGGTGATGCTGGTCGACGACCCGGTCAAACGGGTGGACAACATGACCATGGCCTGGGGCCTGGAGGCGCGCACGCCGTTCCTCGACTACCGCGTGGCGGAGCTGTCGGCGCGCATCCCGGCGCAGTTCAAGCTGCCCGAAGGCGGCAAGTACGTGCTCAAGGAAGCGGCGCGCAAGGTCATCCCCAGCGAGGTGATCGACCGACCCAAGGGCTACTTCCCGGTACCGGGCCTCAAGCACCTGGAAGGCGCCACCCTCGGCTGGGTGCGCGATCTGCTGCTCGACCCCAGCCAGGATCGCGGCCTGTTCAACCCGACCATGCTCGACCAATTGCTGACCAACCCGCAGAGCCAGCTCACCCCGCTGCGCGGCTCCAAGCTGTGGCAACTGGCGGCGCTCAACCTGTGGCTGAGCGAACAGGGTCTGTAACGGTAAAGGAGCGGCTTCAGCCACCAAGTTCGGTGGTCAAGCCGCTCCCGAGCGTTCAATGCACGGTCGTCGCCCGGATGTCATCCGGGGTTGTCGCGACTCAACACTCGATCCGGCTCAGACCGGACGTAGCGATCAAGGACAACTCATGCGCTCCCCTGCCTTCAAACAACGCCTGATCCGCGGCCAGACGCCCTCCTACGAGCGCCTGCAGGCACGCCTGGCCGAAGATCACACCAGCGAGCCGAGCCAGCCGCAGGCCATCCACTGCGGCTGGGGTCGACTGCTGGTCGGCCACACGTACCCGGACGCCACCGCGCTGGCCGAGTCCCTGCTCGATGAGCAGCCCGGCGAGCGCGACATCGCCCTGTACGTCGCGGCGCCGCATCAGGTGCTGGCCCACGCGCCGCAGCAGCTGTTCCTCGACCCCTCCGACACCCTGCGCCTGTGGTTCACCGATTACCGCCCGGCGCGCCGCAGCTTTCGCGGCTTCCGTATTCGCCGTGCGCAAAACGATGCCGATTGGCAGGCGATCAACTGCCTATACCAGACCCGCAACATGCTGCCGATCGACCCGGCCAAGCTCACCCCTTACAACGAAGGCGGGCCGACCTACTGGCTGGCCGAAGACGAGGACAGCGGCGCGGTGATCGGCAGCGTCATGGGCCTCAACCATCAGCGCGCCTTCCGCGACCCGGAAAACGGCAGCAGCCTCTGGTGCCTGGCGGTCGACCCGCAGTGCAGTCGCCCTGGCGTCGGTGAAGTGCTGGTACGCCACCTGATCGAACACGGCATGAGCCGTGGCCTGAGCTACCTCGACCTGTCGGTGCTGCACGACAACAAGCAGGCCAAGAAACTCTACGCCAAACTGGGCTTTCGCGAGCTGCAGACCTTCAGCCTCAAGCGCAAGAACGGCATCAACCAGCCGCTGTTCCTCGGCCCCGGGCCACAGGCCGAACTCAACCCCTACGCACGCATCATCGTCGACGAAGCACTGCGCCGAGGCATCGAAGTGCAGGTCGATGACGCCGAAGCCGGGCTGTTCACCCTGAGCAACGGCGGTCGCCGCATCCGCTGCCGCGAGTCGCTGTGCGACCTGACCAGCGCGGTGAGCATGACCCTGTGCCAGGACAAGCGCCTGACCCATCGTGCCCTGTCACGCGCCGAACTCAGCGTGCCGGCCCAGCGCCTGGCGGGCAGCGCCGAAGACAACGCGGCATTTCTCGCCGAGCACGGCTCGGTGGTGGTCAAGCCGGTCGATGGCGAGCAGGGCCAGGGCGTCGCCGTGGACCTGCGCACCCCCGGCGAGGTGCAACAAGCCATCGAGCGCGCCAGCGTGTTCGACCAACGCGTACTGCTGGAAAGCTTTCACGAAGGCCACGACCTGCGCGTACTGGTGATCGGTTTTGAAGTGGTGGCGGCCGCCATCCGCCGCCCCGCCGAGATCATCGGCGACGGCCGCCACAGCATCGGCGAACTGATCGACGCGCAAAGCCGCCGTCGCCAGGCCGCCACCGGTGGCGAGAGCCGCATTCCCAAGGACGCCGAAACCCTGCGCACCTTGCACGGTGCCGGCCTCGACTACGACAGCGTGCTGCCGGCTGGCGAGCGCCTGGCGGTGCGCAAGACCGCCAACCTGCACACCGGCGGCACCCTGGAAGACGTTACCGCGATCCTGCACCCGACGTTGCGCGACGCAGCCATCAAGGCCGCACGCGCGCTGGACATTCCGGTGGTCGGCCTCGACCTGCTGGTACCGGCCGCCGACCAGCCCGAGTACGTGTTCATCGAGGCCAACGAACGTGCCGGCCTGGCCAACCATGAGCCGCAGCCGACCGCCGAGCGCTTCGTCGACCTGCTGTTCCCGCTGAGTCAGGCCAACGGCTGACTGCAGCAGCACCTGCGTCCGCACCTGCCGAGAACCTGACGGCAGGTGCCGATCCGGGCGCTACACCCGATAGACAAGGAGACACCATGCAGCCACTTCCCGCACCCGATCTCGACTACCTGCAGAAAGTCCTGCTGGAAATGCTCGCCATACCCAGCCCTACCGGTTTCACCGACACCATCGTGCGCTATGTCGCCGAGCGTCTGGAGGAGCTGGAAATTCCCTTCGAGCTGACCCGGCGCGGCACCATCCGCGCCACCCTGCGCGGGCGCCAGAGCGAATACGAGCGCTTCGACCGTGCCGTTTCCGTACACCTGGACACCATTGGCGCCATCGTCCGCGAGATCAAGGACAACGGCCGCCTGGGCCTGGCCCCGGTGGGCTGCTGGTCGAGTCGCTTCGCCGAAGGCAGCCGCGTCAGCCTGTTCACCGACAACGGCGTGATCCGTGGCAGCGTGCTGCCGCTGATGGCCTCCGGGCATGCCTTCAACACCGCCGTCGATACCATGCCGGTGAGCTGGGATCACGTCGAACTGCGCCTGGACGCCTACTGCGCCACCCGCGCCGATTGCGACTCGCTGGGCGTTTGCGTCGGCGACTTCGTCGCCTTCGACCCGTTGCCGGAGTTCTCCGAAAGCGGTCATATCAGTGCCCGCCACCTGGACGACAAGGCCGGCGTCGCGGCCCTGCTGGCGTCACTCAAGGCGATTCGCGATCACGGCCTGCAACCGATGATCGACTGCCACCCGCTGTTCACCATCACCGAGGAGGTCGGCTCCGGCGCCGCCGCTGCCCTGCCCTGGGATGTCAGCGAGTTCGTCGGCATCGACATCGCCCCGGTCGCACCCGGCCAACAATCCAGCGAGCATGCCGTCAGCGTCGCCATGCAGGACTCCGGCGGCCCCTACGACTATCACCTGTCACGCCAGCTGCTGCGCCTGGCGGCCGAACAGGAAGTGCCGGCACGCCGCGATCTGTTCCGCTATTACCACAGCGACGCACAATCGGCGGTCACTGCCGGTCATGACATTCGAACCGCGCTGCTGGCCTTCGGTTGCGATGCGACTCACGGCTATGAACGCACCCATATCGACAGCCTCAACGCCCTTAGCCGCCTGCTTACGGCGTACATGATGAGCCCACCGGTATTCGCCAGCGATGCGCAACCGGCGCAGGGCTCGCTGGAGCGCTTCAGCCATCAGCTGGAGCACGACGCGCAGATGGAAAGCGATACCCGTGTCCCACCCGTGGACAGCCTGGTAGGCCAACATGATCGGGAGACTTGAAGGCCTCCGCGCATAAGGGCAAAGTGACACGAAAGGACGACAGGGGAGCACCAGCTCCCCTTTTTCTGGCCTGCAGTCAGTGGCCAACCTTCAGGTCGTCGCCAAGCGACGTTGAACATGACACTCCGGCCATTTTCCATGGCCTTCTGAGGTTCACGGATGCCTCGCGTCTTTCTGGCTGTGTTGCTGTTCTGGCTCGCCTGCCCAAGTTGGGCCCTTACCCCTGCGCCGCTGAATAGCGACGACCTGCGCCTGTCCCTGGGCCCCTACACCGGCTATTACGAGGACGTGAACGGCACTCTCAGCGTCGAGCAGGTGCAGGCACTGGATGATGCCGCCTTCAAGGGGCTGAGCGGCGAACATGCCAACCTCGGCAAGAACGCATCGGTGTGGTGGTTCAAGGTTCGCCTGGTCAACGGCCTCAACCATCCACTGGGCGGCTATCTCGAAGTCAACTATCCGCTGCTCGATCATCTGCAGGTTCATCTGATCACCCCTCAGGGCAAACGTCTGGAACAGGAAAGCGGCGACAGCTTCGCCTTCTCCCAGCGGCCGGTACAGGTGCGTAATTTCTGGTTTCCCATGCAGCTGGAGCCCGGCGCCAGCACCCTGCTGGTCCGCGTGGAAACCACCAGCACGGTGTTCGTGCCGCTGTTCTTCGCCACCTACGGCGCCAGCGCGGCTGCGCAGGAAAACCTGATGGGCTTCAACGGCGCGTTCTATGGCGTGCTGTTCGCCATGTTCTGCTACAACCTGTTCCTCTATCTGTCACTACGTGAATCGGCCTACCTCTGGTACCTGGCCTACAACCTCAACGTCGGCCTGCTGGCAGCCTGCTTCGACGGCATGCTGTTCAAACTGCTGCCCGAGCACGTGGCCTTGCAGTCGGTCAGCATCTACATCCTGATGTATGTGCACTGCCTCACGGCCATCCAGTTCAGCCGCCATTTCCTGCACGCACGCCAGTATTTCCCGCGCCTGGACACCGGCCTGCGCCTGCTGATGCTGATCTGCGTCGGCTGCCTGCTGTCGGTGCCGCTGATCGGCTTCGCCGCCTGGAACATCCTGGCCAGCGTCACCGTCTCCGTGGTGTCGCTGATTCTGCTGCTCACAGGTATCTACATCTGGCGCCGGGGCGTGCGCTACGGCTCCTACTACACCCTGGCCTGGGCCATTCTGTTGTTCGCCTTCATCCAGGCCACCACCGGTTCGCTGGGCCTGGAGGTGTTCGGCGTATTCGGTGCCACGGTAGTGAAGATCGGCGTCACCATCGAGCTGATCACCCTGTCAATCGGCCTGGCCGACCGCATCAACCTGCTCAAGGAAGAAGGCTTCAAGTCGCGTCGCGCCGCCGAGCAGGCGGCGTTCGAAAGCCAGGCCAAGAGCCGTTTCCTGGCCAAGATGAGCCACGAGATCCGTACGCCGCTCAACGGCGTGCTGGGCATGCTGCAACTGTTGCGCGAAACCCGCCTGGATCGCAGCCAGCGTTTCTATGTCGACACCATCTCCAGCTCCGGCAGTTCGCTGATGGCTGTGATCAACGACATCCTCGACTACGCTCGCATCGAGTCCGGCAAGCTCAGCCTGGAACAGATCGAGTTCGACCTGGAAGACATGATTTCCGAGACGCTCAGCCTGTTCACCGGCCAGGCGCTGGATAAGCGCCTGCGCCTCTACGTCAGCCTGGAGAACGGGGTGCCGCGGCGCATTCAGGGCGACCCGACACGGCTCAAGCAGATCCTGATGAACCTGCTCAGCAACGCCCTGAAATTCACCGCAGAAGGCCATGTGGCAGTCAGCGTCAGCCGTCGCAGCGACAGCCTTGGCAATCCGCATCTGGTGTTCGCCGTCAGCGACAGTGGTATCGGCATCAGCGAGCAGGCCCTGGCGCAACTGTTCGAATCCTTCGCGCAAGGGGACTCCAGCACGACCCGTCGTTACGGCGGCAGCGGCCTGGGCCTGGCCATCAGCAAGGAGCTGGTGGAGATGATGGGCGGTAGAATCGAGGTGCAGAGCACCCTGGGCCAGGGCACTCGCTTCGCCTTCGACATAGCGCTGCTGGCCGAGCAGGATACGCCCGACGAGCTGGGCGGCCTGTTGGCCGGACGTACCGCCCTGCTCGCCTCTCTCGATGGCCTGGGGCTGGATGCCTTGAGCCGCTTGCTTGGGCGCTGGGGCATGCGCACCGAGCGCTGTCAAACGCCGGAGCGACTGCTGGATTATCTGGAGGACTTCACCGCACCGCCGCTGCTGGTGCTGATGGCGCCCTGGCCTGGCGGCGTCAGTCACTGGCTCGATTCACTCAGGCCCCAGCTGCAACCGCAACAACGCGTGCTACTGGTCTGTCCACCCGAGGCCTGCCAACATCTGCCAGCGCGCCACGGCCTGCGTTTGCAACACCTGGCCCAGCCAGTCGCGATCAACGCACTGCGGCAGGCCTTGAGCGAGCTGTACGAAGAACCCAGAGCACAGGTACATCAGTTGGTCAGAGAAATACGCAACGACAACAGCAGCGCCCCCTGCATCCTGGTGGCGGAGGACAACCCGGTGAACCAGCTGGTGGTTCAGGGCTTCTTGAAGAAACGTGGCTACAGCGTGCGCCTGGTAACCGACGGTCAGGCGGCCGTGCAGGAATACGGCCGCGACCCGGCTGCAGTGCATTTGATCCTGATGGATTGCGAGATGCCGGTGATGGACGGTTTCGAAGCCACGCGGCAGATCCGCCGCCTGGAACGCAGCCAGCAACTGGCCGCCGTGCCCATCATCGCGCTGACCGCGCATATCCTCGAAGAGCACCGCCAGCACGGCCTGGACGCCGGCATGGATGACTTTCTCGGTAAGCCGTTGGATAGCGGGCTGCTCTACAGCACACTGGAACGCCACCTCAAACGCACCAGCGACTTGCACTGAGCGCACTCGCAGCGCGGCGCCCTATGGCTCTATCATGGGCGCCCAACAGGCCGCTGAAAAACCCAGGCGACGACTGCATGAATGCAGAAGGCCAAAGCCGAGGTAGTTTTTCACCCGCCTGCCAACACTGGAGTCATACGTTGTGCTGATCCCCGCCGACCTGCTGCAAGCCGACACTCTCACTGCGCTGATCGAAGACTTCGTCACCCGCGACGGTACCGACAACGGCGATGAAACCCCGCTGGAAACCCGCGTACAGCGCGTGCGCCGCGCCCTGGACAAGGCCGAGGCGGTGATCGTCTTCGACCCTGACAGCCAGCAATGCCAACTGGCGATGAAGCGCGATGTGCCCAAGGAGTGGCTGGAGGCCTTGCAGCAATCGCTCAATGATTGACCGTATGCGCCAGCATCACCGATAGCTGACACAGCGGTCGACCACTCTCGGCCCGCCACTGGTTGAATGCCGCCTGCACTGCCGCCAGGTCTTTCAAGCTGGTCGGCGCCTTGTCGATGATGTCCTGCGCCTTGAGCGCGGCGACCATGTCATCGGTGGGAATGAAGGTGTCCTTGCCCACCATGCGCAGAAAGCGCGGTGCTGACAGGCCGCCAAGCTGGCTACCGTGCTTGGCCAGGTACTTCCACAGACCGACGATGTCGCTGACCGGCCAATCGGCGATCAGCGCGCCATAGCTTCCTTTCTCGCGGCGCACATCGAGGATGAACTGAGCGTTGCGCGGCACGCTCTTGAGCTTGCCCAGATGGCGGATCAGCCGCGCATCCTGCATCAGGTTCTCCAGGCGCTCGCCGCCCATCAGCACCACCTTTTCCGGGTCGAAGCCGAAGAACACCTCCTCGAAAGCCGGCCACTTGGCGTCCACCAGGCTGTGTTTGAGGCCAGCGCGGAAGATGCGCAGGCTGATCAACGACAGGTAGCGGTCATCGCTCAACGCGCGCAGCTCGGCATCGCTGCGCGGCTGCGGCAGCATGGCCTCCAGCGCCTTGGCCGAGCCGAAGCGATTAAGGCAGAACTCGTGCAGCCACTTGTAATCACGCATGAATCGAATCCTTCATGAAACGGACGACGAAGCCTGCACGCAGATGCCCACCTCTCGCAAGACTCAAGCGCGCAAACGCTCAGCCGCCTGACGCAGCGCCAGCTCGGTACCACTCCAGCCCAGGCAGCCGTCGGTGATCGACACGCCGTAACGCAGCTCGCCGGAGAGCGCCTGGCAACCCTCGAACAGGTGGCTTTCCAGCATCACCCCACGCAGACTGCCGTCGCCGCTCAGGCGCTGATCGATCACGCTCTGCAGAACCGCAGGTTGACGCAGCGGATCCTTACCGCTGTTGGCGTGGCTGCAGTCGACCAGAATGCGCGGCTCGATGCCCTGACGCTGCAACGCCTCACGCGCGGCGGCAACACTGGCCGTATCATGGTTCGGCGCGCCATGACCGCCACGCAGCACCAGATGGGTGTCCGGGTTGCCTGCCGTGTGCAGCAGCGCCGGGTGGCCAAGATCGTCGATGCCGAAGTGCCGATGCGGGTGCGCCGCCGAACGCATGGCATCGCAGGCGATGCCGACACTGCCATCGGTGCCGTTCTTGAAGCCCACCGGCAGATCCAGGCCGCTGACCATCTCGCGGTGCACCTGCGACTCGCTGGTGCGTGCGCCAATCGCCGCCCAGCCGAGCAGATCATCGAAGTAACCGACGGCCATCGGTTGCAGCAGCTCGGTGGCCAGCGGCAGGCCGCGCTCGAGGATGTCCAGCATCAGTTGCCGCGACTGGCGCAGGCCTTCGGCCATGTCACCACTGCCATCGAGATGCGGGTCGTACAACAGCCCTTTCCAGCCCACCGTAGTGCGCGGTTTTTCCACGTAGGCGCGCATCACCAGCAACAGTTGGTCATCGACCTGCGGCGCCAGCTCGGCTAGGCGTTCAGCGTATTCGAGCGCCGAGGCGCGGTCATGCAGGGAACAGGGGCCGACCACCACCAGCAGGCGCGGGTCACGGCCATCGAGCACGGCGCGGATGGCGTCGCGGTCAGCGGCGATACGTTCGGCGAGTGCAGAGGGCAATGGCAGGCGCTGGCGCAGTACGGCGGGGCTGGGCAGCGGTTGAGCACTGCGGCGGGCGATGGAGGTGACGGTGGAGGCGAGTTGAGCGGAGCTGTTCATCATCTGGCGGTTCCTTGGCCGGCGCGGTCTGCGCCGCGCGGCGCTAACTGAGTGTTCGTTGCAAAGGTGTCAGGGCGGTGGTGACGCTGCTAAATCGCCAGTCATAGCGGTAGTTGCGGTAATAACGGTTCATCTGTGAATCCTCGGTCTGTGGCCGTTTTCGGCCGGAAAAAACAAAACCCCCGGTCGGGTTGCCGACCGGGGGTTTTCTGGAAAACGTCTCTGGTGGCGACCCTGGTGTCTCAGGCCGCCTGTGGGTATCAGGCGCGCCTGTGGCTAAACCAATACCCAAAGAAATAATACGCCGCCGCCACGCACAGCTGCGCACGCGCCAGCGCGGCGCGCGAGGCACCGACTTGCAGCATGGACAGAAGATTGAGGCTGGTGGACATGGAGTTCTCCAAAGCGATGGCCGCACCATACTCCAGGCCTTTGCGGCCTGGCAAGCGTCGCGGCTAAAGCCCCTCCCACGGTTCGTACGGGGCGTAGGGTGGATGTCGCCTTTTACATCCACCAATCCCCATGCCGGTGGATCGGTGAAGCGTGATCCACCCTACAGGCTCATCACATCGAGAAAGCGCGGCGTGGCGCTGTCGTCGATCTTCAGGCTCTTGAAGTCGAACAGGTTGCGGTCGGCCAGCTGCGAAGGGTGCACGTTCTGCAGCGCACGGAACATGATCTCGACCCGGCCCGGGCTCTTGCGCTCCCACTCCTGCAGCATCTCCTTGACCACCTGGCGCTGCAGGTTCTCCTGCGAGCCACAGAGGTTGCACGGGATGATGGGGAATTCCTTGAGCTGGCTGTAGGCCTCGATATCGGCCTCGGCGCAGTAGGCCAGCGGGCGGATCACCACGTTACGGCCGTCATCGGAGAGCAGCTTGGGCGGCATGGCCTTGAGCGTGCCACCGTAGAACATGTTGAGGAAGAAGGTTTCCAGAATGTCGTCGCGGTGGTGCCCCAGCGCCATCTTGGTCGCGCCGATCTCGTCGGCGTAGGTGTACAGCGTGCCACGACGCAGACGCGAGCACAGCGAGCAGGTGGTCTTGCCCTCGGGGATCTTTTCCTTCACCACCGAGTAGGTGTCCTTCTCGATGATGTGATACGGCACGCCGAGGGCTTCCAGGTAGGCCGGCAGCACGTGCTCGGGGAAGCCGGGCTGCTTCTGGTCCATGTTCACCGCAACGATCTCGAACTTGATCGGCGCTACCTTCTGCAGATACAGCAGCACGTCGAGCATGGTGTAGCTGTCCTTACCGCCGGACAGGCAGACCATCACCTTGTCGCCATCCTCGATCATGTTGAAATCGGTGATGGCTTCGCCGGCCAGGCGGCGAATGCGCTTCTGCAGTTTGTTCTGGTTGACCGAGAGGGTGCCCATGGTGCGTCGAAATCCGAGGGAGTGGGAACGAAAGCGCGACATTTTACGCACAATGGCGTCTCGCCCCTACCCCACCTGCAACGAAATGCTAGGCTCGGCCGATGAATGACGACCTAAACCCCACTCATGACCTCGCCGAGCAGGTGCTGCAATTGCTGCAAGCCGCTCCCGAGGGGCTTGCCGAATACGCGCTGATCCAGCAGCTGAAGGAGCGCCACAGCGGCCACATCCCCAATTTGCCGCTGGCCGACAAGCTGGTGCTGTTTCGCACGCATTTCCTGCTGTTCAACGCCCTGTATCGCCTGCGCGACCAACTCTGGCAACAACGCACGCACCTGCTGCAGATCAGCCCGCTGAGCATCCGCCTGCTGCCTTACCAGCCAGGCAGCGCGGCGCTCAGCGTGCGTGATGAACTGCGCGACTACTACCTGGACATGCGCAACCTGCAAGACACCGACGAGCGTGACGTCGAACGCCTGCTGACCAGCTTCTGGACGCGCATGCAAGGCGGCGAAGAGAAGCAGGCGGCGCTCGAACTGTTCGAGCTGAGCGATGAACGGGTGATCGATCTGCCCCGTATCAAGCAGCGCTACCGACAGATGGTCAGCGAGCACCATCCGGACCGAGGCGGCAGCACAGAGCGGTTGCAGTCGATCAACCTGGCCATGGAAATTCTGGAGCGCTATTACCGCTAGGCCCGAGAGAGCGATTTGCTCTAAAGCCAGACACCACGCCTGCTCCAGGGCCTGCCTATACTGCGACATAAGGTCGCATAGATTCGGCCTGACACCCGGTAGCGCTGTACACGCGCGCCGGGCGTCCGCTGGGGGGCGACCGTCATAAGAATGAGGAGGTGTCTGGCATGATCCACCACGTTTGGGGGCTCTTCACCCATCCTGACCAAGAATGGCAAGAAATCCGTGGCGAGGAAGAATCCATCAGTCACATGTACCTGACCCATGTGCTGGTTCTCGCAGCGATTCCCGCAATTTCAGCCTACATCGGCACCACCCAGGTTGGCTGGGCCATTGGTGACCGAGCACCCGTAATGCTCACCGAAGGCAGTGCGGTGGTGATGACCATCATGTCCTACCTGGCGATGCTCGCTGGCGTGGCCGTGATGGGCGCTTTCATCCACTGGATGGCGCGTACCTACGATGCCAATCCCAACCTGACCCAGTGCGTGGTATTCGCGGCCTACACCGCCACCCCGCTGTTCATCGGCGGCCTGGCAGCGCTATATCCACACCTGTGGCTGGGAATGATCGTCGGCACGGTGGCGATCTGCTACACCGTCTACCTGCTCTATGTCGGTATACCGACCTTCATGAACATCCCCGAGGACGAGGGCTTCATGTTCTCCAGCTCGGTGCTGGCAGTCGGTCTGGTGGTACTGGTGGCGATGATCGCCAGCTCGGTGATCCTCTGGGGCATGGGGGTCGGTCCGGTCTACACCAGCTAGCGCTGACGCGCGTCGACAGGGAGGGCCGGCAGCGATGTCGGCCCTTTTGCATGTGGGCAACCATTCGTCGGCCGGGAAGACGGTGCGGCCCGCAGGTCAGGGCAACTTCGCCGTATCCCTGGTGCTTGCGGCATAATCCCCCGTCGAACCGCAGCCGCTACCTGCCATGCCCGAACAGATTGATGCCCGCGTCGAAGCCTGCTACCAACAGGCCGAGGCCTTCTTCAAGCAACGCTTTGCCCGCCCCGAGGTCAGCTTCAAGCTGCGTGGGCAGAAGGCGGGTGTCGCTCACCTGACGGAAAACAAGCTGCGCTTCAATCTGCAGCTGTACCAAGCCAATCATGAGGACTTCCTGCGCCAGACAGTGCCGCACGAAGTCGCCCACATGATCGCCCACCAGCTATTCGGTCCGCGCATTCAGCCACATGGCGAGGAGTGGCAATTGATCATGCGCGGCGTTTACGAATTGCCCCCGCATCGCTGCCACAGCTATGAAGTCGAACGACGCGAGGTCAAACGCTTCATCTACCGCTGCAGCTGCCCCGATGGAGAGTTCCCCTTCTCCGCCCAGCGCCACGCCTTGGTCGCCAAGGGCCGTCGCTATTACTGCCGACGCTGCAAGGTGACGCTGACCTTCACTGGGGAGCAGCGTCAGGCGTGATGCACTGCGCGAAGGCAGCGAGAGCGGCGTCTAGGGTTCGAAAGACTCCAACCAGCGGGTGCGTGCCTGCGCCTGCTGCGCGTGGCACTCCGACTCCCAGAACCCGGTCCAGGGCGATCCTTGCACTCGGCTGCGAGCGTACAGGCTGCAATCCTGCTCACGGAGCTTGATCCACAGGCGCTGGGCGTCCCGTAGTTCATTGGCGAGCGCCGGATCATACTGCTTGAGCGAGGCCATCACGCGCTCGTAGGTATCCTGCAGCCTTTGCTCGGCGGCCTTCCAGGCCGGTCCCTGGCACATGAAAGCCGCCATGGCGCTACCCTGCTGGCACGGATCGTCTGGGTCCTCAGCGGCCTGCACTGGCATCAGGGCAACGGCCAATCCCGCCGCCAAGATCCATCCCGCGATGCCTGGCACCCTCCCTGCGACTCCCTTCATGCATGACGCTCCTCCGCGAAAAAGGCGCCCATCCTAAGCCGGCCCCATAGCGGGTTCAACCGAACACCCGGGCCTCGCGTAGCGCCGCAATTCGCTCGCTGTCATAACCCAGCTCCGCCAGCACTTCGGCGGTGTGCGCACCGACTGCCGTGCCGACATGCCGTGGAGGCGGCAAGCCTGCGGAGAACTTCAGCGGGCAGGCTAATTGCGACTGCGCCGGCAAACCCTCACGCGGCACTTCGACGACTAGCCCACGGGCCTTGACCTGCGGATGTTCGACCGCCTCGGAAAGCGCCAGCATGGGTTCGACGCAGGCATCCAGCTCAGCGAAGATCGCGCACCACTCGGCGAAATCGCGCTTCTCGAACTCGATCTCGAGTTCGCGCTTGAGCGCCTGCTGATCCTCGGGCATCTGCGACAGCCCCCGCGCCGTCAGCTCGGGGCGACCAAGGGCGGCGCAGAACTGCTGCATGAACTGCGGCTCCAGGCTGCCCACGGAAAACCAGCGACCGTCACGGGTGCGGTAGTAATCGTAGAAGCTGCCACCATTGAGCGCCTGGTTTTCCATCTGCGGCTCGACTCCGGCACCGAGATAGCCCGCCCCGGACATACCATGCAGGCTGAAGGCGCAATCGGTCATGCTCACATCGACCTGCTGACCCAAACCGCTGACCTGGCGCTGCACCACAGCGGCGAGCAAGCCGATCACGCCATGCAGCGAGCCGCCCGCCAGGTCGGCCAGCTGCACGCCGAGGGGCAGCGGGCCACTGTCGCGACGCCCGGTGTAGCTGGCGATGCCGGCCAGCGCCAGGTAGTTGATGTCGTGTCCGGCACGGTCACGATAAGGTCCGCTCTGCCCGTAGCCGGTGATCGAGACATAGATCAGCCGTGGATTGATCGCCTTGAGCGCCTCATAGCCGACTCCCAGCTTGTCCATCACACCGGGTCGAAACTGTTCGAGCACGATGTCGTACTCGCCGACCAGTTGCTTGACCACCTCCACCGCTTCCGGCCGCTTGAGGTCGAGGGCGATGCTGCGCTTGTTGCGGTTGAGATAGGCATGGCTGGTGGAGACGCCGCCGTCGTGCGGTGGCAGCACGCGCACCAGGTCCATGCGAGTGGGCGACTCCACCCGCAGTACCTCGGCGCCCATATCCGCCAGCAGCAGTGACGCGAACGGCCCTGGCAGCAGCGTGGAAAAATCGAGAATCTTCAGCGATGACAAAGGACCGGACATGGCGACTCCAGATTGCAAAGAATGACGTAGCGCCGATCAGCCCGCCCCCAGACCGTCGACCTGGCACCAGCGGCAGTCATGCAGGACGCCCTTGACCGCCGGCAGCTGGTTGAAACACGTGCGAGGCCGTTGCAGGGCCTGGGCCAGGCATCTTCTTTGTTATTGGATTTCTCCAGGTCATCGGGGTGTAAGCGTTATGACGATAGACCTCGATGGCGCAACCGTGCGCAAACCTACAACTTCATTGCGCGACTGATGATCTCCTTCATGATTTCCGAGGTGCCGGCGAAGATCCGCTGAATCCGCGCATTCGCGTACATCTTGCAGATCGGGTATTCCCACATGTAGCCCCAGCCGCCGTGTAGCTGCACGCCCTCGTCCACCACCTTGCCGAGCAGTTCGGTGGTGAACAGCTTGGCCTCGGCGGCCACCTCCGGGGTGAGCTTCTTCTGGTTGTGATCCATCACGCAGCGGTCGGTGAAGACCTGAGCCACATCGATCTGCGTACGCATCTCCGCGAGTTTGAAGCGGGTGTTCTGAAAGTGCGCCACCGAGCGGCCGAAGGCCTGGCGCTCCTTGACGTACTCGATGGTGGCCTGCAGCGCCGCCTCGGCGCCGGCCACCGCACCACAGGCATTGGTCAGACGCTCCTGGGCGAGCATGTTCATCAGGTAGAAGAAGCCGCCCTTGGCGTCGCCCAGCAGGTTTTCCTTGGGCACCCTGACCTCGTTGAAGAACAGCTCGGCGGTGTCCTGGCTGTGCATGCCAAGCTTCTTCAACTTCTTGCCGCGCTCGAAACCCGGCATACCGCGCTCCACCAGGAACAGGCCCATGGCGTGCTTGTTGGCTGGATCGGTCTTGGCCGCAACGATCACCACATCGGCCAGATAGCCATTGGAGATGAATACCTTGGAACCGTTGAGCAGCCAGTGATCGCCCTTGTCCACTGCCGTGGTGCGCATGCCGGCCAGGTCCGAGCCTGCCGCAGGCTCGGTCATGGCCACGGCGAGGATGGTCTCACCGCTGATGATGCCTGGCATGAACCGCGCTTTCTGCTCGGCATTGCCGTATTCGGCGATATAGGGCCCACATAGCGCCGAGTGCAACGGAATCATGAAACCGGGCTCATTGATGTGCGCCAACTCCTCGCACATGATCTGCTCGTAGCGAAAATCCTTGAGCCCCGCGCCGCCATATTCCTCATCCGCCCAAGGCAACAGAAACCCCATCTCGCCTGCCTTGCGCCACACGCTGCGATCCACCATGCCGGCCTCTTCCCAGGCCTGCTGATGGGGCACCACTTCCTTCTGCAAGAACGTCGCGAAGGCATCGCGGAACAGGTTGTGCTCGGTGTCGAAATGGTTGCGTTGCATGAGGCGGGTCCTCCGCTGTTGTTATGCAGCTGAGGTTAAGTGCCACGCCTATCTCCCTCAATGACCCATACGCTCAGCCTCGCTTGACCCAATCGCTCGGCTGGCTTGCCGTGGCCGAGAGCAACTGCCTACCATCGACCTCCATCGACAGCGGAAGCCCAGCATGCGCGAACGCACCATCGCCAGCCACTTCGTCCGCGCCGCCTTGCGCGGTGCCAATCGCCGCGGCCTGGCCTGCGAGGCGATTCTGCGTCAGGCTGGCATTCAGCCCGCCGTGCTGGTCGAGCCGCGCGCACGCATCGCCCCCGAGCAGTTCGCCCGACTGATGCAGCTGTTGTGGGAAGCACTGGACGACGAATACCTGGGTTTCGGCCGTCAGCCGAGCAGACCCGGCACCTTCGCCATGATGGGCCACGCCATCATCCACTGCCACAACCTGGAAAAAGCCCTGAGCCGCGGCGCGATGTTCTACGGACTGTTCGCCGATGCACCGAGAATCCGCCTGCAACGCGAAGGCGACTGGGCACGACTGAGCGTGGACGACAGCACGCTGTGGGACCCGGACCATTTTCTGCTGGAGAGCCTGCTGGTGATCTGGCATCGCCTCGGCAGCTGGCTGATCGGCCAGCGTATCCGCCTGGAAGAAGCGAGCTTCGCCTACCCCGAACCCGAGCACGCCGCCGAGTACGAACTGCTGTTCCCCTGCAGCCGCCGTTTTGCTGCCGGGCAGACCAGCCTGCTGTTTCACGCGCGCTACCTGACGATGCCGTTACTGCAGGACGAACGCACCCTCAAGCAGTTCCTCCAGCACTCCCCTGCCGACCTGCTGGCGCGGCCCGACGGCGGCGCCAGTTTGATCAGCCAGATTCGTCGCCTGCTCGGTCGCGACTGCCGCACCTGGCCCGACCTGGAACACACGGCCCAGCAACTGCACACCAGCCCACAGACGCTGCGTCGCCACCTGCGTGAAGAAGGCACCAGTTTTCAGGAACTCAAGGACCACCTGCGCCGCGACCTCGCCATCTACCACCTGGGCCGCGACGAGCTGGCGATTCAGGATATCGCCGAGCAGCTCGGCTTCTCCGAACCCTCGGCCTTTCACCGCGCCTTCAAGAAATGGACAGGGCTGACGCCGGGGGCCTATCGAGCTCAGGAAGGATGAAGTTAGTGCCGTTGCGGCTCAGTCGTACAAACGCACCCTGAAGCAGGCGCCGCCCAACTCGGAGTCTTCCAGGCTCAGCTCGCCGTCGTAGCTTTCGACGATATCTTCGACCACCGCCAGGCCGATGCCCTGCCCCGGATTCTGCACGTCCAGACGCTCGCCGCGCTGCAGCACCCGCGCACGCTGATGCGGTGGCACGCCAGGACCGTCGTCTTCGATGGTGATCAGGCAACCGCCGACCTGAGGCTGCAGCCTGACGCGCACATGACGCAGGCAAAGGCGGTAGGCGTTCTCCAGCAGGTTGCCGAGCAGCTCCATCAACGCGCCACGCTCCATGGTGATCTGGCTGTGCTCGGGCACTTCCAGCGTCGCTTCCACGCGCTTGTCGCGATAGACCTTGTCCAGCGAACGGCACAAGCCTTCGAGCAGCGGCCAGACCTGCTCACGATGACGCACCAGGCCGCTGCGACGCAGGCTGGCGCGCTGCAGTTGGTAGCCAACCTGCTGACTCATGCGCTCGATCTGCGCCTGCATCAGCTGCGCCTGCTCGCGATTCTCCGGGTGCACGGCGAGGGTTTCACCGATGCCCTGCAGCACGCTGAGTGGCGTTTTCAGGCTATGGGCGAGATCTTCCAGCGAATCGCGATAGCGCTCGCGCTGACGCCGCTCGCTGTCGAGCAAGCGGTTGAGGGAGTTGGTCAGGCGCAGCAGTTCGCGTGGATGCTCGTCACTCAGGCGCTGCCGAGTGCCTGCCTCCACACCGTCGAGTTCGTCGCTAAGACCGCGCAGGCTGCGAAAGCCCCAGGTCAGGCCAAACCAGAGCAGGCCCAGCAAAACCAGCAAGGCGATACCCAGCCACAAGCGCAGCTGCCAGGCAAAGCCGTTGAACAGCCCCTGGTACTCGCGCGTGGGCTGCATGGTGACGATGCTCAGGGCGGTTTCATCACCCCGCAGCAGATCCACCTCGATGTCATACACGAAGTATTCCTGGCCGCCGTCATCGCGAATGCGGATGAACTCGTGGCCACGACCATCGTAGCGCGGCAGGTAGCGCACCAGCTCGTCGGTGGACGAGCGCGAACGCCAGATCATCTGCCCGTCACGGTCGAAGATGAAACCCAGCAGGTGTGAATCGAGGTTGTCGAATTCCTCGTCCGGCATCTTGTCCGGCATATGCAGCTGGCCGTCATGGATGCGCGCAGCAGAAATCAACGCGGCCGCATCGGAGGCCAGACGCTTCTCCACGGTCTGCTCCAGGGCCATGAGAAACACACCCTGCAACACCGGCATCAGCAACAGCATGAACAGCATCGCCAGCGCTGCGCTGGCCAGCATCAGGCGCAGGCGCAACGAGCGAAAACGCATACGCAGTTTGCGCAGAACCACGCGCGCTCGGCTCACTTGCAGCGCTCGTTGAACATGTAGCCCTGGCCGCGCACGGTTTCAATCGGCTTGCCGCCGATCACCCCTTCGAGCTTGCGGCGCAGACGACCGACCAGTACCTCGATGACGTTGGGGTCGCGCTCGTCATCGCCTGGGTAGAGCTGCTCCATCAGGCGCTCCTTGGCCACCACCTGCTGGTGATGCAGCATGAGGTACTCGAGGATGCGGTATTCATAGGCGGTCAGCTGCAACGATTGCTCGTCTACCGTGGCCTGCTTGCGGTTGAGATCCAGCACCAGCGAACCGGCCTCGATGGTCGACTTGGTGAACCCGGAGGAACGGCGCAGCAACGCGTTCAGGCGCGCTTCCAGCTCTTCGAACTGGAACGGCTTGACCACGTAATCGTCGGCACCACAGGAGAGGCCTTCGACCTTGTCCTGCCAGTTACCGCGCGCGGTGAGGATAAGAATCGGAAAGTTCTTGTCCTGGCTGCGCAGCTGACGGATCAGGTCGATACCGCTCATGCCAGGCAGACCAAGGTCGACCAGGGCCAGATCATGATTGAAGGACTCAGCGCGATACAGGGCTTCTTCGGCGGTGCGTACGGCATCCACCACGTGCCCGTTTTCGCTGAGGCGAGTGAACAGATGGTGACGCAGCAGCGCCTCATCCTCCACCACCAGCAATTTCATGAGACTCCCCCTTTCAATAGTACGAAGGCCGGACTGATGCCCGGCCCGGTAACGCGAAGCCCTCGTTAGAAGGCAAAGTTGGCGCCAAGGTAGAGCTGCGAACTGCTGTGCAGATCCAGCGACCCGGCCTTGCCTGCACCCTGCGGTGCCATTTCTGTGCTGGCGTTGGTACGCAGGTAACGATAGCCGGCTTCGATCGATGTATTGCTGTTCAGTTCCTGCAGGATACCGGCCTGCAGACCCGCGGCAAATCCGATGTCGCTGTCGCGGGAAAAGCCGCGGCTTTCCTGCTCGAGCTTGACCAGACCGGCGGTTACACCACCGAACAGCTTGGTGTTGTTGTCCCCCAGCGGTACGAACATGTCGTAGCTGCCGAGAAGGTTCTGCTGACGCAGCTTGTAGCCATTGTGACTGTCCGAGACATTCTCATAAGTCGCGTAATAGCGACCATCGGCGCTTTTCTGGCCGGCACGGAGGCCCCAGGTACCCTCGCCGTTGATCACCTTGTCCAACTTGGGATTGCCGAGATTGGCATTCAGCGCGTTGGACTTCTGAATGTTGTTGTCAGTCTGCCCCCAGGTCAGCCCAAGGAAATTGTCGTTGGCCTGGGCAGCGCTTGTGCCCAGAGCCAGGCAGCTTGCCAATGCAATACGGTTCAGGGTGATTTTCATTGAATCCTTCCTCTCGTTGCAGTTTTGATCAACTCGGCAACGAGTCTGCGGGAAGACTACTGAATACCCGCTGAATCCTCCTTGAACCTGCACTGAACGGCTGGCGAACAGCCTAAATACGCCGTACCAGAGCCCCTGCGACAACGAACAACGAAGCCAGAACGGCCAGCAGCGCCAGCCAGCCGGCGTGCTCCCAGACATACCCTCCCACGTAGCCCACCAGGCTGGAGCCGAGGTAATAGGCACACAGGTACAGTGCCGAGGCCTGCGCCTTGGCCCCTTGCGCATGGATACCGACCTGCCCGCTGGCAACCGCATGGGCGGCGAAGAACCCCAGGGTGAACAGTGCCAGACCGATTACCGCCGAACTCAACCAGGGCATCGCACACAGCGCCACCCCCAGCAGCATCAGCCCGATACCGCCGTGCAGGACCTGACGTGCGCCGAAACGCGGGACCAGACGCCCAGCCCAACCAGCGCTGAAGATACCCAGCAGGTAGACGGTGAACAGCAGGCCGATTACCGTCGCCGACAGATTGAATGGCGCACTCGCCAGGCGAAAGCCGACGTAATTGAACATGGCAACGAAGCCGCCCATGAGCAGGAACGCCAGGGCGAACGGCACGCGCAGTCGCGGGTTGCTCAGGTGCTGGGCGAAGTTGCGCAGCAAGCCAGGCACGGAAAGCGCCTGCGCGGTGAAATGCCGCGACGGCGGCAACAGCCAGAGGAACAGCCCCAGCGCCAGCAGACCGAGCCCGGCAATGCCGCCAAGGGCCCAGGGCCAACCGCCCAGGTCACTGAGCAGGCCCGCCAGCAAACGCCCGAGCAACCCACCCAGCGCCGTACCACCGATGTAGAGGCCCATGGCGGCCGGCAGCGCTTCGGGATCGAACTCCTCGCCAACGTAGGCCATGGCCAACGCAGGCAAACCGCTCAGAGCCAAACCCAACAGCGCCCGTAGAAACAGCAGGCTGCCCCACTCCTCCACCAGTGCGCAGGCGATCCCCAGTATCGCCGCCAGCCCCAGCGCCGCAGCCATCACCGGCTTGCGCCCCCAGCTCTCGGCCAGCGCGCCGGATACCAGCAGGCACAGCGCCAGGCTCAAGGTGGTCAGCGACAGCGCCAGACTGCTGCTGGCCGCAGAAACCTGAAAATGCGCCGCCAATAGCGGGAGCAGCGGCTGCACGCAGTAGAGCATGGCGAAAGTGGCGAAGCCGGCGCAGAACAGCGCCAGGGTGGCGCGCCGGTAACCGGCGCTGCCGCGGGTGAGATGGGTAGCGGACATCAGGCAGACTCATGAAGCACGGCGCAGGTTCGGCCGGAGCAAAAGCTTAGCATGCTACCTATTGATGCGACCGCCCACCGCAGTGGTTTTCGTCGTCTCTCTACTGGCCGCGCAAGCGCTTGAGGTGCTCCTGCAGCCCTGCGGAGGTCTGCTCGCCCACCAGGCGTTCGCGCAGTTTGCCGTCAGCATCGACGATGTAAGTCACCGGCAACACATCGTTGTGCGGCAGCTCGAAGCGCGCCGCCGGGTCTTGCGCCAGCACGGTGAAACGGATGTCGAAGCTGTCCGCCGCCCGCTTGAGGTCCTCGCCCTGCAAGGCATCGAAGTTGACGCCGATCACACGCGCCGACTGGTTTTTCAGTTTTTCCTCGAGCGCGTTGAGCTCAGGAATTTCCGTGCGGCACGGCGCGCACCACTCGGCCCAATAATTAATGACCAGCCACTGGCCATCCAGGCTGTCAGCCGTTACCTTTCGTCCATGCTGATCAGGGCCGAAATCTTCGGCACAAGCCGTCAGCAGCAGACCGGCGCAGATACCCAAAACAGCCTTGCCGACATTCCGGAGCCCTAAGCCCATGTACTCGATCCTCGTCCACTCGGGGTTGATATGACGCTGGATGCCCTGCGCCTGGAAGTACCGGACATCCGCGAGGACAACAGCGTATCGCCAGCGGAGGTCGCCCAGCGACTCGCGGCAGCTCGCCACCTGGAGCCCGAACATGGCCTGCAACAAGTGCTCGGCCTGTTGTTTTCGCTCAATCGCAGCGGCCTGACCTTACTGGAAAGGCAGCGTGCGCTGCAAAATTTCAGTGACGAATATCGTCATTACGCCAGCCTTGCCATTCACCAGCACTCGCCGAGCGCGCTGTTCGTGCGCCTGTGCGGCGAGCTGGCGACTGGTTTCAAGCGCCTGCTGCTGCAAATCCTGCAAGGTCGCCAGCCGTCGCTGCCGCATCTGGCCTGGTGCCTGTACATGGCCCAGCATTTCCTCGCCCAGCAGTTGCTGCGCCACTACCAGCTATATCAGGAGCCACCGGCGGCACTGTGGCGCGACAGCCACTTGCTGTACTGGATCGGCGAGCACCAGCAGTGCCTGGACGAGCCAGTGGCTGCCGCCTTCGAGCCGAAGCCGGCCAGCGACCTGCGCGGGCTGTACCAGCAGATGTTGCTGCTGGCATTGAGCAATCCCTTCCACCTTGACGAAGGCGAATGCCTGACGCTGTTCGGTGCACTGGCTCCACTGGCTGGGCTGGCCAGGCTGCAAGCCTGGGACGAGGAGGACGAAAGCGAAGGCCCGATAGTCGACCTCAGCGAATCGCAGGCCTGCCTGGGCTTCGAGCAACCGGTGGAAGGCGAAGCGGCCAATCTGCGTCGCTTCGAACTGGGTGCGTTGCTGATCGCCCTGCACGAACCGGCCCCCCTGCAAAGTGCCCAGGAACGCCAGTTGCTCGAACGCGTACGTCAGCACTGGCTGGGACGCCAGCAACGTCGCCATGAGCGCGCCGAGCTGGACGGGCAATGCAGCCTGGTGGTTGGCCTGCCCGCCATCCATGCGCAACTGCTGGACAAGCTGCCGCAGCGTACCGAGGCGCAGTTGCTCGATGCCAGCCCAGGCGGCGCGCGCCTGCTGTGCAACGCCGACGAAGGTGGGCAACTGCAGGTAGGGCAACTGGTCCTGCTGCTCACCAACGGCACGCCGACGCTCGCCCTGGTGCGCTGGCGCCACCTCAATACCGAAGGCCTGCATCTGGGATTGCGCTACCTCAAAGGCCTGCCACGGCCGGTGTGGCTGCGCCGTGCGCCCAATGCCCAGACTCACCCGGGTGTGCTGCAGAGCACCCCCGCTCCGGGTAATGGCTGGCACCACGGCCTATGGCTGCCCAATGGCCAGTTCACCTACGGCGAACATCTCTGGCTGCAGCTCGCCAGCGTAAATAACCAGGCGATCCTGCCGCTGCCCGAGAGCAACCTGCAGACCTCATCGGTGAGCCGCCATCCTCTGCGCCTGGCCTGATATGCGAAACTGCGACCCCAATCACGCGCTCTGTCTGCCGAGTGCACAGTTTCACCAGCAGGTGGCTGCTTATAATTCCTGGCACTGAAGTCTCACCAGCCTGGAACTCCACCATGTCCCATGTGCAAGACAAGCTGATTGGCTCCGTGCCCTCGCGCATCGTCGACGTCGCTCGCCTGCTGGTAACGCCCTACGAGGGCCGTGTGGCCGAATACAACGTCGCTACCTGGCTGCAATTGCCCGGCCTGGCCAACCTGCCGGTATCGCTGCTGATCAGCTATCGCGACGGTGACAAACGCCGCGAAGTCAGTGTCGACCACGGCAAGGTCAATGCCCACGGCAAGATCCTGCTCTCCGGCATCGCGCGCATGCCGGTGCGGCATAAAATCGAAGACATGCAGGTACGCCTGCGCTCGGCGGTGCCGGCGCAGAGCCTGGTCGTCGAGGAATTCTTCGTGCAGGCCGTCGAACTGTCCAACAACGAGAGCCTGCAGGCCATGGCCTGAACCTCAACGGCAACGACGACCCCGCGCATCGACGCGGGGTTTTCGTTTTAGCCGGAGGAAATGCCTGAGCTGGGCGCAGGCTGCGCCGCTGAGTCGTCGGCATCGTGCTGCAGATCATCTGCAGCGACATGCTCGAGCAGCGACTCCGGCCAGCGGGCGAAACGCAGCCCGGTGATTCGGTTGAGCCGCGTGAGCGCTTCCTGCGGATCGCGCCGGTGAAGGTGGATGACCTTGTTCTTGCCCGTCATTACTGCCTGAGTCCTCAGCGATCCCTGCCCTGCTGGCAGTTCGATAGCAACTGATTCTGCAACTGCCAAAAGCGTGCCAGTCCGTTAAAAGCGCCATCAGTGACGCCCAGTCTTGCCGCAACGCCACAAGGCGGTGGGATGACGCCGCAAACTGACGTTTTTTGTCACACCGGACAGACCAATGCCAGGTGGCCTCAATCCACTGCGCTCAACCCTTGCCCGGCAACCATTCGCCCAGGCTGGCGCCGAACTGCTGCTCACGCTCGGCCTGCAAATGTTCCAATCCCTCGCGCAACGCCGGGTACCAGGGCTCATCGAGCTTGGCAGGCAACTGTGACAGGCTCGGCAACGGCCAGGGACTGCACTCGAACAGCTGATGTACGGAAAAAGCGTGCAGATCACGGCTCAACACCCAACCGCCGCCACTGGCCTTGCACGCCAGACGCTCGCGCTCGAGAAAATCCATCACCTGAGCCCACTCGTCCTCAGGCAAGCGCCAACCAGCACGCTGCATATCGCCGTAATGCAGGGCTTCGCCCTTCTGCTGACGCTTGAGCATAAGCCGCAGCACCACCAGCAGAATCAGCCCTTTGGGGATCGGCTCGCGGCGCCAGTGCCGTGGTTGCGACAAGCCGTATACCAGCTCGGCGCCCAGCAGCACGATCAGCCAGGACAGATAGATCCACACCAGAAACAGCGGGACCGTGGCGAAGGCACCATAGATCAGGTGATAACCGGGAAACAGGCGCACGTAGAGGCCGAACAGCGCCTTGGCCACCTCGAACAGCACGGCGCTGAACAGGCCGCCGAGCAGAGCGTGGCGCAAAGGTACCCGAGTATTGGGAACTGCCGCATAGAGCAAGGTGAACGCCGCGATACTGGATAACAACGGCGTGAACGCAAGCAGGGTCTTGGCGCCCACCACGGCATCCGGCCCGGAGATCAGCGAAAGCGAAGCGATATAGGTGCTCACCGCAAAACCGGCCCCCAGCAGCAGCGGCCCAAGGCTGAGAATCGCCCAGTACAGCAGGAAGCTGGACATACCACGGCGCGGCTGACGCACCCGCCAGATCACGTTGAAGGTCTTCTCAATGGTGACCAGCATGAGAAAGGCGGTGACGGCCAGCAACCCGACGCCGAACCAGGTCAGTTGCCGGGCCTGGGAGGTGAACTCACGCAGGTACTCCTGCACCGTTTCACCGGTGGAGGGCACGAAGTTATGGAAGATGAAACCCTGGATCTCCTCGCCCACGCCCTGGAACGCCGGAATCGCCGACAGCATGGCGAAGGTCACGGTCATCATCGGCACCACGGCGAACAGAGTGGTATAGGTCAAGGCTGCCGCGTTACCTGCACCGCGGTTCTCCATGAAACGCTGATACAGGCACACCCAGAAACCCAGCCAGTCCTTCAATCGCCCCCGCATGACCTCTCCTTAGCCCCAAAACCGTTCAGACAGTGCACCGCGTGAAAAGGTCGCAGCAACAGCCCGTTAGCGGTATGCGTGCATCTGCCTATCAGGCGGTTAGAATAGCCGCCACCTCAAGCCGGATGCGAGTCCCCATGACCGACCTGACCCTCTATCACAACCCGCGTTGCTCGAAATCCCGCGGTGCTCTGGAGCTGCTGGAAGCACGCGGCCTGCAACCGAAGGTAGTGCGCTATCTGGAAACGCCCCCCAGCGCCGCTGAACTCAAGAGCCTGCTCGGCAAGCTGGGCATCGCTGCGCGCGACCTGCTGCGTACGGGTGAAGACGAATACAAGGCACTGGGCCTGGCCGACGCCAGCTTGAGCGAAGCGCAGCTGATCGAGGCGATGGTCAAGCATCCCAAGTTGATCGAGCGCCCGATCCTGATCGCTGGCGACAAGGCGGTCATCGGTCGCCCACCGGAGAACGTGCTGGAGCTGCTGGCATGAGTGCGCCCTACATCCTGGTGCTCTACTACAGCCGCCATGGCGCCACTGCGCAGATGGCCAGACAGATCGCCCGTGGTGTCGAAATGGCCGGCCTGGAAGCTCGCCTGCGCACCGTACCGGCAGTCTCCAGCGAATGCGAAGCCGTAGCGCCGAGCGTGCCGGAAGAAGGTGCCATGTACGCCACCCTGGACGATCTGAAGAACTGCGCGGGCCTGGCGCTGGGCAGCCCGACCCGTTTCGGCAACATGGCTGCGCCGCTGAAGTACTTCATCGACGGCACCAGCAACCTGTGGCTGACCGGCGAGCTGGTCGGCAAGCCAGCCGGTGTCTTCACCTCCACTGCTAGCCTGCATGGCGGCCAGGAAACCACCCTGCTGTCGATGATGCTACCGCTGCTGCACCACGGCATGCTGGTCTGCGGCCTGCCCTACAGCGAAGCGGCTCTGCTCGAAACCCGTGGTGGTGGTACGCCTTACGGCCCCAGCCATCATGCCGGCGGCGACGGCAAACGTGCGCTGGACGAACATGAAATCGCCCTGTGCCGTGCATTGGGTCAACGCCTGGCGCAAACCGCCAGCAAACTGGAGCGCTGAACGTGGCCCGAGCGAAGAAACCCTTGCCCAGTCTCGAATGGCTGCAGCCGCGGGTAAAACTCAGCCGAGCGCTGAGCCTGTTCAGCTTCATCGCCCTGCTGACCCTGCTGCTGGTGTGGAACCTGGCCTTCGCCGACCTGCATGGCGCGCGGATTGGCGTGGTGCTGGCGATCCAGTTGCTGCCACTTGCGCTGCTCGCCCCCGGGATACTGATGGGCAACGCCCGCGCTCATGCCTGGGTATGCTTCGTGGTCAACCTTTACTTCATCCAGGGCGTACTCGCCGCCATCGACCCGGCGCGTGCATTGTTCGGCGCACTGGAGGCGGTGATCAGCTTCGGCCTGTTCTGCTGCGCCCTGCTCTACACCCGCTGGCGCTTCCAGTACGATCGCAAGTTGGCTGGGGAAGCCTGATGCGCCTGGTGCTGCTGCCCGGTCTGAACGGCAGCAGCCACCTCTTCGCACCACTGCTCGACGAACTCCAGGACATCGATTGCCAGGCCCTGAGCCTGCCTGATCACGGGCCGCAGGACTACGACAGCCTGGCCGACATGCTGATCCAAGACCTGGGCAACAGGCCTTTCATGCTATTGGGCGAGTCCTTTTCCGGCCCGCTGGCCTATCGCCTGGCGTTACGAAACCCCGAAGGTTTGCGCGGCGTTATCTTCGCGGCCTCATTTCTGAGCAACCCTTTCGCACCTCTGGCATTGCTCAGGCACTTGCCCATCCCCCTGGCTCTGGCGACGCGCCCCTGGATGCTCCGCACCCTGTGCCTCGGCGACGGGGCCAACGACGAAACGCTCAGGCTTGTACAAGGGGAAATCCGTCGTCTGGATCGGTCGCTGCTACGTGCTCGCCTCGCCAGCCTGGCAACACTGCACGCCCCGCAACAGCGCCTCGCCCTACCGGCCCTGCATCTGTGGCCACAGCAGGATCGACTGGTCACGCCCCATAGCGCCAAGCGCCTGGCCGAGCACTGCGACGACTTGCGTCAGGTGCGCCTGAAAGGCCCGCACTTCATCCTGCAGACGCAAGCACAAGCCTGCGCGGCAGCGATTCGCACCTTCATGGCGGAACAGGCGCCGGATGAAACGCGACAAGGGTGAGGATCACTTCGCTACCTCGCCCCTCTTGCGTCTACCAGCCCAGGGTTTCCTTGAGAAAAGGAATGGTCAGCTTGCGCTGGGCCTGCAACGAGGCCTGGTCGAGGCGTTCCAGCAACTCGAACAGCGCGCTCATGCTGCGCTCGCCACGGGTGAGGATGAATCGGCCGACCTCGTCGCTCATCTGCAGGCCACGGCGCGAGGCACGCAACTGCAGCGCACGCAGCTTGTCTTCGTCGGACAGCTCATGCAGCTGAAAGACCAGCGCCAGGGTCAGTCGTGACTTCAGGTCAGGCAGTTGAATCGGCAGCTCGCGCGGCGACATGGTGCCGGCCAGTAACAGACGTCTGCCGCTGTCACGCAAGCGGTTGAACAGATGGAACAACCCCTCTTCCCAGTCGCTGCGTCCGGCTATCGCATCGAGGTCATCGAGGCAGACCAGCTCACACAGCTCAAGGTTGTCGAGCAACTCAGGGCCATGTTGCACCACCTCGCCGAGTGGCAAATACACCACGGCTTCGCCACGCTGCTCGAAACGCAGACAGGCGGCCTGCAGCAAGTGGCTGCGGCCGACGCCTTCGGCGCCCCACAGGTAGATCAGGCTTTCCGTCCAGCCGGCATCCGCCTCGCACAGACGCTCGACATAGCCCAAGGCCGCGGCATTGGCGCCGGGATAGTAGTTGGCGAAGGTGGCGTCATCACGCAGACGCACCCCCAGAGGCAGCTGGATTGGTTTCATGCAGGGGGCTCGTCGGAACCGCTGGTCTCTCCGTAAAGGCCGGAAAGTTTATACAAATCATGGGCATGGCGCAGCAAAACCATGATCACAGCGGCAACTGGCAGGGCCAGCAGCACGCCGGTAAAGCCAAACAGCTGGCCGCCAGCGAGGATTGCGAAGATCACCGCGACCGGATGCAGGCCAATGCGATCCCCCACCAGCATGGGCGTCAGGACCATGCCTTCGAGCAACTGTCCGATCATGAACACCACGCCGATACCGATCAGCGGATACGGCTCGAGGCCGAACTGGAACAGCGCAGCGGTCAACGCCGCACCGATACCGACGATAAAGCCCATATAAGGCACGATGCTCGCCAGGCCCGCCAACACACCGATCAACAGCCCCAGTTCCAGCCCAACCAGCATCAGCCCGCTGGCATAGATGACGCTCAACGCCAGCATCACCAACAGCTGTCCGCGCAAGAAGGCGCCGAGCACCTCGTGGCATTCGCCAGTCAGCTTGACCACCAGGCCTTCGCGCTGACGTGGCAGCAGCCTACGCACACGTTCGACCAGCACATCCCAGTCACGCATCAGGTAGAAACTCACCACCGGAATCAGCAGCAGGTTGCCCAGCCAGCCCAGCAGTGCCAGCCCGGAGGATGTCGCCTGGGCCAGCACCGCCTTGAGCACATCGGTGGTCTTACCGATGTTGTCGGTGAACACCTGTTTGAGCTGATCGACCTGCAGCAGGTCATTCTGCAAACCGAGGTGCGACTGTGACCAGGGCAAGGCCGTGCCCTGCAGCCAATCGAGCATTTCCGGCGCCAGCTGATAAAGACGTACCAGTTGCCGCCCCAGCATGGGCACCAGCACCAGCAGCAGGATGAGGAGTACCAGCGCGAACAGCGTGAACACCACGATCACTCCACCGGTGCGTGACAGCCGGTGGCGCTCCAGCCGGTCGACCAGCGGGTCGCCCATGTAGGCCAGCAGGATGCCGATCAGAAATGGGGAAAGAATCGGGTGCAGCAGGTACAGCAACCAGCCGAGCAGAAACAGCCCAGCCATCCATAGCCAACGGGTGGAATCGGTCATGCTCGCGTCCTCGATGCGAAACGGCGCCTTGAAGGCGCCGCGTAACTGGGCCTTGATTCAGCCGCTGCAGAGCTTACCAGCGAAAACGCAGCTGATCGGTGCTCGGTTTCACCTGCGGCGCCTCGGTTGCGCCGGCCTCCGGGTTGGTTGCAGGCTCGGTCGCCTCGAGCGGCTCACTGACTTCCTGCAGCTGCCCCAATGCCAGCTGCGCGCGCAGTTGCTCCGGGCTGGCACTGACCTGATAGACCAGACGCTGGCCATCGACTTCCTGCAAACGTGCGGCGAAGGGTTCGAGCAGACGCTCCAGCGCGGCGAAACGCGCCAGATCAGCGCCTTCGACCACCAGCGTCAGGCTTTGCGCGGCCCCCGGCTTGACCAGAAAACGCGGCGCCAGGCGCTCGGCCACCGCCAGCATCACGGCATCGGCCAGTGCAGCCTGGTCGGCGGCCTCCGCCTTGCCCTGCTCGCGCTCGTCCCCCAGCCACAGACGCCAGGTCGCTTGCCAGCTGCCGCCGCTGTCGGTCGCCTGCACGGCCAGCAAGGCATCGGCCGCGTAGCGTTCGGAAGCCTCGCGCAGGGCCTGCGGGTCGTTGGCCAGCAGCGCATCGGCAGTGCCCAGCGCCTGCTCGCTCAGGTCCGCCAGCGGCAAACGCAGTGGCAGACCACGATGTTGAGCGGCGGCGCGCAGCAGCGCCGACGCACTCTGGCTTTCGCCAACCAGTTGGCTGCCTTCGGGCGAATCGTTGAGCCACCAGGTCAGGATGGCCGGACGATTGGCGCCCCACAGGGCCAGGCCAGCCTGGCGCAGCTGGCGCTCGGTGCTGCCCGGATCGAACTCGACCAGCAGTGCATCGCCTTCGTAACCGTACTGGCTGACGATCTGCTGCGGATCCTTGCGTAGCGCTTCCAGCCCGGCGTTCTGCACCGCCTTGGCATCACCGGTCAGACGCAGCACCAGCGTCTGCAGGGCCTTCTGCATGGCGGCGTCGCGACTTTCCGGCTGCTGATCGGCCACAGGCTCGCGCACCTGATACAGATCGGTAACCGGCGCGGCCAATGCCGACAGGCTCAGGAGCGACAGACAGAAGAACAGCAGGCGGACAGACAGACGCATGGGGCGGGCTCTCGCGAAGGATGGCGGCGCGCTTGCCGACCTCTGAAAACCCTGGGCGAGGCAGCCAGTGCAAGGCGCCACGGCCAACGGGGTTCACAGCCTAGGACTGGCCCGATGGGGGAGCGCCAACGCATCAAACAGGCGAGCAACGATCGGGTCGGACTCGACCTGACGGGTTGCAAACAAGGATTGCGAACCTGTTTTCAACGCAGCAATGGCAACGCGGCTGGTTTTTCAAATGCCTGACGGCGTGCGCAAAGGCCTATACCTTAAACAGCCGCCTGCGCCCCGGCAACCAGAGCCCACGCCTGCGACGAAGCGCATGCACGCGAGTGGCCGCTACCGGGCAAGCCTGATAAAATCGCGCGCCTTCGCCAGCCGGTACGCGCGCCGGGCTCCTTGGATGAGCCTGCGCCACGTCGGCGCCTACACGAACTCCCCATCCAAAGGCCCGGATCTATGAGCAAGCAACCCTCCATCAGCTACAAGGACGCAGGCGTCGACATCGATGCCGGTGAAGCCCTGGTCGAACGCATCAAAGGCGTGGCCAAGCGCACTGCCCGTCCGGAAGTCATGGGTGGCCTGGGCGGCTTCGGCGCCCTGTGCGAGATCCCGGCCGGCTACAAGCAGCCCGTGCTGGTATCCGGCACCGACGGCGTCGGCACCAAGCTGCGCCTGGCGCTGAACCTGAACAAGCATGACAGCATCGGCCAGGACCTGGTCGCCATGTGCGTCAACGACCTGGTGGTCTGCGGCGCCGAGCCGCTGTTCTTCCTCGACTACTACGCCACCGGCAAGCTCAACGTCGACGTCGCCGCCACCGTGGTCACCGGCATCGGCGCCGGTTGCGAACTGGCCGGCTGCTCTCTGGTCGGGGGTGAAACCGCCGAAATGCCGGGCATGTACGAAGGCGAAGACTACGATCTGGCCGGTTTCTGCGTCGGCGTGGTGGAAAAGAGCGAGATCATCGACGGCTCCAAAGTCGTCACTGGCGACGCCCTGATCGCCCTGCCGTCCTCCGGCCCGCACTCCAACGGCTACTCGCTGATCCGCAAGATCATCGAAGTCTCCGGCGCCGACATCGAGCAGGTGCAACTGAACGGCAAGGCCCTGGCCGATCTGCTGATGGCGCCGACCCGCATCTACGTCAAGCCGCTGCTCAAGCTGATCAAGGACACCGGTGCGGTCAAGGCCATGGCTCACATCACCGGCGGCGGTCTGCTGGACAACATTCCGCGCGTATTGCCGCAAGGCGCCCAGGCCGTTATCGACGTGGCCAGCTGGGATCGCCCGGCCGTGTTCGACTGGCTGCAGGAGCAAGGCAATGTCGACGAGCATGAAATGCACCGCGTGCTGAACTGCGGCGTCGGCATGGTCATCTGCGTCGCCCAGGAGCAGGTCGAAGTGGCCCTCGCCAGCCTGCGCGCCAGCGGCGAGCAACCCTGGGTCATCGGCCAGATCACCGCAGCGGCAGAAGGTGCAGCCCAGGTTCAGCTGAACAACCTGAAAGCTCACTGATGCCCTGCAATGTCGTCGTCCTGATCTCCGGATCAGGCAGCAATCTGCAAGCGCTGATCGACAGCGTCGCCCACGACGGCAATCCGGCCCGCATCGCCGCGGTTATCTGCAACCGCGCCGATGCCTATGGCCTGGAGCGAGCGCAACAGGCCGGCATCGCCACCGGCCTGCTCGACCACAAGCAGTTCGACGGTCGCGAAGCCTTCGACGCGGCCCTGATCCAGACCATCGACGCCCACCAACCCGACCTGGTGGTGCTGGCTGGCTTCATGCGCATCCTCACACCGGGTTTCGTTCAGCACTACGCTGGCCGCCTGCTGAATATTCACCCCTCGCTGCTGCCCAGGCACAAGGGGCTGCATACCCATCAGCGAGCCCTGGAAGCAGGCGACACCGAGCACGGCTGCAGCGTGCACTTCGTGACCGAGGAACTCGATGGTGGCCCTCTGGTCGTACAAGCTGTGTTGCCGATTAAGGCAGACGACACGGCCGAAAGCCTTGCTCGCCGTGTACACCAGCAGGAACACCAGATCTATCCTCTGGCGGTACGCTGGTTTGCCGAGGGCCGCTTGCGTCTTGGCGCTCAAGGCGCAATGCTGGATGGCCAGCCGCTGCCCGCCAGCGGCCACCTGATTCGAACCTAGGAGAGTCTATGCGTCGTGCCCTACTGTTCGCCCTGACACTGTTCAGCCTGCCAGCCCTTGCCGAGAACCTGCTGCCTTTCTCCGCCAGCTACACCGCGGACTGGAAGCAGTTGCCCGTCAGCGGCAGCGCCGAGCGCAGCCTCAAACACGAGGACGACGGTCGCTGGACCCTCAACTTCGAAGCCTCGATGCTGGTCGCCGGCCTCACCGAAGAGAGTACCTTCCGCGTCGATAACGGAACCCTGATGCCGCTCACCTACCGCCTCAACCGCAGCGGCCTGGGCAAAGGCAAGAAAGTCGAACAGGACTTCGACTGGGAACAGAAACAGGTGATCGGCAGCGACCGTGGTGACGCCGTGCGCTTCCCGCTCAATCGCGGCCTGCTGGACAAGTCGACCTACCAGATCGCCCTGCAACAGGACGTTGCGGCCGGCAAGAAGAGCGTGAGCTACCAGGTGGTCGACGGTGACGAAATCGAAACCTACGACTTCCGCGTGCTGGGTGAGGAAGTGGTGCGCACCAAGGCCGGCCTGATCGATGCGATCAAGGTCGAGCGCGTGCGTGACCCCACGCAAAGCACCCGCAAGACCGTGCTGTGGTTCGCCAAGGACTGGGGCCACCTGCTAGTGCGCTTGCATCAGGTGGAAACCGACGGCAAGGAATACCAGATCATGCTCAAGGAAGGCACGGTCGACGGCAAACCGGTCGAAGGCCGCCGCGACTGATCCGCAATCGAATAAAAAACCGGGCGAATGCCCGGTTTTTTATTGCCCGCTCGGGCGCTGTCAGCCAGCGCCCGCCAAGCGCCTCAATCCTGGCTGACCGCACCGATCTTGTGAATCGACAGATCGGCGCCGTTGTATTCGTCTTCCTGGCTCAGGCGAATGCCCAGCGACGCCTTGAGCAGGCCGTACACCGCAAAGCCGCCGACCAGCGCAACCGCCACGCCCAGTGCAGTGCCGATCACCTGACTGGTGAGACTCACCCCGCCCAGGCCACCGAACGCTTCCAGCCCGAAGATGCCGCAGGCAATGCCCCCCCAGACGCCGCACAGGCCGTGCAGCGGCCAGACACCGAGGACGTCGTCGATCTTCCACTTCACCTGCGTGGCGGTGAACGCCCAGACGAACAAGGCACCGGCAATCGCCCCCGTCACCAGGGCACCGATCGGATGCATTAGGTCCGAGCCAGCGCAGACCGCGACCAGACCGGCCAACGGGCCGTTGTGCAGGAAGCCCGGGTCATTGCGCCCCACCAGCAGCGCGGCGACCGTACCGCCGACCATGGCCATCAGCGAGTTGACCGCCACCAGGCCACTGACGCCTTCGAGCGTCTGCGCGCTCATCACGTTGAAGCCGAACCAGCCGATGATCAGGATCCAGGAACCCAGCGCCAGGAACGGAATGTTCGACGGCGCCATGGCCACCAGCTTGCCATCGCGATAGCGGCCATTGCGCCGCCCCAGCAATACCACCGCGCCGAATGCCAGCCAGCCACCCATGGCATGCACCACCACGGAACCGGCGAAATCATGGAAGCCTGCACCGTAACGCGCCTCGAGCCAGGCCTGGAGGCCATAGTTGCCATTCCAGATCATGCCTTCGAAGAAGGGATACACGAATGCCACGATCAACACCGTGGCGCACAACTGCGGGCCGAACTTGGCGCGCTCGGCAATACCGCCGGAGATGATAGCTGGAATCGCAGCGGCGAAGGTGAGCAGGAAAAAGAACTTCACCAGGCCATAGCCATGGTTCTGCGTCAGCACCGCAGCGGGTTCGAGGAAATTGATGCCGTAGGCGATCCAGTAGCCGATGAAGAAGTACGCCAGGGCGGAGATAGCGAAATCCGAGAGAATTTTCGATAACGCGTTGACCTGGTTCTTCTGCCGCACCGTGCCCACTTCGAGGAAGGCAAAGCCGGCATGCATGGCCAGAACCATGATGGCACCCAGCAGGATGAACAGGGTATTGGAGCCGTGGATCAGTGTGGCCACGGCACTGTTGATGTTTTCCATCGAGAAAGAAAACTCCGGAGGCAGAAGAAAAGGCACCAAACAAAGGCACAAAGCCGAAAATGCGCACCACAATGCAGCCACACAATGAAGCGCGCCCTCGAAAAGTGCCGTCCAGTGGCCCTGAAATGGCGCCACCGAAATCTGACTGATCGATGCTTATTTCTTGTTAATCAAATGGTTATGCGCGAAATCGACCATCCTGAGCCTTGCCGATAAAGCCCCATCAAGGGGCATTACCCGACCTTCGCGCACCAGCAAAATGCAATCGCTATACCAAACGCCAAACCGGTCACTTCCCGACTATGCTTGCGGAACCCTCGCGCTACAGAACACTCGTAATACAGTACACACCCAACGCAGAGGACTGCTCACCATGCCACGCAAAGCCGCTACGCCAAGCACCAAGGACGCCCTGCTGGATGAATTCCAGGCTCTGGTCAGCGACACCGAGAAGCTCCTGCAACATTCCGCCAGCCTCGCCGGCGAACAGGCCGAAGCCCTGCGCGATGACATTCGCGACAGCCTTGGCCGCGCCCGCGACACCTTGCACAAAGCCGAGTCCGGCTTGCGCGAACAAGGCAAGGTCGCCGTCGACGCCACCGAGGACTACGTACACAAACATCCGTGGCAGGCGCTCGGCCTGTCGGCCGCTATCGGCCTGGTACTGGGCCTGCTGATTAGCCGCCGTTGACAGCGCCCATGCCCAACGGACCGTCGCCACGGCGCTTGGGAGCGGCCCTTCTGGGGCTGCTCCAGGGCCATGTGGCGCTGCTGGCCCACGAACTCGAAGAGCAACGTAACCAGGCACTGCGAGCGCTGCTTCTCGGCGGCCTGTGCCTGGCCTTCGCCCTGCTGCTGCTGATCGGCCTATCCGCCCTGCTGCTGATCATCTATTGGGACAGCCATCGCCTGGCGGTAGCCACCGGCCTGTGCCTGTTCTACGGTTGCGGTCTGCTCGGCTGCGGCACATGGCTGCTGATCAGCCTGCGCAACGCTGAAACGCCATTCAGCGCCAGCCTGGAAGAACTGCAACGTGACCGCGAGCAACTGCTGCCATGACCTCGACCCTGCCCCCGGGCGCTTCGCGCCGCCAGTTGCGTAAAGCCGTCCTGCGCATGCGCCTGGAAATGCACCGCCAGGAACTGCGTCATGAAATGCTGCAGATCAGCCAACCGTTGAAGCAGGTACGGGAGTACGGGCAACGCCTGCGCCAAGGCAATGCACCATTTTTGCTCACTGGCGGCGCACTGGCGCTGGCCGGCCTGCTCGGCGGTAAGCGCGGCTGGCGACGCTGGCTGCGCCTGGCATTGATCATTGCGCCGCTGCTCCGGCGCCGGCAAAACGGCGTCGACTGAAACAGTCATTGGCCTGAACCTGGACTGGCCGCGATCTTGCTAGGTTGAGCAACCCGGCCGCCATTAGGCGGCTCAACCGCTGAGCGCTAAGGACACCCCAGGTGATCGACGGACTTCCTTTTGCCGTCTTCCAACCCTTCATCGACACCGCTACCGGCCGTATCGCTGGCGTCGAGGCGCTGGCACGGCTGCGCACCGCCGATGGCCAGGCGCGCTCGGCCGGACCTCTTTTTGCCGACCCGAAGACACCGCCCGCCGCCCTGCGCCGCCTCGACCGCCAAGTGCGCGAGGATGCCTTGCGCCGCTTTCACCAGGCTCCGGCGGACTGGTTTCTGAGCCTGAACATTTCGCCGCGCTGGATCAGCCGCTTGCGCCCGGCGCAACCCCTGCCTAGCCTGATCCAGCTGCAACGCAGCGGCATCGACCCGACACGCATCGTCTTCGAAATCACCGAACTCGGCGGCGCCAGCCAGCGACTGCCTGACGTGGTATCGCGCTACCGCGATGCCGGTGCCCGCATCGCCATCGACGATTTTGGCGCCGGCTACTCACAACTCGATCGGGTGCTGGCGCTGCAACCGGACATCCTCAAACTGGACATGCGCCTGTTCCAGGAAGCCGCCCGCGGAGGCCCCAGCGGCGAAGTGGTCAAGGCACTGGCGCAGATGGCCGAAAAAACCGGCTGCTGGATCATCGCCGAAGGGGTGGAAACCGAAGCCGAGCTGAACTTCGCCTTGGAGTGCGGCGCACGCTACGTGCAGGGGTTCCTGTTCGCCAAGCCGGAAGAAGAGCTGTTTGCCAGCGATGCCTTCGTCGGCCGTTTCGCCAGTCTGCGGGACAACTACGTGCAACAGAAACTCGCCGAGCGCGCGCGCCTGGTCAACCTGCGCCAACAACTGGCCGAGCTGATGTCCGAACTCAGGCTCTGGGCCGAAAGCGGCGCCCCGGCAGCACAGCTGATGGCTCCGGACAATTACCCCTGGTTGCTGCGCATCTATCAGTGCGACCGCCACGGCACCCAGCTCACGCCGAATCTGGAGTGGCGCCACGGCGCATGGCAGGCCGATGATCGCTACCTCGGCCACAACTGGTCATGGCGCCCCTACTTCTATCAACTGCTGGCCGAAGGCTGGGAAGAACGCCGCCTGACCCTCTCCACCACTTACCGCGACGCCACCACCAACCAGTACTGCCTGACGGCAGGCCAGTTCATCGACAACGGTCGTAGGCTGCTGCTGGTGGACATCGACGCCGCCGGCCTGTAAGCAAAGCGGGGTTGCAGCCGACAGCACGAACACCCAAGCTAGGCGCCTGGATCAACCTGGCGAGGACAGGCCTTGGATTGGCACACCCTGCTCAACCGCGAACGTCTCGGCAAACCTGCACCCAGCTCGGCAGAGCTAGGCCGTAGCCCCTTCCACAAGGATCATGACCGCATCATCTTCTCCGGTGCGTTCCGTCGCCTGGGACGCAAGACCCAGGTGCATCCGGTTTCGAGCAACGACCATATCCACACACGCCTGACCCACTCGCTGGAAGTCAGCTGCGTCGGCCGTTCGCTGGCCATGCGTGTCGGCGAGATGCTGCGTGACGAACTGCCCCACTGGTGCACGCCGAGCGACCTAGGCATGGTGGTGCAGTCGGCCTGCCTGGCCCACGACATCGGTAACCCGCCGTTCGGTCACTCCGGCGAAGATGCGATTCGCCACTGGTTTCAGCAGGCCGCCGGGCGCGGTTGGCTGGATGCGATGAGCGATGCCGAGCGCGCCGACTTTCTCAATTTCGAAGGCAACGCCCAGGGTTTTCGCGTGCTTACCCAACTGGAATACCACCAGTTCGACGGCGGCACGCGGCTCACCTACGCGACCCTTGGCACCTATCTCAAATACCCCTGGACCGCCCGCCACGCAGACGCCCAGGGCTACAAGAAGCACAAGTTCGGCTGCTACCAGAGCGAGCTGCCGCTGCTCGAACAGATCGCCGCCAAACTCGAACTGCCACAACTGGAGACGCAGCGCTGGGCACGCCACCCGCTGGTCTATCTGATGGAGGCCGCGGACGACATCTGCTACGGCCTGATCGACCTGGAAGATGGCGTGGAAATGGAGCTGCTCGACTACACCGAAGTCGAGGCGCTGCTGCTCGACCTGGTGGGCGATGACCTGCCGGAGACCTATCGCCAGCTCGGCCCGAAGGACTCGCGCCGACGCAAACTGGCGATCCTGCGCGGCAAGGCCATCGAACACCTGACCAACGCTGCAGCCAGCGCCTTCGTCGAGCAACAACAGGCGCTGCTGGGCGGCGGTCTGCAGGGTGATCTGGTGGAACACATGCACGGCGCCGCCAAGCATTGCGTGCAGAGCGCAAAGTCCCTGGCGCGCGAGAAAATCTTCCATGACAAGCGCAAGACCCTGCACGAGATCGGCGCCTACACGACGCTGGAGATTCTCCTCAATGCCTTCTGCGGCGCGGCGCTGGAACAGCACAGCGGCCGTGCACTGTCGTTCAAGCACCGGCGCATTCTCGACCTGCTCAGTTACTACGCCCCGGAACCGGGCTGGCCACTGTATCGCTCATTTATGCGCGTGATCGACTTCATCGCCGGCATGACGGACAGCTACGCTACTGAAATGGCGAGGGAGATGACGGGCCGTTCGAGCCCGGTCTGACGAAAACAGCGCATGAAAAAACTGCTTCGCAACAGTTTTACCTGGCACGCCGGCCCGCCGGCCTGGGGTTCGGCCGTGGTCGCCGTGCTGGGCTGCGCCTTGCCGCTGGTGCTGGGCCTGTTCACCGCGCACAGCGGCTTTCTCTGGGCGTCTGCAGGAGCCTTTCAGGCGGCTCAGGCCACCCCCCTGCACCGCTTCGGCATGCTGCGCATGCTGCTGCTCACCGGCCTGGGCGCCTGTAGTGCCGGCCTGGGTTTCTGGGCCGGCAATTACCCGCTTGTCAGCCTGTGCACGTTCGCCGCGTTCGGCCTGCTACTGGCCTGGCTGCAACGCTTTGGTAGCGAGGCTGGCAAGCTCGGCATCGGCCTGTGCATCTGCCTGTGCCTCGGTCAGGGACAGTTCGGTATCGGCAACCTGCACAACCCTTATGCGGTGGCCATGCTGTTCATCCTCGGCGGGCTCTGGGTGATGCTGCTGGCCTTCGGCCTGCGCGGCCTGCATGGCCTGCGCATGTGGCCATACATGCCGCGCTTCATCAGCATCCTCAAGGTACTCAAGCGCCACGCACAGCGCCTGCCACGGCAGCAGTGGCGCCTGCACGCCCTGGCCTGCATGCTGGCTTTCGCCGCATCGGGACTGATCGTCAACCTGGCCGGCCTGTCGCGCGGCTACTGGTTGACCCTGACCGTCATCAGCACACTGCAGCTGGAATTTCAGGGCAACCTGGTGCGCGCCCTGCAGGCGAGCCTGGCCAGTCTCGCCGCCGCCGGCCTGCTGATCATCCTCGGCCACAGCCTGCAAAGCCCGCCAATGATGGTGATGATCCTGCTGGTGCTGGTATTTCTCAGCCGGGCACTGCAGGCCAATCACTACGGCCTGTTCGTACTGCAGACCAGCCTGTGCTTCGTGCTCCTGGCCGAGAGCCTGGCGCAGGACTGGCACCTGGCCGAAGTTCGCCTGCTCAACGTGCTGATCGGTGTCGCCCTGAGCCTGACGATCGCGCTCGCAGTGCATGCCCTGCGCCTGCAACTGAACAAACCCGGCAAGCCCGAGGACAGTTCGCAGCGGCCTTTATAGCGTTTCGGCAGATTCGCTCACTCTTCACTATGCTGTTGAAGCCTGCAGCGCCCGCAAGGAGTGAAGTGCGATGCCCAACTCTGCCGTTCCCCGTGAACGCCGCTTTCCCCTGCACGTTCATATCAGCATCCTGTTCACCTTTCTGCTGCTGTTCACCGGCGTGATACTCGGGTTGTTCAACTACCAGCAGACCAGCCGACTGATCTTTTCCAGCAGCTCGACGCTTTTCGAACGCATTCAGTACGACGTACAGAAGGACCTCGACAGCACCTACCGCCCCATACGCCACGTACTGAGCCTGCTGGCACTGCACCCGGCCTCGCAGGCCGGCACGCTCGACGAACGCCTGCAGATGCTGCCACTGTTCGTCCAGGCCCTGCGCGACAATCCCAAGCTGGCCTCGATCTATCTCGGCTATGAAGATGGCGACTTCTTCATGGTCAGACCGCTGCGCAGCGACATGCTCAAGCAGCGCTTCGATGCGCCGGACAAAGCCGCCTACCAGGTCTGGGCCATCGACCGGAGCAGCGCCGGAATCGAGAGCGACTACCTGTTCTATGACGGCTCGCTGAACCAGATCAGCCGCCGGCAGAAGCTCAGTGAACCCTACGATCCGAGGCAGCGTGAATGGTTCAAGCGTGCACGTGGCGACGGCGGACAGATCACCACTGCGCCCTACCTGTTCTTCTCCACCCAGGAGATCGGCACCACCCTGGCCAGGCGCGCCGGCCTGACCACGGTGATCGGCGCAGACCTCACCCTCGATGACCTATCCGCCACCCTGGCCAACCACAAAGTCACCCCCAACAGCCAGGTGGTACTGGCCGACAGCCAAGGCAACGCCGTGGCCTACCCTGATAGCAGCCGCCTGCTCAAGGAGGTCGATGGCAAGTTTTCGCTGGTGAAGGTCAGCGAACTCAACCCCGCCCTGGGTGAACTGCTGGCCGGTCAGTTGAGCGATCAGGACGAGGGCGTCGTCGAACTGTCCAAACAGCGCTGGGTCATGGCGCACCGGCACATTCAGGAAGGCGGCCCGCAGGGCTTGGATCTGGTACTGCTGGTTCCCGAACACGAATTGCTGGCACAGGCCTACCGCATCCGCTGGCAGGGCGCCCTGATCACCCTCACCACCTTGCTGCTGTGCCTGCCACTGGGCTGGCTGACTTCACGCCTGGTGGTCAAACCGCTGCGCAGCCTGGTGCAGGAAGCGCAGGCCATCCGCCGCTTCGATTTCGCCTTTCCGGCCACTGGACGCTCGCCCATTCTCGAGGTCGACCAGTTGGCGGTATCGATGAGCAGCATGAAGGACACCCTGTCCAGCTTCCTCGACATCGCTGCCAGCCTGTCTGCAGAAACCCATTTCGAAGCGCTGATCAAACGGGTAATGGACGCCACCGTCTCCATCAGCGAAGCACAGGGCGGCCTGCTCTATCTGCTGGATAACGACAGCGGCCGACTGGAACCCCAGGGGCTGATCATCGACGGCCAGGGCCGTAGCCTCGCCGATCTGGGCATCCAGGGTCTGGCCCATGACGATCCAACCCTGCCCGCCTGGTTGCAACGACCGGCCAGTGGCGGCGACAGCGTCGCCACCTCCATCGGCTTCGATCAGGCTGGCAAATTCCAGGGGCTGCTCTCGGCCATGGACAGTCCGCGTCTACACCTGATCGCGGCGGGCCTGCACAACCGTCAGGGTGATACCGTCGGCGTACTGGTGTTGCTGCAGCGCGATACCGGGGAGAATAGCGAGAGCATGCTCAGCCCGGACCGTATCGCCTTCGTCGACGCCGTCTCGGGCAGCGCTGCTCTGTGCATCGAAAGCCAGCGCCTGCTGGCTCGGCAGAAGCAGTTGCTGGACGCCTTCATCCAACTGATCGCAGGCGCCATCGATGCCAAGAGTCCCTATACCGGCGGCCACTGCCAGCGAGTACCGGAAATCACCCTGATGCTGGCACGCGCCGCCGCCGAGAGCGACGCGCCGGAGTTTCGCGACTACAGCCCCACTGACGAAGAATGGGAGGCCCTGCATATTGCTGCCTGGCTGCACGATTGCGGCAAGGTCACCACCCCCGAATACGTGGTCGACAAGGCGACCAAGCTGGAGACCCTGTACGACCGCATCCACGAAGTGCGCATGCGCTTCGAGGTGCTCAAGCGTGATGCCTGGGTCGCCTACTGGCGTGCACGCGCCGAAGGCGGCGAGGAGACGGCACTGGCCGCACTGCGTGACCGGTTGCTGAGCGATCTGGATGACGAATTCGCCTTCGTTGCACGCATCAACCTGGGCGGCGAGGCTATGGCCGATGCCGATCAGACACGCCTGCAGCAGATCGCCGAGCGACGCTGGCTACGCACGCTGGACAACCGTCTGGGGGTTTCCTGGGAGGAAGCCAAACGCCTGGAGCGCTCGGCGCCAAGCAGTCTGCCGGTGGAAGAACCACTGCTCGCCGACCGCCCGGACCACCTGATCGAGCACACCAACCAGGAAGTAATCACGCCGGATAATCGCTGGGGCTTCAGGCTCGAAGTGCCGCAGTACAAGTTCAACCGCGGCGAGCTGCACAACCTGAGCATCGCCCGCGGCACGCTGACGGCCGAAGAGCGCTACATCATCAACCACCATATCGTGCAGACCATTCTGATGCTCGACCGCCTGCCCTTCCCCAAACACCTGCAGAACGTCGCAGAGATCGCCGGCGGACACCACGAGAAAATGGACGGCAGCGGCTATCCCAAACGCCTGACGCGTGAGCAGATGAGCCTGCCGGCACGCATGATGGCGATCGCCGATATCTTCGAAGCCCTGACGGCGGTGGATCGCCCCTACAAGAAGGGCAAGACGCTGTCGGAGGCGCTGAACATCATGGTTGGCATGTGCAAAGGCGCGCACATCGATCCGCAGCTGTTCGCCCTGTTCATCCGCTCCGGCATCTATCGGCGCTATGCCGAACGCTTCATGCAGGCCGAGCAGATCGATCAGGTAGACGAGCAGGTGCTGCTGGAAAAGGCGGGGGTCATCTAGGATGCGCCGGGCGCATTGAGCGCCGGCACCAGGTCAGTTGCCCGCTGCGCAGCAACGCCCTGGCAGGGGCCATAAGGCGCCGGAGAACCCGGCGCCAAATATCGCTTACGCCTGGTTGATCGGGTTTTCCGGATACCAGACATCCTGCAGCGGGCTGAGCTCGAACTTCTCCAGTTCGTCACGGCCCTTCAGCCAGGCCTCGACGGCAGCGCGCTGCTCCTCGTTGACCGAGCCACGCTTGGCCAGACAGACCAGACCGAAGTCTTCGCCACCGACATAATCCAGGCCATTGCCAGCGATAGCCTGATCGAGGAACTGATCGACGAAATCGTCGAGGGTCTGGTCGCTCAAGTCGGCCTTGAAGTTCAGGGTCAGCTCGAAGCCCAGCTCCTGAAATTCATCGACACAGAGCTTCTTGCGCAGACGGCGGGAACGGTTGGTCGCCATGAAACAATCCTCAAAGGTGATAACGCGCGGCACTCTAGCAGTTTCGCCGGCCGAGCGCCCGCCTTGTGTCGCACCAACAGCCCTTCTCAGATGTTGAACGCCAACTGTTTGCAACCATTGTTTTTAAGCGGGCGCGGCCGACTGCGGGCAGAATCTTGCGGCATAATGCCGGCAACTTTTCCCCGATTCGGACTGTCGTTTGTCTGTCTCCCTCGTTACTCCCGCCTGACTGCGGAAGGTCCTCGTCCATGATTCAACGGTTTCGCCAACTGGCGCTGAGCGTCGTGCTTCTCCCCCTCGCCCTGTCCTGCCACGCTGCCAGCGCCGCGCTCCCTGCAAAGGTCGAGCAAGCGCTGAAAGCCAACAAGATTCCCGACCATTCGCTGTCAGTGGTGACCGTGCCACTGAGCGGGCAAGCTGGCGGCCTGCAATTCAACGCCGATGTCTCGGTCAACCCGGCCTCCACCATGAAACTGGTGACCACTTACGCGGCGCTTGAGCTGCTGGGGCCCAACCATCAATGGAAGACCGAGTTCTACGCCGACGGCCCGCTCAAGGACGGCGTGCTGCATGGCAACCTCTACCTCAAGGGTGGCGGCGACCCGAAACTCAACATGGAAAAACTCTGGCTGCTGCTGCGCGACTTGCGCATCAATGGCGTGCGTCAGGTTCAAGGGGACCTGGTGCTCGACCGCAGCTTCTTCCTCGCTCCGCAGCTGCCGGCCTTCAATGACGACGGCGGCGATTCCAACAAACCCTTCCTGGTCAAACCCGACTCACTGCTGGTCAACCTCAAGGCACAACGCTTCATCACCCGTGCCGAAGACGGCAAGGTGAAGATCGCCATGGACCCGCCCATCGCGGCCATCCGCATCGATAATCAGGTTCGTGTGCTCAAGGCCGCCAAATGCCCGGCCTGGCCGGACATCCGCTACAACGCGGTAGACCAGTACGATGGCACCACGCTGATCGTCAGCGGCCAACTGGCCGAGGGCTGCACTGCGCAGACCTACCTGTCCCTGCTCGACCACCCCAGCTACGCGGCCGGCGCAGTGCGCGGCATCTGGCAGGAGCTGGGCGGCAAGATTCTCGGCAAGGACCGCCTGGGACCGGTGCCGGAAGACGCCCGCATGCTGGTGCGCGCCCTGTCCCCGGACGTGGTGGAAATCGTCCGCGACATCAACAAGTACAGCAACAACACCATGGCCCGGCAGCTTTTTCTCAGCATCGGTGCGCAGTTCCGTACCGACGCCGACAAGGACGATGCCCTGGCCGCACAGCGCGTGATCCGCAACTGGCTGGCACGCAAGGGCATCACCGCACCGCATCTGGTGATGGAAAACGGCTCTGGCCTGTCACGTGCTGAGCGCATCAGCGCACGGGAAATGGCACTGATCCTCCAGGCTGCCTGGCGCAGCCCCTACGCTGCGGAATTCCGTAGCTCGATGCCGCTGGTAGCGATGGATGGCACCATGCGCCGCCGCCTGCAGCGTACGCCGCTGGTGGGCGAGGCACATATCAAGACCGGCACCCTGAACAACGTGCGCGCCATCGCCGGCTACAGCCGCGACAGCAATGGCCAGGACTGGGCCGTGGTCGCCATCCTCAACGACCCGAAACCCTGGGGCGCCACCTCGATTCTCGATCAGGTGCTGCTGGAAACCTACAAACAGCCCAAGCGCTGACGACCACGTGGCCCGGATTGTTCCGGGCTACGCAATCAGCGTGCGGTAAAACGCCAGGCGCGGTGGATCTTGGGATTGCGCGCGAAATCCGGATCCAGCGTCTGCGCACTGATCTCCTCGACCTGGTAACGCGCCACCAGGCTTTCATCCAGCTGGAACTTGCGGAAGTTGTTGGAGAAATACAGCACACCGCCGCGGGCCAGACGCGCCATCGCCAGGTCGAGCAGTTCGACATGGTCGCGCTGTACATCGAACACGCCTTCCATCCGCTTGGAATTGGAGAAGGTCGGCGGATCGATGAAGATCAGCTCGTACTCGCCGCGGTCTTCGCCCAGCCAGGCCATCACATCGCCCTGCTCCAGGCGATGCTTGTCGGAAAAGCCGTTGAGCGACAAATTGCGCCGCGCCCAGTCCAGGTAAGTTTTCGACAGGTCGACGCTGGTGGTGCTGCGCGCCCCGCCCTTGGCCGCATGCACGGTCGCCGTGGCGGTGTAGCAGAACAGGTTGAGGAAACGCTTGCCGGCCGCCTCGCGCTGAATACGCAGGCGCAGCGGACGATGATCGAGAAACAACCCGGTATCCAGGTAGTCGGTGAGATTGACCAGCAGCTTGACCCCGCCTTCGTTCACCTCCATGAACTGGCCCTTAGCAGCCTGACGCTGATACTGCTTGGTGCCGGCCTGGCGCTCACGTCGCTTGATCACCACCCGCTCCTGCGCCACGCCCAGCGCCTGCGGGATCGCTGCCAGGGCATCGAGCAGACGCGCCTGCGCCTTGTCCGGGTCGATCGAACGCGGCGCCGCATACTCCTGCACGTGCACCCAGTCGCGATACAGGTCGACCGCCAGGGCGTACTCAGGCATATCGGCATCGTACAGCCGGTAGCACTCGACGCCTTCGCGGCGTGCCCACTTACCCAGCTGCTTGAGATTCTTCTGCAGGCGATTGGCGAACATCTGCCCGCCTTCGGACAAACGCGCTTGCTGGGGCGCCTCCGCAACCGGCTCATCGGCGGCCTTGGCGCGCCGTTCACCGGTGACGAACTGCTCGGTCTGCACCTTGATCAACAGCAACTTGCAGGGCAATGCACCGTTCCAGAAGGCGTACTGCTTGTGGCTACGCAGCCCCATGCGCTTGCCCAGCTCGGGAGCGCCGGTGAACACCGCCGCCTCCCAGCCCAGACAGGCCTGACGCAAGCGATCACCGAGATTCTGATAGAGGTAGAGCAGGCTGGCTTCATCGCCCAGGCGCTCGCCGTAAGGGGGGTTGCTGATCACCAGACCCTTCTGGTTCTGATCCGGACGTGGTTCGAAGCTGCCCAACTCACCCTGATAGATCTTCACCCAGTCGGACAGACCGGCGCGCTCGACGTTGTTGCGCCCCGGCTGAATCAAACGCGGGTCAGCTTCATAGCCACGAATCCACAGTGGCGGCTTGGCCAGGCCCGCTGCAGCACGCTGCTCGGCCTCGGCATGCAGCTTCTTCCAGATTGCCGGCACATGGCCAAGCCAGCTGGAGAAGCCCCAGCGCTCACGCTTGAGATTGGGCGCGATGTCAGCGGCCATCAACGCCGCCTCCACCAGGAAGGTGCCCACACCGCACATCGGGTCAGCCAGGGCGCCCCCTTCGGCGGCGATACGCGGCCACCCGGCCCGGATCAGTACCGCGGCAGCCAGGTTCTCCTTCAGTGGTGCGGCGCCCTGCTGCAGGCGATAACCACGCTGGTGCAAGCTATGCCCGGAAAGGTCCAGAGACAGCACCGCTTCGCCACGATCCAGACGCAGATGCACACGCAAGTCAGGGTTGAGTTTGTCGATGCTGGGACGTTCACCACCGGCCGTACGCAGCCGATCGACGATCGCATCCTTGACCTTGAGCGCACCGAAATGGGTGTTGTCGATGCCCGAACCATTACCGCTGAACTCTACCGCCAGGCTACCCGAAGGCTCGAGATGGTCGCGCCAGTCGACCGCCTGGACGCCATCGTAAAGCTCGTCGGCGTTGTTCATGGCAAAGCGCGACAGCACCAGTAGCACGCGGTTGGCCAGGCGCGACCACAGACACAGGCGATAGGCCACCTCGATCTCGGCATGCCCCCGGACCGCGGCAGTCTGCTCGCGCGCTTCCTCCAGGCCCAGCGCCTTGGCCTCTTCCAGCAACAGGCCTTCGAGCCCCTTGGGGCAGGTCAGCACGATTTCATAACGGTCAGACATGGATGTTCCACTGCCTATGGCAATCAGGGAGGTGCAGCGGCGCACCTCGACTCAAAATAAGTGACAAAAGGTCACAGCGCGACCCTTCGTCGGAATAAGCAAGCACTCTCATTTGCACTAGCAAAATGAAGTCATCGCCGTGCATAGCCAGATATGACGGCGTCTGGCTAAAAGAGGCTGGATATATTCCCAGCCTCCTTATGGCTTCACCCGCATTTAGGTTACGCCCTTATGACAAAACGATCATTCACAGGCCCCGGTGCATTCGTTAGAACACTACCTAAGGCTTTCGCTGCAACAGCGCAGGCACAGAAGGTTCGCCACGCCGGCAGCGGACTTTCGTAGGCAGAAAATTTCTGCCTGGCCTTGCTACAAGGCCAACGGGACATAACAGTCAACAGTGAGGGCAACACCCTATGAGAAGACTTAAGCGTGATCCGTTAGAAAGAGCTTTTTTGCGCGGCTATCAGTACGGCATCAATGGTAAATCCCGCGAACTTTGCCCCTTTACCCTACCCTCGGTTCGTCAGGCCTGGCTCAATGGCTGGCGTGAGGGCCGTGGTGACAACTGGGATGGGCTGACCGGCACCGCCGGTATTCATCGACTCAACGAACTTCACGCTGTCGGCTGATCAGGATCACACCCGACTTCACCATGCCGACCCCATCCGGGCGGCGGGCGCAAGCCCAAGGGCTCCTTCGGGAGCCCTATTTATTTGCGCAGCTTATTTAGGCAGCGCGGCAATCGCATCCACGGCCTCACGGATCAGCGCAGGCCCCTTGTAGATAAACCCCGAATAGATCTGCACCAGACTCGCACCCGCAGCGATCTTCTCTGCAGCATGCTTGCCTTCGGTAATACCACCGACCGCGATGATCGGCAGACGGCCCGACAACTCGCCCGCCAGCACCTTGACGATATGCGTGCTCTTGTCACGCACTGGCGCACCCGACAGACCGCCGGCCTCATCGCCATGGGCCAGCCCTTCGACACCTTCACGACTGAGCGTGGTGTTGGTGGCGATCACCGCATCCATATCGGCGCCCAGCAGTGCTGAAGCCACCAATGCGGTCTCTTCATCGCTCATGTCCGGGGCAATCTTGATCGCCAGCGGTACACGCTTGCCGTGCTCCTGAGTCAAATCTTCCTGACGACGACGCAGCGCCTCGAGCAGCTCTTTGAGCGAATCGCCGAACTGCAGGCTGCGCAACCCCGGAGTATTGGGCGAACTGACGTTGACCGTGACGTAGCTGGCGTGGGCGTAGACCTTGTCCAGGCAAATCAGGTAATCGTCCACCGCTCGCTCGACCGGAGTATCGAAGTTCTTGCCGATATTGATACCCAGCACGCCCTTGAACTTAGCCGCCCTGACGCGCTGCAGCAGATGATCGACGCCGTGGTTGTTGAAGCCCATGCGGTTGATCACCGCCTCGGCCTCCGGCAAACGGAACAGGCGCGGCTTGGGATTGCCCGGCTGAGGACGCGGGGTAACGGTGCCGATCTCGACGAAACCGAAACCGAGCTGGGCGAAGCCGTCAATGGCATCGCCATTCTTGTCCAGCCCTGCTGCCAGCCCGACCGGATTAGCGAACTGCAGGCCCATCACGTTTACCGGCAGGCTGGTCGGTGCCTTGGTCAGCAGGCCATTGAGCCCCAAGCGGCCACCGGCACCGATCAGGTCGATGGACAGCTCATGAGAGGTTTCCGGGGACAGTTTGAACAGCAGCTCGCGGGCCAGTGAGTACATGGGCAGGCTTAGCTCGACAGGTTGAAGGTGGGCAGGCCGGCGATTATAGCCGCGCAGGCACCGACGGCGCGAGGCAAGCGCGCCAGATCAATCCAAAGGGCGTAAGCTCAGCAACTCGCCGCTGCTGCTGAATTCCAGCACGAAGGAACCATAGATCCCGGCATGAGTCAGATACGGCCGCAAGTGATGGGCCGGTAAACTGACGCGACGCCCGTCGCGGCTTTGCGCCATAATCCGGCTGGCATGACCCCGGTAGATGGCCTGCAATCGTTCGGCCGATAACGCGATATCCAGCACCAAGCTGGGCATGGAGGCACCCTCGCAAATGAATGCGGCTATTTTGCCACAGACCCACAGCGCGACAGGCACGCAAGCGCCGCGCTACGCTATACGAGCAATAGCCGTCCACGTCTGCCACACTGCGGTAGACGCTTCAGGAGCGATCTGCCGGCCATGAGCCTGTCCGAATCCTCAACTCTCAGTAGCCGCCTGGCAGCCCTGGCTCAGCGCATGGGCCTGCTCGGTCGCAGCTCACGACAGATCTTCGCCAAAGCCAGCGGCCTGCGCCTGCCCTTCAAACCGCTGCCGGCGGCGGTAGAGAGCATCTGCTGGCATGAAGGTCCGCAATTACAGCTGTTGTTCAACCTGCCGCTCGGCGCGCTTTCAGGCCCCGTACAGGAAGACAAGGCCCAAGCGCACGCGGCGTTGTCTCAGGTAGTGGAAGCTCAAATCGAACAGCTACAGTCCTTCGACCTGCGTCTGATTGACGGCTTTGCCTGCTCGCCCGCGTCTGGCTACGCAAGTTTCGAAGACTACGCCGCAAGCGAGCACTGCAAACAGGTGCGCATCATCAGTTACAAGGACTTCGTCAAAACCATCAGCGTGGCGCTGCCACGCTTTCTGGCTGGCGAACCGATCGAGCTGCGTCAGGCCAACTGGCGTGGCGCTCGGACCTTCTGGTCGGGGGAAATACAGGGCGAAGCCTTCGCCGGGGCGATCGCCTATGCGCGCAGACGCGGGCTGGAAGTGTTTCTACCAGCCAACCTGCTGCGTTATCGATTGAATGAGACAGGCCTGGACAACCTGCAGAGTCGCTATCACGTACTCGCCATGCCAGAAGCGGCCTGGAGCGACCCTGGCTTCATGGGGTTGCTGCTGGACAACGGCATCCCCTATGCGCGCCTGTCACTACTGAAAAAAGCCGGCACGCCAGAGTTCCTCCTGCTACCCAAAGAGCATCAGGAGGCCACGGCATTGGGTGAGGGTTTGCGCCTGGCCGGAGCACCTGACGTACCGGGCCATTTGCGCCAATTGGCGATCCAGCCAACCTGAACAGAGCGGCGCTCTATTCGTCGCAACCTCGCAGCAAACGCCCGATCATATCCAGCGAATAACCGCGATAGGCCAGAAAACGACCTTGCTGAGCACGTTCGCGGGCGTCAGCCGGTAGCTGACCGGCGAACTTGCGCTGCCAGGTTTCACGCAACTGCTCGAACCAGTCGATACCACTTTCACGCAGTGCCTGGTCGACGTCACCACGAGCCAGTCCACGCTGGCCAAGCTCTTCACGAATACGCAGCGGCCCGTAACCGGCACGTGCCCGATAAGCGACGAAGCTTTCCAGATAGCGGGCCTCGGATAACAGACCCTCCTCTGACAACCGCTGCAAAGCGGTCTCAATCATGTCTTCGGGAGCGCCACGCTTGCGCAGCTTGCGCGTCAGCTCGACGCGGCCGTGCTCGCGTCGAGCCAGCAAGTCCATTGCCGCTCGCCTGACGGCGAGCGGGTTATCCAGCACAACCGCCATGTTCGGTCAGCTTAGAAGTCGACTTCTGCGTCGGCCAGATCGTCAGCGGAGGCTTTGGCCGGCGTGCTGGGAACCAGCAACTTCTGGCGAATCTGACCTTCGATCTCACGCGCCACTTCCTTGTTGTCTTCAAGGAACTTGGCGGCATTGGCCTTGCCCTGGCCGATCTTGTTGCCCTGATAGCTGTACCAGGCACCCGATTTTTCGACCAGGCCCTGTTGCACACCAAGGTCGATGATCTCGCCATTACGGTAGATGCCCTTGCCATACAGAATCTGGAACTCTGCCTGACGGAACGGTGGCGCGACCTTGTTCTTGACGATCTTCACGCGGGTTTCGCTACCCACCACCTCCTCGCCTTCTTTCACCGCGCCAGTACGGCGGATGTCCAGGCGAACCGAGGCATAGAACTTCAGCGCGTTACCGCCAGTAGTGGTTTCCGGGCTACCGAACATCACGCCGATCTTCATGCGAATCTGGTTGATGAAGATCACCAGGCAATTGGCGTTCTTGATGTTACCGGTGATCTTGCGCAGTGCCTGGCTCATCAGGCGAGCCTGCAGGCCGACATGCATGTCGCCCATCTCGCCTTCGATCTCGGCCTTGGGTACCAGAGCCGCCACGGAGTCGACGATGATCACGTCGATGGCGTTGGAGCGCACCAGCATATCGGTGATTTCCAGAGCCTGCTCACCGGTGTCCGGCTGCGAGACCAGCAGATCATCGACGTTGACACCGAGCTTGCCGGCATAATCCGGATCCAGCGCGTGCTCCGCATCGACGAAGGCGCAGGTCGCGCCAAGCTTCTGAGCTTCAGCGATGACCGACAGGGTCAGCGTGGTCTTACCAGACGACTCCGGACCGTAGATTTCAACGATACGGCCTTTCGGCAAACCGCCAATACCCAGCGCGATATCCAGGCCCAGCGAACCGGTGGAAATGGCCGGAATTGCCTGACGCTCATGATCGCCCATGCGCATGACTGCGCCCTTGCCGAACTGCTTCTCGATCTGCCCCAGGGCAGCCGCCAAAGCGCGCTTCTTGTTCTCGTCCATTACCATCCTCACGTGTTCAGAAGGGCCTCAGCGGCCGCCAACAACTGTATAAGTAGCCAGTATTATTCCACAGAGCAAGTCGTCCGCCTACCCCATTGCCGGATTTTCCTCTGCCAACAGACGCAGAAGCCCGGCCAGCGCGGCCTCGACCGTTTGTCGGCGCACCTCGTCCCGATTGCCGGTGAACTGCTCACGCACACTGAAGAGACGCTCGCCATCCCCCCAGGCCAGCCACACGGTGCCTACCGGCTTTTCCTGCGAACCACCAGCAGGCCCAGCCACACCACTGACGGCAACCGCGTAACGCGCACCGCTGTGCGCCTGAGCGCCGCGCACCATGGCTTCGACCACCTCCCGGCTAACCGCGCCGACACTGGCGAAAAGCTCCGCGCAGACGCCCAGCTGCTTGGTTTTCTGAGCGTTGGAGTAGGTCACGTAGCCCGCCTCGAACCAGGCAGAGCTCCCGGGTATACGGGTGATCGCTTCCGCGATGCCGCCACCGGTACAGGACTCGGCAGTGGTGACCTGCGCAGCCTTCGCGTTCAAGGCTGCACCCAGCTGCTCGGCCAGTTGGCTGATTCTATCCATGCCCGCTCCTCACTCATCGGAACGACAAACCCTACACAGCTTGACCTGTCAGTGGAAACGGCAAATTTCGTCTACTGCCACTTAGGACGACGAAACGAAAAGAGGCACTGCAGAAAGCCATCATCATTCCAATCATTCGCGGCATTGCCGAGCAGGCCAAGCTACTGGCGCTCAATGCCGCCTGGCGATGTGATTCGCGAAATTCGCAATGAGCCTTAACGCGTGGTCGAAGCCGTGGTCCAGTTCTCGGTGACCTTCAGCGACTGACGGGTAATTGCGTCAGATTCGCAGCCCACCCGAAGGGCGAAGTATGGGAAAATTCCTGGCTTCGTCACACCCACTGCACGTAAGGCCTGGCATGACCGATCTCTCCGCACACACCCCGATGATGCAGCAATACTGGAAGCTGAAGAACCAGCACCCGGATCAGTTGATGTTCTATCGCATGGGTGACTTCTACGAGATTTTCTACGAAGACGCGAAGAAGGCAGCCAAGCTGCTGGACATCACCCTGACCGCACGCGGCCAGTCGGCTGGCCAATCGATTCCCATGTGCGGCATTCCTTTCCATTCGGTCGAGGGTTACCTGGCCAAGCTGGTCAAGCTTGGCGAGTCGGTGGTGATCTGCGAGCAGATCGGCGACCCGGCCACCAGCAAGGGCCCGGTGGAGCGTCAGGTAGTGCGCATCATCACCCCTGGCACCATCAGCGACGAAGCGCTGCTCGACGAGCACCGCGACAACCTGCTGGCCGCCGTGCTGGGCGATGAACGCCTGTTCGGCCTGGCCGTGCTGGACATCACCAGCGGCCGCTTCAGCGTGCAGGAAATCAAGGGCTGGGAAAATCTGCTGGCCGAACTGGAACGCCTGAACCCCGCCGAACTGCTGATCCCGGATGATTGGCCACAGGGCCTGCCCGCCGAGAAGCGCAAGGGTTCGCGCCGCCGCGCCCCTTGGGACTTCGAGCGCGACAGCGCCTTCAAGAGCCTGTGCCAGCAGTTCGGCACCCAGGATCTGAAAGGCTTCGGTTGCGAGAACCTGACCCTGGCCATTGGCGCCGCCGGCTGCCTGCTCGGTTACGCCAAGGAAACCCAGCGTACTGCCCTGCCCCACCTGCGCAGCCTGCGCCACGAGCGCCTGGACGACACGGTGATTCTGGACGGCGCCAGCCGTCGCAACCTGGAGTTGGACATCAACCTCGCCGGTGGTCGCGACAATACCCTGCAGTCGGTGGTGGACCGTTGCCAGACCGCCATGGCCAGCCGCTTGCTGGGGCGCTGGCTGAACCGCCCGCTGCGTGATCGCGCAGTATTGGAAGCACGTCAGGACGCCATCGCCTGCCTGCTCGATGGCTACCGTTTCGAAACGCTGCAACCGCAGCTCAAGGAAATCGGCGACCTGGAGCGCATCCTCGCTCGCATCGGCCTGCGCAATGCCCGCCCACGTGACCTGGCTCGCCTGCGTGACGCTCTCGCCGCGCTGCCCGAACTGCAGCAGGCGATGGCCGCACTGGACATACCGCACCTGCAACAGCTGGCCAGTACCATCGCCACCTATCCGGAACTGGCCGACCTGCTGGCCCGCGCCATCATCGACAATCCGCCGGCAGTGATTCGTGACGGCGGCGTGCTCAAGACCGGCTACGACGCCGAGCTGGACGAACTGCAGGCGATGAGCGAGAACGCCGGGCAGTTCCTCATGGACCTGGAAGCCCGCGAAAAAGCTCGTAGCGGCCTGGCCAACCTCAAGGTGGGCTACAACCGCGTACACGGCTACTTCATCGAGCTGCCGACCAAGCAGGCCGAATCGGCGCCGGCCGACTACATCCGCCGGCAGACGCTCAAGGGTGCCGAGCGCTTCATCACCCCCGAATTGAAAGAATTCGAAGACAAGGCGCTGTCGGCCAAGAGCCGTGCCCTGGCACGCGAGAAGATGCTTTACGACGAGCTGCTCGAGCGCCTGATCGGACATCTGGCGCCGCTGCAGGACAGTGCCTCGGCCCTGGCCGAACTGGACGTGCTGAGCAACCTTGCAGAACGCGCGCTGAACCTCGACCTGAATCGCCCGCGCTTCGTCGACGAGCCCTGCATGCGCATCGACCAGGGCCGCCACCCGGTGGTCGAACAGGTGCTGACCACGCCCTTCGTGGCCAACGACCTGAACCTCGACGACAACCGCCGCATGCTGGTCATCACCGGCCCGAACATGGGCGGTAAATCCACCTATATGCGTCAGACTGCGCTAATCGTGCTGCTGGCCCATATCGGCAGCTTCGTCCCGGCCGCAGCCTGCGAGCTGTCACTGGTCGACCGCATCTTCACCCGTATCGGTTCGAGCGATGACCTCGCTGGCGGTCGCTCCACCTTCATGGTGGAAATGAGCGAAACCGCCAATATCCTGCACAACGCCAGCGAGCGCAGCCTGGTACTGATGGACGAGGTCGGCCGTGGTACCAGCACCTTCGATGGCCTGTCACTGGCCTGGTCGGCAGCCGAACACCTGGCCCACCTGCGCGCCTTCACGCTGTTCGCCACCCACTATTTCGAGCTGACCGTGCTCCCCGAAAGCGAACCTGTAGTGGCCAACGTGCACCTCTCGGCGACCGAGCACAACGAGCGCATCGTCTTCCTCCATCACGTGCAACCCGGCCCGGCGAGCCAGAGCTATGGCCTGGCCGTGGCGCAACTGGCCGGCGTGCCTGGCACGGTGATCAGCCGTGCGCGCGAGCACCTGGCGCGCCTGGAGGCTACCAGCCTGCCGCACGAACCGCCCCGCCAGGAGCCCGGTAAACCGCAGGCGCCGATGCAGAGCGACCTGTTCGCCAGCGTGCCGCACCCGCTGCTGGAGCAATTGGGCAAGATCAATCCGGATGATCTGACTCCGCGCAAAGCGCTGGAGCTGTTATATACATGGAAGACGCAGATCTAACGCTCAATACAACAAACTGCTAGAATCGCGCGCAATTTTACGACCGCCCGGTTTACAGCCTGAGCCGCGGCCACAGACAGAGCGCCTGGCAGCCCTTCAGAGAAAGAGCCCAGAACGCCGCCCGAGGAGAGAATCAGACATGACCTTCGTCGTCACCGACAACTGCATCAAGTGTAAATATACCGACTGTGTGGAAGTCTGCCCGGTGGACTGCTTCTACGAAGGCCCGAACTTCCTGGTCATTCACCCGGACGAGTGCATTGATTGCGCCCTGTGCGAGCCGGAATGCCCTGCCCAGGCGATCTTCTCGGAAGATGAAGTACCGGAAGATCAACAGGAGTTCATCGAGTTGAACGCCGACCTGGCGGAAGTGTGGCCGAACATCACCGAGAAGAAAGAAGCACTGCCGGACGCCGAAGAGTGGGATGGCGTGAAGGACAAGCTGCAGCATCTGGAGCGCTGAGTTCGCCCAGAAACACAAAGACCCGCCAAGTGCGGGTCTTTTACTTTCAGCAGCTCACACTGCTCGGCAAGCCTGCAATCTTGAATGGCGGGCAAAAAAAGGGGCGGCTCACGCCGCCCACTTTTATTCCCTAGTCCCTTTGTTTCCCAACTCATCGTCCTGATGAATCGCTTCTTGCGATGTTCCTGGTCATCATCCTGATGACCTGTGCTTGTCCCTGAGCACGGTTGTGATATTAGCCGTTCCAAACAGAGGCACAACCCGCCAATTCTCGCCCAGCAGGCGAGCATTAATTTTTAAAAATCCTTACAAAACAACAATTTAATAAAAAAACCAGTGAAAACTCTGGGTTTTCACAACAAACACTGACAGCTTATGTAAGCGATGACTTACATCAAGGCGCATAAAAAACCCGGCCGGAGCCGGGTTCGTGATCGAGGCGATCACCTCACTGGAACAAGGCGTCGCTGGACAAGCCGTTCTTCTCGAGGATCTCCCGCAAACGCTTGAGCGCCTCAACCTGAATCTGCCTTACTCGTTCGCGAGTCAGGCCGATCTCCTGGCCAACCTCTTCCAGGGTACAGCTCTCATGACCGCGTAAGCCGAAGCGACGCACGACGACTTCACGCTGCTTGTCGGTCAGGTCAGAGAGCCACTGATCGATGCTCTGCGACAGGTCATCGTCCTGCAACAGCTCGCAAGGATCGGTCGGACGATCATCGGTCAGGGTATCGAGTAGCGTCTTGTCCGAGTCCGGACCAAGCGAAACGTCCACCGAAGACACCCGCTCGTTGAGGCCGAGCATACGCTTGACCTCACCCACCGGTTTCTCCAGCAGGTTGGCTATCTCTTCCGCTGAAGGCTCATGGTCGAGCTTCTGGGTCAGTTCACGCGCCGCGCGCAGGTAGACATTGAGTTCTTTGACCACATGAATCGGCAAACGGATGGTTCGCGTCTGGTTCATGATGGCGCGTTCGATGGTCTGGCGAATCCACCAGGTTGCGTAAGTCGAGAAACGGAACCCCCGCTCCGGATCGAATTTTTCCACGGCGCGAATCAAGCCGAGGTTGCCCTCTTCGATCAGATCGAGCAGAGAAAGACCACGGTTGACGTAACGCCTGGCGATCTTCACGACCAGACGCAGGTTGCTCTCGATCATGCGCTTGCGCCCGGCAGGATCGCCCTTCTGCGCCAGACGCGCGAAGTGCACTTCCTCTTCGGGAGTGAGCAAAGGAGAGAAACCGATTTCGTTGAGGTAGAGCTGAGTGGCGTCTAGCGCCCGGGTGTAGTCGATGTATTTGTGCTGCTTGGAGGGGGTGGCGTTCTTGGCCTTGGTACGTGCGACCGGTGCTTCCACCTTATCGCCCGGAACCTCGCCGAATACGATGCCAGGCTCCATGAGGAGCAGTTCATCGTCGACGTCAAACTCCGGCGCTTCTTTTTTGATGAGAGCCATTGTTGTTGTCCCTAGCTGAGTTCGACAACAGACTCTGGCTGAACCGTCCTGGCCATACCTGAGCCCGTCCCACCTACGTGATGGAATGAGTCAGCGGCGGATCAACGACGTGGCAGATATTGCAGCGGATCGACAGGTTTACCTTGGCGGCGAATCTCGAAGTGCAGTTTCACCCGGTCGGCCCCTGTGGACCCCATCTCGGCAATGCTTTGCCCGGCTTTGACCTGCTGCCCCTCCCGTACCAACAACCTGCGGTTATGACCGTAGGCACTTACGTAGGTATCGCTGTGCTTGATGATGATCAACTCGCCGTAGCCCCGCAAACCACTCCCGGCGTACACCACTGAACCATCAGACGCAGCTAAAACAGGCTGTCCTAATTCCCCCGCGATATCAATGCCTTTATTCAAACTACCGTTTGAGGAGAATCGACTGATCACCGCGCCCTGAGTGGGCCATGACCAGCCACTGGCAGAGCGGCTCACCGGCGTCACCGGTGTGGTCGCCGGCGTGTTGGTTACCGGCGGTCGGGCCGGCTGCGTAGCAGGCGGCGCTGTCACAGCAACGGGCGGACGATTGGGCACCGGCCGGGTGACTACAGGTGAAGTGGCAGGGGTCGAGGCAACTGGGCGGCTGCTGGCTACCGGCCGGTTGTCGAAACGAATCGCCTGACCAACTCGGATCACGTAAGGATCGCGCAGGCCGTTATGAGCAGCCAGCGCCTTCCAGTCCCAGCCGAAACGAAATGCAATGGAATAGAGCGTATCGCCACGCTGCACCACATAGTGGCCGTTGCGCACGGGCTGACGCTGTATCACCGGAGCACGCCCCTGGTTCTGCCCGCGCTCGACCACCTGCACACCACCTGGAGGCGAGCTTGCGCAGCCGACCAGGGCGCAGGCAGCAAGCATCGCCAGAGGCAGGCGAACGGCTGCTACTGCGCGGACTAGCACGTGAAGGACGCTCCAACTCACCCAACTGCTCCCTGAATGATTCCGAGTAAGACGTCTATTGTGCCGTATTTATTCACTGCGGCCAGTATCGACCGGCCGACGACTTGCCAACCACTCAAGACCCAATACCAGAACGACACCGCCGATTGCCAGCGCCACGGCGAACATCACCTGCGGATCCTGACCACTGACTTCGGCAAAATGCCCCGGCAGAAGATTGCTTTCCAGCAATGGCACCTGCTCGCCTTTGCTGTCGATACGCCAGCTCAGGGTTTCTTTCCAGGGCCATACCTTGTTCAGCGAACCCAGCATCAGGCCGGTCAGAAACGCCAGGCTCAGATCGCGCCAGCGTGAAAGCAGCCAGCTGAGTAGGCGAGCGAAGCTGAGAATACCCACCAGACAGCCACTGGCGAACACCGCCAGGACCAGCAGATTGAAGTCCTTCACGGCCCCCAGCACCACCGAATACAGGCCCAGCAGCAGCAGAATGAAGCTACCCGAAATACCCGGCAGGATCATCGCGCAGATGGCGATGGCACCCGCCAGAAACAGGGTCGGCAGATCGCTGCCCCACTGCATGGGCGCGGCGACGGTGATCCAGTAAGCGAAAGCCAGGCCGAGCACGAAGCTCAGCGCCCGGCTCCAGTTCCAGCGGTTGATTTCCCGCCCAACCAGGTAGGCGGATACCAGAATCAGGCCAAAGAAGAACGACCACACCGGAATCGGGTGGTGGTGCAGCAGGTATGTGATCAGACGCGCGAGCGTGAGAACGCTGGTGAGGATGCCGCACAGCAGCACCAGCAGAAAGGTCGCGTTGGCCATCTGCCAGGCGTCCTTGATGCGACCGCGCAGCAGCAGCAGGAGCGCTTCGGGAACATGAGCGATGGAACGCAGCAACTCGTCGTAGATGCCGCTGATGAAAGCGATGGTGCCACCGGAAACGCCGGGCACGACATCCGCAGCGCCCATGGCCAGGCCCTTGGCATAGAGCAGGAAATGTTTCTTCATGGATCCTTCCAGATCGATAGAGCGATCAGGCCAAAGGCCCGTTGAGTAGCGGTACGAAGCGCACGGCATCGAGGATGTGGCGGGAAAAACCATCCTCTTCACGAATGATCAGCAGCAGCTGCTGGACATCGCCGCTACCGACCGGAATGACCAGGCGCCCACCCGGGGCCAGTTGGTCGAGCAAGGCCTGCGGCACCTGCGCTGCGGCAGCCGTGACGATGATGCCGTTGTAAGGGCCGAGTGCGTTCCAGCCTTCCCAGCCATCACCCCAGCGAAAGACCACGTTGCGCAGCTTGAGTTCGACCAGGCGCTCCTTGGCGCGATCCTGCAGCACCTGTATGCGCTCCACCGAGAATACCCGCTCGACCAGCTGCGCCAGCACGGCAGTCTGGTAACCGGAACCGGTGCCAATCTCCAGCACCTTGTCCAGCGGGCCGGCGGCCAGCAGCAGCTCGGTCATGCGACCGACCATGTACGGCTGGGAAATGGTCTGGTTATGGCCGATGGGCAGCGCGGTGTCTTCGTAAGCGCGATGGGCCAGCGCCTCATCGACGAACAGATGACGCGGTGTACGGCGGATCACTTCCAGCACCCGCGCGTTGGACAGCCCTTCCTCGTAGAGGCGCTGAATCAATCGTTCACGGGTACGCTGCGAGGTCATGCCGATCCCGCTTCGCTGCATGTCGTCCTGTCCACGCATCAGAAGATACCCTCCAACCAGCCATCCATAGTTTCAAGGGCCTCATTGAACGTGCGATCGAGCCGTAGCGGCGTGATCGATACATAACCCTGCATCACAGCATGAAAATCGGTGCCCTGGCTGCCGTCCTCGACATCCCCGGCCGCCGCGATCCAGTAACCTTCCTTGCCGCGCGGGTTGACCACCTTGACCGGCGCCGCAGCGCGGGCACGATGGCCCAAGCGGGTCAATTGCACGCCACGAATGTGCTCCAGCGGCAGGTTCGGCACATTGACGTTGAGCACCGTGCGCGGTGGCAACTCCAGGGTCGCATGCGCCTCGACCAGCTTACGCGCGAAGTAGGCAGCGGTGGGCAAGTTGTCGGGCAGGCGCGAAAGTAACGAAAAGGCGAACGCCGGCTTGCTCAGAAAGCGACCTTCCAGCGCCGCAGCAACGGTGCCGGAATAGAGCACGTCATCGCCCAGATTGGCGCCCAGGTTGATGCCTGAGACGACCATATCCGGCGTCTGCTCGAGCAAGCCATTAAGGCCCAGGTGCACACAGTCGGTCGGTGTGCCATTGAGGCTGATGTAACCGTTGGCCAAGGCCATCGGGTGAAGCGGACGATCGAGCGTCAGCGCACTGCTGGCACCGCTCTTGTCTTCGGCAGGCGCGATCACCACACATTCGGCGTAGTCAGCCAGAGCCTGGTGCAACGCAGCGATACCGGGGGCGTTCACCCCATCGTCGTTGGAAATCAGAATTCGCATGGAGTATCCGTCTGCCCTGCTGGCACCAGATCGAGCAGTTCGCGCACCACCACGGTGGCGAAACACCCGGCCGGCAGGACGAATGCAAGTTGCAGAATATCGGGCTCGGGATAATGCCATGACAGGCCGCCAATGGGGAGGCGCAGAATTCGCCGTTCGTGCTCCATGTCCGCCTTGATCAACCATTGCACCAGTTGCGCAGCCTCATCGGCCACGCTTTGCTCAAGCTGCTGGGTCTGCCCAGCAGTCGGCAAAGGCCCGTCGCCCCACAGCGGACCGGTCGGATGCAGATCGAGAATGGCCAGGCGTGGGTCAGCGCACTCGGCCTCGCCGGCCATGAAGAAGCTGCGACTGCCGGTGAACGCCAGCAGGTCACCGATCTGCGCCTGGTTCCAGGTGCCGGCAGCCACGCGCCTGGCCAGTACCTGGTTGAACAGGTAGCTGCGTGCCGAGGAAAGCAGGCGCGAGCGCAGGTTGCGTTGCACCGGCAGCTCTAGCCGCGAGGCGAAGTCACGTGCCTGCTCGACATTGCCGCCATCGAAGCCGAAACGCTGCAAGCCGAAATAATTGGGCACGCCTTGTTCGGCGATACGCTGCAGGCGTTGCTCCAGTGCATCGCGATCCGCGTCCAGGGCAGTCAGGCGCAAGGTGAAACCATTGGCAGCATGAGCACCACGCTGCAGCTTGCGGTTGTGCCGCTGAGCGCTGAGAACAGCCAGGTCATCGCCCTGCGCTGCAGCCAGATCGGGATCGGCCTTGCCCGGCAGATGCAGGCTGAACCACTGCCGAGTCAGCGCCTGACGATCCTTGAGCCCGGCATAGCTGACAGCCTTGAGCGGCAGACCAGCAGCGCGGGCGATACGTCGGGCGGCCTCCTCGGTATTCAGGCCACGTTTTTCCACCCACAACCAGAGGTGCTCGCCCTGGCCGGTGAGCGGAATGTCCAACACTTCGTCGACCTGGAAATCCTCGGCCGTGGCCTTGAGCACCGCACGCCCACAGGCCTCGCCATGAGCGCGCGGGCCCAGCAGTTGCAGCTCGTTCATGCCTTGACCAGCAGGGTCACGGCGTGCACCGCGATACCCTCCTCGCGCCCGGTGAAACCGAGCTTCTCGGTGGTGGTGGCCTTGACGTTGACCTGATCCAACTCGACACCCAGATCCTCGGCGATGCGCTCGCGCATGCTCTGGATATGCGGCGCCATCTTCGGTGCCTGGGCAATGATGGTTGCGTCGACATTACCCACCGCGTAACCCTTGGCGCGCACCAGCCCCATCACATGGCGCAGCAGCACACGGCTGTCGGCGCCCTTGAAGGTCGGATCGGTATCGGGGAAGTGCTTGCCGATATCGCCCAGCGCCACCGCACCGAGCAGGGCATCGCTCAGGGCATGCAGCAGTACGTCGCCATCGGAATGGGCGACAAGACCGAATTTATGGGGAATCCGCACGCCGCCGAGGGTGATGAAATCACCTTCGCCGAAGCGGTGTACGTCATAACCATGACCGATACGCATAAAGAACAACGCCCTGAAAAAGTCAGGGCGTGATTCTACATGCACCGGCACCACCTGGGGTGCGCGTTGCGCACCTTACGCCAGGGCATCCGCGTGGTGGCGCAGGTGATCATCGATGAAGCTGGCGATGAAGTAGTAGCTGTGGTCATAGCCTGGCTGCATACGCAGCGTCAGCGGGTGACCGGCAGCCTTGGCAGCAGCCTGCAACGCCTGCGGCTTGAGCTGCCCTTCGAGGAAGTCGTCGCGATCTCCCTGATCCACCAGAATCGGCAACTTTTCGCTGGCCTCGGCCATCAGCACGCTGGCATCCCACTCACGCCAGCGCGAACGCTCTTCACCCAGATACAGTGAAAGCGCTTTCTCGCCCCACGGACAGTTCATCGGATTGCTGATCGGCGCGAACGCCGATACCGATTGATAGCGCCCCGGATTCTTCAGCGCGCAGATCAGCGCCCCGTGACCACCCATGGAGTGACCGCTGATACCGCGCTTGTCCGAAACCGGGAAGTTGGCCTCGATCAACGCCGGCAACTCCTGCACCACATAGTCATACATGCGGTAGTGACGCGCGAAAGGCTCCTGAGTCGCGTTGACATAGAAGCCGGCACCCAGACCGAAGTCATAGGCACCGTTGGCGTCGTCGGCCACGCCTTCGCCACGCGGACTGGTGTCCGGCGCAACGATGATCAGCCCCAGTTCAGCAGCCATGCGCTGGGCACCGGCCTTCTGCATGAAGTTCTCATCGGTGCAGGTCAGGCCACTGAGCCAGTACAGCACCGGCAGCTTGCCGCCCTGCTCGGCCTGTGGTGGCAGATAGACGGCGAAGACCATGTCGCAATTGAGGGTGGTGGAACGATGACGATAACGCTTGTGCCAGCCGCCGAAGCTCTTCTGGCAGGAAATGTTTTCCATGAAACCTCCCGCGAAAGAGGAAACTGCGGCCCGGGGCATCAGGCCCCGGGCGCGTCAGTGACTCAGAAGTGAATGACGGTACGGATGCTCTTGCCTTCGTGCATCAGCTCGAACGCTTCGTTGATCTCGTCCAGGCCCATGTTGTGGGTGATGAAGGTGTCCAGCGGAATCTCGCCCTTCTGCGACTTCTCGACATAGCTCGGCAGCTCGCTGCGGCCTTTCACGCCACCGAAGGCGCTGCCGCGCCAGACGCGACCAGTGACCAGCTGGAACGGACGGGTGCTGATCTCGGCACCGGCCGGCGCCACGCCGATGATGGTCGACTCACCCCAGCCCTTGTGGCAGCACTCCAGCGCCGCACGCATCAGTTGCACGTTGCCGATGCACTCGAAGCTGTAGTCGACGCCGCCATCGGTCATCTCGACAATGACGTCCTGAATCGGCTTGCTGTGCTCTTTCGGGTTGACGAAGTCGGTCACACCCAGCTCGCGGGCAACCGCTTCCTTGGCCGGGTTTATGTCGATGCCGATGATGCGCGAGGCCTTGGCCATCTTCGCACCGATGATCGCCGCCAGGCCGATGCCGCCCAGACCGAAGATGGCCACGGTCGCACCCTCTTCCACCTTGGCGGTGTTGAGCACGGCGCCGATACCGGTGGTCACACCGCAACCGAGCAGGCAGACCTTGTCCAGCGGAGCTTCTTTGGGGATCACGGCAACCGAGACTTCCGGCAACACGGTGTACTCGGAGAAGGTCGAGCACCCCATGTAGTGGTAGACCGGCTCACCGTTGTAGCTGAAGCGGCTGGTGCCGTCCGGCATCAGGCCCTTGCCCTGGGTGGCACGCACCGAGCTGCACAGGTTGGTCTTGCCGGATTTGCAGAATTTGCACTCGCCGCACTCGGCGGTGTACAGCGGGATCACGTGGTCACCGACCTTTACCGAGGTCACGCCCTCGCCGACAGCCTCGACGATACCGCCACCCTCGTGACCCAGCACGCAGGGGAACACACCTTCGGAGTCCTGACCGGACAGGGTGTAAGCGTCTGTATGGCAGACACCGGTAGCGACGATGCGCACCAGCACCTCGCCAGCCTTCGGCGGCTCGACATCGATCTCGACGATCTTCAGCGGCTCGTTAGGAGCGAAAGCGACGGCAGCACGGGACTTGATCATGAAAGCTCTCCTGAGCGTTACGAAAGTGCGGAGTAGTCTAGGTCAAGGCAACGCGGAGATAATCAGCCAAATATCAAAACATTATTGCAGCACAGGGATAATATGCACTACCACGAATACCAGAGGAGAACGCCATGAGTCGCTGGGAAGGACTCGACGAGTTCGTCGCAGTCGCCGAATGTGGCCAGTTCAGTGCTGCCGCCGAGCGCCTGGGCCTGTCCACCTCGCAGGTGAGTCGTCAGGTGGCGCGCCTGGAAGACCGGCTGCAAAGTCGCCTGTTCTATCGCAGCACACGCCGTGTGGCCCTGACCGAGGCCGGTGAACTGTTCCTGCAGCACTGCCAGCGCCTGCAGGATGCGCGTGAAGAGGCATTGCGAGCGGTCGGCGACCTCGGAGCTGAACCCAAGGGCCTGCTGCGCATGACCTGCGCGGTGGCCTACGGCGAGCGCTTCATCGTACCGCTGGTGAATGACTTCATGGCCCGCCACCCGCAGTTGCGCGTCGAGATCGAACTGTCCAACCGTCAACTGGATCTGCTGCACGAAGGCCTCGACCTGGCCATCCGCCTCGGCCGCCTGCAGGACTCGCGACTGATGGCGGCGCGCCTGGCACCGCGCGAGATGTACCTGTGCGCCGCCCCCGAGTACCTGCAGCGCTATGGCCGTCCGCACTCGCTGTCGGAGCTGGCCCGCCATAACTGCCTGATCGGCAGCAGCGAGCATTGGAGCTTTGCCGAGAACGGCCGCGAAACCCAGGTACGGGTCCAAGGCAACTGGCGCTGCAACAGCGGCCAGGCGGTACTCGACGCAGCCCTGCGTGGATTCGGCCTGTGCCAGTTGCCGGACTATTACGTACTGGAACACCTGCGCAGCGGCCGGCTGACCTCCCTGCTGGAACAGCACCGCCCACCCAATACAGCGGTCTGGGCGATCTACCCACAACAACGCCATCTCTCGCCAAAGGTGCGTCAGTTGATCGACTCGCTGCGCCTGGGCCTGAGCCAACGCGCCGAATACCTCGATCCGAGCTGACGCCCTGCAACAACCTTGTCACTCAACTGAACGGTCACGGAATGTCACAAGCCGGGGCGAAACTTGAGCCAGGCCGCCGCGTCACAACCAATGCCCCACCGAACGGGGCCTCACGAACTCAGCAGCATGAGGAAATGGTTATGCAGGTTCTGGTCAACAGCGGTAAGCACGTTGCCTCGTCGATGACCTTCAAGGAGGACATCAGCAGCCGCGTCCGCGAAAAGCTCCAACGCTACGAGGATCGCCTCACCCGCATCGAAGTCCACCTTTCCGACGAGAACGCGCTCAAGAGCGGCCCCCAGGACAAACGCTGCAAGGTCGAGGCACGGATGAAAGGCCGTGACCCGCTGACGGTGTCACACGATGCCGAAGAACTTCATCAAGCCATCGAAGGCGCCATGAACAAGCTGACCAACGCGCTGGATCGCAACCTTGGCAAGGACGCAAAACGCTGGACGCACTGAGGTCGGAACCGACTCAATGGCCGTGCGGCCATAGCGACTGCAGATAGTGCAGATCTTCCGGGCGGGTGACCTTGAGGTTGTCCGCCCGGCCCTCGATCAGACGTGGCGCCAGTCCCACCCACTCCATGGCGGAGGCCTCATCGGTGATCGCCACCTGCGCCTGCAGGGCCTGAGTCAACGCGCGATGCAGAGCCCCGAGGCGGAACATCTGCGGCGTGTAGGCCTGCCAGATCACGCTGCGATCCACTGTCTGCGCCACGCGGCCATCCGCTCCGGCACGCTTGAGCGTATCGCGCGCCGGCACCGCCAGCAGACCGCCGACAGGGTCATCGGCCAGATTGTCCAACAGACGATTCAGGTCATCCCTGGCCAGATTGGGACGTGCGGCGTCATGCACCAGCACCCAGTCCTCGGCGCCAGCGCCCTCGGCCAGCAGCGCCTGCAACCCTGCCAATACCGAATCGGCCCGCTCGCGCCCACCAGGCGCGCGACGTACACGCGGGTCGCTGGCAACCGGGAGTTGCGGCCAGAACGGATCGTCCACCGCCACGCACACCGTGGCGCCCAGCAGGCCGGGGTGATCGAGGAAGCAATGCAGGCTGTGTTCGAGAATGCAGCGACCTGCGATCTGCAGGTACTGCTTGGGGCGGTCGGCAGCCATTCGCGCACCAACGCCGGCAGCTGGAATCACCAGCCAGAACCTGGTGCTCATTCGGTCAGCAGATAGAGGGTTTCACCCTCTTTGAGCATGCCCAGCTCCTGACGCGCACGCTCTTCCACGGTTTCCATACCGCGCTTGAGCTCCATCACCTCGGCCTCGAGGATCCGGTTACGCTCCAGCAGGCGCTCGTTCTCGCCTCGCTGCTCGGCAATCTGCTGCTGCAGGCGACTCACCTGGGCAAGGCTGCCCTCGCCGACCCACAGGCGATACTGCAGCCCGGCCAGCAACAGGATCAGCACGATGAACAGCCAGTACGGACTACGCATGGAGCGACTCGCAGATTGAGTAATCGGCATGGTAGGGGCTGCGTTCATGCTTGAAAAGAAGCCGGCTGATGAGTGACATGGGGTTTCAGTACCTGCATCCGTGCAATGGTTCCCAGAGATCGACGAAGCGTCCACGAAAAAGGCCATATCAGCAACGGCGCAAGGTTTGTAGGAGCGGCTTGAGCCGCGAAAGATCGCGGATAAATCCGCTCCTACATGCCGCACCAGCGCTGGAGCCGCCACGAAAAAGGGCGACTTGCGTCGCCCTTTTCTCATACGCAGTGCTTAGCCGCGGAACTCGGCACGGCCCTTGTAGGGTGCCTTACCGGCCAGCTGCTCTTCGATACGCAGCAGTTGGTTGTACTTGGACACGCGGTCGGAGCGGCACAGCGAGCCGGTCTTGATCTGACCTGCGGCAGTACCCACTGCCAGGTCGGCGATGGTGCTGTCTTCGGTTTCGCCACTACGGTGCGAAATCACCGCGGTGAAACCGGCAGCCTTGGCCATCTGGATGGCTTCCAGGGTCTCGGTCAGCGAGCCGATCTGGTTGAACTTGATCAGGATCGAGTTGCCGATCTTCTCGTCGATACCGCGCTTGAGGATCTTGGTATTGGTCACGAACAGATCGTCGCCAACCAGCTGTACCTTCTCGCCGATCTTGTCGGTCAGGACTTTCCAGCCAGCCCAGTCGGACTCGTCCATGCCATCTTCGATGGAGATGATCGGGTAGCGCTCGGTCAGACCGGCCAGGTAATCGGCGAAGCCTTCGGCGCTGAATACCTTGCCTTCACCTTCCAGGTCGTACTTGCCGTCTTTGAAGAACTCGCTGGAGGCGCAGTCCAGAGCCAGGGTCACGTCGTCACCCAGCTTGTAGCCGGCATTGGCAACGGCTTCGGCGATGGCCGCCAGGGCGTCTTCGTTGGAAGCCAGGTTCGGCGCAAAACCACCTTCGTCACCGACGGCAGTGTTCAGGCCACGGGCCTTCAGGACGGCCTTGAGGTGGTGGAAGATTTCCGCGCCCATGCGCAGTGCGTCGGCGAAGTTCTTGGCGCCAACCGGCTGCACCATGAACTCCTGGATGTCGACGTTGTTATCGGCATGCTCGCCGCCGTTGATGATGTTCATCATCGGCACCGGCATGGAGTACACGCCCGGCGTGCCGTTCAGGTCAGCGATGTGCGCGTAGAGCGGCACGCCCTTGGCCTGGGCAGCAGCTTTGGCGGCAGCCAGGGACACGGCGAGGATGGCGTTGGCGCCCAGCTTGGCCTTGTTCTCGGTACCGTCGAGCTCGATCATCGCGTGATCCAGAGCCTGCTGATCGGCCGCGTCCTTGCCCAGCAGCAGGTCACGGATGGGGCCGTTGATGTTGGCGACAGCTTTCAACACGCCCTTGCCCAGGTAACGGCTCTTGTCGCCGTCACGCAGCTCCAGCGCTTCGCGCGAGCCGGTGGAGGCGCCGGACGGAGCGCACGCGCTGCCGACGATCCCGCCTTCCAGAATTACATCCGCTTCCACGGTCGGGTTGCCGCGGGAGTCGAGAACCTCACGACCCTTGATGTCGACGATCTTTGCCATTCTTGATAACGCTCCAAAGGTTGACGATAAGACGGCAGCAGCAGGCTGCACTGGGCCATCGCTGCCCGAGGGCAAAGCGACGGCTCACTCTGACTCACGGGTCAGGGGGATTTTTCTCGGGCGGCACTTTACCGGATTACGGCCGGCTCAGGCAGTCTCGATTGGCGGAAAACTCTTCACCAGATCGTCCAGCTGCTTGAGTTGGGCGAGGAACGGCTCCAGCTTGTTCAGGCGCAGCGCGCAAGGGCCATCGCACTTGGCGTTTTCCGGATCCGGGTGCGCTTCGAGGAACAGCCCGGCCAGGCCCTGGCTCATGCCGGCCTTGGCCAGGTCGGTAACCTGGGCACGGCGACCGCCAGCAGAGTCGGCGCGACCACCCGGCATCTGCAGGGCGTGGGTCACATCGAAGAACACCGGGTACTCGAACTGCTTCATGATGCCGAAGCCAAGCATGTCCACCACCAGGTTGTTGTAACCGAAGGAGGAACCACGCTCGCAGAGGATCAGTTGATCATTACCGGCCTCTTCGCACTTGGTCAGGATGTGCTTCATTTCCTGCGGGGCGAGGAACTGCGCCTTCTTGATGTTGATCACCGCGCCGGTCTTGGCCATGGCCACCACCAGGTCGGTCTGCCGCGAAAGGAAGGCCGGCAACTGGATGATGTCGCACACCTCGGCAACCGCAGCCGCCTGATGCGGCTCGTGCACATCGGTGATCACCGGCACGCCGAAGGTCTTCTTCACTTCCTCGAAGATCTTCATGCCCTCTTCCAGGCCGGGGCCACGGAAGGAAGTGACGGAGGAGCGGTTGGCCTTGTCGAAGCTGGCCTTGAACACGTAAGGAATGCCGAGCTTCTCGGTCACCCGCACGTATTCCTCGCAGGCCTGCATGGCCAGGTCACGCGACTCGAGCACATTAATGCCGCCGAACAGCACGAAAGGCTTGTCGTTGGCGATCTCGATGTCGCGAACCTTGATGATCTTCTGTGCCATGGATCAGACCTTCTTCGCTTTCTGCGCCAGAGCGGCGTTGACGAAACCGCTGAACAGCGGATGGCCATCACGCGGCGTGGAGGTGAACTCCGGGTGGAACTGGCAGGCGACGAACCACGGATGCTCCGGCGCCTCGACCACTTCGACCAGCGCGCCATCGCCAGAACGACCGGTGACCTTCAGGCCCGCCTCGGTCAGGCTCGGCAGCAGGTTGTTGTTCACCTCGTAACGGTGACGGTGCCGCTCGACGATCACGTCCTTGCCGTAGCAGCCGTGCACCAGGGAGCCGGCCTGCAGCTGGCAATCCTGCGCGCCGAGGCGCATGGTGCCGCCCAGGTCGGAGCTCTCGCTGCGCTGCTCGACGCCGCCTGCGGCGTCTTGCCATTCGGTGATCAGACCGACCACCGGATGCTGGCTGGCCATGTCGAACTCGGTGGAGTTGGCATCGGCCCAGCCCACCACGTTGCGGGCGTACTCGATCACCGCCACCTGCATGCCGAGACATATACCCAGGTAAGGAATCTTGTTCTCACGAGCGTATTGCACGGTCTTGATCTTGCCTTCCACGCCGCGCAGGCCGAAGCCGCCCGGAACCAGGATGGCGTCGACGCCTTCGAGCAGAGCAGTGCCCTGATTCTCGATGTCTTCGGAGTCGATGTAACGCAGGTTGACCTTGGTACGGTTCTGGATGCCGGCGTGACTCATCGCTTCGATCAGCGACTTGTACGCATCGAGCAGCTCCATGTACTTGCCGACCATGGCGATGGTGACTTCTTTTTCCGGGTTGAGCTTGGCGTCGACCACGCGATCCCACTCGGACAGGTCGGCACCGCCGCACTCCAGACCGAAGCGCTCGACGACGAAGTCATCCAGGCCCTGGGCATGCAGCACACCCGGGATCTTGTAGATGGTGTCGACGTCTTCCAGGCTGATCACCGCACGCTCTTCGACGTTGGTGAACAGGGCGATCTTGCGCCGCGAGGAAACGTCGATCGGGTGATCGGAGCGGCACACCAGCACGTCCGGCTGCAGGCCGATGGAGCGCAGTTCCTTGACCGAGTGCTGGGTCGGCTTGGTCTTGGTCTCGCCAGCGGTGGCAATGTAGGGCACCAGGGTCAGGTGCATCAGCATGGCGCGCTTGGCGCCCACTTCCACACGCAGTTGGCGGATGGCCTCGAGGAACGGCTGCGACTCGATGTCGCCCACGGTGCCGCCGATCTCCACCAGGGCCACGTCGGCATCGCCGGCACCCTTGATGATGCGGCGTTTGATCTCGTCGGTGATGTGCGGAATGACCTGGATGGTCGCGCCCAGGTAATCACCACGGCGCTCCTTGCGCAGCACATCTTCGTAAACGCGACCGGTGGTGAAGTTGTTGCTCTTGGTCATCGTGGTGCGGATGAACCGCTCGTAGTGACCCAGGTCGAGGTCGGTCTCGGCGCCGTCGTGGGTGACGAACACCTCACCGTGCTGGAACGGGCTCATGGTGCCCGGATCGACGTTGATATAAGGGTCCAGCTTGAGCATGGTGACCTTCAGGCCCCGCGCCTCCAGGATGGCCGCCAGTGAAGCCGAGGCGATGCCTTTCCCCAATGAAGAAACAACACCACCCGTGACGAAGATGTAGCGCGTCATGAAAAACCCTAGAAGTCTGCGTTTAAGCGGTCAATGCCGCCGGGGAAAGCGAAGGAGCGCCATCAATAGCAAAAATGGCAAGCTCGCCAAGCTCCCTGAGGGAGTCGGCAAAAGCTGTAGTAAGACGGGAGCGTAGTCTACCCGAAAGGCCTTACCAGCTCAAACCTTGCACGCCGATAGGCGGCGACCAGCGCACATGCGCCCCGCTCGCCTCGATTACTGACGACTGCGTCAGATTTGCCACCGCCACCAGCTCATCGCCATCGAACAATAGCGGCAGGCGCGGACGCACGAATGCCGGTACCCTCAGCTCATTGAGCAGACGCTTGAGATCGCGCCGACCGCGCCCTGGCACTTGCAGCGACTCCCCGCCCTGGCGATAGCGCAGACGCCAGCGACCTGGTGGCAGCTCACCGAGCACCTGCACATGACCGTTACCGGGAAGCGCCAGAGGCTGCGAACACAGATCGGCGGACAGATCGATCGACTCAGGCGTGCCGAGCCACTCGCCGCCGAGCCACCACAGCCGCCCATCGGCACGGTGCAACTCGCCATCGGCCAGCTTCCAGATCGGCGTCGCATCGATATCGGCGTCGCGCAGATCGCGCCAACCAGCCCAGTGATCCTGATCGGGCATGCGGGTCAGCGGCGCCAGCCAATGCCGCAGCAGATTGCGCTGACGCGCATCACTCAGAGCGGCTAGCGCCGACAGCTGCAGAGACGGCAACGCCAGCCAGGAAAATGCCGGAACGCCACGGGCAGCACACAAATCCATCTCAGCCAACTCATCCAGCAGTTGCCGAGACTCCGTCTGATGGGCTGCGCTGCGCGCCAGGCTGGTGACCACCTGCGGCCAGCGCTCGGCCAGCAGCGGGATCACCTGGTGGCGCAGGAAATTACGACTGAAACGCTCATCGGCGTTGCTCGGATCCTCGATCCAGACCACACCCTGATCCTGCGCATAGGCCTGCAACTCGGCTCTGGAACAGCTGAGCAGCGGCCGGACCAGGCTACCCTGCCCCAAGGCTCGACTGGACGGCATCGCCGCCAGACCACGCACACCGGCGCCGCGCAACAGACGAAACAGCAGGGTTTCGGCCTGATCATCGCGATGCTGGGCACTGAGCAGCACCTCGCCAGGCTCGAGCCGCTCAGCAAACGCCTGGTAACGCGCACGGCGCGCCGCCTGTTCGAGGCTGGCGCCTGGCGCGACGCGAACCCTGACCGTGTCGAGCGCGATGCCCAACCGCTGGCAGACCCGCGCACAATGCTCAGGCCAGGTGTCGGCCGCCGCCTGCAGGCCATGGTGAACATGGATGGCGCGAAGCGGTGGCAGATCCTCGCGCCGGGCGAGATCCGCCAGCAAGTGCAGCAGCACACTGGAATCCAGGCCACCGGAAAAGGCGATACGCCAGGCACGGGCCGCACGCCAGGGCTGCAGAGCCTGGCGCAGGCGAAGTTCGAGAGCTGTCATGGGCCAAGCTTAAACAACAACGGGCCCGAAGGCCCGTTGAGATGTACGCAGGAAGAACTCAGGCGATGCCGTAGCTCATCAGGCGATCGTAGCGACGCTTGAGCAGCGCGTCGGTGTCGTGCGTCTGCAGGCTGGCCAGTTGCTTACTGAGCTCCTGACGGATCGACTCGGCAGCCGCAGCCGGATCGCGATGAGCGCCACCCAGCGGCTCGGCGATGACCTGATCGACGATACCCAGATCCTTCAGACGCTCAGCGGTGATGCCCATGGCTTCAGCGGCATCCGGCGCCTTCTCGGCAGTGCGCCAGAGAATCGAGGCGCAGCCTTCCGGCGAGATCACCGAGTAGGTGGAGTATTGCAGCATGTTCAGTTGGTCGCAGACGCCGATGGCCAGCGCGCCACCGGAACCACCTTCACCGATGACGGTGGCGATGATCGGGGTTTTCAGGCGAGCCATCACACGCAGGTTCCAGGCGATGGCCTCGCTCTGCCCACGCTCTTCAGCATCGATGCCCGGATAGGCGCCGGGGGTGTCGATGAAGGTGAGGATCGGCATCTTGAAGCGCTCGGCCATTTCCATCAGGCGACAGGCCTTGCGATAGCCTTCCGGACGCGGCATGCCGAAGTTGCGGCGCACCTTCTCACGCACTTCACGGCCCTTCTGGTGACCGATGATCATGACCGGCTGCTCGCCCAGGCGCGCGATACCACCGACGATGGCAGCGTCGTCGGAGAAGTGACGATCACCATGCAGCTCATCGAACTCGGTGAAGATGTGCTGGATGTAGTCCAGGGTGTAGGGGCGGCGCGGATGGCGAGCCAACTGCGCGATCTGCCAGCTGGTCAGGTTGCCGAAAATGCTTTCGGTCAGAGCGCTGCTCTTGTCCTGCAGGCGGGCAATCTCATCGCCGATGTTCAGCGAATTGTCGTTACCAACCAGGCGTAGCTCTTCGATCTTGGCTTGCAGGTCGGCGATCGGCTGTTCGAAGTCGAGGAAATTCGGGTTCATAGTCATCCGTCTTGCGTCGACGGCCAAGTGGCCGGGGAGCTGTATCCATTAGGCGCCCTACCTTAAGGGATAGGGCGCAGCGGGTCGACACCCTCGGGTGCCTTTGCCAATGAGCAAGGGGTTTAGCCCCCTCTCGCATCAGCGGTAGTGCAAAAAGACGTTGTCGCGCCCGAACTGGTCACGCAATGCCTGAATCAAAGTGTCGGCCGGGTCGATTCTCCAGGCCTCGCCAAACTGAAGCAAGGCGCGTGCCTGCTCGCCACTATAGTCCAGCGTCACCGGGCAAGCGCCCTTGTGCTTGCTGCACAGCTCGGCCAGCCAACGCAGGCGATCGCCCTTGAGTGCCTCGCTGGCGACCTTGACCCGCAGGCTGTCGGCCAAACCGGTGCGCGCCTCCTCCAGGCTCATCACGCGCTTGGCACGCAGACGCAGGCCACCGGAGAAGTCGTCGTTACTGACCTCGCCCTCGACCACCACCAGCGCATCGTTCTGCAGCAGCGCCTGGTTGCTGGCAAAAGCGTCGGCGAACAGTGAGGCCTCGATACGCCCGGAACGGTCGTCGAGGGTGATGAAGCCCATCTTGTCGCCCTTCTTGTTCTTCATCACCCGCAGGTTGACGATCATCCCGGCGATGGTCTGGGTATCACGCGCCGGCTTGAGTTCGACGATGCGCTGACGGGCAAAACGGCGAATCTCGCCTTCGTACTCATCGATGGGGTGACCGGACAGGTAGATACCCAGCGTGTCCTTCTCGCCTTTCAGGCGCTCCTTGATCGGCAGCTCGCGGGCCTTGCGGTGGTTGGCGTAGACATCCGCCTCGGGCTCGGCGAACAGGCCGCCGAACAGGTCCATATGGCCGCTCTCGGCGCTACGCGCGGTCTGCTCGGCGGACTGCACGGCCTCTTCCATCGACGCCAGCAGCACGGCGCGGTTCTTGTCCACGCTGGCCTGGTAGGCCTTGAGCTCGTCCTGATAGTAGGGGCCGAGGCGATCCAGCGCGCCGCTGCGAATCAGCGCCTCGAGGGTGCGCTTGTTGATGCGCTTGAGGTCGACGCGGTTGCAGAAGTCGAACAGATCCTTGAACGGCCCGCCTTCGGCGCGGCATTCGACGATAGCCTCCACCGGCCCTTCACCCACGCCTTTGACCGCGCCGAGGCCGTAGACGATACGACCGTCGTCATTGACGGTGAACTTGAACTCGGAGACGTTCACGTCTGGCGGCTCGATGCGCAACTTCATGTTGCGGCACTCTTCGACCAGGATCACCACCTTGTCGGTGTTGTGCATATCCGCCGAGAGTACCGCCGCCATGAACGGCGCTGGGTAATGCGCCTTCAACCAGGCCGTCTGGTAGGACACCAGGCCGTAAGCGGCCGAGTGCGACTTGTTGAAGCCATAACCGGCGAACTTTTCCACCAGGTCGAAGATGTTGCCCGCCAGGTTGGCGTCGATACCGTTGCTGGCACAACCTTCGATGAAACCGCCGCGCTGCTTGGCCATCTCCTCGGGCTTCTTCTTGCCCATGGCGCGGCGCAGCATGTCCGCCTGGCCCAGGGTGTAACCGCCCATGACCTGGGCGATCTGCATCACCTGTTCCTGATAGAGGATGATCCCGTAAGTCGGCTTGAGCACCGGCTCCAGACCCGCGTACTGGTAGTCCGGGTGCGGGTAGGACAGCTCGGCGCGGCCGTGCTTACGGTTGATGAAGTCGTCCACCATGCCGGACTGCAGCGGACCGGGGCGGAACAGCGCCACCAGTGCGATCATGTCTTCCAGACAGTCGGGCTTGAGCTTCTTGATCAGCTCCTTCATGCCGCGCGATTCAAGCTGGAAAACCGCGGTGGTCTCCGCCTTCTGCAGCATGTCGTAGGTTTTCTTGTCATCCAGCGGGATGAAGTCGATGTTGACCAGGTCCTCATCCGGCGCACCGTCGCGCTTCTGGATGCGGTGGACGGTTTCCAGCGCCCACTTGATGATGGTCAGGGTGCGCAGGCCGAGGAAGTCGAACTTGACCAGGCCGGCCTGCTCGACGTCGTCCTTGTCGAACTGGGTCACCAGGCCGCCGCCTTCCTCGTCGCAGGCAATCGGCGAGAAGTCGGTGAGCTTGGTCGGCGCGATCACCACACCCCCGGCGTGCTTGCCGGTACCGCGCACCACGCCTTCGAGCTTGAGCGACATGTCCCAGATTTCCTGGGCCTCTTCGTCGTTCTTGAGGAACTCGCGCAACGGCTCCTCCATCTCGAAGGCCTTTTCCAGGGTCATGCCCACTTCGAAGGGGATCATCTTCGACAGGCGGTCGGCCAGGCCGTAGGACTTGCCCTGCGCCCGCGCCACGTCACGCACCACCGCCTTGGCCGCCATGGAACCGAAGGTGATGATCTGGCTCACCGCGTTGCGCCCGTATTTCTCGGCCACGTAGTCGATCACCCGGTCGCGGCCGTCCATGCAGAAGTCGACGTCGAAGTCGGGCATGGAAATCCGCTCGGGGTTGAGGAAGCGCTCGAACAGCAGGTCATAGGCCAGCGGGTCGAGGTCGGTGATCTTCAGCACGTAGGCCACCAGCGAACCGGCACCCGAACCACGGCCCGGGCCGACCGGCACGCCATTGCTCTTGGCCCACTGGATGAAGTCCATCACGATCAGGAAGTAACCGGGGAAGCCCATCTGGATGATGATGTCGAGCTCAAAATTGAGGCGGTCGATATAGACCTGCTTCTTCGCCTCGTAGTCCGGCGTGTCCTTGGGCAGCAGCACTTCGAGACGCTCGTCCAGGCCTTCGAAGGAGGCATGCCGCAGGTAATCGTCGATGCCCATGCCGCCTGGCGTGGGGAAGTCCGGCAGGAAGTATTTGCCGAGCTGCACCTCGATGTTGCAGCGCTTGGCGATCTCGACGGTGTTCTCCAGCGCCTCGGGCAGGTCGGAGAACAGCTCCCACATCTCTGCGGCGCTTTTCAGGTACTGCTGGTCGGAGTAATGGTGCGGCCGACGCGGGTCGTCCAGGGTGCGCCCTTCGCCGATGCAGACACGGGTTTCATGTGCTTCGAAGTCGTCCTGCTTGATGAAGCGCACATCGTTGGTGGCCACCAGCGGCGCCTCGACACGATCAGCCAGGGCTACGGCGGCGTGCAGGTATTCCTCGTCACCGACTCGGCTGGTGCGCTGCACCTCCAGGTAGAAACGATCTGGAAACACCGCCATCCACTCGCGCAGGCGCGTTTCGGCCAATGCCTGGTCACCGGCCAGCAACGCCATACCGACCTCGCCCTCGCGAGCACCGGACAATGCGATCAGACCTTCGGCGGCGTCCTTGACCCAGTCACGCTGGATGATCACCAGGTCGTTGCTCTGCCCTTCGAACCAGCCGCGGGAGATCAACTCGGTGAGGTTGCGGTAGCCCTTGGCGTTCATCGCCAGCAGGGTCAGGCGCGTCAGCGGGCCGTCCTCTTCGGCGCTTGCCAGCCAGATGTCAGCACCACAGATCGGCTTGACCCCGGCGCCCATGGCCGCCTTGTAGAACTTCACCAGCGAGCACATGTTGCTCATGTCGGTGACGGCCACCGCAGGCATGCCGGCCCCGGCGACGGCCTTGATCAGCGGTTTGACCCGCACCAGGCCATCGACCAGGGAGTATTCGGTGTGCAGACGCAGGTGGACGAACGCTTGAGTCATGGGCGGCCTTGCAGGTGGAAACGACAAAGCGCGGATTGTAGCCTAAGCAGGTCTGGCTGAGGGCCAGAGGTTCAGACTTCGAGAAGCGCGCGGACCGGCCCGAAGGAACGCCGATGAATCGGTGTCGGCCCCAGACGCTTGAGCGCCTCGAGGTGCACCGGCGTGGGATAGCCCTTGTGCCCGGCAATACCATAGCCGGGGTAGAGACGATCGATCTTGAGCATCTCGCGGTCACGGCTGACCTTGGCCAGGATCGAGGCCGCTGCAATGGCCGGCACCCGGCTATCGCCCTTGACCACCGGCGCACTCGGCACCGCCAGTTTCGGGCAGCGGTTGCCATCGATCAGCGCCAGCCTCGGCGTCACCGAGAGTCCTTCTACGGCGCGCTGCATGGCCAGCATGGTGGCATGCAGGATATTCAGGCGGTCGATTTCCTCAACCTCAGCGCGGGCGATGCACCAGGCCAGCGCTTTTTCGCGGATCTCGTCGAACAGTGCTTCGCGGCGCAGCTCGGTCAGTTTCTTCGAGTCGTTCAGCCCGAGGATCGGCCGCGCTGGGTCGAGGATCACCGCTGCCGTTACCACCGCACCGCAGAGCGGGCCACGGCCGACTTCGTCGACACCGGCGACCAGTTCTTCAACCAGCGTGAAGTCGAGCCCCAGCTGCATCAGGTACGCCCCGCAAGCTTGATCACCGCATCGGCTGCCGACACCGAAGCATCACGGCGCAGCGCACGATGGATCACGTCGAAACCCTCGGTCTGCACCTGACCACCATCGATCAGTGGCGCCACAGCCTGAGCCAGAGCCTCTGGAGTCGCCGCATCCTGGATCAGCTCGGGCACCAGCAGGCGCTCGGCCAGAAGATTGGGCAGCGAGATATAGGGACTTTTGACCAGGCGCTTGAGAATGCGATAGGTCAGCGGCGCGACGCGGTAGGCCACCACCATGGGGCGCTTGTACAGCAGCGCCTCCAGGGTAGCGGTACCCGACGCGATGAGCACGGCATCACAGGCAGCCAGGGCATCATGCGAGCGGCCATTGAGCAGAGTCAGCGGCAGATCACGTCCGGCCAGCATCTGCTCCAGCTGCTCGCGACGCTCGGGCGTGGCGCACGGCAGCAGGAATCGAACCCCCGGGCGAAGCGCACGCAGACGAATCGCTGCATCGAGAAACAGCTCACCGAGACGCGCCACCTCGCCGCCGCGACTGCCCGGCATCAAGGCCACGACCGGATCGTCCTGCGGCAAATCCAACGCTTCACGCGCGGCGGCACGGTCGGCCTGCTGGGGAATGGCATCGGCCAGTGGATGGCCTACGAAGCGCACGGGCACCTGGTGCTCGTCGTAGAACTGCGCCTCGAAGGGGAACAGCGTAAGCATCAGGTCGCAGGCTTCGCGAATCTTCAGCACGCGCTTCTGCCGCCAGGCCCAAACCGAAGGACTGACGTAATGTACGGTCTTGATTCCGGCACGGCGCAACTTGAGCTCAAGCCCCAGGTTGAAGTCGGGCGCATCGATGCCGATGAATACGTCGGGCTGTGCAGCGATCAGATCACGCGCAAGCTGGCGCCGGCGACCCAGCAGCTCGAACAGGCGGCCGAGCACCTCGACCAGGCCCATGACGGCCAGGCGCTCCATCGGGAAATAGGATTTCAGACCCTCGGCCTCCATGCGCGAACCGCCAACACCGATGAACTCGGCATCTGGATGGCGCTGCCTGATGGCCTGCATCAGACCGGAGCCGAGGATGTCACCGGACGCCTCACCGGCGACCAGTGCGACGCGAAGGGGTCTGGTCATAGATATTTAGAACCTGTCCGATATGTCGCAAGCTGGAGCCATGCAAGGCAAGAGCAGGCGAAAACGGAGTTTTAGTGGGTGAACACTGTATTCGGACTCATGCCCGAGCCTGCTCTCAGCGCAGCAAGGCCGATACGCAGCAGATTTGCACAGGCTCTTAGCGGGTAATGCCGCGCGTAGAAGCCTGGATCGAATCGCGGAAGATCGCCACCTCAGGGAACTGAGCAGCGGACTCGGCCAACTCGGCCAGCGCCTGCTCAACGGTCAATCCCTGGCGATAAACCAGCTTGTAGCCCTTGCGCAGCGCCACGATGGCCTCGTTGGAGAAGCCACGACGACGCATGCCCTCGAAGTTCATGCTGCGCGCTTCGGCAGGGTTGCCAAATACGGTGACGAAAGCCGGTACGTCCTTGCCGATCGCAGTGCCCATGCCGGAAAAGCTGTGCGCACCGATACGGCAGAACTGGTGCACCAGGGTGTAGCCGGACAGAATCGCCCAGTCATCGACCCAGACATGGCCAGCCAGCGCTGTGTTATTGACCAGGATGCAATGGTTGCCGATCACGCTGTCGTGGCCGATGTGGGCATAGGCCATGATCAGGTTGTGATCGCCAATGGTGGTCTCGCTGCGATCCTGCACGGTGCCCCGGTGAATGGTGACGCCTTCACGGATCGTGTTGTGATCACCAATGACCAGGCGTGTTGGCTCACCCTTGTACTTGAGGTCAGGGGTATCTTCGCCAACCGAAGAAAACTGGTAGATGTGGTTGTGCTTGCCAATCACGGTCGGTCCTTTGAGCACAACGTGCGGACCGACTACCGTACCCTCGCCAATTTCCACATCGGGCCCGACAATGCTCCACGGGCCGACGACGACGTCGTCGGCCAATCTGGCACTGGGGTCGATGATCGCGCGAGGGTCAATCGAACTCATAGTTTGCGTTCCGCACAGATGATTTCAGCGGAGCAGACTTCCTTGCCGTCGACGGTGGCGCGGCACTCGAATTTCCAGATGCTGCGGCGGTCGCTCAGGTACTTCGCCTCCAGTATGAGCTGGTCACCCGGAGTAACGGGAGAACGGAAACGCAGCTTGTCGGAGCCGACGAAGTAATACAGGGTGCCATCGGCCGGCTTCACGCCCATCATCTTGAAACCGAGAATCCCGGCTGCCTGCGCCATGGCTTCGATGATCAGCACGCCCGGCATGATCGGGTGCTCGGGAAAGTGGCCATTGAAGAACGGCTCATTGATGCTGACATTCTTGTAGGCGCGAACGGTCTTGCCTTCGACGTCCAGGTCCACCACACGATCCACCAGCAGGAAGGGATAGCGGTGCGGCAAATATTCACGAATTTCGTTGATGTCCATCATGTCCGGTTAAGCCTTAAGAAAAGAAAAGAGCACGGCAACGCCGTGCTCAGACATCAGATGAGACGTTCGCCGTCTGGGTCACGGCTGCCAGCTGTTTTTCCAGCTCACGCAGACGCTTGGCCATCTCGTCCAACTGACGAATACGCGCCGCACTCTTCTTCCACTCGCCAGCTGGCTGCATGGCGGTACCCGAAGAATAGGCCCCAGGTTCGGTGATCGAACGAGTCACCATGGTCATACCGGTGACGAACACGTTGTCGCACACCTCGATATGACCCACCATGCCGACGCCGCCAGCGATCATGCAGTTCTTGCCGATCTTGGTGCTGCCGGAAATCCCACAGCAGCCGGCCATAGCCGTGTTGTCGCCGATCTGCACGTTGTGCGCGATCATGATCTGGTTGTCCAGCTTGACCCCATTGCCGATCAGGGTATCGGACAGCGCACCACGATCCACCGTGGTGTTGGCGCCGATTTCGACGTCATCGCCGATGGTCACCCCACCGATCTGCGCGATCTTCTGCCAGACGCCCTTCTCGTTGGCGAAACCGAAGCCTTCACCACCGATCACCGCTCCGGACTGGATCACCACACGCTTGCCTATCTGCACGTCGTGGTACAGCGTCACGCGCGGTGCCAGCCAGCCGCCCTCACCGATCACGCTGCGCGCACCAACCACGCAATGCGCGCCGATGCTGACATTGGCAGCAATACGTGCACCACTTTCGATGACAGCGTAAGCACCGATGCTGGCACTCGGATCGACCTGCGCGTCATCGGCAACCTGCGCAGTCGCATGGACCCCAGCAGCAGCCTTGGGCTTGCGATCGAACAGGTGTGAAAGCTGCGCGTAAGCCAGATAAGGGTTGGCAACGACCAGGGCATCTCCTGCATAACCCTCAGCGTCGGCAGCGGTGAGCAGCACGGCACCGGCCTGAGTCTGAGCCAGGAACTTGCGATACTGGGCATTGGCCAGGAAGCTCAACTGCTCGGGCCTGGCCTCCTGTAAGGTGGCCAGGCCCGTGATGACCTTCCCTTCGGCGCCACGCAGGGTGGCGCCCAGGCGCTCGGCCAACTGGCCGAGGGTGTATGTAGCGGTCATGCTCAACGCATCTTGTTCATGCGCTCGATGACTTGGCGAGTGATGTCGTACTGAGGTTTGACATCGATCACCGCGCCGCGCTCGAGCACCAGATCAAAGTTACCGTTCTTGATCACTTCTTCGACGGCCTTGTCCAGGTTCGGCTTCAGCTTGGCCAGCATCTCGCGGTCAGCGATGGCTTTGGATTCGTTCAGCTCCTTGGACTGGAACTGGAAGTCACGGGCCTTCTGCTTGAATTCAAGCTCCAGGCGCTCGCGCTCGGCCTGCTGCATCTTGTCGCCATCTTTGACCATGCGATCCTGAATGCGCTTGGCGTCGCTCTCCAGGGTCTTGAGCTTGCTCAGTTGCGGGCCGAATTTTTTCTCGGCATCGACGGCGTAGCGCTTGGCCGCATCGGACTCGAGCAGCGCCATCTGATAGTTCAGCACGGCCACTTTCATCTCGGCGAACGCCGGAGTGGCGATCAGAGCGGCGGTGAACAGAACCAGTTGAGTCAACTTACGCACAATGCACTCCTGCAACAAAACTGTTGGCTTTCGGTGAATGAGTTTTTAGAACGTCTGGCCCAGGGAGAACTGGAACACCTGAGTATCGGCATCATCCGGCTTCTTGATCGGCATCGCCAGGCTGAAGCTCAACGGCCCCAGCGCGGTGATCCAGGTCAGGCCGACACCCACGGAGCTGGCCATACTGCTGAAATCGATATTGCAGCTGTCGCTGAGCTTCTTCTGGGTGGACGAACAGTTGGTATCGAAGACGTTACCCACATCCCAGAACAGCGCCGTGCGCAGCGACCGCTGATCCTTGACGAACGGCAGCGGGAAGAGCATCTCGACACCACCCTGGACCAGAACGTTACCACCGAACGGCAGCGGATCCTGGTCCGGGTCACGCAGCGTGCCGGGCTTGGCACCGGTGCTCGGGGTGCTACGCGGGCCCAGGCTGCTGTCCTCGAAGCCACGTACCGAGTTGAAGCCACCGGCATAGTAGTGCTCGTAGAACGGCAGTTCCGCAGTACTACCGTAGCTGTCGCCATAGCCAAGCTGGGTGTGGAAGCGCAGGGTGTAGTTCTCGCTGATCGGGGTGAACACCTGGCCACGGTAGTCGAGCTTGTAGAACGACAGGTCGCTGCCCGGCAGAGTGGTTTCCAACACCAGGCTCTGCGAGTGGCCACGGTTGGCCAGCACGCCACGGTTCAGGGTCGACTCGCTCCAGCCGATGGAGCCCTTGAAGTTCAGGTAGTCGTCACCCTCGGCGTCGATGAAGTCGAAGATCTCGTCGACGGTATAGCGCCCCGTACTGATGCTGTCCTGCTGCACGGTCAGGCCGTAAGTCAGGCGCGCGGTCTCGCTGATCGGGTAACCGATGTTGACGCCTGCCCCCAGGCTGTCCACCGAGTAGCTGGATACATCGACATCGAGCTCATCGTAGTCAGTGGTGCGGTAGAAGGCGTTGTAGCCCAGGCTGACGCCATCGACGGTCCAGTAGGGATCGACGAAGCCGAAGCTGTAGCGGGTCTGGTATTCGCTGCGGGTCAGGCCAATGCTGACCTTGTTACCCGTGCCGAGGAAGTTGTTCTGACTGATCGAACCACCGAGGATCAGACCGGCGTTCTGGGCAAAACCGACGCTGGCCGTGATCGAACCGGAAGGCTGCTCTTCGACGCTGTAGTTGACGTCGATCTGATCGTCAGTACCAGGCACCTGCGGGGTCTCGACGTTGACTTCCTTGAAAAAGCCCAGGCGCTCCAGACGTGTCTTGGACTGATCGATCAGATAGGTCGAAGCCCAGCCACCTTCCATCTGACGCATTTCGCGGCGCAGCACCTCGTCTTCGGACTTGGTGTTGCCACGGAAGTTGATGCGGTTGACGTAGGCGCGCTTGCCCGGATCGACGAAGAAGGTGATCGAAACGGTGTTGTCCTCATCGTGCGCTTGCGGCACGCCGTTGACGTTGGCGAAGGTGTAGCCCTCGTTACCCAGGCGACGGGTGATCAGCTCGCTGGTAGTGGTCATGATCTTGCGCGAGAAGACCTGCCCTTCCTTGACCAGCAGCAGCGCACGCACGTCCTCTTCCGGCACCTTGAGGTCACCGGACAGCTTCACGTCGCGGACGCTGTACTTCTCGCCCTCTTCGATGTTGACGGTGATGTAGACGTGCTTCTTGTCCGGGGTAATGGATACCTGGGTGGAGCTGATATCCATGTTGATATAGCCGCGATCCAGGTAGTAGGAGCGCAGACGCTCCAGGTCGCCGGACAGCTTTTCGCGAGCGTACTTGTCGTCGTTCTTGAAGAACGACAACCAGTTGGTGGTCTTGAGTTCGAACAGGTCAGTCAGGTCTTCATCGCTGAACACGGTGTTGCCGACCACGTTGATGTGCGAGATCGCCGCCACCGTACCTTCATTGATGGTGATCTTCAGCGCCACGCGGTTACGCGGCTGCGGAATCACTTCGGCTTCGATCTCGGCCGAGTAACGGCCCTGAGCCACGTACTGGCGCTGCAGTTCGTTACGCACACCTTCGAGCGTCGCACGCTGGAAGATCTCGCCCTCGGCCAGACCGGACTGGTTCAGGCCCTTGAGCAGGTCTTCGGTGGAAATGGCCTTGTTGCCTTCGATCTCGATACCGGAGATGGAAGGACGCTCGACCACGGTGACGACCAGCACATCGCCATCGCGACCGAGCTGGATGTCCTGGAAGAAGCCGGTACGGAACAGGGAACGGGTGGCGTCGACCAGTTGGCGATCATCCACCTGCTCGCCCACATTGAGGGGCAGCGCGCCGAATACGCTGCCCGCGGAAACCCGCTGCAGGCCGTTGACGCGTATATCGGAGATGGTGAAGGACTCGGCGTGAACTTCGGCGATCATCAATGCGGACAGTACCGCAGGTAGCAGCAGACGTTTCATGAAGTCCTTTCTTATTCCAACTGACGATAAAAACTGCCGCTTGAGCGACACTTCTTTTGAATCTCAAGAACGTGATTCAGCAATGCTCACAGGCGGCTGAGGTCGTTGACCAGGGCAAGCAACATGACCCCGATGACCAGACTGATACCGATCTGCATCCCCCAACCCTGAACCCGCTCAGACAAGGGGCGACCACGCACCCACTCGACCAGATAAAACAGCAGATGCCCACCATCCAGTACAGGAATGGGCAGCAGATTGAGAACCCCCAGGCTAATACTCAGATATGCAAGGAATTTCAGGAAATCCCCCAGCCCTGACTCAGCTGAAGCGCCCGCCACTTTAGCAATGGTTATCGGCCCACTCAAGTTTTTTACCGAGAGCTCTCCGAACAGCATTTTCTTCAGCGAATCGAGGGTCAGCACGCTCATCGCCCAGGTCTGGCGTACGCCTTCGACCACACCATCGAGCGGCCCGTAGCGCACCTCGCGCAGCATCTCGGGCGGCCATTCGACGCCCTGCACGCCTGCGCCAAGGTAGCCACTGCGGGCCTGCCCTTCGCCGCGCGACGCCAGCGTCAGCTGCACATCCTGCTCCCGTCCAGCGCGCTCGAAGCGCAGCGTGACCAGCTTCCCAGGCAAGGCCCGTACGCGATCGACCAAATCCTGCCAATCGGCCAGCGGCTCACCATTCAGAGCCAGCAGGCGATCCCCGGCCTGCAGCCCGGCGGCATGGGCCGGCCCCTTCGAGTCGACCTCGGCCAGCACCGGCTCCAGCACCGGACGCCAGGGGCGAATGCCCAGCGAACCGATCGGATCCGGCTCATCGACGCCACGCAACCAGTTATCCAGCCGCACCTGCTTGGGCGTTTCCACCGTAGAGCCTGGCTCGATCACCCGCAGATCGAGCGTGCCGCTCTCACCCAGGCGCCTTACCAGCTGCAGATTGACCGCCGCCCAACCGCTGGTCGCCTCGCCGTTGATTGCCGCGATCTCTTGCCCCGCACGCAGCCCGGCCGCTTCCGCCAGGCTGTCTGGCTGTACGGCGCCAATGACAGGTCGCACCTGCTGACTGCCGAGCATGGCGACAAACCAGAAGAACAACAGCGCCAGCAGGAAATTGGCCAGGGGGCCGGCTGCAACGATGGCGATGCGCTGGCGTACGCTCTTGCGATTGAAGGACTGCTCGACGAGCTCGGGCGGAACATCGCCCTCACGCTCGTCGAGCATCTTGACGTAGCCGCCCAGCGGAATGGCGGCAATGACGAATTCGGTGCCATGGCGATCATGCCAGCACAGCAAAGGCGTACCGAAGCCAACGGAAAAACGCAGCACCTTGACGCCGCAACGGCGCGCCACCCAGAAGTGTCCGTACTCGTGAAAGGTGACCAGGACACCCAAGGCGATCAGGGTGCCAACCAGCATGTACAACCCACTCATTTCACTTCTCCAGCCCCTGGGGCCGTTCAAATTCTGATGCAGGCCAGACCCATGCCGGCCGTGTCAACGACCCGCCAGCCACTGCCCAGCCAGTTCACGCGCACGCGCATCGGCTTCGAACACCGCATCGAGCGCTTCGACAGCCTGCGCCGGCTGCGCGTTCAATACCGAATCAATCATACGCGCGATATCGGTGAAACGGATGCGCCGCTGCAGAAACGCCTCGACCGCCACTTCGTTGGCCGCATTGAGCATCGCCGGCGCACTGCCGCCGGCCTGCGCAGCTTCACGCGCCAGACGCAGACAAGGAAAACGCTGCTCGTCGGGACGCTCGAAATCCAGGCGCGCAACGGTAAACAGATCCAACGGCGACACCCCCGAGTCGATGCGCTCCGGCCAGGCCAGGGCATGGGCGATGGGCGTGCGCATGTCCGGGTTGCCCAACTGGGCCAGCACCGAACCGTCGACGTAGTCGACCAGCGAATGAATCACGCTTTGCCGATGGATGACCACCTCGATCTGCTCGGGGCGGGCATCGAACAGCCAACAGGCCTCGATCATCTCGAGCCCCTTGTTCATCATGCTGGCCGAGTCGACGGATATCTTGCGCCCCATCGACCAGTTCGGATGCGCGCAGGCCTGCTCCGGCGATACACGCTCCAGCTCGTCCAGCGGCGTTTCGCGAAAGGGACCACCGGAGGCAGTGAGCAGGACACGCCGGACGCCGACCGCCTGCAGGCCTCGCGAGTAGTCACCCGGCAGGCACTGGAAAATGGCGTTGTGCTCGCTGTCGATGGGCAGCAAAACCGCCCCGCTCTGCCTGACCGCCTGCATGAACAGCGCGCCGGACATCACCAGCGCTTCCTTGTTGGCCAGCAATACCTTCTTGCCGGCCCGGACAGCCGCCAGGGTCGGCCTGAGACCTGCCGCACCGACAATGGCCGCCATCACGCAATCGACAGCCGCATCGGCCGACACGGCGCACAATCCCTGCTCGCCAACCAGCACCTCGGTCGCCAGCCCGGCAGCACGCAGATTGCTCTGCAACTCGAGCGCCGAATCGGCATCAGGCACCACGGCGTAGCGCGGGCGATGCTGGATGCACAGAACCTGAAGCTCGGCCAGACGCGAGAAGCCGGTCAACGCGAATACGCTGTAGCGCTCGGGGTGACGGGCAATCACATCCAGCGTGCTGAGGCCGATGGAGCCGGTCGCTCCCAGCACCGTGACCTGCTGCACTGCGCTCACAGCGAGCCCCAGCCTGCCAGCCAGAGCAACGCAGCAAACAGCGGAACGGCCGCAGTAAGGCTGTCGATGCGGTCCAGCACACCACCATGACCCGGCAGCAGATTACTGCTGTCCTTGATCCCTGACTGACGCTTGAACATGCTCTCGGTCAGATCACCGACCACGGAAATCAGCACCACCACAGCAGCGCCCGCCAGCGCCAGCAGCAGCCCTGTAGCGGACCAGCCCTGCTGAAGACCGACCACCAGCGTGATCAGCAAGCTGGCAGCAAGGCCACCATAAAGCCCTTCCCAGCTCTTGCCGGGACTGACCTTGGGCGCCAGCTTGCGCTTGCCGAAAGCCTTGCCGGAAAAGTAGGCGCCAATGTCCGCCCCCCAGACCAGCACCATCACCGCAATGATCAGCGCATTGGCCTGCGGCCACTGCTTGAGCAGGACCAAGCCCTGCCAGGCCGGCAGCAAAATCAACAGACCAATCAACAAACGTCCCGGCACACCGCCCCAGTAGCGACTGCTATCGGGGTAGGTCAGCACCAGGAAAGTCGCAGCCAACCACCACAGCACCGCCACCACCAACAGCACTGGCGCGAAGACCGGAACCACGTAAAGCGCAGCGAGCAACACGGCCACCACTGCGGCATAGGCTACGCGCCTGGACTGCGCCTGAAACCCCGCCAGGCGGGCCCATTCCCAAGCCCCCAGCGTGACCACTGCCCCGATGAACAGAGCAAAGGCAGCGCCGTCGAGCAGGAAAAATCCACCCAGGGCGATGGGCAGCAGCACCAGCGCCGTGATGATTCGTTGTTTCAACATTAAGAGCGCGCCTCAGCTTCCACCTGCTCGCTGGTCTTGCCGAAGCGACGCTGGCGGGTAGCGAAATCGGCCAGCGCCTTGCGCATGGCCTCGTGCTTGAAGTCCGGCCAATAGAGGTCGGAAAAGTACAGTTCGCTGTAGGCGAGCTGCCAGAGAAGGAAATTGCTGATGCGGCGCTCGCCCCCGGTACGAATGCACAGGTCGGGCATAGGCAGATCGCCGGTAGCCAGACAGCCCTGCAGCAATTGCGCAGTGATGTCTTCGGGCTGCAGATGGCCTGCCTGCACCTCACGCGCCAGGCGCTGAGCGGCCTGGGCGATGTCCCACTGACCGCCGTAGTTGGCGGCGATCTGCAGGGTGAAACGGCGATTGCCGGCGGTCAGCAACTCCGCTTCGCGCATCGCCGCCTGCAGCTCGGGATGAAAGCGCGAGCGATCACCGATGATGCGCAGGCTGATGTCGTTATCCTGCAGCCGTCTGGCCTCTCGGCGCAGCGCCCCCAGGAACAGCTCCATCAGTGCACCGACCTCATCGGCCGGTCGCTGCCAGTTCTCGCTGGAGAAGGCGAACAGCGTCAGCACCTCGACACCCGACTCGGCACAGACCTCGATCACCGCGCGTACCGCGTCGACCCCCGCCTTGTGCCCAGCCACACCTGGCAACAGGCGCTTTTTCGCCCATCGGTTGTTGCCATCCATGATGATGGCGACATGCCGCGGCACCGCCCCCTGCTTGTTCTTGTCCATGTATGGGCGCCCAGCCGTCAAACGGCCATCAGGTCCGCTTCTTTCACCTCGAGCGCCTTGTCGACTTCACCGATGAACTTGTCGGTGATCTTCTGCAGCTCATCAGCAGCGCGACGCTCTTCGTCTTCACTGATTTCCTTGGCCTTGGACAGCTTCTTCAGCTCAGCCAGGGCATCACGACGCACGTTGCGCACGGCCACCTTGGCATCTTCGGCAACGCCACGCGCCTGCTTGGTGTAACCCTTGCGGGTTTCTTCGGTCAGCGCCGGCATCGGCACGCGAATGGTGGTACCGGCACTGCTCGGGTTCAGCCCCAGGTCGGAGGTCATGATGGCCTTCTCGATGGCCGCACCGAGGTTCTTGTCGTGCGCGACGATCTTCAGGGTGCGCGCATCCTCGACAGTGATCGCAGCCACCTGATTGAGCGGCATGTCGCTGCCCCAGGCCGGCACCTTGACGCTATCGAGAATGCTCGGATGGGCACGGCCCGTACGGATGGAAGCCAGGTTGCGACCCAGCGCCTCCAGGGACTTGCTCATGCGCTCCTGAGCGTCTTTCTTGATGTCGTTGATCATTGTGCATCCTCCTCGATCAGAGTTCCTTCAGCGCCACCCACTACAACGTTCAGCAGGGCGCCGGGCTTGTTCATGTTGAAGACCCGCAGCGGCATGGCGTGATCACGGCACAGGCAGATGGCAGTCAGGTCCATCACGCCCAGCTTGCGATCGAGCACCTCGTCATAGGTCAGGCGCTCGAATTTCTCGGCATGCGGATCCTTGAACGGGTCGGCAGTGTACACGCCATCGACCTTCGTCGCCTTCAGTACCACGTCGGCATCGATCTCGATGGCGCGCAGGCAGGCGGCAGAATCGGTGGTAAAGAAGGGATTGCCAGTGCCGGCAGCGAAGATCACCACCTCACCGGTCTTCAGATGGCGCATGGCCTTGCGGCGGTCATAGTGATCGGTGACACCGACCATGGAGATGGCCGACATGACGATGGCCGGGATGTTCGAGCGCTCCAGCGCATCGCGCATGGCCAGCGCGTTCATCACGGTCGCCAGCATGCCCATGTGGTCGCCGGTGACGCGATCCATGCCCGCAGCGGACAGCGCCGCACCACGGAACAGGTTGCCGCCACCGATCACCAGGCCGACCTGTACGCCGATGCCGACCAGCTGGCCAACTTCCAGCGCCATGCGATCGAGCACCTTGGGATCGATGCCAAAATCTTCCGAGCCCATCAGGGCCTCGCCGCTGAGTTTGAGCAGAATGCGTTTATAGCGAGGTTGGCGACCAGTCGTCTGCTGAGCCATTGCAAGTCTCTCCTGCGGCGATATGAAATGCTTGAGCAACACCCTCGAGCGTTGCAATTATCCGGCACTTCGAACGTGCCGACGACCTTAGGTTGCAAGGCCGCTGTAGATATTTGTCATCCCTTATTCGGCAAAGAGGCTGCACGCGCAAGCGGGCAGCCTCTTTGGGACAACTAGCCGTACCGCCGATTACTGCTTGCTGGCAGCAACCTGAGCGGCAACTTCGGCAGCGAAGTCGGTCTCGGCCTTCTCGATGCCCTCGCCCACTTCGTAACGAACGAAGGAAACGACTTCAGCACCGGCTTTCTTGACCAGGTCACCGACCTTGACTTCCGGATCCATGATGAAGGCTTGCTCGACCAGGCTGGCTTCGGCCAGGAACTTGGCGATACGGCCTTTGACCATGTTCTCGACGATGTTTTCCGGCTTGCCGGCGATCTTCTCGGCGTTCAGCTGCAGGAAGATTTCCTTTTCCTTGGCAACCAGCTCTTCGGAAACCTGGTCCGGCGAAACAACGGCCGGGTTGGAAGCTGCAACGTGCATGGCAACGTGCTTGGCCAGTTCGTCGTTGCCGCCTTTCAGGACAACCAGAACGCCGATACGGTGGCCGTGCAGGTAGGCACCAACGGTGTCACCGGAGACAGCGGTCAGGCGACGGATGTTGACGTTCTCGCCGCACTTGGCAACCAGCGCTTCACGAGCGGATTCGCGCGAGGCGATCAGCGGAGCGGCGTCAGTCAGGTTCTTCTCGAAAGCTTCATCGAGGCTTTCTTTGACGAAGCCCTTGAAGTCATCCTGCAGAGCCAGGAAGTCGGTCTGCGAGTTGACTTCGATGATCAGGCCACGGCCGCCTTCGACGCGAACGGCAATGGAGCCTTCGGCAGCGATGTTGCCAGCCTTCTTGGCAGCCTTGATGGCGCCCGAAGCACGCATGTCATCAATGGCTTTCTCGATGTCGCCACCAGCGGCAACCAGGGCCTTCTTGCATTCCATCATGCCTTGGCCGGTACGCTCGCGCAGTTCTTTAACCAGGGCTGCAGTAATCTCTGCCATCTTGAAAATCCTCTCGGTAGGTCTTCAACCAAATCAAAATCTGTGAGTGGCAAAAAGGGGGCCTAGCCCCCTTTTTGCTCAGCACGTAACGCTATATGAGCGACGTTACTGCTTAGCCTTCGGCAGCTTCAGCGGCCGGAGCTTCTTCGATGAACTCTTCGGTGGCGCCGCCAGCGTTGCTGCGACCACGAATCACGGCGTCGGCCATGGCACCCATGTACAGCTGGATGGCGCGGATGGCGTCGTCGTTACCCGGGATGATGTAGTCAACGCCTTCCGGGCTGCTGTTGGTATCGACGATGCCGATGACCGGGATGCCCAGCTTGTTGGCTTCGGTGATAGCGATGCGCTCGTGGTCAACGTCGATCACGAACAGAGCGTCCGGCAGACCGCCCATGTCCTTGATACCACCCAGGCTGCGATCCAGTTTTTCCAGATCACGGGTACGCATCAGGGCTTCTTTCTTGGTCAGCTTGGCAAAGGTGCCGTCCTGGGACTGGGTTTCCAGCTCGCGCAGGCGCTTGATCGAAGCACGGATGGTTTTGTAGTTGGTCAGCATGCCGCCCAACCAGCGGTGATCGACGAACGGCGAGCCGCAACGAGCAGCTTCTTCGCGAACGATCTTGCCAGCGGAACGCTTGGTGCCGACGAACAGGATCTTGTTCTTGCCAGCAGCCAGCTTCTCAACGAAAGCCTGAGCTTCGTTGAACATCGGCAGGGTTTTTTCGAGGTTGATGATGTGAATCTTGTTGCGCGCGCCGAAAATGTACTTGCCCATTTTCGGGTTCCAGTAACGGGTCTGGTGGCCGAAGTGCACACCGGCCTTCAGCATATCGCGCATGTTGACTTGGGACATGATAGTTCCTTGATAAGTCGGGTTAGGCCTCCACGTATCCCAGCTTCCAACCCTCGAACTTGTCGAAAGGCACCCAGGAAACCGTGTCGATACGTGTGTGGGTTTAGGCTTTCGGGCACGGATGCCCGTAAAGCGGCGCGTTTTATACCACACAAAGCCGGCGCAGGCTACAAGCGCGGGCAAAGAACGCTGTAGCGCCCCACGCCCTTTGGGGCTGGCGCGGCGAAGCTGCTAATATAGCGCCCTTTCCGTTCGTGCCCGAGAGCTTCATATGACCGTCACCATCAAATCCGCCGAAGAAATCGAGAAAATGCGCGTCGCCGGCCGCCTGGCTGCCGAAGTGCTGGAGATGATCGGTGAGCACGTCAAGCCAGGCGTCACCACTGAGGAAATCGACCGCATCTGCCACGACTACATCGTCAACGTGCAGCAGGCCATTCCAGCCCCGCTCAACTACAAGGGCTTTCCCAAGTCGATTTGCACCTCGATCAATCACGTGGTCTGCCACGGCATCCCCAACGACAAGCCCCTGAAAGACGGCGACGTGCTGAACATCGACGTCACCGTGATCAAGGACGGCTACCACGGCGACACCAGCAAGATGTTCATGGTGGGCAAGGTCGCCGAGTGGGCCGAGCGCCTGGCCAAGATCACCCAGGAATGCATGTATAAAGGCATCGAACTGGTCAAACCCGGCACGCGCCTGGGCGACATCGGCGAAGTGATCCAGAAGCACGCGGAAAAGAACGGTTTTTCCGTGGTCCGCGAATACTGTGGTCATGGCATTGGCGCGGTATTCCATGAGGAGCCGCAGGTGCTGCACTACGGCAAGGCCGGCACTGGCATGGAGCTCAAGGAAGGCATGACCTTCACCATCGAGCCGATGATCAACCAGGGCCGCCCGGAAACCCGCCTGCTCGGCGACGGCTGGACCGCCATCACCAAGGACCGCAAGCTCTCCGCACAATGGGAGCACACCGTGCTGGTCACCGCTGACGGCTACGAGATCCTGACCCTGCGCAGCGACGATACCCTGCCGCGCACCTCGTCCGGCCAGTAATTCGCCGTTTCAGCCCATGGTGCGCGCCGCGCACCTTACGACCTATATAAGGAAGGCGACTGCATGCCGCAGATGGACCCCGAACTGTTTGACCGCGGTCAGTTCCAGGCCGAGCTGGCGTTGAAATCCAGCCCCATCGCCGCATTCAAGAAAGCCATCCGCAGGGCACATGAGGTACTGGACGCGCGTTTTCGCGACGGCCGCGACATTCGCCGCCTGGTCGAAGATCGCGCCTGGCTCGTCGATCAGATCCTGCAGGAAGCCTGGAAGCGCTTCACTTGGAGCGAGGATGCCGAAATCGCCCTGCTCGCGGTCGGCGGTTACGGTCGCGGCGAGCTGCACCCCTACTCGGATATCGACCTGCTGATCCTGCTGGGCAGCGACGATCACGAGATTTTCCGCGAGCCGATCGAAGGCTTCCTCACCCTGCTGTGGGACATCGGCCTGGAAGTCGGTCAGAGCGTGCGCTCGGTCGAGGAATGCGCCGAGGAAGCGCGCGCCGACCTGACGGTGATCACCAACCTGATGGAAAGTCGCACCATCGCCGGCCCCGAGCATCTGCGCCAGCGCATGCAGCAGGTGACCAGCACCGATGCCATGTGGCCGAGCAAGCACTTCTATCTGGCCAAGCGCGAAGAGCGCAAGGCACGCCACGGCAAGTACAACGACACCGAGTACAACCTCGAACCCAACGTCAAAGGCTCGCCCGGTGGCCTGCGCGACATTCAGACCGTGCTCTGGGTCGCGCGCCGTCAGTTCGGCACGCTCAACCTGCAGGCGCTGGTCAGCCACGGTTTCTTGCTGGAAAGCGAATACGCCCTGCTCTCCTCCAGCCAGGAATTCCTGTGGAAGGTGCGCTACGCCCTGCACATGTTCGCCGGGCGCTCCGAGGACCGCCTGCTGTTCGACCACCAGGCCAGAATCGCCGCGCTGTTCGGCTATCAGGACGGTGACGGCAAGCGCAGCATCGAACACTTCATGCAGAAGTACTACCGGGTGGTGATGGGCATTTCCGAGCTGTCGGACCTGATCAACCAGCACTTCGAGGAAGTCATCCTGCGCGCCGGCGAACGCGGCCCGGCCACGCCACTGAACAGTCGCTTCCAGGTGCGCGACCGCTACATCGAAGTCACTCACCCCAACGTCTTCAAACGCACCCCCTTCGCCATCATCGAGATTTTCGTGCTGATGGCGCAGCATCCGGAAATCAAGGGCGTGCGTGCCGACAGCATTCGCCTGCTGCGCGACAGCCGCCACCTGATCGACGACGATTTCCGCAAGGACATTCGCAACACCAGCCTGTTCATCGAGCTGTTCAAGTGCAAGGAAGGCATTCACCGCAATCTGCGCCGGATGAACCGCTACGGCATCCTCGGCCGCTATCTGCCGGAGTTCGGCCATATCGTCGGGCAGATGCAGCACGACCTGTTCCACATCTACACGGTCGACGCGCACACGCTCAACCTGATCAAGCACCTGCGCAAGTTCCGCTGGCCGGAGCTGGCGGAGAAATTCCCGCTGGCCAGCAAGCTGATCGAAAGGCTGCCCAAGCCAGAGCTGATCTACCTCGCCGGTCTTTACCATGACATTGGCAAGGGCCGTGGCGGCGATCACTCGGAACTGGGCGCAGTGGACGCCGAAGCCTTCGCGCGCCGTCATCATCTGCCCGCCTGGGACAGCGCCCTGATCGTCTGGCTGGTACAGCACCACCTGGTGATGTCCACCACCGCGCAGCGCAAGGACCTGTCCGACCCGCAGGTGATCCACGACTTCGCCCAGTTCGTCGGCGACCAGACCCACTTGGACTACCTCTACGTGCTGACCGTGGCCGACATCAATGCCACCAACCCCAGCCTGTGGAACTCCTGGCGCGCCAGCCTGCTGCGCCAGCTCTACACCGAGACCAAGCGCGCCCTGCGCCGCGGCCTGGAAAACCCGCTGGACCGTGAAGAGCAGATTCGCCAGACGCAAAGCGCGGCCCTGGACACTCTGGTACGTGGCGGCACCGACCCGGACGACGCCGAGCAACTGTGGAGCCAGCTCGGCGACGACTACTTCCTGCGCCACACCGCCAGTGACGTGGCCTGGCACACCGATGCCATTCTCCAGCACCCGGGCGATGGCGGCCCGCTGGTATTGATGAAGGAAACCACCCAACGCGAGTTCGAGGGCGGCACGCAGATCTTCATCTACGCGCCGGACCAGCATGACTTCTTCGCCGTGACCGTAGCTGCGATGAGCCAGCTCAACCTCAACATTCACGATGCGCGGATCATCACCTCCACCAGCCAGTTCACCCTCGATACCTATGTGGTGCTGGATGCCGACGGCGGCTCGATTGGCAACAACCCGGCGCGCATCCAGCAGATTCGCGAAGGCCTGATCGAAGCCCTGAAGAACCCGGACGACTACCCGACCATCATCCAGCGCCGGGTACCACGCCAGCTCAAGCACTTCGCCTTCGCCCCGCAGGTGACCATTCACAACGACGCGCAACGCCCGGTGACCATACTCGAGCTGACCGCACCGGACCGCCCCGGCCTGCTGGCACGTATCGGGCGCATCTTCCTCGAATACGACCTGTCACTGCAGAACGCCAAGATCGCCACGCTGGGCGAACGCGTCGAGGACGTGTTCTTCGTCACCGACGCCAACAACCAGCCGCTGTCCGACCCCGAATTCTGCGCGCGCCTGCAGGAAGCGATCATCACCAAGCTCTCGGAGCCCAGCACACCCAGCCCGGCGCAGATCACCTTCTGAGCCGTGGATGCGCCGGCGGCGCATCCACGGCCGGGCTCAGATCCTGAAGCTGTCCACCAGTTGCTTGAGGCGCCCGACCTGCTGATCCAGCTCGGTACAGGCGCTGAGACTGGCCTGCAGATTGCGCACGCCATCCTGGTTCAGCGTGTTGATCTCGGTGATGTCCATGTTCAGGCTCTCGATCACCGAGGTCTGCTCCTCGGTGGCCGTCGCCACTGACTGGTTCATGCCGTCGATCTCGCCGATACGATGGGTCACGCCGCGCAGGTTTTCCCCAGCCTGACCGCCGATGCGCACGCTGTCATCGCTGAAGCGGCGGCTCTCGGCCATGGTCGCCACGGCGTCGCGGGCGCCAGTCTGCAACTGCTCGATCATCTGCTGAATCTCCAGCGCCGAACTCTGCGTCCGCTGCGCCAGGTTACGCACCTCATCGGCCACCACGGCGAAACCGCGCCCGGCCTCACCGGCACGCGCCGCTTCGATGGCGGCATTGAGTGCCAGCAGGTTGGTTTGCTCGGAAATGCCCTTGATCACATCGAGAATCTGACCGATGTCGTTGCTCTTCTCGCTGAGCAGTTCGATGTGCCGACCGGAAGCCTGGATCTTCTCCGACAGCTCGCCCATCGAGCTCAGCGTGCGCTCCACCATGCCCTGGCCTTCCTCGGCATCATGGCGCGCATCGCTGGCCTGCACCGATGCATCGGCAGCATTGCGCGCGATTTCCTGGGCAGCCGCGCCCAGCTCGTTGATCGCCGCCGCGACGCTGTCGGTGCGTGCGGCCTGCTCGCTGGAGTTGCCCATGGACGCGTTGGAAGCCTGCACCACGGTGCTCACCCGCGCATGCACCTCACGGGTCGCCGAGGCCACTTCGCGGATGGATTCGTGAATACGCTCGACGAAGCGGTTGAAGGCTCCGGCCAGCTCACCGAACTCGTCACCGGAAGCGATCGTCAGGCGCTGGGTCAGATCCCCTTCGCCGTCGGCGATACCGCCCATGGCGTGGCTCATCACGTGCAACGGACGCAGCAGGATGCGGATCAGCGCACCCAGCAGGATCAGGATGGCGACCACGCCGATGACCGTGACCATCAGCGCAGAAACGCGAAACTCGCTGAGCGCGGCGAAGGCCTTGCCCTCGTCGACGGACAGGCCGACGTACCAGCGCACGCCTGCCAGCCCCTGTACCGGCAGGAAGGTGACCAGCCGGGCACTGCCATCGCTGGCCGACGCCCCCTGCAAGCCCGGCTGCAGTCGCGGCGCACCGCTAGGGAACGCCTGCGCCAGGGTCTTGAGCACCAGGCTCTTGTCCGGATGCACCAGCACCGTGCCCTGCTCGTCGACCAGAAAGGCATAGCCCATCCCGCCAAGATCGAAGGAATTGAGGATGTCGTCGATCGTCTGCAGCTTCAGGTCGCCGCCGACCACGCCCTGCAAGGCGCCACCAGCGCTGACCGGCCGGGTGATGGTGATCAGCAGACCGTCACGCGGATCGGCCGCCAGATAAGGCGCGGTCAGCCCCGGGCCACTGCTGCCCAGCGCACTCTTGTACCAGGGGCGCTCGCGCGGATCGTAACCGGCCGGCAGCTCACTGGCCGGGAACTGGGTGTAAGTGCCGTCCGCCTGACCGAAATAGGCATAGAGGAAGGCCGAGGCAATGCTGCGGTGCTGCAGGTTGCGGCGCAGCGAATCGGAGGAGCTGTCGTCCTGTATCGATTCGGCGAGGTTGTCCAGCAATTGCATGCGCCCATCGAGCCAGTGCTGGATGTTGCCGGTCGACACCAGGCCGACGTCATTGAGGTAGTTCGACAGGTTGTCGCGGATCGCGTTGCGCTGCAGGTAATCGTTGTACAACGCAAACGCCGCGAAGGCTGCGACGACCACCAGGGAAGCAGCCAGCATGATCTTGTGACTGAACTTGAGAGTACGCATGGAGAGAGCTCGCCAGAGAGGGTTAAGCGGATAGCGCGAAAATTATCGGCTGGGCCTCCGCCGCCTTGAGCCGCAACGGCATCGGTTTGGCGACCTAAACGGATGGAAAACGGACGGACGAAGGGAATTTCCCAGAAAGGCCTGCCGTGCTAGTGTCGCCAGCTTTGTCGCCGCCTCACAAAGGACCCGTCGGATCATCATGAACCACGCCCTCGCCCAGCTGCAGCCCTACCCGTTCGAAAAGCTACGCGCCCTGCTCGCCGGCGTGCAACCTGCCGCCGACCGTTCGCCGATCGCCCTGTCGATCGGTGAACCCAAGCACCGTTCGCCGGACTTCGTCGGCCAGGCACTGACCGCCAACCTGGACAAACTGGCGGTGTATCCGACCACCCTGGGCCTGCCAGAACTGCGCCAGAGCATTGCCAGCTGGTGCGAGCGCCGCTTCGGCGTGCCAGCTGGCTGGCTGGATGCCGCACGCCACGTTCTGCCGGTCAATGGCACGCGCGAAGCGCTGTTCGCCTTCACCCAGGCCGTGGTCGACCGCGATGCCAAGGGCCTGGTGGTCAGCCCTAACCCGTTCTATCAGATCTACGAAGGCGCAGCCTTTCTCGCCGGCGCGCAGCCGCACTACCTGGCGTGCCTGGAAGACCATGGTTTCAACCCGGACTTCGATGCGGTGCCGACAGAGGTCTGGCAGCGCTGCCAGATTCTGTTCCTCTGCTCGCCGGGCAACCCCACCGGCGCACTGATCCCACTCGAAACACTGAAGAAACTGATCGCCCTGGCCGACGAGCATGACTTCGTCATTGCCGCCGACGAGTGCTACAGCGAGCTGTACTTCGACGAAGACGCTCCGCCGCCCGGCCTGCTCAGTGCCTGCGCCGAGCTGGGCCGCAGCGATTTCGCCCGCTGCGCGGTGTTCCACAGCCTGTCCAAGCGCTCCAACCTGCCTGGCCTGCGCTCGGGCTTCGTCGCTGGCGACGCCGAAATCCTCAAGCACTTCTTGCTCTACCGCACCTACCACGGCTGCGCCATGCCGGTGCAAACCCAGCTGGCCAGCGTGGCCGCCTGGAACGACGAAGCGCACGTGCGCGCCAACCGTGACCTCTATCGTGAGAAGTTCGATGCCGTGCTTGAGATCCTCGCCCCGGTGATGGACGTGCAGCGCCCCGATGGCGGCTTCTACCTGTGGGCCCGCACACCGGGCGACGACGCGCAGTTCACGCGCGCACTGTTCGCTGCCGAGCACGTCACCGTGGTGCCCGGCTCGTACCTGTCGCGCGACGTGAACGGCGTCAATCCGGGTGCCGGGCGCGTACGCATGGCGCTGGTTGCGCCGCTGGTCGAGTGCATCGAGGCCGCCGAGCGCATCGCCCGCTTCATTCGCGGCGCCTGAGGGCCTCAACCGTCGCGGCTAAAGCCCCTGCACAGGGGGTCTAGCCGCGAACGCCAGCCTGCGGACTACGCCTCTAGCGAATCAACTCCTGTTCAGGCGCGCCTCGGCGATATCCAGATCACGCAGGATCTCGCTCAGCATATCGTCGTCCAGCTCGTTGTCCTTGCGCATGCGATACAGCTCCAGGCGCTGAGTGCGCAGCGCCTGCAGACGCAGGCGATACTCCAGGCGGTCGACCTCACGCTGCTGCTCGCGCGCTTCGTCACCCCCACGGGCACGCTCCAGCAGATCGCGGTATTCGCTCATCAGCCGCGCCTTCACCTCCACCGAGGTGATCGCACCCTCGGCATCGGCCGCGCGCTCATCCTCGGACTCCAGGTAGCGAATCGCCGACTCCAGCATCAACGCGCGATGGCGATTGAGTTCGCGCTCGCGCAGGGCGGCGTTGTCCTGCGGCAGTCGCGGCAGAATCCGCGGCAGGGCCACGCTGGCCACCAGCAATGACAGCAGGATCACCCCGGCAGCGAGCAAAATCAGCAGGTCGCGCTGCGGAAACGCCTGGCCACTGTTGAGCAGCAACGGCAGCGACATCACGCCGGCCAGGGTCACCGCACCGCGCACACCACCCAGGGTCAGCACCGCACTCAGGGCGATACGCGACTGCCCGGAAAAACGCGTCGCCTCCCCACGCAGGCGCCGCAGCGCACCCGAGACCCGCCAGTAGCTGTAGACCCAGACGAAACGCAGCAACATGAGCACCGCATAGACAGCCAGCACCATGCCCGCCGCTTCCAGCGCAAACGACCAGGGCGCCGCGTGTTCGCCCACTGCAGCGGCAAGGATGTCGGGCAACTGCAGGCCCAGCAGCAGGAAGATCAGACCGTTGAAGGTGAACTCCAGCAAGGTCCAGACACTGCGGTTGAGCAGGCGCGTGGAGGTCTGCCTGGGCAGCAGATCGAGGCGGCTCTGCATCATCCCCGCCGCGACCGCCGACAGAATGCCGGACAACCCCAGGTGCTCGGCGGCCACATAGGCGGCGAACGGCAGCAGCAGAAGCAGCAGTACGTGCGGCGCCGGGTCCTCCCAACTGCGGGCGATCATCCAGGCGCGCAAACGTCCCAGCATGAAGCTGAGGGCGACACCGATGGCCAGACCGCCGAAGGCCACCAGGACGAACTGCAGGCTGGCATCGGTGATCGAGAACACGCCGGTCAGGGTCGCCGCCACCGCGAACTTGAACGCCACCAGGCCGGAGGCATCGTTCATCAACGCCTCGCCCTGCAGCAGGTTGTTCAAGGTACTCGGCAAGCGCCCGTGGGTGATCGCCGAAACCGCCACGGCATCGGTCGGCGACAACACCGCAGCCAGGGCGAAACAGGCCGCCAACGGCACCTGTGGCAGCAGCCAGTGGATGAAATGCCCCGCCCCGAGAATGGTGAAGAACACCAGGGCGAAGGCGAGCAACAGGATCGGTGTACGCAACTGGCGAAACTGCCCCTTGGGCATACGCCAGCCGTCGACGAACAGCAGCGGCGGAATGAACAGCAGCAGAAACAACTCGGGATCGAGCCGAACATGCAGGCCCAGCGCGGGAATCGCCAGCAGCGCGCCGATCAGAATCTGCAGCAGCGGCAATGGCAGGGGAATGAACTGGGCAGTAATACGGGTGCCACTGACTACCAGCAACATGGTCAGAATGGTGTAGAGCAATTGCATGGCGCGAAACCGGCGGGAACGAGCGGGAGGCCGCGATTCTAGCGCCGCAACACATCACAGCGACAGCCACCGCCCAGCCGCGACATGACGTGGCATAATGGCCCGCCGTATTTCCCGGACCTTCCGGCACGCCACTCATCAGAGGAAGATCAATGAGTTACGTCCTGTATGGCATCAAGGCCTGGGACACAGCAGCAATGCGCAGATTTTCCTTCAATATCAACGCATTAGGCCGATTTCGGCCATCAAAAAAGCGTCCGCTGGCGTAACCACAGAATCAGGCGTGCAGCTATGGTTTTGGGGAAAGCAGGCGCACCCTCTTCGCCCGTCCTGGGCAACTACTCTCCCCATCACTGACACGCTTCGATAGCAGCCTCCAGCCGCAGCTCATAGGCCTGGCGCTGCTTCCTTTCCGCCCGCAGGGCGCGCATCTGCTTGTCGATCGACGCGCCGATCGGCAGCGCGTCGACGGCGAACGCCGGCTTCTGCACTCGATCAGTTCGGCACGGTACCTGCACCGGTACCTCTACGCGCACGACCTGCGGCTCAGGCTGATCTGCAACCTGGCCGGCGCACCCGGCAAGCGCTGCGCACAGTGCGATCGCAACAACCCTCATAGCTCGCGCTCCCGCTTCAGCTCATTGTCGAATGCAGCCGAGGCATCAGCGCACGCATCAGCCCCGATCGGCGTCTGCTCCTGCAGGACCTCCTGCGCTTGTCGATCGACATTGGCGGCGTCCACCTCTGCCTTCTGCTGATCTTCCTTGGCCTTGGCCGATCGCTCCTGCTCTGCCGATCGCAGTCCGGCGATCGCGCTGTTCTGCTCGATCACCTGACCGAGCAGCGTGGTGCGGGTGGCGCGGCAGGCGCCAAGCTTCTCGCTGGCTTCCAGCAATGATGACCGCTCGGTCTCAAGCTGGGACTGAAGACTGTAGACGCGGACCTGCTGCACGCCGCCGACCACCATGGCCAGTACCATGCCTGCTGCGCCGGCCCAGGCCCAGGACGGGACCAGCTTCAGCCAGGGGATCATGACGCGGCCTCGAACATAGCGCGCTCGGCAGCACGGCGAGCAACAAGCCCCTTCAGCACCTTGCCGCCCGCCTTGTTCCATCGATCTAACTGAGCCGCAGCGCCCATGTAGTCGCCAGCGTTGAGCAGGCGCGCCAGGGTAGAGTTGGCCAGGTTCCCGGCGCCGAGGTTGTATGTGAACGACACCAGTGCATCGAACTGGCCTTGCTTCAGTGGAACCTTGATAGTGCGCAGAACCTGTTCCTCTACCTTGGTCACGTCATCGCGCAGCAGTTCTTCGGCGCGCTCCGACGTGATCACCTGCCCAGGCTGTACGCCGTAAGTCGTGCCGTAGCCGATAGTCCACACGTCAGCCGGGCACTTATAGGCAGACAGGCGAAGCCCCTCGAAAGACTTGATCAGGTCAAGCCCTTGCTGTGATGTACGCATGATTTCTCCAGGCACAAAAAATCCCGCACTAGGCGGGCTTGATCAGAAGAACTGGCGTTCGATATCCGCACGACTGGCTCACCGTCCATGAACCTCCAGGCGTCGTCCCGCCAGTGAACTCAGCAAAGCAGGCACTCGCAGCGCACGGCTGACCAGTTGTGGTGTCCCCCTGATTAGACGCCAGCGGGTATGCGGTGACGCTCGCACCGGTTGATACGCCAGCTCTGGCAAGGACGTTCATCTGCAGGTAATTAGCAGATGCCTGGCTCACTGTGCCGGCATTCACGGTAAGCGTCGTTCCGCTCGTACCAAGTGCTGCCGTGGCGCCCTCAATTACCGGACTGCTTACATTGAATGTCCCAGCCGTGAACGTCACAAGGCGGCTTGCTCGCCGTCCTGAGCCAGTCGAGACAAACACGGGGTCAGCGTCTCCCGACTGAAGGATGCGCCACACAACGTCACAGGTAAGCGCCGGAGAGCCAACCCCGTAACGGCTAACTCTTGTCCAACCGGCCGGGTCTGAAGCGGTCGTGTTGGCCGCCGAAACAACTGTGACGATTACGCAAAGCTGGCCCGCGCTCCAGCCTGCTGGGAGCGTTACGGTATGGCTCGTTGCAGAGGTCAACTGCTGTACGCCGGTATGCGAGACGATCTCGGGGAAAGATGCCGGCGGGGCTCCGGCGCCGAAGACGTATGGATTAATGATCATGCTCATGTTGGAGTGCCGATCAGCGCGACCTTCAAGCCCTTGGCGGTTCCGTCGCCGATCTGGTCTACGTCAATGGTGATCTCGGCGTCGTCAGCCAGGCTGCTGTCTGAAATTACCGCCGCTGTAGCTGCGGTAGTGCTGGTCTTCTCGGTGTTATCAATTGTCAGCTTTGTGCTGAGAATGGACGTTCCGCCCTCGTTTATGTCGATGGTGACGATGCTGCCACCCGTTTGAGGGGTAGAAAGGGATGCGCGCACAGATGTGAGCGTGAACGCATACGGCATGCGGAAAGTCACCTTTCCCGCGCCCGCGGTAATCGCTGTGGTTTCGTCACTGCATGCGATGATTATGGATTGACTTTCACCTGATGCTGCAGAGTCGATCACCCAGGCGGAACCATTCCACCGATAGTCCTTGGCCTCGTCGCTAACCCAAACACGCCAACGGTCATTTGCCCCCGGCACCAGAAAAGACCACGCGCCCTCCGCCGTCAGGTAGAAAGCGATCTGACCAGACTTGCCAGACCATGCACCTGTTGCACCTGCCGCCACAATGTACGCTGCTCCATTGGCCGGAGAACCTGGCGGCGTGGCCAGATCCTTATCAATTACTCGCTGGTGAACAAGCTGATCTATCTGCGCAAGCGCCTTGTTCACGTTAAGGTAATTTGACTGCCCGTTTGCGGTTTCTTGAAGTTGGTTTTTTGCGGTACTCACAAGCTCACCTCATAGGCATATCCGCGCCCAACAACTGCGCTAATTTGATAGATGCGAAATATAATTGACGACTGAGCAGATCCAAAATCAGTGGTCTGGTCTGCCGCTGAATAACTGAAGGCTGGAGAGCCTACGCTGATGGTCCTTACCACTGAAGAACCATTTATCACGTCAATCTGATAGGACTCTGATTCCTCGCCAATTTGTGCCTCAACTCCATTTGTCCACCAGCTGCTGCTGAGTCTGCTACGCCTAGTAAATGAGCCGCTGAAATTGCCAGACACATCACGAACGCCTCTACCATAAACAGGGCTAAGGCATTTAAGGTTTACCCCATCATATTCGAATGAGACATCAGAAGCGCTGTCAATCGATGCTCCTGCTGTAACTCCACGGTACAGGCGACCCAATCCAATAGACTCAATTGGCGAACCAATGAAAATATTGTCAGGGTCATCAAGAAGAACAAAATAATCACCAGCCTGGTGAAGCCCTGTAGTCCATTCAGTTCCTCGATCACCCCTGACAAAACCACTGACAATGTAGCTGCCGTCAGACTGCAGAGCAGCATTCTGAAATCTGATTATTTCCCATCGTCCATCAGCGCCATAGGCGGCATAGTTCGCACCTAAAAGCATTTGGTCTCTTGTTACGCTTTCAATCTCACCCGTAAGCAAGTCGACTATAAGGCCTCTACTGTCAATCAGCGTGCAGCTGCTTACAGGGAGAGTCCCTCTGGCTGTTCCAATCGTTGCTTTTCCGCTAAACCCCTGGATCTCTGCCCATGTCTGCCCATCATCATTGGATCTGACCAATATTGCGCCAGGCCATCCAGAAGTGATTCCAGTCATAGCCCCAACAAAACCAACATCGTTTTGCACCAGCTCATCAACAACGGGTATATCGAGAGGAACGAATACGGAGGCGCCAAGTAATGGCACGCTTCCTTCAGGATCAATACCACTTCCGCCTGAAGCGCTGGGAATGAACAATCCTGCAGCGCTCTTTCTGGCTGTACACATGATGCGACCAGAGCTCGAATACTGCGCCTCTGCAATGCGCAGTTGATAAACAGCATCATCCGCATCAACAGTGACGATATCCGATGGCTCTATCCCTAGGTAGGTGGGCGGTAAACTGAATGTGAACACCGACCTTTCCAGCCACGCCAGGTTTTGAAGAACCTCAGCAACACCTGCAGCTTCGTCAGCAGTCAGCACAACCGGAATTTCACGGTCAACTCGGTTGACAGCTTCAGTGCCGATTCTTTCTGAAGTCTGCGGTAGCACAGAATATTCACGGCCGGCATCAATTACTGTGATAGTAGTGCTAGCAGGAAGCTGAGTATCCATCTCTCGGGTTTCTTTCAGAAAGTCAACTGACTCTGATGAATCAGATGCCCCGAGATCGCTCCATGGGACTGTCAACAACGATACCTGTCCGCGCGGCACGCACTTAATCTTGTATCCAGACTGAATAACATCGAATGGGAATGCAGCCTGAAGAGGCTCAATGGCAGAGCGAATCGACCCACCGCTTACCCTGTAACCCCTTGTGCTTGACGTAATGCCAGAAACAGAAACATCTGAATCTGTCAGAAGAGATGACAATGAAACTTCGCTTTGTATAATCTGAGATACAGGGAATTGGCCGGCGTCCAATATAAAAGGGGCATTTGCAACGATGTCGTATCGGCCGACGCCGCTAAACATAGAAGACGCTATTAGCCCATCCCTAAAAGTTATTGAAGACGGAACATGTGCTATGCCAACAGGGAAGTTATTTAACTCATAGTAACCTATCAATGAAACAGGACTTGTGCTTATGTGAAGATAAGCACCAGTGCCAGGAAGAGATGGGTTTCCTGGGGCCGATAGGTTACCAATCGAAACCCATAAAGTTCCGTCATCTGCTTGGTACCCAACCGACGATGCGCTTGTTACCTGCAATGATCCCATTGCATCGCTTCTAGTAAGCGTGAACGTTCCCGTATTAATTATGTCAAATTCTTGGTCATACGACGAAACTGTTACCGTTGCCGTGTTCTGCAATGATTCCATTTGAAAGTTTACAGAAACGACGCCGCCGTCATATTTTGGGATGATGCACGAAGAAACTGTGAACAGATCAGAATATGCTTCTATTTCATATACACCGCCACCCCTGGTAAGCCTTGCTACATACTTCCTGCCAGAAACAGCAGGGAATCCCGTTGCTAGAGAGAACGATACAAATAGAAAACCAGCTCTTTCATAAAAACCTGGAGATATAAAATCATAGGCGAGAGTGTTATTTCCAAATGAAAAATCATCAGCAGTTATTAATGCAGGAGGCGTCGACCCATCTCCATCCGCTCCGGTCCAAAATACAGCACTAAGCGTATCTAGTGATGAGTTTGAAAATGAATTGCTAATACTGTAATCAACGTCATAACCAAGCTCTTCCCATATATTCTCAAACCTTGGGACTTTGATAGACTGAACGATACCGTTTATTCTCCTAGCGTACAGTGTTGGTGAAATGTCGCCAGGGTGGATTATTGAGTAGTAAGATGAATTTGATCTTCCAAACGGGTTATGTGTAAGCCGTGCGCTTGTCGCACCTGTAGCGCTTGAAAAAGAGATGCTTTGCGAAACAGTATTAGCGCCAATTCCAACAACCTCGACTTTGAATTGAGCCGCCTGCAATGTATTGCTGAAGTCGGCCAGGGCGAAATCATAGAATGCCAGATATGCAACGCCGCGATACGCAGGAGCATTACCAGCCCCAACACTTGCCTCATACCTAGGATCCGGCATCTGATCGTCCGTGCCAAGGTATAAGCGCCACCCGGAAGCCGCTTGGTTGCTAGCAATAATTGTCTCTAGATCATCGCTTCCTGCGTTATATATAAGTTTGTCCATACACCATATCCTGCGCACGCCAACAATAGGACCTTGGCACAGCGCAAGAATAAATGTTGCCGAATAACTAAACGTCTCAATGGTTGAGCTTCCGCCGCCGCCCTTCCCGCCTGATTTCTTTTTCCTGGATGTTTCTCTAAGCCGATTATTCTCAAGCCAGACAATATTTCCTGAGATGCCGACAGTTCCATAAATTCTCGGGATGAATGCGCCGTATGTACTTGTCTGTACAGTAAGGTCAGACAGTCTAGGCCCGCTTACTGTTGGGCCTTTGGGTGGATCTAAAGCCCCGCCAAGAGCGGCACCGTATGCTGCGCCGTAAACAGCACCGACAGGGCCGCCGTAGGCGAAAAATCCAACTACAGCGCCAACTACGGCACCAGCAATTTGACCGCCAGAACTCATATCGCGCCCTCAAACCGGTAGGCCCTGACAACGCGTTTTTGCCATATGTCGGCAAAGCGGTGCTCGACAACCTTCCCGGATTTCTCGTAGGAGTGAATAACAGTTTCTCCAGCATGAATTGCAATATGCTGAGGCTCGCGGTCAAAGCGCATCAATAGAATGTCGCCAGATTGCATCTGCGCCAATGGAACCTTTACCAAAAATGGTTGACGTTCTATGCACTGCTCCAGCAGACCTTTGAACGGATTGCGACCGTATCCGACCTCATCAATGACTGGGAGACCAAGCACTCGGCAAACATGCACAAAGACCCCGGCGCAATCAAGGCCAATCCCTGGAACCCTACCCTGGTGCCTGAATGGAGTTTCTTTAACGCTTCTTGCCGCATTAAGAATTTCGTCTACAGTCATCATCTTCTGCCTACCTGATTTGCGACAGATGGGGCCGGGATATGCGGATGACCGCCAAAATTGATTCCGTTACTCCACTTGCCAATGCAGTCATCTGCATGGCGCTTCCTGCATCCAGGGATCATTTCATATTCATCACCAACTTCAGGCATATAAAACAGTTCTTCATGCAGCAAGATTGCTCCGCCTGAAGTAAACGCCTTGATCTGCACAGGCTTTAGGCCGGCATTTGCGCCAGTAGTAAATCTGATAGTTCCATATGAAAACCAATCAGCAGCTTCAGATCTTGATGAATCAGAAAACATGTACTGATCAGTAACGGATGTTAGCGATCCTGATACTTTGAAGTCATCCAGCGCCGGTCCGTCTGGATTTGCGCGTGGTCCGGTGCACCGGCTTTGCGATACCGGCAGAACACGACCATCAAGCGTTTCGTCGAATAGCGTCCATGGGCATGATGGTGCATAGCTTCGGCCGGTTGACTGACTAAGCACGTCGATTGCACCCATTAGTTGGGTGGTATAACGCCCATCAGTTATCTCTACCTTTCCCCAAAAGAACAGGCCGCAGTCCTCTTCATCCTCAATCGGATCAGCCCACGAAGTTGCAAATAGATAGACGCGAGCGTTGTCGTAAACGCCAGATGCAAGGTCGATCTTGCTTACTGCGCCTTGCTGCAATATTCCGCTTAGATCAAGACTTGAACTTGCAAAAGTGCTGGTGCTGTCAAGGCCAGAAAAATCATACCCGCTTTCGGTTAGGTATACCTCGCCATTGCTCATCGGCAGGTCAACCGGATAACCAGCCAGACGCACGATTGGCGCATCATTGGCCGGCTCAATGCGGACGCAATAAACTCGCGTCTGCCAGTCTGCTACGTGTGATTTCATGGGGTTGGCTCAGGGATTTAGTATTTCTAAGAGCTGGATGCTCGGCGTAGCCAGCGTGTCCCACTGCGAGAAGTTGCCGCCAAGGTCGGCGTTGAAGCGCATGGGTACATGGAACTTGAAACCGGCCTTGAGAACCTCGCCGGGAATCGGCTGGGTCTGAACTGTGCCGCCGCTGACGTAAGTCGTGAACGCGCTGGAATTGATGTTGACCGTGATTCGGTTTGCATCCGGCTTGGCGGTAATCGTGCCGCGCAGTCCGTTGATCTGCGTCATGCCAGAAACACCGCTGATTGCGACCGTCTCGCCGATTGCAAAGGTGTTGGCACCAACCTCGATGACGGCGCTTGATGCCTGGGTTATTGAGGTTATGCTGCGCGATTTGTTAACCGCCATGCTGACCAGACCGGTAGTTGAGCTTACGCTCCACTGAGCAGATGGCAGCACGATTGATCCAATGCTTACAAGAACAGTTCCGGCTTGCGGCTTTCGGATGCGGCGGCGGGCACAGGCCGGATTACTGCTATCGCCGTACCAGCGAGTTAGCTGGTAGACCCCAGCTACTGCAGGATTGGCCAAAGGAAGCAGCTGATCGAATGCTGTAGGTACGCCAGAGTAGGAATTGCTTGAGTAGTCAATAGGATGGAGAACCCTGAAGCCGCGCAGAGTGCCGCCTGCCCGGTTGTTCAGATCGATGATCTGGTCTACTACGAAGTTGGTCTGCCGCTCAAATTCGATAGTCAGCGTCGCCTTGACGAACGGGTGGCGCTGGCTGCGGTACTCATCACCGCCAGCGGTAGTGACAATCTGGTTGGAGTATTCAGCAGAAAATCCGCTGCCATAGTCGGCTTCTTGCGGGAACTGCTCTTCGAGGAACATGGCCATCAGGTGTACCTCGCCGATGATTGAACGACCTGGGCGATTTGGCGTGCTGCTGTGGCAGTAGCCTGGCGCGCTTCCTTCGCGTCGGTTATGCCGGGGAACACCATCTGGCCGATCTGCACGGTGCGGGAATTCATCATCTGCGCGGTATCCTGGCGCCCTGTCACGTTGGCGGGTCCGCGAACCAGTTCGGGGCCGCGCTCACCAACCACGCCCCAACCTCCAGCCGGGATCCTGCCACCAGAGTCGAAGAAGCCGGCAAAGCTGGAAATCAGGCCAAGCCATCCTGCCGCATTACCGGTACCGCCTGCCCCACTGCCTGCTGATGCCCCAGCCGCGCCACCGAATGCGCCAGATAGGCCGCTCGCTGCGCTTGATACGAGCTGACGAGCGGCTATCCTTGCAAGGTCGGCAAGGATGGAGTTGGCCAGGTCGGTAAAGCTCAGTTTGCCAGTAGTGACGAACTGCGTGATGCCGTCTTCAAGACCGGTTAGCGTGGTATTGGTCACGTCCTCGAACTGCGAGGCCAGGTCGTTTGCGTTGTTGATGTAGTCCTGGGTCGCCTTGTTCACGCCATTGATGCCGTTGGCGCGCGCTTCGTCCTTGCGGCGCTCTCCTTCTTCGACAAGGCGGATTTCCTCTTCCATGGCGCTTCGCAGTGCGTCTACGCGTGCTTGGTAGGCTTCCTGGCTGAGCGCTGCTGAGGTGCCCTGTGCCCTGGCCAGCTCTTCCAAGCGCTTGGCGTATTCGAACTCAAGCTCGTTCAGCTGACGCAGCGTCTCTGCCTGTCGTTCACCGACGCCGATGGCCTCGATTTCGATATCAATGGAGTTGCGGCGAGCCGTGATCTGGTCGCGCAGCGCAGCCACGTACTGCTCTGTGGCTGCCGCCTCTTCGCGGTTCTTCTTGATCTGATTGAGCTTGTCGATTTCCTCGGCCAAGCCGATCAGTCTTTCCTGCTGGGCGCCATTAAGCTTGGCCAGCTCTCCGTTCTCGACCTCATAGCGAACCCTGGCCGCTTCTGTGGTCTGGCCAAACAGGGCGACTTGGCGTGCCAGCCCCTGCTCTGTGCTCTGATACAGCTGCTGCAGGCGCTCAGCGTTGCGCTGCGCCTCCTTGGCTGCCTTGTCAGCGCCACCGGCACCGCCAAGGATGATCTCTCTACCCTGCAGTCCTTTGCGCAGGTCTGCGATCTGTTGCTGCCGAGCAGCACGGTCGGCGTCGCGCTGCTTGCGTTCCTCGGATGCGCGCTGGCGGCTTGCCTCGGCGGCCTGAAGGATTGCGTCACGCTCGCTCAGGATCGTGTCCAGGCTTTCGCCGCGCACACCGTTGATGCGGACCAGCGTTTGCTCAAGCTCTTGCGCAGCCTGGGCCTCTGTGGCGTCCGTGAAAGCTGCTTTGATGGCGCTACCGGCGTATTGCGCATAGGCAACAGCCTTGTCGAACAGTGAGGCGACCTCGACTGTCGCGATCTGAACCGCTGAACGCAGGTTGGCCGGCATCTGCTGGAAAGCGTCCGCGAGGAATGAGGCGACGCTGCTGCCATTCTCCTGCAGGCCGTCGAACTCCAGTTCTAGCGATGCGATGTCGTTGCCAATGGCGTCGATGCTGGCCGACCAGATGTTGAAGGTCTCGATCAAGCCGTCGGTGAGGCGGCCTGAGTCGAGGAAGCTGGCCAAGCCAACCACTGAATCGGCGAAAAGCGCGCTGGAACCGGTGGCGCTGTCGAGTTCGCCAATGACCTTGGTCAGACTGTTACCCAGCACGGTCAGCGCCTGTCCGCCCGTGGTCTGGATGTTGCCGAATGACTGATCAACTGCATCGCCGCTCTTGATGATGGCCTGGGCAACTGCGTCGGCGGTGAGCTTCCCTTCTGCGCCGAGCTTGCGTAGCTCGCCCACGGTTACGCCTAACCCGTCAGCAATGGCCTTGGCAAGCGGCGGCGCGGCCTCAAGTACGGCGTTCAGTTCCTCGCCGCGCAGCTGGCCGGATGCGAAGGCCTGACCCAGCTGAACCAGGGCGCCAGATGCGGCTGCCGCGCTGCTGCCGCTGATAGCCAACGTCTTGTTGACCGTATCCACCACGGACACGATCTCGTTCGCCGACAGCCCCAGTTCCTGAGAGTTTGCGGCAATCCGCTGGTAAAGCTCTGCTGTCGCTGACAGTGGCTGGCGGGATTCCTGGGCGATCTTGAAGACAGCATCTTGCGCCGCTACGAGCTCTTCCGTACCGTTCGTAACCAGGCGCAGGCGGTTCGTCAGGTTGGTGTAGCTCTCTGCGGCCTGGGCGATCTCTCGCGCACTGATGACGGCCGCAAGGGGGCCAGCCAGACGGCGAAACGCACCGGTTAGCTGATTGGTTGTCGACTCAGTACGGCCAGCCGTCCGCCCAAGTCGGTCAAGGTCGCTATCAGCCGTGCGCACCTGTCGGCTGTCGACGCTGACGACAAGCTTCGCGTATTCGGTCATATCCAGACTCGCTGCAGATCGGCCAATACCTCAGCTTCCCAAGCGCGCAGATTGCGGCGGGTTAGCTGAGACCAGTGGAAAAGCTCGGTGAAGTTGAAACTGCGCGGTAGTTGCCAGAACCATTCCCACAGGTAGGAGAGTTCGGCGGGGCATTCCGGGTGATCGGCCAGTTCCTTCGGCCGGTGCCCGGTGACTTTCTCGATTTGCTGCAGGTGCTCGCGCAGTGGTCGATCAGACCCAGGCGGCGGGCGCAGCAGGATCAGCTCAGACTTTCCCCACTCGACAAGCTGGCTGATCCTTTCCCGAAAAAACGCCGGTCGTCCTCGGCGATCTTCTCGACGTGAAGCAGGATTTGCGGGGCCTCCAGAAGGAAGTCGAAGGCAGCCTGTTCGCTGAACTCCAGATCCTCGAAAGACCATGCAGCGATCAGCGAGGCCGAAAGCTTGGCGCGACGCAGGCGGTCGGCCTCATGCTTGAGGTCGGCCGCTTCCTCCGGGCTTGCTTCGGCAAGACGTTTGCCGTCCTCGATGGCCTGGCGGATCAGCTCAGATCGGGCGGACTGGTAGTCGTCAGACCATACCGAGCGGACCTGCAGCCAGTGCTCGGTCGGCGTTCCGTCCGGTTGCGCTAGGGCGATGCGAATCCCTTCGTTCGCCTTGCTGCGCGTCTTGAATGCGTCGATTCCCGTCATGCTTAGCTCCGGGTGATGCTCATGGTGGTGGTGCCGTCATAGCCGGCAGAGAAGGTGTACTGCGGAATCACCGCGCCTGGGCCGCTTACTTGCTTCTGGCCCTGGGTGTAGCGCAGCTTCGGCAGCTCGATGGTGTAGCTATCTGCGCCCTCTTCCAGCACCACAACGTGGTTGGTCTCGGTTTCATTCAGCACCTTGGCCCACAGAGTGCCGTCCTTCAGGTAGGCGCTCATGGTGCCGCTGACGGAGGCGATGCCGTTGGTGACGCAGTAGGCCTCGCGCTGGAACAGGGAGAAGGCCGCTTCCATGCCGTTGTCCAGGGTCACGTTCCATTCGGTAGCGTAGGTGATGGCGTCGCCGTCTTCGGTAAGGGAGCCGTTCGTGGTCACCATCATGTCGCTGGTGGTAGCCGCAGCGAAGGTAGCGCCGCCAGGTACGGTGTATTCCTCGGCCTTGGTGCCGATCATGCCGAAGGTGATGGTGGCTTTGTCGCCCAGCGGAGCGGAGATGTTCATGGTGGCCACGCGGCAACCGCGATACACGTAGTCCTCGTTGATGTCCGTATGACGCTCCAGAATCGCAAAACTGCGCTCAGTGGAACCAATCACCAGTTCATCGGCGGTCCAGGTGCCTTGCATGGCGGCCTCGATCAGATCGTCAAAGCTGGCGAAACTCACCTCGGCGGCGATCTCGCCGGCAACGCTGTAGGTGCCGCCACGGCTCGGGGCGCGCTGACGGGCTTGGTTGATCTCGTTGGACTGGATCTGGTTGATGTTTGGGCTCAGGCCTTCGGAGACGAAGCGGATCGGCTTGAACTCCGGGTTTGCCGGGATTCCGCCTTCCTGAGTGATGGTTACGGTGTCGCCGGCCGCCTCGTCCACCAGCGTGACCGCGTTGCCGTAGATATCGGTAACGGTCATGGAACCGGCGACCACGGTAGCGACCTTGAACTTGCCGTTGTTAGCGGCAGTGGTGAAGCCGGACACCTCGATGATGTGGCCAACGGCGAACTTGCCGGCACTGATGAAGCCAGAGCCGGAATCAGCGAACGTCGAGCCGGAAGCGGCTGCGCTGATGGTGTCGGCTGTCATCGTGCCGTATTCGCGCACGTAGAAGAGCTTGACGGCAGAGCCGTTCGCAAAGCAGGTCATGGGTTATACCTCCGGGCGGATGGTGTAGGCGCTGTAGTAGATGGAGACGTTGATTTGCTGCCAGCCGTCGACGGGCCGGAGGTTGTTGCGGGTGACGCGCTCGACCTTCACGCACTGGCCTTGGTAGACCAGGCGGCGGCCGGCGACGAAGTAATCGCGGAGCTTTTGGACGGCGGACAGGATGTTGGCCGTGCCGTCGTTGAGCGGGTAATTCAGGTTGACCTGGAAGATGCCGGTGGTTTCGTCGTTGCCACCGACGCCGAGCGATGCCACGTCGGTGGAGGCTGGCAGGTTGAACCAGTCGGCCCAGGCGGTTGTGGGGCTTGGCGGCTTAAAGTCTCTGCCCTCGCCGCCTGTCGCAATGCCGAGCGCAGCGGCGTTATAGCCCTGCACTAGCGCGGCCTGAATTTTGACTTCGGACATGTCAGACCCTGAATTTCGAGATAGCGGCTTGGACGATGCGCTGAACGCGGGCCAGGTTGCGACGGACCATGCCGGACGGGGCCTGCTGGCTGTAGCCGTACTCCAAGCGGTCGATGTACGGAAGCGAATTGGCCATGGTCGTTTCCTGGCCTGCGCCCTCTGGCGTCTTGGCGATGACCTCGGCGATTGCTGCGGCGCCGGACGTGTCGTCGCGCGCGATCACGCCTTGGGCTGGAGTGCCGACCTGGGTCACCCAGTTGCCACGGGCACGTCCGGTATCCACCGGGGTATCGCGGATGGTGCCGCTGAATAGGTCGATTGTCGCGGTGCGCACGATCTGGTTATGCGCTTGCTCAATCTTGCGCGTCGCCCTGGCCATATCGCTCTTGAAGCTCATCACTTACGACCCTGGCAGAAGTAAACGAGCGGCGTACCGGCCGGGTTGGCTTCCTTGACGTTGACGATCTGCCAGAGCACGCCGTCGACATCCACTTTCGTAGTGAGCGAAGGCGGCCAGGCTAGATCCTTGGCGGCGATGATGATCTTCTTGTCGCCTTTCTGGATCTGCGAGCCCTCGGCGTACATCAGTCCGGATTCCTGCAGCGTGTAGTCCAGCAGGATGAGCTGTGCGGGCTGCTCAAGGTCGGTTGGCTCAGTAGTCCACTCCCCAGCGACTTCGTCGTACACGCCGGCTGTCACGTCGCGCAGGGTTTGTTCGGAGCCGAAGCGCGCGATCAGTCGCAGCGCCGTAGCCGCCATGCGGTCATAGAACGCACTCATGCGCGCACCAACTTCCCGCTGTACTGACCCAAGGTGTACTTCGAGAAGAAGCCGTCCGACTGGCGGCCTGACACAGGCTTCCCCTTGTAGCTGGTGATCTCGGCGTACTGCACGTCGACAGCACCTTCCACTCGCTCGCGGGTCACCGCACCTGTTCTCGCCTCGGGCGGATCGGTGTCGTCTTGGTAGATTTCGCATGCCAGCGCCATCTGACCCAGCTTGATTGCGCGCGGCAGCGATGCGCCGTCAGCGATGAAACCGCGACGGATCGTGTAGTAACGCGGCCAGGGCAAGCCCTGCTCGTCGTGGTACTGGTTGCCGACCCATTGGAAGCGCCACATCTCAACGCCGGCACGGCGCAGCAGAGATTCCTGATCTGCGGTACCGGCCGGCACGGTGAACCCGTAGTCGACGGCGAACTGTGCGAGCTCGGCAGCCGTAGCGAACGAGTCCGCGTCAGCCTTGCCGCTGCCGTCTTCGATTACGAGTGCCATGCGCTTACTCCACCACGACGAAAGAGGCTTGCTGATGCGCGGTGCGAGCCAGCGGCTCAACCTTGCGGCCATGCTTGGCGATCCATTCGCACAGCGCTTTCCACTCACCGTCACGCCAGTTCGGATACCAGGACTCGGCGAAGTCGACCAGCTCGTCGAACACAAGCACGGTTCCGGGCACGATGCGGTTATTCATGCCGCTGAGCACTTCGGCGGCCGACTCGTACAGATCGCAGTCGATGTGCACCAGGGCAAGATGCTCGTCATGCTCTGCCAGCCAAGCCGGAACGGTGTCGGCGAACCAACCCGGGACCAGGTGGGCGCGGTTCGGCAGGTCAGTCGGCAGGTCAGTGGCGAAGTGGCCGACAGGGTGCGGCTCACCTGCGCCGGTATCCCAGGCGCTCGGCAGGCCCTCGAACGAGTCGAAGCCGTAGGCCAGGCCCTTGCGCACGTCGATGATCGCGGCAAGCGAGTTGCCAGTGAATACGCCGAACTCTGCCGCCGTTCCTGCCGGCGCCTTGCGCGCAGCGTGCTGCAGGTGCTCACGGCGGCTATCGATGACTGGCGCGGCCTTGATCGCGTCCAGCAGGGCGACTTCGGCGGCCGGTTGGGCAGCCTTCTTCACCACTTCGGCGGCCGGTTGGGCAGCAGGTGCTCCACCAGAAACCGCGCTGCTGTTCCGCTTCGAAACTCTTGCCATGTCCATTGCCCCCAAGCGCACCGGTAGAAGTGCGCGAGACGTTGATTGATGTCCGGCAACTGCTCGCCAGACAGCGATTCCCAGGCGGCGCCAGGGAAAGTCGAGATGACCGGCACGCCGGCCAGCAGGGCGTCATGCCCCATGTTGCTGTTGCCTGTTACGACCAGGCGCGCACCTGCCAGCGCATCGCCCATGTCGGGCGGTGCCAGCGTTAGTCCGTAGGTCAGTTCAGGCGATTTCGGGTGCGGCCTGATGCGCGCTTTGGGATAGCACTCGGCCTGTTGCTGCACCCATGCCGCCATTGCGCCCAGATCGCAGCCGTGAGCGGCGTCTCCGGGCATCTGCGGGCATATCAGGGCGTATCCATCAGGATCGCCACCGCGTTCTGCTACACGCAGCCCAAGCGCATCAAACCGGTCAGGCGGGCAATCCCACGGCGGGAGCTGATTCAGGCCGCCAAGACCAACCTGCCAATGGCCTGTCTGAAAGTCGGCCTCGCCGTGCACGCGCCGGAGATAGCCATAGTCGACGACGACAACCGGCGTACCGGCGTAGTCGGCGCGGATGATGTCGCCTTTGCCGCGAAGGCCGAAGACAGCGACAGCATCAAACGATTCGGTGCAGCCAGGCGCGTGGTCAGACAGCGACCTTAGCCTGGCTTGGTGTCCCGCTTCGACGAGGCCCTGGCGAAACGCCAGAGCCCCCTCGAATCCATCACGGGCGTAGATGCCCCACTGCATTAGCGGGACTGGATCACCACGCCGGCGAAGTCCTTGTAGGAGCCGCGAACAGCGTCCCAGTTGGAACCGGTGCCCAGGGTGGCGTCGGACGGGTTGGCACCGCCGTTGGCGATGTCCCACTTGAAGCCCTTCACGCCCAGGTTGTAGGCGAACTCGCCTTGCATCCGGGTGATCAGGTTCTCCTTGCCGGTGACGTTCTCGATCACCAGTTCTTCTTCCTCGGTGTTCTCGACGATGAGCGCATCGGCGGTCAGACCCAGGGCGAAGTAGTCGGTGGTCGCGGCCGAGCCGGAGCCAGCGGTGACAACGAGCGCGTCGGAGTCGGTCACCAGAACCGGGCGGTTCAGGGTAACCGGAGTGCCGGTAGCCACGTTGAAGTTGGACACACCGTCGATGTTGGCGGTGATCTGAGCCTGCACCAGGTCGTAGTACTGCTTGGAGTGCATGACCCAGCAGACGATCTGGCCAGCGGCGTCGCCGAACTTCGACAGACCGGTTACCAGGCCAGCAGTGTTCAGGGTGCCGTTGGTGGCGATGGTGTGCTTGACCGCCGACTGCGCGTTCAGAGCAGCGCGACCGGCGCGCAGGGCGGAGTTCAGCATTTCCACTTGCATGGCCTTGGCAGCCATCTCGCCGAGCAGGAAGCTCATTTCGTCTTCAGCCAGACCAGCCATGATCTTGCGGAAGGCGTCCTTGGTCTGGTCGACCGGGCCGATCTTGCGGTTCAGCTTGACGCTGATCCACTCGTCCTGGGCCATGCCGAGGATGGTGGCGTCGGATACCGAGGTGGTATCGCGGCGGGTGATCAGGTTCGCCACGTTCTTGAAGAACGCCTGCTGCGAATAGTCACCGCGACGGCTCAGGGTGCTGAGGCTGATGGCGCCGGCCGAAGCGGCGTTGAATGCGTTGCTGTTCTGGGTCAGGGTCTCGACGATACCTGCCTGGAACTGGTCCTGATAGACCTTGAAGTCAGAAGCTTTACCTGCGGCCATGATGGATTCTCCCGATATGGCTTGATTCAGTTAGGGAGCGCCAGATAGGCGTCTTTCCCGTGTTTGCTGATGAAAGCGGCCTTCTGCTTGGCAGACATCTGGCTGCGCGGCGTACCTGGCCGTGCGTCGCTGCCGGTCGGACCCGAGCCACTGCCGGTGGCGTTGGCGGGGAACCAGTGCGGGCGCGTTTCTTTCATGTCCGCGAACCACTCCTTGAGGGTCAGCGGCTTACCGTCTTTGCCGAAGCGACCTTCTTTGGCGATGGGGTTGCCCTCGTCGTCCAGTTCGAAGTCGCGCGAAGCAGCCAGCATGGCGTCCTCCATGGCGAACTTGTGCACACCGGCTTCGGATGCGGCACCGATCACTTCGCCCTTGAGCACGCGGGAAGCGAACTTCTCGGTTCGGGACTGGTGACGGGTGGCTTCCTGGCGAGCGGCCTCAAGGTCGCGGTCATAGCTGGACTTCATGCGTTCGGTGCGCTTGTTCAGCACTTCGTCGAGTTTGCCGGCTGCGATCAGCTTGGCTTCCTCGTCATCTGCAAAGCGCTGCAGGATTCCGCGTACTGCGTCGGGGTCGATCCCTTCGAAGCTTCTCAGCTTCTCGCGTTGCTCTGTGAGCTTGCCGATCAGCTCGCCGTTTTTGGCCTTGAGGCCGCCAACTGCTGCGTTGACCTGAGCATCGATCAGAGCTTGGATCTCGGGAGTGATCTCCGGCCCTTGGCCGCCACCACCGTTACCGCCGTCGCCGCCTTCTTCCTGCATGAACAGCTGCTTGAGTTGGAACATGTGTTATCCCCTTGGGACTGTTGGCGCCCTTGGCGCATAAAAAAGCCCCGGCATTGCCGAGGCTGGAAATTTGTGCTCTGTGTGTCCCTTGTCCCAGGACAGCGGACATGAAAAAGCCCGCTCAGTGGCGGGCTTTGGTATCAATCATTTTCTCTGGAGGATCGCTTGCGTCGCCGTACCAGATAATTGGCGGCGGCGGCAAACCTTTTTCTTTGCCTACCCAAGTACACCCGTGCGGGCTGAATGGGATTGGTCGGTCATACGGCACGTTGTTGTTCAGGCTGATGACGCTCTGATCGCTTCGCAGAACATCGCGTATAAGGTCAATGATTCGTTTCATCCAATCACCACCCTCTACTCGCTCACTCGCCGGCCAGCCTAACGTCACATCCAGCATAAACACCGGAAGGATACATTTCGCTGACGACATGTCGCTCCATGACTTGAATGCCAACTGCGGTTGGTGTGTCGCCAAACTCTTGCTTGATCTCAGAGAATGCCGCCTGCATATGACGGTCGATTATTGCCCGCATATCTGCCTTGATAGCGCGATATTCACCGATTGTTTTCTCGATGCTCATAAAACCACCCTCTCCCCACGCATGAAACAGGAAGCGCACAGCAACTGCTTCGTGCCGCCGCTCTTCTTGCCGGCCTTGATCGTCACGCCGGTCTTGGTTTCGATGACTTCCATTCCGCCGCATCTGTGGCAGCTGACGATATCAGCCGGCCGCGACGCCTTGATCCGATCCAGCACACGCTGTTTCGGCGTGTCTGGCGGTGGCGTGCCGTTGATGACGGTGAATGTTGGCTTATCGGTCATGCGGCGATCTTACGCCGCAATCCCAGCCCGCTCAAACAGCGCTTCGTCTCGCTTACGCAGCTCTTCCAGGGTGTAGACCTTGCCCTTGTCGTTGGTGAAGCGGTCGATGTCCACTTTTCCTTCGCGGAACAGCTTGCCACGCGTGGCGCCCAGGACTTCATCCTGAAACGCTGCCGGCTTGTTGCGCAGCCACTGCGTGTAGGTCACGTCGTCTGCCACGTAGCCGTCCATGCTCGCCTGTGTGCCCTTGCCGATCTCTTCGGCGGACAGGCCTAGCTCTCGCCAGCCCTTGATCACCGGAACCGACGTGCTGCGGCAGTTGATGTGGCGCGGCGGCTGCGGGCCTTCGCCAATCGGGAAGGTCTTGCCCGACAGACTTGCGCAGGTAATGGTGGTGCGCCCGTCCAGGGTGGCCAGAAACTGCCACTCGCTGACCAGATCGTCGTTCGCCGCGTAGAAAGCCTGCCGCGTGTAGTTGCTCAGGTGGTTGACGGCTGTCCTGACAATCGCCTCAGCATCTCGGCGGTCAGTCTCAAGCAGCCCGTCAGCGTACCCGTTGGCGCGCGTGCCACGAATGCGGCGCACCATCTGGTCAACCGTCTCGCCTTCCACGAACCCGATGCGGATTGCATCGCGGATTCGTGTCAGTCGGTTGGCCTCGATGTTCTGCGTGTACTCGCGTAGCAGCTTGCCCTGAAAAGGCCTGGCCATCGCTGCGGCGTAGACTTGCTGAGCGTTTACCGAGTTGATCGGCACCACGACCTGCACGGCCTGCGGGATGGTCGCGGTCAGCAGGTTCTGCTGAAAATTTGCCTCATACTCGGCATAGGCCAAAAGCTCTGCGTCCAGATCGCTCCGGAGCGCTGCGTAAGCCTGCGAGTTCAGCGACTGAACCGACAGTAGCAGCTGATCCAGGCGTTCAACGGTGAAGCTGCCAGGCGGCATCTGCTCGATTGCAGCCATGAGGCGAGCAAACAGGTCAGCGTCCACCCGGTTCAGCAGCGCGATCATGCGCCGTACAACGCCGTTGCTGAACCGCTGCATGCTCACGGCATGGCTGATCTCGGCGTCAGCAAGGATGTTATTGACGGTGGCCATCAGACCAGACCCAAGCTAGGCCCTTGCTGATCCAGGCGCTCGCGCTCGTTTGCCCAATCCAGCTCACTGGCCAGCACGCCACGACGCTTGTACTCGCTGAACAGGGTCTCATCAGACAGCTTGCCTTGCGCGGCCATGTTGAGCAGCAGCGGCAGGGTTGTCTCGGGAACGTAGTCGGCGGCGAAGTTACCATTGGCCTGGACGTGGCCGCCCTCTGCCTCGCCTATGTAGTCGGCCATGATCTGCAGAACCTGGGCGTAGGCGTCTTCGAACTGGGTTGCCATCATCTGCAGCGGGGACATCTCGATTGCTGCGTCTTCCTTGGCCTGCTCGGCGGTCTTCGGCGATGCATTCTCGACGCGGAGCAGCTTGGCGCCGGCAATGCGCATCTCTTCCAGCAGATCCTTGAGCGATACGCGGCCGGCTTCTATGGCCTTGCCGGTGTGCTCGACGAACGAAAGCTTGGACTCGGCGTTATCGTTGCGCACCAGGCGACCGCCGCCCACTTCGATCTCTGCATCCTTGTCGAAGCCGGCGCCGAACAGGATAGGGACGCGGGCATAGTGCAGGATGGTGTCCTGATCACTCTGGCTCTGCCAGTGCTTGACGTTCAGATGAGCCAGCTCAAGCAGCGGGGGCTTGGCCGACATGAAGCCTGTGCGCTTGGTGTAGAGCGCCACGATTGGGATGTAACCCAGACTGGTCACACCTTCATCGTACAGCGCCCATCCGTCCTTCCCGTTGTTGCGGTAGACAGCCCAATAACCAGGCTCCAGCACGCGAACTTGCTCGATGTGCTTCTCGGCGAATGCGCCCTGCTCTTCGGAAACCATCTCCATGAAACGGAACTGGGTCAGCTGGCCGCCGTCCTCTTTCCAGCCAAGCAGCTGCTCAGGGCGGACGTGGATGGCATAAGGACGGGCATTGACTGCAATCAGGTCAGCCGCCGTCACCACGCCTTCAGGCTGATCGGGCTGCGCGATGTTCTGGAAATCGACATAGGCAAAGCTGATGGCCTTGCCCAGGGCATCCTCGAACCAGACGCGCCCGAACACGGTGCCATCGTTGCCCTGCTGGTCGATGTCCTGCCAGTACTCCATCAGGCGCGCCGGCACATCGTCACCAAGCTGGATCGGCTCGGCAAACACGCGGCTGCCCATGTTCGATATGGTCTCGCTGTATGCTGGCAGCAGCGTCGAAGTCAACAGGCGGCACTTGTACGCCTCGGAGTCCTCAGCCGGCCAGCGCGGCAGCAGCGCTTCCCCAGCCTCGCGCATAGCCAGCGTTCCGCCCAGCAGCGGGCCGACGATAGACAGGTACTCGCGCATCTTCACCACAGCCGGGTGCAGTACGCTCGGGTCGTCGGTCATCGGTCACATCCTTAGAGGCTGAGAGGTCGCCACTCGGCGAACAATCGGGTATTCGTGGTGTATGAAGTAGCCCCCGGCGTCAGGCCGGTGGTCATTGCCCTGCGACTTGTCGGGCTCGCCATTGGCTGCCCAAACCTGCTGCTCCAGGTCGTCGGCGTACATGGGGCACTTGTCGGCGTTGACCTTGTACCGGCGCTCGCCTGCTGCGTTGTGAAACATTGCGTTCATGGCGTTGACCCGATCCTTGACGGGCGGGTTAGCGGCCGGGGCCTTAACCTTGAAGCCTGCCTGCTTGAGCAGGTCGATATCGGTCGCGCTAGCGTTCACCGACTTGCGGGAATCGCCAGAGGCGTCCGGGTAGATCAGGATCTCGCACGTCTTCTGGTACGCGCCGTTCTCGTAGCGCCAGTAGCGCTCCTTGATGCGCTTGATCATGTCCGGCGTGTCGTAGCCGTCCACCAGCTCATCCACGGCGCATGGCATGCCGTCGCGCTTCACGTGGGTGATCGCGCTCATCTTGCCGACGTTGAAGTCCATCCCGATGTGCAGCGCCTCACCAGGCTGGTGCACTTCCTTGCATCCGTTCAGCTTGCGGTCGTAGGCGTGGTAGACCGTGCCAGACAGCAGGTTGACGAACTGGCCATCCAGATAGGCCTGGATCAGCTGCGGCGGGTAGGACTCTTTGAGGGAGTCGATGTAGTCACCCGGCAGGTTCAGCTCGTTGTCGTAGGTTGACGCCTGAATCAGCCCGTACAGCGCCTGCAGGTGCGGCTTCTCGCGCAACTGCTTCACGAACTGCTGATAGACGAACTTGAATCCCTCGGGTGTGGTCGTCACGTCGACGCCGTTCTTCAGGCCGTCCACGTTGTAGCGCATCCGGGCAATGATCTTGCGCCAGGCATGCTGCGCCTTGAGCACCGGCAGAACATCAAGCTCATCGACCAAGGCGTGTCCGATCTTGAAGCCTACGATGGTCTGCGGCTTCTCCATCGACCGACAGATGGTCGTGCTGCGCCACCGTCCACCAGAGTAAAACTCGACCTCTTTGTCGCCTTCCTTCGTCTTGACCTTCAGGCCCCAGTCAAAGGCAACTTCCTCGATGGTCGGGAAGAAGATGTCGCGGATCTGCGGGTACGTCGGGGCGAAGTAGCCGGAGTTGATCCCTGGCCACTCCCAAACGTGCTTGCAGATGCCAGCCGAACCTACCCAGGTCTTGCCTGAGCCGAACCCGGCAACGAATGCCCTGAACTTGTGCGGCAGGCCAATGAACTGCCCTTGCGGCACGTTAAGCGTCGGCATCGCGCTTCCTGGCGTCGACGATCTCGACCTCTACCCTGGTCGGCGTAGTGTAGCCCGGGTCAGCCTCGGCCTTGGTCTGCCGATTTACGTAAACATCGCCGCATTCCTTCGCAGCCTGCTCGAGCACCTGCAGGGCAAGGCGAGCGTTGCGGCTGCTCTCGGCTTTCTCGACCAGCCGGCCCAGCATGCGGAGACGGTACGATCGATTGGCGATTGGAATCTCGGCAGTGTCTTCGCGGAACCGCTTGCGGGTGTCGTGGAACAGCGTCACCCAGCGCTTGGCGAGATCTCGCCCCGCCCGCTTGGTCGGGTCGTGCTGCTCACACTGCTGGCGGCTGACCTCAATGCCAAACTCTTCCTTTACCGAGGCGGCAACTTGCGACGGCGTGTCAAAGCAGGCCAGGGCCTGAACTATGAAGCTCTTCACCTCATTATTCAGAGCTGCCATAGGTTCACGTCCGTCTCGGGTCTGTCAGAGGTCATGCCGACTTCAGCAGACAGGTTCCGCAGGCCCTCGCAATGTTGATCTTGGCCACCTCGGGCGCCTTGTTGGCTGCCTCAACCATGGCCTTTACGCCTTCGCTCGCACCGTACCGGCGAACGACACCAACGAACTCTTCGACGTCATGGCCGCGCAGCTTCAGCTTCGGCTGGCCTTCATCGGTGAACTGCGGCTCACCTTCAGAGTTGGTCTTCTGTTCCATGTGGTACAGCTCATGCTCTACCAGGGCGCAGAACTCAGCATCAGAGCATTCTGCGCAGTAATCGGCGGCCAGAGTGATCAGGAAGCTCGGCACGTAGCCGAACCACTGCAGCATCTGCTGTTCCTGCCTGCCCTTCTGCCAGGCGCCGCAGCGAAACGTCACGTCTTCACACTGACCGAGCACCCAGCGGCCTTGCTTCTCGAATCCACCTGCAGCCCACAGGAACGCGATTGGCGCGTCCTTCAGGTGTGCGTGGTCTTCGTTGAATAGCGGAGCGCCTTCAAGGACGAACGTGTCCATGGCCCACTGCAGCACTTCAGGTGCTGGTATGTAGGCGTCTGCCCAGTCCTTGCCATCGGCGAACTGGCCAATGGACTCGGGCGGCATTGGGCGGGTCACTACTTCTTCGCCTCAACATGAAAGCGAGCGGCCTTGATGATCTTGTCCGATACCTTCGGCCAGTCAGGCTCTGCGCCGGTCAGCCAGCAGGTAATTGCAACGCCGTACATGTAGGCGCGCCACCACCAGGGTAGTCGTGCGCGCATTACCAGATAGGCTTTTGCCGTCACTCAAACCACCCTGTCGCCTCGTTACCGCAGCCACGGCAGTACACCGCACCACTGGCGTGGCCAGGCTTGCGCGAGATGTAGAAGTCGAAGCTCCCGCAATCACACTTGAAGCTCTCATCGCCTTCGCACGGGCCGAATGGATGCTTGAACGCTCCACGGTAAGTCGCGCACTTCGGGCACTCAAGCTGAGTTGTTCCGGCCGGCGCGGTGGTTACCCATTCATGCCGGCAGTTACCGCAAACTGCGTCTCCGACTGAATGTCTAACCTTCGGCTTAAGCTCTACGACGCTCATGCCAACGCCCACCCAACCAGCAGAACCAGGCTGTAGATCAGCGCAATGCAGATCAGCAGCAATGCAGCGAAGAAGCGCACCCAGGCGACGAGATGGTCGTCAGTACGGAACGACAGGCGCCAGAACACCACCGCAGCCAAGAACAGGAGTGCGGGGATTAGCCAGGCCATGGTCAGATGCCTTCGTATTCTTCGCGCTTCACTTCCACACCGCCTGCTTGATCTCGCGAATCATGTCGATGAAGCCCGTGCCTTGGCTGCGTGCTTCTGCGTATGCATAGAAGGCGCGGACCAGCACCCAGGCCGGCAGGCCGCAGGCGAACACCACGCCAGCCAGGGCAACCAGGCCAACGTAATCGTGTGCCCAACCAATCAGGCCGAGCTTCATCACGACGAATGCGCCACCGCCGAGGCTGAACACCACGGTACTGATCAGCGCAACCACGAACTCCTTGATGGTCTTCGGCAGGGTCATGGCCATCACGACGATGGTTGCGAGCACTACTGCCAGGACGATAAGGCAAGTGGCCAGCTTCCACAGAAGGAACCCTCCTGCGGTTGTCGATGCTGGCTCGGTCATGGTCGGCAATCTCATAGGCATTCCTGGCCCTTCGCCGGGCCGGTGCTGCTGGGTAAATGGCTGACACGGCAGGACTCGAACCTGCGACCAGGCGATTAACAGTCGCCGGCTCTACCAACTGAGCTACATGTCATCAATGGTGCCGCCACCAGGCTTCGAACCCAGGACATCCTGCTTACAAGGCAGGCGCTCTACCGGCTGAGCTATAGCGGCATGAATAAAACGCCGACCGAAGTCGGCAGAGAGCGCGGGGAGGCGCTGGAGCGATCGGCATCAGACTGCCGGCCTTTCACCGGCATCCGAGCATTTCAGGCACCAAAGTGCCGAATAGGAAGCCCGCCAGTTGGCTCAACCTTTCGATGAATTCGGCTGGTCGGCGGGCTAAATCGTGGCGCCTACCTGGATCAGGCAGTCGCTGTAAATGGCGTTCTTGGCTTCGTCGTCGAGCGGAAGCGGGATCTCTGAGACTGCTTTTGCGCAGAACTCCATTCGCTCCATCACGCGCTCTGATGAAACGCGGCTAAACGCAACCTGATACGGCTCAGGCTGTGCCGCGCAACCGGTCAGCAGCACGGCTAACAGAGCGAGTCTGAGCATGCTGCCTCCAGAAACGAAAAAGCCCCGGCACTAGGCCAGGGCTTCAAAGCGGTAAAACCGCATCATTAGCCGAAATACTACTCCAGTGGCTGCCAGTGTCAAGCCTTGTTATGCGGCATCTGCATACTGCTCTAGCGATCCATCAATCCATCCTGCACCTACAGACACCAGCTTCTCTACTTTCGAATGGTGCATGCCCATGAGGCGCCCAAGCTGACGGTATGTCATTCCGGCATAACGGTAGTAGTTCCACAGCGCCTGGCCGCACTCTGGATAGCGCTCGTACAGACGGGCAATGTGCCGGTCGATCACCATTGCCATGTCGTCACTGATCGCCGGAGAAGGCCCGCCATGCATCTGCACGTTATCGCGCATCAGTGCGTATTGAGGGGAGACGTAGCGAGGTACACCGGCCTGAACGCGAACCCAAATGCCCCATTGCAACAGCAGGTATTCGATATCGAGCTGTTTCATGCTGCTGCCCCCTTGAGCATGTCTGGGTTTACGGTGTGACGAGCGACCTCGCCGTGCTCCTTGTGCAAGACGATGCACTTCATGTTCTGCCGCGATCTCCAGCCGCCCGAGTGCGCGTAGCTGTCACCCGGGGCCAGCGTGTTGAACGACTCGACCACGCACCCTGGGTATTCCTTCTTGCTTTCGTGGTGAATGTGGCCGGTGTACCAGTAGCGGTGAGAGGTTTCGCCCCAGTCCTGGGCGCGGTCGGTGGCCATGACGCCAGGAAGCTTGTCAGCCTTCGCCGTGTGTCCGTGGTGCATGCCGATCAGGTTCTTGCCCCAGCGGTAGTAGCTGAACACGCTAGGGGTCGTCTCGACGGTCACGCGGGGCTCTTTGCTGTACAGGTGATCGAACAGGCGGCTAAGCCAAACTGCGCCGGTTTCGTCGTGGTTTCCGATGACATGCACGACGTGGACATAGCGGTGCTTGGCCAGGGCCGACTCTACGCACTGCCGCATAGCCATGATCAGCACGTCGACCATCTTGGCGTAGCGGCTGTCTGCGTCGAGGTGGTGGCCAGAGCGCGGCGTCACGGCGATCATCGAGTCATAGTGCGCGGCGTCGCCCAGGTTGATGATCACGGCGCGCTCTGTTGCCGGCGCAGCGCTGACCAGGCTTGCCATGGCACCACAGTGCACGCGCTCCGCAATGGTCAGGTCCCAGTCCTTGCCGCACTCGTCGCCCCATATGTACTCACCGAAGTGTGGGTCTCCGATGGGATAGCAGGTCAGCAGATGGTCAAGGTATTCGCCCTTGGCTTTCTTCGGCACCACCACGGGGAGGTCCTTTACCGCCGCCTTGCAGGAAGCCTCGAACAGCTCGCGCTGGCGGTCCTCGTCGATGGTCGACTTCACCCATTGGCCACGCGGCTTTCCGTCGCCGTCGTAGAAGGTGCTCACGCCCTTTACCTTGTAGCCATCAGGCACAGTCTTGGTCATGTCGTGCTCGGGGCTGAAACCCTGCCGCGCCAGTCGCGCCTTGTGCTCGTATACCCGGCGCTCATGCATGCCAAGCATTTCGGCCGCCTCGGCAACGGTATGGCCTTCGAGAGCGGCCATGATCTCTTCGTCTGTCGCTTTGCGCGCTGCCATGTCACTTCCCCTCTGCAGTCGAGCTGATCGTGTAATGCTGAGGAGACTTCCCGGCGTGCAAGTCCTTCAGGCGTGACACGTGACCGGTCAGGTCGGTGAGCAGCGCGCGATAGCCACCAGGATGCATCCGGTCGTCATTCAGCTTGCCGGCCGCTTGGGCATCCACGACAATGGCAAGGCATGCTAGGGCGTGCGCCAGGTGCGGCAGGCCGCTATCCGGGTCGCAGTCCTCACCTTCAAACCAGGCGTTGAGGTGGCGATTGGCCGCGTCGAAGTAGATCGACGCACGCACGCCGGATGCCCGCCAATTGCTGCGCCCGTACTTGAGCATGCCGTCAAGCAGGCCAAGGCTTCCCATTGCCGTGGCAGTTGTTGGCCAAAGGTGAATGGGCAGCTTCCCGCTACCGATTGCGTCTTTCGGGTTGGTCGGCTTGGTATCGGTCATGCCCTGTCCCCTTTTCGATGAAACTTGCGGTCGTACCAGCGATAGAAGTACTGCGCGAAGGTGATGCCTAGCGATCCACCAAAGCCTGAGATCAGCAGGAACGGCGCGGTATCGATCTTGGCGTGAGCAACGGCCCAGATGTAGGCGAACTGGGCCAGAGTGATCAGCCAACTGACGACGAAGCCAGCGGCGATCTTGTCGTCGCGCAGAAGCTTGCTGTTCAGCCCCAGCAGGAAAACCTGGGCGAACGCGGAGACGAAGACCATGACGGCCTGAAGCTCAGGGCTCATCAGAATTCCTCCACTTTCCAGCCGCCACCGGCTTTCTTAGATTGCGCTTTCACTGCCACGATTCGGAACGGGTACTGATCGGCCGCGACCTTCGTCTTGACCCTCGCGTCGTCCGTCCAGAAGCCCTTCACCTCGTGCAGCTCTATAACGCCGTCAGCGCGCATGACTGCAAAGTCAGGGGTATAGAAGGTGTTGTCGGCCAGCCGCAGCTTTACGCCTTCAAAGCGGTACCAAGCGATCTCACCAGCGAGCTGTTTATGCTTCAGGTGAGCGTCATATGCTGCTTCTGTCTTGTTCATCTGGCCGACCTTGAGACGGCCTAGCGCCTGCGTGGCGGTCTTAGCGCGGGAGTTGGTCATTGGTAAATGCTCCCAGGCTGACCGCTTTCATTGCTTCCTGTGCACGCTAGATCGTGGTCACTGGCATGCGGGCAACGCTTATTGCCGCACAAAGGGCAGAGGATCATCTTGGTGCTCGACAGAGGAAGCCAGCCAAGGCTGCTTTGTGAGCCGATGTTCTTCTCCCAAATGCAGCGATGGCACTCGCACTTCAAGAATTCATTCATGCCGGCTCATCCCCATCCATGATCATGACCAGAGGCCCCATTGAGGCCTCCGAACTGATCTCTGCGAATGCGTCGTTGATGAAGATCTGCATCAGCTCCATGTCGCGATACTTCTCAAGCACCTGGCGCAGTCCGTCCATCATCGATTCGTGCATCGCCAGTTGATTGGCCAGCCGATCAGGCTTCACATTCAGTGGGGTGACGTTGGTCATGCGGCTACCTTCCCTTCCTTCAAGAGGATTGCTTGGGTTCGGATTACGCCTTCAAGGTGCGCCAGGGCAGCGCTATCGGCGTCGATACGGCGGGTCCGGCGATCTATCTCGTCATGGCACGACGAGCACGCCCAGGCTCCCAGCAGGTCATGAGGCTTGATACCCATGCCGCAGGTGCCGGCGAGACGGTAGTGAGCGAGAACTGTCGTTTCCGGGTCGTGGTTGCAGATGCCCGGCAAGCGCACCTGACATTCGCGTCCACGGGCCAGCTTGGTGAGCTTGCTCATGCTGCGTTCTCCCCAAGCAGGTCAGAGAATACGACACCCTTGGCAGAGAACTCGGCCACGATCTGGTCGGTGTAGGCGATGCCCTGGGCGCGATTGAAAAGTCGGGTTACGGGGAAGCCGTCAGGACCGAACAGGTTGCATGGCCCCATCAGGTGCAGCTTTTCCTCGTAGGTCAGGTGCAGGAACGAGCGGTTCCATGCGTTGAAGAAGTCCACATCAGCCTTGCGCATGATCGGCACCCCGAGATGGAGCTTGCACCAGCGGCGTACGTCCTCTATGTCGCCCATCTGCGTCATCTGAGCGATACGCTGGTACATCGCCCACCACAGGGCGTTCTGGTCAAGCGTGCGGTCCTTTCCCTCGCGCATGCTGACCACCACAAACTTCTTGTCCCGATAGAGCTGGGTCAGCTTGTGGATGGCCTCGGAGAGCTTCGACGCGCTGTTTACGGAGATGCGTTCAGTCATGGCCGGCACCCCGCATAACCCGAGCCACAAACTCCATATACCCACACGCACCGATAGCCCATATCCAGCACAGGGCGCGGAAGGCGTAGTCGTAGAGGTCAGGCATGATTGGCCTCCTTCGCAAGCAGCGCCCTGGCCTTCGCAATCTCTCCGCAGGTATGGCGCTCCCAGCCCGTCGCATCTGATATGTGGATCAGCGCCCGTAGCTGGCTCTTGTACGCCTCAAGTTCAGCTAAAACGTCGCGTTCTGCTTTGCTTTGGCTCGGCAGGCTGCACCAGCATGTTTCAACCGTGCTGTGTTCATAGAACACGCCTTCGCCCTTGCAGATTGAGCAGTTCGGGTTAGTCATGGATGGCCTCCAGCGACACAGCGGCGTCGATCCTGCGGCTTACTTCTTCGCGCCATCCATCCACCGGTAGATCGAATCGGCAAACCAGCACTGGAACCTGCTCGCCGCTATAACTGCCAACCGCATTCTCAAGAAGATTCCGATACCGCTCCGCATCCTTCCTGCACGCCTCAAGCTCAGCCAAAGCTGCGTCCCGCTCTTCCTGCAACTGCGCAATACCAGCAGACAGGTATTCATCCAGCTTTGCGTCTGTGCTGCGTCGGCTCCATGACTCGGCGAAATGGCGAGTGGTCAGTGCCATCAGCGTGTTGTCTTTGGCGTCGAGTTCGTCCAGGAGGGATAGGACGCCATCCGCATTGATGATAACGGCAGGTACTGGATCACCATTTCCGCCAAGGCCGGCAGCTAGTGCGCGCTCCGCATATTTTCGCAGCTCTGCCCTGTTAGTCATGGCGGGTCTCCATGCGATCCTTCCTGATCACTGCATGCAGGCTGCCAGTAACAACCCTGTCATGGTGGACAATGCCCATTGTCTTCGCCTGTAGCGCGCCACGACGAAGACGGGAGTATTTGGAGTCTTTGTAAATCTCCCAAACGACAAAAAACCTGTCGTAGACGTTGAGGGCCATGTTCACCAAAAGCGTCTGATCCAAAATGCTCATTGGCTCACCCCCACACGCTCGTACACGTCGCCAACGCGGCGCAGGCCAGGCATCTGCTGCTCGATCAGAATTCCTTCTACGATGGTCGCGCTACGGTCACCGCAGGCGATGCACAGCGGGTCGCGGCAGGAGACGCGCCAGCCGGCGGACAGCAGGTTGTCGAGTTGCTTGCGCAGGCCGAACATGTGGCGCTGGTTCTCATGCATCGCCCGGTAAGCGCTGATCGCTCGGGTGATCGAGCCGACCGCCGACCAGAACACAAAGCCCGGCTCATGCGCCGTCTTCATCTGGTCCGCCTTCAGGTGCTGCGCGAACTGCTTACCGTCCCAGTCCGCAACAATCAGCCAGCCGCCATCGTGGCGCTCGCAGTGCCATTTGGTGTTCATTGCAGTTGCTCCTTGAGGGCCTCAACCCTCACCTGGGCCCAAGCAACAGCGGCGTCGCTGGCCTCTTCTTCGTGGATCACAACGCCGTCATTCAGCTCGGCGGTGGCCTTGATGGACTCAATGCGGGCGGCCGCATCGTCAAAGCTGTCTGCGTAGATAGCGATCTGGTACAGGTCGCCGTTGTGTGCGTATTCGAGCTTGAACTTAGCCATGGGCATTCACCTCCAGCGGCAGCAGCCAGGATTTGCTCGACTTTTCCGGCGCGTTGAATGCACCGCCGTCTTCGCGCAGGAAGGTGCGGACTTCTCGACCAATGCGGACCTTGAACAGGCGTGGCTTGATGTCGGATACGCGACCCACAACGTCGCCAGTGAGGCGTGTCACGCGCACGGACTGGCCGACGATCAGCGAGGCCAGGAATTCCTTGGTGGGACGCTCGCTCATGACGCAATCCCCCACCCTGCGTATGAGGAAGCCGGGCGGCGGTAATCCTCAGGTAGAGGAAACCGCCAGCCAGCAATGAACAACGCACCCGCGACAACGATTGCGATCTTCATGCCGCGTCCTCCATGTCGGCGCCCATGATCTGCAGGTGGTTCTCGCAGATGGTTTGGGCTTCCTTGGCGTCGTCGCACACGCGGCCGATGAACTCGCCGCGCACGCTGGCCCGGTACTTGGCTTGGTCACCAACCATGAACTTGGCGACCTTGTAGGGCGGATTGCTGTCGCTCACAGCAACGCAGTCAGAACGCTTGGCCCATTTCATTGGATGGCACCCCGCTCAGACGGCCAGTTGAACAGCAGTACGATCACGCCACCCTCGCGCAGGCGGTCGGCAGAGCGTTCGCCCAGGGCAACCTTCACTTCGTCAACGCACAGGTTGGAGATGATCACGGTGGGCAGCTTCTGCTCGTACCGGCCGTTGATGATCGCGAAGGTCATGCGCAGCTCGAAGTCGCTAGGCTGCTCCTTGCTCACGCCAACCTCGTCCAGCACCAGAAGGTCAGCGCGAATCAGAGGCTCGAGAATCTGGCCTTCGCTCTTGCTGCCCTGATCGCCGTAGCTCTCGCGTATTGCCTGGAACACGGAGCCGATGGTCCGGTACACAGCAGTAGCGCCGCTATGCTTGATCACGTGGTTCGCGATAGCGGTACCGAGATGGGACTTACCGGTCCCAGGGGTGCCAAGCATCATCAGGCAGCGCCCAGCGTCACTGTGCTTGTCGAAGTTTTCCGCGAAGTCGATGCAGGTCTCCAAGGCTTTGACCTGACCACGGCTGACAGCCCTGTAGTCCTCGAAGCACTTACCCTCAAAACGCTTCGGGATTGCAGCGGAGCCAAGGCGAATGTTCATGTCCATGCGACGCTGCCAGGCCTCTCGAGCGGTCTTCTCTTCCAGCTCTCTGGCCAGTTGTTCGCCATGGCAAACAGGGCAAGGAGACGTGAACACCTTGCTCAGGATCTTGGTCAGCTTTTGCTGGAACGGGCCATGCGTCTCGCAAATTGCCTGCTGGAACTGCGGCGCAGAGACAGCTTCAGCGATGCTCACAACGTTTTCAGAAGCCATAGGTTCCACCCTCCCGTTCGACCAGGCCTGCGGTGTAGTCGCGTTCGGCAAAGTCGTGGTGCTTGCTGGTTGGCAGGTGGTGAACGTTGTCCGGCAGACGAACTTCGTCCTCCCAGCGCTTGCCGTTCAGCCATGTGGTCGGATGCGGGATGTACTGGCCGCCATCCTTGCGCCAGTCAGGCGACGCAACCTGAGCCGCCAAGCCGGATGTGATCTTGGCGAACAGGCCGGAGTCGACCTTGAGCTTTGCCCAGGCCTTGGACGCTTTGTCTTTGCCGACCTTGCGGGGGTAGAGATTCCAGAACCGAGCGAACAACTCTTCGCAGCTCGGCTCGTCCTGCTGCGCTTGCGCAGTGAGGGGATCAGGAATCAGGTTAAGGGAATCAGTAGAGAGGGAATCAGCCGGAGCGCTTCCGATTTTCTCGGAGCTAGTACCGATTTTCTCGGAACGAACACAACCATCTGATACAGAAGGGATTTCAGACGACGGCTCATTCTTGTGCGGGTTCTGGTGCTTGGTGAAGTTGTCGATCTGAATGTAGTGCTTGCCATCGACCGAGTAGCGAATGATGAAGTCTTTTTCGTCCAGCCAGTCGAGCATCTGGTCGATGTTGATCCCATCGCGGTAAGGGAAGATTTCCGCCTTAATCCGCATCGGGCGATCCTCTAGGCGACCATCACGATCAGCCAGGAGCCACAGACCTTCGAACAGAAGGGTAAGCAGCGGATCGGCTACACCAAGAATCTCGTTCTTGAAAAGGGCAGGCTTGATGTTGCGTGCTCTAGCCATTTGCAATTTCCTCCATCGCAGCCCTGAACTCTGTCCAGTTTTTGACCGTCTTGGAGAACTCGATCAGCTCTTCAACATCAAGGCCAGCCTCAATTGCGTTGGCCATGAGCGGCATTACTATCGAATGGTTTACATAGATGCGGCGACGCAATATGCCTCTGGCATAGAGCATCTTTTGCTTAACCTCTGGAAGGCGCCTCGTAACGCAAATACGAGGGATTGCGTCAAAGCACTCATTCACCTCTTCCTGGTCCGGCGAAGAGCTCATCTTGTCTGCGGCAACATCGAGCGCATCCAGGATTTCTTCAACTGAGAACTTTTTGATCCAATTCCTGATTAATGACCTGCCGTGCTCATTGATTGAATGGCCTGGCATGCGGGCAACAATCCGCTCTGCAACGAGATCTACAGTGGTATCACCAAAGGATTGGAGCTCGTCGCGCCAGGCAAGCATCATTTCAAGCTGTTCACGACGCTCATTGAGGCCCTCAAGCTGGGCCCTCTGACGATCAATAGAGGAGCTATCGGAAAGAACGCGGTCTGACTTCCCAAGGTTGCACGGCTGGCAAGCAGTCACCAGATTGATGATCTCGTTGTCGCCGCCCTTGCTGACCGGGTTGATGTGATCAACATGCAGGATCACATCTGGCGCCTTTGCTCCGCAGTATTGACAGGTGAAGTTGTCGCGCTTGAACACCTCGAAGCGGACTGACTTGCGGATCGGTTGTCTTGTGCTCATAATCATCCTCGAACTTTGCTTCAACGAATCAGCCGGGCCGTCATCCCGGCTTTTTTGTGCCTGTCGTTCAGGCCGCCTTTACCGATTGCTCGAGCACGTCGAGCGCCTTGCGGGCTCCGGCGATCTCGCGCTTGATCAGTGCTTTCTCTGTCGAGCTGACGCGGCCGTCTTCCAGGGCGTCGGTAACGCTCTTGGTCACGTCAGCGACTTCCGCGTGCATGTGGAGAACGGCTTGCGGGAGGTTCTGCGCGGCGACGGCTTCCTTGGCGACCAGCTCATAACCGAACTCAGCAGCCAGGGCCTGCAACGGGCGCATATCGCCGGAGTGGGTCAGGATCTGGAACAGGTGGTTGATCGTCAGCTTGTGCGCGTCGTTGTCCGGGTTTGCACGCTGCAGCAGGCTGACGTGAGGCAGGCCCATATCCGCAGCCAGGCGCTTGGCGTCTGCGTCCTTCACGGCGTCGTGGCAAGCCCTCAGAAAATCGTCCATTCGTAAAACCTCGCTGGTGTTTCCGTGGCGCCATCGACTTGGCGTTGGCAACCTGTCATCACTCGATCAGCCGACAGGTGAAAACCCATGCAACCGACCATCGAAACTCTCCAGGGCGAACTGCTTGCCCTTCGCTGCCACATCGCTGCGCTCATGGAGCTGCAGCCTCTTCAATCTCAGTTGCGGTTCCGGGCTAAGCTGGAATCCGCCTGCTTACTGGTCCGTCCTTGCCAGCGTGGTGCTCGGCAGGATGGGTTTGATCAGGTGGTAACGTCGCTGGCGGTCAAACGGCGGCCTGCAGAACTTTCTGAGCAATAGCCACCAGATCAGGGCGAAGGCCGGCGATAGTGATTTCGCCGCCAGAGGCCTCTTGAAGCCGGCCGGCAAGTTCTGGCGAGGCTTTGCGGTGACCGCCCGACAGCTGCCATAGATGGCCAACTGTCGTGCCGGCAGCCTTAGCGACCTGTTCACGGCGATCAGCGCTGGTCTTAGCCAGCCAGTCGCGCAGATGGTCATTCATGGTTCGCTTCTCCTATGGTTTATGGAGAAGAATTTAGCTCAAGGCTAACGAACAAGCAAGCACACATTTAGCTGAGCGCACATTTAGCAGCGAGCTAATCAATGACAAGATCTGCGAATGGACATTTACGAAATCCGCAAGGCCAACCTGGTCGAGCTAATTGGCAATCGCCGAAAGAAGGAATGCGCAGACAAGTGGGAGCTGAACCCGGCTCACTTGAGCCAGATCCTTTCCCTGAAAACCGAAAAGAACCTCGGCGACGACGTTGCGCGCCGGATCGAAGATAGAGAGGGACTGCCGCGTGGATGGCTAGATGCCTTGCGGCACTCGGCTGCAGAAGCCGCCGAAGGCTTTACCCACAACGTGGTGGCATATGATCCTGAAGACGCAATGCCGGACGGGGCTGTTGCGATAAGCGAGTATCAAGTGAACTTCTCAGCCGGAAATGGACACCAGGCGCTCTACGAGATCATTGAGGAATCGGACCCGGCGATTTACAAGCTGTCGTGGTTCCGCGCTGAGCGGATCAAGCCCGAGAAGTGCAAGCGCTTCAGGGTGAAGGGCGACAGTATGGAGACGACGCTATTCGACGGCGATTCAGTGCTGGTCAACATGGAAGAGAACGAGCCCACCAAGATCATTGACGGCAAGGTCTATGCACTGCGATACGGGAACGATCTACGCATCAAGCGGCTGTTCAAGAAGCTGGACGGCAGCCTTCGCCTGGTCAGCGATAACCAGGCCTACCCGATTGAGGACATCGCCGCAGATGTCGCCCAGGAACACATAACCATAATCGGCCGCGTGCGGGATAAAAGCGGGAAAGGCGGCCTCTGAAACCAATGACAAGGAGGTTGCCATGCGCGCCGCCATTCTACTGCTTGCTGTCACCCTACTCGCTGGGTGCGCTCAGCAACCTAAAGCCCCGCGCGCGCCTATTCAGGTAGCGCCATCGCCAATATGCGCGACGCCAGCGCAATGCTCTGCGGGTTGGCTCAAGGCGCACGACCAACTGCAGACGATGACTGGAATGCGTCTGGCTGTGGCGTCAGACACCTACATCGCCACTTACCCTATGCGCCGACTTCCTAACATGATCGGCGAGGCATACAGGATCAATAACGGGGACGGTACGTACACCATAAAAGCGCGTTTCAGCTGCCGGAATGGCTGCGATGGCCTGGATCAGAGCGCCGAAAACTTGTTCAACACTACTGTTGGCATGAGCATCAAGTACGGAGCCCAATAAGCTGGCTAAGCTTCTATCCCACAAAGCCTATCGATAAGGAGATCTACATGCGATCCGCAATAATTGCTGCATCAATAGCGTTTTCCATCTCAGGCTGCGCCAGCATATTCAGTGAGCAGACCTACCCCGTCCAAGTAACCTCTGAGCCATCCAGGGCCTCTATTGAGATCAAGGACGAAGACGGCAATGTCGTTTACAACGGCAGCACTCCGGCCACCGTCAAGCTGACATCCAGCGCCGGTTACTTTGACGGCGAGCGCTACACCGTGACCTTTCGCAAGGATGGCTACGATGATGAGCAATTCGTGATCAACTCAGGCATCGATGGCTGGTACTGGGGCAACATTCTGCTTGGGGGCATCCTTGGCATGCTGATCATCGACCCAGCTACCGGCGCAATGTATGACCTACCGAGCAAGGCCGGCGCAACGCTCAAGCCATCTGTCGACATGACTGCGACAAGTCAGGCGGTGAGCGTTTCTGATCAGAGCATGAGCAAAGGGCAATGGCAGCAACAGCAGCTCCAGCAACTGATGTCCGAGAAAGGCCTGTCCTATGAAGAGTACCAACGCCGCTATCGGCAGATCATGAGCCAATAGCCACAGCCATTCCGCAAATAGAGCCCGCCTAGAGCGGGCTTTTTTGTGCCTGCATGAAACGAATTGCGCGCAAAAGATAACAGCGCAAATCGAAAAATCAGGCTTTAGCTAGAAATTTAGCTCAAAGCTATTGACGAGACTTTAGCGCATGGCTAAATTTACTCACAAGCCAGCCACAACTGGCCAGGCGAAAGCCAACGCTCTTTACACAATCAGGGAACCTCGCGGCGTGATCCGGGCAACCGTACAGCGCGAGCAAGAAATTCACGCCCCATGCAGGCTCTGGAACCTGCCGGACTCCCCATATGGGAGGACGCCAATCTCATGCGAGCCAGCCAGGGCGAGCCAGTAGCACCCTGGTCAGTGATACGAATCGGGCAATGCGTGACGCATGAGAGTGGAACAAACACAACAGGAGAACCCAGCCAATGAAGAACTAAGCCCAGCCGACAGATCGGGTCGGCAATCCGCGCATACGTGCCCACTACCCACCGGGCCGCCGGGCTGCACTCAAGCGCGGAGCAACACGATGCCCCATGACCACCGCCCTATTCAGATTGCAGGCGATGCGAGGGAAGCCCAAGGCCAAAACACTGAGCGCCGAGCTGCCATCTGAGGCAGTGAAGCCATACCGACATAAGTGCGGAAAGCCCCGCAAGAAGCCAGATCGCTGCGCGGGGTTAGCAAAACAGATTTCCTCGATGCCATTCGCAAGAGTGGCATCACCAATGCGCGCTTAGGGTTCGCATCGGTGATTAACGCCGCAGGGTATCACTCAAGAGGAAAGGACATGCGCCGCATTGGAGAGACCAGCCAGCGCTCTGTAATCGCAAGCATCGCCGAGGTCATTGCCGAGTGCCGAGAGAGCGCACGCTGGACATCGGATCGCGAGAACGGTATCGAATGGTTCCACATTCACCGCGCGAAACTGCGCACGAAAATTTCCGCAGCGCCACGACTTCCATGAGCCACCGCCCTGCCTAGCAGGGCAGATGGCATCGGTGATGGATGAATGCGGAGTGATGATCCGCAAGTGCCTAGTGGACTGAGAGCGGCCAAGTCGAGGCATCGACCATGGCAAAGAAGGTGCCGGCCTTCCATCAAAAACCGGGAAACAGGCGATCCGCAGGCAAACGACGTGGGCGCAACCTTGCCGGGCTCACGCGGCGAACGGCTACACAGCGCGCGGCAGCAAGCCGGACTTCATCACCGGCCATCCATCAACCGATGTCATCTACCGCAGCACCCTCCCTTGCCCGTGCACTGCGGGCCTTTTGCCGGTTAGCCGGCTCCCTACTCCCACTCTCCACGCACACATAGCGAGGATTGATCATGGCTATTACCACTGAGCCTGCCCAGGTTTACCGGGGTGGCGGGCGGCGCTATTTCACGCTTCGCGCAGCCGCCAGGGCTGAGGCTAAGGCGCTGATCAACAAGCACTGCCACTGCGACTACTGCGATCACGAAGGCTATGGCAGGGAGCATCTGCCGTGCCGACGCCATCAGGACGAACACTTTGAGCCGCTGGTTGAAAAGCTGGCCGCTCGCTTCATTCGCAATTACAGAAAAGACCGAGGTGCCTCATGAGCGCAGCCCTAGACCTTCTCCAGTGGCGCCACGATATGGCCGAGCCGGAGTTGCCGCCGCAGGAAACGAAGATCGGCAAGCAATGGCTGGAAGAGTCGATTCACACGCTGATCCTTGGCCTGAACGTTGAAGTAGGCCCGGTCACCATCCTGGCCCGCGACTTCATCAGCGAGTTCGCGCAGCGCTCTATCGAGCTGCAGGCGCAAGACACCGAGTTCCACCTTGAATGGGCATTTGCCCGTGGCAACGCAGTGTTCGCCGGCACCGAGTATCAGAAGCTTGCCCGCGAAGTGGCCGAGCGCATGCTGATGCCGCACATCAACGAAGCAATCCTGCGCAGGAAATGGCTGGAGGAAGACCATGACTAACCCCGCCAGCATCTACGAACAGTGCGCCAAGGTGGCCATAGACAAGCTGTCGGTGTCCAAGGCGCCGATGAACGAGCTTGATCCGGTGCTTGGGTTTATCACATCGGGCTGCCCTGGCTACTACGACGAAGAGCGGCGCGACTCTCTTCTTAGCCTGGCGCGCCACGTAGCAAACAAGCAGCGCGAACGAATCCGCGATGGGCAGATGATTGGGAGAACAGCATAGTGCGCTACTACATCACCACTACCGAAACCCGCTACGTCGACGCCTTGCGCGAACTCAAGGCCATGGCTGGCGCTCGATATCGCTTCTTCAAGGGCAAGATTGCCGATCTCGGCTTCGACGAATTGGGTATGCATGAGTTCGGCGTGCCATGCTTCTTCTACAAGATGTGCGAAGACCAATTCAACCCTGAGCGCAAGGGGCCTGCCGTCGACGGATTCAAAGGCGGTGACCGTGTTTACGAGAACGGCAAATACTACTTCAAGTACGCCGTTCGCGGCCGTGGGAAGGCCTTCTATGAAAAGCTTGTCGACGGGGCACCGGAAGCGCCGAAAGAACTGAACAAGGGCGACTTCTACCGCAAGCCTGACATAAATACCGTGTTCTGCATGCGTCTCGGCCTGCCCGATGGCGTTTTCAACGAGCGCGCAATCCTTTTCGGCCAGGTCTTCCTGCTACACAACGACACAATGGTCGCCTGCAGCCTACCGTTCCGCGATGACGACTCAAAGGAAGCGGCGCCTGCCGTTATCCCGGAAGGCTTCACCGAAGTGACCGAGCGCGCGCTGCAAGCCGAGATCAAGAAGCACAACGAAGCATTGGTGACGCCATGACCATAACCATCCGCCTACCGAAGCCCGCCGAGATGATCAAAGCGGGCTTTTTTGTGGCCTGCTTCCTTGGGTCTATCTATGTATTTGCGTCGGCTGTGGCCGAGGTGGTGAGTTGATGAGCAAGCACATGGGACAGATGCATATCGTCTACGGCGAGTGCGGACACGTCATCGCGGCATGCTGGGTGACTGGCAACGAAGCCGACGCCGCCAACTTCAAGCGCCGCAAGTTGCGCGCAGGCCAGCGCATGGAAACGGTCGAGCGCTATGCCGGCGACCCAATGCCGGAATGGTGCACGGCTTCGTGCCCTCGCGTGCCGGGAGTTCAGCCATGACCCGCCGCCAACGCGCCCTGCGCTGCGCAATCTATCGCGGCGCCTTCTCCGGTATCTGCTTCTTCACTGTACTCATCGGCGCATTGGGCGCTGTTGATTGGATTGCGGGGTGATTTATGAGCGAATGGATTAAGTGCAGCGACAGGCTGCCAGATGAGGACGTGATTGTTATCGGCTCTGGCTTTCTATACGGAAAGCCTGAAAACGGACGATGGGTTGAGCCCACCATACTTGCTGATGGTGAGTTTCATGGCCTATTCACTAACGAAGTTGGCGAGGTTGTTGCCGACTTCGACGGAACAATGGAGCCAACGCACTGGCAGCCATTACCAACTCACCCGCAAGACTAGTCACAACCCGCGCTCGACGGGCCGGCTAACCGGATATTCGAGACGGGATAAGCCGGCAGTGCCCGAGGCTTAACACCGGCAGCTGCGAGCGGGTAGCACCTCCAAGCGAAACCCTTGCGTCCGTGATCGCGCCGAGTAGCCCGCGTTAAGGGCTCACCAATTCACAACTGGAGTCAGCCATGAAAGACCCTGACGCCGGCAAGTATCAGAAGCGCTTCATGCGCGAGTTCAAGTCAGTGCAGCAAGCATTGTCAGAACGCGGCGGCGACCTTCAGTGGTCAACCCACGATTGGCAGTGCTTCACGTACCGGGAGCCTGGCGTGTCGCTGGTCTTTTACCCGCATCGCGGGCCGAGCAGCCGGCTGCAATGGATCCGCGTACGCAACCAGGGCAGCAAGGCGGCAGAAGCCTTGAGCGAAGTCCTGGCCATCCTGGCTGATAAAGCCGACATCCGAACCAAGTAATCCCCTCTCCCACAACATCACCAGCGCCCTGGAGGGCGAAGCTATGTCTAACGCACTCTCGACCATCACGAGCGATATCTACGGTGCTCGCGATGCGTTTGCATCCGTCCTGACCGATCGATCGCTCAACTTCGAGCGTGAAGCCGAGTTCGCGATTCAGACGATCGCGGCCAACGACTACTCGACCAAGCTGGCCCTGAACAACCGCCAGTCGGTCGTCAACGCCGTGACCAACATAGCGGCGATCGGCATCAGCCTTAACCCGGCGAAGAAGCAGGCCTATCTGGTCCCTCGCGACGGCAAGATCTGCCTCGACATCAGCTACATCGGCCTCATGGATCTGGCCATGAATACCGGCGCCATCCGCTGGGCTCAGGCCGAGCTGGTCTACAGCGGCGACAACTTCGCGCTGAACGGCTTCGACAAGCCGCCGACCCACTCATTCAACCCCTTTGCCAAGGATCGAGGCGACGTGATCGGGGTGTATGTGGTCGTCAAGACAGCCGACGGCGACTACCTGACCGAGACCATGAGCATGGATGAGGTCAACGCGATTCGCGATCGCTCGAGCGCCTGGAAGGCATACGTCGAGAAAGGCAAGTCGTGTCCGTGGGTGACCGACCCCGGCGAGATGGCCAAGAAGACCTGCGTAAAGCGCGCCTACAAGTTCTGGCCGAAGACCGATCGGCTTGAGGAAGCGATTCACTACCTGAACACAGAAGGCAACGAAGGGCTGGCCAATCTGAGCAAGCCGGCCAATGACTCCGACCTGGCCGTGCGCTGGATCGATCAAGCGGTCAAGGCTCAGTCCAAGGAAGCGCTACAGCAAGTCTGGATATCCGGGCTTGCTGACATAAAGCAAGCGAAGGACAAGGTTGCCTACCCACAGTTCAAGGCTGCCGTCGAGAAGCGCAAGGCCGAACTCGAGGCGCCGGAGAATCAGCCGATCGAAGGTGAGACCGTATGATCCTGATCGAATGCGAACAAGGCAGCCCTCAGTGGCACCAAGCCAGGGCTGGATGCATAACGGCGAGCATGTTCGAGGTGGCTCGCTCTCGAGTAGACGGACTGACGGCGCAGCAACAGAAGTACGTCGACGCGCTGCTGGCCGGCAAGAGCGAGGCAGAAGCGCGAGACGCTGCCGAGTACAAGGCGGCGCCCAAGGCTGAGGCCGTGAAGAAGGCGCTGGCCGGCGAACCCGTTGGCCGCCCATCTGACGCAGCGCTCAACTACGCATTCAGCCTGGCGATCGAACGCATCAGCGGCATCCCGCTCGATAACGGCTTCGAGACCTGGCACATGAAGCGCGGCCACGAACTCGAGCCGGAAGCGCGCATGGAACACGAGATGCAGACAGGGCTGATCATCCAGCGCGCCGGCTTCGTGACCACTGACGACGGCGCTTTCGGTGCCAGCGCTGACGGCCTGATCGGTGAGGACGGCGGCAGCGAGTACAAGTGCTTCCTGGCCCCGGAGAAGCTGCGCGCCTTCCACATCGACAACGACGCCAGCGGGATCATGGATCAGGTCATGGGCTGCATGTGGATCACCGGACGCAAGTTCTGGCACGTCGGCATGTACTGCCCAGCGCTCGAGCCGGTCGGCAAGCAGCTCTGGTGGCGCGAGTTCCAGCGCGACGAAGACTACATCGAAAAGCTCGAGGCCGATCTGTGGCAGTTCAAGCTGCTGGTCGACGAGTACGAAGCCAAGTTGCGGCAGAAAGCCGCCTAAGAACCCCGCCACCACGACACGGGGCGCCACCGGCAAAGCTTGGAGCCGCGCCGTAACGACAGGCTGGCCACCTGGGCATTCGGCCATCTAATTCGAGGTATCCGACATGTACACAGCAAACCATCACCTGGCCACGCAAAACCTGCCGACCGTCCAGAGCTGCGCGGAGAACCGCGCCTGGCTTGAGCAGGCCATGGCCGAGTTCGAGCAGCGCGGTGGCGTGGTTCAGGAATGCGCTATCCGCGTCGGCGGCGACGTTGGCGGCAAGTGGAACGGCGCCGGGGCGATTGTGCTGAGCAACGAAGATCGCACGAAAGACGCAGAAGACGCACAGCGCATTCGCGTCCTCGCCGACAAGGGCGCCGGCATAACGGCGATCAAGTATCACCTCAAGATCGACCTGCGCCGCATCAAGCGCCTGGCTCAGGCCTACGGCATCAAGATCGACAGCAAGCGCGGCGCCACTGGATGCAAAGGGCCAAACGAGGCGAACCGCAAGGCCACCGCAGAGCGAGGCCGCAAGCACCGTCAGCAACTGGCGCGCCAGGCCATGCCGATGATCGCAGCCGGCGACTCCATGAACACCATCGTCAAGGCGCTCGGTTGCAGCAAGCCGACCCTGGCGCGAGCAATCGAGGAAAACCCCCATGTCGCCGATTGAGCTATTCGAGCATCAGCGCCACCTGTACGCGGCCATCCATGAACTGGAAAAGCGCATCCCGATCATGGACGAAGAGACCAAGCGTCGAGCCTACAAGACGCTGGACAACCTCGAACGCGAACACGCCAGAGCCGTCGAGATGGCGGCTACCGGGATCATCCAGTGACCATCTACTGCCGCACATCCTGGGCGCCCGTGCCGTGTGGATGCGTGCGCTGTAACCCGCCACAACGCTAACCAGCGGCGCCAGCCGCCTGGAGTTTCCCGTGAGAAAGATACCCGTATCTGAGCTTGCGCTCGCCTACGAATTGAGGTGCGCGGGCTGCCACTGGAAGTGGATATGCCACGTCCTTGGACGCGACTACACATGCCTGCGCAACGCCATGAACTACGTGATCAGGACAGGATTCAGGAGTAACGCATGAACATGATCGAAGTGAAGACGGCTGAGCTGAGTGGCGCGGCGTTGGATTGGGCGACTTTCTGCGCGGTCTTCAGCGGAATGCAGCCAACCATCCGCAAGATTGAAAGCGTGACCATTGAGCGGCAGCCGTTCATCAAGCCGCTCACTTTCCCCAGCGCTGTTTACCTGACGTATTCAGGCGCATACGGAGTGGAATGCAACTGGAATCCATCTTCTGCGTGGGAAGACGGCGGCCCGCTGATCGTTAGCAGAATGGTGGCGATTGATTACCCCAGGCCGCTGCGTGACGGAGAGCTTCCGAAATGGGTTGCCCAGTGCTGGAGGCCTTATGGCTGCGGCGAAGCAGAATCCCCACTTGTCGCCGCCTGCCGCGCCATCGTCGCCGCCAAGCTCGGCGAAACCGTGCAAATCCCTGCTGAGCTACTGCCATGAACGGCATGGAACAGAGCGCCACGGTGCGGCGGATCAATGCTCAGCTCGAACGCTGGCACCACAAGCCGAGCGGCCGGCGCGGCTGCGTGATCTTCGAAGTAGCCGGCGTCTGCGAGCTGCAAGGAATCGACGGGCGCAGCTTCTATGCGAAGCGCGCTGATCTGGATAACAACGAGGTGTGGGAGCGGATTTTATGAGCGAGAAGATGATGGGTGATGCGTGGCTTTGGTCTGATCTGCGAGCGCAGTGCGGAGACGACAGCGACGCGGAGAAAGGGTTCTACGCTGGCTGGCAAGCCCGAGCCAGCCAGTCCGTGGGTGCGCCGGATCTATCGGAAGCACTGGCTCTCGCACAAACCGTCTTTGCGCGGATGGAACTGGCAGAGCCAAAGGGCAAAAAGCTTTCTGAGAAGCACGTAGCCCGTCGCTTGCTGGCCGAGCTTGAACGACTGGCCGCCACCCCAACCGTCAAGACTGAGCAGGTGCGGTGCGATACATGCCACGGGCAAGGCGAGATTTGCGTGGGCCAGCAGACATTCGGCTACATGAGCATGCAGCCGCCTGAGCCAATCATGGAAGTTTGCCCAGAGTGCGGCGGTGAAGAAGCCCCCTCCCTGCCGGCTGCCGGATCGGCTGGGGAAGAGGTGGAGGTGGTTGGTTACTACGAGCCTAGCCGAAACTCGCTATTCAACGACACATCGCACCCGCACCTGTTTGATCAGCTCATGACCGTCGCCCAGCACAACCGCATCGTCGCCGCCTATCAAGAATGGGGCGACGCCAGAGGCCGCGCAATGATCGGGCTCGAGCAGATCAAGGATGCCGAGATTGAGCAGCTACGCGCCGCCCTTTCCGCCCAGCAGTCCGCGCCCGAGCGGGTGAGCGTGCCGCGTGATGCGCTCCAGTGGCCGCTTGAAGTAGGCGTCGAAGCGCAACAGAAAGCCGCTGACGTTGGCTGCGACCGCGAGGACTGCCTTCACGATGGCCTGCAAGCAATGCTGGCTGAAATTGCCAGCCATGGGCGGGGTGAAGCATGAAGCCAGCAGAGTTCCGCGCCGAGCTGAACAAGATCATGCCCGGCTACAAGTGGACGGTGAAGGCCAAGGGCAGCTCCGAGACTTTTCTTGAGGCAGAAGGCATCCAGACCAGTGGTTTCAATCGCCTGTCCACGTTGCGCGTCACATGGCGCTGCATCAACGGGCGGGAGACATACGAGGCGAAGAGCGCGGGCTATGGAACTCGGTCGCCATGGAAGCATGAGACCAAAGAACGCACGCTAGCCAAAGCTCTGCGTAGCCTGCAAGAGCACTACAAACGCATGGCCGACGACTACCGAAGTCTTGAGTCTGCGTTGCAGACTGGCCGAGCCAGCCATGCGGAGGGCGGGAAGGTATGAGCAGCCAACGCGATCCCCGCCAAGACCCGCGCAAGGGCGACCGACTGCGCGATGAATCCGGCCGAATGATGACCGTAGACGGCGTGCATGCACTGCGCACAAACCCCAAGGCGCGCCAGGTGAGCTACACGGTCGGCGAGCGTGACAGCGGACACGTCTGCGGCCTCGGCAATTGGCGGAGCTACTACAAGCGCGCCGAGGTGCTGCACACCGCTGCCACCGAAGAAGGAGAGGTGTGATGCCAGCCGACAACGTTACGAGCTTCGACTACACCGACCGGCTGGGCATCCAGAAGATGCCAGCCGGCTATCTGTTGATCGGCCTGGATAGCGGCCACTTCATGTGGGAGCGCGTAAGCGACGAGGAAGAGTCAGCCATTCACTGGAACAAGTGGGAGGTCCGGCGCTGGGCTTGGCAGGACCACAACGAGCGCGCAGCAGGAGGTCAAGATGAGTGAGCAAGTGAAACCCAGCGTAACGGCGGCGCTTGCCATGCAGATACTAGCTGACCTGGCAAAGCGCACTCCGCTGCGCCGGATGGAAAGCTTGTGCGAGCAGCAGAAGCAGGTAGGCACCGCGAAGCTGGCCGAACACTTGGAGAGGGCCGGCGATCAGATTGCCGGCTACGCCTACAACCTGCGCCGTCACTTCGACGCCCTGCACGCAGAGGCCGAGGCGCTGCGGGCTGAGAATGGGCGGCATAAGCGCGACATCGACTACGTGCAGGAGAACTTGACGGCCGCGCATGCCGAGCGTGTGCAGTTGCGGCAAGAGCTGGAGGCGGCGCGGGGATTGCTGGCCCAACTACGCGGCATGATCAACTGCACAGCTGAGAATGACGCCGACAAGATGCCGGTATGGATCAGCACGAAGCATCCTGTAATCGAGCAGATCGACGCTTTCCTTGCCACCCCGGCGCCGGAAGTGCAATGCAAGGCGTGCAACGACACCGCCTGCGATCCATCGCATGAAGAACTGGTGCCGTGCCCTGAGTGCGCTGCGCAGCCGGCGCATGTCGACGATTTCCATGGCGACGATACAGCTCTGGTCAGCAGCGCAAAGGCCCTGCTCGCTCTGGACGAGAAAGGCGCGCTCACTGACGGCGGTATCGGTGGTCATGCGCGGACGATCATCGGAGCCTTCATTGCCAGGATGGCCGAGCAGGGAGATAGGCAGGAGGCGGTGCACTGGAGAGCGCTACTCCATCCAGACCAGAGGCCTCAGCAGCCTCACGATAAACATGTCGTTGGTTTCACAGCAAGGGAATCCGCAGATGCATGGGTGGCGGAGAAAAGGGACTTTCAGGGCTGGGACTATTCGATTGAGCCGCTCTACACCACCCCACAGCCCGGCCCGGACGTGCGGGGGCTGGTGGAAAAGCTGGTTCGCGCAGCCGAGTTTGCACGCATTGATCTATGCAGCTGGATTGATAAATACCCAGCCGCGAGTCACTTCAACACAAATCGGGCAATCAACTATCTTGATCAGGCTCTCGCCGCCAACCGCAAGGCGCAACAAGGAGAGCAGCATGACTGACCTGAAAATGCTGAGCGCACAGGCAGCGCTTGTGAAGCTGTTCGATCAGGACTACTTCAGCATCTGCACTATCGACAAAATCTCCAAGATGATGGGCATCAAGCCAGAGCGAGAGGCATACCAGATCCTGAACACCCTGCATTGCGTCCACTACGACCAGATGCCTGCCGACCTGCTGCAAGCTCTCCCTGAGCTGATCATGCGCGTCATGCAGTCACCCGCCCTTGATGCCAGCCGCATCAACATCGTCAGCGAAGGCAGCAGCCTGAAGCTGGTCAAGCACTAAACCAACCACCCCACCCCATCCCCTTTTCTATCTGCCCACATAGGGCGGGAGGATTTGCTGTGTCTGAATACATCGTGATCAGCCTGAAACACACTAAGCGCCGGCATAAAGCAATCACGCTCTGGCGGCCTGATGACAAGGGTTACTGCTGGACTATGGATCGTGCCGGGATCTACCAGGAAGCACGAGTGCTTGAGCATCTCGGCTATTACAACAGCGGCTGCTCAAACATCGCCGTGCCTTTGGCCATAGCCAAAACGCTGGCGAAAGAAGTCGAGTATGACACCAAAGAGCACGGCCTTTGCCTGCCCAATAACGCGGCAACGTGGAAACGTCTGCTCGCCGCAGTCATCCGCCCAACTCAGTACCAAGCTCAGCCTGAGTACAGGGGCGCGCCGCGATACAAGGAGGCCGCATGAAACTGATCACGCTTGAGAAGTGGGCGGAGACGCACCTTGACCCGGTGCCGTCTCCCGCAACCCTGCGCATGTGGGCCAGGACGAACCGTTTCGACCCGTCGGCGCAGAAGGTGGGCCGCTGCTACCGGGTGGACGAGCACGCTCGATACTGCGAACCTGAAGTGCCGGTAGAGCTGCCGGATGACGGCTCGCTTCACAGTCGAATCATGAGGGCACGCTATGGCGCCGCGACCAAGGAATCACGGATCGAAAGACCTGCCGCCTAACCTGTACCGCAAGAAGGACAGCCGCAACGGCGTCATCTACTACAGCTACAAAGACCCGGTGACAGGGAAGTTTTTCGGGCTCGGCAAAGACAAGGCCCTTGCGGTGGCCACTGCGCATGCAGAGAACCAGCTACTGCCGGCCGGGCCTACCCTGCGTGAGCGCATGGAGAGGCCAGCGGCGCGCCCATTCAGCAAGTGGCTGGCAGAGTACGGCCGGATCATCGAAGAGCGCGAGATCGAGGACAACACCAAGCGCAATCTGCGCATGCGGATCAAGCGGCTGGATGCTGAGTTCGGGAAGCACGACATCAACGCCATCACCACGATCATGATTGCCGACTACCTTGGCGGGATGGTCAAGGCCGGTAAGTCGCACATGAGCCGCGCAATGCGGTCTCTGCTGCGTGACGTGTTCATGGAGGCGATGGCGGCGGGATGGACGGCGGGGAACCCGGTCGAAGTGACCAAGGCCGCGAAGGTCAAGGTCAAGCGGGAGCGCCTGACGCTGGAGGTGTGGCGGGCGATTCATGCCAGGGCCGGTACGGACTGGCTGAAGCGTGCGATGGAACTGGCGCTGATCACCGGCCAGCGGCGGGACGACATCGCATCCATGCTGTTCAAGGACGAGCAGGACGGTTATCTGCACGTCGTTCAGCGCAAGACCAAGCAGCGGCTGCGCCTCAGCACCTCAATTGGCCTGCAGTGCATTGGCCTGGATCTGGCCAGCGTGATCAAGCTGTGCCGCGACAACGTGGTATCCAAGCACCTGGTGCACCACGCCCGCACGATCAGCAAGGCCAAGGCCGGCAGCCCGATCATGCTGGACACGATCAGCAAGAAATTCGCCGAGGCTCGAGACGCTGCTGTGTCGGCCGGTGAGATCGTGGTGAGCGGTAGCCCGCCGACCTTCCATGAGATGCGATCACTGGCAGCTCGACTGCACGCAGCCGAAGGGCGCAACGCCCAGGCGCTGCTTGGACACAAGTCGGCCAAGATGACGGACCTCTACAAGGACAGCAGGGGCGCCGAGTGGATCGACGTGGCATAATGAAAGGCGTTTTGGAGGAATTTTGGAGCGGTTTTGGAGAGAACCAAAACCAGTAGGAGAATCAATGCCTTACACCCTATACGGCATCAAGGCCTGCGACACCATGAAAAAGGCCAGAAGCTGGCTCGATGAACACCAGGTCGACTATGCCTTTCACGACTACAAAAGCGTCGGGATCGACCGGGCAAATCTGGAAAAGTGGTGCAACGAGCATGGCTGGCAGACTGTCCTGAACCGCGCAGGCACCACCTTCCGCAAACTCGATGACGCGCAGAAAGCCGACCTCGACCAGGCCAAGGCCATCGAACTGATGCTGGCCCAGCCGTCGATGATCAAGCGCCCGGTACTCGACCTGGGCGACAAGACCCTGGTCGGCTTCAAGCCGGATAACTACCAAGCCGCGCTGGCCTGATCAATCTCACCCGATTTCGTTGCAAGGAACCCATCTAATGAGCACCTCCCTTTACAGCATCGCCTTTGGTGTTGGCACCCAGAACCGCCAGGGCAACTGGCTGGAAGTCTTCTACGCTCAGCCGCTGCTCAATCCGGCCAGCGAGCTGGTCGCCAAGGCCGCCGAGAAGCTCGGCTACCAGGGCGGCAACCAGGCCATCGCCTTCACCAGCGCACAGGCCGCTGACCTGGCCGAAGCCCTGAAAGGCGTGGATGCCGCGCAAGCAGCGCTGCTGACCCGCCTGGCCGAAAGCCACAATCCGCTGGTCGCCACCTTCCTGGCCGAAGATGCCGCGCTGACCAGCACCCCGGAGGCCTACCTCAAGCTGCACCTGCTGTCGCATCGCCTGGTCAAGCCGCACGGCCTGAGCCTGGCCGGCATCTTCCCGCTGCTGCCGAACGTGGCCTGGACCAGTCAGGGCGCCGTCGACCTCGCCGAGCTGGCCGAGCGCCAGCTCGAAGCGCGCCTCAAGGGCGAGCTGCTGGAGGTGTTCTCGGTGGACAAGTTCCCGAAAATGACCGACTACGTGGTACCGACTGGCGTGCGTATCGCCGACAGCGCGCGCGTGCGCCTGGGCGCCTACATCGGTGAGGGCACCACCGTGATGCATGAAGGCTTCGTCAACTTCAACGCCGGCACCGAAGGCCCGGGCATGATCGAAGGCCGCGTTTCGGCGGGCGTATTCGTCGGCAAGGGTTCGGACCTGGGCGGCGGCTGCTCGACCATGGGTACTCTGTCCGGCGGCGGCAACATGGTCATCAGCGTCGGCGAAGGCTGCCTGATCGGCGCCAACGCCGGCATCGGCATCCCGCTGGGTTACCGCAACACCGTCGAAGCCGGCCTGTACATCACCGCCGGCACCAAGGTGAACCTGCTCGACGAGGGCAACGCCCTGGTCAAGGTGGTCAAGGCGCGTGAGCTGGCTGGCCAGTCGGACCTGCTGTTCCGTCGCAACTCGCTGACCGGCGCCGTGGAGTGCAAGACCCACAAGTCGGCCATCGAGCTGAACGAAGCCCTGCACGCCCACAACTGATCCCACCCAGGGTGCGCCGCGCGCGCCGCTCAGCCATGCGCTCCGGTACGCATGGCGCACCCTACGGGATAGGCTCCTCATGTCATTGATCTCCCCCTGGCGCGCCGACTTCCCCGGCATTCTCGCCCTCGAAGCCGAAGGCCAGACCTACCTGGACAGCGCCGCCACCGCGCAGAAACCGCAAGCGGTGCTGGACGCCCTGCTCGCCTACCTGGCCGGCGGTGTGGCCAACGTGCACCGTGCCCAGCACCTGCCGGGTGAGCGTGCCACCCGCACCTTCGAGGCGACGCGCGGCAAAGCCGCGCAGTGGCTGAATGCAGCCAGCGCCGAGGAGATCATCTTCACCCGCGGCACCACCGAATCACTGAACCTGCTGGCCTACGGCCTGGAGCACCTGCTGCAGCCCGGCGAGCAGATCGTCATCAGCGCGCTGGAACACCACGCCAACCTCCTGCCCTGGCAGCAACTGGCCAAACGTCGCGGCCTGGAGCTGCTGGTACTGCCGCTGGATGACACCGGCAGCGTCGACCTGCAGCAGGCCGCTCGGTTGATCGGCCCGCGCACCCGCCTGCTAGCGGTCTCGCAGTTGTCCAATGTGCTTGGCCGCTGGCAGCCGCTGGACGAACTGCTGGCGCTGGCTCGCACCCACGGCGCCATCAGCGTTGTCGACGGGGCACAGGGCGCGGTGCATGGCCGCCCTGACATGCAGGCACTGGGCTGTGACTTCTATGTGTGTTCCTCGCACAAGCTCTATGGCCCGGACGGCGTCGGCCTGCTCTACGGCCGTCGCGAGCAGCTGAACAAGCTGCAGCACTGGCAGTTCGGCGGCGAGATGGTGCTCGATGCCGACTATCAGGCCGCCCGTTTCCGCCCTGCTCCACTGGGTTTCGAGGCCGGCACACCGGCGGTCTCTTCGGTCATCGCCCTGGGCGCTGCGCTGGGTTGGCTGAGCAGCCTGGATCACGCAGCTGCGGCCCGCCACGAAGCGGCCCTGCACGCCGAGCTGTTGGCCGGTTTACAGGCACGTGACGCTGTTCGCCTGCTGGGTCAGCCTCGCCTGGCGCTGGCCAGTTTTTGTGTCGATGGCGTGCATAACGCCGATCTGGCTCACCTGCTCAGCGAGCAGGGTATCGCCGTGCGCGCCGGGCACCACTGCGCCATGCCCCTGATGAAAGGGCTCGGCCTGAGCGGTGCAATTCGTGCCTCGCTGGGCCTGTACAACAACGGCGAGGACTTACAGCGATTCTTCAGCGCCCTGGACAACGCCCTGGAGCTGCTGCGATGAACCGCCGCCATCGTCTTTCCGTAGGAGCGGCTGGGCGGCATTCCGCTTCAGCCGCGAAAGGACGCGTACGAACCTTCGCGGCTGAAGCCGCTCCTACGCGCTACGCGGGCCTCTTGCCATGAGCCTGCCAGCCGCCGCTCAAGAGGCACTGGAAGCATTCACCGCCTGCCCCGGCTGGGAGCAGCGCGCGCGCCTGCTGATGCAATGGGGTGAACGCCTGCAGCCGCTGAGCGATGCCGAGCGGACCGATGAACACCGCGTACATGGCTGCGAGAGCCTGGTCTGGCTGGTCGCCGAGCGCCGCGGCAAGCACCTGCACTTTCGCGCCAGCAGCGATGCCCGCCTGCTACGCGGCTTGCTGGCCGTACTGCTGGCTCGGGTGGAAGGCCTGAGCGATGAACAGCTGGCCTCGCTCGACCTGACCGACTGGTTCGCTCAGCTTGGCCTGCAACGTCAGCTTTCCCCCTCTCGCAGCAACGGCCTGAATGCGGTGTTGCAGCGAATGAGAACGCAAACACGGGAAAACTAGAAGCGCGCCCTGCTCGATCGACAGCACTGGGTTATATTCCCGCCCCCAAAAACTCATGGAGCGAGTCATGCCTGCAGCTATGCGCATCGGGCTAAGTGCCCTGGTATCTCTGATCGTGCTGTACTTCAGCCCACAGCTGCTTCCCCACCTCCTGGTCCTGCTTCCAGAGAGCGTCGCCGCAGCGCTGCCGATAGAGCCTTTTATTCTCAACCTGCTGCTATCGAGCCTGCTGAGCGGCGTCTGCCTGGCACTACTTGCGAGCAATCGCCGTCTGGCCACCGCCGGGTTGGTCGCGCTTGGTTTGCTGGGAATCTACGCTGTCGGCTTCTACAGCAATCTTTGCAGCGTGGAAGAGGTGCAGCGAATTCACGCCGAAATGGAGGCCATGCCCATGTACAACCTGGGACGCCCCGCAGATGCCGAGCCAATCCCCATCGACTCGATTTCCAGCTTGAGCTACGCCTGCATCCTGCCGGAGGAGCGCAGTGACAACCTGTTCACCATGACGTGGGATTTCCTCCTCAGGCTGGCCGCGATGTTCGCGGGCACACTGCTGGTACCGCGTCGACGCTAGCAGGCGGAACGTCTCGCCCAGTGAACCGATGAATCGATCGGGCTCAGCCCCGCTCGCGCAGCGTCAGGCCACGCAGGAAATTGCGCAGAATCTGGTCACCACACTCCCGATAGTGCTTGTGGCCCGGCGCACGGAACAGAGCGCTCAGCTCGGTCTTGGTCATCGGCAGATCGGCCGATTGCAGAATCCCCTGGATATCCTCATCACGCAGCTGAAAAGCCACCCGCAGCTTCTTCAGAATGAGGTTGTTGCTCAGGCGCTTTTCCACCGGCACGCGCGCTCGACTGTCGTCCTTGCCGCGCTTGTGGAACACCAGCCCTTCGAGCACATGAGCCAGCAATACATCGTTGCATGGACGATAACCGGCCTCGTCCTCGCGCAGCAGGCAAGCGGAAATCAAGCCTGGCTCGACGGAGTAATCCGCAAGCTGGCAGAACGCCTCAAGCGTGCTATCACTGACATCCAGCAGATAGCGCAGGCTGCGCAGCACATCGTTATTAAGCATGCAGATAACTCTAGGTAGAAGTAGGTCGGCAAGTGTCGCTCAATCCGGCGCGACGTGCGCAGAAATGGTCGGCATCCAGTCATCGGCATTGCCCGTATTCAGGGCCTGCTGCAGACGCTGCAGGTCACCCCGCTCGGCGAACTTGCGAAGGCCGGCATTGAACAGGCGCAGCAGATTGGCGGCCTTGGCATCGTCCTTGCGAAATAGCAGACGCAGCGGCTCGGTGTTGAGCTGACGCGGATGGTGGGTGATGTTGCCGCCATCTTTGGGAAACAGGCGACGCAGCATGGCGTAGCCTACCGCCCGGTCCTGAGGATGCAGGTCGACACGCCTCAGTTCAAGCAGGCGAAAGCTGGTGTCTTCCTTGCCGTTCTGCTGCACGCTCAAACGGCCCGCCTGCAGCGCTTCGTCGAATGCCGGGCCGTAGGAATATCCCAGAGTGGTGCCGATGCGATATTTCGGCAGGTCCTCGACCCTGGCCCAGTCGAACGCCTGGTCGCGACGATGGAACAGGACAATCTCGCCACGTACCAGCGCATCGCTACAGATACCGTAGTTGAGCCGACTGGGCGCGCAGCTATAGGGCATGATCGCGTGCAACTGGCCCTGCTGCAGCATCAGCACGTTGCGGTCCCAGGGGTGGAAGACGTACTCGACCTGATAGCCAGCCTCGGCAAACACCGCGCTGATCAATCGCGCCAGAGCGCCACCGTCGCGGCGCTTCTGATCGACGTAAGGTGCCCAGTCACCGGTGCCGATACGCAGCTTTTTCGGCTCGGCCTGAACGGCGCCCAGGGCTAGCAGCCACAGGGGCAGCGTCAGGGAGGCGAGCATCCGTGCCCAGCGTCTTCCTGGCGAGACGCAAACAAACAGGTACGACACAAATCACCTCGGATACGGATCATCTTCGACGCTTCCCTGTCCGCTACTGCACTCTCTCCCTTTGCCCCAGCAGGGTCAAACGCACCGTTCAGCGGCGCTGCTCAACTCTTCGCCTGGCGCTCCGCCGGGCGCCGAGTGCCGGCCACCAACTTGTCCACCAGCCTGGCCGCGGCGGCCATGCCAAAACTGGCGGTGACCATCATCACCGCCCCGAAACCACCGGCGCAGTCGAGGCGTACGCCTTCACCGACGAAACCCTTGGCCTGGCACACCGTGCCATCGGGCTTGGGATAGCGCAGCTGCTCGGTGGAGAACACGCAGGGCACGCTGTAGGTACGCCCCGGCGTCCGCGAGAAGCCGTAGTCGCGGCGCAGCATGCTGCGCACCTTGGCCGCCAGTGGATCGTTGAACGTCTTGTTCAGATCGGTGACCTGAATCTGCGTCGGGTCGACCTGCCCGCCCGCGCCACCGGTGGTGACGATCTGGATCTTGCGCCGCTTGCACCAGGCGATCAGCGCCGCCTTGGCCGGCACGCTGTCGATGCAGTCGATCACCCCGTCGAGCTGCTCGGTGATGTACTCGGCCATGGTTTCGCGGGTAACGAAATCCGCCACGGCGTGCACCACGCAGGCTGGATTGATGGCGCGGATGCGCGCAGCCATCTCATCGACCTTGGCCTTGCCCACCGCGCCTTCGACGGCGTGCACCTGGCGATTGGTGTTGGTGATGCAGACGTCGTCCAGGTCGAACAGGGAAATCTCGCCGACCCCCGAACGCGCCAGGGCCTCGGCCGCCCAGGAGCCAACCCCACCGATGCCGACCACCGCCACGTGGGCTGCAGCCAGGCGTTGATAGCCTTCCTGGCCGTAGAGCCGGGCTATGCCGCCGAATCGCTGATCGTCTGTATTCATCCATCCCCCTGCCGAACCGCGCGCATTATAGAGATAGCACCTTGCCCACCCAACCCCGAAAGGCAGGTCAACCGTCGGCCAGTCGTGGTTGCCTGCATTTACAGCGAATACGCCGTACAGCGCGCCTTATCACCTGATCGGTAACGACTTTTGCTTTAAGATGGCCAGCCTTCACGCCAGCCGCCGTACCGGAGCCATCATGACCGCCCCCCTCACCCCGACCCTGAAGCTCGCCTTCGACCTGATCCGCCGTCCGTCCGTGACCCCGGTCGACGAAGGTTGCCAGGAACTGATGATGCGGCGCCTGGCCGCCTGCGGCTTCGATGTCGAGCGCATGCGCATCGAAGAGGTGGAGAATTTCTGGGCCAGGCGCGGTGGCGATGGCCCGGTGCTGTGCTTCGCCGGCCACACCGACGTGGTGCCCACCGGGCCGCTGGACGCCTGGCAGTATCAGCCGTTCGACGTGCGCATCGATGAAGACGGCATGCTCTGCGGCCGTGGCGCGGCTGACATGAAAGGCAGCCTGGCGAGCATGATCATCGCCGTGGAGCGTTTCGTCGCCGATTACCCGAACCACAAGGGCGCGATCAGCTTCCTCATCACCAGCGACGAAGAAGGCCCGGCCCAGCACGGCACCAAGGCGGTGGTCGAGCGCCTGCGCGAACGCGAGGAACGCCTGGACTGGTGCATCGTCGGCGAACCGTCGAGCACCACCCTGCTCGGTGACGTGGTCAAGAATGGCCGCCGCGGCTCGCTCGGCTGCACCCTCACCGTGTACGGCAAGCAGGGCCACGTGGCCTACCCGCACCTGGCGAAGAACCCCATCCACCTGGCCGCGCCGGCCCTGGCCGAACTGGCCGCCGAGCACTGGGATCATGGTAACGACTACTTCCCGCCGACCAGTTTCCAGGTGTCCAACCTCAATTCCGGCACCGGTGCGACCAACGTAATCCCCGGTGAGCTGAAGGCGGTGTTCAACTTCCGTTTCTCCACCGAGTCGACCGTCGAAGACCTGCAGCAACGCGTCACCACCATCCTCGACAAGCACGGCCTGGACTATCACCTGGAATGGGCGCTGTCCGGCCTGCCCTTCCTCACCCAGCCGGGCGATTTGCTCGACGCGGTGGCCGCCAGCATCAAGAACGTCACCGGGCGCGACACCACCCCGTCGACCAGCGGCGGCACCTCGGACGGGCGCTTCATCGCCACCCTCGGCACCCAGGTGGTCGAACTCGGCCCGGTCAACGCCACCATCCACCAGATCAACGAGCGTGTGCTGGCCAGCGACCTCGACCTGCTGACCGAGGTTTACTATCAAACGATGGTAAAACTGCTCGCATGAAAATCCATGAATATGCCTGCTGCGCACACCGATAGCTGCGTGACTCGCGATGCTCGCCCTTCGGGCCCGCCTGCGGTTCAGCCGCAAGCGGCTGTGAGGCGGTACTCGCTCCTCGCCTATCTATTCGATATGTCTCGTCGCTGCGTTCCGTCCGCCTTACTCTCGGCGCGCTCGCGACGGCCTATTCACGGATTTGACGCATGTTGATCTGCCCCATCTGCCAGTCGCCGCTCGAGCCCAACGGCAGCGGCCTGGCTTGCGAAAACCGCCACAGCTTCGACCGCGCGCGGCAGGGCTACTACAACCTGTTGCCGGTGCAGCACAAGAACAGCCGCGACCCCGGCGACAACGCCGCCATGGTCGAGGCGCGCCGGCGCTTTCTCGACGGCGGCCACTACGCGCCGCTGGCCAAACGCCTGGCCGCACTGGCGGCCGAGTACAAGCCCGCGCGCTGGCTGGATATCGGCTGCGGCGAAGGCTATTACACCGAGCAGATCGGCCACGCCCTGCCAGCAGCCGACGGCCATGCCCTGGACATCTCCCGCGAGGCGGTCAAACGCGCCTGCAAACGCGCCCCGCAACTGAACTGGCTGGTGGCGAGCATGGCCCGCGTGCCCTTGGCCGATGCCAGCTGCAACCTGCTGGCCAGCGTGTTCAGCCCGCTCGACTGGAGCGAGGCCAAGCGCCTGCTCTCCCCCGGCGGCGGCCTGCTGCGCATGGGCCCGACCCGCGGACATCTGATGGAGCTGCGCCAGAAGCTGTACGATGAAGTCCGCGACTACGACGACGAGAAGCACCTGGCGCTGATTCCAGCGGGCATGCACCTGGCACATAGCGAAACCCTCGAATTTCCGCTGCACCTGGCCGATGCCCAGGCCCGCGCCGACCTGCTGGCCATGACCCCGCACGGCTGGCGCGCCAGCGCCGAACGCCGTGAAGCGGTGATCGCCGAGCCCTTCGAAGTTACCGTCGCCATCCGCTACGATTGGATCGTCAAAACCCAGAGCCCAGGCTCTCAGGACTGAATGCCATGCGCCAACCCGACATCGAGATCTACCTGAAAGACGCCGAACGCGACGCCGTGGCGCAGTGGCTGGGCGAAGCCCTCGGCCCCTGCAGCGACTGGCAGCAGAAGGGCCAGACCTTCAAATGCCAGGCCGGCGACGTGCCGGTGACCTGGCTGCCCAAGGCCGTGGGCAAATGGCACAGCCTGTACCTGGAAAGCGACGCCACGCCCTGGGACGATGACCTGGCCTGCGCCCGCGCCGCCCATGCCGCGCTCGGCGTGCAGGTGCGCTGCGCACCCGGCACCTGGGTCGAAGACGAGAGCGATGAAGAAGCCGACCGCTGGATCAAGGTCGATGCCGATGGCGAAACCGAGATCGTCTGGCGTACCGAATGAAAGCGGCCGCTTCGCGGCCATCTGATGCCCCTCTCCCCCCCCCTCTCCCATAAAGGGGAGAGGGGCGCTATCCGTGCAACCCGCCACACCTTTCGCCAGCCCCTACGAAATACAGCGCCTAGAAACGACAAGGCCCGTCATCGACGGGCCTTGTTGAGTAACGAGCTGGGCAGTCAGAGCGCGGACACGTCTTCCGCCTGCAGGCCTTTCTGGCCCTGGGTCACGCCGAACTCGACCTTCTGGCCTTCGACCAGAGTGCGGTGGCCTTCGCCGCGGATGGCGCGGTAGTGAACGAATACGTCCGGGCCGCTTTCGCGCTGAATGAACCCGTAACCCTTGGAATCATTGAACCATTTGACGGTTCCGGTCTCACGATCTGCCATTACCAACTTCTCCAAACTCGCTATGTTTTTATTGTCCCGAAGGTGCTTTGACGGCTCGGTAAAAACGGTCTTCTCAGCGTTCGCCACCCCTGGCAATCGAGCATGGAGCAGGTCAAGCGATTCGCGTTCTTGCTGCAGCCGAAGGCCGAGTATAAAGCATCAATTGTGACTGAAAAGCACTTTTTTAGAGCCGACACGAACCCAGAAGATACGCGGGTTACAGCGGGTTTTATGGGCTTTTGACCAACAGATCGCGCAACTTTTTCGTCAAGCGCTGGACCTGTTCAGGCTCCAGCCGGTACGCCCAGCCACTGCGCGCACTGACCTCGCCGGGCTTGAAACCATCCTGCTCACCCAGCACCAGCCAATGCTGCTCGCCCTGCTTGTACAGCGCGCCATCGAGTTTCTCGCCAGCGAATCCCGCGAGGCTGAATTGCAGCAGCGGCGCCTGCTTGAAACCTATCTGCGCCAGCGGCGCGGCATCGGCGAACTGCAGGTTGGAGAACACCAGTGCAACGCCATTGGCCGCGCCCTCGAAACTGAGCGTCTGGTCCTTGCGCAGCGCTTTGATAGCGAAATTGTGCTGCTCGGCATCGCTACGCGTCAGCGTGAGTTTCTCGCCATCGGTGTAGCGCAGCTCGAGCCGCGCGATGCGGGTAAAGGGGATGTCGGTGACACGGCGATCCAGCCAGTCCAGCTCACGAGTCGGCACCTGCAACTGCTGATCGATCAGCCAGACCTGATCCTCCCCGGCACGCCGGACCAGTTGCCCATTGCCCTGCCGAGAGGGATTCCCCAGGCGCAGGGCCAAATCCGGATGCCCAGCGAACGACAGCTTGAGGCGTAGCGCCTGTGCATCGGCCTCGCCCTCCTCGGCCAGGCCCAGACGAGCATGCCACTGCGCGTTGGCGGTCTTGGCCTCGACGCTACGCGCGTCGCGCAGCGAGCGCAGCAGGTCGGCCAGTAATTGCGGCCCCGCCGGATAGTCGGCCTTGGCCGGCACCACCCACGCCTCGCCACGGCGCTCGATCCGCACCGACGGCTGTCCTGGCGACTCGATCTCAAGTGCTTGCAGCGTGTTCAGATAGCCCTGCTCGGCGGCCAGCCACGGCGCCTGTTCGAGCGCCGCCGTATCCTCTTGCTGGCTGCGCTGCAACGCCAGATACCCCAGCACACAGAGCAGCACGATAACGATCAATGCGATCAGACCTTTGCGTCCCATACTCGTCTCACTGTTGATGACTCGGATACGGCGTAGGGTGGATCACGTTTCACCGATCCACCGTTGCGGTGGATGTAAAAAGCGACATCCACCCTACGCTCGGTTCGTGGGAGGCGCTTCAGCGGCGACGGTCGCGGCTAAAGCCCCTCCCACAGGTGGAGCCTTCAGCCCCTCCCATAGCGACTGGCCTCACGCGCGACGACGGCGCCGCCACAGCCACAACGCCAGCACACCGAGGGTGAGCAAGGCCGGCACCAGGGCGATGTTGATTACCTTGAGCGTGCGCCCAAGTGCCTCGATATCGGCATTGAGCTGGTAGCGCACGTCACGCAGTTCCTTGCGCAGCTCCAGCTTCTGCTGGATGAAGTTCTGCAACGCGCCCTGCTGCTCCGGCGTCAGCTCCAAGGCCTTGTTCGGGTCGTCGCTCTGTTGCAGCGCTGCCAGCTGCTGCTCGGTCTCGGCCAGACGCGCCTGCAGGGCCTGTTCCTTGTCACGCAAGCGCTGTTCGGCGGCACGCTGCAGCTCCTCCACCACCGTGAACGGACGACTGAAACGGCCACGCGAGCGCACGCTGATCAGCGCCTCGGAGCCGGTCAGGTTGTCCAGCGCGTTGATGGTGAAGCTGCCGTTGTCGGCCCAGGGCTGCGGCATGCGCTGGCCAAAGAAATCCTGCACCTGCACCCACATGCGGTCGCTGAGGATGTCGGTGTCGGCCACGGCGATCACATTGATGTTGTCGGCCTGCTTGAGCCCGTCCTTGCGCCCCTCGATACCATCCGGGAAGGCGCTCTGTGCCGGGCCGTCGATACGCGCAGCGATGGCGTAGCGCTCGCCGGTCGGCTCCAGTTCGCGGATCAACTCTTCAGGGTTGCTGAGCATGGCGAAGCGCTGGGCATCGAAGGGCATGGCGTACTCGGAACTCTGCATCAACGGGGTGAAGTGCGTCTTCGCCCCCTCCAGCGGCTCGAGGATGCCAGCCGTGGCCACGGTGATGCTCTCCAGCCCGGCGGTGGCGATATCGGTCTGGTTCAGCGCCTTGCGCGGCAGGCTGAGCCAGGCGGCGTGGCGCACCGGGCGCTGGCCCTGAACACGGTTGACCGACATGGCGTAGGAGCCGTCACCCAGCACCTTGTCCGGCACCATGCGCAGGCCCCAGGCCTTGAACAGCGGCTCGAGGTTGGACGACTTGTCCACTGCCACTTCACCCGGCATATCACCCGTATCGGCCTCGGCGTAAGGGTCGACGAACACCATCAGCTTGCCGCCGCGCAGGACGAACTGGTCGATGGCATAGAGCGTCTGCTGCGGCAGGTTCTTCGGGTGTACCAGCCAGAGCACCGAGACCTTGTCGGGAATCTGGTCGACATCGGCCTTGAGCTGCTCGATCTGGAACAACTGGCGCACCTGCTCCAGCACCATCCACGGCGGCGTCGGCTGGCGCGCCATCATGTCGAAGCCGCCAGTCATCGGCAGCCCGGACAGCACACCAACCACCGGCAGCTCCGGCTTGGCCAGGGTCTGCACCAGGCGGCTCAGCTCGTATTCGAGGTGTTCCTCCTGATCCAGAGCGAAGAACGGAATCACCTGGGTATCGTCCAGTGCGTTGGTGCCGGCCAGGCCGAAGTAGACCGAGTCACCGCCCTGCTGCAGCGGGATGCCCTGCAGGCCGTACTGCGCGGCCTTGTCCTCGTCTTCGGAGAACGGCTCGGGGTCGATGATGTGCAGGCGGATCTTGCCGTTCGCCTGCGCCTGGTAAGCCTTGAGCATCTCCTCCACGCGCTGGGCATAGGTGCGCAGCGCCGGCAGGTCCTTGGCCACCTTGTCCGAGTAGAAGAAGTACAGGTTGATCGGCTCGTCCAACTCACCAAGGATCTGCTTGGTGCCACCTGCGATGGTGTAGAGCTTCTGCTCGGTCAGATCCAGGCGTGCACCGCCCAGACCAATACCAGCCAGCAGGTTGAAGGCGATAAAGGCGACCGCAATCAGCAACAGCCCGGCGCCGGAATAGATCAGCTTTTTCATGGGCGTTCCTCAGTCAGCTTTCTTCAGGTCGATGACCACCGCCGTGGCGGTCAGCCAGGCAGTGATCAGCGAGAGGAAATACAGCAGGTCGCGCGCATCGATCACGCCCTTACTGATGGCGTCGAAGCGCACCAGAAAGCTCAGCGAGGCGATAGCGTCCACCAGCCACTGCGGTGCCCAGGCGAAGGCGTCGAGCACCATGGGAAAGCCGCTGACGATGAACAGGAAACAGGCACTGACCGCGAGAATGAAAGCGATCACCTGGTTCTTGCTCAACGCCGACATGCATGAGCCGATGGCCAGGTAAGCGCCGGCCAGCAGCCAACTGCCGATATAGCCAGTGACGATAGCGCCGTTGTCCGGCTCGCCCAGGTAGTTGACGGTGATGATCATCGGGAAGGTCAGCAGCAGCGCAATGCCGGCGAACACCCAGGCCGCCAGGAACTTGCCGGTGACCGCTTCGAAGCGGGTGATCGGCAACGTCATCAGCAGCTCGATGGAGCCGGACTTGCGCTCCTCCGCCCACAGGCGCATGGCGATCGCCGGCACCAGGAACAGATAAAGCCAGGGGTGGAAATTGAAGAAGGCCGAGAGATTGGCCTGGCCACTCTCGAAGAAGCCGCCCAGATAAAAGGTGAACACCCCGGACAGCACCAGGAAGATCACGATGAACACATAGGCCAGCGGCGTGGCGAAGTAGCTTGCCAGCTCGCGCTTGAAGATCACGGGCAACTGGGTCATCACTGCTCTCCCCGGGTCAGCGTGCGGAACACTTCATCGAGCCGGCCGCGCTCCACATTGAGCTCGCGCACCTGCCAGCCGCGTTCGGCGATCAGTGCATTGACCTGCGGGAAGATCACCGCGCCCGGCTGCGCCAGCACGCTCAGGCTGTGCTCACGGGCGTTCTCCTCGACCCCGACAACGCCGGGCAGCGCCGCCAGCGCGGCTCGGTCGAGCGCCTCGTCGGCTACCAGCGTCACCGCCTGGTGGTAGCGCGACCGGCTCTCCAGCTCCAGCGGCGTGCCATCGGCCAGCAAGCGGCCATGGGCGATCACCACGGCACGGGTACAGAGCGCCGTGACCTCTTCGAGAATATGGGTGGAAATGATCACGATCTTGTCGCGGGCCAGGCCCTGAATGAGCTGGCGCACCTGATGCTTCTGGTTGGGGTCGAGGCCATCGGTGGGCTCGTCGAGAATCAGCACGCGCGGATCATGCAGGATTGCCTGGGCCAGACCGACGCGGCGCTTGAAGCCCTTGGACAGCGTGTCGATGCTCTGCGCCAGCACCGTCTCCAGCTCAACCTGCTCCACCGCATTCTGCACACGCACCGTCTTCTCGGCGCCACGAAAACCGCGCACCTCGGCGATGAACTCAAGGAAACCGCGCACCGTCATGTCGCCATAGCACGGCGCGCCTTCGGGCAGATAACCGATCTGTCGCTGGGCCTTGAGGGTCTGGCTCTGGATATCACAGCCGAGGATGCTCGCCGTGCCGGAAGTCGGCGCGAGAAACCCCGTGAGCATCTTCATGGTGGTGGATTTGCCGGCCCCGTTGGGGCCGAGAAAGCCCAGCACTTCCCCTGGCTGGACACTGAACGACAGATCATCGACTGCCGTGTGCTGCGCGAAACGCTTGGTCAGGTTTCTTATCTCGATCATGGCCTCTCACCGTCGCGAAAACGCCTGAGCCCCGCGCAACCACCGCGAAAACGCAGGCCGCAAGAACGCCGGACAAAAAGTGCATGCCCGGACGAGGGCAAGACCATGACAAAAAACAAAAGTTCACTCGCAAGAGTGCTACAAGCTGTAAATGGAATATCGGCTCAGCGATCCAGAGGACTCATTACCGCAAGGCCACCGCGATTGAGCACATGGGTGTAGACCTGCGTAGTTCTGATGTCCGCATGACCGAGTAACTCCTGCACCGTACGAATGTCCTGGCCTGCTTCCAGAAGATGCGTGGCAAAGGAATGACGTAATGAATGTGGCGTCGCATGCTTGATCAGGCCAGCACGCCGCGCCGCCTCACGCACCGACCTCTGGATGGTCTTCTCATACAGGTGATGGCGGTAAATACCGTGCCCGCGCGGATCCTGGGAGCGATTGCCCGACGGGAAAACGAACTGCCACCCCCACTCCTTCGCCGCATTCGGGTACTTGCGCGCCAGTGCGAACGGCAAATTGGCCTCGCCAAAGCCTTCGGCCAGATCGCCCTGATGCACGTGCTGCACCTTGATCAAATGCTGCCGTAACGGCTCGACGACTCGCATTGGCAGCATGGTTACCCGATCTTTCTGGCCCTTACCATCACGCACGATGATTTATCGCCGGGTAAAGTCAACATCCTTGACTCTTAGCCGCAGCGCCTCAAGCAATCGCAATCCAGCACCATAGAGCAGATTCGCAACGATCCAGCTATCGCCCTGCAGTTGAGCCAACAGGGCATCGACCTCAATACGGGTAAGCACCACCGGCAGATGCTTGGGCTTCTTCGCCCGTACGACACCCTGCAACCAAGGTAAATCCAGCTTGAGCACTTCCTTGTAGAGGAATAGCAGAGCGGCCAGAGCCTGGTTCTGTGTCGAGGCGGACACGTCGCGCTCAACCGCAAGATGGGTCAGAAAAACCTCGATCTCCGCCGCGCCCATCTCCACCGGATGCCGATAGTGGTGAAAGCGGATGTAGCGCTTTACCCATTCGGCATAGACAGCTTCGGTACGGATGGAATAGTTTCTGACTCGAATCTGCTGACGCAGTTGATCCAGCAGTTTGGGCTTGCCGTCATCCATGTCGCGTTTCTCCCTGGATGCTGTCGCGTTTGCCGCGACAACCTTCAAGCTAGACAAGGACTTGCTGGGCGACAAGGAATGTAATGCGACAGGTGCCGTGGGTAAACGCGGCAGCTATGTCGTCTAATTAATAGTTACCCAATGATAGTTAGATCGGCGCAAGGAAACGTAAATGACATGGAATCAAGGTGACCAAAAAGCAAAAAATCTGCTATTAAGCGAAACCAAACAGCGCTGTCGCCTAACTGCTGTTAAGGCAAACAGCGCTGTTTGGTTTCGCTGGAAGTCGCTG
>NZ_LSSW01000018.1 GCF_001567565.1 Ectopseudomonas composti
CCTCCTCTGGTGGAATTCACTGGGTCCAGGCTAGTCCCTCTGTTTTTCAGTGGGATCAAGGAAATGGCTTAGTGGCGTCTATACAGAAAGCAGTTGAGTCAGCAAATAGGTACACCAAAAAATCATATCGTATTGTTGCGGACCTAGAGAGTATTCTGGAGACGAATAAAGATGCTGAATACCTGTTTCAGGTTGCAAGCAAAGAGAATAAAGGTGTAATGGTCTCTCTCTCATCCAGAGAGCGTCCTGAGCTAAAAGACGCGCTAAAAGCAGTATATGAATTTGCTGAAAGAAGCATCGATAGCACCGCAAATGATGTCTTGAGTAAACTACTTAGATTTTAATTTTGTTTTAGGAGTGCTTGCCTTATTTGGCGCTAGAGCCCGCTTCAGATAAAACGAGGCAAGAGCAGGGAGGCAACATGAAATCCGACTGGGACGACGCACCTGACTATCTACGCACCAAGAAAAAGCCCGGCCCATGGCGAATGGTGGCCATCCTGGGCGTGGGGTCCGCGATTACCTGGGGCGTGATCGCGATGTTTGCCAAGCCAATCGTGATCAATATTGACCAGCTCAAGCAGGCGATCCACGTAGACGGTAAACCCCTGTTCAATCAGCAACCGGCGCCACAGCCCTACAGTGAGCCGGAAGAGCCTATAAGGCTGCCATCCATTCCCATCGATCCACCCGCGCAACAGGTTGCATACGAGCCGGTTAATCAGCCTCAGCCGCATGCATCGATCCAATGGACGGATAAAGACATGGAAAGAGCGATTGCCAGTTCGAGGAATGCATTCAGCGACAAGAACTACACGCCCAAGCAGCCGGCCAGCACCTACACACCGCCCGCAACCCACCAAATAGCGCAGGCACCCCAGCAGACGCAGCAGCGCCAAACCAGGCAGGTAAACCGCGAGCACACATCCAAGTGGATCAAGAGCTGGAATGGCGGCACGAACTACCTGGCGGAATGGCTATCGGTCAACAACTACATCGACGGCACCAGCGTCTGCGCCAATCACCGGCGCGGATCAATCGACTACCGCGAATGCCGCAAGGCTGCCAAACAGCACTTTCATGAAGAGTGCAGAACCTGGCGTGCCCGCTATGACAGTGACCGCAAAACAAACAGTGATCGCATGAAGACGCGCTATTGCTCTGCGGCAAGCAGCTTTAATCCGATGGGGTGATCAGTAAAGCCCCTGTATAGAGGAGGGGCTTTGTCTGTAAGTGGATGGTTAGGCTTTCGGCTTACTTGCTTTAGAGCAAGTGTAGAGACCTGTGCCAGACTCGCTGTCTAGTACAAGTTCAGTAGCTGTGAGTTTAAGAATCTCAGACGATTCACTGACATTTGTCGGGAATATTTCCTGCAAATTGAAAATTTCGTCAACTTCCGGGTGAGAGATATTGACGATCTTTATATCTGTCATGGTCTGAATTAAGTACTTACCTTGAATTTTCCAAGTGGCAGTACCTGCTAAAGAGTATTCGACTTCAGGCGTATCGCTTGTGTAGCGAATTTTCATGATGCCGAATGAATTGGACGCGCCGTTGCGAATATAAGTGTCAGTCGAACTGATGCTTGCTGCAAAGTCGTCTTCTTTAAAGCTGTAGTTGCAGTCCCACGGCCCCAGAATATTTTGATGATAAACATAATGCTGGGATGGCTCGCTAGAGCAGCCTGCGACTACTGCAAAGAGAGACAGTGCGGAAACAATTCCCTTGATTTTCAATTAAATCTCCAGTTTTTCTATTGATGCAAGTTAGGCGTTATTTAGCTAAGTCTCGTGAGAGATGCACGCAATGATGTCAAGATGATGCTAGAAAATCTAGGCTTTGATGGCACTTGGAGGAAACGCGAGGAGTGCTTCACCGTTCGGAAACAGTCTTAGGCTGCAGTTGGTACGTTTCAATGCGACTGCGGAGGTGAGCAAAGTATTGGCTGTCAGCAGGCTTCGCGGGCTTGGAGGCCGCCCCGGCAAGCAGGTCATTACGCAATCGTTCACGGCTGTCGTCTTTCATGGCTGCTACCTTGAAGAAATTAACCTAAAAGGTTATTTTGTGCGGCATGGAAAAGCGCAAACCCCATTTCAAGCTTGAGCTGGTGAAGCAGGCCGTAGCCGACCAGCGTTATCGCTTCACCCGCGTAGCCCTGGAAGGGGGCGCTGAGCTGGGTATGGAGATGGCCGACATGCTGGCCGTCATCAGTGCCCTGAGCAGCCGCGACTTTTTCAAGAGCATGACAACCTATGCGGATCATACTACCTGGCAGGACGTTTACCGACCCGAAACCGAGTTCGGGCAGGTCTATCTGAAGTTCACGCTGGTGGCCGATCTGCTGATCGTTTCCTTTAAGGAGAAGTGACCATGAAATGTCCAGTATGCGGCGGGGCGGAACTGGTTCACGACACCCGCGATATGCCCTTCACCTACAAAGGGCAGACCACCCAAATTACGGCAGTAACGGCTGACTGGTGCGATGCCTGTGGCGAGTCCCTGACTGGCCCGGCCGAGAGTGAACGCGTTATGCGTGCCATGAACGAGTTTCGCCAGCAGGTGAACGCCCAGGATGGCAATCAGGAGCTGATTCGCAGTGTGCGTAAGCAATTGCGACTGAGCCAGCGTGAAGCCGCAGAGCTGTTCGGTGGTGGGCCGAATGCGTTTTCTCGCTACGAGCGAGGCAGCACAGAAGCACCGCAACCGCTGGTGCAGCTGTTCAAGATCCTGGGCCGGCACCCGGAGTTGATCAACGAGCTGCGTGCAGGTTGAGTGTCGAAAAAGTGTCGAAATCATAGAGCCGAATAGCGACGAATTGAGCAAGCGGGCAGGGCGGTAAGCCCCGTATTGAGCGGGTTTGGCACGGATTGACACGCTGTCGAAACGGGTTCGAATCTCTTCTTCACCGCCACTTTCGCAATACTTAAAGCCCTGAAAGCTGAAAGCTTTCGGGGCTTTTTGCTTCTTTCCCTCTTCTGATTTTTCTCAAGCCTGAGCGCCTTCATGAGCGTTCTTCCACTGCTTGCATTCCACTTCGCAGTTATCTGAAGCAGCCATTGGCAATATCCATGGTCACTATCAAGCGCACTGATTTCTGTCTGACGAGGCATCGGCCTAATGTTCAGTCCAACAGAGATTGAGCTGGATTGGAGGTCATGATGTCCCGTGTCGATGTGGTTTCCCTGGTTGGTAGCGCCGTACCGGCTGAGCTCCGGTCCGATGGCCATATGGCGTGCTGGCTGGTCATGGTAGACGGTCAGCCGAAAGCCGGTCCCTTCGCGTCTCGTGAGGCCGCGTTGGCGTGCCAGGCGGTCTGGCTGCTCAGCAGTGCGATACGCCGTGAGGGCGATTCGCTGCTGGCCTGACTTCACTGTTTTACCCCGCGCTCGCTCCAGCGCTCCCCTTGGCCCGCTTCTGGCGGGCTTTTTCTTGCTCGCCGGTTAGAATGGCGATCATCTTCTGAAGGGGTGCAGTGTGGCCAGGTGGGACATCTTCTGCAGCGTGGTGGACAACTACGGTGATATCGGCGTGACCTGGCGGCTGGCCCGGCAACTTGCGGCCGAGCGGGGGCATGCGCTGCGCCTCTGGGTCGATGACCTGGGTGCATTCGTGCGCTTGTGTCCTGACGCAAGTGCCAGTGTCGAGAGCCAGCATTGCTCTGGCGTCGAGGTGCGTCAGTGGTGTGAACCTTTCCCCCTGGTCGAGCCAGCCGACGTGGTGATCGAGGCCTTCGCCTGCCAGTTGCCGCCGTCTTATATAGAGGCGATGGCCGCCAGTGGCAGCCGGCGTTTGTGGCTGAACCTCGAGTATCTCAGCGCCGAGGATTGGGTCGCAGGCTGCCACGGCCTGCCATCGCCGCAGCCAGGAGGCTTGCAGAAGTTCTTCTTCTTTCCGGGGTTCGTGGAGGGCACGGGCGGTTTGCTGCGCGAGGCCGATCTGCTGGCGCGGCGACGTGCCTTTCAGGCTGACGCGTCGGCTCAGCAGGCTTTCCTGCTGGCTCTCGGTGTGGAGCGCGAAGCAGGCGCGAGGCTGATTTCACTGTTCGCCTACGAGAATGCAGGCCTGGCGGGCTGGCTGGATGCGCTTGCAGTCGCGCCGCAAGCGACTCAGCTGCTGGTGCCGCAGGGTAAGGTTCTGGTCGATCTGCTGGCCTGGTTGGGTGACGCGCAACTGGGACCGGGAGATCAGCGGCAGCGCGGCAGCCTGTCGATTCATGTGCTGCCGTTCGTGGCCCAGGACGATTATGACCGTCTGCTGTGGTGCTGTGACTTCAATGCGGTACGCGGTGAGGACTCCTTCATCCGTGCGCAGTGGGCTGGTCGGCCACTGCTCTGGCATATATACCCGCAGGAGGAGGGGGCGCATTGGGATAAGCTCGAGGCATTTATGGCGATCTATAGCGCCGCTCTGACGCCTGAAACAGCTGCGGCCCAAGCCGCATTATGGCGGGCCTGGAATGCCGGCGAAGGGATGGAAATGGCCTGGCCTGCCTTGTTGGAAACCTGGCCGGCGCTGCAGCGGCACGCCGAGCAATGGTGTGACGATCAGGCCGCTCGGTCGGATCTTGCCACGGCGCTGGAACAGTTTTACCGAAATTGGCTATCATACGCGGCCTAGATTTCTGTACCTCCCGCATATTTCGGATATCCGCATGAAAACTGCACAAGAAATGAGAGTCAACAGCGTGGCCCTGATCGACGGCCAGCCGTGGCTGATCCAGAAGGCCGAGTTCACCAAGTCCGGTCGTAACAGCGCCATCGTCAAGATGAAGCTGAAGAACCTGCTCAACGGTTCCAAGACCGAGACCGTCTACAAAGCCGACGACAAGATGGAGCCGGTGATTCTCGAGCGCAAGGAAGTGAACCTGTCCTACATCAGCGGTGAGGACTACGTGTTCATGGATCCGGAGTACAACTCCTACGAGCTGCGTTCCGAAGATCTGGAAAGCGTTCTGCCGTTCATCGAAGAAGGCATGAGCGACGTCTGCGAAGCCGTGTTCTTCGAAGGCAAAGTGATCTCCGTCGACCTGCCGACCACCATCGTGCGTCAGGTTGTCTACACCGAGAACGCTGCTCGCGGCGACACTTCCGGCAAGGTCATGAAGCCTGCCAAGCTGCGCAACGGTACCGAGATCAAGGTTGCCGAGTTCGTCGACATCGACGACTGGATCGAGATCGATACCCGTGACGGTTCCTACAAGGGCCGCACCCAGGCGCCAGCCTGAGCTTGAACTTGACGAAAAACCCGGCCTAGGCGCCGGGTTTTTTGTGCTCGCTTTTTGTCAGAAGGCCTTCGCGGCTCAAACCAAATGCCGCCCCGCCGTCAACAGGGTCATTGCTGCGCGATGGCCAGGCCGGCCTGTAGCGCCAGGTCCCAGGGGGGGGGAAAGCCGAAGCGCTGCTTGAGGAAACTCAGCAGCAAGCGCGTGCGTGGGCTGGCTTCGCGCTCCAGGCGCAGGGCGTAGATGCTTACCGGCTCGACAGGCGGCAGGCCTTGTTCGCAGAACAGCGGGATCAGCTCGCCGCGCTGCAGATGTTCGCTGCTCATCCAGGTGGGCAGGTGGGCCACGCCAAGGCCGGCGAGGGCGCTGAACAGCAGGGTTTCGGCATTGTTGCTGGTCTGCCGCAGGCGCTTTGGCTTGCATAGCTGCAGCTTGCCGTCGACCTCGAAACGCCAGGCGTAGGGCGGTGCCAGGCTGTCCCAATCGAGGCCGTCGTGTTGTTCCAGCTCCAGTGGGCTGCGCGGGATGCCACGGCGGCGCAGGTAGTCCGGGCTGGCGCAGACGATGCGAGTCATGGATGCCAGGGGCGTTGCGACCAGGCGGCTATCCGGTAGCGGACCGATACGCACGACGATGTCCACCTCGCCCAGGTGCTCGCCCTGCAGGTCGATGAAGCTGTCGATCAGGCGCAGTTGCACGTCCAGGCCGGGGTTGGCGCGAAGGAACTCGGCAATCGCCGGAGCCAGATGGCGACGACCGAAGGGTGAGGGCGCGTCGATTCGGATCAGGCCTTCCGGTGCGCTGCTCAGCGACACCGCTTCGGCGCGTGCCAGGTGCAACTCGGCGAGGATACGCCTGGCGCGTTCGGCGAACGCCAGGCCGGCCGGAGTGACGCGTACCGCGTGGGTCGTGCGACTGAACAGGCTGCTGCCCATGGCGCGCTCAAGGGCGTCGATGCGCCGCGCGACTGCCGAAGGCGTGAGCGGATGGCGCCTGGCGGCCGCGGAGAAGCTGCCGGTCTCCAGTACGTCGAGAAAGAGTTCCAGTTGGTCGGTCAGGGCATCAGGGTTCATGGCAATCTGCTTGTGCAAAATAAGCAAAGCCATTGTGCGTTGCTGTGCGTTTCCGCGCTAGCCACGACTGATTAACATGCGCCCACTGTCTGGAGGTGTCATGAATCTGTTCGACCTGTTGCTGAATCTGTTGCTGGGCCTTGGTTTGGGAACTCTGGGCGGCTTGTTCGGTATCGGCGGCGGCCTGATCGCCATTCCGGTTCTGGGCATCGTTTTCGGGCTCGATCAGCAACTGGCCCAGGGGACTGCGTTGGTGATGGTGGTGCCGAACGTGATGTTGGCGATCTGGCGTTACCACCAGCGAAATCGCATCGATCTGCGGCATGCCCTGGTGCTCGGCGTCACCAGTTTCTTCTTTGCCTGGCTGGCGTCTCTGTATGCGGTGGAGATGGACTCACGCACCATGCGCTGGGCCTTCGTCGGGTTCCTGCTGGCACTGGCCACCTACAACCTGGTGCGCATGCTGATGGCTCAGGTGCCGGCTAGTGGCGAGCTTCGCCATCCCTGGGGCTGGCTCGGTGTGCTGGGCGGTGTGTCCGGGGCCATGGGTGGGCTGTTCGGGGTGGGTGGGGCTGTGGTGGCGACGCCGGTGCTGACCAGCGTCTTCGGCACCACTCAGGTAGTCGCGCAGGGCCTTTCACTGTCACTGGCGCTACCTAGCACCGGGGTCAC
>NZ_LSSW01000019.1 GCF_001567565.1 Ectopseudomonas composti
AGCGTGCAAATCATCGGATAACAACTCACTAGAGCGAACACTTCGTGTCGCTCACTTCGATCGTTAGAAGCACATGAAATATTTCTCCAGCCTTAGAGAAAAAACAGACTTGGTTCACCACCAATTTTCCGAGCTGATTGGCAAAGCAATTGTAGGCTATGAGTTAGCGCAAATCTGGTGTGAGGAAGCCGCCGCTTGGAGCGAGTGGAATGACCTTCCAGTATTTTTAGCAGTTGGTTCAGGTGAGCTCTCTATCTCATGGCAAAAATTTGATGAGCTCGCTATAGAGGTCGGTCGCATTCTGCCTTTTTCACTTTGCGGGAGCAAAGTGCGCTGGATAGATAGCGGAAATATCCATCTTGACGCTGCTATTGGACGTACCGTTGAGTCAGTTTCTTTAGCACAAGGAGAGATGACAGTAGGCAGCAGCGAAATAGAAATTTGGACGCGCTTGCTAATTCATTTCACAGGCGGTGGTAGCTTGGAAATTTTCAATGCGCTTGACGAAAACGGCTTTAAATTTCACACCAAGACTGTAGAGGCCGGCGTGTCGTGCCTCTAACTAGTGGTTCAAATCGCTCACTTCGTTCGCTGGGACGGGCTAAAGCCCGCCCCTTAACCAAACGTTAGGTGTAAAGAGGCTCACATGGTCGTCAAGGCTGAACAAGTCAGGGAGTATCTAGAGACTCTTACCGAAGGAGAGCTTGCCGAGCTTTTCTATCAGGCCTCCTCTAATCTCATAGTGAAAGAGGTCTATGAGAACGGGGATTTCTACCAAGAGAAGATTTGCTTAGCTAGAACAATTTATGGAGGCTCGGAGGGTGTTCCTGATCAGGAGAGTACAACCCAGCTAGTGGCACTACCTGCAAAATCCGTCAGAAATGTAAACTGGGGCGGGAGCCTCAGCCAAAGTGGCAACTGCAAGCAGTGTAAGGTGGAACTAGTGAGTGTCGCCAAAAAGGTAGTTTGCCCCGTCTGCAATACCGATAACCATTGCACCTAACTAGTGTATATGGACTCTCCCCACAAGTAGTGAGCAAAGCTTTTCTTTTGCACTTGTCGTCAGCGCGGTTGCATTCGTATATCCGGCCTGTGTTGGGCTTTTCCGCCCTGGCCATTCTGTAGTTCGCGCAGCGGGGGCCAAGCGTTCAATCGATCACGGGGATCATCATTGTTATCGGCCTTATTCCGCTGCAGGACTCGCCTGTTCCGACAGAGCTGCAGTTCACCACAACCACAAGAAAACCATCTTCCTTACTGATTACCCCCGCCATTAGGCGGGCTTTGTGCTCTGCCAATTGCCATTGAAGCGCCGCTCATGACACCACACCGCCCAGCAGATCCTGACCAATTTGTTGGCCAGCGCCACAGCCGCTTTGTTGTGGCCAATACGGGCTGCTGTCTCGACGGCCCAGCGCTGTAACTCGGTCAGTTTTTCTGGCGTGCGTGCCTGGCATCGCTGATGCCGCTAGCAAGGCCGCTCGCGAGCCATGGATAAATAGCGTGCGCACATAGATGTTGCCTTTGCAGCTGATCCGCCCAAGCCGTCGGCGTTCGCCACTGCTGTATTCGCTTGGCGTCATGCCCAGCCAGGCGCTGAGCTGGCGACCGTTAGCAAAGCGCTCAGGCTTGCCGACAGCGGTGGTCAGGGCACTTGCAGTCAGCAGGCCAATACCGCTGACTTCATCGAGTTTACGCACCACTTCATCGTCGGCGTGCCAACGTTTGAGCTGCTGCTCGCACTCGGCCATGCACTGTTCGTACAGGTTGATTTCCGCCAGGACGATATGCAGTTGATGGCGCAAGGGAGCCAGTTCTGCTCGGTCAACCAGCTCGTGGGCGGCACGCATAAACGCAACGGTGGACGCCGGTGCTTCGATACCCGCCTCGCGCAGGATGCCGCGTAACAGGTTGATGCACTGGGTTCTGCTCTTCTTCCAGGTTTCCCGTAGCCCGTGCAGTTGCTGTAGCAACTGCTGCTCGTGGCTCTTCACCGGCACCGGGTATATATCCTTGCAGCGCGCCGCTTCCAGCATCGCATCGCAGTCGTTGCGGTCGGTCTTGTTGCGCCGTCGATAGGGGCGGACATAGCGCGCATGGATCAGCTTCACTTGATGACCGAGCGATTGCGCCAGCCGCCCCCAATAGTGCGCAGTGCCACAGGCTTCCATCACCCACTCGACCGGCTCGGCCTGCTCCTGTATATATCGGCGAAACGCCTCTCGGTTCAGCCGCTTGCGCTGCACCACCTGGCCGGAACGGGCACTCTCGGCAACTTGGTAAACGGACTTGGCCAGATCAACGGCAATGCGCTTCATAACGACTCTCCCGCTCAAAAATCCTCGACACCTTGGTATAGAACTGTGGGGTGGGGAGAGTCCATTACAGCCCTCAAATCGTTCGCTTCGCTCACTGGGACCGGCTAAAGCCGGCCCCTTAGCTTAATCGTTAGAGGCACATATGGAAATCAATGAAGCGCTCAGGCTAATACAGCGACTTGAAAACCTTCCTGAAATATATGATCAGATGGAAAGAGTCGTATATGCGGTTATGAATAACTACTACTCTGAAATACTAGAAGTAGAACTGAACGAAGCAACCGTCATGGCAAATGAAAATTACAAGCATGATGAATTAACGCCATTTATCGAAAGAAAAAAGCAATCCATGCTAAATACTGGTCAAATAACTCGGCATTTTACCAACCCTGCTCATCGAGTAGTGAGCCAGAACACATTTGGAACAACCTTGTAGATATTGAGGTCCTCCAAAATGGCGACGACAACAATTTACTTTTCATGTTCAAGGCAAACTATAAAGATCCGGCCATAAACTTGACCACAGCAAGAGCCTACCTTTTAAAGGTCAACAAATCATCATTAAAAATTGAACACCTATTCTTTGGGTAGTGCCTCTAACAAATGGCTCAAATCGTTCGCTTCGCTCACTGGGACGGGCTAAAGCCCGCCCCTTAACCAAACGTTATGTACTTCAAATAGTTGGTCTGCAGACTCAGGAATTAGGAGGTCAGGTATGAAGCCAAAACTTTCCGGAGGCCTGGTGCATGAATTGCCCGTCGATTTTGCCGTGGCATTAACTGAGGAAGATCTCAACAATACTTGGGAGGGCCTGTCTGCAATTGGTCGTAATGAATTTATTTGTTGGGTTGAAGATGCCAAGCAAGAGAAAACTAGAGCGAAACGGATAGCACGAGCTACAGAAGAACTTTTAGAGGGAAAAAAGCGACCTTGCTGCTGGGTAGGGTGTATACACCGTACTGACAAGAAGCCTAGTAAATGGCAGCAGGATGTTTTGATAGATAAAAAGAAAAAGCCGATGCCAAAGTAGAATGAGGCCAGTGCAATGAGGCCAGTGCATAACAAATTAATCAATCAATTTGACCGCATTGCGCTGCGCTTTATGCGGCAAATTGTGGGGTGTTAGGTGTGTCAATATGTATCGAGTTCCAGAGGATCTAGACTTCACGAGCATTTTGGGGGCTGACTTAAATATAATAAGTTTGGGTCGGTATGACGTGCAGTTTAGCTTTGATGCCAAAGCCATAATTTGCCTTCAAAGCAAAGCAACGCTTTTACAAAACGGTATGGAAATAGCTACATGGGATGACGAGAGTAATTGGTCATCTCTATCGTTTCAGCGCCTACTTAATCAAACTGTAGAGAGTTTTTCAGTACCACACGACCAGCTAATACAAATCCAGTTTACAAATGACTTGACGCTGCAGCTGCATGACAGCTCAGATCAATATGAATCAATGCAAATTTATTTCTCCAATGAAGAGCTCCCGGCAATCATTATCTGAATGCACTAACAGTGCGTAAATAAACTCCCGTCGCAAGCAGTAAGCAATAGCTTTTCGATCCGGTCGTCAGCGCGGGTGCATTCGTATATTCGGCCTGCTTTGGGCGCTACCACCCTGGCCATTCTGCAGCCCGCGCAGCGGGGCCAAGCGTTCAAGTGATCCCAGGATCGTCATTGCTATCGGCCTTGTTCCGCTGCAGGGCTTGCCTGTTCCGACCGCGCCGCTATTCACCACCACCACAAGAAATACGTACCTGGCTACCTGCCGGGAGGCGGGCTTTGCGCTGTGCCGATTGGCACTGACGCGCCGCTCGTGGCTCCACACCGTCCAGCAGATGCGTACCCGCTCGTTGGCCAAGGCGACGCTGGCCTTGCGGTGGTCCATCACGCGTGAGCACGTTTGCGTGCTATTTATTTTATTGACTTAAAAAGTTAATAGAATTAAATAATGCCCAGTCCCTCCAGCGGGGGCATACGCGTACGGCGATTCCTCAGCCGTGCGAATCACAATAAATCGAGGGGAGCGCGGATCATGGGCGCGGAATCTGGTTGGGGGCGCTTGCTGCTTCTGGCATGGCTGTTGACTCTGGTGAGCACGGCTCAGGCGGCGCCTGCTGCTGGCGAGGTGCGTGTCTACAACTGGCTGCGCTACCTGCCCGAGCAGGTGCTGCGGGACTTCGAGCAGGAGACCGGCATTCATCCGTACTACGTCGAATTCGATTCGGTGCAGACGATGGAGAACAAGCTGCTGACGGGTAACTCCGGCTATGACGTGGTTTTCCCCGGCAGCAGCAGTCTGCGCAAGCTGATCGTCGCCGGCGCCGTGCAGCCGCTGCAACGCGAGCGACTCAGTAACATGCGCCATCTGGACGGCGCCTTTCTGCAAGGCCTGGAAGCCGCCGGCGACCCTGGCAATCGCTATGCCGTGCCCTATCTGTGGGGCGCCACGCTGATCGGTTACGACGCGGATCGTGTCGAGCCGCTGTTCGACGGCAACGTTCCGTCATCCTGGGATCTGCTGTTCAAGCCAGAGAATCTGCGGCGTCTGGCCGGTTGCGGGGTGGGCATCATCGATGCGCCGGACGAAATCCTGCCTATCGGGCTGCATCACCTTGGGTTGGATCCCAATAGCCACCGCCGCGCCGATTACCGCGCTGCCCAGCAACTGCTGCAGGGCATTCGTCCTTATGTGCGCTACTTCGATTCGCAGCGGTACGGCGACGACCTGGCCAATGGCTCGATCTGCCTGGGCGTGGGCTGGTCGGGTGGCTTCGTGCAGGCGCGGCAGATGGCTGCGGCCGCCGGACGCCAGTTGCGCCTGAAGATGCTCGTGCCGCCCGAGGGCGCGCCGTTCTGGTCGGATGTGATGGTCGTCGCCACCAAGGCGCCGAACCCGGATCAAGCGCATGCCTTCATCGACTACCTGCTGCGCCCGGATGTGATCGCGCGCATCAGTCAGCAAATGGGGTATCCCGCCCCGAACGGCGCCTTGCTGGCCCAGCCCGCTGCAGCCGACGACTCACGCCAGGAACTGCTGCAAGCCGCACAGCAGCAGCGTTTCTTCACCATCACGCCGGTTCCCGAGGCTGTCGAGCGGGTCAGGGCACGAGTGTGGCGCAGTCTTCAGGCCGGGCAGGACATCCAGCCTTGAACCGCCTTGTCTGTGCGCACGCCGTTTTGCTCGCGTTGTGCTGATCCACTGTTTTGTCCTGCTGGCAGGCCATTAGCCGGCCCGGCAGGCCTTCCCACGTTGCATCCGTGGCTCCTTTATCGGCGACAGGGAGGTCGTCTCTTTTTCGAGGGTTGAGTCATGCATATCACGTTGCGCCTGAAGGTCATCCTGCTTTTCGGTGCCTGCCTGCTGGGGTTGGCGAGTGCGCTGATCCTGGTCTCCATCAGCCAGATGCGCACGCTGGCTAGCCAGGCGCAGGAGCGTACGGCGCAGGAACTGCGGGCGTCGATCAACGCGCGTCTGGGCGATTCGGTGCGCTTCCAGGCGTCCGGTATCCAGAGGTTTTTCGAGCAGACGCAGGACGCCGCTGAGCGGGGCGCCGAGGAGGTCGAGCGCACGCTCGAGTTGGCGCAGGATACCGGCCTGGATGCCGAGCGGGTGAGGCGACAGCTGACCCGTCAGATCCGTGCGGTGGTCGATCGCGATCCCGCGCTGCTCAGCGTTTACCTGGTGTTTCTCGATGATGCTCTGGATGGACGCGACGCCGACTTCGCTGGCCGCACCGATCTGGGCAGCAACGAGCGCGGGCGCTTTGCCCCGGTCTGGTTCCGTCATCCGGGTCAGGACTACGAACTGGTCAACATGGCCGAGCAGACCTTGCAGGCGACTCAGCCGGGCGCGGCAGCGCGGCAGTGGTTCGATTGCCCGTTGCAAACCGCAGGTGCCTGCCTGCTCGAACCTTATCTGGACGCTGTGTCCGGCACGCCACTGCTGAGTACCTCGCTGACCGTACCGGTGCGCAGCAACGGCAAGGTCGTCGCTGTGCTCGGCGTGGACATCCTGCTCGACCAGCTCCAGGCCCTGGCCGAGAAGGCCCGAGCAGCCTTGCCCGAAGCCCAGGTCATGCTGGCCAGTGCACAGGGTAATCTGGCTGCCTACACCGGGGATGCCGCGCAGCTTGGGCAGCCCTGGCAGGCTGAGCGTTGGGCGCAGGCCGACGACTTCCAGGCCGAGGAGCGCTTCGCCCCGATTGCCGGCGCTGCGCCTTGGCGGGTTGGCGTGAAAGTGCCGGCCAGCGCCGCCTTCGCGCCGGTCGCGCAACTGCGCAATGAGCTGGATCGACAACTGCAGCAGGCCATCGGCTGGCAGCTGCTGTACGGGCTGTTGGCGGCTGCCCTGGCTTTGCTGATTCTGGCGCTGGCTTCGCGTTCCGTGGTTCAGCCGTTGCGTCTTCTGGCGCGTATGGTCGAGGCGCTGGCCGATGGTGGCGGCGATCTGTCCCGCCGTCTGGATGAGACGCGCAATGATGAGATGGGCGCAGTCAGCCGCGTGCTCAATCGTTTTCTGGGCTCCCTGCAGGGCATCATGAATAGCCTGCGCCATTCGCTGGACAGGCTCGACGAGGCCGCCGACCGCAGCGCCTCCGAGGCGACCGGCAATCTGGCGGCGACCGAGCGGCAGCGGGCCGATATCGACCAGGTGGCCCATGCCATGCGTCAGGTCAGCGCGGCGGCCCACGACATCGAACACAACACGGCCTCTGCCGTGGATACCACTGGCGGGATGCTGCAGGCGATAGAGGAGGGCACGCCGCTGATCGAACGTACCGTGGCCATCGTCGAGCAGCAGGGCCAGGACCTGCAGCGTACGGCGCAGCAGGTGGTGGCGTTGTCGCACAAGAGCGGGCGCATCAGCGTGGTGCTGCGGTTGATTCGCGACATCGCCGAGCAGACCAATCTACTGGCCCTCAATGCTGCCATCGAGGCGGCGCGTGCCGGTGAGTACGGGCGTGGTTTCGCCGTGGTCGCCGACGAGGTGCGCAACCTGGCGCAGCGGACGCAGGGATCGATCCAGGAAATCGACGAGATCATCGGCACGCTGCAGGGCGACACACAGGCCCTGGTCGACAGCATGCAGGTCAATCAGCAGCGCGTAGGTGAGGCGCAGGCATTGTTCGGTGAGCTGCTCGAGTCGCTCTATGGCATCGGCCGTGGCGTGGATGCGCTGGTGGGCATGAGCGCGCAGATCGCCACGGCGGCGCGCGAGCAGGCAGTGGTGGTGGATTCGGTCGACAGTGCCCTGGGGCGTGTGCGCCAGGTGAGCGATGAACTCACCGACAGCGTACGCGCGGCCGCGTTGCAAACGCGGATTGTCCAGGAGCAGGTGTCGCAGCAGGGGCAGGTTCTCAGGCGCTTCCACTGCTGAGGCGCATGACGTTGGCTAGCGGGCGATCATGCCCTGCAGGATCAGGCCGCTGGTCAGACGAACCTGGCGGCGGTGCTGTTCGAGGTCCAGCGGCTCGCTACCGGTCAGACGCAGCAGTTGCAGGTGCGAATAGTCATTGAGCAGGAAGGCCGCCAGCTCGACGTCCAGATCGTCGCGCAGCTTGCCGCGTGCCTGCAGGTCGCGCAGCAGGCTGGCGATCTCGTGCTGCAGGGCCTCGTTGTGGCGCTTGTACTGTTCCGGCAGGTCGCTGCGGTCGCCGCCAAGTACATGCAGCAGCAGTTCGTGCCAGATCGGCGCGGGCAGCATGCTCAACGCATGATCCACCAGCACCTGCTCCAGGTAGCACAGTGCGTCGAGCGGGTCATCCAGCTCGGCCATGTGCTCGCGGGCGTCCTGCAAGGCGCTCTCGTCGGCCTTCTGCAGCATCTCCAGAAGGATCTCCTGCTTGGAGCCGAAGTACTTGAACACGGTGGGCGCCGAGACGCCCGCTTCCCGGGCGATCTGCTCGATGGTGGTGTTATCGAACCCCTGCCGCTCGAACAGAGCTACACCGGCGTCACCGATCGCCTTGCGGCGCATGGCTTTCTGACGTTCGCGCAGACCGCTCACTGATGTTCCTCCTCGTCCTGATGGTGTGCATCGGGAGCATAACGGAAATAGGTTTTCATAAGTAAATGTCTTATTGACTAAAACATTTTATTAAGGCAATTATTATCGCACGCCTGCCGCGTGCAGGGCTTCTTAGAAGAAAGGACAGAGGTTCATGAATTCCCTCGCACATGCTCCGGTCGCCGGCCTCCTGGCTCGTCAGTACGCCGATGCTCACGATGCCCTGCAGCGCGCCCAGGCGTCGACACCCTTCATGGTCGGTTTCCCCCCGGTCGAGGCAAAGCGGGTCACCTGGGACAACTGGATGCGTCCGCCTTTCAACAAATGGGGTTTTCGTCACCTGGGGCGTCTGCGCCCAAGCATCAGCGTGCCGTGCGGTGATGCTACACAGGCATTGTCCGAGGCTCTTCAGGACCTGGATGCGTTCACCTTCGCCAGCGAGTGCGGCCTGAGCGTGCGCCTGGACGAGCACCTGCTGGCCAGTCACGCCGATGGCTTCATCGTGCTGAAATCGGGGCAGGTGGTGTACGAGCGCTACTTCAACGGCCATACCGCCAATGATCGGCACATCATGTTCTCGGTGACCAAGTCGCTGATCGGTACGCTCGCCGAGCAGTTGATCCATGAAGGCACGCTCGACCCCGAGCGCCTGGCTGGTGATTACGTGCCGGAGTTCGCCGGTGGCGCCTACTTCGATGCGACCGTGCGCCAGTTGCTGGATATGGCCGTGGGCATTTCCTACACCGAGCAGTACGACGACCCGGCCTCGGAAAGCTCTCAGTTCGGCTATGCCTGCGGTTTCATGCCGGCGCCGCCAGAGTTCGCCCAGTACGCCTCGCTGTACCAGTTCCTGCCATCGCTGCGTAAGTGCGGCGAGCATGGCGGGCTGTTCCATTACGTCACGGCAACCACCGAAGCGCTGGCCTGGGTGATGGAGCGTGCCTGCGGGCAAGCCTGCCACGAGCGCCTGGCGCCGATCTGGACGGCGCTTGGCTGCCAGCGTGACGGTTATTTCATGGCCGATCCCTGGGGCCGTGGCGTGGCCGGTGCCGGCTTCAGCGCGACGCTGCGCGACATGGCGCGTTTCGGCCTGCTGCTGGCCAATCGCGGCCAGCATCAGGGCCAGACGCTGCTCTCAGCTGAGGTCATCGACGCCATCGCCGCTGGTGCCGATCCGGCTATCTACGCCCAGGACGAGGAGTTCGCCCAGTGGATGCCGGGCGCTTCGTACCGCAGCCAGTGGTACGTCTTCAACGATCACAGCTGCGCCATCGTCGCCGGTGGCATCCATGGCCAGTACCTGTTCGTCGACTTCGAGGCGGACGTGGTCATTGCCAAGCAGTCTTCGCTGCCCGAGGCGGTGGGGATCTTCGACGTCGACAACGTTCGTGCGCTGCGTGCGCTGGCCGCTCATCTACGCGACTGAGCGCGCCACCTGACAAGGAACAAGAAAAATCTGGTGGCCTGCGTAGGCAGGCCTGCCGGTTCGCAGCCGGGCGGCCTCCGTGCCTGCCGGTCTGCTTTGCAACTGCCCTGTGACACAAAAACAAATCACCCAGGAGCATTTCATGATCCGCGTTCCCCACACTCCCGCTCTGCTGGCCGTCGCCGTGCTGAGCAGCTCACAGGCCATGGCCGGCTATTCCTTCGAAGAAGGCAACCTCTCCGGCGAGGCCACGCTTACGGTCGGCGGTTCGACCGTGTCCACGCGCAACGTCAACTTCGGCGCCGGCGGCGTCGATCAGCGCAATGGCCGCAACATCGGCACCCGCGTCGACTGGCAAGAGTTCTATCTCAAGCCGGGCGTGACCCTGAAGTACGCCATCGATCCCGACTTCGACTTGATTGCCGGCGGCTCGGTGGTCTCGGCCAAGACCTTCGGCGACGGCGATGCCGGTGGCTTCAGCCGCAGTTCCGATGGCTACACCGCGATGGAGGAGGCCTACGCGGGCTTGCGTGCCGGGGAATGGACCTTCACCGCAGGCCGGCAGAACTACCTGGTCGGCAACGGCTTCATCGTCATGGACGGCAACCTCGACTCCCAGGGCGACGGCGCCTACTGGCTGGGGCCGCGCAGCGCTTTCCGCGACTCGGCCGTGCTGGCCTGGGACCATGGCGCGCTCAAGGCGCAGGCTTTCAGCCTGCGCACTGATTCGCACCTGGGTGACTTCCGCCTCAACGGCGCCAACCTGGACTACAACCTGGCCGATCAGGTGACCCTCGGCGCCATGGCCATGAAGGTGGATTCGCAGACCAACACCTACGCCACGCCACTGCGCCGCGACGGTATGCAGGTCTACAACTTCCGCGCCCTGCGTGGGCAACTGCCGGGCCTCGATGCGCTGACCCTCAACGGTGAATACGCGGTGCAACGCGGCAGCGGTGACGGCATGAAGTACGATGCCAAGGCCTGGTACGCGCAGGCCGATTACACCTTCGAGTCGCTGCCGTTGACTCCGGTGCTGGGCTATCGCTACGCACTGTTTTCCGGTGACGACAACCTGGCCGACAACACCCAGCAATCCTGGGATCCCCTGAGCAAGGGCTTCACCGACTGGGGCACCTGGCTGATCGGTGATGTGATGGGCAACTACGTGTTGTTCAACACCAACCAGCGCGTGCAGCAGTTCTCGATCAAGACCCGTCTGAGCGAAACCCTCACCCTGGGCGCGATTCACTACCAATTCTGGCTGGACAAGGACAACTATCAGGGCATCGCCGTCGACGACCGTCGTTTCGCCAACGAGAACGTGGTGTACCTGGACTGGACGCCTACCGAGCGTGTGTACACTTCGCTGGCCTACAACTGGGTCGACGCCAAGTCGGCGGCCAAGCAGGTGTTCGGAGACGATGACCGCTTCACCGCGCTCGAACTCTACTTCACCTACCGTTACTAAGCCGTGCCAGGAGACATTGCGATGAAAGCACTACCTATGGTCGCTGCCATGACCCTGGCCCTGTTCGGCGCCGTTGAGGTTCAGGCCGAGCAACGCACGGTGAGGATCTACAACTGGATCGAGTACATGCCGCCTGAGATCCTCAAGGGCTTCGAGGCCGAAACCGGCATCCGCCCGGTGTATGACGTGTTCGACAGCCCTGAAACCCTGCAATCCAAGTTGCTCACGGGCAACTCGGGTTATGACGTCGCCTTCCCAGGCAGTGCGATGCTGGCCACCTTCATCGGTGCCGGTACCTTCGACAAGCTCGATCGCAGCAAGCTGCCCAACTGGAGCCGTCTGGACGAAGGCTTCATGTCCGAGCTGGCAAATAGTGGCGATCCCGGCAATCAGTACGCGGTGCCTTACATGTGGGGCACCAACCTGATCGGCTACAACGTCGACAAGGTGCGCGAAGTGCTGGGCCCGGATGCGAAGCTCGATAGCTGGGACCTGATCTTCAAGCCGGAGAACCTCTCCAAGCTCGCTTCGTGCGGCGTGGGCTTCCTCGACTCGCCGAGCGATATCCTGCCCATTGCTCTGGCCTATCTCGGCCTCGATCCAAACTCCGAGAAAGCCGAGGATTATCGCAAGGCACAGGATCTGATGATGACGATCCGCCCCTACATCACCTACTTCAACTCCTCGCGCTACGGTTACGACCTGGCCAATGGCGAGATCTGCGTGGCGGTGGGCTGGTCCGGTGGCATCGAGCTGGCGCGCAAGATGGGGGTGGCGGCTGGCAAGGGGGTGAAGATCGACATGTTCCTGCCCAAGGAAGGTGCGCCGCTGTGGTCCGACGTGATGGTCATCCCCAAGGGCGCGCAGAACGTCGATGAGGCGCATGCCTTCATCAACTACCTGCTGCGTCCGGAAGTGATCGCCAAGGCCAGCAACGCCATCGGTTATCCGAACCCCAACAAGGACGCCACGGAGTTCGTCATTCCGGAGGTTCGCAACAATCCCAACATGTATATTCCGGCTGACAGGATGAGCTCACTGTATGCACTCAAGGCTCTGTCGTTGAAGGCCGAGCGTATCCGCGTGCGTACCTGGAACAGCATCCGTACCGGCAAGTGAACGGCAGCGGCGCGGCGGGCTCTGCCTGCCGCGCCGGTTGCCCTCGAATGAGCGCGAGAAGGAGCGGGTATGTCCGCGAGCAAGGCTTTGGGTAATACCGGTTTGAGGGTTTCGTCACTGGTGCTGGGTGGCAACGTGTTCGGCTGGACGCTGGATGCGCGCGCTTCGTGCGAGTTGCTGAGTGCAGCCTTCGAGGCCGGGATCACCACCCTGGACACGGCCGATATGTATTCCAGTTGGGTCGAGGGGCACGTCGGGGGCGAGTCCGAGCAGATCATCGGTCAGTGGCTGGCCGCCAATCCCGCTCTGCGTGATCGCCTGACCCTGTTCACCAAGGTCGGCGCCCCGATGGGTGAGGGCGGTGGGCTGTCGCGCCAGTGGATCGTGCGTGCGGTGGAGGATTCCCTGCGTCGCCTGCGCACCGATTACATCGACCTGTACTTTTCCCACTACCCCGACGAGCAGACGCCGCACGAGGAAACCCTGCGCGCCTACGAAAGCCTGATCGCCAGTGGCAAGGTGCGCGCCATCGGCGCCTCCAACTACAGCCGCGAACAGCTCGAGGCCGCCCTGGCGATTGGCGTCGACGCCGGTTTGCCGAGCTATGGCGTGCTGCAACTGGAATACAACCTGTACGACCGCAAGGACTACGAAACGCGGCTGCAGGCATACGCCCAGGCCCGTGGGCTCGGCGTGGTCAGCTATTTCAGCCTCGCTTCGGGTTTTCTTAGCGGCAAGTACCGTACGCTTGCCGATATCCGGCAAGCCGCGCGGGCCGAGGACCTGGAGCGCTATTTCAACCCGCGCGGCCAGCGCATTCTGGACGCGCTGGCACAGCTCGCCGAGCAATTCGATGCCAGCCCGGCCAGCATCGCGCTGGCCTGGCTGATGGCTCAGCCGGGCATCAGCGCACCGATCGCCAGTGCCACCAGCCTGGCGCAGTTGCGTGCGCTGCAGGCAGCCATGACGCTGGAGCTGGACGAGGCGTCGTTGCAGGTACTGCGCCAGGCCAGCGCCTGGTGAATCCAGGCTCTGTACGAAAAGTGCCTGCGCTCGGTGATGCTTCGTTAAAAGCGGGCTGGAACGCCAGTCCGGTCGAATGCTCATTTACAGCTCGTAAACTCGAGTGCGGGCCCCAGTCCGTTCCTCGCTCGTTTTTTTGGGGTCGCCATCGGTATCGCCTGACCTTCGCTCGACGACTTTTCGTTCAACCCCTGGTTCGCCGCCGGCCGCACCGCGAGGCGATGCGGCTGTGTGGCGGGTCACCAGATCGGCAGGTTGTAGGTGACCATCAGGCGTGTCTGGTTTTCATCGCGGAAGGCGGCGCCGGTGGGGAAGTCGTTACGGTAGAACGACTGCCGCACGCGCAGGCCGACGCCGCTCAGCGGGCCGTCCTGGATCACGTAGCCCATTTCCCACTGCGCTTCGCGTTCCTTGCGGTCATCGATGCCAAAGGCGGCCAGCTCGATGTTGTCGCCGCGCACGTAGCGCAGGCGCGCGGTCAGGCCGGGCACGCCAGCGGCCGCGAAATCGTAGTCCCAGATGGCCTGCCACATGCGCTCCCTGGCGTTGAGGTAGTCGGAACTCATGGTCATTTCACTGATGCCCATCAGCTCGGTGCCGGAGATGTAGGGCGTGGCGGTGTCGCCACCCTGGTGGGCGTAACCGAGGGTCCAGCGGTGGCCGTTCAGGCCGTAGGCGAACTGCAGGGACAGGTGCTGGTTGTCCACCTTGCCGGCATCGGCACTGCCGTTCTCGCCGCTGAAGAAGGCGCGCAGATCGGTGCTCAGGGTACCGGGGCCGAGGCTGGTCTTGTGCAGGGCGCCGAGGTAGCCCTGCTCATATAGGTCGGCCACTTCCAGGTAGTGGGCCTTGAGCGTCAGCTCCGGGCTCAGGGCGTAGTCGCCGCCGATGAAGGCCATGTGCGAGGTGGTCGCACGGCCATTGAAGCGGCCGTTGGGCGAGGCGACGGTCATGGCCTCGTAGTCGGTGGAGTTGCGCTTGGCGATGCGGTCGACGTAGCCGCCGTGCAGGGTCAGGCCGTCGATCTGCGTGGAGCTCAGGTAGCCGCCGCGAAAGGTCTGCGGCAGCAGGCGCGACGGGCTGGAGAGAGCCGACGGCAGGGCCAGGTTGAGATCACCGGCCTGCAACAGGGTCTTGTCGATCTTCATCTTGCCGGTCAGACCAAGGCGCGAGTACTCGTCCGCTGCACGCCCGCTGCTGGGCGATACAGGCAGCAGTTCGGTGCCGCTGCGCGACGGCGACGAATCCAGCTTCAGGCCCAGCAGGCCAGTGGCATCCAGGCCGAAGCCCACCGGGCCTTCGGTGAAACCGGACTGGAACTTGAGGATGAAGCCCTGTGCCCACTCCCGGGCTTCGGACTTGGCGCCGTCGTCCTGGAAGTCGCGATCCAGGTAATAGTTGCGCAGGGTCAGGCTGGCATGACTGTCGTCGATGAAGCCCTGGGCCTGAGCGGCGCAGGACATGCCAAGGCTGCATAGAGCAATGGCATGGGGCAGGGGGCTGCGCACGAATGCAGTACGAAGAAACCGTGTAGGCATGCTCGATATCCTTATTTTTGTTGTTGTCCGGCGGATCGCCGTTGCGCACAGAGGATGAGAGTGCGCACTGGGCTTATCAAATGGCAGTGGCCGATTAACGAACGTTAAAATCATTAACTAATTCGTAATGAATTCTTTGTGGGTGATCTAACTGATTGTTTCTGAAGGGAATGAATGGCTCGAGCCTGGCGTTTTGCCTGGGGGTGTTTTTTTAGTTCTGTTTGTTAATCTTCTTGCGACGAGAACTGGACCTCGTCACCACTCCCGAACAAAAACAACAAGAGCGAGACTCCGCCATGCAAACCCCATCAAGCCGTTCCCGGCTGACCATCGTCATCTGTTTCATCGTCGCTCTGATCGAAGGGCTCGACCTGCAGTCGGCCGGCATCGCCGCGGCCGGTATTCGTGCTGCCTTCAACCTGGACCCAGGGATGATGGGCTGGATGTTCAGCGCCAGCATCATCGGCCTGCTCCCTGGTGCTTTCCTCGGTGGTTACGTTGCCGATCGCATCGGCCGCAAGAAGGTGCTGGTGGCCGCCGTGGTGCTGTTCGGCATCTTTTCCCTGTGGACGGCCTATACCAGCAGCCTGTCCGGCCTGCTGGCGGCGCGCTTTCTCACCGGTCTTGGTCTGGGGGCGGCGTTACCCAACCTGATTGCCCTGTGCGCCGAGGCAGTCGAGGAACGCCAGCGCAGCACGGCTATCAGCATCATGTACTGCGGTGTTCCTCTCGGCGGCGCGGCGGCGGCGGTGATCGGCATGCTGGCCGGCGAGGCCTGGCAATGGGTGTTCATCGTCGGTGGCGTCGCGCCGCTGGCCATCGCACCATTGATGCTGTGGCTGCTGCCGGAGTCGTCGGCATTCCACCAGCAGCAGGCGCGTGCCACGCAGGGTCGGCCGTCCACCGTGGAAGCACTGTGCGGTGATGGCCGCACGCGCATCACCTTGTCGCTGTGGATCAGCTACTTCTTCACCCTCACCGTGATGTACATGCTGCTCAACTGGCTGCCGTCGCTGCTGCTGGAGCTGGGATTCAGCAAACCGCAGGCCGGTACGGTGCAGATGGTCTTCAACATCGGCGGCGCACTCGGCTCGCTGCTCGGCGGTGTGCTGCTCGACCGCTTCCAGCGCACGCCAGTGGTGCTGTGCATCTACCTCGGGTTGCTGTTGGCGCTGGCCGGGATCGGTTTCTCCACCAACCTGGCGAGCATGGCAGCGGCGGGCTTCGCGGCCGGAGTCTTCGTGATGGCTGCGCAACTGGTGCTCTACGCCCTGGCGCCGGCCTATTACCCGACGCAGGTGCGGGCTACCGGCGTGGGCGCTGCAGTGGCCGTCGGCCGCCTGGGGTCGGTGAGTGGGCCGCTGGCCGCCGGACACATCCTGGCCGCTGGCGCCGGCACGGCCGGGGTGCTGATGGCGGCCGCGCCGGGGCTGCTGGTGGCTGCCCTGGTGGTGGTCGCGATGGGCAGCCGCGAGCGCCGCGCGGCGGCTCCGGCCTGAGGTTTGAGCTGGTTGATCAGGTCGCCGCTCGTGATTTTTAGTTAATCAGAATAATCATGTCGTTGATGTTGCTGTATCCATCGACTTCATCGGTGCGGTGATCGAACATTTCGCGCAAATAGTTAATTGACATAACTATTTGCGCGACCTACCTTGAGCTCATCTACCCAACACATGCAGGACACCCCCATGAGCAAGTACGAAGCACGCTGGCAAACCGTCAAGGTCGAAGTCGAAGAGGGCATCGGCTGGGTCATCCTCAATCGTCCGGAAAAACGCAACGCCATGAGCCCGACCCTCAACCGCGAGATGGTCGATGTGCTGGAAACCCTGGAGCAGGACGCCGACGTCGGTGTGCTGGTGCTGACCGGCGCAGGCGAGTCGTGGACTGCGGGCATGGATCTGAAGGAGTACTTCCGTGAAGTCGACGCCGGCCCGGAGATCCTTCAGGAGAAGATTCGCCGCGAGGCTTCGACCTGGCAGTGGAAGCTGCTGCGCATGTATGCCAAGCCGACCATCGCCATGGTCAATGGCTGGTGCTTCGGCGGTGGTTTCAGCCCGTTGGTGGCGTGCGACCTGGCCATCTGCGCCGACGAGGCGACCTTCGGCCTGTCGGAAATCAACTGGGGCATCCCGCCGGGCAACCTGGTGAGCAAGGCCATGGCCGACACCGTGGGCCATCGCCAGTCGCTGTACTACATCATGACCGGCAAGACCTTTGGCGGGCCGAAGGCCGCCGAGATGGGCCTGGTCAACGAAAGCGTGCCGCTGGCGCAACTGCGCGAGACCACCATCGAACTGGCGCGTAACCTGCTGGAGAAGAACCCGGTGGTGATGCGTGCAGCGAAGATCGGCTTCAAGCGCTGCCGGGAGCTGACCTGGGAGCAGAACGAAGACTACCTGTACGCCAAGCTCGATCAGTCGCGCCTGCTGGACAAGGAAGGTGGCCGCGAGCAGGGCATGAAGCAGTTCCTTGATGACAAGAGCATCAAGCCGGGCCTGCAAGCCTACAAACGCTGAGCTGTGCCAGGGGCGGTCGTGCCCGCCCCCCCGTATAACAATCACAAGATGGAGCCAGACCATGTTCGAAGTGCCTTTGCTGATCGCCGGGCAGGCGCGCCCGGCCACGGGCGGCGCAGTGTTCGAGCGCCGTAGTCCCTTCACCGGCGAGACTGTCAGCCGTGTGGCCGCCGCCACCCTGGAAGACGCCGATGCCGCTGTGGCTGCCGCGCAGGCGGCCTTTCCGGCCTGGGCCGCGTTGGGGCCGGGCGAGCGCCGTGCGCGCCTGCTGGAGGCCGCCCGCTTACTGGAGGCCAACCGCGACCGTTTCATGGCCATGGCCGTCGAAACCGGCGCCACCGCCGACTGGTACGGTTTCAACGTCAAGCTGGCGGCCAACATGCTGCGCGATGCCGCTGGCATGACCACGCAGATCAAGGGTGAGGTGATTCCCTCCGACGTGCCGGGCAGCTTCGCGATGGCGCTGCGTCAGCCCTGCGGCGTGGTACTGGGCATCGCCCCGTGGAACGCGCCGATAATCCTTGGCACCCGCGCCCTGGCCATGCCCCTGGCCTGCGGCAATACCGTGGTGCTCAAGGCTTCGGAGAACAGCCCGGCGGTACACGCGCTGATCGGCGAGGTGCTGCAGCAGGCCGGTCTTGGCGATGGCGTAGTCAACGTCATCAGCAACGCGCCGGCCGATGCCGCCGCCATCGTCGAGCGGCTGGTGGCCAACCCGGCGGTGCGCCGCGTCAACTTCACTGGCTCCACCCATGTCGGGCGCATCATCGGCCAGCTTGCGGCGAAACACCTGAAACCGGCGGTGCTGGAGCTGGGCGGCAAGGCGCCGCTGCTGGTGCTGGACGATGCCGACCTGGATCAGGCGGTGGCCGCCTCGGCCTTCGGTGCCTACTTCAACCAAGGGCAGATCTGCATGTCCACCGAGCGCCTGGTGGTCGACGAGCGCATCGCCGACGACTTCGCCGCGCGCCTGGCCGCCAAGGTCGCCACGCTCAAGGCCGGTTTGCCGGGTGAGGCCGTGCTTGGTTCGCTGATCGATGCTGCCGCTGGCGAACGCATCATGAGCCTGGTGCAGGACGCGGTGGACAAGGGCGCCGTGCTGCTGGCCGGCGGACAGATCGACGGCAGCGTGATGCAGCCGGTGCTGCTCGACCGCGTCACCCCGGCCATGCGCCTGTACCGCGAGGAGTCGTTCGGCCCGGTGGCGGTGATCCTGCGAGGGCGGGGCGACGAAGAGCTGCTGCGCCTGGCCAACGATTCGGAGTTCGGCCTGTCCTCGGCGATCTTCAGCCGTGATGTGTCGCGTGCGTTGAATCTGGCACAGCGGGTGGAGTCGGGCATCTGTCATATCAACGGACCGACCGTGCACGACGAGGCGCCGATGCCTTTCGGCGGGGTGAAGTCCAGCGGCTACGGCAGCTTCGGCTCCAGCGCGAGCATCGAGCACTTCACCCAGCTGCGTTGGGTGACGCTGCAGAATGGCCCGCGCCACTACCCGATCTGAACGTTCGGAAACGCCTTGCATAGCTCCAGCCCGTGAGTCTTTGAGCGGGCTGTGAGCGCCCCGAATCGAGTTTGCCGGAAAGCCCCGGCGTCGCGTCGTGCCCGAACGGGCAGGACCGGAGGTGATAACAAGTGAACAATGCACCCTCCCAATCGCTCGCTGCCCGCTATCGTCCGGTGGCCCTGGGCTCGCCGGATGTGCACATCGAGGAACGTGCCGGTAGCGTCTATCTCAACGCGCGAGAGCCGCTGAGCGAATTGCCGCCACGCCTGCTCGACCGCCTGCTGCACTGGGCCGAAGTGCGCGGTGAGCACACCTTCGTCGCCCGTCGTGGCGGTGATGGGCAATGGCAGCGCATCAGCTACCGCGAGATGCTGGCGCGCGTGCGCTGCATCGCCGCGCACCTGCTCGAACATGACCTGAGCCCGGAGCGCCCGCTGGTGATCCTCTCCGGCAACGACCTGGAACACCTGCAACTGGCGCTGGCCGCCCTGTACATCGGCGTGCCCTATTGCCCGGTGTCGCCGGCCTATTCCACCGTGGCCCGCGACTACGCCAAGCTGCAGCACATCTTCGACCTGCTGCGCCCGGGCCTGGTGATGGCCGCCGATGGCGCCGCCTTCAGTCGCGCCATCGAGGCCGTGGTGCCGGCCGACATGCCCCTGCTGCTGGTGCAGGGCGAGGTGGCGGGGCGTGCTGCCCAGCGCTTCGATGAATTACTGGCGCCGCGCGACCCGGCTGCCGCCGACGCCGCCTTCGCCCGCACCGGGCCGGACAGCATCGCCAAGTTCCTCTTCACCAGTGGCTCGACCAAGCTGCCCAAAGCCGTGGTGACCACCCAGCGCATGCTCTGCGCCAACCAGCAGATGCTGTTGCAGACCTTCCCGGTATTCGGTGAGGAGCCGCCGGTGCTGGTGGACTGGCTGCCGTGGAATCACACCTTCGGCGGCAGCCACAACGTCGGCATCGTGCTGTACAACGGCGGCAGCCTGTACCTCGACGATGGCCGGCCGACGCCGCAACTGTTCGGCGAGACGCTGCGCAACCTCAAGGACATCTCGCCCACCGCCTACCTCACCGTGCCCAAGGGCTGGGAGGAACTGGTGGCGGCGCTGGAGCAGGATGGCGAGTTGCGCGAGCGTTTTTTCGCGCGCATGAAGCTGTTCTTCTTCGCCGGCGCCGGCCTCAGCCAGCCGATCTGGGATCGCCTCGACCGGGTCGCCGAGCAGCACTGTGGCGAGCGCATCCGCATGATGGCTGGCCTGGGCATGACCGAGACGGCGCCGTCGTGCACCTTCACCACCGGGCCGCTGTCGCTGGCCGGCTATGTCGGCCTGCCGGCGCCAGGTTGCGAGGTCAAGCTGACGCCGGTCGACGGCAAGCTGGAGGCGCGCTTCCGTGGCCCGCATGTGATGCCCGGCTACTGGCGCCAGGCCGAACTCAACAACGAGGCCTTCGACGAGGAAGGTTACTACCGCACCGGCGATGCCTTGCGCTTTGCCGATGCGCAAAACCCGCATTGGGGGCTGATGTTCGACGGGCGTATCGCCGAGGACTTCAAGCTCAGCACCGGCGTATTCGTCAGCGTCGGGCCACTGCGCACCCGCGTCATCCTGCAGGGCTCGCCCTACGTGCAGGACGCGGTGGTCACCGGGCCGGATCGTCAGCGTATCGGCCTGCTGGTGTTCCCCAGCGTACCGGCCTGCCGCGCCCTGGCCGGGCTGGCGAGCGATGCCAGCGTCGAAGCGGTAATGGCCGCCGAGCCCGTGCGGCAGTGGCTGGCCGGGCTGCTGGAAGAGCTCAACCGCGAAGCCACCGGGCTGGCCTCGCACATCGCCTGGGCCTGCCTGATGAGTGAGGCGCCGAGCCTGGACGCCGGTGAGATCACCGACAAGGGCTCGCTCAACCAGCGCGCGGTGCTCAGCCGCCGCGCCGAGCTGATCGAGCGCCTCTACGCCGACCCAGCCGCGCACTGCGTAATGGCGCAGGCGCGGCCATGAAGGGCCAGTTCGAGGCCTTCGAGCAGGTGGCACTGCTGGCCGCCGCGCGCACGCCCTGGATCGACTACTGCGGGCCACTGGCCCAGGTGTCGCCCATCGACCTGGGCATCCATGTCGCCCGCGCCGTGCTGGCGCGCGCCGGCATTGGTGGCGAGCAGGTCGACAGCGTGCTGGCCGGCAGCATGGCCCAGGCCAGTTTCGATGCCTACATGCTGCCCCGGCATATCGGCCTGTACGCCGGTGTGCCGATCGAGGTACCGGCGCTGGCGGTGCAGCGCATCTGCGGTACCGGCCTGGAGCTGCTGCGCCAGGCCGGCAACCAGCTCGAACGCGGCAGCACCAGCCTGGCGCTGTGCGTGGCGGCAGAGTCGATGTCGCGCAATCCCATCGCCAGCTACGAGCACCGGGGCGGTTTTCGCCTCGGCGCGCCGGTGGGCTTCAAGGATTTTCTCTGGGAGGCGCTGCTCGATCCGGCCATTGCCCAGACCATGATCGACACTGCGCAGAACCTCGCCCAGCGCTACGGCCTGCGTCGCGAGGAGGTAGATGCCTTTGCCCTGGGCAGTTTCGACAAGGCGCTGGCGGCGCAGGCCGAGGGTTGGTTCGACGCCGAGATCGCGCCAGTGGCCAGTAGCCGTTTCGAGCTGGCCGGCTATCAGCCGCGGCACCTCAAGCTACCGCGCAAGATCAACGATCTGCAGCGTGACAGCCATCCCCGGCAGACCAGTGCCGAGGCCCTGGCTGCGCTCTCGCCAGTCAGCGCTGGCTCGGTGCAGACCGCCGGCAACAGCTGCGCGCTGGTCGATGGCGCCGCTGCCATTTTGGTGGGCGATGCACGAAGCGCTGAGTCGCCCTTGACGCTGCTGCGCGCCAGCGCGGTGGTTGGCGTGCCGCCGGAGATCATGGGCATCGGCCCGGCCCCGGCGATCCGTCTGCTGCTCGACGGTGCCGGCCTGAGCCTGGATGCCATCGACAGCCTGGAAATCAACGAAGCCCAGGGCGCCCAGGTGCTGGCGGTGCAGCGCGAGCTGGAGCTGGATGCGGCGCGCCTGAACCGCCATGGCGGCGCCATCGCCCTCGGCCATCCTTTGGCCGCCACCGGCCTGCGCCTGGCGCATAGTGTTGCCCGCCAACTGGCGGCGCGTGGCACCCGCTACGGCATCGCCGCTGCCTGCATTGGCGGCGGTCAGGGCATGGCTCTGCTACTGGAAAACCCTGCTCATCGTTGAAGGATTCGCCTATGACGCACTACCGTGCCCCGCTGGATGACATGCGCTTCGTCATCGAACACTGGCTGGACGCCGAACAGGACTGGGCGCGGCTGCCGGCTTTCGCCGAGCTGGATCACGGCCTGGCCGCCCAGGTGCTGGAGCAGGCCGCGCGCTTCGCCGAGGATCGCCTGGCGCCGTTGAACACCCCCGGCGACCGCCAGGGCTGCCGTCTGCAGAATGGCCGGGTGATCACCCCGGACGGTTTCGCCGATGCTTACCAAGCCTTCGTCGACGGTGGCTGGCCGTCGCTGGCCTGCGCCCCCGAATACGGCGGCCAGGGCCTGCCGCAGTTGCTCAACGTCGGTGTGCTGGAAATGCTCTACGCCGCCAACCATGCCTGGGCCATGTACCCGGGCATCGCCCACGGCGCCTACGAGGTGCTGCGCCGTTTCGCCAGCGTAGAGCTTCAGGCTGCCTGGTTGCCAGGACTCGTGGACGGCACCTGCGTGCCCACCATGTGCCTGACCGAACCGCAGGCCGGTAGCGACGTCGGCCTGCTGCGCTGCCGCGCCGAACCGGCGGAGGCGGGCAGCTACCGCCTGCACGGCAGCAAGTTGTTCATCTCCGGTGGCGACCACGACCTGGGTGAGAGCATCGTCCACCTGGTGCTGGCGCGCCTGCCTGATGCACCCGCCGGCACTCGTGGCATCTCGCTGTTTCTGGTGCCGCGGGAGCTGCACGGGCAGGCCAACGGGGTGTTCTGCGATGGCCTCGAACACAAGCTCGGCATCCGTGGCAGCGCCACTTGTAGCCTGCGCTTCGAGGGCGCGCGGGGCTGGCTGCTGGGTGAGCCGAACCAGGGCCTGGCGGCGATGTTCGTGATGATGAATGGCGCGCGCCTGCACGTTGGTTTGCAAGGGCTGGGGCACGCCGAGTTTGCCCACCAGCAGGCCAGCGCCTACGCCGCCGAACGCCGGCAGATGCGCGCCGTGCCGCGCCCGGCCGGGGCCAGCGGCGAGGCTGATGCCATCGCCGCGCACCCGGCCATGCAGCGCATTCTGCAGAGCCTGGAGGTGCAGACTCAGGGCATGCGCATGCTGGGCTACTGGGCCGCGCACCTGCTGGACATCGCCGAGCAGGCGGTGGACGAGCAGCAACGCGACGAGGCCGAGGCTCTGGCGTCGCTGCTGACGCCGGTGGTCAAGGCCAGCTTCACCGAGCAGGGCTTCCAGCTCGCCAGCCAGGCGCTGCAGGTGTTCGGCGGCTACGGCTATTGCAGCGAATACCCCATCGAGCAGACCTTGCGCGACAGCCGCATCGCCATGATTTACGAAGGCACCAACGAGATTCAGGCCAACGACCTGCTGCTGCGCAAGCTGTTGCCTGTCGCTGCGCCTGGTGTGCCGATACTGCTGCGGCAGGTCACTGGGGAATGCCAGCGCGCCGAAGGATCTTCCCTGCAGGCGCAGGCCGAAGCGTTGGCCGAGCTGCTGGACGAGTGGCAGGGCGCGCTGGCGCAACTGCGCGAAAGCCAGGACAGTGCGCCGCAGCGCCCCTACGAGGCCGCCGTGGACATGCTGCAGGTGACCGCCTGGCTGTTGCTCGGTTACGCCTGGTTGCGTGCGGCGCGTATCAGCCGTGAGCGTGGGCTGGGGGAGGCGCGTGAGGTCGCTGCGCGGTTCTTCTTCCGCCGCCTGTTTCCGGAGGCCTGGCATCGCCTTTACCTGGCCCTGGACTGAGGGCGACGGCGGTGGATCGAGAGGCGATCCACCGCCTGCCTCGTTACTCCACGGCCTCGTACGGCAGGCCAACGTAGTTTTCGGCGATGGTGCGGCGTCCGGCCTCGGAGCCGACGAAGTAGTCCAGTTCGGTCTGCTGCATGCGCTGGCTGAAAGCGTCGGTGTCGGGGAAGCGGTGCAGCATCGAGGTCATCCACCAGGAGAAGCGCTCGGCCTTCCAGATGCGCCGCAGGCAGATTTCCGAGTATTTCTCCAGCAGCTCCGTGCGGCCTTCGCGGTGCACCTTGAGCAGGATGCGGTACAGCGTGTTGACGTCGCTGGCGGCCAGGTTCAGGCCCTTGGCGCCGGTGGGCGGAACGATGTGCGCGGCGTCGCCGACGAGGAACAGATGACCATACTGCATGGGCTCGACCACGAAGCTGCGCAGCGGCGCGATGCTCTTCTCGATGGACGGGCCGGTGACCAGCTTGGCCGCGGTCTGCGTTGGCAGGCGGCGTTTGAGTTCGTCCCAGAAACGCTCGTCCGACCAGTCCTCGACCTTCTCTTCGCTGCTGACCTGCACGTAATAGCGGGTACGTGTCGGCGAACGCATGCTGCACAGGGCGAAACCGCGTTCGTGGTTGGCGTAGATCAGCTCCTCGTGAACCGGTGGAGTATCGGCCAGCACGCCGAGCCAGCCGAAGGGGTAGACCCGTTCGAACTCCTTGAGCACGCCGTCGGGAATGGATTGGCGCGATACGCCGTGGAAGCCGTCGCAGCCGGCGATCTGCTGGCAATCCAGGCGCATGCGCTGGCCTGCGTGAACGAAGGTGACATAGGGCTGCTCGCCCTTGAGCGCGTGCAACTCGACCTCACTGGCGTTGTAGAAGCTCGGCGCGCCGCTGGCCACGCGGGCGTCCATGAGGTCGCGGGTGACTTCGGTCTGGCCGTAGACCATGACCGTCTTGCCACCGGTCAGGCCGCGCAGGTCGATGCGTTCAAGGCGGTCATCGAAGGCCAGCTCGAAGCCATCGTGGACCAGGCCTTCACGATCCATGCGCGCACTGACGCCGGCTTCACGCAGCAGGTCGACCATGCCCTGTTCGAGCACGCCGGCGCGGATGCGGCCGAGCACGTAGTCCGGGCTCTGGCGTTCGATGATGACGTTGTCGATGCCGGCCTTGTGCAGCAACTGGCCGAGCAGCAGGCCGGACGGACCGGCGCCGATGATTGCAACTTGGGTGTTCATTGTTGTTATCCCTTGGGTGACAGCCGTATGCAAGACACTGAGGCTGGAAGCAGTATTTTTGATGCGTCGGCATGGCGTATGAAGGCACTATTTGCTTGGTTAGTTGGACTTTTCGAGGATCGCTCATGACCGGCCAGGTTCCCGTGTTCAAACTCTATGGCGAGGATCGCGCTTGGCCGACGCCGGACCTCATCCACTGCGAATCGATCGCCGAGCGCAGCCGCCTGCACGGCTGGGAAATCAGTGCTCACCTGCACAGTGATCTGCTGCAGGTGCTGTACATCCAGAGCGGACACGCCGAGGTGGAGATCGACGGTCAGGCGCGGGTGCTCGATCAGTCGGCGGTGCAGGTGGTACCGGCGCTGTGCGTGCATGCCTTTCGCTTTTCCGAGGACATTCAGGGCCACGTGCTGACCCTGGCCCAGCCGCTGGTCGAGCACCTCGGCACCGCCCTGGAAAGGCCGCCCTTGAGTCAGCCGGTCTGTTATCTGGTCACGGACCAGCGGCCGCGTCTGGACATGCTGTTCGCGACTCTGGCCCATGAGTACGGGCAGCACGAGGCCGGGCGCGAACTGATGCTGCAGTCACTGATCAGTGCGCTGCTGGTGTGGTTGGCGCGTCAGGCTCTGGCTGGCGAGCGCGCCGAGGCGTTCATCAATGATCGCGGGCGCAATCATTTGCGCCGCTTGCAGGGGCTGGTCGAGCAGCACTATCGCGAGCATCGCCCGCTGGACTGGTATGCCTCGCAACTGGGCCTGAGCGTGGCCCACCTCAACAGCCTGTGCCGGCGCCTGGCCGGGCAGTCCGGCCTGCAGCTGATCCACCAGCGGCTGATGCTCGAAGCCAAGCGCAACCTGGTCTACACCTCCATGACCATTGCCCAGGTGGCCGACAGCCTGGGTTTTTCCGAGGCCGCCTATTTCTCCCGGTTCTTCCGGCGCGGTACGGGCATCTCGCCCAGAGATTTCCGCAATCAGCGATGACAGGCCCGCTTCTCATCACGTCCTGCATCGTTTGCAGCGGTTTCAGCAGGGCGTGGTGCTGGCGTTTGTCTGGCTCACGCCGGGCTTCAGGCCGCTGCAAAGCGCTCGACCAGCCAGTCGACGAAGACCCTGACCCGCTTCGACATGACCCGATTGCGCGGATAGAACACCGATATCGGCATCGGTGGCGGCGGGCTGTCCGTCATGATCTCGCATAGCAGGCCCTGCTCGATCTGCGCCGCCACTCGGTAGCGTGGCACCTGGATCAGGCCAAGCCCGGCGATGGCCGAGGCCGCGTAGATTTCTGCGCCGAAGACGGTGACCGAGCCGGGTATTTCGACCTGCGTTACCTGGCCTTTGCAGGTGAACTCGAAGGGGTAGCAACGCGCGGCCGTTTTCGGGTGGTAGTTCACTGCTCGGTGGTTGAGCAGATCATCGATGCCTTGCGGTGTACCGAACTGACGCAGATACCCGGGGCTGGCGCAGGTGACCTGGGGCAGGTCGGCCAGGCGCCGGCTGATCAGTGAGGAGTCGCTCGGCGTGCCGGCGCGCAGTACGCAGTCGACGCCTTCTTCGATCAGGTCGACGAGCCTGTCCGATTCGCTGAGGTTCAGCGTGATGTCGGGGTAGCGGGCAAGAAACTCGGGCAGTGCCGGGATGACGAAGAACTTCGCCAGCGTGCCATGCATGTCCACTCGCAGGCGACCGCTGGGGGCGCCGCTGCGGAAGGCTTGAGCCGCTTCCTCAAGTTCGCTGAGCAACTGTACGCAGCGCCCGTAGTAGGCTTCGCCGTCCTCGGTGGGGCGGACCCGGCGCGTGCTGCGCTGCAGCAAACGGGTGCCCAGCCAGGCCTCTAGCTGGTTCATGGTGTGAGTGAGCGTGGCGCGAGGCATTTCCAGGTCTTCGGCTGCGCGGGTGAAGCTACCGCGCTCGTAGATGCGAGCGAACACCTTCATGGCTTTTACCTGATCCACTGCGCACTCCTATTGTTGATGGTTTTTGAATAGTAAAGGCAATTTTGGCGTATTTATCTGGATTCATGCTCATGTGAGCCTGTGCTGGTCAATTTCTTCCAGCGAGAGGTTCAGCATGAGCACGATCCAGAAAATCGCCATCATTACCGGCGCGTCCCGAGGCATAGGGGCTGCGCTGGCCAGGCGTCTCGCCAGTGACGGCATGGCGGTGGTCGTCAACTATTCCTGCAGTGCCGCCGAGGCCGACGCCCTGGTAGCGGATATCTGCGAACAGGGCGGCCATGCCATCGCCTTGCAGGCCGACGTGGCCAATGCGCAGCAGGTACGGCAGCTGTTCGAGGAAACCGAGCGGCGGCTGGGCAAGGTCGATGTGTTGGTCAACAACGCGGGTATCTTCAAGGCGCTGCCAGTGGCGGACACCGACGATGCGCTTTTCGAACGGACCATGGCCGTGAATCTTGCGGGCGTCTTCAACACACTGCGTGAGGCCGGCACACGGTTGAACGCCGGTGGGCGCATCATCAACTTCTCCACGTCGGTGCTCGGGCTGAACCTGCCAGGCTACGCCCTGTATGGCGCGAGCAAGGCAGCGGTGGAGACACTGACGCGTGTCTTCGCCAAGGAGATGCGTGGCCGTCACGTCACGGTCAATGCCGTCGCGCCGGGCCCGGTGGCGACCGAGCTGTTTCTGAGCGGCAAGAGCGAGGAGCAGATCGAGCACTTCGCCAAGATGCCGCCGCTGGAGCGTCTGGGCCAGCCGCAAGACATCGCGGCGGTGGTGTCGTTTCTGGCCGGGCCGGATGCGGCCTGGATCAACGGCCAGGTATTGCGCGCCAATGGCGGGTTGGTCTGAGGCGAGCGTGCTGCGCCGCAGCGATGGATGACGCACCTTGTCGCCAAATGCTGGCAAACTTGCGCTTCGATTTTCGACAGGAGCCAGTCGATGCCCGCCAGCCCGGAGTTGTCCCCCGGCCTTATCGTCATTCACGGTAACCACCTCGAGGAGCTGCGTGCGCTGGCGGTGCAGTGGATGCGGCGCTATCCGCTGCGGCCGCTGGAGAATGAAGTGCTGCTGGTGCAGAGCAACGGCATCGCCCAGTGGCTCAAGCTGGCGCTGGCCGAGCGTGACGGCTGCGGGATTGCTGCGGCGCTGGACGTCGACCTGCCGGCGCGCTTTCTCTGGCAGGCGTATCGCAACGTGCTGGGCAAGGAGGCGATCCCGCAGCAGTCGCCGCTGGACAAGGCACCGCTGACCTGGCGCCTGATGCGGCTGTTGCCGGGGCTGTTGGCCGAGGAGGCGTTCGCTCCGTTGCGGCGTTTTCTCGCCGATGACCAGGATCTGCGCAAGCGTCACCAATTGGCCGAGCGCCTGGCCGATCTGTTCGACCAGTATCAGGTCTATCGCGCCGACTGGCTGGCCGATTGGGCCGCAGGGCAGGACCGTCTGCGTACCTCGCGCGGTGGCGAGCGGATTCTGGACGCTGATTCCCGTTGGCAGCCGGCGCTGTGGCGCGCCTTGCTGGCGGATGTCGGCGAGCAGCATCTGGCCGAGAGCCGCGCCGGTGTGCATCCGCGCTTCGTCGCCCGCATGGGCGAACTGGATGCGCCGCCCCCCGGGCTGCCACGGCGCATCACCGTTTTTGGTATTTCCTCGCTGCCGGCCCAGGTGCTGGAGGCGCTGGCGGCCATGGCGCGTTTCAGCCAGGTCATGCTCTATGTGCACAACCCCTGTCAGCACCACTGGGGCGATATCGTCGAAGACAAGGACCTGCTGCGCCACGAGTACCGCCGTCAGCAGCGCAAGGGCAGACCAAGCGCCCAGATCGGCCTGTTCGAGCAGGAAGACATGCATCAGCACGGGCAGCCACTGCTGGCCGCCTGGGGCAAACAGGGGCGCGACTACATCAACCTGCTGGATCAGTACGACGAGCCGCAGCGCTACCGCGAGCAGTTCGAGCGTATCGACCTGTTCAGCCCGGCCAGCGAGCGCTGTCTGCTCGGCCAGTTGCAGAACGACATCCTCGACCTGCGCCCGCTGGCGGAAACGCGCAATACCTGGCCGCCGGTCGATCCCGAGGCTGATCATTCGCTGCGCTTTCATGTCGCCCACAGCGCTCAGCGCGAGGTGGAGGTGCTGCACGACCAGTTGCTGGCCAGCTTCAGCGAGGACACCACGCTAAGGCCGCGCGACGTGATCGTCATGGTGCCCGACGTCAATGCCTATGCGCCGCATATCCAGGCGGTGTTCGGCCAGTTCGCCAGCGACGACCCGCGTTTCATTCCCTTCACCCTGGCCGACCAGGGGCTGCGTGGCAAGGAGCCGCTGGTCATCGCCCTGGAGCACCTGCTGCGCCTGCCGGAGAGCCGTTTCAGCGTCAGCGAGATTCTCGATCTGCTGGATGTCGCGGCACTACGCGAACGTTTCGCCATCGCCGAGGATCAGCTGCCGACATTGCGCCGCTGGCTGGAGGGTGCCGGTGTGCGTTGGGGGCTGGACGCGACTCAGCGGCAGTCGCTCGGCCTCGGCGAGAACCTGGAACAGAACACCTGGCGCTTCGGCCTGCGCCGCATGCTGCTGGGCTATGCCGTGGGTACGGCCGACGCCTTTGCCGGTATCGAGCCCTATGATGAGATCGGCGGGCTGGATGCCGCGCTGATCGGCCCGGTGACGCGCCTGCTGGAAACCCTCGACCTGCATCTGCAGCAACTGCGCGAGCCGGCCACGCCGACGCAGTGGGGCGAACGCTTGCGCGGCGTGCTCGATGACTTCTTCCTGGCGCAGAACGATCGTGAAGAGGTGCTCGCCACCCAGTTGTTCGATGCATTGGAGAGCTGGCTGGAGCTGTGCGAGGCCGCGACGCTGGACGAGGCGCTGACCCTGCCGGTGGTACGTGAAGCCTGGCTGGGCGGGCTTGATCAGGGGCGGCTGAGTCAGCGCTTTCTCGCCGGTGCAGTGAATTTTTGCACCCTGATGCCGATGCGCGCGATCCCGTTTCGCCAGGTTTGCCTGCTGGGCATGAACGATGGCGACTACCCGCGCAGCCAGGCGCCGCTGGATTTCGATCTGATGGCCGGTGATTACCGCCCCGGTGACCGTTCGCGCCGCGAGGATGATCGCTATCTGCTGCTGGAAGCGCTGTTGGCAGCGCGCGATCGTCTCTATATCAGCTGGGTAGGGCGCAGCATTCGCGATAACAGCGAGCGCCCGCCATCCGTGCTGGTCGGCCAGTTGCGCGACCATCTGTCCAGTGCCTGGACGCTGGCCGGTGGCGGCGACCTGCTGCACGGCTTGACCACCGAGCATCCCTTGCAGCCGTTCAGTCGCCGCTACTTCGATGGGCAGGGGCAGCTGTTCAGTTATGCCCACGAATGGGCCGCGCTGTATGGCCAGGCCGCGGTGGGCGAGAGCGCGGTGCCGCTGCCGGCCTGGGAGGACGGACAGCAGCTCACGCCTGAGCTGTTGCAGTCCTTCCTGCGTGATCCGGTGAAGTGTTTCTTCACTCGCCGCCTCAAGGTATTTCTCGATGAGCAAGAGCAGGCGCAGCTCGACAGCGAGCCATTCGCCCTCGATGGTTTGCAGCGCTATCAGTTGCAGGAAACCTTGCTCAAGGCGGCGGTCGCAGGCGAGGGGGATAGTGAAGATGCGCTGAGGGCGGCAGCTGATCGCCTGCAACGTAGCGGTGTGCTGCCGCTGGCCGGTTTCGGCGAGCAGTATCGCAACGCCTTGCTGGAGCCTTTGCCGGCGCAATTGCAGCGTTATCAGGGGCTCTGCCTGTGCTGGCCGAACCTGGTGGAGTCGCCGCTGCGCCTGTTGTTCAGCGCAGCCGGTGTTGAACTCGACGGCTGGCTCGCCGGGCTGCGGCAGAAGGCCGATGGCAGTTTGGCGCGCCTGGAGCTGCTGCCGGGGGCGCTGCACAAGGATAAAAGCTGGAAGTGGCATCGCCTGCTGCGGCCCTACGCGCTGCACGTCATCGCAGCGGCCTGCGGTGCGCCGCTGACCACCTTGCTGGTCGGCGAGGATCGCAGTCTGGCGTTCGAGCCTCTGCAAGCCGAGCACGCGTCCAAGGTACTTGGCGCCTGGCTGGAAGCTTGGAATGCCGGCATGCAGGCGCCGCTGCCGGTCGCGGTGAAAACCTCGTTGGCCTGGCTGCAGGACAACAACGAGGACAAGGCCCGCAGTGTCTACGAAGGCAGCTACAACCTCACCGGTGAAGTCCAGGGCAGCGCCAGCCTGGCCCGGGAGTTCCCGGACTACACCGTGCTCACTGCTGACGGCCAGTTCCCGGCCTGGAGCGAGCGGCTTTACCAGCCGTTGCTCGAGAGCCATCCGCAGGCGCTCGAGGAGGACGCAGCATGAGTCGACAGCGCCCCTTGGCCCTGACCTTTCCCCTGCACGGCAGCCGTCTGATCGAGGCCAGCGCCGGTACGGGCAAGACCTTCACCATTTCTGCGCTCTACCTGCGGCTGATTCTCGGCCATGGCGGCGACGCCGCGTTCCACGAGCCCTTGCTGCCGCCGCAGATTCTGGTGGTGACCTTCACCGACGCGGCCACCCGCGAACTGCGCGACCGCATTCGCGCGCGCCTGGTCGAGGCGGCGACTGTGTTTCGTGGCGACGCGCAGGGCGATGACCTGCTGCGTGAGTTGCGCGCGGATTACGCCCAGACACATTGGGACGAGTGCGCTCGCCGCCTCGAGCTGGCGGCGCAGTGGATGGACGAGGCTGCCGTGTCCACCATCCACGGCTGGTGTCAGCGCATGCTGCGTGAGCACGCCTTCGACAGCGGCAGCCTGTTCAGCCAGACCCTGGAGACCGATCACAGCGAGCTGCTGGCCGAAGTGGTGCGCGACTACTGGCGACAGCACTGCTATCCGCTGCAGGGCGCCGCGCTGCAATGGGCGGCAAGTGTCTGGGGCACCCCCGCCGGCCTTGGCGTCAGGCTGCGTCCTCTACTGGGAGAGGAGGGGGAAGTACCGACGCAGTCGCTGGCTGAGCTGCTCGACAGCTCGCTGCTGCAGCGCGAGCAAGCGCTTGCCGAACTCAAGTCGCCCTGGCTGGCCTGGGCCGATGAGCTGCAGCTGTTGCTGGATGCAGCGGTGGCGGCCAAGCAGGTGGACGGCAAGAAAATCCAGGCACGCTTCTACAACCCCTGGCTGGCCAAGTTACGTGATTGGGCCGCCAGCGAAGAGTCGCGTCTCGACCTGGGCACTGGGTTCACTCGCCTGACCCCCGACGGCCTGGCCGAAGCCTGGAAGGGCGCGCCACCGGATCATCCGGCATTGGCGGCCATGGCTACGCTCAAGGCGCAGCTCGATGCCTTGCCTGACCCCGCTGACGCCGCTTTGCGCCAGGCCGCGGCCTGGGTTCGTCAGCGCTTCGACTGGGAGAAACGCCAGCGCGCGGAAATGGGCTTCGACGATATGCTCGTGCGCCTGGACGCCGCCCTGCAAGGCAGCAATGGTCCACGCTTGGCCGAGGTGATTCGCCGCCAGTTCCCGGTGGCGATGATCGACGAGTTTCAGGATACCGACCCGCTGCAGTACCGCATCTTCGATACGCTCTACGAGGTCGAGGCTAATCGCGCCGACTGCGGTTTGTTCATGATCGGCGACCCCAAACAGGCCATCTACTCCTTTCGTGGCGCCGATATTCACACCTATCTACGCGCGCGCCGGGCCACGTTCGGCCGGCACTACAACCTGGAGAAGAACTTTCGTTCCAGTCAGGCCATGGTCGATGCCGTCAATGGCGTTTTCCTGCGGGCCGAACAGCGTGACGGCGGTGAGGGCGCGTTCCTGCTGCGCGATGATCTGCCGTTCATTGAGGTGGGTGCGCAGGGGCGGGGCGAAGGCTGGAGTGTCGAAGGTCAGGCGCAGCCAGCCTTGACGGTGTGGCAACTGGCGAGCGAAGAACCGCTTGCCAAGGGCGCCTATCTGGATGCCATGGCGGCCGGTGCGGCCAGCGAAATCGTGCGTCTGCTGGATCTGGGCCAGCGCGGCCTGGCCGGTTTCAGCAAGGCGGGCGCGCTCAGTGCCCTGCGTCCCAGCGACATCGCAGTGCTGGTGCGTGACTTCAATGAGGCGCAGGCCATTCGCGGCGAGCTCGCCGCGCGCGGTGTACGCAGCGTTTATCTCTCAGACAAGGACTCGGTGTTCGCCGCCCAGGAGGCGTGCGACCTGCTGCTGTGGCTGCGTGCTTGTGCCGAGCCGGATCAGGACCGGCCGCTGCGTGCGGCGCTGGCCAGTGCGACGCTGGGGCTGGCGCTGAGCGAGCTGGAGCAGCTCAACCTCGACGAGCGCACTTGGGAGCGCCGCGTCATGCAGTTTCGCGACTACCGTCAGCGCTGGCAGCGCCAGGGCGTGCTGCCGATGCTGCGGCAACTGCTGCAGGACTTCGAACTGCCACAACGGCTGATGGGGCGTGACGATGGCGAGCGGGTGCTGACCAACCTGCTGCATCTGGCCGAGCTGCTGCAGCAGGCTGCCGCCGAGCTTGACGGTGAACTGGCGCTGATTCGGCATCTGAGCGAGTTGCTTAGCGGTGAGGGCCAGGCGGCCGACGAGCAGGTGCTGCGCCTGGAGAGCGACGAGGCGCTGGTGCGCGTGGTGACCATTCACAAGTCCAAGGGCCTGGAGTATCCCCTGGTATTCCTGCCATTCATCTGCGCCTTCCGCACGGTGGATGACAAGAAACCGCTGCAGATCCACGACGGCGAACGCCGCCGCTTGGTGCTCAAGGCCGATGACGACAGCCTGGCGCGCGCTGAGCGTGAGCGACTGGGTGAAGATCTGCGCCTGCTTTATGTAGCCTTGACCCGTGCCCGTCATGCCTGCTGGTTGGGCGTGGCAGACTTGAAGATCGGTAACGGCAAGAAGTCGCGCCTGCACGAGTCGGCCCTGGGTTATCTGCTTGGCGGCGGCGAGCCGCTGGCTGCCAGTGCTGAACTCGCCAGCTGGCTCGCGCCCTTTGCCGCCGGGCTGGAAAGCACCGTGGCGCCGCTGCCGGCCGCCAGCGAGCAGCGCTATCGCATGATCGAAAATGAGCGGTTCGAGCCGCACTGGCGTACGCCGCTACGGCGCGCCGCCGAGCACTGGTGGATCGCCTCCTACAGCGCTCTGCGCCTGGACGAGGACGCGCCCGGCCAGCTCAGCCGCCACGAGGACGCCGCACCCGACAGTCCGGCGATGCAGAACGCCATCGACGATGAGGATCCGTTGTTGGCCATGGCACCGCTGCCGGCATCGGCTCAAGGGCTGCATCGTTTTCCGCGCGGGCCGAATCCCGGCACCTTCCTCCATGGTCTGCTGGAGATGGCGGCTCAGGAAGGCTTCGCGGCGCTTGTGCAGGATCCACCGAAACTTCGCGAAGCGCTGGCCCGGCGCTGCCAGCGCCGCGGTCTGCAAAGCTGGATCGAGCCGTTGCAGGACTGGTTGCTGGCGTTACTGTCTGAGCCGCTCCCTCTGGACGCTGCGGATAGCGTCGTGCTGGCGCAACTGACGCAGTATCAGCCCGAACTGGAGTTCTGGTTCGAAGCGCGTGGGGTGGACGTCAGGCTGCTGGATCAGTGGGTACAGCAGTATGAGTTACCCGGTGTGGCCAGGCAGCCGCTGCGTGCCGACACCCTCAATGGCATGTTCAAGGGTTTCATCGATTTGGTATTCGAACATCAGGGGCGTTACTACGTGGCCGATTACAAGTCCAACTGGCTCGGCAGCGACGACAGCGCCTACACCCGTGAAGCGATGGAGGCAGCCATCGCCACCCACCGTTATGACCTGCAATACGTGCTCTACGTGCTGGCGTTGCACCGGCAACTGCGTCTGCGCCTGCCGGATTACGACTATGACCAGCATGTGGGGGGCGCGCTCTATCTGTTCCTGCGCGCGCCGCAGCAGGGCGCCTACCTGGCGCGTCCGCCGCGTGAGCTGATCGAGCGGCTGGATGCGCTGTTCATGGGCGAAGCCAAGGAGGGCAGGGCATGACTGCTTCCCTGGCGCCGGCGCTGCGTGATCGCGCAGAACTCTTTTGCCTGCTCTCTGCCTGGAGCGAACGTGGCTGGTTGCGTGAGCTGGATCGGTCGCTGGCGCAGTTGTTCGCCGAGCTGGATCCAGACGCTTCGCCCCTGCTGTTGCTCGGCGCTGCACTGGCCAGCCACCAGTTGGGCCAGGGGCATGTCTGCCTCGACCTGGCGGCCACCCTGGCCAAGCCGGACTTCACCCTGTCCCTGCCGCCGGAAGGCGAGGATGCGCAGCAAGCGATGATCCTGCCATCGCAGGTGCTGGCCGGGCTCAGTCTGGAATCCTGGTTGGCAGCCTGTGCAGGCAGTGCGCTGCTGGAGTTCGAGGGGGCGCCGCTGGTGCTGAGTGGTGCCTGCTTATATATGAGGCGTTACTGGAACTACGAGCGCCAGGTGGCCGGCAATATCGCCCAGCGCCTGCAGGCGAGCGCGGAGGCGCCGAAAGATCTGGCCAAGCGCCTGGCCTCGCTCTTTCCCGATGCACTGGTAGTGGACGGCAAGCGCCTGACCGACTGGCAGAAGCTGGCCTGCGCCATGGCCGCCCAGGGGCGCTTCACCCTGATCACCGGTGGGCCCGGCACGGGCAAGACGACGACGGTGGTGCGCCTGCTAGCGCTGTTGCAGGAGGCGGCCATGGCTACTGGTGAGCCGCTGCGCCTGAGTCTGGCGGCGCCCACCGGCAAGGCTGCCGCGCGGCTGACCGAATCCATTGGTGCGCAAGTGCAGTCGCTGGCAATGGACGAGTCGGTACGAGAGCAGATTCCGACGCTGGTGACGACGCTGCACCGCTTGCTCGGGAGTCGTCCGGGCAGCCGTCATTTTCGTCACGATTGCGCCAACCCGTTACCACTGGACGTACTGGTGGTCGATGAAGCGTCGATGATCGACCTGGAAATGATGGCCAGCCTGCTGGATGCACTGCCGGCGCATGCGCGTCTGATTTTGCTGGGCGACAAGGATCAGCTCGCGTCGGTGGAGGCCGGTGCAGTGCTGGGGGATCTCTGTCGAGAAGCGGAAAGCGGTGGCTACAGCGAGGCGACGCGTACCCGGCTGGAGAGCCAGACAGGTGAACGCCTGGAGGATTCGGCACTGGTCGTGGGTGATCAGGCGCTGGCGCAGCATATTGTCATGCTGCGCCACTCGCGCCGCTTCGGCGGCGGTTCGGGTATCGGCCGCCTGGCACGTGCGGTGAACCTGGGGGATGCCCAGGCCGCTCGTGAGACTCTGGCCGCCGGTGCGGATGATCTGCATGTGCTGCGTCTGTCGGGTGAGCAGGATCGTGCGCTGGAGCGACTACTAATAGAAGGGCAGGGCAGTGGCGAGTCGTGTCCGCAGGGATATGCCCATTACCTGCAGCGGATGCAGGCACTGCGTCCGGCGCCTGATGCCAATGAGCAAGCCTGGGATGATTGGGCAGGTACGGTTCTGGCGGCATTCGATCAGTTCCGCTTGCTATGCGCCGTACGCAAGGGCGCCTGGGGCGTGGAAGCACTCAACGAGCGTATCGCTGAGGCCCTGGAACGGCGCGGTCTGCTCGAGCAAGCCCATGGCTGGTATGAAGGTCGGCCTGTCCTGGTGACGCGCAACGACTACAGCCTGGGATTGATGAATGGCGATATCGGCATTGCCCTGCGCTTGCCTGAGCCGCCTGAGGTTCCGGGGGAAGCTGTGCGCCAGGTATTGCGGGTGGTATTCCCGCGCAACGATGGCAGCGGCGCCCTGCGCCATATCCTGCCGAGTCGCCTGAGCGCGGTGGAGACGGTGTTCGCCATGACCGTGCACAAATCGCAGGGCTCCGAGTTCGCCCACTGCGCACTGATCCTGCCGGATAGCCTCAATCCGGTGCTGACCAAGGAGCTGGTGTATACCGGCATCACAAGGGCGCGCCAATGGTTCAGTCTCATCGAGGCTCGCGCCGGTATCTTCGAGCAGGCGGTGCAGCGCCGGGTGCAGCGCCGTAGTGGCCTGCGCGAGGCACTGGAATCGTTATAAGTAACAAAACTGCAATTAAAGCTTGACGCGCATTCTGCTGGCGGTAGAATGCGCGCCACTTCAGCGATGAAGCTCTTCAAAAACTTCTTGTTAATCAATAAGTTAAGTTTAAAAGAGGGGTTGCAAAGCTGAAGGCGGTGTGTAGAATGCGCACCGGTCGACAGGGTGCTGGTCAGGTCCTGTTGATGCTTCGGTCGAGTGGATCGAAAGCGGTTGAAAGAGGTGGTTGACAGCGGTTTTGAACGCTGTAGAATGCGCCTCCCGCTGGAGAGAAGAAGTTCTGATCGAAGGCGCAAGTTGTTGAGTAGAAAGAAAAAATTCTTCGAAAAACAGCTTGACAGAAAGAAAGGCTGCTGTAGAATGCGCGGCCTCGGTTGAGACGAAAGACTTAACCAACTGTTCTTTAACAACTGAATCAAGCAATTCGTGTGGGTGCTTGTGAGGTAAGACTGATAGTCAAGTGATTATCAGCATCACAAGTAACACTCGTGAATTCGAGAGTTTATTTGCGATTGCTGAGCCAAGTTTAGGGTTTTCTCAAAACCCAAGCAGTATTGAACTGAAGAGTTTGATCATGGCTCAGATTGAACGCTGGCGGCAGGCCTAACACATGCAAGTCGAGCGGTAGAGAGGAGCTTGCTTCTCTTGAGAGCGGCGGACGGGTGAGTAATGCCTAGGAATCTGCCTAGTGGTGGGGGATAACGTTCGGAAACGGACGCTAATACCGCATACGTCCTACGGGAGAAAGCGGGGGATCTTCGGACCTCGCGCCATTAGATGAGCCTAGGTCGGATTAGCTAGTTGGTGAGGTAATGGCTCACCAAGGCGACGATCCGTAACTGGTCTGAGAGGATGATCAGTCACACTGGAACTGAGACACGGTCCAGACTCCTACGGGAGGCAGCAGTGGGGAATATTGGACAATGGGCGAAAGCCTGATCCAGCCATGCCGCGTGTGTGAAGAAGGTCTTCGGATTGTAAAGCACTTTAAGTTGGGAGGAAGGGTTGTAGATTAATACTCTGCAATTTTGACGTTACCGACAGAATAAGCACCGGCTAACTTCGTGCCAGCAGCCGCGGTAATACGAAGGGTGCAAGCGTTAATCGGAATTACTGGGCGTAAAGCGCGCGTAGGTGGTTCGTTAAGTTGGATGTGAAAGCCCCGGGCTCAACCTGGGAACTGCATCCAAAACTGGCGAGCTAGAGTACGGTAGAGGGTAGTGGAATTTCCTGTGTAGCGGTGAAATGCGTAGATATAGGAAGGAACACCAGTGGCGAAGGCGACTACCTGGACTGATACTGACACTGAGGTGCGAAAGCGTGGGGAGCAAACAGGATTAGATACCCTGGTAGTCCACGCCGTAAACGATGTCAACTAGCCGTTGGAATCCTTGAGATTTTAGTGGCGCAGCTAACGCATTAAGTTGACCGCCTGGGGAGTACGGCCGCAAGGTTAAAACTCAAATGAATTGACGGGGGCCCGCACAAGCGGTGGAGCATGTGGTTTAATTCGAAGCAACGCGAAGAACCTTACCTGGCCTTGACATGCTGAGAACTTTCCAGAGATGGATTGGTGCCTTCGGGAACTCAGACACAGGTGCTGCATGGCTGTCGTCAGCTCGTGTCGTGAGATGTTGGGTTAAGTCCCGTAACGAGCGCAACCCTTGTCCTTAGTTACCAGCACGTTATGGTGGGCACTCTAAGGAGACTGCCGGTGACAAACCGGAGGAAGGTGGGGATGACGTCAAGTCATCATGGCCCTTACGGCCAGGGCTACACACGTGCTACAATGGTCGGTACAAAGGGTTGCCAAGCCGCGAGGTGGAGCTAATCCCATAAAACCGATCGTAGTCCGGATCGCAGTCTGCAACTCGACTGCGTGAAGTCGGAATCGCTAGTAATCGTGAATCAGAATGTCACGGTGAATACGTTCCCGGGCCTTGTACACACCGCCCGTCACACCATGGGAGTGGGTTGCTCCAGAAGTAGCTAGTCTAACCTTCGGGGGGACGGTTACCACGGAGTGATTCATGACTGGGGTGAAGTCGTAACAAGGTAGCCGTAGGGGAACCTGCGGCTGGATCACCTCCTTAATCGAAGACATCAGCTTCTTCATAAGTATCCACACGAATTGCTTGATTCATAGTCGAAGACGATGCTGTAACGCGACCCTGTTATAGGTCTGTAGCTCAGTTGGTTAGAGCGCACCCCTGATAAGGGTGAGGTCGGCAGTTCAAATCTGCCCAGACCTACCAATTGCTTGGTGCAGAAGAATACGGGGCCATAGCTCAGCTGGGAGAGCGCCTGCCTTGCACGCAGGAGGTCAGCGGTTCGATCCCGCTTGGCTCCACCACTCTCTACGCGTTACGTTGCAAGAGAAAGAGTTCAGAAATGAGCGCTTCAGGTTTGGCCTGTTGAGTGCTGATTTCTGGTCTTTTGACCGGTACGAATATCGTTCTTTAAAAATTTGGATATGTGATAGAAGTGACTGATTAATTGCTTTCACTGGCAATTGATCTGGTCAAGGTAAAATTTGTAGTTCTCAAGACGCAAATTTTCGGCGAATGTCGTCTTCACGATTGAGACAGTAACCAGATTGCTTGGGGTTATATGGTCAAGTGAAGAAGCGCATACGGTGGATGCCTTGGCAGTCAGAGGCGATGAAAGACGTGGTAGCCTGCGAAAAGCTTTGGGGAGTCGGCAAACAGACTGTGATCCAGAGATCTCTGAATGGGGGAACCCACCCGGCATAAGCCGGGTATCTTGTACTGAATCCATAGGTGCAAGAGGCGAACCAGGGGAACTGAAACATCTAAGTACCCTGAGGAAAAGAAATCAACCGAGATTCCCTAAGTAGTGGCGAGCGAACGGGGACTAGCCCTTAAGTTGATTTGAGTGTAGTGGAAGGCTCTGGAAAGTGCCGCCGTAGTGGGTGATAGCCCCGTACACGAAACGCTCTTATCAATGAAATCGAGTAGGACGGGGCACGAGAAACCTTGTCTGAACATGGGGGGACCATCCTCCAAGGCTAAATACTACTGACTGACCGATAGTGAACCAGTACCGTGAGGGAAAGGCGAAAAGAACCCCGGAGAGGGGAGTGAAATAGAACCTGAAACCGTATGCGTACAAGCAGTGGGAGCCTACTTTGTTGGGTGACTGCGTACCTTTTGTATAATGGGTCAGCGACTTATATTCAGTGGCGAGCTTAACCGAATAGGGGAGGCGTAGCGAAAGCGAGTCTTAATAGGGCGCTTTAGTCGCTGGGTATAGACCCGAAACCGGGCGATCTATCCATGGGCAGGTTGAAGGTTAGGTAACACTGACTGGAGGACCGAACCGACTACCGTTGAAAAGTTAGCGGATGACCTGTGGATCGGAGTGAAAGGCTAATCAAGCTCGGAGATAGCTGGTTCTCCTCGAAAGCTATTTAGGTAGCGCCTCGTGTATCACTGCTGGGGGTAGAGCACTGTTTCGGCTAGGGGGTCATCCCGACTTACCAAACCGATGCAAACTCCGAATACCAGCAAGTGTCAGCACGGGAGACACACGGCGGGTGCTAACGTCCGTCGTGAAAAGGGAAACAACCCAGACCGTCAGCTAAGGTCCCAAAGTTATGGTTAAGTGGGAAACGATGTGGGAAGGCTTAGACAGCTAGGAGGTTGGCTTAGAAGCAGCCATCCTTTAAAGAAAGCGTAATAGCTCACTAGTCGAGTCGGCCTGCGCGGAAGATGTAACGGGGCTCAAACCATACACCGAAGCTACGGGTTCATCCTTTGGATGAGCGGTAGAGGAGCGTTCTGTAAGCCTGTGAAGGTGAGTTGAGAAGCTTGCTGGAGGTATCAGAAGTGCGAATGCTGACATGAGTAACGACAATGCGAGTGAAAAACTCGCACGCCGAAAGACCAAGGTTTCCTGCGCAACGTTAATCGACGCAGGGTTAGTCGGCCCCTAAGGCGAGGCAGAAATGCGTAGTCGATGGGAAACGGGTTAATATTCCCGTACTTCTAGTTACTGCGATGGAGGGACGGAGAAGGCTAGGCCAGCACGGCGTTGGTTGTCCGTGTTTAAGGTGGTAGGCTGATTTCTTAGGTAAATCCGGGAGATCAAGGCCGAGAACTGATGACGAGCGTTCTTTTAGAATGCGAAGTGGTTGATGCCATGCTTCCAGGAAAAGCTTCTAAGCTTCAGGTAACTAGGAACCGTACCCCAAACCGACACAGGTGGTTAGGTAGAGAATACCAAGGCGCTTGAGAGAACTCGGGTGAAGGAACTAGGCAAAATGGCACCGTAACTTCGGGAGAAGGTGCGCCGGTGAGGGTGAAGTATTTACTACGTAAGCCCATGCCGGTCGAAGATACCAGGCCGCTGCGACTGTTTATTAAAAACACAGCACTCTGCAAACACGAAAGTGGACGTATAGGGTGTGACGCCTGCCCGGTGCCGGAAGGTTAATTGATGGGGTTAGCGCAAGCGAAGCTCTTGATCGAAGCCCCGGTAAACGGCGGCCGTAACTATAACGGTCCTAAGGTAGCGAAATTCCTTGTCGGGTAAGTTCCGACCTGCACGAATGGCGTAACGATGGCGGCGCTGTCTCCACCCGAGACTCAGTGAAATTGAAATCGCTGTGAAGATGCAGTGTATCCGCGGCTAGACGGAAAGACCCCGTGAACCTTTACTATAGCTTTGCACTGGACTTTGAGCTTGCTTGTGTAGGATAGGTGGGAGGCTTTGAAGTGGGGACGCCAGTTCTCATGGAGCCATCCTTGAAATACCACCCTGGCAACCTTGAGGTTCTAACTCTGGTCCGTTATCCGGATCGAGGACAGTGTATGGTGGGTAGTTTGACTGGGGCGGTCTCCTCCCAAAGAGTAACGGAGGAGTACGAAGGTGCGCTCAGACCGGTCGGAAATCGGTCGTAGAGTATAAAGGCAAAAGCGCGCTTGACTGCGAGACAGACACGTCGAGCAGGTACGAAAGTAGGTCTTAGTGATCCGGTGGTTCTGTATGGAAGGGCCATCGCTCAACGGATAAAAGGTACTCCGGGGATAACAGGCTGATACCGCCCAAGAGTTCATATCGACGGCGGTGTTTGGCACCTCGATGTCGGCTCATCACATCCTGGGGCTGAAGCCGGTCCCAAGGGTATGGCTGTTCGCCATTTAAAGTGGTACGCGAGCTGGGTTTAGAACGTCGTGAGACAGTTCGGTCCCTATCTGCCGTGGACGTTTGAGATTTGAGAGGGGCTGACCTTAGTACGAGAGGACCGGGTTGGACGAACCTCTGGTGTTCCGGTTGTCACGCCAGTGGCATTGCCGGGTAGCTATGTTCGGAAAAGATAACCGCTGAAAGCATCTAAGCGGGAAACTTGCCTCAAGATGAGATCTCACTGGAGCCTTGAGCTCCCTAAAGGGCCGTCGAAGACTACGACGTTGATAGGTTGGGTGTGTAAGCGCTGTGAGGCGTTGAGCTAACCAATACTAATTGCCCGTGAGGCTTGACCATATAACACCCAAACAATCTGCCCTCAAAGCAGAGGGTGTCGATGGTGAAGTCGACAGAAAGCCGAAAATTTGCAAGAACTACAAATTATCTATCACGTATCCAAGGGAGCGCGTCTCACGACGATCTCCCAACCGAATTGCTTGACGACCATAGAGCGTTGGAACCACCTGATCCCATCCCGAACTCAGTAGTGAAACGACGCATCGCCGATGGTAGTGTGGTGCTTCACCATGTGAGAGTAGGTCATCGTCAAGCTCCTATACGAAACCCCAGATCGCTAACGCGGTCTGGGGTTTCTTCTTTGTGCGGAAGAAAGTCGTACAGGCCTGCGGCGGGGCTGGAGGGTCAAGCTGCAGGGCCTGCTTGCGGGTGAGCAGCTGATCGCTGGTAAGCCGGCTCCTACGGGGCGGTTAGCTGGCAGACTGCTGTGCGAGTGCTTCGGTCTTGCAGGTTATCGTGGCTGAAGCCACTCCTACGGTACTCAGCCTGGGTCTGAGTGCGACGAAATCCCTGTAGTCCACCGCTGCGGGCGATGCGGTGATCGCCGCGCCTGGGTCGCTCTGCAAGCGAACTTAAGTAATCCCTTCTATCGGTCGCCTTGCGTTGATGAATCACAGGTTATCAACGCGTACGTCCTGTTCGCATGACTTCGATTGATAGCACCTGATCTTCGTGATCCAACCAGACGTGGCGAGCACTAAGGCATTCTCTTATGCGTCAATCGAGCCGTATCACCTTCCGTTCCACCTTTCGCATCAAGATCAGTGATCGAGACAGCGACACTCTGATCGGTTACGCAGGCGATGTTTCCGAATGCGGGATGAAGCTGCTGAGCGATACACCCGTCGAACCCTCGACAGAGCTCAGGCTGCGGGTGCGCATGCGCGATCGTCTGGGCGAGATGCGTCAGGTAGATGTGGACATGATCTGCCAGTGGTCACTGGAGAATGTCCGCACAGGTTTCTTCGAGGCTGGATTGGCTCTGCAGGGCGACTCGACCGAGTATGTCCGGCTGATCGAAGGCATGCGCAAACTGCGCAAGGAGAAGGCGTAGCGCTCTTGCGTGGCAGTGTTGGTGGAGGCGGAGGGCCGCACCCGCCGCCGTCATCAGTGCGTCAGGCTCAGCCGAGGGTGCCGAGGATGTTGACGCCTACTCTGTCCGGAATCTCGTTCTGTGACAGCACATGCAGGCCGGGGCTGAAGACGCGGGCATAGCGAGCCAGCAGTGGGCGTAGCTGCGGCATGACGGTGAGGATTGGTGGATGGCCATCCTTGCGCAGCTTCTCTTTCACCACCGGCATGGTGTTCTGCAGTTGGTTGAGCAGACTGGGTTCCACCGGGATGTTGTCCAGGCTTACCGGGCCGGCCTGCTGGGCGATGGCCAGGGCATTGAGCAGGGTGTTCTCCAGTGCGTTCTCGAGAATGAAGACCGAAAGCTCCTGGCGTTCACCGGCGATCATGCCGACGATGCTGCGACGCAGCGCATAGCGCACGTCGGAGGCCAGCAATACCGGATCCTTGGTCGATTCGCTGGCTTCGAGCAGGGTCGTGGCGATGGTGACGATATCCTTGAGCGGCACCTGCTCCTGCAGCAGTTGGCGGTAGACGCGGTGTTGCTGCGTGTAGCTGAGCTGACTCTTCAGACTCTCCGCCAGTTTCGGCGCCTGTACCTGCAGGCGCTGCATCAGATGGTCGACGTCATCGTGCTTGAACACGTCCGGCAGGTGCTCGCGGATGACCTTGTTCAGGTGCGTGGCGATCACGCTGGCACAGTCGATCACCTGATAGCCAAGGTTGAGTGCGCGGGCCTTGTCCTCCGGCTGAATCCACACCACTTGCATGCGATAGGCCGGGTCTACGCCGAGGATGCCGTCGATCTCGCCATACAGCTCCGGCGAGGGGATGGCCATCATGCGATCGGCATGCAGCTCGGCGCTGTCGATCTTCTCGCCATTGATCTGGATGCTGTACTGCGACGCCTTCAGGCGCAGGCTGTCGCGGATATGCACTTCCGGCAGGAGAAACCCCAGGCTTTCCGAAAGGTTCTGGCGGACTCCGCGCACGCGCTGGGTCAGCGGCGCACCGGCGGCCTCGTTGACCAGGCCCACCAGCTTGTAGCCCAGTGAAACCGACAGGCGCTCGACGAGCGGTATGTCTTCCCAGGCCAGATTCTGTACCCGCTCCTGCTCCATTGCCTTGCCCAGCGCTTCGACCTGCTCGAGGCTGGTCGCTTCCCTGGGGGGGCCATTGCGCGCCACCATCCAGGCAATGAACGCCACCAGCGCGGCGAAGCTGATGAAGGCCAGATGTGGCATACCTGGCACGAGCGCGAGGGTGAAGAGAATGCCGGCCACGGTATAGAGCAGCGCCGGCTGAGCGAGCAACTGGCGGTGTACCTGGTCGGTGATCTCGGACGACTCGTTGATCCGGGTGACGATGATGGCGGCCGCGGTGGACAGCAGCAGCGCCGGAATCTGCGCGACCAGGCCGTCGCCGATGGTCAGCAGGGCGTACTGCTGGAACGCCTGGCCGGCGCTCAGATCGTAGACGAACAGGCCGATGGCGAAGCCGCCGAACAGATTGATCAGCAAAATCAGGATGCCGGCGATGGCATCACCCCGGACGAACTTCGAGGCGCCGTCCATGGCCCCGTAGAAGTCGGCCTCCTTGGCCACTTCGGCACGGCGGCGCTTGGCCTCGTGCTGTTCGATCAGGCCGGCATTGAGGTCCGCGTCGATGGCCATCTGCTTGCCGGGCAGCGCGTCGAGGGTGAAGCGCGCGGTGACTTCGGAGATGCGCTCGCCGCCCTTGGTGATGACGATGAAGTTGATGATCATGAGGATCACGAACACCACCAGACCGACGATGAAGTTGCCGCCGATCACCACCTCGCCGAACGACTCGATCACCTTGCCCGCCGCGCCGGTGCCGGTATGCCCCTCGAGCAGCACCACACGCGTGGAGGCGACGTTCAGGCACAGGCGCAGCAGCGTGGTGATCAGGATCACCGTGGGGAACAGGGAGAAATCCAGCGGGCTCTTGGACGATACGCTGACCAGCAGCACCAGGATCGCCATGGCGATGTTGAAGGTGAACAGGGCATCGAGCAGCACGGGCGGCAGTGGCAGGATGACCATGGCCAGGATCGACAGGATCAGCACCGGGATGCCGATGCGGCCGCTGCGGAAGGTGGGCGCGAGTTGCTGCAGTAGGTTCATGGATCAGCCCCTGTTGGCCAAGCTGTCGGGAATCGGAAGGTTGCTCGCCAGTTGCGGCTTGCTTCTGCGGCCCTGGCGCCAGGCCTTGAGCTGCAGGATGTAGGTCAGCACGTGGGCGACTGCGGTGTAGAGCGGTGCCGGTATCTGCTGGTTGACCTGGGTGGTGAAGTAGATGGCACGGGCCAGAGGCGGGATTTCCACCACTTCGAGCTCGTGCTTGCTGGCCATCTGGCGCATGTACAGCGCGGTTTCGTCGACACCCTTGGCCAGCACGAAAGGCGCGGCGGCCTTCCGGGTGTCGTACTTCAGGGCGACTGCGTAGTGCGTCGGGTTGGTGATGACCACGTCAGCGTTCTTGATCACCTTGCTGATCTGCCGTTGCAGCATCTGCCGCTGCAGCTGCTTGATGCGCGCCTTGACCTCCGGGCGACCCTCCTGGTTCTTGTGTTCCTCCTTGCGCTCCTGCTTGGTCATGCGCAGTTTCTTGAGGAAGAAGTAGCGCTGCAGCGGGATGTCGATGAAGGAGAACAGCACGAAGATCAGCATCAGACACAGGGTCAGATTGAAGGTCAGGTCAAAGGCCGCCGAGATCGCCTCGAGCACGTTGCCGCGCTGCAGGGCGATCAGCTCCGGCAGGGCCGCGCGCACCAGGAGATAGCCGACCCCGAGCAGCACCAGCACCTTGAGGATCGACTTGAGCAGTTCACTCCAGTTCTGTGCCGAGAAGATTCTTGCCAGGCCGGTGATGGGGTTGAGCTTGCTGAGTTTCGGGGCAAAGTTCTTCGCCGAGAACACCCAGCCGCCAGGCACCAGCGACAGCGCTACCACCAGCACTGAGGTGAGCAGCAGGGGCGACAGCAGTTTGATGAACACCAGCATGTTGTAGCCAAGCAGGGTGTCGAGATCATCCAGGTCGATCTCGCTGTGGCCGAACTGGATGTACGACAGGCGGAAGCTGTCGCTGAGCCCTTCGAGGAACAGCCCGGCGCTGAACTTGAGGATGAACAGGGTGGCGATCAGCGAGATGGTGGTCGACAGGTCCTTGGAGCGCGCGACCTGGCCATCATCTTTGCTCTTCTTCAGTTTTTGCGCGGAGGCTTCTTCCGTTTTTTCCTGGCCGCTGTTGTGCTCAGACATCGCCGCCCTCGCGCAGAATCAGACCGATGCCGTTGAGCAGCTCGCGGGTCAGGTGCAGGTAGTTGTCGGGCAGGTTCGGCAAGGTCAGGTAGATGCACAGCAGGCCCATCAGGATGCTGATGGGGAAACCCAGAGAGAACAGGTTCATCGCCGGCGAAATGCGGTTGAGCAAGCCGAAGCAGAACTGCACCAGGGTCAGGCAGAACACGATCGGCAGGGTCACCAGCACGGCCGCCGCCAGCACCCAGGCGAAAGCCTGGATGAAGCTCTGCGCGCCCAGGTAATTCAGCCCGCTGCCTACCGGCCAGAACAGGAAGCTCTGATACAGCACGCTGACGGTGACCAGGTGGCCGTCGATGGCGAAGAACAGCAGGACCAGCAGGATGAAATACAGCTGATAGATGATCGAGGACGACGACACCCCGTTCACCGGGTCGTTGTAGCGGGCCATGCTCATGCCCATCTGGGTCGAAACCACCTCGCCCACCAGCATGAAGATGGTGAACACCAGTTGCAGGGTCAGGCCCAGCAGCACGCCGAAGGCGATCTGCTCCAGCGCGGTCAGCAGGCCTTTGGCTGACAGCGGGTCGATCTGCGGCATGTCCGGCAGGGCTGCGCCGAGCGCCACCGTCAGCGCCAGGGCCAGCAGGATGCGTACGCGTACCGACACCGCCTTGTGGTTGAACAGCGGCGCCATGCTGAACAGGGCGGCGATGCGACAGAACGGCCACCAGTAAGCCTGCAGGCTGCTCAGATACTGGCTGGTTTGCAGCAGTGGCTCGTGCATGGGCATCAGCCGACCAGGTGGCCGGCCTGCTTGAAGGTTTCGATGAACAGATCACCCAGGGTGCGCAGGATCCAGTGGCCGGCGAATACCAGCATGGCCAGGGTGATCAGCAGGCGCGGGAGAAAGCTGAGCATCTGTTCGTTGATCTGCGTCGCGGCCTGGAAAATGCTCACCAGCAGACCGCCGAGCAGGCTTGGCACCACCAGCACGCAGACGATGATGCCGGTGACATAGACCGCATGGGCCACCAGCTCGGCGGCGTGTTCCGGCGTGAGCATCGCGAAGCCTCGCTAATAGGGCTGAATACTGGTTGTGAGGGTGCCGACCAGCAGCGTCCAGCCATCGACCAGGACGAAGATCATCAGCTTGAACGGCAGCGAGATCATCATCGGCGAGAGCATCATCATGCCCATCGCCATGAGCACGCTGGCCACCACCAGATCGATAACCAGAAAGGGTACGAAGATCATGAAGCCGAGCTGGAAGGCGGTCTTCAGCTCGCTGAGCACGAAGGCCGGCAGCAGCAGGGAGAAGTCCAGCTGGGCCAGGTCCTCGGGCATCTCCTCGCCGGCCAGGCTGACCAGGGTTTCCAGCGAGTTTTTGCTGGTCTGTGCCAGCATGAACTGACTGAGGATGCGCTTGCCTTCACCCATACCCTGTTCGAGGCTGATCTGGTCGGCCTCGAACGGTACATAGGCTTCGGTGTACATCTCCTGCCACACCGGGCGCATCACCAGCAGGGTCAGGCACAGGGCGATGCCGATCAGTACCGGGTTAGGTGGGCTCTGCTGCAGGCCGATGGCCTGGCGCAGAATCGCCAGGACGATGATGAAGCGGGTAAAGCAGGTCATCATCATCAGCATGGCCGGGAGAAAGCCCAGCAGCGTCATGATCAGCAGAATCTGCAGCTTGACGCTCAGGGTCTGGCCGTCTGCGGTGTCGTTGAAGTTGAACAGGGTGATGTCGCCGCCCGCCGCGTGGACCAGCAGCGGGCAGCACAGGGCCGCCAGCAGCAGGCCGGATTGCAGCAGCCGACGCAGCATCACACGCCCAGCCCGCTGAGGCCGCTGCCGGACAGCTCGACGATGCGCAGGCCGTAGTTGCCGTTCATCACCACCACTTCGGCCTTGGCGAACAGGGCGCCGTTGACCTTCACGTCCAGCGGCTCGCCGGCCAGCTTGTCGAGGGCGATCACGCTGCCGGCGTCGACGTCCATCAGCTCCTTGAGGGTGATCTCGGTGGAGGCCACTTCCAGGGTGACGTTGACCGGGATCTTGCCGAAGAAGCTCAGGTCCTGCTGCGGCAGGCCGGGCGGGACTTCTGCCGGCGCGGGCTCCTTGGCGGAGTCATTCAGATCGAGGCCGGCGTCATTGATCAGGCTGTCGAAATCGTTATCGGAAATGGGGCTGCTCATGGGGTCTTCACGCTCTCAAGAGAAGTCAGGAACAAGCAACCGTCCTCTTCGAAGATGGCGCCGCGAAACAGCTTCTGCTGGTTGATCTGTACGTCGCAGCGCTCCAGCAGGCGCATCGGCAGGATGTCGCCCGGGCGCAAGGCCAGCACTTGCGACAGCGGCATCTGCAGGCTGGCCACTACGCAGTCCAGGTGCACCGGCAGCTGGCGAATCTGGTTGAACGAGTTGCCGCTTTGCATGAGGGGCGCTGGAGGGGTGAGGCGGTTGGTCAGCTCATCGACCAGCTGCGTATCCAGGTAGATGAAGATCGATGCCTGGCTGCCGGTGATGTGGCTGGTGAAGTGAAACTCCGCCACGTACTCCCAGTCGGCTTCTTCATAGGCATTGTCGAACGGCTCGAGCTTGCCGAAGGTCTGGCCGGCGAGGAGCGAACGGGCGAACAACTGGCTGACATCCAGGCCCAGGCGCGTGCGCATGCGCTGTTCCGAGGTGCTCACCGGGGTGGCTTCATGGTTGGGCAGGCAGGTGCCGCCGTAATAGCACTCCAGTGCTTCGGTCAGCAGGGCGCGGTCCATGGCGAAGCCGACCTTGCCCAGTGCCGAGCGATACAGGCACTCGGCATCCTTGTCCAGGTGCTCATGAACATCGACCCGAAGCAGTTCGAGATTGATTCGATAGTTGCGTAGAAAGTAGTCGCTGATGATGCGCGGGTACTTGCTGGAGAACTCGCGAATATAGTGAGGAATCTTGTGATAGTGCCGGCCAAGTTTCTGCGGTTTCAACCGGGTCAGACTGTCGGCGGGCACGCCATGAAGGACTTTTTTAATCCCGCTCATGTTGTGGGCTGTATTCCTGGTTGTAACTGCAAGTGCGCCATCGAGCAGTCCGCTGGGCGTGCAGAGGGTGTTTTGATGTGCCGGCGGGCGTTAGCAGCAGCGCCTGGGCCAGGGCGTCGGATTCATCCGGGCACAGTGCTGCAGGCCAGTGATGACGGGGAGGAGTCTAGGCAGGGGGAGGGCAGAAAATTAAATCAATAGATATCAAATGCTGTTTTTGACAGCGAATGGCCGGCATTGATAGGAAATAACAGCAAGTAATTCGGCGATTTTCTGTGCGCTTGTTAACGTTCGCGCCGTGATCCGTCGCACGTAGATAAGGCGCGCCGCCAAGTGCTGCTGAAGTTGACCAATAGAGGCGACGGGAAGTTTCGAAAGATTAAGGGGCCATGTGAAAAAAATCTGTCATCTGTTTGGCAGTTTTGAACACGGGGTCGAATGCCGCCGTCGGGCTCATGAAAGACAACGGGTGATTTACCTTGAAGCATTCAACTCAAACGGTAAGTTACGCCTGCGACGAGTTGTTCGATGAACAACTGGGGCAGCAACACATCGTCGTGGTCGGGCAGGCCGATGCTGCCAGTGAGCGCTTGCTGACCGGCGGTCTGCTACGCCAGGGTTTTCAGGTGCGCCGCTTCGCCAGTTGCCTGGAGCTGGACCCGCGTGCTCTGGAGAGCGCCAGCCTGGTGCTGGTTTTCGTCAGTAGCCTCGCGGGCAATACCCTTTATGCACAGGTCGGCGCCATTCTGCGCCAGGTCGGTCGCATCGGTGTGGTGCCGGTGGTGGAGTATGCCGACCAGGAAAAAGCAGCTGCGCTGCTGGAACTGGGCTGCGTCGATTACCTGCTGGCTCCGTTCAGTGAGGCCCAGCTCAGCGCGCTGCTGCGTCGTCAGGAGTCGGCCAATGCAGGCGAAGAAGGATTTGTGTCCTGCTCGCAGGCCGGCCGCCGCCTGCTGGCCATGGCCCAGCGCGTGGCCATGACCCGTGCGCCGATCCTGATTACCGGCGAGACCGGTACCGGCAAGGAGCTGATGGCGCGCTATATCCACCGTTTTTCGGCGCAGGATGATGCGCCCTTCATCGCGGTGAACTGCGCGGCGATTCCCGAGCAGATGCTTGAATCCATTCTCTTCGGCCACGAGAAGGGCGCCTTCACCGGTGCGGTGAACGCCCAGCCCGGCAAGTTCGAACTGGCCAATGGCGGCACGTTGTTGCTCGATGAGATCGGCGAGCTGCCGCTGGGTCTGCAGGCCAAGCTGCTGCGCGTGTTGCAGGAACAGCGTGTCGAGCGCCTGGGCGGGCGCCGCGAGATCGCCCTGGACGTGCGCATCATCGCCGCCACCAACCGTGATCTGCAGCTGGAGGTAGCAGAAGGACGCTTTCGTGCCGACCTGATGTTCCGCCTCGACGTCCTGCCGCTGCATATCAGCCCGTTGCGTGAGCGCAAGGAAGATGTGCTGGCCCTGGCGCGGCGCTTCATTCGCCAGTACGCGCCGCAGGACGCTCGTCACGAACTGCTGACCGAAGATGCCTGCCGCGCGCTGCTGGCGCATGACTGGCCGGGCAATGTGCGCGAGCTGGAGAACTGTCTGCAGCGTGCGCTGATCCTGCGCAACGGCCTGTACATCCAGGCTCAGGATCTGGGCCTGAACCTGCCACCCAGCAGCGTTCCGGAACCGGCACCGCGCCTGCAGCCACAGTCGCTCGAGGGCGGCAAGGCCGCGCTACGCGCCAGCGGCAAGTGGGCCGAATACCAACATGTGATCGACACCATCCGCCGTTTCGGCGGGCACAAGACCAAGGCCGCCGAAAGCCTCGGCATGACCCCGCGCGCACTGCGTTATCGCCTCAACGCCATGCGCGAGCAGGGCGTTCAGATTCCCGTCTAGGAGAAGCAAAGGATGAACCCGATTAGCCAGGTGCAGCAGAACCTGCTGGGCCAAATGGAGCAGCTCAAGGGTATCGGCGAAGCGACGCCGATCAAACCCGCACAGGCATTCGCCGTGCAGACCGGCGAGCCAGGTTTTGCGACGGCCTTCGACGATGCGGTACGCGCGGTCGACGCCCAGCAGCATCGTTCCGGCGAGTTGATGGCCGCGGTCGACAGCGGCCAGAGCGATGACCTGGTGGGGGCCATGATCGAGAGCCAGAAAGCCAGCGTCTCGTTCAGTGCGCTGATGCAGGTGCGCAACAAGCTGTCCAGCGCCTTCGACGACATCATGAAGATGCCGCTGTAAGCGGATCGAGGGCTGACGTGTGCTGCAGACCATAAGAAGCAAGCTGCCCGAAGCCGGGCTGAAACTCGATCCGCGCATGACCCTGATCGGCCTGGCGCTGATCGCTGCGTTGCTGGCGGTTGGCGTGGTGTTCTACCTGTGGCGCGACCAGGGCTCCTTCCGCCCCCTGTATGGCACGGGTGAAGCGTATCCGGCGGCCGAGGTGATGCAGGTGCTCGATGGCGACGCCATCAGCTATCGCCTGCACCCGCAGAGCGGCCAGATGCTGGTGCGTGAGGACCAGATCGGTCGTGCGCGCATGCTGCTGGCGGCCAAGGGCGTGCAGGTCAAGGTGCCGGCCGGCTACGAGCTGTTCGACAAGGACGAGCCGCTGGGTACCAGCCAGTTCGTTCAGGACGTGCGCCTCAAGCGCAGCCTGGAAGGCGAGCTGGCGCGCACGGTGATGGCGCTCAAGGGCGTGGAAGGCGCCCGCGTGCATCTGGCGCTGCAGGAGAGCAGTTCCTTCGTGGTCGGCAAGCGCGAGCCAGGCAAGGCCTCGGTGATGTTGCAGCTGGCGCCTGGCTACAAGCTGGCGCCGGAGCAGGTCAGCGCCATCGTCAATCTGGTAGCCGGCAGCGTGCCGCAGCTCGATGCCGGCAACGTGCAGGTGGTCGATCAGTACGGTGCACTGCTGTCGCGCGGTATCGACACCCTGGGTGGTCCGGTGCAGAACTGGCAGGTGGTCGATGACTACCAGAGCAAGGCCGTGGCCAATGCCGAAGCGGTGCTGGCACCTGTGCTCGGTGGCGGCAACTATCGCATCAGCGTGTCGGCCGATATCGATTTCAGCCAGAAGGAAGAGACCTTCCAGGCTTATGGCGAGAACCCGCGTCTGCGCAACGAAGTGCTGCGCGACGAAAGCGTGCTCGACCAGCTGGCCCTCGGCGTGCCGGGTTCGCTGGCCAATCGTCCGCCGCAACCGGCGCCACCGGCCAATCAGCCCGCCAACCAGCAGGCGCAGGCGGCTGCCCAGGGCGACAACGCCAACCAGGCGGCGACTTCGCTGCGCAAGGAATCCAACCGCCAACTCGATTACGACCAGAGCATCACTCACGTCAAGCATGCGCCGTTCAGCCTGCGCCAGCAGAGCATTGCCGTGGTGCTCAATGCCGCCGTGGCCCCGGAAGGCGGCTGGACGCCCGAGGCGCGCGAGGAGCTTACGGCCATGGTCAAGAGTGCGGTGGGCTTCAACCAGGCGCGCGGCGACCTGCTGACGCTGAGCGTTTTCCCCTTCACCGATGCTGGTATCGGCGGTGCCGGTGAGGATCTGCTGCCCTGGTGGGAAAACCCCAAGGTGCATGACCTGGCCAAGCTTGGCGTGTTCGCGCTGATCAGTCTGTTGCTGCTGCTGATGGTGGTTCGCCCCGCCGTGCGTAGTCTGAGCCAGCGCAGCCAGTCCACTCTGGCCGCCCCGGGGGAAGGCGATGATCAGCTCGCGCTGCACGGCGAACGTGCGGCTGAGCGCCTGCTGGCCCGGGTCGGCGGCGATGCCCCGGGCGCCACCGTGCTCGGCGAACTCAGCCCGCTGTCGGAGATTCGCCTGCCGGCGCCTGGCTCGGGCCTGGAACTGCAGATCGAACACCTGCAGATGCTGGCCAAGAACGATCCCGAGCGCGTCTCGGAAGTCATCAAACAGTGGATAGGGCGCAATGAACGAGACCTCAACCCAGCCTGACGGCCGCGGTGGCTCCACCGCCAAGGAAATGCGCCTGCGCGTGCAGAAGCGTTCGCTGAGCACTTCCGAGCAGGCCGCCATCCTCATGCTGAGCATGGGCGACGAGATTTCTGCCGGGGTGCTCAAGCACTTCTCGCGTGAGGAGATCGTCAGCATCAGCCAGGCCATGGCGCGCCTGTCCAACGTCAAGCAGCCGATGGTGTCCGACGTCATTGGCCGCTTCTTCGAGGACTACAAGGAGCAGAGCAGCATCAAGGGCGCCTCGCGTGGCTACCTCGACGGCATGCTCAGCAAGGCGCTGGGCAGCGAGATCACCCGCTCGCTGCTCGACAGCATCTATGGCGAGGAAATCCGCGCCAAGATGGCCAAGATGGAATGGCTCGACCCCAAGCAGTTCGCCGCGCTGATCGCCAAGGAGCACGCGCAGATGCAGGCGGTGTTCCTCGCCTTCCTGCCGCCGGGCATGGCCAGCGACGTGCTCGAATGCATGCCCAGGGAGCGCCAGGACGAGCTGCTGTACCGCATCGCCAACCTCAGCGAGGTCAACAGCGACGTCATCGCCGAACTGGAGCAACTGATCGAGCGCAGCCTGGCCGTGCTCAGTACCCAGGGTTCGCAGGTGCGCGGGATCAAGCAGGCGGCGGACATCATGAACCGCTTCAAGGGCGACCGCGGGCAGATGTTCGAGTTGCTGCGCGCCCATGACGACCAGCTGGTCGAGCGCATCGAGGATGAAATGTACGACTTCTTCATCCTCTCGCGGCAGAACCAGGACGTGCTGCAGGCGCTGCTCGAAGCCGTGCCGCTGGAAGAATGGGTGGTCGCCCTCAAGGGCGCCGAGCCGGAACTGGTGCGTGCGATCCAGGGCGCCATGCCCAAGCGTCAGGCGCAGCAGATGGAATCGATCAACCGCCGTCAGGGCCCGGTGCCGCTGAGTCGCGTCGAGCAGGTGCGCAAGGACATCATGGCCGTGGTGCGCGAAATGTCGGCCAATGGCGAGCTGCAGGTGCAGCTGTTCCGCGAACAGACGGTGGAATGAGATGACGGTCAAGGTGATCAGCGGCGACGCCCGTGCGTGGCGTGCCTACCGCTTCCCGCCGCGCAGCAGCCAGCCGGAAGTGGACTGGAGTTCGGATCCGGCCGGCTTGCAGCGGGCCATGGCCGATGGTTTCCAGCAGGGTATCGAGAAGGGCTACCAGGATGGACTGCAGCAGGGCGAAGAGGCCGGGCGTCAGGCCGGCTTCGAGCAAGGCCGCAACGAAGGGCTGAAAATCGGCCGGGATGAAGGCCGCAGTGAGGGCCGCAGCGAGTTCGAACAGGCCGCGCAGCCGTTGCAGCAGATCAGCGAGAAGATCGAGCAGTACCTGGGCGAGCTGGAGCACAAGCGTCGTCAGGAGCTGCTGGAACTGGTCGAGAAGGTCTCGCAGCAGGTGATCCGCTGCGAGCTTACCTTGCACCCGACGCAGCTGCTGGCGCTGGTCGAAGAGGCCCTGGCCAGCATGCCCGGCGAGCCCGAAGAGGTGCAGGTGCTGCTCAGCCCCGAGGAATACGCGCGGATCAAGGCGCTGGCGCCGGAGCGCGCGGCGAGCTGGAAGCTGGTCGCCGACGAGCGCCTGGCCCTGGGCGAGTGCCGCGTGGTCACGCCGCAGGCCGAAGCCGATGTCGGCTGCCAGCAGCGTCTGGACGCCTGCATCGAGACCCTGGCCGATCACCTGCACCTGACCGAAGCCTGACCCGGAGCCCTCGCCCGCATGCTCGACTACAAACTCGACGAAGCGCTGCGCTCGCTCGAAGGCGTGCAGCTGGCCAAGGTGGCCGGGCGCCTGGTGCGGGTCTCCGGCATGCTGCTGGAGAGCCTCGGCTGCCAGCGCAGCACCGGCCAGCGCTGCCGCGTCGAGCAGGCCGATGGCAGCCTGCTCGATGCCCAGGTGGTCGGTTTCAACCGCGATATCACCTACCTGATGCCGTTCAAGAAGCCGGTCGGTCTGGCCGCCGGTTCGCGGGTGTTTCCGGCAAAGGACGAAGCCGTGCTGCAGATCGACGAGTCCTGGCTGGGGCGTGTGGTCAACGGCCTCGGCGAGCCACTGGACGAACGCGGCAGACTCAGTGGGCGCGACCCGCTGCCGGTCGGGCTGCCTGCGGTCAATCCGCTCAAGCGGCGTCCGGTGGAGGCGGCGCTGGACGTCGGCGTGCGAGCCATCAACGGCCTGCTGACTCTGGGCAAGGGCCAGCGCGTTGGCCTGTTCGCCGGCTCCGGTGTGGGCAAGAGCGTGCTGCTGGGGATGATCACCCGGCAGACCAAGGCCGATGTGGTGGTGGTCGGGCTGATCGGCGAGCGCGGCCGCGAGGTGCAGGAGTTCATCCTTCATTCGCTGGGTGAGGAGGGCTTGCGCAAGGCCGTGGTGGTGGTGGCGCCGGCCAACGAATCGCCATTGATGCGCCTGAAGGCCACCGAGCTGTGCCACAGCATCGCCGCCTATTTTCGTGATCAGGGCCAGGACGTGCTGCTGCTGGTCGACTCGCTGACCCGCTACGCCATGGCCCAGCGCGAGATCGCCCTGGCGCTTGGCGAACCGCCGGCGACCAAGGGCTATCCGCCCTCGGTGTTCGGCATGCTGCCGGAGCTGGTGGAAAGCGCCGGCAATGGCGAGAGCGGCAGTGGCAGCCTCAGCGCCATCTACACCGTGCTGGCCGAGGGCGATGATCATCAGGATCCGATCGTCGACTGCGCACGCGCCATCCTCGACGGCCATATCGTGCTGTCGCGTCGCCTGGCCGATGTTGGCCACTATCCGGCCATCGACATCTCGGCCTCGGTCAGCCGTTGCATGAGTCAGGTCGGCGAACCCGCGCACCTGGCGGCCGGGCGCCAGTTCAAGGAGTTCTACAGCACCTTCCAGAAGATCAAGGAACTGATCCCGCTGGGTGGCTACACCCCGGGCATGGACGCCAAGACCGATCGCGCCGTGCAACTGGCGCCCAGCCTCGAACGCTTCCTGCGCCAGGAGGTCGGCGCCAGTGCCGAACTCGGTGCCAGCATCGCCACCTTGCAGAGCATCATCAAATGAAAGAGCAGCTAGAAGTGCTTGGGCGCCTGGCCAGCCTGCGTGGCAACCGCGTGCAGCAGATGCTCGGACGGGTCAGCTATCAGCAGAATCTCTGTCAGCGCTATCGCAACAACATCACCGGCCTCAGCCGCCTGTGCGGTTTCAGCGTGCCGATGACCACGCCACTGCAGCGCGACAATCAGCAGCGCTACAAGGCGACCCTGTACAAGATGGTCGAGCTGCAGCGCCGCGAGCTGGCGCTGGCCGAGGAGAACCTGGCGCGCATTCAGCGCGAGTTGCTCGCGGCGATGCGCAGCGAAAAGGTCATCACCCAGTTTCTCGAGGGCAAGATGGGCGAGTGGCAGGACCTGCTTGCCCGCCAGGAACAGAAGATTCAGGATGGTCTGGCCGCGCAGGCCTGGTGGCGAACCCGGGTCAGTTAATTTTCGGCGGCGTGTTTAAGTTCTCGCCGCCCTCGGTCGCTCTTGAGTCATAACACCACGCGAGTTGGATTCGAATCATGGAAATCAGCCGGCATCTCAAGCCCAGTCTCAACCTGCCCAGCGATGCGCCGGCGCAGGTGCAGAGCGCCCGCCCGCAGCACAGTGGCAATGCCCGCAGCAGTGCCAGCGAGGAACCACGCCTGGAGCAACTGCAAGACGCCCTGCGCAACCTGCCGGACGTCGACCTGGACAAGGTTGCCCAGCTCAAGGCCGCCCTCGCGCGCGGCGAACTGAGCAGCGATCCGGCCGCGTTGGCCGGCAGCATGCTGACCTATCACAGCGGTAGCGATGCGTGACCACTGCGCGTGAGCAACAGCTGCTTCAGGTGGTCGAGCAGGATCTGCACCAGGACTGCGCCGACTACCTCGCCCTGCGCGGGCTGATGCAGGAGCTGTATCAGCAGTTGCTCAAGCGCGACAGCCGGCAGATCGATCTGCTCAACGAGCAGATCCTGCCACTGGTGGATCAGGCCAAGGCGCGGGCCGAGCGCCGCAGCAAGGTCCTGGCTGCTTTCCAACTGGGCAGCGGCCACAGTGCCATGCACAAGCTGCTGGCGCGCTATCCGCAAACCCAGCGCAATCACCTCGCCCTCACCTGGGAGCAACTCGGCCAGCTGGCCGGCCAGTGCAAGCGCCTCAACGAGCGCAACGGCAAGCTGCTGGCCATGCATAACGAGATTCTCGAACAGTTGCTCGGCGAGCCTGGCTCGGCGCAGCTGTACGCGCCGCAGCCGTATTGAGTCGCGGCTAAAGCCCCTCCCACATGGGCGAGTGCCAGCATCTGAGTCGGGGGCTGCACTGTGGGAGGCGCTTCAGCGGCGACTGCCTCCTTGTGCAAAAAGCGACTATCGCGCCGTGCTAGACTCGCGCGCTTTCGATCTGTAGTGACTTCTTGCCGTGCCTCACGCCGCTCTCGCCCATCCGCCGCGCTGGCTCACCCATGCCCAGCTGCATCCGCAGCCGGTTGCCGGTGTGCGCGACTGGCTGTTCAACGAGGATTCACTGACCCGGCGCCTGACCGCGCTGTCGCACGACGGCTTCTCGGTGACGCCACTGCACGAAGGCTGGCAGCGCCTGCGCAATGACGAATGCGCGCTGCTCGGCGTGGCCGATGGCAGCCAGGGCTGGGTGCGTGAGGTGTATCTGCGCGGCAATGAGCAACCCTGGGTATTCGCCCGCAGTGTCGCCGCGCGCAGCGTGCTGGAAGGTTCCGGGTTGAATCTGGCGGAGCTGGGCAGTCGCTCGCTAGGTGAGCTGCTGTTCAGTGACCGGGCTTTCGACCGTGGCGAGTTGCAGGCCTGCCGTTATCCGGCGGCCTGGCTGCCGGACGAGGTGCGCGAAGAGCGCCTCTGGGCGCGGCGCTCCTGCTTCAGTCGCGGTGCGCTCGGTGTCTTGGTCGTCGAGGTATTTCTGCCGGCGTTCTGGCCGGCAGCGGGTATTGACGCCTAGGGCGGAAAACCGCGCAGCGTTTTCCATCAGCCATCTGCGCGACGTGCCACGATCCGAAGGCGCCGCCGCAATTCGCGGCTGTGATTGTGGATGAATACTCGCCCCGGTCCACCCTACGCCAGCAACCCTCGTATAATCCGCGCAACCTGCACGGAGACGCCGCGATGTACACCCGCCTGCTGCAATCGACCACCCGCCTGCACCCGCGCGCCTGGGACTTCATCCAGCTGATGCGCCTGGACAAGCCCATCGGCATCTACCTGTTGCTGTGGCCGACCCTGTGGGCGCTGTGGGTCGCGGCCGATGGCATGCCGAGCGTGAAGAACCTGTTCATCTTCGTTACCGGCGTGATCCTGATGCGGGCTGCTGGCTGCGTGATCAATGATTACGCCGACCGCAACTTCGACGGCCACGTCAGCCGCACCCAGTTGCGGCCGCTGGCCAGTGGCAAGATCCAGCCGCGCGAGGCGCTGGTGCTGTTCGCCGTGCTGGTGGCGCTGAGCTTCGTGCTGGTGCTTTTCACTAATGCCACCACCATCTGGCTGTCGTTCGGCGGCCTGGCCCTGGCCGCCTGCTACCCCTTCATGAAGCGCTACACCTTCTACCCGCAGGTGGTGCTCGGTGCCGCGTTCTCCTGGGGTATGCCGATGGCCTTCAGCGCCGTCACCGGCGAGCTGCCGCCGCCCGAGGCCTGGCTGCTGTACATCGCCAACCTGCTGTGGACCGTGGCCTACGACACCTACTACGCCATGGCCGACCGTGAGGACGACCTGAAGATCGGGGTGAAGTCCACCGCCATCCTGTTCGGTGATGCCGACCGCCTGATCATCGCCACCCTGCAGGGCATGGCGCTGCTGTGCCTGTTCCTGGCCGGCGCGCGCTTCGAGCTGGGCCTGTACTTCCACCTCGGCCTGCTGGTGGCCGCTGCCTGCTTCGCCTGGGAGTTCCACGTGACCCGCCGGCGTGAGCCGTTGGTATGCTTCAAGGCCTTCCTGCACAACCACTGGGCGGGCCTGGCGATCTTCGTTGGCATCGTGCTGGACTACGCGCTACGTTGAGCCGTGCCGCGCGCCTGTCATATCGCTGCAATAATTTCGTTATCTAATGCGGCGCAGACAGAGAACGAATAGAGGCTAAGGCCCCATGGTTGGCAAGAACATCCTGATCGTCGATGACGAAGCACCGATCCGCGAGATGATCGCGGTGGCCCTGGAGATGGCCGGTTACGAGTGCCTGGAAGCGGAGAATACCCAGCAGGCCCACGCCGTTATCGTCGACCGTAAACCTGACCTGATTCTGCTCGACTGGATGCTGCCCGGCACCAGCGGCATCGAGCTGGCTCGCCGCCTCAAGCGCGACGAGCTGACCAGCGATATCCCGATCATCATGCTCACCGCCAAGGGCGAAGAGGACAACAAGATCCAGGGGCTGGAAGTCGGTGCCGACGACTACATCACCAAACCGTTCTCGCCGCGCGAGCTGGTCGCCCGCCTCAAGGCCGTGCTGCGTCGTGCCGGCCCCAGTGACGGTGAGGCGCCGATCGAGGTGGGCGGCCTGTTGCTCGACCCGATCAGCCACCGCGTGACCATCGACGGCAAGCCGGCCGAGATGGGCCCGACCGAATACCGTCTGTTGCAGTTCTTCATGACCCATCAGGAGCGCGCCTACACCCGTGGCCAGTTGCTCGATCAGGTCTGGGGCGGCAATGTCTACGTCGAGGAGCGTACCGTCGACGTGCATATCCGCCGCCTGCGCAAGGCCCTCGGTGATGCCTACGAAAACCTGGTACAAACCGTGCGCGGGACTGGGTATCGTTTCTCCACCAAGGGTTAATCGCTGGCGCGAATTCGCGCCAGCCGCTCGACAAGGATGCGCTCCATCGTGAATCAAGACTGGCGTGGCGCCGTGGTGCGTCGGCTGTTGCTGCTGGTGGGTGCCTGCCTGCTGCTGGGCTTCATCACCGGCGAATATGCCTGGGTGCTGGCCTGCGGCCTGGCCATCCATCTGGGCTGGACGCTCAGCCAACTGCTGCGTCTGCACAAATGGCTGCGCGAGCACAAATCCGATGAGCCGCCGCCGGATGGCTACGGCCTGTGGGGCGAGGTATTCGACAGCATCTACCACCTGCAACGGCGTAACCAGAAGGCCCGCGGCCGTCTGCAGGCGGTGATCGACCGCGTGCAGGAGTCCACCGCGGCGCTCAAGGATGCGGTGATCATGCTCGACAGCCAGGGCAACCTGGAGTGGTGGAACCGCGCCGCCGAGACCCTGCTCGGCCTGAAGACGCCGCAGGACAGCGGCCAGCAACTGGCCAATCTGGTGCGCGACCCGCGCTTCAAGGAGTACTTCGAGCGCGGCAACTATGCCGATGCCCTGGAGATTCCCTCTCCGGCCAACGACCGGCGTCGCCTGCAGTTCCATATCACCCGTTATGGCAATCGCGAGCATTTGCTGCTGGTGCGCGACGTCACCCGCCTGTATCAGCTGGAGCAGATGCGCAAGGACTTCGTCGCCAACGTCTCCCACGAGCTGCGCACGCCGCTGACGGTGATCGCCGGCTATCTGGAAACCCTGCTGGACAACGTCGAGGCGGTCAACCCGCGTTGGCTGCGGGCGTTGCAGCAGATGCAGCAGCAGGGCGCACGCATGCAGACCCTGCTCAATGACCTGCTGCTGCTGGCGAAGCTGGAAGCCACCGACTACCCCTCGGACAACCAGCCGGTGGCGGTGGATCTGATGCTGCTGTCGATCAAGAACGATGCCCAGGCGCTGTCTGGCGATCAGTTGCACCGCATCAGCCTGGAGGCCGATGCGCATATCAAGCTCAAGGGCAGCGAGGCGGAGCTGCGCAGCGCCTTCTCCAACCTGGTGTTCAACGCGGTGAAGTACACCCCGGCCGGTGGCGACATTCGCATTCGCTGGTGGGGCGACGAGCAGGGCGCGCACCTGGCCGTCAGCGACACCGGCATGGGCATCGAGGCCAAACACCTGCCACGCCTGACCGAGCGCTTCTATCGCGTGGATTCGAGCCGTGCCAGCAACACAGGGGGCACCGGTCTGGGCCTGGCCATCGTCAAGCATGTGCTGCTGCGCCATCGTGGCAATCTGGAGATCAGCAGCGTTCCCGGCAAGGGCAGTACCTTTACCTGCCATTTCGCCGCGGCGCAGGTGGTGCAGCGCGCGCGCTGAGTGCTTGCATTCGCCGCGGTGAAGCTCCAACCTCTAGCGATCACTGGCCAACCCGAACCTTCATGGACCCCTCCACGAGTCTTCCCGCTTCTGCCTATATCGCCGATTTCGGCCTCATGTTGTTCGCCCTGTTTCTGGTTCTGCTCAACGGCTTCTTCGTCGCCGCGGAGTTCGCCATCGTGCGTCTGCGCGCGACCAAGGTCGATGCCCTGGCCGAGGCCCATGGCTGGCGCGGGCACATCCTGCGCACCGTGCACAACCAGATGGACGCCTACCTATCGGCGTGCCAGTTGGGTATCACCCTGGCTTCGCTGGGCCTTGGCTGGGTCGGTGAGCCAGCTTTCGCCGAGTTGCTGACGCCGCTGCTGGTAGCGGTCGGCGTCGAGTCGCCGGCACTGATTCACGGCATCGCCTTCTTCGCCGCGTTCTCGATCATTTCCTACCTGCACATCGTCATCGGTGAGCTGGCGCCCAAGTCCTGGGCAATCCGCAAGCCGGAGCTGCTGTCGCTGTGGACGGCCGCGCCGCTGTACGCCTTCTACTGGCTGATGTACCCGGCGATCTTCGTCCTCAATGCCAGCGCCAACGCCATTTTGCGTATCGCCGGGCAGGGTGAGCCGGGGCCGCATCACGAGCATCACTACAGCCGTGAAGAGCTCAAGCTGATCCTGCACTCCAGCCGCGCCACCAGCGACAACGATCAGGACCTGCGGGTGCTGGCTTCGGCGGTCGAGTTGGGTGAGCTGGAGGTGGTGGACTGGGCCAACTCCCGTGAGGACCTGGTCTTTCTCGAACTCAACGCCAGCCTGGATCAGGTGTTCACCACCTTCCGCCGGCACAAGTACAGCCGCTATCCGATCTTCGACGAGAGCAAGGGCGAGTTCGTCGGCGTGCTGCACATCAAGGATCTGCTGCTGCATCTGTCGCTGCTGGAGATGTTGCCGTCAGCGCTCAAGCTGGGGGATCTGATGCATCCGCTGGAGCGCGTCAGTCGCCACATGCCGCTGTCGCAGCTGCTCGAGCAGTTCCGCCAGGGTGGTGCGCACTTCGCCCTGGTCGAGGAGGCCGATGGCAAGGTGATCGGCTACCTGACCATGGAAGACGTGCTCGAAGCACTGGTCGGCGACATTCAGGACGAGCACCGCAAGACAGAGCGCGGCATTCTCGCGTACCAGCCGGGCAAGCTGCTGGTGCGTGGTGACACGCCGCTGGCCAAGGTCGAGCGGTTGCTTGGCGTCGACCTCGACCATATCGAGGCCGAGACGCTCGCCGGCTTGATCTACGAGACGCTCAAGCGCATGCCCGATGAAGAGGAAGTGCTCGACACCGATGGCCTGCGCATCATCGTCAAGAAGATGAAGGGGCCGAAGGTGGTGCTGGCCAAAGTGGTCAAGCTGGACTGAGTCGGCAAGGCGCCAACGGACGGCGTCTCAGCCGGTGAAGATCGCTGTTCGTTCGGTCAGCTTTTTCTCCTTCAAGCCAGGCCCATTCAGGGCCTGTTCAGTTTCGCGACCGCTTATCCGGTTTGTCGAATAGCCGTTGGCAAGGGAAGTCTAGGTACTTGCGTCCCATCTCCCGGTGGGGCGGGGTATCCACTCATTGCCAAGGAAATCGTCATGCAGCTGTCCAGCATCACCCCCAAAGCAACACTCGCCCTGTGCCTGGCGGGCGCCTCGCAGGCCTATGCAGACTCGGTCACCGACCCCATCTCGACCTTCGGTGTCATCGCTTCGCACAACCAGTACAAGCTCACCGTGGACGATGAAAGTGACAAGGAGCGCCTCAACCAGGGCGGTCTGTTCTACCACTTCGGCAACAAGCTGACCGGGCAGGAAGGCTTCATCTACCAGGCCGGGATCGAAGGTCAGTACCGTGACAAGGACGACGTGGAATACAAGTCCGCACGTGCCGACATCGACCTTGGCCTGCGCGCGGCGCTGAGCACCAACAACTACGTCGACCTGATCGTCGGCGGCGGCTATGACTGGGGTCGCATCGAGCAGGACGACGTCGGCCCGCTCGACAGCAACGTCAAGCTGACCAGCAAATCGCCTTTCGCCAAGGCCGGGCTCGGTTACAACTACCTAACGCCGGACTACACCCTGCGCCTGGAAGTGGGGGCGCGCTATTCCATCAACTCCGAAGCGCGCCTGAAGGTCGATGGCGACAGCGACTCCGTGGACCTCAAGGACAAGGTCAATCCCTACGGCGAGCTGACCGTGCTGTGGAACAAGGGCATCAACAGCCTGCCGGTCAGCACCAGCCTGTACTACACCCAGACCCGTTACGAGCTCGACAGCAACAGCGAGATTGCCGAGCGCAGCAAGCTCAAGCAGGAGCAGGTTGGCCTGCGTGTAGGTCTGGCGTTCTAAGCGCCGCGCGGACCGCCTGGCATGCCGGGCGGTCTGCCGTGATTCCCCCGCTCACATCCTCCCCAACCTCCGAATGGCGGGCTGCACGCGATCTGGCCAGCGCTTGCTCGATCCAGTAGGGTGTCATCCCGCCATCTCGGGAGGCGGCCGCTGTGCCGTCGTGTCGTTTTCATTGTGAGGAAAGAGCGCATGAGTGCACCCGTCGTCATCATCGGCACCGGCCTGGCCGGCTACAACCTGGCCAAGGAGTGGCGCAAGCTCGACACGCAGACGCCCTTGCTGCTGATCACCGCTGACGACGGCCGCTCCTACTCCAAGCCGATGCTGTCCACCGGCTTTGGCAAGAACAAGGATGCCGACGGCCTGGTCATGGCCGAAGCCGGTGCCATGGCCGAGCAGCTCAATGCGGAAGTCCGCACTCACACCCGCGTCACCGGTATCGACCCAGGCCACAAGCGTCTGTGGATCGGTGAGGAGGCTGTGGCCTACCGCGACCTGATCCTGGCCTGGGGCGCCGAGCCAATTCGCGTACCGGTCGAAGGTGATGCCCAGGACGCGCTGTTGCCGATCAACGATCTCGAGGACTACGCCCGCTTTCGCTGCGCCGTGGCTGGCAAGCGCCGCGTCCTGATTCTCGGCGCAGGCCTGATTGGTTGCGAGTTCGCCAACGACCTCAGTGCCGGCGGCTACCAGGTCGAGGTGCTGGCGCCCTGCGAGCAGGTGATGCCCGGCCTGCTGCATCCGGCGGCGGCCTCTGCCGTGCAAGCGGGTCTGGAGGGCCTGGGCGTGCGATTCCACCTGGGGCCGGTGCTGGCCAGCCTCGACCGCCAGGGTGATGCGTTGCAGGCGTCGCTGTCCGACGGCAACCTGATCCAGTGCGATGCCGTGGTTTCGGCTGTCGGCCTGCGTCCACGCATCGCGCTCGCCGCGGCGGCAGGGCTCGACGTCAACCGTGGGGTGATGGTCGACCGCCAGCTGCGCACGTCGCACGCCAATATCTACGCTTTGGGCGATTGCGCCGAGGTCGATGGTCTCAACCTGCTGTACGTCATGCCGCTGATGGCCTGCGCCCGGGCGCTGGCCAAGACCTTGGCCGGCGAGCCCACGGCTGTCAGCTACGGGCCGATGCCGGTGACGGTGAAGACCCCGGCATGCCCGCTGGTGGTTTCGCCGCCACCGCGTGGCCGCGAGGGCGAGTGGACGGTCGAAGGCAGCGGTAGCGACATCAAAGCGCTCTGCCGCGAGGCTTGCGGAACGCTGCTCGGTTACGCGCTGACCGGCGCAGCCGTGCAGGAGAAACTGGCCCTGAACAAGGAATTACCAGCACTGCTGGCATGATTGCCTGCCGTTCTGTCGGATACGCCACGAAATTGCCCGGTTAAACCGTCCGACGAGACTGGCGCCGCGCGGTGCGGCGTGCCATTCTCCCTTGGGTCTGCCGCAGCGCAGAGCTGTTGCGGCGCCTTGGGCGCTGTTCTGGAAGAACAGCACGGACACAACAACAAAAAACCGTCAAAGAGGCATCTATGCGTAAACCGGAACTCGCCGCCGCCATCGCCGAAAAGGCTGATCTGACCAAGGATCAGGCCAATCGTGTACTCAACGCCGTACTGGAAGAAATCACCGGTGCACTGAACCGCAAGGACAGTGTGACGCTGGTTGGCTTCGGTACCTTCGTCCAGCGCCATCGTGGCGCCCGCACGGGCAAGAACCCGCAAACCGGTCAGCCGGTGAAGATCAAGGCCAGCAATACCGTCGCCTTCAAACCGGGCAAGTCCCTGAAAGACGCGGTCAACTGAGCCCCTTACCCGGGGCCGTTCGGCTCCGGGGTCCCCCTGCGCAGGCATACTGCGCCCCACGCTGCTACGGCCGTGCTTTAGACAGGCTGTAGTCTTGCAAGAAAACCACTACAATGCGCGCCCATCATCTTCGATCACGAGGGCCTGTGCATGAAATTCCGTTTTCTTCTGTGGATGCTGGGCCGCCTGATGGCCAAGGCCAGTCGTGAGAACCCGGCGTTCCGTCAGCAACTCGAAGGCCGCGATATGGTGTTCCAGCTACACACCCTCGACGGCAAGGTCGCCCGCCATTTCATCGTTGCCGGTCAGCGTGTGACCAGCAAGCGCGGCACCGCCACGGACCCCGCTTTCGCCATCGGTTTCAAGGATGCCGCCTTTGGCTTCGAAACCATGACCGCGAAGAACAAGCAGCTGGCCTTCATGCAGGGTATCCAGAACAAGGACATTCAGATCCAGGGCAACCCGGCGCTGGTGATGTGGTTCCAGGGGCTGACCAAGTACCTGATGCCGAAGAAGAAGATCGAGGCGCCGAAAAAGGCTGCCTGAGCGACACCGACAGGCGTCGCGGCTGGCCGCAACGCTGCGCTTTGGTTAGGCTGCCAGGCACGTTCCTGTGGAAAACCTGGCCATGCGTCTTTTCCTGCTCCCCCTGCTATTGCTGAGCGCGACCACTGTGCGGGCCGAGCCGGCTTCTGCCAAAGCCCTGCTGCCTCTGTTCGAACTCGCCGGTATCCATCTGCTGTGCGAACAGAGTGCGCCGTTGCTGCAGCGTGGGCAGGCTGAAGCCGAACAGCAGCGCCTCGCTCAGCTGTTCGCTGGCGAGGCGTTCTGTCTGGAGCTGGCGACGCGGGTCGCGACCCGCTTCGATGCGGTGCAGGGCGAGCAGGCCCGTGAGCGTCTCGATAGCGCGCTGGCGCAGCGTTTCACCGCGGCCGAGCGGGCGGTGGGCGAGCAACCCGAGGGTCTGGCCGAGTACCGCCAGCGGCTGCAGGAGCAGCCGCCACGAGGCTCGCGTCTGGAACTGGTCAAGCGTCTCGATGCCGCCGCGCATACGACCGAACTGGCCAGCCTGCTGCGCTATGAAGTCGGCAAGACTCAGGCGTTACTGGCGCTGAGGGCGCGTGGCGAGAATCTCGGTGAGGCTGAGTTGCAGGCACAGACGCAGGCACAGGCGGATGCCATTCGCCAATCCAGCGAGCAGGCAGTGGAGACCTTCATGTTCTATGCCTATCGGCAGATGCCCAGCGACCAGCTCGCCGAGTATGCGGCGCTGTACGAGCATCCCAGCGTCAGCCAGTTGCTCAGCACCAGCCTTGACCTGTTGCCACAGCTGTTCGCGGAGCGCCGCGAGCAGCTGCGCAAGGCGGCTATCGAACCTTAGACAGCCGCGCTCACGACTACTCAGTGTTGCGGCTGTTGGAACTGCGCCGCCAGTTCACGCAGGGCAACCTCGGCGCTGAGCACCTTGCTCACCGCATCGTCGGCCTTTTCCCGGCTCAGGCCCAGGGCCTCGAACAGCTCGTCAGGAATCTCGTTCTGCGGGCCGGCACCGATACCCCGGTTGCGCAGCAGGCTGACCGCCAGGCACACCAGGTTGGGGAAGGCGGCGTTGTCGCCGGCATAGGACGGGTCGTGCTGGAAGCGCAGGGCGTTGGACAGCTCTTCGGGCATGTCCCAGTGGCGCATCAGCCAGGCACCGATCTGCTCGCGGGTGATGCCCAGCAGGTGTTGCTCGATATGGCTGTGCGACAGGTGCGGGTTGACCTCCAGATGACGGCAGATCAGCGAGAAGTGCGGCGGGAAGACGTGCGCCAGAACCAGATAGCCGAAATTGTGCAGCAGGCCGGCGAGGTAGGTCAGGCCGGCTTCTGGGCGCTGCGCGCGCGGCATGGCGCGGGTCAGGCCTTCGATTACCGCAGCGGTGTAGATCGCCTGTTGCCAGTAGGGCGTGGCGTGCTGGGGCTGGTCCTTGGGCAGGCTCAGGGTCTTGCCCAGGGCCAGGCCGAGGGCCAGGTTGATCACCAGATCGAAGCCCAGCACGCGAACGATGGCGTCCTCCACCGAGCGAATCTTGCCGGGTGCGGCGTAGTAGGGCGAGGCCGCCCAGCTGACCACCTGGGCGGCCAGCGCCGGATCGGTTTCCACCACGCCAGTGATGTCGTCCACCGTGGCATTGGGGTCGACCCGTAGTTTGATGATTCTCTGCGCGGTTTCCGGCAGCGGTGGAATCTCGATGGTTTCTTCCAGGCGCTGCTGGATGCGCCGCGCGGTGAAAGCCTGTACCGCCTGGGTGATTTCCGCGCGGTCGTCATGCGGGCGATCGAGGTTCGGTTTGATCGCGCTGACCGGCTCGCCGAAACGCGCCGCGCTGGCCTTGCTCAGCAGCGCCTTGAATGCGTCGGTGGGGATTTCCAGCAGCACGCCAGGCTGGCCGGAATCGATCAGCAGGCTGGGGGCCAGCAGCAGGCGTTCCTCATACAGGCAAGGCGAGCTGGTCAGCGGTGGCAGGCCGGGCAGGGCGGCCAGGTTGTGCTTGCCGAGCATGCGCTCCAGGCGCTCCGGTTTGACCGCGGTGAGCTGGCGCCCGGTCAGTTCGGCCAGGCGCGACAGGTCGAGCAATTGGCTGCGCGGGTAGAGCACCAGCAGGGCACCGACGGCGTCGTCCAACAGCACGGCTTGCAGGCGTGCTTCGCTTGGCTGGCCCGGTCGCTCCGCACGCACCTGGTAGGGCACGGCGAGTTTCTCCAGCAGTTGCACGATCACGGCAGGTGGTTGCGGAGTTGGATTGGCGGCGAAGGCTGCTTCAGTCATATCGATATCCAGCGTTGGCGCATGTGCCCCGGAGTATAACCAGCGAGGATTTGCGCAAAGGTTCGTGGCGACGGTTGTCCTGTGAACAGGTTCACACTTGACCGTATTGCTGGCCGTGACGCAACCAGCGCTCCAACAATGGAGCCACATGTTGCGGCCAATGTTCCAAAAGAGCTTGCGCGGCGTCGCGCACGGCGGGTAACAGGTCGGCATCGCGCATCAGGTCAGCGACCTTGAACTGCAACAGGCCGGTCTGCCGGGTGCCGAGCATTTCGCCGGGGCCGCGCAGTTCAAGATCCTTCTCGGCGATGACGAAACCGTCGGTGGTCTCGCGCATGATCGCCAGGCGCTCGCGCCCCAGTTGTGACAGGGGCGCATGGTAGAGCAAGACGCAGTGGCTGGCGGCGCTGCCGCGCCCGACCCGGCCGCGCAACTGGTGCAACTGGGCCAGGCCCAGGCGCTCGGGGTTTTCGATGATCATCAGGCTGGCGTTGGGCACGTCGACGCCGACTTCGATCACCGTGGTGGCCACCAGCAGCTGCAGGTTGCCCTGCTTGAATTCGTCCATCACCGCCGCCTTTTCGGCGGGCTTCATGCGTCCGTGGATCAGCCCGACACGCAACTCGCCAAGCGCCGCAGAAAGCTCCTCGAAGCTGGTTTCGGCAGCCTGGCAGGTGAGTTCTTCGGACTCTTCGATCAGGGTGCATACCCAGTACGCCTGGCGCCCCTGCTGGCAGGCATTGCGCACCCGCTCGACCACCTCGATACGGCGGCTGTCGGCAATCACCAGGGTGTTGACCGGCGTCCGTCCGGGCGGCAGTTCGTCGAGGATCGACGTGTCCAGATCGGCGTAGGCGCTCATCGCCAGGGTGCGCGGGATGGGGGTGGCGGTCATGATCAACTGGTGCGGGCTGAGGCGTCCGTCGATGCCTTTCTGGCGTAGCGCCAGTCGTTGCTGCACGCCGAAGCGGTGCTGCTCGTCGATGATCACCAGGGCCAGGCGTTTGAACTTCACTTCGTCCTGGAACAGGGCGTGGGTGCCGACCACCATCGGGCAGCCGGCGGCGATCTGCTCCAGTGCGGCGGCACGTGCCTTGCCCTTGAGCTTGCCGGCCAACCAGGCCACGTCCAGACCGAGCGGCGCCAGCCATTTGCTGAAATTGAGAAAGTGCTGCTCGGCGAGGATCTCGGTCGGCGCCATCAGCGCTACCTGGTAACCGGCCTCCAGCGCCTGCAGGGCGGCCAGGGCGGCGACCACCGTCTTGCCGGCGCCGACGTCACCCTGCACCAGACGCAGCATGGGTTCGCTCTGCGCCAGGTCATAGGCGATCTCGGCGCCGACGCGCTGCTGCGCGCCGGTCGGGGCAAAGCCGAGGTTCTGCAGGTACAGCTGTGGCAGTTTTTTCGCCGGCGGCAGGGCTGGCGCCTGCTGGGCGCGTACCTGTTCGCGCAGGCGTTGCAGCGACAGCTGATGGGTCAGCAGTTCTTCGAAGGCCAGGCGATGCTGCGCCCAGTGGCGGCCCTCGGCGAGTTCTTCGACATCGGCGTCCGGTGGTGGCCGGTGCAGGTAGCGGATGGCATCGCTCAGCGGCGCCAGGCGATAGTCGCGGGCCAGCTCGTCGGGCAGCCAGTCCGGCAGGCTGCGCGGGCCAAGGCGCGCGAGCGCCTGCTGGCTGAGCTGGCGCAGGCGCTGCTGGGTCAGTCCTTCGGTGGTCGGGTAGATGGGCGTCAGGCTTTGCTCAACCGGGACCGGCTCGTCGCCGCTCTGCGCGCGGTATTCCGGGTGGTAGATCTCCAGGCCGGTGGCGCCGGGGCGTACTTCGCCATAGCAGCGCAGGGCGGTGCCGCGCTTCAGGCCGTCCTTCTGCGCCTGGCTAAAGTGGAAGAAGCGCAGGCTGAGGGTGCCGCTGCCATCCTGCAGGCGCACCAGCAGGCTACGGCGACGGCCCATGACCACGTCAGCACCGGCAACGATGCCCTCGACGACCGCATCCTGCCCCGGGCGTAGCGCGCCGATGGGGGTGATGCGGGTGCGGTCCTGGTAGCGCAGCGGCAGGTGGAACAGCACATCCTGCAGGTTTTCCAGACCGACCTTGGCGAGTTTTTCCGCCAGCGCGGCGCCTACGCCTTTCAGCGCGGTGACGGAAATCGCTGACAGCTCGCTCACGTCCGGCCTCAGGCGCTCTTGGTCTGCGGGCTGCGGGCGACCGAGCAGAGGCGGATGGAGTCAGCCAGCACTTCGATGGCGTTGGGCCGCGGGAAGCTGGCGCGCCAGGCGATGGCCACGGTGCGGAAGGGCACCGGCGCGCTGAGCGGACGCACTTCGATCACGCCCGGCGCGTAGTGGTGGCTGTCCACCGCCGAGAACGGCAGGATCGACACGCCAAGGCCGGAGGCGACCATGTGACGGATGGTTTCCAGCGAGCTAGATTCGACCGTGGTGTGCTTGCCGTGGTCGTCGCCGCCCTTGCGCAGGGTGGGGCAGGCCTCCAGTACCTGATCGCGGAAGCAGTGGCCTTCGCCGAGCAGCAGCAGGCTCTTGTCGTTGAGCAACTTGGTGTCGATGGTGTCCATCGCCGCCCAGGGGTGGCCAGCTGGCAGCAGCGCGTAGAAGGGCTCGTCGTACAGCGGCTTGGTCAGGACATCGGCTTCCTGGAACGGCAGGGCGATGATGATGGCGTCCAGCTCACCAGTGCGCAGCTTGTCGCGCAGGATGTGAGTGAAGTTTTCCTCGATGTACAGCGGCATGTCCGGAGCGACCCGGTGCAGCTGCGGAATCAGGTGCGGGAACAGATAAGGGCCAACGGTGTAGATGGCGCCGATCTTCAGCGGTGCAGTCAGCTGGTTCTTGCCGGCCTGAGCCAGTTCGCGAATGCCCTGGGCCTGCTCCAGCACTTTCTGCGCCTGGGTGACGATGCCCTCACCGACCGGGGTCAGGCGCACGGCGCTCTTGCTGCGCTCGAAAATCAGTACGCCGAGCTCGTCCTCCAGCTTCTTCACACCGACCGACAGGGTTGGCTGGCTGACATGGCAGCGTTCGGCGGCGCGACCGAAATGCTGTTCCTGAGCGAGGGTGACGATGTAGCGCAGTTCGGTGAGGGTCATAGTGTTTATCCATTAAGTTGCCGCCAAGCATAGCCTTTGCAAACAGATGAACCAACCGGGCTAACAGGCTGTTGCACAACTATCGCGACTTTGGCGCCTGCTGCGCGCGCCTTCACCCAGGCGTCGTCGCGTTGCCGCCTGGCGCCGGCTGCCTCGCCAGCGCTCTGGGACGGCCTGTTACACTGCGTTTTTGCGTAAAGGTCATGGAGAAAAGCATGTCGGGAAGCAAAAGTCTGCTGATCGCCGGGTGCGGGGACGTCGGCAGCCGTCTGGGTCTGCGCATGGCCGACCAGGGCTGGCGTGTGCTGGGCATGCGGCGCAACGTGGCTGCGCTGCCGGCCGCCATCGAGCCGCTGGCGGGTGATCTGCATGCCGATGCCTGTCCGCCGGGCTGGCCGCAGGGGCCGCTGGACTATCTCGTCTACTGCGCCGCCGCTATCGAGCACGACGAGGCCGGTTACCGCGCGGCCTATATCGATGGCCTGCGCCGTGTGCTGGGCTGGCTGGCACAGCATGGCCAGCGCCCGCGACGTATTTTCTTCGCGTCCAGCAGCGGCGTGTATGGGCAGCAGCAAGGCGAATGGATCGATGAAGACGCTCCAGCCGAGGCCCAGAGCTTTTCCGCCGTGATCATGCGTGAGGCCGAACGCGTCGCGCTCGACAGCGGCCTGGCCGCGACCACGGTGCGCCTGACCGGGCTCTACGGCCCCGGTCGTGAATGGCTGCTGAGCCAGGTACGTGGAGGCTATCGGGTCAGTGAGACGCCGCCGCTGTATGGCAATCGCATTCATGTCGATGACGCTGCAGGCCTGTTCGCCACGCTGCTGCAGGCGGACGCCGAGGGTGCCTCTCTGGCCGACTGTTATCTGGGTGTCGACGATGAGCCGGCGCCGCTGCATGAGGTGGTGGGCTGGCTGCGCGAGCAACTGGGCGTCAGCCATTGGAGCGATGAACAGCGTGTGCGCCGTGCTGGCAGCAAGCGCTGCCGCAATGCCCGCGCCCGTGCGCTGGGGTGGGCGCCGCAGTACCCCAGCTATCGCGAGGGCTATGCGGCGATCATCGGCGGGCACTGAGGTGGACGCCAATAGCCTGCTGGCCAAGCCGTGGTTGCCGGGCGTCGAGCTGTTTCACGCCGATTTCTCCGGGCAGGCATTCGGTCGGCACAGCCACGATGCCTTCGCGATCGGCGCCATCGTGCATGGGGTGGGCGGCTATCAATGCCGTGGCCAGCGCTATGCACTGCCTGCCGGCACGCTGTCGCTGATGAACCCCGAGGAGCCGCACACCGGGCATGCCGAGTCCGAGCGCGTGGTCTATCGCATGCTCTATATCGAGGAGTCGCGCCTGCCCACGTTGCTTGGCCGCAAGCGGCTGCCCGAAGGATTTCGTGAACTCAATCCGGCCGATGATGGACAGGTCGCGATGCGCCTGGCGCGCCTGGCGGATGCCTTCGAACGCAGCGATGCGCTGGGGCTGGAAAGCGAGCTCCTGGGGCTGCTGGAGCAGGTATTCGTCCGTCATGGTGGCTTGCGCGAGGCGCGCCCGGCCCGTCGCGACAGCGGGGTGACGGCGGCCCTGCGGGATTATCTGGAGGCGCACTACGCCGAGGCCGTCAGTCTGGAACGCTTGGCCGGCCTGGTGCAGCGTCACCCGCGACACCTGATCGAGGCGTTTCGCCGGGCCTATGGCGTGCCGCCGCACACCTACTTGCTGCAGCGCCGGGTGCGCGAAGCCAAGCGCAGGTTGCTGCAAGGGCAGGCGCTGGCCGAGGTGGCGCTGGAGCTGGGTTTCTATGACCAGGCGCACTTCAACGGTGTGTTTCGCCGCTTCACCGGGGTCACTCCGGGGCGCTTTCGCACGCTGGCGCAGGGCTGAGCACGCAGCACCGCAGGACGAAGTCGCGGCGCTGCGCCAGGCTCGCCGGTGGGACCTCGAGCAACTGATAGCCCGCTTCGGCATAGACCTCGCGCATCACCGCGCAGGTCCGTTCGGCCTCGGCCGCATCCTGGCGGCGCTCAGGGTCGTTGCGGTAGATCTGTGGCCAGTGGGGCAGCAGGAACACTTGCCGCTGGTAGCGCAACTGGCGCGCCGCCTGCAACAGGTGTTCGCCGACCGGCAGGTCGTTCAGGCGCAGGTAGCCGATGATGTCGATCAGGCTGCGGTCGAAGAACACCGGCCCCTTCATCGTCAGTGCCTGGCGATGAACCCTGAGCTCCCAGGCCAGCATCAGTTCGGCGAACAGCTTCGGGTCACGCCAGGGCAGGCCGGCGCCGCCGATGGCCTGTTGCTCGCGAATGATCGCCCGGCCGGCTTCCTCGCAAGTACTGTGGCCGGCCTGCGCCAGAGCTGCCAGCAGACTGCTCTTGCCGCTGCCGGGGCCGCCGGTGAGGACGTGGAAAGGTGGAGGGCATGGCATCAGGGTGAGTTCCTCTGAGTTTTTTCCAATACATCGCTAGCGGTAGTTGCCGACACTGCCTCCGCCAAACGGAGGTTGCATGTTCGCGCTGTTTCTACTGGTTGCCGGTACTCATTTCGCGGCCCTGCTGTCGCCAGGGCCGGATTTCTTTCTGTTGATTCGTACCGCGCTGGCGCAAGGCCGGCGTCAGGCCGACGGTTGCGCCTGTGGCATCGCGCTGGCCAACCTGCTGAGCATGCTGCTGGTGCTGTTCGTCATGGCGCTGCTACCCGCCGAGGGCAGTTGGTTGTGGCGCGGTATGCAGCTTGTCGGCGGCTTGTACTTCGCCTGGATCGGTCTGCAGGCGCTGGCCTCGCGGCGGGATCTGCTGCTGCCGCAGGGCGACCAGCTGAGGCTGGGCGGGTTGTGCAAGGGTATGCGCCAGGGCTTGCTGGCCAGCAGCCTCAACCCCAAGCTGCCGCTGTTCTACGCCGGGCTGTTCGGGGTGTTGCGCGAGTCCGCGATGCCGGCATGGGGGCTGGGCCTGGCGATGGCGTGGATGACCCTGGTGGTGCTGTGCTGGGATCTGGCGTTGGTACGCCTGCTCGATCAGGCGCGCTGGCGCGCCTGGTTGCAGCGCCGGGTACGCTGGCTGGATCGCGGCTGCGGCGGGTTGTTGCTGGCGCTGGGTGTCTGGTTGCTGCTGGGGGCTTTTTAGCTGGCGCCGCTCCTGCCCGGAGTCGGCGCATCCCACGTCAGCGGCGCTTGAGCAGCCAGCGCTGCGGGCCGGGCTGGTACTCGGGCATCTCGTCGAACTGGGCGCGGTTGTGCGCTTCGAAGATGCGCAACTGGTTGCCCTCGTGGACGAACAGCCAGGGGCTACCCTGATCGCCCGCCTGCAGCCAGATACTGTCGTGCTCGCCGCTCATGGCGGCGCAGTCGCCCGCCAGGCACAGGGCGAAGCGCTCGGCGCCGGGTAGGCCATGCACCTGGCCGTCGCTGTCGAAACGCACCAGGCCGCCCTGGCCTTGGCCTTCCTCGATCAGCCAGTCACCGCCCAGGTAGTCGCGGTATAGCGCCTGTTCGAAGCTGCTGCCCAGAGCCTTGGGTTCGCCCGCGCCATCGACGCGGGTGAAGTGCTGCTCGGGCCAGTAGTCGCTGGCGATCTGCACCAGTTCGCCATTCTGCACGCTCAGCTGTTCCTGGTAATCGCCATAGAAGGTGACCTGCCAGCGTCCCTCTGCGGCGCTCTGCAGCTTGCCTTCGGCCAGCTCGAAGCCATTGCTGTAGCTGGCTTGCTGACGGTCAGGAGCGATATGCCATTCGAGGTTGGGACCATAGGCGAGCAGGGCTTCGCGTAGACGACCGCTTTCACGGGCGGCGTCGATGGCGGCCTGGTTGATCCAGGTTCCACTCGGGTCGTTGTTCGGCTTGCTGGCGCAGCCGGCCAGCAGGGTCGCGCAGAGCAGCAGGGAAAGCAGACGCATGGTGATCTCCATGCTACGTGAGGAGGGAAGAGCGGGGCGTGAGGCCCCGCTGTGGCGCTTATTCCAGAACCAGAATCGCGTCCATTTCCACCAGCGAACCACGCGGCAGGGCGGCAACGCCGATGGCCGCACGCGCCGGGTAAGGCTGTTCGAAGTAACGGCCCATGATCTCGTTGACCTTGGCGAAATGCGACAGGTCGGTGAGGAAGATGTTGAGCTTGACGATGTCCTTGAACGAGCCGCCGGCTGCTTCGGCTACGGCCTTGAGGTTTTCGAACACCTGTACGGTCTGCGCTTCGAAACCTTCGACCAGCTCCATGCTCACCGGATCCAGCGGGATCTGGCCAGACATGTAGACGGTATTGCCGGCCTTGATCGCCTGGGAGTAGGTGCCGATGGCGGCGGGGGCCTTGTCGCTGCTGATGACGGTCTTGCTCATGAATCGCTCCTTATGAGAACTGACTGGGTCGAGGCACCCAGCCTACAGACTGGAAATAGGGGGATTGTGTCAGGCGCGTACTCGGGTGATACGCATCACGCCTTTGAGCGCGCGCAGTTTCTTGATCACGCGGGCCAGGTGTACGCGGTCATGCACGCTGACCACCAGTTGTACCACGCTGATGCGACCATCGCGTTCGTCCATGCTGATCTTCTCGATGTTGCCATCGGCAGCATTGACGCTGCTGGCCAGCAGGGCGATCAGGCCGCGCTGGTGCTCCAGCTCGACGCGCAGTTCGACGTTGAATTCGCCGGTGACGTCCTTGGCCCAGTTGAGCTGGATGCACTTTTCCGGGTTGTGGCGGATTTCGACGATGTTCCGGCAGCTTTCCATGTGTACCACCATGCCCTTGCCGGCAGACAGGTAGCCGACGATGGGATCGCCCGGAATCGGTGTGCAGCACTTGGCGTAGCTCAGCACCAGGCCCTCGGTACCGCGAATCGCCAGCGGCCCTTCACTGCCGGGCAGGGTTTCGTCGCCACTTTCGGCCAGCAGGCGACGGGCCACGACGTAAGCCATGCGGTTGCCCAGGCCGATGTCTTCGAGCAGGTCCTCGATGACTTCCTGGCGATACTCGCCCAGCACGGCTTGCACTCGCTCGGGAGCGATCTTCTCCAGATGCGTATCGAAGCTGGCCAGCACCTTGTTCAGCAGGCGTTCGCCGAGGTTGATGGATTCCGAGCGGCGCTGCTGCTTGAGCGCATGGCGGATATGCGTGCGCGCCTTGCCGGTGACCACGAAGTTGAGCCAGGCCGGATTCGGCCGTGCGCCCGGGGCGGTGACGATTTCCACCGTCGAACCGCTTTCCAGCGCCTGCGACAGTGGCGCCAGGCGACGGTTGATGCGGCAGGCGATGCAGGTGTTGCCGACGTCGGTGTGCACCGCATAGGCGAAGTCGACCGCCGTGGAGCCTTTCGGCAGCTCCATGATGCGGCCCTTGGGCGTGAACACGTAGACCTCGTCCGGGAACAGGTCGATCTTCACGCTCTCGATAAATTCCAGCGAGTTGCCGGCACGTTGCTGCAACTCCAGCACGCCCTTGACCCACTGGCGCGCGCGGGCGTGGTTGCCCTTCGGCACTTCGTCCTCGTTGGACTTGTACAGCCAGTGCGCAGCGATGCCGTTGTTGGCCATCTCTTCCATCTCGCGGGTGCGGATCTGGATCTCGATGGGCACGCCGTGCATGCCGAACAGCGTGGTGTGCAGCGACTGGTAGCCGTTGGCCTTGGGAATCGCGATGTAATCCTTGAAGCGCCCGGGCAAGGGTTTATACAGGTTGTGCACGGCGCCAAGCACGCGGTAGCAGGTGTCGACCTTGTCGACGATGATGCGGAAGGCGTAGACGTCCATGATCTCGTTGAACGCCTTACGTTTGCCGCGCATCTTCTGGTAGATGCTGTAGAGGTGCTTCTCGCGGCCGATCACCTCGCCTTCCATGCCTTCGTGTTGCAGGCAGACCTGGATCGATTCCTCGATCTTGGCGACGATTTCCTTGCGGTTGCCCCGAGCACGGCGCACGGCGGCGCGGATGCGCTCGGAGCGCATCGGGTGCATGGCCTTGAAGCCCAGGTCTTCGAACTCCACGCGCATGTTGTGCATGCCCAGTCGGTTGGCGATGGGGGCGTAGATTTCCAGGGTTTCCTTGGCGATGCGCCGGCTCTTCTCGTGCGGCATGGCATCGAGGGTGCGCATGTTGTGCAGGCGGTCGGCGAGCTTGACCAGAATCACGCGGATATCGCGGGCCATGGCCATGGCCATCTTCTGGAAGTTCTCGGCCTGCGCCTCGGCCTTGGTCTCGAAGTTCATCTGGGTCAGCTTGCTGACCCCGTCGACCAGTTCGGCCACGGTTTCGCCGAACTGCGCGTTGAGCGCTTCCTTGGCGATGCCGGTGTCTTCGATGACGTCGTGCAGCATGGCGGCCATCAGACTCTGATGATCCATGTGCATTTCAGCGAGGATGCTGGCCACGGCCAGCGGATGGGTCACGTAGGCTTCGCCACTGCGGCGGCGTTGGCCATCGTGCGCCTGTTCGGCGTAGAAGTAGGCTCGGCGTACCAGGTTGACCTGGTCATGGCCGAGGTAGGCCGAAAGTCGGTCGGCGAGAGCGTCTATGCCTGCCATGGGGTATCCCCCTCAGGGCTGGCTTGGCTACACGCCGCGCGACTTCGACCCGGCATCATCGACTTACAGAGGCTCGTTGGCCTCTTCCTCGAAGGCGGCGAACAGCGGCTCTTCCTCGACGATGTCGTCCTGGGCGATCACTTCATAGTCCACCAGGCCAGCCGCGATTTCGCGCAGGGCCACTACGGTGGGCTTGTCGTTTTCCCAAGCCACTTTCGGCTCTTTGCCGCCGGTGGCCAGCTGGCGCGAACGCTTGGTCGCGAGCATGACCAGTTCGAAGCGGTTATCAACGTTGTCCAGGCAATCTTCGACGGTAACGCGAGCCATGGTGTTCCTCGTAACTTGTGCGGATAAGCTTGGCCCGAGCGGGCGAGCGGACTGAATAGTCTAAAAAATCACCAGCGACAATGGAAGCGCTGTTTTACGCCAGCAGTTCGCTGAGCAGGCCGGCATGGCGCTGCTGCTGTTGCTGCTGGATCAACTGATTGCTGCGGAAGATGGCTTTCAGGTCGCTCAGGGCGTGGTTGAAGTCATCGTTGATCACCAGGTAGTCGTACTCGACGTAGTGGCTCATTTCGCTGACCGCCTCGCGCATGCGCCGCTCGATGATCTCGCCGCTGTCCTGGCCGCGATTGGTCAGGCGATGGCGCAGGGCCTCCTGGGTCGGCGGCAGGATGAAGATGGACTTGGCCTGCGGCATCAGCTTGCGCACCTGCTGCGCGCCCTGCCAGTCGATCTCCAGGATCAGGTCGAAACCTTCGGCCAGGGTCTGTTCGACCCACTTCTGCGAGGTGCCGTAGAAGTTGTCGAAGACCTGCGCATGCTCGAGGAACTCGCTGCGCTCGATCATGGCGCTGAAGTGCGCATGCTCGACGAAGTGGTAGTTGACCCCGTCCTGCTCGCCCGGGCGCATGGCACGCGTGGTGTGCGAAACCGAGACGCGAATTTGCGCTTCGCTGTCGATCAGGGCCTTGACCAGGCTGGTCTTGCCGGCGCCGGAAGGTGCGGAAATGATGTAGAGGGTGCCGGTGGTGGCCATTAGAGCTTCCTGAGCGAATCTTGGTGGACGTGAAAACGTAGCGAGCGACGGCTGGGCAAGGCGAAATCAGGTGAGAAAGCGGAGTTTACGACTGTAAATGAGCATTTCGAACCTGATTTGTACGCGGTATAGCCTAGCGTAGCCATCTTCACTCGATATTCTGAACCTGCTCGCGCATCTGCTCGATCAGGACTTTCAAGTTGACTGCCGCTTGCGTGCTGCGCGGGTCGAAGGCTTTGGAACCGAGGGTGTTGGCTTCGCGGTTGAGTTCCTGCATCAGGAAGTCCAGGCGCCGACCCGCGGCGCCGCCAGCCTTGAGCACGCGGCGCACTTCGCTGACGTGGGTGCTCAGGCGGTCCAGTTCCTCGGCCACGTCGCTCTTCTGCGCCAGCAGCACCAGCTCCTGTTCCAGGCGTTGCGGGTCGAGCTCGGCCTGCATCTCGGCGAAGCGGGTTTCGATCTTCTGGCGCTGGCCGGCGAGCATCTGCGGCACCAGTTGGCGCAAGGCGGCGATTTCGTCGAGGATGCTGTCGAGGCGCTCGTTGAGCAGCTTGGCCAGTTCCGCGCCTTCACGGGCGCGGCCGGCCTTGAGCTCGCCCAGCGCCTGGTCGAACAGCTTCAGCGCGGCCGCGTTGAGGGCTTGCGGGTCGGCCGAGTCGGCTACCAGCACGCCTGGCCAGGCCAGCACTTCCAGTGGGTTGAGTGGCGCCGGTTGCTGAATCAGCGCCGCGACCTGCTCGGCGGCGCTGATCAGTTGGCGAGCGCGCTCGCTGTCGACCTGCAGTTGTTTACCGGCGCTTTCTTCGGCGAAGCGCAGGGTGCATTCCACCTTGCCGCGCGACAGGCCCTGGCGCAGTGCTTCACGCACGGCGCCTTCGAGGTCGCGAAACGCTTCGGGCAGGCGCAGATGCGGCTCGAGATAGCGGTGATTGACCGAGCGCAGTTCCCAGCTCAGGGTGCCGTGGGCGGTTGCCTGCTCGTTGCGGGCAAAGGCCGTCATGCTGTGAACCATGGGATACCTCGTGGAAGTCGGCGTCGAAAAACGCAGGATTGTAGCGCAGTGAATCGACCCGACCCAATTCGGCATGTCGCCACAGCCGCCCGGCCCCTATAATGCGGACTGTTTTCACTTAACGAAGTAGGTATCGCTCGATGAAACGTCCCAGTGGCCGCGCCGCCGATCAGTTGCGCTCGATTCGCATCACCCGCAACTACACCAAGCACGCCGAGGGCTCGGTGCTGGTGGAGTTCGGCGATACCAAGGTGATCTGTACCGTCAGCGTCGAGTCCGGCGTGCCGCGTTTCCTCAAGGGCCAGGGCCAGGGTTGGTTGACCGCCGAGTACGGCATGCTGCCGCGCGCCACCGGCGAGCGTAACCAGCGTGAGGCCAGCCGCGGCAAGCAGGGTGGTCGTACCCTGGAAATCCAGCGCCTGATCGGCCGTTCGCTGCGCGCTGCGCTGGACATGACCAAGCTGGGCGAGAACACCCTGTACGTCGACTGCGACGTGATCCAGGCCGACGGCGGTACCCGTACCGCGTCCATCACTGGGGCCATGGTGGCGCTGATCGACGCGCTGAAGGTGCTGAAGAAGCGTGGTGCGCTGAAAGGCGAGCCGCTCAAGCAGATGATCGCAGCCGTGTCGGTCGGCATCTACCAGGGTGAGCCGGTACTGGATCTGGATTACCTGGAAGATTCCGCCGCCGAGACCGACCTCAACGTGGTGATGACCAACGCCGGCGGCTTCATCGAAGTGCAGGGCACCGCCGAAGGTGCGCCGTTCCAGCCTGACGAGTTCAACGCCATGCTGGCGCTGGCGCAGAAGGGTATGAACGAGATCTTTGAACTGCAGAAGGCCGCTCTGGTCGACTGAGATCTTCAACCGCGCAAGGAGCACCCGCATGAATGACGATATGCAAGACCCGGTTCCGACGCCCAGCCAGGAAGCACGTCAGTGGGCGATGTTCTGTCACTTCGCCGCCTTTCTCGGCCTGGTGTTCCCGTTCGGTAATCTGCTCGGGCCGCTGATCATCTGGCAGATCAAGAAGGACATGGACCCCTTCGTCGACGCTCAGGGCAAGGAAGCGCTGAACTTCCAGATCAGCGTGGCGCTGGCCGCTGTCGTCTGCTTCATTCTGATGGTGGTGGTAATCGGCTTCCCATTGCTGATGCTGCTGGGCCTGGCCGCGCTGGTGCTGACCATCATCGCCGGGATCAAGGCCAACGAGGGGCAGGCTTATCGCTACCCCTTCAGCTGGCGCCTGGTGAAGTAAAGCTGCGTGCAAGAAAAAGCCGGCGATAAGCCGGCTTTTTCGTATCTGTCGATCAGATGCTGAGAATCCAGTCGTAATCGACGATCAGCGGCGCATGCTGGGAGAAGCGCGGCTGACGCGGCAGGCGGGCGCTGCGAACGCTGCGGCGCATGCCCGGAGTGAGCAACTGGTAGTCGAAGCGATAGCCCAGGTTGAGCATCTCGGCCTGTTCGTTGTCCGGCCACCAACTGAACTGGTCCCCTTCGCGGCTGACTTCGCGCAGGGCGTCGACATAGCCCATGTTGCCGACCACTTCATCCATCCAGGCGCGTTCGGGCGCCAGGAAGCCCGGTGATTGCTGGCAATCGCGCCAGTTCTTCACGTCCATCTTCTGGTGCGCCACGTGCAGCGAGCCGCAGTAGATGTACTCGCGACGCTTGCGCCGTTGCTTGTCCAGATAGTGGGTGAAGTCGTCCATGAACTTGAATTTCTGATTCAAGCTCTCGTCACCGTCCCGCCCGCTTGGCAGAAGCAGGGTGGCGATACTTACCTTGTCGAAATCTGCCTGCAGGTAGCGCCCGTAGCGATCGGCCATCTCGAAGCCGAGGCCGCTGATCACCGCCTTGGGTTGCAATCGCGAGTAGAGCGCCACGCCACCTTGGCTGGGCACTTCACCGTCGCATGCATAGAGGAAATAACCATCCAGCTGGAAGGCTTGGTCGTCCATTTCAAAGGCGGAGGCACGGGTGTCTTGCAGGCAGATCACGTCGGCATTCTGGGCTTGCAGCCAGCTGAGCAGACCTCGCTCGGCCGCAGCCTGAATACCATTCACGTTCACACTGATGATCCGCATAAATGGCCCCCAAAAACACATGCATGTATGATACCCGAGCTCACTTCAATTAGCTAAATCCGTGCCGTCCGGGACTTTTCATGCAAGCGTACCAGCGCGATTTCATTCGTTTTGCCATCGAGCGCGGAGTTCTGCGTTTCGGTCAGTTCACCCTCAAGTCCGGGCGCACCAGCCCCTATTTCTTCAACGCCGGCCTGTTCGACAGCGGCCTGGCGCTGGCCCAGCTGGGGCGTTTCTATGCGGCGGCTATCGTCGATAGCGGCATCGAATTCGACGTGCTGTTCGGCCCGGCCTACAAGGGCATTCCGCTGGCGGCGACCACTGCCGTCGCGCTGGCCGAGCATCATCAGCGCGATCTGCCCTGGTGCTTCAACCGCAAGGAAGCCAAGGATCACGGCGAAGGCGGCACTCTGGTCGGCGCGCCACTCCAGGGCCGTGTGCTGATCGTCGATGACGTGATTACCGCAGGCACCGCCATCCGCGAAGTGATGCAGATCATCCAGGGCCAGGGCGCCCAGGCTGCCGGCACGCTGATCGCGCTGAACCGCCAGGAGCGTGGCCAGGGCGAGCTCTCCGCGATTCAGGAGGTCGAGCGCGACTTCGGTATGCCGGTAGTGAGCATCGTGTCACTCGAACAGGTATTGGAATATCTGGCAGGGGATGCTGAACTGAAGCAATATCTGCCGGCTGTCGAAGCCTATCGCGCCGAGTACGGAATCTAGCCCTAGCACAAGGTTGTCCTATGCCTGCACCGCTCCTGACCCGCTGTACGCTGCTCTGTAGCCTGCTACTGCCGTTGTCTGGAGTGGCTGCCGAGCTGTATCGCTATGTCGATAACAAGGGCGTGACGGTGCTCAGTCGTCAGGGCGTGCCGCCGGAGCTCATCGGCAAGGGTTACGAGGTGCTCAACGATCAGGGCCGGGTGGTGCGAGTGATTCCGCCTGCACCGACGCCGGAAGAGTTCGCCCGCATGCAGGCGGACAAGGTTCGCGCCAGCAACGATGCCCAACTGCTGCGCCTGTACACCAATCTCGATGATGTCGACCGCGCTCGCGAACGCAAGCTGTCCGAGCTCGATGGCGTCACCAGCGTCGCTCGCGGCAATCTGCAGTCGGTGCGTACCCAGCAGGCCAATCTGCAGAGCCAGGCCGCCGATCATGAGCGTGCCGGGCGCCAGGTACCGGAGCACCTGCTGGCGCAGATCAACAACCTCAAGGAAGAACAGCAGCGTCTGCTGCGTGATATCGCCCGTTACAAGGACGCACGCGCCCAAGCGGAGGCCAGTTTCGCCGCTGATCGCGCACGTCTGGCGGAGTTGTTCGGCGAGCCGCAGAGCAAACCCTGACGTTCAGTTCTGCGGCGCAACCTTCTCGACGTTCTTGATCTTTTCCCTGAGCCACTGAGCCACTGAGCCAGCGCTGCCGCGTGTCGCGCTATCAGCGTATACATAGACGATTTCACCGCTGGTCAGCAGTTCGCCGTCGCGCGGATGGGCCCGAGTATGCGCATCGCTATGTTTGCCAAGCCCTCTCCCGCGAGCGGGAGAGGGGCATCAGAAGGCCGCGTAGCGGCCGCTGTTAAGGGCGCTTGCGATTGCTGATCATGGTGCCGTTGCCGACATCGGTGAAGATTTCCAGCAGCACCGCATTGGGCACACGGCCATCGATGATGTGCGAGCTGGTCACGCCACCCTGCACGGCTTCCAGGGCGCATTTGATCTTCGGCAGCATGCCGCCGTAGATGGTGCCGTCGGCGATCAGCTCGTTGACCTGCTCGGTGTTCAGGCCGGTGAGTACGTCACCCTGCTTGTTCATCAGGCCGGCGATGTTGGTCAGCAGCATCAGCTTCTCGGCTTTCAGCGCCTCGGCCACCTTGCCGGCCACCAGGTCGGCGTTGATGTTGTAAGACTCGCCGTCCGGGCCGACCCCGATGGGCGCGATGACCGGGATGAAGTCACCCTTGACCAGCATGTTGAGCAGGTCGGTGTTGACTCCGGTGACTTCGCCGACATGGCCGATATCGATGATTTCCGGCTGGGTCATCTCCGGCGTCTGGCGGCTGACCTTGAGTTTCTTCGCGCGGATCAGGCAGGCGTCCTTGCCAGTCAGGCCAATGGCGCTGCCACCATGCTGGTTGATCAGGTTGACGATGCTCTTGTTGACCTGGCCGCCGAGTACCATTTCCACCACGTCCATGGTGGCGGTGTCGGTGACGCGCATGCCATCGATGAAGTGGCTCTCGATGCTCAGGCGTTTGAGCAGATCACCGATCTGCGGGCCGCCACCGTGTACCACCACCGGGTTGATGCCGACTGCCTTCATCAGCACGATGTCACGGGCGAAGCCCTGCTTGAGCTCCTCGCTTTCCATGGCGTTGCCGCCGTACTTGATCACCAGGGTCTTGCCGACGAAGCGGCGGATATAGGGCAGGGCTTCGGACAGTACCTTGGCAACCTGGGCGGCGGCGTCACGCTCGAGGGTCATGCAGGGGCTCCTGGAACAAATAGGTCAAAAGGGCAGTTGCAGGTCGGGGGCGACCTTGAGCAGTTGCGCGCGGAACACGTCCTGGATGCGCTCCAGCTCTTCCTGGGTTTCGGCTTCGAAGCGCAGCACCAGCACCGGTGTGGTGTTGGAGGCGCGGATCAGGCCCCAGCCCTTGGGATAGTCGACGCGTACACCGTCGATGCTGGTGATGTTCGCCTCGCCCCACTGGCCTTCACGCTGCAGGCGTTCGATCATGCCGAACTTGGTCTGCTCGGTGACCTTGATGTTGATTTCCGGCGTGGAAATGTCGTTGGGGAAGGCGCTGAACACCTGCTCGGCGTTGCGCTTTTCGAGGCTGAGGATTTCCAGCAGACGGGCCGCGCTGTAGATACCGTCGTCGAAACCGTACCAGCGCTCCTTGAAGAAAATGTGGCCGCTCATTTCGCCGGCCAGCAGGGCGCCGGTTTCCTTCATCTTCTTCTTGATCAGCGAGTGGCCGGTCTTCCACATCACCGGGCGACCGCCGTAGCCGCTGATCAGCGGGGTCAGGCGACGGGTGCATTTGACGTCGAAGATGATGTCGGCGCCAGGGTTGCGCGAGACCACGTCCTTGGCGAACAGCATCAGCAGGCGATCCGGATAGACGATGTTGCCGGTGTTGGTCACCACGCCGACGCGGTCGCCGTCGCCGTCGAAGGCCAGGCCCAGGTCGGCGTTCTCGGATTTGACGCGGGCGATCAGGTCGACCAGGTTCTCCGGCTTGCCCGGATCCGGGTGGTGGTTGGGGAAGGTGCCATCCACTTCGCAGAACAGCGGAATCACGCTGCAGCCCAGGGCTTCGATCAGTTGCGGGGCGATCACGCCGGCGGCGCCGTTGCCGCAGTCCACCACCACCTTGAGCGGCTTGGCCAGGGCGATGTCGTCGCGGATGGTCTTGAAGTACTGCGGCAGCACGTCGACCTGCTGCACGCTGCCGACGCCGCTGGCCAGGTCGTTGTTGTCCAGGCGGCTCTTCAGCGCGAGGATCTGCTCGTTGGCCAGGGTGTCGCCAGCGATGATGATCTTGAAACCGTTGTAGTCCGGCGGGTTGTGGCTGCCGGTGAGCATCACGGCCGAGCGGCCTTCCAGCACGTTGGCGGCGAAGTACACCACCGGGGTTGGCACCATGCCGATATCGGTGACTTCGCAGCCGCAGTCGAGCAGGCCTTGCACAAGCTGTTGCAGCAGTTCCGGGCCGGACAGGCGACCGTCACGGCCGACGATGACCTTGGGTTCGCCCTGGGCCAGGCTTTGCGAACCGATGGCGCGGCCAATCCAGTAGGCGTATTCGGCGGTCAGGGTGTCACCGACCACGCCACGAATGTCGTAGGCGCGGAAGATGTCGGCGGGAAGTTTCGGGGCGCTTTGGCTTTTGCTCATTGCGGGGCTCTGCTCCAGTCCCAGGAGATCCTGGTCTTCATCGAGAATGTCGATATCGAGGATATCGGTGTCCTGAAACAGCGGGTCGACCAGCTCGGCCGGTTTGGCGGCCGGCTGAGCGGCGGGGGCCGCTGCTGTTCCTTTAACGGGGGTACTACTGCCTTCAGGGCTGCTACGACGCGGCAGTCTTGCCAGGCTCTGGGCCAGGACATCGAGCGCCGGGACGCTGAGGCTGAAGGCTTTGACGTTCTTACCGGCAGAGAGTTCTTTGAGCATCTGCCCAAGCTGCTGGGCATCGCCATTGACGCGCCGTTGCAGGGCACCCTGCACCAGAATCAGGCCGATCAGGGCGCCGCCGAGCGCCAGCAATGCCGCAAGGCCGAGCAGCGGTAGCGGAAGGCCGCCCCCTGTCAGGCCGGGACCCGGGGTGAAGCTGAGCTTCCAGTAGGGGTTGCCGGTGGTGAAGGTCTGCGTAGTCCCCTCGCCTGGTTGGCCGCGTTGCAGCAGGATTTGTGCCGGAGTGTTGGCGAACTGCTGCACCAGCTGCACCTGGCCGTACTCGGCAGGAAGCGCCGGCAGGGCTGCGAGCAGGCGTTGCAGGTCGAACGCCAGCATGAGCGTGCCCTGGGGCGGTTGGCTGTCGCTGGTGCGCAGCACCACGGCGTTGTAGGCCAACCAGCGTTTGCCGACGCGATAGGCTTCGACAGCCGGCTGCTGACCGCTTTCGGCGCGGCGCAGCATATCCAGACCGGCGAAGTTCATCGGCGCGGCGCGCGAGGTGTTCTGGACGGCTTCGCCACGGCGATTGAGGTGGGCATCGATCACGCCATCCCAATAGCCCAGGCGCCGTTCCGCTTCGCTGACCTGCAGGTTGTCGCCGCTTTGCAGTGCCTGCAGCAGTTCCGGGTTGCGCGCCGCCGCGAGGCTGTCGGCCTGCAGTTGCTTGAGTGCCTGTTGCACTGCAGCGGCCTGGTTGCTGCCGATGGCCTGGGTCAGTTCGGCCTGGCGCGCCTGGCTGCCGCTGCTATCGGCGAACCACAGCAGTGCGCCCCCTGCGCCGACGCCGAGCAGTGCGGCCAGCAGGCCAGGCAGGAGCGGGCCCAGCGAGAGTTGGGCGGCCTTGCTCCTGGACTTGCTCGGCGCCGGGCTGGCGGCAGTGTCGGCTTCCTTGGCGCTACGCTTGAAGAGTTTCACGTCGGTGCTCCTCGGCGGGTCGTCCTACGGTGGGATGAGTCAGTGGCTACCGGAGTGGCCAAAGCCACCTGCGCCACGTTGGGTCTCGTCGAACTGTTCGACCAATTCGAAATGCGCCTGCACCACGGGTACCAGCACCAGCTGCGCGATACGCTCGCCGATGGCGATGGTGAACGGCGTCTGGCCACGGTTCCAGCACGACACCATCAGCTCGCCCTGGTAGTCCGAATCGATCAGGCCGACCAGGTTGCCGAGGACGATGCCGTGTTTGTGGCCGAGTCCCGAGCGCGGCAGGATCATCGCCGCCAGGCCGGGGTCGCCGATGTAGATCGACAGGCCGGTGGGAATCAGCACGGTCTGGCCCGGCTCGAGGACGATCTCCTCCTTGAGCATGGCGCGCAGGTCGAGGCCGGCGGAGCCGGGCGTGGCGTACTGCGGCAGCGGGAATTGTTGGCCGAGGCGGGGGTCGAGGATCTTGGCTTGCAGAGCGTGCATGGTCAGTTCTTGTTCAGTCGTTCGGCGATAAGGGTGATCAACTGGCGGGCGATCTTGCCCTTGCTGGTCTGGGCGAAGCTGGTTGGCTGCAACCCACGGTCGATCACGGTGATGGCGTTCTCTTCACTATTGAAGCCGATGCTGGGGTTGGCCACATCATTGGCGACGATCAGGTCGAGATTCTTGTCGCGCAGTTTGCGCGAGGCGTATTCCAGCAGGTTCTCGGTTTCGGCGGCGAAGCCCACGCTGAACGGGCGATCCTCACGGCCGGCGATGGTGGCGAGAATATCCGGGTTGCGCACCATTTGCAGGAGCATACCCTCGCCGCTGGTGGGGTCTTTCTTCAATTTGTGCTGCGCGACCACTTCCGGGCGATAGTCGGCCACCGCTGCGGCGGCGATCAGCACGTCGCAGGGCATCGCGGCTTCGCAAGCGGCGAGCATGTCACGTGCACTGACCACGTCGATGCGGCTGACCCGGTCCGGCGTCGGCAGGTGCACCGGGCCGCTGACCAGCGTCACGCGCGCGCCAGCCTCGGCTGCGGCCTCGGCCAGGGCGAAGCCCATCTTGCCGGAGCTGTGGTTGGTGATGTAACGCACCGGGTCGATGTTTTCCTGTGTCGGCCCGGCGGTGATGAGGATGTGCAGGCCATCGAGCGCCTGGCGCTGGAAGCAGTCGGCTGCCAGCAGGGCCAGGTCGTTGGGTTCGAGCATGCGGCCGAGGCCGACGTCGCCGCAGGCCTGACTACCGGACGCCGGGCCGAACAGGCGCATACCGCGCTGTTGCAGCAGATCGAGATTGGCCTGGGTGGCGTCGTCGCGCCACATGGCCTGGTTCATTGCCGGCGCCAGTGCGACGGGGGCGTCGGTGGCCAGGACCAGAGTGGTCAGCAGGTCGTTGGCCACGCCCTGGGCCAGTCGCGCGATCAGGTCGGCGGTGGCCGGGGCGATCAGGATCAGGTCGGCCCAGCGCGCCAGCTCGATATGGCCCATCGCCGCTTCGGCGGCCGGGTCGAGCAGATCTAGATGCACGGGGTGCCCGGAGAGGGCCTGCAGGGTCAGCGGGGTGATGAACTCGCGTCCGCCCTGGGTCATTACCACGCGGACTTCGGCGCCTTGATCCTTGAGTCGGCGAACCAGTTCGGCGCTCTTGTAGGCAGCAATACCGCCCCCTACGCCGACAATGATGCGTTTGCGATACAGCCGCTGCATAGGCCTGCCTTTTATATACCGGTGGATGTGCGCCACGTGACCAACGCCTCCCCAGGCCGGCCCCGTGTAAAAAGATGGGCTACGATAGCACAGCGCCCGCAGCGGAACAGTGGGCGCCTGGCTCGACTAGGCACCTCTGAAAAACCTGGGGATGACAACGCAGGTAGTTTTTAGAGGCGCCGCACAAGGAGGTGTACATGAGCATTCGTGATTGGCCCGCGGCAGAGCGTCCGCGGGAGAAATTGCTGGAGCAGGGCGCCGCGTCGCTGACCGACGCCGAGCTGCTGGCGATCTTTCTGCGTACCGGGGTGACCGGCAAGAGTGCGGTGGACCTGGCGCGCTATCTGCTGAGCGAGTTCGGCAGCCTGAGGGCCCTGCTCGAAGCCGATCTGGCCGGCTTCAGCCAGCACCTCGGCCTGGGCCCGGCCAAATATGCGCAGTTGCAGGCGGTGCTGGAAATGTCGCGGCGTCACCTGGCCGAGCGCCTGCGCCGCGATTCCGCGCTGGAGAGCCCGCAGGCGGTGCGTGATTACCTCAAGGCGCAGCTGCGTCACGAGCCGCATGAGGTGTTCGGCTGTCTGTTTCTCGACGCCAAGCACCGCGTGCTGGCCTTCGAGGTGCTGTTTCGCGGCAGTATCGACAGCGCCAGCGTCTATCCCAGGCAGGTGGTCAAGCGAGCGCTGGGCAACAATGCCGCGGCCGTCATCCTCACCCATAACCACCCATCTGGCGTGTCGGAGCCCAGCCAGGCCGACCGCGTGCTGACCCAGCGGCTCAAGGACGCGCTGGCATTGGTCGAGGTGCGCGTGCTCGATCATTTCATCGTCGGCGATGGCGAGCCGCTATCGATGGCCGAGCTGGGCTGGATGTAGCTGGGACAGGCGCAGGGCGGGTGTACCCGCCGTTATCGATGCGGCGGGTTGCCCCCGCCCTGCGTGTCGTAGTCTGCCATCTGTAGGCTGGGCTTTAGTCCGCCACGATGGCGCCTTATGGTGCGATCTGCACCGAGGCGAAATTCTGCCGGCCGAAGGGGCTGACCTTGTAGCCCTCGACCTTCTCGCTGAGCAGGGCGAAGGCGGTGGGGTGGGCCAGCGGCACCCACAGCGCCTGCTCCTGAATGATCTTCTGCGCCTGATGATAGAGGCGGCTGCGCTCGGCCTGGTCGCTGCTGGCCTTGCCGTCCGCTATCAGCTTGTCCAGCGTTTCGTCGCAGTAGCGCGCGAAATTGAGGCCCGATTGCACCGAGGCGCAGGCGAATTGCGGGGTGAGGAAGTTGTCCGGGTCGCCGTTGTCGCCGGCCCAGCCCATGAACAGCAGGTCATGCTCGCCGGCCTTGGCGCGGCGGATCAGCTCTCCCCATTCGATCACGCGGATCTCGGCGTCGATGCCGATCTTGGCCAGGTCAGCTTGTAGCAACTGCGCGCCGAGACTGGGGTTGGGGTTGAGCAGGCTGCCGCTCGGGCGCGTCCAGATGGTGGTCTTGAAGCCGTCCTTCAGGCCCGCTTCGGCCAGCAGGGCGCGGGCCTTTTCCGGCTCATGGGCGTAGCCGGGCAGTTCGCTGGCATAGCTCCAGGTGTTCGGCGGGTAGGGGCCGTTGGCCGGCTCGGCGCTGCCTTCGAACACGGCCTTGACGTAGCTGGCCTTGTCGAACGCCAGGTTGATCGCCTGGCGCACCTGCGGCTTGTCGAGCGGCGCATGCTGGCTGTTGATGCCGACGAAGGCGGTCATGAAGGCGGCGGTCTGCGCGCTTTTCAGCTTGGCGTCGTCGGCGATGGCCTGTACGTCCTGCGGTTTCGGCGACAGGGCGATCTGGCATTCGCCGCGGCGCAGCTTCTGCAGGCGCACGTTGCTGTCCGGGGTGATGGCGAAGATCACCCGGTCCACACCCGGTTTGCCGGCGAAGTACTCCGGGTTGGCGCGGTAGCGCACCACCGCGTCTTTCTGGAAGCGCTCGAAGACGAACGGGCCGCTGCCCACCGGCGCGCTGTTGAGTTTCTGCGGGGTGCCGGCGGCCATCAGCTGGTCGGCATATTCGGCCGAGTAGATCGATGCGAACCCCATGCTCAGGGTGGCAAGGAAGGTGGCGTCGCGTCGGTTCAGGGTGATGCGCACGCTGTGCGCATCCGGCGCCTCGACCTTGGCGATCAGGCTCGGCCACTGCATCGACTGGGCGTGTGGATAACCGCTGGTGGCGACTGCATGCCAGGGGTGCTGCGGATCGAGCATGCGCTGGAAGCTGAACAGCACGTCCTGGGCGTCCAGGTTACGGCTGGGCGTGAAGTCTGCGCTGTGGTGAAATTGCACGTCGTCGCGCAGGCTGAAGTCGTAGGTCAGGCCGTCTGCGGAGATCGACCAGCTGCTTGCCAGGCTCGGCAGCAGCTTGCCCTGCTCGGCGTCGAACTCCACCAGGCGATTCATCAGCATGTCGGCCGAGGCGTTGGTGGTGGTCAGCGAGTTGTACTGCACCACGTCGAAACCCTCCGGACTGGCTTCGGTGCAAACGCTGAGGGTGGCGGCCTGAGCTAGAATCGGGGTGCACAGCAGAGTGGCGAGCAACAGGCGCATGGTTGATTCCTCATTCCTGGCGTTGACGGCAAGCTTGCAACCCTAGTCGATTTGTCGGGCGCTGAATACCTGGGCGAGGCGACGAGCGGTCGAATCTTGATCAGGCCCCCAGGGGCCGGTCCCTGGCCGGTCTGCTAGCCCGGGCTTGTGTTTTATCCTGCAGTTTTCCTTGTTGCTCCCTGGGCTTTCTGGTATAAAGCAGCGCTCTTTTCTAGGGGCCCGGTTCTTGCGCTATCCAGTGCGCCCGGTAAGACCCTCGAGAAACGCGGCGCTGAGCGCCAATGACATTGAGTTTAAGCGGCCAACCCATGCCGGGTTGGGCATGTGGTTTTAGAGGGCTGAGGCATGTCGAGAGTCTGTCAAGTTACCGGTAAGGGTCCGGTAACCGGGAACAACATTTCCCACGCAAACAACAAAACCCGTCGTCGTTTCCTGCCGAACCTGCAGCACCATCGCTTCTGGGTCGAGTCCGAGAAGCGCTTCGTGCGTCTGCGCGTATCTGCCAAGGGCATGCGTGTCATCGACAAGCGTGGCATCGACGTAGTGCTGGCTGAGCTGCGCGCTCGCGGCGAAAAGGTTTAAGGAGAGAGTCATGCGTGAACTGATCCGTTTGGTGTCCAGCGCCGGTACCGGCCACTTCTACACCACCGACAAGAACAAGCGCACCACCCCCGACAAGATCGAAATCAAGAAATTCGATCCGGTCGTACGCAAGCACGTGATGTACAAGGAAGCCAAGATCAAGTAATTGATCGGCTACCTGTCGAAGAAGCCCGCCTTTATGGCGGGCTTTTTTGTTGCCTGCGTTTCTGCTGTTCTCGCGTGTGCTGGGCGGCGCGACCATTGGTCGCGGTTGTTTCATGGGCAACTCGACCTTCTGTTACTTACGTCACAAAAGCCCCCGGTTTAGACTGCGGCGTTGCCGTGGACCTGACTCATCCATCAGCTTTTTGGTGGATTTGGGCACATGCAGTTCGGGCACTCTCCGTTCGTCATTTGCCCAGAGGCTCGCATGACTGCTTCAGCTCATTGTGTGGAAGTTCTGATCGCCGAGGCTGACCCCTGGACCTCCAACCTGTTGCAGCAGCTGGTGCTCGATGTGCGCGGCGATGCTCGCGTGTTGCAGGTCAGCGATGGCCAGGCGGCACTGGCGCGCTGCAAGCGCCGCCTACCTGATCTGGTGATTGCCGATGGCGAGTTGCCTGGGCTCGATGGTCTGGAGCTGCTGCGTCAGCTGCGCCGTCACCCGCGTACGCCGGCACTGCCGTTCGTGCTCATCAGTGGTCGCCTGGATGCCAGCAGTGTGCGCGCTGCGCGACCACTGGCGCCGAGTGCTTACCTGGCCAAACCCTTCAATGCCGAAAGCCTGCGTCAGCGCTTGCAGGCCCTGTTGCCTTCGCCTGCGTCAGCGATGGTGGTGCGCCAGCCGCTGCTGGTGAACGAGCTGCGCGACTTTCTCGATACCTTGCGTGAAGAGGGGCAGGGCGCGCCGCTGCTCAGCGATGTGCGCAATGCGGTCAGTCAGGGGCTGCAGTCCGGCGAACAGGACCTGGGCGAGCTGGAGGCGGTGTTCGGTAGCGACCCGCAGATCACCGCGTTGCTGATCGCTGCGGCCAGTAGCGCTGCGCAGCATCAGGGCGCGCCCTGCCATACCCTGACTCAGGCGCTGCATCGCCTGGGTGTGGCGCGCACGCTGAACCTGGTGCTGGGCCTGGCGGTGCAGCGCAACGCACAGCTGCGTGATCCGCGCCTGGCCGAGCTGGCTAGCCACGCCTGGCAACAGGCGCGGCGCAGTGCCGACCTGGCGCGCTGGCTGGCGTTGGAGCTGAAGCTGGATGCCGAGCTGTGCTACACCGCCGGCCTGCTGCACAACCTGGGGGAGCTGGCGCTGCTGCGCAGCCTGCAGGATTGGCTGGAAGCCGGCGGTGAGCTGAGCAACGAGCAGATCGAGCAGACCCTGCAGCGCAGGGCGGCGAGCTTCGGTTCGGCCTTGCGCATTCGCTGGCGTCTGCCATTCGGTCTGCGCGAGCTGATCGCAGCGTTCTACGGCCTGGGCAGCGGTGTTTTCTCACGCGAGGCACTGGTGCTCAACCTCAGCGGTCTGCTGCTGGCGCTGCCGGCCCGCGAAGCGCCGACGAGCCTGGTCGAGGCACGCTGCGTACGCATGCTGCGTCTGCATCCGGCGCTGCTCGAACGCCTGCCAGCGGAGCTCTATCAGGCTTCCTGAGTGCCGTGGCGACGGGCGTCGTCGGCCAACTGCCGCAAGGGTTGCGGACGGCCGACGAAGTAGCCCTGGGCGTAGTCGATACCGAGGCGGCGCAGGCAGTCCAGGCTGGCCTGGGTCTCGACGAATTCGGCAACGGTGAGCAGTCCCAGTTGCCCGGCGATCTGGCGCATCGAGCCGACCATGGCCTGGTTGATCGGGTCGTGCTCGATGCCGCTGATGAAACTGCCGTCGATCTTGAGAATGTCCAGCGGCAGGTGGCGCAGGTAGGCGTAGGACGCGAAGCCGCTGCCGAAGTCATCCAGTGCGACCTTCAGCCCCTTGCTGCGCAGCGTCTCGATCCACTGGGCGGAGACGCCCAGCTCGCCCAGGGCCACCATTTCGGTCACTTCGATACACAGCTTGCCGGGCGGCAGGCCGTAGCGCTGCAGTTCGTCCTGCAGCAGGCGATGGAAGTTGCAGTCGAGCAGCGAGCTGGCGCTGAGGTTGACGTTGACCTGGGCCAGCTGCGCCAGGTGCCGCGGGTTGGCGGCCAGCCAGGCGCACAGGTGCTGGATCACCCAGCGGTCGATGGCGCCGAGAAAGTCGTAGCGCGCCGCCGCATCGAGAAACTGCGCCGGGCTGATCCACTCGCCGCTCTGCGGATCGCGATAACGCAGCAGTACTTCGTAATGCAGGCCGCTGGTGGTGCTTTGCAGTGCCTGGACCGGCTGGAAGAACAGCTCGAAATGACCGCGCTCGGTGGCTTCGCGCAGGCGGGTGATCCATTGCAGTTGGCGCTGATGTTCGAGCAGCGCACCGTCGGCCGGGTTGAACTGCTGCACGCGGTTGCGGCCTTGATGCTTGGCCAGCTGGCTGGCGCTGCTGGCCCAGTTCAGCGCGGTTTCCCAGTCGCTGACGCCGGAGCTGAGCGCCAGCATGCCGATACTGGCGTGCAGGCGAAACGGCCGTCCCTGCCAGGTGAAGACGAACTGCTCGACGGCGCGGCGCAGTTGCTCGGCCTGGCTCAGCGCGGCTTCGTCATCGACTTCGCGCAGGAGAATGGCGAATTCATCGCCGCCGACGCGGGCCAGCTCGGCATGACGGGCAAGCTGATGCAGCAGTTGGCTGGCCAGCTGCTTCAGCAACTGGTCACCTGCTGAGTGGCCGAACAGGTCGTTGACCTGCTTGAAGCGATCCAGCCCCAGCAGCAGCAAGTGGCTGAAGCGCCGCTTGGCTGTGCCGTTGAGGGTTTCCGAAAGCAGTCTTTCCAGCTCGCGACGGTTCAGCAGGCCGGTCAGGGCGTCGTGGGCGGCCAGCTGTTGCAGGCGTTCTTCCAGCGCGCGGCGCTCGCTGAGGTCGACCACGATGCCTTCGATGAACTCCTGATGCGGGCGCAGGTGCAGTGACAGGTAAACCCAGCGGGGCCGCTGTTCGAGGTCGTACAGCTGGCACTCGCAGCTGACTGCGCCGGTCTGCACGTCGAGCTGCAACAGCAGCCAGCGCCATTGGGTTTCCCCCACCAGGCTTTGCAGGGACAGTTTGCTGAGGTCGTCCGGCAGGGTCTCGCTACCGAGCAGGCGCGCCAGGCTCGGGTTGGCCTCACTCAGGCGGCCGTCGCGATGGCAGCGGAAGATGCCTTCGCCGCTGTGACGGAACAGCGCCTGGTACTGCTCCAGATTGTCGATGGCCTGTTCCTGGCTGCTCAGCAGCACACGGCGCACCCGCTCCAGCTGTTTGTCGAGCAGGGCGCCGAACAGCAGCATGCTCATGGCCGGCAAGTAGGCGTACAGCGCATAGAATCCGCCGGGCAGCGGGATCAGCCCGGCGCGGCTCAGCGGCACCAGCAGCATCAGCACCAGCGCGGCGCTCCAGCACAGCAGGTAGCCAGGTGCATAAGGGCGCCGCTGATAGACGCCGAGGATCATCAGCAGCAGCTGATACAGCCCGGTGGCCAGCGTCAGAAGATTGAGGATCTGGTAGGCCTGAGGGTGATCGACGAAGACGCCGCCAAGGCTGACCAGCAAGGTGGCCGCGAACAAGGCGTCGCGCAGCCAGCGCAGGCGCCCCAGGCGCAGGCCCAGGGCGCTGGCGATGAACAACGAACTGAAGATCATCATCCCGGCGGTGGGCAGATTGATCAGCAACTTGGGCAGCAGCGGCCACTGCGGCCAGAGCAGCCCGGCCAGGTTGTACAGGCTGGCGTTGTAGAGCGCCACGCACAATGAGGTGAGGCTGAAGTAGGCCAGCTGCGCTTCACGCAGGGTGCTGTACTTGACCAGATAGAACAGCGCCAGGGCCAGTAGCGCGCCAATCAACAGGCCGCTCTGCAGCCAGCTGTGGGCGATCAGTTGCTGACCCTGTGCGGCACCGACCACCTGCAGCGGCAGGTTGATCGCCGAATGGCTCTGCACACGCAGCAGCAGGCTGTGCGGGCCTTGGCCCAGGCGCGGTAGGTTGAGGAGAAACTGCGGGTAGGGCTCGCCGCGCTCGGCGAATGGACGAGTGGCCCCGCTGTACAGGGGGGCGAGCGGGGTGTCACCGTCGAACAGCCAGATTTCCAGGTCGTCGAGGAAGGTCTGGCCGATGATCAGTTGCAGGCGTTCGGCCGGAGGCGTTTGCAACTGCACGGCCAGCCACCAGGCGCTGCGCGTGTAGCCGATGCGTGCGGTGCCCTGCACCTCATGGCCTTGCTCGCGGATGCGTTGCAGCACCTCGCTGGCCGTCAGTTGGCCGCTGGGGTCTTCCAGCACCAGGCTGCGCTCGATACTCACTGGCTCGGCCAGGTCGGCTGCACCGAGCTTTAGCAGAGGCAGCGCGCCAGCTGCCCAGGCCGGTAGGGCGCAGGCCAGGCACAGCAGAAATAGCAGTGAGCGAAACGGGTGGAGCATCCAGAGCGCCTCATGGCTACTACGAGGGCGCCGAAGTCCGGTGGACGCGTCCCCTTGTGGGGAGCGCTCGGGCGCTTGAGGATTCTAGCCGACTGCTGGCGGGATGATTGCGTTGCGAGTCTCATCTGCCAGGATGGCGCGACGAATGACTGCTTGGCCGAGACGGCGGCGCACCGCTGCGCCGCGCTCGGGCAATGCTCAGGCGGTCTGCGTGCGCCCCTCTCTGGATTTTTGCTGGCGCGTCCAGCGATTGGCGCGGGCGAAGGTGCCGAAGTCGTTGAAGCGCACCCCCATCTCGCGCATCACCCGGTGGGCGAAGGGCACCGTCAGTTGGCGAATGTAGAAGGGCTCCTTGACCACGAAATGGTGGATCGCGTGGCTGCTGCCGAAGTTGAAGCAGAAGGCTTGCAGCGGCCACAGCCACCAAGGATTGAGCACCTGGGTCTGCTGGATCACGTTGCCCGGCTCGACGTCTCCGTAGTAGTGCATGTTGGAGCTGACGAAGTGCAGGCAGAAGGTGCGCAGCACGTTGGGACCTACCAGCACCACCACGGCAACGTTCACCACGGCCATCACCTTCAGGGTGCCGGCCGACCAGGTGATGGGAGCGCCGAGCGCGGCACTGGCCCAGTCCAGCAGATGGAAGCCGAGAAACAGGTACCAGGTCGCCCAGTTGAGCAGGCCCAGCGGCGCGTAGACCTTTAGCGTGCGGGTGAGGATCAGCCTGCGGTGTTGCGGGGTCTTCGCGCGCAGCCAGCGGATGAACGAGCTCATCATGTTGTCACCCACCATCAGCAGGCGCGCGATGCCCCAGGGTTCACCGTTGGTGATGGCGCGCTCCTCCGTATCCGCTTCGCTGCCGGACACCTTGTGGTGGTTCAGGTGCAGATGGCGGCGTACCCAGGGGTTGATGGTGCTGGGCCGCGCCAGCCAGACCAGCGCCATCATCAGGTTGTGCGGCAGCGCTCGCTTGCGGAAATACATCGAGTGGATCAGGTCGTGCTCCAGCTCATGAGTCAGCGAGGCGAAGAACGCATTGAGCAGCAGGCACGCCCACCAGGGTAGGTAATCGCCGATATACAGCGCCGCCGAAGCGAACATGCCGAGCAGGGCGAAGGCCAGAATACCGGCACCCAACGCGTCCTGATGCTGCAGGATCGGATAGCGCTGACGCAGGGTGTTGCCATGGGCCATCACCTGTTCACGGATATAAGCGGCGCGTTGCTGGTCATTAAGGCTTGCGGGAGAGGGCGACATGCCGACATCCTCTTGTTATCGGGTTGTGACTTCACTGTGCCGTGACGGTCGTCAGAGCGCCCGACCGTGCACGCCAACCTGCCTACCGGATACGCCAATCTGCATGACCGCCGAACCCTCAACCCTGGCCAGCTGGACCCGCGCCCTGCGCAAGCAGCTCGATGCGCTTGGCCTGGACAGCGCAGAGCTGTGTCGCCAGGCGGGGCTCGATCCGGCAGCGCTCGACGACCCCAATGCGCGCTGCCCGCTGTCGTTGACCACACGCCTGTGGCAGTTGGCAGTGGCCGCCAGTGGTGACCCCGCGCTGGGGTTGAAGACCTCACAGTTCGTCAGCCCGACCACCTTCCATGCCCTGGGCTATGCACTGGTTGCCAGCAGTAGCCTGCGCGAGATGTTCGAGCGCATCGTGCGCTATCACCGCGTGGTCAGTGATGCGCTGCAGCTGGAGCTGTGCGCGCTGGAGGAGGTCTACGAATTTCGTTTTCGTGTACCGCCAGGCAGTCCGGCGCCCGCACCTGAAGCGCTGGATGCCTTCGCCGCGATCTACGTGCGCAGTTGCCGGAATCGTCTGAGCCGCGACTTCTCGCCATTGCTGGTGCGGCTGCAACGACCTCGGCCAGCCGACCCGGCGCCGTGGCAGGCGGTATTTCGCGCGCCTGTGCAGTTCGATGCCGAGGAGAGCCTGCTGCGTTTCCCCCGCGCCGCCTTCGAGCAACGCCTGGACGATGGCAACCCGGAGCTTGCCGAACACAACGAGGCGGTGCTCAGGCGCAACCTCCAGCAACTGCAGGCCGCCAGTTGCAGCGAACGGGTGCGCGCTTGCCTGGAGGCGCAGTTGCCGGATGGCGAGCCGTCCGCCGAGCGCATCGCCCAGGCCCTGCACCTGAGCCTGCGCAGCTTGCAGCGCCACCTTGCCGAGGAGGGCAGCAGTTACGAGCAACTGTTGGGTGATACGCGCCACGCCCTGGCGCTCCGGCACATGCGCGACCCGCGCTGCTCGATCAGTGAAATTGCCTATCTACTCGGCTTCAGCGATAGCAGCAGCTTCGGCCGAGCCTTCAAACGCTGGACCGGCCAGACGCCGAGCCAATACCGCGACGGATTCAAGAACGCATGACCCAGTACGACCTGATCCTGGCCGGGGCCGGCCATGCCCACCTTGGTGTGCTGCGCCGCTGGGCACTGGTGGAGCGTCCGCCGGGGCGTATCGCCTTGCTCAGTCCTGGCCCGGAAGCCTGGTACGCCGGCATGCTGCCCGGGCTGATCAGCGGCCGTTTCAGTGCGGCGGACTGCCGGGTTGAACTGCAGCCGCTGTGCCGGGCGGCCAAGGTCGACCTGATCGAAGGCGAGATCGCCTCGCTCGATGCCGATGCGCGCATCCTGAACTTGGGCGACGGCCGCCAGCTGCAGGGTGAGTGGTTGTCGCTCAACGTGGGGGCTGGTATGGCCATTCCACCGCAGCAGGGAGATGGCATGCAGGTACTGGCGGCTCGCCCCATCGAGCGGCTGCTCGAAGGCTGGCAGCAGTGGCAGGCCGAGCCGCGGCGCATGGCGATTCTCGGCGGTGGCGCCGGCGGTGTGGAGCTGTCTCTGGCGCTGGCCGACAAGGTGCCGGCGCTGGCGCTATTCTGCGGCGGCTCCTTGCTCGACGGGCTGGCGCCGGGGCTGCGGCTGCGTGCGCTGGGGCACCTGCGCCAGCGCGGCGTGCAGGTGCGCGAGTATTGTCCGATCGGGCGCATCGAGGATGACTGGTTGCTCAGCGGCGACGAGCCGGTCTGGCGCGGGCGGCGCCTGCTGCTGGCCAGCGGCGCACGGCCCTGGCTCTGGCTGACGGCCAGTGAGCTGGCCAAGGACACCGCCGGTTTCGTCGCCATCCGCCCGACCCTGCAGTGCGAGTCCCATGCGCAGATCTTCGCGGTTGGCGATTGCGCCAGCCTCGATGGCATGCGTCGCAGTGGGCGCTTCGCCGTACGCCAGGCGCCCGTGCTTGCCGCCAATCTGTATGCCGCGTTGCATGAGCGGCCACTGCAACATTACCGGGCGCAGTGGCAGAGTCTGGCGCTGTTGGCCACTGGCGATGGCGGCGCCTTGCTCGGTTGGCACGACTGGAGTGCTGGTGGTCAACTTTACGGGCATTGCAAGGATTGGCTGGACCGGCGCTTCGTCAAACGCCATCGCATGGCCGGCTAGCCTGCCGTTGAGGCCAAAGCCAGCGTGGTTTTGCAACGGTTTGCTAATGCCACCCGATTAGGCGTCGATACAGTGGCTGGGTCCCTGGCAAAGACTGCGCTGGAGGCCTGTTTGCGCTCGGCCTGCCAAAGGTTGACCGTCTAAATTCGTGGCAGTGTGCTACCAAAGTTTTATGGTGCTGGCGCTTCCAAGCTGCTCGAATCCCGGTCATGGTGCCCGTTCTGCATACGCTGATTTTTCGTCGGGCCTGTCGTACACGTAGCCTGCTGCCCAGGTTGCGTGGGATATTCAAGGAGAGAACCCGCCGTGACCCCGTCCGCCTACAGCGCCTCGCCGCGCACCAGAACAAGAACTCTGAGGTCGGTCATGCAAGCTGCCTTTGTCCGTTCCCCCGTTGCCTGTCTTCTTCACGCCCTGGGGCTGGCCGCGCTGATGCTGGTCTACCAGCAGGTGCAACTGCCGGTCTATGTCAGCGTGGTGTCCTTCCTGTTGCTGGCCTTATGGCCCTGGCTCGGGCCGTGGCAGCGCCGCGACGAGCCGGAGCACGCTGCCCAGCAGAGCCTGGGCGGCGACTTCGTCGAGCTCAGCCGTGGGCTGTCGCGACACACCTGCCACAACGCGCTGTCGGCCGCCAAGGTGGCCCATGCCGTCAAGCACCTGGCCGAGCGCCTGCAGTCGCAACTGGCGGCGGTGCAGCAGGTCAGCCAGGCGGCCGAAGCCATTACCCATACCGAGCAGGACAGCGCCACCCGCGCCGAGCACACCCTGGCCGCTGCGCAGCATGTGCGGGCCGCCAGCGCCGATGGCCAGGCCGAGCTCAACCAGGCCATCGAGCGCATGCAGCAGCTCAGCGCCCAGACCCTGGCCAGCCGTGAGCTGATCGACGGGCTCGGCAGCCGTACCGAACAGATCGAACAGGTCACCCAGGTGATTCAGTCCATCGCCAGCCAGACCAACCTGCTGGCGCTCAACGCGGCCATCGAGGCAGCCCGCGCCGGTGAGATGGGCCGGGGGTTCGCAGTGGTCGCTGACGAGGTGCGCAACCTCGCTGCACGCACCGCCAGCGCCACCGAGGAAGTCAGCCAGATGATCGCCGACATCCGCCAGCAGAGCACGGCAGTGGTCGCCCATATCCAGCGCCAGAGCGTCGAGCTGGAGCAGGCGGCGCGCCAGGTCGAGACGGCCGGTAGTGGCCTGCACGGCATCGCCGAGCAGGCCGAGGAAGTCGAGCAACAGGTGGCGCAGATCAGCGCCGGTACGGCAGACAACCACCAGCGCCTGGCCAGCCTGTCGGCGGCTGCCTTGCAATTGCAGGACGATGTGCAGGGCAGCGAAGGGCAGACGCGGCAACTGGCCGATGCTGCCGAGCAACTGGTCGGCCAGGCCGAGACCGTCAGCGAGCAGCTCGCCGAAGTGGGCCTGGATGACTACCACCAGCGTGCCTATGACCTGGCCCGCGAAGGCGCAGCGGCCATCGCGGCGCAATTCGAAGACGATCTGCAGGCCGGTCGCATCAGCCTCGACGATCTGTTCGACCGCCACTACCAGCCGATTGCCGGCACCCACCCGCAGAAGTACCGCACGCGCTTCGACCAGTATGCCGACCAGGTGCTGCCGGCCTTGCAGGAACCCTTGCTCAAGCGCCATGAGGGGTTGGTCTTCGCCATTTCCACCACGCCGGAAGGCTACGTGCCGACCCATAACGCCGCCTTCAACCATCCGCCCAGCGGTGACCCGGCGGCAGACGCCACCCGCAGCCGTGGCAAGCGCCTGTTCAATGACCGAACCGGCATCCGTTGCGGCAGCCACACGCAGGCGCTGCTGCTGCAGACCTACATGCGCGATACTGGTGAGCTGATGCACGACCTGTCGGTGCCGATCATGGTGCAGGGCAAGCATTGGGGCGGCTTGCGCCTGGGCTACAAGCCGGAGCCATAGGGCCACCGTGCGCGCCGTCACTGCGTGGGTGGCGCGGTTTGAGCGGCGGTACGCCACGGCCTCCTGCCGCTCGGCGTGGTTTGAATCGGCACGATTGTTTAGCTAGCGCATAACCAAGCGTATGAAAAACCCGATTTAACGCACGTCAAACCCTGTGCGACGCTGCCAAGCCATGATCTCCCTGGCCTGCCAAGTCCATGTTCCGCTCTACCGCGCCCCGGCGCGCAGGCGTCCGTTGCAGCGGCTCAACCCGCTGCTGACCATCATTCTCGCCTTCTGGGCCTTGTGGCACTGCCGCCACGCGCGCCCGCCGGACGTCGTCCCCGCCCGCTGAATACCGATGGCTGTGCCATGCCCGCAGCCGCTGCTATCACTTCGTCTGCCTGTGCAACCCGTTCGAGAAGCGAACGGGCCGTGCGGACACCGAGCGCCCCGTTGGCGCAAGCGAGCGCAATATGACGAGTTTCGCCCCCGTGCAGGAAGCTCAGAACTTCCTGAGCGATAACCCCGATATCGAACTGATCGAGCTGTTCATCCTCGACGCCAATGGCGTACCACGCGGCAAGCTGTTGCACCGCGAAGAGCTGCTGGCGCTGTACCAGAGTGGCCGGCCGCTGCCGAGCACCATGCTTGGCCTGTCCATCCAGGGTGAGGATGTCGAGGACACCGGCCTGGTGTGGGAGGTGGGCGATATCGACTGCCGCGCCTACCCGTTGCCCGGCAGCCTGGTACGCCTGCCCTGGCGGCAGATTCCGACCGCCGCCGTGCAGGTGTCCATGCATCCCAGCGAAGGTCTGCCGGCCACCCCGGCCGATCCACGGCAGTTGCTGGTGCGGGTGATCGAGCAGCTTGAAGCCGACGGCTACCACCCGGTAATGGCCTGCGAGCTGGAGTTCTACCTGCTCGACCAGAAGCGCGATGCTGAGGGTCGCCCGCAGCCGGCGCTGGACGCCGACGGTGGCCGCCCACGGCAGACCCAGGTCTATGGCCTGCGCGAGCTGGAGCAGATCGAGCCGTTCCTGCGCGATCTCTATGCCGCCTGCAAGGCGCAGGGCATTCCCGCGCGCACGGCGATTTCCGAATACGCCCCCGGCCAGGTGGAAATCACCCTGGAGCACGGCCCGGCGCTGGCGGCGATGGATCAGGCGGTGCGCTACAAGCGCCTGGTCAAGGGCGTGGCCCATGCCCATGGCATGCAGGCCTGCTTCATGGCCAAGCCGTTCGATCACCTGGCCGGTACCGGTATGCATATGCACGTCAGCCTGGCCGATGCGCAGGGCAACAACCTGTTCGCCAGCGAAGATCCTGCAGGCACGCCGCTGCTGCGCCAAGCAGTGGGCGGCATGCTCGCCAGCCTGCTCGACTCGCTGCTGCTGTTCTGCCCCAACGCCAATTCCTACCGGCGCTTCCAGGCCAACAGCTACGCGCCGCTGGCGCCGACCTGGGGTGTGGATAACCGCACCGTCAGCCTGCGCGTACCCGGCGGCCCGGCCAATACCCGCCACGTCGAACACCGCATCTGCGGCGCCGACGCCAACCCCTATCTCGCCGCGGCGGCGATTCTCGCCGGGATTCACCGGGGCATTCGCGAAGAGCTCGACCCCGGTGCGCCAATCGAAGGCAACGGCTACGCCCAGGCCACGGAATATCTGCCGACCCAGTGGTCGGCGGCGATCCAGGCGCTGGAAGACTCCGACTGGGCGCGCGAAGCCTTGGGTGGCGACTTCCTCAAGGTCTTTCTTGCGGTCAAGCGCGCCGAGTATCGCCAGTTCATGGGCGAGGTCGGCGAGCAGGATTGGCGTTGGTACCTGAGCAACGCCTGATGGCCCTGATTTGCAGAAGTCGCGGCTGAAGCCCCTCCCACAGGGCACCCATACCTCCCGTTCGTGGGAGGGGCTTTAGCCGCGACAATAGATTTATCGGTGCAAACGCACCCCAAGGACATGCAATGAATACGATCAAGCAACCCGTCAAACCCGCCGTCGAGCGCGCGCCGTCCTACTACGCGGCCTCGCTCAACTTCGAGAGCGATTACCCGACGCTGCAGGGCAGCGTGACCGTCGATGTGACCATCATCGGCGGCGGCTTCACCGGCATCGCCACGGCGGTGGAGCTGGCCGAGCGCGGCCTCAAGGTGGCCGTGGTGGAAACCCACAAGATCGGCTGGGGCGCCAGTGGGCGCAACGGCGGCCAGGTCACCGGCAGCCTGTCCGGCGACGAGGCCATGCGCAAGCAGATGCGCAATACCCTGGGCGAGGAGGTGGACGATTTCATCTGGCACCTGCGCTGGCGCGGCCACGAGATCATCAAGAATCGCGTGGCCAGGTACGGCATCGCCTGCGACCTCAAGCACGGCCATCTGCACACGGCGATGAAAGCCAGTCATATGGACGAGCTCAAGGCGACCTACGATGAAGCGCTGCGCCGTGGCATGGCGGCCGATGTCTCCCTGCTCGATGCCGCCGGTGTGCGTGCGCAACTGGGCAGCGAGCTGTACTGCGGCGCACTGAAGAACACCCGCAACATGCACCTGCATCCGCTCAACCTGTGCCTCGGCGAAGCCAGGGCAGCCGAGAGCCTGGGCGCGCTGATCTTCGAGCATTCCGAGGTGCTGGATATCGTCCACGGCCCGCGTCCGGCGGTGGTCACCACAGGCGGGCGGATCGAGGCCAAGCAGGTGCTGCTGGCCGGTGACGTCTACCACAAGCTGGAGCGGCGCAAGCTCAAGGGCATGATCTTCCCGGCCATGGGCGGCATCGTCACCACCGCGCCGCTGGGCGAGTTGGCGCAAGAGATCAACCCGCAGGACCTGGCGGTCTACGACTGCCGCTTCGTGCTCGACTACTACCGTCTCACCGGCGATGGCCGCCTGCTGTTCGGCGGCGGCGCCAACTACTCCGGCCGCGATTCACGCGACATCGCCGGCGAGCTGCGTCCGTGCATCGAGAGGACCTTCCCGCAGCTCAAGGGCGTGCAGATCGACTTCCAGTGGAGCTGCGCCATGGGCATCGTGATGAACCGCATCCCGCAACTGGGCAAGCTCTCGTCCAACGTCTGGTACTGCCAGGGCTACTCCGGCCATGGCGTGGCCACCACCCATATCATGGGCGAGATCATGGCCAAGGCGATTACCGGCGACCTGGAGCAGTTCGACACCTTCGCCGCTTGCAAGCACATCAAGGTGCCGCTGGGCGATCAGCTCGGCAACCCGATGCTGGCGGCGGGCATGTGGTACTACCAGATGCTGGAGAAGCTGCGCTGACCGCTGGCCCCCGGGATCGGACCGTGGCGCTGCTCATTCGCTGAGCAGCGCTGCCTCTGTTGCGCCCGCTTCACGCTCGGCCACGAACGCGGCTGGCGGCGAGCCGTCGGCATTGAGCTGAAGAATGCGTGTGGGGCGGCCCTGCTCGTCGAAAAACACCTGGCCGAGGCCCGCGCTGTTCCACAGTCGTTCGCCTGAGCGGCTGCGATCGGGGATCAGCGGGGTGACGCGCATGCGCCGACGTTTGGTCAGCCAGTTGAGTGGCGACCACGGCGCGTAGAGCCAGCGATTGAGGCGGTCGAACCAGTCCAGCAGCTGGGCCGGGAATTCGTTCTTGATGCCGCTGCTGGTGATCTGCCAGATGGTCGGGCTGGCGCGACGGTGGCGGATGCTCACGCGATAGACGAAGGAGTAGTGCACGTCACCGGAGAGGATGACGAAGTCGCCTGGTGTGCGCGAGTGACGGAAGATGTTCATCATCACGCTGGCTGCGCCGCGGTGGGCCATCCAGTTCTCGGCATCGACCATCAGCGGGTGCCCGGCGAGGGTGAAGAGTTTCTGGATGCCCTCAATCAGCTTCACGCCGAACATCGGCGCAGGCGAGACGATGATGCAGCTGGGATGGTCGAGCAGCGCCTGCTGAAAATCGCACAACGCCTCCCAGTCCATCAGCCCCGAGGGCTTCGACTGATGCCCTTCGCTGCGCCAGCGGCGTGTGCGGGTGTCCAGCACCAGCAGCGCGGGGGTGGTCGGCAGTACGTAGTGCCACTGTTCGAAGGCCAGCAACTGATCGATCAGCGCGTCATGTGCCGTGGCCTGCAGATGGTCGTCCTGGCGCTGCTCAAGCAGTTCGCGAAAGACCTGCAGCGGCTCCTCGAATACGTCCGGGTTGTTGCCCCAGCCCTGGCACAGCAGGTAGGCGAGCAGGGCGTTGCCGATGATGCGCTTGGAAAACGGGTGGCCGTAGGCCGTCTGCTCCCAGCGTGCGGAGAGGTTCCAGTCGTCGGTGACGTCGTGGTCGTCGAAGATCATCAGCGTCGGCAGGTGAGCGAACACCCGCGCGGCCTGGCCCAGATTCTGGCGAAAGGCATCGATACGTTCGCGCTCGCTGGCGTAGCGCTGCTGCTGTTCGTCATCCAGCGCTGGCTGCTTTTCGCTGATCAGCGTCCAGGGCAGCGGCGACCAGACCAGCAGGTACATGGCGATCATCTCGGCGAAGGTCACCAGGTGGTTGTCGGCGCTGCTGCTGGTGAATACCGGCTTCTCGACACCGCCGAAGAACTTGTCGCGCAGGGTCTGGTTGCTCTTCACCGCCGGCAGCAGTTCGGCGCGCTGGTAGTAGCCGACCGGGTTGGCGTACAGCGACTGGCTGTTCTCGACTACCGCACCTTCGAGGAACTCGTCGAACAGGCCGAGGCGGGCGATCAACTGGTGGATGGCGCAGAGCATCGGCCCGGCGACGTCGTCCACGTAGACCTGATCGCCGCTCATCAGCAGCAGGGCCGGGCGCTGCGTGGCGTCGTGTGGTTCGGCGAGCAGACGGTCGGCGCACAGCAGGCCATCGTCGGCGGCGTGGTGCGGCTTGCGGCAGGAGCCGTGGAGCAGCTGATCGACGCGTGAGCGCAGGACGAAATCGGCATGCTCGGCGCCGTCATGCAGCAAGTGCGGTGCCCAGTCGCGCATGCCTTTCGCGCCCGCGTCGTCGACGATCTGCAGGTCGTAAGCGATGCGCGCGTCCTGCGGCAGCGCTTGCGAGAGGGGCAGGTCGATCAGGTGCAGCACGGCATGCTGGCCGAGCGGCAGCTGCTGGCAATGCTCGTCACCCAGGCTGTGGCGTTGTTGCGCCTGGCCCTCGGGTTGCAGCCACAGTTGCAGGGTCAGCTCGCGACTGGCTACCAGCCACAGCACCAGGCGGCCGGGTTCCAGGCGCCGCAGCAGCGGGCCGGCGAGCACATCGGGCAGCGGGGCATGGGTGTTGTCAGGCATCGTTGCGGCGCTTCCTGCAGGAAAATTGACAGGGGTTGGACAGTGGCAGGGCGCCAGCGGTTCAGGAGGCCAGCTGGCGCAGGCGTTCGATATCGAGAATCTCGATTTCGCCGTAGGTCAGCTGCACCACGCCCTGTGCCTGCAGCTCCTTGAGGATCTGGTTGGTGGTCTGGCGCGACAGCGAGAGCATCAGCGCCAGTTGTTCCTGGGCCAGGTGCAGCACTCGCCGTGGTTCGCTCTCGCCGTAGTTCTCGGCGATCAGCAGCAGGCGCCGGGCCAGGCGTGGCGCGGCCGGCAGCAGGCTCATGTCCTCCAGGGTAAGGAAGGTCAGGCGCAGTTTGTGGCTCATCAGCAGGGCGAAATCGCGCCAGTACTGCGGCTCGCGTTCGAGCAGGGCGAGCAGCTCATGCTGGGGTAGCAGCAGCAGGGTGCTGGCGCTCTCGGCGAAGGCATCGTGGGTGCGCGGCAGGCCATCGAACAGGGAAATTTCGCCGAACCAGTAGGGCGGCTCGACCAGCGTCAGCAGCGCCTCCTTGCCGCTCTCGCTGACCGCGCCGACGCGCACCGCGCCTTCGACTACCGCATACAGCCCGCTGGGTTTGTCGCCACGGCGAAACAGCCGCTGGCCGGCGTCCAGGCGTTGCACCTGGGCTATCGCCAGCAGGCTCTGGCCAAGCGGTTGGGGCAGTGCGGCGAACCAGTGGCCCTGGTTCAGATGGCTGAAATAGTCACGGGGATCGAGCATTGCGGCTCCTGTGAGGTTACGCGGCGCCGAGGCCATCGTTGCCATTGTCGGCTAGCCGACAGTGCGAAGAGCCACGGCAAGGTGATGATGCTCGGGCCCGTTTCACACGTGAGGACGATAACCATGAAAACCCTCGTCGATCACCTGGCGCAGTATGCCGCCTACCACCGCGACCGGCGCAACATCGCCAGCCATTTCATCGGCATCCCGATGATCGTGCTGGCCGTCGCCGTGCTGCTGTCGCGCCCGGGGTTCCAGTTCGCCGGCCTGTGGCTGGCGCCGGCGACCTTGGTGGCGCTGGCGTCGGCATGGTTCTACCTGCGCCTGGATACCCGCTTCGGCCTGCTCATGAGCGCTCTGCTGGCGCTGTCCCTGTGGGTCGCGGCCAAGCTGGCGCTGGCGAGTACCGGCCTGTGGCTGACGGCAGGGCTTGGCCTGTTCGTGGTCGGCTGGATCATCCAGTTTGTCGGTCATTACTACGAAGGGCGCAAGCCGGCGTTCGTCGACGACATCACGGGGCTGATCATCGGCCCGCTGTTCGTAGTCGCTGAGCTGGTCTTCCTGCTTGGCCTGCGCAAGGAGGTCGAGCATGCCGTGGTGGAAATCGCCGGCCCGACCTGCATCCGCGAGAAGAAGGCGCTGGCCTGAGCACGTACCGCTTCTGCTGTTCGTCGCGGCTAAAACCCTTCCCACAATCCCGAGAGACCGTGGGAGGGGCTTTAGCCGCGAGCTTTTCTGGGTTCTGTATGAAAAGCAGAAGCCAGCTTGCTGGCGACCCCGTAGCGTAACGATCTGACGAAACGCATCGCCAGCAAGCCGGCTCCTACGATTGCTTTGCACGGTCGCGGGGCTAGAACATCGTCATCCACTGCGCTGTCATCGCGCGCGCGTGGCGGTCCACGGTGATGGGGGCGAAGGGGCGGCCAGAGACGCTTTGCAGGGTGTTGCTCTGGCTGTTCATGTCGGCCAGTGCGGCGCGCAGATAGCTCCAGCGCGTGTGCAGCTTGCTCACCTGCGGGTCGGATTGATCCTTGAGCGCCTGCAGTTCGCTATCGATGGCCGGCAGCAGCAGGCGTTCGTCCTGGCCGAGATAGGTGCCGGGCTGCTCGCGGGCGATCTCGAAGGTGCCCAGATAGGAGCGGCTGAGGTACTGCACGCAGAGGTACTCGACCTTGGCTGCCAGCTCACTCTGGTCTTCGGCGCCCGGTAAGGCGCGGGCTGCGCTGAGAAAATCGCGCAGGGCACGGCTGAGATCCTCGGGGAAGCGCCAGGGCACGTTCTCGTCACCGGGGCCATAGGAAACACCGTTGCGCAGTTGGGTAACGAGGGCCAGATGGGCGCTGGTGAGCGCGGCGTTGCCCTGCGGCAGGCTCTGCATGGCGCCGGCCAGCGCGGCCAGGTCGGCGTCCAGGCGCTGCTGATGAGTCTTCTGGAAACCTTCGCCACGTAACAGCATCAGGCTGCTGGTGGCGCGGCTGGCGTGTATCTGAATCTGTTCCTGTGGGCTGACGGCCTCGGCGAAGGCCATTGGCGAGAGCCCGACGAAGAGTCCGAGCGACCAGACAAAAGCATGGCGCAACAGTGCTTTACAGCGCATCCGGGGTGCTCCTTGTTATTGTTTTGAGCAGGTATGCATTGGCAGCGTCAACGACGCAGCGCCAAGACTACTGCGCCACGCGTAGCGGAGCATGACCCGAAAGAGTGATTTCGTCGGAAATCGCTACCGTTCAGGGGCTTTTCGTCAGATTGCGCAGGTAGTCGGTGCTGAAGGCGTCAGCGGGGAAGAAGGTTTCCAGCGCCAGTTCGGCCAGGGTCACGTCGTTCGGCGTGCCGAATACCGTGGTGGTGCTGATCAGACTCAGCACGCCGGCCTCGGTACGCAGCTGCACCGGCATCAGTACCGCCTCGGCCAGCGGGTCGCCTTGATCCTCGGGGGCGGGGTAGGTCAGCAGTTCTTCGTGCAGGGCGAAGAGCTGCGGGTCGCCACTGACCTCGGCATCTCGATGCAGGCGTAGCAACAGATGCGCGCGCCATTGCGCCAGGTTGACGATGCGTGGCGCCAGCCCCTGCGGGTGCAGGGACAGGCGTAGCACGTTGAGCGGCGGGCCGAGCAGAAAATCCGCCACGCCATCGAGAAAGGGAGCGACCGAGGCGTTGGCCGCCAGCAGGTTCCACTGCCGATCGATGGCCAGGGCCGGGTAAGGCTCATGGGCCTGGAGCAACTGCTCGATGGCCTGGCGGGCCGGAGCCAGCGCCGGGTCGGCCAGGTCATGCTGGCTATACAGGGGGGCGAAACCTGCGGCGCTGAGCAGGCGATTACGCTCGCGCAGAGGGATCTCCAGCTGTTCGGCGAGGTGTAGCAGCATCTCGCGGCTGGGTTGAGCGCGTCCTGTCTCGACGAAGCTCAGGTGGCGCGTGGAAATATCGGCCTCGCAGGCGAGGTCGAGCTGGCTCAAACGGCGTCGCTGGCGCCATTGGCGCAACAGCGTGCCGGCGGTCTGGGCGTTCGTATTCATGGCCAGCACGATAGTCCAGCCAGGTCATGTCAGCCATTACCTGGGAGGTAATCGACGCCCCGAGCGTTTCAGCGAAACCTGTAGGCCAGGTACCACCCCGGTGCCCTTACGGAGGATTCGCCATGAACGCACTACAACCCACCCCGATGCTGCGCAACGCCCTCTTGCTCGATGGCCTGCTCAGCGGTGTCACCGGCCTGCTGCTGGTCCTGGCTGCCGGCTGGCTGGGCGCCTTCCTCGAACTGCCGCGCCTGCTGTTGCTGGTCGCCGGCAGCGCCCTGTTGCCATTCGCCGCGCTGCTGGTGTGGTTGTCCAACCGTGCCGAGATCAGCCGTCAGGTCATCTGGGCGGTGATCGCGGTCAATCTCATCTGGGTGCTCGACAGCCTGCTGTTGCTAGTGATCGGTTGGGTGTCGCCGAACCTGTTCGGCTACTGCTTCGTCATCACCCAGGCGCTGGCGGTAGGACTGCTGGCCGGATTGCAATGGCTGGGCCTCAAGCACTCGTCGGCCGCCGTGATCTGATGGGCCTGGCTCAAAGGCCGCGCAACGCCAGCTCGGCCCCGAGCAGCAACAGGCCGATGAAGAACCAGAGTTTGAAGCGCTCCGGGCTGATGCGTTTGCGCAGCCACTGGCCGGCGGCCATGCCCAGCAAGGCGGGTAGCAGGGCCAGGGCAGAGAAGCCGAGGACCGCCGGTTGCAGCAGTTCACCGCTTTGCCCGAGCGCGGCCGCCAGCGCCAGCGTCGAGACGCTGAACGACAACCCCAGGGCCTGGACCAGATCGTCCTTCTCCAGGCCGATGGCCTGCAGGTAGGGCACGGCGGGAATCACGAACACGCCAGTGACTGCGGTAATCGCGCCGGTGATCGCACCGATCACCGGGCCTAGCCAGGCTTCCCTGGCGCGCTCCACGCGAAAGTGCACCTTGGCCAAGCCGAGCAGCGCGTAGAGCACCAGGGCGGCGCCCAGCCAGCGGCTGGCGCCGGGCAGATCGAGGCTCTGCAGCAGGCCGGCGATCAGCAGCGTGCCGAACAGGATGCCCAGCAGCATCGGCCACAGGCGGCGCAACATCGGCAGTGGGCTGCGGCCGTCGCACAGTTGCCAGATGTTGGTCACCATCGACGGGATGATCAGCAGCGCAGCGGCCTGCAGCGGCGCCATCACCAGGCCGAGCAAACCGACGGCGATGGTCGGCAGGCCGAGGCCGACCACGCCCTTGACCATGCCGGCGAGCAGAAAGGTGGCGAGGATCAGCGATAGATGATCGGTCATCGTGCAGCCCCCTGTTCGTGGATCGCCCGGCTGTCGGCGGGCGCCTCGTCGCGTTCGTGCATGCCGTAGTCGCGCAGTACCTGGGCCACGCGCAGACGATAGTGACTGAAAACCTCCTCGCGTCCTGCCGTCTGTGCGCGTCGGTGTTCATCGCGCTGGCGCCAGGCCTGGACCGAGGCCTCGTCCTGCCAGAACGACAGCGACAGGATCTTCCCTGGCAGGGTAAGGCTCTGGAAGCGCTCGATGGAGATGAAACCTGGCTGTTCGGCGAGCAGCGGGCGCAGCTCTGCGGCGAGGTCGAGATAGTCCTGCTGTTGGTCCGGTTTGGCCTCGACTTCGAAGATCACGGCGAGCATCGGCTTTCTCCCTGGCTCTGGCTGAAGTTGCCTGCCAGTATCCACATTTGTTGCATGCCATGTTTCGTCATGAGGTGAACTATGGAATACGCACCGGGTTTCAGTTCGATTGCTGCCCTGCTCGCCGATGCCGGGCGCGCGAGTATGGTCTGGGCACTGATGGATGGTAGCGCGCGGCCGGCCGGTGAATTGGCCTTGCTGGCGGGGCTGTCTCCGTCGTCGACCAGCGCGCACCTGGCCAAGCTGGTAGAGGGCGGCCTGCTGGCCCAGCAGCGCCATGGGCGCAATCGCTATTACCGCCTGGCCGGGCCGGAAGTCGGGCAACTGGTCGAGGCGCTGGCCAGTGCTGCACTGGCTGCACAGCCCCGGCAAGCTCGCGCTATACCAAGCTCGCGCGGCACGCCGCAGCCCATGCGCGAGGCGCGTACCTGCTATGACCACCTGGCCGGCGAGCTGGCAGTCGGCGTGTTCGCGCGCATGCGTGCCGCCGATTGGCTGAGCGAGGAGGGCGCTGCGCTGACCCTGACCGCGCGCGGCGAGCAGGGCCTGCAGGCATTGGGCATCGATCTGCAGCAGGTCGGCCGTCAACGCCGCCAGCGTCTGTGCGCCTGCCCCGACTGGAGCGAGCGCAAGCCGCATTTGGGCGGAGCGCTGGGCGCGGCGTTGCTGAGTCTGTGCGAAGGCCAGGGTTGGCTGCGGCGCAGCCAGGGTTCGCGTGCGCTGCAGGTTTCCCCACAGGGGCGCAGGGCGATCATGGCGATCGCCCTGGATTAGGCCGCTCAGGCCTGGGCGCTGACCGGCTTGCCGCCCTTGGGTTTGAAGTACAGGGTGGTGCCGCGTGCGAGGTTGTCCAGGCTGACGTGATCCTTGGCTACCTCGGCCTCGATCAGCTCGTCCTGGCCTTCGACCTTGAGGGTGATGCGGGTGATGGCGCCGAGCAGGCGGATGTCACGCACTTCACCGGCCTTGTGCTCCGGCCCTGGTTCGGTAGACAGGTCGACTTCGTGCGGGCGGAACAGCACGTGGTGGTCGTTGCCGACGTAGAGGCGGTTGGCGTCACCCAAGAAGTGGTAGACGAAGTCGCTGGCCGGGTTTTCGTAGACCTCGGCCGGGGTGCCGATCTGCTCGATCACGCCCTTGTTCATCACCACGATGCGGTCGGCCACTTCCATGGCTTCTTCCTGGTCGTGGGTGACGAACACGCTGGTCAGGTGCACTTCCTCGTGCAGGCGCGCCAGCCAGCGGCGCAGCTCCTTGCGCACCTTGGCATCCAGCGCGCCGAAGGGTTCGTCGAGCAGCAGCACTTTCGGTTCCACCGCCAGGGCGCGGGCCAGGGCGATACGCTGGCGCTGGCCGCCGGAGAGTTGCTCCGGGTAGCGGTCGCCGAGCCAGTCGAGCTGCACCAGGTCGAGCAGCTCGTGCACCTTCTGCTTGATCACCTCTTCGCTCGGGCGCTCGCGCTTGGGCTTCATGCGCAGGCCGAAGGCGACGTTGTCGAACACGGTCATGTGGCGGAACAGCGCGTAGTGCTGGAACACGAAGCCGACATTGCGATCACGCACGTCGTGCTCGGAGACGTCCTCGCCGTGGAAGCCGATGCTGCCGCTGTCCGGGGTTTCCAGGCCGGCGATGATGCGCAGCAGGGTGGTCTTGCCGCAGCCGGACGGGCCGAGCAGGGCGACCAGCTCGCCGCTCAGGATGCTCAGGTTGATCTCGTTCAGCGCCTTGAACTGGCCGAACTGCTTGTTGACGCCTGTGACTTCGATACTCATGGCTTATTCCTGGTGGTTCCGTGGGCCGGGCCGCTTTCAGGCGGCGCTACGGCTGTCAGTCTTCTCGATCGGCTTGTAGCTGGCGGCTCAGACGCGCCTCGCTCCATTGGCGAAGCAGCAACACCACCAGGGCCATGACGAGCAACAGGATCGCCACGCTGAAGGCGGCGACGATGTTGTACTCGTTGTAGAGAATCTCGATATGCAGCGGCAGGGTGTTGGTGTACCCGCGGATATGCCCGGAGACCACCGATACTGCGCCGAATTCGCCCATCGCACGGGCGGTGCACAGCACCACGCCGTAAATCAGCGCCCATTTTACGTTAGGCAGCGTGACATGCCAGAACATCTGCCAACCGTTGGCACCGAGCAGGCGCGCGGCCTCTTCCTCGGTGCTGCCCTGCTGCTCCATCAGCGGGATCAGCTCGCGGGCGACGAAGGGGAAGGTGACGAAGATCGTCGCCAGCACGATGCCGGGTACGGCGTAGATGATCTGCAGGTTGTGCGAGTCGAGATAGGGCGCGAGCACGCTCTGCGAGCCGAACAGCAGCACGTAGATCAGGCCGGCGACCACCGGCGACACCGAGAACGGCATGTCGATCAGGGTGACCAGAATGCTCTTGCCGCGAAACTCGAATTTGGTCACTGCCCAGGCCGCAGCGACGCCGAACACCAGGTTCAGCGGCACCGAGATGGCGGTGGCCAGCAGGGTCAGTTGCAGCGCCGAGATAGCATCCGGCTCGCGGATCGCCGCCCAGAAGAATTCCAGGCCACGACTCAGGCCCTGGGTCAGCACCATATACAGCGGTAGCAGCAGGATCATGGCGAACACGGCCCAGGCGATGACGATCAGGACGATGGCGCCGGCGGAACGGCTGGCCGGGCGCGCAGCCGCGCTCCTGCCAAGGGTTGCAAGGCTCATGACAGGCTCCTCAAAGTGGCGGCTGGATGCGCCGCTGCAGCAGGTTGATCAGCAGCAGCAGGATGAACGACACCACCAGCATGATCACGCCGATGGCGGTGGCGCCGGGGTAGTCGTACTGGTCCAGCTTGGAGACGATCAGCAGCGGCAGAATCTCGGTCTTCAGCGGGATGTTGCCGGCGATGAACACCACCGAGCCGTACTCACCGACGCCGCGGGCGAAGGCCAGGGCGAAGCCGGTCAGCCACGCCGGCAACAGGCTGGGCAGCAGCACATGGCGGAACACCTGCAGCGGCTTGGCGCCCAGGCAGGCGGCGGCTTCCTCGACCTCCTTGGGGATGTCGGCCAGCACTGGCTGCAGGGTGCGCACCACGAACGGCAGAGTGACGAACACCAGCGCCAGGGTGATGCCCAGCGGGGTATAGGCGATCTTGAACGGGAACAGCGAACCGATCAGTCCGTTGGGTGCGTACAGCGCAGTCAGCGCAATGCCGGCCACGGCGGTGGGCAGGGCGAAGGGCATGTCGACCATGGCATCGATGATGCGCCGGCCAGGGAAGGTGTAGCGCACCAGCACCCAGGCGATGACGGTGCCAAGGATGCCATTGAGCAGGGCGGCGGCCAGCGCGGTGCCGAACGACAGTTGCAGCGAGAACTGCAGCTGGCGGTTGTTGAGCAGTGCCCACCACTGTTCGCCGCTCAGTTGCAGCGAGAAGAGCAGCATCGCCCCTAGCGGAATCAGCACGATCAAGGCCAGGTAGCTGATGGTGTAGCCCAGGGTCAGCCCGAAGCCGGGTATGACCGGGGAAGTTCGACGAGACATGGAGTGTCCTTCATGTGGCAGCGATCAGGGCCGCACCCAGGGCCGCTGGGTACGTCCCTATGGGCGCGAATCCATGGCGAAACGCGCGAGACAATCGCGAATGAATTCGCTGCTACTGGTTGATCTTGCTGAAGATCTGATCGAACACCGCACCGTCACCGAAATACTTCGGCTGGGCTTCTTTCCAGCCGCCGAAGTCCTTGTCGATGGTCACCAGCTTGAGATCCTGGAACAGATCCTTGAACTCGGCAGCAACGGTGGCGTTGCGTGGGCGGTAGAAGTTCTTCGCGGCGATGCGCTGGCCTTCTTCGCTGTACAGGTGCTGCAGGTAGGCTTCGGCCACTTTGCGAGTACCCTTGCGCTCGACGTTGGCATCGACCACCGCTACTGGCGGCTCGGCGAGGATCGACAGCGACGGAGTGACGATCTCCAGCTGGTCGCCACCTTCTTCGGCCAGCGACAGGTAGGCCTCGTTCTCCCAGGCCAGCAGTACGTCACCCAGGCCACGCTGGACGAAGCTGATGGTCGAGCCGCGAGCGCCGGTATCCAGCACCGGGGCATGGCGGTACAGCTCGGTGACGAACTCCAGCGCCTTGTCTTCGCTGCCGAATTTCTCGCGGGCATAGGCCCAGGCGGCGAGGAAGTTCCAGCGCGCGCCGCCGGAGGTTTTCGGATTCGGGGTGATGACTTCCACGCCGTCCTTGACCAGGTCATCCCAGTCCTTGATGCCTTTCGGGTTGCCCTTGCGTACCAGGAACACGATGGTCGAGGTGTACGGCGTGCTGTTATCCGGCAGGCGCGCCTGCCAGTTCGGGTCGATCAGTTGCTGGTTGAGGTTCAGCGCGTCGATATCGCCGGACAGCGCCAGGGTCACCACGTCGGCACGCAGGCCGTCGATCACCGCACGGGCCTGCTTGCCCGAGCCGCCGTGGGACTGTTGGATGGTCACGGCCGGGTTGCCCTGCGCTTGCCAGAATGTGTTGAAGGCGGCGTTGTACTCGACGTACAGCTCGCGGGTCGGGTCGTAGGATACGTTGAGCAGCGGCTGGGCGATGGCCGGGCCGGCGATCAGGGTGCTGGCCAGCGCGGCCAGGGCGAAACGGCGAATGGACATGGTGCAGCTCCTAAACTGGATAAGTTCTTGTGTTGGCGGAGGCGTTGGGGTTCTAGCCCTCCGGTGGTCCAGTCGGGCTGCATCATGAGTCGGTGATCTGTCAGCTGTGCTTGGTGTTCGGCTGTTGCAGGCGGATCTTTTCCTTGCGCTCGATCTGCACCACCTGGCCGTTGTGCACGGTGATTTCCACCGAGCCGAATTTCAGGCCATGCAGGGCGGTCTGGATCTCGCGGAGGATGACGGCTTCATCCTGACCTTCCAGGTTTCTCAGCGTCGCGGTCATTTCCAGGCTCCTTGTGAATGGGCACCACGGCGGCGCAACGAGTGCCGACGCTGGCGTGGAGCGGATAGTAGGTAGGCACGAATATTCTTAAAAATACTGTTTAAGAACATTTATATTCTTTTTGGAAATATAAGGCGTTGTCTGCTTGAATTGTATTTATGGAATAAGCAAATAAATTCTTATTCTTTTTGTAATGAATTCGCGCTGCCTAGACTGACGCCATTCGATTCAAGGAGGCGCCGTCATGGCCAGCGAAGCAATCCGTTATCTGATCCTGCCGGGTTGGCAGGGCTCACCCGAGGAACACTGGCAAAGCCACTGGCAGCGCAGCCTGCCAAACAGTGCGCGGGTCGAGCAGCAGGACTGGATCAACCCGCAACGGGGCGACTGGATCGCTGCGCTGAATACAGCGGTCGCCGCCGATCCGCGTCCGGCCATGCTCATTGCGCACAGCCTGGGCTGCATCACCGTTGCGCACTGGGCGCGGCAGGCTCCGGTCGAACTGTTGCGCCGTGTGCGTGGTGCGCTGCTGGTCGCGCCGGCCGATGTCGAGCGGCCAGGCTGCCCCGAACCGCTGCGAAATTTCGCGCCGATGCCGCGCGATTTGCTGCCCTTTCCCAGCCTGCTGGTGGGCTCCGATAACGATGCTGCAGCCAGCGCGCTGCGCGCCCTGGAGCTGGCGCGTGACTGGGGCAGTGAGACGGTGATCCTCAGCGGTGCCGGGCATATCAACGTGAAGTCCGGACACCGTTATTGGGAGCAGGGCTTCGCCTATCTGTATCGCCTGCAGAGCCGTATCGAGCAGCGCTCGCGCCGGCGTGCCTGAACGGCTACAACCCGCCAATGTGATGCGGCGTAGTGCTTCGCGACGATTGCATGGATGCAGCAAGCCAAAGCCGAGTACGGCCTATGGGACCGCGTACCTACGGTGCCAGCAGCGACACTGATTTGATCTGAGCCCAGATCGCCTGTCCGGCGTGAATGCCCAGGTGATCGAAGGAGTAGCGGGTGATCCGCGCCAGCAAACGCTGATCGCCGATGCTCAGGGTCAGCAGCATCTGCGCACCCAGCGCGTGCCAGCCCTCGACCCGCACCGGCAACAGGTTGAGCAGGCTGCTGCCCTCGGCGCGTTGCAGGCTCAGGCTGACGTCGCGCGCCTTGATCTTCACCCGCACCCGGTGGCCCTCGGGCAGCGCCGCATGGGGCAGGCGCAGGCAGGCTTCGCTGCCGGGAAGGCGCAGTTGCAGCAAGTCGTAGGCGCCATCGTGGCCGCAGACTGCACCGTCGATCACGGCTTCGGCCTCGTCATCGCTGGCAAACGGCAGGTCGGCGCGCAGCAGGGTTTCCTTCAGTGGGCCACTGGCGCGCACCTGGCCTTCGTCGAGCAGCACCAGATGATCGGCCAGCCGCGCCACTTCGTCCGGTGCATGGCTGACGTAGAGCAGCGGGATATCCAGCTCCTCGTGCAGGCGTTGCAGGTAAGGCAGCACTTCCTGCTTGCGCTTGAGGTCGAGCGAAGCCAGGGGTTCGTCCATCAGCAGCAAACGCGGGCTGGTGACCAGTGCACGGGCGATGCCGACGCGCTGGCGCTCGCCGCCGGACAATGCCGAGGGCATGCGCTCGAGCAGGTGACCGATGCCCAGCAATTCCAGCGCCTGATCCAGCGCCACCTTGCGCTGCGCCGCCGGGATGCGTTTCTGCCCGTATTGCAGATTGCGGCGCACGTTGAGATGCGGGAACAGGTTGGCGTCCTGGAACACGTAGCCGATGGCGCGCTGGTGCGCCGGCAGAAAGAAATCGCGCTCGCTGTCCTGCCAGAGCTCACCGGCCACTTGCAGGTAGCCCTGCTGCGGGCGATCCAGCCCGGCGAAGCAGCGCAGGCAACTGGTCTTGCCCGAGCCGGAATGGCCGAACAGCGCACTGATGCCGCGCCCGGGCAGGTCGAGATCGACGTCCAGCTGAAAGCCCGGATGCTGCACCAGAAAGCGCGCGCGGATACACCCGTCATCCGTCACGGGCAAAGGCGCGGGCTTGCCGAAACCGAACATCACAACGCCCTCATCTTGTGGCTGCGCCCGCTGTACAACGCGAGCAGGACGATGAAGGAGAACGCCACCATGCCGCCAGCCAGCCAGTGCGCCTGGGCGTAGTTCATGGTTTCCACATGGTTGTAGATCTGCACCGACACCACCTGGGTCTTGCCGGGGATGTTGCCGCCAATCATCAGCACCACGCCGAACTCACCAACGGTATGGGCGAAGCTGAGAATGGCGGCGGTGATGAAGCCCGGGCGGGCCAGCGGCAGCACCACGCTGAAGAACGTATCCCAGGGGTTGGCGCGCAAGGTCGCGGCAGCTTCCAGTGGGGCGCGGCCGATGGCCTCGAAGGCGTTCTGCAGCGGCTGCACGACAAAGGGCAGGGAGTAGAAGATCGAGCCGATCACCAGGCCGGTGAAGCTGAAGGTGAAGGTGCCCAGGCCGAGGCTCTGCGTCAGTTGGCCGAAGAAACCGTTGGGCCCCATGCTGACCAGCAGGTAGAAACCGATCACCGTCGGCGGCAGCACCAGCGGCAACGCCACCACGGCGCCGACCGGGCGTTTGAGCCAGGACTCGGTACGTGTCAGCCACAGCGCGATGGGCGTGCCGATGATCAGCAGCAGCACGGTGGTCAGCGAGGCCAGCTCCAGGGTCAGGAAGATGGCATCGAGGTCGTTCTTGGACAGCGGCATGCGAGGTTCCGAAAGGCGAGCCTGGCGCGGAGGCAGTCCGGGCCAGGTTCAGGCAAATGGTTCTATGGCAGTTTATAGCCGAACGACTCGATCACCTTCGCCGCTTCCGGGCTTTTCAGGTACTGCACCAGCGCCGCAGCCGCCGGATTGTTCGCGCCTGGCTTTAGGATCACCGCGTCCTGCTTGATCGGCTGGTACAGGGTGTCCGGCACTATCCAGGCCGAGCCGCTGCTGACCTGGCCCTGCTCGTACACCTGCGACAGCGCGACGAAGCCCAGCTCGGCGTTACCGGTGGCAACGAACTGATACGCCTGGGTGATGTTCTGGCCCTCGACCAGCTTGCCCTTGAGCGCTTCGCTCAGGCCCAGCTTGGCCAGTACCTGGGTCGCCGCCAGGCCATAGGGCGCGGCCTGCGGATTGGCGATGGACAGGTGCTTGAACTGGCCGGCTTTCAGCGCCGCGTCCGTGCCATCGAGATAGCTGGCATCGGCCGACCACAGTACCAGGCTGCCAATGGCGTAGGTGAAGCGCGAGCCAGGGACGACCTTGCCTTCGCTTTCCAGTCTGGCTGGCGTGCTGTCGTCGGCCGCGAGGAACACCTCGAACGGCGCGCCGTTGTTGATCTGCGCATAGAACTGCCCGGTGGCGCCGAAGGAGGCCAGCAGCTTGTGCCCGGTGGCTTTCTCGAACGCAGGGGCGATGGCCTGGATCGGTGCGGTGAAGTTGGCTGCGACCGCGACCTTGACCTCATCGGCGCCGGCGACGCCGGCAAAGAGCAGACCGAGGGCTAGAAGGCTGTGCTGGAGAGGCTTGAGCATGGCAATTCCTTGTCGTGTGCAGGCGTCGCCTCGACGCCTGGCAGCCGGTGTGAATGCGGCAATCCTACATCGTTATATCTTTTTGTATATAGCGATTATGAGTCGGTTTCCCTGCTCGATCTTTGTGCGCAGCCGTAGGCGCTTGCACCGTCAAAGCCTGCGTGCAGTTTTTCCCTTGCCAGCAACTACAAAAAACATGATTTCGCGAATCCCTCGCTCTGAACAGAATGCCTGCAACGAGCCGCCCCGGCGGAATCCGCGAGTAGGGTGGACGACGCTCTTTTCATCCACCGCCTGCTCTGTGATGGTTGATGGGGGAAGCGCCATCCACCCTGCGGATGCGCCCATGTCCCCGCCGCAACCTGTTCACCGACGCTGCCTGTGACGCCGTGATCGCCGGGCGCGAGGACTTCACCACCCTGGTCTGCCGCCCGGCAGTCTCGATCAGCTCGAGCCTTGTGACGCCCTGCTGGCGCGCCTGGTCGGGTGGATGCAGTAGCCCATCCATTCACCGCGCGGGTGTGGCTTTTTACCTCGTTCGTGCCTTGAAACGGGGCGCCTGGTAACGTTTTTGGTGCGATTTCTAGGCGCAGATTCTTCCACCAAACATCCCATTTCCTTTTAAAACAACGGCTTGGCATTTTTGGCATGGTCGATGCTTTTGGATGATTGTGTTTTTGGATCCAAAAATTCAGGAATCCTCTCCATGCCTTTCGCCGTTACCTACAACGCCCAGCCAGCTTTGTCCGCCGAGGACGAAGCCTATCTGCATCTGCTCGATGCCATCTGCCAGGGCCGCTATCGCACCGGCGACCGGCTGATCGCCGAGGACATCGCCAGCGAGCTGGAGATGAGCCGCATGCCGATCCGTGGCGCCTTCAAGCGCCTGGCGGCAGAAGGGCTGGTAACGCTGCGACCCAATCGCGGCGCAATCGTGAGCGGCCTCAACCTCGATCAGATGCGTGAGGTCTTCGAGATGCGCAGCGCCCTCGAGGGGCTGGCGATTCGTGTGGCCACACCCAAGGTCAGCGAGCGCCACCTGGCGCGCCTGGAACGTCTGCTCGACGAGATGGACGACTGCCGCGAAGACAGCTCGGAGTGGGTGGTGCGCCACCGCATCTTCCACGAATACCTGTGCAGCCTCAGCGAGCGTCCACGGCTGATGCGCCAGATCAGCGCCCTCTACGCACTGATCGAGCCGTACATGCGCCTCTGGCTCAAGCACGTCGACAAGCCGCTGAGCGCCCGTGAAGAGCACAAGGTGATCCTCGACGCCTTGCGCACGGGTGACGCCGCGCATGCCGAGCGGATCATCTGCGAGCACATCGAGGGCACCGTCCCCGATCTGCTCGAATTCCTGGAAAAGTCGGGCGCCTGAGACCCGATGACCTCCGTTTCATTTCGAACTGCCATACCAACAATTACACCGGAGTCGAATATGTCAAAACGCACTTTCACCACATCCCTGATGGCCCTATCGCTGATGGCTGGTCTGGCCCAGGCCGAGGTCACGGTTCCCGAACGCCTGCAAGCGTCGGACAAGATCGTTTATTGCGGGGCGATGGACTCGCCGCCCATGGGCTTCTTCGACGCGCAGCAGAAGCCGGTCGGCATCACCGTCGAGCTGGGTGACGAGATCGCCAAGCGCCTCGGTGGCAAGCGTGTGGAATGGCGGGTTACGCCGTTCTCCGGCCTGATCCCGGCGCTGATGGCGCAGCATTGCGACATGATCGTCGACCAGCTGTTCGACAAGCCCGAGCGCCGCGAAGTCATCGACATCGTCAACTACATGTATTCCAGCCAGGCAGTCACCGTGCTCAAGGGCAACCCAGCCGGTATCCACAGCCTCGACGACCTGTCCGGCAAGCGCGTCGCGGTACTCAACGGCTCCACCATCCGCACCTTGCTCGAAGCGCATAACGACCTGCTCGCCAAGGCCGGCAAGGCGCCGATGACCCTGGTGGTGTTCAACTCCGACACCGATGCCTTCCAGGCACTGCGCGTCGGTCAGGCCGATGCCTACGGCACCACCATGGAAACCGCCGGCTACTACCAGAGCATGGCGCCCGATCTGTTCGAAACCGGTGTGCCGGCCTTCGCCAAGATCCTCACCGGCTTCGGTCTGCGCAAGGATGATGCCGAGCTGAGCAAGGCGGTCAGCCAGGCTCTGGCCGACATGAAGGCTGACGGCAGCTACATGGCGCTGCTCAGCAAGTGGCACATCGAAGGCAACCAGCTCGACTGAGGTAAGACGATGAACTTCAACTGGGACATATTCTGGCAATACTTGCTGCAGCCCAGCGACGTATATCTCTACGGCCTCTGGCTGACCTGCGTGATTGCGGTGATGGCGATGCTGCTGGGATGCGTCCTGGGTTTGCTGGCGGCGCTGATGCGCGCTTCCAGCAATCCGCTGCTCAACTACCCGGTGCGCTTCTACATCTGGCTGATGCGTGGCACACCCTTGTTGGTGCAGATCGTCTTCCTCTACACCGCGCTGGCGGCGGGCGGCATCTTCCGCTTCGAGGATCTGAACCTGGGCCTGTTCGTTCTGCCGGGCAACATCCAGGCAGCGATCCTCGCCCTGGCTCTCAACGAAGGTGCCTACATGGCGGAGATCATCCGCTCCGGCATCAACGCGGTGGATCGTGGCCAGTACGAAGCGGGGCGTTCGCTGGGGATGAGTTATCCACGGCTGATGCGGCGCATCGTGCTGCCGCAGGCCTTTCGCGTGATCGTGCCGCCGCTGGGCAACGAGTTCAACGTGATGCTCAAGAACACCACCCTGGTCAGCGTGATCGGCGTGCAGGAGCTGCTGCTCAGCACGCAGATGATCACCTCGGCCACCTTCCGTGTGTTCGAGCTGTATCTGGTGGTGGCCATCTACTTCCTGCTGCTGACCACGCTCTGGGGCTTCTTCCAGCGTTGGCTGGAGCTTCGCTTCGGGCGTACCGACGGCCATGTGCCGGCGAGCAGCCGGCTGTTCGGCCTGGGTGCCATGAAATTTCTGAGGGGGCGTTGAGATGAGCGCATTGGACGAGAGTCTGGTGATCCAGGCGCAGAGCGTGCACAAGCGTTTCGGCGAGCTGGAGATCCTCAAGGGCGTATCGCTGAACGTGCGCCGCGGCGAGGTGGTGGTGCTGATCGGCGCCTCCGGCTCGGGCAAGACCACCTTCATCCGCTGCCTCAACTACCTGGAGGATATCCAGGGCGGCAGCATCCGGGTCAACGGCAAGCCCATGGGCTACATCGAGCGCGCCGACGGCAAGCGCGTGCGTGACTCCGAGCGCAACATCGCGCGCATGCGCCGCGACATCGGCATGGTGTTCCAGCGCTTCAACCTGTTCCCGCACATGACCGTGCTGGAAAACATCATCGAGGCGCCGACCCAGGTGCTTGGCGTCGGTCGGCGCGAGGCCGAGGAGCAGGCGCGGCAACTGCTGGCCCGCGTGCGCCTGTCGGACAAGGCCGATCACTACCCCAGCCAGCTTTCCGGCGGACAGCAGCAGCGCGTGGCGATTGCCCGCGCGCTGGCGATGAAGCCGCAGGCGATGCTCTTCGACGAGCCAACCAGTGCTTTGGACCCGGAAACCGTGGGCGAGGTGCTGCAGGTGATGAAGGAGCTGGCCGAGGAGGGCATGACCATGGTCGTGGTCACCCACGAGATGGGCTTTGCCCGCGAGGTGGCCGACCGCGTGGTGGTGCTGCACCAGGGCGAGTTGATCGAAGAAGGTCCGCCGGCCCAGGTCTTCGGCAACCCTCATCACCCGCGCACGCGGGAGTTCCTCAGCCGCGTTCTGTGAAGGTCGCGAGCGGCCTTGTTCAATCTCTGGATCGAGTTCAATCCATGCTCAATTTTTCTGCTCACGAATATCCCTACGCGTCCCAGCGCCAGAGCGTGTTCGCCCGCAAGGGCATGGTCGCCGCGTCGCAACCGCTGGCGGCCGAAGCGGGTATCGCCATGCTGCGCCGTGGCGGTAACGCCATCGATGCCGCCATCGCCACTGCCGCCGCGCTGACGGTGGTCGAGCCCACCGGCTGCGCGATTGGTGGTGACGCCTTCGCCCTGGTCTGGTTCAAGGACAAGCTGTACGGCCTCGACGCCAGTGGCCATGCGCCGGCGGCGCTGTCCAGCGAGGAGGTCAAGGCTGCCGGCCACGAGCGTGTGCCGGTGCACGGCTGGCTGCCGGTCACCGTACCTGGCTGCCCTGCTGCCTGGGCCGAGCTGTCGCAGCGTTTCGGCAAGCTGCCCTTCGCTGAGCTGCTGCAGCCGGCCATCGAGCTGGCGCGCGATGGCTTCCCGGTATCGCCAGTGGTCGCCCACCAGTGGCGTATCGCCCTCGATGAATACCAGGCCAGCCGCGAGGCCTTCCCCGAGTTGCAGGCCTGGTTCGACACCTACCTGATCGACGGCCAGGCGCCGGTCGCCGGACAACTGTTCCGCAACCCGGCGCAGGCGCAGACCCTGGCCGAGCTGGCCGAGACTCAGTGCGAGAGCTTCTACCGGGGCGCCATCGCCGAGCGTCTGGCCAGCCATGCCGCGGCCAGCGGTGGCAAACTCTCGGTCGACGATCTGGCCGGCTATTTGCCGCGCTGGGTCGAGCCGATCAAGGTCAGCTACCGTGGCTATGACGTCTGGGAAATTCCGCCGGCTGGTCAGGGCCTGATCGCCCTGATGACCCTGAAGATTCTCGAAGGCTTCGACTTCGATCACCGCGACAGCCGGCAGACCTGGCACCGTCAGATCGAGGCGATGAAGCTGGCCTACGCCGACGGTCTGCACTACATCACCGACCCCGAGCACATGCGCGTGGCCGCCGAAGAGCTGCTCGCCGATGACTACTGCGCCCAGCGCCGCGCGCTGATCGGCGAGCGTGCCCGCGAGCCGCTGCATGGCGACCCGCAGGCCAGCGGCACGGTGTACGTCGCCACCGCCGACGCCGAGGGCAACATGGTTTCGTTCATCCAGAGCGCCTACCACGGCTTCGGCTCCGGCGTGGTGCTGCCGGATAGCGGTATCGCCCTGCAGAACCGGGGCTACGAGTTCAGCCTCGACCCGAGCCATGCCAACTACCTGCAACCGGGCAAGAAGACCTTCCACACCATCATCCCCGGCTTTCTCAGCAAGGACGGTGTAGCGGTTGGCCCGTTCGGCGTGATGGGCGGCTATATGCAGCCGCAGGGCCACGTGCAGATGGTGATGAACATGGTCGACTTCGGCCTCAACCCGCAGGCCGCGCTGGACGCTCCGCGCTGGCAGTGGCTGGGCGGGCAGAAGGTCGGCATCGAGCAGGAAACCCCGCGTGACCTGACCTTCGCCCTGGCCCGTTGCGGGCATCAGATCGAGGTGGCCTGCGACCGCACCGAGTACGGGCGCGGCCAGATCATCGTGCGCGACCCACAGACCGGCGTGCTCTGCGGCGGTACCGAGCCGAGGGCCGACTCGCATATCGCGGTGTATTGAGCGGCGCCTGGCTGGGCCATGACGGCCAGCCGTACACGACGCAGTCATCGTGTACGGCCTGGCAGCATGAAGAGACTGACAACATCAGGTGCTGGGCCTAGCGCGCAGGGTGGACGTTTCTTGGGCATAATCCGCGTCTTCAGGGCGCCAGTTGCCCGCTGCCAGCAAGGAACAGGGACGTATGAAAAACATGGATTGGGTGTTGCTTGGCCTTGGCGTATTGATACCGTTCTGGCTGTTCTTTGGCGTGCTGCTGACGGCTCTGGCCTATCCCGGTTACAGCCATCTCGATCAGGCCATGAGCCAGCTGGGCGCGCAGGGCTCACCCACCCAGGGTTTTTCGGCCTGGCTCAACAATCTGCCCTTGGGTGTGTTCTTCGTGCTGTTTGCCGTTGGGGTGATGCGCCAGGTACGCGGTTCGCGCCTGGCGCTGTTCAGTGCCGGGCTGATTCTCGTCCACGGGCTGGCCAGTTTCGTTACCGGCTACTTCGCTTGCGACCAGGGCTGCGCGCCGGCACAGCCGTCCTTCTCGCAGCAGATGCACAACCTGGCCGGGCTGGTGATGTTTCTCTCGCTGACCCTGGCCAGCCTGATCTGGGCATTTGTCAGCAAACGCCTGCTGGGCTCGCGCGGCTTTGGCCTGTTTTCCAGCGCTTGCACCCTGTTGGCCGTGGTCACCGTGGTGCTGATGGCCCAGGCCGTCGAGGCCGGGCACTCGTTCGGCCTGTATCAGCGCATCAACTACGGCATCTCGGTGCTCTGGGTCGCAGGCCTGGCGCTGATGCTGCTGCGGAGCCGTGCCGGTTATCTCAGGTGCGCTACAGCTTGAGGCTCTCGTCCTCCCGGTAGGCGCTGAGGCCTGGTTCCCGGGGCGCAGGCAGCATGCCGGTGCAGAGGCTACAAGGCTGGTCCCGTTGGGGCGGTCCGGGCTGCTTGGCGAGGCAAGTATTTCCAGCAGCGGCGCAGCTCGCTGCGCCGTGTTTATATCCCGCGCTCATCGAATCTACCCGCAAGGAAGGACAGTCATGATCACCTGCTACCTGCGCTACATCGTCGATCCCTACAAGCTCAAGGAATTCGAGCATTACGCCAAGCTGTGGATTCCCTTGGTAGAGCGCTTCGGCGGCACGCACCACGGTTACTTCCTGCCCTCCGAGGGGGCCAACAACGTGGCTCTGGCGCTGTTCAGCTTCCCCAGCCTGGCCGAATACGAACGCTATCGTCAGGATTCCTTCGCCGACGCCGAGTGCCAGGCGGCCTTCCGCTATGCCGAAGAGACGCGCTGCGTCCTCAGCTACGAGCGCAGCTTCTTGCGCCCCGTGCTGGAGTAGGGCGCGGGTCTTGCAGTCTCGGCAGCTGAACTAGACTTACCATTCCCTTCGCCACAGTCAGGCAGCCGTGCATGAATATTCGTCAGAAGATGATCGCCAGCGGCGTGCTGAGCGTGGCCGTTGCGGCGGGGCTGGGGGCCGTGGGCTTCTGGGGGCAGACCCAGCTCAATGACGCGCTGGCGCAGAACCAACTGAGCGTCGCGGCGCTGCGCAATCATCTGGAGGGGGACATGATGCACGACGCGCTGCGCGCCGACGTGCTCGCTGCCTTCAGCGTCGAACCTGGCGATCAGGCCGCTGCCGAACAGGTGCGCAGCGATCTGCGTGAGCATGCCGATTGGTTCAAGCGCGCCATGGCCGCCAACGCCGAGTTGCCGCTACCGGCTGACATCCAGCAGGCCATCGCTCAGTCGCAACCGGCGCTCAACGCCTACATCAGCGAAGCCGAGCAGATCACCGAAGCGGCCCTGCGTGATGCCAAGGCCGCCAGGCAGGGAATGCCGTCGTTCGTACAGCGTTTCAGCGATCTCGAAACCAAGAACGAGGCGCTCAGCAGCCTGATCGAAGAGCAGGTCAGCGCAGCCCACATGAGTGGCGAGAGTGCGGTGAACCAGGCCAAGATCTACCTGGTCAGCGGTATCGTGCTGGTCAGCCTGCTGCTGGGGCTGATCACCTGGAGCCTGATGCGCAGTGTGCTGGGGCCGTTGCAGCGTTCCGTCGACGCCGCCCGCGCCATCGCCAGCGGTAACCTGCGTGGTCGTATCGAGGTGGATCGGCAGGACGAGGCTGGTCAGTTGCTGCAGGCCCTCGCCGAGATGCAGGGCAACCTCGGGCGGATGATCAGCAGCATCACCCAGCACAGCGATCAGTTGCAGCACACCGCCCGCATCCTGAACGGCACCGCCCAGGGCATCCTGCACGACTCCACCCAGCAGGCCGACAGTGCCACGAGCATGGCTGCGGTGATGGAGCAGATGATCCGCAACATCGCCCAGGTGTCCTCGCACGCCCACGATGCCAAGGGCATTTCCGCCCACTCCGGGCAACTGGCCGACAGTGGCGGCCAGGTCATTCTCGGCGTGGTCGAGGGCATGAACCGCATCGCCGAGGCGGTTTCCTCGTCGTCCGAGACGATCACCGAACTGGGGCGCTCATCCGAGGAAATTCACTCGATCATCCAGGTCATCAAGAGCATCGCCGAGCAGACCAACCTGCTCGCCCTCAACGCTGCTATCGAGGCGGCTCGCGCGGGGGAGGCTGGCCGTGGTTTCGCCGTGGTCGCCGACGAGGTGCGCAACCTGGCGGCGCGTACTGCGCAGTCGACCCAGGAAATCACCGACATGATCGAGCGCATCCGCGGCAACACCAACCTGGCGGTGAACAGCATGCAGGCAGGGGTGACGCGGGTGAACGACGGCGTGAGCCTGGCACACCAGGCTGGCGATTCGATCAACGAGATACGTGACGGTGCGCAGCGCGCGGCCCAGATGGTGGGGGAGATTTCCCACACCATCGGTGAGCAGAGCGACGCCAGCAACGATGTGGCGCAGCGTGTCGAGCAGATCGCGCTAATGGCTCAGCAAAACGCCCAGGCGGTGAACGACCTGGCGCGCTCTGCCGAGGAGCTGGAGCGGGTGGCGCAGGGTATGCGTAACGCCGTCATGCAGTTCCAGGTCTGAACCAGCAGGGTCAGGCTGGCGGCGCCATCAGCTGCTCGCCCAGCTCCACCTTGCAGTAGTCGACGAACAACTGCGCTGGCATGGTCAGCTGTGCACGTTCTAGCCCGGTCACTGCGTCTTGCGCTTGCCAGACAGGCGCGAGACGCCCAGCAGCACCAGCGCCAGGCCGGTGATCTGGTACAGGGTGATGGTCTCGCCGAGCATTACCCAGGCGGCGAACAGCGTCAGCACCGGGCCGAGGTTGCCGAACATGGCGGCATGGCTGGCACCCATGCGCTGCACCGCCAGGGCCAGCCAGTAGATCGGCAACACCGTCGACAGCACCGCCATCAGCGCCCCCTGCAGCCACACCTCACGAGGCAGGCTCATCAACTGCGAGGGATCGCGGGTCAAGCCATAGTGGATCAGCACCATCAGCGCCGAAGCGCTGCCGGCCAGACCGGCCAGGCGCATCGAACCGACCCGGCGGATCACCACGCCGGTGCCCAGGTAGTACAGGGCGTAGGTCACGGCGCTGGCGAACACCCAGGCGGCGCCCAGCAGGATCTGCTCACTGTCTCCCTCGACGCGGATGTCATGCACCAGAGCGATGCCCAGGCCCAGGTAGCACAGGCCCAGGGCCAGGAAGGTGCGCGGCCCCGGGCGCTCGCCCAGCGCCAGCATCTGCAACAGCAGCACCAGCGTCGGGTAGGTGAACAGGATCAGCCGCTCCAGCCCGGCGCTGATGTACTGCAGGCCCTGGAAGTCGAACAGGCTGGACAGGTAGTAGCCGAACATCCCCAGCAGCAGGACATGCGCCCAGTCCTTCGCCGACAGCCGCGCCAGCCCTGTGCCCCGGCTCAGCCACAGCAGCCAGAGAAACAACGGCAAGGCCAGCGCCATACGCAGGCTCAGCAGTGTCACGGCGTCCACCGGTGCGGCGGCGTAGGCCAGTTTGACGAAGATGGCTTTCAGGCTGAAGCCAGTGGCCGAGAGCACGGCGAACAGTACGCCACTGTCCAGGCTGCGGCGGTAGGAGGCGGTCAAGGCATTCATGGGGCGGGGCTGCGGCAGGAAATAAGCTGTTATTCTGAATGGAAAACCAAACGGCCAGAATCGCAATTTCACGAAGTGAGCGTTCTGATTTGGAGAAGGCTAAATGCATTTCGATCTGCCCGACCTGCGCCTGATTGCCGCCATTGCCGTCACTGGCAGCCTGAGCAAGGCGGCAGCGACCTTTCCCGTTGCGGTGTCGGCGGCCAGCACCCGCCTGCGTCTATTCGAGGAGCGCTGCGGGCTGACGCTGTTCGTGCGCAGCAGCGACGGCATGACCCCGACGCCGGCCGGGCGTCTGGTACTGGAGGCTTGCCAGGGCGTGCTGAAGGAGGCTCGCCAGCTCAGCGACACCCTGCAGGAACTGAAGGGCGAGCGGCGCATCACCCTGCGCCTGGGCGCTTCCACGGTGGCCAACAGCACCTTCCTGCCAGCGGCGCTCGGCCCCTTCCTGGCCGACTACCCGGAAGTGGACCTGCAACTGGCCGAGCAGGGCAGCAAAGCCGTATTGAGATCGGTGCGGGAGGGCGCCATCGACATCGGTGTGTACGACGGCAACCTGCCCACCGATGACCTGCTGTCACTACCGTTTCGCAACGACCGCCTGGTGATGCTGGTGCCGCACGGGCATGCGCTGATCGGCCAGCGCCCGGCCTCGCTGCGCGCTGCGCTCACTTACCCCTTCGTCTGCCTGCCGGCCGAGCGCGCGATGCAGCGTTTCATCGAATACATGGCGGTGCGCCACGCTCTGCCACTGAAGGTGCGCGTGCGTGCGCCGAGCTTCGATGCCATCGCCCAGCTGGTGGCGCAGGGCGTCGGCGTGTCCATGCTGCCCGAGGTGGCCGCGACCCGCTTCGCCCAGGAACTGCCGGTGACGGTAGTGATGCTGGAGGATGTCTGGGCTACCCGCGAGCTGCGCCTGTGCGTGCGCAGCTGGGACGCGCTGTCCTCCCATGCGCGGCAACTGGTCAGCTATCTCTCGCCCGAACGGCCAGCCGGCGACAGCCTGCGGGTGTGACGTAGGAGCGGCTTCAGCCGCGATAGAACCGCTCGCCGCTGAAGCGCCTCCCACGGTGCGTGGCTTGACCAGCTGCGTCCCGGCGTTGACGCGTGCGATGGGGGAGGGGCTTTCGTCTCTGGCATCCTGCTTGGCGCTACCTCCTGCATCCATCGACAAAAGCTCGCCGCTGAAGCGCCTCCTACGGTGCGTGGCTTGAGCGGCTGAGCTTCGATGTTGACGCGTGCACTGTTGGAGGAGCTTTCGGTTCGCTCTAGCTCCTGCGCCCATGCAGTCGCAGCCGCACAAAAGCTCGCCGCTAAAGCGCCTCCCACGGTGCGTGGCTTGACCAGCTGCGCGCCGGTGTTGAGGCGTACTGTGTGGGAGGGGCTTCAGCCGCGACAGCCCCTACACTAGCACCGCGCATCACTTGAAAAACTGGCTGGGCGTGGTGCCGAACTGTTTCTTGAACATGGTGGTGAAGGCGCTGGGGCTGTCGTAGCCCAGCTCCCCGGCGATGTCGATGATCTTCTCGCCCAGGGCGATGCGTTCCAGCGCAAGCAGCAGGCGTGCCTGCTGGCGCCACTGGCCGAAGGTCATGCCGGCACCCTTCTGGAACAGGCGCTGGATGGTTTTCTCGTCCAGGTCCAGGCGAGCGCTCCAGTCGGCCAGTGTGGAGGCGTCGCCGGGGTCGTCCTGCAGCGTCGTACAGATCGGCTGCAGGCGCGGATCGGCCGGCTGCGGCAGGTGCAGCGGCAGGGTCGGCAGGATACGCAGCTCATCGAGGATCAGGCGCATCACCCGTGCCTCGCGCGAGTCCTCGGCGTAGGGCTGGGTAATGTCCACGGCGGCGCGAATCAGCTCGCTGAGCAGCGGTGAGATGGCCACGGCGCGGCACTCGCCGGGCATGTCCGGCAGGCTGTCGGGGCGCACGAAGACGCTGCGCATGCGCACGCTGCCGATGCAGCGGATCGCGTGCACCTGGCCGCAGGGCATCCAGATGCCGCGGCTCGGCGGCACCGTCCACTGGTTCATCGCCGAAGTCACCACCATCACCCCGGAAATGGCGTAGATCAGCTGGTGCTTGTTGCGGTGCGAGTGCGGTTCGATGATGGCGTTGAGCGGATAATCGGTGGCGCTGCTGCTGACCAGCCAGGGCGACGCGTCGATCTCGGCCAGCAATTTATCGGCTAAGCGCATGGGGCTGCCTTTTTTGCGAGGGTTGATGCCCTATCTTCGTGAGACAGGCGATTGCGCGGAGCCTAGCATAGCGCCGTTCCTCACCTCGTCCGGAAGCTTCAAGCATGTCCAGCAGTCCTGCCGTTACCTCCCTGGCCGGCGTTTCGCCCGCCAGTCAGGCCAGCCCCCTGGTGATGCGCGTGATCGGCGCCTGCGCCCTGGCGCACCTGATCAACGACCTGATCCAGGCGGTGTTGCCCGCCATCTACCCGATGCTCAAGCTCAACTACGGCCTGAGCTTCGCGCAGATCGGCCTGATCACCCTGACCTTCCAGCTCACCGCCTCGCTGTTGCAGCCGTGGGTGGGCTACCACACCGACCGCCATCCCAAGCCCTGGCTGCTGCCGGCTGGCTCGCTGTGCACCCTGGTCGGCATCCTCATGCTGGCCTTCGTCGGCAGCTTCCCGGCGATCCTGCTGGCCTCGGCGCTGGTGGGCATCGGCTCCTCGACCTTCCACCCCGAGGCGTCACGCATCGCACGCCTGGCCTCGGGCGGGCGCTACGGCCTGGCGCAGTCCACCTTTCAGGTCGGCGGCAACGCCGGCACCGCCTTCGGCCCGCTGCTGGCGGCGGCCATCATCATTCCCTACGGTCAGGGCAACGTCGCCTGGTTCGGTTTGTTCGCCGCCTTCGCCATCGTCGTGCTGTACGGTCTGAGCCGCTGGTATCGCCACCACCTGACGCTGTTCAAGCTCAAGCAGGGCGGCGTGGCCACCCACGGCCTGTCAGCCGGGCGGGTGAAGTTCGCCCTGCTGATCCTGGCGCTGCTGGTGTTCTCCAAGTACTTCTACATGGCCAGCTTCACCAGTTACTTCACCTTCTTCCTGATCGAGAAGTTCGACCTGTCTGTGGCCAGCTCGCAGCTCTACCTGTTCCTGTTTCTCGGCGCGGTGGCAGCTGGCACCTTCTTCGGCGGGCCGATCGGCGACCGCATCGGGCGCAAGCAGGTGATCTGGTTCTCCATCCTCGGCGTGGCGCCGTTCTCCCTGCTGTTGCCGCACGTCGGCCTGTTCTGGACCGGCGTGCTGAGCATGGTGATCGGCTTCATCCTCGCCTCGGCGTTCTCCGCCATCGTGGTCTTCGCCCAGGAGTTGCTGCCGGGCAACGTCGGCCTGATCGCCGGGCTGTTCTTCGGCCTGATGTTCGGTTTCGGCGGCATCGGCGGAGCGCTGCTCGGATACCTGGCGGACCTCCACGGCATCGAGCAGGTGTTCCTGCTGTGCTCTTTCCTGCCGCTGCTGGGCATCCTCACCGCGTTGTTGCCGTCGCTGAAGGCGCGTTAACCCACACGCCGCCACACGCTGGCCAGCCAGGGTTGCTGGTCGCGTGGCAGGCCGGCGGGGCGGTAGTAGTGTTCCAGTTCGACGAAACCGGCCGCCGTGAGCCGCGCGCGCCAGCGTTCCAGATCGTGATAGCTGCCGTAGCGCGGGCCGTTCCAGCCTTCCTGATTCTCACCGCGCGGGTTGGAGCTGAACAGCACGCCGCCCGCTTTGAGCGCTGCGTGCAACTGGCCGAGTACGCGCGGCAGTTCCTGATCGGGTACATGGAACAGGCTGGCGTTGGCGAAGATGCCGTCGAAATACCCGGCCGGCAGATCCAGTTCGAGAAAGCTCTGCTGCCACACCTCGCAGCTGCTGTCGGCGCGCGCCATGGCGACGAACTCGGCGCAGCCATCCAGGCCAACCGCTTCGTGACCAAGGCCGCTGAAGGTGCGCAGGTCACGTCCCGGGCCACAGCCGAAATCGAGGATGCGCCAGGGCTTGTCAGCCTCGATATGACGCAGCAGGGCGGCGATGTTCTGGCTCACGTCATGGTCGCGCGTGCCCTCGCGAAAGTCCTCGGCGCTGCTCTGGTAGTGGGCCAGGGTGAGGGCGCTGATCTGCGCCAGTTCGTCGGGGCTCAGGGGCATGGTGGGGTTCCGGCAAAAGAACGCATTTAAACCGCTTATCGGGCTACACGGCCAGGGGCAGCATGGCCCTTGGTCGCCGACAATGAACCCGCGCACCGCTCGCAGAGTCCCATTTCCGAGGGGCGTAAACCGGCTGACAGCAGTCGAACGCCCACAATCAAGGAGATAACGCGATGGTTACGCACTACAAAGTCTCTGGCCACCTTGCCTGTGGCTCGCATGGTGAAAAGCTGCCGTCCACCACCGAACTGGCCAAGGTCAAATGCCGCAATTGCCGCAAGACCGAAGTCTTCACCGAAGCACGCCGCAATGCCCGTAATGCTGCGCGCCGTGCCGCCCGCCGTGAGAAGGCTGCGCGTGCGGTCAACGACTGGCGTAGCTCCTGGGAGGCGCGCCTGACCGCCTTGCCGGGCCGCCAGCGCCTGCCGCGTGGTTTCGGCGCCCAGGCATTCGTCTAGCGTGATGCTGATCGTGGGAGGGGCTGGGCCGCGAGCCACTGACGCGCCTCCCACGGTTCGCCTCGATGCACTCTCCATGCGCTCAAGGTTCGATCCACGCAACAGGCTGTTCGTGCGTTTGCCCCGCAACCGCGCCATGACGTAGATTGGCCGGCTCACCTCGACCGGCGCCAGCCGGTCATGCCTCAAGGTTTCTGCCGTGCCCGCTGCCCCCGTTTCCGTCTACCGGCTTCCCGGTTTCCTGCCTTTTCTCATCTCCCGAATCGTGGTGGTCTTCGCCGTGCAGATTCAGGCCATCGTGGTGGCCTGGCAGGTCTACGATCTGACGCGCGATCCGTTGTCGCTGGCCTATGTCGGCCTGGCCCAGTTCATTCCCATGCTGCTGCTGTTGATGCCGGCCGGCGATCTGATCGACCGCTACGACCGCAAGCTGATCCTCATGCTCAGTTGGTTGGTCGAGGGTGTGTGTGCGGCGGCGCTGCTGTGGCTGTCGCTGAGCGAGGCGCCGGTCGCCTGGTACTACGCGGTGCTGGTGCTCTACGGCTGTGGCCGGGCCTTCACCGGGCCGGCGCTGTCGAGCCTGTTGCCGCAGATCGTGCCGCGCGAGCGCCTGGCCGCAGCCATTGCCGCCAACAGCATGATCATGCGCGGCGCGACCATTTCCGGCCCGGTGCTGGGCGGCGCCCTGTACGCCATCGGTGGTGGCGGGCTGACCTACTCCGTGTGCCTGGCCTGCTTCCTCGCCGGCTCCGCGTTGCTGCCGCTGGTGCCCGTGCGTTACGCGGAAAAGATGCAGGCGCTGGAGTCCACGGCCTGGGCGCGCTTCACCGCCGGCATCCACTTCATCCGCACCCGGCCGATCATCCTCGGCACCATCTCCCTGGACCTGTTCGCCGTGCTGCTCGGTGGCGTGGTTGCGCTGTTGCCGATCTATGCCCAGGAGGTGCTGGAGGTCGGGCCGACAGGCCTCGGTCTGCTGCGCAGCGCCATGGCCATCGGCGAGGTGTCCGTCGGCCTGTACCTGAGCATGAAACCGTTCAACCGCCATGTCGGCCTGGTGATGTTCGGTGCGGTCGCGCTGTTTGGCCTGGCCAATCTGGTGTTCGCCCTGTCCAGTCTGTTCTGGCTGTCGTTCGCCGCGTTGGTGGTGGCCGGTGGTGCGGACATGGTGAGCATGTATATCCGCTCATCCCTGGTGCAGTTCTCCACGCCGGACACCATGCGCGGCCGGGTCAATGCGGTGAACATGCTGTTCATCGGCTCTTCCAACGAACTGGGCGAGTTCCGCGCCGGCACCAGCGCCGCCTGGTTCGGCGTGGTGCCGGCGGCGCTGCTCGGCTGCGCCTGCACCCTGACCGTCACCGGCGGCTGGATGCTCGGCTTCAAGAGCCTGCGCAAGGTCGACCGCTTCGAGGATGCGTCGCCGAGCAAGCCGGCGTGACGTAGCCCGGGCGCAATCCGGGGCCAGCAGCCAGAACAAATTTCACCCAGCGGGCGTGGGAGAGCTAACGGTCTCCCATTGCAATGATGTAGCGCAATTCACTGCAATCCATGCGCGCGTACGCTTCAGCCATGATCCTGCGAAGTTCCTGCAGGATGTTTGCGACTCAACTGAGCATGGAGGTTGAAGCATGAAAGCAGCGCGTTTCTACGACCGGGGCGACATTCGTATCGAGGACATCCCCGAGCCAGTGGTCAAACCCGGTACCGTCGGCATCGACGTCGCCTGGTGCGGCATCTGCGGCACTGACCTGCACGAGTTCATGGAAGGGCCGATCTTCATCCCGCCTTGCGGCCATCCACACCCGATTTCCGGCGAATCGGCGCCCGTCACCATGGGCCATGAGTTTTCCGGGGTGGTCTACGCAGTGGGCGAAGGCGTCGATGACATCGAGGTTGGGCAGCATGTGGTGGTCGAGCCCTACATCATTGCCGACGACGTACCCACCGGGCCGGGCGACCGCTACCACCTGTCCAAGGACATGAACTTCATCGGCCTGGGCGGCCATGGTGGTGGTCTGTCGGAAAAGATCGCCGTCAAGCGCCGCTGGGTTCACCCGATTTCCGACAAGATCCCGCTGGATCAGGCCGCGCTGATCGAGCCGCTGTCAGTCGGCCATCATGCCTTTGTGCGCAGTGGTGCCAAGGCTGGCGACGTGGCGCTGGTCGGTGGTGCCGGGCCGATCGGTCTGCTGCTGGCGGCGATCCTCAAGGCCAAGGGGCTGAGCGTGATCATCACCGAGCTGAGTGCCAAGCGCAAAGAGAAGGCCCGTGAATCCGGTGTAGCCGACCACATTCTCGACCCCTCGCAGGTGGATGTGGTCGAGCAGGTGATGGCGCTCACGGGCGGCAAAGGGGTGGATGTGGCCTTCGAGTGCACCAGCGTCAACAAGGTGATGGACGCCCTGGTCGCCGCGACCAAGCCCACAGGCGTGGTGGTGATCGTGTCGATCTGGAGCCATCCGGCCACCATCAACGTGCACAGCGTAGTGATGAAGGAACTCGACGTGCGCGGCACCATTGCCTACTGCAACGACCATGCGGAAACCATCAAGCTGGTCGAGGAGGGCAAGATCAACCTCGAACCCTTTATCACCCAGCGCATCCAGCTCGACGACCTGATCGCCAAGGGCTTCGACACCCTGATTCACAACAATGAATCGGCGGTGAAAATCATCGTTCAGCCGCGTTTGAAGTAGCTGCCAGCCTTACAGAGCGGGCCGTATCGCGTACGGCCCGTTCTGCTCACATAATCTGTTGGCAGTCCTGTGGATAAACTGCGCAAAAGCGCGTTTCAGCCAGCTTTTCCGGGGCCTGACCGAGGCCGCTCAGTTTTTGCCCAGCGATGGCTTTGCATCGCTATCACTGCTGTCTATAGCCATATGAATCAATCACTTGTGTCGATTCTCCGGTGACCAGGCAGGATCTGGCCCATCACATGGCACTCATGCACAGAATCTGGGGACTGTGCTGTGGATAAGATGAGGGAAAACTCTGCGAGGGCAGGTGCTCAAAGGACTGCGCGGGATTGGTGATTTTTTGCCACCTGCTGGTTTGGGTACTCACCCTTCGATGCGCTGACGCGGCAATCCGTCAGGCTCTTCCTCGACGACTCCACGCATCCTCCCGAAAGGGCTACTCACGCGTCTGAGCTCTTATCGTAAGGTGCGTTTTGCAGGTCACCGCTTTTGACATGCAGTGGTTGCAAGGGCGGTAAATAAATATGCCCCTTTTTTGAATTGCTGACGTATTGGTTTCGCCCTGCCGGGCGAGTCACTTTTGTCTCCGGTGGCCGTCCCGACAAAAGTAACCAAAACCGCCGGCCCCGCCATCCGGCCCCGGCTTCGCCGGGGTTCGTTCGCTCCATCATCGTTCCAGAGGCACGCTGCGAAGGGCCATCCCTGGCCCATCGCAGCTCTCGCGGCATCCATACCGCTCAACCTCTTCCACGACGACTCCGCTCACCCTCCTGAAGGGGCTACTCGCGCGCCTGATGCATCTGTTCTTGTCGCAGGATGCGCCATGCGCACCGAATTTTTATGCACTGTAAGTTGCAAGGACAGTAAATAAATCTGTCCCGAATGGCACTTACTTAGCGCTAAGTAAGTGCCATTCAAATCTGCCCCCTTTTCGTTTCTATACACTTGTTAGGCTTGTGAATTGAATTTCTATTTTCTGCCTTGGTTGGCTGATTGGTCATTGTGATTTTTGAATCGCTTTATTAATGAGATAATTGTGGTTATAACACAAACAAGTATGGCTGCATGTAGAAATGGATTTGCAACTTTCAGGTAAAGCTCAATAGTGCTGGTTGTGCTTGGGATCATTATTTCTTCAAAAGTCATAGCCGAGCTGATGCTGGCCGAATTGTATGCGTGAAGAATTAAATAAGCTATTGAGAGAGTGTTTGCAGTTGCTAAAGTAGTTGTGATTACTTTGCCGGCTCCCTTGGTTTTCCATAGACTCATTAGCGAAAACAATACACTCCATACAAAAAGTATTCCGGCGAATATTGCGCAATCAACAAGATATATCTCTATGAGCTCTGAGGCTTTAGATCGTATAGGGGAATATCCTAAAACCCAATACGTAATAAATGAAAGGCCGATACATAGATTTAGCATGTGTTCCCCTTGTGTGGAAAATTGTAAAGCCTAACGCCCAAAGCAGCGGCGCGTCAGCGTCCGCTGGCTTGATTGGTTAGAGCTGATTCAGGCACCCCGTGGCCCCTAAGTACAGCCTGAATTTCTGACAACATTTCCTGGCTCTCAAAATACTGCTGTTCACGCCATAGCCTTGTTGCCTCATCATCGCCGTCAAATGGCTTTGCCCAGTCCGAGCTGTAAACCATCGGATGATCCTTCCGGTACGCAGTCATGAGATTGATGTAATTCTCAAGCTCCATCAAATACTCTGGAAGAAAAATCCGTGATAAGAGCTCGTTACCTTGCTGCTGAAAAACTGCGTAGCGATGGACGCCTGTGTCTATATTCAGTTCAAAGAGGTGCTTTACTGAGTCAACTCGTCCGTTTTGGATCGCTGCAAGCTGATGACGTGCGAGTGCTCCCTGTGCTACTTGCTCTAACATTGAGAGGTTTCTGACACCCTCGTTTAACCCATAGAGCGTGCCCGCGCAAAAACCAGCCACCGTAACTACGCCACCAATTACCAAAGCTCTAATCTTGATCACCATATCGCGCTAACGAATCTGTAGAAAAAAACCAAGACACCTACCACGTCAAGCCCCGTGGTGCTTTTTTGAAAGGGCCGATCGAGTGTCGAAAGAGGTGTGCTCCAGAGCTGCCTAGATTGTTTGTTCCGGCTCATGGCCGCTATTGATCTACAGTATCGCTCTGGGGCTGATCCGCGGAAAAGGGGACACGCGGAAAAGGGGACAGATTTATTTTTAGGAAGTGACGGCGTGGTGCCATAAATAAATCTGTCCCTTTTTTGGTCCCAATGGCAAGAAGAAGGGGGAAGGCAACACCAAGAACGGTAATGCCTACCTGGTCTGGGCCTTTGTCGAAGCCGCCAACTTTGCGCGACGCTTCAACGAAGAAGCCAAGCGTTTTTTCGACAGGAAGAAAGCGAAAACGAACAACGTGATAGCCACCAAGGCCCTGGCTCACAAACTGGCCAGGGCCAGTTATCACATCCTCAAGGAGAGGCAGCCATTCGACGCCAAACGCTGTTTCGCCTGAGGCGAGTTAAGGTGGCAGCCGGTCAGCCGGAAAGGGGACTGGATGCGAGCCAGCGAGTCTGAGTGGAGGCCTGCTGCCACCGCCTGAGTGTGTTGTACCCGAGGCGCCTGCCAAGTGAGCCAGAGGAAACTGGACGTATGGTTTTCATACGAGCCACAGATCTGTGAAACGGTTTGGACACATTGGCGGCACCAACGTTTCTCTGGGGCGGATTTCCCGCCAGGGCGGTGCTGGTAGTAAGACACCGCTTGATCCATATGGGTGACTGGCGCGACTCGGTCGCAGCCAATAACGAGGAAACGGACTCGACCGGGATAGCCCATCAGGTTAGGCACTGGAGAAACTCTGCCGTTAAAAAGCAGAGCGGTTTGCTTTGAGTCTTGACGCCTGGCCGGCTAATGGGTGTCCCCTATTGTTTCAGATAAAACAACACCGGCGCGGGGCCGGTGTTGAGTGAGCAAATAAAAGTCTCAGGCGAATTCTATCTTGCACTCTGATAGCGGGAATGAGCGACCATCCGAGATAACGAACTGCTCCCCCTCTATCCGAGCAAGTAACAACCCTCTGGCATTTGCACCCGCCTCCACGGCAGCTCGCCAGCCCGCTATATCACCGTGATAAGACAGGGCATGAAATACCGGCCCTGCGGGCAAACCAATACAACATCCATCGGAAACAACCCCGCCACTGGTGGCGGCTATTGTGCCCGCAGAGTCCAGCAGCAAATTAAATTGCTTCTTGGGCTTATTCTTTCCGTCATCTTCAAAATACAAGAACTCTGTACCATCTATAGGCGTCACTCCGGGGATATCTCGCTGATCTCGCAGCTCAATCTTTCCGCCAAGAATCCGCTCCAATTCATCTAGCTGGCTAGTCATTCTAGTACCTCAATTCTTCGTTGGCGTAATAACGAACTTAAATTTTCGTCACGCCAGCCTCAGAGAAACAATAGGGGGCAGACCACGATTTACGGAGAAATTAATCGTGGTCTGTCCCCTATTGTTCGGGATTGGGCCATGCCAAGAGTTTGCTAGCTTTGATAAGGTGGCGTTGGGATATTTACGTGCTAGCCATATGGCAATATATGTAAATATCCAGAAAGTGATTAGCTTTTCTTCAAATGACATGGCGGTAAATAAATACTTCCCTATTTGTCTGTATTATATTGGACGTATTCTTAGATGAATGTGTCACTGTGCAATCTCGAAATTGGCACCGACGCGTTTAACGGAAAAATGGTTCTTGGGGAAAAGGGGGCAGATTTATTTTTAGGAAGTGACGGCACTGCGCCATAAATAAATCTGTCCCCTTTTTTCTAGGGTATACGAATGTAACCGCGCTGACGACAAGTGCAAAAGAAAAGCTTTGCTCACTACTTGTGGGGAGAGTCCATATACCATTTGTTAGATACCTTGTACGACTAAACCGATTGCTACGAATATTGTGAGGATTTGGAGCCCAAGTATCTGGATTTGGTTTGTGAAGCGCGTTAGTTGCCTGTCTTGCTTTGGTTTACTTTCAGTGCTTTGATTCCAACTTTTAATTATTTCATATCTGAAAGGTTTTGGGAGTGATGAAAGATAGTGGGCGGCAACCTTTACTGTGTCTGTGTTTTCTTGAAGATATTGAGATGCATCGCGAATTTTTTCTTCTGAGTGCAATTCGGCAATTTTAGACTGTGCTTCTTCGGCGGCCTTATCAACGGTTTTCAATGCACTGATTTGGATGGCAAGTATTTTCTGCATAAGCCCGAGCAAAATTGAGAAGGCCAAAATAACTATGAAACCCTTGGTATATCCTTGACCAATATTTGAAATTAAACTGTCTAGGCTGGAAATAGAAAGTGCAATTGATGCTGCTGCGCCACCAGTTAGCCAAGTAGAAAATTTATCTAGTTCAGGGCTTGGTGAGGTGGTCGCGTCAATTATGGCACTTAGGTAACGTTTTTCCAGATTTTGCAATTTGTTGTCTGGCACGAAGCCCTCCTTGGTATCTAACGTTTGGTTAAGGGGCGGGCTTTAGCCCGTCCCAGTGAGTGAAGCGAACGGTTTGAACCACTAGTTAGGTGAGCGACTCAATCTGAACGCTGAAGCCGATGAAATGCAAGATAGTACCTTTTCCTGGTTCGTCCCCATCAGACCACCATTGCTCGCTCTGTCTGAAGTTTTTGTCACCAGAGTATTCGCAGCGGCCAAATGACCATTTGTTTTTATTCAGTTCATTAACTAGATTTTCCACATAGTAAATCAAGAAATCAGCTAAATGCTCTTCACCCTTGGCGATCTCGCATTCATACGCGTTCTTTAATTTTAGATTTAGCTCTTCCTGTAAATTGAGAAGCGCTATGTAATCTGGTGCCATTCTTAGCATGGCTTCACCTAACGATCGAAGTGAGCGACACGAAGTGTTCGCTCTAGTGAGTTGTTATCCGATGATTTGCACGCGCCCGCGCAGCGGGCATGTAAATGCAGGTAAAACTCAAGGGGGCAAAAATCAGAAAACAGCGACTTCCAGCGAAACCAAACAGCGCTGTTTGCCTTAACAGCAGTTAGGCGACAGCGCTGTTTGGTTTCGCTT
>NZ_LSSW01000020.1 GCF_001567565.1 Ectopseudomonas composti
GGCGCAGCCCCGGCCGCTGCGCCGGCGCAAGCCAGCCAGCAAGTGCATCGCGTGCCGGAAGGTGCGGCACCGGAAGTGGCCGCCGAAGTGCGCGCCATCGCCTCGCTGTCGGCTGCCGCCGCCGAAGTCGCCAACGCACCCAAGCGTGATGGCGCCAAGGTGCATGCCGGCCCGGCCGTGCGTCAGCTGGCTCGCGATTTCGGCGTGGAACTGGCGGACATCGCCGGCACCGGTCCGAAAGGTCGCATCCTCAAGGAAGACGTGCAGGTTCACGTCAAGGCGATGATGCAGAAGGCCAAGGCCGCACCGCAGGCGACTGCCGCAGCCGCCACCGGCGGTGCCGGCATCCCGCCGATCCCGACCGTGGACTTCAGCAAGTTCGGTGAAATCGAAGAAGTGGCGATGACCCGCCTGATGCAGGTCGGCGCTGCCAACCTGCACCGCAGCTGGCTCAACGTGCCGCACGTAACCCAGTTCGACTCGGCCGACATCACCGACCTGGAAGCCTTCCGCGTCGCGCAGAAGGCCGTGGCCGAGAAAGCCGGCGTCAAGCTGACCGTGCTGCCGCTGCTGCTCAAGGCCTGCGCCCACCTGCTCAAGGAGCTGCCGGACTTCAACAGTTCGCTGGCGCCGAGCGGCAAGGCGATCATCCGCAAGAAGTACGTGCACATCGGCTTCGCCGTCGATACGCCGGACGGCCTGCTGGTGCCGGTGATCAAGAACGTCGATCAGAAGAGCCTGCTGCAGCTTGCGGCTGAGGCCGCTGCCCTGGCGGAAAAAGCGCGCTCCAAGAAGCTCTCGGCTGACGACATGCAGGGTGCCTGCTTCACCATCTCCAGCCTCGGTCACATTGGCGGCACCGGCTTCACGCCGATCGTCAACGCGCCGGAAGTGGCGATCCTCGGTGTCAGCAAGGCCACCATTCAGCCGGTCTGGGATGGCAAGGCCTTCCAGCCCAAGCTGATGCTGCCGCTGTCGCTGTCCTACGACCACCGCGTGATCAACGGCGCTGCCGCCGCTCGCTTCACTCAGCGTCTGTCGCAGCTGCTGGCCGATATCCGCACCATCCTGCTGTAAATCGTTTCGAGCACGCCACGCTCGCATCCTCAACCCCGTCTGCTTAGGCGGGGTTTTTTTTGCCTGTTTCTTGCCAGTCGAAACGCGGACGACCGCAGCGGCGCGGAGAATGGCCGCTGGCTAGGTGCTCCACTTCAGCCCTTCTGCACGTTGCGAATCAGAAAGCTCAGCGCCTTGGCCAGCTCACCGGCGCCCTGATGATCACGCAGGATGCTCAGCAGCGGGCTGCCGTCGGCCGGGTTGAACAGCACGCAACGGATACCGCCGGTCGGACATTCGTAGCGGATGAACGGATCGATACCGAATACCGCGACCCGCTGATTACGTACCGCAATGGCTGTACCTTGCGCGCCCCTGGTCTCCTCGCGCAGGACGAGCTCGCCCGCACCACCGACACTGAAGTGGTACAGCAGGTCCTGCCGCTGCGCCTGGCCTACCTGGTAGCCGGCGCGCAGGGCGTAGGTTTCCAGCAATGCGTTGCTGTGCGCGAGCAACGCCTGACGCTCGTTGTCGGTCAGATAAAGGCGCTTTAGTCCATCCAGATACGCTGCCTGTTCGGCGCCCTGCAACGCGGCCTTGTCGTCGGCACTGGCCAACGCGGGTAATGCCGCGCACAGTGCGCCGCCCAACAGCATGGCCATCAGTTTTCTTGTCAGTCTCGCTTGCATGATGCACCCTTGCCGAACGCTATAGTGAAGTAGGCCTGAGCCCTAGCCTCCGTCCAAGCCGATGCGCCATCTGGCTGCAGCGGCCCTGTACCGAGAACGGATGCCTCGCCTGGTCAGCATACTGGAAGCCCAACGCCCAATGAAAAGCCATCCCGATGCCGGCACCCGCTCGGCAGCCGAGGTTGTGACGCAGTTGCCAGTGCCTTCGCGGCTCGGCATGTTGCGTTTCGAGCGCTTGAACGAACCAAGCTGGGCCCTGCTTTTTCTCGATCCTGCCTGCGAGCGCAAGCTCGGCATCAGCGCCGCGGACCTGTGCGCATTGGTGGACGCGCCTTACGCCAGCCTGATGGAGCCCGAAGTACGCTATCGCCTGCACGATGCCATCCAGCAACAGCTGCTACAGGGGCCGCACTACCTGGTGCGTTACACCCTGCATACGCCTCAGGGCCCGCTGAATCTGCTCGAGCTCGGCGAGCCGTTCAAACAGCGCAACCGGCAATTGCTGCGTGGCTATCTGCTGATCACCGACGAAAGCCTCGATGGCTACGCCCCGGATGAGCGAGAGCTGCAGACACAGAACCAGAACCTGCGCAGCTCGCTGCAGCACTATCAGCGCACTCAGGACGACCACCTGAAGCACCTGGCGCGCTCGCATACCCAGCAGCAACTGATCATGCGCCTGGCGCGCCAGCGTTATGTCTCCAGCGATCCGCGCCAGGAGGCTGCCGAACTCATCACCCAGGCCGCCTGCGAGGTCTATGGCATCGCTCGTGCCGGGATCTGGAGCCTGCGCAGCAACACCCTCGAGTCCGTGGCGCTGTACCGTCGCGACCTGGGCCGGCACGAACAGCAGGCCCCGACCGACGCCAGGAGTTTTCCGCACTACCTGCAGGCCCTGCAAAGCGACCGCGCGATCGACGCCCACGACGCCCAGCACGACCGGCGCACTCGCGAGCTGGCTCCCGGTTATCTGACGCCGCAGGGAATCACCTCGACGCTGGATGCCAGCATCCGCATCGAAGGCGAAGTGGTCGGCGTGCTCTGCCTCGAACACATCGGCCCCAAGCGCTTCTGGCAGGCCGACGAGATCGCGTTCGCCGGCGAACTGGCCGACCAGTTCGCCCAGGTGCTGATCAACCAGGAGAAGCGCACTGCCACTCACGCCCTGTACCTGTTCCAGCGCGCTGTCGAGCAGAGCGCCAGTGCCTTCCTGCTGGTCGACCGCGACGGCAGGGTGGAGTACGTCAACCCCAGCTTCACCGCCATCACCCTGTACAGCAGCGACGAGGTCTGCGGCCATCGCCTGTCCGAACTGCCTGCGCTGGACAATCTCAGTGACCTGCTCTTCGATACCGACTCAAGCCTGGCCGAGCACAGCAGCTGGCAGGGCGAGTTTCGCAGTCGGCGCAAGAATCAGGAGCCCTACTGGGGCCACCTGTCGATCTCCAAGGTATACGGCGACGACGGCGAGCTGACTCACTACATCGGCATCTACGAAGACATCACCGAGGCCAAGCTGGCGCAGCAACGCATCGAACGCCTGGCCTACACCGACAACCTGACCAACCTGGGCAATCGCCCGTCGTTCATCCGCAGCCTCGAAGAGCGCTTCGCCCGCAATGTGCAGGCGCTAGGCTTGCTGCTGGTGGACATCGACAACTTCAAGCGGATCAACGACAGCCTCGGCCACCAGACCGGCGACAAGCTGCTCTCGGCACTGGCAAGGCGCCTGCGCAACAGTCTGGGCGCCAAGGGCACCCTGGCACGCTTCGCCAGCAACGAATTCGCCATCCTGCTCGACGGCTGCGATCAGGACAGCGGCCTGCACGTCGCCCACCAGGTGCTGCAGACGCTGGACAAGCCGCTGTTCGTCGACAACCAGCTGATCAGCATCACCGGCTCGGTGGGCCTGGCCATCGCCCCGGAGCACGGTGACGACCCACAAACCCTGATGAAGCACGCCGGTCTCGCCCTGCACAAGGCCAAGGCCAACGGCAAGCATCAGGTGCAACTGTTCACCGAAGCCCTCAACGCCGAGGCCAACTACAAGCTGTTCGTCGAGAACAACCTGCGCCGCGCCCTGACCCAGAACGAGCTGGAAGTCTTCTACCAACCCAAGCTGTGTCTCAAGAGCGGGCAACTGCTGGGCATGGAAGCGCTGCTGCGCTGGCAGCATCCGGAAAAAGGCATGATCAGCCCGGACCAGTTCATCGGCGTTGCCGAGGAAACCGGCCTGATCATCCCCATCGGCAAATGGGTGGTGCGTCAGGCCTGCCGCATGAGCAAGCAGATCGCCGCCATCGGCCTGGGCAATCTGCAGGTGGCGATCAACCTGTCGCCCAAGCAGTTCTCCGACCCGGACCTGGTCGGCTCGATTGCCGCCATCCTGCATGAGGAACAGCTCGACCCCAGGCTGCTGGAGCTGGAACTGACCGAAAGCCTGCTGCTAGAGGCCACCGACGACACCCGCCACCAACTCGGTCGCCTGAAAAGCCTGGGCCTGACCCTGGCCATGGACGATTTCGGCACGGGCTATTCGTCGCTCAGCTACCTGAAGAAATTCCCCATCGACGTGATCAAGATCGATCGCAGCTTCATCAAGGACATCCCCGACAACCAGGACGACATGGAGATCACCTCTGCCGTGATCGCCATGGCCCACAATCTCAAGCTCAAGGTCGTAGCCGAAGGTATCGAGACCGGCGCTCAGCTCGGTTTCCTGCGCCGCCAGCTATGCGACGTCGGCCAGGGTTACCTGTTCGACAGACCGATTCCCGGTCGCGAGCTGATCGACAGTCTGCGCCGTTACCCCTGCCGCCCGCACACCGAGAGCAGTCGCCAGACCGACCAACGGACGTAATACGCCACACTGCGCGTAGTCCACCAGTTAGCCATTTTCGAGGAGACCGCCATGGTTCTGCGTTCCCAGATTCTCGTCAACAAGGATGCCCTGCCGACGGCCGAACAGGCACTGCCGGGCCGCGCCGAGCCGCTGCCGGTGACCGACACTCACTACATCAACGGCAACCCGATCAAACCGCCCTTCCCCGCTGGCCTGCAGCAGGCGGTGTTCGGCCTGGGCTGCTTCTGGGGCGCAGAGCGCCGCTTCTGGCAGCAACCCGGCGTGTTCAGCACCGCGGTCGGCTATGCCGGCGGCCTCACGCCCAACCCCACCTACGAGGAAGTCTGCTCCGGCCTGACCGGGCACAGCGAAGTGGTGCTGGTGGTGTTCGACCCGCAGCAGACCAGCTTCGAAGCACTGCTCAAGGTGTTCTGGGAAGTGCACAACCCGACCCAGGGCATGCGCCAGGGCAATGACAAGGGCACCCAGTACCGTTCGGCGATCTACTGCCAGGACGAAGCGCAGCTGAGCGCTGCCCTGGCCAGTCAGGCGCGCTTTCAGTCCGAGCTGGACAAAGCGGGAATCGGCAGCATCACCACCGAAATCGCCGAGGCGCCGACCTTCTACTACGCCGAGACCTACCATCAGCAGTACCTGGCGAAGAACCCCAACGGCTATTGCGGTCTGGGCGGAACAGGCGTATGTCTACCCCCTGAATCTTGAGCACGGGTGAAGGGTCGTGGAGCTGAGCAGCATTTCCAGTCAGGTGTCGAGCCAGGCATCTGCGCAGATCTCTGCGCAGATGTCGCTCCTGCTGCTGCGCAAGACGCTGGAGCTGCAAGCTGCCAACATCACCGGCCTGGTGCAGTCGGCCGCACCGGCCAGTGCGCCCAGCAATCCCCCCAATCTGGGCAACAGCATCGACGTGATGGCCTGAACAACTGATGCCTTTAAGCCATCAGGCGGACTAAACTGCAGGCCAATCGCCAGCCATCGACGAGTCCGGCATGCCCGCCCCTCTCCCCACCATCGTCCCTGATCAGCTTTGCGTCGGTCTCTACGTTCACCTTGATCTGAGCTGGTGGGAGCACGACTTCGCCTTCAGCAACTTCAAGATCAAGGATCAAGCACAGATTCGCGCCCTGCGCGCCCTCAACCTGAAACAGCTGCGCTACGACCCGGCGCGCAGTGACAGCACGCCCCTGCCTCTGGTCGACACGGCCACCGCGCCTGCGGTCGAAGAAGCGCCGCTCGATCCGGAAACCCAGGCTCGCCAGGAACGTGCGCAGAAACTGCGCCATCTGCGCAGCCGCCTGGCCGAGGTCGATCGCCGTTTCATCGAGGCCAGTCAGCGCATCAAGGCGCTCAACCAGACCCTGCGCAGCCGCCCGGAAGATGCCATGCGCCAGGCCGGCGCCATCGTCGGCGAGATGGTCGAGACGTTGCTGGGCGCCCCCGGCGTGGTGCTGCATGGCATCACCGGCAAGGCCGCCGAGGACAGCTACTTCCATGCGCTCAACGTCACCGTGTTGTCCCTGCTGCTCGGTCGCCAGCTCGGCCTCGACAGCGAGGCTTGCCACAGCCTCGGCCTCGGTGCCCTGCTGCACGACATTGGCAAACTGGAAGTGCCGAGCAAGGTGCTGCTCAAACCCGAACCGCTGACCCGCCCGGAGCAACAGCTGCTGCAGATGCACACCGACTTCGGCCTGCGCATGGGCCATAAGCTGATGCTCGACGACGAGGTGCTGCGCATCATTCACGAGCATCATGAACATTGTGACGGCAGCGGCTATCCCCGTGGACTGCGCGAAGCCGGCATCGCCCGCCTCAGCCGCCTGGTGGCCATCACCAACCACTTCGACGGCCTGTGCAACCCGCTCGATCCGCGCCAGGCCCTGAGCGCGCACGAGGCCCTGGCGTTGATGTTCAAGCAGCAGAGTGAGCGCTTCGACGAAGTGGCATTGAAAGCCTTCATCCGCGTCATGGGCATCTACCCGCCGGGCAGCCTGGTGCAGCTGGAGGATGAGCGCTATGCGCTGGTACTGGGGATCAATCCAACCCAGGCGCTGAAACCGACGCTGATTCTCTACGACGCCGACGTTCCCAAGCAGGAGGCACTGATCGTCGACCTCACGCAGGAGCCGAAACTGGCCATCGACCGCAGCCTGCGCCCCTCGCAGCTACCGCTGGAGGTGCTGGAATACCTCAGCCCGCGGCGCAACCTGAGCTACCACATCGAGCCCAGCGACAAACGCGGCTGAACCCAGGTCGGCGGCTCAGCCAGCCGGCTTTTCCTCGATCAGCCAGTCCAGACGCCAATCGCCCTGACTCTGACCGAGCGCATTGGCCAGCCAGGGCAGCAACTGCTTGAGTTCATCCTCCAGGCCCCACGGCGGATTGCTGATCACCAGGCCCGAACCGCTCAGCCGCGTGGCATCGTCCGGCGCATGCACGTAGAGCTCGGCGCGCAGCAGCTTGGGCGCAGCGCTCTTGCTCAGGTCACGATAGAAACGCGCCAACTGGCGCTCGTCCTTGATCGGGTACCAGATCGCCACGATGGCCTGACGCATGCGCCCATGGGCCTCGTTCAGTGCTTCGACGCAGCGCTGCAGCTCGTCGGCCTGCTCGAACGGCGGGTCGATCAACAGCAGCACGCGCTTCTCGCGAGTCGGCATCAGCGCTCGCGGCACGTGCCAGCCCTCGCCTAGGTGCACGGCCACACGGCGGTCGCCGCGCATGTTGTCCTTGAGCAGACGGCCATCTTCGGGGTGTTTCTCGTTGAGCTGCAGACGATCCTGCTCGCGGCTGAGCAGGCGCGCCAGCTCGGGCGAGCCCGGGTAATAGCGCAGCTCGCCATCCGGGTTCATCGCCCGCACCACTTCCAGGTAGGCCTCCACGGCGTCCGGCAGTTGCGTGGCCTGCCACAGGCGCGCGATGCCTTCCAGGTACTCACCGGTGCGGCTGGCCGCATCGCCGTGCAGATCGTACAGGCCGATGCCCGCGTGGCTGTCGAGGTAGGCGAAAGGCGCCTCCTTGCGTGACAGCAGGGCGAGCAGGCGGGTCAGCACCAGGTGCTTGAGTACGTCGGCGTGGTTACCGGCGTGGAAGGCGTGGCGGTAGTTCATGGGGGTCTCCGAAGCGGTCGCCAAGTTTACCAGACCGTCGAAAAACTACCTCGGCTTTGGCTTCCTGCGTCGCTCTACCTCCTGCATCCATGCAGTCGTGGTTGCCATCGCCTACGTTCTTCAACGGTGTGTTACCCGTTGAGCGGGCTTTGCGCGCGTATCAGCTCCAGCAACAAGGCCAGTGATGGATGCTCACCGGCGTCGCGACGACGCACCAGCAAGGTGGTGGTCGCGCCGAGCTCAGGGGCGATGGGCTGATACTGCACCAGGTGCAAGCGCGGGTGGCTTTCGAGCAGGCTGAGTGGCAACAGGCCTATGCCCATGCCGGCAGCGATACCGGCGAAGATCGCGTCGATGGAGCCGTAGCTCTGCCGCGCCGCCACCTGCAAACCACGACTGACCGCCCAGCGCTCGAGACGCTCACGGTAGTGACAGCCTTCGGGGAATCCCAGCAGCGTCTGCGCTCGCCCCTCCAGCCCCGCAGCATCCTGAGCAGGCGGCAGCACCAGCATCAGCTCCTCCTGCCAGAGCGGCGTGCATTCGAGCTGCGCATGCTCGAACGGCCCACCGACCAGGCCTGCGTCCAGCTCACCGGCCAGCACACCCTCAATCAAGCGCCGGCTCGGTCCGGTGCTCAATTGCAGGTTGACCCGCGGTGCCCGCTGATGAAATGCCGCGAGCAGCTCCGGCAGACGCACTGCCGCCGTGGTTTCCATCGCGCCCAGACGCAGATCGCCGCTCCAGATGTCTTCCTGCACGCTGCGCCAGGCCGTCCGACACAGCTGCTCCAGGTGTTCGGCATGAGGTAACAGGCGCTCCCCCGCCGGCGTCAGCCGCAAGCGCTGCCCCTGGCGCATGAACAACCGTGCATCCAGCTGCTGCTCCAGTTGGCGCAGCCGCGCCGAGACGTTCGACGGCACGCAACTCAAGTACAAGCCTGCGGCGCTCAATGAGCCTTCCCGTGCGATCGCCAGAAAGTAGCGAAGCAGCTGTGGATTCAGTCGTTGCCAGGCGCCCATAAACATCACCAAAAGTGAAAACCATCAGCACTATTTTTCACTAACACTCAATTCGCGACAACGACTAAGGTGCGCAGCACGACCGGAGGCCCGATGTTCAAACTCGACCGCGACAGCTTCAAGGCCATCCTCGCCGCAGCCCTTGCGCTGGTGGCGGTGCATGCCCTGGGACGTTTTGCCTACACCCCGCTGTTGCCGCTGCTGCTCGACGATGGCCTGTTCAATCTGGCACAAGGTGCCCAGCTGGCCACCTGGAACTACCTGGGCTACCTGCTCGGCGCCTTGCTCGCGCTGCCCATGGCCAACCCGCGTGGACTGCGCCTGGGCCTGCCGGCAGCACTGTTGATCAACGCTGGCCTGACCCTGGCTCAGGTCTTCACTCGCGACATCGATATGCTCGCCTTCCTGCGTCTGAGCAACGGCATCAGCAACGGCGTGGTCTTCGTGCTTGCTCCGGCGCTGGTGCTGGAATGGCTGGCTGTGCGTCAGGCCACGGCACTGAGTGGCCTGGTCTACCTGGGCCTGGGCGGCGGTATGCTGCTGTGTGGAGTGCTGGTGGTGCTCAGCCCCTGGCAGGGGCCGATGCGCTGGCTTCCGATGGCCTTGTTCGCCCTGCCGCTGGCACTGCTCAGCGCGATAATGCTGCGAGGCTTGGCGCTGCAACTACCTGCCATGACTCAGGCCAGCACGCACGGGCGGCTGATCGACCGCAGCAGCCTGCCATTACTACTGGCGTATCTGGGCGCCGGCCTGGGCTATATCCTGCCGCTGACCTTCCTGCCCGCGCTGGCCCGCGAACAGCTGCCGCCAGATCACCCCCTGCTGATCGGGAGCTGGTGGTGGACCGCACTGGCCTGCCTGATCTCCGCCACCCTGTGGAATCACGTCGGTGGCTGGCTCGGCGACCGCCGTGCCCTGCAAACCAACTACCTGCTGCAACTGCTGGGAACCGCCCTGCCAGTACTGCTGCCCGGACCAATCGGGGTGTTGGGCTGCGCCGTACTGGTCGGCGGCACCTTCATGGGCACCGTCCTGCTCACGCAGCGACTCGCCCGCGCACTCAAGCCGAGCCAGGGGCCGCGTCTGGCAGCACTATTGATCAGCCTCTACGGCAGCAGTCAGCTGGTCGGCCCCTGGTTCGTGGAACACTGGACTGCCGCCGGTTACAGCCTGACCAGCAGCTTTTCGATCGGCGCGCTGGCACTGCTATGGTCGTTGTTCTGGACCTGGCGCACGCCTGCCGCCCCCACCGCCCACTGAAAGGGACACATCCCATGCTCGTGAATGATCTGCTCGGCAGCGAACTGCCCCTGATCCAGGCGCCGATGGCCGGCTCGCAGGACCACCGCCTGGCTGCCGCCGTGAGCCGGGCCGGTGGCCTCGGCTCGATTGCCTGCGCCATGCTTACCCCTGCCGCGCTGCGCCAGGAGCTGGAGGCCATGCGCGGTTTGACCGAGCGGCCGTTCAACCTCAACTTCTTCAGCCACGTGCCTGTACTGCCGGACATGACGCGTGATGCCGGCTGGCGCGAAGCGCTTGCCCCCTACTACGACGAACTGGGCGTGGATCCGGCCAGCATCGCCAGCGGCCCAGGGCGCCTGCCGTTCAACGACGAGGCTGCCGCACTGGTGGAGGAATTCCGTCCGGCCGTGGTCAGCTTCCACTTCGGCCTGCCGGAAGAAGCCCTGTTGCAGCGGGTGCGAAACAGCGGCGCGGCGATTCTCTCGAGTGCCACCACCCTCGACGAAGCCCTGTGGCTGCAGGAGCGCGGCGTCGATGCGGTAATCGCTCAGGGACTGGAAGCGGGCGGCCATCGCGGGCACTTTCTCGACCTCGATCTGAGTCGTCAGCTCGGCACCTTGGCGTTGCTGCCGCAACTGGCGGATGCGCTGGCGGTGCCGGTCATCGCTGCCGGCGGCATCAACGACGCCCGGGGTGTGGCCGCGGCCATGGCCCTCGGCGCGGCCGGCGTGCAGGTCGGCAGCGCCTACCTGCTGTGCCCGGAAGCCACCACCAGCGTCCTGCACCGCGCCGCCCTGCAAAGCCCAGCGGCACGCCATACCGCGCTGACCAACCTGTTCAGCGGGCGCCCGGCTCGCGGCATCGTCAACCGCCTGATGCGCGAGCTGGGGCCGCTCAGCGAGCGAGCACCCGCATTCCCACTGGCGACGGCAGCCATTGCCCCCTTGCGCGCGGCTGCCGAAGCGCAGGGCAGCGGGGACTTTTCGCCGCTGTGGGCCGGGCAGAACATCGCGAGCTGCCGAGCAATGCCGGCCGCCGAGCTGACCCGTGAGCTGGCGCGGGGTTTCGTTCGAGGTTGAGGTTCGCGGCTGAAACCGCTCCTACGGTGCTGGAATTGGCTGGGTGATGTGGCGCTTTATCACCATGACTGATGATGCTGGGCAGCCGGGCTACCCGCTGCCTAGACTCGACTGATCATCTGGAGGCCCGTTCCATGTCCGAGACCCTGCTCAGCTCCCGCAACCTGGCGTTCGAACTCTATGAAGTGCTCGACGCCGAAGCCCTGACCCAGCGTCCGCGCTTTGCCGATCACAACCGCGAGACCTTCGACGCGGCGATCGACACCGCACGCGGCATTGCCGAGGAGCTGTTCGCCCCGCACAACCGCAAGAACGACGAGCACGAGCCGCAGTACGTCGACGGCGGCGCGGTGCTGATCCCGGAAGTCGAGCCGGCGCTGCGCGCCTTCCATGAGGCCGGCTTTCTCAATGCCACCCGCGACTTCGAACACGGCGGCATGCAACTGCCCAACCTGCTGTCGCAGGCCTGCTTCGCCCACTTCCAGTCGGCCAACATCGCCACCAGTTCCTACTCGATGCTGACCATGGGCGTAGCCAACCTGATCGAAGCCTTCGGCAGCCAGGAGCAGAAGGCCCGCTACCTGCAGCCAATCATCGACGGCCGCTTCTTCGGCACCATGGCGCTGACCGAACCGCACGCTGGCTCCTCGCTGTCGGACATTCGCACCAAGGCCGAGCCGCACGCCGACGGCAGCTACCGGATCAAGGGCAACAAGATCTTCATCTCCGGTGGCGACCAGCCGATCTCCGAGAACATCGTGCACATGGTGCTGGCCAAGCTGCCGGATGCACCGCCCGGGGTGAAGGGCATCAGCCTGTTTCTGGTGCCCAAGTTTCACGTCAACGACGATGGCAGCCTGGGCGAGCGCAACGACGTGACCCTGGCCGGGCTGTTCCACAAGATGGGCTGGCGCGGCACCACCTCCACCGCGCTGAACTTCGGCGACAACGGCGAATGCGTCGGCTATCTGGTGGGCAAACCGCACGCCGGCCTGTCGTACATGTTCCAGATGATGAACGAGGCGCGTATCGGCGTCGGCATGGGCGCGATCATGCTCGGCTACGCCGGCTATCTGTATTCGCTGGACTACGCCCGTAACCGCCCGCAAGGCCGCCAGCCGGACGGCAAGGACCCGAGCAGCCCGCAGATTTCCATCGTCGAACATGCCGATGTGCGGCGCATGCTGCTGACGCAGAAAGCCTACGTCGAAGGCGCCTTCGACCTGGGCCTGTACGCCGCGCGACTGTTCGACGACACCCACACCCTGGAAACCGCCGAAGAGCGCACCCGCGCCCTGGAACTGCTCGACCTGCTCACCCCCATCGTCAAGTCCTGGCCGTCGGAGTTCTGCCTCAAGGCCAACGAGCTGGCGATCCAGATCCTCGGCGGCCACGGCTACACCCGCGAATACCCGGTGGAGCAGTACTACCGCGACAACCGCCTCAATCCGATCCACGAGGGTACCCATGGCATCCAGTCGCTCGACCTGCTCGGCCGCAAGGTTTCGCAGAACGGCGGCGCCGCGCTCAAGCAGTTGCTCAAGCTGATCAACGACTGCTGCCTGCGCGCCAGCGCGTATGAGTCGCTCACGGCCCTGCGCCAGCCGCTGGAGCAACTGCTGGCGCGCCTGCAGGCGGTGACCCTGGCCCTGCTCGGCGACCTGATGAGCGGCAAGGTCAATCAGGGCCTGGCCAACTCGGCGCTGTACCTGAAGGTATTCGGCCATACGGTGATTGGCTGGCGCTGGCTGGAGCAGGCGCTTCGCGCCGAGCAGGGCCTGGCGCTGGTGGACAATGCCGAGGAACAGGCGTTCTATCGCGGCAAGCTGCAAGCCGCGCGCTACTTCCTGACCTGGGAAGTGCCCAGCTGCCACCACGACCTGGCCATTCTCGAAGCCCGCGACGACACCTGCCTGGGCATGCAGGACGCCTGGTTCTGAAACCGGGCCGAACGCCTCGGGCGACCGAGCACGGGCGCTCCGGGGCAATCTAGAAAAATGTAATAACCTTTTTGACAGCGGTACGAAGGCTACGGTTAGAATCCCTGGCACGCGCCATGCATAACGGCGCACCCGATGACCTAGCCAGGAGTACGCGCCGTTGGATGCCAGCGCCATCAACAATCTGTTCTTGATCGGCGCATTGCTGGTAGCGGCCAGTATTCTGGTCAGCGCATTCGGCACCCGTTTCGGCATCCCGATTCTGGTGATCTTCCTCGGCGTCGGCATGCTGGCCGGCACCGACGGTCCCGGCGGCATCGTCTTCAACAACTATCCCCTGGCCTACCTGGTCGGCAACCTGGCGTTGGCGGTCATCCTCCTCGATGGCGGCATGCGTACGCGGGTCTCCAGCTTCCGCGTGGCCTTGTGGCCGTCGTTATCGCTCGCCACCGTGGGCGTCGTGGTCACTGCCGGCCTGACGGGCCTGGCCGCTACCTGGCTATTCAACCTGACCCTGCTGGAAGGCTTGCTGATCGGCGCCATCGTCGGTTCCACCGATGCCGCGGCGGTGTTCTCTCTGCTGGGCGGGCGCGGCCTCAACGAACGGGTCAGCTCGACGCTGGAAATCGAGTCCGGTAGTAACGACCCGATGGCCGTGTTCCTCACCGTGACCCTGATCGCCATGCTCGCCAGCGGCCAGACCGGCTTCAGCTGGGACCTGCCGATTCAACTGGTGCAGCAGTTCGGCCTGGGTGCGCTGCTGGGGCTGGGCGGCGGCTGGCTGCTGCTCAACCTGGTCAACCGCATGGAACTGGCCGCCGGTCTCTACCCGCTGCTGGTCGTCAGTGGCGGCCTGATCATCTTCGCCATCACCACTGCGGTAGGGGGCAGCGGCATCCTCGCCATCTACCTGTGCGGTCTGTTGCTCGGCAACCGGCCGATTCGCTCGCGCCACGGCATTCTGCATATGCTCGATGGTCTGACCTGGCTGGCTCAGATCGGCATGTTCCTGGTTCTCGGCCTCCTGATTACCCCGCACGAGCTGCTGCCCATCGCTCTGCCGGCGCTGGCCCTGGCACTGTGGATGATTCTGTTCGCGCGGCCGCTGTCGATCTTCCTTGGCCTGCTGCCATTTCGCGCCTTCCACGACCGCGAACGGATCTTCATCGCCTGGGTCGGCCTGCGCGGCGCGGTGCCGATCATCCTCGCCGTGTTCCCGCTGATGGCCGGCCTGCCCAACGCGCAGCTGTTCTTCAACGTGGCGTTCTTCATCGTGATCGTTTCCCTGCTGCTGCAGGGCACCAGCCTGCCACTGGCCGCCAAGCTGATGCGGGTGACGGTTCCGCCAGAGCCTTTGCCCGTTTCACGCGCAGGCCTGGAAGTGCATCCGACCAGCCAGTGGGAGCTGTTCGTCTACCGCCTGGGGGCGGAAAAATGGTGCATCGGCGCGGCCCTGCGTGAGTTGAACATGCCTGAGGGCACCCGTATCGCCGCGCTGTTTCGCGGTCGCGAACTGCTTCACCCATCCGGCAGTACGCGTCTGGAAGCCGGCGATCTGCTGTGCGTGATCGGTCACGAGCACGACCTGCCAGCACTCGGCAAGCTGTTCAGCCAGGCACCCAAGCGAGGTCAGGATCTGCGTTTCTTCGGTGATTTCGTGCTGGAAGGTGATGCCGAACTGAACGCGGTTGCCGCACTCTATGGCCTCAAGACCGAGGACGTTGAAGGCAATCAGCCGCTGGGGCGCTTCATCGCTCATCTGATCGGCGGCGAACCGGTGGTCGGCGACCAGGTGGAATGGCAGGGTCTGACCTGGACCGTAGCCGCCATGGAAGGGAACAAGATACGCAAGGTCGGCGTCAGATTTCCCGAAGGCACACGCCCGGGGCCCGGGCTGCACTTCTAGCCTGCGGGTGGAAACTCCCCGCTAGGACTCTGCTAGCATCAGCACCAAGCGCGGGCCTCCAGGCCCGCGTCTTCGTTGTGCCACGTGCCACTCAATCGCCATCGCTCACTCAGTAGATCCGATCATGTCCCTGTCGCGCTTCCCTCTAGCTGCCATCCTGCTTGCCCTGTGCCTCGGCATCGCGCCGGCATTCGCCGATGAGCCCCCAAAGGCCGAGAACGTGCAGCAGAGTCTCGACAGCCTGGCGGATCGCAAACTGCCGGAAGCCGAGCAACTGGCGCTCAAGCAAACCCTGGAGCAGACGCTGCGCATGCTGCAGGACCGGCAGGCCGCCGAGCAGCGCCTCAGTGATCTGCGCAAGCAGCTGGACGAGGCGCCGCGCCTGATCAGCGAGGCCCAACGCGAACTCAGCCGGCTCAAGGCCAGCCCTGAAGTGCCGATCGCAGAGCGTCACGCGCGCACCAGCCTGGCTCAGCTGGAGCAATTGCTCGCCGAACGTTCCAGCCAGCTCAGTGAGTGGAACAAGGCCATCATCGAAGCCAACAGCCTGGTCATCACCGCGCAGACCCGCCCCGAGCGCTCGCAAGCCGAGATCAGCCAGAACCAGGCGCGCAGCCAGGTCATCAATGACGCGCTCAAAAGCGGTCGTTACGACGGAAAGACGCTGATCCCGGAACGCCGCGACCAACTCAATGCAGAGCTGGCGCTGCTTGCAGCGCAGACCCAGTTACGACGCCAGGAGCTGGCCGGTAACAGCCTGCTGCAGGACCTGGGTGGCGCCCAGCGCGCCCTGCTCGAGGAGCGTATCAACCGCGCCGAGCGGGACCGTCAGGCACTGCAGAGCCGGATCAACGAACGCCGCCGCGCCGAATCTGAGCAGACCGTTGCCGAGCAGTCACTGGAAGCCGAGCGCGCCAGCTCGGACAAGCTACTGGCCAAGGAGAGCACGCTCAATCTCAAGCTGTCCGACTACCTGCTGCGCTCGACCGATCGCCTGAACAGCGTGACAGAGCAGAACCTGCAGACCCGTCAGCAACTGGACAACCTGGCACAGGCCGATCAGGCCCTGGACGAACAGATAAGCGTGCTGCAGGGCAGCCTGCTGCTGTCGAAGATTCTCTATCAGCAAAAGCAGGCCCTGCCAAAGCTGAAACTCGAAGACGGCTCGCTCGCCGACGAAATTGCCGATATCCGCCTGTACCAGTTCGAGCTGAACAAACAGCGCGACGAAATCAGCGACCCCGGTCGTTATGTGGACAACCTGCTGACCAATCAGCCAGACGAACAAGTCACCAAGGAACTGCGCAAGGCCCTTCTCGAGCAGCTCGACACGCGCCGTGAATTGCTCGACCGCCTGAACCGCTCACTGAATGCGCTGCTCAACGAGTCGATCACCCTGCAGCTCAATCAGAAGGAGTTGCAGAGCACCGCCAGCAGCCTGCGCGCGACCATCGATGAGCAGATGTTCTGGATTCCCAGCAACAAGCCGCTCGATCTTGAATGGCTGAAGGCGGCGCCGCGTCATCTCCAGCAGCAACTCTCCGAAATGCCCTGGGGCATGGCCATCACCGAGCTGGGCGCCGGCCTGATCGAGCGCCCGCTGGTGTTTCTGCCGCTGATCCTGCTCTGCGCACTGATTCTCTGGCGCCGCCAGTACCTGTTCAGCAAGCTCGGCGCACTGCATGGTGACATCGGCCATTACAAGCACGACAGCCAGCTGCATACCCCCATGGCATTGGGGTTGAACCTGATCCTGGCCCTGCCGGTCACCCTGTTCCTGGCGCTGTGCGGCTACGCCCTGCTGCACGATGCCCGCGGACAGAACCTCTATCTGGGCGCCGCGCTGTACGAGATGGCCGAAGCCTGGCTGGTGTTCTACACCCTGCACCGGATTCTGTCCCCGGATGGCGTTGCCATCCTGCACTTCCACTGGCCACCGGCCAATGTCGCCTTCTTCCGCCAGCACATGCGCCGCCTGGGGCTGGTGGTGATGGCCCTGGTGGCGGTGGTGAGCATTGCCGAACATCAGCCGGACAGCCTGACCAACGACGTCATCGGCATCGCCGTGGTGCTGAGCTGCTACGCCCTGATGGCCTGGCAACTGTTCCACCTGCTGTTCAGCGCCCCGCTGCGCGAGAACACCTCGGCCTTGCGCACCAGTGTCGGCGTACTGTTCAACCTGCTGCCGCTGGCACTGATCGGAGCGGTCGCCTTCGGCTACTACTACACCGCCCTCAAGCTCACCGACCGCCTGATCGACACGCTCTATCTGCTGATCATCCTGCTCATCGTCGAGGCGACCCTGGTGCGCGGCCTGAGCGTGGCAGCCCGGCGCCTGGCCTATCAGCGCGCCCTGGCCAAACGCCAGGCGCAGAGCAAGGAAGGCCACGACGGCGAAGCGCCCGTCGAAGAACCCACCCTGGATATCGAGCAGGTCAACCAGCAGTCCCTGCGCCTGATCCGCCTGGCCCTGCTCGGCGGTTTCCTGGTTTGCCTGTACTGGGTCTGGGCCGACCTGATCGGGGTGTTCACCTACCTCGACACGGTCAATCTCTACGAGTACAGCAGTGGCACCGGCGAGACCGCCACCCTGGTGCCCATCAGCCTGATGGACGTGATCGGCGCACTGATCATCGTCGCCATCACCGTGGCCCTGGCGCGCAACCTGCCTGGCCTGCTGGAGGTGCTGGTGCTGTCACGCATGCGCCTGGCCCAGGGCAGCGCCTACGCCACCACCACGCTGCTGTCCTACGCGCTGGTGACCATCGGTATCGTCACCACGCTGTCGACGCTGGGGGTCAGCTGGGACAAGTTGCAGTGGCTGGTGGCCGCGCTGTCGGTCGGCCTCGGTTTCGGCCTGCAGGAAATCTTCGCCAACTTCATCTCCGGCCTGATCATCCTGTTCGAGCGCCCGGTGCGCATCGGCGATGTGGTGACCATCGGCAACCTGTCCGGCACGGTGAGCAAGATCCGCATTCGTGCCACCACCATCACCGACTTCGATCACAAGGAAATCATCGTTCCGAACAAGACCTTCATCACCGGCCAGCTGATCAACTGGTCGCTCAGTGATACGGTCACCCGCGTCACCCTCAAGGTCGGCGTTGGCTATGGCTCGGACCTCGACCTGGTGCGCAAGCTGCTGTTGCAGGCCGCGCTGGAAAACCCGCGGGTGCTCAAGGAGCCGGCGCCGCTGGTGTATTTCCTCAACTTCGGTGAGAGCACGCTGGATCACGAACTGCGTATCCACGTGCGTGACCTCGGCGACCGCAATCCGGCCACCGACGAGATCAACCGGTTCATCGACCGCGAGTTCCCGAAAAACAACATCAACATCGCCTTCCGCCAGGTCGAGGTCTACGTGAAGAACCTGGAGCACGGCGAGCACAAACTCGACCAGAAGGATCTGGCCAAAGCCGCTGCTGCCGGTGCCGCCAGCGTGCAGCAGCCACCTGCGCCGCCTGCTGCACCATAAACAGATAGGAATCCCCGTGAAAAGCCTCGACACGCTGACCTTCGACAACCGCTTCGCGCGCCTCGGTGACGCGTTTTCCACCGAAGTGCTGCCCGAGCCCATCGAGCAGCCGCGCCTGGTAGTGGTCAGCGAGTCGGCCATGGCCCTGCTCGATCTGCAGCCTGCCGAAGCACAACGCAGCGAGTTCGCCGAGCTGTTCGCCGGGCACAAGCTGTGGCCAGAAGCCGAACCGCGCGCCATGGTCTATTCCGGGCATCAGTTCGGCGGCTACACGCCACGCCTGGGCGACGGTCGCGGGCTGCTGCTGGGCGAGGTGGTCAACCAGGCCGGCGAGCACTGGGATCTGCACCTCAAGGGTGCCGGCATGACGCCCTACTCGCGCATGGGCGATGGCCGCGCCGTGCTGCGCAGCTCGATCCGTGAGTTTCTCGCCAGCGAACACCTGCACGCACTGGGTATCCCCAGCTCGCGCGCACTGTGCGTCACCGGCTCGAGCACGCCGGTGTGGCGTGAGAAGCGCGAAAGCGCAGCCATGGTGCTGCGCCTGGCACAGAGCCACGTGCGCTTCGGCCACTTCGAATACTTCTACTACACGCGCCAGCATGAGCAACTGAAGACCCTGGGCGAGCACGTCATGGCCTGCCACTTCCCGCAGTGCCTGGAACAGGACGAGCCCTGGGTGGCCCTGCTGCGCGAGGTGATCGAGCGTACTGCAGCGATGATCGCCCACTGGCAGGCCTACGGCTTCTGTCATGGGGTGATGAACACCGACAACATGTCGATCCTCGGCATCACCTTCGACTACGGCCCCTATGCCTTTCTCGACGACTTCGATGCCAAGCACATCTGCAACCACTCCGACGACACCGGCCGCTACAGCTTCAGCAACCAGGTACCGATCGCCCACTGGAACCTCGCCGCGCTGGCCCAGGCCATGACGCCCTTCGCGTCCGTGGACGCACTGCGTGAAGCGCTGGATCTGTTCCTGCCGCTGTACCAGGCGCATTACCTCGACCTGATGCGCAAGCGTCTGGGTTTCACCAGCGCCCAGGACGACGACGAAGCGCTGGTCCAGCGCCTGCTGCAACTGATGGACAAGGGCAAGGCCACCGACTACACGCTGTTCTTCCGCCGCCTCGGCGAGCAGGCGCCCACCGAGGCGCTGAGGAGCGTGCGCGACGACTTCGTCGACCTGACCGGCTTCGACGCCTGGGGCATCGATTACCTGGCACGTTGCGCGCTGGAAGGCGGCGCACAAGACGAACGTCAGGCGCGCATGCATGCGGTCAACCCCAGGTACATCCTGCGCAATTATCTGGCGCAGCAGGCCATCGAAGCCGCCGAGGCGGGCGACTATGCTCCGCTGCGCGAGCTGCACGCGGTCTTGTCGCGGCCGTTCGACGAGCAGCCGGGAATGGAGCGCTATGCCGAGCGTCCGCCGGAGTGGGGCAAGCACCTGGAGATCAGCTGTTCGTCGTGATCGAGAGCGCAATCTGGCGGGCTTCAACCCGGGCAGAGAAGCGCCTCGCCAGGCCTCGATATCGCTTATCCGTTAAATCGAAAAGGCATATCAATCTACCCAAACATTCTTAGACTATCTAAGAGAACCCCTCTATCTTGGCGCCCAGCCAGGCCGCCCAGTGCGTGCCGATACCTCACACGAGATTCGCTGCCAAGGATCTTCATGCCCTGGGACTCCCTCCCCCTGTTATTCGTCGGCGCCCTGCTGATCTGGGTGCTGTATGCCTTCGTCCGGGAGAAGTGGAGCCCGGACATCGTCGCGGCCATTGCCGTGGCCACGCTGCTGGTCACCCAGTTGCTGACGCCGAGCGAAGTGCTCAGTGTGCTGTCCAACTCCGCGCCGGTGACCATCGCCTGCATGTTCGTGCTCTCCGCCGCGCTGGAGCGCACCGGTTGCATCGACGCCCTCGGCAACTGGCTGGGCAATCTGGTGGGCACCAGCCCGATTCGCGTGCTCACCGGCCTGACCGTCACCGCGCTGGTGGTCTCCGCCTGCCTGAACAACACGCCGGTAGTCGCCATCCTCACTCCGGTGGCGATCGCGCTGGCCCGCCGCGCCGGTACCCTACCGTCCAAGCTGCTGATTCCGCTGTCCTACGCCACCATCCTCGGCGGCACCCTGACCATGATCGGCACCTCGACCAACATTCTGGTCGATGGCGTGGCGCGCAAGGCCGGCATGGCGCCGTTCGGCATTTTCGAGATCACCGGTGTCGGCCTGGTCATGGCCACGTGCGGCATGCTCTACCTGCTGACCATCGGCCGCCACCTGCTGCCAGAGCGCGAGACGCTGTCGCGCCAGCTGCGCCCCGACCTGTCACGCACCTTCATGACCGAACTGCTAGTGCCGCACGACTCACCGATGATCGGCAAGACCCTGCACGAGGCCCACCTCAACGGCGGCAGCGGCCTGCAGGTACTGAAGCTGTTTCGCGAAGAGCAGGAGCTGACCGAACCCGGCGCGGAAACGCTGCTGGCCAGTGGCGACCGCCTGGTGCTGCATGGCCAGGTCAAGGACGTGGTGGAGCTGCGCGAGAGCGGCCACCTGAGTTTCAACCGTGGCGATGCCTTCGAAACCATCAGCAGCCACGACGTGATCCTCGCCGAAGCCATAGTCGGGCGTAACTCACGCTACAGCCACCGGCCGATGCGCGACCTCGACCTCACCGCGCGCTACGGCATCGCCGTGCTCGCCGTGCATCGCCAGGACGAGAACGTGCAGGGCAATCTGGACGACTTCGAGCTGCAGTTTGGCGACGTGATGCTGGTCGAGGGCACCCCCGCGCAGATCAAGCGCTTCGCCGACAACGGCGAGCTGATCAGCCTCAACGCCGTACAGGAGCGCGCCTTTCGCCGCGACAAGGCACCCATCGCGATCATCTCGACCCTCGCCGTCATGCTGCTGGCCGCCTTCGGCGTGATGCCCATCGAGGGGCTGGCGATCATCGGCGCGGTGACCGTGCTGGCGACCCGCTGCCTGGATGTGGAAGACGCCTACAAGGCTGTGGACTGGAAAATTCTCAGCCTGATCTTCGGCATGCTGGCCATCAGCATCGCCATGGACAAGGTCGGCCTGGTCAAGCTGCTGGTGGAGAACGTCATGGGCTGGCTGCCGTGGGCCGGCCCGCTGTTGATGCTGAGCTTCATCTACCTGTTCACCTCGATCCTCACCGAGATGCTGTCGAACAACGCGGTAGCGGTACTGGTGACGCCCATCGCCATCGGCGTGGCGCAACACCTGGGCGTCGATCCGCGCGCTTTCGTGGTCGCGGTGATGTTCGCCGCCAGCGCCAGCTTCGCCACCCCCATCGGCTACCAGACCAACACCTTCGTCTACAACGCCGGTGGCTATCGCTTTACCGATTTCATGCGGGTGGGGATTCCGCTGAACCTGCTGTTGTGGTGCGTCGCGACCATGATCATCCCCTGGTTCTTCCCGCTGACACCGGTCTAAGGCATAAGCGCCCAATACAACGTTCTAACCCAGGGCCCGTTTCGTTGCTCCAGCGCATTGACCGGGCCCTGCTGCATTCTCCATGCTGCGATCCTTTCAATCTGCCCAGAAGGAACGCGCGCATGAAACTGGAAACACTGGCCATCCACGCCGGCTACGATCCGGATCCCACCACCAAGGCCGTGGCCGTACCGATCTACCAGACCAGTTCCTTCGCCTTCGACGACACCCAGCACGGTGCCGATCTGTTCGACCTGAAGGTGGCTGGCAACATCTATTCGCGCATCATGAACCCGACCAATGCCGTGCTCGAGGAACGCGTGGCGGCGCTGGAAGGCGGCGTCGGCGCACTGGCCGTGGCCTCCGGCATGGCCGCCATCACCTACGCGATCCAGACCGTGGCCGAAGCCGGCGACAACATCGTCTCGGTGGCCAAGCTCTACGGCGGCACCTACAACCTGCTGGCCCACACCCTGCCACGCTTCGGCATCCAGACCCGCTTCGCCGCGCACGATGACATCGCCGCGCTGGAAGCGCTGATCGACGAGCGCACCAAGACGGTGTTCTGCGAATCCATCGGCAACCCGGCCGGCAACATCGTCGACCTGGCGGCACTGGCCGAGGCCGCGCACCGCCATGGCGTGCCGCTGATCGTCGACAACACCGTGGCCACGCCGATCCTCTGCCGCCCCTTCGAGCATGGCGCGGACATCGTCGTGCATTCGCTGACCAAGTACATTGGCGGCCATGGCACCAGCATCGGCGGCATCGTGGTCGACTCCGGCAAATTCCCCTGGGCCGAGCACAAGACGCGCTTCGCGCTGCTCAACACCCCTGATCCGTCCTACCACGGCGTCACCTACACCGAAGCCTTCGGCCCCGCCGCCTTCATCGGCCGCTGCCGCGTGGTGCCACTGCGCAACACGGGGGCGGCGCTGTCGCCGTTCAATGCCTTCCTCATCCTGCAGGGTCTGGAAACCCTGGCCCTGCGCATGGAGCGGCACACCGAGAACGCCCTGAAGGTCGCGCAGTTCCTGCAAGATCACCCACAGGTGGCCTGGGTCAAATACGCCGGCCTGGTCGATCACCCCGAGCACGGGCTGGCCCAGCGCTACTTCGGCGGCAAGCCGGCGGCGATCCTGTCCTTCGGTATCCAGGGCGGCCAGGAAGCTGGCGCGCGCTTCATCGATGCGCTGCAACTGGTGGTACGCCTGGTCAACATTGGCGACGCCAAGTCACTGGCCTGCCACCCGGCATCCACCACGCACCGCCAACTCAGCGACGAGGAACTGCAGAAGGCCGGCGTACCGCGCGACATGGTGCGCCTGTCCATCGGCATCGAGCATATCGACGACATCCTCGCCGACCTGACCCAGGCACTCGAGGCCGCGCGCGGCTGATCGCTTGAAAAGCCGCCGCTTCGGCTCCAGATAGGTGTCATTGCCGCTGGAGCCGAATCATGAGCGATCCCCTGCTGATCCCCTGCCCACACTGCAACGGGCTCAACCGCATTCCCGCCGAACGCCTGGTGGACACGCCACGCTGTGGCCGCTGCAAGGCCGACGTGCTACCGGCCGCGCCCATCACCCTCAGCCAAGCCAACTTCGCCAGCCAGCTGAAGGGCGACCTGCCTCTGCTGGTGGATGTCTGGGCCAGTTGGTGCGGCCCGTGCCAGGCCTTCGCCCCGACCTTCCAGCAGGCCGCTGCCCAGCTTCAAGGGCGCTGCCGCCTGGGCAAGCTCGACAGCGAAGCCAACCCGAATCTGGCCGGGCAACTGGGCATTCGCTCGATCCCCAGCCTGATCCTGTTCAAGGGTGGCGTCGAAGTCGCGCGTCAGAGCGGCGCCATGCCACTGCCGCAACTGCAGGCCTGGTTGCGCCAGCAGGGCATCTAGCGTGCTTCTTTAACCCGGACGCAATCCGGGGAATCAGGGCGCCCGCCATTTCCGGGTTGTATCCTGGCTACGCCAATTGAGCGTTTGCGTCAGTGACGGCGGCCACTGCGGTCAATTGCACGGCGACGAGCAAGCCGTAAGCTGGCCTGACGCCCGCTCAAGGAGTCCGTCATGCCCCTGCCCGTGGAAATCGCCCGTCAACTCACCGAAGAGCAGATCGCCTTCGTCAAGCGCAGCGGCCTCAAGGCCGAAGTGCTGGAGCCTGGCTTCGTCCGCCTGCGCATGCCGTTGCAAGGCAACCAGAACCATATCGGCAGCATGTACGCCGGCGCCCTGTTCACCCTGGCGGAAATTCCCGGCGGCGCACTGTTTCTGAGCAGCTTCGACGCCCAGCGCTTCTATCCCATCATCAAGGAAATGAACCTGCGCTTTCGTCGCCCCGCCACGGGCGACATCCGGGTCGAAGCGCGCCTCGCGGCCGAGGAAATCGCCCGATTGGAAGAGCAAGCGAGCCAGCAGGGCAAGGCCGAGTATGTGCTGGAACTGCAACTGACCGACGGCAGCGACGAAGTGGTCGCAGAAAGTCGCGGCCACTACCAATTGCGTTTACGCTCAATGGCGCCGCTGCCAGCATTCGCAATCGGTAACAGTCCCTGACCTTGCCACAGGTCAAAAGAGCGGCTATCTGAACAGGCACAATAAAATTGCCGAGGGGTATCGGCAGGAGAGCCGTCACCATGTTCAAGCACATTCTTATCGCCCACGACCTGCGCGACACCGCTGACATGGCGCTGTGCCGCGCCACTCAGCTGGCCCAGCAGCACAACGCCCGCCTGACCCTCCTGCATGTGCTCGACCCGAGCCAGAGCAGCGAGCAGCACGAGAAGGCACGCCAGGCACTGGATCGCAGCCTGACCCAGTACGCCCCACCAGGCACCGAGCTGCGCATGCTCAGCGGCAAGCCCTCGGAAGTGGTGCTGCAACAGGTGCAGGACAGCGGCTGCGACCTGCTGGTACTGGGCGGGCACCAGAAACGCCACGATTTCTTCTCCGGCACCAGCCTCGACCGCATCGCCCGCCGCTGCACCGTGCCGCTGCTGTTGGTAGCACGCAACGACTTCCAGCCTTATCAGCGGGCGCTGGCCGCTATCGACTTCTCCCTGTGCGCCTGCAGCGCACTCGGCCAGGCGTATCAATTGCTGCCTGGCAATGCCGAGCTGCACGCCCTGCACGTGTTCGAGCCGGACAAGGGCACGCCGCAGCAGGTCGAACTGCAGCTGCAGACTCAGCAAGGCCTGATCGATCAGCTACTGCACGACGAAGCGCAGCTGCTGCCAGCGGGCGGCCCGAAACTCAGTCATGAAGTGCTGCAAGGCGGCATCCTGCGCAGCCTGCAGGAGCAGATCAAGACACGTCGAGCCGAGCTGCTGGTGCTCGGCAGCCACGGCCGCAGCGCCTTCTCCCAGGCCCTGCTGGGCAGCCTGGCGCAGCACTTCCTGCACAAGGCGCCATGCGACGTGTTCGTGGTGCGCTAGACCAGCCACGAGAGTACGCACGGTCAGAGACAACCCATTGCCCTTACTCGGGGCGGCCCGTCGGCCGCCCTTTGCACAGCAGTAACAAACCCGCCTACCGAGCAGGGCCCCAGAAGCCCTATGGTCAGTCCCCAAACGCCGACTCAATACCTAGGCACTGCGGCGCAGATGCCAATTCGCCATCATCCTTGTAGAATCGCCCCGCCCAATGCCCAACCGATGCACACAAGGAGTAGTTCTATGAGTATGGAAAAGACCCTCAGACTGGCCGGCGTTAGTCTTCTGCTGGCGCTTTGCGTTGGCTGCGCCACAAGCCGTTCCGAGATCGATGTGAAGGCCCCTTCACTGGAGCTGGCCGGCACCCCTGAAGCCAGCAACGGCAAGAAGGTGTACATCAGCGCAGTCGATGAGCGCGTTTTCGAAATCAAGCCGAGCCAGGCCGACATTCCGTCGCTGAAGAATGCAGAAACCACTGATCGCTCGATCACCGAGCGGGCCTTTGGCCGCAAGAGAAATGGCTATGGCAAAGCGCTCGGAGACGTTTTGCTGCCATCTGGCCGCACCGTGTCTGCCCTGGTCGAAGAGTCCGTGGCCTCTGCCTACCGGCAAGCTGGCTATGAGGTGGTGACAGCTCCTAATGCCGACGGCGCTACCGAGGTGAAGGTTCGCGTCAAGGAATTCTGGTCATGGTTTTCGCCCGGCTTCTTCTACGTGACGGTCAACAACAAGTCGCGCTTGAACATCGAAGCTGCTGGCCAACCGAACATGGAAATCGTCACGCTGAAAAGCGATGGCATGCAAGCCGTCACCGATAGCGACTGGAAAGCCATCACCGAAGCAGGCCTGCAAGAAATTGCTCAGGAAGCCGCCAACAAACTCTGACGGGTCAACTGAAACAAGAACGCCCCGATGATCTCGGGGCGTTCTTGTTTGGCGGGAACTGAAGGCTCGTAACAAAGCGGCCCTGATCAGCCTTAGTCTGCAGCGTTGAGCAGATCATGCAGTTCGACGAACTGCTGCGTCAGCTTGTGCCGTGCATCCAGATAGATCAGCGGCGTGCACACCTGGTGCGATTCGCGCATCTTCACCGAACTCATCAGGTTCACCGGCAGCACCGGCAGTCCTTCGGCGATCAACTCATCCAGCAACTGCTGCGGCAACGTGGCACGCGGCTGGAACTGGTTGACCACGATGCCTTCCACCTCCAGCGCCTCGTTGTGATCTTCCTTGAGCTCTTCGAGCTCGGCCAGCAGGCCGTACAGCGCATTGCGCGAGAAACTGTCGCAATCAAAGGGAATCAGCACGCGATCAGCAGCGATCAACGCAGAAACCGTATAGAAATTCAGCGCCGGCGGCGTATCCAGGTAGATGTGGTCGTAGTCTTCGGCCAACTCGTCGAGCAGTTTGCGCAGCTTGTTGATCTTGTGCTTCTGCTCCAGCTTCGGCTGCAACTCGGCCAGTTCGGCGGTGGCCGTGACCACGTGCAGGTTGTCGAATGGCGTTTCGTAGATATCGACCTTGCCCTTCTTGGCGAACGGCCCGGACGAGAGCGTCTGCTTGAAGAAGTCGGCGATGCCCATGGGGATTTCCTCGCCGGTCAGGCCGGTGAGGTAGTGGGTCGAGTTGGCCTGGGCATCGAGGTCGATCAGCAGCGTGCGATAGCCCTGAGCTGCGCTCACTGCGGCGAGATTACAAGCGATGCTGGACTTGCCTACGCCACCTTTCTGGTTGAATACCACACGTCGCATCGTTGCTCTCCCTGATCTGGAATGTTCCGAATTCTATGCAAAGGCCATGACAGGCACGAGACGTAGACCACATCGCCATCATCCGCCTATCAGAAGAAGCTGCGCAATGTTTGCACAGTCCTGCGCGCATCTAGATAATGCCCGACCGAACAAGTACCGGCACTATGCCATGGCACTGACTGATAGCGACGCCTTCAGGCGTATCGTCGTGCCCACCAGTATGCCCGGAGTGGCGAAAAGCCTCGTGCTATGAATTTCCACATCGAAGGATTGCGCGCCTGGGCCCCCGGCCTGGAGTCAGAGGATGATTGGCGTGCCTGGTGCAGCGCTCCTGTGGTCGTGCGCGACGAGCAACAACAACCGGACGTGAGTTTTCTTCCCGCCATGCAACGGCGCCGCCTCAGCCGGCTGGCGCGGATGCTGTTCCATGTCGCCTGGCCACTCGCCGATGGGCAAGGTCCTCTGCCGATGGTATTCGCCTCGCGTCATGGCGAAACCCCGCGCACCCTGAACATTCTCACCGAGCTGGCGCAAGACGAACCGCTGTCGCCCACCCAGTTCAGCCTGTCGGTACACAACGCCATCATCGGTCTGTGGTCGATCCTGCGCGCCGACGATAGCGAAATGACCGCCATGGCGGCGACCGGAGACGGCCTTGAGCAGGCCATGGTCGAAGCCAGTGGCCTGCTGGCCGAAGGAGCGCCGGCGGTGCTGCTGGTCATCGCCGAAGAATTGCCGCCCGACCTCTACACGCCCTACATAGATGACGTACCCTTCTCCTACGCGCTGGCTCTGCTGCTGAAACCGGGCAAAACCTGGACCTTGAGCCTCGCGCCCGCCGTCTCTGGCTTACCCGCCGCCTGGCCACACCCCCTGAACCTGCTGCGCGCCTTCCATGGCGGGCAGCCAACGCTGACTCACAACTGGAAACACCGTCAATGGACCTGGTCACGCAACGAGGCCTGAGCCAATACAGTCCGCCTTACGCATGGCGGCTCGTCGCCACCGCCCTGAGCTTCGCCCTGTTTGGCGTCGGCGGTGTGCTGCTGCGCGTCCTGGTTTTCCCCCTGCTCAGCCTGCTGCCCGGCGACACCTTGCGCCGCCGCAGTCGCGCCCGGGCGGTGGTCAGCTGGACCTTTCGCGTATTCGTTCAGTTCATGTACCGCACCGGCGTGCTCACCTATGAAGTCGAGGGCGCCGAGCGTCTTGGCCGCCCCGGACAGATGGTGATCGCCAATCACCCTTCGCTGATCGACGTGGTCGTGCTGATCGCCTTCATCCGCGACGCCAACTGCGTGGTCAAGCAGAGCCTGTGGGAAAACCCCTGCATGCGCGGGCCGATTCGCGCCGCCCAATACATCAGCAACAGCGGCAGCATGGACATGCTCGATGAAGCGGCCGGCGCCCTGCAAAACGGCGAAACCCTGATCGTCTTCCCCGAGGGCACCCGCACCGTACCTGGCAGCAACCCGGAATTTCACCGTGGCGCAGCCGCCATCGCCGTGCGCGGCGCCAGCGTGGTGACCCCGGTGGTCATCAGCGTGACCCCCACCACCCTGACCAAGGCTGAGCCCTGGTACAGCATTCCGTCGCGCCGTTTTCACTTTCGCCTGCGGGTCGGGGAGGATATCGATCCGCGGCAATACACCGAGCAGGCCCCGTTGCCGATTGCCTCGCGCAAGCTCAACGACCATCTGCATCAACACTTTATGAAGGAGCTCGCCTCAGATGAGCGATCTGCAACTTGAAATCAAGAACCTGATCATCGACGCCCTCGGCCTCGAAGACATGAGCGCCGACGACATCGGCGCAGAGCAGACCCTGTTCGGCGAAGGCCTGGGCCTGGACTCGGTGGACGCGCTCGAACTGGGTCTGGCCATCCAGAAACGTTTCGGCATCAAGATCGACGCCGAAGCCAAGGACACCCGCAAGCACTTCGCCAATGTCGCGAGCCTGGCTGCGTTCGTTTCTGCCCAGAAAGCCGCTTGAGGATTAGCCCAGATGCAAAGCCGCGAAGAAATCTTCGTCACCCTGCGTAGCGCCCTGGTGGAGCTGTTCGAACTGGACGCCGAGCGCGTGACCCTGGACGCCAGCCTGTATGAAGACCTGGAAATCGACAGCATCGACGCCGTCGACCTGATCGACCATATCAAGCGCCAGACCGGGCGCAAGCTGGCGGCCGAGGAGTTCAAGAGCGTACGTAGCGTCGGCGACGTGGTGGAAGCCGTGTACCGCCTGATCAACGACGCGCCCCAGGCCCAAGCCTGACCCCATGGCGCGCCTGTTTGGCCTGCTGCTGCTGATCGCCGGCATCCTCTATCCCTTCGCCGTCTACTACGGCATGGAACACTGGTCGCCACGCGTGTTCGCTGTGTTGCTCGGCGGGCTCTGGCTGGCCCGTGCGTTGACGGCACGTCGCCGCCCCGGTGGCCTGTGGCTGGCCGTGGCGGCGCTGGCGTTCTGCCTGCTGCTGGCAGTCGCGGACGAGCCGGCCCTGCTGCGCTGGTACCCGGTATTGCTCAACCTGATGCTGCTGGCGCTGTTCGGCCTCAGCCTGAAGTTCGGCCCGCCGCTGGTGGAGCGCCTGGCACGCCTGCGTGAGCCGCAGCTGCCGGACGTCGCCGTGCGCTACACCCGCACCGTCACCAAGGTCTGGGCGCTGTTCTTCCTAGGCAATACCGTGCTGCTGATGGCACTGGCGATGTGGGCGCCGCTTTCCTGGTGGACGCTCTACACCGGATTCATCTCTTACGGCCTGATCGGCCTGTTGTTTGCTGGCGAATGGTTGATCCGCCAGCAGGTAAGGAAACACGAATGACCTGGTTGCCCCTCACTGATCTGCTGCTGGAAGCCCGGCCTGACCGGCAGGTGGCCCTGGAGCCGACCCTGCAGCATGCGCAGCTGCAAGAACGCGCCTTGCGCCTGGCCGCCGCCCTGCAGGCGCGAAGCGTGGAACGCGTGGCGCTGTATCTGGAGGATGCCGGCGAACTGGCCATCGCCCTGCTCGGCGCCTGGCGCGCCGGAGTGCAGGTGTTGCTGCCCGCCGACGCCCAGGCGCAGACGCGCCAACGTATGGCAGATCAGGTCGACCTGTGGCTGGATGACCTGAGCGGGCTGGACGCGGAGCCGCTGCCGAGCGCCCGCCTGCTGCCCGAGCATTGCCACCTGACCCTGTGCACCTCGGGCTCCAGCGGCGAGCCCAAACTGATCGACAAGAGCCTGGTGCAACTGGCCAACGAGGTCGAGGCGCTGGAGCGCTTGTGGGGCGCGCACCTCGGCCAGGCCACCATCCTCGGCAGCGTCGCCTGCCAGCATATCTACGGCCTGCTGTTTCGCCTGCTCTGGCCGCTCTGCGCCGGCCGACCGCTATACCGCCGCGCCCTGCCCTTCCCTGAAGACCTGCAGCAGGCCAGCCTGGCTATCGCCAAGGGCCGTACGAGCGCAGAGGCTGGCGCCGCCCCTGACTTCGCCTGGATAGCCAGCCCCGCCTTGCTCAAGCGCATGGGCGACAACCTCGATTGGCCGGCGCTGAGCCGAGTCAAACAAGTGTTCTCCTCCGGCGGTGCCCTGCCCGCCGAGGCCGCGCAGGCCCTGCATGAGCGCCTGGGCCAATGGCCGACGGAAATTTACGGCAGCTCGGAAACCGGCGGCATCGGTTGGCGTCAGGGCGACAGCGCCTGGCAGCCTTTCCCGGGCGTCGAGCTGAGCCTCGATGCAGCCGGCGCCCTGCGCATCGCTTCGCCGTACTTGCCCGCCGGGCATGTCGAGCAGAGCGCGGACGCCGCCGAGATCGGCGACGACGGTCGTTTCGTCCTGCGCAGGCGGCTCGACCGCATCGTCAAGCTGGAGGAAAAACGCATCTCCCTGCCCATGCTGGAGCAGGCGCTGACCGGCCACGACTGGGTTGCCGACGCTCGCCTGGGGGTGATCCAGGAAGGCCGCGCCTTTCTCGGCGCCGTGCTGGCCCTGAGCCCGAGTGGCGTACACGCCCTGCGCAACCAGGGTCGCCGCACGCTGACCGAAACCCTGCGCCGGCACCTGGCCGAGCACTGCGAAACCATCGCCCTGCCACGCCGCTGGCGCCTGCTGCTGGAGCTGCCTTACAGCAGCCAGGGCAAACTGCCACAGAGCCAGGTCGACGCCCTGCTGAGCGCCCCACGACCGACTCGGGTAGAGCCCGTCAGCGCCGAAGCACGCGACGGCGAATGGCTGTTGCAGTTGCAGGTACCGCTGGATCTTGCCCACTTCACCGGCCACTTCCCGCAGACCCCGGTACTCCCAGGCGTGGTCCAGGTGGACTGGGCGCAGCAACTGGCGCGCCAGTTGATCAGCGACCTGCCGCCACGTTTCGCCGGCATGGAAGTGCTCAAGTTCCAGCAACTGGTGCGCCCCGGCGACACCCTGCAGCTCACCCTGCGTTTCGACACCGAGCGCGGCAAGCTCTACTTCGCCTACCACAATGGCGAAGCGGCCTGTTCCTCTGGACGCATCCTGCTGGAGCCGGCCCATGGCTGAATCTGGCTTCAAACCCTGCGCGGTCATTCCGGTGTACAACCACGAGCGGCCATTGCCTGGCGTGGTCAGCGAACTGCACCGCGCCGGGCTGCCCTGCCTGCTGGTCGACGATGGTTCCAGCGCCACCTGCGCCGCCGTGATGGACGAACTGGCGCAGCAGTCAGGCGTCCACCTGCTGCGCCTGCCCAGCAACCTGGGCAAGGGCGGCGCGGTGATGGCCGGCCTGCGTGAAGCCGCGCGCCTCGGTTACAGCCATGCCCTGCAGGTCGATGCCGACGGTCAGCATGACCTGAGCAGCATCGATGCTTTCCTCGACACCGCTCGAGCGCATCCAGAGGCGATGGTCTGCGGCTACCCGCAATACGATGCCAGCGTACCCAGGTCGCGCCTCTATGCCCGCTACCTGACCCACGTCTGGGTCTGGATCAACTGCCTGTCGCTGCAGATCCGCGACTCCATGTGCGGCTTTCGCATCTATCCGCTGCCGCCCACCCTGGCACTGCTGGACACGGTCAAGCTCGGCCGGCGCATGGACTTCGACACCGAGATTCTGGTGCGCATGGCCTGGCGCGAGCAGCCGATGCACTGGCTGCCAACCCGCGTGCACTACCCGGCCGACGGCCTTTCACACTTTCGCCTGTGGCACGACAACCTGCTGATCTCCGGCATGCATGCCCGCCTGTTCTTCGGCATGTTGCTGCGTGCACCGCGCATTCTCTGGCGCAGGCTGGCTGCATGAGCGCTGCCGAACACAAGGATCACTGGGCTCGCCAGAAGGAGCGCGGCAGCTTCCTGCTGATGCGTTTCACGGTCGCCGCCGTGCGCCGACTTGGCCGCCGTCCGCTGACGCCGCTGCTGTATCTGATCGTCCTGTATTTCTACATCTTCGGCCGCAGCGCGCGCACCAGCATCCATCAGTACCAGCACAACCTGGCAGCCTGGAGCGCACGCCCCGAACTGCGCCCGAGCCGAAGTTCGGTGCTACGTCAGTTCCTCGCCTTCGCCGACAGCCTGCTGGACAAGCTCGACGCCTGGAATGGCCACCTGCCGTTGCAGCACCTGCAACTGCACGACCCCGACAAGCTGCGGGAAAAGATGCACGACGGCAGCCGCGGGCGGCTTCTGGTCGGTGCCCATCTGGGCAATCTGGAAGTCTGCCGCGCGCTGGCCGAACTTGGCGAGCAGGTACGCATGAACGTCCTGGTGCACACCAAGCATGCCGAACGCTTCAACCGCCTGCTGGGTGAGTCCGGCGCCAGCCACCTGCGCCTGATTCAGGTGAGCGAACTCGACCCCGCGATCATGCTGCAACTGGCCGAGCGCCTGGAGCGCGGCGAATGGCTGGCGATTGCCGGCGACCGCGTGCCCCTGCACGGCGGGCGCAGTGTCGAGGTCGACTTCCTCGGTCTGCCGGCGGCCTTCCCCCAGGGCCCCTGGCTGCTGGCCGGCCTGCTGCAGTGCCCGGTGGAACTGATTCATTGCCTGAAAATCGACGGCCGCTACCAGGTGCGCCTCGAACACTTCGCCGATGCCGTGGCCTGGAAGCGCAGCGAGCGCGACCAGGTGATCCGCGACTGGGCACAACGCTATGCGCAACGCCTGGGCGAACACTGCCTGGACGCCCCCAACCAATGGTTCAACTTCTACCCTTTCTGGAAGCGAGATGACGACATACCAGCCTGAGCCGGTGATCTTCGGCGAGCGCCCGCTGAACATCGAGAACATCGTAGCCCTGTCGCAACGCCAGGCCCGAGCCCAGTTGCAGAACGACGCGGCCTACCGGGAAAAGATCGCCAAGGGCGCGCGTTTTCTCGACACCCTGCTGGACAAGGAAGGCGTGATCTATGGCGTCACCACCGGCTATGGCGACTCCTGCGTGGTAGCGGTGCCGCTGCACCAGGTCGAGGCACTGCCGCAGCACCTGTTCACCTTCCACGGCTGCGGCCTGGGCAAACTGCTCGACGCCCCCAGCACCCGCGCGGTGCTCGCGGCCCGTTTGCAGTCGCTGTGCCATGGGGTATCCGGGGTACGCGTGGAATTGCTCGAGCGCATCCAGGCGTTCATCGATCACGACGTGCTGCCGCTGATCCCGGAAGAAGGCTCGGTCGGCGCCAGCGGCGATCTCACCCCGCTGTCCTACGTCGCCGCCACCCTCAGTGGTGAGCGTGAGGTGCTGTACAAGGGCGAACGCCGCAGCGCCGCCGACGTGCATGAAGAACTCGGCTGGACGCCCCTGACCCTGCGCCCGAAAGAAGCCCTGGCGCTGATGAACGGCACCGCAGTGATGACCGCCCTGGCCTGCCTGGCCTATGCCCGCGCCGACTACCTGCTGAAACTGGCGACGCGCATCACTGCACTCAACGTGATCGCCCTCGAAGGCAACCCGGAGCACTTCGACGAGCGCCTGTTCGCCGCCAAGCCGCACCCCGGGCAGACCCAGGTCGCCGCCTGGATTCGCCAGGACCTGGCCGTCGAAGCGCCGCTGCCGCCCCTGCATCGCCTGCAGGATCGCTACTCGATCCGTTGCGCGCCGCACGTGCTTGGCGTACTGGCCGACAGCCTGGGCCTGCTGCGCCAGTTCATCGAGATCGAACTCAACAGCGCCAACGACAACCCGCTGTTCGATGCCGAGACCGAGCGCACCCTGCACGGCGGGCACTTCTACGGCGGGCATATCGCCTTTGCCATGGACAGCCTGAAGAACCTCATCGGCAACGTCGCCGACCTGCTCGACCGCCAGCTCGCCCTGCTGGTGGACAGCCGCTACAACCACGGCCTGCCGAGCAATCTGTCCGGCGCACCGCTGGAAACCGCGATGATCAACCACGGCTTCAAGGCCGTGCAGATCGGCGCCAGCGCCTGGACCGCCGAAGCGCTGAAGAACACCATGCCGGCCAGCGTGTTCTCGCGCTCCACCGAATGCCACAACCAGGACAAGGTGAGCATGGGCACCATCGCCGCGCGCGATGCGCTGCGCAGCCTGGAGCTGACCGAACAGGTCGCTGCCGCCACCCTGCTGGCCGCCAACCAGGGCGTGTGGCTGCGCGAGCGCGCTGGCAAGCGCGACATTCCCGCACCGCTGGCAGCCATGCGCGAGCAACTGGCCAGTGACTTCCCGCCGGTGATCGAAGACCGCGCCCTGGAAGGCGAGCTGCGCCTGTGCCTGGAGCGCATCCGCAGCCAGCACTGGGGGCTGTATGCGTAAATCAGGCGTGTTGCAGGCGCAGATCGAACTGCAGGTGCAGTTCTACGACGTCGACATGATGGAAATCGTCTGGCACGGCCACTACGTCAAGTACTTCGAGCAGGCGCGCTGCGCCCTGCTCGACAAGCTCGACCACAACTACCGGCAGATGCGTGACTCCGGCTATGCCTGGCCGGTGATCGACCTGCAGCTGCGCTACGTGCGCGGCGCCCAGTTCGGCCAGCGCATCGTCGTGCGCGCCGACCTGGTGGAGTGGGAAAACCGCCTGAAGATCAACTACCTGATCAGCGATGCCGAGACGGGCGAGCGCATGACCCGTGGCAGTACCGTGCAAGTGGCCGTGGAAATCGCCACCCGAGAAATGCAGTTCAACTCGCCGCAGGTCTTCATCGATGCCGTGCAGAGGGCCATCGCGTGAGACGCCTGCTCAGCGCCGTCCTGGCAGGCTGCGAATGCATAGCCCGGATGAAATCCGGGAAGCGTGTTGCGCTCAGGATGCCGCGGATTGCATTCGGGCTACTGCTGGCCGGCATTGCCCAGTCGGCGCTGGCGTTCGACCTCGACCAGCTCAGCGCGCAACTTGGCAAACCCGAGGTGGTGCGTGGTCACTTCATTCAGGAAAAGCACCTGCGTGCCCTGCCGCAACCACTGACCAGCCGCGGCCGCTTCGTCCTGTCCAGGGACCAAGGCCTGCTCTGGCTGCTCGAACGCCCGCTGCAGCAGGACTACCGCATCGATGCGCAGGGCATCGCCCGACGTAGCGAACAGGGCTGGCAGCTGGTCGTCCAACAGAGCGCCAGCGCCCAGCAGAACCGCCTGTTCCTCGCCGTGCTCAAGGGTGACAGCAGCGGCCTGCGTCAGGACTTCGAACTGAGCCTGAGCGGCTCGGCCGAGGCCTGGACGCTCGACCTGACGCCGCGTAGCGTCCTGCTCAAGCAGGTCTTCAACGCCATCCATATCAGCGGCGGCGCCCTGGTGCAGCGCATCGAGCTGCAGGAAACCCAGGGCGACAGCACCGTGCTGCGCCTCGAGGACAGCCAGCCCGGGCAAGCCCTGAGCGATGCGGAGCGACATGACTTCCAGAAGTGAATACTGGGGTTCACGGCTCTTCCCGCTCGCCCTGCTCCTGCTCGTCGTCGTTGCTGCCTGGCAGTGGCGAGGCGGCGCGCCCGTTTCGGCCAACCTGCTGGAGCTGGTGCCCAGCGGCAGACCCGACGCGCTCGAAGAGCAGGCCGTGCAACGCATGCAGGAGCCGCTCAACCGCGAACTGCTGGTGCTGATCAGCCACCCGCAACGCGAACAGGCCCTGGCGCTGGCTGCCGAACTGGGTCAGCGCTGGCAACAGCAGGCGCTGTTCGAGAAGGTGCAGTGGGATCCACAAGCCGACCTGGCCGGCATACGCCAGCAACTGCAGGAACAACGCCTGGCATTGCTGTCGGCAGCCGACCGCCAGCTGCTGATCGACGACCCCAGTGCCTTCGTTGCCAGACGCGTACAGGATCTGTTCGACCCCTTCCGCAGCCAGGGCGTGGTCGCCACCAATGACGACCTGCTCGGCCTGAGCACCCTGGTAGAGAAAAGCCTGCCCCATCAGCACAACGTTCAGGTCGATCTCAGCGGCGCCTTGATCGCCGAGAGCGAGGGGACCACCTGGGCACTGCTGCGCGCCCGCACCACTGCCGATGCCTTCGACGGCAACCTGGCGCTGGCGGTGGACGATCTGGTCAGCCAGGCCCGCGACCAGGTACAGGCGCGTGGCGGCCAGCTTCTGGCCATGGGCGGGTTGTTGTACTCCGCCCATGGCCAGCGCGAGGCCACAGGCGAAATCAGCCTGATGGGCAGCCTTGCCAGCGCCGGGGCGCTGCTGATGATGCTGCTGGTGTTTCGTCGGCTGCGCATACTGCTGGCCTTCGTCCCCGTCGGCGTCGGCGTGCTCGCCGGGCTGACGGCCTGTGTCGCGGTGTTCGGCCATATCCACGTGATGACCCTGGTACTCGGCGCCAGCCTGATCGGCGTGGCCATCGACTACCCTCTGCACCTGCTGTCGAAGAGCTGGACACTGCAACCCTGGGATAGCTGGCGTGCCCTGCGCGCTACGCTGCTGGGCCTGACCCTGGCGCTGCTGACCAATGTCATCGGCTATCTGGCACTGGCCTTCACGCCCTTTCCGGCCCTCAAGCAGGTGGCGATCTTCTCGGCAGCCGGACTGCTCGGCGCCTACCTGAGTACCCTGTTCCTGCTGCCAACGCTGCTCGGCAAAGCCGAGATTCGGCCCTGGCAGCGCCCCCATGTTCTCGCGCAGCGCCTGCTCGACTGGCGTGAAGCCCTATTGGGCAAGGTGCCAACACCCTGGCTGCTGTTGATCTTCGCCCTGTTCTGCACAGGCGGCGTGCTGCAGCTCTCGCACAAGGACGACCTGCGCCAGTGGGCCAGCGTGCCGCCACAATTGCTGGAGCAATCGAAAACCATCAGCCAGATCGTCGGCATGCAACCGACCAGTCAGTTCTTTCTGGTGCGTGGCGACGATGAGGAGCAACTGCTGCAGCGCCAGCATTTGCTCGGGCAGCGCCTGGACAAGCTGGTGGCGCAAGGTCAGTTGAAAAGCTATCTGGCGCTGAGCCAGCTGATCGCGTCAGCCACGCAGCAGGCAAGCCTGCGCCAGGCGCTCGCCGCACTGCCCAGCCACAGCGCCGCGCTCACCGAACTGGGCATCCCTGCCGAGGCCATCGAGCAGGAGACCCAGCAGCTACAAGCGCTGCCCACGCTGAGCATCGAGCAGGTGCTCGGCGCACCGCTGAGTGAACCCTGGCGCCCACTCTGGCTGGGCAATACGGCAGATGGACAGGTCGCCGGGCTGATCAGCCTGCAAGGTCTGAGCGACAGCAATCTGCTGGCCACCCAGGCCGCCGGGCTCGACGGGGTGAAACTGGTCGACCGCCTCGGCGAGCTCAATCGCCTGTTCGCGGCCACCCAGGTCAGCGCCGCCGAGTTCAAACTGGCCTCCTGCCTGCTGATCTTCGCCCTGCTGTGCAGCTGCTTTGGTGCACGCGGCGCCGCTCGCATACTGGCGGTGTCGCTGCTGGCGGCGTTGGCCAGCCTGGCCAGCCTGGGTTGGCTCGGCCAGCCGCTGACGCTGTTCAGCCTGTTCGGCCTGTTGCTGGTCACCGCCATTGGCGTGGACTACGCCATCTTGATCCGCGAGCAGGTCGGCGGTGCAGCCACCAGCCTGCTCGGCACACTGCTGTCGGCCCTGACCACCTGGCTGTCGTTCGGCCTGCTGGCGCTGTCGAGCACCCCGGCGGTAAGCAATTTCGGCCTGACCATCAGCATCGGCCTGGTCTTCAGCTTCCTCCTCGCGCCCTGGGCAAGCGACAGGCAAGCCGAGGCGCAGTCGACATGATCGGACCTGTATTAACCACTCCCCATAAAACCTGGCGCACGATGTGCCGGGTATGCCCACAACCTTGAGGCGAAGAAGTCGTCATGCAATCTCCTGAAATCGAACAGCGTCAGATCGTCGTTATCGGTGCAGGCCCGTCCGGAGCAATCGCGGCAGCCATTCTCAAACGCCAGGGGCATGACGTGCTGGTGCTGGAGCGACAGCGCTTCCCGCGCTTCTCCATCGGCGAAAGCCTGCTGTCGCACTGCCTGGATTTCGTCGAGGAAGCCGGCATGCTCGAGGCTGTGCAGGCCGCCGGCTTTCAGACCAAACACGGCGCGGCGTTCGCCTGGGGTGAGCGTTACACCAGCTTCGACTTCCGCGACAAGTTCACCGAAGGCAAGGGTTCGACCTATCAGGTGATCCGCGCCGACTTCGACAAGCTGCTGGCCGACGAAGCCGAGCGCCAGGGTGTGGAAATTCGCTACGAAGAGGAAATCTTCGCCGCCGACTTCAGCGGCGATTGCCCGCGCCTGTCGGTACGCCGCCTGGCCGATGATGCCGAGTACCAGGTCGAATGCGCCTTCGTCCTCGACGGCAGCGGCTATGGCCGCGTGCTGCCGCGCCTGCTCGACCTCGACACGCCATCGGCCTTCCCGGTGCGCCGCGCGGTGTTCACTCACATCGAGGACAACATCGACCCGGCCTCGGGCTTCAACCGCGAGATGATCCTCATCACCACCCACCCGACCCTGCGCGACGTGTGGTTCTGGACCATCCCGTTCAGCAACGGCCGCTGCTCGCTGGGCGTGGTCTGCGCCGCCGAGCACTACGCGAACTACCCGCAGGATCTCGACGCCTGCCTCAAGCAGTTCGTTGCCGAGACCCCGTCGCTGAGCAAGGTGCTGGGCAATGCCGTGTGGGATACCCCGGCACGCGAAATCAACGGCTACTCGGCCAACGTCAAGAGCCTGCACGGCCCGGGTTTCGCCCTGCTCGGCAATGCCGCGGAATTCCTCGACCCGGTGTTCAGCTCGGGCGTGACCATCGCCATGCGCTCGGCGAGCATGGCCGCAGGGCTGCTGCATCGCCAACTGGGCGGCGAGACGGTGGACTGGGAGAACGAGTTCGCCATCCCGCTCAAGCGCGGCGTGGATACCTTCCGCGTCTACGTCGAAGGCTGGTACGAGGGCTCCTTCCAGGATGTGATCTATTACGAGAAGGCATCCCCGGAAATTCGCCGCATGATCAGCTCGATCCTTGCCGGCTACGCCTGGGACGGTAAGAATCCCTATGTCTCCGAACCTCGCCGGCGCCTGCGCGTTCTAGCAGAGCTTTGCGCCCAAAACTGAGAACCTATTTACAATCAGCTGCGCATCGGCCCTACAGCGTTAGAAACAGGCTCGGAATGCTCATTTACAACTCGTAAACTCCGCTTCCTCGCCTGCTTCTGCCTTGTATGGCTCTAGCTCGCTAGCCCGTGAATAGATTCTAAACAAGGATCGTCGATGAACGCCCTGCGCCCCGTCTCGCCCACCTACGTAGAAGAAACCCGCTTCGGCTTCTGGTTCCTGCAAAGCCATGTCTGGCAGCACCATGTGCTGCGGGTTGCGATCAACGATCTGGTGCGTCTGATAGACGGCCCGCTGCCGCACGCCCCGGTCCTGCTGGACGCAGGCTGCGGCCAGGGGCGCTCCTTCGGCCTGCTCGACGCAGCGTTCTCGCCAGCGCGAATGATCGGCCTCGATGCAGACCCGCACAGCCTGGACTGCTCGCGCCGCGAGGCCGAGCGCCTGGGTCTCGAAGTCGAGCTGATCGCCAGCGACTGCGCCGCCATCGACCTGCCCGACGCCAGTGTCGACCTGCTGTTCTGCCACCAGACGCTGCACCATCTGGTGGAGCAGGAGAAAGCCCTCGCCGAGTTCTGGCGCGTGCTCAAACCGGGCGGCCGGTTGCTGCTGGCCGAATCGACCAAGTTCTACATCGATACCTGGGTGATCCGCTGGCTGTTCCGCCACCCGATGCACGTTCAGCGCAGTGCCGAGCAGTATCTGGAAATGCTCGGCGCGCAGGGTTTCCAGTTCGACCAGAGCAGTATTTCCTACCCCTACCTGTGGTGGAGCCGCTCCAAGGACTTCGGCCTGCTGGAGCGCTGGGGGCTGATGCGACCCAAGCCGGTCGGTCAACGCGACGAAACGCTGCTCAACGTAGTGGCGCGTAAACCGTGATGCCACGCATACTCCTGCTCGCCGCCAGCCTGCTGCTGGGCGCCTGCGCCGCACATACGCCCGTGCCGCAAACGCCACCGGCACTGGTCGCACCCTTGCCGCTCAGCCTGCAGATCCAGCGCGAACAGGCACAGGTGCGACAGGACTGGCTGCTGGTGGTACAGCGTGAGGGCTCGGCCCTGCGCTGGTCACTGATGGACCCACTGGGTATCCCGCAGGCGCGTCAGCTACTGGATGCCGGGCAATGGCGCAACGACGGCCTGCTGCCGCCCAATGCCGAGGCCCGCGAACTGTTCGCCGCGCTGTTGTTCGCCCTGAGCCGAAGCGATGCGCTGCAGGCTTACCCGGCCGGAAGCTGGCAACAGCTGAACGATGATCAGCGCCGCCTCGCGCCGGACTGGACCATCGATTACCACGGCCCGGTGGATTTCACCCTTGGCAAGACCGGCCTGAACTACCGGATACGTGCACTGAACCTGGAAGAAAGCGATTGATGTCCTGCGCCCCCACCCCCGGCTATCTCCACGCACTCGGCCTGCTCTGCGCCCTCGGCGAAGGCAAGCAGGCGGTCGCCGATGCGCTGTTCGCCGGCGACACCTCAGGCATGCGCGCCGAAGACGGCTGGGTCAGCGAACGCAGCCTGACGGTGGGCGCCGTGCATACCGATCTACCCGCCATGCCGCCCGGCTTCAAGACCGCGCACAGCCGCAACAACCAACTGCTGTTGGCGGCAGCGCTGCAGATCGAGCCTGAGCTGCGCGCGGCCATCGCCCGCCATGGCGCTCATCGCGTCGGCCTGGTGCTGGGCACCAGCACCTCAGGGATTCGCGAGGCAGGCGAGCACATCGGGCGCCATGTCAACGAAGGCGCACTGCCGGCCGAATACGATTACGCCCAACAGGAAATGGCCGCACCCGCGAACTTCCTGGCGGACTGGCTGAAGCTCGGCGGCCCGGTCTACTGCCAATCCACGGCCTGCACCTCCAGCGCCCGCGCCCTGCTCAGCGCTCATCGCCTGCTGCGCATGGGCCTGTGCGACGCGGTGATCTGCGGGGGCGTGGACAGCCTGTGCCGACTGACCCTCAATGGCTTCTCCTCGCTGGAAGCGGTGTCGGCCGAACCCTGCAATCCGTTCTCGGTGAATCGCCACGGCATCAACATCGGCGAAGCCGCCGCCCTTTTCCTGATGACCCGCGAGCCTGCCCCCATCGCCTTTCTGGGCGGCGGCGCCAGCTCCGACGCCCACCATATTTCCGCCCCGCACCCGGACGGCCTGGGTGCCCGCAGCGCGATGGAAAAGGCCCTGAGCAACGCTGGTCTGACGCCGGAGCGCATCGATTATCTGAACTTGCACGGCACCGCCACCCGACACAACGACGCAATGGAGAGCAAGGCCGTGCACGCCCTGTTTCCTGCTGGCCTGCCCTGCTCGTCGAGCAAGCCCATGACCGGCCACACCCTGGGCGCCGCGGGCGCACTGGAAGCAGCCTTCTGCTGGCTGACCCTGAGCGAGTACAACCGCGACGGCCTGCTGCCACCCCATCTCTGGGACGGCCAGCCCGACCCCGAGCTGGCGCCGCTGGAACTGGTCCGGATTGGTGCCCGCCTGAGCCGTGCCCAGGGTCGTCACCTGATGAGCAACTCCTTCGCCTTTGGTGGCAACAACGTCGCGCTGATTCTGGGGGATGCACCATGAAACTGTGGCCCGTAGCCGAACTGGTGCCCCATGCCGGCAACATGGTGTTGCTCGACGAAGTGCTGAGCTGCGACACGGAAGCGATCGAGGTGCGCCTCACGGTGCGCCCTGACGGCCTGCTCAGCGACAGCGACGGCAGCCTGCCAGCCTGGACCGGTATCGAGCTGATGGCGCAGGCCATCGCCTCATTCGCCGGCATCCAGGCCAAACGCGCCGGCTTGCCGGTGGAGCTGGGCTTTCTGCTCGGCACGCGCAAGTACAGCTGCAACGTCGAGCGCTTCCCGGCCGGCAGCGAGCTGCACATCCGCGCCCTGTGCTCGCTGCAGGACGACAACGGCATGGGCGTGTTCGAATGCCACCTCCAGGGCCCCGGCATCCAGGCCGAAGCCCGCCTCAATGTGTTCCGCCCGCCGCAACCGGCGGTCTATCTGCAAGAGCGACCCCATGACTGAAAGCACCTCTGCCGCCACCGTTCTGGTCACCGGCTCCAGCCGTGGCATCGGCCGCGCCATCGCCCTACGCCTGGCCCAATCGGGCCATGACCTGGTTCTGCACTGCCGCTCGCGCCGCGATGAAGCCGAAGCCGTGCAGGCGCAGATCGCCGAACTCGGCCGCCAGGCGCGCATCCTGCAGTTCGACGTGTCCGACCGCGCGGCGTGCCGCGAAGCGCTGGAAGCCGACATCGAAGCCCATGGCGCCTACTACGGCGTGGTGTGCAATGCCGGCCTGACCCGTGATGGCGCCTTCCCGGCCCTGTCCGAGGACGACTGGGATCAGGTGCTGCGCACCAACCTGGACGGTTTCTACAACGTGCTGCACCCGCTGACCATGCCGATGATCCGCCGCCGCGCAGCGGGCCGCATCGTCTGCATCACTTCGGTGTCGGGGCTGATCGGCAACCGCGGCCAGGTCAACTACAGTGCCTCCAAGGCCGGCGTGATCGGCGCCGCCAAGGCCCTGGCGATCGAGCTGGCCAAACGCAAGATCACCGTCAACTGCGTCGCGCCCGGCCTGATCGATACCGAGATTCTCGACGAGCTGGTCCCGGTGGACGAAATCCTCAAGATGATTCCCGCTGCCCGCATGGGCACCCCGGAGGAAGTGGCCGGCGCGGTGAACTTCCTCATGTCCAGCGAGGCGGCGTACATTACGCGTCAGGTTCTCGCGGTCAATGGTGGGCTGTGCTGATGAAACGTGTAGTAGTTACCGGCATGGCCGGCATCACCTCGCTGGGCAGCGACTGGCCGAGCATCGCCCAGGCCTTTCGCGAAGGCCGCAGCGGCATCCGCCGCATGGACGAGTGGGATCGTTTCAGCGAAATGAATACCCGCCTGGGTGGCCCGGTGGACGACTTCGTCCAGCCCAAGCACTGGAACCGCAAACAGACCCGCAGCATGGGCCGGGTGGCGAAACTGGCGGTATTCGCCGCCGAGCGCGCCCTGGAGCACGCCGGTCTGCTCGGCGATCCATGCATCGCCGACGGGCGCATGGGCGTCGCCTGCGGCTCGTCCACCGGCAGCACCGAAGAGGTCAAGGCATTCGGCAACATGTTGCTGAACTCGGTGGCCGACGGCCTCAACGCCAACTCCTACATCCGCATGATGCCGCACACCACGGCCGCCAACATCAGCATCTTCTTCGGCCTCAAGGGCCGCCTGATCCCCACGTCCAGCGCCTGCACCAGCGGCAGCCAGGGTATCGGCTACGCCTACGAGGCGATCAAGTTCGGGCGCCTGAAGATGATGCTCGCCGGCGGTGCCGAAGAACTCTGCCCCACCGAGGCGATGGTCTTCGATGCGCTGTACGCCACCAGCCTGAAGAACGACACGCCGCACGCCAGCCCACGCCCCTACGACAGCGGCCGCGACGGCCTGGTGATCGGTGAAGGCGCCGGTATTCTGGTTCTCGAAGAGCTGGAGCACGCCCTCGCCCGTGGCGCCACCATCTATGCCGAGATCGTCGGTTTCGGCTGCAACTCGGACGGCCAGCACGCCACCAAGCCGGCGCAGGAAACCATGCGTGGCGCCATGCAACTGGCGCTGGACGACGCCGGTCTGGAGGCCCAGGCCATCGGCTACGTCAACGGTCACGGGACCGCCACCGAGCAGGGCGATGTCGCCGAGACCCAGGCCACCAGCAGCCTGTTCGGCCCGCGTATGCCGATCAGCTCGCAGAAGAGCTTCCTGGGTCATACCCTGGGCGCCTGCGGGGCGCTGGAATCCTGGTTCAGCATCGAGATGATGAATTCGGACAGCTACGTGCATACCCACAATCTGGACGCCATCGACCCGGCCTGCGGCGAGCTGGATTACCTGCGCGGCGAGTTCCGCCAGATGAGCCACGAGTACGTGATGAACAACAACTTCGCCTTCGGCGGCGTGAACACCTCGCTGATCTTCAAGCGCTGGAAATGACCCTTAACGACATGGAGTCCCATATGCCCCGCAATATTTCTCGCATCTTGCTCATTCTGATGCTGCTAGGACTTGGCGCGTGCAGCCGCATGCAACCGGTGCTGACCGTACAGCAGCCGCTACCCACGGACAGCGCATCTTATCTGGACGAGCAAGCGATGCAGCAGGCACTCATCAGAGCCCTGACCCGCACCCGCTGGCAGATCGAGGGGGGACACCAGGGGCTGATGCAGGCTCACATGGACTTCCGCGGTCGTCACAAGATCTGGATCGACATTGATTACGCTCCAGACCACTACAACATCCGTTACCGCGACAGTCAGAATCTGGACTACGCCGATGGCAAGATTCACAAACGCTACAACGCTCTGGTGAAGAAACTAAACGGCGTCATCCAACAGGAGCTGCGAGTAGCACGCAGTATGAAAGCCCTACAACAGTAAGCATCACCCGCCAAAAAGGAGAGAGCATGATGAACAAGCAATACTGGATGGCTGCTGCACTTGGCCTGGTTCTGCTACCTGGCCTGAGCCAGGCGGCTGACGACGTGAACTTCCTGCCGTTCGATGCGGCTGTACAGGAAGCAATCAACTCCGGAGTTATCGACGGTAGCGTTAAGTTCTACCTAGGCGACAAGAAGCCAACAGGCAAGGTCAGCGTGCTCAAATCCGGCCTCACCACCAGCCAGAAGAGCAACGCCTTTGGCAAAAGCGTGGAGGCTTCCTGTAACCGTGCTCTGCACTCTTCGCTGATCCGCTTCCAGAAGTCGGCAAAGGCCGCTGGTGCCAATGCCGTGGTCAACCTAGTCAGCAACTACAACAACAACGTCTACAAGGACAATGAGAAGTACGAGTGCCACAAAGGCAGCATCATGTCTGGCGTGGCGCTCAAGGGCGATCTGGCTAAGGTTCAGTAACGAGTGAGCTGTCAGAACCGGCCTTTCCCTGGAAAGGCCGAGTGACGCCCTCAGAAGAGCAAGGGCACGAACATCCAGCTGCGTCTCATGTAGTCGCGATAAGCATCGCCGAAATAGGCCAGGCACTCGCGCTCCTCGCAGCGTGCCGAACACCACAGCAGCACGCTGGACAGTACCGCCAGCAGCATGATCAACCCATCGATGCGCTTGCAGGCGATGCCCCAGGCCAGCAGCAACAACGAGCAGTACATGGGGTGACGGATATAACGGAAGATGCCGCCCGTCACCAACTGCGAGGTGCGCTCGAAGGCGAACAGCTCATCATCCTGGCGTTGCTCGCCTGCCTGGCCGAAGCGGCGCATCTGGTAGATCCCGGCGAACAGCACCGCCAGTGACAGGCTCAGCAGGACCCAGGATATGCGCTGACTCAACTCGCTCCGGTCGCCGAACCACGAGGACGCGTTGAGCACCAGCATCACCAGCATCGCCTCCCAGGCGAGGAAACGATAGAACCCGTGGCTGCGCACATTACCCAGCGTGCGCCAGGAAATACCCACCAGGATCGCGCTGATCGTCACAAAAGCCAGCCACTGCCACATCGTCACCCCATCCTCCCTCTATCCCTGCCTCTGTTACACTGCGTCGCCCGAAACGCCCAGACCGCTCGCCATGGATCGCACCCAACTGCACACACTGCTGCCGCACCAGGGCGACGCTCTCTGGCTGGATGCCTTGCTCGATCACGATGCCAAGGCCATTCGCGGTCTCAGCGCCTGGCAGCACCTCGAAAAACTTGGACAAGATGCTTCGCCTTGCCTGCTGTTCGAGGCCGCTGCCCAGCTCTGCGCCGCACATGGTGCCCTATACGGCGAAGCGGATGCCATCGAAATGGCCCTGGTCGGCAAACTTTCCCAACTCCATCTGCACCCGGTCACACGTCGCGACGAACCACTGCTGGTCAGCGCCCGGCAGGAGGCCCTGAGCCCGGCCGGCGCGCTGTATGCTTTCGCCATCCAGGCCGGCGTCCAGCCGCTGCTGGACGGCAAACTGCTGCTGGTGCTCGTCCATGCTTGAGCTACATGACATCAGCTACCGCTACCCTGGCGCGGACAGCCCCGCCCTGCAGCACATCGACCTGCAATTGCAGGAAGGCCAATGCCTGGGCCTGCTCGGCAGCAACGGCGCCGGCAAGACCACCCTGCTCGCGCTGCTCAGCGATACCCTCGCCCTGCAGCAGGGCGAAATCCGCTGGGACGGCCCGCGCAGCCTGGGCCTGGTGCCCCAGCAACTGGCGTTCTACGCCGAGCTCACGGTCGCCGAGAACCTCGCGCTGTTCGCTGATCTGTACCGCCTGCGCGGTGCCCAGCGCCGCCAGCGTCTGGACCTGAGCATTGCCAGCACCGCCCTCGAAAACAAGCTGTCGCGTCGCGCCGCACGCCTGTCCGGCGGCGAACAGCGGCGCCTGAATTTCGCCATCGGCCTGCTGCAGCCGGCACGCCTGTATCTGTTCGACGAAGCCACGGTGGGCGTCGATGCAGCCAGCCGGCAACTGCTGCTCGACGCCGTCGAGCACCTGGCTGGCGAAGGCCATGGGGTGATCTACACCAGCCATTACCTGGACGAGGTTGAGCGCGTCGCCGGGCGCATTCTGCTGCTGCACGAAGGCAAGGTGCGTCTGGACCTGAACAAACAGCAACTGCTCGACAGCGGACACGGCCTGCTGCTGGAGTGGCCGCAGCGGGTGCCCGACGGCTTGCCGCAATTGCTTGCACGCTTGCAGCTGGACGCGGAGACGCTTCCCGACGGCCTGCGCATCGCCAACCTGGACGGCCAGCAACTGCTGGCCATCACCCAGTTCATCGCCGCCCAAGCGGTGCCTCCGAGCCTGCTGCGCTTCGGCCGCCCCTCCCTGGAACAGCTCTACCTGAGCCTCAACGGAGGTCGCCTGTGAGCCCGATGCTGGCGCTGATCCGCAAGGAATGCCTGCTGCTGCTGCGCGACCCGCATGCACTGGCCGTGCTGTTCATCATGCCGATCCTGTTTCTGGTGCTGATGGCGGCCGCCTTGTCCAACTACCTGCGTGATCAGCCACCGCCCCTGGACCTCGTGGTCGAGGTCCCGCAACCGAGCGAGGCCAGCGCGTTCTTCCAGCACGCGCTGCAGGCACAGTTGCCAGGCAGCCACCTGCTGGCCAGCAGTGACGCGCCCCTGCCCCGCATCAGCCTGGCCATGAATTTCTCCGACACCCTGCTGGAAACGCCTCACGTCGGCCCGACGCTGAGCTTTGCCCCGCGTACCGATGGCCAGTCTCGCCAACGCCTGCGCGCGGCGCTGAACATCGCCCTGGCGCAGACCCGCCTGCTGGCCTACCTGCAAGACAGCGACGCGCTGGACCCGAGCATGAGCACCGAGCAGCGCTGGCAACTGATCAGCCAGCGCACCCAGAGCCAGGTCAGCGAACGGCAACTGCTGGCCAGCGGCGAGCTCAGCGGCAAGGCCAACGCCAGCCAGTTGAGCGTACCGGCCTGGCTGATCTTCGGCATGTTCTTCGTCGCCTTGCCGATGGCTGGCGGTTTTCAGCGCGAGCAACAGAGCGGTGCCCTGCTGCGCTTCCGCGCGCTGGGGCTGAGCCCTACCACCCTGGTGCTGAGCAAGCTGCTGCCCTATCTGGTCATCAATCTGCTGCAGTTCGCCCTGTTGCTGGCCATCGGCGTGCACGTGCTGCCGCTGCTCGGCCTCAGCGGCCTGAGCCTGCCCGGCGCGCCACTGGGCTATGCCCTGCTGGCCCTGAGTCTGAGCCTGGCCGCCTGCAGCCTGGGGCTGCTGCTGGCAGCACTGGCGCGTAGCGGTGAACAGGCGTTGCTGCTCGGCGGCGGCCTCAATATCATCCTCGCCGCAATCGGCGGCATCATGGTGCCCAAGAGCGTGATGCCCGAGGCCATGAGCCAACTGGCAGAAGTCTCGCCGATGAGCTGGGCGCTGGACGCCTTCCTGACCCTGCTGGTGGGCCAGGGAAATCTGGCCGACATCGCCCCCGACTGCGCCCGCCTTCTGCTGTTTGCCCTGGTACTGGGCGCTGGCGGGCTTTTCCTGTTTCGCAAACGAGTGCAGCAAACGCAATGGACGACACACTACTAGAACAAGAACTCAAGCAATTGCTGATCCGTGAGTGCGACAAGGAAGACGACATCGACTGGCAGAGCATCGACAACGACGAACCACTGTTCGGCCAGCACAGCCGTATCGCCATGGACAGCCTTGATGCGCTACAAGTGTCCCTGGCCCTGCAGCAGCAATATGGCGTGCGCATCGAAGGGGCCAAGGATGGCCGGCGCATCCTCAATAGCATCGCCAGCATTGCCGCCTTTATCAGGCAGAAACCGTGACGCCGATCTACCTGCAACGCGGCGCCCTGCACAGTGCGCTGAGCGCCGACCTGCGCAGCGCCGGCAACGTTTTGCGCCAAGGGGCACATGCGACTCCCGCGTCGTTCCTGCTGCACGAACTGCAGCAACCGCGTGCCTACCTGGGCATCGGCCACAACGACGAAAGCCTCGACCAGCGTTTCGATCGTCTGATCGGCGAGACCCTGGCCGAGCAGACACAGGACCTGAGTGATTGCCTGCTGATCGTTGCCAGCACCAGTCTCGACATCAATGACCTGGAAGCGCAGGTGGCACGCGAAGGCGGCTTTCGTGCGGAGCATTCGACCACACTCGACCTGCTGGCCCGCACGCTGCAGCAACGCTGGGGCTTCGCTGACGCCTTCACCCTCAATACCGCTTGCACCAGCGCCGCCAACGGCCTGCTGTATGGCGCACGGATGCTCGCCGCCGGCCTGTATGAACGCGTGCTGGTCTTGGCCTTCGAAACGCCCAGTGCTATCGCCCAGCAAGGCTTCGGCGCACTCGCCCTGACCAGCCCGAGCGGCGTTTATCGTCCCTTTCACCCGGAGCGCGACGGCCTGATTCTTGGCGAAGCCTATGCCGCCACCCTGCTCGCACGCGAGCCCGGCACCGCCCCACTGGCAAGGCTGCTCGGCGGTTTCAGCGCCTGCGACACCAGCAACCTGACCACCACCCGCGAAGACGGCAGCCATATCGACTGGGTCATGCGCGAGGCCTTGCGCAGTGCCGGCGCCACTGCCGAGCAGATCGCCCTGGTGAAACTGCACGGCACCGCCACCGGCGCCAACGACCGCGCCGAGAGCAATGGCGTGCGCCTGCTGTTCGGCGCGGCATTGCCTCATCTGTGCGTGCTCAAGCCCTGGCTCGGTCATACCCTGGGCGCCTGCGGCCTGAGCGAAACCCTGCTGCTGCTGGAGAACCTCGACCATCTGCCTGGCCTGGACTATGCCGACGAGGCCCTGCTGCCCCTGAATGGCGCACCACTGGCCATCGAGCCAGGCAGCCTGCTACTGGCCAACTTCTTCGGCTTCGGCGGCAACAATGCCAGCCTGGTGCTGCAGGGCTGCGCGGGAGAAACTCCATGAAACCGGTCATCGCGGCCTGCAACGTACGCGGTCAGGCGAGCTGCTCCGACAAGGCGCTGAAAGCCGCGCTGGGCCAGTGGCTGGCCACACCGCCGCGGCGTATCGACCGGCTGATTCTGCAGGCCCTGCTGTGCACCGCGCCACTCAAGGCCAAGGTGCGCCGCGACTGCGGCCTGTACCTGGCCTCCCGCCATCCGGCGCGTGCCACCATGGGCTCGCTGCTCGACAGCGTGTGCGTGCACCAGCTGCAGCCCAAGCCCTTCGAATTCGTCAACAGCGTCAGCAACGCCGCCGGCTTCCACGTCGCCGCGCAACTGGGGCTGGAAGGGCCAAACCTTTTCATCGGCGCCGGGCCGAACGTCTGGAAGCAACTCCAGGCGCTGGCTGCCCTGGATCTCGGTGATGGCCTGGTCAATCAGGCGCTGCTGGTGGTGATCGACGAGAACGGCGACTTTCAGGCGCAGGCGGTGCTGATCGAAGCGCCCACCAAGGCAGAGGATTTCGCCGAGCTGACGGCAGCAACCGACGTCCTGCATCTGCAGCTCTGATCGGGTGTGTTGGTGATCCTGGTGGGCCAGCGCCCACCCGCCTTGAGTTGCAGGGTGGACAACGCTTACCCCGGTCATCGCCTCACAGCGCCATGGTCAAAGGCAAGGCGGGCCGAGCGACGCTCCGCTTCAACCCTGCACAGACAGCCTCTCATCAAGCAAAGAGCACCAACCTCATCCCTTGCGCTTGGCCCAGGCGCCCAATTCCTTCATCAGCGCCCGCTCCTGCCCGGCGATACCCCGCAGCATCTCGGCGATCGGTCTGAAGTCCGGCGCCTCGCCCTTGCTGCGACTGGCCCGCACGCAGGCCGAGGCGAACTGGCGCCAATCATCGCCCACGGCCGTGAGCCGTTCCGAAGCCGCCTGCAGGTTGGCATCACCGATCTTCTCGCCGGCCTCCTGCAGAAAGCTGGCGTACATGAAGCGGAAGCCCGCACCGCCGGTGCCGATCTCTTCCTGCATGCGCACGATATGAGTGAGGTACAGGCGGTTGTACTTGGCCTGCGCCGGGTCGAGCGCCTCGACGCATTTGGCCAAGTGCTGGATGCCACGAATGCCGATCCACGGCAGCGGCATGCCGTCGAGAATGCGCGAGGTGGAAAGCACGCTCTGACGGATCAGGCGCTCCCAGTCCTGCTCCGGCGACACATCGTCGAGGTAGTACATCAGGCCCTTGGCCGCCAGCGCCCCCTTGGCGAAGCGCGCCTTCTGCAGGTCGGCGCTGGCGCAGCGCACCGGCTCCTCGAACACCGGGTCGCTGAGCAGGTACTCGTCACCCTCGCGGCCATAGGCCAGCAAGTTGTGCGCGTTGAAGTGAAAGCGCATCTCCGGCGGGAAGTACGGCAACCAGAACACCGAGCTCTGCAGGCCAGCCAGGCGGCCGCTGTCCAGCGCTGCATCCAGCGCGATGCGGCCCTGCTCGGGATTGGCGAAGGTACGGCTGGTCAGGCGCACGCCCAGACGCTTGCTCAGCGTCTTGATCAGGTGACGCGGCGGCATGCGATAGGCGATCAAGGGCATGCCACCGATCTTGACGATGGGCAGGTAGGCGAAGGCCAGGCCCGATGCCAGGCCAAAGGCCATCGGCTCGCTCATCGGCAAACCGGCATGGGTGAGCAGGCTGGCCATGACGCCACTTTCGCAGTGGGCGCTCTGGCGGTGCTGGAACGCGGTCATGGCAACTCTCTCTGGTAGCGACGCAACTCGTCGACGGTCAGGCCGAAGGCGTCGGCGTAGCGCGCCAGCACCGAGGTGCTCAGGCGGCGATAGATGTGCGGGCGAAAGTGTCGGCGCAGGCGCCATTGCCACAGACCGGTGATCTGCGCCAGCGCCGGCTCGTCCATGCGGTAGCGGTACATCAGGCACTTGAGCGGCGACAGCTCGCCGCGTTGCCAGAGCGCCAGGGCCTCGGCCTCCTGCGCCTCCAGCTCGGCGACGGCCAGTTGCGTGGCGTAGGACTCGGGATCCCAGCCGACGCTCTGTGCGCCCTGGTAATGGCCGCTGTCGTCGACCGCATAAAGCAGCTTGCTGTGCCCGCCATAGGCGGAACCGGGGTCCTGGGGAACGTCGTCAAGCTTCATCGCCAACCACCGTCAGGTGCATGAACGCACTGGAGAAACGCCCGCTTTCAGGCACGTAGCAGAGCAACCGCTGGCCGCTGCGCAAGCGCCCGCCATTGAACAGCTCCTCGAGGATGATGAAGATCGACGCCGCACCGGTATTGCCCTTGCTGGTGAGGTTGGTGAACCAGCGCTCCATGGGGATCGGCAGGTCGACGTTGGCCAGGCCCACGGCGAGCGGCTCGCGAAAGAACTCCGAGGAGTAGTGCGGCAGGAACCAGTCGATGTCCGCCACGCGCAGCTCACGCCGCGCCATGATGCGCTTGAGCGCCTCCTCCACGGTGTACTTGACGATGTTCTCGTTGAGCAGCTTGACGTTCTGCTTGATCGCCATCACCGATTGCTTCGCGCGCTCGTCGGCGTCGTAACGGCTCCAACCGCGCAAGGTGTCGTCCTGCATGTCGGCACCGGCGTACATGCAGGGCGGCATCTGGTCGGCGAACGAGAGAATGTCCAGCCAGTCGATGCGCAGGCTCAGGCCGCTTGCGTTGGGGCGATCCTGCAGCAGCACGGCGCCGGCACCGTCGGACAGCATCCAGCGCAGGAAGTCCTTCTCGAAGGCGATCTCGGGGTGGCTCTCGAGCTCATCGACGCGGCTTTCGTACTCGGCGTTGAAATTGCGCGCCTGCATCAGCGTCGAGGCGACTTCGGAGCCACAGGCCACGGCATGGCGACTCTCACCACTGGCCACGCTCATCCAGGCGTACTTCAGCGCCGTCATCCCGCACAGGCAGATGCCGGCAGTGGTCGCCACTTCGCAGGAGGGGTTACCCAGTTCGCCGTGCACCATCACCGCGTGCCCCGGCATGACCTGATCCGGCGACGAGGTACTGGCCACCAGGCAGTCCAGCTGATTCAGCTCGAACCCATTGCCCTGCAAACCACGAATGGCCTCGGCACTGAGCTGGGCGTTGCTCATGCTCGGCTCGCCCGTGTGCGGATCGATCACGTAGTGGCGCTGCTGGATGCCATTACGGCGCAGCACCAGCCTGCGCGCACGCGACGGCTTGCTACCGACCATGCCCAGGCGCGCTTCCATCTGCTCGTTGTCCACAGGCTCATGCGGCAGGCAGGTGCTGATGCGGTTGATGAATACAGGGGTTACCACGGTCTTACCTCAGGGTCACTTCACTCGCCGGACGGGCCGGCAAAGTAGGCCTTCTCTTTCTGGATACGCGCCTTGAACAGCGGTGCCAGCAACTTCTTCAAAACAGCCGTGATCGGCACCACGGTCAGGATCAGGCAGATCAGAAACACGATGTACAGCACCAGACCGGCGCCGCGTCGGCGGCTCTGCTGCGGGCCAAGCGCCGACAACAGACGGCTCCACAGGGTGAAGCTGCGATTGCCAACCTTCTCGCTGGCGATCAGCTTCTCATCCACCTTGACCGCGCCAAGGCCTGCGAGCATCGGCTGCTCGATGGGCAATCGATCCGCGCGCAGGCGGCGTGCCATAGCGTCGCCGAAGCGACTGGCCGCCGCCAATTCCCGCTCGTCGATACCTGCACGCGGCACCCAGCTATAGGGCTTCTGCCGACCCGTGAACATCCACAGCGGCGTGGCCAGGAAGCTCGCGGCGGTACCGCAGGCGTCGGTCAGCACCACGTTGTCGACCAGCCGGGCACCCAGCGCCTGCAGGCGCGCCTTGACCTTCTCCTGCGCCATCAGCCACATGTTGCGGCAACCGATCAGCGTGACCACCGGCGTGTCCTTAAGCAGACGAGCGGCCTCGGGCGAAGCGAGAAAGCTGGTACAGGGCAATGAGGGCGAGAGAAACCAGACCTGATAGGCCAGGATAACCAGGTCATAGCGCTTGTCGGCATCGACGGCCAGCGGCAGCAAGGGCTGCGGCTTCATCAGCACGGTTTCCGGGAAGATGCGAAAGAAACCGAGAAACGGCCAGGGAAAGGGAAATGGCTCGGCCGGTTGCAGCGCCAGGAAATCCACCTGGATGTCGTCACACTCGCGCAGCGGCGCACAGACCGATTGCGCCAAGCGGTCTAATTGGCCAGTCTGAGAAAAATGGACGACTAAAACATGACGCATTCGTGGCGCATTCCCTGCAAAATGGCCGAATTATGCCACAGAGACTTCTTCAAACCGTAACTCGCCTATGCCAAGTTTGCCTATTGGTTCCGCTGCTCGCCTGCCAATCGCTCCAGGCAGGCGACCTGCTGATCGAGGTGCAAGGCACATCGGATCAGGCAAACCTGTATCTGGCACTGGTACCGGCCGACCAACAGGACTGGCAACCCAGCCTGTACGAACTGCAGGGAACGCAAACGCCGCTGCGCATCGCCGCCCTGCCGCCCGGTCGTTACGCCGTACAGGTCTTCCAAGACAGCAACGGCAATGGCCAGCTGGATCTCAGCCCACGCGGCATTCCGCTGGAGCCGGTGGGCTTCTCCGGCAACCCGTCGCTGTTCGGCGGTAAACCCAAACCCAGCGACAGCCTGTTCGAACATGGCACGACGGACGGTGTGATCAACGTGCGCCTGATCCCGCCACGCAAGAAGCAGGAGCGCCTGACGCCCGCACCGCCGCCTAACGGGGACCGCTAGCAGCCAGGCTTGGCCTGGTCGCCAGCAGGCTACGGCTTACTGGTGATACTGCGCAGACAACTCGTGCACCGCCTCGAAGAAGGCGCCAGCGTGCGCCGGGTCGACCTCCGGGGTGATGCCATGGCCAAGGTTGAACACATGGCCGCTGCCGGCACCGTAAGCCGCCAGGATGCGCGCCACTTCGGCACGAATCGCAGCCGGCTTGGCGTAGAGCACCGCCGGATCCATGTTGCCTTGCAGGGCGACCTTGTCACCGACACGAGCGCGAGCGCTGCCGATGTCGCACGTCCAGTCCAAACCAAGCGCTTCGGCGCCGGTTTCAGCCAGCGATTCGAGCCACAGACCGCCGCCCTTGGTGAACAGAATCACCGGCACACGGCGACCGTCGTGTTCGCGGATCAGGCCGTCGACGATCTTCTTCATGTAGGCCAGGGAGAACTCCTGATAGGCCGCTGCCGACAGCGCGCCGCCCCAGGAGTCGAAGATCTGCACCGCTTGTGCACCGGCGAGGATCTGCCCGTTCAGATAGGCCGTGACCGACTGCGCCAGCTTGTCGAGCAGCGCATGCAGGGCCTGCGGGTTGTCATAGAGCATGGCCTTGGTCTTGCGGAAATCCTTCGACGAACCGCCTTCGACCATGTAGGTAGCCAGCGTCCACGGGCTGCCGGAGAAGCCGATCAACGGCACGCGGCCATTGAGCTCACGACGAATGGTGCGCACCGCATCCATCACGTAACCCAGATCCTTCTCGGCATCCGTCACGGACAACGCCTCGACGTCGGCCAGGTTGCTGATCACCTTCTTGAAGCGCGGCCCCTCACCCGTCTCGAAATACAGGCCCTGGCCCATGGCGTCGGGAATAGTGAGGATGTCGGAGAACAGAATCGCTGCATCCAGTTGCGGGTAGCGATCCAGTGGCTGGATGGTGACCTCGCAGGCCAGCTCCGGGTTCTTCATCAGGCTCACGAAGTCGCCGGCCTTGGCCCGGGTCGCGCGGTACTCCGGCAGATAGCGACCGGCCTGGCGCATCATCCAGACGGGCGTGACATCCACGGGTTGCTTGAGCAGGGCACGAAGGAAACGGTCGTTCTTCAGGGCGGTCATGGCGGCATCCGGCGAAAAAAGTGCGGGCATTTTCGCAGAGCGCAAAACAAAAGGCACGGCGAGTGCCGTGCCTTTTGTCCATCGCGACGATTTGTCTCGTCTTTACTTGCGCTGCGTCATCAGACGCCCAGGTAGTCGAGGATGCCTTCGGCGGCGTTCCTACCCTCGAAGATCGCCGTCACCACCAGGTCGGAACCACGCACCATGTCGCCACCGGCGAAGATCTTCGGATTGCTGGTCTGGTGCTTGAACTGCGACTGCTCGGGCGCCACGACGCGGCCCTGGCTATCGGTCTGAATCTCGAACTGCTCGAACCAGGGTGCCGGGCTCGGGCGGAAACCGAAGGCGATCAGCACGGCCTCGGCCGGGATGACTTCCTCGGAACCGGGGATCGGCTCAGGACTGCGGCGGCCACGGGCATCCGGCTCGCCGAGACGGGTCTCGACCACCTTGATGCCTTCCACCTTGCCGTCGCCAACGATGGCGATGGGCTGGCGGTTGAAGAGGAACTTCACGCCCTCTTCCTTGGCGTTCTTCACTTCCTTGCGCGAGCCCGGCATGTTCTCTTCGTCACGACGGTAGGCGCAGGTCACGGCCTTGGCGCCCTGGCGAATCGAGGTGCGGTTGCAGTCCATCGCGGTGTCGCCACCGCCGAGTACCACGACGCGCTTGCCCTTCATGTCGATGAAGTCTTCCGGCGACTTCTCGAAACCGAGGTTGCGATTGACGTTGGCGATAAGGAAGTCCAGCGCGTCATAGACGCCTGGCAGATCCTCGCCCGGGAAACCACCCTTCATGTAGGTGTAGGTGCCCATGCCCATGAACACGGCATCGTACTCATCCAGCAGTTGCTGCATGGTCACGTCCTTGCCGACTTCGGTGTTCAGGCGGAACTCGATGCCCATGCCGGTGAAGACTTCACGGCGGCGGCTGAGTACGGTCTTTTCCAGCTTGAACTCGGGAATGCCGAAGGTCAGCAGACCACCGATTTCCGGGTTCTTGTCGAACACCACCGGGGTCACGCCGTTGCGCACCAGCACGTCGGCGCAGCCCAGACCGGCCGGGCCGGCACCGATCACCGCGACACGCTTGCCGGTCGGCTTGACCTTGGACATGTCCGGGCGCCAGCCCATGGCGAAAGCGGTATCGGTGATGTACTTCTCCACCGAACCGATGGTCACCGCGCCGAAGCCGTCATTGAGGGTGCAGGCACCTTCGCACAGACGGTCCTGCGGGCACACGCGGCCGCAGACTTCCGGCAGGGTGTTGGTCTGGTGCGAGAGCTCGGCGGCAGCCAGGATGTTGCCTTCCGACACCAGCTTGAGCCAGTTCGGAATGAAGTTGTGCACCGGGCACTTCCACTCGCAATACGGGTTGCCGCAACCCAGGCAGCGATGCGCTTGGTCGGCAGCTTGCGCCGGCTTGAAGTTGTCGTAGATCTCGACGAACTCCTTCTTGCGCTGACGCAGCAGTTTCTTCTTCGGGTCTTTGCGCCCGACTTCGATGAACTGGAAGTCGTTATTCAGACGTTCAGTCATTGCATTACCTCATCAAACCACTTCAGGCGCATTCTTATTGCGGGTTGGCACGGGTGCTGGACAGCAGCGACTTCAGACTGGCCGCTTTCGGTTTCACCAGCCAGAACTTGCGCAGGTAATCGTCCAGGTTTTCCAGCAGGTTCTGGCCCCACTCACTGCCGGTCTCTTCGACGTACTCGGCGAGCACGCTTTCGAGGTGGCTGCGGTAGGCCTCCATCGCTTCATTGTTGATGCGTTGGATTTCCACCAGCTCGTGGTTGACGCGGTCGTAGAAGCCGTTGTCCATGTCGAGCACGTAGGCGAAACCGCCGGTCATGCCCGAGCCGAAGTTGTAGCCGGTCTTGCCCAGTACGCAGACGAAACCGCCGGTCATGTACTCGCAGCAGTGGTCGCCAGTGCCTTCCACCACGGCATGGGCGCCGGAGTTACGCACGGCGAAACGCTCACCCGCGGTGCCGGTGGCGAACAGCTTGCCGCCGGTTGCACCGTACAGACAGGTGTTGCCGATGATGGCGCTGTCCTCGGTGGCGAACGGGCTGCCAGCGGGCGGGGTGATGACGATCTTGCCTGCCGTCATGCCCTTGCCGACGTAATCGTTGGCGTCGCCTTCCAGGCGCAGGTGCAGACCACCGGCGTTCCACACGCCGAAGCTCTGCCCGGCAGTGCCCTTGAAGCGGAAGGTGATCGGCGCGCCATTCATGCCCTGGTTGCCATGCACGCGGGCGATCTCACCGGAAATCCGCGCACCGATGGAGCGGTCGCAGTTACCGATGTTCAGCTCGAACTCACCGCCAGTCTTGCCGGCGATGGCGTCCTTGGCCAATTCGACCATCTTCTCGGCCAGCAGGCCTTCGTCGAACGGCGGGTTCTTCGGCACCTGGCAGAACTGCGGCTTGTCAGCCGGGATATGCGCGCTGGCCAGCAGCGGCGACAGATCCAGGTTGCCTTGCTTGGCAGTTTCGCCCGGCAGCATTTCGAGCAGGTCGGTACGCCCGATCAGCTCTTCCAGGCTGCGTACGCCCAGCTTGGCCAGCCACTCGCGGGTTTCCTCGGCGACGTAGGTGAAGAAGTTCATCACCATTTCGACGGTGCCGATGAAGTGATCCTTGCGCAGCTTGTCGTTCTGCGTGGCCACGCCGGTGGCGCAGTTGTTCAGGTGGCAGATGCGCAGGTATTTGCAGCCCAGAGCGACCATCGGCGCGGTACCGAAGCCGAAGCTCTCAGCACCCAAGATCGCGGCCTTGATCACGTCCAGGCCGGTTTTCAGACCGCCGTCGGTCTGCACCCGCACCTTGCCGCGCAGGTCGTTACCGCGCAGGGTCTGGTGGGTTTCGGCCAGGCCCAGCTCCCACGGCGCGCCGGCATAACGGATGGAGGTTAGCGGCGATGCGCCAGTACCACCGTCGTAACCGGAGATGGTAATCAGGTCGGCGTAGGCCTTGGCCACACCCGCGGCGATGGTGCCAACACCGGCTTCCGCTACCAGCTTGACCGACACCAGCGCCTTCGGGTTGACCTGCTTGAGGTCATAGATCAGCTGCGCCAGGTCTTCGATCGAGTAGATGTCGTGGTGCGGCGGCGGCGAGATCAGGGTCACGCCCGGTACCGCATAGCGCAGCTTGGCGATCAGACCGTTGACCTTGCCGCCCGGCAGCTGGCCGCCCTCACCAGGCTTGGCGCCCTGGGCCACCTTGATCTGCAGCACCTCGGCATTGACCAGGTATTCCGGGGTCACGCCAAAGCGGCCGGTAGCCACCTGCTTGATCTTCGAGCTCTTGATGGTGCCGTAGCGGGCCGGGTCTTCGCCGCCCTCACCGGAGTTGGAACGGCCACCCAGGCGGTTCATCGCCTCGGCCAGGGCCTCGTGGGCCTCCGGCGACAGCGCGCCGAGGGAGATACCTGCGGCATCGAAGCGCTTGAAAATAGCCTGCAGCGGCTCGACTTCGCCCAGGGCGATCGGCGAAGCGGACTCCTTGACCTTGAGCAGGTCGCGGATCATCGACACCGGGCGGGTGTCGACCAGCGTCGAGTATTCCTTGTACTTCGCGTAGTTGCCCTGCTGCACGGCTTCCTGCAGCGTACGCACCACGTCCGGGTTGTAGGCGTGGTATTCGCCGCCGTAGACGAACTTGAGCAGACCTCCCTGCTGGATCGCCTTACGGTTGTTCCAGGCTTCGAAGGACAGCAGCTTCTGCTCGCTTTCGAGGTCGACGAAACGCGCGCCCTGAATACGGCTGGCCACGCCACGGAAGCACAGCTCGGTGACTTCATCGGCCAGGCCGACCGCTTCGAACAGCTGCGCACCGCGGTAGGACGCGACCGTGGAGATCCCCATCTTCGACAGGATCTTCAGCAGGCCCTTGGAGATGCCCTTGCGGTAGTACTTGAAGACTTCGTACAGATCGCCCAGCACTTCGCCGGTACGGATCAAGTCGCCCAGCACTTCGTAGGCCAGGAACGGGTAGACCGCCGAGGCGCCGAAGCCCAGCAGCACGGCGTAGTGGTGCGGGTCACGCGCGGTGGCGGTTTCCACCAGGATGTTGCAGTCGCAGCGCAGGCCTTTCTCGGTCAGGCGGTGATGCACGGCGCCAGTGACCAGCGCGGCATGCGCCGGCAGCTTGCCCGGGGCGATGTGACGGTCGGTCAGCACCAGCAGCACCTTGCCGGCGCGCACGGCTTCCTCGGCCTGGTCGGCCATGTTGCGCACGGCGGCTTCCAGACCCAGCGACTCGTCGTAGTTCATATCGATGACATGACGGTCGAAACCAGGGCGATCCAGGCTCATCAGCGCGCGCCACTTGGCCGGCGAGATCACCGGGCTACTGAGGATCACGCGGGTAGCGTGCTCCGGCGACTCGCTGAAGATGTTGCGCTCGGCGCCCAGGCAGATTTCCAGGGACATGACGATCGCTTCGCGCAGCGGGTCGATCGGCGGGTTGGTGACCTGCGCGAACTGCTGGCGGAAGTAGTCGTACGGCGAACGCACGCGCTGGCTGAGCACCGCCATCGGCGTGTCGTCACCCATGGAGCCGACCGCTTCCTGGCCCTGCTCACCGAGCGGGCGCAGCACCTGGTCACGCTCCTCGAAGGTGACCTGGAACATCTTCATGTACTGCTTGAGCTGATCCGGGTCGTAGAAGGCCGAACCATGGTCACGGTCTTCCAGCGTCGCCTTGATCCGCTGGGCATGCTTGCGCAGCCACAGTTTGTAGGGGTGGCGCGACTTCAGGCGGCTGTCGATGGACTCGGTGTCCAGCACCTGGCCGGTCTCGGTGTCGACGGCGAGGATCTGCCCCGGGCCGACACGGCCCTTGGCGATAACGTCCTCGGGCTGGTAATCCCACACGCCGATTTCCGACGCCAGGGTGATGTAGCCGTTCTTGGTGGTGACCCAGCGCGCCGGGCGCAGGCCGTTACGGTCGAGCAGGCACACGGCATGGCGACCATCGGTCAGCACCACGCCGGCCGGGCCATCCCATGGCTCCATGTGCATGGAGTTGTATTCGTAGAACGCGCGCAAGTCGGCGTCCATGGTTTCGACGTTCTGCCAGGCCGGCGGAATGATCATGCGCAGACCGCGGAACAGGTCGATGCCACCGGTGACCATCAGCTCGAGCATGTTGTCCATGCTCGAGGAGTCGGAACCGACGCGGTTGACCAGCGGGCCCAACTCGTCGAGATCGGGGATCAGCTCGTTGGCGAACTTGGTGCGCCGGGCCTGCGCCCAGTTACGGTTGCCGGTGATGGTGTTGATCTCACCGTTGTGCGCGAGGAAGCGGAACGGCTGCGCCAGTGGCCACTTCGGCAGGGTGTTGGTGGAGAAGCGCTGGTGGAAAACCGCGATGGCGGTCTGCAGGCGCTCATCACCCAGATCCGGGTAGAACTGCTGCAGGTCCGCCGGCATCATCAGGCCTTTGTAGATGATGGTCTTGTGCGAGAAGCTGCAGATGTAGTGATCGCTGTCGCCGGCATTGGCAACCGACGAACGGCGACGGGCACTGAACAGCTTGATGGCGAATTCCTGGTCGCTCAGGCCTTCGCCGCCGATGAACACCTGCTCGATCTGCGGCAGGCGCTCCAAGGCCAGTTGGCCGAGCACGCTGGTATCGATCGGCACCTTGCGCCAGCCCACCAATTGCAGGCCGGCCGCGAGGATTTCGCGGTTCATGTTCTCGCGCGCGGCTTCGGCCTTGGCCGAATCCTGGTTGAGGAACACCATGCCCACGGCGTATTGCCCAGGCAGTGCGACACCAAATTGCTCCTGGGCGATTGCGCGCAGGAATTGATCAGGCTTCTGGATCAGCAGGCCGCAGCCATCACCGGTTTTGCCGTCGGCGTTGATACCGCCGCGGTGGGTCATGCAGGTGAGGGCTTCAATAGCGGTATTGAGCAGGTGATGACTAGGTTCACCTTGCATGTGGGCGATCAAGCCGAAGCCGCAGTTATCCTTGAACTCATCAGGACGGTACAAACCTGCTTTCATAGGGGAACTCTCACCAGGCTGCCTAGACCTCAGGCAAATTACTTTCTAATTCAATTACTTAAACCCGAAAAGCGGGCACGGGCCAGCTTTGCGTGGGCAAAAGGGAGGTCATTGTACATATCCCCCCATGTCGTCACAAATCTTCGTGACGAGGGGGTGAAAATTAATGTCGCAAAACCGAAGGATAAGACCGCAAGGTCGTGCTAACGACCAGGCGGTCATCTTGCGACAGAGCGCTTAGCGGCTCATTTCCTGCTGGATGCTGCCCAAGGTCCGAGGCCAGGGCTTGCCCGCCTGAAGCTTGGCCGGCAGGGTTTTGACCGCTGCCTGAGCGGCGTCGCGACTGGAGAAACTACCATAGGTCAGCACGTACAGCGGCTGTCCTTGATGGATCTTCTTGAAGTAGCGGTATTCGCTACCCCCCTCACGCACCAGCGCCTGGATATTGGCCTCGGAGCGCGAGCCGACCACCTGCAGGGCGTAGCGGGACGCAGGTTGTTGCGCGTACCAGCCTCCTGAAGCGGCACTAGGCGTCGCAGCTTGAGCGGGCGCGGGCTTGGGGGCAGGTTTCGGCGCAGGGGGCGGAGCTGGAGCTGCAGGCTTGGGCGCAGCAGGCTCAGGCTGCTTGGCCGGTGCCGGTGCCGGTGCCGCAGCGACTGGAGCCGAGGGCGCAGTCACTGTCGAGGGCTCAGTCGATGCCGGCGGCTCGAAGTCGTCCAACTCCTCACCTGCAGCCTCGGCCAAGGGCTGGCGAATCACCGCTTGCGACTCACCCACCAGCGGTAGTGGCAGCGGCTGACTGGCCCCCGCGAATTCGATGGCGGGAGCAGGCCCCTCGGCGGCCGGCGTTTGCGCCGGCTCTTCAGCTTCCACGGCAGGTGCAGAGGACTGCAGAGGCAGCGAGGTATTGCTGGCCACCGGCGCCGACGAAGAAGACTCACGGCCCTGCATGAACCACGCCGCGGCAACGCCCACCAACACGACAGCCAGTGCCAGCACATGCTTCTTCGGCAGCGAGAAACCGCCACCGGGTCCGCGCCCAGAGGAGCGCTGCGCAAGCATCTGCTCGACCAGCAACTCACGAGCTTCCTGATTGATCGCCCCCGGCCACCCCTGGGAACGGGCATGAATGTCTTCGATCTGCTCCTCGCTCAGCACATCGATATCCTGACCAGCACCCTCGAGACGCTGCGCCAGATAGTCGCGCGTCTCGTCCTCGCCATAAGGCTGCAGCTCGATGGCGTGATAGCACTCTTCACCGCCCGCCAAAGCCTCCAGTCGAGCCAGCAATTCCTGCTCGGCGAACAGAAAGACGTGAGGCCGCCCCTCGCCGCCCCCGGCAGCGAGCACCAACAGATTCTTCAGGGCCACGTCGTCCAGCTGATCAGCATCATCGACCAGCAGATAGACCTCCTGCCCCGTCAGTGCCAACTGCCCAACTTGCGCCAGAATCGAGCGCACATCAGCCTGCGCAACGGACAAGCCCTGCGCCACCTGGCGCAACAGCGCCTCGCTACTGGTGACACCCTGCGCAATCACTACGCTCTGCACCGCCTGCTTGTTGGTACTGGCGACAAGCGCCTGCCGCAACAGCGTTTTACCACTGCCCTGCGGCCCAACCACCGCCAGCAAAAGCTGGCTGTATCGCGCCAGGTGGTGCAACTGCCCCAGCACCGGCTTGCGCTGGGCAGGAAAGAACTTGAAGCCGGGCACGCGCGGCGCAAAGGGGTCGTGACTGAATTGGTAATGCGCCAGGAAAGCTTCGTCAGCATGCAAACTGGTCATGAATCACTCTTCAAGAGTTGGACGACTGAGCCAGCGCGACGTAATCGCTACGCAGCGTGGCGTCGAGAATTTCACGCGGATAATCAGCGGTCACTACCGCTTCACCCAGGCGTTTGAGCAACACGAGGCGCAACTGCCCATCGAGGACCTTCTTGTCGACCGCCATATGTTCCAGGAACTGCTCTGGCGTCATGTCCTGCGGAGGCACGACAGGCAGGCCGGCAGCCTGCAGCAGGCGCACACCACGATCGCGCTCTTGTGCCGACAACCAGCCCAGACGATAAGACATTTCCAGCGCCATCACCGTTCCGGCGGCGACAGCCTCGCCGTGCAACCAGACACCATAACCCTGCTCGGTCTCGATGGCATGACCGAAGGTGTGCCCCAGATTCAACGTCGCACGCACGCCGGACTCACGCTCATCCGCACCGACCACCTGGGCTTTGGCCGCACACGAACGCTCGATAGCATAGGTCAGCGCAGCACCATCCAGAGCACGCAGGGCAGACATATTGCCCTCGAGCCAGTCGAGAAAAGGCTCGTCGCAGATCAAACCGTACTTGATGACCTCGGCCAAGCCGGCGGAAAGCTCACGCGGCGGCAAGGTATGCAGGCTAGCCGTATCGATCAGCACCGCCTTGGGTTGATAGAAGGCGCCCACCATGTTCTTGCCCAGCGGATGATTGATCCCGGTCTTGCCGCCGACCGAAGAATCGACCTGCGACAAAAGCGTGGTCGGCACCTGAATGAAATCCACGCCGCGCTGGTAGCAAGCGGCAGCGAAACCCGCCATATCACCGATCACGCCACCGCCAAGGGCAACAACAGTGGTGCGCCGATCATGGCGTGCCGTCAGCAGTCCATCAAAGATCAGTTGCAGGGTTTCCCAATTCTTGAAAGCTTCGCCATCGGGCAAAACGACCGACGCGACCTTGAAACCCTCGAGGGAGCGCATCAGCGATTCGAGATAAAGAGGCGCCACGGTCTCATTGGTAACCACCGCCACCTGCCGCCCAGCGATATGACGCGTGAGCAGCTCGGAGCGCGCCAACAGGCCATCGCCGATGTAGATGGGATAACTACGCTCGCCGAGTTCAACGTGAAGAGTCTGCATGAGGCCCCCAGAGTAAAAAGGCCACTAGGATAGCGCAGTTCGCTCCGCGCTTTAACGGGGCGACAAGGCTTCCAGACGCGAGAGAATTTCCTGAACGACCATACGCGGCGGACGCTCGTCAGTCTCGATGATGATGTCAGCGACCTCTCGATACAGAGGATCGCGCATGGCCATCAGATCCCTGAGCACCTGAGCGGGATTGGCCGTACGCAACAAAGGACGATTTCGATCACGCGATGTGCGGTCGATCTGCTGCTCGACCGACGTATGCAGGTAAACCACACGCCCACCGGCATGCAACGCCTGCCGGTTCTCTGGACGCATGACCGCCCCACCACCAGTAGCCAGGACAAGGCCATCCTGCATCGAAAGCTCGGCGATCACCGCCTGCTCCCGCTCACGAAAGCCCTGCTCCCCCTCGACATCGAAGATCCAGGGAATGTCGGCACCGGTACGCTGCTCGATCTCCTTATCGGAGTCCTTGAAAGGCACACGCAGCTCTTTGGCAAGCAAACGCCCGATGGTGCTCTTTCCAGCACCCATCGGGCCAACGAGGATTACATTCCGCACTTAGGTCATCGATTCACGGCAATGGCTTGATTGTTCATGATACGCGGGGTAAGGAAAATCAACAGCTCTTCCTTGCTATCTTGAACAAGATCACGCCGGAACAAACGCCCCAGGTAAGGCAGATCGCCAAGGAATGGAACCTTATCGACGGACTTGGTCTGCGTGTTAGAGAAAACACCACCAATGACGATGGTTTCACCATCAGACACCAGTACCTTGGCGTTGACCTCATTCTTTGCTATTGCAGGGACCCCATTAGTTTGAGCAGCCTGTGAAAAGTCCGGCGCATCCTTTGTAACTTTAACCTCAATAAGGATGCGATTATCAGGCGTGATCTGCGGCGTAACCTCCAGGGAAAGCGCCGCCTCTTTGAACGAAGTACTAGTCGCCCCACTCGAACTAGCTTCCTGATAAGGAACTTCAGAACCCTTCAGTATCTTGGCGGTCTCTTTGTCAGAGGTAACAACTTTCGGCTGAGAAACCACCTCACCATTACCACTAGCCTCCATTGCAGAAAGCTGAAGATCCAAGATAGTGTTATCAGTGATAAACCCTATACCAAAACCAGAACTGGCACTGGTCGCACCAAGATCTACAAAATTGCCGAGGGAAGGGGTTGGATTCTGCACCCCAGGGTTTTGACCATATCCTGGGGCACCAGGCCTATTACCGCCCTGACCACCGATTACAAAATTATTATCACCAACCCTTGCTCCACGCCAGTTCACACCTATCTGTTTTTCGTAATCGACGTTCGCCTCAACAATACGCGCCTCAATCATAACTTGGCGAACCGGGATATCGAGCTGAGCGACAATCCGACGCAACTCATCCAGGCGGTCCTGTGTCTGATAAGCAATAATGCTATTAGTGCGATCATCAACAGTTATCGAACCCCGATCCTCAGCGGCGCCATCAACAGTCGTAACCGACTGAAACAGTTTCGCCATATCAGCAGCCTTTGCATAGTTAACTTGAATTAATTCACGACGCAGAGGAGCCAACTCTGAAATCTGACGACGCGACTCTAGCTCCTGCCTCTCACGTGCTGCGATCTCATCGGCAGGGGCAACCAAAAGAACATTGCCGACCTTTCTTTGGTCCAGCCCCTTGGTTTTAAGCACCAAATCCAAGGCTTGATCCCAAGGAACATTTTGCAATCGCAGAGTAATATTACCGCGCACAGTATCACTGGCAACCAAATTTAAATCAGTAAAGTCTGCAATTAGCTGCAAAACGGAACGGACGTCAATATCCTGAAAATTTAACGACAGCTTCTCGCCTGAATATGCAAACTGATCGACTTTTCTCTGTTCCTGATCCGCAGCAGTGAGCGGCTTAACACTAACAGTAAGTTTATTATCTGCTTGATAAACCAGATAATCATACATACCGGTAGGCTCAATTAAGATGCTAGCTTTGTCAGAAGAAGCACTAGCATTTACGAACTGTACTGGCGTAGCAAAATCCTTTACATCCAAGCGAACCCTTAAAGATTCAGGCAACTGAGTCCTTGCAAAATCCAAACGAATTTTACCACCCTGATCCTGAATATCAGGACTTACAGAGGAATCCGCGAGCTCGATTACTACATTACCCTCGCCTTGCTCCCCCCTTTGAAAGTCGAGATCACGAATCGCCCTACCCACAACAGCCGGCGCCTTCGCAGGCGCAGCCGCCGAGCGCGACGTAGAACCACTCCGCCCTGCAGATACATCGCCTACCAATATAAACAGCTCATTACCCTCAACACGGGTACTGTATGGAGCCAGAGAGGTAAGATTTACTATAAGACGCGTACGATCCTTGGCCTCGACAACAGTTACACTTCTGGCATTACCCATGCCAAGCTCGCGACTCTTGCTACCCAGCTGATTAACAACACCCGGAAGATCAAGCGCAATACGAGCCGGCTGCTCAATCGTATAGCCCCTAGGAGCCACAACTGGTTCATCAAACCGCAATTTTAGCTCAACGCGATCACCCGGCAACGAGGCCACATCCAAATGCTGCAAATTGGCTGCCAGCAATACCGGCGAAATAAACAGCATTGACAACGCATAACCAAATTGCGAGAAGGAGATATTCATTAGGTGCTTCCGTTGTGCAGACTGGTATTTTTTTTTCATATAACCCTCGCCTTTCTAAGAGCGCTCTTTGAGCACCAGGCTTCGCGGCCGTTCCAACCACCCACCATCACCATCAGGAACGATTTCAACAACCTCGATAGCGGCAGTATCTACGGCTACTATTCGACCATGGTTTCTTCCAAGATAGTCACCCACCTTAACTCGATGCACTCCGCCCGCACCGCTGACTAGCGCATATGTACCCGCACCATTAGAGAGCGTACCAACCATTTCAAAGCTTTCTATATTAAAGCCTTCAAGAAACTCTCGAACACGCTGTTCATCAGGCTTGATTTCTTTAGAACCTTTTGGCCGGCTAACAGTCTCTACTTTAATAGGAGGCTGAAACGGACTACGAAGGGAGGATGCATTGTAGGAAAATGCCTCATAGGGCTGAAACTTCGGTAATGGCTCGATGGAACCTTTAGGCCTAGCCTTAACCTCCGCCATAAAGGCCTGCAAGTCAGAGAAATTACCCTCACCACCACACCCCTGCAGCAGTACGAGAAAAAAAGAAAGCAACAAAAACCTGTCAGCCCTCACTTGTCCACCCCCTTATCGTTATAACGATAAGTCTTCGCCAAAACGGTCATGCGCAAAACAGATGAACCGTCCTGAGCAACTGGTTTTATTTCAAAGTCATGCAAGGTAACGATGCGCGGAAGGCTGGCTACGCCACTTACAAATGTAGCGAGATCATGATAGGTCCCCTCAACAGCAATCTGTATCGGCAACTCTATATAGAATTGCTGAGCAACCTCAGGAAGCAGCTTAATCTCTTCAAACTCCAAGCCACTCCCCAAACCAGTGCGAGTAATATCCTCCAGCAGCCCTGGCACCTCAGTATCGCTTGGCAGCTGCCTAAGTAGAGCGCCAAATGACACTTCCATCTCAGCCATCTGCTCTTTATAGGCCTCTAAATTTGCTGCCTGGAAAGCCTTGGTTGAGAACTGCTGCTTAAGAGCCTCCTCTTGACCTCTTGATACATCCAAAGCACTTCGCAAATCACTAAGATAGAAATAGTATCCACCACCGACAACCAACAAAAAAAACAGCAGAAAAACTATTCCTTTCGCCGCAGCAGGCCAGCTGCCGATATTGTTCACATCCAGATCATTTAGATCGACTTTACGCAGGCTATCGATAGATTCAGCGAGGCTCATTTTTTATCACCCTCAACTACTTCTACTTGAGGCTGAGTCTGCTGCACACTCAGCTGAAAGACATTAGCCTGATCCAGCGCTCCCGCCGTAGTTGCTTTGACCTGACTCAAATTCGGCAGCTCCAGCCAATCAGACGAATCCAAATTACGCATAAGATTAGAAACACGATTGTTGGACTCGGCTGCCCCGAGAATGGCTATATTCTTACCAGTCATTTTGATACTAGTGAAATACACTCCATCAGGAAGAGTTCTCGCCAACTGATCAAATATTCGACCAATTATCGGTCGGTTACCCTGCAGATCCTGGATAATCTTCATTCGCTCTAAAAGCTGCTGGCGACGCGTTTTCAGTTCACTGATTTCTTTTATCCGCGAATCCAGCACAGCAATTTCCGACCGGATAAAATTATTACGGGCATCCTGCTGCTCAATAGCTCCATTGAGCAGCTGCCCGCCAAGGAATACAACGCCAGCGCCCAGAACCAGAACACCGACCAAAGTGACCAAAAACCGCTGCTTGCGCTCCTCGCGCAGCTGTTCACGCCAGGGAAGTAGGTTAATCCGCGCCATCAGTCGAAACTCCTCATCGCCAGACCACAGGCAATCATCAGTGCCGGCGCATCACTGGCCAGCGCACCGGCGTTGACCTTGCTGCTAAGCGCCATATCGGCAAAGGGATTGGCCACTAACGTCTGCGTACCGATCTTCTGCTGGATCAGCCGATCGAGATCAGGGATGGACGCGGTGCCACCGGCCAGAAGGATGTAGTCGACATCGTTGAACTGGCCTGCGGCGAAGAAGAACTGCAGCGATCGCGAGACCTGCTGAACGACAGCCTCCTTGAACGGTTGCAAAACCTCACTGTCGTAGTCATCTGGAAGACCACCCTGCTTCTTGGCAAGCCCAGCCTCCTCGACGGAGAGACCATAGCGACGCTGAATCTCCTCGGTTAGCTGCCTGCCACCGAAGAGCTGCTCACGGGTGTAGATGGTGCGGCCGTTGTGCAGAACGCTGAGTGTGGTCATGGTCGCGCCGATATCCACGACCGCAACCGTGAGCTCCTCATGGCCTACACCCAGTTGCGCTTCCAGCAGCCCGTAGGCGCGCTCGAGGGCGTAGGCTTCGACATCGACCACCTTTGCAGTCAGACCGGCGAGCGCCAGAGCCGCTTCGCGGACCTCCACGTTTTCCTTGCGGCAGGCTGCCAGCAGCACTTCTACCCGATCAGGGTTACGCGGAGCCGGGCCTTGCACCTCGAAGTCGATGGCGACTTCTTCCAGGGGATAAGGAATGTACTGGTCGGCCTCGATCTTCAGCTGGTTTTCCAGATCATCATCGGACAATCCAGCTTCCATCTCGATGGTCTTGGTGATCACAGCCGAGCCGGCAACCGCAACGGCAGCTGTCTTGACGCCGCTCTTGGCCTTGGCCAATACGCGAGAAAGCGCCTGACCGACCCCTTCCAGCTCGGCGATGTTCTTTTCGACCACTGCGTTTGGCGGGAGCGGCTCGACTGCGTAAGCCTCTACCTTGTAGCGGCTTCCCGAGCGACTCAGTTCGAGGAGCTTGACCGAAGTCGAGCTGATATCGATCCCCAGCAGCGTATTCGCTTTCTTAGTGAAGAGCCCTAGCACGACCGTTTTCCTATTGGCATCCGCGACTTACGGACTATTTATGTTTTTCCACATTAAATATCAGTCTTGACAGAAGCGCAAATGGCTCCCCGGGAAAAAAAACGCTTATAATGTGATCAGCTTTTCCCTTTTCGCCTCAGCTCCTGCTTAACTCATTCTTTTACTTGGAATTCCGAACATTTTGATACGCCTGCTGAAGTTCATCTGGTGGTCTTGCGTTGCCGTTTTTTGTGGGCTGTTGCTCAGTTTCAGCGGCGCGTTTCTTTATCTTAGCCCGACCCTTCCGTCCGTCGAGTCACTGCGTCAGGTGCAGCTGCAGATTCCTCTGCGGGTCTACAGCAGCGACGCCAAGCTGATTGCCGAGTTCGGCGAGATGCGCCGCTCGCCCATTCGCTTCGATGAAATCCCCAAGGAATTCATCAGTGCCTTGCTGGCTGCCGAAGACGATAATTTCGCCAATCATTATGGCGTCGATGTGACCAGCCTGATGCGCGCTGCCACGCAATTATTGAAAAGCGGTCAGATTCAGAGCGGCGGCAGCACCATCACCATGCAGGTGGCGAAGAACTTCTTCCTCACCAACGAGCGAAGCTTCTCCCGCAAAGCCACCGAAATCCTCCTGGCCCTGCAGATCGAGCGCGAACTGAGCAAGGACGAGATCCTCGAGCTCTACGTCAACAAGATCTACCTTGGTCACCGAGCTTACGGCATCGAAGCGGCGGCACAGGTGTACTACGGCAAGTCCATTCGCGACCTCAACCTGGCGCAGATGGCAATGATCGCCGGCCTGCCGAAGGCCCCTTCGCGCTACAACCCGCTGGTCAACCCGACCCGAGCCAAGGAACGTCGCGACTGGATTCTCGGCCGCCTCTACCGCTTGGGCCGCATCGACCAGGCCAGCTACGAAGAAGCACTGGCCGAAGAGGTGGACGCCCGTTATCACGTTCCGACGCCGGAACTGAGTGCTCCTTATATAGCCGAGATGGCGCGCGCGGAAATGGTCGGCCGCTATGGCAGTGAGGCCTACACCGAAGGCTTCAATGTCACGACCACCGTTCCCAGCCAGCTGCAGGAAGTGGCCAATACCGCGCTGCGTGACGGACTGATCACCTACGATCAACGTCACGGCTACCGCGGCCCAGAAAGCCGCCTACCAGGCATGACACGAGAAACCTGGCTCGCCGAACTGGGCAAGTTCCGCAGCATCGGCGGCCTGGAACCCGCCGTAGTGACTCAGGTCGAGAAGAGCGGCATCCTGGTGATGACCCGCAATGGCGAAGAACAGGCCGTGGCGTGGGACAGCATGAAATGGGCGCGTCCCTTCCTCAATACCAACAGCCTCGGTCCACGCCCGCAGCAACCCGGCGACGTTGCCCAGGTCGGCGATATCGTGCGCGTGCAGCGCCAGGACGACGGCAGCCTGCGCTTCACCCAGGTTCCCGCAGCGCAGAGCGCGCTGGTGTCTCTCAACCCTTACAGCGGAGCTATCCAGGCGCTGGTGGGCGGTTTCTCCTTCGACCAGAGCAACTACAACCGCGCAGTACAGGCCAAACGCCAACCGGGCTCCAGCTTCAAACCCTTCATCTATAGTGCGGCACTGGATAGCGGCTACACCGCCGCCACACTGGTCAACGACGCCCCGATCATCCTCTCCGACGATTACCTGTCACAGAAGTGGCGGCCGAAGAACGACAACAACACCTTCCTCGGCCCGATCCGTATGCGCGAAGCCCTGTACAAGTCGCGCAACCTGGTCTCGATTCGCCTGCTGCAGGATATGGGCGTCGACCGCAGCATTCGCTACATCGAACGCTTCGGGTTTGCCCCGCAGGACCTGCCACGCAATCTGTCGCTGGCGCTTGGCACTGCCAGCCTGACACCGATGGAAATCGCCGAGGGCTGGGCGACCTTCGCCAATGGCGGCTACAAGATCGAACCCTACCTGATCGAACGCATCGACGATCGCAACGGCAAGCCATTGTTCCGCGCCAACCCGGCACGCGTCCCCGGCAGTCAGCCGACCGAGGAAAATGCCAACATGACCGTGAACGCGACGGACGACCTGCCACCGGAAGAGCCCAAAGTCGCTGAACAGATCATCGACGAGCGTACGGCCTACATCATGACCAGCATGCTGCAGGACGTGATCAAGCGCGGCACCGGCCGCCGCGCCCTGGCTCTTGGACGTAGCGATCTGGCTGGCAAGACCGGCACCACCAACGAGTCCAAGGACAGCTGGTTCTCCGGCTATAACGCTGACTACGTGACCACCGTCTGGGCTGGCTTTGACCAGCCGGAAAGCCTTGGTCGCCACGAGTATGGCGGCACAGTCGCACTGCCGATCTGGATGAACTACATGGGGCCGATACTCAAGGATCGTCCGAGCCATCTGCCCAAGGAACCCAAGGGCATTCTGACCCTGCGCGTCGACCCGGTCAGCGGCCGCGCTGCGGCGCCGGGCACCCCGGATGCCTACTTCGAGCTGTTCAAAAGCGAGGACTCACCGCCGCCGATGAGCGAGTTCGAACCCGGCATGGGCGCGCCTGGCAGCCCGCTGCCAGCCGACGAAATGGCGCCGATCGATCTGTTCTGATCGGCACCTTGCCGGCGCGCGCTGACGAGCAAACAGCAGACAACAAAAAACCCGCCTAGGCGGGTTTTTTGTTTGTGCATCCAATCGGCTTAGCCGTTGAATACCTCATCCACCGACGTCAGCGGATAGTGCTTCGGATACGGCAGAGTAGCCACACCGGACTCGATGGCGGCCTTGGCCACGGCATCGCAAACCACGGTGATCAGGCGCTGATCCATCGGCTTCGGAATGATGTACTCACGACCGAACGACAGCGCGATGCCGCCGTAGGCGTCGCACACGTCCTGCGGTACTGGCAGCTTGGCCAGGTCACGCAGCGCCAGCGCGGCAGCGATCTTCATCTCTTCGTTGATGCGAGTGGCGCGAACGTCCAGAGCACCGCGGAAGATGAAGGGGAAGCCCAGCACGTTGTTGACCTGGTTCGGGTAGTCGGAACGACCGGTGGCCATGATCACGTCGTTGCGGGTCTCGTGCGCCAGCTCCGGCTTGATTTCCGGATCCGGGTTGGAGCAGGCGAAGACGATCGGGTTGGCCGCCATGCGCTTGAGGTCTTCCGCGCTCAGCAGGTTGGCACCGGACAGGCCAACGAACACGTCAGCACCTTCGAGCGCGTCGGACAGCGTGCGCTTGTCGGTCTCGGTGGCGAACACGGCCTTGTACTGATTGAGGTCGTCACGACCGGCATGGATCACGCCCTTGCGATCGATCATGAAGATGTTCTCGACCTTGGCACCCATGCTCACCAGCAGTTTCATGCAGGAGATGGCTGCAGCACCGGCGCCCAGGCAGACGATCTTCGCCTCTTCGAGCTTCTTGCCGGCGATTTCCAGCGCGTTGAGCATACCGGCAGCGGTCACGATGGCGGTGCCGTGCTGGTCATCGTGGAACACCGGGATGTCGCACTGTTCGATCAGCGCGCGCTCGATCTCGAAGCACTCGGGGGCCTTGATATCTTCCAAGTTGATGCCGCCGAAGGTGATGGAGATGCGCTTTACGGTGTCGATGAAGGCCTGCGGGCTTTCCGCATCGACTTCGATATCGAACACGTCGATACCGGCGAAACGCTTGAACAGCACGCCTTTGCCTTCCATTACCGGCTTGGAAGCCAGCGGGCCGAGGTTACCCAGACCGAGGATGGCAGTACCGTCGGAAATCACGGCGACCAGGTTGCCTTTACCGGTGTAACGGTAGGCCAGCTCGGCATCGCGAGCGATTTCGCGTACCGGCTCGGCGACACCTGGGCTGTAGGCCAGCGACAGGTCGCGGGCAGTAGCGGTGGCTTTGGTCAACTCGACACTCAGCTTACCGGGACGGGGCTGAGCGTGATATTCGAGAGCGGCAGTTTTTAGATCTGACATAGTGGCATTTCCGCTTTTGTTGGCTGTTGAACGGGCAGCGGCCGAGGATACGCAAGTTGTATACACCTGCACAAGACCGTTCGGTCGCGATTGAAGCACCACACTAGCGCAGCGTTTTCAGCCACTCGCCAGGGCGCGGCTCACCACTCGGATACAACCCATTGAGCAACCTGAGCTGTGCTTCGCCATCAACCGGTAGCGGCGAATCCTTGGCCAGAGTGGAGAAGCGCTGGCCCGCCCTGGCCCGCACCACATGCAGACGCACCGGCTCGGCCAGCTTGCGCTCGGCTGCCTTCAGCGGCCGATAACTGCGGATGACATCGAGAAAGTGCCCATCCTCGGTTTCCAGCGAAGCGCGCCCCTTGACCGCCGCCACGAACAGGTACGCATTGTCGCCGCGATAGATCACCGCAACGCGGCGCGCCGCCTGCCCCTGCAGGATCGCCGTATAGCCTTGCAGCGCACCCACCTTCAGCTCCTCGTCCGCCACCAGACGCTGATTACCGACGCGCTTACGCAGGAATTCGGCCGGCGAAAGCCGCCTGTCCACCGCCTCCAGGGTCATGGCGATGAAGGCCTGCTCATCCGCGGTATGGCCAATCAGCACATCCGGGCGATTGACCAGTTGCCAGCCCTGCGGGTAGGTCAGAGCGAAGTCCAGTTCGCCATGATAGAAATTGCGCCCACGGCGAATACCGCTGGCGGCCGAATCGCCGAACACCAGACCGTCGAGCATCTGCAGAAAGTTGTCGCGCCCGACCTCCTGATTACCACCTACCAGCGCACTCGCCGGGCCGATTACCTGCTGCAGGCGGCGATCATTGTCCGGATGGGTGTCGAACAAGCCGTGATAACCACCGGCAGCCGGTGCTTCTCCGCGCTTGGCCGCCTGCGCGCGGGCGAAGTCCTCCTGGCCCTTGAGCACCTTGACCACCTCTATCATCGCTTGCGGGTCATAGCCACTGCGTGCCAGATACTGCGCGCCCAGACCGTCCGCCTCCAGTTCCATGTCACGTCCATAACCGCGCACGAAGGCGTTGCCCATGACACTGGTCAGATCGCCTACTGCACCGACGCCCGTGCCGATGGCTGCGGCCTGGCCAAGCAGCCCCCAGGCCGTGGACTGACTCTGCTGGCGCACGCTGTGACGCGCCGTCACGTGGCCCACCTCGTGCCCCAGCACGGCAGCCAGCTCCGCCTCGGAGTTGAGATAGGCGAGCAGGCCGCGATGGATATAGATGTAGCCCCCCGGCAGTGCGAAGGCGTTGACGTCAGGACTGTCGACCAGGGTGAAGACGTAGTTGAGCTGATTGCGATGGCTGCTGCGCGCCACCCGCTCGCCAACGCGCTGGATATAGGCCTGCAGCTTGGCGTCTTCGTAGCGCGGATATTGCTTGAGGATTTCCTGGTTGTAGCGCGCGCCGAGATCCAGCTCCTGGCGCTCGCTCATCATCACGAAATCGGTACGCCCGGTGGCGGGATTGACCGCACAACCGGCCAACCAGCTGCAGAACAAGCACAGCGTCAATGCACGAATCATGGCAACACCTCCAGCATCGCCGAATGGGTAAGCGACAGCATCCAGCGCGCCTGCCCGGATTTCAAGCCGCCACGACTCTGCCGATCGATGACCCAGCCTCGCGCCTCCACCCGCCGACCCTTGAGCGCCTGCAAGGCGCGCAGATCGAACTCATCGAGCAGCTCTGGCGCCACGCGCAACACCCGACCGCCATCGAGGTCGAGCCAGAGGCCGCCACGATTGTGCTGCACAGCGATGACCCGGCCGCCGAGCAAGGCGAAGCCACCGCCGCGCAGTTGGCCAGCCGTCTTCACCTGCTCGTCACGCCACACGCCAAGTCGCTTGCTGCGCGCCTGACGCTCGGCTTGTGCCTGGCAGGTCACCAGTGCCGCATTGGGCGACACTGCCACCATGAAACCAAGGCCTTCGCTTAGCAGTTGCGCTTCGAGATTGCGCCCCTGGCGGTCATAGAGATGGGCCAGGGTGCGTCCGTAACGATCCTCGCGCTGCGCGCCATAGAGAAGCCCGACGCGGCCATCGCTGGCATCCACCAGCGCCTGCAGGCGGCGCGTGGCCTGCACGGCATAGGGCTCATCACTGCGGCCCTTGCGGCCCAGTTCAGGGGCGTTGATGCCGATCAGACGAATGCTGCGCCCGTCGGCCAGGCGCACGGTGTCGCCATCGACCACATGGCGCACGGCGACCTGAGCAAGGTCGGCGCGCTGCGGACAGAAGGCCTGAGCCAGATCGACGCACAGTAGAGAAACGAAAAAGGCGCCCACCAGGGACGCCTTTTTCAGTATCACGGAGTGGCGCATGCCAGATTCCGTTATCGTTCGGCCGCTTACTTGGCGCCGAATACGCCGAAGCGCTGCTTGAAGCGATCGATACGGCCGCCGGTGTCCAGCACTTTCTGCTTACCGGTGTAGAACGGGTGGCACTCGGAGCAAACGTCGAGGCTCAGGTTCTTGCCCAGGGTGGAGCGGGTCTTGATCACGTTACCGCAGGAGCAGGTAGCGTCGATTTCGACGTAGTTCGGATGGATATCGGCTTTCATCGTGCTTTCCTCAGGGTAGTCGTGCCGCCACCCGACCAATGTCAGGCACCGCACAGAAATAGGCCGCGCATCTTACCAGACGCGCGAGTCGATGCAAGCTGCGCAAGGCGCCGGTCGTCGCGTGCTAAGATCGCCGGCCTGTCAAAGGAGCTCCTGGCTTGCCCAACCTGATCCTGCGCCTCGCCCTGCCCTCGCCGCTGCGCCGCCTGTTCGACTATCTGCCGCCTGCCGGCGTGTCGCGCAGCGCCTTGCAGCCAGGCGCACGCCTGCGCGTGCCCTTCGGCCGGCGCGAGATGATCGGCGTGCTGGTGGAGGTCGACAGCCAGAGCGAAGTGCCTCTCGACAAGCTCAAACCCGCACTGGAGCTGCTCGACGCCCGCCCGCCACTGCCAGCGCCGCTGTTCAAGCTGTGCCTGTGGACGGCGCAGTACTACCAGCACAGCCTCGGCGACACCTTGAGCTGGGCCTTGCCGGTGTTGCTGCGCCAGGGTGAACCGGCCGAGACCCGCCAGGAGCGTTACTGGCTGGCCAACACAGGCGCCAGCGTCGAAGACCCACGGCTGGCCCGCGCGCCACGCCAGCGCGACGCGCTCAAGGCGCTGGCGCAACATCCTCATGGCGTGGCCCACAGCCTGCTCAGCCAGCTGCAACTCAATCGCGACAGCCTGCAATTGCTGCATGAGAAGGGGCTGGTACGGGTCGAGGTGCGCCGCACCCAACCTCACGCCAAGCCCGCGCACTGGCTGGCGCAACCGGAACTGCCGCTCAACGCCGAACAACGCGCCGCCGTCAACGCCGTCGCCTCGGGCTGGGATCAGTTCAATGCCTTTTTGTTGGCGGGCGTCACCGGCAGCGGCAAAACCGAGGTCTACCTGCAGCTGATCCACCAGTGCCTGGAGGCTGGCAAGCAGGCCCTGGTGCTGATCCCCGAGATCAACCTCGGCCCGCAGACCTTCGACCGCTTCGCCCGTCGCTTCAACGCGCGCATTGCCCTGCTGCACTCGGCGGTCAATGATCGCGAGCGCCTGGACGTCTGGCTGGCCGCGCGCGATGGCGAAGCCGACATCATCATCGGCACCCGCTCGGCACTGTTCACGCCGATGAAGAACCCGGGGCTGATCATCGTCGACGAAGAACACGACGCCTCCTATAAACAGCAGGAGGGCCTGCGCTACCACGCCCGCGACCTGGCGCTGGTGCGCGCCCGCCAGGAAGATGTGCCCATCGTCCTCGGCTCGGCCACCCCCTCGCTGGAAAGCCTGCACAACGCCCACAGCGGCCGCTATGCACTGCTCAAGCTGACCCAGCGCGCCGGCGGTGCCAGCCAGCCACGCTTCCTGCGCCTCGACGTAAAGAGCCGACCGCTGGACTCGGGCATGTCCGGGCTGATGCAGCAGGCCATCGCCCAGACCCTGGCGGCCGGTCAGCAGGTGCTGGTGTTCCTCAACCGCCGTGGCTTCGCCCCGACCCTGCTCTGCCACGACTGCGGCTGGCTGTCCGAGTGTCCGCGTTGCGATGCCCGGATGACCGTGCACCAGCGCTACCAGGAACTGCGCTGCCACCACTGCGGGCATGTGGAGAAGCAACCGAGCAACTGCCCGAAATGCCAGCACGTCGACCTGCGCCCGGTCGGCGCCGGCACCGAGCGCGCGGAAGAGCGCCTGGCGGTGCTGTTCCCCGATTACCCGGTACTGCGCATCGACCGCGACAGCACCTCGCGCAAGGGCGCGATGGATCGCCTGTTCGCCACCATCAACAAGGGCGAACCCTGCATCCTGGTCGGCACCCAGATGCTCGCCAAGGGTCACCATTTTCCGCGGGTGACCCTGGTGTCGATTCTCGATGCCGACGGCGGCCTGTTCTCTGCCGACTTCCGCGCCAGCGAGCGCATGGCGCAGCTGATCGTGCAGGTCGCTGGCCGCGCCGGCCGCGCCGAGGAGCCGGGCAAGGTGATCATCCAGAGTCACCTGGCCGACCATCCGCTGCTGGTGCAACTGACCGAGCAAGGCTACTTCGCCTTCGCCGAACAGGCGCTAAGCGAACGCCGCAGTGCCGGCCTGCCGCCGTTCTGTCACCTGGCCCTGTTGCGCGCCGAAGCGCACAAGCCAGGGCAGGCGGAGGGCTTCCTCGATGAAGCCTGCAGCGAGGCCGAACACCTGCTCGGTGAACTGAATCTCTCCGGCATCGAACTGCTTGGCCCGGTTCCGGCACCGATGGAACGCCGCGCCGGCCGCTTCCGTGCGCAACTGCTGGTGCAGGGCAATGCCCGTGCGCCACTGCACCGCCTGCTCAACCGCTGGCTGCATGCACTCGAGCAAATGCCCAGCGGCCGCGCAGTGCGCTGGTCACTGGACGTCGACCCAATCGACCTGTTCTAGGGTAGGGTGCCCATGCGCAGCGACTGCCGCGCACAGCACAGCCCACAAGTTATGGCCTGCCGCTCGCTGCTGCTTTTATAATGCGCAGTTTTCGACCAAAGCCCCAAGGCAACCCGAGCCGAACATGAAAGACAGCATTCGCCACCTGATCCAGCAAGCCCTCGACCGCCTCACCGCCGAAGGCGTGCTGCCTGCCGGGCTGACACCGGCCATCCAGGTGGAGAACACCAAGGACAAGAGCCACGGCGACTTCGCCAGCAACATCGCCCTGATGCTGGCCAAACCGGCCGGCATGAAGCCGCGTGACCTGGCCGAGAAGCTGATCAAAGCACTGCCGGCCGACGAGCAGGTCACCAAGGTGGAAATCGCCGGCCCGGGCTTTCTCAACTTCTTCCAGAACAGCGATGCCCTGGCCCAGAGCCTGGAAACCGCACTGGCCGACGCCAAGCTCGGCGTGCGCAAGAGCGGCCCGGCGCAGCGCGTGGTGGTCGACCTGTCGGCCCCCAACCTGGCCAAGGAGATGCACGTCGGCCACCTGCGCTCGACCATCATCGGCGATGGCGTGGCCCGTGTACTGGAGTTTCTCGGTGACACGGTCATTCGCCAGAACCACGTCGGCGACTGGGGCACCCAGTTCGGCATGCTGCTGGCCTACATGCAGGAAAACCCGGCGGCTGCCGAGAGCGAGCTGGCTAACCTGGAAGGTTTCTACCGCGCCGCCAAGAAGCGCTTCGACGAGTCGCCCGAGTTCGCCGACCGCGCCCGCCAGCTGGTAGTGCAACTGCAGGCCGGCGATGCCGAGTGCCTGCGCCTGTGGCACCGTTTCAACGACATCTCGCTGAGCCATTGCCAGGCGCTGTACGACCGCCTCGGCGTCAAACTGGGGATGGCCGACGTCAAGGGCGAGAGCGCCTATAACGACGACCTGCCCAAGGTAGTCGCCGATCTCGCCGCCAAGGGCCTGCTGACCGAGGACAACGGCGCCCAGTGCGTGTTCATGGACGAGTTCAAGAACAGCGAAGGCAACCCGCTGCCGCTGATCGTGCAGAAGGCTGGCGGCGGCTACCTGTACGCCACCACCGACCTGGCCGCCACCCGTTACCGCGCCGGCACGCTCAAGGCCGACCGCGTGCTGTACTTCGTCGACCAGCGCCAGGCCCTGCACTTCCAGATGGTCTTCGCCTGTGCGCGCCTGGCCGGCTTCGTCCCCGCCAGCATGGACATGGAGCACATGGGCTTTGGCACCATGAACGGCCCTGATGGTCGCCCGTTCAAGACCCGCGACGGCGGCACCGTGAAGCTGGTGCAACTGCTCGACGAAGCCGAACAGCGCGCCTACACCCTGGTCAAGGACAAGAACCCGGATCTGGCAGAAGACGAACTGCGCCAGATTGCCCGCGTGGTCGGCATCGCCTCGGTGAAGTACGCGGACCTCTCCAAGCACCGCGCCAGCGACTACAGCTTCAACTTCGACCTGATGCTGAGCTTCGAGGGCAACACCGCGCCCTACCTGCTGTACGCCTACACCCGTGTCGCCAGCATCTTCCGCAAGCTGGGCAAGGGCGTCGACGAGATCGGCGGACAGATCAACCTGGTCGCCGATCAGGAGCAGGCCCTGGCCGCCAAGCTGGCGCAGTTCAACGAGCTGCTCGGCAACGTCGCCGAGAAGGGCACGCCGCACATGCTGTGCAGCTACCTGTACGACATCGCCGGCCTGTTCTCCAGCTTCTACGAGAACTGCCCGATCCTTACGGCCTCCGACGAGGTGACTCGCAACAGCCGCCTGCGCCTGGCCGCCCTCACCGGCCGCACCCTCAAGCAGGGCCTGGAACTGCTCGGCCTGGAAACCCTGGAGCGGATGTAAATGGCAGCGCGCAAGAAACCGGCACCGAAACGCGGCGCCAGTCGCTATCAAGCCCCGGCGAAGAAGCCCGTACCGGGCTGGATCTGGCTGGCCTGCGGTCTGGTGGTCGGCGGTTTCTTCATGTTCCTGTTCAGCCTCGAACCGGGTCGTGACGAGATCAAGCGCGACACGGGCGAGCAGGTGCGCAGCACCAAACCGGAACCCAAACCGACCAAGCCGGAACCCGCCAGGCCCAAGTACGACTTCTACACCCTGCTGCCGGAGTCGGAAGTGATCCTGCCGCAGGCGCTGGAAGAAACGCCTCCACCTGCGCCCGAGCCAAAGCCGGTTACCCCGGAGGAAGCTGCGAAAATCGACACCGCTCGCGCCGAAGCAGCACTCAACGGCCAGGTGCCGCCGCCCGCACCACCGGTGCTGGCCAGCGCGCCGGTCACCACGCAGTTCTTCCTCCAGGCCGGCTCGTTCCGCAAGCGCGACGATGCCGACACCGTGCGAGCGCAGATCATCCTGCTGGGGCAGAACGTACGTGTGGAAACCGGCAAGGTGCGCGAGGAAACCTGGCACCGCGTCCTGGTCGGCCCGTTTGCCAGCCGCGAACAGCTGGCAGCAGCGCAGAAAACCCTCGCCGGCAATGGTTACAGCAACCTGCTGTTACAGCAGCGCCAAGTCCGCTGATCGCCGTTTGATCCGCCGCTGGTTGAAAAGCCGCGGCGGGCACCCCATCTGATTCTCCATCCGGGCAATTCGCCCCGCAGCGTGGAGATTCACCCTTGACCACCATCGTTTCAGTGCGCCGCCACGGCAAGGTCGTGATGGCAGGCGACGGCCAGGTATCCCTCGGCAACACCGTCATGAAGGGCAACGCCAAGAAGGTGCGTCGCCTCTACCACGGCCAGGTGCTGGCCGGCTTCGCCGGTGCCACCGCCGATGCCTTCACCCTGTTCGAGCGCTTCGAAGGCCAGCTGGAAAAACACCAGGGCCACCTAGTGCGCGCCGCTGTCGAACTGGCCAAGGACTGGCGTACCGACCGCAGCCTGAGCCGCCTGGAAGCCATGTTGGCGGTGGCCAACAAGGACGCCTCCCTGATCATCACCGGCAACGGTGACGTGGTCGAACCCGAGGAAGGCTTGATCGCCATGGGCTCCGGCGGCAACTTCGCCCAGGCCGCGGCGCGCGCCCTGCTGATGAAGACGGACCTGTCCGCCCTAGAGGTAGCGCAGACTGCACTCGGTATCGCCGGCGACATCTGCGTCTTCACCAACCATCACCAGACCATCGAGGAACTGGACGCGCCCGAGTGAGGCCTATCTGAAAACTGCCGGCATTGTCATCGCCTGCGGTTTTAGAGCCCCCAAAGCGTCCACTTTTTTCATAGATTCGATAGCGAGCCCGATTCCATGTCCATGACGCCCCGCGAGATCGTTCACGAACTCAACCGCCACATCATCGGCCAGGACGACGCCAAGCGCGCCGTCGCCATTGCCCTGCGCAATCGCTGGCGGCGCATGCAGCTGCCGGCCGAACTGCGCCAGGAAGTGACGCCGAAGAACATTCTGATGATCGGCCCGACCGGCGTCGGCAAGACCGAAATCGCCCGGCGCCTGGCCAAGCTGGCCAACGCGCCATTCCTCAAGGTCGAAGCGACCAAGTTCACCGAGGTCGGCTATGTCGGCCGCGACGTCGAGTCGATCATCCGCGACCTGGCCGATGCCGCCGTGAAGATGCTGCGCGAGCAGGAAATCATCAAGGTCCGCCACCGCGCCGAAGATGCCGCTGAAGAGCGCATCCTAGATGCCCTGCTGCCGCCGGCACGCCAGGGCTTCGGCGACGAGCCGCCGCGCAACGAGGACTCCAACACCCGCCAGCTGTTCCGCAAACGCCTGCGCGAGGGACAACTGGACGACAAGGAAATCGACATCGAAGTGGCCGAATCGCCCATGGGTGTCGAGATCATGACCCCGCCGGGCATGGAGGAAATGACCAACCAGCTGCAGAACCTGTTCTCCAGCATGGGCAAGGGCAAGAAGAAGAGCCGCAAGCTCAAGGTCGCCGACGCCCTGAAACTGGTGCGCGACGAGGAAGCTGCTCGTCTGGTCAATGAGGAAGAGCTCAAGGCGCGCGCGCTGGAAGCCGTTGAACAGCACGGCATCGTCTTCATCGACGAGATCGACAAGGTGGCCAAGCGCGGCAACACCGGCGGCGCCGACGTCTCCCGTGAGGGCGTACAGCGCGACCTGCTACCGCTGATCGAGGGCTGCACGGTCAACACCAAACTGGGCATGGTCAAGACCGACCACATCCTATTCATCGCCTCGGGCGCCTTCCACCTGTCCAAGCCCAGCGACCTGGTGCCGGAACTGCAGGGCCGCCTGCCGATCCGCGTCGAGCTCAAGGCGCTGAGCCCGGAGGACTTCGAGCGCATCCTCAGCGAGCCGCACGCGTCGCTCACCGAGCAGTACAGCGCGCTGCTCAAGACCGAGGGGCTGGACATCGAGTTCGCCGAAGACGGCATCAAGCGACTGGCGGAGATCGCCTGGCAGGTCAACGAGAAGACCGAGAACATTGGCGCGCGCCGCCTGCACACCCTGCTCGAACGCCTGCTGGAAGAGGTATCTTTCAGCGCCGGCGATCTGGCCGCGCAGCATGATGGTCAGGCCATTCGCATCGACGCTGCCTACGTCAACGGCCACCTCGGCGAGCTGGCACAGGACGAAGATCTGTCGCGCTACATCCTGTAAACCCAGAAGCACGATCTTGTCGCCGATGGCCGGCGTCATTCTGTAGGAGCGGCTGGGCAGCAGCCCGCTTCAGCCGCGAAATTCGCGGATGAATCCGCTCCTACAGAACAGTGCAATCACTCACCTGGGCGTAGCGCCTAACTAGATCACGGAACTCAGCCATGCCCATTCCCAGCGCAATCAAACTGCACAAGGCGTCGAAAACCCTGGAGCTGCGTTACGGCGAGCAGAGCTACTCGCTCAGCGCCGAGTTCCTGCGCGTGCACTCGCCTTCAGCCGAAGTACAGGGGCACGGCACGCCGATCCTGCAGACCGGCAAGCTCAATGTCGGCCTCGATAAAATCGAACCGGCTGGCAACTATGCACTGAAACTGTGCTTCGACGATGGCCACGACAGTGGCCTGTTCACCTGGGACTATCTCTTCGAACTGGCCACACGCCAGGATGCGCTGTGGGCCGACTACCTGGCCCAATTGAGCGCCGCCGGAAAAACCCGCGACCCCAACGAGTCAGTCGTGCGCCTGATGCTCTGAGCCGCTGCAAAAGCCCTGCAGCAGAGCGCTCGCGCCCATTACATAGAGTCACGTTAGCGACAGTTAGAGCGCGTTTTCTAATCTATCGCGGCATACTCCTGCCCCACTGACTAGCTTGCTTAACTGCAAAAACTCGGGTAACCAAGGAACTGGCAGGTTCCCTGCATTTGGCTGTGCCAGGTGCAACGAAAGATGCGGACTCGATCCGCCCCCGGTAACCCGAGCAGTACCAGGCCCCGTGTCGCCGCGCGCCCTCGCAGGCCGGTATTCGTCTCAGGACAATGGAGCGTCGTAGATGAGTGACAAGAATAACGAAGACCTGAAACGCCAGGCCTCGGAAAACACACTGGGACTCAACCCGGTGATCGGCATCCGCGGCAAGGATCTTCTGACCTCTGCCCGCATGGTGCTCACCCAAGCACTCAAGCAACCCTTCCATAGCGCCAAACACGTCGCCCATTTCGGCCTCGAACTGAAGAATGTCGTGCTCGGCCAGTCCGCACTCAAGCCCGAAGACGGCGACCGCCGCTTCGCCGACCCGGCCTGGAGCCAGAACCCGCTGTATCGTCGCTATCTGCAGACCTACCTGGCCTGGCGCAAGGAGCTGCACGACTGGATCGAACACAGCTCGCTGTCCGAACAGGACGCCAGCCGCGGCCACTTCGTGATCAACCTGATGACCGAAGCCATGGCCCCCAGCAACAGCATGGCCAACCCGGCAGCGGTCAAGCGCTTCTTCGAGACCGGCGGCAAGAGCCTGCTGGACGGCCTCTCGCACCTGGCCAAGGACATGGTGCACAACGGCGGCATGCCCAGCCAGGTCAACATGGAGGCCTTCGAAGTCGGCAAGAGCCTGGCCATCACCGAGGGCGCGGTGGTATTTCGCAACGACGTGCTGGAGCTGATCCAGTACAGGCCAATCACCGAAAGCGTGCATGAGCGCCCACTGCTGGTGGTGCCGCCGCAGATCAACAAGTTCTATATTTTCGACCTATCGCCGGACAAGAGCCTGGCGCGCTTCCTCCTGCGCAGCCAGGTGCAGACCTTCGTGGTCAGCTGGCGCAACCCGACCAAGGCGCAGCGCGAATGGGGCCTGTCCACCTATATCGAGGCGCTCAAGGAAGCCATCGAGGTCATCTGCGCCATCACCGGCAGCAAGGACATCAACATGCTCGGCGCCTGCTCTGGCGGCCTGACCACCGCGTCGCTGCTCGGCCACTATGCGGCCCTCGGCCAGCCGAAGGTCAACGCCCTGACCCTGCTGGTCAGCGTGCTCGACACTCAGCTCGACACCCAGGTCGCGCTGTTCGCCGACGAGAAGACCCTGGAAGCAGCCAAGCGCCGCTCCTACCAGGCCGGCGTGCTGGAAGGCAGCGACATGGCCAAGGTGTTCGCCTGGATGCGCCCCAACGACCTGATCTGGAACTACTGGGTCAACAACTATCTGCTTGGTAACGAGCCGCCGGTGTTCGACATCCTCTACTGGAACAACGACACCACGCGCCTGCCGGCCGCGCTGCACGGCGAGTTCATCGATATGTTCCAGACCAACCCGCTGACCCGTCCGGGCGCGCTGGAGGTCTGTGGCACACCGATCGACCTGAAGCAGGTCACCTGCGACTTCTTCGTCGTCGCCGGCACCACCGACCACATCACCCCCTGGGACTCCTGCTACAAGTCGGCCCACCTGTTCGGCGGCAAGTGCGAGTTCGTGCTGTCCAACAGCGGCCATATCCAGAGCATCCTCAACCCGCCGGGTAACCCCAAGGCGCGCTACATGACCAACAGCGAGATGCCGCTGGACCCGAAGGCGTGGCAGGAGAGCTCGACCAAGCATGCCGACTCCTGGTGGCTGTACTGGCAGGCCTGGCTGACCGAACGTTCGGGCAAGACCAAGAATGCATCCAGCACGGTGGGCAACAAGAAATTCCCGGCCGGCGAGGCCGCCCCGGGCACCTACGTACATGAACGCTGATCGTCAGCATCAACCGCAGCGGCACCGGGAAGTGCCGCACGCCTCGACGGGCCAACCGGCGCGGCGAACCAGGTAGATCCTGGTAACCCTGGAGGCGGCCCGGATGGCCCTCTCCAGCGCTCAACTCCACAGGGGCTGCGCCCATGCCGCAACCATTTGTATTCCGCACCATCGACCTCGATGGGCAGACCATCCGCACCGCGGTGCGGCCGGGCAACAGCCAACTGGTGCCACTGCTGATCTTCAATGGCATCGGCGCCAACCTGGAACTGGTGATGCCCTTCGTCGCCGCCCTCGACCCGGAGCTGGAAATCATTGCCTTCGATGTCCCCGGTGTCGGCGGCTCCTCGACCCCGGCAATGCCCTATCGCTTCCCCGGCCTGGCCAAGCTCGCGGCACGCATGCTGGACTACCTCGACTACGGTCAGGTCAATGCCATCGGCGTGTCCTGGGGCGGCGCCCTGGCGCAGCAGTTCGCCCATGACTACCCCGAACGCTGCAAGAAGCTGATCCTCGCCGCCACCTCGGCTGGCGCGGTGATGGTGCCAGGCAAGCCCAAGGTGCTTTGGCGCATGGCGAGCCCGCGGCGTTATGTGCAGCCCTCCTATGGCGTACGCATCGCCCCGGACATCTACGGTGGCGCCTTCCGCCGTGACCCCAAGCTGGCCATGGCGCATGCCAGCAAGGTGCGCTCGGGCGGCAAGATGGGCTACTACTGGCAACTGTTCGCCGGCCTCGGCTGGACCAGCATCCACTGGCTGCACAAGATCCGCCAACCGACGCTGGTGATGGCGGGCGACGACGACCCGCTGATCCCGCTGATCAACATGCGCCTGCTGGCCTGGCGCATTCCCAACGCCGAACTGCACGTGATCGACGACGGCCACCTGTTCCTGGTGACCCGCGCCGAGGCGGTGGCCCCGATCATCATGAAGTTTCTCGAAGAGGAACGGCACCGCGCGGTGATGCACCCGCAGCCAACACCCGTACGCCAGCACTAGCAAACCGTTCGAAAACCTAGGCGAAGACTGCATGGATGCAGGAGGTAGAGCGAAGCATGAAGCCCGAGCCGAGCCAGTTTTCTAACGGCTTGTTGACCCGCACCAGCTTAGTGCGCAATGTAGGGCATGCTCGAAGAAGGGGCCGGTATCGGCCCCTTCGATTTTCCAGCCAGCGCTCTGGGACGGACCTCCCGCGCGCCTGGTACAGGGCTTGCTGCACATCGTGCACAAGCACAAGGTGCGCGTCAGGCAGTCCGCGCCATGAAAGTCTCTTGCAGGTCGTTTTCAACGGCTTGCCAGGCGGTTTGACGATGGAGTGTTACACCATGCGAGACAAATCGACTCCGGCTTCACTGCCGGCACCTGCCAGTTTCATGAATGCCCAGAGCGCCGTAGTCGGCGTTCGCGGCCGCGACCTGCTATCGACCATGCGCCTGCTGGCCGCCCAGGGCCTGAAGAACCCGGTGCGCAGCGGACGCCACCTGCTGGCTTTCGGCGGCCAGCTCGGCCGGGTACTGCTCGGCGACACCCTGCACAAGGTCAACCTGCAGGACCCTCGTTTCGCCGACCCGACCTGGCACCTCAACCCCTTTTACCGACGCAGCCTGCAGGCCTATCTGGCCTGGCAGAAGCAGTTGGCGGCGTGGATCGATGACAGCGACCTGTCAGCCGATGACCGTGCCCGCGCGCGCTTTCTCGCCTCGCTGATGAGTGACGCCCTGTCGCCCTCCAACAGCCCGCTCAACCCGCAGGCGCTCAAGGAACTGTTCAATACCGGTGGCAGCAGCGCCTTCAAGGGCCTGCGCCATCTGCTCGACGACCTGCTGCACAACGACGGGCTGCCCAGCCAGGTCACCAAGCATGCCTTCGAGGTCGGCCGCAATCTGGCCTGCACCCCGGGCGCGGTGGTGTTTCGCAATGAGCTGCTGGAGCTGATCCAGTACAAGCCGATGAGCGAAAAACAGTACCTGCGTCCGCTGCTGATCGTGCCGCCGCAGATCAACAAGTACTACATATTCGATCTGTCCAACGACAAGAGCTTCGTCCAGTACGCGCTGAAGAACGACCTGCAGACCTTCATGATCAGCTGGCGCAACCCCGACCCACGGCATCGCGAATGGGGCCTGTCGAGCTACGTACAGGCCGTCGAGGAAGCCGTCGACGCCTGTCGGGCCATTACCGGCAGCAAGGATGTCAACCTGCTCGGCGCCTGTGCCGGCGGCCTGACCATCGCTGCCCTGCAAGGTCACCTGCAGGCGCGCCGCCAGTTGCGCAAGATCGCCAGCGCCACCTACATGGTCAGCCTGCTCGACAGCCAGATCGACAGCCCGGCGATGCTTTTTGCCGACGAGGAAACCCTGGAATCGGCCAAGCGCCGCTCCTACCAGCAAGGCGTGCTGGATGGTCGCGACATGGCCAGGGTATTCGCCTGGATGCGCCCCAACGACCTGATCTGGAACTACTGGGTCAACAACTACCTGCTCGGCAAGCAACCACCGGCGTTCGACATTCTCTACTGGAACAACGACAACACCCGCCTGCCCGCCGCCCTGCACGGCGACCTGATCGACTTTTTCAAGCACAACCCGCTCAGCCGCACTGGCGGCCTTGAAGTCTGCGGCACGCCGGTAGACCTGGCCAAGGTCACCGTCGACAGCTTCAGCGTGGCAGGCATCAACGATCACATCACACCCTGGGATGCGGTCTATCGCTCGACCCTGCTGCTTGGCGGCAACCGCCGCTTCATCCTGTCCAACAGCGGCCATATCCAGAGCATTCTCAACCCGCCAGGCAACCCCAAGGCCAACTACTACGAGAACGCCAAGCTCACCTCCGACCCACGCGCCTGGTACCACGACGCCCAGCACCAGCAGGGCAGTTGGTGGCCGCAGTGGCTGGAGTGGATCCAGGCCCGTTCCGGCGAGCAACGCGAAACCCTGATGGCCCTGGGCAACCAGGGCCATCCGCCCATGGAAGCAGCGCCGGGCACCTACGTGCACATCCGCTGAAAGCGATGGCCGGCAGCGTAGCGGCCGGTTATCGTCAGGTCTTCGCGCCCAGCCGAACAAGAAGCCAAGGATGAAAACCCGCGAACGTATTCTGCAAACCGCCCTGCAGTTGTTCAACGAGCAGGGCGAACCCAACGTTTCCACCCTGGAGATCGCCAACGAGCTGGATATCAGCCCCGGCAATCTCTACTACCACTTCCACGGCAAGGAGCCGCTGGTATTGGAGCTGTTCGAGCGTTTCCAGAGCGAGATGGCGCCGCTGCTCGATCCACCTGCGGAAGCCCAGCTGGACGTCGAGGATTATTGGCTGTTCCTGCACCTGATCGTCGAGCGCCTGTCGCAGTACCGCTTTCTCTTCCAGGACATGTCCAACCTGACCGGGCGCCTGCCGAAACTGGCGCGCGGCATACGCCACTGGCTGAACGCCCTCAAGCGCACCCTGGCGGCCTTGCTCGCCCGCCTCATGGCCGCCGGACAGTTGAACAGTGGCACTCAAGCGCTCGGCCAACTGGTCGAGCAGATCACCCTGACCCTGCTGTTCTCCCTCGACTACCAACGCATTCTCGACCGGGAAGGCGAAGTGCGCCTGGTGGTGTACCAGATCATGATGCTGGTGGCACCGCACCTGAACCAACCGTCACGCGGCACCGTCGAGCAACTGGCGCAGCGTTATCTGGAAGCCTGACACTGCTCCGCCGTTGCTAGGCATCGCGTGCCCGACGACCTGAAATGAAAACGCCCGGCACTAGGCCGGGCGTTGTCCATTACCGAGAAACTCAGGACGAAGTAGCTGGCGCTGCAGGCGTGGCAGCCGGAGCTGCGGCCGGGGTAGCAGCGGCAGGCGCCGCCGGAGCCGGAGTAGCCGCTTTCGGCGCTGCTGCCTTGGCCGCAGCAGGTTTCTTCGCGGCCGGCTTCTTCGCAGCTGCCGGCTTGGCCGCAGGTTTGGCAGCGGGTTTCGCGGCCGCCTTGGCTGCTGGTTTCGCCGCTGGTTTAGCTGCCGGCTTGGCCGCCGCCGCAGGCTTCGCCGCAGCTTTGGTAGCGGCCGGTTTGGCTGCTGCTTTGGCTACTGGCTTGGCCGCCGGTTTGGCAGCGGCTTTCGCAGCTGGCTTGGCGGCAGCCTTGGCAGCGGGTTTCGGCGCAGCTTTGGCAGCAGCAGGCTTGGCGACCGACTTGGCGGATACGCCAGTGATCTTCTCCAACTGCTTGGTCAGGCTGTCGACCTTGTCGTTCAATGCCTTGACCTCGTTGCGGCTGGGGACACCCAGACGCGAGATGGCATTGTTCAGACGCTTGTCGAAAGCCTCTTCCAGCTCACCCCATTTGCCGATCGCCTTGCCCCGCACTTCATCGACCTTGGAGCGGGCCGAACCGACTTTGGAACCGACGCCGGTTTTCACCGCATCGACCTGCTTGTCGACTTCGCTCTTGGCCAACTTCTCGGCTTTCTCGCCATCCTTGACCAGCGTATCGAACAGCTTGGTGCCGTCCTTGCTGACCTTGGAGTAAGCGCCCAAGCCTGCCAACCAGATCTGGCGCGAGTATTTCTCGACCTCGCCGATCCAGGAGCTGGTCTGTTTCTCGGTTTTCTTCTTAACAGCCATCCTGATCTCCTTATTTGGTACGCGCGACATGCTCGAGCAACGCGCTCAGCTCATCCAGCTTAGCAGAGAGTGCTTCAACATCCTGCTTGGACGGAATGCCGATACGGTTCAGAGCGGAAGCCACACGAGTATCGAAAGCCTTCTCGATCTTGTCGAGTTGAACTTCGACCCTGCCTTTAACGCTGGTGACGTTGCTGTTGACCGACTGCTTGACCGATTCGATCTGGCTGTTGGCAGCATCTACCTGCTCGTCGACCAGCTTCTTGCCTTTGCTCTCGACGCCTTCGCCGGCCTTGACCAGCTCCTTGAAGTATTCGGCCCCCTCGACACCCGCCTTGGCGTAGGCGCCCAGGCCAGCGAGGTAGATCTTGCGGGCATAGCCCTTCACGTCGTCGAACAGACCGGCTTTGTCTTCGACCACGGTTTCTACTTTTTTCTTCACGGCGACTTTCGACATGGTGCACCTCACGCGCTTTGACAGTTAGCGGAAACGCCCACGGATTGCAGGCTTGGGTACACCCTAAGGAGAAAAATTAGAAATCGCATACTAGGAGCAGCTGCAGCGGCTCGGAAGGATCACGCGTCACCGTTCCCCCCATCTGGCGGATGGAAACAGCGCCATCCGCCCTACGTACTGACTTGAAGCTTGAGGCGGCCTGTTCAGACCAGGGATTTGTCCAGCACCTGCTCGATCTCGCGCTGAATCATGCCGCCCATCGGCGACAGCAGCAGCCCGAGCTTGAGTTCGACGCGCACGGTATCGTCACCGACCGCGATGCTGCCATCGGCACCGCTGCGATTGAATTCCAGGGTGTCGCCATTCCAGCGATAGCGCACGTCGTACTCGCTGGCCAGGCGTTCGGCCAGGCGCTCGGCCTTTTCGCGGGCGGCTTCGCGGCCGAGGGAATGGGATCGTTCGACACGAATACGGGACATGACAACTCCTTGAACTGGCAGCGCGCCGCGTGGCTGCGGCATGAGGTCACATCACTCTACCAGCCCACCGCACGGCCGGGCACCCGAGCAAGACAAAGACTGCCTGCACCTTTAGAATGGGGCGGTTTTCTACCCGGTGAGAGCGACATGAGCGATCCACGCAAGGCCCAGGAGCAGGAACCCACCACTCACTTCGGTTTCCAGGATGTACCGGAAAGCCAGAAGGCGGAAAAGGTAGCCGAAGTCTTCCATTCGGTGGCGGCCAAGTACGACCTGATGAACGACGTACTGTCCGGCGGCCTGCATCGCCTGTGGAAGCGCTTCACCATCGAGCTGTCCGGCGTACGCCCGGGTAACCGCGTGCTCGATATCGCCGGCGGCACCGGTGACCTGACCCGCAAGTTCGCCAGCATCGTCGGCCCCACCGGCCAGGTGGTACTGGCCGACATCAACGACTCCATGCTCAAGGTCGGCCGTGACCGCCTGCTGGACAAGGGCGTGGCCGGCAACGTGCAGTTCGTTCAGGCCGATGCCGAGAAGCTGCCGTTCCCCGACAACCACTTCGACGTGGTCACCATCGCCTTCGGCCTGCGCAACGTCACCCACAAGGAAGACGCCCTGCGCTCCATGCTGCGCGTGCTCAAGCCCGGTGGCCGTCTGCTGGTGCTGGAATTCTCCAAGCCCGGCAACCCGCTGCTGGCCAAGGTCTACGACACCTATTCGTTCAGTTTCATGCCGCTGGCCGGCAAACTGATCACCAATGACTCGGAAAGCTATCGCTACCTGGCCGAGTCGATCCGCATGCACCCGGATCAGGAAACCCTCAAGGCGATGATGGTCGACGCCGGCTTCGAGCGCGTCACCTACCACAACATGACCGGCGGTATCGTCGCCCTGCACCGCGGCATCAAGCCCTGATGCTGATAACCGGCTTGCTGGCCAGCGTCGAAGCCGGCCTCAATCGTGTTCTGCGCCTCGACGGCACGGCCTTGCCGCGCCTACAGGCGCTCAGCGGCAAGGTGATTGCCGTGCATTGCCAGAGCCCGACGCTGGAGCTGTTCATCCTGCCCAGCGGCGCTGGCCTGCAACTGGCATCACAGTGGCACGCCCCTGCCGACTGTACCCTCACCGCCCCCGCCGCCAGCTTGGCGCGCCTGGCCCTGAGCCGCGACAAGACCGCTGTACTGCACCGCCCGGAAGTTTCCCTCGATGGCGACAGCGCCGTGCTGCTGCAGTTGGCCGGCATCCTCCAGGATCTGGAGCTGGACTGGGAGTACGAAATATCCCGCTGGCTCGGCCCGCTGGCCACCACGCTGTTCGCCAGCCATTTGCGTAGCCGGGTCAACCTGGCGACCAATGGCGCCGCCAGCCTCAAGCAGGACCTGGCCGACTACCTGGCCGAAGAGTCACGCACCCTGGTGGGCCAGCGCGAAGCCGATGTGCGCTTCGCCGAGCTGGACCAACTGAAACTCGCCCTCGACCGCCTGGAAGCACGCATCGAGCGCCTCACTTCTGCCAATAAGTCCGACGCATGAAGCTGCTTGCCGTTCGCCGTCTGCTGCGCATCCAGCGCGTAGTCATCCGCTACCAACTGGACGAAATGCTGTTCGAGCTGCCGCTGCCGTTCTGGCTGCGCGCGCTGTCCTACCTGCTGCCCTGGCGCTGGCTGCCGCGCAAGCCGCTGGAGCTGTCGCGCGGTGTGCGCCTGCGCCTGGCGCTCGAAGACCTCGGGCCGATCTTCATCAAATTCGGTCAGTTGCTGTCCACCCGCCGCGACCTGATGCCGCCGGACATCGCCGACGAGCTGGCGCACCTGCAGGACCGCGTCCCGCCGTTCCCCGAGGATCAGGCCATCGCCCTGATCGAGCGTCAGCTTGGCGCCCCGGTAAGCGAGCTGTTCGCCCGCTTCGACAGCCAGCCGCTGGCCTCGGCCTCGGTGGCCCAGGTGCATGCGGCGCAGCTCAAGACCGGCGAGGAAGTGGTGGTCAAGGTGGTGCGGCCTGGCCTCAAACCGGTCATTCGCCAGGATCTGGCCTGGCTGTTCCTGATCGCGCGCATCGCCGAGAAAGCCTCCGCCGACGCCCGCCGCCTGCATCCGGTGGAAGTGGTCAGCGATTACGAGAAGACCATCTACGACGAGCTCGACCTGCTGCGCGAGGCGGCCAACGCCAGCCAGCTGCGGCGCAATTTCGACGGCTCGCCGCTGCTCTACGTGCCGCAGGTGTACTGGGACCTGTGCCGTCACCAGGTGCTGGTGATGGAGCGCATCTACGGCATCCCGGTGACCGACCTGGAGACCCTGGCCGACCAGCGCACCGACATGAAGCTGCTGGCCGAGCGCGGCGTGGAGATCTTCTTCACCCAGGTGTTCCGCGACAGCTTCTTCCACGCCGACATGCACCCCGGCAACATCTTCGTCAGTACCCGCACGCCCTGGAGCCCGCAGTACATCGCCATCGACTGCGGCATCGTCGGCAGCCTCACCGACGAGGACCAGGACTACCTGGCGCGCAACCTGCTGGCCTTCTTCAAACGCGACTACCGCAAGGTCGCGCAATTGCACATCGACTCGGGCTGGGTGCCGGCAGAAACCAAGGTCAACGAATTCGAAGCGGCGATCCGCACTGTGTGCGAGCCGATCTTCGAGCGGCCGCTGAAGGATATTTCCTTCGGTCAGTTGCTGCTGCGCCTGTTCCAGACCGCGCGACGCTTCAACATGGAAGTGCAGCCCCAACTCGTGCTACTGCAGAAAACCCTGCTCAACATCGAAGGCCTGGGCCGCCAGCTCTATCCGGACCTGGACCTGTGGAGCACCGCCCAGCCCTACCTCGAACGCTGGATGCGCGAGCGCATCAGCCCCCTGCACCTGCTGCGCAACCTGCAGCAACAGGCCGAACAGGTGCCACACCTGTCGCAGATCGCCCGCGACACGCTGCAGCGCCTGCAGCAATCGCAACGCGAAGAACAGCGACCCAGCAGCGACCGCTGGCCACTGCGCCTGCTCGGTGCTGCACTGATTGGCGCCGGCACCCTTCAGGGGCTGGCGCCGCTGCTCGCCGCCTGGCCTGCCTGGCTAATGGTCGGCGGCGGCCTCTATCTGGTGCTGCGCCGATAGCCAGCTAGCCACGGCACTGGCACACTTGGCGAATTGACAGTCCGGCAACCCCGGCAGACTTGGAACACCGATGAACGATTGGCTCGACGAAATCCACTGGAACGAAGACGGCCTGGTGCCGGCCATCGCCCAGGATCACAAGACCGGCCGCATCCTGATGATGGCCTGGATGAACCGCGAATCCCTCGCCCTCACCGTCAGCGAGCAGCGTGCCATCTACTGGTCACGCTCGCGTGGCAAACTGTGGCGCAAGGGCGAAGAATCCGGCCACGTGCAGAAGCTGCATGAGCTACGTCTGGACTGCGACGCCGACGTCATCGTGCTGATGGTCGAGCAACTGGGAGGCATCGCCTGCCACACCGGGCGCGAGAGCTGCTTCTACCGCGTATACGAGAATGGCGCCTGGAAAACCGTCGACGCCGTACTCAAAGATCCGCACGCCATCTATGCAGGACACAGCCATGAGTGACACTCTTAGCCGTCTGGCCGAGGTACTGGAAGCGCGCAAGGGTGCAGCACCGGACAGCTCCTATGTCGCCAGCCTGTATCACAAGGGCCTGAACAAGATTCTGGAAAAGGTCGGTGAGGAATCGGTGGAAACCATCCTCGCCGCCAAGGACGCCGCCAACAGCGGCGACTGCAAGGACCTGATCTACGAAACCGCTGATCTGTGGTTCCACAGCCTGGTCATGCTCGCCGCCCTCGGCCAGCATCCACAGGCCGTGCTGGATGAACTGGATCGCCGTTTCGGCCTCTCTGGCCACGCGGAAAAAGCCGCGCGACCGCAATCCGAATAACTTTCACAACGGAGAACTCATCATGGGTTTCGGCGGTATCAGCATCTGGCAACTCCTGATCATCCTGCTCATCGTGGTCATGCTGTTCGGCACCAAGCGCCTGAAGAACCTGGGCTCGGATCTGGGCGACGCGGTCAAGGGCTTCCGCAAGTCGATGGACAACGGCGAAGCCGACAAGCCGGCCGTCGAAGAGCCCAAGGGGCAGACCATCGACGCCCAGGCACGCAAGGTCGAAGAGCCGGCGAAGAAAGACTAAGCCATGTTCGACATCGGTTTTACCGAACTGCTGCTGGTAGGCCTGGTGGCCTTGGTAGTGCTCGGCCCTGAGCGTTTGCCAGGCGCGGTGCGCACGGCCAGCCTGTGGATCGGCCGGATCAAGCGCAGCTTCAACTCGATCAAGGCCGAGGTGGAGCGCGAGATCGGCGCCGATGAAATTCGTCGCCAGCTGCACAACGAGCGAATTCTCGAGCTTGAGCGCGAGATGAATGCGATGAAGCAGGACATCCTAGGCACCGGCAACGGCACCAGCCCGCCTGCCGAAAGCAGCGCCAAACCGACAGCCGAAGCGACCCCGAGCGTTCAGGACAAGAATCCCCAGCCATGAGCAGAAACCCGCAAGACGACCAGGAAATGCCTCTGGTCTCGCACCTGACCGAGTTGCGTACTCGCCTGTTGCGCTGCGTCGTGATCATCCTGCTGATCTTCGCCGGCCTCTTCTACTTCGCTCAGGACATCTACGCCCTGGTAGCTGCGCCGCTACGCGCTTACTTGCCGGCCGGCGCGACGATGATCGCCACCGGTGTCGCCTCACCGTTCCTGACGCCGTTCAAGCTGACCCTGATGTGCGCACTGTTCCTTGGCATGCCGGTGATCCTGCATCAGGCCTGGGGCTTCATCGCACCGGGGCTCTATACCCACGAACGACGGATTGCAGTGCCGCTGCTGATTTCCAGCATCTTTCTGTTCTACGCCGGCATGGCCTTCGCCTACTTCGTGGTCTTCCCGATCATGTTCGGCTTCTTCGCCAGCGTGACGCCAGAAGGCGTGGCGATGATGACCGACATCGGTCAGTACCTGGACTTCGTCCTGACCCTGTTCTTCGCCTTTGGCGTGGCTTTCGAGATCCCCATCGCCACCTTCCTGGTGATCTGGGTGGGCCTGGTCGACGTCGCCACGCTGCGCAAGAGCCGTCCCTACGTGGTCGTTGGCTGCTTCATCGTCGGTATGGTGCTGACGCCGCCGGACGTGTTCTCGCAAACGCTGCTGGCGCTGCCGATGTGGTTGCTGTTCGAAAGCGGCCTGCTGGCTGGCGCGCTGCTCAAGCGCAAGCAGAAGCAAGAGCAGGAAGAGGCTGAAGACCAAGCCAAACCCGAAGACCAGCCACCCGCGCCGCAGCCGTGAATCTGCTGCTACTGGAAGACGCCGACTTCATCGGCGTCGATAGAGTGCGTCTCAGTGGTCGGCGCCTCAAGCATCTGCATGAGGTACACCGCGCCGAAGCCGGGGATCGCCTGCGTGTAGGGCGCCTGGGAGGCCTGATGGGCGAAGGGCATTTGCTCAGCCTGGATGCCGACAGCGCCGAGCTCGCCGTCGAACTCAACCAGGCGCCACCGGCCAAGTTGCCACTGACGCTGATCCTCGCACTGCCCCGGCCGAAGATGCTCAAGCGCACCCTGCAGACCATCGCCAGCATGGGTGTACCGCGCCTGGTGCTGGTCAACAGTTACCGGGTGGAAAAGAGCTTCTGGCAGACGCCCTTCCTGCAGCCCGAGGAGATTCGCGAGCAGTTGATCCTTGGCCTGGAGCAGGCGCGCGATACCGTACTGCCGGAGGTCAGCATCGAAAAGCGCTTCAAACCTTTCGTCGAGGATCGCCTACCGGCACTGGCGGCCGGCACCCTCGGCCTGACCGGACACCCCGGCGACTACCCAACCTGCCCTCGCTCGGTAGAACAGCCCGTGACGCTAGCCATCGGCCCGGAAGGCGGCTGGATCCCCTACGAAGTGGAACTGCTACGCGAGGCCGCCGGCCTGCAGCCGGTGCAGCTGGGCGAGCGCATTCTGCGCGTTGAAACGGCGGTACCGGTGTTGCTGGCAAGACTGTTCTGAGGGACTCAGCGGCGAACACGCTTCGCGTTCCCCGCCCTACACGCTATACCTCGAGCAAGAAGGTCACCGGCCCGTCGTTGACCAGATGCACCTGCATGTTGGCGCCAAAGCGCCCTGTGGCGACTTGCTCATGCTCACTGCGTGCGCGCTCGACCAGGGCATCGAACAGCGCGGCGCCCTGCGCGGGCGGCGCAGCACTGGAGAAGCTGGGGCGCATGCCGCTTTTGGTGTCGGCCGCGAGGGTGAACTGTGACACCAGCAACAGGCCGCCCTGCACGTCCGTCAGCGAGCGATTCATCTTGCCCGCCTCGTCGCTGAACACGCGATAGCCGAGCAGCTTGTGCAGGGCCCGCCCCACACTGGCCTGATCATCCTGTGGCTCGATGCCGACCAGCGCCAGCAGGCCCTGGTCGATGCTGCCCACCACCTCACCTTCGACCTCGACCCTGGCGGCGCTGACGCGCTGGATCAGCAGCTTCATGCATCCTCCAGCGGCAGGTCGAGCAGGCGTCGGGCCATCTGCTCGGCGGCGCGGATCAGCGCATCGGTAATGCCCGGCTCCGCCGCCGAATGACCGGCGTCGCGGATGATCTGCAACTCGCTGTTGGGCCAGGCCTGGTGCAGCGCCCAGGCATTGTCCAACGGACAGATGGCGTCGTAACGACCATGCACGATGATGCCCGGCAGATGGGCGATCTTCGGCATGTCACGGAGCAGTTGGTTCGGTTCGAGGAAGGCATCGTTGACGAAGTAGTGGCACTCGATACGAGCGATGGACAGCGCCCGATGCGCCTCGCTGAAGCGGTCGACCACCTGATTGTTCGGGCGCAGGGTGGCGGTGCGACCTTCCCAGGTCGACCAGGCCTTGGCAGCATGCATCTGGGCGATCTGGTCGGCGCCAGTCAGGCGCTTGTAGAAAGCCTGCATCAGGTCGCCACGCTCCTCCACGGGGATGGGCACGACATAGTCTTCCCAGTAATCGGGGAACAGGCGACTGGCGCCCTCCTGATAGAACCAGCTGAACTCCTGCGGCCGGCACAGGAAGATGCCACGCAGGATCAGCCCGTGCACTCGCTGTGGATGCGCTTGCGCGTAGGCCAGCGCCAGGGTGGAACCCCAGGAGCCACCGAACAACACGAACTTGTCGATCCCCAGGTGCTCGCGAATGCGCTCGATATCGCCGATCAATGCCTGGGTGGTGTTGTTTTCCAGGCTCGCGTGCGGCGTGGAACGACCGCAACCGCGCTGGTCGAAGGTGACGATGCGATACAGCGCGGGGTCGAAATAGCGGCGGCTGGCCGAATCGCAGCCGGCGCCTGGGCCACCATGGATGAACAGTACCGGCAACCCGTCCGCCGAGCCGCTCTCGTCGACATAGAGGACGTGCGGCGGCTCGACCGCCAGCTCGTGGCGGGCGTAGGGTTTGATCTCCGGGTACAAAGTCTGCATGGTTGGCTCCTGTTGGCTGGGCTACAACTGCCGTGTTCCACTCTGCCCGGCATCATAACCATGAAAAGGACGTTCAGCATGTCGATGCGTCAACTGTATTGGTCGCTGTTTATTTCTCTCAGCCTGCTGCTCGTCGGCTGCGGCGCTCGTGACGATCCGCAGGCCGCTCTGGAAGCCGCTGTGCAGCAGCTGCAGGACAATATCGAAACCAAGCGTACTGGCGCGGTAATGGACCAGCTGCATGGCGACTTCCTGGCTCGTCAGGAGCTCGACAGCGAGTGGGCCAAGCGCACCATGACCCTGTTGTTCCTGCGCCACAAGAACGTCAAGGTGATCGCCCTGGGCAAGAACAGCTGGATCGACCCGGCAATCAGCAGCAAGGGCTACACCGAGGCGCAGGTGGGCCTTAGCGGCGCAGAAGGACTGATTCCCGACAGCGCGCGGCACTACTCGGTGAAGCTGCAATGGTGGCTCGATGGCGGCGAATGGAAACTTGCGCGCCTGGACTGGGAATGAAGGCCTGGCCCGGCTCGCATCCGGGCCAGCACGGGCGCTGAGTCAGTCAGCCTGACGCCAGATCAGATCCGAGGTGACGTAGCCCTGCTCACGCGCCACCTCGAGCAGCTTGTCGCGGGTTTCCTGATCGACCTCCGGTGTACGTGACAACAGCCACAGGTACTTGTGCTCCGGGTGACCGACCAGCGCCACACGGTAATCCTCGTCGTGGTAGATCACCCAGTAGTCGCCCTTGATCGGCAGCAGCTTGCTGGCCCAGTTGTCGAAGCGCACCCACAGTTTGTCGGTTTGCCCTTCGACCTGAGGCTCGGCGACGCCCTTGGCCTCGATCCACTCGCCATCCTTGTCGCGGCAGCGATTGGTCACGTCGATACGACCATCATCACGCAGGCCGTAATGCGCTTCGGACTGCACGCAATTGCGCTGAAAGAACATCGGCAGGCGCGCCAGCTCGTACCAGGTGCCCTGGTAGCGCTGCAGGTCGACCTGCATGGTCTGCGGTGGCGGTTTGGAGATGCTGCCGGTACCCGAGTTGGCGCAGCCTGCCAGAGCGAGAATGGCGCTGGCGATGAGGATCGAACGCATGGAGGCTCCTGTTACTTGAGTCCCTTGCCGGAGAACAGCATGACCTTGTCCCCGGCGTACTGGACGCTGATATAGGCTTTGTCGTCGCCCCAGGTGCAACTGGTCATCCCGAGTGCACCCGCGCACTCGCCCGGCGCGCCGAGCAGGCTTTCCACTTCCTGCTTGCTCATGCCCGCTTCGAGCTTGGAATAATTTTCCTGATTGACCTTGCCGCAGGCGGCAAGCAGGCAACAGGCGAGCAACGCGAAGATACGCATCGACATGGATGAAGCTCCTGATGGGAAGGTGCCAGCAAGCTTGGCATAGCCGGCGACGACTTGCCCGCTTGGAGTTCAGAAACTCGAGCCGGGTTCCCGCAGAAAGGCCAGCTCTTGGGCGCTAGAGGTGCGACCAAGAATCGCATTGCGATGGGGAAAGCGGCCGAAGCGGGCGATCACCCGCTGATGACGCTCGGCGAAATCGAGGAAGTTCGCGAACAATGGCTGCTCATTGGCAGCGGCCTCGCTCAGCAGATCACCAAACAGCTCGACCGCGCGGTCCTGCAAGGGCAGATCCTCGGCGTGCTCGAAGATCAGGTAGGCGAAGACGCGCTGGATGGGCGTCAGCCTGCGATCCCAACCGCGATCCAGGCCAGCGCGCAGCAGCGGACGGGCAAGTGGGTCGCCAGCGAATGCGCGAGGCGTATCGCGGAAGATCATGCGCGGTAGCTGATCGAGCAGGATCAGTTGCGCCAGCCAGCCCTGCGGGTCGTCCGCCCAGCCTTGCAGCTCGCCAGCCAGGGCCTGCTCGACCAGCGCGCCGAAACGCGCCTCGGCCTCACGGTCCTGGCTGTCGCGCTTGCCGAACCACAACCCCTGGCGCGCAGCGGCCACCTCGGTGGCCGGGCCGTGATCGGCCCCGAACCACCAGTCGAGCAACGGCTGCCAGGCTTGCATCAGTTGCGGTGGTACGCGGTGATGCGCAGCACTTCTTCTTTCGAGCCGAGGTAGACCGGCACGCGCTGATGCAGCGAAGTGGGCTGAATATCGAGAATACGCTGGCTGCCGTCGGTTGCAGCGCCACCGGCCTGTTCGATGATCATCGACATGGGGTTGGCTTCGTACATCAGGCGCAGCTTGCCCGGCTTGTCCGGCTCGCGCGCGTCACGCGGGTACATGAACACACCGCCACGGGTGAGGATGCGATGCACGTCGGCCACCATCGAGGCGATCCAGCGCATGTTGTAGTTACGCCCCAGCGGCCCGGTTTCACCGGCCAGCAGCTCGGAGACGTAGCGCTGCACCGGGGCTTCCCAGTGGCGCTGGTTGGACATGTTGATGGCGAATTCCTTGGTCGACTCGGGCACCTTGATGTTGTCGTGGGTGAGCACGAAGCTGCCCAGTTCACGATCCAGGGTGAAGCCCTTCACGCCGTCGCCAAGGGTCAGCATCAGCATGGTCTGCGGGCCGTAGATGGCGTAACCGGCCGCGACCTGCTGGGTACCCGGCTGCAGGAACGCTTCCTCGCCCAGGTCACCGGTCTGGCCATTGCGCTCAGGGCAGCGCAGCACGGAGAAGATGGTGCCGACCGAGACGTTGACGTCGATATTGCTGGAGCCGTCCAGCGGGTCGAAAACCAGCAGGTAAGCACCTTTCGGGTACTTGCCGGGAATCTGGTAGGCGTTGTCCATTTCCTCGGACGCCATGCCGGCCAGGTGACCGCCCCACTCGTTGGCTTCAAGCAGGATCTCGTTGGAGATCACGTCGAGCTTCTTCTGCACTTCGCCCTGCACGTTCTCGCTGTCCAGGCTGCCCAGTACACCACCGAGGGCGCCCTTGGAGACCTGATGGCTGATCGCCTTGCAGGCCCGTGCCACGACTTCGATAAGGAAACGCAGGTCGGCCGGGGTGTTGTGACTGCGGGTCTGCTCAATCAGGTAGCGGCTGAGGGTGACGCGGGACATGGACGGCTCCGGAAAGGGAAAAAATCGCGCGCAGTTTAACCCGAGTCGCCGCGCAATGCTGCCTGCCGGGATGGATGGCTGGGTTTGGCCTCTGTCAGCAGGTCGCAAACGCGGTTACGTCCGTCGCGTTTGGCCTGGTAAAGCGCGGCATCGGCGACCTGTAGCAGCTCGTCGAGCGCCTGCCCTTGCTCAGGCCAGTGGGCCAGGCCGGCAGACAGGGTCACGCGTTGATCACCACCCCGGGTGGCGACATCCTGAGCGGCCAGCTGCGCGCAGATGCTCTGCAGGCGTTCGCCGGCCTCATGCGGGTCGGCGCCCGGCAGTATCAACAGAAACTCCTCACCGCCGATACGAAATACCGCGTCAGTACTGCGCAGGTTGTCCAGCAGGTGCTGGGCGACGGCCTTGAGCACATCGTCGCCGACCAGGTGGCCGCACTCGTCGTTGAGGCGTTTGAAGTTATCGAGATCGATCAGCGCCAACCCCAACGGCAACTTTTCGCGTTGTACCCTGGCCAGCTCGCGGGCGAAGAATTCGTCCAGGTAACGACGGTTGTACAGCCCTGTCAGCGGATCGCACAGCGCTTGCTCACGCAGTTGCTCATGCAGGCTGGAGATGGTGCTCAGGCGCTCCTCGCTGAGTGCCAGGGCTTCGGCCAGCTTCAGCTCACTGAGGTGGCGCTGGGTCACGTCACGGATATAGAGCATATGGCCAAGCAGAGTCGGACCATGACGAGTGACGCGCTGGATGCCTCGCACCCGCAACTCGTAGTAGCGCGCGGCGCAGGTCAGCGTCAGCGGCACGTCCGCCTCGGTAGCGCCGCGCTCTTGCAGCAGTCGTTGCACGTCGGCGCCGAAAACCGGCCACTGCGCCAATGCCATGCCGTGCCATCCTGATTGCAGGCCCGCCAGCCTCAGCGCTGCCGGGTTGGCCTCGATCACACGGCCCCGTGGGTCTATCACCAGCACCGGATCGAGCAAGGCCTCCAGCAGCAGGTGACGCGCTACCGGCAGGAGATCGAACAGACGCACGCCGACGATCAGCCAGGAAAAAGCCAACAGGGTGAACGCGAAACTGAAGGGCGTCGGATCGAAGCCGAACAGGGTCCAACCGAATACGACGTAACCTACGTTGGCCGCCCAGGGCACAGCCGTGACCAGCACGAAGGCCAGGTAGTGGCGGCGATGCAGCCCCTGGCTGAGCGCAGCGGCACGCGTGACAACGCCCATGCAGAAGGCCATGAACAGGTACACATAAACGGCCGTGGCGTAGAACAGCGGGCCATGCTCGTAACGCACGGGCGCACCCAGGCTGGCGTCGATCGGTGCACTGCCAGCGCCGTAGAACAAGCCGTGCCAGGGATTGCTCAGCGCCAGCCCCCAGACCAGCAGTGGCACCAGACCAAGCCCGAGGATGCTGCTACGCGCCAGCGGCGTGCGCATGCTGTTGACGTATTGCCAGAGGAAAACCGCCCAGAACGTGGGCGTGGCGACGATGCCGGGCCAGGCCATGCTGGCCCAGAACATCTTGCAGTCGGCGCTGAGGAAGGCCATTTCCAACGCTGCAGCGACCATCCACCAGAGGCTGGCCAGGTGCAGCAGGAAGAAGCTGTCACGCCCAGGGAAGTCGCGCTGACGGGTGACCCAGCAGGCCAGCAGGATCACGCCGAGACATACCAGCAGCGTTCCCAGCACTGGCGCCGACAGGCTCCAGCCGGAAGCCATGCACGCGTGCATCAGCGCCCCCTCCGCATTCCCGGCGAAGCAGTGCGTGAGTCGCGGACACAAGCGACACTGGACGACTGGGCAGTGACGCGAATCGAAATACGCAAGGGCCTTCCTGACCTTCAATGCTGGATTAGCGCAAGGTGCCTAAGATACTGCAAAACCCCTGCCGCAGCAGGGGTTTGTTGGTCCGTAGCGCCTCGTTCAGGCGTCTGGCGGACGGCGCAACAGGCTGGCGGCCATCGCCGCCAGCAAGCCGACTCCCAGCAAGAGTACAGCCCAGAGTCCCCAGCGCTGCCAGTGCTGAGTGGAGCCCGCTTGCGAATCGACCGGGGCGCCAAGCGGTTCGGCCAACTCGGCACGCCCCAGGCTGGCCAGCCGTTGCGCCTGATAACCGGGAATCAGGGTTTGCAGCGGCAATGCCGCCGACTGTGCATTTAGGCGGCCCAGCGCCAGTCGATAGGGCGCTTCGCCGCGGGCGAGAAACACCAGCTGCGTGGCGCGCAGGGCAACCCGCATGTCTGGCGTATCCGCGCCCAAGCCGCCACCACGGGCATCCACTTGCACACGCAGCTGGCGCACTGGCCAGCCGGGCAGGGCCAATTCATCGTTGACCACCTCGCGCCCGGCCTCCGGTAGCCGATAGAGAACCCCGCTGACCAGCTGACGCCAGGCGCCCTGGTCGCTAGTACGCGCCTCGAAACGCAGCGGCGCCAGGGTATTGCTCTGCGGCAACTCGATACGTAGCCGCTCCAGCGGTAGAGCCAGCGGCAACTGCCACTGGTACTGCCCCTCACCATTGGCCTGTGCCGGCATGGCCTCGGACCACACCAGAGGCGCCGCCTGATGATCCTGCCGTTGACTGCGCAGGGTGACGGCCTCCAGTTGCGGGGCCAGGGTAGGATTGCTCCACAGCAGGCGCAGATAGCGGGCACGCTGCCCGGGCAACTCGACCTGGCGCTGATCGATGCGCTCGTCGGCAAAACTCAGGCGGGCCACCTGCCCTTCTCCCCAGCTGCGCCAGTGCTGCAGGTCGTCGCTGGCCTCGATGCTGAAACGCTGGAATCCGTCTTCGGCTGCGCTCCACTCCAGGTTCAGACTCACCAGCGGCGCATCGATGGCGCTGGCATCGAGCAGCCAGCCCCGCAACTGCTGCCCGCTTGTCGCCGGCGCATCGCCACGCAGCTCGATCAGGGTACCGCTGGTACTGCGCTCGACGCGTAACGCGGGCATCTCCTGAGCATCGACACGCCCCCGTAGCGGAAACCAGCGCACGCCGTGTTCCTGCTCATGCTGCAGCGTCTCGCTGTGCCCCGGAATCAGCGCATAGGCCTGCATCTGGTCTTTGCTGTCGAATACGCGCAGATCGCGCAAATCGCCATAGCCGGCAGCGAGGTGAGCAGCGAATGGCAGCTCCAGGCGATACCAGGGCCCCTCACCAGCAAGTTGCAGGGCGGCACTGTGCCGATAATCCTGCAGCTGCTCGCTGGCCTGGCCGAGTGTACTCAGCGATAAACCCAGAAGCAGGCCCCAACGGATGAACCTCATACGGCAGACTCCTGTTCCTTGGCCGCAGTATCGTCGGCCTTGCGCGGCGGCAGCGGGGCGAAATAGCCCACCACCAGCAGCAGCACCCCGACCCCGATGAACGACACGATGCGCTCCAGACCGCCGCGGTTACCCAGCTCGACGAAGAACAGCTTGGCCACCACCAGGGCAATCAGTGCAGCGCCGACCAGCCACAGCTCGCGACGTACGCGCAGATGGCCCGACAGCATCAATGCCAGGGCGATCAGGGTCCAGACAATGGACCAGCCAGCCTGTGCCAGCATCGAGTCCAATAGCGCCGACGTCTGCCAGGGCACGCCGCCCCAGTGATGCGCCGAACGCATCACCATCACTGTCAGCAGCGCGAACAGCGACACCCCTGCCACGCCCTGCACCAATTGCTGCGCACGCACAGGTTCCAGACCAAAGCGCGGCAGCGCATCACGCGCCCAGACGAACAGCGCACCCAGGCACAGCAGCAGGCCCAGCTCCAGCGGATTGATGAGCGGCAAGTAGGGCAACGGGTCACTGTCGCCGGCGCTGTTGGCATTAGCCAGCCAGAACCAGATGAGCATCAGTGCGGCCAGCGGCGCCGCCGCCCACAGGCGGTATTCGCGCTCGAAGCTGGCAATCGGCCAGGGCAAGCGCCGCGCCTGCGCCATCGCCCACAGGTAAGCGGTGGGCAGCAGCGCCCAGCCCAGCCAGCGCCAGGCGTTGTAGTGATCGGACAGGCTCAGCAGCAGGTAACGCAGCTCCAGCGCCAACACAGCGATCAGCAACCAGCAGCCGAGCACATGGGCAACGCTGGCCGCGCTGCTCGGTAGCAACCCGCTCAGGCGCCTCAGCATCAGCAGATGCACGGCGATCACAGCGCCCCAACCCAGCCAGCCGAAGTTCGCCGCCGGGTGATACAGCGGATGCCAGGCATAAGCCAGGATCAGACCTGCCACCGGCGCCAGCAGGCTGCACAGCACGGCCAGGTCGCGCCAACCAGTGCGCAGCGCCAGCAGCATCCAGGCCAGGCTCGACGCGGCGGCCAGTACCAGCAGCGCACTGGCTTGCAGATCGACACTGACGAAGCGCAGCACCTCACTGGCCAGGGCCAGCGCCCACCAGGCCGCGCCCCAAGCCAGCAAAAGCTGACCCAAGCGTTGCAGACTGATGCCATCGAGCCCAGTTTCCCGCCCACTGTGCGCCAGACTGTGCAAGCGCCAGGCGCCGATCTGCGCAGCCAGGCCAAGCACTGCCGGCGTCCAGAAACCGGTGTGTGCGAGCGGTGACAGGCCCTCGCCACTGATGCCCGAGAGCAGCAGCGGCCCTGCCGCGAGGAAGGCCAGGCCAGCGAAAACCTGCAGCACCAGGCTGAACAGGAAGGCCGCGCGCTGCTGCAGATACAGCGCCAGCCACAGAATCAACAGCCCGGTGCCGCCCCACACCGCGGCAGCCGCCACCCAGGGCAGCACGAACAGCACCGCCAGGTTGATGAACACCAGCCCCACCAGCATCACCATCGACAGGGCACCGAGCAGACGGCGATTGTCGCGGATCTGCGGATCACGCGCGGCCAGCAGCATCCCGGCGATCAGCCCCAGGCCGACCATCGACGCTGCCAGCAGGCCGAACCAACCAGCGCTGAAGCCGCCACGGCCGAACAGTGAATCCAGTGCCATCTGGCCGAGGAACAGCAGGCCACCGAGCAACTGGATGAAGAAGGCGCTGTAGACGAAGCTCGGTGCCGCGATACGCAGGCCGACGAACAGCGTCGCAAGGCCGGCCAACGCCCAGGCGATGGCGGTGCCGGGTGCCTCGAACAGCAGCGGAGCGATCAGATAGAGAAACGCCAACCCCGCCAGGCCCAGCCAGGGTTGCAAGCGGCTCTCCCGGGCACTGGCGGCCTGCGGCGCCCGGCGTAGCTGCCAATAGCTGAACAGCAGGGCCACACCGAGCATCAGCGCGCCCAGCGGCGAGCCGTCGAGCAGGCGGTCATGGCCGTAATCCAGAGCACTGACGAACGCCAGGGCGGCGCCCAGCTGCAGCAACAGGGCGAACGCACGCGCCAGCGGTCGGCCCTGACGCAGCCCCAGCCAGAAGATGCCGGCGCCCTCCACGGCCCAGGCCGCGCTGGTCCAGCGCGCATCCAGCGCGAGCGGAATGGCCAGGCTGGCGAATACCACGCCGAGCGCCAGGCAGGTTTCCATCAGCAGCAAGGCGCGCTGGCCAGCACGTGCCGTGAGCACCCGCGCCAGCAGCAGATAGAACAGCCCCAGGCCGAGGGCGCTGAATGCAGCGGCGAACTCGATATGCCGCACCAGTGCGACCTGCAGACCGAAGCCGACCAGTGGCGGGCCGAACAGCGTGGTGGCATCGACGTAATCGCCGCGGCGCAGCGACCAGCGCAGCAGTTCGTCGCGTGCCTGCGGGGCATCTGCCGCGTCACGCAGGGTGCGACGGGCGAACAACAGGCCGATGGCCACGTACATCAGGAAGAACAACACCAGGAACGGCTCGGTGCTCCACAGCAGCTCCGGTGTGTAGGAACGCAGACCCCAGGCGAAACCGATGCCGAAGGTGCCGACGAAGCCGATCAGGTTGAGCAGACGCCAGGCCTTGAACCAGGCGATGGCGAAGATGCCGGCATTGAGCAGGGCGAAATAGGAGAACAGCGCGACATGGTTGCCGCTACCAGTGGAGGTGAGAATCGGCGCGGCGAAGCCGCCCAGCGCGGCAGCCGCCGCCAGGCCCAGGGCATTCTGCTGCACGGCGAGAATGGCCGAGAACAGCGTCACCGCCACCAGCAAGCCGAGGGCCATGCCCGGATCGAGCAACGGGTGCAGGCGCATGGCGGCGAACACCGTCAGATAGAGCACGGCGATGCCGGTACCCTGCAGCACCAGGGCATAGCTGCGGTTACGCCGCCGCAGCCACCAGCCAAGACCGAGCAAGGCCAGGGCGCTGGCCGCAACGCCCATGTAGCGCAGCTCGATCGGCACCTCGACGCCTTCGGTGGCGTAACGCAGGAGGAAGGCCAGGCCAAGGAACAACAGCACCACGCCGACCCGCAGCACGGTATTGCCGCCAAACAGCCAGGCCTTGGCCGCCGCGATACCGCGCTCGACCAGGTTCGGCTCGCGCGGCGCTCGCTCGCGCCAGGGGCTTTGCTGTGGGGCAGGCTGCGGCTGGTGGGCGACCTGCGCGGCCAGCGGTGCGGGCTCATCGACAGGTTGCGGCGCTTCGGTTTCCGGCACGGCTTCGAGCGTCCAGTCCAGCTCCGGCACGGGTTCTTCGGCAGCGACCGGCTCGGGCGTAGGCTCGGGAGGCAAGTCGATAACGGGTTCAGCAGGTGCCGGGGCAGGCACTGGCTCAGGCTCGCCGTATTCGCCCTGCTCCACCTTGAGCAGGCGCTCGTGCATGGCGCGGGTGCCGCGCTCGAAACGTTCGGCGAAATCCTTGAGCTGCGCGGCCAGCTGCGCATTGCGCGCCTCCATCCCCTGCAGGCGCAGCGCCTGGCCCAGGCTGAGGCCGATCAAGCCGCCGAGAAGTGCACCGGTGACCGATTCGCTGGCGCCCACGCCGAGCACCAAACCGACCAGCATGAAGATCCATTGCATGCGTTATGTCCCAACCCTGAGAAAGATCGCCTCGCGCACCTAGCAGCCACCCGAGACGGGCACACAGTATAGGAGTCGCATCGACCAACACCCAGAGAGACGACTGCCAAGCCGTTCACAGGCACAACGCATCGCAATCAGCCGCCAGCCGGTGCTTCACAAACGCCACGCGCCCGCTATCATCGCCGCCCCGTGACAGCAGCGGCACCGACCGCACGATAGCCAAACCATGATGAAGCCCCGCCTGATAGCCGCTGCAGAGATCGATCGCCTGGAAACCTGGGCCAAATACACCGCCGACATGTGCCACAGCTGCATCTCCAGTTGCTGCACCCTGCCGGTGGAAGTGCGCTTGAACGACCTGATCCGCCTGGAACTGGTGGACGAGTTCGAACGCAGCGAACCGCCGAAGAACATCGCCAAACGTCTGCAAAAGGACGGCGTGGTGGAGCGCTTCAACCAGAAATCGGGCATTTTCACCCTGACCCGCATGTCCAACAACGACTGCCTGTTCCTCGACCGCAAGACGCGCCTGTGCACCGTCTACGAGAAACGTCCGGACACCTGCCGCCACCATCCCAAGGTTGGCCCACGACCGGGGTACTGCGCGTACAAGCCCAAATAAGGGTTGCCGCGCGGGAGTAACGCGGAGGCGTGCGCCCTAGAGGGCCGCGCGACAGCCTAGGAAGCGCGGCGCAGGCCGATGAGCCGGCCAACACAGTCCGGCTGTGGCAATCCCTGATGCTCGCTGGCCAACTGCCCCACCCTGAGCGCCACTTGCTCGTCGAATGGCGCACCACGGCCAGCTGCGCTGTCGATATTCATCAGCATTTGCTCGCTTTGCGCCAGGCTGGCGTCTTCGCCCGACCGGTAGAGGCCATGGTGGATATGCAGGCGCTTGGCGTCGTGCGCCAGCAGTTGGGTGCGCACTTCTACCCGTTCGCCCTCCTTCACCTCCGCCAGGAAATTGAGGTGGCATTCCAGGGTGTACAGCGTGTGGCCGGTACGGGCGCGGCCGGCCTCATCCAGCCCCAGCACGTCCATCAGCGCATCGGTGGCATGGCTGAAGATCAGCAGGTAGAAGGCATCGCGCAGGTGGCCGTTGTAGTCGACCCAATCGGGGGAAATGATGGTCCGATAGGTTGGTAGATTCATGTTCGGCTTCCGATTAGGCCTTCTCCCCCGGCCCCTCTCTCATAAATGGGAGAGGGGCGCACGATAGGAGGCTGCCCGTAGGGTGCGCCGCGCGCACCGGGAATGACTCGTTTTATTCGGCGAAGGCAAAGCCATGCTTGGCCTTGGTCTGGCGAATCGCCTCCAGCACGGCCAGCAAGCAGTCATCGCGGTAGCGTTCGAGGGCATCCAGGCTGCGCTCACCCTGCTGCTCGGCCGTGCCTTCGACCACCGCGTCGATCAGCCCGTCGGTCAGCTCCGGCGCCTCGAGGTAGGTCCAGGGCAACTTCAGCGCCGGGCCGAACTGCGCCATGAAGTGGCGCATACCCGCCGGGCCACCGGCCAGGGTGTAGGTCAGAAAGCTGCCCATGAACGACCAGCGCAGACCGGCGCCGAAACGGATCGCATCGTCGATCTCACCGGTGGTCGCCACGCCGTCGTTGACCAGGTGCAGTGCCTCGCGCCACAGCGCTTCGAGCAGGCGGTCGGCGATGAAGCCTGGCACTTCCTTGCGTACATGCAGGGGGCGCATGCCCAGCGCTTCGTATACCTTCATGGCCGCCTGCACCGCCTCGGGCGCGGTCTTCGCGCCGCCCACGACCTCCACCAGCGGCAACAGGTACACCGGGTTGAACGGGTGACCGACCACGCAGCGCTCGGGGTGCGCGGCACCTTCATAGAATTCGCTGGGCAGCAGGCCTGAGGTGCTGGAGCCGATCAATACGTCAGGGCGCGCGGCGGCGCTGATCTTCGCGTGCAGTTCGCACTTGAGCTCGAGGCGCTCGGGCGCGCTTTCCTGAATGAAATCGGCAGCGCGCACGCAGTCTTCGATGCTATCGACGAAGCGCAGACGCTCAAGCGAGGCGCCAGGCGCCAGGCCCTGTTTTTCCAGTGCAGGCCAGGCATTGGCCAGGCGCGTGCGCAGTGCCTGTTCGGCGCCGGGCGCCGGGTCCCAGGCGATCACGTCGAGGCCGTGGGCCAGGGCACGGGCGATCCAGCCGGCGCCGATGACGCCGGTGCCGAGAGCAGCGAAGGTCTTGATATCGGTAACGAAGGTCATGGTTGAACTCCGGTAGCCCGGATGCGATCCGGGGAATTGGCGTGAGGAAATGCCCCGGATTGCATCCGGGCTACGGGAGATGCACACAAACCCTCTCCCGATCGCGGGCCGCCCCTGCCCCTCTCCCGCAAGCGGGAGAGGGGAGAAAATCGCTAGCGACGCTTGAGCTTCATCTTTTCCCGGCCCTCGGCCGGGGTCAGGGCGCGGCCGCCGAGGCGCTCGATGATCTCGATGGCGCGTTCGACCAGTTGCCCGTTGCTCGCATGCACACCGCGATCCAGCCAGATGTTGTCCTCCAGCCCCACGCGCACATGGCCGCCGAGCAGCATGGCCTGGGCGACCATGGGCATCTGCATGCGGCCGATGCCGAAGCCGGCCCAGGTGATGCCAGGCGGCAGGTTATCGGCCATGGCCTTCATGGCCGTGGTGTCGGCCGGCGCGCCCCAGGGAATGCCCAGGCACAGCTGGATCAGAGGATCGTCCAGCAAGCCTTCCTTGATCATCTGCTTGGCGAACCAGAGGTGACCGGTGTCGAAGATTTCCAGCTCGGCCTTCACCCCCAGTTCGCTGATGCGTTTGGCGCCGGCACGCAGCTGCGCCGGGGTGGAGACGTAGATGAAGTCGCCGTCGCCGAAGTTCAGCGTGCCGCAGTCCAGGGTGCAGATTTCCGGCAGCAGCTCCTCGACATGCGCCAGGCGGGTGATCGGCCCGACCAGATCGGTGCCGGCACCGAACTCCAGCGGCTGCTCGCCACGGCCGATCTCCAGGTCGCCGCCCATGCCGGCGGTGAGGTTGATGATCACATCGGTATCGCTTTCGCGGATGCGCTCGACCAGCTCGCGGTAAAGCGCCACGTCGCGGCTCGGTTTGCCGGTCTGCGGGTCACGCACATGGCAGTGGGCGACGGTGGCGCCGGCCTTGGCCGCCTCGATGGCGGCGGCGGCGATTTCCTTGGGGGTGACCGGGATCGCCGGGTGCTTGCCGACGGTGTCGCCAGCGCCGGTCACCGCGCAGGTGACGATAACCTCGTAGTTCATCTTCGACTGTCCTTTCCAGGGGCGAACAAGGGCCGACGGCCAGGCCGCAGGCGTTGTACAAAAAAGGGAATCGGCGCCGGTTGAGCCGGCGCCGGTGCATCAGTTACCGGCGACCAATGCGGCGTTGGCGGGCTTGCCATCCAGCGTGGTGACGCCTTGCAGCCAGGCATCGACCACCTTCGGATTGGCCTTGATCCAGTCGCGCGCGACCTGTGCGGCCGGCTTGCGCTCCATGATCGGCTGCATCAACGCGGCTTCCTGTTCGCTGGTGAAGCGTAGGCTGGTGAGCAGCCGGTTGGCATTGGGGCAACGCTCGGCATAGTCCGGCGCGGTGACGGTGGAAACCGTGGCGGCGCCATCGTTGGGGCCGAACACGTCCTCGGTGCCGGTGAGGTAGGTGATCTGCATCGACAGGTTCATCGGGTGCGGTTTCCAGCCGAAGAACACCACCGGCTTGTCGTTACGCACGGCGCGGCCGACGGCGGCGAGCATGCCCGCCTCGCTGGACTCGACCAGCTTGAAACCGCCCAGGCCGAACTGGTTGGAGTCGATCATCTTCTGGATCGCGGTATTGGCGCCGGAGCCGGCCTCGATGCCGTAGATCTTGCCGTCCAGCTGATCCTTGAACTTGGCGATATCGGCCAGGGTCTTCAGGCCCTTTTCAGCGGTGTAGCTGGGCACCGCAAGCACGGCCACGGCATCATCCAGCGATGGCTCGGCCGCGACCTTGACCGCACCGGCCTCGAGGAAGGGCTTGATGTTGTCGTCCATGATCGGCTTCCAGTAGCCGAGGAAGGCATCGATCTGCCCCTTCTGGATACCGGCGAAGATGATCTGTTGCGACGCCTGGGTCTGCTTGGTTTCGTAGCCGAGGCCGTGCAGCAGTTCGCTGGCGACGGCGGTGGTGGCGACCACGTCGGTCCAGCCGACGGCGCCGATTCGAACGTTCTTGCAACTGGCGTCATCAGCCAGCAGGGAGGTACTGAACAGGCTCAGGGTGCAGCACGCGGCCAGCGCGGTAAGACCTTTCATCTGGGTGCTCCTCATCGTGTCACAGCGGTTCTATTTCGTTCTTCTAGAGGCCCTGGAACCTGTTCGCGATCTCGCGCGCCGCAGCGAAAGCAGCCTCGCCAAAACAACTGAGAAACGCTCGGTGTCGCGCTCGATATTGCGCATGGCAAATGAGCATTGCGAGCGAGCTGGCGTTCCAGCTTGTTTTGACGCGGTAGCAGCGACGCGCACAGATCGTGGTCAGGTTCTTGACCCCCACCGTGCTCGGGTTTCTGATCTCCCGATGAAACCACCTTACGCCTCACCCTCGCGCACCATTCGCACTTTGGCGACGCTTTGTTGACCCATGTCGACCAGTTGCTGACGCAGAAGCCGTAATGGCGTATTAATTCCAGGCCGCCCCCGGATCGCATCCGGGCTACCCGTCACCCTGCACCGGTGCCATGCCCCGTATGCCACAAACCTACTGCTTTCTGCTGTTACCCGGCTTCTCGATGATGGGCCTGATGTCGGCGATCGAACCGCTGCGCGTGGCCAATCGCTTTCGTGGCGAGCTGTATCGCTGGCGTCTGCTGAGCCAGGACGGCAACGCCGTGCAGGCGAGCAACGGCATGTCGCTCAACGTCGACGACGGCCTGCAGCTGCCCGATGACTGCCAGGCATTGTTCGTGGTCGCCGGCTTCGAACCGCTGGCGCACTACGACCATCACCTGGCGCACTGGCTGCAACGGCACGAGCCTGAACTGGCAATCCTGGGCGGCATCGACACCGGCGGCTTCCTGCTGGCCGAGGCCGGGCTGTTCCAGCACCAGCGCCTGACCCTGCACTGGGAAGCCATCGATACCTTTCGCGAGCGCTATCCGGCGCTGCTGGTCACCCAGGAACTGTTCGAGATCGACGGCAAGCGCATCACCAGTGCGGGCGGCACCAGCAGCCTCGACCTGATGCTCGGCCTGATCAGCCAGGCACATGGCGAACCGCTGGCCGTAAAGATCTCCGAGCAGTTCGTGGTCAGCCGCATCCGCACTCGCCTGGATCACCAGCGCATGCAGGTGGCCAGCCGCTACGACCTGCACAACAAGAAGCTGGTGCGGGTGATCGGCGAGATGGAGCGCCAGTGCGAGCAGCCGCTGCCCAACGAGGCGCTGGCCGATCAGGCGGGCATCAGCGTGCGCCAGCTGGAACGCCTGTTCCGCCACCACCTGGCAACCACGCCGTCGGCCTTCTACCTCGGCCTGCGCCTGGACAAGGCACGCCAGCTGTTGCGCCAGAGCGATCTCAGTGTGCTGGAGGTAAGCCTGGCCTGCGGCTTCGATTCGGCGTCGTACTTCTCGCGCTGCTACCGCAGGCGCTTCGCCACCAGTCCCAGCCAGGATCGCCACGAACGACCTGCGCCCTAGGCACAGCGTCAGCCGCTTGCCGTCTCAAAACGACGCGCTTCGCAGGCCGTTTGTGCCGATGACGAGGTGCGCCGAGGCCGCGTATCCATTCGCGACCTCGGCTTGACGCTTTCGGCAAACCCCCAGTCGTTTTTGCACCGGGTCACCTTGCCCCCCAGGGATAAGCTCTCCCCAAAGCGCCGACAGCCGACTCGGCGCATCCGTATTAGGGGACAAGCCTGATGAGCCCAGCCGAATTGCACGCCGACAGCATCGTCATCGACGGTCTGATCATTGCCAAATGGAACCGCGAACTGTTCGAAGACATGCGCAAGGGCGGCCTGAGCGCCGCCAACTGCACGGTGTCCGTATGGGAAGGTTTCCAAGCCACCGTCAACAGCATTGCCGCCAGCAGCAAGCTGATCCGCGAGAACAGCGACCTGGTCATGCCGGTACGCACCACTGCCGACATCCGCAAGGCCAAGGAGCAGGGCAAGACCGGCATCATCTATGGCTTCCAGAACGCCCACGCGTTCGAAGACCAGATTGGCTACGTCGAAGTGTTCAAGCAGCTCGGCGTGGGCATCGTGCAGATGTGCTACAACACCCAGAACCTGATCGGTACCGGCTGCTACGAGCGTGACGGCGGCCTGTCCGGCTTCGGTCGCGAGATCGTCGCCGAGATGAACCGCGTCGGCATCATGTGCGACCTGTCGCACGTCGGCTCCAAGACCAGCGAGGAAGTCATCCTCGAGTCGAAGAAGCCGGTGACCTACTCGCACTGCCTGCCCTCGGGCCTGAAAGAACACCCGCGCAACAAGTCCGACGAAGAACTGAAGTTCATCGCCGACCACGGCGGTTTCGTCGGCGTGACCATGTTCGCGCCGTTCCTGGCCAAGGGCATCGACTCGACCATCGACGACTACGCCGAAGCCATCGAGTACGTGATGAACATCGTCGGTGAAGACGCCATCGGTATCGGTACCGACTTCACCCAGGGCCACGGCAAGGAATTCTTCGAATACCTGACCCACGACAAGGGTTACGCCCGCCGCCTGACCAACTTCGGCAAGATCATCAACCCGCTGGGCATCCGCACCGTGGGCGAGTTCCCCAACCTCACCGAGACCCTGCTCAAACGCGGCCATTCCGAGCGCGTTGTGCGCAAGATCATGGGCGAGAACTGGGTACGCGTACTTGCCGACGTCTGGGGCGAATAAGCCCTTTCCAATCCAATTTCTGTAGGAGCGGCCTCAGCCGCGATTCGTCCCCAAGGGCGGAATAGCCAGAGGCTTCGCGGCTTAGGCCGCTCCTACCGCTCAAACTCAGGAGTTATCCAACATGTCCACCCACGCCCCCGAAATGCCCATCCTGGTCGACGACGAAACCGGCGTATGGACCACCGACGCCCTGCCGATGCTGTACGTGCCGCGTCACTTCTTCGTCAACAACCACATTGGCATCGAGGAAGTGCTCGGCGCCGACAAGTACGCCGAGATCCTCTACAAGGCCGGCTACAAGTCCGCCTGGCACTGGTGTGAGAAGGAAGCCGAGTGCCATGGCCTGTCCAGCGTAGCGGTATTCGAGCACTACATGAAGCGCCTGTCGCAGCGCGGCTGGGGCCTGTTCAAGATTCAGTCGATCGACCTCGAGGCCGGCACCTGCGAAGTGCGCCTGGACCACTCGGCCTTCGTCTATGTCTACGGCCAGTGCGGCCGCCCGGTCGACTACATGTTCACTGGCTGGTTCGCCGGCGCCATGGACCAGATTCTGCAAGCCCAGGGCAGCAGCATCCGCACCGTCGCCGAACAGGTCTACGGTGCCTCGCAGGAAGGCCACGACCACGGCCTGTTCCGCGTCAAACCGCTCTAAACACAATAAAGGTAGGAGGGAGGGCTTCGCCGTACTGAAGCACCTCTCGACAAGAAGACCCCAGGCCGCTTTTCCGTGAGGGTGCCGCAATGGCTTTTGAAGCAATGTTCCAGCCGATTCAAATCGGCAAACTGACGATCCGCAACCGCGTGCTCTCCACTGCGCACGCCGAGGTCTACGCCACCGATGGCGGCATGACCACCGAGCGCTACGTCAAATACTACGAAGAGAAAGCCAAAGGCGGTATCGGCCTGGCCATCTGCGGCGGCTCGTCCGTGGTTGCCATCGACAGCCCGCAGGAGTGGTGGAGCTCGGTCAACCTGTCCACCGACCGCATCATCCCGCACTTCCAGAATCTCGCTGACGCCATGCACAAGCACGGCGCCAAGATCATGATCCAGATTACCCACATGGGCCGCCGCTCGCGCTGGGACGGTTTCAACTGGCCGACCCTGATGTCGCCGTCTGGCGTCCGCGAGCCGGTACACCGCGCCACCTGCAAGACCATCGAGGTAGAGGAAATCTGGCGCATCATCGGCAACTACGCCCAGGCCGCACGTCGCGCCAAAGAGGGTGGCCTGGACGGCGTCGAACTGTCTGCCGTGCACCAGCACCTGATCGACCAGTTCTGGTCGCCGCGCGTGAACAAGCGTACCGACGAATGGGGCGGCACCTTCGAGGGCCGCATGAAGTTCGGCCTGGAAGTGCTCAAGGCCGTGCGCGCCGAAGTCGGCGACGACTTCTGCGTGGGCATGCGCATCACCGGTGACGAATTCCACCCGGACGGCCTGTCCCACGAGGACATGAAGCAGATCGCCGCCTACTACGACGCCACCGGCATGCTCGATTTCCTCGGTGTGGTCGGTTCCGGCTGCGACACCCACAACACCCTGGCCAACGTCATTCCGAACATGAGCTTCCCGCCGGAGCCTTTCCTGCACCTGGCGGCCGGCATCAAGGAAGTGGTCAAGGTTCCAGTGCTGCACGCACAGAACATCAAGGACCCGAACCAGGCCACGCGCATCCTCGAAGGTGGCTACGTGGACATGGTCGGCATGACCCGCGCGCACATCGCTGACCCGCACCTGATCGCCAAGATCAAGATGGGCCAGATCGACCAGATCAAGCAGTGCGTCGGCGCCAACTACTGCATTGACCGCCAGTACCAGGGCCTGGACGTGCTATGCATCCAGAACGCCGCCACCAGCCGTGAATACATGGGCGTGCCGCACATCATCGAGAAAACCACCGGCGTCAAGCGCAAGGTCGTGATCGTCGGTGGTGGCCCGGCCGGTATGGAGGCAGCCCGCGTCGCCGCAGAACGTGGCCACGACGTGACCCTGTTCGAGAAGCAGGAACAACTGGGCGGCCAGATCACCCTGGCCTCCAAGGCACCTCAGCGCGATCAGATCGCCGGTATCACTCGCTGGTACCAGTTGGAATTGGCGCGTCTGGGCATCGACCTGCGCCTGGGCACCGGTGCCGACGAGGCGAGCATCCTCGACCTGCGTCCGGACATCGTGGTACTGGCCAATGGCGGTCATCCGTTCCTCGAGCAGAACGAACACTGGGGCGCAGACGAAGGTCTGGTGGTGAGCAGCTGGGACGTGCTTTCGGGCAAGGTCGCACCGGGCAAGAACGTGCTGGTGTACGACACCATCTGCGAATTCACCGGTATGTCCGCAGCCGACTTCCTCGCCGACAAGGGCGCACAGGTGGAGATCGTCACCGACGACATCAAGCCGGGCGTGGCCATCGGCGGCACCAGCTTCCCGACCTACTACCGCAGCCTGTACCCGAAAGAAGTCATCATGACCGGCGACCTGATGCTGGAGAAGGTCTACCGTGAAGGCGACAAGCTGGTCGCCGTACTGGAGAACGAATACACCGGCGCCAAGGAAGAGCGCGTGGTCGACCAGGTGGTGGTGGAGAACGGCGTACGTCCTGACGAATCGCTGTACTACGCCCTCAAGGAAGGCTCGCGCAACAAGGGTCAGATCGACGTCGAGGCACTGTTCGCGATCAAGCCGCAACCCTGCCTGTCCGAGGCGGGCGACGGTTACCTGCTGTTCCGCATCGGTGACTGCGTGGCCCAGCGCAATACCCACGCGGCGATCTACGACGCCTTGCGCCTGTGCAAGGACTTCTGATGCCGGTCTCCCCTCTCCCGCTTGCGGGAGAGGGGTCGGGGGAGAGGGGTCGTTGGGCAATGATTTTCGCTCTTTGCTCCCCCTCTCCCTAACCCTCTCCCCGCAGGGGCGAGGGGACTGAACCGTGTTGTTTTCCGGTCCCGCGAAGGAGACCACTAGATGTTGAACACCATCCTCCCCATCCTGCTCTTCGCCGCCCTGGCCCTTGCGGTCATTGGCGCGGCCAAGCGCTTCTTCATGTGGCGTCGCGGTCGTCCCGCCAAGGTCGACTGGATCGGCGGCCTGCTGAAAATGCCGAATCGCTACCTGGTGGACCTGCACCACGTGGTCGAGCGCGACAAGTACATGTCCAAGACCCACGTGGCCACCGCCGGTGGTTTCGTCCTGGCAGCGGTACTGGCCATCGTCGTGCACGGTTTCGGCCTGCATAACCGCATCCTCGGCTTCGCCCTGCTGGCGGCCACGGTACTGATGTTCGTCGGCGCCCTGTTCGTCGCCAAGCGTCGCCTCGACCCGCCAGCGCGGCTGTCGAAAGGCCCGTGGATGCGCCTGCCGAAAAGCCTGCTGATGTTCGCCGCCAGCTTCTTCATCGCCACACTGCCGGTGGCCGGCATCCTCCCCGAGAACTTCGGTGGCTGGGTAATGGCGATCATCCTCGCCGTTGGCGTGGCCTGGGGCGTGTCCGAGCTGTTCTTCGGCATGACCTGGGGCGGGCCGATGAAGCACGCCTTCGCCGGTGCCCTGCACCTGGCCTGGCACCGCCGCGCCGAGCGTTTCGGCGGCGGTCGCTCGACCGGCCTGAAAGCCCTCGACCTGGACGATCCGAAAGCACCGCTGGGCGTGGAAAAACCCACCGACTTCACCTGGAACCAGCTGCTCGGCTTCGACGCCTGCGTGCAGTGCGGCAAGTGCGAGGCCATGTGCCCGGCCTTCGCCGCCGGCCAACCGCTGAACCCGAAGAAGCTGATTCAGGACATGGTCATCGGCCTGGCCGGTGGCAACGACGCCAAGTTCGCCGGCAGCCCCTACCCGGGCAAGCCGCTGGGCGAACACAGCGGCGGTCCGCACCAGCCCATCGTCGACCTGGGCGGCAAAGCCCTGGTCGACGCCGAGACCCTCTGGTCGTGCACCACCTGCCGCGCCTGCGTCGAGGAATGCCCGATGATGATCGAGCACGTCGATGCCATCGTCGACATGCGCCGCCATCTGACCCTGGAAAAGGGCGCCACCCCGAACAAGGGTGCCGAGGTACTGGACAACCTGATCGCCACCGACAACCCGGGCGGCTTCAATCCGGGCGGTCGTCTGAACTGGGCGGCCGACCTGAACCTGCCGCTGCTCGCCGACAAGAAAGAGACCGACGTGCTGTTCTGGGTCGGTGATGGCGCCTTCGACATGCGCAACCAGCGCACCCTGCGCGCCTTCGTGAAGATCCTCAAGGCGGCCGACGTCGACTTCGCCGTACTCGGCCTGGAAGAGCGCGACAGCGGTGACGTGGCGCGTCGCCTGGGTGACGAAGCGACCTTCCAGCACCTGGCCAAACGCAACATCGCCACCCTGGCCAAGTACAGCTTCAAACGCATCGTCAGCTGCGATCCGCACAGCTTCCACGTGCTGAAGAACGAATACGGCGCGCTCGGCGGCAACTACCAGGTCCTGCACCACAGCACCTTCATCGAAGAACTGGTACGCAAGGGTTCGCTCAACGTTGGTCAGAGCAAGGCCACCAGCGTGACCTATCACGACCCGTGCTACCTCGGCCGTTACAACGGCGAGTACGAAGCGCCCCGCGCGGTACTCAAGGCCATCGGCATCGAGGTCAAGGAGATGGAGCGTTCCGGCTTCCGTTCACGCTGCTGCGGCGGCGGTGGCGGCGCGCCGATCACCGACATCCCCGGCAAGCAGCGGATCCCCGACATGCGCATGGTCGACATCAAGGAAACCGGTGCCGAACTGGTGGCCGTAGGTTGCCCGCAGTGCACCGCGATGCTCGAAGGCGTGGTCGCACCGCGACCGGAAATCAAGGACATCGCCGAGTTGGTGGCCGAAGTATTGATCGAAGCCACCGAGGTAGCGGCCAAACGGCCGAACGCCAAGCGCGAAGTGGCGGAGGCGCAATGATGAATCTGTCCCTGCGCCATGCGAGCTACCCTGCAGAAGCGGCTGAGCGGCATTGCGCCTCAGCCCTGCAGCTCTCCTTCACGGCCGCGCCTGCACTCATTCTGGAGGTCATGCAATGAGCGACATCATTCGCCGCGACCCACGTGCCGAGTGGATCGCCCGTAACCGCCTGCATCCGCTGCACGCAGCCATGCAGAGCCAGAATCAGACCAGCTGGATGGGCCCCAACGGCATCCTGCGCAAGAACCCGCACGCCATTGCCGCTGGTTTCATCGGCCCGGCCGGCCTCAAGCGCATCGATCGCAGCGGCGCCCAGCAGGGCACCGCCGGCAAACGCAGTAGCGCCAGCGTCGAGGTCCAGCTGCCGCTGCACGTCGTCGAGCAACCGGCCTTCCTGATCTGCGTGGTGCCGGACATGGTCGGCGGTCGCCTGTCCAGTCATGACAAGGACCTGCTCGGCCTGGCCCACAAGCTGGCCGGCGAAGGCGGCGCCGTGGCGGCCGTGGTATTCGGCGAGGACAAGGAAAGTGCCTTCGACACAGCTGGCGTCGACCGCCTGCTGCGCATCACCGGCGATGCCTTCGACGGCTACGCTCCGGAAGCTCGCGTACTGGCGCTGAGCGCCGTGGAAAGCCAACTGGCGCCGCGTCACTGGTTGCTGCCCGACAGCCGCACCGGCGGCGGCGAGCTGGGCCGTCGCCTGGCCGCCAAGCTGGGTGAGCGTCCGGCCACCCGCGTCTGGCAGGTCGCCGGCGAGCAGGTCATCGGCCGCGCAGGCAGTGGCCAGCAGGATATTCAACGCGCACTGCCGCGGCTGATTCTGGCCGCTGCCGAATGCGCCGAGCCCGTCAGCGAAACCCGGCATGAAGCCCGGCCGCTGGAGCTGGCCGAGAAGGTCGCCCACAGCCTGCCGCGCATCGAAGATCTCGGCCCGGTGGCCGTGGACCCGGCGCAGATCCCCATGGCCGAAGCGGAGTTCATCCTCTCCGGCGGCAACGGGGTGAAGGATTGGGACCTGTTCCACCAGGCCGCAGTCGCCCTCGGCGCCACCGAAGGTGCCTCGCGCGTGGCGGTCGACGACGGCTTCATGCCGCGCAACCGCCAGGTCGGCGCCACCGGCACCTGGGTCACCGCTCGCGTCTACCTGGCCGTCGGCATTTCCGGCGCCATCCAGCACCTGCAGGGCATCGGCGCCTGCGACAAGGTGGTGGCGGTGAACATGGACCCCGGCTGCGACATGATCAAACGCGCCGACCTGTCAGTGATCGGGGACTCGGCGGCCATCCTCCAGGCGCTGATGGAGCGAGTCGCCGCCTGGCGCCAGGAGGGCAAGCGTGAAGCAGCCTAATCCTCACAAATACTCCCTCGTGGGAGGGGCTTCAGCCGCGACAGATTGCGCGTACGGCCATATCGCGGCTAATGCCGCCCCCACGGCTCGAGGTTGCCCAAATGACTGATCTGAATATCGTCGCCCTGGTCTCGGTCGGCGCGCACCCGACCTCCGCCCGTGCGCGCCGCGCCGAGCAGGATGCCCGCGCGGTCGAACTCGGCCTGCGCCTGGCCGGGCAGAACCTGCAATTGCTGCACGCCGGCGACCCACAGTCCGAAGCCTTGCGCGGCTACCTGGGCATGGGCCTGGAACAGCTCGACGTGCTGGAACAGCCGGAGGGCGCCGATGCCCTGCCGCTGCTGGTGGATTACCTGCAAGGCAGCCGCACCCAGCTTGTACTGACAGGGAGCCAGGCGGAAACCGGCGAAGGCTCCGGCATGTTGCCGTTCCTGCTGGCCGAACGCCTGGGCTGGCCGATGGTGGTCGGCCTGGCTGCCGTGGAAAAGGTCGAGAACGGCGTGGCCCATGTGCTGCAGGCGCTGCCACGTGGCCAGCGACGTCGCCTCAAGGTCCGCCTGCCCTGTGTCGCCAGCGTCGACAACGCCGCCCCGGTCGCCCGTCAGAGCGCGTTCGGCCCGGCACGACGCGGCCAGATCGAAGCGCACGAGGTCACGGTGGTGGACGATGTACTGCTGGCCGAGGCCAGCCTGCAACCGGCCAAGCCACGGCCCAAACGCCTCAAGGTGATCAAGGCCAAGACCGGCGCTGAACGCATGAAAGCCGCCACGGCCAAGGCCAGTGGTGGTGGCGGTCAGGTCCTCAAGGATGTCTCGCCGCAGGACGGCGCGGAAGCTATCTTCAAGCTACTGGTCGAAGAAGGCGTACTGCGCTAACAGGTGGGCTCGGCCAGCCGTTGGGCGGTGATCGCAGCCAGTCTGGCTGATCACCGTTCACGGCTGGCACCAGCGAATGTCCGGGAGCGAGCGAAGCGGGTACTATCAAGCTCTCGTCCGCGACTGCGAGTGCCACTCGCCTGTTCTGCGAAGCCACATGGGTCAGCACGCCGCTGGTTTCGCCCAAGTGTTTAATCGCCTGCCTTGCCATAAGGAGCACGACCATGATGCATGCCGATCTTATCGACCAGGAAGATTTCCGCGAGCGCCTGGTGGCGCTGGGTCTGAGCATTCCGCCGGGTTCCTCGCCGGAGCAGGCTTGCGAGCTGGCCGTCAGCGGTCTCAGCAGCGAACGCGCCGTGGCCCTGCGCCGCCTGGTGGAAGAGCTGCTCGGAGGTAGCGCCACCCTGCTGCCGAACGTGCGTGAGGCCATCAGCCGCCATCTGTTGCCGGCACTGGTGCCGAAGCCCGCCTGACAGACGCCAGCGGCATATACACCGAGTCAGCCAAGCGGCTCTGTACCGACTTGAGGTCACAAGGTTGCAGTGGCGCTTGCTTCGCAGCGGGGCCGCTCCCTGAAGTGAAGCTGAGCACTCATGAATCACCTTCCACAATGAAAACGGGGCGCCAGTGGCGCCCCGTTTTCATCATCGTTCGACTCAGATACGCACACTGGCAAAAGTCGACTCGCCCTGCGCACGACTGAGCGCCAACACGGCACTGGAATTGACCTGCTGATCGGGAATCGGCAACAGCACCACCAGGTTGTTGCCCTGCTGGCCTGCACGCTCATCACGCGGCGGAATACCAAAGTACTCGCGGTAGCACTTGGAGAAGTGCGGAGTCGATACGAAGCCACAGACCGAAGCCACCTCGATGATCGACATGCTGGTCTGCTTGAGCAGTTGGCGCGCACGGATCAGGCGCAGCTTCAGGTAGTAGCGCGACGGAGAGCAGTGCAGGTATTTCTGGAACAGGCGCTCGAGCTGACGACGCGAAATGTCGACGAAGCAGGCCAGTTCGTCGAGGTCGATCGGCTCCTCCAGATTGGCTTCCATCAGCGCGACGATTTCCTGCAGCTTCGGCTGGTTGCTGCCAAGCATGTGCTTGAGCGGCACACGCTGGTGATCCTGCTCGTTACGAATGCGTTCGTAGATGAACATCTCGGAGATGCCGGCAGCCAGTTCACGGCCGTGCTGCTGGGCGATCAGGTGCAGCATCATGTCCATCGGCGCGGTACCGCCGGAGGAGGTATTGCGATTGCGATCGATGGAGAACAGGCGGGTGGTGATGGCTGCGCGCGGGAAGGCTTCCTGCATCGAGGCCAGACACTCCCAGTGCACGCTACAGTCGTAGCCATCGAGCAGACCGGCCTTGGCCAGCGCCCAGCTACCGGTGCACACGGCACCAAGCTGACGGCCCTGACGCGCCTGGAGCTGCAGCCAGCTGACGTGCTCGCGCTTGACGCTGTGCTGGATGTCCACACCGCCGCAGACGATCACCGCATCCAACGCCGGAGCTTTTTGCATGGCGGCGTCCGGGGTGATCTGCAAGCCATCACTGGCACAGACCGGCAGGCCGTCATGAGTGAGGGTGTGCCAGCGATACAGTTCCTTGCCTGAAAGCTGATTGGCCATGCGCAGGGGTTCCACCGCCGAAGCGAGGGAAATCAGGGTAAAGTTGTCCAGGAGCAAGAAGCCGATGGACTGGGCGACACGGTTCTGGGGTTGTACCCCTTGGTTGAACTGCGACATTGATGAAACCCTCACGCTAAGCACGGTTTCGACCCGCCGATGGCGGGTCGTAGTTTTGTTATGGCGCTGGTTCGCGACCAGCTGGTCATGTTCCTCAGGCAAAGCCCATGCCGAATTTGATCAGTCCTTCAATAAAAAAACATGCCCAAGCCACCCGGGCTTTCCAAGCCTCTGCACAGTACCCGCAAATCATCCAGGAAGCCCGCTCTCAAGGGGCTCTGTGCATTTCGGTAGCACTACTGAGCATACCCCCTACACAGAGGACCAGAAGCAGTAACGGATGGGCGGTAACAGCCGCTCTAAACTGCAGCCCTGGGCAAGATTCGAGCGCACCAAAAGCTGGCGAGAAAAACGTCTCTCGCCCCAGCCTGGATCAAATGCGCTTCGCCTTGAAAAGGACGGTTCTCAGCCGCTTGTCCCGGCACTGGCAGACGGAAGCAGCGCCGCAAAGCGGTCGCCAACTTGCCGGCAGCCGCGCCGACACCCACCTCGACCGAGAGCGGAAATAGGCAATGAACGAAGCACGGCCAGCCTGGGCATGTGGAAGTCGCTTTTCACGATGCAAGCGGCCCGCCATTTGCTTTCTAGTCAGCAACCGAATTCCTCTCTACGAACAGGCAGGTGTGATCCATGAACCGACTCGCTCATTGGCTACTCGCATTTGGCGTCCTTTACGGATCAAGTCTGCAGGCCGCCGAAGCCGAACGCTGTGAGCTGATCACTCTCGCCGACGTCGGCTGGACCGATATCACCATGACGACTGCCGTCGCCCGGCTGGTGCTGACTGACCTCGGCTATCGCACCCAGGTGAAGCGCCTGTCGCTTCCGGAGACCTATCAAGCCCTCGCCCACGGCAACGTCGATGTCTTCCTTGGCAACTGGATGCCGGCGCAGGCCCAGCTGGTAGACCCCCACCTGCAAAGCGGCCGCATCGAAAAACTGCAAACCAATCTGCCCACCGTGCGTTACACCCTCGCCGTGCTCGAGCCTGCTTACAAAGCCGGCCTGCAGGACTTCGCCGACATCCATCGCTTCAAGGACGAGCTGGGCGGCCAGATATTCGGCATCGAGCCGGGCAACGAGGGCAACGGCATGGTCAAGACCATGATCCGCGAGAATGTGTTCGGCTTGCGTGACTTCACCCTGGTGGAAAGCAGCGAGAAAGGCATGCTCAACCATGTCGAACGCGCCCAGCAGATGGGCCGTTCTGCCGTCTTCCTCGGCTGGGAACCACACCCGATGAACGATCGCCTGAAGATGTTCTACCTCTCCGGCGGCGACAAGTATTTCGGCCCCAACTATGGCGCCGCCCAGGTCAACACCGTCGCTCGTGGCGGCTTCACCAACGACTGCCCCAACCTGGCCCAGCTGTTTCGCAATATGACCTTCACCATTGCCGCGGAAAACCAGTTGATGAGCAGCGTACTCGAGGGCAACACCAACCGGCGGCGCGTGGCCAAGAAGTGGATGAACAAGAATCCCGAAATGGTCAACAGCTGGCTCGTGGGCGTGAACAAACGCAGCGAATGAAATTCACATAAAAATCAATAAAAACAACTAAAAATCCGCAAACTCCAGATATGTCGCCAAATAAATCACGACCTTAGCCGACAACGCTCCACCCAGCTGGCGATCGTATCCGCTGCCGGTCTCAATCGACCGGCACGCAAACCTTTTCGACGCAAAATGATCTTTTTCGACGCACTGCTGTCAATTTTTTTCAACACAAGCGCAGCCCCCGTAAAACGGCGCCTGCAGCCCGCCCAACACGCGCAAAACCGCGCCGCACGCGGCTTTCAGGGTTGACCTGAGGGTAAAAAAGTCTGTTAAGGTTTTTAACGCGTGCGCCGCACCACTCAAGCGAAACCTCATTCAGAGAAGGATTCAAGAACCGTGGAACAGCCCCCACATCGACAACTCGATAACGGGGAAAAAACGGCAAACACGCAGCGGTCAGCCCCATGTCGTCGCCCAACATGTCAGAGTCGCAAACCGACAATTGCGCAGGCTCCAAGGCTATATCGTTGAGTCAGCCGATGACGTCGCTGCCGACTCCTGCAGAGGAGCGGCAGACTGGGGCCCCACAACCCCAGACCGAAGAACAGATAAGCGCTGGCCCACCACCACGGGCGCCGGCCGAACAAGAAATTTCGGATGTACGCATGTTCCAGGATGGAACATGAACCTCCAACGGACTGGATTTCGAAACACTGCCAGAGGGTTTGGAAGCGGTTTGCAGCACGGCAAGGCAATGATCACTCACCTACACGATTCAACGGCGCGATGGCCTGCAACTGCAACCGTCAGCGTGTCGTCCGGACGTGCCCGAGTGTCGGCACCCGCCAGTGCAGCGAAACGTTCGCCAACCTCGACTTTCAGAAAACACCCACAAAAATCAGAGGTCTGCCACAGCTGTTCTACGCTTCGATGATGCGTGCCCAGCCGTGCCAGCGCCCACTAGATGCCGATTGAAGGGGAAACGTCCCATGCAGTCTGGAAAGATCGTGGTCGAACACCTGTACAAGGTTTTCGGCTCTAACCCACAAGAAGCCATCGAGCTGCTCAAGGAAGGCTGGAGCAAGGAAAGGATTCTGGCCGAGAAAGGCGCCGTAATCGGTGTCAGCGATGTATCGTTCAGTGTCGAAGAGGGCGAAATCTTCGTACTCATGGGCCTGTCCGGCTCTGGCAAATCCACCCTGATCCGCCTGATCAACCGCCTGGTCGAGCCCAGCGCCGGTGACGTCTACATCGATGGCCAGAACGTGGCCAAGCTGCCGCAGTCGCAACTGATCGACCTGCGCCGCCGCGACATGAGCATGGTTTTCCAGTCCTTCGCCCTGATGCCCTCGCGCACCGTGCTGGACAACGCCGCCTTCGGTCTGGAGGTAGCGGGAAGCGGTCGCAAGGAGCGTGAAAAGCGCGCCATGGAAGTGCTCAAGCAGGTCGGCCTGGACACCTTCGCCCACAAGTATCCGCACGAACTCTCCGGCGGCATGCAGCAGCGTGTCGGCCTGGCCCGTGCGCTGACGGTGAACCCGTCGATGATCATCATGGACGAGGCTTTCTCCGCTCTCGACCCGCTCAAGCGCCGTGAGATGCAGGACGTGCTGCTGGAGCTGCAGAAAACCCATCGCCGCACCATCATCTTCGTCTCCCACGACATCGAAGAGGCCATGCGCATCGGCACCCGCATCGGCATCATGGAAGGCGGCAAGCTGATCCAGGTCGGCACCCCGCAGGAATTGATCGAGAAGCCGGCGAACGAATACGTGCGCAACTTCTTCGATACCGTCGACACCAGCCGCTACCTCACCGCCGGCCAGCTCAAGGCCGACAGCGTACCGACCTACGTCTACAACGGCATGGCGCCGGATGCGGCGAAGATCTGCAAGGAGCTGCAGGCGCTGGACAAGCACTACGCCTTCATCGTCGACGAGCAGAACAACTTCCAGGGCTCCATCAGCCTGGAGAAGATCGCCCTGATGGTCGACGGTGACGAGTCAGTACCGCTGAACAACGCGGCGCTCAAACAGGTCGTTCCGGTACCGGAGGACATGCCTCTGGAAGACGTCATCACTCGCCTCGTGGACAACGAGGGGCCGATTCCGGTGGTTGACGCCGAAGGCCACTACTGCGGCGCTATCAGCAAGGGCCGCCTGCTGACCCGACTGCAGGGGGAATCCCATGAATGACAAGAAACTCGACCTGGGCAGCTGGGTAAATGACGTCGTACAGCATCTGCTGGACAACTACAGCGGCGCCTTCGACAGCATCGGCAAGGTAGTCAGCGGCTTCTCCGAAGCCATCGAAAGCCTGTTGATGCTGCCGCCAGCCTGGCTGCTCATCGCCATCTTCGTCGCGCTCGGCCTGTGGCGTATCGGTGCGCGCTTCGCCGTCTTCACCGCGGTAGCCTTCATCCTCATCGTCATGACCGGTTTCTGGGAACAGACGGTGGTAACCCTCGGCCTGACCTTCTCCTCGACGCTGATCAGCCTGCTGCTGGGCATCCCGCTCGGCATCTGGGCAGCCAAGAGCGAGCGCGTGGCGACCATCATCCGGCCGATCCTCGACTTCATGCAGACCATGCCGGCGTTCGTCTACCTGATTCCGGCTGCGATGCTGTTCGGCCTCGGTCGCGTGCCCGGCATCATCGCCACGGTGATCTTCGCCATGCCGCCCGCCGTACGCCTGACCAGCCTGGGGATTCGCCAGGTGAACAAGGAAATCGTCGAAGCCGGCCAGTCCTTTGGCTGCACCAGCCGCCAGTTGCTGTTCAAGGTACAGCTGCCCAACGCCATGCCGTCGATCATGGCCGGGGTCAACCAGACCATCATGATGGCCCTGTCGATGGTGATCATCGCCTCGATGGTCGGTGCAGGCGGCCTCGGTAACGATGTATTGGCGAGTATCCAGCGTCTGGATATCGGTCTAGGCTTCGAAAGCGGCATGGCCGTGGTGTTGCTGGCGATCATCCTCGACCGCATCACCGAAAGTTTCGGCACCAAGCAGACCGCCAAGCGCGGCGTGTTCGCCTGGTTCAGCGGCAAACTGCAGCGCCAATAAATACTTTTTCACTTCACAGGGAACCGCAGATGAAATCGTTCAAGACCACCGCCGCCATCGGCCTGCTGTCGTGCGCAATGATTCAGGGCGCCATGGCCGCAGAGCCGGAGAGCTGCAAGCAAGTGCGTTTCGCCGAGATCGGCTGGGCCGACATCGCCGCCACCACTGGCGTGGCCATGACCCTGGCCGAAGGCCTGGGCTACCAGCCGCGCAAGATCATGGCCTCGGTACCCATTGCGTTCACCGGCGTGAAGAACGGCCAGATCGACGCCTTCCTCGGCTACTGGGCGCCGTCGATGGACTCGGTGATCGAGCCCTTCCTCAAGGACGGCGGCGTCAAGGTGCTGGAAAAAGCCAACCTCGAAGGCGCCAAGTACACCCTGGCAGTACCGACCTACGCCGCCGAAGCCGGCCTCAAAAGCTTCCAGGACATCGCCAAGTTCAAGGATCAGCTCGGCGGCAAGATCTACGGCATCGAACCGGGTAACGACGGCAACCTGCTGATCGACGGCATGATCAAGAACAACCAGTTCGACCTCGGCAGCTTCCGCATGGTCGAGTCCAGCGAAGCCGGCATGCTGGTTCAGGTGTCGCGCGCGATCAAGAAGAAGGAACCGGTCGTGTTCCTCGGCTGGGCACCACACCCGATGAACACCCAGTACGACATCACCTACCTATCCGGTGGTGACGATGTGTTCGGCCCAGACTACGGCGCAGCCAAGGTCTACACCGTGGTACCGCCGGACTATGAAGCCCGCTGCGAGAACGTCGGCAAGCTGCTGAACAACCTGCAGTTCACCGTCGACATCGAAAGCCAGCTGATGGAAAAGGTACTGGAGAAGGAAAACCCGCAGAGCGTCGCCAAGGAGTGGATCAAGGCCAACCCGGCGATTCTCGACCAGTGGCTGAGCGGTGTGACCACCTTCGACGGTCAGGACGGCGTCGCCGCCGTAAAGAAACACGTCGGGCTGTAACAGGCCGCGACCCAATTCGGGCTCGCACCCCAGGGTTCGAGCCCGGAAACCTCCTCGCTTAACGCTAGCGGCCCATGGGTCGTGACGGGGAGACCTTGCGCGCGAACCGGCAATCTGCTGCGCAATACGGTTTCGCAAGGCCCGCAATGAGAACGAGCCAGTCAATGATTTTGCAACTGCCACTCAACTGACGGAGCACAACAAACATGCGCGTACTCAAACACCTCTGCCTCGGCGCTGCCGCCCTGGCCATCGGCATCGGCAGCGCTATGGCCGCCGACAAACCCACTCTGAAGATCGGCTACGTCAACGGCTGGGATGACAGCGTCGCCGTCACCCACGTCGCCGGGGAAATTCTGCAAAGCAAACTCGGCTACACGGTCGAGCTGAAGCCGGTCGAACCCGCCATCATGTGGCAGGGCGTGGCCCGCGGCGACCTCGACGCCACCCTCTCCGCCTGGCTGCCCGCCACCCACGGTGAGTACTACGAGAAACTCAAGGACAAGGTGGAAATCCTCGGCACCAACTACGCTGGCGCCAAGATCGGCCTGATCGTGCCGGACTACGTGCAAGCCAAGAGCATCGAAGACCTGGAGAAATACGCCAAGGACTTCGACGGCAAGATCACCGGTATCGACGCCGGCGCTGGTGTGATGCGCCGCACCGAAGAGGCCATCAAGGAATACAACCTGGCCAGCATCAAGCTGATGCCGAGCTCCGGTCCGGCCATGGCTACCGCCCTGACCCGCGCCGAGAAAGGCCAAAAGCCGATCGTGGTCACCGGTTGGATTCCGCACTGGATGTTCGCCAAGTGGAAACTGCGCTTCCTGGAAGATCCGAAGAAAGTCTTCGGTGATGACGAACACGTCGACACCGTGGCCAACCCTGATCTGAAGACCAAGGCTGCCGACGCTGCCGCCTTCCTCAGCAAGATCTCCTGGAGCGGTGAAGAAGTGGGCTCGGTCATGCTGGCCATTCGCGAAGGCGCCAAGCCGGACCAGGCCGCCAAGGACTGGATCGCCAAGAACCCGGATCGCGTTGCCGAGTGGCTGAAATAAGCTAATCCACGCTCAAGACGAAGCGGGCTACGGCCCGCTTTTTCGTTTCTGGCGCCTGCCGGGTCACTCTGTTTAATTGATCAGGCGATCAAAGTCCGCCTAGACTGCGCCCTCCTGTTCCCCATGGAGAGCCCCATGCCCAAGGTCGGCATGCAGCCCATTCGTCGTTCGCAATTGATCGCCGCTACCCTGGAAGCCGTCGACCAGGTCGGCATGGCCGACGCCAGCATCGCCTACATCGCCCGCCTGGCCGGGGTCTCCAACGGCATCATCAGCCACTACTTCAAGGACAAGAACGGCCTGCTCGAGGCGACCATGCGCCACCTGATGCAGGCGCTACGCGATGCCGTGGCCGAGCGACGCCAGGGCATGACCGACGACAGCCCACGCGCCCATCTGCGGACGATGATCGACGGCAACTTCGATGACAGCCAGGTCAGCGGCCCGGCGATGAAGACCTGGCTGGCGTTCTGGGCCAGCAGCATGCACCAGCCCGCGTTGCGCCGGCTGCAACGGGTCAACGACCACCGCCTCTACTCCAACCTCTGCGGCCAGTTCCGCCGCGCCCTGCCGCAGGATCAGGCGCGCCAGGCCGCGCGCGGCCTGGCCTCGCTGATCGACGGCCTGTGGCTGCGCGGTGCGCTGTCCGGCGAAACCTTCGATACAGCCCAGGCGCGCCGCATCGCCTATGACTACCTCGACCTGCAGTTGGCCAAGGCTGCCGACTAATTCCGTCATGCAGGCGGCTGAACCCCGCCGCTCGATCTGACTCACGCCCCGTGACAGCCATGCGGCCATGTCGTGATTGGCTGCGCCCTGTCGTTTTTATTGATTGATCGTTCAATTTAAATAAAATAGGCTGTTCTCCAAGCAGATTGACCGAGTTCAGAGGACAGCCCATGCCCCGTTTCGCCGAACAGCAGCTGTACATCGGTGGCCAGTACGTCGCCGCCAGCAGTGGAGAAACCTTCGACAGCATCAACCCGGCCACCGGTGAAGTACTGGCCAAGGTGCAGCGCGCCAGCCAGGCCGATGTCGACCATGCGGTAGCCAGTGCCAGCGAAGGGCAAAAGGTGTGGGCGGCGATGACAGCCATGCAGCGCTCACGCATCCTGCGCAAGGCGGTGGATATCCTGCGTGAACGCAACGATGAGCTGGCCGAGCTGGAAACGCTCGACACCGGCAAGCCGCTCTCGGAAACGCGCTACGTCGATATCGTCACCGGCGCCGACGTGCTCGAGTATTACGCCGGCCTGATTCCGGCCATCGAGGGCGAGCAGATCCCGCTGCGCGAAACCTCCTTCGTCTATACCCGTCGCGAGCCACTGGGCGTGGTCGCAGGCATCGGCGCCTGGAACTACCCGATCCAGATCGCCCTGTGGAAGTCCGCACCGGCCCTGGCCGCCGGCAACGCGATGATCTTCAAGCCCAGCGAAGTGACCTCGCTGAGCGCACTGAAACTGGCCGAGATCTACACCGAGGCCGGCCTGCCCGCCGGTGTGTTCAACGTACTGACCGGCAGCGGCCGCGAAGTTGGCCAGTGGCTGACCGAGCATCCGGGCATCGAGAAGATTTCCTTCACCGGCGGCACCGTCACCGGCAAGAAGGTGATGGCCAGCGCCTCCAGCTCCAGCCTCAAGGAAGTGACCATGGAACTGGGCGGCAAATCGCCGCTGATCGTCTTCGAAGACGCCGACCTGGACCGCGCCGCCGATATCGCGGTGATGGCCAACTTCTACAGTTCCGGCCAGGTGTGCACCAACGGCACCCGCGTGTTCGTGCCGCGCATGCTGCAGGCGCGTTTCGAAGCCAAGGTCCTGGATCGGGTCAAGCGCATCCGCCTCGGCGACCCGCTGGATGACGCCACCAACTTCGGTCCGCTGGTGAGCTTCGCGCACATGGAGAGCGTGCTCGGTTACATCGACAAGGGCCGCAGCGAAGGCGCGCGCCTGCTGATCGGCGGCACACGCGTCACCGATGGCGACTACGCCAATGGCGCCTACGTCGCCCCCACCGTGTTCACCGATTGCCGGGACGACATGACCATCGTGCGCGAGGAAATCTTTGGCCCGGTGATGAGCATCCTCATCTACGACGACGAAGAGGAAGCGATCCGCCGCGCCAACGACACCGACTACGGCCTGGCCGCTGGCGTGGTGACCCGCGACCTCAACCGCGCGCACCGGGTGATCCACAAGCTGGAAGCCGGCATCTGCTGGATCAACACCTGGGGCGAGTCGCCGGCCGAAATGCCAGTGGGCGGCTACAAGCAGTCCGGCGTCGGCCGCGAGAACGGCCTGGTCACCCTCGGCCACTACACCCGTATCAAGTCGGTGCAGCTGGAAATGGGCGACTACGCCTCGGTGTTCTGATCGCAAACGCCGCTCCTACAAAAAGCGCCGCCTCGTAGCCCGGATGCAATCCGGGGACATTCATCCAGGTTTTCCCGGCTCGCAGCCGGGCAACAGGAGGAGCCATGACCCAGGAATTCGACTACATCATCATCGGCGCCGGTTCGGCCGGCAACGTCCTGGCCACCCGTCTGAGCGAAGACGCAGATGTCAGCGTGCTGCTGCTGGAAGCCGGTGGCCCCGACTACCGTCTGGATTTCCGCACCCAGATGCCCGCCGCACTGGCCTTTCCGCTGCAGGGCCGGCGCTACAACTGGGCCTATGAGACCGACCCCGAGCCGTACATGAACAACCGGCGCATGGAGTGCGGACGCGGCAAGGGCCTGGGTGGCTCGTCGCTGATCAACGGCATGTGCTACATCCGCGGCAACGCGCTGGACTTCGACAACTGGGCCACGGCCAAGGGCCTGGAGGACTGGACCTATCTGGACTGCCTGCCGTACTTCCGCAAGGCGGAAACCCGCGACATCGGCCCCAACGATTACCACGGCGGCGACGGCCCGGTCAGCGTGACCACGCCCAAGGCCGGCAACAACCCGCTGTTCCACGCCATGGTCGAGGCCGGCGTGCAGGCCGGCTACCCGCGTACCGATGACCTCAACGGCTATCAGCAGGAAGGTTTCGGCCCGATGGACCGTACTGTGACGCCGGAAGGCCGCCGCGCCAGCACGGCTCGCGGCTATCTGGACCAGGCCCGGGCCCGCCCCAACCTGACCATCGTCACCCACGCCACCACTGACCGCATCCTCTTCGATGGCAAGCGCGCCAGCGGCGTCAGCTATCTGATCGGCAACTCGAACGATGCCAGCGAGGCGCGCGCCCGCCGCGAAGTGCTGCTGTGCGCTGGCGCCATCGCCTCGCCGCAAATTCTGCAGCGCTCCGGCGTCGGCCCCGCTGCGCTGCTGCGCGAGCTGGAGATCCCGCTGGTGCATGCACTGCCTGGCGTCGGCCAGAACCTGCAGGATCACCTGGAAATGTACCTGCAGTACGCCTGCACCCAGCCGGTGTCGCTGTACCCGGCGCTCAAGCTGCTCAACCAGCCGGGCATCGGTGCCAAATGGTTGTTCGCCGGCGAAGGCATCGGCGCCAGCAACCAGTTCGAAGCCGGTGGTTTCATCCGCACCCGAGCGGAATTCGCCTGGCCCAACATCCAGTTCCACTTCCTGCCGGTAGCGATCAACTACAACGGCAGCAACGCGGTGAACGAGCACGGTTTCCAGGCTCACGTCGGCTCGATGCGCTCGCCCAGCCGTGGGCGTGTGCAGCTCAAGTCCAAGGATCCGCGTCAGCATCCGAGCATCCTGTTCAACTACATGAGCGCCGAGCAGGACTGGCAGGAGTTCCGCGACGGCATTCGTCTCACCCGCGAGATCATGGCGCAGCCGGCACTCGATCCTTACCGTGGCCGTGAAATCAGTCCTGGTGCGCATGTGCAGAGCGACGCCGAACTGGATGCCTTCATCCGCGAGCATGCAGAGACCGCCTTCCACCCTTCCTGCTCATGCAAGATGGGTGAGGACGACATGGCGGTAGTCGATGGCCAGGGCCGCGTGCACGGTCTGCAGGGGCTACGCGTGGTGGATGCGTCGATCATGCCGGAGATCATCACCGGCAACCTCAACGCCACCACCATCATGATGGCCGAGAAGATCGCCGACCGGATTCGCGGTCGCCAGCCATTGCCACGCAGCACCGCGCCCTACTTCGTCGCTGGCGAACGCCCGGTTCGCGGCACGCCGCTGCGCAGCCTGGAAGACCGCTTAGTCGGGTAACTCCTGGCGGATCATCCAGTGCCCCTCGGGCGGCATCAGCCGGCCGAGATCGAAGCGATCCAGTGAGCCCGCGTCGAGCATTTCGATCTGCGGGCTCACCAGGCGCGGCAGTTTTTCGCCCTGCAAAGCACGTACGGCCAGATCCAGCGCGATACGCGCCTGAATCACCGGTGAATCGGTCGGTGCGGCCAGCACCTGTCCCTCGCGAATCTGCTCCAGCACACGCTCGCTGGCGTACAGCGACAGCACTTGCGCCTTGGAGCCGACATTGCGCACCAGCTGTGCGGCAAAGGCCGCCGCTTCGGCATTGGCGATCAGGTAATCGAGATGCGGATGCTGCTTGAACAGCTCGCGCGCCAGCTGCGCCTGCCGGCTGCGATCCACCGGACCATAGCCGCCATGGGCCAGGGTCACCTGGGTTCCGCGCAAGGCATCACGCAGGCCACGCTCGGCGTCCTGCACCCAACCGGCATCGGCCGGCCCCGGTAGCCAGCCGACCTGAATCGGCCGACCGCCGCTGGCGCGCACCAGGTACTCGAGCGTGGTACGCGCCATGTCGGCGAAGTCGACCCGCGAATGTGCGCTGAGCCTCGGGCATTCCAGACGATTGACCAGGTCGATCACTGGCCGCCCGGCCTTGATCTGCACTTCTGCCGCGCGGCACAGGTCATAGGTGTTGATACTGGCGACGACGAAGGCATCGGCACCCTCGGCCACACAGTGCTCGAACTGCTCCACCTGCACATCGGCATGCTCGTAACCACCCGCCTCATAGATGCCCAGGCGCACGCCCAGACGGCTGGCCTCCTGATCCAGGCCCCAGGCCACGCCCCACCAGTAACGGTCCTTGCCATGGGGCAGTAGCGCGCAAATGCGCCAGGGCTGACTGGCCACTGGCAGAGGCCGGTAATCCAGCAGGCGGCCATCGACACGCACCGGATACGGAAACCACTCGGCAGCCAGCAGCGACTGGCAGGCCAGCGAAAGCCACAGAGAGAACCAGCGCATGAAGCCATCCTTAGCCCTTGCGGGGCAATGTGCCAGTCAATCCAGCGTAGCACTGCCGTTGACTCGCGCCTGCCGCAGTTGCCGCAGCCGAGCCGTCAGCCTAGAGTGAATCGCACAGACCATGAGAACAGCATGACCAACCCCAGCCTGCTTGACCCACGCACCGCCCGCCTGCTGCCCTGGATAGTCGCCATCGCCTTCTTCATGCAGACGCTGGACGGCACCATCCTCAATACCGCACTGCCGGCCATGGCCGGCGATCTCGGCGAAGACCCGCTGCGCATGCAGTCGGTGGTGATCGCCTACATGCTCACCGTAGCCCTGCTGATTCCGGCCTCGGGCTGGATCGCCGACCGTTTCGGCACGCGGCGCATCTTTTTCGGTGCCATTGCCCTGTTCAGCCTCGGCTCGCTGCTCTGCGCGCTGTCGGGGTCGCTCAGCATGCTGATCGCCGCGCGTGTCATCCAGGGTCTTGGCGGCGCCCTGATGATGCCCGTCGGGCGCCTGGTGGTGCTGCGTGCCTATCCGCGCTCGGAGCTGGTGCGAATCATGAGCTTCATCACCCTGCCCGGCCTGCTCGGCCCGCTGATCGGCCCGAGCCTCGGCGGCTGGCTGGTGGAAGTAGCCAGTTGGCACTGGATCTTCCTGATCAACCTGCCGGTGGGACTGCTCGGTTGCTGGGCGGCGCTGCGGCATATGCCGGACCTGCGCGGGCCGGAGCGCAGTCGTTTCGATACGGCCGGTTTCCTGCTGTTCGGCGCCGCCATGCTGCTGATCACCGTGGCGCTGGAAGGGCTTGGCGAACTGCACCTGCCAACCATGCGCGTGGTGCTGTTGCTGCTCGGCGGCATGGCCTGCCTGGCCGCCTACTGGCTGCGCGCCGGGCGTATCGAACACCCCCTGTTCGCCCCCAGGCTGTTCCACACGCGCAGCTTCGCCGTGGGCATCATCGGCAACCTGTTCGCCCGTCTGGGCAGCGGAGCACTGCCCTTTCTCACGCCGTTGCTGTTGCAACTGGCGATGGGCTATTCGCCGGCCCAGGCCGGCATGAGCCTGATCCCTCTGGCGCTGGCCGCCATGGCCGCCAAACCGCTGGCCAGGCCGCTGATCGAACGCCTCGGCTACCGCAACATCCTCACCAGCAACACCCTGCTGCTCGGCGCCCTGATCGCCAGTCTGGCCCTGGTCGATGCCGAGAGCTCGACGCTGCAACTGGTCATCCAGCTGAGCCTGATCGGCGCCTGCAATTCGCTGCAATTTACCGCGATGAACACCGTGACCCTGATCGATCTGGACAACCGCGACGCCAGCAGCGGCAACAGCCTGCTGTCGGTCGTGGTGCAACTGGCGATGGGCCTTGGCGTTGCCTCGGCAGCTGCGCTGCTCAGTGGTTTCAGCCGTGAGCTGGGCGACCATGAGCATGTGCTGCAGGCATTCCAGGCCACCTACCTGTGCGTCGGCCTGCTGTCGATGCTGGCGGCGGCGATCTTCCTGCAACTGGATGCGAACGAGGGCCGTGGCAGCCGCAATATCGAGGTTTCAGCGGACGAATGAGCCAGCCTGCTACACTGCCGCCCTGTTTCGTCACCCCCGAGCACTTGCCGTGACCGCTACCGCCTTCGCCAGCCTGCCCCTCTCTGCCGCCATGCAGGCCAACCTCGCCGCCATTGGCTATACCGAGATGACCCCCATCCAGGCTGCCAGCCTGCCGCTGATCCTCAAGGGCCGCGACCTGATTGCCCAGGCCAAGACCGGTAGCGGCAAGACCGCGGCCTTCGGCATCGGCCTGCTGCACCCGCTCAACCCGCGCTTTTTCGGTTGCCAGGCGCTGGTGCTGTGCCCGACGCGGGAGCTGGCCGACCAGGTGGCCAAGGAACTGCGCCGCCTGGCCCGCGCCGCCGACAACATCAAGATACTGCCCCTCTGCGGTGGCGTGCCCTTCGGGCCGCAGATCGGCTCGCTGGAGCATGGCGCCCACGTCATCGTCGGCACGCCGGGACGGGTGCAGGAACACCTGCGCAAGGGCACGCTGAAAGTCGACGGTCTCAATACCCTGGTACTCGACGAAGCCGACCGCATGCTCGACATGGGCTTCATCGACAGCATCAGCGAAATCATCCAGCAGACCCCGGCACGCCGGCAGACCCTGCTGTTCTCCGCCACCTACCCAAGCAGCATCGAGCAACTCGCTGCACGCTTCCTGCGTAGCCCGGAGCGGGTCGAGGTCGAGGCCCAGCACGACGACGGGCAGATCGAACAGCGTTTCTACGAGATCGCTCCCGGCCAACGCCTGGAGGCGGTCAGCACCCTGCTGCGGCATTTCCGCAAGCAGCCGGTGGTGGCCTTCTGCGCCACGCGCCAGCAGTGCGATGAACTGGCCGCGCAACTGGAAGCCGAGAAGATTTCTGCTGCGGCCCTGCATGGCGATCTGGAGCAACGCGAGCGCGACCAGATCCTCGCCCTGTTCGCCAACCGCAGCCTCAGCGTGCTGGTGGCCACCGACGTGGCCGCGCGCGGCCTGGACATCGCCGGGCTGGAAATGGTGATCAACGTCGAGCTGTCGCGTGATGCCGAGGTGCACATCCACCGTATCGGCCGCAGTGGCCGCGCCGGCGAGAAAGGCCTGGCGCTGAGCCTGGTGGCACCGTCCGAAGCGAGTCGTGCCCAGGCCATCGAAACGCTGCAAGGCCGGGAGCTGGCCTGGTACCCGCTGCCGCAAGCCAAGGCGGGCGGCGAGCCGCTGCTGCCGCCGATGCATACGCTGTGCATCGGCGCCGGGCGCAAGGAGAAGCTGCGCCCCGGCGATATCCTCGGAGCCCTGACCGGCGATGCCGGCATTGCCGGCGACCAGGTGGGCAAGATCGCCCTGTTCGATTACCAGGCGTTCGTCGCCGTGCAGCGCGACGTTGCGCGCCACGCGCTGAAGCGCCTGAGCGAAGGAAAAATCAAGGGTAGAACTTTGCGTGTGCGTCTATTGTAAGGCTGATATAAAGACTCAAACGGCCTGGGCCGGGGTTACCCATGCGCAATATTCTGGTCATTGAAGACAGTCCACTGGTACTGAAAATCCTCGAACATCTGTTCCGTCAGGAAACCGATCTGGAACCGATCTTCTGTGCCTCGCTGGCAGAAGCCGAGGTGATGCTGGAAACTTCGGCGGCGCTGTTCTTCGCCGCCATCGTCGACCTGAACCTTCCAGACGCACCAGACGGCGAGAGCGTCGATCTGGTGATGCGCTACCACCTGCCCTGCATCGTGCTCAGTGGCAGCTACAACGAGCAGCGCCGTGACGAGCTGTTGATGAAAGGCGTGGTCGACTACGTGCTCAAGGAAAGCCAACACTCCTACGAGTACGCCTTCCGCCTGCTGCACCGGCTCGACCACAACAGCCACATCAAGATTCTCATCGCCGACGACTCTAGCGCGCAGCGCCGCTTCATTCGCCACATTCTCGAGCCGCACCACTACCAGATCATCGAGGCCAGCGACGGCAAGGAAACCCTGCGCCGGCTCAATGATCACCCGGATCTCGACCTGATGGTGCTCGACCATGCCATGCCCGGCGTCAGCGGCTTCGAACTGGTCAAGCTGCTGCGGCAGAAGCTGCGTCTCAATGACCTGATCATCATCGGCGTGTCTGCCGACCCCAAGGGTTCGCTCAGTGCGCAGTTCATCAAGCATGGCGCCGACGACTTCCTGCGCAAGCCCTTCTGCCCGGAAGAGCTGAACTGCCGAGTGATGTCCACCCTGGAGCGACGCGATCTGCTGCGTGCGTTGAAGAAGGCCGCGCAGTTCGATGCCCTGACCGGCCTGAACAATCGCCGTGCCTTCTATGAACAGGGCGCGCAGATGCTGCAGAAAGCGCAGCGCGAGAACCGCGAGGTCAGCGTGGCGATGCTCGACCTCGACCACTTCAAGCACATCAACGACGGTTTCGGCCATGCCAGCGGCGACAGTGCCCTGGTGGTGTTCGCACGGGCGATGAGCAATGCCTTTCCCGACATGCTGCTGGGCCGCCTGGGCGGCGAGGAGTTCGCCCTGCTGACCCTGCACCCAGCGCAGCATGTGGTTCAGATACTGGACAAGTTGCGCCGGCAATGCGCCGAGCTGCACTACGCCGTCGGTGCCCCGGCCTTATCGTTCAGCGCCGGGCTCTATCAGGGTGAGCCGGAAGATCTGGAAAGCCTGCTGCATGAAGCCGACATTCGCCTGTACCAGGCCAAGCAGCAAGGCCGCGCGCGCACTGTCCTGGCCTGATCAGTGCGTGTGCCGCTGCAGCGTCGCGGCATAGCTGCCATCGTCGCTCATCGCCTGAATCGCGGCATCGAAGCGCATGGCGATCTCGCGATGATGGGGATGGCTGCGCCGGACCAGGATATGCAGACCGTTCTCGCTCAACGGCAGCGGCAGAAACTCCAGCTCGTCGCGAATGCTGCTCAGCGTGTTGCCAAGCATGTAGCGCGCGACCACTTCGTCCTCCAGCGCCAACTGCACGCGCCCGGCATGCAACATGCGCGCGGCGATTTCGAAGCTGCCAACGCCAACCTTGAGCAACTGCGGATCACTGTCGAATTCCTTGGAATAGGCATAGCCCCTGACCACCGCAATGCTGTGCGAGTAGAGATCGGCCAGAGTCTCGAAGTGGATATCGCTGCCCTTGCGCTGCATGAAGCGGATGCGATTGACCAGATAAGGCTGGGAGAAATAACCATACTCGGCACGCTCATCGCTGTACCAGGCGTTGATCAGGACGTCGTAATCCTTGCGTTTGAGCCCCAGCACCGCGCGCTCCCAGGGCACCTCTACATAACTGGTGGTGTAGCCGGCGCGGGCCAGAGCCTGCTCCACCAGGTCGGTGGAAAGCCCTTTGCCGGGCAGCCGCTGATCATTGAATGGCGGCCAGGGGTCTGCCACCAGTCGCAACAGCTCAGCCGAAGCCAGTGCCGGCGACAGTAGCAAAAGCAATAGCCAGGCACGCAAAGCGGTCATTGGTGGCGATCCATCCGAAATGATCAGCTCTATTGATAGCAGGCACAACGCCACGCGTCACTGTCTCATATGTGAAACAGCCCGCCAGGTGCACCTGCCCCGCCGACAACGCGCAGGTCAGGACCGCGGTGCAGAGCGGCTTCGGGTAAACTTCAGCGGTTTCACGCAGCGCTGGCTGCGTCAGCCGATTCACCTGAGGACATCTCGTGTTGCAAACCGACGTACTGATCATCGGCGCAGGGGCCGCCGGCCTGATGTGTGCAGCCAGCGCAGCCGCCCGTGGTCGCCGCGTATTGATGTTGGACCACGCCAACAAGGCCGGCAAGAAAATCCTCATGTCCGGCGGCGGGCGCTGCAACTTCACCAACCTGTACTGCGAGCCGGGCAACTTCCTGTCCGGCAACCCGCACTTCTGCAAGTCCGCCCTGGCGCGCTTCACTCAGTGGGACTTCATCGGCCTGGTGGCCAAACATGGCGTGCCCTACCACGAAAAGAAGCTTGGTCAGCTGTTCTGCGACAACAAGTCCAGTGACATCCTCGAACTGCTGCTGGCCGAATGCGCCGAAGCCGGCGCGCAGATTCGCCTGAATACGGCCGTGCAGAACATAGCCAAGAGCGAAGACGGTTTCCTGCTGCAGAGCGACCTCGGCGAGATACGCTGCCAATCCCTGGTGATCGCCACCGGAGGGCTGTCTATCCCGACCCTGGGCGCCACCGGTTTTGGCTATCAGGTGGCCAAGCAGTTCGGCCACGAACTGCTGCCGACACGCGCCGGGCTGGTGCCCTTCACTCTTACCGACCCGCAGCTCAAGACATTGTGCAGCGAGCTTTCCGGTACCTCGGTGGAGGACTGCCGGGTGAGTTGCAACGGCCAGAGTTTCGTCGAGAACATCCTCTTCACTCACCGTGGGCTGTCCGGGCCGGCGATCCTGCAGATTTCGTCTTACTGGCAAGCGGGCGATACCCTGCACATCGACCTGCTGCCGCACATCGACCTGCCCGAGTGGCTGGCGACGCAGCAGCGCGAGCGCGGCAACAGCGAACTGAAGACCCTGTTGGCCGAGCTGTTCACCAAGAAGATGGCGACCCTGCTGGTCGATAGCTGGTTCGCCAACAAACCGCTCAAGCAGTACACGCCCGGTGAACTCAAGGCGATTGCCGAACGCCTGTCCGACTGGCAATTGGTGCCGGCGGGCACCGAGGGCTACCGCACCGCCGAAGTGACCCTGGGCGGGGTGAACACCGACGAAGTGTCATCGAAGACGCTGGAGTCGCTGAAGGTGCCGGGCCTGTATTTCATCGGCGAAGTGCTCGACGTCACCGGCCATTTGGGCGGTTTCAATTTCCAGTGGGCCTGGGCCTCGGGTTACGCCGCCGCACAGTACGTCTGAAGGCGCGACGTTGCGCCTCCATTGATGGCGCGCCGGGAACTGCCGACGCGGCGCAGACTCTGCTATGAACAGCAGATGCAAAGCTGCAATTTCAAGGACGGCGCCGCTTCATGACACTCGAACAAGGCCAGATATTCGTCATTCTCCTCGCCAGCATGGGCCTGTTCATCTGGGGCCGCTGGCGTCACGACGTGGTGGCGCTGGCTGCGCTGCTGGCCTGCGTGATCGTCGGCCTGGTGCCGGAGCGCGAAGCCTTCGTCGGCTTCGGTCATCCGGCGGTCATCACCGTGGCTTGCGTGCTGGTGCTCAGCCATGGCCTGCAACGCACCGGAGCGGTCAATCGGCTGGCGTTGCGCCTGTTGCCCAGCGGCGCCGGAGTGATGGTCTCGATCGCTGCACTGACCGCGCTCGGCGCCCTGCTGTCGGCCTTCATGAACAATGTCGGCGCCCTGGCGCTGCTGATGCCGATCGCCCTGCAGATCGCCTCACGCCTGGAACTGCCACCCGGGCGCCTGCTGATGCCACTGGCCTTCGGCACCATTCTCGGCGGTATGACCACGCTGATCGGCACACCGCCGAACCTGATCGTCTCCAGCTTCCGTGCGCAACAAGGCGCCGGTCCCTTCGCCATGTTCGACTTCAGCCCGGTGGGCGTGGCCGTAGCCCTGGCAGGCGTGCTGTTCATCAGCCTGCTCGGCTGGCGCCTGGTACCGAAGCGCGAAGTCGGCAACGCCGCCAGTTTCGACACCGGCCATTACCTGACCGAGGCGCGAATCAAGGAAGGCGGCATGGCCCAGGGCAAGACGCTGCGCGAGATCGAGCAACTGCTCGATGAAGCCGACGCCCAGGTGGTGGCCATGGTGCGCAACAAGCTGCGTCTGACGGCGCCCAATCCACGGCGCGTGCTGCAGGCCGACGATGTGCTGGTGATCGAAGCCGACCCGGAAGAGCTGGGAGAGGTGCTCAGCAAGCTGGACCTGCTGCTGGAGGCCGAGCGCGAGGCGCAAGAGGAACAGCACAAAGAAGAACCGAGCGACACGGAGAACAAGGAAAGCAACGGCGACGAACGCGCCATGCAGGAGCTGCTGGTCAAACCCGACTCATCGCTGATCGGACGCTCGGCCAGCAGCACACGCTTGCGCAGCCGTTACTCCATCAACCTGCTGGCCATTTCGCGACAGAGCCACCGCTCGATAAAGCGCCTGCGCTCGACCACGATGCAAAGCGGTGACGTCCTGTTGCTGCAGGGCAGCAGTGAAGACATCGGCGAATTCGCCAACGACTATGGCTGCGTGCCCCTGGCGGCGCGGGCGATCAATATTCCGGATTCGAGTCAGGCCAACCTGGCCCTCGTCATCATGTTGCTGGCCATCGCTGCAGCGGCCTTCGGCTTGCTCTCGGCAGCGATTGCATTCGCCTGCGGGGTGCTGGCCTACATGCTGCTGCGCCTGGTACCGCTGCGAGCCGTCTACGAAGCCATCGACTGGCCGGTGATCGTGCTGCTCGGCGCACTGATTCCGGTGGCGGGGGCGATGTCCACCAGCGGCGCGGCCGATCTGCTGGCGCGGCTGCTGATGGAGCAACTGGCGCAAGGCAACCCGATCATCATCGTCACCCTGCTGCTGGTGGTGACCATGACCCTGTCGGATTTCATGAACAACGCCGCGACCGCAGCGGTGATGTGCCCGATTGCCCTGAGCGCCGCCAGTCAGCTCGGCGTGAGCCCGGATGCCCTGCTCATGGCCGTGGCCATCGGCGCCTCGTGCTCGTTCCTGACGCCCATCGGTCACCAGAACAACACCCTGATTCTCAGCCCAGGCGGCTTTAATTTCGGCGATTACTGGCGCCTGGGTTTGCCGCTGGAGATTCTCGTGGTCTGCCTCAGCGTCCCCCTGCTGCTGTGGGTCTGGCCCTTGTAGGCCACCAGCCTACAGCTGCTCGAGCACGCTGGCAGGTGACTGAAACTTGAGTCCATGCGCCTCGGCGACGCTGCCACAGGTAATCACCCCGCGGGCAACGTTGAGGCCGGCGAGCAGATGCGGATCGTCCTCCAGCGCTCGCCGCGTACCTTTCTGCGCCAGCGCCACGACGAAAGGCAGCGTGGCGTTGTTCAGCGCCAGTGTCGAGGTTCGCGCCACCGCGCCGGGCATGTTGGCCACGCAGTAGTGCACCACATCGTCGACCACATAGATGGGGTCGGCATGGGTGGTCGCATGTGAGGTTTCGGCGCAGCCGCCCTGATCGATGGCGACATCCACCAGCACCGCGCCCGCCTTCATTTGCCGCACCATGTCCGCGGTGATCAGCTTCGGCGCTGCGGCGCCGGGAATCAGCACCCCACCAATCACCAGATCGGCGTCCAGCACCTGTTCGCGTACCGCCGCGCGAGTGGAGTAGAGCGTGGTGATGCGATTGCCATACTGGGCATCGAGCCGGCGCAACGCATCGACGCTGCGGTCGAGTACCGTGACATTCGCGCCCAGCCCAACCGCCATGGCCAGGGCATGACTGCCAACCACCCCACCGCCGAGAATCACCACCTTGCCCGGCGCCACACCTGGCACACCACCCAGCAATACGCCACGCCCGCCGCGAGCCTTCTCCAGGCAACTGGCACCCGCCTGGATCGACATGCGCCCGGCCACTTCCGACATCGGCGCCAGCAGCGGCAGGCGGCCCTGGGCGTCGGTCACCGTTTCATAGGCGATACAGGTGGCACCGCCGGCCATCAGCTCGTCGGTCTGCGCACGATCCGGGGCCAGGTGCAGGTAGGTGAACAGCGTGTGGTGGGCTCGCAACCTGGCGCGCTCCACCGCCAGCGGTTCCTTGACCTTGACGATCAACTGCCCCTGCTGGAACACCTGCGCCGAGTCCTTGGCGATCTGCGCGCCGGCCTCGAGATAATCCTCGTCGGCGAAACCGATGGCGGCGCCAGCCTGGGTTTCGATCCACACCTCATGGCCGAGCGCAGTCAGCTCGGCCACCGACTGCGGCGTGAGACCGACGCGGTACTCGTGGTTCTTGATTTCCTTGGGTACGCCGATTCGCATGACCATCTCCAACCATTGCGGGCCAACAGTCTGAAGTCTAGGAAAGCGTGAGCCAGCTCACCGGAAAATCCACGAGAAATTTCGCCCGTCCGTCACTGCCCGAACAGCAGGCGCCGCGCCTCGGCGCTAAGCAGCGCCTGTGGGTCGGCGTTCACCTGCTCCACCAACGCATAAGCACGCTGCACCGCCGGGCGCGCATCGATGCGTTCGAGCCAGGCGGCCATGTTGGGAAAGTCCTCCAGCTTCTGCTGCTGCGTCTTCCACAGCTTGGCCCAGGGGTAGATGGCCATGTCGGCGATGGAGTACTCACCCGCCACGTAATCGCGCCCGGCCAGTTGGCGGTCGAGCACAGCGTACAGGCGCGCGGTCTCCTTCACGTAACGGTCGATGGCATAGGGAATAGGCTCCGGCGCATAACGCACGAAGTGATGGTTCTGCCCCGCCATCGGTCCGACGCCGCCCATCTGCCAGTACAGCCACTGCAGCACGCCGAAACGCGCACGCGTCTCGCGCGACAGGAACTGCCCGCTCTTGTCGGCCAGGTATTCGAGAATCGCCCCGGACTCGAACAACGCGATGGGCTCGCCGCCATCGGCCGGCGCGTGATCGACGATGGCCGGAATGCGGTTGTTCGGCGCGATCTTGAGAAACTCCGGCGCGAACTGCTCGCCCTTGCCGATATGCACCGGCACGATGCGGTAGTCGAGCCCGGCCTCCTCGAGAAAGATGCTGACCTTGTGGCCGTTGGGTGTGGTCCAGTAGTACAGGTCGATCATTTGCTCTGCTCCACATGGATAGAGGCCCGCTTGACCGGGCCGTGGGTCGCTTCATAAACCTGCAGGATACGCGCGAACCAGGCCCCCAGCGCCGAGTCGTCGGCCCAGGGCTGCGCGCCCAGGCACCAGGCCCAGAACAGCATGCCGGCCAGCAGGTAGTCACAACCGCCAGGCGCCTGGCCTTCGAGGAAAGGCTGATCACGCAGCCACATTTCCAGCGGCGCCACGCCTTCACGGAACAGCCGCTCACCGCCCTGCGGATCGGCGAACGCCTCCAGGCTCATGCCCAGCGCCTTCTCCCGGCTGCTGCGGAAATACTCGCGGTCGGCCGGGTCGATCACCTGCCACACGCGCGGGATGAGCATCTTCAACAAGGGCACGCGCACCATGTTAAAGCTCAGGCGTTCCACCAGGCGCGCGCGCTCGCTGGCCAGGCCATCGCCGAGCAAGGGCTGCTGCGGATAACGCTGGTCCAGGTAGGCGAAGATCGCCAGGCTGTCATGCACCGCCTCGCCATCCTCGGTCAGCACCGGCACCAGCTTCTGCCCGGAAAAGGCGATCAGCTCCTTGTCGGTGAAGCGTATCGGCCGGCTCTGCCAGTCCAGCCCCTTGTGCGCCAGGGCCAGACGCACGCGCCAGCAGTAGGGCGAGAACAGCAGCTCTGGATCGGCGCCACACAACTCGAACAATTCCCGCATATCACCTCCTTTAAAAACCAATCAGTCCAAAATTAGTCGAACAAAAAACCGCTCAAACGCAATCCAGACTGGCCATCACCACTGCAACGGTGGCGCGAATCGAATCCGCCGGCACCGCCGACTTGACCTGAGTACGCAGGCCGCTCATCACGCATTGCAGATAACCGGCGCGGGCCGCGAAGTTCTCGCCGTTGCTCAGCTCCCCGCAGGCCACGGCACGTTGCAGTGCCTGCTCGAAAATCTGGCAGATACCCGCCGTCGCTTGCTGCAGTACCGGCACCAGCGCCGGTTCCGACAGGGAGAATTCATTGGCCACGTTGACCAGCATGCAGCCGCGCGGCACGCCATCAGGACCATCGTCTTCGAGCACGCTGAGCAGGCGCTCACGGATGAAGGCGAGCGGCGAGGTGCTCGCCTGCAGTTGCTCCAGCAACAGGGCGCGACGCTGCGCCACGTACAGGCTGAAGGCCGCAGCGAACCACGCCTGCTTGCTCGGGTAGGTTTGATAGAGACTGCTCTTCGACAGCCCGGTTACCGCCTGCAGGTCCTGTAGCGACGCGGCTTCGTAACCGCGCTGCCAGAACAGTTGCATGGCGCTTTCCAGGGCTCGCTCGGGGCAGAAGCTTTTGGGTCGTCCACGTGTCGTCATGCGCGCAATTTAGAACCGATCAGTTCTAAATTCAAGCCTTGGGCTCCTTCAGATCGACGATGCCGCGCAACAACTCCACCGGCAACGGAAAGACGATGGTCGAGCTCTTGTCACTGGCGATATGGCTCAGCGTCTGCATGTAACGCAACTGCATGGCGCCGCTCTGCCGGCCAAGTATCTCGGCGGCCTGCATCAGCTTTTCCGAGGCCTGCAGCTCGCCTTCGGCGTGAATCACCTTGGCGCGCCGCTCACGTTCAGCTTCGGCCTGACGGGCGATGGCGCGCACCATCGACTCGTTGATGTCGACATGCTTGATCTCGACGTTGGCGACCTTGATGCCCCAGGCGTCGGTCTGCGCGTCCAGCACCTGCTGGATGTCGGAATTGAGCTGTTCGCGCTCGGCGAGCATCTGATCGAGGTCGTGCTTGCCGAGCACCGCACGCAATGTGGTCTGCGCCAGCTGACTGGTGGCGACCATGTAGTCCTCGACCTGGATGATGGCGTTCTCTGGATCGAGCACGCGGAAGTAGAGCACCGCGTTGACCTTGACCGAGACGTTGTCGCGGGAGATCACGTCCTGCGGTGGTACGTCGAGCACGATGGTACGCAGGTCCACCCGCACCATCTGCTGCAATCCAGGGATGATCAGGATCAGCCCCGGGCCCTTGACCCGCCAGAAGCGGCCGAGCTGGAACACCACGCCACGTTCATATTCGCGCAGGATGCGAAACGATGAGACGAGCAGCACCAGGACGATGATCGCCAGTGAAAGAAAACTCAATTCGAAACCCATCAGTGACCTCCTTGGGGCGGTGGGTCATCCACCGCGCTGACCTGCAGATGCACGCCTTCGCGCGCCGTGACTCGTACCTGCTGCCCGGGCCGTAACGGCGAGGCGCTATGCACCTGCCAGCGTTCGCCCTGCAGCGCCACCCAACCAGCGCTCGGATCGTCGTCACGCACCGCAGCGACCGCCACCAGGCTGCCTACCAGACCGCTGCCACCGGCCACTTGCTGACGCTGCCTGGCCCGGAGCGCCATGCTGACGATGGCCAGGATCGCCGCCGCGCTGATCAGCGCCAGGGTGAAGATCAGCGCCAGCGGGATGCCGAAGCCCGGCACGTCGGTATCGATCAGGATCAGCCCACCGAAGACGAACGCCACCACCCCACCGATGCCGAGCACGCCGAAGCTGGGCAAGAACGCCTCGGCGGTGATGAAGGCAATGCCGAGCAGGATCAACGCCACCCCCGCATAGTTCACCGGTAGCAGTTGCAGGGCGTAGAGCGCGAGCACCAGGCTGATGCCACCGATCACCCCGCCGACGCCGCTACCGGGATTGGAGAACTCGAAAAACAGGCCGTAGACACCGATCATCATCAGAATCAGCGCCACGCTGGGGTTGGTGATCACCGCCAGCAACCGGGTACGCCAGTCCGGCGCATGGCTGATGAGCGGCGCACCGGCGGTAGCCAGGGTGACTTCGACGCCTGCAGCCTGCAGGGTCTTGCCGTCCAGCTGGCGCAGCAGGTCGCCCTGGTCCTTGGCCAGATAGTCGATAACCTTCTGCTCCAGCGCCTCTTCGGCGGACAGGCTGACGGCCTCGCGCACCGCCCGTTCGGCCCACTCGGCATTACGCCCGCGCATGTTGGCCAGACCGTGGATGTAAGCGGCTGCATCGTTGACCTGCTTGGCGGTCATGGCATCGCCCGAGCCCTTTGCGCCTTGCGCGGGCTTGTCCGTGTCGCCCTTGCCATCGCCCTCCGGCTTGCTCGGCGAGCCAGACATACCGATGGCCACCGGCGTGGCAGCGCCAAGGTTGGTCCCTGGCGCCATGGCGGCGACATGGCTGGCATAGAGGATGTAGGTGCCGGCGCTGGCAGCCCTTGCACCGCCTGGGGCGACGTAACTGGCCACCGGGATGGGGCTGGCTAAAATCGCCTTGATGATCGCGCGCATGGAGCTATCCAGGCCGCCAGGGGTGTCGATCTCGATCAGCACCAGCTGCGCGTCCTCGTCCACCGCCTTGGCCAGACCGCGCACCAGGTAGTCGGCACTGGCCGGGCCGATCACCCCATCCACCTGCAAGCGCACCACCGCGCCCGGCGCCGCACTCGCCCCCACCGAACCGCAGAGGATCAGAGCACACAGACACTGACGCAACCAGCCAGGCAACACGTTCGACTCCCAGGCCCCGCAGCAATACCGAACAGGTGGCGGAGGGCCTGTGTTGAGCATAGTCCATGTCCCAGCGCGGCCCGCGACGCGGCCGGCGCATGTGCTACGGGTCCACCAGCAGTTGCTAACCGCAGGAGCGTATCTATCCGCGATACGGACGACGCAATCGCGAAAGGTGCCAGGCCGAACAGATTGCCGGCAGACAGATACCCAGTGACTGGTCAGTTCCGGTAGGCTGCACGCATCGCTCCAGATCAGATTTCGTATGCCGCGCCCTCGTCTTCGCCAATCGCTACGCCGCCTCTGGGCACTGGATAAATTCAGCGCCAGCCTGCGAGTACTCATCGCCCTGACGGGCGCCCTGGCGCTGTGCTGGTGGCAGGGCTGGATGCATGGGCTGATTCCGCTGTTTCTCGGCATCATCGCCTGCGCCCTGACCGAGACCGACGACAGCTGGCAGGGCCGCCTGGGTACCGTGCTGGTCACCCTGCTGTGCTTCAGCGCGGCGGCCTATGCGGTGGAGTTTCTCTTCCCCTATCCCTGGCTGTTCGTCATTGCCCTGGCGCTTTCCGCTTTTTCCCTGACCATGCTCGGCTCCCTGGGCGAGCGCTTCGCCACCCTCGGTTCGGGCACGCTGATCCTCGCCGTGTACAGCATGATCGGCGTCGAACAGCGCGGCGGTGTCGCCGGCCTGTGGCTGGAACCCCTGTTGCTGGTGGCCGGCGCCGCCTGGTACGGCCTGCTGTCGGTGATCTGGCACGGCCTGTTCGCCCATCAGCCGGTGCAACAGAGCCTGGCCCGGCTGTTTCGCGAGCTGGGCAAGTACCTCAAGCTCAAGGCGGCCTTGTTCGAGCCCGTGCGCCAACTGGATATCGAGCAACGCCGTCTGGACCTCGCCCAGCAGAACGGGCGGGTGGTCTCCGCGCTGAACGCGGCCAAGGAGATCATCCTGCATCGCGTTGGCGGCGGGCGTCCCGGGCCCAAGGTCAATCGCTACCTGAAGCTGTATTTCCTCGCCCAGGACATTCACGAGCGCGCCAGCTCGTCGCACTACCCCTACAACGAGCTGGCCGAAGCCTTCTTCCACAGCGACGTACTGTTCCGCTGCCAGCGTCTGCTGCGCCTGCACGGCGAAGCCTGCCAGCGCCTGGGCAGCGCCATCGAGCTGCGCCAGCCATTCGAATACCGCGAGCTGTGCAGCCAGGCCCTGGAAGACCTGCATGCCTCGCTCGACCATCTGCACCTGCAGAGCAATCCGGCCTGGCGCCGTCTGCTGCGCTCGCTCGGCGCGCTGGCTGGCAACCTGGCCAGCCTGGACCTGCTGCTGGGTAACGCCAGCAACCCCGATGCCCTGGCCGATGAACAGGACAGCAGCCTGCTCGATCGCGAACCGCATTCATTGCGCGAGGTGGTCGACCGTATCGGCCAGCAGCTGACCCCCACCTCGCTGCTGTTTCGCCATGCCCTGCGCCTGTCCATCGCCCTGGCGGCCGGCTACGGCCTGCTGCACCTGATTCACCCGACCCAGGGCTACTGGATCCTGCTGACCACCCTGTTCGTCTGCCAACCGAACTACGGCGCCACGCGCCTGAAGCTGGTGCAGCGTATCGCCGGCACCCTGCTCGGTCTGGGTATCGGCTGGGCGTTGTTCGATCTGTTCCCCGACCCGCGTATCCAGGCCCTGTTCGCCGTGGTCGCCGGGGTCGCCTTCTTCGCCACGCGCAGCACGCGCTACACCCTGGCCACGGCGGCAATCACCCTGCTGGTGCTGTTCTGCTTCAACCAGATCGGCAACGGTTACGGCCTGTTCCTGCCAAGGCTGATCGACACCCTCATCGGCGGTGTGCTGGCCGGGCTGGCGGTATTCCTGATCCTGCCGGACTGGCAGGGCCGGCGCCTGGGCCGCATGCTGGCGAGCACGCTGAGCTGCAACAGCGCCTACCTGCGCCAGATCATCGCCCAATATGCGCGCGGCAAGCGTGACGACCTCGGCTACCGCCTGGCCCGGCGCAATGCGCACAACGCCGATGCGGCGCTGTCCACCACCCTCGGCAACATGCTGATGGAGCCCGGACACTTCCGTAAAGACGCCGACCTCGGTTTCCGCTTCCTGGTGCTTTCGCACACCCTGCTCAGCTACCTCTCCGGACTGGGCGCTCACCGTGGCGAACAACTGCCGCAGGCCGCTCAGGCGCACCTGCTGGAACAGGCCGAGGCACTGGCCAGAAGCCTCGACGAAATCGCCACCGGCCTGCGCGGCGAACAACCGCTGGCCATTCACAGCGACGAGGAAGAAGCACTGGCGCAGAGCCTGGAACTGATCGCCGACGACGTCGACGAGCGCCAGCGGCTGGTGCAGACGCAGTTGGCGTTGATCTGTCGCCAGCTCGCGCCATTGCGCACACTGGCCGTACACCTGCAGAAAGATCGCCACTAGCAGGCTAACGGGGCTTTCTGCCACTATCTGGCGATGCCTATTCACCAGGCCTTGCCCATGCCAGCCAACCGACACACCGCCCTCGCCTACCTGGCCGCATTGCCGGGCTTGCTGCTGGTGTGCTGCCTGCTGCTGACCGGCCAATCGGCACTCGCCAATACCCAGCTGGACGACAACAGCAGGCCGCAGGACCTCTATGGTCTGGTCGATTTCCTCGCCGACCCGCAAGGCACCCTGACCCTGGATGATGTCCGCGCCGGCGACGCCCCGTTTCACGCCTCGCTGACGCGCCGCGACCTCAGCTTCGGCTACGTGCCGGGCGCGATCTGGCTGCGTCTGCCGCTGCAGTCGGATGCCCAGGAAAAACGCGTCTGGCGCCTGGAGCTGAACTACGCCTCGCTCGACGAAGTGCGCCTCTACGACATCGGCGCCGATGGCGTGCGCGAGTCACGCAGCGGCGACACCGTGCCCTACGCCGAACGCAGCGTCGGCCATCGCAACCCGGTATTCGAAATCACCCTGCAACCTGGCGAGCAGCGCACGCTGTACCTGCGCGTCGACTCACGCGGCAGCATGACCCTCAGCGGTGCGCTGATGCCTTCACGCGATTTCGAGCAGCACAGCCAGAACGGCTATCTGGTGCACGCCCTCTACTTCGGCGTACTGGTCGCCCTCGGTCTGTACAACCTGCTGCTGTTCCTCGCCCTGCGCGAACGCCCCTTCCTCAACTATGTGCTGTTCATGTTTGCCTTCGCCCTCAGCGTGCTGTCGCTCAACGGTTTTGGCGCGCAGTACCTGTGGTCCGAGGCCGCGCCCTGGAGCAACCGCATGCTGCCAGTCAGCCTGACCTCGGCGGCGCTGCTCTCGGTGGTGTTCGCCCGCAGCTTCCTCGATACCCGACAATGGCTGCCGCGCTGGGACAAAGGCCTGCTGATGCTGTGCATCGCGATCGCTGCGGCCTTGCTGGGCACCGTACTGCTGCCGGTACAGCGCGCACTGCAGCTGATGTCGCTGACCGGCCTGATCGCCACCCTGACCCTGCTGCTCACCAGCTTCGTCTGCGTCGGCTACCGGGTGCCCGGCGCGCGCCTGTTCGCCCTGGCCTGGCTGATGCTGCTGACCGGCGCGGTGCTGCTGGCGCTGCGCAACTTCGCCCTGATTCCGTCGAACTTCCTCACCCTGTACGCCATGCAGATCGGCTCGGCGCTGGAGATGATCCTGCTGTCCTTCGCCCTGGCGGCTCGCTTCAACGAACTCAAGCGCCAGCGCGAAGCGGCGCTGCAACTCAATGAACAGGTCCTTGCCAAGCGCGTCACCGAGCGCACCCTGGCACTGGAGCAGGCCAACCAGCGCCTCAGTGAACTGGCGCTACAGGACCCGCTGACCGGCCTGGCCAATCGCACCGCCCTGCAACAGCATCTGGATCAGGCTCTGGCGCGTAGCCAACGACGCAACGAGCTGATCGCGGTGATGCTGATCGACCTGGACGGCTTCAAGCCGATCAACGACCAGCACGGCCACGGCTTTGGCGACCAGGTACTGGCGGAAATCGCCCGACGCCTGCGCCAGTACATCCGTGATGCCGACCTGCCGGCGCGCCTCGGCGGCGACGAATTCGTGGTGATCTGCGAGAACGTGCAATCGGCCGAAGACGCCCAGGACCTGGCCAAGCGCCTGCTGGAAGGGCTGGACACGCCGATCTATCTGGAAGATCGTGCCGTGCGAGTCGGCGCCAGCATCGGTATCGCCCTGAGTCGCGGCACCGATGACGCCACCACGCTGATTCGCCTGGCCGACGTGGCCATGTACCGGGCCAAGGCCGAAGGTCGCAACCGCGTGCAGTTGGCGCCCCATTCTCTTTGAAGAGGGCCACGGCCTCTCTCTCACCTCGAACCCGATAGCGCACCATGGACAAGAATCTGCTGCTGCAAGACGTGCTCGCCCATCTGCAGGCCGACCTCGAACAGGCCACTCTCGCCGCCCTCAGCGCACACGAAACGGCCACCCACGAAGAGAACGTCGCCGAGAACAAGTACGACACCCTGGGGCTGGAGGCCGCCTATCTGGCCAGCGGCCAGGCGCGCCGCGTCGAGGAGCTGCGTCAAACCCTGATCACCTGGCGCCAGTTGCGTCCACGGCCGTTCGACGAGGCCCAGGGCATCGAACTGGGTGCACTGGTTCAGGTGATCGATGCACAGGACCAGTCGCGCTGGCTGTTCCTCGGCCCGCAGGGCGCGAGCATGAAGTTGCAGCAGGCGGAGCAAACGATTCAGGTGCTCGGCAGCGCCGCGCCCCTGGGCCGCGCCTTGCTAGGCAAGGGCCCGGGCGATGAAATCAGCCTGCCGATGGCCAGTGGCGCGCAGTCGTTCGAGGTACTCAGCGTCGAGTGAGCGGGAACTATCCGGGCTATGGTTGGTAAACATCTATACACCCCAAGCCGGGAGCGCCCCATGGAATCGCCCGTTCACGACCTGCCCGCACTGTTCAAGCAACTCGGCCTGGCCGATGACCACGCCAGCATCGAAACCTTCATCAAGCGCCACTCGCCGCTGGCCGATGATCGCAAGCTGGCCGACGCCGCCTTCTGGAGCCCGGCACAGGCCGCCTTCCTGCGCGAGGAAATTCTCGAGGATGCCGACTGGGCGGAAGTGGTCGACCAGCTCAACGTGCGCCTGCGCGGCTAGGACGTCCCAGGCCTCGCAGAGGCCAGGCCGCACACCCGCGATTCAGCCTGAGCCGGTCATCTCGCGCCAGGTCAGGTACATGCGCAGATCGAATTCGATCTGCGCATAGCCCGGCAGCATGTGGTCGCACAGCTTGTAGAACGCCTTGTTGTGGTCGCTCTCTTTCAGGTGAGCCAGCTCGTGCACCACGATCATCTGCAGAAAGGCCGGCGCCGCATCGCGAAACAGCGAGGCGACGCGAATCTCCTTCTTCGCCTTGAGCTTGCCGCCCTGCACCCGCGAGATCGCCGTGTGCAGCCCCAGTGCGCGGTGCGTGAGGTCGAGGCGATTGTCGTAGAGCACCTTGTCGATGGCCGGCGCGTTCTTCAGGTGCTCCTGCTTGAGCGCCATCACGTAGCCGTAAAGCGCCTTGTCGCTCTGCACCTCATGCCGGCCCGGATAGCGCTGCGCCAGGTAGTCGCCCAGCCGATCATCGGCGATCAGCTGACGAACCTGCTGCTGCAAGGCCACCGGATAACCCTGTAGATACTTCAACACTAAGATCCCGTCTTCATCAGGACCGCCAGTGTAACGGATGCCAGGCTATTCGCTGGGCACCACGCGTAACAGGCGCCCCTGCGGGTTATCGGTGAGCAGATAGAGCGCGCCGTCGGGCCCACTGCGCACATCGCGAATCCGCTCGCCCACCTCTTCGAAGAGAATTTCCTCCCCCGCCAGCATGCCGTCACGCACACGGATGCGTCGCACGCTGCGCTCGGCCAGGGTGGCCGCGAACAGGTCGCCCTGCCAGTCAGGGAAGCGCTCGCCGCGATACAGCGTCAGGCTCGCCGGCGCCACCGACGGCGTCCAGTGCAGCAGCGGCGCGGTCAGCCCCGGCAGCTCGGTGTAGGGGCTGATACGCGCGCCGGTGTAGTCGATGCCGAAGGTTGCCAGCGGCCAGCCGTAGTTGTTGCCGGCCTCGATCAGGTTGAGTTCGTCCCCGCCGCGCGGCCCGTGCTCGTGGCTGTACAGGCGCTCGTGCTCGGCATCGAAGAAGATGCCCTGCACGTTGCGATGGCCGAGGCTGTAGATCTCCGGCGCAGCGCCTTGCTGGCCGACCAGCGGGTTGTCCTGCGGCACGCTGCCATCACGGTTGAGGCGCACGATCTTGCCCAGGTGGTTGGCGGGGTTCTGCGCCTGCTCACGCCAATCGAAACCGTCGCCCAGGGTCAGCACCAGGGTCTTGTCGGCGAGAAAGGCGATACGTCCACCGTAATGCGCGGCCCCGGCCTTGAGCGGCTGGGCGGTGAACAACACCTCGAAGTCACGCAGCTCGTCATCCACCAGGCGTGCCCGGGCCAGACGGGTGTTGTTGGCCTCCGGCGAGCCGTGCGCATAGGTCAGATACAGCCAGCGGTTTTCACTGTAGTCCGGGTCCAGGGCCACCTCCATCAGCCCGGCCTGGGCAGCGATGAACGCTTCGGGCAGGCCCGCCACCGGTTCGGGGTCGACACGGCCATCGGCTTCGACGATACGCAAACGCCCGACACGCTCGGTGACCAGCATGCGCCCGTCGGGCAGGAAGGCCAGCGCCCAGGGATTCTCCAGCCCCTCGCTGAGGGTTTCGACACGGTAGTCCAGGGCCAGTAGCGGCGTGCTGACCAACAGGGCGCCGAGCAGCAGCGCGCGAGAGCATCTCAACATGGATAGCGCCTTGTCACAGGGAGTCGGAAGAAGTCGGCTGCACCCGGTAGCGCACTCGTCGGCCGAGCAGGCCGAACAACAGCGCACCAACGCTGCCACAGGCCATCAGCCCGAGCGTGCCGAAAGGGTCGCGGTCGGCAGCGATCAGGGTCGGCATCGGCGCCAACGCATTGGCCAGGGCCAGTGCCGTCCAGATGGCTGCAGCGCCGGCCAGCACGAATATCAGCCACCGCAGCGGCGGCATGCGCCGCGCCAGCCAGTTAGCCAGCGGCAGGGCGATGAGAAACCCCAAGGCACTGAGCAGAGCGAAGGTCGGGGCGAAGCCAAGTAGATCGAGACAGGTGGTGCCGACGCGCACATCCAGCGGCATCGGCGCGCCGAGCGCCTGCAGCGCGGCGAGGTTGGTCTGGGTCTGGAAGATCGAGGCAAGCAGCGAGGCCAGCAACACGGCAAGAAGGAAAGCGAGCAACAGACGTGGCTTGCTGGACATGGGGGGCAGTTCCCGGAACGACAGTGCACGAATTATGGCGCACCCCACCGGCCGTTATGCCCCAGGTGTTTTACAGGGTTTTACCTGTGACGGACGGCGCACCAGCCGCGCCAGCCAGGACTGCGCAGTGGAGCGAAAACGCCAATGACAATGACTTTATATTGGCGCCAATAAGGCGACGGACGGTTATCAGGCTTTCACCCAGACTGCCGCTATAGAGCGCGCCACGAGCACACCCACCGCTCGTGACAGCCACCTTCTCGCTCGCGCGTCACTGGCCGGAACGCCAAGTAAGCCGTTACTGACTCCTGGATGAGATGCGCCCCGACAGAAGTTTCCGTCTTTCAGGAGCTTTGAACATGATCGAACTCGCCATGTGGAACCTCAGCATCCCGGTCGGCGTCCCCGCGACCACCATCGAAACCCGAGTTCTGGCTGGTGGCTATCAGGACCACTACTTCCAGTCCAAGGATGGCGCCATCTTCTTCTGGGCGCCGGTCAATGGCACCACCACCGAGAGCGCCAAGTACCCACGTTGCGAGCTGCGTGAGACCTATTCCGATGGTCGCCTGCGTAACTGGACCTATCCGGGCGCCGATCATTTCCTGCGCGCCGCCCTCAGCGTCAACCAGGTGCCCTCGACCGGCAAGATCGTCATTGGCCAGATCCACGCCTACCAGAGCTCGATGCCGCTACTCAAGCTGGAGTACCAGTACAAGACCAAGACTGCCAGCGGCAACATCGTCGCCAAGGTGCGCATGACACCGACCGCCGCGATTCAGACGATCACCGTAGTCAGCGGCATCGTGCTCGGTCAGGCGTTCAGCTATGCGATCAACCTCAAGCCCGACGGCACCCTGGTGATCGACCTCGACAGGACCCGCTGGAGCACCCGCCTGGATTCCTCCTGGGCGGCAAAGCCGCTGTACTTCAAGGCCGGCGTCTACACCCAGGACAACACCGGCTACGAAACCGAAGCCGGCGCCGCCCGTTTCGACCAGTTGAGCATCGAACATCGCGCGCTACTCAGCACAGCGCCCTGAGCCCCGAACGCCAGGCATGAAAAAGCCGCGACGCTTGCGCAGTCGCGGCTTTCGGCTGAGCGCCTGCGCCCGCCGCGGATCAGTTGACCTTGGAGTTGAGCTCGCCGCTGGCGTAGCGCTGGAACATACCTTCCAGGGACACCGGCTTGATCTTCGAGGCGTTACCGGCAGTGCCGAAGGCTTCGTAGCGCGCGATGCAGATGTCACGCATGGCGACGATGGTCTTGGCGAAGAACTTGCGCGGGTCGAACTCGCTCGGGTGCTCGGCCATCATGCGACGGATCGCGCCGGTAGAGGCCAGGCGCAGGTCGGTGTCGATGTTGACCTTGCGCACGCCGTGCTTGATGCCTTCGACGATTTCCTCGACCGGCACACCGTAGGTTTCCTTGATGTCGCCGCCGAATTCGTTGATCACCTTCAGCCATTCCTGCGGAACGGAGGAAGAACCGTGCATCACCAGGTGGGTGTTGGGGATGCGCTTGTGGATTTCCTTGATGCGCTCGATGGAGAGCACGTCGCCGGTTGGCGGCTTGGTGAACTTGTAGGCGCCGTGGCTGGTGCCGATGGCGATGGCCAGGGCATCGACCTGGGTAGCCTTGACGAAGGCAGCGGCTTCTTCCGGGTCGGTCAGCAGCTGGCTGTGGTCCAGCACACCTTCGGCGCCAACGCCGTCTTCTTCACCGGCCATACCGGTTTCCAGGCTGCCCAGGCAACCCAGTTCGCCTTCGACGGAAACACCACAAGCGTGGGCGAAGGCCACGGTCTGCTGGGTCACGCGAACGTTGTAGTCGTAGTCGGCCGGGGTCTTGCCGTCTTCCTTGAGCGAGCCGTCCATCATCACCGAGGAGAACCCCAGCTGGATGGAGCGCTGGCAGACGTCAGGGCTGGTGCCGTGGTCCTGGTGCATGCACACCGGGATGTGCGGGAATTCTTCGATGGCAGCCAGGATCAGGTGGCGCAGGAACGGCGCACCGGCGTATTTGCGGGCACCAGCGGAGGCCTGGACGATGACCGGCGAATCGGTCTTGTCGGCGGCTTCCATGATGGCGCGCATCTGCTCGAGGTTGTTGACGTTGAAGGCCGGCACGCCGTAGCCGAATTCGGCGGCGTGGTCGAGCATCTGGCGCATGCTGATAAGTGCCATGGTGTCACTGTCTCCCAATTTGGAGTTCGTTAGTCGTGCAAGCCTGCCGCAGGGGCCGACGTTGTTCAAGTTTCGTCGAGCCGGGGCCTGCGCCCACAGCTCGTCTCGGCATCGCCGAAGGTGTTACGGAGCCTTGCAGCCGCGGCCGATCAGGTCATCGGTGGCGGTCCAGTAGACCAGCCCTTCCTCACCCTTGGTGTGGAAGGACAGGCGCCCGTCGCTGTACAGCGCGCCGGATGCAGCAGGTTCCTGGGTCAGGCGGTGGACGATGTCATCGCCACCCAGGCGCACATCCACCTGGTCGGCGCTGCCATTGGCAAAACGCCACAACACCTCGGCCTGGCTGTCGCACACCCAGCGATTCCACTGATCCGACACCTGCGGCTGACTGCTGCAGGCCGCAAGCAACAGAGCGCTAGCAGCGAGCCCCGCGAGTCTGATCCCGATCATTGTTTCTCCTCGTCAGCAACGCTGTTCCGGCGCTGGGCCAGCGGACTGGCCAGTACTTTCATCAACACGTTGATCATCCTGAGTGGTCGGGGTTTCGATCTGCGCAGGGCTGAATACCTCGCAGGCGGCCTCCCGACCACCGCTGGCACAACCGGCCAGCAACATACCAATGACGCTCAAGGCGGCTAACTTGTCCATGACACGACTCCTTGTTCGATGATCCGGTTTTCTACAGACCACCCGTTCGCGTCAGGGTTTAATCAGCCAGGGCGCAGGGTGAGTCGCTTCACCCTAGCAGGCCTTTACTTGGCGCGCTGCTCCAGCACTTCCACGGCCGGCAGCACCTTGCCCTCGACGAACTCGAGGAAGGCACCACCACCGGTGGAAATGTAGGAAATCTTGTCGGCTACGCCGTACTTGTCGATGGCCGCCAGGGTATCGCCACCACCGGCGATGGAGAACGCCGGGCTTTCGGCGATGGCCAGGGCCAGGGCCTTGGTGCCGTTACCGAACTGATCGAACTCGAACACCCCGACCGGGCCGTTCCACAGGACGGTCTGCGAAGCCTTGAGCATCTCGGCGAACTGCTTGGCGGTCTGCGGGCCGATGTCGAGGATCATGTCGTCCTCGGCCACGTCCTTGACCGCCTTGACGGTGGCTTCGGCGTCTTCGGCGAAAGCCTTGGCCACTACCACGTCGACCGGCAGCGGCACGCTGACCTTGGCCGCGATGGCCTTGGCGGTGTCGACCAGATCGGCCTCGTACAGCGACTTGCCCACCGGCAGGCCAGCAGCGGCGAGGAAGGTGTTGGCGATACCGCCACCGACGATCAGCGAGTCGCAGATATCGGCCAGGGAGTTGAGCACGTCGAGCTTGGTCGACACCTTGGAGCCGGCGACGATGGCCAGCATCGGCCGGGCCGGCTTGTCCAGAGCCTTACCCAGGGCATCCAGCTCGGCGGCCAGCAGCGGGCCGGCGCAGGCCACCTTGGCGAACTTGGCCACGCCATGGGTCGAACCCTGGGCGCGGTGGGCGGTGCCGAAGGCGTCCATCACGAACACGTCGCACAGGGCGGCGTACTGCTGGGCCAGCTCATCGCTGTTCTTCTTCTCGCCCTTGTTGAAGCGTACGTTCTCCAGCAGCACCAGCTCGCCGGCCTTGACCTCGACACCGCCGAGGTAGTCCTTGACCAGCGGCACGTCACGACCGAGCGCCTTGCTCAGGTAGGCCGCGACCGGCGCCAGGCTGTCTTCCTCGCTGTAGACGCCCTCTTCCGGGCGGCCCAGGTGCGAGCAGACCAGCACGGCTGCGCCCTTCTCCAGCGCCAGCTTGATGGTCGGCAGGGAGGCGAGGATGCGCGCGTCGCTCTTGACCACGCCATCTTTCACCGGGACGTTGAGGTCTTCGCGGATCAGCACGCGCTTACCAGCGAGGTCGAGTTCGGTCATCTTCAGAACGGTCATAGATTCAGTCCTTCACGGAGCAGGATTGGCTTTATTGGCTTGCAGGAGAAAATGTTCGGCGACATCGAGCATGCGGTTGGCGAACCCCCACTCGTTGTCGAACCAGGCCAGCAGGTTGACCAGGCGCGGGCCGGACACGCGGGTCTGGCTACCGTCGACGATGGCCGAGTGCGGATCATGGTTGAAGTCGCAGCTGGCGTGCGGCAGCTCGGTATACGCCAGCAGCCCCTTGAGCGGGCCGCTGCGCGCCGCCTGTCGCAGCACGCGATTGATTTCCTCGGCAGAGGTGTCGCGCGCGGTCTGCAGGGTGATGTCCAGGCAGGAGACGTTCACCGTCGGTACGCGAATGGCCTTGGCCTGAATACGCCCGGCCAACTCCGGCAGCAGGCGCTCGATACCACGCGCCAGGCCGGTGGACACCGGGATCACCGACTGGAAGGCCGAGCGCGTGCGGCGCAGGTCTTCGTGGTGGTAGGCATCGATCACGGGTTGGTCGTTCATCGCCGAGTGGATGGTGGTAATGGAGACGTACTCCAGACCCACCACCTCATCGAGAAGTTTCAACAGCGGCACGCCGCAGTTGGTGGTACAGGACGCATTCGACACCAGGCGCTCGCTGCCCGTCAGGCCATCCTGATTGACGCCATAGACGATGGTGGCGTCGATATCCGCCTCGCTGGCCATCGGCTGCGACAGCAGCACGCGCGGCGCACCAGCGTCGATGAAACGCTGCGCCTGGTCACGGGTCACGTACTGCCCCGAGCATTCCAGCAACAGATCGATGTCCAGCGCAGCCCAGTCGATACCCTCGGGTTCGCTCTGGCGCAAGACCTTCACGCAGTCGCCGTTGATATGCAGGCAGTCGCCATCGACCTTCACCTCGCCGGGAAAACGCCCGTGGGTGGAGTCGAAGCGGGTCAGGTATTCGATGCTGGCCTGGTCGGCCAGATCGTTCAGCGCGACGATTTCCAGACTCGCAGCATTGCCTCGCTCGTGCAGCGCACGCAGCACGCAACGGCCAATGCGGCCGTAGCCGTTGAGGGCGACACGATAAGGGCGGTTGGACATGGACGGTCTCGTATGATCCGTAGGGTGGATCGCGCTTCATCGATCCACCGTCGGTGTAACGGCGGGTGAAAACAGCGTCACCCGCCCTACGGCGTCGCTCTCGCTTAGGCGTCGAGCAGTTCTTCGGCGGTGCCGACCACGTTGTCGACGATGAAGCCAAACTCCTCGAACAGCGCCGGAGCCGGGGCCGACTCGCCGAAGCTGGTCATGCCGATGATGCGACCTTCCAGACCGACGTACTTGTACCAGTAATCGGCGTGCGAGGCCTCGATGGCGATGCGCGCACCGACCTGCAGCGGCAGCACGTCCTGCTTGTAGGCGGCGTCCTGCTGGTCGAACACGCTGGTCGACGGCATCGATACCACGCGTACCTTGCGACCGGCGGCAGTCAGCTTGTCGTAGGCGGCAACGGCCAGGCCGACTTCCGAACCGGTGGCGATCAGGATCAGCTCCGGCTCGCCGCCGCAGTCCTTGAGCACGTAGCCGCCGCGCGCGACGTCAGCCAGCTGCTGGGCATCACGCGACTGGTGCGGCAGGTTCTGGCGGCTGAACACCAGGGCGCTCGGGCCGTCGGCGCGCTCGATGGCGTATTTCCAGGCCACGGCGGATTCCACGGCATCGGCCGGGCGCCAGGTGTCGAGGTTCGGCGTGCCACGCAGGCTGGCCAGCTGCTCGATCGGCTGGTGAGTCGGGCCGTCTTCGCCCAGGCCGATGGAGTCGTGGGTGAACACGTACAGCACGCGTTTCTTCATCAGCGCGGACATGCGCACGGCGTTGCGCGCGTATTCCATGAAGATCAGGAAGGTCGCACCGTAAGGCACGAAGCCGCCGTGCAGGGCGATACCGTTCATGATCGCGCTCATGCCGAATTCGCGCACGCCGTAGAACATATAGTTGCCGGAAGCGTCTTCGGCAGACACACCCTTGCAGCCCTTCCACAGGGTCAGGTTGGAGCCGGCCAGGTCGGCGGAACCGCCGAGGAACTCCGGCAGCAGCGGGCCGAAGGCATTCAGCGCATTCTGGCTGGCCTTGCGGCTGGCGATGGTTTCGCCTTTCTCGGCGACGTCCTTGATGTAGGCGGCGGCTTTCTCGGCGAAATCGGCCGGCAGCTCACCGGCAATGCGGCGCTTGAACTCGGCAGCCAGCTCAGGGAAAGCGGCGGCGTAGGCAGCGAACTTGTCGTTCCAGGCGGCTTCGGCGGCAGCGCCGGCGGCCTTGGCGTCCCACTCGGCGTAGATCTCGGCGGGGATTTCGAACGGGCCATGGTTCCAGCCCAGGGCGGCGCGGGTCAGGGCGATCTCGTCATTGCCCAGCGGCGCGCCGTGACACTCTTCCTTGCCCTGCTTGTTCGGCGAACCGAAGCCGATGGTGGTCTTGCAGCAGATCAGGGTCGGCTGATCCACGCTCTTGCGCGCGGTCTCGATGGCCATCTTGATCTCTTCGGCATCATGGCCGTCGACGTTGCGGATCACCTGCCAGCCGTAGGCTTCGAAGCGCTTCGGCGTGTCATCGGTGAACCAGCCCTCGACCTCGCCGTCGATGGAGATGCCGTTGTCGTCGTAGAAGGCGACCAGCTTGCCCAGGCCCAGAGTGCCGGCCAGCGAGCAGACTTCATGGCTGATGCCTTCCATCATGCAGCCGTCACCGAGGAACACGTAGGTGTTGTGGTCGACGATAGCGTGGCCTTCACGGTTGAACTGCGCGCCCAGCACCTTTTCGGCGATGGCAAAACCGACGGCGTTGGCGATGCCCTGGCCGAGCGGGCCGGTGGTGGTTTCCACGCCCGGGGTGTAGCCGTACTCCGGGTGGCCCGGGGTCTTGCTGTGCAGCTGACGGAAGTTCTGCAGATCGTCGATCGACAGGTCGTAGCCGGTCAGGTGCAGCAGCGAGTAGATCAGCATCGAACCATGGCCGTTGGACAGCACGAAGCGGTCACGATCGGCGAAGTTCGGATTGCTCGGGTTGTGCTTGAGGAAGTCGCGCCACAGCACTTCGGCGATGTCCGCCATGCCCATGGGGGCACCGGGGTGGCCGCTGTTGGCTTTCTGCACAGCATCCATGCTGAGGGCACGAATGGCATTGGCTCGCTCACGACGGCTGGGCATCGCTGAATCTCCTACGGGGGCTGCTTCTGAATGAAGGGGGCGAAAAAAGGGTGCCATTTTCGCCCAGCCGGGCCCCGTGGGGCAATGACAGATAGTCGTAGAGCGCAAATCAGCTGGTTTGCTCGCTCAGAACGCTCACCGCAGGGCTGCCCGGCCCACCCAGGCACGGCGCCTGGAACAACTCGCCATGCCAGACGCCGGCGAGCGTGCGGCTGAACACCAGCGCCCACACGGCGGCCAGCTGGACAGCCAGCACCAGCCCGACCAGAGCGAAGAAGGCCAGCCCGGTCAGCGCCTGCAGCTCGAAGGTCGCCAGGGCGAACACTCCCAAGGGGAAGGTAAAGCCCCACCAGCCGAGGTTGAACGGCATGTTGTCGCGGATGTAATGGCGGGTGAACAGGGTCGCGATCACCAGCCACCAGAGCCCCGCGCCCCACAGCGCCAGGCCGCCGATCAGGCCAAGATCGCGGGTCAGCTCGGCGGCACTGACCAGAGGCGTACCGGCGAAAGCCAGCGGCGCTGCCTGGCCCATGCTCAGCAGCCCCAGGCAGCCGGTGGCCAGCGGCCCCAGGGGCAGCCAGCTGGTAGCGGCAAAGTCGGTATCCGGCAATTTGTGCAAGGCCAGACGCAGCAGCACCAGGGTGATCAGCGAGAAGGCCAGCGACAGCGACAGCCCCCAGAGCACGAACCCCACCACCAGCAGTTGCTGCGCAGCCGCTGCGTCCAGGTGCGGCGCCAGCGCCCCCGCCGAGCTGGCGACCACCTCGGGTGCGACGATAGGTAGCAGCCAGACTGCGGTCAGTTTTTCCAGCGCATGATGCTGCCGGGTGAACATCAGATAGGGCACCAGCAAGGCACCGAGCAGCGCCAGCCCCGCATTCAGCCACCACAAGGCATGGGCCAGCGCATAGACGCCGCCACCCCAGCGCGGCACGCCGAACAGCAACAGCCCCTTGATCAGCACCGCCAGGCCCATCGGGATGGCACCGAGGAACATCGACTGCACCGGATGCAGCAGCATCGGCCAGACGGTGTCGCCAAACAGCGCCAGGCGCAGCAGGAGCAGGAGGCTGAACAGGGCGAACAGCGCCACAGCGAAGAACCACAACCCTTCGGCCAGCATCGCCAGGGCTGGCAGCTGCCAGGGCAGATGGCCGATCACCAGCGCCAGCACACCGGTCCCCATGGTCATGGCGAACCAGTTGGGCGTGAAGTGACGAATGAAGGCGAGCGGCTCGGGCAGGCGACTGAAAGGGCGCAGCATGAATCGAGTTGTCCCGTGAGAGGAGTGACAGCACAAGGTTAAGAATTGGCTTGCCATATTAAAAATACATATTCAGCATCCAATGCATGCCTTTTGCTTATGCACTCTCATGAACCTTCATCACCTCAAAGTCTTCCTTGCCGTGGCAGACGCCGGCAGCATCAGCGCTGGCGCCGAACGCCTGCATATCAGCCAGCCAGCGGTCACCCGGGAGATTCGCGACCTCGAGGCCAGCCTTGATCTGCGCCTGTTCGACCGCCTGCCGCGAGGCGTACAACTGACCGAAGGCGGGCTGCGCCTGCTCGACTACGCCCAGCGCATCTTCAGCCTGGAACGTGCCGCCGAACGTGATCTGCGAGACTTCGCCCAACTCGAGCAGGGCGAACTTCACCTCGGTGCCAGCGCCACGCTCGGCTCCTACCTGCTGCCCCCCCTGCTCACCCGCTTTCGCGCCCTGCACCCACAGATATTCGTCAGCCTGGAAGTGAGCAATACCGACGTGGTGACCCGGCAACTGGACGAAGGCCGCATCAGTCTCGGTTTCGTCGAAGGCCCCTTCGCACACGCCGACTATGCCCATCGCCTGCTGGCGCGCGACGCCCTGCTCCCGGTGGTTGCGCCGCACCACCCGCTGGTCGCCAGCCCTAGGCTCATGGCAGTGCAACTGCAAGACTACCCGCTGTACATGCGCGAGCCGGGCTCCGGCGCACGCGTCAGCATCGAACAGGCCTACCACGCACACGGGCTCGAACCCCGCGCGGGCATGGCCATCGGCAGCACCGAGGCGCTCAAACGCCTGCTCGCTGACGGCCAGGGCATTGCCTGGCTGTCGCAGCGGGTGGTCGAGCGCGAACTGGCCAGCGGCGAACTGCGCCATCTGCCCGTCCAGGATCTGCAGATCGAGCGCGAGCTGCATGTCCTGTGGCGCCTGGGCGCCAGCCTGAGCCCGGCCCCTGCGGCATTTCTCGAGCTGAGCCAGGCGCCGGAATGACAGCAATACCAATATCAAAACTTTTTGATATTGGTATTGCTGTATGAAAATTGACCGACTAGACTGCGCCACCATGACCCTGCGCGCACCTGAGTTGGAATTCGACCCCTGCGACGAGCTCGCCGCCCTGTGCAAAGCCGGCGGCGATCCGCTGCGCCTGAACGTCCTGCGCGTCCTGAGCAACGACTCCTTCGGCGTGCTGGAGCTGGCGCAGATATTCGCCATTGGCCAGTCGGGCATGAGCCACCACCTCAAGGTCCTGGCCCAGGCCGACCTGGTGGCCACGCGCCGTGAAGGCAACGCGATCTTCTACCGCCGCGCCCTACCCAACGGTCGCCTGCATGCCGCCTTGCTCGACGATATCGATGAACTGCCGCTGCCTGCAGATGTGCAGGCCCGTATCGCCACCGTGCATCAGCAGCGCGCCACCGTCAGCCGCGACTTCTTCGCCCGCATGGCCAGCAACTTCCAGGCCCAGCAGGACCTGATCGCCGGCCTGCCGCAGTACCGCGACAGCCTGCTGGCCCTGCTCGATGCCCTGCACTTCGCCCCCAGCGCCAGCGCAGTGGAAATCGGCCCTGGCGACGGTGCCTTCCTGCCCGAGTTGGCGCAGCGCTTTGCCCAGGTCACGGCACTGGACAACAGCCCGGCTATGCTCGAACTGGCAAGCCAGCGCTGCGCCGCCGAAGGGCTGGACAACGTCGAGCTGAAACTGGCCGATGCGCTGCAGGACGCGCCCGTCACGGCCGATTGCGTGGTGCTGAACATGGTTCTGCACCACTTCGCGGCCCCGGCCGAGGCCTTTCGCAAGCTGGCTGACCTGGTCGCCCCAGGCGGCAGCCTGCTGCTCAGCGAACTGTGCAGCCACGACCAGAGCTGGGCGCGCGAAGCCTGCGGCGACCTGTGGCTGGGCTTCGAGCAGGAAGACTTGGCGCACTGGGCGACGGCCGCCGGCCTGACGCCCGGTGAAAGCTTGTACATAGGCCTGAAAAACGGCTTTCAGATTCAATTACGGCACTTTGCCAAACCCGATGCGCACAGCGCCTTCAGCCTCCGGCAAGAAAGGAACCGATAGATGAGCGAATATTCCCTGTTTACTTCCGAGTCCGTGTCCGAAGGGCATCCGGACAAGATCGCCGACCAGATTTCCGATGCGGTGCTCGACGCCATCATCACCCAGGACAAGCACGCCCGCGTGGCCGTGGAAACCCTGGTCAAGACCGGCGTGGCCATCGTCGCCGGCGAAGTCACCACCAGCGCCTGGGTCGACCTGGAGCAGATCGTCCGCGACGTGATCTGCGATATCGGCTACACCAGCAGCGACGTCGGCTTCGACGGCGCCACCTGCGGCGTGCTCAACATCATTGGCAAGCAGTCCCCGGACATCAACCAGGGCGTCGACCGCGCCAAGCCGGAAGATCAGGGCGCTGGCGACCAGGGCCTGATGTTCGGCTACGCCAGCAACGAAACCGACGTGCTGATGCCGGCACCGATCTGCTTCTCGCATCGCCTGGTCGAGCGCCAGGCCGAAGCGCGCAAGTCCGGCCTGCTGCCGTGGCTGCGCCCGGATGCCAAATCCCAGGTCACCTGCCGCTACGAGAACGGCAAGGTCGCCGCCATCGACGCGGTCGTGCTGTCCACCCAGCACAACCCGGAAGTGAAATACGACGACCTGCGCGACGGCGTGATGGAACTGATCGTCAAGCACGTGCTGCCGGCCGAACTGCTGCACGCCGACACCCAGTTCCACATCAACCCGACCGGCCAGTTCATCATCGGCGGCCCGGTGGGTGACTGCGGCCTGACCGGGCGCAAGATCATCGTCGACAGCTACGGCGGCATGGCCCGTCACGGCGGCGGTGCCTTCTCCGGCAAGGACCCGTCCAAGGTCGACCGTTCGGCTGCCTACGCCGGCCGCTACGTGGCCAAGAACATCGTTGCCGCCGGCCTGGCCGAGCGCTGCGAGATCCAGGTGTCCTACGCCATCGGCGTGGCCCAGCCGACCTCCATCTCGATCAACACCTTCGGCACCCACAAGATCGCCGAAGACAAGATCATCGCGCTGGTGCGCGACGTGTTCGACCTGCGCCCCTATGCCATCACGCGCATGCTCGACCTGCTGCACCCGATGTATCAGGACACCGCAGCCTACGGTCACTTCGGCCGCACGCCGCAGCCCAAGACCGTCGGTGACGACACCTTCACCACCTTCACCTGGGAGCGCACCGACAAGGCTGCCGACCTGCGCGCCGCTGCCGGCCTGTAAGCGACGCCCGCCAAAAAGCCCCGCCTGCGTGAGCAGTGCGGGGCTTTTTCGCTTTGTGCGCCTCAGGAAATCTGGAGACTGCCGCCGAGATACATCATCCCCAGCCCAATGGCCATGAACAGCAACGGCGCACGCATGGGCGGCTCGTACAGGGCGAAGATCCCCTGCGAGACGGGCGGAAACAGGAAGTTGAGCACAACGCAGATCAGCGACACCTGGACGCCACGCGCCACAGACCAGATCCAGGCTGCCAACGCGAGGAGAAAACCGATCACGTCCATTTACCATTCCTTGGCTAGAGTAGAAGTTGGGGCGCGAAATATATCAGCCCCCAGGAAAAGCAACAGCACGAAAGGGTTCAAGGAGGAACCATGCGCAACGCTCTGGCATTCGCCGCACTGCTCGCATCCATGTCGAGCCTTGCCACACCCTGCCCCGACTGGTCCAGCGCACAAGCCACGCATGAGCTGACCGCCCTGCAGGCCCAGCTCGCCACCTGGGACGACGCCTACCATAACCAGGGCCGCAGCCTGATTGCTGATGAGCTCTACGATCAGGCCCGCGTCCGCCTGAGCCAATGGCAGACATGTCTCGGCCAAGCGCAACAGGCACCAGACGCTGCTCTGGCAGGCGCGAGCACCGAACTGCCTCACCCCATAGCCCAAACCGGCCTGCGCAAGCTCGACGAAGCCGGCATCGGCCAGTGGCTAGCCGGTCGCACCGATGCCTGGATTCAGCCCAAGGTCGACGGCGTCGCCGTGACCCTGGTCTATCGCCAGGGCCACCTGCGGCAGGCCATCAGCCGCGGCGATGGACGCAGCGGGCAGGCCTGGACAGCTCGCGCCCGCGAACTGCCGGCCATCCCCCAACAACTGCCCCAGCCGCTGAACGCCATCCTGCAGGGCGAGCTGTACTGGCGCCTGGACAGCCACCAGCAGGCCCGCGACGGCAGTGCCGGCGCACGCGGCAAAGTGGCAGGACTGATGGCAAGACAGACGATATCCGTCGAGGAAGCGGCTGGCATTGGCCTGTTCGTCTGGGATTGGCCAGATGGCCCGGCCGATATGCAAGAACGCCTGGCCGGCCTGCAGCGCCTGGGCCTGCAGGACAGCCACACTTATAGCCGCCCGGTCGAAAACCTGGCGCAAGCAGCTGAATGGCGGCAGCACTGGTATCGCAGTGCCCTGCCCTTCGCCAGCGATGGCGTGGTGCTGCGTCAGGGCCAACGGCCTGCGGGCGAGCGCTGGCAGGCCGAACCACCACATTGGGCAGTAGCCTGGAAATACCCGGCCAGCCAGGCGCTGGCCGTGGTGCAGAGAGTGAAGTTCAACATTGGTCGCACCGGCCGCATCAATCCAGTGCTGGAACTGCAGCCTGTACTACTCGACGACCGGCGCATCAGCAGGGTCGCGCTCGGCTCGCTGCAGCGCTGGCAAGAACTGGACATCCGCCCCGGCGATCAGGTCGCCATTTGCCTCTCCGGCCTCACCATCCCGCGCCTCGACCAGGTGATCTGGCGCAGCCAGCAACGCGCCGAAGTGGACGTACCACATGCCGAGGACTACCACGCCCTGAGCTGCTGGCGCAGTACGCCATCCTGCCAGCAGCAATTCCAGGCACGCCTGAACTGGCTCGCCAGCAAGCAGGGCCTGAACCTGCCCGGCGTAGGCCCCGGTACCTGGCGCACATTGCTGGCGGGTGAGCGCCTGCACGGCCTGCTCGACTGGCTGGAGTTCGACAACGAGCAACTGCAACAATTGCCGGGCGTCGGCGCGCGGCGTGCCACCCAGTTGCAGCACGCCTTCGCCCAGGCCCAGCAGCGCTCGCTGCAGCAATGGCTGCAGGCGCTCGGCGCCCCGCCGGGCCTGAACCTGCGTGCGGACGATGACTGGACGACTCTGCAGTCGCGCAGCCACGCCGAATGGCTACGCCAACCCGGGGTGAGCCAGAAGAGTGCCGAGCGTCTGCTGGCGTTCTTCAGCCATCCGGAGGTCCAGCAGCTGGCGACACAACTGCAGCGCGCCGGGGTCGAGGGCTTTCAACGCCGGGACACTCCACCCCACGGCTGATCCAGATCAGCCGATGCCGCGCACGGGTCGAACCTCATGCAGTAACCGGGGTCACTTCGAATAGACACTCACGAGGACAGACCATGATTCGTCAAACCGCTTTGCTCGGCCTGCTGCTGGCCGCCAACCTCAACGCCACGCCCATCCTCGCCGCCGAAGCTGACAGTGGCTGCGCGGCCAAACGCCAGGTCATCGAGAAAAAGATCGAAGCCGCCCGCCAGAATGGCAACGCGCACGAGCTCGATGGACTGCAAAGGGCGCTGGGCAACGTGGCAGCCAATTGCGATGACGACACGCTGCACAGCGAGCGCCTCGCCAGCGTCGAACAAGCCCGCCAGGAAGTGGAGGAACGCGAGATGGATCTGCGCGAAGCCATCGGCAAGGGCGATCAGGAGAAGATCGCCAAGCGTCAGGCCAAACTGGCCGAGGCGCGCGCCGAACTGCAGCAGGCCGAGGCCGAAGCACGCGTCGATCAGTAGGCGCGAAACGCCTTGTGGCAGGCCTCGCAACTGTCCTCGACGGCCTGCATCGCCGGCTCCAGTTCGGTGCGACGTAGCGGCGGCGCGGTCGTAGCCTGCACCAGCGCCGCAGTGGCCTGCTCCAGGTCGCGGGCCATTTTCTGGAATTGCTCATGGCGCTCCCAGACCTCGGGATTGGCCTTGCTGCGCTCGTCATCACGCACTTGCGGAAAATGCTGCCAGGGCTCATGCGACAGCCGCTCCAGCTGCGCGGCGCCAGCAATGAAGCCGGCTTCGTCGTAGACGATACGACCGCGCAGCATTCCACCTAGATCTTCGCTGACCTTGAGCATCTCCTTGAACGCCGCCTGGCGCTTGCCCAGCGGCGAGTTGGGGTCAACTCCACCACAGGCAGCCAGACTCAGGCAGACGCAGCCGAGCAGCAGGAGTTTCTTCAGCGTCATCGACACGACTTCCACAGGGAAAAGGGTCGCCAGTATCGCGGCTCGATCCGACCTGGCCAAGCGACCTCTTGTCACAACCCTGGCGTTTCACGTGCGCCAGTCAGCCAGGGTTCAGCTAGACACCCTGGCAAAGCAGGCCTGTTCGCCCAGGCAGACGCGCTCAGGCGGAGACCACGAACAAGGCGACGATCAGGCCCATCCCGGCGAACCATACCAGCGACCGCACAGGCCCCCAGTCGGCCAGGTAGCAGATGAAATACAGCACGCGGCTGACGATGAAGGCCAGCGCCAACTGGTCGAGCAGCGCCTGCGCAGCACCTCCGGCCTGGTGCGCGATGATCACCGCCGCCGCGAATGCCGGCGTGACTTCGAAGCCATTGAGCTGGGCGTTGTTGGCCCGCTGGCGCCAGCCCTGCAGCGTGCCCAGAAAGGCGCGCGGATCCTGGTTGGCACGCGGACCATAGCCGGGGCCGAGAAACTTGGCGGTGGCGGTGCCCAGGTAGGGCAGGAAGATGGCGATCAGTACGCACCAGTAGGCAAGGGTCATGACGAGGCTTCACTGCTGAGAAAGGAAACCCAGCCTGCGCGAGCGCCGCGTTCACGTCCATGGCTGCAGCCCGCGATGATGCTGGCGCTTCGGCCAAGTGCGCGGCCATCCGCGCCAGCGCCGCTCACTCCCGGATACGATCACTGGCGTAGGTGATCTCGGTCTTGCCATGGGCTGCCGGCAGGCCATCCTCACCGAGATTGACGAACACCAGCTTGTCGATGGTCAGGATGCTCTTGCGAGTGACCTTGTTGCGCACTTCGCAGCGCAGGGTGATGGAGGTGCGACCGAACTCGGTGGCGACGATGCCCAGCTCGATGATGTCGCTCTGCCGCGCCGAGCTGACGAAGTTGATCTCGGAGATGAATTTGGTCACCACGCGCTGATTGCCGAGCTGGACGATGGCGTAGATCGCCGCCTCTTCGTCGATCCACCTCAGCAGGCTGCCGCCGAACAGCGTGCCATTGGGGTTGAGGTCTTCGGGCTTGATCCACTTGCGGGTGTGGAAATTCATGCATTGTCCTCCGTATCGAATGGGTCCCCATGATGCGCCGACAGCGTTACGCTTGTCGCGGCGCGGCCATCTGTGGCGTGCATTGCGACGCGAAAGCGACGGAAAACCTTGGGCGCCGCCGCTCGGCTCGCTATAATCGGCCAGTTTCACGCGACCGGCACCGCTCCGGTCGCTCCCGCCACCCGGTCGAGGGGCGCTGCAGCAACCTGAAAGATCTGTTTCGAATCCGCAAGCCCGCATTCCCGCAATGCTCCGCGGCAGATTCGAATCAGCCTTCCAGGCTGTCAGGCTCGCCCGGGGCGTTATCCAAACGCATCAACGGCGCCCATCGGACTGCGTGAAAACGTAGCGAGCGAAGGGCTAGCAAGGCAGAAACAGGTGCGGAAGCGGAGTTTACGACTGTAAATGAGCATTCCAAGCCTGTTTCTAACGCAGCCAGACCGAGCGCAGTAGTTTTCACGTAGTCCGATCGCAGACAACGAATGGAGAGTTACTGCATGAGCGCTTTCAACGACTACAAGGTCGCCGACATTTCCCTGGCCGACTGGGGCCGCAAGGAACTGATCATCGCCGAATCCGAGATGCCGGCCCTGATGGGCCTGCGTCGCAAGTACGCCGCCAGCCAACCGCTGAAAGGCGCGAAGATCCTCGGCTGCATCCACATGACCATCCAGACTGGCGTGCTGATCGAAACGCTGACCGCCCTGGGCGCCGAAGTGCGCTGGTCCTCGTGCAACATCTTCTCCACCCAGGATCAGGCCGCTGCCGCCATCGCCGCCGCCGGTATCCCGGTGTTCGCCTGGAAAGGCGAGACCGAAGAAGAATACGAGTGGTGCATCGAGCAGACCATCCTCAAGGACGGCCAGCCGTGGGACGCCAACATGGTGCTGGACGACGGCGGTGACCTGACCGAAATCCTGCACAAGAAATACCCGCAGATGCTCGAGCGCATCCACGGCGTGACCGAAGAAACCACCACCGGTGTGCACCGTCTGCTCGACATGCTCAAGGCCGGCACCCTGAAAGTTCCGGCGATCAACGTCAACGACGCGGTCACCAAGAGCAAGAACGACAACAAGTACGGCTGCCGCCACAGCCTCAACGACGCCATCAAGCGCGGCACCGACCACCTGCTGTCGGGCAAGCAGGCGCTGGTCATCGGCTACGGTGACGTGGGCAAGGGCTCGGCGCAGTCGCTGCGTCAGGAAGGCATGATCGTCAAGGTCTCCGAAGTCGATCCGATCTGCGCCATGCAGGCCTGTATGGACGGCTTCGAGCTGGTCTCGCCGTACAAGAACGGCATCAATGACGGCAGCGAAGCGAGCGTCGACGCCGCACTGCTGGGCAAGATCGACCTGATCGTCACCACCACCGGCAACGTCAACGTCTGTGACGCCGGCATGCTCAAGGCTCTGAAGAAGCGCGCCGTGGTGTGCAACATCGGTCACTTCGACAACGAGATCGACACCGCCTTCATGCGCAAGAACTGGGCCTGGGAAGAGGTCAAGCCGCAGGTGCACAAGATCCACCGCACCGGCGCTGGCACCTTCGATCCGGCCAACGACGACTACCTGATCCTGCTGGCCGAAGGCCGTCTGGTCAACCTGGGCAACGCCACCGGCCACCCGAGCCGCATCATGGATGGCTCGTTCGCCAACCAGGTACTCGCGCAGATCTTCCTGTTCGAGCAGAAGTTCGCTGATCTGTCCGCCGAGAAGAAGGCCGAGCGCCTGACCGTCGAAGTGCTGCCGAAGAAGCTCGACGAAGAAGTCGCGCTGGAGATGGTCAAGGGCTTCGGTGGCGTGGTCACCCAACTGACCAAGCAGCAGGCCGATTACATTGGCGTCACCGTCGAAGGCCCGTTCAAGCCCGACACCTACCGCTACTGATCAGCGGGGCAGGCAGGGTGCAAGGCACCCTGCCTGCCAAGAACCTCGGTGGCCGGACCTGTGGCCGGGCCACCCTACGGAATTTTGCTATGTCACAAGAACGCCGCTACAGCTTCGAGTTCTTTCCCGCAAAGACCGAAGCCGGGCATGAAAAACTGATGGATGTGGCGCGCCAACTGGCGGCCTACAATCCCGATTTCTTCTCCTGCACCTATGGTGCGGGCGGCTCGACCCGCGACCGCACCCTCAACACAGTGCTCCAGCTCGATGGCGAAGTGAAGGTGCCCACCGCACCGCACCTGTCCTGCGTCGGCGACAGCAAGGCCGAGCTGCGCGAGCTGCTCAACCTGTACCAGAAAGCCGGTATCAAGCGCATCGTCGCGCTGCGCGGCGACCTGCCGTCGGGCATGGGCCTGGCCAGCGGTGAACTGCGTTACGCCAACGAGCTGGTCGAATTCATTCGCAGCGAAACCGGTGATCACTTCCACATCGAAGTCGCCGCCTACCCGGAGATGCATCCGCAGGCACGTAACTTCGAGAGCGATGTCGCCAACTTCGTGCGCAAGGCCAAGGCCGGTGCCGACAGCGCCATCACCCAGTACTTCTTCAACGCCGACAGCTACTTCTACTTCGTCGAGCGCGTGCGCAAGCTGGGCGTGGACATCCCCGTGGTGCCGGGCATCATGCCGATCACCAACTACAGCAAGCTGGCGCGCTTCTCCGATGCCTGCGGCGCAGAGATCCCGCGCTGGGTGCGCAAGCAACTGGAAGCCTACGGCGACGACAGCGACAGCATTCGTGCCTTTGGCGAGCAGGTCATCACCGAGATGTGCGAACGCCTGCTGCAAGGCGGCGCGCCTGGCCTGCACTTCTACAGCATGAACCTGGCAGGCCCCAGCCTGTCCATCTGGAACAACCTCAAGCTGCCGCGTTAACAGGCCGCTTACTCACAGGCTGCCCACCCCGGGCAGCCTGTCCGCTTTACCCTCCCGCCTTGCCGCCGAAGGATCGCCCCTCATGCTCAAACGCACCAAGATCAACGCCTCCGTCAGCCCCAAGGGCAGCCTGGAGACTCTCTCCCAACGTGAAGTGCAGCAGTTGCGCGAAACCGGTTCCGGCAGTGTTTATCGCCTGTTCCGTCAGTGCGCCCTGGCGATCCTCAACACCGGTTCGCATAGCGACAACGCCAAGACCATTCTCGAGGCTTACCCGGACTTCGAGGTGAAGATTCACCAGCAGGATCGCGGCATCCGCCTGGAACTGCTGAATGCCCCGGCCGACGCCTTCGTCGATGGCGAGATGATCGCCAGCACCCGTGAGATGCTGTTCAGCGCCCTGCGCGACATCGTCTTCACCCAGAGCGAGCTGGAGAACAAGCGCATCGACCTGGACAGCTCCGAGGGCATCACCGACTACGTATTCCACCTGCTGCGCAACGCACGCACCCTGCGCAGCGGCGTCGAGCCGAAGATGGTGGTGTGCTGGGGCGGCCACTCGATCAGCACTGAGGAATACAAGTACACCAAGAAGGTCGGTCACGAGCTGGGCCTGCGCGGCCTGGACATCTGCACCGGCTGCGGCCCGGGCGTGATGAAGGGGCCGATGAAGGGCGCCACCATCAGCCACGCCAAGCAACGCAATCTCAAGGGTCGCTACCTGGGCCTGACCGAGCCCGGCATCATCGCCGCCGAAGCACCCAACCCGATCGTCAACGAGCTGGTGATCCTGCCGGACATCGAGAAGCGCCTGGAGGCCTTCGTTCGCGTCGGCCATGGCATCATCATCTTCCCGGGCGGCGCCGGTACGGCCGAGGAGTTCCTCTACCTGCTGGGTATCCTCACCCACCCGGACAACAAGGACCTGCCCTTCCCGGTCATCCTCACCGGGCCGAAGAGCGCCGCCACCTACCTGCAACAGCTGCACGAATTCATCGGCGCGACCCTGGGCGAAGCGGCGCAGCAGCGCTACAGCATGATCGTCAACGACCCGGCCGAGGTCGCCCGCCAGATGCATGTCGGCATCAGCGAGGTGGAGCGCTTCCGCCGCGAACGCAACGACGCCTTCCACTTCAACTGGCTGCTGAAGATCGACGAGAGCTTCCAGCACCCCTTCGAGCCGACTCACGAAGCCATGGCCAGCCTCAACCTGACCCGCGAGCAGCCACTGCATCACCTGGCTGCCAACCTGCGCCGCGCCTTCTCCGGCATCGTCGCGGGCAACGTCAAGGAGAACGGCATCCGCCTGATCGAAGAGCACGGCCCGTACGAGATTCGCGGCGAGGCGACCATCATGCGTCCACTCGATCGCCTGCTGCAGTCCTTCGTCGAACAGCACCGCATGAAACTGCCAGGCGGCAGCGCCTATGAGCCCTGCTACCGGGTCGTCGACTGAAGCTGCGCACAACGCACTTTAACGACCCGGACAAAATCGCTAATCTGGCGCAATGCCATTATTCCAGCGCCAGATTATCGCCACTCTATTGCTCTGCAGCCTTGCGCTCAGCGCTCGCGCCGAGACGTTGCGCCTGGTCACGGACGCCTGGGCGCCTTACGTCTATGAAGAAAATGGCCAACCCGCCGGGCTCGACTACGAGATCAGTCGCGAGGTACTGCGCCGCCTGGGCGTGAAGCTGGATCTGCAGTTCATGCCCTGGAAGCGCTGCCTGATGGAGCTGGAGCGAGGCCATGTCGACGGCATCCTGGATATCTTCCACCGGCGCGAACGCGAGGCGAGCATGCTCTTCGTCGAGGAGCCCCTCAGCGAAGTGGAGCTGGTACTGTTCTACGCCCGCAACCGCCCCTACCCCTACGACAGACTGGAAGACCTGCGCGGTCTGGTGATCGGCGTCTCGCCTGGTTACTGGTACAACGACGAAGCGTTCCGCACCTCGACCCTGTTCAGCCGTGAAGAAGCGCCTTCTCACGAGGCCAACCTGGGCAAGCTGATCCGTCATCGCATCGACCTGGCGGTCAGCGACCGTCGCGCCGGACTCTATCTGAGCGCCCAGATGGGCCTGCAGGAGCAGGTCGACTACAACCGCAAGCCTGTCGGCCACGACCGTCTCTACCTGGCGCTGCGCCATGACCCGAGGCTGGCGCGCCTGGCCGAGAGCTTCACTGCCGAGCTGCGCCGCTTCAAACACGAACCCGCCTACACCCAGCTGCAGCAACGCTACGCGACCCTTTGATACGTCAGGCCGTGAACCAACCGTCAGGCTGGTAGCTGCGCAGACGTTCAGCTCTGTTATACTCGGGCCTTCCCGCCAGGCTTGCGCCCGGATGCTAGCTCCCAGAAGCCAGCAGTACCGGACGGGATCATGCGCCCCACGCGTGATTCAAGCCAGGCTCTACACCCCAAGGGCCACGCCCTCACTTAGTACAGGATTGCTCATGTCCTTTGCCTCCCTCGGTCTCTCCGAGGCTCTAGTCCGTGCGGTCGAGTCCGCCGGCTACACCCAGCCCACTCCGGTGCAACAGCGGGCCATTCCCGCCGTGTTGCAAGGTCGCGATCTCATGGTGGCGGCCCAGACGGGTACAGGTAAGACGGGCGGTTTCGCCCTGCCGATCCTCGAACGCCTGTTTCCGGGCGGTCATCCGGATCGCGAACAACGCCACGGCCCGAAACAGCCGCGCGTGCTGGTACTGACCCCCACTCGCGAACTGGCCGCCCAGGTGCATGACAGCTTCAAGGTCTATGCCCGCGATTTGAAATTCGTCAGCGCCTGCATCTTCGGCGGCGTTGGCATGAACCCGCAGGTTCAAGCCCTGGCCAAGGGCGTCGACGTCCTCGTGGCCTGCCCGGGTCGTCTGCTCGACCTGGCCAACCAGAAGGCCATCGACCTGTCGCACGTGGAAATCCTCGTGCTCGACGAAGCCGACCGCATGCTCGACATGGGCTTCATCCACGACGTCAAGAAGGTGTTGGCCAAACTGCCGACACAGCGCCAGAACCTGCTGTTCTCGGCGACCTTCTCCAAGGACATCACCGACCTCGCCGGCAAGTTGCTGCACAACCCCGAGCGCATCGAGGTCACGCCGCCGAACACCACGGTCGAGCGCATCGAACAACGCGTCTTCCATCTTGCCGCCAGCCACAAGCGTGCTCTGCTCGCCCACCTGATCACCCAGGGCGCCTGGGAACAGGTGCTGGTGTTCACCCGCACCAAGCACGGCGCCAACCGCCTGGCCGAGTACCTGGAAAAGCACGGGCTGCCGGCTGCCGCGATTCACGGCAACAAGAGCCAGAACGCACGCACCAAGGCCCTGGCCGACTTCAAGGCGAACAAGGTGCGCATCCTCGTGGCGACCGACATCGCCGCCCGCGGTCTGGACATCGACCAGTTGCCCCACGTGGTCAACTTCGAGCTGCCCAATGTCGAGGAAGACTACGTACACCGCATCGGCCGTACCGGCCGCGCCGGGCGCAGTGGTGAGGCGATCTCGCTGGTCGCGCCAGACGAGGAAAAACTGCTCAAGAGCATCGAGCGCATGACCAAGCAGAAGATCCCTGATGGCGATCTGATGGGCTTCGATGCCAGCGCCGTGGAAGCCGAGCGCCCCGAAGTACGCGAGCCGCGACAGCCACGCAACGCCGGTCAGCAGAAAAAGCCGAAGGGCGAAGGCGGTGACAAGCCCAAGGGCGATCGCCACGGCGGTGGCCGCAAGGACAAGGGCAAGGACAGCGGCAAGGAGCAGAAAGCCAAGCCGCAAGGTCAGAACCGCCGCGGCCAGAGCCAGCGCAGCAATGCCCAAGGCTCCGCTGCAGCGGCGATCCCACCGCTGCCCCCGGATCGTGATCCCGAGGAATTCCTCGACGATGAGATCGACAACTTCGGCAACCGTGTCGACTATGTCAGTCCGAACCAGAACAAGCAGCAGGGTCGCGGCCGTCGCTCCGGTACAGCACCGGCCAACGGCGCAGCGTCAGGCCAGCCGCGGCAGAGCGGCAAGGCTCCGCGCAACAACAATGGCAGTAGCAACGGCAGCAGCAATGGCGCGAACAAGAACCGTCGCCAGGGCAGCGGTCAAGCAGGCCAAGGCGGCCAGGGGCGCAACGGCAGCAACCGCGGTCGCGGTCGTCCAGCCAATGACGGTCGTGTCACCTCGCTCGATCGTGACGAGCTGCCACGCGCCGAAGCGGCCGTGCGCAGCCCGCGCGAGAAGCAGCCGATCATCATGCACAAGGGCTCGCGCCTGGACCGCTTCCCGACTGCCGAGCAACTCGACGAGCTGAGCAACAGCACCCGTCCGCGCGGCGAGAAGCCAGCACTGCTGACGCGCAACCGCGACGAGTAAGCGCTGACGCACCAACAAAAACGCCGCCCCTGAGGGCGGCGTTTTTGTTTAGGGGAAAAGGCGAGTGGAGAAGCACGTCTCCCCCGCCCTTCGGCCCCCCACTGCGCGCCCCTGCCTGGTCACCAGCGATCAGGCGCTCATCGGCGCAGGAGGCGATGCCTCCGACAACACACCTCTGCGCCCCATGAATGGGAGAGGGTCATCAGACGGCCGCCAGCTAGCGGCCGCTTTTCTTACTGGCGAACACCTTCGACCGAGATGATTAGCTCGACGGTTTCCGAAGCCGGGCCGAGATCCTTGGAAATATCGAAGTCCTTCAGTTTCAGCGTGGTGGTGCCTTCGAAACCGGCACGGTAGCCGCCCCACGGGTCCTTGCCTTCACCGATGAACTTGGCAGCGATCACCACCGGCTTGGTCACGCCGTTGAGGGTCAGGTTACCGGTGATGTCAGCGGTGCCTTCGCCAGTGGATTTGACCGAAGTGGATTCGAAGGTGGCGGTGTCGTGCTTGCTCGCGTTGAGGAAGTCGGCGCTGCGAATGTGCTTGTCACGCTCGGCGTGGTTGGTGTCGACGCTGGCGGTCTTCAGGGTCACGCTGACCTTGCTCGCCTCCGGGTTGGCGGCGTCGAAGCTGAACTTGCCGTCGAAGTCCTTGAAGGTGCCGTAAAGCCAGCTGTAACCCAGGTGGCTGATCTTGAAATTGACGAAGGCGTGCTGGCCTTGCTTGTCGATGACGTAGTCGGCCGCCATGGCCTGGCCGCCGATCAGAGCCGAGCCCAGAACCAGTGCAGCGAGGGCGTTCTTCAACATGGGTGTTCTCCTTGCGAGTTGTCAATCTAGATGGGCATGGGCCCGATGATGAATTGCGTCAGCGCCCGAACATCCGCAGCAGGGTGCTGTCACGGTCGATGAAATGGTGCTTGAGTGCGGCCAGGCCATGCAGGCCGGCGAATATCACCAACCCCCAGGCCAGGTATTCGTGGATCGCCCCGGCGATGTCTTCCTGTTGCGCGATTCCGCTCAGGGTTGCCGGCACGCTGAACAGGCCGAATACCTCGATGCCACGGCCGTCAGCGGTGGAAATCAGGTAGCCGGAGATCATCACGCCGAACAAGCCGAGGTAGAGCACGCCATGACCCAGCTTGGAGGCCAGGCGAGTGAGCTGGCCGTGGCTGCTCAGGGCCGCCGGTGACGGGTTGAACAGACGCCACAGCACGCGCAGCAGCATGACGGCGAACAGCACGATGCCGATGCTCTTGTGCAGATCCGGCGCGCTCTGGCGCCACGGGTCGTAATAGCTGAGCCCCACCATCCAGAAGCCGAGGGCGAACAGTCCGAATACGGCCAGCGCCACCAGCCAGTGCAGCAGCACGCTGACGAATCCATAAGTAGCGGGGGTGTTGCGCCATTGCATGGGTGGGTTCCCTGATCCAGTGTCCGAGCAAGACTAACGGCAAATATATCGATTTAAAGCGAATTTTTTCGCTATGAAACATCGAGAAATGCGATAGCTCATCACGGACTTTGTAGTCGACCGGCTTAGTGCCGACACGCAGCGCAAAGTTCAGCGACAGGCGCACAGGCGGTATACAACGCCAGACCAGCGGCGCCGTCAGCGTACTGGGTGCCGCTTCTGGTAGGCTGGCCGCCCGCACACAGGGAGATTTCTCATGAGCCTCAACGACCACTGGATGCAACGCGACCTCGACGTGTTGTGGCACCCCTGCACCCAGATGAAGGATCACGAGCGCCTGCCGCTGGTGGCGATCCGCAAGGCCTCTGGCGTATGGCTGGAGGATTTCGACGGCAAGCGCTACCTCGATGCCGTCAGCTCCTGGTGGGTCAATGTCTTCGGCCATGCCAACCCGCGTATCAACGCACGCATCCGCGAACAGCTGGAAAACCTCGAACACGTGATGCTCGCCGGTTTCACCCACCAGCCGGTCATCGAACTGTCCGAGCGCCTGGTGCAGATCACCCCGGCGGGCCTGAACAAGGTGTTCTACGCCGACAATGGCTCATCGGGCATCGAAGTGGCGCTGAAGATGAGCTTTCACTACTGGCTCAACAGCGGCGCGCCGGCGAAGAAGCGCTTCGTCACCCTGACCAACAGCTATCACGGTGAAACCGTGGCGGCGATGTCGGTGGGCGACGTGTCGCTGTTCACCGACACCTACAAGGCGCTGCTGCTCGACACCCTCAAGGTGCCCAGCCCGGACTGCTACCTGCGCCCCGAGGGCGTGAGCTGGGAGGAACATTCGCGCGTCATGTTCGCCCACATGGAGCAGACCCTGGCCGAGCATCATCACGAAGTCGCCGCGGTGATCGTCGAGCCGCTGATCCAGGGTGCGGGCGGCATGCGCATGTACCACCCGATCTACCTCAAGCTTTTGCGCGAAGCCTGCGACCGCTATGGCGTACACCTGATCCACGACGAGATCGCCGTCGGCTTCGGCCGCACCGGCACCATGTTCGCCTGCGAGCAGGCCGGCATCACCCCGGACTTCCTGGTGCTATCCAAGGCGCTGACTGGCGGCTACCTGCCGATGGCTGCCGTGCTCACCACCGATGATGTCTACAGCGCCTTCTACGACGACTACGCGACCCTGCGCGCCTTCCTTCATTCGCACACCTATACCGGTAACCCGCTGGCCTGCGCCGCCGCGCTGGCGACCCTCGACATCTTCCGTGACGACGACGTGATCGAGCGCAACAAGGCCCTGGCAACACGCATGGCCAGCGCTACCGCACACCTGGCCGATCACCCGCATGTCGCCGAAGTGCGCCAGACCGGCATGGCCCTGGCGATCGAGATGGTGCAGGACAAGGCCAGCAAGACCGCCTACCCCTGGCAGGAACGTCGTGGCCTGCGCGTCTATCAGCATGCCCTGGAGCGCGGCGCCCTGCTGCGCCCGCTGGGCAGCGTGGTGTATTTCCTGCCGCCTTACGTGATCACCCCGCAGGAGATCGACTTCCTTGCCGAGGTAGCCAGCGAAGGCATCGATATCGCCAGCCGCGAGTCGGTCAGTGTGGCAGTGGATAACCGCTACCCCGATCATCGCGATCCGGGTTGAGCGAGCCACGCCCAAAGAGCGATACGCACAGCGCAACCTGCGGAACAGCGGCGCCCCGACCGCAGGGTGCGCCGCGCGCAGCAGCGCTTTAAACTTGCCGCTTCGAACTTGCCGCCTGCAGCTGCCCTTATGCGCCTATCCCGTTTTTTCATCGATGCCCCGCTCTCCCTCGGTCAACACCAACTGCCCGAGGCCCAGGCCCACTACATCGGCCGCGTGCTGCGCCATGCAGCGGGCGATGCCGTGCAATTGTTCGACGGCAGCGGCCAGGAGTATCTCGGCGAGCTCATCGAAGTAGGCAAGAAGAGCGTACGCGTCGAGCTGCGTGAGGCGATCGCCGGGCTCGACGAATCCCCGCTGCGCATTCACCTCGGCCAGGGTCTGTCACGCGGCGAACGCATGGACTGGGCGATCCAGAAGGCCACCGAGCTGGGGGTCAGCGAGATCACTCCGATCGTCTCGATGCGCTGCGAAGTCAGACTCAAGGATGAACGTGCCGACAAGCGCATGGCTCACTGGCGCCAGGTGGCGATCAGCGCCTGCGAGCAATGCGGTCGCTCGGTACTGCCGGTGATCAACCCGCCACTGGAACTGGCCACCTGGCAGCAGCAGGTCGAAGCGGACCTGAAACTGGTGCTGCACCCGGTTGCCGAGCCCTGGACCGGTCACGCTGCACCACGCTCGCTGGCGTTTCTGATCGGCCCGGAAGGCGGTTTGAGCGAGGCTGAAGTCGAGCAGGCCAAGGACGCCGGCTTCCATGCTGCCCGCCTCGGCCCACGTGTCCTGCGCACGGAAACGGCTCCCGTGGTGGCCCTCAGCGTCGCACAACAGCTCTGGGGCGACCTGTAAGACGGGAATGTCGCCTTGGCGTAACAAAATGTGACCTCAAGAGATTGCAAGAGCAACAGTCTTTGTCATGCTCTGCGCGCCGCACGCGCGACCCGCTCACCAGCCACCCGCGCGCGGCCGAGGCCGGCGCCCAGAGCGTCGTTCCTCTTCCAATAACAAACAACGGGCTTCGGCCCCGCCCATAAGGCGGCCGCATGCCCAGGAGCATTGCATGAACGAACTGGTCTCGACCCTAAACGGTCTGGTCTGGAGCCCCGCGCTGATCTATCTCTGTCTCGGCGTTGGTCTCTACTTCTCCCTGCGCGGCCGCTTCCTCCAGGTTCGCCACTTCAAAGAAATGATCCGCCTGATGTTCACCGGCAAGACCGACGAGCACGGCATCACCTCCTTCCAGGCTCTGACCATGACCCTCGCCGGTCGCGTCGGTACCGGCAACATCGCCGGTGTGGCCACCGCGATCACCTTCGGTGGTCCGGGCGCCGTGTTCTGGATGTGGATGGTGGCCTTCCTCGGCGCCAGCTCGGCGTTCGTCGAGTCGACCCTCGGTCAGGTGTACAAGGAAAAGCTCAACGGTGAATACCGCGGGGGCCCGGCCTTCTACATCGAGAAAGGTCTGGGTCTGAAGTGGTACGCCTGGCTGTTCGCCGTTGTCACCGTGTTCGCCTGCGGCCTGCTGCTGCCGGGCGTACAGGCCAACTCCATCGCTTCCAGCGTGAAGACCGCCTTCGACATCGACCCGAACGTCACCGCCGCCGTGCTGGCCGTGCTGATCGGTCTGATCATCTTCGGTGGCGTCAAGCGTATCGCCCACTTCACTCAGGTGGTCGTGCCGTTCATGGCCCTGGGCTACATCCTGGTGGCCATGGTGATCATCCTGCTGAACATCGGCAAACTGCCGGAAGTGGTGATGCTGATCGTCAAGAGCGCCTTCGGCCTCGAGGCTGGCTTCGGCGCCATCGTCGGCATGGCGATCCAGTGGGGCGTCAAGCGCGGCGTCTACTCCAACGAGGCCGGCCAGGGCACTGGTCCGCACGCCTCCTCCGCCGCCGCTGTCAGCCACCCGGCCAAGCAGGGTCTGGTACAGGGCTTCTCGGTCTACATCGACACCCTGTTCGTCTGCTCCGCCACCGCCTTCATGCTGCTGATCACCGGTCAGTACAACGTGCAGGCGCCGGATGGCAGTGCGATGTTCACCGGTATCGCCGGTGTCGCCGCAGGTCCGGGCTATGTACAGACCGCGATGGAGAACATGATGCCCGGCTTCGGCAACGCCTTCGTCGCCATCGCCCTGTTCTTCTTCGCCTTCACCACCATCCTGGCGTACTACTACATCGCCGAGACCAACATTGCCTACATCAACCGCAAGGTGAAGCGCCCCATCCTCACCCTGCTGCTGAAGTTCGGCATCATCGCCGCCACCGTCTACGGCACCGTGCACACCGCCACCTTCGCCTGGGACCTGGGTGATCTGGGCGTTGGTCTGATGGCCTGGCTGAACATCATCGCCATCCTGCTCATGCACAAGGTCGCCTACAAGTGCTTGAAGGACTATGAGCAGCAGCAGGACGAGGGCAAGGACCCGGTCTTCCACCCCGAGAAGCTCGGCATCAAGAATGCCGATTACTGGGGCACCAGCACTTCGGAAGACAACCTGACCGTAGAGAAAGCCGACGCGCAGCAAACGCAGCGCTGATAGCTCGGCGGCAGTAATGAAAAAGCCCCGGCCAGTGCCGGGGCTTTTTCATGGGTGCAACTTCGAGCGCTGGCCGAACTCAGATCAGGCCGGCATCGGCAAGCAGCTGCTCCAGGGCGGCCAGGTCGGGAATACGTACCACGTCCTCACCAACGCGCGCAGCACCCAACTCCAGCGGCGCCAGCTCCACATCGGCCGCCTGCAGGTCGCTACCGACCTTCAGCGAACGTGGAATGCCCTGCACCAGCAAGGCGATGAACTTGACCTTGGGCCGACCACCCAGGGCGTTGATCACCGCCACGCGAGCGCCATTGGCAACCTGTACCTGACCGCCGCTGGCAGCCTCGAAGGACAGCAGCGGCAAACGCAGATCACGCCAGGCGATCTGGCCGAGAAACCACTCGGGAGTGCCTTCGCTGAGCTGCGGTGCGCGATAGGGAATCAACTCGGCTAACGCCACGTTGGGCAACAGCAGGGTACGGTCGGTCAGTGGTACCAGCACGCTGGTAAGACCGGTGGCGCTGTTCTGGGTGGCGACGGCTTGGCTCATTGAAACGTCCTCAACTGCAATGTTCGGTGAGGTGATTGACCAGGGCTATGGCCAGCTCGCGCGGGTCCGCGCTGAAACTGCTGTAGCCCCCCTCACGCAGGCTGTCCGGCATGCTCGGACTGGCGCAGCTATCGGCGCGCTGGGTCCAGATCATGCCGCCCTGGCGCTTGACGTAAGCAGCGGCGGCGCTGCCATCGCTGCCCATGCCGCTGAAGGCGATCACGCCACACTGGGCACCGAACTGCTGCGCCAGGTTGAGCATCATCTGATCGATGGACGGGCTGTAGGGCTCCGGCCAGCCGCGTTCGGCGATCTGCATCGCGCCGTCCTCGGCAAAGCCCAGCTCGCGGCTGATCGGCACCACCACCACTTCCCCGCAGCGCACCGGGTCGCCATGTCGCGCGGCGTTGACATGCCACTGGCTATGTCGACCGACGGCCTGCGGCAATGCCGCCTCGAAGCTGGCATCGATATGCTGGGCGTAGATGAAACCGATCGGCAAGCCGCCCGGCAGCGCATCGAGGAACGCCTTGACCGCCGCCGGGCCACCCAACGACGCAGCCAGCAACCATACCTGGCGCGCCGGCTCGCCGGCTTTCAGCGGCGTATCGGCCAGTGCCTGCGGCAACTCCAGGCGAGTCGGGCGCTGTGCTTCATCGAGCAATGCCTGCAGACTCGGCCCGACCGCCTGGGCCGGATCGCCGACCAGACGCTTGAGCTTGCCGAACAGACTGCGCTCCCAGCGCGGATAGTTCTCCGAATGACGCTCCGGCGCATGCCCCTCACCGAACAGCACTGGCGCACTGGCGCGCTCCAGCAGGCTGTCGACCAGCGGCGAATCTTCCGACTGGGCCAGATCCACCAGCCACAGATCGGTTTCGCAGGCCGCCAGGGCCTGCTCGTCGAGGCGCGCCGGATCGCTGTTGAGCACCACCTGATAGCCGCCGCCGGTCAAGGCCTGCTGCAGCACGTGGCGCTGCAGCGAGGTGTCAGCGATTACTGCAATACGCGCTGCAGATTTGTCCGTCATATCCGTTTGACCCGGTGGCTATCCACCAACTGTGCAATGGTCTCGAGCAGCAAGGATTCCTGATAGGGCTTGCCGAGGTACTGATTGACGCCGATGGTCATGGCCCGCTCACGGTGCTTCTCACCGGTACGCGAGGTGATCATGATGATCGGCAAGTCCTTCAGGCGCTCGTCGTGGCGCACCAGTGTGGCCACCTCGAAGCCGTCCATGCGCGGCATTTCGATGTCCAGCAGCATGATGTCGGGCTTGTGTTCCTGCAGCTGGGCGATAGCGTCGACACCATCCTTGGCGGTGACCACGTTCATGCCGTTACGCTCGAGCAGACGACTGGTGACCTTGCGCACGGTGACCGAGTCGTCGACCACCATGACCAGTGTCGGACGGTCGGCTTCCACTTCCTCTTTGGCCACCGTCTGACGCGAAGCCAGACGCGGTACCAGCTGATTCTGCAGGTGCGCGTGCAGCACACGGATGGTCGCCAGCAGGTCGAGAATCACCACCACGCGACCGTCCCCGAGGATGGTCGCACCGGAGATGCCATGCACCCCGGCGAACTGCGGGCCAAGACTCTTCACCACGATCTCGCGTGAGCCGGCAAGGCTGTCCACCTGCACCGCCACGGCGTGCTCACTGGAACGAACCAGGATCACCGGAAGCGGCAGGCTCTGCCCGACCAGCTTGGGCTGCTGGCCATTGTTCAGCAGATCACCGAGGTACTTCAGTTCGTAGGCCTGACCAGCGTATTCGAAGCGCGGCGCGTCGGGCGCGTAGTAAGCCTCCAGTTCGAACGGCGAGACCCGCACGATACCTTCGATGGTGTTCAGCGGGATGGCGTAGAGGTCTTCCCCGGAATACACCATCAGCGCACGGTTCACCGACACGGTAAACGGCAGGCGGATGGTGAAGCGCGTACCCTGGCCCAGCGTCGAGTCGATGCTCATCGAGCCGCCGAGCTGCTTGACCTCCGAATGCACCACGTCCATGCCGACACCGCGGCCGGAAATCTGCGTGACCTTCTCGGCGGTGGAGAAACCCGCCTCGAGAATGAACTGCAACACCTCGTGATCGCTCAGGTCGCTGTCGGCATCCATCAGACCGCGCTCGATGGCCTTGCGGCGCACGGCCTCGAGACGAATACCACCGCCATCGTCGTCCAGCACCAGGACGATATCGCCACCCTCGCGACCGAGGTTGAGGCGAATGGTGCCAGTGTCGGACTTGCCCGCAGCACGGCGCACATCAGACGGCTCGATACCGTGGTCGACGGCGTTACGCAGCATGTGCTCCAGTGGCGCAACGATGCGCTCGAGCACGGTGCGGTCCATTTCCCCTTCGGCGTTGCCGACGACGAACTCCACCTGCTTGCCCAGCTCACCCGCCACCTGGCGAACGATACGGCGCAAGCGCGGTACCAGGCGGTCGAAAGGCACCATGCGCGTGCGCATCAGGCCTTCCTGCAGCTCGGTGTTGACCCGCGCCTGTTGCAGCAACAGGGTCTCGGCGTCGCGGTTCTTCGCCGCCAGGGTTTCCTTCAGATCGAGCAAGTCGGACGCGGACTCGAACAGCGCACGGGACAGCTGCTGCAGTTGCGAGTGGCGGTCCATCTCCAGCGGGTCGAAATCTTCGTAGCCAGCGCGCTCGGCCTCGGCCTGGTAGCGGCTGAGAATCTGCGCCTGGGTCTCGGTGTCGAGACGGCGCAACTGGTCGCGCACGCGGTCGATGGTCGCTTCCATCTCGCTCAGAGTGAAGCTGACATCGCTGACCTGCTGCTCGACACGGCCACGGAAGATCGAGGTCTCACCGGCCAGGTTGACCAGGCCTTCGAGCAGCTCGGCCGGCACCTTGACCAGTTCCTGCGGCGCACGACGCGCGGCCGCTTCCTGAGCAGCCTCCTGCGCACGCTGCACGAATGGCAGCACCTTCAGCGCCTGCACTTGAGTCGGCACGTCACTGGCGGCAACGATGGGATTACGCAGATTGGCAATCGCCGGTGCTGCTGGCTCGGCCTCGCTGACCGGCGCCGCCGCTTCGTCGGCCAGGCTGGCACTGAGGCGCTGACGCAGTACGTCGAGTTCCTGCTGCAGACCTTCGAAACCGGACTGCACATCGAGGAACAGGCTTTCCGGCCAGGGCGCCCCCTGGAGCAACGCCTCGCTGAGATGCTGCTCCAGGTCGTGGCTCATGTCGCCGAGGCGCTTCTGCCCGGCCAGCCGTGCACCACCCTTGAGGGTATGCAGAATGCGCAGCATCTCGTCGATGGCACTGACATCGTCACGCTGCTCTTCCCAGCGACCGACGGCCGTTTCCATCGCTTCGAGCAGGTCGTCGCCCTCTTCGAGGAAGATATCGAGGATGTCGCTGTCGGCCTCGTCCGCCTCATCGTTCTCGACCACGGCCTTGAGCTGCACGGCCGAGGGCATGCTCAGCTGCTCGTCCGGGTTGGCACGGAAGCGTTTGATGGTCTCGATCAGGGCATCGCCCTGCGGCACGACACGTTTACCCCGTACGGCTTCGAGCATCTCAGCCAGGCGGTCGTGGCAGGCCTGCAACAGGGTGAACAGCTCGGGGCTGGCGCGCAGACGGCCGGCACCGAGGTCTTCGTAAAGGAACTCCAGCTCATGGGCCAGATCGCCGATCTCGCGAATCTCGGCCATGCGCGCACCACCCTTGAGGGTGTGCAGGTCACGCTGCAGGGCTTCCAGCTCGAGGCTGTTGTCGACATTGGCCATCCAGCGCTGCAGTGCGGCACCGGCGCTGTCGATGATGTCGAAACCTTCCTCGAGGAAGATTTCCACCAGCTCGGGGTCACGCTCATCGTGCCAATTGGCCAACGGCGCGCTCTGCGGCTCGGGCTCGGGCTCGGGCTCGGGCTCGACTGTAACTTCATTCAGCGCGGGCGATTCATCTTCCGCCACTACCGGCTCGACTTCATCGCTCAAAGGCAAATCGGCCTCTGCCTGCGGCTCTTCGTCGAACACGATCTCGTCTTCGACCAGAGCCAGCGGAGGCAGCTCGGCGCTGTCCGCTTCCGGCTCGATCAGGTCGACGGGCGCCTCATCGGCTTGCGGCTCAACCTGAGCGGCAGCAGCGGACAGACTCTGCGGCACACCCCCCTGACGGAACTGGCGGATGGCCTGGATCAGGTCATCTCCGGAGACCAGCGGCTGGCGCGCCTGCAACTGATCGAGCATCTGCGCCAGACGGTCATGACTTTGCTGCAGCAGACTGCCCAATGCCGGCGAGTAGCTGTAACGGCGATCGACCAGCCCTTCGTAAAGCGACTCCAGCTCATGGCCCAGATCACCGACCGGGCGAATCGCGGCCATGCGCGCCCCACCCTTGAGGGTGTGCAGGTCACGTTGCAGCGAGGACAACGGCAGGGTGTTGTCCGGCTCGCCGAGCCAGCGTTCCAGCGCCTGACCGGCGCTTTCGAGAATATCCACGGCTTCTTCGAGGAAGATCTCGACCATTTCCTCATCGAGATCAGCGTCGGCAGGGCTGAACCCCAGCTCGGCCTCTGCCTCGGCCTGCAGTTCGATGTCATCGCTCTCGACGACGTGTGCCTCGACGGACTCTTCGTCCGGCTGCGGCGGCTCGACTTCGGCTTGTTCGAGCTCGGCAGTGGCCTGGTCCAGCTCGATGATTTCCATACCCTCGGCACCCGGCGCCAGCAAGGCCAGGGTCTGCGGATCGATGGCCTCGCTGAGCAGGTCACGCAGTGCCTGCACGCGCTCGGGTTGCGCGCTGACCTGCAGGGCGGCGGCGACCTGATCCATCATGCCGATCAGAGCTTCGTGGGCTTTTTCCGCCTCATCGAAGAAGCGCTCGCTGACCGCCAGGCTACCTTCCTCGACTGCACCATAGAGGTCCAGCAGGGCTTCACAGAGTTCGTCGATCTGCGGCAGTTCGGCCATTTCGGCCCCACGGCCGAGGGTGGTCAGTTCTTCCAGCAGTGCAGACAGCTCCTGGCGCTCGGACGGGTGTTCGCGCCACTTGCGCAGCAGGTCCTCGGCGTCCAGCAGGATATCCATGCCCTCGGCGAGGAAGATGCCGATCAGTTGCGGGTCGCGACTTTCACCGCTTTGCCCCAGACGCTCGTCTTCGGCACTGGCCAGGCGCTCCTGGTGCAGCGCTTGCACGCGGGCGAGGAACTCCGCGGCGCCCTCGATCGGTGCCAGGGGCTGGCTTTCCAGATTTTCCAGGCCGACACGGAACAACTGCTCGGCACGACTGAGCAGCTCGGCGGCGCTCAGGTCAACCTGAATCAGGTTGGTCTTGAACTCCTTGACCAGCTTCTCCAGCGGCGCGGCGATCTCCGCCACCGGCAGGATACCGGCCATGTAGGCGCTGCCCTTGAGGGTATGCAGGGCACGTTGCAGGTTATCGGTTACCGGCTGTGGCAGTTCCTGCGCGCAGTCGGCGAGAAAGCCCACCAGGGTATCGAGATGGGTTTCCGCCTCGTTGCGGAAAATCTCCAGCAACTGTGGATCGAGGGGCTCGCCTTCGAGCGCTTCGTCGTCACTCGAAGCAACCTGCTTGGTGACCTCGGTAGCTTCGTCAACGCCCTCGGGCTCGGCTACCTGCTGGGCGGCCGGGGCGTCAGATTTTGGGGGCGTCAGCCCCTTGGCCAGCGCGTGTGCGGTGGCTGCCAGCAGGTCGACATCGTCACGCTGGCGCTGCGCCTTGGCGGCAAACTCATCGACCAGCGCCGGCATCAGGGCAACGACATCCAGCACCACCTGTTGCACAGGTGCGTTCGGTTCGATGCTGCGATCGAGCACGCGGTTGAGCAGGTTTTCGATGGACCAGGCCAGCTCGCCGATAATCAGTGCGCGGACCATGCGCCCACTGCCCTTGAGGGTGTGGAAGGCGCGACGAACCTCGATCAGCGCATCCTTGTTGTCGGTATTGGCCTGCCACTGCGGCAGGTACTCGGCGATGGTTTCCAGCACCTCACCGGCTTCTTCGATGAAGACTTCCAGCAGTTCCTCGTCCACCGGCTCTTCGTCGGCAGGTGGCGGCAACAGGCTCGGCGGCACGTCGGCAGCAGGCGGGTTGATCGCCTGTACCGGGGCGGCCATCACATCAGCCATCGACAAGGGTTTATCTGCCTCGGGCTGCGCAATCTGCTCCGCTACGTCCGGCGCGCTGGGCAGCTCGACTTCCGGCAGTTCCAGCTCGGCCAACTCCAGCTCGTCCCACTGCGGAACCTCGGCCAGCTGATCCAGGCTCAGCTCTTCGAGTTCCAGCTCGGGTTCGGCATCGAGCAACCGCGCGGCAACGGTTTCTTCGTTCTGCTGCGCAGGCAGCTCTTCGAGATCATCGAGCTCGAAGGTGAAGGTATCGGCAGGCTCCTGGGTTGCCGGCAGCTCGGGCTCGGCATCGAGCGAGTGCACATCCGCAACCTCATCACTGGGCGACTCGGGCGCGTCGAATGTCAGCGTCTCGATTTCGGCCAGGGGTTCTTCGAGCTGTTCGTCTTCCGCGCCCAGCAGTTCGATTTCCTGCAGCGGGTCAGCCAGTGGTGCCAGGCTTTCCTCCTGCGGCTCGACGCGGTCGAGGATCGACGGTTTTTCCGTGAGCGGGTAACCGAGGTTTTCCAGGCTTTCCTCGGCGACATCGAGAATCAGATCGCCTTGCGTGCCGTGGTCCTCGGCCAGACGCTCGAGGTAATACTCGACGCTGGTGATGGCATCGGCCAGGGTGTCCAGGCTCTGCCAGTTGGGCACGGCCTTGCGCGCCAGCAGCTGCTCCTGGATGTAGCGATTACAGGCGTTGAGAAGATCGGCAGCGCGCTGCAGCGGAATCATCGCCAGGCCGCCACGGACCTGGGTCAGCAGTTCGGGAACACGGGCCAGGTGCTCGTGGTTCCACTGCGAGGCGATGAACTCGATGATCGCGTCCTTGGCCTGTTCCAGACCGTTGCGCGCCTCTTTAATGACAAGCTGATGGATCTGCCCCACATCGGTGGTCGGCAGACGGCTCTGCTCATTCTGGTTGTCCTCGCTCGGGCCGACCATGCCGGCCAGCGTCGCTTCGACATAGAGCAGCGCACCGGCGACATCCATCAGCACCGCATCGTTCGGCTCACGCTGGCCGAGTGACAGGCTGTGGACGACGTCGATCTGATCGAGAATCACCTTGCGCGGCTGGCCGAAGCCAAGCACAGCCAGGGTATCGGCGATCTGCTTGAGCGGTGCCAGCAAAGCGTCCAGCTCACCCGGCTGACTGCGATCGCTGCGTACGAACAGGTCGAGGCTGTCCTTGACCCGCACCAGCTCCTCGCACAGCGCGGCGACCACCGAACGCATGGCATCGCGGTCTGGGCCGGCCAGGCGAGCACGCTCTTCGTCGACTACTTCGTTATCAGGCAGCGCTTCATCGAGACGGTACTGTTCCTTCAGCGCGCTAATGCGTGGCGACTGCGCCGGAGCCTTGGCCACGTAGAACAGCAGGTTCTTGGTCAGCTCATCGGGCGCGGACTGGTTGATGCCATCGGCGCCCTGCTCGACCAGGCGCTTGAGCTCCTTGTCGACCTGACGCAGCAAAGTACGCACGGAGGTGCCATTGACCACGCTGCCATTGGCCAGACCTTCGACCATGCCGGAGGCGATCTGCCACAGGCCGCCCAGCGGGGCGTCCTTGCACAGGCTTTCCAGGCGGGCGAAGACGCGCGCCATATAACCGAGATTGGTGCCCAGATCCTGGTTGCGGATCACCCCGACCAGTGACATCTGCAGCATCTGCCGCAGCTTGCGCAGCAACACCGGCAACTCGGCGGTGCGCAGGCGCGCCATGCTGCCTTCGGGCAACGCTGGCAGGCGCACGGACATATCAGGGGAGAACAGGCTGGTTTCCGACAGCAGCTTCTCGCCACGGGCGGCGCGCAGGTCGTTGAGCAGCGGCAGCACGACCATCGGCAGGTCGCGGCGAGCGGTCTGGATACGGTCGAGGTACACCGGCAACTGCAGGATGGCCTGCATCAGCACTTCCAGGGCCTCACCCTGGTTGGCCACGCGACCTTCCATCAACGCCTTGGCCAGTTGCTCCATTTCTTCGGCGAGCAACGCTGCGCCGTAGAATTCGACCATCTGCAAGGTGCCGTGAACCTGGTGCACGTAGGTCAGACAGAAGCGCATGCGCGTGGGGTCCTGCGGGTTCTCGACGAACGCCTCCAGGGCCTGTCGCGCCTGCTTCAGGGTTTCCCCGATCTCGCCTTTGACCCACTCCAGGGCGACATAATCATGCCGATCACCCATAGCCACTCCACTCATAAACTTGGCCTTATCCCTTGCGGGTAAACGCCAGAACTCGCTCATCGGCTACCGGCACCAGTTGCGGGTGCTGCCAACCGGCTACTTCGCCTACGCCTACGACCAGCAGGCCACCCGGCGCCAGGCTCTCGGCCAGGCGGTTGAGGATGTCGCGGCGACGCCAGCGGCGGAAATAGATCAGCAAGTTCTGACAGAAAATCACATCCATGCCGGACATAGGCGCCTTGGCCAGTTCCAGCACATTGAGCCGGGCGCAGCACACTCGCGCAGCCAGACTCGGTACCACCTTGAAACGTTCATCGGCCTGCGCGATGAAATAGCGCTCGCGCAGCTCGTCACTCACCTGCTCCAGGCGCCGCGTCGAATAGCAGGCCTCGCGGGCCTTGCTCAACGCGCCCTGACTGATATCGGTCCCAGTCACTGCGAAGTGCTCGGGCAGCTCGCTGCCCTGCAGCGTCTCGGCGGCCTGAATCGCCAGCGAATAAGGCTCTTCACCACTGGAACAGCCTACGCTCCACAACTCCCAGGGCTTACCCAGGCCCGCCTCCAGGCGTTCCTGCAGATACTGCGAAAGCACTTCGAAGGACGGCGGGTGGCGGAAGAAGCGGGTTTCCTGCACGGTCAGACGATCCAGCAGGGTCGACCACTCCACCGCGCCACGCGGCCCGTCGGTGACCTGACGGTAGTAGCTGGCGTAGTCCGTGACGCCCAGTTCACGCATGCGCGTACTCAGGTTGGTCTGCAGAAAGGCACGACGCTGCTCGCTGATCACCACACCGGTGCGCGCCTCGAGAAGCGTCTGCCAGTCTTGGAAATCGGCTTGCGACATATCGGCCACCGGGCGCAATGCCCAAACGCCCGCTGACTGCATACCTTCGCCCTGAGTCATGGCTGTGTTGCGGTGGCCAGCATCAGCCACCGCGCTCCTTTATCAGGCGTCTGGCAGGGTGAAGCCGGACACCGACTTGCGCATCTCACTGGCCATCTTGGCCAGGTTACCAATGCTCTTGGCGGTGGCGGTGGTACCCGAGGACGTCTGCGAGGTGATCTCCTGGATCACGTTCATGGTGTTGGAAATGTGGCCGGCCGAAGAGGCCTGCTGACGGGCGGCGTTGGAGATGTTCTGGATGAGGGCCGCGAGGGTCTTCGATACCTTCTCGATCTCTTCCAGTGCCACACCGGCGTCCTGCGCCAGGCGGGCACCGCGCACCACTTCGGAAGTCGTCTGTTCCATGGAGATAACGGCTTCGTTGGTGTCGGTCTGAATGGTTTTTACCAGTGCCTCGATCTGCTTGGTCGCTGCCGAGGAACGTTCTGCGAGGCGCTGTACCTCGTCCGCTACCACGGCGAAGCCGCGGCCCGCATCACCGGCCATGGACGCCTGGATCGCGGCGTTCAGTGCGAGGATGTTGGTCTGGTCGGCAATGTCGTTAATCAGGCTAACGATGTCACCGATCTCCTGGGACGATTCACCGAGGCGCTTGATCCGCTTCGAGGTGTCCTGGATCTGCTCACGGATGTTATCCATGCCGGTGATGGTGTTGTGTACAACTTCGTTACCCTTGTTGGCGATGGCTACGGAACGTTCCGCTACCGCGGAGGATTCCGAGGCGTTCGCCGATACCTGGTCAATCGACACGGCCATTTCGTTGATCGCCGCGGAGGCGCCGGCAATTTCCTGCGCCTGGTGCTCGGAAGCCTCGGCCAGGTGCATCGCCGTGGCCTGGGTTTCCTGGGCTGCACCAGCTACCTGAACGGCGGTCAGGTTGATGGTGGCTACCAGGTCACGCAGCTGGTCGATGGAGTAGTTGATGGAGTCGGCGATGGCACCGGTGAAGTCTTCGGTTACCGTTGCAGCCACTGTCAGGTCACCGTCGGCGAGGTCGGCGATTTCATCGAGCAGACGCAGAATCGCCGCCTGGTTACGTTCGTTCTTCTCGGCGGTTTCGGCCAGACGACGGTTGGTTTCCCGCACCATCACCAGGCCGATGAGAATGATAGAACCCAGCGCCAGGGCGCCCAACACATAGCCGAACAGGGTGTTGATGGCACGACCGTCAGCCAGCTCTTCGAAGCCGCCGGCCAGATCGGATGCCTTGTCCAGCAGGGTCTGCGAAACGGTGAAGATGGAGTTCGCAGACTCACGTACCTGGAACAGTTCCGGCGAGGTTTCGAGAATCTCGTCCACCGAACCGGATACGAATTCGAACAGCTCGGAAATCTCGGACAGACGCTCGAGCGCCTCATCGTCGGTCACCTGGCTGATTTCCATCGCCGCGTTGCCTTCGAGCATCGCGGCCAGTACACGGCCGAACAAACTGGCGTCACGGCCGAACATGTCGGCAGCCTGTACCGAGTCTTCGTCACCGGCCAGTACCTTGTTCACCGAACCGAGGATACGTTCAGCCAGCAGCGACTGGCGCTGGGCCACGGAAACCTGGGCCGCCGGCGCACCGCTCTCCAGCAGGATGTCGACCACCTCTTCGTATTCGACCTGCAACTGCGGGATGGTTTCCGCCAGGGTGGCGGCTACCTGGTGCAACGACAGTACGGTCTGCTCACTGGCGAGAATGGCGTCGGTGTTCTGCCGCAGGCTGTCCCAGTCTTGCTGTACTGCAGCCATCTGCGCCTGCACCGACTCCGGCGCCGGCGGCAAGCCGCTGCTGGCGTCGCCATCGGTCAGGTAGCCCCAGCGCTGCTGGAAGTCGTTACGCGCATCGCGCAACAGACCGAAGGCTTCGGCCGTACCGGCCGCCGCTTCCGTGGCGTTCTTGGCGATACGCTGGGACAGTACGCGCAGCTCACCGGAGTGACCGATGTACTCGGTATCGTAGTTGGACTGGGTGTTGATGTAGGCGAAGTTCGCGAACAACAGCACGATGGAAACGATAAGGACGACGAACAGCGCTGCGATCAGCGTACTGCTGCGTGCCCCCGCCAACAAATTGCCTGCATTGAGTTTTTTCATTATCTGGCCCCCGCCTGGACCGACCGCACTAGGGTTCCCATGTAACGCCAAAGAGCCGGAAGAACCGGCCCAACCGAAAATCTATTGATAGGACACATCGAGAAAGCCCGGATCGGCCGTCAGCGCATGAGGGCTGAACACCAACCAGGGCTGTTCGCGTTGAAAGACACCGTGGATAAACGGCGCAATGCTCGCCTCGAGAGGCGGCAGCTGTTCTGAAAATGCATCCACGGGGAAATGTTGCATGCCGAAAACTTCGTCGACCGTCAGGCCAGCGAAGATTTCCTGGTGATCGACCACCAGAATTCGCCGCAGCTTGCGCAGCGGCGACAGTTCATTACCGAAGAACCCGCACAGGTCCATGATCGGCAGCAGGCGGCCACGCACGTTGGCCACCCCTTTTACCCAGCCCTTGACGCCCGGCAGCAGGGTGTAGCGCGGCTCATGCAGTACCTCGCCGACCTCCCCCATCGGCGCGACGAAGAATCGCTCGCCCATGCGAAAGCCGATACCGCTCCAGGTCTGTACCGCCGCTTGTTGCGATGGCAGGCCGGCCGCCAGGGCTCGGCAACGCTGGTCGATCTCGAGGAGTATCTGGAAAGGAGTCTGCGCGTCCGACATGCCAGCCGAGGCCTTCTTATTTAATACGCGGACGGCACGGCATCAGCCGGCCAGTACCGCGTTGAGGGTTTTCAGCAAGGTGTCTTCATCGACCGGCTTGGTCAGGTAGTCCTTGGCGCCCTGGCGCTTGCCCCAGACCTTGTCGGTTTCCTGATCCTTGGTGGTGACGATGATCACCGGGATGTGGCTGGTTTCGGCGTCCTTGGTCAGTTGACGAGTCGCCTGAAAACCATTGAGACCGGGCATGACGATGTCCATCAGGACTGCGTCCGGCTTTTCCTGACGAGCCAGAGCAACGCCATCGGCGCCATTTTCCGCTTTAAGTACCTGATGGCCGTGCTTTTCCAGCATGGCGGTCAGCTTGTACATCTCGGTTGGGGAGTCATCAACAATCAGAATTCGAGCCATGGTGTTTCCCAATACAGAAGAGACGTAGGGGCCGCGAGACCGCTACATCAGGAGGCTTGTTCCACCGGAGTGAAGTCCGGCACGTGGGCTTTGATCGCACCGAGCAACTCTTCCTTGCTGAAGGGCTTGGTCAGGTATTGATCGGAGCCGACGATGCGTCCCTTGGCCTTGTCAAACAGGCCATCCTTGGAGGACAGCATGATCACCGGGGTGGATTTGAAGGCACTGTTGTTCTTGATCAGGGCACAGGTCTGATACCCATCGAGACGCGGCATCATGATGTCGACAAAGATGATGCTGGGGTGAGTGTCGGCAATCTTGGCCAGGGCATCGAAGCCATCGACCGCGGTGATGACATCACAACCCACTTTTTTCAGCAGAGTTTCAGCGGTGCGACGAATCGTTTTCGAATCGTCGATCACCATCACTTTCAAACCCTCGGAATGCTGTTCCATGTTCGCCCTACCATCGCCTCGGTGAGTCGTTATATTCGCGTTATCAGTATGCCTGAGGCCTAGTCGCCGATGGGTCTTGACCCAATCGTCGGGCCTTTTTAGCACACTCTCAACATGCAAGCTACAAGGCTGCCAGGGCAGCCCCAGCCCTTGACCAAGGCCGCGGCCGAAGCCACCCTGACAGCCATCGTTCGGCATGGCCAGTCCGGCCCCTGCCCTCTATCTCGCGGAGATTTAACCCCCATGAGCCTTCGTCTCGGGATCGTCATGGATCCGATTGCCAGCATTTCCTTCAAGAAGGACAGCTCGCTGGCCATGTTGCTGGCCGCTCAAGCACGCGGCTGGTCACTGTTCTATATGGAGCAGCAGGATCTCTACCAGATTCGCGGCGAGGCTCGTGCCCGCCTGCGACCGCTGGAAGTGTTCAACGACCCGCAGCGCTGGTTCACCCTTGGCATGGAACAGGACACGCCGCTCGCCGAGCTGGACGTGATCCTGATGCGCAAGGACCCGCCCTTCGATAACGAATTCGTCTACTCCACCTACCTGCTCGAGCAGGCGGAGCGCGACGGCGTACTGGTGGTCAATCGGCCGCAGAGCCTGCGCGACTGCAATGAAAAGTTCTTCGCCACCCAGTTTCCCCAATACACGCCACCGACACTGGTCAGCCGGCGCGCAGACATTGTGCGCCAGTTTGCCGATGAGCACCGTGACATCATTCTCAAACCCCTTGATGGCATGGGCGGTTCGCAGATCTTTCGCCACCGCGCCGGCGACCCGAATCTCTCGGTGATTCTCGAGGCGCTGACCCTGCACGGCCAGCAGCAGATCATGGTGCAAGCCTACCTGCCGGCCATCAAGGACGGCGACAAGCGCATTCTGATGATAGACGGCGAACCCGTACCGTACTGCCTGGCGCGCATTCCCGCGGCAGGGGAAACGCGCGGCAACCTGGCCGCAGGTGGACGCGGTGAAGCCCGCCCACTGACCGAGCGTGATCGCGAGATCGCCGCAGCAGTCGGCCCCACCCTGCGTGAAAAAGGGTTGATCTTCGTCGGACTCGATGTAATTGGCGAAAATCTGACCGAAATCAACGTCACCAGCCCGACCTGCATCCGCGAAATCGATGCTGCCTTCGACACCCGCATCGGCGATCGTCTGATGGACTGCATCGCGAGCAAGCGCGGACTAAAAGCTTGACGCAAGTGGCAGCCTGGCGCCTGCAACTTGCAGGCGCCTACTGCTACCCGGCAGACTGCGCGACATTCGAAAGCAGACCCGATACGCGATGAACGCAGCAGCCACCCCACCGACCAGCTCCTCCGCCACCGTCCGACCGGTGGATCGCCTGGGGTTCACCCTGTTTATCGCTGCCGCACTGCACGTGGCGGTGATCCTCGGCGTCGGCTTCAGCCTGGAGTCACCGCCGGAAATCAGCAAGACGCTGGAAATCACCCTGTCCACCTTCAAGAGCGAAGAAAAGCCCAAGGAGGCGGACTTCCTCGCTCAGGACAACCAGCAGGGCAGCGGCACCCTGGAACACGCCGCCGCCCCGAAGACCACCGAACAGGCGCCCTTCCAGGACAGCGAAGTGCGCAAGATCACGCCGCCGGCCACCCCGCAGCCGCCTGCCACCAAACAGCAAGCGCCCAAGGCTGCCGTCGCCACACGGGCACCACAGCAGCAGAAAACCCCGGTCAAGCGTGAAGAGAGCAAGCCCGTGCCGCAGACACAGCCTGCGCCGGTGTTCGACTCCGCTCAGCTGTCAGCCGAGATCGCCAGCCTGGAAGCCGAGTTGGCGCAAGAAGTTCAGCAGTACGCCAAGCGTCCGAAGATCCACCGCCTCAACGCCGCCTCGACCATGCGTGACAAGGGCGCCTGGTACAAGGACGAGTGGCGCAAGAAGGTCGAGCGCATCGGCAACCTCAACTACCCGGACGACGCCCGCCGCCAGCGCATCTACGGCAGCCTGCGCCTGCTGGTGTCGATCAACCGCGACGGCTCGCTGTATGAAGTGCAGGTGCTGGAGTCCTCGGGCCATGCCGTGCTCGATCAGGCCGCCCAGCGTATCGTGCGCCTGGCCGCGCCCTACGCCCCCTTCACCGGCGACCTGGCGGATATCGACCGCCTGGAAATCATCCGTACCTGGCGCTTCGAACGCGGCGACCGACTGTCGAGCAACTAGCCCCGAGGCACGCGCGGCGGCCCCTGGGTCGTTCTCCGTGGCCCGGATGAAATCCGCGAACTTCACCACCGCCCCCGGATTTCATCCGGGCTACCGGCACGTCGCCCCAGCCCGCCCTGCAGCTGAACCGCCCTACAGCTTGAAGCCCGGCGCCTTAAAGCTGAAACTAGCCGGCATGAAGACCTCAGCCCCCACCTCGCTCAAGCACCACTTTCTGATCGCCATGCCGCACATGGACGATCCGAACTTCGCGCAGACCGTCACCTACCTGGTCGAACACAACGAGCAGGGTGCAATGGGTCTGGTGATCAACAAGCCCAATGGCCTCAATCTGGCTGACGTGCTCGAACAGCTGCGTCCCGATGAAGAGCCTGCCGCGCTGTGCCACAGCTTGCCGATCTTTTCCGGCGGCCCGGTACAGACCGACCGTGGTTTCGTCCTGCACCCGGCCGGCCCGCAGTACCAGGCCACTCTGGAGCTGGGCGAACTGGGCCTGTCCACTTCACAGGACGTGCTGTTCGCCATCGCCGACGGCAGCGGCCCGGACAAGTACCTGATCACCCTCGGCTACGCTGGCTGGGACGCCGGGCAACTGGAGGCCGAACTCGCCGACAACGCCTGGCTGACCTGCCCCGCCGACAGCAGCATTCTCTTCGACCTGCCCTTCGATCAACGCCTGAATGCCGCTGCCGCCTGCCTCGGCATCAACCTCAGCCTGCTCACCTCCCAGGCCGGGCACGCCTGATGAGTGACAAGCCACTGCGCCTGTTGCTGGGCTTCGACTACGGCAGCAAACAGATCGGCGTCGCCGTCGGCCAGGTGATCACCGGCCATGCCCGCGAGCTGTGCGTGCTCAAGGCGCAGAACGGCGTGCCGGACTGGAGCCGCGTCGAAGCATTGATCAAGGAATGGCAGCCGGACGCCGTGGTGGTCGGCCTGCCGCTGAACATGGACGGCACGCCCAGCGAGATGAGCGCCCGTGCCGAGAAATTCGCCCGCCGCCTCAATGGCCGCTTCAACCTGCCGGCCTACACCCACGACGAACGCCTGACCACCTTCGAGGCCAAGGGCCAGCGCCTGCGCGAAGGCCAGAGCGGTGGCTACCGCGAGCGCCCCGTCGACGCCATTGCCGCTGCCCTGCTGCTGCAGGGCTGGCTAGAGGAAAACTGCACGGGCTGAGCGAATCGGCCCGCACCAAGGAGTTTCGCCATGCTACCCAATCCCAACGACCTGCTACCGGCCATGGCCAGCGCCCTGACCCAGCACCTCAACCAACGGCAGATCAGCGAGCCGCGCTTCATCGGCATCCGCACCGGCGGCGTCTGGGTCGCTCAGGCCCTGCTCCAGGCGCTGGGCCGCGATGACGCACTGGGCATCCTCGACGTGTCCTTCTACCGCGACGACTTCACCCAGAACGGTCTGCACCCGCAGGTGCAGCCATCCGAGCTGCCGTTCGAGATCGAAGGCCAACACCTGGTGCTGATCGACGACGTACTGATGAGCGGCCGCACCATCCGTGCTGCCCTGAACGAACTGTTCGACTACGGCCGCCCGGCCAGCGTGACCCTGGTCAGCCTGCTCGATCTCAACGCCCGCGAATTGCCGATCCGCCCTGATGTGGTCGGCGCCACCCTGTCGCTGGCGACCAACGAGCGGGTAAAATTGTCCGGCCCCACGCCGCTGACCCTCGAACTCCAGACGCTCGCCAACTGAGACTCCCCGCGATGACGCCACTCGCCGCCAAGCGCCCGCTGCAACTGAACGACCAAGGTCAGTTGCGCCACTTCCTCTCACTCGACGGCCTGCCCCGCGAGCTGTTGACCGAAATCCTCGACACCGCCGACTCCTTCCTCGAAGTCGGCGCGCGCGCGGTGAAGAAAGTCCCGCTGCTGCGCGGCAAGACCGTGTGCAACGTGTTCTTCGAGAACTCCACGCGCACCCGCACCACCTTCGAACTGGCTGCCCAGCGCCTGTCGGCCGACGTCATCAGCCTCAACGTGTCGACCAGTTCCACCAGCAAGGGCGAGACGCTGTTCGACACCCTGCGCAACCTCGAAGCCATGGCCGCCGACATCTTCGTCGTGCGCCATGCCGACTCCGGCGCCGCGCATTTCATCGCCGAGCACGTATGCCCGAACCTGGCGATCATCAACGGTGGCGACGGCCGCCACGCGCACCCGACCCAGGGCATGCTCGACATGCTCACCATCCGCCGGCACAAGGGCGACTTCGAGAATCTGTCGGTGGCCATCGTCGGCGACATCCTGCACTCACGGGTGGCGCGCTCGAACATGCTGGCGCTGAAAACCCTGGGCTGCCCGGACATCCGCGTGATCGCACCGAAGACCCTGCTGCCCATCGGTCTGGAAGAAAGCTACGGCGTGCGCGTGTTCAGCGATGCCAACGAAGGCCTCAAGGACGTCGACGTGGTGATCATGCTGCGCCTGCAGCGTGAACGCATGCAGGGTGGCCTGCTGCCCAGCGAAGGCGAGTTCTACCGTCTGTTCGGCCTCACCGAGCAACGCCTGAAGCTGGCCAAGCCGGATGCCCTGGTGATGCACCCGGGTCCGATCAATCGCGGCGTGGAGATCGAGTCGGCGGTGGCCGACGGCCCGCAGTCGGTGATCCTCAACCAGGTCACCTACGGCATCGCCATCCGCATGGCCGTGCTGTCGATGGCCATGAGCGGGCAGAACGTCCAACGTCAACTCAACGCCGAGGAGGCCAACTGATGCGTACCGCAATCCTCGGTGCCCGCGTGATCGACCCGGCCAGCAGCCTGGATCAGGTCACAGACCTCTACATCGATGGCACCAAGCTGGCCGCCATCGGCCAGGCGCCGTCCGCTTTCGCTGCCGACAAGACCCTCGACGCCCAGGGCCTGATCGCCGCGCCCGGCCTGGTCGACCTGTCGGTAGCCCTGCGCGAGCCGGGCTACAGCCGCAAGGGCAGCATCGCCACCGAGACCCTGGCCGCTGCGGCCGGCGGCGTGACCAGCCTGTGCTGCCCGCCACTTACCAAACCGGTGCTGGATACCACGGCGGTGGCCGAGCTGATCCTCGACCGCGCCCGCGAAGCCGGGCACACCAAGGTTTTCCCCATCGGCGCGCTGAGCAAGAATCTCGCCGGCGAGCAGCTTGCAGAGCTCGTGGCCCTGCGCGACGCAGGCTGCGTCGCCTTCGGCAATGGCTTGAACAATTTCCGCAGCAGTCGCACCCTGCGTCGCGCCCTGGAATATGCAGCCACCTTCGACCTGCAGGTGATCTTCCACTCGCTGGACCTCGACCTGGCCGAAGGCGGCCTGGCGCACGAAGGCCCGACCGCCAGCTTCCTCGGCCTGGCCGGCATCCCGGAAACCGCCGAGACCGTGGCCCTGGCCCGCGACCTCCTGCTGGTGGAACAGAGCGGCGTGCGCGCGCACTTCAGCCAGATCACCAGCGCCCGAGGCGCCGAGCTGATCGCCGACGCCCAGGCCCGTGGCCTGCCGGTCACCGCCGATGTCGCGCTGTACCAGCTGATCCTCACCGACGAGGCGCTGATCGATTTCTCCAGCCTCTACCACGTGCAACCACCACTGCGTTCGCGCCGCGATCGCGACGGCCTGCGCGAGGCGGTGAAGGCCGGTGTCATCTCGGCCATCGCCAGCCACCACCAACCACACGAGCGCGATGCCAAGCTGGCCCCCTTCGCCGCTACCGAGCCCGGCATCAGCAGCGTGCAGTTGCTGCTGCCGCTGGCCCTGAGCCTGGTGCAGGACGGCCTGCTGGACCTGCCGACGCTGCTGGCGCGCCTGTCCAGCGGCCCCGCCGCCGCACTGCGCCTGCCGGCCGGCACGCTGAACGTCGGCAGCGCTGCCGATATCGTGCTGTTCGACGCGCAAGCCTCGACCCTGGCCGGTGAGCAGTGGTACTCCAAGGGCAGCAACTGCCCGTTCATCGGTCACTGCCTGCCTGGCGCCGTGCGCTACACGCTGGTCAATGGACACCTCAGCTACCAGAGCTGAACCACGACGAGCCCGCCAGGCCAGGCCGTGTGAAAACGTAGCGAGCGAAGGTCAGGCAAGGCAAAAATAGGCGAAGAAGCGCAGTTTACGAGCTGTAAATGAGCATTCTGAGCCTGTTTTTAACGCTGCATGACCAAGTGCAGCAGATTTCACACAGCCTGAGGCGGCGGGCTCGCTCTTCTCAGGCCTTTAGGCAGCGCACCGAATGACGCGATATGTCTGGTGCATCTGGCATCCGAAGACGACCTGTCTCATCCGCGACACAGCTGGAACTCGCCACGACATTGGACGAATGAGTGACTCGACAGTCATGATCCACGTCAGGTTAGGCAGCCGAAATTTTCCAAACGCCACCGCCCTTTGACCCCGCCCGCGCCCACTGGCGCCGGCCTGGCGTCGCGCTGGCCTTGTTCAGGAGCTTTTGAGTTATGTCGCGCTTACCTGTGATCGTGGGTTTTGGGGGTTACAACGCAGCCGGGCGCAGCTCCTTCCACCACGGCTTCCGACGCATCGTGCAGGAGTCGCTGGAGCCTCAGGCACGCCAGGAAACCCTGGCCGGGCTGGCACAGATGATGAAACTGGTGCGCGTGGTCGACGGCCAGTACCAAGACCAGGACGGCCAGCCGCTGAGCCTGGCCGAAATCGAGAGCCGCTACGCCAAGGACATCCTCGCCGGCACCCTGGTGCGCCGCATCGAGAAGCAGCACCTGGACCCCGACGCAGCCCACTGGCAGAAAAACATCGGCGTCGCCCCGAGCAATGGCACCAGCCTCAGCTTCATCACCCAGCGCAAGCAACTGCCCGAGCCGCTGCCGGCCAACTGGTCGCTCGAAGAGCTCGAAGGCAATGAGGTGCGCGTCACCCTGCACGACAGCTGCGAATTCAAGGTGGACAGCTACCGCCCGCTGGCGGTGAAGTCCGCCGGCCAACTGCCCACCGGCTTCGAGCCGAGCGAGTTGTACAACGCGCGCTTCCACCCGCGCGGCCTGTCCATGACCGTGGTCGGCGTCACCGATGCCTTGCGTTCCGTAGGCATCGACTGGCAGCGCATCGTCCAGCACGTGGCACCGGACGAAATCGCCGTGTTCGCCAGCTGCATCATGAGCCAGCTCGATGAGAACGGCTTCGGCGGCATGATGCAGTCACGCCTCAAAGGCGGTCGCGTCACCGCCAAGCAGCTGGCTCTGGGCCTGAACACCATGCCGGCCGACTTCATCAACGCCTACGTGCTGGGCAGCGTCGGCACCACCGGCAGCATCACCGGCGCCTGCGCCACCTTCCTCTACAACCTGCAGAAAGGCATCGAGCAGATCGCCTCGGGCAAGGCCCGCGTGGTCATCGTCGGCAGCAGCGAAGCGCCGATCAACCAGGAGTGCATCGAGGGCTACGGCGCCATGGGCGCACTGGCGACCGAGGAAGGCCTGCGCCAGATCGAAGGCAAGAGCGAGGTGGACTTCCGCCGCGCCAGTCGTCCATTCGGTGACAACTGCGGCTTCACCCTGGCCGAGGCCTGCCAGTTCGTGGTGCTGATGGACGACGAGCTGGCTCTGGAGCTGGGCGCCGACATCCATGGCGCGGTACCGGACGTATTCATCAACGCCGATGGCTTCAAGAAATCCATTTCCGCCCCCGGCCCAGGTAACTACCTGACCGTGGCCAAGGCCGTGGCCAGCGCCGTGCAACTGCTCGGCCTGGACGCCGTGCGCAGCCGCAGCTTCGTCCACGCCCACGGCTCCAGCACCCCGGCCAACCGCGTTACCGAATCGGAAATTCTCGACCGCGTCGCGGCCGCCTTCGGCATCGAGCAATGGCCGGTCACGGCGGTGAAGGCGTTCGTCGGTCACTCCCTGGCCACCGCCAGCGGTGACCAGGTGATCGCCGCTCTCGGCGCCTTCAAGTACGGCATCGTGCCGGGTCTGAAGACCATCGACGCCGTCGCCGCTGACGTGCATCAGGATCACCTGAGCCTGTCCACCGACGACCGCAAGATGGGCGAGCAGGCGCTGGACGTGGCCTTCATCAACTCCAAGGGCTTCGGCGGCAACAACGCCAGCGCCCTGGTGCTGGCCCCGCATGTCGCCGAGCGCATGCTGCGCAAACGTCACGGTCAGGCCGCCTTCGACGCCTACCTGGCCCGCCGCGAAGGCACCCGCGCCGCAGCCGCCGCCTACGACCAGCAGGCGCTGCAGGGCAAGCTGGACATCATCTACAACTTCGGTAACGACATGATCGACGACCAGGCGATCTCCATCACCACCGAAGAAGTGAAGGTGCCGGGCTTCGACCAGCCACTGGTGTTCAAGAAGGACGCGCGCTACAGCGATATGCTCGATTGAGGATGCACAGGCTGTAGGAGCGGCTTCAGCCGCGAAGCTTGCCGCACGCCGTCTCTTGGGGACGGATCGCGGCTGAAGCCGCTCCTACTCCGGCAAGAAGCGCCTCAAAGTTGTAGATCGCGCGCCAGCTCGATCAGCTCGCCACGCCACTCGACGGCAGCTGGCAGCGCCAGGAAAGACGGGTTGAGGAAGGACTCGCGTGCCTCGTAGGTAAGCGCCTCACCGGATAGGTCCAGCACTTTGCCCCCCGCCCCCTCAAGCACGCCCTGTGCGGCGGCGGTGTCCCACTGCGAGGTAGGCGCCAGGCGTGGGTAGCAGTCGGCATTACCTTCGGCCAACAGGCAGAACTTCAGAGAGCTACCGACATTGGCCAGCGCCGGCTCGCCGAAGCGCTCGGCCAGACCTGCGAGCAGGGTTTCCTGCGCTGGGCTCGAATGACGCTTGCTGGCCACCAGGGTAAAACCCTGCGCGGGTGCCAGACGCACGCTGATCGGCTGCTCTTCGCCTGGCTCGTCGCTGCACCAGGCCCCCAAACCGGCGCCGCCGTAATAGCAGCGCCCATTGGCGGGAATCCCGACTACGCCGAAAACCACGCGACCACGCTCGACCAGGGCGACGTTGACGGTGAACTCCTCCGAGCCGGCAATGAATTCCTTGGTGCCATCGAGCGGATCGACCAGCCACCAGCGCGTCCAGGCCGAGCGCTCGCTCAAGGGAATATCCGCTGCTTCTTCCGACAGCACCGGAATCTCCGGCGCCAGCGCCTGCAAGCCAGCAAGCAGGATATGGTGCGCAGCCAGGTCGGCGGCAGTGACTGGCGAGGCATCGGCCTTCTCCGTCACCGCCACGTCGCTACGCCAGTAAGGCAGGATCGCCGCACCGGCGGCACGCACTAGTTCGATCACCTGGGGAATATAGGGATGACTCACTGCACGAACTCCCCGCGCTGGCTCAACAGGTCGCGCACCAAGTACAACGCAGCCAGGGCGCGGCCCTCGCTGAACTGGGCGTGCTGGGCCAGGCTGGACAACTCGCGCAGGTTGATGCGGTCGACCCGCATCGGCTCCGGCTCGTCACCAGGCAGGCGCTCCTCGTAAAGATTGCGCGCCAGCACCACTTGAATCTTCTGGCTCATGTAGCCGGGCGACAGACTCAGTTCGGTGATGTACTCCAACTCATGCGCGCCAAAGCCCGCCTCTTCCTTGAGCTCGCGATTGGCGGCCACCAGCACGTCTTCGCCTGGTTCGATCAAACCCTTGGGCAGCGACAACTGATAGTCGTCGGTGCCGCCACAGTATTCCTCGATCAGCACAGCGTGCTCGGCATCGAGCATCGCCACCACCATCACCGCACCATAACCGACACCCTTGCCGACCAGTCGCTCATAGGTGCGCTCCGTGCCGTTGGAAAAGCGCAACTGCACTTCTTCGACACGAAACAGACGGCTGCTGGCGACTATTTCACGGGCGAGTACCGTGGGCTTCTGACGCATGGGACGACTCCTTGGCGTGACCTGGCGGGTTATCATACCGCGGCTTTTGCGATTATCCCCGGCGCAGATTGCGCGTTCGCGACGCACGCCGGCAGATTCACGACTTTCATCACCAGGCGCACCCATGCCTTCACTTCCCTGGCACCAGATCGACACCGTCCTGCTGGATATGGATGGCACGCTGCTCGACTTGCACTTCGACAATCACTTCTGGCTCAAGCACCTGCCGCAGCGTTACGCCGAGCACCATGGCCTCAGCCTGGCGCTGGCCGAAGCCGAGCTGCTGCCGCTGTTTCGCCAGCACGCCGGCACGCTGAACTGGTATTGCACGGACTTCTGGAGCCGCGAGCTGCAACTCTCGATCCGCGATCTCAAGCGCGAAGTCGCCCACCTGATCGCCCTGCGCGAAGATGCCGAAGCGTTTCTGCGCGCCCTGCGCGAGGCCGGCAAACGCGTGGTACTGATCACCAACGCGCACCGCGACTCACTGTCGCTGAAGATGGAGCGCGTAGAGTTGGCGCCTTGGTTCGAGCGCCTGATCAGCTCCCACGACTATGGCTTCCCCAAGGAAGACCAGCAGTTCTGGTTCGCCCTGCACCAGGACGTCGGCTTCGACTCGACGCGCAGCCTGTTCATCGACGACAGCCTGCCGATCCTGCGCAGCGCCGGTCAGTTCGGTGTCGCCCACCTGCTTGCCGTGCGCCAGCCCGACAGCCAGGCCGGGCCGAAAGACACCGAGGAGTTCGCCGCGGTGGAGGACTACCGGGCGTTGTTGCGCGATATCGGCTAACCCGAATGCAATGCGGGAGGTCCTGGCTACGCCCCTCGCCGTTGCATGAACTGCAGAATGCCGCAGCCGAAAGCGCCTCCCGCCAATGCTCGGTCACTCGGGAATACGCAACACCTGACCGGGATAGATCTTGTCCGGGTGGCTGAGCATCGGTTTGTTCGCCTCGAATATCTTCATGTAGGCGTTGGCATTACCGTACTCGGCCTTGGCGATGGCGCTGAGGGTGTCGCCCTTCTTCACCGTGACGAAGCGCGCCTCGGGCGCAGCCGTGACGACAGTGATGCGATCCTCCACTTCGGCGACACCCGCGACGTTGCCCAGGGCCAGAAGCACTTTCTCCTTCTCTTCCTGACTGGCCACCTCACCCGTGGCGATCACTTTATCGCCGTCGACGCTGATCTGGATGTTCGGGTTGCCCAGGCCAACATTGGCCACATGTTCCTTGAGCGATTCGGCAGCCTGCGCCTCCTGGCCGACCAGCGACTCCCACAGCTTGACCCCAGCTTCTTTGACAAAAGCGAACATTCCCATGGTGATGCCTCTCGTTCCGTGTGGATGACCGGAATGCAAGTCTAGACCATGGGGGGACGACGACAACGCCAGCCTCAGGCCGGCGCGGGGCTGTATACGCGCGACGGGCTGTGGTGCGGCAGGTGGATGAGATTGAGACGGTGCCGACGCGCCCAGCGCACGCACAGGTCAGTCGGCGCGGACAGGCTCACCAGGCTGGCGAAACCGGCGCGCACCGCCTTGTGGATCAGCTCCAGACTGCAGCGGCTGGTGACCACGGCGAAGCCGCGGCGTGCGTCACGGCCTTCGCGGCGCAGCGCACCGATCAGCTTGTCCAGCGCGTTGTGCCGGCCAATGTCTTCGCGACACAGAATGATCTCGCCATGCTCATCGACGAACAGAGCGGCGTGCAGGGCGCCGCTATGACGCGCCAGCTTCTGCACCTCGCCGATGCGCGTGCGCAGATTGTCCAGGTGCAAAGCCGGTGGCAGCGGGTTCACGCTCAGGGTATCGAGTTGTGGAAGCGCCTGCTCCAGCGCTTCCACGCCGCACAGCCCGCAGCCACTGGTACCGGCCAGATTGCGGCGCTGCTGCTTGAGCGCCCAGAAGGCTCGACTGGCGATCTGCACCTCGGCGCTGAACGCCTCGCCCGCGCGCCTCAGCTGGATGTCGTAAATGTCCTCGGCCGCCCCGACCACTGCAGAAGTCAGGCTGAAACCGACGACGAAATCCTCCAGCGCACTGGGCGAAACCATCATCACCGCATGGCTGATGCCGTTGTAGGCAATGGCCAGCGCGCATTCCTCGGCCAACACCGCATGCCCCGCGCTCGCGGTTTCGTCCAGCTCGACATAGGCATAGCCGTCCGGCGCTGGGCTGGCGGCGTATTCATCGGCAAGTGGACGGGTGTGACGATGGGTCATGTGATGCGGATTCCTTGCGATGATCGCAGGGTGCCTGGCGGCACCCTGCGCAGCAGCCAGATTGCCGCACTCAGACAGCAGCGGCCTGCGGCGCGATCTGCCCGCGCAGATCACGCAACACCTGCAGCACGAACTCGCTCAACCCTTCGCCACCGCTGGCGTCCAGGTGAGCGTAAAGCGCCGTGCGCATCTGCGGATCCCACTGCCGCTTGAGGTGCTGGGCGTACTCCGTACGCGCCTGCTCCTGGTTGGGCTGGGAAGCGAAGAAGGCGCCGATCTGGTTAGCCATCTTGATCAGTTGCGTGGCGTTCATGCCCATGGCTTTACTCCGCTGGTTGACCGAAAAGCCGCAAGTGACAGGCGAGCGTGGCAGTGGTGCGCAAAGCGCACCCTGGGTTCCGATGCCGGCGCGAGCCTCATCATAGCTGCACCACCGGCAGCAGGTTGACCTGCTCGCGGGTGAAGGCATCGAACTCCTGCTGCCAGTCGGACGGCGTCTCGACCTTGCGCACCTGCACCGCCGTGACCTTGTACTCCGGGCAGTTGGTGGCCCAGTCGGAGTTGTCGGTGGTGATCACGTTGGCGCCGGACTCCGGATGGTGGAAGGTGGTGTACACCACCCCCGGCTGCATGCGCTCGGTAACCTTGGCGCGCATCACCGTCTCGCCGGCACGGCTGTTGATGCCGACCCAGTCGCCGTCCTTGATGCCACGGTCCTCGGCGTCAACCGGGTGCAGCTCGAGAATGTCCTCGGCATGCCAGGCCTTGTTGGCGGTACGCCGGGTCTGCGCGCCGACGTTGTACTGCGAGAGGATACGCCCGGTAGTCAGTACCAGCGGACGCTTGCGCGAGGTGCGCTCCTCGGTCGGGATGAACTCGGTGACCACGAAACGGCCCTTGCCACGAACGAAGGCGTCTTCGTGCATGATCGGGGTACCTTCCGGCGCCTCGTCGTTGCACGGCCACTGGATGCTGCCCAGACGCTCGATCTTTTCGTAGCTGACGCCAGTGAAGGTCGGCGTCAGAGCGGCGATCTCGTCCATGATCTCCGACGGATGACCATAGCTCATCGGGTAACCGAGTGCGTTGGACAGCGCCATGGTCACTTCCCAGTCTTCCTTGCCAGCCAGCGCCGGCATCACCTTGCGCACCGGCGAGATACGACGCTCGGCGTTGGTGAAGGTGCCGTTCTTCTCCAGGAAGGAGGCGCCAGGCAGGAACACATGGGCGTACTTGGCGGTTTCGTTGAGGAACAGATCCTGAATCACCACGCACTCCATGGCCTTGAGCGCATCGGTGACGTGCTGGGTATCGGGGTCGGACTGTGCCGGATCCTCGCCCTGGATGTACATGCCCTTGAAGGTGCCGGCATGCGCGGCAGCCAACATGTTGGGAATACGCAAGCCCGGCTCGTCGAGCAGCTTGACGCCCCAGGCAGCCTCGAACTGCGGACGCGCCACCGGGTCGGAGACGTGGCGGTAACCCGGCAGCTCATGGGGGAAGGAGCCCATGTCGCAGGAACCCTGCACGTTGTTCTGCCCACGCAGCGGGTTGACCCCGACGCCCGGACGACCGATGTTGCCGGTGGCCATGGCCAGGTTGGCAATCGCGATCACGGTGGACGAACCCTGGCTGTGCTCGGTGACACCCAGGCCGTAGTAGATCGCGGCGTTGCCACCGGTGGCGTACAGACGGGCGGCGGCGCGCACCGAGGCAGCCGGTACGCCAGTCAGCGCTTCCATCGCCTCGGGGCTGTTGCGTTCTTCGCTGACGAAGGCACGCCACTGCTCGAAGCCTTCGCTCTCGCAGCGCTCGGCGACGAACGCTTCGTTGATCAGTCCTTCAGTGGCGACCACGTGACCAAGGCTGTTGAGCAGGGCCACGTTGCTGCCCGGACGCAGTTGCAGATGGTGCTCGGCCTTGATGTGCGGGCTGCGCACCAGGTCGATACCACGCGGGTCGGCGACGATCAGCTTGGCGCCCTCGCGCAGGCGGCGCTTGAGCTGCGAGCCGAACACCGGGTGGCCGTCGGTGGGGTTGGCACCGATCACCAGCACCACGTCGGCGGACAGCACCGAATCGAAGTCCTGGGTACCGGCGGACTCGCCGAGGGTCACCTTCAGGCCATAGCCGGTCGGCGAGTGGCAGACGCGAGCGCAGGTGTCGACGTTGTTGTTGCCGAAGGCCGCGCGCACCAGTTTCTGCACCAGGTAGGTTTCTTCGTTGGTGCAGCGCGAGGAGGTCAGGCCGCCGACGGCATTGCGGCCGTACTGCGCCTGGATCTCCTTGAAGCGCTTGGCGGCGTAACCGATGGCTTCGTCCCAACTCACCGAGCGCCACGGCTCGGTGATGCTGTCGCGGATCATCGGTGTCTTGATGCGGTCCGGGTGGGTCGCGTAGCCCCAGGCGAAGCGGCCCTTGACGCAGGCGTGACCGTGGTTGGCGTGGCCGTTCTTGTTCGGCACCATGCGCACCACGGTGTTGCCCTTGACCTCGGCATTGAACGAGCAGCCTACGCCGCAGTAGGCGCAGGTGGTGGTGACACTACGCTCGGCCTGACCCATTTCGATCACCGACTTTTCCATCAGCGTGGCAGTCGGGCAGGCATTGACGCAGGCGCCACAGGACACGCACTCGGAGTCGAGGAAGTCCTCGGCCTGGCCAGCGGCCACGCGCGAATCGAAGCCACGGCCGTCGATGGTCAGGGCGAAGGTACCCTGCACTTCTTCACAGGCGCGCACGCAGCGGTTGCAGACGATGCACTTGGACGGGTCGTAGCTGAAATAGGGGTTGGACTCATCCTTGGTCTCGGCCAGATGAGTCTTCACCGGGTCATAGCGCACTTCACGCAGACCGACCACGCCAGCCATGTCCTGCAGCTCGCAGTTGCCGTTGGCCGAGCAGGTCAGGCAGTCCAGCGGGTGATCGGAGATATACAGCTCCATGGTGCCGCGGCGCAGTTCGGCCAGCTTCGGGCTCTGCGTGCGCACCACCATGCCCGGCTCGACCGGGGTGGTGCAGGATGCCGGGAAGCCACGGCGACCTTCGATTTCCACCGTACACAGGCGGCACGAGCCAAACGGTTCCAGGCTATCGCTGGCACAGAGTTTGGGCACGGCGATGCCGGCCTCCTGGGCCGCGCGCATCAGCGAGGTGCCGGCCGGCACGGTGATGGCGGTGCCGTCGATTTCCAGGGTTACCGGGGCACCGCTGCGAGCAGGGGTGCCATAGTCGAGTTCACGATACAGGGCCATGGGGACGCCTCCGGGTCAGCGGGCTTCGGCGGCGTCTTGCGACACCCCGAAGTCCTCGGGAAAGTGGTTGATGGCGCTCATCACCGGGTACGGGGTCATGCCGCCAAGGGCGCAGAGCGAGGCGCCGAGCATGGTATCGCAGAGACTCTTGAGCAGTTCGATACGCCCCGGCTGCGGGCCTTCGGAGCGAGCCACGATGATCTGCGACAGCAGTTCCTCGCCGCGAGTCGAACCAATCCGGCAGGGCGTGCACTTGCCGCACGACTCCACCGCGCAGAACTCCATGGCGTAGCGCGCCATATCGGCCATGTCGACGGTGTCGTCGAACACCACGATGCCGCCGTGACCGAGCACTGCGCCAAGGGCAGCGAACGACTCGTAATCGAGCGGGGTGTCGAACTGCGATTCGGGCAGGTAGGCGCCGAGGGGGCCGCCGACCTGCACCGCGCGAATCGGTCGGCCACTGGCCGAGCCGCCGCCGTATTCGTAGAGCAGCTCACGCAGGGTGATGCCGAAGGCCTTCTCGATCAGGCCACCACGGGCGATGTTGCCGGTCAGCTGGATAGGCAATGTGCCGAGCGAGCGACCCATGCCGTAATCCTTGTAGTAGGCGCCGCCCTTGTCGAGGATGACCGGCACCGACGCCAGCGAGATCACGTTGTTGATGACCGTCGGCTGGCCGAACAGACCCTCGATGGCCGGTAGCGGCGGCTTCGGCCGCACGGTGCCGCGCTTGCCCTCGACGCTCTCGAGCAACGCGGTTTCCTCACCGCAGATGTAGGCGCCAGCGCCACGGCGCAGCTCCAGATGGAAGGCCTTGCCACTACCGAGCACGTCGTCGCCGAGGTAACCGGCTGCTGTGGCACGGGCGATGGTCTCAAGCAGTACCGCCTCGGCGTGCGGGTATTCCGAACGCAGGTAGATATAGCCTTTGTTGGCACCGACGGCGAGACCGGCGATGGTCATGCCCTCGATCAGTACGTAGGGATCGTCCTCCATCACCATGCGGTCGGAGAAGGTGCCCGAGTCGCCTTCATCGGCGTTGCAGACGATGTATTTCTGCTCGGCCTGGCAGTTGAGTACGGTGCGCCACTTGATGCCGGTGGGGAACGCGGCACCGCCACGGCCACGCAGGCCGGACTCGGTGACCTCGGCGACGATCGCCTCGGGCGTCATGCCGAGGGCGCGCTTGAGGCCGCGATAGCCGTCATGAGCGATGTAATCCTCCAGCGACAGCGGGTCGGTAATACCGGCGCGGGCGAAGGTCAGACGCTCCTGGCGCTTGAGGTAATCGATTTCCTCGGTCAGGCCGTGGCCCAGCGCATGCGCCTTGCCTTCGAGGAAACCGGCATCGAACAGACCGGCCACGTCACGCGCCTTGACCGGACCATAGGCCACACGGCCAGCCGGCGTGGCCACTTCGACCAGCGGCTCGAGCCAGAACAGCCCACGCGAGCCGTTGCGTACCAGCTTCACCTCGACGTTGCGCGCCGCGGCCTCGGCGACGATGGCGCGGGCCACCTTGTCGGCGCCCAGACTGAGCGCGGTGGCATCACGCGGGACGAAAACGGTAATGGACTCGCTCATGCTTGGGCCTCCTGTTCCGCCAGCAGCGCCAGCACTTCCTCGGCGTCGACACGACCGTGCAGCTCGCCATTTAGCATCACGCTCGGTGCACAGGCGCAGTTGCCCAGGCAGTACACCGCTTCGAAGCTTAGACTACCGTCCTCGCGGGTCTCACCCAGCGGCAGGCCGAGCTTGGTCTCGAGTTCAGCGGTCAGCGCCTTGACGCCCATCGACTGGCAGGCCTCGGCCTGACACAGCTTGAGCACCTGGCGACCGGGCGGGGTGGCACGGAAGTCATGATAGAAGCTCACCACCCCGTGCACTTCGGCACGCGACAGGCAGAGGTCCTCGGCGATCAGCGGCAACAGCTCGGGCGGTACGGCGCCGAGACGGTCCTGGATATCGTGGAGGATGGGTAGCAGGGCGCCGGCCTGACCGCGGTGGGCGGCAAGCACCTCGCGGGCGACGGCCTCGCACTGCTCAGGGGCGAAGCGCTGGGGAAGAAGGGCCATGTTCGATGCTCCAGCCGGCGGCTATACCGGTACGGTCAGGAGACAAGCGCCACACTCACGGCTAATGGGCGCTTATCCCAGGCGGAGCCGCAAGGCTCGCCACATATGAAATAAAGTTCTTATACTTGGCCGCAAAGCGCCCATGTGCTGCAAATTAGCATGGGTAATCGGCCGAACAAATATGAAGCCTTGAACATATGATCCGTATCGATATTCAGCCGCGTTGGCGCTTTCATCAACGCGACGGCAGCAGCCTCGACCCGCAGGGACTGGAGTTGCTGCAGGCCGTGCACGACACCGGCAAGCTGACCGAGGCCGCCGCTCGCGTCGGCTACTCCTACCGCCATGCCTGGAACCTCCTGGGCAAGTGGCAGGCGTTCTTCGGCAGCCCGCTGATCGACCTGGAGCGCGGCAAGGGCGCGCGCCTGGCGCCACTGGGGGAAAAACTGCTGTGGGCCGACCAGCGCATTCGCGCGCGACTGTCGCCCCAACTGGACAACCTGGCCAGCGAACTGGAACTGGAACTGAACCGGGTGCTGCAGGCCAGCAACCCGGGTCTGCGCATCCATGCCAGCCACGGTTTCGCCGTGGCAGCGCTGCGCGAGTGGCTGGAGAGCGACCCCAGCTGGCAGTGGGAGGTGCAGTTTCGCAGTGGCAACGAGGCAATGATCGCCCTGCAACGCCATGACTGCGAGGTGGCCGGCCTGCACGTACCGGCCGGGCCACTCGGCGCGCTGAGCATGAGCCGCATCCAGCCCTGGCTGCGCCCCGCGCAGCGGGTGATCACCTTCGTCGTGCGTACCCAGGGTCTGATGCTCGCCCCGGGCAACCCGCTAGGTGTGCACGGCCTGAAGGACCTGGCCAGCGGCAGACTGCGCTTCGTCAATCGCGAACTGGGTTCGGGCACACGCTTGCTGCTGCAGGACCTGCTGCAACGCGATGGCCTGGACAGCACGAACATCAGGGATTTTCACAACGAGGAGTTCACCCACGCGGCAGTGGCCGCCTACGTCGCCAGCGGCATGGCCGATGTCGGCTTCGGCGTCGAGGCTGCAGCGCGTCAGTTCGGTCTGGACTTCATCCCCATGGCACGCGAGCACTACTGCCTGCTGTGCCGCGAGGACAGCCTCGAACTGCCGGCCATGGCCGCTCTCCTTCGAGTGCTGCAGAACCCGGAGTTCCAGGCGCGCATCAGCCAGCTGCCCGGCTATGCACTGAGCCGCCCCGGCGAGGTGCTGCCGCTGGCCCAGGCGCTGGAGCAATGGGGACGCGAACCGTTGCTGTGAGCGTTGCCCAAGGCCATCCGACGGGCGGCCGGGCAACGGGGAACCACGGGGGCGCCGCTTGGGTCAATGGAGCAACTCCCGCCGCAAAGCGGCTCCCGTGATCGAGAAGCCTATGAAGTCCCTACAATTTCTCTTCCTCTCTTTTGGCCTGAGCAGCGGCGGTGTCGCCTTTGCCGGCAGCACCGAAGCAGGTTTGGGCGGCGCCCTGGGTGGCGCAGTGGGTGCGATGGTTGGCCAGCAGGTCGGTGGCAACACCGGTGCTGCGGTCGGCGCCGGCCTCGGCGGCGCTGCAGGTAGCATGGTGGGCGCTGACCGTCGCAGCCGTACCGAAGCCGCCATCGGCGGTGCCCTGGGAGCAGCCGGCGGTAACGTTGTCGGTCAACAGGTCGGCGGCAACACGGGCGGCCTGGTTGGCGCCGCGGTGGGCGGCGGCGCCGGTGGCGCACTGGGTAACTACATGGGCAATGCCAGCTACGACGATGATCGTCGTGGCAAGCATCGTCACCACCACGGCAAGAAGCACAAGAAGCATCACAAGCACTGGCGCCGTCACTGACGGATGCCGAGCACCCAGGGTTCATGACGACGGCCGAAGGCCACGTCGACCTGCGCCTTGAACCCTGTCCGCTGATAGCTGCGTGCCCAGCCACGCGCCAGCTCATGATAGGCGTAGGGAACGCTCAGGCGGTCATTCTCCAGGCGAATGGTCGCGCCATAACCGGCCTCCGTGCCGTTGCGATAAGGCTCGATACGCCCGGCCATCAGCACCTGGCGCTGCCGATCCGGCCAACGCTGGCGCAGTGACAGGGCATCGACTCCCGCATCCACCAGCATCAGGCGGCTGGCCTGCTGCTCGACAAACTGCAGGCGCTGCTGGCGTTCATCGCGCGCCTGGCGCAACGTCTCGCTCCCGGGGCTGGCCTGCAGTTCCGCTTCAGCCGCGAGCAATGCCTCTCGGGCCTGCTCGACCTGACGTCGGTAGAGCGCCCCATCCAGCTCCAGAACCAACCAGACCTCGCGTGCCGGCTGACGGCTCAGGGCTTGCCCGGCGCCCGCGTCGAAACCCAGCTCATTCAGCTTGGCCTCGTCCAGCCAGGGCAATCGCCACCCCTCACCAGGACGCTGCCAGCTCAGTTGCAGGCGCATTACGCCGTCGCCCTCTTCACGCAGCCAGCCACCCGGCACGCGCTGTAATTCGCGTTCGCTGAGCAGCAACCGCGCTTCAGGCTCGCCACTGCGGTTGTACCAGACGCCGCCAAGGGCGAGCGCGTTGCTCAGCAGCACCACGCCGAAACCAAGCCACACGGCCCGCTTCATTGCCCACCTCCCGTCGCACTGCGCCGCCAGCGCTGCAACACCATCAGCAGCAGTACTGCGATCAGACCGAGCAGGAGGAAGAACAGGTAGCGCGGCAGCAGTTGCCACCACCAGTCGAACAGCTTGGCGAACAGCATGATCAAGGCGAAGACCAGCCCGGTATTGACCACCTCGCCCCAGCCACGGCGAACGCCCAGCCAGATCGTTGCGCCAGCCAGGACGAAACCGAGCACCTGGTACAAGGCCTCGATCGACCCCGTCGACCACTTGAGGTAGCTGCCGCCACCCCAGTAGGACAGCACCAGCACCGGGCCGAGCAGGTAGAGCAGCGCGAGCACCCGATAGCAGGCGGCAAAGCCCGTATAGCGCCGCTGATCCCACCACTGTGGCACGAACAGCAGCGCCAGCAGCGGCATGAACAGCTCCGGCCGTTCGCCCAGCGACCACCAGTGCCAGCCCACCCAGTCACCCAGGCGGGCCGCCACGAACAGACCGAAGCACAGCAGCGCCACCACCAGCAGCAGGCGCTGGCGGCACTGGTAGGCCAGCAGCAGCGCCAGCGCGCCCCAGGGCAACAGCGCCTTGTCCGATGGGGTGATGTTGAAGATCTGCCCGAGCATCGACAGATTGAGCACGAAGCAGACGAATGCCAGCACAGCGGCCAGCTTGGCGTAGTAGCCCGAGGCGTCACGCGCCTGCAACCAGAAGCACGCCAGCAGGCTACCCAGGGTACTACCGAGGAGGATGGCGACCTGCGCGATGGCGTCGAACAGGCCCCAGAACTGATAGAACAGGAAGAACAGTGCGGCCGCCAGCGCCAGTGCGCCGAACAACGAAGCCAAGCGCATCCCCAGCGACAGCTGGCGAGCACGGGCATCGGCGTCGATATCCAGCGTCTGGCGAAAGTGCGTCAGCAACTGGCGATGGTGGCTGGCGACGGCCTGCTCCTGCGCCTCGCTCAGCTGCAACACCTGCTCCCGGCGCAGCTCGGCCAGTTCCTCGCGAAAAGCAGCGATGCGAGCAGCGCGTTGCTGCGCCTGCTCACGCTCAAGAGCGGACATGGGCACTCCCTGGCGAATGACTGCCCACAGCCTAGCAGTGAGCGCTCTCAAGCGGTATGCAACACCGCAGAGGCTGCGCCGTACGCCGTGTTTTCACTCCACCAGTAATGTCGCCAGCGCCGCACGCAGCGACACTGGAATGGCCACTGGACGGTTGCTCGCCCGGTCAACGAAGACATGCACGAAACGTCCGGCGGCGCACGCCTGCTCTTCACCCGCCTTGAAGACTGCCAACTCGTACTGCACCGAACTGTTGCCCAGCTTGCCGACCCTCAGCCCCACCTCGATGGCATCGGGAAAGGCGATGGAGGCGAAGTAATCGCAGGCCGAGCTGACCACGAAGCCAACCACCGCACCGTCGTGGATATCCAGGCCACCCTCGGCGATCAGGTAGGCATTCACCGCGCTGTCGAAGTAGCTGTAGTAGGTCACGTTGTTGACGTGGCCGTAGATATCGTTGTCGTGCCAGCGCGTGCTGATCGGCTGAAAGTGGCGGTAATCGCCACGCAGGTGCTGGGGTTGGCTCATCGCTAGTCCTCAATTGTCATCGCGGCTAAAGCCCCTCCTACAAGATTGCGAGCGTCTGTGGGAGGGGGCTTTAGCCGCAACCTGAATCAGTAGGCGGCCTGGTAAATGGCCAGCGCCTGCTGCTCGCTCATCTCACGCGGATTGTTCACCAGCAGGCGCTGCTGCAGCATGGCGTCCGCTGCCAGCGTGGGCAACATCGCCTCGCCCACGCCAGCATCGCGCAGCCGCGTCGGCAGGCCGCTGCGCTGGCTGAACGCGGCCAACGCCTCGATCAGTTGCTCGGCCTGGGTCATCGCACTGCCTGCCGCTAAACGCTCACCCAGCACCAGCGGCGCCAGCTCGGCATACAGCGGTGCAGCCACTGGTGCGTTGAAGGCCAGCACCTGCGGCAGCACCAGCGCGTTGGACAGCCCATGGGGGATATGGAAGTGCCCGCCCAGGGGGTAAGCCAGCGCATGCACGGCTGCCACCGGAGCGTTGGCGAATGCCTGGCCGGCCAGGCAGGCGCCGAGCAGCATGGCCTGCCGCGCCTCGCGATTACTGCCGTTATGCACCACCTCATCGAGGTTGGCCGCCAGCAGGCGCAGGGCCTCGCGTGCCAGCAGGTCGGAAAGCGGGTTCTTCTTCAGCGCGCTGGTGTAGGCCTCGATGGCATGCACCATGGCGTCGATACCGGTGGCGGCAGTGACCGAGGCCGGCAGGCCGAGGGTCAGGTCGGCGTCGAGCAGGGCCAGGTCCGGCAGCAGCAGCGGCGAGACCACGCCCATCTTGGTGGTTTCGCCCGTGGTGACGATGGCAATCGGCGTGACCTCGGAGCCGGTGCCGGCGGTGGTCGGCACCTGGATCAGTGGCAGTCGTCGACCACGGGCATTACCTACGCCGTAGATGTCACTCAGGGCCTGGGCGCAGTCGGGATGAGCCAGCAGCGCCACCAGCTTGGCCACATCCATCGAGCTGCCACCGCCGAAGCCGACCACCAGTTCGGCCTGCAGCTCACGGGCCTGGGCCACGGCGGCCAACACCACCGCCTCGGGAGGGTCGGCCAGCACCTGATCGAACACCTGCACCGTCATCCCGGCATTGACGAAACCCGGCAGCAGCGGCTGCAAGAGACCCAGGCGGGTGATGCCGGGGTCGGTGACGACCAGCACGCGGCGGGCGCCGCGTTCGCGGCAGAGTTCGGCCAAGCGCAGACTGGCGGCGGATTCGCAGAGAATCTGCGCGGTGGTGGCGAAACTGAAGGGATGCATGCAGTGCTCCTCTTGTTGTAGCCCGGATGCGATCCGGGATCGGCCCTGTCCCGTGCGATAGGCGCCAGACCTGAGTCGGCGCCATCGCTCCCCTCTCCCGCTTACGGGAGAGGGTTGATGGAGAGTGTGTTAGAACGCAAAGCTCTCCTCGTCCATGGCCATCAGGCACTGCGCGCCGCCCAGCAGCGCTTCACGGTGCGCGCTGGCACGCGGTAGTACGCGGCGCAGGTAGAACTCGGCGCTGTGCAGCTTGGCCTGGTAGAACGCCGCCTCAGCGTTGCCCGCCTCCAGTTCGTCCTGCGCTCGCGCCGCCGCCTGCAGCCAGAAACCGGCCAGCAGCAGGTACGCCGAGTACTGGAGAAAATCCACCGAGGTGGCGCCGATCTCCTGCGGGTCGCGCTGACAGGCGGCGATCACGGCGCTGCTCAGCTCACGCCATTCGCCGAGACGCGCCTGCACCACGGCCGCCATGTGCGTCAGGGCCGGGCGCTTGGCCTGGGTATCGCACAGCGCGCTGAACTCGGCCTGCAGGGCAGACAGCTCGGCACCGCCGTCGCCCAACAGTTTGCGCCGGATATAGTCCAGCGCCTGGATGCCATTGGTGCCTTCGTAGAGCTGGGTGATGCGGCTGTCGCGCATCAGTTGCTCCATGCCCCACTCGCGGATGAAACCGTGCCCGCCATAGACCTGCACGCCATGGCTGGCGACCTCCTGGCCCATGTCGGTGAAGAACGCCTTGACGATGGGAATCAGCAGCGCCGCGCGCTTGCCGGCGGCCTGGCGCGCCTCGGCCGCGTCGGCGCCATGTTCGAGGTCGAGCTGGCGCGCGGTGTAGGCAGCGAGCATGCGGCTGCCTTCGACCAGGGTCTTCTGGGTCAGCAACATGCGCCGCACGTCGGGATGAACAATGATCGGGTCGGCCGCCTTGTCCGGCGCCTGCACACCCGCCAGGCCGCGTGATTGCAGACGCTCGCGGGCATACCGCAGCGCCCCCTGGAACGCCGCCTCGCCGATCCCCAGGCCCTGCAACCCGACCTGAAAGCGCGCGTCGTTCATCATGGTGAACATGCAGGCCAGGCCCTGATTGGCCTCGCCCACCAACCAACCCGTGGCGCCGTCGAAGTTCATCACGCAGGTGGAGGCGCCCTTGATACCCATCTTGTGCTCGATGGCGCCGCACGACAGGGTGTTGCGTTCACCCGGGGTGCCATCGGCAGCGGCGATGAACTTCGGCACCAGCAGCAGGCTGATGCCCTTCACCCCCGCTGGGGCGTCCGGCAAACGCGCGAGCACCAGATGGACGATGTTTTCCGACAGATCCTGCTCGCCGCCGCTGATGAAGATCTTGCTGCCGCTGACCCGGTAGCTGCCATCGGCCTGCGGCTCGGCGCGGGTACGCAGCAAAGCCAGATCGGTACCGGCTTGCGGCTCGGTCAGGCACATGGTGCCGGTCCACTGGCCGCTGACCAGCTTGCCCAGATACTGCTGTTTGAGCGTTTCGCTGCCGTGCTTGTGCAGCGCCAGCACCGCGCCTTCGGTCAGCCCGGAGTAGACGCGAAACGACAGCGACGCGCCCATCAGCATCTCGTGGAAAGCGCAGGCCACCAGTTGCGGGAAGCCCTGACCACCGTATTCCACCGGCCCGGTCATGCTCGCCCAGCCGTTGTCCACGTACTGCTGATAGGCCTCACGAAAGCCCCTGGGCGTGCTCACCGCGCCGTCGCTCAGCTGGCAACCTTCTTCATCGCTGTTGCGATTGAGCGGTGCGATCTCACCGGCAGCGAAGGCTGCTGCTTCTTCCAGTACGCCGTCGATCAGCTCGCGATCCAGGCCGTTGCCCAGACGTTCGCAGTGACCAGCGGCATCGAACAGTTCGTGCAGTACGAAGCGCATATCGCGCAATGGCGCCTGATAGCTCATACCTTGCCCTCCTCTACATCGCCAAAGCCTTTGTTCGCCGCAGCCAGGCGCTCGATCAGCGCCGCTGGTTGCCAGTGGCTGCCGAAGCGCTCGGCCAGTCGCAGCAGGCGCTGACCAATGGCGCCAACACCCTGGCCATCGGCCCAGCTCATCGGGCCGCCGCGCTCGGCGGGAAAGCCGTATCCGTTGAGATAGACCAGATCGATGTCGTGGCTGGTGCTGGCGATGCCCTCCTCGAGAATCTTCGCCCCCTCGTTGACCAATGCCAGCAGGCAGCGCTCGACGATCTCCTCGTTGCCAATCTCACGGCGGACGAAGCCCAGGCGCTCCGACTGCATCTGCACCAACCCGTCGACGGCCGGGTCATGTTCGGCCTGGCGGCTGCCCGGCGCATACAGGTAGTAACCCTTGCCGCTCTTCTGGCCGAAACGTCCCAACTCGCACAGGCGGTTATCCACCTGCACCGCCGGGTCGTCCTGGCCCTGGCCAGCCAGTTCACGGGCACGCCATTCCAGGTCGATGCCGACCACGTCATACATGCGAAACGGCCCCATGGCGAAGCCAAAGCCCTGCAACGCGGCATCCACCTGATGCGGCCAGGCGCCCTCGAGCAGCAGCATGCGCGCCTCGCGCACGTAGGTGTGCAGCATGCGGTTGCCGATGAAGCCGTGGCAGTTGCCGGCCACCACCGCCACCTTGCCCATGCGCGCGCCGAGTTCCTTGGCGGCCTGCAGCACGGCGGGCGCGGTCCTGGCACCACGGATGATTTCCAGCAGTTTCATGATGTGCGCCGGGCTGAAGAAGTGCAGGCCCAGTACCGCCTCCGGCCGCGCGGTGACGGCAGCGATGGCATCGATATCCAGCGCCGAGGTGTTGCTGGCGAGGATGGCGCCGGGCTTCATCGCTGTATCCAGCTCGCGGAAGATGCTCTGCTTGAGTTCGAGGTTCTCGTACACCGCCTCGATCACCAGGTCGGCATCGGCCAGCGCGGCATAGCCGTCCACCGCCGCGATACGAGCGCGCCGCGCCGCCGCTTCGGCCGAGTCGATACGACCCTTGGTCACGTTATGCGCCCAGGTTTCCTCGGCCATGACGAGGCCGGCCTCGACCATCTGCGGGTTGTTGTCCAGCCACAGTACATGCAGGCCGGCATTGGCCAGGCTGATGACGATACCGCGGCCCATGGTGCCGGCGCCGATCACGGCGGCACAGCGGAGCGGCGAGACGACTTTATTCATTGTGGTTCCTCTCGTGCACGAACAGGCTGGGCCCCCTTAAAAACTACCTGCGTTGTCATCGCTGCGTTAAAAACAGGCTCACAGCCGAAGGCTGAACGCGCTTTAGCGCGGCCCCGAAGGGGGGGAGCGAAGCGAATCAAATGCTCATTTACAACCCGTAAACTCCGCTTTTTCGCCTGTTTTCGCCTGTTTTCGCCTTGCGCTGACTGCCTCGCCTACGTTTTTAAAGGCACCCAGAAGCTTGGGTCACCATAAGCAAGCCGCTACTATTTTTTGAAATTTAGTCTTGTGATACGACATATTCAGCATATGAATTTCAGCAACTTCGACCTCAACCTGCTGCGCGTACTCGACGCCCTGCTGCGCGAACAGAACGTCTCGCGCGCCGCCGAGCGCCTGGCCCTGAGCCAGCCTGCCGTGAGCAATGCACTGAATCGCCTGCGCGAACTGCTCGGTGATCCGCTGCTGGTCCGCGTGGGCCGGCGCATGCAACCGACACCACGGGCGTTGGCGCTGGAGGCACCGATCCGCAGCGCCCTGCGCCAGCTGGAGCAGAGCCTGAGCGCCGGGGAGAGCTTCGAACCGGGTGAAAGCCGCCAGCGCTTTCGCATCGCCGTCACCGATTACGTGGAGCTGGTGTGCATGCCGCGCCTGCTCGACCGTCTGAGCCAGAAGGCGCCGGGCATCGGCATCGATATTCGCCACCTCAGCCCAAGCCTGCCGATGGAGGCACTGGACAAGGGCGAGTTGGATCTGGTGCTGGGTCGCTTCGACGAGATCCCCGCGCGCTTCGCTCGCCGCCACTGGATGAGCGAGACACTGAAACTGGCGGCGCGCAGCGACCATCCGCTGCTGCACAGGCATCTGGACCTAGCCACGTTCCTGCGCCTGCGCCACCTCTGGGTACATGGCGGCCAGACCCGCGGCATGGTCGATCAGTGGCTGGGCGAACAGGGCCTGTCGCGGCAGATTCTCTACACCACGCCCAACTACCTGCAGGCCGCGCATATCGTCGCCGGCAGCGAGCTGACCGCCGTGCTGCCCACCGCCCTGGCCCGGCATTTCGCCACGCTGCTGCCGCTGCAACTGTTCGAACTGCCCTTCAGCCTCGGCCCCTTCCACCTGGAAGTGGTCAGCCTGGCGCAGCGCCAGCGCGATGCGGCGCTGCAATGGCTGATCGAGGAAATCATCGCGGTGGCCGATGCTGAGGCTGCGCCGCGAGGGTGATCAGGATGGTTCCGCGCGCGCCTGTCGCTCGGCGTCCCGATCCGCACGTCCACCCAGATACCAGCCGAGCACGCCCCATAGCGCGGCGCACAGTGCCCCGACCATGGCGACCAGCCAGGCACCCTGGCCGAGCAAGTCCAGACCGGCCTTGGCCCAGCCGCTGAGGGCATCACCGCCGCGATAGACCACGGTGTCGATGAAGTTCTTCACCTTGTACTTGCTTTCGGCATCCAGCGGCGCGAAGAGCATTTCCCGCCCCGGCCGTACCAAGGCGTATTCACCGATACGGCGCACGATCATCAGCCCCGCCAGCATGGCAAAGGTCGGCGCCAGCGCCAGGCCGACGAAGCCCAGGCAAACCAACGCCGGCACGATCGACAGCAGCACCCGCACGCCGAGCTTCTGCGCCACCCGGCCGGTGATGAACAACTGCGCGGTCAAGGCACCGGCCTGCACGACGAAATCGATCACGCCGAACACCCGCACCTGCGCCGCGCGATCCGGAAACAGCTCGGCCACCAGGCGCGCCTGCTCGAAATAGAGGAAGGTGCTGACCGAAGTCAGCAGCAGGATGAACGCGCCAATGCCGAGCAGGTAACGCGAGCCGAGCATGCGCGTCAGCCCGCTGAAGGGGTTGCCCGGCACCGGGCGGCGCGGATTTTCGCGGCTCACCGCCCCGGGCCGACCAGCGCCTTGGCGCTCGCGCCACGTCATCAGGTAACGCTTGAGCGCCATGGCCGCGCCCAGCAGCACGGCCGCCATCAGCATCAATCCGGATTCACCGACAATCCCCACCAGCAGCGCGCTCAGCAGCGGCCCGCAGAGCCCACCGACGCTGGCGCCCGCTGCGATGAAGGCGAACAGACGACGCGCCTGGGCGCCGTCGAACACGTCGGCCATCAGGCTCCAGGCCACCGATACGACGAACAGGTTGTAGACCGAGATCCACACGTAGAACACCCGCGCCAGCCACAGGCTGTCGTGATCGAGGCGAAACAGCAGGACAAAAACCAGCAGGTTGAGACAGAAGAAACCGTATACCCAGTCGATGAAATGGATGCGCGGGACCTTCGAGTTGAGCCAGGCCAGCAGCGGCACCGCCAGCAGCATGGCGACGAAGGTGGCGCTGAACAGCCACTGCAGGTTGTTCACTCCGCCGGTGATGCCCATCGCCTCGCGGATCGGCCGCAGCATGAAATAACCGGCGAACAGGCAGAAGAACAGGGCGAACCCGGCCAGCACCGCCGCCAGCTCCTGGCTCTCGGCGTTGATCGCCCGCGCCAGGCGCCGGGTCAGAGCCTGCATTTCAGGCGAACAGTTCGATGATGCGCTGGCGCTGCGCCGCGTCGGGCAAGCGCCCCTGCCCGGCGAGAATGTTGTCAGCCATATAACGGGGGTTGGAGGAGGCCGGAATCACTGCGGTCACCGCCGGATTGGCGAGGATGAACTTGAGCATGACCTGTGCCCAGGAGGTGGCGCCCAGTTCCATCGCCACCCAGTCCGGCAGGCTCTTGCCCTTGACCCGATCGAATAGCGCCGCGCGCTGAAATGGCCGGTTGATCAGCACGGCGATGCCCTTGTCGGCGCAGAACGGCAACAGCTCACGCTCGGCGTTGCGCTCACCGATGGAATAGTTGAACTGAACGAAATCCACCGGCTCCTTGCGCAGGACCTCGAGCAGACGATCGTGGGCGGAATCCAGATAGTGGGTAACGCCGATGTAACGCACCCGCCCCTGCGCCTTGAGATCGCGCAACAGGCCGAGCTGAGTACTGGTGTCCTGCAGGTTGTGCACCTGCATCAGGTCGATGGTGTCGGTGCGCAGCGCGGCGAAACTGGCCTGAACCTGGCGCTCACCGGCAGCGCGCCCGGTGGAGGACACCTTGCTGGCCAGAAACAACTTCTTGCGCATGTCGTCTTCAGCAGCCAGGGCACCGCATACCGCTTCTGCACGCCCGTAGCTGGGCGCGGTATCCACCAGGCTGGCACCGCCGTTGACCAGTTCCCGCAGCACGTCGCGCAGTGGCTGCAGGGCCTCGTCGGTCATGGCCACATCATGAGTGCGTGAGGTTCCCAGGCCGATCACCGGCAACTGCTCGCCGCTGCTGGGAATGGCCCGGGTCAGCAGGGTCTCGGAGACGGAAGCGAAAGACGGTAACCAGGGCATCAGGGCGGCCAGCGCCGCCAGACTGGCGCTGCCTTGCAGGACTCGACGACGACTGGGCATGACGTGGTTCCTCGAACAGTGACCGATTGGTTATAGGCACTGACCACGCAAGGGCCAAGGCGTTACATCCACTGGCGGCACGAGATCGAACGAAGCAAGTCGAGAGGAAAACCGCTGCAGCGCGGCGATGACGGTAGCGACAGAGGAAATAGGGCAGGCCCCAGACGCAATATCCGGTAACCAAAAACGCCGCTGCGCCACAGGGGATAAAGGCGCAACGGTCGGGAAACAGTGATCAGGCAGCGCGCGCAGCCGACTCGCTGATCAGCATCCCGTGGGAGACGAGATAGCAACGATGGCCGTTCTGCAGGGTAAGGGGGTTACGGCTGGAAATGCTCCAGCCCTTGTTCAGTAGTTGCTCGATGTGAGCACGCAGTGCCGGTAAATGGCGCTGTTCCTTCATGGCCGACCTCTCGTTATATGGGGTGCCCAGCACCCGCTAGCTCATCCGTGACGCACTTCGCAAAATAGTAGTGGCGCAGTGCCAGGAAATAAAGCGGCGCAATTCTGCATTTTTTTGTAGGACATTCGCTATAGCCGTGTTGCCATCAAGGCTGCGTCAACGCCCCCTGCTCCGTTCTCTGCGGGGAGGAGAACAGCAGATAGTCGTCCTCCAGCTTGCCGTAGCGCAGCAGCGCCAGATCCAGCAGGTAGTTCTGGTGCAGCTTCCATGGCACGCGGTCGCCCTGAGCCGGCAGCAGGTGCGAGGCGCGTTCGATATAGCCCGACTGCAGGTCGAGAAAGGGCTCTGACCGCACCTCGCCGTCGCTATCGCGCGGCGTCACCTGACGCATGCCGATGCGCTGCATATGGTTGATCAGGCGGCAGAAGTACTCGCTGGAAAGATCGGCCTTGAGCGTCCAGCTGGCATTGGTGTAGCCCATCACCACCGCCAGGTTGGGCAGATCACGCAACATGATGCCGCGATAGCCCATGCTCTTCGGCGCTTCGAAGGGCGCACCATCGACGCTCACGGCGATACCGCCGAACAGCTGCAATTGCAGGCCGGTGGCGCTGACGATCACATCCGCTGCCAGCTCCTCACCGTTCTTCAGGCGAATACCTTGCGCGGTCAAGCGCTCGATCTCAGCCGTCAACACCTGCGCCTTGCCCTGGCGCAACACGCGGAACAGATCGCCGTCAGGCACCGCGCAGACGCGCTGGTCCCAGGGCTTGTAGCTGGGGCTGAAGTGGCGCAGATCGACGTCGCCCAGTTGCCGCCGCACCAATCCCAGCAGCACTCGGCGCACCAGGTTGGGAAAGCGCTTGGCCAGTTTGTAGAACACCAGTTGCAGGGTCACGTTGCGGCCGCGTGCCAGGCGATACACCCACGTCTCGGGCACAACACGGCGCAGCGCATTGGACAACCCATCGCGCTGCGGCAAGTTGATCACATAGCTGGGTGATCGCTGCAGCATGGTGACCTGCGCGCCCTGCTCGGCCAACGCCGGCACCAGGGTCACGGCGGTGGCGCCACTGCCGATCACCAGCACGCGCTTGCCGCTGCAGTCGAACCCCTGCGGCCACTGCTGCGGGTGGATGAAGGTGCCCCGATAGTCATCGCGCCCGGCAAAATCCGGGGTGTAGCCGGCCTCGTAGCGGTAGTAGCCGGTGCACATCATCAGGAACTGACAGCTCATGTGCAGCGGCTCGCTGTCGTCGCCGCGCTGCACCAGCAGTTGCCAGGTGGCGCTGGCACTGCACCAATCGGCCTTGAGCACCTTGTGGCGATAACGGATCAGCCGCTCGATACCCTGCTCGGCGGCGGTCTGCTCGATATAGCGGCGGATCGACGGACCATCGGCGATGGCCTGGGGGTCGCTCCAGGGCTTGAAGTTGTAGCCGAGGGTGTACATGTCCGAGTCGGAGCGGATGCCCGGATAGCGAAACAGATCCCAGGTCCCGCCCATGGCTTCGCGCCCTTCCAGCACGGCGAAACGCTTACCCGGGCACTGGCGCTGGAGATGACAGGCAGCGCCGACGCCAGACAGGCCTGCGCCGATGATCAGGACATCCAGGTGTTCCACGGACATGAGACACACTCGCTAGAGATGAATGCTGAGCTTCACCCTAGTCGAGAGCGCTGTCATCCGTTCTTTAGTGTGGCTAGAGTGGCTCAGGAATAACCGGCGAGAGCACTCATGAACACGGCCAACTGGGAACTGCTGTCCTACATCGTCACCGTGGTGGCGTTGCCGTTTGCCATCGCCGTATTTCTCTTCGAACAGCGCAAGGAACGGCAGAACGAGGAAGACGCCACCTGGCAGCAGGTGTCCGACGCCTACATCGACTTTCTCGAAGTGGTACTGGCCAACCCCGACCTGCGCCTGCGCAGCCAGCGCGCGACGGCCAATCTCAGCGACGAGCAGCAGGAGCGCATGCTGGTGATCTTCGACATGCTGGTGTCGCTGTTCGAGCGCGCCTACCTGCTGCTCTACGAGCCGAAGATGGACGAGAAACGCCGACGCCGCTGGCACTCCTGGGAGGATTACATGCGCGAATGGAGCCGCCGCGAGGATTTCCGCGAACGCCTGCCGCAACTGTTGCGCGGTGAAGACCCGGGATTCGCTGCCTATATCCAGCAACTGGCCGTGGAAGAAGCGCGCAATGCCGAGTGAACCACACGACTGGTCGGATGCGCCCGTGCGGCGCTAAGCTGTGGCGATGACCACACCCTACCTGACCACGCAGCAGACCAGCAGCACGGACGCCGCCAGCGGCTTGCGGCTGGGAGGCGACTGGACGCTGGCCCACTACAACCGACTCGAGCCCCAGGTTCTGGCCCTGCGCGAACGGATCCAGGGCGAGGAGCCCGTCGACCTCAGCCAGCTGGCGGCCTTGGATACCGCAGGTGCAGCCCTGCTGGTGGAGCTGTTCGGCAGTGAACGACTGCGCCGGCTGATCCAACAGGCACAGCTCGACGAACAGCACCGCTCCCTGTTGCTGACGGTAGCCAACGCCATGGCCGGCAGTAGCGAGACGCACACCACAGCGGAGCCGTCGGTGCTGCGCGAGGTGCTCGGGCATATCGGTGAAGTGGTCGAAAGCCTGTGGCACCAGGGCCGCGCGCTGCTCGGTTTCATGGGCCTGACCCTGACCAGCATGCTGGCGATAACCGTGCGCCCGGCGCGCTGGCGCCTGACCTCGCTGGCCGCGCATCTGGAACAATGCGGGCTCAATGCGGTGCCCATCGTCGCCCTGCTGACCTTTCTGGTGGGCGCCGTGGTGGCCTTTCTCGGCGCCACCATCCTCGCCGACTTCGGCGCCAGCATCTACACGGTGAACCTGGTCGCCTTCTCCTTCCTGCGCGAATTCGGCGTGCTGCTCACCGCCATTCTCATGGCTGGCCGCACCGCCAGCGCCTTCACCGCACAGATCGGCTCGATGAAGGCCAACGAAGAAATCGACGCCATTCGCACCCTCGGCCTGAGCCCCATCGAGCTGCTGGTGCTGCCGCGGGTGTTCGCCATGCTCATCGCCCTGCCGATCCTGACCTTCATCGCCATGCTCAGCGGCATGCTCGGCGGCGCCCTGGTCTGCGCCCTGTCGCTGGACATTCCAGTCGCCATGTACCTGTCGATCCTGCAGGACAGTGACCTGCTGCGGCACCTTCTGGTGGGTCTGCTCAAGGCCCCGATCTTCGCCTTCCTGATCGCCCTGATCGGCTGCCTGGAAGGCTTCAAGGTCAGTGGTAGCGCGCAATCGGTGGGTGAGCACACCACCTCGGCGGTGGTCCAGTCGATCTTCGTGGTCATCCTCCTCGACGCCCTGGCGGCGCTGTTCCTGATGGAGATGGGCTGGTGAATCGGGACAAGGTCATCGAGGTACGCGACCTGTGCAATCGCTTCGGCAGCCAGGTGGTGCACGAACATCTGGATTTCGACCTGTACCGTGGCGAGATTCTCGGCGTGGTCGGCGGCTCCGGTACCGGCAAGTCGGTGTTGCTGCGCAGCATCGTCGGCCTGCGCCGGCCCAATGCCGGCACCGTACGCGTTTTCGGCGAAGAGCTGCTGAGCCTGTCGGCCGAGAAGCGCTCGCAGCTGGAACGGCGCTTCGGTGTGCTCTACCAGCGCGGTGCGCTGTTCTCCTCGCTGACCGTCAGCGAGAACGTCGCCCTGCCGCTGATCGAGCATGCCGGCCTGTCGCGCGCTGCCGCCGAGCGCCTGGCGCGGGTCAAGATCGCCCTGGCCGGCCTGCCGCAGGATGCCGGCAGCAAGTATCCCAGCTCGCTGTCCGGCGGCATGGTCAAGCGCGCCGCCCTGGCCCGCGCCCTGGCACTGGACCCGGACATCCTGTTTCTCGACGAGCCCACCGCCGGCCTCGACCCGATTGGCGCGGCGGCCTTCGACCAACTGATCCGCACCCTGAGCGACAGCCTGGGCTTGAGCGTGTTTCTGGTGACCCACGACCTGGACACGCTGTACAGCATCTGCGACCGGGTCGCGGTGCTGGCGCAGAAGAAGGTGCTGGTGGCCGATCGTCTGGACGTGGTGGCGGCCACCGACGACGCCTGGATTCAGGAATATTTTCACGGCCCGCGTGGACGCGCGGCCGCACAGACCGCTGCGGCGGCAGGGAGTCAATGAATGGAACCCAGAGCCCATCATGTGCTGATCGGCCTGTTCACCGTGCTCACGGTGGGCGCGGCACTGCTGTTCGGCCTGTGGCTGAGCAAGGCTGGAGCGGACCGCGCCTTCACCGACTACGAGGTGATCTTCAACGAGGCGGTCACCGGCCTGTCACAGGGCAGCGCCGTGCAGTACAGCGGTATCAAGGTCGGCGACGTGATCAGACTGGGGCTCGACCCGGACGACCCACGCACCGTGCGCGCCCGTATTCGCATCGTCGGCAATACCCCCATCAAACAGGACACCCGCGCGCGCCTGTCGATCACCGGCATCACCGGCCTGGCGGTCATCCAGTTGCATGGCGGCAGCCCGGAAAGCCCGGCGCTGGAAAGCCAGAATGGAAAGCCCGGCATCATCATCGCCGACCGTTCACCGCTGTCGCGGCTGATGGCCAACGGCGAAGACCTGGTGGTCAACATCACGCGCCTGCTCAACCGCGCCAACCGCATGCTGTCGCGTGAGAACGCCGAGCGCGTGTCGCGCACCCTGGAGAATCTGGAGCAGGCCACTGCAGGTATCGCCGAGCAACGCGGTGAGCTGGGCGAAGTCCTGCGCCAGACCAGTGCCGCCACCCGCGAAGCGGCCGAGCTGATGCGCACCGCCAATCACCTGCTCGACGGCCAGGGCAGCCAGGTGCTGGAGAATGCCGAGCGCCTGATGGCTTCGCTGGAACGCAGCAGCCGCACTATCGAGGAGCTGCTGCAGAGCAATCGCAGTGCGCTGGACAACGGCATGCAGGGCCTCGCCGAGCTGGGCCCGGCGATTGGCGAACTGCACGACACCCTCAGTGCCCTGCGCGGCTTCTCCCGTCGCCTGGAGCAGGACCCCACCGGCTACCTGCTGCGCAACGACAGCATCAAGGAGTTCCAACCATGAAGCGTCTGTCCCTGCTGCTGGCCGCCAGCCTGCTCGGCGCCTGCTCGATCCTGCCGCAGAGCGAACCGCTGGATATCTACCTGCTGCCGGGCGCCATGCTGCCGGCGCAAACCCAGCGCGTCGACTGGTCCTTGCGGGTGGACAGCCCGAGCAGCAACCAGATGCTCGACGGCACGCGCATCATCGTGTTGCCCGAGCCGGGCCGGATCAACACCTATCAGGGCGTACGCTGGAGCGAGCGCACCCCGCAGTTGCTGCGCGGCCGCCTGCTCGACGCCTTCCACGACGACGGACGGATTCAGGCACTGAGCAACGAGGAACAGCGCCTGCAGGCCGACCTCGAGCTGGTCAGCGACCTGCGCAGCTTCCACAGCCAGTACCGCGACGGTGTTGCCGAGGCGCTGATCCAGCTCGATGTGCGCCTGGTCGACGCACGCGACCAACGCATCCTCGCCAGCCGCCGCTTCAGCGTCAGCCAGCCGGCACGCGACACCTCGATTGCCTCGGTGGTGACGGCCTTCGGTCAGGCCGGCGATCAATTGTCCCGCGAGCTGGTGGACTGGACACTGGCCGAAGGACAGCGCGCCATCCCGTAGGATGCGCTACGAGATCGACGTCTCGAGCCAGGTTCGCACTTCAGCGTAAGGGTAATCCTCCAGCGCAGCGAAGCCGGCCAGCTGACGCGCCTTGAGCTTGGTCAACAGCGGCGTGGTCACACCACAGAGAAAGCGCGTCAGGCACTCATGGCTCGGTCTTTCGCCGGCGTGCTGCAGGTGCTTTTCGACGAAGGCCGCGCATAGCGCCTGCGCATCACGAGCGCTCAACGGCGGCAGCTCTGGCGGTTGCGGCAGGGTGGCGACACGTCCCAGGCATACCGAGCAATGCCCACAATGCTCGGGCGCCTGCTCATCACCGAAGTACAGCGCCAGGCGCCGGCTCAGGCATTCACGGCTCTCGAACAGGGCGAGCATGGCCTGGATGCGGGCGATTTCGCTGCTCTCATGAGCGCGAAAGTGCGCGTGCAGATCATTGGCCAGCGCCGCCACATCGAAGTCGCCGTCGAGCACGGCATAGACCTCGGTCATCTGCTTGCTTTCCAGCTCCAGCCAGCCCTTTTCCTGGAAGTAATCCAGCGCTTTGACCACCCGCGCACGCTCGGCGCCGTGATCGCGGTACAGCACATCGAAATCCAGGGTATTCCACGTCCGCGCGCGGCGAGAGCTGGACAGGATGGACTCTACGAACAGACGGCGCTCGCCGTCGAACTTGGCCAGCAGCGCCTCGTCATCGAGCAGCAACTTGAAGCGGTACTCGGCGAAGTAGGCATAGCGCGGCGCAATGACGCCACGCAGCTCCAGCTGCACCAGCAGGGTCTTGAGCGGCAGCGCGCGGATATTGCTCAGATCCGCCAGCTGATTGAGCATCAGCTCCCACTGCCCACCCGTGCCGACCGCGCGTAGGTCGTCGAGCACGGCGCGAATGCCAGAGAGTTCTGGCGTGTCGCCATAGACGAAGTTCTCCAGCACGCTGAGGCCGTCGCGGCTGGCCAACACCAGACAATCCGAAGCCTGACCATCGCGCCCGGCACGACCGATCTCCTGGCTGTAGTTCTCCACCGACTTGGGCAAGTCGAAGTGCACCACATTGCGGATGTCACGCTTGTCGATGCCCATGCCGAAGGCGATGGTAGCGACGATGCATTCCAGCTCGCCGGCCATGAAACGGCGCTGGATCGACTCGCGTGCCTCGTGCGCCATACCGGCGTGGTAGGCGCTGACCGCCAGGCCGTCGCGCGCCAGGCGTTCGGCGACCTGCTCGGCGCTCTTCTGCTGGGTGACGTAGACGATGCTCGCCTGGCCGCAACGCGGTGCCAGCCAATCCTGCAGGCGCCGCAACTTGGCGCCGCCGGGCACCGGCTCGACCAGCAGATTGAGGTTGGGTCGATAGAAGCCGGTGGTGACCACATCCGCCTCGGCGATGGCGAATTTCTCGCGCATGTCGGCGATCACCTTGGGCGTCGCCGTAGCGGTGAGCAGCAGCACCTGATTGATGCCGAACTGGCGCTGGTAGTCGGGCAGCTTGAGGTAGTCCGGGCGGAAGTTGTGGCCCCACTCGGAGATGCAGTGCGCCTCGTCGACTACCAGCAGAGAGATCGGCACCTGGGCGATGAAGTTGCGAAAGCGCTCGTTTTTCAGGCGCTCCACCGAGATCATCAGGATCTTCAGCTCGCCGCTGCGGGCGCGGTTCATCACCTCGGCAGCCTGCTCGCGACTTTGCGCCGAGTCGATGCTGGCCGCCGCGATGCCATGGGCATGCAGGAAGGCCAGTTGATCCTGCATCAGCGCCAGCAGCGGGGAAATCACCAGCGTCAGGTGCGGCAGGTGCAACGCCGGCAACTGGTAGCACAGGGACTTGCCCGAGCCGGTGGGGAAGATCGCCGCCGCCGAGCGGCCAGCGAGCACGGCACTGATCACCGCCTCCTGACCGGGGCGCAGACGCTCGAAGCCGAAGACACGTTTGAGGGTGGACATGCGCTGTCACTCCGTTGACCGCTGAATGGCCCATGACCATAGCGCGGTCGCGTAGGGTGCGCCATGCGCACCGCCGTATTGACCGATGAAGCCGGTGCGCTCGGCGCACCCTACCCCATGAATGACAAAGCCGCCCGAAGGCGGCTTTGTCAGAGAACACGGCTCAGCTTACAGCTGCGGGCCGGCGTTCTTGATCGCTTCACTGACATCGAACTTGGCGAAGTTATCGATGAACAGCTTGGCCAGGCCCTTGGCGGCTTCGTCGTAGGCGTTCTTGTCAGCCCAGGTGTTGCGCGGGTTGAGCAGGTTGGTGTCGACGCCCGGCACGGCCTTCGGCACGTCCAGGTTGATGATCGGCAGGTGCTCGGTCTCGGCACCGATCAGCGCGCCGCTCTGGATGGCCGCGATCACGCCACGGGTGGTGGGGATGTTGAAGCGCTTGCCGACGCCATAGCCGCCGCCAGTCCAGCCGGTGTTGACCAGGTAGACCTTGGAGCCGAAGGCGTTGATGCGCTTGATCAGCAGCTCGGCATAGACGCCAGCCGGACGCGGGAAGAACGGCGCGCCGAAGCAGGTGGAGAAGGTCGACTTGATGCCGCCGCCCGAACCCATTTCGGTGGAACCGACCAGCGCGGTGTAGCCGGACAGGAAGTGGTAGGCCGCCTGCTCGTTATTGAGGATCGACACCGGCGGCAGTACGCCGGTCAGGTCGCAGGTCAGGAAGATCACGGCATTCGGCTCGCCGCCCAGATTCTTCTCGCTGCGCTTCTCGACGTACTCCAGCGGGTAGGCCGCGCGGCTGTTCTGGGTCAGGCTGTCGTCGGCGTAATCCGGAGTACGGCTGTCGTCGAGCACGACGTTTTCCAGCACGGTGCCGAACTGGATGGCTTTCCAGATCACCGGCTCGTTCTTCTCGGACAGGTCGATGCACTTGGCGTAGCAGCCACCTTCGACGTTGAACACCACGCCCTCGCCCCAGCCGTGCTCGTCATCACCGATCAGGTAACGCGACTCGTCGGCGGACAGGGTGGTCTTGCCGGTGCCGGACAGACCGAAGAACAGGGTCACGTCGCCTTCTTCGCCGATGTTGGCGGCGCAGTGCATCGGCAGCACGTCTTTTTCCGGCAGCAGGAAGTTCTGCACGGAGAACATGGCTTTCTTCATTTCACCGGCGTAACGCATGCCGGCGATCAGCACCTTGCGCGCTGCGAAGTTGATGATCACGCAGCCGTCGGAGTTGGTGCCGTCACGCTCAGGCACGCACTCGAAATTGGCGACGTTGAGGATCTGCCACTCGGCCTTGGCGCCCGGGTTGTAGGACTCGGGGTTGATGAACAGCTGACGGCCGAACAGGTTCTGCCAGGCGGTAGCGGTGGTCATCTTGACCGGCAGGTAGTGCTCTTCGGCGGAGCCGACGTGAACGTAGGAAACGAAGTGATCCTGAGCGGCGTTGAAGGCCTCGACACGCTCCCACAGGGCAGCGAACTTGTCGGCTGGGAACGGACGGTTGATGTTGCCCCAGGCGATTTGAGCCTCGGTGCTCGGCTCCTGAACGATGAATCGATCAGCCGGCGAGCGGCCAGTGCGATGACCGGTGCGTACGACCAGCGCGCCGTTGGCGGCCAGTTCCCCTTCACCACGGCGAATGGCTTCTTCGACCAGTTGCGCGGCGCTGATGTCGGTGTACACGGCGTTGTTGGCTTGCGTCATGAGGGTCCCCGTCGGCCGCTGGCCGAGTCTTCCGAACGTTGTGTAGTACAGGGGCAACTGCGCTACACGGTAAAAAAGTCGCGGGAGTATGCCAGAAAAGCGATCAGCTTGGCAGCCTCCGATCCGATCTTGCCCCGATAGTGACAGTCTATTGGCGCGAGAGGTTCATCAGTGACGGGTCTGCGACGGCGCCTCGCTACCGGCTCCGGCGAACAGCTGGGCGATGTCGGCGGCATCGAAGGCATAGCGTTCGTTACAGAACTGACAGTCGATCACCACGCTACCGCCCTGCTCGGCCAGCAAGAGCTCGGCATCGGCCTGACCGAGGCTGGCCAGGGCACTGGCCGAGCGCTCACGCGAGCAGCTGCAGCGAAACTGCAGCGGCTGCTCGTCGAACAGACGCACATTCTCTTCGTGGTAGAGGCGATGCAGCAGCGTCGCGTTGTCCAGGCCCAGCAGCTCTTCGGCGCTCAGGGTGTCAGCCAGGGTCAGCACGTGGTTCCAGCTCTCGGCGCGTGCCTCGGGCTCGGTCTGGTGGTGCACCGGCAGTTGCTGCAGCAGCAGACCGCGCGCACGTTGGCCGTCGGCCTTGAGCCAGAAGCGCGTCGGCAACTGCTCGGAGCTGGCGAAGTAGTTGGACAGGCACTGCGCCAGGTCCACGCCGTCCAGGTCGACGATACCCTGGTAGCGCTGGCCACGGGTCGGATCGATGGTGATTGCCAGCACACCTTGGGGCATCAGGCTCTGCAGGTCGGCATCGGCGCCGATCTGCTCGCCGTCGTAACGGGCAATGCCGCGCAGCTCACGGGCGCTGGAGCACTCCACCATCAGCAGCGACAGCGGGCCTTCGGAGCGCGCCTGCAGCACCAGCAGGCCGTCGAACTTGAGGGTACCGACCAGCAACGCGGCAGCGGCCATCATCTCGCCGAGTAGCTGTGCCACCGGCTGCGGGTAGGCGTGTTTGGCCAGCACATGAGCGTAGCTCTCGCGCAGAGCGACCATCTCACCACGCACATCGGTGTCGTCGAAGAGAAAGCGTTGACTGAAGTCGTTCATGGCGGGTGGCCCAGGGTCTGTAAAAAAGGCTGGCGATTTTATGCACAAATGCCGGCACAACCAAGGCCCGAACGTCATGTGCGCGCGCTCACAAAAAACGGATTCAGCCCTGAACCTGGACTGAACAGCCGCACAGATGGCCTTGCACTGTCGCCAAGAGTGCCTATCATCCGCGCGCCCGAAAGGGTCTGTCATAAATCTGCAAAGGGACTTCTCATGTCGAGCACGTTCATCAATCGCCACTGGCAACCACGCGCCCTGCTGGTCTGCCACCTCGTGGCCGTCGTGCTGCTCGTCAGCTGGTTATGGCAACCCACGCGCGAGCTGTGGAACCACTTCGACCTGTGGCTGTTCAAGCTGCTCAACGACCCGGTACACGCTGGCGGCCTGTGGGCACACATCTGGGCCATCGGCAGCATGCGCCCGGTCGATGCGGGCGTTGGCGTGGTCATGCTGGCGGTCATGCTCAAGGCCGACCTGGTGTTCACCGGGCCGCAGGTGCGCCGGGCACTGTTCGCCTTCCTGGTCGCCCTGGTGGTGATGCTGCTGATACGCGTGCTGTTTTCCGATCTGGTCGAATACATGGGCTGGCAGCACGCCAGTCCGTCCCTGGTGGTAGAAGGCAGCGCGCGCCTGACCGAAATGTTCCCGGCCTGGGAAGAACGCTGGGACCTGAAGGACAGCGCCAGCCGCAGCTTCCCCGGTGACCACGCCTCCGTGCTGCTGATCTGGGCCTACTTCATGAGCTTCTTCGCCCGCGGCTGGCGCCTGCTGCTGGTCTGGGGCATTACCGTGGTCGGCATATTGCCGCGCCTGGTGGCGGGCGCTCACTGGGGGGCAGACGCCTTCGTCGGCGGCGTATTCCTCAGCCTGCTGGCGCTGGCCTGGAGCTGTTACACCCCTCTGGGCTATCACGCCAGCGAATGGCTGGAGAAGATCACCCTGCCGATCACCTCGCGCCTGAGCAAACTCCCCCTGCTGGGCCGCCTGAGCATCGTCAGCGGACGCTGAACGAAGTAGCCCGGTGCAATCCGGGCTACAGGCAAGCGTGCTGCCCCGCCAGCCCAAGGCTGCGCCAACATCGGTCGGTGTAGGGGCGGTGCGGTGCGCAGCACAGCACATCCTACGGGCAGGTAGCGCTATTCGTCCTCGTCCGCCCAGGGGTGGCGCAAGCCGCCATCCTGCTGCTCGTTGAACTGGTGGATCTGTCGGCGCTGCTTCTTGCTCGGACGACCGTCGGTCTGTACGCCGAGGCCACCGGCCTTGCGCATCGCCGCAGCCTGTTCGCGGCGCGCGATGCTCTCTTCGGTTTCACGGTAGAGCAGTTGCGCCTCGGGCGCGCCACGGCGCACGGCGGACAGCGCCAGCACGACCACGGTGCGTTCGTCGAAACCGGTACGCAACACATATTCATCACCGACCCTGGGCTCCTTGCCCGGCTTGCAGCGGTCACCGCGGTGGTGCACCTTGCCACCTTCTATAGCCGCCTTGGCCAGGGCTCGGGTCTTGTAGAAGCGCGCCGCCCACAACCATTTGTCCAGGCGCACCTTGTCGTCGTCTTTTTCGCTCATCTAATACTCTGAAGGGGTTTGGCATTCGCACGCGCAGCGGATGCAGTTGTCACACGACACAACTAGAATGCGCGGAATCATAGGCGTTGTCGGCCGCAGGGGACACTCCCACCTTGAAGACTTTCGACCAGCTCAGCGTGATCGGCCTGCGTGAGTGGATCAATCTGCCCGAGCTCGGCATCATCGGCCTGCGTGCCAAGATCGACACCGGTGCCAGCACCTCCAGTCTGCATGCCAGCGACATCCAGCCGTTCCAGCGCGATGGCGAAGACTGGGTGCGCTTCACCGCCTACCTCGGCACCCAGGTACAGAGGCGCCATCGCTGCGAGGCGCAGCTGGTCTCGGTCAAACGCATCAAGAGTTCCAACGGTCAGGCGCAGAGCCGCTACGTGATTCGTACCCACCTGGCCCTGGGCGATCGCCTGTGGCCAGTGGAATTCACCCTGGCCTGTCGCAAGACCATGCGCTATCGCGTACTGCTCGGTTCCAAGGCGCTGATCACCGGCCAACTGGTGGTCAATCCTGCTCTCAGCTACGTGCAGGACAAACCCTCACTCTCCTCTGCCCTTCCAGGTGCCCAATGAAGATCGCCGTGCTGTCGCGTAACCCGCGTCTGTATTCCACCCGCCGACTGGTGGAGGCCGGCCAGCAGCGTGGCCACGAAATGGTGGTGATCGATACCCTGCGCGCCTACATGAACATCGCCAGCCACAAGCCGCAGATCCACTATCGCGGCCAGGCCATGGAGGGGTTCGATGCGGTGATCCCGCGCATCGGCGCTTCGGTGACCTTCTATGGCTGCGCGGTGCTGCGTCAGTTCGAGATGATGGGTGTCTACCCGCTCAACGAGTCGGTGGCCATCAGCCGCTCGCGCGACAAGCTGCGCGCCCTGCAACTGCTCTCGCGCAAGGGCATCGGCCTGCCGGTCACCGGCTTCGCTCACTCGCCGGACGACATTCCCGACCTGATCCAGATGGTCGGCGGTGCGCCGCTGGTGATCAAGGTCCTGGAGGGCACCCAGGGCATGGGCGTGGTGCTGGCCGAGACGCACAAAGCGGCCGAATCGGTGATCGAGGCCTTCCTCGGTCTCAAGCAGGACATCATGGTCCAGGAATACATCCAGGAAGCCGGCGGCGCCGATATCCGCTGCTTCGTGGTCGGCGACAAGGTGATCGCAGCGATGAAACGCCAGGCCAAGGCCGGCGAATTCCGCTCCAACCTGCACCGGGGCGGTAGCGCCAGCCTGATCAAGATCACCCCGGAGGAACGCATGACCGCCGTGCGCGCCGCCCGCGTGATGGGCCTGAACGTGGCCGGGGTCGATATCCTGCGCTCCAACCATGGCCCATTGGTAATGGAGGTGAACTCCTCGCCAGGCCTGGAGGGCATCGAGACCACCACCGGCAAGGACGTCGCCGGGATGATCATCCAGCACCTGGAAAAGAACGCCGAACCCGGCCAGACCCGCACCCGAGGCCGCGGATGAGCCAAGTGTTCGACGGCCGCCTGGCGCTGATCGCCCCCGCCGCCGCGATTGCCGAAGAGGTACTGGAAGCGACCCTGGCCCAGCTCGATGTGCTGGGCATCCGCTATCACCTGGGCCGGCACGTGCGCGCCCGCCATCGCTACCTGGCCGGCACGCCGGAGCAGCGCCTGGAAGACCTGCACCAGGCCTTCAGCCTGCCTGATATCAGCGCCGTCTGGTGCCTGCGTGGCGGCTACGGTTGCGCGCAACTGGTGGCGGACATCGACTGGAGCCTGCTGCGCCAGGCCAGCCCGCGTCCGCTGATCGGTTTTTCCGACCTGTCGATCCTGCTCGATGCCTTTCAGCAACGAGGCTTGCCGGCCATTCACGGCCCGGTGGCCACGGCGCTCGGTCATCAGGCGCTGTCTGCCCCTGGTGGCCAGCGCGAGCGCCTGGCCTCGATGCAGGCGCTGTGGAGTCTGCTCAAGGGCCAGCACCGCCAGCTACCCCTGCGTCACATCAGCGGCCCGCAACTAGCCATCGAAGGCACCTTGCAGGGCGGCAACCTGACGGCATTGGCCAGCGCATGCGGCACTGGCGCGGCGATGCGCCTGGCCGAGGACTCGATCCTGATTCTGGAAGACGTCGGCGAGCCCTACTACAGACTCGAACGCAGCCTCTGGCAGCTGCTGCACAGTTTCTCCGGGAAGCGACCACGCGCCGTATGCCTGGGCAGTTTCACCGACTGTCCGCAACGCGGCGTGCACCACAGCCTGGAGCAGATCGTCGGCGAGTACCTGGCGCCGCTGGGCGTCGCGCTGTACGGCGACCTCCCCAGTGGCCACGGTGACGTCAATTATCCCTGGCCCTATGGCCAGCGGGCGCGCTTGAGTGGCAACAGCCTGAGCTGGTAACCCTGCTCAGCGCTGGCGCGCCTGCATCCAGGCGAGAAACTCCGCTTCCATCATCGGCCGGCCGAACAGATAGCCCTGCCCCAATGCACAGTCCTGCTCGCGCAGCAGCGCCAGCTGACTCTCGCGCTCGATCCCTTCGGCCACGCATTCAAGGCCCAGGTTGCGCGCGATCATCAGGATGGTCTGCACCAGCATGCGTCCGCTCGCCTCGCCATCCAGATCGGCGACAAAGCTGCGGTCGATCTTCAACCGGTCCAGCGGCAGGCGCTTGAGGTAGGTCAGCGACGAGTAGCCGGTGCCGAAGTCGTCGATGGCAAAGCGCACGCCCTGCTGCTTGAGGCGTTGCATGTTGCCGATGCAGCGCTCGACGTCTTCGAGCAGCACACCCTCGGTAATTTCCAGCTCGAGGGAGTGCGCCGGTACGCCGTGATCACGCAGGCAACGCTCGACACGCTCCACGCAGCCCACCTGGCGCAGCTCGCGCGGGCTGAGATTGACCGCCAGCACCAGCTGCGGCCACTGCGCCTGCCAGCGCGCCAAAGCGGCGCAGGCATGCTCCAGCACCCAATGACCGATGTCCTGGATCAGGCCGGTTTCCTCGGCCAGCGGGATGAACTGATCCGGGCCGATTTCGCCGCGCTCGGGGTGCATCCAGCGCAACAGCACCTCGGCACCGGCGAGCGAACCGTCAGCCAGCATCAGCTGTGGCTGGAACACCAGATGCAGCTGCTGACGGGCGATGGCCTGGCGCAGCTCGCCCTGCAACTGCAGGCGCTGGTCGATGGCCGCCTGCATCTCCGGGGCGAAAAAATGCAAGGCGTTGCGCCCGGCATGCTTGGCCCGGTACATGGCGGTGTCGGCCTGCTTGAGAATGTCCGAAGCCTGCTGCAGGCCCATCGGGTGCAGGGCGATGCCGATGCTGGCGCTGATCGCCAACTCATGGCCGTCGATCAGACAGCTGCCTTGCAGGCCGCGCAGCAGCTTCTCTCCCACTGCGGCGGCATGCTCGGCAACGGCCTGCGGCTCGTGACCCAGGGCTTCGAGCAGCACCACGAACTCATCCCCGCCGAGACGCGCGAGGGTGTCTTCGGTGCGCAGCTCGGCAGCCAGGCGTGCCGTCACCTCGACCAGCAGGGCGTCACCGAGCAGATGGCCGAGACTGTCGTTGACCGTCTTGAAGTGGTCCAGGTCGATGAACAGCAAGGCGCCCAGGCTGCCCTCACGGCCCTCCCGATCCATGGCGTGCTGCAAGCGATCGAGCAGCAGGCGGCGATTGGGCAGGCCGGTCAGCTCGTCGCTGTAGGCCAGGCGCTCGATCTCGCGTTGATAGCGCTGGCGCTCGGAGATGTCGGTGATGCTGGCGCGGATCAGCAGCTGTTCGCCCGGCATGCGCACCAGGCGCACTTCGCACGGCAGTTGGCGGCCGGCGCTGTCCCGGTGGGTCCACTCGAATACCGGCGCTTCACCGGCAACGGCGCGACGCAGGAACTGTTTACCGGCGCGGGCGGACGGGCGACCGTCACTCTGGCGCACCGGGCTGATGCTCTGAATCGACCGGCCGATCAGCTCATCGCGAGGGTAGCGGAACAGGCTCAGGGCATTCGCGTTGCATTCGACGATAGCGCCGTCCGGATTGAACAGCAGGATCGCCTCCGGCGCATGCTCGACCAGGGTGCGATAGCGAGCCTCGGCTTCGCGACGGGCACTGATGTCCTCGACCAGCAACAGGAACAGCGTCTGCCGTCCGCTGCGCACGGCGCGCAGGCTAACGCGGGTAAAGACCACCTGGCCATCGGCGCGCAGAAAACGCTTGTCCATCTCGAAGCCGTCGCTGACACCGCGCAGAACCTGCTCCACATGAGCCTGCTCGGCAGGCAGATCATCGGGGTGCGACAGCTGCCGCCAACTGTTGACGAGCAGCTCGTCGCGATCGAAGCCGAGGATGCTGCACAGCTTCTGGTTGACCTCTTCCCAGGCAAAGCTCTGAGTGGTCAGCGCCATGCCGATCAGCGGTGCTTCGAAGAACAGGCGCAAACGCTCGTCGCGTTCTCGCAGCTGCGACTCGGCGCGCTTGCGCTCGCTGATGTCCTGAACGACCCCATAGATGCGCACCAGGCTGCCATCGGTATTGCGTTCGGGAATACCACGCAAACGCAGCAGCCGCCCTCCCAGACGCGCGACCAGGCGAGTCTCGACGTCCAGCTCCTCGAGCCCTCCCAGCGCTGCCTGCAGGGTCTGCATGATCACCGTCTGGCTCGGTGTGTCGAAGTAATCGAGCGCCTGCTGGAGAGAAGGTGGTCCCAGGTGGAGGTCACGCTCGACGATGCGGTAGCAGCCATCGCTCCAAAACATGCCGTAATCGCTGATCTCCAGCACCCAACCGCCCAGGTTGGCGATGTCCTCGGTCTGGCTGAACAGATGACTCTGGCGTAGCAGTTGCGAACGCTGCTGCTCGACCTTGGCCGCCAGCTCGACGCGCTCGGTGACATCGTGCTGCAGTCCGAGGAAATGACTGATGCCCTGCTCGTCACGCATCGGCGCCAGCACCACCTCGTTCCAGAACGGTTTGCCGTCCTTGCGGTAATTGCGCACCACGGCGTGGCCGCTGCGGCCGTCACGCAGCGCATTGCGCAGTGCCTGCAGCTCCAACTGGGCACGCTCCTCGCCGAGCAGGAAGCGGCAGTTGCGCCCCAGCGCCTCATCGGCGCTGTAACCGGTCATCTGGCTGAACGCGGTATTGCAGTAGACCAGGGGCAAATCGGCCTGACGCGCATCGGCGATGGTCATGCCCAGCGGGCTGGCCTCCATCGCCAGGTTGGCGCGAGCCAGTTGCTGCTGCATCTGCGCACTACGCGCCAGCGCCTGACGCAGATCGCTGATTGCACGCCCTACCAACAAGGTAGCGCCCATCAGCAGCACGACGGCGAAGTGCAGTTGGTTACGCTGCATGTCCAGCTCGCTGAAACTCAGGCTACCGCGCAGCAGGGGCAGCGGCAGGGTCGCCGCGTACACCAGCAACACCCCATACAGGGCGCCAGCGAAGGCATGTCGCAGCGCCAACACCAGCATGCTCAAACCCAGCAGCGGCAGGGCGAGCTGGGCCGGCAAGCTGGCGCTGAGCAGCATCAACGCCACGAACACACTCAACGCCAACAGCCAACCACCCGGCGAACGGCTGATGCTCAACGTCGGCGCACTGCTCGCGCCCCGATCCCGAAGCCAGCCGCGATCCCGCAGCAACGGGGTGCCGAACGCCAGCAGCGGCGCCGTCAGGGCGAGCAGGTTGATGGTGTCGCTCAACCACACGGCCAGGCTGGCCTGCGCCCATCGCTCATCGACCTGAAAGCCGGTCAGCCAGAGGTTGCTTTGCAGGCCGAGCGCCACCAGGGTGCTCGGCATCAATACGGCGAAGGCGAGAAACCTCAGCAAGTCGCTCAGGCGCCCCAGAGCCGGATCGAAAGGCTGGCGGCGCAGCAACCACCAGCCTAGCGCTATGGCAGCGGTTTCAGGCAGGGCGTAGAGCGGCCCCCACTGCCAGGGCAGGCCCCATAGCGGCACGCTGAACAGGGCATTGAGGTACAGCGCCGGCAGCACGCGCGGCCCCCACCACAGGCAGAAGGCGAGCCCCAGCACCAGAGGCAGGTAACACAACGCCACCCCGTCGCTGAGGCGGGTCGCCAGGGAAATCCAGGTTGCCAGGTGCAGAATCGGCAGCGGCAGCCACCAGGTCCAACTGGGCAAGCGGTCAGGGAACGCGGCGGACATGCAGGCCTCGAATCGGTGCGCTGGCACAGCATAGCCCAGCCCCAAAGTGCTTGGCAGCATATTGCCAGCACACGAGGAAGGTAATAGGACGTTTGGTTATACCGCGTCGCGCGGCAAAAGCAGGCCGAGCGGTAGCCGTACCCGCGCTTCAAGGCCGCCACCACTGCGGTTGCGCAGCTCGACGCTGCCCCCGTGCAGCGCCGCGATGCGTTTGACGATGGCCAGGCCCAGGCCGGTGCCACGCCCGCCACGGGCGCGATCCCCGCGAATGAAGGGGTTGAAGATGCTGTCGAGCTCGGCCGGGTCGATGCCGTTGCCACGATCCAGCACGCTCAGCACCACATAAGGCGCGCTGTGGTCACCGGCCAGGCTGGCCACCACCTCGACCGCGTCGCCACCGCCATGATTGAGGGCATTCTCCACCAGGTTGGTGAGCAGGCGTTTGGTCGACACCCGGCGCAGCGGAAACGGCGGGATCTCTTCCAGGCACAGACGCACCCGCTCGCTGCCCTGGTTGTAGGGCGCCAGCGTTTCGCGCACCAGCTCGGGGAAATCGGCCTCTTCCACCGGCTCGTCGCGACCGTCGCGGATAAAGGCGAGGAACTGATCGAGGATGGCGTCCATATCTTCGATGTCGCGCACCATGTCTTCGGCCAGCTCGGAATCGTTGTCCATGAACTCCAGCGCCAGGCGCAGGCGCGTCAGCGGTGTGCGCAAGTCGTGGGAAACCCCGGCCAGCATCAATTCGCGCTCGCGCCCGGCCTGCTCGACGTCCTCGGCCATCTGATTGAAGGCGCGGTACACCTCGGTCATCTCGCTCGGCGTATCGCTCACCGGCAGCCGTACGCTGCGCCCCTGGCCGAGCTGGCGCGCGGCGAAGACCAGTCGCTTGAGCGGCGCATTAAGCTGGCGCACGAAGATCCAGGCCGCGGCCGTGGACAACAGGCCGATACCGAGGAACCAGCCGAGCACGCTCCAGATGCGCTGGCCACGCAACGGATGCGGATACATCGGCACCCGCACCCAGCCCTCGCCGAGACTCGGCGCACGCACCCACAGCGCCGGCGGCGTGGTCGCGCGCACGCGGGTTTCGGTATCCGGGCCGAGTTCGGTCTGCATCTGCCGCTGGAAAATTTCGCTGTAGGGCCAGTGCTGCTCGCTGGCCGGCACCTTGTCGCGCGGGATGCGCTTGAGCCCGGCGGCCTGAGCGATATGGTCGCGGTCATCGGGGTTGGCCGCCCAGTAGGCGCGCAGGGTCAGCGCCGCGCCGTGGCTGTACTGGCGGTCGACCAGCACATCCTCGTTCATCATCAGATAAATGAGGGTCAGTGCCTTGGAAAACAGCACGACGACGAGCACCAGCCAGAGGGTGCGGGCGAAGAAGCTTTGCGGGAACCAGACAGGTGCCTTCACAAGCGACAGGCCTCACGCTTCGAGCTGCAAGAAAACGCCGCCCGCGCTGCAATCCAGGGCAGCTTGTGGCTCGTCGCTTGCTGCCTCACTTGTTGCCATCCGGCACGAAAACGTAGCCCACACCCCAGACGGTCTGGATATAGCGTGGTTTGGACGGGTCCGGCTCGATCAGGCGGCGCAGGCGGCTGATCTGCACGTCGATGGAGCGCTCCAGCGCATCCCACTCGCGACCGCGTGCCAGGTTCATCAGCTTGTCGCGGGTCAGCGGCTCGCGTGCATGCTGCACCAGCGCCTTGAGCACGGCGAACTCGCCGGTGGTGAGCATGTGCACTTCCTCGCCCTTCTTCAGCTCGCGGGTGGCCAGTGACAACTCGTACTCACCAAAGCTGACGCTCTCGTCCTCGCTACCCGGCGCGCCCGGCACCACCGGTGCCTGACGGCGCAGCACGGCCTTGATCCGCGCCAGCAGTTCACGCGGGTTGAAGGGCTTGGCCAGGTAATCGTCAGCGCCCAGTTCCAGGCCCTGGATGCGACTGGACTCATCGCCCTTGGCAGTGAGCATGATGATCGGGATCTGGTTGTTCGACTCACGCAGGCGGCGGCAGGCAGACAGACCATCCTCGCCCGGGAGCATCAGGTCGAGGACCACTAGGTTGAACAGTTCGCGCGCCAGCAGACGATCCATCTGCTCGACGTTCTCCACCGCACGAACCCGGTAGCCCTGCTCGTCGAAGAAACGTTCGAGCAGGCGGCGCAGACGGGCGTCATCATCGACGATGAGAATCTTCTCGCCTTCGGCGGCAGGGGCAGCGGACTGGGTCATGGCGTCTCCTTGGACAGCCGTACTATGGACGGCAAGTGGCGGCATTATCGCTCAGGCGCATGCCTGGGCGCTTCAGCCATTGTTAGCAGATTTTTCCCCGAACGGTTCCCAGCATGAGCGGGTGCGGTGTTTATAATGCGCCGCTTTCGTGTCTGGCCGGCATTCCTGCCGCCACCCTGTCGCTCAGTGGGTAGCTTTATATTTATGGACAGCATCAACAACCGCATCGCTGAAGAACTGGGCGTGCGCCCGCAACAGGTCGCCGCCGCCGTGGCCCTGCTCGACGAAGGCTCCACCGTGCCCTTCATCGCCCGTTACCGCAAAGAAGTGACCGGTAGCCTCGACGACACCCAGTTGCGCCATCTGGAAGAGCGCCTGCGCTACCTGCGCGAGCTGGACGAACGCCGCGTGGCGATCCTCGCCAGCATCGAGGAACAGGGCAAGCTGACCGCCGAACTAAAGCGTGAAATCGACCTGGCCGACACCAAGACGCGCCTCGAAGACCTTTACCTGCCCTATAAGCAGAAACGCCGCACCAAGGGCCAGATCGCCCTGGAAGCCGGCCTCGGCGAGCTGGCCGATGCGCTGTTCAACGATCCGAGCCTGGCCCCCGAGCAGGAAGCCGAGCGCTTCATCGACGCCGAGAAGGGCTTCGCAGATGTGAAAGCCGTGCTCGAAGGCGCCAAGTACATCCTCATGGAGCGTTTCGCCGAAGACGCCGCGCTGCTCGACAAGCTGCGCAGCTTCCTCAAGGACAACGCCACCCTCAGCGCTCGCCTGGTGCCGGGCAAGGAAAACGAGGGGGCCAAGTTCAGTGACTACTTCGAGCACGACGAAGCGCTCAAGGGCGTGCCGTCGCACCGCGCGCTGGCGATCTTCCGCGGGCGCAACGAAGGCATCCTCAGTTCCAGCCTCAAGGTCGGCGAAGAGCTGCCCGGCACCCTGCACCCGTGCGAGCTGATAATTGGCGAGCGCTTTGGCCTGGAGAACAAAGGCCGCGCCGCCGACAAATGGCTGAGCGAGGTGGTGCGCTGGACCTGGAAGGTCAAGCTGTACAACCACCTGGAAACCGACCTGCTCGGCGAGCTGCGCGAGAAGGCCGAGGACGAGGCGATTGCCGTGTTCGCGCGCAACCTGCACGACCTGTTGCTGGCTGCCCCGGCCGGCCCGCGCGCCACTCTGGCGCTCGACCCCGGCCTGCGTACCGGCTGCAAGGTGGCCGTGGTCGATGCCACCGGCAAGGTGCTGGAAACCGCCACCGTCTACCCGCACGCGCCGCGCAATGACTGGGACGGCACCCTGGCCATCCTCGCCAAGCTGTGCGCCAAGCATGGCGTCGACCTGCTTTCCATCGGCAACGGCACTGCCAGCCGCGAGACCGACAAGCTGGCCGCCGAACTGATCAAGAAGGTGCCGGGCCTGAAGCTGACCAAGGTGATGGTCTCCGAGGCCGGCGCCTCGGTGTACTCGGCCTCGGAACTGGCCGCGCGCGAATTCCCCGATCTCGACGTGTCGCTGCGCGGCGCCGTCTCCATCGCCCGCCGCCTGCAGGATCCGCTGGCCGAGCTGGTGAAGATCGACCCGAAATCCATCGGCGTCGGCCAGTACCAGCACGACGTCTCGCAGCTCAAGCTGGCGCGCTCGCTGGACGCCGTGGTCGAAGACTGCGTGAACGCCGTCGGCGTGGACGTCAACACTGCCTCCGCCGCCCTGCTGGCACGCATCTCCGGCCTCAACGCGACCCTGGCGCAGAACATCGTGCAGTACCGCGATGCCAACGGCGCCTTCACCTCGCGCGCGGCGCTGAAGAAGGTCCCGCGCCTGGGCGAGAAGACCTTCGAGCAGGCCGCCGGCTTCCTCCGTGTGATGAACGGCGACAACCCGCTGGACGCCTCGGCAGTGCACCCGGAAACCTACCCGCTGGTCGAGCGCATCGCCCAGGACACCGGCCGCGACATCCGCTCGCTGATCGGCGACTCGGGCTTCCTCAAGCGCCTGGATCCGGCCAAGTTCACCGACGAGCGCTTCGGCCAGGTCACGGTCGGCGACATCCTCAAGGAACTGGACAAGCCCGGCCGCGCCCCGCGCCCGGAGTTCAAGACCGCCGAGTTCCAGGAGGGCGTGGAAACCCTCAAGGACCTGCAGCTGGGCATGATGCTCGAAGGCGTGGTGACCAACGTCACCAACTTCGGCGCCTTCGTCGACATCGGCGTGCATCAGGACGGCCTGGTGCACATCAGCGCGCTGTCGGAGAAGTTCATCAAGGACCCTCACGAAGCGGTCAAGGCCGGCGACGTGGTCAAGGTCAAGGTGATGGAAGTGGACATCCCGCGTAACCGCATCGCCCTGTCCATGCGCATGGGCGACATCCCCGGCGAGAAAGTCGAAGGCACACGCGGCGGGCAGTCCCGTGGTGGCAACCGTGGCGGCAACACGCCGCGCAGCGAGCGCCATTCCAGCCAGGACAAGCCGGCACCGGCCACCGGCGGCATGGCCGCCCTGTTCGCCAACGCCAAGCAGTTGAAGAAATGAGTACGGAAGCCAACGTCGGCGCCAGCAGCGCCTTTTCCCGCCTGCTCGGTCTGGAGATTCTCCAGGCCGGCGGCGGTGAGGCGCGCGTACGCCTGACCCTGACCGACGACCTGCGCAACCTGCACGGCAAGCTGCATGGCGGCGCGCTGTTCTCGCTGATCGACACCGCCATGGGCCAGGCCAGCCACAGCCTGGGCGACGGCGGCCCGAGCAGCGTGACCCTGGAGTGCAAGATCAACTACATCCGCCCGGTGTCCGAGGGCAGCGTGCTGTGCCATGCCAAGGTGTTGCACGCCGGACGCCGCACCCAGGTGGTCGAGGCCGAGGTGTTGCAGGGCGACAAACTGGTCGCCAAGGCACAAGGCACCTTCGCCTGCGTGTAATCGTCCGGGTTCGATCTCGTCTAACGTGAGAGCATCGTCGCCCCTTGCAGAGTGCAGGGGCGATCCCCATATTGTGGCGACTGCCCAGTTAGGAATTGCATCTTGAGCAACCTTCTCTCACGCCGCCTGGCCCAGCTCGGCGAGCCGGCCAACCTGTCCCTGCTGGGTGAATGCCTGCACGGTATCGAGCGCGAATGCCTGCGTGTCGATCGTGACGGTCAACTGGCCCTGACCCCGCACCCGCAAGGGCTGGGTTCGGCATTGACCCACACTCAGATCACCACCGATTACTCCGAGTCGCTGCTGGAGTTCATCACCGGCACGGCCACCGATCCAGCCGCCACCCTCGACGAACTGGAAAACATCCACCGCTTCGCCTACGACAAGCTCGACGCTGAACTGCTGTGGAGCCCGTCGATGCCCTGCGCGCTGCCGGACGAAGAGACCATCCCCATCGCCCGCTACGGCAGCTCCAACATTGGCCGCCTCAAGTACGTGTACCGCAAGGGCCTGGCACTGCGTTACGGCAAGACCATGCAGTGCATCGCCGGCATCCACTACAACTTCTCCCTGCCCGAGCAGCTGTGGCGACTGCAGCGCCAGGCCGAAGCCAGCACGCAGAGCGAGCGCGATTATCAATCGGCGCGCTATATCGCGCTGATCCGCAATTTCCGCCGTTACAGCTGGCTGCTGATGTACCTGTTCGGTGCCTCCCCGGCGCTGGACAAGGGCTTCATGCGCGGCCGCCCGCATCAGCTGCAGGAGCTGGACCCCAGCACCTTGTACCTGCCCTACGCCACCAGCCTGCGCATGAGCGACCTGGGCTACCAGAGCAGCGCGCAGTCCGGTCTGACGCCCTGCTACAACGACCTGGCCAGCTACACCGACAGCCTGCGCCTGGCAGTCGGCACGCCCTACCCGGCCTACGTCGAAGCCGGTACCAAGCGCGGCGACGAGTGGCTGCAGCTGAACACCAACATCCTGCAGATCGAGAACGAGTACTACTCGAGCATCCGCCCGAAACGCGTGACGCAAAGCGGTGAGCGCCCGATTCAGGCGCTGAGCAGCCGTGGCGTGCAGTACGTGGAAGTGCGCTGCCTGGACATCAACCCCTTCCTGCCGCTGGGTATCGACGTGGCGCAGGCGCGCTTCATCGACGCCTTCCTGCTGTTCTGCGCGCTGGAGGACAGCCCGCTGCTGGAAAACGGCGAGTGCAGCAGTTGCACCAGCAACTTCCTCAAGGTGGTCACGGAAGGACGCCGCCCCGGCCTGCACCTGCAGCAAGGCAACCAGCAGGTGGAACTCAAGGTCTGGGCCAGCGAGTTGCTCGAACGCATCCTGCCGCTGGCCGAACTGCTCGACCGTAGCCAGGGCAACAACACGCATGTCGAGGCACTGGCGCAGCAACAGGCCAAGGTCGCGGATGTGGAAATGACGCCGTCGGCCCAGGTGCTGGCCGTTCTGCGTCAGGGCAAGAGCTTCACCGAGTTCGCCCTGCAGCAGAGCCTGCGCCACGCCGAGTACTTCCGTGGGCAGCCACTTGGCGCCGAACAGCAACAGGCCTTCGAACAGGCTGCGCATGATTCGCTGGCCGGCCAAGCGGAGCTGGAGGCGCAGCCCGAAGAGGATTTCGATGCCTTCGTTGCGGCCTACCAGGCGAGCATCCTCACCCTGGCCGGGTAAAGCCAGCAGGGCCGCACACCCCCATGCCAATCAGGTTACGCGTGCTGCGCACGGCGCACGTGCGTAGCCTGGGTGTGCGCCACTGGACGGAAGATCGCGATTCGTCGACTGTGTCACAAAGCCAGCCAGCGGAGCAAAAGCCAGGATGGGCGGCCACCCCCGCACTCGCCCAGCCAGCTAGCATTGCCGGGTAAAGGACGATAGACGAGCAGCGCCCATGGCCGATGACGCCACGCCGCAATGGAGCTTGGAAAGCCTGACCAAGGCCTACCAGCAAGGCTATATGGCCGGTCTCACCGGCCAGCCCAGAGCGCGCCAGCCGTACCCCGACGAAATCCCGGCAGCTGCCTGGGAGGCCGGCTGGGACGATGGCTTCGAACAAATGCGCCTGCAGCAGCACAGCGCCTGACGAACAATTGCGATTGCCATCAATTCCGTAGGAGCGGCTGGGCGGCATTCCGCTTCAGCCGCGAAGCTCGCGGATAAATCCGCTCCTACAGTTCGCTGGACAGACGCTGCAGCCTACAACGCCTTCTCGAACACCTTGGAATTGCGCTGATAGTTGTACAGCGACGCCCGCGCAGTGGGCATGCGCTCGACACTGCTGGGTTCGAAGCCGCGCTCGCGGAACCAGTGGGCAGTGCGGGTGGTGAGCACGAACAGGGTCTTGATCCCCTGCGCCCGCGCCCGCGCCTCGATGCGTTCGAGCAACTCGTCACCACGGCCGCCGTGACGGTAGTCGGGATTGACTGCCAGGCAGGCCAATTCGCCACAGTCCGAGTCGGCGATGGGATACAGCGCCGCACAGGCGATGATCAGGCCCTCGCGCTCGACGATGCTGAACTGTTCGATCTCGCGCTCCAGCACCTCACGCGAACGGCGCACCAGAATGCCCTGCTCCTCCAGCGGGCTGATCAGTTCGATCAGGCCGCCAACATCCTCGATGCTCGCCTCACGCAACGACTCGAACTGCTCCTGCGCCACCAGGGTGCCATTGCCGGTGCGAGTGAACAGTTCGCTAAGCAGCGCACCATCGGTGGCGTAGCTGACGATATGACTGCGCTTGACCCCGCCTCGGCAAGCCTCGGCGGCGGCATCGAGCAACTCGCCCTGGTAGTTGCTGCCCAGGCGCGCCAGGTGCGCCGGCACCTGCTGCGGACGCAGTTCGCGCACCAGCTTGCCGTTGTCGTCGAGCAGACCGTCCTCGGCGCCGAACAGCAGCAGTTTGTCCGCGCCCAGGTCGATGGCGGCGCGGGTGGCGACGTCCTCACAGGCCAGGTTGAAGATTTCCCCGGTGGGCGAATAGCCCAGCGGTGACAGCAGCACGATGCTGCGCTCGTCGAGCTGGCGATTGATGCCCTTGCGGTCGATGCGGCGCACTTCGCCGGTGTGGTGATAGTCGACGCCATCGACCACGCCGATCGGCCGTGCAGTGACGAAGTTGCCGCTGGTCAGACGCAGGCGCGAGCCCTGCATCGGCGAGGCGGCCATGTCCATCGACAGGCGCGCTTCGATGGCGATACGCAAGTGGCCGACGGCGTCGATCACGCACTCCAGGGTGGGCGCGTCGGTGATTCGCAGGTCACGGTGGTAATGCGGGGTCAGGCCACGGGCAGCGAGACGCATCTCGATCTGCGGACGCGAACCGTGCACCAGCACCAGGCGCACGCCCAGGCTATGCAACAGCACCAGGTCGTGGACGATATTGGCGAAATTGGGGTGGGCAACGCCCTCTCCCGGCAGCATGACCACGAAGGTGCAGTCGCGGTGGGCGTTGATGTAAGGCGAAGCGTGGCGTAACCAGGTGACGTAGTCGTGCATGAGCAATCCATTAGCGTCGAGACGTTAGACGGGCATGGCCGTCGTGTTCGGTTAAAGAGTCGCTCTCATCGTCGCTGCACGTCGTCACTCCGGGTCAGGCAGTAGTGTTGGATCAATTGGCGCAGCAGCGCCACAGTAGGTTCGATGCGGGCCAGCTCCAGGTGTTCCCCGGGCTGGTGGGCACAGTCGATATCACCGGGGCCGAGCACCAGGGTCTCGCAGCCAAGTTGCTGAAGATAAGGCGCTTCGGTACCGAATGCCACCGCCTGGGCCGTGTGTCCGGTCAAGCGCTCGGCCACCCGCACCAGCTCCGCATCCGCGCTCTGCTCGAACGGCGGCACGGCGGGGAACAGCGGACCGTAGTCGATACGCACCTGATGCTTGAGCGCCAGCGGTTGCAGCTTGCCGCGAATCGCTTCGCGCAGCACATCAGGATCCATACCAGGCAGCGGGCGCAGATCGAACTCCAGCGCACACTGGCCGCAGATGCGGTTGGGATTGTCACCGCCATGGATGCAGCCCAGGTTCAGCGTCGGCTGCGGCACGCTGAATTGCGGGTTGTTGAACTCGCGCTGCCACTGCGCGCGCAGGCCGCGCAGCTCACCCATCACGTCCTGCATGGCCTCCAGGGCGCTATGCCCGAGGGCCGGGTCGGAGGAATGGCCACTCTGCCCGAGAATATCGACGCGTTCCATCATCACGCCCTTGTGCAGGCGGATCGGCTTGAGGCCGGTCGGCTCACCGATCACCGCCGCGCGGCCGAGCGGACGGCCGGCCTCGGCCAGAGCACGGGCACCGGCCATGGAGCTTTCCTCGTCGCAGGTGGCGAGGATCAGCAGCGGTTGCTTGAAGGGCTGATCGAGCAGCGGCCGCACGGCCTCGATGGCCAGGGCGAAGAACCCCTTCATGTCGCAACTCCCGAGGCCGACCCAACGGTCGCCGACTTCGGTCAGCTTGAGTGGGTCGCTCTGCCACAGGGCGGCGTCGAAGGGTACGGTGTCACTGTGACCGGCCAACACCAGGCCGCCTGGGCCGGAGCCATAGCTGGCAAGCAGGTTGAATTTTCCGGGCGCGATCTGCTGGGTTTCGCAGGTAAAGCCCAGATCGCCGAGCCAGGCAGCGAGCAGCTCGATGACAGGCGCGTTGCTCTGGTCCCAATTGGGCTGGGTGCAGCTCACCGATGGCGCTGCAATCAGCGCAGCGAACTGCTCTTGAAAGGACGGCAGGGGCATCGGCGATCTCCAAAAAACGATGCCCCATGATAGGGGCATCGAACCTCAGAGGGCACCTCTAAAAACTACCTACGTTGTCATAGCGGCGTTGAAAGCAGGCTCAGAATGCTCATTTACAACTCGTAAACTGCGCTTCTTCGCCTGCCTTCTCCTTGCGCCGACCGCCTCGCCTACATTTTTAGAGGCACCCTGACGTGAAACCGCCGAAGTGGAATCAGACCCCGCCGAACAGCGCGCGCAGAATGAAGAAGAAGAAGATCGAGAGGATCGCACCGGCCGGCAGGGTGATGATCCAGGACAGGAAGATCTTGCCGATCATGCCCAGGTTCAAAGCACCGATACCACGCGCCAGGCCGACGCCGAGGATGGCCCCCACCAGGGTGTGGGTGGTAGACACCGGCAGGCCCAGGCCCGAGGCGCTGACCACGGTGGTGGCAGCGGCCAGTTCTGCAGCGAAACCACGGCTGGGGGTCAGCTCGGTGATTTCCTTGCCGATGGTGGCGATGACCTTGTAACCGTAGGTGGCCAGGCCAACCACGATGCCCAGCGCGCCCAGCAGCAGGATCCAGCCTGGCACCAGCGACTTCTCGCCAGCGGCGAGTTCACCACCGCTCTGGATCACACCGACGATGGCCGCCAGCGGACCAACGGCATTGGCCACGTCATTGGAGCCGTGAGCGAAAGCCATGGAGCAGGCGGTGAAGATCATCAGGATGGCGAACACCTTCTCCACACTGGAGAAGTGGAAGGCCTTGTCAGCCTCGGCATCGACATGGATGCGGCTCAGCAGCGCGATACCGATCAGCATGACCAGCACGCCGATCCCGATCGAAAGCATGAAGCCCTCGGTGCTGGAGAGGTCCAGACCAACGTGCTTGAGGCCCTTGGTCATGGTCATCAGCGAAATCATGAAGCCGGTGATGAACATGTACAGCGGCACGTAGCGCTTGGCGTTCATGAAGGGGTTGTCGGTATCGATGATCAGTTTCTGCACACTGACGAACAGGCAGAAGGAGATGATCCCGGCAAGCATCGGCGTGACCACCCAGCTGGCCACGATGGGGCCGACGCCGCTCCAGTGCACGGCATCCATCGACACACCGGCGGCGGCGAAGCCGATCACCGCACCGACGATGGTATGGGTGGTGGACACCGGCCAGCCGCGCATCGAGGCCACCAGCAGCCAGGTGCCCGCCGCCAGCAACGCCGACATCATGCCCAGCACCATGAGATTGGGGCTGATCAGATTGGCATCGACGATGCCGTTCTTGATGGTTTCGGTCACCTGGCCACCGGCCAGATAGGCACCGGCGAACTCGAAGACCATGGCGATGATGATCGCCTGTTTGATGGTAAGTGCACGCGAGCCAACGGATGTACCCATAGCATTGGCTACATCGTTGGCTCCAACACCCCAGGCCATGAAAAAACCGAAAAGGCAGGCAAGAACGAGCAGCACCAGCCCGTAGTCCGCAATCAGAGACATAAAATAAGTTTCCGTAGATCCCAGAAAGGACACTGGCGCTTAGCGCGCCAGCAGTTGTTCCAGTCGGTTGCCCACTCGTTGGGCACGGTCGGCGACATCGCCGACCCAGTCGATGATCTGATAGAGGAACATCACATCGACCGGGGGAAGGTCCTTCTCCAGCTTGAACAGGTTGCGGCGCACCTCGATCTGCAGGCGATCGGTATCGTTTTCGATCGAACCGAGCTCCTCGATCAGGGTTTCCACAAGCACAGCTTCACGGCCGGCGAAACCGGTCTCGAGCAGCTCATCCAGTTCGTTCATTGCCTTCAGCGCCTGGGCGCTGGCGTCCACGCTGCGCTGCACGTAGGTACGCATCAGCGGCTGCAGCGGCTGTGGAATGGCCATCTGCCGGCCAAGCATGAGGCCGGCGATGTCCTTGGCACGGTTGGCGACTTTGTCCTGTACACTGAGCAGTTCCAGCAGGTCCGAACGCGGCACCGGCAGGAACAGGCTCTTGGGCAGGTGCAGACGTACGCTTTTCTTCAGCTTGTCCGCTTCGTGCTCCAGCCGGGACATCTCCTGTTGTACCTGTTCCACCTTGGCCCAATCCTCGGCCATCACGGCTTCGAAGAAAGGCACCAGGTTCGCCGCGCACTCATGGGCCTTGGCGATATGCTGTTGCATCGGGCCGATGGGTGAACGGCCGAACAGGCTGACAAAGGGATTGATAGGCATAGGGTAAGCCCCCGTTTTGAGAAGGCCGCAAGTATAGGGACCGGCTTCGTCATCCGCCAGCACGCGTCATCGGTCTGTCACATTTTCATAAAAGGCTATCTAGCTCTCCACCATGGTCAAAGAAACCGAAATCAAACTGCGCGCCAGCCGCGCCACCCTGGCCGCCCTGCGCGAACATCCGTTGCTGAAAAAGCGCAACAAGAGCGGTTGGCAGCGCGGCGAGCTGTTCAACCAGTACTACGACACCCCGCAGCGCGAGCTGGCCAGTGCCAAGGTCGCCCTACGCCTGCGGCGTGACGGCGAGCAGTTCATCCAGACCCTGAAGAGCCGCGGCCAGAGCGTCGCCGGCCTGTCCGAACGCAACGAATGGGACTGGTACCTGGATAGCGCCGAACTCGACCTCGGCAAGCTCGATGACCAGTGCTGGCCGGCCAGCCTGGCCGAGCTGGACAAGAACACCCTGCAGCCACTGTTCACCACCGACTTCGTCCGCGAGAAAGCCGAGATCGCCTGGGGCCGCGGCAAGGCCAAAGTGGTGATCGAGGCCGCGCTGGATCTGGGCAAGGTCATCGCTGGCGAAGGCGAAGAGGAAATCTGCGAGCTGGAGCTGGAGCTGCGCCAGGGCGAACCCGCCGCACTGCTGGAGCTGGCCTGTGAGCTGGCCGCCGAACTGCCGCTGATGCCCTGTGACATCAGCAAGGCCGAACGTGGGTATCGCCTGTTCGACGCCGGCAGCTACAACCTCAGCCTGCCGGCCCCCGAGCTGAACGCCGAGCTGTCCCTCGACGACGCCTTTGCCGCGCTCGCCTGGCACCTGCTCGGCGCCAGCCAGCGCCTCGCCGAACAGTATCGCTGGAATGGTCACTGGAGCCTGTTGCAGCAATGGCTGGAGCAATTGATCGATCTGCGCGCCCTGCTCGCCAGCCTCGGTCAGGCCGCGCCGCGCGCCAGTTCTCGTGAACTGCGCGAAGCGCTCGATGCACTGCTCGAAGACTGGCGCCCGCGCCTGGCCGCCGGGCAGGACGACGACAGCATGCGGCGCAATGCGCCGGCACTGTTCGCCGCCGAGCTCGATGGCTGCCGCTGGGGCCTGCTGTCGCTGAAGCTGTCTTACTGGCTGCTGCAGCGCAACTGGACGCTGGAGCGTAACAACCGTGGCAACCGCCAGGGCAGCGCGGCCCTGGGCAACTGGCTGCCTACCCTGCTGGGCGAAGAAGGCGCTGCCCTGCAGCTGCGCCGCTACCAGCAACAGCCGGAAGACCTGGCCGAGCAGATGCCGCGCCTGGAGCGCCTGCTGGTCTGGCTGCGCCTGGCACGTGGCGTACTGGAAGTGCCCGAAGTCGACCGCCTGTATGGCGAGCTGAACAAGCTGTACGGCCTGGCCCAGCAGGCGCTGGATGACGAGCAACGTCAGCTGCGCCCGACGCAGACGCAAATCCTGCAAAGCCTCAAGGCCTGGAAAGCGCTGGTGAAGTAACGACCACAGCACTGTGGGAGGCGTTTTCGCGGCGAGCCTTTGGTCGCGACTGAGTCACCTGCCACACACCATGAAAAACGGGCCCCGCGGGGCCCGTTTTTCATTTCAGCGCAGCACTCAATTGTCGGCGCTGGAGCGACTGTCGACGACGGGCTGCCAGGATGGCTTGGTCGTCTCGTCCATGGCCTGCTGCATGGCCTTCTTGCGCTTTTCTTCGGCGCGGTGAGCGAAGAACCAGGCCAGGAAGGTGGCAAATGACACCGCCAACAGGATCAGGCTGGCTACCGCGTTGATCTCCGGTTTAACCCCCAGGCGCACGGCGGAGAAGATCTCCATCGGCAGGGTGGTCGAACCCGGACCGGAAACGAAGCTGGCCAGCACCAGGTCGTCCAGCGACAGGGCGAAGGACATCATCGCCCCCGCCGCCAGCGACGGCGCGATCATCGGCACGGTGATCAGGAAGAACACCTTCCACGGCCGCGCGCCCAGGTCCATAGCCGCCTCTTCGATGGACATGTCCAGCTCACGCAGACGCGACGACACCACGACCGCCACATAGGCCGAGCAGAAGGTGGTGTGAGCGATCCAGATGGTGGTCATGCCACGCTGCATCGGCCAGCCGATCAGCTGCGCCATCAGCACGAACAGCAGCAGCAGCGACAGACCGGTGATCACTTCGGGCATCACCAGCGGCGCGGTGACCAGGCCACCGAACAGAGTGCGCCCCTTGAAGTGGGTGATACGGGTCAGCACGAAGGCCGCCAGGGTGCCCAGCGCCACCGCCGCAATGGCGGTGTAGCAGGCGATTTCCAGTGAGCGCATCACCGAGTTCATCAGCTGTGTATTGTCCAGCAGGCCGACGTACCACTTCACTGACCAGCCGCCCCACACCGTTACCAGCCGCGAGGCGTTGAACGAGTAGATGACCAGAATGACCATGGGCAGGTAGATGAACACCAGCCCCGCCCAGAGCATCAGGCTGGAGAAACTGAAACGCTTCATGGCCGCCCCTCCAGTTCTTTAGCCACGCTTCTGGTTAAAAAGCCGGTTGAACAGGATGACGGGCTCATTGCGATTAGCTCAGTCATGGCCGGCCCTCCAGCTCTTTCGCCTGGTTACGGTTGAACAGGATGATGGGCACGATCAGGATCGCCAGCATTACCACCGCCAGAGCAGACGCCACCGGCCAGTCGCGGTTGTTGAAGAACTCCTGCCACAGCACCTTGCCGATCATCAGGGTCTCCGGGCCGCCAAGCAGTTCGGGGATGACGAACTCACCGACCACCGGAATGAACACCAGCATGGAGCCGGCGATGATGCCGTTCTTCGACAGCGGCACGGTGATCTTCCAGAAGTTGTTGAAGTTGCTCGAACCCAGGTCAGAGGCCGCTTCCAGCAGACTCAGATCATGCTTCACCAGATTGGCGTAGAGCGGCAGGATCATGAACGGCAGGTACGAATAGACGACGCCGATGTAGACCGCCGTGTTGGTGTTGAGGATCTGCAGCGGCGAGTCGATCAGGCCGATGCTCATCAACAGACTGTTGAGCAGCCCGTTGTTGCCGAGAATGCCCATCCAGGCATAGACGCGGATCAGGATCGCGGTCCAGGTCGGCATCATGATCAGCAACAGCAGCACGGTCTGCTGCGACTTGGGTGCCCTGGCGATGGCGTAGGCCATCGGATAGCCGATCAGCAGGCACAGCAGGGTGCTGAAGAACGCCACCTTCAACGAGCCGAGATAGGCCGAGAGGTACAGGGCGTCCTCGGTGAGGAAGATGTAGTTGCCGAGATTCAGCAACAGCGTCAGCTTGTTGTCCGCCCACTCATAGATTTCCGTGTACGGCGGAATCGCCACGTCAGCTTCGGCGAAGCTGATCTTCAGCACGATGATGAAGGGCAGCAGGAAGAACATGAACAACCACAGGAAGGGTATGCCGATCACGGCATGCCGCCCCCTGGGCAGATAGCGCGCCAGTTTGCTCATTTTCATGATTGCAGTACCACGCCGCTGTCGTCTTCCCAGTACACCACCACCGGATCGTCCCAGGTCGGACGCTTGCCGCGGCGCTCGGCATTGGCGATGAAGCACTGCACCACCTGCCCGGAGGTAAGCTTGACGTAGTACACCGAGTGGCCGCCCAGATAGGCGATGTCATGCACGTGACCGTTGCACCAGTTGTACTCGGGATGCTCGTGATCTTCCGGCAGCGCGGTGGCCATCAGCAGCTTCTCGGGGCGCAGGGCGTAGCTGACGGACTTGTTCTCGGCGCGGGTGCTGACGCCGTGACCGATGTAGATCGGCTTGTCCAGTTGCGGACAGTCGATAACCGCGTGGTCGACCTCATCAGTGGTGATCTGGCCGTCGAACAGGTTGACGTTACCGATGAACTCGCACACCAGGCGACTGGTCGGCGTCTCGTAGATGTCGATCGGGCTGCCGGTCTGAGCGATCCAGCCCAGGTGCATGATGGCGATGCGCTGGGCCATGGTCATGGCCTCTTCCTGATCGTGGGTCACCATCACGCAGGTCACGCCGACGCGCTCGATGATTTCCACCAGCTCCAGCTGCATCTGCGAGCGCAGCTTCTTGTCCAGTGCACCCATGGGCTCGTCGAGCAGCAGCAGCTTCGGCCGCTTGGCCAGAGAACGGGCCAGGGCCACACGCTGACGCTGACCACCGGAGAGCTGGTGCGGCTTGCGCTTGGCGTACTGGGTCATGTGCACCAGCTTGAGCATCTCCGCTACGCGCTCGTCGATTTCCGACCTGGACAGCTTGTCCTGCTGCAGGCCGAAGGCGATGTTCTGCGCCACGGTCATATGCGGGAACAGGGCATAGGACTGGAACATCATGTTGATCGGACGCTGGTACGGCGGCATGTCCGTGATGTCCACGCCATCGAGGATGATGCGCCCCTCGGTCGGCCGTTCGAAGCCGGCGAGCATGCGCAGCAGGGTCGACTTGCCTGAGCCGGAGCCGCCAAGCAGAGCGAAGATCTCGCCCTTGTTGATGGTCAGCGAAACGTCGTCGACGGCTACGGTCTCATCGAACTTCTTGGTTACCCGATCGATCTTGACCAGCACCTCTTTCGGTGTCTGATCCCCCTCGAGGGCTTTTTTGTAGGCGCTGGAGGCAACAGCCATTTAGGAGAACTCCCGGAAGATTGTGCCCGACCCCCAGGGCCGGGCAGGAACGATTACTGACCCGACTTGACCTTGGTCCAGGTGCGAGTCATCAGGCGCTGCACCTTCACTGGCAATTCAGCGGAGATGTACAGCTTGTCCAGTACGGCCTGCGGCGGGTACACGGACGGGTCGTTGCGAACCTCCTGATCCATGAACTCGTCCGCCTTGATATTGGGGTTGGCGTAACCGACGTAATCACTGACTTCGGCGATCACTTCGGGCTCGAGGAGGAAATTGATGAACGCGTGGGCCTGGTCGGCATTCGCTGCGTCGGCGGGAATGGCCATCATGTCGAACCAGAGGTTGGCGCCTTCCTTGGGAATGCTGTAGGCGATCTCGATACCCTTGCCGGCTTCTTCGGCGCGGTCGGCGGCCTGCAGGATGTCGCCGGAGAAACCGGCTGCCACGCAGATGTTGCCGTTGGCCAGATCACCGATGTACTTGGAACTGTGGAAGTAGGTGACGTAGGGGCGCACTTCCAGCAGTTTGGCTTCGGCCTTGGCGTAATCGTCGGGGTTGGTGCTGTTGGGGTTCAGCCCCAGATAATTGAGCATGGCCGGGATCATTTCGTCGCCTGAATCGAGGAAGGCAACGCCGCACTCGCTCAGTTTCTTGATGTTCTCCGGCTCGAACAGCACGGCCCAGGAATCGATCTCCTCGACGCCGAGCGCGGCCTTGACCTTCTCGACGTTGTAACCGATGCCGTTGGTACCCCACAGGTAGGGCACGGCGTACTGGTTACCCGGGTCGTTGGTTTCCAGCTGCTTGAGCAGCGCTGGATCGAGGTTATTCCAGTTGGGCAGTTTGGCGCGGTCCAGTTTCTGGAAGGCGCCGGCCTTGATCTGCTTGCCGAGGAAATGGTTGGAAGGCACCACCACGTCGTAACCGCTACGACCAGCGAGCAGTTTGCCTTCGAGGGTTTCGTTGGAGTCGAACACGTCATAGATCGGTTTGATACCGGTTTTCGCTTCGAACTTGGCCAGCGTCTCTTCGCCGATGTAGTCGCTCCAGTTGTAGATGTGCACCGTCTGCTGAGCCAGGGCGGCTCCACTCAGGCTAGCAGCTGCCAGGGCGATAAGAGTCTTGGGCAGGGTTACTCGCACAGTTTCATCCTCGCTTAGTGGCCGCTAAAAAAGCGCGGCACTTTATAGAAAAACGCGTTGGGAATCAGCGACTGCCAAATCAAGCCGCACCGCTACCACCTCGGTCTGCTGACTCGAGGACGCGCATATCGACGGCCGTCATGGCCCTGTAAAGTGTCCCTTGAAACCTGGCGGGCAAGCCCGCCAGGTGGTACTGCCTCTACGATCAGCGACCGGACTTGATCTTGGTCCAGCTGCGGGTCATGGTGCGCTGCACGGCAGGCGCCAGGTCCGGGAAGGTGTAGATCTTCTTCAGCACTTCCGGAGTCGGATACACGCCCGGATCGGTACGCAGTGCTTCATCCACCAGCGGAGTGGCGGCAGCGTTGCCGTTGGGGAACTGCACGTAGTTGGTGATGCTGGCCATCACCTCAGGCTTCATCAGGTAGTTGAGGAAGACGTGTGCAGACTCGACGTTCTTGGCGTCGGCCGGCACGGCCAGCATGTCGAAGAACGAACCGGCGCCTTCCTTCGGAATGTTGTAGCCCACTTGCACGCCGTTCTTCGCTTCTTCGGCGCGCGCCTTGCTCTGATAGATGTCACCCGAGTAACCAATGGCGACGCAGATGTTTCCGTTGGCCAGATCGGAGATGTACTTGGAGCTGTGGAAGTAGGCCACCGACGGACGAATTTTCATGAACAGCTCTTCGGCCTTCTTCAGCTCACCCTTGTCGCTGCTGTCCGGGGCATAGCCCAGGTAATGCAGGGCGGCCGGCAGGATCTCGGTCGGCGAATCGAGGAAGGAAACGCCACAGGACTTCAGCTTCTCCATGTTTTCCGGCTTGAACACCAGGTCCCAGGAATCGACCGGCGCGTCGTCGCCGAGCACCGCCTTGACCTTCTCGACGTTGTAGCCGATGCCGATGGTGCCCCACATGTAGGGGATGGAGTACTGGTTGCCCGGATCGCTTGGCTCCAGGGCCTTGAGCAGGTCCTTGTCCAGGTTCGACCAGTTCGGCAGCTTGGACCTGTCCAGCTTCTGGAACACGCCAGCCTTGATCTGTTTGGCCAGGAACGGGTTGGACGGTACCACCACGTCGTAACCGGAGCTGCCGGCCAGCAACTTGGCTTCCAGCACTTCATTGCTGTCGAAGACGTCGTAAACGACCTTGATGCCGGTTTCCTTCTCGAAATTGGCCAGGGTGTCTTCGGCGATGTAATCGCTCCAGTTGTAGACATGCAGCACCTTGTCGTCAGCCTGAGCAGCGCCTGCCACGGCCGCGGTCAGGGACAACGCGAGAAGGGTCTTGCCGAATGTTTTCATGCGTACAGCTCCTGTTGTTGTGTCGATATTCCAGAGGTCGCGCAAGCCGTTCGAATCAGGCTGGCTCACGCACTCTGGCGCAGTCTGGCAAGGTCATGGCACCGCTGACAACTTTCCGTGGCTGCGGGCTTTCAGACCTACAGGTCACGCTGAGTCAGATCCAGGCACTTGCGCGCTTTCTCTATCAGTTCATCCACTTCCGCCTGGCTGATCACCAGAGGCGGCGCGATGATCATGGTGTCGCCCACGGCGCGCATGATCAGACCGTTATCAAAGCAGTGGCCGCGGCAAATCATGCCTACCGCCTTGTCACCCGGATAACGTTTGCGCGTCGCTTTGTCCTGCACCAATTCGATAGCGCCGAGCATGCCGATACCGCGTACTTCACCCACCAACGGGTGATCCGCCAGCTCACGCAGACGACGCTGCAAATACGGTGCCGTTTCTGCTTTAACCCGCTCGACGATGCCCTCTTCCTTGAGAATGCGCAGGTTCTCCAGACCCACTGCCGCCGCCACCGGATGCCCGGAATAGGTGAAGCCGTGATTGAAGTCGCCGTGCGCCTCGATCACTTCGAACACCTTGTCGCTGACGATCAGCCCGCCCATCGGCACGTAACCTGAGGTCAGGCCCTTGGCGATGGTCATCAGGTCGGGCTTGAGATCGTAGTACTGGCTGCCGAACCACTCGCCGGTACGGCCGAATCCGCAGATCACTTCGTCGGCGACGAACAGGATGTCGTACTTGGCGAGGATTTCCTTGATGCGCGGCCAGTAGCTCTGCGGCGGGATGATTACGCCGCCGGCGCCCTGGATCGGCTCGGCAATGAAGGCTGCAACGTTGTCTTCGCCCAGCTCGAGAATCTTCTTCTCCAGCTGATCGGCAGCCCAGATGCCGAAGGCTTCCGGGGTCATGTCGCCGCCTTCACCGAACCAGTACGGCTGCGGGATATGGGCGATGCCGGGGATCGGCAGGTCGCCCTGCTCGTGCATGAATTTCATACCGCCGAGGCTGGCGCCGGCCACGGTGGAGCCGTGATAGCCATTGTCGCGACCGATGATGATCTTCTTGCTCGGCTGGCCCTTGCACGCCCAGTAGTGGCGTACCAGACGCAGCATGGTGTCGTTGCCTTCGGAACCCGAACCAGTGAAGAACACATGGTTCATGCCGGCCGGCGCCAGCTGGGAGATAGCATGCGCCAGTTCCAGCACCGGCGGATGGGCGGTCTGGAAGAAGGTGTTGTAGAACGGCAGTTGACGCATCTGCGCGCTGGCAGCTTCGACCAGTTCCTCGCGGCCATAACCGACGGCCACGCACCACAGGCCGGCCATGCCGTCGAGGATCTTGTTGCCCTCGCTGTCCCACAGGTGCACACCTTTGGCCTCGGTGATGATGCGCGGGCCTTTCTCGGCCAACTGCTTGTAATCACTGAACGGCGCCAGGTGGTGAGCCTGGCTCAGGGCCTGCCACTGAGCAGTCTTGGGATTGTTCGCTTGCTTGTTCATTACCAACACCTTGCTAGCACGCAGCGCCAGCGGCGCTACGCAGAGATTCGTGGCAGCGGCCGCGCCAGGCGCGGCCGGTAGCCCATTACACCGACAGCAGGAGGAACTCGCGCTCCCAGGAGCTGATCACGCGCTTGAAGTTCTCGTGCTCGGCACGCTTGACCGCGACATAGCCACGCATGAACTTCTCGCCGAGGTACTTCTCGGCAGTCTTGCACGCCTCCATGCGTTCCAGCGCCGCTTCAATGGTCAGCGGCAGGCGCAGGTTGCGGCGCTCGTAGCCACGGCCCTTGACCGGTGCACCGGGGTTGATGCCTTCGACCATGCCGATATAGCCACACAGCAGGGATGCCGCCAGCACCAGGTAGGGGTTGGCGTCGGCGCCGGCCAGACGGTTCTCCACACGGCGGTTCTGCGGGCTGGCCTCCGGCACGCGCAGGCCCACGGTACGGTTCTCCTCGCCCCATTCGACGTTCACCGGCGCCGAGGTATCGGGCAGGAAACGGCGGAACGAGTTGACGTTGGGCGCGAACAGCGGCAGCAGCTCGGGGATGTATTTCTGCAGGCCACCGATGTGGTGCAGGAACAGTTGGCTCATGGTGCCGTCCTCGTTGGAGAACAGGCTCTTACCGGTCTTGATATCCACCACGCTCTGGTGAATGTGCATGGCACTACCAGGCTCGTCGGTGATCGGCTTGGCCATGAAAGTGGCCGCCACATCATGCTTGAGCGCGGCCTCGCGCATGGTGCGCTTGAACACGGTGATCTGGTCGGCCAGGTGCAGCGCCTCGCCATGGCGGAAGTTGATCTCCATCTGCGCCGGGCCGTCTTCGTGGATCAGCGTGTCGAGATCCAGGTGCTGCAGCTCGCACCAGTCGTAAACGTCCTCGAACAAGGGGTCGAATTCGTTGGCGGCGTCGATGGAGAATGACTGCCGGCCTACTTCCGGACGGCCGGAACGGCCCATGGGTGCCACCAGCGGGAAGTCCGGGTCACTGTTGCGCTTGGTCAGGTAGAACTCCATCTCCGGCGCGACGATGGGCTTCCAGCCTTTGTCTGCATACATCTGCAACACGCGCTTGAGGATGTTGCGCGGCGACAGCTCGATAGGGTTGCCCTGCTTGTCGAAGGTGTCGTGGATCACCATGGCGGTGGGCTCGATGGCCCAGGGCACGACGAAAACAGCATTGGCGTCCGGACGGCAGAACATGTCGATGTCCGCCTCGTCCAGCAGGTCGTAATAGATGTCGTCCTCGACGTAGTCGCCGGTCACGGTCTGCAGCAGCACGCTCTCAGGGAGGCGCATGCCCTTCTCGTCAAGGAACTTGTTGGTCGGCGATATCTTGCCGCGGGCAATGCCGGTCAGGTCGCTGATCAGACATTCAACTTCGGTGATTTTGCGTTCTTTCAGCCAGCTCGTGAGCTGGTCTAACTTGGTACTCATAGAGACCTCAGGGTTGTAGAACCAACTAGGGTTATAGCTGGTTCAGCGTTGCCCCGCCTTCTCCCTGCAAGCCTCACCAAAGGCCTGGAAGAAAGCGAGATATTCGGGTGGATGCTACTAGGGGTACGGCACCTCCGACACCTGACTTATCACTCCACCGAAAGAAAATCGCCCGCCCTTGTCAATCGACCCCGGCCCTTCTAGCTCGCGGCATAGCGCGAGCCCAACAGAGCCGACGAACGATTTGCACACTGCAGGACGCGAGCCACCGGGCACAGCAAGGGGCGCTGCGCAGCCGCGTGCGCTATCGTGCAGGGTATTGGGTGAACGAAAGGCCTGATGACACAGACCGAGCGGCGATGATGCCGCCGAGGAAAAAAGCTGCCGTGTTGCGACGTCGCCAGGCATGCTCAGCGCGGGGGCCAGCATGATGTGCAGGCCAGCCTCGCGAACGAGGACAGTAGAGGTAGCGTGACCGTTGGTTATGGCACAAGCGCTGACGCCGATGCTCGGCAGGCAAAACATGAGACACCCGTATTATTGCTGTTATGGGTTTCGACCGAGCTTAGCGTTGTTCATTTTTTTACACAATAGCTCTGTAAAAAATTGAACACACCCCATTGAGCACCCCGGAAAGACTCCGGTTGAAGACGCCTGAAAGGCCTGGAAATGCCCCAAAATTGGCCATGACGCCCCATGACAGGGCATTATCGGGCCAGCTTGACAGTAAAGTGCGTTTCGGATTGACTCACACCCGTGCATTCGCATGATTGATATATTTAACAAAAAGGTGTTGCATCATGTCGGTACCCCCGCGTGCCGTTCAGCTTAACGAAGCGAACGCGTTCCTCAAGGAACATCCCGAGGTCCAGTTCGTCGACCTTCTTATTGCAGATATGAATGGTGTGGTGCGCGGCAAGCGCATCGATCGAAACGCCCTTCACAAGGTGTACGAGAAAGGCATCAACCTGCCGGCCTCGCTCTTCGCTCTCGACATCAACGGTTCCACCGTCGAAAGCACCGGCCTTGGCCTGGACATTGGCGATGCCGACCGTATCTGCTTTCCCATCCCCAATACCCTGTGCAACGAACCCTGGCAGAAGCGCCCCACCGCGCAACTGTTGATGACCATGCACGAGCTGGACGGCACGCCTTTCTTCGCCGACCCGCGCGAGGTATTGCGCCAGGTGGTGCAGAAGTTCGACGAACTGGGCCTGCGTATCTGCGCAGCCTTCGAACTGGAGTTCTACCTGATCGACCAGGAGAACGTGAACGGCCGCCCGCAGCCGCCACGCTCGCCGATCTCGGGCAAGCGCCCGCATTCGACCCAGGTCTACCTGATCGACGATCTCGACGAGTACGTCGATTGCCTGCAGGACATGCTCGAAGCCGCCAAGGAGCAGGACATCCCGGCCGACGCCATCGTCAAGGAGAGCGCCCCGGCGCAATTCGAGGTCAACCTGCACCACGTCGAAGACGCCATCAAGGCCTGCGACTATGCGCTGCTGCTCAAGCGCCTGATCAAGAACATCGCCTACGACCATGAGATGGACTCCACCTTCATGGCCAAGCCCTATCCGGGCCAGGCGGGCAACGGCCTGCACGTGCACATCTCGCTGCTCGACAAGAAGACCGGCAAGAACATCTTCGCGGCCGAGAATCCACTGGAGAACACCTCGCTGCGCCATGCCGTGGGCGGCATCCTCGACACCCTGGCGGCGTCGATGGCCTTCCTCTGCCCCAACGTCAACTCCTACCGCCGCTTCGGCGCACAGTTCTACGTGCCCAACGCGCCGAGCTGGGCGCTGGACAACCGCACCGTGGCCGTACGCGTGCCTACCGGCAGCGCCGATGCCGTGCGTATCGAACACCGCGTCGCCGGTGCCGATGCCAACCCCTACCTGATGCTGGCCTCGATCCTCGCCGGTATTCACCACGGCCTGACCAATCAGATCGAGCCGGGCGAGCCGATCGAGGGCAACTCCTACGAGCAGCTCGAGCCCAGCCTGCCGAACAACCTGCGCGATGCCCTGCGTGAGCTGGACGACAGTGAAGTACTGAACAAGTACATCGATCCGAAGTACATCGACATCTTCGTCGCGTGCAAGGAAGCCGAATTGCAAGAGTTCGAGACCACCATCTCCGACCTCGAATACAACTGGTACCTGCACACCGTGTGACCCCGAGAAAGCCGGCCGCAGAGCCGGCTTCTTTTTGCCTGCCAACTGCCAACCGACAGCTCCGGCGCTTGGCCTCGGAGCCAGTGGTTCGCCGCACGGCGACCCCGCTGACATGAATCAACCCCCGGCGGCCGAGGCCGCCGGATACTGTTGCCTTCATCCTTCAGGGAGCTACTCATGCAACGCGCTCTTGCCGCCGTCCTGCTAGGCCTGATTTCCAGCCTGGCTCAGGCAGCCGACAGCATCCGTGTCTACAACTGGAACGATTACATCGCGCCACAGGTACTGGAAAACTTCACCCGCGACACCGGGATCGAAGTCGAGTACCACACCTTCAGCAGTGCCGAGGAACTGAACGCCGCACTGGAAAGCGGCCAGGCCATCGACATCGCCGTGCCCTCGCACAATGCACTACCAGGACTGATCGCCAGCGGCCGCATTCGCCCACTGGACTTCAACCTGCTACCCAACCGCAGCCATCTGGACAAGCAACTGCTGAGCAAGCTGGCGGCGGTCGACCCGCAGAATCGCCATGCCGTGCCGTACCTGTGGGGCGCGGTCGGCCTGGCGATCAACACGCCGCAGGCCGAAGCCGCCTACGGCGGACCACTGCCGCACAGCTGGAGCCTGCTGTTCGACCCCGAACAGAGCAAGCGCCTGGCCAGCTGCGGCATCAGCGTGCTGGATGCCTCGGATGAAACCCTGTCACTGCTGCTCAACTACCAGGGCCGCAGCCTCGCGCGCAGCGCCCCGAGCCGGGTCGAACGCGCCGGCAACGTACTCGAGGCCTTGCGCCCGAACCTGCGCTACGTCGACAGCGAGCGCTATATCGACGACCTCAACAATGGTCGCCTGTGCCTGGCCATGGCCTGGGTCGGCGACGCCCTCGCCGCTGCGCAGGCCGGGCAACCGGTCAGCTTCGTGGTGCCGGACGAAGGCTCGGTACTGTTCATCGACAACCTGGTGATCCCCGCCAGCGCTGCCCGCCCGGACCTTGCCCATCGTTTCATCGACTACCTGATGCAACCGCAGGTAATCGCCCAGGTTACCGCCGAGACCCTCTACCCCAACGGCAACGCCGATTCGGCGCAATTCATCGACAGCGCCCTGCTGGCACAACCCGGCCTGTACCCGGATCAGGACACCAAGCGCCGCCTGTATCCACTGGAAGTGCTTCCGGAGAAACACGCACAGGTGCGCAGCAACGTCTGGCAACGCTTCCTCGATGGCGGCTGAAAGGCCTGGCGAGGCCAAGGCAATCGCATGAGGCTCTTTTACCTCCTTCCGGGAATGGCAGAGCTCTTGTAGGAGCGGATTTATCCGCGAAATTCGCGATGAAATCGCGAATAAATTCGCTCCTACACCGTTTATGCGATTGCCTCGTCGGCGCCAGCTGACGTCCAATAGCACCTCGACCCACGAGGAGCCCCGCCATGTCGCGCCCCGCCAGCACCCGCAAGCCGCGCGCCAGCAGCCAGGCTCGCATCGCCGTTATCCTCGGCGCCGCCCGCGAGTTGCTGGCCGAGCAAGGCATGACCAACCTGTCGATCTACGCGGTGGCCGAGCGGGCGGGCATTCCACCGTCGTCGGTGTATCACTTTTTCGCCAGCGTGCCCGCTCTGCTCGAGGGTCTGACCGCCGACGTGCACGCAGCCTTTCGCGGCAGCCTGCTGGAACCGGTCGATCATGCCGCCTTGCGCACCTGGCACGACCTCTCGCGCCTGGTGGAACAGCGCATGCTGAGCATCTACGCCCAGGACGCCGCCGCTCGCCAGTTGATCCTCGCGCAGCATGGTCTGGCCGAGGTGACCCAGGCTGACCACCAGCACGACCTGGAACTGGGTCGATTGATGCGAGCGCTGTTCGAACGGCATTTCCCCCTGCCGCAATTACCGACGGATATCGATGTATTCACCCTGGCCATGTCCCTGGGTGATCGCGTGTACGCCCGCGCGGTACAGCTGCACGGCGAAATCACGCCACGCCTGGCCGAGGAAGGCATGCGCGTATTCGACGCCTACCTGGGGCTCTACCTGCCTGCCGCGCTGCCGAAGCGCCCCACCCCGCTGGAATAATCCCCGCGCCCGTCTCGTCTCGCAACAACCGTCAAACACGGTGCGCCCCGCGCCCGCACCTCATTATCTCGATAAAAATCGGATTAATTTCACTTTTGCGAGCAGAATCAGCTTCTAATATCGATATTTATCGGATATAAATCGACCATCTCGCCTTGGTCGATGTTTAGCCACGGCACTGCGAAAAGGCCTCCGGCGAACCCGGTACGGCCTGTGAACGAGCCAAGAGGTGCTTTATGTCCCGTATCGTTACCGTCGCCGCGACCCAGATGGCCTGCTCCTGGGATAGTGCCGCGAATATCGCCAACGCAGAAAAGCTGGTGCGCCAGGCCGCAGCCCAGGGCGCGCAGATCATCCTGATCCAGGAGCTGTTCGAGGCGCCCTACTTCTGCCAGAAACCCAACGCCGACTACACCCAGCTGGCGACCTCCGTTGAAGAAAATCCGGCCATTGCGCACTTTCAGAACGTTGCCGCGGAGCTGAAGGTGGTGTTGCCGATCAGCTTCTTCGAACGCGCTGGCCGCGCCCGCTTCAACAGCATCGCCATCATCGACGCCGACGGCACGAACCTCGGGATTTATCGAAAAAGCCACATCCCGGATGGCCCCGGCTACCACGAGAAGTACTACTTCAACCCAGGCGATACCGGCTTCAAGGTCTGGGACACCGCCTATGCGCGTATCGGCGTAGGCATCTGCTGGGACCAGTGGTTCCCCGAGTGCGCACGCAGCATGGCGCTGATGGGCGCGGAAATCCTCTTCTACCCGACCGCCATCGGCAGCGAGCCGCACGATGCAGGCATCAACTCGCGCGAGCACTGGCAGCGCGTGCAACAGGGCCATGCCGGCGCCAACGTGATGCCGCTGGTGGCCAGCAACCGTATCGGTCGCGAAGAGCAGGACGGCTACGACATCACCTTCTACGGCAGCTCGTTCATCGCCGACCAGTTCGGTGAAAAGGTCAAGGAACTGAACCAGACCGAGGAAGGCATCCTGGTGCACAGCTTCGATCTGACCGAGCTGGAGAAGGTGCGTAGCGCCTGGGGTGTGTTCCGCGACCGCCGGCCGAACCTATACTGGCCGCTTTCCACACTCGATGGCGAAAACCTCTGCGAGTGAACGTAGCCCGGATGCAATCCGGGGATTTTTCTCACGACACCCCGGACTGCATCCGGGCTACAGGTGAAACATGACCACGCTGAACACCACTCCACGCGCCGATGGATTCCGTATGCCGGCGGAATGGGAAACCCACAGCAAGACCTGGATCGTCTGGCCCGAGCGTAGCGATAACTGGCGCAACGGCGGCAAGCCGGGCCAGGCCGCCTTCGTCGCCGTGGCCAAGGCCATCGCCCAGTTCGAGCCAGTGACCGTCTGCGTCAGCGCAGCGCAGTACGAGAACGCCCGTGCACGCCTGGACGACAGCAACATCCGCCTGGTGGAAATCACCACCGACGACGCCTGGGTGCGCGATACCGGCCCGACCTTCGTGATCAATGACAGCGGCGAAGTGCGCGGTGTGGACTGGGCATTCAATGCCTGGGGCGGCTTCGACGGCGGTCTGTACTGGCCATGGCTACGTGATGACCAAGTGGCGCGCAAGATCCTCGAAATCGAAGGTTGCAAACGCTACCGCACCGACGGCTTCGTGCTTGAAGGCGGCTCGATTCATGTCGATGGCGAAGGCACCCTGATCACCACCGAAGAGTGCCTGCTGAACAACAACCGCAACCCGCACCTGACCCGCGAAGGGGTCGAAGCCATGCTGCGCGAGCATCTGGCCATCGACACCGTGATCTGGCTGCCGGACGGCCTGTACAACGACGAGACCGACGGCCACGTCGACAACTTCTGCTGCTACGTGCGCCCCGGTGAAGTGCTGCTGGCCTGGACCGAAGATCAGAACGATCCCAACTACCCGCGCTGCCAGGCCGCCATGCGCGTGCTGGAAACCGCGCGCGACGCCAAGGGCCGGCAGCTGACCGTGCACAAGATGCCGATTCCCGCCCCGATGTACGCCACCGCCGAAGAGTGCGCAGGCGTCGATATGGTCGAAGGCAGCCAGGAGCGTAGCCCGGACGTTCGTCTGGCCGGCTCCTACGTCAACTTTCTCATCGTCAACGGCGGCATCGTCGCGCCGAGCTTCGATGACCCGAAGGACATCGAGGCCTGCACCATCCTCCAGCGCATCTTCCCCGAGCATCGCGTGGTGATGGTACCGGGCCGCGAAATCCTCCTGGGCGGCGGCAATATCCACTGCATCACCCAGCAGCAACCAGCCCCGCAGGGTGCCTGAACCTGACGGTTCGCTGCACAAGTCGCCATGAAAATGCCCGGCCTGTGCCGGGCGTTTTCGTTCCCTCTCGAAGGCGGACAGCCGTCACTTCATCTTGCAGGTATTGATCCCCAGCAGCGGATAGGCCGGGCAGAAGCGGAAGATGCCGGTGGCCAGCGGCACCAAGCCGATCCAGCCCCACAGGCCGATGACACCGGCCAGGCTCAGCGCGATGAGGATCAGCCCTGCGGCGATACGCAGGCTACGGTCGAGCGTTCCAACATTGGCTTTCATCGAGGTTCTCCAGGTCATCGTCCACGCCGGCCTTCCAGCGCAGTAAAGATCAGCATTCCGGCAAGCATCGCGGCGACGAACAACGCGGCCTGCCAGTACCCGGTCAGCAGGACGGCCAAGGCCGGCCCCGGACAGATACCGGCGATCCCCCAGCCAACACCGAACAGCAGGCTGCCACCAATCAGCCGGGCATCCAGATCGCGCCGCGCGGGCAGCTGCATGGCACCACCAAGCAGCGCCTTGGCGCGCCGTCGTGCCAGGCTCAGCGGCAACGCAGCGACGCCAATCGCGCCAGCCATCACCAGCGCCAGCGACGGGTCCCAGTTGCCGGCTAGGTCGAGAAAAGCCAGCACCTTGCCGGGGTCGGCCATACCCGCCAGCAGCAGACCGAGACCAAACAGCAGGCCACAAACGAATGCACTGAGTCTGACCACGTTCAACCTCCCAACAGATGACGCAGGACAAATACGCAGGCGAAACCCGAGGCCATGAAGCACAGCGTGGCCACCAGCGAGCGTGGCGACAGGCGGGCAATACCGCAGACGCCATGGCCACTGGTGCAACCCGAGCCATAGCGGGTACCGATACCGACCAGTAGGCCGGCCACGATCAACCCCAGGCTGCCGGTCTCGAAATGAAGCGTGGGCAACGCCGCGAATAGCCCCCAGAGCAGGGGCGCCAGCAGCAGACCAAGGACAAAGGCGACCTTCTCGCCGCGCCCTTCGCCCCCACGCTGCAGCAGGCTACCGAGCAAGCCACTGATGCCGGCCACGCGGCCATTGGCCAGAGCGAACACGGACGCCGCCAGGCCGATCAGCGCACCACCGGCCAGGGCGCTCCAAGGGGTGAAACTGGCCCAGTCGACGTTCATTGCCGGCCCTCGCAGAACAGACGATAGAGCGTCTCGATCACCGCCAGCGCCGCCGGACTGCTGATGCGATAGAAGATCTGCTTGCCGTCGCGACGGGTCTCCACCAGCCCTTCACGACGCAACACCGCCAGTTGCTGCGACAGCGTGGGCTGCTGGATACCGAGCAGCGCCTCCAGCTCGCTGACGTTACGCTCGCCCTGCGACAGCTGGCAGAGCAGCAGCAGACGATCCGGATTGGCCAGCGCCTTGAGCAGCTGCCCGGCGGCGTCGGCATTGGCCCGCAGCTGCTGGATATCGATGGTTTCGGCCATGAGACACCTTCACTCAATACAATATGTATTTTTATATATTGTATATTGAAAAAGTGTTAGCGCAACTGACCGGCGGTAGGAGGGGGACTGCACAGGCCGCCTTGCAGGAGCGGCTGCAACCGCGAAAGTCCGTCCAACCGTGCACAGCACAAATAGAGGGAGGGGCTCTATCCGCGACAAGAGCTCGCCACTAAAGCGCCTCCCACAAAGGGTATCGTCAACAATCTCGCCGAATCCACAGATCTCCCCGGATTACATCCGGGCGACCACTGACGCCATGCAAGCGCACTCACTGGCGATACGCACACAAGCAACAATCACCAGCTCAGAAACGCGGAAACCCGCCGTGGCGGGTTTCCGGGTCGAAGCCAGGTGAATCAGGCGTCGGCGTCGGCAGCAGCCTGATAGGCCGCAGCGTCGAGCAGCTTGTCCAGCTCGCTGGCGTCGCTCGGCTTGAGCTTGAAGAACCAGCTGCCGTACGGGTCGCTGTTGACGCTTTCCGGGCTGTCGGCCAGCGATTCGTTGATGGCGATGACCTCACCAGCAACCGGTGCGTAGATGTCGGAGGCCGCTTTGACCGACTCCACCACACCCGCCTCCTGGCCAGCGTTGAGTTGCTTGCCGACTTCCGGCAGCTCGATGAACACGACGTCACCGAGGGCTTCCTGGGCGTGGTCGGAAATGCCCACGGTCACGCTACCGTCAGCCTCCAGGCGCGCCCACTCGTGGCTGGCGGCATAACGCAGATCGGCGGGGATATTGCTCATGTTTGATTCCTCGTAAACGGTGACGGCAAGTGGACCGTCAGGACAATTTAGCAGGCCACGGCGTCAGGAGAAGCCAGCACCGCGAACAAAAAAAGAGCGTGACCACGATATTGCGAGCCAGGGCCATGCAATACCGATATCGGGCCTGCAAAACCAGGTGCGCAGGCGCTGTGTACTTTGTACAAGCTTGCTTGTAACGCTGGCGCGCAGCGCATCGTAGTCAGCTTCTCAGATAAGGGTTTTACCGTGGCGAACGAAGCTCGGCTTGACCACGCGTACTGGGTACCACTTGCTGCGTATCTCCACCTCGGCACGGTCCCCGGTGGTTGCCGGCACACGCGCCAGCGCAATGGATTTGTTCAGCGTGGGTGAGAAGCTACCGCTGGTGATCTCGCCCTCGCCAAGGCCGTCGACGCGTACCACCTGATGCGCACGCAGCACACCGCGCTCTTCCAGCACCAGGCCTACCAACTTGCTCGGGCAACCAGCGGCGCGCTGCGCTTGCAGCGCCTGGCGACCGATGAAGTCGCGCTCGGCAGGCTCCCAGGCGATGGTCCAGTCCATGTTGGCGGCCAGTGGGCTGACCTGCTCGTCCATGTCCTGGCCGTAGAGGTTCATGCCCGCCTCCAGGCGCAGGGTGTCGCGTGCGCCGAGGCCGATGGGTGAGATACCAGCACCGACCAGATCGTTGAGGAAGGACACCACCTCGGTCACCGGCAGCACGATCTCCAAACCGTCCTCACCGGTGTAACCGGTACGCGCGATGAACCAGTCGCCCTCGGGCAGCCCCTGAAACGGCTTGAGCTCATGGATCAGCGCGGCGCGAGCCTGGCTCAGCAGCTCGGCGACACGCGCACGCGCCTTGGGGCCCTGGATGGCGAGCATGGCCAGGTCGCGGCGCTCTTGCAGTTGCACGTCGAAATCAGCCGCCTGCGCGTGCATCCAGGCCAGGTCCTTGTCACGGGTGCCGGCGTTGACCACGAGGCGGTAACCACCTTCGGTGAGGTAGACGATCAGGTCGTCGATCACCCCACCCTGCTCATTGAGCATTGCGCTGTACAGCGCCTTGCCCGGGCTATCCAGACGGGCCACATCGTTGGCCAGCAAACGCTGCAGATAGGCCTGCGCCTGGCTGCCGCCGACGTCCAGCACGCACATGTGCGAGACATCGAACACGCCGCACTCGCGGCGCACCTGATGATGCTCCTCCACTTGCGAACCGTAGTGCAGCGGCATGTCCCAGCCGCCGAAATCCACCATCTTGGCCCCCAGTGCCAGGTGCAGGTCATAGAGGGGGGTGCGCTGTCCCATGGGTTATCTCCTTCCGGGCTTGGCGAAGCGATTCAGACCCCCGAGAAGCTAGCTGCGTGCCATTGCTGCGTTACAGCCAGGCTCAAAATGCTCATGTGCAAAAGCACACTCCGCTTTTTCGCCTGGCTGCGCCTTGCACTGGCCGCCTCGCCTACGCTTCTCGATACGTCTGCCGGATGGGCCGGCTCGCGAATGGCGCGCATTGTAGCCGCAAGGTCGGCGGGGGTCATCTGACCAAAGGTCGCGCAGTGAGCCGAGCCGGGATATGCCTCAGCCCAAGGCCGGAACCAGAGGCTTTCAGCCGAAGCTGCGGGCCGAACGCCGAATCAGCAGAATCACCGGCAACAGGCCGACCAGCACCAGCGTCAGGGCCGGCAGCGCAGCGCGCGCCCACTCTCCTTCGCTGGTCATCTCGAAGACCCGCACCGACAGCGTATCCCAGCCGAACGGACGCATCAGCAGGGTCGCCGGCATTTCCTTGAGTACGTCGACGAACACCAGCAACGCAGCCGACAACGTGCCAGGCAGCAGCAGCGGCAGGTAGATCTTGAAGAACAGCCCGGGGCCGCCGACGCCAAGGCTGCGAGACGCCTCCGGCAGAGACGGACGAATACGCGCCAGGCTGGTCTCCAACGGGCCGAAGGCCACCGCCATGAAGCGGATCAGATAGGCCACCAGCAACGCCGCCAGGCTGCCCATCAGCAAGGGTTTGCCGGCACCGCCCAACGCCGTGGACAGCGGAATCACCAGTTCACGATCGAGAAAGCTGAACGCCAGCATGATCGCCACAGCCAGCACCGAGCCCGGCAGGGCATACCCGATGTTGCCCAGCGCTACACCGAAGCGCACAGCACGATTCGGCGCCTGACGCCGGGCGAAAGCCAGCAGCATGGCCACACTGACGGTGATCAGCGCCGCCATGCCGCCCAGGTACAGGGTATGCAGGATCAGACCGGCATAGCGCTCGTCGAGATCGAAACGCCCGCGCTGCCAGAACCACGCCAGCAGTTGCAGCAGCGGAATGACGAAGGCACAGGCGAACACCAGACCACACCAGGCACTGGCGGCCAGGGCCTTCCAGCCGTGCAGGTGATACAGCGCCTTGCCGCGTGGTCGCTCGTTGGCCGGCCTTGCGGCGCCGCGCGCACGGCGCTCGCCATAGAGCACCAGGGCGACGGCCAGCAACAGCAGGCTGGCCAGCTGCGTAGCGCTGGTCAGGCTGTAGAAGCTGTACCAGGTCTTGTAGATCGCCGTGGTGAAGGTGTCGAAATTGAACACCGATACCGCACCGAAATCGGCCAGGGTCTCCATGATCGCCAGCGCCAGGCCAGCGCCGATGGCCGGCCGCGCCATGGGTAATGCCACGCGCCAGAAAGCCTGCCAGGGGCTCTGCCCGAGCACCCGAGCCGCCTCCATCAAACCCTTGCCCTGGGCCAGAAAGGCGCCCCGGGCGAGCAGGTAGACGTAAGGGTAGAACACCAGCACCAGCACGATGATCACGCCACCGGTCGAGCGCACACGCGGCAGCCGCAGGCCACTGCCGAACCATTCGCGCAACAGCGTCTGCACCGGGCCGGCGAAATCTAGCAGACCGACGAAGACGAACGCCAGCACGTATGCGGGTATGGCGAAAGGCAGCATCAGCGCCCAGTCCAGCCAGCGCCGGCCGGGAAACTCGCAGAGGCTGGTGAGCCAGGCCAGGCTCACCCCCAGCAACGTCACCCCTAAGCCGACCCCGACCACCAGCGTCAGCGTGTTGCCGATCAGGCGTGCCATCTGCGTCTGCCACAGGTGCGCCCAGATCTGCTGATCCACCTCGTGCCAGCTCAGCAGCAGCACCGACAACGGCATCAGCACCAGAACGGCGACGGCAAGAACGATGGGGTACCAGCGACGCTGGACGGGATGCGGCACGCGGATTCCTCGACTACGGAAAAGACGACGCCCCGGCTAGGCGGGGCGTCGCAGTATAACGGCAGCGGGGCGGATCGCCGAAGGCACGATCCTCTTTACTGCCAGCCAGCGCGATCCATCAGCATGGTCGCTTCGGCCTGGCGCTTGCCCGCCACTTCGGTGGCCACGGTATCGGCCTTGAAGGTGCCCCAGGACGCGACCTCGGCGGACGGCTGCACCGCAGGGTTGGCCGGGTATTCCTGGTTGACGCCGGCGAAGATGCTCTGCGCGTCCGGGGTGGTCATCCACTCCAGCAGCTTCCTGGCCTGCTCGGCATGCGGTGCATGCTTGGTCACGCCGGCACCGGCCAGGTTGACGTGCACGCCACGGTCAGCCTGGTTCGGCCAGAACGGCTTCACTTTCAGATCCGGGTTCTGCTTGTGCAGGCGGCCATAGTAGTAGGTGTTGGTGATGCCCACATCGCACTGGCCGGCGTCGATGGCCTGCAGCAGCGCAGTGTCATCGGCGAATACATCGGTCGCCAGGTTGTCGACCCAGCCCTTGACGATTTCCTCGGTCTTCTCGGCGCCATGGGCCTCGATCAGGGTGGCGGTCAGCGACTGATTGTAGACCTTCTTGCTGGTGCGCAGGCACAGGCGGCCTTCCCAGTTCTTGTCCGCCAGGGCTTCGTAGGTGGACAACTCCTCCGGCTTGACCCGCTCGGTGGAGTAGAAAATGGTCCGTGCGCGCAGCGACAGGCCAGTCCAGCTGTCGGTGCTGGAGCGGTACTGGGCCGGAATATTGGCGTCGATGATGTCGGACTTGGTCGGCTGCAGCACGCCTTCCTGCTCGGCTTGCCAGAGGTTGCCGGCATCGACGGTGATCAGCAGATCGGCCGGGGTATTGGCACCTTCGGCCTTGAGGCGGGCGATCAGCGGGGCCTCCTTGTCGGTGATGAACTTCACCTTGACCCCGGTTTTCTCGGTATAGGCGTCGAACACTGGCTTGATCAACTCATCGATGCGAGCGGAGTAGACCACCACCTCATCGGCAGCCTGGACGGCAGTTGCCAAGGTGCTAAGAGTGAATGCGGCGAGGAGCGTGTTGCGAGCCTTCATGGGACCAGCCTCTTGTGGATAACAAAGTGGCTGAATAGTAGTGAATGTTATTTGCCTTCTCAACGTAAACAACAACGCGAAACGCAGCAGTTATTACAAGTTGCGTCAGCTCAGGCCCTGGCCAGCTCCGGCAGATCACCCGACAGCCCAAGGGCCTGGCGCACGAACAGCGCCTTGGCTTCTGCCTGGCTATCCACCAGGTCGAGGCCGACGTTGCGCAGCAGGCGCAGCGGCAGCGGGTCGGCCTGGAACAGGCGCTGGAACCCTTCCATCGCGGCCATCATCGCCAGATTATGCGGCATGCGCCGACGCTCGAAACGGCTCAGCACCCGCTCCTCAGCAAGGTTCTCGCCTCGCGCAGCGGCATGCAGCAGCACCTCGGCGAGCACGGCCGCATCGAGAAAGCCCAGGTTGACGCCCTGCCCCGCCAGCGGGTGGATGGTGTGCGCGGCATCGCCGATCAGCGCCAGCCCCGGCTCCACATAGCGCTTGGCGTGGCGTTGGCGCAGCGGGATGCACAGACGACGATCGGCATGCAGCACCTTACCCAGGCGCGACTCGAAGGCCTTGCCCAGCTCCACGCAGAACGCCTCGTCATCCAGCGCCATCAGGCGCTCGGCCTCCGCCGGCACGGTCGACCAGACGATCGAGCACCAGTGCTCGTCCGCCGGCCCGGCCAGTGGCAGGAACGCCAGGGGGCCATCGTCGGTGAAGCGCTGCCAGGCCGTGGCCTGATGCGGGCGCTCGCAACGCACGCTGGTCACGATGGCGTGATGCAGATAGTCCCACTCACGGGTGGCGCAACCGGCCAGGCGTCTTACCGCGGAGTTGGCGCCATCGGCAGCCACCAGCAGCGGTGCACGCAACTGGCGACCATCGGTAAGGGTCAGCAGCCAGTCGTCACCGCTGCGGCGCAGCTGCTCAAGGCGTGCCCCGGGCAGCAGGCCGATCTGGCTGTCATGCAGGCGTTCGAGCAGGGCGTCCTGCACCACACGATTCTCGACGATATGGCCCAGCGTATCGGCATGCACGCTGGCGGCGGCGAAATGAATGCTGCCGGTGCCGGAGCCGTCCCACACGTGCATTTCGCCATAAGGGCAGGCGCGCCGCGCGGCGATACCTTGCCAGGCGCCCAGGCGTTCGAGGATGCGCTGGCTGGCCATCGACAGCGCGCTGACGCGCGGCTCGAACGGCGCCTGCGCAGCGAACGGTGACACGCTGAGCGGGCTGCCATCGACGATCAGGATGTCCAGGCCACTGTGCTCCAGCGCCAGAGCCAGGGTACTGCCGACCATTCCGGCGCCGACGATGATCAGATCCGCTCGCATATTCATTCCTTGGCTGTCAGAGACTTCGCGTGCCCATGCCCATCGCCTGGCGGGCGAACCAACGCTTGGCCGGCGGCAACAGATCGAGGCCGAGCAGGCCGAGGTTGCGCCCGGTGGCCAGCAGCGGCTGGGCGTTGCTGAACAGACGTGTCACCTGATCGGAGAAACCGACTGTCATATTCTGGTCGCGCTGCTGACGCTGCTGATAACGCTGCAGGGTGGTGAAGTCACCCAAGGGGGCGTCGCTACCGATCAGCACCTCGGCCAATGCCAGCGTATCGCGCAACGACAGGTTGTAGCCCTGGCCGGCAATCGGGTGCAGGCTGTGCGCCGCATTGCCGAGCACCACCAGATGCGCGCGCACCTGTTCCTGCGCTTCGACCAGGCTCAGCGGATAGAGATGTCGCGCACCGACCTGCCGCAAGGCGCCCAGGCGGTAGCCGAAGGCCTGCTGCAACTCCGCGAGAAAGTTTGCCTCGCTGACGCGCAACAAGCGCTCGGCGTCGGCGCTGGCGCGCGTCCAGACCAGCGCACAGCGGTTGTCGCTCAGGGGCAACATGGCCATGGGGCCGTCATCGGTGAAGCGCTCGAAGGCCTGGCCGCGATGCGCTTCCAGCGGACTGACGTTGGCGATCAATGCGCTTTGACCATAGGGTTTGCTACTGACGACGATACCGAGCTGCTCGCGCAGAGCGGAACGCCCACCGTCAGCGAGAATCGCCAGGTCGCAATCGAGGCAGGTCTCATCGTTGAGGGTCAGGCGATAGCCATCGTCGACACGCTGCATGCCGACCACTTCAGCCGGGCAGCGCCATTCGATCACCTCCGCATCCAGCGCCTGCCACAGGCAATGGCCGATCCAGGCGTTCTCCACCACGTAGCCAAGCGCCGGCACACCTTCTTCGATGGCCTGCAGGCGCGCGGCGCCAAAGCGGCCACGGTCGGAAACATGAATCTGCTGAATCGGCTCGGCGCGCTGGGCGATGCACTGCCACAGACCAAGGCGCTCGTAGATCAGCCGGCTGCCGTAAGACAGCGCGGTGGAGCGCGCGTCGTAGCTGGGCTGATATTCGCTGCCCGGAGCGAAGGGCTCGATCAGGGCAATGCGCCAACCACGCTGACGCGCGGTGTCCTGCAGGGCCAGCGCCAGGCTGGCTCCCACCAAGCCACCACCAATGATCGCCAGGTTCACACGGGACATGGGCTCAGGCCGCCTCGCTTCGAGCAGCAGCCATCAGCGCCTCGATCTCGGCGACGGTCTTGGGCACACCACCGGTGAGCACCTCGCACCCCTTGCGGGTCACCACCACGTCGTCTTCGATGCGCACACCAATGCCGCGCCACTTCTTGGCGACCCTGTCGTCGTCCGCCGCGATATAGATGCCGGGCTCGACCGTCATCGCCATGCCCGGTTCGAGCACGCGCCACTCGCCGCCGACCTTGTAGTCGCCGACGTCATGCACGTCCATGCCCAGCCAATGGCCGGCGCGATGCATATAGAAGGGTTTGTAGGCCTCGCCGGCGATCAGCTCGTCGACATCGCCGCTGAGCAACCCCAGCTCCACCAGCCCAGCGGTGATCACCCGCACGGTGGCCTCATGGGCTTCGTTCCAGTGCTTGCCCGGGGCGATGTGCTTGAAGGCTTCCTCGTTGGCCGCCAGCACCAGCTCGTAGATGGCCTTCTGCTCGGGCGAGAAGGTGCCGCTGACCGGGAAGGTGCGGGTGATGTCGCTGGCGTAGCAGTCGATCTCGCAACCGGCGTCGATCAGCACCAGGTCACCATCCTTGAGCGGCGCGTCGTTCTCGCGGTAGTGCAGGATGCAGGCATTCTTGCCTGCCGCGACGATGCTGCCATAGGCCGGCATCTTCGCCCCACCCTTGCGGAACTCGTAATCCAGCTCCGCTTCGAGGTGGTATTCATAGAGGCCAGCACGGCTGGCCTGCATCGCGCGAATGTGAGCTCGCGCACTGATCTCGGCGGCTTCCTTCATCACCTTCACCTCGGCCGCCGACTTGTACAGGCGCATGTCGTGCAGCAGGTGGTCGAGGGCGACGAATTCATTCGGCGGCGTCGCGCCCTGACGGGCCTTGGCGCGGATGTGATTGACCCACTCCATGAGCCGATGATCGAACTCCTGGTTGCAACCAATGGCGTAGTAGACGCGCTCGCGTCCTTCGATCAGCCCCGGAAGGATGTCGTCGATATCGCCAATGGGAAAAGCATCGTCGGCGCCAAACTTGCTGATCGCACCGTCCTGACCGGCACGCAGGCCGTCCCACAGCTCACGCTCCGGGTCACGTTCACGGCAGAACAACACGTACTCGCCATGCTCGCGCCCCGGGATCAGCACCATCACGGCCTCGGGCTCGGGGAAGCCGGTGAGGTACTGGAAGTCGCTGTCCTGACGGTAGACATGCTCGACGTCGCGGTTGCGGATGTACACCGGCGCCGCCGACAGGATGGCAATGCTGTTGGGTTCCATCTGCGCCATCAGCGCCTTGCGCCGACGGGCATATTCGGACTTGGGGATGCTGATCACGGCAGGCTCCGGCGAAATTCAGTGCAGGGACGGTTTGGCGGCAGGCGCAGCAGGTTTGGCGCACTCGGTGAACAGCAGCAACGGGGCGACCCGCAGATACTCCATCACCTCCATGTAATCGCTCTCGCCATCTTCCGACTCTTCCAGGGCACTCTGCACCTGGGCGATAGCGGAGAGATCCTGCAGCACCTCCATGGCCTCGGCACTCAGCGCGCCGTCGCGGGCGGTCAGGCCGAAGCCACCGAGAAAGCCCTGGCACCACTGCCCGAGCGCGACAGCTCGCTGTGCCAGCGGCGCTTCGTCATCCGGCAGCAACAGCACCACGGTGATGTCTTCACTGCACAGCTCGCCCTTGACCATCTCCTGCAAGCCGATCAACGCCTGGCGCACGCTGTCCTGCGGCTCGCCACCGAGCAGGTCGGTAGCGTCGAGCAGCCAGGCATCGGCGTCGAAGCCGGCACCCGCGCAGCTGCGACCGAGCAGCAGGCCATGCAGTTCAGCTGGGGAAACGGGATGCCCGGCGCTGGTCAACAGAGCGGCGAAGGCGGCGTAGGGAGAGCTTGGAATCGACATAGATAGCTAGGCGCCAGGCGGCGCAATCTCTAGAATGGAGGCCTCGTATCCTAGCACCGGCAGACGCGGCAAGACCATCCGAGGCCGCCGCGGTGATGACATCATCTGCATCACACCATTGCCATCTGGGTTTGACCCCTAACCGGGACAGGCCTATATAGTCCAGCCAGCCATCCCGTAGCGAGAGCCCATGGAAGACGCCGATCTGCACGCCTTGACCGCCAAGCTGGAGCTCCTGATCCAGCGTGTCGAGCAGCTAAAGGCTCACAACCGACTCCTGCTGGCGAATGAACAGGCCTGGCGTGAGGAACGCGCCCATCTGATCGAAAAGAACGAAATGGCCCGGCACAAGGTCGAATCGATGATTTCGCGCCTTAAAGCCCTGGAGCAGGACTCATGACCCAGTCGAACACCGTGACCGTCCATATTTTGGACAAAGAATATTGCATCGCCTGCCCGCAGGATGAACGCGCCAATCTGGAAAGCGCTGCCCGCTACCTGGACGGCAAGATGCGTGAGATTCGCACCAGCGGCAAAGTGATCGGTGCCGACCGCGTTGCCGTGATGGCCGCGCTGAACATCACCCACGACCTGCTGCACAAGCAGCAACGCCTGGATCAGGACGCCAACTCCACCCGCCAGCAGGTTCGTGACCTGCTCGATCGCGTCGATCAGGCCCTGACCGACGACACGGCCCCCTGAGCCGACATGCCAGCCTGTTCGTCGCAGGCCGCCCCGCAGACGCTCCATTCGGGTATACTGGGCACAACTTCCTGGGGTGTGCGCCAGTCGGTGATGTCCCTGAGCCGATACGCACAACCACGGGGGTTGCACGTTGGGGCCGGTGTGCATGTCCGCCTGACGGAAAGCCTTAACGCCTCCTGCAACCTCCACCTTGAACTTTCGGGTTCAAGGGCTAAACCGACAGCGGCACGCTGGGAAGTCACCCTCCCCTCTGGTAGCCGCCGCTACCTTACTTGCTCTACCCTCCTGACATGACCACTTCTACTTCCCCCAGTCGCCCGCAACTGCGCCGCGTGCTGCGTCAGCGTCGTCGTGCGCTCAGCCGCAGCCAGCAACGTGCCGCCGCGCGCGACCTGTATCGCCAACTGGCGCAGAGCCCGCAGTTTCGTCGCGCTCGGCACATCGCCCTGTACCTGCCCAACGACGGTGAAATCGACCCCCGGCCGCTGCTGGCCGCTGCGCAGAAGCGCGGCAAGCGCACCTATCTGCCGGTGCTCAGTGCCTGGCCGCGCACCAAGATGGTGTTCCAGCGCGTCACCCAGCACGAGAAACTAGCGGGCAATCGCTTCCGCATCCTCGAACCGCGCCCGCAGAGCAAACGTCAGCGCAAGATCTGGGCACTGGATCTGGTGCTGCTGCCGCTGGTGGGCTTCGATGATCGCGGTGGGCGCCTCGGCATGGGCGGTGGTTTCTACGACCGCAGCCTGGCCTATCTGCACAGGCGCAAAAATTGGCACATGCCGACGCTGCTGGGCCTGGCGCACGAGTGCCAGCGAGTGGATGAACTGGCAATGGCCAGTTGGGACGTGCCTATGCAGGCCACGGTGACGGACAGAGCCTGGTATTGAAGCGAAGGAAGCGGCACCGCGTTCCCTGCGGCGCTTACGCGTACAACCCGCGAATCAGGGCTGCTGCGTTACATTGACCGAAGCGTCGTTTTGACGCTCCCAGAGGCTCTGGGTGTAACCCGTGGTAACCACGCCCAGGCTGAACAGTACGACGAGAACCCACAAAAGATCTGGCTTGCGTTTCATTTATTGCCTCCCCCTTCAAGGCAATGCGCGCGTTGGTCGCGCGTTATTGTTGTGTACAACAAGACAGCGCCAAGCGTTTAGCCGGGTATTTTCCGCCACTGCCAGGCACTGCGCAATTTCCGGCGCCAACCGACCGTCGGAGAGTTTCACTCAAACAAGCGTCCGCTTACGGACAGAACTGCTGGAGCAAAGTTCATGCCTTATTGGCTGATGAAGTCCGAACCCGACGAACTATCCATCCACGATCTGCAGCGCCTGGGCAAAACCCGCTGGGATGGCGTGCGCAATTACCAGGCGCGCAACTTCATGCGGGCGATGCAAGCGGGCGACCTGTTCTTCTTCTATCACTCCAGCTGCCCGCAACCGGGCATTGCCGGCATCGCACGGATTGCCGGCGAGGTCTACCCGGATCCAACCGCGCTGGACCCGCAGAGCCACTATCATGACCCCAAGGCCAGCGCCGAGAAGAACCCCTGGAGCGCCCTGGACGTCGAGTTCGTCGAAGCCTTCGACGAGGTCGTGGCGCTGCAGCACCTGAAGAACAATCCGCTGCTGGCCGACCTGGCACTGGTACAACGCGGTAGCCGCCTGTCGGTGATGCCGGTGAGCGAGCCCGAGTGGACGGCGATTCTCGCCATGCGTTGAGCCACTCACGGCGCTGTGCTATCACCACAGCAAGCCTAGGGAGTTATCCATGCCAGCATCCTCCGCCTGGCCAGCGCGCCTTGCGCTGGCGTTACTGTTATTGGTGCTGAGCGGCGCTAGCGTGCTGCTCTGGCGCCAGATAGAGGCGGTGCAGCAACAGCGCGTCGACGAGCGGGTCAGCTATCAGGCGCGCAGCCTGGCACGTCAGCTGGAAAGTACGCTGCACCTGGAGGTGGCCAGCCTCGAACGCATCGCCCGTTTGTGGAACAGCCTGGGGCGTCTGCCGCGCGCCAGTTGGGACGAAGAAGTGGAGCTCGCACTGCAAGGCTTTCCCGCCTACCAGTCGATCCAATGGGTCGGCCCCGACCTGCACATGCGCTGGCTGCTGCCGATAGCCGGCAACGAAGCGGCGCTGAATTTTCGCCTGTATCCCGAGCATCCCAACTACCCGCTGGCAATGGAGGCCCGCGAGAGCGGCGAGCAGCGTTTTTCCAACAGTTTCGACCTGGTGCAGGGAGGCCGCGGCTTCGTTCTCTATACACCGCTTTACCGCGAAGAGAATGGCAGCAAGGTTTTCGACGGCTTCTTGCAGGGGGTGTTTCGCGTCGAGCCGCTGATGCTGCAGTTGCTCAACCAGATCGACCAGAACGCCTTCAACCTCGAGCTACTGGAGAACGGTAATAGCCTGTTTCGTCATGGCGCCGCCGACGCTGAGGCCAAGCACAGCCTGCAACTGGGCCTGCGCCTGCTCAACAACCAGGACTTCAGCCTGCGCCTGAGCCCCACCGCGCAGCTGCTCGACCAACTGGAGTCGCCCCTTCCCGGCGTGGTACTCGGTGCCAGCCTGGCGATCAGCCTGCTGCTGGTTGCCGCCCTGGCGCTGGCACTGGAGAACAGTCGCCGCGCTCATGCCCTGCAACTGGCCAACCGTCGCTTCAAGCAGGAGGCCGAGCGCCGCGAGGAAACCGAGCAGCGCCTGCGTGAGAATCGCGAGCGCCTGCAACTGGTGCTCGATCTGACCGACTCCAGCCATGACGGCCTGTTCATCTTCGACAGTGACAGCCGCGAGCTGCTGCACATGAACCAGGCCACCTACGCCACACTCGGCTATCGTCCCGAACAGTTCGCCGAGCTGTTGCGCGATGCCCCGGAGAAACTCATGCCGGGCTTCCATCGCTGGCTCGAGCAAGCGCGCCAGGCGCAAAGTGACAACCTTTCGCGGATATTTCAGTGCGAGCTGATTCGCCGCGACGGCAGCCGCCAACCGGCAGAGATCAACACGCAACTGGTGCAGCTGCACGATCACGAGTACCTGATCGCCGTTTCCCGCGACAATAGCGAGCGCCTGCAGCTGGAGGCGCAACTGCAGCGCCTGTCGCAACTCGACGGCCTGACCGGGCTGTACAACCGGCGTTATTTCGATCAGCAGCTGCTCTCCGAATGGCGGCGCCTGCGCCGCCTGCGCGCGCCTTTGGCCCTGCTGATGCTGGATATCGACCACTTCAAGGCCTACAACGATACCCTCGGCCACCTGGCCGGCGACGACGCGCTGCGCCGGGTCAGTGCCGCCCTGCGCGAGAGCCTGCAACGTGAAGGCGACGTGGCCTGCCGCTACGGCGGCGAGGAATTCGCCATCATCCTGGCCAATACCAGCCAGGACGGCGCCGAACAGGTTGCCGCGCGCATCCACGCAGCCATCGCCAACCTGGATATCGCCCACCCGGCAAGCCCGCTCGGTCACCTGACCCTGAGCATCGGCCTGATCGTGGTCGACCCGGTCAGCGACGAACAGCCAGGCGCACTGCTCGCCCAGAGCGATCAGGCGCTGTACCGCGCCAAACATGAGGGGCGCAATCGCACCTGCCTGTGGCAGCCGCCTGAGCTTGACCTGAATCAAGCCCACTGAGGTGCATCCGGCGGACAATGGACATGTCGTGAAGGCCCCTGATTTCGGGGCTCTACAGGGAAACCGAGATGATCAACGCAAAGCGTCGCCTGCCCTACCTGCTCGCTGCCGGCGCCGCCCTGCTGGCGCTTGCGGCCTGGTGGCAGTTGCGCCCGAATGGCCTGCCCGAGGGATTCGCCAGCGGTAACGGACGCATCGAAGCCACCGAGGTGGATGTGGCGACCAAGCTGGCCGGGCGCATCACCCGCATCGAAGTCGATGAGGGCGACTTCGTCGAACCCGGCCAGATTCTCGCGCGCATGGACACCCAGGTGCTTGAAGCGCAGCTGCAACAGGCTCGGGCTCAGGTGCGCCAGGCGCAGAACGCCGCGCGCACCGCGCTCGCTCAGGTCGCCCTGCGCGAAAGCGAGAAAGTCAGCGCCGCCGCCGTGGTGCGCCAGCGCCAGGCCGAGCTGAATGCCGCGCAGAAACGCCACGCGCGCAGTGCCACCCTGGTCAAGCGCAACGCGCTGCCACAGCAGACCCTGGACGATGACCTGGCCCGCCTGCAGAGCACTCAGGCGGCGCTGGCAGCGGCCAATGCCCGGGTCATCTCCGCTGACGCCGGTATCAGCGCGGCCCAGGCTCAGGTCGAGGAAGCCCGCTCGGCAGTGGAAGCTGCCCAGGCGGGCGTCGAGCGCCTGCAGGCGGACATCGACGACAGCCTGCTACGCGCGCCTCGCGCCGGCCGTGTGCAGTACCGGGTGACCCAGCCCGGCGAAGTGCTGCCAGCCGGTGGCAAGCTGCTCAACCTGGTGGACCTTACCGATGTCTACATGACCTTCTTCCTGCCCGAGCGCCAGGCCGGCCGCGTCGCCCTGGGCAGCGAGGTGCGCCTGGTGATCGATGCCGCGCCGCAGTACGTGATCCCGGCCAAGGTCAGCTATGTCGCCAGCGTCGCCCAGTTCACGCCCAAGACCGTGGAAACCGCCAGCGAACGCGAGAAGCTGATGTTCCGGGTCAAGGCACGCATCGACCCCGAGCTGCTGAGCAAACACCTGCAGCAGGTGAAGACCGGCGTGCCCGGCATGGCCTACCTGCGCCTCGACCCCGAGGTCGACTGGCCCGAACACCTGGCGATCAAGGTTCCGCAATGAACGCGGTGGTCGCACGCCTGGCCGGCGTCGGCCTGCGCTACGGCCAGACCCACGCCCTGCAGCGGGTCGACCTGACGCTGCCAGCTCGCTGCATGGTTGGCCTGATCGGCCCCGACGGCGTCGGCAAGTCCAGCCTGCTGGCGCTGATCGCCGGTGCGCGCAAGCTGCAAGACGGCCAGGTCGAAGTGCTCGGCGGCGACATGGCCGATGCACGCCACCGGCGCAACGTCTGCCCGCACATCGCCTATATGCCGCAGGGCCTGGGCAAGAACCTCTATCCGACGCTGTCGGTGTTCGAGAACCTGGATTTCTTCGGCCGCCTGTTCGGCCAGGACGCCGCCGAGCGCGAGCGGCGCATCGATGACCTGCTGCGCAGCACCGGCATGGCCGCGTTCCGCGAACGCCCGGCCGGCAAGTTGTCCGGCGGCATGAAGCAGAAGCTCGGACTGTGCTGCGCGCTGATCCATGATCCGGATCTGCTGATCCTCGACGAGCCGACCACCGGCGTCGATCCGTTGTCACGCAACCAGTTCTGGGAGCTGATCGAGCGCATCCGCACGCAGCGCCCGCAGATGAGCGTGCTGGTGGCCACCGCCTACATGGAGGAGGCCGAGCGCTTCGACCATCTGGTGGCGATGGACGCGGGCCGCGTGCTGGCCGAAGGCAGCCCGGCCGAACTGCGCGCGCGCACCGAAACCACCAGCCTGGAACAGGCCTTTATCGCCCTGCTGCCCGAGGAACGCCGCCACGGCCACCAGCAGGTGGTGATGGCGCCCCTGCAAGGCAGCAACGAGATCGCCATCGAGGCCAAGGGCCTGACCATGCGCTTCGGCGACTTCGTTGCCGTCGACTCGGTGTCGTTTCGCATCCGCCGTGGCGAGATCTTCGGCTTCCTCGGCTCCAATGGCTGCGGCAAGAGCACCACCATGAAGATGCTCACCGGCCTGCTGCCAGCCAGCGAGGGCGAGGCGCTGCTGTTCGGTCAGGCGGTCGACCCGCGCGACATGGCCACGCGCAAGCGGGTCGGCTACATGTCCCAGGCTTTTTCCCTGTATGGCGAGCTGACGGTGCGGCAGAACCTGGTGCTGCATGCCCAGCTGTTCCATGTACCGGTCGATGAGATCGGGCCGCGCGTGACGCAGATGGCCGCGCGCTTCGACCTCGGCGAGGTCATGGACCTGTTGCCCGAGCGTTTGCCGCTGGGCATTCGCCAGCGTCTGTCGCTGGCTGTCGCGGTGATCCACAAACCGGAGATCCTGATCCTCGACGAACCGACCTCCGGGGTCGACCCGGTCGCCCGTGACGGCTTCTGGCAACTGATGCTCGACCTGTCACGCAACGACGGCGTGACCATCTTCATCTCCACCCATTTCATGAACGAGGCGCAGCGCTGCGACCGCATCTCGCTGATGCACGCCGGCAAGGTGCTCGACAGCGACACACCGCAAGGCCTGATGGACAAGCGCGGGCTGGACAGCCTGGAGGCCACCTTCATCGCCTACCTGCAGGAGGCAGTCGGCGAGCAGCCAGCAAGCGAGGCGCCGCCGCTGGAACAGGCCCCTGCGCCGCAGCGCCAACTGTTCAGCCTGCGCCGCCTGCTCAGCTATGCCCGGCGCGAAGCGCTGGAACTGCGCCGCGACCCGATTCGCGGCGGCATGGCCCTGCTCGGTACGGTGCTGCTGCTGTTCATCATCGGCTACGGCATCAGCCTCGACGTGGAAGACCTGACCTTCGCAGTGCTGGATCGCGACCAGACCACCACCAGTCAGGAGTACCACCTGAACCTGTCCGGCTCACGCTACTTCCTGGAGAAGGCGCCGCTCTCCGACTACGACGAGCTGGAGCAACGCCTGCGCAATGGTGATATCAGCCTGGCGGTGGAGATTCCGCCGCACTTCGGCCGCGACCTCAAGCGCGGCGCCAGCCCGCAGATCGGCATGTGGATCGACGGCGCCATGCCGACCCGCGCCGAAACCATCAAGGGCTACGTCACCGGCCTGCATCAGCACTACCTGAGCGAGCTGGCGCGGCGTTCGCCGCAGCCCCAGGCGGCCAACGCTGCCGAGCTGGAAGTGCGCTATCGCTACAACCCGGACGTGGAAAGCCTCAAGGCCATGGTGCCGGCGGTGATTCCGCTGCTGCTGATGCTGATTCCGGCGATGCTCACGGCGCTCGGCGTGGTGCGCGAGAAGGAGCTGGGCTCGATCATCAACCTCTACGTCACCCCGGTCACCCGGCTGGAGTTCCTGCTCGGCAAGCAACTGCCCTACATCGCCCTGGGCCTGTTCAACTTCATCCTGCTGGTGCTGCTGGCGGTCACCGTGTTCGACGTGCCGCTCAAGGGCAACCCGCTGACCCTGCTGGCCGGTGCCCTGCTCTACCTGGCCTGCGCCACCGGCCTTGGCCTGCTCATGTCGACCTTCACCAAGAGCCAGATTGCCGCGGTGTTCGGCACCGCCATCGTCACCCTGTTGCCAGCCATCCAGTTCTCCGGGCTGATCTACCCGGTGGCCTCGCTGGAGGGCGCAGGCGCCGTGATTGGGCAGCTCTACCCGACCTCGCAGTTTCTGGTGATCAGCCGTGGCCTGTTCTCCAAGGCACTGGAACTGCAGGACCTGGCCGGCTACTTCGTCGCCCTGGCCCTGACCATCCCGCTGCTGACGCTGCTCAGCGCCAGCCTGCTGCGCAAACAGGAGGTGTGATGGAACGCCTGGCCAACATCCTGCACCTAGGCATCAAGGAACTGCGCAGCCTGCAGCACGACCTGGCCCTGGTGCTGCTGATCCTCTGGGCCTTCAGCATGGGCATCTACTCGGCGGCCACCAGCCTGCCGGAAAGCCTGCACAACGCCGCCATCGCGGTGGTCGACGAAGACCAGTCGCAACTCTCCGAGCGGCTGATCCAGGCCTTCCAGGCGCCCTACTTCCGCACGCCGGAGCGCATCGATCTGAGCCAGATGGACCGCGGCATGGACTCCGGGCGCTACACCTTCACCCTGAATATTCCGCCGAACTTCCAGCGCGACGTGCTCGCCGGCCGCAGCCCGGCGATCCAGCTCAACGTCGATGCCACCCAGGTCAGCATGGCCTTCACCGGCGCCGGCTACATCCAGAACATCGGTGCCAGCGAGGTGGCCGAGTTCGTCCGCCGCTACCGGGGCGAGCTGCAGCAACCGGCCGAACTGGCGCTGCGCGTGCAGTTCAATCCCAACCTGACGCGCGCCTGGTTCGGCTCGGTGATGGAGGTGATCAACCAGATCACCATGCTGTCGATCATCCTCACCGGCGCCGCCCTGATCCGCGAGCGCGAGCACGGCACCGTCGAACACCTGCTGGTGATGCCGGTAACGCCACTGGAAATCATGCTGGCCAAGGTCTGGTCGATGGGGCTGGTAGTGCTGACGGCAGCGGCGCTGTCCTTGCTGCTGGTGGTACAGGGCTGGCTGCAGGTACCCATCGAGGGCTCCATCGCACTGTTCCTGGCTGGTGCGGCGCTGCACCTGTTCGCCACCACCTCGATGGGCATCTTCTTCGGCACCGTGGCGCGCTCGATGCCGCAACTGGGGCTGTTGATCATCCTGGTGCTGCTGCCGCTGCAGATTCTCTCCGGCGGCACCACACCGCGTGAAAGCATGCCGGAACTGGTGCAACAGATCATGTTGGCGGCGCCGACCACTCACTTCGTCGCCCTGGCCCAGGCCATTCTCTATCGCGGTGCGGGGCTGACCATCGTCTGGCCCTACATGCTGGCCATCGCCGGCATCGGTGCGCTGTTCTTCGTCGCGGCGCTGACACGCTTTCGCAAGACCCTGGCGCAGATGGCCTGAGGCACCTGTAGGAGCGGCTGGGCGGCACTCCGCTTCAGCCGCGAAGGCCACTGCATGCGGCCTTCGTGGAGCCTGCAGGGCTAACGGTTACTGAATGATCAGGTTGTTGAACAACAGGTCTTCGACGATGGGCTTGCCCTCTTCACCATTGATCGCGTCCTGCACCTTCTTCAGCGCCTCCAGGCGCAGGTTCTCGCGACCATCGGGAGCATTGATGGTCTCGCTGGTCTGGGCGGAGAACAGCATCACCATCTGATGGCGGATCAGCGGCTCATGCAGCTTGATCTTCTCCTCGGCCTCGGTGCCGGTGACTCGCAGCGACACATCGGCCTTGAAGAACTTGAGGCGGTTACCGGAGTCGGCCAGGTTGCCGATCAGCGCGGGCGTCAGGTTGTAGTAGAGCGTCGTCGGCACTTCTTCCTTTTTCTCCGAAGACGCCAGGGCAGGCAGGCAGATCGACAGGCTCAGCAGCAGGGCGGTCAACAGTTTCACGTTCGGCACTCCATCTGGGATGTGCCTAGCATAGCCATCCACAGGCCAGCACCCAAGCCCGGCGCTTATGCCGACCTATCAGGCTACGGCATGCTCGTTGACCCTCGGCGGGCGCTTTCTACACTGCAAGGCACCCTGCAAGAGGAATGACCTTCATGAAAGCCCTGCTGTGCAAAGCCTTCGGCCCTGCCGACACCCTGGTATTGGAAGACCTGCCGAGTCCCGAGCCGAAAAAGAACGAGGTGCTGATCGAGGTGCAGGCTGCCGGGGTCAACTTCCCCGACACGCTGATCATCGAAGGCAAGTACCAGTTCAAGCCGCCCTTCCCCTTCGCCCCGGGCGGCGAGGTGGCCGGGGTGATCAAGGCCGTGGGCGAGAAAGTCAGCCACCTGCGCGCTGGCGATCGGGTCATGGCGCTGACCGGCTGGGGCGGCTTCGCCGAAGAAGTCGCCGTGCCAGCCTACAACGTGCTGCCGGTGCCCAAGAGCATGGACCTGACCACGGCTGCGGCCTTCGGCATGACCTACGGCACCTCGATGCACGCCCTCAAGCAGCGCGCCAACCTGCAACCCGGCGAAACCCTGCTGGTGCTCGGCGCCTCGGGCGGCGTCGGCCTGGCCGCGGTGGAAATCGGCAAGGCCATGGGCGCAAAAGTGATCGCCGCCGCGAGCAGCGCCGAGAAGCTGGAAGTGGCGCGTAACGCCGGCGCCGACGAGCTGATCAACTACAGCGAGCAGAGCCTGAAGGACGAGGTGAAGAAACTCACCGGCGGCCAGGGCGTGGACGTGATCTACGATCCGGTGGGCGGCACACTGTTCGAGGAAGCCTTCCGCAGCATCGCCTGGAACGGCCGCTTCCTGGTGGTGGGCTTTGCCGCAGGTGGCGGCATCCCTGCCCTGCCGGCCAACCTGCCGCTGCTCAAGGGCGCCGCTCTGGTCGGCGTGTTCTGGGGCTCGTTCGCCCAGCGCCAACCGCAAGACAACGCAGCGAACTTCCAGCAACTGTTCGCCTGGCACGCCGAAGGCAAGCTCAAGCCACTGGTCTCGCAGACCTTCCCATTGGCGCGCGGCGGCGAAGCGATCAATGCGCTCGGCCAGCGCAAGGCGGTGGGCAAGGTAGTGGTAGAAATCCGCTAGGGGCGCCGCGCGCACCGAAGCTATTCGCAATGACGTAAACAGGGCCGCCCTCGGGGCGGCCTTTTGCCAACGCCGCGCGGGGTTTCAACCGCCGTTTGATCCCTATGAATAACTGGCGCGACTCGGTCGCAGCCAATAACGAGGAAACGGACTCGACCGGGATAGCCCATCAAGTTAGGCACTGGAGAAACTCTGCCGTTAAAAAGCAGAGCGGGTTGCTTTGAGTCTTGACGCCTGGCCGGCTAATGGGTGTCCCCTTTTTCCCCAACAGGCCGGGTTCGAGGTCAACGAGCGGATAAGGATTCGGGTGATGCAGGGCTGTTTGGTGATTACGGCCGAGTGAAACAAATAGCTCCAGCAGTGCCGGGGCTATTTTTATTCAAGCGGAACAGAAATCCAGGTTAGTTATTCATACTTAAAGTCGATTTTTATCTTCATGCTGCGCAGGCATAGCTCGACAATACAGCCTTTCCATGGCTTACCTTCCGCATAAAGCCCATCTGACTCGAAGAAGCTTCTAAGCCGAACAAAAAGATCCAGCAAATCACTATCCACCTTCGCGCTACTTGGCAAAAACCACTGTTTGGTTCCAGAGGGGCCAACATAATCAAATAACAACTTACAGTGGCCCCCCTCCGGAGAAAGTTCGGCCTCTACCAGTACCACTTCGGCATCAGCAGGAGAGATCGCAACCAAAACCTCACCAATGCCTTGATAAATCTCATCATCCACACTCATATCCCACCCGGAGAATTGACAAAAGTTTCTCTTATTGGGCGTTCCGAACCTATCTGATATGTCACAGTAAATTTCTCAGGCCTTACAGACCCGCCCGTGTACACCGGTTCAATTTTTACACCCACCGACTTTCCTTCTTTAAGCGCAGAAGCCCATTGATTCTCCATCGTCTTCCAAGCGCCCTTATTGAGATTCCCATTCATAGGCAGCAAGTTTAGACGTTCGCCAGGACCATTAAATATACTGGCGATCAAGTGACCACCTTCATAAACAATAGGGGACAGATCACGTTTACGGAGAAACTAATCGTGGTCTGCCCCCTATTGTTCCTGGCCGGCTAATGGGCGCCCCTCTTTACTCTATCGCCAACCTCTGCAGCCGTCGTTTTTACTCACCTACAATTCTTAGTCCTATTGGGAAGTCCATTAGGTGTAAATCTATCACTCGACCCAATACCGGATCATTACGAATACCGACTCCGTTCTGCTCACTGTAAGAAGGTGGAACCAGGAACCACTCACCAGCGTAGGAACCAGTAGCCCTATAGTTTTCAACCAGAACATTACCATCTCTTGACAGTCGAGAAGATCGGATTTCGGGGCGCTTACCAGGTTTGAGTTGCAAGGACATTAATTTGGCTTCTAGCTCTGCAAACTGCGCATGAGTTATTTTACGCAATGTTCGCTCTCCATCGGGCCTGCCAATCAACTGCCCATTGGGCCTTAAGAGCTCTGCCCAGCTTCTTGGCCCAACCGGGTCTGGCACTTGATAACCGCACTCGCGTAAGAAAAGAATAGCGCGCTGGCGGTTGAGGTTGTCGCGAAATCTGCGCATAGCTGTCTTGTTATCGTAGCTCTCCTTCAGCCCCTTGCAAAAGTCAGCACGATAACTGTCCCACAGAGCTAAACGCTGCTCTGGAACAGGGTTGATCTGTAAGCTCGCCAATACTGGCTCGATTAACTCCTTATCCAGGTTGGCTGCTACATGACCTGGTGGTAATTTTTCGCTGGCACCAATATGTATTGGGAAACTCGAACCGCTAACAGACTCCCAGCAGAAATAGTCGAGCACTCGGCGCACGAAAAGACCGGTATCGTTATCCGAGTAAAAACGCGCACAGCGCCCACCTTGCCAGTCCACCCAACCTGCAGTAACCAAACGGGAAATAGAACTGTGCTCACTTAGGTATTCTTTGTAATCCTCAAAAAATTCGTCAGGCGGCAAATAGTATTCTGCGCGCGCGTGCCCCGCGCGAAAGAGCATAGAGTAGACACCGCCAACAGTCATCTGGGATTCGTTGGCAATAACACCGGGAACCTCTACAGATAGACTGTCGATTCGAGAGTCATAGCTATAGTCAGGCCAATTACGACAGGAGGCCTGCCTAAACAATAACGGTAATTCAAAACTGATACGCTGCATATCGGTGATGCGCCGCTTTGCTCTTTCGCACAGGGGATAAAAAGCCACTCCATTCTCCACCACCCCATATTCCATTTGATAACTTCTGCAACCGCTTAGTAACATAAGCAGAAATCCAAAAGTTAGGAAGTATTTACTCATTCAAGCCTCCTAAAGTCACCCTGACTATCAATCAGTGTTGGCTTGATCAAATAATAGGAAAAATAATAGGGGACAAAAATAATAGGGGACAGACCACGTTTTACTAAATATTTGGCGCACTCTTGGGACGCCCTGGCTTGCCTCTTGTGACTCTTCGCCCCAACGCTGCCTCAACTTCGGCAGAAAACTTCGGACTTCCCAGTGCGTAGTTTCCATTTGTCGCGGCACGTATCTGATCAACAAGCCCTGGATCTAGCTGATAGCGGAACAATTCTCTATAAGCCTCAGTCCTGAGCATCTCATCTCGACCCAGGGTCTGATAGAGAGGGTGTGGACAGCGCAGCACTGAGGGCTCACCTTGCGCGTTGGCCCGGTAGCTCGACCAGCGATATTCAGCCGGGTGCTCAACCATGCCTGCGCGGATAGGATTCATCTCAATGTAACGGTAACAAGCCAACACATAAGCCTCCTCCTGCATGAGGCAAGAGCGGAAACGACCTTCCCACAGCGTCCCGCTACGGCGGTATGTGCGATTAACATACTGTACGTAACGCTGCCCTAGCCCCTTCATCATGAGCCCTGCACTATCAGGGCTTTCGGGCGTGGCCAACAAATGAACATGGTTGGTCATCAGACACCAGGCATGGATCGCACATCCATGCTTCTTTGCTTGTTCCATCAATACATCCAGATAAAAAAGATAGTCCTCGTCAGCGTAAAAACAAGCTGAGCGATTGTTCCCTCTCTGAATCAAATGAACTGAAACGCCTGGCAGTGATATGCGTGCTCGACGTGGCATACAGACCTCCTTCCATGGAATTCCATAACCCTAGACCAATAAACGTGGTCTGTCCCCTATTGTTTGTCCCCTATTGTTCCTTTAGGTCCTACCCCTATTGTTCCCTTCTTCGCCTCTACCATACCTCATGCGCCTCTGCCCTGTAGCCATTTTCAATTCTTTCAACCAATAAGGGCGCACTGATAATTCCTCTAGTGGAGTGCTTCTGCTCCTCCAAACTCAGATCACGCTCCAGCCGTATAGCATCGCCACCACTCCACAACCAGATAGAGCCGCCTGAGCCTCCGTTCCTGGAACGGAACGTGGGGAATGCTTGCAAGTTATCAGCAACTGGCACATTGGCAACTACGGAAAGCAGTCCTTGATTAACGGCACTCTGAACAACAAAGAAAGCGGAAAACTGAACCTCACTCTTAACAACAGTAGAGAAATCTGATGGTATCCTCTCGTAAAAACCAGAAAACACCCGTATCAAATAGCCAAACTCAGGATGCCTATGCGTAACTTGCGCATACGCAACTCCATGCGACGTCAAAATTTGCAAAACATCTCCCAGCTTCACTTTCTTCGCCATCTAAAAACCCTCATACCCGACTTTCTTCAACAGTTCAGCACCGCGAATCAATCCTGCCTCGTACAAAGTTGGATTATTAACTTTAGAGATGGAATTGATTTTATTAAAGAAACAATAGGGAGAAACAATAGGGGACAGACCACGATTTACGAAGAAATTAATCGTGGTCTGCCCCCTATTGTTCCTTTGCTTGCTCCATCAATACATCCAGATAAAAAAGATAGTCCTCGTCAGCGTAAAAACAGGCTGAGCGATTGTTCCCTCTCTGAATCAAATGAACTGAAACGCCTGGCAGTGATATGCGTGCTCGACGTGGCATACAGACCTCCTTCCATGGAATTCCATAACCCTAGACCAATAAACGTGGTCTGTCCCCT
>NZ_LSSW01000021.1 GCF_001567565.1 Ectopseudomonas composti
AGCAACCTCAGCTTCATCTCTTCCGCTTCGGTGAGGCGCGCATTCTACAGCACCTCTTTACTTCGTCAAGTTGTTTTTGAAGAAATTTTCTTTCTATCTCAACAACTTAGCGCTTCGTCGAACCTGGGTTCGTCTCAGCGAGGCGCGCATTCTACATGAGCACGACGCGCTGTAAACCCCTGACCAGCAAAAAAATCACATATATATCCAGATACCTTCCGCCCTCTATATAGAAGACGGTTTTGCCTAGATCACTCCAGCCTTTCGCAGCTCGGCAACCTGCGCCTCAGTCATGCCCAGCAGCCTCTCCAACAAGTCGTCGGTGTGCTGCCCCAGCAAAGGCGGAGCTGAGCGGTACGCCACCGGCGTAGCAGAGAGACGCAGCGGGCTGGCGACCTGCGGCGTGGTGCTGCCCAGGGCGTTGGGCAGATCGAGGCGCAAACCTCGTGCTTGCACCTGAGGGTCGGCGAACACTTGTGACAGATCGTTGATCGGTCCGCAGGGCACCCCAGCCGTTTCCAGCAATTCGATCCACTGAGCGGTGGTCTTGAATACCGTAGCCTGACGCAACAACGGGATCAGCTCGACGCGATGCGCGACACGAGCCTTGTTGGTCGCGAAACGCAAGTCGTCGGCAAGATGCGCAACACCTGCGACCTCGCAGAACTTGCGGAACTGCCCATCGTTGCCAACCGCCAGGATGAAGTTGCCGTCGGCACTGGGGAAATCCTGGTAGGGCACGATATTGGGATGGGCATTACCCAGGCGTTTGGGAGCTGCGCCCGTGGTCAGGTAGTTCATGGCCTGATTGGCCAGGCAGGCAACCTGCACATCCAGCAACGCCACATCTATATGCTGGCCAATACCGGATTGCTCACGCTGATTCAGCGCAGCCAGAACACCCACGGTCGCATAGAGCCCGGTGAGAATGTCGGTCAGCGCCACGCCAACCTTCATTGGCCCGGCGCCCTCCTCACCCTCCGGGCGCCCGGTCAGACTCATCAGGCCGCCAAGCCCCTGGATCATGAAGTCGTAACCAGCCCGCTTGGCGTAAGGGCCGGTTTGGCCGAAGCCGGTGATGGAACAATAGATAAGGCGCGGATTGATCGCCTTGAGCGATTCATAATCGAGGCCATAAGCTGCCAGGCCGCCCACCTTGAAGTTTTCCAGCAGCACATCACACTGCGCGACCAGCTCACGGACCAGCCGCTGCCCTTCGGGCTGGGTGAAATCCAGCGTCAGCGACTGCTTGTTGCGGTTGGCGCTCTGAAAGTACGCGGCCTCGCGCGAATCACCGCCCTCGGCATCCTTTATATAAGGAGGCCCCCAATGTCGGGTGTCGTCCCCGGAACCTGGTCGCTCCACCTTGATCACCTCGGCACCGAGGTCACCAAGGATCTGTCCGCACCAGGGGCCGGCGAGCACGCGGGAAAGATCGAGAACGCGAATATGGGAAAGGGCACCAGACATGGTGTTTCTCCACGGGGCACGTCACGCGCACCCCGGATGGTTGAACAAGGGCGCCCTTAGAAGAACGCCTGGATACCGGTCTGTGCGCGGCCGAGGATCAGCGCATGCACGTCATGAGTACCTTCATAGGTGTTGACCACCTCGAGGTTGACCAGGTGACGAGCGATACCGAACTCGTCGCTGATGCCGTTGCCGCCCAACATGTCACGCGCCAGACGGGCGATGTCCAAGGCCTTGCCGCAACTGTTGCGCTTCATGATCGAGGTGATTTCCACGGCTGCAGTGCCTTCGTCCTTCATCCGCCCCAGGCGCAAGCAACCTTGCAGGGCCAGGGTGATCTCGGTCTGCATGTCGGCCAGCTTCTTCTGAATCAGCTGATTGGCCGCCAGCGGGCGACCGAACTGGTTGCGGTCGAGCACATATTGGCGCGCCGTGTGCCAGCAGAACTCGGCAGCGCCCAACGCCCCCCAGCTGATGCCATAGCGAGCGGAGTTAAGACAGGTGAACGGGCCACGCAGGCCGCGCACATCAGGAAAGGCGTTCTCTTCGGGGCAGAACACGTTGTCCATGACGATCTCGCCGGTGATCGAAGCACGCAGACCGACCTTGCCGTGGATGGCAGGCGCAGACAGACCCTCCCACCCCTTCTCCAGCACGAAGCCGCGAATCTCACCGGCATCGTCCTTGGCCCAGACCACGAACACATCGGCGATCGGGCTGTTGGTGATCCACATCTTGCTGCCACTCAGGCGATAGCCGCCCTCCACCTTCCTGGCGCGCGTCACCATGGCGCCGGGATCGGAACCATGGTTCGGCTCGGTCAGACCAAAGCAGCCGATGTACTCACCACTGGCCAGCTTGGGCAGGTACTTCTGCTTGGTCGCCTCGTTGCCGAACTCGTTGATCGGCACCATCACCAGCGACGACTGTACGCTCATCATCGAACGGTAGCCGGAGTCGATACGCTCCACCTCGCGCGCGATAAGGCCATAGCACACGTAATTCAGGCCGCTGCCGCCATAGGCTTCGGGAATGGTGGCGCCGAGCAGGCCAGTCTCGCCCATCTCGCGGAAGATCTTCGGATCGGTCTGCTCATGACGGAAGGCCTCCAGCACGCGAGGCGCCAGCTTGTCGTCAGCGAACTGCTGGGCGCTGTCGCGCACCATGCGCTCTTCTTCGGTCAGTTGCTGATCCAGCAGCAGCGGGTCGATCCAGTTGAAGCTTGCCTTGGCCATCGCGAGAAACCTCGAAGCAGTTAAGTAAGCGGTCGGTCCAGCCGACCCGGAATGACCTGATCCTAGGCCTGCGCGGCAAACAGGGCAAACGCAGAATTTGCACAGACCTGTGCTTTTTGCTCACTTCGAGATAGCTTTAGCAACTGCTTTCAACATTTATGAATGAGGCTTTCGCACAGATGCGCCGCAAGATCCCCAGCACCACGGCCCTGGTCGCCTTCGAGTCCGCAGCTCGCCACCAGAGCTTCACCAAGGCGGCGGATGAGCTGAACCTGACGCAAAGCGCGGTCTGCCGGCAGATCGGTGGACTGGAAAGCTTCCTCAACGTCGAGCTGTTCCGCCGCTCGCGACGCGGCGTGATCCTGACCGAGGCCGGTGTCGCCTACAGCCGCAAGGTAGCTGCACAACTCGACGCCGTGGAACGTGACACCCTGGCGCTGATGGGCAATCAAGGCAGCAGCAGTATCGAATTGGCAGTGGTACCAACCTTCGGCACGCAGTGGCTGCTACCGCGCTTGCGAACCTTCCAGCAACTGCACCCGGAAGTGACGGTACACCTGACCAACCGCACGCGCCCCTTTCTGTTCGCCGACACCCACTTCGACGCCGCCATCTATTACGGCGATGCCGAGTGGTCAGGTACGCAGGCGCATTTCCTGATGCATGAGCATTTGCTTCCGGTGTGCAGCCCGGCGCTGCTGGACGGCGCCCCAGTCGATGCAGCGCGCATCGCCACGCTCCCTTTGCTGCAGCAGACCACCCGCCCCTATGCCTGGCGCCAATGGTTCGCGGCCCAAGGCATGAGTGTCCCGCGCGATATGACTGGCCCACGCCTGGAGCTGTTTTCCATGCTCGCTCAAGCGGCCAGGCATGAAATGGGCGTCGCGCTGATCCCACCCTTCCTGATTCAACGCGAGCTGCAGGAGGGAAGCCTGGTCATCGCGATCGATCTCGCCGTACCCAACAACGACCGCGCCTACTACCTGATGGTGCCCGAGCGTAAGGCCGAATCCTCGGCACTCAAGGCCTTTCGCGACTGGCTCCTGCAGCAAGCAGCCGCCTATCGCCCGGATGCCAGTACCGCCGAAATGCACACAGATGAAGGCATGAAAGACCACAACCAGAACGAGTAGCACCGACACAGTCACACTACAACGCCATCGCCGAATCAATCCGCGCCACACCAGTACTTTCGGGGCATTCAACTATTTCGAACGCTGCCGTTCGCTACTTCCCACACCGCAGTCGATGCGACCAACGGTCATTCGCCTGATGAATGATAAATACCGCGCAAAGGCCTGTGAATTCTGCCTTCGCTCCAGAAACGGCGCGGCCTGCGCGCAGTATAAAAATCCCTCATAGACCCATTACTTGTAGTAATGCATTTTTTTTACTCCATAACTTCTTGTAAGGGTCTGCGTTCGATTGCACAATCGCCGCGCCCGCCACCTTACGGCGAGTGTTGTGCTGATCCCCAATCGCCGGCGCGCCAGCGCAGTGCACCGGTTCACAAAAAAGATCACGCAGGAGATTAGAAGTGCACATTGGTGTTCCTCTCGAAACCCATGCTGGGGAGACGCGGGTTGCCGCGACGCCCGAGACCGTCAAGAAACTGGTTGGCCAGGGCCACCAGGTGACCGTCCAGACCGGTGCAGGCATCAGCGCCAGCATCCCGGACAGCGCCTATGAAGCCGCTGGCGCCGCTATTGGCAACGAATCGAGCGCTTTCGCTGCCGATCTGGTGCTGAAGGTGGTCGCGCCAACTGACGCCGAACTGGCGCAGATGAAGGCCGGCGCCGTACTGGTGGGCATGCTCAACCCCTTCTGCAACGACACCATTGCGCGCATGAACGCCCGTGGCATTACTGCCTTCGCCCTGGAGGCCGCGCCACGCACCTCCCGCGCGCAGAGCCTGGACGTGCTGAGTTCGCAGGCCAACATCGCCGGATACAAGGCCGTGATGCTTGCCGCCAACCACTACCCGCGCTTCATGCCGATGCTGATGACCGCTGCCGGCACCGTTAAGGCCGCTCGCGTGCTGATTCTCGGTGCAGGCGTCGCCGGCCTGCAGGCCATTGCCACGGCCAAGCGCCTGGGTGCAGTGATCGAAGCCTCCGACGTGCGCCCTGCGGTGAAGGAGCAGATCGAATCGCTCGGCGCCAAGTTCGTTGACGTGCCGTTCGAGACCGATGAGGAACGCGAGTGCGCCCAAGGCGTCGGCGGTTATGCCCGACCGATGCCCGCCTCGTGGATGGAGCGTCAGGCCAAGGCGGTACACGAGCGCGCCAAACAGGCCGACATCGTCATCACCACCGCTCTGATCCCGGGCCGCAAGGCGCCGACGCTGCTGCATGAAGCGACCGTGCTGGAAATGAAACCGGGTTCGGTGGTCATCGACCTGGCTGCGGCTCAGGGCGGCAACTGCCCGCTGACCGAAGCTGGCCAAGTGGTGGTCAAGCACGGCATTACCTTCGTCGGCCACACCAACCTGGCCGCACTGGTACCGGCAGACGCCTCCGCCCTGTACGCACGCAACCTGCTGGACTTCCTCAAGCTCGTGATCGACAAGGAAGGCCAGTTCCAGCTCAACCTCGAAGACGACATCGTCGCGGCCTGCCTGATGTGCAAAGCCGGCGAAGTCGTGCGCAAGAACGGCTAAGGAGCAAGGACATGGATCTGATTTCCGACGGCATCTACAACCTGATCATCTTCGTGCTGGCCATCTATGTTGGCTACCACGTGGTGTGGAACGTCACCCCGGCCCTGCACACCCCGCTGATGGCCGTGACCAACGCCATTTCCGCCATCGTGATCGTCGGCGCCATGCTCGCTGCCGCGCTCACGGTTACCCCGCTGGGCAAGGCCATGGGCACCCTGGCCGTGGCCCTGGCCGCAGTGAACGTGTTCGGTGGCTTTTTGGTCACCCGACGCATGCTGGAAATGTTCAAGAAGAAGGCGCCGAAAGCGCAGGCGGAGAAGCACTGACCATGAGCATGAACCTGATCACTGTTCTCTACCTCGTCGCCTCGGTGTGCTTCATCCAGGCGCTCAAGGGTCTGTCGCACCCGACCACCTCGCGTCGCGGCAACCTGTTCGGCATGATCGGCATGGCCATCGCCGTCCTGACCACCGTCGGCCTGATCCACAAGCTGGGCGCCGAACTGGCCGTGCAAGGCATCGGCTTCGTCATCGGCGGCCTGCTGGTCGGCGGTAGCGTCGGCACCATCATGGCCAAGCGCGTCGAAATGACCAAGATGCCGGAACTGGTCGCCTTCATGCACAGCATGATCGGCCTGGCCGCTGTCTTCATCGCCATTGCCGCTGTGGTCGAGCCGCAGTCGCTGGGCATCGTCGCCGCCCTGGGTGATGCGATTCCGTCCGGCAACCGTCTGGAGCTGTTCCTCGGTGCGGCCATCGGCGCCATCACCTTCTCCGGTTCGGTGATCGCCTTCGGCAAGCTGTCGGGCAAGTACAAGTTCCGCCTGTTCCAGGGTGCCCCGGTGGTCTTCAAGGGCCAGCACATGGTCAACCTGGTGATCGGCCTGGCGATTCTGGCCCTGGGCCTGTACTTCACCTTCACCGGTGATATCCGCGCCTTCGCCATCCTGGTGGCACTGGCCTTCGTCATCGGCGTGCTGATCATCATCCCCATCGGCGGTGCCGACATGCCGGTAGTGGTGTCGATGCTCAACTCCTACTCGGGCTGGGCAGCGGCGGGTATCGGCTTCTCGCTGAACAACTCGATGCTGATCGTCGCCGGCTCGCTGGTGGGTTCTTCGGGCGCCATCCTCTCCTACATCATGTGCAAGGCGATGAATCGCTCGTTCTTCAACGTCATCCTCGGCGGCTTCGGTGCCGATGCGGATGCTGGCGCCTCTGCCGGCAGCCAGGAGCAGCGCAGCGTCAAATCCGGTTCTTCCGACGATGCGGCCTTCCTGCTGACCAACGCCGACACCGTGGTCATCGTGCCCGGATACGGTCTGGCGGTAGCCCGTGCCCAGCACGCACTGATGGAGCTGGCCGAGAAGCTGACCCACCGTGGCGTGACCGTGAAGTACGCGATCCACCCCGTCGCCGGCCGCATGCCGGGCCACATGAACGTACTGCTGGCCGAGGCCGAGGTGCCGTACGAGCAGGTGTTCGAGATGGAAGACATCAACTCCGAGTTCGGCCAGACCGACGTGGTGCTGGTGCTCGGTGCCAACGACGTGGTCAACCCGGCCGCGAAGAACGATCCGAAGTCGCCGATCGCCGGCATGCCGATCCTCGAGGCCTACAAGGCCAAGACCGTGATCGTCAACAAGCGCTCGATGGCCAGCGGCTACGCCGGCCTGGACAACGAACTGTTCTACATGGACAAGACCATGATGGTCTTCGGCGATGCCAAGAAGGTCATCGAGGATATGGTCAAGGCGGTCGACTAAGCCTGACCAGTTCGACAGGAAACCCGGTCATGTGCCGGGTTTTTTGTTGCTGCCATCGGCAAAAAAACTGACATTCAGGTCAACAAGCATGGCAAATCAATTTGTAACTGTACTGCTTGAAAGACCAGTATTTTTGGGTTGCACCCAGTTAAAAATCTCGCATAAGTCGGTTGCACCCAGGATTATCACTTATCACAAGTACAGTTAATCGATTTTCAGGTAGCACAGTTACAAAGCAACCTATCTAATAGCACAACAATTTCTTTCAGCTGTGACTACTGGGCCACTGCTGCCCTCGGGATAATTTGCCCATCGACAGCAAACACACCCCGCCACAAGCGGAAGGATGACCACCATGGAACGTACCCTCAGTTCCGCCCTGCTCCAAACCCACAGCGTTGCCAGTGACAAGTCCGCCTGGCCACTCCGCGTTATCGCTACCCTTACTCTGTGGCAGCGCCGCATCGTCAGCCGTCGTCAACTGGCTCGACTGGATGCCCGCCTGCTGGCCGATGCCGGTATCAGCGAGAACCAGCGTTTCGTCGAACTGCAGAAGCCGTTCTGGCGCTGATAGCCGCTTTGCTCCATCCCAGAATTGGGATCTTCTGAGAGCTCCACCGCCTCTGCTGCGGTGGAGCTTTCGTTTTATCTGCAACAGTCGTCGCCCTGACGAGCAGTACAGTTGCCATAAAATCCCCACTGCCCCCACACAATTGCCCCTGGTTGTATCTGCTCGTTCACGAACGCTTGCGAGACCATGAGCTGCCACCTTGTCTCTAGACAGGAGAACGCCATGGACCGCACTCACGAACCGCTCACGCAATCTGCCCGCCGCACATCTCTGCACTGGCTCGGCCTCTACTCGATGCTGCGTCACTGGCAGCGCAACTACCGTACCCGCCGGCAACTTGCTTTGCTCAATGAGCAGCAGCTGGCTGACGCCGGCATCAGCACCACTCAGCGTGAACAGGAACTGGCCAAGCCATTCTGGCGCTGAGCCAGCAATGGAGCGGGGAACGCTGTTGGGCTAAGCTGCGGATGCGGGCAGAACAGCGCCCCGCCCTACCGGAGTTACCCACATGCACCTGAACAAATCCCTGATTGCAGCTCTCCTTTCGCTGGGGCTGGCCGGTACTGCCTGCGCCAGCAGCCTGGTCGCGACCACCGATACCCTGGGCGGAGCCTTGGCCGGCACCGCCCAGGCCACCTCTGACGCGACCAGTTCGCTGCGCGACATGAAACAGCTACGCGCCGCCCACGACGATGCTGCCAGCTTCGTAGCCAGCGATGGAGCGATCCGTAGCGCACGGCTAGAAGCAGCACTGCTGCAGATTCGCAACCATGACCCCGAGCTGGCCAAAGCCGATGACCTCGCACTGGCCCAGGCTATCCTCAGCCTGTGAAAACTCTGCACACGTCTCTCGATCAGCTCGCTGCTGACCGGCGCTGCCTAGCCCCGTAAACTTCGCCTACCTGCCTGGTCGCGGGGAACCGCGCCGGCCTGTGCACGTCAAATCGTCCGTTCTGCAGTCCTCGGAGCTTCTTATCATGCGTCGTTCATTCGTCATCACCGTCGCCGCCTGCGCCCTGTTCAGCGGTATCGCCCAGGCGCAAACCGTGGTCGCCACCAGCAACATCGTGGTGCGCGCCCTGGATCGCAGTATCAATTTCACCTCCGACACCACCACTTCGCTGCGCGATATGAAAGCCGTGGTGCAAGCCCGTGACGATGCCGCCAGCTTCGTCGCCAGTGCCGGCGAGATTCGCGGCGCGCAACTGGAGGCTGCGCTGCAGACCATCCGCCAGCAGCTGCCGCAAGCGCAGGCTGCCAGCGACCTGCAACTGGCCGAAGCCATTCTCGCGCTGTGATCCACCTCGCCGCCTGGTGCTGCTTCGCGCTGCTGGCGATAGCTGCAGGCGGCGCCCAGGCGCAGCTGCGCCTGGACCTGGAAACCGCCGGCCTCGATGCCGCCGAACGCCAGGCGAGCCAGACCCTGCTGAACGAGGCTATGGCGGCATTGCCTCCGCGCTTCGTCCAACGACTGGATCGCCACGTAAAAGTCAGCTGGCGTGCCGGGCTGCCCTCGGAGGTCTACGGCCAGGTCGGGCGTTTCAGTGGTATCGAGCTCAATGCCGAACTCCTGCCGAAACTGGTCGATGGCTCGGCGGCAAAGAATCGCACCGCTCGCCCACACGGCAGCGAACGCCAGGAACTGCTGGCCACTCTGGTGCACGAGCTGACCCACCTGTACGACCGCGCACGCCTGTGGCCTGCGGCCCAGCGTCGACACATCTCTCTCTGCCAGCAACGCTCCGGTTCGACGGACCTGGTCGGGCTGCCGGATGATTGCCGCGGCCAGACCGAACGCCGCTTCACCCTCAGCGACGATCCCCGTCTGCTCGATCTGGCCGGCTGGCAGCAGCGTGTCGGCCAGCGTGGAGCACGCGATCTGGACAATGGCCAGGTCGCGCGCAGCCCGGACAACTACGAGCTGACCAATGCGCTGGAATTCGTCGCGGTCAATCTCGAGTATTTCCTGCTCGATCCCAGCTACGCCTGCCGACGCCCTTCACTGGCCCGCTATTTCCGCGAGCACTTCGACTGGACGCCGCCGAGCGAGCCGTGCGCAAACGACTACCCCTACCTCAACGCCGGGCGCGACTTCGCCCAGCAGCCATTGGGACGGCTCGACCCCGAGCGTGTGTATGAAGTCGACTACCTGCTCGCCGAAGCCAACGATGCCTGGATGAGCCGCTGGGGCCACAGCATGCTGCGCCTGGTGGTCTGCGCGCCGGGCCGGCCGCGTGGCCCGGACTGCCGCCTGGACCTCGATCACCACCTGGTGTTGTCCTACCGCGCCTTCGTCGGCGACCTGCAACTCTCGAGCTGGGATGGCCTGACTGGCGTCTATCCCTCACGCCTGTTCGTCCTGCCGCTGGAGCAGGTGATCGACGAATACACCAAGGTCGAGCTGCGCAGCCTGGCATCGGTACCGCTGCGCCTTTCGCGCGACGAGGTCGAGCAACTGGTGGTACGCGCTGCCGAACAGCACTGGAGCTATGACGGCGACTACTACTTCGTTTCCAACAACTGTGCGGTGGAAACCCTCAAGCTGCTGCGCAGCGGCACTGGCAACCCACGCCTGCAGGCGCTCGACAGCATCCTGCCCAATGGCCTGCTGGAGCTGATGGATGCCCGCGGCCTGGCCGACACTCAGGTGCTCGAAGATCCGCGTGAAGCACTGCGCCTGGGTTATCGCTTCGACTCCTTCCGCGAACGTTACCAGGCGATGTTCCGCGTCCTGCGCGAGCGCCTGCCGATAACCCAGGACAGCGTCGAGACCTGGCTGGAGCAGTCTGCCGAAACCCGGCGCACCTGGTTCGCCCAGGCCGACCTGCGCGCCAGTGCCGCGCTGTTGCTGCTGGAGCAGGCCGCGCTGCGCCGGCAACTGCTGCTGGCCCAGGACGAACTCAAGCGGCGCTACCTCACCGGCCGCGCCGCCGGCGATCCGAGCCTGAACAAGGCCGGCGCCGCGCTGGAACAGATCCTCGCCAACAGCGGCTTCCTCAGTCGCCCGGCAGAATTGCTCGACGGCGGCTACGGCCTGCCGCAAGGCAGCGAATGGCAAGGCCTGGAAAACCGCAGCCGCGAGCGCCAGCAGCAACTGCGCCAGCTCAGCGACGAGCTCGATGGCGAGGTGCGCAACCTGCTGCAACCCGAGCGCCTGGCCGAGCTGGAAGCCAACGAGGCCAATCTGGTCGCACTGGGCGAACACCTGCGTGCCCTGCACAAGGCCAGTGGTGGACTGGAGTTGCCCTAGATTCGAGAGCGGGGTCGCCCGGATGCAATCTGGAAAGTCGTGCCAGCCAGCCCCGGATTGCATCCGGGCTACGGGGCAAGGCCCTACGCAATGATCTCTTCGTTCTCTTCCGGCAACTGCGGATCGACCGTCAGCCAGGGCAAGCGGCTCTCCACCCAGATATGCCGATTCGCCGGCGCCTGTTCAGGCTTATCCAGCGTGGCCACGGTCACGTCCAGGGTCTCCGGGCTGAGCGAAGTAAACAGCGCCAGGTGAGCGCCGCAGTCGCCACAGAAATAGCGCGTGCAACTGCTCGATGAGGCGAAAGCCTTCGGTGTGCCGCGCAACCACTGAAACGCCTGGCGCGGCACCGTGACCCAGGTGGTGAGGATGCCGCCGCTGCTGCGCCGACAGATCGTGCAATGGCAATGCGCACTATCCGTCAGCGGCGCCTCGATGCGGTAACGCAGCGCACCACACTGGCAACCGCCCTGATGTTCGATCTTCATTCTGCCTCCGCCTTGCATTGCCCCGCGCCGCTGACCAAGATAGGCGCTCACCACCATCGGGGGTTCCCGTGATAGACCTGTTGCTGGCCCTGTGGCCGCTGTTCGCCATGATAGTCGCCGGCTACTGGCTGCGCCTGCGTGAGTTCCCGAGCGAGGCCTTCTGGCCGGGTGCCGAGCGCCTCAACTATTTCATCCTGTTCCCTGCGCTGCTGTTCTCCAGCCTGGCCCGCGCACCGCTGAACAACCCGGCCCTGCCGCGCCTGGCCCTGGCCGTGCTGCTGGCGCTGGGCATCGCCTGGGTCGTCCTGCTGCTGGTACGCCGCCTGCGGGGCTGGCCGGCCGGACGCTTCGGCGCCTTCAGCCAGGGCATCCTGCGTTTCAACACCTACCTGGGCCTGGCCGCAGTGGGCAGCCTGTTCGGCCAGCAGGGCCTGACGCTGGCCGCGCTGATGCTGGCCCTGATGGTGCCGACGGTGAACGTGCTGTCGGTCTGGTCGCTGACTGCCGAGCGCGGCGTCAGCGCGCGTAGCCTGCTGCTGCCGATCATCAAGAACCCGCTGATTCTTGCCTGTGTCGGCGGCGCCCTGTTCAACCTCACGGGCATCGGCCTGCCGGGTGGCACGGACCGCCTGCTCAGCCTGCTCGCCGCCGCCAGCCTGCCGCTTGGCCTGCTCTGCGTCGGCGCGGCACTGAAGCCCGAGCAACTGGGTGGGGAGATTCCCGCGCTGGGCTGGAACAGCGTACTGCGGCTGCTGGCGATGCCGCTGCTGGCCTGGGGCGTGGCCTGGGCATTGGCGCTTCCGGCGATGGAAAGCGCGGTGCTGGTGCTGTTCTTCGCCCTGCCCACCGCCCCCACGGCCTATGTACTGACCCGCCAGCTCGGCGGCGACAGTCAGCTGATGGCCGGCATCATTACCCTGCAGACGCTGCTGGCAGCGGGCAGCCTAGTGGCGATCATGGCCTTGCTGGCCTGAGCTGTTATTGCGCGTAGCGCTCGATCAGACGCTGATACTCCCCACTCGCCTTGAGCGCTTCGAGCCCGCGGTCGAAGCCCTCGATCAACTCGGCAGCATGTGGATGTTGCCGCGAGACGATCAGGTGCAGCGTATTGCTCTGCAATGGCGCCTGCGACCGATGAAAACGCTGCATGTCGGCGCCGGCACTGCGCAGGGCGCTGTCCCCCAGGTTGCGGTCGGCGACGAACAGGTCGTCTCGTTTGAGCAGCAACAACCGCGCACATTCATGCAGCCCCAGCGGAGAATGGCGACGCAACACGCCCTGGTCGAGCAATTGCTGGATCGCTGCAGGTGGCTGCCAGCCCAGTGGGTAGCAGAGCCGGCGGCCGCTCATGGCCGGCAGATCATCGAGTTCGACGTGATCACCGGCCCGGCTGAAGATGTACTGCTCGGCCATATAGATGGGCGCAGAGTAGAGAAACTCCGCCTCACGCTCGGCGGACCGGACGTAGGGAAAGGTGGCATCGTAGTCGCCGCGTTTGGCCTTCAGATAACCGCGATTCCAGGGCAGCCAATCGAGCGTGATCGCCGTGCCTTGCTCGGCCAGTGCCGCGCGCACCACCTGGGTGAGCATGCCCTGCCCGGGCAGGGCCTTGCCGGTAAAGGGCGCGTAGTCGTCACCAGTAGCCAGATGCAGCACCTGTGCGCGCGCCGATGCGCACAACAGCAGACTCAGCAGAGCCGCCCCCCAAAATCCCACCATCGATCTCCAGTACCTGGCCTGCATCCGCCTTCGCGCTCCTGATCATTGACTCTCGCCTTCGTGAGCAAGGCTGTCCAGCGCAACCCGGTTATAGGGCGACAATTCATGCCGTTCTCTTGATACGGAACAACTGGCGCTGCAGGACGCCGTCTATCCTTGCTGCAACACGAATGACCTGCGGCAAGCCGATGAACGAAACCAACGCCGAGCAACCCGACGTATTCCCCTACCTGCAGCTGATGCACCAGCATGCCGGATCGGACCTGTTCTTCAGTGTCGGTGCGCCGCCGCACATGAAGGTCGAAGGCCATAGCCAAGCGGCGGGCCAGCGCATCCTGAAGGCCGGCGAAGTGCAGCAACTGGCCTATCAGTTGATGACCCAGAAACAGATCGCCGAGTTCGAACGCGATCTGGAGATGAACCTGGCGGTCAGCCTGCAAGGCGCCGGACGCTATCGGGTCAACGTCTACTACCAGCGGGGTGAAGTGGCCATGGTGGTGCGCCTGATCAAAAGCCAGATTCCCGGTTTCGAGGCACTCGGCCTGCCCAAGCTGCTGGAGAAACTGGCCATGCAGGATCGCGGGCTGATTCTGGTCACCGGCGCGGCGGGCTCGGGTAAGTCCACCACGCTGGCGGCGATGCTGGATTTTCGCAACCGCCACAAGAGCGGCCATATCGTCTGCATCGAAGACCCCATCGAGTTCCTCCACAGCCACCAGCGCTCGATCATCGATCAACGCGAAGTCGGCCTCGATACCCACAGCTTCGACGACGCCCTGCGCAATGTGCTGCGCGAGGCGCCGGACGTGATCATGCTTGGCGAGATCCGCGACGCCGCCACCATGCAGCACGCACTGCACTACGCCGAGACCGGCCACCTGTGCATCGCCACCCTGCACGCCACCAGCAGCAGCCACGCCATCGAACGCATCGCCCGCTTCTTCCCCGACGAGGCGCGCAAGCAGGTGCTGGCCGATGTCGCGCACAACCTGCTGGCGGTGATCGGCCAGCGTCTGGTGCCCGGCATCGCGCAGAAGCGCGTGGCGGCAGTGGAGCTGATGCTCGGTACGCCCTACATCCGTGACCTGATTCAGCGCGACGAACTGGAGGAGTTGCGCGAAGCCACGGCGCGGGCGGCCGAACAAGGCCTGCAGACTTTCGACCAGCACCTGTTCGCCCTGCTCGAAGCCGGCCGCATCAACCTGGCCGAAGCGCTCAAGTTCGCCGACTCGCGTACCGACCTCAGCCTCAAGTTCAAACTCGAGCGCGGTTTCTCTGCCGACGATGCCGAACTCAAAGTGTTGCGCGACGGCTGACTGGCTTTATGGGCGATTTCGGCCGATGCTCATCTATACAGGCCGAAACCATAACCTCTAATCGGCCGTCTTTCAGGGGGCCGATTTATGCTGACCCTGCTGCATTTGCTGTCAGCCATTGCCCTGTTGGTCTGGGGCACACACATCGTACGTACCGGCATCCTGCGCGTGTTTGGTTCACAACTGCGCAAGGTGCTCAGCCACAACATCGGCCGCCGGCCGCTGGCGTTCGTCGCCGGCATCGGCGTCACGGCGCTGGTGCAGAGCAGCAACGCCACAGCCCTGCTGGTCACCTCCTTCGTCGCCCAGGGCCTGATGGCCCTGGCGCCCGGCCTGGCGATCATGCTCGGCGCGGATGTCGGCACCGCCCTGATGGCACGCGTGCTGACCCTCGACCTGAGCTGGCTGAGCCCGCTGCTGATCTTTCTCGGGGTGATCTTCTTCCTCTCGCGGCGGCAGACCCGTGCCGGCCAGCTTGGCCGCGTGGCCATCGGCCTCGGCCTGATGCTGCTGGCACTGGAACTGATCGTCGCTGCGGCTACGCCGATCACCGAAGCGCGCGGGATACGCGTGCTGTTCGCCTCGCTGACCGGCGACCTGCTGCTCGACGCACTGGTTGGCGCGATGTTCGCCCTGCTCACCTACTCCAGCCTGGCGGCTGTGCTGCTCACCGCGACCCTGGCCGGCGCCGGGCTGATCAGCCTGCCCGTGGCCATCGGCCTGGTGATCGGCGCCAATATCGGCAGCGGCCTGCTGGCCTTTCTCACCAGCAGCCTGCAGAACCCGGCCGGGCGTCGCGTGGCGCTGGGCAGCCTGATCTACAAGCTGATCGGACTGCTGCTGGTGCTGCCCGTACTGCAGCCCCTGGCCCATTGGCTGGACAGCCTGAACTGGCGCCCGGCAGAGTTGGTGATCGCTTTCCACCTGCTCTACAACACCCTGCGCGCGCTGCTGATGTTGCCCAGCGTCGGGCTGATGGCGCGTTTCTGCAACTGGCTGCTGCCGGATCGGGCCGACGACAGCGGCGTTGCCCGGCCGCGCCATCTCGACCCGACAGCACTGGCCACGCCGAGCCTGGCGCTGTCCAACGCGGTACGCGAAACCCTGCGCGTGGGCGACAAGATCGAAGCCATGCTCGGCCGCCTGCTGCCGGTGCTGGAACAGAACCAGCCGGCGCTGAACAAGGAGCTGCGCAGCCTCAATGACGATGTCGCCAGTCTCTGTCGCGCGGTCAAACTCTATCTCGCGCAGATCCCGCGAGAAGCGCTGAGCGAGCACGAAAGTCGGCGCTGGGCGGAGATTCTCGAACTGGCCGTGAACCTGGAACAGGCCGGCGACCTGATCGAACGCATGCTCGGCAAAATCCAGAACGAGAAGACCGCGCAACGCCGGGCCTTCTCCGAAAAGGGGCTGGAGGAACTGACCAGCCTGCATGGGCAACTGATGGCCAACCTGCGCCTGGGGCTCAACGTGTTCCTCAGTGCCGATCACGCCAGTGCCAGCCAGCTGCTGCGGGAGAAGCGCCGCTTCCGCGCCCAGGAAAGGCGCCTGGCGCATGCCCATATCGGCCGGCTGCAACGGCAGGTGGTGCAGAGCATCGAAACCAGCTCCCTGCACCTGGAGCTGATCGCCGACATGAAACGGCTCAACTCGCTGTTCTGCGCCAGCGCCTACGTGGTGCTGGAGGGCGGCGAGACCGGCGCCCTCAAGCTCGAAGGTGGCGAATGACTCAGTCGGCGCTTGTCACGCGCTCTGGCTCGGCCGGCTGCACACCGCGCCAGGCGTACCAGGCGAAGAACAGCGCCATCAGCAGATAGCCGTGGACGAAGTCCGGCGCGGCGTACCAGGCCAGCTTGGGCGCGTGCATCAGGCCGAAGAAAGCCATGGCCGCCGCCACCAGGGCGAAGGTGGTGGCCTGGCGGAACTGGCGATCGATCACCGCCACGCACATGGCGCCGAGCAGGATGGCACTGAACATGGCGCCCTGCCCCAGCGCGCCGATGGCACTGGAAATACCCTCGACCACTTCGGGTGCGCCGCGGTTGAAGCGGGTCATCAGGTAATTGGCGAAGTACGGCAGCATCGCCAGCGCCACCGCCGGGTAGTAACGGGCGTGGTTGCTGTTGAACGCCGTGGCGATCATCGACATGCCGACGAACACCAGAATCGGCGCCACCACCGACACCGGAATCAGCGCGGCGATGAAGGCGATCAGACCGAACATGGTCGCCAGGCCATACACCGCGCCATTGAGCAGGCTGTAACCGCGTCCGGCGCCCATCCACTTCGAACCGACGGTGGCGATGTACACGGTGGTCGGGAACACACCGCCGAACAGCGCACCGAGCGAAGTGCCGAGACCGTCCACGGCCTGGCACTCGCGCACGCTGTAGCTGTCACCGGCGGCGCTCATGGCCTCGACGTTGTTCATGGTCTCGATGGCGTTGTACAGGGTGATCGGCAGGATCACCGTCATCAGCGCCAGCAGGCTGGTGAACAGCAGGCCCAGACCTTCGTACCAGGCCATATTGGGCAGCAGCGGGTAGAAACCCAGATGGGTGAAGGCGTCGCTGAACTTGCCGCCGTCAGCGGCGCCGATCAGGTAGGCCAGCGCCGTACCGACGACGATGGCGAACAGCGAGGCCGGCAGGCGGAACGGCATGCTCACCCGCGCCACCAGGCCGACGATGGTGATGGCCAGTACCAGCAGGCCGATCACTGGGACTTCCAGGGTCTTGAACAGCATTTCCCCGGCAATGAAGGTCAGCGCCACCCCGGCCACCGCGCCAAGCATGGCAGCACGCGGCAGATGACGCTGCACCCAGTTGCCGACCAGGCTGATGGCGGCCTCGATCAGGCCACTGATGAAGCAGGCGGCCACCGCCACCTTCCAGGCCAGCTCGGCGTCGCCGGTGAGGGTCTTGGCCGGTAGCAGCACGCCGAACAGAAAGACGAACATCACCGGCGTGCTGATGCCGTAGGACAACGCGGTGACGTCCGCGCGGTTTTCCTTGTGCGCCAGCCGTGCGGCGCTCCAGGCGTAGTAGAAGTTGCCGGCCATCACCGCCACCGCCGCACCCGGCAACACCTGAGCGAACACGATCTCGGCAGGAAAGCCCATACCCAGCATGCTGATGGCGATGATCACGAAGTTGGCGATGTTGTTCTGGAACAGAGCGAAGAAGGCGTCGGTGTCCTCCTTCTTGTACCAGGGGTAATGCACGCGCGGCGTCGACATGACGGGCTGAGTCCTTGTTGTCCGAATGGTCAGGCCGGCGAGTCTATCAACCCGGCCATCGGCCATAAACGAACAAGGCAGCCGAAGCTGCCTTGTTGGTGTCGCGTCGACCCGGTTATGCCGCCTGCGGCACCTGGCGACGACGCTGCAGGAGCACGATCAGACCGAACAGCACGAAGGCCGGAATCCACATCAGCTCCTTGACCCAGCGGTCGGTCGGCGCGCGCACCTTGAGGATCTGCTGGTCGAACTCCAGCCCGGCATCGGCCGCCATGCTGCCGAAGGTAACGCTGTCGACCAGCACCTTGCCGTCTTCCTCATACAGGTTCAGCCCCAGTTTCTGCAGGCGTTCCTCGCCGGTGGCACCATCGGGCACCGGCAGCAGCAGGCTGAAGTCACGCGGATCACCGACTGCATCCTCACCGCGAATACGCAGGCGCAGCGAGCTGCCATCCTCGACGCCATCGAGCGCCTGGGCCAGCTGGGCTGGCGGAATGTCCTGATACGGGTCGTGCACCATGTCCATCCAGAAGCCGGGGCGGAACAGGCTGAAGGCGACCAGCAGCAGCAACACGCTCTCGTACCAGCGGCTGCGCACCAGGAAGAAGCCCTGGGTGCCGGCGGCGAAGATCAGCATGGCGATGGTCGCGACGATGAAGATCAGCACGCCATGCCAGAAGTCCACGTCGATCAGCAGCAGATCGGTGTTGAAGATGAACAGGAAAGGCAACGCCGCAGTACGCAGGCTGTAGAAGAACGCCACCAGGCCGGTCTTGATCGGATCACCCTTGGACACCGCCGCGGCGGCGAACGAGGCCAGGCCCACGGGCGGGGTCACGTCGGCCATGATGCCGAAGTAGAAGACGAACAGATGCACCGCGATCAGCGGCACGATCAGGCCGCTCTGCTGCCCCAGCGCCACCACCACCGGCGCCAGCAGGCTGGACACCACGATGTAGTTGGCCGTGGTCGGCAGGCCCATGCCGAGGATCAGGCTGAACACCGCCACCAGCATGAGCATCAGCAGCAGGTTGCCCATCGACAGCAACTCGACCAGATCGGCCAGCACCAGGCCCACGCCGGTCTGCGACACGGCGCCGACGATGATGCCGGCGGCGGCAGTGGCGATGCCGATACCGATCATGTTGCGGGCACCGGCAATCAGGCCTTCGCGCAGGTCGACCACGCCATCGACGAAGGTGCCGTGGTCATGGCTGCCGTCGCGGCGCATCCAGCTCAGCAGCGGGCGCTGGGTGAGCAGGATGATGATCAGCATCACGCTGCCCCAGAAGGCCGACAGGCCGGGCGACAGGCGCTCGATCATCAGGCACCAGACCAGCACCACTACCGGCAGCAAAAAGTGCAGGCCGGAGAGCAGTACCGCGCGGGTCTGCGGCAACTCTTCCAGCGGTGCATTGGGGTCTTCGGCCGGCAGCACGGGCACACTGGCAGCGACTTTCAACAGCGCCAGGTAAACCACCGCGAGCAGAGCGCCAATCACCGGCAGGGCGTAGTCGCCGAGCGCCGGCTTGAGCCAGCCAAGACCGTAGTAGACCGCCAGCGACAGGCCGCTGATCAGCGCCGCGCCAAAGGCGAAGCCGGTCAGGCGGCGCAGCCACGGCTTGGGCTGATGGCCGCCGATGGGCTGCAGGCCGAGCTTGAGCGACTCCAGATGCACGATGTAGAGCAGCGCGATGTAGGAAATCGCGGCAGGCAGGAAGGCGTGCTTGATGATCTCGACATAGGGCATGCCGATGTACTCGACCATCAGGAAGGCCGCAGCCCCCATTACCGGCGGCATGATCTGGCCATTGACCGACGAGGCCACTTCGACCGCACCGGCCTTCTCCGCGGAGAAGCCGGTGCGTTTCATCATTGGAATGGTGAAGGTACCGGTGGTCACCACGTTGGCGATCGACGAACCGGAAATCATCCCGGTCAGGCCTGAAGCCAGCACCGCCGCCTTGGCCGGGCCGCCGCGGAAGTGGCCGAGCAGGCTGAACGCCAGCTGGATGAAATAGTGTCCGGCACCGGCACGCTCGAGCAGCGCACCGAACAACACGAAGAGGAACACGAAACTGGTGGATACGCCGAGGGCGATACCGAACACGCCTTCGGTGGTGATCCACTGGTGGTTGGCCAGCGCGGTAAAGCTGACCCCGCGGTGCGCGAGCAGGCCGGGCATGTATGGGCCGGCCAGGCTGTAGACCAGAAACACCAGGGCAATGATCGCCAGGGGTGGGCCCAGCGCACGGCGCGTGGCTTCCAGCAGCAGGGGGATACCGATGCAGGCGGTCACCAGGTCGCCCGTGGTCAGGCTGCCAGGGCGCAGGGCCAACTGCTGGTAGAAGATGAACAGATAGGCGGCACTGGCAGCGGCGACCAGGCCAAGGGCGATATCCAGCAGCGGCACCCGATCACGCGGCGACCTCTTGAACGCCGGGTAGGCGAGAAAGGCCAGCAGCAAGGCGAACGCCAGGTGGATGGCGCGGGTCTGGGTATCGTTGAGTACGCCGACACCGAAGATGAACGGCAGTGGCGAGGCGATCCACAACTGGAACAGCGACCAGAGCAAGGCAAGCCCGGTGATCACCTGAGCCATCGGACCGACGGGCGTACGCGCGCCGACATCCTGGGCAATCAGTTCTTCGGTGGACAGTTTTTTTTCGGCCATAGGGTAGGACACCTACGTTGTCATTCTGATAAAAACGGCGAGCCCCTCGTTGACGGAGGGGCTCGGTTTTTGACCCTTTGAAAGGATCTCTGAGCACGCAGTTTACCTATACCAGCTCAACTGCGCCCGCTATCGAAGAGTTTAGAGCCCAGCCTGAGACTCTCCACCCCGGCTAGAGCCAGCCTTTTTCCTTGTAGAAACGTAGTGCCCCTTCATGCATCGGAGCCGTTAGCCCCGCTTTGATCATGTCCTCGGCCTGCAGGTCGGCAAACGCCGGATGCAGGCGTTTGAAGCGCTCCAGGTTATCGAATACCGACTTGACCAACTGGTAGACGACCTCGGGATCGGTCTTGGCCGAAGTGGCCAGAACCGCTTTACCGCCGATGGATGGGACGGGCTGCTCAACACCAGGATAGACACCAGCCGGGATATCCGCCTTGGTGAAGTAGCTGGCCTGTGCCAGGAGCTTGTCGATATCAGGGCCGCTGACCGGGATCAGGCGGGTCTCGACGGTAGCCATGGCTTCCTGGATGGCACCACTCGGATGGCCGACCACATAGGTGATGGCATCCAGGTTGTTGTCCCCCAGTGCAGCCGCCATCTCGGCAGGCTTGAGTTCAGCGGCGAGAGAGAAGTCGGACTTGCTCCAGCCGCTGGCCTGGATCACCTCATCGAAGGTATCGCGACTGCCAGAGCCCGGCACGCCGATATTCACGCGCTTGCCCTTGAGGTCGGCGAAGGTCTCGATACCGCTGTCTGCACGGGCGACCACGGTGAGGATTTCGCTCTGCAGGGAGAAGACCACGCGCAGATCTTCGACAGCGCCATCCTGGTCGAAAGGCGCCTGGCCCGAGAGCGCCTTGTTCTGATGATCGGACTGAATGAACCCGAAGTCGTAGTCGCCGCTCTTGATCGAGGCAATGTTGCTGACGCTGCCAGCGGAAGATGGCGCGTTGCACTTGATGCCGTGCTCGGCGCCACTGCGATTGAGGAACCGACAGATCGACTGTCCGGCCGTGTAATAAACGCCCGTCTGCCCACCGGTGCCAATGGTCACGTAGCGCTCCTGAGCGACCAGGGGACTGCTCAGCAAGGTGCTGCCCATGACACATGCCAGGAAACCCATGATTCGATGCTGCTGCATATCAACGTCCTCGTGTTGTTGTTTTTTCGAACGGTGGATGGGCTGTCATCACCAGCGCCATCGGTACAACCATTGCGGCCGTCAAGCCGCCTTACGTACTGCAATGACCATGATCTCGACCAGGACATCGGCAGAAGCCAGGCGTGCCTCGACCGTGGCCCGGGCAGGCGCGCAGCCGGCTGGCAGCCAATCACTCCAGACCGCATTCATGGCAGCAAAGTCCTTCTCGATGTCTTTCAGCCAGATCTGCGCGCTGAGCATGTGACTTCGATCCGATCCCGCCTCGGTCAGCAGCGCGTCGATCTTTTCCAGCACCTGGGCGGTCTGCCCAGCTACATCCTGGCTGCGGTCGCTCGGCACCTGGCCAGAGAGGAACACCAGATCGGAGAAGATCGTCGCGCCAGAAAGGCGGTCGTTGGTCTGAATACGTTGCACGGACATGGCAAACTCCTGCTGTTGTGAGTGTTCGGGGGTTCTCAGGATGCCAACTGCATACCATCGAGAGCGATCGCCGGTTGTTGCTGGCCTATCAGTTGCGCCAGCACCTCGGCGCTGCCGCATGCCAGGGTGAAGCCCAGGCTGCCATGGCCGACGTTCAGCCAGAGATTGCCGATGCCGCTGGCGCCCAACAGTGGCGTGCCCTCCGGTGTCGCCGGGCGCATTCCCGCCCAGGTCTCGGCAGCCGCGTAATCGCCCGCGCGAGGAAAGCTGGCCTGGGCAAGCTGTCTCAATTCAGCCAGCCGATCAGGGTCTGGCGTGGCATCCCAACCGCCGATATCGACCATTGCAGCAACCCGCAAACGCTCGCCCAGGCGGGCGTAGACCACCTTGTGGTCGTAATCGGTGACATTGGTCTCCGGGCCCGCTGCGCGGTCGGCCAGCGGCAAGGTGAGGCTGTAGCCCTTGAGCGGGTATATCGGCAGTCGCACCCCCAGCGGGCGGAGCAATGCCACGCTGCCGACACCTGCCGCGACCACCACATGATCGACCTCCAGCTCCCCGTCATGCAGCGCCACGGCCCTGACCCTGCCGTGCTCAAGGGGTAGCGCAGTGACCCGCCGCCCGGCATGCAGGCGGAACGACGGATTGCTGCGCAGCTTGCGCAGCAGTTGTCGGCAAAACTGATGACAGTCACCGACCTCGTCACCGGCCGCGAAGACACCGCCCTGGAATCGGCCGGCCAGCCCTTCGAGGGCAGGCTCCAGCTCAAGGCATTGATCAGCGTCGAGCAGGCGTTGATGCGCCGATTCACCGACTGCGCTGCGCGCCTTGTTCCAGCTCGCAGCGTTGCGGTAGATCACCAACTTGCCATTGGCGCGCCAGGAGAAATCATCCAGCGCCTCCTGCTCGCGCCAACCCTGCAATACCGACTGGCTGTACAAGGCCAGGCGCAGCAGGTGCGCGCCATTGCGCTGGTTCACCGAGCGGCGGCAAGCCAGCAGAAAGCGCAAGCACCATTGCCACTGGTGCGGGCTCAGGCTGGGGCGAAAACGCAGCGGGGCATTCCCCTGCAGCATCCACGACAGCGCCTGCAGCGGCACACCGGCATCGGCCAAGGGTGAGACATAGCGATAACTGAGCTGACCACCGTTGGCGAAACTGGTCTCCAGCGCCACTTCCTCACGCTGCTCGATCAGATCCACCCGATACCCTTGACGGAGCAGCGCGTAGGCCATGCTCAGCCCTATCACCCCACCACCGATAACCGCGACCCGCATGATCCATCCCCCGCATCTGAATGAAGTCAGGGTATGGAGGGCCGAAACGAGCGGCCAATGAAAAGATGGCGGCAGCCCATAACCCTAGGTTATGTTCCCTCGACTACGCGGGAACACGGATTGCTCATGCGCCTACGCCACGTCGAACTATTTCAGGCAGTCCTGCAGACCGGGAGTCTCACGGCAGCGGCAGAGCTGCTGCACATCTCCCAGCCGGCTGCCAGCAAGATTCTTCAGCATGCCGAACAGCAGCTGGGGTTTGCCCTGTTCAGCCGTGTACGCGGCAAGCTGCTGCCTACCGCCGAAGCGCGAATACTGCAGCAACAGACCGAACGCCTCGCTGCCGAACTGCAGGATCTGCGGCGCCTGTCCGATAGCCTGCGCCGCGGTGAGGAACGCGCGCTGCGTCTGATCTGCACACCCACTCTGGCGCAAACCCTGCTGCCTGACGTGGTATGCGGCTGGCGCGCCGATTTTCCGCACACCCGATGCGACCTCGCGACCCAGCACACCAGCGAAATCATCCAGGCCCTGTTGCTGCGCGAGGCCGATCTGGGTCTAACGCTGCAACGCGTGGAGCACCCGGACCTGCACACTGAAGTGCTGACACAGGGAAAGATGATGGCCATCGCCCCACCGGGTTGGTGGAGTAACCAGGAATGCGCGACGCCCATTCGCCTGCAGAACATGGCGGGGCTGAGCCTGATCGGCCTGGACACACGAGACGCCTTGGGCGGCCTGCTACGCGGGCACATCCAGGAGCTGGACCCACCAGCCCGCATCGACATTTCGGTACAGACCTACCAGTTGGCCCGCATGCTGGTGGCTGCCGGGCAGGGGCTGGCCCTGGTCGACCCGTTCACGGCCTTGTCAGGCAATCGCGGAGACGTTCAGGCCCGCCCGCTGGAGCCCTTCATCCCCGTGCCCCTGTACCTGTTGCGGCGTTGCGACGAGACGCCTTCTGCCGCTCAGCAAGCCCTGCTGAAACGCCTGCAGACGCTGGCCATCGACCTGCTCGACGGACAGCGCTGAGGCAACCCTCGGGGCAAAAGAAAACCGCGGCCAGAGCCGCGGTTTCGCCTATCGCCGGATGCCGGCTTACAGCCAGCCGCGTTCTTTGTAGTAACGCTCGGCGCCTTCATGCAGCGGGGCGGTCAGACCGACCTTGATCATGTCCTCTTCCTTCAGGTCAGCGAAGGCAGGGTGCAGACGCTTGAAGCGATCGATATTGTCGAACACCGACTTGACCAGTTGGTAGACCACTTCCGGGTCGGCCTTGGCGCTGGTGGACAGCACGGCTTTGCCGCCGATGGACGGGGTCGGCTGGTCGTTACCCCGATACAGGCCGCCTGGGATGTCGGCCTTGGTGTAGTAGGTCTTCTCGGACAGCAGCTTGTCGATTTCGGGGCCAGTCACCGGAACCAGAACGGCGTCGGTGGTAGTGGTGGCTTCCTGGATCGCACCATTGGGATGACCGACGAAGTAGGTCATGGCGTCGATATTGTTGTCGCCCAGAGCGCTGGCCTGTTCGGCCGGCTTCAACTCGGCAGCCAGAGCGAAGGCGGAACGATCCCAGCCTTTGACGGCCATGATCTCTTCCAGGGTGTCACGCTGGCCGGAACCCGGATTGCCGACGTTGACACGCTTGCCCTTGAGGTCATCGAAGCTTTTGATGTTGGCATCGCGACGGGCGAGGATGGTGAACACTTCGCTCTGCAGGGAGAAGACGGCGCGGATGTCGCTCATCGCCCCTTCGGCCTCGAACGGTGCAAGACCGTTGAGCGCCTTGTACTGATGGTCGGACTGCATGATGCCGAAGTTGAATTCGCCGCTGCGAATGCCATTCACGTTGGCCACGCCGCCGCCACTGGCCGGAGCGTTGCACTTGATGCCGTGCTCGGCGGTGCCACGGTTGAGGAAGCGGCAGATGGACTGGCCGGCGACGTAATACACACCTGTCTGGCCGCCGGTGCCGATGGTGACGAATTTTTCTTCGGCCTGTGCCATGCCACTCAGGGCAGTGCCCGCGAGTGCGGCGGACAGGACCCATGCCAAGGATGTGCCTTTCATGGGAAATCTCCTTTTTCTGTTGTTTTGAGCGAGCGCGCCTTATGAGCAACGTCCGGGAGGGAAGTCTAACCCCTCAGGCCGAATATGCACGCCTTGTTGGCCAATCGCTCGTAACGGCGTGTGTGAGGCTCGGGCCAGGGCCTGCTCCAGACAACCGGGGACTCGCCAGCCCGCCGCAGGCCGTGCTGCACGGTATTGGCTGAAGCCGGCTGGTACAGCCTGGGTACGAGCACGAGCCGGACTGATCCTGATCAATAAACCACCAGCGGCGGCGCCGTAGCATTAGATAGCCACTTGCCATATAGCGCGACGGTCATGTCTCAGACTCACTTACTGCTCAGCCTGCCGGACGCCGCGTCCAGTCAGCGCATCGCAAGGCTTGTGCGCCAACAGGCGCCACTCTGTCAGGTCATCGACAGTCTCGACGGCTGCCAGCAAAAGCCGCTGTGTGGCTGGTTACAACGCCTGCCGGCGGGCAGCCTCGGCGACGTACAAAGCCATCTGGACGACGCCATCGCAGTTCTGGAGGGCACCCGCCATGCATTCAAGTCCGTGCAATTGGCCCAGTTGCGTAAACGCCTGAGCCAGCTGCGCGAAGAGTTGTCCGCTCTGGGGCAATGCGGTAAAAGCTAGCCACAGTAGGTTCCGCCCCATGCGGAGACCGGCTTTGCCGGGCAGGACACAGGGCCTGCAAGACAGAGCGCCGCTGGCTGCCTTCCTTCGAGGAAGTGCGGTCGGCGGCGCTTTTTTTTGCGCTGAGGAAAAGCACGAGGCTGAAATGGGCAACGAACAAGAATTCCAAGACCTGCTGCAACATATCGCGCCAGACCCGGATGAGCTGCACCAGCGCCTGCGCTTTCTCGGCTGGAGACAAACCGACAACGAGCGCTTGTCGCGTTGCGCGCAACGGGCCGAACACGCCAATCAGCATTTCGTCGACACGCTCTACCAGCAACTGGCCGACTACCCGGCCCCGGCCGCAATCCTCGGCGATCCGGCCACGACCGAACGCCTCAAGCAGCGCCAGGCCGACTACTACCGGGGCCTGTGGCAAAGCCCGCTGGACGAAGCGTACGTATTGGAACGCCTGCGCATCGGCTGGGTGCATCAACACACCGGCGTCGACCTGAAGTGGTATCTGGGCGCCTACCGCCTGTACCTGGACCGACTGCTTGGCGAGCTGCTCGGGTCTTCCGTAGCCAGCGACTGCTTCTCCAGCCTGATCAAGAAGGTGTTCTTCGACATTGGCCTGGCCCTGGACAGCTACGGCGCCGCCCAACGCAAGGCGCTGCAGGACAGCGAGGCGCGCTATGCCCGCGCCATGCGCGGCGCCAACGATGGACTCTGGGAATGGCAGCTGGAGCAGGACCAGCTGTACCTCTCCGAGCGCTGGATTCGCATGCTCGACCTCGACCGCGACAGCCTCTCGCCCACCAGCCAGAGCTGGTTCAGCCGCGTACACGGCGACGACCTGCCCGGCCTGCGTCAGGCCATCGACAACCACCTGCGCGGGCTCACGCCCTTCCTCAACCACGAATATCGCATTCGCCGTCAGGACGGCAGTTACCTGTGGGTGCTGGTGCGTGGCGTGGTGGAAATCTGCAGTGGCGGCCTGCGCCGCATGGCGGGCTCGCAGAGCGACATCAGCCAGCGTCGTGCAGCCGAGGAGCAACTGCATCATGCCGCACGTCACGATCCGCTCACCGGCCTGGCCAACCGCGCGCGGCTCGGCGAGCTGCTGCAACAGGCCATGCAACGCCAGCAACGTCCGGGGGCACGTGAGGCTGCCCTGCTGTTCATCGATCTGGATCGCTTCAAGCTGATCAATGACAGCCTCGGCCACCAGACCGGCGACCGGGTTCTGGTGGAGGTGGCCGAACGCCTCAGCCACTGCCTGCGCCCCGGCGATCACCTGGCGCGTTTCGGTGGTGACGAGTTCGTCGCCCTGCTCGATGACCTGGCCTGCATGGGGGACGCCGAGCGCGTCGCCCAGCGCATGCTGGACAACCTGCACGTGCCGCTCAAACTGCAGGAGCAGACGCTGGCCATCAGCGCCAGCATCGGCATCGCCGCTCTGCAGGAGAGCGGCCAGCCGCTGGATCCGCTGCAGGCCGCCGACCTCGCACTGTACCGGGCCAAGAGTGCGGGCAAGGCTCAATTCGCCCGCTACAGCAACGAACTGCAGCAACAGGCGCAGCGCCAGCTGGAGTTGCAAAATGCCCTGGCCCAGGCCGGCATGCGACACGAACTGCACCTGGCGTACCAGCCGATCTGCCAGCTCGACGGCAACCAGCCGCAACTGATCGGCGTGGAAGCCCTGCTGCGCTGGCAGCACGAGGGCCGCGTGGTCGCACCGCTGGAATTCATTCCCTGCCTCGAAGAGTCCGGTGAAATTCTCGCGGTGGGTGACTGGGTGCTGCAGCAGGCCTGCAGCCAGGTACGCATCTGGCAGCGCACCGGGCAGCCGCACCTGCGCTGCTCGGTGAATCTGTCGAGCCGCCAGTTGCAGCAGAGTGATTTCGCCGCGCGCGTCGCCGACATCCTCCAGCGAACCGGCTTGCCACCCTCCAGCCTGGTGCTGGAGATCACCGAAAGCCAATTGATGGAGGACAGCGCGCAAAACCTGGCCTGCCTGCGCGAGCTGGCCAGCTTCGGCATCCAGCTGGCGCTCGATGATTTCGGCACCGGCTACTCGTCGCTCGGCTATCTCAAGCGCTTCCCCCTGCACATCATCAAGGTGGACAAGAGCTTCATCGCCGGCGCCCCGCAGGACACCGAATCGCTGGCCATCAGCCGGGCGATCATCGGCCTCGGTCATAGCCTGGGCCTGGCAGTGGTCGCCGAAGGTGTGGAAAAACAGGCGCAGCTCGACTTCCTTACCAGCGAAGGCTGTCACTACGCCCAGGGGTTCTGGTTCAGCCGCCCGCGCTCCCCGCAGGAATTGCAGCGCCTGCTCAGCGGTGAGGACTGCTTCGACGGCCTGCGCAGCCCCCAGGACGAGGGAAAGCCGACCCCGGAGGTGCAGACGTGAGACACCACCAGCCCGGCAGCGGACGCCAGATCCCAAGCGCTTTGTACAACGATGCGGCGACGCAACCGGGTTGGGCAAAGGGGTCTGCCGCCAGCGCATCAGCCACATCGATGATGACTATGTCTGCGCCTGGCGTGCGCGGCCTCGACCCGAAGGGTTAGAGTAGCCAGCCACGCAACGAGGAGACTCTCCATGAGCCGACTGGCCTCCATCAAGCTCTCCACCCTCGACCTGGCACCGATTCGCGACGATGGCGACGCCGCCCAGGCCCTGCACAACTCGCTGGCGCTGGCGCGCCACGTCGAGAGCTTGGGTTTCGAACGTTTCTGGGTGGCCGAGCACCACAACATGGACGGCATCGCCAGCTCCGCCACTTCCGTGCTGATCGGCTACCTGGCCGCCGGCACCTCGAAGATCCGCCTCGGAGCAGGCGGCGTGATGCTGCCCAACCATGCGCCGCTGGTGATCGCCGAGCAGTTCGGCACCCTCGCCACGCTCTACCCTGGCCGTATCGAGCTGGGCCTGGGCCGTGCGCCCGGTGCCGACCAGTTCACCGCCCATGCCCTGCGCCGCAGCCGTGATGGCAGCGCCGACGACTTCCCCAGTGACGTGGAAGAGCTGCAGGCCTACCTCGGCCCGCGCCAGCAAGGGCAGCGGGTGATCGCCATGCCCGGCACCGGCACCAATGTGCCGCTCTGGCTACTCGGCTCCAGCCTGTTCAGCGCCCAGCTGGCCGGCAGCAAAGGCTTGCCCTATGCCTTCGCCTCGCACTTCGCGCCGCGCTTCATGCACGAGGCAATCCGCATCTACCGCAATCACTTCCGCCCCTCGCAGGTGCTGGACAAGCCCTACGTGATGCTCGGTGTGCCGCTGCTGGCAGCGGACAGCGACGAGCAGGCGCAGTACCTGGCCACCTCGGCGTTCCAGCGCATCCTGTCGCTGATCCGTGGCCAGAGCCTGGTGCAACGCAAACCAGTAGCGAGCATGGAAGGCCTGTGGCTGCCACATGAGCGTCAGGCTGTCAGCGAATTCCTCGGCCTGGCGGCGATCGGCGGGCCACAGACCGTGCGCCAACGCCTGGAACAGTTGCTGGAACAGACCGAAGCGGACGAGCTGATCTTCACTTGCGACATGTACGACTTCAGCGACCGCTTGCATGCCTTCGACATCCTCGCCGAGCTGCAACGCGGTTGAATTCGAACTTGTGCGCGTGACCGCCCTCTGAATCAGAACAGGTCGCCAGACCGGCGGCCTCGTTCATTCGATGGGAGACGCACATGAAGAAGACAGCTTCGGCCCACTGGCAGGGCGGCATCAAGGACGGCAAGGGCACCATCTCGACCCAGAGCGGCGCCCTCAAGGACTCGCCCTACGGTTTCAACACCCGTTTCGAAGACAAGCCCGGCACCAACCCCGAAGAGCTGATCGGCGCCGCGCATGCGGGCTGTTTCTCCATGGCCCTGTCCAAGGAGCTGGGCGACGCCGGCATGATCGCCGAGAGCATCGAAACCACCGCGCAAGTGACCCTGGACAAGGTGGAGGGCGGCTTCGAGATCAGCGCCGTGCACCTGACGCTGCGGGCGAAGATCCCTGGCGCCGAGCGCACCGCATTCGAAAAAGCCGTGGAAGCGGCCAAGACCGGCTGCCCGGTGTCCAAGGTGCTGAACGCCACGATCACCCTGGAAGGCATACTCGAAGCCTGAACCTGCCTGCGCGTCGCCCCCGGCAGCAGCCGGGGACGCCGAGCAGATCCGATCTAGATCCCCGTCCCGCAGCGCAGCACCTCACCACGTGCCAACACATTGCGCTGATCGTCGTACAGCCAGGCCTGCGCCTTCATCAGCAGCTGGCGTGCCTCGACGCGGTAGCGCTGGCCGGCGGCGAAGTCGTCATAGCGCAGGCGAATCTCGCAGGTCATGCGCAACGGCTCGCTCTGCATGCCTATCGACCCGCCGCTACGCACCTCGAACTGAAAGCGGGTCTCCAGTTCATGCTTGCCCGGCGTCACCTGAAAGTAACGGCCATCGGGCCAGCGCTTGCCATCCAGACGTTGGGCCATCAGCAGGGTGTCGGCGCTGGAATACAGCTCGACCCAGGCCTGCTGCGGGTCAGGTTGAGGAACAGATGATGCACAGGCCCCGAGCATCATCAGGGCAGGAGCGAGAAGCAGGGCACGCATGGCGGCCTCCACAATGGGGTTCAGACACCAGCCTACACCGGGAGGCGGGTAAAACCGAGGCGAAGCGGGCGTATTCGAGCCGCCGGGGCTGGAGACAACCCGTGCAATCAGCTAGCGTGACGCCATGCCCAACGCCTCCCCTAAAGACCTGCTGCGCCGCTTCGCGGTTCCCCTGCTCGCCCTGCTGCTGGGCGGCTGCTCGACCCTCGACTACTACGCCCATCTTGGCCAGGGCCAGTGGCAACTGTTGCAGGCGCGCCAACCGGTGGAGCAACTGCTCGAAGCCCCCACTACCGATCCCGACCTGGCCAGGCGCCTGACGCTGAGCCAGCAGGCACGGGATTTCGCCAGTGCACGACTGCACCTGCCTGAGAACCGCAGCTATCGCCTGTACGCCGACCTGAAGCGACCCTTCGTGGTGTGGAATGTCTTCGCCACGCCGGAGTTCTCCCTCGACCCCGAGCTGCACTGTTTCCCCATCGCCGGTTGCGTCGCCTACCGCGGCTACTATCAGCAGGGCCGCGCCCGCGGTGCGGCCGCGCTGCTGCGCCAGCAGGGACTGGACACCTACATCGGCGGCGTCGAGGCCTATTCCACCCTGGGCTGGTTTGACGACCCACTGCTGAACACCATGCTGCGCTGGAACGACGAGCGCTTCATCGCGGTGATCTTCCACGAGCTGGCGCACCAGCAGTACTACCTGCCGGATGACACGGCCTTCAACGAATCCTTCGCCACCTTCGTCGAGCGCGAAGGCTTGCGTCAGTGGCACGCGAGCCGCGGGGAAAAGCCCCCGGCCACGGATGATCGCCAGCGCCAGCAGTTCATCGAACTGGTGCTGGCCAGTCGCGAACGTCTGCGCCAGCTCTACGCCAGCGACCTCCCGGAAGCAGACATGCGCATCGCCAAACAGGCCGAGTTCGAGCGCCTGCGCCGCGACTACCGCGCCATGCGCCAGCGCGAGTGGGGCGGCCAGGGGCGCTATGACGCCTGGATCGACAGCCCGCTGAACAATGCCAAGCTGCTGCCCTTCGGCCTCTACGATCAATGGGTGCCGGCCTTCGCCGCCTTGTTCGAGCGTGCTCAGCGCAACTGGCCGGCCTTCTACGCGGCCGTTGCCGCGCTTGGTCGGTTGCCGGCAGACGAGCGCCTGAGCGAGCTGCAAGGCCTGCTGCAAAAGAGCCAGAACTGAGCGGCCATTTGCCAGTCCAACCTACTCAGGTTTCGCCCAACACCGGAGGTACAAGCGATGCAACGACTGATTCCCGCTCTGGCCCTGATGCTGCTTGCAGGCAGCGCACTGGCCGCGACCAAGCCCTGCGAAGAACTCAAGCAGGAAATCGAAGTGAAGATCCAGGCCAACAACGTGCCCAGCTATACCCTGGAAATCGTGCCGAACGACGAAGTTCAGGATCAAAGCATGGTCGTCGGCAGTTGCGACGGCGGTACCCAGAAGATCGTCTATCAGCGCAACGATTGATACACAGGCCTAGACGCCGGGCAGGAACGCCCGGCGCATGTCTTCCAGCGTCTCGAAATGAAAGTCCGGCGCCTCGCCGAGCAACTCCTCGCGACTGCCAAATCCGTACCCCACCGCCACCGCCTGCAAGCCGTTGCTGCGCGCGCCGATCAGGTCATGCTTGCGGTCGCCGATCATCAGCGCCGAGCCGGGCACCAGGCGTTCCGACTCCAGCAGATACGCCAGCAGCTCCACCTTGTTGGTACGCGTGCCGTCCAGCTCGCTGCCATAGATGCGCTTGAAGTAACGGGCGAAACCGAAGTGCCGGGCAATCTCCTCGGCGAACAGCGTCGGCTTGCTGGTAGCGATATACAGCGTGCGCCCCTGCGCCACCAACGCCTCGAGCAGTGCCTCCACGCCTTCGAACACGCGGTTCTCATAGAGGCCCGTCACCCGAAAGCGCTCACGGTAGTGATTGACCGCCTGCCAGCCAGTGGCCTCATCCAGCGAATAGGTGGCCATGAAGCACTGCAGCAGCGGCGGGCCGATGAAATGCTCCAGCGCAGCCAGATCCGGCTCGTCGATACCCAGCTTGGCCAGCGCGTACTGCACCGAACGGGTAATGCCCTCACGCGGGTCGGTCAGGGTGCCGTCGAGGTCGAAGAGAATGGTGGAGTGATGCATGGCGAGCGCCTATTCGCAATCGGAACGGTGGCGAAGGATACCCGCCTTTGTCACCGGCTTCACGCTCAGGCAGCCTGCGCCCGATAGCCCCAACGCAGGCCGAGACGGCTGAATGGCCAGAGCAGCGCCAGTTGCAGCAGGCTGAAGAACAGCATCAATACGAGACTGCTCCCCAGTCCAAACCAAAGCAGCGCCAGCAGCACAATGCCGCAAATCAGTGCACTGCCTATCCACAATGACAGGGTGATCGCCACCGCTGCTGCCAGCCGTCCGCCATTGAATCCTCGCACCTGCGCTGGCAGTGCTGCACGAGCGGTGAAGAACGCGACCAGCAGAAACAGCCCGGCATTCACCAGGTTGACCAGTCCCTCCCAGCCCTGAAGCTCATACCCATAGGCCATCCCGCTCAGTAACTGGGTGGTCATCCCGGCCAGTTGCAGGGAAGCCACTACGACAGCCAGCGCGAAGCACCAGGCCAGTGTCGTCCCCGACACCTGCAAGTCGTCAGCGACTACGTCGGCCTGGTGTCGGAACAGGTGCAGCAGCAGCCAGAGCGGTAGCAGCGCCTCGAGGCAGAAGATCAGTAAACCGACACCCCACCAGCCGAGACCAAACAGCAGGCGCACGACGCCGTAGACATCCAGTTGCTGATACAGCCATGCGTAGAGTTGCCCAGAGGCAAAGCCCAGTGCCCAGGACAACAGCAGGTAGACCAGGCCATAACCGATCAGCAACCCCGCCGGCTGCCGGTAGCTCGCCAGGCGATGGCGTTCCATATAGGCATTGGCCAGCCAGTAGACGCACAGCCCGGCCATCAGCAAATGGGTCATCCAGTAGCTGGCGACGTAGCGCAGCCAGAACATGGCATCGGTGTCGACATCACTGATCAGCCACCCGACCAGCGTGACCGCGATGCTGATCAGGCTCATCAACAGCACCACGCCCACCAGATGCAGCGGCAAGACCGGCAACTGCCGTGAGGCCAATGTCGGCGCGAGCGGCTCCGGGGCGAAGGGATTGGGTTCGGTCATAGGGCGATCCTTGTCGTCGACACAGTCCGTTTGGAGGTGGTCGGAGAATAACGCCCCTGGCGACAGAAGAAAGTGCGACAGCCTGTATACGTGCTGCAGTCGATGCAGAGGCCAGGCTACTTATCCGCCTTGCTGGCGCATGCTTCTCAGTCCAGCAGACTGCGAAACATCACATGGCAATCGACCAGCCCCAGTCGCGCATGGCGGTAGGCCTTGGGCAGGGTGCCGACGATCTCGAAGCCGTGTTTCTGCCACAACGCCACAGCCACTGTGTTGGTGGCCACCACACTGTTGAACTGCATGGCGCTGAAACCCAGTTCGCGCGCCACTTCCAGGGAATGGGCGCAGAGCCGGCTGGCCACGCCCTTGCCCCGCGCCGCGGGAGCGGTCATGTAGCCGCAGTTGCACACATGGTCGCCGGGGCCTGCGGCATTGGCCTTGATGTAGTAGGTGCCGAGAATCTGCCGGTCCTGCTCGGCGACGAAGGTGGCGCGCGGCAGTTCGACCCAGGTTTTCCAGGCGGTTTCGCGGTCCATGTCGGGGGTATAGGCGTAGGTTTCCTGCGCCTGCACCACGCCTTCGATGATCGGCCAGACCTGGTCGAAATCGGCCGCCTCGATGGGGCGGATGATCAGCTCGGAGCTCATTGGTCGTAGCCCTCGACCAGGTGCTGATCCTTGAGTTTCACGTAGTTGCCGGCGGTGTAGCTGAAGAAGTTGCGCTCCTTGTCGGTCAGCGCTCGCGCCTGCTTCACCGGGCTGCCGACGTACAGGTAGCCGCTTTCCAGGCGCTTGCCCGGCGGCACCAGGGAGCCGGCACCGATGATCACGTCGTCTTCGACCACTGCGCCGTCCATGACGATGCTGCCCATGCCGACCAGGATGCGGTTGCCCAGGGTGCAGCCGTGCAGGGTGACCTTGTGCCCGATGGTCACTTCGTCACCGATGGTCAGCGGGAAGCCGTCCGGGTTGAACGGCCCGGCGTGAGTGATGTGCAGCACGCTGCCATCCTGCACGCTGGTGCGCGCACCGATGCGGATGCGGTGCATGTCGCCACGGATCACGGTCAGAGGCCACACCGAGCTGTCCTCGCCCAGCTCGACATCGCCGATGACCACGGCGCTGGCGTCGACGAAGACGCGCGCGCCCAGTTGCGGGAAGTGTTGCTGGTATTTGCGAATCGCCACGATAGAGGCTCCTGGGCTGCGGGAAAGCTTGATTGTAATTAAGATGGCCCCCATATCGACTGCAATCGCCCCGGTATTTGCCGGCTGTCGCCCTCCTTCCTTCGCCACAGGTGCCTCGTCGTGACCGCGAACAATCCCCTGCTGCAAGACTTCGACCTGCCGCCCTACTCGCAGATCAAACCGCAACACGTCGAGCCTGCCGTCGACCAGATTCTCGCCGACAGCCGTGCCGCCATCGCCAAGCTGCTCGAACAGCAGCAGGCCAACCCGAGCTGGGATGGCCTGGTACTGGCGCTGGACGAGCTGGGCGCGCGCCTGGGCCGTGCCTGGAGCCCGGTGAGCCACCTCAACGCAGTGTGCAACAGCCCTGAGCTGCGCGCGGCCTACGAGGCCTGCCTGCCCAAATTGTCGGAATACTGGACCGAGATGGGCCAGAACAAACCCTTGTTCGAGGCCTACGATGCGCTGGCCAAAAGCCCGGCGGCCGAAGGCTTCGATGTGGCGCAGAAGACCATCCTCGAGCACGCCCTGCGTGATTTCCGCCTGTCCGGCATCGACCTGCCAGCCGAGCAGCAGAAGCGCTACGGCGAGATCCAGATGCGCCTGTCCGAGCTGACCAGCAAATTCTCCAACCAGCTGCTCGACGCCACCCAGGCCTGGACCAAGCACATCACCGACGAAGCGCGCCTGAACGGCCTGACCGACTCGGCCAAGGCGCAGATGCAGCAGGCGGCCCAGGCCAAGCGCCTGGACGGCTGGCTGATCACCCTGGAATTCCCCAGCTACTACGCGGTGATGACCTACGCCGACGACCGCGCCCTGCGCGAAGAGGTGTACGCCGCCTACTGCACCCGTGCCTCCGACCAGGGGCCGAATGCCGGACAGAACGACAACGGCCCGCTGATGGCCGAGATTCTCGACCTGCGCCAGGAGCTGGCGCGCCTGCTCGGCTTTGCCCACTACAGCGAACTGAGCCTGGCCAGCAAGATGGCCGAATCCACCGATCAGGTGCTGAGCTTCCTGCGTGACCTGGCGGTGCGCAGCAAGCCCTTCGCCGAACAGGACCTGGCCGAGCTGAAGGCCTTCGCCGCCGAACAGGGCCTGGATGACCTGCAGAGCTGGGACGTCGGCTACTACAGCGAGCGCCTGCGCCAGCAGCGCTACAGCATCTCCCAGGAAGAAGTGCGCGCCTGGTTCCCGGTGGACAAGGTGCTGACCGGCCTGTTCGCCATCGTGCAAAAGCTCTACGGCATCGAGATTCGCGAGCTCAAAGGCTTCGACACCTGGCACCCGGACGTGCGCCTGTTCGAGATTCAGGAGAACGGCCAGCACGTCGGCCGCTTCTTCTTCGACCTCTACGCCCGCGCCAACAAGCGCGGCGGCGCCTGGATGGACGGCGCCCGCGACAAGCGCCGTACTGCCGACGGCCAACTGATCGCCCCGGTGGCCAACCTGGTGTGCAACTTCACCCCACCGGTCGGCGGCAAGCCGGCGCTGCTGACCCACGACGAGGTCACCACCCTGTTCCACGAATTCGGCCATGGCCTGCACCACCTGCTGACCCGCGTCGAGCATGCCGGCGCCTCGGGTATCAACGGCGTGGCCTGGGATGCGGTCGAGCTGCCCAGCCAGTTCATGGAGAACTGGTGCTGGGAGCCGGAAGGCCTGGCGCTGATCTCCGGTCACTATGAAAGTGGCGAGGCGCTGCCGCAGGCCATGCTGGACAAGATGCTGGCGGCGAAGAACTTCCAGTCCGGGCTGATGATGGTGCGCCAGCTGGAGTTCTCGCTGTTCGACTTCGAGCTGCACGCCACCCACGGCGACGGCCGCAGCGTGCAGGACGTGATCGAGGCGATCCGCAGCGAGGTCTCGGTGCTACGCCCGCCGGCTTACAACCGCTTCGCCAACGGTTTCGCACACATCTTCGCCGGCGGCTATGCGGCCGGCTACTACAGCTACAAGTGGGCCGAAGTGCTCAGCGCCGACGCCTTCTCCAAGTTCGAGGAAGAAGGTGTGTTCAACGCCGATACCGGCCGCGCCTTCCGCGAGGCGATCCTGGCCCGTGGTGGCTCGCAGGCGCCGATGGTGCTGTTCGTCGACTTCCGTGGCCGCGAGCCGAGCATCGACGCCCTGCTGCGCCATCTTGGCCTGAGCCAGGAGGCCGCATGAGCGATACGCCTGTGAACAGCACGCCGAAACGCTTTATCGCCGGCGCCGTGTGCCCGGCGTGCAGCGAGACCGACAGCATCAAGATGTGGAACGTCGACGGTGTGCCGCACCGCGAATGCGTCAAGTGCGGTTACGCCGACACCCTCGATGCCAACGGCAACTCGGTGCCCAAGGAACTGCCGACACGGGTCAACGTCAGCGGCCTGAAGCCCAAGGCGGCCGACCCGAACGTGCAGGCGGTGCAGTTCTTCCCCAATCCGAAGCTGAAGAAGCCCAGCGAGTAGCTTCATTTCTGGCCATGGAGGGCCATATGCGTTTTCTGCCCCTGTTACTGCTCAGCGCCGCATTGCCGGTAGCCGCCGAGCTGCGTGTCGAAAACCTGGAAGCCAAGCGTAGCGACTGGGCGAACTATCGCTTCCCCGTGCTGCAAGGCGACAGCCTGGCTGTCCGGCGCATCAACACCTACTTGCATGCCATGGAACTGGAAGGGTTGCCGGGGCGCTTCGAGCGTTCGCCTTTCGAACGTATCTGGCCGAAGGAAGGTGAGATCTGGGGCACCAACAGCTTGGATTACCGGATCGACGCCGAACAACCTGGCTTTCTGTCCCTGACCATCAGCGGCGAGTACACCGGGGCCTATACCAGCATGGGTCAGGTCACTTACCTGTTCGACCTGGCCAGCGGCCAGCCCATTGGCCTGAGCCAGCTCTTCACGTCGGCCGGCCTGCAGCGCCTGGGCGAACGCATCGGCAGGGAACGAAGCAAGCGCATCGAAGACTATCTGACCGGTATTCCGGTACCCGGCGGACATACCGACGAGTTGTTATCGCTCTCCCCTGATGACCACGACGAACGCAGCGACGAACAACGGGATATGTATCGTCAGTGTTTGCCCAGTCGTAGCAAAGCCGACCTCCGCTACGACCGCCTGCAACTCGACAAACAACAACTGACGCTGACCGGCGAAAATTGCGCCCCACACGTAGCACAAGCTCTGGATGACCTCGGCGACTTCGCCAACAGCGTGCCCTATACAGAGCTGACCGAAGACCTCAGCCCCTACGGGCGCTGCCTACTGCTGGAGCAACGCAGCGACTGTCGCCATCCGGGCGATCTGAAGGCCGGCGGCGTGTACTGGGGCAAAATCGACGGCCGCTATCCCATCACCCTGGTCGTCGGCACCAGCGAGAATAGCCGCCCGCAATCCAGCGCCTACTTCTACGACAAGTACGCCACGCGCATCGAGCTGGGTGGTCGGGATTTGCACGACGGCCACCTGCGCCTTAAAGAAGGCGGCGACACGCCGGCCACCTTCGACCTGCACCTGCAACCGGATGGCTCGCTGGTCGGCACCTGGCAGCAGGAAGGCGGCAAGGCGCTGCCGGTGGTTCTTCACTGAAACCAGCGCGCCTTTCGTCCCCACCACTGGCTGCCCATTACTGGAAAGATTCGCGGACAAGGCCGCTCCCACAGGTGGTGATGGCTGATCCGTGGGAGCGGACTTGTCCGCGAAGTGAGCCGGCGTGCGATAACCCTGCAAGCAGAAGCTACTCGCGAAAGAATTCCCCAGGTGTTGCACCGAACTGGCGGCGAAAGGCAGCGATAAAAGCCGATAAAGAGTCATACCCGCAGGCCAGCGCCACATCGGTGACGCGCTCGCCCTGCTCCAGCGGGGTCAGCGCATCGAGCAGGCGTTGGCGCTGGCGCCACACGCGGAAGCTCAATCCCGTCTCGCGCAGGAACAGACGGCTCAGGGTTTTCTCCGAAACGCCCAGGCGCTCACCCCATTCGCCCAGGCCAAGCTGGCGCAGCTGCGCATTCTCCAGCCCCTTGCATACCTCGCGCAGCCGCGCGTCCTGCGGCAGCGGCAGCACCAGCGCCACCTCCGGTGCCGCGCGCAGCTCGTCCAGCAGCACCGCGGCCAGCCGGCCCGGCGCGCCCTGCTCGTCATACTCCGCGGGCAGCGCACTGAAACCACGAATCAGCTCGCGCAGCAGCGGGCTGACCGCCAACACGCGGCAGTCGGCCGATCCCCAGGGCACGGCGCTGCCGTCGATATACAGGCTGCGCATCTCGGTACGTGGCGAGCTGAAAACCTGGTGCTCGACACCCGCCGGCACCCACACCGCGCGCTGCGGCGGGGCGACGAAGCGGGCACCCGCGGTCTGCACCTCGAGCACCCCGGCGATGGCGTAGGACAGCTGCACCCAGGGGTGCGTATGGCGGAAGGTCAGGGCGCGATTGGTCAACGATTCGGTGCGGCCATAGAGCGGCCGGGGCAGGCTCGGCAGCTCGGGCAGGCGGCGATGCATGGCGGCGGGATGTCTGTTTGGCGACACTTGCTGGCTCTTTGGCGTTAGCCGGAAATTTTCGACGACGATAGTCTGGCGCCCTCCTGTATCGCAAGTCCGAGATTCGCCATGTTCCTGCGCCGCCTGCTGCCCGACAATTTCACCCTGACCCTGCTCGCCGTGGTGCTCGCCGCCACGCTGCTGCCTGCCAGTGGCCAGGTCGCCACGATCTTCGAGTGGATCACCAACCTGGCCATCGCCCTGCTGTTCTTCATGCACGGTGCCAAGCTGTCGCGCCAGGCGATTCTCGCCGGCGCCGGGCACTGGCGCCTGCATCTGCTGGTGTTCGCCTGCACCTTCATCCTCTTTCCGCTGCTTGGCCTGGCGCTGCGCCCTGCCCTGGAGCCGCTGCTGGGCACTGAGCTGTTCATGGGCATGCTCTACCTCTGCGCGCTGCCGGCCACCGTGCAGTCGGCCATCGCCTTCACCTCGCTGGCGCGCGGCAATATCCCGGCGGCGATCTGCAGCGCGGCAGCTTCCAGCCTGCTCGGCATCTTCCTCACCCCGCTGCTGGTGGCCTTGCTGATGGGCGTGCACGGCGACAACGGCTCGACGCTGGACGCCATCGGCAAGATCAGCCTGCAACTGCTGCTGCCGTTCGTGCTCGGCCAGATCGCCCAACGCTGGATCGGTGGCTGGGTCACCAAGAACAAGAGCTGGCTGAAATACGTCGACCAGAGCTCGATCCTGCTGGTGGTCTACACCGCCTTCAGCGCTGCGGTCATTGGCGGCCTGTGGCAGCAGGTGCCGCTGACCACCCTGCTGATGGTGATCGCCGCCTGCTGCGTGCTGCTGGCCCTGGCCCTGCTGATGACCCACCTGCTGGGCAAATGGCTGGGTTTCAACCAGGAAGACCGCATCACCATCCTCTTCTGCGGTTCGAAGAAGAGCCTGGCCACCGGCGTGCCGATGGCCCAGGTGCTGTTCGCCGGTAGCACCATCGGCGTGCTGATCCTGCCGCTGATGCTGTTCCACCAGATCCAGCTGATGGTCTGCGCGGTGCTGGCGCAGCGTTACGCCAAGCGCGAGGAAGCGCCACAGATCGCGGCGGCCTGATCGACGCAGCGATAGAAGGGACTTGCTCGGCTCTCAAATAACTGTATTTTTATACAGTATATTTTGGAGTCCGAGCATGTCCATCAGCCTGCCGCCACGTGGCCGTGGCACCGCCAGCAACCCGCATAACCGCTATGCGCCCACCCGTTCGCAGCGGGAAGACGACGGCTGGTATCAGGACGAAACGCCGCCCAGCCGCGCCACCGAAGTGCGCCAGGAGAAGGCGAAGACGGCGATCACCCGCAACAACTCGCCGGACGTCGGCTTCGACCGCTCGGTGAACCCGTACCGTGGCTGCGAGCATGGCTGCATCTACTGCTTCGCCCGGCCAAGCCATGCCTACTGGGACATGTCGCCCGGCATCGACTTCGAAACCCGCCTGATCGCCAAGACCAATCTGGCCGAGCGCCTCGAAGAACAACTGCAGAAGCCCGGCTACGTGCCGCAACCCATCGCCCTGGGCATCAACACCGACGCCTACCAACCCATCGAGCGCGAACAGCGCCTGACCCGCCAGGCTCTGGAAATCCTGCTGCGCTACAAGCACCCGCTGCACATCATCACCAAGGGCTCGCTGATCCTGCGTGACCTCGACCTGCTCAGCGAGCTGGCCAGCCACAATCTGGTCAGCGTCGCCTTCAGCCTGACCACCCTGGATGACGAGCTCAAACGCATCATGGAACCACGCACCGCCGCGCCAGCGGCGCGCCTGAGGGCCATGCGCACGCTGCACGAGGCGGGCGTACCGGTCAGCGCCATCTGTGCCCCGATGATTCCCATGATCAACGACATGGAGCTGGAAGCGCTGCTCGAAGCCGCCCGCGATGCAGGCGCCCGTTCCGCCGGCTACGTGCTGCTGCGCCTGCCGCTGGAAATCGCCGAGCTGTTCGAAGAGTGGCTGCAGGTGCACTTTCCGGATCGCGCCGCCCACGTGATGAGCCTGATTCGCCAGAGCCGTGGCGGCCGGAACTACGACAGCCGTTTCGGCAGCCGCATGCGTGGCGAGGGCCAGTTCGCCGATCTGCTGGAGCAGCGCTTTCGCCTGGCGCGGCGCAGGTTCGGCCTGGATCGACGCGGCAGCGTGATGCTGGACTGTTCGCAGTTCTGCCCGCCAGGTGCGCAATTGAGCCTGCTCTGACTTGGCAGCAGGTCGCGATATGTTAAAACGTGAGCAACCGAGGCTTTGACCGGCACTGCCCATGACCCGCACATCTCGCGTAGCCGACCCATCCTACGAGCTGATGGACGACCATGAAGGTCATTCGCTGATCTACCGTCAGCATGGCTTTCCCTCGCCGCTGGTGCGCTGGCACTTCCACAAGGAATACGAGCTGCACCTGATCGTCGCCAGCTCCGGCAAGGTGTTCATCGGCGACTACATCGGCAACTTCTCCCCCCATACCCTGTTCCTCACCGGCCCTGGACTGCCCCACAACTGGATCAGCCAGGTCGAGGAAGGCGAGGTGGTGGAGACCCGCGACATGCTGGTCAATTTCACCGACGAAGTGCTGGAAAGCGGCACCGCCGTGTTCGCCGAGCTCAAGACCCTGCAACCCTTGCTGGCCCGCGCGCAGTTCGGCATCGAGTTCCGCGACCCACAGTTGATTCGTGAAGCCGCCGTGCTGATGGGCAAGATCGCCAGCAGCCGGGGCATCACCCGTCTGGGCCACTTCTTCATCCTCATGGAGCTGCTGGCCGGCAGCGAGGACTACCAGTTGCTCTCGGCCGTGACCTCGTCGGAGCTGGGCGACGAACAGCATGTCGAACGCATCAACCGGGCGGTGGACTACATCTTCCAGCACTACGCTCAGGGCATCACCCAGGAAGAGGTCGCCGAACACCTGGGCATGACCACCAGCTACTTCTCGCGCTTCTTCAAGCAGGCCACCGGGCGTGGTTTCGTCGAGTTCGTCAATCGCCTGCGCGTGAGCAAATCCTGCGAGCTGCTGAGCAAGAGCGACAAGCCGGTGACCGACGTATGCTTCGAGTCCGGCTTCAGCAACATTTCCAACTTCAACCGCCGCTTCCAGCAGCTCAAGGGCATGACGCCCTCGGGCTATCGCAAGCTCGCGGTGCAGCGCCTGACCGAACAAAACCTGTACTGAATCGGCCATGCCGCTCTGCAGCAATACCCTCCTCAACCCTGATTCCAGGCAGATTCCTCGATAGCGAGGCTGGTTTTCATTTGCCCTGACAGTGCAAAAAAGTATCGATCACTGTGCACTCAAGGATTTGTCCGCGCGGGCCTGCGGGGGTGTAATCCGGCCCGAGCGAAACAAAAACAATAACGTTCTTCCGTAGCCGTGCCGGCGCGGGAGAGGAGTTCACAAGCATGAACAACTCGATCAAAGCACTCGTTGCAGCCTCTTGCCTGTCCCTCACCGTAGTCGCCCAGGGAGCCGAAACCCTGACCATCGCCACGGTCAACAACAGCGACATGATCCGCATGCAGCGGCTGTCGAAAACCTTCGAACAGCAGAACCCGGACATCAAACTCAAGTGGGTGGTGCTCGAGGAGAACGTGCTGCGCCAGCGCCTGACCACCGATATCGCCACCCAGGGCGGCCAGTTCGACGTGCTCACCATCGGCATGTACGAAGCAGCGCTGTGGGGCGAGAAAGGCTGGCTGGAGCCGATGACCGACCTGCCCGCCGACTACGACCTCGACGACGTCTTCCCCTCGGTACGCGAAGGCCTGTCCGCCAAGGGCACGCTGTACGCCCTGCCGTTCTATGCCGAAGCCTCGATCACCTATTACCGCAAGGACCTGTTCGAGCAGGCCGGCCTGACGATGCCCGAACAACCGACCTGGGAGCAGATGGCCGAATTCGCCAGCAAGCTGCATCAGCCGGACAAGGGCGTCTACGGCCTGTGCCTGCGCGGCAAGGCCGGCTGGGGCGAGAACATGGCGCTGATCACCACCCTGGCCAATGCCTACGGTGCGCGCTGGTTCGACGAACAGTGGCAACCGGAATTCACCGGCAGCGAGTGGAAGAACGCGCTGAACTTCTACGTCGACAACATGAACAAGTACGGCCCGCCCGGCGCCTCCAGCAACGGCTTCAACGAGAACCTGGCGCTGTTCAACAGCGGCAAGTGCGCGCTGTGGGTCGATGCCAGCGTGGCCGGCTCGTTCGTTACCGACAAGTCCCAGAGCAAGGTCGCCGACGCAGTGGGCTTCACCTTCGCGCCGACCCAGGTCACCGACAAGGGCGCCTCCTGGCTGTATTCCTGGGCGCTGGCGATTCCCACCAGTTCCAAGTCCAAGGACGCCGCCAAGACCTTCAGCGCCTGGGCCACCTCGCAGGCCTACGCCAAGCTGGTGGCCGACACCGATGGCGTGGCCAACGTGCCGCCAGGCACTCGTAACTCGACCTACAGCGATGCCTACATGCAGGCCGCGCCGTTCGCCAAGGTCACCCTGGATTCGCTGAAGAAGGCCGATCCGGCCAACCCCAGCGCCAAGCCCGTGCCCTACGTGGGAATCCAACTGGTGACCATTCCCGAGTTCCAGGCCATCGGCACCAGTGTCGGCAAGCTGTTCGCCGCCGCGCTGACCGGGCAGATGCAGCCGGAGCAAGCCCTGCAGGCTGCGCAGCAGAGCACCGCACGGGAAATGAAACGCGCCGGGTATCCGAAGTAGCCATCTGCAGGGTGGACAACGCGAAGCTTGTCCACCGCTCGATGTCGCCATAGGCGGACAAAAAGAGCGCTGTTCACCCTACGCCTACACACCGCGTCTCTGTCACCACGACACCGCCCTCGGAGGCATGATGAACTCTCCGGCCATCGACTCACCCGCAACGCAGGTCAGCACGCTTGGCGGGCGCAAGCCACGGCGTCTGGCGCCCGGCTGGTTCCTGGTCAGCCCGTCGGTGCTTCTGCTGCTGATCTGGATGATCGTGCCGCTGGGCATGACCGTCTATTTCTCGCTGATCCGCTACAACCTGCTGTATCCCGGCGAGAACGATTTCGTCGGCCTGGAGAACTTCGAGTACTTCGTCACCGATGCCGCCTTCCTCTCCGGCGCGGGCAATACCGTGCTGCTGGTGGGCAGCGTGCTGCTGATCAGCGTGGTGCTCGGCGTGCTGATCTCCGCCCTGCTGGAGGCCAGCGAGTTCTTCGGCCGCGGCATCGTGCGGGTGCTGCTGATCTCGCCGTTCTTCATCATGCCCACGGTCAGCGCGCTGCTGTGGAAGAACCTGATCTTCCACCCGGTATCGGGGATTCTCGCCGCCATCTGGCAATTCTTCGGCGCCCAGCCGGTGGACTGGCTGGCGCACTATCCGCTGTTCTCGATCATCATGATCGTGTCCTGGCAGTGGCTGCCGTTCGCCATCCTGATCCTGATGACCGCCATGCAGTCGCTGGATCAGGAGCAGAAGGAAGCCGCGCGCCTCGACGGCGCCGGCCCCATCGCCATTTTCTGGCACCTGACCCTGCCGCACCTGGCGCGGCCGATTGCGGTGGTGGTGATGATCGAGACCATCTTCCTGCTCTCGGTGTTCGCCGAGATCTACACCACCACCAGTGGTGGCCCCGGCTACGAGTCGACCAACCTCGCCTACCTGATCTACAACCAGGCCCTGCTGCAGTTCGACGTCGGCATGGCGTCTGCGGGCGGGCTGATCGCGGTGGTCATCGCCAACATCGCCGCCATCGTGCTGATCCGCATGATCGGCAAGAACCTGACCGACCGGCAGTAGGAGCGAAGCATGCTGACCCTCAAGCAATCCCGTCGCCTGCAAAGCGTGCTGGTCGGTGCCCTGGCCTGGGCCATCGCCGCGCTGATCTTCTTCCCGATTTTCTGGATGGTGCTGACCAGCCTGAAAACCGAGATCGACGCCTTCGCCACGCCGCCGCAGTTCATCTTCACCCCGACCCTGGAGAACTACCTGCACATCAACGAGCGCAGCGACTACTTCGCCTTCGCCTGGAACTCGGTGCTGATCTCCGTCTCCGCGACGCTGCTGTGCATGCTCCTGGCGGTGCCGGCGGCCTACTCCATGGCCTTCTTCGAGACCAAGCGCACCAAGGCCACGCTGCTGTGGATGCTGTCGACCAAGATGCTGCCGCCGGTCGGCGTGCTGGTGCCGATCTATCTGCTGGCCAAGCAGTTCGGCCTGCTCGATTCGCGCCTGGCGCTGATCATCATCTACACCCTGATCAACCTGCCGATCATCGTGTGGATGGTTTACACCTACTTCAAGGACATCCCCGTGGACATCCTCGAAGCGGCGCGTCTGGACGGCGCCACCACCTGGCAGGAGATCGTCCGCGTGCTGCTGCCGATCGCCCGTGGCGGCCTGGCCTCGACCATGTTGCTGTCGCTGATCCTGTGCTGGAACGAGGCGTTCTGGTCGCTCAACCTGACCAGTTCCGCCGCCGCCCCGCTGACCGCCCTGGTGGCCTCCTACTCCAGCCCCGAGGGCCTGTTCTGGGCCAAGCTTTCCGCCGTTTCGACCCTGGCCTGCGCGCCCATCCTGATCTTCGGCTGGATCAGCCAAAAACAACTTGTACGCGGCCTGTCCTTCGGCGCGGTGAAATAACGGGAGACCTTCAACATGGCTGATCTGAAGATCCGCAATCTGCAAAAAGGCTTCGACGGCACGGCGATCATCAAGGGCGTCGACCTGGACATCCGCGACCGCGAATTCGTGGTCTTCGTCGGCCCCTCGGGCTGTGGCAAGTCCACCCTGCTGCGGCTGATCGCCGGCCTCGAGGAAGTCAGCAGCGGCCATATCGAGCTCGACGGCCAGGACATCACCGACATGGCGCCGGCCAAGCGTGACCTGGCCATGGTGTTCCAGACCTACGCGCTGTACCCGCACATGACCGTGCGCAAGAACCTGTCGTTCGCCCTCGACCTGGCGCGGGTGGGCAAGCAGGAGATCGAGACCAAGGTGGCCAACGCCGCGCGCATCCTGCAACTCGACGCGCTGCTCGAACGCAAGCCCAAGCAGCTCTCCGGTGGTCAGCGCCAGCGCGTGGCCATTGGCCGCGCCATCGTGCGTAACCCGAAGATCTTCCTGTTCGACGAGCCGTTGTCCAACCTCGATGCCGCCCTGCGCGTGCAGACCCGTCTGGAGCTGGCGCGCCTGCACAAGGACCTGCAGGCCACCATGATCTACGTGACCCACGACCAGGTCGAAGCCATGACCCTGGCCGACAAGGTGGTGGTGCTCAATGGCGGGCGCGTCGAGCAGGTCGGCTCGCCACTGGAGCTGTATCACCACCCGGCCAACCTGTTCGTCGCCGGCTTTCTCGGTACGCCGAAGATGGGCTTCTTGCGCGGCACCCTGAGCAAGGTCGAGGCCGACAGCTGCAGTGTGCAACTGGAATGCGGCACGCAGCTGCAACTGCCATTGTCCGCCGCCGGCCTCGGCGTCGGCAGCAGCGTGACCCTGGGCGTGCGCCCGGAGCATCTCAACGTGGTCAACGCCGGCGCCGGGCGCCTGCAGGTGAGCGCCGATGTCAGCGAGCGCCTGGGCAGCGACACCTTCTGCCACGTGCGTTGCAGCTCGGGCGAGATGCTCACGGTGCGCGTGCGCGGCGACTTCGCGCCGCGTTACGGCGCGGCCCTGTCGCTGGATTTCGACCCGGCGCACTGCCACCTCTTCGACGCCGATGGCCAGGCCGTCGCCAAACCACTGCAGCAGGCCGCCTGACGCCGCTCCACCACGGGATGTTCCAGATGAAACTCAATCGCCAGCAGCTTTCCCGGCTTGGCGGCGCTGTCGCGCTGCCCAGCTACTCCGCGGACACGATCCGCACCGGCATCGCCCATATCGGTGTCGGCGGCTTTCATCGCGCCCACCAGGCGGTCTATACCGACGCCCTGATGAACCAGGGCCTGGCGCTCGACTGGGGCATCTGCGGGGTCGGCGTACGCGCCGAGGACCGCGCCATGCGCGACGCCCTGGCCAGCCAGGATTACCTCTACACCCTGGTCGAACTGGGCGACACACCGAACCTGCCCGTGCGGGTGATCGGCGCGATCAGCGACATGCTGCTGGCCGAGGAGTCGCCGCAGGCGCTGATCGACAAACTGGCCGATCCGGCGATTCGCATCGTCTCGCTGACCATCACCGAAGGCGGCTACTGCATCGACGACAGCACGGGAGAATTTCTCGCCGAGCTGCCGGCCATCGCCCACGACCTGCGCCACCCCGAGTCGCCGCAAAGCGTGTTCGGCTTTCTCTGCGCCGCCCTGGCCAAACGTCGCGCCGCCGGCACGCCAGCCTTCACCCTGATGTCCTGCGATAACCTGCCGCACAACGGCGATGTCACGCGCAAGGCGCTGCTGGCCTTCGCCCGGCTGGCCGACCCTGAGCTGGCCAGCTGGATCGACCAGCACGTCAGCTTCCCCAACGCCATGGTCGACCGCATCACGCCGATGACCAGCGCCGCCCACCGCCAGCAACTGGCTGAGCAGCACGGCGTCGAAGACGCTTGGCCGGTGGTCTGCGAGCCCTTCGTGCAATGGGTGCTGGAAGACAAGTTCGTCAGCGGCCGGCCGGCCTGGCAGGAGGTCGGCGTGCAGTTCACCGACGACGTCACGCCCTACGAAGAGATGAAGATCAAGCTGCTCAACGGCAGCCACCTGGCGCTGACCTACCTGGGCTTTCTCAAGGGCTATCGCTTCGTCCACGAGACCATGAACGACCCGCTGCTGCGCCAGTACGTGCGCGCGTTCATGGACCTCGACGTCACGCCGCAGCTGGCACCGGTGCCGGGTATCGACCTGAGCACCTACAAGGACACGCTGATCGAGCGCTTCTCCAACCAGGCCATCGCCGACCAGCTGGAGCGCGTCTGCTCCGACGGCTCGTCGAAGTTTCCCAAGTTCATCGTGCCGACCCTGCATCGCCTGATCGAAGACGGCAAGCCGCTGGATCGCGTGGCGCTGGTGGTCGCGGCCTGGGCGCTGTACCTCAAGGGCGTGGACGAGAGCGGCGCTCGCTACAAGATTCCCGACCCGCGTGCCGCGCACTGCCAGGCACTGGTGGCCGACGATGCGCAGATCACCGCGCGGATACTCGGCGAGGAGACGATCTTCGGCAGCGCCCCGCGGCGTTCGGCCGAGTTCGTCGCCGCCTTCGAACGCTGCCTGGCCAGCCTGCGCGAGCACGGTGTCAGCCAGACCCTGCACAACCTGCTGCACGCCTGAGCCCCGGAGATGCACATGCCCAGCCTGCTCGCCCAACTCAGGCAGTACAGCGTGGTGGTCGCCGATACGGGCGACCGCGCCGCCATCGAGCGCTTCCGGCCCGAGGATGCCACCACCAACCCGTCGATCATCCTCAAGGCGCTGCGAGCCGGACAATACCGCCAGCAGGTGGACAACGCGCTGCGCCAGGCAATGGCCAGCGCCACCGCGACCCCGACGATCATCGCCGAAGCCTGCGACCGGCTGGTGGTCAGCATGGGCGTGGAGATTCTCGCGACCATCCGGGGCAAGGTCTCCACCGAAGTGCCGGCGGCGCTGTCCTTCGATAGCGCCGCCACCGTGGCACGGGCGCGCGCGCTGCATCAGCGCTACCTGCAACTGGGCATCCCCGGCGACCGCGTCCTGGTGAAGATCGCCGCCACCTGGGAAGGTATCCAGGCGGCGCGGCAACTGGAGCGCGAAGGTATTCGCTGCAACCTCACGCTGATCTTCAACCTGGCCCAGGCCCGTGCCTGCGCCGAGGCCGGCATCTATCTGGTATCGCCCTTCGTCGGGCGCATTCTCGACTGGCACCAGCGGCACAGCCCGGACGCCAGCTTCGACGCCGAGAACGATCCCGGCGTATTGTCGGTGCGCCAGGTCTATCGCTTCTTCAAGCAGCATGACTACGCCACCGTGGTGATGGCGGCGAGCTTTCGCAACATCGGTGAAGTGCTCGCCCTGGCCGGCTGCGACCGCCTGACCATCAGCCCTGCCCTGCTCGCCGAACTGGAACAATCCAGTGCGGAGCTACAGCGGGCACTGGCCGATGACGGCCGTCGCGAGCCAGCGCCGAGCGCGCTCGACGAAGCGCAGTTTCGCTGGCAGATGAACGAAGACCCCATGGCCACGGAGAAACTCGCCGAGGGTATTCGCCAGTTCCATGCCGATCAGCTCGCCCTGGAAGCGCTGCTGATCGCGCGCATGCGGGAGCTCTGAGCATGTACCTCGGTATCGATTGCGGCACCCAGGGCACCAAGGCCCTGGTACTCGACGCCGACAGCGGCCAGGTGCTCGGCGCCGGCAGCGCCAGCCATACGCTGCAAAGCGCGGCCAACGGCCGCCGCGAGCAGCAGCCGCAGCAGTGGCTGGAAGCCTTCGAGCAGGCCACACGCCAGGCGCTGGCGGCCGCTGGCGTTCGCGGCGAGCAGATTCTTGGCATCGGCGTCTCCGGCCAGCAGCATGGGCTGGTCCTGCTCGACGAGCAGGGCGCAGTGCTGCGCCCGGCCAAGCTCTGGTGCGATACCGAGTCAACACCGGAGAACCAGCGCCTGCTCGATCATCTCGGCGGCGAAGCCGGTTCGCTGCAGCGCCTGGGCGTGGCCATCGCCCCCGGTTACACGGTGTCCAAGCTGCTGTGGACGCGTGAGCAGCACCCCGAGCTGTTCGAGCGCATCGCGCATATCCTGTTGCCGCACGACTACCTCAACTACTGGCTCACCGGGCGCGCTTGCAGCGAGTACGGCGACGCCTCCGGCACGGGCTATTTCGACGTGCGCACACGCCGCTGGGACGGCGCGCTGCTGGATTTCATCGACCCCAGCGGGCGCCTGCAGCGCGCGCTGCCGCACCTGCTGGAGGCGCACCAGCCAGTGGGCCACATCCGCCCGCAGATCGCCCGGCAACTGGGCCTGAACCCGCAGGCCGTGGTGGCCAGCGGCGGCGGCGACAACATGATGGGCGCCATCGGCACCGGCAACATCCGCCCCGGGGCGATCACCATGAGCCTGGGCACCTCCGGCACGCTGTACGCCTACAGCGAGCAGCCGATGATCAGCCCGCACCCGCAGGTGGCGACCTTCTGCTCATCAAGCGGTGGCTGGCTGCCGTTGATCTGCACCATGAACCTGACCAGCGCCACCGGACTGATCCAGCAACTGCTGGAGCTGGACATCCAGGCCTTCGGCGCGCTGGTCGAGCAGTCGCCGATCGGCGCCGAGGGCCTGCTGATGCTGCCGTTCTTCAACGGCGAGCGGGTGCCGGCGCTGCCCAGTTCGCGCGCCAGCCTGCTGGGCATGGACAGCGACAACCTGACCCGCGCCAACCTGTGCCGGGCGGTAGTCGAGGGCACCAGCTTCGGCTTGCGCTACGGTCTCGACCTGCTGCGCGCCAGCGGCCTGCAGAGCCAGACCATCCGCCTGATCGGCGGCGCGGCGAAGAGCCCGGTGTGGCGCCAGGTGATCGCCGACATCATGGGCACGCCGCTGGTCTGCCCGCAGCACACCGAAGCCGCCGCGCTGGGCGCCGCGATCCAGGCGGCCTGGTGCCAGACGCCCGGAGCGGATCACCAGGCGCAGCTGGCCGCACTGTGCGAGCGTTGCGTGCACCTCGATGTCGGCACGCAAACCCAGCCGGACCCGGCACGCACGGCGCAGTACGAACAGGTCTATCAACGCTACCGCGAGCAGGTCAGCCTGCTGGCCAATAGCAAACCGGCGTGATCACGCCTTGATTCATTAGGGAGAGGAACATGTACCTGGTCTGTGGCGAAGCGCTGTTCGACGTGTTCATCCAGGGTGATGGCGCACGTGGCAATGAGCTGGTGTTCAAGGCCATCGCCGGTGGCTCGCCGTTCAACGTGGCGCTGGGCTTGCGCCGCATGGGCGCCAACTCGGCGCTGTTCACCGGGATTTCCTCGGACCACCTCGGCCAGCGCCTGCGTCAGGTACTGCACGACGAAGGCGTGAGCGATGCCTACCTGATCGCCAGCGAGGCGCCGACCACCCTGGCGATGGTCGGCGTGGATGCCGCCGGCTCGCCACAGTATTCCTTCCGTGGCGAGGGCTGCGCCGACCGCCTGCTGCAGGCCGAGCACCTGCCGACACTGGATGCACAGGTGCGTGGCGTGCATGTCGGCTCCTTTTCCCTGGTGGTGGAGCCGGTGGCCAGCACGCTGCTGGCGCTGGTGCAGCGCGAACATCAGAGACGCCTGATCAGCCTCGACCCCAACGTACGCCTCGGCCCGGCGCCGGATGTCGCGCTGTGGCGCGAACGGGTCGAAGCCTTCGCCGGCTATGCGCATCTGATCAAGGTCAGCGAAGAGGATCTGCAGCTGCTGTACCCCGAGCGCGAGCCGCAGCAGGTCGCGGCAAGCTGGCTCAACCAACGTTGCCAACTGGTGTTTCTCACCCACGGCAGCAAGGGCGCCAGCGTCCACAGCCGCCACGGGCACTGGTCGGCACCGGCGGTGGAGGTGTACACCCGTGACACCGTCGGCGCCGGCGATACCTTCCAGGCCGCGCTGCTCAGTTACCTGGCCCGCCACGATCTGGACGCCCCCGAGGCAATGGCGACGCTGAGCCGCGAGCAGGTCAACGACATGCTGCGCCTGGCCATCGAGGCGGCTGCGCTGACCTGCTCGCGGGTCGGCCCTGACCTGCCCTATCTGCATGAGCTGGATCGCCATCACCTGGCAGCGCGCTGAAGAGGGTTGCCCCATGCCTTACACCCCGCCCACCCAGGACGTCACCAAACTGCCCAGCTGGCAGGCGCTGAGCGAACATCGTCAGGCGCTGGACGGCTTCAGCCTGCGCCAGGCATTCGCCGACGACCCACAGCGTTTCAGCCGTTTTTCCCTGGATGACTGCGGCCTGTTCCTCGACTATTCGAAGAACCTGATCGACCAGCGCACGCGCAGCCTGCTGGTCGACCTGGCCAGCGACGTCGGCCTGGCGCAGGCCATCGCAGCGCTGTTCGAGGGTGCTAAGGTCAACGCCTCGGAACGCCGCCCGGCGTTGCACACGGCGCTGCGCCGGCCCCTGGGCGACCGCGTGCTGGTCGACGGCGTGGACGTGATGCCAGAGGTACACCACGCGCTGCAGCGCATGAGCGAGCTGGTCGGCCGGGTGCACCATGGCCTGTGGCGCGGCTATAGCGACAAGCCGATCACCGACGTGGTCAACATCGGCATCGGCGGCTCCTTTCTCGGCCCGCAACTGGTCTCCGAGGCGCTGCTGCCCTTCGCCCAGCGCGGCGTGCGCTGCCACTATCTGGCCAATATCGATGGCAGCTCGTTCCAGGAGCTGGCCGCCAAGCTGTGCGCCGAAACCACCCTGTTCATCGTCTCGTCGAAAACCTTCGGCACCCTGGAAACCCTGAAGAACGCCCAGGCCGCGCGCGGCTGGTACCTGGCCCAGGGTGGCAGCGAAGACGAGCTGCACCGGCACTTCATGGCGGTATCGAGCAACGTCGAAGCGGCGTGCGCCTTCGGCATTCGCGAGGAAAACATCCTGCCGATGTGGGACTGGGTCGGTGGGCGCTATTCGCTGTGGTCGGCCATCGGCCTGCCGATCGCCATGTCCATTGGTATCTCCAACTTCAAGGAGCTGCTCACCGGCGCCTACCGCATGGACCGGCACTTCCAGCAGGCGCCGTTCGAACGCAACATGCCGGTGCTGCTGGCCCTGCTCGGCGTCTGGTACGGCAATTTCTGGGGCGCGCAGAGCCACGCCATCCTGCCGTACGACCATTACCTGCGAAACATCACCAAGCACCTGCAGCAACTGGACATGGAGTCCAACGGCAAGCGCGTACGCCAGGATGGCAGCGCCCTGCAGATCGCCAGCGGGCCGGTGATCTGGGGCGGTGTCGGCTGCAACGGCCAGCACGCCTACCACCAGTTGCTGCACCAGGGCACGCAGCTGATCCCGGCAGACTTCATCGTCCCGGTGAGCAGCTACAACCCGGTGGCCGACCACCACCAGTGGCTGTTCGCCAACTGCCTGTCGCAAAGCCAGGCGCTGATGCTCGGCAAGAGCCGCGCGGAGGCCGAAGCCGAGCTGCGCGCCCAGGGCCTGAGCGAAGACGAAGTGCAGCGCCTGGCGCCGCACAAGGTGGTGCCCGGCAACCGCCCGAGCAATACCCTGGTGCTGGAGCGGGTCAGCCCCGGCCGCCTGGGCGCGCTGATCGCCCTCTACGAGCACAAGGTCTTCGTGCAGAGCGTGATCTGGGGCATAAACGCCTTCGACCAGTGGGGCGTGGAACTGGGCAAGGAACTGGGCAAGGGCGTCTATTCGCGCATGGTCGGCAGCGCGACCAGCGGCACCGAGGACGCGTCCACCCAGGGCCTGATCGACTTCTTCCGCAGCCACCATCGCGGCTGACGTTCGGCGGCGCGCCCGGCCGCTAACATCGTGCCTCAATTGAGAGAATCTGCCGGTTGTCGCACCGTCTGGCGCAGGAGAAACTTGCGGTGTGACTCGCGCAGCGCAGCGGCAGTCGTTTTAGCTGCGTATTTTCGATAACAAAGAGGTTCAGGGCATGCCTTACAAACACCAGGTGATTCCGCTTCAGACCCATGAGGGCAACGAAACTGCCGAACAGGCGCTGCACAGCATCGTCGACGGCTTCAAACGCTTTCGTACCGAGGTGTTCCCGCAGCAGGAAGAGCTGTTCAAGAAGCTCGCCACCGCCCAGAACCCACGCGCCATGTTCATCACCTGCGCCGACTCGCGCGTGGTGCCGGAACTGATCACCCAGAGCTCGCCTGGCGACCTGTTCGTCAACCGCAACGTCGGTAACGTGGTGCCAGCCTACGGGCAGATGATGGGCGGCGTTTCCACCGCCATCGAATACGCGGTGATGGCCCTCGGTGTGCAACACATCGTCGTCTGCGGCCACTCCGATTGCGGCGCGATGAAGGCCGTACTCAACCCGGCGTCGCTGGAAACCATGCCCACGGTAAAAGCCTGGTTGCGCCATGCCGAGGTGGCCCGCAGCGTGGTGGCAGAGAACTGCAACTGCAGCGACGACAAGGAAACCCTGGCCGTGCTCACCGAAGAGAACGTGGTAGCGCAGCTCAACCACCTGTGCACCCACCCATCGGTGGCAGCCAAGCTGGCGCGCGGTCAGTTGTTCATCCATGGCTGGGTGTATGACATCGAAACCAGCCAGATCAAGGCCTACGACGCCGAGCTGGGCAGCTTCCTGCCGCTCGATGGCGACAAGATTCCAATGGCTACGCCGCGCTCACGCTTCCCACAGACCTGAAACGCGCCGGCCGGAGTCAAGGCTCCGGCCGGCTGAAGGAAAAGACCATGCCCCGCGCCAGCGGTGCTGATCGCCCGCGCTGTGCTTGCGCACCTGGGGCATGGCCAGAGAACTGCAGGAAAAAAAGGAGCCTTGCGACTCCTGGGTCTCAAACCCTGAGGCGCCTCATGCGAAACGCCTGCGAATAAAAAAGGAGCCCGGGTTACACCCCCGTCAAACTTGCCCATCCAACAGGCCGGGCTCCATAGAGGTTAACCTTCGATTTCCACCAGTACTTCGCCCGGATTGACGCGGTCGCCCTTGGCCACGTGAACGGCCTTGACCTTGCCGGCAATCGGCGCCTGCACTTCGGTTTCCATCTTCATTGCTTCAGTGATAAGTACCGCCTGACCGGCCTTGACCGTGTCACCTTCCTTGACCAGTACATCGACGATGTTGCCCGGCATGGTGGTGGACACGTCGCCCGGCGCACCGGCCTGCTTGCGCTTGCCGCCAGCACCCGCCACGAAATCGTTGAGCGGTTCGAACACCACTTCTTCCGGCATGCCGTCGATGGACAGGTAGAAGTGGCGCTTGCCGTCGCCCTTGACACCGACACCGGTGATGTCCACGCGGTAGCTTTCGCCATGCACGTCGACCACGAACTCGGTCGGTACACCTTCGCCACCCACCGGTGCCGCCGCGCCCTGACCATTGGGCATGGGCAGCAGCTCTTCCGGCTTGAGGGTGCCAGCGGCGCGCTCTTCGAGGAACTTGCGCCCGATATCGGGGAACATGGCGAAGGTCAGTACGTCCTCTTCGGACTTGGCCAGGCTGCCGATCTCTTCACGCAGGCGCGCCAGCTCAGGCTTGAGCAGGTCGGCCGGGCGCACGTCGATGACTTCCTCGCTGCCGATGGCCTGCTTGCGCAGTTGCTCGTCGACCTTGCCCGGCGCCTTGCCGTAGCGGCCTTGCAGGTACAGCTTCACCTCGTTGGTGATGGTCTTGTAGCGCTCGCCGGCCAGCACGTTGAAGAACGCCTGGGTGCCGACGATCTGCGAAGTCGGGGTCACCAGCGGCGGGAAGCCGAGGTCGGCACGCACGCGCGGAATCTCTTCCAGCACTTCGTTCATGCGGTTCAGCGCGCCCTGTTCCTTGAGCTGGTTGGCCAGGTTGGAAATCATCCCGCCCGGCACCTGGTTGACCTGCACGCGGGTATCCACGCCGGTGAACTCGCTCTCGAACTGGTGGTACTTCTTGCGCACGGCATGGAAGTACATGCCGATTTCCTGAATCAGTTCCAGGTCCAGGCCGGTGTCGAACTCGCTGCCCTTGAGCGCGGCGACCATCGATTCGGTGCCCGGGTGGCTGGTGCCCCAGGCCAGGCTGGAGATGGCGGTGTCGATATGGTCGGCGCCGGCTTCGATGGCCTTGAGCTGGCACATCGCGCCGAGGCCGGCGGTGTCATGGCTGTGGATGAACACCGGCAGGTCGACTTCGCTCTTCAACGCCTTGACCAGCGCAAAGGTGGCATACGGCGTGAGCAGGCCCGCCATGTCCTTGATCGCAATGGAGTCGATGCCCATCGCCTGCATGGCCTTGGCCTGGGCGACGAAGGCGTCGGTGGTGTGCACCGGGCTGGTGGTGTAAGCGATGGTGCCCTGGGCATGCTTGCCAGCCGCCTTGACCGCTTCGATGGCCACGCGCAGGTTTCGCACGTCGTTCATCGCATCGAAGATGCGGAATACGTCGATGCCGTTGACGGCAGCCTTGGCGACGAAGGCCTTGACCACGTCATCGCTGTAGTGGCGGTAGCCGAGCAGGTTCTGCCCGCGCAGGAGCATCTGCAGACGGGTGTTGGGCAGCGCGGCCTTGAGCTGGCGCAGGCGCTCCCACGGGTCTTCCTTGAGGAAGCGCACGCACGAGTCGAAGGTGGCGCCACCCCAGACTTCCAGCGACCAGTAGCCGACGCGGTCGAGCTTGTCGCAGATCGGCAGCATGTCTTCGGTGCGCATGCGTGTGGCCAGCAGCGACTGGTGGGCATCGCGCAGGACGGTATCGGTAACGGTGATCTTCTTGCTCATGATGTCCCCTACAGGCCCGCGTGGGCAGCGATGGCGGTGGCGATGGCGATGGCCAGGTGCGACGGGTTGCGCTTGATCGAGTACTGGGTCAGTTCCGGATGGCTTTCGACGAAGCTGGTATTGAACTGGCCGCTGCGGAATTCCGGGTTACGCAGAATTTCCTGGTAATAAGGTGCGGTGGTGCGCACGCCCTGCACGCGCATGTCGTCCAGTGCGCGCAGGCCACGGTCCATCGCCTCTTCCCAGGTCAACGCCCAGACGATCAGCTTCAGGCACATCGAGTCGTAATAAGGCGGAATGGTGTAGCCGGTGTAGATCGCCGTGTCGGTGCGCACGCCAGGGCCGCCGGGCGCGTAGTAACGGGTGATCTTGCCGAACGAGGGCAGGAAGTTGTTCTTCGGGTCCTCGGCGTTGATGCGGAACTGCAGGGCATAACCACGGTGGATGATGTCTTCCTGCTTGACCGACAGGGCCAGCCCCGAGGCGATGCGGATCTGCTCGCGGACGATGTCGATGCCGGTGATTTCCTCGGTGATGGTGTGCTCCACCTGCACCCGAGTGTTCATTTCCATGAAGTACACCTCGCCTTCGGCGAGCAGGAACTCCACGGTACCGGCGTTCTCGTACCCCACGGCCTGCGCGGCGCGCACGGCCAGGTCGCCGATGTAGGCGCGCTGCTCGGGGGTGAGCTGCGGGCTGGGGGCGATCTCGATGAGCTTCTGATTGCGGCGCTGGATCGAGCAGTCACGCTCGTACAGGTGCACGGTATTGCCGAAGCTGTCGGCGAGGATCTGCGCCTCGATGTGCTTCGGATTGACGATGCATTTTTCCAGGAACACTTCCGCGCTGCCGAAGGCCTTGGTCGCTTCGGAGATGACACGCGGGTAGGCCTGCTCCAGCTCGGGGCGCGAGTTGCAACGGCGAATGCCGCGCCCGCCGCCACCGGAAGTGGCCTTGAGCATCACCGGATAACCGATACGCTCGGCTTCACGCAGGGCCTCGGCCAGATCGGCGACGTTGCCTTCGGTGCCCGGGGTGCAGGGTACGCCAGCGGCCATCATGCTGCGGCGGGCCTCGGTCTTGTCGCCCATGCGGCGGATGACTTCCGCGCTTGGGCCTATGAATTTGATCCCACGTTCGGCGCAGATCTCTGCAAGTTCGGCGTTTTCGGACAGAAAACCATAGCCGGGGTGCAGTGCATCGCAGCCGGTTTCAACGGCCAGGTTGACCAGTTTGCGCGGGTTCAGATAGCCGGCCAGCGGGTCTTCGCCAATGCTGTGCGCTTCATCGGCACGCTTTACATGCAGGGCATGGCGGTCCGCATCGGAGTAGATCGCAACCGAACGGATGCCCATCTCGGCGCAGGCCCGCACGATGCGGACGGCGATCTCACCACGGTTAGCGATCAGTATTTTTCTTATCACGATCCAATCCTCAGCGCAGAGCTGCAAGGGCCGCTGCAACAGTTGGTTGCAAACGTGGGCAAACCCTATCCGGCTATACGAATTAACAAAAATGAATAATTATTTGATCATGCATAAGTAATTACTTATGTATTGACCGAACGAGGACGAAAACGTGCGTAAAACCCTGCTTCGCATGACGCTGCGCCAGCTTCAGGTGTTTCGCGCCGTGTGCGAACACGGCTCCTATAGCCGCGCTGCCGAAGAAATGGCACTGACCCAGCCAGCCGTCAGCCTGCAGATTCGTCAGCTCGAAGAGCTGGTCGGCCAGCCGCTGTTCGAATACGTCGGCAAGAAGCTCTACCTCACCGAAGCCGCCCAGGCACTGCGCCGCGCCAGCAGCGACATCTTCGGCCGCCTGGAAAGCCTGGACATGCAGCTGTCGGACTTGCAGGGCTCGCTGCAGGGGCAGCTGAACCTGTGCGTGGAGTCCAGTGCCAAGTATTTCATTCCCCATCTTTTCGCCGACTTTCGCCGCAGTTACCCGGAAGTCAGCCTGAACCTGACCGTGGTCAACCATGCCCTGGTGGTGCGCCGCCTGACCCAGAGCCGCGACGACCTGATGATCATGAGCCAGGTGCCGCAGGACATGGCGCTCGACTTCATGCCCTTCCTCGAGAACCCGATCATCGCCGTGGCGCCACCGGACCACCCCCTGTGCGAGGCAGACAGCCTGCACCTGCCGGATCTCACCCCCTACCCGCTGCTGATCCGCGAAAGCGGCTCGGGCACCCGTCGCGCCTGCGAAGAGTATTGCCACCAGAAACGCGCGCACTTCCCACACACCCTGGAGATCGGCTCACTGGAGTCGCAGCGCGAGGCGGTGCTGGCCGGCCTTGGCCTTGCCCTGCTGCCCCGTCACGCCGTGCGCCTGGAGTTGCAGCATGGCCTGCTGCGCGAGCTGCCGGTGGTGGAGCTGCCCTTGCAGCGCAGCTGGTGCGTGGTGAATATCCGTGGCCGGCGCCTGTCACCGGTGGCGCAGGCCTTCGTCGACTTCATCCGCACCGAACGCGCCCATATCGGCAAGCTGGCCGAGCGTTTTCAGGCCTGCAGCGCAGGATCGGGCAAGAATCTCGCAGGATCGGCCTAACCCTTCTCAACTGCCATACAGGACATTGGCAGCCTGGCAGCCGCCTCGTATCGGCCTGCCTCAACTGCCTGGGAGAAACCTATGCTGTCGGGAACCAGCGCCCTGCTCGGCGCCCTCCGCGCGCTCGAACACGACAACGGCCAGGCCGTGCTCGCCACCGTGGTCAAGGTCGAAGGCTCGGCCTACCGCCGCCCCGGCGCACGCATGCTGATCCCGCTCTACGGCGGCACCGTGGGCACCATCAGCGGCGGCTGCCTGGAGTCCGAAGTGGCGAAGAAGGCCTGGTGGCTGACCGATGGCGGCGACGCCGTGGTCCGCCGTTACAGCACGGCCACCGAGGACGACGATGACGACCAGGACGCCGCGCTGACCTTCGGCCTCGGCTGCAACGGCACCGTGCACGTACTGCTCGAACGCCACAGCGCGGAACAGCCGCTGGCGGTGCTCGATCTATTGCGCCGGGTGCGTGAAAGCGGTCAGGCCGGGGCGGTGGCGACGGTGATCGGCAGCTACCGCAATGCCCGTGTCCGCGTGGGCGAACGCCTGTACCTGCATCCGGCGCTGACCGACCGCAGCCGCCTGCTCGACCCGGCACTCGACGCCGAGGTGCGTGCTGACCTGCAGCAGAGCCTCAGCCAGCGCCGCTCCTCGCTGCGCAGTTACCGCGACGAGCGTGGCGAGATCGAAGTGTTCTGCGAATACCTGGCGCCGCAACGCCGCCTGGTGATCTTTGGCGCTGGCCACGACGCCCAGCCGCTGACCCACATGGCCAAGCTGCTGGACTGGCATGTCACCGTGGTCGATGGCCGCGCCCATTTCGCCCGCGCCGAGCGCTTCCCCGATGCCGACGCCGTGCTGCAGGTCGATGCACGTCCGCCCTATGACCTGCACGCGCTCACCGACGGCGCCCTGGTGGCGATCATGAGCCATAGCTACAGCCAGGACCGCCACTGGCTGGGCCATGTACTGCAGGGCAGCCCGGCCTACATCGGGCAGCTGGGGCCGCGTGACCGCACCGAGCGCCTGCTGGGCGAGATCAGCCAGAACACCAGGCAACTGCCGGCACTGGATCGCCTGCACTACCCCATCGGCCTGGATATCGGCGGTGATACGCCGGAGAGCGTGGCCACGGCCATCCTCGCCGAGATGACGGCCGCGCTGAATCAACGCGACGGTGGCATGCTCAAGCATCGCCAGGCGGCAATCCACACGCCAACGCCGCTGGATTGCAGCGAGATCGAAACCACGACCAGGCTGACCGCCTCCTGAGCGCCCCCGGATTGCATCCGGGCTACGGCCTGACGCAGCACCTCTGTCGGAGCGGCGCTCCGTTTCAGCCGCGATCAACCGCAAAAGCTCGCCGCTAAAGCGCCTCCTACAAAGAGCGGCACGGTGCACTGCCGCCGATCTACCGCCCGGCACAGCCCCCGTAGGAGCGGCTTCAGCCGCGATCAATACTCAAAAAACTCGCCGCTACGACTGCATAAATGCAGGAGGTAGAGCGAAGCAGGATGCCCGAGCCGAAAGCGCCCACACACAAAGCGACACCGCGCGCTGCCGCCGATCTACCACCCGACACAGCCCCCGTAGGAGCGGCTTCAGCCGCGATCAATACTCAAAAAACTCGCCGCTACGACTGCATAAATGCAGGAGGTAGAGCGAAGCAGGATGCCCGAGCCGAAAGCGCCCCCTCTAACCCCATCCGACCTACCGCCTGGCGCGCCCCTTGTGGGAGGGGCTTTAGCCGCGACTGGCCGAAACAAAACGCCCGGGCAATTGCCCGGGCGTCGTGTCTAGCGCACCTGAACTCAGGCCTTGATCTGCGCCGGGAACGGCAGCTTGCGCAAACGCACCCCGGTCGCGGCGAACAGCGCATTGGCCAGGGCCGGCGCCAACGGCGGCACACCCGGCTCACCGACACCGGTGGGGTTTTCCGCAGACGGCACGATATGCACCTCGACCTTGGGCATGTCGTTCATGCGCAGCACCTGGAAGTCGTGGAAGTTCGATTGCTCGACCCGCCCTTCCTTCAGGGTGATCGCACTGTGCCGGGCCGCCGCCAGACCGAAGCCGATCCCGCCCTCCATCTGCGCCTTGATCACGTCCGGGTTGATGGCGATGCCACAGTCCACAGCACACACCACGCGATCCAGGCGGTAGCTGCCATCGGCCTTGACCGTGACCTCGGCCACCTGCGCCACGAAGGAGCCGAACGACTCGTGCACGGCAATGCCACGGCCACGCTTCTCGCCTTCGCCAGCGGGGGCCAGCGGCTTGTCCCAACCGGCCTGCTTGGCGGCCAGCTCCAGCACGCCGCGGTGACGCGGGTGGCTTTCCAGCAACGCGTGACGGTAGGCGTAGGGGTCCTGCCCTGCTGCGACCGCAGCCTCGTCGATCATGGTTTCGGCGACATAGCCGGTGTGGGTGTGGCCAACCGAGCGCCACCACAGCACCGGCACCTTGATATTGCTCGGGGTGCTCAGCTCCACCTGCAGGTTGGGCACGGCGTAGGAGAGGTTGGAGACGCCTTCGACGGAAGTGTGGTCGACGCCATCCTTGACCATGAACGGCTCCAGCGAGGTGCCGGTAATGATCGATTGCCCAACGATGCGGTTGTGCCAGGCCTGCAACTTGCCAGCCTCATCCAGACCAATGCGTGCGCGGTGCAGGTACAGCGGGCGGTAGGAACCACCACGGGTATCGTCCTCGCGCGTCCAGACCATCTTCACCGGCGCATCCACGCCCTTGTCACGCGCAGCCTTGGTGATCGCCACCGCCTCCAGCAGATAGTCCGAGACCGAGCTGGCGCGACGGCCAAAACTGCCGCCGGCATACAGCTGGGTCAGGGCAACCTGCTCGGGCTTGAGGCCCAGGTAGCCGCTGATCATGGCCTGGTCGACGGTCTGGAACTGCTCGCCGTTCCAGATTTCACAGCGGTCGCTGGAGAGTTTCACCAGGCAGTTCATCGGCTCCATCGCCGCATGGGCCAGGTAAGGGAACTCGTAGTCGGCCTCGACGGTTTTCGCCGCCTGGGCCAGCGCCGCATCGGCGTCGCCCTTGCTCGCTGCCGGCAAGCCGGGCTTGCCCGCGCTGTCGCGGTACTGCGCGAGAATCTCCTCGCTACCAAGAGTGAAGGCCTGGCTCTCGTCCCAGTCGATCACCAGGGCATCACGACCCTGGCGCGCGGCCCAGGTGTTCTTCGCCAGCACCGCGACCCCGGAGCGACCATGGGGCAGGTCGCGAAATTCCACCACTTCGACCACATCACGCACGGCCTTGGCCTTGCTGCTGTCGACCGAGCGCAGCACGCTACCGAAACGCGGCGGATATGCGACCACGGCCACCAGCATGCCCGGCAACTTGAAGTCCTGGGTGAACACGGCGCTGCCATCGGTCTTGCCCGGACTGTCCTTGCGGCGCAGTTCACGCTTGCCGATCAGTTTGAAATCCTTGGGGTCCTTGAGTTGCACCTGCTCGGGCACCGGCAGCGCTGCCGCCGCTTCGACCAGCTCACCGAAGCCGGCACTGCGACCGGAGGCGTGGCTGAGCACACTCTTGTCGACACGGATTTCGCTGGCCGGCACGCCCCAGCGCTGCGCCGCAGCGGCCACCAGCATGGCCTTGGCCGTGGCCCCGGCGTTGCGCATCTGCTCCCAGGAGTTGGCCATGGCGGTGCTGCCGCCGGTGCCCTGCATCGGGCCGAAGGCGAAGTTGTTGTAACGTTTCACATCGGCCGGCGCGCCTTCGACGCGTACCTTGTCCCAGTCGGCATCCAGCTCTTCGGCCAGCAACGTGGCCAGGCCGGTGTAGCTGCCCTGGCCCATCTCCAGATGTTTGGCCAGCACGGTCACGCTGCCATCGAGATCGATGCGCACGAAGGCGTTCGGCTCCAGCGGAGCAGCGGCGGCCAGTGCATCCATGCCGCGTATCAGCGGCGCGAAGAAAATGCCCAGCGCCAGCCCGCCCGCGCCCTTGAGCAACGAACGACGGCTGACATTGAGAATGCCGCGAGCGGCGCTATCGGGGGTTTCGATCTTGCCCATGATGACGCGCCTCCTCAGGCCAGTTGTTCGGCCGCTTGATGGATAGCGGCACGAATCCGCACGTAGGTGGCGCAGCGGCAGATATTGCCGCTCATGGCCGCATCGATATCGGCGTCGCTCGGCGCCTTGTTGCTGCTCAGCAGCGCCGTTGCCGCCATGATCTGCCCGGACTGGCAGTAGCCGCACTGCACCACATCGAGTTGCCGCCAGGCGTCCTGAACCACCTTGCCCACGGCGTCTTCGCCGACCGCTTCGATGGTGCTGATACGCTTGCCGACCACCGCCGATACCGGGGTGACACAGGAGCGCGTCGGCTGCCCCTCGACGTTCACCGTGCAGGCGCCGCACAGGGCCATGCCACAGCCATACTTGGTGCCGGTGAGATTGGCGACATCGCGCAGCGCCCACAGCAGCGGCATGTCATCGGCTACGTCCAGCTCGTGGTCGTGGCCATTGAGATTCAGGGTAATCATGGTCTGCCCACCTTGTTCTGATGGTGTCTGATGGTTCCGGCATGGCTTGCCGGTGGTCACGGTCAACCCCGCACGCAGGCGGGCCAGGCCATCACTGTAGAGGGCGTCAAAGCGGCTGTCGCCGCCAACCGCAGAGATCAGCAGAACCGGGCAACAAGTTCGTAGAATCGGGCAAGATCGCCGCTCTGCATGGGCAGGGCGGCGAGCAAAGGTCAGGCAGCGCGGCGCGGCGTGCGCTCGGCCTGTCGCGAGTAGCCAGCGGCCAACAACTCGGGGAAATCGGCAATTTCACGCTGCAGCTGGCACTGCTCGGCATAGTGTTCGATGGCCCGGCGATAGGCCATACGGCGCTGATCCTGCAGTTTGCGCCGGGTCTTGGCGTCAGGTTGGTTGTGCAGTTGCGCGTCATCGAAGATACGAGGCATCTCGGTACTCCCGGAGCGAGGACTGGAGGCCTCAGCTTGCTCCGGGCAGATGACGCTTTGACGGCAACGCAGTGAAAGTCCAGTGACCATGGAGCCGGCGCAGCCACCTACAACAGCGCGTCCAGCAGCCGATACCAGGCGATCCCGGCACCCAGATAGAGACGCTGCAGGCCATGCAGGGGAATGCGCCGGATCGGCGTCACGGGAAAGGGAAAGTCCTCAGCCTGCCCGACCAGACGCTTGGCCATATGCCGGCCGAGGCTGGTGGCCAGGGCCACGCCGCGACCGTTGTAACCCAGCAGCATCGACAAGCCAGGCGCCGGTTCATGGACATGAGGCAGGAAATCCTGGGTCAAGGCCACGCGCCCACTCCAGCGGTACTCGATGGGCACACCGGCGAGTTGCGGGAAAAGCCCGCTGAGGGAGCGCTCAAGATGAGCCCAGTCACTCGCCTGACGCGGCTCCGGAAAGGGGCCACGGCCGCCCAGCAGTACGCGTCCCTGAGCATCCTGCTTGAAGTACAGCAGCAATCGGCGCGCATCCGAACACACCTCGCCTCCCGGCAAGACGGTTCTGCGCAGGTGCTTGGGCAGCGGCTCGGTGGCGATGATGAAGCTGTTGGCGGCGATCAGCGTCTGCCGCAACCCTGGCCACAGATCGTCGGTGTAGCCGTTGCCCGCCAGCAGCACGCGTTCGGCATGCACGCTGGCACCCTGCGCGGTACTCAGCTTCCAACGTTGCCCCTCGCGAGTGAGCGCGGTGACCCGACTGTGCCCATGCAGGGCGACACCGGCAGCAAGCGCGGCAGCGGCCAGGCCACGTGCATAACTCAAGGGCTGCAGGCTGCCGGCACGCGGATCGACCCAGGCGCCGAGGTAGGCCTGGCTGCCGATGCGCCGCGTCACGGCTGGCTGATCCAGCAGTTCGACGGCAACGCCACGGGTGCTCCATTGCTTGGCGCGCTGCTCCAGGCCACGCAAGGCGACGCTGGAAACCGCCGGCTGGATCCAGCCCTTGCGACTGGCATCGCACTGGATACCGAGCCGCTCGATCAAGGCAAACACCTCGTCGGCAGCACCACCGGCGGCCTCTATCATCGCTTCGCCGCGCGTGCCGAACTTGGCGAGCAGTTGCTCCGGGTCGTACTTGAGCCCCGGAATGACTTGCCCACCGTTACGTCCGGACGCCCCCCAGCCTGGCTCGCCGGCATCCAGTACACAGACGCGCACGCCGGCCTCGGCCAGGTGCAGCGCCGTGACCAACCCGGTGTAACCGGCACCGACGATGGCCACATCGGCTTCACAGCTTTCGTACAAGGGAGGTGCGTTGACTGCGGGTAGCGCGGTGGCGGCCCAGAGGGAGGCGGGCAATACGGGATTGGCGATCGCGTTCATGCCGAGGCCTCGGGGTTGTTCAGCAGGCGCCGCAGAAATTCCTGGGTACGCGGATGGCTGGGCGCACCAAGCACCTCACGAGCCGGGCCGGACTCGACGATGCGGCCGCCATGGAGAAAGCACACCTTGTCGGCCACGTCCCGGGCAAAACCCATCTCGTGGGTGACCACGACCATGGTCATGCCTTCGTCGGCGAGCTTGCGCATTACCGCCAGCACCTCGCCGACCAGTTCGGGATCAAGGGCCGATGTGGGTTCGTCGAAGAGGATCGCCTTGGGCTTCATCGCCAGGGCGCGGGCAATCGCCACACGCTGTTGCTGACCACCGGAAAGCTCATCCGGATAGGCATTCATGCGATGCGCGAGGCCGACTTTGTGCAACAGCGCCTCGGCCTGCAGGCGAGCTTCGCGCGGCGCTTCCTTTTTCACGTAGATCGGCCCCTCCATCACGTTTTCCACAGCCGTGCGATGGGGGAACAGATTGAAGCGCTGGAACACCATGGCCACCTGGGTGCGAATCTGGTGGATGCTGTCATGGTGACGGTTGACCAGCTGCCCGCTGACCAGAATCTCGCCACGGTCGTGGGTCTCGAGCCCGTTGATGCAGCGCAGCAGAGTGGATTTGCCCGAGCCCGACGGGCCGATCAGGCACACCACCTCACCGCTTTCGATGTTCAGGTCGATGCCTTCCAGCACGGCCAGGTCGCCGAAGCTCTTGTGCAGTTGCTTGATCTCGATCATGCCTTGCCCCTCTTGCCGATACGCGCTTCCAGACGACGCAGCCCGTAGCCCAGCGGCAGGCTCAACGCCAGGTAGAGCAAGGCGACCAGGGTGTACACCGTCATGTTCTCGAAGGTGGAGGACGCGATGAGCTGACCAGCGCGGGTCATCTCCGCAACGGTGATGGTCGATACCAGAGAGGAATCCTTGAGCATCATCACCAGGGTATTGCCGTAAGGCGGCAGGGCGATGCGGAACGCCTGCGGCAGCACCACCCGGCGCATCACCATGGCACCGCGCATGCCGAGGGACTCGGCGGCCTCGACCTGGCCTTGCTGAATGGCCTGGATACCGGCACGGAAGTTCTCTGCCTGATAGGCCGAGTAGGCAATACCGAGGCCGATCACACCGGCCTGGAAGGCGGTGAGCTGAATGCCAAAATCCGGTAGCACGAAGTAGATATAGAAGAGCTGCACGATGATCGGCAGGCCGCGGATCACGTTGACCACGCCGATGGCGAACAACGCTATCGCGCGCACCTTGGAAACCATCATCAGCGCGAAGACCAGGCCGACGACGGAGCTGAGCAGGAAGGAACCAGCCGTGACCTGCACGGTGACCACCGCCCCTTTCAGAAGAATGGGGAGGAAGTCCAGAGCGTTCTGGAGAAACATGGGGCTACTCGCTCGCAGAAAGAAGGAACGGCCCGCACGAATGCGCGGGCCGGAGGCCGATCAGTCGAGTTGCCACTTCTCGATGATCTTCTCGAGCGAGCCATCGGCCTTGATCGCGGCGATGCCCTGGTTGACCTGCTCGAGCAACGCCGGCTCACCCTTGCGTACGATCAGACAGACGTCGCCCATGATCACCGGCTGGTAGCTCTGCACCAGTCGCACGCGCTCATTGGCCCCTTGGGAGAGCTGATAGGCGAGGATTGGGCGGTCGGCGAAGCCGGCCTTGACCCGCCCAAGCGTCAGGTCACGCATCAGGTCGGAAATGGAGTCGTAACTGCGCACTTCCTTGAAGATGCCGCGCTTGTTCAACTCGTCGATGAACACGGTACCGACCTGGGCACCGACCACTTCGCCGGCAAGGTCCTCCATGCTGGTGTAAGCGGTGTCGTCATCGGCGCGCACGATCAGGCCTTCGCCATAGCTGAACACCGGTTCGGAATATTGCACCACCTTCTCCCTGGCGGGCGTGCGCAGCATGGCGGCGGAGATGAGGTCGATCTTCTTGGTGGTCAGCGAAGGAATCAATGCGGCGAAATTGGTCTGCTGGATTTCCACCTCGAAACCACCGGCCTTGGCCACGGCCTGGGCGGCGTCGACCATCATGCCCTGGATGCTCTGGGTCTTGACGTCGAGAAAGGTGAAAGGCACGCCGGTGGCGGTGGCACCGACGCGGAGGGTTTCGGCACTGGCGGTGACGGACACGAGGCCGGCGAACAGAGCGCAGGCACAGGTAAGACTACGAAGACTGAGACGCATGGCGGTACTCCCATTGGACGCTGTTTTATTGTCTTTAGTGCGCTATGGATGGCCTCTTGGTTATCGGCAGGAGGCGTCGAATTCAATATAAACAATTTACAAGAATCGTAAAGAGATTTATAAATATCGAATATCGATATTTAAGCACTTAAAACAAAAGGAAGCTGCCGTGAGCGAGAGCGAAAACTCACTGTTCAATCAGTCTCTGGAGAAGGGACTCGCAGTCCTGCGCGCCTTCAATGCGCAGCGACGCACCATGAACCTGGCGGAAGTCGCCGAGGCGGCGAGCATCAACAAGAGCTCGGCGCAACGCATGATTCATACGCTGGAAACCCTGGGCTACGTACGCAAGCATCCACAGACCAAGCGCTTCCAGCTCACGCCGCGAGTGATGGAAATCGGTTACAACTACCTGGCGGCCGATACGCTGGTGGACGTGGCCAATCCCTTTCTCGCCGAGCTGGCGCAAACCACCGGCGAGACCACCAACCTGACCGAGCCGGACGGTCTGGAGATGGTCTATGTGGCGCGCTTCGTGGCGCCGAAGTTCATCCCCATCCACATGCCCATCGGCAGCCGCATTCCCATGTACTGCACAGGCTCTGGCCGTGCCTACCTCAGCGCCCTGGGCAGCGACGAGGCGCGCGAGGTACTGATCAGCAGCGATCTGAAGCGCCATACCCAGCAGACCATCATCGATTTCGAGGAAATTCTCCGACAGATCGAGACGACTCGGCGCAAGGGCTATGCAATCAACAACGAAGAACTGTTCCTCGGCGACATGACCATCGCCGCGCCCATCATCGGCAGTCAGGGACAGCCAGTAGCAGCGGTACATGTGGTGGCGCCGACCAGCCGCTGGACGCTCGAGGAGGCCGAGCGCCGCCTGGCGCCAGCGGTCATCGAATGCGCGCGAGCGATCCGAACCTCCATCAGAACGCTCTGAGGGGAATCAGTCTTCCGTGGTCTTGATCGACTTCGGCGACAGGCGCAGGCCGCGCAGGCTGCGCTTGACGCTCTTGAGGTGATTGACCAGGCTCGGCCCGCGCGCCATGGCCACGCCCATGGCCAGCACGTCGATCACCACCAGGTGGGCGATGCGCGAGGTCAGCGGCGTGTAGATCTCGGTGTCCTCCTGCACGTCGATCGCCAGGTTGACGGTCGACAGCTCCGCCAGCGGCGTCTGGCTCGGGCACAGAGTGATCAGGCTGGCGCCGGACTCACGCACCAGGTTGGCGCTGATCAACAGGTCCTTGGAACGACCGGACTGCGATATGCACACCGCCACATCGCCCGGCTGCAGGGTCACCGCACTCATCGCCTGCATGTGCGGGTCGGAATAGGCCGCGGCGTTGAGCAACAGGCGGAAGAACTTGTGCTGGGCATCGGCCGCCACGGCGCCGGATGCGCCGAAGCCGTAGAACTCCACGCGCTGTGCATTGGAGCAGGCGGCGATGGCGCGCTGCAGCGCCTCGGGGTCGAGTTTCTCGCGCACCTCGATCAACGTATGCAAGGTGGTGTCGAAGATCTTCAGACTGAAGTCGGCGACCGAGTCATCCTCGTGAATGGCGAACTGCCCGAAGCTGGCACCAGCGGCCAGACTCTGCGCCAGCTTCAGCTTGAGGTCCTGAAAGCCAGTGCAACCGATGGCCCGGCAGAAGCGCACGATAGTCGGCTCGCTGATACCCACGCTGTGTGCCAGCTCGGCCATGGAGCTGTGCATCACCGATGCAGGGTCGAGCAAAACGTAATCGGCCACCTTGAGCTCGGACTTGCGCAGCAGGTGGCGCGACTGGGCGATGTGTTGCAACAGATTCACTGAGATAGGCTCTATGCAGAAAAGGGTCTACGGCGGCACCCGGCGACTCATAGCTCGGTTATGATCGGCGGGCGGCGGTTGTAGTGACCTTGTAGTTATACTACATAGCTCGCTATCGCGCACAACCAAGCGCCTGCCAATTCGCTGAACGAACCTTTCGGGCATGCCCGCATGCCAAACAACACAGGCATATTTGAGGACGTTTTCGCGGCCTCTTTGCATGCATGACGGCCCGCCCCAACGAATCGGAGTCTTCCCTTGAGCATTCCCTGCGACATGCTGGTATTCGGTGGCACCGGCGACCTGGCCCTGCACAAGCTGCTGCCCGCGCTCTATCACCTGCACCGCGACGGACGTCTGCACGCCGACGTGCGCATCCTCGCCCTGGCCCGCAGCAGCCACAGCCGCGAGTCCTACCAGGCGCTGGCCGAGCGTCACTGCCGCGCCCAGGTCGCGCGCGCCGACTTTACCAACGAGGCCTGGGCCAGCTTCTCCGCACGCCTCGATTACTTCGCCATGGACGCCGCGCAGAGCGCCGACTTCGGCCGCCTGGCCAAACGCCTGGGGCGTGACGACGAACGTGTGCGGGTCTACTACCTGGCCACCGCGCCGAGCCTGTTCGAAGACATCGCCGCGCACCTGGCCAACGCCGGCCTGGCAGGCCCTGCGGCGCGCATCGTGCTGGAAAAGCCCATCGGCCACTCGCTGGAGTCGGCCCGCGCGATCAACGCCGCCATCGGCGCGGTATTCGACGAAGCGCGGGTGTTTCGCATCGATCACTACCTGGGCAAGGAAACCGTGCAGAACCTGATGGCGCTGCGCTTTGCCAACGCCCTGTTCGAGCCGGTGTGGCGCGCCGGGCATATCGATCACGTACAGATCAGCGTGTGCGAAACCCTCGGCGTGGAGAACCGCGGCGGCTACTACGACAAAGCCGGCGCCATGCGCGACATGATCCAGAACCACCTGCTGCAACTGCTCTGCCTGGTGGCCATGGAAGCGCCGGTGCGCTTCGACGCCGAAGCGGTGCGCAACGAAAAGGTGAAGATTCTCGAAGCCCTGAAGCCCATCAGCGGCCTCGACGTGCAGGACAAGACCGTGCGCGGCCAGTACACCGCCGGCAAGATCGGTGGCCAGGACGTGCCCGCCTACTACTTCGAGAAGAACGTCGACAACGACAGCGACACCGAGACCTTCGTCGCCGTGCAGGTGGAAATCGACAACTGGCGCTGGGCCGGGGTGCCTTTCTACCTGCGCACCGGCAAACGCCTGGCGAAGAAGGCCTCGGAGATTCTCATCCAGTTCAAGCCGGTCCCGCACCGCCTGTTCAACGGTGGCGAAGCCAACCAGTTGTTGATCCGCCTGCAGCCGGAAGAGCGCATCAGCTTGCAACTGATGGCCAAGAATCCCGGCAAGGGCATGCACCTGAAACCGGTGGAGCTGGACCTCAACCTGGCCAACGCCTTCAACCAGCAACGTCGCTGGGACGCCTACGAACGCCTGCTGCTCGACGTGATCGAAGGCGACTCGACACTGTTCATGCGCCGTGACGAAGTGGAAGCCGCCTGGCAATGGGTCGACCCGATTCTGCAGGGCTGGCACCAGCACTACCAAAGCCCGCGCCCCTACCCGGCCGGCAGCGACGGCCCGGAGCAGTTGCAGCACCTGCTGGAACGCCATGGTCGGCACTGGGCGGAGTGATCCGCCCCGCATGTCAGCGCTGCTCAGGCGGGACTGCGGCGCGCATGCCCCCACACAACCGCCAGCACCAGCATCCCCACCCCGCCGGCAACCACGAACAACCCCTCATACCCCAACGCCTTGGCCAGCACGCCGCTGCTGGCGCCGACGAAGCCTGATAGCAGTAACTGCGCCGACGCCTGTAGGGTGAAGTCGGCGCCTTCGTGTTCGGGGCGGCACATGCGCATCATGGCGGCGAACAGGGCAACGGTGGACATGCCGTCGGCCACCTGCTCGAACAGCGTCACGGCGTACACCAGCCCGGTGTTGGCACCCTGCCCCACCAGCACGGCCAGTGCGGCGATGCCGATGGCCTGCAGAGCGCCGAACAGGATCAGCGCGCGCAGCACACCGATGCGGGCGTAGAGCAGGCCGCCAAGCAGGGCTCCGCCGATGCCAGCGAGGCTGCTGATCAGGGTCAGTTGGCCAAGGTCTCCAGTGCTCCAGTCCTGATCCACCAGCATCGGTTTGATCATTGGCGAGCCCAGCGAGTCGCCGAGCTTGAAGGTCAGCACCACGGCCAGCCACAGCAACATGCCGGGTTGCGCCAGCAGCCCACGGTAGTGATCGAGTAACAGGCGCGGGCCGAGGGCGCGCTCCGCCTGGGCAGGCTGAAAGGGCAGGACGCGGCGCTCAGGGAACAGCCAGATCGGCACGCTCATCAGCAGAATCAGACCCGCCAGCAGGCCGAGAGCCAGGTTCCAGCCCAGCGGATCGATCACCAGCAGCAGGCCGCTACCGCTGACGATCATGCCGATCTTGTAGCCGCCCACCTGCAGACTGTTGCCCAGGCCGCGCCAGCGCTCGGGCAGCAAGCGCACGGTGAGGCCGTCGGTGGCGATGTCCTGGGTGGAAGCCAGCAGATTGATCAATAGCAGCACACCGAGCAACAGCCACAGGCCGCTGCCGAACAAGGTCTGCGGGGCGAGCATTGCCAAGGCGGCAACACAGAGCATCACCCCGCCCTGCAGCGGCAGAATCCAGCCACGGTGGTGACCCTGTCGAGGTGAAGCCAGACGGTCGACCCAGGGCGCCCACAAGACCTTGAGCAACCAGGGCAGCGCCAGCAGCTTGAGCAGGCCGATCAGCGCCAGGTCGACACCATGCTGACGCAGCAGCACCGGCAGCGAGTGGGCGATCAGCCCGGAAGGCAGGCCCTGCGCGCAATACAGCGAGGCCAGCAGCACCAGTGTGGCATTGGACGGACGAGGTGCGGTTGGCGACATGGCGGGCGCTCGCGGCAAAAGCGCAAGCCTAGTGGTTTGCGCCGGCATGCAGCAACGAGGCGCTGGTTACAGTTCGTAGCTTGGCGGGTCGCGGCGAAAGCCCCTCCCACAAAAGCCTGGTTAGCCCCCGACCTGGATGCAATCAGGGGCCGCGTCAATCACGAATGAATTCGCTCCTACACAGTGCGTAGGGTGGATGACGCCTTTTTCATCCACCATAAAGGCTCGGCAGATGCTCCCACGGTGGAGCAACAGGACGTGTTCCGCCCTACAGACTATTCAGGCACTCGGTCAGACCGTTTGCCAGATTCTGCAGCAGGTGTTCGTAGCCGTTGGCGTCGACCGGCAAGGTACCGCCCAGGGCATCGAGTTCGGCCAGTTTGACCGGCAAACCCGCAGTGAGGGTCTCAGCCAGGCGGGGACGCAGTGGCGGTTCGCTGAACACGCAGCTCGGCCCCGTCTGCTGCAGACGCTCGCGCATGGCAGCGACATGCCGCGCACCCGGCTGTACCTCAGTCAGTACGCTGAACACGCCGGCGTGCTTGAGGCCGTAGGTGGCCTCGAAATAGTCGAAAGCCTCGTGGAAAACGAAGTACGGCTTGCCTTGCAAGGCAGCCAATTGCGGACGGATACGGCCATCGAGCGCATCCAGACGTGCCTCGAATGCGTTCAGGTTGGCGGCGTAGCGCTCGGCGTTGGCGGCATCCAGCTTGCTCAGGTCTGCCGCCATGCGCGCGGCGATGACCTTGGCGTTGGCGGCAGCCAACCACAGATGGGCATCCAGGCTACCCGGGCGGTGATCGTGGTCATGGCCCAGATCGCCACCATCCGCTTCGTGCTCATGAGCATCGTGGTCATGATCGTGTTCGCCATCGCCATCACCGAAGTGGCGCAGGGTCATGCCGGGCAGGTCCTGCACCGCCACCTGAGGTTTGTCGCGGCCGCTCAGTACGCGAGGCAGGAAGGCCTCCATGTCCGGGCCGATCCAGTACAGCAGGTCGGCGTCACGCACGCGCCGTACGTCGGATGGGCGCAATGCATAGTGATGCGGTGAGGCGCCCGGCGGCAGCAGCACCTCGGGCTCGCCAACCCCGTCCTGCACTGCTGCGGCGATCAGTTGCAGCGGTTTGATACTGGTCAGGACGCGCACCTCGGCCTGGGCGCTGGTGACGAAAAACAGGGCAATAAGACAGAAAAGACGCGACACGGGGCATACTCAAGCGGGATTGAACAGGTAACATAATAACGTCTCTTCCCAGCGCCGTCCTTGCCCATGACCGACACGCCCCTGGCTTCACGCCCCCATGACCACTCCCGCTGCGTCAGCCATGCCCTGGCCGAAGCCGAAGCCATCTGCGCGCGCCAGGGTCTGCGCCTGACCGCCCTGCGCAAGCGTGTGCTAGAGCTGGTGTGGGCCAGCCACAAGCCGCTCGGCGCGTACGACATCCTCGGCGTACTGAGCGACGAAGACGGCCGCCGCGCCGCGCCCCCCACGGTTTATCGCGCGCTGGATTTCCTCCTGGAAAACGGCCTGGTGCACCGTATCGCCTCGCTCAATGCCTTCGTAGGCTGCAGTCACCCCGAGCACGCGCATCAGGGCCAGTTCCTGATCTGCCGCGAGTGCCACGCGGCGACCGAGCTGGAGCAGTCGGCGATCAGCCAGGCCATCGTCGATGGCGCGGCCGGTGTCGGCTTTGCTGTGGAAAGCCAGACCGTCGAAGTCGTTGGCCTGTGCGCAGGTTGCAAGGGCAAGGCATGAGCGAGGCCTTGATCCAGCTCGAGGGCGTCGCGGTCAGCTTCAACGGCCAGGCGGTGCTCGACGATGTGCAACTGAGCGTGCGGCCCGGCGAGATCGTCACCCTGATCGGCCCCAACGGTGCCGGCAAGACCACCCTGGTGCGTGTGGTGCTCGGTTTGCTGCAACCGGAGCGCGGCAGCGTGCGCCGCACCCCGCGCCTGCGTATCGGCTACATGCCGCAGAAGCTGCATGTCGATGCCACCCTGCCGCTGTCGGTGCTGCGCTTCTTGCGCCTGGTGCCGGGCGTGGATCGCAAACGCGCGCTGGCGGCACTGGCCGAGGTCGGCGCCGAGCAGGTGATCGACAGCCCGCTGCAGAGCATTTCAGGCGGTGAGATGCAGCGCGTGCTGCTGGCCCGCGCCCTGCTGCGCGAGCCGCAACTGCTGGTGCTCGATGAGCCGGTACAAGGTGTCGACGTGGCCGGCCAGGCCGAGCTGTACCGGCTGATCTCGCGGCTGCGCGAGCGCCATGGCTGCGGCGTGCTGATGGTCTCGCACGACCTGCACCTGGTGATGAGCGCCACCGATCAGGTGGTCTGCCTCAACCGCCACGTGTGCTGCTCCGGCCACCCGGAACAGGTCAGCGGCGACCCCGCCTTCATCGAACTGTTCGGCCAGGACGCCAAGAGCCTGGCCGTCTATCACCACCATCACGACCACGCTCACGACTTGCACGGCGGCGTGGTCAAGCCCGGCCTGACCATTCACGGCCCGGCTCACGTTCACGGCCCAGGTTGCAAACACTGATGCCCGACTTTCTTCTCAACGCCCTGCTCGCCGGCCTGGTGCTGGCCCTGGTGGCCGGCCCGCTCGGCTCCTTCGTGGTCTGGCGGCGCATGGCCTACTTTGGCGACACCCTTTCTCACGCCGCCCTGCTCGGCGTGGCGCTGGGCCTGCTGCTCGACGTCAGCCCAACCCTTACCGTGACCGTCGGCTGCGTGCTGCTCGCCGTGCTGCTGGTCACCCTGCAACAGCGCCAGCCGCTGGCCTCCGACACCCTGCTCGGGATCCTGGCCCACAGCACGCTGTCACTGGGCCTGGTCGCGCTCAGCTTCATGCACGACGTGCGCATCGACCTGATGAGCTACCTGTTCGGCGACCTGCTCGCCGTGAACACGACCGATCTGGCCTGGATCGTCGGCGGCAGCGCGCTGGTGCTGGCCCTGCTGGCCTGGCTCTGGCGCCCGCTGCTGGCGATCACCGTGCATGAGGAGCTGGCGCGCGTCGAAGGTCTGCCGGTGGCGGCGATCCGCCTGGCGCTGATGCTGCTGATCGCCGTGGTGATCGCCGTGGCGATGAAGATCGTCGGCGTGCTGCTGATCACCTCCCTGCTGATCATCCCCGCCGCCGCCGCCCAGCGCCACGCACGCACGCCGGAGCAGATGGCCGTGGGCGCCAGCCTGCTCGGGCTGCTGGCCGTATGCTGCGGCCTGACGCTGTCCTGGTATCAGGACACGCCGGCCGGGCCGTCCATCGTGGTCAGCGCCGCCGCCCTCTTCCTGGCCAGCTTTGCGTTACCCAGGCGCAGCGCCTGATCGCCAGTGGCTCGTAGCCCGGGCAAGGTGAAATCGGCGCTACGAACCTGTATGATTGCGCGTTTTTTGCACAATTCGAGACGCGTAGTCATGAAGTCGTTCGCTTTTCGTGGTCTTCCTATTCTTCTGGTTCTGCTGCTGGCCGGCTGCCAGAACACGCAGCCGCACAGCGTTCCGCCAGTCGATGACCTGGTCATCGCTTTCCGCCAGCTTGACCTGAGCCTGGCCGAAGAACGCCTCGACGATGCTCGCAGCCAGCTCGACGCCCTGCAGCAGCGCGCCAGCCGTGACACCCGCCTGGAGCAGTACCAGCGCCAGCTCGCCGAAGCCTACATGGAACAGGGCCAGCAAGCGCTGCAACGGGGCGATCTGGATCGCGCCGCGCAGGCGCTGGGCCAGGCCCGCAGCCTGATGCCGCAAGCCCCGGCCCTGAGTCACGACCTCAACCGGGCCATCGACAGCGCCCGCGCCGCCCGCCAGGCGGCAACCGAGCAACAGGCCCGCGAAGCGGCCGCCAGACTCGACGCCGAGCGCCAGCAGCGCCTGGCCAGTGAGCGCCAGGTCGCAGCCAAGGCGGCAATCGTCAAGGCGCCGGCCAGCCAGCCGACAGCAGAGGCCGAAAGCAAGCCCACAGCGCGCCTGATCGACCCGAACGCCGCCAGCAGCACGGTGGCGTTGCCGATGCTGGACAACCAGGACAACGAGAACCTGCGGCGCCTGCTCGATAGCGTGGCCGCCGATGTCGTGACCTTTCGCTGCGCCGTGCGCATCGAAGTACGCCAGGCCAAGGACTATCCCTGGGTCGCGGCGTTGCTTTCGGCGCGGATCAAGAAGCTCGACCCGACCTTCCATCCTCGCTTGAGCCAGAGGATCGCGCCGCAACAGGTACCACGCCTGCTGTTGAGCCCACAGCACAACTGATGCAGGGCGCAACGCCGGTCGCGGATCGGTAATGCCATTTTGTAATAACCATAGGCCAACAAAGATTTTCTCGGCCTAAACCCCGCCGGGTAGACTAGCGCCCCTTTGCGCCTCACCCGGCGCCCGATGGCCGGCTCGATACCCACGCAGCCCGCCCTGAACATACCCAAAAGGTCGTTCGCGTGATCCACTTTCAATCCGTCCACAAGGCCTACCGCGTCGCGGGCCGCGAGATTCCGGCATTGCAGCCCACCACGCTGCAGATCGGTCGCGGCCAGGTGTTCGGTATCATCGGCCACTCCGGCGCCGGCAAGAGCACCCTGCTGCGCCTGATCAACCGCCTGGAGGAGCCCTCCGGCGGGCGCATCGAGATCGACGATGTCGATGTCACCGCCCTCGACGCCGGTGGCCTGCGCCGCTTCCGCCAGCAGGTCGGGATGATCTTCCAGCACTTCAACCTGCTGTCGTCGAAGACCGTCGAAGACAATATCGCCATGCCGCTGCGCCTGGCCGGCGAGCTGAGCCGCGCCGAGATCGACGCCCGCGTGGCCGAGCTGCTGGCCCGCGTCGGCCTGCAGGAACATGCGAAGAAATACCCGGCGCAGCTCTCTGGCGGGCAGAAACAGCGCGTCGGCATCGCCCGGGCGCTGAGCACCCGACCGAAGATCCTGCTGTGTGACGAAGCCACCAGCGCCCTCGACCCGCAGACCACCACCGCCGTGCTGCAGTTGCTGGCCGAGATCAACCGCGAGCTGGGCCTGACCATCGTGCTGATCACCCACGAGATGGACGTGATCCGCCGCGTCTGCGACCGCGTGGCGGTGATGGACGCCGGTGTCATCGTCGAAGAAGGCCCGGTGGCCGAGGTGTTCCTGCACCCGCAGCACCCGACCACGCGGCGCTTCGTGCAGGAGTCCGAGCACGTCGATGAAAGCGAGCAGCGCGACGACTTCGCCCATGTCGAAGGCCGCATCCTGCGCCTGACCTTCCAGGGCGAGGCCACCTACGCACCGCTGCTCGGTACCGTGGCGCGCGAGACCGGGGTGGACTACAGCATCCTCGCCGGGCGCATCGACCGCATCAAGGACAGCCCCTACGGCCAGCTCACCCTGGCTCTGACTGGCGGCGACATCGACGCCGCGCTGGCGCGCTTCGAAGCCGCCGACGTGCATCTGGAGGTACTGCGCTGATGCTCGAACAACTGCTGCCCAACGTCTTCTGGCCGGAAATCTGGCAGGCCAGTCTCGACACCCTGAACATGCTGCTCGGCTCGATGCTGTTCACCGTGCTGCTCGGCCTGCCGCTCGGCGTCCTGCTGTTTCTCACCGGCCCGCGTCAGCTGTTCGAACAGAAGGCCCTGTATGGCGTGCTGTCGCTGGTGGTGAACATCCTGCGCTCGGTGCCCTTCGTCATCCTGCTGATCCTGATGCTGCCGGTCACCGAAGTGGTGGTCGGTACCTCGCTGGGTGTGGCCGGCGCCATCCCGCCACTGGTGGTCGGTGCCACCCCGTTCTTCGCCCGCCTGGTGGAAACCGCCCTGCGTGAAGTGGAGCGCGGCATCATCGAGGCGACCCAGGCCATGGGCGCCAACACCTGGCAGATCATCACCCGCGCGCTGCTGCCCGAGGCACTGCCTGGCCTGCTCGCGGCCACCACAGTCACCGCCATCACCCTGGTCGGCTACACCGCCATGAGCGGCCTGGTCGGCGGCGGCGGCCTGGGCGACCTGGCCGTGCGCTACGGTTACCAGCGTTATCAACCGGACGTGATGGCCGTGACCGTGGTGTTGCTGCTGATCCTGGTGCAGGTGCTGCAGATGATCGGTGACCGGCTGGTTGTACATTTTTCTCGTAAGTAATCACGACAAGCGGCGACTCGCCACCCGCGAGACCCGCAATAACCTTCCCAAAAGGAACCTTGAAATGAAGAAACTGCTGACTGCCCTGGCGGCCTGCGCCGCCTTCTCGGCCCAGGCCGAAACCCTCAACGTCGCCGCCACCCCGGTGCCGCACGCGGAGATCCTCGAATTCGTCAAACCGGCTCTGGCCAAAGAAGGCGTGGAGCTGAAGGTGCGGGTGTTCACCGACTACGTGCAGCCCAACCTGCAGGTGCAACAGGGCAACCTGGACGCCAACTTCTTCCAGCACCAGCCGTACCTGGACGAGTTCAACGCCAGCCGCAAGACCGAGCTAGTCAGCGTTGCCGGTGTACACGTCGAGCCCTTCGGCGCCTACTCCAGCAAGATCAAGAGCCTCGACGAACTGCCGCAAGGCGCCATCGTCGCCATCCCCAACGACGCCACCAACGGCGGCCGTGCCCTGCTGCTGCTGCAGAAGGCCGGCGTGATCAAACTCAAGCCGGACGCCGGCATCCTCGCCACGCCGAAAGACATCGTCGAGAACCCGAAAGGCATCAAGGTGCGTGAACTGGAAGCGGCGACCCTGCCGCGCGTGCTGAGCCAGGTCGACCTCGCCCTGATCAACACCAACTACGCCCTGGAAGCCAAGCTGAACCCGACCCAGGACGCCCTGGCCATCGAAGGCAGCGACTCGCCCTACGTCAACATCCTAGTGACCCGCGCCGACAACAAGGATGCCGAGGCCGTACAGAAACTGGTCAAGGCCCTGCACAGCGCCGAGGTCAAGCAGTTCATCGAAGAGAAGTACAAGGGCGCTGTCGTACCGGCGTTCTGAGCGCCGCTTACGCCCTGAGTAGTACCCAATGCCGCGCCGCTGCAAAGCCACGCGGCATTTTCATCTCTGTGCCGCTCACGACGGGATGAAGCGCAGTACACCGGCCTGCCGCGGCCCGGCGCCAGTCGGATCATCGCTGGGGTGGGCGATGCCATCGCTGACCGGCACCTCGGCGAAGTCGAACGGGCTGATGCCCTCCAGGCAGGCGACATTGACCCCGTACTGATGGGGATTGGAGCGGCGCTGGTGGTGGGTGTAGATGCCGCAGCGCGAGCAGAAGAAGTGCTGCGCGCTGTGGGTGTTGAAGCTATAGGTGCTCAGCAGGTCTGCTCCCTGCAGGATGCGAAAGCCGGCCAACTCCGCCGAAACCGCCACCGCCCCACGCATGCGGCAGTAGGAACAGGTGCAACGCCGCGCACTGTGCAAACCATCGCTCAAGGTCACGTGAAAGCGGACGCCGCCGCAATGGCAGGCGCCGTTGATTGCACCGATATCCTTGTTCATCCGTCATACCTCCGCCCGACAGGAGGCGCCATCATAGGTTGGTTCGGTCAAGCACTGCAGCAGCCAGTCCAGAGCCGGCTGACGCTGGGCGCGGCGCAACGTGGCCACCAGCTCGCGGTGGAAGGTGAGTTCACCCAGCTCCAGCACGCGCAGCGCCTGAGGCCGCTGGCACCACAGGCCGGCGCGCGGTATCAGCGACACGCCCAAGCCACATTCGACCATGCGCACGATGGCTTCCAGCTCGTCCAGCTCCAGCGCTTCGTGGGGCGTCAGCCGTTGTTCGCGGAGAAAGCGCTCGACCTGGCGACCGCCAAAGGAACGCCGGTCATAGCGTACGAAGGGCTGCTCACGCAGCAATTGCAGTGGGTCGTCACCCGGCAGGCCGGGCGGCGCGATCAGCACGAAGGGTTCGCGGGCCAGGGCGACCTGCATCAGCTCCTTGGGCAGCTCGAAAGGCGGACGAATCAGCACCGCCAGGTCCAGCTCACCGGCATCCACCTGCCCCAGCAGATCGAGCGAGACGCCTGGCACCAGCTTCAACTCGACCCGTGCGGCCTGGGTGCGGAAACGCACCAGAGCTTCGGGCAGCAGCCCGGTCTGGACACTGGCGATGGCACCGATTTTCAGCTCGCCCTGCCATTCCGCCAGCGCAGTCGGCACGGCCATCTGCGCGTACAGACCCAGCATCTGCTCGGCCAGTGGCAGAGCATGGCGGCCAGCGGCGTTGAGCACGGCCGCACGGCCACTGCGGTCGAACAGGCGCACGCCCAGGTTCTGCTCCAGCACACGCATCTGCGCGCTGACCGCAGACTGGGTCAGGCCCACGCGCAGCCCGGCAGCAGCGAAGGTGCCATGCCGGGCCACAGCCACGAAGGTTTTCAGTTCACGGATCATTGATCGATTTCTTTGGAGCTCGACCTCAAGGATATTCGCTTTAAATCAAAATCCTTGCATCTAGAATCGACAGCTACCGACCTGAGGAGCCCGCACATGACACCGTCCCCCTTCCACCTGGCAATTCCCGTGTACGACCTGGCCGCCGCCCGGCATTTCTACGGCGAGGTGTTCGGCTGCGCCGAGGGTCGCAGCAGCGAGCACTGGGTCGACTTCGACTTCTTCGGCCACCAGTTGGTGATCCACGAGGCACCAAAGATGGCCTATCAGGAGTCGGCCGTGAGCAACCCGGTAGACGGCCACGACGTGCCGGTGCCGCACTTCGGCGTGGTGCTCGGCTGGGAGGCCTGGGAAGCGCTGGCCGAGCGCCTGCGCGGTCGCGAAACGCAGTTCGTCATCGAACCCTACGTGCGCTTCCAGGGCCAGGTCGGCGAGCAGGCCACCATGTTCCTCCTCGACCCCTGCGGCAACGCCCTGGAGTTCAAGGCGTTCAAGGATATCGGTCAGCTGTTCGCTCGCTAGGTCTGCGTAGGAGCCGGCTTGCCGGCGATCAGTGCTGGAGCGGCCGTAGCGGGCGCCTCCAGCCGCTCCGAAGCAGCCTGCAGACGTTCTGGCAGTAGCTCGCGCAGCCCGTCGTTGGCCTCCAGCAGCAGCGGCAACAACTCGTGCAGCAACGCCGGATCGAGGTGCGCGCAGACATCGGCCTGGCGTGGCAGCGCCAGGCCGCTCAACACGCGGGCGGAGATGGCCACATTGTCATCGGCCGCGGCGGCCTCGGTGAGCCGGCACAGGTAGCCCGTGGAAAAGCTGCGCAGGCTCTGCACGATCAGGTCGATGTCGACGATATGGCGAGCGATCTGCAGCACGTGGTCGGTGTCGTTGATGCCATAGATCAGCACCTTCACCTGCTTGGCCGACAGGCATTCGGCATAACGCGCGGCAGTGGCGAAGGCACCGATGGCGCAGAGTTGGCGTGCCACCTGCAGGTGCACGTCATCCGGCAGTGCCAGGTAGGTCTGCAGAATCATCTGCGGGTCGAGGTGGGTAGTGACCCGGGCGAGAAAGTCGATGGGCAGTTCGAGGATCAGCTCACGCAGTTGCGCCGGCGGCATGTGCGGCGACAGTTGCGCGGCCTGTTCGGGGCCGAGCTTCTGCACCAGCGCGGCCTTCACCGCCACCGGCGCCATGCTCTGCGAAGCCAGCAGCAAGCGCTGGGCCATGCTCAGGGACGGGGCTTTGGCCATCGGGTACTCCTTGTCGTGAGCGAGGCCAGCAGCATCGCGCAGTGGCCGTTATGGCACAGCCATCTTTGCGCCGGTCGCGTCCGCGCCCGGTTTCAGCGACTGGGTAGAGAAGAAACGCCGCTCAAGCCAGCGGGTTGTCGATCTGCGCCCGTAGCAGCTCGGCGAAGGCGCCCGCTTCCACCGGGCGGCTGATCAGGTAGCCCTGGATCTCGTCGCAGTTCTGACTCTTGAGGAAATCCATCTGCGCCTGGGTTTCCACGCCCTCGGCCACCACTTTCAGCTCCAGGCTGTGGGCCATGGCGATGATCGCGCGGGTGATCGCCGCATCCTCGCCACCAGGCGAGAGGTCACGGATGAAGGTCTGGTCGATCTTCACGTAATGCACCGGGAAGCGCTTGAGATAGCTGAGCGAGCTGTAGCCGGTGCCGAAGTCGTCGATCGCCAGCTTGACCCCCAGTTCGCGCAGCTGGCGGAAGGTGACGATGACACTGTCGACGTTGTCCAGCAGCTGGCTTTCGGTCAGTTCCAACTCCAGGTACTGCGGCGCCAGACCGGTCTCTTCCAGCACCTGACGGACCAGACTGGTGAGGTTGCCCTGACGCAGCTGATGCACCGAGATGTTCACCGACACGCGGATTTTCGCCAGCCCCTGGCGCTGCCATGCGCAGGCCTGCTGGCAGGCCTGGCGCAGCACGAACTCACCAATCGGCGCGATCAACCCGGTTTCTTCGGCCAGACCGATGAACTCGCTCGGCGCTATCATGCCGTGCTGCGGATGGCGCCAGCGCACCAGTGCTTCGGCGGCATTGAGCTGGTCGTCGGCCAGGTTCAGCTTGGGTTGGTAGAACACCTCAAGCTGGCCTTCGTCGATGGCCTTGCGCAGCTGGTTCTCCAGTTGCAGACGCTCCAGGGTGCAGGCCTGCAGGTTGTCGGTGAAGAACTGGAAGGTGTTGCCGCCTAGGTGCTTGGCGTGTTGCACGGCCATGTTGGCCTGACTGATCAATGCGCTGATCTCGCGCGCGTAGTCGGGCAGCAGGCTGATCCCCAGCGAGGCGCTGACCACCAGTTCGTGGCCGCCGACGGTCATCGGCACGCGCAGCTTGGCCAGCAGCCGGCTGGCCACCCGCGCCAGGCTGGACAGGCTGCCGTAGGCATCGAGGATGATGACGAATTCGTCGCCCGACAGCCGCGCGATGCAGTCGGCTTCCGGCACCGCCTGGGTCAGGCGGCGGCTCATCTGACGCAGCAGCTGGTCCGCCACTTCATGGCCGAGGCTGTCGTTGAGCAGCTTGAAACGGTCCAGATCGATATGTACCAGGGCGATGCTGCGGCCGCTCTGGCGCGCGCGCTGGCTGGCGTCGTGCAAGCGCTCCCGGAACAGGCTGCGGTTGGCCAGACCGGTCAGGTCGTCGTAATGCGACAGGTAACGCAGGCGCTCTTCGGCCTCGCGCCGTGCGGTCAGGTCGGCAAAGAAGCCGACAATTTGGCTGGGCCGGCCAGCCGCGTCGCGCACCAGGTTGAGCTGCAGCCACTGGGGGTAAAGCTCACCGCTCTTGCGCGTCTCGATCAGCTCACCCTGCCAGGTGCCACTGTTGTCCAGCTCCTGGCGGATCATCTGGTATTGCCTGCGCATCTCGCGGCTGCCGATCAGGCTGGTCACCGTGCGTCCGACCACTTCCTCGCTACTGTAGCCGGTGACTGCGCTGAACGCGCGATTGACCGCCAGCACGCGATAGTCGGGATCGAGAATGAAGATGCCTTCGCTGGCCGCCTCGAACACCGTTGCCGCCAGGCGCTGCTGCTGCTCCTGCTGGCGCCGCGCGCTGACGTCGCGCCGGGTGCCGAGCATGCGCAGCACGCGCCCCTCGGCGTCGCGCTCCACCGCCCGGCCACGGTCCTCGACCCAGACCCAGTGACCATCGGCATGGCGCACGCGGTATTCGATGTGGTAATCCTCGCTGCGCCCCTTCATGTGCGCCACCAGCGCCCGCCGCAATGCCGGCAGATCGTCCGGGTGCAGGCGCGGCGTCAGGTCACGCAGCATCACCTGCACCAGCTCGGGATCCAGGCCGAACAGCTCGCGCAGGTGCGAGTGATGCACCTGGTCGCTCTGCAGATCCCAGTCCCACAGTCCCAGCTCGCTGGCCTCCAGCGCCAGACTCAGGCGTGCCTGACTCTTGCCCAGGGCGTGGGTCGCTTCGTCCAGCTCCAGGGTGCGCTCGGCCACGCGCATTTCCAGTTCGCCGTGGGCACTGCGCAATTCGCGCTCGGCGCGGCGGCGCTGCTCGACCTCGCGCGCCAGCTCTTCGTTGAGGCCTTCGGCGCACTGCTTGGCATGTTCGAGATTGCTGATCAGCGCCAGGTTGTGGAAACGCTGTACCAGGCTGCGCTGCACCAGGCGATTGACCTGCCAGGCCACCACCAGCAAGGCGAGGAACAGAATCACACTGATCAGTCCCCAGCCGCGTTGCAGGGGATTGTCGCTGAGCAGCAAGAAGGCCGCCGACGGCAGCAAGCAGGGCAGTGCGAAGGTGAGGAAGGCGGACAGGCTGACGGCATAGGCCACGCTGGCCGAGAGAATCGCCGCGGCGATCAGCCCATAGACCAGCGCCTGCTGGTAGAACACATCGGCAGGCACCAGCACGATCACGGCGAAGGCCAGGGTCAGCCCGGATGCACCGGCGCCGAAGAGAAAGATGCGCCGCCAGTAGGGCTCGGCCTGCCGGCTGGGCAGCGCCTCGTTGAAGGCATTCACCTGGGTCAGGCGCAACAGCACCAGCAGGACCACCCAGCCCAGCCAGGCAGCGAGCATCGGTGCGCCCTGCTGATTCCACAGCAATAGGCTGCAGGCCAGGCCGACCAGCAGCATGAGCAATGTGGGCAGGCGTGAGCCCTGGAACAACAGACGGGTACGCTCGACGGCAATATCCGTGGCGAACTGACGTTCAGCCTGGTGCGGGTCCAGCGTCACCTCTTGAATTACGGCGCTAGTCGTGGCGGTCATAGGCGATTTTCTTGTAATGGTTGCCTAAGGGTCTGCGGGGCAAATATCGGCACCCTCAGCCCTGACGTCGCGGGAGAATACCCGAGACAGACGCGCTGCCCAACATGGATGTGGGCAATTTCACTGCTTGACACCCCACGCAGGGAGAGCGCCGGTAACCCATGATTGCCACCGGCCTGCCATCCGCGCATCTCCATGCCCTGATCTGCCATTCGTCGGTTGCGCCCTGGTGGTTTCGCCGCCACGAACCGGCGGTTTGCCCTCCCCTGTCCGGCCCCCTAGAATGCCGCGATGCAAAACGACCCCGAACTCCTCCTCGCTTCGCTCAACGACGCCCAGGTCCAGGCTGTGGCCGCTCCGCTCGGCCGCCAATTGGTGCTGGCCGGCGCCGGCTCCGGCAAGACCCGTGTGCTGGTGCACCGCATTGCCTTCCTGATCCAGGCAATGGGCGCTTCGCCTCATTCGATCCTGTCGGTGACCTTTACCAACAAGGCCGCCGCCGAGATGCGCCACCGCATCGAACAGATGCTCGGGCACAACCCGGCCGGCATGTGGGTCGGCACCTTCCACGGCCTGGCCCACCGCCTGCTGCGCGCGCACTGGCAGGAAGCCGGGCTGGCCGAGAACTTCCAGATCCTCGACTCCGATGATCAACAGCGCCTGATCAAGCGGGTGATCCGCGAGCTGGGCCTGGACGAACAGCGCTGGCCGGCCAAGCAGGCGCAGTGGTTCATCAACGGACAGAAGGACGAGGGCTTGCGCCCGGCGCACATCCAGGCCGGCGGCGACCTGTTCCTGGCTACCATGCGTGGCATCTACGAGGCCTACGAAGCGGCCTGCGCCCGCACCGGGGTGATCGACTTCTCCGAGCTGCTGCTGCGCGCGCTGGATCTGTGGCGCGACAAGCCGGGCCTGCTCGAACATTACCAGCGGCGCTTCCGCCATATCCTGGTCGATGAGTTCCAGGACACCAACGCCGTGCAGTACGCCTGGCTGCGGCTGCTGGCCAAGGGCGGCGACAGCCTGATGGTGGTCGGTGACGACGACCAGTCGATCTACGGCTGGCGCGGCGCACGTATCGAGAACATCCAGCAGTTCTCCAGCGACTTCGCCGATACCCAGGTGATCCGCCTGGAGCAGAACTACCGCTCCACGGCCGGCATCCTCAAGGCCGCCAACGCCCTGATCGCCAACAACAACGGGCGCCTCGGCAAAGAGCTGTGGACCGACGGCAGCGACGGCGAGCCGCTGGCCCTGTACGCCGCCTTCAACGAGCACGACGAAGCGCGCTACGTGGTCGAGACCATCGAGGACGCCCTGCGCAAGGACGGCCTCAAGCGCAGCGAGATCGCCATTCTCTACCGCTCCAACGCCCAGTCGCGGGTACTGGAAGAGGCGCTGCTGCGCGAAAAGATTCCCTACCGCATCTACGGCGGCCAGCGCTTCTTCGAACGCGCCGAGATCAAGAACGCCATGGCCTACCTGCGTCTGCTCGACGGGCGCGGTAACGACGCGGCGCTGGAGCGCATCGTCAACGTGCCGGCGCGCGGCATCGGCGAGAAAACCATCGAGACCATCCGCGAGTACGCCCGCGCGCATGACGTGCACATGTGGGAAGCGATCCGCCTGATGCTCGCGGGCAAGGTATTGCCAGGCCGTGCCTCGAGCGCCCTGAGCGGCTTCATCGAGCTGGTCGAGGGCCTGGCGCAAAAGGCACTGGCCATGCCGCTGCATCAGATGACTCAGGTGGTCATCGAGCAGAGCGGCTTGCTCGCCTATCACGAAGCGGAAAAGGGTGAGAAAGGCCAGGCTCGGGTGGAGAACCTCGAGGAACTGGTCAGCGCCGCACGCGCCTTCGAGAACGATGAGGACGAGGAGCTGAGCCCGCTGCAGGCCTTCCTCACCCACGCTTCGCTGGAGGCCGGGGATACCCAGGCCGCCGAGAACGAAGACAGCATCCAACTGATGACCCTGCACAGCGCCAAGGGCCTGGAATTCCCCCTGGTGTTCCTGGTTGGCATGGAGGAGGGTCTGTTCCCGCACAAGATGAGCCTGGAAGAACCGGGCCGACTGGAAGAAGAGCGCCGCCTGGCCTATGTCGGCATTACCCGTGCCATGCAGAAGCTGGTGATCAGCTACGCCGAAACCCGGCGTCTCTACGGTAGCGAGACCTACAACAAGGTGTCGCGCTTCGTCCGCGAAATCCCCGCACCGCTGATTCAGGAAGTACGCCTCTCCAACAGCGTCAGCCGCCCGGTGAGCACCAGTTCCATGGGTGGCAGCAGCCTGTTCGCCGGTAGCGCCGTACCGCAAACGCCCTTCAACCTGGGCCAACGCGTACGCCACAGCCTGTTCGGCGAGGGCACCATCCTCAACTTCGAGGGTGCCGGCGCCCAGGCGCGGGTCCAAGTGAATTTCGAAAACGAAGGCAGCAAGTGGCTGATGCTGGCGTACGCCAAGCTGGAAGCCTGTTAGAACCTACCGTATCTGGAGAAACATCGATGAATCGCCGCAACCTGTTCGGCGCCGCCCTGGCAGTGATCGCCGCCATCGGCCTGGTTGGCTGCAAAGAAGACAAGCCTGCCAGCGAGCAAGCCGCCGCCAAGCCGGCAGAAACCATCCACTGGAAGATGGTCACCTCCTGGCCGAAGAACTTCCCCGGCCTGGGCACCGCTGCCGAACGCCTGGCCGAACGCATCAACGCCATGAGCGCCGGGCGCCTGACCGTCAAGGTCTACGCCGCTGGCGAGCTGGTACCGGCGCTGGAGGTGTTCGACGCCGTCTCCCGTGGCACCGCCGAAATGGGCCACGGCACGCCGTACTACTGGAAAGGCAAGGTTCCGGCTGCGCAGTTCTTCAGCAGCGTACCGTTCGGCCTCTCCACCCTGGAGATGAACGCCTGGCTCAGCCATGGCGGTGGCCAGGCGCTGTGGGACGAAACCTACGCACCCTACGGCGTCAAACCGCTGTCCGCTGGCAACACCACCATGCAGATGGCCGGCTGGTTCAACAAGGAAATCAACAGCCTGGATGACATCAAGGGCCTGAAGATCCGCATGCCGGGCCTCGGCGGCGAAGTCTGGAGCAAGCTCGGTGCTATCACCGTCAACCTGCCTGGCGGTGAGATCTTCACCTCGCTGCAGACCGGCGCCATCGACGCCACCGACTGGGTCGGCCCCTACAACGACCTGGCCTTCGGCCTGCACAAGGCAGCCAAGTTCTACTACTACCCGGGCTGGCAGGAGCCGCAGGCGGTGGTCGAGTCGATGGTCAACCAGAAGGCCTTCGACGCACTGCCGGCCGACCTGCAGGCCATTGTCGTCGAGGCCGCGCGCGCCGCGACCCTGGACATGATGGACGACTACGTATTCAACAACGCCAAGGCGCTGCAAAGCCTCAAGGCCGAAGGCGTGCAGCTCAAGCGCCTGCCGGACGAGGTGCTGCAGGCCATGCGTGAGCAATCCAGCGTGGTGCTCGAGTCCCTGGCCGCGGAAAACGATCTCAACGGCCGCATCTGGGCCTCGCAGAAAGCCTTCCTCGAACAAGCCAGCGCCATGCAATCGCTGACCGAGAAAGAGCTGTACAACTGGCGTTGAGCCGCTCGTTCCCCTCTCCCATTCATGGGAGAGGGACCGGGGGAGAGGGCTGAGATAGCGCGAAAGCCTTAACCTCTCCTGTCGTTACGCAGCCAGATGACACTGCAGCGAATGGCATTGGGTTCTGGCCCCGTTTTTCTTAGAGATCCTGCCCATGCATCTTCGCTCTCTGCTGCTTCTGCCCCTGCTCGCCTTCGGCCTGATCGGCTGCAAGGACGATTCAGCTCCCGCCAACCAGGCCGCCGCGCCTACGCAAAGCTTCCACTGGAAGATGGTCACCACCTGGCCGAAGAACGCCCCGGGTACCGGCACCGCCGCCGAACGCCTGGCAGAGCGAATCAACGCCATGAGCGCCGGGCGCCTGACCATCAAGGTCTACGCCGCTGGCGAACTGGTACCGGCGCTGGAGGTGTTCGACGCCGTTTCCCGCGGCACCGCCGAACTGGGCCACGGCACGCCGTATTACTGGAAGGGCAAGGTGCCGGCTGCGCAGTTCTTCGGCGCCGTGCCGTTCGGCCTGTCGACCCTGGAGATGAACGCCTGGCTCAGCCATGGCGGTGGCCAGGCGCTGTGGGACGAAGCTTATGCGCCCTTCGGCCTCAAGCCGCTGACCGCCGGCAACAGCACCATGCAGATGGGCGGCTGGTTCAACAAGGAAATCAACAGCCTGGATGACATCAAGGGCCTGAAGATCCGCATGCCGGGCATCGGCGGCGAAGTCTGGAGCCGGCTCGGGGCCACCACCGTGGTGTTGCCGGGCGGCGAAATCTTCACCGCGCTGCAGACCGGTGCCATCGATGCCACCGACTGGGTCAGCCCCTACAACGACCTGGCCTTCGGCCTGCAAAAAGCCGCCAAGTATTACTACTACCCGGGCTGGCAGGAGCCGCAGTCGGTGCTGGAACTGCTGATCAACCAGAAGGCCTTCGACGCCCTGCCGGCCGATCTGCAAGCCATCGTCACCGAGGCCGCGCGCGCCTCGACCCTGGACATGATGGACGACTACGTGTTCAACAACGCCCTGGCCCTGGACGAACTGAAGAAAAGCGGCACCCAGCTCAAGCGCTTCCCCGATCCGGTGCTGCAGGCCATGCAGCACGAGACCGAACAGGTACTCGGCGAGCTGGCCGCGCAAAGCGAGCTCAACGGCCGTATCTGGGCCTCGATGAAAGCCTTCCAGGCGCTGGCCACCTCGATGCAGGCGCTATCGGAAAAAGAGCTGTACGACTGGCGCTGAATGAGCGGAGCCTCAGGCTCCGTTTGTCGCTCGGGCAATACGGCGGGATTGATCCGCGCCGGGTCTGCCGTCCCCCAGGCAAAAGCAAGAAACATTCTGTCACTGGCCATGCCCACCCTTGCCGGGCAAGATGCCGCCCAAGCTTTTCCAAAAGAGAGAAAACCGTGATGCAGCGTTTCCTCAGTATCGCCATGGTTCTGTGCCTGGCACTGACCTTCAGCTTCGAAGCCCACGCCAAGCGTTTTGGCGGTGGCAAATCCTTCGGCTCCGCACCCAGCCACCAGTCCCGCCAGGCTGCGCCGCAATCGCAACCGGCCGCCGCTGCGCCCGCCGCAGGTCGTCAACCCGCTGCCGCCAGCGGCGCTTCGCGCTGGCTCGGCCCGCTGGCCGGTCTGGCCGCCGGTGGCCTGCTGGCCTCGATGTTCATGGGTGATGGTTTCGAAGGCCTGCAAATCATGGACATGCTGATCTTCGGCCTGATCGCCTTCCTGCTGTTCCGCTTCCTCGCCGCCCGTCGCGCTCGCCAACAGCCGCAAATGGCCGCTGCCGGTGCGCCTTACCAGCGTGAGATGCCGAACGCCGAAAACGCTCCGGCCGCTGGCAGCAACATCTTCGGCGGTCGCCTGGCTACGGCCGCTCCGGTGATCAACGCCCCGGCCTGGTTCAACGAGCAGAGCTTCCTGGCCGCTGGCCGTGAGCACTTCATGAACCTGCAGCAGCACTGGGACGCGAACGAGATGGAGAAGATCGCCGAGTTCGTCACCCCGCAACTGCTGGACTTCCTCAAGCGCGAGCGCGCCGAACTGGGTGACGGCTTCCAGTCCACCTACGTCGACAACCTCGACGTGCAACTCGACGGTGTCGACGACAACGCCGAGAAGACCATCGCCACCCTGACCTTCAGCGGTGTGTCGAAGACCTCGCGCTTCGACCAGGGCGAGCCGTTCAGCGAAAGCTGGCGCCTGGAGCGCGCTCAGGGCGACAACCAGCCCTGGCTGATCGCAGGCATTCGCCAGAACTGATCGCTACTGCGCACAAAAAACCCGGGCTTGCCCGGGTTTTTCGTTTAAGCGCTCGCATGCTATCGCGGCTGAAGCCGCTCCTACATCACGATGGATCAGCCGCCCGGCGCATGCCGATATGCGGGATGTCGTCCTCCAGGTACACCTCGGTCACTGCCACGAACCCATAACGCCCGTAGTAGCCCTGCAAGTGCGCCTGTGCCGACAGATACACCGGCACACCCGGCCAACGCTGACGGCACTCGACCAGCGCCTGCTCCATCAGCCTGTGGCCAAGGCCAGTACCGCGCCCCCGCTCGGCGATCACCACGCGGCCAATCACCACCTCGCCGTCCATGCGCTGCGGGTCGAGCAGGCGCAGATAGCCGAGCAACCCAGACGCGTCGCGCGCCAGCAGGTGACAGGTGTCACCTGCCAGGTCCTGACCATCGGTTTCCAGATAGGGACAGTTCTGCTCGACCACGAACACCTGGGTGCGCAGGGCCAGCAGCTCATAAAGGGTGGCCGTGTCGAGCGCACTATGGTGCAGGCAGTGCCAAGAAACAGAGGACATGAATGGGCTCCGCAAAAGCGCCAGTATGCAGTGACGACGACATGTTTTCATTCTGCCGGCCAGCTACTGTATAAAGCCGATCCCCCTGATGAGGAGCCAACGCCGTGGAAGAAGTCATCGAACAGCTGCGTGAACTCAACGAGCCGGTACCGGTACCGCTGGAGCTGCCGGAAGAAGAGACCCTGGTGGAGATTCAGGAGCAGATCCTAATCCACCTGCCCTTCGAGCTGCGTGAATACCTGCTCAAAGTCAGCGACGTGGTGTACGGCCGCCTGGAGCCGGTGACCGCCAGCGATCCGCAATCGCACACCTACCTGCCCGAAGTCGCTTCGGTGGCCTGGGATCTCGGCCTGCCGCGCGATCTGGTGCCGCTGTGCCAGGACGGCCGCGACTACTACGCCGTGGACGTGGAAGGTCAGGTCTGGCTATGGGACGGCGACGAAGGCGAGCTGACCGACGAAAGCTGGGACTCGGTCTGGCACTGGTGCCGCGACGTCTGGCTGGAAAGCTGAGCGGCGTCGCCGCTAAGGCGCCTCCCACAGTTGGCGGTCACACGTGACGCCGTGGGAGGGGCTTCAGCCGCGACCGGCACAGCACATCAGCTAACCCCGGCTCACACCTCGCCCTGCTCCAGCGCCAGCAGGTTGAGCAGAAAGCGCGCGAAGTACAGCAGGTCCTGCTCCATTGCCTGACGCGCGCCCTTGGCGTCACCGGCCTCGATGGCGGCGAAGGCGTCTTCATGAAAATCGTTGAGCCGCAGCGACAGATCGGCCTCGGTGAACAGACGATTGAAGAAAGGGCCGATCTGCAGCCATAGCGACTCGATCGAACGCAGCAGCACCGGGTTGCCGCAGGCGCCATACAGATACAGGTGGAACTGGCTGTTGGCGTTGAGGTAGTCCTGCACCTGACGCTGTTCGATGGCCGCGTCCATGCGCTTCACACAGTCACGCAGCAGGGCCAGGTCGTCGCGACTCAGACGTGGGGTGGCCAGCTCCACTGCCAACCCCTCCAGCGCCAGGCGCACCTGAAAAATACTTTCGTAGCGTTCGCGAGTCATCGCGGGAACTCGCACCGAACGCTGCTGCTCACCCTCGAGCGCGCCCTCGGCCACCAGCCGCTGCAGGGCCGCGCGAACCGGCATCGGGCTGGTGCCCCATTCGGCCGCCAGATCGCGGATCTTCAAGGCCTGCCCCGGCCGAAAGTGGCCGGCCAGCAGGCCCTTGCGAATTCGTTGGTATAGCTGTTCCTGCAGATTGTCGCTCATGGTTTCAACGTCCTTGTGGCGGTGCAGGAAGCTGGGACAGGGTGAGCAGGCATTCGCGCATGATGTTCTCCAGAGGGGCGCCTGATGACGAAGGTGGTGATATCCACCCGATCAAATCGTTATTCTGTGATCACAGAACAGGGGAAATACTAACGTATTCTAAGTATAACGAGATAGCTTGTAATTTCTGTGATCACAAAATACCATGTGTGGAAATTCGAACGAGGTGTTCAAAATGACTGCCAGTGGCATCGCCCCAACCGCCGTGGAAACCTTCGCTGCCCGTGAACGGGCCCGCTTTCTCGAACGCAATCCAAAGTCGGTAGCACTGGCCGAACGCGCCCGTCACTCGCTGTACGGCGGCGTGCCGATGCACTGGATGGCCGACTGGTCGACTCCGGTGCCCCTGTTCGTCGAGCGGGCCAAGGGCGCGCGCTTCTTCGATGTCGACGGTCATGAGTACATCGACTTCTGCCTGGGCGACACCGGCACCATGTTCGGCCACTCGCCCGACCCGGTGGCTCGCGCCCTCGCCGAGCAAGCGAACAACGGCCTGACCACCATGCTGCCAGGCGAGGACGCTGTGGTCTGCGGTGAACTGCTGGCCCAGCGCTTCGGCCTGCCTTACTGGCAGGTGACCGCTACCGCCACCGACTCCAACCGCTATGTGCTGCGCTGGGCGCGCGCCATTACCGGCCGCAAGACCCTGCTGGTATTCGACGGCTGCTACCACGGCACCGTCGACGACGTGATGGTGCGCAATCGTGACGGCCAGACCATGCACCGCTCCGGCCTGGTCGGCCAGGCCTACGACCTGACCGAGCACAGCCGCGCCATTCCCTTCAACGATGTCGAAGCCCTGGAAGCCGCGCTGGCTCAGGGCGACGTCTGCGCCCTGCTCTGCGAGCCGGCGATGACCAATATCGGCATGGTCCTGCCCGATCCGGGCTTCATGCAGAAATGCCGCGAACTCACGCGCAAGTACGGCAGCCTGCTGATCATCGACGAAACCCACACCATCTCCACCGATATCGGCGGCTGCACCCGGCTGTGGGACCTCGACCCGGACTTCTTTGTGGTCGGCAAGCCCATCGCCGGTGGTGTGCCATGCGGCATCTTCGGTTGCAGTGCGGCCATGGCCGACGGCATGAACCAGGCGCGCCAGCGCGCCAGCGAAGAAAGCCACGGTCACGGCCACAGCGGCATGGGCACCACACTGTCGGCCAACGCCCTGGCCATGCACTGCATGCGCGCCAACCTGGAGCAGGTGATGACCCAGGCGGCGTACGACCACATGCTGCCCCTGGCGGCGCGCCTGGCCGATGGCTTCCGCCAGTTGATCGGCAAGCACGGGCTGAACTGGTCGGTGACCGAGCTGGGCGCGCGCTGCGAATTTCAGTTCTGCGCCACCTCGCCGCGTACCGGCGCCGAGGCCGAAGCGGCCTTCCACGACGAGCTGCAGATGGCCCTGCACCTGTACCTGATCAACCGCGGCATCCTGATCACGCCGTTCCACAACATGACCCTGTGCTGCCCGAGCACCACGACCGAGGATGTGGACAAACTGGTCGCCATGCTCGATCAGGCCCTCACCGAGCTGCTGGCCATTCCCGGCGCCCGCGAGTAATCCTCGTGGGAGGCGCTTCAGCGGCGACAATCGCGGCTGAAGCCCCTCCCACAGGATGAACTGCGCCCCACGACCTTTTGCGAGAACCACCATGCAATTCGCCAACCCCCAAGAAGCGCACGACTTCCTCGAACGCCACCCCGAGGTACGCAGCATCGAGCTGATGCTGATCGACGCCAACGGCATCCCGCGCGGCAAGCTGCTGCATCGCGACGAACTGCTGGCGATTTACGAAAATGGCCGGCCGCTGCCCAGTTCCATCCTGTCTCTGACCATCCAGGGCGAGGACGTCGAAGCAAGCGGCCTGGTCTGGGAAGTGGCCGATGCCGACTGCTGGACCTACCCGCTGCCCGGCAGCCTGACCCTGCAACCCTGGCGCGCGGTACCCACCGGCCAGCTGCAGGTGAGCATGCACCCGACCCAGGGTCTGCCAGCCACGCCGGGTGACCCGCGCCATGTACTGGTGCGCGCCGTCGAGGCACTCAAGGCCGATGGTTACCACCCGGTAATGGCAGTGGAACTGGAGTTCTACCTGCTGGACAAGCAACGCGACGCCAATGGCCGCCCGCAACCAGCCGTGCAGATGAACGGCGTGCGCCCAGAGGCGCCGCAGGTGTATGGCGTGTATGAACTGGAACAGGTGCAGCCGTTCCTCGACGACCTCTATGCCGCCTGCGAGGCGCAGGGCCTGCCGGTACGCACGGCGATCTCCGAATATGCGCCCGGCCAGCTGGAACTGACCCTGGAACACCGTTTCGACGCGCTGCAGGCCGTGGATGAAGGCGTGCGCTACAAGCGCCTGGTCAAGGGCGTGGCCAACAAACATGGCTTGCAGGCCTGCTTCATGGCCAAGCCGTTCGGCGACCTGGCCGGCAACGGCATGCACATGCACGTGTCACTGGCCGATGCCGAGGGCAACAACCTGATGGCCAGCGAAGACCCGCAGGGTACGCCGCTGCTGCGCCATGCCATCGGTGGCATGATGGCCACGCTCAACGACGCCCTGGCGATCTTCTGCCCCAACGCCAACTCCTTCCGCCGCTTCCAGGCCAACAGCTACGCGCCGTTGGCCAAGAGCTGGGGGGTGAACAACCGCACCGTGTCGTTCCGCGTACCCGGCGGGCCGGCCAAGAGCCGCCACGTCGAGCACCGTATCTGCGGTGCCGACGCCAACCCTTACCTGGCTGCTGCGGCGATTCTCGCCGGCATCCACAAGGGCATCCGCGAGCAGATCGATCCCGGCCAGGCTATCGTCGGCAACGGCTACGAGCAGGCCCGCGAGACCCTGCCCACCGACTGGCTGACCGCCCTGCGCAACCTGGAACAATCGAGCTGGGCGCGCGAAGCGCTGGGCGAGGACTTCCTCAAGGTGTTCCTGGCGATCAAGTGGGCCGAGTTCCGCCAGTTCATGGGTGAAGTGGGTGAGCAGGACTGGCGCTGGTACCTGAATCACGCCTGAGCCGGGCGGGTGGATGAAAAAGCGTCATCCACCCCACATCGCTCACAGTGGCAGACAACGCGCGCCGTCACCCTCGCGCAGGGGACCGGCAAAACACAGCTGGCCCCGCTCATCGAGCTGCGCCGGCTGCCCCGGGTAGTAGGGATTGTCGAAGGCGCGCAACTGTTCGGCACTAGGACTACCTTCCGACAGTTGCGCCAGCCCCTGCAACAGTCGGCGCAGGGCTTCGAGGTCTTGCACACGCAGGGCGTAGTCACGGAAGTCCTGTATGGCAAGACCGAGCAGCACGTTACCCACCGGATTGCGCCGACTCTTCTGCCACTGAGGGTCAGGCAATTGCTGGACCTCACGGGCAAACTCCGCAGGCGGCAGCTGCGACAGCTCAGCCATCGGCTGATAGAACGTCACGCCGGCATTGATGCTCATCTGTGGACGCAGACCCCACCGCAGCATCAGCCACTCGCCCAAGCTGTTCTCCGCCTTGGGCAGCGCCTCGAAAAGTAACGCCATCCCCTGAAACTCATGCTGCAACGGCTTCAGCAAGCTGCGTTCGGCTTCATCGAATGCAGGCACGCTGCTCGGTGCGGGCATCAGCCCCTGGCGATAGAGCACGGCCTGCCAGCGCATATTGCGATCGACCATACGCGCCATGATCATCTTCGCTATCAGCGTATCGGCGCGGCGCAGTTGCCCTCGCAACAGGTGCAGCTCCTCATCGAGACGCGCCCGAACCTGCTCACCTTCCCCCGCCTTAGCGGCCTTGAGCAGTTGCAGAGTCAGCAGCTGCTGGCCACTCACGAGGTAACGGTGCGGCGGCAACGGGGCAACGATGCTGGCCTCCAGCAGAGTGCGGTAGTCATCGAGCTGGAGAAACTGCCAGTAGCGCTCGCGCAGAAGACGCTGCTCATCCGTCTCGACCCAGCCAGACACCCCACTCAGCAACGTCGTCAGACAGTCCTCTTTTTCTATCGCACAGAACAAGGGGCCCTGCGGTAAAGCCAGGGTGGCAACCACCGGCTCGGTAAAGCCTTCATCCATCGGGCCGTGACTACTGCGCCAGCTGCGATATGCCTGCAGGCGCTCGGCACCCAGCGCCTCTGGCGCCTGTCCAGGAGCGGCATCCAGACCATTGAGAAACACATAGGCCCGACTCTGCCTCTTATCCACCTGTGCTTGTTCCAGCCAGGCCTGCGCGTCGGCACTGAGCGGCTCATCCTGCAGCCAGGCGCTAGCGCCGGCCAGCAACGTCAGCACCAGGATCCCGCCACCAAACAGAGCGGCACGACGCAGATTCACGGACGCACCTGCGCATCGACCTTGATGTACCTACCATCCACGCTGATACCCATACCGCCATAGTCCTGGCAGCCATCGCCATATACCTCCTGCACGCGCAGCTCGATGCCCTCACGCAGCAGCTGCACCGCACAGTCGCGGCCCAGGCCGGCATCCTCCAGGCGCATCTGCACGCCGTCGCCGACCAGCTTGCCGTCCAGCTCGCCAATCGCGGCCGGGCCGTATTGCTCGACCCTGGCACCGACGCGCACGGGCGCGAAACTGGCGAGATAACCACCATTACCGTCCTCGCTGATCAGCAATTCGCTCCATACCGCCTGACCGCTGTAGCGCAGGTAGCGACCCACGGGGTAAGTGCTCAGCGCCGGATAATCCAGCGCCTCGGAGACCTTGCGCAGATGCAGGCGAGTCGAAGAGCCGTTGAGGTGGTTATCCAGCGCCACGCCCAGCCAGGCGCGGGCCATGCCCGCATCGCCAGCGCGCAAATTGGCCAGGATCAGGTTATTCAGCGCCAGCTCCAACTGTGCCGTGTCACCATCATCGACGCGTCGTAACTGACGTTCGAATGCCTCGATGGCCTGCTCAAAGCGGCCGTCCTGATAAGCCTCGGTACCAATCTGGTTGCACTGCACCACGGTGGCGCATTCCTCGGCGGCCTGTACGGCACCGACGAACCCCAGCAACAGCGGTAGAAACAGCGATTTCGAGCGGATGAGCATAAATAGCATCCTTGCAGTAGTAAGTTTGAATCTTGCATGCACCTGGCCGGCAGGCCTTACTCTCATAAGCCCCACACGTAATCGGAGCAACGATGGAAGCCGGAACAGCGCAACTGACGATGACCGTACTGATGACACCGGACATGGCCAATTTCTCCGGCAATGTTCACGGCGGCACGCTGCTCAAGTACCTCGATGAAGTGGCCTACGCCTGCGCCAGTCGCTATGCCGGCTGCTACACGGTAACCCTGTCGGTGGACCAAGTGATGTTCCTCGAGCCGGTGTATGTCGGCGAACTGGTCACCTTCCTCGCCTCGGTCAACCACACCGGGCGCACCTCCATGGAAATCGGCATCAAGGTGATCACCGAGAACATCCGCGAGCGCTCGGTACGCCACACCAACAGCTGCTTCTTCACCATGGTCGCGGTCGATCATCAGGGCCGCTCGGTGCCGGTGCCGGAACTCCAGCCAACCACCCAGGAAGGCCTGCGCCGCCAGCGCCAGGCCAAGCAGCGCCGGCAGATTCGCAAAGAACTGCAACAGCGCTATCAGGCGCTGAGCGAGGAGAAGCACCGGCCCTAGGCACGAAAGTGGCGCCCGGCATGCCCTTCAGTCGTGACCGATGTAGAACAGCAGCTCGCGCCGCTGCGGATGATCCTTGAGCCAGGCGCGGATCTCGTCGGCGCGGGCGATGGCCTCGTCACCGGCGATGCGACTGAAGCGCTCGCGCCGTGCCTGTTCGCTGGCCTCCTGACGCACCTGGCGCTGCCAGGCGTCGGTGAAGATCGCCGGCATGCGCTGGCTCAGCTCCAGGGCCTTGAGCAGTTGCCATTCGCCGCTGTCCAGCCAGGCTTCGTCGCAGGTGCCGCACAGGTCCAGGCGATTGGCGCGGGTACCGCTGATCTGGAACTTGCTCATCAGCTTGGCGCACTTGGGGCAGCTCAGGGCATGGCTGGTTTCGCCGGCTTCGGCTTCAGCCGCCAGGGCTGCTGGCGTTTCCTGCGCCGGCTGGCGTTCGGCCCAGTCGCGGTAGTGCAACAGGCTGACCAGCGTGCCTGCGCATTGCGGGCAGCCATGGCCGAGCAGGCCATCTTCGAGTTTTGCCGGTTGCAGGCGGCTGGTGCGGCAGGCAGGGCAATGCATGATGCTGACATCCTTTTCAGAGTTGAGTGGGCGAACGCTAGTGCAGAGCCGACGCACGGGCAAGTGGCTATGCTGAGAACTGCGAGGTAGATAGGCTAAGCTCTGCCTCCCGGAGTCGGAGTCACCATGATCAACCTGTTCGATGTCTTCCTGCTGATGCTGTTCGCCACTGCATGCGCCTGGCTATGGCGCGGTCATGGCATTCGCGAGCGCGCCCTGCAACTGGCCAAACAGCACTGCGCCAAGCTCGACGTGGAGCTACTCGACGGCGCCGTGGCGTTGCACCGCCTGGCCATCCAGCGCGATGGCAAGGGGCATCGACGCCTGGCTCGGCTGTATGACTTCGAATTCACTGTCACGGGTGAACAGCGCCTGCGCGGACACATCAGCATGTTCGGCCCGCACCTCGGCCGCATCGAACTGGAGCCTCACCCGGTGCTGGAGCCGCAACCCGAGCCGGTTGCGGTGCAGCACCCGGGTAACGTCATCCACCTCGAAGACTGGCGGCGCAAGGCGCAGTAAAGTCCGCCCCACTCAGCCCCGCTGCAGCAGGAAATCGGCCACGCGCTCGGCGCTGTCGGCCGGCTGCTCCTGCATGAAGCAGTGCCCACCCGGCACCACCTGACTGCGTACGTGCGCGTTACTCGCGCACCAGCGCGCTACCGACCTGGCGACGAAGGGGTAGGTGTGCGAGCCGTGAATCACCTCGGTCGGCGTCGTCACCCTGGCCAGCGACGGCCACAGGCGCCGCGGGTAGGAGCCGAAGATATCCGCCTCACGGCTGGGCCGGCACTTGAGTTCGACACCCTCCTCGACGTCCTTCAGCGCATGCTCGATATAGGCGTCGAACGCCGCCTCGTCCCAGCCCCGGAACATACCGCGGCCATGCAGCGCGGCATGTGCACTGGCGCGATCCGGCCACTGTCGGCGGCGCTTCTGGGCCCTCTTGGCCAGGCCGGTGCGCTGCGCCAGGCCAACCACGTCGGACAACGCCATCACCCCGATCATCGCCGGGCCGAACAGCACCGGGTCGAGCAGCACGGCGCGGCGGAACAGCTGGGGATGGCGCGCCAGGATCAGGCTGCTGAGTACGCCGCCAAAGCTGTGGCCGAGGGCGTAGCGCGGCACGTCGCCGAACGGCCCACGCAAGGTCTCGAAGGCCTCCACCGCCAGCTCGGCGCTGCGGTTCCAGCCATGGAAGCGACCACCGTGATCACTGTCGCCGTGACCCTGCACATCGCACAGCCAGAGGTCGAAGTCCTCGGCCAACAGCGCTAGCAGCGGCGTGTAGACGCGCCCGCAATAACCGTTGCCATGCAGAAAGTGCAGCAGCGGCTTGCCCGATGGTGGCGTATGCCAACCGCGCAGGGTGAAGCCGGCAGAGGTGTCGTGAGACCAGGGCAGCAATTGCATGGGGGTTATCCACAGCGAGGAGCGCGCGGCGAGTTTATCAGCCGGCAGCGGGGATTCGGCAGATTGCGAAGGCGGCGCTCAGGCCGGCGGCGTCCTGCGCCTGATCGAAGATCAGCTCCAGCCGCGAGTCCTTGCGCCACTCGCTCGGCCCCCAGGCCGGTAGCGCTGGCCCCTGCAGGGCGTTCAGCGCACGCCAGCCCTCGACGCCCTGCAAGACGGCCTTGGCTCGGCGCCAATCCAGGCCCTGCAACCACTGGCTGACCTGCTCAAGATCGAAGCGCTGGCTCGGGTGCCAGCGCCAGCCAATGCTCCAGCCTTCGGGCTGTTCCTGTACCTGACAGATCGGCTCGGCGACGTTGCGCCAGATCTGCGCCAGGCCCGGTGCGGTCGCGGGTAACTCGGGCGTCATCATCTCGATGGGCGAAGCCTGCGCCGCCAGCCCCGGCAGCAGCGCCAGATCGAGCCGGCCCTGCTCGGTCCAGTGCAGCGGCACCGGAGGCAGGTTCGCGGCAATCCGCGCCCGGCTCGCAGCGTCCAGGGATTCGGCCTTGTTCAACAGCAACAGCCCGGCCTCATCCAACGCCTGGCGCTGCACATCCGGCAACGGCTGCCCTGCCGCCAGCGCAGCGGCATCGAGCACCAGCAGCGCCGGTTGCACGGCCAACACGCCACGCCAGGGTGGCTGGCGCAGTTGCGCCAGCAGCTGCGCCGGATGCCCCAGACCGGACGGCTCGATCAGCAGGCGGTCGGGCCTGGCCTTGCGCAGCAGGCGCCCAAGGCCGACCTGAAACGGCGCGCCATTGACGCAGCACAGGCAGCCGCCAGCCACTTCGGCCAGAGCGATGCCGTCCTCGCCCTGCTCGAGCAAGGCAGCGTCCAGGCCTATCTGGCCGAATTCATTGATCAGCACCGCCCAGCGCTCGTGCGCCGGTTTCTGCGCCAGCAGGTGGCGAATCAGGCTGGTCTTGCCGGCGCCCAACGGGCCAGCGATGAGGTGAGTGGGAATTTGACTGAGCATGCGTCCATGGTCGGTGGTTTGCGCGGCGAGTGCCAGCACAGACTACGCCGCGACGGCGTGCTAGATTCGCCGGCAGTTTTTTCTGGAGCCGACAAGATGCGTGCATGGTTGTTGCTGTTCTCTCTGCTACCCGGCATGGCCTTGGCCGAAGCCTGCATCGTGCATAGCCAGGCCGAACGCCTGGACGTGAAGGTCTGCCAGGAGAATCGCAACATTCCCGCCACGCTGTTCCGCGACGGCTTCTGCCAGCCGCAACTGCAGGGACAGACGGTCGAGGTGGAGTTCGTCGAGCAATGCCCGAAGGGCGCCTACGGCGTCTGCCAGAACGCACGGGCCGGCAGCAACCTGTATCTGCAGGACATCCACTACTACGGCGTGGCCAGCGACGCGTTGTACCTGGAGCCGGCCTGCAGCACTCAGTACCAGGGCACCTGGATAAAACCCTGACATCAAAGCGTCACCAAACAAGCGCCTAATGACTGCGGGTACCTCACATGACCCTCATGTCGAGTCACTCCTCGACATGATCTCTTGGTGCTTAAGGCCGGCGCAGCTGCTCCGGCCTATTTTTTTACCATGCAGCAGGCTGAACGCGGCCTCAGGCCAGCCAATCCAGGGTCAGCAGCAAACGCCGCTCGCCGGCCGGCGGCTGCGGCGAGCGATGGATCAGACCGCGCCCTTCGTTGCCCTGCCATTTTTCCCCTTTGGCCAATGCCACATGGCCAGTGCCCAGACGCTGGATCGACGCCTCATCCTGCGGCTCTGCGCCCGGCTGACCGAGCCTGCTGCGCGGCATGCCCCCCTCCTTCAGCCAGTCACTGCCGACACCGGCGTAGCTGGTGATCAGCCGCAGCGGCACGTGATCGACGTGAAAGCGCGGGCACATGGCCTTGTCCAGCGCACGCAGACGTAAACCGATGCGTTGGGCATCGAGCAGGCAAGCATAGGCGCGCACCAACCAGGCCACGTCGGCGAGAAAGGCCGCCTGCCCCGGCAGATCGGCGTACTGCGCCACCAGGCCATCGAGGTTCGGCTCACTGTCCGCGCGCGGCAGCTCCAGAGTGATGGACTGCGCCAGCGGCTCACCTTGCGCCAGCAGCGCGGCGGCGAAATCGGCGATCTGCGCCGGCAGGCGGCGCTGCCAGACGGCCAGATTGACGCCGTCGTGCAGCACCTCACCGAGCACCTGAATGTCCTCGCCCAGCACCTGCCGGGCCAGGTTTGGCAACTGCAGGGCGAACATCAGGCGGCCTCCTGCTGCCAGGCGCCGAACGGGTCCGCCAGCAGGCGCCAGGCCTCCGGGCCACCAGCCATTTCCTCGTCGCTCAGCAGGCAGTCGTCGAGCTCACGCACCAGGCGCGCGAAATCGATGTTCTGGCCGATGAACACCAGCTCCTGGCGGCAATCGCCGACCTCGGCGCTCCAGTGCTGCATGATCGCCTGCAGACCTTCCTCGTCCTGCGGCCAGTGCTGCTTGGGCACGAAGCGCCACCAGCGCCCCGCCAGGCCATGGCGCATCAGGCCGCCAGCTTGCGACCAACTGCCGGCCTCCTGGTACTTGCTGGCCAGCCAGAAGAAGCCCTTGGAGCGCAGCAGGCGACCGTTGCGCCACTCCTGCGAGAGGAAGTCGAAGAAGCGCTGCGGATGGAACGGCCGGCGCGCCCGGTAAGCGCTGGAGGCGATGCCGTATTCCTCGGTCTCCGGCACGTGCTCGCCGCGCAGCTCCTTGAGCCAGCCCGGCGCCTGCGAGGCTCGGTCGAAGTCGAAGCGACCGGTATCGAGGATCTTGTCCAGGGCGATGCGGCCCATGCTCATGGCCTGAATATCGGCGTGGGTATTGAGGCCACGCAGAATCGCCATCAGCTCCTCGCGCTCGGCCTGGCTGATCAGGTCGATCTTGCTGATCAGAATGACGTCGGCGAACTCCACCTGCTCGATCAGCAGGTCGGTGATCGAACGCTCGTCCTCCTCGCCGAGTGTTTCGCCACGGCTGGCCAGGCTGTCGGCCTCATGAAAGTCGCGCAGGAAGTTCACCCCGTCGACCACCGTGACCATGGTGTCGAGCCGCGCCAGATCGGACAGGCTGCGGCCCTGCTCGTCGCGGAAGGTAAAGGTTTCAGCCACCGGCAGCGGCTCGCTGATGCCGGTGGACTCGATAAGCAGGTAGTCGAAGCGGCCATCGCTGGCCAGGCGCGCGACTTCTTCGAGCAGGTCTTCGCGCAGGGTGCAGCAGATGCAGCCGTTGCTCATCTCCACCAGCTTCTCTTCGGCGCGGTTGAGGCTGACGTCACGCTGCACTTCGCTGCCGTCGATGTTGATTTCGCTCATATCGTTGACGATCACCGCGACCCTGAGGCCGTCGCGGTTCTTCAGCACATGGTTGAGCAGGGTGCTCTTGCCGGCGCCGAGAAAGCCGGACAGCACGGTAACGGGTAGACGCGGGTTCATGGAGTGTTCCTCGTTTTCAGTCACGGTCACGCTGGTGTTTTTCACGCTGCTCCTGACGCTCCTTGGCTTCGATGCACAGGGTCGCGGTCGGGCGCAGCAGCAGGCGCTTGAGGCCGATGGCTTCGCCGGTCTCGGCGCACCAGCCGTATTCGCCACGCGCCAGGCGTTCGAGCGCCTGGTCGATCTTGTCCAGCAGCTTCTTTTCCCGCTCCAGCAGGCGCAGCTGCCACTGCCGCTGCTCCTCGGCGGCGCCTATGTCGGCCACGTCGCTGCTGGTGTCGGGCTCACGCAGTTGGGTGAATTCGTCGTCGATGCGTGCCTGCAATTCGGCACGCTGGGTCAGCAGCAGCTCACGGAAGAAGCGCTGCTGAGCGTCGTTCATATAGTCATCGGCTGGCTGGGTGAGCAGCTCGGCTTGGCTCAGGGCTGTATCGGTCATGGCTTCGTCTGAATAACTTTAATTGTTATAACATAACATTTATTATCACCAGCAACCTACGGATACGCAATGAACGAAATGACCCTGCCCGATATCGCCGCTCAGCCCACCCACCATGAACTCAGCCTGGACTGGGTGGGAATGGCCGGTATCGCCCTGCCCGTTCGTCTGCTCGACAGCCCCGTAGGTGCCCGTCTCGATATCGGCGTCAGCCTCGATGACCCCGGTGCCCGAGGCATTCACATGTCGCGCCTGTACCTGGCGGCGCAGCGGCTGGCACACCAGAAGCTGGACGTTGCCGCCCTGCAGCAGGTGCTCGACGAATGCCTCGGCAGCCACCAGCAGCTCTCCGACAGCGCCAGCCTGAGCCTGTATGGCGACGTCGTGCTGCAACGCCCCGCACTGGTCAGCCCGCTGCATGGCTGGAAACCCTACCCCTTCGAGATCCACGCCCGCCAGGACGGCCGCGGCCTGAGCCTCGAGCTACAGGTCGAAGTCACCTACTCGTCCACCTGCCCCTGCTCTGCCGCACTCGCGCGCCAGCTGATCCAGCAGCGCTTTGCCGAGGACTTTGCCGAAGATCAGGTGGACCGCCGACAACTGCATGACTGGCTGGGCTCGACCCAAGGCATCGTGGCGACGCCGCATAGCCAGCGCAGCAGCGCCATCCTGCAGATACGCCTAGATGCCGACACGGTGCAGTTGCCGCTGCTGGAGCTGGTGGATACGGCCGAACTGGCGCTGGGCACCGCCGTACAGACAGCCGTCAAACGGGCCGACGAGCAGGCCTTCGCTCTGGCCAACGGGCAGAACCTGATGTTCTGCGAGGACGCCGCACGACGCCTGCACCGCGCCTTGCGTCAGCTGCCGCAGGCACAGGCGTTTCGCATCAAGGTGGTACATGGCGAAAGCCTGCATGCCCACGACGCCGTGGCCACCAGTCGCTGGAACTGGAACCAGCCATGATCAGCCCGCGCCGCTGGCGCCGGCAGCAAGGCCGGCGCCTGCCACCCAACGCTCAAGGAGCCTGCATGATCCGCAAGAACCCCTCCGGCCATCTGCCGCTGATCGCCGAATCGGCCTACGTCGACAAGACCGCGATCATCTGCGGCAAGGTGATCATTCACGACAACGTCTTCGTCGGTCCCTACGCAGTGATTCGCGCCGATGAAGTGGACGCCAGCGGCGACATGCAGCCCATCGTCATCGGTGCCAACTCCAACATCCAGGACGGCGTGGTGATCCACTCCAAGTCCGGCGCAGCGGTAACCATCGGCGAGCACACCTCCATCGCCCATCGCTCGATCATCCATGGCCCGTGCTCGGTGGGCGATCGCGTGTTCATCGGCTTTAACAGCGTGTTGTTCAATTGCGCCGTCGGCGACGGCTGCGTGGTACGGCACAACGCCGTGGTCGACGGCTGCGACCTGCCTCCGGGCTTCCACGTCACTTCGACCCAGCGCATCGGGCCGCAGACCGACCTCGCCAGCCTGCCGCGCGTAAGCGTATCGGCCAGCGAATTCTCGGAAGACGTGGCGCGCACCAATATCGACCTGGTACGCGGCTACAAGGCCCTGCAGAACGAGTTCTGAACGCCCGCCTACCAGCCCCCTCCACCGCCGCCGCCACCGCCTCCACCAGAGGAGCCGCCACCGGACGAACCACCACCGCCCGAGGAGCTGCTCGATGGCGGCGACGAGGCCAGTGCCGTGGCGCTGGCAAGCCCCGCAGCCAGTGCACCACTCAGCGCCTGTGGCGAGCTGTAGCTGCTACGGCTGTGGTACCAGTCGGGTTGGTAGTCGCGCTGCGCAGGGTCGATCAGACCGCTGGCCAAGGCCTCACTGAAGCGTGCGCTCCATTTGTCTTCCACGCCAAGGGCCATGGCGAACGGCAGGTGGCGCTCGTACAGGGCGATGCTCATCGCCGGGGCGTCGCCGGCCAGGGCCAGGGCGTCACGCTCGGCCAACTGCAGATAATCGCGATAGCCTTCCAGGGCATCGAGCAGGCGCCGGCCTTTCAGGGTCGGTGCCGGCAACAGGTAATAGAACACCACCACCAGCACCGTATAAGCGACAACCAGCAACAGTGCCGGCACGGACACCGCCGCTGCGATCATCAGCAGCCCCACCGGTACTGGCCAGCCGAACATCAGCGCCACCAGGTACAAGCCCATCTGCTTGCCGAAGCTCGGCTGATGGCGGGCCATGCTGAATACGATCAAGGTCGGCACGCCAAAGCCCAGGCTGAACACCAGTCCGGCCAGACCTGCGGCCCAATCCTCGCCGCCCTGACCACTCAGGAGCACGGTAGCCACACAGGCCAGTGCGGCCCACAGCAAGCCCCACACCCAGACGCCACGGTTGTTGGCGAACCAGGCCTTGCCCTGTTCCCTCAAGTGGCTGCTCAGCCCGGCCACCGCATCCGCCAGGCGCGGCTCGTACTCGCTGCCGATGGTCAGCGCGATGCCGGCCTTGTTGGCCGGGAACAGATGCTTGCGCAGGTCACGGTCGAGCTCGCTCATCTCACCATCTGCGCCCTGGTCACGGGCCAGGCTGAAACCACCGCCGTGCGCTTTGTCCTCGATATGCAGGTGCTTGCCGATGGCCATGTCGGTCAGCCATACACTGAAAGCCCGTGCCTCGCCGAACGCGCCGCGCAACCCGCGATGCCAGAGGTAACCGGCCTGCACCGCACTCATGCCCTGCGGCGCCTCGAACAGCGGAATGATCACGCCCTTCTGCGGGTCGCGGCCAACACGGTTCCAGGCCTTGAGGTAGAACAGCAACAGGCCGATCAGCAACAGCGCGCCCAGGCCCAGCCCCAGATTGTCCAGCAGCACCCGCGTGGCGCTCTGCAGCAGTCCCGGCCGTGGCACCAGCCCGGCTTGCCAGTCCACGGCCACGGTCAGACCGTTATGGGCCGGCAGCGCTTTGGTGGTGACCAGGCGCAGGAAGGCGTCTCGCTGCTCGACTATCTGGAAATCCTTGCCCTGAGCCCCCTGGCCCCCGGTATAAGCGGCCCACTGACCGATCCGCGCACCCGTCGGCAAATGCACCTCGACCGACGCCTGGCGGATGGGAAAAACCCAGCCGTTGCCCGTGACGTTCCAGTACAGCTCGTCCGTGTCGGCGTGGTGCAACAGGGCTCGCCCGACCCGATAGCGCAGCTCGTAACTATGCCGTCCCGGCTCCAGCAGCACATTCGGCGAGCCGAGATAAAAGCGTATCCAGGCGCCGTTGCGCTCACGGCGCACCGCTTCGGGACGGCCATCGCGGGTCACGCCCAGCAGGCTGATCGGGCTGCTCTGCTCAAGCCCCAGTGGCAGCGCATAGCCGACCGGTAGATCGCGATAAATGCCGCGCCGGATATCCCGTCCCTCGGCGTGCACGGTGATGCGTTCGGTCACCAGCAGATTGCCGTCCGCCTCGACCTGCAGGCTCACGGCAAAATCCTCGATGGCCTCCTGCGCCGACACCAGGCCGGGCAACAGGCAGACAATCAGCAACAGGCCACGCAACCATCCCTGCATGTTCAGAACTCCATCTTCGGCGATTGGCCATCACGCGGATCATCCAGCGTGAAGTAATCGGCGGGGGTAAAGGAAAACAGACGCGCCACCAGATTGCTCGGCACCGACTCGACCAGCACGTTGAGCTCGCGCACCGCCCCGTTGTAGTAACGCCGCGCCATCTGGATATGGTTCTCGACCTCGCTGATGTTGCCCTGCAACTCGCGAAATTGCTCGTCGGCCTTGAGCTCGGGATAGGCCTCGACCAGGGCGAACAGCTGGCGCAACTGGCTACCCAGCTGCGCCTCGACCGGTGCCCGCTGCCCCATTGGCGAGTCAACCAGTTGCATCGCCCGCGCGCGCTCCTGCACCAGCGCCTCCAGCGCGCTCTGCTCGTAACTCATGTACTGCCGCACGCACTCCACCAGCGCCGGAATCAGGCTGGAACGGCGCTTGAGCTGCACATCGATGCCGCTCCACGCCTCGGCCACACGGTGCCGATTGAACACCAGGCGGTTGTAATAAAAGACCGTGGCGCCACCCAGCAACAGCAACGCCGCCAGGCACCACCAGAACCACGAATGCGGCATACACCCTCCTTGTTGAGTCTGTTGTGACAGCCATTGTCCTCATAGCGACACCCCGGGAGGACATCCTATCGTTATGCTCGTATCCTCTAATGCCAGCCTGCCAGCGAGGTCCACCATGCAGATCGAGCTGATCGAGATCCGCGATCACCTTAATCGCTTCGCCCCTTTCGATAACCTGCCGGAGCAAACGCTCGACGAGATCGCTCGTCAAGTACAGGTTGGTTATTTCAAGGCCGGCAGCGAGATTCTCGCTGCCGGCGCGCCGATCCATGAGCTGCATTACGTGCGCAGCGGCGCGGTGGAAACCCATCGCCGCGGGGGCGAATTGCACAATCGCCTGACCGAGGGCGATATCTTCGGCCAGGCCGGTCTGCTGCGGGGCAACAAGGTGCGCCTGGGTGCCAGGGCACTGGAAGACAGCCTGATCTATTTCATCCCCGGCCCACTGTTTCAGCAGCTCTGCGACCAGTTCGACAGCTTCGCCGACTTCGTCGAGGCCGAAGGCCAATCGCGACTCAAATCGGCCCTCGAGGACAGTCACGGCAAAGCCAGCGAGCTGATGAAGATCAAGGTACGCAAGCTGATCGGCCGCTCGCCGGTCAGCGTGCCGCTGGACATGTCCGTACAGCAGGTGGCGAAGGTGATGAGCGAGCAGAGCGTGTCCTCGGTGATCATCGTCAACCCCAGCAGGCGCTGGCCCAACCCGGCGCAGGTGCAGGTGGCCGATCAGCAGAATCAGGTGATGGCCGGGATCCTCACCGACCGCGACCTGCGCGTGCGCGTGCTGGCCGAAGGGCTGCCAGGCGACACCCCGGTGAGCCAGGTGATGACCCCAGGGCCGGTCACCGTGCAGGCCGACGAGTCGGTGTTCGAGGCCATGCTGTGCATGCTGCGCAACAACATCCACCACCTGCCCGTGCTGCAGCGGCGTCGCCCGGTGGGCATGATCTCGCTGGCCGACGTCATTCGCTACGAGTCGCGCAGCAGCCTCTATCTGGTCAACAGCATCTTCAACAAGGACTCCGTCGAGGGCCTCAAGAACCTTTTGCCTGACCTGCACGCCACCTTCGTGCGCATGGTCGCCGACGATGCCAGCGCACACATGGTCGGCCGCGCCATGAGCAGCATCGGCCGTGCCTTCACCCGTCGCCTGCTGATCCTCGCCGAAGAGAAGCTCGGCCCGCCGCCAGTGCCTTACTGCTTCATGATCGCCGGCTCGATGGCCCGCGATGAGCAACTGCTACTCACCGATCAGGACAATGCCCTGGTACTCGACGACAGCTTCGACCCGGAACTGCATGACCCCTACTTCGCGGAAATGGCGCAGTTCGTCAGCAACGGCCTGTCTGCCTGCGGCTACGCCTACTGCAAGGGCGGGATCATGGCCAGCAACTCGAAGTGGCGCCAGCCACTGAAGGTCTGGCGGCAATACTTCAGCGAGTGGATCGAACGACCCAACCCGGAAACCCTGCTCAACAGCAGCATCTTCTTCGACCTCGATGGCGTGTACGGCAAGACCGCGCTGGTGGAGAACCTCAAGGAAATGCTGGCAGAAAAGGCCAGCGCCACGCCGGCCTTCCTCGCCGCGCTGGCGCGCAATGCGCTCAACCGCACGCCGCCGCTGGGCTTCTTCCGCACCTTCGTGATGGAAACCGATGGCCGGCAGAAGAACATCATCAACCTCAAGGGCCGTGGCACGGCGCCGCTGACCGACCTGATCCGCGTGCATGCCCTGGCCTGCGGTTCCAAGGCGCAGAACTCGCTGGAGCGCCTCGACGCCATCGCCGCCACCAAACTGCTGCCGCAGGAAGCCCTCGATCATCTGCGCTACGCCTTCGAGTTCCTCAGCCTGGTGCGCATCCGCCACCAGGCACGTGAGGTGGAAGCCGGCAACCCACCCGATAACTATGTCGAACCGGAAAAATTCAGCTCCAGCGAACGCCACCACCTCAAGGAAGCCTTCCAGGTAGTGAGCAACGCGCAGAAATTCCTGCGCTTCCGCTACCCGGCCCAGCCTCTGGCGCGTCCGCAATGAGTGATTGTCAGACCCTGGACTGGCCGCAACGCTTCGCCGAGCTCGCGGCCAGCAGCAATGACGAACGCCTGCGCGCCTACTACGGCGCCGGTTGCATCGCCGCCGACACGCCCCTGGCCGAGGTGCCGCTGGTAGCACTGGACGTGGAAACCACCGGCCTCGACCCGCGCGAGCACGCCATCGTCAGCCTCGGCCTGGTGCCGCTGGATCTGCAGCGCATCCGCTGCGCCGAGTCGCGTTACTGGGTGGTCAAGCCCACCAGCGAGCTGAGCGCCGAGTCGGTGACCTTCCACCACATCACCCACTCCGATGTCCGCCATGCCCCGCGCCTGGCTCATGTACTGGATGAATTGCTCGAAGCCTTGGCCGGCAAGGTAGTAGTGGCGCACTACCGCAAGATCGAGCGCAACTTCCTCGACCAGGCCCTGCGCCAGCACCTGGGCGAAGGGCTGCTCTTCCCGATCATCGACACCATGGAGCTGGAAGCCCGGGTGCACCCCAAACGTAGCGTCAACTGGTGGGACCGCCTGCGTGGTCGCGAGCGCATCTCCATCCGCCTGGCCGACAGCCGCCTGCGCTACGGCTTGCCGCTGTATTCCGCGCACCATGCGCTGACCGATGCACTGGCCTGTGGAGAGCTGCTGCAGGCGCAGGTGGCGGCGCACTACCCGGCGCATACGCCGGTGGGGGCGGTCTGGAGCTGATCGCCCCGAGGCGACGCTTTTTATTCGCGCATGCCGGCCGCTGCCGGCGCACAGGCCGATCTCATCGCATGGACACGTCAGAGCAAATGCTCTAGCGTCTGCCCGCGCTGGCAGCGCAGCTCCAATGCTGCCGCCCTGCACTGCAAAAGGTGCCTTGATCGCCCCCAGGCCCCATGTGTAAAAGCATCCGGAACGCTCTGCGCTAATTCGGCTCGCACCAGTCACGGTGCGATGCGTTATAAGCGCAGATACCCACGCCAGGTATGGGCACCATCAATTCAGGGCAACGCAGACACACGACCATGAATCGCCGCAAAAAGATCAAGCAACTGCTCGAAGCCCACGCCAAGAAGGCCAATGCCAAGCTCGCCCCAAAAAACAACAAGCCTAAATACATCAGCAAAGCTGACAGGGCGAAGCTGGAGGCTGAAGCGGTTCAAGAGCCTTTCGCGCCCAGTGAGTAAAAACCGGATAGACGGATGATGGGGCGCACGTAGAGCGTGGGGCCCGTCGAAAAGCCAAGAGCATCGCGGCTGAAGCCGCTCCTACCCGGCCGTACGGGGCTAACCCAGCACTCTGTCCGCCGTGTACACCGCCTCGTCGAGAAACACATTCACAGCCGGATGATCGCGCTCGCCCTTGCGGTAGGCGAGGAACACGCCGCGCTGGATATCCGGCAGCAGAGGCACGGCGATGACGCCGGGCAGCGGGCGCACCAGGCGCAGGCCGGAGACGATGGAAATGGAGTTGCCCGAGGCGACCATGGCCGCGACCATCTCGAAGCCGGCGCAGTGGGCGTTGATGCGCGGGGCAAAGCCCGAACGGCGGCAAAGGTTGGCGATGAACTCACCGAAGGAGCTGCCGCTGGAATCCAGCGCCCAGGCTTCGTCGCGCAGGTCGGCGACGGTCAGGCTGTCGCGCCTGGCCAGGGCATGGTCGATGGGCAGCAGCACGTGCAGCAAGTCCTGGGTGAGGGGAATCAGCGCGTAATGCTCGCGGTTCTCGTCCGGGGTCACGGCCAGGTCGTCGATCACCGCCACGTCGATCTGCCAGGAGCCCAGAGCGCTGAGGCTTTCCTGCGGCTCCAGATCCAGCACCACCACATTCAACCGAGGGTAAGCACCGCGTAGCGCACGCACGGTTTCCGCGATCACCGCCACGGCGATCGAAGGGAAGGCTGCCACGCGCAGTTCACCGGCGATCTCCCCGCGCAGCAGCGCCAGCTCGGAACGCGCTTCGTCGAGCACCACAAGGATGCGCTCGGCATGCGCCACCAGGCGCTCACCGGCCGGCGTCAGCACCACGCCGCGCCCACGCCGCTCGATCAACGCCACGTCGACTTCGCGCTCGAGCTGCGCGACCTGCTGCGACACCGCCGAGGGCGTCAGGTGCAGCGACTCGGCAGCGGCCGCCATGGTGCGGCAGCGGGCCAGTTCGCGCAGGGTTCGCAGGCGGGTGATGTCCATGGCGCGATCTCAATAGTTAAGTGACGCTAACGAATACGTTAAAAATAAATCAGTATACATAATGATATGGCCGTTCTTAGATAGAACAACCGCACGCGCGTAACCGGGCGCGTGTTCATTCAATCGACAAGAAGATCTCCGCCATGGCTATCAGCGTTTTTGACCTGTTCAAAGTGGGTATCGGCCCGTCCAGCTCTCACACCGTCGGCCCGATGCGCGCCGCCGCGCTGTTCACCCACGCCCTGGAAAACCACGAGCACATGCCCAAGGTGACCCGTGTGGTCGCCGAGCTGTACGGCTCGCTGGGCGCCACCGGCAAGGGCCATGGCAGTGACAAGGCAGTATTGCTCGGCCTTAGCGGCCATGAGCCGGATACCGTCAACGTCGATCAGGTGCCCGAGTACATCGAGGCCATCCGTCGCGACAAGCGCATCGTCCTGGCCGGCAAGCATGCCGTGGCCTTCGATGAGAAAGCCGACCTGAAGATGTTCCGCAAGGCGCTGCCCCTGCATGCCAACGGCCTGCGCTTCGCCGCCTTCGATGCCGCCGGCATCCAGCTGCACGAGGCCACCTACTACTCGGTCGGCGGCGGCTTCGTGGTCAGCGAGGCGGTGCTGGCCGATGGCAGCAAGCAGAAGATCATCGCCCCGGACGCCACCTCGCTGCCGCTGCCCTTCCGCAGCGGCGCCGATCTGCTCAAGCTGACCCGCGAGCACGGCATCGGCATCGCCGAAGTGATGCGCCGTAACGAGCGCCACTGGCGCACGGACGAAGAGACCGACACCGGTCTGCTGAACATCTGGAAGGTGATGCAGGCCTGTGTGGATCGTGGCTGCCGCACCGAGGGCATCCTCGCTGGCGGCTTCAAGGTACGCCGCCGCGCCGCCATCCTGGCGCGCAAGCTGGGCGGTTTCCAACGCAGCTACATCGAAGACCCGCTGCGCATGCTCGACTGGGTCAATCTCTGGGCGCTGGCGGTGAACGAAGAAAACGCCGCTGGTGGCCGCGTGGTCACCGCACCGACCAACGGCGCCGCCGGCATCGTCCCGGCGGTGCTGCACTACTACGCCAATGCCATTTCCGGCGCCAACGAGCGCGGCATCATCGACTTCCTGCTGACCGCCGGCGCCATCGGCATCCTGTACAAGGAAAACGCCTCGATCAGCGGCGCTGAAGTGGGCTGCCAGGGCGAAGTGGGCGTGGCCTGTTCGATGGCTGCCGGCGCGCTGTGTGCGGTACTGGGCGGCACCCCGGAGCAGGTCGAGAACGCCGCCGAGATCGGCATGGAACACCACCTGGGCCTGACCTGCGACCCGGTCGGCGGCCTGGTGCAGATCCCCTGCATTGAGCGCAACGCCATCGCCTCGGTGAAGGCGATCAACGCCGCACGCATGGCGCTGTACGGCGACGGTGCGCACTACGTGAGCCTGGACAAGGTGATCAAGACCATGCGCGAGACCGGTGCCGACATGCTGACCAAGTACAAGGAAACCGCTCGTGGCGGCCTGGCGGTGAATATCATCGAGTGCTGATGCCCAGCCAGTCCTGAAAACGCCCCGCTCAGCCGGGGCGTTTTCATTTCCAGCGAACGGTCAGCGTTGACCTCTGCCGCACACTCGCCCCGATCCCGCAGACGCAAACCTCGATCCGATGCACAGCGATGGCGGCATTCGTCGAGGGACGCAGCGCCGCAGCCCCACCGATTTCAGCGGCCGAGTGACGAGCCTCCCGATCCGCGCGTGCGCCTGCCTGTGAGCGCACCCTGGATCAGCGTCCCCACCTGCCAACCTGACAAGCGCTGAACGCAGCACAGTCCCTCCATCAGCGCAGCGACTGCGGCCGCGGAGAAGGGTCTCGCCTCGGTCTACCCCTAAACGAAAACGCCCCTATCTTGCGATAGAGGCGTTGTTGGCTGAACCCGGCTGCGCACTGCAGCCGGGCGGAGCGGTGCGCTTAGCGCGGTTCGCTCATCAACCCCTTGACGATCGCCACGCAGCCGACCAGCAGCACGATGGTGAACGGCAGGCCGGTGGAAACCGCCATGGCCTGCAGGGCCACCAGGCCTCCGCCGAGCAGCAGGGCCACGGCCAGGGCGCCTTCCATGATCACCCAGAACACCTTCTGCGAAACCGGCGAGTTGATCTTGCCGCCAGCGGTGATGGTGTCGATCACCAGCGAACCGGAGTCTGACGAGGTGATGAAGAACAGCACCACCAGCACGATGGCGATGAAGGAGCTGATGGCGCTGATCGGCAGCTGATCGAGCATGACGAACATCTTCAGCTCCAGTGCAGCCTGGCCCAGCTCGGTCAGACCACCGATGGCCTGGTGCAGCGCGGTGCCACCGAAGGTGCTCATCCAGATCACCGACACCAGCGACGGCACCAGCAGCACGGCAGTGAGGAACTCACGCACGGTGCGGCCACGGCTGACGCGCGCGATGAACATGCCCACGAACGGCGACCAGCTGATCCACCAGGCCCAGTAGAAGGCGGTCCAGCCCTGGCTGAAGTTGGCGTCTTCACGACCCACCGGATTGGATAGCGCCGGCAGGTACTGCAGATAAGCACCCAGGTTATCCAGCACACCGGTCAGCAACAGCAAGGTAGGGCCGGCGACCAGCACGAACGCCAGCAGTGCGAAGGCCAAACCCATGTTGATTTCGGAGAGGATCTTCACACCCTTGTCCACGCCGGTGAGTACCGAGCACAGCGCGATCAGGGTGATCACGGTGATCAGCAGCACCTTGGTGGTGGTGTCGGCCGGCAGGCCGAACAGCGCGTGCAGGCCAGCGGTAGCCTGCTCGGCGCCCAGGCCCAGAGAGGTCACCAGACCGAACAGGGTGGCGAACACCGCCAGGATGTCGATGACGTGGCCCGGCCAGCCCCACACGCGCTCACCGAGCAGCGGGAAGAAGATCGAGCGGAACGACAGCGGCAGGCCCTTGTTGAACGAGAACAGCGCCAGTGCCAGAGCGACGATGGCGTAGATCGCCCAGGGGTGCAGGCCCCAGTGGAAGATGGTGGTGGCCATGCTCAGGCGCGCCGCTTCGGCGGAGTTGCCAGCAGCCCCACCAAGCGGTGCCCAGTCAGTACGCACGCCATTGGCATCCACGGCCGTACCGCCGAGGGCGGTGCCGTAGTGCGACATCGGCTCGGCAACGCCGTAGAACATCAGACCGATGCCCATGCCTGCGGCGAACAGCATGGCGAACCAGGAAAAGTAGGAGTAATCGGGACGGGCCAGGGTGCCGCCCAAACGCACCTTGCCCAGCGGCGAAACGATCAGGCCCAGGCACAACAGCACGAAGATGTTGGCCGAACCGATGAAGAACCAGGAGAGGTGCACTGTCAGCCAGTCACGCACGGCCTTGAACAGCGGCTCCACCTGATCGTGCATGGCCAGCGCCAGCGCGACGAAGATGAGTGCGGCCACCGCCGATATCAGGAATACCACACCGTGGATATCGAGGTTGACCAGATAACGGCCACGGATGTTGTCCTGGCCAACCACATAGTCGGTGTCAATGAGATTGACGGCGCCGCTCGGGGCGGGAATACCGTCTGCGGATGAATCTTTCTTGCGGGATACGGGGCCTTGGCTCAAGGGGCTGCTCCTTCTTTTTTTACTCGCGAGCAATGCGGCGACCGCCGCTGCTATACGCGGATGCTGACGCTATCAGAAGGAAAATCGGCTCTGCGCTGCGCAAGCGGCGCAGGCTTTCCCATTAACGACCGCAAGGCAGGAATGAAAAAGCGCGCCGATGGGCGCGCTCTTTTCAGTGGTGTGCAGCGAGCTTCATCGAGGCTCGCTCATCAGCCCCTTGACGATGGAAATACAGCCCACCAGCAGCACGATGGTGAACGGCAACCCGGTCGACACGGCCATCGCCTGCAGCGCCACCAGGCCGCCGCCGAGCAGCAGGGCAATGGCGATGACGCCCTCGATGCTGGCCCAGAACACGCGCTGCGGTACCGGCGCATTGACCTTGCCGCCAGCGGTGATGGTGTCGATCACCAGCGAGCCGGAGTCCGACGAGGTGATGAAGAACACCACCACCAGCACGATGCCGATGAACGAGGTGATGCTGGTCAGCGGCATTTCACCGAGCATGCTGAACAGCTTCAGTTCCAGGCCGGCGTTCTGCGCACCGGTGAAACCATCGACCAGCAGCTGGTTGATGGCGGTACCCCCGAAGGCGGTCATCCACAGCACCGACACCAGCGACGGCACCAGCAGCACGGCCGTGAGGAACTCACGCACGGTACGGCCACGGCTGACGCGCGCGATGAACATGCCCACGAACGGCGACCAGCTGATCCACCAGGCCCAGTAGAAGGCCGTCCAGCCCTGGCTGAAGTTGACGTCCTCACGACCAACCGGATTGGCCAGCGCCGGCAGGTACTGCAGGTATGCGCCGAGGTTCTTGAAGAAGTCGGTGAAGATCACCAGAGTCGGCCCGGCGATGATGACGAACAGCAACAGAGCCATGGCCAGGCCCATGTTGATCTCCGACAGGCGCTTGACCCCCTTGTCCAGGCCGGCGACGACCGAGGCCAAGGCGATCATGGTGATGGCGATGATCAACAGTACCTTGGTGGTATCCGTGGCCGGAATGCCGAACAGGTACTCCACCCCGGCAGCCGCCTGTTCGGCGCCCAGACCGAGCGAGGTGACCAGACCGAACAGGGTGGCGAACACCGCGAGAATGTCGACGATATGCCCGGGCCAGCCCCACACGCGCTCGCCGAGGATCGGGTAGAAAATCGAACGGATCGACAGCGGCAGGCCCTTGTTGAACGAGAACAGCGCCAGTGCCAGGGCGACGATGGCGTAGATCGCCCAGGGGTGCAGACCCCAGTGGAAGATGGTCGCGGCCATGCCCAGGCGCACCGCTTCCTCGGCGTTGCCTGCGGCGCCACCCAGTGGTGCCCAGTCGGTACGCACACCATCCGCCCCGACGCTGATGCCGCCCATCGCCGAGCTGTAATGCGACATCGGCTCGGAGACGCCGTAGAACATCAGGCCGATGCCCATACCGGCAGCGAAGAGCATGGAGAACCAGCCCATGTAGGTGTAATCGGGGGTGGCATCCTTGCCGCCCAGACGCACCCTGCCCAGCGGCGAGACGATCAGGCCCAGGCTGAGCAGGACGAAAATGTTGGCGGCGCCGATGAAGAACCAGGCCATGTGGTGGGTCAGCCAGTCGCGCACACCACTGAACAGCGGTTCGACCTGATTCTGCAGAGCCAGGGCGAGGATCACGAAGATCACCGCAACCAGCGCGGAGATGGTGAAGACCTTGCCGTGGATATCCAGCGAGAAGATGAACTGGCCTTTGATGTTGTCCTGGCCGATGACGTAATCGGTATCGATCAGATTGGCTTCACCGGTCGGCGCCGGGATGCCCTCGTGGGTTTCCGCTGCGGATGGCGGGGTCGTTTCATTCGAAGGGACGTTTCCCATATCTTGGCGTGCTCCTTGATGCGTTGACTCGCTAGACGAGCGTGAACAGGACAGATGCCCTCCTCTTATTAAGTGACGCCCCACACAGGCAGCCCTGAAAATCATCCGGTCTTCAGAGGCCTCCCAAGCGAGCCGTACTGGAAAAGGTAACACATGAATTCCGTTCACTCGGCTCCACAGACACATGAAAAGCCCGAATAATTCCCCAGAAGGTGGCAATCTGCCCGGTACTGCCACGCCACGAAACACCGTGGCAGGATGAACGTACAACGCTCTGCCACCGTCGTAGTCACTAGCACACGGCCCGTACAAAGGAAGACCCTGCATGCTCGCGGATTTCGGCATTCCCCATCTGTTCGCCTACCTGATCGCCACCATTCACAGCCTCGGCGTGGTGGCCGCGATCCACGCCGTGCTGACCGTGCGCACCGCCCAGGGCGCGCTGGCCTGGGGCCTGTCGCTGTTCTTCATGCCTTACCTGACACTGCTGCCGTATCTGGTGTTCGGGCGCAGCCGCTTCGACGCCTACGTCAAGGCGCGGCGCCAGGCCGATCAGGAAATGCGCCTGGCGATGACCGAGCAGGACTGGCGCCCCTGGGTCGAGGAAGCCAAGGCTGCCCATCTGTCGCCCGCCTACAACCGCCTCCGCGCCCTGCCCCGCCTGTCGCATCTGCCTGGCCTGACCGGCAACCGCGTCGAGTTGCTGATCGACGGCGAGGCCACCTTCACCGCGATCCTCAAGGCACTGGCCAGCGCGCAGCAGGTGATTCTGCTGCAGTTTTTCATCATCCGCGACGACGCCCTCGGCCAGCGCCTGCGCGACGTGCTGCTGGAGCGTGCGGCCGCCGGCGTTCGGGTGCATGTGCTGTACGACGGCGTCGGCAGCCACTCGCTGCCCCGCGCCTACATCGACCACCTGCGCCGCGGCGGCGTAGAGGTGCATGCCTTCCCCACTCGTTCCGGGTTGTTCAACCGCTTCCAGCTGAATTTTCGCAACCACCGCAAGATCGTCGTGGTCGACGGCGAGATCGGTTTTCTCGGCGGGCTCAACGTCGGCATCGAATACCTCGGGCAGAAGCCGCCCCTGGCGCCCTGGCGCGACACCCATGTGGAAGTGCGCGGGCCGGTGGTGGCGAGCCTGCAGGAAGCCTTCGCCGAGGACTGGTACTGGGCCTGCAAGCGATTGCCACCGCTGCTGATGCCGAGCAAGCAGGACGAACCCGGCCTGCTCTGCCAGGTGGTCGCCAGCGGCCCGGCCGACCCGCAGGAAACCTGCTCGCTGCTGTTCGTCGAGGCTCTGCATGCGGCGCGTGAGCGGGTCTGGCTGAGCAGCCCCTACTTCGTCCCCGACGAAGCCCTGTTCGCCGCCTTGCGCCTGGCGGTGATGCGCGGCGTCGACGTGCGCCTGCTGCTGCCGGCGCGCCCCGACCATCGCATCGTCTACGCCGCCTCCAGCCTGTATGCCTTCGAAGCCCTGCGCGCTGGTGTGCGCGTCTTTCGCTACCAGCCGGGCTTCCTGCACCAGAAGGCCCTGCTGATCGACCATGACGCCAGCATGCTGGGCAGCGCCAACCTGGACAATCGCTCCTTCCGCCTGAATTTCGAAGTCAGCCTGCTGACCTTCGACGAGGGTTTCAATGCCCGGGTCGCCGCCATGCTGGAAGACGACTTCAGCCGCTCACGCGAGTTGGTCAACGCCGACCGGCGCAATCTGCACCGTCTGCAGCAACTGGGCATGCGCGTGGCGCGCCTGATCTCGCCGATTCTCTGAGGCACGGCTATGGTTAGGGGGCCAGCCGCTGTTAGCTGTCAGCGAGATCCAGCCTGCCATGACCAGATGCTTCGCCCTGCTGCTCTGCCTGATCGCTCTGCCTGCCGCGGCGCAGGAAGAGATTCGTGTCGGCGTCGAACTGCAGCCCTACCAGCCCTACTCCGATGTGGAGAGCGGCGAGTACCGCGGCTACGCCCGCGACCTGCTGGACGCCTTCGCCGCCGAGTACGGCTATCGCTTCGTCTACACGCCGCTGCCGGTTCGGCGCCTGCTCAGTGATTTCCTCTCGGGCCGGGTCGACCTCAAGTTTCCCGATCACCCGCAATGGAACGCCGATCAGAAAGCCGGCTATGACATCCACTACAGCCATCCGGCAGCGCCCTATATCGACGGGATTCTGCTGAAGCCGCAGCGCCTCGGCCAGGACCTGCAACGTATCGAACTGCTCGGTACGCAGAATGGCTTCACGCCCTGGCCCTACCTACCGGACATCCGCGCCGGGCGCATTCGCCTGATCCAGGCCAACCAGATCGAATCACTGCTGCGCATGGCCAGCAGCGACCGCGTCGACGCCGTCTACCTCAACCCCAAGGTCGTGGCGCATCAACTGAGGCAGATGCACATGGCGCCAGACAGCCTGGTGTACGACCCCTCGCTGCCGCATGTGCAAGACCACTACTACCTGTCGAGCATCCGCCATCCGCAGCTGATCGAGGCGTTCAACCGCTTCCTCGAAGAACGCGCCGATCAGGTCGCCGAACTTCGTTTACGCCACGGCTTGTGAAGCGCAACGCAGACGCTGCTCGGCGAGCACACGCGAGCGGCGCTTCCTGGCCCAGATCACCACGCCGGTGAGCGACAGACCGGCAACGGCCAGCCCCAGCAACGACACCAGAATCCGCCCCGGCAGGCCGATGATGCGCCCGGAATGCAGGGGGAACTGCGCCTGCAGGAAGATATCACCGGCGCTGCCAGTACCCGGCACATGCGCGCCAGCCAGTTCGCCACTGCGGCTATCGACATAGAGCCAGGGGTTGCCCAGACCGGCCTCACCGTGGTCATCGCCCAGCTCGTAGAAGCCGACGCCATAGACGCCGAATTCGGCCGAATGGAACAGCGCAGCCGCCGGTGCCTGCCAGCCCAGCCGCCGCGCTTCGGCATCGGCAATGGCGATGGCCTGGCGACGGTCGATCTGCGGCACGATCTGCGTGTCCAGCGTCACCGGCGTGCGGCTGGCGAAGGGGCTCGGTGTCAGCGGCGAGAACAGCTCCACCAACGGCCGCACCACCTGGCGTTCGAGGTTCATCGATACCGAGGTAACCGCCAGGATCAGCAGCAGCAGCCAGATCCACACGCCACCGGAGCGGTGCAGGTCGAAGTTGAGCTTGTAGCCACCCTGGCGCCAGCGAAAGGCGAACGACTTGCGCCAGCTGCGCAGATTGGGGAACGACAGCCACAGCGCGACCAGGCAATCGAGGCACCAGACGATGGCGACGATGCCGAACAGCAGCACGCCCAGCTCGATACCAAAGCCATCGGGGATATGCAGGCTGTAATGCAGCTTGTAGAGAAACGGCAGCAGGTTCTCCCGGCTCAGGGAAATCGCCCCCCACTCGCGCTGCCCCTGGACATCACCGCTGACCGGATCGATGCCAAGTTGATTGAAACTCAGATCAAAGGCCTTGCCGGTGGCCGGATCGATACGTGGATCGACGAAGATACCCAGCGCATGACCAGGCTCCAGCGCCAACGGCATGAAGCTCACCTGCAGGCGCGGGTCGCGTGCTTCCAGAGCATCCACCAGCTGCAGCGGGTCCTGCGCCGGCCCTGCGCGTTGCGCATCGAACAGGTGCGGGTTGAGCCACTCGTCCAGTTCGTGATCCCAGGAAATGACAGCGCCGGTCAAGCCGGCGGTGAACAGGAACAGGGCGATGAACAGGCCGCACCAGCGGTGCAGCAGTACCAGAATCGGGCGCATCGAATTCTCTCGTCGACGAACAGGGCCGCCCTCGCGGGCGGCCCTGGTGATCAGTATTTCCAGGTCAGGGTCGCACTGAGGTTACGTGGAGCACCGTAGTAGGCCTGGCTCCAGTAAAGGCTGGTCAGGTACTTCTCGTCGGTGAGGTTGTTGAGGTTGGCCGACACGCTCCAGTTCGGGTCGATGTCGTAGCTGGCCATCAGGTCGACCACGGCGTAGGCCTTCTGCTTGGCGTCGGCGCTACCGATCGAGGTGCGGCCGTCGTCGGCCGTCAGTGGCACGGCGATCTTGATATCGTCCTGCCAACGCACGGCGGCGCCGACCTTGAGCTTGTCCATCCCCGGTATGCGGTAGGTCGCGGCGGTCTTGATCATGTGCTTGGGCGAATAGGTCACGCCATGCCCGCCGTCGGCATTGGTGATGTCGACGAAGGTGTAGCCGGCGCTGAGCTGCAGGCCGTCCAGTGGCTCGCCAGAGAACTCCAGCTCATAGCCTTCGCTGGTCAGGCCTTCAATGGCGCGGTAGTAGGCAACCGAACCTCTCATGCCGGCCTGCTCGGCGAAGTTGTCCTGCTCGGTACGGAACACCGCCAGGGATACGTTGACCTTGTCGTCGAACAGCTCGCCCTTGATCCCGGCTTCGTAGTTCACCCCCTCGACCGGGGCCAGGCGTGAGCCGCCGGCATTGGTCTTGGTCTGCGGATCGAAAATCTCGGTATAGCTGGCATAGACCGAGTACTGATCGGTGATGTCGTAAACGACGCCGGCGTAGGGCACCACCTTGCCGCTGTTCTGCGATGACTTGGCCAGGCCGTAATTGGTGCCGTCACTCTTCACGTCGACCACACGAGCACCAGTGATCAGGCTCAAATCGTCGGTCAGGCTCCAGCGTGCCGCCCCATAGACGCTGTTCATGCGGTCGGTGAAGTCACTGCCGTTGCTGCCGTTGTCGTTACGCGGCTTGGGGTAATTGCCGGTCCACTGCTCCAGCGGCGGCAGCATGGTGCCGGTACTGGAGTCGTACCAGGACAGATCCTTCAGCTCGGAGCGCGACCAGCTGCCGCCGAAGGTCGCTTCATGCTGACGACCGCCCAGATTGAAAGGACCACTGGCCTGCAGATCGGCAATCAACTGGGTGTTCTTTTCGTTGTATTCGGACGGATAGGAATACAGCCCGGCACCGGTCTGGCGGTTCGGCGTGCCGTAGATGTAGAACATCGAGCCATCGCTCTTCTTCTCGACACGGGTGAGCACGGCCTTGGCCTGCCAGCCGTTGTCAAAGGTGTGGGCAAGCTCGGCGAAGCTGCGATTTTCCTTGTTGTCCCAGTAGGCCCAATCGGTGGAGGTGCTGGTAGAGCGCGAATAGTCGGTTTTACCGCCGTCCTGATAGACCAGCGGCAGTGCCCCCCACATCGGCGAGTTGGCATCACTGGTCTGCAGGGTGTGGCCGAGGGTGAAGAGCGTGCGCTCATCCAGATCGAACTCCAGCACCCCATGGAAGACGTTCTTCTCACGCGAGTAGCGGTCGAGGTAGGAGTTCTTGTTTTCGTTGGCATACACCACGCGGCCACGGATGTTGCCGGCATCGGTCAGCGCACCGGAGACATCGGTGTCGATGCGGCGCTTGTCCCAGGAACCGGCTGTCAGATCGACGCGCGCCTGTGGTGCCAAGGTTGGCCGCTTGCGCACGAAGTTGACCGTCGCCGAGGGGTTGCCGGTGCCGGACATCAGGCCATTGGCGCCGCGTATGACTTCCACCCGCTCGTACATGGCGGTGTCCAGATCGCCCTCGACGTTGCCATAGACGAAGGGCACGGCGATGCCGTCGTACTGGAAGTTGGTGATGTCGAAGCCGCGCGCGGTGTAGTAGGTGCGATCCGTCTCGACCTCCTGCACCTGCACGCCCGGCACGGCCTTGAGCGCATCGTTGACGCTGCTGAGCTTGAAGTCGCGCAGTTGGGCGCCGCTCAGGGTCGAAATCGACTGCGGCGTCTGCCGCGGGGTCAGGTCGAGCTTGGTCGCAGCACTGCTGGGCGTGGATTTGTAGCTGTCGACCTCGGCCGCCGCACTATCGCCGACCACGGTCTGGGCATCGAGCTCGAGCTGCTCCCGCTCATCGGCTAAGGCATGATTGAAACTGCAGGCGGCCGCAATCGCCACGGCCAGGTGGGTTCTTCTGCTGAACAAGGGACGTACTCCTGATGCGCTGTCGATAGCCGCAGATAGTCCCTTCGCAGCTGAGTGCCTCACTGGCAGGCATTTACTAAGTGCAAATGCAAATAATTAGCGACAAAAGTCTCGCAGCAGGACTCCCTTGCGTCAATACGAATAATTCACATCTTCGGATGCATCTCAGTTTCTTTTGAGAGCCCCACAATCCGCCCCGACCCAACGGGCTCGGCTTTCCATGCTGCTCGGCTGACCCTTGTAGGTGCCTTTGACCTGGGTGGTGAACTCCTTGTCACTGACGAAGCGGGTCTCCCCTTCACCCTGCGCATCCGGGCAGCTGAAGCGGAATTTCCACAGTGTCGCGCTGCGTTCGAGGATTTCGTTGCTGCAGCCTGAATCGGGGTCGTGCAAGGGGATTTCCTGGGCCTTGATCTGCTCGGCGGTGAGGCACATCTGCACGCCACCAGCACCGAGCTTGATGCCCTGCTCGGCCATCATGCTCTCCATCATCTGGCGTTGTTCCGGCGGCAGGTTCTGCAGTTGCGCCATCATTTGCTCCATACCCGGCATGGCCTGGCCGCCAACCTGCATGTTGTGCGAGCTGACCTCCCAGACGCCAGGTTGGATATCCAGGGCGCTGGCCATGATGGGCGACAGGCACAAGGCAACTGGGATAACGGAGCGCAAGATAGGGTGCATGGCGAATCTCCTGGATGGGGGTTCGCCTAGCCTAGCAGGCCGCAGACGAACAAAACCCCCACAGGCTCGCGCCACATGGGGGTTTCCTTCTTTTCATCCGGCACTTGTGGCGCCGGAAGCCTGGGTCCACTTTTCTGGTGAACCTAGCCCGCGTCGGCCGCGGGGGCGCTCAGCTCACAGCTCCAGAGTTCCAGCGCCGGCTGGCTCGCTTTTGGCGGGCCGAGCCAGTCGCTCATCGGGCGACAACGCTGGTCGATACACACTTGGTAGTCCCCGGCTTCGGGCGTACGCCCGACTCGCAGAGGTTGCAAAGGCGGTAGCTGACGCTGGTAGTGCCAGCTGCCATTGCGCAGTTCGGCGCCGTCGGGAATCTCCATTCCGGCGCCGGAACCCTTGACCCGCGCCTCACCAAGGACCAGGCCCTCGGCGGTGACGCGGTAATCCTCTTCCCAGCGGATCTTCTCGATGGTGTGGGTCCAGGCCAGGGTGAAGGCCGGTGTGGGCAGCTCTGCCCATACCGCCCCGGCCAAGCCCAGGCACAGGCCGATCACGCCGTTGCAGCCTGGGCGCGACGGGCACGCCAGAAGTGCTGAGCGATGAAGATGGCGCTGAGGGCGAAGCCGACTTCGTCACTGATCGGGGTGGCGAGAATCAGGCTGGCACCCGCGGCCAGACCCAGAATGCGCTCCCACCAGGTCAGCTTGGCCTGCAGGTAACCGGTGAACACCACACCCCAGATACCGATGGCCAGCATCGCCTTGAAGCCGACGTAGACAGTGGCCAGCAGGCTAGCGCCCTGCAGCATCAGCGCCGGCGAATACACCGCCATGAACGGCACGACGAAACCGGCCACGGCGATACGCACCGCCCACAGGCTGATCTTCAGCCCCCGCTCCTTGGCGATTGGCGCGGCTGCGAAGCAGGCCAGCGCCACCGGCGGCGTGAGGTCGGCCATGATGCCGAAGTAGAAGACGAACATGTGCGAGACGATCAGCGGCACACCCAGCTCCAGCAGCGCCGGTGCGGCGATCGAGCTGGTAATGATGTAGTTGGGGATGGTCGGGATACCCATGCCCAGCACCAGGCAGGTGAGCATGGTCAGCACCAGCGACAGGAACAGGTTGTCCTGGCCGATGGAGAGGATGTAGCCGGCGAAGGTGGAGGCCACCCCGGTCAGCGACACCACGCCGATGATCACCCCGACCAGGGCGCAGGCGATACCGACCGGTACGGCATGCCGCGCACCTTCGACCAGCGCATGCAGGCACAGGGTCAGGGTGTCGCGACCGCCCTTGACGAACCAGCACGCGGCCACCAGCAGGGCGATAACGCCGAACACCACGCCGATACCGAGCTGGAAGAAGCCGGCGCAGAGCACGCCCAGGGCAATCCAGAAGGCGAAGCGCATGGCCTTCGACGACACCCGCAGGATGATCGCCGAACCGAGGATGACCATGGCGGTCAGGGCCAGGCCGACGGTACCGGAGAACAGCGGAGTGCGCCCGGAGAACAGCAGGTAGATGAGGATGAACAGCGGAATCAGCAGGAACCAGCGCTCACGCACGGCCTTCCACGGGTTCGGGCATTCGTCCTTGGGCAGGCCGCGCAGGTTAGCGCGCTTGGCCTCTAGGTGGACCATCCAGAACACCGAGCCGAAGTACAGCAGCGCCGGAATCAGCGCGGCCTTGGCCACCTCGAAGAACGGCACGTTGATGGTCTCGGCCATGATGAAGGCCACGGCGCCCATGATCGGCGGCATGATCTGGCTGCCCATCGACGAGGTCGCCTCGACCCCACCGGCGAACGCCGGACGGTAGCCGAAACGCTTCATCAGCGGGATGGTGAACTGGCCGGTGGTGACCACGTTGGCCACACCGGAGCCGGTGATGGTGCCCATCAGCGCCGAGGACACCACCGAGACCTTGGCCGGGCCGCCGACCTTGTGGCCGAACAGGCCCATGGCGAAGTCGGTGAACAGCTTGATCATCCCGGCCTGCTCGAGGAAGGCGCCGAACAGGATAAACAGGAAGATGTAGGTCGCCGACACGTAAGTCGGGGTGCCGTACAGACCCTCGGTACCGAACGACAACTGGTTGACGATCTGGTCGATGCCATAGCCGCGGTGCATGAGCTCGCCCGGCAGGTAAGGGCCAAGCATGCCGTAGGCGAGGAACAGCGCGCAGATGATCGGCAGGGCGATGCCCATGACCCGGCGCGCGGCTTCGAACACCAGCACGATCAGGGTCAGGCCGATGATCATGTCGCTGCTGGTCAGGTCACCGGAGCGCTGGATCAGGTCCGCCTCGAAATACCACTGGTAGATGGCCGTGGCCATGCCCGCCAGGCCCAGCAGCCAGGCCAGCGGCTGCCAAGGCCGGCCTTTGCCAAGTGCCGGGAAGCTGATGAACACCAGCAGCAGCAGAAAGCCGACGTGCACCGCACGCAGCACCTGGGTCGACACCGGGTGAAAGGCCGCAGTGGCGATCTGGAAGATGGAAAACAGCAGCGCGACGGCAAAGAGCGCCTTGGGCCAGTCGGACGGACTGGCGGCAAGACCGTTGTTTTGTTCACTCATGGAGTGCAAACCTCATGACTACTTCGATTGCGTTGACAGAGTCGCCAACAAAACCCACCGCCCGCAGGCGCCGGTTTTATTCGCGATTCTGGGGGCTACGGCCCATTCCGGTCTTTGCGCTGCAGGAGCGGCTTCAGCCGCGATCTGCTCGCGAACATCGCGGCTGAAGCCGCGCCTACAAAAGCAAGGTCGGCGTGGATGCAGAGCGATCAGGCCGCGACCCATGTCGCGGCCCGAGCCGGCATTACAGTACGCCGGCTTCCTTGTAGAAGCGCTCGGCACCCGGGTGCAGCGGGATCGGCAGGTTCTTGGTGGCGGTTTCCAGCTTGATGTCCTTGGCCGCGGAGTGAGCGGTGCCCAGGCGGTCGAGGTTGTCAAACATCAGCTTGGTCATCTGGTAGGCCACGTCGTCGGAAACGCCTTCATGGCTGACCAGGATGTTGGTGATGGCAACGGTGGGCACGTCAGCGTCCTGGCCGTCATAGGTGCCGGCCGGGATGGTGGCGGCCTGGTAGGCAGCGTTGTCGATCTTCGCGGTCACGTCGGCCGGGATCGAGACGAAGCTGATCTTCATGGTCGAAGCCAGGTCGCGGATGGCCGCCATGCCCAGGCCGGAGGACTGCAGGGTAGCGTCCAGCTGACGGTTCTTGATCAGCTCGACCGACTCGGCGTACGGCAGGAACTCGACCTTGCCCATGTCCTCGTAGCTCAGGCCAGCGGCTTTGAAGATGGCGCGGGCGTTGAGCTCGGTGCCGGACTTCGGCGCGCCGACGGAGATACGCTTGCCCTTGAGGTCTTCCAGGGTCTTGATGCCGGATTCGGCGTTGGCCACGATCTGGATGTAGTTCGGGTAGGTACCGGCGATGGCCCGCAGCTTCTTCAGCGGCGCCTTGAAGCCCGCGTCTTCCACGCCATTCCAGGCATCGGCCACCGAGTCGCCGAGGGCGAAGGCCAGCTCACCACGACCCGCCTGCAGCAGGTTGAGGTTTTCCACCGAGGCCTTGGTCGCCTGGACCGAGGTCTTGGAGCCTTCGATGCCGTTGCTGTACAGCTGCGACAGGGCCACGCCAATCGGGTAGTACACGCCACTGGTACCGCCAGTGAGCACGTTGATGAAGGTCGGCGCAGCGAGCACGGCGGTGCTGGCAGTAATGGCCGCAGCAGCGGCAAACAGGCTGATTTTCTTGGTCAGTCGCATGGAAGTATCTCCGTCGTTGTTATGGCTTTATGCAGAGTTTCACTCTAGACGACGCCAACGAGGCGTCGTCAGCGTTGCGCGATCAGCAGCGCTGGGTGCAGCGATGGACAAGAGCCGCGGCGGGCGCGGAAGGGAGGCGACCCATGCACGGTAGCGAGTGCGTCAGGGCGCGAGGGGCATGGTGATTCATGGGGCTGACCTCTTGTCGTTGTTATGGTCGCCACGTCGGCAAGATGCTGCGCGGCTACAACGGACATAGCAGATGCCGTGCCAGAGGCTGAAACGCCCGAGATAGAGGGATCGGCCTGTAAGACTGATGGGTCACTGAGCAAGAAACCGCTTACCCTCGCACAGGCATAAGCAAAAATCCGCTTATCGAGTGCCCCGGATGCAAAGCGGAAAGTCAGTGCGACACCAGCCGCCGGATTGCATCCGGGCTACGACTGCTCGCCAGCCCGCAGGCTACGCCCGCTACTCCTCGCCGCCCGGCAGATAATCACCGCGCGCCAGGCCGTGACGCTGCATCTTCTCGTTGAGGGTGCGGCGCGGCAGCTGCAGCATTTCCATTACCGCGGTGATGTTGCCCTGGCAGTGCAGCAAGGCGTTGTGCAGGCATTGCGCCTCGAAGGCCTCCATCTGCTGCGCCAGCGCCTGGCCGGCGAAACGCTCGGCCGGTGGCGGGCTGGACAGGCCCAGGGCATGACGCTCGGCCGCGTTGATCAGCTCGCGCACGTTGCCTGGCCAGTCATGCCCGAGCAGTCGCGCCAGTTCGCTCGGCGCCAGCGGCGGCGCTTCGCGACCATGACGCTGCGCGGCCTCGTGGGCGAAGTGCTCGAACAGCAGCGGAATGTCCTCGCGCCGCTCGCGCAGCGGCGGAATGTGCAGGGTGGCGACGTTGAGGCGGTACACCAGGTCCTCGCGGAAACGCCCGGCCCGGACCTCGTCGAGCAGGTCCGGCTTGGCCGCGCTGATGACCCGCAGATCGACCTGGATGCTCTTGTTCGAACCGAGGCGCTCCAGAGTCTTTTCCTGCAGCACGCGCAGCAGCTTGACCTGCTGCGCCAGCGGCAGGCTCTCCACCTCGTCGAGGAACAGGGTGCCGCCGTCGGCGTGCTCGATACGGCCGATACGCTTGGCCTGGGCCCCGGTGAAGGCGCCGCTCTCATGGCCGAACAGCTCGCTCTCGAAGATGGTCTCGGGGATCGCCGCGCAGTTCAGCGCGGCGAAGGCCTTGCTCGCTCGCGGGCTGAAGTCGTGCAGGCTGCGCGCTACGCGCTCCTTGCCGCTACCGGTTTCGCCGCGGATCAGCACGTTGACCGAGGTGCCGGCCAGTTCGAGGATCTGCCGCCGCAGGTTTTCCATCGGCCGGGAAATACCGATCAACTGGCTCTCGATGCGGCCCTTGTCGGCCACCTGCCGGCGCAGCTGGCGGTTCTCACAGACCAGGCGACGCTTGTCCAGGGCACGGCGCACGCTGTCGAGCAGGCGCTCGGGGGTGAAGGGTTTCTCGATGAAGTCATAGGCGCCCTGACGCAGCGCCTGCACCGCCATGGGTACGTCGCCGTGGCCGGTCACCAGGATCACCGGCAGGTCGCTGTCGATCTGCAGCAGCTTGTCGAGCAGTTGCAGCCCGTCACTGCCGGGCATGCGCACATCGCTGACGACGATACCGGGGAAGTCGCGGTCGACCACGGCCAGGGCTTCGACAGCGCTGGCGCAGGTGCGCACCGTGAAGCCGGACAGCTCCAGCCACTGCTGGACTGCCTCGCGAATCGCCGCTTCGTCGTCGACCACTATGACCTGAGCGCTCATGGCACCTCCTGATGAAAACGGCAGGCAGTGTAGCCCGGATGCAATCTGCTGAGACCACCCGCAACCCAGGGATGAGAACCCGTAGGAGCGGCTTTGGCCGCGATGGCCGAGCCTGCAAACCCTGGTCGTAGGGTGGATGACGCTGTTTTCATCCACCAAGCCTGGAGGCCATCGGTGGATGGGTGAAGCATCATCCACCCCAGGCCACGGGTATCAGGGCGCAGCCGGCAGACGCAGGGTGAATACCGCGCCCAGCTGGCCATTGTGCGCCTCCAGGCTGCCGCCCAGATCACGCACGATACCGTAGGACACCGCCAGCCCGAGCCCCAGCCCCTGCCCCACCGGTTTGGTGGTGAAGAAGGGTTCGAACACGCGGCCGAGGGTTTCCTCGGCAATGCCACCACCGCTGTCCTCGACGCACAGCAGGCAGCCATCGTCTTCACGATAGATGCGGACCTGCAGGATGCGCGGCTCGCTGTCGGCCATGGCATCGAGCGCGTTGTGCAGCAGGTTGAGGATCACCTGTTCGATGCGAATGGCATCGCCGAGCACTTCCGCCTCAGCGTCGATCTGCGTGCGTAGCTCGACCTGCTCGCTGCGCATGCGCGGCGCCAGCAACTGCAGGGCCTGCTCCAGTACGTCGCTCAGACACAGGCGCTCGCTGAGGCCGGCCGGGGTCTTGCGCGCGAAGGTCTTCAGGTGGCTGGTCAGCGCGGCCATGCGCTGCAGCAGACCGTCGATACGCTGCAGCCCCTCGCGCACCGCTTCCGGCCTGCCGCTGTCCGCCAGCAGACGCAAGCTGCCGAGTTGCATCTGCAGGGCGGTCAGCGGCTGGTTGATCTCATGCGCCAGGGCCGCCGACATCTGCCCCAGTGCGGCCATCTTGGCAGCATGCACCAGGCCATCCTGGGCCTCGCGCAACTCGGCCGTGCGCAGCGCCACTTCGCGCTCCAGACGCTCGCGGATACCCGCCTGCAAGCGCTGGTTCTTGCGCCGCTGGGCGAGAAACAGCAGCAGGAAGGCGAAGGTCATCCACAGCCCGCCAGCAGCCAGGCGATAACTGCGCACACTATCGGCCAGGCCGACCGGCTCGCTGAGCAGATGCAGGGTCCAGCCTTCTTCGGGCATGTACATGCGCTGCCAGAGATAGTCGCGAATGCCGTCCGGGCCATCGAACCGCGCCCAGTCCGCATCGGCATCGATCTGTCGATACACCTGATGGGCCAGTGGCTGCAGCGCCTGCTCGGCGTAGCGGCGCACCTCCACCAGCTCCGCTCGCGCCTGCTCGTCGAGCGGCTGCAGGGCGCGGAAACGCCAGATCGGCCTGTTGCTGAGGATCACCACCCCGTAGCTATCGGCGACCATTAGTACACCTGGCTGGCTGACCCATTCGCGCTGCAGGTCTTCCAGCTCCAGCTTGACCACCAGCACGCCGAGCAGCTCGCCCTTGTCATCGCGCACCGCGTGCGACAGGAAGTAGCCGGGAATACCGGTGGTCACACCCACGGCGAAGTAACGCGCCCCACCATCACGCAAGGCGTTCTGGAAGTACGGACGGAAGGCGTAGTTGTTGCCGACGAAGCTGCTCCAGTCGCGCCAGTTGCTCGCCACCAGGGTTTCGCCACGGGCATCGAGCAGGTACAGCACGGTGGAGCCAGCCGCAGCATTGAGGCGCTCCAGGCGCTGGTTCAGCGCCTGGCGCAGCTGACGATCATCCGGTGCGCGCAGCAGGCTGCGGATGTCGCTGTCCAGCGCCAGCACTTCGGGCACCGAACTGAAGCGTTCGACCAGCGTGCGAATGGATTGGGCATACAGCTGCAGCTGCCCGCGCGCCTCAACGCTGCGCTCGTCCCAGGCCCGCTGCTCGGCATAGCGCCCGCCCAGCCACAGGCTTACCAGCAAGCCGGCGGCAATCGCCAGAACGGTAAGCAGAACGCGGTGGCGATAGCGGGGGCGCTGCAGCAGGGTCATGGGCGGCTCGCGAAATCAAGACGAGGCGCATGTTACTCCATCATGGGTAAAGGTCGGCGCGCGTCCAGGGCAGGTCATGATGCCCATCCTGGTAGGGCTTCACCGCCAGGATCTGATGCAGGTTCATCCAGCCATGCTGGAAGCCGTAGGCACAACCTGCCAGATACAGACGCCAGATACGCAGGGATTTTTCCGGCACCCATTGCGCAGCCTTGTGCAGTTGCCGCTCCAGACCCTCGCTCCACAGCTGCAGGGTGCGCGCGTAGTGCAGGCGCAGGCTCTCCACGTCGACGATCTCCAGCCCGGCCTCGCTGATCGCCTTGCTGATGGTCACCAGGTGCGGCAGCTCACCCTGGGGAAACACGTAGCGGTCGATGAACTCGCCGGCGCCACGACCGACCGGGCGGCCATCGGTGAAGCGTGAGGTGATGCCGTGGTTCAGCACCAGGCCACCGGGCCTGGCCGCGCCGAACAGGCGCTGGCAATACAGCGCCAGGTTGGCGTGGCCAACGTGCTCGAACATGCCGACGCTGACCACCTTGTCGAAGCGGCCATCCTGCGGCAGGTCGCGGTAGTCGAGCAGCTCCAGGGTCACACGCGCCTCCATATCCTCTTCGGCCACACGCTGCAGTCCCAGCTCCAGCTGCGCCTGGCTGAGGGTGATGCCGTAGACCTCGACGTCGAACTCGCGCGCGGCGAAACGCGCCAGGCCGCCCCAGCCGCAACCGACGTCGAGCAGCCTGTCACCCGGCTGCAGGCGCAGCTTGCGGCACAGGTGGCGCATCTTCGCCTGCTGGGCCTGATCCAGGGTTTCCTTTCCGCTTTCGAAATAGGCACAGGAGTAAACCATGTCGCGATCCAGCCACAGCCGGTAGAACTCGTTGGACAGGTCGTAGTGGTAACTGATGGCCTCGGCGTCGCTGCGCTTGTCGTGCGCGCTGTAAGGCTCCGAGGGCGCAGAGTCGTCGCCCAGCAGCGCGGTGCTCAGCGCATCGCCCACTTCGATAGCGGCCTCGATGGGGCCTTCCAGGTCGACGCGGCCTTCGACATAGGCGGCGCCCAATGCATCCAGGCTGGGGTGAGCCAGTTGGGTGACCAGGCTGGGGTCCTTCACCACCAGCGTCACGCGCGGTTGCGGCCCCAGATCGAGCTGCTTGCCGTCCCACAGTTTCAGGCGCAGCGGTAGCTGCAGGTCACGAAGTGCAGTAGGCAGTTGCGCGCGCATGGTCATCCCTCCTGGTCAGGTGAAACGAACTTCAAGCGGATGACCGGAACAATGTGCCCAAGTTCGATTCTGGCGACTAGCGGTGAGGGGGTAGCGCGGGCGCGCCTGGATGCGCTGTGAAGTGCGTCAGCCGGCGTCAGGGCAGAACGCCATCGACCCGCTGCAACAGGCCGTCAGCCAGCCACTGGCGCAACCAGCTCACGGCCTGAACCGGCGCCTGTTCGCCCAGATGCGCCAGTTCTGCGCACAACTCGGCAAAGCACCAGCCCTGTACGGCCATGCCCTGCAACGCCGCCGCTTCGTCGGCGGCCAGACTGCGATAGCGGGTGATCAGATGCTCACGCCAGATCAGGCAGGTCTGCGCCTGCCCCAGCGGCTGGCTGCCGGGGAAGTCGTCCTGCTCCTTGCAGGCGCGCCAGAGCGCCAGGCTGTTATGCCGACACACCAGCCACTGCACACTCGGCAGCAGGCGCACCTGCAGATTCGGCCACGCCTCGGCGGGCAGTTCGGCCATCTGCGTCAGGCTCAGCGGCTGGCCCTCGGGCGCATCGAAGGCCAGGGTGAAGGCCCACTCCAGCCGCGCCAGCTCGCTGAGCGGCGCGGCCTGCGCAGGAATCAGGTGACCATCGATGAACGCCGCCAGCTCGGCGCCGAGCCAGCGCAGGCTGAAGTGCTGCGAGGGGTGTGCGTCGATGTAGGCCAGCGCCAGGGCGTCGAATTCCTCGTCACCCAGCCAGCTATGCACTGCCGGATAGTCGCCACGCAAGGCTTCCAGCAAGCGTGCGCGGTAGGCGTTGTGGTAAATCGCCAGACCCTGTTCGGCACTCAGCGCGGCGCTGCCCAGCAGGCTGGCGCGCAGAGCCGGGCTGGGCTGGGCATCGGGGTTCAGCAGGTAGGCCTGCACCTGCGCCTGCCAGTCTCTCAGGCTCATCGGGCGGTTCCTTGCAGCGCTTCGGCGGCAAACCGGCGCGCGCTATTCAGCTCGTCGAGCAGCACGTCCAGGTCGGGGAAATGATCATCGCGTTCGAGCAGCGTAGACACCGGCCCAAGGTGCTGCAGTGTACGTTGATAGAGCTGCCAGACCGGGTCGCTGACCGGCTGATCATGAGTGTCGATCAGGTAGTTGCCGTAATCACTGTGGCCTGCCAGATGCAGCTGACGGATGCGCTGCCTGGGCAGGCTGCTGATAAAGGTCCAGGCATCGAAATCATGGTTGCGTGCACTGACATACACATTGTTGACGTCCAGCAACAGCTCGCAGCCGCTCAGTTCGCTGAGCGCGGCGAGGAACTGCCATTCGCTGAACTGATCATCGGCGCAGCGCAGATAGCTGGAGACGTTTTCCAGCACCAGCGGTCGCTCGATCACGTCCTGCACCTGGCGCACCCGCGCGGCCACGTGCTGCAGGCTCTCCTCGGTGTAGGGCAGCGGCAACAGGTCATGCAGCTGGTGGGCATTGCCCTGGCTCCAGCACAGGTGATCGGAGATCCACGCCGGCTGGACGCGCGCGGCCAGCTGCTTGAGCTGGCGCAGGTAGTCGCGGTCCAGCTCATGCGGGCCGCCAATCGACAGCGACACGCCATGCATCACCAGCGGGTATTGTTCGCCGATGGCATCGAGGAAGTAGAGGGCCTTGCCGCCCGCTACCAAATAATTTTCCGAGACGATCTCGAACCAGTCGATCGCCGGCTGCTGTTCGAGAATGACCTGGTAGTAGGTACTGCGCAAACCCAGGCCGAAACCCAGATTGCCGCGTTGAGCATTCATCGCTCGCGCCTCGCTCGCTGATGCGGGGCAACCGCCAGGCGGCTGCCCCGGCTCGATTACTCGCCGACAGTACCGCCTGCTGCATCGCACTCGGCCTTGGTCATGGCCTTGAAGCCGTGGCCCTTGCAGACAGCCTGACCTTTGCAGCTGTTCTCGGCGGTCTTGCAGTCGTTCTGGCCTTTGCAGGATGTAACGCCGTAGCAATGCACCTGGGCTTCTTCGGCGGCGACGACAGTGCCGGACATGCCAGCGAACATGGCAGCGGCAGCGAAAGCGATGGCGGCACCAGCAGCGGTGGATTTCATGGTCATGTGCGTATCCTCGGGTGATCTGGGTTAGCCGGGCTAAGGTGTTTTGCGTGCCGGCATTGAACTAGAGCGACGAGGTGAACGGGCGTTACAACCGGACTGAAAAAAAATATCGACTCAGCGGCGCCGCAGCAACGCGACGAAGAACACCCCGCCGATGGCGGCGGTGACGATGCCGATGGGCAGATCCTGCGGCGCCAGCCAGGTGCGCGCGGCGACGTCGACCCAGACCAGGAACAGGGCCCCGAGCAGCGCCGCCACCGGCAACACGCGGCGGTGCTCGGCACCGACCAGAAAGCGCGCCACGTGCGGCAGCATCAGGCCGACGAAACCGATGGCACCGGACAGCGACACCAGCACGCCGGTGAGCAAGGACACCACCACGAACACCAGCAGGCGCACCCGCCGAGGCTCCAGGCCAAGGCTGACCGCGCTCTGCTCGCCGGCCATCAGCGCGTTCAGCGCGCGACCCAGGCCCAGCAACAGGGTCATGGCCAGCGCCAGGCACAGCGCCGGCAGCCAGAGCAGCTCCCAGCGCGCCAGGCCAAGGCCGCCGAGCATCCAGAACAGTACCGAGCTGGCGGCGTGCGGGTTGCCCAGGTACAGCAGCAGATTGCTCGCCGCCATCATCACGAAGGACACCGCCACCCCGGCCAGCAGCAGGCGGTCGCTCTCCAGCCGCCCGCCCCGGCTGGCGATGGCCAGCACCAGCAGCATGCTCGCCAGCGCACCGACGAAGGCCGCCAGCGGCAGGCTGAGCAGGCCGGCGAATTCACCCAGATAGAGCACCACGATCACCGCACCGAAGGCCGCGCCGGAGCTGACGCCGAGCAGATGCGGGTCGGCCAGCGGGTTGCGCGTCACCGCCTGCAGCGCCGTACCGACCAGCGCCAGCCCGGCGCCGACCAGCGCGCCGAGCAGCACCCGTGGCGCGCGCAGTTGCCAGACGATGCTGTCCTGACCGGCGCTCGGCGCCGTCTCGGGCACCATGCCGAACAGGTGTTGGCCGAGGATCGCCAGCACGCGCTCGAGCGGCACCTGCGCCGCACCGAAACCCAGCGACCAGGCGCAGGACAGCGCCAGCAACACGGCCAGCCCAAGCAACAACAGGCGATAGCGACTCACCGGGCGAAGGCCTCGGGGTGCAGCGCGGCAGCCAGCGTCTCGATGGCGGCGGCGTTGTCCAGGCTCGGGGTGACCGCCAGGTAGGGCAGCACCACGAAGCGCTGCTCGCGGATTGCGGTGACGCCCTGCAGCGCCGGATGCTGGAGGAGGAAGTCGCGCTTCTGCGCCGCCGTGCGCTCGCCGTAGTCGACGATCAGGATGACCTCGGGATCTTCCTCGACCACCGACTCCCAGCCCACCTTGATCCAGCTGCCGGCCACACCGTCCGTGACGTTGCGCCCGCCGGCCGCCACGATCAGCGGTTGCGGCATGCCCTGCCGACCGGCACTGAAAGGCAGGTCTTCGCCACTATCGTAGACGAACACCCGTGGCCGCGACGGTTGCTCGCCCAGGCGCGCCTGCACCGCCGCGACCCGCGCCTGCATGCCCTGCACCAGCGCGTCGGCGCGATCCTCGACGGCGAAGATGCGGCCCAGGTTGCGCAGATCGGTGTAGACGTCATCGAGGCTGGCGACGCGGCCCGGCATGACATGCGCGCAGGACTCGCTCAGCTCGTACACAGGAATGCCGAAGCGCTCCAGGCTGGCCGGCGTGACCTCACCACCGATGCGCATGCCGTAGTTCCAGCCGGCGAAGACGAAGTCGGTGCCGGCGTCCAGCAGGTTCTCCAGCGACGGGTAGCGCGCCGCCAACTCGGGCAGACCGCCCAACTGCTCACGCATGCTCGGATCGAGGGTCTTCCAGCCGCTGATGCCGGTGTAGCCGGCCATACGCTCTTTCAGGCCCAGCGCCAGGAGCATGGCGGTCATGTTCACGTCATGGCTGACCGCGCGCTGCGGCGGCTGCTCGACGGTCACCTGGCGGTCGCAACTGGTGACCGTCACCGCCCAGGCGGGGCTGGCCGAAAACAGCGCCGAGAGCCAAAGCATGGGTAGGAGCGGCTTCAGCCGCGAATGGCACAGGCTCATCAAAGGATCCAGGTAATACGCGGATAACCCGCCAGTGGATGGGTGTCGACCAGTGCCTGCACCCCGAACACCTGTTGCAGCAGCTCGGCAGTCAGCACTTCGGCGGGCGTACCGACGGCCACCAGGCGGCCCTGGTCGATCACGCAGAGGCGGTCGCAGAAGGCCGCCGCCAGGTTGAGGTCGTGGAAGCTGGCCAGCGTCGCCAGGCCCAGTGATTTGATCTGCCGCAGCAGTTCGATCTGGTAGCGCGGATCGAGGTGGTTGGTCGGCTCGTCGAGAATCAACAGTTGCGGCTGCTGCACCAGGGCGCGGGCGAGCAAGGCGCGCTGCTTCTCGCCACCGGACAGCTGGGCGAAGGCCTGCTGCGCGCGCTCGCTCAAGCCCACCCGCGCCAACGCCTCAATGACCAGGCGTTGATCCTCGCCATCGTCGCCATCGAACAGGCCCTTGTGCGGCGTGCGGCCCATGGCCGCCACCTCGTGCACGCGCAGGCCGAAGTCCTGCGGGAATTCCTGCAGCACCACCGCCACGCGCTGCGCGCTCCAGCGCGGCGGGCGCTGCCACAGCGCTTCGCCGCCCAGCTCGACACTGCCACTGCACGGGCGCTGGAAGCGATAAGCGCAGCGCAGCAGGCTGGTCTTGCCGCTGCCGTTGGGGCCGATCAAACCGAGCAGCTCGCCGTCACCGATCTCCAGGTCGATGGCGTCGAGCAAGACGCGCTGGCCATCCGGCGACCAACCCAGGTCACGGATGCGCAGGCGCGGCTCAGGCGCCGCGCTACGGTGGCTGGGCGTCGACGACGGACTGGCTGGCCAGCCCGAGGCAAGGCTCACTGACACGGGAACACTCCATTGACCGATTGCCGCGCGCAGGTGACGCGCGCGGCGCAGCTCAGATGCTTCAAAAGCGGTAATCCGCGCTGACGAACAGCGAACGCGGCGCGCCCAGGTACCACTGCTCGCCGTCGCTGCTGGCGCTGGTGGCGTACTGGCGGTCGAACAGGTTATTCAACTCCAGGCCCAGGCGCACGTCCGACAGCACCTGCCAGGCGATATTCGCATCGACCACGGTGTAACCCGGCACCTCGGCGGTATTGGCCGTATTCACATAGCGGGCGTCGACATAGCGCGCACCGATGCCCGCCTCCACGCCCCTGCCGAAATCCTTGTTCAGCCACAGGTTGGCGGTGCGTTTGGGCACATTGCTCGGACGATTGCCGCTGCGGTCACCACCGCCTTCGACGAAGTCGTCGTACTCGGCACGAACGAAGGCGGCGTTGGCCGAGACCTGCCAGCCACGCCCCAGCGCCAGCTCCAGGCTGGCTTCCAGGCCATCCGAGGATTGCTGGCCGATCTGCTCGGTGGGCGCAGTTGGCGTGGCGCGACTGAGCAGCTTGTTCTTGACGATGTGATAGGCGGCCAGCGTCCACTCGCCCTGCCCGCCCCAGAACAGCTGCTTGAGGCCGATCTCGGTCTGCTTGGCTTCACTCAGGTCGAACTGCTGCTGAGTCGGGTTGAGGGTCAGCAGGTTGCTCACCCCTTCGGTGCTGGTGGCGTACTGGCCGTACAGCGACAGCTCCGGGGTCAGGGCGAAGACCAGGCCGGCGCGCCAGTTGTCGCCCGTAAGGCTGCGGTCGACGCGGCTGTCATCGACCAGGTTGCTGCGGTCGATGTGCACCTGATCGCGGCGCACACCGGTGACCAGCGACAGACGCTCGGTCAGTTGCGTGCGGTTCTCGGCGAACAGCGAGAATTGCCGGGCCAGGTTGCGTTCACGCGGACCGTAGCCGAGCGGGTCGGTACTCTGGTACTGACCGCCGCCGGAACCGGCCAGCGGCACGCTGTCGCTGAAACTGCTGGCGAAATCGTGCTGACGGGCGAAGTGGATACGGTTGTAATCCACGCCCACCACCGTGCGGCTATCGAGACCGAACAGCGGATGCTCCAGGGTGAAGGTCTGACGGTCGCCGACCTGCTCCTGGGTGTGTTTGATCCGGTAGAACTCGCTGCGCTCGACCGTATCGCCCGGCTGCCAGCGATAGGCCTCGCTGTTGCGCCAGTAGCGCTGGGTCTTGATGTAGTAGAGCTGGTTGCTGGCGCTCAGCACGTCGCTAATGCGCCAGTCGGTCACCAGGCGGGTGATCTGGTCGTTGTAGCGGATGTCGGCGTTGGCGACGTTGTAGTTGCGATCCCGAATGCCTTCGCGGAACTTGCCATCGACCAGCGGCGTACCGAGGTAGCGCTCCGGGCTCTGCTCGCCCTGATCATGGGACAGGGTGAAGCTCATGTCATCGCTGGCATCCCAGCGCAGCGCGGCACTCAGCGCCAGGCTGTCGGAATCGCCACGGTCGACCCAGCCGTTGCTGGCCTGCTGGTTGAGGTTGAAGCGGTAGCTCAATGCGTCGCTCAGCGAACCGCCGCTGTCCAGCGCAGCCTGGCGGCGGTCGTCGCTGCCATAGCCCAGGCGCAGGTGATTCTGGATCTCGCCGGCAAACGGCTTCTTCGGCACCACGTTGATCACCGCACCGGTGGCGCCTTCGCCGTAGAGCACCGAGGCAGGGCCGCGCAGCACGTCGATGCGCGCCACCGACCAGGTATCCACCGGGAAGGTCACGGTGCCGGCACCGACGTATTGGCGGGTGCCGTCATACAGCTGCATGGTCGCCGAGTGGCCGGTGAAGCCGCGCGCCGACAATGCGGTGCCGCCGTTACCCGGCGTGCCGATGGTGCTGATGCCTGGGGTGCGGGTCACCGCGTCCTGCACGCTGCGGTTGTTGCGCTCACGCACTGTGGTGCCGCTCAGGCTGGTGCTGCTGGCCGGAGTTTGCAGGGCCGACAGATCGAGGCGCGAGCCTGCCGTGGTCGGCGTGTGCAAGGTCGTCTCGCCCTCCTCCGAGGCTTGCGCCTGGACGGTGACAGCAGGGAGATCGACAGCGGAGTCATCGGCCATGGCGGTACCGCCAGCCAACAATGCCAAAGGCAGAGAACAGAAACGCATGAGGTACTGCACGTGAAGAATTCCGGGACTTTGACGGGGCTCATCGAGTCGCTGCGAGGCTTTGCAATCGGGCTTTGCAGCGGTCAGTAGCGACCGTTCAGAGCCTGGGCCTGGCGCGATAATGTTATAGTTATAACATAACATTATCCTGTTTCGCAGATAGCCGGAGTCGGGCTCTGACCCTTCTTTCAGGCATGCAGAAGTGAGGTTCTTGTAGCGGAAATGGCGCGCCATATTGCTTCCATCGCAAAGAGAAAAGGCACGGCAATCCGATGGAAATGCGCAACAGCAGACAGGGGCACGAGGCACCCTACTGGAGTCAACGCCCGCCCACCGCGGGTTGCCAGACAATAACGACTCCAGGCCGGTCTCCGGGCTTGCGAGGGTCATGAACGCATCGCCTTCCCATGCGCGTGGCGCACAGTGGCGTTTCGATGCGGTCGCTCGCGTACCGTTGCGGGGGCAGCGTCGGACTTCAACCGACTTCCCGTTTCACCTCACGCGCGGCGGCGTGAGACACCTGAAGCGGGGCGGATATGACCATCCGACCCCGCTCAAGTCAAGGCGCATGGGCAATTGTGGGAGGCGCTTTAGCGGCGATTGCTCGTAGCCTGGATTTGCCACAGGCGTAATCCGAGTTGCTAACGGTTGCCCTGCTCGTCGATACGCAACTCCGGCAGCGCCGTACCCGCCACTAGGCGCTCGTCGACCAGGCGGATCACCGCCGCCTCGTCCTGAATGCCATACCACTCGCCCTGTGGATAAAGGCTCGCGGTCGGCCCCAGATCGCAGGGGAACTGACACTGGCTGCGGGTGATGTGCACGCCGCCTTCGCACTCCAGCTTACCGGCGGCCTTGAGCCGCTGGCGCAGGGTTTTCCACAGGCCCAGCGCACCCTTGCGCGTGCAGCGCGGGCCGTTGCACAGCAGCAGGCGCTGCGCGTGCGGCGGAATCTGCGACCAGGCGTGGTGTTCCGGCACGGGCGGCACGTCACTGCAGGGCAGATGCGCTTCGCGATGCGCCAACAGTGCGCCCAGACCATCGAGCCAGGTGTCCTCCAGCGCCGTGCAGACCACGAACACCTGCGTCCCGTCGCCACGCTCGGCAATGCGCTCGCGCAGCCAATCACGGTGCGCAGCATCGGCACGCGGTTCCAGATCGACCACCAGCAACGGGCGCGGCGCCTCGTCGATGGCCTGCCAGACACTCTCCTGCTCACTGTCATGCAGATGCGCCTCGCCCAGCAGCGTCTCGATCCGCTGCTGCAGGCGCTCGGCTGCAGCACCACGACCAAGGCCGGGGCCGATGAACAGGATGCGGGCGTAGGGGGTTTGGCTCATGACGGTCTCCAGAACGGGCCGGCAGTCTAGCCGCTTCGGCGCGATGAGCGCATTCCACGCGTCGACTCCGCTATCCGGTCTGACCGGTCATCGCAACGCTTTCGCAGGGTAACCGCGCCTCGCCATGGCCCAAGCTGCAGCACGGCCAGCGCCGCTTGAAATCCCCTGACCAGCGGTCTTTCAGCTGCACTCACACGCTCTGTTTCGGGCATTTCGCCGGATCTGGCCAACGCCAGGTCGGCGTGACGCGCCAGACGGGGGCTTGTCGGTTGGAAAATTTGCGCTTAGCCTGAACTGGTCAGACCGGTAAGACCATAAAAACAATCTGGCGTTCGCTTCTGGGCCTCCGTGAGGGCATGGATGACGCGCCGAACGGAGACCTCGACGATGTTCAGCAAACTGCTCCCCCGCTCGCTATTCCTGCAAGTCGTGATAGGCCTGGTGCTCGGCGTGATATGCGGCCTCAGCCTGCCCGAACTGTCCACCCAGCTGAAACCCCTTGGCGATGGCTTCATCAAGCTGATCAAGATGCTGATCGCACTGATCGTCTTCTGCGTGGTGGTCAGCGGCATTTCCGGCGCCGGTGACCTGAAGAAGGTGGGCCGCATCGGCCTGAAATCGGTGATCTACTTCGAGGTGCTGACCACCTTCGCCCTGCTTCTCGGCCTGGTGGTGGCCTACGGTTTGGGCCTGGGCTCGGGCGCCAACCTCCACCTCAACGAGTTGTCGACCAGCGATGCCGCGCTCTATGCCAGCCGCACCCAGGAGCTGCACGGCCCCGCGACCTTCATCATGGGGCTGATCCCCTCCTCGGTGCTCGGTGCATTCGCCGAGAACAACATCCTCCAGGTGCTGCTGTTCGCCGTGCTGTTCGGCAGCGCGCTGAACCTGGTGGGCGAGCAGGCCAGCGGCGTGGCCAAGCTGATCAACGAGTTCAGCCACGTGATCTTCCGCATCATGGGCATGATCGTGCGCCTGGCGCCGATCGGCGTGTTCGGCGCCGTGGCCTTCACCACCAGCAAGTACGGCCTCGACTCGCTCAGCCACCTCGGCGCGCTGGTGGCGGTGTTCTACGTGACCTGCATCCTCTTCGTGCTGATCGTCCTGGGCAGCGTGTTGCGCCTATCCGGGGTGCCACTGGTGCCCTTCCTGCGCTACTTCCGCGAGGAGCTGACCATCGTCATGGGCACGGCCTCGTCCGACGCCGTGCTGCCGCAGATCATGCGCAAACTCGAGCACATGGGCATCCGCAGCTCCACCGTCGGCCTGGTGATCCCCACCGGCTACTCGTTCAACCTCGATGGTTTTTCCATTTACCTGACCCTGGCGGTGGTGTTCATCGCCCACGCCACCGGCACCGACCTGGCAATGAGCGACCTGCTCACCATCCTGCTGGTCTCGCTGATCACCTCCAAAGGCGCCCACGGCATCCCCGGTTCGGCCCTGGTCATCCTCGCGGCGACCCTCACCGCGGTGCCGGCGATCCCCGCGGCAGGCCTGGTGCTGGTGCTGGCGGTCGACTGGTTCATGGGCATCGGCCGGGCGCTGACCAACCTGATCGGCAACTGCACCGCCACCGTGGCCATCGCCCGCTGGGACAACGACATCGACCTGCAGCGCGCCCACGCGGTACTCAAGGGCGAGGCCAGCGCGCCTGGCGCTGCCCGGGACTCCAGCCTGACGCGTGTGGCGATGGCGCAGGAAAGCGAGGCGCGCGGCTGATGACAAGCCGGGGCCGCTCTGCTCTCATCGCCAGGCCACAACGAGTGGCCGGCGGTGAGCGTGGCCCTGCCCGGGCGCATGCCTGCACTCATCGTTTCGCGGTTTAGGGAGGCCCCATGTTTTCGTCATCCAAGCTGGTCGATGCGGTTGTTCGCAAGTTGCTCGCGCCCATCGAGCAGGGCCTGTGGCCAGTCGGCGAGATGCTGCCGGGGCAGCGCGAACTGGCCGAGCAGATGGAAGTCAGCCGCCCCAGCCTGCGTGAGGCGATCACCATCCTGGAAACCCTGGGCGTGGTGCGCTCGCTACCCGGCAAGGGCGTCATGGTGCTGGAGCGCCAGGGCACCGCGCTGCCCGAGGTGCAGGCGCCGCCCAGCGCGACCATGGCCGACGTGCTGCAACTGCGCTACGCACTGGAGCCGTTCATCGTCGGTCTGGTCGCCCAGTCGCTCGACGGTTCCGAGCTGAGCCAGCTGCGCCTGTTGCTGCTGGACATGCGCGAGGCGGTCGAGGACGGCGACATGCGCGCCCTCGCCAGCGCCTACACCAGCTTCCACCGCAAACTGGTGGCGCTCAGTTCCAACCCGATCTTCCTCAGCGTTGCCAGGCAGATCGGCGGTGCGCTGGAACAGAGCGACCAGTTGATCCGCCACAACCCGGACTATGCCGAGGACATCCTTCAGGAACACGAGGCGATCCTGCGCGCCATTCGCCGCCAGGACAGCGAGCAGGCCAGCCAGGCGATGCGCCAGCACATCCTCAACGAAGGCACCCGCCTCAACATCAACCTCCGCGTGCCCCTGGCCTGAGCCCCACGCCACCAGGCTCGCCTGGCAGCGGCCCGCAGTTCCGAACCCATCGACAGGTGTGATCATGAGTCTTGCCGATCAGCCAACCCGCCGCACGCGCGGCGGCGGTGGCAAACCCACCAGCCATTTCATCTACCAGAGCATCTACGCGGCGATCCTCGACCGACGCCTGACGCCCACCGCCAAACTGGACAAGAACACCCTCGGGCGCATCTTCGGCGTCAGCGGCTGGACGGTGCAACGGGCCCTGACCCGGCTGGCCGAGGAAGGCGCGGTGACGCTGGAGCCGCGACAGATCGCCCAGATCAGCCGACCCAATGAGCAGCAGGCCCGGCAGGTACTGGAGGCACGCATTCTGGTCGAGTCCGAAGTCATCCGCCTGCTCGGCACGCGTCCGGCGGACGCACGCCTGCATGAGCTGCACAGCCTGGTGGAGAACCAGCGCGCCTGCCTGGCCAGTGGCGATGGCGCCGGCCTGATCGAGCAGGCCGGCGAGTTTCACCTGAGGCTGGCTGAGCTCGCCGGCAACACGCTGCTACTGGAGTTTCTTCGCGGCTTGCTGTCGCGCGCCGCGCTGAATATCGCCCTGAGCCGCAGCCCGGTGTATTCGGCAGGTACCTGCGAGGAGCACCTGGCGCTGATCGCCGCTCTGCAAGCGGGTGACAGCGCCCTCGCCGGGCAGGTGCTGGTCAAGCATCTCAACGGCATATTCGACAGGCAGTGCTTCGCGCCCACGCCGACGGTCGACCTGCACGCAGCGTTCAGGGTCGGGCGCCTGAGCTGATTTCACCCGGACACGTTCAGCGTCAGCACTGAAGCGCCAGGCACAGCGCCTCAAACTCGCCAAACTCCTGCGCCACCGTCGGCAAGACGGGACGGCGCAACAACAGCACCGGCAGGCCCAGCTCGCGCGCCACCTGCAGCTTGGGCTCGGTGGAAGCGCTGCCGCTGTTCTTGCTGACCAGCACATCGCAACGGATGCGCGCGAACAGCGCCCGCTCCTCGTCCAGCGCGAACGGCCCGCGCGCGCCGATCACCTCGGCGCGGGGAGGTGCCGCCTCGGCCTGCAGGCAGCGCACCGTCCAGTGCTGGTGCGCGGGAATCTCCTGCAAATACGCCAACGGCTCGCGCCCGGAGGTGAAGAGCGGTCTGTTGAACGGCGCCAGCGCGCGGGTCAGTTCATCCCAGCCATCCACCTCACGCCAGTCATCACCGGGGCCAGGCTGCCAGCCCGGGCGCCGCAACGCCCAGCACGGCACGCCAGTGATCTCGGCAGCGCGGGCGGCGTTGCGGCTGATCTGCGCGGCGTAGGGGTGGGTCAGGTCCAGCAGCAATTCGATGCCTTCAGCGGCAATAAAAGCCGCCATGCCCTCGGCACCACCGAAGCCACCGACGCGCACGCGGCACGGCAGATCATCCGGTACCCGCCCGAGACCAGCCAGGCTGTACACCGTCTCCGGCCCCAGGCGCCGCGCCAGGCGCAGTGCCTCGGTGGTGCCGCCAAGCAGGAGGATGCGCGCCGTCATGCCTTGCGCACCGCCAGCAGGGTGATCGGCAGCGCCGCGCGCCAGGTGTCGAAGCCGCCCAGCGGCTGCGCCTGAGCCACACTCAGACGCAACAGCTCGCCGCCCTGCTGCTCGCGGAAACTCACCAGCGCCGCCTCGCTCTGCAGGGTCACGGCATTGGCCAGCAGGCGCCCACCGGGTTTGAGCGCAGCCCAACAGGCCTCCAGCACACCCGGCACGGTGACGCCGCCGCCGATGAAGATGGCGTCCGGCGCCGGCAGCCCGGCCAGCGCCTCGGGCGCATGCCCGGCGACCAGTTGCAGGGCGGGCACGCCGAGGGCATCGCGGTTATGGCGGATGTGCGCCTGGCGCCCATCGTTGGCCTCGATGGCGATGGCGCGGCAAGCCGGGTGTGCGCGCATCCACTCGATGCCGATGGAGCCGCAACCGGCGCCGACATCCCACAGCAGCTCGCCGGGCAGCGGCGCCAGACGCGCCAGGGTCACCGCGCGTACGTCGCGCTTGGTCAGTTGGCCGTCGTGGCGGTAGGCGTCATCCGGCAGACCGCAAGTCGGTGGCAGCAGTTGCGCACCAGCATCGGCCAAACACTCCACGGCCAGCAGATTGAGATCGGCGCCACGCGGCAGGTTCCAGCTCGCGGCCAGGCCATCGAGGCGGCGCTCGTCAGGTCCGCCAAGATGCTCCAGCAGAGTCAGGCGGCTGGCGCCGAAACCATGCGCACGCAGGGCTTCAGCCACCTGTGCGGGCGTATCGCCATCGGCACTCAATACCAGCAGGCGCATGCCGGGGAACAGCTTGCCGTTGAGCGTGGCCAACGGCCGACCGACCAAGGACACCACCTCCGCGTCCTGCAGCGGCCAGCCCAGGCGCGCCGCCGCCAGCGACACCGAGGACGGCGCCGGCAATACCAGCAGTTCGTCGGCCGGCACCTGGCGCGCCAGGCTGGCGCCGACGCCATAGAACATCGGGTCGCCACTGGCCAGCACGCACACCGCCTCGCCGCGCTTTGCCAGCAACGGCCCAAGGTCGAAGGGGCTGGGCCAGGTTTCCCGCTCGCCGCTGATGCACGGCGGCAGCAGCGCCAGCTGGCGCGGCGCGCCGACGATGCGCGTGGCCGCCAGCAGGGCGCGGCGCGCCGCCTTGCCCAGGCCGGGGTAGCCGTCTTCGCCGATGCCGACCAGGGTCAACCAGGGTTTCATCCAATGTCCTCGCACAGGCCCGACGGAGCGCCTGTCCGCGCTCCGGGCAAAGCGGGCATAATACAGCCTTCGTCGGTGCCCAAGAGCCTGAACAGGTGACTGCTGCGTGTCGGCCATGCTGCGCTGGAGGTGGCTTCGAACGGCTGATTTACTACTCGTAAACTGCGCGTTCTCAGCCACCTCCGCATTGCCTGGCTCTGGCTCGCCAGCCCCTGAATCAGGCTCGATAACGGGCCTAAGAGGGAATCCGGAGCGATCATCGATCGCCACCGAGCTGCCCCCGCAACTGTAAGCAGCGAGTCCAATGCCATCGGCCACTGGGTAACCGGGAAGGCGCAGCGGATCATGACCTGTCAGCCAGGAGACCTGCCGACGAACGCTGGTCGCGAGTGCCAACATCGGGCGGGGTGTACCGATGCCATGGAGTCTTCCTGCAGGTTGATTCCGCTGGTTCGGTCGCCGCGTCGTTATCCACAGGTGACCCTTTGCCCACGTCCGTTCGCCCATCCGCCTGCCCCGGCCTGCTGCGCATCGTGCCCGCGCTGGACGGCGGCATCTGCCGAGTCAAACTGCCCGGCGGCGTACTGCGTAGCGCGCAGGCGCGGGTGATTGCCGAGGCTGCGCGACGTCATACCGGCGGCGTGCTGGAGCTGACCAACCGCAGCAACCTGCAGATTCGCGGCGTCCTGCCCGGGCAGGAAAGCCCGCTGATCGACGCCCTGCTCGGCGCCGGCCTCGGCCCGCGTGTGGCCGCCGCCGATGACGTACGCAACCTGATGCTCAGCCCCGCCGCCGGCCTCGACCCGCAGGCGCGCATGGACGTGCGTGCGCTGGCCAGCCAGTTGCTCGACCTGCTGCAGGACACTCCGGCACTGTATGCGCTGTCGCCCAAGTTCGCCCTGCAACTGGACGGCGGCGAAGCCCTGGCGATGCGCGAACACCCCCACGACCTGTGGCTGCTTGCCGAGGACGACCAGCACCTGCTGCTGGGCCTGGCCGGCTGCCCGAATGACGCCCCACTGGCGCGAATCGAGGTGACGCAGGGCGTCGAGCTGGTGCGCCAACTCCTGCTGTTGTTCCTCGAACTGGCCACGCCCGAGCAATCGCGCATGCGCCAACTGCTGGCGCAGATCCCGGCCGCCGAGCTGCTGCAACGCCTGCAGGCGCGCCTGAGCTTTGCGCTGCAAGCGGCCCCGGCCAACTGGCAGCCGGCCGAGAGCACCGCACGTGCGCCGGCGGGGGTTTATCCACAGGCGCAACAGGGCCTGTGCATGGTGGCGGCCGGCGCTCGACTGGGCCGCCTGCACGCCGAACAGCTGCTGGCGCTGGCCGAACTGAGCGAGCGTCACGGCAACGGCGAACTGCGCCTGACGCCCTGGCAAGGCGTGCTGCTGGGCAATGTGCCCGAGACCAAATCCAGTGAATTACTGAACGCCCTAGAGGCTCTGGGGCTGCTGACCCAAACCGACGAACCGCTGCTAGGCCTGGTCGCCTGCACCGGCTCGGCGGCCTGCGCGCGCGGCCTGGCCGACAGCAAACACCACGCCCTGCACTTGGCCGAGCGCCTGCGCGAGAACGGCGCACGCCCGCAGGTGCACCTCAGCGCCTGCCCGCGCAGTTGCGCCAGCGCGCGCGTGCAGCCCTACACCCTGCTGGCCAGCACACCCGATCACTACCAGCTCTACCAACGCACGCCCGAGGCGCCCGGTTTCGGCCGTCTGCTGGCGCCCGCCATGACCATCGACGAGGCCGGCGCCTGGTTCGCCCGCCAACACCCCGCAGGAACCTCCGATGCTTGATTACATCCGCGACGGCCAGGAAATCTACCGCCGCTCCTTCGCCACCATCCGCGCCGAGGCCAACCTCGACGGCATCCCCGCCGATCTGGAAAAACTCGCCGTGCGGGTGATCCACGCCTGCGGCATGGTCGATGTCGTGGAAGACCTGCGCTTCTCCGCCGGTGCCGGCGCCGCCGGCCGCGCGGCCCTGCTGGCCGGCGCACCAATCCTCTGCGATGCGCGCATGGTCGCCGAAGGCATCACCCGCCCGCGCCTGCCGGCAGGCAACCAGGTGATCTGCACCCTGCACGATGCCGGCGTGCCGGAGCTGGCCCGCGAGGTCGGCAACACCCGCTCGGCGGTAGCCCTGGAGCACTGGCGCGAACACCTGGAAGGCAGCGTGGTGGTGATCGGCAATGCGCCCACCGCGCTGTTCTACCTGCTGGAAATGCTCGACGCCGGCGCACCGAAACCGGCGCTGATCATCGGCATGCCGGTGGGCTTTATCGGCGCCGCCGAGTCCAAGGACGCCCTGGCCGCAGACAGCCGTGGCGTGCCCTACGTGATCGTGCGGGGCCGTCGTGGCGGCAGCGCCATGGCGGTGGCCGCGGTCAATGCCCTGGCTTCGGAGGTGGAATGATGGCCGGTCGTCTGCTTGGCCTCGGCGTCGGTCCCGGTGACCCCGAGCTGCTCACCCTCAAGGCCCTGCGCCTGCTCAAAGGCGCCCCGGTGGTGGCCTACTTCGTGGCCAAGGCGAAACACAACGCCGGCCATGGCGGCAATGCCTTCGGCATCATCGAAGCGCACCTGAGCGATGCCCAGCAGCGCCTGCCGCTGGTCTACCCGGTGACCACCGAGAAGCTCGCCCCGCCGCTGTCCTACGAAGATGTGATCGCCGACTTCTACGACACCTGCGCGCAGCAGATCGCCCAGTTGCTCGATGCCGGCCAGGACGTGGCGGTGATCTGCGAGGGCGACCCGTTCTTCTATGGCTCCTACATGTACCTGCACGACCGCCTGGCCGACCGCTACGAAGTGGAGGTGGTGCCCGGCGTGTGCTCCATGCTCGGCTGCGCCTCGGTGCTCGGCACGCCGCTGGTGTATCGCAACCAATCCTTGAGCGTACTCTCCGGCGTGCTGCCGGAAGACGAGCTGGAACAGCGCCTGCGCGACGCCGAAGCGGCCGTGGTGATGAAGCTCGGGCGCAACTTCGACAAGGTGCGCCGGGTGCTGCGCAAGCTCGGCCTGGACGACCGCGCCCACTACGTCGAACGCGCGACCATGGCCAGCCAGAAGATCATGGCGCTGGACGAAGTGGAGCCGATGGATTCGCCGTACTTCTCCATGATTCTGGTGCCCGGGCAGAAGTGGCGAGGGTGATTGGTTCCTTGTGGGAGCGGCTTCAGCCGCGAAGCGCTTTCGCGGCTGAAGCGGAATGCCGCCCAGCCGCTCCTACAGTTCATCGGGTGAATGAAAACCCGTCACCACGCGCCCTACGCAATCATTGCGGGGGCATCATGGGAGGCGACAGTCGCCGCTGAAGCGCCTCCCACGGATCGCGCCCCATCCCCCGGATTGCATCCGGGCTACAGGATTTACCGCATGAACATCGTCATCCTCGGCGCCAGCGCGCTGGCCACTGCACAACGCCTCAAGGCGCTTTATCCACAGGCTGTGATCCACGGCCTGCGCGGGCGCGTCGATGGCGCCGAGCGTCACTACGAGGAGTTCGGCGAGCACCTGCGCGCGCTATACCGCGCAGGCCAACCGCTTGTCGTGCTGTGCGCTGCCGGCATCGTCATCCGCAGCCTCGCCGCACTGCTGGCGGAAAAAGGCGCCGAGCCACCGGTACTGGCCCTGGCCGAAGACGGCAGCGCTGTGGTGCCGCTGCTCGGCGGCCTGGCCGGGGTCAACCGCCTGGCCCGCGAAATCGCTGCACACCTGGGCGTCACACCCGCCATCACCACCAGCGGCGAGTTGCGCTTCGGTACCTGCCTGCTGGAGCCGCCGGCCGGCTACGCCCTGGCCGACCTGCAGCAGGGCAAGCGCTTCGTCAGCGACCTGCTCGGCGGCGAAACGGTACGCATCGAAGGCCAGGCGCCCTGGCTGGAGGCCGCGCAGCTGCCTGTGGATAACGCCGCCAGCCGGGTTATCCACATCACCGCGCAGGCGCGCCCGGCGCAACCCGACGAACTGCTGATCCACCCGCGCTGCGCCGCCGCCCTGATCGAACGCCCCGGCGCCGACCTGCCTGCGCGCCTGCAACAGGCGCTGAGCGCTGCCAAGCTGGCACCGCAGGCGCTGGCCTGCCTGCTCGCGGATAAAAGCTGGATGGCCAACGCAGAACTACATGCCGCCGCTCTTGAGCTGAAGCTGCCGCTGCGCTTTATCCACAGCAGCGCCGAGCTACCGACCGAGCTGCACGGCGGCGACGGCCTGCGCCTGCTGTTGGGCGAACAGCCTCTGGATATCGAGCGCCTCGGCCAGCGCCGTGGCCGCCTCAGCGTGGTCGGCCTCGGCCCTGGCGCCGCCGAGCACATGACCCCCGCCGTGCGCTGCGCCCTCGACGAGGCCGAGGACCTGCTCGGCTACGACACCTACGTGAAGATGGCCGGCCCGCTGCGTGCCGATCAATGCCTGCACCCCAGCGACAACCGCGAAGAGCTGCAGCGCGCCGCCCACGCCTTCGAACTGGCCGCCAGCGGACGCCGGGTGGTGATGATCTCCTCGGGCGACCCTGGCGTGTTCGCCATGGCCGCCGCCGTGATGGAGGCGCTGGAAAGCCCGCAGAACGAGGCCTGGCACGGCGTCGAGCTGGAAGTGCTGCCGGGCGTCTCAGCTGCCCTGGCCACCGCCGCCAAGGCTGGCGCACCGCTGGGCCACGACTTCTGCCTGATCTCCCTGTCCGACAACCTCAAGCCCTGGGCGGTGATCGAGAAGCGCCTGGAACATGCCGCCCTCGCCGATCTGGCCATGGCCTTCTACAACCCGATCTCCAAGTCCCGCCCCTGGCAACTCGGCCGCGCGCTCGACTTGCTGCGCCAGCACCGTACGCCCGAGACGCTGGTGGTGCTTGGCCGCGATATTGGCCGCCCTGCCGAGGCGCTGCGCAGCCTCACCCTCGGCGAGCTGACCCCGGAGATGGTCGACATGCGCACGCTGGTGATCATCGGCTCCAGCCAGACCCGCCGCTTCCCGCGTGCCGACGGCGGCGAGTGGGTCTACACGCCGCGTTGGTATCCCGCGCAGGCCGACTAGAGCATCGCTCGCAGCACGTTTGCAGGAGCGGATTTATCCGCGAATTTCGCGGCTGAAGCCGCTCCTGCGGATCGAGGCGCTTGGTTTTATCCACAGCCCCAGCCATCTGCACAAACGTTCTAGGCATACCCGGCAAAGGGCGTAAGCTCAGGCGTTCCACTTTCCACCGCGGGCCAGGCGATGAACGCGCAGTCATGGGTCGACCTCAAGCAGGACGCCGACACCGGCATCGAGGTGATCCGTGCGCATTTCGAGGGCCACGCCTACGATCCGCATTGGCACGACAGCTACCTGATCGGCTTCACCGAACAGGGCGTGCAGCAGTTCCATTGCCGTCGGGCGCTGTTCAGCAGCGTGCCGGGGCAGACCTTCTTTCTCGAACCCGGCGACATCCATGACGGCCATGCGCCGACGCCAGGCGGCTTCACCTACTCCACCCTCTATCTCGAACCCGCCTGGCTGCAACGCGCGTTGCCGGCGCTGTTCGAGCAGGCGCCTGGCGACTGCCTGCCGGGCGTACCGCGCACTCAGCCGGACGACCCCGGCCTGCTGCCGTGCATCGCCAACGCCTTGCAGACATTGAGCGATGGCGAGCCGCGCATGGTGCGCGACGCGGCGCTGGACGCGCTGCTGGAGCGCATCTCGCGCAGCCTGCACTGGCGCCAGCAACTGCCGGGCAACCCGCAGATACCCAGCGTGGCCCTGCGTGCCCGCGACTACCTGCATGCACACTTTCACGAGAACATCGGCCTCGACGAGCTGGCGCGGGTGTGCGGCGTCGACCGTTTTCGCCTCAGCCGCGCCTTCAAGGCCGCCTTCGGCATCGCCCCGCACGGCTACCTGATCCAGCTGCGCCTGGTACGCGCCCGGCGTTTGCTGGCCCTTGGCACGACGCCGGCGGATGTCGCCAGCGACCTCGGTTTTGCCGACCAGAGCCACCTGGGCCGCTGGTTCCGCCGCGCCAATGGCGTCACCCCGGGCGCCTACCGCAACCTCTGCACAAAGCTTCAAGACCGCTGAATCAGCCCGCCGGACAATCGCCCCATGCCCTCGATCTGGAGCGATAGCCCATGCCCTTCACTGCCCACCGGGCTTTGCCATGAACCAGTGGCTGCCCTTCATCCTGTTCGCCTCGGCGGCGTCGATCACCCCCGGCCCGACCAACCTGCTGATCCTCGGCAGCGCCGCCCGTTTCGGCCTGTCCATTGCGTTGTCCATCGCCGTCGGTGCCAGCCTCGGCGCCAGTCTGATGCTGCTGGTGGTCGGCCTGGGCCTCGGTGAACTGCTGGCCCGCGCGCCGCTGCTGCAGACGGCGATGGCCTGGGCTGGCGCGGCCTGGATCAGCTGGATGGCCTGCAAGCTGCTGCGCGCCGACAGCGCCCGCGCCGACGAACGCGCCATCGACCGGCGCCAGGGCTTCGTCCAGGGCGCCGGCCTGCAACTGATCAACCCCAAGACCTGGCTGATGAGCGTCTCGGTCACGGCGATCTTCCTCGGCGGCCAGGCTTCGTTCACCGCTGTGGCGAGCTACGCGGCGCTGTTTTTGCTGGTGTCCACGCCCTGCCTGCTGGCCTGGGGCCTGCTCGGTATCGGCAGCGCTCGCCTGTTGCGGCAACCGGCCAGATTGCGGCTATTCAACCGCTGCATGGCCCTGTTGCTACTGGCCTCGGTGTGGCTGCCGCTGCTGTCCCAGCTTCGCGGCTGAAGCCGCGGCTACGCCGTGGGTTTGGCTTGACGGCGCATCGCCCCAGGCGTGGTACCGAAACGCTGACGGAACAGCTTGCCCAGATGGCTGGTGTCGCCGACCCCGATTTCGTCGGCGATCTGCGCCAGGCTGTGGCTGGAATTGAGCAGGCGCCAGCGCACGTGCTGCAGGCGCAGTTCGTTCCAGTATTCGCGTGCGCTCATGCCCTGGCTGGCGTGGAACAGGCGGTCGAGCTGACGCCGGCTGATACCGACGCTGGCCGCCAGTTGCTCGATGCCGGCGGCACTGGCCAGGCCGTGGCGCATCAGGGCAATCGCACGGTCGACATGCCGCTCACCGCTCGGTGCAGTGTGCAACGAACGCAGCGCGTGCTGGCCGCTACGTGTCTCGTCCACCAGCATGTCGGCCAGGCCCTTGAGCGCCCGCGCCCGGCCACTGCCCTGGGCCAGCAGCTCCACCGCCAGGTCGATGGCCGCCGTGCCGCCAGCGCAGGAAATCCGCGCACCATCCACACAGTACAGACGCTCGCGGGCCAGGCGCAGGTGCGGGAAGCTGGCGCGAAACTCCGCCTCATGGCGCCAGTGCACCGCCACCCGATGGCCATCGAGCAGCCCGCAGGCGGCGAGCAGAAAGCTGGCGTTGTCGATCGCCACCAGTTTCACTCCGGCACGGGCGGCGCGACGCAGCAACGACTGATACGCCGGCGCCAGCGCGGCAGTGGCCTGCGCGTTGCGCCCGCCGAACAGCACCAGGTAATCATGCTCGGCCAGTTCGAGCTGATCGACCGTGGCCTCGATGCGCAACGCCGCACCGCTACTCGATGACACATGCCCCGCCTGCAGGCCGAGGATGGTCCAGGCGCAGTAACGCTGGCGGCTGTAATCCTCGTCATCGGCGCTGAAGCGCAGCTTGTCGAGAAAGCCGCCAAACGGCAGCAAGGCGAACTCCGGCAACGGCAGCAGCAGAAAACGCAGATCAGGGTGCTCAGTCATGCACTGTCCAGAATCAACCGTTAGATGACCAGAATTTACCTCATTGCCGCGCCTGCCGCTGACTAGACTGGCCGCGCCCTCAGAAGGAGACCCGCATGGCCCTCGAACTCTGGTTCGTCTACCTGATCGCCACCCTCGGCCTGGCGCTGACGCCCGGCCCCAACAGCCTGCTGGCGCTGACCCACGGCGGCCTGTATGGCGCGCGCATGGCGCTGGCCACCATCCTCGGCGGCGTGGTCGGCTTCAGCGCGCTGATCGCCCTGGCCATGTTCGGCCTCGGCGCCCTGCTCAAGACCGCACCCAGCGCATTGCTGGCGCTGAAGTGGATCGGCGGCGCCTACCTGATCTGGCTGGGCGTGCAGCTGTGGCGCTCGCCGCCGATGAACCTGACGCTGGCCGATAGCGGCGTGCGCCCCGGCGCTGGTCACCTGTTTCGCCAGGGCCTGCTGTCGGCGCTGTCGAACCCCAAGGTGATCCTGTTCTACGGCGCCTTCCTGCCGCAGTTCGTCGACCCGCAGCGCGGCCTGGCCGGGCAGTTCGTGGTGATGGCAGCGACCTTCGCCGTGGTCGAGTTCCTCGTCGAACTGCTGCTGGCGCTGCTGGCGTTCCGCGTGCGGCCCTGGCTGCAACGTGGTGGGCGCACCTTCAACCGCAGTTGCGGCGTGCTCTTCGTGTTGATCGGCGTGGCCTTGCCGCTGGCGCGTTGAGCCCGCGCGAAAGCACTGCCTACTCAGGCTGGTGACAGACCACGCAGAGCTTGTTGCCATCCGGGTCGCGGAAGTAGGCACCGTAGTAATCCGGGTGATACTGCGGGCGCAAGCCCGGAGCGCCTTCGCAACGCCCACCCCGCGCCAGCGCCATCCGGTGAGACTGATCGACCTGTGCCCGGGTCTGCGCCAGCAGCGCCACCATCTGCCCGTTCCCAGGATGGTGCGCGGCGCCGTCGTAAGGCGTACTGATAAGCAACAGCGGTCGGGGCTCCGGGCTCGACTGCCAAGCCGCCCAGGGCTTGTCCGCGTCGAGAAAACGCAACTCGACGCCCAGCAGATCCATCAACGGCTGGTAGAACCTCAGGGCGCGAGGAAAGTCGCTCACACCAACGCATATATGAGAAAACATATGGCTCCTTGCTCCGTTGAGCGAAAACGCTGACCGCATCCTGGGCCAGTGCCGACCGCTATCGCAAGCGCCGGGAGAAGCGCGAACCTGGCGCAGCCGTATCGCGCCATCGTCGACTCGTCGCGTTTGCCCTGGCTTGAGGTCGCTCACGGCAACGTCACCGTCGTCTGCGTGGCGCTTGGCCATGCACACGCTCCGTACCCTGCAGGATGCCGTCTAAATCAGGGATCAGGAGCGTCGAATGAATGCTAACCACACGGGCCAGCAGGTGAGCCCGGCCACCTTGCGCAAGGTGATCGCCGCATCGGCCATCGGCAACTTCGTCGAATGGTTCGACTTCGCCGTCTACGGCTTCCTCGCCGTGACCATCGCCTCACTGTTCTTCCCACCGGGCAATCCAACCCTGGCGCTGCTGCAGACCTTCGCCGTATTCGCCGTGTCGTTCGCCCTGCGCCCTTTGGGCGGGATCTTCTTCGGCATCCTCGGCGACCGCATCGGGCGCAAACGTGTGCTGTCGATCACCGTGCTGATGATGGCCGGCGCCACCACGCTGATCGGTCTGCTGCCGACCTACGCCAGCATCGGTTTGCTCGCGCCCCTGCTGCTGGCCGTGGCGCGTTGCCTGCAAGGGTTCTCTGCCGGTGGCGAATACGCCGGCGCCTGCGCCTTCGTCATGGAGCACGCGCCCACCGAGCAGAAGGCCCGTTACGGCAGTTTCGTGCCAGTGTCGACCTTCCTCGCCTTCGCCGCCGCGGCCGGCCTGGTACTCGGCCTCGACCAGTTGATCAGCAGCGAGCAGATGCAGGCTTGGGGCTGGCGCCTGCCCTTTCTGATCGCCGCACCGCTGGGCCTGGTGGGTCTGTACATGCGCCTGCGCCTGGACGAGTCGCCAGCTTTCCAGGCCCTGGCTGCAGAACAGGCCCCCGAGCATTCGCCGCTGCGTGAAACCCTGCGCAGCCATAGCACCACCATCCTCTGCCTGAGCGCGTTCATCTCGGCCACAGCCCTGTCGTTCTACATGTTCAGCACCTACCTGAGCACCTACATGCAGGTAGTCGGCGGCGCCAGCCGTTCCACCGCGCTGCAGGCCAATCTGCTGGCACTGGTCTTCGCTGGTCTGCTGTGTCCGTTCGTGGGGCGTTACTCGGATTGGGTCGGGCGGCGACGCACCATCCTCACAGCCTGCCTGGCGCTGATCTTCGCCGTCTATCCGGCCTTCACTCTGGCCACTTCAGGACAGCTCTTGCCATCGGCGCTGGGCGCCATGCTGCTGGCCGTCGGTGCGGTGATCTGCGGCGTGGTGACGGCAGTGCTGCTGTCCGAGCAGTTTCCCACCCGAGTGCGTTATACCGCCTCGGCCTTTACCTACAACATCGCCTACACCATCTTCGGCGGCACCGCGCCGCTGGTGGCCACCTGGCTGATCGAGCAGACCGGCGACCGCATGGCACCGGCCTATTACCTCATCGTCATGGCCCTGATCGCCCTCGCGGGTGGCCTGGCGCTGCCGGAGTCGTCGAAGCGGCCGCTGAACTATCGCCATGACTGAGTGAGCACGGCGCTGAGCGAAGTGGACCAGTCATAATCTGGGTAATTGGATCTATGTGACTGGGCCACTGCTGCGTAGATTCGTGTCTACCGGGTCAGGCCGAACATGCCTTCGGCTGTCCCATAACGCGGATACGGATGATCACCATGAGCCAGCGCCTCGACTACTTCGCACTCTCTCCCAAGGCCTCCGGCAAGTACGCCGAGTTCTCCATGCTGCTGACCCGCAGCCCGTTCCTCGCGCCACTGGCCCACCTGGTCATGCTGCGTGCATCGCAGATCAACGGCTGCGCCTTCTGCGTCGACATGCACGTGAAGGAAGCGAAGATCCATGGCGATCGCGAACTGCGCCTGCACCATGTCGCCGTATGGCGCGAGTCACCGCTGTTCTCGGAGCAGGAACGCGCCGCGTTGGAGTGGACGGAAGTCCTGACCCAGCTGCCACCACACGGTGTGTCCGATGCCATCTACGCCAGCGTGCGCGAGCAATTCTCCGAACAGGAACTGTCGGAGCTGAGCTTCCTGGTGGTCGCCATCAACGGCTGGAACCGCCTCAACGTGGCCTTCCGCACCGTGCCCGGCTCCGCCGACAAGGCATTCGGCCTGGACAAGGCCGGCCTGGCCTGAGGTTTATCCACAGACGGCGGTCGGCCTGTTGCGCGACCGCCCTGCCTTGCTCCTCCCTGAGCGCCCCGCTGCACGGCACGGGCATAGTCGGCATGATGTGCCCCCCGCGCCAGCACCCGGCTAGCGTGACGAATCCCCGTCGGCCTTCATCTGACACACTCGCCGCCCGCTCAACGGAGCTCTTGCATGCTGCCCCTGCCGTTTTCCCGCCAACCTGCCCGCCTCACCCTGCTCGCCCTCGCCTGCCTGAACAGCCACAGCGCCTTCGCCGAAGAGCCTGTGCAGCTCGACGCGTTGCAGGTCAACGGAGTACAGCTGAGCGAAGTGGAGGCCGCACGCGAGGACCTCGCGCGAGTGCCCGGCGGCACCAACCTGGTGGACATGAACAAGGTCGAACAGGGCCGCGTGGCCGGCGTCGCCGACGTGCTGGCCTACCAGCCCGGTGTCTACGCGCAGTCACCCGGTAACGAGGGCGTGAAGGTGAGCGTGCGCGGCTCGGGGATCAACCGTGGTACCGGCTCGCACGCCTCCGGCACCCATATCATGCTCGACGGCCTGCCGCTGACCGGCTCTGGCGGCACGCCCTATGAGCTGCTGGAACCCTTGTGGATAAGTCGCGCCGAAGTACTGCGCGGCGCCAACGGTTTCGACCGCGGTTCGCTGGCCCTGGGCGGTGCCATCGACTACATCACCCACACCGGCTATACCGCACCCAAGCTGCAACTGCGCTATGAAGCAGGCAGCCGCGGCTATCAGAAACGCAGCATCGCCTCCGGCCAGGTATTGGGCGATCTCGACTACTACCTGGCCCTCACCGACAGCCACACCGACGGTTATCAGGAGCACTCATCGGGCAAGGGCAAAGGCATCGCCGCCAACGTCGGCTATCGCCTCAACGACAACCTGGATACGCGCTTCTACCTGCGCCACCGCGAGACCGAGCACGAGGTTCCGGGCCGCCTGACCAAGGTACAGATCGGACATGACCCACGCGCAGCGGCGAGCAACAACCTGCGCATCGACGCTCACCGCGACCAGCCCGGCAGCACCTGGCTGGCGAACAAGACCACCTGGCACATCGACGAAGACGCCACCCTGGTGGCGGGTGTGGCCTATCACCACTACCCGATGGATATCGTCGAAAACAGCTCGCCCAACGGCAACACCTACCGCGTCCGCGTGGACTACAGCGATATCAGCGGCACCCTGAACTACACCCGTCGGCATACCCTGTTCGGACTCAACAGCACCACCACCCTCGGCCTGCGCAGCACCACCAACCTGCCCAGCAGCAAGTCGAAGGAAAACGCCGCCCTGCCGATTACCGTCGGTGGCACGACCTACCCGGCCGGTACTCTGATGCGCGCCTACGAGCACCTGGGCTCGGACACCGTGCTGCATATCGGCAACGAACTGGAATTGACCCCCGACCTGTGGCTGACCAGCGGCCTGGCGCTGATCTACACCCGCCGCGAAGTACAGGTGACCTGGCCCGCGACCGACGACAAGCTCAGCGAACATAGCTGGGACTACGCGCCACGCATCGGCCTGCGCTACCAGCTCAACCCCGACGTGCAGCTGTACGGCAACATCAGCCGCTCGGTGGAGCCACCGCATGCCTGGTCGATGATCTGGAGCTCGCCGCTGCGCTTCCCGGCTGGCAACCAGCCGTACAGCACCCGCCAGAGCACACCGATCTCGATGGATAACCAGACCGCCACCACCTTCGAAGTCGGCGCCCGTGGCGACTCGGCCATCGGTGAGTGGGACCTGGCCTACTACTACTCGCAGGTACGCCACGAGCTGCTCACCGTCGAGGTCGAGAACAACGTCTTCGCCGAATCCAACGCCAGCCCCACCGTGCACCAAGGCATCGAAGCCGGCCTCAACAGCCCGCTATGGCAAGGCGGCGCCGCTGGCGCGCTGAGCCTGCGCCAGGCCTACACCTTCAGCGACTTCCACTACCGCGATGACGACACCTTCGGCGACAACCGCCTGCCCGGCCTGCCGCGCCACTACTACCAGGCGGAACTGCGCTACGACCACCCGAGCGGCTTCTATGCGGGCTTAAACACCCAATACGCCTCCAGAGTCGCGGTGGACTACGCCAACTCCTACCATGCCGATGCCTACGCCACCTTCGGCGCCACCCTCGGCTACGCCTCGCCGAAAGACGACTGGCAAACCTGGCTCGACCTGCGCAACCTCACCGACAAACGCTATGCCGCCACCGTGACGCCGGGCTATAACGACAACGGCGCTGATGTAGCGCGCTCCACACCTGGGGAAGGGGTTGGGGTGTATACGGGGGTTTCTTGGAGTTGGTTGTAGGACCACGGAACTGACTTGGAGATGGTGGAAAACGCTTCGCGGTTTTCCACCCTACGGACTATTCATCGAGGCAATTTAGGTAGCTATGGCAGTAACCACCGGACATGGAAATCCAAAATGGACACGAGAAGAAGTAATCCTCGCTCTGGAGCTATACCTTGAATGCAGACCGCGTATTCCTTCTGCTTCGGATCCCAGAGTCAAAGCACTCTCCGAAACCTTGCGAGCCTTTCCCCATCACAGCGCTGCTGCCCGCAAAGCCTCCTTCCGTAACGCTGATGGAGTTGCTTTTAAGCTTCAGAACTTGCGCCAAGTAGATACTGGACTAGGCCTAGGGAACATTTCACAAACAGACCGCTCGGTTTGGGAGGAGCTTGGCTCATCTCAAAACAGAGTAAAGGAACTAGCAGCCCTTATCAGAGCTGGGCTTGATACGTTGAATGAAGTGCGAGAAAGCCAAGCAGAATATGAGGCTTTTGCGGAGGGGCGTGTCGTAACAGAAACGCATCTTCGCCGGGAAAGAAGGCCCGAGCTTCGTACTCGCCTTATAGAACTGAGAAAGAAAAAAGACCGCTTTGTCTGCGAGATTTGTGGGAAAAAACCAGACGTCCTTGACGACATACTTGCAGAATCAATCTATGAAGCTCACCACGTCATCCCACTAGCGATAGGGGACGAACGCAGTACCAGAGTTTCAGATATGGCTTTGTTGTGCGCTTGTTGCCATAGGCTGATTCACAAAGCTATCGCCCATCAAAAACGCTGGATCAGTATTCCAGAAGCAAGAAAACTCATATATGGATATGAGTAAGACCGGCCAACAGGCTCCGGGCATAGGACAAATAACAACCATCTTGCCCACCGTTTCTGACCTCAGTCCTGCACCGTACCTTCCTTCCTCAACAACTAGCTGTCCATGATCCAGCCGTTGCGCTCGCGTGCCCCAGTAGATACTCAGGGCCTGGCCGACGAAGCGGCGGTCGCCTCATCAAGTATTGTCCCATTGCCATAACTCAACGGTAAGTTACACTTATCGTCACTTACCGTTGAGTCAGCCTCATGAACCAACGCAGCGAAACAACCCAGCCCATACGCCGCCTCTATGACGGCCTGAGCCGCTTGGCGAGCCCCGAGCGCTACCTGTTCACGCCTTCGGACATGCGCGCCCTGGTGCCGGATATTTCCGCTGAGGCCTACCGCGCATTGCTCAGCCGCGCAGCCCGGGACGACAAGTTGGGGCGTCTCTGCCGTGGACTCTATTTCTATCGGCCAGCCAAGCCGACAACCGGCCTGTTGCTGTTTCATGCCGCAGCGCGCCTGCGCGCACATGAATTCAACTACATAAGCCTGGAAACGGCGCTGAGCGACGCGGGCATCATCTCGCAGATCCCCATGAACTGGATCACGCTGATGTCGTCGGGCCGCAGCAGCCTGATCAAATGCGGTTCGTGGGGCACCATCGAATTCGTCCACACCGCACAGAAAGCCGAGGCACTCTCAGGGCAACTCGATTACGACAGCAGGTGCCGGATGTGGCGAGCCAAGCCCGCACAGGCCATCCGTGATATGAAGGCGGCAAAAAGGAATCTCGACCTGATCGACTGGAGCATCGCCAATGAGTTTGTTTGACCAGTTGGTAGACCAGGCCATCGACAGCCACACCGAGCTGGCCAACCTGCGCGTCGTGGTGGAAAAGGAACTGCTGCATCACGACATCATGCTGGTGTTGAGCGAGGCCGGCCTGCTCGAGAAGCTGTGCTTTATCGGCGGAACCTGTCTGCGAGCCTGTTATGGCTCCAACCGCCTGAGTGAGGATCTGGACTTCACCGGCGGCGCCGATTTCAACCGAGACGATTTCGCTCAGTTGAGGGCCATCCTGATCGAAAGGCTGCAGACGAAATACAGCCTGCAGGTAGACGTCAGCGAACCAAGCAGGGAGTCCGGAAACGTCGATACCTGGAAACTGAGGGTACAGACGCGCCCGGACGCGCGACACCTGCCTGCCCAGCGCATTCATATCGATATCTGCGCCATCCCGAGCTACATGAGCACGCCCAGAACACTACTCAACCCCTATGGAGTGGACATGGGCACTCAGGGCCTGATCCTCAACGCCGAAGCGCTCGAGGAAATCTATGTCGACAAGATTCTCGCCTTTGCGCTCAGGCAAGGGCGAATCAAGAGTCGCGATCTCTGGGATCTGCTCTGGTTGAAGCAGCAGAAGATAGAGCCGGCATTAGAACTGCTTCCAGCCAAGCTCAACGACCACAAGGTAACGGCACAAGCCTTTCTGGAAAAAGCCGCGCAGCGTTCCACTACGCTGATCGACGACCAGCAGGTGAAGGCGGATTTTCGCAATGAAATGCAGCGTTTTCTGCCGGCCCAACTCGTTGAACAGACGGTGAACGACGACCGATTCTGGGCTTATCTGACCGATGAGATTCCGCGCTTGATACGCCGCGTGCAAAACAGCCTCAAGCCCGAAGACCGCTCCGATCACTTCATGATGTAAGCGGTCTGGTCTTGTACTGCCGTATGGTGTGGACAACGCTCTGCTTGTCCACCGTTTCTGACCTCAGCCCTGCACCGTACCTTCCTTACGCAACAAATAACTATCCATGATCCAGCCATTGCGCTCCCGCGCTTCGGCACGAGTCGTGGCGATGCGTTCGGCCACTTCGTCCAGCGGGCCGGCAATCAGGATTTCATCGGCGGTACCGACGTAGGCGCCCCAGTAGATATGCAGGCCCTGGCCGACGAAGCGGCGGTAGGTGTCTTTGGCATCGAGCATCACCGCTACGCTGTCCACACCTTGCGGCCAGCCTTCGGCGAGCAGGCGGCCGGTGGTGATTTCCACGGCACGGCCGATGCTGTTGAGCGGGATGCGATGGCGCGCGGTCAGCGCCTGCAGGCTGGTGATGCCGGGGATCACGTCATAGACGAAGTCGCTACGGCGTGCGGCGATGGCCTCGATGATGCGGATGCTGCTGTCGTACAACGATGGGTCGCCCCAAACCATAAAGGCCGCCGTCTCGCCGTCCGCCATCTGCTCGTCGATAAGCTGCTCGAACACCGCCTGCTTGTCGCGATTGAGCTCGTCGACGCTGGCGCGGTAGTCGGCGGCTTCGCGCTCGCGCTCCGGCTGCACGCCTTCGGCGAAACGCGGCGTGTGACCATCGAGGAAGCGTGCGCAAATTTCGCGGCGCAGGGCGTTGAGCTTGTGCTTGGCCGCGCCCTTGTCCATCAGGAAGATCACGTCGCTGCGGCGCAGTGCCTTGATCGCCTGGTAGGTGATGTAGTCCGGGTCGCCGGCGCCGATGCCGACCAGCAGCAGGGTTTTCATGAGGTTCTCCAGGTGCGTCCCGGCACGCCGGGCGCCAGGTCGTCGATATGGTGGTAGTCGGCCTGCAGCGCCTGCGCCAGTTGACGCGCGCGGCCCAGACGGATGGGCGCGCGCTCGGTGTCGAGCAGCAGGGTTGGGCATGACAGCGGCGCCAGATTTGGCAGGTCACGCAGGCGGCCGTCGGTGAGGATCAGCAGACGCTGGCGTTCGTGCGGTTTCGCGCGCTGGCGACACAGCAACCAGTCACCCGCCTGAGTCAGCGCATCGAGCAACGGCGTGCCACCACCAGCGCCCAGTTCCTGCAACCAGCGATGCAGCTCGGCGCTGGCCTTGCGCCCCTGCCATAGCCACTGCGCCTCGCGGCCACCGGCCTGCAAAACCGCCAGCCGCGCGCGCTGGCGATAGGCGCTGTCGAACAGCTCGGCAAGCACACCCTTGGCCAGGCTCAACGCACCATGGCGGCGGGTCGAGGCGGAAGCATCCACCAGCACCAGCCATAGCTCCTCGGCTTGCTGGCTGCGTGGTCGCATTACCAGTTGCTCACGGCGTTGCGGCCGCCCCTGACGCAGGGTCGCCGCCCAGTCGATACGCCCGTGCGCGCCCGCTCGTACGGCGCCACGCAGGCCGCCGCCAAGTTTTCCGGGCCGGTTACGGGCATCCGCGCCTGTGGCTGTGCGCGGGCGGATGCTCAGGACTTTTTTGGCCAGCGCGGCGGCACGCGCCGCTCGCCCATAACCTGTGGTTGCGCGGGCAGTTCGCCCCACTGGCCTTCGCCCTGCTGTTGCTCCTGCGCCTGTTGCGGCGCCTGGCTCTGTTCGGGCGACGTGGAAGCAGGCGGTTGTTGCTGGCGACGGCGATGACGCAGAACGAAGTCTTCCACCGCATCGATATCCACAGGCTCGATGCCCGCAGCGCCACGCCAGGCGGCATGAGCACGGGCGGCGCGCAGCCAGACCAGATCGGCGCGCAGGCCGTCGACGCCAGCGGCGAAGCAACGCTGGCTGATCTCGCCCAGGGCCGCATCATCCAGCGCAATATCGGCCAGACGCTGGCGGGCGTTCTGGCAGCGCGCGGCCAGGGCAGCCTGCTCATGCTGCCAACGCTGCAGAAAGGCGGCGGGGCCGGCATCGAAGGCCAGACGACGACGGACGATCTCGGCGCGCTCGGCCGGCTGCGGCTGACCATCCAGCGCCAGGTTGAGGCCAAAACGGTCGAGCAGTTGCGGGCGCAGTTCGCCCTCCTCGGCATTCATGGTGCCGATCAGCACGAAGCGCGCGGCGTGGCGATGGGAGATGCCGTCACGCTCGACATGGTTGACCCCGCTGGCGGCGGCATCGAGCAGCAGGTCGACCAGATGATCCGGCAACAGGTTGACCTCATCGACATACAACACGCCGCCATCAGCACGCGCCAGCAGACCTGGGGAAAACTGCGCGCGGCCCTCGCCCAGTGCAGCGTCCAGATCCAGGGTGCCGACGATGCGCTCCTCGCTCGCTCCCAGCGGCAGGGTGACGAAGCGCCCGCCATCGAGTAGATCGGCCAGACCACGGGCCAGGGTGGATTTGGCCATGCCGCGCGGCCCCTCGATCAGCACCCCGCCAATGGCCGGATCGATAGCCGCCAGGCACAGCGCCAGCTTCAACGAATCGGCACCGACCACGGCGGCGAGGGGGAAGTGATGTTCGGTCATGGCGGCATTCACTGGCGGCAAAAGTCGGCATTGTAGACCAGAGCCCTCGGCCACTGGCGTTTCACAAGACCTCATGCAGCCAACCGCTGGCCGTCCACTGCAGCTGGTCGGTCAACGCCAGCGCATCGAGAAAGGCAGCATCATGGGAAATCACCAGCAACGCCCCTCGATATGCTCGAAGAACGTGCTCCAGAGCCAGGCGCGAGTCGAGATCGATATGGTTGTCCGGTTCGTCCAACAGCAACAATTGCGGCGGCGGATCGCTCGCCAGCACACCCGCCAGCGCCACCTTCAGGCGCTGACCACCGCTGAGCCTGGAGCTGGGCAGCAGCGCCGCCTCGGCCTCCAAACCCAAATGCACCAAACGTGTACGCAACAGGCTCTCGGCGCTACCCGGCGCCAATCGTTGAAGATGCTCCAAAGCCGACTCTTGCAAGTCCAGCCCGTGCAGATGCTGGTCGAGAATGGCCCAGGGCACCTCGACTCGGCACTCACCCGCCAGCGGCGCCAGACGACCGGCGAGTACCGCGAGCAGGCTGGACTTGCCGCAACCATTGGGGCCAAGCACGGCAACCCGGCGCGAACCGAACAGCTCGAAATCCGGCAACGGCGCTTTACCAAACGGCAGACGCAGATCACGCCAGTACAGTACCCGACGCCCTGACGGCAGGGGCTCGGTCGGTGCATGCAGAATCACCGGACTGTTCCTCCAGCACCGCTGCGGCGGCTTCGCGTACCAGCTCATCGAGCTGCTGACGGCGTGCCTCCAGGCGCTTGGCAGTGCGCCCGGCGCTGCTTTCACTACGGCCCTTCTGCATGTCGAGCAGGATTTTCGCCTGGTTGCTGTCCTTGCCCTGGCGACGGCCGCTGGCACTGCGCTGTTGCTGACGCTCGTGCTGCTGACGCAGTTCACGCTCGCCTCGTTTGCGCTCGACGCGGGCGCTGTCCAGTGCCTGCAGAGCGGCTTCACGCTGCTGCTCGCGGCTGGCCTGGTAGAAGGCATAGCTACCGCCATAGCTGCGCAAGCCGGCTGCGGACAGCTCGACGGTGCGCTGCATGCCGGCCAGAAGTTCACGGTCATGACTGATCAACACCAGACCGCCGCGCCAGTTCGCCAGACGTTGGCCCAGACGCTTGCGGCTGGGCAGATCGAGGTGGTTGCCGGGTTCGTCGAGAATCAGCATGTCAGCTTCCGCCAGCAAGGCACCGAGCAGAGCCACGCGACCGCACTCGCCACCGCTTAGCTGCGTCGCAGCCGTCTGCAGGTCTAGGTGAGCAAGGCCTTCACCCTGCAGGGCGCCTTGCAGCCGCTCGGTCACATCCCAGCGGCCATCGAGGCTCTCGATATCATCGGCTTGCGGCTCACCGCGGATCACCCGCTGCAAGGCATCGAACCACGGCGCACATCCCATCAGGTCGACGACCCTCGCGCCAGGCGCAGCCACGATACGTTGCGGCAGATAGACGATGCGCCCCTGGCGTAAAACATGCCCCTCGCTGGGCTGCAGCTCGCCGGCCAGCAAGCGACCGAGCACAGTCTTGCCAACACCATTGCGCCCTACCAGACCTGTGTGGCGGTTATCGAAGACTTCGCTGAGCACCTCGAACAGCGTGGCGCCGTCGGCAAAGCGAAAAGAAACGCGCTCGAGCGCGATATGCGGGGAATCGGTCATCCATGCCTCCAGGCAATGCCGTGAAAACGCGCGGACTAAGGCCGCGATCGATCACTGGTCGTGCGAGCACGACGGCATTACTGACGCATTGGACGAGACTCCTAAAAAGACAGGCTGTGTGAGTCTAGAGCGAAGCCTGTCAATCACAAAGGTTTCGCTCACTTGAGGCGTGCCGCTTAGGGCTAAGTTTCTTCACTATTCAACAGCGGCTGTAGCCCGGATGAAATCCGGGGCCGTTTGCAAGATTCCCGGATTGCATCCGGGCTACGGACTGATCTCCCTCTCCTCCGGCCCCTCTCCCATAAATGGGAGAAGGGAGAAAAGCGCGCATCAACTTTCCTCACTATCGAGCAGCAGATTCTCCAGCGCTTCGCGGTACTCGCCGGGATTCTGCCACAGGCCGCGTTGCTGAGCTTCGAGCAGACGTTCGAGAATATCGTTGAGCGCGCCGGGGTTGTGCTGCTGGATAAAGTCGCGGGTGTCCTTGTCGAGCAGGTAGGCATCGGTGAGCAGCGCGTACTGGTGGTCATCGACCAGTTCGCTGGTGGCGTCGAAGGCGAACAGGTAGTCGATGGTCGCGGCCAGTTCGAAGGCGCCCTTGTAGCCGTGGCGCTTCATGCCTTCGATCCACTTGGGGTTGGCCGCGCGGGCACGCACCACGCGGTTCAGCTCTTCCTTGAGGCTGCGGATGCGCGGCGTATCCGGCTGGCTGTTGTCGCCAAAATAGCTGGCCACCTTGAGCCCGCGCAGGGTTTCCACCGCCGCCAGCATGCCGCCCTGGAACTGGTAGTAATCGTTGGAATCGAGAATGTCGTGCTCGCGGTTGTCCTGGTTGTGCAGCACCGCCTGCATCTGCTCCAGGCGCTCGGCGAACTGCTCGCGGGCCGGCGCGCCCTCGGCGCCGCTACCGTAGGCATAGCCGCCCCAGTTCAGATAAACCTCGGCCAGGTCCGCACGGCTCTGCCACAGGCGTTCTTCGATGGCATTCTGCACGCCCGCGCCATAGGCGCCGGGCTTGGAGCCGAATACCCGCCAACCGGCCTGGCGCCGCGCTTCGGCTTCATCCAGGCCGCCATCCTTCAATGCCAACGACTCGCGCCAGACCCTCGCCGACAGCGGGTTCATGTCTTCCGGCTCGTCCAGTTCGATCACCGCCTGCACGGCCTCATCGAACAGACGAATCAGGTTGCTGAAGGCGTCGCGGAAGAAGCCCGACACGCGCAGGGTGACATCCACCCGTGGCCGGCCCAGCTGCTCCAGCGGCAGCACTTCGAAACGTTCGACGCGCTGGCTGCCAGGCTGCCAAACCGGACGCACGCCGAGCAGCGCCAGGGCCTGGGCGATATCGTCGCCGCCAGTGCGCATGGTCGCCGTGCCCCATACTGACAGGCCGAGCTGGCGCAGGTGATCGCCCTCGTCCTGCAGATGGCGTTCGAGCAAACGGTCAGCGGCTTGCACGCCGAGGCGCCAAGCAGTCGGCGTGGGCAGATGGCGCACGTCGACGGTGAAGAAGTTGCGCCCCGTAGGCAGCACATCCAGACGCCCGCGACTCGGCGCACCGCTTGGCCCTGCCGGGACGAAACGCCCTTCCAGCGCCGCCAGCAAGCCACCCATCTCGGCGCCGCCACAGGCATCAAGCAAGGGTGCAACGTGCCCGGCCAGGCCGTCGAGAATCAACGCCACCTCATCACCAAAGGCTTCGCTGCGCTCGCCTGCCAGACGCTGCTCGATCAGCCTCAGCGCCAGCAGCTCCAGGCGCTCACGGGTATCGCCAACGCTGCGCCACAGGCTGTTATCCACAGCCAGCAGGGCCTGTGGACGCGGCCCAGCCCAGAGCTGGCCCATGTCGCAGTCCAGCGGGTCGAGGCCCAGCTCCAGGCCACGCGCCAGCGCACGCAGCAGGCTGGCATTCGCCCCCTGGCCGTCGCCACGGGGAATACGCAGCAGCGCCAGCAAGGTGTCGCGACGAAGTTGTCCACTGGGCGACTCGCCGAATACATGCAGGCCATCGCGAATCTGCGATTCCTTGAGGTCGCACAGGTAGGCATCGAGCTGCGGCAGCCAGCTATCGGCATCGTCGTTCAGTTGCAGGCCCAGCTCGCGGTCGAGGCTGGCTTCGCGCACCTTGTTCAGAATCTCGCCGCGCAGCTCGACAGCGCGGCGCTGGTCGAGCTGGCTGGCCTCGAAGTACTCGTCGGCCAGGCGCTCCAGATCGCGCAACGGGCCGTAGCTTTCGGCGCGGGTCAAAGGCGGCATCAGGTGGTCGATGATCACCGCCTGGGTACGCCGCTTGGCCTGCGCGCCCTCGCCCGGATCATTGACGATAAAGGGGTAGATATTGGGTAGCGGGCCAATCAGCGCCTGCGGCCAGCAGCCTTCGGACAGACCGACGCTCTTGCCCGGCAGCCACTCCAGATTGCCGTGCTTGCCGACGTGGATCAGCGCATCAGCGGCGAAGGCCGTGCGCAGCCAGGCGTAGAAGGCGATATAGCCGTGCGGCGGCACCAGGTCGGGGTCGTGGTACACCGCTGCTGCATCGAGCTGATAGCCGCGCGCCGGCTGGATGCCGACGAAGGTCAGGCCGAAGCGCAGGCCGGCGACCATCATCCGCCCGCTGCGAAACATCGGGTCGCGCTGTGGCTCGCCCCAGCGTTCGCGTACCGCCTGCTGGTTGGCCGGCGGCAGGCTGTGGAAAAACGCCAGGTAGTCATCCAGCGCCAGACTCTGCGCACAAGGCCGCGTATCCAGGCCATCGAGGTCGTTGGTAACGCCGCCTAGCAGGCTGTGGACAAGTTCGGAGCCGCTGCCCGGCAGGTTATCCACCGGGTAGCCCTGCGCCTGCAAAGCGCGGAGGATATTCAGCGCGGCGGCGGGCGTATCCAGGCCAACGCCATTGCCGATGCGCCCGTCGCGGGTCGGGTAGTTGGCAAGAACCAAGCCTATTCGCTTCTGATCGTTGCTTTTGATGGCCAACTGGCACCAGTTACGCGCCAATTCGGCGACGAAAGCCATCCCCGACTCATGCGCCTGGTAGCACACCACGTCGCTCTGGCTACGCTCGCTGCGCCAGGCCAGGCCCTTGAAGCTGATTGCCGGGCCGATCAGCCGGCCATCCAGCTCGGGCAGCACCACATGCATGGCCAGGTCGCGCGAACCGAGTCCCTGCGCGCTGGCCTGCCACTGCGCCTGGTTGTCCAGCGAGCAGATGGCCTGCAGCACCGGGATGTCACGGCGGAACACCCGTGCCTGCGGCGCCTCGGGGTTGGACAGGGCAAAACCGGTGGTATTGATGATCAGTGCGGCATTGGTTTCATCCAGCCAGGCCTGCACTTGCTCCAGGCAGGCCGTCTCCTTGAGGCTGGCCACGGCAATCGGCAGCGGGTTGAGGCCCTGACCGAGCAGGTGTTCGCAGAAGGTATCGACGAAGGCGGTATTCGCCGACTGTACGTGGTTGCGGTAAAACATTAGCGCCACGACGGGCGCATCCGGCTGCCACTGCGTCTGCCAGTCAGCCAGCGCCGCCGGGCTGCGCTGAGGGTGATAGAGGCCTACACGCGGCAGCGGTTGCGGCGCCTGCCACGTGTCGTCGCGGCCCAGCCAGCGGTTGCCGATGCAGCGGAACAACTGGCGGGCATTCTCCAAGCCGCCCTGGCGCAGGTACTGCCAGAGGCGCTGGCTGTCTTTCTCGTCAACGTTGCCGAGGGCGTTCAGCTCCGGGTCGGGCTTGTCGTCACCCGGCACCATGATCACCGTGGCACCACGCGCGCCCAGCTCAACCAGGCGCTCCACACCGTAGCGCCAGTAGCTCACCCCGCCATGCACCGAAATCAGGATGACCCTGGCGTGCTGCAGCACCTGCTCGACGTAGAAATCCACCGAAGCGTTGTTGCTCAGCTGCGCCGGGCTGGCCAGGCGCAGGCTGGGGTAGTCGGCCGGCAGCTGCCGCGCCGCTTCGGCCAGCAACGACAGGTGCGAATCCCCCGTGCACAGGATCACCAGCTCGGCAGGTGTCTGGCCAAGGTCGGCGATGCTGTCGGCCGGCAGTTGGGCGCCGGGCTGGGTGCGCAATAGATGCATGGTCGTTCCGGGGAAGGCGAATCGTGGGAGGGGCTTTAGCCGCGACCGGGTTCGCTACTAGTCGCGGCTAAAGCACCTCCCACAACCCCTCAGGCCAGCGCCGCCTTCAGCTCGGCCTCGATGGCCGCGCGGTCGAGCTGCTGGCCAATCACCACCAGGCGGCTGGTGCGCGGCTCGTCAGCCTGCCAGGCGCGGTCGAAGTGACGGTCGAAGCGCTGGCCGACGCCCTGCACCAGCAGGCGCATCGGCTTACCTGGGATGGCAGCGAAGCCTTTCACCCGCAGGATGCCGTACTTGGCCACGGCGTCCTTCAGCGCAGCCAGCAGGCGCGCCTCCTCGGCTTCCGGTAGTTCCACGTGGAACGAGTCGAATTCTTCGTGATCGTGGTCTTCGTCTTCATCGTCATGATGGGTGCGACGGCTGTCGATATGCAGCTCGGTTTCGCTGTTCAGGCCCAGCAGCACGTCCAGTGGCAGTTCGCCACCATGCGCCTCGATCACCTTCACCGCCGCCGGCAGCTCCTCGGCTACTTCGGCGCGCACGGCGGCCAGCGCCTCGGCGTCGAGCAGGTCGGCCTTGTTGAGGATGACCAGGTCGGCACTGGCCAACTGGTCGGCGAACAGTTCATGCAGCGGCGACTCATGGTCGAGGTTGGGGTCGAGCTTGCGCTGCTCGTCCACCTGATCAGGGAAGGCAGCGAAGGTGCCGGCGATCACTGCCGGGCTGTCGACCACGGTGATTACCGCATCGACCGTGCAGGCGTTGCGGATTTCCGGCCAGTTGAAGGCCTGCACCAGCGGCTTGGGCAGCGCCAGGCCGCTGGTCTCGATGAGGATATGGTCGAGGTCGCCACGACGCGCCACCAGCTCGCGCATCACCGGGAAGAATTCTTCCTGCACGGTGCAGCACAGGCAGCCGTTGGCCAGTTCGAAAACGCGGCCGTTGGCCTCCTCCTCGCTGCAACCGATGGAGCACTGCTTGAGGATTTCGCCATCGATGCCCAGCTCGCCGAACTCGTTGACGATCACCGCGATACGGCGGCCGCCGGCATTGGCCAGCAGATGGCGCAGCAGGGTAGTTTTACCGGCACCGAGAAAACCGGTGACGATGGTGACTGGCAGTTTGGCGAGGGTTTTCATGAAGGGCCCCGTGGCGTCGGTAAGTTCGGCGGACGGGTATGCGCAGGCAGGCACGCAGGAGCGTGCTGGCCGCGTCGGATCACCCCGTCCGAGCAAATGGCTGATTATCGAGGCAGGTCTCCTGGCTCACGGTCTGCGCGTTGCGTACCCTTCACCTTCCCGCCTGACGGCAGTGGCATATCGAAGGGTTTAAGACCGTTCACAGTTGCGGGGGCAGCCAGGGCGTCGACCCTGTTCCCTCTTAGCCTCCCGGCGATTTGCCCGGAAGAACCTCGAAAGCGAGAAGGCTACGCAGGCCGCGGCGGCCGGTCAATCGCGGTTGACCGCTGGCAGGTGCCATGATGAGCTAGGTTCCCCTCCGACACGAATGCCGCTCATGACCAGTAGCCACCTCGATCACCCCGCCGCCGCCCTCAGAGTGGTTGCCGGCCTGGGCTGTCGACGTGGCTGCGCACAGGAGGAGCTGCTTGACCTGCTGGCTCGCAGCCTGGCCCGCCATGAGTTGACTGTGGATAACCTGGCGGGACTGGCCAGCATCGCGCACAAGCACGACGAGCCAGGGCTGCATGAACTGGCCATGCGCCTGGACCTGGAGCTGTGGTTCTTCTCCCCCGACGACCTCGCGCCCTACCAGGCTGCGAACACCGCCAGCCTGCTCACTCAAGCTAGCACCGGCAGCCCCGCCGTCGCCGAACCCTGCGCCCTGGCACTCGCCGCTCGCCTGGGCGGCCACGCCCAGTTGCTCGGCATGAAGAACCGCAGCGCCAGCGCCACCTGTGCGCTGGCCACTTTCGATAGAGAACCTGCATGACCATCTACTTCATCGGCGCCGGCCCCGGCGACCCCGAGCTGATCACCGTCAAGGGCCAGCGCCTGATTCGTTCGTGCCCGGTGATTCTCTACGCCGGCTCGCTGGTGCCCGAAGCCGTGCTGCAGGGCCACAGTGCCGAGCAGGTGGTGAACACCGCCGAGCTGAACCTTGGCGAGATCGTCAGCCTGCTGCGCGAAGCCCACGAGCGCGGCCAGGACGTGGCTCGCGTGCACTCCGGCGACCCTTCACTGTACGGCGCCATCGGCGAGCAGATTCGCGAGCTGCGCACCCTGGGTATTCCCTTCGAGATCATCCCCGGCGTTACCGCTACCGCCGCCTGCGCCGCGTTTCTGGAAAGCGAGCTGACCCTGCCAGGCATCGCCCAGACGGTGATCCTGACCCGCTACGGCACCACGTCGCCGATGCCCGAGGGCGAACAACTGCACGACCTGGCGCGGCACCGCGCGACCATGGCCATTCATCTTGGTGTGCGCCAGCTACCCGCCATCGTCAGCGAACTGCTGCCGCACTACGGCGCAGACTGCCCCATCGCGGTTATCCACAGGGCGAGCTGGCCGGATCAGGATTGGGTACTGGGCACCCTGGCCGATATCGAAACGAAGGTCGCCGCCAAGGACTTTCGGCGCACGGCGCTGATACTCGTCGGACGCGTGCTCGACCCGGGGGCCTTCGCCGAGTCGGCGCTATACGACGTCCGGCACAAACACCTCTATCGCCCCGGTCACGACTGACGCCACTGATCAACTCGCCCATCGAGCAAGCTGCTGGAGAAAAAACGTACAAATCGCTCCAGGCCTTTAAGACAAAGGCCTGGAGATACTTATCAACAGATTGTGCGTAGCTTTGTCCAAAGCTGCAGTGAATAACTCAAAGCCTCTGGATTATTTATTGATCAAAGCGCTACAACCCTCGCTACTCAAGGGCTACAGCGCTTTACCCGCAAGATACCCACAGCATGATCCACACACTTTGTTAACAACCTCAGGCCTCATTCATTGAGCGGCATATCCGCGCGGCACCTGAGACTACTTCCGACAGTTGGCGAACAGATCCAAGCCGCGCTGATATTCCTGCGTATCGACCTGCAACAGGCCGAGCATCGAGTGAAACAGATTGTCCTGGCTATACGCCTGGCTGCTGGCCTGACGCAGGCACTGCTGATCCAGCGCGAAGTCCTGTTGATAGCCCTTGGAGAACCACATCAGCATCGGCACGTGGGTCTGCTCCGGTGGCGCCAGCGCATAGGGCGTACCGTGCAGGTAGAGGTTGAACTCACCCAGCGACTCGCCATGGTCGGACAGGTAGATGAACGCCGTATCGAGCGTGTCGGAGTGGGCGCGTAGCGTATCGATCATGCCGGCCAGCACGTGGTCGGTGTAAGCGATGGTGTTGTCGTAGGCGTTGATGATGTCCTGCTGCGAGCAGTCGTTGAGGGCATTGCTCGCGCAAACCGGCTCGAAGCGCTGAAGCGCCTGTGGATAACGCTTGTAGTAATCCGGCCCGTGGCTACCCATCTGGTGCAGCACCAGCACCGCATCGCCCTGCAGCTGATCCAGATAATGCTGCAGGCCATCGACCAGAATCGCGTCGTGGCATTCGCCATCGTTACAGAACTGCGGGTCTTTGCTGTCGCGCAGGTTACGGTTCTCGAGACGATCACAGGTGCCCTTGCAGCCGGACTGGTTGTCCAGCCAGGTGACCTTCAGACCGCTGCGCTGGAGGATATCGAGCAGGCCATCCTGATGCTCGGCGACGCTGGCCGAGTAATCGTGGCGGGCCATGCGCGAGAACATGCAGGGCACGGATACGGCCGTTTCCGTGCCACAGGAGGTCACCTGCGGGTAGCTCAGCAAGTCAGCCTGGCGCGCCAGCTCCGGCGTGGTATCGCGCGAGTAGCCAAGCACGCCGAAATGGTCGGCACGCGCGCTCTCGCCGATCACCAGCACGGTCAACGAGGGGCGCCGATGTTGCTTCCAGGCGGCATTGAGCTGGGCATCTTCGCCGATCTTTTGCCACGGCTGGTTGCCGCTGGCGACGCTATCGCGCAAGTAACCATAGCTCGCCGACAGGTAGTTGCTCGGCACCGCCAGCAGACGCAGCTCGTGATGGTTGCGCAACAGCGAGGCCAGCCCCTGGTATTGCGCCAAGGCCACGCCGAGCAGCACCGCCAGCGCCACCACGCCCATCGCCAGACGGCTCAGCAGACCGCGCCAGCGCGTGGTACGGCGCGCCAGCGGCAGCTTCCACAGCAGCAGCGAGGGCAGTACGCCAAACAACAGGAGGTAACCGGCCAATCGCCAGGAGAGCAGGTCACGCACCTCGTTGGCATCGGTTTGGGCCACATTGCGCAGCATTTCCCGATCGAGCAGCACGCCATACTCGTTCATGAAATACAGCGTCACTGCACTGCCGATAAACAGCACCATCAACAACGGCTTGAGCACGCGGCGGAAAGAAAAGGCCAGCAGGACCAAGGAGAAGATCGCCCAGAGCATGGCAGCGAAGGCCAACCCCAGCACGCCGCCATCGGTCGTGCCATGGAGCACTTGCTGCAGGTGCTGCCACAGCGGTCGGTTGTAGAACAGCACCAATATCGCCGCAGCCAGTGGGGCAAGCCATTCCGGGTGAATTCGAGCGCGGAGCGCGGACATACATCTTCAGCCTTGTGCCAGTTGATCGACAGCTCCAGGGAGCATGCCGCGCAGACTAGTGAGGGCCTTGTCAGCAAAGAGTGAAGCACTTGTCGAAAAAACGTGAATTGCACGTCCGCTATCAAGCGTCGACCTGGGCTGGAGGCAAGGTCTGAGGCGTTCAGCCTATTCGCGGCGCCGCGTCAGGCCTTGTTCGAAATACCCGGACAACAGGAAGTCGTATGCACCTGATACGGCAAGCTTCTTGCGAACTGCTCCAGGTTCATACGCTGTCCAGCCCTCACGAAGAGCCAGAAACCCCAGTGCTCAACGCCAGAACCTAGAGCGCCTACTGGGATGATTCTGCGAAGGGGACATGGCAAATCTTATCAACAGGGTTGAAAACGACTTATCCAAACATCCTGTGGATACACCCTGAATCGGGTTCAATTATTGAACAAAACGCTGTAACCCTCAGCGGGCAAGGCCTACAGAAGACCTTACCCAGGATATCCACAAGATGATCCACGCCAATTGTTAGCAACTGTGGATCAGAGCTGCACCTCGACCCGCTTGATGCCCAACGCCCTCAGCTCCACCATCAGCTGGTTCAGGTCGGAGAAGCTCTCCACCTGTTCGGCCTCATCCACCAGAAAGAAGCTGCGCCCGGCGTCTTTCTTGAAGAACACGATCCACTGCGCCGTATTGGCCGGATTGACCATGACCTGGGTATCGAACAACACCCCTTCGTCCGTTCTCTGTTTCACATCTGCGCGATTCATCCTCTCTCCTCTACCCGCATGCTCCTGCGCTCCGCCGACCTGACCGGGTCAGTCAACGGATTCACCAACCATTTTAAGGGATCGGAGCCCTCATAAGCGCTGACCACCATCAGTTCGCGATGGCGCAGGTGAAATTACCACACAAAATCTATACGCTTCATATACGAACCATATAAGAGGAGGCGCCATGGGCATCGTCAACATCGATGATCAGTTGCACGATCAGATCCGCAGGGCGAGCGGCGTGTCCGGCCGCTCGATCAATGCCCAGGCGGGTTTCTGGATTCGCATCGGCATGCTCTGCGAGATGAACCCGAACCTGAGTTTCAACGAGGTGATGGCTGCCGAGCTGCGTGCGGCCGGCGTGATGGTTCCACCGCACATGGCGGACGCCTCATGAGCAAGACACCTGAGGAGATTACCCTGATGGCGGAAGCCGGCAGGTTGCTGGCATCCGTGTTCGGCTACCTGGATCGGCTGGATCTGCTCGGCCTGTCGACCCTGCAGGTCAACGACCTTGTGGATAACTACATCGTGGGCGAACTGAAAGCGCGCCCGGCGAGCAAGGGCCAGTATGGTTTCGCCTACTCGATGAACACCTCGCGCAACGCGGTGGTTTGTCACGGCGTGCCCAGCGCCAGCGAGATTCTGTGCAGCGGCGACCTGGTGAACTTCGATATCACCCTGGAAAAGAACGGCTATATCGCCGATTCGAGCAAGACTTACCTGATCGGCGAGGTTTCGCAGCAGGCCCGTCAGCTCGTCCAGGTCACCTACGACGCGATGTGCAAGGGCATCGAGGCCGTGCGCCCCGGCGCTCGGCTCGGCGATATCGGCCATGCCATCGAACAACATGCCCGCGCCCATCGCTACTCGGTGGTCCGCGAATACTGCGGCCACGGCATCGGCCGGGAAATGCACGAGCCTCCCGAGGTGCTGCACTGGGGTAAACCCGGAACCGGCCTGACCCTGCGCGAAGGCATGACCTTCACCATCGAGCCGATGCTCAACCAGGGCCAGAATGCGGTGCGCACACTGCGCGACGGCTGGACGGTGGTGACCCGAGACGGCAAGTTGTCGGCGCAGTTCGAACACACCGTGGCCGTCACCCGAGGCGGCGTTCGCGTGCTTACGCTACGCCCTGAGGAACACCACTTGCGCAGCGTTTCGAGCTGACCGGGTAAGCGCTTGGCGATCCGGACGGTGCCGCGACGCTAGCCCCGGCACGCCCTGGCCTCAATCCGTACGGAAACGCACCACCAGCTGCTTCAGTTCACTGCTCAGGCCGCTCTGCTGCTCGGCAAAACTCTCGACCTCGCCCGCCTGAACCGAGATCTGCGTGACTGCATCGTTGATGGTCACGATGTTCTGGTTGATTTCCTCGGTCACTAGGTGTTGCTCCTCGGTCGCAGTGGCGATCTGCATGGTCATGTCGCGGATCATCTGCACCTTGCCTTCGATGCTTTCGAAGGCGGCCATGACATCCTTCGAGAGCACGATAGCGTTATCGGACTCGACCAGACTCTGGTCCATGCTCACCGTCACTTCCTTGATGCGGTTGACCAGCAGGCTGAGGATGCTGTTGATCTGCTCGGTGGAGTCCTGAGTGCGCTTGGCCAGATTGCGCACCTCATCGGCCACCACCGCAAAACCCCGTCCCTGCTCGCCAGCACGAGCGGCTTCGATGGCCGCGTTCAGCGCCAGCAGATTGGTCTGCTCGGCGATCTGCTGGATGGTCGAAAGGATGTTGTTGATATTGACCGTTTCCTTCTCCAGCTCCTGAATCACCTTGCTGGATTGCTGGATACTGCTGCCCAGCTTGTTGACCCCCGAGGTGCTGCGCGCGATCACCTCTTTGCCGTTGCGCGTGGCCGCCAGCCCCTGCTCCGACACGTCGGCGGTCTGCACGCAGGTTTTCGCCACTTCATTGGCAGCCGAGGACATCTCGGTCACTGCCGTGACGATCTGCTCCACCGAACTCAACTGGCTCTGCAGCGTGGCCGACATGGCCGTAGTGCGTTTGTTGGTTTCATTGGAGACACCATCCATCCTGATGGCGTTTTCCTTGATCACCCGGATCATGCTCTGGATCGACTCGATGAACTGGTTGAACCATCTGGCCAGTTCTCCCGTTTCATCCGCGTTGAGCTGTTCCAGGCGGCGAGTCAGGTCACCCTCACCCTGAGCGATGACGCGCAAGCCATCCGTGACAAGGTTGATCGGGTTGACGATACGGCGGGCGATGATCACCCCAGCAACGCCGAACAGCGAGACCAGCACGATGCATACCGCAAGGGTCAGCCAAGTCAAATGACGCGCGCTGGCATAAACCTCGTCAGCCTGCTTCAGGCCCACGAACTTCCAGCCCAGCTCAGGAGAGCTGTAGACATTGGCCATATATGGAACGCCGCCGATGTCCACCTCGACCAGGCCATTATCGGTCTTGGCGATTGAGGCGAAGTACTCATCAGACAGCTCGCTGAGCTTCTTGAAGTTGTTCTCCGGCTGATGACCATCCACCAGCAGGGTGCCACTGCCCTCCACCACCATCAGGAATCCGGTCTCGCCGAAGCGCACCTTCTGCGCCATATCCGTCAGCGCCTTGAGCGACACGTCGACTGCGACGACCCCGGCAAACTCCCCGGCATTGTCCTTGAAGCCCTTGAGCACCGAGACGTAAACCGCGTCATCAGGCTCCCAGTAGTAGCCATCGCGACGAGCCAAGGTGAAGTTGGCGTCGCGCCCCTTGGTGTACCACTCGCGCTTGCGCGGATCCCAGTCACCGTAATCGCCGGTACCCGGCCACTCCACGTAGCCGCCCTGGGTATCGCTCATGTAGACGTAGCCAAACGTGGGGTTGTTGTTACCGATGCTGGAAAAATAATCGAAGATCTGCTTCTCGCGTCCGCCCTTGGACGTGGCGACCTGGCCAGGCTTGCGGGCCTCGCCGAAGTAGGTAGTCAGTGCGCCGTTCTTGGCGTCTTTTACGGCGGGATATTCCGCCAGGGCTGAAACGGTGTGGCCCACCGAATCGAAAAAGGTGGTGAAACTGCTGTTCACCAGTTTCATATCCAGGCTGCTGGATACCAGAAAGTTCTCTCTGGCCTGCTCTGTAACGTTGCGAATGGTCAGCAGTGCAACGATCAGCACAGGGATCAGCGTTGCCACCATAAAACTCAACAGCAGCTTGGATCTAATCTTCATTTTTATGGCCTCGTAAGGATTCCCTTAACTTAGCAGCATGTTGAGTACTGCGCCCACTGCCAGGGCGCAGTATCAGTGAAGACAGATCAGAATTACTTCATCGTCGGCATGGAGAAGGAAACGCTCTCACGCACCCCGGCCGACGGCCAGCGCTGAGTCACGGTCTTGCGCTTGGTGTAGAAGCGCACGGCATCCGGGCCGTAGGCGTGCAGGTCACCGAACAGCGAACGCTTCCAGCCGCCGAAGCTGTGATAGGCCACCGGCACCGGCAGCGGTACGTTGATGCCGACCATGCCGACCTTGATGTTGTCGGAGAAGTAACGAGCCGCTTCGCCATCACGGGTGAAGATGCAGGTACCGTTGCCGTATTCGTGAGCATCGATCAGGTCCATCGCGGCCTGCATGCTGTCTACCCGCACCACCTGCAGTACCGGACCAAAGATCTCTTCCTTGTAGCTGAGCATCTCCGGGCTCACTCGGTCGATCAGCGTACCGCCAACGAAGAAGCCGTTTTCGTAGCCCGCGACCTGCGGCTTGCGACCGTCGACCACGATGGTCGCACCCTGCTCTTCGGCACTATTGATGTAGCCAACGACCTTCTGTTGATGGGCCTTGGTAATCACCGGGCCGAAATCGTTGCTCTTGTCCGAGTAGGCACCGACTTTCAGCGACTGCATGGCGGCCTGCATCTTCTCGATCAGCGCGTCAGCCGCGGCATCGCCCACTGCAACGGCAACGGACAGCGCCATGCAGCGCTCGCCGGAGGAGCCGAAGGCCGCGCCCAGCAGCTGATTGACGGCGTTGTCCATGTCCGCATCGGGCATCACGATGGCGTGGTTCTTGGCGCCACCCAGTGCCTGGCAGCGCTTGCCGTTGGCATTGGCGGTCTTGTAGATGTACTCGGCGATCGGCGTCGAGCCGACGAAGCTGACAGCCTGGATGCGCTCGTCGCGCAGCAGCACGTCGACCGCTTCCTTGTCGCCGTTGACCACGTTCATCACACCCTTGGGCAGCCCGGCTTCATGCAGCAGTTGTGCAATGAACAGGGTGGAGCTGGGGTCACGCTCGGACGGTTTGAGGATAAAGCAGTTACCGCAGACGATGGCCATCGGGAACATCCACAGCGGTACCATCGCCGGGAAGTTGAACGGGGTGATCCCGGCCACCACGCCCAGCGGCTGGAACTCGCTCCAGGAGTCGATGTTCGGGCCGACGTTCTTGCTGTGCTCGCCCTTGAGCAGCTCGGGAGCACCGCAGGCGTACTCGACGTTCTCGATGCCGCGCTGCAGTTCACCCAGCGCGTCGTGGGCAATCTTGCCGTGTTCTTCGCCGATCATCTGAGCAATGCGCTCGGCGTTCTGCTCCAGCAGTTCCTTGAAGCGGAACATGACCCGTGCGCGCTTGATCGGTGGCGTGTTGCGCCACTCGGGGAAGGCGGCTTCGGCGGCAGCGATGGCCTGCTCGACGGTCGCGGCCGAAGCCAGCGCCACTTGCTTGCTGACTTCACCGGTGGAGGGGTTGTACACGTCCTGCAGGCGAGCAGCGTCGCTGACGATCTGGCCGTTGATCAGGTGTCCTACTGTGCTCATGGGGCGACTCCTAGAAAATGGGCGGCAGGGCAAAGGGGCCGCTGCCTGTATGTTGAAAAGAACGGGTTACCAAAGGCTGCTGTAGAGCTCGACCATTTGCTCGACGGTCGGCACACGCGGGTTGTTGCCCGGCGAGCCGGAGGCGAGCGCCTGTTGCGCCATGGTCGGCATCAGCTCGAAGAAACGTTCGCGGTCGATGCCGAACTGCGCCGGTGTCGGCACCTTAAGCTCGTCATTGAGGGCCTGCAGTTCGCTGAGCAGCTTGGCGTTGGCCTGCTCGGTGCTGTCCTGTTCGCTGGCGACCCCCATGGCCCGCGCGCAGTCGGCGTAGCGTTCGGCAGCGGCAGGGATGGAGAAAGCCGTCACGCAGGGCAGCAGCATGGCGTTGGACAGGCCATGAGGCACATGGAAGAAAGCCCCGATCGGACGGCTCATGCCATGCACCAGCGCCACCGAGGCACTGGAGAAAGCGACGCCAGCGAGCGTCGAGCCCAGCATCATGGCCTCGCGCGCTTCCTTATCGGAACCGTCGTGGTAGACCCGGCGCAGATTCGGGCCGATCAGGCGCATGGCGGCCAGGGCCTGGCTGTCGCTATAGAGGTTGGCCTTCTGGCTGACGTACGCCTCGATGGCGTGAGTCAGGGCATCGAGACCGGTGTCGGCCGTCACACGCGCCGGCAGGCTGAGGGTCAGGCTGTAGTCGACCAGCGCCGCGACGGGCATGAAGCCGATGCCGACGCAGAGCATTTTCTCGTCGTTCTGCTCGTCGGTGATGATGGTGAAGCGGGTCACCTCCGAGCCGGTTCCGGCGGTGGTCGGCACCGCGATGATCGGCAGACCGGTCTCGGTGACGTTACGCGGGAACTTGTAGTCGCGCATTTGCCCGCCCAGCTTGGCCAGGATGCCAATGGCCTTGGCGCTGTCGATTGGGCTGCCACCACCCAGGGCGATGATGCTGTCGTAATCGCCGGCGCGTGCCATGTCCACGCCGGCCTGGATCGACGCGACCGTCGGCTCGGGAACGGTGTCAGCGAAGATGTCCGCCTTGAGCCCGCTGGTGGCCAGGGTGTCCTGGATACGCGTTGCGTAGCCGAGCTGAACCATCATCTTGTCGGTAATCAGCAGCGGGCGTGAACAGCCAAGACTGCTCAGCACGTTCGGGATGGCCTCGCTGGCACCGGCACCTAGCTGCATGATGCGGGGCAGTATCACTTGATTGGTCATGTGCACTCCACGTTGGGTGGGCATGAGAGGACCTCGAGGAAGCCGCGAGGCCATCCCATGCGTTGTCGAAGAAATGGTTGGCGCTGCCCGGGTATCGAAGCCGCCCGGCAGGTAGCTATTGGTTGGAATTCATCGGTGCCGCTGGGTTGGGAGCTGCACCATAGGCATAGCCAGGACTTTCAACGGCCGCCCCCGGCTGGCTGGAAGGCGCCGCACCATCTACGGTGAGCATCGGCGAACCCAGACGTTTGCCAAAGTCCTGCTCGAGCATGCGCAACAGCGACCAGGCGAGGATGCCCAGCACCGGAATCAATGGCAGCGCCACGATAATGGTGGAGGTCTGCACCGCCTTGAGCCCGCCCACCTTGATCAGGCCGATGCCAACGACGGCCAGCAGCAGCGCCCAGGTGATGCGAATCCAGCGACGTGGCTCCTCATAACCGGACAGCTCACGCGAAGTGACCGAAGCCAGCACGTACGCAGCCGAGTCCAGGGTGGTGGCGAGGAAGATGAAGCACAGCAGGACGAAGGTGATGATGACCAGATTCGCCATCGGCATGGTCTTCAGGATCGCCAGCACGGTCGCCGGAATACCTTGCTGATTGAGAATGGCGCTAACGTCCAGAACCCCAGAGAGCTGCAGGTCGAGGGCATAGCCACCCCACACGGCGAAGAACACCCAGCAACCCAGGCTGCCCCAGATCAGCTCGGCGAACACCAGCTCGCGGATGGTACGACCCCGGGAAATACGCGCGACGAACAGCCCCATCATCGGTGCATAGGCGATCCACCAGGCCCAGTAGAAGATGGTCCAGTCCTGGGGAAAGCTGCCTTTGGCGATCGGATCGGTCCACAGGCTCATCTGCACGAAGTTGTTGATCATCAGGCCGACGCTGTTGGACCAGCCGTTGATGATGAACAGGGTCGGACCAATGGCCAGGACAAACAGCAGCAGCAATACCGCCAGATAGACGTTGATGTCGCTGAGGATCTTGATGCCTTTGCTCAGGCCGAACCACACGCTCATGCCGAACAGCGCGGTCCACAGACCTAGAATCAGCATGTCGAAGGCGAACGAGGGTTGCAGGCCGAGTACGTCCGAAGACATGGTCGAAACCAGCGGTACGGCCAGGCCCAGCGAGGTACCGACGCCACCGACGATGCCGAACACCACCACGGTATCGAGCAGGATCCCCAGCCAGCCGTTGGCCTTGTCACCCAGCAGTCCGCGCGCGGCGACCGAAAGGCGAACACCCGGCTGACGACGCACGTACATCGAGTAGGCGATCGGAATCGCCGGCAGGCAGTAGAAGGCCCAGGGCGTCAGGCCCCAGTGGAACTGCCCATAGGCCAGCGCCCACTCGGCAGCCTCCTTGCCGTGCGCGGCGAGACCGCGGGGCGGGCCATCGTAGTAGTAGATCGGCTCGACCCAGGCCCAGTTGGCGATGGCGATACCGATGCCGCCGCAGAAAATCATGGCGACCCAACTGAAGTAGGAAAACTCCGGGAGATCCTCGGCACGACCGAGACGAACATTGCCGTAGCGCCCCAGGGCAAGCCACAGCAGAAAAACCACGGTGCCAAGACCCGCGAACAGATAGAGCCAACCGAAATTGCCGGTGGCGAAGTTGAACAGCTGCTTGATGATCAGATTGCCGGACTCAGGAAACAGAGCCAGGGGAATGGTGACGCCGAGAATGACCGCTATAGAGGGCCAGAACACTCGCCCGTCCAGGGCAGAGCCGTGATTGATGTTGCTCATCGCTAAATCCTCTTATGGGCTGGCTACAGCGGCTGGCTTGGAAAGCCGCGTGAGCCGTAATGCGCGGAAACGTGTGGCGGGTTATCCGTCGTATCACTCAGCGCGAAAGCGCTGCCGGTTAAAGAGCTGGCGATGAACATCGGGTGTGGCTTTTTTGTATTTGTTATTCATGGTGCGTCTCATAAGGTCGCTTCAGGGGGAATCGCCCCGCAATGCCTGGCAGAGGCATGTCGGGGCGACGGCTGACACCGGGCGGTTAGCTCGGCAGATACTCCTCACTCCAGCTTTCGCTGATGCTGTTGCCCTCGATCAGCGCGTCGATCTGAGCTTGGCTGTAGCCGAACTCCTGCAGTACGCGGCGGGTCGAGGCGCCGAACTTCTCGGCCGGCGGCAGGGCACGAATCGGGGCACAGCGCGGACGGATCGCATAGGGATCCAGCTGCGTGACGCAATGACCACTCGGGTGATCGGCGTAGACGCTGAACGAATAGCTGCCGTTGTCGGTGCCGGGACGGCCGTCAGCCGGACGGCTGTAGCGCTGACGCAGGCTGTCGAGATTGTCCGGCGCCACTGCGGCGACCCCGGCAGCGTGCAGGCGCTGCTGCCAGGTGGCGGCCGTTTCCGAGGCCAATGCCTGGCTGAGGAAGGCAGCTCGGTCGGCAGCGGCGCTGATGCCAGCCAGACCAGATACATGCTCCAGACTCGCCAATTCCTGCTCACTGCTGTCCAGATACAACCAGTGGTCAGCGGTCTGGTAGAAACGCGACAGGTCGCTGTAGCCGACGGCATCGCGGCCGGAGGGCTCATTGAAGGGATCCCTGCCGGCATAGTCGAAGCAGAACGGAATCTGCACCAGGTTGCCCAGCGACGCCAGGGAGGTGCGGGCGCGGCTGACCTCACCGGTTGCCGCTTTGCGGTACAGCGCGGCAGCGACCCCCAGGGCGGCGGCAAAGCCGCACATCACGTCGATGGTGCCGACGTGGGCGTGCTCTTCCGGCGTTTCCATACCGCCGCCGAAACGCAGCATGATGCCGGTGGTGGCCTGGATCAGGTCGTCATAGCCCAGATAGTCGGTGCGAGGGCCACGACGCGGGCCGCCGAAGCAGTCCAGCTGGCAGAAGATCACGCCCGGATTCACTGCCTGCAGGCTGGCCTCGTCGAGGCCCAGAGGCGCCAGTTGGCGATCCGGCGCGTTCATCACGATGACGTCTACCGAGCGCACCAGGGTGTTGAACACCTCGCGGCCATCGGCCTTGTTCAGGTCGACCAGAATGCTCTTCTTGCCGCGCGCCGAGGACATGCCGAAAACCACAGTGTTCCACGGGTCGTAGTTGGGGTTGGCCGGGTCGAGTTTGATCACATCCGCGCCGAAACGGCCGAGGAACGAAGCCGAGTGCGGCCCCGCGATCACGTTGGTCAGATCGAGAACACGCACGCCTTCTAGCCAGCCAGCGGCTTTTGCGGACGGAGCCGGCAGCGCTGGCGAGGCGCACTCGGCCAGCGTGGCGAGGGCTTCTTTGACACTCACCGTACGCCGCGGGCTGGGTGTCAGCATCAGGGCGGCGCTGTCTTCCAGCCAGGTGATCGCACCCGGCTGCTTCATCTTGCCGTATTGCGGATCATCGACTTCGACCACCAGGCCGGCGGTGTTGGCATGCTCATCATGCAGCCATTCCTGCGTGGAGCGATGCGGCGCACCAGGGAACTGGCCTTCGCCGAAAATCTTCTCCCATTCGGCGGCGGTCTTGGTGAGGAACACCTCTTTCATGCGCGCCGAAATACGCTGGGCCCAATGCGCCGGCAGCGGATAGACGCCCAGCGACGCGTCGCCCTCCCACTGCTCCAGCGGCAGATAGGGGTCGTCGACCTTGGGCAGGCCGGCCGCCAGCATTTCCTCATACAGCCCCATGGCCTGCAGGCAACGCTTGGCGTGGGAACGGTGCGAGGGGCAAACCGCGTAGAACTTGCGGCCATCGGCGCATTCGTAAGTGCGGTAGAACGGGTCGAGATATTCCTGCAGATCCTCGTAGCTGAGGTTCATCGGCAGGTTCTCGGCGCGACGGCGCTCGATTTCCTTCTCGCGCAGCGTCTTGTAGCGCAGCGGATAACCGTCGATCTTGATCGAGTTGTACGACAGCCCCTCCATCACGGCGGAAGCCAGCGGCACCTCGATTTCATCGCCCAGGCCACTGCGCTGCCGCGCTTGCAGGGCCAGCACCACGGCCGACACGGCCAGCATGGTGCCGTAGGACGAAGCCAGCGGCAGCGGCGAGAAGCTCGGGTTGATCCCCATCAGCACGCGGTTCTGGCCCATGTCGGTGAACACCCCAGATGCCGAGGCGATGATCGACTCGAAGGCGCGCCAGTCGCGGCGCAACTCATCGTTGCTGGCAAAGCCGGGAATGGACAGGGTGATCAGCTCGGGGCGCTGACGGCGCAGTTCAGCGAAATCCAGGCCCAGGCGCTGCATGACGCCCGGACGGAAGTTCTCGATCACGATGTCGGCACTGGCGATCAGCGCCTTGGCATCTTGCAGACCTTGGGCAGATTTGAGGTCAAGTTGCAGGCAGTGCTTGTTCCGGTTGAGCACGGCGTTGGCCGGGCTGTCCCACAATGGACCGCTGGGGGGATCGATATGGATGACCGTGGCGCCGAGGTCCGCGAGGATCATGGCCACGGCTGGCCCGGCGATGTACTGACCGAAGTCGATAACCTTGACGCCGTTGAGGGGTAGTTGACTGAGCTGTCCCATGATTCACCATCGCTTACAAGACCCGCTGCAATACGGGCTTTTGTTGTTGTGAGTAATCGTCGGTACACCTGGCCCCTGCCTTGCCTCGGGGTTTGGAGACGACTTGGGGCGCTACTTTGGGAAAAATGGGGGAAGGCGAAAAGCAATAAAAAAAAACCCTATGACATGGTTTTTTTTATGGCTGAATAAGTCTGCTTATGGATAGACAGGCTTCGACGTCCGGCTCCCTGGCAGGAACCGGCGCGAGTACGGCAAGGAATGAAACTGGGGCAGGCCCAACCGGCAGGGCCTCTGAGACCAAAGCTGGAACTCAGTTCTCGGGCTGCCCGGCCTGAGCCTGGGCAACCAGCCAGGTGATAAAGGCCACGGCCTGGGGGTTGGCCGTGGCAAGAGGGGAATACACCAGGTAGAAGGCCTCCTGGGTGGTGAAGCGCTGCTCGAAGGGTGCGATCAGGGCCCCCTGATAGAGCATATGCTCGACCAGGGAAGAACGCGCCAGGGCCACTCCCTGGCCCAGCTCCGCCATCCTCAACGCCGAGATCAGGGTATCGAACTGCAGCCCCTGGGATGAATCCACGCGGTCTGCCCCGGCCTTTTTCAACCAGTAGCCCCAACCCTCTTCATACCCCAGCACATGCAGCAGTTGGTGGTGGGCGAGATCGGCAGGCGTGTTAAGCGGCTTTGCCTCGGTTGCCAACGAGGGCGAGCACACCGGCACCAGAGAGTCCCAGGTCAATCGATCGGCTTTCAGGCCTGCCCACTTGCCCTGGCCATGGCGAATCTCCAGATCGGCCTCGACATCGGTGTCGCCGACCCAGATATTGCTGGTGACATGCAGGTTGATATCCGGGTGCTGCTTGCGAAAGTCGGGCAAGCGTATCGCCAGCCAGTGGATGAAGAACACCAGATTGACGCGCACAGTCAGCACCTTGCGGTGCCCCTGGCCAAATATCTCGTCGGTGGCAGCGGCCAGACGCTCGATGGCTTCGTGCACCGCCGGCAGGTAGGCCTGCCCTGCCTCGCTGAGTTCCAGGCCTCTGGGCAGACGCTTGAACAGCGCCGCTCCCAGCCTCATCTCCAGCCCCTTGACCTGCTGACTCACGGCAGCCTGTGTCAGGCTGAGTTCTTCTGCGGCATGTGTGAAGTTGAGGTGGCGAGCCGCCGATTCGAAGGCCCGCAACCAATTGAGCGGCGGCAAGCTTTGTTTCATGAGGGGCGATCTCCGGGGATCATGAATCAACCACTGCGAATCTCGTCGTGGAGCTTAGGTCGTGGGATCGACAAGTAGAGCACAACACCTGCGTCGCCCTGGATACGAAGCATCAGGCTGCAGCCCCGGACCAGGTGCACGACAATCAAAAGCCCGCCGATGCGCAGCCAGCTGCTTCGGCAGCAGAGGTTGACACTATAGACGATCGGTCTAATATATTTCCATGACTACTTCCAAGCCCCAGGCCCGTCGTGGCCGTCCGCCCAAAGTCGCGAGAAGCTTCGATGACACTCGCGAGGCGTTGCTGCATTGCGGCATGGAAGTACTGACCGAGCAGGGCTTTGCCGCCACGGGGATCGATGCAGTACTGAAGCGTGTACGCGTGCCCAAGGGCTCGTTCTATCACTACTTCGACAGCAAGGAAGCCTTCGTCCAGGAAGTGCTGCAACGCTATGCCGGCTACTTCGCGCGCAAACTGGATCGCTGGCTGCTGGACGAAAGCGTTCTGCCCCTGCAGCGCCTGAGCAATTTCGTCGAAGACGCCAAAGCAGGCATGGCCAGACATCAGTTTCGCCGCGGTTGCCTGGTCGGCAATCTGGGTCAGGAGATCACGGCGCTACCCGCCAGTTTTCGCCAAACGCTGGAGGACGTCCTCCTCGACTGGCAGGTACGGCTGGCCAACTGCCTGTCCGAGGCAGTCCGCCTCGGACAGCTGCGGCAAGGCAGCGATTGCGATGCGCTTGCCGCCTACTTCTGGATCGGCTGGGAAGGTGCCGTGTTACGCGCCAAGCTGGTTCAGGATGCCCAACCACTGGACACCTTCGCCACCGGTTTTCTGAACGGCATGGCGAGGTAGTATTTTTTTCACCATTTATAGACGATCAGTCTAAATAAGGAGAGACCATGTTCAAGGCATTACTCATCGAAAAAAATGACGACCGTTACCAGACCCGTCTGACCGAGCTGGATGACTCGCAACTGCCGGAAGGCGACGTCACCGTGCGCGTCGAGTGCAGCACGCTCAACTACAAGGACGGTCTCGCCATCAGCGGCCGCAGCCCGGTAGTGCGCCGCTTTCCCATGGTTCCGGGCATTGATCTGGCCGGCGTCGTCGAAGCCAGCGATCATGCCCAGTACAAGGTTGGCGACCGGGTATTGCTCAATGGCTGGGGCGTAGGCGAGAAGCACTGGGGTGGTTTGGCCCAGAAGGCCAGACTGAAAGGCGACTGGCTGATCCCCCTGCCCGATCAACTGAGCGCACGCCAGGCCATGGCCATCGGCACGGCCGGTTATACCGCCATGCTTAGCCTGATCGCCCTAGAACGTCACGGCTTGTCACCCGAAAGTGGCGAAGTGCTGGTCACTGGCGCCAATGGCGGGGTCGGCAGCTTTGCCATCGCATTGCTGGCCAAACTGGGCTACTCGGTAACCGCCTCGACTGGCCGCCCGGCGGAGGCTGATTACCTGAAACGCCTGGGCGCAAAGACGATCATCGACCGGGCCGAGCTAAGCAACCCTGGACGCCCTCTGGCCGCCGAACGCTGGGCAGCGGCAATCGACTCGGTGGGCAGTCACACCCTGGCCAACGTCTGCGCCAGCACCCATGCCGACGGCGCCGTTGCAGCCTGCGGCCTGGCCCAGGGCATGGACTTCCCGGCCACTGTCGCCCCGTTCATCCTGCGCGGCGTCAGTTTGCTGGGGATAAACAGCGTGACCCGCCCTTACGCGGAACGGGTAACGGCCTGGCAACGTCTGGCCTCGGAGCTGGACCTGGCGCTACTGGATGAAATGACCCGGGAAATTGCCCTCAGCGAGGCCATCGGCGCTGCCAATGACCTGCTGGACGGCAAGGTGCGAGGACGGATCGTGGTGGACGTCAATCGATAAACCAAGGCTGCCGCTGCCGGGAAGACCGCCAGCCCTCACATGGCTGTCTCCCATCAGCGGCCCCGGGTATCGACCGAGACCTCAACGCACCTGCCTTAGCCCGCTGCCTTATTCGACCGTGACACTTTTCGCGAGATTACGCGGCTGGTCGACGTCAGTGCCCTTGAGCACAGCGACGTAGTACGACAGCAGTTGCAGCGGCACGGTGTAAAGGATCGGCGCAAGCAGGTCGTGGATGTGCGGCATGGCCACCACATGGGTGCCTTCGCCATTGCGCATGCCTGCCTGCTGGTCAGCGAAGACGATCAGCTCACCGCCACGGGCGCGCACTTCCTGTAGGTTGGACTTGAGCTTTTCCAGCAGCTCGTTGTTCGGCGCCACGGTGACCACCGGCATGTCGGCGTCGACCAGGGCCAGCGGGCCATGTTTGAGCTCGCCTGCCGGGTAGGCCTCGGCATGGATGTAGGAAATTTCCTTGAGCTTGAGCGCCCCCTCCATGGCCACCGGGTATTGCGCGCCACGGCCGAGGAACAGGCTGTGGTGCTTCTCGGCGAACAATTCGGAGATCTTCTCCACAGTCTTGTCCATGGCCAGCGCTTCGCCCAGGCGGGTCGGCAGGCGGCGCAGCTCGTCGACCAGTTGCACTTCCAGTGCCTTGTCCAGAGAACCATGCACCTGGCCGAGAGCCAGGGTCAGCAGCATCAGACCGACCAACTGGGTGGTGAAGGCCTTGGTCGAAGCCACGCCGATTTCCGGACCGGCCTGGGTCAGCAGACACAGGTCGGATTCGCGCACCAGCGAGCTGGTGCCGACGTTGCAGATCACCAGGCTGGCCAGGTAGCCGCCCTGCCCCGGCGCCTTCTCCTTGGCATTGCGCAGCGCGGCCAGGGTGTCGGCGGTTTCGCCGGACTGCGAGACGCTGACGAACAGGGTGTCCGGCTGCACCACCACCTTGCGATAGCGGAACTCGCTGGCCACTTCGACCTGGCAGGGAATACCGGCCAGCTCTTCCAGCCAGTAACGGGCGACCATGCCGGCGTGGTAGCTGGTGCCGCAGGCGACGATCTGTATGTTCTTCACCTTGGCGAACAGTTCGGCGGCCTGCGGGCCAAAGGCCTGCACCAGCACGTGATCACTACCCAGACGGCCTTCCAGGGTGCGCTGTACGACCTTGGGCTGCTCGTGGATTTCCTTGAGCATGAAGTGGCGGTACTCGCCCTTGTCGGCGGCCTCGGCACCTTCGTGGTACTGCACGGCTTCACGCTGCACCGATTGGCCGGCCGCGTCCCAGATCTGCACGCCGTCACGACGAATTTCGGCGATATCGCCTTCTTCCAGGTACATGAAACGGTCGGTGACCTGACGCAGGGCGAGCTGGTCGGAGGCGAGGAAGTTCTCACCGAGCCCCAAACCGATCACCAGCGGGCTGCCACTGCGGGCGGCCAGCAGGCGATCCGGCTGCTTGGCGCTGATCACGGCCAGGCCGTAGGCACCGTGGAGTTCCGGGATGGCAGCCTTGAGCGCGGCGCTAAGATCACCGAACTGCTGCAGCTTGTGCTCGAGCAGGTGGACGATGGTTTCAGTGTCGGTATCGGAGCTGAAGACGTAGCCCAGGCCCTTGAGACGCTCACGCAGTTCTTCGTGGTTCTCGATGATGCCGTTGTGCACCACGGCCAGTTCCTGCCCGGAGAAGTGCGGGTGCGCATTGCGTTCGCTCGGCGCGCCGTGGGTGGCCCAGCGGGTGTGGGCGATGCCCAGACGGCCGGCCAACGGTTCGGCTTGCAGGGCGGCCTGCAGCTCGCTGACCTTGCCGACGCGGCGGCGCCGATCCAGCGCGCCCTGCTCGGTCAGCAGCGCCACACCGGCGCTGTCGTAGCCGCGGTACTCCAGGCGCTTGAGGCCTTCGACCAGTACCGGGGTGATGTTGCGTTCAGCGATGGCGCCTACGATTCCACACATGTCTAAGTCCTCAGTCTTGCTGCGGCGCGATGATCAGCTGGATGCCACGCGCGCTCAGGTGTTCACGGGCCTCGCTGGCGAGGCGCTCGTCGGTGATCAGGGTATGGACGCTGCCCCAGGGCAGTTCCAGGTTGGGAATACGGCGGCCGATCTTGTCGCTCTCGACCATCACGATGACTTCGCGGGCAACTTCCGCCATCACTCGCGACAGACCAAGCAGCTCGTTGAAAGTGGTGGTGCCACGCTCCAGGTCGATGCCATCGGCACCGATGAACAGTTGATCGAAGTCGTAGGAACGCAGTACCTGCTCGGCCACCTGGCCCTGGAAGGATTCCGAGTGCGGATCCCAGGTGCCGCCGGTCATCAACAGCACCGGCTCATGCTCGATATCGCGCAGCGCATTGGCCACATTGAGCGAGTTGGTCATCACCACCAGACCAGGCTTGTAGCCAAGCTGCGGAATCATCGCCGCCGTAGTGGTGCCGCTGTCGATGATGATCCGCGCGTGCTCGCGGATGCGCGCTACACCGGCGCGGGCGATGGCCTGCTTGTAGGGGGAGATGGGCTGAGTCGGCTCGCTGATCAGCTCTTGCGGCACCGGCACCGCACCGCCATAACGGCGCAGCAGCAGGCCGTTCTTTTCCAGGGCGGCGAGGTCCTTGCGAATGGTCACTTCGCTGGTGGCGAAGTGCTGCGCCAAGGCATCCACGGACACTTCGCCCTGCTCGGCGAGCAAGGCGAGGATGGTGTGGCGACGCTGCGGCGTATTGCGCTTCGACATGCTTAAGTTTCGATTCGAAAGATAATGGCGCGAATCAAAACATATGATCGAAACGCCCGCAAGCGTCCGCTGATCAGTTCAGCGTCAGTTTGACCCCGAAACCAACCAGGCAAAGCCCGCCCAGTTTCTCCAGAACTCGCGCGATACGTGGGTTGGCGCGCATGCGCTCGGCGAGAAAGTGAGTCAGCAGCACGATCAGCAGCCCATAGAGGAAGGTCAGCGCCATGATGGTCACGGCCATGAAAGCGAAAGTAATCAGGCCCTGATGCCGCTGCGGATCGATGAACAGCGGGAAGAAGGCCATGTAGAAGATGATGGCCTTGGGATTGAAAACGGTGATCACCAGGGTTTGCCACAGGTAACGGCGCGGCTTGATTTCCAGCGTCGGTGCCGCACCGGGCTTGGCCAGGATCATGCGCAGGCCGAGGTAGACCAAGTAGGCCGCACCGAGCCACTGCACCAGATGGAAGGCGGCCGGGTAGGCCTTGAGCAGCGCGGCGACACCGGCCACTGCCAGCCACAGCAGTACCTGGTCGCCAAAGATGATGCCGAAGGTCGAGGCCAGTCCACCGCGAATGCCGCCCTTGCCGGTGGACAGAATCAACGCCAGGTTACCTGGCCCGGGAATGGCCAGCAGGATGATGAAGGCCACCACGAAGGCGGCGTAATCCGTCACACCGAACATGCATAAACTCCGTACTGGGTAAGTTATCCACAACCCCGTGGTATCACCGCCCTGCTCAGCTCGCAGCGCTATTGACGGGCAGGCAGAATCGAGTTGGGATCAAGGTAGAACATCTTCTTCCAGCCCTGAGTCGAGTCGTCCGCACGCCAGGGCAACGGTAGCAGGCTGACGATCGAGTAGTGCAAATGTGCCGGTTTCCCGCGCGCGTTGCCCGTGTCTCCAACTGAACCGAGCCGGCTACCGGTCAACAGCAGCTGGCCTGGGTAGACATCGATGGTGTGCAAGTGGGCGTAGTAGTGAAGACGCCACTTCGGGCCCAGCACCAGGACGACCTTGCCACCTTGCTGGATTTCGCCACGAAACAGCACCACGCCATAGCTGGTAGAGCGCACAGGTGTACCCAGCTTGGCGAAGATATCGATCCCCTTGTGCACGCCGGAACGGCCCCAGGGTTCGAACCAGAAGGTTTGCGGATTCCAGTCTCGCTTGCTCGCACCGTCGACCGGAATGCGCGGCCATTCCGGTAGCACCGCCCAGATCAGCAGCAACAGGAGCAGGATCCAGCGTTTACGTAGTGGCATCCTTGCCGGCTCCTTCAGACCTTCTTGGTCGGGCGCTTCCAGCCTTCGATATTGCGCTGCTTGGCGCGACCGACTGCCAGCGTGTCCGCCGGTACATCGCTGGTCACTACCGAGCCCGCGCCTGTGGTCACACGGTCGCCCAGGTTCACTGGCGCGACCAGTGCACTGTTGGAGCCGATGAACACATCCTCGCCCATCACCGTACGGAATTTGTTGGCGCCATCGTAGTTACAGGTAATGGTGCCGGCACCGATGTTGGTACGGGCACCGATCTCGGCATCGCCCAGGTAGCTCAGGTGGCCGGCCTTGGCGCCTTCGCCCAGCACGGCGTTCTTCAGTTCGACGAAGTTACCCACATGAGCCTTGGCACCCAGTTTGGTCCCCGGACGCAGGCGGGCGAACGGGCCGCAATCGGCGCCCTCGCCCATCTCGGCGCCATCCAGATGGCTGTTGGCCTTGACGATGGCGCCCTTGCGCAGCACTGAGTCCTTGATCACGCAGTTGGGGCCGATCTGCACATCATCCTCGATGACCACACGGCCTTCGAGGATCACGTTGATATCGATGGTCACGTCGCGGCCCACACTGACCTCGCCGCGCACATCGAAGCGCGCAGGATCGATCAGGGTCACGCCCTGGGCCATCAGTTGGCGCCCAGCACGGTATTGATAGTGACGCTCGAGCTGCGCCAGCTGGATGCGATCATTGGCACCCAGCACTTCCATCTCGTCGCTCGCGCGTTCAGTGGCCACCACCAGGCCGTCGGCCACCGCCATGGCGATCACATCGGTCAGGTAGTACTCGCCCTGCGCGTTACTGTTGGACAGACGCCCCAGCCAGTCGGCCAGGCGCTTGCCCGGTACGGCGAGGATGCCAGTGTTGCCTTCGCCGATCTGCCGCTGCGCTGCGCTGGCGTCCTTGTGCTCGACGATGGCCTGCACCACGCCCTGCTCGTCACGCACGATGCGGCCGTAGCCGGCGGGGTCGGCCAGCTCGACGGTGAGCAGGCCCAGTTGGTTGTCGTTGACCAGCCCCAGCAGGCGCTGCAGGGTCGCCGGCTCGATCAGCGGCACGTCGCCGTAGAGGATCAGCACGGTATCAGCGCTGAGCTGCGGCAAGGCCTGGGCCACGGCGTGACCGGTACCCAGCTGTTCGGCCTGGATGACGAAGTTCAGATCAGTGGCTGCCAGGCGCTCGCGCACCTTGTCGGCGCCATGCCCGATCACCACCTGGATGCTGCTCGGCTGCAGGCTGCGCGCAGTGTCGATGACGTGGCCGAGCATGGGCTTGTCGGCGACCGGATGCAGCACCTTGGGCAGAGCGGAACGCATGCGGGTGCCTTGCCCAGCAGCGAGGATGACGATATCGAGCGACATGAACGGCGATTCCTTGGCAGCCTCCGGCACAGGGCGCCGGAGTACGAAACGGCAGAAATGAAAAAGGGTAGCCTAGGCTACCCTTTCTCGAACAACGGTTGAAGCCGGCGAGATTAACCGCCGAACTTCTTGCGCAGCTGCTGGACGGTACGCAGCTGGGCTGCGACTTCGGCCAGGTGAGCGGCGGCGGAACTGTAGTTGAACTCAGAACCCTGCTCGCTCAGCGCTTTCTCGGCGGCCTTGAGGGCCTCCTGAGCAGCAGCTTCGTCGATGTCGGCGGCGCGTTGCACGGTGTCGGCGAGAACCTTGACCATGTTCGGCTGCACTTCGAGGAAACCACCGGAGATGTAGAACACCTCGGCTTCGCCACCCTGCTTGATCAGGCGGATCGGACCCGGTTTCAGGTCAGTGATCAGCGGCGCGTGGCCCGGAGCGATACCTAGATCACCCAGGTTGCCGTGCGCAATCACCATCTCGACCAGGCCGGAGAAGATCTCCGCTTCCGCGCTGACGATATCGCAATGGACTGTCATAGCCATACGCTTGCCTCAGGTTACAGATTGTGGATAACCGAAGTTACCCACAACTCTGATGCGCCCGTTGCCAGGCGCATGGGTGATTACAGTTTCTTCGCTTTCTCGATGGCTTCTTCGATACCGCCAACCATGTAGAACGCTTGTTCCGGCAGGTGGTCGTAGTCGCCTTTGAGGATGCCGCTAAAGCCAGCGATGGTGTCTTTCAGGGACACGTACTTGCCTGGCGAGCCGGTGAAGACCTCGGCCACGAAGAACGGCTGGGACAGGAAGCGCTGAATCTTACGAGCACGGGATACCAGCTGCTTGTCGGATTCGGACAGCTCGTCCATACCCAGGATCGCGATGATGTCCTTCAGCTCCTTGTAGCGCTGCAGAACATACTGAACGCCACGAGCGGTCTCGTAGTGTTCGTTGCCGATGACGTTCGGATCCAGCTGACGGCTGGTGGAGTCCAGCGGGTCAACGGCCGGGTAGATACCCAGGGAAGCGATGTCACGGCTCAGTACGACGGTGGCGTCCAAGTGGGCGAAGGTGGTCGCCGGGCTCGGGTCGGTCAGGTCGTCCGCAGGTACGTATACGGCCTGGATCGAGGTGATCGAGCCTTTCTTGGTGGAGGTGATGCGCTCTTGCAGAACGCCCATCTCTTCGGCCAGGGTCGGCTGATAACCTACTGCCGAAGGCATACGGCCCAGCAGTGCGGATACTTCGGTACCGGCGAGGGTGTAACGGTAGATGTTGTCGACGAACAACAGAACGTCACGACCTTCGTCACGGAACTTCTCGGCCATGGTCAGGCCAGTCAGTGCTACGCGCAGACGGTTGCCTGGTGGCTCGTTCATCTGACCGTAGACCAGGGCTACCTTGTCGAGAACGTTGGAATCCTTCATCTCGTGGTAGAAGTCGTTACCCTCACGAGTACGCTCACCCACACCCGCGAACACGGAATAACCGCTGTGCTCGATGGCGATGTTACGGATCAGTTCCATCATGTTTACGGTCTTGCCGACACCGGCACCACCGAACAGACCGACTTTACCGCCCTTGGCGAACGGGCAGACCAGGTCGATAACCTTGATGCCGGTTTCCAGCAGGTCGTTGCCGCCGGCTTGCTCGGCATAGCTCGGCGCAGCGCGGTGGATTTCCCACTTTTCTTCTTCGCCGATCGGGCCGGCTTCGTCGATGGGGTTGCCCAGTACGTCCATGATACGGCCCAGGGTTTTCACCCCGACCGGTACCTGGATGCCTGCGCCAGTGCTGTCGACGTCCAGGCCACGCTTGAGGCCTTCGGTCGAACCCATCGCAATGGTACGTACCACACCGTCGCCCAGCTGTTGCTGAACTTCCAGAGTGGTTTCGGCGCCGACTACTTTCAGCGCGTCATAAACACTCGGCACCTTGTCACGCGGGAATTCCACGTCGATGACGGCGCCGATGATTTGAACGATACGTCCGCTACTCATCTTTGGTTCCTCTGACTTTTTTCAACCGTTCTAACAGTTGAACCGTTCTTTAAACCGCGGCAGCGCCGCCGACGATTTCCGAAATTTCCTGGGTGATCGCTGCCTGACGCGCCTTGTTGTAAATCAGCTGCAGGTCTTTGATGAGATCGCCAGCGTTGTCGGTGGCGTTCTTCATCGCAATCATCCGCGCAGCTTGTTCAGCCGCGTTGTTCTCGACCACCGCCTGGTACACCTGGGATTCGACATAGCGAACCATCAGGCCGTCGAGCAGCTCTTTGGCATCGGGCTCGTACAGATAGTCCCAGTGATGCTTGAGCTGTTGATCCGGATCGGCCACCAGCGGAACCAACTGCTCCACTGTAGGCTTCTGCGTCATGGTATTGATGAACTTGTTCGAGACCACGGACAGACGGTCGATGCGACCTTCGAGGTAGGCGTCGAGCATGACCTTGACACTACCGATCAGGTCATTGATCGACGGCTCTTCGCCGAGGTGGCTGATCGCAGCGACGACATTGCCACCAAAGTTGCGGAAGAATGCCGCGCCTTTGGAGCCAATCACGCAGAGATCGATCTCCACGCCTTGCTCGCGATCTTTCGCCATGTCCTTGACCAGGGCCTTGAACAGGTTGGTATTCAAACCACCGCACAGACCACGGTCACTGCTCACCACTACATAACCGGCACGCTTTACTTCGCGCTCGATCATGAAGGGATGGCGGTATTCCGGGTTGGCGTTGGCCAGATGACCAATTACCTGGCGGATACGCTCCGCGTAGGGACGGCTAGCTGCCATGCGCTGTTGAGCCTTGCGCATTTTGCTGACCGCCACTTTTTCCATGGCGCTGGTGATCTTCTGCGTGCTTTTGATGCTCGCAATCTTGCTGCGAATCTCTTTTGCGCCTGCCATTTCACACCTATCGGGTTAGCAGGCGGGCGTCTCGCGACGCCCGCTGCGGCTTACCAGGTTTGGGTGGCTTTGAACTTCTCGATACCGGCTTTGATGGCGGCGTCGATTTCGTCGTTGAAGTCACCTTTGACGTTGATCTTGGCCATCAGATCGGCCAGGTCACGGTTGAAGTAGCTCAGCAGAGCTGCTTCGAAGGCGCCAACCTTGTTCACTTCCACGTCGGTCAGGAAGCCGCGCTCGGCAGCGTACAGGGACACGGACATGTCGGCGATCGACATGGGCGCGTACTGCTTCTGCTTCATCAGTTCGGTAACACGTTGACCGTGCTCGAGCTGCTTGCGGGTGGCTTCGTCCAGGTCAGAGGCGAACTGGGCGAATGCTGCCAGTTCACGGTACTGAGCCAGAGCGGTACGGATACCACCGGAGAGCTTCTTGATGATCTTGGTCTGAGCTGCGCCACCCACACGAGATACCGAGATACCGGCGTTGACGGCCGGACGGATACCCGAGTTGAACATGGCCGATTCCAGGAAGATCTGACCGTCGGTGATCGAGATCACGTTGGTCGGAACGAACGCGGAAACGTCGCCAGCCTGGGTTTCGATGATCGGCAGAGCGGTCAGCGAACCGGTCTTGCCAGTCACGGCGCCATTGGTGAACTTCTCGACGTACTCTTCGGAAACGCGGGAAGCGCGCTCCAGCAGACGGCTGTGGAGATAGAACACGTCGCCCGGGTAGGCCTCACGGCCTGGCGGACGGCGCAGCAGCAGGGAGATCTGACGGTAAGCCACGGCCTGCTTGGACAGGTCGTCGTACACGATCAGGGCGTCTTCACCGCGGTCGCGGAAGTATTCGCCCATGGTGCAACCGGCGTACGGAGCCAGGAACTGCAGTGCGGCAGATTCCGAAGCCGAGGCGGCAACAACGATGGTGTTGGCCAGGGCGCCGGATTCTTCCAGCTTGCGTACCACGTTGGCGATGGTCGATTGCTTCTGACCGATGGCAACGTAGACGCAGAAGATACCGCTGTTCTTCTGGTTGATGATGGCGTCGACTGCCAGGGCAGTCTTACCGATCTGACGGTCACCGATGATCAGCTCACGCTGGCCACGGCCTACCGGGATCATGGCATCGACCGACTTGTAACCGGTTTGCACCGGCTGGTCGACCGACTTACGCCAGATCACGCCCGGTGCCACTTTCTCGACAGCGTCGGTAGCGGCGGCGTTGATCGGGCCTTTGCCATCGATCGGGTTACCCAGGGCGTCGACGACGCGGCCCAGCAGTTCCGGACCAACCGGAACTTCCAGGATGCGGCCGGTGCACTTGGCGCTCATGCCTTCTGCAAGGCTGGTGTAAGCACCCAGTACTACAGCACCTACGGAGTCTTGCTCCAGGTTCAGCGCCATACCGTAGACGCCGTCCGGGAACTCGATCATCTCGCCGTACATGACGTCGGCCAGACCATAGATGCGCACGATGCCGTCGGAAACGGAGACGATGGTGCCTTCGTTGCGGGCTTGGGAGGCGACGTCGAGTTTCTCGATGCGCCCCTTGATGATTTCACTAATTTCGGAAGGATTGAGTTGCTGCATAGCTCTGCTGCCCCTTCAAACTCAAGATTTCAATGCTTCGGCCAGCTTCGCGAGTTTGCCGCGAACTGAGCCATCGATAACCAGGTCGCCGGCGCGAATCAGTACACCACCAATTAAGGTGGCATCTTCCGCGGCGTGCAGACGCACTTCTCGGCCGAGCCGTGCACTGAGAACCTTGGCGAGTTTGTCTTGCTGTTCATCGCTCAATGCGAAGGCACTTGTTACATCCACGTCGATCGACTTCTCCTGCTCGGCCTTGTACAGCTCGAACTGGGCGAAGATGTCCGGCAACAGGGCCAGACGGTCGTTCTCGGCGAGAACGTGGATGAAGTTCTGTGCCTGGGCGTCGAACTTGTCACCACACACCTCGATGAAGGTGGTGGCCTTTTCTGTACTCGTCAGACGCGGGGCCTTGAGCACGCGCTGCATGGTGTCGTCGATAGACACCGCCGCAGCCAGGCCGAGCATGGCTGACCAATTGGCCAGTTGCTGGTGGGCCTGGGCGTGCTCGAAGGCAGCCTTAGCGTAAGGTCGGGCCAGCGTGGTCAGTTCTGCCATGATCGCGCCCTCGCTTAAATTTCGGCTGCCAGTTTGTTAACCAGCTCCGCATGCGCGTTTTGGTCGATGGATGCGCCCAGGATCTTCTCCGCACCGCTGACTGCCAGGCCACCCACTTGGGCGCGCAGGGCGTCTTTGATGCCGTTGATTTCCTGTTCGATCTCGGCCTGAGCCTGAGCCTTGACACGTTCAGCTTCGCCACGGGCCTGATCACGGGCTTCGTCGACGATCTGAGTTGCACGTTTCTTGGCTTGCTCGATGATTTCGGCGGCCTGACCTTTGGCTTCGCGCAGTTGCTGGGCCACTTTTTCGTGGGCCAGCTCCAGATCACGAGCCGCGCGGTTGGCAGCGTCCAAGCCGTCTGCGATCTTCTTCTGACGTTCCTGCAAAGCAGTAATGACCGGAGGCCATACGTACTTCATGCAGAACAACACGAAGATGAAGAAGGCAACGGACTGGCCAATCAGGGTTGCATTAATGTTCACGCCAACACCTCGCTCGTTCGTTGTCCGTCACACCAATTCACTCGAAAAGGAGTGAATTAGCCTGCGATTTGACCAACGAAGGGGTTCGCGAAGGTGAAGAACAGAGCAATACCAACACCGATCATGGTCACGGCGTCCAGCAGACCGGCGACGATGAACATTTTGACTTGCAGCATCGGGACCATTTCCGGCTGACGCGCAGCGCCTTCCAGGAACTTGCCACCCAGCAGACCGAAACCGATGGCGGTACCCAGGGCACCCAGGCCGATCAGCAGTGCAACGGCGATAGCGGTCAAACCAACTACAGTTTCCATTTTTCCTCCCGACATACAGTCGTATTGGTTAAGGTTTTTGTTGAAGCGGTAAAGCGAAATCGTTTTTTACTGCGTCCCCATGACAGGGGTTGTCCCGGTGGCGTCACGAGTGACGCCACGGAACGTCATGCGCCTTAGTGGTTATCTTCATGCGCCATCGACAGGTAGACGATGGTCAGCATCATGAAGATGAACGCCTGCAGCACGATGATCAGGATGTGGAAGATGGCCCAGGCCAACTGCAGCACACCGCCCAGACCGCCCAGCAGCATGCCGCCGCTGTACATGATGGCGATCAGGATGAAGATCAGTTCACCGGCATACAGGTTGCCGAACAGTCGCAGCGCCAGGGAAACCGGCTTGGCGATCAGGGTGACGAATTCGAGCAGGAAGTTCACCGGGACCAACAGGATCTTCAGGGCGATATTCTTGCTGCTGAACGGATGCATGGTCAGCTCACCGAGGAAACCGCCGACACCCTTGACCTTGATGCTATAGAACAGGATCAGGCCGAATACCGACAGGGCCAGGCCCAGAGTGGCGTTCGGGTCGGTGGTCGGAACCACGCGGAAGTACAGGTGCGGATCCCCAACGATGGTCGCGGCCAGCATCGGCAGCCAGTCAACCGGGATCAGGTCCATGAAGTTCATCAAGAAGACCCAGACGAAGATCGTCAGAGCCAGCGGGGCGATCAGCGGGTTACGGCCGTGGAAGGTGTCCTTCACGCTGCCGTCGACGAACTCGACCAGCACTTCGACGAAGTTCTGCAAACCGCCAGGCTGGTCGGACGTCGCTTTGCGCGCTGCCAGACGGAACAGAAGAATGAAGATCAGGCCAAGAACCACCGACACCGCCAGGGTGTCTACGTGGAAGGCCCAGAAGCCCATTTCTTTGGCTTCCTGTGCGGTGTGGGCGAAACTCCAACCATTCACCGGATGCTGACCATAGGTCAGGTTCGTCAGGTGGTGCTGGATGTAACCCGAAGCGGTATCTGCTGCCATTATTTGCCCCGAACGCTTTAAGGTCTTGAGAATTTAGTTATTAGCAGCGGAGCGAACCAGCTGACCATCAGGGTCAGCAGGTAGACACCGAACAGCATCGGTGCCTCCAGCGGTTTCACACCCGCAAACGCTAGTGCAAAGAGCACGAACGTCAAAATCAGTTTTCCTGCCTCGCCCGCATAAAAAGAACGGACGATTTCCTGCGCTGCCCGCGCTCCACTGAATCGGAACGCCTTGTGGGCGAAATACAGATTCGGCAGCCAGGCGATCACTCCACCCAACAAGGCCGAATATCCGGCGACGTTACCGCGCCATTGCCAGCCCACCGCAGCGGCCAGCAGCAGGACGATGAGTTGAGCCACCAGAACCGGAAAAACCGGTAGACGATGGAAGGGCAAGCGCTTCGGCATGCGGCGTTCCATCAACTGATGTCCTCGACTATCGAACGCTTTAACTCAATGAATTGGCATAAAAAGTGCCAACAAAATTGCGCGCAGAGTATAGGGGGCCTATCCCCCCCATTCAACTGCCGGGTAGTGATTTCCGACCGTGCGCTACACGGTCAGATGTGGCGAATTGTTTCAGCGGATATGGGCGAGCACACCCTGCAGTTCGTCGAGAGAGTTGTAGCGGATAACCAACTGGCCCTTGCCCTTGGCCCCGTGCTTTATCTGCACTGGCGAGCCCAGACGCTCTGCCAGGCGCTGTTCGAGGCGACTGATGTCAGGGTCGGCCTTGGCTTTGGTCGGTGCTGGTTTGGCCGACAGCCACTGGCGAACCAGGGCTTCGGTCTGGCGAACGGTGAGGCCACGTGCGACAACGTGTCGCGCAGCTTCCACCTGCTGTTCGAGGGGCAAACCGAGCAATGCACGGGCATGGCCCATTTCCAGGTCGCCATGGGAAAGCAGCGTCTTGATCTCTTCCGGCAGGGCAATCAGGCGCAGCAGGTTGGTGATGGTCACGCGCGACTTGCCAACGGCATCGGCGACCTGCTGCTGGGTCAGTTCGAACTCCTGCTGCAGCCGCTGCAGGGCCACGGCTTCCTCGATCGGATTGAGGTCTTCACGCTGGATGTTCTCGATCAACGCCATGGCGATGGCCGCTTCGTCCGGCAGATCGCGCACCATGGCCGGGATCTTGTCCTGACCGGCCAGCTGGCTGGCACGCCAGCGGCGCTCGCCGGCAACGATCTCGTAACGACCCTCGCCAATCGGGCGCAGCACGATGGGTTGCATCACGCCCTGGGCACGGATCGAGGCGGCGAGTTCTTCCAGCGCGGTCTGATCCATGTCGCGACGCGGCTGATACTTGCCACGCTGGATCAGCTCCAGGGGCACGTATTGCAGTTCGCGCGTGTCGACCTGGGCAGCCTCTTCCTGCAGTGCGCTGACGGTGTTGCCACCGAGCAGTGCGTCCAGACCTCGACCCAGACCTCGTTTCTTCGCAGCCATGCGGATGTTCCTTAAGCGGTAGCGGTTTTCGCGGCGGCACGCTGACGGCGCACCAGCTCGCCGGCCAAGGCCAGGTAGGCAATGGCACCACGGGATTGTTTGTCGTAGACCAGCGCCGGCATGCCGAAGCTCGGTGCCTCGGCCAGGCGTACGTTGCGCGGGATAACGGCGTCGTACAGCTTGTCGCCGAAGTGCTGCTTGAGCTGAGCACTGACATCGTTGGTCAGGCTGATGCGCGGGTCGTACATGGTGCGCAGCAGACCTTCGATCTGCAGCTTGGGATTGAGCAACTGGGTGATGCGCTGAATGCTGTTGACCAGGTCGCTCAGTCCTTCGAGCGCGTAGTACTCGCACTGCATGGGGATGATCACGCCATCGGCAGCGACCAGAGCATTGACGGTCAGCATGCTCAGCGAAGGCGGGCAGTCGATGAGGATGTAGTCGTAGTTCTCGCGGATCGGCGCCAGGGCATAGCGCAGGCGACTCTCCTTCATCTTCATTTCCAGCAGGGCCACTTCCGCTGCGGTCAGGTCGCGGTTGGCCGGCAGCAGCTGATAGCCGCCATGCTCGGAAAACTGCATGGCCTGGCTCAGGTCACACTCGCCGATCAGGACGTCGTAGATCGAGTGTTCGAGGCCGTGCTTGTCGACACCGCTGCCCATGGTGGCATTGCCCTGCGGGTCGAGGTCGATCAGGAGCACGCGGCGCTTGGTCGCCACCAGAGAAGCAGCCAGGTTGATACACGTCGTGGTTTTGCCCACGCCGCCTTTCTGATTGGCGATCGCGAATACCTTGGCCATCTTCTTTCCCCTTAGACCGAGCGACGCAGTATCAACAGATGGCGCTGGCCTTGGCAACCGGGAACCCGCAGCACATGTGTGGCACTGAGACTGAAGTCAGCCGGCAACGCCTGCAGCTCGTCATCCGGGTGCACGCCTTTCATCGCCAGCCAGTGAGTGTTGCCGTCGCCGAGATGGCGCGTCCAGTTGCTGAAGTCTTCCAGGCTGCTGAAAGCCCGCGAGCTGATGCCGTCGAAGGGGCGCTCAGGTCGGTACGCTTCGACCCGGCTGTGGACAACCTCGAGATTGGCGAGTTTCAGCTCCAGCTTCACCTGGACCAGAAAACGGGTCTTCTTGCCGTTGGAGTCGAGCAGGGTGAACTGCCGCTCGGGAAACATGATCGCCAGCGGCACACCAGGCATGCCGCCGCCACTGCCGACATCCAGCCAGTTATCCCCACGCTCGGCCACGAAGGGCACCACCGACAGGCTGTCGAGCAAATGGCGCGACACCATTTCGTCGGGGTCACGCACGGCGGTGAGGTTGTAGGCCTTGTTCCACTTGATCAACAGGCCCAGGTAGGCGAGCAGTTGTTCCTGCTGCTGGGCACTGAGTTCGATACCGAGCTCGCGGGCACCCTGGAGCAGTTCTTCGGCGTGACGCTGAGTGACCGACATCAGGCGCTCTGCTCCAGCTTCTGGCCGGCACTGCGCTTTTTCAGGTGAATCAGCAACAGCGAGATGGCCGCCGGCGTGACGCCAGGAATGCGCCCGGCCTGGCCGAGCGTGGCCGGACGGGTGTTGCCCAGCTTGAACTGGATCTCCTTGGACAAGCCGGAAATGCCGCTGTAATCCAGATCATCCGGCAGCTTGGTGTCCTCGCTGGCACGCAGCTTGGCGATCTCTTCCTGCTGGCGGTCGATGTAGCCGGCGTACTTGGTCTTGATCTCGACCTGCTCGGCCACCTGGTTATCCACAGCCGGGGATTCGGTCACTTCAGCCAAGGTGGCGTAATCGATCTCCGGGCGAGCCAGCAGGTTGAGCAGGTTGTACTCGTGAGCCAGCGGCGTGCCGAAGCGGGTGGCGATGGCATCGCCCTGCGGCGTGCCCGGGCGCACCCAGGTGCTTTTCAGGCGCTGCTCTTCCTGCACGATGCCCTCGCGCTTGGCCTCGAAGGAAGCCCAGCGCTGGTCATCGATCAGACCCAGCTCGCGGCCTTTCTCGGTCAGGCGCAGGTCGGCGTTGTCCTCACGCAGAATCAACCGGTATTCGGCACGCGAGGTGAACATGCGGTACGGCTCCTGAGTGCCCAGGGTGATCAGGTCGTCGACCAGAACGCCGATGTAGGCCTCGTCGCGGCGCGGGCACCAGGCTTCTTTGCCCTGCGCGCGCAGGGCCGCGTTGCAACCGGCCAGCAGGCCCTGGGCGCCGGCCTCTTCGTAGCCGGTGGTGCCGTTGATCTGACCAGCGAAAAACAGCCCGCCGATGACCTTGGTCTCGAGGCTGTACTTGAGGTCACGCGGGTCGAAGTAGTCATATTCGATGGCATAGCCAGGACGCATGATGTGGGCGTTTTCCATGCCACGAATACTGCGCACCACCTGCAGCTGCACGTCGAACGGCAGCGAGGTGGAGATGCCATTGGGATACAGCTCATGGGTGGTCAGGCCTTCCGGCTCGATGAACACCTGATGGCTGTCCTTGTCGGCGAAGCGGTGGATCTTGTCTTCGATCGACGGGCAATAACGCGGGCCGATCCCTTCGATCATTCCCGAATACATCGGCGAGCGGTCGAGGTTCGCCGCGATGATTTCGTGGGTACGCGCGTTTGTGTGAGTGATCCAGCAGCTGATCTGCTGCGGCTGATGCTCACGCTTGCCAAGGAAGGACATCAGCGGCGTAGGGGTATCGCCGGGTTGCTCAGTCATCACCGAGAAATCCACGGAGCGGCCATCGATACGCGGTGGGGTGCCGGTTTTCAGACGACCGACGCGCAGCGGCAGCTCACGCAGGCGATGAGCCAGTGCGATCGAAGGAGGGTCACCGGCACGACCACCGGAGTAGTTCTGCATGCCGATGTGGATAAGTCCGCCAAGGAAGGTGCCTGTGGTCAACACCACGGAGTCCGCATGGAATCTGAGGCCCATCTGGGTGACCACGCCTTTGACCTCGGCGTTTTCCACAATCAGGTCATCGGCAGCCTGTTGAAAAATCCACAGGTTGGTCTGGTTTTCCAGAATCTCGCGTACCGCAGCCTTGTACAGAATGCGATCAGCCTGAGCACGCGTTGCACGAACGGCTGGCCCTTTACGGCTGTTGAGGATGCGGAACTGGATGCCCCCTTTGTCGGTGGCGATGGCCATGGCGCCGCCAAGGGCATCGATTTCCTTGACCAGGTGGCTCTTGCCGATCCCACCGATGGCCGGGTTGCAGCTCATCTGGCCAAGGGTCTCGACATTGTGGGTGAGCAGCAGGGTCTTCACGCCCATGCGTGCTGCAGCCAGGGCTGCTTCGGTACCGGCATGACCGCCACCGATCACGATCACGTCAAAACGGGAAGGGAAATCCACCACGCACCTCGTGCCTGTTGAGAAAGGGGGTTTTCAGAAAGGCGGCAAGTATAGGGACTTCAGCCTCTTGAATGAAGCCTTCTGCACAAAAAATAGCCAACCGGCAGGTGATCTGCATTCCACCGAGCGCCTTTACCTGACGACCTGTTTGCCAATGCGCGATACGTTCAGGCTTATAAAGAATAGAAAGAGAGAATGTTTATAAAGCTTGTTCTTTATGTTTATGTATGGTGCAGCACTTTTCTGTGGATAAAGCTCTGCAGGCCTCGCAGTATCTAATGTACAGCGAATGATAAGCCTGTGTTGATCCTGCTCGGTTCCATTGAGAAAGCTGCTGAACCCCTGTGGATGGAAGTACCAGTTACCCACAGGGGCATTTACGCCCAGCTTTGTCATAGGGTTATGGGCAGGGTTTATGGGCGGTTTTCCACAGGGTTTATCCTGGCCTGAATAACTCTGAAAATAGTTTCCAGGCATGCATTTATTGCTGATCAGAGTTGGCTCGAATGCCATCCATGGAATGGTTGGGGAGTTTGCGGATTGTAGGAGGCGAGCATCTGCCAGGCGCATTTTCCGGGCAGATCCATTAGAGAGCTGGCTGTGGACTTCTGAATGAACAGCCTGCGAGGGCTTGCTGACGGCACGCAGCTATCCGCATGGCCAGGAAGTGAACGGCAGGAGGGGTCGAGCAGGGATCGATAATGGGCTGGTGCCACAGGCCATACAGCTGTGGATAAAAGTGCAAGGCAGCCGGCAGCCATGTATGCCAGGCGCGAATCGGCTAAGCACAGGGGCCAGTCGAGCTTTAGCCCACGACCTTCATTTACCGATGCAGAAGCTGGAGAAGATCCGGCCCAACAGGTCATCGCTGCTAAAGGCACCGGTAATCTCGCCCAGGGCCTGTTGAGCCATGCGCAGGTCCTCGGCCAGCAGTTCACCGGCGCCCATCAGGGTGAGCTGGTTGCGGCCGTGCTGGAGGTATTGCTCGGCCTGGTGCAAGGCTTCCAGGTGGCGGCGGCGGGCGCTGAAGCCACTTTCTGCGGTCTGTTGATAACCCATGCAGGCTTTCAGGTGATCGCGCAGCAGTTCCAGACCCTCGGCGGATTTGGCGGACAAGCTCAAGGTGACGTGGCCATCGGCGCTGGTTTCCAGCGCGACCGCCTCACCGGACAGGTCGGCCTTGTTGCGGATCAGCGTCACTCGCGCCGGATCCGGCCGCTGTTCGAGGAACTCCGGCCATAAGGCAAACGGGTCGGCCGCCTCCGGGGCGGTGGAGTCGACCACCAGCAGCACCCGATCGGCCTCGCCGATGGCCTTGAGCGCACGCTCCACACCGATGCGTTCCACTTGGTCGTCGGTATCGCGCAAGCCGGCGGTGTCGACCACGTGCAGGGGCATGCCGTCGATGTGGATATGTTCGCGCAGCACGTCGCGCGTGGTGCCGGCGATATCGGTGACGATGGCCGCTTCACGGCCAGCCAGGGCATTGAGCAGACTGGACTTGCCGGCATTGGGCCGCCCAGCGATGACCACGGTCATCCCGTCGCGTAGCAGAGCCCCTTGTCCCGCCTCGCGCAGCACTGTGGATAAGTCGGCGCGAACGATGTCGAGCTGGCTCAGTACGTGGCCATCGGCGAGAAAGTCGATTTCTTCCTCGGGAAAATCGATGGCGGCCTCGACGTAGATACGCAGTTTGATCAGCGACTCGGTCAGCGCATGCACGCGCTTGGAGAATTCACCTTGCAACGAACGCAGCGCATTGCGCGCCGCCTGCTCGGAGCTGGCTTCGATCAGGTCGGCGATGGCTTCGGCCTGGGCCAGGTCGAGCTTGTCGTTGAGGAAGGCACGTTCGCTGAACTCACCGGGCCGGGCCAGACGCGCGCCCAGTTCGAGGCAGCGGCGCAGCAGCAGGTCGAGTACCACCGGGCCGCCGTGGCCTTGCAGCTCGAGCACGTCTTCGCCGGTGAAGGAGTTCGGGCCAGGGAAATAGATGGCCAGGCCTTCGTCCAGGGTCAGTTGTTGATCAGCGTAGAACGGCCCGTGATGGGCGAAACGCGGTTTCAGCTCACGCCGGCAGATGGCCTGAGCCAGCTGCCCAGCCAGTGGGCCGGACACACGCACGATTCCCACGCCGCCACGACCCTGGGCAGTGGCGACGGCGGCTATAGTGTCTCGGGCGTGGTTCATCGCATTCACTCGCTGTGTGGCGGATAGCAAAACGCCCCAATCATGGGGCGTTTGCTTGGTGCTTGGAAGCTTTGGCGAATCAGGCGCTGGCCGGTTTCGTCGCGGCTTGGATCTTGCGCGTAATGTACCACTGCTGGGCGATGGACAGGCAGTTGTTGACCACCCAGTACAGCACCAGACCTGCAGGGAACCACAGGAAGAAGAATGTGAAGATGATCGGCATCAGCTTCAGCACGCGGGCCTGCATCGGGTCCGGCGGCGTCGGGTTGAGCTGCTGCTGGATGAACATGGTCGCGCCCATGATGATCGGCAGGATGAAGAACGGATCCTTGATCGACAGGTCGGTGATCCAGAACATCCACGGGGCCTGACGCATTTCCACCGATTCCAGCAGCACCCAGTACAGGGCGAGGAACACCGGCATCTGCACCAGGATCGGCAGGCAGCCGCCCAGCGGGTTGATCTTCTCTTTCTTGTACAGCTCCATCATCGCCTGGGACATCTTCTGGCGATCGTCACCGTGCTGCTCTTTCAGTGCCTGCAGTTTCGGCGATACGGCACGCATGCGCGCCATCGAACGGTAGCTTGCGGCGGACAGCGGGAAGAAGATCAGCTTGATGATGATGGTCAGGACGATGATCGACCAACCCCAGTTGCCGAGCACGCCGTGGATGACTTCCAGCAGCCAGAAGATCGGCTGTGCCAGGAACCACAGGAAGCCATAGTCGACGGTCAGCTCCAGGCCGGGCGAGAGGGTACCGAGGTATTCCTGCAGCTTGGGACCGGCATAGAGCACAGCGCCGGTCTCACCTTGAGCGCCTGCCGGAACCTGCAAGGCCGAGCTGGTGAAACCAACGATGTAGTTACCCTGGCTGTCCTTGCGAGTCTGAATCTGGTTGGTGCTGTCCTTGGACGGTACCCAGGCGGTGACGAAGTAGTGTTGCAGCCAGGCGACCCAGCCACCTTCCACGGTTTCCTTGAAGCTGTGCTTGTCGATGTCTTTCATCGACAGCTTCTTGTACGGCTCGTCCGGCGTCCAGACGGCGGCACCCAGATAGGTGGCGGTGCCGGTGGCGGTGGTGGAGGACGGGTCACCGCTGTTGTCGCGCTTGAGCTGGGCGAACAGATTGCCGCTCCAGGCCTGGTCACTCTTGTTATCGACCAGATAACGCACGTCGACCTGATAGGCCGCCGGATCGATGCAGCCAGGCTTCTTCAGCTGTTGCTCACGCGCCGAGCATTGCGGGTTGAGACCACGCTTGAAGCTGTAGCGCTTGATGTAGTTGACGCCGTTCTCGCTGTAGGTGAGGTCGACCACCAGGCTGTCCTGGCCTTCGGCCATTTCGTAGCTCTGCTTCTCGCTGGACCACAGGGCACGGCCGCTGGATTTGTCCGGGGCGTTCTGGCCGATCAGACCACTTTGCGCCAGGTAGGTACGCTCGTTGCCGTTGTCGAACAGCTGGAAAGGTACGTCAGGGCGGTCCTGGCGACGCGGATACTGCGGCAGGCGCAGTTGCACGACATCACCACCACGCGGGTCGATGGCCAGATCGAGCACATCGGTCTTGACGCGGATCAGCTCATCGCTGGCTGCAGCGCTCGGTGCGACAGCGGCTGCAGTGGGCTCTGCCACGGCGGTCGGAATGTCGTCGCTAGCAGCGCTTGCAGTTGCAGCAGGTGTATCGGGCAGGGCAGGCGTCGCAGCGGTCGAGGTACTAACCTCGGCTGGCAGGGCAGCCTGGCCATAGTCCTCGTTCCATTGCAGGACCATGAGGTAGGACACGACTGCCAGGGCGACGATCAGGATCGAACGTTGGATATCCATGATTATTCGGCCATCGAAGGGGAACGGGATGTTTTAACGGGTGGAACCGGATCGAATCCGCCGGCATTCCAGGGGTGGCAGCGGCCCAGACGGCGCGCTGTCAGCCAGCCACCGCGCAGGAAGCCATGTTGCTCGATGGCTTCGTAGGCATAGCAGGAACAGCTGGGGTAGAAGCGACAGTGACTGGCCATCAGCGGGCTGATGGCGTAGCGATAAACCTGGATACAGGCTAGAGCCGCTTTACGCATGGGGATTGTCGCTTGTCCCGGAGGGTGAGTCTGCGTTGCGACTGGGCCGGCTTCGGGCCAAGCGTTTCCAGAGCTTGCCGAACTGCTGAGCAAGTTCGTCATTCTCCAGATCACCTAGCCCTCTGCGGGCGACCACCACGATGTCCCAGCCTGTCAGGTTGTCCTGATTCAGGCGAAAGGACTCGCGGATTTGACGCTTGATGCGGTTGCGCTCGACGGCGAGCTTGACGCTCTTTTTGCCGATCACCAGACCTAGGCGGGGATGATCAAGCTGGTTATCGCGCGCTAGCAGCAGGACACTTTTGCCCGGAGCTTTGCCGCTTGGGGAGTCGAAGACTGCCTTGAATTGCCGGGGAGTCAGCAGTCGCTTTTCCCGGTCGAAGCCTCGACTCACCACCTGTCTGGATGAATTAGACAGTCAGACGCTTGCGGCCCTTGGCGCGACGACGCGACAGGACGGCACGACCGTTCTTGGTGGCCATACGGGCACGGAAACCGTGGGTGCGAGCGCGCTTGATGGTGCTGGGTTGGAAAGTGCGTTTCATGGTGCGTTACCTGGGTGATCGACTAGGGTCGGAATGACCCTGGTTTAAAGAGACCGGCAATTCTAGAGAAAGCCGCGCGGCAGGTCAATTTCCAACCAGCCTTATTCGCTAGATAGAAATAGAAAGAAAGGAAAGGGTTTAAAGCTCTTTTTCTATGTTTATGTTGATTAGCAGCGCCCTTGGCTGTGGAAAACCCTCTGCCAGCCACGCTGCTTGGGCTTGAGCGACGATGATAAGCCTGTCCAAAAGAGGTGTCTCGACTGTGCGTGCCCTGTATGTAGCCTGAGGATGAAACGGCGGTTTACCCACAGGCAGGTTATCCGCCCATTCGTCCCCAGGCTTATGCAGACGCTTATCGGGTGCTTATCCACAAGGTTTATGAGCATGCTGATAAGTCTTGTGAATGTAACTAAGGCTTTGATTTTACTTGGCCATCTAACCGCTGTTATGTGGATAACTCGGTCGTTGACCGTTACAATAGCGGCTGTTTTTGCATCGCCGCCCGAGGGGATAGTCAGTGTCAGTGGAACTATGGCAGCAATGCGTCGAGCTTCTGCGCGATGAATTGCCGGCCCAGCAATTCAACACCTGGATCCGTCCTCTGCAGGTTGAAGCCGAAGGCGACGAGCTGCGCGTCTATGCGCCCAATCGTTTTGTACTCGACTGGGTCAACGAGAAGTACCTGGGTCGTTTGCTCGAATTGCTCGGTGAGCGCTCTGGTGGTTTGGTCCCTGCGCTTTCCTTATTAATAGGCAGCAAGCGCGCCGCGACTGCGCGCGTCGCACCGACGGCACCGCTTCCCGCCGCCGCACGCGCGGCTCAGGTCCAGGCTGCTGCTGCCGTCAGCAAGCCGGTTCCGCCGCCTGCTCAGGAAGAACCTTCGCGCGCCAGCTTCGACTCGATGGCCGGCTCCGCGCCGCAAGCGCCGACACCTGCTGTAGCGCCGCGTACCGAACGCACCGTGCAGGTCGAAGGTGGCCTCAAGCACACCAGCTACCTCAATCGCACCTTTACCTTCGACAACTTCGTCGAGGGCAAGTCGAACCAGTTGGCCCGCGCGGCCGCCTGGCAGGTGGCGGACAACCCCAAGCATGGTTACAACCCACTGTTCCTTTATGGCGGCGTCGGCCTGGGCAAGACCCACCTGATGCATGCCGTAGGTAACCACCTGCTGGCGAAGAATCCCAATGCCAAGGTGGTCTATCTGCATTCCGAGCGTTTCGTCGCTGACATGGTCAAGGCGCTGCAGCTCAACGCCATCAATGAGTTCAAGCGCTTCTACCGTTCGGTAGACGCGCTGTTGATCGACGATATCCAGTTCTTCGCCAAGAAGGAGCGCTCCCAGGAGGAGTTCTTCCACACCTTCAACGCACTGCTCGAAGGTGGCCAGCAGGTGATTCTCACCAGCGACCGCTACCCGAAGGAGATCGAAGGCCTGGAGGAGCGCCTGAAGTCGCGCTTCGGCTGGGGCCTGACCGTAGCGGTCGAGCCGCCGGAACTGGAAACCCGTGTGGCGATTCTGATGAAGAAGGCCGACCAGGCCAAAGTCGATCTGCCGCATGACGCCGCGTTCTTCATCGCCCAGCGTATTCGCTCCAACGTGCGTGAGCTCGAAGGCGCGCTGAAGCGGGTGATCGCTCACTCGCACTTCATGGGTCGGGACATCACCATCGAGCTGATCCGCGAATCGCTCAAGGACCTGTTGGCTCTGCAGGACAAGCTGGTCAGCATCGACAATATTCAGCGCACCACCGCTGAGTATTACAAGATCAAGATTACCGATCTGCTTTCCAAGCGCCGTTCTCGTTCGATTGCCAGGCCGCGTCAGGTGGCCATGGCCTTGTCGAAGGAGTTGACCAACCACAGCCTGCCGGAAATCGGTGTGGCCTTCGGCGGGCGTGATCACACCACGGTGTTGCACGCTTGCCGTAAGATTGCTGAACTTAGGGGATCCGACGCGGACATCCGCGAGGACTACAAGAACCTGCTGCGCACCCTGACTACCTGAACCCGTTACAGTCTGCTGCGCGTCGGCTCTGCTGCGTTGAAAACAGGCTCGGAATGCTCATGTACAAAAGTACAGTCGCCCGCGACTCCGATCGTTCCACCCCTGTTTTCGCCTTGCATGGCGCTAGCTCGCGAGACTTTTTACAGGTTCTAATTACACGTATATCCACGAGGCAAGGGACTAGACCATGCATTTCACTATTCAACGCGAAGCCCTGTTGAAACCCCTGCAACTGGTCGCCGGTGTCGTGGAACGACGCCAGACGCTGCCGGTTTTGTCCAACGTCCTGCTGGTGGTCGAAGGCCAGCAGCTTTCGCTGACCGGTACCGACCTCGAGGTCGAACTGGTTGGTCGCGTCACGCTGGAAGACGCCGCCGAGCCGGGTGAGATCACCGTGCCGGCGCGCAAGCTGATGGATATCTGCAAGAGCCTGCCAAGCGACGCGCTGATCGACATTCGTGTGGATGACCAGAAGCTGCTGGTCAAGGCTGGTCGCAGTCGTTTCACCCTGTCGACGTTGCCGGCCAATGACTTCCCCACCGTGGAGGAAGGCCCGGGCTCGCTGACCTTCAATCTGCCGCAAGCCAAGGTGCGCCGCCTGATCGAGCGCACCAGCTTCGCCATGGCTCAGCAGGACGTGCGCTACTACCTCAACGGTATGCTGTTGGAAGTGCAAAGCGGTCTGCTGCGCGCCGTCGCCACCGACGGTCACCGTCTGGCCATGTGCTCGATGGAAGCGACCATCCAGCAGGACGGCAAGCACCAGGTCATCGTGCCGCGCAAAGGTATTCTCGAGCTGGCTCGTCTGCTCACCGATCAGGACGCTGAAGTGGCCATCGTCCTGGGTCAGCACCACATCCGTGCCAACACCGGTGAATTCACCTTCACCTCCAAACTGGTCGACGGCAAGTTCCCGGATTACGAGCGCGTGCTGCCGCGTGGTGGCGACAAGCTGGTGCTGGCAGATCGTCAGGGTCTTCGCGAAGCGTTCAGCCGTACCGCGATTCTTTCCAATGAAAAGTATCGTGGCATCCGCCTGACCCTGGCGTCGGGCCTGCTGAAAATCCAGGCCAACAACCCGGAGCAGGAAGAGGCCGAGGAAGAGATCGTTGTCGACTACAACGGTGCCGGTCTGGAGATTGGTTTCAACGTCAGCTACCTACTGGATGTGCTGGGCGTGATGGGTACCGAGCAGGTGCGCCTGATCCTCTCCGACTCCAATAGCAGCGCCCTGCTGCAGGAAGCCGATAATGACGACTCTGCCTACGTCGTCATGCCGATGCGTCTTTAATGTCCCTAAGCCGTATCACGGTCACCGCGGTGCGCAATCTGCACCCGGTGACCCTCTCCCCCTCCTCCCGCATCAATATCCTTCACGGCGCTAACGGCAGCGGCAAGACCAGCCTGCTCGAGGCGATCCATCTGCTCGGCCTCGCCCGTTCCTTTCGCAGCACACGCCTGCAACCCGTCATCCACTACGAACAGCCCGCCTGTACCATCTTTGGTCAGGTGCAATTGGCTGAAGGTGGCTCCAGCAACCTGGGTATTTCTCGTGATCGCCAGGGCGAGTTGCAGATTCGCATCGATGGACAGAACGCGCGCAGCGCTGCACAGCTGGCTGACCTGTTGCCGTTGCAGTTGATCAACCCGGATAGCTTTCGCCTTCTGGAAGGCGCGCCGAAGATTCGTCGGCAGTTTCTCGACTGGGGCGTGTTCCACGTGGAACATCGGTTTCTCGGAGCCTGGCAACGCCTGCAGAAAGCCCTGCGGCAGCGGAACTCGTGGCTGCGCCATGGTACACTTGACGGTGCTTCGCAGGCTGCGTGGGACCGTGAATTGTGCAGTGCGAGCGAAGAGATCGACACCTATCGCAGGGCCTATATCCAGGCTTTGAAACCGGTGTTCGAGCGCACGCTTGCCGAGCTGTTGCAGCTGGATGGACTGACCCTGAGCTATTACCGCGGTTGGGACAAGGAGCGGGAGCTGAGCGAAGTGCTCGCCTCGACCCTCCTCCGTGACCAGCAGCTCGGGCATACCCAAGCCGGCCCTCAGCGTGCCGATTTACGTTTGCGTCTGGCGGGGCATAACGCGGCGGAAATCCTGTCGCGAGGACAACAGAAGCTGGTGGTGTGTGCGTTACGCATCGCCCAAGGCCACTTGGTCAATGAGGCCAAGCGTGGTCAGTGTATTTATCTGGTGGACGACCTACCGTCGGAGCTGGATGAACAGCATCGCCAGGCATTGTGCCGGCTGCTGGAAGATTTGCGCTGCCAGGTGTTCATCACCTGTGTAGATCATGAATTGTTGAGGGAAGGCTGGCAAACGGATACGCCGGTTGCCATGTTCCACGTGGAACATGGCCGTATCACCCAGACCCAAGACCATCGGGAGTGAAGGCATGAGCGAGAACCAAACGTACGACTCCTCCAGCATCAAGGTGCTGAAAGGACTGGACGCCGTACGCAAACGTCCCGGGATGTACATCGGTGACACTGACGATGGTAGTGGTCTGCACCACATGGTGTTCGAGGTGGTCGACAACTCGATCGACGAAGCGCTGGCGGGTCACTGCAGCGAGATCACCATCACCATCCACCCTGATGAGTCGATCACTGTGCGTGACAACGGCCGTGGTATCCCGGTCGACATGCACAAAGAGGAAGGCGTCTCGGCAGCCGAGGTCATCATGACCGTCCTGCACGCCGGCGGTAAGTTCGACGACAACAGCTACAAGGTATCCGGTGGCCTGCATGGCGTGGGCGTATCGGTAGTGAACGCCCTCTCCAAGGAGCTGGTGCTGACTATTCGCCGTAGCGGCAAGGTCTGGGAGCAGACCTACGTCCACGGCGTACCGCAAGCGCCCCTGGCCGCTGTTGGCGATACCGATGGCACGGGTACGCAGATTCATTTCAAACCCTCTGAAGGTACCTTCGCCAACATTCACTTCAGCTGGGACATCCTGGCCAAGCGTCTGCGCGAGCTGTCCTTCCTCAACTCTGGTGTGGGCATCCTGCTGCGTGACGAGCGCACCGGCAAGGAAGAGCTGTTCAAGTACGAGGGTGGTCTGAAAGCCTTCGTCGAATTCCTCAACACCAACAAGACCGTGGTGAACCAGGTATTCCACTTCAATATCCAGCGCGAAGAAGATGGCGTCGGCGTGGAAGTGGCCCTGCAGTGGAACGACAGCTTCAACGAGAACATCCTCTGCTTCACCAACAACATTCCCCAGCGTGACGGTGGTACCCACCTGGCGGGCTTCCGCTCTGCCCTCACCCGCCACCTGAACAACTACATCGAGCAGGAAGGCCTGGCCAAGAAGTTCAAGGTCAGCACCACTGGTGACGATGCCCGTGAAGGCCTGACCGCGATCATTTCGGTGAAGGTGCCGGACCCGAAATTCAGCTCGCAGACCAAGGACAAGCTGGTCTCCAGCGAGGTGAAAACTGCGGTCGAACAGGAAATGGGCAAGTACTTCGCCGACTTCCTGCTGGAGAACCCGAACGAAGCCAAGGCTGTGGTCGGCAAGATGATCGACGCCGCCCGCGCCCGTGAAGCGGCGCGCAAGGCGCGTGAAATGACCCGCCGCAAGGGCGCTCTGGATATCGCCGGCCTGCCCGGCAAGCTGGCTGACTGCCAGGAGAAAGACCCGGCGCTGTCCGAACTCTACATAGTGGAGGGTGACTCCGCGGGCGGTTCTGCCAAGCAGGGCCGTAACCGCAAGACCCAGGCCATCCTGCCGCTCAAGGGCAAGATCCTCAACGTCGAGAAGGCGCGCTTCGACAAGATGCTCTCCTCCCAGGAAGTGGGCACCCTGATCACCGCGCTGGGCTGCGGTATCGGGCGTGAGGAGTACAACATCGACAAGCTGCGTTACCACAACATCATCATCATGACCGATGCTGACGTCGACGGTTCGCACATCCGCACCCTGCTGCTGACCTTCTTCTTCCGTCAACTGCCCGAGCTGATCGAGCGTGGCTACATCTACATCGCCCAGCCACCGCTGTACAAGGTCAAGAAAGGCAAGCAGGAGCAGTACATCAAGGACGACGAGGCCATGGATGAATACATGACCCAGTCGGCCCTGGAAGACGCCAGCCTGCACGTCAACGAGAACGCTCCGGGCCTGTCCGGCGGCGCGTTGGAGAAGCTGGTGGGCGAATACCGCCGTGTAATGAAGACCCTGGATCGCCTGTCGCGCGTCTACCCCAAGGACATCACCGAGCACTTCGTCTACCTGCCGAGCATCGGCCTCGAGCAACTGGCCGACCACGCCGGCATGCAGGCCTGGATGGAGCGCTTCAGCGCGCGCCTGAAGACCATGGAGAAATCTGGCCAGACTTACACTGCCAGCCTGCGTGAAGACCAAGAGCGTCACGTCTGGTTGCCCGTGGTCGAGGTCAAGGCGCACGGTCTGTCCAGCTACACCACCTTCAACCGCGACTTCTTCGCCAGCAACGATTACAAGACGGTCACGACGCTGGGCGACCAGCTCAACAACCTGTTGGAAGCAGGCGCTTACGTGCAGCGCGGCGAGCGCAAGAAAGCGGTCAGCACCTTCAAGGAAGCGCTGGACTGGCTGATGCATGAAAGCACCAAGCGCCACAGCGTACAGCGATACAAAGGTCTCGGTGAGATGAACCCGGATCAGCTGTGGGAAACCACCATGGACCCGGAGGTTCGCCGCATGCTCAAGGTGACCATCGAGGACGCCATCGGCGCCGACCAGATCTTCAACACCCTGATGGGGGATGCGGTGGAGCCGCGCCGCGACTTCATCGAGTCCAACGCCCTCGCGGTTTCGAACCTGGACTTCTGATACGCCAAGTGCGGCATCCATGAAGTACCCAACCCCGGCCTGAGTGCCGGGGTTTTTCTTTGTGTGGCCAGGCGTGGATAATCCAGGCCAGACATTTTTCTACCCATTCAGGCAGTCATACCCAGTGATCACAGGCGCCATCAAATCCCAGGTCGACCAAATCTGGAACGCATTCTGGAGCGGCGGTATCTCCAACCCCATCGAGGTCATCGAGCAGATGACCTACCTGCTGTTCATCAAGCGGCTGGACGAGCTGCAAACAGTCAAGGAAAAGAAGGCCGCGCGCACCGGCCAGCCCATCGAGAGCCCCATCTTCAGCCCCTACCAGGCGCACCTGCGTTGGTCGCAGTTCAAGCTGCTGGGCGATGCTGGCAGCCTCTACACCCTGGTTGCGGAAAAGGTCTTCCCCTTCATCAAGACCCTCGGCGGTGAGGATGGTCAGTCCACCTACGCTGCGCACATGAAGGATGCGCGCTTCACCATCCCTACCCCGGCGCTGCTGGCCAAGGTGGTGGACATGCTCGACGCCATCCCCATGGACGATCGCGACACCAAGGGCGACCTTTACGAATACATGCTCGGCAAGATCGCCAGCGCCGGGCAGAACGGCCAGTTCCGCACGCCCCGCCATATCATCAAGCTGATCGTCGAGATGATGGCGCCGCGCCCCGGCGACAGCATCTGCGACCCGGCCTGTGGCTCGGCAGGCTTTCTCGTGGCGGCGGCAGAATACCTGTACCAGCATCACCGCGACGAGATCTACCGCGACGGTGAGTCGGCGCGGCGCTTCAACCACGACACCTTCCACGGCTTCGACTTCGACAGCACCATGCTGCGTATCGGCTCGATGAACATGCTGCTGCATGGCGTGGAAAACCCGGCCATCGAAAACCGCGACTCGCTGAGCCAAGGCCACGCCAGCGTCGAAGGGCAGTTCAGCCTGATCCTGGCCAACCCGCCCTTTGCCGGCAGCCTGGACTACGAAAGCTGCGCCAAGGATCTGCAGCAAATGGTCAAGACCAAGAAGACCGAGCTGCTGTTTCTCGCCCTGTTCCTGCGCCTGCTGAAACCGGGTGGCCGTGCGGCGGTGATCGTGCCTGACGGTGTGCTGTTCGGCTCGTCCAAGGCGCACAAGGAGCTGCGCCGGCTGATCGTCGAAGAGCACAAGCTGGACGCCATCGTCTCCATGCCCTCCGGTGTATTCCGCCCCTATGCCGGCGTGTCCACCGCCATCCTGATCTTTACCAAGACCAATAGCGGCGGCACCGACCACGTCTGGTTCTACGATATGCAGGCCGACGGCTACTCGCTGGATGACAAACGCAACCCGCTGGCTGCTGACCAGCATGCAAGCAACAACCTGCCGGATATCCTGACGCGTTGGCAGAACCGCGATGGCGAAACGGCGCGTGAACGCACCGAGCAAAGCTTCCTGGTGCCCAAGGCGGAGATCGTCGAGAAGGAGTATGACCTGTCGATCAACCGCTATAAGCAGGTGGTTTACGAGCAGGTCGAACATGAGTCGCCGCAGACGATTCTGGATGAGCTGAAGGCGCTGGAGTCGGAGATCATGCTAGGGATGGATGAATTGCAGGACATGCTGCAATGACCGCCTTTCCGCGAAAAGCAATTGCTTATTTAGTTATTAATGAAAAGCAGCGCATAGCGGCTATCAAGGATGAGGTTTGGGAGCTCAACCTTGACCAGATTGAATCTGGGACAGGAAAAATTCTCGAAAAGAAATTAACGAAAATTTCTGAGCTAGGGCCATCAACCCATCCATTTTCTGCGGGCACGGTGCTTTATTCAAAGCTACGCCCATATTTGAATAAAGTAGTCGTGGCAGATGACGATGGATATTCGACTACTGAGCTCGTGCCTTTAAGGTGTGATCCGGCTCAGGTGCTGCCTGAGTATTTGGCCTACTATTTGCGCTCACCTGAATTTCTGAGCTTTGCTCATACCGTTGTCTCTGGTGCAAAGATGCCAAGGATGGTTATGAGCGAGTTCTGGATGTATAAAATACCTCTTCCACCAATCTCCGAACAACGCCGTATCGCAGCGATTCTGGACAAGGCCGACGCGCTGCGCGCCAAGCGCCGCGAAGCCGTCGCCAAGCTCGACCAGTTGCTGCAGTCGGTGTTTATGGAGATGTTTGGTGATGAAACCGATGCATCCGTGACAGTTGCAGATATCACCGCTTCAGAGACGGCCATGCGAACAGGGCCATTTGGCAGCCAGCTTTTGCATAGCGAGTTCGTTGATTCAGGAATTGCGGTACTGGGCATCGATAACGCCGTGAGCAACAAGTTTGCCTGGGGCAAGCCGCGTTATATCACCGAGCAAAAGTACGCGAAGCTATCTCGTTATCGGGTGCTGCCAGGTGATGTGTTGATTACCATCATGGGTACATGTGGCCGATGTGCTGTTGTTCCAGAGGATATCCCGCTTGCGATCAACACCAAGCACCTTTGCTGCATTTCTCTGGATCGGAGCAAGTGTGAGCCTGAGTTCTTACATTCCTATTTCCTGATGCACCCTGTTGCGCGCAATTACCTTGAGAGCAGGGCAAAGGGCGCGATCATGTCCGGTCTCAACATGGGCATAATCAAAGAGCTGCCGATTGCCTTGCCAACGATTGAACGCCAGCGCCAATTCGTAGCAATCAAAATGCAACTTGGTCAGCAACAAGCTCGGAGTGAGTCTCAGCTAGCTCGGCTTGAACACTTATTCGCGGCTATACAAGATCAGGCCTTCTCAGGAACGCTCTAACCCATGATCGACCTCCACTCCCCCGCCGACCTCGAACTGCTGCGCGAATCCATCGACCTGGAGTGCAAGCTGGCGGCTGGGCGCGAGGGGCAGGGGGCGTTACCGGAGGACTTCTGGCCCACCTACAGCGCCTTAGCCAATACCAATGGCGGTGTGGTGCTGCTTGGTGTGCGCGAGAAGAAAGGGCAGTTTTTTCTTGAAGGCATCGCCAACCCGGCCAAGGTGCGCAAGGAGCTGTTCGACAACCTCAATAACCGCCAAAAGGTCAGCACCAACCTGCTGAGCGATGCTGACGTACGCGAGGTGGAGCTGGAGGGGCGTACCCTGTTGCTGGTGGAGATTCCGCGCGCCAACCGCAAGCAGCGTCCGGTACACCTGACGCCCAATCCCTTCGGCCATACCTATCGGCGGCTCAATGAAGGCGACCGTCATGTCGCCGACGAAGACGTCAAGCGCATGCTCGCCGAGCAGGTGGAAGACAGCCGCGATGATCGCATCCTCAAGGGCTATCACCTCGACGACCTGTGCAGCGAAACTCTGCGTGCCTATCGCCAGGTGTTCGCCAATCGCGACCCCGCGCACCCATGGAACGCCCTGGACGATCACGAGTTCCTGCGCCAGATCGGCGGCTGGCGACGTGATCGGGAAACCGATACGGCGGGCCTGACCCTGGCCGGGCTGCTGATGTTCGGCTGGATGAGCACCATCCAGGAAGCGTTGCCCATTTACATGCTCGACTATCAGGAGCGCCCGGAAGCGCGCACCGAGCTGCGCTGGGTGGATCGCGTGACCCTGGACGGCAAATGGTCGGGCAATCTCTACGACTTCTACCGCAAGGTCTACCTCAAGCTCACCGCAGACCTGAAGGTGCCGTTCAAGCTGGAGAAAGGCGAACGCCAGGACGAAACGCCGGTGCATGTGGCGCTACGCGAAGCCCTGGCCAATGTGCTGGTGCATGCCGACTACTCCGACCGTGCCTCGGTGCTGGTGGTCAAGCGCCCGGACATGTTCGGCTTTCGTAACCCCGGGCTGATGCGCGTACCGCCGGAAGTGGCCATTCGCGGCGGTGAGCACGACTGCCGCAACCGCACGCTGCACAAGATGTTCCGCTTCGTCGGTGTGGGTGAACAGGCCGGCTCGGGTATCCCGAAGATCTACGCCGGCTGGAAGGATCAGCACTGGCGCCCGCCCGCACTGTTCGAGCGCAGCGAGCCGTATAACCAAACGCTGCTTGAGCTGCGCATGGTCGATCTGTGGCCGGAGGATGTGCTGCAGGCCTTGCGTCTGCAGTTTGGCCCAGTGTTCGAGCAGCTCTCCCATGACGAGCGCCTGACCCTGGCTGCCGCTGCCTCCGAGCGCACCATCAGCCATGGGCGAATCATGGAGATGACCGGCCTGCACTCTGTCGAGGCCTCGCGCCTGCTGCAGGCACTGGTACGTGGCGGCTATCTGGAGAGCCATAACCCAGGGCGTGGCGCGGTGTATTGCCTGCCCGGTGCCGGCTTGCCCACCCCGGAAGATGTATTCGGAGGTAGCGCCGACTATTTGCCCGTCAGCTCCGAACATTTGCCGGACAGCTCCGGACATTTGGGCGGTAGCTCCGGACATTTGCCCGATAGCTCCGAACATTTGCCCGTCAGCTCCGAACATTCGCAGGCGAGCTCCGAACATTTGGCCCTTAGCTCCGAACATTCAATGGCGGAACGTGATGAGTACGGCAGAAGGCTTAGCAGCCATCTCGATGCGCCGATTCTCGACTCGCTGGCGTGCTTGCCACACGGCTACAAGGCACAAATGGAGGCATTGGCGAATGCTGCACGTAGCGGAAGGCTGAGCCAAAGCGCCATGCGTAGCGTCATTCTGGCCTTGTGCGAGGGGCAGTATGTAACAGGGCCAAGCTTGGCCAGCTTGCTGCAACGTAGCCCGGATGCATTACGCCAACAGCATCTGAAACCACTGGTCGTGTCCGGGCAGCTACGCCTGGCCTTCCCCACCACGCCTACACACCAGATGCAGGCCTACCGCACAACGGAAAGTGAGTAGTCAGCCATGAGTAACTTCCAGTTTCTCGCGCCGGAGTTCAAAGCCCTTCTCGAACCTGCCCAGGGCGCCGAGCAACTGGTGTATTCCGACCCGCGTGCCTGCTGCATGCGTACCCGCCATGCGCTGGAGCAGGCAGTGCATTGGTTGTACGAGCATGACCGCGATCTGCGCATGCCTTATGACCGCAGCCTCAACGCGCTGCTGAGCAACCGCGACTTCGAGGATCTGCCGCCGCCGCAGGTGTTGCAGAAGATGCGCCTGATCCAGAAGGCCGGCAACCAGGCGGTGCATGGCAGCGGTGCGATTGGCTTCAGCGACTCGATGAAGCTGCTGCGTGAGTTGTTCCATGTACTGTTCTGGCTCGCGCGCACCTACACCCGCGCCAGCGATCCCAAGGCCATCGTCGCCAGCTTCGATGACAAGCGCGTACCGCAACTGGTCAGCAGCAGCGATGCAGCCACCTTCACCCGCGAGGAGTTGAAGAAGCAGGAGGCCAGGTTCCAGCAGCAGATCACCGAGCAGCATGCCGCGCTGGAAAAACGCGAAGCGGCCATCGCCGAGCAGGCCGCCACCCTCGCCGAGCGTGAAGCCTTGTTGGCGCAGGTCAATGCTGATCTGGCGGCAGCGCGTGCCGAACTGGCCAAGGCCAAGGCTGCCAATATCGCCGTGCCGGATACTCACGATTACGACGAAGCCGATACGCGCCGCTTCTTTATCGATGTGCTGTTGCGTGAAGCGGGCTGGGAAGATGGCAAGAATCTGTCCAGCGAAGTGCCGCTCAAGGGCATGCCCAACAAGGCCAATGAAGGTTTCGCCGACTATGTGCTGTGGGGCGCGGACGGCAAGCCGCTGGCGGTGGTGGAGGCCAAGAGCAGCCTGAAAGACCCGGATATCGGCCGCCAGCAGGCCAAGCTCTATGCCGATTGCCTGGAAGCCGAGAAGGGCCAGCGCCCGCTGATCTTCTACACCAACGGTAACCACACCTGGCTATGGGATGACCGCCGTGCGCCGCCACGCGAAGTGCAGGGCTTCTATACCCGCGCCGAGCTTGAACTGGCCGTGCAGCGTCGGCAGTTGCAAGGCGATATACGCAGCCTGCCGATCAACGCGAATATCGTCGGGCGCCCCTATCAGCAGCGCGCCATCCGCGCCATGGCCGAAGCACTGGCTAGCGGTCGCCGCGCCGGTCTGCTGACCATGGCCACCGGCACCGGCAAGACGCGCACCGCCATCGCTCTGGTGGAGTTGCTGATGCGCGCCAACTGGGTCAAGCGAGTGCTGTTTCTCGCCGACCGGGTGGCGCTGGTCAATCAGGCGGTGAGCGCCTTCAAGGAGCACTTGCCCGACTCCAATCCGGTCAATCTGGTGACCGAGAAGAACGGCCAAGGCCGCGTCTACCTGTCCACCTACCCGACCATGATGGGCCTGATCAATGAGATGGACGGCGAGCAGCGCCGTTATGGCATCGGCCACTTCGACCTGGTGATCATCGACGAGGCACACCGCAGCGTGTATCAGAAGTACGGGGCGATCTTTCGCTACTTCGACAGCTACCTGGTGGGCCTGACCGCAACGCCACGCGATGAGGTGGATCGCGACACCTATCACCTGTTCGGCCTGGAAACCGGCGTGCCCACCGATGCCTACAGCCTCGACGAGGCCGTGGCCGCCGGTTATCTGGTGCCGCCCAAGGCGCATTCGGTACCGATCAAGTTCGTCCGCGAGGGCATTCGCTACGACGAGTTGAGCGATGCCGAGAAGGAGCACTGGGAATCCCTGGACTGGGGCGACCGCGCCGACGAGGAAGGCGAAGCGCCTGCCGAGGTGCTGGCCTCGGAGGTGAACAAGCAGCTATTCAACGAACACACCGTCGACCTGATGCTGCAGCACCTGATGCAACACGGGCTGAAGGTCGATGGCGGCGAGCTGATCGGCAAGACCATCATCTTCGCGGTGAACAAGGAGCACGCCAAGTTCATCGCCCGCCGTTTCGATCATCACTACCCGCAGTACAAGGGCGAGTTTGCCCGTGTCATCGTGCATGGCGAACCCTATGTACAGACGCTGATCGACGCCTTCGGCGCCAAGGACAACCGCCTGCCGCAGATCGCCATTTCGGTGGACATGCTCGACACCGGCATCGACGTGCCGCAGGTGCTCAATCTGGTGTTCTTCAAGGCCGTGCGCTCGAAGGTCAAATTCCTGCAGATGATCGGCCGTGGCACGCGCCTGTGCGAAAACCTGTTCGCACCGGGCGTGGACAAGAGTGAGTTCTATATCTTCGATTTCTGCGCCAACTTCGAGTACTTCAACGAGCACCCGAAAGGCGCACTGGGCGGCATGGCCGAGCCGGTCGGCAAGCGTCTGTTCAAGGCGCGGCTGGAACTGCTGTCGCTGCTCTCCGGCAAGGACACCCGCATGCCCGAGGGGCTCGCCGAAACCATCGGCGGCTATGACAGCCTGGGCAGCCTGCGCCAGGCGGTGACCGAGGAGCTGCACGGCGAGGTGGCGGCGATGAATCAGGACAACTTCATTGTGCGTACCGAGCGTGAGCATGTGGTGCGTTTCGCCGAGCGAGCAGCCTGGAACGACCTCGACGATGCAGCGTTAGGCGATTTGCGCGCCCATGTCGCGGGTTTGCCCAGCGAACGCGAAGCCGAGCACATCACCGCCAAGCTATTCGACCTGCTCTGCCTCAACTTGCAGTTGGCCGTGCTGCGCTCCAGTGGCGATTTCGTCGTCTACCGCGACCGGGTACGTGAGCTGGCCAGCCAGTTGGAGTTGATGGAGAGCATCCCGGCGATTCGCGCCGAGCTGGCGTTGATCCAGGATCTGCAGACAGAGGAATACTGGCAGGACATCACCCTGCCGATGATCGAGCAGGTACGCCGCCGGCTGCGTGGGCTGATCCAGCTCATTGAGCGGCGCACATCCAACCCGGTCTACACCTTCCTTACCGACCAGATCGGTGAGGCCAGCGAGGTGGTGCTCAATGACTTCAGCACGGGCATCAACCTGGCGCAGTACCGCAAGAAGGTCGAGGCCTATATCCGCGCCAACGAAAATCACCTGGCCATCGCCAAGCTCAAGCACAACAAGCCGCTTACGGCGAGCGACCTGGCCGAGCTGGAGCGTTTCGTCTATCAGTCCGAGCCTGTGGAAAGCCGTGAGCGTTTCGTCGAGTGCTTCGGCAACGAGCGCCCGCTACCGCTGTTCATCCGCTCGCTGGTGGGGCTGGATCGCAACGCGGCGCTGCAGGCATTCGGCAAATTCCTCGACGGCAGCCGCTACAACAGCCAGCAGATCCGCTTCGTGGAAATGATCATCGAGCGCCTGACCAAGCACGGCACCATCGAGCCGGGCCAGCTCTACGAGCCGCCCTTTACTGCACTGCATCACGAAGGGCTGGATGGCGCCTTCGGTGATGCCGATGCCGATGGCATCGTGGCTGTGATCAACAGTCTCAATAAGGTGGAAGCCGCTTGAGACGCTCGACGAGGTGCGGCTTGGTCATGTTCCAAGGTTCCTGCTAACGGCGATTTCTGCAGCGCTGACGCCACGCCGTGCGCTGCCCTCGCACTTCCACCATGGCCGCTAGCATGGCGCGGTAGCGCTTGCTGTTGAGCGTCAGCAGAGTAGCCAGGGGCAGTATCAGGCCAATGCTGTACATCACGTCTGGAGCGCGTCTACCCCAGTGTCCGAGCGCCACCAGCATGCAGGCCACCATGGCCGTGACGACCAGCCACACTGCCCAGGGGCGGCCGCGGATGATCAGCAGGTTGGCCATGCACAGGTAGATCGCGATCCCGGCGCTGCAGGACATCATGTAGACGCCATACTGCTGCTGGCTAGGTGGATACACCTCGAGCAACAGGATCATGCTGATCGCCAGGGAAAATAGCGCCAGGTAGAACGCACTGATGAAAATCAGAAAGTGTTGGCGCAGTATCGTCAGAAAATCCGGCCCCTGTTTCACTCGTCCAGCTCCTCATACAGGCCGATGGCATAGGTCTGCACCGTAGAGCTCCCTAGCAAACCGATACCGGCGCCCAGGGCGTCCTTGATGTTGATTGCCAATGCCGAAGAAATCTCAGTGGTGGCCATGCGTTTGGGAAGCTGACCACTGCTTTGCAGGGCCTTGCGCATCGCGGGAGTGAGGGCCGGGTTGCGATTTTCGAGGATCTCGTTGGTCAGGCGGCGGCGCTCCTGTCGGCTGAGCCCACTGAGGCTCTGATACCAGCTGCGGCCGGTCATGGCTCTACGCATGTTCATGACGCGCAGAATCGTTGCACCACTCCCGGCAACACCGCCCAGGGAAATGATATCCAGAGCCTTCGAGGTATTCTGGTACCACTCCTCGCTATCCAGCCTGTCGAGAGCTTCTGGATCCTTGATTTCGGTATACACCCTCGCTGCGCCGGCGACGCACTGCAAGGAACTCGCCGAGGCTGCTGCGACACCGAGACTGGTAATCACCAGGCTCGCACCTCCGGTGAACGGCACGATGGCCGATCCGCCGATAATCGCGATCCAACCCAAGACCGCCCCAGCGCAGGCCAGCGTGGTATTGACGCTTTCTGCGACTACTCGCGATTCCCGCGGGTTGCCCTGGACCTGCTGGGCAAACTGCTGCGGCGAGATATTGCGCGGCGCCTCACGGATGATGATGCGTTTGGGCTTGATGCTGCAGATCGGGGTGAACTCGCGCAGGGTCACCACGTTGAAATTGGAATCGATATACACCACACCGGCACCGGAAATGGCCGGGTCGGCATCGATGGCGAAATAGAGTTTGCGCAGGTCGATCATGGCCTCGATGCGTTGCCGCGCCATGACCTGTGATGGGGTGTTTCTCAACCCGATCAGGTAGTCGGACATTGGCCCTCCTTGGTCGAAGTACCGATGGCCGCCGGTTCTGCCCTGGAAGGAGAACCGGCGGAGCACTCGGTCAGTTACTCATCCGAAATGACTCAGACAGGGCAAGGAATCGGTGCCCAATCGCCCATGTCCGGGTTGTTGCACATGCTGTTGACCTGGGTGGCACCGGCAGTTGCCACTTGCTGGCTCTTGGCTTTCTTGGCTTCGGCCTGCTGCAGAACCTGTTCGGTCTTGACTGCTTCGGCTGGCACTTTGGCCGGCTTCTTGGCGGGTGCCTTGGCCGCTGTGGTCACTTCGGCGCGCTCGACGCCGACATTCTTCAGGTCAGCCTCGTAAGCCTGGGTGTAGTTGCTCAGGTCTTCGCCGGCCTTACCGTTGACAGCGGTGATCAGGTCGTTGGACTCGTTCAGACCGGAGATGATTTCGGCCAGACGCTTGCGACCTTCCTGCTCATTGATCGCACCGGACTTGCGCTGTTTCAGCAGGTTGCTGAACTCGTTCTGGTAGCAGCTCTGGGAAGCCTCGGCGTAGGCGATGCTACGGTCGAAGGTGGTGGCGCTGGCATTGATATCGGTCGAGTAGGCACCGATGCGCTGACGGTCGTCGCTGATCTGTTGTTGCTTGGTGGTGTAATAGGCAGCTGCGCCGCCGACCAGGGCGCCGCCGGCGGCGCCGATGGCGGCATTGCGCTTGCGATCTTCCTTGTCAGCAGTCAGTGCGCCGGTCAGTGCACCGCCCACTGCGCCGAGTACGGCGCCGGTGGCTACCGAGCGAGTCAGGTTGGAGTCGGTATCACGCAGGTGCTGAACCGGCTGGTAGCAGCTTGGGTAGTAGTTCACCTCGGTGCTTTTGCCGACACGGTTCACGGCGGAGGTGGAGCAGCCACTGATCAGTACGGCCATCGACGTGAAACCGATGGCGGCGAGGGTCAGTACGCGGCTGCGGGGTTGCGAGGTTTGTGCAGTGGATGACATAGCTAGGGCTCTCTGCTGGTGGTGGATTGATCTGGGTCGTTCACTTTTCTGGGCTATCGCGAAGAGGTTCATGGTCGCTGGACCGCCCGCGTTTCCAGTAACTGTTTGAGGATCTCGGCCGAATCGGCGCGTTGCTGGCGGCGATACTGGGCGACATGGCTGACGAACAGGGTGGCGCGACTGACCAGGCTGTTACCGATCACTGGCTTGCGCGCAAGCTCCTCCTTGATGCGCTGAAACTGCACCTCGATGACGTCGTTGGTGTAGCGGGTGCCGCTGGCCATGTTGTCGATATAAATGGCTACGGCCCCGTTCAGCGCACTGGTGCCGTTGCGGATGGCGGCACCGAAGATCTGTGCTGAGGCCGTGTCGTTCTTCTGCTGGGCCTCACGCTGGCTCTGACGCAGGTTGGTCAGGCGGATGTTGTAGTTGTTGATGGTTTCAGCCACTAGCGCGGCCGACTGGATCAGGTTGCCGGCCGCCTCCTCGCGCTGGCGTGCAATCAACGAGACGTTGCGTTTGAGCTCTTCGTTGACCAGGCCAAGCTCGGCCTGCAGGCGCGGGTCGGTGGCGTTGGCGATGATGCTGTCGAGGCGTTGGGTCGGATCATCGGCCGCGGCGATGTCATCGGTCAGACCGGCCAGGCGCCCCTGTTTCTGCCATTGGCTGAAAAGCTCGTCATAACGCGAGCGGGGCGCTGACAGTGCGCCGATGGCGACGCGAAAACCGGTGGTCTCATTACGTTGTTCGCTGCCATCGGCGCCGAACAGCGGATACTCGCGGCGCATGCCGGTAAACAACGTGCCCTCGCCTTCCAGGTAATTGCCGCCCTTGACCACGAAGCCGCCATAGGTGCCCTGGCGGCGCCCGGCACTGACCAGCTGGAAGGACTCCTGCACCATCTCGGCGGCGTTGCCGATCACGTCGAACAGGCCCAGCGGATTGCTCTGCTTGGTGCCGATTGGCATCAAGCGAGGTGCCTGACCGGTGCCACCTGCCACCTGGTTGAAGACCGCCCATTTGCCCAGCGGACCGTCATCGTCGCTACCTTCGACCGGGCGCGGGAAGAGTCGTGCTTCCAGTTGCTGGCGGCTGACTTCCGAGCCGCCGCGGGCAGCGAACTCCCACTCCACCTCGGTCGGCAGGCGGACGAAGGCGGTGCCGCCCTCCTCTGCCTTCTTGCCGCGTCCACTGACAGGCAGCAGCTCCCGGTGATTGGCCAGCAACCAGGCGCTATAGACCGCTGCGAAGCGCTCGGCTTCGAAACGCGACAGCTTCACCTGTGGCAGGCGTCCACTCATGTCGGTGGCCGGTGCGCAAGCGGGGGCAGGCTCGCCGCTGGCCAGCGACTGAGCCTGGGCCATGACCTGGGCGTACTGGTGAGCGGTGACTTCGTACTTGCCGATGAAATACATCATCGGTTTCAGCGGGCTGCCAACGTCGATCTTGGGTAGGCGAGCAGCGATCTGCTTCTGCCACTCTGGTGCCAGGTCCTGCAGGCTGAACTGTCCGTTGATGAAGTCGCGGCGGTAGCCGGAAATGAACGACTGCTTGTAGCCGGCTTCGCCTTCGCTGAACGGATAGCCGAGGCTGACTTCCCGGTCGTCCAGGCTACCCTGGGTGAGGACGTAGACATGACGAAAGACCATCTCGCCGCCGCAGGGCAATGGCAGGCTGACGTCGCCGGGCAACGGCTTGGGGTTGTCCAGTTTCGCCAGTTGCTCCGGGTCCAGCGTGCGAGAAGGCTGGGCCTGGGACTGAGCGGGTGCGGCGGCGTTGTTTGCCGCAGGCGGCTCGTCGTCGCCTGGCGAGCAGGCTGCCAGCGCGAGTGTGGCGAGTATCAGGGCGGAAGCAGCGAAACGACTGTCAGACATCGCGAATTCCTTGTGAGGGGTCGATCCTGGCCGCGCGCCGCCCGCCCAGCGCAGCGGCAAAGGCACTGGCCAGCAGAACGGCGCCAAGGGCGACCAGGTAATGTTCGGGCAGCAGACGACTGGCGTAGTCGCCCGGCACCTGCACGAAGAGGTGGTTGATGCCGCCCTCTGCCAGGCGGTACAGCAGGGCTGACAAGACGCTGGCGAAGAGGCCGCTGTACAGCGCCTGGAGGATCACGAACAGCAGCAGGGCACCACTGCCGAAGCCCAGCAGGCGCAGTACGGCCAGCTCGCGCTGCTTACGCTCGACGGCTGCCAGCGCTCCGGCGCCGGTGGCCGCCAGCGCACCGCCTAGGGCCAGGGCGGTGATCAGCCAGAACAGCAGGTCGAGGTTGCGGCTCAGCGCTTGTACCTGAGCGATTTGCGCCGCCTGGGTAACGACTTGCACCTGTTGCGCGGCGAAGTACTGGCGCAGCGGCTCGACGTCTTCCAGCGTGCGTGCATAAAGACGAAAACCCGGGTAGATCCGCGGTGCCTGGCTGGCCGCCGCGCCTGGCCAGCCCAGTGCGGCGACCCCAAGGCCGTCGCGGTAATCCTCGACGGCTTCCAGCAGCGCTGCCTGGGCGAACAGCGCGTCACGCTCGAACGCCGCCAATGGCAGCACCGCCAGCACCTGCACGGAGGTCTGCTGCCACTGCAGAATGCCGCCTTGCTGGCGAGCGAAGCGTGCTTGAATCTGGCTGCCGGCAGCGACCCCAAGCTTCTCCGCGGCCGTATGGCTGAGTACCACTTGCTGCAGTGTCTGGGGTACCAGCAGGCCTTGCAGCAGCGGGTCGCCGGCCGCGGTCGGCAGCATCTCCACGCTGACCGTGGTGCCCGCTGGCGCCTGCAGCTCGCTGGTAGCCGCGATCTGCCGGGTGCGGGCGATGGCGAAGGCAACCTCTTCACGCTGTTGCAGTGCGTCGATGAATTCTGCCTGCAGACGAGTGCCGCCCAGCGGGATGATTTCGCGCACGGCGGGATCACGTTGCAGGCGTTCGGTGAGGCTGCCGACCAGGCCGTACTTGAGGCCAAACAGCACCAGCAACGGCGCGATCACCGCCACCAGCGCCAGTACGCTGCACGCCGACAGACGCGCCTCGCGGCGGTAGTCCTGCCAGGCCAGGCCGGCGATCAGCAGCGGGCGCATCAGGCAGCCCGTTCCAGGTGAGCGCTGACGCCGCCGTCAGCGTCACGCTGGCAGCTCATGCGCAGGATGCTCAGGCCGGCATGCTGCGCCAGTGCCTCGTCATGAGTCGCGACGATGCAGGTCGCACCGGTCGCCTCGGCCTGGTTCAGCAGCAACTGCATGACCCGCTCGGCATTGAGTGGGTCCAGTGCTGCCGTTGGCTCGTCAGCCAGCAGCAGGCGTGGCCCGTGAGCCAGCGCTCGCGCACAACTGACGCGCTGTCGCTGGCCGATCGACAACTGCGCCGGATACTTGTCCAGCTGCTCCTGCACGTCCAGGGCCTGTGCCAGCCGCAGCACCTGGCCGTTGTCCGGCATCCCCAGGAGCTGTCGAGGCAAGGCGATGTTGCTGCGTACATCGAGAAAACCGAGCAAACCGCCGGTCTGTAGCACGTACCCCAGGTGCTGGCTGCGTAGCTGCGCCAACTGGCTCTGCCGGCCCTGTCGCCACAGCCCGGCGATGTCGGTTGCGGTGCTGGCCGGCTGCAGGTCGAAGGTCTCTGCGGTATCCGGTGCCAGCACCAGGGCCAACAGGTCGAGCAGCGTGCTCTTGCCGCAGCCACTGGGGCCGACCAGCGCGACTCGCGCACCAGGCTCCAGCAGCAGGTGCTCGATGGCCAGGCTGTAGCGCTGAGCGCCCTGACCACGCTGCTTGAGGACCTGCTGCAGATGAATCTTCATGGCAGTGTCGACAGCGGTACACGGTACAGGGCGTCGCCAGGCTCGGCGTTACCGAAGCGCACCCAGTTGGCCATGTCGTTATGGAAGGTTTCGTAGAGGCGAATCTTCGATTCCAGCTCGTCGATGAAGTCTTCCTGCTCAGCCACCGACAGCGACAGCCAGAGGTCCTGGGTCATGCTCAGCGCCTTGCTGCGATACGGCAGTCCGTCGAGGTATTCGCCGAGTACGCCGCTCTGCGCCAGGTTGGCGCCCTGGCGTAACGCAGCGGGGTCGCGACTCATGTAGGCGCTGGCGCTGGCGATCTCGCTGAAGAAATCCGCCGGTGAGGTCTTGGTCTTGCGCGCGGCGTCGACGATCAGCTTGAGCGACTGCTGCAGGTCGTTGAGCTGCAGCTTGGTCAGCATCACGCACACCTGCAGCGTCGGCAGGCTCGGGTTGCTCAGGTCGCGGTCGGCAGTCCAGGCACTGACCAGCTGCGGCGCCTGGCTGGCGCTGCGGCGGCCGAGAAAATCCATGTGCATGGCGTAACCGATGGCCTGCGATTTGGCCGCCAGGCTGCCGCCATCGGCGAGCTGCGGCGGCACGGGCGCTTGCTGGGCGCGGACCTGTGCGGCCAGTTCGGCGAAGGTCGAGCCGATCTCGCGCACGCGCTCGCCGAACGCTTCGACATCGCCGCCCGGTACCGAGACGTAGAGGTCGCCGATCTGCGGGTTGCTGTCGGCGGTCAGCACCCGATACTGCTGTTCGGCCGAGGCATGGTTGGCTTTGCCGGCCGGGGTGCGCAGGTGCAGGGCGAAGATCTTGATCTGCTTGCTCAGCGCGGCCTGGCGTACCTCGGCCTCGTTCATCAGGGTGCTGCTGAAGGGGTCGTTCTTGCGCAGCGCGCCGGCATCGCTGACCAGCAGGATCAGGCGCCCGCCATAACCCGACCAGTCCATGCCCTCGACCGCCTGCATGACGCCGGCGAAGGCGTCCTCTTTGAACGAGTGGCTGGAGACCGTGGTTGCCTGCACCTGTTCGGCGGCGCGCAGGAAACGCCGTGGATCACTGCCCTCCTGCAGGCTGACCAGGGTCTTGCTCAGGTACTTCAGGCCCGGTGTGCGCGCGGTGCTGTTGCGATACCCGACCAGGCCGAAGCTGACGTTATCCAGCTCGCCGCGGGCCTGCAGCTGGCTCTGCAGCTCGCTGACCACCTGGCGCACACGGTCGATGTAGGGCTGCATGGATACCGAGGTGTCGACCACCAGCACGATGCCGGTGCGAAATCCTGCGTCATGGGCGGTGGCGGGCGGCTGTTGTTCGGAGCTGCGGGCAGCGCTGCCGGGGTCGATCGAGGCGATGTTGAGCAGTTGCACCGGCTGGCCTTCTGCGTCGAAGGCCTCGCGGAAGTCGAAGATCGGCATCAGGTAGAACTGGTCCTGCGGTACCGCGCTGGCGGTGGGTTCCAGCGCCACCACCTGCGGCACCTGCTCGGGCTCGTTCTGCGCCTGCAGCAGCAGTTCGCGAGCCTGGCTGGTGCGGTCGATCAGCTGTTCCACGTCGCCGGCCCGCTGCATGAACATTACCGGTGCCCGCCCGGAGCGTTCGGTGAACTTCAGCACCAGGCTCTGTTTCCAGTCGCTGGCCTGCTCGGCGGCGATCCAGCCCTGCACCCGGCCATCGCTGGCTGCGCCGACCTGCAACCAGGCCTGCCCGTCCTGGTTGCGCCGGGCATACACGTAGAGCACCGAAAAGGCCGGCAATGCCGTGCCAGTGCTGTCACCCGGAGCACTGAGCAGTTGCGCCCCGGGCTTGAGCAATACGCGCTGGTAGAGCGTCTGCTTACCGGGCATGAGCAGCGGATGTTCGCCCGCCTCGCCCGTATCGGCGGCTGGAATGGTGTCTGGGGAAATCTGCGCGCCGCTTTGCGGTGTACTGACCGAGGCCTGCAGCGCGGCAGACTGGCTGAGCCACCAGTAGGCGCCGCCGCCCAGACCCAGCGCGGCAGCGACGGCAACCGCCAGCAGCGCCATACGTGGTTTGCTGTTGCTGGTGGCCGGTCGCGCCGCTGCGTTACCGCTAGTGGCTGCCGGGGAAGGCGTCAAGGTCGGCGCGGGGGCCGGTGTGCTGCGTGGAATGTCGATGGATACCGGTTGCAGATCCCCCAGTTCGCTGGCCGATGGCGCGCCCAGCGTGGCCTGCTGAGTGACCACAGGACGGATCAGGGTGGCCTCCGGGTCCGGCGCGGGCTGGGCATCGAGCGCCGCCAGCAGCTCTGCGGCGTTGCTGAAGCGTTCATCGGGGTTCTTCGCCAGCAGGCGTTGCAACAGCGTCTGATAGCGACTGTGCTGTATCGGTAACTCCGGCAGCGGCTGGGTCAGATGGGCCAGCGCCGTGGACAGTGCGTCAGTGCCCATGTAAGGCAGCTCGCCGACCAGTATTTCGTAGAGCACCACGCCCAGCGCATAGAGGTCCGCGCGGCCATCGATATCCAGGCCGCGCGCCTGCTCGGGGCTCATGTAGTTGGGTGTGCCGACGGCGAAGCCCACCTGGGTGAACTGGGTACGGTCGTCGAGTGACTTGGCGATGCCGAAGTCCGACAGCACGGCGGTGCCGTCGGCGCGGAAGAGGATATTGGCCGGTTTCACGTCGCGATGGATCAGCCCCTGGCTATGGGCATAACCCAGCGCCGAGGCGATCTGGCGGATGTACTGCAGGCCCTGTTCGGGGCTCAGGCCGGCGGCGATGCGCTCACGCAGGGTACCGTTGGGCAGGTACTCCATGGCCATGTAGTAGTGTTCGCCGACGTTGCCGATGTCGTGCACGGTGACGATGTGCGGATGGGCCAGACGCGCCAGGGTCTTGCCCTCGCGTAGGAAGCGTTCGCAGAACGAGGCATCGGCGGCCAGCGCCGGAGCCATGATCTTCAACGCCACCTTGCGCTCGAGGGAGCGCTGCAGCGCCAGGTAGACGGTGGCCATGGCGCCTTCGCCAATCACACCGTCGATGTCGAAACCGGGAATGTTCAGGTCCATGAGGCGGTCTCGGTTGCCTTGATGACGATGGCGGTGATGTTGTCGGGAGCGCCGCGGGTCAGGCCCAGGTGGACCAGGCTGCGCACCACCTGATAGGGATCGGCGTGCGTCAGCACCTCGCGGATCTCGTGATCTTCGGCCGTGCGCGTAAGGCCGTCGCTGCACAGCAGCCAGGTGTCTCCGGGGAGGATGTCGAACAGGCTGCTGGAAAGCTCCAGCTGGTCTTGCACACCCACTGCGCGGGTGACGATGTTGGCGCGTGGGTGCTGGCGGGCCTCGGCCTCGCTGAGCAGGCCACTGTCCTGCAGGTCCTGCACATAGCTGTGGTCCCGCGAAACTGCCTGCAGCTCGCCGCCCCTCAGGCGATACAGGCGGCTGTCGCCGGCCCACAGGCACAGGCCCTGGTCGCCTCGGCTGGCCATCAGTACCACGGTGCTACCCATCATGGTCACGCCGCGCAGATGGGTTTGCTCGCGTACGGCCGAATTGACCTGGCTAAGGGTGAGCCGCAGCACATGCTCGTAGTCACACAGGCTGTCGCTCGCCTTGATGTTGCGCAGGCTGTCGACGATCAGGCTGCTGACGTAATCACCGGCGGCATGCCCGCCCATGCCATCGGCCACTACCCACAGGCCCGCCTCCGGACGCTCCAGATAGGCGTCTTCGTTGATCTGGCGAACCAGGCCAACGTGGCTGTAGGCCGCAGACTGATAATGCAGTGCAGTCATTGCGCGATGACCTCCGAGCCCAGCAGATAGGCCGCGAAGGACTCGGTCGGTGGCAACCCCTGGCAACGTCTCAACCCCGCAGCGATACGTTGCGAGCCGCGTCCCCACCACAGGCTGGCACCGCTGCAGGCCTGGGCGGCGAGCGCAGCCAGGCGCCCAGGCGCATCGATCACCGGCCAATGCTGCAGGCCATGCGCCTCGTCGTACGTGGGCAGTGCGGTGTCCGGCAGGGGTTCCAGGCTTTGTACCGCGGCTTCGAACGCCTCGAACTGGGCACCCTCTTCCAGGGTGCTCAGCAGCAGATCCTCGATCCGCTCGAACCAGGCTTCGCTGGCCTGCAAGGCCTTGAGCGGTTGACCGCCGGGAATACGGCAGGCGACCGTCAGCGGAAAGTAGCGGCCGACGCGGTCGATGCTCGGCATCAGCACCCCGGCCATGGCTTCGTTGCCGCAGACGCCGGGAGCCAGCGCGAAGCGCCACAGCGGGCTGGTCAGATAGGCATCCAGCCAACCTTCGCCGAGCTGGTGCTGGCTGGTCTGCAGACCAGCCGACAGCCAGGTGTCCCAGCTGTGCTGGAAGTCCTTCGTCAGGTTGCGTTCGATGAAGTCGCCGCGACTGGCGACCTTGCCGTAAAAACCCATCATCGTCATAGCCGCTCCGGCAGGGTGAAGCCGGCCACTGCGCGACTCTTGAAAGGATTGAAGGCACTGCTGGCACGCAGTTCGTAGGCGACGCTGGAGCGATCCAGACGTACCCGCAGGTTGAAGCGATCCGGCGAGGCACCACCGATCAATTCGGACTGATCGAGCAGGCGGAACCAGGCCCACGGGCCCTCCAGCGTCAGCGCCGAGCGACCGCCTTCGACCGGTGGTGACACCGTCAGGCGTACGACGCCGATGCTGTTGGGGTTCGGCCATTGCACCGCAACGGGCCGGCTCGGGCCGTGGTCGAAGCCGATCAACTGGCCATCGAGATCGAGCTGCGACTGGCTGATGGTGGCGTTCATGCTCACCGGCTTGAGCTCGAAGCGCACGCTGGGCTGCAGGCCGCCGCTGCGGAAGAATTCGTCGCGAATCAGCGCCGCTCGCTGGAAGGTCTGCAGCACGCCGGCGGATATGCCCAGCTTCTGCGCCGCGCCAGGCTGCCAGCGCCAGTTGCGTGCCGAGGTGTCGACATAGGGCTGCAGGTACTTGCGGAAGTAGCTGTCCATCACCCCGCCGACGCCGAAGAACTGGCCGAAATCGTCCAGCGTGGAATCGCGCTGGCTGCCCGGTACCATCGGATAGCGGCCGCTCAGCGACTGCCGCCAGACGTTGACGACGTCGCTTTGCCAGGCCGCGTTGAGCTGATTGCGCACCCCGCCCATCATGCTGTTGGTGCTGGCGGCGACGACCGAAGCGACCAGCCCCTGAACCAGCTGCGGTTGCCGCGCGGCGGTCAGATTGACCCTCGCGGCGGCGGCGCTGGCCTGATTCTTCGCCTCGCCGAGCAGCGCCTCGCCGCTGGCGCCGACCATGCTGCTGAGCTGCACGTAGAATTCGTTGAGATCCGCCAGCAGTCCATCGATGGCCATCGGTGCCGACGGATCCTGGCTGACCAGGCTGTTGAGTTCGGCGAAGTGCGAGCTGACCGGGTCGATCTGCGTAACCGCGGCCACGGCGGTGCCTGCCGGCGTCTGGCCGAGCAACGAGCCGAGTTTTTGCTTGAGCTGCTCGACGCCCTCGTCGGTCGCCTTGGTCGCGTCTGCGGAGTCAGGTGCCTGCTGCAGGTCGGTTTCCCGCGCTACGGCGATCAGCAGTTGCTTGAGCGGTGAGGAAGGCCCCGAGAGGATCCGCAGCACGTCGGCGGCCTGAGCCACGCTGGTGATTGGCACGAAGTCGAGGTCGGTCAGCAGCGCGTCCCACTGTTGCACGTAGTCACGCAGGTACAGCTGGCGAACATCTGCGGCCAGGCTCACGGCGTCCTGGGTACTGTCGAGCTGACGGCCCAGTACCCATTGTTCCTCCGCCACGACGCTGGCCTGGCCGACGCTGGCGCGCAGGAAGGCTTCGCGGTAGCCGCGACGGGTGAACAAGCCGCTCAGCGGATCGCTCAGTGCCTTGCCGCTCTTGCGCGTGAACACCAGTGCGGCGTCGCGTCCGGCTGCCTCGCTGAGGCGGAAGTCACTGACCCCGTCCGGCAGCTTCTGGCGCTTGACCCGGTCGTACACGCGCTGTGCCAGCGGCAGGCGCTGCAACTGCATGCGCAGCTCGTCGATCAGGCGCTGATCCAGGCGGGCATCCGGCGGACGGCGTGCGAACAGCGCCTGCAGGTGCCCATCGAGAGCCTGGCGCTGCTCGTCCTGCAGGTCGCGCGGCAGGCTCTGATCCCAGTCCAGGCTGACCCAGGCCTTGATGAACTCGGCGTCGTACTGCTCGCCACCGCCGAACATCAGGTAGGCCTTGAGCCCTTCGTAGAGGTAGTCGGAGCCTCCGCCACTGCGCAGCTGCTCCTCGATTCGGCTGACCAGGCGCGGGGCGAAGGTGGCCACCAGCAGACGGCGATAGACGCTGGCGGCCTGCTCTTCGAGCATGTCGCCCTGATACAGACCGAAGCCTTCGGCCCAGTCCGGCGCATCGCCAGCCAGGTTGCGCACGGCGGTGAGTAGCGGCAACACCGCCAGCACGTCGCGTTGCGCCGGGCTGAGGCTGCGTACCTGCTGCTCCAGCGGCGCGATGCGCGCACCGACCTGAGCAATGTAGTCGCGGTTGGCGTTGTAGCTCAGTAGCCACAGCGTGCTCACCACCAATACCAGAGCCACGCTGGCTGCCAGCGAACCGATGGCAATCCAGCGACGGCGACGCTCGACCTTCTGGTCGACACCGACCAGGCCGCGCTCGGCGAATGCCACGCGGCTGAACAGGTGCTGCAGAAAATAGCTGCGGCCACTGCCGCTCTGTCGCGCCAGGTGCTGGCGGTCGAGGTTCATGCTCTGCGCCATGGCGCCGATCAGACGGTCGATCGGGCTACCTTCCTGAGTGCCGCTGGTGAAGTACACACCGCGCAGCAAGGTGCGCTCCGAGTAGGCGTTGGGCTTGAACACACCGTTGAGAAATTCGCCGAGCAGGCCCTTGATCGCCGCGAACTGCTGCGGGAAGCCGTAGATCAGGTCGCGTCGGGCCGGGTCGCGCTCGCGCTGCAGGCGCTCGACCAGGCGCTGGTTGAGACGCTGTTCGAGGGCGACGAACTCGTTATCGAACTGTTCCAGCGGGCCGCCAACGCTCTTGCCGTCGTCCAAGGCGAAGGTAAAGCCCCAGACCTGGGCACGCTCCTCGCGGCTGAGGTCGTCGAAGAACTCCATGAAGCCCGGCACCAGGTCGCACTTGGTGAGCATGACGTAGACCGGGAAGCGCACGCCGAGCTGGCTATACAGCTCCTGCACCCGTGAGCGGATCGCCGCCACGTGCGCGGCGCGCTCACTGTCACTGCTCTGCAACAGGTCGGACAGGCTGATGGCGATGAAGGCACCGTCGATGGGGCGGCTCGCGCGCTGGGTCTTGAGCAGATCGAGAAAGCCGAGCCAGGCGGCCTTGTCCACCTGGGCATGGCTGTCCTGGGTGGTGTAGCGCCCGGCGGTATCGAGCAACACCGCCTCGTCGGTGAACCACCAATCGCAATTGCGTGTGCCGCCCACACCTCGAATGGCGCCGGCACCCAGCTGCGCCGCGAGCGGGAAGTTCAGCCCGGAGTTGACCAGTGCGGTGGTCTTGCCGGAACCCGGCGGGCCGATGATCACGTACCAAGGCAGCTGGTACAGGTTGCGCCGCTCATCGCCACCCAGGCGCGCTTTCTTCAGCAGCGCCAGGGCTTCGTCCATGCGCTGGCGCAGGGTCGCCAGCTCCTCGGCGGTGGCCACGCTGGCGGCGTCCGGCGGCGTTTGCGCGGCCAGGCTGTCGAGCACCTTGCGCTCCTGCTGGCGCTCGCGCAGCGCACAGAACAGACGCCAGCCCAGCCACAGGGCGAACAGTACGATGATCAGTGTCCAACGCGTCCAGGCTGGCTGTAGCGCGCTGAGCAGTGGGCCGATGAACCAGATGATCAGGCTCAGGGCAATCAGCCCGAGTACAGGGATGACCCAGCGGGTGATGAATCCGAACAGCGCCTTCACTCCACACCCTCCGCCAGTACGGTGATTTCTACCCGGCGATTCTTCGCCCGTCCTTCGGCCGTGGCATTGGACGCCAGCGGTTCGGTGTCGCTCAGGCCTTCGGCGCTGAAGCGCTGGGCCTGGCCAGTGCGCGCCGCGAGAATCTGCAGCACCTCCTCGGCACGTGCGCGAGAAAGCGCCCAGTTGGAGGGGAAACGCAATGTCGCAATCGGCTGGTTGTCGCTGTGCCCGGTGATGCGCACCTGGCCCTTGACCTTGGCGACCGCCTCGGCGATGCGCAGCAGCAATGGCTGGAAGTCGTCGCGGATGCTGGCGCTGCCGGAGCTGAATAGCTCATCGCCACGGATGGTCACCACCGAGCGATCGACGCCATCCTCGACCGCCACGCGGTTGGCGCGAATGTCGTCGGCGAGGAAGGTGGCCAGGCGCGGGCGTTCGATTACTCGCGGTTTGACCACAGCCGGCTCGATGCTCTGCACCGGCACCTCGCCCAGGGCGTGAATCTGTCGGAACACCGGCTCGGCGTCGGACGTCAGTTTCATCCGCAGCACCAACAGCAACACCAGTAGCAGTGCCAGCGCCACGGCCAGCCCTACCCAGGGCGGCAGCAGTCGCGACAGTCGGTCCGGTGCCACGCTGACGCCGCGCCAGTGGGGTGACAGCTCGTGCTCGCGCTCGCCGCGAACGCTGCGCAGGGTCGCCGCAGTGCGCTCGCGCAGCGCCTCCAGCTGGCTGCGCCCATCGTGCATGACCCGATAGCGGCCCTCGAAGCCGAGGCTGGTGCACAGGTACAACAGTTCGAGCAGGTCGAGCCGTTCGCGTGGGCTTTGCAGGCAGTGTTCGAGCAGCTGGAACACCTTCTCGCCACCCCATGCCTCGTTGTGCACGGTGATCAGCAGGCTTTGCTTGCCCCATTCGCTGGTGCTGCCCCAGGGGGTGCTCAGCACCGCCTCATCGAGAGCGGTGCACAGCGCGTAGCGTGCCAGCAGCACTTCGTTGCGCGGCACGCCGGCGGCCTCGGCACGTTGCTCGAACTGGCGCAGGTAGCCCAACAGCTGCGCACGCAGGCTGGCTGGCGCGGGATGGGCGAGGGTGCTGCGCAGCCGTGTCAGCATGCTCAGCAATGGCCCAGCAGCCTGCTCCAGTGGGTTCATGCCGCGGGCCTGGCCCGTCGGCAGTGGTGCGGCCGGCATTTGCAGGGGCGGTGCGGCCGGCGCTTCGCTGGCTGGCTGCGGTCCACGGCCACCCGGGCGTGGCATGAATTGCGTGCGATCGTTGTTCGGCTGTTGTGGCGCCGGTGGCTTGTTCAGCCAGTCGTCTTGATCCGTCATGGATTAACCCCGTATCGCCCAGAAGGCCAGGTTCAGGCCGGGGTACTCACCCGCCACGTGGAAAGCGAAGCCACCGGATTGCGCCAGTTGCTTCCAGTGTTCGCTGCCACGGTCGAGTTCGTAGTAGGTCGAACCGGCGTGGAACGGAATCTGTCTCGGCGCCACCGGTAGCGGCAGCAGGTTGATGCCCGGCAACTGCAGGTTGACCAGGTCACGAATGTGCTCGACCGAGCCGATCTTGCTCTGTTGGCCGAAGCGTCCGCGCAGGGTTTCGGCGGGCATGTCGGCGCGTACCACCAGGATGAAACTGGCGTTGTCCAGCAGGCTGCGGTCGGCCAGCATGGCCACGTGCACGCCGTAGGCCTTCTCGACGATGGGAATCGGCACGGCCTTGCTGTCGATCAGCATCGACAGGGCTTCGCGCAGCGCCTGCATCACCGGGGTGAAACTGGTCTGCAGGTCATCGTGCAGATACGGCGCAAACTCCGACGGGCGCCGTCCGGCGCTGGAGAAGGTGGCGAATTCTCCGGCCAGAGCCAGCAATTCGCTGTACAGACGCTCGGGATGCAAGGGCTGTAGTTGGGCCAGGTGAGCGAACAGCGGTTGGGCACGGTTGACCAGCTGCAGCAGCATGAAATCGGCGATCTCCGAGGCGCCGCCGGCGCTGGAGGCCACGACGCGTCCGGCCAGGGCTTCGCCGCGCTGATGCAGCAACCCCAGTAGCTCGCCACGAAACGCGGCCAGTGGCGCACTGGCCGTCACATCGAGCAGCGGCGGGATGTACTGCTCATCCAGCACCAGTGCACGGTCGGCGCGCTTTTCGCGAACGCGCGCCACGCCCAGGGTGGCATATTCCTGCAGGCCGTCGGCCGCGCTGAGCAGGCGTAGCGCACGTTCACCCACCATCACCGGCACGCGGCTTTCGAAGGCTGCGTTGTCGTCGCGCACTTCGCGCACCTGGCCACGATAGCGGGCGCCGCCCAGTGCTTCACCCGCTTCCACGGTGTCACGCACACCCGCCCGGCGCAGCGGCAGCGCCAGGTAGATCACGCCGTCGCGCAGGTCGTCGGCGATATCCAGCGGTTCTGGCGCCACGTCGTCCTGCGGGATGTTGAACGGCGTACCGTCGGGTAGCAGGCCACGCGCGCTGATGATCGCCAGCTTGCCCTGTGCCAGCAGGCCGACATCGAGTTGCAGGTCGGCGAAGCCCCAGCCGGCCGCAGACAGAGGGCGGCTGCGGGCATCGATCAGTGCCTCCAGATAGCGGTCGTGCTGCTGGAAATGCTGGGTGCCGATGAACATGCCTTCGGACCAGATCACACGGTTGTTCCAGGACATACGGGCTCCTGTTAGCGAGAGTCGAGACGAGACGGCGCGGTGAGTTGAGCCGCGCTGGCGGCGTGGGTCCCGAGGTCGATGCGGTAATGACTGAGGGCGCCCTGCTTCGGCTCCAGCACCAGGCGCCACTGCGCCCGGTCGATTTCGCGGTAGCCGACCAGCAGGCCGAGATGACGGGTAGACGGGGCGAGCTTGCGGGTCAGTTCACGGGTCTGGCCGGGATGCACCAACCACTCATCCTCCGCCACCAGTTCGCCGCCCAGCATTGCCTCGGCGCGTTCGGCGAGGCTGAAGTAATCCGTGCGACTGAAGGTCGCCGCACTGCGCAGTTCCAGCAGCCGCACGCGCACGGGCGCGCTGTATCCGTCAGTGGTGGGGTTGAGCTCATCGTCAGCCCGCAGTTGCAGGACGACCGTGGTCGACCCGTGCGCAGGGCTGGCCTCTTCCATTGCGTCCTTGCTGCAGCCGCTGGTCAGCCCCGTCAGCATAAGGCCCAGCAGAACGGGCCGAAGTGTTCGTTTTCGCACGTTGTTCATCCTTGCCCACGCCCCTAAGGGCGTCGTTGACGGGCGATATGTTGCTCATAGGCCCGGCCGAACTCGCGGCCGAACAGGTCCTGAAAATCGTCTTCGGCTTCGCGCGACAGGGTCGCGTAGAGCTCCACGAATTGCTGCCAGCACTGCGCCTGGCGTGAGCCCGGGAGCAGGCTGGCCAGCCCGCCACCCTTGCCCATGCGCGCTTCCAGTGCCTGCGGCTCGAAGCGCGCGAGCAAGTGGCGGATGGCCGCCTGCACGCCTGCCATGACCGCCAACTGATGGGCGCGTAGATCCTCGAAACCGTCCTGTACGGCCTGGTCGGCCGGCATGAACGCCGAATTGCCGCCCCGCAGCAGCAGAAGCAGGGCCTCCTCGGCATTGGGCGCAAACTTCAGCGGGTTGTTCTGTACTGGCTGGACCATGGTCTGTTGCAGGCGAAACTCGCCCTTGAGGCTGCTGCGCGCGCGCAGCACGTCGATCAGTCCGTCGACCATCAGGCGATAGCTTCGGCCGATGTTTTCCATCTGCGCGGCGGCATGCTGGGTATCCAGCTGCAGGCGCTCCAGCCCTGCGCCACGGAGGAAGGCTTGCAGCAGCGCATCTTCCTGCTGAGCGGTCACTGGCTGACTGGGTGCAGACGCAGGCGTCGGTGCGGGCGTCGGAGGAGGCAGCGATACCGGCTCGGTCGGCTCCGGCGACAGGTCAAAATCCGCGGGTGGCAGTGCAGTCGGTGCTGGTGCAGCGGGCACGAGGCCATCGAGCAGGTCCCAGTCATCCGGGATCAGGCCTGGCTCGACGCTTGGCGTCTGTGGCAGCGGTGGGGCTTTGACGTCCGGAGGACGAAAATCATGCTGCTGCGCCGGGACGTGGTCGGCAACGGGCTTCGGTGCCGATGCGCTAGGGCCGAGAAAGTCGAACAGATCAGGCAGGGTTTCGTGTGGTGCGACGCTCTGCAGATGAGCACTGGCTGAAGCGTCGAAGGGGTTTGGCGACGCGCTGAACGGGTCAGATGGAGCGTCCTGATGGCCTGCCATCAGGGCCTCGAAACTATTGCCAGACGGGGCCGTGGAAAATGGTGCCGAGCCTTCGGCAATGGAACTTTCCAGCGCTACCTGAATTTCATATTCACCGATACGAATAACTTCGCCGTGATTAAGAAGTTCACTGTTGCCACGTTGCATGCGCACACCGGCCTTGACCAGCTCCACACCGTTGGTGCTGCTGTCGGTGATGTAGTAGCGGCCGTCCTTATTTTGTACGAGGCAATGTTTCGATGAAACAAGGCGCGCCGGGTCCGGTAAAACCCAGTCATTATCGGGCGCGCGGCCAATTGCCATCGAGCCATATTCCAGGGTTTTCTCGGGGCATTGACCGGGGGTGATCTTGTGATAGCTGGTGATGGTCAAACGCAGCGCCATGTGGCCTCCCTGCCCGGCTTTCGTGACACCCGCGAAATCGTGAAAGCCTTGATTAATGCGGCTCTCGGGCCGCATCTAGCTTTCGAGAATGGTCCATCAAGCGGGCTGTGGATCGCGAAAACACGCGATCTTACCTTCCATTTCGTGGTTCAAGTATGCACTCAAACGCACAAGTTACCGAAACTTTGGGGTCGTTCACAAAGGTTCTTGGTGCGCGGATTCTACCTTGACTTTATATATTTTTAAGTTGAAGAATGCACGACGTCATCGAGATTGTGTAGTGGCCAGTTGGTATTAATCAGCGACTGGCAAAGTGCTAGCTAGGATGAAGCGACTGCACTTTTGTGACACAGTTCAAATCGATAAGGAGATCGAAAACGTGGAGATTTCGTTGTTGCTCGCCGCTATTTCCGATACTTCGCCCTGTGGTGAAGATCTGGAATACGACAGCGACTTTCTCCAGCTTGAGCGCGATGCGCTGGGGCGCCCCGAGCGCAGCATGGGTGATGCCATTCAGGCCGCCGAGCCGCCCGAATGGCGCCAGCTGGAGCAGGCCTGCCACGTCCTTCTGCAACGCAGCAAGGATCTGCGCATTACTCACTATCTGCTGCAGAGCCGCCTGGCTTTGCGCGGTATCGAAGGTCTGGCTGACAGCCTCGAACTGATCCTCGAGCTACTCTCGCGCTACTGGCCCGAGATTCACCCGCAGCTCGATGCCGACGACGACAATGACCCCACCGTACGCATCAACGTTCTTTCCGGCCTGACCTGTGAAACCAATCTCGGCTTGCTGCGCAATGCCGTGCTGGTGCGTTCGCGGGTGTTCGGCAATATCACCACCCGGGCGGCACTGAGTGCCGCCGGTCTGCACGTGGCCAGCGACGAGAGTCTTAGCATCGAAGAGCTCGGCGGCGCCTTGCAGGATGCTGACAGCGAGTCGCTACAGCTCACTCACCAGGCTCTGAACCGTGCCCTGCAAAGCCTGAGCGCCATCGAGCGTCTGGTCAGCGAGCAGGTCGGTTCCGCTCAGGGCGTGGACCTGTCTGCGCTGCAGCAACCACTCAAACTGGCCTTGCAGGTACTGGGCGACAGCTCTGCCGTGGCAAGCGCAGAGAGCGATCCGATAGACGCGTCAGCCGCTGGCGAGCAGCCCGCGGCGCAGGTGTCGGCGCCTGCCGCAATGCGAGCCAGCGGCGAAATCGCCAACCGCGACGACGTGCTCAGAAGCCTGGAACGAATCCTCACCTATTACGCCCGCCACGAGCCTTCCAGCCCGCTGCCGGTGCTGCTCAACCGGGCTCGCAGCCTGGTCAACGCCGACTTCGCGACCATTGTGCGCAACCTGATACCCGATGGCATGAGCCAGTTCGAAAACCTGCGCGGCCCCGACGAGTACTAGGCCGACCGGCCCAGGTATGCGGGATCACGCTTTACCGTAGACGGCCGGTGGCCGACACGCCGCGTCGCGTCAGGCGACCAGGAGAGAAACCATGGCGAACAGCAGTTCTCAGAAATTCATCGCGCGCAACCGCGCGCCCCGTGTGCAGATCGAATACGACGTCGAGCTCTACGGCGCCGAGAAAAAGGTCCAGCTGCCCTTCGTCATGGGCGTCATGTCCGACCTCGCCGGCAAGCCGGCCGAACCGCTGCCGGCAGTAGCCGATCGCAAGTTCCTGGAAATCGACGTCGACAACTTTGACTCGCGCCTCAAGGCGATGAAGCCGCGTGTGGCCTTCAACGTTCCTAACGAACTGACCGGCGAAGGCAACCTCAGCATCGACATGACCTTCCAGAGCATGGACGACTTCAGCCCGGCCGCCGTGGCGCGCCAGGTAGACGCCCTCAACCAACTGCTGGAGGCCCGCACTCAGCTGGCCAACCTGCTGACCTACATGGACGGCAAGACCGGTGCCGAGGACGTGATCATGAAGGCGATCAAGGACCCGGCATTGCTGCAGGCCCTGGCCAGCGCGCCGAAACCCCAGGACAACGAGCCCCAGGCCTGATTCGGATGACCACCATGAGCGAACAGTTGCAACACGACCAGGCCGCACTGGCCAATACCGAGCAGACCAGCGAATTTGCTTCGCTGCTGATGCAGGAATTCAAACCCAAGACCGAGCGCGCCAAGGAAGCCGTGGAAACGGCCGTGCGTACCCTGGCCGAGCAGGCCCTGGCGCAGACCGATCTGATCTCCAACGATGCGATCAAGTCGATCGAGTCGATCATTGCCGCCATCGACGCCAAGCTCACCGCCCAGGTCAACCAGATCATCCACCACAGCGATTTCCAGCAGGTGGAAAGCGCCTGGCGTGGCCTGCACTACCTGGTCAACAACACAGAAAGCGATGAGCAGCTGAAGATTCGCGTGCTCAACATCTCCAAGCCGGAGCTGCACAAGACCCTGAAGAAGTTCAAGGGCACGGCCTGGGATCAGAGCCCGATCTTCAAGAAGATGTACGAAGAGGAATACGGCCAGTTCGGTGGTGAGCCCTATGGCTGCCTGGTCGGGGACTACTACTTCGACCAGTCGCCGCCCGATGTCGAGCTGCTCGGCGAGCTGTCCAAGGTCTGCGCGGCCATGCATGCGCCGTTCATTGCCGCCGCGTCTCCGACCGTGATGGGCATGGGCTCCTGGCAGGAGCTGTCCAACCCACGCGACCTGACCAAGATCTTCACCACCCCGGAATACGCCGGCTGGCGCTCGTTGCGCGAGTCCGAGGACGCGCGCTACATCGGCCTGACCATGCCGCGTTTCCTGGCCCGTCTGCCGTATGGCGCCAAGACCGATCCGGTGGAGGCCTTCGCCTTCGAAGAAAACACCGACGGCGCCGACAGCAACAAGTACACCTGGGCCAACGCCGCCTACGCCATGGCGGTGAACATCAACCGTTCGTTCAAGCACTACGGCTGGTGCTCGCGCATTCGTGGCGTGGAATCCGGCGGTGAAGTGCCTAACCTGCCGGCGCACACCTTCCCCACCGACGACGGTGGCGTGGACATGAAGTGCCCGACCGAGATCGCCATCTCCGACCGCCGCGAGGCCGAGCTGGCGAAGAACGGTTTCATGCCGCTGCTGCACAAGAAGAACACCGACTTCGCCGCCTTCATCGGTGCGCAATCGTTGCAGAAGCCGGCCGAGTACGACGACCCGGACGCCACCGCCAACGCCAACCTGGCCGCGCGCCTGCCGTACCTGTTCGCCACCTGCCGCTTTGCGCATTACCTCAAGTGCATCGTTCGCGACAAGATCGGCTCGTTCAAGGAACGCGACGAGATGCAGCTGTGGCTGCAGGACTGGATTCTCAAGTACGTCGACGGTGACCCGGCGCACTCCACCGAGACCACCAAGGCACAGCACCCGCTCGCTGCCGCCGAAGTGGTGGTGGAAGAAGTGGAAGGCAACCCGGGTTACTACAACTCGAAGTTCTACCTGCGCCCGCACTACCAGCTCGAAGGGCTGACGGTGTCGCTGCGGCTGGTTTCCAAGCTGCCGTCGGCCAAGGGCGCCTAACCGCCTTGTAACCGTGGGAGCGGCTTCAGCCGCGAATGCGTCTTCGCGGCTTGCGCCGCTCCCGCGGCACATCCAGCGGATGCGCAAGACGAGTGAGATTACCGGGGGCATCCCCACATATACGCAGTGGCCCATGCCACGTCAGGAGAAAACATGGCTGTCGATATCTTCATCAAGATCGGTGACATCAAGGGCGAGTCTCAGGACAAGACCCACAAGGACGAAATCGAAGTGCTCAACTGGAGCTGGGGCATGTCCCAGTCCGGCAACATGCACACCGGCACCGGTGGTGGTGCGGGCAAGGTGAGCATCCAGGATCTGTCGCTGACCAAGTTCGTCGACAAGGCGACCCCCAACCTGATGATGCATTGCTCCAGCGGCAAGCACGTGCCCAAGGTCACCCTGACCGTGCGCAAGGCAGGCGGTGATTCCCAGGTCGAGTACCTGATCATCAACCTCGAGGAGGTGCTGATCTCCTCGCTGAGCACCGGCGGTTCGGGCAACGACGATCGCCTGATCGAGAACATCACCCTGAACTTCGCCAAGGTCACGGTCGACTACCAACCGCAGAAAGCCGACGGCACCAAGGAAGGCGGCCCGATCAAGTACGGCTGGAACATCCGCTCTAACGTCAAGATCTGACGCGCTCCACCTCCGGGCTCCCGCCCGGAGGTGGATATCCTCGACAAGCCGCAGGCGGTTGCCACGCTGAGACCGTTGCGCAAAGAGACCTTGCCATGCCCAAGCCTTCGTTCATCAATCTCTGGAAAGCCTACGAGAACCTGTTGGTCGAACATCCGGACCGCAAGCCCTGCGACGGCAACTGGGCCAACCAGTGCGCCATTCGCCTGAGTCTCGCGCTGAACAACGAGCGTACGCTGCAGATCAACTCCTCGACCTACAGCGAACCACGCTGCGCCCACGGCCATGCCCGGGGGGCCGAATCACTGGCCAACTGGTTATGGAAGAAGCGTCAGCTGGGTGCTCCAAAGATCTACAGCAACAGCGCGGCCGACCGAACCAGCCTGACCGGCAAGACCGGGATCATTTTCTACAAGGATTTCTATTACCAGCCCACAGATCCGGATGGCCGCCCCAGCGGAGACCATATCGACCTGTGGAACCGTGGGCTGACATTGACCGGTGATTATTTCCATCGGGCCAAGGCTGTCTGGTTCTGGGAGCTGAGCTGATGCGCGCCATGCTGCGTAACTCATTGCTGGCGACCATGCTGTTCAGTCTCGGCGCCTGTGCCGAGCAGAGCGCGAATCCCTCTGTCGGCATCACGCAGGCCGAATTCGCGGGCCAGACCGTGCGGCTCAGCGATGTTCAGGGGCGCTGCGCGCTGACGCTGGCGGATGCTGCGCCGCTGGCTCTGGACATGCAGTGGCCCTGCCGCTTCAGTGAAACACCCCAGCAGCAGTTGCGGGTCGAGTACTTCCGCCAGACACCGATCATCATGGTCGAGCGCAGCGAGCCGCAGCCAGCGCCGAGCCGCAGTTGCCTGACCGATCTGCAAGCGTTGCGCCTGCACCATGACCAGTTGGAGGCTGCTCCGGTCAGCCGCATCGCCGCCTGCGGCCCGAGCCAATGGGATCAGAAAGCCTTCGTCGGGATGTTCGATTGGTAACCATGACCCCGCGCGAGCGCCTGCAGCCATCGCTGCTTGACCGCCTGACCGATGACGAACCGAGCAATCCGCAGGAAAGCGCGGACCGCCGCGTGCTCTCGCTGAACCAGCTCAAGGCCTCGGTGCTGCGCGATCTGACCTGGCTGTTCAACACCATCGCCCTGCTCGACGCCGACACCACCCGGCACACGCCAGCGGGTACCTCGGTGATCAACTACGGCCTGCCGGCACTGGCCGGCAGCAGCGTTTCCGGCATCGATATCGCCGCCCTGGAGAGCCTGATCCAGCGCGCCATCATCACCTTCGAGCCGCGCATCCTGGCTCACAGCGTGCGGGTGCGGGCGCACGTCGGCCATGAACAGATGAACCACAACGCGCTGAGTTTCGAGATTCAGGGCGACCTCTGGGGGCAGCCGGCGCCCCTGCCCTTGCTGCTGCGCACCGAGCTGGACCTGGAGTCCGGCCATGTGCAGGTGCTGCCTGCCGAGCAGCGGAGACGCTCATGAACCCCCGTTTGCTGGAGCTGTACAACCAGGAGCTGCAACACATTCGCGACGGTGCAGCCGAGTTCGCTCGCGAGTATCCGAAGATCGCCAGCCGCCTGAGCCTGTCCGGCCTGGAATGCACCGACCCCTATGTCGAGCGGCTGCTGGAAGGTTTCGCCTGGCTGACCGCACGTGTGCAGCTCAAGCTCGACGCCGAGTATCCGGTGTTCACCCACAACCTGCTGGAAATTGCCTACCCGCATTACCTGGCGCCGACGCCCTCGATGACGGTCGTGCAGCTGCACACCGACGCCAATGACGGCGCGCTCAACGGCAGTTTCAACCTGCCGCGCGACAGCGTGCTGCGCGCCACCCTCGGCAAGGACAGCCAGACCCCCTGCGAGTACCGCACGGCCCATCCGGTGACCCTGTGGCCGCTGCAGGTGGCCGACGCCGAGTACATCAGCAACCCCGCCGCAGCGCTCGGCCGTCTCGCCGCCAGCGAGCCGCGCGCCAAGGCCGCACTGCGCATCACCTTGCGTAGCGGCGCCGAAATCCCCTTCGCCAGTCTGGATCTGGATAACCTGCCGCTGTACCTCAACGGCCTCGACGAACTGCCGTTTCGCCTCTATGAGCAGCTGCTGGGCAACCGCCTTACCGTGTTTGCCCGCCAGCCAGGGCGCGACTGGGTCGAACGGTTACCGGCCGACGCCCTTCGTCCGTGCGGCTTCGATGATGCCGAGGCAGCCCTGCCGGTAGTGCCGCAGGCCTTCCAGGGCTATCGCCTGTTGCAGGAATATTTCGCCCTGCCGCAGCGTTTCCTGTTCGTCGATTTTTGCGGTCTGCGCCGCGCCGTACGCCAGTGCAGCGGCAACGAGCTGGAGCTGATCGTGCTGTTCGACCGTCTCGACAGCCATCTGCAGAACCAGGTCGATGCCAGCCAGTTCCTGCCGTTCTGCACCCCGGCGATCAACCTGTTCCCGCGGCGCCTGGATCGCATCCACCTGAGCGACAAGGTGCACGAGCACCATGCCATCGCCGACCGTACGCGCCCGATGGACTTCGAGATCCATTCGCTGCGCGGCGTCGCCGGCCATGGCAGTGGCCCGGAGCAGACCTTCCTGCCTTTCTATGCCGTGCGCGACCCCGCGCGTTATGGGCGCGACCAGGCGTACTACATCGTGCGTCGCGAGCCACGCGTGCTCTCGGCCGGGCAGCGCCGCAACGGCACGCGCTCCAGCTACGTGGGCAGCGAAACCTTCATCAGCCTGGTCGACAGCCAGCAGGCGCCGTATCGCCATGACCTGCGCCAGCTGGGCCTCAGCGCCCTGTGTACCAACCGCGACCTGCCGTTGTTCATGACGGTCGGCAGCGGCAAGAGCGACTTCACCCTGGCCGACAGTGCCCCGGTGCAGAGCGTGCGCTGCGTCGCCGGGCCGAGTCGGCCGCGTGCCAGCGCGGCACACGACAACCAGGCCTGGCGGCTGATCAGCCAGCTGTCGCTGAATTATCTGTCACTGGCCGAGCAGGGCCAGGGCGCCGCCGCGCTGCGCGAAATGCTGCGGCTGTATGGCGATGTGCAGAATCCGGCCCTGCAGCTGCAGATCGAAGGCCTGCGCGAGGTCAGCGCCAAACCCTGTACGCGGCGCCTGCCGATGCCGGGCCCGATCGTTTTCGGTCGTGGCCTGGAAATCACCCTGGAGTTCGACGAGAACGCCTTTCGCGGTACCGGGGTGTTTCTCCTCGGCGCTGTGTTCGAGCGTTTCCTGGCGCGCTACGTATCCCTCAACAGCTTTACCGAGACGGTGCTGCGCAGCACCGAGCGCGGCGAGATCATGCGATGGAAAGCCCGGCCCGGCCGTCGTCCGAACCTCTAGATACGCTTGCACAGATGCAGGCGCAGCCCTGGGAGTACGACTTCTTCCAGGCCCTGCGACGTATCGAGAACGAGCATCCGCACTTGCCGCGCCTGGGTCGTTCCCGGCGCCTGGCGGACGATCCGCTGCGCCTCGGGCAACGTCAGGAAGGCACTTTCGCCCCGGCCACGCTGGCTGCCGTGACGCCCACCGGCGATGAGCGTCCGGCACGTCTGGAGCAGTACTTCTTCGGCCTTGGCGGGCCCAACGGGCCGCTGCCGCTGCACCTGACCGAGTATGTGCGCGAGCGTCAGCGCAACCACGCCGACAGCACCAGCAAGCACTTCCTCGACCTGTTCCATCATCGTCTGCTGAGCCTGTTCTATCGTGCCTGGGCCGAAGCCCGGCCGACCGTCAGCCATGACCGCCCGGATGACGACTACTGGTCGGCGCGCCTCGCTGCCTTCAGCGGTCGCGGCATGCCCAGCCTGCGCCAGCAGGGCCTGCTGGACGATACGGCGAAGCTGCACTTCAGCGGTCATCTGGCTGCACAGACCCGTTACCCCGATGGCTTGAAGGCCATCCTCTCTGACTATTTCGGCGTGCCGGTGCAGATCGAAGAGTACGCCGGCAGCTGGTTGAGCCTGCCCGAGCGTACACGCCTGGGCATCGAGTCCAGTCAGCTGGGCGTGGACTTCTGCCTGGGCAGCCAGGTCTGGGACCGTCAGCACAGCTTCCGCATCTGCTTCGGCCCGCTGACGCTCGAGCAGTACAACGCCATGCTGCCCGAAGGCGAGTCCTTCGCCGCGCTGGTGGCCTGGGTCGCTGAATACATGGGCGATGAACTCGACTGGCAACTGAATCTGATCCTGCAGCGCGAGGAAGTCCCCGCGCTGCACCTCAACGGCCAGGCTCGCCTGGGCTACACCACCTGGCTTGGCCAGCCACAGCACGACGCCAGGGATCTGGTGCTGGCCCGCCATCACGCCGTAGCGACTTCGCCGGCGGATCAATCAAGGAGACTTCCACATGGGTGAAATCAGCCGTACCGCGTTATTCGGCAAGCTCAACAGCGTTGGTTACAAGGCCATCGAGGCCGCCACCGTATTCTGCAAGCTGCGCGGCAACCCCTACGTCGAACTGGCGCACTGGTTCCATCAGCTCCTGCAGCTGCAGGACTCCGACCTGCATCGCATCATCCGTCAGTTCAGCCTCGAGCCGGCGCGTCTGGCGCGTGACCTGACCGACGCCCTCGACCGCCTGCCGCGCGGCTCGACCTCGATCACCGACCTGTCCTCGCATGTCGAAGAAGCGGTGGAGCGCGGTTGGGTGTACGGCAGCCTGATGTTCGGCGAGCACCAGGTGCGCACCGGCTACCTGGTTATCGGCATCCTCAAGACGCCGAGTCTGCGTCAGGTGTTGCTGGGCCTGTCGAGCGAGTTCGACAAGATCAAGGTGGAGACCCTCAGCGAGCGTTTCGATGAGTACGTCGGCGATTCGCCGGAGAACAACCTGGCTGCCAGCGACGGTTTCGCCGCTGCCGCACCGGGCGAGGCCAGTGGCGCCATGGCGCCGGCGGCGATGGGCAAGCAGGAGGCGCTCAAGCGCTTCACCATCGACCTCACCGAGCAGGCGCGCAAGGGCGAACTCGACCCCATCGTCGGCCGCGACGAGGAAATCCGTCAGCTGGTCGACATCCTCATGCGGCGCCGGCAGAACAACCCGATCCTCACCGGCGAGGCGGGCGTCGGCAAGACGGCGGTGGTCGAGGGCTTCGCCCTGCGCATCGCCGCCGGTGATGTGCCGCCGTCGCTCAAGGATGTGGAGCTGCGCAGCCTGGATGTCGGCCTGCTGCAGGCCGGTGCCAGCATGAAGGGCGAGTTCGAGCAGCGTCTGCGCCAGGTCATCGAAGACGTGCAGGCGTCGCCCAAGCCGATCATCCTGTTCATCGACGAAGCCCACACGCTGGTCGGCGCCGGTGGCGCGGCCGGCACCGGCGACGCAGCCAACCTGCTCAAGCCGGCGCTGGCGCGCGGCAGCTTGCGCACCGTGGCCGCCACCACCTGGGCCGAGTACAAGAAGCACATCGAGAAGGACCCGGCGCTGACCCGTCGTTTCCAGGTGGTGCAGGTGCCCGAGCCCTCCGAGGACAAGGCGCTGCTGATGATGCGCGGCGTGGCTTCGACCATGGAGAAGCACCATCAGGTGCAGATTCTCGACGAAGCCCTGGACGCTGCGGTCAAGCTGTCGCACCGCTACATCCCGGCGCGCCAGCTGCCGGACAAGTCGGTCAGTCTGCTCGACACCGCCTGTGCCCGCGTGGCCATCAGCCTGCACGCCGTGCCGGCCGAGGTGGACGACAGCCGCCGGCGTATCGAATCGCTGGAAACCGAACTGCAGATCATCGCCCGTGAGCACGCCATCGGCATCGACGTCAGCCTGCGCCAGGCCAACAGCGAGAGCCTGCTGGCCGCCGAGCGCGAGCGTCTGACCGAGCTGGAAAGCCGCTGGGCCGAAGAGAAGCAGCTGGTCGACGAACTGCTGGCTACCCGCGCCAGCCTGCGTGAAAGTGCTGGCGTGGTTGACCAAGACAGCGCCAGCGATCATCAGGCTCTGCGTGCCCAGCTGGTCGAGCTGCAACAGCGCCTGAGCCAGTTGCAGGGTGAGAACCCGCTGATTCTGCCGACCGTCGATTACCAGGCGGTGGCCTCGGTGGTGGCTGACTGGACCGGCATTCCGGTCGGGCGCATGGCGCGCAACGAGGTCGAGACCGTGCTCAACCTCGACAGCCTGCTGGCCAAGCGCATCATCGGCCAGGACCACGCGCTGAAGATGATTGCCAAGCGCATCCAGACCTCGCGCGCCGGCCTCGACAACCCCAGCAAGCCGATCGGCGTGTTCATGCTCGCCGGCACTTCCGGCGTCGGCAAGACCGAGACCGCGCTGGCGCTGGCCGAAGCGCTGTATGGCGGTGAGCAGAACCTGATCACCATCAACATGAGCGAATTCCAGGAAGCGCACACCGTCTCCACCCTCAAGGGCGCGCCGCCCGGCTATGTCGGTTATGGCGAAGGCGGCGTGCTGACCGAGGCGGTGCGTCGCCGGCCATACAGCGTGGTGCTGCTCGACGAGGTGGAGAAGGCTCACCCCGACGTGCACGAGATCTTCTTCCAGGTGTTCGACAAGGGCGTGATGGAAGACGGCGAAGGCCGCCTGATCGACTTCAAGAACACCCTGATCCTGCTCACCACCAACGCCGGCACCGAACGCGTGGCGCAACTGTGCCAGAACCCGGACAACGTGCCTGACCCGGAAAGCATCGCCCGCGACCTGCGTCAGCCGTTGCTGGAAATCTTCCCGCCGGCGCTGCTCGGCCGCCTGGTGACCATTCCCTACTACCCGCTCAGCGATGCCATGCTCAAGGCCATCACCCGCCTGCAGCTGGGGCGCATCAAGAAGCGCATCGAAAGCACCCACAAGGTGCCGTTCGATTACGACGAAGCGGTTATCGACCTGGTGGTCTCGCGCTGCACCGAGAGCGAGAGCGGCGGCCGGCAGATCGACGCCATTCTCACCAACGGCATGCTGCCGGACATGAGCCGTGAGTTCCTCACCCGCATGATGGAAGGCAAGCCGCTGGCCGGCGTGCGCATCAGCGTGGTCGACAACGACTTGAACTACAGCTTCGCCGACAACGCCTGAGCCCGAGTGCGGGTCGGCTAGCGCCGGCCCGCACCATGGCAGGCCGGAACCCCGACCTATGTTCTTCGCCCAATCTTCCCGTTTTGCCCGCATCACCAGCCCGCTCGGGCCGGACGTTCTGCTGTTGCGCTCGATGCACGGCAGCGACGAACTGGGCCGGCTGTTCGAGTACGAGATGCAATTGGTGTCCCACGACGCCAGCCTCGATCTCAACCAATTGCTTGGCAAGCCGCTGTCGCTCTCGGTGCAGCAGCATGGCGGTGGCGACCGCCATTTTCATGGCATCGTCGCCGCCTGCGGGCAGACCGTAGACCGTGGCCAGTTCGCGGCTTACCGGGTCACCCTGCGGCCCTGGCTGTGGCTGCTCAGCCGCACGTCCGACTGCCGCATCTTCCAGCACATGAGCGTGCCGCAGATCATCAAGCAGGTGTTCCGCGACCTCGGCTTTTCCGACTTCGAAGACGCACTCAGCCGCCCCTACCGCGAGTGGGAGTACTGCGTGCAGTACCGTGAGACCAGCTTCGATTTCGTCAGCCGGCTGATGGAAAAGGAAGGCATCTACTACTACTTCCGCCACGAGGCCGACCGCCATGTGCTGGTACTCGCCGATGCCTACGGTGCGCACCAGCCGGCGCCCGGCTATGCCAGCGTGCCCTACTACCCGCCCGACGGGCAGCACCGCGAGCGCGATCACTTCAATGACTGGTACCTGGCCCAGCACGTGCAGCCGGGCTCGATGGAACTCAACGACTACGACTTCCAGCGTCCCAGCGCGCGCATCGACGTGCGCTCGGTCATGCCTCGCCCGCACAGTGCCGGCGACTACCCGCTGTACGACTATCCGGGTACCTACGTGCAGAGCAGCGATGGCGAGCAGTACGCGCGCAACCGTATCGAGGCGCTGCAGAGCCTGCACGAGCGCATCGAGGTCAGCGGCAGCGTGCGCGGTATCGCGTCGGGCAACCTGTTCAGCCTCACCGGTTTTGGCCGCGCCGATCAGAACCGCGAGTACCTGGTGGTCGGCGCCCGTTATCACGTCGCTCAGGAATCGCTGGAGAGTGGCGATGGCGGCGGCGGCCAGTTCACCTGTCAGCTCACCTGCACCGACGCGCAGCAGACCTTCCGCCCACTGTGCGGCACACCCAAGCCCATGGTCCAGGGGCCGCAGACCGCTGTGGTGGTAGGCCCCGCCGGTGAGGAGATCTGGACCGACCAGTACGGCCGGGTCAAGGTGCACTTCCACTGGGATCGTCACGACCAGTCCAACGAAAACAGCTCCTGCTGGATCCGCGTCTCGCAATCCTGGGCCGGCAAGAACTGGGGTCATATCCAGATTCCGCGTATCGGCCAGGAAGTCATCGTCAGCTTCCTCGAAGGCGACCCTGACCAGCCGATCATCACCGGCCGCGTCTACAACGCCGAGCAGACCGTGCCCTACGACCTGCCTGCCAACGCCACCCAGAGCGGCATCAAGAGCCGCTCCAGCAAGGGCGGCACGCCAGCCAACTTCAACGAAATCCGCATGGAGGACAAGAAGGGCGCCGAGCAGCTGTACATCCACGCCGAGCGCAATCAGGACATCGTCGTCGAGGTAGATGAAACCCACTCGGTGGGCAACAACCGGGTCAAGAGTATCGGTATGAACGAGACCGTGACCATCGGCAGCAACCGTGTGCGTGCGGTTCAGCTGCAGGACACGCTGATAGTTGGTACCACCAAGAGTGACAGCATCAGCCAGAGCTACCTGATAGAAGTCGGCCAGAACCTGCGTCTGGTCTGCGGCAAGAGCATTCTCGAACTCAATGCCAGCGGCCAGATCAACCTCAGCGGCGTGGCGATCAACTTCCACGCCAGCGGCGACGCCGAATTCAATACGGGCGGCGTGCTCAACCTGAACATCGGTGGCGGCCCTGGCGCCACGCCCGATGGTCAGGGTGACCAGGGCAGCATCGACGCTGCCGTCAAATCCATGTTCGGGCAAGAGAAAGGAAACTCGTGATGAGCTACACCACCCAGGAGCTGAGCCTGCAACTGCCCGGCAAGGACCTGCAGGACAGCAGCATCAACATCCTGCGCCTCAACGATCTCGGCACCTCGCTGGTGATTACCCGTGGCGCCATCGGCGATGGCGAAACCTTGCGCAGCCACTTCGAAGCTCAGGTCGCCAAGCTGGCGAAGCAGGTCAAGGACCTGCGCTCCAGCGCCCTGCGAGATGTCCAGGTCGGCCCGGCCCAGGCCATTATCGGCGTCGAACTGCGCAGCCAGTTCAGCAAGGGGCCGGAGCAGGTTTACCAGTTCCAGCTCGGCGTACTGCTGGCCGATGGGCGCCGCTTGCTCGCCCTCAGCTATGTCAAGCCGACGCCGCTCAATGATGCCGATGCCGCGCACTGGGCGCAGATCAAGCACAGCCTCAGCCTCAACGGATGACCTGCGATGTCTGATGCGCTCTGGGCTGCCCGGCTCGGCGATGATCTGCTGCACACCACATTGCTTGCCGACATCGTCGGTGGCGTGCTGGAAGTGGCCGCCTATGCCGCCATCACCGCCGTGGCCTGTGCCGCGGTGGTCGCCGCCACCGGCCTGACCGTCCTCACCTTCGGCGTCGGTGGATTTGCCCTCGCCGCAGTAGTCGGTATCGCCGTGGGGGTCGGCATGAACAAAACCGGCTGGGACAAGGGGCTCACGACCTTCTGTGAAGGCCTGGGCAACGCCATCTCCCCGCCCAATGTCCAGGCCAAGATCGTCACCGGCGCCAACAAGACCAAAACCAATGGCCTGCCTTCAGCGCGCGCCGCTGGCAAGTTGGGCAGCGCCGCTGCGCCGTCCGGTACCGAGCTGGAGCAGGCGCCGCCCGCCGAGGAGCCGGAGCCCAGCTTCCTCGACATGGCCAAGAGCTTCTTCAGCGAGATGTGGCAGCCGACGGTTGCCCAGCCGGCACCTGGCGTCATCCCCTGCCCGCTGGATGCCATCGAGTGCAAGAAACACCCGCCGATGCCCGTGCAATTGCTCGCCGAAGGCTCGATCAAGGTCAGCATCGAAGGCCAACCGGCAGTGCGCAGCGGCGATCGCAGCACCTGCGAGGCCACGGTGGTGGAAAGCGGCAATATCTCGCCGAACGTGCGCATCGGTGGTGACGCCGTGGTGGTGCAGCCGATTCGCAGCGGCAAGACCCCCGGCATCGGCCTGGCCCTGACTGTGCTCATGGCGCTGCGTGGCAACCCGCGCAAGCTTTGCAGCAAGCTGCCCTGCCTGATCGCCGGTTTCGCCGGCAACATGGCCATGGGCGGCGCGACCGCTTATGCCACCAACTCCATCGCCAACGCCCTCGGCTCTGCCAGCAGCGGTGCACCCAACCCGGTGCACGCCAGCACCGGGGCCAAGGTGCTCGGCGAAGACGACGACCTCGACTTCGTCCTGCCAGGGCTGATGCCCATCGAGTGGCAGCGCTTCTACAGCAGTCGCGACGAGCGCCGTGACGGCCTGCTGGGGGCTGGCTGGAGTCTGCCGTTCGAGATCGCCGTGCAGGTACGCGCCCACCCGGAGGGTGGCGAAGTGCTGACCTATATCGACGAGCAGGGCCGTCCTGTCGAAATTGGCAGCCTGCCGCCGGGCGATGCCTGCTACAGCCCGGGCGAAGGCCTGAACTTCCGCCGCGATGAAAGCGGCGCGCTGCTGGTGGAAAGTGTCGATGGCCTCTACCGCCTGTTCGAACCCTTGCCCGAAGCGCCGCAGCGGCTACGCCTGAGCAAGCTGGGTGATCGCAACGACAACCGCCTGCTGCTGGAATATGACGCCGCTGGCCGGCTGCGTGCTGTGCGCGATGGTCATAACCAGCTGTGCATCGAACTGATCGCCGACACCCGCCACCCGCAGCGCCTGGGCCGGGTCGAGCGCCTGTTCGCCGATGAGCGGCGCGAGGTACTGGTCGCCTATGCCTATGATGCGCAGGGTGATCTCAGTGAGGTCCGCGACGACAAGGGCCAGTTGCTGCGTCGCTTCGTCTATGACAGCGGCCGCCGTCTGATCGAACACCAGCGCCCGACTGGCCTGCGCTGCTTCTACGAATGGAACGAGTTTCAGGGTGCCGATGGCCGTGAATGGCGGGTGACACGGCACTGGACCGACGACGGTGATGAGTACCTCCTGCAGTACGATCTGGATGCGGGGATCACCCGGGTCACCGATGGCCTTGGCCGCACCAGCGAACGTCAGTGGAACGATCAGTACCAGATCACCCGCTATCGCGACGCCCTCGGCCAGCTCTGGCTGTTCGACTGGAACGACGAACGCCAGTTGCTGGCCGCCGTCGCACCGGACGGCGCGCGTTGGCAATTCGCCTATGACGAATCCGGCAACCTCTGCGAAACCCTCGACCCGCTGGGGCGCCGAGACTTCACCCAATGGCTCGGCCACTGGTCGCTGCCGGAAGCCGAGACCGACGCCGCCGGCAATGCCTGGCGGTACCGCTACGACAAGCGCGGCAACTGCATCGCCGAGATCGACCCGCTGGGCCATGTCACCCGCTACCGCTATGACGCCAGCGGGCTGCCGGTGGAGATCACCGACGCCAGCGGCAAGCGCAAGACCCTGCGTTGGAACGCCCTCGGCCAGCTCACCGAGCAGGTCGACTGCTCCGGCTACCCCACGCGCTTCGCCTACGACGAGCGCGGCAACCTGGTGCAGATCACCGATGCCCTCGGCGAGATCACCCGCTACCACTACGACAGCCAGGGGCGCCTGTTGCAGACGCAACTCGCCGATGGCCGCTGCGAGGAATTTCAACGCGACGCCATCGGCCAGCTCAGCGCCTACCTCGACCCTGCCGGCAAGCCCGTGCGCTACCGTTACGACCGGCGTGGCCAGGTGCGTCAGCGTACCGATGCCCTGGGCCGCAGCGTCGGCTTCGAATACGACGCCTATGGCCGTCTCCAGGCATTGAGCAACGAGAACGACGAGCGCTACCGCTTCACCTGGGACGTGCTCGACCGTCTCAGTGCCCAGCACGACCTCGACGACAGCGCCCGGCATTACCGTTACGACGCGCAAAGCAACCTGATCGCCCTGGCCTACACACCAGCGCCGCACGGCACCGGCCTGGGTAGCGTGCCCGAGGCGCCGCCGGCAGCGATCGTCCATCGCTTCGAGCGCGATACCGTGGGCCGGATGATTGCCAAGCACACCGATGACGGTCGTACCGAATACGCCTACGACCCACTCGACCGTCTTACCGCCATCGACTTCAGCGCGGCTGACGGCCAGGTGCAGTCGCTGGCCTTCGCCTACGACGCCCTTGGCCAGTTGCTCAGCGAGCAGAGTGCTGCTGGCGCGCTGCAGCATGCCTACGATGAACTCGGCAACCTGCTGGAAACGCAACTGCCCGATCAGCGCCGTATCCGCCGCCTGTATTACGGCAGCGGCCACCTGCAACTGCTCAGTCTCGACGATCAACTGGTCAGCCGCTTCGAGCGTGATCGCCTGCACCGCGAGGTGCTGCGCACCCAGGGCCAGCTCGTCACCCGTAGCCAGTACGACCGCAGCGGTCGCCTCATCGCCCGTCAGCGCCGGCGTCAGGACACGCCCGTGCAATTGCCGGCCGAAGCCGAACGGCGCTACGCCTTTGATCCCAGCGACAACCTGATCGGCCGTCTCGACCGTGACCCGGGCAACCAGCGCGAACAAAAGCAGCAACTGCACTACGATGCCAGCGGGCGCATCATCGCCAGCCAGGACCTGATTCGCGGCAATCTGGAAACCTACAGCTACGACGCCGCCGCCAACCTGCTCCACCCGGTCGGCGGTGACGCGGCCAGCAGTGGCTGGGTGCGCCACAACAAACTGCTCACCTACCAGGACAAGCGCTACCGCTACGATGCCTTTGGCCGCCTGGTGGAAAAACGCAGCGGCCGTCACCAGGTGCAACGGCTGAGCTACGACGCCGAACACCGCGTGCGGGAGGTCACCAACAACGACGGCAGCCGCGTGGTCATGCACTACGACCCGCTCGGCCGGCGTATCGGCAAAAGCCACTACGATGCTCGCGGCGCACTGCTCGGCCAAACCGATTTCACCTGGGACGGCCTGCGCCTGCTCAGCGAGACCCGCAACGGCCGGCACAGCCTTTACCTCTACGACGAAGCCAGCTACGACCCGCTGGCGCGCGTCGATGGCCAGGGCGAACACGCGCGTCTGCGCTATTACCACACTGACCCCAACGGCCTGCCCCAGCAAGTCACCGAAGACGACGGCCAGTGCATCTGGCAGGCCAGCTATCAGGTCTGGGGCAACACCCTGACCGAAACGCAGGAAAGCCTGTTTATCGACGAGCAGAACCTGCGCTTCCAGGGCCAGTACCTGGACCGCGAAACCGGGCTGCACTACAACACCTTCAGGTTCTACGATCCGGATATCGGACGGTTTATCAGCCCGGACCCGATTGGCTTGGCGGGGGGGATAAACCTGTTCCAGTACGCGCCGGAGCCGTATGGGTGGGTGGATCCGTGGGGGTGGGCTTTAACTGGAGTCGATTTCACTGGAAGTAGTGATCTATTCCCTACAACAGGATCGCAAAAGAATATTGTTGTTATCAAAATGCAGGGAAGCCGGGGACGCGACTTTACTCAAGCATTTAAAGAAGCTGGTATCGCTAAGAAGACGGCAGCAGGTTATACCTGGCACCATGTTGATGACTTCAATCCGAAAACCGGTACTACTACAATGCAACTGGTCAAGACGTCTGCACACGAGGCAACGTTCCCTCATGCAGGTTCAGTATCGCAATATGAAAAGCATTTTAAAGTAAAGTACGAAACATCTGAATCGATTTTGGCGTCCTCGAAAAAAGGGTGGCTCGCCAATAAAATACCAAGATCAAAAGCTGGCCGATGTTAATAAGCAGGAGTTAATGATGGAAGAAAATATCTTCTCAAATACTGAGTCCGCCATTGGTTCGCTTGATTTAGACAACCTGGAAAGATTGATCAGGAAAAAATTACCTGCCTCCTTTAGAGATCACTATCTTAAATACAATGGAGGCATACCAGAACGCACCTATTGGTTCAGCGAAACAGACGCTGAGCCAATAGAGGTTTCTGTCTTTAAACCTATTTCGAGCGCTCAGTCGAGTTTACAATCAACTTATCAGTCAATGCTAAGCAAGCAGGTTATACCTGCACGATTACTCCCTTTTGCAAACGACTGGGGAGGGAATTATTTCTGTTTGGACTTGGATAGCGGGGCGATCAGCTATTTTACCGTTGATAACTTTTACGACGAACTTAGTGCTGAGGGCAATCAACAAAAATCGGAAACGGTAATTTGCCCCGATTTTTCAAGCTTCGTTCAAGGGTTGATCGGCGAGGAAGATGTCGACGAATAAAGAAGGAGAAGGGACAAAAAGGGGACGGATTTGTTTTTTGGCCGCCAGTGAAGTGGGCTAATAAATAAATCTATCCCTTCTTTCCGGTAATGCCCGTGAAAAGGGGGCAAATTTATTTTCGGTCACGGCAGGTGCGGACTAATAAATAAGTACCATTTTTAAAATATTAAATAAGGAACAAAGTGTGAAAGAAACCGATGCCCTCAGTACGCGCATCTCTACCCTGTGGCGCCCTGTCCTTGCGTTGATGGTGGTCCTGCTGCTGATCATCAGCGTGATGAACAGCTGGTACACCATTGATGAAAAGGAGCGGGGCGTCGTGCTGCGTAACGGGGCCTTCGTCGATATTGCCGAGCCGGGGTTGGGCTTCAAGGTGCCGTGGATCGACAGCGTCAAGATCATTTCCGTACAGAACCAGACCACGACCTACAAGAATGTGCAGGCTTACAGTCGCGACCAGCAGACCGCGAGCATGTCGATTTCGGTGTCCTGGCATGTATCGCCTGACGATGTCGAGCAGGTCTACAAGCAGTTCGGCAGTGAGGATGCGCTCGTCACGCGGCTGATCAGCCGTCAGGTGGGGACTCAGGCTGAGCGCATTTTCGGCGGCTATACCGCCGTGCGTGCGGTGCAGGAGCGTGGCCAGCTCGGGCTCGATTATGCCAAGGCCTTTACCGATGCCATCTCCGGCCCGGTGGTGATCGACAGCGTGCAACTTGAGAACATCGACTTCTCCGACGCCTACGAACGTTCCATCGAGGAGCGCATGAAGGCCGAGGTGGCGGTAAAGACCCGTGAGCAGGATCTGGCCCGTGAGCGCGTCAATGCCGAAATTGCCGTGACCCAGGCCCAGGCTGCAGCGGACTCCTCCCTCGCCCGTGCCCGCGCAGAGGCTGAAGCGACGCGACTGCGTGGTGAGGCGGAGGCTGACGCGATCAAGGCCCGTGCCGATGCCCTCAAGGCCAACCAGGCCCTGGTCGAGCTGACCAAGGCCGAACGCTGGGACGGCAAGCTGCCGAGTACCGTCTTGCCCAACAGCGCCGTGCCCTTTATCGACGCTCGTACTGGTAGCCGCGACTAGGCCACGACCCTTTTGGGTCTTCGCGCAGGGTTCCTATGGCAAAAGGCTTACACGCCGAAGCGCAACGGTCCTCTCCCGTCGCCTGTGTGGGCTGGTTAATCTACTCACACCTACTGGGAACTGGATGTCCCGAGTCAAGGAAGACAGACCGCGCCAGGATGGCAAACGACAGGATGTCGGAAGGTCTTAAAAAACCCGCTTCGGCGGGTTTTTTGTTGCCTGCGTAAACGTGATCGGCCTGACCGGTGTAGTTGCCGGCACGGATATTGGCTGTTGCCCTCGATCATCTTGCAGCGCTCTATTCAAACTGAGAGCAAAGCCGTCGAATCGGTCCACCTTAGGCCTTTAGAATTCGCACTCGCTCGTTTATTCAAGGATCTAGCGCATGGACGCTCGTTACAACGGTATCCGTTTCCCTTTAGCACTGAGTATTTCGCTGACGGTTCTGGCATTGGCCGGTTGCACCTCCACAGCGAAGGCGCCGGCAGTTCACCCGGGGCTTGCGGTGTTCGAAAAGGCTGTCGACTTGCCTGCAAATCCGCACTCTATTGTGCGCGAGGGCGATCAGGTGACCTATGTGGTCATGCGTCCAGAGATGCAATCACTGTATGCCCGCTTCGAGGCCTCCTGCGTTCAAGGCGTTGCCAGCATGTATTTCCCGACCACGCAGGGAATGCTGGCTTTCGCTGAACCATCGGCAGCTGATAGTGGCCTGCCTGCCCCTCAACTCCAGCAGTTCCTGAACAGTGCTCAGTTGCGGGATGTCTGTACGCAAAGGCCATCACCGGATTGGCGTGCGTTGGAGCAAACGCAGAACAGCGATTGGCTGGCACTGGATCGCAATAGCCTGCAGCGTGAAGGCGACCTGCTTTATGTCTGGGCCGAGCAGAATCCTTTGCGCTACAGGGTCGAACAAGAGGGCGTGATGCTGAGAGGGCGCAGCCAGGAGCGTCTGGCATTGAACTGTCAGCAGAACACCCTGATGCAAATGAGTCAGTTCTACGTTGATTCACGGGGTGAGCTCGCTGGCGGTCAGATCAAACGGCAGATAGCCATGCAGCCCCTCGTCGAGGCGTCCGACTATCAGCAGCGGGTGTTCAAGGCGGCCTGCCAGCCGGTCGTGGAACTGAGCAAGTTGCCGGTCGCTGCATCACGTGCACCGTTGCCGCCTGTGCTCGATACTCCGGTTGCTGCCGACACAGTTATCTCGGCCATCTTGGACCTGAAACTACCTGCCCCCGAGCGCACATTGCGCAAGCTGAGTTATCGCTACGATGCGCAGGTGATGAATCGAGTGAATCTCAGCGGCTTGCAGCAGGAGGTGTTTTTCTCCGTTGACGCAGCATCTGGACAGGTCCTGCAGCAGATTCAGGACCCCACAGTAGATCCGGCATCGATTCACCTGACCTTCCTTGGTCTGTTTGACCTGGCTGCTCGTGCGATCGACACCAAAACCGGAAAGGAAGAGGTCAAAGGGGCATCGCCGATCGGCCTGAGTTTCAGCGGAGACTGGCAGAGCATGCCGTCCAATACCGAGGTCAGCTATACCCGGACTTTCAGCAGAACCCCTTCGACCGCTGGCGAGGCAACCCGCCACTCCAACACCGTCACCTGCCGGATTGGTGCCGAACGGCCCGCTAGCAGCCTGCATCCAGCTTTGCTTGGTGCGGTAAAACACTTCAACTGCACAAGGCTCAAGACCAAGCAGGTCAGTTGGACCGAAGATTACTGGTACTTGAGTGACTATCGACTGTTTGTAAAAGCCAGTGAGAATAATCTGCTGAGCCGTATGCAATGGCGTATCGAGTCGGTCGAGTGACGGCAGGGATCACCCGGTAAATCCATAAGGTGCACGTCAGTCCACCGTGGCCAGTACCTGCGTATTACGTCCGGCGTGCTTGGCACGATAGAGGGCGGCGTCGGCCTTGAGCAGCATCCCGGTGATGTCCTCGCCGGCTGGGCTGGTGCTGCCGTAAATACCGGCGCTGAAGCTCAAGGCGATGCTCTTGCCGTCGATCTGCGCCGGCTGCTGGGTCAGCGACTGGCGCAACTGATCGACCAACTCCAGTGCGCCGTTGGCATCGGTGCCGGGCAGGACCAGCAGAAACTCCTCGCCACCATAGCGGCCGATGCTGTCGTTACGCCGCAGACGCTGCTGCAGATGGTCCGCGCAGTGCCTGAGCACGTCATCGCCGATCAGATGGCCGTGGCTGTCGTTGATCTGCTTGAAGTGATCCAGATCGAGCATGGCGATGGACAGCGGTGTGTGTTGGCGGCGGGCGCGTTCCAGCTCGTTGCTGAGCTGTTCGAGTATCGCCAGGCGATTGGGCATCTGGGTAAGCGTGTCGCGCCGGGCGGTCTGCCGCAGCTCGGATTCGATGCGCTCGCGCGACAGCAGCACCAGGCCAAAGGAGAACATGATGATGGTGGCTGCACCGAGGGCGACCGATACCGTCTGCTTGAGGTTGCTGACGTCGTAGTGCATCTCCGCCGGCGCGCCGCTGAGGATGACCACCACGCGAATGCCCAGGCCGAACAGGCTGATGCCTGCACCGATCATCAGGATGCGATGGGCACGCCCGCCGAGCACGGCATGGATGCGGCTCAGGTGCAGGATCACCAGGCATTGGCTGAACAGCAGCACGCAGGCCACCAGTTGGCGGGGCTCCTCGGTGTCAATCAGCAGGCTGAGCAGCACGCCCAGTGCCAGCGGGAACGCGAAGGCCAGCCGCCAGGGCGGGCGACGGCCGTGGATCAGCGGCAGGCTGACCGTGTAGAGCGCCAGTGCGGTAGACAGCAAGGTGTTGGCCAGCACGTAGGTCAGCCACATCGAGGCCAGCCCGAACAGGGTGAAGCCGATGTAGGCCAACGCGTGGGAAAACATGCCCAGGCCGGTGGTGAGCATGCCATCGCGATGACGCAGTTGCCCGACCAGGATCAGGCAACTGCCCATGATCACCGCAACGAGGGCCACGGCGCCAAACAGCGTCTGCGTATGAGCGACCATGGCTATCCCTCTGCCTGGCAGGTTTTCCTAACTCTAGTGCAATCCGCTGCCCCGATGTTGCTGCGGAGTCAGGCCCACCAGTAACGCACCATATGAAAGAACACGGGCGCGGCGAAGCATACGGAGTCGAGGCGGTCGAGCATGCCGCCATGACCTTCGATCATATGGCCCCAGTCCTTCACCCCGCGATCACGCTTGATCGCCGACATCACCAGGCCGCCAGCGAAGCCGAGGATGCACACCAGCAGCGCGAACAGCGCCGCCTGCCAGAAGGCGAACGGGGTGATCCAGCACAGCGAGGCGCCGATCAGCGTGGCCAGGGCCACGCCACCGACGAAGCCTTCCACAGTCTTCGAGGGAGACAGGTTGGGGGCGATCTTGTGCTTGCCGGCCAGCTTGCCGCAGACGTACTGCAGCACGTCGGAGAGCTGCACGACGATGATCAGCCAGGCGATCAGCAGCAGGTTGCGCCCTTCATAGCCGGGGATGTCCAGGGTCAGCAAGGCTGGTACCGAGGAGATGCAGTACACCGCGATCATCAGGCCCCACTGCACCTTGGCTGCGCGTTCCAGGTAGCGCGTGGTGTCGCCGCCCAGCGAGGCGAGGATCGGCAGCAGCAGGAACAGATAGACCGGAATGAAGATGGCGAACAGGCCGTACCAGCCGAAGGCGATCAGCAGGTACTGCATCGGCAGGGCGAAGTAGAAGGCTGCGACCAGCGCCGGATAGTCACTGCGCCGGGTTGGCGTCAGCGTCATGAACTCGCGCAGGGCATAGAAGGAGACGAAGTAGAACAGTACGACGACGCCGATGTTGCCGAACAGGAAGGCGATGCCGATGACCAGCACCATCACCCACCAGGCGTTGATCCGGGCGTTGAGGTTGTCGACCACAGGGTTGGGGCGGTCGCCACTGCGCCACTTGAGTACAAAGCCGATCAGGCTGGCGAGCAACAGCAGGGCACCGATACCGGCGAACAGCAGCAGGGTGTTGTGATCCATCTCAGGCCTCCTCGGGTGCCAGTGCCAGCAGGGCGTTACGTGCGCGTTGCAGAAAGGCGTCCTTCGCCTCGCCTTCGATGGGCTCCAGTGCAGCACCAAAGCTCAAGGTGCACAGCAGGGGCAGCGGCAGCGCCCTGCCCTTGGGCATGACCCGGTTAAGGTTGGCGATCCACACAGGCACCAGCTCCACCTCCGGGCGCGCCTGGGCCAAGTGATAGAGGCCGCTCTTGAACGGCAACAGCTGTTCGTCGCCGAGGTTGCGGGTGCCCTCGGGGAAGATGATCAGCGAGTCGCCGCCATCCAGTGCATCTAACATCGCCTGCAGCGGGTTGGCGCCTTCCTTGCGCTCGCGGTCGACCAGCACGCCGTTGAACACGTTATTGATCAGGAAGCTGCGCACGCCCGGCTTCTGCCAGTAGTCGGCGCCGGCTACCGGGCGGGTGCGCTTGCGCAGCTCCGGCGGCAGTGACGCCCAGAGCAGGACGAAATCGCCGTGGCTGCTGTGGTTGGCGTAATACAGACGTTGAGTGGGTTGAGCGGTGCTGCCCAGCCAGAGGGCGCGCGCGCCCGTCAGCAGGCGGGCTGCCGAGGTGATGGCGAAAGCGGTCAATGCAGCGAGCATGGCGACTCCTTAAGCGAGAGCGATGAATATCCCGAGTATGACGATGACGATCTGTAGCAGCAGGCACAGGGCCTGTTTACGCAGCAGGCGCAGTGCTCCGTGACAGCGGACGTGCCATGTGCGGCTGCCCTGCTGCGCATTTTGCAGCCCCAGATTCTGCAGGGCCTGATCCAGCGCATGAGTCTGGTCGTCGAGCTTTTCGCCGGCCTCGGCCAGGCGCTGGAACAGTTCGGCATCCAGGGCGACGCGCAGCGCCCAGTATTTCTCGGCCAGGCCGGTGATCAGCAGTGCGCCGCAGATCAGCGCTAACGCCGGACTAGCGGGTGCACCCAGCCAGGGCGCCAGGCCGAAGAGTACGGCGACCAGGCTCAGCGCGGCGGAGCAATGATCGAGGCTGCGCCCACGGCGCAGCAGTACCGCGACCAGCAACAGGTCAGCCTGCATGTGCGACCTCCAGCGGGACGTTGGCATCGATCAGGCTTTGCAGCGCGGCCAGATGTTGTGGGCCGAGTACGACCTGAGGCCGTGCCTGGCGGATCAGCTCGACGGCAGCATTCACATCCTTGCAGCGACCGCTATGCAGCAACCAGGCCGCCACGGCAGTGGCACTGCGCGAATAGCCGAGGGCGCAGCACACCAGCAACGGCCCGTGATGACGCAGGCGTTCGATGGCTGCTGCGGCGCGTTGGCAGGTCAGCATGTCCGGTGCCACCAGATCCAGCGACGGCAGGCTGCAGTAGTGCGCGGGTTTACGTTGCAGCGGCAGTTCGGCGCAGAGGTCGACCAGGGCGGTAAAGCCCTCGAGATCCTTCGACGCAGGGAGCCGACCCAGGTAGATGCCCTCCACCACCTGGCTGGGCACTGGCTGACTATAGGTCCACAGCCGCGAGTTGATCCAGGCGCCGAGCAAATAGGGTGCGAGCAATACCGTAGCGGCTGGGCTGAGGCGGCCATTGGCTTGCTTCTGAAAGCCGCCAGCGCCGAATAGCAGGTAGTTGAGCGCGACCATAGCCAGGGCAACGGCCGGCCAGAACAGCCACAGCCAGGCGCCGCCCAGGTTGACTGCCAGCGCCGTGCATGCGAAGGCGCCAAGGCTGTAACGCAGCGCCAGGCGCCAACGGCGTGGATCGCGGCTCAGGTGCATCTGCCGCAGCGGCGTATCGCCCTGCAGTGGCAGCAGCCACAGGCAAAGGAAGCCGGCCAGCGCCCCTGTGGGCAGGTCGATGAAATGGTGCTGCCAGGTGGTCAGCACGGAAACGCCGATCAGCACCATCCACAGGTGCAGCAGGCCACGCCAGAGCAATCCACGGGTGTGATTGGCGAACATCGCCCAGATGATCACCAGCAGCGTGATATGCAGCGAAGGCGCCTGGTTGAAGGGCTTGTCGAAGCCCATCAGCACGTCGAACATCAGGCCGAAGGTGCCGTCCAGCGCCGGGCGCTCGAAGGTGAAACGCAGCGGCCAGAGCAGGAAGCAGAGGATGCAGATCACTTGCGCGGCAAGCAGGCGCAGGGCGTGGCGATCCATCTCGCGGCGGCAGGCCGGCAGCAGGAAAGACAATCCATAGAGCAGGTCGATCGACCAATAGGGCACGATGGTCCAGGGCCAGAGTGGTATCTGCGATTCCCAGGCAAAGACCAGGCTGCCAACGTCATCACGCTGCCCGCTGAACCAGTTGGCGAAGCCGTAGCTGGCGAAGAACAGCGGGCCGAGCAGCAATAGCCAGAGGACGCCGCGCTTCCATAATCCGGGTTCGCGCGTGGAGTCCATCACTTCACCCGTTGTGCCAGGGATACGCTGAAGATGCCCCACTGGTCGATGCGCTGCGCCACCTTGCGGAAACCAGCGGCTGCCACCAGTTGATCCATCTCGGCCTGGCTGCGCCGGCGCATGACCCAGGCCTGGCCGTCGCGGTGGCTGGTCAGGGCGCGGGCGATCAGCTCCAGCTGCGGGTGCCAGGGCTGGCCGGTGTAGACCAGATAACCGCCCTCCTCGACCGCTGCCGCCAGGCCGGCCAGCGAGTCGCCGACCATCTGGTTGCTGCCGAACAGTTCGTACAGGCCGGAGACCACCGCCAGGGTCGGTTTTGGCTCGAGTGCGGCGAGGTCGTCACGGTCGAAGGCATCGCCTTTGACGAAGCGGGCGATGTCGCCCAGGCCCTTGTGTTGGATTAGGGCATTGCCGTCGCGCACGTTGATGTCGCTGTAGTCGCGCAGCAGGATCGCGTCCGGGCGTTGTTCCTGATCTTCCAGCGCTTCGAGGATGTAGCGGCCGTGGCCGGCGGCGATATCGACGATGCGTACGGCTTCGCCTGCTTCGCGCAGCTTGCTCATGGCCAGGCGCAACAGCTCCTCGGCATGCAGCTTGCGCTGGCGGATGCCACGCCAGCCGATGGAATCCAGGTAGTTCTGGTCGATCAGTCGGCCCAGTGGACCTTTGCCGGTCGGCTGGTTGCGGTAGACGTAATCGAGGGTGCTGCCGGAATCGAAGCCGGTGTCGAAGCCCAGCTTGACCCCGGCCGACAGGGTGCTGCCCAGGCGCATGCCGGCGCGAGTGGCGCGCCAGTAGAGATCGCGCAGCGAGTTTTTCGGCAGCGGCGCGGCCAGCTCCTCAGCTTCGGCGCAGGTGGCGCCCAGGCGGTCGGCGTCGAGCAGCGAGGGGCGCGTCACGGGCTCCTCGAAGTTGCGCAGGATGAAGCGTCGCGCGCGGCTCAGGGCATGGCCACGGTCGCGTTCGCCGAGGGTGTCGTGGAAGAAGCCCGGTAACAGGTGCTTTTCCTTGCGCAGGCTGCCGAGGCGCTCGAAGAAGTCTTCCTGCGGTTTGCGATGGACGACGAAGTCGGCGCCGGAGATCAGCAGTTGCGTCGGCACCTGGATCGCCTGAGCGTCGGCGACGATGCGGTCTGCGGCTTCATACAGGCCCAGCAGCATGGTCACCGAGATGGGCCGGGCGATCAGCGCGTCGTTCTCGAAGGAGGCAATACGCTGCGGGTCGTGGCTAAGCAAGCCGGCTTTCACGTAACTGTTGACGAAGAAGTTGCCGCGCCAGGCGTGCAGCAGCTTCAAACCAGGGCGGGCGAAGGGTACGTAGAGCTTGACCTTGAATGCCGGCGAGGCGAGCACCAGGCAGCGCACCTTGGGTGCGTAGTCATGGGCCCAGGTGGCGATGATTACCGCGCCGACGCTTTGCGCCACCACGGCCAGGTTCTCTTCGACGATGCCGTGCTGGCTGCCGATGTGCTCGATGAAGGTCTGTACGTCGCGCACGCTGGTGGCGAAGCTCGGGCTGTCGCCACGGGCGCCGGGCGAGAGGCCATGGCCGCGGGCGTCCCAGGCGAAGAAGTCGCAGTGCGGCAGGTCCAGCTCGTCCACCAGGTGGGCCATGCGCCCGCCATGTTCGTGGCCGCGGTGGAACAGCAGCACGGCCTGACGTGGGCCGTCGCCAGGCGCAGTCGCTGGCCAATGGCGATAGCTCAGCTCGACGCCGTCATGGGTGCTGAAGGTCTGAAACTGTACGGGGCGCATGGAATCTCCTTATTCCGGGGAAGGGCTCAGGCCGTTTCGGCCAATCCCTGGCGAACGCGGTTATAGAGCGTATAGAGCAGCAGGGCGAGGATCAGGGCCAGCAGCAGGTTGATCCACAGGGCGGGCAGCAGGCCGCTGGCGACGCCGGCACCGAGCACGCCAAAGCAGAAGGCGCGGTCGCTCTTGCCCATTGGCCCGTCGTAGCGGCGTGACGCGCCAACCATGGGGCCAAGCACGCCGGCGTATTCGCTGATCACCGCCAGCAGCACGACGATCACCACTAACAGCGGTGAGACGCCCGCCAGCAATGCGAAGGGCAGATACAGGGCGCTGTCGGCGATGACGTCGCAGAGTTCGTTGAGGTAGGCGCCGAGCTTAGACTGCTGGCCGAACTCACGGGCGAGCATGCCGTCGACGGCATTCAGAGCCATGCGCAGCAGCATCCACACGGGGATCAGGGCGAACAGCCAGGTGATGTGACTGAAGCCTGCGAGCAGGGCACCGAGCAGTACGGAGACCAGGGCCGCGGCCAGGGTCACCTGATTGGCGGTGACGCCGCGCGCATAAAGACGCTCGACGCTAGGGCGCAGCAGGTTCTGGAAGGCCGGTTTGAGCTGGTAGATCGATGGCATGGTAGCGAAGTCCTTTTCTTGTCCCATCTTCGGTCATTGCCGCGGGCGAGACTGTGAACCCATCGAGGTAGACGCAGATTCAGCGCTGGCGCAGCAATGGCTTGTGCGCCAGCCCTACCTCTGAGGCACAACTTATACCCTGGACGGTGATTTTCCTAGCGCGGCGAATTGGCCAGCAAAATCAGTCAGATACAAGCGCTAGTGGCCCTTTGGTTATATTTGACGCACAGCTTATCCACAGATCAGGCGGTTTCCGCGAGGCGGCTCAGCTGCGGTTCTTCACCGCGTAGCTCGGTCTGCTGCTGGCACACCCACTGAAAGGCACGTTCGTTGAGTTCGGCGATGGCACGCGGGCCTTCGCCTTCGGCGTACATCGGTGCGCCGATGATCACCTGAACCGTTCCCGAGCGCTTCGACCAGCCGGCCTTGGGCCAGAACTCGCCGGCGTTGTGGGCGATGGGCAGCACCGGCAAGCCGGCGTTGACCGCGAGCGCCGCGCCGCCGCGGGAGAATTTGCCGATCTGGCCGGGCGGAATTCGCGTGCCCTCGGGGAAAACCAGCACCCAGGCGCCCTGCTTGAGGCGCTCATCGCCCTGCTTGGCCAGTTGCTTGAGCGCTGCCTTGGGGTTGCTGCGGTCGATGGCGATGGGCTTGAGCAGGGCCATGCCCCAGCCGAAGAACGGCACGCGCAGCAGCTCGCGCTTGACCACCTGCGACAGTGGCTCGAAGAAACCGCAGAGGAAGAAGGTTTCCCAGGTGCTCTGGTGATTGGCGAGGATCACGCAGGGGCGCTCAGGGATGTTCTCCATACCGCGCACTTCATAGCGGATGCCGACGATCACCTTGGCCAGCCACACCCCGCAGTTGCACCAGGCCTGGACGACGAAACGGTAGCGCTGGCGGAACGGCAGCAAGGGCGCGACCACCAGGCTGATCAGGCACCAGAAGAACGAGCTGGACGACAGCAGCAGGTAGAAAAGCGTGATTCTGAGGGCCTGCAGGATCGCCATGTACTTCGCACCTTATGAGAGCAGTTGATCGGCGACGGCCGCCAGATCATCGAATACCAGGGTTCCTGGCGGCAGAGGCTTGGCCAGGGTGCGTTCGCCCTTGCCGGTTTTCACCAGCACGGGCTGACAATCGACGGCCAGCGCTGCCTGCAGGTCACCACTGGTATCGCCAACGAACCAGGTTCCTGGCAGATCCGTGGCGTAGTGCGCAGCGATCTGTTTGAGCATGCCCGGTTTCGGTTTGCGGCAGTCGCAGCCGTCGTCCGGACCATGCGGGCAGTGCACGATCAGGCCGACTTCACCGCCCTGCTCGGCCACCAGCTCGCGCAGACGCGCATGCATCGACTCCAGGGTCGCCAGGTCGTAATAACCCCGGGCGATGCCGGACTGATTGGTGGCCACGGCCACCGTCCAGCCGGCTTTCGACAGGCGCGCGATGGCTGCGATCGACGAAGCAATCGGCAGCCATTCGTCGAGCGTCTTGATATAGGCGTCGGAGTCTTGGTTGATGACGCCGTCGCGGTCGAGGATCAGTAGTTTCATGCAGCCAATTCACATTCTGCCGAAGGAGCGAGCCGTGCCCGCTCCTTCAGGGGGACGTCAGCCCAGTACCGAGATGTCCGCCACGCCGAGGAACAGCCCGCGCAGGCGGGCCAGCAGGGCGTAACGGTTGGCGCGCACGCGCGCGTCCTCTGTGTTGACCATCACCGCCACAAAGAAGGCGTCGACCGGCTCACGCAGACTGGCCAGCTTGGCCAGCGCCTCGTTGTACTGACGCGCGGCTGCCAGCGGCTGCACGGCGTGGTCGGCCTGCTGGATGGCGGCGTGCAGGGCGAACTCGCTGGGATTGTCGAAGTAGTGCGCCTCGACCTGAGCGGCGACGCCACCTTCGGCCTTGCTCAGCAGGTTCGACACACGCTTGTTGGCGGCAGCCAGGGCTTCGGCCTGCGGCAGCGTGCGGAAGGCCTTTACGGCCTGCACGCGCTGGTCGAAGTCCAGCGGCGAGGTCGGGTTGACCGCGCGCACGGCCTGATAAACCGCCACTTCGACGCCTTCGTCCTCGTAGCGCGCACGCAGGCGGTCGAAGATGAACTCCAGCACCTGGGCAGCCAGACCGTCGGTCTTGACCTTGCCGGCGTACTGGGCGACGGCGAAGTCGACCGCAGCGGCCAGATCCAGATCCAGGCCCTTCTCGATCAGGATGCGCAGCACGCCGAGGGCGGCGCGACGCAGGGCGTAGGGGTCCTTGGAGCCGGTCGGCAGCATGCCGATACCGAAGATGCCGACCAGGGTGTCGAGCTTGTCGGCCACGGCCACGGCAGCGCCGGTCAGGGTGCTCGGCAGTTCGGCACCGGCACCGCGCGGCATGTACTGCTCGTTCAGGGCCAGGGCGACATCTTCCGGCTCACCGTCGTTGAGCGCGTAGTAGTAACCGGCGATGCCCTGCATCTCGGGGAATTCGCCGACCATCTCGGTGGCCAGGTCGCACTTGCACAGCAGACCGGCACGGGCCGCGCGCTGGGCATCGCCGCCGACTTCGCGGGCGATGAAACCGGCCAGCGCCGAGACGCGCTGGGCCTTGTCGAACACCGAACCGAGCTGGGCCTGGAACACCACGTTGGCCAGGCGCTGGTTGAAGCCTTCGAGCTTCTGCTTCTTGTCCTGCTTGAAGAAGAATTCGGCGTCGGTCAGGCGCGGACGCACGACTTTCTCGTTACCCGAGACGATCTGCGCCGGGTCCTTGGACTCGACGTTGGCCACGGTGATGAAGCGCGGCAGCAGCTTGCCGCTCGCATCGAGCAGGCAGAAGTACTTCTGGTTGTCCTGCATGGTGGTGATCAGCGCTTCCTGCGGTACTTCGAGGAAGCGCTCCTCGAAGGAGCAGACCAGCGGCACCGGCCACTCCACCAGCGCGGTCACTTCGTCCAGCAGCGCCGGCGGCACGATGGCCGTGCCCTGCTCAGCGGCGGCCAGTTCGTCGACGCGGCGGCTGATGATCTCGCGGCGCTCGGCGAAGTCGGCCAGCACATAGGCGCTGCGCAGGTCTTCGGCGTAGCTCGTCGGGCTGCTGATACGCACGTCACGGTTGGCGTGGAAGCGATGGCCACGGGAGACGCGACCGGCCTTCTGGGTGAGGATCTTGCAATCGACCACGGCATCGCCGAACAGCATCACCAGCCATTGGGTCGGGCGCACGAATTCGTCGCGACGGGCGGCCCAGCGCATGCGTTTGGGGATCGGCAGGTCGTTCAGCGAGTCGGCGACGATGGTCGGCAGCAGGTTCACTGCCGGCTGGCCGGGGATGTGCTGGGCGAAGCGCAGTTTCGGCCCGCTGCGGTCGATATCGGCGATGTCCACACCGCACTTGCGGGCGAAGCCCAGGGCGGCCTGGGTCGGGTTACCGTCGGCGTCGAAGGCCGCCTGGATGGGCGGGCCGTCGAGGTTCATGCTGCGGTCGGCCTGCTGCGCTTCGAGCTGCTCGACCAGCACCGCCAGACGGCGCGGCGCGGCATAGGCGCGGGCGCTGGCATAGTTCAGGCCGGCGGCCTTGAGGCCTTTCTCGACCCCCGCGAGGAAGGCGTCGCCGAGGGTTTTCAGCGCTTTCGGTGGCAGCTCTTCGGTGCCCAGCTCGACCAGGAAATCTTGTGCACTCATGCTTGCGCCTCCGCGTTGTTGCCTTGCCCTTCGTCTTGCAGCAGACCCGACTCCTTGAGCTTGCTCAGCACTTCATCACGCAGCTCGGGCGTGGCCATCGGGAAGCCGAGGCGGGCACGCGCCTTGAGGTAGCTCTGCGCCACGTCGCGGGCCAGCGTGCGCACACGCAGGATGTACTGCTGGCGCGCGGTCACCGAGATGGCGCGGCGCGCATCGAGCAGGTTGAAGGTGTGCGAGGCCTTGAGCACCATTTCGTAGGTCGGCAGCGGCAGGTCGAGGGCGATCAGGCGGTTGGCCTCGCTCTCGTAGAAATCGAACAGCTCGAACAGCTTCTCGACGTTGGCGTGCTCGAAGTTGTAGGTGGACTGCTCCACCTCGTTCTGGTGGAACACGTCGCCGTAGGTCACGGTGCCGAACGGGCCGTCGGTCCAGATCAGGTCGTAGACCGAGTCGACGCCCTGCAGGTACATGGCCAGGCGTTCCAGACCGTAGGTGATCTCGCCGGTGACCGGGTAGCACTCGATGCCACCGGCCTGCTGGAAGTAGGTGAACTGGGTGACTTCCATGCCGTTGAGCCAGATTTCCCAGCCCAGGCCCCAGGCGCCGAGGGTCGGCGATTCCCAGTTGTCTTCGACGAAGCGGATGTCATGGACTTCCGGGTCGAGGCCGATGGCCTTCAGCGAGCCCAGGTACAGCTCCTGGAAGTTCTCCGGGTTGGGCTTCAAGACCACCTGGAACTGGTAATAGTGCTGCAGGCGGTTGGGGTTCTCGCCGTAGCGGCCATCGGTCGGGCGACGCGAAGGCTGCACGTAGGCGGCATTCCAGGTCTCCGGGCCAACGGCGCGCAGGAAGGTGGCGGTGTGGAAGGTGCCGGCGCCCACTTCCATGTCGTAGGGTTGCAGCACTACGCAGCCCTGCTCGGCCCAGTAGTTCTGCAGGGCCAGGATCAGGTCCTGGAAGGTGCGCACGGCAGGCTTGTTCTGGCTCACGAAAAAATCACCTGTGGAGGCTTGCGAGGGAAAGCCGGGGAGTATATCGAAACTCGGCGCAGGCCGCAGGGTACGGCATATCGGCATCACCCAGGATGTAGCTGAGCTGTATTTATATCCAGTTATTTTGCCGCTATAGTCATCGCTTCGACCCTGACCGAGGCCCACAGCCATGCCCCGCTGCTTCTGGTGTACCGACGATCCGCTCTACCAGGCTTATCACGACGAGGAGTGGGGAGTGCCGCAGCGCGATGCCGGTCATCTGTTCGAGATGCTGCTGCTCGAAGGCGCGCAGGCCGGGCTGTCGTGGATCACCGTGCTGAAGAAGCGCGAGCGTTATCGCCAGGTGTTGCATGGGTTCGATCCCGAGCGTCTGGCGCGCCTGCGCGATGAAGAGATCGAGGTGCTGATGCAGGACCCGGGCATCATCCGCAATCGCCTCAAGCTCAAGGCCGTACGCCAGAACGCTCAGGCCTGGCTGAAGCTGGAGGATCCGGTGACCTGGCTCTGGTCGTTCGTTGGCGGCGTGCCGAAGATCAACCACTTCAGTGATCGCAGCCTGATGCCGGCGGTAACGCCCGAGGCCGAGGCGATGAGCAAGGCGCTGAAGAAGGCCGGCTTCACCTTCGTCGGCCCGACCATCTGCTATGCCTTCATGCAGGCCACGGGTATGGTGATGGACCACACCACCGACTGCGACCGCTATGCGCAACTGAGGGCGCCATGACCACCATCACCACACTGGATCAATTGCTGGCACTGTACGGCGAAAGCCACGAACGCTCGCGGCGCAAGGAGCTGCCCCGACTGATCGCACCCTACCGTGCGCTGATCGAGGCGTCGCCCTTCGTGGTTCTGGCCAGCGTTGGCCCCGATGGTCTGGATTGTTCGCCGCGTGGCGATGCGCCCGGTTTCGTGCACATCCTCGACGATCAGACCCTGCTGCTGCCGGATCGCCCCGGCAACAACCGCATCGACAGCCTGCGCAACATCGTGCAGAACCCGCAGGTGGCGTTGCTGTTCCTGATTCCGGGTGTCGGCGAGAGCCTGCGGGTCAACGGCCGTGCCGAGATATCCCTGGATCCCGAGCTGCTGGAACTGGGTCGTGCCCAGGGCAAGTTGCCACGCAGCGCGCTGCGTATTCATATCGACAGCTGCTACTTCCAGTGCTCCAAGGCGGCGCTGCGTTCGGGCCTGTGGGATGCCGCCCGCCAGGTCGAGCGCGCCAGCCTGCCCAGTGCCGGCGATATCTTCCGCTGCATCTATGAGGAGTTCGACGTCGAGGCCTATGAACGTGACCTGCAGCAAAGGCTTCGGACCGGCCTGTACTGACTGCATTGCCCCCCATCGCTACAATTGACGTTTTTCTGAGCGGTTGGAGTCTGTCGTGGAAAAACTCAAGGGCGCCCTGGTGGTCGGCTTTTTGCGCCTGTTCGCGCTGCTGCCCTGGCGTGCCGTGCAGGCCGCGGGCAACGCCATCGGCTGGCTGATGTGGAAGCTGCCGAACAGCTCGCGCGACGTGGCGCGCATCAACCTGGCCAAGTGCTTCCCCGAGCTCAGCGAGGCCGAGCGCGAGCGCCTGCTTGGGCAAAGCCTCAAGGACATCGGCAAGACGCTGACCGAAAGCGCCTGTGCCTGGATCTGGCCGGCGCACAAATCGCTCGAACTGGTGCGCGAAGTGGAAGGCCTGGAGGTACTGCAACAGGCGCTGGCCTCGGGCAAGGGAGTGGTCGGCATCACCAGCCATCTGGGCAACTGGGAGGTGCTCAATCACTTCTATGGTCGTCAGTGCAAACCGATCGTTTTCTATCGCCCGCCGAAGCTCAAGGCAGTCGACGAGCTGCTACAGCAGCAGCGCGTGCAGATGGGCAACCGTGTAGCGCCGTCGACCAAGGAAGGCATCCTGCGCATCATCAAGGAAGTGCGCTCGGGCGGTTCCGTGGGTATTCCGGCCGACCCGGAACCGAGCCGTTCGGCGGGGGTGTTCGTGCCCTTCCTCGGCACCACTGCGCTGACCAGCAAGTTCGTGCCGGGCATGCTGGCGGGTGGCAAGGCAGTCGGGGTGTTCCTGCATGCTGTGCGCCTGGACGACGGCAGCGGCTACAAGGTGATTCTCGAGGCCGCGCCGCAGGGCATGTACAGCGAGGACGTGGAAGAGGGCGTGGCGGCAATGAGTGAGGTGATCGCGCGTTATGTGCGTACCTACCCGAGCCAGTACATGTGGAGCATGAAGCGCTTCAAGAAACGCCCCGATGGCGAGGCGAAGTGGTACTGACGTACTGCTTGCGAGCGCGATGCTGAACGAAGGCGCCTTGATGGCGCCTTTTTTCCGTCGACCATTGGGAATTGATTCGGTTTTGCGCTATTAAAGGCTGCATCGTCAGCCCAGCCCGGAGCCTCCATGTCGAACCAGCGTCAGCAGGTGCGTACCCCGATGAAGTGCCGGATCAAGATCAGCCACCCCAGTTTCGGTGAGTTGCTGGCACAGACCCGTGACCTGTCCGATAGTGGCGTCTACGTGAAGCACCCGGATATGGCGGGCCTGTCGGTCGGCACCGAGGTGACCGGCCAGGTGCAGGATCTGCCCTTCCCCGCGCCGGTATTGAAGATGGAAGTGGTGCGTGTGGATGCCGAAGGGGCGGGCCTGCGTTTTCTCGGCGAGGCCTGAGCGACTGCATGCCGCTCGAATGTTTCAGATCAATGGAACATTCTGTTACATCTACACTCTGATCAAAACCTCACTCCGAGGGTGCGTCCATCAGAGGCGTTTTCGACATGAGTCGAGCGGTACCCGATCTTCCCATCCAGGGCGCTGACGCGCCTGATCTTCTACCCCCTTCACAACCCGGCTGGCTGCAACGCAACCGTCACCTGATCGGCCTCGGTCTGTCGCTGCTGCTGTTCGGCGTGGCGCTGCTCGCCTGCTGGCATCTGGTGCGCGAGATCAACCCGGATCAGGTGCGTGATTCGCTGGCCGCCGTGCCGCCGCAGGCGCTGCTCGGCGCCTTGCTGGCAACCGTGCTGGGCTTTGTGGTGATGCTCGCCTACGAGTGGTCGGCCAGCCGTTATGCCAACGTCCATCTGCCGCCACCGATCCTGGCGTTGGGCGGTTTCTGCGCCTTCGCCATCGGCAATGCCATCGGCCTGTCGGCGCTGTCCGGCGGTTCGGTACGTTATCGCCTGTATGGGCGCAGCGGCCTGGGTGCGGGCGATGTGGCGCGCATGAGCCTGTTCGCCAGCCTGTCGCTTGGCGTCAGTCTGCCGATTCTCGCGGCGCTGGCGGCGCTGTTCGACCTGGAGGACGCCGCCGCTGCGCTACACCTGCCCCAGCCGTTGTTGGCGGTGCTAGCCGTCGCCGTGCTGGTCGGGGCGTTGGCCCTGGTGTTGCTGGTGAGCCGCAAACGTCTGGCCGAGCGCCCTGCTCCCGGCTGCTGGCAGGTGGATTTCGGGCGTTTCAGCCTGCGTCTGCCGGGCGCGCGCATGAGCCTGACGCAGTTGCTGATCAGCAGTCTCGACGTATTGATCGCCGCCAGCGTGCTGTACCTGTTGTTGCCCGACGCGCCGCCTTTTTCCTCGTTCGTGCTGATCTACATGCTGGCGCTGGCGGCCGGGGTGCTCAGCCATGTGCCGGGCGGCGTCGGGGTGTTCGAGGCGGTGCTGCTGGCGGCCTTTTCCTCGCGCATCGACCCGGCCGGGCTGGTTGCGGCCATGCTGCTCTATCGCCTGCTCTATGTGGTGCTGCCACTGGTAAGCGCTGGGCTGCTGTTGCTCGCTGCCGAGGCTCGCCGTCTGTGGTTCCCGCGCCAGGTGGCACGTGTTGCCAGTGGCATGGCGGTGCCTGTGCTGGCGTTGCTGGTGTTCTGTGCCGGCACGCTGCTGTTGTTTTCCGGGGTGACGCCGACCATGGACGAGCATCTGGAAGCACTGGGCTTTCTCATGCCGCCGCAATTGATCGCCGCCTCGCACCTGGCCGCCAGCCTGGTGGGCACGCTCTGCCTGCTGCTGGCGCAAGGCTTGCGTCGGCGCCTGTCGGCGGCCTGGGCCTTGACCCTGGTGTTGCTCTGCCTGGGCGTGGTGCTGTCGCTGCTCAAGGGCTTCGACTGGCCGGAGGCGCTCGCCCTGGCGGTCATCGCCGGCCTGCTGGCACTGTTTCGCCGTGAGTTCTACCGCCGCAGCCGACTGATGGAGGTGCCTGCGTCCGGCCTGGGCCTGGCGGCCACGGTTGGTGTGATCGCCGCCTCGGTCTGGCTGCTGCTGTTCGCCTATCAGGATGTCGCCTACAGCCATCAGCTGTGGTGGCAGTTCGAGCTCGATGCCAATGCACCGCGCGGCCTGCGTGCGGCGCTGGGCAGTGCGCTGGTGTTGCTGGCGGTCGGTCTGACCTGGCTGCTGCGCGCCACGCCGCCCAGCATCAGCCTGCCGGACGAAGCCGCGCTGCTGCGTGCCCGCGCCATCGTCCAGGCCTCACGGCAGCCGGAGGGTAGCCTGGCCCTGAGTGGCGACAAGGCGCTGCTGTTCCACCCCGATGGCGATGCGTTTCTGATGTACGCCCGTCGTGGGCGCAGCCTGGTGGCGCTGTTCGATCCGATCGGGCCGAGCGCCGCGCGTGCCGAGCTGATCTGGCAGTTCCGCGACCTGTGCGACCGCCACCATGCGCGGCCGGTGTTCTACCAGGTGCGCGCGGAGAACCTGCCGGGCTACGTCGATATCGGCCTGACCGCGCTGAAACTGGGCGAAGAGGCACTGGTGGACCTGAAGACCTTCGACCTGGCCAGCAACGGCAAGGAAATGAAGGCCCTGCGCTATACCTGGAACCGTGGCCAGCGCGATGGCCTGAGCCTGGAATTTCACGCTCCTGGCCAGGTGCCTCTGGACGAACTGCAGAGCATTTCCAGCGCCTGGCTGCAGGGCAAGAACGTGCGCGAGAAGGGCTTTTCCCTGGGCCGTTTCAGCCCCGAGTACCTGGCGCATTTCCGCGTCGTGGTGGTGCGTTTCGAGGGCCGCGCCGTGGCTTTCGCCAACCTGCTCGAATGCGAGACGCGCGCGGTGGCCAGCCTCGATCTGATGCGCGTGCTGCCGGATGCGCCGAAGTCGACCATGGAGTTCCTCATGCTCGGCCTGATCCAGCAGTTCCAGAGCGAGGGCTATGCGCGCTTCAGCCTCGGCATGGTGCCGCTGGCCGGCCTGCAGACGCGCAAGGGCGCGCCGCTGCCGCTGCGCCTGGGCGCACTGGTGTTCGATCGCGGTGAAAGTTTCTACAACTTCCAGGGGCTGCGCCGCTTCAAGGACAAGTTCCTGCCGCAGTGGGAGCCGCGTTACCTGGCCGTGCCGGCCGGGCTCGACCCCTGGATGGCATTGGCCGATACCGCGACGTTGATCGCGGGCGGCCTGGGTGGACTGGTGAGGCGTTGAGATGAGCAAGACGATTAGGACGCTGGGCGGATTGCTGCTGGTGGCGGCCCTGGCGGCTGGCGCTGCGGGTTGGTGGTGGTCGACGCGCGGGGCGACCCGCATCGAGACGCTGCAGATACAAGGCGCGTCGGCGCAACTGCTCAGTCAGGGCGAGGCGCGCCAGCGCGTGTTGGTGATCGCGTCGGCTGGCCAGGCGCTGGACGAAACCAGGTTACGGCGGCTTGCCGAGGCAGGCGATCTGCGTTTGCTGCAATTGCCCTTCGTCGCGGGCGACTGCAAGGCGCAACAGCAGTTGCTCAGCCAGGCTAGCGAGCGCCTGGGCGGCGCGCCGACCCTGGTGGCGGGTGTCGGCCCAGCGGCGGCTACGGCCTGGCGCTGGCTGGCGGCGCAGCACGATGATCAGGCTCAGGCACTTTCGGTCGGCTTCGACCTGGCCAAGCCCGATTGCGCCGACCCCTTGCCGGATAAGGCCGAGCATGGCCACTGGATCGCTTTGTGGAACGACAATCCGGGTGATGACAACGCGCGCTTCCTGCGTGAGCAGAGCAACGGCGAGTCGCGCATCGGCACGCTGGGTACGCCGCTGCCAACGTTGTTGGCTGATCAGCTGCAGCAGATGCTCGCCGGCCAGGGCGCGGCGATGCCGGTAATCGAACATCCCTCGGCGCAACCGGCCGATACCCTGACCCTGTTCTATTCCGGGGACGGCGGCTGGCGCGATCTGGACCGCGCCTCTGCCGAATACATGGCTGCTGCCGGTTATCCGGTGGTGGGTATCGATACCCTGCGTTACTACTGGCAGCACAAGAGTCCGGAGCAGAGCGCCGCCGACCTGTCGCGGCTGATGCAGCAGTACCGCGACAAGTGGCATGTGAAGCGCTTCGTGCTGGCCGGCTACTCCTTCGGCGCCGACGTGCTGCCGGCGATCTACAACCGCCTGCCGGTTAGTGATCAGCAGCAGGTCGACGCCATGCTGCTGCTGGCCTTCGCCCGCAGCGGCAGTTTCGAGATCGCCGTCAGCGGCTGGCTCGGCAAGGACGGTGCGGAAGCGGCCACCGGCCCCGAACTGCGCAAGGTGCCGGCGGCCAAGGTGTATTGCATCTACGGCAGCGAAGAAGCCGCCGACAGTGGCTGCACCGAAGCCGGTGCCCCGGGCGAGCACCTGATGATCAAAGGCGGCCACCACTTCGACGGCGACTACGCGGCGCTGGCGCAGAAGATGCTGGCGGCGATCAAGGCGCGGCAGCAGCGTTAGTCTCGCTGACGCATGCCAATGGATTGCCGTGATTCTGTAGGAGCGGATTCATCCGCGAAAAATCGCGGCTAAAGCCGCTCCTACGAAGTGTCAGAGAAAATTGCTGTGGCGGTCGCTTTTGTGGGCTGTCGGCTCCGGCATCCTGCTTCGCTCTACCTCCTGCATCCATGTGGTCGTAGTGGCGGCTGTCCCGTCGCCGCTGCAGCGCCTGCCACATGCGCCGGGCGTCTCAGTGGGCTTCGTTCACTGCACTGAGAAAGGCCTGCGTTCGCTCCTGCTGCGGGTTGCCGAATAGCTGATCCGGCGTGCCCTGCTCGTGGATGCAGCCCTGGTGGAAGAAGCACACACGATCGGCGAATTCGCGGGCGAAGCCCATCTGGTGGGTGACCATCAGCATGGTCAGGTTGTGCTCGCTGCCCAGGCGGCGAATCACGTTGAGCACTTCGCCGCACAGCTCCGGGTCGAGCGCCGAGGTCACCTCGTCGAACAGCATCACCTTCGGCCGCATCGCCAGTGCGCGGGCGATGGCCACGCGCTGCTGCTGGCCACCGGAGAGCTGCGAGGGGTAGTGACGCAGTTTTTCGCCGAGGCCGACCATCGCCAGCAGCTCCTCGCCACGCTCGCTGGCTTCCTTCCTGCTCATGCCGAGCACCTGCATCGGCGCCTCGATCACGTTCTGCAGCGCGCACATGTGCGGGAACAGGTTGAAACTCTGGAACACCATGCCGATCTTGCCGCGCACCTTGCGCTGGTGGCTGGCGCTGGCCGGCACCAGGCGCCCATCGCGCCCGGGCATGTGGGTGAGCGGCTCGTCATCGACGGCGATCACCCCTTCATCGATGCTCTCCAGGGTCATCAGCGCACGCAGCAGGGTCGACTTGCCCGAGCCGCTGGGGCCGATGATCGCCACCTTCTCGCCGGGGGCGACGTCGAGGTTGAGCTTGTTGAGCACGGTAAGGTTGCCGTAACGCTTGGTCACGTCACTGAAGCGGACGATGGGCTGGGTCATGAAAAACTCCTGCAGCGGCTGGCGAATTGTTAAGAGCCTGTCAAAGGCTGCTGTGCGTCGGCACTGCGGCGTTAAAAACGAGTTCGGAATGCTCATTTGCTCCAGCAAACTCCGCTTCCTCACTCGTTTTTGCCTTGCATTGCTCTAGCTCGCGAGCCTTTGAGCAGGCTCTTAGGAAGGTCATCGGGCAGTGACCTCCAGGCGATCTTCCATGCGCCGCACGCACCAGGCCAGGGCCAGGCTCAGCAGCAGGAAGAAAATACCGACCATGGTGATGGGCTCGAGGTAGCGGAAGCTCTCCGAGCCGATGTTCTTGGCTTGCTGCATGATCTCCACCACGGTGATCGCCGACAGCACCGGAGTGTCCTTGAGCATGGCCACCAGGTAATTGCCCAGCGCCGGCAGGATTGGTCGCAGCGCCTGCGGCAGGATGATCTGCCGATACGCCGACAGTGGCGACATGTTCAGCGCCGTCACCGCCTCCCACTGGCCGCGCGGCACTGCGTCGAGGCCGGCGCGGTACACCTCGGCGGTGTAGCAGGCGTAGTGCAGGGCGATGCCGAGGATGCCCGCCTGCAGCGCAGTGAGGTTGAGCCCGTAGTTGGGGAATACGTAGAACAGGAAATACACCTGGATCAGCAGCGGCGTGCTGCGGATGAATTCGATCAGCCCGGCCACCGGCCAGGACAACCACAGGAGCCTGCTGCGCCGGGCGATGGCCAGCAGCAGGCCAACGACGATGGCGATGGCGAAGCCGGCGAAGGTGATCAGCAGGGTATTGAGCGAGGCCTTGAGCAGATCCGGGAGGATGCTCAGGGCGAAGTTCCAGTCGAAGAAGTTCATTGCAGGCCTCCGCGCATCCGGCCACGGCTCAGGTGCCTTTCCAGCAGGCGCATGCCGAGGTTGATCACCTGGGCCATGAGGAAATACAGCAGCAGGGCCAGGGCGAAGATCTCCAGGGTCATGAAGGTCGCCTGGTCCAGCTGACGGGCGCGGAAGGCCAGGTCAGACAGGGTGATCAGCGACACCAGCGAGGTGTTCTTCAGCAACTCGATCAGCAGGTTGGTACCCGGTGGAATCGCCGCCAGCAGCGCCTGCGGCAGGATGATGCGCAGGAAGCGTTTGGACGGGCGCATGTTCAGCGCGGTACAGGCCTCGTACTGACCCTTGGCCACCGAGCGGATGGCGCCGCGCATCACCTCCGCGCCATAGGCGCCGATGTGCAGGCCGAGGCCGACGACGGCCACGGTGAAGGCGCTCATCTCGACGTTGAACGGCGGCATCGGCAGCACGAAATACAGCCAGAACAGCTGCACCAGCAGCGAAGTGCCGCGGAAGATCTCGATGTAGGTGATCGCCAGCCAGCGCAGCGGGCCAATCGGCGACAGCCGGCCGAGGGCGGCAATGACTGCGCTGACGATGGCCAGCAGCGAGCCCCAGAAGGTGACTTGCACGGTGACCCAGGCGCCTTGCAGCAGCAGGGGAAGAAGATCGGTCATGAATGTCTACCGCTTTATGCACGGAAAGGCGCCACGCACCGGGGTGCGCGGCGTGATCCGTTCATTACTGGCCGCAGAGTTCGGCGGCGGTCTTGTCGGTGATGTTGGACTGGTCGAAGCCGAAGGGTTTGACCGTGGCCAGGTGCTCTTCGCTACCGATCCATTTCTTCAGCTCGGCATTGACCGCATCGCGCAGGTCCTTGTCTTCCGGGCGGAAGGCCAGCGCACCGTAGCCGGTGTGGGATGGGTCGTCCTTGAATTCGGCGATGGCTTCGACGCCGTCGCCGCCCTTGTCGGCCAGGCCCTTCATGGTCAGCTGGGTGCCGACTGCGGCATCGGCACGGCCGGCGCGCACGGCCTGCAGCTGCGCGGTGGTGTCCGGTACCTGGAGGATCTGCTCATCGGTGATGCCGGCGCTGCGGGCATAGCCCAGGTTCACCGTGCCGGACATGATCGCCACCTTGGCCCCGCTCTTGGCGATGTCGTCGTAGCTGTGCAGGTCTTTCGGGTTGCCGGTTTTCACCAGCAAGGTATCGGGCAGCTGGTAGTGCGGGTCGGTGAACAGCACCTGCTTGCAACGCTCGGGGGTGATGTACATGCCGGCGGCGATCAGGTCGAAGCGGCTGGCGCGCAGCCCGGGGATCAGCGAGCCCCACTCGGTGAGCACCGGGTTGATCTTCTCGACGCCCATGCGCTCGAAGATCTTCCTGACGATCTCCGGCGACTCGCCAGTGACGCTGCCGTCGAGGGCGGTGTAGGCGAAGGGCGTTTCGTTGGCGTAGCCGATGCGCACGCTGCTGCTGTCCTTGACCTTGTCCAGAGTCGAGGCCTGGGCGCCGGCAGCGAGGCCGGTGAGCAGGGCGCAGGCCAGCGCGAGGCGGCCGAAGCGGGAGGGAATAACGCTACTCATCTTGGTGTTCTCCTGTTTTTTTGTAGTCCGCCAACGGCGGCGTGCTGTGTTAGGAGGCAGGTAAATCAAGAGCGTTGGTGCGCAGCAGGTCTGCGCCGGGTGGTGTTGTTCTGAGTTGCCGAGGCACTGTTTTCCACCCTTGGCCCGAGCATACAAAGGCTTTTTTCGCTACGGCATTGCACTAGGACAATTGAATCGCAATGCCTCACGCGGGATGCTGGCATGCAGTCGCCACAGGGAACCATCGATGCATAACTGGAAGAAAGCCCTGGCCAACGCTCGCCCGGGCGAATCGAAATACAAGCTGCTGGTCCAGGCGGTCGCCGCCGACATCGAACAGGGTACCCTGATCGATGGCCAACGGTTGCCTCCGCAGCGTCAGGTCTCCGACGCCTTGGGCATCAGCGTGCAGACCGTGACCAACGCCTACAAGGAGCTGGAGCGCCAGGGCCGCGTGCGCTGCGAAGTGGGCCGTGGCAGCTTCGTCTCGCGGCGTACCAGCGAGCGTGTGGCCACCAGCATGCTCGATCGTAGCGAGCAGGCGCTGATGGACTTTTCCAACGCGCGCATCCTGCACACCGACGCCCACGACCGCCTGTGGCGACAGACCTGCCTGGAACTGGCGCAGGAGCCGGATCAGCCGTGGATTCACGCCTTCCGCCCGATTGCCGGCATGCAGCACCAGCGTGAGTCCGCAGTGCGCTGGTTGGCGCGCCTGGGCATGGACGTGGGTATCGAGGACGTGCTGCTGACCAGCGGCGCGGCCCACGGAATCTTCCTCGCCCTGGCGACGCTGGCCGGCCCGGATGACGTGGTGCTCTGCGAAGGCCTGACCGACCACGGCGCCATCGGCAGCTCGCAGGTGCTCGGTTTCACCCTCAAGGGCCTGGAGATGGATCGCTACGGGCTGAACCCCGAGCACTTCGAGGACATGTGCGGCAACGAACGGATCACCGCGCTGGTCTGCACGCCCAATCTGAACAACCCCACCAGCGCGCTGATGCCCGACGAGCGCCGCCGCGAGATTGCCGAGATCGCCCGCCGCTATGGCGTGTACATCATCGAGGACGACGTCTACGGCCCGCTGCTGGCCGGTCAGCAGAGCACACGGCCGCTCAGTCATTACGCGCCGGAACTGTCGTTCTACTGCACCAGCATGACCAAGTCGGTGCTCACCGGCCTGCGCATCGGCTACCTGGTGATGCCCAAGCGCCTGGCGCTGCGCACCGAGAGCATCCTGCGGGTCAACAGCTGGATGGCGCCGTCGCTGCTGGGTGAAATCGCCACGCGCTGGATCGACTCCGGCGAGGCCGAGGAGCTGGTACAGCTGCAGCGCCAGTTGCTGGCCAACCGGCAGGCTTTGGTGGAGCAGGAGCTGGGCGAGCACCTGATCGGCAACCATCCCTATTCGCTCAACAGCTGGCTGCGCGTGCCCGAAGGCTGGGAAACCGACGGTCTGCTGCGCGAGCTGCGTCGGCGTAACGTGGCACTGACCCTGCCCGATCCGTTCGTCCCGCCCGGCATGCCCAGGCCGCGTGCGGTGCGGCTGTGCGTCGGCGCCGAATGCAGCGAGGCGAAGATGCGCCAGGGCGTGCAGATCGTCCGCGACGTGTTTGGGCAGTACCCGAAGGTGCATGATTTCTAAGTGGCTGTAGGGTGGACGTCGCTTTCCACGTCCACCGCAACGGTGGATCGATGGTTCGGTTGATCGATAAAGCGTGATCCACCCCACGGACTCGACGGCGAGCGGATTAAGCCCCCTCTCCCGCTTGCGGGAGAGGGCTCTTGTAGCCGGATGAAATCCGGGAGTGGTTTGCACCGGTGCTTGCGCGTTGCATCGGTGCGCACAGCGCACCCTACGCAAACGCACCGATGTCCACCTCTTGAAGCCCACCAGTAAAAAATCGTCCTAGTACATTCGGTCACTCAATTTCCCGCTCATACACTCGGTCGCACACCTTCACGGAATGTGCGCCATGTCTTCCATCCACTTCGATGATCTGCTTCAGGCCCGCCAGCGTATCGCCGGTCTGGTGCGTCAGACACCGCTGGAGCATTCGCCGAGTCTGAGCCGTCTGGCTGGCGTGCCGGTGTGGCTGAAGCTGGAGTCGCAGCAGGCCACCGGCAGTTTCAAGCTACGTGGTGCGAGCAATGCGGTGGCGCAGCTGGATGCCGAGCACAAGCGCTGCGGCGTGGTCACCGCGTCCACCGGTAATCACGGCCGCGCCCTGGCCTTCGCCGCCGCGCAGCTGGGCGTGAAGGCCATCGTCTGCCTCTCCGAACTGGTGCCGCAGAACAAGGTGCGTGCGATTCGTGAACTGGGCGCCGAGGTGGTGATCAGCGGCCGCAGTCAGGACGACGCTCAGCTCGAAGCGCTGCGTATCGCCCGCGAGCAGGGCGCCGCATTCATCCCGCCGTTCGACCACCCGCACGTGATCGCCGGCCAGGGCAGCCTGGGCCTGGAAATTCTCGAGCAGTGCCCGGACGTTTGCGAAGTACTGGTGCCGCTGTCCGGCGGCGGTCTGTTCGCCGGCGTGGCGCTGGCGATCAAGGCGGCCAGCCCGGCCATTCGCACCCACGGCATCAGCATGCAGCTGGGCGCCGCCATGCACGCCAGTTTGCAGGCCGGCGAGCCGGTCGAGGTGGAGGAACTGCCGACCCTGGCCGATTCACTCGGCGGCGGCATCGGCCTGGACAACCGCTACACCTACGCCATCACCCGCGAGCTGTGTGACCAGGTTCATCTGCTCGACGAGGCGTCCATCGCCCGTGGCATCCGCCACGCCTACCGCGAGGAGCGGCTGGTAATCGAGGGCGCCGCCGCTGTCGGTATCGCCGCTCTGCTCGATGGCCTGATCGAGCCGCGCGGCCCGGTGGTGGTGGTGATCAGCGGCCGCAATATCGATATCGACCAGCACCTGCGCGTGCTCAATGGCGCTGACGCCTGAGGAACTCCCATGGCCAAGACCTTGATTCTCAACCAGGCCGACCTGCGCGATTGCGTCGGCCTCGACACTGACAGCCTTGCCGTGGTGGAAAACGCCTTCCGCCTGCTCGCCACCGCTGCCGTGGCGATGCCGCCGATCCTGCGTCTGGACGTGCCCGAGCATAACGGCGAGGTGGACGTGAAGACCGCCTACCTGCCCGGTGTGGCGCATTTCGCGATCAAGGTCAGCCCCGGTTTCTTCGACAACCCCAAGCTCGGCCTGCCCAGCCTCAACGGCCTGATGATGCTGTTCTCGGCGCAGACCGGCCTGGCCGATGCGCTGCTGCTGGACAACGGTTATCTCACCGCCGTGCGCACCGCCGCCGCGGGTGCCATCGCTGCCAAATGGCTGGCCCGTGAAGACGCCAGGGTGGTCGCCGTCCTCGGTGCCGGCGAGCAGGCGCGCCTGCAGTTGCAGGCCCTACGCCTGGTGCGCGATGTAAGCGAGGTGCGTATCTGGGCGCGCGACCCGGCCAAGGCCCGCGCCATGGCCGCCGAACTCGACGATGCGCGCGCGGTGGATAGCGTCGACGCGGCGCTGGACGGTGCCGCTATCGCCATCACCACCACACCGAGCCGCGAGCCGCTGCTCCAGCCGCAGCACCTGCGCCCTGGCCTGCACATCACCGCCATGGGCTCGGATGCCGAGCACAAGAACGAGATCGCCCCGGCGGTGCTGGCGCGGGTCGACACCTATGTCGCCGACCGTCTGAGTCAGACCCGCGTGCTGGGTGAGCTGCATCACGCCATTGCCGCCGGCCTGGTGGCTGCCGACGCCGACTTCGCCGAACTCGGCCAGGTCATTGCCGGCCAGCGTCCGGGGCGTACCGCGCCCGAGCAAATCACCCTGTGCGACCTGACCGGCACTGGCGCCCAGGACACCGCCATCGCCAGCCTTGCCTATCAGCGTGCGCGGCAGGCCGGTAAAGGCCTCAACTTCGATTCATGAACCTGTGGGAGGGGCCGGGCGGCGCTCCGCTTCAGCCGTGACTGGCTTTATCGCGGCAACAGCCCCTTCCACAGCCGAAAAAACCACGGGGATTCATCCATGTCCGAAATCGTCGTCAACCTCCCCTTTAGCCGGGAGGAATATGCCCAGCGCCTGGCCAAGACACGCAGCGCCATGCAGGCCAGGGGCATCGAGCTATTGATCGTCACCGACCCGTCCAACATGGCCTGGCTCACCGGCTATGACGGCTGGTCGTTCTACGTGCACCAGTGCGTGCTGCTGGCGCTCGATGGCGAGCCGGTCTGGTATGGCCGTGGCCAGGACGCCAACGGCGCCAAGCGCACGGTGTTCATGAAGCAGAGCAACATCGTCGGCTACCCCGATCATTACGTGCAGTCCACCGAGCGCCACCCGATGGACTACCTGTCCAAGGAGGTCATTGTCGCGCGTGGTTGGGACACGCTCACCATCGGTGTCGAGCTGGACAACTACTACTTCAGCGCCGCCGCCTATGACTCGCTGCAGCGCAACCTGCCCAACGCACGCTTCGTCGATACCACCGCGTTGGTCAACTGGCAGCGGGCGATCAAGTCGCCCACCGAGATCGGCTACATGCGCATCGCGGCGAAGATCGTCGAGAAGATGCACGCGGCGATCTTCGACAAGATCGAGCCGGGCCTGCGCAAGAACGAGCTGGTCGCCGAGATCTACCGTACTGGCATCCTCGGTGCCGACGGCCACGGTGGCGACTACCCGGCCATCGTGCCGCTGTTGCCCACCGGCGCCGATGCCAGTGCGCCGCACCTGACCTGGGACGACTCGCCGATGCAGAGCGGCGCCGGTACCTTCTTCGAGATCGCCGGCTGCTACAAGCGCTACCACTGCCCGCTGTCGCGCACCATCTACCTGGGCAAGCCGCCGCAGCATTTCCTCGACGGCGAGAAGGCCGTGGTCGAAGGCATCGCCGCCGGCCTGGAAGCGGCCAAGCCGGGCAATACCACCGGCGATATCGCCCGCGCCTTCTTCAAGGTGCTGGAGAAGTTCGGCATCCACAAGGACAGCCGCTGCGGCTATCCCATCGGGGTCAGTTATCCGCCGGACTGGGGCGAGCGCACCATGAGCCTGCGCCCCAGTGACGAGAGCGTGCTGCAACCGGGGATGACCTTCCACTTCATGCCCGGCTTGTGGCTGGACGACTGGGGGCTGGAAATCACCGAGTCGATCCTGATCACCGACGGCGGCGTGGAAACCTTCTGCGACGTGCCGCGCAAGCTGTTCGTGAAGGATTGATCCTCGGCTGCCGCTCCACCTGTAGGAGCGGCTGGGCGGCGATCCGCTTTAGCCGCGAAGTTTTCCAGTCGCGGCTAAAGCCCCTCCCACAATGAGTTTCATATTGAAGGCCCGAGCATGACCCAACTGCGCGACAACCCCATCAGCCCCACGGTCGATTTCGACCGTGACGGTGTGCAACACGGCTTCCTCAAGCTGCCCTATTCCCGCGACGATTCGGCCTGGGGCGCGGTGATGATTCCGCTGACCGTGGTGAAGAATGGCAACGGCCCCACCGCGCTGCTCACCGGGGGCAATCATGGCGACGAGTACGAAGGCCCGCTGGCCCTGAGCAAGCTGGCCCAGCGCCTGCGCGCTGAGGACGTCACTGGCCGGGTGATCATCGTGCCGTTCATGAACACCCCGGCGGTGCAGGCCGGCAGCCGTACCTCACCGATCGACCAGGGCAACCTCAACCGCAGCTTCCCCGGCAAACCGGACGGCACGGTGACGCAGAAGATCGCCGACTACTTCCAGCGCACCCTGTTGCCACTGGCCGATGTGGTGCTGGACATTCACTCCGGTGGCAAGACCCTGGATTTTCTGCCCTTCGCCGCCTGCCACATGCTGCCGGACAAGAGCCAGGACGCCGCCTGCGCCGCCGGCATGCGCGCCTTCGCGGCGCCCTACTGCATGCGCATGCTGGAGCTGGACGCGGTGGGTATGTACGACACCGCCGCCGAGGAGCAGGGCAAGGTATTCGTCACCACCGAACTGGGTGGCGGCGGCAGCAGCACGGCGAAGAGCCTGGCCATCGCCGAGCGCGGCGTGCGCAACCTGCTGATCCATTTCGGCCTGCTGCAGGGCGAGATCGAAGCCGGCGAGTCGGTGATGCTCGACATGCCCGACGGCGACTGCTTCGTCGCCAGCGAGGATGACGGCCTGCTGGAGATGTGCCGCGACCTTGGCGATACGGTGGAAAAAGGCGAGGTAATCGCCCGTGTGCACAGCGCGCGCCGCACCGGCGAGCCGGCCAGAGAGTACCGCGCCAAACGCAGCGGCCTGCTCGCTGCCCGGCACTTTCCGGGCCTGGTGAAAGGGGGTGATACCCTCGCGGTCATCGCCGAGGTGGTGGGCTAGAAACAGTCGCGGCTAAAGCCCCACCCATAGTCTGAGTGTCTCGTGGCAGGGGCTTTAGCCGCGATCTGGCTTCTACATCTTTAAACCCTTAGCCAACCGAGAAACCCATGCACAAGCTCGACCGCTATGACCTGAAGATCCTGCGCATCCTTTCCGAGGACGGGCGGATCACCAAGTCGGCCCTGGCCGAGGCGATCAACCTGTCGGTGACGCCGACCTGGGAGCGTGTGCGCAAGCTGGAGGCGGCCGGGCTGATCAAGGGCTACCGCGCGCAGATCGACTGGGCGGCACTGTTCAGGAGCCAGCAGGTGCTGGTGGAAATCACCCTGGCCCGCCACACCGCGCAGGACATGCGCCGCTTTGAACAGCGTACGAGCGAGGCCCCCGAGGTGGGCTTCTGCTACGCCACCGGCGGCGGCGTCGACTACATTGCGATGATCCGCGCCCGCGATGTCGATCACTACCAGCGCTTCATCGATCAACTGCTGCTGGAAGATCTGGGCATCGAGCGCTACTTCACCTACATCGTCACCAAGACCATCAAGGCGGACACCTCGGGCGCGCCCGCCGAGCTTGACGACTAGAGCTTGGCCTTCACCGCCGCCAGCCCATCACCGCCATCACGGGTTTTCACGCCCTCCAGCCAGCCATCGAGCACCTGCGGGTTGGCCTTGATCCAGTTCTTGATCGCCGTGGTGTTGGCTACCTTGCGGTTGAGCACGTCGTCCATGATGGTGTTCTCCATCGCCTGGGTGAATTTCAGGTTGCTCAGCAATTTGCCCACGTTCGGGCATTCAGCCGCGTAGCCCTTGCGCGCCAGGGTGTTGACCGAACCGGTGCTGCCAAAGAATTTCTCACCACCCTTGAGGTACTGCATGTCGAACTGCACGTTCATCGGGTGCGGCGTCCAGCCCAGGAACACCACGAACTGATCGCGCTTCACCGCGCGGCCGACCTGTACCAGCATCGCCTGTTCGCTGGACTCCACCAGCTTCCAGTCGCCGAGGTTGAATTCGTTGCCCTCGATCATCTGGCGAATGTAGTCGTTGGCCGGCGAGCCGGAGCCGATGCCGTAGATCTTCTTGCCGAACTTATCGGCGTATTTATTGAGGTCGTTGAAATCCTTCACCCCGGCTTCGTACGCGTAGGTCGGCACGGCGAGGGTGTATTCGGTGCCGCCCAGGTTCTCCACCACCTTGTCGATCTGCCCGCTGGCCACGTAGCGGTCATAGTCGTGCTGACCGGCCGGCATCCAGTTGCCGAGAAACACGTCCACCTGCCCTTTCTGCAGTCCGGCGAAGATGATCGGCACAGCCAGGGTGCGGGTCTGCGGTTTGTAGCCGAGGCCGTCGAGCAGCAGGCTGGCGATACCGTTGGTCACGGCGATATCGCTCCAGCCGGGGTCGGCCAGGGTCACCGTGGTGCAGCTGGCGCTGTCGGTCTGCGCCTGGGCGCCGACGCTGATGGCCAACAGCGAGGCCGCGAGCAGAGTGGTTTTCAGGTTCATGCGCGAGTCCTTTGCGGTTTAGGCAGTTCCTGACCTTAGCGGCCGAGGCAGGCAGGCTCAAGCCTGGGGGCGTAAATGGGCGCGACTGGTCGGCAACATGCGGGCTTTATCGGCAAACCGTTCGTCGACTACTCCCGGTTGAAAATGAACCAAAGGCTTTTTCAGGCGGTCCGTCACCGGGATGGGAAGGAGGCCCGTTTCCGATGCAATGCCTTGATTCGGAAGGGCTTCCGCACAAAGGCCAATCACCAGGGTCACTGGGTTTGAATAAATTTTTTATGTCATTTTGCCTGGGAGGCGCTCTTTTACTGGGAATTTGTACCCAAGCCTCCGCCACCTTTCGTATCCATACCATTCCTGCCACCGCGCCAACGGCCGCGCCCAAACCGGCCAGTGAAGTGATCGACCGCGCCCTCGGCGCGCTGGGCACCCCGTACCGCTGGGGCGGCACCAGTCTGCGTCACGGCTTCGATTGCAGCGGTCTGGTGCAATACGCCTTCAAGACCCAGAACGACCTCGAACTGCCGCGCACCTCCCGCGCGCTGTCGCGCCTGGATGCGCCCTCGGTGAAACGTAGTGACCTGCAGCCGGGTGACCTGCTGTTCTTCCGCATTCGCAGCCGCTCGGTGGATCACGTCGCCATCTACATCGGCGAGGGACGCTTCGTCCACGCGCCGCGTCGCGGCAGCAACGTGCGCATCGACTTCCTCAACAACTCGTACTGGCAGCGCCATTTCCAGCTGGCCAAGCGGGTGGTGCCGCAGGCCTGAGCCTGCGAGCACGGCCTCGACGGTAATTCGGTTCGGGCAGGCGTCATTCCTGCGAAGGTGCAACCTTTCATCCGGGCGGCCTGGCCTCAGGTGGGAAAACCTATCCTGCGGGTCAACAACGCGCTAGAATGCGCGCCGCTTGCGGCCATGTCGGCTGCAGCAGTGGGTTCCCTCACCCCACTCTACGAAAAAGGACATCGACATGACCCTGATTCCTGCGTCGGTCAGTCGGCCCGTGCTGGCCGGCCTGATCGCCTTCCATATCCTCATCATCATCGCCAGCAACTACCTGGTGCAGCTGCCGATCACCCTGTTCGGCTGGCATACCACCTGGGGTGCGTTCAGCTTCCCGTTCATCTTCCTGGCCACCGATCTGACCGTGCGCCTGATCGGTAAGCATGCCGCACGCGTGGTGATCGCGCGGGTGATGCTGCCGGCGCTGGTGGCTTCCTACGTGGTCTCCGTGCTGTTCCATGAAGGCGCGTTCGGCGGCCTGGCGGCGCTGGGCGAATTCAATCTGTTCGTCTTCCGCATCGCCCTGGCCAGCTTCCTCGCCTACGCCTTTGGCCAATTGCTCGATATCCAGGTGTTCGACCGCCTGCGCAGGATGCGCCAGTGGTGGGTTGCGCCGACGGCCTCGACTATTTTCGGCAACCTGCTCGATACCTTCCTGTTCTTCTCGGTGGCCTTCTGGCACAGCGACGATCCGTTCATGGCCGCCAACTGGGTGGAGATCGCCACGGTGGATTACGTGATCAAGCTGGCCATCAGCCTGATCCTTTTCGTGCCGCTGTACGGCATGCTGCTCAGTGCCATCGTGCGGGCTTTGCCGCCGCGTACTGCCACGGCGTGAAGCCCACTCACTGCTGAGGCGCCTCCCACGCTGGCAAGTGTGGGAGGGGCTTTCGGCTCGGGCATCCTGCTTCGCTCTACCTCCCGCATCCATGCAGTCGTAGCCGCGACTGCCTGAGTGCCACCGCCGAGGTGCGACGGGCGCCTCAGAAATCCGCTGTTCACCCTGATCCTTCAGAAAAAACTGCGGTAGCACCTGCCCGGCTTGGAAAAAACGCCAAGCCGCCCTTCCCTAGCATGTCTCCCATGCCCATCGGCCCGGAGACATTGCCATGCCCCTCGACCATCCCCTGCTGTTCAAATCGCTGTGCTATGTCGACGGCCACTGGCTGCACAGTGACGATGGCGCCAGCATCGCCGTGCACAACCCTGCCGACCAGAGTGTGATCGGCCACGTGCCGATGCTCGGTCAGGCGCAGATCGTCGCCGCGGTGGACGCCGCCCAGCGTGCTTTCGCCGACTGGCGCGAGCAGAGCCTGGAAGCCCGCGCGAGTCTGCTGCGCCGCTGGGCCGAGCTGATCCTGCAGCATCAGGAAGACCTGGCGCGCATCCTCAGTCAGGAGCAGGGCAAGCCGCTGGCCGAGGCGCGGGGCGAGATCCGCTACGCCGCCAGCTTCATCCCCTGGTTCGCCGAGGAGGCGCGCCGGCTCTACGGTCAGACCATTCCCAGCCATATCCCCGGTGCCCAGCTCGGAACGGTGAAGGAGCCGGTCGGTGTCTGCGCCCTGCTCACGCCCTGGAACTTCCCCAGCGCGATGATCACCCGCAAGGCCGCCGCCGCCCTGGCTGCCGGTTGTACCGTGGTGGTCAAGCCGGCGCACGAGACGCCCTATTCCGCTTTTGCCCTGGCGCAACTGGCTGAGGAAGCCGGCTTACCGGCTGGCGTGTTCAACGTCGTGCTGGGCGAGCCGCAGATGGCCATGGAAACCCTGGTCAAGGACGTGCGAGTGCGCTCGGTGAGCTTCACCGGCTCGACCCGCGTCGGCAAGCTGGTGCTGCAGGCCGCCGCCAGCGATGTGAAGAAGGTGGCGCTGGAGCTGGGCGGCAATGCGCCGCTGATCGTCTGCGCCGATGCCGATCTGGATCACGCCGTGCAGGTGACGTTGGACGCCAAGTTCCAGACCTCCGGCCAGGACTGCTGCGCGGCCAACCGTATTTTGGTCGAGCGCCCCGTCTACGAGGATTTCCTGCAGCGTTTCGCCAAGGCCGTGCGCGGCCTGCGTGTCGGCCCCGGCCAGGATGAGCGCAACCAGATCGGCCCGCTGATGCACCAGGCGGCGCTGGACTCGACTGCCGCCCGGGTCACGGACGCCATCGAACAGGGCGCGCGCCTGCTGGTCGGCGGCGAGCCGCATGCGCTCGGCGGCTGGTTCTGGCAGCCGACGCTGCTGGCCGATGTCACCGAGGCCATGCGCATCTACCGCGAGGAAAACTTCGCGCCCATTGCCGGCGTGCGTGCCTTCGACACCCTGGACGAAGCCGTGGCCATGGCCAACGACACCGAATACGGCCTGGCCGCCTACATCTGTTCCAACCGCGTGGATGTCGTCCACCCACTGATCCGTCGCCTCGACCACGCCATGGTCGCGGTCAACGGCAGCAAATTCACCGGCCATCCGATCCCCTTCGGTGGCATGAAAGCCTCCGGCCTCGGCCGTGAGGGCGGCACGGACGGCTTCGAGCCCTTCGTCGAAACCAAGTACTTCTGCATTCATCATCAGGGCCAACGTTACCCCTGAGGATCCGGAGTGCAGGCGGGAGGGGCAGTCCCTGCCTCGAGCGTGTGAATTACCTTTAACGCTACCTCAGCGAATTAGATGGAGATCGCCATGACCGACTACCAGAACCTGTTCGAGCAGGACCGTGCCCACTTCATGCACCCGTCCACCCACGCTCACGACCACGCCAGCGGCGCGCTCAAGGGCCGCATCATCACTGGCGCCTCGGGTATCCGTATTTGCGATCACGAAGGCCGCGAGCTGCTCGATGCCTTCGCCGGCCTGTACTGCGTGAACATCGGCTACGGACGCACCGAGGTGGCCGAGGCCATCTACAAGCAGGCCAAGGAGCTGGCCTACTACCACACCTATGTCGGCCACTCGACCGAGGCCATCATCGAGCTGTCGGCGCGCATCATCGACTGGGCGCCCAAGGGCATGAAGAAGGTCTACTACGGCCTGTCCGGCTCGGACGCCAACGAAACCCAGATCAAGCTGGTGCGTTACTACAACAACGTGCTCGGTCGCCCGGCGAAGAAGAAGATCATCTCGCGCCAGCGCGGTTATCACGGCTCGGGGATCATGACCGGCAGCCTCACCGGCCTGGCTAGCTTCCACCAGCACTTCGACCTGCCGGCAGCGGACATCAAGCACGCCGCCTGCCCGCACTTCTACAAGGCGCCGGCCGGCATGGACGAAGCCGCCTTCGTGCGCCATTGCGCCGAGGATCTGGAGCGTCTGATCCTGGCCGAAGGGCCGGACACCGTGGCGGCCTTCATTGGCGAGCCTGTGATGGGCACCGGCGGCATCATCGTCCCGCCCAAAGGCTACTGGCAGGCGATCCAGGCCGTGTTGGCCAAGTACGACATCTTGCTGATCGCCGACGAAGTGGTCTGCGCCTTCGGTCGCTTGGGCACGCCGATGGGCAGTCAGATGTTCGGCATGCAGCCGGATCTGATTACCACCGCCAAAGGCCTGACCAGCGCCTATGCGCCGTTGTCGGCGGTGATCGTCGGCGAGAAGGTGTGGAACGTGATCGAAGAAGCATCGAGCCGCGACGGCGCCATGGGCCACGGCTGGACCTATTCCGGTCACCCGATCTGCGCCGCTGCCGCGCTGGCCAACCTGGATATCCTGGAGAAGGAAAATATCGCCGCCAACGCCGCCGATGTCGGCGCCTACCTCAACCAGCAACTGCGCCAGACCTTCGAAGGCCATCCGCTGGTGGGTGAAGTCCGTGGTGTCGGTATGCTCGGCGCGCTGGAGTTCATGGCCGACCGAGAGGCGCGCACGCCCTTCGACGCATCGCTCAAGGTCGGCCCGCGCGTGTCGGCGGCTTGCCTGGAGCGCGGCATGATCGCCCGCGCCATGCCGCACGGCGACATCCTCGGCTTCGCCCCGCCGCTGGTGCTGACCAAGGCTGAAGCCGACGAAGTGGTGAGCATCGCCAAGGCGGCGGTGGATGCGGTGGCGAGCGAGGTGCTCTAAGCCGCTGCAGTCCGCAGGAGCGGTTGAGCGGTATTGCGCTTCAGCCGCAAGCTCCCTGCGCCCGCACATTTGGCGACATTAAGAACGCGTCGCCGAAGTGCTTGGCGCAGAGAGCGCTACAGCACGCGTGGGAGGGGCTTCAGCCGCGACCGCCTGGCCCCTGTCCCCGGATTGCATCCGGGCTACGTTGGTGTGCGTCGATAGCTCGCAGCGGAGCGCCGACGTCCATGATGGGCTTTGTCGATCAGCGCTGCTTGTCCAGCTTGCGCAGGAACACGTTCATTTCCTTCTCGGCCTGCTTGTCGCCCTTGGCCTGTGCCGCAGCGATGCCCTGCTGCCAGGCCTGGCGTGCGCCGTCATGGTCGCCGCTTGCTTGCAGCGCCTTGCCCAGCAACTTCCAGGCAGCGGAATAGGCCGGGTCGAACTCGACGCAGCGTTGCAGGTGTTCGGCCGCCTGGGCGGCGTCGCCGCCATCGAGATGGGCCTTGCCCAGGCCGAAGCGCAGCAGGGCGTTGTCCATGCCCTTGGCCAACATCTTTTCCAGTGCCTCAGTGCTCATCTCGGCTCCCAGTCTGCTGCGCGTCGGCACTGCTGCGTTAAAAACAGGCTCGGACTGCTCATGTACTGCTCGTACACTCCGCGTCCTCGCCTGTTTTTGCCTTGCATTGCTCTAGCTCGCGAGACTTTGAAATCTTTAGAAGAGGGTCAGTCGTAGCCCGGATGAAATCCGGGACTCAGAAAAACGTCAGGCCGGCCTGGAACAGGCGCTCGACGTCGCGAATGTACTTCTTGTCGACCAGGAACAGGATCACGTGGTCGCCAGACTCGATCACCGTGTCGTCATGGGCGATCAGCACCTGTTCGTCGCGGATGATGGCGCCGATGGTGGTGCTCGGCGGCAGGGCGATGTCTTCGATGGCGCGGCCGATGACCTTGCTCGATTTGGCGTCACCGTGGGCGATCACCTCCAGTGCTTCCGCCGCGCCACGGCGCAGGCTGTGCACGCTCTCGATATCGCCACGGCGCACATGGGTCAGCAGGGTGCCGATGGTGGCCAGCTGCGGGCTGATGGCGATGTCGATCTCGCCGCCCTGCACCAGGTCGACGTAGGCCGGGTTGTTGATGATGGTCATCACCTTGCGCGCACCGAGGCGCTTGGCCAGCAGCGAGGACATGATGTTGGCCTCGTCGTCGTTGGTCAGGGCGAGGAAGATGTCGGCATCGTTGATGTTCTCCTCCACCAGCAGGTCGCGATCCGAGGCGCTGCCTTGCAGCACGATGGCGCTGTCGAGGTTTTCCGAGAGGTAGCGGCAGCGCGCCGGGTTCATCTCGATGATCTTCACCTGGTAGCGGCTTTCGATGGCCTCGGCCAGGCGCTCGCCAATATTGCCGCCACCGGCGATCACCACGCGCTTGTAGCTGTCCTCGAGGCGGCGCATCTCGCTCATCACCGCGCGGATGTGCGCCTTGGCGGCGATGAAGAACACTTCGTCATCGGCCTCGATGACGGTATCACCCTTGGGCATGATCGGCCGGTTGCGGCGGAAGATGGCCGCCACGCGGGTGTCGACGTTGGGCATGTGCTGGCGCAGCTGGCGCAGTTGCTGGCCGACCAGCGGGCCGCCGTAGTAGGCCTTGACCGCCACCAGCTGGGCCTTGCCTTCGGCGAAGTCGATCACCTGCAAGGCGCCGGGGTATTCAATCAGGCGCTTGATGTAGTTGGTCACCACCTGCTCGGGGCTGATCAGCACGTCGACCGGAATCGCCTCGTTGTCGAACAGCGCTTCGCGGGTCAGGTAGGCGGCCTCGCGCACCCGGGCGATCTTGGTCGGCGTATGGAACAGGGTGTAGGCCACCTGGCAGGCGATCATGTTGACTTCGTCGCTGTTGGTCACCGCCACCAGCATGTCGGCGTCATCGGCGCCGGCCTGACGCAGTACGGTGGGAAACGAGCCCTTGCCCTGCACGGTGCGGATATCCAGGCGGTCGCCGAGGTCGCGCAGGCGGTCGCCGTCAGTGTCGACCACGGTAATGTCGTTGGCCTCGCTGGCGAGGTGTTCGGCCAGGGTGCCGCCCACCTGGCCGGCGCCGAGAATGATGATTTTCACTGATCGCTCCGTTAGCTGTGGCTGGTCACAGCGGTCTTTATCAGCTTGGCATAGTAGAAGCCGTCGTGGCCGTCCAGCTGCGGCAGCAACTGGCGGCCATGGGCGGGCTGCAGGCCGAACTCGCCGGCGATGGCGACTTCCTGAGCATCTGCGGTGCGGGCCAGAAACGCGGCGATGGTTTCGCTGTTTTCCGTCGGCAGTACCGAACAGGTGGCGTAGAGCAGGATGCCGCCCGGCGCCAGGGTTGGCCATAGGGCGTCGAGCAGCTCGCCCTGCAACTGGGCCAGGGCAGGAATATCCTCGGGCTGGCGGGTCAGCTTGATGTCCGGATGACGGCGGATCACCCCAGTGGCCGAGCAGGGCGCGTCGAGCAGAATGCGCTGAAACGGCTTACCGTCCCACCAGGCGGCGGTGTCGCGGCCGTCGGCGGCGATCAGCGTGGCCTGCAGGTGCAGGCGCTCGAGGTTCTCGCGCACGCGTGTCAGGCGCTTGGCCTCCAGGTCGACAGCGACCACCTCGGCCAGCCCCGGCTCGACTTCCAGCAGGTGGCAGGTCTTGCCGCCGGGGGCGGCGCAGGCATCTAGCACGCGTTGGCCGGGCGCCAGTTCGAGCAGGTCGGCGGCCAGCTGCGCGGCTTCGTCCTGCACGCTGACGCGGCCTTCCTTGAAGCCCGGCAGGCTGGTTACGTCGCAGGGTTGCAGCAGGCGCACGCCATCGCGGCTGAAGGTGCAGGGTTCGGCACCGATCCCGGCATCGCGCAGTTCTGTTAGATAGTCGTCGCGGCTGCCGTGACGGCGATTGACCCGCAGGATCAGCGGCGGATGGGCGTTATTGGCGGCGCAGATGGCCTGCCAGTGCTCGGGCCAATGCGCCTTGAGCGCCTTCTGCAGCCAGCGGGGATGGGCCGTATGCAGCACCGGGTCGCGATCCAGTTCGGCGAACAGGGCTTCATGCTCGCGCTGGGCGCGGCGCAGTACGGCGTTGAGCAGGCCCTTGGCCCAGGGCTTCTTCAGCGCACCGGCGCAGCCGACCGTCTCGCCGATGGCGGCGTGTTCGGGGATGCGGCTGTGCAGTAGCTGGTAGAGGCCGATCAGCAGCAGCGCCTCCACGTCTTTGTCGGCAGCCTTGAAGGGCTTTTCCAGCAGCTTCTCGGCCAGCAGTTGCAGGCGCGGCTGCCAGCGTGCGGCGCCGAAGGCCAGATCCTGCGCCAGGGCGCGGTCGTGGTGCTCGACCTTGTCCAACTGCGGCGGCAGGCTGCTGCCCAGCGAGGCTTTGCCCGAGAGCACGGCGGTCAGGGCGCGGGCGGCGGCCAGGCGTGGGTTCATTGGCCGAGTACCAGGCCGGGGGCGAACTGCTCGCGGCGGCTGTTGTACAGATCACTGAAGGCCAGCGGCTTGCCGCCAGGCAACTGCAGGCGAGTCAGGCGCAGCGCACCCTCGCCACAGGCCACGGTCAGGCCATGTTTGTCGGCGGCAAGAATGCTGCCTGGAGCGCCCTGGCCCTCCCCGATCTCGGCGGCATGGACTTTCAGCGCATCGCCGCTGAGCGTGGTGTGGCAGATCGGCCAGGGGTGGAAGGCGCGTATCAGGCGCTCCAGTTCGACGGCAGGGCGGCTGAAGTCCAGAAGCGCTTCTTCCTTGTTCAGCTTGTGCGCGTAGTTGGCCAGCGCATCGTCCTGTACTTCGCCTTTCAGCGTACCCGCGGCCAGGCCGTCGATGGCCTGCAGCACGGCCTGCGGGCCAAGCTGGGCGAGGCGGTCGTGCAGGCTGCCGCCGGTGTCGCTGGCGCTGATCGGGGTGGTCACCTTGAGCAGCATCGGTCCGGTATCCAGGCCGGCTTCCATCTGCATCACGGTGACGCCACTCTCGGCGTCGCCAGCCTGCACCGCCCGCTGGATAGGTGCGGCGCCACGCCAGCGCGGCAGCAAGGATGCGTGGCTGTTGATACAGCCCAGGCGTGGGATGTCGAGCACCACCTGCGGCAGGATCAGGCCGTAGGCCACCACCACCATCAGGTCCGGCTTGAGCGCGGCCAGTTCGGCCTGCGCCTCTTCCTTGCGCAGGCTGGCCGGTTGGTAGACCGGGATGCCGTGCGCGGTGGCGAGCTGCTTGACCGGGCTGGGCATCAGCTTCTGGCCGCGACCTGCCGGGCGATCCGGCTGGGTGTAGACGGCGATGATCTCGTGCTGGCTGGCCAGCAGGGCCTTGAGGTGCTCGGCGGCGAATTCCGGGGTGCCGGCAAAGACGATACGCAATGAATCAGGCATGGGGGCTCGCTAAAATAAAAAAGGCTTGCCGTAGCAAGCCTTCTGGCATCGGGTTCAAGCGCGCTGACGATGCTGTTTTTCCAGCTTCTTCTTGATGCGGTCGCGCTTGAGGCTGGACAGGTAGTCGACGAACAGCTTGCCGTTGAGGTGATCGCACTCGTGCTGGATGCACACAGCCAGCAGGCCTTCGGCGATCAGCTCGTAAGGCTGGCCATCACGGTCCAGTGCCTTGATCTTGACCTTCTGCGGGCGGTCGACGTTCTCATAGAAGCCGGGCACCGACAGGCAGCCTTCCTGGTACTGGTCCATCTCCTCGGTCAATGACTCGAACTCGGGGTTGATGAAAACCCGCGGCTCGGACTTGTCCTCGGACAGGTCCATGACCACCACGCGCTTGTGCACGTTGACCTGCGTCGCGGCCAGGCCGATACCGGGAGCGTCATACATGGTCTCGAACATGTCGTCGACCAATTGACGGATGGAGTCGTCCACGACGTCCACCGGTTTGGCGATGGTACGCAGGCGTGGATCAGGAAACTCGAGGATATTCAGGATCGCCATATGCGTTTGTGATGCACTTGTAGAATAAAGTCAAAATCCGCTGCTAAGATGATGAACAGCATTGAAAAACGGCTTCACGCCGCGTAATCAGCGGGTTTGGCACGCGGCGCTAGGGCGCTTTACGTGAAGGCACATAATAAAGGGATTCACCGTATGAGGAAATCACTACTCGCCCTGCTCCTGGCAGCTGGCGGAATGGTCCTGACCTGCATGGCTCAGGCCGCAGTGCAACTCAAGGACGGTCATCCGGACCGTTATACCGTGGTCAAGGGCGATACCCTTTGGGATATCTCCGGCAAATTCCTCAGTCAGCCGTGGAAGTGGCCGGAAATCTGGCACGCCAACCCGCAGGTCGCCAATCCGCACCTGATCTACCCCGGTGACATCCTCAACCTGGTCTACATCGACGGCCAGCCGCGCCTGATGCTCAACCGCGGCGAGTCGCGCGGTACCATCAAGCTGTCGCCGCAGGTGCGCAGCACGCCGATGGCCGAGGCAATCCCGACCATCCCGCTGGAGGCGATCAACAGCTTCCTGCTGAGCAACCGCATCGTCGATTCCCCGGAAGAGTTCAACGACAAGCCCTATGTCGTCGCGGGCAATGCCGAGCGCGTAGTCAGTGGTGCCGGCGATCGCATCTATGCTCGCGGCAAGTTTGATGAAGAGCATCCGGTCTACGGCATCTTCCGTCAGGGCAAAACTTACGTTGATCCAGAATCAAAAGAATTTCTGGGTATCAACGCCGACGACATCGGTACGGGCGAGATCGTTGCCGAGGAAGGCGATATCGGTACGCTGATTCTGAGCCGCTCGACGCAAGAAGTACGTCTGGGTGACCGCCTGTTCCCCACCGAGGAGCGTGCGATCAACTCCACTTTCATGCCCAGCGAGCCGGCTACTGAGATCAAGGGTGTGATTCTCGACGTACCGCGTGGCGTGAACCAGATCGGTCAGTTCGACGTGGTTACCCTGAACAAGGGGGCGCGTGACGGCCTGGAAATCGGCAACGTGCTGGCGGTTTACAGGACTGGCGAAACCGTCCGTGATCGCGTCACCGGTGAAAACGTGAAGATCCCGGATGAGCGTTCCGGCCTGCTCATGGTGTTCCGCACCTACGACAAGCTCAGCTACGGCCTGGTATTGCAGGCCAGCCGCCAGCTTGCGGTGATGGACAAGGTCCGCAACCCGTAACACCCGACGAGCCCCGCGAATGCGGGGCTCGTGCTTTCTGGCCGCCAGGATGGCGGCGTGGTTCATCAGGGAAGAGTCGCCATGTCTGCATCCTCCTCGTTTTCCCCCGCCGAGCTTGAAGCCCGCCTGCGCCTGCATCTGCTGCCGGAGCTGGGGCCGCGGCGTTTTCGCAAACTCCTGAGTGCTTTCGACAGTGCTTCGGCGGCGCTCAGTGCGCCGGCCAGTGCCTGGCGTGCCCTGGGCCTGCCGGCCGCCTGTGCCGAGCCTCGGCGCAGTGCGGAAATCCGCGACAGGGCGCGTGCCACGCTGCAGTGGCTGGACGCGCCAGATAAGCATGTGTTGATGTGGGACGATCCGGCTTACCCGGCTTTGCTCGCCGAGTTGGCGGATGCGCCGCCGCTGCTGTTCGTCGCCGGTGAGCCACGCGTACTGGATGCGCCGCAACTGGCGATGGTCGGCAGCCGGCGCGCTACTCAGCCCGGCTTGGATAACGCGCGTGCCTTTGCCCGTAGCCTCGCTGCCGGAGGTTTCGTCATCACCAGCGGGCTGGCATTGGGTATCGACGGCGCTGCGCATCAGGGGGCGCTGGAAGGCAACGGTAAAACCGTGGCCGTGCTGGGCACGGGCTTGCAGTGCCTGTATCCACGGCGCCATGTGGGGCTGGCGGCGCAGATCATCGAGCAAGGCGGCGCACTGGTCTCCGAGCTGCCGCTGGATTGTCCGCCGCAGGCGAGCAACTTTCCCCGGCGCAACCGGATCATCAGCGGTCTGTCTCTTGGTGTGCTGGTGGTCGAGGCCAGCCCCTCGAGCGGCTCGCTGATCACCGCAAGGCTGGCCGCAGAACAGGGGCGTGAGGTCTATGCCATTCCGGGCTCCATCCACCATCCTGGGGCGCGCGGCTGCCACCAGCTGATTCGAGATGGCGCCACGTTGGTGGAAAGCATCGAGCATATTCTCGAAGCCTTGCGTGGCTGGCAGGCACCGGCTACCTCTCCTGCGCAGATGCCGGTCGCTGAGGCCTCGCACCCACTGTTGGCCCTGCTGCATGCTGCGCCGCACAGCACCGAGGCAATGGTGCAGAGCAGCGGCTGGCCACTGGCAGAGGTTCTGGCGGCGCTGACCGAGCTGGAGCTCGATGGCCTGGTGTGCAACGAGGCCGGCTACTGGCTGGCACGCAGCCGAACCTGAACAGCTGCCCGGGGCCGTGGCATGTCCCGACTGGCTTGGATAGACTGCGGCCCATCGATTCATTGGGAGACAGGCGATGGCCGGCAACTGGCAGATACAGCAAACGGCGCGTGTGGTGCGTGAGGGCGGCGTGATTGCCTATCCGACCGAGGCAGTCTGGGGGCTGGGCTGCGATCCGTGGAACGAAGAAGCGGTTGATCGCCTGCTGGCGCTCAAGGAACGGCCCGTGCACAAAGGCCTGATCCTGGTGGCCGATGACATCGAGCAATTCGACTTCCTGCTCGATGACCTGCCGGACGTCTGGCAGGAACGCCTGGCCGGCAGCTGGCCGGGCCCGAACACCTGGCTGGTGCCACACCAGAACCGCCTGCCCGAGTGGGTCACTGGCATGCATGACTCCGTCGCCCTGCGCGTCAGCGATCATCCGCTGGTGCGCGCGCTATGCCGCTACACCGGGCCGCTGATCTCCACCTCAGCCAACCCGGCGGGGCGCCCGTCGGCGCGTTCGCGGCTGCGCGTCGAGCAGTACTTTCCAGGGGAGTTGGATAAGGTGCTCGGTGGCGCACTGGGCGGACGCAAGAACCCCAGTCTGATTCGCGATCTGCGCACGGGTGATGTGATTCGCCCGTCCTGAAGAGCCATAAAGCTCGCGGCTAAAGCGCCTCCCTCCAGCTGACCCGACTGTGGGAGGGGCTTTAGCCGCGACTGTCTTAGTACTCTGAGTGCCTGTTCACGGCAGCAGGATGGTCGAGCCGGTGGTCTGCCGTGCGCTCAGTGCATCCTGGGCGGCGGCGGCATCTTTCAGCGCGTAGCGATTGCTGATTTCCACCTGCAGCTTGCCGCTGGCGATCATGCCGAACAGCTCATCGGCCATGGCCTGCAGGCGCGGGGCGCTGGTGGCATAGCCGGCCAGGGTCGGGCGGGTGACGTACAGCGAACCCTTTTGCGCCAGGATGCCCAGGTTGACCCCGGTCACGGCGCCCGAGGCGTTGCCGAAGCTGACCAGCAGGCCGCGTGGCGCTACACAGTCCAGCGAAGTTTCCCAGGTGTCCTTGCCGACGCCGTCATAGACCACCGGGCACTTGGCGCCGTCGGTCAGCTCCAGCACGCGCTGCACGACGTTCTCATGGCTGTAGTCGATGGTTGCCCAGGCGCCCTGTTCCTTGGCGCGCGCCGCCTTCTCCGCCGAACTGACGGTACCGATCAGCTTGACGCCCAGCGCCTTGGCCCACTGGCAGGCGAAGGAGCCGACACCGCCGGCAGCCGCGTGAAACAGGATGGTTTCGCCGCCCTGGAGCTCGTAGGTCTGGCGCAGCAGGTATTGCACGGTCAGGCCCTTGAGCATCACCGCGGCGGCCTGCTCGAAACTGATGCTCTCCGGCAGCTTCACCAGCTTGTCGGCGGGCAGCACGTGCAGCTCGCTGTATGCGCCAAGCGGGCCGGTGGCGTAGGCCACTCGATCACCCACTTCGAGGCCTTCGACCTCGCTGCCGAGCGCCTCGACCACGCCAGCACCTTCTGTGCCCAGGCTCGAAGGCAGCGCGGGTGGCTGATACAGGCCGCTGCGGAAATAGGTGTCGATGAAGTTCAGACCGATAGCCCGGTTTGCCACACGAACCTCGCGCGGGCCTGGTGCTGCGGGCTGGTAGTCATGGTATTGCAGCACGTCGCTGCCGCCGTGCTGGCTGAACTGAATGCGCTTGGCCATCTCGGATTCCTTGTCTGATCGGCGCCGCTGCAAGCGGCGAAAGAGCCTATCCAATCGTCCCGATTGACCGACGTCAACTGCGGATGTGCCTGGGTGAATGCTATGCTGCCCGCCGATTTCGACCTGCTCTCTGTTCAAGGTGCCGCCGTGACTGACCGTACCGAGGCCGTGAAGGCCTACCTGCTCGACCTGCAAGACCGCATCTGCTCTGCCCTGCAAACCGAAGACGGCCAGGCTGTGTTCGCCGAGGACGCCTGGCAGCGCCCGGCTGGCGGTGGCGGGCGCACGCGGGTGATCGAGAACGGCGCGCTGATCGAAAAAGGCGGGGTGAATTTCTCTCATGTGTTCGGTGACAGCCTGCCGCCCTCGGCCAGCGCCCACCGTCCCGAACTGGCCGGCCGTGGCTTCCAGGCTCTCGGCGTATCGCTGGTGATCCACCCGGAAAACCCTCATGTCCCGACCTCGCACGCCAACGTGCGCTTCTTCAGCGCCGAGAAGGAGGGCGAGGAGCCGGTGTGGTGGTTCGGTGGTGGCTTCGATCTGACGCCCTACTACGCCAACGAGGAAGACTGCGTGTTCTGGCACCAGGTCGCGCATGACGCCTGTGCGCCGTTCGGCGCCGACGTGTACGCGAAGTACAAGGCCTGGTGCGACCGCTACTTCCACCTCAAGCACCGTGGCGAGCCGCGCGGCATTGGTGGGCTGTTCTTCGACGATCTCAACGAATGGGATTTCGACACCTGCTTCGCCTTTATCCGCGCCATCGGCGATGCCTACATCCAGGCCTACCTGCCCATCGTCCAGCGCCGCAAGCTCACTCCATATGGCGAGCGCGAGCGCGAGTTCCAGGCCTTCCGCCGTGGCCGCTATGTGGAGTTCAACCTGGTGTTCGACCGCGGCACCCTGTTCGGCCTGCAATCGGGTGGGCGCACCGAGTCGATTCTCATGTCGCTGCCGCCGCACGTGCGTTGGGGCTACGACTGGAAGCCTGAGCCGGGTAGCGAGGAGGCGCGCCTGACTGAGTACTTCCTCACCGACCGCGACTGGCTTTCGGTCACGTAATGATCCTGTAGCCCGGATGCAATCCGGGGTAATTTAGCGACCGCTCCCGGATTTCATCCGGGCTACGAATTGGCGCCATTTCCCTGTAGGAGCCCGCTTGCGGGCGATCTGGCCGCAGAGCGAATCGCCAGCAAGCTGGCGCCTACACAAACAGGATTTCCCATGGATCGTTACTGCGTCTTCGGCAACCCCATCAGCCACAGCAAATCACCGCTGATTCATCGCTTGTTCGCCGAGCAGACCGGCCAGCAGCTCGATTACCAGGCGCGCCTGGCGCCACTGGACGATTTCACCGGCAATGCCGGCGCGTTCTTCGTCGACGGCCTGGGTGGCAACGTCACCGTACCGTTCAAGGAAGAGGCCTTCCGCCTGGCCGATGAACTGACCGAGCGCGCTCGCCGCGCCGGCGCAGTGAATACCTTGAAGAAGCAGGCCGACGGTCGCCTGCTCGGCGACAACACCGATGGCGCCGGCCTGACCCGCGACCTGCAGGACAACGCCGGCTTCAGCCTGGCCGGCAAGCGCGTGCTGCTGCTCGGTGCCGGTGGCGCCGTGCGCGGCGTGCTCGAACCCTTCCTGGCGCAGAAACCAGCCGTGCTGGTGATCGCCAACCGTACCCTGGCCAAGGCCGAACAACTGGTGCGCGAATTCGCCGATCTCGGCCCGCTGGTTGCGGCCGGTTTCGACTGGATCGATGCGCCGGTGGACCTGATCGTCAACGGCACTTCGGCCAGCCTCGGCGGTGAGCTGCCGCCGATCGCGCCGGGGCTGATCCAGCCCGGTCACACGGTCTGCTACGACATGATGTACGCCAAGGAACCGACCGCCTTCAACCGCTGGGCCGCCGAACAAGGTGCGGCGCGTTGCCTCGACGGTCTGGGTATGCTGGTCGAGCAAGCGGCCGAGGCGTTCGAGTTGTGGCGTGGCGTGCGTCCTGACACGGCGCCGGTGCTGGCCGAGCTACGCCGTCAGCTGGCGGGCTAGCGCGCATGGGTGAAGACGCGCTGCCGAGGATCAGGGGCTATCACGCCCACGTCTACTTCGACGCTGGCACCCTCGACCAGGCACGGGCGTTGTGCGAAGAAGCCGCGCGGCGTTTCCCATTGAAGATGGGGCGGATGCACGAGCGCCTGGTCGGTCCGCACCCGGACTGGAGTTGTCAGCTGGCCTTTCGTCCCGATCTGTTCGGCGAACTGGTGCCCTGGTTGATGCAGCACCGCGACGGCCTCAACGTGCTGGTGCACCCGCTCACCGATGACGAGCTGCGCGATCATCGCGACTGGCCGCTGTGGCTTGGTCAGGTGCGTCCGCTGGATCTGAGCGTGCTCGCAGACGAGTAATGGCTGGAGCGAGCTACCTGGCTCAATCCTCGAACTGTACCGGGCAGTGCTCGGCGCCTTCGAGTTTTAGGATTTCCTCCACCACCTGCGGGCGTGCCTGGCGCAGCACCAGGCTGCGCTGTTGCCCCTGCAGGCGGCGCGCCTCCTGATGCAGCATTTCCACCCCGGCGTAGTCGATGAAGTTGATGTGCCGCGCGTCGATCACCAGGCGTTGTCCGCGGCTACGCTGCAGCAGCTGCTGGATGTACTGGCAGGCGCCGAAGAAGATCGAGCCGTCGATGCGCAGCACCTCGTCGTCGCCGTCGTGCCACAGGCGCACACGCGGCTGCGAGGTGCGCTTGAGGTAGAAGAACAGCGAGGCCAGCACGCCAGCGTAGATCGCCGTCTGCAGTTCCAGCACCAGGGTCGCGGCGAAGGTCAGCAGCATCACCGCGAACTCAGAGCGGCTGACCCGGCGCAACGCGCGGATCGCCGGCAGATCCACCAGGCCCCAGCAGATCAGCAGAATGCCGGCCGCCATCACCGGTAGCGGGATATGTGTCAGCAGCGCCGCCCCGAACACCGCGAACAGCGCCACCAGCAGCGCCGAGAACACCCCGGCCAGCGGCGTACGGGCGCCAGCCTGCAGGTTCAGCGCCGAGCGGGTGAAGGAGCCGGCCGACAGCGAGCCGGAGAACCACGGGCCGATGATGTTGGACAGCCCTTGGGCGCGAACTTCCTGGTTGGCATCGAGGAACTGGTGTGATTTGACCGCCAGTGCGCGGGCGATGGACAGGCTGGTGACCAGCCCGAGCATGCCGCAGGCCACTGCCGCCGGCAGCAGGCGCAGCACATCGTCGAGATCGAAATTGAGCATCGTCAGTGGCGGCAGGCCGCCGGCGAAGGGCGCCACCAGGGCAATTTCATCGGCGAAACGCGCCGGCAACAACCAGGCCAGCAGGCTGCCACTGACCAGGCCGATCAACAGCGCGGGCAGTTTCGGCCACAGGCGGCGCACGGCCAGGCTGAGCAGCAGGGTGAAGGCCGCCAATGCCACGCTGGGCCAGTGCGCCTGCGGCAGGTGCTGGCCGATCTGCAGCAGGCTGGTCAATGCCGTGGGTTGGCTGTCGACCTCGACGCCGAGCAGATTGGGCATCTGCCCGATGGCGATGACCAATGCCGCGCCGAGGGTGAAGCCGAGCACCACCGATTGCGAGACGAAGTTCACCAGCGCGCCGAAGCGCAGCAAACCGAGCAGCCACTGGAACAGCCCGGCGAGAAAGGTCAGCAGCAGGATCAGGGCGATGAATTCGTCGCTGCCCATGCGTGCCATGGGGCTGACGCTGGTGAACAGGACGATGGAAATGGCCGCGGTCGGTCCGCAGATCAGGTGCCAGGACGAGCCCCACAGGCAGGCGATGATCACCGGCACTATGGCGGCGTACAGGCCATATTCGGCCGGCAGGCCGGCAATCAGCGCGTAGGCCAGTGACTGTGGCAGGGCCAGGATGGCGCCGGTCAGGCCCACCAGCAGGTCATTGCCGAAGGTCTTGCGACTGGTGCCGGGCAACCAGCGTAGAAACGGCAGCAGGGTCTGTTGGTCAGGTAGGCGCATGGTTTGGGTCGAGGGTGGGCCGCAGGCGACTCCACCCTACTCATTTGCAGCGGTTAATTCAAAGCCGCGCCTTCACTGCGGCCAGTCCGTCGCCGCCGTCACGGGTGGTCACGCCCTGCAACCAGCCATCGAGCACCTGCGGGTTGGCCTTGAGCCAGGCCTTGATCGCCGCGTCGTTGCTGGCCTGCTTGCTCAGTACCTGATCCATGATGCTGTTCTCCATATCCTGGGTGAAGCGCAGCTGGCTCAGCAGCTTGCCGACATTCGGGCACTGCGCGGCATAGCCCTTGCGCGCCAGGGTGTTGACCTGGCCGCTGTCGCCGAAATACTTCTCGCCGCCCTTGAGGTACTTCATGTCGTACTGCACGTTCATCGGGTGCGGCGTCCAGCCGAGGAACACCACGAACTGATCGCGCTTCACCGCGCGGCCGACCTGTACCAGCATCGCCTGTTCGCTGGACTCCACCAGCTTCCAGTCACCGAGGCCGAATTCGTCGGCGGCGATCATCTGCTTGATCGACTCGTTGGCCGGCGAGCCGGAGGCGATGCCGTAGAGCTTCTTGCCGAACTTGTCGGCGTGCTTGTCGAGGTCGGCGAAGGTCTTCACCCCGGCCTCATAGGCGTAGGTGGGTACCGCCAGGGTGTATTCGGTGCCTTCCAGGTTCTGCGCGACCTTGTCCACCTCGCCACTGGCGACGAACTTGTCGTAGTTGCTCTGCTGCGCCGGCATCCAGTTACCGAGGAACACATCGACCTGGCCCTTCTGCAGCCCGGCGAAGATGATCGGTACGGCCAGGGTCTGGCTTTGCGCCTTGTAGCCCAGGCCGTCGAGCAGGAAGCTGGCGATGCCGTTGGTCACGGCGATATCGCTCCAGCCCGGATCACCCAGCTTGACCGTGTCGCAGGCGGCATCTTCGGCCCAGGCGTTGCCGGCACTGGTGAGCGTGGCGGCGATCAGTAGCACGCTGAATCGGTTCATGGCGTCTCTCCTTTTTTCTTCTGTTTTAGGGGCGGCAGTCGGTAACGGTTCACACCTGCGGAAAGCGCGCGCGGCGCTCCAGGTCGTCGAGGTCGATGTGGTTGCGCATGTATTGCTCACTGGCGTCGACCCAGGGCTGGTGATCCCAGCTGGTCAGCTTGCCCTGGCTCAGGGCGTCGGCCACCAGGCGCCGGCGGCGCTGGCTGGCCAGGGTGGCGGCGTGAATGGCCGGGATGTCCCAGCGCTCGCGAACCTCGGCGATGAAGCCGGCGAGGATGCCCTTGTGCTCGCTGCAGTCGGCCAGGTTCTGGCGCTCCTGCTGGTCACTGTCGAGATTGAACAGCAGCAGCGGGTCGCGTTCGGAGTAGACGAACTTCCACGGCCCACGGCGGATCATCATCAGCGGGCTGTCGGTGCCTTCGGCCATGTATTCGCCGAGTACCTCGTCGTGGCCGCCCTCGCCCTTGAGGTGCGGCAGCAGCGATTGCCCCTCCAGCTCCAGGCCGGCATCGACCTGGCCGCCAGCCAGTTCCACCAGCGTCGGCAGCAGGTCGAGGGTCGACACCGACTGACTGACACGCTGCGCGGCGAAGCGCTTGGGCGCGTGTACCAGCAGCGGCACACGGGCGGACATCTCGAACCAGTGCATCTTGTACCAGAGGCCGCGCTCGCCAAGCATGTCGCCATGGTCGCCGGAGAAGACGATCAGGGTGTCGTCTGCCAGGCCGCATTCTTCCAGGGTTCCCAGCAACTTGCCGATGTTGTCGTCGATGTAGCTGCAGGCACCGAAGTAGGCGCGGCGGGCGTCGCGGATCTTGTCCTCGGGCAGCGGTTTGTCCCACAGGTCGATGACCTTGAGCAGGCGCTGCGAGTGCGGGTCCTGCTCGGCCTGTTCGATGTACTGGCGCGGCAGGGGGATGTCCACGCCCTCGTAGCGATCCCAGTATTCGCGGGGGATGGTGTAGGGGTCGTGCGGGTGGGTCATCGACACGGTCAGGCAGAACGGTTGTTCGGGCGTCAGGCGCACGTGGTCGTAGAGGTATTGGCGGGCCTTGAATACCACCTCCTCGTCGAAATCCAGCTGGTTGCTGCGCACGCAGGGGCCGGCCTGCAGCACCGAGGACATGTTGTGGTACCAGCTGGCGCGCACGTCCGGCTCGTCCCAGTTCACCGCCCAGCCATAGTCGGCCGGGTAGATGTCGCTGGTCAGGCGCTCCTCGTAGCCGTGCAGCTGGTCGGGGCCGCAGAAGTGCATCTTGCCCGACAGCGCGGTGCGGTAGCCGAGACGGCGCAGGTAGTGGGCGTAGGTCGGCACGTCGGCGGGGAAATCGGCGGCATTGTCGTAGGCGCCGATTTTCGACGGCAGCCGGCCGCTGACCAGGGTGAAGCGCGACGGGGCGCAGAGCGGGCTGTTGCAGTAGGCCGAGTCGAACACCACGGCCTGTTCGGCCAGCTTCATCAGGTTGGGCATCTGCACCGGCGAGGCGGCATCGTGCAGCGGCAGGATCGGTGCGGCCATCTGGTCGGCCATGATGAAGAGGATGTTCGGGCGCTTCATGGTGGCGGGTATTCCATATTGTTGGTTTATGCGACAGTGCGGGCACCATGATTCCGGTAGAACGGTGGCGGGGTAAACCCGGCTGAAATACATGCCTTGGATAAGCAGAGCTTATGTTTAATGCTATCGATGGGCTGTCGCTCGACGCGTTGCGGGTGTTCGAGTCGGCGGCGCGCCAGCTGAGTTTCACCGCTGCCGCCAGCGAGCTGGGCAGCAGCCAGCCGGCCATCAGCCAGCAGATCAAGCGCCTGGAGCAGCAACTGGCCACGCGCCTGTTCGATCGCGTCTACCGCGGCATCGTCCTGACCGAGGCCGGCGAGCTGTTGCTGGCCCACGTGCAGGAAGGACTGGCCAGCCTCGATGCCGGACTCGTCGCCGTCACCGCCCGGCAGCAGCACGAGGTATTGCAGGTGGCCACCGATTTTGCCTTCGCCGCCTACTGGCTGATGCCGCGCCTGCAGCGCTTCAATCGGCTGTACCCGGAGGTGGATGTCAGCCTGATCACCAGTGAGCGCGAGCCGGGCAGCGTGTCCAGCGACATCGACGTGGCGATCCGTTTCGGTGATGGCCGCTTCAAGCACGGCGAGGCGCACCTGCTGTTTCGCGAGGAGGTGTTCCCGGTGTGCAGCCCGCGCCTGCTCGGCGAGCGTCAGCCGCCCCTGCCGGTCGCGGCGCTGGCTGACCTGCCGTTGCTGCACCTGCGCCCGGAGCACCGCTCACGCTGGTTCGACTGGGATGGCCTATTCCGCGCCCTGGGTATCGCCGGCTTGCCGACGCCCGGCGCGCTGCGTTTCGACAATTACACTCTGCTGATCCAGGCGGCGATTGCCGGGCAAGGCGTTGCCATCGGCTGGCGCCATCTGGTGGATGAACTTCTCGCCCAGGGACTGCTCTGTCGTCTGGGGGACGCCGAGGCACATTCGGCACTGGGCTATTACCTGGTGCTGCCCGAGCGCAAACGCCGCCAGCGCCTGACCGCGCGTTTCGTCGACTGGTTGCAGGCCGAGCTGGATTCGCCAGCAGCGAGCGTTTGATCGGGCCATACTGCAAGAGCGCAGGCGGAGTCCCTATACTGGACGCCGCCGTCTCCTCGGCTTTCTCAGACAACCGGTGAAGTGAACCGTGAAACTCCGTCATTCGATTTTGGGCCTGCTGCTGTGCGGCAGCCTTGTTGTTTCGAACCTCCAGGCCGCGCCGGCCCAGTCCAAGCAGGAGCTGGCCGCCGGTAGTGCGCTGCTGATCGACCTGAAGACCGGCAAGGAGCTGTATTCCAGCAACCCTGACCTGCGCCTGCCGATCGCCTCGGTCACCAAGCTGATGACCGCCATGGTGACCCTCGACGCCAAGCTTTCGCTTGATGAGATGCTGCCCGTCAACATCCGCGACACCAAGGAAATGCAGGGCGTGTTCTCCCGTGTGCGCGTGGGCAGTGAACTCAGCCGCCGCGACATGCTGCACCTGGCGTTGATGTCTTCGGAGAACCGCGCGGCTGCCAGCCTCGCCCACCATTATCCGGGCGGCCAGGCTGCGTTCATCAAGGCGATGAACGCCAAGGCGAAGGCGCTGGGTATGAACCACAGCCACTTCGTCGAACCAACCGGCCTGTCCGAAGAGAACGTTTCCACGGCTCGTGACCTGGCGCTGATGGTCAAGGCGGCGGCTCAGTATCCGCTGATCCATCAGTTCACCACCGACTCGGAGGCTACGGTCGCGTTCCGCAAGCCGAATTACACATTGGGTTTTCGTAACACCAATGCGCTGGTACGCAAGGCCGACTGGAACATCAACCTGAGCAAGACCGGCTTCACCAATGCCGCTGGTCGCTGCCTGGTGATGGCCACCACCATCGCCAATCGCCCGGTGGCCTTCGTGGTGCTCGGCGCCTTCGGCAAGTACACCCACATGGCTGACGCCAACCGCCTCAAGCGCTGGATGGAAACCGGCAAGGTCACTCCGGTGCCGGCCGCTGCGCTGAGCTACAAGCAGCAGAAGCTGGCCGAATGGAGCCTGCAGGCCAAGCAGTGATCTGCACCGATGCACGAAGGGCGACTCGATGAGTCGCCCTTTTTCGTTGCGCCGTCGTGTAGCCCGGATGCAATCCGGGGCAACAGTCACAAGGCCGCGGATTGCATCCGGGCTACGCTCAATCTTTCTCAGTCGTGGTGCGTCAGCGCGGGCCGCCCAGCCTTTCGCTGAGGAAATCGAGAAAACAGGTGATGCGCGAGGCCAGCGCGGTGTTGCGGTAGTACACGGCATTGATCGGCTGGCGCACCTCGACGCGCTGCTCGGCCAGCACCTCCACTAGCGCGCCGCTGGCGCGGTCGGCATCGGTCATGAAGTCCGACAGGCACACCAGCCCTTCACCGGCCAGGGCCAGTTCGAGAACAGTGTCGCCGCTGGAGGCGCGCAGGCTCGGGGTAATGCGCCAGCGCTCGCCCAGGGCATGGCGCAGCGGCCATTCGTTGAGGCTGTCCGGCTCGGTAAAGCCAATCAGGGCGTGCCCGGCCAGCTCTTCGGTGCGCGTCGGGGTACCGTGCTGGCGCAGGTACTCCGGGCTGGCCAGCACGCGGCGGCGGCTGTGGCACAGTGGCCGTGCATGCAGGCTGGAGTCCGGCAGGTTGCCGATGCGGATGGCCAGGTCGGTACGCCGCTCCAGCAGGTCGATGATGCGGTCGTCGCTGTTCAGCTCCAGCTCGATCTGTGGGTAGAGCGCACGAAACTCGCCGATCAGCGGCACGATCACATGCAGCATGAAGGGCGAGGCGGTGTTGATGCGCAGACGCCCGGCCGGTGCCTGGCGGCGCAGGGCCATCTGCTCCTCGGCTTGCTCGACACTGATCAGGATGCGCCGCGCCTGCGTCAGGAACACCTCGCCCTCCTCGGTCAGCTCCAGGCGCCGGGTTGTACGGCGCAGCAGGGTGACGGCGAGCTTCTGCTCCAGCCGGCTGAGGGCACGGCTGACGCCGGACGCGGTTTGTTCGAGCTGCTCGGCGGCGGCGCTGATCGAGCCGCAGTCGACCACGCTGACGAAGGCGAGCATTTCTTCCAGGCTGGTCTTCATTGTTGATCTTCAGTCACAGGCATCAGCAAATTTACTGAAGTTTCGAGCAAGAGTCTGCCGAGCACGGCCAGTGCCGGCAACTCGGTCAACGTCCACCGGCGATGTCGATCAGGGCGCCGGTGGTATAGCTGGCCTTGTCATCGAGCAGCCAGACGATGGCCTCGGCGACCTCTTCGGCACGCCCGGCGCGACCCAGTGGCGTGGCCTTGCCCAGGCGCTCGGCGCGATCCGGCTGGCCGCCGCTGGCGTGGATCTCGGTGTCGATCAGCCCCGGCCGCACGGCGTTGACCCGTACGCCCTCGCCGCCCAGTTCCTTGGCCAGACCGCGGGTCAGCACGTCCATGGCGCCCTTGGCGCCGGCATAGTCGACGTACTCGAAGGGCGAGCCAAGACTGGCTGCCACCGATGACACCAGCACCATCGAGCCGCCCTCGCCGCCACGGCTGCGGGCCATGCGCCGGGCACCTTCGCGCGCGGTCAGGTAGCTGCCCAGCACGTTGACGTCGAACATGCGCTGCAAGCGTTCGCCGCTCATCTCCAGCAGCGGCATGGGTGGGGCGACGATGCCGGCATTGATCACCAGCGCGTGCAGCGGGCCGAGCGTGTCCATGGCCTCGAACAGACGCAATACATCGTCTTCCTCGGCGACGTCGCCCCGTATGGCGATGGCCTTGCCGCCCGTGGCTTCGATCTGCGCCACCACCTCATCGGCGGCGGCGCGGTCGCTGCGGTAGTTGATGCCGACCGTCCAGCCCTGAGCGGCTGCCAACAAGGCAGTGGCGCGACCGATGCCGCGGCTGGCACCGGTAATCAGCAGGTTCTTGCTCATCAGGCTGACTCCTCTTCGTTGTGGTCATCATGCGTAGGGTGGACGACGCTTCACCCGTCCACCACTTGGCGAGCCAGAAGGTGGACAAAAACAGCGTTGCCCACCCTACGGCAGAGGCTCACCGGGGACCAGTGGGCAGGACGGGTGGCCGCCAGCGGACACGGGGGTTACCATGCGCGCCCCTTTAGCGATCTGCACCTGCTCATGAAACCTGCACGCCTGCGCGCCGACCTGCTGGCCGGCCTGACCTCGTCCTTCGCTCTGGTACCGGAGTGCATCGCCTTCGCTCTGGTGGCCCAGGTCAACCCGCTGATGGGCCTGTACGGCGCCTTCATCATCTGTACCCTCACCGCCCTGTTCGGTGGCCGCCCCGGCATGATTTCCGGCGCCGCCGGCTCGATGGCGGTGGTGATCGTCGCCCTGGTGGTGCAGCACGGCGTGCGGTACCTGCTGGCCACGGTGCTGCTCGGTGGCCTGATCATGCTCGCGTTCGGCCTGCTACGCCTGGGCAAGTTGATCCGCATGGTGCCGCATTCGGTGATGCTCGGCTTCGTCAACGGCCTGGCGATCATCATCGCCCTGGCCCAGTTCGAGCACTTCCAGCACGACGGCCACTGGCTGCAGGGCAAGGCGCTGTACCTGATGCTCGGTCTGGTGGCGCTGACCATGTGCATCGTCTACCTGCTGCCGCGTGTGACCCGTGCGGTGCCACCGGCGCTGGTGGCGATTCTTGGCATCGGCGCGATGGTCTACCTGCTGGATCTGCCGACGCACACCCTCGGCGATATGGCGCATATCGCCGGCGGCCTGCCGAGCCTGGTACTGCCGGACATTCCCTGGACGCTGGACACCCTCGTCATCATCGCCCCTTACGCCGTGCTGATGGCTATGGTCGGTCTGCTGGAAACCCTGCTGACGCTGAACCTCACCGACGAGATCACCGCCACGCGCGGCCACCCGGATCGTGAGTGCGTGGCGCTCGGCGTGGCCAACATGACCTCCGGCCTGTTCGGCGGCATGGGCGGCTGCGCGATGATCGGCCAGACCGTGATCAACCTCAGCTCTGGCGGGCGCGGGCGGCTGTCTGGCGTCGTCGCCGGGGTGATGATCCTGCTCTTCGTGCTGTTCCTCTCGCCGCTGATCGAGCGTATTCCACTGGCGGCGCTGGTGGGGGTGATGTTCGTGGTGGCGCAGCAGACCTTCGCCTGGGGCTCGCTGCGCGTGGCCGGCAAGGTGCCGGCCAACGACGTGCTGGTGATCATCGCGGTGACCGCCATCACCGTGGCCACCGACCTGGCCACGGCCGTGCTCTGCGGCATCGTCATCGCCGCGCTCAACTTCGCCTGGCAGCACGCCCGCGAGCTGTATGCCGACAGCGATATGCAGGCCGACGGCAGCAAGCTGTACCGCGTGCACGGCACCTTGTTCTTCGCCTCCTGCACCACCTTCCTGGCGCAGTTCGAACCGGCCGACGATCCGCAGCAGGTGACCCTGGACTGTCGTCACCTGAGCTTCGTCGACTACTCGGCCATCGCCGCGCTGAAGACCCTGCGTGAACGCTACGAGCGCGCCGGCAAGCACCTGCGCGTGACCCACCTGTCCGAGCGCTGCAAGCAGCTGCTCAAGCGCGCTGGCTCGGACCACTGAGTCGCAAAGCAGCCGGGCGCGGCCGCTGGCCGACGCCTGGTCTGCCAGGTAGCGCCGGCCTCGCCCGGGGACAATTGCCGGCAACTGTGATCACCGTCACCCTGCCCTGTGGAATGGTAGCAATACGCCTGCTAGCATCCGCCGCCCAACGCATAATCGGTCGACAGGACGCGCCCGTACGGCCACACACGCAAGGACTCAGCATGAAAAAGACTACCCTGGCCGTTGCCATTCCCCTCGCTATCGTCGGCGTCTCCGTTGCCGGCGCCTGGTACACCGGCACTCTGGTCGAACAGCAACTGCAGGCCGCCGTCAGCCAGGCCAATGCCTCGCTGGCCGAGGAGGTGCCGCACCTCAAGGCCCAGGTTCAGATGGTCGAATTCGAGCAGGGCGTCTTTTCCAGCCGTGCTCGTTACACTTTCAGCTTTGCCACCGGGCCCAATGAGGAGCCGCTGATCCTGGCCTTCAGCGACAAACTCGAGCATGGCCCGTTTCCGCCCTCGCGGCTGGCTGCCGGCAAGCTCGCTCCGGTCATGGCGCAGAGCCACTTCAGCCTGGAGCAGAATGAGCTGACCGCGCCGCTGTTCGCAGCGGCCGGCGGTAAATTGCCGTTAACGGGTGAAGTCGCGCTGAATTATGACCAGAGCCAGAGTGGCCGCATCGACTTGGCTGCGCTGCAATACAGCGACAGCAAGGGCACCCTGCGTACCTCCCCGGCGGGCCTGGACATCAGCGTTTCCGCTGACAGAAAACGCGTCAGCCTCAGCGGGCAACTGGCCGAATTCGATTTCGACATTGCCGAGAGCAGCAACGACCGGCCGGTCAGCCTGAAGATGCGTGACCTGAGTCTGCAGGCTGAAAAGCAGAAAAACGCCAGCGGCTTTGCCTTGGGCCCGAGTTCAGTCACGATCAGGAGCATGACGATCCAGTCATCTCCAGAGATGCAGATCGAACTGCAGGACGCGGTGATCGAGGAAGCCCTGACCCAGAACGGTGGCAGCCTGGATCAGAGCATGGGCTATCGCATTGACCGGGTGTTGGTGCAGGAGCAAGAGGTCGGCGGCGTGAAGCTGGCCCTCAGCGCCCGTCATCTCGACGAGACCGCGCTCAAGGCGCTCGAGGACGCCTATAACCAGCTGATGCTGAGCAGCCTGGAAGGGCAGGAGCCTGGTAGCGACATCGGGGAAGAATTCAAAGGCCTCACCCTGGCCCTGTTGGAAGGCGCCCCGGTGCTGGCCCTGGACGAGTTCTCGCTGAACACTGCCAACGGCCAGGGTAAGGCCGCGCTGTCGTTCAACCTGCGCAAACCCGCAGACGATGCCAGCAGCCCGCAGGAGCTGGCGCAAAGCGCGCTGGCCGCTCTGAAGGCCGATTTCAAGCTGGACAAGGCGGTGATCGGCGATCTGGCCAGGGTGCAGGGCACGCTGGAAGGCGCGGCCAGCGGCGCTGTTGACCCGCAAGCCCTCGCCCAGCAAGCGGAAATGATGACCGAGATGTTCAGTGGCATGGCGCTGGCGTCGCAGTGGGTGGTGGAAGACGGCAATGCCCTGCGTGGCTCGCTGACCTATGCGGACGACCAGGTGACCTTCAACGGCAAGGCCATGAGCGTCGCCGAGTTCATGGCCTTCGCCATGGGCAGTGGCCCAGGTATGAACGGTCTGGACGACGACAGCGAACTGGAGCAGTACGGCCAGGAGTAACGCCGGTTCGCCTGCAAACGCCCGCTTCAACGCGGGCGTTTTTGTTTCTGCCCGAGGCTGATGTCGGGCAACAAAAAACCGCTGACAGCCCAGGCCATCAGCGGTTTTTGTATGGCCTGCGTTGCTCAGCGGCGCGCGTTGCGCACACCCTCGGCCAGCTCGCGGCACAGGCCGAGTACGCCGTCGATGGCCTGCTGCGGGCTTTGCGCCTCGGCGATCTTGTCGATCAGCGCCGAGCCGACCACCGCGCCCTCGGCGCGCTTGGCCACTTCGGCGGCGTGCTCGGGGGTGCGGATGCCGAAGCCGATGCACACGGGCAGGTCGGTGTGGCGACGCAGGCGCGCCACGGCTTGCTCGACGTGATCCATGGTCGCCGCGCCGGCACCGGTGACGCCGGCCACCGACACGTAGTAGACGAAACCGGAGCTGCCGGCCAGTACGGTGGGCAGGCGGTCGTCGTCGGTGGTCGGCGTGGTCAGGCGGATGAAGTCGATGCCTGCACTCTGCGCCGGCTCGCACAGCTCGTCGTTGTGCTCCGGCGGCAGGTCGACCACGATCAGGCCGTCGACGCCAGCTTCCTTGGCGTCACTGATGAAACGCTCGACGCCGTAGCAGAAGATCGGGTTGTAGTAGCCCATCAGCACCAGCGGCGTGCTCTGGTTGCCGGCGCGAAATTCGCGAACCATCTGCAGGGTCTTCAGCATGTTCTGCTTGCCGTCCAGCGCGCGGATGTTGGCGAGCTGGATGGCCGGGCCGTCGGCCATCGGATCGGTGAAGGGCATGCCCAGCTCGATCACGTCGGCGCCGGCTTCGGGCAGGCCCTTGAGGATTTCCAGCGAGGTGGCGTAGTCGGGATCACCGGCGGTGATGAAGGTGACCAGCGCGGCGCGGTTTTCCGCCTTGAGTTCGGCGAAGCGGTTGTGCAGGCGGCTCATGCGTGTTTCTCCTGTTCGCCCATGTGGTGCATCACGGTTTGCATGTCCTTGTCGCCACGACCGGACAGGTTGACCACCATCAGGTGATCCTTGGGCAGCTTGGGTGCGCGTTTGAAGGCTTCGGCCAGTGCATGGGCGCTTTCCAGGGCTGGGATAATGCCTTCCAGGCGGCAGCAGTGGTGGAAGGCTTCGAGCGCTTCGTCATCGCTGATCGGTACGTACTCGACACGCTTGATCTCATGCAACCAGGCGTGCTCGGGGCCGACGCCAGGGTAGTCGAGGCCGGCGGAAATCGAGTGGGCATCGGTGATCTGGCCGTCCGCGTCCTGCAGCAGGAAGGTGCGGTTGCCGTGCAGCACGCCCGGCGCGCCGCCGGCCATGCTCGCCGCATGCTTGCCGGTGTCGATGCCGTGGCCGGCCGCCTCGACGCCAACGATCTGCACGTCTTTGTCATCGAGGAAGGGGTGGAACAGGCCGATGGCATTGGAGCCGCCGCCGATGCAGGCCACCAGCGAGTCGGGCAGGCGCCCTTCCTTCGCCAGGATCTGCTCACGCACCTCATTGCCGATCACCGACTGGAAGTCGCGCACCATGGCCGGGTACGGATGCGGGCCTGCGGCAGTGCCGATCAGGTAGAAGGTGTTGTGGACGTTGGTCACCCAGTCGCGCAGGGCCTCGTTCATCGCATCCTTGAGCGTGCCGGTGCCGGCGGTGACCGGGATCACCTCGGCGCCGAGCAGCTTCATGCGGAAGACGTTGGCTTGCTGGCGATCGATGTCGGTGGTGCCCATGTACACCACGCACTGCATGCCGAAGCGCGCGGCCACGGTGGCAGTGGCCACACCGTGCATGCCAGCGCCGGTCTCGGCGATGATGCGCTGCTTGCCCATGCGCTTGGCCAGGAGGATCTGGCCGATGCAGTTGTTGATCTTGTGCGCGCCGGTGTGGTTCAGGTCTTCGCGCTTGAGGTAGATCTTCGCTCCGCCGAAGTGCTCGGAGAGACGTTCGGCGTAATACAGCGGGCTGGCGCGGCCGATGTAGTCGCGCTGGAAATAGGCCAGCTCTTCGAGGAAGGCCGGATCGTCCTTGGCCTTCTCGTATTCGGCGGCCAGCGAATTGATCAGCGGCATCAGGGTTTCGGCGACGAACTGACCGCCGAAGCGGCCGAACAGGCCGCGGGCGTCGGGGCCGGTGCGAAATGAGGTCATGGCGTGCTCCTTGTCGACAGCGCGTAGCTGGCAGGGCGAGTGAGTGATGGGGCCATTCTACCTCTGGCCGATTCGGGGAAAAGCGATTAGATTGCAGAGACATGTCAGGAAAAGTCACGTATTGATGAGTCGAGAACTGCCCCCGCTCAACGCCCTGCGCGCCTTCGAGGCCTCAGCCCGCCTACAGAGCATCAGCAAGGCGGGTGAAGAGTTGCACGTCACCCACGGTGCCATCAGCCGGCAGATTCGTGCGCTGGAAGAACACCTTGGCCTGAGTCTGTTCGACAAGGACGGGCGCGGCGTGAAACTCACCGATGCCGGGTTGCGCTTGCGTGATGTCACCTCCGAGAGTTTCGAGCGCCTGAATGGCGTCTGCGCCGAGCTGCGCCGCGAAACCCAGGAGCGCCCTTTCGTCCTCGGCTGCTCGGGCAGCCTGCTGGCGCGCTGGTTCATCCCGCGCCTGGATCGCCTGCAGCGCGAGCTGCCGGATCTGCGCTTGCAGCTGTCGGCCAGTCAGGGCGAATTGGATCCGCGCAGCGCCGAAGTGGATGCCACCCTGCTGTTCGCCGACCCGCCCTGGCCGAGTGACATGCAGGTGTTCGAGCTGGCGCCGGAGCGCATCGGCCCGGTGCTCAGCCCGCGCTACGCCAACCATGGGCAACTGCGCGCGGCCAGTGTCGAGGCGCTGTATGCCGAGCCACTGCTGCACACCACCTCGCGCCCGCAGGCCTGGCCGCAGTGGGCGCAGGCACAGGGGCTGGCGGCCGAGCGGCTGCAGCAAGGCCAGGGTTTCGAGCATCTCTACTATCTGCTGGAGGCGGCAGCTGCCGGGCTCGGCGTGGCCATCGCGCCGCAGACGCTGGTGGCCGACGACCTGCGTGCCGTTCGCCTGGTCGCGCCCTGGGGCTTCGTCGAGACCAGCGGCTGCCTGGCGCTGTGGACGCGCCGCGCCGACCCGCGTAGCGAGCGCCTGGCGCACTGGTTGACCAAGGAGCTGGCGCCAACTCCGAACTGACCGGCCAGGTCGCCTCTGCGGCACGCCACGACGCTACCAGCGACGTGGCGTGCGAGGTCGCTTGCTAGCATCACGCGACTTTCATCCGCTTAGCGGCCTGGCCGGTTCAGACGAGGCGCCAATGTCCAACCTGTGCAACAGTTCAGTCGGTTTCGCCCCCTATACGCTGGAGGTCACTGGCAAGGGTATCCACGAAGTCGAGCAGGCGCGGGCGGCCATACCGGCGGGCACGCCGATCAACATTGCCTTTCTCGGCAATGAGGACCATGCCCAGCGCATCCGTGCGGCGCAGGTCATCCGGGCCTGTGGCGCCGAGCCGGTGCCGATCATTTCCTCACGCCGACTGCGCTCCGAGGCGGACCGCGATGAACTGCTCGGCGCGCTGGTCGCTCAGGCCGCGCCGAAGCGCTTCATGTTCGTTGGCGGCGATCCGGCCACGCCGGCCGGGCCGTATCAGGATTCCCTGGCGTTGCTGGCCAGCGGCGTACTGGAGCGCCACGGCATCGAGCAGGTGGTGATCACCGGTTACCCGGAAGGGCACCCGAAGGTCGACAGCGGCGAGCTGATGCGCGCGCTGAAGTGGAAGCTGGATTTTCTCCGTGAAACCGGCTGCGCGGTGGAGATCACCACGCAGTTCGGCTTCGATGCCGAGGCGGTGGTGCGCTGGATCGAGCAGCTGCGCCAGCAGGGCATCGACACCCCGGTGCGTATCGGCGTACCTGGCCCGGCGGATGTCGGCAAGCTGCTGCGCTTCGCCCGTCAGTTCGGGGTGGCGACCTCCGCGTCCATCCTGCGCCGCTACGGATTGTCGATGACCAACCTGATGCAGCGCGTGGGCGCCGAGCGCTACTGGGATCAGTTGCAGGCTGGGCTGGGTGGCCGGCAACTGGGCCGCATCGGCTGGCACCTGTATCCCTTTGGCGGGGTCGAGGATGGCGTCAACTGGATCAATGCCCGTTTGGGCGGCCTGGACGAGTCGAGGCGCTAACAGGCTGTTGAAGAACGAGCTCGGCTTTGGCTTCCTGCATCACTCTGCCTCCATGCAGTCGTCGTCTGGGTTTGCAACGGCCTGTTAAGCGGCGGGAAGATTGCCAAATTGGCCCGGCAAAGATGACAATGCAATTCATTGTCATTTGATATGAAGTCGCGCCATGCCTGCCGAAGCCCAGGTGCTGCATACCCTTTACCGTGATCATCACCCCTGGCTGCAAGGCTGGCTGCGGCGGCGCCTGGGCAACCGTTGCGATGCCGCCGATCTGGCACAGGACACCTTCGTGCGCCTGCTGCGTGCTGGCAATGCCGCAAGCATCCGCGAACCGCGTGATTACCTGGCCACCGTGGCGCGCGGCTTGATGGTCGACTTTCTGCGCCGGCGCTCGCTGGAGCAGGCCTACCTCGAGGTACTGGTCAGCCAGCCACAGGCCGAGCAGCCCAGCGCCGAGCAGCAGGCGCTGCTGCTGGAAGCGCTGATGGAGGTCGATCGCATGCTCGCCGGCCTCGGCCACAAGGTGCGCGAGGTGTTCATACTGTCCCAGCTCGACGGCCTGACCTATGCGCAGATCGCCACTCGCCTGGGTGTTTCCCTGCGCAGCGTGAACAACTACATGGCCCGTGCCGTGGAGCATTGCTGTCTGCTGCAGGCGGGCTGGCAGTCGTGACCGAGGCCCAGCGCGCCGCTCTCAAGGCCGCCAGTGGCTGGTACGCGCGACTGTGCTCCGGCGCCAGCGATGCCGACGAGCAGCAGGCCTGGCAGCGCTGGTATGACGCCGACGAACAGCATCGCCAGGCCTGGCAACAGATCGAGAAACTGCGCGAGCAGCTGGGGCTGCTGCCCGGCCCCATCGCATCATCCACCCTGCGCGGCGTCGACCATGGCCGTCGGCGCCTGCTCGGCAGCCTGGCTCTGGTGGCAATGGCGTTGCCGCTGGGCTGGTTCGCCTGGCACAGCGATACCCGCCGCTACTGGCTGGCCGACTACCGCAGTGGTGTGGGCGAGCGCCGCCAGTGGCAACTGAGCGACGGCAGCCGGCTGATGCTGGGCACGGCCAGCGCCGCGCAGTGGCATGCCGACGGGCAGCGACGGGTGTTGCGTCTGCTCAGTGGCGAGGCGCTGCTTGATAGCGTCGATGAGGCGCGACCGCTGCTGCTGGAAACCCGCTACGGCGTGGTGCGCAGCCATGGCGCGCGCTTCTGCGTGCGCAGCGACGCGCACCATTGCCAGGTCGCGGTGTTGCAGCAGCGCGTGGAGGTTGCGCCTTTGCACCATCTGCACGACATGCACACGCTGGCCGCCGGGCAGCAGCTGCGCTTCGATGCCGAACGACTCGGAGCGCCACGCGCCAACGATGCTGCCACGACGGCCTGGACGCAGGGCAGCCTGCTCGCGCTGGATCGGCCGCTGGGCGAGGTAATCGCTGAACTGGCGCGCTATCGCCACGGTGTGCTGCGCCTCGACCCGGCTCTGGCCGGGTTGAAGGTGTCCGGCAGCTTCCCCTTGGCCGATACCGATCGTGCCCTGGCGGCGCTGGAACACAACCTGCCGCTACGTGTGGTGCGGCGCAGCGATTACTGGGTGACGCTGGTGCCAAAGGTCTAGCTGGTAAATATATTCAGTGTTGTTTGCACTTTTTTCTCGACTGGCGCGGCCCTCCTGAAAAACCGGCTACAGGCCTTCAACCTTCAGGGGAAATCCATGCGTCATCCTTGCTGCAAACTGCATTCGCTGAGCGCCGCCATTCAGGCCGTGCTGCTTTGTTCCTCCCTGTCACTGCTGGTGCCGGTGGCCAGTGCCGCATCAGCAGAGCCCGCCGTACAGCAGCAGTCCTTCGACATTCCCGCTGGCTCCCTGGCCGAGGCGCTCAACCAGTATGCCAGCGCGGCCGGCGTCGCCCTCTCGTTCGATGCCGGGCTGCTGCAGGGGCACAGCAGCCCGGGCCTGCAGGGCAGCTATCCGCTCGAGGAAGGCTTCGCCCGTCTGCTGCAAGGCAGTGGCTTGCGCGTGGTGCGTCAGGCGCAGGGGGTCTATGGCCTCGAGGCGCTGCCGGCGCAGCGTAAGACGGGCAGCGATGTGCTGCAGCTGGACGCGATGACCGTCAGCACCCTGCGCAGTGACAGTGCCGTGGGCGAGACCAGCCAGCGTGTGACGGTCATCGACCGCCAGCAGATCGAACAGCAGCTGGCCCTGAGCAGCGATCCGGGCCAGGTGCTGAGCAACCTGATTCCGTCCTACTCGCCGAGCCGGCAGAAGATGTCCAACGCCGGTGAAACGCTGCGTGGCCGTACCCCGCAGTTTCTCGTCGACGGCGTGCCGCAGGCCAGTTCGATTCGTAACGACGGGCGCAGCAGCTACACCATCGATCTGGCGCAGATCGAGCGCATCGAGGTGATCCATGGTGCCTCGGCCGAGCATGGCGGCGGCGCCACTGGCGGTATCGTCAACTTCATCAGTCGTCGCCCCGAAGGCAACGGCATCAGCCAGCACGCCGGGGTCAGCCTGGAGAGCGATGATCGTTTCAGCAAGGACGGCCTGGGCTACAAGCTGAACTACCGGCTCAGCGCCCAGCAGGGCGACTGGGAAACCCTGCTCGGCGCCACCTGGCAGGAGCGTGGCGCCTTCTACGACGCCAATGACGAGCTGATCGGCGTCGCCTACCCCGGCGAGATTCAGGACACCCGCGACCACGACCTGATGTTCAAGCTCGGCTACTGGCTCGACGATGTCCAGCACCTGCAGTTCAGCGCCAACCACTATGAGCTCCGGGGCAACAACGACTACGTACCGGTGCTCGGCGACCGCGCCGCAGGCATCCCCTCCACGGCGCGCAAGGGTGATCCGCAGGGCGACCCGGCGTTCAACGAGAACCGCCAGTACAGCTTCAGCTACAGCAACCAGGACCTGTACGGCAACGTGCTCGACCTGCAGCTTTATCACCAGCGCTATCGCGGTCAGTTCGGCGCGCTGCTTTCGGGCTCGTTCCAGGATCCGAACATCGCCCCGGTCGGCACCCTGTGGGAGCAAAGTCGCAGCGATTCGGAAAAGTGGGGCGGCAAGCTGACCCTGCGCCGCAAAGGCCTGTTCGACGGGCTGCTGGACCTGAGTGGTGGCGTCGACCTGTTGCGCGACAAGGGCGAGCAGGTGCTGGTGCAAACCGGCCGCAGCTATGTGCCGCCGTCCACCTACGATAACCAGGCCGGCTTCCTCCAGGGCGACCTGCACCTGACCGACAAGCTGACCCTGATGGCCGGTGTGCGCCGCGAGCATGCCGAGCTGGATGTGGATGACTTTCATACCGTATGGGGCACCAACAACGCCGGTGGGGTGAGCGTCAGCGGCGGCAAGGTGTCGTTCGGCAAGACCCTGAGCAACTATGGCTTCACCTACCAGGCCACTGACTGGGCGCAGCTCTACGGCGGCTACTCCGAAGGCTTCGGCATGCCCGACATCGGCCGTGTGCTGCGTGGCCTCGACGAGCCGGGGCAGGACGTGGAGAGCCTGTTGGAGCTGGAGCCGATCATCACCCGCTCGCGTGAAGTAGGTCTGCGCCTGAACTTCGAGCGGGTGGACATGGAGCTGAGCTACTACGAGTCCTTCTCCAATCTTGGCGAGCGCCTGTCGGTGAGCGTCGACGGCAACTACATCGCCAACCGCGAACGGGTCGAGATCCAGGGCTACGAGCTGACCGGAAACTGGCACCTGAACGAGCGTCACAGCCTGCGCGGCAGCTACGCCCACAGCCAGGGCAAGTCCGACACGGATGACGACGGCAAGGTGGACACGCGCCTGACCGGCCTGAACATCGCGCCGGATCAGTACAGCCTGGGCTGGCAGGCCAACTGGAACGACGACTGGTCGAGCTACCTGCAATACAACTACTACGTCAGCCGCAGCTTCGACGATCCGCGCCTGGACTTCGACGGCTACGCCCTGCTCTCGGCCAGCGTCAGCCGCCGTCTGCCAGTGGGCAGCCTGTCGCTGGGCATCGACAACCTGCTCGACGAGGACTATTTCAGCTACTACTCGCAGTCGGCGCGCATCGCCGATGACTACAACTTCAAGGGGCGGGGTCGCACCTTCACCCTTGGCTATCAGCTGGACTTCTGAGGTCAGCGTGCGTGCTGGAGCCTGCGTTGTGGTTTCCAGCACGCGCCATCGGCGTTCGGGTGAGGGCAATACAGATGACACTTATGCGCGGCGGGCTAGTCTGAACAAGAACCTTCAAGACACAGGAGTCTTCCATGTCCAGCCACCACACTTACAAGAAGATCGAGATCGTCGGCTCGTCCCCCACCAGCATCGAGGAGGCCATCGAAAATGCCCTGGCCGAATGCGCCAAGAGCGTACACAACATGGACTGGTTCGAGGTAGTCGACACCCGCGGCCATATCGAGAACGGCAAGGTGGCGCACTACCAGGTCACGCTCAAGGTCGGTTTTCGCCTGAGCGGTAGCTGAGGCGTCGATGCACTGAGCGAGGCTGTGGTACCGCGCACAGCGACGATGGCTGTCGCTGGCGGGGTGCGGCGCATTCGGGCAAGCTGCATGCGCCAGTTCAGGGAGGAATGTCATGTTCAGACTCATGCTGCTGATCAGCCTGCTATCGCTCGCAGGCTGTATCGACAACGGGCCGCCAGTCGCCGAAGAGCGCCGTCTGCTGCTCAGTGGCGAGGATTTCGCCGCCTACGAGGCACCGCAGGATGGCCGCTACGAAAAGCTGGTGACCTACGCTGCGCGCAGCATCGACCTCAGTTTCGAGAGTAGCGATAGCGACTGGTTCTACCTGTACAGCGGCGTCTCGCTCTACCCGCGCGCCGGTGATGCCTTGATGACCAGCTACGCCGAAACCTTCGGCGCCTCGTTCGGCCTGCGTGAGAGTGGCTTGGCGCAGCAGGATCTGCCGCTGGAGACCGAGTTGGCCAGTCGCGTCAGCCTCAAGCTGCTGACCCAGGACGGCGAGCCGGTGGGCAACCTGTTCTATGCCACGGTGGGCAATAAGTCGATGTTCACCATCTTCACCGGGGTGTACTTCGAGCAGGCCGAGGATTTTGAGGCGTTCATCGCGCCCAAGCTGCGGCAACTGCGAGCGTACCAGCACACCGATCCGGTGCTGGCCTGGGCCGGCGACAAGCTCGGTTTCGGCGCTGACTGAGCTCCAGTGCTCAGCCGAAGAACCAGTAGGTGACGCTGATCGCGGCGATGACCCCCGCCAGCTCCGCCAGCAGGGCACAACCGACCGCGTGGCGAGCACGCTGGATACCCACCGCGCCGAAGTACACGGCCAGTACGTAGAAGGTGGTTTCCGTGCTGCCCTGGACGATTGCCGCGGCCAGCGCCGGGAAGCTGTCCACGCCATGGGTCTGCATGGTTTCGATCAGCATGGCGCGTGCCGCGCTGCCGGAAAATGGCTTGACCAGGGCGGTGGGCAGGGCATCGACGAAACGCGTGTCCCAGCCGAAGGTTTCCACCAACCAGCGGATGCCGTCTAGGCCAAATTCCAGGGCCCCGGACGCGCGTAGCACACCGATGGCGCAGAGCATGGCCACCAGATACGGCAGCAGGCTCTTGGCGATATCAAAGCCCTCGCGCGCGCCTTCGATGAACTGCTCGTAGACCTGGACCTTGCGCAGTGCGCCGACCACCAGGAACGCCAGGATCACGCCGAACAAGGTCAGGTTGCCGAGCAGCGAGGACAGCGCGGCCAGGGCGGTGGCGCTGAGGCCGGCGAGCAGGGCCATGAACCCGCCGAGCAGCAGCGCCCCGGGGATCAGGTACGCCAGCACCACCGGGTCCCACAGGCGCAGGCGCTGCATCAGCGCGACCGACAGCAGGCCGACCAGGCTGGAGGCGCTGGTGGCCAGCAGGATTGGCAGGAATATCAGGGTCGGATCCTCCGCCCCCTGCTGCACGCGGTACATGAAGATCGATACCGGCAGCAGCGTCAGCGATGAGGCGTTGAGTACCAGAAAGAGAATCTGCGCATTGCTCGCCACCAGCTTGTTGGGGTTGAGCTCCTGCAAGCTGCGCATGGCCTTGAGGCCGATGGGGGTGGCCGCGTTGTCCAGGCCCAGGCCGTTGGCGGCGAAGTTCATGGTGATCAGGCCCAGCGCCGGATGGCCGCGTGGCACTTCCGGCATCAGCCGCGCGAACAATGGGCCCAGCGCGCGTGCCAGGGCATCCACCAGGCCGGCCCGTTCGGCGATGCGCAGCAGGCCGAGCCACAGGGTCATGGTGCCGAACAGCAGCACCATCACTTCCACCGACAGCTTGGCCATGGCGAACAGGCTCTCGACCATGGCCGCGAACACTGCCGGGTCGTCGCCGATCAGCCAGCGGGAGAAACCCGCGACTGCTGCTACCAGGAAAAAACTCAGCCACAGGCCATTGAGCATGCCGCACCCCCTCGTCGTTCTGGCGGGGGATGATAACGCGTCGTCCCTTCGCATGGGACGCCTGGCACACTGCCGTCAGCCGGCGGTGCGGCGGTCAGGTCGCTTCGCTGCCTCGAGCAGCGGGTTCCGTCCCTAGTACCAGTTCGGGTCGCTGCGCAGCTGTTCCATCAGCATCTGCTGGACTTCCTCGTCCGGCTCGCCCAGCCAGCGCAGGCTGGCGTGTTCACTGGGGGCGCGATCCTCGGGCAGGCCATCCGGTACCTGCACGTATAGCGCATAGGCGTCGTCGTCTTCCCATTCGAAAGCGACATAGGCGCGTTGCCCGAAACACCGCTGCGCTTCGCATATCTGGCCAACCAGGTAGCGATCACTGTCGGCCTCCACGGCCTGCATGGGGGTGGACAATCCACTGAGATTGATCAGCCACTCCGGCAGGCGTTCTTCATCCTCTACCAGATCCTGCCAGGCTTCGCGGTACTCGGCATTGCTGGTGAGCAATTCGCCTGGATGGAAGCTGGCGTCACGGTCGGCGGCCTGAGCCACCAGGGCGCCGCCCATCAGCAGGGCGGCGGCAATGGCGTGTATCGACTGCATCTATGGCTCCCTACATGCGTGGGCGACGGCCCATGATGAACGAGACGATGAACAGCACCAGGAACACCACGAATAGAATCTTGGCGATACCTGCAGCGGTGCCGGCGATACCACCGAAGCCCAGTACAGCGGCGATGATGGCGATGATCAGGAAAGTGACTGCCCAACTAAGCATGGTGTTTCTCCTTGGTGGATCAGTGGGTAGTGGCCCAGGCAGGCCAGGGGTTTTGCGCGTTGCTCGGGTTCGCAGGCCGGGGCGTGGTGCCCGTGGGCAGCTCCAGCTTTGCGGTATTGCGGTTTGCACACAGGGCCTGGCCTGGCAGCGCGACGCTGGCGAGCGTCAGGCTGAGCAGAAGTGGCAAGGTGGCGAGCACCAGAGCGACTGTCCACATGGCGGTTCTCCTGTTGCGTGCAGGACGGATGGCGCGTGTCGCTGGCATATCCGTCTGTTGCTTTTCTTGCATCGCGACCGGCGCATGACCGGTTGCCCACTGAGAACATTGCAGCGCCCGTGCCAGACTTTTGCTTTATGTAAAAGCCATTAAAATCATTGGCTTACATTATTTTGATGGCATTCTGGGGCAGGCATACTGCCCGAATGGGGCTTGCGCGGTCGTGCGTTTTGCCCGACGGACGCAGCTAGCGCGGGGCTTTGCGGCCCACCACAGTGGTCGCCCCTCGACCGCGCAGTCGGTATACTCGCTGCACCCGTGTGCCCTGCGGGTTCCGCGCCCAGAACAACAACCGCGCCGCGAGTCTCGAACCGATGAACGACTACGAACAGGAAGACCCGATTCCCCAAGGTGACCTCGCTCTGCAGATCACCGCGTTGCCGCGTGAGACCAATGGTTTCGGTGATATCTACGGCGGCTGGCTGGTGTCGCAGATGGATCTCGCCGGCACGGCCATGGCCAACAAGGTTGCCGCTGGCCGCGTGGCGACCGTGGCCATCGATCGCATGGCCTTCCTGGTGCCGGTGGCGGTGGGAGCGCAGCTGTCGTTCTATACCCAGACGCTGGAAGTGGGGCGCAGCTCGATTCAGATGATGGTGGAAGTGTGGAGCGACGACCCATTGTCCAACGAATGGCGCAAGGTCACCGAGGCGGTCTTCGTCTTCGTCGCCATCGATGGCAGCGGTCGTACCCGTCCGGTACCACCGCGTCGCGGCTGACAGGCTGCGCAGCAACGAAAACGCCGGCTTAGAGCCGGCGTTTTGCTTTGCGCGCTGCGGGTTTAGCCGCGGATGTTGTAGATATCCTTGTCGGCGACTTCCGCGTAGGCGTACAGACGATCGAGATAGGCCTTCTGGTGCTCCCAGACCTTGGCTGCGGCCGGATCGGCTGCGGCGCTGGCCTCGACCACTTCAGCAGATACTTCCTTGAGGCGCGCCAGCACGTCGTCCGGCAGGCGGCGAACTTCTACACCGTCGGCCTTGAGCTGCTCCAGGGCTTCCATGTTCTTCGCGTTGTAGTCGTCGAGCATGTCGCCGTTGACGTCACGCGCGGCGGCGCGAACGATGGCCTTGAGATCGGCCGGCAGGGTTTCCCAGGCCTTGAGGTTGACGTCCAGTTCGAACAGAACGCTCGGCTCCTGCCAGCCCGGGGTGTAGTAGTACTTGGCGGCTTTGTGCAGGCCCAGGGCCAGGTCGTTGTATGGACCGATCCACTCGGTGGCGTCGATGGCGCCGGTCTGCATGGCGGTGAAGATCTCGCCGGCCGGCATGTTGACCACGGTACCGCCCATCTTGGTCAGCACTTCGCCGCCCAGGCCCGGGGTACGCATCTTCAGGCCCTTGAAGTCGTCGACCGAGTTCATTTCCTTGTTGAACCAGCCGGCAGTCTGCACGCCGGTGTTGCCGCAGGCCATCGGCAGCACGCCGAACGGCTTGTAGACCTCTTCCCAGAGGGCTTGGCCGCCACCGTAATGCAGCCAGGCGTTCATTTCCTGAGCATTCGGGCCGAACGGCAGAGCGCAGAAGAACTGTGCGGCCGGTACCTTGCCCTTCCAGTAATACGGTGCGCCGTGACCCATCTCGGCGGTGCCGCGAGAGACTGCATCGAACACTTCCAGCGCTGGTACCAGTTCGCCGGCTGCGTACACCTTGACCTTCAGGCGGCCGTTACTCATTTCATCGACCAGCTTGGCGAAGCGTTCGGCCCCCACGCCGACGCCCGGGAAGTTCTTCGGCCAGGAGGTAACCATTTTCCAGGTGAAGGTCTGGGAACTCGAACCCTCTTGGGGTGCGGCGGCGCTCTTGGAATCTTCTTTGCAGCCAGCCAGTGCGGTTGCTGCAAGGCCTACGCCCGCTGCGGCGAGTATGTCGCGACGTTTCATGCAATGCTCCTTCTTGTTGTATTGGTCTTACCACGGGATCGCCGAAGGTAGACCGGGCGTGAATAACATAGGGTGTCGTGACCTACAAGCCTAGCTATTACGACTAAAGTTGTACGGGCATTGCTGCATTACCGGTAGCCTGCCTAGAATCGCCGGCCTGCGGCCCACAAGGACGCGGGCGGCGTGACGTGTAGCCAACCGGTTTGCCGTCCTGTCTCCTACTCATAACGATAAGGACTCACTATGTCCGACAAGCCTTCACTTCCCCTTGCTCTTGCATATCTGATCGATGCCATCAACGCCTGGTTTGGTAAGGCTTGCGCCTGGCTGACCGTGTTCCTGGTCATCGGCACCGCCATCGTCGTGGTGCTGCGTTACGGTTTCGGTATCGGCGCGACCGCCCTGCAGGAGGCGGTGCTCTACGCTCACGCGCTGGTCTTCATGGGCGCCGCGGCCTGGGTGCTGCAGCGCAATGGTCACGTGCGCGTGGACATTTTCTACCAGAAGTTCAGCGGCCGCCGTCAGGCGCTGGTCGAGATTCTCGGTAACCTGCTGTTCCTCCTGCCGGTGGCACTGTTTCTCGGCTGGGCCAGCTGGGACTACGTCAGCAACGCCTGGTCGACGTTCGAAGCGTCCAGCGAATCCGGCGGCCTCAAGTTCGTCTATCTGCAGAAAAGCATCATTCTGGTGCTGGTCGTGAGCCTGGTAATGCAAGGTATTTCCAATCTGATCAAGGCACTCTACGTCTTCAGCGGTCGCCTGCCGGCTCCGGAGGTGAAGCATGGCTGAGTTGATGGCGATTCTGCTGTTCATCAGCATCTGTGCGGCCCTGATGGCCGGCTTTCCGGTGGCGTTCACCCTGGCCGGCGTTTCCCTGCTGTTTGCCGCGCTCGGCGTGGTTACCGGCACCTTCGACCCGGGCTACCTGAGCGCCCTGCCGAACCGTCTGTTCGGCATCATGAACAACCAGACCATGCTCGCCGTGCCGCTGTTTGTGTTCATGGGGGTGATGCTGGAACGTTCACGGGTGGCCGAGGACCTGCTCGAGTCCATGTCGCGTCTGTTCGGCACCCTGCGTGGCGGCCTGGCGATTTCCGTGTGCGTGGTCGGTGCGTTGCTGGCCGCGTCCACCGGCATCGTCGGTGCCACCGTGGTGACCATGGGCCTGCTGGCGCTGCCGACCATGTTGCGTCGCGGCTACGATCCGGCCATCTCCACCGGCACCCTGGCGGCCACCGGTACCCTGGGGCAGATCATTCCGCCGTCGATCGTGCTGGTGCTGCTGGGGGACGTGATGTCCAGCGCCTATCAGCAGGCGCAGCTGAAGATGGGTATCTTCTCGCCGAAGACCGTTTCGGTCGGTGACCTGTTCGTCGGGGCGCTGCTGCCCGGCCTGCTGCTGGTCGGCCTGTACATCACCTACATCATCTTCGTGGCGATCTTCCAGCCGAAGAAACTGCCGGCTTTGCCGCAGGAAGAGCTCGGTCCGATCGAATGGGGCAAGCTGGCCAAGGCGCTGATTCCGCCGCTGATCCTGATCGGTGCGGTACTCGGCTCCATCCTCGCCGGCTACGCCACACCGACCGAAGCTGCCGCGCTGGGCGCTGTGGGTGCCATGCTGCTGGCGCTGAGCAAGAGCAAGCTGAACTTCGGTCAGCTCAAGGAAGTGGCCTATGGCACCACCGAAATCAGTGCCATGGTCTTCATGATCCTGATCGGTGCCTCGCTGTTCTCCCTGGTGTTCCGCGGCTTCGGTGGTGAGGTGCTGATCGAGGACGTGTTCGCCCAGTTGCCAGGCGGTGTGCTCGGTGCATTCTTCCTGGTGATGCTGGTGATTTTCCTGCTCGGCTTCATCCTCGACTTCATCGAGATCACCTTCGTGGTGGTGCCGATCGTCGGTCCGGTGCTGCTGGCGATGGGGCTCGACCCGATCTGGCTGGGTGTGATGATCGCGCTGAACCTGCAGACGTCCTTCCTCACGCCGCCATTCGGTTTCGCGCTGTTCTACCTGCGTGGCGTGACGCCCCCGAGCATTCCCACCAGCACCATCTACAAGGGTGTGTTGCCGTTCATCCTGATCCAGATTCTGCTGCTGGTGATCGCCTATATCTTCCCTGGGCTTATCACTTGGCTGCCGGAACAGGTCTATGGTCCATAGGTCATAACATGCAGTGAGCAGACGCCCGTCCCTGTGACGGGCGTTTTGCTTTATGTGCATGGCATGCTTCAAATAGACGTTACTCAACGGAGCGAGAGGCCCTCATGAGCAAAACCCAAGTCGAACGCGTGGAGCTCGATCAGCTCACCTGCTGGCGCATACGGGCGCAGCACAGCGAGCTGCTGGTCGCCCAACAAGGCGCGCAGATTCTCAGCTATCAGCAAGATGGCCAGCCGCCGTTGATCTGGTTGAGCCCCGATGCGGCCTATCGACGTGGCCAGAGCGTGCGTGGCGGTGTGCCCATCTGCTGGCCCTGGTTCGGCGATCTGCGGCGCAACCCGCAGGCGGTGCAGGCGCACTATCAGCTGGACGAGGCCCCCGCCCATGGCCTGGTACGCAATCTGGACTGGCAGTTGCTGAGCATTGCCGAAGAGGAGGACGGGGTCAGGCTGCGCTTTGCCTTCGACGCACGCGAACGACCATTGCCGGGTTGGCCGCGCGATGCCTGCGTGCACTTCGAAATCGGCCTGGGCGACGATCTGCAGCTGCGCCTGGAGACTGAGAACCGCAGCGATCACCCGCTGGTGCTGAGCCAGGCCCTGCACACCTACTTCGCCGTCAGCGATGTGCGCCAGGTTGAGGTGCAAGGCCTGCAGAGCTGCCGCTATATCGACACCCTGCAGGATTGGCGCGAGCTGCGTCAGGAAGGGGCTGTCGGGTTCACCGGCGAGACCGACCGCATCTACCGCGACACGGCGGCGCGCCTGAGCATCATCGATCCTACCTGGCAGCGGCGCATCCACCTGGATGCCCGTGGCTCACGTTCTGCGGTGTTGTGGAATCCCTGGATCGACAAGGCCAAACGCCTGTCGCAGTTCCCTGACGATGCCTGGCAGAACATGCTGTGCATCGAGACGGCCAACCTGCTGGAGGACGTCGTGCAGTTGCAGGCCAGGCAACGGCACAGCCTGGAGTTGCGTCTGTCCAGCGAGTCGCTGAGCTAGTCTGCCTGTTGCAGTGCCTGGCGCAGCGCCTGCGCATCGCGATAGGTGCGCTGCTGGGCCAGCCTGCCATCCTCCAGCTGCAACCACAGCACCTCGCCCTCACCCGCCGGGTAGCGCGGGGCGATGCGGGCGTCGCGATCGAGGAGGATGCGGTAGTTGTAGTCGCGCATCTTCGGTAGGGCGAAGAGGCTGGCGATGATGCGGGGCATGCGGCTGACATCGGCGAGGAAGACCGCCTGACGCTGCTCCAGATAACCCTTTGGCTGGCCTTCCAGCGCAGCGTTGACCAGCTTGGCGCCGTCCATGTCGCGGGCGACCAGCAGGATGCGGGTTTCGTCATTCAGGGTGTAGGGCGCGTCGAACTGATCCAGCAGCGTCCAGGGTGCCAGGCGTTCGCCGGGCTCCATGGCCAGTGCAGCGGTGGACAGCAGGCACAGCAACATCAGGGCAGCAGCTTTCATGCTGGAACTCCTAGCGGGGGGATGGAGGCGGTTAGAGGTCTTCGTCGGTCACCAGGCGTACTTCGCCGGCGTCCATGGCATAGGCGGCGTCGGCCAGGTCGTTGCTGATCGCTTCCACCTTGAGTTTGCCGCTGACCCAGATGGGCGCGTAGATGTCGTCGAGCACGATGCCCTTGGGGTAGCGCACGAGTACCAGCTGGTTCGGTGGCGGTGGTGGAACGTGGATGCAGGCACCCGGGTAGGGCACCAGGAAGAACAGCGTGCTGTTGCCTTTCTCGTCGTTCTCCAGCGGTACCGGGTAGCCACCCAGGCGGATGGCCTTGCCGTCGAGTGCAGCGACGGTCTTGGCCGAGTACATCACCGCCGGCAGGTTCTTGTCCTGCTGGCGCAGGCCGCCTTCGCTGTAGAAGGTGCTGTCGCCTTCCGGGCTGTCATGGCTGATCTCGGGCATCTCCTCCAGGGCTTTGCGATCCTCGGGGGGCATCAGGGCGAGCCAGTCGGTTTCCGGCAGTTCGGCGTGGGCCAGGCCGGTACAAAGGAGCAGGGCGAGCAGCAGGTGGCGCATGGGGTATGACATCTCGTGGCGGCGTTAGCGAGGAGCCGAACTTTCGGCTCCTGATCCGGGCCTGTCAGCCCTTCTTGATTGCCCCGTAGATTACCAGCAGAACGATGGCGCCGATCACCGCGCCGATAAAACCGGCAGCCTGACCAGCCTGGTAGATGCCCAGCGCCTGGCCGCCGTAGGTGGCCGCGATGGAGCCGCCGATGCCGAGCAGGATGGTCATGATCCAGCCCATGCTGTCATCCCCAGGTTTGAGAAAACGTGCGATCAGACCGACGATCAGGCCGATGAAGATGGTGCCGATTATGCCCATTGGCGTGTCTCCTTGATGAGTGCCGCTTGTGCGGCAGGCTCTGCATGGGACAGGCCGGTGAGGTGTCAGTTCGCCTCGTCCGGTGGTTTGACCCCATAGCGCTGATAGATCAGGGTGATCTCGCCATTCTCGCGCATGCGCTCGAGCTCCGCGCCCAGGCGGTCGTAGAGTTTACGGCGGTCACGCTGGTAGCGTTTGAGCGATGCACCGAAGTGATTACCCAGTACCTGCTGGTGGGTGTAGTGAGCGTAGCTGTAGTCGCGAAAATCCATCGCCTGGAACTGTGCCTCCATCGGCGCGATGTCGAGCACGGCGATGGTGTCCAGGCGCCCGGCGCGGAACATCGCTGCCAGTTGCGCATCGTCGCTGGCATAGACGCGGCCCAGCATGTCATCGCTATCGAACGGCTCGAAATAGGCCGTGCCGCGCTTCACGCCGAGTGACAAGTCATACAGATCGTCGTAGCGGCTCAGTCTGGCCTCTTCGCCTGGGTGCACGATGAAGCGTACGTTGAGCGGCTGGCTGCCGATACTGGGCAGGAAGTGAATGTACTGGCGGCGTGGCTCGGTGAGCAGAACGCGTGGTACCAGGTCGACGCGACCTGAACGCAGGTCGTCGAGGCTACGCAGGAAGGGGGCTTCGCGCCAGTGCAGGTCTATGCCAATGCGGTGTGCCGCGGTCTCCAGCACGCTGATCAATGGGCCGCTGGGCAGGCCATCGACTGCGCGCATTTCCGGTGGCCGCTCACGGAAGTCGACACGCAGCACATCATCGCCAACGCAGGTCAGTGCGAACAGCAAGGACAGCAAGGAAAGGAGCAGTTTCATGGCCAGGCTCTTGAGCGACCACCGTCGTTCAAGAGTCTAGCTGCGAATTGTCCGGTTAGCCTTTTGCTATCAGTGCCTGAACGGCTGCGATGCCGCTATCGAGGCTGGCGCGATCGGCACTGCGCAGGGTGGCATGACCGACCTTGCGCCCGGCCTTGAAGGCTTTGCCGTAGTGGTGCAGGTGGCAATCGGCGATGCTGATCACCTTGTCTACCGGCGGTACTTCGCCAATGAAGTTGAGCATGGCGCTCTCGCCCAGCTTGGCCGTCGAGCCCAGCGGCAGGCCGGCGACGGCGCGCAGGTGGTTCTCGAACTGGCTGCACTCGGCACCTTCGATGGTCCAGTGCCCGGAGTTGTGTACGCGCGGGGCGATCTCGTTGGCCTTGAGGCCGCCGTCGACTTCGAAGAATTCGAAGGCCAGCACGCCGACGTAGTCGAGCTTGTCCAGCACGCGGCCGACGTAGTCCTCGGCCAGCGCCTGCAGCGGGTGATCGGTGCTGGCGATGGACAGGGCGAGGATGCCGTTGTCGTGGGTGTTGTGTACCAGCGGGTAGAAGCGTGTTTCGCCGTCACGGGCGCGCACGGCGACCAGCGATACTTCGCCGGTGAAGGGCACGAAGCCTTCGAGAATGCACGGCACGCTGCCCAGTTCGGCGAAGGCACCGGTCACGTCTTCGGCCCTGCGCAGAACCTTCTGACCCTTGCCGTCATAGCCCAGGGTGCGGGTCTTCATCACCGCCGGCAGGCCGATACTGGCCACGGCGGCATCGAGATCGGCCTGCGACTGAATGTCGGCGAACTCAGGAGTGGGAATGCCCAGCTCGCGGAACATGGATTTTTCGAACCAGCGGTCACGGGCGACGCGCAGGGCTTCAGCGCTCGGGTAGACCGGCACGAACTGCGAGAGGAAGGCCACGGTTTCCGCCGGCACGCTCTCGAACTCGAAGGTCACCAGGTCGACCTCATCGGCCAGTTGGCGCAGGTGATCCTGATCGCCGTAGTCGGCGCGGATATGTTCGCCCAGCGCCTGCGCGCAGGCGTCCGGCGCCGGGTCGAGAAAAGCGAAGTTCATGCCCAGCGGGGTGCCCGCCAGGGCCATCATGCGGCCCAGCTGGCCGCCACCGATCACACCGATTTTCATAACAAAGCCCCTTTTCAGCAGGTGGCGAGACCAAGCAGTTGAACGCTGCCCGCAGCGCAGGAAGCGGAGTTTACGCCGGTAAATGAGCATTCCGAGCAGCGGACAGGGTGCAAATGCGCCGTGTCGCAGCCCTTGATGGAATGGGCTTCAGGCCTCGCGCGGATCCGGGTTGCTCAGCACGGTATCGGTCTGCTCCTGGCGGAACTGCTTCAGCGCCGCGTGGAACTGCGGGTGCTGGTGACCGAGGATGCTGGCCGCCAGCAGCGCCGCGTTGACCGCGCCCGCCTTGCCGATGGCCAGGGTGGCGACCGGAACACCGGCCGGCATCTGCACGATCGACAGCAGCGAGTCGACGCCCGAGAGCATGGACGACTGTACCGGCACGCCGAGCACCGGCAGGTGGGTCTTGGCCGCGCACATGCCCGGCAGGTGGGCTGCACCACCAGCACCGGCGATGATCACCTGGATGCCGCGTGCTTCTGCCTCTTCGGCGTACTGGAACAGCAGGTCCGGGGTGCGGTGGGCGGAGACCACCTTGACCTCGTGGGGAATGCCCAGCTTGTCCAGCATTTCGGCGGTGTGGCTAAGGGTGGACCAATCGGACTTGGAGCCCATGATCACGCCAACCAGTGCGCTCATCGTCGTGCCTCTTCTCTCGGGCGCCTCGCGGCGCGTCAAAAACCAACAAGCCACGCGGGCGGGCCAGCGTGGCTTGTCATGATTCGTTGGCCGGGTGCTGCCGGCCGAAGGCCGCGCAGTATAACGCAAAGCCAGCGGTGTCGGGCAGTGGCGATGACCGTTCGTCATGCAGGCGCTGGCAGTGAGGCAAAACCGCGCAAACCTTGCTCTGGAGCAATGCTCACATGGGCTGTGCGCACACACTGGGCGGACACTCGCATGGAAGAGGAACAGTGATGAACCAGACCATGAAAGCTGCAGTGGTCCACGCCTTCGGCGAACCCCTGCGTATCGAAGAGGTAAAAGTCCCTCTGCCAGGCCACGGCCAGATTCTGGTGAAGATCGAAGCCTCGGGGGTATGCCATACCGACCTCCACGCGGCTGAGGGCGACTGGCCGGTGAAACCGAGCCTGCCCTTCATTCCAGGCCACGAAGGGGTTGGCTACGTGGCGGCGGTCGGCAGCGGCGTGACCCGTGTGAAGGAAGGCGATCGCGTCGGCGTGCCCTGGCTCTATACCGCCTGCGGCTGCTGCGAACACTGCCTGACCGGTTGGGAAACCCTCTGCGCAAGCCAGCAGAACACCGGCTATTCGATCAATGGCGGCTATGCCGAATACGTATTGGCGGACCCCAATTACGTCGGCATCCTGCCGAAAAATGTCGACTTCCTCGAGATCGCGCCGATCCTCTGCGCCGGGGTGACGGTGTACAAGGGCCTCAAGCAAACCCAGGCGCGCCCTGGCCAGTGGGTGGCCATCTCCGGTATCGGTGGCCTTGGCCACGTTGCCGTGCAATACGCCCGCGCCATGGGGCTGCACGTGATCGCAGTGGACGTCGACGACGCCAAGCTGGAGCTGGCGCGCAAGCTCGGCGCCAGCCTGACCATCAACGCGCGCAAGGAAGACCCGGCCGAGGTGGTGCAGCGCGATATCGGCGGCGCCCATGGCGTGCTGGTCACCGCAGTGTCCAACGCCGCCTTCGGCCAGGCCATCGGCATGGCGCGCCGGCATGGCACCGTGACGCTGGTCGGCTTGCCGCCGGGCGACTTTCCGACGCCGATCTTCGACGTGGTGCTCAAGGCCATCACGATTACCGGCTCCATCGTCGGTACCCGTGCCGATCTGCAGGAAGCGCTGGACTTCGCCGGTGAAGGCCTGGTCAAGGCCACGGTGCACAGCGACACGCTCGATAACATCAACGGCATCTTCGAGCAGATGCGTGGCGGTCAGATCGAGGGGCGCGTGGTGCTGCAGTTCTGATTCGAAAAGGGCCTCGGACGAGCCGATTTCCTACAGAACGGACGCGGACGGGCGCACAGATCGATGCCAGGTCGCTGGCTATACTGTGCGCCCTTCATCCGTACAAGGAAGTGTCGTCATGAAACAGTACGTTTCGCTCGTTGCCCTTTCCCTGCTCTCCCTTCAAGCCGCTGCGCTGGATCTGGCCAAGCATCCGCAGGTCTTCGATGCCGGCCAGGGCGTCAGCCTGGCGCTGGCCCCTTCTGCCGACGGCAAGCAGGCCCTGGTGCAGGTACGCGGCATCAACCACCCGCTCGACGAGGTGGTGTTTCTCACCGAGGTCCGCGAGCTGGGCAACGAGCAGCGCGACTACGGCATCCGTCTCGATGGCCGCGACTACAACCTGCTGAACAAACGCCGCGCCTGGGGTGGTGAGAGCTACCAGCTCAACCTGCCCAACACCCAGGGCTTCGAACTCAGCTACGACGAAGAGAAGAGCAAGGCGCTCAAGCCGGCCGAGCTGCTCGCGAGTTACCAGAAGCAGGAAAAGGATGGCGTGCAGGCGCGCCTGGCTGCCTTCGATCGCAAACAGCGTGTGGCGGACTACAGCGCACGTCTGCAGGAAGCGGATGGCGAAGCCAGCAAGGCTTGCGGCACCCCGCTGGCGACCAAGGTGGACTGGAGCGCGCTCAGCGATGAGCAGCTGATGAGCCTCAGCGTGCCGAGCTTCTGTGGCGAGGTGGTCAACCAGATGGCCTACCTGTGCGGCAAGGATGATCGCTACAAGGCCGAGGCCAAGACCCTCAAGGGCGTCGACTGCCGCTTCGGCGAGGCGATGAAACTGCGCGAGCAGGATGGGCAACTGCAGTTCACCACTCGCTCGGATGAAGCCAACCAGGGCGACTTCATCAACGCCATCCTGCGTAACCGCTGAGCCTGACGCCGGGGCGAGATTGGCCCCGGCCGCGCTGAACCTATCCTGCAACTAGCAAACCAACGGGTCACTATGAAATACACCAAACTGTTCGCTCCCATCCTTCTCGCCGGCTTGGTCAGCGGTTGTGCTTCGGTGGCGGTCAGCGACAATGTGCTGAGCCAGCGCACTTCGCTGGCCTTGGGCCTGACGCCGGATCAGTTCACCATCAGCAATCGCGTCGACGGCGGTGTTCGCACTGACTACAACGTGAAAACCCGTGACGGTAAGAACTATGCCTGCTACGTGACAGGCAGCGTCTCCGTTCTGGGGCCGGTAGTATCGGACGCCTTGTGCAACACCATGGGTGGCAACGATCAGCCCGCCCAGCCAGTCAGCAACTCCTGCAATGCCTTGCTGAAGGCAGCCGGACGTTGCTGATAGCTGCTCTGTACGCTGCCTGTTAAAGGCAGCGGCATATTTTTTGCGTTCCTTTCCTCGTTTGCACCCATGGAACGCATCATGCTGCACGCCTCGCTGACCACCCTGCACGTGGTTTCCCTGATCCTGCAACGCTTCGCCGACCAGCCCGAGCTGCGCCTGCGATTGCTGGCCGGGAGCGGGATTGGTGCGGCTGATCTGGACAATGCCGACGTACGCATCACTCGGGTGCAGGAGCAGCAGGTCTGCGCCAATGCCCTGGCCCTGCGTGCAGACATGGGGCTGGAGCTGGGGCGCAGCCTGCATGTTTCCTCCTATGGGCTGCTCGGTTACGCCGCGCTGTCCGCTGATACCCTTGGTGACGCCCTGCGTCTGCTGTTGCGGTACCCGGCGTTACTCGGCACCTATTTTCGTCTGGAACTGTTGGTAGACGGGGAGCTGGCCTGGATAAGTGCCAGCGACTACAGCGATCACGCAGCGCTGGAAGCTTTCAACGTGGAAATGTGCCTGGCCTCCATGAGGCTCACCTGCGATGAGTTGCTTGGCCAGCCGCTACCCGTGAGCCTGGCCTGCTTTCGTCACCTACGTCCAGGTTATGCGGCGCGCTATACCGAGAGCTTTCCCTGTCCGCTGCACTTCGAGGCGCCGCGCAATGCGTTCGCCTTTCCCGCCGCCTTGTTGGAGCGCCGCCTGCCGCTGGCCGACAGCGTCACCCATGCCGACATGGTGGAGCGTTGCCGCCGCCTGAATGCCGAATTCAGCAGCCGTCAGGCCTGGCTGGAGCGCGTGCGACAGCTGCTCGCCGCGCAGATGGCCGAGCCGCCGGGACTGGAGAATCTGGCGCAGCAGATGCACTGCTCACCGCGTACCCTGCGTCGCCACCTGCAGGAGCTGGGCACCAGCTATCAGGGCCTGCTCGACGAATTGCGCTTCGAGCGCGCCAAGACGCTGCTCGGCGAGGAGCAATGGCCGGTATGTCGCATCGCCGAGGTACTTGGCTTCAGCGAGACGGCCAGCTTCCGTCATGCCTTCCAGCGCTGGAGCGGCGTGCCGCCAAGTCGCTTTCGCGCGTAGCCCGGATGCAATCCGGGACTATCCGACACCTTTTCCCCTGGTTTAGTCCGGGTTACCGGCGATCACTGTGGGAGCGGCTTCAGCCGCGATAAAAGCTCGCCGCTGAAGTGTCTCCTTCAGGTCGGGTTCATTTCTCTGCTTGCACGTTGCGGTACATCTGCTGCCCGTAGCCCGGATGTATTCGGATTACGGACGATCATCGTAGGAGCGGCTTCAGCCGCGATAAAGGCTCGCCGCTGAAGCGCCTCCCACAGGTCGGGCTCATTTCTCCGCTTGTACGTTGCGATACTGCTGTCCGTAGCCCGGATGTATTCGGGCTACGGACGATTACCGTGGGAGCGGCTTCAGCCGCGATAAAGGCTCGCCGCTGAAGCGCCTCCCACAGGCGGGCTCACTCCTCTGGCTGTACGTTGCGGTACATCTGCAAGCGTGCGGCTTCATGCAGGCCGCGGCTCAGCGCCAGCAGGCGCTGGAATTCCTCGGGGTGACGTTCGGCGACGTTGTCGCGCGGCGTCGGTGAGCGCAGGTCGTGCAGGGTCGGCGCGCTGCCGTCGTGTTGCATCTGCACGAGGAAATCACGGGTCACTGCGCCGATCACCGGGAAGGTGCCTTCCTGCAGCACCAGCGGTACCACACGCTCGCCTTCCGGCGAGGGCAGTTGCAGATCACGACCGAGGCCGCCGTTGTCGAAGGGCACGCCGACCAGTCCGGCCACGCTTGGCAGCAGGTCGGCCAGGCCCACGGCCTCATCGAACTCGCGCGGCGCCAGCCATTTCGGTGCGTGAATCAACAGCGGCACGTTGTTGCTCTCCAGCCCCAGTTGCTCGAAGGCCGGCGCCATGTGCGGGATCTGGCTGATACGGGTGTTGTGGTCGCCGAAGAAGACAAAAATGCTGTCGTCGTAGAAGCCCTGCTCCTTGGCCAGCTCCATCAGCCGACCGATATTGAAGTCCAGCAGACGCACGGCGTTGTACTGCTCGACGCTGCGCGAGCCGGCCTGCTGCACCTGTTCCAGTGGCAGGTCGAGCGCCTCGAAGCCGTCGTTGTCTTTGGGGATGGTGAAGGGGCGGTGGTTGCCGGAGGTCTGAAGGTAGGCGAAGAAGGGTTTGTCCTTGGGCAAGGCGCCCAAGATGCGCGTGCTTTCCTTGAAGAAATCCAGGTCGGAGATGCCCCACACGTCCACCTGCGGCGACTGCCAGTGGCGTTCCTCATAGAGCTGTACGTCGTCGATGCTCTGGCGGATCAGCGCATTGATATTGGCCCAGCCGGCGTTGCCGCCAATCATGTAGAACTTCTCGTAGCCGTCGAGCGCGTTGATCAGCGTGCGTTGGCGGGCGATCAGCGGGTTGCGCGTGGCCGTCTCCTGGCGCGACACGTCGGGGATGCCGGTGATGCTCGCCCACACTGTTTTGGCGGTGCCGGTCACCGGCACGTAGAAGTGGCGGAAGAACCAGCTCTCCTTGGCCAGACGATCGAGATTCGGCGTCGGGTTCAGCGGATTGCCGTAGGCACCCACGGCGCTGGTGCCGAGGGATTCGAGCATGACGAAAATCACATTGGGCTGGCGCTCGGCCTGGATGCGGTGGGGCTGTAGCGGCTGCTGGCGGAAGAAGTTCAGCCCTTGCGCATCACGTTCGCTGACACTCAGGTAATCGGCGACCACCTCGTAGTGCTCACGCGTGGCGGCCTCGTCGAAGGCGGCGGGTTCGAGCTTGAGGGTGTCGAAGAGAAACAGCGCCGGGTTGATCCCGAGTGCGCCCACCTGGCTGTTGCCGCTGTAGAAGGCATCGCTCCAGCGCAGCGGCACCGGGTTCTCCAGATTCAGCGCGCTGGCGCGACCGAGCAGACCGAAGAACACCAGCACGCTCACCAGCGCCGCGCCGCCAAGGGCCGGCAGCACGCCGACCCGTTGCACCTGCGCTCGATCCAGGGTGGCGCGTTCCAGGCGCAGCAGCGCCCAGGCCCACAGCACCACACCGGCCAGCCAGGCGAGGGTTATCCACAGCACCGGGTAGGTTTGCCAGAGCATGCCGGCGGATATCTGCGCATCGTCGGCAAAGCGCAGCACTGTGGCGTTGAGGCGCACGCCCAGATAGGCGTAGTGGCCGAAGTCGAGGATGTACAGCAGACCCAGCGCCGCCACGGCCAGCAGCAGGTAGCCGCGCAGCAGCCAGCGCACGGCGCGAAAGCGCGCGAGGCGCAGTTTGGGCAGCGCCAGCAGGATGCCCGCCGGCAGCATCAGCAACAGGGCCAGGCGCAGGTCGAAGCGCAGGCCAATACCAAGGGTGTGCAGCACGTCCGGGTCGCCGATGCTGTCGACAGCGGAGAAGGCCAGCAGAAACACCCCACGCAAGGCGGCGAAGAGCGCGAACAGCAGCGCCGTCAGGCCTGCCAGGTAATGCAGGCGGCGCGATTTCAGCCAGCTCATGCGAGGTTCCTTGTACGAAGCAGCAGCCAGCGTCCGCCTGCCAGAAGCAGCGCGCCGAGGCTATAGAGGGCCAGGTAGGGGTCGATCAGGTAATCCCAGTAGTTTTCCGAGGCGCCCAGGCGCAGGGCAAAGGCCAGGGTCGCCAGCACCAGCGCCAGGGCGCCGAGCCAACTGCGCTGAACGATCAGCACCGCGCACAGCAGGCCCAGCACCAGCAGCATGGGCCGTGGCTCGAAGCCGAGCTGGTAGGGGTCGGCGTAGCTCAGGCCCAGTGCCGCCGGGTAGAGCAGCACGGCCATGCCGGCGAACAGTGCCAGGCTGGCCAGACGATCACGGGCGCCGCCAGGTGCCACGCCGAAGCGGCACAGGGTCGCCCAGCCGAGCAGCACCAGGCTGGGCACCGACAGGTCGCCGATATAGGTGCGCAACTGCAGCGCCAGGCTGATGCCCTGCACTGGCACCAGGCTGAGCAGCAGGCAGGTCAGTAGCTTGACCACTTGCTGCGGGCGGCCGCGGCCAAAGGGGGCCAGCACGAGGAAGGCGAGCAGGGTGAAGGCCAGATGCGGCAGCCAGAAGTCAGTCATGCGGGCGGCGCTCCGACAGCCAGGCTTCGTTGAAGGCCAGGTGCTTGATGAACATGTCGTTCCACGAATAAACGAGGTGATAGGTGCCCTCACGGTCGCGGGCGAAGTAGGGGTACTCGTAGTCGAAGGTGCAGCCCTCGGCGCTACACATGCGCGCGGTCACCCGTTCGAGGAACTGCGCCTGCTGCTCGGGCTTGCCGCCGCTGGCGCGGAACTTCTCGCTGACCACGGCGGGGAAGTCGCCTGGCGCGATCGGCTCGCCCCAGGGATTGGGGCTCTCGTCCAGCTCGCCGAGGGTGCGCCAGTTGCCCAGCTTGGCGTCGGTGGCGTAGAGGGTCAGGCGAAAGCGCCCGTCCTCCAGGTCGTTCATCGCCACCAGCAGGCTGCCGTCGGGGCGTCCGACCGCCGCCAGGGACGAGTTGGGGTTGCTCGGCTCCACCGGCTCTGGCCGGCTCCAGCTACGCCCGGCGTCCTCGCTGTAGCTGGCCAGCACGCGATGGTGCTGCTCGCCGGCATAGCGCAGCAGGGCCACGGCCCGGCGCTCGTCCAGCGCCACCACGGTCGGCTGCAGGGAATAGCGGCCCTTGCCGATGCGGTACTTGCCCAGTACCTCGCCGCTCGCGCTCAGGTGCAGGTACTCGGGAAACTTGCCGAGGAACTCGTGGTACACCGGCAGGCCGATGCTGCCGTCGGCGTGGAACACCGGCGCGGCGCGCACCAGGGTGCTGATGTTGAGAAAGGGGCTGGTGACGAGCTGCCGGGGGGCCGACCAGGTCTTGCCGAGGTCATCGGAGACCATGGCGTTGACCGCGCTACCGGCCCAGCCGCCGAGCGATACCGAAACGTAGAACAGCCACAGGCGGTTGTCCGGCGCCAGGCTGATCACCGGGTTGCCCAGCTTGCGGATGTGCTTGCCGACCGCGCGCTGGGTCGACTCGCGGCTGGCCAGTACGCGTTCGGCGCTCCACTGGCCGCTGGCGGCATCGTAGCGCGCGGCGCGGATCTGCACGTCAGCCGCGCCTTCACGGCTGCCGGCGAACCAGGCGGCCATCAGGTCGCCGCCGGGCAGGCCAGTGATCGAGGCGGAGTGGACGAAATCCTCCAGGTCGGAGGAGGCGAAGTGCGCGGCCAGGGTCGGAGTCGCATCGCTCGCAGGTGGCGCCGGCTGGTTGGCGAATGGTGCCAGGGCATGGGGCGCGGCGCCGAACCAGGCGCAGGCGAACAGCGTGGCCGCGCCCAGCAACAGGGCGCAGGTCTTGAAGGTCGAGGTCATGGTCGGTGCGTCAGGGATGCGCCAGGCGCGAGGTGGCGACTTCTTCTACCGGGTGGGCGTCGACCGGGTCGTAGTAGACCTCCAGCTTGTGCCCAGCGGCGTCGAAGCCGTAGATCTCGTAGCAGTGGCCGGGGGTGATGCGGAACTTGGTGATCTGCACGCCCTGGCGCTTCATCTGCTCGCGAAACTGCGACTCCGGCATCCAGGCGCTGCGGTCGGGACGGGCGCAGTCGGTGTCTGCCAGCAGCGGCGCGGCGCCGAGCAGCAGCAGGCCGCCCAGCGTGATTCGGGCAAAAAGGGGCATGGAGGCGCTCTCGTCACGAGGCGCCGGCCGCCAGGGCCGGCGCTGGGCTGCGATCAGTCTTCGATCTCGCTCTTCACGGCCTTGCCGCTGACCGGGTCGTGATAGATCTCGACCTTGCGGCCTTCCTTGTCGAAGCCGTAGATCTCGTAGCAGTTGCCGTCGGTGACCTTGAACTTGTTGATCTTGTAACCATCGGCCACCAGCTTGGCCTGGAACTGCTCGGGGTCTTGCCAGGTGGAGCGGTCGGCCGTGGTGCATTCGGTCTTGGCGAAGGCCGGCGCGGCGCAGGCGAGCAGGGCGGGAACGAGCAGTAGACGACGCATGGTGAGGCTCCTGATGGGGTTCGGTGCCGTCACCTTCAGCGTGCTGGCTTAACGAAAACTTAAGGCTCACACCCCGTTACATCTTGCCGTCGGGCATCGGGGTGGCAGGGCAATTTGGCCATTTCGATCCCCTTTTGGCCGTTGTCAGCGTTCTCCCGTGAGCTGCAGCAAGCGAACAATGCAGGCACAACAACGAGCCTGGAGCGCTTTGCATGCTCACCTACTACAGCGACGACCACCACCTGCACCACGGCAAATGCGAGCTGATCGACGGGCAACTGATGCCCTGCTTCGAGAAGCCGCAGCGCGCCGACCACATCCTGCAACGGGTCAAGGATCGCCAGCTCGGCGACGTCCTTGCGCCCAGGGATTTCGGCCTGGCGCCCATCGAACGCATCCACAGCAAGGCCTATCTGGAATTCTTCAAGAGTGCCTGGGCGCGCTGGCAGGAACAGGGTGGCAAGGGCGACCTGCTGCCGTTCACCTGGCCGGCGCGCACCCTGCGGCGGATGATCCCCAATGACCTGCACGGCCAGCTCGGCTACTACAGCTTCGACGGCGGAGCGCCGATCACCGCTGGCACCTGGCAGGCCGCCTACAGCGCCGCACAGGTGGCGCTCAGCGCCCAGCAGGAGATCGCCAATGGCGCGCACAGCGCCTTCGCCCTGTGCCGTCCGCCAGGCCACCACGCCGCTGGCGACGTGATGGGCGGCTATTGCTACCTGAACAACGCTGCCATCGCCGCCCAGGCCTTCCTCGACCAGGGGCGCAAGAAGGTGGCCATCCTCGATGTCGACTACCACCACGGCAACGGCACCCAGGACATCTTCTACCAGCGTAGCGACGTGCTGTTCGCCTCGATCCACGGCGACCCCACCGAGGAATTCCCGTTCTTCCTCGGTTATGCCGACGAACTGGGTGAAGGCGCGGGCGAGGGCTACAACTTCAATTACCCACTGCCCATGGGCAGCACCTGGGACACCTGGAACGCCGCGCTGGAGCGGGCCTGCCAACGCATCGTCGAATACGGCGCCGAGGTGGTGGTGGTGTCGCTGGGTGTGGACACCTACATGGAAGACCCGATCTCGCAGTTCAAGCTCGACAGCCCGGACTACCTGACTATGGGTCGGCGCATCGCCGCGCTGTGCCTGCCAACGCTGTTCATCATGGAAGGCGGCTACGCGGTGGAGGCCATCGGCGTCAACGCGGTCAACGTACTGGAAGGCTTCGAAGGCGCCTGATCGGCGCGTAGGGTGGACGACGCTTGTTTCGTCCACCGTCATGCGCACGGTAGACGGATGAGCGTCAGCTACGCGCTCCGGGCCACCCAACCCAAAGACCAACAACGACACTTTAGGGGTGAAACGATGAAAGCCATCAAACAGATGCTCGGCGCCGCCTTGTGCGGCGCCACCCTGCTCAGCGCTGCGGTGCAGGCCAAGGAACTGCGTGTGTACAACTGGGCCGACTACATCCTGCCGTCGGTGCCCAAGGACTTTCAGAAGGAGTCCGGCATCCAGATCACCTGGGACACCTTCGAGACCAACGAGGCGCTGGAGGCCAAGTTGCTCACCGGCAACTCCGGCTATGACCTGGTGATCCCCTCCAACCAGTTCCTCGAAACCCAGATCAAGGCCGGCGTCTTCGCCAAGCTGGACAAGTCCAAGATTCCCAACTGGAAGAACCTCGATCCGGCGCTGCTCAAGCTGCTGGAGAAGAACGACCCGGGCAACCAGTACGGCGTGCCCTACATGTACGGCACCGTGCTGATCGGCTACAACCCGGACAAGGTCAAGGCTGCACTCGGCGACGACGCCCCGGTCAACAGCTGGGACCTGGTGTTCAAGCCCGAGTACATGGAGAAGCTGAAATCCTGCGGCGTGGCCATGCTCGACTCGCCTACCGAGATCATCCCCATCGCCCTGCACTACCTGGGCCTGGACCCCAACAGCAGCAACCCGGCCGACTATGACAAGGTCACCGAACTGCTGCTGAAAGTGCGTCCGTACGTGGCCTATTTCCACTCCGCCAAGTACATGACCGACATCGCCAACGGCGACATCTGCGTGGCCATCGGTTATTCGGGCAGCTTCTACCAGTTCGCCAACCGCGCCAAGGAAGCCGGTAACGGCGTGAAAATCAACTGGCGCCTGCCGAAAGAAGGCGCGCCGATCTGGTTCGACACCTGGGCCATCCCCAAGAGCGCGCAGAACAAGGATGAGGCGCTTGCCTTCATCAACCACCTGCTCGAACCCAAGGTCATCGCGCCGATCAGCGATTTTCTCGGCTACCCCAACCCCAACGTGCCGGGTATGGAACTGGTGAGCAAGGAAATCGCCGCCGACCCCGATCTGACTCCGACCCCGGAGATGCAGAAATCGCTGTATGTAGTGCAGCCGCTGCCGCAGAAGATCGAGCGCGTACGTACGCGTGCGTGGACGTCGATCAAGTCGGGCAAGTGATTCGTCACTAACGGCTCGCGGCTGAAGCGGCTCCTACAGACCCAGCACGAGCATACCGATGGTGCCCACGCTCTGCGTGGGTGCCTTCGAAAAAGCACTCGGCCGAAGCGGAGCGCGCACCTGCAGGTGCGCGTTTTTCGTTGTGCTCACCCTCTGGCTTTGCGCTGTGCTTCAGCTGCCAGCCGATGAATGGCCATGCAAAAATAAGTCGAGCGTCACACCAGGCCCTGGACGAATCGCATCCGACTGGTAAAAACTCTCGCCCTGCAACCCCCTGTGCAATGGACGCCCTTGAATGCCGAACAGGCTTCGAGACAAGGACACGATATGGAAGATCTCTACCCCGCCGGGCCCAGCGATGTGCCCGCAACGCTGACCCGCCCCAGTTCCGTCTACAAACGCCAAGCCTGGCTCGCCGTCGGCAGTCTGGCCTTGTTCGTCGCGCTGTATTTTGCTTTGGCAGGCTGGTTCGGCTGGACCGCCTGGCGCCTGATCAGCAGCGGCCTGGCCGGCAGTGAAGACGCGATCGTGCATTTTCTGGTTGGTGGCTGCTCCGCCTTTCTCTGTGTGTTCATGCTCAAGGCCTTGTTCTTCGTGGAGCGCGGTGGTGCGTCGAATCACGTCGAACTGCGCCCTGAAGAGCAGCCACAGCTCTTCGCCTTTCTCTACCGGCTGGCTGACGAGGCCGGTGCACCGCGGCCGCATCGCGTGTATCTATCGGCGCGGGTCAATGCGGCTGTGTTCTATGACCTGTCGATCCTCAACCTCCTGTTTCCCTCGCGCAAGAACCTGGAGATTGGCCTGCCCCTGGTCAATATCCTCACCTTGAGTGAGTTCAAAGCAGTGCTGGCCCACGAGTTTGGTCACTTCGCTCAGCGCTCCATGGCCATCGGCAGTTGGGTCTACATCGCCCAGCAGATCGCGTCCCACATCATCGCCAAACGTGACGCGCTGGATAAGCTGCTGCGCGTGCTGTCGAAGTTCGACCTGCGTGTTGCCTGGATCGGCTGGCTGCTGTCGTTGATCGTCTGGTCGATTCGTTCGCTGCTCGATACCGTGTTCCGCCTAGTGGTGCTGGCGCAACGCGCCTTGTCACGGCAGATGGAGTTCCAGGCCGACCTGGTCGCGGTTTCCCTGACCGGCAGCGACGAACTGGTGCATGCCCTGCACAAGCTGCAAGCCGCCGACGAGGCATGGGATCGCACCCTGGCCTTCGCCAACAGCGAATACCAGCGGGGCCGCTCGGTGCAGGATCTGTTCAGCATCCAGACCCAGGTTCTCGAGCGGGTCACGCAGATTCTCAACGACCCCTGCTATGGCAAGGTTCCACCTCGTTCCTGCCCTTCCCCGGAACAGCACCGCGTCTTCGTTTCTGGTTTTGCCCAGCCGCCGCAGATGTGGTCGACTCACCCGGCCAACAGCGACCGCGAAGAAAATGCCAAGCGCCTGTATCTGCCCGCTCCTCACGACGCGCGTAGCGCCTGGGTGTTGTTTGACGAGCCGACAGCGCTGCGCCAGCGCCTGACCAGTGACTTCTTCCACGGCGCGCAGCTTGAGCCCGTTACTCTGGAAGAATCCCTGCGCAACCTGGCCGACCGCTACGACATGCTGCAATACGCCCCCGACTACCAGGGAGCCTATCTGGGTCGCAGCCTGACGCGTCATGCCGAGCAAGCCGCCGAGCTCTATCAGGATTCGACGTCCATTACCGAGCTACACGGCGCGCTGCAGGCACTGTACCCGCTCAGCCTCAGCCAGCAGCTCAACCAGCTGCGCGCCCTGGAAGAAGAGCGCGGCATGCTGCAGGCGCTGCGGGACAAAGTCTACAAGGCGGCCGGCGGCAGCATAGTGTTTCGCGGCAACAGCGTTGCACGCCGCGATCTGCCGCACCTGATCGAGCAGGTCAACGACGAGGCCGAAGCCCTGCGCCAGGCGATTCTCGGTCATGATCGACGCTGCCGGGCCACCCATCTGGCCATAGCCGAGCAGTTCGGCAATGGCTGGCCGACCTACTTGATCGGCCTGATCGAAGTGCTGCATTACGCGGAGCACAGTCTGGCCGATCTACGCGATGCTCAGGGCTTGCTCGCCAATGTGACCTCGATGGTGCTGGCCGACGGCAAGGTCAGCTCCCGCGAGCTCAAGCGCCTGCTGCAGACGGCCAACGAGCTGCATCGGGTGATGTCCACCATCCACCAGGACAAACAGCTCGTGCTGCTCGATCAGCCCCTGCTGGTGCGCCTGGGTATCGAATCCTGGGCGGCCTCGCTGGAAGACTTCACCCTGCCCCAGGCGAGCACCGACAACGTCAACGAATGGATGCAGGTGATCGATGGCTGGGGCAACAGCCTCGCCGCCCAGTTGTCAGGGCTGTGCAGCGCCACCCTGGAGCAGTTGCTGCACAGCGAAGCCGAACTGGCGCGCCATCTGCGGCAGAACAGCCAGCCCGAAGCGGCGCCAACACCTACGCGCACCCCGCAACGCTACGCCGTGCTCCTGCCCGGGCAGGAGCGCAAGCGCCAGTTGAAGCTGGATTGGTGGGATCGCTTTCAGATCGCCGATGGTGCCTTGGCCACCACCATGCGTTTGCTGGTTGCAGCGCTGATTGTCGGCGCCGTGCTCGGCTTTGGCAGTTTGACCGGCGTGGATACCAGGGTCGCGGTCTACAACGGTCTGGGCACTAGCGTACAGGTACACATTGGCAAGCAGAGCGCGGTTGTCGGGCCCTACTCGTCCACCGAGCTCAAGACCGAGTTCACCCGTGACACTCAGGTGAGCGCCCGCACCTCCGATGGACAGTTGATCGAGACTTTCACCCCCAACCTGGGCAACCCGGGGCTGCATTACGTCTACAACGTTGCCGGCGCCAGCCCTCTGGTTGTCTGGACAGCCTCATATGGCAATGCCGCCGAGGAAGAACCGCGCGTTCTCGGTGCGCCGCGCTGGCTCGACGCCCATGTCGACTTCTTCTTCACCGACCCACCCGAGTCCATCAGCAGCAAGAGCGGTGGTGCCACGCGCCACATTCTCAGTGGCATGGGAGACAGCACACCCGAGGAGATTCTCAAGCTGGCCGGCAACGACGCCCAGGCGCAACAGATCATCCAGGCACATGTGCGCTGGGATGCACAGAACGCGCCCCATGCCAGCCTCTGGAAAGCCTATGCCCAAGAGCCCGGCAAGACGCCTTGATTACAGAAGCAGGTAGCAGGCTGGAGCGAAGAGGGCGCCTAGCCTGCATTGGCGATCAGGGGCGAGCACGTAGCCAAACCCTATCGCGAATGAATTCGCTCCTACAGGTCTTTGCCATCGACACGCCTGGCTAGCGATTCTCGCTCGGCTCGTTGGCCTTGCCTGCTCCGGCCAAAGTCGTCGCGTCCTCCGTATGGTGTACCTGCCGCTCGCTACGCAACACAAAGGCCATATAGCCAACCACGATGACGTTGAGTGCGAACACGGCAGCGCTCAGCGCGCTGGTGTGGACCACCATTTCATAGATCTCGAACGGCAAATAGATCGCCCCGCTGGCCAAGGCGAACCACTCCGTCCAGACCAGTCCTTTCCATAGCCCGTAGGCTTCGACCAGGCGAATGATGGCGTAGGCGACTGCGCCTATGGCCAGTAGCGACAGGTCGATATCGGGTAGCGAACTCACGGCGTGCATGAAGATACCGGGCAGGTGGCTGGCCGGGTTCAGGTGCGCATGGCTGACCAGTGTTTCGGCCAGTTGCTGCAGATTGCGACCGGCCAGCTCATGCAGACCAAGCGCCACTGCAAGTGAAATAAGGCCTTTGAAGGCCTCTATTGCCGCAATGATCCGAAGACCGCTTGTTGTTGATGCCATCGTCTTCTCTAGAGTGCCAGGCGTCGGGGTGAAGGCCGCCTCGGGTTGGACATGCTGAGTCACGCGGCGCAGTTGCTCAAGCGGAGCCGCAGTGGTGGATAAATGAGTCTGCCTCCTCCTCGCTTCAGCTATCTTTTCTGGCGCGCCAGGCAAACGCAGTCAAGGCGTGACACGGGCACTCAGGAGAGATGAATGATCAAGGTCAGTGTGATGTATCCCAACCAGCCGGGGTCGCGTTTCGACCACGACTATTACCGCGACACGCACATGCCGCTGGTCAAGGCCAGAATGGGTGAAGCGTGCTTGTTCTACACCGTCGACAGGGGGCTGGCCGGTGGCTCGCCCGGCGATCCACCCGCCTACGTCGGCATGTGTCATATCTATGCGGACTCCATCGAGGCCTTTCAAGCCGGCTTCGCGCCCCATGCGCAGGAGATTCTTGCGGATATCGCCCATTACACCGACCTGAGCCCGATCATGCAGATCAGCGAGGTGGTAGTGGGGCCGCCCTAGTGACGGCCTTGTGACGCAGGCTTGTCGGCAGGTCAGCTGTGAGCGGGGGCGGGACACGGCCCTGATTCTTTGCTGCCTATTTTCCCGCTTCCAGCTTGCGCCACAGTAGCCGTACCGCCGCCTTTCGCACCAGGGCGCAGCGGTACAGGCGAATCTCCAGTGGGATCTGCCAGTGTTCGCCACCGCAGATTGCCAGTTCGCCGCGCGCCAGCTCGGCGGTGACCGACAGGCGCGGCACCCAGGCCACGCCCATGCCTTGCAGGGCCATGCTCTTGAGGCTGTCGGCCATGGCGGTTTCGTAAACGGTGGTCGAGCGCAGAGCACGCTGGCGCAGCAGCAGGTTGACCGAGCGGCCGAGGAAGGCGCCAGCACTGTAGGCCAGCAGCGGCACGCTCTGCCCGGCGTCGAGATCGAACAGCGGCGCGCCCGCCTCGCTCACCGCGCAAACCGGCAGCATCGAGGTGGCGCCCAGGTGCAGCGAGGGAAAGATCTCTGGGTCCATCTGCAGGGCCGCATCGGGGTCGTAGTAGGCGAGGATCAGGTCGCAAGCGCCTTCACGCAGCGAGTGCACCGCTTCGCCGACGTTGGTGGCCACCAGCCGGGTGGTCAGCGGCAAGCCCTCGCGGCGCAGGCGGGCGATCCACTCGGGAAAGAAACCCAGGGTCAGCGAGTGGGCAGCGGCGATCGACAGCACCTCGCCGCGCTGCCCCTCCAGGTTGTGCAGATGACGCACCACCTCGCCGAGCTGTTCCACCATGCTGCGCGCCGTGACCAGGAACAGCCGGCCCGACTCGGTCAGCTCGACAGGGGTGCAGGAGCGGTCCACCAGGGTCAGCCCGAGCATGGCTTCCAGGCTGCGGATGCGCCGGCTGAACGCCGGCTGCGTGACGAAGCGCTTGTCGGCGGCCTGGGAGAAACTGCGGGTGGCGGCCAGGACGATGAAGTCTTCCAGCCATTTGGTTTCCAGATTCATCGAGTCTCCGTGGCCGGGCAAGGTTGCGCAGGCGCGGTGGATCAAAGAAGCGTCATCCACCCACCCTCATACGTTGTGAGCGCAGTGGGCGTCACATCCACATTATGCCGATTGTGCATGGGGCAGCAAGTAACGGCATTGGTCGCAAAGCGGGACGAGGCCATATTCTATGGGCATCGCGGCACTCGCCGTATTTCCCAAGAGCTATCGCCATCATGTCCTCTGCTGCATCTGTTCGCGTCGAAAAAGACCTGCTCGGCACCCTCGAAATCCCGGCTGAAGCCTATTACGGTATTCAGACCCTGCGTGCGGTGCAGAACTTCCGTCTGTCCGGTGTGACCCTGTCGCACTACCCGAAACTGGTGATCGGCCTGGCCATGGTCAAGCAGGCCTCGGCTGATGCCAACCGCGAGCTGGGCCACCTGAGTGCGGCCAAGCACACGGCGATCAGCACTGCCTGTGCGCGCATCATCCAGGGCGAGTTCCACGATCAGTTCGTGGTCGACATGATCCAGGGCGGCGCCGGCACCTCGACCAATATGAACGCGAATGAAGTCATCGCGAATATTGCGTTGGAGGCCATGGGGCATGAGAAGGGCCAGTACCAGCACCTGCACCCGAACAACGACGTGAACATGGCGCAGTCGACCAACGACGCCTACCCGACCGCCATCCGCCTGGGCCTGCTGCTGGGCCACGAGAGCCTGCTCAGCGCGCTGGACAAGCTGATCCAGTCGCTGGCAGCCAAGGGCCTGGAGTTCGGCCACGTGCTGAAGATGGGCCGCACCCAGCTGCAGGATGCCGTGCCGATGACCCTCGGTCAGGAGTTCCAGGCCTTCTCCACGACCCTCGGTGAAGACCTGCAGCACCTGAAGATGCTCGCGCCGACCCTGCTGCACGAGGTCAACCTGGGCGGCACCGCGATCGGTACTGGCATCAACGCCGACCCGAAATACCAGGCCCTGGCGGTCAAGCGCCTGGGTGTGATCAGCGGTCACCCGGTCAAACCGGCTGCCGACCTGATCGAGGCCACCAGTGACATGGGCGCCTTCGTGCTGTTCTCCGGCATGCTCAAGCGCACCGCGGTGAAGCTGTCGAAGATCTGCAACGACCTGCGCCTGCTCTCCAGCGGCCCGCGTACCGGCATCAACGAGATCAACCTGCCGGCGCGTCAGCCGGGCAGCTCGATCATGCCGGGCAAGGTCAACCCGGTGATCCCCGAGGCGGTCAATCAGGTGGCCTTCGAAGTGATCGGCAACGACCTGGCGCTGACCATGGCGGCCGAAGGTGGCCAACTGCAGCTGAACGTCATGGAGCCGCTGATCGCCTACAAGATCTTCGACTCGATCCGCCTGCTGACCCGCGCCATGGATATGCTGCGCGAGCTGTGCATCGACGGCATCACGGCCAACGAGGCGCATTGCCGCGCACTGATGGAGAACTCCATCGGCCTGATCACCGCGCTCAACCCCTACATCGGCTACGAGAACGCCACGCGTATCGCCAAGGTCGCACTGGAAAGTGGTCGTGGTGTGCTGGAGCTGGTGCGCGAGGAGCAGTTGCTGGATGAGGCCACCCTGGCCGACATCCTGCGCCCGGAAAACATGATCGCTCCGCGCCTGGTACCGCTGCATAGCTGATTCAATCCGCTATATCGGCGCCGCCCTCATTCGAGTGCGGCGCCTTTGTTTACGCCCTGTGGCCGGCCGCGTGGTAGTGCTCGAGGTCGGGTAGAGGACCCCACAACAATGACAATTCGGGTGATAACCACATGAGTCAGAGCAACACCCCTTCTCCTTCTTTCCTTGCGCGCGTGCCCCTCTGGCAGCAGATCATCGCCGGCCTGGTACTCGGTGTTGTCGTCGGCATGCTGTTCAAGGGCGCAGCCCAGGCGCTGGCGCCGGTTGGTGCGCTGTTTCTCAACGCGATCAAGATGCTTATCGTGCCGCTGGTGTTCATCTCGCTGGTAGCGGGCATCACCGCCATGAGCGACAGCGCCAAGCTCGGCCGCATCAGCGTCAAGACCATCGCCATCTACCTGGTCACCACCGCCTTCGCGGTCAGCATCGGCCTGGCGTTCGGCACCCTGTTCAGCCCCGGCGAGAGCATGCACATGGTCGCCAGCGGCAGCGAAGAGGCCAAGCAGGCGCCGTCGCTGGTACAGATTCTGGTGGGTCTGGTGCCGACCAATCCGGTAACCGCCTTCGCCGAAGGCAACATCCTGCAGATCATCGTCTTTGCCATCGCCCTGGGCGTGAGCATGAATCTGGTCGGCGAGAAGGCGGCACCGGCGATTCGCCTGTTCGACAGCCTGGCCGAGGTGCTCTACAAACTCACCGACCTGGTGATGCGCTTCGCGCCCATCGGCGTGTTCGCGCTGATTGCCGGGGTGGTGGCGTCCCATGGCATCGAGGTGCTGTTGCCCCTGGCCGGTGTGATCGGGGTGATCTACCTGGCCAGCATCGCCCACATGCTGGTGATCTACGGTGGCCTGATCGGCGGCCTGGCGCGCCTCAGCCCGCTGCGTTTCTTCCGCGGTATCGCGCCGGCGCTGGCGGTGGCCTTCAGCACCTCGAGCAGTTCCGGCACGCTGCCGGTGTCCATCGAGTGCGCGCGCAAGAACCTCGGCGTGTCGCAAGGCGTGGCCGGGTTCGTGCTGCCGGTCGGCGCGACCATCAACATGGACGGCACCGCCATCTACCAGGGCGTGCTGGCGCTGTTCATTGCCCAGGCCTTCGGCGTCGACCTGAGTGCCGGTCAGTACCTGACCATCATCCTCACCGCCACGCTGGCGTCGGTAGGCACTGCCGGCATCCCGGGCGCGGGCCTGATCATGCTGGGGCTGGTGCTGAGCTCGGTCGGCCTGCCGCTGGAAGGTGTGGCGCTGATCGCCGGTATCGACCGCATCCTCGACATGGCACGCACCACGGTGAACGTCACCGGTGACCTGATGACCACCACGCTGATCGCGCGTAGCGAGAACGAACTCGATCGCGATGTGTTCAACAGCGACAACGCGGCCTGAGTCTCCCGCGCCAGGTTATCCACAGCCTGGCGCAGCGAATTTCATAGGAGGCCTTCACCAGCCTCGACCTTCAGGGATGGCCTCGGCCATCCCTTTTTTTGCGCGTGATTTGGCCAGGCGCTACAAGCGCCAGGCGCGTCGGAGCCGCTGTAGCGCTTCGACGATCTGCGCCTCCGGCACTGCGGCAAAGCCCAGCACCAATCCGGCGCGGGCATCCTCGGGCGTTTCGCTACCGGGCAGCCAATAGTCGCTCAAGGGGTTCATCTCGATGTCGGCTGCACGGGCTGCGGCGATCAGCTCATGTTCACGCGCGCGAGTCGCGACCTTGATGCTCAGGTGCAGGCCCGCTTCCACAGCCGGCAACGGCGAGCAGCCTGGAATGGACTGCGGCCAGGCCTTGAGCAAGGCATCGCGGCGACTGCGAGCGACCTGGCGCATGCGCCGTACATGGCGCTGGAAGTGCCCGGCGGCAATGAATTCGGCCATCACCGCCTGGGTGCCGACCTCCAGGTGGCGCAGCTCCAGTGCCTGGCGCCGGGCGAAGGGCTCGGCCAGCGCTGGCGGCAGCACCAGATAGCCCAGGCGTAGCGCCGGAAAGGCAAGCTTGCCGAAGGTGCCGACGTAGATCACCCGCTGCTGATCGTCCAGCGCTGCCAGCGGCGCGAGCGGCGTGCCGCTGTAGCGGTACTCGCCGTCGTAGTCGTCCTCGATGATCCAGCCATCCACGCGCTTGGCCCACTCCAGCAGAGCCAGGCGTCGCGGCAACGACAGGGTCACGCCGGTGGGGTACTGGTGCGCGGGCGTGACATAGGCCAGCCGGCAATCGTTGAGACGCTGCAGGGCGGCGACATCCAGGCCTTCGCCATCCACCGCGATGCCGCACAGCTGCGCGCCCGCCACCGCGAAGGCATGGCCGGCAGCGCGGTAGCCAGGATTTTCCAGCGCCACCCGCGCTCCGGGCTGCACCAGCAACTGGGCGCAGAGGCTGATGGCCTGCTGCGAGCCGCAGGTAATCAGTACCTGCTGCGCCGTGCAGGTCAGGCCACGGCTGTTGCGCAGGTAAGCGGCGATTAGCTCGCGCAGCTGCATGTCACCGGCTGGATCGCCGTAGCCCAGTCGTGCTGGCGATGGTTTGCGCCAGAAGCGCGCCTGCAGCCGTGCCCAGGTTTCAAAGGGGAACAGATCGAAGGCGGGTACGCCGATGCGAAAGGCGCGCGGTGCGCCCGCGGCGGGGGTGGCCAGGTGGTGGCTGTGCACCAGCTGCAGTGCCGGGCTGGTGGCAGTAGGCGTGGCTGCGGCGTTGACCACGGGCTGGCTGCGCGGCAGTTCGGCGACGTAGGTGCCATCGCCGACCCGCCCGGCTACGTAGCCCTCGGCATACAGCTGGTCCAGTGCACGGGTCACGGTGTTGCGCGAGATGCCAAGCCGCGCGGCCAGCTCACGGCTCGCAGGCAGGCGTGTGCCACCCGCCAGGCGGCCGTCGAGGATGCGCTCGCGCAGTGCCTGGTAGAGCTGGCGCGCCAGGCCCCGACCGGGCTGCAGATGAATGCCGGAAAGATCGAATGGCAAGGCGGGCGAGCGGTTCATGATCGAAGGATTGGCTCTATGAAAGTCGTCAGGAATGGATCTTACATCAGGCCAATATCCTGCCTAGCATGAGCCCATCACGCCAGGAGATACCGCTATGTACTGCCCCGCCGCCTTCCGTCAGGACGACCTGCTCACCCTGCAGGCGCAGATTCAGGCCACGGGTCTGGGCGTCCTGACCAGCAGTGGCGAACAGGGCCTGCACGCCAGCCATCTGCCACTGCTGCTCGAGCCGGGTGAGGGCGAGTTCGGCACCCTGTACGGCCACTTCGCGCGTGCCAATCCGCATTGGCGCGATCTGGCGAGCGGCGCCGAGGCCCTGGTGGTGTTCAGCGGTGCGGATGCCTACGTGCATCCCGGCTGGTACGCGGCCAAGGCCGAGCACGGCAAGGTGGTGCCGACCTGGAACTACATCGCCGTGCATGCCTGGGGCCAGGCCGAGGTGTTCGACGACCCCGAGCGCCTGCTGCAACTGGTCAGCCGTCTTAGCGAGCGCCATGAACGGGGCCGCATCAAGCCCTGGGCGGTCAGCGATGCACCAGGCGACTACATCGACGCCATGCTGCGCGCGATCGTCGGCTTTGCCCTGCCGATCCGCCGCATCGAGGGCAAGTGGAAGCTCAGCCAGAACCGTTCGGCCAGTGACCAGGCCAGCGTGCGTATGGGCCTGGCGGAGTCGGCCCGTGCCAGCGACCGCGAGCTGGCCCAGCAGATGAATCCAACCGACTGAGACACGAGGAGTGCCCAATGCTCGACATTCGCCCTGTAACTGCCGACGACCATGCTGTCTGGCTGCCGCTCTGGCAGGCTTACCAGCGCTTCTATCAGGCTGACATCCCGGCTGAAACCAGCGCCGTGACCTGGCAGCGCTTTCTCGATCCGGCCGAGCCGATGCACGCTGCGCTGGCCTGGCAGGATGGCGAGGCCGTCGGCCTGGTGCACTTCATCTACCACCGCAGCTGCTGGACCACCGGCGACTACTGTTACCTGCAGGATCTCTATGTCGCCGAGCAGATTCGCGGTAGCGGCATCGGTCGTGCCCTGATCGAGCACGTGTACAGCGAGGCGCGTGCAGCCGGTGCCAGCCGCGTGCACTGGTTGACCCAGGAAACCAACTACCGGGGCCGCATGCTCTATGACCGCATCGGCGATCGCTCCGGTTTCATCCAGTACAGGAAGCTCTTCTGATGACCACCGATCTCGCTCAATGGCAACCCCGTCCGCAACCGGACCAGCGCATGCTGCAGGGGCGTTTCGTGCGCCTCGAGGCGCTGGATGTCGAGCGCCATGCCGATGATCTGTGGCGCGCGTTGCAGGGGCCGGACCCGGCGCTGTGGAATTATCTGCCCTACGGCCCATTCATCGAGCGTAGCGATTTCGACGCCTGGCTGAGCGGCAACGCCGACAGTCGCGATCCGCTGTTCTATGCCGTCATCGATCAGGCTGAGGGCCGCGCCCTGGGGCTGTTCAGCTACCTGCGCATCACCGCGGCCGATGGCAGCATCGAGATTGGTCATGTCGCCTTCGGTGCGCCCATGCAGCGCACGGCGGGTGCGACCGAAGCGATCTACCTGCTGGCGCGCCATGCCTTCGACGACCTTGGCTACCGGCGTCTGGAGTGGAAGTGCGACGCGGCCAATGCCCGCTCCATGCGCGCCGCCGAACGCTTCGGCTTTACGTACGAGGGGCTGTTCCGCCAGCACATGGTGCGCAAGGGGCGTAACCGAGACACCGCCTGGTTCTCCATCATCGACGGTGAATGGCCGGCCTGCCGTGCAGCCTTCGAGCACTGGCTGGCTGTGGACAACTTCGACGAGCGAGGCCAGCAGCGGCAGCGCCTTGAGGCGCTGCGCGAATGAAAGATGGGTGGAAAACCGGCCACACCAGGCGCAGCGATCGGCGGCAGTGACGGCCAGAAGCGTGAATCACTGCGCCGAGAAAACGGAGCTGGCGAGTTGCATGTGAGCTTTTCGAGGCTGTTCTTGATGAACGCAGGCCGTTTTCAACGACCTGAAAGCACTCACTCCATCTCGAACAGACCATCACGCAGCTGTGCACCGCCCAGGCGTTCGCGGATGTCGTCGTCGATGCGCGGGTCGTCGGGGGCGTAGAGCATCAGCTGGCGATAGGCGTTGACCCGGTTGATCTCGCTGCCCAGGTACTGCCAGACCACGCGGGTGCAGGCCGGCGTGCGGCGGTCGCCGCTGGAGACGCCGGTCTTGATGCCGTTGAGGCGAATGATGCGGCTCTTGAAGCTGGGGATCAGAATGGTCTGGCTCATCTCGTTGCCGGTGAGCGACTCGTAGTCCACCAGAAACAGGCGGTCCTGCAGGAAAAACGCTGTACCCAGGTAGCGGCAGCGTACCCAGTCCTCGCTGCCGCCGCGCGCGGTTTCCTGGCGCTCCTGACGTTCCTGGCGCTCGAACAGGTAGTTGCCGCGCTCCTCGCGCAGGTGCACCAGCGACAGCAGCACGTGCCCCGGTACCGACATGCAGTTGGAGTATTCGAAGTAGTAGCCGCAATAGCGCTCCATCGGGCTGGCCTGCCGGCGCAGCGGCGCGAACAGCTCCAGCAGTGGATCGTTGCCACTGTGCTGCTGGGCATCGCCGCTGCGCGCGCCGATCAGGCGGGCGAACTGCTCGGCGGGCATCGCCAGCTCGAACGGCTCGACACCGAAGAAGTCACCGATGCGTTTGAGGTTGTGCGTGGTCGGTCGGCTCTGCCCGGCCAGGTAGCGATTGAACTGCGCGCGGTTGATCGACAGCTTGCGGCAGACCTCGGCAATCGAGCGGTAGTGGCTGCAGAGCAGTTTCAGGTTGGCGCCGAGGGAATCGGACATATGGCCGCTCCAGCTGATGCGAATGACGCGATTCTAGCATCAACTCGCATCAGATCGCCGCGACCTGCGAAATTGTCCCGCGCCGAGCCTTCACCAAAGATTGCGCCACCCGCCCTCGGGGCGCATTCCCATTCAGAACAACAAGAGAGAAAGCCTCCATGCTAGATCTTCTCAATGACCTCATCTGGAGCAAGCTGCTGATCGTGATGCTGATCGGTCTCGGCCTGTACTTCACCATCGCTTCGCGCTTCGTTCAGTTCCGCTACTTCAGCAGCATGTTCCGCATCTTCAGCGAAGCCTTCCAGCGCCAGCCGGGCCAGCTCAGCTCGTTCCAGGCCCTGATGCTGTCGGTCGCCGGCCGCGTCGGCGCCGGTAACATCGCCGGCGTATCGGTCGCGATCATGCTCGGTGGCCCAGGCGCCATCTTCTGGATGTGGGTCGTGGCCCTGGTCGGCATGGCCACCAGCTACTTCGAGTGCTCGCTGGCGCAGCTGTACAAGCGTCGCGAAGCCGATGGCGGCTACCGTGGTGGCCCGGCTTTCTACATCCAGCACGGTCTTGGCCAGCGTTGGCTGGGCATCGTCGTGTCGATCCTGCTGCTGGTGACCTTCGGCTTCGGTTTCAACGCCGTGCAGTCGTTCACCGTCGCCAGCTCCCTGCATGACACCTTCGGTATCCCGACCCTGGCCAGTGGCATTGCCCTGACCGTGGTGATCGGCCTGATCATCTTCGGTGGCATCAAGCGTATCGCCCAGTTCGCCGACGTACTGGTACCGGTCATGGCGTTCTCCTACATCGCCATGGCGCTGCTGGTGATCGGCATGAACATCAGCGAAGTACCGGCTACCTTCGGCCTGATCTTCAACAGCGCGTTCGGCCTCGAGCCGGCCTTCGCCGGCGGTATCGGCGCGGCCATCATCATGGGCGTCAAGCGCGGTCTGTTCTCCAACGAAGCCGGTCTGGGCAGCGCGCCGAACGTGGCCGCGGTCGCCGAGGTCAAGCACCCGGCCGCGCAGGGCATAGTGCAGTCGCTCAGCGTGTTCATCGACACCCTGATCCTGTGCAGCTGCACCGCACTGATCATCCTGCTGTCGGGCGTCTATCAGCCGGGCATGGAGCAGGCCGGTGTGGTCCTGACCCAGAGCGCCGTTGCCGCCGTGGTCGGCGAGTGGGGCCGCGTGTTCATCAGCCTGGCGCTGCTGCTGTTCGTCTTCACCACCCTGATCTACAACTACTACCTGGGTGAGAACGCCCTGGGCTTCTTCAGCCAGAAGCGTGGCCCGGTGATGATCTACCGCGTGCTGGTGGTTGGCCTGGTGCTGTGGGGTTCGGTGCAGGACCTGGGCACCGTGTTCGCCTTCGCGGACGTGACCATGGGTCTGCTGGCGATCTGCAACCTGATTGCCCTGGCCCTGCTGTTCAAGGTGGGCGTGCGCCTGATGCGCGACTACGATAACCAGATCAAGGCGGGTGTGAAGTCGCCGGTGTTCGACGCCAAGCAGTTCGCTGACCTGGACCTGGACCCTGCCGTATGGGGCAGCCAGCCAGGCAGCGCCGACAATCCGGCAGAAATCGGTGATCGCGCCTACCAGCGTTGATTTGACTCAGATGGGAAGAGGGGGCGATGCCCCCTTTTTCTTGGCCTGCCATCTCTGGCGGCCATCCTTCGGGCAGTCGTAAGCGACGTTGCAAACGTCCCGTTTGCCCGCGATATGCGAGGAGAGTCCATGGCGACCCCAGAAAAACTCCTGGTGCTGTACACAGGCGGCACCATCGGCATGCAGATGAGCGCAGACGGCCTGGCGCCGGCTTCGGGTTTCGAGGCGCGCATGCGCGCACAACAGGCCCAGGAGAATGCCAGCGAGCTGCCGCAGTGGCACTTTCGCGAGCTGCTGCCGCTGATCGACAGTGCCAACATGAACACCGGCCACTGGCTGACGCTGCGTGACGAGATCGTCACCGCCGTGCAGACGCATGGTCACGACGCCGTGCTGGTGCTGCATGGCACCGACACCCTGGCCTACAGCGCTGCAGCACTGAGTTTCCTGCTGCTCGGCCTCGAGGTGCCGGTAGTCTTCACAGGGGCCATGCAGCCGGCAGGTGTCGCTGGCGGCGATGCCTGGCCCAACCTGTTCGGCGCGATGCGCGCCTTGTATCGCGGTGTGGCGCCAGGCGTGCACCTCTACTTCAACGGCCAGCTGTTGCATGGCGCGCGCTGTTCTAAGTTGCGCAGCGACGCCTTCGATGCCTTCCAGGTACTGCCGCGTCAGCGCCAGGCGGAACGTGCCACGGTCGATGCACAAATCGACTTCCGCCAGCTGCGTCAGGCGGTCAATCTCGCGGTGCTGCCGCTGCATCCGGCCGTGCAGGCCGGGCATCTGCAAGCCCTGTTCGACAGCGGTGTGCAGGGCCTGCTGCTGGAGTGCTATGGCAGTGGCACCGGTCCGGCCGGCGATGCGCAGTTGATGAGCGCGCTGCGCCAGGCGCACCAGCGCGGCGTGGTGCTGGCGGCGATCAGCCAGTGCGCGCAGGGACATGTGCAGTTCGGCGTCTACGCGGCCGGCAGCCGTCTGGCCGAGGTCGGTCTGGTGTCCTGCGGTGGCATGACCCGTGAGGCTGCGCTGGGCAAGCTGTTCGCCCTGCTCGGCGCCGGTTTGCCGCAGGCACAGGTCGAGCACTGGCTGGCGCGCGATCTCTGTGGTGAGATGAGCGACTGATCCACCTGCCCAAACAGAGGAAGGACGATGAGTATCGACATTCGCCCTGTAGTCGCTGCCGATCACGAAGCCTGGTTGCCGCTATGGCAGGGCTACCAGCGCTTCTACATGACCGAAATCCCCGCCGACGCCAGCGCCACCACCTGGCAGCGGTTTCTCGACCCTAGCGAACCCATGGGTGCTGCCTTGGCCTGGCAGGGTGACCGCGCCATCGGCCTGGTGCACTGGGTCATCCACCGCTCGACCTGGACCAGTGGCGACTACTGCTACCTGCAGGATCTGTTCGTCGCCAAGGGCGAGCGTAGCGGCGGTGTCGGGCGCAAATTGATCCAGCACGTGTTTGAGCAGGCACACGCCGCAGGCTGTTCGCGGGTGCACTGGCTGACTCACGAGAGCAACAGCCAGGCCAAGCTGCTGTACGAGCGCATCGGCGAGCGCTCGGGCTTCGTGCAGTACCGCAAAATCCTGTAGTCGGCCTCAGGGCCGACGCGCGATAAAGTCGATCTCCACCAGCGCATGGCGTGCCAGGCCCGTGGTGCCGATGCAGGTGCGCGCCGGGCGCTTGTCTTCGGGGAAGTAGCTGGCATACACCGCGTTGAAACGCGCGTAATCGCCGTGGAAATCGGTGAGAAACGCGCGCGCCGACACCACGTTTTCCAGGCCCAGGCCGAGGCCGCTGAGCACCACCAGCAGGTTGTCGAAGGTCTTGTGCGTCTGCGCCTCGATGCCTTCGGGCAGCGGCGCCGCTTCGTTGCCCGGGTCGATGGGCAACTGGCCGGTGATGAACACCCAGCCATCGGCTTCGCAGGCATGGGAGAACGGCGCGACCGGTGCGGGCGCAGCGGCGAACATGTGGTATTCGGGCATCGACATGGGCACTCCTGGTCTTCAGGTTAGCTGGCTGTTGAACAACTACCTGCGTTGGCAATACTGCGTCAAAAACGGCCTCACCTACGTTTTTCAACGGCCTGCTGCGACCATACCCTATCGGATCAGAATACCGACCAGCCGATGCGTTCGCTGAGCAGCTCCAGTGCCTTGATGCCGGCCAGGGAGTTACCCGCCGCATTGAGCTCCGGAGACCACACGCAGACGCTGAACTGCCCCGGTACTACGGCGACAATACCGCCGCCGACGCCGCTCTTGCCTGGCAGGCCGACGCGATAGGCGAAGTTGCCGGCTTCGTCGTACAGCCCGCTGGTGGCCATGATCGCGTTGATCTGCTTGGTCTGGCGCGGCGACAGCACCTGTTCGCCGCTGTGCTGGCAGAAACCCTCGTTGGCCAGGAAACCGAAGGCGCGCGCCAGGTCGACGCAACTCATGCGCAGCGCGCAGCAGCTGAAGTAGCTGCGCAGCACGGCCTCGACCTCGTTGTGGAAATTTCCGAACGACTGCATCAGGTAGGCCGCTGCGGCATTGCGGGCGCGGTGCTGGTACTCGGATTCGGCAACGTGATTGTCCACCGTCACTTCGGGGTTGCCCGACAGGCGCCGGACGAAATCGCGCATCGACAGTGCCGGCGCGGCGTAACGCGACTGGTTGATGTCACAGATCACCAGGGCACCGGCGTTGATGAACGGGTTACGCGGCTTGCCCCGCTCGAATTCGAGCTGCACCAGCGAGTTGAACGGCTGCCCGGACGGTTCGTGTCCCAGCCGTTGCCAGATGCTCTCGCCGCTGTGACCGATGGCCTGGACCAGGCTGAACACCTTGGAAACGCTCTGGATGGAGAAGGGCGTGCGCGCATCGCCGGCAACGTGTAACTGACCATCGTTGCCATACACGGCGATGCCCAGCTGATCGGGCACCACACTGGCCAGTGCGGGGATGTAATCGGCCACCCTGCCCTGGCCGATCAGCGGGCGGACTTCATCGAGAATTTCGTTCAACAGCGCTTGCATGCGTAGAGCCTGTTCAAAGTCTCGCGAGCTGGAGCCATACAAGGCGCAACGACCAGCGGGAGTGACAGCCAAGGGCTGGCCCGAAGGGTGAGCGCCAGCGAATCAAGCAGGCGAGGATCGGTCGGAGTCGCGCTCGACTTTACGAGCTGTAAATGAGCATTTTTGACGGGGCCTAGCCTGGGCTGGCGCTCAGTCTGTTTTTAACGCGGCATGGCCTACGCGCAGCAGAGTCTGGGCTGGCTGTCAGGCTCTCGGCGGCGCTAGGTTCACCCAGCATGTCAGTGCTAGACGCCGCTGGATACGCCGGAATCACAGCCCATGACTTGCCCTCGGCGGCCAGCGCCCCTAGGCTCGGTCCTCCCCTGTCGTTGGCCTGGTTCGATGTCCACGGTTCTCAATGTCCTGCTACCCATCTTCGGCCTGATTCTGGTTGGTTTCATATGCCGGCGAAGCAATCGCCTGGGGCCGACTGCGGCATCGGAGATGAACCGCTTCGTGGTCTGGCTCGGTTTGCCGGCCTTGCTGTTCAGCCTTACGGCCAAGGCCGACTGGGCGCAGATCTGGCAGCCCGGTTTCCTGCTCGCCTTCACCGGCGGCATGCTCGCGGTGTTTCTGGTCACGCTGGTGTATCGCTGGCGCAGTACCGGCAGCCTGGTCGACGCCAGCATCGATGGCCTCAGCGCCGGTTACGCCAATACCGGTTACATCGGCATTCCGTTGTGTGTCCTGGTGCTCGGCGAGGACGGCATGGCGCCGGCCCTGATCGCCTCGCTGATGGTGGTTTGCGTGCTGTTCGGCCTGGCGGTGGTGTGCATCGAGGTAGGCCTGCAGAGCAAGAAGGGTCTGGGCGGCGCCATCGTTCAGGTGGTCATGGCGCTGCTGAAGAATCCGTTGGTGGTCGCGCCGTTGCTCGGTGCCGCCTGGGCCGTGGGTGGCGTGCAGATGCCGGCGGCGCTGGACGAGTTTCTCCGCTTGCTGGGCGCCGCCACGGTGCCCTGTGCGCTGGTGTCGCTGGGGCTGTTCCTGGCGCAGCGCCAGAGCGGGCCGAGCGAAGGTGCCTGGCCATTGGTGGCGCTCAAGCTGGTTTTGCAGCCACTGGTGACCTGGTTCATCGCTTTCGTGCTGCTCGACCTGCCGCTGTTCTGGGCGCACGCCGCATTGCTGCTCAGCGCCCTGCCGACCGGCACCGGGCCATTCATGCTTGCCGAGTATTACCAGCGCCAGGCGGCGCTGGTTTCGCGGGCGATCCTGTTTTCCACTCTCGGCTCGCTGCTGACCTTGACTCTGATCCTGCTGCTGATCACGCCTTGAGCTGCAGCTCCACGCCCAGCTGTTGCGACAGGCAGGGCCAGCGCTGCCAGGCAGATGCGGTATCCGGTGCGGCCAGGTGCTCACGATAGGCCTGCACCGAGGGCTGGTCGAAGCTGGCGTCATCAAGCATACCGGCCAGTGCGTGGTGCACCGCCTCGTCGAGCTGGTTGGCGAAGGGTTCACCGATCAACTGGTGCGCGATCAGGTTGGCGCGGGTGGTATCCAGCGGGATCAGTGGCTGGCCGAGGTGAGCGATGTAGCGGTCGTTGACCTCCTCCACCAGGCGATGCGCCAGATAGGCCTCATCGAGCAGGCCTTCGAGGCCTTCATGGCCCTCCATCAGGGCCGGTGGTTGCAGGAAGAAATACTCGGCGATCTGCAGCACGGGTTTCACCGCAGCCTCGATTCCCGCTTCGCGTGCTACTTCGGCGGCGGCGTCGAGCACGTCCGGCACTTCTTCGATATAGGCGATGACGAAGGCGGTCAGCGCCCCTGGCGCGTCGGCCTCGGGCAGGCGAATGGACGGGTGCAGGCGATCCAGTTGGGTCTGCAGGAAGCGAGTAAGTGCCTGGCTGCCACTTTCCTGCTGGCGAGCCTGAGCGATGAGTTGACGAAGCGCGGCGGTGTTCATGACTGCTCCTACCTATCAGGACATGGACGTGAACCTTAGCCGGCCGATCGGGCTGGCTAAGACGCGATTGTCATAACTTTTTCGTACTTATGCGAGTCCGCTATATCTACCTGTATCAGAACGGCTACACCCCGCGCCGCGCGCGGCCTTTGCCATCGGCGTCGAACCGGCTTGACGACTGCCCTGCTCACATTGCGGGCTGAAAGTGGCCGTCTATACTCGATTTCGAAAGGCAGTACCTGATGGAACCGGACGAGCTTTGGCACGGAAAGGTTCGACATGTAGTCGCCAGCAGTCAGGAGTGGATGTTCAGGCAGCGTGCGCCAGCACCCAGCTCCAAGAGGCAGTCGATCCCTTAGCCGCAGGCTCAGCCGGCGGGATAACAAGAACAATCAAGGGGAACCCGCAATGATGCGACATCCACGAGTCTGGATGGGCCTCCTGCTGTGGCTGGCAATGGGCTCGGCGCATGCCCAATGGACGGTCAACATGGCGCCCGGTGTAACCGACGTCAGCCGTTCCGTGTTCGACCTGCACATGACCATTTTCTGGATCTGTGTCGTGATCGGCATATTGGTCTTCGGCGCCATGTTCTGGTCGATGCTCCTGCACCGCCGTTCCACCGGCCAGAAACCCGCGCACTTTCACGAAAGCACCACCGTCGAGATTCTCTGGACCGTCGTGCCGCTGGCGATTCTGGTGGTGATGGCGATTCCGGCAACGAAGACGCTGATCGATATCTACGACACCACCGAGTCCGAGCTGGATATCCAGATCACCGGCTATCAGTGGAAGTGGCACTACAAGTACCTGGGTCAGGATGTCGAGTTCTTCAGCAACCTGACCACGCCACGCGCGCAGATCAACAACCGCGAAGCCAAGGGCGAACATTACCTGCTCGAAGTGGATGAGCCGCTGGTGGTGCCGGTGGGCACCAAGGTGCGTTTTCTGATCACCGCTGCCGACGTGATCCACTCCTGGTGGGTGCCGGCGCTGGCGGTGAAGAAGGATGCCATCCCCGGTTTCATCAACGAGTCCTGGACGCGCATCGAGGAGCCCGGCATCTACCGCGGCCAGTGCACCGAATTGTGCGGCAAGGATCACGGCTTCATGCCCGTGGTGGTAGAAGCCAAGTCCAAGGAAGACTTCGCTGCCTGGCTGGCCGAACGCAAGCAGGCGGCTGCCGCCGAGCGCGAGCTGACCAGCAAGGAATGGACCATGGAAGAGCTGATGGCGCGTGGCGAGAAGGCCTACAACACCACCTGCGCCGCCTGCCACCAGCCCACCGGTGAGGGCCTGCCGCCGATGTTCCCGGCACTCAAGGGCTCGTCCATCGCCACCGGGCCGGCCGAAGGCCATATCAACATCGTCTTCCACGGCAAGCCGGGCACCTCCATGGCGGCGTTCGGCAAGCAACTGTCGCCGGTCGACCTGGCCGCCATCATCACCTACGAGCGCAACGCCTGGGGCAACAGTGTCGGTGACATGGTCACGCCCAAGGACATTCTCGATTTCTCCAAGGCGCAGGAGTAAGGACATGAGTGCAGTGATCGACCACGGTCATACTGACCACCACCATGGCCCGGCCAAGGGCCTGATGCGCTGGGTGCTGACCACCAACCACAAGGACATCGGCACGATGTACCTGTGGTTCAGCTTCTGCATGTTCCTGCTGGGCGGCTCGATGGCCATGGTCATCCGCGCCGAGCTGTTCCAGCCGGGCCTGCAGATCGTGCAGCCGGAATTCTTCAACCAGATGACCACCATGCACGGCCTGATCATGGTCTTCGGTGCGGTGATGCCGGCCTTCGTCGGCCTGGCCAACTGGATGATCCCGCTGATGATCGGCGCGCCCGACATGGCCCTACCGCGCATGAACAACTTCAGCTTCTGGCTGCTGCCGGCGGCCTTCGGCCTGTTGATCAGCACCTTGTTCATGGAGGGCGGCGGGCCGAACTTCGGCTGGACCTTCTATGCGCCGCTGTCGACGACCTATGCGCCGGAGAGCACTACCTTCTTCATCTTCGCCATTCACCTGATGGGCATCAGTTCGATCATGGGGGCGATCAACGTGATCGCCACCATCCTCAACCTGCGTGCCCCGGGCATGACCCTGATGAAGATGCCGCTGTTCGTCTGGACCTGGCTGATCACCGCCTTCCTGCTGATCGCGGTGATGCCGGTACTGGCTGGCTGCGTGACCATGATGCTGATGGACATCCACTTCGGCACCAGCTTCTTCAATGCTGCTGGTGGTGGTGATCCGGTCCTGTTCCAGCATGTGTTCTGGTTCTTCGGCCACCCCGAGGTGTACATCATGATCCTGCCCGCCTTCGGTGCGGTCAGCTCGATTATCCCGGCCTTCGCGCGCAAGCCGCTGTTCGGCTACACCTCGATGGTCTATGCCACCGCGTCCATCGCTTTCCTGTCGTTCATCGTCTGGGCGCACCACATGTTCACCGTCGGTATCCCGCTGACCGGCGAGCTGTTCTTCATGTACGCCACCATGCTGATCGCCGTGCCCACCGGGGTGAAGGTGTTCAACTGGGCCAGCACCATGTGGCAGGGCTCGATGACCTTCGAGGCGCCGATGCTGTTCTCGGTGGCCTTCGTCATCCTCTTCACCATTGGCGGATTTTCCGGGTTGATGCTGGCCATCGCCCCGTCGGACTTCCAGTACCACGACACCTACTTCGTGGTGGCGCACTTCCACTACGTGCTGGTGCCCGGTGCGATCTTCGGCATCTTCGCCTCGGCCTACTACTGGCTGCCGAAGTGGACCGGGCACATGTACGACGAAACCCTGGCCAAGCTGCATTTCTGGATGAGCTTCATCGGCATGAACCTGGCGTTCTTCCCGATGCACTTCGTCGGCCTGGCCGGCATGCCGCGGCGTATTCCCGACTACAACCTGATGTTCGCCAACTTCAACATGGTCTCCAGCATTGGCGCCTTCATGTTCGGGGCGACCCAGCTGCTGTTCCTGTTCATCGTCATCAAGTGCATCCGCGGCGGCAAACCGGCTCCGGCCAAGCCCTGGGACGGTGCCGAAGGCCTGGAGTGGACGGTGCCGTCACCGGCGCCCTATCACACCTTCAGCACGCCGCCGGAAGTGAAATAGGAGGTCTGCCGTGAGCGAGGTCATCGCGACGCGTCGCCTGGTTACCCGTCTGCTGATCGTGGTGGCGGTGATGTTCTGTTTCGGCGTCTTCGTTCTGCCGCCGTTCTATGACGCCATGTGCCGGGTATTCGGGATCAACGGCAAGACCGCAGGGCCCTATCAGGGCGAGCAGGTGATCGACGAGGTGCGCCAGGTGCGCGTGCAGTTCCTCGCCACCAACTCTGCCGAGATGGTCTGGGAGTTCGCGCCCAAGGCCGACGAGTTGTTGGTTCACCCAGGGGAGACCCGCGACATGTTGTTTGTCGCCTACAACCCCAGCGACCACCCGATGACCGCGCAGGCGATTCCCAGCATCTCGCCTTCGAAGGCAGCGGCGTTCTTTCACAAGACCGAGTGCTTCTGCTTTACCCAGCAGGTGCTGCAGCCGGGTGAGCGCATCGAGATGCCGGTGCGCTTCATCGTCGACCGCGACCTGCCGCAAGACGTGAAGCATCTGACACTGGGCTACACGCTGTTCGATATCACCGCGCGCAAACCGCCGGTGGCACAGGCTCCATAAGGAGAACAACAATGTCGAGTCACGAGCACTATTACGTTCCGGCCCAGAGCAAATGGCCGATCATCGCCACCCTCGGGATGCTGGTCAGCGTCTTCGGCGTCGGTACCTGGTTCAATGACCTCTCGGCCAATCGCGCGGACTCCAATGGCCCGCTGATCTTCTTCGTCGGCGGCCTGATCCTCGCCTACATGCTGTTCGGCTGGTTCGGCAATGTGATCAAGGAGAGTCGCGGCGGCCTATACAGCCCGCAGATGGATCGCTCGTTCCGCTGGGGCATGAGCTGGTTCATCTTCTCCGAGGTGATGTTCTTCGCAGCCTTCTTCGGCGCCCTCTTCTACGTCCGTACCTGGGCTGGCCCCTGGCTGGGTGGCGAGGGCGACAAGGGCGTGGCCAACATGCTCTGGGAAGGTTTCGAATACAGCTGGCCGCTGTTGCAGAACCCCGACTCCAAGCTGTTTCCGCCGCCCAGCGGGGTGATCGACCCCTGGCATCTGCCGTTGCTCAACACCATCCTGCTGGTGTCATCGAGCGTCACCGTGACCTTCGCTCACCATGCCCTGAAGAAGAACAAGCGCGGCCCGCTCAAGGCCTGGCTGGCGGCCACCATTTTGCTTGGTGTGGCGTTCCTGTTCTTCCAGGTCGAGGAATATATCGAGGCCTACAGCGAGCTGGGTCTGACCCTGGGCTCGGGCATCTACGGTGCAACCTTCTTCATGCTCACCGGCTTTCACGGTGCCCACGTGACCATGGGGGCGCTGATTCTGACGGTGATGCTGGTGCGCATCATGCGCGGCCACTTCGATTCGGAGAAACACTTCGGTTTCGAGGCCGCGTCCTGGTACTGGCACTTCGTCGACGTGGTCTGGCTGGGGTTGTTCGTCTTCGTTTACGTCCTGTAGCGCAGCCTCACCAGGTGGCGTGAGACACCAGTTGCCCTGAGTAGAAGCCCCAGGCGATCAGGGCGACGGTGATGGTGGTCAGCACGACACGGACTGTCAGTGCATTGACCACGCGGGTACTGCGGCTGTCGTCCTTGACCAGGAAGAACAGGCCGCTGAACAGACTGGCGATGGTAGCCAGCAACATGAGGACGATCGCGGCCTTGAGCATGCGAGACTCCGGGGGAGTGGGTATGCATCGCAGTATAGCCAGCCCGTCTGTGGTTCGCGGAGGCGCGCAATGAGCGGCTTTCGTCCCGGCTGGCTGCCCAGCATTCTGGTGTTGCTGCTGACGCCTGGCTTGCTGAGCCTGGGCTTCTGGCAGCTGCAGCGGGGCGAGGAAAAGCGCCAGCTGCTGGCCAGTTTCGAGGCACGGCGCCAGGCCGAGCCGATCAGCCTCGAACAGCTCGAGCCGCTGCGTGACCCCGGCTACCGCCGCGTTCACCTGCGCGGGCAGTTCGACCCCGAACACAGCCTGCTGCTGGATAGCCGCATCCGCGACGGCCATGCCGGCGTCGAGCTGCTGCAGCCCTTCTACGATCAGGCCAGCGGTCTCTGGGTGTTGCTCAATCGTGGCTGGCTGCCCTGGCCGGATCGGCGCACGCCTGTGCAGTTCGATACACCCGATGGCGTGTTGCAGCTCAATGCCTGGATCTACGTGCCGCCATCCGGCGGCCTGAACCTGAGATCCGGTGCGGCTTCGGAGGGCTGGCCGCGGCTGATTACCCAGGTCGAGGCCGATAGCCTGTGGCACCAGTTGGGCCGTGGCGGCCTACCCTTCGAGACACGCCTGGAGCCGGGGCCTGCCAGCTATCGCGTCGATTGGCCGATCGTGGCCATGAGCCCCAGCAAGCATCTGGGTTATGCCGTGCAGTGGTTCGCCTTGGCTGGCGCACTGCTCGGTCTGTTCATCTATCTCGGAATTCACAATGCACGGGAGCATCGTCATGAACCCAGCCATCGCCATGCCTGAGGCGCCCCGCAAGGGCCGGGGGCGTTTGCAGCTTCTGCTGATTCTGGCCATCACCATCGGCCCGATGTTCCTGGCCAGTGCTATGTACCAGTGGCGCTTCTGGGTGCCGGAGACGCGCAATTACCACGGTGTGCTGATCGGCGATGGTCGCACCCTGGCCGATCTCGGCGTGCAGGGCGAAGTGGAGCCGCAGTGGCAGATTCTGGTGACGACTCCCGGCGCGTGCGAGGCGGACTGTCAGCAACTGGTTTACCTGGCGCGGCAGATCCAGATCGGCCTCAATCGCGAGACCTCGCGGGCCAGCCATGGCCTGGCCCTGGCCGAGCCGCTGAGCGCCGAGTACGACGCCACGCTCAAGCGCGAGTACCCGCAGCTTGGTCGTTACCAGCTGGATGTTCAGGCCTACGCCAAGGCCGCCGAGGCGGTGCCGGGCGCGCAGCTGTGGCTGGTCGATCCGCACGGCAATCTGGTGCTGCGGTATCCGGCCGGCAGCGACGGCAAGGCCATTCTCGATGATCTGCGCTACCTGCTGAAAATTTCCCTGATCGGTTGAGCGTGCGCCCTGTCCATAACGACAGGGCGTCAAGCCCCGTGCCCAAGGAGTCGACATGCACAAGCCTGGTTACCGTCTAGCGTTGTTCGCGACCCTCCTGACCGTGGTGGTGGTGCTGCTGGGCGCCTACACCCGGCTGACCCATGCCGGCCTGGGCTGCCCGGACTGGCCAGGCTGCTACGGCTTTCTCGGTGTGCCGATGAGCGAGCACAAGCAGGCCATCGCCGAGGCGCGCTTTCCCGAGGCACCCGTTGAGGTTGCCAAGGGCTGGTACGAGATGATCCATCGCTACTTCGCCGGCGCTCTGGGCTTGGTAATCCTGGCCATCGCCGTCCAGGCCGTGCGTCGCCGCGAAGACCCGGCGCAACCGCTGAAGCTGCCGTTGGCGATCCTCGCGCTGGTGATCCTGCAAGGGGCGTTCGGCATGTGGACGGTCACCCTGCAGTTGTGGCCGCAGGTGGTCACCGCACACCTGCTCGGCGGCTTCGCCACGCTGAGCTTGCTGACCCTGCTCACCTTGCGCCTCTCCGGACGCTTCGCCCCGCTACAGCTGCCGGGGCGTCTGCGGGCGCTGGCAGTCGCCTGCCTGCTGCTGGTGATCGGGCAGATCGTGCTCGGCGGCTGGGTCAGTTCCAATTACGCCGCTGTCGCCTGCGTCGACCTGCCCACCTGCCACGGTGAATGGTGGCCGGCCATGGATTTCGGCAAGGGTTTTCATCTGACCCAGCATATCGGCCCCAATTACCTCGGCGGGCAGCTCGACAGCGATGCGCGCACGGCCATTCACATGAGCCATCGCCTCGGTGCGCTGCTGGTCACAGTGGCATTGCTGGCGCTGGCCTGGCAGCTGCGCGTCGCCAAGCTGCCGCGTCTGGCCGGGCTGCTTGTGCTGGCGCTGGCGCTGCAGGTCAGCCTGGGCATCAGCAACGTGGTCTTCCATCTGCCGCTGCTGGTGGCGGTGGCGCACAACGCTGGTGGGGCGGCTCTGCTGCTGACCATGGTACTGGTCAACTATCGGCTCAGGGCCGTATCTGCGGTGACACGTGATGCATCCGATCGCATCGGTACGCGTGCGGTGACCGCTACCCACGCGCTGCTGCAGGCCGGCAAATAACTTATCAAGGAGAAACGCCATGGCGACCATGCTACGAGCTCACTCCGAACACGCCTCCTGGCGTGACTATCTGGAACTGACCAAGCCGCGGGTGGTGATGCTGATGCTGATCACCTCGCTGGTCGGCATGTTCCTCGCCACGCGTGCTGGCGTGCCCTGGACCGTGCTGCTGTTCGGCAACCTGGGCATCGGCTTGTGCGCAGGCGCCGCGGCTGCGGTGAACCATGTGGTGGACCGTCGTATCGACTCGATCATGGCGCGTACGCACAAGCGTCCGGTCACTGCCGGGCGCGTCTCGCCAGTGGCGGCGCTGGCCTTTGCCCTGCTGCTGGCCATCGCCGGGATGAGCCTGCTGCTGCTGTTCACCAATCAGTTGGCCGCCTGGCTGACTCTCGCTTCGCTGCTCGGTTATGCGGTGATCTACACCGGCTTTCTCAAGCGTGCCACGCCGCAGAACATCGTGATCGGTGGCCTGGCGGGCGCCGCTCCGCCGCTGCTGGGCTGGGTAGCCGTTACCGGCCACATGAGTGCCGAGCCACTGCTGCTGGTGTTGATCATCTTCGCCTGGACGCCGCCACACTTCTGGGCCCTGGCCATTCACCGCAAGGAGGAATACGCCAAGGCCGACATCCCCATGCTGCCGGTGACCCACGGTGAGCACTACACCAAGGTACATATCCTGCTCTATACCCTGGCCATGTTTGCGGTGACCTTGCTGCCCTATGCCATTCACATGAGCGGGCCGTTGTATCTGGTCTGTGCCCTGTTGCTGGGCGGACGCTTCCTGCACTGGGCCTGGGTGCTGTACCGTGACAGCAAACCGCACGCCGCGATCAACACCTTCAAGTACAGTATCTGGTACCTGTTCCTGTTGTTCATCGCGCTGCTGGCGGATCACTACCTGCTGCTGAATATCTAAGGTTTTTCATGACGCGTACCCACACAACGGTTTTCGTTCTTGTCGCTATCGTGGCCCTCGTGCTGGGGCTAACCGTCAACAAGGTGCTCAGCAGCAAGAGCCAGGGCGACCCGGCGGCGTTGCTCGATGCCGGCATCGTCCTGCTGCCGCAAAGCCGCAGCCTGCCGGCGCTGAGCCTGATCGACCAGGATGGCAAGGAAGTCGCGGTGGATCAGCTCAAGGGCGACTGGAAGCTGCTGTTCTTCGGCTATACCTTCTGCCCGGACATTTGCCCTGCCACCCTCGCCCAGTTGCGCCAGTTGCAGACTCAACTGCCCGAGGAAACCCGCGCGCGGCTGCAGGTGGTGATGGTCAGCGTCGACCCGCACCGCGACACCCCGGAGCAACTGAGCAAGTACCTGGGCTTCTTCAGTGCGGGCTTCAAGGGGCTGACCGGCGAAGAGGAAACCCTGCAGAAATTCGCCAATTCGGTGAGCATCCCCTACATCCCTGCCGATACCAGCAAGGAAAACTACACCGTCGATCACAGCGGCAACCTGGTGATCATTGGCCCGGATGGCACGCAGCGTGGTTTCATCCGCGCGCCAATCAACAACGCCAAACTGGCCGAGCAATTGCCGGGGTTGGTTTCGGGGAGCTGACGGCGAGGTCGGGTCCTCGCCGCTAACGGTAAGCCTCAGGCTGCATAGGGTGGATGACGCTCTTTTCATCCACCGCAGCGCACGCCACGCTGGACCGGTGACGCGTGGCCCAGCCTACAGTGCGAACGGCAGGGGCAGGTTGACCTGCTGGCGCTGTGCCAGGCGTCGCTGGAATTCACCCGGATCATGAATCAGCACTTCCTGCCCGGCGAAGGATTCGGCAGCGATCAGTCGCGACAGCCAGAAGCGCACGCAAGCCACGCGCAGCATGGCCGGCCACAACTCGGCTTCGGCGGCACTGAAGGGGCGTTGCGCGGCATAGGCGCCGAGCAGTGCGCGCGCGCGCGCGCCGTCGAGGCTGCCGTCTTCATGCGAGCACCAGTCGTTCAGGGTGATGGCCAGGTCATAGAGCATCGGCCCGGAGCACGCGTTGTAGAAATCGATCACCCCGGCCAGGTGATTGCCGTCGAACAGGACGTTGTCACGGAACAGATCCGCATGCAGGTTGGCGCGTGGCAGGGCGAGGATGCGCGGCTTCAGCTCGGCAATCTCGTCCAGGGCTGCGCGTAGCAGTGGCGATGCCTCGTCCGCGAGTTTCAGTGCCTGCTTTGCACCTTCGGCCAGCATCCACTCCAGGCCACGGTCGCTGCGACGCTCTACTGGTCGTTCGCGCGTCGCCAGGTGGATGCGGGCCAGCAGATTGCCGACCTCCTGGCAGTGATGTGCGTTGGCTTCATGCACATGCTTGCCGGACAGCCGCGGCTGCAGCAGCGCCGGTTTCTCGGCCAGGCTGCGCAGTGCCTCGCCGTCCTGCGTGCGCAGGGCGTACGGCACCGGCAGGCCGGCATCGTGCAGCACATCGAGTAGCTCGATGAAGAATGGCAGGTCGGCCACCGGACCGCGCTCGACCAGGGTCAGAACGTATTCGCCCTGCTCCAGGCTGACGAAGAAGTTGCTGTTTTCGCTACCTGCAGCAATGCCCTGGAAGTCACGCAACCGGCCAAGTCCATAAGGCGCCAGGAAAACTTCGAGCTGATGACGCTCCAGGGGGGTGAATACCGACATATCAGACCTTAATTGCCTTACCAGCTAAAGATTTCCCATGAGGGGATCAACATATCCGGATCGTCCGAACGTATGAAGTTGCCGTCGCTGCCATCGGCGCGAACCAGAAAATAGGGTTTGCCGTTCTTCGGAGTGACCTTGATGGCGTAGAGAAAGCCATTGACCCGGTATTCCTGGATGGTGCGATCGCCGTCCTGGCGGATGGTCACGTCTGGATCGGCGGACACCGGATCCTCGGCGTGACTGGCAAGTGGGACGCAGGCCAACAGACCGACCAGCAAAAGGCGATTCAATGTACCCATGATAACCTTGCTCCTTGATATTCACCGATGCAGCCATTCTACCGCTGCACCCGCCGAAAAGGTTGATCTCGCGCATGAGCCAAGCCCCCCTCGTTCTGGTCGACGGTTCCTCGTACCTGTACCGCGCCTTCCACGCCCTGCCGCCGCTGACCACCTCCAAGGGCCTGCCCACTGGAGCGGTAAAGGGTGTGCTGAACATGCTCAAGAGCCTGCGCAAGCAGTACCCGAACAGCCCCTTTGCCGTGGTCTTCGACGCCAAGGGTGGCACCTTCCGTGACGAGCTGTTCGCCGAGTACAAGGCCAATCGCCCGTCCATGCCGGACGAGTTGCGTGTTCAGGTCGAGCCGCTGCACGCCAGCGTGCGCGCCCTGGGGCTGCCGCTGCTGTGTGTGGAGGGTGTTGAGGCCGATGACGTGATCGGCACCCTGGCACGCCAGGCGGCCGCGGAAAAACGCGACGTGGTCATCTCTACCGGCGACAAGGACATGGCGCAGCTGGTCTGCCCGCACGTTACGCTGGTCAACACCATGACCGGAAGCGTCTATGACGAAGGTGGCGTAAAGGAGAAATTCGGTGTCGGTCCCGAGCTGATCATCGATTACCTGGCCCTGATGGGGGACAAGGTCGACAACATCCCGGGCGTGCCTGGCGTCGGCGAAAAAACCGCGCTCGGCCTGCTGGTCGGCATCGGCGGCGGCCTCGATGTGCTGTACGCCAACCTCGACAAGGTGCCCGAGCTGCCGATCCGCGGTGCCAAGGGTTTGCCGGCCAAGCTCGAGGAACATCGCGAGATGGCCTACCTGTCCTATCAGCTGGCGACCATCAAGACCGACGTGCCGCTGAATATCGAGATCGACTCGCTGCACCCGGGTGAGCCGGATCAGGCAGCGTTGGTCGAGCTGTACGGCCTGCTGGAGTTCAAGAACTGGCTGGACGATCTGCTGCGCCAGAACAAATCGCTGGCAGCCAAGGCTGCTGCGCCGGCCGGTGATCTGTTCGCCGAGCCGGCTGGCGAAGCCGCCGAGGAGGCGCCTGAGCCTGCGCCGGCAAGCGCCGGTGACTATCAGCTGGTGCTGGAGCAGGCGCAGTTCGACGCCTGGCTGAAGAAGCTGGAGCAGGCCGAGCTGATCGCCTTCGACAGCGAGACCACCAGCGTCGATGCGCAGCAGGCGCAACTGGTCGGTCTGTCCTTCGCGGTCAAGGCCGGCGAGGCCGCCTACGTGCCGCTGGCCCACAGCTATATGGGCGTACCGCAACAGCTTGACCGTGATGCCGTGCTCAAGGCGCTCAAGCCGATCCTCGAAGATCCGGCCAAGGCCAAGGTCGGCCAGCATGCCAAGTACGACATCAATGTCCTGGCCAATGCCAGCACGCCCATCGCCGTGCAGGGCGTGGCCTTCGACACCATGCTCGAATCCTACGTGCTGGACTCGACCGCCACCCGCCACGACATGGACAGCCTGGCGCTGAAGTACCTGAACCACAGCACCATTCGCTTCGAGGATATCGCCGGCAAGGGCGCCAAGCAGCTGACCTTCGACCAGATTGCCCTGGAGCAGGCCGGCCCCTACGCCGCCGAAGACGCCGACGTGACCCTGCGTCTGCATCAGGAGCTGTGGCGCCGGCTCGAAGCCGTGCCGTCACTGGCGAAGGTGCTGCGCGACATCGAAATTCCTCTGGTGCCGGTGCTGGCGCGTATCGAGCGCAACGGCGCATTTGTCGATGCCAAACTGCTCGGCGAGCAGAGCGTCGAGCTGGGCGACAAGCTGGTGGAGCTGGAGCGCAAGGCGTTCGAGATCGCCGGCGAGGAGTTCAACCTGGCGTCGCCCAAGCAACTGGGCGTGATCCTCTACGAAAAACTCGGTTACCCGGTGATCAGCAAGACCGCCAAGGGCCAGCCTTCCACCGCCGAGGCGGTGCTCGCTGAACTGGCCGAGCAGGACTTCGAACTGCCCAAGGTGCTGATGCAGTACCGCTCCCTGAGCAAGCTCAAGAGTACCTACACCGACAAGCTGCCGGAGCAGATCAACCCTCGTACCGGGCGTATCCACACCAGCTACCACCAGGCTGTGGCCGCCACTGGCCGCCTGTCGTCGAGCGACCCGAACCTGCAGAACATCCCGATCCGCACCGCCGAAGGCCGACGCATCCGCCAGGCCTTCGTCGCGCCCAAGGGGTACAAGCTGATGGCGGCGGACTACTCGCAGATCGAGCTGCGGATCATGGCCCACCTGGCCAAGGATGAAGGTCTGCTGGACGCTTTCCGCCATGACCTGGACGTGCACAAGGCCACGGCCGCCGAGGTCTTCGGCGTGGCACTGGACGAGGTGAGCAGCGATCAGCGGCGCAAGGCCAAGGCGATCAACTTCGGCCTGATCTACGGCATGAGTGCCTTTGGCCTGGCCAAGCAGATCGATGTCGAACGCAAGGAGGCGCAGGCCTACATCGACCGTTACTTCGCCCGCTATCCGGGCGTGCTGACCTACATGGAGCGCACCCGTGCCCAGGCCGCCGAGCAGGGTTATGTGGAGACGGTCTACGGCCGTCGCCTGTACCTGCCCGAGATCCATGCGCAGAACCAGGCCATGCGCAAAGGCGCCGAGCGCGCGGCGATCAACGCGCCGATGCAGGGCACCGCAGCGGACATCATCAAGCGCGCCATGATCGCCGTGGATGGCTGGTTGCAGGATAGCGGCATCGATGCGCGCATCATCCTGCAGGTGCACGACGAACTGGTGCTGGAGGTGCGTGAGGAACTGATCGACGAGGTCAGCGCCAAACTCAAGAGCCTGATGAGCGGCGCTGCCGATCTGGAGGTGCCACTGCTGGTGGAAGTGGGCGTTGGTGCCAATTGGGACGAGGCACACTGATGCCCTGTGCCGCGGCGCAAAGCCGCGGCCGCTCTAGCGTCGGGTTTTCAGGTAATCAAACGGCGCTTTCTTATTGCAAATAGTTTTTAAGAAGGCGATGAACTTTCCGCAAATCCACCCGGTCAGAGTTCATGAATGGCCGTTAAGCCCTTCAATGCTCCTTTGTTGTGTTAAGTGTTGGCAGACATCTGAACCCCGCCCTAGCGGTTCAGACCTTGAACCCCGAACTTCTCCCTCCCCATACGAAGCTCGGGGTTTTTTTTGCCTATAGAAAACTGCCGCTAGCGGCATTCTGATGACCCTCTCCCTCAGGGAGAGGGTGCCCGAAGGGCGGGAGAGGGGCGGATTGCACCGGCTACATGGCTGTGATTCCGTAGGGTGCGCGCGCACCGACTATTCCCAATGGTCATTGTGCGCACAACACACCCTACGACTTATTCCTCTGCGGCTTCCTCATCCTCTTCCGGCAACAGATCCAGCCAGCCGGCCAGCACCATCTGCGCCTCTTCCACGCCCATGCGTTTGGGCGCCGAGAACAACTGGATGCTGATGCCCTCGCCCCACTGCTTGCGAATGTCCTGACGCACCTTGAGCAGCGCGTTCTTCGCCGCGCCGAACGCCAGCTTGTCGGCCTTGGTCAGCAGGATATGCAGCGGCATGCCGCTGGCCACCGACCAGTCCAGCATCATGCAGTCGAACTCGGTCAGCGGATGGCGGATGTCCATCATCAGCACCAGGCCGCACAGGCTCTCGCGGCTGCCCAGATAGGCTTCCAGATGTTTCTGCCAGTGCTGCTTGAGCGGGATGGGCACCTTGGCATAGCCGTAACCGGGCAGGTCGACCAGGCGACGCTCGTCATCCAGGCGGAAGAAGTTGAGCAGCTGCGTGCGTCCCGGCGTCTTCGAGGTGCGTGCCAGGCTGGCGTGGGTCAGGGTGTTGAGCGCACTCGACTTGCCGGCGTTGGAACGGCCGGCGAAGGCGACTTCCAGGCCGCTGTCCTCGGGGCACTGATCGACCTTGGCGGCACTGATGAGGAAGCTGGCCTGCTGGCACAGACCGATGATGGGATTCTTCGGGAGCATGGGGGTATCCGGTGGAAGCCTCGAATCCCGTTCAGTGGTTCGAGGACTTGCGACATTTCCGCGCACCTGCTGCACGCCAGGTGGCGCGGCAAGCGGCGTCGTTTCCGTTTCAGCATTGCCAGTATATAATGCCGCAGATTTTGTGTGCGCTTTGTCCCACCCGCAGGACCCGATTGCCAGGAGCGATTACATCTCTGCTCGATAGAAAGCAGGACGTTCCTCCCCTGATGAGGTTGATCTGATGAAGAAAATGCTGCTCGCTGCTGCCGTTATGGCCCTGTCTTTCAACGGCTATGCTGCTCAGGATGCGCAAGCTGTATTCGACCGCACCTGTGGTGTTTGCCACAATGGCCAGCTTCCCATGGCACCCAAGAAAGGCGACAAAGCCGCATGGGAGCCGCGCCTGGCCAAGGGCATGGATACACTGGTGCAGAGCGTCACCAATGGTTTGAATGCCATGCCGCCGCGCGGTATGTGCATGGACTGCACGCCAGAGGATTACCAGGCGGTCATCAAACTGATGTCCGAATGAGTAAGCCCGGCCGATAACCCTTTCTCTCTTAGCCGTAGTTGGATTAGCTGATGAACAAAGTACTCGTGAGTCTGCTGTTGACCCTGGGCCTCACCGGCGTGGCTCAGGCCGCGGGCGATGCCGAAGCCGGTCAGGGCAAAGTCGCTGTCTGTGGTGCCTGCCATGGTGCCGATGGCAACAGCCCCGCGCCAAACTTCCCCAAGCTGGCCGGTCAGGGCGAGCGTTACTTGCTCAAGCAGCTGCACGACATCAAGTCCGGCAATCGCCAGGTCGTCGAGATGACCGGCCTTCTGGACAACCTCAGTGATCAGGATATGGCCGATATCGCCGCCTATTTCGCTAGCCAGAAGATGAGCGTCGGCGCTGCCGATCCCAAGCTGGTCAAGCGCGGTGAAGAGCTGTTCCGCGGTGGCAAGCTGGAAGAAGGCATGCCGTCCTGCATCGGTTGCCACTCGCCCAACGGCGCTGGCCTGGCTGCCGCAGGCTTCCCGCACCTGGGTGGTCAGCATGCCCAGTACGTGGCCAAGCAGTTGACCGACTTCCGCGAAGGCAACCGCACCAACGACGGTGACGCAATGATCATGCGCTCCATCGCTGCCAAGCTGAGCAACAAGGATATCGAAGCTGTGTCCAGCTTCATCCAGGGTCTGCACTGATAGACCGCCGTTGCTTTTGGCAAGACAAAGGGTGGCTTCGGCCGCCCTTTTTCATATGCGTCATGGCTACAATGGGCGGAACCGGCCCAGCGCTAGCAGGTCATAGTTTCGAATCGCCACTAGGGCGACGCTTATCCAGTCAAGGAGTACCCCCATGCGTAACCTGATTTTCGGCGCCGCTCTGGCGATCAGCAGCCTGTTCGGCCTAACTGCCCATGCCGAACCGGTGGCCGGCCAGCAGTACGTCGAGCTGAAGAGCCCGGTACCGGTGTCCAAGCCTGGCAAGGTCGAAGTGGTCGAGCTGTTCTGGTATGGCTGCCCGCACTGCTATCAGTTCGAGGCGACCCTCAATCCCTGGGTCGAGAAGCTGCCGGAAGACGTCAATTTCGTTCGCGTACCGGCGCTGTTCGGGGGTATCTGGAACGTACATGGCCAGGCGTTCATTACCCTGGAAATGATGAAGGTCGAAGACAAGGTGCATGACGCCGTGTTCAACGCCATCCACCAGGAGAGGAAGAAGCTGGCCTCGGCTGAAGAGTTCGCCGACTTCGTCGCCACTCAGGGTGTCGATCGTGATGCCTTCCTCAAGACCTTCAATTCCTTCGCCGTCAAAGGCCAGATGGAAAAGGCCAAGAAGCTGGCCATGGCCTACCAGGTCACTGGCGTACCGGTCATGATCGTCGGTGGCAAGTATCGCTTCGACCTGGGTTCGGCTGGTGGCCCGCAGCAGGCCCTTCAGGTTGCTGACTACCTGATCGGCAAGGAACGCGAGGCGCTCTAGGCGGCAGTAGGCGCCAAGCATGCTGCGCCGCTGGCGAAAGACACGTGCGGTTGGTCTGTGCGATCCACAGATCAACCCGCACTGTTCGCCCCATACCGACTGGCCAGCCGACGGCTTGCTGCGTCTGCTCAGTTTCAACGTCCAGGTCGGCATCAATACCCAGCGCTATCACCACTACCTGACTCGCAGCTGGCAGCACCTGTTGCCCCACGCCGGCCGCGCCGGCAATCTGCAGCGCATCGGTGATCTGCTCGCCGATTTCGATCTGGTGGCCTTGCAGGAGGTCGATGGCGGCAGCCTGCGTTCGGGCTACGTCAATCAGGTCGAATACCTGGCCCAGCAGGGCGCCTTTCCCTTCTGGTATCAACAGCTCAACCGCAACCTCGGGCGCTTGGCCCAGCACAGCAACGGCGTCCTCAGTCGTTTGCGTCCCAGTTTGCTGGAAGATCATCCACTGCCAGGGCCGCCTGGGCGGGGTGCGATTATCCTGCGCCTGGGCGAGGGAGAACATGCCCTGGGGGTAGTGATGATGCATCTGGCGCTGGGCGCCCGCACTCGTACTCGGCAACTGGCATACATTCGCGAGCGCGTCAGCGAGTTTCGCCATCTGGTGCTGATGGGCGACATGAACACTCATGCAGTCGACCTGCTGGAGAATTCCCCGCTACGCGATCTGGGTCTGCTCGCTCCACAGGTCGAGGCGACCTTTCCCAGCTGGCGCCCGCAACGCTGTCTCGATCATATTCTGCTCAGCTCCGAGCTCGAGCTGGGGCGCGTCCACGTCCTCAGTCAGCCGATTTCCGACCACCTTCCCGTGGCCGTGGAAATCCGCTTGCCGGAAGCACAGAATGGCGCGCGAATGCCTATGCTGAAGACGCCATTTCCCGAGTAAGCCGTATGAGTGATGACGCGCAACGCTGGAAAGACAAGTACCTGAGCCGTCTGGAGCAGCAGGAAAAGCTCGACCGCCGTTGGGAATCGCGCCTGGACCTGCTGCGTCGTGGCCTGGTTCGCAGCAGTCTGGCGGCCGAAGGTGCCGACAAGGCAGTCGATCAGTGCATGCAGGAGATGCGCGAGATCCTTCGGCGTGACGATATGGACGTCGCTCTGGACGGCCTGATTCCGCGTTTGGAAAGGGCCGTGCTGGATTCCGAGCAGCGCCGCCAGCAGCGTGCCGATGAAGCGGCCGCCGCGCTGGCGGCCTTGATCGAACAACTGCAGCGCCTGCAGCCGCCGCGCGAGGTGCGCAAGGCCCTCAAATCACTGGGCAAGCAGCTACAGGACGCCACCAGCCATCAGTATCTGTTGCCGGCAGTGCTCAGCCAGCTGAGTAACCTGCAGGGCCAGGCGCTGCAGGTTCTGCAGGTGCCCGTGCAGGAGCAGCCGGGCCTGTTGCAGCGTTTGTTCGGTTCGCGCGCAGATAGCAGCGACGCCAGCGACGATTCGTCGGGTCGTGTCGCCGAAAGCGCTACCATCGACGAGACGCCCCCGCCAGCATCTGCGCCAACGCCAACGCCAACGCCAACGCCAACGCCAACGCCAACGCCAACGCCAACGCCAACGCCGGCACCTGTGACTGCGCCCTTGCTTTCAGCGAGTGAACTGCCTCCCAGTGCACCTGGGGTTGCCGCGGCAGTTGGCCAGCACCAGGTCCACGATGCCTCGCCTGTGCTCGACAGCCTGCCGTTGCCGCCGGGTCTGGTGCCGCAGGAGGAGGTTGGCGACGGTCCTTTCTCCCTGCCCAGCAGTGAGCCCGGTTACAGCGCCGTGGCGCCGCATATCGCCAGCAGCTTGCGCAATCTGCTCGATGAGCTGGAGCTCCCGGCGCGTCATCAGCCGCAGGGTGAAGCGCTGCGCCTGCGTCTGCAGGGCAACCTCAACTGGTACGAACTGGTGCCGGTGCTGGACGATCTGGCGGTGCTGGTGCTGGCCGTCACCGACAGCGGTCAGCGCGAGTTCGCCGGTTACCTCAAGCAACTCAACGAGCGCCTGGCCGCCTTCATCGAAACCCTCAGCCAGGCGCATGAGGGTTACAGCGCCTCGGCCGAGAGTGCGCGCAGCTTCAACCAGCAGTTGCGTGATCAGGTCAGCGATCTGCAGAACAGCGTGCAGGAAGCGGCCGACCTGGAATCGCTCAAGCAGGCGTTGGAACAGCGCCTGGAAGGTTTGCTACAGAGTGTCAGCAAGCATCAGCGTCAGCGTGACACCAGCGAGGAAGATGTGGCCGAACGGCTGCAGGGTTTGGTCAAGCGTGTCGCCGAGATGGAGACGGAAGCGCAGCAGTTTCGTCAGCATATCGAGGAGCAGCGCCAGAAATCCTTGCTGGACCCGCTCACCGGCCTGCCCAATCGTGCCGCCTGGAGCGAGCGCCTCGACCTGGAAGTGGCCCGTCGCCAGCGCTACGGCGGTCAGCTGTTGTTGGCCGTGCTGGATATCGACCACTTCAAGCGGATCAACGATGGCTACGGTCATCTGGCGGGTGATCGGGTGCTGAAGATCATCGCCGGCGAGCTCAACAGGCGCCTGCGCAAGACCGACTTCATCGCCCGTTTCGGTGGTGAGGAGTTCGTTCTGCTGATTCCCGCCACGCCGATGGAAGGCGGTCTTCAGCTCCTGGAGACGCTGCGGGCCGCGATCGAGGCGTGCCCGTTTCACTTCAAGGGCGAGCCGGTCACCATCACCTTGTCAGCCGGTATCGCCGAGTTTCGCAATGACGAGGCTGCCGAGGTCACGTTCGAGCGCGCCGATCAGGCGCTTTACCGCGCCAAGGGCGCCGGGCGTAATCGAGTCGAGCAGGCCGTCTGAGCCCGCAGCTTATGCCGCGGCTCGCCATCATCCCTAGGACGTCGCTTTTGCCGAGCGCTGGCTCGCCGTTGAGGCAGACCGTGCCCGTGGTGCATGGTCGTCCTCATCTTGCAATGGAACCTCGTTGCCCTGCGCGTCATACAGCTTGCCGTCGATGAAATGGTCGCCGTCGTGCAGGGCGGCAATGTCGTGATAGCGCAGGCTGCGCTCGGTGCCGGCGACGAACACCGACTGCTGATCCGAGTTGCCGGTGGTGAAGTGGTTGAACAACAGGTTGAGCAGGATCGCCATGATCGCCGCCGAGCTGATACCCGAGTGGAAGATGGTTTCGAACCAGGCCGGGAAGTGGTGGTAGAAGCCCGGCATGGCGATCGGGATCATGCCGAAACCAATTGAGGTGGCGACGATGATCAGGTTCATGTTGTTGCGGTAATCGACCTTGGCCAGGGTGCGGATACCGCTGGCGGCCACGGTGCCGAACAGCACGACCCCGGCACCGCCAAGCACGGCGGTCGGCACGGCGGCGATCAGGCGCCCCATCACCGGCAGCAGCCCGAGAGTGACCAGAATCAGGCCGGCGGTAGCGACCACGTAGCGACTCTTCACACCGGTCACTGCCACCAGGCCAACGTTCTGGGCGAAGGCACTCTGGGTGAAGGAGCCGAACAGCGGGGCGAACATGCTGGAGATCATGTCGGCGCGCAAGCCGTTGCCCAGGCGCTTGGCGTCCACCTTGGTGCCGATGATCTCGCCGACCGCGAGGATATCTGCCGAGGTTTCCACCAGGGTCACGATCACCACGATAACCATCGACAGGATCGCCGCGACCTTGAACACCGGCATGCCAAAGTGCAGAGGTTCGGGCATGGCCAGCAGTGGCCCGTTCAGCACCTGGGAGAAGTCCGCCATGCCCAAGGCCACGGCAACCAGGGTGCCGATGATCATTGCCAGCAGGATCGACAGGCGTGAGATGCTGGCGCTGCCGACCTTGCTCAGCAACAACACGGTGGCCAGGGTGAAGGCGGCCAGGCCGATGTTGGCCATGCTGCCGAAATCCGCGGCACTGCTGTTACCGCCCATGGCCCAGCGCGCCGCTACCGGCATCAGCGTCAGGCCGATGGTGGTGATGACGATACCGGTCACCAGCGGTGGGAAGAACTGGATGATGCGGGAGAACACGGGCGTGATCAGCAGCCCGATCAAGGCGGCGGCGATCACCGAGCCGAGCACCACCGGTATGCCTCCGGCACCATCGCCGCCGATGATCGCGATCATGGTCGCCACCCCGGCGAAGGAAACCCCCTGTACCAGCGGCAACTGACAGCCGAAGAAGGGCAGGCCGAGGGTTTGCAGGAGGGTGGCCAAGCCTCCGGCGAACAGCGATGCGGCGATCAACAAGCCGATGTCGGCGGGCAGCAAGCCGGCAGCCTGGCCGATGATCAGGGGCACCGCGACGATTCCGCCGTACATGGTCAGGACATGCTGCAAACCATAAGCAACGTTTGCGCTGATACCGAGATTCTCATCCTCAGGACGCTGGGTGGCGGGCGTGCTGTTGGGGCTGGAAGTCATGGGAAAACTACTCGCTGTTGTTCTTGTGCGGTCAATTTAGACATTTTGTTGTCATTATGGCTACTGCTTTGTATACATTTTTGCGGATGGTAGTTTTCAGAACCGATACAGGCGTACGAGTCATAAAGTTGTCTGTTTCGACAAGGTCGCTCGAGTCTGACCGCCTTGCCGACTCGCGAGGCGACCCCGCCAGGCCCTAGACTATGCAGACTCGTCAGCGGAGATACCCATGGACATCTTCAGCATCGCCGTGCTGATCTTTTTGGTCACCGATCCTTTCGGCAATATCGCCATCTACATCGCTGCATTGAAGAACGTCGAGCCACGCAGGCGGCTGTGGATCGCCGCGCGCGAGCTGCTGTTCGCCCTCGGTCTGCTGCTGTTGTTCCTCACCTTTGGTGACAAATTCCTCAGCAGCCTCGGGCTGTCGCGGGAGGCAACGGCGATTGCCGGCGGTATCATCCTGTTCGTCATCGCCATGCGCCTGATCTTCCCCAGCCCGCAAGGCCTGCTCGGTGACTTGCCGGACGGCGAGCCGATGCTGGTGCCGCTGGCCACGCCGGCGGTGGCCGGGCCCTCGGCTCTCGCGGTGCTGATGACGCTGCGCAACACCCACACCGGGCCCCTCTGGGAACTCTATCTCGCGTTGATCCTGGCCTGGGCGGCGACGGCATTCATCCTGTTGCAGGCATCGTTTCTGCAACGATTTCTTGGTAATCGCGGGTTGATGGCGGTGGAACGTCTGATGGGCATGCTGTTGATCATGCTCAGCGTCGACATGCTGCTGGATAACCTGCAGAGCGTATTCGGTCACGCATGAAGTCTCTCTGCCTCACCCTCGTTCTCGTTCTGCTGGCTGGTTGCACCGTTGGGCTGCGTATCGACGACAGCCACACCGCGACTGGCCAGAACAGCCGCGTGCAGTACATCGTGTTGCACTACACCTCCGCTGACCTGCAGCGCTCGCTCGAACTGCTGACGCAGACCGAGGTGAGCAGTCATTACCTGATTGGCGACGCGCCGCCGACGGTCTATCGCCTAGTGGACGAAAATCGGCGTGCCTGGCATGTCGGCGTCAGCGAATGGAAGGGACGCACCTGGCTCAACAGCACCACCATCGGTATCGAGCTGGTCAACCAGGGTTACTACCAGACGCCGACGGGCCGCTACTGGCAGCCCTTCGCGCCACAGCAGATCGATACCCTGATCGTGTTGCTCAAGGACATCGTCAAGCGTCACCAGCTGCCATTGGGGTCGATCATCGCGCACAGCGACGTGGCGCCGCAGCGCAAGGTCGATCCGGGGCCGCTGTTCCCCTGGAAGCGTCTGGCGGACGAAGGGCTGGTGCCCTGGCCGGACGAAGACGCCGTGGCGCGCCAGCAGGCGCTGTTCAACAGTAGCCTGCCCAGCGTGCAGTGGTTCCAGGAGCAGTTGGCGCAGAACGGTTACACGGTGCCGCAGAACGGCGAGCTGGATGAGCAGACGCGTAACGTCATCGCCGCCTTTCAGATGAAATATCGCCCGGCCAACTATGATGGCCAGCCGGACGCCGAAACCGCCGCGCGCCTGCTGGTGCTCAATCTGCAGGCCGCGCGATAGCCATCAGCTGGGTGTCGTACCGATCAGCCGAGAGTCGGCCAGCGCCGCACTGCGATGAAGGGTGGCGGCCTGGTATTCGGGGTCTGCGAGCATGCTGAGAAAGGCCGCTGACGAGGGGTAGCGCACCAGCAGAAGCAGATCCCAGTGCTCGTCCTTCGGCGCGATCAGCGCCAGGTGAACGTCAGCCATCACCTGCACCTCACCGCCCACCCCTCGGACCTTGCTCAGCGCAGTGCGGCTGTAACGCGCATAGGCTTCGCGCCCGCTGCACGGCGCATGCTGGCTGTCCGCGTGGTACGCAGCCTGGCTGTTGAAGCGAAGTAGATTGAGCATCAGGATCGGCGTATTGCTGGGCATGCGCTCGGCGAACGCCAGCAGGTCCGCTGGGTCAGGGTTGATGCTGGGCATGGACTGTCCTCGGCTGGCTTTTTGCTGAGCCTCTCGCCTGCGCTCGGGCACGGCAAGTGCTATCGATTTGCCTGATAGCCGATCATCGGTTCAGCCCAATGCGCCGCGACTTGGCCGCGCGATGCCGCCAGGCATGGAGTCATGCGCTGGCTCGAATGTGGATCGGTTGCCTGCTGCTGGTCTCCAGCCCTGGAGTGCGGCCCTCGTGGACCGCTGTTGCGCTAGCCCGCCAGCTCGCTCAGGCGTTGCCCCAGTAGCTTGAAGTCGTAGGGTTTGACGATGCTGTTGGTGGCCGCCGCGCTGTCGCGGGCACGCACTTCTTCGAGCAGCTCCCGCTCGTTGTAACCGCTGGCGAACAATACCGGCAGTGTCGGTCGTAGCAGGCGCGCGGCGGCTACCAACTCGCGTCCGTCCATTCCGGGCAGGCCGATATCGCTCATCAGGAGATCGAAGCGCTGCTCGCTGCGCAGCAGTTCCAATGCACTGGGGCCGTCACGCAGGGCGTGGACGTGATAGCCGAACTCCCCGAGCACTTCAGCGGTGAGTTGGCGCACGACATCGTCGTCCTCGACCAACAGAATGGTCTTGGTGGCAGCACAAGTGGTTTCGGTCATCGGCGTCTCTGTTTTCGCGCGCAGAATGCGCAAATGTTTGGCAAACTTCGCTGAATGCGCGCGGTCAGTGTGCCATACGCCTTCCCCGGATAGACAAGAAGAAGCGAGACAATCATCGAATGGACGTCCCAATGTCGAATGAGTCCGCAATGGACGAGATGGGTTTTCGCCGAATTCTCAATCGCAACGTAGGCCTGCCGCTTGGCCTTGGCCTGGTTGGCGCGTTGTTCTTCGCGGTGCTGATCGGCTACCTGCTCACGGCGATCCGCTGGGTCGAACACTCCGACCAGGTGCTCAATCGGGCCAGCGAGATTTACAAGCTGACGCTGGATATGGAGACCGGCATGCGTGGTTTCCTGCTCAGCGGTGAAGAGGCGTACCTCGCACCCTATGAGCAGGCGCGGGGGAAGTTCCGACCGCAGACCGAGCAACTCGTCGACTTGGTGTCTGACAACCCTCCGCAGGTGCAGCGTCTCGAGCGCTTGCTGGCCATGCAGGAGCAGTGGGATCTGTACGCTCAGGAAGTCATTGGCAGCCGCCGCGAGGGCGGCAACTTCATGGCGGATGTAGGGCGTGGCCGTGGCAAGAATCTCACCGATGGCATGCGCCGGGAACTCGATACCTTCATCAACAGCGAGCGTGAATTGCGCCAGCAGCGTAATGCTGAAGTAAGCAGCACCACGCTCTGGGGGGCTGGCATCTATCTGGTGGTCAGCATCCTGTTCAGTGCGTTGCTGGCGCTGTTCGGACGCCGTGAGCTGCTGAACCTTTCGCAGACCTATTCGCGGGCAATGGCCAGGCAGACCGAGTATGCCGATGAGCAGCAGCGCCGCGCCTGGCTCGGTGGTGGCCAGACGCTGTTGGCGGAGCGCCTGCTGGGCCAGCCGCAGGTACAGGAGCTGGCCGACCGCACGCTGGAGTTCTTTGCCGAGTACCTCGATTGCATGGTCGCGGCCCTGTATCTGCGCGATGCCAGCACCGGCGACTTGAAGCGCGTTGCCGGCTACGGCTTCAGCGAGGACGCCAGCCTCAAGGAGCACTTCTATCGCGGTGAGGGCCTGATCGGACAAGCCGCCCGTAGTCGTCGTCTGGTCTGTTTGGACAACTTGCCTGCGGATTACATCAAGGTCGCCTCGAGCCTGGGTGAAGGCCAGCCCGTCAGCGTCGCGCTGGCGCCGCTGCAGTTCGAAAATAGCGTCAACGGCGTGGTCGAGCTGGCGTTCATGCGTGCACTGGAGCCGCGCGAGCGCGAGTTTCTCGAAGCCATCACCAGCAGTGTCGGCACGGCCCTGGAGGCTGCGCGTTATCGCCAGCGCCTGCAGGAGGTGCTGGATGAAACCCAGCAGCTCAACGAGGAATTGCAGACCCAGCAGGAGGAACTGCGCGCCGCCAACGAGGAACTGGAGCAGCAGGCCCGCGTGCTCAAGGAGTCCCAGGCTCACCTGGAGACCCAGCAGGCCGAGCTGGAGCAGACCAACGAGAAGCTCTCCGAGCAGGCCCAGGTCCTCGCCGACCAGCGCGACGAGCTGGATCAGCGCAATACCACCCTCGGTCGCATCCAGGCGCAGCTGGAGGAGCGTGCCGAGGAGTTGCAGCGCGCCAGTCGCTACAAGTCCGAGTTCCTCGCCAACATGAGCCATGAGCTGCGCACGCCGCTCAACAGTTCGCTGATCCTGGCCAAGCTGCTGGCGGAAAACGCCAATGGCAACCTCAACGACGAACAGGTGAAGTTCGCCGAGTCGATCTACTCGGCCGGCAACGACCTGCTCAACCTGATCAACGATATTCTCGACATCGCCAAGGTCGAGGCCGGCAAGCTCGAAGTGCGGCCCGAGCGCACGCCGCTGGGCAACATGCTCGAAGGCCTGCGCGATGTGTTCATGCCGCTGGCTGGCGAGCGCAGCCTGAGTTTCGAGATCGAGCAGCAAGACCAGCTGCCGCAGGTGTTGTTCACCGACCGTCAGCGCGCCGAGCAGGTTCTGCGCAACCTGCTGTCCAACGCCTTCAAGTTCACCGATCGTGGCGGCGTGACCCTCAGCGTGTCGCGCCATGACGATCATTATCTGGCATTCGCCGTGCGTGACACCGGTATCGGTATCGCTGCAGATCAGCAGCAGGCGATCTTCGATGCCTTCCGCCAGGCTGATGGCACCACCAATCGCCGCTATGGCGGCACGGGCCTTGGTCTGTCCATCTCGCGAGACCTGGCCGGGCTGCTCGGCGGCTCCATCACCGTCAGCAGCGTGCCGGGCGAGGGCAGTACCTTCACCTTGCTGCTGCCGGAACGCATGCCTGAGATCGGCGTGAGTAGGCCGGCGGCTGCCCCTGTCGCAGCCATGCAGGCGACGCTACCCGCTGCGCCTGCAGCCGCCGTTGTGCCGCCGCCGATGCCAAGGCAGCGGGCATCATTCGCCGATGATCGCGAGCACCTGAGTGAGCGCGGTGGGCGCCGCGTGCTGGTGGTGGAGGACGAAGTGCGCTTCGCCCGCATTCTCTTCGACCTAGCGCACGAACTGGGTTACGCCTGCCTGGTCGGCACGTGCGCCGACGAGGGCCTGGAGCTGGCGCGGCAGTACCGCCCGGACGCCATCCTGCTCGACATGCGCCTGCCCGATGGCTCCGGCCTCGGTGTGCTGCAACGTCTGAAAGACGATGCGCAGACTCGCCACATCCCGGTTCATGTGGTCTCGGTCGAGGACCAGAGCGAGGCCGCGTTGCACCTGGGGGCGGTCGGTTACGCGCTCAAGCCCACCAGCCGTGATCAGCTCAAGGAGGTCTTCGGCAAGCTCGAGGCCAAGCTCAACCAGCAGGTCAAACGCGTGCTGCTGGTCGAGGACGATCCGCTGCAGCGTGACAGCGTTGCCCGCCTGATCGGCGACGAAGACATCGAGATCACCGCTGTTGCGCTGGCCGGCGAAGCACTGGAGAAACTGCGCGACACCGTGTTCGACTGCATGATCATCGACCTCAAGCTGCCCGACATGCAGGGCAACGAACTGCTGCGGCGCATGGCCGAGGAGGACATCTGCTCCTTCCCGCCGGTGATCGTCTACACCGGGCGCAACCTGACCCGTGACGAAGAGGCCGAGCTGCTCAAGTACTCGCGCTCGATCATCATCAAGGGCGCGCGCTCGCCGGAGCGCCTGCTGGATGAGGTGACCCTGTTCCTGCACAAGGTCGAGGCCGAGCTGTCCAGCGAGCACCAGAAAATGCTCAAGACCGCGCGCAGCCGCGACAAACTGTTCGAAGGTCGCCGCCTGCTGTTGGTGGACGATGACGTGCGCAACATCTTCGCCCTGGCCAGCGCGCTGGAGCAGAAGGGCGCCACGGTCGAAGTCGCCCGCAACGGCCACGAAGCTCTGGCCAAACTCAAGGAGTGCGAAGACATCGACCTGGTGCTGATGGACGTGATGATGCCGGAGATGGACGGCTACGAAGCCACTCGGCTGATTCGTCTGGAGCCGCGCTGGAAGAACCTGCCGATCATTGCGGTGACGGCCAAGGCGATGAAAGATGACCAGGAGCGTTGCCGTGAAGTCGGCGCCAACGACTACCTGGCCAAACCCATCGATCTGGATCGTCTGTTCTCTCTGATTCGTGTGTGGATGCCCAAGCTGGAGCGTCTCTGATGCCTGACGAAATCGAGCTGCGCCTGCTGATCGAGGCGATTTACCTGCGTTACAGCTACGACTTTCGCGATTACTCGAAAGCCTCGCTCAAGCGCCGCGTGAGCCAGGCGCAGGCTCAGCTCGATTGCGCGACCATCTCGGCATTGCAGGAGCGCATCCTGCACGAGCCGCAGGCGTTCATGCAGCTCTTGCAGTACCTCACCATTCCGGTCAGCGAGATGTTTCGCGACCCCGAATACTTCCTGGCCCTGCGCGAGCAGGTGGTGCCGCTGCTGCACACCTACCCGTCGCTGAAGGTCTGGGTGGCTGGCTGCAGCACCGGCGAAGAGGTGTATTCCCTGGCCATCCTGCTGCACGAGGAAGGCTTGCTCGAACGCACCATGATCTATGCCACCGACATCAATCCGCATTCGCTGGAGAAGGCCGAACAGGGCATCTTCGCGCTCGACCAACTGCGTACCTACACCCAGAACTACCAGCTCTCCGGTGGCAAGCGAGCGTTCTCCGACTACTATTCGGCGGCCTACGACCGGGTGCTGTTCGACAAGTCGCTGCGGGCCAATGTGACCTTCGCCGATCACAGCCTGGCCACTGACAGCGTGTTCGCCGAAACCCACCTGGTGTCGTGCCGCAACGTGCTGATCTACTTCAATCGCGATCTGCAGGATCGTGCGCTGGGCCTGTTTCACGATTCCCTGTGCCATCGCGGCTTCCTCGGCCTGGGCAGCAAGGAAAGCCTGGATTTTTCCGCCTATGCCCGGCAGTTCGAAGCGGTATCGCGCCCCGAACGGATTTTCCGCAAACGATGAGCCGCCAATCGATCAACCTGCGCGGTCAGGTTCGGGCTCCCCTGCAGGCGTTGCTGATCGGTGCGTCGGCCGGTGGCGTCGAGGCGCTGCTGACCCTGCTCGAGGACCTGCCGCTGGACTACCGGCTACCGGTGGTCTGCCTGCTGCATCAACCGGATCGCAATGACAGCCTGCTCGCCGATCTGCTCGAACGGCGCCTGACCTTGCCCGCCAAGGAGGCCGAGGACAAGGAATACCTGCGTCCAGGTTGGGTTTACGTGGCGCCGGCCGGCTACCACCTGTCCATCGAGACCGATCGCAGCTTCTCCCTCAGCCGCGAGGAGCCACGGCATTTCTCGCGGCCATCCATCGACATTCTTTTCGAGTCCGCTGCCGATGCCTATGGCGCGCAGCTGGCCGCGGCCTTGCTCACCGGTGCCAACGAGGATGGCGCGGCCGGTCTGCTGGCGATCAAACAGGCCGGTGGCCTGACCCTGGTGCAGGACCCAGCCGACGCGCAGGTGCCCACCATGCCCAATGCAGCCCTGGCGCTGCTGAAACCGGATTTTCTCCTGCCTATCAATGCCATGCGCCTGCTACTGGCCGAACTGGATGCCCTGCCATGCTGAGGAAGATTGATGCCAAGGTGCTGATCGTCGACGATCTGCCGGAAAACCTGCTGGCCCTGAGCTCGCTGATCCAGACCGAGGATCGCATCATCTTCCAGGCCAGCAGCGCCGACGAAGCGCTGTCGCTGTTGCTCGAACACGAGTTCGCCCTGGCCATTCTCGACGTGAAGATGCCGGGCATGAACGGCTTCGAACTGGCCGAGCTGATGCGCGGCACGGAGAAGACCAAACACATTCCGATCATCTTCGTCAGCGCCGTGGGCCGCGACATGGACTACGCCTTCCGTGGCTACGAAAGCGGCGCGGTGGATTTCCTGCACAAGCCGCTGTCGCCCTTCGAGGTGCGCAGCAAGGTGGCGATGTTCGTCGAGCTGTACCGCCATCGCAAGGCGCTGAGCCTGCAGCTGGAGGTGGTCGAGGCGGCGCGTCGTGAGCAGGAGGCGTTGCTCGTCGAGTTGCGCGAGACGCAGGGCGAACTGCAAAAGGCAGTGCAGATGCGCGACGTGTTCATGTCCATCGCCTCGCATGAGCTGCGCACGCCACTCAACGGTCTGATCCTCGACGTGCAGCTGCGCAGGCTGCGCCTGGAACAGGGCCGCATGGAGGCCTTCACCCCGGACAAGCTGCTGGACATGGTGGCCCGTGACGAGCGGCAGATTCGTAGCCTGAGCCGTCTGATCGACGACATGCTGGATGTCTCGCGCATTCGTACCGGCAAGCTCTCCGTGCGCCCTGAGCCGGGTGATCTTGGTGTACTGGCCGGCAATGTGGTGGAGAGTCTGATGTCGCAGTTCGCGCATAACGGCAGCCGTATCGAACTGCAGGTCGACGGTCCGGCGCCGGTGATGATGGACGAATTCCGTATCGAGCAGGTGTTGGCCAACCTGCTGACCAACGCCCTGCGCTACGGCGGCGGTAAGCCGGTGTCGGTGCGCGTGTGGGTGGACGGCGACACAGCACGTGCCGAGGTCCGCGATCAGGGCCTGGGCATTTCCGAAGCTGATCAGCAGCGGGTGTTCGAGCAGTTCGAGCGCGTTTCCGGCAACAGCGTCGCTCAGGGCCTGGGCCTCGGCCTGTTCATCAGCGAGCAGATTGTCCAGGCACATGAGGGCCGTATCGAGCTGAGCAGTCGCCTCGGCGAGGGTTCCTGTTTCTGCGTCGTGCTGCCGCTGCACGGTTGATCGTGCAAATTGCACGCACCTGAATTCATGCATCTTGCAAAGTGCATGGGGAAGGCGATTTGACATTGGTTTAAGTGTTTGATTTATAAGGATTTTATCCGAATAAGGATGTTGGCATGAGCGCTGCAGTATCAGTCATGTAAGTCCCCGACTGACCTGCTGATGGAGAAGCGTCATGAACAACGTCGTCCGACTGAGCCTGTTTTGCGTCGCTGCATTGCTGGTCAACGGGGCTTACGCCAAGGATTTCACGGGTTCGGCTGGCGCCAGCGCCAAGACCGCTGAGTTCACCATTTCCAACTCGCCGGTGTGGGAGTCGCGTGTCGCAGTGCGCCAGCAAGGCGACATGGCGCAGCGCTCCCAGCCGACCCGGGCGGTCGGTGCCATCGGTGACGACGCTCAGTGGCTGCGTATTTCCGATGATGGCGGCGCTGTGCCCGCCAGCCGTGAGCCGCGCCCTGCCAACAACACCCCGCGCTGGGTGTTCTGACCGACAAGGAGTCTCGCCATGTCCAGAAGTGCCATCCTGTTGTTGATCATGACCTCGTCGAGCCTCGCCGTGCTGTGGTTGAGCCCGGGTCTGGAAGAGGGGGTCGCCATGTTGCTCAAGGGCGCTAGCGTTATTTTCGGCCTGGGTTTTCTGGGTGCACTGATGGCCGGTCGGCGCATCAAGTTCGACCCGGTATTGCGCTGAGCCTGCGCCACAGGGCTGCCCCCGAAGATAAGAACGCCGCGAAGATCGCGGCGTTTTTTATTGTCCGGGTTTCGTTGGCTCGCGCGGTGTGACCTTCACACCGGCAGACTGAAGTAGAAGGTGGCGCCTTCACCTGGACGTGAATGCACGCTGAGCTTACCGCCATGCAGTTGCGCGATCTCCCGCGCCAGGGCCAGGCCCAGGCCGACACCACCCTTGCGCCGGCCGACCTGAACGAAGGGCTCGAAGATCCGCGCCTGCTGCTCGAACGGGATGCCTTCGCCCTGATCCTGCACGCTGACGATCACCTGCTCGTCATGGCGGCGTACCTGCAGGCGAACCGTGTCACCCGGATTGCTGTAGCGCAGCGCATTGTCGGTCAGGTTGGTCAGCAGCCGTTCCAGCTGTGCGCTGTCGAGGCTGAGGTGCGGCAGCGGTTGCTGGATGTCGCAGAGCAGTGTCACGTCCCGTTCTGCGGCTTTTTCGGCAAAGCGCAGAGGCATCTGTTGAAGCAGCTCGCCGAGGTCGCAGGGGCGGCGCTGCAAGGTCTGTACGCCGTTCTGGTAGCGCGAGAAGTTGAGCAGGTCGTCGATCATTCGCACCAGGCGATGCATCTCCTCGTCGACCGTGCGCATCAGCTCCTGCTCGCGCCCGCCCGATGGCAGGGTGATGCGCTCGCGCAGCAGGCTGAAGGCCATGTGCATGCCGGTGATGGGTGTGCGCAGCTCATGGGAGGCACGCAGGATGAATTCGCTGCGCACGCGCTCGAAGGCGCGCTGCTTGGTCACGTCTCGCAGCACCATGACGGCGCCCAGGCTGCCACCCTCGCGCACCTGCACCGGTGTCAGGGCCCAGGCCAGCACTCGGGTTTCACCGTCACGTTCGATCTGCAGGTCGGCCGGTGGCTCCTGCAGCAGTTCGCCTGCCAGCACCTGATGCAGTGCCTTGTCCACTGAGTGCTCAGGTAGCAGCTGGCCAATCGGCTGGCCCTGGATATCGGAGTCTTGAGACAGCTGGCGCAACGCCACCGGGTTGGCGTGTTCGATGTGGCCTGCAGCATCGAGGATGATCAGGCCATCGTCGATGCTGTCGAGCACCGCCTTCAGGCGGCCCTCGCTGCTGAGCAACTGGTTGAGGTTGCTCGAATGGTATTTGCGCAGGGCTTCGGTCATCAGACCGAAGCGGCGGCTCAGCACGGCCAGTTCGAGCACTGGCGAGACCGGTAGCACTACGTCGTATCGGCCTTGGCCGATCTGGTCGGCGGCACGCGCCAGCATGTCGATCGGTGTGCCGAAGCGGCGCGCGATGCCATGGGCGGTGAGCACACCGATCGCCAGCACTGCCAGGCCGGTCAGCACCAGCAGCCCGACGATCAGCTGGGAGCGTTCGCCAGCCTTGCTCTCGGCGGCGATGACCCACGCCACGACCTGATCCTGCTGCCCCAGCAGGTGGTCGCGCAGGCGCTGGAAGGCTTCGGTAAAGGGTTTGTAGGTACCCAGGCCGTAGGGCGTCTCGCCAGGTGGGGAGCCGTTGCTGGCCGCCTCTTCCATCTCGTCGTAAAGCGTCGCGGCGCGTTCCAGGCCTTGAGCGTAGTCGGGGCCGAGGTCGGAGTCGATTGCTGCCTCGAGCGTGGCGCGGAACGACTGGCGGGCAGTCTCGAGGCGCTGTGGATCAGGCTGCTTGTCGAGCAGCACGATCAGTTCGTCGCCGAGGTGCTGGCGCAGCCGCTGGCCGATCTGTACGGCATCGAAGCCGCGCTGGATCAGTTCACTCTGGCTGCGCGCCATCTGCGTCACGCTGAACAGGCCGAGTAGCAGGCCCAGCAGCGCCACGGTGATCAGCGCGGAGATGCTAAGGAACAGTCGCGTGCGAAGCTTCATCGACAGCTTCATGGAGATCCCGTGGTCAGAGGTTGTACTGCTTGCGTTTGCGGTACAGGGTCGAGGTATCGATACCCAGCGTCTTGGCCGCCATGTCGAGGGTGCTGCTGCTGGCCAGCACGGCGGCGATATGTGCCTTCTCCAGCTCTTCGAGGCTCATCGCTGCGCCGACCCGCACGGCGCTGTTGGGCGCCTCGCTGCTGCCGCCAAGGCCGAGGTGGCTGACCTCCACGGTCTCGCTCTGGCAGATGATGCTGGCGCGTTCGATGACGTTACGCAGTTCGCGGATGTTGCCTGGCCAGTGATAGGCCTGCAGGGCGGCACAGGCCTCGGCGCTGAAACCGCAGGCAGGGCGGCCGTAGTCACGGACGAAGCGGACGAGGAAGCGCTCGGCCAGGGACATCACGTCCTCGTGACGCTCGCGTAGCGGCGGCAGCTTGAGAGTGATGACATTGAGGCGGTACAGCAGGTCTTCGCGGAAGCGCCCCTCACGCACCATCTCGTCGAGGTCCAGGTTGGTAGCGGCGACGATGCGTACGTCGGCGCGGCGGGTCACCGGGTCGCCAACGCGCTCGTATTCCTTGTCCTGAATGAAGCGCAGCAGCTTGGGTTGCAGGGCCAGCGGGAAGTCACCGATCTCGTCGAGGAACAGGGTGCCGCCATCGGCCTGGCTGACGCGGCCCTGGGTGCTCTCGCTGGCGCCGGTGAAGGAGCCGCGGGCATGGCCGAACAGCTCGCTTTCCATCAGCTCGGCCGTCAGCGACGGGCAGTTGATGGTCACGCAGGTGCGTTTGGCACGGCGGCTCCAGCCGTGGATGGCGCGGGACAGCTCACCCTTGCCGGTACCGGATTCGCCGAGGATGAGGATATTGGCGTCGGTGGCGGCGACCTGACGCGCGGTTTCCAGAATCGCCATCATCGCCGGGCTGTTCGAGTCGAGCCCGTCCTTGACCTTGCGTACCTCGCCTTCCAGGGCTTCCAGGCGTGCGGCCAGGGTGCGTACTTCGAGCTGCTTGGCCGCAGCCAGGCGCAGTTGATCCGGGGTGCAGGGTTTGACCAGGTAATCGGCGGCGCCGGCTTGAATCGCGTCGACCGCGGTATCCACCGCCGAGTGCGCGGTGACGATGACCACGCGCATCCATGGCGCCTGAATACGCATCTGCGCCAGCAGGTCCAGGCCGTTGTCCTCACCCAGGCGCAGGTCAAGGAAGCACAGGTCGAACACCTGACGATGCAGCAGCGCTTCGGCCTGCGCCGCACTGCTGGCGCCGGCAACGTCATAGCCTTCGTCTTCCAGGCAGTAGCGGAAGGTCCGCAGGATTGCCGCTTCGTCGTCCACCAGCAGAATTCGTCCGCTGGTCTGCTCTGAAACTGCCATGTATGTGCTCCGTCTGACTGGTCAATGCAGCTTAGTCAGGTAAAAACCATGCAAGTTGCACGGCCTGACTGCGTCAATACTGCACCCTGCATGCAGGCAGGATGCCTTTAATTTTTTTAAGTGTTTGTTTTTAATGGATTTTATTTGTGTCTATCGGCTGGCACGGGGCTTGCGATATTCCTTCACATCGTCTCACGAACAGGAGTGACGCAATGCCCCCGTTCAAACCCTTGTTACTGGCCGCCGGTACCGCGCTGATGCTCGGGCTGACACCGCTGGCCAGCCACGCTGCCGAAGGCCAGCTGTCATCGCAGCTCGAGGCTGCACGCCAGGAAGGCTCTATCTGGACCGCCTTCGCCCTCAACCGTCACCTCAACCCGTTCAAGCTCGACATCGCTGTGGAGGATGGCGAGGCCACCCTCAGCGGCAAGGTCGAAAGCGAAGTCCAGAAGGACCTGGCCGAACAGGTGGCGCTGAGCATAGAGGGCATCGACGCGGTGGACAATCGCATCGAGGTTGTCGGTGAATCAGCCGAAGGCAATCCCCCGGGTCTGGTCCAGCGTCTGGAAGACGCCAGCCTGGCGGCCACGGTGAAGTCCAAGCTGCTGTGGAACAGCAATACCCGCGGCCTGGATATTCAGGTCAAGAGCGAGACCGGCAACATCACCCTCAGTGGCCATGCCCAAACCCCGGCGGCCAAGGAGCTGGCAGGCCAGCTGGCGGCCAATACCGATGGTGTGCGCGAGGTGTTCAACCACCTCAGCATCAGCACCGCTGACAGCACCAGCAGCGAAGTGCAGACCTCCCTCGACGAGGCGCGCGAGAACATCAGCGACGGCTGGATCACCAGCAAGGTCAAGGCCAGCTTCCTCTATAGCCGCAACCTGGATGCGCTGAACATCTCGGTGAACACCGACGACGGCCTGGTCAGCCTGCGCGGCAGCGTGCTGAGCAGTGCCGAGAAGCGTCTGGCGGTCGAGATCGCCCGCAACATTCGCGGTGTACGGGGAGTCGATGCCGACGCCCTGCGCATCAGCAGCTGAATTCAATCATCGTGGCCGCTTAGGCGGCCGCAATCCGCAAGTCCCATCGCCAAGGAGTCATTCCATGAGCAGCAAGACCGCACAACTCAATGAACTGATCGAAATCACCCGTGACGGCAAGCGTTTCTACGAGCACGCTCACGAAGAGGTCAAGGACATCCGCCTGCAGGCGCTGTTCCGTGACATGGTGCGAGCCAAGACCGAAGTGATCGACGCCCTCAGCGTCAAGGTCGCGGCCAACCAGAGCGAGCCGGCGTCCGGTGGCACCATGCTGGGCAAGATGCGCCAGATGTATGCCGATACCCGCGCCACGCTGGCCAAGGATGAAGATGCCACCTACGTCGCCCAGCTGGAGGAAGCCGAGGACCGCATCCTGCACGCCTTCGAGGATGCCCTGGAGGATTCGGACAGTGATGTCCGTGCGCTGCTGGCAGTGGAGATGCCCAAGGTGCGTGCCTGCCATGACCGCATGCGCGCGCTGAAGCAGAACATGCAGTAATAGCTGCTGCGCTGTTCCGAGCCCCTGCACGCGATGCGTGCGGGGGCTTTTTATTGGGTATCCAAAGCGTATTTTCGCTGCCGCAACCGAAAGTCGCCCACGTTCATTTAACTGTCACATTCGTTTCATAGAGTGTTCACGTGGCCTGCAGATACTTGGGCCCGTTCCATCCAACACTATCCTGCTAGGAGCAAGGCATGAAACTGAAGCGTTTGATGGCGGCCCTGACTTTCGCCGCCGCTGGCGTAAGCGCCGTATCTGCTGTAGCCGCCGTCGACCCGGCTCTGCCAGCCTATGAAAAGACTTCCGGCGTATCGGGCAACCTGTCCAGCGTTGGTTCCGACTCGCTGGCCAACCTGATGACCCTGTGGGCAGAAGAGTTCAAGAAGAACTACCCCAACGTCAACATCCAGATCCAGGCCGCCGGTTCTTCCACCGCGCCACCCGCGCTGACCGAAGGCACCGCCAACATGGGCCCGATGAGCCGTCCGATGAAGGACAGCGAAATCCAGGCTTTCGAAGAGAAGTACGGCTACAAGCCGACCGCCGTTCCGGTAGCCATCGATGCCCTGGCGGTATTCGTGCACAAGGACAACCCGGTCAAGTCGCTGACCATGCATCAGGTCGATGCGATCTTCTCCAGCACTCGTCTGTGCGGTGAAGACAAGGACCTGAAAACCTGGGGTGACGTTGGTCTGACCGGCGAGTGGGCGAGCAAGCCGATCCAGCTGTTCGGCCGTAACTCGGTATCCGGTACCTACGGTTACTTCAAGGAAGAAGCGCTGTGCAAAGGCGACTTCCGCTCCAACGTCAACGAGCAGCCGGGTTCGGCTTCCGTGGTGCAGTCGATCTCCAGCACCCTGAACGCCATCGGTTACTCGGGTATCGGCTACAAGACCTCCAGCGTTCGCGCCGTGCCGCTGGTCGACAAGAACGGTCAGGTCGAAGAAGCCAACGAAACCAACGCGCTGTCCGGCAAGTACCCGCTGGCTCGCTTCTTCTACGTTTACCTGAACAAGGCGCCGAACCAGCCGCTGAGCCCGCTGGACGCCGAGTTCGTCAAGCTGGTGCTGTCCAAGCAGGGTCAGGAAGTGGTGGTCAAGGATGGTTACATCCCGCTGCCGTCCAAAGTGGTCGAGAAGACCATGAAGGAGCTGGGCCTGTAATTTCAGAGCCTGACGATGTCGGCCAACTGATTTTCATCTGACGGTCGGCACTGCCCGCCACTCCTTGTGAGTGGTGGGCTTCGTCATGTCAGGCGACTGTAACCTTTCTGTCATACAAGCTCGCTAGATTGACAAGCCTGGACAGCCCTATGCGCTGCACTTGAGCCCGCGCAGAGACTTCTCGCATGAATGACTTGGCAAACGAATCCGTGAATCGCTCACAGAACCCGCTGGGGATCGATTTCAACACCCCCGCCCTGCAACGCAAGCGTCGCCTGCGTGCCCTCAAGGACCGCATGGCGCGCTGGTACGTCTCGGTCGGCGGCCTGGCCGTGCTCGGTGCGATCACCCTGATCTTCTTCTACCTGGCGCATGTGGTGCTGCCCATGTTCCAGGGCGCCGAACTCGATGCCCGCAAGGCGCAGCAGCCGGCCTGGCTGGCGGATGCTCCGGCGCCGCTGATGCTGGCTATCGAGGAGCAGAACCAGGTGGCCATGCGCCTGGACGCCAGCGGTGCGGCGCAGTTCTTCGATCTTAAGAGTGGCGAAGCGCTGCAGCGCGTACAGCTGCCGTTGCCGGCAGGCGTCAGCGTCGCCTCTGTGGCGCAGGACCAGCCGGGCAGTCGCCGCGTCGCATTGGGCCTGAGCAATGGCCAGGCGCTGGTCATCCAGCACAACTACAAGATCACCTACCCGGACAACGTGCGCACCATCGCACCGAGGATCGACTATCCCTACGGTGAGACGCCGATCGAGGTCGATCCGCAGGGCCGCCCGCTCGAGCATGTGGCACTGAACCTCAATAGCGGCACGCTGATGCTGGCCGGTTCCACCGGAACCGAATTGCACCTGATCAGCCTCGGTCGCGAGGAAAACCTGTTCACCGGTGAAGTGAGCGTCAGCGAGGAACGCATCGACCTGCCGCAGATCGGTGCGCCGATCAATCAGTTGATCCTCGACCCGCGCCAGCTGTGGCTGTACGTCCTCAACGGCGACTCCAACGCCGATGTCTTCGACCTGCGCAAGCGCAGTCTGAACGGCCACTACGAGCTGCTCAACGACTCGTCCAATCGGGTCACCACCGCCACCAGCCTGCTGGGCGGTATCTCGATCATGATCGGCGATGCCAAGGGCGGCATTCAGCAGTGGTTCATGGTGCGTGACAAGGACGGCAAATCCACCTTCCAGTCGATCCGCAGCTTCCAGCTGGGCAGCAGCGCGGTCACCCAGATTCTTCCCGAAGAGCGCCGCAAGGGCTTCATGGCGCTCGACGAAAGCGGCCTGCTTGGCATCTTCCACAGCACCGCGCACCGTACCCTGCTCAAAGAGCAGGTTGCCGAGGGCAAGGCCATTGCCGCCCTGTCGCCGCGTGCCACCCGTGTGTTGGTGGAGTCCGATGGCAAGCTGCAGCGCTTCGTGGTCGACAACCCGCACCCGGAGATTTCCTGGAGCTCGCTGTGGGGCAAGGTCTGGTACGAGAGCTATCCGGAGCCTGACTACGTCTGGCAGTCGACGTCCGCCAACACTGACTTTGAAGCCAAGCTGAGCCTCTCGCCGCTGGCCTTCGGTACCCTCAAGGCGGCCTTCTACGCCATGCTGCTGGCTGCGCCGCTGGCCGTGGCAGCGGCGATCTACACCGCTTACTTCATGGCGCCGCGCATGCGCACCAAGGTCAAGCCGGTGATCGAGCTGATGGAGGCGCTGCCGACGGTGATTCTCGGTTTCTTCGCCGGTCTGTTCCTCGCGCCGTTCCTGGAGAACCACTTACCCGGAATCTTCAGCCTGTTGTTGCTGACGCCTGTAGGCATCCTGGCGTTCGGCTTCCTGTGGACCAAGCTGCCCGAGTCGGTGCGCCACCGCGTGCCCGAAGGCTGGGAAGCTGCGCTGCTGATTCCGGTGGTGATCGCCGTGGGCTGGTTCTCCATCGCCATCAGCGGTCATCTGGAAAACTGGCTGTTCGGCGGCAACATGCGCCTGTGGCTGTCCAACGACCTGGGCATTCCCTTCGACCAGCGTAACGCCCTGGTAGTTGGCCTGGCGATGGGCTTCGCGGTGATCCCGAACATCTACTCGATCGCCGAAGACGCCGTGTTCAGCGTACCCAAGAGCCTGACCTTCGGCTCGCTGGCGCTCGGCGCGACGCCCTGGCAGACCCTGACCCGCGTGGTGATCCTCACCGCCAGCCCCGGCATCTTCTCGGCGCTGATGATCGGTATGGGTCGTGCCGTCGGCGAGACCATGATCGTGCTGATGGCCACCGGCAACACGCCGATCATGGACGTCAACATCTTCGAAGGCATGCGCACCCTGGCGGCCAACGTCGCCGTGGAAATGCCCGAGTCGGAAGTCGGCGGCACCCACTACCGCGTGCTGTTCCTGGCGGCGCTGGTGTTGCTGCTGTTCACCTTCGTGATGAACACCCTGGCCGAGCTGATCCGTCAGCGCCTGCGCACCAAGTATTCGTCGCTCTAAGGTTTTGGAAGGTATATGTCCGTGAAACAGAACAACCTGAAATCCTGGTACAAGAGCGGCGCTCCGGGCGTTTGGATGAGCGGCGGGGCTGTAGCCATCGCCATCATCATGACCCTCGGCCTGCTGGCGGTGATCGCCACGCGCGGTCTGGGGCACTTCTGGCCGGCGGATATCATCGAGGCCGACTATCAGGTGCCGGGGCAGGAAGCCCGTGTGATCCTGGGTGAGGTGGTCCAGGCCGAGGAAGTGCCGCGCGCTCGTCTGGCCGCGGCCGGCTTGCCGGTCGCCGAGGCAGGCGGGGAGTTCATGACCCGTGAGCTGCTCAAAGTGGGTAACCGCGAGCTGTTCGGAGCCGACTTCACCTGGGTGGTGGGCGAGTGGCTGAGCAACACGCGCACGCCGGCCAACGTCACCGTGCTGGAGCGCCGCGAATGGGGCAACTTCTACGGCAACCTGGTCAACGTCAAGGAAAGTGGCCAGGTCGTGGCCGAGGGCGACGCCGCCTGGCCGGCGTTGCAGGAGCGCCTGGACCGCGTCGACGGCCTGCATGCGCAACTGGTACGTCTGGAGAAGCGTGACATCGGCCGCATCAACCACGGCCTCGAGCGTATTCGTCTCGAGGGTCGCAAGCTGCAGCTGCAGGGCAAGCTGGACGCTGTCGCGCAGGCCAGCATGGATGCCCGCCGCGATGCGTTGAACGAAGAGTACAAGGTGCTCGAAGAACGCATGGTGGCGCTGACCCAGCAGATCAATCGTGACAGCGTGACCCTGACGGCCAGCGACGGTCGCCAGACCGAGATCGCCCTGGGCAAGATCGTTCGCGCCTACCGCCCGAACGCCATGAGCATCGTCGACAAGCTCGGCTTCTACGGCATGAAACTGTGGGAGTTCGTCAGCGACGAGCCGCGTGAAGCCAACACTGAAGGCGGGATCTTCCCGGCGATCTTCGGCACCGTGCTGATGGTCATGCTGATGGCGGTGATCGTTACCCCATTCGGCGTGATCGCTGCGGTATACCTGCGTGAATATGCGCACCAGGGTGCACTGACCCGGGTCATTCGCATCGCGGTGAACAATCTGGCCGGCGTGCCGTCGATCGTCTACGGCGTATTTGGCCTGGGCTTCTTCGTCTACGTGCTGGGCGGCTCGATCGACCGCCTGTTCTTCCCCGAGTCAGCACCTGCGCCGACCTTCGGTACGCCGGGCCTGATGTGGGCCTCGCTGACCCTGGCGATCCTCACCCTGCCGGTGGTCATCGTCGCCACCGAGGAAGGCCTGGCGCGTATCCCGCGTGCCGTGCGCGAAGGTTCGCTGGCGCTTGGTGCGACCAAGGCCGAGACGCTGTGGAAGGTGGTGATTCCGATGGCCAGCCCGGCGATGATGACCGGTCTGATTCTCGCCGTGGCACGTGCCGCTGGCGAGGTGGCACCGCTGATGCTGGTGGGTGTGGTGAAACTGGCACCGACCCTGCCGCTCAACGGCAACTACCCTTACCTGCACCTGGATCAGAAGATCATGCACCTGGGCTTCCACATCTACGACGTCGGCTTCCAGAGCCCCAACGTCGAGGCCGCACGCCCGCTGGTCTATGCCACTGCGCTGCTGCTGGTGATCGTCATCGCCCTGCTCAACCTGACCGCGGTCTATATCCGTAACCACCTGCGCGAGAAGTACAAGGCGCTGGATCACTAACGCAGCTACGAGTCGCGCACCGCCGGTGCGCAGCTTGCAGCTTGTAGCTACGAACGGAGTGAGTTTATGCAACACGAAGCCCATACCCACGGTATCGATCTGGCCGCCCTCGGCCGCGACAAGCAGAGCCTGAGCCTGGCCAACGAGACCACAGCCATCGAAGTGCCGGGTCTGAACCTGTACTACGGCCAGAAACAGGCGCTGTTCGACGTCAAGATGGAGATTCCCAAGCAGCGCGTGACCGCCTTCATCGGCCCGTCCGGCTGCGGCAAGTCGACCCTGCTGCGTACCTTCAACCGCATGAACGACCTGGTCGACGGTTGCCGCGTGGAAGGCGAGATCAACATCGATGGCCGCGACATCTACCGCAAGGGCGAGGATGTGGCCGAGCTGCGTCGCCGCGTCGGCATGGTGTTCCAGAAGCCCAACCCCTTCCCCAAGAGCATCTACGAGAACGTGGTGTATGGCCTGCGCATCCAGGGCATCAACAGCAAGCGCGTGCTCGACGAGGCGGTGGAATGGGCGCTCAAGAGCGCGGCGCTGTGGGACGAGGTCAAGGACCGTCTGCACGATTCGGCGCTGGGCCTGTCCGGTGGTCAGCAGCAACGTCTGGTGATCGCCCGTACCGTGGCGGTGCAGCCGGAAGTGCTGCTGCTCGACGAACCCTGCTCGGCACTCGACCCGATCTCCACGCTGAAGGTCGAAGAGCTGATCTACGAGCTCAAGAGCAAGTACACCATCGTCATCGTCACCCACAACATGCAACAGGCGGCGCGCGTTTCCGACTACACCGCGTTCATGTACATGGGCAAGCTGATCGAGTTCGGTGACACCGACACCCTGTTCACCAACCCGGCCAAGAAGCAGACTGAAGACTACATCACCGGTCGTTACGGCTGATGGCCATGTCAGAGGGCGCTGGACTGCGTCGGCGGAACTTGCCGTACTACCTGTACTGTCTGCGTTCCGCCTCCTTGCCCAGCACCCTCTGCCAAAGCCCATCCCTTAACAACCAGTAGGGTGCGCGGCGCGCACCATGGTCACCCAAGCTGGCAGCTTTCGCGGAGCGAAACATGATCAACAAAGACAACCTTACTCAGCACATCTCCCAGCAGTTCAACGCCGAACTGGAAGAAGTGCGCAGCCATCTGCTGGCCATGGGCGGCCTGGTGGAAAAGCAGGTCAACGACGCCGTCACCGCGCTGATCGAGGCCGACTCCGGCCTGGCCCAGCAGGTGCGCGAGATCGATGACCAGATCAACCAGATGGAGCGCAACATCGACGAGGAATGCGTGCGCATCCTCGCCCGTCGCCAGCCGGCGGCCTCCGACCTGCGCCTGATCATCAGCATCTCCAAGTCGGTAATCGACCTCGAGCGCATCGGCGACGAGTCGACCAAGATCGCCAAGCGCGCCATCCTCCTCAGCGAGGAAGGCGAGGCGCCGAAGGGCTACGTGGAAATCCGCCACATCGGTGACCAGGTGCGCAAGATGGTGCAGGACGCCCTCGACGCCTTTGCCCGGTTCGATGCCGACCTGGCCCTGGCGGTCGCCCAGCATGATAAGACCGTCGACCGTGAATACAAGACCGCGCTGCGCGAACTGGTCACCTACATGATGGAAGATCCGCGTTCGATCTCCCGCGTACTCAACGTGATCTGGGCGCTGCGCTCGCTGGAGCGCATCGGCGATCACGCACGCAACATCGCCGAACTGGTGATCTACTTGGTGCGTGGCACCGACGTTCGCCACATCGGCCTGACCCGCATGCGTGAAGAGGTCGAAGGCAAGTCCAGGGACTGACGCCTGCTGTATGCCAACGGCCCGGGCTTTCCCGGGCCGTTTCGTTTGCGCGATTTGTTGTACGTCCGACGTTTTCCGTTGGCCTTAGGCCAGTGGCCGTGACTATGCTTAGTGCCATTCGTACAGGAGTGGCCGATGAGCAAAGTTAGTGTGCTGGTGGTGGATGACGCGACCTTTATCCGTGATCTGGTCAAGAAAGGGCTGCGTGATCACTTCCCCGGCGTACAGATCGAGGAAGCGATCAATGGCCGCAAGGCCCAGCAGATGTTGAGCCGTCAGGTGGTCGATCTGATTCTCTGCGACTGGGAAATGCCAGAGATGTCCGGCCTCGAACTGCTGACCTGGTGCCGCGAGCAGGACAGCCTGAAAACCACGCCCTTCATCATGGTCACCAGTCGTGGTGACAAGGAAAACGTGGTGCAGGCGATCCAGGCCGGCGTCTCCGACTACATCGGCAAGCCCTTCTCCAACGAGCAGTTGGTGACCAAGGTGAAGAAGGCCCTGAGCCGTGCCGGCAAGCTGCAGGCGCTGGTCGCCAGCGCCCCCCCGAAGATGCTCAGCTCCGGCGGTTTCGCCAACGATTCGCTGGCCGCGCTCACCGGCGGCAAGGCCGAGGTGGTCAAACCCAGTGCTCCGACGCCTGCGCCTGCCGCCAGCGCCGCACCGGCGCCGGCTGCTGCAAGCAAGGCGCCGGCCGGTCGTGGTCAGGGCCAGTTGCGTCTACCGAGTGGCAGCACCGCCTGCGTGATCAAGGCGCTGAGCCTCAAGGAGGCGCTGCTGGTGGTCAGGCGCGGTGAACCGCTACCGCAAGTGCTGGAAAGCGCGGTGCTCGATCTGGAGCAGGGCGAAGCGGCGGAAACCGCGCGATTAAACGGCTATCTGCACGCGGTGGCGGCCTTCGAGCCCAAACCCGATAGCGAATGGCTGCAGCTGACCTTCCGCTTCGTCGACCGCGACCCGCAGAAGCTCGACTACCTGTCACGCCTGATCGCCCGCGGCACCGCGCAAAAGCATTTCAGCCCCGGCGCCTGATGGCGGCGCCTTGCGCTCTACCAGCGTTCAGGAAACCTGGCGTGGACCGACCGGTGACGGTGAGCCGGTTCACAGCCTGACGGCCGGTACCTCGCATGTGCCGTGCTGCGCTGCTAGTCTTCCTAACCCGGATATCAAAAAGCCATAAGATCCGAGTCGTTATGCTAGGGCGTTTCATCATTCTCTGCAGTCTGCTGGCCGTTTGCGGCCAGGCCGCTGCGTTGACCATCTACAAGTACGTCGACAAGAACGGCGTGGTGACCTATAGCGACCAGGCCGCACCTGGTGCGCAGGTGTTCGTCTTCAACGACCGCATGGTCGAGCGCCTGGACAATCAGGTGAAGCTGGAAACCAAGAAGCACGAAGCCGGCGAAACCCTGCTGGTGCGTAACGACCTCTATGCCCCGGTGGAAATCGAGCTGAAGCTCGAACAGGTACAGAACGCCATCGGCGCGCCGGAAAAACCGATTCGCTGGGTGTTGCCGCCGCGCAGCAATATCCGCCTGGCGACCCTCACCGCGCAGGACTCCTCCAAGCCACTGCGCTACAAGCCCAGGTTGCGTTACGCCCTCGGCGACCCACGCCTGCAACCGAGCATCCATCGTTATCCGCTGCCCTGGCGCGGCGGCCCCTTCCGCCAGACCCAGGGCGCCAACGGCACCTACAGTCACTTCACCGCCAAGGGCCGCTACGCGGTGGATATCGCCATGCCCGAAGGCACCCCGATCGTCGCTGCGCGCGCCGGCGTGGTGGTGAAAACCGAGAACCAGCAAAGCGGACGCGGCAACAACCCGGCCGGCAACTTCGTTCGCATCCTGCATGACGACGGCACCATGGGCGTCTACCTGCACCTGATGAAGGGCTCGGTCAGCGTCCGCGAAGGCCAGCGCGTGGAGACTGGCAGCCTGCTGGCTCGCTCCGGCAACACCGGCAACAGTACCGGCCCGCACCTGCATTTCGTGGTGCAGCGCAACGTCGGCCTTGCGGTCGAATCCATTCCCTTCAGCTTCCGTCAGCCGGTCAACAGCCTGCCTAACTTCGCCGTCGGCGGCGAATAAGCGGCAGGTGTTGGAAGGCTTCAGTTGCGCTTGCTCAAGTCGCGGCGAAAGCTCCTCCCACGATTCGGCGCAGTCTTCCTTCCCGCCTCAGGCCCGCGTTTGTAGGAGCGGATTTATCCGCGATCAGGGTGTGCAGCGTTGTCCGCCGTATCGCGGCTGAAGCCACTCCTACAGGGATGGGATGTTCGTTGCGCTTGCAGGCAGCGCGTTTGCTCAGGTCGCGGCTAAAGCCTCTCCCACGATTCGGTGCGGTCTTCTTTCCCACCTCAGGCCCGCGTTTGTAGGAGCGGATTTATCCGCGATCAGGTTTTGCAGCGTTGTTCGCCGTATCGCGGCTGAAGCCGCTCCTACAGGGATGAGGTGTTCGTTGCGCTTGCCAGCGCGCTTGGCCTGGTCGCGGCTAAAGCCCCTCCCACGATGCGGCGCAATCTTCTTTCCCGCCTCAGGCCCGCGTTTGTAGGAGCGGATTTATCCGCGATCAGGGGTCGCAGCGTTGTCCGCCGTA
>NZ_LSSW01000022.1 GCF_001567565.1 Ectopseudomonas composti
TTTTCTTGCCGCATTTGCGGAACCCAGGGGCCACCTCTTACGAGGTGGCCCCTTTTTGTTTGCGCGTTTTTTATTTCTGAATCCTCAGGTGGCGGTTTAGCCAGGCGGACCAGCGGTCTCGGTAGCGGCTTGCAAGTTAATATGATGGGTGTAATATTGCATCCGTCATATTAAGGCGATGGTCATGACCGAGCGTAAAAGCGAAACCCGTCAACGCATCATCGCCGCAGCTGGCCGTGTGCTCGCCGAGCGTGGCCCCAGTGACCCGGCAGTAGCCGAAGTGATGGCGGCGGCGGGGCTGACGGTGGGCGGTTTCTATGCGCATTTCGCCAGCAAGGATGCACTGATGCTCGAAGCCTTCCGTCAGTTGCTCGAGCTGAGGCGCGAGCGCTTGGCCGAGTGCGATCAGCGCCTGTCTGGCAGGGAGCGTCGGGTGCTGCTGGCGGCGTTCTATCTCTCGCGCAGGCACCGTGACGATGCTGAGGATCGCTGCCCGCTGCCGAGTTCGCTGGCGGAAATCTCGCGTTTGTCGGCGGGCTTTCGTCAGTCGCTGGCCGAGCACACTGAATTGATGGCGGCGCATATGAGCGCCACGCCGGAGGAAGCGGATGTCGCGCTTGCTGATCTGGCGCTGATGATCGGGGGGCTGGCGCTGGCTCGGGCATTGGGGCCTGGCGAGCTGTCCGACCGGGTATTGCGGGCCGCCAAGGCGGCAGTTGTCTGAAATCGAGCGAGAGGAACAAGGTGATGAATCAGATGACCTGGGTGCGAGGTGTCAACGCTACGCTGGGCAGGGTAGCCCCGCAATTGATCGCCAGCCGCTTGCGCGAGCGCTTCATGACGCCGCGCAGGCTGCCGCCGCGGGACTGGGAGCTGCCGTTGCTGGCCAGTGCCGAGCGCATCACCCTGCGCTTTGGCCTGTCAGCGCTGCGCTGGGGGAGCGGGCCGACGGTGCTGCTGATGCATGGTTGGGAAGGGCGGCCAACCCAGTTCGCGCAGCTGATCCACGGTCTGGTCGACGCCGGCTATGGCGTCGTGGCGCTGGATGCGCCTGCTCATGGCCGTTCGCCTGGGCGTCAGGCCAATGTGGTGCTGTTTGCGCGTGCATTGCTCGAGGCCGCCAGTGAACTGCCGCCGTTACGTGCCGTGATTGGTCACTCGATGGGGGGTGCCAGCGCGTTGCTGGCCACGCAAATGGGCTTGCGCAGCGAGACCCTGGTGACCATTGCTGCGCCAAGTCGCATCCTGGGTGTGTTGCGCGGCTTCGCGCGGTTCATGGGCCTGCCGGCGGAGGCGCGAGCGCACTTCGTGCGCCAGGTGGAAACGACGGCAGGCATTCCCGCGGCCCATCTCGATGTGCAGCGTTACCAGTTGGACGTGCCAGGCTTGGTCGTGCATGCCGAGGATGACCCGGTCGTGCCGGTGGGCGAGGCCGATCTGATCCACGAGGCCTGGTTCGACAGTCAGTTGCTGCGTCTGCCGGCAGGCGGACATCAGCGCTTGCTGAGTGATCCTCTGATCCTGCAGGCCGTGCTCAAGCTGCTGGAGCACGTGCCTCAGGCGTCGTTGAAGGCCCTGGCCTCGTAACTGACCACGCGGTTGCGCCCGCCCGCCTTGGCGCGATACAGGGCGCGGTCTGCCAGCTCCAGCCAGTGCTCTGCGCAGCCTGGGTCGCTCGGTACTCCGGCATGCAGGCCAATGCTCAGGCTCAGTGCTATCGACTGCTGCTGGTAAGGGCAGGGATTGCGCGCGAGGTCCTCGCGCAGTTGTTCGGCCAGGTCGAGCGCGCCGGTGAGGTCGGTGCTGTCGAGCAGGGCGACGAACTCCTCGCCGCCGAAACGCGCCAAAAGGTCACTGCTGCGCAGGCGCTGCTGGATGCGCTGGGCTGCATGGCGCAGGCAGGCATCGCCAGCGAGATGGCCGTAGCGATCATTGACCTGTTTGAAGTGATCCAGATCCAGCATCAAGACCGCCAGCGACTGGCGGCTGCGCTCGGCGCGGGCGCAGGCGCGCGTCAGCTCTTCGCTGAGTGTCTGGCGGTTGAACAGGCCGGTCAGCCCGTCGCGGCGATTCAGCTCGGCCAGCCGCATGTTGGCCTTGGATAGCTGCTGCAAGGTGTCCTGCAGTGTCGAGGTTCGCTCCTGTACGCGCTGCTCCAGGCTGTCGCTGATCTGTGTCTGCAGTTCCAGGTGCTTGGTCTGCTCGTTGCGCAGGCGGCGCTCCTGCTCTATCAGCTTGGCCTGGGCCTGGCGTTCGGCGTCCTGTATCAAGCGAATGCGCGAGGCGAGGGCGATGGAGAACACCGTCATTTCGATCAGGCCGCCAATCTGTTGGGCGTGCTGTGTCAGCTGGGAGTACGGCAGCAGCCCTGTGCCGGTGAGGATGCTGGCCAGGCTGGCGGCGATCAGCACGAACCAGCCCAGGGCGAACAGGCGCGCAGCCGGGTAACCACCGCGCCAGCGCAGCAGGGTGATGACGAAGGCGGCCAGGGCGCAGGCCGCGACCAGCACGAAGCTGCCGATCAGGGCGGGCGCGTAGGGCCCGAAAAGCGCCATGCCCAGCACCAGCCAGGCGCCGGCCTTGAGTGCATTGACGCTCCAGCGATAGGGCCTGGCCGCTTGCCCCAGCTCCAGTACGCCATAGGTGAAGTGAATGCCGCACAGCGTCGCCAGTGCCGAGCTGAAGGGGAAGCTCAGTTGATGCCAGGCCAGGGCGTTGGGCCATAACCATTGCAGGGCGAAGCCGAGCTGGATGAACTGGTAGAGACCGAAGCTGGCGACGAACAGGCTGTACCAGAGGTAGTTGCGGTCGCGGGTGATGCAGAAAATGCTCAGGCTATAGATCAGCATCGCCAGCAGGGCGCCGAAGAACAGGCCTTGGAGCAACAGACTGCGTTGTTCCTGATGGTCGAAGGCCTCGCGTGTCATCAGGCTGGCGCTGAGGTTGGCCGAGCCGTCGGTCTGCATGCGCAGCCAGATGCGCTGTTGCTCGCCTGGCTCCACATGCAGGGGCAAGACCAACTGCCGGTGTTCGACCCAGCGCCAGTCGAAGGGACGCTGGTCGCCGGCGCGATAGATGCGCGTGCCGTCCAGGCCGTAGGCGTCGAGTTGATCGAGCAATGGATTGCCGATCAACAGAACCCAGCCAAGCGAGCGTTTATGCGGGTTGTTTACGTCCAGGCGCAGCCAGTAGCTGTTGCCGCTGTAGCCGAAGCTGGCATCGCGCCGTGCTACCGCCTGCCAGGCAGAATCGGGTAGCGCACGGACATCGGTGATGTCGGCCCCACCGCCAGAGTCTTCCCAGTACTCCATGTAGGGGCCGGGCAACGCCGGCGTCTGGCCGATCGGCAACGGCATGCTTTGCGCCCAGGTCAGCGCTGGCACTAGCAGAAGCATCAATAGGCGCAGGATGGCAGTCAATTGCTCGTTCTCGGGCTCGCGGGCGAGTGCGCTGCATTATGGCGCGCGACGATGGTGCGATGAAAGCTCGCACTGCAGGGAGAGGCTGCGCCGCGTATCATGCGGCATCTGATCGAACGCCACCAAGGATGCGCGCGGTCACGCCAGAAACCGGATCGCTCAGCTTGCTGCGTGCAGGCTGCAAACCTGGAGGTACAGTCATGAATTGGGAGTTGCCCAGCCCCTTCGTCATCGATATCGAAGTGAGCGCGGAGGACATCGACGGCCTTGGCCATGCCAACAACGCGGTGTACGTCAGCTGGCTGGAGCGTTGCGCCTGGCGGCACTCGCAGTTTCTCGGGCTGGACCTGGTGGAGTATCGCCGTCTGGACCGCGCCATGGCGGTGGTGCGTCATGAGATCGACTACCTGGCCAGCGCCTACGAAGGCCAGCATCTGCAGATGGCAACCTGGATCGTCGAGTCCGATCAGCGTCTGAAGATGGATCGACGTTTTCAGCTGGTGCGCCCGGAGGATGGCCTGACCTTGCTGCGCGCGAAGACCACCTTCGTCTGCATCGAGCTGTCCAGTGGGCGCCCCAAACGCATGCCGGCGGAATTCGTCGAGGGCTATGGCAAGGCGCTGATGCCGCCTTATCCGCTGGAGCTGTAAGGCTGCTCAGTCATTGAGCGGGGCGAGAAACACCTGCTCGGCTTCGACCATGACGGCCAACTGGCGGGTTTCGCCGGGCTGCAGAATGACGGACTGCGCCACGTCCGGCCCGAGGCCGCCGCAATAGCCATCTGGCGACATGGCCACGGCGACGCTCAACTCGCCGCTGGGCAGGTCCAGGCTGGTGTGCTCGCCGGGGCCAAGTTTCGCCACCACCTGCCGGTTGACGTAGATCTCCACGTCGCAGGCATTCGGTGCATTCATGTCGCGGCTGAGTATCAGGCGGGCCGGCGCATCGGCAACCGGATCGGCTGGCATGGGGGCGATGTTGCCTGGCAACCCATCGTTGGCCTGCGCGCCCAGACAACAGATACCCAGGACGATCAGCGCGAGATAACGCATGGTGAGTTTTCCTGTTTGACGATGAACCAGTGTGGCCCATCTTGCGCGTCGTGCGCGACCCCTTAAACTGTGCGCCCCATTTTTCCGGACAACCTCATGCAAATCGCCCTGGCGCCCATGGAAGGGCTGGTCGACGAGATTCTGCGCGACGTGCTGACCCGCATCGGCGGCATCGACTGGTGCGTCACCGAGTTCATTCGCGTCAGCGAGCGGCTGTTGCCGGCTGCCACCTATCACAAGCTGGCGCCCGAGTTGTTCAATGGCTCGCGCACGCAGGCCGGTACGCCGATGCGCGTGCAGTTTCTTGGTTCTGATCCGCAGTGTCTGGCGGACAACGCCGCCTTCGCCTGCACGCTCGGCGCGCCAGTGATCGATCTCAACTTCGGTTGCCCGGCCAAGACGGTGAACAAGTCGCGAGGTGGCGCGGTGTTGCTCAAGGAGCCGGAGTTGCTGCATGCCATCGTTCGCGAGGTGCGGCGCACGGTGCCGGCGGCGATTCCGGTCACTGCGAAGATGCGCCTGGGCTTCGAGGGCAAGGAGGGGGCGCTGGACTGCGCACGAGCGCTTGCCGAGGGCGGCGCCAGTCAGATCGTCGTGCATGCCAGGACCAAGGTCGAGGGCTACAAGCCGCCGGCTCACTGGGAGTGGGTGGCGCGCGTGCAGGATGTGGTCGGCGTGCCGGTATTCGCCAATGGTGAAGTGTGGACGCTGGACGACTGGCGCCGTTGCCGTGAGATCAGTGGTGTGGACGACATCATGCTGGGGCGAGGGCTGGTTTCCCGTCCCGGGCTGGCGCGGCAGATCGCTGCCGTCAGGGCCGGTGGCGAGCCGGAGGAAATGAGTTGGGCCGAACTGCAGCCGCTGCTGCTCGACTTCTGGCAGCAGGCGCGGCGCAAGTTGGCGCCGCGCTATGCGCCGGGGCGCCTGAAGCAATGGCTGGCGATGCTCACGCGCACCTATCCGCAGGCTGTCGCGTTGTTCGCCGAGGTTCGCCGCGAGCAGGACTGCCAGCGTATCGACCAGTTGCTGGCGCTGCCTGCATAGGGTGCGATTTCCTGGCTCTTGAAAAATTTCCGAGCGACCTCAGATAAGTGACTGCGGGATGCCGAAGTCGGGTTCCGCGATATGACACTTGCTGAAATTTTCAGGAGATTACTCATGAGCAACGTACTGTCCCTGGCCCCTCTGTTTCGCCAGTCCGTCGGTTTCGACCGTTTCAACGATCTTTTCGAGTCTGCCCTGCGTAGCAATGACGCCGGCAGCTCCTACCCGCCCTACAACGTCGAGAAGCATGGCGAGGACCACTACCGCATCGTGGTTGCGGCTGCCGGCTTCGAAGAGAGTGACCTGGAACTGCAGGTCGAGCGGGGCGTGCTCACCGTGATCGGCAACAAGCGTGACCGCAGCGCCGAGAGCATCAGCTACCTGCATCAGGGCATTGCCCAGCGCGCTTTCAAGCTGTCGTTCCGCCTGGCCGACCATATCGAGGTCAAGGGCGCCGACCTGGTCAACGGCCTGCTCCATGTCGAGCTGGAGCGCATCGTGCCGGAAGAGGCAAAGGCCAAGCGCATTCCTATCGGCAGCCAGCGTCCGGCGCTGGAAAACTGAGCCGATAGCTGACGAGAAAGGCGCCCTGCGGGGCGCCTTTTTTCATTGGGCTTTCTGGTTGCCCAGCAGCTCGCGGAAAATATCCTGCGGTAGCGGTTTGCTGAACAGGTAGCCCTGATAGAGGTGGCAGCCCTGCGTTTGCAGGAAGTCCAGTTGGTCCTGCTGCTCGACACCCTCGGCGATCAGTGCCAGGCCCAGGCTACGGGCCATGGCCACGATGGCGCGAATGATCTCGGCATCATTGGGGTCGCTGGTGGCGTCGCGCACGAATGACTGGTCGATCTTCAGCATGTCCACCGGCAGGCGCTTGAGGTAGGTCAGCGAGCTGTAGCCGGTGCCGAAGTCGTCCATGGCGAAGCTGACGCCATGCTTCTTCAGTCGCAGCATCTTGCCGACGGTGTCGTCGATGTTCTGGATGACGATGCCTTCGGTGATTTCCAGTTTGAGCATGGCGTTGGGCAGCTGGCTGTCGCGCAGACTGCCTGCGACTCGTTCGACGAAGTCGTGCTGGCGGAACTGCCGGGGACTGATGTTGACGCACAGGCTGAAGCGCTCGCCATCGATCAGGTTGTCAGCCAGCAGTCGCGAGCAGAAGTGGCAGGCCTCGGCCAGCACCCAGCCGCCGACTTCGACGATCAGCCCGCTTTCCTCGAGGACCTGGATGAACTGCGCGGGCGACTGTGGGCCCAGTTGTGGATGCTGCCAGCGCAGCAGGGCTTCGGCGCCGACCACCTTGCCATCGCGGGCATCGACCTGGGGTTGGAAGTGCAGCTCGAATTCGCCGCGCGCCAGGGCCAGGCGCAGATCGTTTTCCAGGCGCAGGCGGGCGCTGGCGGCGTCCTGCATGGTGCTGCGAAACAGCTGGATGGCATTGCGCCCGGAGTCCTTGGCGCGGTACAGGGCGATATCGGCGCGCTTGAGCAGATCTGCCGGGGTGTTGCCATGGTCGGGAATCAGGGCGACGCCGATGCTCGGGGTGACCTGCAGGCGGTGGCCGTCCAGCAGCATCGGTTCGGCCAGCAGATGGCGCAGCTTTTCGGCGACCTGGCGTACTTGGCGGGTGACTTCCGAGCGTTTGCCCTCCAGGCCGGAGAGCAGCACGACGAATTCGTCGCCACCCAGGCGTGCCACGGTGTCCTCCAGGCGTACGCTGGCTTCCAGGCGTGCGGTGACCAGGCGCAACACGGAGTCGCCGACCGGGTGGCCGAGCGAATCGTTGATGTGCTTGAAGTGATCGAGATCGAGGAAGAGCAGGGCGCCGCGCAGGTCGTGGCGCTTGAGCAGGGCGATCTGCTGAGTCAGGCGATCCATCAGCAGGGCGCGGTTGGGCAGGTTGGTCAGCGCATCATGGTAGGCCAGGTGCTGGACCTGTGCCTGGGCTTGCTTGAGCTCGCTGATGTCGCGCGCAGTGAGCAGCAGGCAAGGCACGCCATTGAGTTCGATAGGTTGCACCGAGACCTCGACCAGGCGCACCTCGCCATCGCGGTGCTGACCGTGCATTTCCATGTGCAGCACCTGGCCCTGCTGGGTCAGGTGCTCGATCATGCGTATGCGCTCTTCAGGGTAGGCCCAGATGTTCAGCTCGTGCACCGTGCGGCCGATTACCTCCGCGCTCTGATAGCCGGTGATCCGGGTAAAGCCTTCGTTGATCTCGATATAGCGGCCGCTGTCACGCTCGGTGATGGTGATGGCATCCGGGCTGGAGTGGAAGGCTTTGGCGAACTTCTCTTCCGAGGCCTGCAGGCGCTGTTCGCGCAGCACACGCTCGCTGATATCGACCAGCGTACCGACCATGCGCAGCGGCTGGCCGGCATCGTCGAGTTGCAGCTTGGCGGTGCTCTCGAGAAAACGCAGGCCGCCATCTTCCCGCTGGACCCGATAGGTCACCTGATAGTGGCTGCGGCGCTGCTCGACCAATTGTTGGTAGCTCTGGCGCAGGCTGCGCCGATCGTCCATCGGCACCTGGCGGAAGAAGTCGAGAAAGGCGCCCTCGAATGGTAGCGACTCCAGGCCCTGCAGCTGTGACGCCCGGGCGCTGGCGAACAGTCGGTTACTGGGAATGTGCCAGTCCCAGGTGCCCAGGTCGGCGGACTCCAGGGCCAGGCGCAGGCGCTGCTTGCTCTCACTGAGCGCCTGCTCCTGCGCGCGTTGCTCGGTGATGTTGCGCACGGTGAGCACCAGGCAGCTGGTGCCGTTCAGTTCGATCTCGCCTCCGAACAACAGGTTGGTGGTGACCCTGCCGTCGCGACTGAACAGGCGTACTTCGAGGTTGTTCAGGCGTCCGCTCTGCAGCGCTTCGAGCATGCGCTGGCGGTCATTCGGGTCCGCCCAGACGCCCAGCTCGAGGGAGGTGCGGCCCACGGCTTCGGCGCTGCTCCAGCCAAATTGCTGCTCGAAACTGGGGTTGACCTCGATGAAGCGGCCCGTCACACGGTCGGTGATGGATATCGCGTCAGGGGTGTGCATGAAGGCCTTGGCGAATTTCTCCTCACTGGCGCGCAGCGCGTTTTCTGCCCGCTTGCGCTCGCTGGTGTCGAGGAAGGTGCAGAGCATCAGGCGATCACCCTGCAGTTCGATGTACTGGCTCGACAGGATGCCGTCGAGAATCACTCCGCTGCGCGTGCGTAGCTGGACTTCCTGGATCACCGGTTCGCGGCTCTGCGGCGCCTGCTCGCGCAACTGGTTGCGCTGGCTGGTGTGCACCCAGAGGTTCAGATCGAGGGTGGGGCGGCCGAGAATTTCGCTGGCCGTCCAGCCGAAGGCCTGGGTGAAGTGCTGGTTGACCTCGATGATCTCGCTGTCGTCGTAACGTACCAGCATCATGATGTCGGGGCTCAGGCGGAACAGGCTGGCGAAGCGCTCCTCGGAGGCGCGCAGGGCGTCGGCACGTTCCTGCTGGGCGCTGATGTCGCGGATCACGCCGAACATGCGCGGGCGGCCGTCGGCCTCGCGTTGCAGGCTGCCGGTGATCTCCAGCCAGTGCAGGCTACCATCCGGCCAGCGGATGCGATGGCGCAGGGCGTTGGCGATCTGCTCGCCCTTGAGGATGGCGTTGAATTTGGCCAGGACCTCGGCGCGTTCCTCTTCGGGGATCAGTTCGATGTAATGCAGTTCGCGCGTCATCGGGCGATTGGGGTCCAGCCCGAACAGGGCCTGGGCACCGCGAGACCAGCTGACCTGGCCGCTGCGAATGTCCCAGTACCAGGTGCCGAGTTGGGCGCCATTCAGTGCCGCTAGCAGACGCGGCGCGTCCTGCCAGGTCTGCTCGAATTCGGCGGGATCCATCGCCGGTATATGTGGTAGGGGCGGGGTCTGGTCAGTCGATCTGGACATGGCCGAACCTTCCTCAGGAGTGCGCGGTGCGCGGGACGGGCATTAATGGCATGTAGACATTTTCTTATCGTTGTAACGCCACGTTAGTCGCAGGTTGGTCGCCTATGCAAGATCGTCCCGCTGGCTATCGAGCAGATCCATGAATGCGCGTGCGGCATTCGAGAGCGTGCGCTCGGTATGCAGGATGTAGCCCAGCTGGCGGGTCAGCTGGATGCCCGGTATCGGCAGGCGGGCGACCTGCTCGTCGAGCATGGTGCGCGGCAGCACGCTCCAGGCCAGGCCGATGGACACCATCATCTTGATGGTTTCCAGGTAGTTGGTGCTCATGGCGATGTTGGGCGTCAGGCCCTGGGCTTCGAACAGGCGCTGGACGATGTGGTGGGTGAAGGTGTTGCCGCCGGGGAAGACGGCCGGGTGCTGTGCGACATCGGCCAGGCTGATCGCCTGGCTACGCGCCAGCGGATGTTCCGGTGCGGCGACGAAATCCAGCGGGTCGTCCCATACCGCGGTGGCGCGAATGGGGTCACGGGTTTCCGGGGCGAGGGTGATTACCGCCAGTTCGGCGCGGCCATGCAGCACTTCTTCATACGCCACCTCCGAGTCGAGAAACTGGATGTCCAGCGCCACCTGCGGGTGAGCGCGGGTGAAGGCACGCAGCAGGGCAGGCAGGCGGTGCAGGCCGATATGGTGGCTGGTCGCCAGGGTCAGGCGGCCGCTGACCTCGCCGGACAGGTTGGTCAGGGCGCGGCGGGTGTCGTCCAGTACATTGAGGATCTGGTAGGCGCGTGGCAGCAGGGCGCGGCCGGCTTGGGTCAGGCCGATCTCCCGGCCGAGGCGGTCGAACAGGCGCACACCCAGCTGCTGTTCCAGACCTGCGATGCGCTTGCTGACGGCGGGTTGGGTCAGATGCAGGCGCTCGCCCGCTTCGGAAAAGCTGCCCGTTTCGGCGATGGCGATGAAGGCATTGAGGTTGGCCAGATCCATGGGGCGCTCCGGGTAAGGGATGATGCACCGAGCATACATTCCTCTGTGGAATCCTTTGAATAAAAAATATGAATTTGAGTTATTTCGTGCCCGGCCATAGCATTCTCCCCATAAGCCGAAGGGCCATTTTTCGCCCGGGCATAGAAAAGCGCACTTCTGACGCCGCGCGGTGATAACGCAGGCAGTTTCCAGAGGTGCTCAAAAGGCGCTGATGAGGTAAGGCTGATGACTGGCAAGACGCTCTACGACAAGCTCTGGGAAATGCACGAAGTGAAACGTCGTGACGACGGTTCCTCGTTGATCTACATCGATCGTCACATCCTCCATGAAGTGACCTCGCCGCAGGCATTCGAAGGGCTGCGTCTGGCCGGGCGCAAGCCGTGGCGCATCGACGCCAACATCGCCACTCCCGATCACAACGTGCCGACCACCAAGGCCGAGCGTCAGGGTGGTCTCGAAGCCATCGCCGACGAGGTCTCGCGCATCCAGGTGCAGACCCTCGACGAGAACTGCGACGACTTCGGCATCCTCGAATTCAAGATGAACGACGTGCGCCAGGGCATCGTTCATGTGGTCGGCCCGGAGCAGGGCGCCACGCTGCCGGGCATGACCGTGGTCTGCGGCGACTCGCACACCTCCACCCATGGCGCCTTCGGTGCGTTGGCCCATGGCATCGGCACCTCGGAAGTCGAGCACGTGCTCGCTACCCAGTGCCTGGTGGCCAAGAAGATGAAGAACATGCAGGTGCGTGTCGAAGGCAAGTTGCCATTCGGCGTCACCGCCAAGGACATCGTCCTGGCCGTGATCGGCAAGATCGGCACCGCCGGTGGTAACGGCCATGCGCTGGAATTCGCCGGCAGCGCGATCCGCGATCTGTCGCTGGAAGGGCGCATGACCATCTGCAACATGTCCATCGAGGCCGGTGCCCGTGTGGGCCTGGTGGCAGTCGACGAGAAGACCATCGCCTACGTCAAGGATCGCCCGTTCGCGCCCAAGGGCAGCGACTGGGACAAGGCCGTGGCGCAGTGGCAGAACCTGGTATCCGACGCCGATGCGCTGTTCGACACCGTGGTCGAGCTGAAAGCCGAAGACATCAAGCCGCAGGTCAGCTGGGGTACCTCGCCGGAGATGGTGCTGGCCGTTGACCAGAACGTGCCGGATCCGGCCGTAGAAGCCGACCCGGTGAAGAAGGACTCGATCACCCGTGCGCTGAAGTACATGGGCCTTTTGGCCAACCAGCCGATCACCGATATCCAGCTGGATCGCGTGTTCATCGGCTCGTGCACCAACTCGCGCATCGAAGACCTGCGCGCTGCTGCCGAGGTGGCCAAGGGCCGCAAGGTCGCCGCGACCGTCAAGCAGGCGCTGGTGGTGCCGGGCTCTGGTCTGGTCAAGGCGCAGGCCGAGGCCGAAGGGCTGGACAAGATCTTCATCGAGGCCGGTTTCGAATGGCGTGAGCCGGGCTGCTCCATGTGCCTGGCGATGAACCCGGACAAGCTCGGCAGTGGCGAGCATTGCGCCTCGACCTCCAACCGCAACTTCGAAGGCCGTCAGGGCGCCGGTGGTCGCACCCACCTGGTCAGCCCGGCCATGGCTGCTGCAGCAGCAGTGACCGGTCGTTTCATCGACGTTCGCGAATTGATTCAGGCCTGAGGAGACCGCACATGAAAGCTTTCACCCAACACACCGGTCTGGTCTGCCCGCTCGATCGCGCCAACGTCGACACCGACCAGATCATTCCCAAGCAGTTCCTGAAGTCGATCAAGCGCACCGGCTTCGGCCCCAACCTGTTCGATGAGTGGCGCTACCTGGATGTCGGTCAGCCGAACCAGGACAACTCCAAGCGTCCGATCAACCAGGATTTCGTGCTGAATTTCCCGCGCTATCAGGGCGCCAGTGTGCTGCTGGCCCGTGAGAATTTCGGCTGTGGCTCCTCGCGCGAGCACGCACCGTGGGCGCTGGACGAGTACGGCTTCCGTACCGTGATCGCACCGAGCTTCGCCGACATCTTCTACAACAACAGCTTCAAGAACGGCCTGCTGCCGATCATCCTCAAGGATGAAGAGGTCGATGCGCTGTTCGAGCAGGCCGAGGCCACCGAGGGTTACCAGCTGACCGTCGACCTCGAGGCGCAGACCGTGACTCGCCCCGATGGCGTGCAGTACAGCTTCGAGGTCGATGCCTTCCGCAAGCACTGTCTGCTCAATGGTCTGGACGACATCGGTCTGACCCTGCAGGATCAGGAAGCGATCAAGTCCTTCGAGGCCCAATACCAGCAGAGCAGCCCCTGGCTGTTCGGCGCGATCAAGTAATACATCAGGGTAGGCTGGAGGGTGCTTTATCCATCCAGCGTGCCGGGTTGCGGTGGATGAAAATAGCGTCATCCACCCTGCGGATAGATTGAGGAATGCAATGAGCAAGCAGATTCTGGTTCTCCCAGGTGATGGTATCGGCCCGGAAATCATGGCCGAGGCGGTCAAGGTGCTGAACCTGGCCAACGACAAGTACGCCCTGGGTTTCGAGTTGAGCTTCGATGATCTGGGTGGCGCCGCCATCGATCGCTATGGCGTGCCGCTGGCCGACGAGACCATGGCCCGCGCCAAGGCTGCCGATGCCGTACTGCTGGGTGCCGTTGGCGGGCCGAAGTGGGACACAATCGATCCGGCCATCCGCCCCGAGCGCGGTCTGCTGAAGATCCGCTCGCAGCTGGGCCTGTTCGGCAACCTGCGTCCGGCCATCCTCTATCCGCAACTGGCCGAGGCCTCCAGTCTCAAACCGGAAGTGGTCGCCGGCCTGGACATCCTCATCGTCCGCGAACTGACCGGTGGCATCTACTTCGGTCAGCCGCGCGAGAGCAAGGTGCTGGAAAGCGGCGAGCGCATGGCCTACGACACCCTGCCGTACAGCGAGAGCGAAATTCGCCGTATCGCCAAGGTCGGTTTCGACATGGCCCGCGTGCGTGGCAAGAAGCTGTGCTCGGTGGACAAGGCCAACGTGCTGGCATCCAGTCAACTGTGGCGCGCCGTGGTCGAAGAGGTCGCCAAGGACTATCCGGACGTCGAACTGAGCCACATGTACGTCGATAACGCCGCCATGCAACTGGTGCGCGCACCCAAGCAATTCGACGTGATGGTCACCGACAACATGTTTGGTGACATTTTATCTGACGAAGCGTCGATGCTGACCGGTTCCATCGGCATGCTGCCGTCGGCATCCTTGGACGCCAACAACAAGGGCATGTACGAGCCGTGTCATGGCTCTGCGCCGGACATCGCCGGCAAGGGCATCGCCAACCCGCTGGCCACCATTCTCTCGGTATCCATGATGCTGCGTTACAGCTTCGGCCAGGTGGCCGCTGCCGATGCCATCGAGAAAGCCGTGAGCCTGGTGCTGGATCAGGGGCTGCGTACCGGTGATATCTGGTCCGAAGGCAAGACCCGCGTCGGTACTGCTGCCATGGGTGATGCAGTAGTCGAAGCACTGCGTAGTCTGTAATCTTTCCAGCCCCGCCGGGGTGGTTCCGGTGGGCTGTTTATATAGGTGTAGTCGTTATGAAACGTGTAGGTCTGATCGGTTGGCGTGGCATGGTCGGTTCCGTGCTCATGCAGCGCATGCTGGAAGAGCGGGACTTCGACCTGATCGAGCCGGTGTTCTTCACCACCTCCAATGTCGGCGGCCAAGGCCCGGCCATTGGCAAGGACATCGCTGCGCTGAAAGATGCCTACAGCATTGATGACCTGAAAGGTCTGGATGTGATCCTGACCTGCCAGGGCGGCGACTACACCAATGAAGTCTTCCCCAAGCTGCGTGAAGCCGGCTGGCAGGGCTACTGGATCGATGCTGCCTCCAGCCTGCGCATGGATGACGAGTCGGTGATCGTGCTCGACCCAGTCAACCGCAAGGTGATTGATCAGGCGCTGGACGCCGGTACCAAGAACTACATCGGCGGCAACTGCACCGTCAGCCTGATGCTGATGGCCCTTGGCGGTCTGTACGAAGCCGGGCTGGTGGAGTGGATGAGTGCCATGACCTACCAGGCCGCTTCTGGCGCCGGTGCGCAGAATATGCGCGAACTGATCAAGCAGATGGGCGCGATCAATGGCTCCGTCGCTGATGAACTGGCCGACCCGGCCAGTGCCATCCTCGACATCGATCGCAAGGTCGCCGAAGCCATGCGTGGCGAAAGCTTCCCGGTGGACAATTTCGGCGTGCCGCTGGCCGGCAGTCTGATCCCCTACATCGACAAGGAACTGCCGAACGGGCAGAGCCGCGAAGAGTGGAAGGCCCAGGCCGAGACCAACAAGATCCTCGGTCGCTTCAAGAGCCCGATCCCGGTCGACGGTATCTGCGTGCGCATCGGCGCCATGCGTTGCCACAGCCAGGCACTGACCATCAAGCTGAACAAGGATGTGCCGATGGCCGACATCGAAGGCCTGATCAGTCAGCACAATCCCTGGGTCAAGCTGGTGCCGAACCATCGCGAAGATTCCATCCGCGATCTTGGCCCGACTGCCGTGACCGGCACCCTCAGCGTTCCGGTCGGCCGTCTGCGCAAGCTCAACATGGGTTCGCAGTACCTGGGCGCGTTCACCGTGGGTGACCAACTGCTGTGGGGCGCTGCCGAGCCGCTGCGCCGTATGCTGCGGATCCTGCTGGAGCGCTAAGCGCGGCGGTCGCATCTCGAATCAAGCAAAGCCCTTCTACTTCGGTAGAGGGGCTTTGTCTTTTCTGGGGTGTCCAAGTCGATTGCCTGGGCGAGGGGGCGCGGTTACAGTGCCGCTCCTTCTGCGTCACAGGTGCCCTCCATGAGTCAGTCCATCAATGTTGCCCTGATCGGCGCTACCGGTAGCGTCGGTGAAGCGCTGGTCGAACTGCTAGAAGAGCGCGAGTTTCCACTCAAGGACCTGCACCTGCTTGCGAGCAGCGAGTCGGCAGGTCAGAGCCTGTCGTTTCGGGGGCGCCAGGTACGGGTCCGCTCGCTGGATGCCTTCGATTTTGCCCAGGTGCAATTGGCGTTCTTCGCCGCAGGGGGCGAGGTCACGCGCACTTATCGTGAGCGGGCGCTTGCTGCAGGGTGCTGCCTTATCGATCTGAGCGGCGCCTTGTCACTGGATCAGGCGCCTTGCGTGTTGCCCGAGCTTGGTGTCGAAGGGCTGCCGGCATTGACCAAGCCCTGGTGCGTCAGTGCACCTACGCCTTCGGCGGTTGCCTGCGCGTTGGTGTTGGCGACACTGAAGCCTGCGCTACGGCCGCAGCAATTGCAGGTAGCCGCCATGTTGTCGATTTCCACCCTGGGGCGCAGTGGTGTACAGGAGTTGGCGCGGCAGACTGCAGAGCTGCTCAATGCACGCCCGCTGGAGCCGAAAACGGTGGATCGGCAGATTGCCTTCAACCTGCTGGCACAGGTCGGTGAGGTTGACGATCAGGGGCATGCCCAGCTGGAGAAGCGTCTGGCGGCCGAGTTACAGCAATTGTTGGGTTTGCCTGAGCTTTCGGTGGCGGCAACCTGCGCATTGGTGCCGGTGTTCTTCGGTGACAGCCTGGCAGTTGCCGTACAGGGCGATGCGGATATCGATTTGCTCGCGGTGCGCAAGTTGCTCGAAGCGGAGCAGGGCATCGAGCTGGTCGAGACGGGTGACTACCCGACGGCAGTTGGCGATGCAGTGGGTCAGGATCAGGTCTATGTTGGGCGTGTTCGTCGTGGCGTGAGCGATTCAAAGCAACTCAATTTGTGGATTGCGTCTGATAATGTAAGAAAAGGCGCTGCCTTGAATGCTGTGCAAATAGCGGAGTTATTGATAAAACACTATCTGTAAAAGATACTTACCTAGAAATTTGAAGAATCTTTCTAGCTTGGCAATACTGGCTGAGTTGATTGCTGAATGGGGAGCCGCTCTTGGAGCGGAGGCAGGCAGCAGTTATCAAGACCTTCTCGCATGCCGAGAAAAAAGATAAAACAAGGGATAACGCTATGGTTCGGGTTCGCAAACTGGTGCTGGCAATCGCAGCTGCTTCCGCGCTGTCTTCCGGTATGGCGCATGCGCTGGGGTTGGGTGAAGTTACCCTGCAATCGTCGCTGAATCAGCCGTTGGTAGCGGAAATCGAATTGCTGGAGGTGCGTGACCTGGCCTCGAATGAGGTGATTCCGAGTCTCGCGTCTCCTGAAGAGTTCGTCAAAGCTGGTGTAGATCGCCAGTACTTCCTGACCGACCTCAAGTTCACTCCCGTCCTGAAGCCCAACGGCAAGAGCGTGATTCGCGTCACCTCGAGCAAGGCTGTCCGCGAACCCTACCTCAACTTCCTGGTGGAAGTGCTCTGGCCGAACGGGCGGTTGCTGCGTGAGTACACGCTGCTGCTCGATCCGCCGCTTTATTCTCCGCAAACTACCGTTGCCGCTGCGCCGCAGTTGCCGATCGCCGCGCCTGCGCCGCGCCCCTCTGCAGCTCCGGCAGCGCCACGCAGTGCTGCACCAGCCGCCGCACCGCGCCCGGTCGCTCCGGCACCCGCATCGCGCGCCATTTCCGGTAACGAGTACAAAACCACCGCCAACGACACGCTGTGGGAGATCGCTCAGCGCGTCGGCGGTGGTTCGATCAATCAGACCATGCTGGCCATTCAGGACCTGAATCCTGATGCCTTCATCGGGGGCAACATCAACCGCATGAAGAGCGGTCAGGTGCTGCGCCTGCCGGATGAGCAGCAGGTTCGTAGCCGCAGCAACGCTGAAGCCATCGCTCAGGTGGCCGAGCAGAACGCCGCTTGGCGCGAAGGTCGTGCCGTCGCTTCGCGTCAGCTGGATGCCACTCGCCGCACTGAGGCCGGCGCCGCACCTGCGACCGCCGAGGCGGGCGACAGCCTGAAGCTGGTTGCCGCAGAGGCGGGCCAGTCAACTCGTGGTAGCGATACAGGTTCGGCCAACAGCAAGGCGCTGGCAGACAAGCTCGCAGTCACTCAGGAAAGCCTGGATTCGACGCGTCGCGAAAATGCCGAATTGCAAAGCCGCGTCAGTGATCTGCAAAGTCAGCTGGACAAGCTGCAGCGACTGGTTGAACTGAAAGACAGTCAGATGGCCAAGTTGCAGGCGGATCTTTCCGCGGCTCCAGCGGCAACGCCAGCTGAAGAGCCCGCAGCGGAAACTCCCGCGGAGCAAGCTCCGGCAGCGGCACCTGAGGCTGCGCCGCCTGCGACGGAGGCGGCAACGCCGCCCACTACGCCGCCTGAGGAGGCGGCGCCTGATTACAATTATTCCGAGGAACCGGCTGCGCCTGTCGAAGACAGCGCCGCCGCCACCGAACAGCCGGCCAGTGAGCCGGCTGCTGCCGTTGAGCCTGCTGCCCCGGCCAAGCCGGCTGAAGAAACCAAGCCTGCTGCTCCAGCACCAGCGCCGGCTCCAGCCCCGCAGAGCTTTATCGATGATCTGATGGCCAATCCCATGACTCTGGGGTTGGCTGGCGGTGGCGTGCTTCTGTTGCTGCTGGTGGGTCTGATGGCGCTGTCGCGTCGCAACGCCATGAAGGAGGCCGAGCTGCAAGATGAGCTGGCCGATGATCTGTCGCAGGATCAGGCGTTCGCTTCCGATCTGGACATGCCTGAAGACAGCTTCGCCGGCCTCGATGATGAGCCAGCCCATGCCGCTCAGGCTGCCGGTGAAGAACGCGTTACGGCGCAGACGGGAGACGCACTGGGCGAGGCGGACATCTACATCGCCTACGGTCGCTTCAATCAGGCTGCGGAGCTGCTGCAGAACGCGATCAACGACGAACCGCATCGTGCTGATCTGCGTCTGAAACTGATGGAAGTCTACGCCGAACTGGGTGATCGCGAAGGCTTCGCACGTCAGGACAATGAGCTGCGTGAAATCGGTGGTGTGAATGCCGAGGCCGAGCAGCTGAAATCCAAGTACCCGGCTATTGCCGCCTTTGCCGGTGGTGCTGGCGCCGTAGCTGCCGCTGCGGCCGCCGATGACGATATGAGCGAGTTCAGCCTGGATGATCTCAGCCTGGATGAGCCTGCCGCCGAAGCGCCTGCGTCCAATGATGGTGACCTGGATGACGCCTTCGACCTCAGCCTTGATGATCTCGAGGCCGACCTGGAGAGTGATCTTCAGTCTGCCAAGGCTGAAGAAGCGCCTCTTTCGCTGGAAGATGATCTGGACTTTGGCCTGGTCGACGAGCCCGCTGCTCCGGCCGCTGCCTCCGATGACGATCTGAGCTTCGATCTGGCGCTGGATGATGACAAGGTCGAGTTGTCGCAACCTGCCGATGATCTGTCCGCGTTCAGCCTGGATCTGGATGAGCCGGCTGCGACTTCCAGCGACGAAGCCGATGACTTCCTGCTGAGCCTCGACGATGAGGCGCCGCTGAGCCAGCCCGCCAATGACCTGTCCGGTCTGGGCCTCGACCTGCCGGAAGAAACCCCGGCTGCCGATCTCGATCTGCCGGCTGACTTCGACCTGTCGCTCGAAGACGAAGCCCCGGCGCAGGCGGATGTTGAGCCAGGCAGCTTCGCCGCGCAGCTGGATGAAGTGAGCGCCGAGCTGGATCAGCTGTCGACTGACTTCGAGGAGCCGCAGAGCGCTCCGCTGGCGCCGGTCGATGGTCTGTCCAGCGAGCTCGAAGGTGACGATGACTTCGACTTCCTCTCCGGCACCGATGAGACCGCGACCAAGCTCGACCTGGCGCGTGCCTACATCGACATGGGTGATACCGAGGGCGCACGCGATATTCTCGATGAGGTAATGGCCGAGGGTAGCGACATGCAGCAGCAAGAAGCTCGCGAGATGATTTCCAAGTTGGTTTGATCGATTCCATGTCTCAAGCAGTACCTGTAGCGGCCGCCGAAATGGCGGCCGCTGGCTTTTCCAGAGTTGCCCTTGGTCTTGAATACCGGGGTGCGCGTTATCGCGGCTTTCAGCGTCAGCGTGGCAATGTCGCGTCTATTCAGGGTTGCCTGGAGGACGCGCTGTCCAAGGTGGCGGGTGGGGCGCCAGTCACTATCCACTGTGCGGGGAGAACCGATTCATCGGTGCATGCCAGTGGCCAGGTGGTGCATTTCGACACCTGCGTAGAGCGGCCGCTACATGCCTGGATCATGGGGGCCAATCTGAACCTGCCCAAGGACATCAGCGTGACCTGGGCCAAGGTGATGCCGGCGCATTTTCATGCGCGCTTCAGTGCCATGGCCCGGCGCTATCGCTACGTGATCTACAGTGATCCGATTCGCCCGGCGCACATGGCCGAAGAGGTGACCTGGAATCATCGGCCGCTGGATGTGGCGCGCATGCGTGAAGCAGCCCGAGCGCTGGTCGGCACCCATGATTTCAGCTCGTTCCGCGCCGGTCAGTGCCAGGCCAAGTCGCCGATCAAAACCGTGCACCACCTGGAAGTGATCGAGCACGGTTGTTTCATCGTGCTGGATATTCGCGCCAACGCCTTCCTGCACCACATGGTGCGCAACATCGCCGGTGTGTTGATGGCCATTGGCGCGGGCGAACGGCCAGTTGAGTGGATCAGCGAAGTGCTAGCGCGCGCGGAGCGCCGCAGTGGTGGCGTGACCGCTCATCCTTATGGGCTCTATCTGGTGCAGGTGGAGTACCCAGAGGAGTTCGACCTGCCGTCACGTTATCTCGGCCCGCATTTTCTCTCCGGTCTCGCGGATGTGCGGCGGGGCTGAGCCTTTGTTACCATCCGGCGTTCGACATACGAGGGTGTGAAACGAATGCGCGTGCGCAGCAAGATTTGCGGCATTACCCGGGTTGAGGATGCGCTGGCCGCTGTGGAGGCGGGCGCCGACGCCATTGGTCTGGTGTTCTACGCCAAGAGCCCGCGTGCCGTCAGCGTCGAGCAGGCCCTAGCGATCGTTCGGGCCCTGCCGCCGTTCGTGACCTGCGTCGGTCTGTTCGTCGACATGCCGCGTGAAGCCCTGCGGGCTGTGTTGCAGCAGGTGCCGCTGGATCTCCTGCAGTTCCACGGTGACGAGGCGCCCGCTGATTGCGAAGGCTACGCCCGTCCCTATATCAAGGCGCTGCGTGTGCGCCCCGGTGAGGACGTGGCGGCCCTGATGGCGCCCTACGCTGGTGCACGAGGCATCTTGCTCGACACTTTCGTCGAAGGTGTGCCTGGTGGCACTGGTGCGGCTTTCGACTGGTCGCTGGTGCCGCAGGACTCTGGCAGGTCCATCGTTCTGGCCGGTGGTCTCGATGCCGGCAATGTCGCGGCGGCGATTCGCCAGGTCAGACCTTATGCTGTCGACGTCAGCGGCGGGGTCGAGGCCAGTAAAGGCATAAAGGATGCAGGCAAGATTCACGCATTCGTGCAGGCGGTGCGTGACACGCAATGTGACGGCGATTGAGGCGGGGCCGTCAATTAGCCTGTCACGCCGCCATGGCCCGCTGCGGCGGGTGCTGGATGCGGCAGAAAAAAAATTGCTGGAGATGGACGTTTCATGACGAGGCGTTCATCCGAACCAACGGTTATGGAGAAATGACAGCATGAGCAACTGGTTGGTAGACAAACTCATTCCCTCGATCATGCGTTCCGAGGCGAAGAAGAGCTCTGTGCCCGAGGGCCTGTGGCACAAATGTCCGTCCTGTGATGCTGTGCTCTATCGTCCTGAGCTGGAAAAGACGCTCGACGTCTGCCCCAAGTGCAATCACCACATGCGTATCGGTGCTCGCGCTCGCATCGACCTGTTCCTCGATGCCGATGGTCGTGAGGAGATCGGCGCCGACCTGGAGCCGGTTGATCGCCTGAAGTTCCGCGACAGCAAGAAGTACAAGGATCGCCTGGCTGGTGCGCAGAAGCAGACCGGCGAGAAGGACGCGCTGATCTCCATGAGCGGTACCCTCGAGGGCATGCCGATCGCGGTGTGCGCGTTCGAGTTCTCCTTCATGGGTGGCTCCATGGGCGCCATCGTCGGCGAGCGTTTCGTCCAGGCGGCCAACGTCGCACTGGAGAAGCGTTGCCCACTGGTGTGCTTCTCCGCTTCTGGCGGTGCGCGCATGCAGGAAGCGCTGATTTCCCTGATGCAGATGGCCAAGACTTCCGCCGCTCTGGCGCGTTTGCGTGAAGAAGGCCTGCCGTTCATCTCCGTGCTGACCGACCCTGTATATGGCGGCGTTTCCGCCAGTCTGGCAATGCTCGGTGACGTCATCGTCGCCGAGCCGAAGGCGCTGATCGGTTTCGCAGGACCGCGCGTGATCGAGCAGACCGTGCGCGAGAAGCTGCCGGAAGGCTTCCAGCGCAGCGAGTTCCTGCTGGAGCATGGTGCGATCGACATGATCATCTCGCGCAGCGAGCTGCGTCCGCGCCTGGCGCGTCTGCTCTCGCAGATGATGAACCGCCCCTCTCCGGTTTCCCTGCCGGCCACTGCATGACCGCACGTAGCCTGGGCGAGTGGCTCGCCTACCTCGAGCAGTTGCATCCCACGGCCATTGAAATGGGCCTGGAGCGCTCGCGCGAGGTGGCGCGGCGCCTGGGGCTGGGCAAGCCTGCGCCGCTGGTGGTCACGGTCACCGGCACCAACGGCAAGGGTTCTACCTGTGCCTTTCTCGCCAGCCTGATCGCTGCCCAGGGGCAGCGCGTCGGCGTTTACAGTTCTCCTCATCTGCTGCGCTATAACGAGCGCGTGCTCGTGGATGGCTATGAAGCCAGCGACGAAGAGCTGTGCCAGGCCTTTGCCGCGGTCGAGGCGGCGCGTGGCGAGATTTCCCTGACCTATTTCGAGATGGGCACGCTGGCGGCCTTCTGGTTGCTCGAGCGTGCTCAGCTCGACGCCGTGGTGCTCGAGGTCGGCCTGGGTGGGCGCCTGGATGCGGTGAACCTGGTCGATGCCGATCTGGCACTGATCACCAGTATTGGTCTGGACCACGCTGACTGGCTGGGCGATACCCGAGAGTCGGTCGCCTTCGAAAAGGCCGGGATCATGCGCTTCGGCAAGCCGGCGTTGTGTGGTGACCTCGACCCTCCGCAGCCATTGCTGGGGCAGGCGGCGATGTTGGACACGCCTCTGTTTCTGCGCGGTCGCGACTATGACCTGAGCGTGGGCGCACAGGACTGGTCCTGGCATGGGCTCGACGAGCGCGGTTGCATGCTGCGATTGCAGCAGCTACCGCTTCTCGACCTGCCGATGGAAAACGCCGCTCTGGCGTTGCAGGCTTACGCACTGCTGCCGCTGCCATGGGATCACCGGCAGATCGTTCAGGCCCTGCTCGCCACTCGCGTGGTGGGTCGGCTGGATCGCCGCACGCTGGATTGGCGAGGCAAGTCGCTCACGCTGTTGCTCGATGTTGGGCATAATCCCCATGCGGCCGACTACTTGGCGCAGCGCCTGGAGAGTCGTCCACTGAGCGGAAAGCGCTGGGCGGTGTTCGGCTTGCTGGTCGACAAGGATCTGCCTGGTGTCGTGGCACCGCTGTTGAGTCAGGTCGCTGGCTGGGCCGTGGCGCCGCTCGATACACCGCGCTCACGCGACGCCGCTGAGGTGGCCGAGCATCTTCGAGGGCAGGGCGCGCAGGCGGTGCTGCACGCGAGCGTGCGTAGCGCGCTGGAGGCGCAGTGCGAGCTGGCTGCCGAGGGTGACGAAATACTGTTGTTTGGATCGTTTTTCTGCGTGGCCGAGGCCCTGGATTGGCTGGCCCGCCCGGCTTGATAAGGGGATTGGGGGATGGCAATGCTGGACAAGGGGCTCAAGCAGCGCATGGTCGGTGCTCTGGTGCTGGTCGCGCTGGCGGTGATATTCGTACCGATGCTGCTGTCGCGCGAGGACGAGATGCGGCGCGTGGTGGTGGACGCTCCGGCAATGCCGCAGGCGCCGGTCGCTGCCGAAATCGTCGTCGAGCCTGCCGATGTGGTCGAGCCCGAAGCATTGCCGCAGGAGCCTGTGCCGGTCGATGAGATCGAGCCTCAGGTCGTCGAAGTCCCTGAGCAGCCCAAGGCAACCCCGCCGCCTGCTGCTCAGCCGAGCAAGCCCGAGCCGGCCAAGACCGAGCAAGTAGCCAGCGCGACGCCGGCCAAGCCTGACGCACGTCTGGATGCCAACAGCCTGCCGATCAGCTGGTCGGTGCAGCTGGCCAGTCTGTCCAGCCGTAGTGGTGCCGAGAATCTGCAGAAAACCCTGCGCAGTCAGGGCTACAACGCCTATATCCGTACCTTCGATGGCATGAATCGCGTGTTCGTCGGCCCGCTGATCGAGCGCGCCGAGGCCGAGCGCCTGCGTGATCAGCTCAATCGCCAGCACAAGCTCAGCGGTTTTGTGGTGCGCTTTCAGCCTGAAGCGGGTTGAGCTTAGGACTTTGCAAAGCCCGGTTACTCCAATCGCCGGGCTCTGCTAAAATGCTCCGCCTTTTCCGCTGGTAGGCCGCACCGTGGTATTCACCTGGGTCGATTGGGCGATCATCGCCGTCATCGCCATTTCTAGTTTGATCAGTCTCAAGCGCGGCTTCGTCAAAGAAGCACTGTCGCTGCTGACCTGGATCATCGCGGGTGTGGTCGCCTGGATGTTCGGTGGCGCCTTGGCCCAGCATCTCGTCGAATTTATCGAAACGCCTTCTGCACGGGTGATTGCAGCCTGTGCCATTCTCTTCATCGCCACCTTGCTGGTGGGCGCCCTGGTCAATTTCCTGATTGGCGAACTGATCCGTGTGACAGGCTTGTCCGGTACCGACCGTTTTCTCGGCATGGTATTCGGCGCCGCACGCGGTGGCTTGCTGGTCGTGCTGCTGGTAGGCCTGATCAGCCTGGCGCCGGTTGAACAAGATACATGGTGGCAGCAGTCGCAACTGGTGCCGCATTTTCTGATGGTCGCCGACTGGTCGAAGAACCTCATTCTGGGGTGGTCCGATCAGTGGTTTAGCGGTGGAGCGGCTCACCCAGCCGATCTGCTTTAAAAGAGTGGCCGATGCGGATTAACCGCTGCGTCGGTCGCTGAATTAGCCTGAATTATCTAGCAGGGGTCGTGGCACATGTGTGGCATCGTCGGTATCGTCGGTAAATCGAATGTCAATCAGGCGCTGTATGACGGGCTGACCGTCCTCCAGCACCGCGGCCAGGATGCTGCCGGTATTGTCACCAGCCATGATGGTCGCCTGTTCCTGCGCAAGGACAACGGCCTGGTGCGCGATGTCTTCCAGCAGCGCCACATGCAGCGCCTGGTCGGCCACATGGGCATCGGCCACGTGCGCTATCCGACGGCTGGCAGCTCCAGCTCGGCCGAGGCGCAGCCGTTCTACGTCAACTCGCCCTACGGCATCACCCTGGCGCACAACGGCAACCTGACCAACGTCGAGCAGTTGGCCAAGGAGATCTACGAGTCCGACCTGCGCCATGTGAACACCAACTCCGACTCGGAGGTGCTGCTCAACGTGTTTGCCCACGAGCTGGCCCAGCGCGGCAAGCTGCAGCCAACCGAGGAAGACGTGTTCGCCGCCGTCACCCACGTGCATGAGCGCTGTCTGGGTGGTTACGCCGTGGTGGCGATGATCACCGGCTACGGCATCGTCGGCTTCCGCGACCCCAACGGCATTCGCCCGATCGTATTCGGTCAGCGCCACACCGACGAGGGCGTGGAGTACATGATCGCGTCGGAAAGCGTGTCGCTGGACGTACTGGGCTTCACCCTGATTCGCGACCTGGCCCCGGGCGAGGCGGTCTACATCACCGAAGAAGGCAAGCTGTACACCCGCCAGTGTGCGACCGACCCGAAGTACGCGCCGTGCATCTTCGAGCACGTCTACCTGGCGCGCCCGGACTCGATCATGGACGGTATCTCGGTGTACAAGGCGCGTCTGCGCATGGGTGAGAAGCTGGCCGACAAGATCCTGCGCGAGCGTCCGGATCACGACATCGACGTGGTCATCCCGATTCCCGACACCAGCCGCACCGCAGCGCTGGAGCTGGCCAACCACCTCGGCGTGAAATTCCGCGAGGGGTTCGTCAAGAACCGCTACATCGGCCGTACCTTCATCATGCCTGGCCAGGCCGCGCGCAAGAAATCCGTGCGGCAGAAACTCAATGCCATCGAGCTGGAGTTCCGCGGCAAGAACGTGATGCTGGTGGACGACTCGATCGTGCGCGGCACCACCTGCAAGCAGATCATCCAGATGGCTCGCGAGGCGGGTGCGAAGAACGTCTACTTCTGCTCGGCCGCTCCGGCAGTGCGCTACCCGAACGTCTACGGCATCGACATGCCCAGCGCGCATGAGTTGATCGCGCACGGTCGGACCACCGAACAGGTCTGTGAGCTGATCGGTGCCGACTGGCTGGTCTATCAGGATCTGTCTGACCTGATCGAAGCGGTCAGCGGCAGCAAGAAGATCAAGATCGACAACTTCGACTGTGCCGTGTTCGACGGCAAGTACGTGACCGGTGACGTCGACGAGGCCTACCTGGACAGGATCGAGCAGGCGCGCAACGATGCCAGCAAGGCCAAGTCGCAGGCGGTCAGCGCGATCATCGATCTGTACAACAACTGATGCACGGGGGCAGGGGACGCCTGCCCTCGGTCGTAGCCCGGATGCAATCCGGGGGAATGTCACACTGAAGTTCCCGGATTGCGTCCGGGCTACTTATTCGTGAGGTAGAGAGATGACACTGGAATGGGAAGCGGGCCGGCTCGACAGCGATCTGGATGGCGTCGGCTTCGACACTCTGGCGGTTCGCGCCGGCCAGCGCCGGTCGCCGGAAGGGGAGCATGGCGAAGCCCTGTATCTGACGTCCAGTTATGTATTCCGCACGGCGGCTGATGCCGCCGCACGTTTTGCCGGTGAAGTGCCGGGCAACGTCTATTCGCGCTACACCAACCCCACCGTGCGCACGTTCGAGGAGCGCATCGCGGCACTGGAAGGCGCCGAACAGGCGGTGGCCACCGCTTCGGGCATGTCGGCGATCCTCGCCATCGTCATGAGCCTGTGCAGTGGCGGCGACCATGTGCTGGTGTCGCGCAGCGTATTTGGCTCGACCATCAGCCTGTTCGAGAAGTACCTCAAGCGTTTCGGCATCGCAGTCGATTATGTGCCGCTGGCCGATCTGCAGGCTTGGCAGGCTGCAGTCAAACCCAATACCAAGCTGCTGTTCGTCGAGTCGCCGTCCAATCCATTGGCCGAGTTGGTGGATATTGCTGCCCTGGCTGAAATAGCCCATGCGCAGGGTGCGTTGCTGGCGGTGGACAACTGCTTCTGCACGCCCGCGCTGCAACAGCCGTTGAAGCTCGGCGCCGACATCGTCATGCATTCGGCGACCAAGTACATCGATGGCCAGGGCCGCGGCCTGGGCGGAGTGGTAGCAGGTCGCAGCGAGCAGATGAAGGAAGTGGTCGGTTTCCTGCGGACCGCTGGGCCGACCCTGAGCCCGTTCAACGCCTGGATGTTCGTCAAGGGCCTGGAAACGCTGCGTATCCGCATGCGTGCGCAGAGCGAGAGCGCGCTGCAGTTGGCGCTGTGGCTGGAACAGCAGCCGCAGGTCGAGCGTGTCTACTACGCTGGCCTGCCCAGTCATCCGCAGCACGAACTGGCGAAGCAGCAGCAAAGCGCCTTTGGTGCGGTGGTCAGTTTCGAGGTCAAGGGCGGGCGTGAGGCGGCCTGGAAGGTCATCGATGGCACCCGTGTCATCTCGATCACCACCAATCTGGGCGATACCAAGACCACCATCGCTCACCCGGCCACCACATCGCATGGCCGGCTGACTCCGCAGGAGCGTGCCAATGCGGGGATCAGCGACAGCCTGATTCGCGTTGCCGTGGGCCTGGAGGAGCTGGAAGACCTCAAGGCGGATCTGGCGCGCGGCTTGGCTGCACTCTGAGCATGTTCGAGTGGGGTAACGACGACACGCCCAATAATGGGCGCGTTGCACTGGTCAGCGGCGCTGCACGTGGCATTGGTCTGGGCATCAGTGCCTGGCTGATCACCGAGGGCTGGCAGGTGGTGCTGGCTGACGTCGACCGTGAGCGTGGTTCCAGGGTGGCGCGTGCGCTGGGTGATAGTGCCTGGTTCGTGGCCATGGACGTGGCCAAGGAAGATCAGGTCAGTGTCGGAGTCGCCGAGGTGCTCGGTCAGTTCGGTCGTCTCGATGCGCTGGTATGCAATGCGGCGCTCTCCGATCCCCACACGGCACCGCTGGAGTCGCTCGATCTCAAGCGCTGGAACCGCATGCTGGCGGTCAACCTGACCGGCGCGATGCTGTTGGCCAAGCATTGCGCGCCTTACCTGCGCGGTCATCGCGGCGCCATCGTCAACATCGCCTCGACGCGTGCGAGTCAGTCCGAAGCCGATTGCGAGGCCTACGCCGCGAGCAAGGGCGGCCTGGTGGCGCTCACTCATGCCTTGGCGGTCAGCTTGGGGCCGGAGGTGCGGGTCAATTGCGTCAGCCCGGGCTGGATCGATGCCCGTGATCCGTCGCAGCAGCGCCTCGAGCCGCTGTCGGTGTTCGATCATGCACAGCACCCGGTCGGTCGTGTCGGTACCGTGGAGGATGTCGCGGCGCAGGTGGCCTGGTTGCTCTCCGATGCGGCCGGTTTCGTCACCGGCCAGGAGTTCGTCATCGATGGCGGCATGAGCCGCAAGATGATCTATCAGGATTGAGCGTGGCGGCTCGACACCGGCAGCTGCGGCTGCAGTTGCCATAAAGAAAAAGGCTCCCGAAGGAGCCTTTTTCATGCCGCGCCGAATTACATGTTGGGGTAGTTCGGGCCGCCAGTGCCTTCCGGGGCGATCCAGGTGATGTTCTGCGCCGGATCCTTGATGTCGCAGGTCTTGCAGTGCACGCAGTTCTGCGCGTTGATCTGGAACTTCTTCTCGCCGTCTTCCTGAGTCACCACCTCATACACGCCAGCCGGGCAGTAGCGCTGCGCCGGTTCGTCGTACAGTGGCAGGTTCTTCGCCAGCGGAATGCTCGGATCGGTGAGCTTCAGGTGGCAGGGCTGTTCTTCTTCGTGGTTGGTGTTGGAAAGGAACACCGAACTCAGTTTGTCGAAGCTCAGTTTACCGTCCGGTTTCGGGTAGGCGATCTTCGTGCACTCTGCGGCCGGCTTCAGGCAGGCGTAATCCGGCTTGTTGTCGTGCAGGGTGAAGGGCGCCTTGCCGCCGAAGATGTTCTGGTCCAGCCAGTTGATGCCGCCACCGACGATGGCGCCGTACTTGTGGATGGCTGCACCGAAGTTGCGGCTGCGGAACAGTTCGTCGTACAGCCAGCTGGCCTTGAAGCCATCGACGTAGTTGGTCAGTTCGTCGCCGCCTTCACGGCCGGCTGCCAGCGCTTCGGCGATGGCATCGGCGGCGAGCATGCCGGACTTCATCGCAGTGTGGCTGCCCTTGATCTTGGCGAAGTTCAGGGTGCCCAGGTCGCAACCGACCAGCGCGCCACCGGGGAAGACCATCTTCGGCAGCGAGTTCAGGCCGCCCTTGCAGATGGCGCGAGCACCGTAGGCAACGCGTTTGCCGCCTTCCAGGTACTGGGCAATCACCGGGTGGTGCTTGTAGCGCTGGAACTCGTCGAACGGCGAAAGATGCGGGTTGGCGTAGGACAGGTCGATGATCAGACCGACTACCACCTGGTTGTTCTCCAGGTGATAAAGGAAGGAGCCGCCGGTGTTCTCGGTGCCCATGATGTCCATCGGCCAACCGGCGGTGTGTACCACCAGACCCTGGTCGTGCTTGGCCGGATCGATGTCCCAGATTTCCTTGATGCCGATGCCGTAGTGCTGGGCATCGGCTTCGCTGTCGAGGTTGTACTTGTTGATCAGCTGCTTGCCGATATGGCCACGGCAGCCCTCGGCGAACAGGGTGTACTTGGCACGCAGTTCCATGCCGGGGGTGTAGTAGCCCTCTTTGGGATTGCCTTCGCGGTCGACACCCAGGTCGCCGGTGACGATGCCGCGCACTACGCCGTTCTCGTCGATCAGTGCTTCCTGAGCGGCGAAACCCGGGTAGATTTCCACGCCCAGATTTTCGGCTTGCTGGGCCAGCCAGCGGCACAGGTTGCCCAGGGAAATGATGTAATTGCCTTCGTTGTGCATGGTTTTCGGCACAAAGAAGTCACGAATTCGGGTAGCCTTGTCAGCGTCGCGCAGCAGATAGATGTCATCGCGCTTGACTGGGGTGTTCAGCGGGGCGCCAAGCTCTTTCCAGTTGGGGAAGAGTTCGTTCAGGGCGCGCGGCTCGAAGACCGCACCGGAGAGGATGTGAGCGCCAACTTCGGAGCCTTTCTCGACCACGCAGACGCTGATCTCCTGGCCCGCGTCAGCGGCTTTCTGCTTCAGTCGGCAGGCGGCGGACAGTCCGGACGGGCCGGCGCCGACGATGACGACGTCGAACTCCATAAATTCGCGTTCCACAGGCTATCTCCTACTCAAGGCTCTTCGATGTTTTATAGGGGGAGGGCGCGGCTCGCTCCCTAAGCACGGCGTGGGCATTATATCTACACCCTCTCAGCGGGCCAATACAAACGTTTGTTTGAATTTTCTGTAGGCCTGTTAGAATCGTACTACATCGCGGATGACCGGCCGGTTCGCTGTATTGACCGGGCCAGGCCGCGGGGTCAAGATACGGGCGGTTTTGCGCTCGCCGTCTGAGCTGAAAGGTTGGTTGCGGCCAATTTTGCATCACTGGCCAGGCTCGCCTGGGCGACATTCTTATTCACCGGAGAGTAACGAGGAATCCATGAAGGTTCTTGTAGCTGTCAAACGAGTGGTTGACTACAACGTCAAGGTTCGCGTCAAGGCGGACAACAGCGGCGTCGACCTCGCCAACGTCAAGATGTCCATGAACCCCTTCTGCGAAATCGCCGTGGAAGAAGCCGTACGCCTGAAGGAGAAGGGCGTGGCGAGCGAGATCGTTGTCGTCACCATCGGCCCGGCTACCGCTCAGGAGCAACTGCGCACCGCGCTGGCTCTGGGTGCCGACCGCGCCATTCTGGTCGAGTCCGCTGACGAGCTGAATTCCCTGGCCGTGGCCAAGCTGCTCAAGGCAGTGGTCGACAAGGAACAGCCGCAGCTGGTCATCATGGGCAAGCAGGCCATCGACAGCGACAACAACCAGACCGGCCAGATGCTGGGCGCCCTGACTGGCTTCGGCCAAGGCACCTTCGCTTCCAAGGTCGAGGTGGCCGGCGACAAGGTCAACGTCACCCGTGAGATCGATGGCGGTCTGCAGACCGTTGCGCTGAACCTGCCGGCGATTGTCACCACCGACCTGCGCCTGAACGAGCCGCGTTACGCGTCGCTGCCGAACATCATGAAGGCCAAGAAGAAGCCGCTGGAAACCGTTACCCCGGATGCTCTGGGCGTTTCCACCGCCTCCACCGTCAAGACCCTGAAAGTCGAAGCGCCGGCTGCCCGCAGCGCTGGCATCAAGGTCAAGTCCGTGGCTGAACTGGTCGAGAAACTGAAGAACGAGGCGAAGGTAATCTAAATGACTATCCTGGTTATCGCTGAACACACCAATGCCGCTCTGGCTGCCGCTACCCTGAACACCGTTGCTGCGGCGCAGAAGATCGGTGGCGACATTCACGTTCTGGTAGCCGGTGCCAATGCTGGCGCTGCGGCCGAAGCTGCTGCCAAGATCGCTGGCGTGGCCAAGGTTCTGGTTGCCGACAACGCTGCCTACGAGCACCAACTGCCGGAAAACGTCGCGCCGCTGGTAGCCGAGCTGGGCAAGAGCTACAGCCACATCCTGGCTGCTGCTACCAGCAACGGCAAGAACATCCTGCCGCGCGTCGCCGCTGCGCTGGATGTCGACCAGATCTCCGAGATCATCTCGGTCGAGAGCGCCGACACCTTCAAGCGTCCGATCTATGCCGGTAACGCCATCGCTACCGTGCAGTCCAGTGCTGCCATCAAGGTGATCACCGTACGTAGCACCGGTTTCGACGCCGCTGCTGCCGAAGGTGGCTCCGCTGCTGTCGAGGCTGTCTCCGGCCCGGCCGATGCCGGCAAGTCGTCCTTCGTCGGTGAAGAACTGGCCAAGTCCGATCGTCCGGAACTGACCGCTGCCAAGATCGTCGTTTCCGGCGGCCGTGGCATGGGCAATGGCGACAACTTCAAGCACCTTTATGCCCTGGCTGACAAGCTGGGCGCAGCTGTCGGCGCCTCCCGCGCTGCGGTCGACGCCGGCTTCGTACCGAACGACATGCAGGTCGGTCAGACCGGCAAGATCGTCGCGCCGCAGCTGTACATCGCCGTCGGTATTTCCGGCGCGATCCAGCACCTGGCCGGTATGAAGGACTCCAAGGTGATCGTTGCGATCAACAAGGACGAAGAGGCTCCGATCTTCCAGGTGGCAGACTACGGTCTGGTTGCTGACCTGTTCGAAGCCGTACCGGAGCTGGAAAAGCTGGTCTAAACCGCTTTCCCGCTGCAGAAAAACCCGCTCTGATGAGCGGGTTTTTTATTGCCTGCGAATCCGTCACTTCAGACCGTCGAGAAAACGGCGGTAGAGCCGGGCGCTTTCTTCGGGGCGTTCGAGCATCGGTGCGTGACCGACGTTATCCATGATCACCACGCTGGGCTTGGCCAGTAGCGGCTGCATGACGTCGATGCTCGATACATCCAGCACGCGATCCTGCCTGCCCCACAGCAGCAAGGTGGGTGCCTGGATCTTGGGCAGCTCGGGTTCGAGGGGAATGTAGCGTTCGACCAGTTGCTGGAAAACCTGATCGTAGTGCGCTGCGTTGGCCATGCTCTGCTCGGCCAAATACTGCTTGAGCGACTCCGGCAGATAGGGTGGCTCGACGAAGACGAACTGCAGCAGGCGCTGAAAGTCTTGCGGGCTGCGCACGACCAGCGGGTTGGCAGCGCCGCTCTCCAGCAGCTGGAACAGTTCGCTCTTGTGGGGGGCGTCGATGCCGGCATTGTCGAACAGGGCCAGCGAACTGACACGCTGCGGATAACGGGCCGCGTAGAGTGCGGCGATATGCCCGCCCATTGAATTGCCCAGCAGGTGGGCTTTGTCGATGCCCATCGCTTCGAGAATGCTGGCCAGGCGCTCGGCCTGGGTGCCGACGTCATAACTGCCGGCCGGATGGTCGCTGTCGCCGAAGCCTGGCAGATCGAGCGCGATCACCTGGTAGTCGTTGCTCAGGTGGCGGGAAAAGCGCAGCCAGTTATCCTTGTCTGCTGCAAAGCCATGGATCAGTACCAGGGTTTCGGCCGTGCTCGGTCCTCCCCGGTAGTAATGAATGTTAAGATCGCCGACACGTAGCTGCTCGTGGCTCAGGCCGGCGCGCTCCCGCTCCAGAAGGCGCAGGGCCGTGAGCTGAGTCGCGGGAGCGAAGTAAAGGATTGCGCTGCTGGTCAGTAGCAGCACCAGTAGCGAGAGCAGCAGTTTTTTCATGGCGCGTCCTTATCGCTAATTATTATGGCAGCGCCATTAAGCTAGCATGAACACAGAAGGTTTCCGGGGTGCTTCGTCATCCTGCCGATCAACGCATGAACCGAGAGTAGCCGATGCCTAAGCGTTGTCCGTTTAAGTCGTTGTTGCTGTGGGGCTCTTTGGTCCTGATGCCGGCGGTTGGCTTCGCCGCTGGTAAATGCGAGCGCCTGGTGGCGACCGGTAACCCGGAGTATCCGCCTTACCTGTGGCGTGACCCGCAGAACCCGCAGCAACTGATCGGGGCCAACGCCGACCTGCTCAAGCACCTGGCCAAGGAGCTTGGGGTTGTGATCGATGTGATTTACACCGGCCCCTGGTCAAGGGCGCAGGACGAAGTACGCACCGGCCGTGTCGATCTGCTCGCCGGCGCCTTTGTCACCCTGCCGCGTCTGGAGCACATGGATTACGTGCATCCGGCTTTCTTCTTCACCCCCAGCGTGGTCTGGGTGCGCAAGGACGAAGCCTTCCCCTATGGCAGCTGGATCGACTTGCAGGGGCACAAGGGCGATACCCTGGTGGGCAACAGCTTCGGTCAGCAGTTCGACAGTTTTGCCAAGGAAAACCTGACATTGGAGGGCGTTTCCAGCCTGACTCAGGCGTTCCAGAAGCTGCTGCTCGGCCGCACCGACTATGTGCTTTATGAGCACTATCCCGGCCTGGCGCTAGCCGAAACGCTGGGTATGGACGATGACCTCGAGGTGCTGGATCCGCCGATCTCGAGTGAAGGTCTCTACCTCACCCTGTCGCACAACTCGGCCTGCAACGAACCCTGGTTGCGCGGACAGCTCGCTCGCAAGATGACAGAAATGGTCTCCGCCGGCCTGCCTGAGCAACTCCTGCAAAGCAATCTCGAGCTTTGGAAGGCACAGCAGATGCAGCCCGACCCGGTTGGCGACGTCACTCAGTAGGAAATTTTCGTGATCAATCGAACCCTTCCCTTGCTGCTGGCGCTGGGCTTGACGGCCTGCGCCAGCGACCCCGCGCCTACCGAACAGCTGCGGCTGACCGAACAGGCCTTGGCGCAGACCAAGTCCCTTGGTGTGGTCAGCGAGCAATCCGAGTCATTGCACCAGGCTGAGGACAAGTTCGTGCAGGCCCAGGCCGCCATGCAGGACGATGAAAACAAGCAGGCGCGCCAGCTCGCCGAACAGGCCGAACTGGACGCGCGCCTGGCCGAGGCCGAGCACCTCAACGCCAAGGGGCGGGAGCAGTTGAACGAACTCAATCTGCGTATCGGCCGCCTGCGCCAGCAGCTGGGGGCCATGTGATGAAGGTTTTCGGTAACCTGGGCAGCCTGGCGCTGATCGGTGTCTTGCTCAGTGGTTGTGCGGCCAATCAGGTGGCGAGTGAGCAGGCGCTGGAAGAGGCGCGTCTGAGCTTCCAGTCGGTCAAGGAAGACCCCAGCGTCCTGCGTGCAGCGCCCAAGGACGTGATTCGCGCAGGCGAATCGCTGGCCCGTGCCGAGCGCCTGTCCAGCTACTGGGGCAGTGGCGACGATGTGCGTCATTACGCTTACCTCAGTCAGCGCTATGCCGCGATTGCCCGGCAGCACAGCGATATCAGTCTCAGTCAGGAGCGCGCGGCGAAGCTCGAGCTGGAGCGCCAGCGTCTGCAACTGACGTTGCGCGAGGCCAAGCTGATGAGCGTGCAGCAGCACAATGGTTGGTTGGAAGAACAGATGGTCAGTCTTGCCACCAGCGAGACCGAGCGCGGCCTGGTGATGACCCTGGGCGACATGCTGTTCGATGCCGGCCGCGCTGATCTGCAGCCGGCAGCCAACCGCACGGTGCTCAAGCTCGTGCAGTTCCTGCAGATCAACCCGCAGCGCCGGGTGCGGATCGAGGGCTACACCGACAACACTGGCGATGCTACCGAGAATCTCGAGCTGTCCCGCGCGCGGGCTCAGGCCGTGGCCGACCTGTTGGTCGACCTGGGCGTGGATGCCAAGCGTATTCAGGTGGCCGGTTACGGCGTCGACTTCCCTGTCGCGGAAAATGCGTCCGCCCGTGGCAGGGCGCAGAATCGGCGGGTGGAGATCGTCTTCTCCGACGAGCGAGGCCAGCTCGGCGCTGAACGCTGAATGTCCGCCGCATAAGAAGCCCCGGCATGGTCCGGGGCTTTTTTGTGCTCTGAATCGAGGGGCGATGGGGGCGGCGTGAGGACGTCGCCATCCGGCACAGTGCTGCGGGCGAAAAATTGTTTTATCTGTGCCGGTACAATTATGTAGCAATAGATTACTGTTATGGTTCAGTGAACCCGAGGACCCGGCCATGACCAATCTGTTGCTTTACCAACGCATCGCCCAACAGTTGGCCGAGGATATTCGTCGTGGTGTCTACCAGCCGGGTGAGCGGGTGCCCTCGGTGCGCAAGATGAGTGCGCAGCTCAACGTCAGCCACGCCACGGTGTTGCAGGCCTATGCCAATCTCGAAGACCAGGGCCTGATCCGCGCCCGGCCGCAGTCCGGTTTCTACGTGCATCAAACCCCCGCACTGACCGCGCCGACGCCGGATATCGCCAGGGTGGAGCGCCCGGGGCTGGTCACCCGCGCCAGCATCATCAACCAGGTGCTCACCGAGTCGCGTCGCGAGGGAGTATTTCCGCTGGGCGCTGCGGTGCCGCATGTCGACTACCTGCCGGTGCGTGCGCTGCACCAGCAGTTGGCCAAGGTCACCCGCTTTCACAGCCCGCGTGCGTTCAGCTACATGTTCAGCCCTGGTTTCGAGCCGCTGCGCCGCCAGGTGGCGATTCGCATGCGCGATGCCGGCGTGGTGGTCGATCCGTCCGAGGTGGTGATCACCCACGGCTGCGTCGATGCGCTGCAGATGAGCCTGCGCGTGCTGACCAAGCCGGGCGATCTGATCGCGGTGGAGTCGCCGACCTACTATGGCCTGCTGCAGTTGGCCGATCTGCTGGAACTCAAGGTCATCGAGATCCCCTGCGACCCGACTACCGGCATCAGCCTGGAGGCCCTGCAACTGGCGGCCAACCAGTGGCCGATCAAGGCCTTGGTACTGACGGCGCGGCTGTCCAACCCACTGGGCGGAACCATCCCCGAGGAGCGTCAGCGTCAGTTGCTGCGCCTGGCTGGCGATTACGATTTCCAGATCGTCGAGGACGATATCTACGGCGAGTTGATGTTCGAGCAGGGGCCGACCAAGTCGTTGAAGTCCCATGACCGCGACAGTCGGGTGATCTACTGCTCGAGTTTCTCCAAGACGCTGTCGCCGGGTGTGCGTATCGGCTGGATCGTCGCCGGCAAGTACCAGGACGAGATTCAGCGCCTGCAGACCTTTTCCACCCATTCGGCGTGCAGCGTTACCCAGATGGCGGTGGCGGCGTATCTGGAAAATGGTGGCTATGACCGCCACCTGCGGCATATCCGTCAGGAGTACCGCAAGAATCTCAGCGCGTTCCAGCTGGCGGTGCAGCAGTATTTCCCGGTCGGCACGCAGATGACCCGGCCCAAGGGCGGTTTCATCCTCTGGGTCAGCCTGCCGGCGCGGGTCAACACCAAGGATCTGCACGTTCGCGCCTTGCAGCAGGGCATTTCCATCGCACCGGGGCTGATCTTCAGCAATACCGAGCAGTTCAACCATTGTGTGCGGCTCAACTGCGGTATCCCCTGGAACCGTGAGGCCGAAAGGGCGCTGATGACCCTGGGCATGCTGGCCACGCAGTTGTGCCAGGAGACGGGCACTGCCTGGGAAGGCTGAGAAAAAAGCGTCGCGGTTTAACCCGCTTCGGCACAGGGTTGCGTCTACCTGAGCGAAGGTTTCGTACCATTGCTCAGGAGCTGCACCATGTTCGCTCATTGCCCGCTATTCGTTCGTCCGTTCGCCGCCGGTTTCTCGGCTGGTGCCTTGCTGCTGCTCGCCGCCTGCAGTGCCTCGGGTCCGGAACCTGAGGCCAAGACCAGCGTGTCGCCGGCGACCTCTCTGCTGCGTGAACGCGTGGCCGCGCCCGTAACTGCCGAGGCCAGTCACAAGCGCATGGCGTCGATGGCCTATGCCCCCGCGCCCATCGCCGACACCTTGCCGCCAGGCTACCGTGACGAGTCGCGCGAGCAGTACCAGGCCTATGCCGACAACCCGGTATTCGCCGTCGCCGAGACGCCGGTGTCCACCTTCAGCATCGACGTCGACACCGGCAGCTACGCCAATGTGCGGCGCTTCCTCAATGGCGGGCAGCTACCGCCGAAGGACGCCGTGCGCCTGGAAGAGTTGGTCAACTACTTCCCCTACGACTACCCGCTGCCGCAAGGTGATGTGCCCTTTGGTGTCAGCACCGAGTTGGCGGTGACGCCATGGAACCCGCAGACGCGCCTGCTGCGTATCGCCATCAAGGCGTCGGATCGCAGCGTCGAGGAGTTGCCGCCGGCCAACCTGGTGTTCCTGGTCGACGTGTCCGGTTCGATGCATCGTCGTGAAGGGCTGCCGATGGTGCAGGGCACCCTGAAGCTGCTGGTCGATCAATTGCGCGCGCAGGATCGCGTGTCGCTGGTCACCTATGCCGGTGACAGTCAGGTGGTGCTGGATTCCGCGCCCGGCAGCGACAAAGCGAAGATTCGTGCGGCCATCGATCAGCTCAGCGCCGGCGGTTCGACGGCGGGGGAGTCCGGCATTCAGCTGGCTTACCAGCAGGCGCGCAAGCATATGATCGACGGCGGCATCAATCGCATCCTGCTGGCCACCGATGGTGACTTCAATGTCGGCATCAGCGACTTCGACAGCCTCAAGCAACTGGCGGCCGACAAGCGCAAGAGCGGCGTCTCGCTGACCACCCTGGGTTTCGGCGTGGACAACTACAACGAACGCCTGATGGAGCAGTTGGCCGATGCCGGCAACGGCAACTACGCCTACATCGACAACCTGCGTGAGGCGCGCAAGGTGTTGGTCGATCAGCTCGGCTCGACCCTGGCCACGGTGGCCAGCGACGTGAAGCTGCAGCTGGAATTCAACCCGGCCGAGGTCAGCGAGTACCGTCTGCTGGGCTACGAGAACCGGGCGCTCAAGCGCGAGGACTTCAGCAACGACAAGGTCGATGCCGGTGACATTGGCGCCGGGCATACCGTCACCGCGCTCTACGAGATCGTCCCGGCTGGCGGCAAGGGCTGGCTGGAGCCGCTGCGCTATCAGGTGAGCGCTCAGCCCGCGCGCAAGAGCGGCGAACTGGCCTGGCTGCGGATTCGTTACAAGGCCCCGGGCGAGGCGGCCAGCCGTCTGCTGGAGCGGCCCATCGCGCGTGCTGAGGCCAAAGCGGTCGCGTCTGCCAGTGAGGACCTGCGCTTTGCGGCGGCGGTCGCGGCCTTCGCCCAGCAACTCAAGGACGGGCGCTACACCGGCGACTTCGACCTGGCGCAGAGCATCGAGCTGGCGCGCTCGGCCAAGGGCGAGGATCGCTTCGGGCTGCGTGGCGAGTTCATCCAACTGGCCGAAATCGCCCAGAGCCTGCACACTCCGCCTTCCACTCCCGCACGAGTTCAGCAGTGAACGCACCTTTCACGGATGACGACGCCGCCTTGCTGCGGCGTTACCGCCGCGGCGATGCCGCGGCCTTCAACCTGCTTTACCAGCGCCACCGACTGGGCCTGTTTCGCTTTCTGCTCGGCCTGTGCGGCGATCACGCCCTGGCCGAGGAAGTGTTCCAGGAGACCTGGATGAGCCTGGTACGCAGTCAGAGCGAGCAGCGCGAGGCGGTGCTGTTCAAGACCTGGCTGTACCAGATTGCGCGTAACCGCCTGATCGATCACTGGCGCAAGGCGGGCCGCCATCAGGCTGGGCATGACCCATACGATGAGGGCCTGCATGCCCAGGCCGACTCGCAACCGGGCCCCGAGCAGCACTGGAGCCTGAGTCGCGAGAGGGAGCGGCTGCAGGCGGCGCTGGCCGACCTGCCGGAAGATCAGCGCGAAGTGTTCCTGCTGCGCGCCCATGGCGACCTGGAATTGAACGAGATTGCCGAGTTGACCCGCACGCCGGCCGAGACGGTCAAGAGCCGTTTGCGCTATGCCCTGCAGAAGCTGCGCCGGCTGCTGGCCACCGAGGAGTTGTCCGCATGACCCATGAACGAGAACCACTGGATCACGAACAGGCGCTGCTGGCGCATTTCCGTGCCCATGGCAGCGGTGAGCCCTCGGCTGAGCTCGATGCACGCATTCTGGCGGCTGCCAGCGCGGCGGCCGGCAACGCGCATCGACCCGACAGCGCGGAAGCTGGTTGGGCGCAGCGTCTGCACCATTGGCTGTTCGGCAGTGGCCGTCAGCGCTGGTCGGTGGCCATAGCCGGGCTGGCCTGTGTCGGTATCGGCGTCAGCCTGACCTGGCGCACACTGGAGCAGACGCCAGATGCCTTCGATGCCGTGCCGCCCAGCGTGGTGATGAGCCCCGTTGCACCGGCGCCTGCGCCGATGGCAGCCAAGCGCGCTGCCGAGAGCGAATCGGTAGCGCGTATGGCCGCACCGCAGGCGCGCATGAGGAGTGAGGAAATGGCACGCTCGACGCCGCAGGCGGCGATGGCCGATGCTCCGATGGCCAGTGCTGCCGCGCTTGCGCCCATGGCCGAGCTGGTGATGCAGAGCGAGCCGCGCGAGGCGTTGCTACGGTTGCTGGAGCTGCGCAGGGCGGGCGAGCAGGAGCAGGCGCAGCGGCTGCTGGAGCAGCTCAAGGCCGATTATCCGCAATTGGATGTCGAGGCCGAACTCGCCCACCTGGCGGCCGAGCAGCCCGATGCAGGAAGCAAGAGGTAAAAGTCGTGTAAGTCGGCTTGTCAGGCGCGCCCAGGCGGAGGAGCATGGGCGCGTTACTGATCAAACTGCCTTAGTCCGATGATACGTAAAACCATTTTCCTGTTGCTGTGTCTGGGTTGCTTGAGCGCTTGCGAGCGTACACCTGAACCTATTGCGCAGCAGTCCGTACCAGCACCGCAAGCGGCCGCTGAGCCTGCCGCCGTTGCCGAGCCTGCCAAGGCCGAGCCCGTGACAGCGCTCAAGGTGGTCGATGAGAAACCCGCAGCATCGCCCGCCAAACCGAGCGTCGCTGCCAAGCCCAAGCCCGCTGCTACGCCGTCCTCCAAACCGGCGCTGCCCGAGTCGAAGCTGGCGCTGGATCTGAGCGTCCCGCAGGAGCTATTCGAGCAGGCGCTGGAAAGCGAAACCCAGGAAGAAATCTCGCCATTGCTGCCACCGTTGTTCGGTGAGAAACCCGAGGATGTCAGCCCGTTCCAGATCAGCGGCAAGTTGATCAACAACGTGCGAGTGGACGATTACTGGGATTCCATCGAGGGCGCCGAGCTGCAGTTCGAGTTCAAGCAGTAGGGCGCCGAGTCACGGCGTGTCTTCTGCGCGTTGCGTACTTTCGCGTCAGAACCGATGCACCTGCAGTTCGATGGCCGTATGCGTGTCGGCATCCAACGGCTGGAAGCTCGCCGAACCCGGCAGGCGCACGTAGAGCGGCCCGTCGACTAGGTTCGGGGCGTAGCCGGCCTGCTTGAGATCGGTTTTCTTGTACTTGAAGGTGCCGGTGGTTTCCACCTCGCCGAGCAGGCGGATGAACAGCGGCGCGGCGTAGGCCGGCAGCTCCGCGTCGAGATGGCTGGCCAGTGCCGTGCCGTCCAGTTCGCAGCCGGGCGCCAGGCGCAGCGCGGCCATGCCGCAGCGGCCGTTGGTGCCGGGAATCTCCACGCCATAGACCACCGCATCCTCCACGCCGGGGAAGGCACCGAGCACGTTTTCTACCTCGGTGGTGGAAACGTTCTCGCCTTTCCAGCGGAAGGTATCGCCGAGGCGGTCGACGAATTGCGCGTGCTTGCAGCCGATGTCGCGCATCAGGTCGCCGGTGTTGAACCAGGCGTCACCTCGCTTGAATACGTCGCGCAGGATCACCGACTCGCTTTTGGCCGGATCGGTGTAGCCGTCGAACGGCCATTTGGCGCTGATCTCGCTGATCAACAGACCGGCTTCACCCTTGTCGGCCTTCTGCAGAAAACCGTTGCTGCCGCGCAGGGGGCGGTCGTTCTCCAGGTCGTAGCGGACGATGGCGTAGGTGGCCGGGGTGTAGCCCACCGTGTTGTCGAAGTTGAAGACGTTGGTGAAACCGATGTTGCCTTCGCTGGAGGCATAGAACTCGGTGATCTGCTCGACGCCGAAGCGCTGCTTGAACTCGGCCCAGATCGACGGGCGCAGACCGTTGCCGATCATGCAGCGCAGGCTGTTGCCCCGTTCTGCGGGGTGCACGGGCTGGTTGAGCAGGTACCGGCACAATTCGCCGATATAGCCGAAGCAGGTGGCGTTATAACGCGCGACGTCGCTCCAGAAGGCACTGGCGGAGAAGCGGCGGCGCAAAGCGATGGCCGCGCCCCCGGCCAGCACCGCGCTCCAGCACACGGTGACGGCGTTGTTGTGGTAGCAGGGCAGGGTGAGGTAGAGCACGTCGCGTTCGCTCAGGGTCAGGCCGGAATGGCCGAAGCCGCCGTAGGCCTTGATCCACTTGCCGTGGCTCATGATCGAGGCCTTGGGCAGGCCGGTGGTGCCGGAGGTGTAGATCAGGAAACAGGCGTCCTTCATGCGTACGCGCAGGCTGTCCGGCGGGTTGTCCTCGGCCTGTCCACTGGCGATCTGCATGAGGTTGAACCAGCCGTCTGGCGCCTGGCCCGGGTCGTGCAGGCAGTCCTGGTCGGCGATCCAGTAGCGGCGAGCCTGCTGTTCGTGTAGCTGCGCCGCTATTTCCTCGAAGTCGCTGCGCAGTTCGTCGCCGATCACCAGAAAGCCGGGTTTGACCAGGTTGAAGCTATGCGCCAGCACCTTGCCGCGCTGGGTGGTGTTGATCAGGGCGCCGACCGCGCCGAGCTTGCTCAGCGCAGCGAGGATCGCCAGCAGTTCCAGGCGGTTTTCCAGCATCACCGCGACGACGTCGCCATGGCCGACACCCTCGGCCTTGAATGTCCAGGCCAGGCGGTTGGCCCAGGCATTGAAGGCGCGGTAACTGAGCTGGCGGTTTTCATCCATCAGCGCCGGGCGTTCGGGGTAGCGTTCGGCGGCGCGCTGCAGGGCCCAGGCCAGTGACAGGTTCTTCTCGCGGTTGCGGATGCCGGCGTAGTAGAGGCCACGCAGCATGCGCGGCACACGCGGCAGGTGCTGCGGTAGATGGGCCAGGAAGCGGAAGGGCGAAATCAGATCGGCTTGGCTCATGGGGCTCGCACTTGGTGTCATGAATTGGAGGCGAGCCCTGACTCTAGTCAGCCTGGCTGGGCGCAGCCATGGCCCTGGCGCATGCGGGCGAGGGCAGATCGGCAAATAGGCCGCGCCCACTAAGGCGTAGCCCAGATGCAATCAGGGGATCGAGAAAGCCAATCCCCTGATTGCATCTGGGCTACGAAGGGGGCAGCAGTGCTCAATCGATAAACAGATCGGGTACCAGGCTGCCGCCTGCGGGATCGAAGCGGTACTGCTCGAAGTCGCTGACACCCTGTTCGCGCAGGATGTCCTCGTCGACCAGCAGGCGCCCGCTGATGCTGCGACCCTCGCTGGCCAGGATCGCGTGAGCCGCGTCGGCCATGATCGCCGGGGTACGCGCGCGCTTGAAGGCATCGCGGCTGCCCAGCTCGAATTCGATGGCGGCGGTGGCGATCATGGTCTTCGGCCACAGCGAATTGACGCTGATACCGTACTTCTTGAACTCCTCGCTCATGCCCAGGGTGAGCATGCTCATGCCGTACTTGGTGGCGGTGTAGGGGCCGTGCTGGGCGAACCACTTGGCGTCGAGGTTGAGCGGCGGGGAGAGGTTGAGGATATGCCCGCCCGCGCTTTTTTTAAGATAAGGCAGGGCCGCCTGGCTGCAGACCATCACCGCACGGGTGTTGATCTGGTACATCAAGTCGAAGCGCTTGGCTTCGAGCTTCTCCACGCCCACCAGCTTGATCGCTCCGGCATTGTTGACCAGCGCGTCGATGCCGCCGAAATGCTCGGCGGCCTGGGCCATGGCCGCCGCCACGGCCTTTTCGTCACGCACATCCAGCTGCAGCGCCAAGGCCTTGCCGCCTGCTGCTCCGACCTCGGCGGCGACGCTGAAAATGGTGCCTTCGAGTTTCGGGTGCGGTTCGGCGCTCTTGGCCGCGATGACGATATTGGCGCCATCGGCGGCGGCCTTGAGTGCAATCTCGCGGCCGATGCCACGGCTGGCGCCGGTGATGAACAGGGTTTTGCCGGAAAGTGACATGGGCGTGCTCCTTCTTGTTGTTATGGGGGCGTGGGAAGGGCCGGGCGGCGATCCGCTTTAGCCGCGATGAACGACGCTCGCGGCTAAAGCCTCTCCCACAGCGATATATCAAGCCTCTGCAGCTTCGATCTCCACCAGCAGCTGGCGATTCTTCACCTGGTCGCCCTGGCTCACACCAACGCGACGAACGATGCCGTCGACGCCCGCCTTGAGCGGGTGCTCCATCTTCATTGCTTCCAGCACCAGCAGCAGTTGTCCCTTGCTGACGCTGGCGCCTTCGGCAATCAGCACCTCGACGATGGCGCCATCCATCGGTGCCTTCACTGCGCCGCTGCTGGCGGCGCTCTGCCCGCCGGCTGGTTCGTGGGTGACGTCCAGCAGCTCCAGGTTGCCGTGCTCAGCGTACAGCCACAGGCGCTTGTCTTCGATGTGGTAGGCCTGGCGGCGGCGCACGCCGTCCAGTTCCAGGGTCAGCCAGCGGCCATCGCTGGCCAGCAGGCGCAAGGACACTTGCTCCTCGCCCCGGCGCACGCACAGCTGCGCTTGCTGGCCGCTGGTGATCACGTCCAGTTCCACGGCGTGCTTGTGCTCGCCCTGCTTGAGGACGAAGCGCCAGGGCGCACTGCCGGCGCTACGCCAGCCGGACAGGCCGGGCTGGTGCGCGCGGGCGCTGGCCGAGGTCTGGTAGAGCAGGGCGGCAGCGATGGCCAGTTCAGCCAGGCTGGCCCTATGCGGCTGCAGGCTGGGGTCACCTTCGAAATGCTCAGCGATAAAGGCCGTGGTGGCGTTGCCGGCGGCGAACTGCGGGTGCTTGAGCAGGTTGGCGAGAAAGCGCTGGTTGCCGTTCACGCCCAGCAGCACGCACTGCTCGACGGCGCGCACCAGCTTGCGCCGGGCTTCGTCGCGGGTTGCGCCATAGGCGATGACCTTGGCCAGCATCGGGTCGTAGAAGGGGGTGATGGCCTGGCCCTCGACCAGGCCGTGGTCGATGCGCACGCCAGTCAGCAGTTCGGGCTCCCAGCGCAGCACCTGGCCGGTTTGTGGCAGGAAGCCAGCGGCCGAATCCTCGGCGTACAGGCGCACCTCCATGGCGTGGCCGCTGAGGCAGATTTCTTCCTGCTGCAACGGTAGGGGCTGGCCTTCCGCTACGCGAATCTGCCAGGCCACCAGATCCTGCCCGGTGATCAGTTCGGTGACCGGATGTTCGACCTGCAGGCGGGTGTTCATTTCCAGGAAGAAGAACTCACCGCTCTGATCGAGCAGAAATTCCACGGTGCCGGCGCCGACGTAGTTGACCGAGGCTGCAGCCTTGACCGCCGACTCGCCCATGGCGCGGCGCAGTTCGGGCGTCATCACCGGGCAGGGCGCTTCCTCGACCACTTTCTGGTGGCGACGCTGCACCGAGCAGTCGCGCTCGCCGAGGTAGACGATGTTGCCGTGCTGGTCGCCGAAGACCTGGATTTCGACATGGCGTGGGCGGATCACCGCGCGTTCGAGAATCAGCTCGCCGGAGCCGAAGGCATTCTGCGCCTCCGAGCGGGCGGTACGGATCTGCCCCAGCAGTTCGGCGGATTCCTCTACCAGGCGCATGCCGCGACCGCCACCACCGGCGCTGGCCTTGATCATCAGCGGGTAGCCGATGCGCTCGGCCTCGCTGGCCAGGGTGTCGTCATCCTGGGCGGCGCCTTCGTAGCCGGGAATGCAGGGCACACCGGCTTCCAGCATGGCGATCTTGGATAGGCGCTTGCTGCCCATCAGGTGGATGGCGTCCACGGTTGGGCCGATAAAGACGATGCCGGCTGCTTCACAGGCGCGGGCGAAGTCGGCGTTCTCGGAGAGGAAGCCGTAGCCGGGGTGAATGGCGTCGGCGCCGGTCTTTTGCGCGGCCTCGATGATGGCCTCGATGCGCAGGTAGGACTGGTTGACCTGGGCCGGGCCGATGCACACCGCTTCGTCGGCGAGCTGTACGTGGCGGGCGTCGGCATCAGCCTCGGAGTACACCGCCACGGTGCGGTAGCCGAGCTCGACGGCGGTGCGCATCACCCGGCAGGCGATCTCGCCGCGGTTGGCGATCAGGATCTTGTTGAATGCGGGCATCTTCGTGCTCCTGTGGGGCGATCCCCGGATTGCATCCGGGCTACGGTGTTCTGGCATGTGTGGGGGCTACATGTCGCGGCTAAAGCCCCTCCCACAGGGTTAATTGGCAGCCCACTTTGGCTTGCGTTTCTGCACGAAGGCCATGGTGCCTTCGACACCCTCGGCGCCGGTGACGGCGGCGGAGAACTGTTCGGCGGCGCGGTCGAGCAGCGGGCCGAGGGCTTCGCTTTCGCTGGCCAGCAGCAGGGCCTTGGTCTGGGCGTTGGCCTGTGGCGCGCACTGGCGAATCTGCTCCAGGGTTTCGGCCAGGCGCTGCTGCAGGGCGGCGTCATCGCTTTCGCAGTAATGCACCAGGCCCAGGCGCAGGGCTTCGGCTCCGTCGAAGCGGGCGGCGGTCAGGGCCAGGCGGCGCGCCTGAGTCAGGCCGATGCGCTGCACGACGAAGGGGGCGATCTGCGCCGGGAGGATGCCCAGCGTGGTTTCCGGCAGGCCGAATTTGCAGCCGCTGGCGGCGATGGCCACGTCGGACACGCAGGCCAGGCCGAAACCGCCGCCGAGTACGGCACCTTCCAGCACGGCAACCAGTACCTGCGGCGTGGCCTGGGCCTCTTCCAGCAGCGCACCGAAGGCGCGGTTCAGCTCGCGGTAGGCGTCGCCCCCCTTGGCGCGGGCGCCGGCCATGTCCTTGATGTCGCCACCGGCGCAGAAGTGGCCGCCGGCGCCGCGCAGCACGAGGGCGCGCACGTTCGGATCATGGCGCACCGCTTCCAGGGTCGCGCGCAGTTCGCTGACCATTGCCAAGCTCATGGCGTTGCGGCTGTCCGGGCGGTTGAGGGTGACGTGCAGCACGCCAGCGTCGAGATTCAGCAGCAGGGTTTCGCAGTGGGGCAGGTCGTTCATCGCATACCTCGGTAGGGCGGGTGAAACCCGCCGCACGACAATGGCATTTCAGTGCGTAGGGTGGATCACGCTTTATCGATCCACCGTGGTGGTGGACGTGAAAAGCGACGTCCACCCTACGTTCAGCCCTTCTTATGGCCTGCCGTCCCTGGCGGCCACCCTAGGGCACCTCTAAAAACTACCTACGTTGCCATCGCGGCGTTAAAAACAGGCTCAGAATGCTCATTTACAACACGTAAACTGCGCTTCTTCGCCTGTTTCTGCCTTGCGGTGGCTGCCTCGCCTACGTTTTTAGAGGTGCCCCCTCCGGGCCGTCGCTACGCGACGTTATTTTTTCTTCCCAGGCAGAATGCCCATCAGCTTGCAGATGATGCCGAGCATGATTTCGTCGGCACCGCCGCCGATGCTGACCAGGCGCACGTCGCGGTAGGCGCGCGACACCGGGTTGTCCCACATGAAGCCCATGCCGCCCCAGTACTGCAGGCAGGCATCGGACACTTCGCGGCCCAGGCGGCCGGCCTTGAGCTTGGCCATCGACGCCAGCTTGGTCACGTCGCGGCCCTTCACGTACTGCTCGGTGGCCTGGTAGACCAGCGCGCGCAGGCACTCGATCTCGGTCTGCAGCTCGGCCATGCGGAAGTGGATGACCTGGTTGTCGATCAGCGGTTGGCCGAAGGTGTGGCGCTGCTTGCAGTAGTCGATGGTGGTGTCGACGCAGTGCTCCAGGCCCTTGATCATGTTGGCCGCGCCGAACAGGCGCTCTTCCTGGAACTGCAGCATCTGCATCATGAAGCCGGCGCCTTCGTGGCCGATGCGGTAGCGCTGCGGTACGCGCACGTTGTCGAAGAACACCTGGGCGGTTTCCGAGCTGCGCATGCCGAGTTTGTCCAGGTGCGGGCTGAGCGTGATGCCCGGCGTCTTCATCGGCACCATGATCAGCGACTTGTTGACGTGCGGCTTGTCGTCCGAGGTGTTGGCCAGCAGGCAGATGAAGTCGGCCGACGGCGAGTTGGTGATCCACATCTTGCTGCCGTTTATCACGTAGTCGTCACCGTCCTTGCGCGCGGTGGTCTTCAGGCCTGCCACGTCGGAGCCGGCACCGACCTCGGAGACACCGATGCAGCCGACCCTCTCGCCGCTGATGGCCGGGCGCAGGAACTCGTCGCGCAACTCGTCGGAGCCGAAGCGCGCCAGGGCCGGGGTGCACATGTCGGTCTGCACGCCGATGGACATGGGGATGCCGCCGCAATGAATGGTGCCGAACTCTTCGGCAGCGACGATGGAGTAGCTGTAGTCCAGGCCCATGCCGCCGAATTTCTCCGGCTTGGAGATGCCCAGCAGGCCCAGCTCGCCGGCCTTCTTGAAAATGTCGTGGATGGGGAAGCGGCCTGCCTTTTCCCACTCGTCGACATGCGGATTGATTTCCTTGTCGACGAAGTTGCGCACGGTGCGGCGGAGTTCCTCGTGTTCCTGGGTAAAGATCATTGTTGTTCTCCGTAGGGTGCGCCGTGCGCACCGGATCTTGTATTGAGGTCAGAAACGCGCGACGCCGAAGCTGCTCTTCTTCAGCGGTCGCAGGTTGGCTTCGGCGCAGATGTCCAGCAAAAAGCCCAGCAGCTTGCGCGTATCGCGCGGGTCGATCAGGCCGTCGTCCCACAGGCTGGCGGTGCCGTACAGTGCTGTGGACTGGCTGTCGAGCTTTTGCGCGGTCACGGTTTCCAGCATGTCGAGCATTTTCGGATCGGCTTCCTTGCCTTCCTTGGTATGTTTCTCTTCGGTGACGATACGCAGCACCTTGCCGGCCTGGGCGCCGCCCATCACGGCGGTCTTGCTGTTGGGCCAGGCGAAGATAAAGCGCGGATCCAGTCCTCTGCCGCACATGGCGTAGTTGCCGGCGCCGTAGGAGCCGCCGACGACTATGGTCAGCTTGGGCACGGTGGCGTTGGCCACGGCCTGGATCATCTTCGAGCCGTGCTTGATCACGCCGCTGCGCTCGGACTCGGTGCCGACCATGAAACCGGTGGTGTTATGGAAGAACAGGATCGGCGTGTTGCTCTGCTCGCATAGCTGGATGAACTGCGCCGCCTTGGCTGCGCCTTGCGGGGTGATCGGGCCGTTGTTACCGATGAAACCGCAGGCCTGGCCTTCGATCTGCAGGTGGCCGCAGACGGTCTGGCTGTCGAATTCGTTCTTGAAGTCGAGGAACGCCGAGCCATCGGCGATGCGCGCGATGATCTCGCGCACGTCATAGGGCTTCTTGGCGTCGGCCGGTACCAGGCCGAGCAGCTCCTCGGCCGGGTACAGCGGCTCGCGCCAGGTCTTCGTCGGACGCGCCGGCAACTGCTGGTTCCACGGCAGCATGGCGATGATCTCGCGGGCCAGGCGTACGCCGTCGGCGTCGTTCTCGGCCAGGTATTCGGCGGTGCCGGCGACCTGGGCATGCATCTCGGCGCCGCCGAGTTGCTCGTCGGTGGCGATCTCGCCGGTGGCTGCTTTAAGCAGAGGAGGGCCGGCCAGGAACATCTTGGCCTTGCCGCGCACCACCACCACGTAATCCGACAGGCCCGGCTGGTAAGCCCCGCCGGCGGTGCTGGAGCCGTGCACCACGGTGATCTGCGGCAGGCCCATGGCCGACATGCGCGCCTGGTTGGCGAAGCCGCGCGCGCCTTCGACGAAGATGTCGGCAGCGTAGTTGAGGTTGGCGCCGCCGCTCTCGGCCAGGGTCACCACTGGCAGCTTGTTCTCGAAGGCGATCTGCTGCAGGCGCAGCGACTTCTTCAGGCCGCTGGGGGAGATGGTGCCGCCCTTGATCGCACTGTTGTTGGCGATCACCAGGCAACGCACCCCGGCGATGTAGCCGATACCGGCGATCAGGCCGCCGCCGGCCTGGCTACCATCCTTGTCGTCGTGCAGCTTGTAGCCGGCCAACGAGGCCAGTTCGAGAAAGGGCGCACCGGTATCGAGCAGCAGGCTGATGCGTTCACGCGGCAGCAACTGGCCGCGTTTGTCAAACTTGGCCTTGGCCTCCTGGGCCTTGTCCAGCACCTTCTGCTCCACGTCGCGGAAGGCCGCGATGGCCGCGAGCATGGCTTCGCGGTTCTGCGCGAAGGCTGCGTCATGCACATCGATTTCCGATTGGATCACAGGCATCGCCTTACTCCTGATCTTTCAGCACGTCGGGCAGGTAGGCCCGATGGAAACCGTTGTAGGGCTCGCTGTTTTTCGCCTTGCCCAGCGTCCAGGCACGGGTGCCCTGACTGGCGGCGCCATCGATGCGGATGGTGTTGCCGCTGATGAAATTGGCGCCGGGGCTGAGCAGGAAAACGATGGCCGCGGCTACCTCGGACTCGCTGCCGATGCGTTGCAGCGGCACGTGATCCTTGAGGTTGCGGATCATGTTCTTCATCGACTCGGGGTAGGTGTCCATACCGCTGGAGGCGATCCAGCCCGGCGCCACGGCGTTGACTCGCACACCGGCGTGGCCCCATTCGTAGGCGGCAGTCTTGGTGAAGTTCTCCATGCCCGCGCGGGCCGCGCCGGAGTGCCCCATGCCGGGCATGCCGCCCCACATGTCGGCGAGCATGTTGACGATGCTGCCACCGTGCTTGCTCATGCTCTGCAGGAAGACTTCCCTGGCCACCAGAAAGCCGCCCACCAGATTGGTGCGCACCACGGTCTCGAAGCCTTTCTGGTTGATGCCGATCAGCGGCGCGGGGAACTGGCCGCCAGCATTGTTCACCAGCTGATGGATGCGCCCGCGTTCCTGAATCACCGCAGCGATCATGGCCTTGACCGCGTCTTCGTCGCGGATGTCGCAGACCCGATAGCTGGCGCTACCTCCGTCCTCGATGATCTCGGCGCAGGTTTTCTCCAGCTTGTCCTGCTTGCGCCCGACCAGCACAAGGTGGGCGCCGAGGTGAGCCAGTTCGTGGGCTACGCAGCGGCCAATGCCGCTGCCGCCACCGGTGACCAGAATGGTCTGGTCAGCGAACAGGCCAGGTTTGAATACGGAGTCGTAGCTCATGGTTCTTGTTGTCCTTCTCGGTTCCTACAACATGTAGGGTGGAAAACCGCGAAGCGTTTTCCACCAGAAGCCGGTGGATGGATGAAGCGTCATCCACCCTACGATTAGCACCTACAGCGCTTCAGCCAGCGCGCTGGGCACTGGCACCGGAAATTCCAGCAGTTGCTGGGCGAAAGCCTTGCCCTGCGGGTCGATGCGCAGGCTGGCGACGCCGCCACCACCCAGCGCGTTCTCCAGCAGGAAGTTGAGGCTGTGGCTGCCTGGCAGGTACCAGCGGCTGACGCGGCCCTGCTCGGCGTCCAGGGTATGCGCCATCCAGTTGGCCACGGCTTCGGGCGTCAGTGCAGCGGCTATCCACGCCAGGTATTCGGGCTTTCTCGCCATCACGCCGATGTTGCTGTGGTTGCCCTTGTCGCCGGAGCGGGCCACGGCCAGGCGGATCAGCGGTACGGTGGCGTCGGCTTCGCCCATCGGCACGGGCAGCGCGGCGGGCGCACGGAGCTGCGCCGGATCGAAGCCATCGACCTGGGGCAGGGCGACCGGCTGGCGCTCGCCGTCGATTTCCACGTCCAGGCTGCAGGCGCTCTTGTCCACCAGGAAGCTGAACAGCCGGATCACCGGGTAGACGGTGGGGCGGCCGCCGACGATGCCGGTCAGACCCGGCGCCATGCCGGTGGCGGCCTGGGCGATCTCGCGGGAGAAGAGGATCAGTGCCTCCTTCCTGGCGTGGCGCGCGGCGATCTTCACCACCACCTCGCGGTTATCCCGGCGCTGACCTTGGCCGCCATAGGTGGCTTCGCTGCCGAGCAGCTCGACGCTGATCTCCTGATAATGGCCCCAGCCGCGTTCAGCGAACAGCTCATCGGTCTTGTTTATGATCGCCTGGGCGACGCGCTCGGCCTTGGCCACGGCGTCGATGCCGGCCAGCAGGAAGCTGGCGGTGCAGCGGAAACCGTCCGGGTGGGTGGCGCTGACCTTGTACTGATCGCTGGGCGGCAGGCCGCGCGCGCCCTGGAGCTGCACGCGGTTGTCGCCGACCTGGCTCAGTTCGACCTGGGTGAAGTCGCAGATCACATCCGGCAGCAGGTAGGCACGCGGATCGCCGATCTCGTAGAGCATCTGCTCGCCAACGGTAAAAGGCGTGACCAGGCCGCCGGAACCCTCTGGCTTGGTCACGACGAAACGGCCATCGTCCTCGACTTCGACGATGGGGAAACCGATGTGCTCGTAATCCGGTACGTCGCGCCAGTCGGTGAAGTTGCCACCGGTGCACTGCGCGCCGCACTCGATGATGTGCCCGGCCAGCGCGGCCTGGGCCAGCTTGTCGTAGTCGCTCCAGGCCCAGCCGAACTCGTGCACCAGGGCGGCGCTGACTATTGCGCTGTCGACCACGCGGCCGGTGATGACGATGTCGGCGCCCTGTTCCAGCGCGGCGACGATGCCCGGTGCGCCCAGGTAGGCGTTGACCGAAACGCAGAAAGGCGGCAGTGCGGCGTCGGTGAACATCTCGCGGGTGTCGGCCTTGACCAGCTCGCCGAGCTGGGGCTGCAGGTTGTCGCCGTGCAGCACGGCTATCTTCAGCTTTACCCCGGCCTGCTCGCAGGCGGCGCCCAGGGCGGCCGCGCAGGCCATCGGGTTGACCCCGCCAGCGTTGCTGATGACGCGGATGTTCTTCGCCGCCAACTCGCCCAGCAGCGGCGTGAGCACTTCGACGAAATCGCGGGCGTAGCCGTCGTCCGGCTTCTTCATGCGCGCGCCGGCCATGATCGACATGGTGATCTCGGCCAGGTAGTCGAACACCAGATAATCCAGGTCGGTACCGCGCACCAACTGGGCGGCGGCGGTGGAGGTGTCGCCCCAGAATGCGGAGGCGCAGCCGATGCGTACGGTTTTGCTCATTGGAATTGGCCCGGCACACATTGAGAAGGTGAGTCGACATTACCAAGCAAGCGCTTGGTTGAAAAGCGGCGGAAGAGGGCAAACTGGCCAAAAATGCGCCCAAGCGCTTGCTTGGTTGCCTGCCGCCGCATACATTTCATCAAGCAAGACAAGCACTTGCCGGCAGCATGAAGAATTCATCAGAACAATCGCCGAGCAGGGCAACTAAGGGGAGCAGTCAGCGTGGACGAACACAGAGCCCAGGCCGTGATGCAGGAGTTGGTCGAAAGTGGCCAGGTGACCGATCCGCAGAGCGCGCGCGGCAAGCTGTTGCAGATGGCAGCCCATCTGTTTCGCAGCAAGGGCTACGAGCGCACCACCGTGCGTGATCTGGCCGCGGCCATCGGCATTCAGTCGGGCAGCATCTTTCATCACTTCAAGAGCAAGGAGGAAATCCTGCGTTCGGTGATGGAGGAAACCATCGTCTACAACACCGCGCTGATGCGCGATGCGCTGGCCTCGGCGCGGGGCACGCGTGAGCGCTTGCTGGCGCTGATCCGCTGCGAGCTGCAGTCGATCATGGGCGGTACCGGTGAAGCCATGGCGGTACTGGTTTACGAATGGCGTTCGCTGTCGGAAGAGGGCCAGGCGCAGGTGCTGGCGTTGCGTGACACCTATGAGCAGATCTGGCTGAAGGTGCTTGGCGAGGCGCGTGACGCGGGTTACTTCAAGGGTGATCCGTTCATTCAGCGGCGTTTTCTCACCGGCGCCCTGAGCTGGACCAACACCTGGTTCCGACCGCAGGGGCCGATGAGTCTGGATCAACTGGCCGAAGAAGCCCTGTCACTGGTGTGCAAGGACGCCTGAGTCGCTTGTGCCTCCTTACCATTGCGTCAGCCTGGCGGGCAGGTATTTGCTGCGATATTCCGCCTGTTCACGGGGCTGACCCCGGGCCAGTGCGGGCTACCCGGGGAACTTGGGAGTTATCGTCTGACATTGCGCAACAAAGTGTCTGTGTAGCGAAAAACCATCTGGTCGGTCAGGAGAGACTGGAGTAGGCTGCATCACACTAAAAGAAGGAATTTTTGGGGATTCGACATGCGGCACTTGCGGCACTGGATTCATGGATGTTGGATTGCCCTGGGTTTCCTGTTCGCGGGTTACGCTTGTGCTGCCGAAGTGGTCAAGGTGGGCGGTGCGTATTTTCCTCCCTACGTGATCAAGTCCAATTCGCTGGAGTCGAGCGGGCTTCTGCCGCAACTGCTCGAATCGCTCAACCGAGCTCAGGGCGACTATCAGTTCACCATGGTGCCCACGGCTATCGTGCGTCGCTTCGACGACCTGCAGCGCGGACGCATCGACATGGCGATTTTCGAGAATCCGGATTGGGGCTGGCAGGGCATCGATGCCGCCGCTGTCGACATGGGCCTGGAAGACGCCGAGCTGTTCGTTGCCCGCGACGAGGAACTGCGTGGCCAGGAGTACTTCGACCAACTCGAAGGCAAGCGCCTGGCCCTGTATCGCGGTTATCACTATGGCTTCGCCCAGTTCAACAGTGACCCGGACTTCCTCACCCGTACCTTCAACGCCAATCTCGGGCATTCACACGACAGCAATCTGCTGATGGTGGTGCGGGGCCGTGCCGATATCGCACTGGTGACTCGCTCCAATCTCTACGACTTCATCAAGCGCAATCGTGAGCATGCGCGCCAGTTGCTGATTTCCGAGCGCGTCGATCAGGTCTACCGCCATCATGCGATGATCCGCGGTGGCGCGCCGATCAGCCCTGAGCGCTTCGCCGCATTGCTCGACAAACTGCGCGCCGATGGCGAGTTGCAGCGCATCTTTTCGCCTTACCGTATCGAGGTCAAAGCAGTCGTAGCGGGTAGCTCAATAGCAACAGATGCAGAAGATTGACGGCACCATGCAGCGCGATCGCCAGGCTCAGGCGGCCGCTGTAATGGAAGGCCAGGCCGTAACCGAGGCCAGCGAGGGTTGCCAGCAAGGCGAACAGTGGGCTGAAGGGAAGGTGCACGGCACCGAACAGGGCTGCCGTCAGCAACAGGCCAGGCCAGGTCCCCAGGCGTTTGACCAGCGCAGGCTGAAGCACGCCGCGAAACAACAGCTCCTCGGCCAGTACGGCCACCCCCAGGTTCACCAGTAACCACAGCAGCAGGCCCTCCGGCCATTTCGGCTGCCACGCCAGCAGACCGACCAGCATCGCCAGCACTGGCACCGCCAGCAGCGTAACGAAGCAGCTCAGTGCCGCACCCTGCACAGAGCGCGCGGGCTTGGACGGTTGCCCCAGCCACCAGGCCAGCAGGGCGCTACCGAGTAGCAGTTTGTCCCAGGACAGGCGCAAGGCGTAGGGCGGTGCGTCAGGGCTGATTGAGCGTGGTTGCCACAGTGCCCAGGGGCTGAAACCAGGTACCAGATGTGCAGCCAGTGCGATACCGCTGGCCAGCACCAGAATCCGCCAGGCGCCATCCGGCAGGCGTCGATCACCGAGCAGAATCAGCGCGCTGGCGGCGGCGCCAAGTACCAGGCCGATGGGATCAATGAAGCCCAGCGCATGACCCAGCGCCAGGGTGAAAGCGGGTAGCAGCAGTCGCAGATGCAGGGGCATGGCGCCTCCTCGGGGAAGGAGGCGCAGTCTAGCAGGCCGTTTGGGGGCAGGCGTGAAGAGGGCACTCAGCCTTCGCGGCGATCCTTGGCGTCCTGCTCGATATTGCGCTCGTGGATGCGCTTGAGCTGTTCCTCGGTCAACGGCAGTTTCTTCGCCGTGTCACGCAGCATCAAGATGCTGCCGAGAATGGAGCCCAAGGCCAGGATCAGGATGAGCCAGGCGTACCAGGGCATGATCGATTCCTCTCGTGGGTTGGACTTCCACCATACCCGCTCGCAACCTGCTTGTCAGGCTGGCTGCTGCGGCATCTGCAGCTGCCGAGCGCGGCGCTGTCCGGCTTGCAGGCGCGAGGCCCTGTGATGCCTGTCACATGATGGCAACCTGGCACTGCTTGAATATCGGCTTTCCAATAGCACGGGGAGGCCGTTCGTGACCCATGCCAGAGCGCTGCAATCGCTGATGCGAGCCGTCACACCGCTCGCCGCATCGATGAGCATCAATGAAGTCGCCGATCTGTTCCTGGCGGCGGAACACCGCGCTTTTCTCTCCTTGCCGGTGGTGGACGAGCACAATCGGCCGCTTGGCCTGGTCAGCCGCGCCACGCTGCAGGACATCTTCATGCAGCGCTTCGGGCGCGACCTACGTGGTCGTCATCCGGTGGGTGAGGTGATGAACGAGGCGCCGCTGATCGTCAGTCTGCAAACCAGCCTCGAGGATGCTGCCAAACAGGTCACCGCGCAGTTGCAGTACCCGATCACCGAAGACTTCATCCTGATTGATGCTCAGGGCGGGTACTGCGGCCAGGGCACGGTGCTGGACCTGCTCAAGGCCATGGAGGCGCGCGTCGCCCAGCGCAACCGCGTGCTGCGTCAGGCGCTGGTGGACCTCAAGGAGTCCCAGGCGCAGTTGCTGCAATCGGAGAAGATGGCCTCGCTCGGGCAGATGGTCGCGGGCGTCGCCCACGAGCTGAACACGCCGCTGGGTTATGTGAAGAACAACGTGCAACTGCTGCGTGAGCTGAGCGAGCCGCTGTTCGAATTGGCCGCTGCGCAGGCGCGACTGGGGCAGTGCCTGAACGACCCCGATTGCGACGAGGCGAGCCTCGCTCAGGCGCTGCAGGTTGCCGAGCAGGCCCGCCAGCACGCGGCGCCGGAGCTGCTGGCCGAGGATCTGCAGCAACTCTATGGCGACACCCTGTACGGCCTGGAACAGATTGCCGAGCTGGTGGTAGGGCTCAAGGATTTCGCTCGTCTTGATCGCGCCATGAGCGAGGAGGTCGACCTCAACGACTGCATCCGCAGCGCCCTGCTGATTGCCCGTAACCACATCAAGGACAAGGTCGAGGTGGTGCAGCAGCTCGGCGAGTTGCCACGCATCGCCTGCGCGCCGTCGCAGATCAACCAGGTGCTGCTCAACCTGCTGACCAACGCCGCCCAGGCCATCGATGGCCTGGGGCGCATCCAGATTCGCAGTTGGGCGGATGAGCAGGGCATCCATATCTCGCTGCAGGACAACGGACGCGGTATGCCGTCCGAGGTCATGGCGAAGATCTTCGACCCCTTCTTCACCACCAAGCCGGTCGGCCAGGGTACCGGCCTTGGTTTGTCCATCAGCTACAAGATCGTCCAGGACCACTGTGGGCAGATTCGCGTTGCCTCCGAACCGGGGCGTGGCACGCGTTTTCTGATCAGCCTGCCGCTGCCCGCTACCGTCGCCATGAAAAGGAGCGCCTGATGTCTGCACCCGTTCGCATTCTCTTCGTCGATGACGAGGAGCGCATTCTGCGTAGCCTCGCGATGCAGTTTCGCCGCCACTACGAGGTCCTGACCGAGAGCGACCCGTTACGCGCGTTACAGCGCCTGCGCGAGGAGCAGATTCATGTGCTGGTCAGCGATCAGCGCATGCCGCAGATGAGTGGCGCACAGTTGCTGGCTGAAGCACGCGAAATCGCGCCGAACACGCTGCGCATTCTGTTGACCGGCTATTCCGATCTGGATGCGGCGGTGGAGGCGCTGAACAATGGCGGCATCTTCCGCTACCTGACCAAACCCTGGGACCCGCAGGAGATGGCCTTCACCCTGCGCCAGGCCGCCGAACTGGCGGTACGCCAGGCGTTGCCGTTGCCAGCCGTGGCCAGCGAGGCGCTGAGTGCGCCGCTGTCGCTCCTGCTGCTCGATGATGAGCAGGGCACCCTCGACGTGGTCGGCGAGTTCTGTGCCGCGGGCGGGCACCGCCTGCTGCGCGCGCGCAACCTGGCCGAGGCCATGCTGCAGCTCAACAACGAGAGCGTGGACATTCTGGTCAGTGACCTCAAGCTGGCGGGTGATGATACCGCGCCGTTGCTCAAGACGCTGGCACAGGCTCATCCACGGCTGCTCAGCCTGGTGGTCACGCCGTTTCAGGACACCCAGGCGCTGTTGCGTCTGGTCAACGAGGCGCAGATTTTCCGCTACCTGCCCAAGCCCATTCGTCGTGGTTTGTTCGAGAAGGGGCTGAAAGCCGCTGCCGAACAGGCGCAGCTCTGGCGTACCCAGCCGCAGCAGATGGTCAGTCGCCTGGCCGAGGTGCCCCGTGACGAACGTGAACAGGAAAAGGTGGGCAGCCTGATGGGCATGCTCGGGCGCCTGCGTGAACGTTTGATTGCCTGACCCTTTGCTGTCCTAACGTTCGCCCAACCGCTCCTACGAAAATTCATTGCCCTGTAGGAGCGGCTGGGCGGCATTCCGCTTCAGCCGCGACAGCGTTCGATAGCTTTGCGCTACAATGCGCGGCGTTTTTCATCCTGTTCGAGACCCGCCCATGCCCGCCTGCCAAACCCCGATCATCGTCGCCCTCGACTTTCCCAGCCGTGATGCCGCTCTGGCGTTGGCCGATCAGCTCGATCCGGCGCTGTGCCGGGTCAAGGTCGGCAAGGAGCTGTTCACCCGCAGTGGTCCGCAAGTGGTCGAGGCCTTGCAGGCCAAGGGTTTCGAGCTGTTCCTCGATCTGAAATTCCACGACATCCCCAACACCACGGCGATGGCGGTCAAGGCCGCGGCGGAAATGGGCGTGTGGATGGTCAACGTGCACTGCTCCGGCGGCCTGCGCATGATGGCAGCATGCCGTAACGAGCTGGACAAGCTCGCTGGCGCCAAGCCGCTGCTGATCGGCGTGACGGTGCTGACCAGCATGGAGCAGCAGGATCTGGCCGGTATCGGCCTGGACGTGCCGCCACAGGAGCAGGTGCTGCGCCTGGCCGGCCTGGCTGCCGATGCCGGGCTCGATGGTCTGGTCTGTTCGGCGCAGGAAGCCCGCGCGCTAAAGGTTGCGCAGCCGCGCCTGCAGTTGGTGACGCCGGGCATTCGTCCTGCCGGCAGCAGCGCAGACGACCAGAAGCGCATCCTCACCCCGCGTCAGGCGCTGGACGCCGGCTCCGATTATCTGGTGATCGGCCGCCCGATCAGCCAGGCCGCCGACCCGGCACAGGCGCTGGCCGCAGTGGTTGCCGAACTGCAAGGCTGAGCCCTGTAGCCCGGATGAAATCCGGGGCCGGTCTGGAATGCCGTCCGATCTTTCCCGGATTTCATCCGGGCTACCCGCTGATCGCGGCACCGCGCTGGTGGAGTCGTCATCAGCGCCCTGCATGACCCGCCACTCCAACGCCTGATAGTGCTGCTCTGCGCGCTGTCGCCTGGCTAGACTCCTCGCCAATTCAACAAGAATCGCTGCGAGGAAGCAGACATGAGCATGACGTTCTCCGGCCAGGTCGCCCTGGTCACCGGCGCTGCCGCCGGTATTGGCCGAGCCACCGCCCTGGCCTTCGCTGGCGAAGGACTACAAGTGGTGGTTTCCGATGTCGATGTGGCTGGTGGCGAAGCCACCGTCGAGTTGATTCGCGCGGCCGGCGGCGAGGCCTGCTTCGTGCGTTGCGACGTGACCCGCGATGCCGAGGTCAAGGCGCTGATGGACGCCACCGTGGCGCAGTACGGCCGTCTGGACTACGCCTTCAACAACGCCGGTATCGAGATCGAGCAGGGCAAGCTGGCCGACGGCAGCGAGGCCGAGTTCGACGCCATCATCGGTGTCAACGTCAAGGGCGTGTGGCTGTGCATGAAGCACCAGATCCCGTTGCTGCTGGCCCAGGGCGGCGGCGCCATCGTCAACACCGCTTCGGTAGCCGGCCTGGGGGCTGCGCCGAAGATGAGCATCTATGCAGCCTCCAAGCATGCGGTGATCGGCCTGACCAAGTCGGCAGCGGTCGAGTATGCGAAGAAGAAGGTGCGGGTGAACGCGGTGTGCCCGGCCGTGATCGACACCGACATGTTCCGCCGCGCCTACGAAGCCGATCCGAGGAAGGCCGAGTTCGCTGCCGCCATGCACCCGGTAGGGCGCATCGGCAAGGTCGAGGAGATTGCGGCTGCCGTGCTCTACCTGTGCAGCGACCATGCGGCGTTCACCACTGGTCAGGCGTTGGCGGTAGATGGTGGGGCCACGGCGATCTGATCGACCGGACATGAACGTGAAAAAGGCGCCATCTGGCGCCTTTTTCATGAGCCTCGGAATCAGGCCGTTCGTTTGCCCGCGTTGAGGATCGCCAGGGTCAGCAGGCCGGCGACGATGCCCCAGAACGCCGAGCCCACGCCGGCCAGGGTCATGCCCGAGGCGGTGACTAGGAAGGTGATCAGCGCCGCTTCGCGCTCGTTGGGCTCGCTCATGGCCTGAGTCAGCCCGCCGATGATCGAGGCGAACAGGGCCAGCGCAGCGATGGACAGGATCAGCGCCGCCGGCAACGCCGAGAACAGCGAGGCCAGGGTGGCGCCGAAGATGCCAGCGATGGCGTAGAACACCCCGCACCAGACTGCCGCGGTGTAGCGCTTGCGTGGGTCTTCATGGGCCTCCGGGCCGGCACAGATGGCGGCGCTGATGGCGGCCATATGAATGCCGTGACTGCCGAACGGCGCCATCAGGATCGACATCAGGCCGGTGCTGGTCAGCAGCGGTGAGGCGGGCACGTCGTAGCCGTTGGCGCGCAGCACGGCCATACCCGGCAGGTTCTGCGAGGCCATGGCGACGATGAACAGCGGAATGCCGATGCTGATTGCCGCCGCCAGGGAGAAGCTGGGTGTGGTCCATTCAGGCGTGGCCAGCTGCAGCTGGAAGCCGGTGAAGTCCAGCAGGCCGAAGGCGCCAGCCAGCACGCTGCCGACGATCAGCGCGCAGAGCACTGCGTAACGTGGCCACAGGCGCTTGCCGAGCAGGTAGGCGAGCAACATGGCTATCACCAGAATCGGCTGTTGCTCGGCCGCCACGCAGATTTCCAGGCCGATCTTGAACAGCACGCCGGCTAGCAGAGCCGCGGCGATGGAGGCGGGGATGCGGCGCATCAGGCGGTCGAAGGTGCCGGTCAGGCCGATCAGCACGATCAGCCCCGAGGCCAGGATATAGGCGCCGATGGCCTCACCGTAGGAGACCTGCGGCAGGCTGGTGATCAGCAGCGCGGCGCCAGGGGTGGACCAGGCGATCATCACCGGCGCGCGGTAGCGCAGCGAGAGCACGATGCAGCACAGCGCCATGCCGATCGACAGTGCCCAGATCCACGAGGAGATCTGCCCGCTGCTGAGGCCGGCGGCCTGGCCAGCCTGGAACATCAGCACCAGGGAGCTGGTGTAGCCAGTGAGCATGGCGATGAAGCCGGCGACCACGGCCGAGGTCGAGGTGTCTGCCAGTGGGCGCAGGCGAGTAGGGGCGGCGTCTTGCATCAGAACATTCCAGTGTCGACGATGATGGGATAGAGCGAGGCGACCAGCAGCAGGGCCATGCCAATGTTGAAGGCGCGCAGCGCACGTGGGTTGTTCAGCCACTTGCGCAGCATACTGCCGGCGACGGTCCACAAACCCACGCTGGGGCAGTTGACCAGTGCGAACAGGGCGGCGATCAGCAGCACGTTGCTGAAGAAGCCATCCTGCGGCGTATAGGTGGTGATGGCGCCGATGGCCATTATCCAGGCCTTGGGATTGACCCATTGAAAGGCCGCTGCCTGTATGAAGGTGAACGGCTTGGCCTCGGGGTTTTCACGGCTTTGCGGCGCGCCGGACTGGGCGATCTTCCAGGCCAGGTAAAGCAGGTACGCGGCGCCGACATAGCGCAGCACATCGTGCAGCACCGGCAAGCGCTGGAACACCTGGCCGAGGCCCAGACCCACGGCGGCCACCAGCAGCATGAAACCGAGGCTGATGCCGAGCATGTGCGGAATGCTGCGGCGCACACCGAAGTTTACCCCGGAGGCGAGCAGCATCATGTTGTTGGGCCCCGGCGTTATCGAGGTGACGAAGGCGAAGGCAATGAAGGCGAGCAGCAGTTCGATGGACATGGTCATTCTCCGGTGACTGGCAAAGCCTATTGCGCGGTCGCGGCGGCGTCGCGGTACAGCCATGGCCGGGTTGGGCCGTACAGTCGGGCTGGGCAAGCGGCTGATCTCTGGTTAGCCTTGCCCTTTTGCGGACAAGGAAGCCCCATGCAACCGGATAACCCCTACAGTGCCCCGCAGGTCGAACTGATCGATGACCTGCCGCTGCGTCAGCTTCCAGGCTGGAGTGTGCGTCAGCTGCAGGTGCTTGGCTGGTTGGCGCTGATGTCGGCGCTGGGCAGTGCGCTGATGCTGGGCGTCATTTTCGCCAGCAACTGGCTGGGCCAGGCAGAAGGGCAACAAGTCGAGCGCTATACCCGCTGGCTGAGCCTGTTGCTGATGTTGTTGGGCAACTACTTGCTGATCCGGCTCAAGAGCTTCATCGAGCAGCGTTTTGCGGCGCAGGGGTTGAGCTGGCCGGTCTGGATCATCGTTGTGCTGGCCTTGGTCAGCGGGTCGATGGACTTCATGGTCGGGGATCAGGTGTTCAAGACACTTGGCGTGCTGACCATCGCCTACCTGGGCCTGATGGTACTGATGGGACTTGGCATTGTCTGGTTCGGTATTCGCTTGCTCAAGGTGAGGCTGGCGTACGCCTCTCTGCGGATCCTGGCCTGGCTGTCTATTGCCAGTGGTGTGATGTTCGCCAGTGTGCTGTTGTTGCCGCTAGCCATATTGCCGGCACTGGCGGTTTGCGTGGCGCAGGGGCTGGTGTTCTTTCGCGGGGCCAGTGAGCTGCGCGCGCAGTAGGCTGCCGTGCCGCCGTGGCTTGAGCTGCGGCGGCGCCTTCTAGGTACGTCCACGCGCCAGTGCATGGTTGACGGCCAGCCAGCCCTGCACGGCGTCTTCGCCCATCTCGCCAAACACGCGCTGCAGAAGGCGCGCCTGTTCGCGGCGCAGGGCCTGCTCCAGTTTGGCACCCTCGGGCGTGAAGCCGAGTACACGCTTGCGCTTGTCGTCAGCGGCCGCTTCGCTCTGCACCAGATTCATTTCGATCAACTGGCGCAACGGCATGTTCAGCGCCTGCTTGCTCACGCCCAGATAGCCCAGCAGTTCGGTCATGTTCAGGCCTGGATACTTGGCGATGAAGAACAGGATGCGGTGATGCACGCGTGACAGACCGCGTTTGGCGAGCATTTCGTCCGGCTTGGCGGTAAAGGCCTGGTAGCCGAAGAAGAACGCTTCCATCGCGGCCTGCTGAGCCGTGGTGTTCTTGATCACCTGCGCGCCCTGACGGCCGGCCTGCGTGCCCTCGGCGGGCGACGTTAAAAATTTCTCGGAGAAATTTTTTAGGTCAGTCATATTGACGTATCTCTGTTTGGCGGCGTAGTTTCGGTCAAGCAGTTTGACTTAATTCCAATGACTTTTGCACCCCAGGACATCCCATGGCCTTCTCCGAACGCATCGCCCGCCTGAAAAGCTCCCTGATCCGTGAAATTCTTGCCGCGGCGCAGCGTCCGGAAGTGATGTCGTTTGCTGGTGGCCTGCCGGCCGAGCCGATGCTGCCGAAGGTGGACTGGGCGCAAATGCCGGCGAGCATGGGCCAGTACGGCATGAGCGAAGGCGAGCCGGCGCTGCGTGAGGCCATTGCCGCCGAGGCGCGTGCGCTGGGCGTGCCCTGCGAGGCCAGCCAGGTGCTGATCGTCAGCGGCTCGCAGCAGACCCTGGACCTGGCCGCCAAGCTGTTCATCGATCCGGGCACCGAAGTGCTGCTAGAAGCGCCGACCTACCTGGCGGCCTTGCAGGCCTTCCAGCTGTTCGGTGCCGACTGCATCAGTGTGCCGCAGGAGGCCGACGGCCCCGAGCTGGCGGCGTTGCGTGAGCGCCTGGAAAAGCACAAGCCGGCTTTCGCCTACCTGATCCCGACTTTCCAGAATCCGTCCGCTACCCGTTACAGCGAAGCCAAGCGTGAAGCCGTGGCGGCGCTGCTCGACGAGTTCGGCGTGACCCTGATCGAAGACGAGCCGTACCGCGAGCTGGTGTTCGATGAAGGCCAGGCCACGCCCATCGTCAGCCGCCTGAAGCAGGCCAGCTGGATCTACACCGGTACCGTGTCCAAGACGTTGCTGCCGGGCCTGCGCGTCGGCTACCTGATCGCCACCAAGGACCTGTATCCGCATCTGCTGCGCCTGAAACAGTCGGCTGACCTGCACACCAACCGCGTCGGTCAGTGGCAGGCGCTGCAGTGGCTGGGCAGCGAGCAGTACCGTGGTCACCTGGCCGAGCTGCGCGACTTCTACCGCATCCGCCGTGACGCCATGCAGAGCGCGCTGGTCGAGCACTTTGGCGACCTGGCCGAGTGGGAGATTCCCCAGGGCGGCCTGTTCTTCTGGCTGACCCTGAAGCAGCCGCTCGATACCCGCACACTGCTCGACGCGGCGCTGGCGCAGAACGTCGCGTTCATGCCGGGCGAACCGTTCTTCATCGATCCGGACGCCAACCCCGGGCACCTGCGACTGAACTTCAGTCACGTGGCCCCGGAGCGCCTGAGCGAGGGGCTGCGTCGGCTGGCAGCGGTTATCCGCGACGCGCAGGGTGCGTGATTGAGTTTTACCGCTGTAGGAGCGGCTAGGGCGGCATTCCGTTTCAGCCGCGATTTTCGCGGATAGATCCGCTCCTACAAAAGCAGGGTGATTGGCGGCGAGCGTGCCGCGAGGATAGATAGGGAGGGCAACGCGATGTTCAAGGTCTACGGCGATTACCGTTCGGGCAACTGCTACAAGGTCAAGCTGATGCTGCATCTGCTGGGCAAGGAGTACCAGTGGATCGATGTCGATATCCTCAAGGGTGAGACGCAGAGCGAAGCTTTCCTGGCGAAGAACCCCAACGGCAAGATTCCGGTGCTGGAGCTCGAAGACGGCACCTGCCTGTGGGAGTCCAATGCCATCCTCAACTTCCTCGCCGATGGCAGCGATTTCCTGCCCAGCGAGCCGCGCCTGCGTACCCAGGTGCTGCAGTGGCAGTTCTTCGAGCAATACAGCCACGAGCCATACGTTGCGGTGGCGCGTTTCATCCAGCTTTATCTGGGGATGCCCGAGGAGCGCCGCGAGGAGCACGCGCGTTGCTTGAAGCTGGGCTACAAGGCCCTGAAGGTGATGGAGAAGCAGCTCGAGCGCACCCCTTATCTGGTGGGTGAGCATTACTCCATCGCCGATATCGCCCTGTATGCCTACACGCATGTAGCCGATGAGGGTGGTTTCAGCCTGGAAGCCTTCCCCGCGGTCCGCGCCTGGCTCGATCGCATCGCCAGTCATCCACGCCACGTGACCATGCTGGGCTGATCACTGGTCGGCGGCAGCCTGCGTGCGCTGGGCGCAGCGCTGCCGCGCGAACATGGTGTTTTGGGCTGCCAGCTGAGCTTGGACTATCGCGGCCCCGGGGTGGATAATCGGCGTCTGCAATCCTACTGGTCACTGACTGCCCCATGCGCCAACGGCTGCGTACCGCTCTAGTCTGCCTCTTGATGCTGGCCTTGCCGATGCAAGCGATGGCCGCGTTCGGCATGCAGCTTTGCCAGCAGGTTCACCCTGGTGCCGCGCTGCATGCCATGCCCGAGCATGGCGAGCGACCTGCTGCGATGAAGCCGGTAGTCGATGTGCAACCTAGTCAGCAGCATCCTGCGCAGGCCGTTTCCTGCAGCCTCTGCGCGTTCTGCGTTGGTGCCGTGGTGTTCGCCCAGCCCGTCGTTCAGGCCGTTGAGGCGCTTCGCGCACAGCCGCCGCTGATGCTGAGCGAGCGCCTGGTCTCCGTGGTGCCGGATATGCCCGAGCGCCCACCCCGTCTGTCTTTCTCCTGATCGAACACCTTTGAACCACGGCCTGATGCCGGCTGCAGCAGTCGGCACGCCGTACGCGCGCCCTCGCGCGTGAACGATACAGACGATTGGAGATTTACCGATGAAACGACGTATCAGTCCCTTGCCGGTCCTGCTTTTCGCTGCACTGTTGCCTGCGTTGCAGGTGCAGGCCGATGAGAGCAGCCACGCCGGGCACGGCGCGATGAACATGATGGATCATGGGCCGGAGCAAAAGCCCTGGGGGATCGCCGGGCAGGGCGCCAAGGTCGATCGCACCGTGGAGATTCGCATGGGCGACAACATGCGCTTCACGCCGCAGAAGTTACAGGTCAGACAGGGCGAGACCATCCGCTTCGTTCATCACAACGATGGCAAGCTGATGCACGAGTTCGTCCTGGGAACGCGGCAGACGCTGGATGAGCATGCCGCCGAGATGCTCAAGGGACCGGGCATGGCGCACGGCGAGGCGTATATGGCGCATGTGGCGCCAGCGGCACAGGGCGAGATGATCTGGACGTTCAACCGAGTTGGCGAATTCGAGTTCGCCTGCCTGATCGCCGGACATTACCAGGCCGGTATGCGCGGCAGTATCGAGGTGCTGGCTGATTAAGACAGGGTAGGGGAAGGCCGCGACCCAGATGGGGTCGCGGCCGCACTCTGAATCAGTTCAGAGCGTCGGTCAGGGCCTTGGCAGGCACCAGCTTGACCACTTTCTTGGCAGCGATTTCGATGCTCTTGCCAGTCTGCGGGTTGCGGCCGGTACGGGCGGGACGCTCGCTCACTTTCAGCTTGCCGACGCCCGGCAGGGTGATCTCACCGTCGTTTTCCAGTGCGTCGCCGACAATTTCGCCCAGCTGATCGATCAGGGTGCGGACGGTGGCTTTCGGCAGGGAAACGGCCTCGGCCAGGTCGCTGATCAGTTGGTCTTTGGTGATTGCCATGATGTAACTCCGTTTGCAGGTGAGAGGCTCGGCGCGGCAGATATGAGGCTGCACCGCCGAAAACGTGGGAAAGCTAGCACAAAAGGGATCGCTCGGCAGTGCCTGACAGGTTTTGCCGATAGGGCTTAGTGTCGCATCGGTCCCTGTGGTTCCGGTGCGCGAGCAAAAAACCTCGCCCGCTAGGGGAGGGCGATGGGGCGTGGCTTTGGCAAGGTTCGGGGCGACCTGACGAAGCTGGACTAAGCTACAGGTACCTGCCTAATGCTGGAGTGCCACCATGTTACGCGTCTTCGCTGATTTGGGTTTTCGCTGGAAGATTGCCGTACCCATTCTGTTGCTCGCCGCGCTTCTGGTGGCCATGGGCACGCTGGGGATGCGCGGCATTACCCAGGTCGCAGAGTCCAGCACCACGCTGACCAATCGGCATCTGCCGGCTATCAGCCTGCTGCTCAATGCCGACCGCGACTTGTACCAGGCCTTCGTCGCCGAGCGCAGCCTGCTCGACGAGGACTCCGGTTCGCACGCTGCGGTTCTGCGCGCCGCGCATGCCGAGAACCTGCAGCAGGCTTATGACCGTGTGCACAAGTTCGCTGACCTGAAACCGGGCAGCGAGGCGCTGGCGCTGGTGGCCGAGTTCGACCGTGGCTACGAACGCTGGAAGGCGACCTCGCTACGTGTATTGGACATGGCCAGCAGTGATCCCAATGCCGCCAGCCGGCTGAGCTTTTCCGACAGCGAAGCGCAGTTCGAAGAAGCGCGCAGCGCCATCGACAAGCTGGGTGAGCTGGAAGACAACGCCGCCAACGCCGTTGGCAGCGAAGCCATCGTTCGCGGTGAGGCGCTGATCTGGCAGCAGGGGCTGATCATCGCCATCGGCCTGCTGGTGTGCCTGCTGCTGGTGGTGGGCTTCCCGCTGCTGGTGACCCGTCCGCTGCACAGCCTGCTGCACCGCATCGAACAGATCGCCGATGGCGATGGCGACCTGCGCGTGCGCCTGGATGTGCTGTCCAAGGACGAACTGGGCAAGCTCAGCCATGCCTTCAATCGCTTTCTCGACAAGTTGCAGCCGCTGATCAAGGAAGTGGGGCGTGTGACCGGCGAGGTCGCTGATTCGGCCAAGAGTCTGGCAGGCATGGCGGCCGCCAATGATCGGCTGATCAGCAGCGAGCACGCGGCGGTGGATCAGGTCAGTACTGCCGCCACGGAGATGAGCGTGGCGGTGCACGAGGTGGCGCGTAACGCGCAGAACGCTGCCGATGCTGCGCGGCAGGCTGAGGTGCAGTCGCGCGAAGGTGCCGGAGTGGTGGGCGCGACCATTCACTCCATTCGCCAGTTGGCCCAGGAAGTGGAAAGTGCCTCCGACACGATCCAGACCCTGGAGCAGGAAACCGCCAACATCGGCGCGGTGCTGGCGGTGATCAAGGGCATCGCGGACCAGACCAACCTGTTGGCATTGAACGCGGCCATCGAGGCGGCTCGGGCCGGCGAGCAAGGGCGTGGCTTCGCCGTGGTCGCTGACGAGGTAAGGGCGCTGGCGGCAAGGACCCAGGAGTCGACCAAGGATATCCAGCAGATGATCGAGCGCCTGCAAGCCGGAGTGCAGAACGCGGTCAAGGCCACGCACTCGGGCAGTGCCCGAGCGCGGCAGAGTGTGGAGCAGGCGGCCGGTGTCGATCAGGCGTTGAGCGTGACCGGCGATTCGGTGCAGCGCATCAACGACATGGCTGCGCAGATCGCCACTGCCTGCGAGGAGCAGAGCAGCGTCACCGAAGAGATCGCCCGCAACATCAGTGATATTCGCGACCTGTCCAACGAAGCGGCGCAGACCTCCGAGCAGAGCACGCTGGCCAGCCAGCACCTGTCGGAACTGTCCCTTGGCCTGGCCCAGTTGGTGGGGCGTTTTCGGGTGTGACGTGCGCGGCGACGTATCTAAGTGTTTGAAGCGGTTGTAAGTTTGCGTTTAGTCGTTACAATGGCGCGGCCCGTCGCAATGGCGGGCAGCGTTATGGTGGCCCTGCCGGTCCCCTCGCAACGATTACCCGTTAACCTGGTCAGGCCCGGAAGGGAGCAGCCACAGCGGGAACATTGTGTGCCGGGGTGTGGCTGGTAGGGTCCACCTCCAGTCTTTCATCTCCCGATTTCTCTGACGCTTCCAGCCAGTTATGTGGCAGGCGGTGTGCCGTTCTCTTCGCCGTTGCCATCGCTTCCCTGGGCCCTGAATGCATTGCGCCCACCGGGCGTGAGCCACGGCAGGCGCAATGATCGGCAAGGCTGCGGGTATCAGCGGAACGCTGGCACCACGTGCTTGATGAACAGTTCCAGCGATTTCTTCTTCTCGGCGTAGGGCAGGCTGTTGTCGGCCCAGAAGCTGAACTCGTCGACGCCCAGTTCCTGGTAGTGGCGGATGCGCGCGATGATTTCCTCCGGGGTGCCGATCATGGTGTTCTTGCGAATATTCTCCAGCTCGAACTCCGGGCGCTCCTTGAATTTCTCTTCCGGGCTCGGCGGCAACAGGCCGTTGATCGGCGTCTGCTTGTTGCCGAACCAGGCGTCGAAGGTGCGATAGAAGCGCGAGATGGCTTCGGCGCCGATCTTCCAGCCCTGCGGGTCATCTGCGCTGTGCACATGGGTATGACGCAGCACCATCAGTTGTGGGCGCGGCACGCTCGGGTTGTTGGCCAGGGCAGTTTCGAACTTGTTCTTAAGATCCACGACTTCTTCGTCGCCTTTCATCAAGGGCGTGACCATCACGTTGCAGCCATTGGCGACGGCAAAGTTGTGCGAGTCGGGGTCGCGTGCGGCGATCCACATCGGCGGAGTCGGTTTCTGCAGCGGGCGAGGCGAGGAGGTGGCGGTGGGGAATTTCCAGATCTCGCCCTCATGGGCGACATCGCCCTGCCACAGGGCCTTGACCACCGGCACCATCTCGCGCAGGTACTTGCCGCCGTCAGTGGCGGGCATGCCGTTCATCATGCGATCGAATTCGTACTGGTAGGCGCCGCGAGCCAGGCCGACTTCCATGCGACCGTTACTGATCACGTCGAGCAGGGCGCATTCACCGGCCACGCGGATGGGGTGCCAGAACGGCGCGATGATGGTGCCGGCGCCCAGGTGGATGGTGGTGGTACGGGCGGCCAGGTAGGCCAGTAGCGGCATGGGGCTGGGGGAGATGGTGTACTCCATGGCGTGGTGTTCGCCGATCCATACGGTGGAGAAGCCGCCTGCCTCGGCCATGAGCGTCAGCTCGGTCAGTTCATCGAATAGTTGGCGATGGCCGACCTGTTCGTCGTAGCGCTCCATATGAACGAACAAAGAGAATTTCATGCTGCTGTCCTCGAGTCTGTGATTGGGCTGCCGGGGGCGGCGTCGAAGCGTGCGTTGCGCTTCTGCTTGGATGGGCCGCTACGTCGGCGGGGTGCTATGCAAGGCGGCGTCGATCGCTATATATTGGTATACCATAATACGGGATATCTGCAAGGGTTCCGATTGATCCTCAATACAAAGGACAGCTCATGAGCATCAAGCACAAACTGGTGATGATCTTCGCCGCCATCGCCAGCCTTCCGGTGATTCTGGTCGCGATTCTGGTGGTCGTTAACCTGCGACAGGCAGCCAGCGAGGATTTCATCGACAGCAGCGGACGCGAGATTCGGCAGGTGGAGAACGCCATGCGCCTGTTCTTCGAAGGTATCGAGCAGAATGTCGATTACCTGGCCAAGCATCCGCAGCTTGCCGCCATCGATGCAGGGCTCAAGCGCTACCTGGCCGCCGACGCAGCCAGCCAGCCCCAGGGCGCGCAGGATCGTGCCGTGTTCGAGCTGTTCGCCGGCCTGGCGAACAGTCATCCGGGTTATGCCTATGTTTCCCTCGGCACCACTGAGGGCGGCTACGCATTTTGGCCGGGTGATCCGAACCTGAGCAGTTACGATCCGCGTACGCGGCCCTGGTATCAGCGGGCGATGGCGCAGCCGGACAAGACCCTGCGCACCGAGGCCTACTACTGGGCAGCCGACGATGTGGTACTGGTCAGCACCGTGCGTAGTTTCTCCAACCGTTTGGGGCAGCAGGGGGGCGTGGTCAATATCGATGTTTCCCTGCGCCAGCTCACTGACATCGTCAAGCAGATCAAGCTGGGCCAGAGTGGCTATCTGATGCTGATGGAGCGCAACGGTAACGTGCTGGTCGATCCGAGCCAGCCCGAGCATAACTTCAAGGCGCTCAAGGATCTCGGCCCCGGTTATGCCGAGCTGGCTGCGACGCGCAGTGGTTCGGTGGAGCTGGTCCTCAATGGCGAGGCTTACATGGCCAACGTCTACTCATCGGACAGCCTGGGCTGGCAGTTCGTCGGTCTGGTCAAGAAGAGCGAGGTGATGGCCAGCGCCACACGCCTGACCTGGATCATCGTCTCCCTGGCGGCCATCGTGGCGCTGGCCTTCGCCACCCTGGGTGCGCTGTTCGCCGGCATGATCGTGCGCCCGATCCAGGCAGTGGCCACGGGCCTCGAAGGTATCGCGCAAGGCGAGGGCGACCTGACCAACGAACTGACGGTGCGCGGTCGCGATGAAACCGCGCAGCTCGCGGGCTGGTTCAATCAGTTCCTTGCGGCCATTCGCGACATGATTCTCAGCATCGGCCAGGCAGCGAAGAGCATCCACAGCAGTTCGAGCAGCTCGGCCGGGGTCGCCCAGGAGCTGGAAGATGTGGCGGCGCGCCAGCGCGAGGCCGTGGACATGGTGTCGACCGCGTTCCACGAGATGGTCATGACCGCCAACGAGGTGGCGCGTGCCTGCTCCGAGGCGGCGGGTTCGGCCGATGCCGGTCAGCGCCAGGCGCATGCCGGACAGCAACAGATTCAGGCCTCGGCCGATAGCGTTACGCGTCTGAGCGATGAAATCGCACGTTCGGTGCAGTCGATGCAGCAACTGGAGCAGGACAGCGACTCGATCCAGTCGATTTTGGGCACCATCCGCGCCATCGCCGAGCAAACCAACCTGCTGGCGCTCAACGCGGCCATCGAGGCGGCACGTGCCGGCGAGCAGGGCCGCGGTTTCGCCGTGGTGGCCGACGAGGTGCGGGCGCTGGCCAAGCGCTCTTCCGACGCTACCGAGGAGATCGACGGTCTGCTTGGCAACCTGGCCCGACGCACCCAGGACACGGCGCGACAGATGCACGCCAGCCTCGATGTGTCGCGGCAGACGGTCAACGCCATGGGTGAGGCGCGCTCCAGTTTCGAGACGATCCGCGATGCGGTGGACAACATCCGCGACATGAGTACGCAGATCGCCACCGCCGCCGAGGAGCAGCATCAGGTGGCCGAGGACATCAATCGCCACATCAGCCAGATCCACGGCGATTCGCAGCAGGTCGCCGAGCTGGCCAGCTCCACCAGCAGCGAGGCGAAGACCATGACGGCGCTGTCCGACGAGTTGAATGCGTTGGTGCGTCGCTTCAAGACCTGAGGAGGGCGAGCGCCTGGGCGCTCGTGCAACAGACGCGACCACCCCTCGGGGTGGTCGCACAGAGGGTCAGGCGATGGCCGCCAGCGCGCCCATCTTGCCGCGGCAATAGACCATCGGTGCCGGGCTTTGCTCGGGGACGATCAGGTTCTTCACCGCGCCGACCAGGATGGCATGGTCGCCGCCTTCATACTCACGCCACAGCTCGCATTCGATGATCGCCGTGGCGCCCGCCAGCAGCGGATTACCCAGTTCGCTCAACGTCCATTCGATACCCTGAGCCTTCTCCTTGCCCTTCTTGGCGAAGGCGTAGGCCTCATGCTGCTGCTCGGCAGAAAGCAGGTGGATGGCGAAGCGCTGCCTGCGGATCAGTGCCGGGTAGGAGTCCGAGCTGTAGTTGGGGCAGAACAGCACCAGAGCCGGATCCAGCGACAGGGCGCTGAAAGCGCTGGCGGTCAGACCGACGACCTGGCCGTCTTCGTCCAGGGTGGTGATGACGGTAACGCCGGAGGGGAAGGCGCCCATGACTTTCTTGTAGGTATCGGGGTGAATCATCGCAGTGGCCTCTGAATGAACTGCTGAGGTATTACGATAATATGGTATACCAAAAAGGTGGGCGCGCAAGTCCTCGAATGCTGGCGCTATTGCTCCTGCCACGCGTACCAGCGCTTGCTGATGGACGCGCCGTTGCGGCTCCAGTACTTGAAGTTGAGGGTGATCTGGCCCGCTTCGTGTGAGCTCGGCAGCTCCTTGGCGAGCTTGGCCGGGATCAGGGCGGCACTGCCCAGGTTGACGGGGGCATAGCCGCTGCGTGTGGCGAAGTCGGCCTGAGGCGCGGCGCTGGAGGCAAAGCCAAGGAAACGCTTGGCGGCGTCCTTGTTGCGCGAACCGCGAGGAATGACCAGGAAGTCACCCGTGACCAGGTTCTGCTGCCAGTCGATGCCTACGCTTGCACCTTCGCGTTGCAAAGCGCTGACCCGACCGTTCCAGAACATGCCGAGGCTGGCCTGGCCAGAGGCCAACAATTGTTGTGACTGATCGCCGCTGCCCCACCAGACGATGTCCTTCTTGATGGTGTCGAGCTTCTTGAAGGCGCGGTCGAGATCCAGCGGATAGAGCGCTTCGGGCGCGACGCCGTCGGCCAGCAGGGCCATCTCCAGCACACCCGGACTTGGCCATTTGTACAGGGCGCGTTTGCCGGGGTGGCGTTCGAGGTCGAACAACGCCGACCAGCCGGAGGGAGTCTCGCTCAGGGACTGGGTGTTGTAGCCGAGAATGAAGGAGAAGTAGAACGAGCCGACACCATAGATGGTGACGAAGCGTGGATCGATCTGGCGCTGGGCGACCTGTTTCAGGTCCAGAGGCTCCAACAGGCCTTCACGTCCGGCGCGCAGGGCGAAGTCGGCTTCGACGTCGACCACGTCCCAGGTTACGTCGCCGCTCTCGACCATCTTGCGAAAGCTTTCGTAGTCCGTCGGGCCGGCCTGCTTGATGCGGATGCCGGTTTCACGTTCGAACGGCACGGCCCAGGCTTGTTCCTGAGCGTCCTGAGTAGAGCCGCCCCAACTGACGAACGTCAGGGTCTGTTGCTCGGCCTGTGCCGAATTGAACTGGCAGGCGGCGATCAGCGCCCCCACTGCCAACAGCCTATTGTTCATGTGACCCCTCCCTTTCTATGGGTACAGCTCAGAAATATCCCGGTACACCTTCCTGCATTGCTCTACCTGTTGCAGCCACTGGATTTGTGCGGTCTTGCCGCGATTGTCGGACAGGCGCAACAGCGCCTTGTCTAATGCATGCTTCGCCGGCGTGAAGTCAAACGCCAATGCGATCTTTGTGACGTCTAGCCTGTTTCAGCACTATCGGCGCCGCCCTGGCAGACGGCGCCGAGTTTTGCCTGCGGATCAGTGACTGCCAGCGCCCTTGAGCAGGTCGCTTTCGTTCCATTCGCTGTACACGCAGCTCTCCGCGGCCTGCCAGCGTACTCGTATGGGGCTGCCAGGCTGGGGAGAGGCGCCTGCACCGGACAACGCCTTGAGCGTCATGCGGGTGCCGCCTGCGGTTATCACGCTGCAGGTCAGGCTGTCGCCGAGGAAGACCATTTCCTCGACCCGTGCAGCGATCTCGTTGCAGCCCGCCGGCAGCGGCGTGCGTTCCGCTTCCTGCTGGGTCAGCAGGGTGGCTTTCTCGGGGCGCACCATCACTATCACGTCCTGGCCGTCATGCAGGTTGGCAGTCGGGCGGATGGCCAGTGCCTGGCTCTCGAACGTGACTGCCGCCGCGCCTTGTACCTTGGCCCGGAGGAAGTTGGAGTTGCCGAGAAAGGACGCGACGAAGGCGTTCGGCGGGTTCTGGTACAGATCGTAGCCGCTGCCCAGGCCGACGATCTTGCCGTGGCTGAAGATGGCGATGCGCTGCGACAGGCGCATGGCTTCTTCCTGGTCGTGGGTGACGTAGACGATGGTGATGCCGAGGCGGCGGTGCAGATGGCGCAACTCGTCCTGCAGGTCCTCACGCAGCTTCTTGTCCAGTGCGCCGAGCGGCTCGTCCATCAGCAGGATGCGCGGCTCGTAGACCAGCGCGCGGGCGATGGCCACACGTTGTTGCTGGCCGCCGGAGAGCTGCGCCGGGCGACGGTGGGCGAAGGGCTCGAGTTGCACCAGCTTGAGCATGGCGTCGACCCGCTTGGCGATCTCGGCAGCGCCCAGTTTGCGGATGGTCAGCGGGAAGGCGATGTTGTCGCGCACGTCGAGGTGCGGGAACAGCGAATAGCGCTGGAACACCATGCCGATGCCGCGTTTGTGCGGCGGCACGTTGATCAGCGATTTGCCCTCCACCAGGATTTCCCCGGAGCTGGGCGTCTCGAAGCCGGCGAGCATCGACAGCGTGGTGCTCTTGCCCGAGCCGCTGGAGCCGAGGAAGGTGAGGAACTCGCCTTCCTGAATATCCAGGTTGATGTTGTCGACGGCGGCGAAGTCGCCGTAGTGCTTGTTCAGGTCACGCAGGCTGACCAGAGGCGCCTGGGGGGATTGTTCTTGGAGCACGGCACTCATCTCGCTTACCTCGTGGGTCAGGCGCGGTGTTCGCTGCGCCGGCGGACGACGGCGGCAACGATCATGATCAATAGGGAAAGCCCGATCAGCAGCGTCGAAGCGACGGCGATCACCGGGGTCAGGTCCTGGCGCAGGGTCGTCCACATCTTCACCGGCAGGGTCTGCAGGCTGGGGCTGGCCATCATCACGCTCAGCACCACCTCATCCCACGACACCAGAAAGGCGAACAGCGCGCCGGCCATCATGCCGGGACGGATCGCCGGGAACGTGACCTTGACGATGGCCTGCAGGCGCGAGGCGCCGCAGATCACTGCGGCATCCTCGATGGACTGGTCGAACAGCTTCAGCGAGTTGATGATCGAGATGATGGTGAAGGGCAGGGCGACGATCACGTGGCTGATCACGAAGGCCAGCAGCGTGCCGGTGTAGCCGAGCTTGAGAAACAGCGCGTACACGGCCACGGCGATGATCACCAGCGGCACGATCATCGGCAGCGTGAACAGTGCGTACAGCAGCTCACGGCCCGGGAATTTGCCACGTACCAGGGCGAAGGCGCAGGGCAGACCCAGTGCCACCGCGCAGACAGTAGTCAGCAGCGCGACCTTGAGGCTGGTGTAGGCGGCCTGCATCCAGTCCGGGTTGGAGAAGAACTGTTCGTACCATTTCAGCGTCCAGCCTGGTGGCGGGAAGACCAGCCACTGCGAGGAACCGAACGACAGCAGCACGATGAAGACGATGGGCAGCAGCAGGAATGCGGCGATGGCAGCTGTGGTCAGGAACAGGCCCGCGCGCAGGCGCGGTCCCATGGCATTGGGTGAAAGCAGCATGACTTACCTCGCAGTGCTGGAGGCGACCGGAGATTCCGGCTGCAGCTTCAGATAGGCGTAGAACAGCAACAGGGTGATGGCGATCAGCAACGCGGCGGCGGCACTGGCCAGGCCCCAGTTGAGGAAGGACTGCACCTGCTGGATGATGAATTCCGGCAGCATCATGTTCTGTGCGCCGCCGAGCAGCGCCGGGGTCACGTAGTAGCCCAGGGACATGACGAATACCATCAGCCCGCCCGAGAACAGGCCGGGGCGGCACAGCGGGAGGAACGCGCGGAAGAAGTTGCTCCACGGGCTGGCGCCGCAGATCGAGCCGGCCTGCAGCACCATTGGATCGATGGCGCTCATGGTGGCCTGCAGCGGCAGCACGATGAATGGAATCATGATGTAGCTCATGCCGATCACCACGCCGGTCAGGTTGTGCACCATTTCCAGTGGCTGATCGATCAGCCCGGCCCACATCAGGACCGAGTTGATGACGCCCGAGCCCTGCAGCAGCACCAGCCAGGCATAGGTACGTGCCAGCAGGCTTGTCCACATCGACAGCAGGACGATGCTCAGCAGCCAGCGTCCCCAGCCGCGCGGCACCAGGGTGATCACCCAGGCCAGCGGGAAGCCCAGCAGCACGCTGATCAGGGTGACCAGACCGGCCACCATGAAGGTATTGAGCAGTACTCGTGAATAGGCCGAGTTGGCGAACAGGGCTTCGTAGTTGGCCAACCCAGGCTCGGGTTCCAGTACGCCGCGCAACAGCAACCCGACCAGCGGGGCGATGAAACACAGCATCAGGAACAGCAGCGCCGGCAGCAGAGGGGAGGCCCCCCGCCAGCGCTGCAGGCGAGCCGGGCGGCTTGCGCCGCCGGCGGGTGACTGAGTCAACGGCGCGGCGGCGATTTTCATTTGACCAGCCACTCGTTCCAGCGCGCGGCGATCTCGTTCCCGTGCTCGGCCCAGTAGGCGAAGTCCAGGGTCACCTGATCGGCGGCATGGGCGGTCGGCAGGCTGGGGGCCAGCTCAGGCTCCAACTGGTTGACCGAGTCGAGGTTGACCGGCGCATAGGCGGTCAGGTTGGCGAACTCGGCCTGGCCGGCAGCGCCGCTGGCGGTGGCCAGGAACTTCATGGCTGCGTCCTTGTTCTTGGCGCCCTTGGGGATGACCAGGAAATCGGCCATGACCAGGTTCTGTTTCCAGCTCACGCCAACCGAGGCACCTTCCTGCTCCAGGGCATGGATGCGGCCGTTCCAGAACTGGCCCAGACTGACTTCGCCGGAGGCCAGCAGTTGCTGCGACTGGGCGCCACCGCCCCACCAGACGATGTCCTTCTTGATGGTGTCGAGTTTCTTGAAGGCGCGGTCGAGGTCTAGCGGGTAGAGCTTGTCAGGCGTCACGCCATCTGCCAGCAGGGCAAGTTCCAGCACGCCCGGGCTCGGCCACTTGTACAGCGCGCGCTTGCCGGGGTAGGTGGCGGTGTCGAACAGGGCGGACCAGTCCTGCGGCTGCTGGTTACCCAGGCGGCGCGCGTTGTAACCGAGCACGAAGGAGAAGAAGAAGGAGCCGACACCGTGGTCGGAGACGAAGCGCGGGTCGATGCGGTCGCGCTGGATCACGCTGAAGTCGAGGGGTTCGAGCAGGCCTTCGCGGGCAGCGCGCAGGGCGAAGTCCGCTTCTACGTCGACCACGTCCCACTGTACGTTGCCGCTGTCGACCATGGCTTTGAGCTTGCCATAGTCTGTGGGACCATCCTGCAGCACCTTGATCCCGGTTTCCTGGGTGAAGGGTTCGGCCCAGGCGCTCTTCTGTGCATCCTGGGTTGTACCACCCCAACTGACGAAGCTGAGGCTTTCGCTGGCCGTGGCTGCCGTGGCGGCCAGACCCATGATCGCGGCGCCTATGACCGTGTTGAACGTCTTCTTGAACACCATCTTGCTTGCCCTCGTTTGTTGTGTTTTTACGCAAGCGGGCACTTTTTTTGCCCGCTTTTCAGGGAGCAGTCAGCCATTGAGGCTTCTTGAAGCTTGGCCGTGTCCGAGCGTTTTTTCTTGTTGCTCTTGCTGACTTGAACGTCAGACAACAATCTCGGCCTATGGAATATCATATTATGGTATTCCAAACTTTCTGCAAGTCCGTAATCGCATCCTGATGTCAGGTGTTGGGCCGCGCTGATCGATGGCGCATGGGTTCAGCCTTCGAACGGGACGTTCTCCAGCACTTCCAGGTCGTAGCCGGTCAGGCCCGCGTACTTCAGCGGTGGGCCGAGGTGGCGCAGCTTGCCGACACCGAGATCCTGCAAGATCTGGGCACCGGTCCCGACTTCGGAATAGATGCGTGACTGTGAGCGGTTGAACTGGCGACGCGGCTGCGTCAATTGCGGGACGCGCTCGAGCAGTGCCTGCGAGGATTCGCTGTTGGCCAGCACCACCACCACGCCGTGGCCGGTTTCGGCGACCTTTTGCAGGGCAGCCCAGAGCGTCCAGTTCTTCGGGCCGTTGTACTCAGCGCCGACCAGGTCACGCAGCGGATCGATTACGTGGACACGCACCAGGGTGGGCTGGTCGCGCTGAATGTCGCCCATCACCATGGCCATGTGCACGCCGCCTTCGATGCGGTCCTCGAAGGTGACCAGGCGGAAAGTGCCATGCACCGTCGGCAGTTCGCGCTCGCCGATGCGCTCGACCGTGTGCTCGGTACTCAGCCGGTAGTGGATGAGGTCGGCGATGGTGCCGATCTTGATGCCATGCCGGGCAGCGAACGCTTCCAGGTCCGGACGGCGGGCCATGCTGCCGTCGTCGTTCATGACTTCGACGATCACCGATGCCGGGCTGAAACCGGCCAGGTGGGCCAGGTCGCAACCCGCTTCGGTGTGCCCTGCGCGGGTCAACACGCCGCCTTCACGGGCGCGCAGGGGGAAGATATGGCCCGGTTGCACCAGGTCGTCCGCCACGGCGTCGGGGGCTACGGCGGTCAGCACCGTATGGCAGCGGTCGGCGGCGGAAATGCCGGTGGTCACGCCCTGCGCCGCCTCAATGGATATGGTGAACGCCGTGCTGTAGGCGCTGCCGTTGGCGGGCACCATCTGTTCGAGACCCAGGCGCTGGCAGTGCGCTTCGGTCAGGGTCAGGCAGATCAGTCCGCGGGCCTCGCGGGCCATGAAGTTGATCGCGGCGGGCGTGCATTTTTCAGCGGCCAGCAGCAGGTCGCCTTCGTTCTCGCGATCCTCGTCGTCGACCAGCAGCACCATCTTGCCCTGGCGGTAGTCTTCGATGATTTCTTCGATTGAATTGAACGGCATGGCGGGCACCTGATGAAGGAGAGTGTTGGTTTGTGGTATACCATAATACATATTCAACGCAAACCGCGGAGGTGAAGATGAAGGCTTACTGGATCGCGCATGTGGATGTGACGGATGCGCAGCAATACGGCGAGTACACCCGCCGTGCGCCGCTGGCCTTTGCTCAGTACGGCGGGCGCTTCCTGGCCCGTGGCGGGCGTTCGCAGGCGCTGGAGGGCGGCGAGACGCCACAACGCAGCGTGGTCATCGAGTTCGACTCCTATGAACAGGCGCTGGCCTGCTATCGCTCGGCCGAGTATCAGGAGGCTTGCGTGCATCGCCAGGGCGTGGCGAACGCGCAAGTGATCATCGTCGAGGGCGTCGAGGCGTAGGTTCTGCGCGGTCTGGCGCGTCTGCCCGGCGGCAGGGTAGAGGGGCGCTTGCCGGCAGCGGGATCTGGCGTCGGTTACGGCTCAGATCCGCACTCCGCAACTGGCGGAGTCAGCGGATGAAATGCACCTTGCCGGTGTCGTCATTGCCCATGTAGATGCCGTAGACACCGGCCTGGCGCTCCTCGATGTAACGCTCGAGAATCTGCCGGATGGCCGGGTAATAGATGGCATCCCAGGGGATTTCCTCGGGCGCGAAGAAGCGGTAGTCCATGGTTTCCGGCCCGTGCTCGCCAGTGATCTCCAGCGCGCAGGCGCGAAAGATGATGTAGACCTCGCTGATACGCGGCACGCTGAAAATGGAGTAGGGCGAGAGGATCTCGGCGCGCACGCCGGACTCTTCCCAGACTTCGCGCAGGGCTGCCTGCTCGGTGGTTTCGCCGTTTTCCATGAAGCCGGCTGGCAAGGTCCAGGTGCCGGGGCGCGGCGGTATGGCGCGCTGGCACAACAGGTATTTGCCGTCGCGCTCGATGATGCAGCCGGCAATGATCTTGGGGTTTTCGTAGTGGACGTAGTGGCAGCCACCACAGATCAGTCGCGCATGCGTGTCCCCTTCCGGTTGCCGGTGGCTCAGCTCGGCTGAGCCACACTGCGGGCAGAAACGCGGGGCGGGCATGGCATCAGCGTCCTATGCGCGGCTCTTGCAGGGCGATGGGGGTGACGAAGTCGCGCGGCTCACCCGGCTCGGCCTGTTTGGAACGCAGGTAGTCCAGCGCGACCTTGGCCGCGGCACGGACGTGATCGACCGAGGCCTGGTGAGCGGCCAGCGGATCACCGCTCTTGATCGCCTCGACCATGCGCTCCATTTCCTTGTTGCTGGTGCCGCGGCGATTGGCCTGCGATACCGAAGTGGCGCGCAGATAGCTGATGCGCGCCTGCAGTTGACGTAGCTGAGTCGCGGCGATCTGGTTGCCGGAGCCCTCCAGGAGCACGTCGTAGAAGCCTTGCACCGAGTCGAGCACCTGCGGCAGGTCGCCACCTTCGAGCGTCTTGCGATTGTCTTCCAGCGCCTTTTCCAGGGCACGGATGTCCTTGGGCTTGGCATTGAGGGTGAACAGCTGGACGATCAGGCCTTCGAGCACGCAGCGCAGCTCGTAGATGTCGCGTGCATCTTCCAGAGTGATGATGGCCACGCGCGGGCCCTTGCTGCCGGCGAATTCCACCAGGCCTTCGGACTCCAGATGGCGCAGCGCTTCGCGTACCGAGGTACGGCTTACTCCCAGGCGCTCGCAGAGGTCGCGCTCCACCAGGCGATCACCCGGCAGCAATTGGAAGTTCATGATGGCGCTACGCAACTTGTCGAGCACGATTTCGCGCAGGGTGACGGGGTTGCGATTGACCTTGAAGCTGTCGTCGAGTGGCAGGCGTTTCATAGGGTCCGCTCTGGTGTGTCTATCCGTAGAAAAACAACGAAGGAGCACCCGCGGGTGCTCCTTCATCAGTTCTGCTGGCCTTGTTCTTCTGCCTCCGCTTCGGCGAAGGCTTCCCGAGCGATGCGGAAGCTGTCCACTGCTGCGGGAACACCGCAGTAGATGCCGACCTGCAGCAGTATCTCGCGGATCTGCTCGCGGCTGAGGCCGTTGCGCAGGGCGCCGCGAATGTGCAGTTTCAGCTCGTGCGGGCGATTAAGGGCCGAAATCATGGCCAAGTTTATCATGCTGCGTTCTTTCAGCGATAAGCCGTCGCGGCCCCAGACATGCCCCCAGCAGTACTCGGTGACCAGCTCCTGCAGCGGTCGGTTGAAGTCGTCGGCGTTCTCGATGGATTTGTTGACGTAGGCCTCGCCCAGCACCTGAGTGCGAATGGCCAGGCCCTTCTCGTACTTCTCGTTGCTCATCTGCTCGTCCTTCTGTGGTTACAGGCCACCCATGAGGGTGTATTTGATCTCCAGATAATCGTCGATGCCGTACTTCGAGCCTTCGCGGCCCAGGCCTGACGATTTGACGCCGCCGAATGGGGCGACCTCGGTGGAGATCAACCCTTCGTTGATGCCGACCATGCCATATTCCAGTGCCTCGCTCATACGCCAGGCGCGGCCCAGATCGCGGGTATAGCAGTAGGCAGCCAGGCCGTATTCGGTGTCATTGGCCTGTCGAACCGCTGCGTCCTCGTCGTGGAAGCGAAACACCGCTGCCAATGGGCCAAAGGTTTCCTCATGGGCGACCTTCATCTCGCTCGTGGCTCCGGCCAGCACTGTCGGCAGGAAGAAGCCGTGGCCCAGTGGGTGACGTTCGCCGCCGCACACCAGCCGGGCTCCCTTGCTCAGGGCGTCAGCCACATGATCTTCGACCTTCTGCACGGCGCGTTCGTTGATCAGCGGACCGAGCTTGACGCCGGCTGCGAAGCCATCGCCGATCGCCAGTTCGCCGACCCGCTCGGCCAGGCGTGCGACGAAGGCATCGTGGATGCCGTCCTGAACCAGGAAGCGGTTGACGCAGACACAGGTCTGGCCGTTGTTGCGGTACTTGGCGATCAGTGCGCCGTCGACGGCCTTCTCCAGGTCGGCATCGTCGAAGACGATGAACGGCGCGTTGCCGCCCAGCTCCAGCGACACCTTTTTCAGGGTGTTGGCCGACTGCGCCATCAGCAGCTTGCCGATGGGCGTGGAGCCGGTGAAGGAGAGCTTGCGTACCTGGGCGCTGGCGGTCAGCTCGCCACCGATGGCCACGGCGTCACCCGTGACCACATTGAGGATGCCGGCGGGTATGCCGGCTTGTTCGGCCAGGGCTGCGAGGGCGAGGGCGGTGAAGGGCGTTTCCGGTGCCGGTTTGACGATGCACGGACAGCCCGCGGCCAGGGCTGGGCCGACCTTGCGGGTGATCATCGCCGCCGGGAAGTTCCACGGTGTGATCGCCGCGACCACGCCGATCGGCTCCTTGCTCACGACGATGCGCGCATCGCCCTTGTGGCTGGGAATGGTGTCGCCGTAGATGCGCTTGGCTTCCTCTGCGAACCACTCGATGAAGCTCGCTGCATAGAGGATTTCGCCCTTGGCTTCGGCCAGCGGCTTGCCCTGCTCCTGGGTGAGGATCTGTGCCAGGGCGTCGGCACTTTCGAGGATCAGCTCGTGCCAGCGCTTGAGCAGGCTGCTGCGCTGCTTGGCGGTCAGCGTCCGCCAGGCTGGCCAGGCGCGGTTGGCGGCTGCGATGGCTAGGCGGGTTTCGGCGGCGCCCATGTTCGGCACCGTACCGATCTTCTGGCCATTGGCCGGGTTGAAGATGGTGCAGGTCGAGGCGTCCTCGGCATCGAGCCAGCGACCGTCGATGAAGGCCTGTTGGCGGAACAATGAGGTCATGACAGCTCCGTGAAAGTGGCGCATGAACAAAGGCTATGGCAGCTGTCGCAGGGCGCATGGCGCGCCCTGCGAGGCATAAGCCATCGAATAAAAAAGGCCGTTACCGAGGGGGGGCTGGCGCGGCCAAGGAAATCAGCTGATGTGCGGCAGGGCGCCCAGTTTGCCGCGGTGATAGACCATTGGCGTTACCTCCTGCTCGGGCAGGATCAGGTTCTGCACCGCGCCGACGATGATGGCGTGGTCGCCACCGTCGTATTCACGCCACAGTTCGCACTCGATGATGGCGGTGGCCTTCGACAGCAGCGGGTTGCCCAGTTCGCTCAGGTGCCACTCGATGCCCTTGCTCTTGTCCCTGCCTTTCTTGGCGAAGGCGTAGGCTTCGGCCTGCTGGTCGGCGCACAGCAGGTGGATGGCGAAACGCTTGCTGTCGCGCAGGATCGGGTAGGTGTCCGAAGCGTAGTTGGGGCAGAACAGCACCAGCGCCGGGTCGATGGACAGAGCGCTGAAGGCGCTGGCAGTGATGCCGACCATCTCTCCGTCGCTGTCCAGGGTGGTCACCACGGTGACGCCGGACGGGAAGGAGCCCATCACTTCTTTATAGATGCCGGGTTCGATCATGATGATGGCCTCTCAACGCATGACGAAGGGATCGGGCATGGGCGCCTGCGAGAGATTGATCCACACCGTTTTCAGTTCGGTATAGGCCAGCACCGAATCGATGCCGCTCTCGCGGCCGTAGCCGCTGTTGTTGAAGCCGCCGATGGGCGCCATGGCCGATACCGCGCGGTAGGTGTTGATCCAGATGATGCCCGAGCGCACGGCCTTGGCCATGCGATGGGCGCGGCCCAGGTCGCGCGTCCAGATGCCGGCGGCCAGGCCGAACTGCGAGTCGTTGGCCATGGCCAGTGCCTGGGCCTCGTCCTTGAAGCGGATCACCGAGGCCACGGGGCCAAAGACCTCTTCCTGCATGATCTTCATCGAGTGGTTGTCGCACTCGAACAGCGTCGGCTCGTAGTACCAGCCGTTGCCGTCGATTTGGGGGCGCTTGCCGCCCAGGCGCAGCCGGGCACCCTCGGCCAGGGCGTCGGCGACCAGTCCTTCGACCACGGCCAGTTGCTGCGCGGTGGCCATCGGGCCCATTTCGCTGGCGTCGTCCTGCGGATTGCCAATGCGGATGCGCTTGGCTCGTTCGACCAGGCGCTCGACGAATTCGTCGTAGATCTCGTCCTGCACCAGCAGGCGTGAGCCGGCCACGCAGCTCTGCCCGGAGGCGGCATAGATCCCGGCTACGGCGCCGTTGATGGCGCTGTCCAGATCGGCGTCGGCGAAGATGATGTTCGGCGACTTGCCGCCCAGCTCCAGCGACAGCTTGGCGAAGTTCTCGGCGCTGGCGCGCACAACGTGGCGAGCGGTGGCGGCGCCGCCGGTAAAGGCGATCTTGCGTACCAGCGGGTGGCGGGTGAGGGCGGCCCCGGTGCTCGGGCCATAACCGGTGACCACGTTGATCACACCGGCCGGGAAGCCGGCTTCGAGGGCTAGTCGGGCCAGCTCGAGGATGGTCGCCGAGGCGTGTTCGGATGGCTTGAGCACGATGGTGTTGCCAGCGGCCAGAGCTGGAGCCAGCTTGATCGCGGTGAGGTACAGCGGGCTGTTCCAGGGAATGATGCCGGCGACCACGCCAATTGGCTCGTGGGTGGTGTAGGCGAACATGTCCGGCTTGTCGAGGGGCAGGGTGCCGCCTTCGAGCTTGTCGGCCAGGCCGGCGGTGTAATGGAAGAATTCCGGCAGGTAGCCGACCTGGCCACGGGTTTCGCGGATCAGCTTGCCGTTGTCGCGGCTTTCCAGCTGCGCCAGGTGTTCCTTGTTCTCGGCAATCAGGTCGCCCAGGCGGCGCAGCAGCTTGCCCCGAGCCGTGGCGCTGAGGCTGCGCCACACCTGGCTTTCGAAGGCTTTCTGGGCGGCCTGCACGGCACGCTCGACATCGTCTTCGCCGGCGTCGGGCAGCTCTGCCCAGGCTTCGGCCAGGGCCGGATTGAGGCTTTGGAAGGTCTTGCCGGACAGGGCATCGACCCACTGTCCGTCTATGCACATCTGGAAGCGTGCGAGTGTCATGCGACGATCCCTTTTGACTGGTTCTGGAAAGCCTGGGCCTGCTGCAGGAAATCCAGCAGCACCTGGTTGACCAGGCGTGGCGATTCCACCGGCATCATGTGCCGTTGCTCATCGAGTATGGCCACCTGGGCGCCGGGAATGTGTCCGGCCAGCTCGCGTGCCATTTCTGGCGTCGAGCCAGGGTCCAGTTCGCCAGTGGCGACCAGGGTCGGGGCCTGGATGCTGCCGAGGTCCTCGACACGGTACATGTCCTGAGTGGCGAACAGTTCGTAGGTGGTCAGATAGCCCAGCGGATCGTTGCCCGCCAGAGTCTGGCGAATGGCAGCCATCTGCGCCGGATTGGCCGCCTGGTATTCGCGGCTGAACCAGCGCGACAGTGCCGCCTCGGCATTGGCATCGGGGCCATGCTCGGCCGCCTGGCGGGTGCGCTCGATCACGCCGGCGCGCTGTTCGGCGCTGCGGTTGAACACACTGTTGAGAATCACCAGGCTGTCCAGCAACTGTCCATGGTGCAGGGCGAAGGCGCGAGCGACCAGCCCCCCCATGGAGAAGCCGATGACGCTGACGCGCGGCAGCTCAAGGTGCTCGACCAGCTCGCGCAGTTGTTCGGCATAACCTTCCAGGCTGGTGCCGGGCGCCGGCAGTGGGCTGTCGCCATGGCCGAGCATGTCATAGGCGATGACCCGAAAGTGTGGCGCCAGGCCAACGATCTGGCCGCCCCACATTTCCTTGTTGAGGCCAACCCCGTGGATCAGCACCACGGGATGACCCTGGCCGGTCGCCAGGTAACTGGTGCCGGCTGGTGTGCGTTCAGCGGTGAGCCGAATCATTGCGTGCTCCTGCCCAAGGTTGGCATCACTGCGCCTTCTCGGCGGCCAGTTCTTCCAGATCGATGTAGCGGTTACCGATGCGCGGGTGCAGGCGGCCGCCGTCAGCGGCACCGAGCACGACGATGATCTCGTCGGCACGCGGGGCGTCCTCGATCTGCATTTCCAGGGTGATGTAATGCGAGCGCAGGCCTTCGTCGTCCTTGTGCATCATCGGGATCTGGATCGAAGTGCCCGGGCCGCCGCGCTTGTTGGTGAAGCTCAGGTAGCTCTTGGCCTGGACCGCCTCACGGTAGTGGTTGCCGAAGCGCAGGGTGTGGATCACCGCCGAGGCGTGTTCGATCTCGCCTTCGGCGCCAACCACTGCAGCCTTGCCATAGGCCTCGATCTTGTCGGCACCGCCTATCGCGGCGGTCAGGCGCTCGACCATCAGGGCGCCAAGATCGGAGCAGTTGGCCTTGATCTCGGGCTTGAGATCCTCGACGAAGCCGCGACCCAGCCAGGGGTTCCTGATGACCACGGCCAGGCCCACCATGGTCACCGGCTTGTCGGTGGCCTTGCCGCCTTCGATGCGGGTTTCTTCGAGGTAAGTGACGATCTTGCGGATTTCGAAACTCATGTTCGGTGCGCTCCTGGGGCGGGTGAGTCGTTGTTCTTGTATCATGGTATACCATAATACCGATTGCGCAAGTCAAGCACTCGCAGTTGCCTTCTGTCAGTCGGTAGACAAGGTGATAGCTGGCAACAAGCAGGCGTTGAATCTCAATTATGGTTGATGGTATACCATAATATATCGCAAGGCTGGCCAGCCTCGAACGAGCGATATGGGTGAGCGTCACGGCGCTCAGGTCGCTCGCTGAGCCTGGCCCGTTTTGGCATCGCCTGTGGTGCCTGCGACGTCCCATTGGTTGCAAAACAAGAACAAGGAGACGCCTGTGAGCGTGCGCCCCAATTCCCTCCTCGAACGCTGCTTCGCAGGAGTAAACCCGACCATGGCGATTGCCTCTATCGCCATGGTGTTCGCCTTCGTTTTATTCACCATTACCAACACGGAATTGGCCAACGGTCTCTATACCGCTGCCAAGGCCTGGATCGAGCGCTCGCTCGGTTGGTACTACGTCGCGGTGGTCAGCGGTGTGCTGTTCTTTACCTTCTGGGTGGGGCTCAGCCGTTTCGGCAACCTGCGCCTGGGCAAGGATGACGAGCGCCCCGAGTTCAGCAATTTTTCCTGGTTCGCGATGCTGTTCAGCGCGGCGGTGGGGACCGGGTTGCTGTTCTGGAGCATCGCCGAGCCTCTGATGCATATGCAGGGCAATCCCTTCATGGAGATGGCCGGCGTCAAGGCGGGTACGCCCGAGGCAGGCCAGGTCGCCTTGCGCATCACGATGTTCCACTGGGGGCTGCACGGTTGGTGCATCTATATCCTGGTGGGCCTGGTGCTGGCCTATTTCGCCTATCGTCACAACCTGCCGCTGACCATTCGCTCGGCGTTGTATCCGCTGCTGGGCGAGCGCATCCATGGCCCTATTGGTCATGCGGTGGATCTGCTGGCGATCTTCAGCACTCTATTCGGTACGGCGACAACCATGGGGCTCGGCGTCTCGCAGATGAATGCAGGGCTGAACTACATGTTCGGCTGGGAGATTTCCACCTCCAATCAGCTGCTGTTGATCGCAGGTACCTCCGTGGTCGCCACGCTGTCGGCGGTTTCCGGAGTACGCCGCGGCATTCTCTGGCTCAGCGAATGGAACATCCGCCTGAGCAGCATTTTGTTCCTGTTCCTGCTGCTGGCCGGTCCGACGGTATTCCTCCTGGGGCTTTACGCGTCCAGCATCGGCGACTACCTGGCGCACTTCGTGCCGATGGGCTTGTGGACCGATCCTGACCCCGAGCGCCAGTGGCAGGGCTGGTGGACCATCTTCTACTGGGGCTGGTGGTTGTCCTGGGGGCCATTCGTGGGCATGTTCATCGCGCGCATCTCGCGTGGCCGCACGGTGCGTCAGGTGGTGCTGGGCGGCATGCTGTCCTCGACCCTCGGCGCCTTCCTGTGGATCGTGATCATGGGGGGCACCGGCGTACATCTGCAGCTCAATGGCGTGGATCTGTCCAGCGTCGCCAACAGCGACCTGACCATGGTGCTGTACAAGACCATCGAAGGCCTTGGCGTGGAGTGGGCGACGCTGCCCATGGCTGGCCTGGCGACCTTGATGATCGTCAGCTGGTTCGTCACCTCGGCCGACTCGGCGACTCTGGTGATATGCACCATCCTGTCGATGGGGAACCAGAATCCGCCGCAGCGTTATCGCGTGATCTGGGGGCTGGGTCTGGGAGCGCTGGCCGGCACCCTGTTGCTGGCCGGCGGTCTGCAGGGCCTGCAGGCGGCTACCATTGTGGCGGCCTTGCCGTTCTCGGTGATCCTGTTGCTGATCTGCTATTGCTTGGTCAAGGCCCTGCATCAGGAGGAAGTCGCCACCGCCAGAGGCGTGCAACCGAGCGCGGCGTTGCGCAGTTCCTGAGGGCCGGCGTAGAAACGAAAACGCCCGATGCCATTGGCATCGGGCGTTTGCATTGGCGCGAAATGGAACTCAGGCGATGCGGTAGTTCAGCACGCTGTCCTGCTCCTTGAGCATCTTGCGCAGGTCGGCAGGAATGTTGCCTGCGCGTACGGCCAGTTCCAGTCGAATTTCTTCCAGGCTCTGGGCGAAGGCATTCTGGTCGGCGATCTGTGGCTTGGCCAGGACGCGGCTGTAGACGGTGCTGTCGCTATCGTCGAGCAGGGCGAGGATGATGCTGCCATCCGGGCGGGGCGAGCTGAAACTGGCACGCAGCGGATTGAACAGGTGATCGACGAGCTGTTGGTTGGTGAGTTCCATGTCCTACTCCATCCTGATGGTTGATCAAGTTTGACCTCGGGATGGCGGATTGGTTCAGTCGATCAGGCAATGAGCGACTGGCGGGTGCGTTCGATCACCTGCTGCAGCGATTCGTCGTTGTACTGGCCAGGGTAGAGGCGCTGGCTGTACTGGGCGATACCGGTCTTGTCGACCAGGGTAAAGCTGAAGCTGCCCTTGCGCGTTGCCTGGATACGGCAGTCGAACGGTGCGAAGGCGTGAGTCAGGGTGCTGATGGCTTTCTGAACTTGATGTTGAGTATTCATTTTTCTAGGTCTTTCCTTTAAAGCATGTGCGCTTCGTTGCGCGTGGTGTAGCTCCATGTGGTTGGCCGAAAAGCGGCCATAGCATGTCAACCGATCGGAGCTTGATTGGCACGATAAAGTTCCATTGTTACGGTTCGTCGTCGTGGTCGGTACGTCGGAGGCAGGCAGAGGAACTGCACCGATAAACGGCGAGTCGGCCTGATCAGTCAGCAGATGGGATCGGGGAGGGCGGCAGCGCGCAGATGCGCTAGACGTTGAACCGGGAAACCAGCGAGGGGGCGCAAAAGGCCTTTTTGACTTACAGCGTGGTACGAACGGGGCGGATCATACGCGGTTGTTCAAGAATTGAACAGCTCTATTTGTTGGCGTTCGCGTGCGACGTCTACCGGGTTCGGTTGGCGGATGCAATTTGCCGGTTGCTCCGCTAGGATTAGCCCACTTTTGCTTTCCTCACATGACGGTTTTCCATGAGTTATCAGGTTCTTGCACGTAAATGGCGTCCGCGCTCGTTCCGCGAAATGGTCGGCCAGACTCATGTGCTCAAAGCCCTGATCAACGCACTGGATAGCCAGCGCCTGCACCACGCCTACCTGTTTACCGGTACGCGCGGGGTGGGCAAGACCACCATCGCGCGCATTATCGCCAAGTGCCTGAACTGCGAAACGGGTATCAGCTCCACCCCCTGTGGCACCTGCTCGGTGTGCCGGGAGATCGATGAAGGGCGCTTCGTCGACCTGATCGAAGTGGATGCCGCCAGCCGTACCAAGGTCGAAGACACCCGCGAGTTGCTCGACAACGTGCAGTATTCGCCGAGTCGTGGCCGCTTCAAGGTCTACCTGATTGACGAAGTGCACATGCTCTCCACCAGTTCCTTCAACGCGCTGTTGAAGACGCTGGAAGAGCCGCCACCTCACGTCAAATTCCTCCTTGCCACCACCGACCCGCAGAAACTGCCGGTCACCGTGCTGTCGCGCTGCCTGCAGTTCTCGCTGAAGAACATGCCGCCGGAGCGGGTGGTCGAGCACCTGACCCACGTACTGACCGCCGAGAACGTGCCGTTCGAGGACGATGCCCTGTGGCTGCTCGGCCGTGCTGCCGATGGTTCGATGCGTGACGCCATGAGCCTGACCGACCAGGCCATCGCGTTCGGCGAGGGCAAGGTGCTGGCGGCCGATGTGCGTGCCATGCTCGGTACGCTGGATCACGGCCAGGTCTACGGTGTGCTGCACGCTCTGATCGAGGGTGATGCGCGCGCTCTGATCGAGGCGGTACGCCATCTCGCCGAGCAGGGGCCGGACTGGAATGGCGTGCTCTCGGAAATGCTCAACGTCCTGCACCGCGTCGCTATCGCTCAGGCGCTGCCCGATGCCGTGGACAATGGTCAGGGCGACCGTGAGCGGGTATTGCAGCTGGCCCAGGCGCTGCCGGCCGAGGACGTGCAGTTCTACTATCAGATGGGCCTGATCGGTCGTCGTGATCTGCCTCTGGCACCTGAGCCACGCGGCGGCTTCGAGATGGTGCTGCTGCGGATGTTGGCCTTCCGCCCGGCGGGAGCCGACGATGCGCCAAAGGTCACGCTAAAGCCCTTGGGGATCAGCCAGGCCACTGCTGATTCCCAACAGAATCCAGTGGCCGGCACCGCTATGCCGGCTCCTGCTCCTGTGGTCTCCTCGCCAGCTCCAGCTCCAGCTCCAGCTCCAGCTCCAGCTCCAGAGCCGATGGCCATACCTGCAGCGTCTGTGCCTGCTCCCGTCCCGGTTGAAGCAAGCCCGGTAGCGCCGCCGCCGGCCCCGGAGCCCGTCGTGAGCGAGCCGCCGCCGCAGGCTGAGCCCGCAGCCGCGCCGGCAGCGAATTTTGCGCCTGAGCCCGTCGCTCCTTTGGTTGTCGATGTGCCTTGGCAAACTGCCACGCCTGCAGAGCCTGCGGTGGAGGCTGTTCAATCCGCTGCTGCGCCTGAGGTGGAGCGTGCACAGCCGCAAGCGCCGGAAACACCAGCGGTGGCCGCGCCAGCGCCTAGCGCGCCTGTGCAGCCTGTCGTGGACGTCGATGGCGCTGATGACGAACCGCCGCCCGGCGACTACGACTATGTCGAGATGGACGCCGAAACGCTCGACTACGATTTTGGCCACGCCGAAGCCGAGACACCTGTGGTCGAAGAGCCGTTGCCGGCCGCCAAGCCGGCAACCGGTCTGGCGGCAGAGTGGCTGGCGTTGTTCCCGCAGTTGGGCCTTGGCGGCATGACCGGTAGCATCGCGGCCAACTGCACCCTGATCGAGGCCAACGGCGACGATTGGCTGCTGCACCTGGATCCCGCGCACAGCGCGCTGTTCAACCCGACTCAGCAGCGTCGCCTGAACGATGCGCTGAACCAGCAGCAGGGGCGCAGCATCAAACTGCGCATCGAGCTGTGCAAGCCGGAGCAGGAGACCCCGGCGCAGGCGGCTGCCCGTCGCCGCGCCGAACGCCAGCGCAGTGCCGAGGCGTCCATTCATGCCGATCCGCTGGTGCAGCAAATGATTCAGCAGTTCGCCGCGAAGATTCGCGATGACAGTATCGAACCTATCGATACCCCCAGTTAATTCTGAACACCGAGGATACCGAGATGATGAAAGGTGGCATGGCAGGCCTGATGAAGCAGGCTCAGCAGATGCAGGAAAAAATGCAGAAGATGCAGGAAGAACTGGCCAATGCCGAAGTCACCGGCCAGTCCGGTGCCGGCCTGGTCAGCGTGGTGATGACCGGTCGTCACGACGTCAAGCGCATCTCCCTGGATGACAGCCTGATGCAGGAAGACAAGGAAGTGCTCGAAGACCTGATCGCCGCTGCGGTCAACGACGCGGTGCGCAAGGTCGAGCAGAACAGCCAGGAGAAGATGTCCGGCATGACGGCTGGCATGCAGCTCCCCCCAGGCTTCAAAATGCCCTTCTGACAGGCCTCGTGCCGTCCAGTCGACGCACATGGCGGCGTTGCCGGCGAACTCGGAATCCTCATGTGCTGCAGCACACTGCGGTTCCTCGCTCGTCGGCGCCTTGCCCTGCACGCCGCCTGATCGCCACTCTGGCACCGTCATCAAGGGCGGGCCTGTAGCCCGGATGCAATCCGGGGAAACACGGCATACACGATTTCCCGGATTGCATCCGGGCTACGACTCTGTAGGAATTCCATGAGTTTCAGTCCCCTGATTCGCCAGTTGATCGACTCCCTGCGCATCCTCCCCGGTGTGGGGCAGAAGACCGCGCAGCGTATGGCCCTGCAACTGCTCGAGCGTGATCGCAGCGGTGGTCAGCGTCTGGCGCAGGCGCTCAACGCGGCGATGGAAGGCGTGGGGCACTGCAAGCGCTGCCGCAGCCTGAGTGAGGATGAGCTGTGCCAGCTGTGCCTGGATGAGCGCCGCGACGACAGTTTGCTGTGCGTGGTGGAAGGGCCGATGGATGTGCACGCGGTTGAGCAGACCGGGTTTCGCGGGCGCTACTTCGTGCTCAAGGGCCATCTGTCACCACTCGATGGTCTGGGCCCGGAGGCCATTGGTATTCCCGAGTTGCTCGAGCGCATCGAGGCCGGCGCCTTCAGTGAGGTGATCCTGGCGACCAACCCGACGGTGGAAGGTGAGGCCACGGCGCATTACATCGCGCAGATTCTCGTCGGCAAGGGCCTGGTGGCCTCGCGTATCGCCCACGGCATGCCGCTGGGTGGCGAGCTGGAGCTGGTCGATGGCGGGACTCTGGCGCACGCCCTGGCTGGCCGCCGTCCGATCAGTCTGTAGTTACCCCAACCGCCGGACCCGTAGTGCCCGTGATCGCTGACACTCTGCGTCGTATGAGTCTGCTGCTCCTGCTTGGCGCGCCGCTGGCCGTACAGGCCGGCCAGTGCCCGAGCGGGCAGGTTCAGGTCTGTCTCGGGGCCTCCTGCCTGTGCGTGCCGGATCCTGTGCGGGTGCGCGAAGGCGGCCTGAACATGGCCGCGGCTCGTCTCGAAGCCTGGTTGCTGCAATCTCGCCAGGCGGCGCTACGCGCCGGCACCGAGCCCATTCCTTTGATGATTCGCGCCCAGCTTGCGCCGTTCTACGACGACGCCTTGCTCGATGAGGTGCGCTATCGCGTCGGTATCACCGATGAGATGGATGCCGCTACCGTGATGCTGCAGAACCCGGACGTGCAGGCCGTGACCCTGGTCGATGTGGTGGTGTTTCGCGACGTCGCTGCCGCCGCGCAGGATGCTGCGCTGTGGGCGCATGAACTCTGGCATGTGCAGCAGTACCGCGAATGGGGCACCGATGGCTTCGCCCAGCGCTACACCCGTGACTTCCAGGCGGTGGAAGGGCCTGCCTACGAGATGGGCGAGCGGGTGAGAAAGGCATTGCGTGAGCCAGAATAAAACGCTCGCTTGAAAACCAAGCAAGCGCTAGGTTAGGGTGGCCGAAACAATAACGGGAGCACCCGCATGGCCGCCGTTCTGTCGCATTTCGATGAATCCCATCAATTGGTTCGTGATTCCGTTCGGCGTTTCGTCGAGCGCGAGATCCTGCCGTTTATCGATGAATGGGAGGAGGCCGAGGAGTTTCCTCGGGAGCTGTACCTCAAGGCTGGCGCGGCGGGCATTCTCGGTATCGGCTACCCCGAGCAGTACGGCGGCAGCCATGAGGGTGACGTGTTCGCCAAAGTGGCAGCCAGCGAGGAACTGATGCGCAGCGGCTCCGGTGGCCTGGTGGCCGGGCTCGGTTCGCTGGATATCGGCTTGCCGCCGATTCTCAAGTGGGCCAAGCCGGCGGTGCGTGAGCGCGTGGTGCCGCAGGTGCTAGCCGGCGAGAAGATCATGGCGCTGGCGGTGACCGAACCTTCAGGCGGTTCCGACGTGGCCAATCTCAAGACCCGCGCCGTGCGTGACGGTGATCACTACCGCATCAATGGCAGCAAGACCTTCATCACCAGCGGCATACGTGCCGATTACTACACGGTGGCGGTGCGCACCGGCGGCGAGGGTTTCGGCGGCGTCAGCCTGCTGCTGGTGGAGAAGGGCACGCCGGGTTTCAGCGTCGGCCGCAAGTTGAAGAAAATGGGCTGGTGGGCCTCGGACACCGCCGAGCTGTTCTTCGACGACTGTCAGGTGCCGGTGGAGAACCTGATCGGCGTGGAGAACGCCGGTTTCGCCTGCATCATGGCCAACTTTCAGAGTGAGCGCCTGAGCCTAGCGATCATGGCCAACATGACCGCGCAACTGGCGCTGGAGGAGTCCCTGAAATGGGCGCACGAGCGCCAGGCGTTCGGCAAGCCGGTGGGTAAGTTCCAGGTGCTCAAGCACCGCCTCGCCGAGATGGCCACGCAACTGGAGGTATCGCGCGAGTTCACCTATCGCCAGGCTGCGCAGATGGCGGCTGGCAGGAGCGTGATCAAGGAAATCTCCATGGCCAAGAACTTCGCCACCGATATCGCCGACCGGCTGACCTACGATGCGGTGCAGATCATGGGGGGGATGGGGTACATGCGCGAATCCCTGGTCGAGCGCCTGTACCGTGATAACCGCATTCTCTCCATCGGCGGCGGCACGCGGGAGATCATGAACGAGATCATTGCCAAGCAGATGGGGCTGTAGACGCGGTACTTGGGCCTCTATGGCGCGAATCCCTGGTCGAGCGCCTGTACCGCGACAATCGCATTCTCTCCATCGGCGGCGGCACGCGGGAAATCATGAACGAGATCATTGCCAAGCAGATGGGGTTGTAGCCGCTTCTGTGGGAGGGGCTTTAGCCGCGATCAGCCTTAAAGAGGCGGTAAAGCTCGCCGCTAAAGCGCCTCCCACGATGTCATGTCTATCAGGATGCTTGCTGATTCTGCGCTGCCTGGCGCAGACGGGCGATGTCACGCTGTGGCGGGTCGCCGAACAGGCGACTGTACTCACGGCTGAACTGCGATGGGCTTTCATAGCCCACGCGGTAACTGGCCGCTGCCGCCTCAAGGTTGTCGCACAGCATCAGCCGGCGAGCTTCCTGCAAGCGCAGTTGCTTCTGGTACTGCAGCGGGCTGAACGCCGTCACGGCCTTGAAGCGATGGTGCAGGGTGGATGGGCTCAGGTTCACCTCGCGGGCCAGTTCCTCGATGCGTAGCGGCTGATCAAAGTTCTTGCGCAGCCATTCGATGGCGCGGGAGATGCGCTGGCTCTGGCTGTCGGCGATCACGATCTCATGCAGGCGATGGCCCTGCGGGCTGAGCAGCATGCGATAGAAAATTTCGCGCAGGGCCAATGGCGCCAACATGGCGATGTCGCGCGGAGTCTCCAGCAGTCGCAGTAGACGAATCACCGCATCCAGCAGGCGGGGGTCTAAGCGGTCGAGAAACAGCGCGCGTTGTGAGGCGGCATCCGGTGCCGGGATGGGCGGCATTTCGGTGAGCAGGCTGCTGATCAGTGCCGGGTCGATTTCCAGTGCCAGGCTCAGATAGGGCGCCTCCGGACTGGCTTCGATTACCCGGCCGGTCACCGGGAGCACCACCGATGCCACCAGATAATTCAGCGGGTCATAGACGTAGAGTTCGTCGCCCAGGCGGATCTCCTTGCGCCCCTGGGCGATGATGCACAGGCAAGGGTCGTACACCGTCTGCATCGGCAGGCTCGGCGTCGTCGCACGCGCCAGTTTCAGACCGGGAATGGCAGTGAGGTGCAGGCCGTCCTCGGGGACGAAGCGTTCGACGAGGCGCGCCATTTCATGGCTCAGTTCGGCAAGGGGCGTGTCGAGATTTGTGGCGGTATGGATGGATGAGTGCATGGCGCGCCTCCAGAAAGTCAGCGCAGCCTAGCCAGGTTTTTCAGGCAAGTCATGGGGTGCGGCAGGATTAGGCAAATATTTGCCAGTAATGGGCAAATTACCAGTGATGCGGGGTGTTTCAAGATATCTTGCGCAGCGATCTAGCTGCCTGCGGCAGATTCAGGTAATGCAGTTTTAGGCAAGAATTTGCCAGTAATCGACTAACGCCCTGATGACGTTCTGCCTGATCGTTGCAGTCATCGCGCCGTGTCCCTGTGTCGGCCCGAACGCCAGCAGTAGCCCTGTCACCCGCTAAGCGGTGTCCCTTACGTCACTCAAGGAGCGCGCCATGTCCGCCAGATGGCTGATCGCGCCGCTGACGCTGTTGTTGCTCGCCACGGCCTGGCTCGATTCCAGGGCCGTCGGCGAGGCGGCTTTTGCAGAGCCGGACGCAGCACCCCACGTTCTGCAGCGAAACGCTGCCGGTGTGTACTGATTCACTTCCAGGAGGTTGCCATGAGCATCATTCACCGTATGACCGTTCGCGCTCGCCACGACCGCTCGATCCGGCTGGGGCGATGCCTGGCGCGCTTGCATGAGGTCGGCCGGGATATTCCGGGCTGTGAACGCCTGAGTGTGTCTGCCCTGCATGGCGACTCGCTGACCTGGCAGGTCGAAGGGCATTGGAGTTCGGCAGCGGCACGCGACGCTTTCCTTGGCAGTGAGGGACTGCGTCAGGTAATCGCCGCGGCGATAGACGAGGGGCTGTTCAGTCATCTCGAATGCGGTATGGAGTTGAAGCGACAGGTTGCCTGAGGCCGCTCAGGCTTGCCTTTGTGAATTTATCTCTATAGATTTTCATGAAATTAATTAATTTAAATTTCATGAGTCGTCTATGTTTTGCCACGCCAGTGAGCACGTCGACAGCTACTACGCGCAAAGCTGCAGTGATCGACTGAAGCATCATCCGATCCTGCAAGGTGAGTTGCAGTGCGATGTACTGGTGGTCGGCGCCGGTTTCAGTGGCCTGCACACTGCCTTGCGTCTGGCCGAAGTGGGGCGCAAGGTCATTCTGCTGGAAGCCAGTCGCGTGGCCTGGGCCGCCTCCGGTCGTAACGGCGGGCAGGCGATTCTGGGCTGGTCCTGCGATATGCCGCCGCTGGAAAAGGCGCTTGGCGTCGAGCGTGCGCGGCGTCTTTGGAGTGGCATGGTCTGGGCTGCCAACGAGCTGCGTGAACTGCCCCAGCGCCATGGTTTCGACTGCGATTACCGGCGTGGCCATCTGTGGACGGCGGTGCTGCCGCGGCGCGTGGCGTTGCTGCATGAGTGGCAGGAGCAGGCCGCCTATAAGTGGGGGCACCGCGCTCTGCAGTTCGTCTCCCGCGAGCAGATGCCGCAGTGGGTTGCCAGCGAGCGCTATCAGGCCGGGCTTTACGACCCCGAGGCGGGGCACCTCAACCCGCTCAAGCTGGCGCTCGGTCTGGCCGAGGCCTTCGTTCGCGCTGGTGGGCAGATCTTCGAGCAGAGCCGTGCGTTGAGCCAGGAGGCGCAGGGCGGCCGCTACCGAGTGCGTACCCAGCAGGGTAGCGTGCAGGCCGATCAACTGGTGCTGGCCTGCAACACCTATATCGATCGCCTGGAGCCGTGTCTGGCGCGGCGTATCCTACCGGTAGGCACTTACCAGATCGCCACCGCGCCGCTGGGCGCAGAACGCGCCGAGGCGTTGTTGCCGCGCAATGCCTGCGTCACCGACAACCAGTTCGTCCTCGATTACTTCCGCCGCACTCCGGATCACCGTCTGCTGTTCGGCGGCGGCTGCACCTACCTGGGCGGCTTGCCAAGGGACATGGCAGCCGCCACCCGGCCTTTCCTCGAGCGCGTCTTCCCGCAATTATCAGGCGTAGCCATCGACTTCGCCTGGGGCGGGCATATCGATATCACCCGTGCGCGCACCCCGGATATTGGCGGCGAGAATGGCCGCTATTGGCTGCAGGGTTTCTCCGGCCATGGCGTGCTGCCGACGCTGGCGGCGGCTCGGGCAGTCAGCGACGCGATCCTCGGCCATGACGATGAACTGGCCCTGTATCAGCAACTGCGCAACCCCGCATTTCCATTTGGCGAACGCCTGGCGGCGCCGCTCGAGGCCATCGGCAAGGCCTGGTACCGACTGAGAGACAGCTTCTGAAATGGACAGCCCTGATATGGACAACCATCTGGAAATGGCGGCACTGGCCGTGCTTATCCATGACCTGCGCAAGCACAAGAAGGTCACCCTCAACGAGCTGGCCGAGCGCGTCGGTCGCTCCGTGGGTTTTCTCTCGCAGGTCGAGCGCGGCCTGTCGCGGCCGACGGTGGCTGATCTGACTGCCATCGCCGAGGCGCTCGACGTGCCGACTACCTATTTCTACAGCCTGCCCAAGCCCAAGGCGTTGGACTGGGTCACCCGTCCCGACGAGCGCCGCACCCTGTACCTGGCCGGTGGCATCACCGACATCATGGCCTCGCCAACCTTGCAGGGCGCCTTCATGGTGGTCGACAGCCTGCTCGAACCCGGTGCCAGCAGCGGCGAGCGGCAGATGAGCGACCGCTCCGAGCAGGCCGGCTACGTGCTCGAAGGCCAGCTAACGCTGTGGCTGGGCGAGGATGAACAGAGCGCCACCCTCTATCCCGGCGATGTTTTCCAGGTGCCGAGCTATGCGCACCTGCGTTATGCCAACCAAGGCGACACCCCCGCACGGGTGTTGTGGATCTACACCTGACCTCCCGTGAACCGGAAATAACCACAATGAACGCCATCCGAGTCGAGCTGCTCGACGAAGTCCGCCAATTCCGCCAGGCCCACCCCGAGGTGCGCTTCGTCGACCTGATCTGCCTGGACATTCCCGGGCATTTCTATGGCAAGCGCTACCCCATCGAGATGCTGGAGAAGGTCGCCGCCGGCAGTGCCCTGAAGTTGCCGCAGAACTGCGTGCTGCTCGGTGCCCAGGGCGGCCTCTACGAAATTGGTGACTATTGCTTCCATGATGGCGACCCGGACGCGCCACGGCGACTGATCCCCGGCACGCTCAAACCAGTGAACTGGGAGCGCCAACCGCTGGGGCAGATGCTGATCAGCTCTGATGGCACCGAGGCGCCCATCGAATTCGAGCCGCGCGAGGTGCTGGCGAGGGTGGTGGAGCGTCTGGCGGCGCGTGGCATTCGTCCGGTGGTGGCCTTCGAACTGGAGTTCTACCTGTTCGACAAGGCGCTCAAGGACGGCTTGCCGCAGTACCCGCGCGATGATCTGAGTGGCGATGCTGACGACCAGCCGAACATGCACATCGAGCGCCTCTCGCGCTTTGCCGAGGTGCTCGACGACATCAGCGAGACCGCGCGTCTGCAGGGCATCGATACCACGGTGATCACCGCCGAGATCGGCCCGGGGCAGTTCGAGATCAACTTCAGCCACAACACCGACCCGATGCAGGCGGCCGACTGGTCGGCGCTGTTCTGCCGGGTGGCCCGTGGCGTGGCGCTCAAGCATGGCCATCGCGCCAGCTTCATGGCCAAGCCGTATCTGCAGTATCCGGGCAGCGGCATGCATATCCACGTCAGCCTGTACGACGAGGCGGGCGACAACCTGCTGGCCCGTGATGCGCAGCGTCCGTTGCGCCATGCCGTGGCCGGTTGTCTGGAACTGCTGCCGGAACTGATGCCGATCTACGCGCCGAACCACAACAGTTACCGCCGCTTCGGCGCCCAGGTGAACTCGGCGAGCAAGGCCAGTTGGGGCTTCGAGGATCGCGACGCCTGTGTGCGCATTCCCGAATCGGACGCGCGCAACCTGCGCCTGGAGTTCCGCCTGCCAGGCGCCGACGCCAACCCTTACCTGGTGCTGGCGGCGCTGCTGAGCAGTATCGAGCAGGGCCTCGACGCCAAGGTCGAGCCCATCGCACCCCTGAATGACGACCGCGCCAGTGGCGTCCACTTTCCCAAGGACATGCTCGACGCCGTGCGCCGCATGCAGACCAGCGAGCGGGTCGCCGCCGGCCTGGGCAGCGAGTTCGTCATGGTTTATTGCGAGAACAAACGCCAGGATCACCTGGCCTTCATGCACGACATCAGCCCGCGCGAATACCGCTGGTACCTGTGATGTCACGGATAGAAGGAGACGCCATGAACAACCCCAAGACCGCCCACTGGCAGGCACTGAGCCAGGCCCATCACCTGGCGCCGTTCAGTGATTACAAGCAGTTGGCCGAGAAGGGCCCGCGCATCATCACCGAAGCGAAGGGCGTGCACCTGTGGGACAGCGAGGGCAACAAGATCCTCGATGGCATGGCCGGCCTGTGGTGCGTGGCCGTCGGCTATGGCCGTGAGGAACTGGTCGCTGCAGCTTCCAAACAGATGTTGCAGCTTCCGTTCTACAACACCTTCTTCCAGACCGCCCACCCGCCAGTGCTGGAGCTGGCTCATGCCATCTCCCAGCTGGCGCCGGCCGGCATGAACCATGTGTTCTTCACCGGTTCGGGCTCTGAAGGCAACGACACCATGCTGCGCCTGGTGCGCCACTACTGGGCATGCAAGGGCCAACCGAGCAAGAAGATCATCATCGGCCGCGAGAACGGCTACCACGGCTCCACCGTGGCCGGCGCCAGCCTCGGCGGCATGAAATTCATGCACGAGCAGGGCGATCTGCCGATCCCGGGCATCGCCCATATTCCGCAGCCGTACTGGTTTGGTGAAGGCGGTGATATGACCCCGGAAGCCTTCGGCATCTGGGCTGCCGATCAGTTGGAGAAGAAGATTCTCGAACTGGGCGAGGAAAACGTGGCGGCCTTTATCGCCGAGCCGATCCAGGGCGCAGGCGGTGTGATCATCCCGCCGGAAACCTACTGGCCGCGTATCAAGGAAATCCTCGCCAAGTACGACATCCTGTTCGTCGCCGACGAGGTGATCTGCGGCTTCGGCCGGACGGGCGAGTGGTTCGGCAGTCAGTACTACGATCTGAAACCCGACCTGATGACCATTGCCAAGGGCCTGACCTCGGGCTACGTGCCGATGGGCGGGTTGATCGTCAGCGACAAGGTGTTCGAGGAGATCGAGGCGCACGGCGACTTCAACCACGGTTTCACCTATTCCGGCCACCCGGTAGCGGCGGCGGTGGGCCTGGAGAACCTGCGCATTCTCAAGGAAGAAGGCATCGTCGAGCGGGTCAAGGCGCAAACCGCGCCCTACCTGCAAAAGCGCCTGCGTGAGCTGGCCGATCACCCACTGGTGGGCGAAGTGCGCGGCGTCGGCATGCTCGGCGCCATCGAACTGGTGCAGGACAAGGCCACGCGCAAGCGCTTCTCCGCTGATGTGGGCGTGGGCATGGTCTGTCGTGGCCACTGCTTCAACAACGGTCTGATCATGCGCGCCGTCGGCGACACCATGATCATCGCGCCGCCTCTGGTGATCAGCCAGGCGGAGGTGGATGAACTGGTGGAGAAAGCACGCAAGTGCCTGGATCTGACCTGGGAGCAGGTGCGTAGCCTGGCATAAGCTCACGATCCGGTGGGAGGGGCTTCAGCCGCGACAGGAACAACCCGCAGCTAAAGCGTAATGCCGCCCAGCCGCTCCTACAGATGTAGCTTTTGCGTAGGAGCGGCTTCAGCCGCGAAGGACGATGATCAAAAGAAAACCCCGCAACCGGCATCGGTGGCGGGGGTTTGTTGTTCAGCCGCTTACTTGAGGCTGTTTTTCAACGTCTGCGCGGCCTGATCCAGAGCGGTACGTATCGCCGGCACTTCGGCCACGACATTGAGCAGGCCGTAGTCGTGGATCATGCCGTTGTAGCGCACGGCGGTCACCGGTACGCCGGCAGCGTTGAGGCGGCGGGCGTAGGCTTCGCCTTCGTCACGCAGCACATCCATCTCGGCGGTCTGCACCAGTGCCGGCGGCAGGCCTTTGAGCTGTTCCAGGCTGGCGCGCAGTGGCGATGCATGGATCTCGTTACGCTGCTTCGGGTCGGTGGTGTAGTTGTCCCAGAACCATTCCATCATGCCGCGGGTCAGGAAGTGGCCTTCGGCGAACTGGTTGTAGGAGCCATTGTTGAAGTTGGCGTCGGTCACTGGCCACAGCAATACCTGGGCGCGCAACTTCGGCGTGCCAGCCTCTTTGGCCTTGATGGCCACCACAGCGGCCATGTTGCCGCCGACACTGTTGCCGGCCACCGCCAGGCGCGAACCGTCGACACCGATCTGGCTGCCGTTGTCGGCGACCCATTTGGTGGCGGCGTAGGCCTGGTTGATCGCGGTCGGGTACTTGGCTTCCGGCGACGGCGTGTAGTCGACGTAGATAGCCGCCGCGCCGGAGCCCACCACCAGGTCACGGATCAGGCGTTCGTGGGTCGGGTAGTCGCCCAGCACCCAGCCACCACCGTGGAAGAACATGAATCCCGGCAGGATGCCGCGCGCACCTTCTGGGCGTACCACCTTGAGGGTTAGCGACTGACCATTCACCTGGATCACCTTGGTGTCCATCTTGATGCCGGACAAATCGACCTTGACGCTGGCCTGTGCGCCGACCAGTACGGCGCGGGCGTCTTTCGGCGAGAGGGTTTCCAGCGGTTGACCGCCACCGGCGGCCAGAGCATCGAGGAAGCCTTGGGTGGTGCGTTCCACGCCGGGGCTGCCGGCAGCAAAGCTGCTGTTGATGGCCAGGGCGAGCAGCCCGGCGCTGAGTGTGCGCGAGATTTTCATGTTCCTGTTCCTGTTCCTTTTCGGCGAGGGCGCCGGGAGGCCCAGCGCCGGATCGGTCAGACGATGGTCAAAGTGACGTCGATGTTGCCGCGGGTGGCGTTGGAGTAAGGGCAGACGATATGCGCGCGATCCACCAGGGTTTGCGCGGCGTCGCGATCCAGGCCCGGCAGGCTGATGCGCAGTTCCACTTCGATGCCGAAGCCGGTGGGAATGGCGCCGATGCCGACGGTGCCTTCGATGAAGGTGTCAGCCGGGATGCTCAGCTTGTCGCGGGCTGCGACGAATTTCAGGGCGCCGAGGAAGCAGGCGGAATAACCGGCAGCGAACAGTTGCTCCGGGTTGGTGCCGTTGCCGCCGGCACCGCCAAGTTCTTTCGGGGTAGTCAGGGCGATTTCGAGGACACCGTCGGAAGAAACGGCGCGGCCTTCACGGCCACCAAAGGCTTCAGCGGTTGCACGGTAGAGAACGTTTTCGATGGTCATGGCATTGATCCTTGTCGGTAGGGTAGAGATGGATTGGCTCGCTAATCTTTTGTGCGCTAATCGTTTCCATGGAGCGAAATATATTGCGCAAAACATTAGTGCACAAGATAAATCTATGGAAGATTTGGCTATACGATTTTATTTTTTAGGAATAAGCGCACGTGGCAAGGGTTGCCGCCATGCCTGGCAGGAGATGCAGGGGGCATTTGCCAGATTCAAAGGCCATAGTGGTTCAGGGCGAGCAGGGGATACGGGCCCGTGTGCGCGGTGAGGTCGTTGCATGTGACGCACACGAGGTATCGCGCGAAGAAAGGCCTATAGGGTTCAGCGGGAGCAGGCGGTGGCTGGCATCGCCAGGGATCAGAGGGCGTCTTGCAGATGACTGCGCAGTTCGATCAGGTCGTCACGTAGCTTGCCCAACTGTTCCATGTTCAAGGCAGACGCCTTGAGGATGCAGGCCGGTAGTGATTTGGCCTGTTCGTGCAGGGCACGACCTGCGTCGGTGAGGTACAGCTGTACCACGCGTTCGTCCTGACTGCTGCGTTGGCGTTGCAGCAGGCCTTCGCTTTCCAGGCGCTTGAGCAGAGGCGTCAAAGAGCCGGGGTCGGTCAGCATGCGTGCGCTGATCTCACTGACGGTGATGCCCTCGTTTTCCCACAGCACCAGCATGGCCAGATATTGCGGATAGGTGAGACCGAGCGCCTGCAACAAGGGCTTGTAGGTCTTGGTCATCATCAGTGAGGTGGAATAGAGGGCGAAGCACAGCTGGTTATCCAGCATCAGCTCGGCGCAGGGTTCCACTTGGGAGATCATGGCATTGGCCTGTGCGAAGGTGGTTGGCGTTGTCCGCCAAGTGGTGCGGGAATTGACCCGCACCTCGATGGCATCAACCGCAGGATACGCGGGTGATCACTCGTTGGTCATCGACGTTGAGGTTAAGGCGTTGACCGTTGTATTCCAAGGTCACCACGCTGTTTGGCGTAAGAATGCGGGCGGTGCTGGCTCCGGCTTGCTGACGCGCCTGTTCGAGCAGTTCGGGCGTCGCAGCCTGGCCTTTGAAGTGCTCGACAGCGGACGAGGTGCAGCTGTCCGGAGTCGGGCCGCTTGGTGTGGTGATGGAGGCCGGTTTTTCGGCGGTGCTGCTGCAGCCGGCGGCGAGCATTGCGGTGGCGAGTATCAGGCTGAAACGAGTCTTGAGGTTCAACGCGTTGGGCTCCTTGTCCATAGGTGTGGCTTTCATTGCGCGCCTTCTAGGCGCGCCAGGCGTTCTTCCAGCGCTGCGATGCGCGCTTCCAGTTCGACCAGTCGATCATCGTTAGGTGCCGCAACCTCTGCGCGAGCGGCTGGGCGGTTGGCCAGGATGTTTTCCAGGTCGGCAGGTTCGCCGAGCAGATGCATGTAGCGATCCTCGCGCTGACCGCTCTGGCGCGGCAGCAGCATGGCCAGGCCGCGACCGATCAGGCGCTCCAGTTGATGCTGGACTTCTGCGACATCGTCGAAATCGTGCATGCGATTGCTACGCGTGAGCAGCTCATTGAGCGTCTGGGGGCCGCGCAGCAGAAGCAGGCCGAGCAATACCGTCTGGGGTTTGACCAACTCCAGTTGCTTGTCGCAGCGCTGTTCCCAGCGATCGGCACGGCTGCCCATCACCAGGTGCACCAGCTGGCGGCCTTCGAGGCTGCGCAGGTAGCGCCCGACTTCACCGGTTTCCAGATTCATCAAGGGTTCGCGACTGGTCTTCTGGTTGCAGGCCAGTTGCACCGCATTGAGCGTCAGCGGATAGGTTTCCGGTGTGGTCAGTTGTTTTTCGATCAGGCAGCCGAGAATGCGCACCTCGACGGCGTGCAGTGGGGTTTCACCAACCAGCGGGGACGGGGCGTGCGACATGAGGCGATCCTGGCAGAAAGAACCTGTCTAGGTTAACGGCATCCGCGTTCAGCTGACAGGCATCAATGTGTGTTCGAGCATGTCCAGGCTGGCGTCGAGTACCTGGCGGCGCGATTCATCACTGGCCATCATGCGCGCCAGCAGCAGGCTGCCGAGGCATTGCGCGAGTATCGTCCAGGCCAGTTGCGGGTCGCCGATAATCTCGGCCCAAGCGCTCTGCAGCTGCAGAATCTGCTGCTCGGTACGCAGCCGCACGGGTTCATCGGCACGGGCGATCTCCGCGCCCAGGGTCGGTAGTACGCAGCCTTTGTCCGGTTGCTCGACATGCGCCAGGCTGAGATAGGCGTTCAGGCAGCGTTGCAGTTTGTCGCGCCCGGTATCCCCCGCTTCGCCACCAAGTCGGCTCAGGCTGTTATGCAGCTCGCGTTCGATCAGTTCGGCGAACAGATCGTCCTTGCTCGGGAAGTGGCTGTAGAAGGCCGCGCCGGTCAGGCCGATGGTCTTCATCAGCGCATCCACGCCGGTCACGGCAAAACCCTGCTGCTTGGCCAGCGCGCCGCTGCTGGCGAGCAAGCGTTCGCGGGTTTCGGCCTTGTGTTCGGCGCTGTAGCGCATGCTTGGCTCCCTTCTATGCTGGATTGACCTGCTCGAAAGCATAGCATAACGTTCGTTAATCTAACGGTCGTTAGTTAATGGAGAAAGCCATGAACGAGAACAAGAAAGTCGCTTTGATCATTGGCGCCGGGGATGCCACCGGCGGCGCCATTGCCCGACGTTTTGCCCGCGAGGGGTATGTCGCCTGCGTTACTCGGCGCAGCCTAGACAAGCTGCAGCCGTTGCTGGAGCAAATCCGCGACGAGGGTGGTGAGGCGCACGGTTTTGCATCCGACGCGCGGCGCGAAGAGCAGGTGGCTGAGTTGGTAGAGAACATCGAGCGTGACATCGGGCCGATCGAGGTGATGGTGTTCAATATCGGCGCCAACGTCCCATGCAGCATCCTCGAAGAGACCGCACGCAAGTACTTCAAGATCTGGGAGATGGCTTGCTTCTCCGGCTTTCTCACCAGTCAGGCCGTGGCCAGACGCATGGTCGCCCGTGGCCGTGGCAGCATCCTGTTCACTGGCGCCACTGCCGGTTTACGCGGCGCTGCTGGATTCGCCGCGTTCGCCGGTGCCAAGCATGGCATTCGTGCGCTGGCGCAGAGCATGGCGCGAGAGCTGGGGCCGTTGAACGTGCATGTGGCCCATGCGGTGGTGGATGGCGCCATCGATACCGCGTTCATCCGTGACAGCTTTCCTGAGGTCTATGCCAGGAAGGATCAGGATGGCATCCTCGACCCCGAGCACATCGCTGACAGCTACTGGTTCCTGCACAGCCAGCCGCGCGATGCCTGGACTTTCGAGTTGGACCTGCGGCCGTGGATGGAGCGCTGGTAATCTGTGTTGAGCCCACAATCACCCTAGCGAGCGAGTGAAACTGATGAGCAAGACGGTGGAGTTCTTCTTCGACCTGGGCAGCCCGGCCTCCTACCTGGCCCATACCCAGCTGCCCGCTCTGTGTCGCGAGGCCGGTGCCGAACTGATTTATCGGCCGATGCTGCTTGGTGCTGTATTCCAGGCGACGGGTAATGCCTCGCCAGCGATGATTCCGGCCAAGGGCCGTTACATGATTCGCGACCTGGCGCGTTTTGCCGAGCGCTACGGCGTACCGATGCGCTTCAACCCGCATTTTCCGATCAATACCCTGACGCTGATGCGCTTGCTGGTCGCTGTGCAGTTGCATCAGCCGGAACGCTTCGACGATGTTTTGCAGGTGCTATTTCGGGCGATCTGGGTCGATGGGGTGAACATGGGCGATCCGGCCAAGGTGGCGGACGTGCTGGTGGCGGCCGGTTTCGATGCGACGCAAATGCAGGCGCAGATCGCTGAAGTAGAGGTCAAGGATGCGCTCAAGGCGACCACCGAGGAGGCCATCAAGCGCGGTGTATTCGGCGCGCCGACCTGCTTCGTCGGTGACGCGATGTTCTTTGGCCAGGATCGCCTGGATTTCGTTCGCGAAGCTCTTCGCGTCTAGGCGCTTTCCGTTCCGAGCCCTATGCCTGGCACAATGGCCGGATTATTGTCCGGCCGTTCGAGCACCCGATGAACCCCGAAGCACTGAAACTCCTGGTGACCCGCCGCATGCCTTATGGCAAGTACAAGGATCGGCTGATCGCCGATCTGCCGGGGCACTACCTCAACTGGTTCGCCCGCGAAGGATTCCCCAAGGGAGAGCTGGGTCAGTTGCTGGCGCTGATGCAGGAGATCGACCACAACGGTCTCAAGCCGCTGCTCGATCCACTGCGCAAGGGTACTTAAGCGCGGCTTGTCGGGGATGCCGCACGCACCGGCCACGCGTGTGCAGAATTGCGGTGCGAACAGCATTGGCAGCTCCGCGACAGCCTACGGCAATGCCCTCACGTCAGTGCCAGTTGCGCCCATGATCCAGCTTCTGGTCCACCAGCCACTTACCGTGGGCGATGGAGGCGTGCTGGGCCTTGGTCAAATCATCCATGAAGGCGTAATCCAGCGGCAGTGTCTGCCGTTTGCTGGTATTGCCCGCAGGATCGGTGATTTGGCAACCGCCGGCCCAGGGTGTCGGTAAACCTGGGTGTTCCATGACACTGGCGTGGATAGTGTGGTCGCGGTGGGTGCAGGTAAGCGCGCTCATTAGGCCACCTCGTAGATCGAGGCGCCGCCCTCGGTGTCGACGCTACAGCGAGGTTCCAGCCGGGAGCCGGTAGCGGCGCCGTGTGGATGAGTGGTGCGTCTGTCCCCTTACCTTAGTCCAGATGCTGTAACTGTGAGCGTTGCCCGACGAACGCACAGAGCCGGCAATCGCCGGCGCTGTGGGGGGCGCAGCTATTTCACTCGGTCGCTTCACGTACTTTGTCGGTGCTTCCTGGCTTTGCGGCAAAGCGGGCGGCCAGGCGCATGGACAGGGTCACCAGGCGTTGATACAGCGCCGGCATGCTGCGCTGCATCCAGTCCAGGGTGCGGGCGTCAGCGCCGATTAGGATGCGTCGCTTGTTGGCCAGCACGCCACCTACGATGACCTTCGCCGCCTGCTCTGGCGTGGTACGTAGCAACTGGTCGTTGAATTGCTGGCGTGCCTGCTCGGCGGCCTGGCCGGTGACCTTGGCCAGGCTGTCGTTCATCCGTGCGGTCTTGGCGATGTTGGTGCGAATGCCGCCGGGGTGTACGCAACTGGCGGAAACCCCGCAAGCGGCCATGTCCAGCTCCTGGCGCAGCGACTCGGTAAAGCCGCGCACGGCGAACTTGCTGGCGTTGTAGGCGCTCATGCCGGGTTGGGAGAACAGACCGAAGACGCTGGACACGTTGACCACATGACCTTGGCCTGCAGTCTTGAGGTAGGGCAGGAAGGCCTTGGTGCCGTTGACCACGCCCCAGAAGTTGATGTTCATGATCCACTCGTAGTCGGCGTAGTCGTTGCCTTCCACGGTACCGCCCTGAGCCACGCCGGCATTGTTGAAGATGGCATTGACCCGGCCGAACTCGTTGACGATCTGCTCGGCCCAGGCCTCGACAGCGGCGCGATCCGCCACATCTACACGCTGCTGGCTGACGGTAACGCCGAGCTTGCGCGCCTGTTCGGCGGTTTCCTTGAGGCCCTCGACATTGACGTCGGACAGCGCCAGGTGACAGCCCTGACGAGCCAGGTGGTAGGCGAGGGCGCGGCCGATACCGGAGCCGGCGCCGGTGATGGCGGCTACTTTGTTTTCGAAGGATTTCATGCGGTGACCTCCTGCACATCGAGGGTGATGGCGTTGCTCTGCGCCGGATGAACGGCCTGTGTACGGCTGAAGTGATAGGCATGTGGGTCGAAGTTGCGCGTGAGCATGCGGTAGCGCCAGGTGAAGCCCGGCCACACCGTACAGTTACGCCCGCTGACCGGGTGCAGGTACCAGCTCATGCAGCCGCCGGCGTTCCACACGGTATTACCGAGAGTGCCCTGGATCTTCCTGTTGAAGCTGTCCTGCGCCTCGCGCTTGGGCTCCAGGCTCTGCAGCCGCCTCTCTTCGAGCTGCTTGAGGGCACCGAGTACGTAGGTGATCTGCGACTCGATCATGTAGACCATGGAGTTGTGGCCCAGCCCGGTATTCGGCCCCATGAGGAAGAACAGGTTGGGGAAGCCGGCGGTCATGGTGCCCTTGTAGGCTTCCGGGCCTTCGGGCCAGGTGTCGAGCAGGTCGACGCCGCCACGGCCGAACACGGTGCCGCGCGGCAACGGGTCGCTGGGGGTGAAGCCGGTGCCGAAGATGATCGCGTCGACGTCGCGCTGCTGACCGTCGGCTGTGCGCACGCCGTGTGGCAGGATCTCGGCGACACCATCGGTGATCACCTCGACATTGGCCTGGGTCAGCGCCGGGTAGTAATCGTTGGAGATCAGCACGCGCTTGCAGCCCATGGTGTAGTCCGGGGTCACTTTGGCGCGCAGCACCGGGTCCTTGATCTGCTTCTTGATGTGCTGCTTGGCGATGCCCTGAGCCATGCGCAGCAGGCGCGGGGCGAAGGCGAAGGCGATGACCCGGCTTTCGAGGATGCCGTATAGCGCGCCGCGCCAGAGTTTCTGCGCCAGCGGGAAACGCTTGAAACGGGTGCGCTCGCCGTCGCGAATGGCGCGATCCGGCTTGGGCATGATCCACGGCGCCGTGCGCTGGTAGAGGTCGAGATGCCCGACCTGCTTCTGGATCTGCGGCACGAACTGAATGGCCGAGGCGCCGGTGCCGATCACGGCCACGCGTTTGCCGGTCAGGTCATAGTCGTGATTCCACTGCTGCGAATGGAACACCTCACCAGTGAAGTTTTCCAGGCCCTTGAGCTTGGGAATCGAAGGCGTGGACAGGGCGCCCATGCCGGAGACCACGAACTGCGCGCTGTAGCGGTTACCGGCGCGGTCCTGCAGGTGCCACAGCTCGGCGTGCTCGTCCCAGCGCATCTGTACCACTTCGGTGCCCAGCAGGGTCTTGTCCTGCAGGCGGTATTTCTCCCAGCAACCTTCCAGGTAGGCCTTGATCTCCGGTTGTTTGGCGAACATCCGTGTCCAGTTCGGATTCGGCTCGAAGGAGAAGGAGTACAGGTGCGATTGCACGTCGCAGCCGCAGCCCGGGTAGTTGTTCACCCGCCAGGTGCCGCCGACGCCTGCCTCTCTCTCGAACAGCAGGAAGTCCTGCTCGCCCTGTTGCTTGAGACGAATGGCCATGCCGAGGCCGGAAAAGCCGCTGCCGAGGATGGCGATCTTGCAATGGCGGGCAGCGGTAGGGGGTGACACGGGCGCATTCATGGCCGAGCTCCTGCTTGTCGTTCTTGTAGGTGTCTACATCTGTCTACCAAGGTAGACATGTGTATACTCATCGGCAAGCCACCCGATCAACAAGCCAACTTTAGGTAGGGGTAAGGATGCAAAGCGACGACGCGCAGGTACGCGAAAAGGCCGGCTCAGCGCCTGGCAAGCGCCTGTTGATGGAGGCGGCGTTACGTCTCACCTCAACCAGCCGCAGTCTCAGCAGCCTGGGGTTGCGGGAGTTGGCGCGCGAGGCCGGGCTCAATCCCAACACCTTCTACCGGCATTTCCGTGATGTCGACGACCTCGGCCTGACCGTGATCGGTGAGATCACCACCTTGCTGCGCCAGCCGTTGCGTGACCTGCGCCGCGAGGCCGCGCAGCGTGCGGTGAAGGATGAGAGGCCGATGCTGCCCAAGTTGCTCGGTATCGATCTGGGACGTGGGCGGCGGGTCTGCCATGAGACGGTGCAACTATTCTTCGACTTCGTCGCCGAGCACCCCGAGGCATTCATCCTCGGCGTGCGCGAACTGCACGGCGCCTCGCCGGTGTTGCGCGAAGCCTTGCGCCAGGTGATGAACGATTTCGCCGATGACATGGCTGCGGACATCATCGAGTTCAAGCTGTTGCCGGGCATCGTCAGCGCGGCGGCGCTGCGCCAGGTTTCAGGGCTGATCAGCCGCAGTCTGTTCGAGCAGTCGCTGGACTACATCGGCCAGCCGCAGCGGCGCGAGGCGATCTGTGCATTGGCTGAGGAGCAGATCGTCATGCTGTTCACCGGCGCCAGCGTGCTGCAGAGCATGGGGCAGCTGCGACTGGGCTGAGGGGCGCCTGCTGCTGTGGGATGTGCGGGGTATGCAGTGCTTTTGTAGAAGCGGCTACAGCCGCGATGCCGTTCGCGGCTGAAGCCACTCCTACAGCATTCATACGAAGTGCACACTTGAACGAAAAAGGGCGGCTTGGGCCGCCCTGAGATCAGTTGCTGAATCCGAGGCGCTCGCGCCAGCGGTTCTCCAGCGCCTCGGTATCGTGGTCCTTGGGATGGAAACCGGGTCGGTAGTAATCCAGGTAGGGGCCGATCAGCTTGGTGAAGAAGCCGTTGCGCGGACCGAACAGCGTCTTCAGGCCGAAACCCCAGCTGCGCCAGTTGAACAGCTGGCCGTCCTTGCGCAGCAGATGGATCTGGAACCAGCCGATCACGCCGAGAAACATCAGGGTGGTCAGCATCATCACCAACACACGGGTGAAGTAGCCGCCGTAGACCTGCTGGTAGACGTCATAGCAGACGGCCTTGTGCTCGTTCTCCTCGATCGCGTGCCACATCCACAGCTGATAGAGCTTGGGGTCGTTCATCTGCGTGGTGAGGTCTTCGCGCTTGAGCAGTTGCTCTGCCATGGTCGCGGTGAAGTGCTCGAGGGCACAGGTGGCCGCCAGGCGGTGCTTCTTGGTGCTGAAGCGAGTCGTCCATTCCAGCAGCACCTTGATCCGCAGCTCCAGGCGTTCCAGATCGATATCGTGGGCATTGGCGTAGTCGTTGTACGCCGCGTGCTCCTTGGAGTGCATGGCTTCCTGGCCGATGAAGGCGCTGATGTCCTTCTTCAGTTGCGGCTCGGTGACCTGGTCACGTACGGCGCGCACGCTGTCGACGAAGAACTTCTCGCCGTAGGGAAATAGCGACGACAGGTTGTTCATGAACTGGCTCATGAAGGGGTCGTCGTAGAACCAGTATTTCGGTGTCTCGCTGAAGCTGAAGTCCATGCGGCGGACCGGAAAGCTGGATTTCGGCTGGGGCAGGGTGGCGCTGGCGCTCATCGTTCGAGTCCTCTTCTGGGGAGTTGCTGCTCCCGATTGTTGTGCGGCTCCGGCTGACAGCATTCGGGGTCGTGGGTGGCTAATCTCGACAGACCAACTGTGTCATTGAACGATGTAACTATCGGACGTGAGCGCGTTGTGCGCTGCCAACTTAAGGCGGGTGTTGTCGGGGGAGAGGGTGACAACCCGCAGCGCTAGAGGCTACGGGCTGCGTCAGTGGCGGGGTTTACGGCGCGCTGCGGCGGAGTTCGGCCACTTCGCTGCGCAGTGCACGCAGCTCGTCGAGAATCGCCTGTTCGCGTGCGGCGGCGGCCAGTTCCTCGGCGTTGGGCTCGTGAGTACTCTGCATCGCGTTGACGATGACCGCGATGAACAGGTTGAGCATCATGAAGGTAGCGATGAGGATGTAGGGCACGAAGAACAGCCAGGCCAGCGGATGCTGCTCCATCACCGGACGCACGATGCCCATCGACCAGCTTTCCAGTGTCATCACCTGGAACAGGGTGTACAGGCTGGCGCCGATGTTACCGAACCACTCTGGAAAGCTCGCGCCGAACAGCTGGGTGGCCATTACTGCGGCGACGTAGAAGATCAGCCCCATCAGCATGACGATGCTACCCATGCCCGGCAACGAGGCGAGCAGTGCCTGCACCACCTTGCGCATGCTCGGGTTGATCGACACCAGCCTCAGGACACGCAGCACGCGCAACGCACGCAGTACGGCGAATGGGCCACTGGCCGGCACCAGGGCGATGCCGACGACCACGCAGTCGAATATTGCCCAGGGGTCGCGCAGCAGGCTGACGCCTCGCGCGATGAAGCGCAGCGCCAATTCGATCACGAAGCAGGCGAGGATCAGACCGTCCAGCAGCAGCAGCGGTTTGCCCCATTCGTTCATGATCGCGGGTGAGGTCTGCAGCCCGAGAATGGCGGCGTTGACGATGATCAGCAGAGTGACCAGGCGTTGTATGGACGTGCCGTCCATGACAGCGCCCAGGCGCTGACGCCAATCGCTGGATGGGTTCAGTTCGAGTTCTTGCATGGGGTCTGATTTACGCTTGTCGGTGATGCCGGGCGCGCCCGGCAGAATCAGGGGCCCGCCTGCCGTTGACCGGTCGGCGGGCGTGTCTGCTCAGCGATCGTCGAGGGCGAAGGCAGTCAGGGTGAAGGTGGGAATGCCGGCGTCCTGCAGTTTCTGCGAGCCGCCCAACTCCGGCAGGTCGATGATCGCAGCTGCCTCGAAGATGCTTGCGCGCATGCGCCGAACCAGGTTGGCGGCGGCGATCAGGGTACCGCCGGTGGCGATCAGGTCATCGAAGATCAGTACCGAGTCGCCTTCGCAGAGGCTGTCGCTGTGGACTTCGAGAAAGGCTTCGCCGTACTCGGTCTGGTAGCCCTCGCTGAGGACATCAGCCGGCAGCTTGCCCTGCTTGCGGAACAGCACCAGGGGCTTGTTCAGTTCATAGGCGATGATCGAGCCGATGAGAAAACCGCGCGCGTCCATGGCACCGATATGGCTGAACTCGGCTTCCACGTAACGCTGGATGAAACTGTCGGCGACCATGCGCAAGGCGCGCGGCGACTGGAACAACGGGGTGATGTCGCGAAAGATGACGCCCGGTTTGGGGAAGTCCGGTACCGGGCGGATCAGGGTCTTGATGCTGAATTCGTCAAAGATCATCGTGGGGTCCTAAAGCGTTGAGCCCGCGAATGATCTGCGAACTCAAACGTCGAGATTACCGCCGGCCAGGGCGCACAGCTCGATCGGGTCGAGAATGTGCACTTCCTTGCCTTCGGCTTCGAGCAGTTTGTTCTGTTGGAAACGGGTAAATACGCGAGACACCGTCTCTACCGCAAGGCCCAAATAGTTACCAATTTCGTTGCGCGACATGGCCAGGCGGAACTGGTTGGCCGAGAAGCCGCGTGCGCGGAAGCGGGCGGAGAGGTTGACCAGGAAGGTGGCGATGCGTTCGTCGGCGGTCTTCTTCGATAACAGCAGCATCATCTGCTGATCGTCGCGGATCTCGCGGCTCATGATGCGCATCAGCTGGCGACGCAGCTGTGGCAGCTGCAGGGCCAGATCGTCGAGACGCTCGAAGGGGATTTCGCAGACCGAGGTGGTTTCCAGCGCCTGCGCGGAAACCGGGTAGCGCTCGCCGTCCACACCAGATAGACCGACCAGTTCGCTCGGCAGGTGGAAACCGGTGATCTGTTCCTCGCCACCGTCGCTGAGGCTGAAGGTCTTCAGCGCGCCGGAGCGTACGGCGAACACCGAGCCGAAGGTGTCGCCCTGGCGGAACAGGAACTCGCCCTTTTTCAGCGGGCGACCGCGTTTGACGATGTCGTCAAGCGCGTCCATGTCCTCCATGTTCAGGGAGATGGGCAGGCATAGGGCAGCCAGGCTGCAATCCTTGCAATGTGCTTGATGCTGCTTGTGCAGCTTGATGCTCTCGGACATCGTTGGGCTTCCCGGGGATACACGCAATGTTCGTAAGGGTACCGCAGGGCTCGTGTGGCGGCCAGCCATATCAGGACTGACCGAATGCTCAAGTTTGGCCTTGAGGTGCCGATTAAGAAGGTAGAACCATAGTCCAAAGCAGGGAGCAGCGCGATGCGCATACCATCCACGGGGCCACTGAATAATCTGGTTCAGGGCGTTCAGCGACAATTTACCGCAGGTGAGCGGAGCCCGGAGGAGGTGCGCGAGGGGTTGCGAGTGAGCCTCTCCGAACTGGGCAAGAGCATGTCGGCCAAGCCTGAAAAGAACGAGGACATCGACAACAGCGATATGCCTCAGGCGATCAAGGATCTGCTCAAGATGATCCGTGAACTGCGTGCGCAGATCGTCGAGAAACAGGCGCAGGTCGAGGCGATCATGAGCGATCAGAGTCTCGATGCGGAAACCAAGCGCCAGCAGCTGGAAGGGCTGCAAACCGAGCTTGCGTCGCTCAACAGCGCACTGAGCTCGGCCAATGCCAACCTGGTCAAAGTAATGCGCGAGAACGGCCTGTCGAGTGAGCAGATGCAGACCGCCGCCACGCTGGCGATGGGTTGAGGCGTCGCCCGGCGGCGGGGCTTCCCGCTGCGGGGCGGCGACGCCCGTTTTTCAGATCACCCGAGAGAAGCGCTGGCGTACCTGATCGTTGAGATAACGGTCGAACAGCATGCACAGCGAGCGCACCAGCAGGCGCCCTGCCGGGCGCACCTGGATACCCTGTTCGTCGAGCACGATCAGGCCGTCACGGGCGAGTTGCTCGAGTTCGGGCCAGAGGGCGTCGAAGTAATCGCGCAGCACCACGCCATGCGTGCGCTCGATGTCGGCGAAGCGCAGTTCGAAATGACAGATCAACTGCTGGATCACGGCGCGGCGCAGGCGGTCGTCGGCATTGCAGTGCAAGCCGCGGCGCGTTGCCAGCTGGCCGTTGCCCAGGGTCTGCTGATAGCTGGCGATATCGCTGTCGTTCTGGCTGTACAGATCACCGACCTGGCTGATGGCGGAGACGCCCAGGCCGATCAGGTCGCAATGGCCGTGGGTGGTGTAGCCCTGGAAGTTGCGTTGCAGGGTGCCTTCTTCCTGGGCAATGGCCAGTTCATCGTCGGGCAGGGCGAAATGGTCCATGCCGATGTAACGATACCCGGCGCGGGTCAGTTGCTCGATGCTGGTCTGCAGCATGCTCAGCTTGTCTGCCGGAGTCGGCAGGTCATCGGCGCTGATACGCCGTTGCGGCATGAAGCGTTCCGGCAAGTGCGCGTAGTTGAACAGCGACAGGCGATCCGGCTGCAGGGCAATGATCTCGGCCACGGTGCGGGCGAAGCGTTCCGGCGTCTGTTTGGGCAGGCCGTAGATCAGGTCGATGTTCACCGAGCGGAACTGCAGGGTGCGAGCGGCCTCGACGATGGCGCGGGTTTCTTCCAGGGTCTGCAAGCGGTTGACCGCGCGCTGTACCTCGGGGTCGAGGTCCTGTACGCCGAGGCTGACGCGATTGAAGCCCAGTTCACGCAACAGGCCCATGGTCGACCAGTCGGCTTCGCGCGGGTCGATCTCGATGCTGTAGTCGCCAGAGTCGTCGTCCAGCAGCTTGAAATGCTGGCGCAGGTGCTGCATCAACCGACGCAGTTCATCGTGGCTGAGGAAGGTCGGTGTGCCGCCACCGAAATGCAACTGCTCGATTGGCTGGTTGCGGTCGATGTAGCGGCTGATGATCTCGATTTCCCGCTCGAGCTTCTCCAGGTAGGGCAGGGCGCGGCCGCGGTCCTTGGTGATGACCTTGTTGCAGGCGCAGTAGTAGCAGATGTGGGCGCAGAACGGCACGTGCACGTATAGCGACAGTGGCCGTTTGGCCTTGCGGCTGTCACGCAGGGCATGCAGCAGATCGAACGGGCCGATGTCGTCATGAAACTGCACGGCAGTCGGGTAGGAGGTGTAGCGCGGGCCGGCGAGATCGTAGCGGCGGATCAGGTCGGCGTCCCACTGGATGGTGTCGAGCATGGGAAATAATCCTGGACAGGCTTTGTGGCCAGTCTAGGGATGCACGTGGCCTGCGGCCTTGACTTGAATCAAGGGCGCGTCAGTGACCCATCAGCCAGTGCTGGTGGGGCCCGGGCAGGGTCCAGATACCGAACAGGATGACCAGCAGGCCGCCAGCCATGCGAGTGCCGCGCTTGCGCAGCAGGGCCGTCATGCGCTCGGCGGCCAGCCCGGTGGCCAGAAGCACCGGCCAGGTACCCAGGCCAAACGCCAGCATCAGCAGGGCGCTATTGACGGCACTGCCCTGGCTGGAGGCCCACAGCAGCGTGCTGTAGACCAGCCCACATGGCAGCCAGCCCCACAATCCGCCGAGCACCAGGGCACGTGGCACGCTGCTCACGGGCATGAAGCGCCGAGTCAGGGGCTGGATATGTCTCCACAGGCCGCGGCCCAGCGCTTCGATACGCGTCAGACCGCTCCACCAGCCCGCCAGATAAAGGCCCATGGCAATCAGCAGCAAGGCGGCCAGCGTGCGCATGAGCACCTCGGCTTTGCTGCCGGCAACGGCCCAGCCGGCCAGGCCGAGGGCGAAGCCCGCCAGGGCGTAGCTGAAGACGCGGCCGAGGTTGTAGGCCAGCAGCAGTTGCAGGCGTTTGCCGCGTTGTTCCGGTGGAATCGCCAGGGTCAGGGCGCCCATCAGGCCGCCGCACATACCCAGGCAATGACCGCCGCCGAGCAGGCCTAGAATCACTGCGGACACCAGCAGCGGTGCCAGCTCAAGCATCAGGTTTGTCCTGCTTGTTGTGCTCCTGGGCCTGTTCGACTCCGGCCTTGTGCAGCGGATCCTCGTCGTCGAAGAGGATGCTGTGCGCCGGCCCGTCCAGGTCGTCGTACTGGCCGCTGTCCACCGCCCAGAAGAACAGCCAGATGGCGAAACCGACCAGGCCGATGGCGACGGGGATCAGGATGTAGAGGGCGGACATGCGGTCTCCGGGGATCGAGTCTGGGGCAGTGATGGGCGTACTGGCGGCGATCCGTTCGCCGAGGGCAGTGCGGCAGCCGACTACCGACTTAGTCGCAGGGCGTTGAGTACCACCAGCAGCGAGCTGAGGGACATGCCTACCGCCGCCCAGATGGGGGTGATCCAGCCCAGGGCGGCGAAGGGCAGCACCAGGCCATTGTACAGCGTTGCCCAGGCAAGGTTTTCGATGATGATGCGACGCGTGCGCTTGGCCAGTTTCAATCCGTCGACCAGGCTGCTCAGGCGGTTCGACAGCAGCACGGCATCGGCGCTGGTTTTCGCCAGGTCGGAGGCCGAGCCCATGGCCACGCTGATGTCGGCGGCGGCCAGTACGGGGACGTCATTGACGCCGTCGCCGAGCATCAGCACGCGACGTCCTGCCCCGTGCAGTTGTTTGAGGACGGCCAGCTTGGCGTCCGGGGTCAGGCCGCCTCGGGCATCTTCGATACCCAGCTGGCCGGCGACTTCGCCGACCATTGGCGAACTGTCGCCGGAGAGCAGGTGAATGGCCCAGCCGCGGGCACGGGCCGCTGCAATCAGCTCGGCAGCGTCTTCGCGCAGGCGGTCATCGAGGACGAACCAGGCCAGCGGCCCCTGTTCATCGCCGAGCAGCAGCCATTGGCCGTGCTCGCTGGCAATCGGGGGTACGGCATGGTTGCTCAGGGCGCAGACGAAGCTGGCTTCACCAATTCGCAGAAGGCGCTCGTCGACCTTGCCTTGCAGGCCTTGCCCCGGGTGGCTGTCGACGCATTCCGCCGCGCGCGGCGCCTGGCTGAAGGCGCGGGCGATAGGGTGTTCCGAGCGGTTCTCCAGCGCGGCAGCCAGCGCCAGGCAGTCGCCCTCGTCGAGGTCGCGCAGTGGATGAATGGCCTTGAGCGTGAGGCGGCCCTCGGTCAGCGTACCGGTCTTGTCCAGCACCAGGGTGTCGATCTGGTTGAGGCCTTCGAGCACGTGACCGCGGGTCAGCAGCATGCCCAGCTTGTGCAGGGTGCCGGTGGCGGTGGTGAGGGCGGTCGGGGTGGCCAGGGCCAGGGCGCAGGGGCAGGTGGCCACGAGCAGGGCGAGCACGACCCAGAAGGCGCGGCTGGAGTCGATCTCCCACCAGACGAAACCGACCACGGCAGCCGCCACCAGGATGAACAGCAGGAACCACTGCGAAACGCGGTCGGCGATTTCCGCCAGGCGCGGCTTTTCGCTCTGGGCACGTTCCAGCAGGCGCACGATGGCCGATAGCCGTGTGGCATCGCCGAGTGCCTGCACTTCCACGGTCAGCGGGCCTTCGACGTTCAGCGTGCCGGCGGTGACGCTGTCACCGATGCCGCGCGGCAGTGGCAGGTACTCGCCGGTCAGCAGCGATTCATCGACGCTGGACTGGCCGGCGAGGATGCGACCGTCGGCGGGAATCAGCGAGCCGGGCTGCACCAGCACCTGCTCGCCTTCACGCAGCTCGCTGAGGAGGATGCGCTGGCTCTGGCCGTTGTCGTCCAGGCGCAGGCAGGACGCCGGCAGCAGTTTCACCAGCTGCGCGGTCGCGGCGGCGGTGCGCTCTCGCGCACGGCGTTCCAGATAGCGCCCAGCGAGCAGGAACAGGGCGAACATGCCCACGGCGTCGAAATACAGTTCGCCCTGGCCGGTGATGGTCGACCAGATCCCGGCCACGTAGGCGCCGCCGATGGCCAGCGACACCGATACGTCCATGGTCAGGTGCCGGGTGCGCAGGTCGCGCAGGGCGCCACGGAAGAACTGGCCGCAGCAATAGAAGACGATAGGCGTGGTGAGGAACAGGCTGGTCCAGCGCAGGATCTTGTCCAGTTCTGGCGACAGGTCGATGTTGAATTCCGGCCAGGTGGCCATGGTCGCCATCATCACCTGCATCCATAAAAGCCCGGCCACGCCCAGCTCGCGCATGCGTCGACGGTTTTCCGCGGTCAGGCGTTCGGCCGCTTCGTCGGCGCGCCAGGGGTGAGCGGCGTAGCCGATGCGGCGAAGTTCGGCGAGCAGCTGGCTCAGCGGGATCTGGCTGTCCTGCCAGCGCACCTGCAAGCGATGGTTGGACAGGTTCAGGTACGCTTCGGCCACACCCGGCACGCCGCGCAGGTGCTTTTCGATCAGCCAGCCGCAGGCGGCGCAGCTGATGCCCTCGATCAGCAATTGGGTTTCGCTCAGTTCGCCCTCGTGCTGGACGAAGGGCTGCTGCACGTCGCTGCGGTCGTACAGCGCCAGTTCGTCAGGCAGGGCTGCCGGCAACGCCTGTGGATTGGCGGCGTTCTCGCTGCGATGACTGTAATAGTGCTCCAGGCCTCCGGCCACGATGGCTTCGGCCACGGCCTGGCAACCGGGGCAGCACATCTCGCGGGTCTGACCGAGCACATCGGCACGGAACTGGCTGCCGGCAGGTACCGGCAGGCCACAGTGATAGCAGGGAGTAGGGGCGGGCATTGGCAGCGTCAGTAGGAGGGATTGTCACCGATCATGATGGTCTGGCCATCTGCGATGTTCTCTTCCTCGAACAGGCGCCAGTGCTGGCTACCTTCCTGACCGAGCAACTCGACGAAGCGGCGGCCGCTGACTTCATCGACCATTTGCCCGCGGTAAGTATCGTTATCGGCCGGCTGCAGGATCACCCGGCGGTCACGTTCCGGCTGGGTCGGTGAGATCAGGTTGAGAACGATCTGCTGCGGTTTGCTGTTGCCCAGCAGCGACAGGGTGGCGACACCGGTGGCGTTGTCCAGCACCAGCTCGCCGTGCAGTTGCAGGCGTTCGGCCAGCTTCTCGCGCTCCAGTGACTGGTTGATGCCCTTGCCGACGTCGTAGTAGTCGTCGGAGATCAGCCCTGGGGGATTCTTGGTGGCGATGGTGAGCAGGGTCAGGCCCTGCACCACCGAGTAGCCCAGCAGGAACAGGATGAACCAGGGCCAGAACTGCTTGTACCAGGGTTTGACTGGCGATGGTGTTTGCTCGGTCATGCGCTTTCCGTTGTCAGCGGACGCTCGGGCCGATGAAGCGGCTGTCGGCGTCGTTCTTGATACTGGGGTCATCCGCGGATTGTACGTGGAAGACGATGTTGTTAGCGCTCGACGGCAGCTTCTCGGGGGCGATGGACAGCTCGACCGGGAAGGAATACACCTCGCCAGCCAGGGCTCGTACTTCGCGCTTGCCTTCGTAGACCAGTCCGTCGAGGCCGTCGGCACTGATCAGGTAGGTCATGTCGCGCTGCGCTTTGTTCATGATCTTCAGGGTGTAGACGTTCTCGATATGGCCGCGCTCGTTCTCGCGGAACAGCACGCGGTCCTTGAGCACGTCCAGCTCCACCAGCGGGCGATTGGCCACGGCCCAGGCGAACAGGCCCATCATTGCCGCCAGCGCGACAGCGTACCCGATCAGGCGCGGACGCAGCAGGTGGGTCTGTCGACCAGACAGGTTGTGTTCAGTGGTGTAGCTGATCAGACCCTTGGGGTAGTTCATCTTGTCCATGATGTCGTCGCAGGCGTCGATGCAGGCTGCGCAGCCGATGCACTCGATCTGCAGGCCATCACGGATGTCGATGCCGGTGGGGCAGACCTGTACGCACATCTTGCAGTCGATGCAGTCGCCGAGGCCCTGGGCCTTGTAGTCGGCGTCCTTCTTGCGCGGGCCGCGTGATTCGCCACGGCGTGGATCGTAGGAAACGATCAGGGTGTCCTGGTCGAACATCACGCTCTGGAAGCGGGCATAGGGGCACATGTAGATGCACACCTGCTCGCGCAGATAGCCGGCGTTGCCATAGGTGGCAAGGGTGAAGAAGCCGGTCCAGAAATAGGCCCAGCCGCTGGCTTGGCCGGTGAAGATCTCGATGACCAGATCGCGAATCGGCGTGAAGTAGCCAACGAAGGTGATCGCGGTCAGCAGTGACACGCCCACCCAGATGCCGTGTTTGGCCAGCTTACGCCCGAATTTCTTGCCGCTCATGGGCTGCTTGTCCAGCTTCATGCGCTGGTTGCGGTCACCTTCGGTGACTTTCTCCGCCCACATGAATACCCAGGTGAATACGCTCTGCGGGCAGGTGTAACCGCACCAGACGCGGCCAGCGAACACGGTGATGAAGAACAGGCCGAAAGCGCAGATGATCAGCAGCCAGGACAGCAGCATGAAGTCCTGCGGCCAGTAGGTGGCGCTGAAGATATGGAATTTGCGTTCGGGAAGGTTCCACCAGACGGCCTGATGACCGTTCCAGTTGATCCATACGGTGCCGAAGAACAGCACGAAGAGGAGGGCGCCGCCAGCGAGTCGAAGATTACGAAACAGGCCGGTGAACGCGCGGGTGTAGATCTTCTCGCGACTGGCGTAGAGATCGACGCTGGCATTCTTGGCTGAAGGAGGGGTGACGTCCTGGACGGGAATCTGTTCGCTCATCAATGCATACCACGGCGGTTGGTTGGCAGCCCGGGCCGATACATGCCGGTCAGGGTCAGTTCACTATGATTATATGGTACGCCTGAAAGACAACGCCCGGGTGCGACCAGCAGTCGCGACCCGGGCGTTCATTGACCCTTGTCAAAAGAGTCGTCTGTGCTTACTGCTCTTGCGCCTTGTGCGACAGGCTGTAGACGTAAGCGGCCAGCAGGTGCACCTTGTCGTTGCCGAGGAATGCTTCCTGGGCCGGCATCTTGCCGTGACGACCGTAGCGGATGGTCTGCTGCAGTTGCGCGTAGCTGCTGCCGTAGATGAACGCTGCCGGGTTGGTCAGGTTCGGTGCGCCCATGGCAGGGGTGCCCTTGCCGTCGGCGCCATGGCAGGCGAAGCAGGTACCGGCGAAGACCTTCTGGCCCGCTTCGATGTCGGCTTCGGTGCCTTCCGGCAGTTGACGACCAGCCAGTTGGGTGAGGACGTAGGCGGCAACGTTGCGCACGCCGTCTTCACCGATGGCCGGGCCTTGGGCCGGCATGGCGCCTTCACGACCGTGGAGGATGGTGGTCTTGATGGTTTCCGGCTCGCCGCCCCAGCGCCACTCGTTGTCGGTCAGATTGGGGAAGCCGTAGCTGCCCTTGGCATCGGAACCGTGGCATACGGAGCAGTTGGAGGCGAACAGGCGGCCACCCATTTTCAGGGCTTGCTCGTCCTTGGCCACTTCCTCGATCGGCATGGCGGCATATTTGGCGAACAGCGGGCCGTATTGCTCATCGGCGCGCGCCATCTCTTTTTCCCACTGGTGCACGCCGGTCCAGCCGGAGTGACGCATGGAGCCATCAGCGATCTGCACGCCCGCCGCGAAGGGGGTCTTGCTCTCGCTATCGACGTAGTCGTAGCCCGGCAGCAGGCCTTTCCAGTTACCCAGGCCCGGGTACAGGACGAGGTAGCCGAGGGCGAAGATGATGGTTGCTACGAACAGCATGAACCACCACTTGGGCAGCGGGTTGTCATACTCCTCGATGCCGTCGAAGCTGTGGCCGACGGTTTCTTCGGTGGTTTCCTGGCGCTGGCCCTTGCGGGTGCCGAAGATCAGCCAGGTCAGGGCGAAGATGGTGCCCAGAGACAGAATGGTTACGTACCAACTCCAGAACGTGGTCATTGGTTATTGCTCCTGGAAGAGTCTTGATCGCGCTTGGACTCGGGCTCGGCTTCGTCGGCGAAGGGCAGGTTGGCGGCTTCGTCGAAGCTCGATTTGCGCTTGCTGCTGTAAGCCCAGAGCACCACGCTGATGAAGGCGATGAAAACCACCGCTGTGCCGATGCCGCGAATCATCCCGATGTCCATAGCGTCTTACCGTTTGTTCTTGATGGAAGTACCGAGAACCTGGAGGTACGCAACCAGCGCATCCATTTCGGTATTGCCTTTCACTGCATCGCGAGCACCGGCGATATCTTCGTCGGTGTAGGGGATGCCGAAGCCACGCATGACTTCCATCTTCTTCGCGGTGTCGCGACCATCGAGCTTGTTCTCGACCAGCCATGGGTAGGCAGGCATCTTCGACTCAGGCACGACGTTGCGCGGGTTGTACAGGTGGGCGCGATGCCACTCGTCCGAGTAGCGGCCGCCGACGCGAGCCAGGTCCGGACCGGTACGCTTGGAGCCCCACAGGAAGGGGTGATCCCAGACGCTTTCACCGGCTACGGAGTAGTGGCCGTAGCGCTCGGTTTCGGCGCGGAACGGACGAATCATCTGCGAGTGGCAACCGACACAGCCTTCGCGGATGTAGATGTCGCGGCCTTCCAGCTGCATCGCGGTGTAGGGCTTGAGGCCTTCCACCGGTTCATTGGTGACGTCCTGGAAGAACAGCGGGACGATCTGGGTCAGGCCACCGATGCTGACGGCAACCACCATCAGCAGCGCCATCAGGCCGATATTCTTCTCGATGATTTCGTGTTTCATCAGTGAGCTACTCCGGCGGGAATCTGCGCAGCCGCTTCGTATTCAGCCGGCTTGGCGGCACGCACGGTGCGGAAGGTGTTGTAGGCCATCAGCAGCATGCCGGTCACGAAGAAGGCGCCGCCGATCATGCGTACGACATAACCTGCATGGCTGGCTTCAAGGGCTTCGACGAAGGAGTAGGTGAGGGTGCCGTCTTCGTTGACTGCACGCCACATCAGACCCTGGGTGATGCCGTTGACCCACATCGAGGCGATGTACAGCACGGTGCCGATGGTGGCCAGCCAGAAGTGGGTGTTGATCAGGCCGATGCTGTGCATCTGCTGGCGACCGAACACTTTCGGCAGCAGGTGATACAGCGAACCGATGGAGATCATCGCTACCCAGCCGAGGGCGCCGGCGTGCACGTGGCCGATGGTCCAGTCGGTGTAGTGGGACAGGGCGTTGACGGTCTTGATGGCCATCATCGGGCCTTCGAAGGTGCTCATGCCGTAGAAGGCCAGGGACACCACCAGAAAGCGCAGGATCGGGTCAGTGCGCAGTTTGTGCCAGGCACCGGAGAGCGTCATCATGCCGTTGATCATGCCGCCCCAGCTCGGTGCCAGGAGGATCAGCGACATCACCATGCCCAACGACTGCGCCCAGTCCGGCAGCGCGGTGTAGTGCAGGTGGTGCGGACCGGCCCAGATGTACACCGCGATCAGCGCCCAGAAGTGGACGATGGACAGACGGTAGGAGTAGACCGGGCGACCGGCCTGCTTGGGCACGAAGTAGTACATCATCCCCAGGAAGCCGGCGGTCAGGAAGAAACCTACGGCGTTGTGACCGTACCACCACTGGATCATGGCGTCGGTGGCGCCGGCATACAGCGAGTAGGACTTGGTCAGGGTGACCGGAATCTCCAGGTTGTTGATCAGGTGCAGGATGGCCACGGTGAGGATGAAACCACCGAAGAACCAGTTGCCCACGTAGATGTGGCTGACCTTGCGCTGCATCACCGTGCCGAAGAAGACGATGGCGTAGGAGACCCACACGATGGTGATCAGGATGTCGATCGGCCACTCGAGTTCGGCGTATTCCTTGGAGCTGGTCCAGCCCAGCGGCAGGCTGATGGCTGCAAGCAGGATCACCAGTTGCCAACCCCAGAAGGTGAAGGCCGCAAGTTTCGGTGCAAACAGCGTGGTCTGACTGGTGCGTTGCACCGCGTAGTAGCTGGTGGCGAACAGGGCGCAGCCACCGAAGGCGAAGATCACCGCATTGGTATGCAGCGGACGCAGACGGCCGAAGCTGGTCCACGGTAGGTTGAAGTTCAGTTCGGGCCAGGCCAGCTGGGCAGCGATGAATACGCCGAGTCCCATGCCGACGATGCCCCAAACCACCGTCATAATGGCGAACTGGCGAACCACCCTGTAGTTGTAGGCGGAACGGGTTGTTGTGTTCATGTCTGGGCTTCCATCCACGGTTATGGCAGAGCGGCCGACATCCGTGGCACCCCTAGGCATGAGCAGGCCATGAACACCACGGATATCGACGCGAGGCAAGCATGAGCAAAGGGCCATTGGGGTTTATTGACGCCGGTCAATGTGAGCAGGGACTGCCCTGGCAGTGGGACGAACCGCCGCAGGCGGCCTCGAGCACTTTGATCCTTGCCCATGGCGCGGGTGCGCCGATGGACAGCCCGTTCATGCAGGCCATGGCTCAGGGTCTGGCGGCACGGGGCGTACGCGTGGTGCGCTTCGAATTCGCCTACATGGCGCAGCGCCGGCTGGATGGGCGCAAACGGCCGCCCAATCCACAGGCGCAACTGCTGCAGCAATGGCGCGATGTGCATGCGCAGGTGCGCCAACGGGTCGCAGGGCCCTTGGCCATTGGCGGCAAGTCCATGGGGGGGCGCATGGCCAGCCTGCTGGCTGATGAACTGGGCGTTTCTGCGCTGATCTGTCTGGGCTATCCCTTCTATGCCGCCGGCAAGCCGGAAAAGCCACGCGTCGCTCATCTGGCTGAACTGCGCACGCCAACCTTGATCATCCAGGGGCAGCGCGATGCCCTGGGCAATCAGGAGACCGTTGCGGGTTATGCGCTTTCAGCGGCCATCGAGCTGCACTGGTTGCAGGCCGCCGATCATGACCTCAAGCCTTTGAAGGCGTCGGGTTTCACTCATGAGCAGCACCTCGCGACAGCTGCGGGGGTGATGGAGAGTTTTCTGGGAGCGAAGTGACCGCCGATCCGAGCCGGGCGGCAGGCTCTCATTCAGACACTTTTTCCCCGCCAGAGCGCCGTAAAAGCGGTTGCGCTTGACCGTCCGGTCACGCAATGTGACAGCTGAGTGTCCGGCCCCGCTTCAGGGTGGACACAGCAGGCTTCCAGCTATCCTGTGAGTAGACGGTGGCCCTGCACGGTGCGCCGTGCCACGCAATGGGGCGGCGCGTCATGACGAGAACACTGCGATGCACTGTAATGGTGCTCTATGTTTTGGCTTGATAGGTAAGTTACTGATTTTAAAGGATTAATAGTGCTGGCTCGGGCCTTGCAGAGGATGCTGCAAGTCCGGGTGACAAGGAGTACGGCATGGCCCGCACCTTTTATGACGAGATGTACGACGCGAGCGGCGCTGTCCGCCCGCACTACCGCGAATTTGCCCGCTGGTTGGCAGAAACGCCGGACGATCTGCTGGCCCAGCGCCGACGAGAAGCCGACCTGCTGTTCCACCGCGCCGGCATCACCTTCACCCTCTATGGGGATGATCAGGGTACCGAGCGCCTGATCCCCTTCGACATCATTCCCCGCTCCATCCCCGCCAGTGAATGGCGCATCGTCGAGCGCGGCTGCATTCAGCGTGTGCAGGCGCTCAACCTGTTTCTCGCCGACCTTTACCACGATCAGCGCATCATCAAGGCCGGCATCATCCCGGCCGAGCAGGTGCTGGCCAACGAAGGCTACCAGATGGCCATGCAGGGCCTCGATCTGCACCGCGATATCTACGCGCACATCGCCGGGGTCGATCTGGTGCGTGATGGCGACGGCAGTTACTACGTACTGGAAGACAACCTGCGCACCCCCAGCGGCGTCAGCTACATGCTCGAAGACCGCAAGATGATGATGCGCCTGTTCCCCGAGCTGTTCGCCGCGCAACGCGTGGCGCCGGTGGATCACTACCCGAACCTGCTGCTCGATGCACTGAAGAGTTCCAGCCCGCTGGACAATCCGACGGTGGTGGTGCTGACCCCGGGGCGCTTCAACAGCGCCTACTTCGAGCATGCCTTCCTTGCCCGTGAGATGGGCGTGGAGCTGGTGGAGGGCGCCGACCTGTTTGTGCGTGACGACAAGGTCTACATGCGTACCACCGCCGGTGCGCGTCAGGTGGACGTGATCTACCGTCGCCTCGACGACGCCTTCCTCGACCCGCTGGCCTTCAATCCCGACTCGATGCTCGGCGTCGCCGGGCTGCTGTCGGCCTACCGCTCGCGCAATGTGGTGCTGGCCAACGCCATTGGCACCGGTGTGGCCGACGACAAGTCGATCTATCCCTATGTCGGCGACATGATCCGCTTCTACCTGGACGAGGAGCCGATCCTCAAGAACGTGCCCACCTGGCAGTGCCGCAAGCCTGCGGAGCTGTCCCACGTGCTGGCCAACCTGTCCGAGCTGGTGGTCAAGGAAACCCAGGGCTCCGGCGGCTACGGCATGCTGGTCGGCCCGGCGGCGAGCAAGGCCGAGATCGAAAACTTCCGCGCCCGCCTGATCGCCAGGCCAGAGGCCTATATCGCCCAGCCGACGCTGAGCCTGTCGACCTGCCCGACCTTCGTCGAGCGCGGCATCGCACCGCGTCATATCGATCTGCGCCCGTTCGTCCTGACCGGCCGCGAAACCCGCCTGGTGCCGGGCGGCCTGACCCGCGTGGCACTGCGTGAAGGCTCGCTGGTGGTCAACTCGTCGCAAGGCGGCGGTACCAAGGACACCTGGGTGGTGGAGGACTGATTATGCTTTCGAGAACTGCCTCCGACCTGTACTGGATGTCGCGCTATCTGGAGCGTGCCGAGAACCTGGCGCGCATGCTCGACGTCAGCTATTCGCTGTCGCTGATGCCGCAGGATGGTCGCGGCGATGGCCTCGACGAGCTGGCCATGCCGCTGCTGATCACCGGCACCCTGGACGATTACCTGGAGCGCCACGGCCCGTTGCACGCCGAGCGCATGCTGCATTTCTTCGCCCTCGATGCGAGCAACCCCGGCAGCATCTACTGCTGCCTGCAGGCTGCGCGCAGCAACGCCCATGCGGTGCGTGGGCGAATCACCGCCGACATGTGGGAGAACATCAACGCCAGCTGGCTGGAAATGCGCGGTATCGCCGAGCAGGGCCTGGGGCGCTACGGCATCAGCCGCTTCTGCGAGTGGGTCAAGGAACGTTCGCACCTGTTCCGCGGCGCCACCTTCGGCACCATCATGCGCGGTGAGGCTTATCGCTTCATTCGCCTGGGCACCTTCATCGAGCGCGCCGACAACACGCTGCGCTTGCTCGACGCGCGTTACGAAATGCTCGGCGAGGAGATCGACGAGCTGGAAGAGCGGACTGCGCGCAGCTATTACCAGTGGAGTGCATTGTTGCGTGCACTGTCCTCATTCGAGGCCTTTGCCGAGAGTTACCGCGGCTCGCCGCGCACGCGCAAGGTTGCCGAGCTGCTGTTGCTGCGCCCGGACGTACCGCGCTCGCTGCGGGCCTGCATGGAAGAACTGAACCTGATGCTCGCCGGTCTACCGGGAGAGAACGGTCGCCCGGCGCAGCGCCTGGCCGCCGAGCTGGATGCGCGGCTGCGCTATACCAGCATCGATGAAGTGCTCGACGAGGGCCTGCACGCCTGGCTCACGGACTTCATCCTGCTGGTGCGTCAGTTGGGCAACACCATTCACACGTCCTATCTGGAGGTCGCATGAGACTCTCGATCAGCCATGACACCACCTACCGTTACGATGATCAGGTGCGCGCGAGCATCCAGTACCTGCGTCTGACCCCGCACGACAGTGAACGCCAGCAGGTACTGAGCTGGCAGCTCGACCTGCCGCGACCGGTGCATGCCCAGCTCGATCCGTACGGCAACATCCTGCATGTGCTGACCCTGGATGAACCACACGAGTCCATCGTCATCGGCGCCCGTGGTCAGGTGGAGATCGACGAAACCTGCGAGGCCGAGCATGAGCAGCAGTCGGCCTTGCCGTTCCTGCGCTTCACTCGCCTGACCCAGGCCGACGATGCCATGCGCGAATTCGCCGCCCAGCAGTGCAAGGCGCGCGCCGATCGCACCGGCCTGATCGATCTGATGCACGCGCTCAATGCGCACATCGCCTACGAGCCGGGCATCACCGAGGTGGACACCAGTGCGGCCGAGGCTTTCGCAGGCCGCCGTGGCGTCTGCCAGGACCATACTCATGCCTTCCTCGCCTGCGCGCGCAGCCTGGGCATACCGGCGCGCTATGTGTCCGGCTATCTCTACACCGACGATGCCGAGCATCTGGCCAGCCACGCCTGGGCTGAGGCCTGGGTCGGCGATGCCTGGTACAGCTTCGACGTGACCAACTGCCTGGCGCGCCCGGAGCGTCACCTCAAGCTGGCGGTCGGCCTGGACTACCTCGACGCCTGCCCGGTACGCGGCATGCGCCGTGGTGGTGGCTGCGAGCAGATGCATGCACAGGTGCAGGTGGCGCCGCTGCTGCAGGTGCGTCAGCAGTGAAGTGTCGATAGGCGCTGGGGGCGAGTACGGGGCGCTGTGAGCACCTCTGGCCCCCTAACACCGGTGCGTACGGCGCACCCTGAGACCTACAGATTTGCGCTGCTTTTGCGCTGGGCCATGTGCCGCAGGTAGGCGATCAGGCGTTCCAGTTCGGCGCTCGGCAGTACCTGTTCGCTGAAACCGGGCATGCGCCCCTGCGGCCAGCGCCGCAGGCTCTGCGGGTCGCGGATGTACTGGCGCAGGAAGTCACCGGCGAAGTATTCGGTCGGGTTGTGTGGGATGTTCAGGTCCGGGCCAAACTCGGAGTCGCCTGCGCCATTGAGGCGATGGCAGGCCATGCAGTTCTTCTGATAGGCAGCGAAGCCTGCCTGCACCTCGGTGCCTGCGTCCGTTGCCGGTAGCAGGGCAGGGAAGCGCTGCTCGACCGGCGCCAGCTGGCGAATCCTGGCAACCTGATAGGGCCACTGCTCGGGGCCGATATGGCTGGCGGCCGGATCGGTCCAGACCAGGTAGAACGGTCCGGCGCTGGGCTTGCCCTTGGCCAGCGGCGGCCAGGGACGCTGCGGGTCTTCGATGGCCAGCCAGGCCTTGGCGCCTTCGCTGGCCAGGAGAATCGCCGCCGGCAGTTCGGCGGCAAAGCCATCCAGCGCTACGGCCTGCAGATGGTCGCCGGGGGTGACGCCTTCCAGCAGCGTGCTCAATGGCACCGCGCGGTAGTGCATGGCGCGCTTGTAGCTGACGTCATCGGCGATCTCGATATCGCGAGCCTGCGGGTGATTCAGCAGTTCGCTGCTGCTCCAGGTGTGCCGGCCATCGGTGAGCAGTACCTCGAACTCGGCGGCCTGCGCCAGGTTGCTCAGGATGATCAAGGCCAGAAGAAGCACGGCTCTCATTCGTGGTGCTCCAGCAGTGGCAGCAAGTCGTCATAGGCGCCAGCGTTGATCACCTGGCTGTAGCCCATTTCCTCCAGACTCTGCTGGGCCAGTGCCGAACGGCGTCCGCTACGGCAATAGAGCACCAGCGGCTGGTCCTTGTCCGGTGCGACGCTGGCAATCCGTGCGGCGATTTCCTCATGACCGATACGGATGGCGCCGGGCAGCGCGCCCTGCGCGAATTCCTCGGCGCTGCGCACGTCGATCAGCAGGCTGTCGCCGCGCTGCAGGGCTGAAATGGCGGCAGCCTGGTCGATTTCACCTGCTTGCGCAGTGAGGATGGCGAACAGGCTGGTAAGCAGGAGAATCAGGCGCATGGCAGGCTCCGGAGCGGGTAGGTGGGCCCGACATCATTGCCCGAGCCTTTCGTGCAGTCTAGGATGCCTCGCTCGACGTCACGGGAGTAGTAGATGTTAGCCGAGTTGTTTGCCGTTCTGGCCCCGGTACTGATAGCGGCAGGCATTGGCTACGGTTGGGTGCGCAGCGGTCACCAGTACCCCACTGATTTCATCGCGCGCCTGGTTCTGAACATCGGTACGCCCTGCCTGGTGCTCTCCACGCTGAGTCGTGCCGAGCTGGATATGGGCGCCTTCTCGCAAATGGCTCTGGCCTGCGCGTTGGTGACCTCGTCCATGGGGGTGGTTGGCTGGCTGTTGAGCCGTCTGTTCGGGCTGGACTGGAAAGTGCTGGTGCCGGCCTACCTGTTCCCCAACTCCGGCAACATGGGCCTGCCGATGGCGTTGTTCGCCTTCGGTGAATCAGGGCTGGCGTTGGCGGTGGCGTTCTTTCTGGTGCTGTCGGCGGCGCATTTCAGTATCGGCATGCTTTTGTCCGGCGCCGAGGCTTCCCTGCGGGGGCTGTTGCTCAACCCGATCATGCTCAGTCTGGCGCTGGTGCTTGCAGTGCTGTTTCTCGACCTTGAGTTGCCGCGATGGCTAGCCAATACGGTCGACCTGTTGGGCGGTATGACCATACCGCTGATGCTGATCACCCTGGGTGTATCGCTGGCCAGCATCCGTGTAAGGCACCTGGGCAACGGCCTGCTGCTGGGTTTGCTGCGCATTCTCTGCGGGGCGGCGCTGGGCTGGATCATTGGCTGGGCAATCGGCCTGCAGCCGTTGGCTCACGCCGTGCTGGTGCTGCAGTCGTCGATGCCGGTGGCAGTGTTCAACTACCTGTTCGCGGTACGCGCCGGTCGTTCACCTGAGCAGGTCGCCAGCCTGGTGCTGTGCTCGACGCTGCTGGCTTTCGCGTTGATTCCCTTGCTGCTGGCATGGTGGATACCCGCCCTGCGTTGAGCGCGCTACGGCGTCGGCGCAGTGACGGGCGCTGTGAGGCTCAACTGACCAGGCGGGTCAGGTTGGGAAGGATCAGGATGACCGCCGTGGCGAAAAGGATGACTCCAGCCTGGCGGTATTTCGGCTGTTTGAACATGGCCGCATGCCTTTTGTTGTTATGGGTGGCGTTGGGTAACTGCCTTACTGCCTGGCAGGTCGCTGCTTCACGTATGGGCGTGACGCTGATTCGCCGCTCCGGCATGTCCCGGCAGCGACTCTCTGTGCCCATTTGATGGCGGAAACAGTATTAACTCTAGGGCTGGCATCACCGATCCTTTAGATGTCTTGGTTGCTAATGGTCCATGGTTAAAAACTTCGGGCTATGCATGGCCTCTGGCCATCGCGCAAGAAGGCTTGAGGCAGACGGTCTGCCTGGCCTTGGCCGACTGCGAGCGATCAAACGACCGTTCGTCTGAGCTCAGTGGTCAACGGCGCTGAGCGCTTAGGTCATTGAGCCCCGGCCCCTCGGCGCTATGGTAGGCAGGCTCAATATGAACATGCGTGGTCGGGACAACCTGTTCCGCCTGCGCCGTATTAGTCTCCGAGGACGCCATGACCGAAGCCTATATTTTCGATGCGCTGCGCACGCCCCGTGGCAAGGGCAAGAAGGACGGCGCGCTGTACAGCGTCAAACCGGTGCAGCTGGCCGCCGGGCTGCTGAAAGCCCTGCAGATACGCAACGCTCTGGATACCAGCCAGGTCGACGACATCGTGCTCGGCTGCGTGACGCCGGTGGGCGATCAGGGTGCCGATATCGCCAAGACTGTCGCCATGGTCGCCGACTGGGACGTATGCGTGGCGGGTGTACAGCTCAATCGCTTCTGCGCCTCGGGGCTGGAGGCGGTGAACATCGGGGCGATGAAGGTGCGCTCCGGCTTCGAGGATCTGGTGGTGGTCGGCGGTGTGGAGTCCATGTCGCGGGTGCCCATGGGCTCCGATGGTGGTGCCTGGGTGATGGACCCGCAGACCAACATGCACAGCAACTTCGTCCCGCAAGGTATCGGTGCTGACCTGATCGCCACCCTCGAGGGCTTCAGCCGCGCCGACGTCGATGCCTTTGCCCTGCGCTCGCAGCACAAGGCTGCACGCGCCAGCGCCGATGGTTCGTTCGCCAGGTCGCTGGTGCCGGTGACCGATCAGAACGGCATCGTGTTGCTGGATCATGACGAGTTCATTCGCGGCGATTGCACATTGGAAGGCCTCGGCAAGCTCAAACCCAGCTTCGAGATGATGGGGCAGATGGGCTTTGATTCGACTGCGCTGCGCGTCTACAGCCATGTCGAGCGTATCGAGCACGTACACACGCCGGGCAACAGCTCCGGCATCGTCGATGGCGCGGCGCTGATGCTGATCGGCTCCGAGGCCAAGGGCAAGGAACTGGGCCTGAAGCCGCGCGCACGCATCGTGGCCACGGCGGTGACCGGCACCGACCCGACCATCATGCTCACCGGCCCTGCGCCAGCCACGCGCAAGGCGCTGGCCAAAGCGGGGCTGTGCGTCGACGACATCGACCTGTTCGAGGTCAACGAGGCCTTCGCCTCGGTGGTGATGAAGTTCATGAAGGACATGGGCGTGAGCGAGGGCAAGGTCAACGTCAACGGCGGTTCCATCGCCATGGGCCACCCACTGGGCGCCACTGGTTGCGCCATCCTCGGCACGCTGCTCGATGAGCTGGAAAAGCGTCAGCTGCGTTACGGCCTGGCCACGCTCTGCGTCGGCGGCGGCATGGGTATAGCGACCATCATCGAACGTATCTGAGGAGCTATCACGGGCTGCTGCGCTTGGCCATGCCGTGTTGGAAATCTTCTGAAAATGCTCATTTGCTACAGCAAACTGCGCTTTCCGCATGATTTCCGCCTAGCCTGACCTTCGCTCGTGACGCCCCTGAAGCGCTCCCCGAACATTGGAAAGTGAATGAAATGACTGACGCCATCCGTTACGAAAAAGGCCAGGACAATATCGTCGTCGTGACCATGGACATGCCTGGCCAGAGCGCCAACACCATGAACGCGGTATACCGCGAGGCCATGGGCCAGATCGTCGATCGCCTGGAAGCCGAAAAGGATTCGCTTGCCGGAGTGATCGTCACCTCGGCGAAGAAGACCTTCTTCGCTGGCGGCGACCTGGGCGAACTGATTAAGGTCACCCAGGCCGAGGCCCAGGGCTTCTACGCGATGATCCTGAAGATCAAGGGCCAGCTGCGCCGGCTGGAAACCCTCGGCAAGCCGGTGGTCGCCGCTATCAACGGCGCAGCGCTGGGCGGCGGCTGGGAAATCGCCCTGGCCTGTCACCACCGTATCGCCCTGAACGAAAGCCACGTCCAGCTCGGCTTGCCGGAAGTCACCCTGGGCCTGTTGCCGGGCGGCGGTGGAGTGGTGCGCATGGTGCGTCTGCTCGGTCTGGAAAAGGCGCTGCCGTATTTGGCCGAAGGCAAGAAGGTGCGCCCGGATGCGGCGCTCAAGGCCGGCCTGATCCACGATCTGGCCAGCGACCGCGAGGAGATGCTGACCAAGGCCCGCGCCTGGATCGCCGCCAACCCGGCCGCCAGGCAGCCGTGGGACGTACAGGGCTACAAGATTCCCGGTGGCACGCCGAGTTCGCCGAACGTGGCGCAGATGCTGGCCATCGCCCCGAGCGTGCTGCGTGACAAGACCAAGGGCTGCTTCCCCGCACCGGAGAAGATCATGTGCGCCGCTGTCGAGGGTGCGCAGGTCGACTTCGACACCGCGCAGATCATCGAGGCGCGCTACTTCACCGAGCTGACCTGCGGGCAGGTGGCGAAGAACATGATCGGCACCTTCTGGTTCCAGCTGAACGAGATCAACGCCGGCGGCTCGCGTCCGCAGGGCTATGCGAAGTCAGTGACGAAGAAGGTCGGCGTGCTCGGCGCCGGCATGATGGGCGCCGGCATCGCCTACGTTTCAGCGGCTGCCGGTATCGAGGTGGTGCTCAAGGATGTGTCCGTCGAGGCGGCGGAGAAGGGCAAGAGCTATTCGGCCAAGCTGCTGGACAAGAAGATCAGCAGGGGCCACATGACCGCTGAGCAGCGCGAGGCCTTCCTGGCGCTGATCAAGGCCACTGACAGCGATGCGGACTTCGCCGGCTGCGACCTGATCATCGAGGCCGTGTTCGAGGACCGTGCGCTCAAGGGCAAGGTCACCGCTGCCGCCGAGGCCGCCGCGCTGTGCGATGCGCTGATCGCCTCCAACACCTCGACGCTGCCGATCACCGGCCTGGCGACTGCCGTGGCCAAGCCGGAAAAGTTCATCGGCCTGCACTTCTTCAGCCCGGTGGACAAGATGCCGCTGGTGGAGATCATCCGTGGTGAGCAGACCAGCGATGAGACACTGGCGCGTGGCTTCGATTACGTCATGCAGATCAAGAAGACGCCCATCGTGGTCAACGACAGCCGTGGCTTCTTCACCTCGCGAGTGTTCGGCACCTTCACCAACGAAGGCCTGGCCATGCTTGGCGAAGGCGTCAGCGCGGCGATGATCGAGAACGAGGCGCGCAAGGCCGGCATGCCGGTCGGCCCGCTGGCGATCAGCGATGAAGTGTCGATGAGCCTGATGAATCACATCCGCCAGCAGACCATCAAGGACCTGGCGGCCGAGGGCAAATCCATCCCCGAACATCCGGCATTCGCTGTGATCGATCTGATGCTGGGTGAGTACAAGCGTCCGGGTAAGGCGGCCGGGAGTGGTTTCTACGATTACCCGGCGGGTGGCAAGAAGCACCTGTGGCCCGAGCTCAAGGCGCGTTTCGAGAAGGCCGATGCGCAGATTTCGCCGGAAGACGTACGCGACCGTATCCTGTTCATCCAGGCCATCGAGACGGTGCGCTGCATGGAAGAGGGCGTATTGCAGTCGGTGGCCGATGCCAACATCGGCTCGATGTTCGGCATTGGCTTCGCGGCCTGGACCGGCGGTGCGCTGCAGTTCATCAACCAGTACGGCGTGAAGGACTTCGTCGCGCGCGCGCACTACCTGTGCGAGCAGTACGGCGAACGCTTCCTGCCGCCGGCATTGCTGCTGGAGAAGGCGGCCAAGGGCGAAACCTTCTGAACCTGTTTTGCTGCAGTAGGTGCGCCGTGCTTCGCGGCGCAACCCATGAGAAACGGCCCGCTCGGGCCGTTTCTCATGGGCATCCTCGATGCTGATCCAGTCGCTGTCAGGGCGAGCAGTGTGCGAGGCCCTTTCAAGGGAGTCATGAGGCGCCTCGATCAGCAAACGCTCACGCTGCCTGGCACCAGCCCTGGCGAATGCACACGGCTTCGTGGATCGCCAGCATCTCGCTGTGGCGAGTCGGCATGCGCAGGGTCAGCATGCTGCCATCATCGAGCTGCAGAGCGGCTTCGCTCTCGAACTGCAGGCCACCGTCCTGCAGGTGGACATAGGTGACGCCGTAGGCGTCGACGCTGAGTTGGCTGTGCATGGCTGCTCTCCTGCGCTTGCGTTAGCTCGGACGTGCGTCACGGGCTGCGGGCGCTGCCTGATTCGGGCGAACCGGTGCGCTAGTCTGGAAGGCGGATGCAGCGGCGAAGCTGGCGAGTGCGGCGTAGATGCTCATGATCGATTTCCTTCTGTGCGATGAGGGCGGCTGCCCGATGGGGTGATAGTCGCCGCGCTCACGCAATCGCAGAAGTGAATGGCATGCATGGTAACTATCGAAGCCGCTGATAACGCTTCGTCCGGCACTCGCGGTGCAATGTGATGTCAATTTTAATTGACGACTGTTCGTGGCGTCGCACAGTGCCGATAATCGTGAATCAGCTTGAAAATCAGGGTTGGCTATTTCTTTGTGCGAGTTCATGTGTTAAGAAAAACGCACAAATAACCCTCCCTCCGTGTTCACCACAGGAAACCTCATGTCACTGCGTATCTGCATCCTGGAAACTGACATCCTTCGCCCCGAACTGGTCGACCAGTATCAGGGCTATGGGCGCATGTTCGAGCAACTCTTCGCTCAACAGCCGGTCGCGGCGGAGTTCAGTGTCTACAACGTGGTGGATGGGCATTACCCGCCCGATAGCGAGAAATTCGACGCTTATCTGGTGACTGGCAGCAAGGCTGATTCCTTCGGTAGTGACCCATGGATTCAGACGCTCAAGGAGTATCTGCTCGAGCGCTACAAGCGTGGCGACAAGTTGCTGGGTATCTGCTTCGGTCACCAATTGCTGGCGCTGTTGCTGGGCGGTAAGGCGGAGCGTGCCGAACAGGGCTGGGGGGTTGGCGTGCACAGTTACCGCCTGGCAGGCAAGCCGGAGTGGATGAGCCCGGCACTGGACGAGCTGCAGCTGCTGATCAGCCATCAGGACCAGGTCACCCGCCTGCCGGAGAAGGCCACGCTGCTGGCTTCCAGTGATTTCTGCCCGATCGGCGCCTACCACATCGAAGATCAGGTGCTGTGCTTCCAGGGCCATCCTGAGTTCGTTCACGATTATTCGCGAGCGCTGCTCGAGCTGCGTCAGCAGCACCTGGGCGAGAAGGTCTATCAGCAGGGTGTGGACAGTCTCCAGCATGCGCAGCAGGGCAGCGCCGTGGCTGAGTGGATGATGCGCTTCGTTGCCCAGGGCAAGCAGGCCAAGGCCTGAGGTCAGTTTCTGCGAAGAAGAAAAAGCCCGGTTTTCCGGGCTTTTTCATGCCTGCTGAGTGAGTACGAAGCAAGGCGAGATCCGCTCGCTTCTGCTTGGCGGCGGGCTGCTGTTCAGGCCAGGTTCAGGCGATGGGTCAGCTTGTGGTTGCATTCGATACTGCCGCCATTGCCGTGGGCTTGAGAGAGGCGGGACAGGTTCTGTGCTCCAGGCCAAGAGTTGGCGTGGGCACAGAATCGTCTGAGTCATTTCGCTTGAATAACGGATGCTCGGCAGCGTCGCTATCGCTGGATCTGATGGTTGAGCTGGGTTATCCATTCGGACCGTATAGGCATCAGGCCGACGCCAGTTCCCTGTCCATACTGCTGATGCACTCGCTCATGGCCTGTTGGCAGCGCTCCATCAAGGCGGGCATATCATCCAGGCTCATGCCGGCAGTGGGGATGGCAGGCAGCGAGCGAATCATGATGCGGCCGCTGTTCCAGCGATTCAGGCGCATGGCTTGGCTGTAGTTGCTCACGCACACCGGGATGATCGGCACGCCGGCGCTGATCGCCATCTGGAACGCCCCTTTCTTGAATGGCAGCAGGCCGCGGCCGAGGTTGCGCGTGCCTTCGGGGAATACCCAGATCGAGGTGTCGCGATTGCGCAGGGTTTCGGTGGTGGTCAGCATCGCGCGCTTGGCGGCGACGGCGTTGCTGCGATCGATCAGCACGTTACCGGCCAGCCAGTACAGCTGACCGAAGAATGGCACCCACTTGAGGCTCTGCTTGCCAATGCTCACGGTGCGCTGCGGCACCACGCGTCCGAGCACGTACAGATCGAAGTTGGACTGGTGGTTGGCGATGATCACGCAGGAACGCTGGTGCTCCAGTAGCGGGCGTACATCGGTCTTCAGCTTCAGGCGCAGCAGGCACAGCGCGGGCAGCGAATAGAGGCGGGCGCAGAGGCGGCTGTTGTCCGGGTTGAACGGGCGACACAGGCCGATCAGCAGACCCAGGAGACCGGCCAGAATGAAATGCACGCCCATCAGCAGCATGCGCAAAACGAAGAGCATTGGGGAGAACCATCGGAGGAGGGGCGCGCAGTGTACGGACGTTCACTCTGCCGGGCAATTGCTTGAAACCTGCGCCTGGTGTCGGCTAACGTCCTGAATTGTCGCAGAACTTGTCGGTTTCCGTGGTCCATGTAGAAAGGGCGCCTCACGGCGCCCTCTGCGCTTTACTCGGTCTCTGCCTTGGCCGGCTTGCCTGGCAGCAAACCGTCGGCACGGAACATCGCCTTGATGCCGCGCAGTGCCTGACGGCTACGGTCCTGATTCTCGATCAGGGCGAAGCGCACGTGGTCGTCGCCATAGTCACCAAAACCGAGGCCGGGCGAGACGCAGACCTTGGCCTCGGCCAGCAGCTTTTTGGCGAACTCCAGCGAGCCCAGGTGAGCGTAGGCCTCGGGAATCTTCGCCCAGATGTACATCGAGGCCTTGGGCTTCTCCACCATCCAGCCGATCTCGTGCAGGCCCTTGACCAGCAGGTTGCGGCGCTGGCGGTACTGCTCGGCGATGTCCAGCACGCACTGCTGGTCACCTTCCAGGGCGGCGATGGCTGCCACTTGCAGCGGGGTGAAGGTGCCGTAGTCGTGGTAGCTCTTGATTCGCGCCAGGGCGCTGACCAGCTCCGGGTTGCCGACCATGAAGCCGATGCGCCAGCCGGCCATGTTGTAGCTCTTGGACAGGGTGAAGAACTCCACCGCGATGTCCTTGGCGCCGGGCACCTGCATGATCGACGGGGCTTTCCAGCCATCGTAGACGATGTCGGCATAGGCCAGGTCATGCACCACCAGTACGTCGTATTGCTTGGCCAGGGTTACCACGCGCTCGAAGAAATCCAGCTCCACGCACTGGGCCGTGGGGTTGGAGGGGAAGCCGAGGATCATCATCTTCGGCTTGGGAATCGATTCGCGGATGGCGCGTTCCAGTTCGGCGAAGAAGTCCACGCCCGGCACCAGGGGGACGGAGCGCACCTGGGCGCCGGCGATCACCGCACCGTAGATGTGGATCGGATAGCTGGGGTTGGGCACCAGCACGGTATCGCCATGATCCAGGGTGGCCAGCATCAGGTGCGCCAGGCCTTCCTTGGAGCCGATGGTGACGATGGCTTCGCTTTCCGGATCGATCTCCACGTCGTAGCGGTCCTTGTACCAGCGCGAGATGGCGCGGCGCAGGCGCGGAATACCGCGGGAGGTGGAGTAGCCGTGGGTGTCTTCACGCTGAGCGACCTGCACGAGCTTGTCGACGATGTGCGGCGGAGTCGCGCCATCGGGGTTGCCCATGGAGAAGTCGATGATGTCCTCGCCGCGACGGCGTGCTGCCATCTTCAGTTCGGCGGTGATGTTGAAGACGTAGGGGGGGAGACGATCGATGCGCGCAAAGCGGCGCTTGGCATTGTCAGCCATGATTTCCTCGGATACGTAAGCGCCCGGAACCGTCCGAGCGACGCTGGCCACCGCTGTGGCCGGTGGCAAAGATAAGGGCTGTCGAGCTTGGCTGTCCAGTGCAGTTGTCGGCGAAAATAGCGCAGCAGTCGCTTCAGCTCAGCTCGTTTTTCAAGCGCAGCAGCAAGGCGCCGAGTGCTTTCACAGCGGCATCTTCGGTGCGCCAGGAGCAGAGACTCAGGCGAAAGGCGGGGCGCCCCTGCCAGACGGTCGGTCCGAACCAGACTTCGCCGGAGGCCTGGGCTGCCTGGCGAATGGCGATGGTCTGTTCGTCTGAATCGCCACGCACCAAGACCTGGTTCAGCACAACCCGATTGAGTACTTGATAGCCGGCGTTGCGCAGTGTGCCGGCCAGTTCTTCAGCCTGGCGGATATGGCGGTCGATCATCGCTTGCAGACCTGTGCGGCCCAGATAGGCCAGGGCCGCCCAGATGGCGATGCCCCGGGCGCGGCGAGAGAACTCCAGCGTCAGGTTTTTCTGTGCATCCTTGCTCGCCGAGGCGTAGGCGGCATCGCTGTTCATCGCGACGGCCAGTGCATCGGCGTCACGGCAGATCGCCATGGCGCAGTCGTAGGGGGTGTTCAGCCATTTGTGTCCATCGGTCGTCCAGCTATCCGCCAGCTCGACGCCCTCGAGCAAGTGCGCCGAGGATGATGCGCGCGCCCAGAGGCCGAACGCGCCATCGACATGCACCCAGGCGTTAGCCTTGCGGGCGACGGCAATCAGCTCGGCAAAAGGGTCGAACTCGCCGGTATTGACCTCGCCGGCCTGCAAGATCAGCAGCGTGCGCTCATCCAGTTCAGGGAGGCGGGCCGGGTCGATACGCCCGTACTCGTCCACGGGGGCGTAGTGCAGGTGGTTCATGCCGAAGCCGAGCACGCGCAGCGCTTTCTTCACCGTGATGTGCGCCGTTTCCGCAAGTACGACGCGGATCTGCGGTGCGCCGAGCAATCCGTCACCATCGAAATCCCAGCCCTGGCGGGCCAGTAGCGTGCGCCGTGCAGCGCAAATACAGGCCAGGGTGCAGGCGGTTGCACTGGTGCCAAAGCCCACCGCGCTCTGATCCGGTAGCCCCAGCGCTTGGCAGACCCAGCGTCCGGCAATCTTTTCCAGCCGATCAGCGACTGGAGAATTGTCGAAGGACGAGGCGCATTGATCCCAGGCCAGTACCAGGCGTTCGGCAGCGGCTGCCACTGGCAGCGTCGCGCCGATGACGAAGCCGAAGTAGCGCGCAGCATTGCTCGCCACGGTGGCCGGTGAGCCAATCTCGTCGAGTTGGCGCAGCACCTGCTCGGCATCGCCGCCATCCTCCGGCAGGCTCTGGTCGAAAGTGGCCAGGGCCGCGAGGGCCTGGGCGTCGGGGAAGACCCGCCGTCCGTCAAGGCTGTCCAGGTAGGCGAGAGCTCGTCGATCGGCTTCTGCCAGCAGATTGCGTTCGTTCATGGGCTGTACTCGGTATAGGGCTGAGACCGCTTACCCTAGCCGAGGCGCGCCGGGCGGGGCATACACAGGCGCCAGCGAAGGCGACTGCTACAGTTGCCCGAGTGATACAGTCTGAACCGATACAGTGCACTGTTTCAGCGGTACAGTTGCTCAGCCGCCGAGCATGTCGTGCATGGCGATGATCTGTTCGGCCACCTGGATCAGCTTCTGCTGGCGGCTCATGGCCTGGCGCCGCATCAGGGTATAGGCCTCCTCTTCGTCGCAGCTCTTCATCTTCATCAGCAGGCCCTTGGCCAGTTCCACGCGCTTGCGTTCGGCCAGCTGCGCATCACGTGCCTGCAACTGCGCACGCAGCGCCTGGTCGCTTTCGAAGCGGGCCATGGCCACGTCGAGAATCGGCTGCAGGCGCTGGGCATGGATGCCTTCGACGATGTAGGCGCTGACGCCGCTCTGGATCGCCTGACGCATCACGCCGGGGTCATGCTCGTCGGTGAACATGACGATCGGACGCGGCTGGTCGCGGCTGACCAGCACCACCTGTTCCATCACATCGCGTCCGGGGGATTCGGTATCGATCAGAATCACGTCCGGACGCACCGCCTCGACGCGCTCGGGCAGGTCGATGGTCAGGCCGGATTCGTCGATGACCTCGAAACCCGCCTCGATCAGCGCGCATTTCAGGCGGCCGACTTTCTTGGGGGTATCGTTGATCAGCAGGATACGCAGCATCGATGGCTCTCCGGGCAGTTACAGGGCGACAGCCGGGCCGTCGGCCAGGGCGTGGAGGCGAAAGCTGCGGGCGTAGGCGGCTGGATCGCTGCCGTCCCAGCAGGTGCCGTCCTGCAGGATCGAGCGGCGCATCTCGCTCGGCACTGCAATGCCCAGTGCCGTGGCGGCCTCGCGGTACAGGGCCAGTTGCTGCACCTGACGGGCTACGCCCAGGTAGTCGGGGTCGCTGCGTAGCAGGCCCCAGCGGCGGAACTGGGTCATGAACCACATGGCGTCGGACAGGTACGGCTGATTGACCAGGCCGCCGGCGTGGAAGCGCAGTGGGTGCTCGTCCTGCCAGGCGTGGCCGAGGCCGTTCTGATACTGGCCGAGGAAGCGTGGTGTGATCGCTGAAACCGGGGCGTTGACGTATTCGCTGCCGCTCAGCAGCAGGGCGGTGCTGCGTTTGTTCTCTTCGCTTTCGTCGATAAAGCGCGCGGCCTCGAGCACGGCCATGATCAGGGCGCGGGCGGTGTTGGGGTTCTGCTGGGCGAAGGCGCGGGTGCAGCCCAGCACCTTCTCCGGGTGATCCGGCCAGATCGCCTGGATGGTGGTGACGGTGCAGCCGAGCTGCTCATCGACGGCCTTGGCGGTCCAGGGTTCGCCGACGCAGAAACCGTCGATGCGCTCGGCCTGCAGGTGCTCGATCATCTGCGGTGGAGGCACCACCACGCTGTCGACGTCGCGCAGGGGGTGAATGCCCTGGCTGGCCAGCCAGTAGTAGAGCCACATGGCGTGGGTGCCGGTGGGAAAGGTCTGGGCGAAGGTCAGGTGTGCTTCATGCTGGTGCACGTATTGGTGCAGTGCCTCGCCATTGGTCACGCCGGCCGCTTGCAGGGTGTGCGACAGGTTGATGCTCTGGCCGTTCTGGTTCAGCCCCATGAGTACGGCCATATCGGTTGCCGGAGCGCCGCCAAGGCCAAGCTGCACGCCGTAGATCAGGCCGTACAGGCTATGGGCGGCGTCCAGCTCACCGCTGAGCAGGCGGTCGCGCAGGCCGGCCCAGGACGTCTGGCGTTTCAGCCTGATGCTCAGTCCGTATTTCTCGGCGAAGCCCTGAGTGGCGGCCACCACCACCGAGGCCGAATCGCTCAGCGCCATGAAGCCGATGTCCAGCACGCTCTTTTCCGGAGCGTCGCTGCCCCAGGACCAGGTCAGGGCGTCGCTGCGAGGGGTTTCGTGTTCGCTCATGCTGCTTCCTTAGGCTCACCAGAGGGGGCTTGGCTCGCCGATGGCTGGCCACAAAAAAGCGTCGTACCGAACCCTGGCGCGAAAGGCCGGGATCGATACGACGCCGTTGTCGATCAAGCCATTCCGTCGTTGGAAAGGCTGTTTGTATCCTGATGAAGCAAGGCATATGCCAGTCTGCCAGGTGGCTGGCTGTCAGGAGCGATTGGCCATAAAAAAGCCCCGCACGAGGCGGGGCTTTTCTGTAACGCGTGGATCAGGCCTGAACGACCGGGATCTTGGCGTTTTCCGCAGCTTCACGGAAGTCGGCGATCTGGTCGAAGCTCAGGTAGCGGTAGATGTCGCCAGCCATGCTGTCGATATCCTTGGCGTAGACCATGTACTCCTCGACGGTCGGCAGCTTGCCGAGAATCGAAGCGACCGCAGCCAGTTCGGCAGAGGCCAGGTACACGTTGGCGCCATCGCCCAGACGGTTCGGGAAGTTACGGGTGGAGGTCGACACCACGGTGGAGTTGGCAGCGACGCGAGCCTGGTTACCCATGCACAGCGAGCAGCCCGGCATCTCCATACGTGCACCGGCCTTGCCGTAGATGCCGTAGTAGCCTTCCTCGGTCAGCTGGTGAGCATCCATCTTGGTCGGCGGCGACAGCCACAGACGGGTCGGGATACCGCCCTTGACCTTGTCCAGCAGCTTGCCGGCAGCGCGGAAGTGACCGATGTTGGTCATGCACGAACCGATGAACACTTCGTCGATCTTGTCGCCAGCCACGGTGGACAGCAGACGGGCGTCGTCCGGGTCGTTCGGGGCGCACAGTACCGGCTCGTTGAGCTCGGCCAGGTCGATTTCGATGACTTCGGCGTACTCGGCATCGGCGTCGGCGGACAGCAGTTGCGGGTTGGCCAGCCAGGCTTCCATGGCTTGAGCACGACGCTCCATGGTGCGGGCATCACCGTAGCCTTCGCTGATCATCCAGCGCAGCAGGGTGATGTTGGACTGCAGGTACTCGGCGATGGCCGCTTCCGGCAGTTTGATGGTGCAGCCGGCAGCCGAACGCTCGGCAGAGGCGTCGGACAGCTCGAACGCCTGCTCGACGGTCAGGTTTTCCAGGCCTTCGATCTCGAGGATGCGGCCGGAGAAGATGTTCTTCTTGCCTTTCTTCTCGACGGTCAGCAGGCCTTTCTGGATGGCGTAGTAAGGGATGGCATGTACCAGGTCACGCAGGGTGATACCCGGTTGCATCTTGCCCTTGAAACGCACCAGAACGGATTCCGGCATGTCCAGCGGCATGACGCCGGTGGCAGCGGCGAAGGCCACCAGGCCGGAGCCGGCCGGGAAGCTGATGCCGATCGGGAAGCGGGTGTGCGAGTCGCCACCGGTGCCAACGGTGTCAGGCAGCAGCATGCGGTTCAGCCAGCTGTGGATGATGCCGTCGCCCGGACGCAGAGACACGCCGCCACGGGTGCGGATGAAATCCGGCAGGGTGTGGTGGGTGGTGACGTCGATCGGCTTCGGATAGGCCGCAGTGTGGCAGAACGACTGCATGACCAGGTCAGCGGAGAAGCCCAGGCACGCCAGGTCTTTCAGCTCGTCGCGGGTCATCGGGCCAGTGGTGTCCTGGGAGCCGACGGTGGTCATCTTCGGTTCGCAGTAGGTGCCCGGGCGAACGCCTTTGCCTTCCGGCAGGCCGCAGGCCTTGCCGACCATCTTCTGCGCCAGGGTGTAGCCCTTGCCAGTGTCGACCGGTGCTTCCGGCAGTGCGAACAGGTCGGTCGGGCCCAGGCCCAACTCGGCACGCGCCTTCTCGGTCAGGCCACGGCCCACGATCAGCGGGATACGGCCGCCAGCGCGGACTTCGTCGAGCAGCACCGGGGTCTTCAGTTCGAAGGTGGTGATGACTTCGTCGGTGCCGTGCTTGCAGACTTTGCCAGCGTGCGGGTAGACGTCGATCACGTCGCCCATGTTGATGTTCGAGACGTCGAACTCGATCGGCAGAGCGCCGGCATCTTCCATGGTGTTGTAGAAGATCGGGGCGATCTTGCTGCCGAAGCAGAAACCGCCAGCGCGCTTGTTCGGCACGTAGGGGATGTCGTCGCCGAAGAACCACAGCACCGAGTTGGTGGCGGATTTACGCGAGGAACCGGTACCGACCACGTCACCGACGTAGGCAACCGGGAAGCCCTTGGCCTTGATCTCTTCGATCTGCTTCAGCGGGCCGACAGCGCCTTGCTGCTCCGGCACGATACCGTCGCGAGCCATTTTCAGCATGGCCAGGGCGTGCAGCGGGATGTCAGGGCGCGACCAGGCGTCCGGGGCAGGGGACAGGTCATCGGTGTTGGTTTCGCCAGGCACCTTGAACACGGCCAGGCTGTATTTCTCGGCGATGACCGGTTTGTTGGTGAACCATTCGCCATCGGCCCAGGATTGCAGTACGGCCTTGGCGTTGGCATTGCCAGCCTTGGCTTTCTCGGCGACGTCGTGGAAGGCGTCGAACATCAGCAGGGTGTGCTTGAGTTGTTCGGCAGCGACAGTGCCCAGGGTGGCATCGCCCAGCAGCTCGACCATGGTGGCGATGTTGTAGCCGCCCTGCATGGTACCCAGCAGCTCGACAGCGCGTTGCTTGTTGATCAGCGGGGAAGTGGCTTCGCCCTTGGCAACGGCAGAGAGGAAACCGGCCTTGACGTAGGCGGCTTCGTCGACGCCCGGCGGTACGCGGTTGGTGATCAGATCCAGGAGGAATTCTTCTTCACCGGCCGGTGGGTTTTTCAGCAATTCGACCAGGCCAGCGGTCTGCTCGGCGTTCAGCGGCTGGGGAACGATTCCCAGGGCGGCACGCTCTTCTACGTGTTTGCGATAGGCTTCAAGCACAGTTATTACCCTCATCAGTGGTCCCAAAGGGTTGTCCGGGACGCGATCCAGAGACCCGTGAACCGGGCGCTTTTCGACTTTATGAGCCGATCAGCCGAGGTTTCACGAGTGTCTTGTAGAAGCTGCTTTCAAAGTTTTACGCCGGCAGGACGGTTTCTGATGAGGGCGGACGCAGACGCTCGGGGGGACTCCAAGTGGCTGCGCCGCCATCGTACCTGCAGGATCGACTGTGCTCGTGACGCTTTGAAAACAGCTTCCAACGGACATTGGCGCCATAAAAGGCGGGCCGATTCTAATGGAAAGCGCGAATAAAGTTAAGCCGATGTCCTTGTCGTGGCAGGCTGCTGAAAACCTGAGCGGGGCAGGCAATACAAGGCAGAAATGGCGAGAAAAGCGCAGTTTAGCTTCCCTAAATCAGCATTTTGACGCCGTTTTTAGCGCAGTAGGGCCAACGCAGGTAGTTTTCAGTGGCCTGTCGGCAGGGGTGATCTGGATTAGACAAAGGGCTAAGATGCCAGGCTGTTTTGCCGTCTATGTTGTTTCGCCATGTCCAATCAGCGCATCAAGACGCCCTGCGTGGGGCTTTGCTCGACCGTTTACGGTGATGTCGTGTGCCGTGGTTGCAAGCGCTTTCACCATGAAGTGATCAACTGGAACAGCTACAACGACGATGAGAAACGCGCCGTCTGGACGCGCCTGGAAGTCTTGCTGGTGCAGGTGATGGCGGCCAAGCTGGAGGTGTTCGACGAGCAGCGCCTGCGACGCCAGTTGGAGCAGCGGCAGATTCGCTTCGTACCGCAGCAGTCGCCTTATTGTTGGGCCTATCAGCTGATCGCGCGGGGCGCGCGGGTGATCAACCAGCTGGAAGCCTACGGCATGGTGTTGTTGCCCGAGTTTCGCAACTGGGCGCTGCCTGAATTGCGCGATGCCATCGACCGTGAGTTCTTCCTGTTGTCCGAGGCGCACTACGAGCGCTACATCGCGCCGAAGTTTCTGCGCGAGGGACTGGAACTGCGGGTTTGACGCCTGCGATCCAATGAAAATGCCGCTCGCAATCGAGCGGCATTTTCGTTTCAGTCAATGGCTCAGCGCTGCGCCACCAGCTCTTCGAGATGAGCGATGACATCGTCAGGCTTGAGCACCAGTACGTCGCTCTCCAGTGCATCGAGTATGACCTCGGCAGTGTTGCCGATCAGCGCGCCGGAAAGGCCGGTGCGCGCCACGGTGCCGATCACCGTAACCGCCGCGCTGATCTGGTGGGCGACCTGCGGAATCACCACGTCGGCCGGGCCTTCGAGCACGTGCAGGCGATCGTCGCTGATGTCGTATTCGGCCTGGAAGCTGCGGCACTGTTCGCGGTAGCGCGCTTCGATGGTTTCCTTGAGCTGAAAGGTGGGGTCGGCGGCCGACAGCATCGGCGTCGGGTGTGCGGTGACCACATGCAGGGTGCCCTTGGCCAGCCCGGCGATATCGTAGCCGTGGCTGACGATGCCGGAGTGCAGTGCGTGGTGCTCGCCGTCCGCATTGCCGACGTCAACGGCTGCGAGGATATTGCCGCCGGTCCAGGGGGATTCGCTCTTGACCATCAGCACCGGCGACGGGCAGTAGCGCAGCAGCTTCCAGTCTTCCGGGGTGAGAATGGCCTTCTTCAGCGGGTTGTCGGGCAGGTGCTGCTTGATCACCAGGCTGCAGCCTTCGGCCTGTTGCACGGCGATGATGGTCTGGTGCGGGTTGTCGTGCCAGGACTGCTGAGTGGAAGCGCTGAAGCCTTCCGTGTCGAGGCTGCTGCCGAGATCATTGAGCCAGGCGCTGTGGTCGCCTTTCTTGTCGCAGACCAGCAGATGCAGGTGCGACTGGGTGACTCCGGCTATCAGTTTTGCCCGTTTCAGCGCGAGGCCTTCGGGGTGCTGGGGCTCCATCACCACCAGAATGCTGCGTATCGCTTGCATGGTCGTCTCCCTGAGAGTGAATAGCGCTCATTCAACTATAGGTGCGTCGTTGCCAGCGGCTTGTTGACCTGCATCAACGGCGTGCTGGTCGTCGGGCCTGCCACTCGTATAATGGCCCGCCATTTTCAACCTCGCCAGCATCCAGAGCGCTTCAATCATGATGTCAAATACCCAGCATGTTCCGAGTAAAGGCGAGGAACCTGTGTCGATCCTGCAGGAAATTCTTGGTTTTCTCGGTGGCGTCGCCACGCCCGATGCCTGGCTGGACGAGGCCTTGCGCCAGCAGGAGACTCTCCTGCTCGACCATCGCAACCTGGAATACAAGGCGGCGCAGACGGCCCTGAGCCTGATGGGACGCTACCTGACCAAGACCGAATTGACCGCGAGAATGTCGCGTTTGGCCCGTGAGGAGCTGGTGCACTTCGAGCAGGTGAGCAAGATCATCCGTGGTCGTGGCATCGAGGTTCGCCATGTCTCCGCATCCCGCTACGCCGCAGGCCTGCGCGCGCTGCTACGCGGTGGCGAGGTGGAGCGACTGGTGGATGTGCTGGTGGTGGGTGCGTTCATCGAGGCGCGCTCGTGCGAGCGCTTCGCCGCGCTGGTGCCGCGCCTGGACGCCGAACTGGCCAAGTTCTACGCCGGGTTGCTGGAGAGCGAGGGGCGCCACTACCGGGGCTACCTCAAGCTCGCTTATCTGTATGGCGATGCCGCCGACGTCGATACTCGTATCGACGTCGTGCGTGCGGTTGAGCAGGAGCTGATCACCTCGCCGGATGAGCAGTTCCGCTTTCACAGTGGCGTGCCGCTTTAGCGCCTCTGGGGCATTGTTCCTCAAGCGGCATGCCGCGCGATTCAGCAGGCACCGGCGGTCGTCGGCGGCAGCAGTGCTGCCTTGTCACCCCGCAGGACGATCACCGCCAGCAACACCAGCAGCAAGGACATTGCGGCCAGGCCGAAGAACACGCCTTGCAGGGAGCCGACGGTTTCGCGGACGTACCCGGCCAGCAGGTTGCCCAGCGCGCCGCCCATGCCGAAAGCGACCATGCAGATACCACTGATCTGCATGGTCGCGGTGGACGAGTAACGACGGTTGACCCAGCCGGCAACGATGCCCCACATGGGAAAGTACATCAGCCCGTAGCCGAACCCGGCGACCAGCGCCCAGCGTCCCGGATCATGGGCGAACGCCCACAGGCCCGCGGCAAAGCCGCTGAATATCAACATCAAGGCCACGCCGTGGCCCTTGCGGTCGGCCAGCCTGCCGATCACCAGCCCGGCGAGCATGCCAGTGCCGCCCACCATCGCCCAGGTGTAGCCGCCCAGTGTCGCCGGCAGGCCGAGTTCGGCCAGGTAGGTGTTGAGCCAGTAGGAGAACGGCATGGTGGTGAATCCCACCAGCAGGCAGATCAGGCAGGCGATCAGGGCGGTACGTTCACCGAGGACGATCGCCAGCAGGCGCCGTGGGGCGATCATCGCCTCGCGGTTGTCCATTGTCGCCCCGGGCGCTTTGGGCAGATTTCGCAGCAGCTGCCAGGTCAGGCAGACCACCAGCGCGCCGAACAGTGCGGCGAGTTGCCAGCTCATCTGCCAGCCGAGTGCGGGCACCACCAGGAGTATCAGCAGGCCGTTGATGGCATAGCCCCAGGCCGTGCCGCTGGAGGCGCAGGAGAGGTAGGTGGCGCGGTCTTCAGGGCGGGCGCAGCGGCTCAGGATCTCGACGATGCAACCCCAGCTGATCGCCGCGCTGGCGGCCAGGCAGGTCAACACCAGGGTGATGGCCAGGGGATCGCGTAGCTGCGACATCATGAACAGCAGGCAACTGGCCAGGCAGCCGGTCAGCAGAGCCAGGCGACTGGTGCCGAGGTGATGGCCGAACGTACCCAGCAGCAGGGCGCCGCCCAGATAGGCCAGTTGGGTCAGTGCGCCGATGGTTGCCAATTGCCAGGAGCTGAATCCGATGGATTCCCCCATGAAAGGCAACAGCGCGGCGAACAGGAACATGCCGAATCCATGGCTGACGATCTGGTTCATGGCGAACGTGGTGGGCATCCGCATGGATTCGGGCTCCGTAAAGGTGGGATGGACATCCGCAGGCCGCGGATGGCGCTAAGGTAGAGGCTTGCCAGAATTCGTGGAAACGATAAATATTGATCGTCACCTTCAATAAAGCTGAATTCTGCGATGCGCGACCTGCCCATAGCGCTGCTGCGTACCTTCGTGGTGGTCGCCGAGACGCTCAACCTGACCAGTGCAGCGCTGCGCCTGCATCGCGCGCCGTCGACCATCAGCATGCAGCTCAACCGCCTGGAGGCCCTGGTGGCGGTCGAGCTGCTGCAGCGCGGGCAGTATGGCGTCAGGCTGACCCATGCTGGCGAACAGCTGAAGGCCCATGCCCAGCAGTTGCTCAACCTGCATGACCGCGTGCTGGGCAGCTTTCGCCACGCCGAGGTAGTAGGGCGGGTGCGCTTTGGCACGCATGACCAGTACGCCACGCGCAACCTCACGCCGCTTCTGGAAGCCTTCGTCCTGAGTTATCCCGAGGCCAGCCTCGAGGTGCTCTGTGACCACCGCCCCGAGTATCTGGCGACATGCGTGGCAGAGGGCAAGCTGGATCTGGCGTTGGCAGAGATGCCGGTTGCCTCTGGCGGTGGCAGCCGGCTGTTTCGCGACCAGTTGGTCTGGGTGCGCACCGATGCCCATGCGCTCCATGAGCGTATGCCCTTGCCGCTGGCGGTATTCGTCGAGGGTTGCCTGCATCGTGACTCGGCATGCGCGGCGCTTGCCGCTGCTGGGATTGCATACCGAATCGCCTTTGCCAGCCAAAGCCGCGCCGGTGTCCTGGCTGCGGTGCGCGCTGGAATCGGTGTGGGCATCGTGCCGCGCTCGACTCTGGAGCCGGATCTGCGGGTGATCGAAACCTTGCCCGCGCTACCGGCGACTGACATCACCCTGTTCGTCGCCGATCAGGTCAACGAGGCGACCCGGCGTCTGGCGCAGACCATCGAGGCAAGCCCGCAATACCGCGTGGGGCAGTGATCAGGCGAGCGGGAAGGGCGCCTGCTGCCAATCCGCACCGTCGATCTGCAAGGCCCAGCCCTGGCGATCCCAGTCGCCCAGCACGATGCGCCGTGCCGGTTGGCCGTTAACGATCAGCTCATGCACCGCCGGCCTGTGGGTGTGCCCGTGAATCAGCGTACGCACGCCGTGCGCAGCCATCACCCTGACCACTTCCTCTGGGGTGACATCGACGATCTCGCTGGCTTTCATCCGCGTCTGCGCGCGGCTTTCGTTGCGCAGCTTGCGCGCCAGCTTCTGGCGCGTGCCTAGCGGCAGGTTGCGCAGGATCAGCAGGCTGAGCGGGTTGCGCAGCCAGCGACGCAGCTTCATGTAGCCGACATCCAGGGTGCACAGGCTGTCGCCATGCATCAGCAGCACGCGTTCACCGCCCAGCTGCACCGTGCAGGGATCGCTGAGCAGGGTGCAGCCCGCCTCACGGCAGAAGCGCTTGCCGATGAGAAAGTCGCGATTGCCATGCATCAGATAGAGACGCGTGCCGGCGTCGCTCAATTCGCGCAGGGCAGTGGCGATCTCGTGCTGGAAGGGCGTCATGCCATCGTCGCCGATCCAGACTTCGAAGAAGTCGCCGAGGATGTACAGCGCCTCGGCCTGGCGCGCACGCGTTGAGAGAAAATGCAGAAACGCCCGGGTGATGTCCGGGCGTTTCTCTTCGAGGTGCAGATCGGAGATCAGCAGGATCATCGACTTACTCGGCTACGACTTCAGCCTTCTCGATGATTACGTCGTCCACCGGAACGTCCTGGTGGCCGGATTTCATGGTGGTGGCCACGCCCTTGATCTTCTCGACCACGTCCATGCCTTCGACCACTTCACCGAACACGGCGTAGCCCCAGCCCTGAACGGTCGGTGCACTGTGGTTGAGGAAGGCGTTGTCGGCGACGTTGATGAAGAACTGCGCGCTGGCCGAATGCGGCTCCATGGTGCGGGCCATGGCGACGGTGCCGACCTTGTTGGCGACGCCGTTGTTGGCTTCGTTCTTGATCGGCGCGCGGGTCGGCTTTTGCTTCATGCCTGGCTCGAAACCACCGCCCTGGATCATGAAGTTGCCGATCACGCGGTGGAAGATGGTGCCGTCGTAATGGCCTTCCTTCACGTATTGCTCGAAGTTGGCCACGGTTTCCGGGGCCTTGTCGGCGAACAGGTTCAGGGTGATGACGCCGTGGTTGGTGTGCAGTTTGATCATGATCGTATCCGTGATGAGGCAGGTTCGAGCCAGTGGCCCTGAGGTGAACAGCGCTTGTCAGGGTGGCATGCACCCTGTCAGGGGCTTGACAGGTTGGTTATGATACGGACTTTGCCCGAAGCGGCCTACCCTGTGCCGCGCCAGTATTGTTAAGGACACCATGAGCAAGCCTACCGTCGAAAAAGCTGCCAATTTCCTGCGCCCCATCGTCCAGGCTGACCTGGACAGCGGCAAGCACGCCCAGATCGTGACCCGCTTTCCGCCGGAGCCCAACGGCTATCTGCACATCGGCCATGCCAAGAGCATCTGCCTGAACTTCGGCCTGGCCGAAGAGTTCGGCGGCCAGTGCAACCTGCGTTTCGACGACACCAACCCGGCCAAGGAAGACCAGGAATACATCGACGCGATCAAGGCTGACGTCGAGTGGCTGGGCTTCAAGTGGGCCGGCGAGGAGCGCTACGCCTCCAACTATTTCGACCAGCTGCATGCCTGGGCCATCGAGCTGATCAAGGCCGGCAAGGCTTTCGTCTGCGACCTCAATGCCGAGCAAATGCGTGAGTACCGCGGCAGCCTCAACGAGCCGGGCAAGAACAGCCCGTTCCGTGAGCGCAGCGTCGAAGAGAACCTCGACCTGTTCGCCCGCATGAAGGCCGGTGAGTTCCCCGATGGCGCCCGTTCGCTGCGCGCCAAGATCGACATGGCCTCGCCGAACATCAATCTGCGCGACCCGATCCTCTATCGCATCCGCCACGCTCACCACCACCAGACCGGCGACAAGTGGTGCATTTACCCTAGCTACGACTTCACCCATGGCCAGTCCGATGCCATCGAAGGTGTGACCCACTCGATCTGCACCCTGGAGTTCGAAGATCACCGCCCGCTGTACGAATGGTTCCTGGAAAACCTGGCTGTGCCGGCGCAACCGCGCCAGTACGAATTTGCCCGCCTGAACCTGAACTACACCATCACCAGCAAGCGCAAGCTCAAGCAACTGGTCGACGAGAAGCACGTCAACGGCTGGGACGACCCGCGCATGTCGACGTTGTCCGGCTATCGCCGTCGCGGCTATACCCCGGCTTCGATCCGTACCTTCTGCGACATGATCGGCGTCAACCGCGCCGGTGGCCTGGTGGACATCGGCATGCTCGAGTTCGCCATTCGTGACGACCTGGACGCCAACGCCGCGCGCGCCATGTGCGTGCTCAAGCCGCTGAAAGTGGTGATCACCAATTACCCCGAGGGCAAGCTGGAGAACCTCGAACTGTCGCGCCATCCCAAGCAGGACATGGGCGTGCGCGTGTTGCCGTTCTCCCGCGAGATCTACATCGACGCCAGCGATTTCGAGGAAACCCCGCCGGACGGCTTCAAGCGCCTGATCCCGGGCGGCGAAGTGCGCCTGCGCGGCAGCTACGTGATTCGCGCCGACGAGGCCATCAAGGACGCCGCCGGCAATATCGTCGAGCTGCGCTGCTCCTATGACGAGAACACCCTGGGCAAGAACCCCGAAGGGCGCAAGGTCAAGGGCGTGATCCACTGGGTGCCGGCAGCCGAAAGCGTCGAGTGCGAAGTGCGTCTGTACGACCGCCTGTTCCGCTCGGCCAATCCGGAGAAGAGTGAAGAGGGCGGCAGCTTCCTCGACAACATCAACCCCGAGTCGCTGGTGGTGCTCACCGGTTGCCGCGCCGAGCCTTCGCTGGCTCAGGCTGCTGCCGAGGACCGTTTCCAGTTCGAGCGCGAAGGCTACTTCTGCCTGGACAAGGATTCGACGGCCGAGGCGCTGGTGTTCAACCGTACCGTCACCTTGCGCGATTCGTGGGGGCAGTAATGGCACTGTCGATCTACAACACGCTTAGCAAGGTCAAGGAACCGTTCAAGCCGCTGATCGGTAACAGCGTACGCATGTACGTGTGCGGCATGACCGTCTATGACTTCTGCCACATTGGCCATGCCCGGGTGATGGTCGCCTTCGACGTGGTCACCCGCTGGCTGCGTCAGCGCGGCTATGACGTGACCTATGTGCGCAATATCACCGACATCGATGACAAGATCATCAAGCGTGCCAATGAGAACGGCGAGCCGTTCGAGGCACTGGTTGAGCGCATGATTGCGGCGATGCACGAGGACGAGGCGCGTCTGTCCGTGCTGCGCCCGGACATCGAGCCGCGCGCCACCGGCCATATCGCCGGCATGCACCAGATGATCCAGACCCTGATCGACAAGGGTTACGCCTATGCGCCGGGCAATGGCGACGTGTACTACCGCGTCGGCAAGTTCGTGGGCTACGGCAAGCTGTCGCGCAAGAAGATCGAAGACCTGAAGATCGGTGCGCGCATCGAGGTCGACGAGGCCAAGGAAGATCCGCTGGACTTCGTCCTGTGGAAGGGCGTCAAACCGGGTGAGCCGAGCTGGCAGTCGCCTTGGGGCGCTGGGCGTCCGGGCTGGCATATCGAATGCTCGGTGATGTCCACCTGCTGCCTCGGCGAGACCTTCGACATCCACGGCGGCGGCCCGGACCTGGTGTTCCCGCACCACGAGAACGAGATCGCGCAGAGCGAGGCGGCCACCGGCAAGCAGTACGCCAATGCCTGGATGCACGCCGGCGCGGTGCGCGTGGATGGCGAGAAGATGTCCAAGAGCCTGGGCAACTTCTTCACCATCCGCGAGGTGCTGGAGAAGTACCAGCCGGAGGTGGTGCGCTACCTGCTGGTGTCCAGCCACTACCGCAGCCCGATCAACTACTCGGAAGAGAGCCTCAAGGAAGCCAAGGGCGCCCTGGAGCGCTTCTACAATGGTCTGAAAGGCCTGCCGGAAGCCGCGCCTGCCGGTGGCGAGGACTTCGTCGAGCGCTTCGGCGCGGCGATGGATGACGACTTCAACTCGCCGGAAGCCTGCGCGGTGTTGTTCGAGATGATTCGCGAGGTCAACCGCCTGCGCGAATCCGACGTGCAGGCCGCTGCCGGCCTGGCTGCCCAGCTCAAGCAGCTGGCCGGCGTGCTCGGTGTGCTGCAGCTGGAGCCGGAGGCCTTCCTCCAGGCTGGCGCTGCCGGCAAGGTCGATGCCGCTGAGGTCGAGGCGCTGATCGCCGCGCGCCTGCAGGCCCGCGCCGACAAGAACTGGGCAGAAAGCGACCGCATCCGCGACCAGATCACCGCCATGGGCGTGGTGCTGGAAGACGGCAAAGGCGGCACCACCTGGCGCCTGGCCGAATAGGGCTGGTGCTTAACGACAAAGGCCGCTTCTCAGCGGCCTTTGTCGTTTCTGGGAGGGCGCGCTAGCGAGGCTGGCGGGCGTCGAAATGCGCGGCCCAGCGCTGTTCTCGAAATCGCTCGACGATGAAGTCGATGAACACTCGCGTCTTGGCTGGCAACTGCTTCTGGGCGCTGAAGTACAGGCTGAGGCTACCGGTGTCGACATACCAGTCCGGCAATACTCGCTGCAAGCTGCCACGTTGCAGATAGGGTAGCGCGTGGACGGTGCTGACCAGGGTGATGCCCAGGCCTTGCTGGGCGGCATGGCAGGCTGCTTCGGGGTCGTTGAAGGTCATGCGCTGCTTGAGTTCGAAGGTGGCTTGATGGTCGTCACGGGTGCGCAGTGGCCAGCTGCGCACCCGGCCAGTTTGCGGCGAACGCATGAGGATGCCGTCGTGCCGTGCCAGATCCTCCGGCGTTTCGATGGTGGGATGCCTGGCAAGGTAGTGCGCCGACGCCAGCAGCACCCGGTGAGCAGGGGCCAACTGCCGGGCAATTGCGCCAGGAGGCAGCTCGAAGCCGCCGCCGATGGCCGCGTCGAAACCCTCGCCGATAAGGTCGACGGCGCGGTTGTCGAAATGCCAGTCCGGGCTGATCGCCGGGTAGCGCGCGAGGAAAACGCTCAGGTGCGGCAGGATGTAATCGCGGCCGAACGCCAGGCCCATGCTCACCTTGAGGGTGCCTGCGGGTTGGCCCTGGCTGCTCGCCAGATTGGCCACTGCGCCCTGAATGCTCGCCAGTCCGCCCGACACCTCGGCAAGAAAGCGTTCGCCGGCCTCAGTCAGGGTCAGACGTCTGGTGCTGCGCAGGAACAGACGCACGCCGAGGTTGGACTCTAATCGGGCGACGTTCTTGCCCACGGCTGCTGGGGTCAGGCCCAGTCGCCGTGCGGCCTCGGCGAAGCTGCCTGCCTCGGCTGCACGGACGAAGCACTCGATGCTGCTGAGGGTTTCCATGGATGCTCCGTAAACCATTGGTATCGACTGAATATAGCGATTGCCAGCTTATCGGTTGTGAGTCGTGGGTGAATACTGAGTCCGTGCTTCATTCAACCCCTCAGTCACAGGAGATTAGCCATGAGCCTCAATCAACCCCTTGCAAACAAGGTCGCCTTCATTCAGGGCGGTTCGCGCGGCATCGGTGCCGCCATCGCCCAACGCCTGGCCAAGGACGGTGCAGCCGTTGCATTGACCTACGTCTCTTCGGCGTCTGGTGCCCTCGAAGTGGTGCGTGAAATCGAAGCCGTCGGTGGCCACGCCATCGCCATCCAGGCCGACAGTCGTGACGAGCAGGCCATTCGCGCCGCCATCCGACACGCGCTGGATACCTTCGGTCGACTCGATATTCTGGTGAATAACGCCGGTGTGCTGGCGGTGGCGCCGATCGAAGAGTTCAGCGTCGAGGATCTTGATCGCACCCTTGACGTCAACGTGCGTAGTGTAGTGATCGCCAGCCAGGAGGCCGCGCGGGTGATGGGCGAGGGCGGCCGCATCATCACCATCGGCAGCACCAACGCCGAGCGCATGCCGTTCGCCGGTGGTTCGGTCTATGCGCTGAGCAAGGCGGCGGTAGCTGGTTTCACCAAAGGCCTGGCTCGTGATCTGGGGCCGCGCGGCATCACGGTCAACAACGTGCAGCCTGGTCCGGTGGATACCGATATGAACCCGGATCATGGTGATTTCGCCCAGTCACTGAAGCAGACCATGGCCCTGCAGCGCTATGGCAAGGCCGAGGAAATCGCCAGCTTCGTGGCCTATCTGGCTGGCCCTGAGGCGGCTTACATCACAGGCGCCAACCTGACCATTGACGGTGGTTTCTCGGCCTGACAAGGCGGGGGCGCCCGCAGAGTGTGCTGGAGGGGCCGATGGTTCACCCGTCCTGCCAGAATTACTGCTCGACTGCCTCGAGCAGTTGCAACGCCAGGCGCACACGCTCGGCATTCGGGTAATTGCGGTTGGCGAGGATCACCAGCCCGGTATCACGGGCCGGCAGCAGCAGGATGTAGGCGCCGAAGCCATTGGTCGAACCGGTTTTATTCAGCAGCAGGTCGCCTTCGGCCGGCCTGGGTACGCTGAAGCGCTCGATTGGCTGGGACTGCAGCGCCATCTCGGCTGAGTTGCCGGCTTGCAGTTTCTCCAGGCTGATAGGGTAGGTGTAGCGCTCCCAGCCCAGTCCTTGGGTCATGTCGCCGATCTGGTAGTAGCCGCGATGGGTGGAGCTGATGGCCTGGTGCAGCGCGGCAGGCAAGCGCTGCGGGTGCAGGTTGGCGTCGATGAAACGCAGCATGTCCGAGGCGCTGGATTTCAGACCGTAGGCTTCAGCGTCCAGCGCGCCGGGGTTGACGCGTACAGGCCTGTCGTCGCGATAGCCCCAGGCGTAACGCGGCATCTGTTCGGCCGGTATCCGCACGTAACTTTCCTTCAGGCCCAACTGCGGGAACAGGCTGTTCTCGATCAGTTGCGGAAACGGCTCGGCCAGGCTGGCGGCGGCCAGATAGCCGAACAGGCCGATGCTGGGGTTGGAGTACAGGCGCTGGGTGCCGGGCGGGTAGACTGCCTGCCAGTTGCGGTAGTAGGCGAGCATCTGCTGTTCACTGCCGACCGCATCCGGGAACTGCAGCGGCAGGCCGCCGGCGCTGTAAGTGGCCAGATCCAGCAGGCTGACGTGATCGAAGGCGCTGCCTTGTAGGGCCGGCAGGTACTGGCTGGCGTTGTCGCTGAGGTTCAGCGTGCCGCGGGCTTCGGCATAGGCGCCGAGGGTGGCGGTGAACAGCTTGCTGATCGATCCCAGCTCGAACAGCGTATGGCGATCCACGGTCTGGCCGCTTTCACGGGAGGCAACGCCATATTCATAGAAGTGCTGCTGGCCGTTGTGGCTGATGGCGATGGCCATGCCGGGGATGGCGTAGCGCTGCATCACCGACTTTGCGGCTGCATCGACCCGTTTCTCCAGTGGCGTTGTCGCCAGCGCATGGCTGGAGGCCAGCAAGGCCAGGGCGGCGAGCAGAGGGCGATACGGATGGCGCATTGAGAAGTCCTTTCTTGGCGAGGCGACCCCAGCCCGACAGAAGAGGCCCGGCGGGATGGCAAATGTATGGCTTTGGCCGGCTCCTCGAACAAAGGTTCAGGGGCGCACGCCCTGTTCGCGCAGGCGCTTGTAGAGCGTGTTGCGACTCAGGCCGAGATGGCGGGCCAGGTAGGAGATATTACCGCCGCACGCCTGGTACTGGCTGGCAAGATCGTCGGGCTCTGGGTGTGCCGGCAGGGCGGTGTCCGTGGGCAGATCGAGAAAGAAGTCGTCCGGCAGGTGCTCGGCGCGAATGGGTTGGTCATCGGCCATGGCCAGCGCCACGCGCAGTACGCTGCTGAGCTGGCGCAGATTACCGGGCCAGGGGTGGTGCTGGAACAGTTCCAGCACCTCGCGGCTAATGCCCGCACGTTGCTGGGGTTCGCGATGTTGCTCCCACACGCGCTGGAACAGTGCCTGCTTGTCGCTGCGTTCGCGTAGCGGCGGCAGCTCCAGGTTCAGGCCGCTGATGCGGTAGTACAGGTCCGCGCGGAACTGACCGCTGTCGACGTCCTGGCGCAGCGAACGGTTGGTGGCGGAGATCAGGCGCACATCCACCGCATGCAGTTCGCTGCTGCCCAGCGGCTGCACGCAGCGCTCCTGCAGCACACGCAGCAGGCGGGCCTGCACACGTTGCGGCATGTCGCCGATCTCGTCGAGAAACAGCGTGCCCTTGTGTGCCTTGCGGATCAGGCCGACATGGCCCTTCTGGCTGGCGCCGGTGAAGGCGCCTTTTTCGTAGCCGAACAGCTCCGACTCCACCAACTCGGCCGGAATGGCGGCGCAGTTGACCGCGATGAACGGCTGGTCGGCGCGTGAGCTGGCGCGGTGCAGCGCCTTGACGAACACCTCCTTGCCGGCGCCGGTTTCGCCTTGCAGCAGAATCGGAATGTCTTTTTCCAGCAACCGTTGGGCCTGGCGAACGGCCTTGTCCATGCGTGCATCGCCCGCGCTCAGCGCATGCAGATGAGGCTCTTGCGGCGAGTTCTGCGCAGCCTGCGGGCGGAAGTCGCGAGGCTGGATGAGTGCCGGCCGGGCAGGGCGCCGTACCCGTGCATGAAAGCGAAAGTGGCTGCTGGTGCGCAGGCTGAATGGCTGGCCGTCCGGTTGGTTGAGCAGCTGTTGCAGCGGCACGTCGAATAGCTGCTCGATGGCGCCGTAGGTCAGGGGTTGGCCGAGCAGGTTATCGGCGCGGCGGTTGGCCGACACCACATGGCCCTGTTCGTCGAACACCACCAGGCCGGCCCAGGGGCTGTCGAGGTTGTCCAGGCTGGTGTTGAAGCTGAGCAGGTGGTACTGGTCGGCGAACAGCTTGAGGATCAGGCGGTTCTCCACCGACTGGCTCATCATCTTGACCATGCCCAGGGTGTGCGCGGGCGGCAGGTAGCTGTCGCTGGATACGTCGAGCACGGCGATCATGCGTCGCTGTTCGTCGAAGATCGGCGAGGCGGAGCCGGTCATGAAACGGTTGGCCTTGAGAAAGTGCTCGTCGTGCTGGATGTGCACGGCCTGGCCACAACTGAGCGCGGTGCCGATGGCGTTGGTGCCGGTGTAGCGCTCCAGCCAGCTGGCGCCAGCGACGAAACCGGCGGCCTGGCGCGGCTCGATGAAGCGCTGGTCTCCCCAGGATTGCAGCAGCCGGCCCTGCTCGTCGGCGAGCATGATCAGGCAGTTGGAGTTGGACAGGATGGTGCCGTAGTAGGGAAGCACTTCCTGGTGGGTGGTCTGCACCAGGGCCTGGCGGCTTTCCAGCAGGACCGAAAGATCACCCGCTGTCGGCGGGTCGAAACGGGGCACGCTCTGGTGGGTCAGGCCGTAGTCGCGACAGCGCGACCAGGATTCCTGAATGAGGGTGTCGTGCGCTGGTGCGCGGGCAGCTTCGGTCATCGGTGATCTCTTCTTGTCGGTTCGCGATCTGCGCCGCGATCCGTCCAGTCTCGTTCAAGACTGTTCAAAGTCAATGAACGAATTGTTCAATTGTTCACATTCGACTGTTCAAAACTGTTCATTGGAAAACAGCAGGCGCGAGCTTGTTGGGAGAGCTTTTCTATATTTATCAATTGGATGCGATGAATAGATACGGGTTGGCACGCTTGTCGCTCTGAGTGTTCGTAATCGAATGGCACGACAAGAAAAAGGACAGGCCATGTCGCTCACGCTCGAACACGTCACCCGTATCGTCGACGGCCAGCTGCACATTGATGACGCCTGCCTGAGTTTCGAACCCGGCTCCTTCAACGTTTTGCTCGGCCGCACACTGGCAGGCAAGACCAGCCTGATGCGCCTGATGGCCGGGCTGGATCGGCCCAGCAGCGGTCGCGTGCTGATGAACGGCGCCGATGTCACTGGCGTGCCGGTGCGCCAGCGCAATGTGTCGATGGTCTATCAGCAGTTCATCAACTACCCGACCCTTACGGTGTTCGAGAACATCGCCTCGCCGCTGCGTCAGGCCGGTGTGGCCAAGGAACAGATCGTCGAGAAGGTCGAGGCCACGGCGCGCATGCTGCGCATCGACCAGCTGCTGTCGCGCTATCCGCTGGAACTGTCCGGCGGCCAGCAGCAGCGTACGGCCATGGCGCGGGCGCTGGTCAAGGACGCCTCGCTGATCCTCTTCGATGAGCCCCTGGTCAACCTCGACTACAAGTTGCGCGAAGAGCTGCGCCAGGAAATGCGCGAGCTGTTCCAGGCGCGCCACACCATCGCCATCTACGCCACCACCGAGCCCAACGAGGCGCTGGCCCTGGGTGGCACCACCACCATCCTGCACGAGGGGCGGGTGGTGCAGAGCGGCAAGACCGCCGAGGTTTACCACCGGCCGCAGCAGGTGCTGGCTGCCGAGTTGTTCTCCGAGCCTGCGATCAATCTGATGCCGGGGCGCATCAGCGGCTCCGAGGTGAGCTTCGCCGACTGCGTGCACTTTCCGCTCAACCCCGATCTGCGCGGCATCGCCGAAGGTGAGTATCGGTTTGGCGTGCGGCCCAGCCATATCGGCTTGGTGCCATCGAACGACGATGATCTGGAACTGGCGGTGACCGTGGAGCTGGCCGAGATCAGCGGCTCGGAAACCTTCCTGCATGTACGCAATGAACAGTTCGTGCTGGTGCTGCACCTGCCGGGCGTGCACGAGTACGCCGTGGATACGCCGATCCTCATCTATATCCCCACCCACAAACTCTTCGTCTTCGCCGCCGACGGGCAACTGGTGCAGGCACCCAGTCGGCGTCAGGGGAGGGCAGCCTGATGGCCGAGATTCGCTTGCACAACCTCGCGCACAGTTACAGCGGTGTGTCGAAGGCGCCGGAAGATTATGCGATCCGCGAAATGAACCATGTCTGGCAGCAGGGCGGCGCCTATGCGCTGCTGGGGCCATCCGGCTGCGGCAAGTCGACCTTGCTCAACATCATCTCCGGTCTGCTCAGTCCTTCGCAGGGCGAGGTGCAGTTCGACGGCAAGGCGGTCAATGCGCTGTCGCCGCAAGAGCGCAATATCGCCCAGGTTTTCCAGTTCCCGGTGGTCTACGACACCATGACGGTGTTCGACAACCTGGCCTTCCCGCTGCGCAATCAAGGTATGGACGCCGCGCGGGTGATGAGCAAGGTGCACGAGATCGCCGAGGTGCTGGAGCTGCACCCGCTGCTGCACAAGAAAGCGCGCAACCTCACCGCCGACGAGAAGCAGAAGGTCTCCATGGGCCGTGGCCTGGTGCGTGACGATGTATCGGCGATCCTCTTCGACGAACCGCTGACGGTGATCGACCCGCATCTGAAGTGGAAGCTGCGGCGCAAGCTCAAGCAGATCCACGAGCAGTTCAACATCACCATGGTCTACGTCACCCACGACCAGCTGGAGGCCTCCACCTTCGCCGACAAGATCGCGGTGATGTACGGCGGGCAGATCGTCCAGTTCGGCACGCCGCGCGAGCTGTTCGAGCGTCCCGGGCACACCTTCGTCGGCTATTTCATCGGCAGCCCGGGCATGAACCTGATCGAGGTGCAGCGCCGCGAGGGTGGCGTGCGTTTCGCCGATACCGTGCTGCCCTTGCCCGACGCGCTCAACCGGCGCCTGGCCGAACTGGGCGGCAAGCGCCTGCAGGTGGGGATTCGCCCCGAGTTCGTGCACATCTGGGATGGCGCCTACGAAGACGCGCTGTGTGGCCAGGTGCTGCATGTCGAGGATCTGGGCACCTACAAGATCCTCACCTTCGACCTCGATGGCCAGGTGCTCAAGGCGCGCCTGCAGGAAGACCAGCCAGTGCCGCGCGAGCAGGTGTATCTGAGCTTTCCGGCGCAGTGGCTGATGCTCTACGCCGATGACTACCTGGTGGAGGTGGCGCCATGAAGGTGCAGAACAACAAGGCCTGGTGGCTGGTGCTTCCGGTGTTCCTGCTGGTGGCGTTCAGCGCCATCGTGCCGATGATGACGGTGGTCAACTACTCGGTGCAGGATATCTTCGACCCGGCCACGCGCTACTTCGTCGGCGTCGACTGGTATCGCCAGGTGCTGCAGGACCCGCGCCTGCATGACTCGCTGCTGCGTCAGTTCATCTTTTCCGCCTGCGTGCTGCTGATCGAGATTCCGCTAGGTATCGCCATCGCCCTGTGTATGCCGACGCGCGGGCGCTGGGCCTCGCTGTGCCTGATCCTGATGGCCATTCCGCTGCTGATTCCGTGGAACGTGGTGGGCACCATCTGGCAGATCTTCGGCCGCGCCGACATCGGCTTGATGGGCTGGGTATTGAACAGCCTGGGCATCAGCTACAACTACGCCGCCAACACCATGGACGCCTGGGTGACGGTGCTGGTGATGGACGTCTGGCACTGGACTTCGCTGGTGGCGCTGCTGTGTTACTCGGGGCTGCGCGCCATTCCCGACGTCTACTATCAGGCGGCGCGCATCGACCGCGCGTCGAACTGGGCAGTGTTTCGCCATATCCAGCTGCCCAAGCTGAAAAGCGTGCTGCTGATCGCGGTGATGCTGCGCTTCATGGACAGCTTCATGATCTACACCGAGCCCTTCGTGCTCACCGGTGGCGGCCCGGGCAATGCCACCACCTTCCTCAGCCAGACCCTGACGCAAATGGCCATCGGTCAGTTCGACCTGGGCCCGGCAGCGGCGTTCTCGCTGGTGTACTTCCTGATCATCCTGCTGGTGTCCTGGCTGTTCTATACCGCCATGACCTACGACGACAAAAATCGCTGAGGCCGACCATGATGCTGCGCAAACGCCTGGTGCTGCTGATCTATTTCCTGTTCATGCTGGTGCCCATCTACTGGCTGCTGAACATGTCGTTCAAGAGCAACACCGAGATTCTCGGCGGGCTGAGCCTGTGGCCGCAGAGCTTCACCCTGGACAACTACCGGGTGATTTTCACCGACCGTAGCTGGTACGAGGGTTACCTCAACTCGCTGTACTACGTCAGCCTCAATACCCTGATCTCGCTCAGCGTGGCGCTGCCGGCTGCCTATGCCTTCTCGCGCTACCGTTTTCTTGGCGACAAGCACCTGTTCTTCTGGCTGCTGACCAACCGCATGGCGCCGCCGGCAGTGTTCCTGTTGCCGTTCTTCCAGCTGTACTCGTCCATCGGCCTGTTCGACACCCACATTGCCGTGGCATTGGCGCATTGCCTGTTCAACGTACCGCTGGCGGTGTGGATCCTCGAAGGTTTCATGTCCAGCGTGCCCAAGGAAATCGACGAGACGGCCTATATCGACGGTTACAGCTTCCCGAAATTCTTCGTGAAGATCTTCATTCCGCTGATTCGCTCCGGCATCGGCGTCACCGCCTTCTTCTGCTTCATGTTCTCCTGGGTCGAGCTGTTGCTGGCGCGCACCCTGACCTCGGTGGACGCCAAACCCATCGCCGCGGTCATGACCCGCACCGTGTCCGCCTCGGGCATCGACTGGGGCGTGCTGGCCGCCGCCGGGGTGCTGACCATCCTGCCGGGGATGCTGGTGATCTGGTTCGTTCGCAACCATGTGGCCAAGGGCTTCGCCCTTGGTCGCGTGTAAGGGAGGTTCGTCATGAGCTGGATGGCCTGGACTCTGCCGACCGCACTGTTCTTCACCGGTATCGCCGTGCTGCTGGCCGGCATGATGCTGGTCGAGCTGCGCTGGCCGTGCGTCGAACGCAAGGGTTTTCTGCCGATCACCACCACCCGGGGTGATCGGTTGTTCATCGGTCTGCTCGGCAGCGCCTACCTGCACCTGCTGGTAATCGGCGTGACCGACTGGAGCGTGTGGATAGCCTCGCTGCTATCACTGTTGTGGCTGTGCGCAGTCATGCGCTGGGGCTGAGCCGGGCTTTTGCCGGTATGCCTCTCCCCAAATCCTGAGATGGAGGTCTCTATGTTCGACAATAACAACAAGACCCGACATAGCATGGCGCTGGCTGCCTTGCTGGCGTTGTCCGGTTTGAGCGGTGCTGCCTGGGCGGATGCCTACGAAGAGGCTGCAAAGAAATGGATCAATGATGAATTCAATCCCTCGACCCTGACGCCCGAGCAGCAACTCGAAGAACTGAAATGGTTCATCAAGGCCGCCGAGCCCTTCCGCGGCATGGATATCAGCGTGGTGTCGGAAACCATCACCACCCATGAATACGAGTCCAAAGTGCTGGCCAAGGCCTTCAGTGAGATCACTGGCATCAAGCTGCGCCATGATCTGCTGCAGGAAGGCGATGTGGTGGAGAAACTGCAGACCCAGATGCAGTCCGACAGGAACATCTACGATGGCTGGGTCAACGACTCCGACCTGATCGGCACCCACGCCCGCTACGGCAAGGCCATGGCGATCAGCGACATGATCAAGGGTGAGGCCAAGGACTTCACCTCGCCTACCCTGGATCTCGAAGACTTCATCGGTATTTCCTTCACCACCGGGCCGGACGGCAAGTTGTACCAACTGCCCGATCAGCAGTTCGCCAACCTCTACTGGTTCCGCGCCGACTGGTTCGAGCGGCCTGAGCTCAAGGCCAAGTTCAAGGAAATCTATGGCTACGAGCTGGGTGTGCCGGTCAACTGGTCGGCCTACGAGGACATCGCCGAGTTCTTCTCCAAGCACGTCAAGGAGATCGACGGTCAGCGCATCTACGGCCATATGGACTACGGCAAGAAAGATCCATCGCTGGGCTGGCGCTTCACCGACGCCTGGTTCTCCATGGCTGGCGGCGGTGACAAGGGCCTGCCCAACGGCCTGCCGGTGGACGAGTGGGGCATTCGCGTCGAGGGCTGCCGGCCGGTGGGCTCCAGTGTCGCGCGTGGCGGTGCCACCAACGCCCCGGCGGCGGTGTTCGCCACGCAGAAGTACGTCGACTGGATGCGCCAGTACGCGCCACCGGAAGCGCAGGGTATGACCTTCTCCGAAGCCGGGCCGGTGCCGGCGCAGGGCGCCATCGCCCAGCAGATCTTCTGGTACACCGCCTTCACTGCCGACATGACCAAACCGGGCTTGCCGGTGGTCAACGCGGACGGCACGCCGAAATGGCGCATGGCGCCGTCGCCCAAGGGGCCGTACTGGGAAGAGGGTATGAAGCTGGGCTATCAGGACACCGGTTCCTGGACCTTCCTCAAGTCCACTCCGGAGAAACAGCGCCTGGCCGCCTGGCTCTACGCTCAGTTCGTCACGTCCAAGACCGTCTCGCTGAAAAAGACCCTGGTGGGCCTGACGCCGATTCGTGAGTCGGACATCAACTCGCAAGCCATGACCGACGTGGCGCCCAAGCTCGGTGGTCTGGTGGAGTTCTACCGCAGCCCGGCCCGCGTGCAATGGACGCCGACCGGCACCAACGTGCCGGACTATCCGCGCCTGGCTCAGCTCTGGTGGCAGTTCATCGCCGAGGCCGCCAGTGGCGACAAGACGCCACAACAGGCGCTCGATGGCCTGGCCGCAGCGCAGGACACCATGCTCGGCCGCCTGGAGCGTTCCAATGTACTGGGTGAGTGCGGGCCGAAACTGAACGAACCGCGTGACCCGCAGTACTGGTTCGACCAGCCGGGTGCGCCCAAGCCCAAGCTGGCCAACGAGAAGCCCAAGGGCGAAACCATCGCCTACGACGAGCTGCTCAAATCCTGGGAGCAGGCGCGTAAGTGAGGTCAGCGCCGTTCCTGTGAGAACGGCTGGGCGGCATTCCGCTTCAGCCGCGATAAAAAACGGCACCCTAGGGTGCCGTTTTTCATTCAACCATGCTGCTTATTTATGCAGGTGCTCGGCCGCGTGCAGGGTGTTTTCCAGCAGCCCGGCGCGAGTCATCGGGCCGACGCCGCCCGGAACCGGGGTGATCCAGCCGGCGCGGGGCAGGGCGGTCTCATACACCACGTCACCGACCAGTTTGCCGTCGTCCTGGCGATTGATACCAACATCGATGACGATGGCGCCTTCCTTGATCCACTCACCCCTGACCAGTCCCGGCTTGCCGACGGCGACCACGACGATATCGGCCTGGCCGACGTGAGCGGCCAGGTCCTTGGTGAAGCGATGGGTGACGGTGACGGTGCAGCCGGCCAGCAGCAGCTCCATGGCCATCGGACGACCGACGATATTGGAGGCACCGACCACGACCGCGTGCAGACCGTAGAGATCGACGCCGGTGCTGTGCAGCAGGGTCATGATGCCTTTGGGGGTGCAGGGGCGTAGCAGCGGCATGCGCTGAGCCAGGCGGCCGATGTTATAGGGGTGGAAGCCGTCGACGTCCTTGTCCGGGCGAATGCGCTCGAGCAAGGGGGATGCATCCAGATGCTCCGGCAGCGGCAGCTGTACCAGAATGCCGTCGATGGTCGGGTCTTCGTTGAGTTCGTCGATCAATGCGAGCAGATCAGCCTGGCTGGTCTCTGCCGGCAGATCATAGGCACGGGAGAGAAAGCCGACTTCTTCGCAATCCTTGCGTTTATGTGACACATAGACCTGGGAGGCGGGATCGGTACCTACCAGGATCACAGCCAAGCCAGGCGCACGAAGGCCTTGCTGACGGCGTTCGGCGACACGTTGGGCAATCTGCTGGCGGAGGCTGGCGGCGATCGCCTTGCCGTCGATCAGTTGTGCGGTCATTGCGCTGGTTAACCATTAATAAGGATGAAAAAAGGACGCGCATTCTCGCATGGGCGCTCACTTGGGCAAAGGCGCCTGCCGTCGTTTTCGCGTAACTCCTTTAAATCGCTGAATTTTTTTGAAAATTTCTGTTGACGAGGTTGGGAGGCGTCTATAACATTCGCCCCGCTTCTCAGGAACAGCCACTCGCTGGGTGAGACGGCAAGAGCCAAGCCCTGGTGGTGAGGCTGGAGCCGAAAGCTTCTAAGTCTGCGCTAGCGGATGGATAAGCGCCCGTAGCTCAGCTGGATAGAGCATCCGCCTTCTAAGCGGATGGTCGCAGGTTCGAGTCCTGCCGGGTGCGCCATTTGGCGGTCAGGCAATTTGAGTAAGCAAAGCAATATGGTGGGCGTAGCTCAGTTGGTAGAGCACAGGATTGTGGCTCCTGGTGTCGTGGGTTCGATTCCCATCGTCCACCCCATATTCCAAAGCGCCAGGCCCAAAGCCTGGCGTTTTTGTTTTAGGCTGCAAACCACGCGGACGTGGTGAAATTGGTAGACACACCAGATTTAGGTTCTGGCGCCGCAAGGTGTGAGAGTTCGAGTCTCTCCGTCCGCACCATCTTTACAAATCCTCCCGATTGCCGCCTGCTTCTAGGGTGACTTCTTCATATTGACCCTCTAGAATGCTTGGCCTTGATTCGGGGCCGGTTCGAGCCGGCTTATGTCTGTGCAACGAGGAATATCCATGCAAGTTTCTGTTGAAAGCACTTCTGCTCTTGAGCGTCGCATGACCGTCGGCGTACCCGTCGAGCGCATCGAGACTGAAGTCAACAAGCGTCTGCAACAGACTGCCCGTCGCGCCAAGGTTCCTGGCTTCCGTCCTGGCAAGGTGCCGATGAGCGTTATCCGTCAGCGTTACGAAGACGCCGCTCGTCAGGAAGCCCTGGGCGACCTGATCCAGGCTACCTTCTACGAAGCCGTGGTCGAGCAGAAGCTGAACCCGGCCGGCGCTCCGTCGGTTGAGCCGAAGTCCTTCGAGAAGGGCCAGGCACTGGAATACGTGGCCACTTTCGAAGTGTTCCCGGAGTTTGAGGTCACTGGCCTGGACGGCATTTCCATCGAGCGCCTGCAGGCTGACGTGGTTGATAGCGACGTCGATAACATGCTGGACATTCTGCGTAAGCAGAATACCCGCTTCGAAGCTGTTGAACGTGCTGCCGAGAGCGGTGACCAGCTGAACATCGACTTCGTTGGCAAGATCGACGGCGAAGCCTTCGCTGGCGGCAGCGCCAAGGGTACTCAGCTGGTGCTGGGCTCTGGCCGCATGATTCCGGGCTTCGAAGATGCCCTGGTTGGTGCCAAGGCTGGTGAAGAGCGCGTGATCAACCCGACTTTCCCCGAGGATTACCAGAACCTCGATCTGGCCGGCAAGACCGCCGAGTTCACCGTTACCGTGAACGAGGTTTCCGCCCCGCAACTGCCTGAGCTGAACGACGAATTCTTCGCCCTGTTCGGTATCAAGGAAGGCGGTCTGGAAGGTTTCCGCGCCGAAGTCCGCAAGAACATGGAGCGCGAACTGCGCCAGGCCATCAAGTCCAAGGTCAAGAACCAGGTAATGGACGGCCTGCTGGCTGCCAACCCGGTCGAGGTGCCGAAGGCGCTGATCGGCAATGAAGTTGATCGCCTGCGCGTGCAAGCCGTTCAGCAGTTCGGTGGCAACATCAAGCCTGACCAACTGCCGGCCGAGCTGTTCGAAGAGCAAGCCAAGCGCCGTGTCGTGCTGGGCCTGATCGTCGCCGAAGTGGTCAAGCAGTTCGAGCTGAAGCCGGACGAAGCCCGCGTGCGTGAGCTGATCGAAGAGATGGCTTCGGCCTATCAAGAGCCCGAGCAAGTGGTTGCCTGGTACTACAAGAACGACCAGCAAATGAACGAAGTACGTTCGGTTGTACTGGAAGAGCAAGTTGTAGATACTGTTCTGCAGAAGGCCAACGTGACCGATAAAGCGGTTTCCTACGAAGACGCAGTCAAGCCGGCGGAAGCTCCTAAAGCCGACTGATCTCGTAACCTCGTTCGAGTACACCACCATAAGCCAGCCTCCGTGCTGGCTTATGTGTATTTGAGACATGACTATTAGGGAGTGAGCGCAAGACATGTCCCGCAATCCTTTTATGCAAAACATGCCTGAAATCCAGGCCGCTGGCGGCCTGGTGCCGATGGTCATCGAGCAATCCGCTCGTGGCGAGCGTGCCTACGACATCTATTCGCGCCTGCTCAAAGAGCGCGTGATCTTTCTGGTCGGCCAGGTCGAGGACTACATGGCCAACCTGATCTGCGCCCAGTTGCTGTTCCTGGAAGCAGAAAACCCGGACAAGGACATTCACCTGTACATCAACTCGCCGGGTGGTTCGGTGACGGCCGGTATGGCGATCTACGACACCATGCAGTTCATCAAGGCCGACGTGTCCACCACCTGCATCGGTCAAGCCTGCAGCATGGGTGCATTCCTGCTGGCCGGTGGCGCCAAGGGTAAGCGTTTCTGCCTGCCGAACTCGCGCGTGATGATTCACCAGCCGCTGGGCGGCTTCCAGGGCCAGGCCTCGGATATCGAGATCCATGCCAAGGAAATTCTCTTCATTCGCGAGCGTCTGAACGAGTTGCTGGCTGAGCACACCGGGCAAAGCCTGGAAACCATCGAGCGTGATACCAACCGCGACAACTTCATGAGTGCGTCGCGCGCCGTGGAATATGGTCTCGTCGATGCTGTTCATGAAAAGCGTCAAATGCCGGTCTAGATGAGGCGCCGGCTACGGGCATTGGCAATGACGCGACCTGCGCCCTTGAAAATGCCCGCATTTGCCTTCATCTTGTGTTTCAAGCCTACCGTATTGGATTGATCGAATGACTGATACCCGTAACGGTGAGGACAACGGCAAACTGCTTTATTGCTCCTTCTGCGGCAAAAGCCAGCATGAAGTGCGCAAGTTGATCGCCGGTCCTTCCGTCTTCATCTGCGACGAATGCGTCGACCTGTGCAATGACATCATCCGCGAGGAGGTGCAGGAAGCACAGGCCGAGAGCAGCGCGCACAAACTCCCGGCACCCAAGGAAATCAGCTCCATCCTCGATCAGTATGTGATTGGTCAGGAGCGCGCCAAAAAGGTGCTGTCGGTAGCGGTGTACAACCACTACAAGCGTCTGAACCAGCGTGAGAAAAAAGACGATGTCGAACTGGGCAAGAGCAATATCCTGCTGATCGGTCCGACCGGTTCCGGCAAGACCCTGCTCGCCGAAACGCTGGCGCGTCTGCTCAACGTACCGTTCACCATCGCCGATGCCACCACCCTGACCGAAGCCGGTTACGTGGGTGAGGACGTCGAGAACATCATTCAGAAACTGCTGCAGAAGTGCGATTACGATGTCGAGAAGGCCCAGATGGGTATCGTCTACATCGACGAGATCGACAAGATCTCGCGCAAGTCGGACAACCCGTCGATCACTCGTGACGTGTCGGGCGAGGGCGTACAGCAGGCGTTGCTGAAACTGATCGAAGGCACGGTCGCCTCGGTTCCGCCGCAGGGCGGGCGCAAGCATCCGCAGCAGGAGTTCCTGCAGGTCGATACGCGCAATATCCTGTTCATCTGCGGCGGTGCGTTCGCCGGTCTGGAGAAGGTCATTCAGGCGCGCTCCACCAAGGGTGGCATCGGTTTCGGTGCGGAAGTGCGCAGCAAGCAGGAAGGCAAGAAAATCGGCGAGTCTCTGCGTGAGGTCGAGCCGGACGATCTGGTCAAGTTCGGCCTGATTCCGGAATTCGTCGGTCGCCTGCCGGTGATCGCGACCCTGGAAGAGCTGGACGAGGCTGCGCTGGTGCAGATCCTTACCGAGCCGAAGAATGCGCTGACCAAGCAGTACGCCAAGCTGTTCGAGATGGAAGGCGTGGATCTGGAGTTCCGCTCCGATGCGCTGAAGTCCGTGGCGCAGAAGGCGCTGGAGCGCAAGACCGGCGCGCGTGGTCTGCGTTCGATCCTCGAGGGCATTCTGCTCGACACCATGTACGAGATCCCGTCCCAGCAGGACGTGAGCAAGGTGGTGATCGACGAGAGCGTCATCGAGGGATCGTCCAAGCCGCTGTTGATCTACGAGAACAGCGAGCCGCCGGCGAAGGCCGCGCCAGACGCCTGACGGCTGTTACACGATGCAAAGAAGGGGCCCTTTGGGCCCCTTCGCTTTTCTGGACATTGCGCTTGTTTTTTGTGGGAGCTACCCCCATCTTAAAAGCCAAGGGTAATCCCGCCTGTTTACGGCCCTTGGGCCGCTGCTGAGCCGAAATCATGAAGACAACCATCGAATTGCCTCTCCTGCCATTGCGCGATGTAGTGGTCTATCCGCACATGGTCATCCCGCTTTTCGTCGGGCGTGAGAAATCCATCGAGGCCCTTGAGGCCGCGATGACGGGCGACAAGCAGATTCTGCTGGTGGCCCAGAAGAACCCGGCCGTCGATGATCCGGATGATCAGGATCTGTATCGCGTTGGCACCGTTGCCACTGTCCTGCAACTGCTCAAGTTGCCCGACGGCACCGTCAAGGTGCTGGTCGAGGGTGAGCAGCGCGGCTCTATCGAGCGTTTTATCGAACTCGATGATCATTGCCGGGCTGAAGTGCAGCTGATCGAGGAGGGCGAGACCGCCGAGCGCGAGTCGGAGGTCTTCACTCGCAGCCTGCTCAGTCAGTTCGAACAATACGTGCAGTTGGGCAAGAAGGTGCCGGCCGAAGTGCTGTCCTCGCTCAACAGCATCGATGAGCCCAGTCGCCTGGTCGATACCATGGCCGCGCACATGGCGCTGAAGATCGAGCAGAAGCAGGAAATCCTCGAGATCACCGCGCTGTCCGCTCGCGTCGAGCACGTACTGGCGCTGCTGGATGCCGAGATCGACCTGCTGCAGGTCGAGAAGCGTATCCGTGGCCGCGTGAAGAAGCAGATGGAGCGCAGCCAGCGTGAGTACTACCTGAATGAGCAGATGAAGGCCATTCAGAAAGAGCTGGGCGATATCGATGAAGGCCACAATGAGCTCGATGAGCTGCGCAAGCGCATCGATAACGCCGGTCTGTCCAAGGAAGCGCTGACCAAGGCCAATGCCGAGCTGAACAAGCTCAAGCAGATGTCGCCGATGTCGGCCGAAGCCACCGTGGTGCGCTCCTACATTGACTGGCTGGTGAACGTGCCGTGGAAGGCCGAGAGCAAGGTTCGCCTGGATCTGGTGCGCGCCGAGAGCATCCTCGATGCCGACCATTACGGTCTGGAAGAGGTCAAGGAGCGCATCCTCGAGTATCTCGCCGTGCAGAAACGGGTGAAGAAACTCAAGGGGCCGGTGCTGTGCCTGGTTGGCCCACCCGGCGTGGGCAAGACCTCGTTGGCCGAATCCATCGCCACCGCCACCAACCGCAAGTTCGTGCGCATGGCCTTGGGTGGCGTGCGTGACGAGGCCGAGATTCGAGGTCACCGCCGCACCTACATCGGCTCGATGCCGGGGCGTTTGATTCAAAAAATGACCAAGGTTGGTGTGCGCAACCCGCTGTTCCTGCTCGACGAGATCGACAAGATGGGCCAGGACATGCGCGGCGACCCTGCGTCTGCTTTGCTCGAGGTGCTCGACCCGGAGCAGAACCACAACTTCAACGATCACTATCTGGAGGTCGATTATGACCTGTCGGACGTGATGTTCCTGTGCACTGCCAACTCGATGAACATCCCCGGTCCGCTGCTGGATCGGATGGAAATCATCCGTCTGCCGGGCTACACCGAGGACGAGAAGGTCAATATCGCCATCAAGTATCTGGCGCCCAAGCAGATCAAGGCCAATGGCCTGAAGAAAGGCGAGGTGGAGTTCGAAGAGGCCGCGATTCGCGACATCATCCGCTACTACACCCGCGAAGCCGGCGTGCGCAGCCTGGAGCGTCAGATTGCCAAGGTCTGCCGCAAGGCGGTCAAGGAGCACATCACCGAGAAGCGCTTCCAGGTGGTGGTGACTGCCGATTCGCTGGAGCACTTCCTGGGCGTGCGCAAGCATCGCTACGGCCTGGCCGAGCAGCAGGATCAGATTGGTCAGGTGACCGGTCTGGCCTGGACTCAGGTGGGCGGCGAGCTTTTGACCATCGAGACTGCCGTGGTGCCCGGCAAGGGCGTGCTGATCAAGACCGGCTCGCTGGGTGATGTGATGGCAGAGTCCATGACGGCAGCCATGACGGTGGTGCGCAGTCGTGCCAAAAGCCTGGGGATTCCCGCTGATTTCAACGAGAAGCGCGACGTTCACATCCATATGCCCGAGGGTGCTACACCCAAGGATGGCCCGAGTGCGGGCATCGGTTTGTGCACGGCACTGGTGTCGGCACTGACCCAGATTCCGGTGCGGGCGGATGTGGCCATGACCGGGGAAATCACCCTGCGAGGTCAGGTGTTGGCCATCGGCGGTCTGAAGGAAAAACTTCTGGCTGCGCATCGGGGTGGGATCAAGACTGTGATCATTCCCGAAGAAAATGTGCGTGATCTGAAAGAAATTCCGGAAAATATTAAACAAGACCTGCAGATTAAACCGGTTAAATGGATTGACGAGGTCCTGCAAATTGCGCTGCAATACGCCCCGGAGCCCTTGCCCGATGCGGCTCCCGAGATGGTTGCAACGGATGACAAGCGCGAGTCTGATTCCAAGGAGCGAATCAGCACGCATTAGCAGGGGGGCTTCCTTGACACAATTTTTGAGCCCTTGTTATAAAGCGGCTCTTATTGTGTCAGCAGGCCATCCAGCACCCGCTTTGCTTACACTAAAAATCAAGAAACAAACTCAACAGAAATAAGGGGACTTAGAGTGAACAAGTCGGAACTGATCGATGCCATCGCTGCATCTGCTGATATCCCGAAAGCTGTTGCTGGCCGCGCGCTGGATGCAGTGATTGAATCCGTCACTGGCGCTCTGAAGGCTGGTGATTCCGTCGTACTGGTTGGCTTCGGCACCTTCGCTGTCAAAGAGCGTGCTGCTCGCACTGGCCGCAACCCGCAGACCGGCAAGCCGATCAGCATCGCTGCTGCCAAGATCCCAGGTTTCAAAGCTGGCAAGGCTCTGAAAGACGCCGTCAACTAAGCGTCTTCCGGGTTTGCCTCGCTGTCAGGCTCTGTCTGGCGGCTGTTAGGAGGCAGAGCAGGTAGTCCTAGACTCTTCTGCACTGACCGCTTAACGCGTTACGAGAAGGCGCATCCAAGGATGCGCCTTTCTTCTATCTGGACATATTACCCACACTGCGCGGCTGGTGACTCTGTACAGTCGTTCTGGGGGAAGCATGCTGCAAAACATCAGGGACAATTCACGCGGTTGGATTGCCAAAATCATCATCGGCCTCATCGTCATGCTGATGGCCTTTACTGGTTTCGAAGCCATCGTCACGGGCACCAGCAACCGCAACAACGCGGCCGACGTGAACGGTGACACCATTACCCTCAACGAGCTCAGCCAGGCTGTTGAAATGCAGCGCCGTCAGCTGCTGCAGCAACTGGGCCGTGATTTCGATGCCTCTCTGCTCGATGACAAGCTGCTGCGTGAGGCTTCGCTCAAGGGGCTGATCGAGCGCAAGCTGCTGCTGCAGGCAGCTGGCGACGCTCATTTCGCCTTTTCGCAGGGATCGCTGGATCAGGTGATTCTGCAAACCCCCGAATTTCAGGTAGATGGCCGCTTCGATAGTGCGCGCTTCGACCAGGTCATTCGCCAGATGGGCTATACCCGCCTGCAGTTCCGTCAGATGCTGGAAGAGGAAATGCTGATCGGGCAGCTGCGTGCCGGTATCGGTGCCAGTAGCTTCGTTACTGAGCAGGAGGCGCGTGCGTTCGCCAATCTGGAGCGCCAGACCCGTGACTTCGCCAGCCACACCATCAAGGCCGACGGTGCTGCGATCGAGCTGAGCGATAGCGACGTCAAAGCCTATTACGACGAGCATGCCGGCGAATTCATGAGCCCCGAGCAAGTGGTGCTGGAGTATGTCGAGCTGGACAAGGACAGCTTCTTCGATCAGATCGAAGTCAGCGACGAAGACCTCAAGCCGTTGTACGAAAGCGAAATCGCCAACCTGGCTGAGCAGCGTCAGGCTGCACACATCCTGATCGAAGGCGATGACGAAGCGGCCCGCACCAAGATCAAAGAAATCAAGGCGCGTGTGGATGCAGGTGAAGACTTCGCCGCACTGGCCAAGGAATTCTCGCAGGATCCGGGGTCGGCTGCCGATGGCGGCGACTTGGGTTATGCCGGTCCGGGTGTATACGATCCGGCCTTCGAAAAGGCGCTCTACGCGCTGCAGCAGGGCCAGGTATCCGAGCCGGTGAAGAGCGAGTTCGGCTGGCACCTGATCAAGCTGCTCGGCGTTCAGTCGCCTGAAGTGCCCAGCTTCGACAGCCTCAAGGACAAGCTGGCGCGTGACTTCAAGGCGCAGCAGGTCGAGCAGCGTTTCGTCGAGGCGACCAAGCAACTGGAAGACGCCGCGTTCGAAGCATCGGACCTGGCGCAGCCGGCTCAGGAACTGGGGCTCGAACTCAAGACCAGCGAACCTTTCGGTCGTGAGGGTGGTGCAACGGGTATTACCGCCAACCGTCAGGTGCTGCAGGCTGCATTCAGCCCTGAGGTTCTGGAGGACGGCACCAACAGCCCGACCATCGAGCTGGATCCGAGCACCGTGGTTGTCGTGCGCGTGAAAGAGCACAACAAGCCCGAGCAACTGCCGCTGGAGCAAGTTGCCGCGAGCATTCGCGCTCATCTGCAGCAGGAGCGCGCCGCCGCTGCTGCCAAGGCTGAGGGCGAGAAGCAGTTGGCTGCTGCCGAGGCTGGTGAAGTGACAGGCGGTGATTGGCAGGTTCAGGAAGCCGCCACGCGCAGCCAGGACGGCATAGAGCCGAAGGTGCTGCAGGCGCTGTTCCGCATGCCCAAGCCAGCCAAGGCGGGTGAGCCGACCTTTGCCGGCGTGACGCTGAACAATGGTGACTACGTCGTGCTGCGCCTCGATGGTGTGAACGTACCGGAACAGGCACTGGCAGACGAAGAGCTTGCCATGTACCGCAACTTCCTGGCCTCGCGCGAGGGGCAACAGGACTTCGCGGCGCTGCGCAAGCAGCTTGAAGCCAGGGCCGACATCGAGCGATTCTGATCGCTGTTGCCTATGAAAAAGCCCCGCCTAGTGCGGGGCTTTTTCGTTTGCGCTCATAACAGCCATTCGATAGGCAGCCAAGACAGCAGGCGGATGCCCAGTTTCTTCAGCAGGCCCGCGCCGGGCTCGCTGTCCAGCCGGCGTTGCTCGCCATTTACCCGCTCAAGCCAGTAGATCTGGCCGTTTTCGTCCAGGCCCAGTTCGTAGGCGTTGGCCGGGATATCGCTTTCGAATGCCTGGCCAATGGCTGCTGCCAAGGGTGGGCTTTCGATGATGAAGCCCATCTCCGTGTTGAGGCGGGCCGAGCGAGGGTCGAAGTTGAATGAGCCGATGAAGACGCGCTGATCATCCAGGGCGAAGGTCTTCGCATGCAGGCTGGAGCCGGAGCTGCCGAATGGACCGGCCTTCTCCCGATGCTGGTCGTCTGCACCCAGGCGCATTTCATAGAGTTTGACGCCGCCTTCCAGCAGGGCGCGACGGTACTTGGCGTAGCCGGCATGGACGGGCGTCACGTCCGTTGCCTCCAGGGCATTGGTAAGAATGCGCACTTGCACGCCGCGCTGCACCATGGCGGTGAACATGTCGACACCGCTTTGCGTGGGGACGAAGTAGGGGGAGACCAGGTCGACCCGTGACGTGGGGGTGTCGAGCATGTTCGCCAGATCGCTGATCAAAAGCTCGCCGTCACTGGCCTCGCCAAGGCCCTTGGCAGGGTCGTCACTGACCAGTGTGGTCTTGCTCCATTGGAAACTCAGGTTCCTGTCCAGCAAGCGGGCAATGAAGTCGCTCTCGCGCAGGGCCTTCACATAGCCGCTGGCGGCAGGTGTCCGGGAAAGGTCTGCCGCGACATTGTGCAAACGCAGTGGGGTGCTCTGCGTGCGCGGCACGATCAACTCCAGCGGGTAGCTGGACTCGCTGGCCCAGTAACGATCGAAATCGGCTGAGGTGTCGGCTACGACCGGTCCGATGGCCAGCGCATCGAGGTCGGCGAAAAGCACGCCCTCACTGGCATCGAAGTACTCGTCGCCGATGTTGCGCCCGCCGATGATGGTGGCCTGGTTGTCGACGGTAAGTGACTTGTTGTGCATGCGTCGGTTGGCACGAGGGAAATGGATCAGGTAGCCCAGTATCTTGGCCTGGCGCAGGGAGAAGGGGTTGAACAGGCGTACTTCGATGTTGGGGGGCTGATCGAGGGTGCTCAGGATCTTGTCGAGTCCGGTGATGCCATTGTCATCGAGCAACAGGCGGACGCGTACGCCGCGCTCGGCCGCTCTGAGCAAGGCGTCGAGCAACAGGGTGCCGGTTATGTCGTCGCGCCAGATGTAGTACTGCACGTCGAGACTACGCTCCGCCGCCTCGACCAGGAGCATGCGCGCCGCGAAGGCGTCGTGAGCATCCGCCAGCGTCAGGATGCCGGACAGGCCGGGATGAGCGTCTCGCTCACCGCTCAGCGCCTGTCCCAGCGTGGTATCGGCTGTTTCGGCCTGGGTGAAGGCGTGGCTCTCGCTGCGGCCATCCAGTGCCGGTAGCGCACAGCCTGTGACCAGGCTGCATAGCGCGGTGATCAGGCAGGTTCGCCACAGGCTTGTCGGGACCATCGACTCATCTCTGTCTAGGCTTCCAAGCTAGGACAACGCCAACCTCGATGCGTGCCTGTGTTGATTGAGGATGGGGCGAAAGGCGCTGGATACGTTCAGGATCGGCTCTGGCAAGGTTTGCCGGAAACGAAAACGCCGCAGTCCGGTGGGGGCTGCGGCGTTTTCGTTTTGGCGCGGGCGCCGTTTGGCAGAGGTTCTGGCCGATTAGATGCCAGGCGACTGCCGATCAGTCTTCCATGGCACCCATGGCGGTGGTGTTGAAGCCGCCGTCGACGTACATGATTTCACCGCTGATGCCCGAAGCGAGGTCGGAGCACAGGAAGGCACCGGCGTTGCCGACTTCCTCGATGGTGACGTTGCGGCGCAGCGGAGTCTGCTTCTCGTTGGCGGCCAGCATCTTGCGGAAGCTGGCGATGCCGCTGGCGGCCAGGGTGCGGATCGGGCCGGCGGAAATGGCGTTGACGCGGGTGCCTTCCGGGCCGAGGCTGCCGGCCAGGTAGCGAACGCCGGCCTCCAGGCTGGCCTTGGCCATGCCCATGACGTTGTAGTTGGGCATGGTGCGCTCGGCGCCCAGGTAGGAGAGGGTGAGCAGGCTGCCGTTGCGGCCTTTCATCATCTCGCGGCCGGCCTTGGCCAGTGCGACGAAGCTGTAGGCGCTGATGTCGTGGGCGATCTTGAAGCCTTCACGGGTGGTGACGTCGGTGAAGTCGCCGTTGAGCTGGTCGCCCGGAGCGAAGCCGACCGAGTGGACGATGCAGTCCAGGCCGTCCCATTTCTTGCTCAGCGCTTCGAATACCGAGGCGATTTCTTCGTCGTTGGCGACGTCACAAGGGAAGCACAGGTCGGCGTTGGAGCCCCAGCCGGCAGCGAAGTCTTCTACGCGGCCCTTGAGCTTCTCGTTCTGGTAGGTGAAAGCCAGCTCGGCACCTTCGCGGTGCATGGCCGCGGCGATGCCCGAGGCGATGGACAGTTTGCTGGCAACGCCAACGATGAGTACGCGCTTACCGGTTAGAAAACCCATTGTGCTATTCCTCTTCCTGTTTCAAGGATCAGTGAGCCGTTGCCGGGGCCAGAAAAGCGGCGTCCAGCAACTGCTGCGTATAAGGGTGTTGCGGTGCGTTGAAGATCGACTCGGCAGACCCCTGTTCGACCACCTGGCCCTGCTTGACCACCATCAACTGGTGGCTCAGCGCTCTGACTACCGCCAGATCATGGCTGATAAACAGATAGGTCAGGTTGTACTTGGCCTGCAAGCCGCGCAACAACTCCACCACCTGACGCTGCACCGTGCGGTCGAGCGCCGAAGTGGGCTCGTCCAGCAGGATCAGCGCCGGTTTCAACACCAGTGCCCGGGCAATGGCAATCCGCTGCCGTTGCCCGCCAGAAAACTCGTGGGGGTAGCGATGCCGCGTTTGCGGATCCAGCCCTACCTCCAAAAGCGCGTCGATGATGGCTTGTTCCTGCTCCGCCTCGTTGCCCATACCGTGAATGCGCAGACCTTCACCGACGATCTGGCTCACCGACATGCGTGGGCTCAGGCTGCCGAAGGGGTCCTGAAACACCACCTGCATCTGCCGCCGCAGCGGGCGTACTTCCTGCTGGCTGAGGCCCTGCAGCTGCTGGCCCTGGAAGCGGATATCACCGCGGCTGGCGAGCAGCCGCAGAATGGCCATGCCCAGCGTGGATTTACCGGAACCACTTTCGCCGACGATGCCCAGGGTCTGGCCCTGAGGCAGGCTGAAGTTGATGCCGTCCACCGCTTTGACATGATCCACCGTCCGGCGCAGCAGGCCCTTCTTGATCGGGAACCATACGCGCAGGTCGTCCACTTCCAGCAACGGCTGGCCCACGGGGTTGGCCGCAGGGTCGCCGCTGGGTTCGGCACCGAGCAGTTCCTTGGTGTAGGGATGCTGCGGAGCCTGGAACAATTCTTCACACGACGCCTGTTCGACGACGCGACCGCGCTGCATGACACATACGCGATGGGCAATTCTGCGAACCAGGTTGAGATCGTGGCTGATCAGCAGCAGCGACATGCCCAGGCGCGCCTGCAGATCCTTGAGCAATTCGAGGATTTTCAGCTGTACGGTGACGTCCAGCGCAGTGGTGGGTTCGTCGGCGATCAGCAGTTGCGGCTCGTTGGCCAGGGCCATGGCGATCATCACGCGCTGACGCTGGCCACCGGACAACTCATGGGGGTAGGCCTTCAGGCGCTTCTTCGGTTCGGGGATGCCGACCAGCTCCAGCAGCTCCAGGGTGCGCGCGCTGGCGGCCTTGCCGCGCAGCCCCTTGTGCAGGGCGAGCACCTCGTTGATCTGCTTCTCGATACTGTGCAAGGGGTTGAGCGAGGTCATCGGCTCCTGGAAGACCATGGCGATGCGATTGCCACGAATGCCGCGCAGACGGCCTTCGCCGAGCTTGAGCAGGTCCTCGCCGGCGTAGTCGATGCTGCCATGCGGATGGCGGGCGAGCGGGTAGGGCAGCAGGCGCAGGATCGAGTGCGCCGTGACCGATTTGCCCGAGCCGCTCTCGCCAACCAGGGCCAGGGTTTCGCCTTTGTGAATGTCGAAGCTGACGCCGTCGACCACGCGCTGGCACTGCTGGCCCATGACGAACTCGACGGCCAGGTCGCGAACTTGCAGCAGGGTTTCGTTCTGGCTCATGTCATTTCCTCGGGTCGAAGGCATCGCGGGCGGCTTCGCCGATGAATACCAGCAGGCTCAGCATGATCGCCAGCACGGCGAATGCGCTGATGCCCAGCCAGGGCGCCTGCAGGTTGCTCTTGCCCTGCGCGACTAGCTCGCCGAGCGACGGCGCGCCGGGCGGCAGGCCGAAGCCGAGGAAGTCCAGAGCGGTCAGGGTGCCGATGGCACCGGTGAGGATGAAGGGCATGAAGGTCATGGTCGAGACCATGGCATTGGGCAGGATATGACGGAACATGATCGCCCCGTTGCCCATGCCCAGCGCCCGAGCCGCCCGCACGTACTCGAGGTTGCGGCCACGAAGGAATTCAGCGCGCACCACGTCGACCAGACTCATCCAGGAAAACAGCAGCATGATGCCCAGCAGCCACCAGAAGTTCGGTTGCACGAAGCTGGCGAGGATGATCAGCAGGTAGAGCACTGGTAGGCCCGACCAGATTTCCAGGAAGCGCTGGCCGAGCAGGTCGACCCAGCCGCCGTAGAAACCTTGCAGTGCACCGGCGATCACGCCGATCACCGAGCTGGCCAGGGTCAGGATCAGGGCGAACAGCACCGAGATGCGGAAGCCATAGATCACCCGTGCCAGCACGTCACGGCCCTGGTCGTCGGTGCCCAGCCAGTTCTGCGCCGAAGGTGGTGCGGGGGCCGGGACTTCCAGATCGTAGTTGATGCTGGAGTAGCTGAAGGGGATCGGCGGCCAGATCATCTTGCCGTCCTTTGCCGCGATCAGGTCCTGGATGTATGGGCTCTTGTAGTTGGCTTGCAGCGGAAATTCGCCGCCGAACACGGTTTCCGGGTAGCGCTTGAGCACCGGGAAATACCATTGCCCGTCGTAACGCACGGCCAGTGGCTTGTCGTTGGCGATCAGTTCGGCGCCCAGGCTCAGGCCGAACAGCAGGAGGAACAGCCATAGTGACCACCAGCCGCGTTTGTGCGCCTTGAAGCGGTCGAGGCGGCGTCGGTTGAGGGGGGAGAGTTTCATGCTCAGCCCTCCCTGCTTTCGAAGTCGATGCGAGGATCGACCAGGGTGTAGGTAATGTCACCGATCAATTTCACGACCAGCCCCAGCAAGGTGAAGATGAACAGGGTGCCGAACACCACCGGATAGTCGCGGTTGATCGCCGCCTCGAAGCTCATCAGGCCCAGGCCGTCGAGGGAGAAGATCACCTCGATCAGCAGGGAGCCGGTGAAGAAGATGCCGATGAAGGCGGCGGGGAAGCCGGCGATGATCAGCAGCATGGCGTTGCGGAACACATGACCGTAAAGCACGCGGTGATTGGTCAGGCCCTTGGCGCGGGCGGTCACCACATACTGTTTGTTGATCTCGTCGAGGAAGCTGTTCTTGGTCAGCAGGGTAAGGGTGGCGAAGTTGCCGATCACCAGCGCAGTGACTGGCAGCACCAGGTGCCAGAAATAATCGAGAATCTTGCCGCCTAGGCTGAGTTGTTCGAAGTTGTTCGAGGTCAGCCCGCGCAGCGGGAACCAGTCCCAGTAGCTGCCACCGGCGAACAACACGATGAGCAGGATGGCGAAGAGGAAGGCCGGAATGGCGTAGCCGATGATGATCGCTGAACTGGTCCAGACATCGAAGGCACTGCCATGGCGGGTGGCCTTGGCGATGCCCAGGGGGATGGAGACCAGATACATGATCAGGGTGCTCCACAGGCCAAGCGAGATCGAGACCGGCATCTTTTCGATGATCAGGTCGATGACCTGCGCATCGCGGAAGAAACTGGAGCCGAAATCCAGTTGCGCGTAGTTCTTGAGCATGATCCAGAAACGTTCCGGCGCCGACTTGTCGAAGCCGTACATCTTCTCGATTTCCTTGATCAGCTGCGGGTCGAGGCCCTGGGCGCCGCGATAGTTGGAGCCGGCCACCGAGACCTCGGCGCCACCACCGGCGATGCGGCTGGTGGCGCCCTCGAAGCCCTCCAGCTTGGCGATCATCTGCTCGACCGGGCCGCCAGGCGCGGCCTGGATGATGATGAAGTTGATCACCAGAATGCCGAACAGGGTCGGGATGATCAGCAGCAGGCGGCGCAAGATATAGGCCAGCATGTTATTGCTCCGCCTGTTCTGCGGCTGGTTGCTGGGCCTCGTTTGGCTGCTCCAGGCCTGGGCGTACCCACCAGGTGTGCAGGCCGATGTCGTAGAGCGGCGTCACCTTCGGATGCTCGAAGCGGTTCCAGTAGGCAACACGCCAGGTCTTGATATGCCAGTTGGGGATCACGTAGTAGCCCCACAGCAATGCGCGATCCAGCGACCGGGTGTGGGCGATCAGGTTCTGCCGCGAGTCGGCGTTGATCAGCCCTTCGACCAGTTGGTCGATGGCCGGGTCTTTCAGGCCGATGTAGTTACGGCTGCCCGGGTTGTCGGCGCTGGAGGAGTGCCAGTATTCACGCTGTTCGTTGCCCGGCGAGTTGGACTGGCCGAAACCGCCGACGATCATGTCGAAATCACGCGAGCGCAGGCGGTTGATGTACTGCGAAACGTCGACCCGGCGGATCACCATCTCGATGCCGAGGTCGGCCAGGTTGCGCTTGAAGGGCAGCAGCACGCGCTCGAACTCGGTCTGCGCGAGCAGGAATTCGAAACTGACCGGCTGGCCATTGGCGTCGAGCATGTGATCGCCATCGATGCGCCAGCCGGCCTGCTGCAGCAACTGATAGGCGCGGCGCTGCTGTTCGCGGATGATGCCGCTGCCGTCGGTGACCGGCACGCGGAATTCTTCGTTGAACACTTCGGCTGGAACCTTGCCGCGCAGCGGTTCGAGGATCGCCAGTTCGTCTTCGCCAGGCAGCCCCCGCGAGCCCAGTTCGGAGTTGTCGAAGTAGCTGCGGGTGCGGATGTAGGCGCCGTTGAACAGGCGCTTGTTGGCCCATTCGAAGTCGAACAGCAGGCCCAGCGCCTCACGCACGCGGCGATCCTGGAACTGAGGGCGGCGGGTGTTGAAGATGAAGCCCTGCATCCCTGTCGGGTTGCGGTTCTGGATTTCTTCCTTGATCAGCTGGCCATTGGCGACCGCCGGGGTGTTGTAGGCAGTGGCCCAGTTCTTCGCGCTGGTTTCCAGCCAGTAGTCGAACTGGCCTGCCTTGAGCGCCTCCAGGGCCACGGTGTTGTCGCGGTAGTAGTCGATCTGGATGGTGTCGAAGTTGTAGAAGCCACGGCTCACCGGCAAGTCCTTGGCCCACCAGTCCTTGACCCGCTCGTAGCGGATGCTGCGGCCGGGCTGGACGCGACCGACCTTGTACGGACCACTGCCCAGCGGCACATCCAGGTTGCTCTTGCTGAAGTCGCGCTCGGCCCACCAGTGTTTGGGCAGAATCGGTAGTTGGCCGACGATCAGCGGTAACTCGCGATTGCCGGCATGCTTGAACACGAAGCGCACGCTGCGTGGCGACTCCACTTCCACCTGGGCGACGTCGGCGTAGTAGCCACGATACATCGGCGCGCCTTTTTCCATCAGCGTATCGAAGGTGAATTTCACGTCTTCGGCGGTGATCGGCGTGCCGTCGTGAAAGCGCGCCTCCTTGCGAATCAGAAAGCGCACCCAGGCATTGTCGGGCGCCTTCTCGATCTTCTCGGCTACCAGACCATAGGCGGTGAAGGGCTCATCCATGCTCTGTACGGCCAGGGTGTCGTAGATCAGGTTGATCTCGTCGGCGGACACGCCTTTGCTGATGAACGGGTTGAGGCTGTCGAAGCCACCGAAGCCGGCTTCGCGGAAGGTGCCGCCCTTGGGCGCGTCGGGGTTGGTGTATTCGAAGTGGGTGAAATTGGCGGGGTATTTGGGCGGCTCGTCATAGAGCGTGACGGCGTGCTTGGGGGCGGCGAAGGCCAGGCCGGCGAGGCCGAGCAGAATGAGGCTGCTACCGTGAAGCAGGAAACTGCGCAGCGGGTGGGTCATCGAGGGTTCTCCGTTGGCTTCAGCCACCAGGTGCGCAGGCCCAGCGTGTAGGGCGGCGTGGTGACGAAGGCGAACCGGTTGCGGTACGCCAGGCGGTGATAGTTGATGTACCAGTTGGGAATGCTGTAGTGCTGCCAGAGCAGGACCCGGTCGAGGGCGCGAGCGGCGGCGATCTGCTCGTCGCGGGTCTGCGCCGAGAGCAGCTTGTCGATCATTTCGTCGACCACCGGATCGTTGACGCCTGCGTAGTTCTTGCCGCCCTTGACGTTAACCTGACTGGAATGGAAATACAGCGATTGCTCCAGGCCCGGACTGAGGGTTTGCGGCAGGGTCAGCAAAATCATGTCGTAGTCGAACTGGTCGAGGCGTTGCTTGTACTGGGCGCGGTCGACGGTGCGCAGGTTGGCCTGTATGCCGATGCTGGCAAGGTTGGCGGTATAGGGCTGGAGAATGCGTTCGAGGCTGGGGTTGACCAGCATGATCTCGAATTCGAGACGTTGGCCTCGGGCATTGCGCAGTTCCTGGCCGACGGGTTTCCAGCCGGCTTCGGCCAATAGACCGAGGGCGCGACGCAAGGTTTCCCGCGGGATGCCGCGCCCATCGGTTACCGGCTGCTTCGGCGCCTCGGTGAACAGGCGCGCGGGCAGTTTGTCGCGGTGCGGTGACAGCAGCAGCCATTCCGCACCCTCGGGCTTGCCGGTGGCCGAGAACTCGCTGTTGGGGTAATAGCTGGCGGCGCGCATGTAGGCGTTGTTGAACAGGGTGCGATTGGTCCACTCGAAATCGAACATCATCCCCAGCGCTTCGCGCACCCTGCGGTCGCTGAATATCTCACGGCGCGTGTTCATGAACAGCGCCTGGGTCTGGGTCGGGATCTGGTGCGGTATCTCGGCGCGAACCACGTCACCACGGGTCACGGCCGGAAAGCGATAACCGTTGCTCCAGTTCTTTGCCTGATTCTCGATGTAGAAATCGAATTCGCCGGCCTTGAAGGCTTCGAAGGCGACATGGTTGTCGCGGTAGAACTCCACTTCGATACGGTCGAAGTTGTACTTGCCGCGATTGACCGGCAGGTCCTTGCCCCACCAGTCCTTCACCCGTTCGAACACCAGGCGGCGGCCCGGCACCACCTGGACGATGCGATAGGGCCCGCTGCCCAGTGGCGCATCGAAGGTGGTGCTCTTGAAGTCGCGGTCCTTCCAGTAGTGCTGCGGCAACACCGGTAGTTCACCCAGGCGCAGGATCAGCAGCGGGTTGCCGGCGCGCTTGAAGACGAAGCGGATGCGATGACGGCCAAGAATGTCGACGCGCTTCACTTCCTGCAGGTTGGTGCGGTATTGCGGGTGGCCGTCACTGCGTAGCAGGCGATAGGAAAACGCCACGTCGTAGGCTGTGATGGGTTTGCCGTCGTGAAAGCGTGCTTCCGGTCGCAGGTTGAACACCACCCAGCTGCGGTCCTCGCTGTATTCGACGCTTTTGGCGATCAGGCCGTAGCTCGAAGCCGGCTCATCACCCGAAGGGTCATAGGCGCCGGTGCCGACCATCAGGGGTTCGTTCAGCTCGTTGGCGCCATATTGCAGGAAGTGCGCTGTGCTGATCGGACTGCTGCCCTTGAAGGTGTAGGGGTTGAGCGTATCGAATGTGCCGGACGCCATGATGCGCAACGTGCCACCTTTGGGCGCATCGGGGTTGACCCAGTCGAAATGACTGAAGCTGGCGGGGTACTTGAGTGTCCCGAACTGGGCGTAGCCGTGGCTCTCGCTGATAGTCGCAGAGGCGGGAAAGCTCAAGGCCAGGCTGAGGAACAGCAGTAGGAGGGGACGCATCGGGCGTGAGATCCGATCCATGGCGGCGTTTGGGCTTCTGGGGCGGTACAGTAACAGCTTGTATCGGCAGGAAAAAGAGTGCCGTGGCGGGCGGTCGCCCGTGACGCTTTGGCATACACTTGCAGCAGACGTCACGAGGGCACGAACTTTGTCGGAACATAGCCATGGTCTGCAGTCATGGATTGATCGCTTCAACCAAGCCGAACTGCCCGCGCTGGCCTCGGTGGTACAGGATCTACAGCGCCTGGCGCAGCAGGAGTCTGCCTCGGTACAGCAACTGGCCGATGTGTTACTGCGTGATGCCGCGCTGACCTCCAAGGTGCTGCGGGTGGCCAACAGCGTTTATTACAACCCCTCGCAAGAAGCCATCAAGACCATTTCGCGGGCCATCGTGCTGATCGGTTTCGACAACGTTCGGCTGATCTGTCTTTCCGTCAGTCTGATCGACGGTTTGCTTACCCGCGCGCCACGTGAACAACTGCAGACGCTGCTCGCGCGTTCCTTTCACGCTGCCGTGCAGGCACGCAACATGGCCAGCTATGTGATTGCCGGGCATGCCGAAGAGGTGTTCATCGCGGCGTTGCTGCATCACCTGGGCGAGCTCGCGTTCTGGGGCTGTGGCGGGGCGCAGGCCGACGAGCTGGCCGCTGCTCTTGAGCGCCCGGGTGTCGATGCCGATGAGGCCGTGCGCGAAATACTCGGTACCAGCTTCCGGCAACTGACCCAGGCACTGCTGAAAAGCTGGAGTCTGGGTGAGACCGCCAGCCTGGCACAGGCCGGCGCCAGCCCTCATGATCCGGCGGCTTATGCGGTACAGCTGGGAGTGCGCATCAGCGAGGCAGCGCTCGAAGGCTGGGACTGCGCGGAGATGGACAGTGCTATGGGCAAGGTGGCCGCCTTTATCGGTCTGGCGCCGGAAGAAGCCCTGCAGCAGGTGTTGGCCAGCGCAGACGAGGCGGTCAAGGTCGCCTCGACCTTCGGTGCCAGCAAGCTTTGCAAGCTGATCCCCAGCACTGACCCCGAGCATATTCGTCAACAGCAGGAGGCGCGCCGCGCGCAGTTGTTGCAGCCGGATCTGCTGGTGATGCAGCAGGCCCTGCAGGATCTCGGGTTGATGGTTAGTGCCAGAGGCGACGTCGGTTTGGTGCTCGATACCCTGTTGCAAGGTCTGCACCGCGGCGCCGGCCTGGAGCGGGTGATGCTCACGGTGCTGGCCGATGGGCAAAGCCGCTTTCGCGCCAAGCGGGTAATAGGTGAGAAGACTCAGCACTGGCTGGAGGACTTCGTGCTGCCGGCCGAACAGGCGGAGCAGCCGCATATCTTCAGTTATGCGTTGCGCCATCGTGAGGCGATCTGGATGGGCGTGCCCGCCAGCTACAACCTGGCCGAGCTGGTGACCCAGCCAATTCGACGCAGCCTCGGCGGCGGCATGTTCTTCATCGCACCGATCCTCGCCGGTACGCGGGAGATCGGGGTGCTCTATGCCGATAGTCGATTGTCCGGGCGAGCGCTACGGCATGAGCAGTTCGTGGCGTTTCAGCGCTTCACGCAACTGACCGGCCGCTGCCTGGAAGCGATCAGCAAGCGCTGATCAGGGCAGGTAGAGGGTCAGCATTTCGCCTGGGCGCAGGGTTTCGGTGCGCGGATTCCAGGCTTGCAGGCGCTTGAGGTCGATCTTGAAGCGCTTGGCGATCACGTACAGCGAATCGCCGTGCTGCACGCGGTAGTAGGTGGCCTTGTCGTGCGCGCGCGAGCTGCTGCGAGTGTTGCTGGCGACCTGCGCGCCGTTATCTGCCGCCGCCAGACTGAGCACCTGGCCGACTTTCAGCTGATTGCCTTGCAGCTTGTTCCAGCGCTTCAGGTCATGCACCGCAACCTGGTTGGCGCGAGCGATCTGCCACAGGCTGTCGCCGTTCTTCACCTGATAGGTGCGCCTGCTCGTGCTCTGGGCGACGTTACGCTGTTGATACAGCGGCTCGCTCGGCTGGGCGCCGGGTTTGCCCGGAATGGTCAGCTCCTGGCCGATGCTCAGGTTGTTGCTGCTCAGGCGGTTGACGTCCTTGAGCATGCTGACGGTCAGGTGATTGCGATTGGCAATGGCATGCAGGCTGTCGCCGGAGCGTACGGTGTAGGTCTGCCAGTCGACCAGCTCCTGTGGCTTCATCAGGGCCAGGTTGGCGCTGAGCATTTCCGCCTTGTCGGTCGGTACCAGCAGGTGCTGCGGGCCATCCAGGGTGATGCCGCGCTTGTAGGCGGGGTTCAGTTGCAGCAGTTCCTCTTCGTCCAGGTCGGCCAGCTTGGCCACGCGGGACAGGTCCATGTGCTGCTTGATGGCGATCTGTTCGAAGTAGGGTGCGTCGGCGATCGGCGCCAGGTTTACGCCGTAGGCTTCCGGGGTCAGGATGACCTGCGACAGCGCCAGCAGTTTGGGCACGTAGTCTTCGGTTTCCTTGGGCAGCGACAGGTTCCAGTAGTCGCTGGGCAGGCCGAGCTTCTCGTTGCGCTCGATGGCGCGGCTGACGCGGCCTTCGCCTGCGTTGTACGCGGCCAGGGCGAGCAGCCAGTCGCCATTGAACATCTCGTGCAGGCGGCTCAGGTAGTTGAGTGCCGCCTGAGTCGACGCGGTGACGTCACGGCGGCCGTCGTACCAGTTGGTCTGACGCAGGTTGTAATGGCGGCCGGTGGACGGGATGAACTGCCAGAGACCGACGGCATGCGCCGACGAATAAGCCTGTGGGTCGTAGGCACTTTCGATGACCGGCAGCAGCGCCAGCTCCATTGGCATGTCGCGCTCGGCCAGGCGCTCGACGATGTAGTGGATATAAGGTGCGCTGCGTTCGCTGACGGTGTTGACGTGTTTGGGATTGCTGGCGTACCAGAGGCGCACGCGCTCGATACGCGGGTTGATGCCGATTTCATCCTGCAGCTTGAAACCGTCGCGCACCCGTTCCCAGATATCGCTGTATTCACGTGGCTTGGTTGGGTTGCTGAGCCACTCGGGCTCACGCTCCAGGCCGACCGCGCGCGAGGTGTCGGTCGCCTGATCCGGGGTGTCGCTGGGGAGGCTCTGACAGCCGGCCAGGATCATGCTGCACATCACCGCGAGCGTTCGAGCGCCTCGCGCCAATGCCTTTATATTCAATGGCTTGCGTGATGTTGAAGGCATTGGGTGAGGTGTATGTCCCGGCGAAAAGATCGGGCGATTCTAGGAACCGGGCCGGGGGTGGTCAAGTTTTCGCCAGTTTTTTGCGGGCCTGTCGACCTTTTCCTCAGCCGCTAAAAAGTGTCTTTCCAGGCACGCAGACTAGCGAATACGGCGCTTGGCTCGCACGATTGCCGGTCGTCGCGTCCCTCGGTCGCAGCGACGATCGACGGCTCGCTGGCGCGCAGGAAGGGGTTGGTGGCCAGCTCCAGTTCGATGGTCGACGGCAGGCTGATACGCCCTTCTTCGCGCCAGCGGGTCACTTCGGCCAGGCGCTCGTTCAGCTGCTGGTTGTCTGGCTCCACGGCATGGGCAAAGCGCAGATTGCTCAAGGTGTATTCATGGGTGCAATACACCCGCGTGCGAGCGGGCAGGGCCGCCAGGCGGCTCAGGGATCGATGCATCTGTTGCGGGGTCCCCTCGAACAGGCGACCGCAGCCGCCTGCGAACAGGGTGTCGCCGCAGAACAGCAGGTTCTGCTCAGCATGGTAGAAGGCGATATGGCCGAGGGTGTGACCAGGCACGGCCATGACCTTGAAGCGCAGACCCAGTACTTCGATCTCGTCGTCATCGTTCAGGGCGATGTCGCGCGCCGGAATCTTTTCCGTCGCCGGGCCGGCGACACGTGCGCCGCTGGCTTTTTTCAGCGCTTCGACGCCGCCGACGTGATCGAAGTGGTGATGAGTGATCAAGATATCACTGAGCGTCCAGTCAGGATGGGCTTGCAGCCAGGCCAGGACGGGCGCCGCATCACCGGGATCGACCACCGCGCAGCGCCTGCTGCGGGCGTCTTGCAGCAGCCAGATATAGTTGTCATTGAAGGCAGGTAGCGCGTCGATCTGGATCATTGCGGGTCGCTAAGCGGGTGATAAAGGTGCATCTTAGACACGACATGCGGAACCTGTCATGTGGAGGCAGCGATGACTGATCAGGCATTCGCCCAGGCCGATCCTGAGTGGCTCAAGCTTGTGGGTGAGGCGCGCCAATGGCTGGCCGGGCCGCTCGGGCAGCTGTTGCTGGAAGAGGAGCGGCGCTTGCTGGAGGAAGAGCTGGCGCGTTTTTTTGGCGGCTATCTGGTGAGCTACGGGCCCGGTGCCGAAGGGCCGCCCAAGGCCGGGCAGATCCAACACAACGTGCGCCTCGGCGCGCCAATGCCCGGTGTGCAGATCGTCTGCGAGGAGCAATCTTGGCCACTGGGTGAGCACGCCGCCGACGTTGTGGTGTTGCAGCATGGCCTGGATTTCAGTCTGTCGCCCCATGGCCTGTTGCGTGAGGCGGCGCGCAGCGTAAGGCCTGGCGGGCATCTGTTGATTCTGGGGATTCATCCCTGGAGTACCTGGGGCGTACGTCGCCTGTTCGCCCAGGATGGTCTGGCCAAGGCGCGCTGTATTGCCCCGAGCCGTGTCACGGACTGGCTCAGCCTGCTGGGCTTTGCGTTGGAGAAACGCCGGTTCGGGTGCTATCGTCCGCCGCTCGCGTCGCTGGCCTGGCAAATGCGTCTGCGCCGAATGGAGCGCTGGGGCGACGCCTGGCAGCTGCCGGGCGCCGGTTTTTACCTGCTGGTGGCGCGCAAGCTGGTAGTCGGTTTGCGCCCGCTGCGGCAATCGCGCCGTGAGCCGATGGGCAAGCTGCTGCCGATGCCGGTGGCCAAGGTCAGCCGGCGTGATCTCGATAACTGAGGGCCATGTTCCCGGTTAGTCAATTCTGTTCAGAGCTTATGAATGTCCGAAACCGATGATGTGGTGATCTACACCGACGGCGCCTGCAAAGGCAATCCTGGTCCTGGTGGCTGGGGCGCGCTGCTGGTCTACAAGGGCGTGGAAAAGGAACTCTGGGGCGGCGACCCCAACACCACCAACAACCGGATGGAGCTGATGGCCGCGATTGCCGGCCTGATCGCACTGACGCGGCCTTGTACGGTCAAGCTGGTGACCGACTCGCAATATGTAATGAAGGGCATCCAGGAATGGCTGCCGAACTGGAAGAAGCGCGGCTGGAAAACGGCTTCTAAAGAGCCGGTGAAGAATGCCGACCTCTGGCAGAAGCTGGATGAGGAAGTCAATCGTCATCAGGTGAGCTGGCAGTGGGTGCGCGGGCATACCGGACATCCTGGCAACGAGCGAGCCGACCAGTTGGCCAATCGAGGGGTCGACGAGGTGCGCTCGGCGCGTTGAGCCGTGGCGCGCGAGCTGAGTTAAGATGCCGCGCTTGAATGTGCGACAACCCGGATAGATGAGAGAGGCAAGGCGTGACAACCGATAACACCGTCAAGCGCTACGTGGTGCTGGATACCGAAACCACCGGCATGCCGGTCACCGACGGGCACCGTATCATCGAGATCGGTTGTGTCGAGTTGTTGGGGCGGCGCCTGACCGGGCGTCACTTTCACGTCTACCTCAACCCGGATCGCGAGATCGACGAAGGCGCCATCGCGGTTCACGGCATCACCAACGAATACGTAGCCGACAAGCCGCGCTTCAGGGAGGTCGCCGATGAGTTCTACGAATTCATCAAGGGCGCCCAGCTGATCATCCACAACGCGGCGTTCGACGTTGGCTTCATCAACAACGAGTTCGCCCTGCTGGGGCAGAGCGAGCGCGCCGACGTCAGCGACTATTGCTCGGTGCTCGATACCCTGATGATGGCGCGCGAACGCCATCCGGGGCAGCGCAACAGCCTGGACGCACTGTGCAAGCGTTACGGCGTCGACAACTCCAACCGCGAACTGCACGGCGCCTTGCTCGACTCGGAGATTCTGGCCGACGTCTACCTGGCGATGACGGGTGGGCAGACCAACCTGTCTCTGGCCGGTGAAGGCTCCGATGGCGATGGCAGCGGGCGTCAGCAGGCCACTCCGATCCGCCGCCTGGACGCTTCGCGCCCGCGCACGCGGGTCATTCGCGCCAACGAAGACGAGCTCGCGGCGCACATGGCGCGTCTGGCAGTGATCGAGAAATCCGCTGGCGGCCCGTCGTTGTGGGCGCAGCTGGAAAAAGCGCCGGAATAACCGAACAGCGCAATTGCGACCTTTTCTTATAGCGTGATGCACAGGGGGTTCCGCCCATCAGGGGGAGCCTCTAACCTGAGCTGATGGGCAGGCCATGCCTGCCAGCCTTCAGGACGTCACAATGTATAAAGATCTCAAGTTTCCCGTCCTAATCGTGCATCGCGACATCAAGGCCGACACCGTGGCCGGTGATCGTGTGCGCGCCATCGCTCAGGAACTCACCCAGGACGGTTTCAGTATTCTGCCCACGGCCAGCGCCGCCGAAGGGCGTATCGTTGCCTCCACTCATCACGGCCTGGCCTGCATTCTGGTGGCGGCCGAAGGCGCAGGGGAGAACAGCCGGCTGTTGCAGGACATGGTCGAGCTGATCCGCGTGGCGCGGGTACGGGCGCCGCAACTGCCGATCTTCGCCCTGGGCGAGCAGGTCACCATCGAGAATGCGCCGGCCGAGGCCATGGCCGATCTCAACCACCTGCGTGGCATCCTCTACCTCTACGAAGACACCGTGTCCTTCCTGGCCCGGCAGGTAGCGCGTGCGGCGCACAACTACCTCGACGGTCTGTTACCGCCGTTCTTCAAGGCGCTGGTGCAGCACACCGCGCAATCCAACTACTCCTGGCACACACCCGGCCATGGCGGCGGCGTGGCCTACCGCAAGAGCCCGGTAGGGCAGGCCTTTCACCAGTTCTTTGGCGAGAACACCCTGCGTTCCGACCTGTCGGTATCGGTACCGGAGCTGGGCTCGCTGCTCGATCACACCGGGCCGTTGGCCGAGGCCGAGGCACGTGCGGCGCGCAATTTCGGCGCCGACCACACCTTCTTCGTGATCAACGGTACCTCGACGGCGAACAAGATCGTCTGGCATTCGATGGTCGGTCGCGACGACCTGGTACTGGTGGATCGCAACTGCCACAAGTCGATCCTGCACTCGATCATCATGACCGGCGCCATTCCGCTTTACCTGTGCCCGGAGCGCAACGAGCTGGGCATCATCGGGCCGATTCCGCTCTCCGAGTTCAGCCGCGAGTCGATCCAGGCGAAGATCGACGCCAGCCCGCTGGCGCGTGGCCGCGCGCCCAAGGTCAAGCTGGCGGTGGTGACCAACTCCACTTACGACGGGCTCTGTTACAACGCCGAGATGGTCAAGCAGGCCCTTGGCGATTCGGTCGAAGTGCTGCACTTCGACGAAGCCTGGTATGCCTACGCCGCGTTCCACGAGTTCTACGCCGGCCGCTACGGCATGGGCACCCAGTGCGACGAACAGTCACCGTTGGTGTTCACCACCCATTCCACGCACAAGCTGCTGGCGGCCTTCAGTCAGGCCTCGATGATCCATGTGCAGGATGGCGGCCAGCGTCAGTTGGACCGCGACCGTTTCAACGAAGCCTTCATGATGCATATCTCTACCTCGCCGCAGTACGGCATCATCGCCTCGCTGGACGTGGCCTCGGCGATGATGGAGGGCCCGGCCGGGCGTTCGCTGATTCAGGAGACGTTCGACGAAGCGCTGAGCTTCCGTCGTGCCCTGGCCAATGTGCGGCGCAACCTGAGTGCCGAGGACTGGTGGTTCAGCATTTGGCAGCCGGGTGAGGCCGATGGTGCCGACAGTCTGTCTACCGCTGATTGGGTGCTGCAGCCCGATGCCGACTGGCACGGTTTCGGCGAAGTGGCCAACGATTATGTGCTGCTCGATCCGATCAAGGTCACCCTGGTGATGCCGGGCCTCAACGCGGCCGGCAAGCTCGAGCAACAGGGGATTCCCGCTGCGGTGGTCAGCAAGTTCCTCTGGGAGCGAGGTCTGGTGGTGGAGAAGACCGGTCTTTACTCCTTCCTGGTGCTGTTCTCCATGGGCATCACCAAGGGCAAGTGGAGCACGCTGCTGACCGAGTTGCTGGAGTTCAAGCGCAGCTATGACGCCAACCTGCCGCTGATCGATGTATTGCCCTCCATTGCCTATGCCGGCGGCGGGCGCTACCAGGGCATGGGGCTGCGTGATCTGTGCGATGCATTGCACGGCTGCTATCGCGAGAATGCCACGGCCAAAGCGCTGAAGAGCATGTACACGGCGCTGCCGGAACTGGCGATCAAACCGGCCGACGCCTACGACCGCCTGGTGCGCGGCGAGGTGGAGGCGGTGCCCATCGACCAGTTGCAGGGGCGTATCGCCGCCGTAATGCTGGTGCCCTATCCGCCGGGCATTCCGCTGATCATGCCGGGGGAACGCTTCACCGCCGCCACGCGCTCGATCATTGATTACCTGGCCTTCGCCAGAACCTTCGATCAGGCATTCCCGGGTTTCGACATCGACGTGCACGGCCTGCAAACCGAAGCGGGTGAGTACTGCGTGAATTGTCTGGTGGAGTGAGCTGGCTGCGGATCTGTCGAGGAATAAGATCCTCGACAGATCAATCTCTTATCTCTGATATTCAAAGCAGTTGATAACGTCCGAGGCGTGCCCTGCGTCACAGTGGCAAGCATCGACTTTTATGGCGTGCTTGTTATAGTTGCTCGGTTATTAATCACAAAATAAATATCATGCTGCCACGCTGCGGCTGAGGATGCCTGCCATGTCCGACTACAAAGCCTTCCGCGTCGAGCTGGTGGACAAGATCGCCCATGTGCAGATCAACCGTCCGGAAAAGATCAACGCCATGAATGCCGACTTCTGGCGCGAGATCATCGAGATCTTCCAGTGGGTCGACGACAACGACGCGGTGCGTGTCGTGGTGCTCTCCGGTGCGGGCAAACACTTTTCTTCGGGCATCGACCTGATGCTGCTGGCATCGGTCGGCGCCCAGCTGGGCAAGGACGTGGGTCGCAATGCCACGGCTCTGCGGCGCAAGATTCTCGAATTGCAGGCTTCATTCAACGCGGTCGACAACTGCCGTAAGCCGGTACTGGCCGCCATTCAGGGTTATTGCATCGGCGGCGCCATCGATCTGATCAGCGCTTGCGACATGCGCTACAGCACGGTCGATGCGCAGTTCTCGATCAAGGAAATCGACATGGGCATGGCCGCCGACGTCGGCACGCTGCAGCGCCTGCCGCGCATCATCGGAGACGGCATGATGCGCGAGCTGGCCTTTACCGGGCGCAGCATCGACGGCAATGAGGCTGCCCGTATAGGCCTGGTCAACCGTACCTATGAAAGCCACGAGGCGTTGCTTGGGGCAGTGATGGAGATTGCTGCGCAGATCGCCGCCAAGTCGCCGGTTGCGGTGCGCGGCACCAAGGAAATGATTCGCTATATGCGCGATCACCGGGTCGACGATGGCCTGGAATACATTGCCACCTGGAACGCCGCCATGCTGCAGTCGGAAGACCTGCGCCTGGCCATGACGGCGCATATGACCAAGCAGAAGCCGGAGTTTGCCGATTGATGCCGTTTTTGCTGATGTTCGCTGCGAGGTCTAGAGCATGGTAAGTGGAGCCACATCCCTGAATCTGGTGCGCGATGAGCTGTTCGTCACGATGGAGGAGGCCGAGCAGAGCCTCGAGCAGTTCATCGCTGAGCGGCACAACGGCAGCCTGCTGCAGCAGGCTGTGGAAAGCCTGCACCAGGTGCGTGGCACGCTCAATCTGATCGAGCTGGCTGGCGCTGAATTACTGGCTCAGGAAGTGCTCGACCAGGCGACAGACATTCCCGCTGGCGCCGGTGAGGAGCGCGACGTGCAACTGGCGGCGCTCAGCAATGCCCTGCACGTGTTGCGCCGCTATCTGGAAAACGTCGACGCCCACCGCCAGGAGATGCCCGAGCTGTTGCTGCCGGCGATCAACGATCTGCGTCAGGCGGGCGCTCAACAGCCTCTGCCAGAGAGCTTCTTCTTCAGCGTACGGCTGGATCATGCCCGCCCGCACATTGCCACTCAGCCGCTCGATGGCGCTGCCAAACTGAGCGAAGGCAAGCGCCTGCGCCATATGTATCAGGTCGGCTTGCTGGGCTTCATTCGCGAACAGAATCCGCAAGCCAGCCTCAAGTTGATGGTGCGCGCCCTGGCGCGCCTGGACAGTCTGTTCGCCAATGAGCCGCGCGGCCGCATGTGCTGGATCGGCGCGGCCGCCATCGAAGCGCAGTGCGACGGCCAGTTGCTGCCACGCAAGTTGCGCAAGCAGCTGTTCTCGCGGGTGGATCGCGAGCTCAAGGTGATGCTCGCCAATCCCCAGTACGAGGCGCCGCGCAGTCTGCTCAAAGAGCTGCTGTACCTGGTCGCACTGGCCGACAGTCAGGGGCCGCTGGCCAGTGCCATGCGTGAGGTATTCGGGCTGACGCCGCTGCCGTTCACCGACCATATGCTGGAAGAGGAATACCAGCGCCTGGCCGGGCCGGGCAAGGCGGTGATGCGTTCGCTGTCTACGGCGATTCGCGAAGAGCTCGCCAGCGTCAAGGACATGCTCGACCTGCTCGAGCGTGGCACCTTGCAGGACGAAACCCTGGGCACTCTGCATGCTCTGTTGGGCAAGTTGGCCAAGACCCTCGGCATGGTCGGTCTGAACTCTGCCGGCAACTCGCTCAGCGCGCAGTTGCCGCTGGTCGCGTCCTGGCGCGAAGACACGCCGCCGCAGCCGGAACAATTGCACAAGCTGGCCGATGCCGTGCTGTACGTCGAAGGCATGGTGGCGAGCCTGGAGCGCGGTGAAGGGCGCGATACTCGGCCGGCTGTGGTCGAGCCGGGCAATGAAGCCGATTCGTTCGCCGGCCATCAACTCAACGAAGCGCGCATCGTCGTGGTTGATGAAGCACAAGCGGGGCTGGCTTTGGCCAAGCGCGCTATCACCGCTTATCTGGAGTCGGGTGGCGACAAGATGCACCTGTCCAACGTGCCGTTCAGCCTGCAGGCCGTGCGTGGCGGTCTCTGGTTTCTCGAGCAGCGCCGCGCCGCGATGCTGGTCGGAGCCTGCGCTGATTACATCCAGACGCGCATGCTCGAGGCCGGGCAGATGCCGTCGGAGCAGATGCTGGAAACCCTGGCCGACGCCCTCAGCAGCCTCGAGTACTACCTGGAGGCCGGCGCGGTGATGCGTCCGGAGACGCGTCCCAGCGTGCTCGACCTGGCCGAAGAGAGCGTCAAGGCGCTGGGCATGCCGGTGGCAGCCTGATGAGCTGGCGCCACGCTTTCCTCGATCCTGCCCAGTCAGGTGGCTGGGCGCTGCTTTACAGCAAGCAGCATTTTCTCGCCGACAGTAACGGCGTGCTGTTCCCGCGTGACTGGATCAAGCGCCAAGATCTGCCGATCATCGGCGAGCAGGGTATCGGTCACTTCGGTGATGACGCCGTCTACCTGCTGCAGGTCAGGCCCGACGCTGCGCTGGAAGGCTGCACCTGGCAAAGCCTGCGCCAGTTCATGCTGCAGGGCGAGGTGGAAACCTTTCGCATGCTGGCCTACGCGGCGCAGATAGGCACCTGGCATGCCGAGCATCGTTTCTGTGGCAGCTGCGGTGCGCCGACCCGCCAGCTTCCCGGCGAGCGCGCGATGCGCTGCGACGGCTGCGAGTCGCAGCACTACCCACGTATTTCGCCGAGCATGATCGTGCTGGTCACGCGCGGCGACGAGATCCTCCTGGCGCGCTCGCCGCGTTTCGTCACCGGGGTCTACAGCACCCTGGCCGGCTTCGTCGAACCGGGCGAGTCGGTCGAGCATTGCGTGGCGCGCGAGGTGCACGAGGAGGTTGGCCTGCAGGTCAAGAACCTGCAGTACATCGGCAGTCAGGGTTGGCCGTTTCCGCATTCGCTGATGCTGGGCTTTCATGCCGAATATGCAGGTGGCGAAATCGTCATGCAGGAAGACGAAATCGAGGACGCGGGCTGGTTCCGGGTCGATGAGCTACCGCCGCTGCCGGCATCGCGCTCCATCGCCCGCCATCTGATCGACCTCTACGTTGCGCAGCGCCTCGGTCTGCCCGAGCCGACGTTGCCGGCCTAGAGCTGTTTATGTAGGCGCGGCTTCAGCCGCGAACCTCGTCGACCATTTCGCGGCTGAAGCCGCTCCTGCAGAATCCTGAACGGCTCGCCGGATCAGCCAAACCAGTGCTGCCAGACCAGGCGCGCAGTCAGCACCAGCACCACCGTGATGAATACCGGGCGGATGAATTTCGAGCCGCCCTTGATCGCCGTGCGGGCGCCGAGAAAGGCGCCGACCATCAGCGCTGCACCCATGCTCAGACCGAGTACCCAGGCCACCTGACCGAAGGCGATGAACACCACCAGGGCAGCCGCATTGCTGATGAAATTCATGGTGCGCGCCACGCCGCTGGCGCGAACCAGGTCGAGCGGGTACATCAGCAGGCTGCTGACCGTCCAGAACGCGCCGGTGCCAGGGCCGGCGACGCCATCGTAGAGGCCCAGACCCAGGCCTTGCGGCCACTGCCGGCCACGGGCGATCGGCAGGTTGTGTTCGGCCGGCGCCTCTGGCATACGGCCGAACAGCAGATACAGGCCGCAGGCGAAGACGATTATCGGCAGCATCTGATTGAGCCAGGCCGCTGGCATCCAGTGGGCGATGACTGCGCCCAGCAGGGCGCCGATCAGCGTAGCCAGTAGCGCATTGCGCCACTGCTTGGGATCGAAGAGTTTGCGCCGGTAGAAGGTCAGGGCAGCAGTACCTGAGCCGAAGGTGGCGCACAGCTTGTTGGTGCCCAGGACCAGATGCGGTGGCAGCCCCGCCGTGAGCAGGGCGGGAATGGTCAGCAGGCCGCCACCGCCGGCGATGGCATCGATGAAGCCGGCGATGAAGGCGACCAGGGCGAGAATGGCTAATGTGCTGGGGTCGATGGCGAGCTCGAGAGCGAAAGGCATAGGTAAAGTGTCGACTTGTGGGCGAATGCGCAGCGTGGCGGCTGTTCGTCGTGGGGAGAGCTGCGCATAATGCCGGGATTTCGTCAGAGAAGGAACGCAACCGATGCAATACGACGGATTGGCCTGGGCCGTGGCGCTGCTGGCCGTATTGGCGCTGCTGGTGGCATTGCGCATTTTGCTCAATACGGGCTGGTTCCTGGGCTGGTTGCGCGGCACCTGTGGTCTGGCATTTCTTGCCCTGGCCGGGCTGGTGGGGCTGGTGGCTTATGACTTGTACACCTACGAGCCGCTGCAGCCGGGCAAGCCATTGGTGACACTCAGCTTCAAGGCCGATGGCCCGCAGCGTTATCAGGTCACGCTGCTCGAAAAGGGGCGTGAGCGCACGGTCACGTTGGAAGGTGACATGTGGCAGCTCGATGGTCGCCTGATTCGCTGGAAAGGTCTGGCCGATCTGATCGGTCTGGAGCCGGGTTACCGTCTGGAGCGTCTGTCGGGGCGTTTCCTGGCCATCGAGCAGCAGGCGCTGGCACAGCATGGCCGCGTGCAACTGGCCGAAAGTCCTTACGGCGTGGACCTGTGGCGCTGGCTGCGACTGAGTCAGCGTGATTTGCTGCTGTTCGACCCGCAGGCGCTGCGCGTCACCTACCTGCCGATTGCCGCCGATGCGGTCTACAGCGTCAGCCTGACGCCGACCGGTTTGCTGGCCGAGCCGATGAATCCCGCCGCCGAAGCTGCGCTGAAGGATTGGTAGCGGCCATCTGATGACCCTCTCTCACTTGTGGGAGAGGGTAGTGGGCGTTTTGTGCCCTTGAGGTTGGCTGCGCCGTACGACCCGCCCTACAAATAAAAAAGGCACCTGCAAGGTGCCTTTGTCGTTCAGGGCATCCGGCTTCAGGAGAGGAAGCCGCCGTCCACGTTCAGCGCCACACCAGTGGTGTAGCTGGAGGCGTCGCTGGCCAGGTACAGCACGGCACCGGCCATCTCGCTCGGATCGGCCACGCGCTTGAGCGGGATGCGCTGCAGGGCGTGCTTGAGGATGGCGTCGTTCTTGGTCAGCGCCGAGGCGAACTTGGTGTCGGTCAGGCCCGGCAGCAGCGCGTTGCAGCGGATGCCGAACTGCGCGCACTCCTTGGCGAAGACCTTGGTCATGCTGATCACCGCGGCCTTGGTCACCGAATAGATGCCCTGGAATTCGCCCGGGGAGACGCCATTGATCGAGGCGACATTGATGATCGAGCCGCCGCCGTTTTCCTTCATCAGCTTGCCGCCTTCGATGGACATGAAGTAGTAGCCGCGAATGTTCACGTCCACGGTTTTCTGGAAGGCGGAGAGGTCGGTATCTAGCACGTTGCAGAACTGCGGGTTGGTGGCGGCGTTGTTGACCAGGATGTCGAGGCGACCGAACTGCTCGCGGATTTGCGCGAAGACGCTCTGGATCTGCTCCATCTCGCCGATGTGGCAGGCGATGGCGGTGGCCTTACCGCCCTCGGCGGTGATGGCGTCGGCCACGGCCTGGCAGCCGTCGATCTTGCGGCTGGACACGATCACGTGAGCACCTTGCTGGGCCAGCAGCTTGGCGATGGCCTCGCCGATGCCGCGGCTGGCGCCGGAAACGAAGGCGATCTTGCCGTCGAGGTCGAACAGTTGGGTCTTGGACATTGTGATTACCCCGGGGTTAGAGAGTGGATTTGCCGATGACCTGCAGGCACATCTGCTCCAGCAGCTTGTTCATCTGAATGAACTGGGCGAAGCGCTTGTCCTGAGTCTGGCCGTGGTAGAAGCGGTAGTAGATCTGCTGCACGATGCCGGCCAGGCGGAACAGGCCGTAGGTGTAGTAGAAGTCGAAACTGTTGATCTCGATGCCGGCTTTCTCGGCGTAGTAGTCGACGAACTGCTGACGGGTGAGCATGCCCGGCGCGTTGCTTGGCTGGCGGCGCATCAGTTGCACCGGCGCCGGATCGCTGGCTTCGATCCAGTAGGCCAGGGTGTTGCCCAAATCCATCAGCGGATCGCCGATGGTGGTCATCTCCCAGTCGAGTATGCCGATGATCTGCATCGGGTTGTTCGGGTCGAGGATCACGTTGTCGAAACGGTAGTCGTTGTGCACGATGCCGGGCTTGTGGTGATCGGCGGGCATCTTGTCATTGAGCCAGGCCTTGATCGGCTCCCAGGTTGGCGCATCCGGGGTCAGGGCTTTCTCGTAGCGGTCGCTCCAGCCCTTGACCTGACGCTCGACATAGCCCTCAGGCTTGCCCAGATCGCCCAGACCGCAAGCGCTGTAGTCGACGTTGTGCAGCTCCACCAGCTTGTCGATGAAGCTCTTGCACAGGGCGCTGGTCTGCTCGGCGCTGAAGTTCAGCTCAGCGGGCATCTCCGAACGCAGGATGATGCCCTTGACCCGCTCCATGACGTAGAACTCGGCGCCGATCACCGACTCGTCGGTGCAGTGCACGTAAGCTTTTGGGCAGTAGGGGAAGCCGGCGTTGAGCTGGTTGAGGATGCGGTACTCGCGGCCCATGTCGTGCGCCGACTTGGCCTTGTGGCCGAATGGCGGGCGGCGCAGGACGAACTCCTGCTGCGGGTATTCGATCAGGTAAGTCAGATTCGACGCGCCGCCGGGAAACTGGCTGATCCTGGCTTCGCCGCTCAAGCCCGGAATATTGGCTTTGAGGTAGGCGTCGATGACGGCGGTATCGAGCTCTTCGCCGGTGCGGATGCGGGTGGATTGGTCAGTGAGCGCCATGCTTATCCCTTTTACTTATGATGGGTGCCCCAGATAATTGGTTAATCTAATGCTGCACCCAGGCTGTCACAAGCAATACGCGCCGTTATAGGCGGGCGTGTTGCACCTCGATCAAACTGCCTGATCAGTCATCTTCGACCTGCGCCGTTCACCTGTGCGCGGGCAATAAAAAACCGGAGTGCCAGGACTCCGGTTTTCGTGTTTTGCGCTCAGCTCGCCGATCAGACCGGGAACAGTTCGCCCAGCTTCATCGCCAGCATCATGTCGCCTTCGGCGCGCAGCTTGCCGGCCATGAACGCCTGCATGCCGTCGGTTTCGCCGCTGACGATGCCCTTGAGGGTTTCGCTGTCCATGATCAGGGTCACGTTGGCGTCCGGGTTGTCGCCTTGCTCGAGGGCGCAGGTGCCGTCTTTGACGATCAGCGCGTAGTTCTCGCCATCTTCGATGTTGAATTGGAATACCAGATCCAGGCCTGCAGCGGCGCTGGCGTTGAACTTGGACTGCATGGTTTGGGCGATGTCAGCAACACTCATGGTCTTATCCTTTTTCGGTTTTTTCGCGCAGCCTTGCGGCCGCAGTGGGCTGGAGCTCATCGATAGGTGATGAGCTCCGGCGCCTTCAGCAGCTGTAAATGCACATGGCTGTTGAAGGAAGCCAGACTCACCTCGTTGCCACGGAATTTCAGTTGGCTGAGCGAGGTATTGACGATTTGCCAGTTCAGTTCGAAGGCCTTTGCAGGCGCTACGCCGGTGATCAGGTGAAGCAGGGCAGTGATGGTGCCGCCGGAGGTGAACACGGCGATGTTCTGCTTGCTGTGGGCCTGTTCGAGGAGGCGCCGCAGACCGCCTGCGACCTGTTCGACATAGGCCTGCCAGCTTTGCAGGCCGGGCTTGTCGTGCTCGCCGGAAATCCAGCGCTGGATCAGGTTGGCGAACAGGCGCTGAAACTCGGCGCGGTTCTGCGCGCCGTTGCGCAGGATGTGCAGGGCTTCGGGCTCTTGCGGCAGCAGATCTGGCAGCAGCGTACGAATCACCGCATCGGCATCGAATTCGTTGAAGGCTTCATCGATATCCAGCGCCGGCGCATGGCTCATGCGCTCCAGGGCGGTGTTGGCAGTGTGTTGCTGGCGGCGCAGGCTGCCACTGACGCAACGGTCGAGGTCGATGCCGAGCTGCTCGAGGTGGTCACCCAGCACTTCGGCCTGGCGCACGCCGACGGGAGACAGGACATCGTAGTCGTCCGCACCGAATGAAGCCTGGCCATGTCGAATCAGATAGATGCTGCCCACGTCCGTATTGGTCTCGGCACGTTGAATGTTTCGCGAGGGTATGAGGAAGCTCGGGGGCTGTCAACGAAAAAACATACGCTTGTTTGAATTGCTTGTATGGCCATTATGCAGCGCTGCCGAGGTTGGCCGGCGGGCCGCCGCGCCGGTATGCTTGGGCCTTTGTGCGCTCAGGCGCAGCCGCAATGTCCGAGGGGGATCCGTGGAGTTTCTTAGCGAGTACGCCAGCTTTCTGGCGAAGACCCTGACCCTGGTGGTCGCTATCGTCGTGGTGCTGGTGGCGATTGCCGCCACGCGCGGCAGAGGGCGGCGCGGCAGTGGCCAGTTGCAGGTGCAAAAGCTCAATGATTTCTACAAGGACCTGCGCGAGCGCCTGGAGCAGAGCGTGCTGTCCAAGGACCAGCTCAAGGCCACGCGCAAGGCCGAGGCCAAGGCGGCCAAGCAGGACAAGAAGGCACCGGCCAGCAAGCCGCGGGTGTTCGTGCTGGATTTCGATGGCGATATCAAGGCGTCGGCCACCGACAACCTGCGCCATGAAGTGACGGCGCTGCTGTCCATGGCCAAGGCCGAGGACGAAGTGGTGCTACGCCTGGAAAGCGGTGGCGGCATGGTCCACAGTTACGGTCTGGCGTCGTCGCAGCTGGTGCGCATTCGCGATGCCGGTATCCCGCTGACCGTGTGTGTCGACAAGGTGGCCGCCAGCGGCGGTTACATGATGGCCTGCATCGGCCAGAAGATTCTCAGCGCGCCATTCGCCATCCTCGGCTCCATCGGCGTGGTGGCGCAGTTGCCCAACGTGCATCGCCTGCTGAAGAAGCATGAGATCGACTTCGAAGTGCTGACTGCCGGCGAATACAAGCGCACTCTGACGGTATTTGGCGAAAACACCGACAAGGGCCGGGAGAAGTTCCAGGAGGACCTGGAAACCACTCACGAACTGTTCAAGGGTTTCGTCGCCCGTTATCGCCCGCAGCTGGACATCGACGCCATCGCCACCGGCGAAATTTGGCTGGGCATGGCCGCACAAGAGCGTCTGCTGGTCGACGAACTCAAGACCAGCGACCAGTACCTGGCCGAGCGTGCTGCCGAAGCGGAGCTGTTCCATTTGCATTTCGCTCAGAAGAAGAGCCTGCAGGAGCGCGTTGGACTGGCTGCTAGCATGGCGGCAGATCGCTTCGTCCTGACCTGGCTGAGCCGGCTCAATCAGCAGCGCTTCTGGTAACGCTTCGTTCATGATGGGCTGCGCCGGCGACCCGCATTGCGCAGCAGCGAACCACGACAAGAGGAGAGGGTTATGACCGAGTTCAAGGCCTTATTGGTCAGTGAAGGCGCTAGCGGTGGTTTCCAGCGTGAAGTCGTCCAGCGCAACGTCGAGCAGTTGCCGCAGGGCGAGCTGCTGATCCGCGTGCGCTATTCCTCGCTCAACTACAAGGATGCGCTGTCCGCCAGCGGCAATCGTGGTGTGACCAAAGCTTACCCGCATACGCCCGGCATCGACGCGGCGGGGGTGGTCGAGGCCTCCAGCGTTGCCGAGTTTGCCGTGGGCGACGAAGTGATCGTCACCGGCTACGACCTGGGCATGAACACCGCCGGTGGTTTCGGCCAGTACATCCGGGTGCCGGCCGCGTGGGCGATCAAGCGCCCGCAGGGCCTGCCGCTGCGCGAGGCGATGGTACTCGGCACCGCCGGCCTGACCGCCGCCCTGTGTGTCGACAAGCTGGAGCAGGCCGGCGTTACCCCGGAGTCCGGCACCGTCCTGGTCACCGGCGCTACGGGCGGCGTCGGCAGCATCGCGGTGGTGCTGCTCAAGCAGCTCGGGTATCGCGTAGCCGCCGCCACCGGCAAGGCCGAACAGGCGGATTTCCTGCGTGGCCTGGGTGCAGATGAAATTGTCAGCCGCGAGGAGCTGCAGCAGGGTAGCGAGCGGCCGATGCTCAAGGAGCGCTGGGCGGGTGCGGTGGATACCGTGGGCGGCGATATTCTGTTCAACGTGGTCAAGTCGCTGCGCCACAGCGGTAGCGTGGCTTGCTGCGGGTTGACCGCAGGCTTTGCGTTCCAGGCCAGCGTTCTGCCGTTCATCCTGCGTGGCGTCAATCTGCTGGGGGTGGATTCGGTGGAGCTGCCGCTGGTGGTCAAGGCGTCGATGTGGGACAAGCTATCGCTGCAGTGGAAGCTCGATCTTTCGCCGCTGTGCCATGAAATTGGCCTGACGCAATTGCCAGAGTCCATCGAGCGAATACTGGCCGGCGGCATGGTCGGCCGTATCCTGGTGCGGCTCGACTGAGCGTATGAGCGAGGCCCGTCGATGACGGGCCTCGGCATTTTCCGGCTGATGACACCGCTGCATGCGCGTGGCATGCCTAGCCGAATCGATAGATATCCATACCCAGCGCGCCGTAGGTGAAACCGCTGTGTTCAACCTTGAAGGTGCCACCAGCACCGCGGGCGAAGAACAGGGGCAGCAGGTGTTCGTCACTGGGATGGTGCGGACGGCGTTGGGCGCCAGTCGGCGGTACTGGTGCAGCGCTTGCTCGTCTTCGGCTTCGAGTCGTGCCACCACCCAGTCGCGAAACGCCTTGGCCCAGGGCGTGATGACGTCGGGGCCGGCGCGCCAGTCGAGCTCGCCGAGGTTGTGGGTGATGCTGCCGGAGCCGATCAGCAATATCTCGCGCTCGCGCAGGTTGGCCAGGGCCCGGCCAACGCGGGTCTGCAGTTCGGGACCCAGGTGGCTCGGCAGAGACAGCTGCAGCACCGGGATATCCGCTTGCGGATACATCAGCGACAGCGGAACCCAGGCTCCATGATCGAATGGGCGCTGGGTGTCGAGCCCGGTGGGCAGGCCGGCGTCGTTCAATTGCCTGGCGATCTCCTCGGCCAGCTCCGGTGCGCCGGGGGCGGGGTACTGCATGGCATACAAGGGCGCCGGGAAGCCGCCGAAATCGTGCCAGGTCTGCGGGTGCTCACCCGCTGTCAGCAGTATGCCCTGGCTTTCCCAGTGCGCCGATACCACCACGATGGCCCGGGGTCTGGGCAGCTCGGCGGCCAGCCTGGCCAGTGCCGGGCCGCTGGCGCCTGGGTCCAGGGCAAGCATCGGTGAGCCATGGGATATGAACAGTGAGGGCAGCATGGTAATCAGTTCCTGAAGTAGGATGTCGCCATCTTCGGTGCTGGATCTATCGACTTCCAGCATAAATAGTTGAGCATTCCTATCGAATTTGTGGAGGTTTTATCCATGCACGAGGCGTTCTGGCAGGATCGTTGGGCGCGTAGCCAAATCGGTTTTCATCAGGAGAAGGTCAACGGCTATCTACGCCGTCACTGGTCTCGGCTCGGGCTCTGTGAAGAGGCGGCGGTGCTGGTGCCACTGTGCGGCAAGAGCCTCGATCTGGCCTGGCTGGCGGAGCAGGGGCACGCCGTGATCGGGGTGGAGCTGGCCGAGCGTGCCGTGCAGGATTTCTTCGTCGAGCGTGATGTGCAGCCGCAGGTCGTTCAGCAGGGTGCGTTCAAGGTCTACCAGGCGGGCAAGCTGCGGATTCTCTGCGGCGATTTTTTCGCCCTGACCCGTGAGGACGTTGCCGACTGCCAGGCGTTTTATGACCGTGCGGCGCTGATCGCGCTGCCAGCGCCGATGCGCGAGCGTTACGCCGCCCACCTGCAGGCGATTCTGCCGCCAGCCTGCCAGGGCTTGCTGGTGACCCTGGTGTACGATCAGCAGCGCATGGATGGCCCGCCGTTCTCGGTCGCGGACGCCGAGGTCGAGCAGCGCTTCACGTCTGGCTGGGTGGCGCGTGAGGTGGAACGCAAGGATGTTCTGAGCGGCAACCCGCGCTTTGTCGAGAGTCAGCTCGAAGCGGTGGAGGAGGTGGTGTTTCACCTCACGCGCAGCTGATACGCCAAGCCAATGAAAAAGGCGACCCGAAGGTCGCCTTTTTCGTCTGTAGCGTTCGATCAGCCGCGGCGGCGCAGCGCCTCGATGCGATCTTCCAGCGGCGGGTGGCTCATCAACAGGCCAGCCAGTCCGTTCTTCAGGCCGCCATTGATGCCGAAGGCGGTCAGGCTGTCCGGCATCTGTACCGGCACACCCTGTTCGGCACGCAGGCGTTGCAGCGCAGCGATCATCGCGCCAGTACCGGCCAGTTGGGCACCGGCTTCGTCTGCCTTGAACTCGCGCTTGCGCGAGAACCACATGACGATGATGCTGGCCAGTATCCCCAGAACAAGCTCGGCGAAGATGGTGGCGACGAAGTAGCCGATGCCATGACCGTCTTCGTTCTTCAGGATCGCCTTGTCGACGAAGTTGCCGAAGATGCGTGCGAAGAACATCACGAAGGTGTTCACCACGCCTTGAATCAGCGCCAGGGTGACCATGTCGCCGTTGGCCACGTGGCCAATCTCGTGGGCCAGTACCGCGCGCACCTCATCCGGCGAGAAGCGTTCGAGCAGGCCCTGGCTGACGGCGACCAGCGCGTCGTTCTTGTTCCAGCCGGTGGCGAAGGCATTGGACTCGTAGGCCGGGAAGATACCGACTTCCGGCATCTTGATCCCGGCTTCGCGCGACAGCTCCTCGACTGTCTGCAGCAGCCACTGTTCGTGGCGGGTGCGCGGTTGCGTGATGATCTGCGTGCCGGTGCTCATCTTCGCCATCCACTTGGACAGGAACAGCGACACCAGCGAGCCGGCGAAACCGAACACGGCGCAGAAAATCAGCAGGCTGCCGTGGTTCTGGCCGGTGAAGCGGTCGACCCCCAACAGTTTGAGGGTGATGCTGGCGATAACCAGCACCGCCAGGTTGGTGGCCAGGAACAACATAATGCGCATCATGGTGTGAACGGACTCCTCACGGGGAAAGACGTACGAGTAATGCGGGCTATATAAGGGCGCCTACCTGGAGCTTTCAACCAGGGACTATTTCAAACTATGTCGTTTGCCTGCGCCGCTTGGCTTTCGAACAGTAGACGGGTCAGCCGGGCGATGCGTTCCCCGTGCTGGCGCGCCAGGGCTTCACGCAGCTGGAAGGCCAGCGTGGCGTGCACGCGGCGTACGCTTGGCGGCAATGGTTCACCGTCGGCAAGCACGTGCGGTACGCCGCGCGACAGGCGCAAAAAACCTTTCTCGCTCAGCACCGCCTGATCCAGCGCATCGTAAGCGATGGTCGACTCGAAACGCAGATAACCTTCTTCGGCCAGCCACAGCAAGGCGCCCAGGCAGGCCTGGTGGCGCTTGCTGGGCAGGCCAAATTCATCCGGCTCCTCACGCCCGATCAGGTCTTCCACGTACAGCGCCATCTTGCGCGGGAAGGCCTGATAGAGCATGAGCAGGCCGCTGGCCGCGTCCTTGTAGAAATCGTCTATCTGCAGATCCATGCTGGTTTACTGGCTATAGCCCTTGAGGAAGTTGCCGATACGGCCGATGGCCTGCTCCAAGTCGTCGACGCGGGGCAGGGTGACCACGCGGAAGTGATCCGGCCACGGCCAGTTGAAGGCGGTGCCCTGGACGATCAGCAGCTTCTCCGACAGCAGCAGGTCGAGGACGAACTTCTCGTCGTTGTGGATCGGGCAGATTTTCGGGTCGATCTTCGGGAAGGCGTACAGCGCGCCCATGGGTTTGACGCAGCTGACCCCGGGGATGTCGTTGAGCAGTTCCCAGGCGCGGTTGCGCTGCTCCAGCAGGCGGCCGTTGGGCAGCACCAGGTCGTTGATGCTCTGGTAACCGCCGAGTGCGGTCTGGATCGCATGTTGGCTCGGCACGTTGGCGCACAGGCGCATGTTGGCCAGGATATCCAGACCTTCGATGTAGCTCTGCGCCTTGTGCTTGGGCCCGGAGATGGCCACCCAGCCGGAACGGAAACCGGCCACGCGGTAGCTCTTGGACAGGCCGTTGAAGGTCAGGCAGAGCACGTCCGGTGCCAGCGAGGCGGTGCTGATGTGCACCGCTTCGTCGTAGAGGATCTTGTCGTAGATCTCGTCGGAGAAGATCACCAGGTTGTGCTGGCGGGCCAGCTCGACGATGTCCTGCAGCACCTCGCGCGAGTACACCGCGCCAGTGGGGTTGTTCGGGTTGATCAGCACCAGCGCCTTGGTGTTCGGCGTGATCTTGGCGCGCATGTCGGCGATATCGGGGAACCAGCCGGCCTGCTCGTCGCACAGGTAGTGCACCGGCTTGCCGCCGGACAGCGCGACGGCGGCGGTCCAAAGCGGATAGTCAGGGGCTGGGATGAGCACCTCGTCACCGTTGTTGAGCAGCGCCTGCATGGCCATGACGATCAGCTCGGATACGCCGTTGCCGAGGTAGATGTCCTCGATGCCGACGCCTTCGACCTGCTTCTGCTGGTAGTACTGCATCACCGCTTTACGCGCGCTGAACAGGCCCTTGGAATCGCTGTAGCCCTGCGCGGTGGGCAGGTTGCGGATCACGTCCTGAAGGATTTCTTCCGGCGCCTCGAAACCGAACGGCGCCGGATTGCCGATGTTCAGCTTGAGGATGCGATGGCCTTCCTCTTCCAGACGCTTGGCGTGCTTGAGCACCGGCCCGCGAATGTCATAGCAGACGTTGGCGAGCTTGTTCGATTTGCTGACCTGCATGTAAGAAGTCCCGAGCTATGGAGAGCCCGCTTGAACACGCTGCAAAATTCTCTCGACTGGGAATCTTGGCAGCCTGTAACGCGGGTGACAGACTGGGGTCGAATCATACGTGGCGACCTGAGCGCGGCAAAGCTATCCGCTCTGCTTTTTTCTGGCCTGCCATGCGGCGCACAGTGACTGGGTTGTCGTGTACGCCTTGCCTTCAAGGCAAGGGCTGGCGCTGCCTGCAACCTGGCGTATCGCCCATTACCGAGGAGGAGCCCGTTCGTGGATAAACTCGACAAACCCCTGGATAGCTGGCGCGAAGAGCTGACTGACGAGCAGTTTCATGTCTGCCGTCTAGGTGGCACGGAGCGACCGTTCACCGGCGCTTATCACGACAGCAAGACCCCTGGCATCTACCATTGCGCCTGCTGCGGCGAGGCGCTGTTCGATTCGGACGCCAAGTACGACTCGGGCAGCGGCTGGCCGAGCTATTTCCAGCCGATCAATGACGAGGTGATTGCCAGCCTCGACGATTACAGCCATGGCATGCATCGCATCGAGGTCAAGTGCGCTAAATGCGATGCGCATCTGGGCCACGTATTCCCTGATGGTCCGCGCCCGACCGGGCTGCGTTACTGCATCAACTCCCTGTCGTTGAAGCTGGTGCCACGCGATTGAGGCAAGGCGCGCCAGGCGCTTCGGCTGCCTGGCGCGTGCGGCTCAAGCCTGCTGGTTGGCGCTCTGGCGGCTTTCTTCCAGAGCGTCACAGGCCTGCTGGATCATGTCTTCGGTAATGGGCACTTCGCGGCCCTGGCCGTCAATGATAAAACCGCCCACCGGCTCCTGCTGTTGTCGGGTGGCTGGGCATTGGGCAGCGTTGTCTTGCAAGCTCATGGCCTGTCTCCTCATCAGTGGTGCGCGCCACTCTAGGGCATCCAGATGAAGGCGCGGTGACAGTTAAAAGTCTGCTGCGCGTTGGCCATGCCGGGTGGTAAACGGGCTCGGAAAGCTCATCTGTTCGCCCGGCCTGGCTCCTGCTCGCGGTACTCTGAGTTGGTTCACGACGGCGGAAAGCCGTCAGATAACACATTGCGAAAGTCACACTGCAGGCTGCGTGCCAGCCTTCGTGGAACGAGGAAGTCATGTCGCGTTTTCATATCGGTCTGATCATCAATCCACTGGCTGGGCTGGGTGGTCCGGCAGCATTCAAGGGCAGCGACGGCATGGCCGAGCAGGCACTGGCGCTGGGCGTCGAGGCACAGGCTGCACAACGCACGCGCACTGCGCTTGAGCAGTTGTTGACCCTGCATGAGCGCATTGAGTTCGTCAGTTATCCGGGTGCCATGGGTGGCGATCTCCTGGCGCAGATGGGCTTCGCGCATCGTTTGCTGGGTGAGTTGCACGACGGCGTGAGCACTGCCGAAGACACCCGCCAGGCGGTGCAGCAGCTGCAGGACGCCGGCGTGGCTCTGATTCTGTTCGCAGGCGGTGATGGTACCGCCCGTGATGTCTGTGCGGCCGTCAGGGAGGGGCAGCCGGTGTTGGGTATTCCGGCAGGGGTGAAGATCCAGTCCGGCGTCTATGCCATCAGTCCGCGAGCGGCGGGTGAGTTGACTGCGCGCCTGGTGGACGGCGGCCTGGTGCGTCTGGGCAGCGGCGAAGTGCGTGACATCGACGAGAGCGCCCTGCGTGAAGGTCGGGTGACCGCGCGCTGGTACGGTGAGCTGTGCGTGCCGCAGGAGGGTGGCTATGTGCAGGCGGTCAAACAGGGCGGCGTGGAATCCGAAGAGCTGGTGCTGGCCGATCTTGCCGCCTGGCTGGAGGCGGAGTGGGAGCCGGGCGCGCGCTACGTGTTCGGCCCCGGTTCGACCTTGCACGGACTGGCGCAGAATCTGGGGCTGGAAACCACCTTGCTGGGCGTCGACGTGATCGAGGCGGGCCAGGTCATCGCTCGCGACGTCAACGAAACCGAGCTGTTCGGCCTGGTCGACGGGCATCCAAGCTACCTGCTGGTGACCGCGATTGGTGGTCAGGGTCATATCATCGGTCGCGGTAACCAGCAGATCAGCCCGCGTGTGTTGCGCGCGGTGGGGCTGGAGCGCCTGCGCGTGGTGGCGACCAAGCGCAAGCTGGGCACGCTGCAGGGGCGGCCATTGCTGGTGGACAGTGGTGACGTGAGCCTGGACGACGATTTTCCCGATGCAGTGCGGGTCTGGGCCGGTTATAAGGAAGAGCTGCTGTACCCCTTGAGTCGATAGGAGATCGATATGCGCACGGTGATCGCACTGCTGCTCTGCTCGCTGGCTTTTGCAGCGCACGCCATCGAGGCGCACAGGCTGGTGCTCGATGCTCGCAAGCAGGTCGGCGTGACCCTGAGCTATGACCCGGCCTACCGGAAGCTGAGCTATCCAGGCGGCGATGTGCCCCTGGCCACCGGCGTCTGCACCGACGTGGTGATCCGCGCGCTACGCCAGCAGGGGCTGGATCTGCAGGAAGCGGTGCATCGCGACATGCGCGGTAACTTCGCCGCCTATCCGAAGAACTGGGGCCTGACTCGCCCGGACAGCAATATCGACCACCGCCGCGTGCCCAATCTGATGACCTGGTTCAAGCGCCAGGGCTGGGCGCTTGCGGTCAAACAGGATGCCTCTGCCTACCAGTCCGGCGATATCGTCACTTGGGATCTGGGTCACGGCCTCACCCATATCGGCATCGTCAGCGACCGCCGCGCAGCCAGCGGGGCGCCGCTGGTGCTGCATAACATCGGCCGTGGTACGCAGGAGGAGGACATTCTGTTCGCCTACCGCATCACTGGCCACTACCGCCCTCTGGCGCAGCAGGCGAGCGCTGGTCAATGACGAAACCATCGCTAGCGCCCGGTCTTGCTGCAGGCGAGCGTGTCGTCCTGTTCGATGGCGTCTGCAAGCTCTGCAATGGCTGGGCAAAATTTCTCATTCGGCATGATCGCCTGTGCCAGTTTCGCCTGGCTTCGGTGCAGTCGGCGCAGGGGCAGGCGCTGCTGGCCTGGTATGGCCTGCCGACCGATCGCTTCGACACCATGGCACTGATCGATGAAGCAGGCTTGCATGTGCGTTCCAGCGCGTTGTTGCGCATTCTCGCCCGCCTGCCTCAGCCCTGGCGTGTTCTTGCCTGGCTGCGCCTGATTCCGCGTCCGCTGCGTGACTGGTGTTATGACCGCATCGCGCTGAATCGCTACCGCCTGTTCGGGCGCTACCAGGTCTGCCTGCTGCCCACTGCCGATCACGCCGAGCGCTTCCTGCATGACTGAGCGGCGCCTGGCGCAGATCGCCTGGCTCGCTCGGCTGGCCCTGGCGCTGGTGTTCATCTGGCATGGGCTGGCGCCGAAGATTCTCTGGCTCAGCCCTGATGAGGTGGCGATGATCGCGGCGCATGGCCTGCCTGATCATGCGCTGTTCGCGCCGGAGTCGATCGCGCGCATTGGCGGCATTGCCGAGATACTGCTGGGCATCGCGCTGCTGGCGGTGCGGCGCCAGCGCTGGCCTTTGCTGGTCGCAGGTGCGGTGTTGCTGGTGCTGCTGCTTGATGTTGCGCTGCTGAGTCCCCATCTGTTGATTCAAGCGTTCAATCCGCTTTCGACCAATCTGGCTGCGCTGGCTCTGTGTGCAGTGGCCTGGCTGGCTGAAGCGCCCTCGGCTGCCGACTCCTGAGACCCGTCATGACATCGATGCTTTCTTCCCGCCAGCGTGGCGCCATACGCCTGGCCTGGCGCTTCATCGCGCCTTATCGCGGCCGCGTAGTGGGGGCGCTGCTGGCGCTGATGTTCACTGCGGCGATCACCCTGTCCATGGGCCAGGGCATCAAGCTGCTGGTGGATCAGGGCCTGGCCACGCAGTCGCCAGCGGCACTGCGTCATTCTCTGCTGCTGTTTTTCGTGCTGGTGCTGGCATTGGCTTTCGGTACCTACACACGTTTCTATCTGGTGTCGTGGATCGGTGAGCGGGTGGTTGCGGACATCCGCCGACGAGTGTTCGACCACCTGATCGAGCTGCATCCGGGCTTCTACGAGAGCAATCGCAGCTCGGAAATCCAGTCGCGGCTGACCGCCGACACCACCTTGCTGCAGTCGGTGATCGGCTCGTCCCTGTCGATGGCATTGCGCAACCTGATCATGCTGATCGGCGGCAGTGTGCTGCTGGTGGTGACCAATCCCAAGCTCAGCGGCATCGTCCTCTTGGCCCTGCCGTTGGTGGTGGCGCCGATCCTGCTGTTTGGCCGTCGCGTGCGGGCGCTGTCGCGGCAAAGCCAGGACCGCGTGGCCGATGTCGGCAGCTACGTGGGTGAGGTGCTGGGACAGATCAAGACGGTGCAGGCCTACAACCATCAGAGCGAGGACAAGCGCCGCTTTGGCGAGTCCGCCGAGGCGGCGTTCGATGTGGCGCGCAAGCGCATCGCCCAGCGTGCCTGGCTGGTCACCGTGGTCATCGTGCTGGTGCTCGGTGCGGTGGGGGTAATGCTCTGGGTGGGCGGCATGGATGTGATCGCCGGGCGCATCTCCGGTGGTGAGCTGGCGGCATTCGTGTTCTACAGCCTGATCGTCGGCTCGTCCTTCGGCACCCTGAGCGAAGTGATCGGCGAATTGCAGCGCGCGGCGGGCGCCGCCGAGCGTATCGGCGAGCTGTTGCGTGCCAGCAACGCCATCGTCGCGCCAGATCTGCCCAGGCATCTGCCGCAGCCGGTGCAGGGGCGCATCGAGCTGCAGGGCGTGCGCTTCGCCTATGCGTCGCGTGCGGACAGCTACGCCATCGATGGCATCGACTTGCAGGTGTCGGCGGGTGAGACCCTGGCGCTGGTGGGGCCTTCCGGCGCTGGCAAGTCGACGCTGTTCGATCTGCTGCTGCGTTTCTTCGATCCGCAGGCCGGGCGCATCCTCATCGATGGCGTACCGATCGATCAGCTCGACCCACGCGAGTTGCGCGCCAGTTTCGCCCTGGTTTCGCAGAATCCCGCACTGTTCTTCGGTTCGGTCGAGGACAACATTCGCTACGGTCGCCTGGATGCCAGCCAGGCCGAGGTGGAGGCGGCGGCGCGGGCGGCGCACGCCCATGAGTTCATCCAGCGTCTGCCGCAGGGCTATCAGACTCATCTCGGTGAAGCCGGGCTCGGGCTTTCCGGTGGGCAGCGTCAGCGTCTGGCCATCGCCCGCGCCTTGCTTGCCGATGCGCCTATCCTGCTGCTCGATGAAGCCACCAGCGCGCTGGATGCCGAGAGCGAACACTTGATCCAGCAGGCGCTGCCATCCTTGATGGCCGGGCGTACCACGCTGGTCATCGCCCATCGCCTGGCAACGGTCAAGCAGGCTGATCGCATCGCGGTGATCGAGCAGGGGCGCCTGGCCGCGATCGGTCGGCATGCCGAGCTGATCGAGAGCAACCCGTTGTATGCGCGGTTGGCCGAGCTGCAGTTCGGTCGCTAGCTCTTGGGTCTGATGGTGGCGGCGGCACCGGCCGAGGCCACGATGATTGCGCCGACGGCGAGCCACTGGCCCCAGAGCAGCTTCTCGCCGAGAAAGGCCAGGCCGCACATGGCTGCGACCGCCGGCTCCAGGCTCATCAGGACGCTGAAGGTACGCGCCGGGAGGCGCGTCAGAGCGACCATTTCCAGGCTGTAAGGCAGGGCCGAGGACAGCACCGCGACACCCAGGGCGATGGGCAGCAGGTCGAGGTTCAGCAGATCACTGCCGGCATGCCAGACGCCGATGGGCAGTACCAGCAAGGCGGCAACCCAGGTACCCAGCGCGACGGTGTGGCGGCCATGCTGGGCGCCGGCCTTCTGCCCGAAGATGATGTACAGCGACCAGCAAACGCCGGCGCCGAGGGCCAGAGCGGCGCCAAGCGGGTCGATGGCGCTTTGCGTGGCGCCGGTGGGTAGGAGCATCCACAGGCCGACGATGGCCAGGATCACCCAGACGAAATCCAGCAGGCGGCGCGAGGAAAACAACGCCAGGGCCAGAGGCCCGGTGAACTCCAGGGCCACGGCGATGCCCAGCGGGATGCTCTGCAGGGACATGTAGAACATCAGGTTCATGCCGCCCAGGGCCAGGCCGTAGGCCAGCAGGGCGTGGCATTTGCGCAAGTCCAGCTTGGCCCGCCAAGGCTGCATGACCAGCGACAGGATGATCGCACCGAGCACCAGGCGCAGTGCCGTAGTGCCTTCGGCACCCACCAGGGGAAACAGGTTCTTGGCCAGCGACGCACCGCTCTGGATCGAGACCATGGCCACCACGAGCAAGGCGATGGGGGCGAGAAGGGCGGAACGTGGCATGGCTGTGTCCTGGTGGTGATCAGCAAAGAAAAAACCGGCCGCGAGGGCCGGTTTCTCATGAGGCCTTTGGCTTAGCGGTATTCGCAGAGGTAGGCGGTGTCCACTGCGACTTTCAGCTGGAACTTGCTGTTGGCCGGTACGGTGAACTTGCTGCCAGCTTCAAAGGTGCTCCAGCTGTCGCTGCCCGGCAGTTTGACGGTCAGGGCGCCGGCGACGACATGCATGACTTCCAGCTGGCTGGTGCCGAACTCATATTCGCCCGGAGCCATCACGCCGAGGGTGGCTGGGCCTTCAGCCATGCTGAAAGCGATGGATTTGACGGTGCCGTCGAAGTACTCGTTGACCTTGAACATCTGCGATTCCTCGGAAGGGGGGAAAGTTGCGGGTAGCCATTTCTAACGTCGCGCAGCGACGGCCCGGAGGCTGGCCGTCATGGACGGCAGGCCATAAAAGGGCCGCCAGTATGCCCAAGCGGCTTTTCTTCGTCATCAGTCTTTGAGGGGAAGCACCAGCGGCAGCAGTCGCGCGGTGTTGCGTGCATCTTCCAGTGCGCGATGCTGGCGCCCGAGAAACTGCATGCCGGCGAGTTGCAGGGCACTGTGCAGGCCGACCGGGCGCTGCAGTTGGCGCGCCTTGGCAAAGGCCTGTTTGAGGTTCAGGTGCGGTATCTGGGCCAGCAGGCTGTGCAGCCGGTGCTGGCGCCATTCCTGTTCCAGTTGGCGGCGGTCGTAGTCGCCCCAGCTGCTCCAGCCGACCAGGCGTGGTGCATGCTGGGCCAGCCAGCGTTCGAACTGGGGCCAGACCTGGGCCATTGGCGCTGCTGCGTCGACCTCGGCCTGGGTGATACGGGTGAGCTCGCGGCAGAAGTCGGTCAGGCAGGGGCGGCGCTGCGGCTTGATGATGCGCTGGAAGTGGTCGCGTTCATGGCCATCGACGCCAACCAGGCTGGCGCCGATTTCGATGATTTCCATTTCTTCCATCGGCCAGCCGCCTTCGTCGGTCGTGGCTTCCAGGTCGATGACCAACCAATGTCCCATTGCTGCTCCTATCCTTCGCAAGGCCATGCTCCGGGCCGATTCGCTGGCAGTATGGAAGGCCTTTTCGGCCAGGGCAAACGTCATGCTAGGCTCTGCAACCTATGTCCTGAGGAGGTTGGTATGGCAAAGGTCGCATTTATCGGTTTGGGGGTTATGGGGTATCCGATGGCCGGGCATCTCGCTCGTAACGGCCATCAGGTGACGGTCTATAACCGTTCTCCGGGCAAGGCTGAGCAGTGGGTGGCGGAATACGCCGGCAGCAGTGCGCCGACACCGCGTGAGGCGGCGGCTGGCGCCGAACTGGTGATGTGCTGCGTCGGCAACGACGATGACCTGCGTAGCGTGATCCTGGGCGAGCAGGGCGCCTTCGCCGGTATGGCGGCGGGCGCGATCCTGGTCGACCACACCACGGCTTCGGCCGATGTGGCGCGTGAGTTGGCGGCTGTCGCGGCCGAGCGCGGCCTGGGCTTTCTCGATGCGCCGGTGTCCGGCGGTCAGGCCGGGGCGGTCAATGGCGTGCTGACGGTCATGGTTGGCGGCGAGGTCGACACCTATGCCGTGGCTGAACCGGTCATCCAGTGCTACGCGCGAATGCAGCGTCTGATGGGGCCGGCCGGCAGTGGTCAGTTGAGCAAGATGGTCAACCAGATCTGCATCGCCGGCCTGGTGCAGGGGCTGGCAGAGGCGCTGAACTTCGCTCAGTGCGCGGGCCTCGATGGCCATGCGGTGGTCGATGTGATCAGCAAGGGGGCGGCGCAGTCGTGGCAGATGGAAAACCGCTACAAGACCATGCTGGCCGGCGAGTTCGACTTCGGCTTTGCGGTCGACTGGATGCGCAAGGACCTGTCGATCCTGCTCGAGGAGTCGCGTCGTAATGGTGCTCAACTGCCGGTGACGGCGCTGGTCGATCAGTTCTATGCCGATGTCCAGGCCATGGGCGGCGGGCGTTGGGATACGTCCAGTCTGCTGGCCCGTTTGCAGCGCGACCGCTGATCGCAAAAGGCCGTTCGTTTGTAGTCGAGGTCATTTCATGGAGTGTCGAGCCGGTTGCGGTGCCTGCTGCATCGCGCCTTCTATCAGTTCGCCGATTCCGGGTATGCCCGAGGGCAAGCCTGCCGGCGTGCGCTGCATTCATCTCGATGCCGAGTATCTCTGCGCCATTTTCGGTCGCCCGGAGAGGCCTGCGGTATGCGGCGGGTTCAAGGCGGAAGAGCAGTTGTGCGGCAATGATCGCGAAACTGCCATTCGCCTGTTGGGTTGGCTGGAGCAGGCGACGGCCTGACGTGATGAACCACTTGTGACCCCTTCGGGTCGAAAGGCAAACAATCCTGCCGGGAGTTGTTCGAAGATGATGCGTTTTTCCGTTTTGACCCTGCTGTTGTGTGCAAGCGCTGCCCAGGCTGCCGAAAGGCCGTGGCAATTGGAGCGTGAGGAGGACGGCGTCAGCGTTTACCTGGCCGATGTGCCTGGGTCCAAGTACAAGGCCTATCGCGGCGTGGTCACGATCAAGGGCGACCTGGCTGCTGTACAGGCCGCTCAGGAAGATGTCGCGGGGTCCTGTGCCTGGATTTTCAGTTGTCAGCAGCAGCGGCTGCTCGACACCAAGGGCAATGTGAGCGAGCTGTACACCCGCTTCGAAATGCCTTGGCCGGTAGAGGCGCGCGATTCGGTGATCCAGGTGACCACGCGCACCGATGCCGATGGCAGTGTCACGCGCCTGCTCAAGGCCGTGCCAGAGCGTTTACCGGAGGAAAAGGGCTTCGTACGGGTGCCGCGCGTCGACGGTGAGTGGCACCTCAAGCCGCTGGAGCAGGGCGGGGTGGAAGTGATCTACGAGGTGCATACCGAGCCGGGCGGAAGCGTGCCCTCCTGGCTGGCCAATAGTTTTGTCGTCGACGCTCCCCTGCAAACGCTGCAGGGTTTGCGGGCAAAGGTGGAGGGACGCTGAAACGAGGGCGTTTGCGGCAATAAAAAAGGCTGCTAATCTGGCAGCCTTTTTTGTCTCGTTTCGCTATCAGCCGCGGTCGTCGGGCAGGTCGCGCTGCTCGTAACCGGTGTACAGCTGGCGCGGACGGCCGATCTTGTACGGGCCGGAGAGCATTTCCTTCCAGTGCGAGATCCAGCCCACGGTACGTGCCAGGGCGAAGATCACGGTGAACATCGAGGTCGGAATGCCGATGGCCTTGAGGATGATGCCCGAATAGAAGTCCACGTTCGGGTAGAGGTTGCGCTCCTTGAAGTAAGGATCGTTACGCGCGATCTCTTCGAGCTTCATGGCCAGTTCCAGCTGCGGATCGTTGATGCCCAACTCGGCCAGTACTTCGTCGCAGGTCTGCTTCATGACCTTGGCGCGCGGGTCGAAGTTCTTGTAGACGCGGTGACCGAAGCCCATCAGCTTGAACGGATCGTCCTTGTCCTTGGCCTTGGCCACGTACTTGTCGATGTTCTCCACGCTGCCGATCTCGTCGAGCATGGTCAGCACGGCTTCGTTGGCGCCGCCGTGTGCCGGGCCCCACAGTGCGGCGATGCCGGCGGCGATACAGGCGAACGGGTTGGCGCCCGAAGAGCCTGCCAGGCGTACGGTGGAGGTGGAAGCGTTCTGCTCATGGTCGGCGTGGAGGATGAAGATCTTGTCCATCGCCTTGGCCAGCACCGGGCTGATCGGTTTGATCTCGCACGGGGTGTTGAACATCATGTGCAGGAAGTTTTCCGCGTAATTCAGGTCATTGCGCGGGTACATCATGGGCTGGCCCATGGAGTACTTGTAGGTCATGGCTGCGATGGTCGGCATCTTGGCGACCAGGCGCATGGCGGACACTTCGCGATGCTGCGGGTTCTTGATGTCCAGCGAGTCGTGATAGAAGGCGGACAGTGCGCCAACCACGCCACACATGATGGCCATCGGGTGGGCGTCGCGACGGAAGCCGTTGAAGAAGGTCTTCAGTTGCTCATGAACCATGGTGTGGTTCTTGATGGTGCTGACGAACTGGGCCTTCTCTTCCTTGCTCGGCAGTTCGCCGTTGAGCAGCAGGTAGCAGGTTTCCAGGTAGTCGGACTTCTCGGCGAGCTGCTCGATGGGGTAGCCGCGGTGCAGCAGAATGCCCTTGTCACCGTCGATGTAGGTGATCTTCGACTCGCAAGAGGCGGTCGACATAAAACCAGGGTCAAAGGTGAACCGACCCGTGGCGGTCAGGCTCCGCACATCTATTACTTCGGGACCAACAGTGCCGGTCAGAACGGGCAGTTCGACGGGGGCATTGCCCTCGATGATCAACTGCGCTTTTTTGTCAGCCATATGTGGCCTCCTAGTTATGCTTGAAATCATCAGACAGCCCCCCACGCAGGGCCCGCACCACTATAGTGGGATAAATCCGAAAGTCAATTTGCGAGAACCCAGGCAGTAGAAGGGTTTGAACGGGATTTTCAACGAAAAAGGGGCGCTATTTACGCCATTTGTTTAAAGGCTGCAATGCGCTTTTTAGGGGGGGAGGTCGCATTGTCATTAGTCTGCTAACTGTCTATACTCTGCGGCCGACCGCCACAGGCTTTAGGGCCGTGTCATGGCGGTTGTCACTCATTGGGTGATGGGTACCTTGCCAGTGCACTTCCCAACAACTTTGCCCTGATCGTTAGGGGCTCTCAGTGTGATAAAAAAGCCGTGAATAGCCAACGACCTGTAAACCTAGACCTTCGGACTATCAAGCTTCCGATCACCGCTTACACGTCCATTCTTCACCGTATCTCCGGTGTCATCCTCTTTGTCGGTATCGCCATTCTGCTGTTTGGCCTCGACAAGTCGTTGACCTCCGAAGAGGGCTTCGCCCAGGTGAAAGAATGCCTGACCAGCCCGCTGGCCAAGTTCGTGATCTGGGGTCTGTTGTCCGCTCTGCTGTACCACCTGGTGGCCGGTGTGCGCCACTTGATCATGGACATGGGCATCGGTGAGACGCTGGAAGGCGGCAAGCTGGGCTCCAAGATTGTCGTCGCCGTGGCGGTAGTCGTGATCGTGCTGCTGGGGGTGTGGATATGGTAACTAATGTCACGAATTTCTCGCGTTCGGGTCTCTATGACTGGATGGCTCAGCGCGTTTCTGCGGTCGTTCTCGCGGCTTACACGCTGTTTCTGCTGGGCTATGTGATCTGCAATCCGGGTATGGGCTACGCCGAATGGCATGGCCTGTTCTCGAATACCGCAATGCGCATCTTCAGCCTGCTGGCCCTCGTCGCACTGAGCGTGCACGCCTGGGTCGGCATGTGGACCATTTCCACCGACTACCTGACGCCGATGGCGCTGGGCAAGTGGGCGACTGGCGTGCGTTTCCTGTTCCAGGCCGTGTGCGGCATCGCGATGTTCGCGATGTTCGTCTGGGGCGTGCAGATTCTGTGGGGTTTCTGATTCATGGCTAGCATCCGTACTCTTTCCTATGACGCCATCATCGTAGGTGGCGGCGGCGCCGGCATGCGTGCTGCGCTGCAACTCGCCCAGGGCGGCCACAAGACCGCCGTGGTCACCAAGGTGTTCCCGACTCGTTCGCACACCGTTTCCGCTCAGGGTGGCATCACCTGCGCCATCGCTTCGGCCGACCCGAACGATGATTGGCGCTGGCACATGTACGATACCGTCAAGGGTTCCGACTATATCGGTGACCAGGACGCTATCGAATACATGTGCTCCGTCGGCCCGGAGGCCGTGTTCGAGCTCGAGCACATGGGTCTGCCGTTCTCCCGCACCGAGCAGGGCCGCATCTATCAGCGTCCGTTCGGTGGCCAGTCCAAGGGTCCGGACAATCCGACCCAGGCAGCCCGTACCTGCGCCGCAGCCGACCGTACCGGTCATGCGCTGCTGCACACCCTGTATCAGGCCAACCTGAAAGCCGGCACCTCGTTCCTCAACGAGTGGTATGCCGTTGACCTGGTGAAGAACCAGGACGGCGCCATCGTCGGCATCATCGCCATCTGCATCGAGACTGGCGAAACCGTCTACATCCGTTCCAAGGCCGTGGTTCTGGCCACTGGCGGTGCTGGCCGTATCTACGCCTCCACCACCAACGCCCTGATCAACACCGGTGACGGCGTGGGCATGGCCCTGCGTGCCGGCGTGCCGGTGCAGGACATCGAGATGTGGCAGTTCCACCCGACCGGTATCGCCGGCGCTGGTGTACTGGTCACCGAAGGCTGCCGTGGTGAGGGTGGTTACCTGATCAACGCCCATGGCGAGCGCTTCATGGAGCGTTACGCACCGAACGCCAAAGACCTGGCAGGTCGCGATGTGGTTGCCCGCTCCATGGTCAAGGAAGTGATCGCCGGTAACGGCTGTGGCCCGAACAAGGATCACGTGCTGCTGAAGCTCGATCACCTCGGCGAAGAAGTGCTGCACAGCCGTCTGCCGGGTATCTGCGAGCTGTCCAAGACCTTCGCTCACGTCGATCCGGTCGTCGCTCCGGTTCCGGTCATCCCGACCTGCCACTACATGATGGGCGGCGTTGCCACCAACATTCATGGTCAGGCCATCACTCAGGATGCCAACGGCAACGACACCATCATCGAAGGCCTGTTCGCCGTAGGTGAAGTGGCGTGCGTATCGGTACACGGTGCCAACCGTCTGGGCGGCAACTCGCTGCTCGACCTGGTGGTGTTCGGTCGTGCCGCTGGCCTGCACCTGGAAAAAGCGCTGAAAGAAGGCGTGGAAGTCCGTGGCGCCAGCGAAACCGACATCGAGCAGTCGCTGTCGCGTCTGGCTGGCGTCAACGAGCGCAGCACCGGTGAAGACGTCGCGCCGCTGCGTAAAGAGCTGCAACAGTGCATGCAGAACTACTTCGGTGTATTCCGTACTGGCGAATACATGCAGAAGGGCATCCAACAACTGGCCGACCTGCGTGAGCGCATCGCGAAAGTCAAAATCGCGGACAAGAGCCAGGCGTTCAACACTGCGCGTATCGAAGCGCTGGAACTGCAAAACCTGCTCGAAGTCGCTGAAGCGACCGCGGTCGCAGCCGAGGTTCGTAAAGAATCCCGTGGCGCCCACGCTCGTGAAGACTTCGAAGAGCGTGATGACCAAAACTGGCTGTGCCACTCCCTGTACTTCCCAGGCGAGAAGCGCGTGGCCAAGCGTGCGGTCAACTTCGCGCCGAAGACCGTTCCGGCATTTGAACCCAAGGTTCGGACTTATTAAGGGTGACGGATATGTTGCAAGTCAGTGTTTATCGCTACAACCCTGAGAAGGACGCTGCGCCCTTCATGCAGGACTTCCAGGTCGACACCAGCGGCAAGGACATCATGGTCCTCGACGTGCTGGCGCTGATCAAGGAACAGGACGAAGGCTTCTCCTACCGTCGTTCCTGCCGCGAGGGCGTTTGTGGCTCCGACGGTATGAACATCAACGGCAAGAACGGCCTGGCCTGCATCACGCCGATCTCCGCTGCCGGCCTCAAGGGCGGCAAGCTGGTGATTCGTCCGCTGCCGGGTCTGCCGGTCATTCGTGACCTGGTCGTCGACATGAGCATCTTCTACAAGCAGTACGAGAAGGTGCAGCCATTCCTGCAGAACGATACGCCGGCTCCGGCCATCGAACGTCTGCAGACGCCGCAAGAGCGCGAGAAGCTCGACGGTCTGTACGAGTGCATCCTGTGCGCTTGCTGCTCGACCAGCTGCCCGTCGTTCTGGTGGAACCCAGACAAGTTCCTCGGTCCCGCTGCGCTGCTGCAGGCCTATCGTTTCCTGGCCGACAGCCGTGACACCAAGACCGCTGAGCGTCTGGCGTCGCTGGACGATCCGTTCAGCGTGTTCCGCTGCCGCGGCATCATGAACTGCGTGAACGTGTGCCCCAAGGGTCTGAACCCGACCAAGGCCATCGGCCACGTGCGTAACATGCTGCTGCAGAGCGGTACCTGATTCGCAAGTTGCTACACCAGTAACACCTGTGGGGCCGGCTCTGGCCGGTCTCGCAGTAAAGCCAGAGCCGCAGCCCACAAAGCCGCGGCTCATACTCGAAAAATATGACGACCAGCAGGGGCATCCGGGCTGGTACCCGGACTATCTGCGGGAACCCAAGTGGCTTTATCCGAGTCGCAGCATCATGACTTTGATCAGGACCATGCGGTATTCGCGCCGGTGGTGTCCCCTTACCGAGGGTGACCAAGCATGCAAGAAAGCGTGATGCAGCGCATGTGGGACAGTGCCCACCTATCCGGTGGCAACGCTGCCTACGTGGAAGAGCTCTACGAGCTCTACCTGCACGATCCCAACGCTGTGCCAGAAGAGTGGCGCACTTACTTCCAGAAGTTGCCGACCGACGGCAATGCTGCAACGGACGTATCGCATTCGACCATTCGCGATCATTTCGTCCTGCTCGCCAAGAATTCGCGTCGTGCCCAGCCGGTTTCCGCCGGGGCCGTCAGCAGCGAGCACGAAAAGAAGCAGGTGGAAGTGCTGCGCTTGATCCAGGCCTACCGCATGCGTGGCCATCAGGCCGCCCAGCTCGACCCGTTGGGTCTGTGGGTGCGCACTGCGCCGTCTGACCTGTCGATCAATCACTACGGCCTGACCGACGCGGATCTGGATACGACTTTCCGCACTGGCGAGCTGTATCTCGGCAAGGAAGAGGCAACGCTACGCGAAATCCGCGATGCGCTGCAGCAGACATATTGTCGCACCATCGGTGCCGAGTTCACCCATATCGTCGATTCCGGCCAACGCAACTGGTTCGCCCAGCGCCTGGAAAGCGTGCGTGGTCGCCCGCAGTTTTCCGCCGAGGTTCAGGCGCACGTGCTCGAGCGCGTGACGGCTGCCGAAGGTCTGGAAAAGTACCTGGGCACCAAGTATCCGGGTACCAAGCGTTTCGGTCTGGAAGGTGGCGAGAGCCTGATCCCGCTGCTCGACGAGATCATTCAGCGCTCCGGTTCCTACGGCACCAAGGAAATCGTCATCGGCATGGCCCACCGTGGCCGTCTCAACGTGCTGGTCAACACCTTCGGCAAGAACCCGCGCGACCTGTTCGACGAGTTCGAAGGCAAGAAGACCGAAGGCCTGAGCTCCGGTGACGTGAAGTACCACCAGGGTTTCTCCTCCAACGTCATGACTGCCGGCGGCGAAGTGCACCTGGCCCTGGCGTTCAACCCGTCGCACCTGGAAATCGTCTCTCCGGTGGTCGAGGGTTCGGTGCGTGCCCGTCAGGATCGTCGCAGCGACGCCTCTGGTGAGAAAGTACTGCCGATCTCCATCCATGGTGATGCGGCTTTCGCCGGTCAGGGCGTGGTCATGGAAACCTTCCAGATGTCGCAGACCCGCGGCTACAAGACTGGCGGCACCATCCACATCGTGATCAACAACCAGGTTGGCTTCACCATCAGCAACCCGCTGGATGCACGCTCCACCGAGTATGCGACCGACGTGGCCAAGATGATCCAGGCGCCGATCTTCCATGTGAATGGCGATGATCCGGAAGCCGTGCTGTTCGTCACCCAGCTGGCCGTCGATTACCGCATGCAGTACAAGCGCGACGTGGTCATCGATCTGGTCTGCTACCGCCGTCGTGGTCACAACGAGGCCGACGAGCCGAATGGCACCCAGCCGCTGATGTACCAGCAGATTGCCAAGCAGCGCACCACCCGTGAACTCTATGCGGACGCACTGATTGCAGCCGGCGTGCAGAGCAGCGATGACGTGCAGGCCAAGATCGACGAGTACCGTACCGCGCTGGACAACGGTCAGCACGTGGTCAAGAGCCTGGTCAAGGAGCCGAACAAGGAGCTGTTCGTCGACTGGCGTCCGTACCTGGGTCATGCCTGGACTGCGCGCCACGATACCCGTTTCGATCTCAAGACCTTGCAGGACCTGTCCTCCAAGTTGCTGGAAACTCCGGACGGTTTCCTGATTCAGCGTCAGGTTTCAAAGATCCTCGAAGATCGCCAGAAGATGGGCGCCGGTGGCTTGCCGATCAACTGGGGCTTCGCCGAGACCATGGCCTACGCGACCCTGCTGGTCGAAGGTCACCCGATCCGCATGACCGGTCAGGACATCGGCCGTGGCACCTTCTCGCACCGTCACGCGGTGCTGCACAACCAGAAGGACGCCTCGACCTACGTTCCGCTGAAGAACTTGTACGACGGTCAGCCGAAGTTCGAACTGTACGATTCCTACCTGTCCGAAGAGGCCGTGCTGGCCTTCGAGTACGGCTATGCCACCACCACGCCTAACGCGCTGGTGATCTGGGAAGCCCAGTTCGGCGACTTCGCCAACGGCGCCCAGGTGGTATTCGACCAGTTCATCTCCAGTGGCGAGACCAAGTGGGGTCGTCTCTGCGGTCTGACCGTTCTGCTGCCGCATGGCTACGAAGGGCAGGGGCCTGAGCACAGTTCGGCGCGCCTGGAGCGTTACCTGCAGCTGTGCGCCGAGCACAACATGCAGGTCTGCGTACCGACCACCCCGGCGCAGGTCTATCACATGCTGCGTCGTCAGGTGATCCGTCCGCTGCGCAAGCCGCTGGTGGTGCTGACGCCGAAGTCGCTGCTGCGCCACAAGCTGGCCATCTCGAGCCTGGAAGATCTGGCCGAAGGCTCCTTCCAGACCGTGATCGGCGAGATCGACTCGCTGGACCCGAAAAAGGTCGAGCGTCTGGTCCTGTGCAGCGGCAAGGTCTACTACGACCTGCTGGAGAAGCGTCGTGCCGAGGGTCGCGAAGACATCGCCATCGTGCGTATCGAGCAGCTCTATCCGTTCCCGGAGGACGACCTGGCCGAAGTGCTGGCGCCGTACAAGAACCTCAAGCACATCGTCTGGTGTCAGGAAGAACCGATGAACCAGGGCGCCTGGTACTGCAGTCAGCACCACATGCGTCGTGTCACCACCGCACACAAGAAGTCGCTGTTCCTGGAGTACGCCGGTCGTGATGCGTCGGCAGCGCCAGCTTGTGGTTATGCGTCGATGCACGCCGAGCAGCAGGAAAAACTGCTGCAGGACGCCTTTACTGTTTAACGCCTTCATCCGGCAGGTGGCGAGTGCCACCTGCCGGTAAACCGAATTTAAGGAAACGCATACAATGGCTATCGAGATCAAAGCCCCAACCTTCCCGGAATCGGTTGCCGACGGCACCGTGGCCACCTGGCACAAGAAGCCGGGCGAAGCGGTCAAGCGCGATGAGCTGATCGTCGACATCGAGACCGACAAGGTAGTGATCGAAGTGCTGGCCGAGGCCGATGGTGTCCTGGCTGAAATCATCAAGAACGAAGGCGATACCGTTCTCTCCAACGAGCTGCTGGGCAAACTGACCGAAGGTGGCGCTGCCGCCGCTGCTCCGGCTGCCGCCCCGGCCGCTGCCGCCGCTCCGGCCCAGGCTGCTGCTCCGGCTGCTGCCGCTGGCGACGACGCCATCCTCTCGCCAGCTGCTCGCAAACTGGCTGAAGAGAACGGCATCGACCCTAACAGCATCGCCGGCACCGGCAAAGGTGGCCGTGTGACCAAGGAAGACGTGGTCGCTGCCGTCGAGGCCAAGAAGAACGCGCCGGCTGCCGCTGCCAAGCCGGCCGCTGCTGCCGCTAGCGCTCCGGTCGTTGCCACTGGCGATCGCACCGAGAAGCGTGTGCCGATGACCCGCCTGCGTGCCAAGATCGCCGAGCGTCTGGTCGAGGCTCAGTCCTCCATGGCCATGCTGACCACCTTCAACGAAGTCGACATGACCGAAGTCATGGCTCTGCGTTCGAAGTACAAGGACCTGTTCGAGAAGTCCCACAATGGCGTGCGCCTGGGCTTCATGTCGTTCTTCGTCAAGGCTGCTACCGAGGCGCTGAAGCGCTTCCCGGCGGTCAACGCTTCCATCGACGGCAACGACATCGTTTACCACGGCTATGCCGACATCGGTGTTGCCGTGTCCAGCGACCGCGGCCTGGTGGTTCCGGTTCTGCGTAACGCCGAGCAGATGAGCCTGGCTGAAATCGAGAGCGGCATCGCTACCTTCGGCAAGAAAGCCAAAGACGGCAAGCTGTCCATCGAAGAAATGACCGGCGGCACCTTCACCATCACCAACGGTGGTACCTTCGGTTCGATGATGTCGACCCCGATCGTCAACCCGCCGCAGGCAGCCATTCTGGGTATGCACAACATCATCCAGCGTCCGATGGCGATCAACGGTCAGGTGGTGATCCGTCCGATGATGTACCTGGCGCTGTCTTACGACCACCGCCTGATCGATGGTAAGGAAGCCGTGACCTTCCTGGTGACCATCAAGAACTTGCTTGAAGACCCGGCTCGCCTGCTGCTGGAAATCTAAAAGCCAGTCTCCTCCACGACGGCCCTGTTCTCAGGGCCGTCCGGTTTATTCGAGAAGGAATACGTTATGACCCAGAAATTCGACGTGGTAGTCATCGGTGCCGGCCCTGGTGGCTACGTTGCCGCCATCAAAGCAGCGCAACTCGGTCTGAAGACCGCCTGCATCGAGAAGTACCAGGGCAAGGACGGCAAGATCGCCCTCGGCGGCACCTGCCTGAACGTCGGTTGCATTCCGTCCAAGGCGCTGCTGGACAGCTCCTGGAAGTACCACGAGGCGAAAGAAGGTTTCGCTGTTCATGGTATCGAAGCCAAGGGCGTGACCATCGACGTACCGGCGATGATCGGCCGCAAGACCACCATCGTTAAGAACCTGACCGGCGGCATCGGCGCGCTGTTCAAGGCCAATGGTGTGACCCTGCTGGAAGGCCACGGCAAGCTGCTGGCTGGCAAGCAGGTCGAAGTGACCGGCACCGACGGCAAGACCCAGGTGGTCGAAGCCGCTCATGTGATCATCGCTTCCGGCTCCAAGCCGGTCGAAATCCCGCCGGCTCCGGTTGATCAGGACGTGATCGTCGACTCCACTGGCGCCCTGGAATTCCAGAGCGTGCCGAAGAAGCTGGGCGTCATTGGCGCTGGCGTGATCGGTCTGGAGCTGGGCTCGGTATGGGCTCGCCTGGGTTCCGAAGTCACCGTGCTGGAAGCCATGGACAAGTTCCTGGCCGCTGCCGATGAGCAGATCGCCAAGGAAGCCCAGAAGACCCTGACCAAGCAAGGTCTGGACATCCGCCTGGGTGCCCGCGTGACCGGCTCGGAAATCAAGAAGAAGCAGGTCGTCGTCAGCTTCACCGACGCCAATGGCGAGCAGAAGATGACCTTCGACAAGCTGATCGTGGCCGTAGGTCGTCGCCCGGTGACCACCGATCTGCTGGCCGCCGACAGCGGTGTGGACCTCGACGAGCGTGGCTTCATCTACGTCAATGATCAGTGCGAAACCAGCGTTCCGGGCGTCTATGCCGTCGGTGACGTGGTACGTGGCGCCATGCTCGCGCACAAGGCCTCGGAAGAGGGCGTGATGGTTGCTGAGCGCATCGCTGGCCACAAGGCGCAGATGAACTATGACCTGATCCCGTCGGTCATCTACACCCACCCGGAAATCGCATGGGTCGGCAAGACCGAGCAGCAGCTGAAGGCCGAAGGCGTTGCCGTCAACATCGGTACCTTCCCGTTCGCCGCCAGCGGTCGCGCCATGGCTGCCAACGACACCGGTGGTCTGGTCAAGGTCATCGCTGATGCCAACACCGACCGCGTACTGGGCGTCCACGTGATCGGCCCAAGCGCTGCCGAGCTGGTACAGCAAGGCGCAATCGGCATGGAGTTCGGTACCAGTGCCGAAGACCTGGGCATGATGGTCTTCTCCCACCCGACCCTGTCCGAGGCGCTGCACGAAGCTGCCCTGGCGGTCAACGGTGGCGCGATTCACATCGCTAACCGCAAGAAGCGCTAAGAACCGATATACGATCTGCTGCGCGTCGGCTAAACGGCGTTGAAAACGGCCTCGGAATGCTCATTTACAGATGTAAACTCCGCTTCCTCGGCCCTTTTCGCCACCGTTTATCTCTAGCTCGCCAGATCGTAAACCGGTTCTAGGCGTCAGACGTGGCCGGCTCGCCCGGCTACAGCAAATTGTTGTAAACCACCGGGGTAGGCGGGGCGTCGCGTAATCGCCTCATCACTGCGGTGGTGTTTGCAAGCAGAACCACGTCGGGAGGCCCGCGTCGAGTTCCACTCGCGGCGGAACGCCCGGCGGACTGCTTCGGCAGTCACAGGTGGCGCGGTATCACAAGTACAGCGCCGAATGCGCAATACCTAAACGAAGACGGTAGACAAGCATGAATCTTCACGAGTATCAGGGTAAGCAGCTGTTCGCTGAATACGGCCTGCCTGTATCCAAGGGCTTCGCGGTAGACACCCCGGAAGCAGCCGCAGAAGCCTGCGAAAAAATCGGTGGCAGCGAGTGGGTCGTCAAGGCTCAGGTCCACGCTGGTGGCCGCGGTAAAGCCGGTGGCGTAAAGCTGGTCAAGAGCAAAGAAGACGCCAAGGCCTTCGCCGCCAACTGGCTGGGCAAGCGTCTGGTGACCTACCAGACTGACGCCAATGGTCAGCCGGTCAGCAAAATCCTGGTCGAATCCTGCACCGACATCGCCAAGGAACTGTACCTGGGCGCTGTAGTGGACCGCTCCAGCCGTCGCATCGTGTTCATGGCTTCCACCGAAGGCGGCGTGGACATCGAGAAAGTGGCCCACGAAACCCCTGAGAAGATCCTCAAGGCCACCGTCGATCCGCTGGTCGGCGCTCAGCCGTACCAGGGCCGCGAGCTGGCTTTCCAGCTGGGTCTGGAAGGCGATCAGGTCAAGCAGTTCACCCACATCTTCGTTGGCCTGGCCAAGCTGTTCCAGGACTACGATCTGGCGCTGCTGGAAGTGAACCCGCTGGTGATCAAGGCCGATGGCAACCTGCACTGCCTGGACGCCAAAATCAACATCGACTCCAACGCCATGTACCGTCAGCCCAAGCTGCGCGCCATGCACGATCCGTCCCAGGACGATCCGCGTGAAGCCCATGCGCAGAAGTGGGAACTGAACTACGTTGCGCTGGAAGGCAACATCGGTTGCATGGTCAACGGTGCTGGCCTGGCCATGGGTACCATGGACATCGTCAACCTGCACGGCGGTCAGCCGGCCAACTTCCTCGATGTAGGTGGTGGCGCGACCAAAGAGCGCGTGACCGAAGCGTTCAAGATCATCCTCTCCGATGACAACGTCAAAGCCGTTCTGGTGAACATCTTCGGCGGTATCGTTCGTTGCGACATGATTGCCGAAGGCATCATCGGCGCCGTGAAAGAAGTCGGCGTGAAGATCCCGGTGGTCGTCCGCCTGGAAGGTAACAACGCCGAGCTGGGCGCCAAGGTCCTGGCCGAAAGCGGTCTGAACATCATCGCGGCAACCAGCCTGACCGACGCTGCCCAGCAGGTCGTCAAGGCCGCGGAGGGTAAGTAATGAGCATCCTGATCAATAAAGACACCAAGGTCATCTGCCAGGGCTTCACTGGCTCGCAGGGCACCTTCCACAGCGAACAAGCCATCGCCTACGGCACCAAGATGGTCGGCGGCGTGACTCCGGGCAAGGGTGGCAGCACTCACCTGGGCCTGCCGGTGTTCAACACCGTCAAGGAAGCCGTAGAAGCCACTGGCGCTGAAGCGTCGGTCATCTACGTTCCGGCTCCGTTCTGCAAGGACTCGATCCTGGAAGCGGCCAACGGCGGCATCAAGCTGATCGTCTGCATCACCGAAGGCATTCCGACCATCGACATGCTGGAAGCCAAGGTCAAGTGCGACGAGTTGGGCGTACGCCTGATCGGCCCGAACTGCCCGGGCGTGATCACTCCCGGCGAGTGCAAGATCGGCATCATGCCGGGTCACATCCACCTGCCAGGCAAAGTCGGCATCGTGTCCCGTTCGGGCACCCTGACCTATGAAGCCGTCAAGCAGACCACCGACGCCGGCTTCGGCCAGTCCACCTGCGTGGGCATCGGCGGCGACCCCATCCCGGGCTCCAACTTCATCGATATCCTGAAGCTGTTCCAGGAAGATCCGAAGACCGAAGCGATCGTCATGATCGGTGAGATCGGCGGTTCGGCTGAAGAAGAAGCGGCTGCCTTCATCAAGGCCAACGTCACCAAGCCTGTAGTTTCCTACATCGCTGGTGTGACCGCTCCGCCCGGCAAGCGCATGGGCCATGCTGGCGCCATCATCTCTGGCGGCAAGGGCACTGCAGACGAGAAATTCGCTGCGCTGCAGGACGCTGGTGTGAAAACCGTGCGTTCCCTGGCTGACATCGGCAAGGCCCTGGCTGAGCTGACCGGTTGGGAAGTCAAAAACGCCTAAGCGTTGATGACCCTCGCAAAAAGGCCACCTTCGGGTGGTCTTTTTGTTTGTGCGGTTTCTGTACCGCAGCCGATTCGGCCCGCCCCTGGCGAAGTGCCGTGCCGCCGGGGGCGCCTGCTTCGTAAGTGTTGTTGATGCGACAGTCAGTTACGCCAGTTCGACAGCTCGCCCGGCAACTGTGCTGCTGCAGGGCGCTTTTCGTTAGTATCCGCGCCTTATTCCGTGTCCGTGGTGCCACAAGCGCCTGGCGATGCCTGCAGTGGTTCGAGCCAAACGCTCGGGCGACGTTTCCCGATCCCCAAGGAAACCCTCGCAACTCTTCGATTTCTGCTTCCGGTATTTCCCTCTATGACTCGTTTGAAAGGCTCGGATCTCCTGGCCCTCGGCTTCATGACATTTGCGTTGTTCCTCGGCGCCGGCAACATCATCTTCCCCCCGAGTGCCGGTCTGGCTGCGGGTGAGAATCTGCTGCCTGCGGCCCTTGGCTTCCTGCTGACCGGTGTCGGCCTGCCACTGCTGACCGTGGTGGCCCTGGCCCGAGTGGGCGGTGGTATGGACCTGCTCACCGCGCCGCTGGGCAAGGTGGCCGGAACCATCCTGGCAGTGGCGGTGTATCTGGCCATCGGGCCGCTGTTTGCAACGCCGCGTACCGCCGTGGTGTCGTTCGAGATGGGTATCGCACCGTTCACCGGTAATGAAGGTGCGCCGCTGCTGATCTATACCCTGGCGTATTTCGCGGCCGTGCTGTTCCTTTCCCTCAATCCGGGGCAACTGGTCGATCGTATCGGCAAGTTCATTACCCCGGTCCTGCTGACGGCGCTGCTGGTGCTGGGCGGTGCTGCTTTGTTCGCCCCGGCCGGCGAGGTTGGGGGGGTTGCCGATAACTACCGTGATGCGCCGTTGGTGCAGGGCTTTCTGCAGGGCTACCTGACCATGGATACGCTGGGAGCACTGGTCTTCGGTATCGTCATTGCCAGCGCCATTCGTGACCGCGGCGTCAGCGACGCGGGTCTGATCACACGGTATTCGGTGATTGCCGGGGTGATCGCCGCCATTGGCCTGTCACTGGTTTACCTGGCGCTGTTCTATCTCGGTGCCACCAGCCAGGGCATCGCTGGCGATGCGCAGAACGGCGTCCAGGTGCTGACGACCTATGTGCAGCACACCTTCGGCAATACCGGCAGCCTGCTGCTCGCAGTGGTCATCACCCTGGCGTGCCTGACGACCGCCGTGGGCCTGCTCACGGCATGCGGCGAGTTCTTCAGCAAGCTGTTGCCGGTTTCCTACCGCAGTGTGGTGATCGTCTTCGGTCTCTTCAGTCTGCTGGTGGCCAATCAGGGGCTGACCCAACTGATCAGCTTCTCCATCCCGGTGCTGGTCGGTCTGTACCCGCTGGCTATCGTGCTGATCGCGCTGAGCCTGGCCAACCGCTTGTGGCTTTCCCAGTCGCTGGTGTTTGTACCGGTGATGGCCGTGACGCTGATCTTCGGCGTGGCCGATGGCATTGCCGCCACGCCATGGGCCGACAAGGTCCCGGCCTGGTTCGGGCAGTTGCCTCTGGCCGGCCAGAGCCTGGGCTGGCTGGTGCCGGTGGTGCTGACGCTGGCCCTGGTGACGCTGTTGGATCGCATCCTCGGGTTGCGTCAACGCGCTACTGCTTGAAACCTGCGCTAAACAACAAAGGCTGCCCACAAGGCGGCCTTTTTTGTCGAACAAGGATGTAGGTGGGCTGGCTATAATCGGCAGCAGTCTTGCAAGGAGTCAGCATGCTCAACAGCTATCCGTATCTGCCTCATTTTCTGGCCCCACTCTGGTTCGTTCTGTGTTGGGGAGGCTATACCCGCTATGCCTCGTTGAAGGCGCAAACCACACCCTGTCTTGCCAGCGTGCTGCACCTGTACCGCGAGGACTGGATGCGCCGCATGCTGATGCGCGAGAACCGCATTGCCGACGCCAACGTGATCGGCAATCTGGAGCGCAACGCCTCGTTCTTCGCCTCCAGCACACTGATCATCCTGGCCGGTATCCTCACCGTGCTGGGCGCTTCGGATCGCGCGCTGTCGCTGTTGGCCGACATTCCTTTCGTGCAGCCGGCCAGCCGCGGGCTGTCGGAAATCAAGCTGCTGTGCCTGGGGGTGATCTTCGTCTATGCCTTCTTCACCTTCAGCTGGTGCATGCGTCAGTACAACTTCGCGGCCGTGTTGGTGGGTTCGGCGCCGATGGTGGGGGAGCGACATGTCACCGAGCAGGAGCGTAAGGCTTTCGGTGAGCGCACGGCGCGGGTCATCTCGATGGCTGCCAACCAGTTCAACTTCGGCTTGCGCGCCTATTATTTCGGTATGGCGACACTGGCCTGGTTCATCAACCCCTGGTTCTTCATGTTGGTGACTGCCGGGGTTGTGGTCGTGCTGTATCGCCGTGAATTCCATTCTGATGTGCTGGAAGTGATGGTCTATACCCCAACGCCGGCCGCCGAGGTGGCCAAGGAGAAGAGTGAATGAGCATTCCATTCTGGTGCGTCTTCATCAGCGCCTTGTTGATCTTCATCGCCAAGGCGCCAGTGGCCAAAGCCATGGCCGCAGAGGGCGGTGGTCGTTACGACAATCATCATCCCCGTGCCCAGCAGGCACGCCTGACGGGCTTCGGTGCGCGAGCCCTGGCTGCGCACTTGAACAGCATCGAGGCATTTCCATTGTTCGCGGCGGGTGTGCTGATGGCGCACAGCACACAGACCTATGGCTTTCTGGTCGACATCCTGGCGATCACCTTCGTCGTCAGCCGTGTGCTGTATATGCTGTTCTACTGGTGGGATCTGCACTGGCAGCGCAGCCTGGTGTGGGTGCTGGGCCTGGCCTGCAGCCTGTTGTTGATGATCAGCCCTGCGCTGAGATGAAAAAAGGCCCGCATCGCGGGCCTTTTTCTTTCGAGCTGAGGTTACTTGCCGTCGACAGCGTCTTTGGCTTCGTCGCCGGCATCCTCGATGGCGTCGGCCGCATCACCGGCCGCATCCTCAATCTTTTCGCCAGTGGTAGGTTCGTTACCCAGGGCTTCGTTGGTTTTCTGTTCGATGGCTTCGCCAGTGTCTTTGGCTGCATCGCCCACGTTCTCCATGGCTTCGGAGACTGACTCCTTGGCCGACTCCATCTTGTCTTCCGGGGTTTTCTCGCAGGCGGCGAGACCCAGGGCAGTGGCAAGCAGCAGGGCATAAGTCAGAGGTTTGTTCACGGTGATCACTCCATGTGTGAGAGTTGTTAGTGGCTGGGTTGACCCCATAACGCACAGTCACTTCGAATGCCGGGACCGCCCATAAGTTCCCTTGTCCCTGATGGCGTGCTGGCGAAACGGCTGTGAGTCCCGGCGCGAGGCGCTATCATGCGCAGCCTTTTTTCCATGGCAGAGCAGAGCGCGAAAGTGATGAGTGAGCAGTCGATTCAGGCGCGGGCGCAGCGGTTTCTGGCCGCATTGCGTCATTGCCAGGTGCTGGGCATGAGTGTCGAGTCAGCGGACGGCAAAGGGCTGACGCTGCGACTGCCTTATGCAGCGCACATCGTGGGCAACCCGGACACCGGCGTGGTTCACGGTGGCGCCATCACCACACTGATGGACACCACCTGCGGTATCTCCACGGTTTGCGTGCTGCCGGAGTTCGAAATCTGCCCGACCCTCGACCTGCGCATCGACTACATGCATCCGGCCGAGCCCGGTAAGGACGTGTTCGGCTTCGCCGAGTGCTACCGGGTTACGCCCAACGTCATCTTCACCCGTGGCTATGCCTATCAGGACGATCCTGAGCAGCCGATTGCCCACGTGGTCGGTACCTTCATGCGCATGGGCAAGGCCGCGCAGGCTGGCGCAGGTGAGCTGAAGCAGAACGTCCAGCAAGGCGGTGACGCATGAGCGAACTGAACCTTGAGCAACTGGTGGCTCGTGCGCATCAGCAAGACGACTACGACCCGCTGATCAGCCTGATTCCCTACGCCAAGCTGCTCGGCATCGAGTGCCTGCGCCTGGGTGACGACATGGTCTTCCGTCTGCCAGCCAATCGTGACTGCATTGGCAACCCGGTTCTGCCTGCATTGCATGGTGGCGTGATCGCCGGCTTCATGGAACATGCCGCCATGCTTCATCTATTGATGTTCATGGGTATTCCACATTTGCCCAAAATCATCGACTTCTCGATAGATTACCTGCGCGCTGGTCATTATCGTGACACCTATGCGCAGTGCCAGGTCTGGCGTCAGGGGCGGCGGGTGGCCAATGTGGCGATCACCGCCTGGCAAACGACGCGGACCGAGCCGATTGCCACCGCCCGTGCCCACTTCAAGGTCGATGAGCCCTGAGTCGACGAAACCCAGGCGGATCGGTAGCGCAGCAAATCATGACAAGGATTCTGTAGATGGATGCGTTACTGATAATTGGTGGCCTGCTGCTGATGCTGGTTGGTCTGGTCTGGCTGGTCATGCGTGCCTTCGCCACCAGTCTGTTGTGGGGGTGGGGCAGCCTGATTCCACCTATTACCCTGATCTACGTGGTGCGCCACTGGGCGCGTGCCCGTAGTGCGGTCATGCTGATCGCGCTTGGCGTCATCCCGCTGGTGGTGGGCCTGACCTTACTGGCCAACAAGGATGCCGAGCGTCTGGCGGCGATCGCTCGCCTCGACTGGCTCAAGCCCGAAGTGCAGGCGCCGGCGGAGCTGGCAATCGACCTGCGTGGTCAGCTCAATGGTCAGCCGTTTCGGCCGCAGCAGGGCGAGCTGATCGATGGCGTACTGGTGCTGCGCGAGGGCCTGGACTTCTTCGCACTGCGCGAGTTGAGCATACGTCTGCCGCAGCCCGTCGAGGGCGCCGTGCGTGTCGACGTGTTGCCCCAGGACAGCGGCAATCTGCCGGAGGTGGAGCTGAGCTGGTTGTTGCCGGAGCAGGATCTGCCCGAGGCCCGTCGTCTCAGTCGCGGCTATACCCTGCACCTGGATCTGCAGCCGCAGGCGCCCAATCGGCTGGTCGGTGATTTTCACCTGGTATTGCCGCCCAGTTTCAAGACCAGCCTCAGTGGTCGAGTCGAGCTGTACCGTGACCGCCTGCGCTATGCCCAAGGACAGGTCGATACCCGGTACGACTCGCGTGACACCATCGCCCATGTCCTGCAGGACTACCTGCAACGACGTTTTGCCACGCGCGATGTACGCGAGTTGAAGCTACCGGTGTTCACCTTCGAGGGTGACACCCTGGAATTGCAGGTCGATGCGCAAGTGGCCGGACGTAGCGAAAGTCTGCCGATTCGTCTGCAGAAGCGCCCCCAGCATGGTTGGACGGTCAGCGGCGATCGCTTTCCGGCATTGCCTGCCGTCGTCTCGCGACCGCCTGCCCAACAAAGTGACGCTGCACCCGTCGAGGAGCGCCTGAGTCGCCCGCTCGATCGTCGCCAGCGTTTCAGCCTGGCACGCCTGCAGCGTAACCCCGAGCAGTACCGCAACCTCAGCATGCGTTTGAGCCGCGCCAGCGGCGGAACGGTTGAAGGACGCTTTGTCGGTGTCGACGCCGATGGCAGCATTCGCCTCAGCCAGCAGATGGGCAGCGGTGGCGGGCAGGCCAGCTTCAGTTTCAAACCGGAAGAAATTGGCCGCCTGGAACTACTGGAGCCCTAGTGCGGGTGGCTCGCCATATTCGCCTCGTGAGCGGCTTGTACCTGCCAGAAGCGATGATGAGCATGCAGCAAGCCCTTGAAATTAATCCAGCTGGCCCCATCTGTAGGTCATCCGCCGCCATAGCGGTTCCTGTCCTGCAGATGGAGTTAGAAGACCATGAGTGTGGAAACTCAAAAAGAAACCCTGGGCTTCCAGACCGAGGTGAAGCAACTGCTTCACCTGATGATTCATTCCCTGTACTCGAACAAGGAAATCTTCCTGCGCGAGTTGATCTCCAACGCCTCCGACGCCGCTGACAAGCTGCGTTTCGAGGCGTTGGCCAAACCGGAGCTGCTCGAAGGTGGCGCCGAACTGAAGATCCGCCTGTCCTTCGACAAGGACGCCAAGACCGTTACCCTCGAAGACAACGGCATCGGCATGAATCGCGATGAGGTCATCGCGCACCTGGGCACCATCGCCAAGTCCGGCACCGCCGACTTCCTGAAGAACCTCTCCGGCGACCAGAAGAAGGACTCGCACCTGATCGGTCAGTTCGGTGTGGGCTTCTATTCGGCATTCATCGTCGCCGATCAGGTCGAGGTCTTCAGCCGCCGTGCCGGCAGCCCCGCCAGCGAAGGCGTGCATTGGTCGTCGAAGGGCGAGGGCGATTTCGAAGTTGCGACCGTCGACAAAGCCGAGCGCGGTACTCGCATCGTCCTGCACCTCAAGAGCGGTGAAGAAGAATTCGCCGATGGCTGGCGCCTGCGCAATATCGTCAAGAAGTACTCCGACCATATCGCGCTGCCCATCGAGCTGCCGAAGGAGCACCAAGGCGAGGACAAGCCGGCAGAGCTCGAGTGGGAAACTGTCAACCGCGCCAGCGCGCTGTGGACCCGTCCGCGTACCGAGATCAAGGACGAGGAATATCAGGAGTTCTACAAGCACGTCGGCCATGACTTCGAGAACCCGCTGGCCTGGAGCCACAACAAGGTCGAGGGCAAGCTGGAGTACACCTCGCTGCTCTACGTGCCGGCTCGTGCGCCGTTCGACCTGTACCAGCGCGAAGCGCCCAAGGGACTCAAGCTATACGTGCAGCGCGTGTTCATCATGGACCAGGCGGATCAGTTCCTGCCGCTGTACCTGCGCTTCATCAAGGGCGTGGTCGACTCCAACGACCTGTCGCTGAACGTCTCCCGCGAGATCCTGCAGACCGGCCCGGTCATCGACTCGATGAAGTCGGCGCTGACCAAGCGTGTGCTGGACATGCTGGAGAAACTGGCGAAAGAAAAAGCGGAGGATTACCAGAACTTCTGGAAAACCTTCGGCCAGGTGCTCAAGGAAGGCCCGGCGGAAGACTTCGCCAACAAGGAGAAGATCGCTGGCCTGCTGCGTTTCGCTTCCACCGCGGGTGAGGGCGATGAGCAGTCGGTGTCGCTGGCCGACTACCTGGGCCGCGTCAAGGACGGTCAGGACAAGATCTACTACCTCACGGGTGAAAGTTACGCGCAGATCAAGAACAGCCCGCACCTGGAAGTCTTCCGCAAGAAAGGCATCGAAGTGCTGCTGCTCACCGATCGTATCGATGAGTGGCTGATGAGCTACCTGACCGAGTTCGACGGCAAGCAGTTCGTCGACGTGGCCCGTGGCGACCTGGATCTGGGCAAGCTGGACTCGGAAGAGGACAAAAAGGCCCAGGAAGAAGTCGCCAAGGCCAAGGAAGGGCTGATCGAGCGCCTCAAGGGCGCGCTGGGTGAGCAGGTCACCGAGGTTCGCGTGTCGCACCGCCTGACCGACTCGCCGGCGATCCTGGCCATTGGCGAGCAGGACCTGGGCCTGCAGATGCGCCAGATTCTCGAAGCCAGTGGGCAGAAGGTGCCGGATGCCAAGCCGATCTTCGAGTTCAATCCGGCGCACCCGCTGATCGAACGCCTGGATGCCGAGCCGGATGAAGATCGCTTTGCCGATCTGTCGCACATCCTGTTCGACCAGGCCGCCCTGGCCGCTGGTGACAGCCTCAAGGACCCTGCAGCTTACGTGCAGCGTCTGAACAAGCTATTGGTGGAACTCTCCGCCTGATTGGCTACGCTGTAGAACAAGCCCGCTCCGGCGGGCTTTTCTATGGGCGCGATATATCAGAGGGATTTGACAAGCGCAGCCCCGTCGTTTCAGATGCTGGCAATTGGCTGGCTTTTTGTCGGTGCCCTGGGGTTGTATGTCGATCTTCGAGTTGTTCTTCATCATGGGCGCGGACCCGAGTGTCCTTGTGCTCAGTAGCTACGACACTCCGTTGGTGCTGTTATCGCTGGCGATTGCCGTGTTCGCCGCGGGCATGGCGTTGCAACTGGCCGGCGAAGCGCGCGACAGTTCGCATCCGGTCGCCAGGCAAATCACCATCCTCACCGGCTCGCTCGCCCTGGGCGGCGGTATCTGGTCCATGCATTTTCTTGGCATGCTCGCCTTTGAGCTGTGCGCAGCGGTGCGTTTCGACCTGGGCATCACCTTGTTGTCGATACTGCCGGGGCTGGCCGCATCCTGGGTCGCACTGAGCCTGCTGGCGCGACGTGACCTGAGCCCACTGCAGCTGTATGTGGGCGGCGTACTGGTCGGTGCCGGTATCGGCGCCATGCATTACAGCGGCATGGCCGCGATGCAGATGGCGCCGCTGTTGCGTTATGACCCCTGGATGTTCGCTCTGTCCATCCTCGTTGCCGTTGCCCTGGCCATTCTTGCGCTTTGGGTGCGCTTCGGTCTGGAAGGGCGCCTGCCGGCGCCCTGGGCGCTGTTGCTCAGCGCCCTGGTCATGGGCCTGGCCATCAGTGGCATGCATTACACCGGCATGGCGGCGGCGCGCTTCGTTGGTTCGCCCGAGTCGGACGCTCCGATGAGCGTGATGGACAGCGGCTATATCGCCATCGCCATCACGCTGTTGACCGTCGTCCTGACCGTCTTCGTGGTGGCAGTCAACACGCTGCTGCGCTACCGCCGCATCAGCCGCCAGCTCAAGGCCAGCGAGCAGCACCTGCGCTCGATATTCGATACGGCGCTGGACGCCATCATCACTGTCGACCACAGCGGTAGGATTTGCTCGGCCAACCGTGCGGTCTCCCGTCTGTTCGGCTGGGCACCGCAGGAGTTGGTCGGGTTACACATGCGCTCGCTGATGCCGCCCCGTTATGTCGATCAGGTCGAAGCGTTGTTGGCCGATTACCTCAGGACAGGGCGTCTGTCCCTGCCGGCAGGTGAGCAGGAACTGGCCTGCCTGACTCGCGACGGGGAAGAGAAGCCCGTGCGCATCAGCGTTGGCATCACACATGCGGGCAGCCGCCCGCTGTTCGTGGTATTCGTGGCCGATATCAGTGAACGCCAGGCCATGGAGAAAGCGCTGCGTGATAGCGAGCAGCAGTATCGTTCGCTGATCAGCAATATTCCGGGGGTGTCGTTTCGCTGCCTGCTTGATCGCGACTGGACCATGCTGTTCATCAGTGATGCGGTGCAGAGCCTGACCGGCTACAGCACCGAGGATTTCATCAGCCGGCGTTGCTCGATCGCCGAGCTGTATCATCCCGATGACTATCAGCGAGTCGCCGACGAGGTGGTAGAGGCCATCGAGCAGGGGCGTAACTATACGGTCGAGTATCGTCTGTTCGACCGTGAGGGTGAGGAACACTGGATCTGGGAAAGCGGCAGTGCGGTCTGCGACGATAAGGGTGTGCCGCGCTGGATCGATGGTGTGTTGCTCGATCAGACCGAAAGCAAACGACGCAATGCCGAGTACGAGGGCAAGGTCACCGCGATCAGCAAGGCCATGGCGCTGATCGAGTTTGATCTCGAGGGCAACATTCTGCAGATCAACGATAACGCCCTGGCACTGTTCGATTACGAGCGCGAAGACGTGATCGGCCGCCACCACACCATGTTCTGCTACCCGGATCAGATCGCCAGCGACAGCTACCGCCAGGGCTGGGCCGATCTGCGCGCCGGGCACTTTCGCACCGGCGAGTATCGTCGCAAAGGCAAGGATGGGCGTGAGGTCTGGATCCAGGCCAGCTACAACCCGATCCTCGATAGCGATGGCAAGCCGTTCAAGGTGGTCAAGCTGGCGACCGACCTCACGCCCCGTCGTGTGATGGAGCAGGAACTGCGTGCCGCCCGTGACCGTGCCGAGGCCGCGGCTGCCGCTCGTAGCAGCTTCCTGGCCAACATGAGCCATGAAATTCGTACGCCGATGAACGCCATCATCGGCTTCACCGAGCTGCTGCTGGAAACCCCGCTTTCCAGTGAGCAGCGTCGCCACCTCAGCACCGTGCAGCATTCGTCGCGCTCGCTGCTGGGGCTGCTCAACGACATCCTCGATACGGCCAAGCTCGACCGTGGCGCCATCGAGCTGGAACAGCTTGATTTCTCGCTGCGCGAGCTGTGCGAGCAGGTGATCGCCAGCCAATGCCTGGCCGCCGAAAGCAAAGGCCTGCAGCTTTACCTGGACTACCCGCCGACGCTCAACGAGTTCTTCTGCGGCGACCCGCTGCGTCTGCAACAGGTCTTGACCAACCTGCTCGGCAATGCGGTCAAGTTCACCCTGCAGGGCGAGGTATGCCTGAAGGTGAGCGGCGATCCGGGCGCCATGCGCCTGGCGGTGAAAGATACCGGTATCGGTATCGCAGCCGACCGCCTGGAAAAGATCTTCGAGCCCTTCGCTCAGGCCGATGCGTCGATGAGTCGGCGCTTCGGCGGCACTGGCCTGGGGACGACCATCTCCCGCCAACTGGTCGAATTGATGGGCGGTCGCCTGCGGGTCGAAAGCACCGAAGGGCAGGGCAGCTGTTTCAGCGTCGAATTGCCGCTGTGCGCCGGCAAGCGCCGGGCGTCGCAGCAGCGTGCCGTGATGCCGCAGCTGGGGCCGTTGAACATCCTTGCAGCCGATGATGTGCCGCAGAATCTCGAGTTGTTGCAGTTGACCCTGGAGCATTTCGGCCATCGCGTGCACTGCGTCGGCGATGGTCAAGGCGCGCTTCAGGCCTTTATCGAGGAGCGCTTCGATCTGATCCTGATGGATGTGCAGATGCCGGGAGTCGACGGTTTGGAGGCTTCGCGGCGGATTCGTGAGCTGGAAGCCGCCGAGGCCAGAGAGCCGATACCGATCATTGCCCTGACTGCCAGCGTACTCGATCAGGACCGTCAGGCGGCACTGGATTCGGGCATGAATGGCTTCGCCTCGAAGCCGCTGGACGTCAGTGCATTGCTGTGGGAAATCGCCCGAGTTCTCGGGTTGACCGACGTACCTAGTGCCGTGGTCAGCGCCACTCGTGTTGCTGACGCCGGCCTGTTCGACTGGGTGCGTGGCGGCAACCTCTGGGGTGGGCCGTTGCGCATGGCCCGGGCGATCAACAGCTTCATCGGTGAACAACATGAGCTGGTCGAGCGCCTCAACCAGCTTCTGGCCGCGCGCGACTGGCGTGAGGGCGAGGCGCTGGCGCACCGGCTGCACGGCGCCGCCGGCAACCTGGCGATGGCCAGCCTGGCAAGCCTGGGGCAGTCGATCGAGCGAGCGTTCCAGGCACAGGACGAGCAGGCTTTGCCTGCATTGCTCGCGGAGCTCGATCAGACCTTGCAGACGGTCAAGGCGGTGGTCCCGCAGGTGCCCGAGGTTAACTCTGCGGCCCAGAGCCCGACTGCCGACTTGTCCTCGCTGCGTGAACAGGCCAGTCAGCTGCGTCATGCCCTGCAGCGTGGCGGCCTGGACGATGAGACCCTGGCGGCCATGGAGCACGCTGCTGGGGCAACAGCCTACGCTGTAGCCCTGAATGATATGCGCCAGGCGCTGGATGACTTCGATTTCGATCAGGCCCTGGTCGTGCTGGATAAACTGCTGTTGCAACTGCATGACGAGGAAACGACCCCATCATGAGCCTGGCTGCCGATACCCGTCCGCTGTTGCTGCTGGTCGACGACGAGCCCACCAACCTGCAGGTATTGCGTCATATCCTGCAGGAAGACTATCGCCTGCTGTTCGCCAAGGAGGGTGCCCGCGCACTGGAAATGGCCGAGCGCGAGCGACCTGACCTGATTCTGCTCGACGTGATGATGCCGGGCATGACCGGCTATGAGGTGTGTGAGCAGCTCAAGGCCAACCCGCTGCTGAAGGCGATCCCGGTGATCTTCGTCACAGCCCTCGGTGATGTCGACGATGAGGCGCGTGGCTTCGAGGTCGGTGCGGTGGACTACATCACCAAGCCGGTGAGCCCGCCCATTGTGCGGGCACGGGTGCGCACCCATCTGTCGTTGGTGCGGGTCGACGAGCTGAGGCAGACCCGCCTGCAGATCGTTCAGCGCCTGGGCATGGCGGCAGAGTACAAGGACAACGAGACGGGCTTGCACGTCATCCGCATGAGCCACTTCTCCAAGGTGCTGGCACTGGCCGCAGGATTCAGCGAGAGCGCGGCCGAGGAACTGCTCAACGCCGCGCCAATGCATGACGTCGGCAAGATCGGTATTCCCGATGCGGTGCTGCGCAAGCCGGGCAAGCTCGATGAGCAGGAGTGGCAGGTGATGCGCCAGCATGTGGAAATCGGCGCGCGGATCATCGGCGAACACAGTTCGGGATTGTTGCGCACGGCGCAACGGATTGCCCTGTCGCACCACGAGAAGTGGGACGGCAGCGGCTATCCCAACGGTCTGAGCGGTGAGGACATTCCTCTGGAAGGTCGCATCGTGGCAATCGCCGATGTGTTCGATGCGCTGACCAGCGTGCGCCCCTACAAGCAGGCATGGACAGTGGAGGCCGCAGTCGACTTCCTGCGTGAGCAGAGCGGCCGCCACTTCGATCCGCGCCTGACCGAGCTGTTCATCGATTGTCTGCCGGAGATTCTGCGCATCAAGGAGCGTTGGGCCGAGCAGCCTGCCGCTTGAAATCTTCTGTCTAACACCCGAGTGCGGGTGATTTGGTCATTGTCGTCAGCGCAGCTATTGTAAGGGGCCTAGCATTACCAAGGGCAGGCCCGATCATGCAGAAGAAGACACTGGTTCCCCTGTTATGTGCGGCCGTCGCCGACCTCGCCGATGCGGCTGTCGTGACCAAGCCGATTTCCTATGAGATCGATGGCGAAGCCTTCGAGGGCGTGTTGGTTTATGACGACTCGGTAACCACGCCGCGCCCTGGTCTATTGGCCGTTCCCAACTGGATGGGCGTCAACCCGGACACCGTGGCCAAGGCGGCGCGCGCCGCTGGCGACAAGTACGTGGTGTTTCTCGCCGACATGTACGGCAAGGCCATTCGCCCGAGCAATGCTGACGAAGCCAAGGCGGCCGCGACGACGGTGCGCAGTGACCGTGCCTTGATGCGCAAGCGTGCCCAGGCGGCAGTCGAAGTGCTCAAGGCGCAAAGCGGAGAGGTGGCTCTGGATCTGAGCAAGCTGGGCGCCATCGGCTTCTGTTTCGGTGGTGGAACCGTGCTGGAACTGGCCCGTTCGGGCGCGCCGCTGAAGGGTTTCGTATCCTTCCACGGCAATCTGGATACGCCTGACCCGGCCGATGCGAGGAACATCAAGGCACCGGTACTGGTGCTACATGGGGCAGATGATCCGGCGGTGCCGCAGGAGCAGGTCGACGGATTCGTCGCTGAAATGAAGGCCGCCAAGGTGGATTGGCAACTGGTCAGCTACGGCGGCGCGGTGCATTCGTTCACCAATCCCAAGGCCAACGTGCCAGGGCGCAATCAGTACCACCCAGTGGTGGCCGCGCGGGCGTTCAAGGCGATGAACGATCTGTTCGATGAAGTATTCGCCGAGCAGTGACTGCGGTTTTACCGCACGTTAAACGAAAGGCTGCGCCCATTGGGCGCAGCCTTTTTTCATCTTACTTCGCGGGCATTACGGCGATGTCGATGATGCCGTCCGGCAGGTCGGCGATATCGCCCAGGGTGGTGGGCTTGCCGCTGGCCAGATCCAGCTGATGCAGGGTCTTGCCAGTCAGCACATAGGCGGTGTTGCCACCCTTGCCGTCGCTGAGGATGTCCATGGCGGCAGCCTTGAGGCCGTCGGCGACCTTGCCGACCAGTTGCTGTACGCCATCATTTGGCGGGTTCTGCAGCATCAGGCTGCTGTTGGCCAGGTCGATGTTGTAAAGCGCCGTGCTCTTCGTGCCAGCGTAGGAGTTGGTGTAGGCGCCGGCAACCACCTGGGGCTGCTTGCCAGCGTAAGGGCCGTCGGCAGCGTAGGCCTGCTTGCCGTCTACCGCGACTTCGCCGGTGTCGACATTCACTCGCAGGTTGGTGCCGTCCGGGCTCATCAGGCGCAGACGGTCGGCCACCGGGTTGAAGTCGACCACGGCCTGGCCGCTGCCAGGCAGCGCGGTTTGCAGCTTGCTGCCTGCGGTCGCCTTGCCGCTGGCTGTGTCCAGGGTGTAGAGCTGATCGGTACCGCTCAGGAGGTAGACCTGGCCGCTGGCCGGGCGCACGTCCAGGCCGCGCAGATCGCTGGCGCCGCTGACGGCCATGTTGCCGGTGACCTTGAGGCTGGCGACATCGACCTTGAACAGCTTGCCATCGGCGCCCAGCGCGAGCAGTTCGGTGGCGCTGGCGGCGCCTGCGCTCAGGGTCAGCAGGCTGGCGGTGCAGAGGGTAGTGATGCGTTTCATGGTTGTTCCTCATAAAAGGTTTCAGCATCGATGCGAAGCCGGTAGGCCGGCTTCGCAGGTGCCTCGACGAAACACCTGTGAGCTATACCCGCGAGGAACGGGGTTGGATGTCGGCGGATGAAAATATTTTTTTGGGGGGACCAGCTGTGCGAAAGAATGCCGGCCAGGTGGCCGGCAATCTTTTCAGTTGGCGCTGGCCAGTACGGCGCGGCCGATATACAGCACGGGGCCGCTGGGGCGGTTGTAAGGCGAGCCGCCTTCTGGTTCGAGGGTCAGCTCGAACAACTGCCCAGGCTGCACGGCGCCGATCTGCTCGGCAGGCAAACGCAGCGGCTGTCCGGCTTCGACCAGACCCAGCGAGCGTGGCCCGTCTGCCGGGTCGATCAGCGTCCAGAATTGCAGGGCGCGCCCTTCAGGCACCTGGTCGGCAACCAGCGGATCGAGCTGCAAGGTGCCGTCGCGGCTGACCTGAATGACCCAACCCGGTCTGGCCGCCTCGCCCGGCTGCTGCAGCACCACGGTGTAGCGCTCGCCGGCGATGTCCGGTGCCCGCAATAGCGGCATCAGCACGGCGACCAGCAGCGCCACGGCCAGCGCGGCTGCGGTCAGGCGCCAGGTCAGCAGGCTGTTCCACCAGTTGGCCAGGGGGCTGGTACGTGACTCATCTTGCAGGCCCAGGCTCTGCCGAATACGGGCCCAGAGTGCCGGGGAGGGCGCTTGTGCCGGCAGTTGGTCGCTCAGCTCGAGAAAATGCCGCTCCCATTCCAGCGCCATGCGCGCGGCCTGTTCATCGTCTTCGAGCAACTGGCGCACCTCGGCGGCTTCCTGCTCGTCGAGCAGGCCGAGCAGGTATTCGCCTATCAGGGCGCGGCGTTCTTCGGGATCGTGGGTAATCATGCTTGCAGACACTCCTGCAGCGCGCGCAGGCCGGCGCGGATACGGCCTTTGATGGTGCCCAGCGGTGTGCTCAGGCGGCTGGCGATCTGTTCGTGGGTCAGGCCCCGGTAGAACGCCAGGAGGATCGGATGGCGGCGTGGTCTTTCCAGGCGTTGCAGGCAGCGACGCAGCAGGCGCTTTTCGGATTGCTCCAGCGCCTGGGCTTCAGCCTGCGGGCTGTCGTCCAGCACGCGTTCGATGAAGTCATCGTCGACCTCTGCATGACGGCTGCCACTGCGCAGGGCGTTGAGTACGCGGTAGCGCAGGATGCTGTGCACCCAGGCGCGGCCGCTGCCCAGTTCGCGTCGAAAACGCGCGGCGTGCTGCCAGATGCGCACGAAGGCGTCGTGCAGGCAGTCCTCGGCGATATCGCGCCGGCCCAGCATGCTGATGGCCAGGCCGAGCAGTTGCCCGGCCTCCTGCCGATAGAGCGTCTGGAAGGCACGTTCGTCGCCGCGTGCGCAAGCTTCCAGGGTGCTTTCGTAATCGAAATCGCGATCTGCCATGGGTCATCCGTTGGCCTGAAAAATCCGCATGCAGCTTATACCCGGCTACTGCGCTTCTGGATCACGCACAGGTAACAAAAAACTGCGAAGGCGTTGCGGCGTACTCAAAGGGGAAGGTTCAGGGCTGAGCCTGGGCGTAGGCCTGGTCGAGTGAAACCCAGCGCTCCAGCGGCCCCTTGCGTGAGGCGTAGCGAATCAGCAGCCAGTTGCCTTGCTGATCCAGCACGTCGCAGACGTCCCCCTCGATCAGATAGGCCTTGCTGCGACTGGCGTGGTCCGGACGCTGGTGGAGGTAGAGGCGTGAGCTGGGCACTGTCCAGGTCAGGGGCCGATCATCGTCGTCGAGGGCGCGGCTGGCGATGATGTTGCCCTCAGGGTCGAGGGTCTTCTCAAAGACGGCAAAGAACACGGGAGCATCGGGGTCGTAGTCGTGGCGCACCTGCAGCGTCTTGTATAGCCACGGGACGCCGGACTCATCGAAACGGTAGGCGTCGTAGTACCAGCGCGGCCCGCTGCGGCAGTGGCTGTAGAGAGCTCGCTCCTCATTATTGGGCTGCAGCTCAGACAGCCATGAGCAATTGACGCGTTCCATCAACGCCGGCGGCATCTGCAACCGCTCGAAGCGGTGCTGGGCCGGGCGGTAGAGGTAGATGTGGTAGGCCGAGTTGACCATCCCGACCGGAACTCGAATTGCCAGATCCGGGTGGCCGTCGAAGTTGTAGTCCTCGCTCTCGAAGCTCGGTGCCTCTGCATCGTTGCCTTCAGGGATGCTCAATGCGAGGCGGCTGCCGTCGGGTTGCTGCAGAAAATAGCGTTCGCCTTGCTGCTGAACCTGAGCATGCTGCCCAGGTTCAGGTTCGAAACGGGGTAGATCGGCCAGAGCCAGGTTGGGCAGCAACAGCAGGCCGGCGAGGGGGCGATACAAGGGCAAGAGGGCAGTCCTTTGCGAGTGACAGGCGCCATTGCGCGCCTGTCCTTGATGGGTTCAGCGCGGCAGTTCGATGCGCGTGGTTTCGTCTGGCACTTGCGGCCAGTCACCAGCGGCCCAGCGTTGGCGCGCCTGGTCGATCAGCTCCGAGGTGGTGGCGACGAAATTCCAGTTTATCCGCCGCGGCCCGATGGGCTCGCCGCCGATCAGCGCCAGGTGGCACTCACCACAGGCGCTGAGCAGTGGCGTTTCGCCGGCGGCAATCACGGCCATGCTGTGCCTGGGCAGCACCTCGCCATCGAGTTCCGCTTCGCCAGCGATCAGGTACAGGGCGCGTTCACTGTGTTCGGCCGGAATCAGCAGGTTGGCCCCGGCGGCCAGGTGCAGATCGGCATACAGGGTCGGTGAACGAACCGGGACCGGCGACTCCATGCAAAAGCCGCTGCCGGCGATCAGGGTGATCTGCACGCCCATGGCATCGCTGCGCGGCAGCGAGTCGGCCGGGTGATGGCTGTAACTTGGCTCGCACTGCTCGTCGGCTTCTGGCAGCGCCAGCCACACCTGCAGGCCGTGCACCCGTTTGCGCTGGTCAAGTTGCTCGGGCGGTGTCCGCTCGACGTGGGCGACGGCGCGGCCTGCGGTCATCCAGCTGACCTCGCCAGGCTTCACCACCTGATCGGAACCCAGGCTGTCCTTGTGCAGCAACTGGCCTTCGAACAGGTAGGTGAGGGTGGACAGGCCAATATGCGGGTGCTGGGCGATGTTCATGCCGCTGCCGGCGGGGTAGTCCTGCTCCAGCATGTGATCGAAGAAGACGAAGGGACCGATGCTGCGAAAGCGCGCCGAGGGCAGGGGCCGCAGGATCGGTTGCCCGGCGATGTCCTCGGCACGCGGGCGAATCAGTTGCAGCTCGCTCATGCCGAGGCTCCAGCCAGACGGGTTTCGACCTGGATGTCGGTGCTGGTCATCAGCTTGTGGATCGGGCACTTGTCGGCGACACGCAGCAGTTGCTGGCGCTGCGCGTCGTCCAGCGGACCTTTGAGCGACAGCTCGACGATCAGGCGGTAGTTGCCTTCGCGTTCTTCGCTGTCGTCACGCTCGACGCTGACGTCGATGCCCTCCAGTGGCAGGCCGCGCTGGCGCGCATAGAGCAGCAGGGTCATGGCCTTGCAGGTGCCGAGCGAGGCGTCGAACAGATCGTGCGGATCGGGGCCGCCATCCTCGCCACCGAGCTCGGCCGATACGTCGCCGAGCAACTGGTGCGAGCCGATTTCGATCTGCTGCTGAAGGCCCTTGCTGTTATGAATACGGATCATGGCGCTTCCCTGTAGGCGTGACGGCGATGCTCGTCAGCCTAGCCCAGGCAAGCGTGCTCATACCAGTGCCGACAGCCGCACGTCGGCGCCCAGCACACGTAACAGGCGGCCCTGACCGTCGACGATAGGTACCGACACGGTGAAGCAGAAATCATCGGTTGCCGAAGAGCGGTAGACCTGGGTGATATGGCCTTGCATCCGTTCGACCACGGCGCGGAACCAGGGGCGCTGGCTCCAGTCGCGGCCACGACAGCTGGCCGCTTCGTTGTGCGTCACATCACTGGCGAAGATGTTCTCGGATATCTGCACGCCGCGGTTGTCGACCAGGTAGAACAGCTCGAAACGGCTGTCGCGCGCCAGTGTCTCGGCGAGTAGCCGCTCGGCTGCCGTGACGTCGCCGGCCAGCTCGGCGCGTGTCGCCAACTGCTCGACACTGGCGCGCACGGCGGCGTGGATTTCCAGGCGGAAGTCGCCAAGACCGGCGAGCAGGCGATCCCCGTCCTCGCGAACAGCCTTGCTGTGATGGAGCACCTGACCGGCTTTGCCGAGCAACTCGCCGGCAATCTGGGCAATGTTCTGCACGTCGCCGTTGATCGAGCGTACGGCCTGGCCGATCTGCTCGGTGCCTGTGGCGATCTGGCCGACCTGGCCATCCAGGCGATCCATGGCCTGGCGCGTGCTTTCCAGCCCCTGGCTGACGGCGACAATGCCGGTGCGACCGTCAGCCACGGCCTGGTTCATGTGTTGGCCGGCATCGCCGAGCTGCTGCATGCCATCGCGGAAGCGTTCGATGATGCTGCTGACCTGGCCTGTGGCCTCGGTGGTATGCCCGGCCAGTCGACGAACCTCCTCGGCGACCACTGCGAAACCACGGCCATGTTCGCCGGCACGCGCGGCTTCGATGGCTGCGTTGAGTGCCAGCAGGTTGGTTTGCTGGGAGATGCTGGCGATGACGCCGATGACCTTGCTCACCTCATCGAGCTGTCCGGCCAGTTGCTGGATGACCTGACCCAGCTGCGCTTCGCTGGCATCGATCACTTCGACTTGGCGCAGCACGGCCTGGCCACTTTGCTGGCACTGCTGCAGGGTCGCGGAAACCTCGGCGGACAGCCGCGCCACCTCGCCTGCACCCGTTACCAGTTCAGCGTCCAGGGTGGTGGTGACCTGTTCGCTGGCGCTGGCGATCAGCTCCGAGGACTGCGCCAGGGTTTGCCCGCTCTGCTGGTTGGCGGCGGCGATGCGGGCCAGTTGCGGGGCATGCGCAGCGATGCCGACGGCGGCACCCAGGCTGGCGCGAATGCGTTGCTGCAGACCCGCACTGAAATCGTTCAGGCGCGTCATCCATTGATAGTGGTCCGGGAGGCGAGTGGTGAGATCGTGTTGTTGGAACAGTGCGTCCAATGCGGCCTCGTCCTGAGCTCTGCGGGCTGGCTTGCGCAGCAACTGCAACATGGTGATTCCCCTTTCTGGTCTGCCTGAGGTGCTGCAAGCCAAGTGCCATCATTGGCGCGCGTGCCCATGGCCGTCCCGGGTGTTCAGCCCGCTTTCCATGTATCGATATGGTGCGGCCACAGGTTTTGCCTGCTTCTTCCAGGGGCGCTGATGCGAGTTGGTGACGCGTGATCGCCGAACTTGCTCCGCAACTCGGCGGTCTATGCTGCTCATGCCGTCAGGAGGACTCGTCTTGCTCATATCTCGTTCCATGCCATGGATATTGGCGCTCAGCAGCGTCTTTGCCTGCAGCGCTCAGGCTCGTGACTACCGTTACAGCGACGCGCACCTGCACTATGTCGACTTCTTTCAGGAAAGCGCCGGCATGGATGAGTTGCTGGAGAAGATGGCGGAAAACAACGTCGATCACGTGATGTTCTCCGGTATTCCAGTGGCCAAGAAGTGGGACGAGGACGAGCCCAAGCGTCCGCGCTACTACGCTGGTGATGACGCCAATGCCTACTGGTACAGCGCGACCGACGTGTTCATCGCCGCTGCCTACAAGCGTCTGCCCGCCGAGCAGCGCAAGCGCTTCCATCCGTTCCTTTCCGGCTTCAACCCCAACGACAAGAATGCCGATGCGCATATCCGCCGCATGCTGGAGCTCGACCCCGGCCTGTGGCAGGGCATCGGCGAGGTGTTCACCCGTCACGACGACCTCACCGCGCTGATCCACGGCAGTGCGCCACGCGCCAACAACGAGGCGCTGGCGCGGGTCTTTCACCTGGCGGCCGAATATGACCTGCCGGTGATGCTGCACTCGAACATCACCTCCAAACGTGAGCGCGAGCCGATCTATCTCGAGGAGATCGAGGCGCCTCTGCGCAACCACCCACATGTGCGCTTCATCTGGGCGCATGCCGGTACCAGTGCCGAGATTCATCGGCATCAGGAAAAGCTCGGCTTCCTGCTGGAGACCATCGAACGCATGCTCGGCCAGTACCCGAATCTGTACATCGATCTGTCCTGGACCATGCTGCATCCCTATCTGCTGGACGAGAACGGCAAGCCTGACCCGAAGTGGGTGCACCTGGTCAGCAGTTACCCGGAGCGCTTCATGCTCGGCTCTGACGTGGTCGGCCGTTTCGGCAGCCTGGGCGAATACATGAAGGGGTTCGACCCCTTCCTCGATGCCTTGCCCGAGGACGTGGCGCACAAGGTGGCACGCGACAACTTTCTGTCCGTGTTGCCGCGCAAGGTGCAGGCCGAGCTGGACCCATAGAGTTGACGTCGCGCAGTGGCGACCTCCTATGACCTTCTTCCTCAGGGAGAAGGCTGCGCGTAGCGCCGGATGAGGGAGGGCATGTTCCTTAGCGCATCTGTCATCAGGCTGTCACTCGGGCGTCATAGGCTCGCGCTCATCTCAACGAGGAGCGCACCATGCATTACACCCGAGTGGCCATGATGGCCGGTCTATTCGTCTGGGCAGGTCTGAGCCAGGCGGAAGTTCGCGTCGAAGGTCCGGTCGAGTACGGCGTCTTCAGCAGCCAGTACCAGGACTTTCAACCAGGCGAGCGAGTGCTCACCCGCAGCAATCAGGAAATCCAACGCACCGACCAGGTTCCGGCCAAGCTCGGCACCAAGTTCGGCATGCGCTACAGCCTGGCCGGCAAGCGCGAGGGTGAAGCTCCGCTGACCCTGCTGTACCTCACGCCCGGTGTGGTTACCCCGGATGGCCAGCGTCATGACAAGTTCGAAGTGCAGCAGAAGCTGGTGCTCGGCGCGCCGCAGGATGTGATGGCGTTCGAGTTCACCGAACACCACGAAGTGGTGCCCGGTGAATGGCATTTCATCGTTTATCAGGGCGATCGCAAGCTGGCCGAACAGCGTTTCACCGTGCGCTGATCAGAGCAGGATGATCGCCCAGCTCAGGGCGATCATCAGCAACGCGACCATCTGTGCCGCACTGCCCATGTCCTTGGCCTGCTTGGACAGCGGGTGCAGGTTCAGGGAAATGCGGTCCACCACCGCTTCGATGGCGGAATTGAGCAACTCCACCACCAGTGCCAGTAACGGCACCAGAACCAGCACCGCCCGTTCCGCGCGACTGACGTCGACTACCCATGCCAGCGGCAGCAGTACCAGATTGAGCCACACCAGCTGGCGGAACGCCGCCTCACCCTGGTAAGCGGCGCGCAGCCCGGCGAGCGAATAGCCGGTGGCATCGAGAATACGCGTCAGGCCACGCCGTCCCTTGAACGACAACGCATCCAGATCGGGGCTTTCATTCATGTCTGCAGCCCGCCCCAGGGTGTGTTCAGCGCCTGCTGGTACGCCTGGCGCAGGTAGAGCATGTCGGCTTCGGGCATGGCGCCGCGATGCCGGTCCAGCTGGCCCAGGTCGCGCCGCGCTGCGCTGGCGGCACGCCAGCGTCGGCGGCTTTTTTCCAGGTCCAGCAGGGCAATGTCCACATCGCCATCGCCATGTGCCTTGACGAACAGGTGCTTGGCGTAGCAGCAGCCGTGTTGCCAGCCACCCAGATGCAGGCGCGCCAGGGTTGCGGCAAGACGCTGCAGCATCCGTTGGTTGAGCTGCGGCGCATGCGGCTGCTCGTACCACTGTTCCAGGCTGACGAAGCCCTTCAGTGCTTCGGTGATCAGCAGCGCCTGCCACTGTCCGCCCTGTTTGCGAGCCGCACAGTAGACGATGTTCGGCGTACGCACACCCAGGCGGGCAAGGGCACGGTAGGCTTGCAACTCACGCAGGATGGTCGGGCGCCCCCACGGATGGCGCACCGAGCGGTAGATATGCCCGCTCTGGCGCTTGCAGAACAGCGCTGGCCGGCTGGCATCCCAGTGTTGCAGCAGGCGCACGCCGCTTTCGCCGCCACGGCGTTGATTGGCCGGTTCGACCCATTCGCCCGGGCTGTGCCACCAGCGGTCGAATTCGGTAGAGGGCAGGGCGGTCAGGGCCTGTTCGCTGAGAATACCCATCTCAGGCCACCTTGCGCAGGACGTAGGTGCGCCACATGGCGTAGCCGGGCAGGAAGTCCAGGTGGCCGAGAATGCTGAAACCGGCCTGGTGGAATTCGTTCTCCAGCGTGCTCCTGGCCACGACGAAGCGGTTCTGGTTTTCCGAGGCGCGGCCCTGGGCGGCACGGCGCGCTTCCAGACGCTTGCGTTTCCAGGCCTTGTAGTTGCCATCGACCCACAGCGACACGATCACCGTATCGCGGCTGACGCGATGAAACTCGCGCAGGATGGCCAGGCGGTGTTCGGCCGATTCGATGTGATGCAGCAGACGGATGCAGAAGATGCAGTCCACCGCGTTGTCGCCCAGATCGATATCGAATGCGGAGGTGCGGAAACTGTTGACCCGCGCCACCACTTGGGGTGGCTGGGCGGCACGTGCGGTGGCGATCATGTCGGCCGAGTTGTCGGCGGCGAAGATCACCCGGTTTGGTTGCTCGCAGAGCATCGGCCAGAAACGCCCGGCACCGCAGGGCAGATCGAGCACCAGGTTGGGCTCATCGGCAAGCTTCAGTGCGTGGCGCGCGACCTGCACGTCACGCCAGTGCGACAGGCGCCTGGCCAGGCCGTCCTGATGCTTGTGCAGGTACTGCTGGGAGTGGTCGCGGTCGTACTTGCGGGAAAATTCCAGCTCGATGGGGCTTTGCTTGGTCATGGCGAACGTCCGGCAAATGGGTCACGTTCGCCACCCTAGAGGTCAGGGCATCAAGATCACGTCAAAGGGCTGTGAAAATTTCGTCAAACGCTGCTGGTATTCAGCGTTACCCGGAAACGGGTATGGCCCGGTTCGCTCTGCAGGCTGACCTGCCAGCCCTGCTTGGCGCAGATCCGCTTGACCAGCGACAGCCCCAGGCCAAGCCCTTCGCCTCGGGCCTGCGCGCCGCGTACGAAGGGCTGGAAGATCCGCTCGTGCTGCTCGATCGGTATGCCTGCGCCGCTGTCTTCGATGCGGAAGGCGCCCTGTTCGAGGATCAGGCGCACGCTGCCGTGTTCGGTGTAATGCAGGGCATTGCGCAGCAGGTTGGCCATCACCGTGGCGAGAAAGGTGGCGTTGTACTGCCCATGATCCTCGCCCTCGACCTGCATCTGGAACGCCAGACCCTTTTCCTCCATCAGTGCGCCCCAACGACAGGCCTGCTCCTCGGCGACACTGGCCAGGGAGCGCTCGCCGATGAACACCGCTTCGTTACTCTTGTCGCGCGCCAGTTGCAGAAAGGTCTGCACCAGTTCGCGCATTTCCTCGCAGGCGCGGGCGATGCGCGCGACCTGTTCCTTCTCGCGCGGGGCCAGCGGCGCCTCGCTGAGCAATTCGCAGGAGGAGGCGATGATCATCAGCGGCGTGCGCAGTTCATGGCTGACATCGCTGGTGAACAGGCGTTCGCGCTCCAGCGACTGGCGTACCTGGCCGAGGGTGCTGTCGAAGGCTGCGGCCAATTGGCCGATCTCGTCGTCCGGATAGTCTGGCGCCAGTGGCGGTGCCAGTGGGTGCAACTGATCGCGATGCCGCACTTGTTGGGCCAGGCGTGTCACCGGCGCCATGACCTTGCGTGCCGTCACCAGGCCCAGGCCCCAGGCCGCAATCACGGTGAGCAGGAAACCGGCGAGGACAACGTTGAACAGTGCGCTCTCGCGGGCTTCGAACTCCTCCTGTTCCTGCACCAGCATGTAGGTCTGGCCATTGATCTCCTGCACATAGACGTAATAGGCCTGATCACCGTTGACCACTTCGTTGAAGCCCTCTTGCAGGCCCTTGTACTCCGCTGGAATGGCGTATTGGGCCTGATCGGAGGAGAAGAACCGGGTGCTGCTGTCCAGCCGTGGAGCGAGGTCCTGGCTGATGTCCTCCTTGAGGGTTTCGTCCAGTTGGCGACTCATGTCCTGTGACACCAGATGCTCTTCGATGAAGTGCACCACGGCGACGATGCTCAGGGAAAACAGGCCGCTGACCATCACGGTCATCAGCACGAAGGCGATCAGGATGCGCCGCTCGAATGGTTGCTTAGACAGCATCGGTGCTCTCCGCCAGGCGATAACCGACGCCATGGATGGTGTGCAGCAGCGGTGTGGGGAAGGGTTTGTCGAGCACCTGGCGCAGCTGATGGATGTGGCTGCGCAGGCTGTCGCTGTCCGGGCAATCGTCGCCCCACAGGGCTTCTTCCAGGGCCTCGCGGCGCACCACGGCCGGGCTGCGCTGCATGAGGATGGCCAGTAGCTTGAGCCCCAGCGGGTTGAGCTTGAGCGGCTGACCGGCGCGGCTGACGTGCAGGGTGTCGAGGTCATAGTTGAGGTCGGCGACCTGCAGCTGGCGTTTGCGGCTGCCGCGGCTGCGGCGCAGGATCGCCTCGATACGTGCCACCAGCTCGGACAGGGCAAAGGGCTTGATCAGGTAATCGTCGGCGCCGGCGTTGAGCCCCTGCAGGCGGTCATCCAGCGCATCGCGAGCGGTGAGCATGAGAATCGGCACCTCGCTGCGACCGTCTTCGCGCAGGCGCTTGCACACCTGATAGCCGTCGATGCCGGGCAACATGATGTCCAGCACGATCAAGTCGTAATGGCCGCTGCTGGCCAGGTGCAAGCCACTCAGGCCGTCCTGGGCACAGTCCACGGTAAAGCCCTTGAGCTGCAGGTAGTCGAGCACGTTGGCGAGGATGTCTCGATTGTCTTCGATGACCAGAATACGCATCGGCGGTTAGTCCCGGGTTTGACGATTTTTTCACACGGCTTTGACGAAGGGCTCACGACGCGGGGAGCAGACTTCGGCTCGTTCATCCAACAAGGATCATACGATGCCACGGCTTCAATACGCGCAACTTCGTTATCTGTCGATCATTCTGTTGGTCTGGCTGGCAGTTTTCTTCCTTACCCGCAGCGTGCTGCTGATCAGCCATCTGGGCGATGCCGGCATCACGCCGGTCAACCTGCTCGGCCTGTATGCAGTCGGCTTGGTCTATGACCTGAGCTTTCTGCTTTACGCCGCTGCGCCGATGGCGCTGTACCTGCTGCTGTGTCCGGCCTGGCTGTGGCAGCGGCGCTGGCACCAGCGGCTGTTGATCGGCGTGCTTGCCGTCAGCATCTTCGTGATGCTGTTCACCGCCGTGGCGGAGTGGCTGTTCTGGGACGAGTTCGGGGTGCGCTTCAACTTCATCGCCGTGGATTATCTGGTGTATTCCAAGGAGGTGGTGGACAACATCCTCGAGTCCTACCCGATCTACCCGTTGCTGGCGCTACTGGCTGCCCTGGCGATCGGCCTCACCTTCGCTCTGCGGCGTGTCCTGCGCGATGCGCTGCAGGCACCGCGCCTGCCGTTCAAGCGCGCGGTGCCAGGCGTGATGCTGCTGGCCATGCTGGTCGGGCTGTGCCTGGTCGTGGTCGGCCAGGACGCACCGCGTGGGCTGGGCGGCAACACCTATCAGCGTGAACTGGCAAGCAACGGGCCTTACCAGTTCTTCGCCGCCTTTCGTAACAACGAGCTGGATTACCAGCAGTTCTACGCAACCTTGCCGGATCAGGCCGTGGCCAGCTTGCTGCGTGAGGAAGTGGCTGAGCCCAATGCACGCTTCATTGGCAGCGACCCCGAAGACATTCGCCGGGTGATCGACAACCCGGGCCAGCCAAAACCGCTCAACGTGGTGCTGGTGACCATCGAAAGCCTCAGTGCCAAGTACCTGGGCAGCTTCGGTGACACCCGCGGCTTGACCCCGAATCTCGATGAGCTGCGCAAGCACAGCCTGGTGTTCACCAACTTCTATGCCACCGGCACCCGCACCGACCGTGGCCTGGAGGCGATCACCCTGTCCATGCCGCCGACGCCGGGACGCTCCATCGTCAAGCGCATCGGCCGAGAGGCCGGTTACGCCAGCCTGGGTCAGCAGTTGGGCGCCAAGGGCTATGACAGCGTGTTCATCTACGGCGGGCGCGGTTACTTCGACAACATGAACGCCTTCTTTGGCGGCAACGGCTACCGCATCGTCGACCAGAGCAGCGTCGCCGACGCCGACATGAGCTTCCAGAATGCCTGGGGCATGGCCGACGAGGATCTCTATCACCAGGCGATGAAGGTGGCCGATGCCGACCACGCCAGTGGCAAGCGTTTCTTCCTGCAGCTGATGACCACCTCCAACCATCGCCCCTACACCTATCCCGATGGCCGTATCGACATCGAGTCGGGCGACGGGCGCGAGGGCGCGGTCAAGTACACCGACTATGCCATTGGCCAGTTCCTCGCCGAGGCGCGCAGCAAGCCGTGGTTCGACGACACCCTGTTCGTCTTTGTCGCCGACCACACCGCCGGCAGCGCCGGACGCGAAGACCTGCCGGTGGCCAACTATCACATCCCGTTGTTCGTCTACTCGCCCAAGCACATCAAACCTGCCGAGTACGCCGACGTGGCCAGCCAGATCGACGTGGCGCCGACGCTGATGGGGCTGCTGAACCTGGACTACGTGTCGACCTTCTTTGGCCGCAACGTGCTGCGCGAGGATCACGCAGCAGGCCGCGCCCTGCTGGGTAACTACCAGCACCTGGGGCTGTTCGACGGGCACGATCTGGCGATTCTCAGCCCGCGCCAGGGCATGCGTCGCCACGAAGATGCCCTGGGCCGCAGCCGCGAGGCTCAGGTCGGCACTGATGATCCGCTGATGCAGCGTGACATCGCCTACTACCAGGGCGCCAGCCATGCCTTCGGCAAACGCCTGATCGCCTGGCACCCAGACGATCAGTCAGATCAACGCATGAGCCAGCGCTAAGGAGCGACCATGCCGTCTCGTTATTTCAATTTTCGCCTGGCGCTGGGCATTCCGCTGTTGTTGATGGCGCTGATGCTGGTGATCGATCCCAGTCCGGTGGATTTCGCCCTGGCTAATCTGTTCTACCAGCCTGGCGAAGGCTTCATCGGCCGCCACAGCTTCTGGCTGGAAGACATTCTGCATGACCGCGCCAAGCAGGCGGTGATCGTGCTGGGTGTGCTGGCCATCGCCGGCTTCGTGCTCAGTCTGCTGCCGACGCGCTTGCGCGTCTGGCGCCGTCAGCTGGGTTACCTGGTGCTGGCGCTGGGCCTGTCGACTTCGGTGGTCACTCCGCTGAAGACGCTGACCGGCATGCACTGCCCCTGGAGCCTGAGCGAGTTCGGTGGCCAGGAGCAGTTCACGCCGCTGCTCAGCGAACGCGCGCCTACTGCCAACCCTGGCCGTTGCTGGCCCGGCGGCCATGCCACGGCCGGCTTCTCGCTGCTGGCGCTGTTCTTCGTGCTGCGCGACCGCCGACCACGGCTCGCGCGCGTGGCGCTGGCATGCGCTTTGGGGCTCGGTTCGCTGTTTTCCCTGGGGCGCATGCTGCAGGGCGCACATTTCCTTTCACACAACCTGTGGACGCTGCTGATCGACTGGGTGATCTGCGTGCTGACCTATCGCTGGCTGCTTTACCGCGTCCCTGTGGCGCGTAGTTCCTATCAAGAGACCGTCCTGGGAGAAACCTGCCGATGAACCGAATCGTACAGAGCCTGTGCCTGGTGCTGGCAGCCCTGGTGTTCTTCAGTGCATTGCTGGCACTGCCCTTGAGCATGGCCTGGGGGGCGACGAGCTCGCCGGCAGCGCCCCTGCAGGGCGTGCGTCCAGGCAACTGGGCGCAGCCGTTGGACTCGCGCATCAACCTGTATCGCATGACGCCCGATCTCTATCGCAGCGCGCTGCCAGCGGCGAAGGACTGGCCGCAGCTGCAGGCGCTCGGCGTTGCCACGGTGATCAACTTCTATCAGAAGAGTGACGAGCAGTGGCTGCGTGATCCGCGTGTACGCCAGATCCAGTTGCCGCTGCATACCGACCGCATCGACGACACCGATGTGATCGAGGTGATGCGCAGCATTCGCCAAGCGCAGGCCCAGGGCCCGGTGTTGATTCATTGCAAGCATGGGCAGAACCGTACCGGCTTGATCGCGGCGATGTATCGCATCATCTATCAGGACTGGAGCAAGGAGCAGGCGCTGGCAGAGATGGCCGGTGCTGGCTTCGGCGGTGAAGACCGCATGGGCGATGCCGAACGCTACATTCGTGGTGCCGATGTCGGCGCCTTGCGCACGGCGCTGGAAAGCGGCGCCTGCAGCACCAGCCCCTGGGCGCTGTGCCAACTCAAGACCGCGCTTTCCGACTGGATTGGGGGCGCCTGAGATGACGGCATGCCAGCGGATGCTGCTCGGCGGATTGCTGGTCATGCTCACCGCCTGCCAGAGCCTGCGCGAAAGCATGCTGGCTGCCGACTATCCGCCAGCCTTCGTCGATGGTTTCGAGGCGGGCTGCCAGAGTGGACGGGCAGCCGCCGGCCCGTTGGGCGGTTACACCAAAGCGCTCAGCCGCTATCAGTCCGAGCCTCTGTACACGCAGGGGTGGGACGATGGCTTTCGGCAGTGCGAGCAGAGCCAGCAACGTGATGACTGGCATGTCAGCAGGGAGCAGGACTGGCGTGATGCCGAATGGCGCCACCATGTTGACCAGGCGATGGCCGGGGCGCTGCGTCGTTAAGATTTTCTTTTTTCTGATCAAGAGTGCGTGGATGGCGTCGATAAGAGATTAGGGATTAGCGCAATCTCCAAGGTCCTATGCCAGGCAAGGCTATGGATGTCTCGATTTGTGCGCGCAAAAGGGAGTTTCACGAAATGTCACTGCGTAATGTCTCTATCGCCCCACGGGCGGCTATTGGATTCGGGCTGGTTGCTCTGCTTGTTGTACTGCTCGGGATTTTTTCACTGACGCAGATGGGGGCAATGCGTGAAAAGTCCGATGAGATCAACGAGAACTGGCTGCCAAGCGTCCTGGCCATTGGTGACGTCAACGTCAACGTCTTGCGTTTGCGCGCCATTACCCTGCGCTTGATCCTCAATCGTGATTCAGCCCAGGTGCAGAACAATCTTCGCCTGGCTGAGGAGTTGCGCTCATCCCTTGGCAAGAGTCTGGGGAGTTATGAACAACTGATTTCCAGCGCCGAAGAACAGGGTATCTATGACGAGTTCAAACGTGCCGAAGCAGCTTACCTGCAGGAGCAAGGCCGTATAACGGAGGCCGTTCGTCAAGGTGATTTCGAGGCGGCTGCCGAGGTCGTTGGCGGTTCGATCAACCAGCATGCCGATGCCATGCTGAAGAACCTCATCAAGCTGACTGAGATCAACAGGCTAGGTGCTCTGGGCGCCGGGGAAATGGTTGACGAGGTAACCGTGTCTGCGCGGATCTGGGTAATCGCCATGATGATCCTGGCGACCCTGATCACTGTCGCGCTGGCGCTGCTGCTGACGCGCAGTATCGTCGCGCCGTTGAGTGAGGCGGTGCGGGTGGCGGAGCAAGTCGCCTCCGGCGACTTGACGCAGAGTATTCACACGGAAGGGAAAGACGAGCCTGCGCGCTTGCTCGGCGCCCTGAAAGACATGCAGCAGAGCCTGCGTACCACCATCCAGGGCATTTCCGATTCCTCCAACCAGCTAGCGTCGGCATCGGAACAACTGCATGCGGTGACCGAGGATTCGACTCGCGGTCTGCATCAGCAGAACACCGAGATCGAGCAGGCCGCCACTGCGGTTAACGAGATGACGGCGGCGGTCGAGGAGGTGGCGCGTAACGCCGTGAGCACCTCCGAAGCCTCGCGCGAGTCGACCGTCACGGCCCAGCGTGGGCGTGAGCAGGTGCACCAGACCGTCGACTCCATCGGCCAACTGGCTAGCGATGTCACCACCACTTCAGCGGAGATCGAGCAGTTGGCTGAGCGTGTGCACGAGATCAGCAAGGTGCTTGACGTGATTCGCTCCATCGCCGAGCAGACCAACCTGCTGGCACTCAATGCCGCCATCGAGGCTGCTCGGGCTGGTGATGCAGGTCGCGGCTTCGCTGTAGTAGCCGACGAGGTGAGGGCGCTGGCCCATCGCACCCAGCAGTCGACCCAGGAAATCGAGCAGATGATCGGCGGTATCCAGGGCGGAACGGATCGCGCCGTCAGCGCCATGCAGAGCAGTACCGGGCGTGCCCGCTCCACGCTTGAGGTGGCCCAGGCTGCCGGCGTGGCGCTGGAGCAGATCACCCAGGCGATCTCCTCGATCAACGAGCGCAACCTGGTGATCGCCAGCGCTTCCGAGGAGCAGGCGCAGGTCGCGCGTGAGGTGGACCGCAACCTGGTCAACATCCGCGATCTGTCGATGCAGACGTCAGCCGGGGCCAATCAGACCAGTGCATCGAGCCAGGAGTTGTCGCGCCTGGCCGTCGACCTGAACAACCTGGTGACGCGCTTCAAGGTCTGAGGCAGGGCCACAAACGAAAACGGCGCCCGAAGGCGCCGTTTTCATTACCGCAGCAGTTACTTGCCTGCCCAGCGCTTGAGCACCAGCGTGGCGTTGGTGCCGCCGAAGCCGAAGCTGTTGCTCATCACGGTGTCGAGCTTGGCGTTTTCGGCGGTCTTGAGCTGGATTGGCAGGTCGGCCACTTCCGGGTCGAGCTCGTCGATGTTGGCCGATGCGGCGATGAAGTTGCCTTCCATCATCAGCATGCAGTAGATCGCTTCCTGCACGCCGGCAGCGCCGAGGCTGTGACCGGACAGGCTCTTGGTCGAGCTGATGGCCGGAGCCTTGTCGCCGAATACGGCGCGCACACCTTTGATTTCCGCGACATCACCAACCGGCGTCGAGGTGCCGTGGGTGTTCAGGTAATCGATCGGAGTGTCGACGGTTGCCAGCGCTTGCTGCATGCAGCGAATCGCACCTTCACCGCTCGGAGCGACCATGTCGTAACCGTCGCTGGTGGCACCGTAACCGACGATTTCGGCGTAGATCTTGGCGCCGCGGGCCAGAGCGTGTTCCAGCTCCTCGACCACGACCATGCCACCACCACCGGCGATGACGAAACCGTCACGCTTGGCGTCATAGGCGCGGGAGGCTTTCTCCGGCGTCTCGTTGTACTGGGTGGAGAGGGCGCCCATGGCGTCGAACAGGCAGCTCTGGCTCCAGTGCTCTTCTTCACCGCCGCCGGCGAAGACCACGTCCTGTTTACCCAGCTGGATCTGCTCCATGGCCTGGCCGATGCAATGCGCACTGGTGGCGCAGGCCGAGGAGATGGAAAAGTTCACGCCCTTGATCTTGAACGGCGTGGCCAGGCAAGCCGATACGGTGCTGCCCATGGTGCGGGTCACGCGGTATGGGCCGATGCGCTTGACGCCTTTTTCGCGCAGGGTGTCGATGGCTTCCATCTGGTTGACGGTGGAGGCACCGCCGGAGCCGGCAATCAGCCCGGTACGCGGGTTGGAAATCTGCTCTTCGCTGAGGCCGGAGTCCTTGATCGCCTGTTCCATCGACAGGTAGGCGAAGGCCGCCGCATCGCCCATGAAGCGATACAGCTTACGGTCGATCAGCTCTTCCAGGTTCAGGTTGACCGAGCCGGACACCTGGCTGCGCAGGCCCATCTCGGCGTAGGAGGGATTGAAGCGGATGCCGGACTTGCCTGCGCGCAGGCTGGCAGCTACGGCTTCTTTATCAGTACCCAGGCAGGAAACGATGCCCAGACCGGTGATCACTACACGACGCATGTGCAAGTCCTTCAGAAACTGTCGGTGGAGGTGAACAGGCCGACGCGCAGGCCTTCGGCGCTGTAGATCTCGCGACCGTCGACGGCCACGGTGCCATCGGCGATGCCGAGGATCAGTGAGCGGCTGATGGTGCGCTTGATGTGAATGTTGTAGGTGACCTTCTTGGCGGTCGGCAGAACCTGACCGAAGAATTTCACTTCGCCACTACCCAGGGCACGACCACGGCCCGGGTTGCCTTGCCAGCCGAGGTAGAAGCCGACCAACTGCCACATGGCGTCGAGACCGAGGCAGCCCGGCATCACCGGGTCACCCTCGAAGTGGCAACCGAAGAACCAAAGGTCCGGATTGATATCGAGCTCAGCGACGATTTCGCCCTTGCCGTACTTGCCGCCGGTTTCACTGATGTGAGCGATGCGATCGATCATCAGCATATTTGGGGCGGGCAGTTGCGCGTTCCCCGGGCCGAACAGTTCGCCGCGGCTGCAGGCGAGCAGGTCTTCCCGAGTGTAGGCGTTTTGTCTTGTCATGCGAGCTCCTCAATTGTCCCCACGCTTCTAAGGCTGGGCGAATCGTCCTGGCCGGCTACGCCCGGTAGGGGTATGCCGGCAGCCTAGTCATAGACTGTTGCGTTGTGGTGAAAGTCACAGCGCAGTGAGTACAGTTGTACTCTGCTAGTTCCGTATTGTCACAGGACAGCAGTTTCCCCTTGTAACTCGGGCTTGTCACGGGCGCCAGTCACTTATGTCCGGACTGGCAGCCAACGCACCAGAATGCGCTGCAAGTCAGCCCGTTTGAACGGTTTTGCCAGGTAATCGTTCATTCCCGCTTCCAGGCAGGCTTCGCGGTCACCCTGCAGGGCATTGGCCGTCAAGGCGATGATGGGTACCTGTTGTCCCTGTTCGAGCTGACGGATCTGCCGCGTGGCCTCGTAGCCATCCATCAGCGGCAGGCGACAGTCCATCAAAATCGCGTCGTAGTCGTGCTGGGCGACGCTCTGCACCGCTTGCTGGCCATCGCCGACCAGACTGACCTGATAGCCCAGGCTGCGCAGCATGGCTTCGATCACCGTCTGGTTGACCGGGTTGTCCTCGACCAACAGCACGGCCTGGCCGTCGCCGCTGCCGAGCGCCTGGTTGTCGCTGCTGTGCAAATGCTCGCTGCAAGGCACAAAGGGCAACGGTATTTCCAGGGTGAATACCGAGCCTTCGCCTAATTGGCTTTCCGCACGCAGGGTGCCGCCCATGCGCTCGGCCAGGGTGCGGGCAATCGGCAGGCCAAGGCCGGTGCCGCCGTAACGCCGAGAAATCGAGGTGTCGGCCTGCTGGAAGGCATCGAACATGTGCTCCAGGCGCTCGGCATCGACGCCGATACCGCTGTCATGCACGGCGCAGGTGAACCACAGCACCTGCTCGTCCAGCTTCTGCCAGCGGGTCTCCACGCGGATCTGGCCTTCTTCGGTGAACTTCAGCGCGTTGCCGACCAGGTTGACCAGAATCTGCCGGATGCGTGTGGGGTCGCCGCGCACTTCCAACTGGTCGAGGCCGGTTTGGGTTTCCAGCAGCAGGCGCAGGCCACGTTGCTGGGCGCTGTGCTGGAACACCTGCACCGAGCCTTGCAGCAGCTCCAGCAGGCTGAAGGGAATGGCTTCGAGCTCCAGCGCACCGCGTTCGATCCGCGAGAAGTCGAGGATATCGTTGATCACTTTGAGCAGGTGTTCGGTGGACTCGGTGGCCAGGGCAGCGTATTCGGTCTGTTCGTCATTGAGACTGGTGGTTTCCAGCAATTGCAGCATGCCCAGCACACCATTCATGGGGGTGCGCAGTTCGTGGCTCATCATCGCCAGGAAGTCGGACTTGGCGCGGTTGGCCTGCTCGGATTCCTCGCGGGCCTGAATCAGTTCGGCAATCGCCTGCTGCTGCTCCTGGCCGCTTTGCTCGAGCGCGCGAGCCAGGTTGTTGATGTGCCGGGCCAGGTCGGTCAGCTCGTCGTTGCCGCGCTCGGCCAGGGATGGGCGGTAGTCGCCGCTCTGGATGCGCTCCAGAGCCAGCCCCATGGCGCTGAGCGGTTGCGCCAGGCGTTTGGCCAGGCGACGGGCGAGGAGGAAGGTCAGAAGCAGGGCGAACAATGACAGAACGCCGGCCTTGAGCAGGATTTCCTGCTGACGGGTGTTGAAGGTGTCGTTGGACATGCCGACCACGACCCGCCCCAGGTAACCGTCGCCGAGCACCTTGCTCAGCGGCGGCAGTGTCTGCAGGTGGGAAGGCGGTCCCTGCAGACGAATCGGCGCCTGGAACACCTCGACCTGCGGGGTGCTATGACCTTGTTCCTTGGGCAGTTCCACGTACACGAGGATGTCGTCGTTGCGATCACGAACTTCTGCAAAGCGCACGTCAGGGGTGCTCAGGGTGGCGCGCAGCAGGGCCTCCAGGCTTTGCAGGTTGCCATTGAGCACGCCATATTCGGTGGCAGGGGCGAGCTGATTGGCGATCAACTGACCGGTGTGGCCTTGTTCCTGGCGCAGATCCTGCAGGCGTGTGAAGGTCAGAAAGCCGGTCAGCAGCAGCGTCAGCAACAGCGCGGGACCAACGCTGATCAGCTGGGTACGGGTATGGATGTTCCAGCCGCGGCGCTGACCGATGGCCATGCCGTCCCTGGTGGTTGGCGGCTCCGCTGTCTGCTGACGAGACGAGCTGGGCGGGGGCAAGGGGCTGCCTGTGGGCACGAATCGTCCTTGGCAATTAACGTCGATCCGGCATGTTAACCGACCGGCTGCGCTTTGCCAGTCTCAGGCGTGCGCACTCTGCGGTAATTCTCGTTTGTCTGCCTCGATAGGCGGCCAGCACTGAACTTTTGCCCTGGCCGGGTACTCTCGGCTCCGTATAATGCCTGCAGACCGCCATCACCAATGGCCTCATTCGGAAGACCTATGACACAGCTTCAACCCATTGCCGTAATCGGCGGCGGCAGCTTCGGCACCGCCTTGGCCAATCTGCTGGCGGAAAACGGCCAGCGCGTCCTGCAGTGGATGCGCGACCCCGAGCAGGCCGAGCAGATGCGCCAGAGCGGGGAAAACCCGCGCTACCTGAAGGGCGTCAAGCTGCATTGCGGTATCGAGCCGACCAGCGACCTTAGCGGTGTGCTGCAGCAGGTCGAGCTGGTGTTGGTCGCGTTGCCTTCCAGCGCCCTGCGCGATGCCCTGCAACCCGTCGCGCCGCTGCTGGCGGGCAAGATGCTGATCAGTACGACCAAAGGCATCGAGGCCAAGACTTTCAAGCTGATGAGTCAGATTCTCGAAGAGATCGCCCCCGATGCGCGTATCGGTGTGTTGTCCGGGCCGAACCTGGCCAAGGAGGTGGCCGACCACGCTCTGACCGCGACGGTGATCGCCAGTGAAGACGAAGAACTGTGCCTGCGCGTGCAGCAGGCCCTGCATGGGCGGACCTTCCGTGTCTACGCCAGCGCCGACCGTTTCGGCGTGGAGCTCGGCGGGGCGCTGAAGAACGTCTACGCCATCATGTCCGGCATGGCGGCGGCGCTGGGCATGGGCGAGAACACCAAGAGCATGCTGATCACCCGCGCCCTGGCAGAGATGACCCGTTTCGCGGTCAAGCTCGGCGCCAACCCCATGACCTTTCTCGGCCTGGCGGGCGTCGGCGACCTTATCGTCACCTGTTCGTCACCGAAGAGTCGCAACTATCAGGTGGGCTTCGCCCTGGGCGAAGGTCTCAGCCTGGAAGAGGCCGTGCAGCGTCTCGGAGAAGTCGCCGAAGGGGTCAACACACTGAAGGTGCTCAAGGCTCGCGCCGAGGAGCTGGACGTGTACATGCCACTGGTCGCAGGTTTGCATGCCATTCTTTTCGAGGGGCGTACGCTGGCTCAGGTCATCGAACTGCTGATGCTCGGCGAGCCCAAGACCGATGTCGATTTCATCCCTACTGCGGGTTTCTGAGCCCGGCAGCCAATCAAGGAGCGTGAGTCATGAGCGATGAAAAACAGGAACTGGAGCGTGAGTCGATTCTGCTGCGCATTCTGTGGATGGTGATTTTCGTCATCGTCTGGCAACTGGCCGAGGTGGTGCTCGGTGCGGTGGTACTGCTGCAACTGGGATATCGCCTGTTCTACGGGGCGCCCAATGGCGGACTGATGAGTTTTGGTGACAGCCTGAGCCAGTACCTGGCGCAGATCGGTCGTTTCGGTACCTTCAATACCGACGAAAAACCCTGGCCGTTCGCTGATTGGCCTGCGCCGCGCACGCCGGAAGGCGAAACCGCACACAGCATCCCGCCAGCGCCACATCCGGTGCGCGACGAGGAGCCCAAGCTGTGAGGCTATGGCTGCTGCGTCATGGTGAAGCCGAGCCGCAGGCTGAAAGCGATGCGGCCCGCGAGCTGACTGCTCACGGTCGCAATGAAGTGCTGCAGGCAGCCGCTCAGCTCGCCGGCCGGCCATTGACTGCCATTGTTGCCAGCCCCTATGTGCGTGCTCAGCAGACGGCCGAGCTGGTACGCGGCGAACTGGGCTTCGCCGGCAAAGCCGTTACGGTGCCCTGGCTGACCCCGGACAGTGATCCGCGCGAAGTGCTGAAGCATCTCGATGAGCGTGAAAGCGCCGAGGTGCTGCTGGTCAGCCACCAGCCTCTGATTGGTGCATTGGGTGGGTTGTTGGTGCACGGTCATCGTCAGGAGCCGTTGCCCATGCGCACTGCCAGCCTGGCCGAGCTGGAAGGCGACATTCCGGCCGCCGGGTTGATGGAACTGCTGGCGCTGATCCATCCCCGTTGAGCCCGCAGCGCCTTTCGCGGCGCTGCAGGTGCATCCCGCCTGGCCTTCGTAGGAGCATGCAAATGTTCCAGGCGAGAAACATTTCTTAACTTGCGCCTCTTTTGTCTGCGTGGAATATTCAACCAAGCAAATGCTTGGTTGATTCCTACAAAAACAACAAAGGAGCAAGCCCCGTGGCTGATGCAATCCGTTTGCCGCTCGAGCTGTTTTACGAACGTGAAGCAAGGCACCCGAACAAAACCTACATGGTGCAGCCTCTGGGGGGCGGCCAGCTGCTGGAGCTGAGCTGGGCCGATGTCGGCGAACAGGCACGTCGAGCCGCCAATTGGCTGCGCAGCCGGGAGTTGCCGCCCTGCAGCCGTATCGCCATCATTTCCAAGAACTGTGCGCACTGGATCATCACCGACCTGGCCATCTGGATGGCCGGTCATGTTTCGGTGCCGCTCTATCCCAATCTCACCGCCGACTCCATGGGCCAGGTACTGGAGCATTCCGAGGCGGCATTGGCTTTCATTGGCAAGCTCGACGACTGGGCGTCGATGGCGCCGGGGCTGCCGCAGGGGTTACCGACCGTCAGCCTGCCACTGCATCCGCACGGCGAATTCGATTACCGCTGGGACGACCTGCAGCGCAGCGCGCCGATTCAGGATGACCCCAAGCCTGCAGCCAACCAGTTGGCGACCATCATCTATACCTCCGGCACCACCGGCATGCCCAAGGGCGTGATGCACAATTTCTCCAATTTCGGTTTCGCTGCCAGCAATGCCATCACGCTGTTCGGCGTGGGTGAGGATGATCGGCTGATCTCCTACCTGCCGCTGTGTCACGTGGCCGAGCGCATGTTCGTCGAGTTGGCGTCGATCTATGCCGGGCAGACGATCTTCTTCGCCGAAAGCCTGGATACCTTCCTCGCCGACCTCAAACGCGCACGGCCGACGGTGATGTTCGGCGTGCCGCGCATCTGGACCAAGTTCCAGATGGGCGTCTACAGCAAGATGCCGGCGCAGAAGCTCGACCGCCTGCTGCGCCTGCCGATCATTGGCCACTTCATCGGGCGCAAGGTCCTCGCCGGGCTTGGCCTGGACGCCATTCGCTACGCGCTGTCCGGCGCTGCGCCGGTGCCCGAGACGCTGCTCAACTGGTATCGCCGCCTGGGTATGGAGATCCAGGAGGTCTACGGCATGACCGAGAACTGCGGCTATTCCCACGTGTGCCGACCTGGCAAGTTCAAGCAGGGCTGGATTGGCCAGAACAATCCGGGTGTCGAGGTGCGCATTGCCGAGGATGGTGAAGTCCAGGTGCGCAGTGGCGCGACCATGCAGGGCTACTACAAGGATCCGCTCAAGACCGCCGAGGCGCTGACCGACGATGGTTTCTTGCGCACTGGCGACAAGGGGGAGCAGGACGCCGAGGGCAATCTGCGCCTGACCGGGCGAATCAAGGAAATCTTCAAGACCAGCAAGGGCAAGTACGTGGCGCCAGCGCCGATCGAGAACCGCATAGGCGAGCACTCGCGTATCGAGCAGGTGTGCGTGGTTGGCGATGGTCTGCCGCAGCCCATTGCCCTTTGCGTGCTTTCGGACGTGGGGCGTCAGGAGGCGGCCAACGACAACCGTGATGAGTTGGAAAGCAGCCTCAAGGCCTTGCTCGCCGAGGTCAACGGTTGTCTCGATCATCATGAGCAGCTGCAGGGACTGGTGCTGGTCAAGGACGTCTGGGCGGTGGAGAACGGTTTCCTCACGCCGACTCTGAAGATCAAGCGCGCGGTGATCGAGGGCACCTACGGCGGGCGTTTCGCAGAGTGGCAGCAGCGCAGCGAAGCGGTGCTCTGGCACGATTGATCATGAATGGGCCGGCCTCTGCCGGCCTGGTTTTTCGACGCGGCAGGAGGAATGCTGGCATGGCACTGTGGCAACGACCGCCTGATATCGATGCGCTCAATGCGACCCTGAAAAACAGTATTGGCGAGGTGCTGGACATTCGTTTCGAAGCCTTCGACGACGAATCGCTCAGCGCCAGCATGGCGATCGACTCGCGCACCCATCAGCCCTACGGCCTGTTGCATGGCGGTGCGTCGGTGGTCCTGGCGGAAACGCTGGGTTCCACCGCCAGCTACCTGTGCATCGACAGCAGCCGTTTCTACTGCGTCGGCCTGGAGGTCAACGCCAACCACCTGCGTGGCCTGCGCAGCGGACGCGTACATGCCGTTGCGCGGCCGGTGCATCTGGGGCGTACCACGCACGTCTGGGATATTCGCCTCAGTGGCGACGACGGCAAGGCCAGTTGCATCTCACGGCTGACGATGGCCATCGTGCCTCTGGGTGAGCAAGCGCCGAAACGCTGAGAGTCTGTCCAAAGGCTGCTGCGTTGAAGCTACAGCCGGTGAGCTGCGCTTTGGCGTCTGGGTCGTGCTGTCAGGTGCCAGCTCACTGGCCTTTTGGCCGACTCTGATGCCTGCAATTTCATCCAAGATTTACCCGGCTCACGGCGCTACAGTACGCGCATGGATCACATCACTCACATTCAAAGCAGCTTGCCTGGCGTCCGTCTGATCGATGCCGAGTACCGCCGCTTCGCCTTTCCCCGGCACTTTCATCTGGAATATCACGTCGGCCTGCTGATACAGGGGCAGCATCGCTACGCCTATGGTGGTGAGCGCCGGCATGTCGGGGCAGGGGACGTGCTGCTGATGGCGCCGGAAGGGATTCACGACGGCGCCTGTCTGGATGGGCAGAGCTACCGCATCCGGGTGATGGCATTCGATCCCTCCTGGCTGGACGAGGCGAGTCGCACCCTGAGCGACGGCCGCCAGGGCGCACCACGTTTGACCACCAGCAGCTTGCGTAACTCTCTGCTGTCGCAGCACCTGCAGCGATTTCATGCGGCGATGCTGGAAGGTTCGCAACTGGCCCAGGAAGAGGCGCTCTGGCAGGCATTGGCCCATCTGCTGGAAATGGGGTCGACCTTGCGCGTCAGCGAGGCGCATCGCGTTTTCGATCATCACACCTGGCAGCAGCTGCGCGACTGGCTGGAAAGCCGTCTGGACAATCCGCCCTCGCTGGAGGAGATCGCCGTGTTCTGCGCCATGAGCCCGTGGCAGGCACTGCGACGTTTTCGCCAGCACACCGGCTTGCCACCCCATCAGTGGCTGATGCAGCTGCGCCTGCAGCGAGCGTTGCCGCTGGTGCTGGCCGGACAACCCTTGAGCGAGATCGCCCTGCGCCTGGGCTTTTACGACCAGGCGCATTTCTCGCGGCTGTTCCGCCGCACCTACGGTCTGCCGCCGGCGCGCCTGCGCCAGGGCTGATCCACCCGCACATCCCGTCCTTTCAATTTCCTGGAGATCACCATGCAGGAGACGTCCGTCTTGCTGTCGCTGGCTGCCGTGTTCGCGGTCGCCCTTATCAGCCCCGGCCCCGATGTGGCTTTGGTGGTCCGTACCGCCCTGCACCAGGGCCAGCGCGCGGGTCTGCTCAGTGCGCTGGGCCTGGCCTGCGGCATTCTTCTGCACGGCACGCTGGTGCTCAGCGGTGTGGCCCTGTTGCTCAGCCGCACCGAGTGGCTGTTCGATCTGGTACAGATAGGCGGAGCGCTGTATCTGGGCTGGCTGGGCGTTACTGCCGTGCGCGCCTGGTGGCGCGGCAGTGCCGGTCCCAGACGCCTGGATGGTGAGCTGGCGCCCTCGTTGTTCGGCCCCTGGTTGCGCGGGGTATTCACCAATCTGGGTAACCCCAAGGCACTGGTATTCTTCCTGGCCCTGCTCAGCAGTCTGGTGCCGGCTGATATGTCGGTGCCCGGCAAGGTGGCCTGTGCTGCGCTGCTGTTTGGCCTGAGCCTGTTCTGGTTCAGTCTGTTGGGCCTGACACTGAGCCGGCCGCTGATGCGCCAGCGTTTGCTGCAGGTGGCCCCGACCATCGATTTCGTCTGTGGCCTGGTATTCCTGCTGGTGGCGGCGAGCATTGTCGGGCGTCTGCTGCTATAGCCCTGGCCGTTGCGCCGCCATCAATGGCGGTTACGGTCATTGCCGTGCGCTCAGGGCTGCCGGAGAATCCGGGTATGTTCGCTTTTTCGAGTGTGATGCATGCCGCAGCCGATCTTCTTCGCTCATGCCAACGGCTTCCCGTCTGCCACCTACGGCAAGCTGTTCGCTGCCCTGGCACCGGATTTCGATGTGCAGCACCTGGAGCAGCACGGCCACGATCCACGGTTTCCGGTCAATGACAACTGGTCGAATCTGGTCGATGAACTGATCCATCACTTGCAGCAGGGCGGTGAGCCAGTCTGGGGTGTGGGCCATTCACTGGGCGGCGTGCTGCATTATCACGCGGCCCTGCTTTGCCCCGAGCTGTACCGTGGGGTGGTGATGCTCGATTCACCGGTGCTGACCCTGGCTGACCGCATGGTCATTCGCGCCGCCAAACGCTTTGGCTTCATCGACCGCATCACGCCCGCCGGCCGCACCCTGGGGCGCCGTGAAGCATTCGCCGATCTGGCCGAGGCGCGGGATTACTTCGCTGGCAAGAGCCTGTTTCGACGCTTCGACCCTGAGTGCCTGGACGCCTATGTCAGGTATGGTCTGCAAGGGGGCGAGCAGGGGCTGCGTTTGAAGTTCGATCCTGCGACCGAAATCAGTATCTACCGCAGCGTGCCGCATACTTCGCCGGGCCGCCCGCAGCAGTTGGCGGTGCCGCTGGCCATGGTGCGCGGTCGCCACAGCCGGGTGGTATTGCCGCATCATGCGCGTCTGCTGCGGCGCATGCCGCGCGCCGAGTACCACAATCTGCCTGGCGGGCATATGTTCCCGCTGGAGCGCCCACAGGCCACCGCCGAGCTGCTGCGTCAGCTGTTCACCCGCTGGGCCGGTAGCCAGGAGCAACGTGCATGAACATGGATTTCGAGGAAGTTCGTCTGAGCCTGCCGCATATCGAGTTGGCTGCTCATCTCTACGGGCCGGAGGACGGTTTGCCGGTTCTCGCTCTGCACGGCTGGCTGGATAACGCAGCGAGTTTCGCGCGGCTGGCGCCGAAGCTTCAGGGGCTGCGTATCGTCGCCCTGGATTTTGCCGGCCATGGCCACTCCGATCATCGTTCGCCAGGGGCCGGCTATGCGTTGTGGGACTATGCCTTTGACGTGCTCCAGGTCGCCGAACAGTTTGGCTGGGAGCGATTTTCCATCCTGGGTCATTCCATGGGCGCCATCACCGCGGTATTGCTCGCTGGGGCGATGCCCGAGCGGGTCGCGCGCCTGGCGTTGATTGACGGCCTGGTGCCCTACACCGGTGAAGCGCAACAGGCACCCACCAAGCTGGGCGAGGCGTTGCGCGCCAGGCAGGCGCTCAGCGACAAGCGCAAACCGGTGTATGCCGAGATGGCGCGCGCCGTCGAGGCGCGCATGAAAGGCGTCGGTGCGGTCAGCCGTGAGGCGGCCGAATTATTGGCCCAGCGCGGCCTGATGCCGGTGCCGGGTGGTTACACCTGGCGCACCGATAGTCGCCTGACGCTGCCGTCGCCGCTACGTCTGAGCTGGGCTCATGCCCAGGCCTTCGTTCGTGCGCTGCAGTGCCCGGTGAGCCTGGTACTGGCCGAGCAGGGGATGATGGGGGCGCAGTCGGCGGTGCAGGCGCTACTGGAGGATCTGCCGTTCGAGATCCACCACCTACCGGGTGGTCACCATCTGCACCTGGATGACGAGGCGGGCGCGCAACGTGTAGCGGATTGTTTCAATCCATTCCTGCGCATTCCTTGACTTGCCGGCGGCCCTGGGGAAAGGTGTGGCGGTCTGCCATGGAGGATCGCATGATCGACCCGTTAAACGTCGCCCGTTGCTGCTTTGCAAGCTCACCCGTTGTGTGTCTTCAGTGGACTGCCAGCTCATGAAGGGGGCTGTGAAGTTCTTCTCTGCGGTGCTTGTCACGGTTTGCAGTGGTGCCGCACTGGCGGCCGATCCGCCCGGTAGTCACGATCTCGAAGTCTTGCCGCGTTTCCCCGCCAGCCACATCGTCGCGTTCAAGCAAGCACCTGACGCCGAGCGGATCTATCCGCAAGGCTCCATTCGCCGTATCAGCGGGCGCTTGCGTTACGAGCGAGAAATTCTCACGCGAGGCCGGCATCAGGCGGTGACCTACGAGCTACCGCGCACCCACAGTGCCGATCAGGTGTTCACCGCCGCGCGGGAAAGCCTGCTGAAAAAAGGTGCGGAACTGCTCTACTGGTGCGAGGGGCGCGAATGCGGTGCGAGCAGCCTGTGGGCCAACTCGGTATTTGGCAACTCCACGCTGTACGGCTCCGACGATCAGCAGTCCTATGCCCTGTTGCGCCTGGCCGAGCCGAATCACGAAAGCCTGCTGGCGCTTTACAGCATTACGCGTGGTAACCGCCGTGCATACCTGCATGTCGAGCAGTTGGACGCTGACGCACCGCTGGGAGTTCTTCTGCCCACCCCGGCGACCTTGCTGCGACAGCTGCGCAGCGATGGCGAGCTGAAACTGCCCGTCGAAGCCAAGGCCGACAGCGCCTGGGTGGAGGTTGTGGCGCGCAGCTTGCGTCTCGACAGCACATTGCGCGTTACCCTCGCCGGCAGCCAGGCCGAAGCCTGGCGCGAGGCGCTCATCGAGCAGCGTGTACGCGAAGCGCGCCTGGAGCTTGGCGAGGTTGAGGGCGACACACTGAACGTGCGTTTGTTGCGTTAATCAGGCTGTCAAACATGGCTGGCAAGTTCAGTCGGATTGTCCATGCATAATGCCCAGGCTGCGCTTATCGGCCACTCCATGGGAGCGCCTGCGGATCGTCTCGCAGGCCTCTCCTGGGGGGGGCGATGGCCTGTTAAGCTGTTGTCCACAATCGCCTGTGATCGAGCGCCCGTCAGGGCGCTTTGTCGTTTCGTCGAAGGGAGTTTCGCTTGATGGCCACTAATGATCGTCTGCTGGTGCAGATCCTGCTGCTTGGCCTGCTGGCAGCCAGCCTCTGGGTGCTGGCGCCTTTCTGGTCGGCTCTGTTCTGGGCGGCGGTGCTGGCCTTCGCCAGTTGGCCGCTGATGCGCCTGTTGACGCAGTTGCTCAACGGCCGAATGTCGCTCGCTGCGGGCATCCTTACCGGGCTCTGGGTGATCATGGTTGCGGTGCCGCTGGTCTGGCTGGGTTTCAATCTGGCCGACCACATCAAGGACGCCAATGCCTTGGTCAAGGACCTGCAGGTCGATGGCCTGCCGCCGCCACCGAGCTGGCTGGCCAGCATTCCGCTGGTTGGCGATCGCCTGGTGGAGCTGTGGCGCACCATCGACCAGCAGGGCGCCGCCTTCTTCGATACCTTGCGGCCTTATCTGGGGCAGGTCGGCAACTGGTTGGTGGCGCGTAGCGCGAAGATCGGCGGGGGCATGGTCGAGCTGGCCTTGAGCCTGGTGCTGGTGTTCTTCTTCTACCGTGATGGCCCGCGCCTGGCGGTGTTCGTGCACAGCCTGCTGGAACGGCTGATCGGCGAGCGCGCCGATCACTATCTGGAACTGGTCGCCGGGACGGTGCAGCGGGTCGTCAACGGCGTGATCGGCACCGCAGCGGCGCAGGCCGTGCTGGCCTACGTCGGATTCATCATTGCCGGAGTGCCGGGGGCTCTGGTGCTCGGCCTGCTGACCTTCGCCTTCAGCTTCATCATGATCCCGCCGCTGATCTGGGGGCCAGCTGTGGCGTGGCTGGTGTGGCAGGGGGAGATCGGCATGGCGATCTTCCTCGGTGTCTGGGGCTTCTTCGTCATCAGCGGCGTGGACAATATCCTCAAGCCTTACCTGATCAGTCGTGGCGGCAACCTGCCGCTGGTGGTGGTGCTGCTCGGTGTGTTCGGCGGCATTCTGGCGTTCGGCTTCATGGGCCTGTTCCTCGGCCCGACCCTGCTGGCAGTGGCCTACAGCCTGCTCAGCGACTGGGTGGCGAACAAGACGCCAGCCGCCGAAGCACTGGTTGACAAGCCGCTGCCGGGCGAGGAACCACGCGGCTGATCAGCCGCGTTCGCTTTCGTACTTGTCGAGGGTGTCGCGAGCGATCTGCCGCCCCAGCATGATCAGCTCCGGTGCCTTGTAGAACTCGAAGAAGCGGCAGGCGCGCTTGGGCACGTTGATCAGGATGTCCGGCGGGTAGCCGGCGATCTTGTACTGCGCCAGAGATGTCTGCATGACCTCGAAACTCTGGTTGACCAGCTCCAGCAGCGACGCCGGCCCGCTGAACTCGACGACTCGCGAGCCGCTGGCGGACTTGGGCACCGGTTCATCTTCGTCCGCTTTGCGGCTTGGCGCGCCTGCCGGGCTGACGTCGTCGGCGATGCGTTGCTCCTCGGCGAGCAGTAGGGCATCGTCCTCGCTCTTGCGGCGAAAGCTCGGCAGGCGCGAGCCAAGGTTGCTCATCAATTGATCGATACGGCCCTTGAGGGCGGCAGGGCGCTCGATTACTGGCAACTGGTAGTGATTCTGGTTGGTGGCATTGAGGTTGACCGCGATGATCAGGTCGCAGTGGCTGGAAACCACCGGCACGATTGGTAGCGGGTTGAGCAAGCCGCCATCGACCAACATGCGCTTGCCCTGGATGACTGGCGTGAACAGGCTGGGAATCGCCGCCGAGGCGCGCATCGCCTGGTGCAGGCAACCTTCCTGGAACCATATTTCCTGCTGGTTGGTCAGGTCGGTGGCAACCGCTGTGAAGGGGATTGCGAGGTTTTCGATGTCCACGTCGCCGACGATTTCCTGGATGCGTCCGAACACCCGCTCGCCACGGATAGCGCCGAGGCGAAAGCTGACGTCGAGCAGGCGCAGTACGTCGAGGTAATCCAGGCTTTCCGTCCATTCACGGTATTCGCGCAGCTTGCCTGCAGCGAAGATGCCGCCGACCACTGCGCCCATCGAGCAGCCGGCGATACAGCCGATCTCGTAGCCGCGCTCCTGCAATTCTTCGATCACGCCGATGTGCGCATAGCCGCGCGCACCTCCTGAGCCCAGTACCAGCGCCACTTTCTTGCTCATTGACGAATCCCCCTGTGAAGTCTCGACCTTACTCGGGCCGTGAGGCTCAGCCAAGGGCGTGCGTGGCAGAAACTGTCGGCTGCCGCTTCGAAGTGCCTACAGGCTCGCCTTCCGTCCGTCGGCATCGGTATGATCAGGCAAGCGAAGCGGCGAGTACCGGGCACTTTCCCTTTGCCGCAGCGTCATAGACTGGGCCAATCCGTAGTCATATCCGTTCGAGGAGTGTGGTCGATGAAACACTGGATCTGTTTGCCGCTGCTTGTGGTGACGCTCACCGGCTGTGCCGGCAAGACCGTCTACCGCGAGACCTGCGCCAATCAGCTGGATGCTGCCTGGAAGGAGCTGAGCATCGCCGAGGCTGAAGGTTTCGCCGGTACCGTAAGCTACTCCAAGGCATTCTCTCTGCTCACCGCTGCCAAGACCCAGCAGCAGTTCGAGGCCTATGCAGGCTGTACCAGCAAGGCCGAACGTGCGCGCTTCTACATCCGTGAATCGCGAGCGGGGCGTTGATGCAACTCGATTTTGCCGAGCTGAGCCCCCTCGAAGCCTATCGCTGGCTGGCTTCCAGCGTGACGCCGCGGCCCATTGCCTGGGTTTCGACCCGTTCGGCCGATGGGGTGGCCAACCTGGCGCCGTTCAGTTTCTTTCAGGTCATCAGCGACAATCCGCCAACCTTGCTGGTCAACGTCAATACTCGCGATGACGGCAGTCTCAAGGACACCTTGAGCAATGCCCAGGCCAGCGGCGAGCTGGCGATTCAGCTGGTCAGCTTCGCGCAGGCCGAGGCGATGAACGCCAGTGCCGCGGTCCTGCCTCATGAGGTCAGCGAGTTCGCCCATTGCGCCATTGCCAGCCAACCCTGCGAGCGCATCGACGTGCCCCGTGTCACAGGCGCGGCGGTAACCTTCGAGTGCCGCGTGGCGCAGATTCAGCCTTATCCGGCGCAACAACCTACCTGTCATCTGATCTTCGCCGAAGTGCTGCTGGCGCATGTCGATGACGCGGTGCTCACCGAGCAGGGCCGTATCGACCCGCTGAAGCTCGACCTGGTCGGTCGTCTGGGGGGCAGCGCCTACTGCCGTACGCGTGACCTGTTTCAGATGCAGCGTCCCTGAAGTCGGCCTGAAAGCGACGTTCAGTTAACTTTTTCGGCCATCTGGGTATCTACTGGCTTGTCGCCAGCAGCTTGCGCTCCTATGTTTTAGGATTCGGGGGCTAGCTGCAGTAGGCAGGGGGTTGTCATGGGTGGCTCATTGGGCAAGCGGTTGGCCAGTCTGAGTACAACCAGCAAGTTGATGCTGGGCTTTGCTCTTGTGTTGATTCTGACGGCTCTGGTAGCGGCTACCGGGCTGCTGGCGTTACGTGAGGTCAGTGCGGGCGCCGAGTTGCAGCAGCGCATGAGCGCTCTTGGCGAGCAGGTGCTGCGCATGCGCCAGAGTGAGCAGGCATTCGCACTGGACGGCGACAGCAAGCACGCCGAGCGTTTGGCCGAGCAGGCCGAGAGCATCGTGCAGACGGGGCAGGCCCTGCAAGCCGAGCTCGACAGTGACACCGCGGCGGTTCTGGCTCAGGTCGAGCCCGCGTTGGCCGACTACCGCAGCGCCTTCGCCCGTTATGTCGAACTCACCGATAACATGCAGCTGTCCCTGCAGGCCGCCGATTGGCTGGTGGTCAGTGCCGCCAATAGCCTGGATCTGCTGCAGGAGGGATTGTCCGAGGACGGGGTCGACCTGCTCAAGAGCTCCCAGGGCGAGCAGGGCGGCGATTCGGTGCTGCAGGCTGGCAAGGTCGGCAAGATCCACCAGTTGCTGCTGCAGGCGCTGGACCAGGCGCGCCAGCGTCTGGAGGCCAGCCGGCGCAGCGATAGCGATGAACAGAGCGAAATCGCCCAGGCCGGCGAGGCGCAGGCGTTGGCTGCCGAATTGCGTGATGCGCTGGAGGATCCCGGCTACGCCGCCGTTCTGGGCGAGGTGGTGGTCAATGTCGATTCGTTCAACGAACGCCTGAAGGAATACGCCACCCAGTTGCAGCAGCAGAAACAGGTCTATGCGCAATTGGTGGCGCAGGTCGACCAGTTGCTCCAGCGAGTCGACCTGGCTGTGCAAACCCAGCGTCAGACCATGCAGGCCGAACGTCAGGCCAGCAGCGGCCTGATCATCGCAGCGGCCGCTCTGGCTCTGCTGTTCGGCCTGGGTGCGGCGATCATGATCAGTCTGGCCATCGTGCGACCCTTGAAGCGCGTGATTGGCCTGGCCGAGTCCATCGCCAGTGGCGACCTCAGCGTACATATCGAGCAAGATCGCCGCGATGAGATCGGCCAATTGCTGGCGGCGATGCAAGGCATGGCCGGTAACTTGCGCGATATGGTTGGCCGCCTGCAGAGCGGTGTGGCGCAGATTTCCGGCGCCGCGCAGACGCTATCGGCCACTGCGGAGCAGACGCGTCAAGGCGTCAATGGACAGAAGATGGAGACCGACCAGGTCGCCACCGCCATGAGCCAGATGACCGCCACCGTGCATGAGGTGGCGCGTAATGCCGAAGCGGCAGCAGCCTCCACTGAGCAGGCTGATCAACGTGTCGGTAGCGGGAATCAGGTGGTACGCCAGACCCTGCAGCGTATCGAACAACTGGCCGGCGCGATGGAGGCGACCACCGCGAGTATCCAGCGCCTGAGCCAGGACACCCAGCGTATCGACGCCGTGCTCGATGTAATCAAGAGCGTGGCCGAGCAGACCAACCTGCTGGCGCTCAATGCGGCCATCGAGGCTGCGCGCGCGGGCGAACAGGGGCGCGGTTTCGCGGTGGTCGCCGATGAGGTGCGGGCGCTGGCCAAGCGCACCCAGCAATCCACCGCCGAGATCGAGTCGCTGATTGCGGCTCTGCGCGAGGGCAGCCGCCGTGCCGTGGCGGACATGGAGCAGAGCTCCAGTCTGGTCGGCCTGACGGTCGACGATGCCAATCAGACCGAGGGCGCCCTGGCGGCCATTGCCGAAGCGGTAAGCCTGATTTCCGAGATGAATCAGCAGATCGCCGCAGCGGCCGAAGAGCAGACCGCGGTAGCCGAAGAGATCAATCGCAGCGTTACCTCGATCCGTGATATCGCCGACCAGTCGGCTACGGCCATGGACGAAACCGCCGCGTCGAGTATCCAGTTGGCGGAACTGGGGCGCGAGCTTCAGGGAATGGCGGGGCATTTCCGGCTTACATAGCGTCTGGCCTCACAGTTTCGTGAGCAAAAATTTCATAGCGCTTTGCCGTCAGCGGGCGCCCCAGTAGCATCGACCTTCTGCATAAGGAGTAAACGATGCGAACCAAACTGGATGCCTGCCTCGACTCGGTCAATCAGGTGTTGTTGGGCAAAGAGGCGCAGGTGCGCCTGGCGCTGACCTGTCTGTTGGCGCGTGGTCATTTGCTGATCGAAGACCTGCCGGGCATGGGCAAGACCACGCTCAGTCACGCCCTGGCGCGGGTGCTGGGGCTCAGCTTCCAGCGCATCCAGTTCACCTCCGACCTGCTGCCGGGCGATATTCTCGGCACCTCGGTGTTCGACAAGGACAGCGGGCAGTTCGTCTTCCATCCCGGGCCGATCTTCGCCGAGCTGGTGCTGGCCGACGAGATCAACCGCGCTACACCGAAAAGCCAGAGCGCATTGCTCGAAGCCATGGAGGAGGGGCAGGTGACCATCGAGGGCGCGACCCGGCCACTGCCTGAGCCGTTTTTCGTCATCGCCACGCAGAATCCGGTCAGCAGTGGCGGTACCTTCGCCTTGCCCGAGTCCCAACTCGACCGTTTCCTCATGCGCCTGTCGCTCGGCTATCCGGCGCAGGCCGCAGAGCGGGCGCTGCTGCTGGGTGGCGCCCGGCGCGATCTGTTGCCACGGCTCGAGCCGATCCTCGATCACGCCGAGCTGGCGCGCCTGCAGGCGCTCGTGCCCAAGGTGCGGGCCAGCGATGCCTTGATCGACTACGTGTTGCGTCTGGTCGAGGCGACGCGCAGTCAGCCGCAGTTCGCCTGGGGGCTATCGCCGCGTGCCAGCCTGGCCTTGCTCGCCGCCGCTCGGGCCTGGGCGCTGCTGGCCGAGCGTGACTATGTGATTCCCGAAGACGTGCAGGCGGTGCTGCCCTCGGTGGTCGGCCATCGCCTGCGTGAGCGCGCCGATCCTAGCGGTCATGGTGGCGGCAGCCTAGTGCAATGGCTGTTGCGCGAAGTGCCCGCGCTCTGATGCCTGCAGCGCTGAAACCACTCTGGCGACGCTGGTTGGCCAGACGTATTCCACCAGCAGCGAGCGTGCGCCTGAATCAGCGGCGTATTTTCATTCTGCCCAGCCGGGTCGGTGCTGCCTTCGCCGTTGCGTTGCTGCTGATGCTGCTGGTGGGTATCAATTACCAGAACAGCCTCGCCTACGGCCTGACCTTCCTGCTGATGGCGGTGTTCGTCGTCACCATCTTGCATACCTACCGCAACCTGGCTGGGCTGGTGCTCAAGGCAGGCGGCGGCGGGGCAGTGTTCGTTGGCGAGCAGGCACGCTTTCGCGTTCGCCTGGAAAGTCGCGAACGTGAGCACCAGGCCGTCGCGCTGGGTTGGCCGCCTGCTGAACTGGTGGTCAGTGACGTGCCGCGTGAAGGCCAGACGGAAGTCGAGCTGAGCCTGCTGGCCGAGCGGCGCGGCTGGTTGCGACCCGAGCGGCTGCGGGTGGAAAGCCGTTTTCCCTTGGGCTTGCTGGTGGCCTGGAGCTGGGTCGATCTGGACCAGGCGCTGCTGGTCTATCCGCGGCCGCTGGAAGGCGACCTGCCGTTGTCGGCGGGCCTGGGCGATGACGAGGAAGAGCAGGGCATGCGTGCTCGCGCTCAGGGTGCCGACGATTTTCAGGGCCTGCGTGAATATCAGCCGGGAGACTCGAAACGGCGCCTGCACTGGAAAGCCTATTCGCGTGGCCAGGGCCTGCTGGTCAAGGATTTCGCCGTGCTCAGCGGACGTGATCTGTGGCTGGACTTCGACAGTCTCGGTGGCGACAGCGAAATGCGTCTGTCGCTGCTCTGTCACTGGGTGCTGCAGCTCTCCGAGCGTCAGCAGGCATTCGGTCTGCAACTACCGGGGCAGGTGATCGCAGCGGATTATGGCGACGGCCATCGTGATGCCTGCCTGCGTGCCCTGGCCCTGTTCGGGGGGCGCGCATGAGCAACGTGCCGGGCATCCCAAGAACTGCCCTGATCTGGCTACTGGTCGCCCAGGCGCTGGTGATTGTGCCGCACCTGGTGCATTTGCCGTTGTGGATGATCGCGCTGTGGCTCGGCGCTGCCGGTTGGCGCGTGCAGATCTTGCGCATGCGCGCGCGCTACCCCAATGGCTGGGCCAAAGGTGGGCTGGTGCTGCTGGTGCTGGCTGGCATCCTGCTGTCGCGGGGCACGCTGGTTGGGCTGGATGCCGCGGTGGTGTTGCTGATCGCCACCTTCACTCTCAAATTGCTGGAGATGCGCACGCGGCGTGACGCGCTGGTGGTGATCTTCCTCGGTTTCTTCTGTGTGGTGACCGCCTACCTGTTCGAGGATGGCATCCTGGCCGCGCTCTACAGCCTGTTGCCCGTCACGGCGCTGCTGGCTGCTCTGGTCGGCCTGCAGCGCAGCGGTTTTGCCGAGCGTCCCTGGCCTACCTTGCGCCTGGCAGGCGGTCTGATGTTGCAGGCAATGCCGCTGATGGTGCTGCTGTTCGTGTTCTTCCCGCGGATGGGGCCGTTGTGGTCGCTGCCGCTGCCCAGCGACAAGGGCATCACGGGGCTTTCGGACAGCATGGCGCCAGCCGATATCGCCGAGCTCAGTCGCTCCTCGGCGCTGGCCTTTCGCGCCAGCTTCGAGGGTCAGGTGCCACCGCGAGGGCAGCTGTATTGGCGGGCTCTGACCCTGGAGCGCTTCGACGGCAGGCGTTGGTCGCAGTCCAGCTACGCCGATGTGCCGATCAGTCCGAAATGGAGCAAGGCCGGCGAGCCGCTCGATTACAGCATCGTCATGCAGCCCAGCGGCCAACGCTGGTTGTTCGCCCTGGACGTCGGCGAGATGGGCCAGGACAGTGGACGGATGATGAGCGATTTCCGGTGGCAGAGGACAAGGCCGGTGGATCGGCCGCTGCTCTATCAGGTGCGCTCCTGGCCAGAGGCCGTGCGTGAGGCGCAGGGCGAGCCGCTGGGTATCCGTCAGGCGCTGCAGTTGCCCGAGCAGGGCGACCCGCGCAGTCGTGCGTGGGCGGCCGAGTTGAAGGCGCAATACCCGCAGAGCGATGCGCTGGTCGCGGCATTGCTGCAGCATTTCAATCAACAGCCTTTCGCCTATACGCTGCGTCCGCAACCTCTGGGGCAGGACAGCATCGACGATTTCCTGTTCAACACCCGGCGCGGTTTCTGCGCGCATTATGCCGGGGCGATGACCTTCGTTCTGCGCGCTGCGGGCATTCCTGCGCGGGTGGTCGCGGGTTATCAGGGCGGTGAGTTCAATCCCAATGGCAATTACATTCAGGTGCGTCAGTTCGATGCCCATGCCTGGGTCGAGTACTGGCAGCCAGGGCAGGGCTGGCGCAGCGTGGATCCGACCTTCCAGGTCGCTCCCGAGCGTATCGAGCGAGGTCTGGAAGAGGCCTTGAGCGAGGAGGATGGCTTTCTCGACGACCAGCCGTTCTCGCCGCTGCGCTACCGTGAGCTGGCCTGGCTCAACCAGCTGCGCATGAGTTGGGAGAATCTCAACTATGGCTGGCAACGCTGGGTGCTGGGCTATCAGGGCGAGCAGCAACTGAAGCTGCTGCAGAACTGGTTCGGCAGTTTGGATTGGCAGCGTCTGGCGCTTGCTCTGGTCGGTACGGGGACGCTGTTGCTCGGCCTGTTGGCATTCTGGCTGCTCAAGCCCTGGCAACAACGCTCTGATCCGCAGCGCGAGGCATTTCGCACGTTCGAACGCCTGCTGGCGCGCCACGATGTGCGCCGAGAGAGCGGTGAAGGGCCGCGCACCTTCGCGATGCGTGCCGCACGGCAACTGCCTGAGCAGGCGCAGCAGATCGAGGCCTTCGCCCATTGTTTCGAACAGCAGCGTTACGCCGCTGGACCCGCTTCGCGCGCGCCGTTGATGCGGGCATTGAAAGCGTTGCGTAGAGCACTGCCCTGGCGTTTGTCGCGCTAGCGACAAGCGGTCACGGGCGAAACCTGGAGCCAGGGTGTTAGCCTGGCCTGTCGTCGTTCGGGAGAAGTGAGCATGAGCGATTTCATCGAGCATTGCCTTGAGCGGGTCTTGGCCCTGCAGGTGCGCTTGTACGCCTGCCAGGCACGGTTGGCCGACTGCACCGACACAGAGGCGCTGCATGATCTGCGCATCGCCCTGCGGCAACTGCGCAGCCTGTTGCGGCCGCTGCGCGGCCTGCCTGCGGTGGATGCGCTGGAGCAGGGCGCGGCAGTATTGGGGCGTATCAGCGGCCCGCTACGTGATCGTGAAGTATTGCTGGCCGAATTGGTGCGCATGGACCTGGCTCATCTGGCGCCTGTCGATCAGGCGCAACGCGCCTCGGGTTACGCTGCCATTGCCGGTAGCCGTGAATTGGCCGACCTGATGCTGTTGCTCGATGGCTGGCCGGCCAACTGGCGTGAAGCTGCCAGGCAGGGCCAGTTGAGCGATATAGATAAGCATACCCGCCGGCGTTTGCGCCGCCAGCAACGGCAGCTGGCCCGCGCATTGCGCGATCCGGCGCACGACCGCCACCGTCTGCGCTTGTTGATCAAGCGCGTACGTTACGCCGCTGAAACCTATCCGGAGCAGAGCCGTTTGAGCAAGGCCGCGCAACAGCGGCTCAAGCGCGCGCAAAGCGCACTGGGCGACTGGCACGACTGCCTGCAGTGGCTGGCGCAAGCGCAGGCAGTACCGTCTCTGCAGCCTTGCCGAACCGTCTGGCTGCAGGCCATGCAGGTTGCCGAGGGACGCGCCGATGAGGCGTTGCTGGCGCTCTATGGTGACCTGCCCAATGCAGGGTAAGGTGTCATTTTCGCCGCCAATATGACCGAATAGGCTTTCTTTCTGGCTATCGTTCAGCGGCTGCCATCCCCTAAGATCCTCGCCATCGATGAATGCCGAGGTGCGTATGATCTTTTCTGAAATGCTCGAAGCGGTACGCCGCGACCCCGATGCCGTGGTGATTCCGGCTGAGTGGGGGCAGGGGCGCGCCAGCTTCGGTGGTCTGGTGGCCGCGCTGGCGTTCGAAGCCATGTGCGCCAAGGTGCCGCAGGGGCGACCGGTACGCTCGTTGGCCATCACCTTCGTCGGGCCGGTGGCGTCGGATGTTCCAGTCAGTTTCCAGGCCGAGGTGCTGCGCGAGGGGCGGGCGGTCAGCCAGATGTTCCTGCGCGCGGTTCAAGATGGCCAGGTGGTGACCGTGGTGCAGGGCAGTTTCGGCGCGGCGCGGCCTTCGACTATCGCCGTGGAGGCGCTGCCCGCGCCGCAGGTTGCGCCGGCTGAGCAGTGTCAGGAGTTGCCCTACGTGCGTAGCGTCACGCCCGAGTTCACCCGCTTTCTGGCCATGCGCTGGGGCATTGGCGGCATGCCGTTCAGCAACACGCCGTCGCGGCAAATGGGGGGCTGGGTGCGCTTGCGCGGTGAGCGCGAGCCGCAGGTGCTCAGCGAGGCCCACTTGCTGGCGCTGGTCGACGCATGGCCGCCGGCCGTGCTGCCGCATCTGAAAAGCCCGGCGCCGGGTAGCTCGCTGACCTGGACCATCGAGTTCGTCCAGCCCCTGCACACCCTCAGCAGTGAAGACTGGTGCCTGTATCGCGCGGACATCGAATATGCCCGCGATGGTTACGGGCATGTGGCTGCGGCGATGTGGAGCCCGCGCGGTGAGCTGATCGCCCTGAGTCGGCAGACTGTGACGGTGTTTGCCTGAGTGGTCACACGCGTCAGCTAGTGGCCCGAACCACGCGGTTGCGTCCGGCGCTCTTGGCCTTGTAGAGCGCCGTATCTGCTCGTCCGAGCAGGCCTTCCAGGGGTTCCGCCGGGTGTCGGCTGGCCAGGCCGATGCTCAGGGTCATGCGCAATGGCGCGCCGCCAGCGCAGGGCTGTGGCATGGCTTCGACACTGGCGCGCAGGCGTTCGGCCACCCGTGCCGCCTCGATTTGATCGCTCTGCGGCAGCAGTGCGGCGAACTCTTCGCCGCCCAGGCGCCCGATGATGTCGACCTCGCGCAGTTCCTTCCTGAGCAATTCCCCCAGGGTGGCCAGCACCTTGTCGCCGACCTGATGGCCGTGGGTGTCGTTGATCTGCTTGAAGTGGTCGATATCGAGCATCAGCAGCGTGCAGGGCTGCTCGAAGCGCTCGGCGGTCTTGAGCAGCTCCTGGGCACGCTGCATGAAGGCATGGCGATTGCTCAGACCGGTCAGCGCATCGGTGGTCGCCAGCATCAGGAGCTCCTGCTCCATGTCTTTGCGTACGCTGATGTCGTAGCTCCAGATCAGTTGCGCCGGACCGCCGCGGTATTCCAGCAAGCGCCCGGAGAGCACGCCCCAATAGGGCGGGTCGCCGGCGAGCAGGCCCTCCCAGTCATCGACGCGGTGACGTGCCAGTAATGCTTCGCGAAAGTGCAGGGCTTCACGGGCGTTGCAGAACAGGCGATTGAGCGAGAAGTCGCCGGCCTTGTCCAGGTTCAGCCGCTGCATCAGGCGCTGGTTGACGAAGTACACCTGCTTGCCGCTGTTGTCGGTCAGCACCACGTCACTTGGACTGGCATCGAGAATCTGCTTGAGCAGGGCCTGGCCTTCGGCCAGTTCGAGGGTGCGTTCGCTGACTCGCTGCTCCAGGTGCTGGTTCAGCTCGGTCAGGTTGTGCGACAGCTCATGGGCCTCACGGTAGTTGCCGATCAGGCGCAACACCAGCAGGGAAACCCCCACCAGCAGCCCCAGCAACGCCCAGCCCAGACCGGTGAAGTAGCCGTACAGGTGTTGGCGCTCGGCATCGAGTTCATTGGCCAGGGAGATGTTGGTGGCCACCATTACTTCATGCATTGGCTTCTGCAGTGGCGGCAGGCTTTTAACGGCCTGCTCGGCGACTTGCCGTGCCGCAACGCTATTGCCCCATTGCGCCTGCTCATCCCATTGGCGGCTGAGGGCGATGATGCGCTGCAAGGTGTTCTCGGCCGCAGGGCGAGCTTCGGGGAGAAAGTCGAACAGATGCTGGCCTTCCAGGGATTGGGTCAGGCTGCGCAGTACCTGAGTGCGCACCACCAGATCGTCAGGCTCCAGCCTGCCTTGCAACAACGCCTGGGAGGCCAGCAGCAGGCGATCCATCTCCATGTGAATCTGATAGGCCTGCCAGAGCTCGCTGTGCAGGGTTGGCAAGGCCAGCTCTCGGGCTTTCTTCTGGACCAGCCAGAGCGATACGGCGACGGTCAGCGTCATGGCGAGCACCAGCACGGTCAGGGCGATGAGCTTGAGGCGCGAGTTCCTGACCTGCACGGTGGCGGCGGGGTTGTCTGGCATGGGCTTCACTCGACATGGATCTCGTTGAGCTGCCAGATGGAGCGGTTGTAGAACATCTGCTGGCGCAGTTCAGAGTGGTCGTCGAAGGGGTAGATCAGATGGAGCGGGCCGTAGTCGCGAATGGATATGAAGCGGCCGTCGAGCATGTAGGCCACCAGCGGGTCGTAGCGCTGGATATCGTCGTAGGGAATCAGGACCGAATAATGATTGAGCGCAGTGGTGTGCAGCGGCCGGCCGGTGTCAGCGCCAGGAATGCGTTCGAGCAATTGCTTGAGGGACACACCCTGCCAATGTTGCTGCGCGCCCTCCGGGGTGCTCAAACGTATCGAAGCCTGCGGCATTTGCTGGAGCTGAGCCAGGCTGAACGCCAGGTGCCGGCCATCGGCCAGATGCACCGTCAATGCCGGACGATCCAGCGGGTAGGGCGCGGGCTCGGCATTAGCGTGCAACTGGCAAAGAAGTGTCAAAAATAAAGTGACAAAAAAATGTCGATACTGCGACATACTGCTGTCTTTGGCCAATTTTTTGTCGACTCTATCTCATTGCGCCCATAATCCTCAAACCGCCTGACGAGCGGACATTCGGCTGCGTTGCTTCAGGCCGGCCGCGCAGAGCGCCAAGCCTGGAATGGTCACGCCCTGCTATAAAAGCGCAGGCGTGCACAGGTCGTGCTTTTCGGGGAAGGGTTCGGCTTATTTGCGCTCGAGGTGGCGGCCATGAAGTTCTATGGCCAGTGCTGCGTAGAGACCGATGGCGCCGAGGCTGAGCGGGACGAAACCCGCTTGCCAGAACCCGATCAGTAGGAGAGTCAGCGAGAGCAGCAATAGCGGCGCGCTGATCAGGCGCAGCGCCAGGTTGGCGAGATGTCGGTGCTGGTTGGCGCCGTAGCGCCAGCTCAAGGGATCAGGGTGGCCTTTGTTCATGCTGCTGTCCTCGACTCGATGTGGCGAGTCTAGGGCGGCCGCGAGCGTGCGACGAATTGGCCTTGGCTATGGCGCAGATAGCTCCCTGCCTGGCTGCGCGCTTTATCGCAGTGGCTTACAAGCGCAATTGGCGGATGGCCTTGTTCAGCTCGCCAGCCAATTGCGCGAGCTGCTGACTGGTGGCGGCCGATTCCAGAGTCTGGCCAACCGTCTGTTCCGTAACGTCGCGGATGCCCACCACCGAGCGGCTCATCTCCTCGGCCACCTGGCTCTGTTGCGTCGCCGCCACGGCGATCTGCGTATTGCTGTCACGCATCAGCGCCACGGCGGCGGTGATGGCGGCCAGCGATTCGCCGGCCTCCTGCGCCAGCTCTACGCAGTGGTTGGCGCTCTCCGAGCTTTCGCGCATGAATTCCACCGCGTCGCGGGTGCCGCCTTGCAGGTTGCCGATCATCTGGGTGATTTCGTCGGTGGAGTCCTGCACCCGCTTGGCCAGGTTGCGCACTTCATCGGCGACCACGGCGAAGCCACGGCCCATTTCTCCGGCGCGGGCGGCCTCGATGGCGGCGTTGAGGGCGAGCAGGTTGGTTTGCTCGGCGATGCCGTGAATCACGCCGACGACGCGATTGATGTGCTGGCTGTCTTCGGCCAGGCGTTCGATGCTACCAGCGCTCTGGCGTACGCCTTGCGACAGTGCCGCTATGGATTGTTCGACGCGTTCGACCACCTGCTGACCGGCGCGCGCCAACTGATCGGCATTGAGGGATTGGTCGCGGGTAGTGCCGGCGTGGTCGGCGATGTGCTGGACGGTCGCCGACATCTCGTTGATTGCAGTGGCGGCCTGATCGGTTTCGCTCTGCTGGCTGAGCATGCCCTGGCGCACGGAGCCCATGCGCTCAGCCATGTTGCGGGTGCCGCTGTCCAGTTCGCTGGCCACCTGGCCGACGGTGCCGACCACGCGCTGATAGCCGGCTTGCATGGCGTTGAAGGCGGCAGCCATCTGGCCGACTTCGTCGCGACTATCGAGGGGAACGCGCAGGGACAGATCGCCGCTGCGCTCGGCTTGCAGCATCACATCCTTGAGCGTGTTGAGGTGGCTGAGCAGAAAGCGGATCAACAGCTGCGAAGCGGCCAGCAGCAGCAGCATCAGCACCGCGACTGCGACGGCATAGGTCAAAGCGTGCTGGGCGAACAGATCGAGCAGGCTGGGCGCGCGCGCCATGATCGCCAGGTTGCGTCCATCGCCGAGGGCAAGGCGCTGGGCACCGATCACCGGTGATTCGCCGAACCAGGCGTCATGCTCCAGTACCTGCCAGCCGCTGGCGTCGGGTGCGCCTTGCGCGCCCGGCAGGTTGCCTTGCACGACCTGAATATTGGCGGCGTTGGGCAATGTGGCCTGCTGTGGCCACTGCTGCAGTAGGCGTGCCTGGGCAGCGGCGGCCTGTCGCGCGTCGGCGCTACGGGCCTGCTGTTCGGTATCCAGGGCGAACAGCACCAGCATCAGGCTGATGACAAAAGCCACGGCGTTGACCGCCCAGAATTTGTACTTGAGTGAAAGATTGCTGATCCAGGCGCCCATGCTGTTGTTATCCGTTTCGTTGCGTTCGCTATTGGCCAAGTGCCAGCAGTATGCCTTGGTGGATAGCCAGAGTCTTGACGTCAATCAAAATTCTGCTGCGTCACCACTTAGTATGGCTGGCATATCGAAGAACGCCCGGGCACAGGCCGTGCTCTGTGCTGCCAGCGTTTGCTCGCTCTGTCCGCGGTGCAGCGCCACCTCGCGCAGCACTTCGCCGAGAAATGCGGGTTCATTGCGCCCGCTCTTGGGTTTCGGCCGCAGGCTGCGTGGTAGCAGGAAAGGGGCGTCGGTCTCCAGCATCAGGCGCTCGCCCGGAATGTCCTTGAGCAGCGGATGCAGGTGGGTGCCGCGGCGTTCGTCGCAGACCCAGCCAGTGATGCCGATATGCAGGTCGAGATCGAGATAGGCATACAGCGCGCGGCGCTCGCCGGTGAAGCAGTGCACCACGGCGGCCGGCAGCTGGTCGCGATAGCCGCGCAGGATTTCCAGAAGGCGCTGGCTGGCCTCGCGCTCATGAAGAAATACCGGCATCTGTAGCTCGACAGCCAATGCCAGTTGTTCTTCCAGGGCTTTTTCCTGGGCCGGTCGCGGCGAGAAGTCACGGTCAAAATCCAGCCCGCACTCGCCTACGGCGCGCACTTGTGGCTCGGCCAGCAATGCCTTGAGCGCGCTGCTGCTGGCGCCGTTCCAGGAACTGGCATCATGCGGATGAACCCCAGCCGTACTGAACAGACGTTGGCCGCTGTCGTCCAGCTGTCGGCAAAGTGCGAGGCTGGCCTCGCTTTCGTTCAGACTGGTGCCGGTCAGTACCATCTGGCACACACCGGCTGCATAGGCGCGTTCGAGCAAGGCTTCGGCCTGCGCAGCGAGGCTGGGGTGGGTGAGATTGACGGCGATATCGATGAGTTGCATGGTGCCACCTGTTGAGCGTGAAAGGGCAGAATAGCAGACGCCTTCCGTTCGTCAGAAAGCCGATTTAAAACAATAAGTTGTTCGCTGTTTTTAAGGTTGATGCAAGGTTGTGGGCTGGCGCTGTAGCGCTTGGCTGTGCGAATCTCCGCGCCCTGCCGGCCTTGGCAGCCTGTTTGGCGGGTCTACGGTCTGTAGCCGTCTGTCGCGCATCGGCGAACAGCAGGCCACGACCGGTGAGGCTTCGGCGGTCAAACGCCTTCCCTGGAGAGTCGATGTCGCGATTGCTGCTGATCCTGTGCCTGTTGGCCATGCTGCCGCTGCCGGCCAGCGCGCGCCTGGCCGGCCCACCGGAGGTCGGTGGCCAGGCTCGCAGCACCCGTGATCTACCGGCCATTCGCGGCAGTGGTGAGTTGCGCGTGCTGGTCAATCAGAGCCGCAACAGCTCAGGCTCGGTCAAGGGGCAGAGCATTGGCGTCGAGTACCACCGCCTGCGGGCGTTCGAGCAGTACCTCAATCGCAACGCCCGAGACGGGCGCAGCCTCACGCTGAGGATCATCCCTAAAGCCAAGGATCAGTTGCTCGGCGCCCTGCAGCGCGGCGAGGGTGACCTGGTCGCGCCCGGCGAACTGCTCGATGTGCGCACCGGGCATGATGTCAGTGCCAGTACCGCGATTCGCAAGCAAGTGCCGCTGGTGCTGGTGTCGAAGCAGGGTAACCGGCACTACCGCAGCCTCGAGCAATTGGCCGGACGCAGCCTCTCGTTGCCGGCGGGCAGCGCCGTAGGTGAGGCGCTACGACGGATCAACCAACAGCTGGCTGATCGCAAGCTGCCACCCATCGTGGTCGAGTGGGTCGACCCCAGCCTGGCCGTCGAGGACGTTCTGGAAATGGTCCAGGCTGGCATTTTCGAGCGCACCGCGGTAGAGCTGCCGATTGCCGAGCGCTGGGCCAAGGTGATGCCCAAGCTGCGTGTCGACAAGCATCTGGTGCTGGCGCGCGATGGCGACATGAAGTGGTTCGTGCGCCCGGATGCGCCGATGCTGCGCGCCAGCATCGATCGTTTCTTCAGCAGCTATCAGAGCCCGGCCGATCAGGATGCTGCGTTCCAGCGCGTTTATCGACGGCTGTACAAGGTTCATTCGCCCCTGGGGCGCAACGAACGCCAGCGTCTGGAGAAAGTGCGTTCGGTGTTGCAGCAGCACGCCGAGCAGCAGGGGTTCGATTGGCTGATGCTGGCTGCGCTGGCCTTCAAGGAGTCGACCTTGAACCCGTCGGCGCGCGGCGCGAGTGGGGCGACCGGGCTGATGCAGATCACGCCGGCGGCGGCGCGCAGCGTCGGGGTGAGCAACATCCAGAATCTCGACGGCAACGTCCAGGCCAGCAGCAAGTACCTGGCGATGATCCGTCGCAACTTCTTCAACAGCCCGCAACTCAACGAGCGTGAACGTATGGCCTTCGTGCTGGCGGGCTACAACCTGGGCCCGCAACGGGTGCAGAGCCTGCGTGCCGAGGCACGCAGGCGTGGGCTCAATCCCAATCAGTGGTTCTTCCAGGTCGAGCGTGTGGCCATGGAGCAGATGGGTATGGGCGTGGTGAGCTACGTGAATGCGGTGAACAAGTACTACCTTGCTTATGACCGTGAACGCTATTTGCTTGAGCCGCAGGGGCGGCGTGTCACAGCCAATTAAATATCGAAATAGTCGATTTTGATAAGCGGTATTTTGCCGTTTTTTAATCGAATAATCTGGATATTCTGTGCGCCATCTACCCCACACAACGAAGGAAGCCTTGCAATGAACAACCTGATCAAAAGCATCACCGCCAGCCAAGCCGGCCTGGGTATCACCATCCTGCGTATCGTCGCTGGCATTACCTTTGCTGCTCATGGCTCGCAGAAGCTGTTCGGCTGGTTTGGCGGCTACGGTCTGGCCGGTGTCGCGCAGTGGATGGAGAGCATCGGCCTGGCGCCGGGCTACCTGATGGCGTTGATGGCCGGTAGCGCCGAGTTCTTCGGTGGTGTGGCGTTGATCATCGGTCTGTTGGTACGCCCGGCTGCCGCGGTGCTGGCGGTGACCATGCTGGTGGCGATCTTCAGCGTGCACCTGGCCAACGGTTTCTTCATGAGCAACAACGGTTACGAGTTCGCCCTGGCTCTGCTGGCCATCAGCGTGGCGCTGGTGTTCGAAGGTGCCGGCAAGCTGTCGATCGACAGCAAGCTCGCTCGCTGATTCTCCCCGGCAACAACGAGAAGGCCCGCATCTGCGGGCCTTCTTGCGTTCTGGGTCGGGCCATCATGCGGCAGGGGCTGGCTCGGCCTTCTTCTCCTGCGCGGTGACCTGCTGCGCCAGTTCGATCATCTGCTCGCGCATCCAGCGGTTGGCCGGGTCCTGATCGGTGCTCTCGTGCCAATACAGGTGGGTTTCCAGCGTGGGCACGTCACCGACTGGCAAAGTCACATGGTGCAGGTTGTGGCGGCGGGCGAAGCGCTCCGGCACGGTCATCACCATGTCGGTCTGTTGCATCACGCTGCTGGCCATCAGGTAGTGCTGCGAGCGGAGGGCAATCTTGCGCTGGATGCCCATCTTGCCCAATGCCAGGTCGACGTAGCCGAGACCGCTGCGACGGCTGGAGATGTGAATGTGGGTCAGCGACAGGTATTCCTCGAGGCTGATCTTCTCCTTGGCCAGCGGGTGGCCGGGGCGCATGGCGCAGACGTAGCGATCATCCAGCAGCTTGACGTGACGAACCTGTGGGTCGGTGTTGAGTGGCGCGTCGACGGCGAAGTCGAGGCGGCCGGCGGCCAGTTCCTTGGTGGTTTCGCGGCGCTTGGCCAGGAAGCTCTCGATGCACACGCTGGGCGCCAGGCGGCGCAGGCGCTGGAACAGCGGCGGCAGGAGGATCTGCTCGGAGAGGTCGGTCATGCTGATGCGATAGGTCTTGCCGGCCTGCTGCGGGTTGAAGGTGCGGCTTTCCTGCACGGATACGCGCAATAACTGCAGGGCGTTGCGCACCGGACCGATGATGTTCTGCGCCATGGGCGTCGGCACCATGCCCTGGGCCGTGCGCACGAACAACGGGTCGTTGAAGGTTTCGCGCAGGCGGGCGAGGGCGTTGGACACTGCCGGCTGGGTGATGCCGACGATCTGTCCGGCACGGGTCAGGTTGGCCTCGGTGTAGATGGCGTCGAAGACGATGAAGAGGTTCAGATCCACCTTGGTCAGGTTCATGCCGGCAGTGCTCCAGGGGCGTCGATATCAATCGATCATATATCGGTTATGAATGTTCATACACGCTGAAAATAGGTTCGATAAATCTTAAGCGCTGTTCTAGCATCATTTCCACAACCTCTCACCCTTTGTCACAAACAGGTAACCCCATGGATTTCGCCTATTCCCCGAAGGTTCAAGAACTGCGTGAGCGTGTCAGCGCATTCATGGAAGCGCATGTCTATCCGGCCGAAGCGGTATTCGAGCAGCAAGTGGCCGAGGGTGATCGCTGGCAGCCGACCGCGATCATGGAGGAGCTGAAGAACAAGGCCAAAGCCGAAGGCCTGTGGAACCTGTTCCTGCCCGAGTCCGACTACGGTGCGGGCCTGACCAACACCGAATACGCGCCACTGGCCGAGATCATGGGCCGTTCGCTGATCGGCCCGGAGCCGTTCAACTGCGCCGCGCCGGATACCGGCAACATGGAGGTACTGGTGCGCTACGGCAACGAGGCGCAGAAGCAGCAGTGGCTGGAGCCGCTGCTGTCCGGCGAGATTCGCTCTGCCTTCGCCATGACCGAGCCGGGCGTGGCCTCCTCGGACGCCACCAACATGCAGGCCAACGCGCGTCGCGAGGGCGATGAGTGGGTGATCAACGGCCGCAAGTGGTGGACTTCCGGCGCTTGCGACCCGCGCTGCAAGGTGATGATTTTCATGGGCCTGACCAACCCGGACGCGCCGCGCCACCAGCAGCATTCGATGATTCTGGTGCCGATGGACGCACCTGGGGTCACGGTGCTGCGTCCGCTGCCGGTGTTCGGCTATGACGATGCGCCGCACGGCCATGCCGAGGTGCTGTTCGAGAACGTGCGGGTGCCCTACGAGAACGTGCTGCTGGGTGAGGGGCGTGGTTTCGAGATTGCCCAGGGCCGCCTAGGCCCAGGCCGTATCCACCATTGCATGCGTTCGATCGGCATGGCCGAGCGCGCTCTGGAATTGATGTGCAAGCGTGCAGTCAACCGCAGCGCCTTTGGCAAACCATTGGCGCGCCTGGGCGGCAATATCGATCACATCGCCGACTCGCGCATGGAGATCAACCAGGCACGCCTGCTGACCCTCAACGCGGCTTACATGATGGATACCGTGGGCAACAAGATCGCCGCCAGCGAGATCGCTCAGATCAAGGTAGTGGCGCCCAACGTGGCACTGAAGGTCATCGACCGGGCGATCCAGATGCACGGTGGCGCCGGGGTCTCCAATGACTTCCCGCTGGCCTACTGGTACGCCATGCAGCGTACCCTGCGTCTGGCCGACGGCCCGGACGAAGTGCACCGCGCGGCTATCGGAAAGTACGAAATCGGCAAGTACGTACCGCGCGACGTGATGAAGGCCAGTCGCTGATTCAGCGGCTCTATATAAAGAAGAGGCCCGCTGATGCGGGCCTCTTCTTTTCGGTTCTTCGCACAGTTTTTGGGAAGACGCTGTTTGACAGCGGACTGGCAAGTTTGTGTGTTCTGTACGCAGCGCTATTTATCTCTGAGCCAAGATCATTAGCGTGTCGATCTTTCGTCCTCGTTTCGCCCCTCACGGGCGAGTCACTTTCTCTTGCTTGCCCAAGAGAAAGTAACCAAAGAGAAGGGCACCCCGACATCCGAGCTAGGCGCCCCCGCCCTGCTGCGCCGGAGTTCCCTCGCTCCATCACCACTCCAGGGGCACGCTGCGAAGGGCCATCCCTGGCCCGTCGCAGCTCTCGCGACATCCATGTCGCTCAACCCCTTACGCGGCGATTCCACTCGGCCTCCTGAAGGCGACTTGGGCGTCGTCTGTAAGATCGCGCTTCAAGAGCAAAAGCCAAACGCTACCGACTTTGATCTTCCGGAGATGTCGCAAGCTCCCGACCAGGTCCCCTTAAGGAGGCCGAGCAGCACTGGAGCGAGAAGCGCAGTAACAGCCGCAGGCTGGCCCGAAGGGTGAGCGCAGCGAATCAAGGTGTGGTGCCCGTAAGGGGCGCAACCCAAACGTTCAGCAGGCGCGGTAACGGAAGAGTGCCAAGTCAGTAACCGATACGCACACAAACTTGCCAGTCCGGCGTCAAGCGCATCCTCCCCGCGAGAATGCGAAGAACCTTCTTCTATGTCTGCACGTTCAGGGCAATCTGTCGTCCGAGCGTTGTTCTTCGTCCAGCCAGCCCAGACGCATATGCAGTTGTGCGGCGAAGGTACGTGCCGCCAGTTCTTCCTGAAAGGTCAGTGCGCGACGCCCGAATCGTACCTGCCAGAGCCGTTGACCCTGGCGCTCGATGAGTTCTATGCAGACGTCGGGCATCGCCCCCTCCTTAGGTGGTGCTGGCCTTGTCTCGTGTCTTGAGCAGCGACAGCAGCACGCCGCCAGCCAGCAGACCCAAGGTTACGCCAAGTGAGAGCAGGGCGGGAACCTTGATCAGGTCGTGCAGGAAGATCTTGCCACCGATGTACATCAGCACCAGTGCCAGGGCGTATTTCAGGTAGATGAAGCGGTGCATCAGTGCGGCCAGGGCGAAGTACAGCGCGCGCAGGCCGAGAATGGCGAAGATGTTCGAGGTATAGACGATGAACGGGTCCTGCGAGATGGCCAGCACGGCCGGCACGCTGTCGACGGCGAACACCAGGTCGGCCAGCTCGATCAGCACCAGCGCCAGCAGCAGCGGGGTGGCGTAGAGCAGTGGCTTGCCGCTGACCTTGTCCTTAAGGCGTACCAGGAACTTGCCTTCGTGCAGGTCGTCGCTGACGCGAATGTGCTTGCGCACGAAGCGGATCACCGGATTCTGCGCCAGGTCCGGATGTGACTCTTCGTCACCGCCGCTGCGCAGCATCTTGATGCCGCTGAAGAGCAGGAAGGCGCCGAAGATGTAGAGAATCCAGTCGAACTGCTGCACCAGCGCCGTGCCCAGGCCGATCATGATCGCACGCAGCACGATCACCCCGAGAATGCCCCAGAACAGCACGCGATGCTGGTACTTACGCGGGATGTTGAAGTAGCCGAGGATCATTGCCATGACGAAAACGTTGTCCATCGACAGCGATTGCTCCACCAGGAAACCGGTGTAGTACTCCATCGCCTTGATGCCGCCAAGCTGCCACCAGATCCAGCCGCCGAAGGCGACGCCGACACTGAAGTAGCCGGAATACAGCAGCAGGCTTTCGCGCATCTCGATTTCATGCTGATCGCGATGCAGGACGCCGAGGTCGAGTACCAGAAGGGTGATGATCAGTACCAGGAATGCCAGCCAGAACCAGCCAGGGGTACCGAAGATGGGGGATGTCAAAAAGGCAAGTAGAGCGTCCATGAGCCCTCCCTATATGTCTGCCTGAGTTGAAGAAATCGACTCAGTGACTCCGACATCACGGTGAGAAACTCACCGCCAGAGGGGCCCGGCGTCACGCGCGGCGGAGATTAACGCCGACTCGACAAGCTGCCAAGCCCCCTGGCGGGGATTATTTTTCAGCTGTCAGTACACCCAGACTTCGACCCGGCGATTGCGGATGCGCCCGATGTTCTGGTCGTTGGCGGCCACTGGCAGCTCGCTGCCCATTCCGGTGATTTCGCGGAAGAGCACGCCCTGTCTGGCCAGTTCGCGGCGGACCGCCATGGCCCTTAGTTTCGACAGCAGTTCGGCGCGTTCGGGGTCGCTCTTGGCGTCGCCGAAACCGACCAGCACCACCTTGTTCTGCAGCTTGTCGTGCTGTTTGAGGTAATCCAGCACCCGCTGCAGGTCGCGCTGGGCCTTGTTGTCCAGGGTCGCGCTGCCTTCCTGGAAGCGGAAGTTCACCGACAGGCGTTGCGCCTGCTGTGCCAGTTGCTGGTAATCGGTGGGCATCTGCGTATCGGCTGTGACCTTCACCGCCTCGACGGTCTGAGCGATGAAGCCGCTGCGGTCGACTATTGCCTGGCCGCGGGGGCTTTGGGTGAAGTCGATCAACGCGCGCGCCCAGAGGTTTTCCTGATGCGGATCGTTGTAGATGAATAGGCGACGCGCCAGCGGGTAATCCTCTGTGGCGATCAGTGTGGTGCTCGGCGGCATCGGCTGGGAGTCGCCAGCAGCGACGGCGACAGCCTTGGCCTGGCGTATGTAGGGCAGGCCGATGAAGCCGATACCGTTGGGGTCGGAGCTAACCGAGTCAGACAGCTGATCGCTCGATTCGAAGCGTTGTGCGTTGGCCGCCAGTGCGCGTCCGCCCGGCGCCAGCACCAGCTCCTTGAACGTGTCGTAGGTGCCGGAGTTGTCATCGCGTGCATAGGGGTGAACCTTGCCGGGGTTGCCGCCCAGCGCCGCCCAGTCATCGATCTCGCCAGAGAACAGTTGCGCGATCTGCTCGACGCTGAGTGTTGTCAGCGGGTTCGACGGATGCACGATGATCGCCAGGCCGTCGATGGCGATGACCTGTTCGCTCTGCGGGCTGCGCAGGTCGCCCAGCGGTGCCAGGGCGGTGGCCTCGCCGTCCTTGATCGGTCGCGAAGAAGCCGCCAGGTCGGCGCTGCCATCCTTGAGCGAGGTAAAACCGGTGCCCGAACCGTGAGCGGCGACCTCGACGATGATCTGACGGCCGTCGGCCTGGCGTGCGAGCAGGCGTTGCTCGTTTTCATGGGCGCCGTGCTCGCTGCGAATGTCGTGCAGCCCTTGTGCCTCGAACAGCCCTTTGACCAGTTCGGGGCCGAGCTTGGCGCCAATGGTGTTGGAGCCCTGGATGCGCAGCACCGGCCGGTTGCCGTCGGAGGCGGGCAGGGCAGCGAATACCGAAAGGGGCAGGGCGTAGCAGATGAAACCGATGAGCAGCAGTGACAGGGTTCGACCCCAGAGATCATGGTCGATGGCAGACTGGGCGCGCGGCATGCGGCAGGCACCTTCTAGTGGGTTAGGAGGAAACGTGCCGCGCAGATTAAGTCAGTCAGATTGCAGGGATATGACGGGCGCGTGCTGTGCACGCGCCTCTGGTTCAGTTCAGCTCAAGCCAGATCGGCGCATGATCGGACGGTTTTTCCATGCCGCGCAGGTCGTAGTCGATGCCGGCATCCTTGAAGCGCGCCTGCAGCGGCTGGCTGGCCAGGATTACGTCGATGCGCAGGCCGCGCTTGGGGTCGTCCTCGAAACCACGGCTGCGATAGTCGAACCAGCTGAAGCGGTCATTCACCTCGGGGTTGAGGTGGCGGAAACTGTCCACCAGGCCCCAGCTCTTGAGGGTCGCCAGCCACTCGCGCTCCTCCGGCAGGAAGCTGCACTTGCCGGTTTTCAGCCAGCGCAGGCGATTGGGCTCGCCAATACCGATGTCGCAATCTTCCGGACTGATGTTGATGTCGCCCATCACCACCAGCGCCTGCTGTGGATCGAAGTGCTCGACCAGTAGTTGCTGCAGATCGGCATAGAAGCGCTGCTTGGCCGGAAATTTCAGCGGATGATCACGGCTCTCGCCCTGCGGGAAGTAGCCGTTCATCACCGTGACCGGATTGCCGTTGGCGTCGGCGAAGGTGCCGTAGATGAAGCGTCGCTGAGCGTCTTCAGCGTCACCGGGGAAGCCCTTGTGCAGGCTCAGCGGCTCCTGGCGCGAGAGCAGGGCGACGCCGTAATGGCCTTTCTGGCCGTGGTAATGCACGTGGTAGCCAAGCTGGCGGATTTCGGCTTCCGGAAACTGCTCATCGGCTACCTTGGTTTCCTGCAGGCCGATCACGTCTGGCTGGTGTTTTTCGATCAGAGCTTGCAACTGATGAGGGCGCGCGCGTAGGCCATTGATATTGAAGGAGACGATTTTCATGGGCAGCGGGTCCTGGGCAAAAGGTGATGCTAGCCGATCCTTTGCGCTCGCGGCCAGCGCCTGGCGGGCGTCGGGCGGCGGTGCTAGGGTCTGTACAAAAGCTACCGAGCGACGCTCGAGTAAAGCCAAAACAGGCACGGACGCGGAGTCTGCTTGTGTACATCAGCGCCTTGGGCCTGTTTCAACGCAGCATCACCGAGCGCAGGCACTTTTCTTGAACGGCCTCAGTCGGCTGTCACATGCCTGAGCACAACCTACGACAGCAGAGGTCTGCCATGCCCAACAACGCTCCAGCAGAAGTGCGCATGCTCGATGGTGGCTACGCCCGTGAGGTTCGTTCGCTGCTCTACCATGCCTATCGCCACGAGCCGACCTTCGCCTACCTGTTCGAGGCCGAGCGGGCGGGTTTCGATCAGCGCGTGCGCGCGACGATTCGCGAATTGGTGCAGCAGCACTTTGCCGAAGATCTGCCGGCCATCGGCTTGCTGATCGACGATCGTTTGATCGGCGCCGCGCTGATTGCGCCACCGCAGCGGCGCCTGGACATCACCGAAAGCTGGAATTGGCGGTTGCGCATGCTGCTGAGCACCGGCTTCGGCTGCACCAAACGCTACCTCGAATACCACGATGCGGTGCTCGCGAGCCTGCCTCCTGGGCCTTATCACGTGCTGCCGCTGTTGGGTATTCACCCCGAGTTCCAGGGCCAGCACCGTGGCGAGCAACTGCTCGAGGCGCTGCACGACTGGTGCGCGCAGGACACTGGTTCGCAAGGGGTGGTGCTGGATACCGGCAATGCGCGCTATCTGGAGTTCTACCGGCGCCAGGGGTACGAGGAAATTGGTGAACTGGCCATTGGTCCCGTGGTCGAGCACGTGTTCTTCCACCCCAATCCGCAACCGGTGGTCAGGGCCAGCGCCTGAACGCTGCCTGTCTGGCCTAAGCCCGAGGCCTTAGGCAGGCGGTTGCAAGACCCAGGCGAGTGCAGCATGGATGCAGGAGCAGGGCGAGCCGCGTCAGCCGGTGCAGTCGTGCTGGGTTCTGTACGAAAAGTGCCTGCGCTCGGTGATGCTGCGTTGAAATCGCTCTCAGAATGCTCATTTACAGCACGTAAACTGCGCTTCTTCGAGCGATTTCGCGGGGCCGCCATCGGTATTGCCTGACCTTCGCTCGACGACTTTTCGTACAAAGCCTGGCGATGAGCGTCTTGACGAGGGCACCTGGATCGGCTCGCACACGAGCTGCTGTTCAGCTCGGTAATGGCCTCGCAGGTCGTTTGTCGAAGGCCTGCTAGCGCGAGCTTTGCTCCGTGGTAGCATCCTCCGCCATGAGTGTATATGGACATATTCAGCGCAGCCTGACCCTGCTGCTGATCAGTACGAGTGCCTTCGCAGCGAGCGAACTCGACGTACGAATCACCCCCAGCAATTCGGCTCTCAAGAGCAATATCGAAGGTTATGTCGGCAGCCTCGACGGCCGTGACGCCCAGTCGCTGCGGCGTATGCGCCGTATCGCCGAGAGCGAGGCGGACAAGGCAGCGCAGGCCCTGGGGTATTACCAGGCGCGTATCCGCAGTCATGTCGAACAGGGCGAAACGCCGCGCCTGGTGCTCGAGGTGGAGCCCGGCGAGCGCATTCGCCTGCGCAACGTCGACATCCGCATCGAAGGCCCGGCCAGCGAGCTGTCGGCGTTTCGCGTGCCCAATGCCAGTCGACTGAAGCCGGGTTCGGTGCTCAACCACGGACGCTACGAGGACGCCAAACGGCTGATCCAGAACCAGGCCTCGCGTTATGGTTTCTTCGACGGCCGATTCTCCCGCCAGCGCCTGGAAATCGACCCGGCTGCCGGCGTCGCCGATATCGAGCTGGTGTTCACCAGCGGCCCGCGCTACAGCCTGGGCGATATTGCCTTCAACGGTGACTTTCCATTCGACGAAGAACTGTTGCTACGCATGGTGCCGTTCAAACCGGACACGCCGTACGACTCCGAGTTGATCGCCGAGCTGTATCAGGCATTGCAGTCCAGTGGCTATTTCGAGTCCGTGCGGGTCGATGCCATTCCCACCCAGGCCAACCAGTTGCGCATTCCGGTGGCGGTGGCGCTGCAAGTACGCAAGCCGCGCAGCATGGGCCTGGGCCTGGGGTTTTCCACGGATGTCGGGCCGCGCCTGCGCGCCAACTGGACGCGTCACTGGCGCAATCGGCAGGGGCACAGCTACGGCATCGAAACCGAGCTGTCCGCGCCGCGGCAGAACGTCGGCCTGTGGTACGACATTCCCGGCGATCCACCGTTGACCGACAAGCTGCGCCTGGCTGGCGGCTATCAATACGAGGAACTGGCCAGCAGCGACAGCCTCAGCCGCCTGCTGACCCTAGGCCCGGAATGGCACAGCCAGCGCTCTGGCGGCTGGCAGCGCGTGCTGTCGGTGAAGTGGCAGCGCGAAGAATATCGCCTGGGTGACGACTCCGGGCTCAGCACGCTACTGATGCCGGGTGTCAGCTATTCGCTGCTGCGCAGCGACAACCGGCTCGACCCGAACCAGGGCTACCGGGTGCAATTCGACCTGCGCGGTGCCGTCGATGGCGTGCTGTCCGATGCCAATGTGTTGCACGGCAATATCATGCTCAAGGGCCTGACCACCGTATTCGACAATCACCGCCTGCTTGGCCGCGTGCAGTTCGGTGGTACCGAAACCAACGGTTTCTCGGCCGTGCCGCCGTCGCTGCGCTTCTTCGCCGGTGGTGATCAGAGCGTGCGTGGTTACGACTATCAGAGCCTGTCGCCGGAGAATGACCGTGGTGACAAGGTCGGTGGCCGCTACCTGTTCGCTGCCAGCGCCGAATACCAGTACAGCCTCAACGACAAGTGGCGTCTGGCGACCTTCATCGACCAGGGCAACGCCTTCAATTCGCTGGACATCCCCACCTTGAAGACCGGCGTCGGTTTCGGTGTGCGTTGGGTTTCGCCGGTTGGTCCGTTGCGTCTGGACCTCGCTCACGCACTGGACGACGACGGTGGCGTGCGTCTGCATTTCTCCATGGGGCCTGAACTATGACCCGGCGACTGCTGAAATGGCTGGCCGGCGGCGTGCTCGCCCTGGTGTTGCTGCTCGTCGCGGCTCTGTGGGCACTGCTCGGTACCCAGGGCGGCAGCCGTTGGTTGCTGGCGCAGGTGCCTGGCCTGCAGGTCGATAACTTCGCAGGGCGTTTGGGCGGCGCCTGGCAGGCCGATGCGCTGCGCTGGCAGCAGGGTGACATGCGTGTGGAGCTGCAGCAGCCGGACATGGCCTGGTCGCCTGCCTGCCTGCTGCGACTGACCTTGTGCCTGGATCGCCTGCATCTGCAGCAGGTGGCCGTGACCCTGCCGCAGAGCGGGGAGGCCAGCGACGAGCCGTTGAGCCTGCCGAACCTCAAACTGCCGTTGCACCTGCAGCTCGGCGATATTCAGCTGGGCGAGTTGCGTCTGGACGGCCAGACGCAGCTGCGCGATCTGCAACTGGTCGCCAGCTGGAACGAGCAGGGCGTGGCGCTGCAACGCCTGGCCTTGCAGCGCGATGACCTGAGTCTGGAGCTCAGTGGCCAGCTGACGCCACAGGGCGACTGGCCGCTGGCCCTGAGCGGCCGCCTGCAGTTACCGGAGGTCGATGGCAAGGCCTGGCAGGTGGCGCTGCAGGTGGGGGGCGATGTGCAACGCAGCCTGACGATCGGGGCCGATAGCCGCGGTTATCTCGACGCTCGTCTCGACGGGCAGGTGCAGCTGCTGGCCGAGCATCTGCCAGCCGAGCTGCGCCTGACCAGTCGCGACTTCCAGGCCAGTAGCGCCTTGCCGCCAACCCTGCGCCTGCAGGATCTGCAACTGCAAGCCAAAGGCGACCTTGCGGCTGGCTATCGCATCGACGGCAGCGCCAATCTGCCGGCCGAACAGGCGCCGATGCCACTGCAACTCAATGCGCGCGTGGACGCCGCTGGTGCTGACATCGAGTCGCTGCGTATTCAGGCCGAAGAGCAGCACCTGCAGGTCAAGGGCAAACTGGCCTGGAACGAGGCCTTCAGCGCCGATGCGCAGCTGGACTGGTTGGACTTTCCCTGGCAACGCCTGTACCCGCTGTACCAGCCGCCACCGGTGGCTTTGCGCAACTTGCAGGCCGAGGTCAGCTACAGCCAAGGCAACTATCTGGGCAACTTCGCTGCGCAACTGCAGGGGCCGGCCGGTGAGTTCAGCCTGAGCAGTCCGCTCAGCGGCGATCATGGCCAGGTCAGCCTGCCGCAATTGCAGCTGCTGGCGGGACAGGGGCGCGCCGAAGGGGTGGTCAAGGTCGGCTTCGCCGACGGCATCGACTGGCAGGCCATGCTGCAGCTGAGCGACCTCGACCCCGGTTACTGGCTGGCGCAAATGCCGGGTAATCTGGCTGGCCCGCTGAACACCTCGGGTCGCTTCAACGCCGGTGCATTGCAGGCCAAGGCCGATATCGACCTCAATGGCCGTCTGCGCGGCCAGCCGGCGCAATTGCAGGTGCAGGGCGCCGGTAGCGGTGAGCAGTGGCAGCTGCAAAGGCTGCTGGTGCGTCTGGGCGATAACCGCGTCAGCGGGCAGGGCGCGCTTGACCAACGCTTGCGAGGTCAGTTGCAACTGGCCTTGCCACGCCTGGGTCAGCTCTGGCCGGGCCTGCAAGGTCAGGTGCAGGGGCAGCTGTCGCTGGCCGGTTCGCTACAGGCGCCGCAGGGCCAGCTTGCGCTGAGTGGGGAGCGGTTGGCCTTCGGCGACCCCAGTCTGCGCCGCCTGCAGTTGGACGCGACGCTGGATGCCCGACAGCAGGCGCGTGTCGGTTTGAATCTGCGCGGTATCCGTATCGGCGACACCTACCTCGGGCGGCTGCAGGCTGATGGCCGTGGCGATCAGCGGCGCCAGGCGCTGGATATCGATCTGCAAGGCCCGTTGCTGCACCTGGCCCTGGCCCTGGACGGCAATTTGAGCGAGCAGGGTGATTGGCGTGGGCGTATCGCCACTGGCCGCGTACAGAGCGGCGGCCAGGACTGGCAGCTGCAGCAGGCCGCGAGCCTGGAGCGCCTGGCCAGTGGTCGCCTGAACCTGGGCGCGCATTGCTGGCAGTCCGGCGATGCCAGTCTCTGCGGCGGCCAGCAGCGCCTGATGCCGCAACCGAGCCTGGACTGGCGCCTGCAGAACTTCCCCCTGGCCAGCCTGCAGCCCTGGCTGCCCGAGGATTTCGCCTGGCAGGGGCGCCTGGACGGTCAGTTGAAAATCGAGCTGCCCGAAAGCGGCCCCAACGGCCAGATCACGCTCGATGCGGGCGGCGGCAACCTGCGCATTCGCCAGCCGGATGAAGAGCGATGGCTGGACTTCCCCTACGACAGCCTGCGTCTGGACAGCACCCTGCGCCCACAGCGGGTGGACAGCGAGCTGCGTTTTGTCAGCGAGCGTCTGGGCGACCTGGCGTTGCAGGCTCGTATCGATCCGCGCCCGGCGAACAAACCGGTCAGCGGCGAGTTCCGCCTGAGCGGCTTCGACCTGGCCGTGCTGCGTCCCTTCGTGCCCATGGCGGACAAGCTCGAAGGCAAGCTGCAGGGTAACGGCAATATCGGCGGCCACCTGTTGGCACCGCAGATCAACGGCCAACTGCGCCTGGATGGTGGTGAGCTGTCCGGCAGCCAGTTGCCGGTCAGTCTGGAGGGTTTGCAGCTGCAAGCGTTGATCGCCGGCGAACAGGTGCAGCTGTCGGGCGACTGGCGCAGTGGCGAGCAGGGCCGTGGCAGCTTGCGCGGCCAGCTGACCTGGGCCCAGGGGCTGAGTGGCGATCTGGCGCTGCAGGGGCAGCGCCTGCCGGTCAAGGTCGAGCCCTATGCCGAGCTGGAGGTCGAGCCCGATCTGAAGCTGCAGTTGCGTGACCAGCACATGGCCGTCAGCGGCAAGGTCGGCGTGCCGCGCGGCTTGATCAGCGTGCGGGAGCTGCCGCCGTCGACGGTGAAGGTGTCCGCTGACGCGCGGGTGGTCGGCCGTGATACCCCACAAGCCGAACCAGGCCTGGGTATGGCCATGGATGTCGATGTCGACGTCGGCCAGGACAAGCTGGCGTTCAGCGGGTTCGGCTTGAGCGCCGACCTTCGTGGGCGCGTGCACATCGGTGACAACCTCGATACTCGCGGTGAGCTGGATCTGGTCAACGGCCGCTATCGTGCCTATGGTCAGCGCCTGAGCATACGCCGCGCGCGTTTGCTGTTCACCGGGCCGATCGATCAGCCATTTCTCGATGTCGAGGCGATTCGCCGCGTCGACACGGTCGTCGCCGGCATTCGTCTGTCCGGTAGCGCTGATCAGCCCAACACCACGGTCTTTTCCGAACCGGCCATGAGCCAGGAGCAGGCGCTGTCCTATCTGGTGCTGGGGCGACCATTGGGGCAGAGCTCGGGTGACAACAACATGCTCGGTCAGGCTGCGCTGGCGCTCGGCCTGGCCGGAAGCAGTTCGCTCACCACCAGCCTGGCCAATCGCCTGGGCATTCAGGATTTCCAGCTCGATACCGAAGGCAGTGGGGTGACCACCAGCGTGGTAGCCAGCGGCAATATCACCGAGCGTTTGAGTCTGCGTTACGGCGTGGGTGTGTTCGAGCCGGCCAACACCATCGCCCTGCGTTATGAACTCAGTCGACGCCTGTACCTGGAGGCCGCCAGCGGCCTGGCCAGTTCGCTCGACCTGTTCTATCGGCGGGATTTCTGATGGCTGCGCGATATTTCGCTAAATCCCTACAGGGCCTCGGGTGTATCGGCAGCGCTTCTGCGCTAGTCTGGACGGATGGTCGGGCCGTGACCTGCCATTCGATGGAGCATTCGCCACGGCGAACCCGATGTCACACATTTGCCCTTCAACTCCCTGAACGATAAGGAAACTCTCATGGCGCAAGTCACTCTCAAAGGCAACCCGGTGCAGGTCGACGGTCAACTGCCGCAGGCCGGCCAACAGGCTCCGGCTTTCAGCCTGGTCGCTGGCGACCTGAGCGACGTCACCCTGGCCAGCCTTGCCGGCAAGCGCAAGGTGCTGAACATCTTCCCGAGCGTCGATACCCCGACCTGTGCCACCTCCGTGCGCACGTTCAACACCGAAGCCAGCCAGCTGAACAACACCGTGGTGCTGTGCATCTCCGCTGACCTGCCGTTCGCCCAGGCGCGCTTCTGCGGTGCCGAAGGCCTGGAAAACGTGGTCAATCTGTCCACCCTGCGTGGTGTCGAGTTCCTCAAGAACTACGGCGTGGCCATTGCCAGCGGCCCGCTGGTCGGTCTGGCCGCGCGTGCCGTGGTGGTTCTGGATGAAAGCGACAAGGTGCTGCACAGCGAGCTGGTTGGCGAGATCGCCGACGAGCCAAACTATGCCGCTGCCCTGGCTGTGCTGAAGTAACGCACTGCTGGTGTTGCAGAACGGCCTGCCTAGCAGGCCGTTTTTATTTGTGCCTCAAAAAACGCCTGGAGCGTTTTTTGACGTCGCCCGCGACGGCCCGAAGGGTGGCCGCCAGGGATGGCTGGACACAAACAGTTAGTAACGTAAGGGGAGCGTAAAAAGCGGGTAAATAGGCTTTGCTTGACGCGGGCCAGTGACTATCGTTCCGACTCCCACCAAAAGTGACCGCGCGCCTGCCATGTCGAATGCTTCTTCGTCCTCCTCGAACACCTCCCGCCAATGGCTGATCGGCCTGACGCTGCTCGCCGTGCTGCTACTGCTGCTCTGGTGGTTCTGGCCGAGCGGACCGCAAAGCCAGCAGATGGGGCGTGGTCGTTTCGGTGACATGGGGCCGGTACCGGTGCGTGTGGCCGAGGTCGAGCAGGGCGAGTTCGCCATCGAGCTCAAGGCGCTCGGCACCGTCACCTCCTACAACACGGTCAATGTGCGCTCGCGAGTCGACGGCGAGTTGGTCAAGGTGCTGTTCGATGAGGGGCAGCAGGTCAAGGCCGGCGATTTGCTGGCGGTGATCGATCCGCGCCCTTATCAGGTCGCATTGCAGCAGGCGCAGGGGGCGCTGCAGGAAAATCAGGCGCAACTGAAGAACGCCGAGCTGGATCTGCAGCGCTACAAAGGCCTGTACGCCGAGGACAGCATCGCCAAGCAGACCCTGGATACCCAGGAGGCTCTGGTCAATCAGTATCGTGGCAGCCTGCAGAGCAACCAGGCCGATGTCGCCACGGCCAAGTTGAACCTCGACTTTACCCAGATCCGCGCGCCCATCGATGGCCGCCTGGGGTTGCGGCAGCTGGATGTCGGCAACCTGGTCAGCAGCGGTGATACCACGCCGCTGGTGGTGATCACCCAGGCCGACCCGATCGCAGTGATCTTCACCATTCCCGAGGGCGACTTGCCTGCCGTGCTGCAACGTCGTCGAGACGGCGCCACCCTGGCGGTCGAGGCCTGGGACCGTGGCGAGCGCCTGAAGCTGGCCGAGGGTGTGCTGGAGAGCCTGGACAACCAGATCGACACCACCACAGGTACCGTCAAGCTCAAGGCGCGTTTCGACAACGCCGAGCAGATGCTCTTTCCCAATCAGTTCGTCAACGTGCGCCTGCGCGTCGACACCCGTGAGGCGGCCACCATCATTCCGTCCGCTGCAGTGCAGTTCGGCACCCAGGGCACCTTCGTCTATGTGGTCGACCGCGACAACAAGGTGAGCATCCGCCCGGTTACCGTGTTGGCCAGCGATGCCGAGCGCAGCATGGTCAACGACAGTGTGCAGCGGGGCGAGCGGCTGGTGACGGAAGGCACCGACCGCCTGCGTGATGGCAGCGAGGTGGACGTGGTCGCACCGAATGCGGCGCAGCCGACGCAGGCTGAGCCTGGCCAGGCCACCATGCAGAGCGGCGCATGAACATTTCGCGGCCCTTCATCCTGCGGCCGGTCGCTACCACGCTGTTGATGGTGGCGATCTTCCTCAGCGGCCTGATCGCCTACCGACTGCTGCCGGTGTCGGCGCTGCCGGAGGTGGACTACCCGACCATCCGCGTGCTGACCCTGTATCCAGGCGCCAGCCCGGATGTGATGACCAGCGCCGTGACCGCGCCGCTGGAGCGCCAGTTCGGGCAGATGGCCGGGCTCAAGCAGATGTCCTCGACCAGCTCGGGCGGCGCTTCGGTGATCACCCTGCGCTTCAATCTCGATGTCTCGCTGGCGGTGGCCGAGCAGGAAGTGCAGGCGGCGATCAACGCGGCGAGCAACCTCTTGCCTGGCGACCTGCCGGCGCCGCCGGTGTACAACAAGGTCAACCCCGCTGACACACCGGTGCTGACCCTGGCGGTGAGCTCAAAGACGATGCCATTACCGCAGGTCAACGACCTGGTCGATACCCGCCTGGCGCAGAAGCTGGCGCAAACCAGTGGCGTCGGCCTGGTGACCCTGGCTGGCGGGCAACGCCCTGCCGTGCGCATTCGCGTCAACCCGGAGGCGCTCGCGTCTTATGGCCTGAGCCTGGCCGACGTGCGTAGCCTGATCACGGCCAGCAACGTCAACCAGCCCAAGGGCAACTTCGACGGGCCGACACGGGTTTCCCAACTCGACGCCAACGACCAGTTGAAGTCGGTCGAGGAATATCGCGAGCTGATCCTCAACTACGAGAACGGCTCGGCATTACGCCTGAAAGATGTCGCCGAGATCATCGACGGCGCCGAGAACGAGCGCCTGGCTGCCTGGGCCAATCGCAACCAGGCGGTACTGGTGAACGTGCAGCGCCAACCCGGCGCCAACGTCATCGATGTGGTTGACCGCATCCAGACCCTGCTGCCACACCTGACCGAAGGCCTGCCGGCCAGCGTCGAGGTCAAGGTGCTCACTGATCGCACCCAGACCATCCGCGCTGCCGTACGCGATGTGCAGCACGAGCTGCTACTGGCCATCGCCCTGGTGGTGATGGTGACCTTCCTGTTCCTGCGCAAGCTGTCGGCGACCCTGATTCCGTCCATCGTCGTGCCGCTGTCGCTGATCGGCACCTTCGGCGTGATGTACCTGGCCGGTTTCACCATCAACAACCTGACGCTGATGGCGCTGACCATCGCCACCGGCTTCGTGGTCGACGATGCCATCGTCATGCTGGAGAACATCGCCCGTCATCTGGAGGAGGGCGAAACGCCGCTCAACGCTGCGCTCAAGGGCGCCCGGCAGATCGGCTTCACCCTGGTCTCGCTGACCCTGTCGCTAATCGCCGTGCTGATTCCGCTGCTGTTCATGGCCGATGTGGTGGGGCGGCTGTTCCGTGAGTTCGCCATCACCCTGGCGGTGGCCATCCTGATTTCCCTTGTGGTGTCGCTGACCCTCACGCCGATGATGTGCGCGCGCCTGCTCAAGGCCGAAAAGCCCGAGTCGGAAGGGCGTTTCTACCACGCGGCCGGTGGCGTGATCGACCGCATGATCGAACGCTATGGCGTGTGGCTGCAGTGGGTGCTGCGTCACCAACCGCTGACCCTGCTGGTGGCCATGGCTACGCTGGGCCTGACCGTGCTGCTGTATCTGGCCGTGCCCAAAGGCTTCTTTCCGGTGCAGGACACCGGGGTGATCCAGGGTATTTCCGAGGCGCCGCAGTCGATTTCCTTCAGCGCAATGAGCGAGCGCCAACAACGTCTGGCCGACGTGATCCTGCATGATCCGGCTGTGGCCAGCCTGTCCTCGTCGATTGGTGTGGATGGCGATAACCCCACGCTCAACAGCGGCCGTTTGCTGATCAACCTGAAAACCCACGCCGAGCGCGATGCCACCGCCAGCGAGGTGATCGAACGCTTGCGTCCGGAGCTGGCGAAGGTTCCCGGTATCGAGTTATTCATGCAGCCGGTACAGGACCTGACCATCGAGGATCGCATCAGCCGTACCCAGTTCCAGTTCACCCTGGAGTCGCCTGACAGCCAGTTGTTGGAAACCTGGACGCCACGTCTGGTCGAGGCGCTGCGCGAGCAGCCGGAGCTGACTGATGTGGCCAGCGATCTGCAGAACCGCGGTCTGCAGGTGTTCCTGGATATCGACCGTGACGCCGCGGCGCGTCTGGGCATCAACGTCGGCACTATCGACGATGCCTTGTATGACGCTTTTGGCCAGCGCCAGATCAGCACCATCTACACCCAGGCCAGTCAGTACCGCGTGGTGCTGGAGAGCCGCGACGGCGGGCGTATCGGCCTGGCCGCGTTGCGTCAGATTCATGTGGCCACCGGTGATGGCCAGCAGGTGCCGCTGTCATCCCTGGCGCATATCGAGGAGCGCCCGGCCAGCTTGCTGATCAACCATATCGGTCAGTTCCCGGCGGTGACCCTGTCGTTCAACCTGGCGCCTGGCGTGTCGCTGGGCGAGGCAGTGGCGGTGATCGAGCGGGTCGAGCAGGAAATTGGCCTGCCGGGCGGCATCAATACCCAGTTCCAGGGCGCAGCCGAGGCGTTCCGTGCGTCGTTGTCGTCGACCTTGCTGCTGATCCTAGCGGCCATCGTCACCATGTACATCGTGCTGGGCGTGCTCTACGAGAGCTATATCCATCCGATCACCATTTTGTCCACGCTGCCGTCGGCGGGAGTCGGTGCGCTGCTGGCGTTGCTGCTGACGGGCAACGACCTGGGGTTGATCGCCATCATCGGCATCATCCTGTTGATCGGCATCGTCAAGAAGAACGCGATCATGATGATCGACTTCGCCCTCGAGGCCGAGCGCCATCAGGGGATGGCGCCGGAGGCGGCGATCTACCAGGCGGCGCTGCTGCGCTTCCGGCCCATTCTGATGACCACCCTGGCGGCGCTGTTCGGCGCCATTCCGCTGATGCTGGCGTCAGGCTCCGGCGCCGAGCTGCGCCAGCCGCTGGGCCTGGTAATGGTCGGCGGGTTGCTGGTCAGCCAGGTGCTGACGCTGTTCACCACGCCGGTGATCTACCTGTACTTCGATCGCCTATCGCGGCGTTTCAGCGGGCGCAGCGCCGCTGGAGTGACGGTATGAGCTCTGGGCGTAGGAGCGGCTTCAGCCGCGAATATCCTGCAACGGCCTGTTCGCGACTGAAGCGGAATGCCGCCCAGCCGCTCCTACAGGATTGGCGAAGCCTTGGCGGGGCCAATCACGCATGAATTTGTCCGCGCCCTTCATCCGTCGCCCGGTGGCAACCTTGCTGTTGAGCCTGGCGATCATGCTGCTCGGCGGCGTCAGCTTCGGCCTGCTGCCGGTATCGCCGCTGCCGAACATGGACTTCCCGGTGATCACCGTGCAGGCCAGTCTGCCCGGGGCCAGCCCGCAGATCATGGCGGCCACGGTGGCCACGCCGCTGGAACGCTCGCTGGGCAGCATCGCCGGCGTCAACCAGATGAACAGCAACAGCAGCCAGGGCAATACGCGGATCATGGTCGAGTTCGATCTCGACAAGGACATCAACACCGCAGCCCGTGAGGTGCAGGCGGCGATCAACGCGGCGCGCGAGCTGTTGCCCAGCGGCATGCGCAGCATGCCCAGCTATCGCAAGATTAACCCTTCGCAAGCACCGATCATGGTCATCTCGCTGACCAGCGACAGCCTGAACAAGGGGCAGCTGTACGACGTCGCCTCGACCATCCTGGCGCAGAAGCTGTCGCAGGTATCAGGGGTGGGCGAAGTGCAGGTCGGCGGCAGTTCGCTGCCCGCCGTGCGCGTGGCGCTGGAGCCGCGCCTGCTCGATCAGTACGGCATCGCCCTGGATGAGGTGCGTCAGGCCATCGCCGCCAGCAATGCGCTGAAACCCAAGGGCGCCGTGGAAGACCCGCAGCGCCGCTGGCAGGTGCAGGCCAGCGACCAGTTGGCCAAGGCCGCAGACTACATGCCGATGATCATCCGCTACCAGAACGGTGCGGCCGTGCGCCTGGGCGACGTGGCGAGCGTGACCGATGGCGTCGAGGATCGCTACAACAGCGGTTTCTACAACGACCAGGAAGCAGTGCTGCTGGTGATCAACCGGCAGAGCGGGGCGAACATCCTGCAGACCATCAGCGACATTCGCGCCGAGCTGCCGGCCTTGCGCGAGGTGATGCCGGCCAGCGTCAAGCTGGAGGTGGCCATGGACCGCTCGCCGGTGATCCGCGCCACGCTGCACGAAGCCGAGCAGACCCTGCTGATCGCCGTGGGCCTGGTGATGCTGGTGGTGCTGGCGTTTCTCGGCCGCTGGCGGGCAGCGCTGATTCCGGCGCTGGCGGTGCCGGTGTCGCTGATCGGCAGCTTCGCCGCCATGTACCTGCTGGATTTCTCCCTGAACAACCTGTCGCTGATGGCGTTGATCATCGCCACGGGGCTGGTGGTGGACGATGCCATCGTGGTGCTGGAGAACATCTCCCGGCACATTCGCAATGGCGAGCATCCGCTGGAGGCGGCGCTCAAGGGTACGCGCGAAGTGGGGTTCACCTTGCTGTCGATGAACCTGTCGCTGGTCGCGGTGTTCATCTCCATCCTGTTCATGGGTGGCATCGTCGAGCGCCTGTTCCGTGAGTTCTCCCTGACCCTGGCGGTCGCGGTGGTGATTTCCCTGCTGGTGTCGCTGACGTTGACGCCGATGCTCTGCGCGCGCTGGCTCAAGGCCGAGGAGGAACAATCACGCAGCCGCCTGCAGCAATGGGGTGACCGGGTCCAGGCGCTGGTGCTGGCCTTCTACGCGCGCAGCCTGGACTGGGCCCTGCGCCACTCGCTGCTGATGCTACTGAGTTTCCTCGCCACCATCGCACTGAACGTCTACCTGTTCGTCAGCGTGCCCAAGACCTTCATGCCGCAGCAGGACACCGGCCAGCTGATCGGTTTCATCCGTGGCGACGACGGCCTGTCGTTCCAGGTCATGCAGCCGAAGATGGAGATCTTCCGCAATGCGGTGCTGGCCGACCCGGCGGTGGAGAGCGTGGCAGGCTTCATCGGCGGCAGCAGCGGCATCAACAACGCCTTCATGATCGTGCGCCTGAAACCGATCGCCGAGCGCAGCGACTCGGCGCAGGATGTGATCAATCGCCTGCGCAACACGGTGCCCAAGGTGCCAGGCGGGCGCATGTTCCTCATGCCGGACCAGGACCTGCAGATGGGCGGGCGCCAGGGGCGCAGTTCGGAAAACGAATACATGCTGCTGTCCGATGACCTCGACGCTTTGCGTACCTGGCTGCCGAGGGTGCGCGAGGCGCTGCGCGCGTTGCCCGAGCTGACCGGTATCGACGCGCGCGAAACCGAGGGCGCGCAGCAGATTCGCCTGGTGGTGGACCGTGACACGGCGCGCCGCCTGGGCGTGGACATGGCGATGGTCACGTCGGTGCTGAACAACGCCTTCAGCCAGCGCCAGGTGTCGACCATCTATCAGGCGCTGAACCAGTACAGCGTGGTGATGGAGATCAATCCCAAGTACGCCCAGCATCCCGAGGCGCTGGATCAGATCCAGTTGATCACCGGCGACGGCGCGCGGGTGCCGCTGTCGACCTTCGCTCACTGGGAGCGCAGCCTGGAAAACGACCGGGTCAGCCACCAGGGCCAGTTCGCCGTGGAGAACATCGGTTTCTCCCTGGCCGAGGGCGTCAGCCTGGATCAGGCGACCCGCGCCATCGACGCAGCCATCGCGCGGCTCAATCTGCCGACCAAGGTGCAGGGCACGCTGGGCGGCACCGGCGCGGCCTTCCAGAAGGCACAGGACAACCAGCCGCTGATGATCCTGCTGGCGCTGGTGGTGGTGTACCTGGTGCTGGGCGTGCTCTACGAGAGCTATGTGCATCCGCTGACCATTCTTTCGACCCTGCCGTCTGCCGGAGTCGGCGCCTTGCTCGCCCTGCAACTGGTGGGCATGGAGTTCAGCCTGATCTCGCTGCTGGGGCTGTTCCTGCTGATCGGCATCGTCAAGAAGAACGCCATCCTGATGGTCGACCTGGCCCTGCAGCTGGAGCGCGGCGAGCGCCTGAGCCCGCAGGAGTCCATTCGTCAGGCCTGCCTGCTGCGTTTCCGCCCGATCATGATGACCACCCTGGCGGCGATTCTCGGCGCCTTGCCGCTGGTGCTGGGTAGCGCCGAAGGTTCGGAAATGCGTCAGCCGCTGGGTATCACCATCGTCGGTGGCCTGGTGCTGAGCCAGATGCTGACGCTCTACACCACTCCGGTGGTCTACCTCTACTTCGACCGCCTGCGCCATCGGGTCAATCGCTGGCGCGGCGTACGTACCGATGCTTCATTGGAAAATCCGCTATGAACCGAGCTCCCTACGCCCGAACCCTCGTCTCCCTGCTGCTGGCCGGCATGCTGGGTGGCTGCGCCCTGGGGCCTGACTACCAGCGCCCCGAGCTGGCGGCGCCGGCGCAGTTCAAGCAGGTCGAGGGCTGGAAGAGCGCGGCGCCGGCCGACGCGCTGGAGCGTGGCCAGTGGTGGGCGCTATACGGCGATGCCGAGCTAAACGCCTTGGTCGAGCGCCTGCAGTTGTCCAACCAGAACTTGGCCGCCGCCGAGGCCCAGTACCGCCAGGCGCGCGCCCTGGTGCGCGGTGCGCGAGCCAGTTTCTACCCGACGCTGTCCGCCAGTGCCGGGGTGACGCGGGCCGGGCAGGGCGGCGGTGACGGCGCCGTACGCAGCGCCGATGGTGTCGCAATCAGTGGTTCGGGGGCGTCGCGCATCTCCAAGAACTATGACCTCAGCCTCAATGCCGCCTGGGAGCTGGATCTCTGGGGCAAGCTGCGCCGGGGGCTGGAGGCCAGCCGTGCCGAGTTCGATGCCAGCGCCGCGGATCTGGCGGCGGCGCGCTTGAGCCTACAGAGCGAGCTGGTGCAGAACTACCTGCAGCTGCGCGTTCTCGACGAACAGAAGCGCCTGCTCGACGCCACCGTCGCCGCTTATGCGCGCTCGCTGCGCCTGACCGAGAACCAGTACCGCGCCGGCATCGTGCCCAAGTCCGACGTGTCCCAGGCCACCACGCAGCTCAAGAGCACCCAGGCGCAGGCCATCGACCTGCAGTGGCAGCGCGCGCAGCTCGAACATGCCATTGCCGTATTGGTCGGCGTGAGCCCGGCCGAGCTGTCCATCGCACCGCGCGAGAGCCTGCCGGCACTGCCCGATGTGCCTGTGGCGCTGCCTTCGCAGCTGCTCGAACGGCGTCCTGATATTGCCGCGGCCGAGCGTCGGGTGATGGCGGCCAACGCGCAGATCGGCGTAGCCGAGGCGGCCTGGTTCCCGGATCTGACGCTCTCGGCCAGCGGCGGCTACCGGGGCAGCAGCTTCGCCGACTGGATCGAGGTTCCTAATCGTTTCTGGTCGCTGGGCCCGCAACTGGCGTTGACCCTGTTCGACGGCGGCGCCCGCCGCGCGGAGCTGGAGCGTAGCGAAGCGGCCTATGATCAGACCGTTGCGCAATATCGCCAGGCAGTGCTGGACAGCTTTCGTGAAGTGGAGGACTACCTGGTGCAATTGCGCGTGCTGGAGCAGGAGAGTGGGGTGCAGCAGGAAGCGTTGGATGCGGCGCGCGAGTCGCTGCGCCTGATCGAGAACCAGTACCGCGCCGGCACCGTCGACTACAATAGCGTGGTCACCGTGCAGGCGACGGCGCTGAACAACGAGCGCACCAATCTCACCTTGCTCGGCAGCCGGCTGACGGCCAGCGTGCAGTTGATCGCGGCCCTCGGCGGCGGCTGGCAGTTGCAGCAACTGCACGATAGTGAGGCCAGCGAGGGGCGTTAGGGCGGCCTTGTTGCTCGCACCATTAGTCCTGATCTGCGGGCCAGGTTTCCGTTAAGATCCGCGCTGGTTTTTAAGTGATTGCAATTGGCCAACGGCGATGTCGGCAGGCATCGCCTTTCGGTCGTGCGTCTTTTTACTCAGAGTGCCTCGATGCTGACTGGTAGTTACGATTTTGCCCTGGTCCTGCTTTCACTGTGCGTGGCGATCCTGGCGTCCTACACCGCCCTCGACCTGTCGGGGCGTATCGCCAGCGCCAGCGGCCGAGTGCGTGCACTGTGGATAGGCGGCGGTGCGCTGGCCATGGGCTTTGGCATCTGGTCCATGCATTTCGTTGGCATGCTCGCTTTCAGCCTGCCGATTGAGCTTGGCTACGACCTCACCATCACGCTGCTCTCATTGGCCATTGCCATGCTCGCCTCGGGCTTCGCGCTGTGGCTGGTCAGCCAGCCCGAACTGCCTGCCTGGCATCTTGGTCTGGGGGCTCTGGCCATGGGCGCCGGAATCGGTGCCATGCACTACATCGGCATGGCCGCGATGCGCATGCAGCCGGGTATCGTCTATGACCCGCTGCTTTTCGCGCTATCGCTGCTGATCGCCGTGGCGGCTTCCGGGGCGGCGCTGCTCATCGCCTTCCGCCTGCGTCGTCATACGCCCCATGTGCGCCTGTTGCGTGGCGGGGCGGCGGTGATCATGGGCTTTGCCATCGTTGGAATGCACTACACCGGCATGGCGGCCGCGAATTTCCCCGAAGGCAGTTTCTGTGGTGCGGCCTTCAGCGGCCTGAACAGCAGTTGGCTGGCAAGCCTGGTGATCGTCACCACTCTTGCGGTGCTGGCCATCGCCTTGCTGACCTCGATTCTCGATGCGCGTCTGGAGGCGCGCACGGAGCTGTTGAGCAGTTCGCTGGCCAAGGCCAATGCCGAACTGACTCAGTTGGCCCTGCATGATGGTCTGACCAAGCTGCCCAATCGTCTGCTGCTGGAAGACCGCGTCAGCCAGAACATCCTCAAGGTGCAGCGCAGCGGAGGGCATTTCGCTCTGCTGTTCATGGATCTGGACGGCTTCAAACCGGTCAACGATGCGTTCGGTCATCATGTTGGCGATCAGTTGCTGGTCGCGGTAGCGCAGCGCCTGCGTGTCCATCTGCGCGCCAACGACAGTCTGGCGCGCATTGGCGGCGATGAGTTCGTGCTGCTGGCCGAGTTGCGCCATCCGGATGATGCGGCTCATGTGGCCAGCCATGTGGTGGGGCTGCTTGGCCAGGCGTTCAACATCGACGGCCACGAACTGCGAGTCTCCACCAGCGTGGGCATCGCGCTGTATCCGGGGGATGGCATCGACCAGCAGGAGTTGCTGATCAACGCCGACGCGGCGATGTACCACGCCAAGAGCCTGGGCAAGAATGGTTACAGCTTCTTCGAGAGCTCGATGAACACCAATGCACGACAGCAACTGCAGTTGCTGCAGGACCTGCGTGTAGCCCTGGAACATGGCGAGCTGCGCCTGTACTACCAGCCAAAGTTCGCCAGTGACTCTGGTCAAATGCTCGGCGCCGAGGCCTTGTTACGTTGGCAGCACCCACAGCAGGGGTTGTTGGCGCCGGTCAGCTTCATCGGGCTGGCTGAGAAGACCGGGCTGATCATTCCCATCGGTGAATGGGTGCTGGATGAGGCCTGTCGGCAAATGCGTCTGTGGTATGAGCAGGGGCACCGGGACTGGCGCGTGGCAGTGAATCTCTCGGCTTTACAGTTCTGCCACGGAGAGTTGGTCGAAACGGTTGGCAAGACCCTGGACAGGCATGCACTGCCGGCCAATTGTCTGACCCTGGAAATCACCGAAAGCACTGCCATGCATGACGTCAGCAGCAGCCAGGAGATTCTCGAGCAGCTTGCCGAAATGGGGGTGGACATCGCCATCGACGATTTTGGTACCGGCTACTCCAGCCTGCTCTATCTCAAGCGCCTGCCGGCCAATGAATTGAAGATCGATCGCGGTTTCGTGCGTGATCTGGAGCATGACGGCGACGACATGGCCATCGTCTCCGCCATCGTTGCCCTGGGCCAGGCGCTGGACCTGCGCATCGTCGCCGAGGGTGTGGAGACGCCCGAGCAGCAGGCGTTCCTTACCAAACTGGGTTGTGACTCCCTGCAGGGTTACTTGCTCGGGCATCCGCTACCGCCCGAGCAAATTCCCAGCTGACCGGGCTTGGCGGAATCCCGCCATCATTTGCGTTGCTTGCGATTGACCGTCTGCGCCGCCTTGATCACGTCGCTGCCGATCGCTGATTCGAACTGCTGCCACACCGGGCGCATGGCGTTGCGCCAGGCTTCGCGCTCTTCACTGCTGAGGGTGATCAGCTGGCTGCGACCCGAATCGATGATGCGCTGGCGGTCGGCCTGGTTGGCGGCTTCAGCCTGTTTGTTCACCGCATAGGTGACCTCATCGATGATGGCTTCGAGCTCCACGCGGACCTGATGCGGGATGCGGTACCAGAAGCGCGAGTTGCTCACCAGCATGTAGTCCAGCACGCCGTGGTTGGTTTCGCTGATGAAGGGCTGCACTTCATGCAGTTTCTGGCTGTAGATGTTCGACCAGGGGTTCTCGGCCCCTTGTACCTGGCCGCTCTGCAGCGCCTTGAACACCTCGGAGAAGGGCAGCTTCTGCGTGCTCGCGCCAACCTGGCGGAATTGCGCCTCCAGTACCGCCGAGGGTTGAATGCGGAAGCTCAGGCCGTTGGCATCGCCAGGGGTGTGCAGTGCGCGCGTCGCCGAGAGCTGCTTCATGCCGTTGTGCCAATAGGCCAGGCCGACGATGTTGTGGTCTTCCATCGAGCGCAGCAGTTGACGGCCCTTGGAGCGCTTCTGGAAACGGTTGACCGCTTCGATGTCATCGAACAGGAAGGGCAGGTCGAACACCTGCAACTGCTTGGTGTACTGCTCGAACTTGGCCAGCGATGGCGCCAGCAGCTGCACGTCATCGTTACGCAGGGCCTCCAGCTCGTTGGCATCGCCGTAGAGGCTGGAGTTCGGGTAGACCTCGACCTTGACCTTGCCGGCCAGGCGTTCTTCGACCAGTTTTTTGAACAGCAGTGCGCCCTGGCCCTTGGGCGTGTGGTCGGCGACAACGTGGGAGAACTTGATCAGGATAGGTTCATCGGCCAGTGCCGTAGTGGCACCAAAGGAGGCTAACGCCAAGGCGCAGGCGGCCAGGGCGCGGACTGGATTGAACATACTGCTTCCTTTTCTTCTTGTCGGTTGCGACGCCTTCGGGCGTCATCATTTGGTCGCTCCACTGTTCTGCTGGGGGGAGGTTGGCAGCGCCCCAGACAGTTCAGAGCTGTTACTTATAGGGCAAGGGTTATGCCAGTGTGGCGAATTTCCGCCAGCCTGCCTGGGTTGGTAGAAACCCTGTGATCTGGCGCACAGGGTATGGCGGATAGCCGCCATGTGATGGCATTTTGTTCGGCGGAAAATTGCCGGTTGATAGGCCGTGTGCGCGGCCTGCTATCCTCTGCCGGTCGAGTGAAGCTTAGGCGTTTTTCAATGAGTTGGTCCGCGCAGCAATATTCCCTGTTCGAACGTCAGCGCACACGCCCGGTACATGACCTGCTGGCGGCGGTACCGCGTGATGGTGTCGAGTTGGCCGTTGACCTGGGTTGTGGCCCTGGTAACTCCACTGCCGTGTTGCAGGCGCATGCACCTGAAGCGCAACTGATCGGTATCGACAGCAGTGAAGACATGTTGCGTACGGCGCGCGAACGGCTGCCGCAGGCGACCTTTCAGTTGGCGGATATCCAGCACTGGCAGGCCGAAAACGCGCCGCAACTGATCCTGGCCAACGCGTCGTTGCAATGGCTGCCGGATCATCCCCAGCTGTACCCCAGATTGCTCGCGCAGCTGGCACCTGGAGGCTGGTTGGCGATCCAGACGCCGGACAATCTGCAGGAGCCGGCGCACCGCCTGGCCCGTGAAGTGGCGGCCGCCGGACCGTGGGCAGGGCAAATCGGCGAGGTGCGCCACCCTGAGCGGCACAGTGCGCAGGCCTACTACGACATCCTCGGTGCCCACGCCAGTGAGCTGGATATCTGGCGCACCACCTACTTCCATGTGCTGGATAATGCGGCGGCGGTGGTGGAGTGGTTCAAGTCCACGGCGTTGCTGCCGTTTTTGCAGCCGCTGGATGCCGGGCAACAGGCCGCATTTCTGCAACGCTATCAGGCGGCGATCACTGAGGCCTATCCGGCGCAGGCCGATGGTCGGGTGTTGTTGCCGTTTCCGCGGCTGTTTCTGGTGGCCCGGCGTTAGCGCAACACGCTGTTGCGGCCAAAGCCCCTCCCACGGGGTTGGAGTGACTGGTGGGAGAGGCTTTAGCCGCGATCCTTAAAAGAAAGCCCCCGCATCTGCGGGGGCTTTTCCTTTGCGAGGCTGCGCTTAGCGTGCCAGGGCGACCAGTCCGGCCTGCTGCACCAGCTCCAGCAGCGGCTGCGGATACACGCCAAGGAAGAAGGCGAGCAGGGCGACCACCAGCAGCATGATGCCGCCAGCGCGCTGACCCCAGTCGAAGGGGGCATCATGGCGATGCAGGTTGGGCTCGCGCATGAACAGCGTGACCATCACCCGCAGGTAATAGAACACGCCGATAGCGCTGCCCAGCACCATGGCGCCGAGCAGCCACCACAGTTGCGCCTCGACACCGGCGGCGATCACGTAGAACTTGCCGATAAAGCCAGCGGTCAGCGGGATGCCGGCCAGCGACAGCATCATCACCGTGAGTACGGCGGTCAGGTACGGGCGGCGCCAGAACAGGCCGCGGTATTCGTACAAGGCATCGGCATCACGGCCGCTGTAGGGCGTGGACATCAGGGTGATCACGCCGAACGCACCCAGGCTGGTCAGCACGTAGGTGGCCAGGTACACGCCCACGGCTTCCACGGCCAGGCCCTTGCTGGCGATCAGCGCCACCAGCAGGTAGCCGAAGTGGGCGATCGACGAGTAACCCAGCAGGCGCTTGAGGTTGTTCTGCAGCAGTGCCAGCAGGTTGCCGAACAGGATCGAGGCAATCGCGATCAGGGTCAGCAGCTCGTTCAGCCAGCCGCCGCTCATGGCTGGGGAAATCTGGTACAGGCGCAGCAGCACGGCGAACACCGCCACCTTGCTGGCGGTGGCCAGGAAGGCCGCCACCGGCGCCGGGGCGCCTTCGTAGACATCCGGCGTCCATAGATGGAAGGGCACCAGCGACAGCTTGAAGGCCAGGCCGATCAACATCATGCCGATGCCGATCTGCACCAGTTGGCTGCTCTCGCGCATCAGGCTGATACCGATATCGGCGAAGGCCAGGTTGCCAGACTCGGCATACAGCAGCGCCATGCCGAACAGCAGGAAGGCCGAGCCGGCCGCCGACAGCACCATGTACTTGATGCCGGCTTCCAGCGAGCGCTTGTTGAAGAAGGCGTAGGCGATCATGCCGTAGGTGGGCACCGACAGCAGCTCCAGGCCGATGAACAGGCTGGCCAGGTGCTGCGCGCTGACCAATACCAGACCGCCAGCGGCGGACAGCAGTACCAGCAGATACAGCTCCTCGCGGTTGCCCGGGTAACCCTTGCCCGAATCGCCACCCAGGTAGGCATGGATCAGCGTGATGCAGGCCAGGCTTGCCGCCAGCACCAGGGCCATGTAGTAGCAGGCGAACTTGTCGATCAGCAGCAGCGGGGTGACCTCGAGCGGGGCCACTTCCAGCGTTGGAATCAGCGACAGCAGCGCCAGGTTCAGGCCGACTACCGAGAGGATGAAGGTGACCGTGTGATTGCGCTTGGCGGCGATGGCCAGCATCACCACCACGGCGGTGAGGCTGGTCACCAGCAGCGGCAGCAGGGCGATCAGGTGTTGCAGAGTGAATTCGACAGCGTGATGTTCCATGAGTCTCTAATCCTTACCCTTACCGGCCCGAGGCGAGTTGATCGAGGGCGCCAGCCATCCACTGCTGCACGCCATGCATGCTGGCAGCGGAGGTATCGAGCACCGGTTGCGGGTAAACGCCAAGCAGAATCAGCAGCACGCCAAGGCCGAGCACCATGGCCAACTCGCGGGCTTTCAGACCAGGCAATGCCGCTTCCTGTTGCACCGGGCCGAAGTAGGCGCGATGGATCATCGCCAGGGCGTACACCGAGCCGAGCACCAGGCCACAGGCGGCCAGCACCACGACCCAGGGCGCGCTGGGGAAGCTGCCGAGCAGAATCAGGAACTCGCCGACGAAGTTGCCGGTGCCCGGCAGGCCCAGCGCCGCAGCGGCGAAGAACAGGCTGATGGCCGGCAGCCAGGGCATGCGCGCCCAGATCCCGCCCATCTGGCGCAGGTCACGGGTGTGCACGCGCTCGTAGAGCTGGCCGCAGAGGATGAACAGCGCGGCGGCAGACAGGCCGTGGGCGACCATCTGCACCACCGCGCCCTGCAGGGCGATCTGGCTGCCGGAGTAGATGGCGATCAGCACGAAGCCCATGTGCGACACGCTGGAGTAAGCCACCAGGCGCTTGATGTCGGCCTGCGCGAACGACAGCAACGCGCCGTAGACGATGGCGAACACGCCGAGCCACTGGGCGATGGGCGCGAACTCCGCCGAGGCATTGGGGAACAGCGGCAGGGCGAAGCGCAGCAGGCCGTAGGCGGCGGTTTTCAGCAGGATGCCGGCCAGGTCCACCGAGCCGGCAGTCGGCGCCTGGGCGTGGGCGTCCGGCAGCCAGGAGTGCACCGGCACCACCGGGAACTTCACCGCGAAGGCGACGAAGAAACCGAGCATCAGCAGGTATTCGGTACCCGGCGCCAGTTGGGTCTTCAGCAGGTCGGCGTAGTTGAAGCTGAGCACGCCAGTCTGGTTGAAGTGCACGAACACCAGGGCCAGGATCGACACCAGCATGATCAGGCCGCTGGCCTGGGTGAAGATGAAGAACTTGGTCGCGGCAGTGATGCGGGTACGGCCGTCGCTGCCGCTGTGGCCCCAGAGCGCGATGAGGAAGTACATCGGCACCAGCATCATTTCCCAGAAGAAGAAGAACAGGAACAAGTCGACGGCGAGGAATACGCCGACCACGCCACCGAGAATCCACATCAGGTTGAGGTGGAAGAAGCCGACGCGGTTCTGGATCTCGTTCCACGAGCACAGTACCGAGAGCACGCCGAGCAGACCGGTGAGCGTCACCATCAGTACCGACAGGCCGTCCATCGCCAGGTGGATGGTGATGCCCATCCGCGGGATCCAGTCGATGACGAACTCGTGGGCCCAGCGCGGGCCGTCGTCCGGGGCGGGCGCCAGGGTGAAATCACCACTGATCCACAGCCACAGACTCAGGCCGAACAGCAGAGCCATGGTGATCAAGGCGATCCAGCGTGGCAGAACATGGCCGAAGCGCTCGCCTTGCCAGCACAACAGGCCGCCGATGAAGGGGATCAGGATTAGCCAGGGCAGAATCATCAGGCTGTTTTCCTTAACTCAAAAATAGGATGGCGGCGAGCACCAGCACGGCGCCCCCGGCGATCGAAGCGGCGTACCAGCGCACCTGGCCGGTTTCGCTGCGCACCAGTGCGGCGTTGCCGCCGCGTACGAGCAGCGGGATCAGGCCGATGCTGCGGTCGATGGGGTCGCGACGTAGCAGGTGGCAGAGCAGCAGGTAAGGGCGCACGAACAGCTTGTCGTAGAGCCAGTCGAAGCCCCAGGCGGCGAACCACAGGGCGCTCAGCAGGCGGCCCGGCACGCTCTGCGCCACAGCGGAGGCGACGCGGCGCTGGCCGAGGAAGAGCAGAGCGGCGATGACGACACCGCTGACCGCGACCAGGCCCGACAGCAGTTCCAGGCTGTGCTTGGCCTCGCCACCGGCATGCCCGGCACTTTCCGGCAGCACGCCGGCCAGCGGCGGGGTGATCCAGGCGCCGATGAAAGTCGACAGCACGATCAGCACCAGCAGCGGCAGGTTGTGGGCGATGCCATGACCAGCGTGCGCCTCGGTCTTCTGCTCGCCGTGGAAGGCGATGAAGATCAGGCGGAAGGTGTAGATCGAGGTCAGGAAGGCGCCGGCCAGACCGGCATAGAGCAGCTCGCTATGACCGCTGGCGAAGGCTTCCCAGAGGATTTCGTCCTTGGAGTAGAAACCGGCGGTCAGCAGCGGCAGGGCGGCCAGCGCCGCACCCCCGACGATGAAGCTGGCGTAGGCCAGCGGCAGTTTCTTCCACAGGCCGCCCATCTTGAAGATGTTCTGCTCGTGGTGGCAGGCATTGATCACCGCGCCGGAAGCGAGGAACAGCAGGGCCTTGAAGAAGGCATGGGTCATCAGGTGGAAGATCGCCGCGTCCCAGGCACCAACGCCCAGGGCGAGGAACATGTAGCCGATCTGGCTCATGGTCGAGTAGGCGAGGATGCGCTTGATGTCGGTCTGTACCAGCGCGGCGAAGCCGGCCAGCACCAGGGTCACGCCGCCGACGATGCCGACCAGTTCGAGAATCTCCGGGGTCAGCAGGAACAGGCCATGGGTGCGAGCGATCAGGTACACGCCAGCGGTGACCATGGTAGCCGCGTGGATCAGCGCCGACACCGGCGTCGGGCCTGCCATGGCATCGGCCAGCCAGGTCTGCAGCGGCAACTGGGCGGACTTGCCCACCGCGCCGCCCAGCAGCATCAGCGTGGCGACCCACAGCCAGGCGTCGCCGGCCACGTATTGCTGCGGCGCCAACACCATCAGCTCCTGAATGTTCAGGGTGCCGAGGTTGATGAACAGGATGAACATGCCAATCATCAGGAACACGTCGCCGACGCGGGTGACGATGAACGCCTTGAGCGCCGCGTTACCGTTGGGCACGTGCTTGTAGTAGAAGCCGATCAGCAGGTACGAGCACAGGCCCACGCCTTCCCAGCCGAAGAACAGCACCAGCAGATTGTCGCCGAGTACCAGCAGCAACATGCTGAAGATGAACAGGTTGGTGTAGGCGAAGAAGCGCGAATAGCCTTCTTCACCGCGCATGTACCAGCTGGCGAACAGGTGGATCAGGAAACCCACGCCGGTGACCACGCCGAGCATGGTGGCCGACAGGCCATCCAGGTGCAGGGTGAAGCTCGGCGCCAGGCCTTCGACGCTCATCCACTGCCACAGGGTCAGGCTGTAGGCGCCGCCGGACGGCGTGCTGCCGAGGAACGCGGCAATGACCCAGGCAGCGCTGGCAGCCGCCAGGCCGATGGAGCCGACACCGATCACCGCACTGGTGTTTTCCGAGAAGCGTCCGCGCGAGAAGGCCAGCAGCAGCCAGCCGAGCAGCGGGAAGAATAGAGTCAGGGCTAGAAGGTTCATCCGCGCATCTCGCTGGCAGCGTCGATATCCAGAGTGTTGAAGCGGCGATACAGCTGCAGCAGGATCGCCAGGCCGATGCTGGCCTCGGCGGCTGCCAGGGTGATCACCAGAATGAACATCACCTGGCCGTCAGCCGCGCCCCAGCGGGCACCGGCCACGACGAAGGCCAGCGCAGCCGCGTTCATCATCACTTCCAGGCTCATCAGGATGAACAGGATGTTGCGCCGCACCATCAGGCCGACCAGGCCGATGCAGAACAGTACGCCGGCCAGGGCCAGGCCATGTTCGAGTGGGATGCCGATCATGCGGTTGGCTCCTTGGCGTCGTGGCGGCCCAAGTGGTAGGCAGCGACCAGTGCGGCGAGCAGCAGCATGGAGGCCAGCTCCACGGCCAGCAGGTAGGGGCCGAACAGGCTGATGCCGACGGCCTTGGCTTCGACCGTGGTGTGGCCGATGTGGGCGTCGCTGACGTGGTTGAGCAGTACGTAGAGCAACTGCCCGAGCAGCAGGGCGCTGAGAATCGCCGGGCCGACCCAGATGCCAGGCGTCAGCCACTTGCGCTCCTGCTCGGCGGCAGCCGGGCCGAGGTTGAGCATCATCACCACGAAGACGAACAGCACCATGATGGCGCCGGCGTAGACGATGATTTCCAGCGCGCCAGCGAAGGGCGCGCCGAGGGCGAAGAACACCATCGACACCGCCAGCAGCGAGACGATGAGGTAGAGCAAGGCATGCACCGGGTTGGTGTTGGTGACCACCCCCACCGTCGCTGCCACCGCCACACCGGCGGCGAAGTAGAACGCGAATTCCATCAGAAGCTCCTCATTGCACCTCTCTCCCGCTTGAGGGAGAGAGGCTGGGGGAGAGGGTAAGAACGAGTCATGGCAACAGCCCCTTGACGTTGATCGGCTCGGCCTCGTTCTGCGCGGCGCCCTTGGGCTTGCCGGCGATGGCCATACCGGCAACGCGGTAGAAGTTGTAGTCCGGGTTTTTGCCGGGGCCGCTGATCAGCAGGTCTTCCTTCTCGTACACCAGATCCTGACGCTTGAACTCGCCCATCTCGAAATCCGGGGTGAGCTGGATCGCGGTGGTCGGGCAGGCTTCCTCGCACAGGCCGCAGAAGATGCAGCGCGAGAAGTTGATGCGGAAGAACTCCGGGTACCAGCGACCGTCATCGGTTTCGGCCTTCTGCAGCGAGATACAACCCACCGGGCAGGCTACGGCGCACAGGTTGCAGGCTACGCAGCGTTCCTCTCCGTCGGGATCGCGGGTGAGGACGATGCGGCCACGGTAGCGCGGCGGCAAATAGACCGCCTCTTCCGGGTATTGCAGGGTGTCGCGCTTGCGAAAGCCATGACTGAACACCATGGCCAGGCTGCGCAGTTGGGTGCCGGTACCAACCAGCACGTCCCATATGTATTTGAACATTCTGTGGTTCTCCTTACTGGGCCATGGCCAGCACGACGGCGCCGGTCACCAGCAGGTTGATCAAAGTCAGCGGCAGGCAGAACTTCCAGCTGAAGGCCATGACCTGGTCATAACGCGGGCGTGGGATCGACGCGCGCAGCAGGATGAAGATCATGATGAAGAAGGCCGTTTTCAGCGCGAACCAGAAGAACGGGATCTGCGGCAGGATGCCGAACGGGCCGTGCCAGCCGCCGAAGAACAGCGTTACCAGCAGCGCCGATACGGTGACGATGGCCACGTACTCGCCGACGAAGAACATGCCCCATTTCATCCCGGCGTATTCGATGTGGTAACCATCGGCCAGCTCCTGCTCGGCTTCCGGCTGGTCGAACGGGTGACGGTGAGTCACGGCGACGGCAGCGATGAAGAAGGTACAGAAGCCGAAGAACTGCGGAATGATGAACCACAGGTTCTGCGCCTGGTAATCGACGATGTCGCGCATGTTGAACGAGCCGACCTGCGCCACCACGCCCATCAGCGCCAGGGCCAGAAACACCTCGTAGGAGATGGTCTGGGCCGAGGCGCGCAGGCTGCCGAGCAGGGCAAACTTGTTGTTGCTCGACCAGCCGGCGAACAGCACCGCGTAGACCGACAGGCCCGCCATGGCGAAGAAGAACAGGATGCCGATGTTCAGATCCGCCACGCCCCAGGTCGGGGTGATGGGGATGATGGCGAAGGCCATCAGCATCGCCGCGAAGGCGATCATCGGCGCCAGGATGAAGATGAACTTGTCGGCGAACGGTGGCGTCCAGTCCTCCTTGAAGAACATCTTGATCATGTCGGCGGCGATCTGGAACATGCCGAACGGCCCCACACGGTTGGGGCCGTAGCGGTCCTGCCACCAACCGAGCAGACGGCGCTCGATGAAGCTCAGCAGCGCGCCGCAGACCACCACCACCAGCAGGATGACGATGGCCTTGAGTACCGCGACGACGATCTCGATCAGTTCGGGCGTCAACCAACTCATTGCGCGGCCTCCTGCAGCAGGGTCACGCTGGCACCGGCGAGCGTCGCGGCAATGCCCGGCAAGCCAAGCGGCAGGCCGACCAGACCGACGGCCAGATCATCGCGTACCTGCAGCGGCAGGCGCAGCGCCTGGCCGTTGACGCGCAGGGCCAGCAGCGCGCCGTCGTTCACCCCCAGGCGTGCCGCCTCTTCGCGGGCCAGGGCCACGTAGGGCTCGGGCATGCGTTCCTGAATCGGTTTGGCGCGTGCGGAGTTTTCCTCGCTGCCGAACAGGTGGTGCAGCGGAGCCACTTGCCAGGTGCCGACTGCCGGGTTGAACGCGGCGTTGACGGCGAACCAGGGCAGGGCGTTGCCAGCGGCTTCGAGCAGGCGCACGCCAGGGTCGCCAGCACGCAGATGACCACCGACCTCGTCTTGGAACTTGTTCCAGGCCTGTGGCGAGTTCCAGCCCGGCGACCAGGCGAACGGAATCTGCTGACGGTCTTCCTTGCTGCCGGCGTAGCCTTCCATGGAGAAGGCGAAGGCGCTGTCCTGATCCTGTGGCTGACGCGGTTCGTGCACGCTGATGTTGGCGCGCATGGCGGTGCGGCCGCTGTAGCGGTGCGGCTCGCGCGCCAGCTTGAGGCCCTTGATGCGGAACGCGGCGCTCGGCGCGGCGTCCTTGATGCCGGCCAGCAGCGGATTGCTGGCGGCGCAGGCTGCGGTGACTTGGTCCAGTTGCGTCCAGTCCAGGGCCTTGCCTTGCAGGGTGCTGTGCAGCGCGTGCAGCCAACGCCAGCCTTCGCGGATCAGAATGCCGGCGTCGTAGTAGCTCGGCTCATAGACCTGGAAGAAGCGCTGGGCGCGACCTTCCAGGCTGACCAGGGTGCCGTCGCCTTCGGCGAAGCTCGCCACCGGCAGCAGCAGATGAGCGCGTTCGCTGGTGGCGGTGCGCTGGTGATCGGCGACGATCACCACCTGCGCGGCGCTGAGCGCGGCATCGACCTTGGCCGCATCGGCGCGGCGGTACAGGTCGTTCTCCAGCACGATCACGGCGTCGGCCTGGCCGCCACTCAGGGCATCGAGTGCGGCATCGACGGAGTCGCCGCCCTGCTCTTTATCCAGAAGAAGTGCCAGGCCCAGGCTATTGGCCTCGGGCACCACCAGGCTCAGCGAGCCATTCTTCTCACGGTTCTTCAGTGCGCTGGCGATATTGGCGGCAGCTTCGATCAGGGCCTTGTCGCCCAGCGAAGCACCAGAGACGATCAGCGGGCGTTGGGCTGCCAGCAGGGCGTCGGCGATGCGCTGTACCAGCGCTTGCGCCTCGGCTTCCAGACCGTCGACGGCCGGGGCGCTCGGATCGATGGCGTGAGCCACGGCGAAACCGATGCGAGCCAGGTCGGCCGGCGCGGCGTGTACGCTTTCGGCGGCTACATCGTCCAGGCGGGTTTCCGTTACGCTGGCGATAAACAGCGGGTGTAGGGCGTGCTGGGCGACGTTCTGCACCGCCGCCATATGCCAGTCCTGAATGCGTGCACCGGCAGCGATCTCGGTGGCCTTGCCCTTGACCGCCTGGCGCAGGGCCAGGGCCATACGCGCGGCGGTCTGGGTCAGGTCTTCGCCGAGAACGAAGATGGCGTCGTGCAATTCGACATCGCGCAGGGTCGGCGTCGGCAGCGGGCCGTTTTGCAGGATGTCGCGAATCAGGCGGATATTGGCCAGTTCGCCAGCGGCGATACCGCTGTAGTAGTTGTCAGCACCCACCAGCTCGCGCAGGGCGAAGTTGGATTCCAGGCTGGCGCGCGGCGAGCCAATGCCGATCACGCGTTTGCCCTTGAGCAGCTCGGCGGCCTTGTCCAGCGCGGCGTCGATGCCGATGACCTGGCCAGCCAGCAACGGCTGACGTGGGCGATCCGCATTGTTGACGTAGCCATAGCCGAAGCGGCCACGGTCACAGAGGAAGTACTGGTTGACCGAGCCGTTGAAGCGGTTCTCGATGCGGCGCAGCTCGCCGTAGCGCTCACCGGGGCTGATGTTGCAGCCGCTGGAGCAGCCGTGGCAGATGCTCGGGGCGAACTGCATGTCCCACTTGCGGTTGTAGCGTTCGGAGTGGGTCTTGTCGGTGAACACACCGGTCGGGCAGACCTCGACCAGGTTGCCGGAGAACTCGCTTTCCAGCGTGCCGTCCTCGACGCGACCGAAGTACACGTTGTCGTGCGCGCCGTAGACGCCCAGGTCGGTGCCGCCGGCGTAGTCCTTGTAGTAGCGCACGCAACGGTAGCAGGCGATGCAGCGGTTCATCTCGTGGGCGATGAAGGGGCCGAGTTCCTGGTTCTGGTGGGTACGCTTGGTGAAGCGATAACGACGGGCGTTGTGCCCGGTCATCACCGTCATGTCCTGCAGGTGGCAGTGACCGCCTTCCTCGCACACGGGGCAGTCGTGCGGGTGGTTGGTCATCAGCCATTCGACGACGCTGGCGCGAAACGCCTTGGACTCCTCGTCGTCGATGCTGATCCAGGTGTTGTCAGTGGCTGGCGTCATGCAGGACATGACGATACGACCACGGGTGTCGTTCTCGTCGCTGTACTGCTTGACCGCGCACTGGCGGCATGCGCCGACGCTGCCAAGCGCCGGGTGCCAGCAGAAGTAGGGGATATCGAGTCCGAGGGACAGGCAGGCCTGCAGGAGGTTGTCTGCTCCATCGACTTCGAAATCTTTGCCGTCTACGTGGATAGTGGCCATTTCTTTAAGTCTTCGTTTACCCGCTGGTTAAGGCGGCTGGCTAAGGGAATTCGTCTGTTCAGCTCGCAGTCGCTGGCGTGCGGGGCGTAGTCGCCACCTGGGCTACACCAGCCTCGAACTCTTCACGGAAATACTTGATGGCACTGCCCAACGGCTCCACGGCACCCGGCGCATGCGCACAGAAGGTCTTGCCCGGGCCGAGGAAATTGACCAAGCCAAGCAGGGTCTGGATGTCCTCGGCGCTGCCTTGCTTGCGCTCCAGGGCACGGAGAATCTTCACGCTCCACGGCAGGCCGTCGCGGCACGGCGTGCACCAGCCGCAGGACTCGCGAGCGAAGAACTCTTCCATGTTGCGCAGCAGGGAGACCATGTTGATCGAGTCGTCCACCGCCAGCGCCAGGCCGGTGCCCATGCGCGTGCCGACCTTGGCGATGCCGCCGGCGTACATCTGCGCCTCGAGGTGTTCGGGCAGCAGGAAGCCGGTACCGGCGCCGCCAGGCTGCCAGCACTTGAGCTTGAAGCCATCACGCATGCCACCGGCATAGTCCTCGAACAGCTCGCGGGCGGTGATGCCGAACGGCAGTTCCCACAAGCCGGGGTTCTTCACCTTGCCGGAGAAGCCCATCAGCTTGGTGCCGTGATCTTCGCTGCCGGGGAGGGCGAGGCTCTTGTACCAGTCCACGCCCTGGCCAATGATGGCCGGCACGTTGCACAGGGTCTCGACGTTGTTGACGCAGGTGGGCTTGCCCCACACGCCGACGGCAGCGGGGAAGGGCGGCTTGGCGCGCGGATTGGCGCGGCGGCCTTCCAGCGAGTTGATCAGCGCGGTTTCTTCGCCGCAGATATAGCGGCCGGCACCGGTGTGCACGAACAGCTCGAAATCGAAGCCGCTGCCAAAGATGTTCTTGCCCAGCAGGCCGGCGGCCTTGGCTTCCTCGATGGCGCGGTTGAGGTTGGCGGCCGCATCGACGTACTCGCCACGCAGGAAGATGTAGCCGCGATAGGCCTTGAGCGCGCGTGCCGAGATCAGCATGCCTTCCACCAGCAGGTGTGGCAGCTGCTCCATGAGCATGCGGTCTTTCCAGGTGTTGGGCTCCATTTCGTCCGCATTGCACAGCAGGTAGCGGATGTTCATGGATTCGTCGGCCGGCATCAGGCCCCACTTCACGCCCGTGGGGAAGCCAGCGCCGCCACGGCCCTTGAGGCCGGATTCCTTGACGGTCTGCACGATCTCGGCCTGGGCCATCTCGGTCAGTGCCTTGCGTGCGGCCGCGTAGCCGTTCTTCTGCTGGTACTCCTCCAGCCATACCGGCTGGGCGTCGTCACGCAGGCGCCAGGTCAGCGGGTGGGTTTCTTCACTGCGGGCAATGCGGTTGGCTGGGCCGATGGAGGTCAGGGTTTTCATTTGTAGTCCTCCAGCAGCTTGGCGACGCCGCCTGGTTGAACGTCGCCGAAGGTGTCGTCGTCGATCATCAGCGCCGGGGCCTTGTCGCAGTTGCCCAGGCAGCACACGGGCAACAGGGTGAAGCGCTCATCGCTGGTGGTCTGGCCGAGGCCGATACCAAGCTGCTTGTGCATTTCACTGAGCACCGACTCATGGCCGCCGATGTAGCAGGTCATGCTGTCGCATACGCGAATCACGTGACGGCCCACCGGCTGGCGGAAGATCTGGCTATAGAAGGTAGCCACACCCTCGACGTCGCTGGCCGGGATGCCAAGGATCGCGCCAATGGCGTCAGCGGCGCCGTCCGGCACCCAGCCACGCTCTTTCTGCACGATCTTCAGCGCTTCGATGCTGGCCGCGCGCGGGTCTTCGTAGTGGTGCATCTCGTGCTCGATGGCCGAGCGCTCGGTTTCGCTGAGGGTGAAACGGTCGGTCTGAATTAGCGTCTTCATGATCAGCGGTCCACGTCGGCCATGACGAAGTCGATACTGCCCAGATAGGCGATCAGGTCCGCCACCATGCTGCCGCGGATCACCGAGGGGATCTGCTGCAAGTGGGGGAAGCTGGGGGTGCGAATCCGGGTGCGGTAGCTCATGGTGCTGCCGTCGCTCGTCAGGTAATAGCTGTTGATGCCCTTGGTCGCCTCGATCATCTGGAAGGCTTCGTTGGCCGGCATGACCGGGCCCCAGGAAACCTGCAGGAAGTGGGTGATCAGGGTTTCGATGTGCTGCAGCGTGCGCTCTTTCGGCGGCGGCGTGGTCAGCGGGTGATCGGCCTTGTACGGGCCTTCCGGCATGTTCTTCAGGCATTGGTCGATGATGCGGATGCTCTGGCGCATCTCCTCGACGCGCACTATGCAGCGGTCATAGGCATCGCCGTTAGCCGCCAGCGGCACCTCGAAGTCGAAGTGCTCGTAGCCAGAGTAGGGACGAGCCTTGCGCAGGTCGAAGTCGCAGCCAGTGGCGCGCAGGCCGGCACCGGTGGTGCCCCATTCCAGCGCTTCCTTGGTGTTGTACTGCGCAACACCGATGGTGCGGGCCTTGAGGATGCTGTTCTTCAACGCCGCTTTCTCGTATTCGTCGAGGCGTTTGGGCAGCCAGTCGACGAACTCCTTGACCAGCTTGTCCCAGCCACGTGGCAGGTCGTGGGCGACGCCACCGATGCGATACCAGGCCGGGTGCAGGCGGAAGCCGGTGATGGCCTCGATCACCTTGTAGGCACGCTGGCGGTCGGTGAAGGTGAAGAACACCGGCGTCATGGCGCCAACATCCTGGATGTAGGTGCCGAGGAACAGCAGGTGGCTGGTGATACGGAAGAACTCGGCCATCATCACGCGGATGAAGTCGACGCGGGCCGGCACCTTGATGCCGGCGAGCTTCTCTACCGAAAGCACGTAGGGCAGGTTGTTCATCACCCCGCCGAGGTAGTCGATGCGGTCGGTGTAGGGGATGAAGCTGTGCCAGCTCTGGCGTTCGGCCATCTTCTCGGCACCACGGTGGTGGTAGCCGATCTCCGGCACGCAATCGACGATCTCTTCACCGTCGAGCTGCAGGATGATGCGGAAGGCGCCGTGAGCGGAGGGGTGGTTGGGGCCGAGGTTGAGGAACATGTAGTCCTCGTGCTCGCCGCCGCGCTTCATGCCCCAGTCTTCGGGGCGGAAGCGCGCAGCTTCCTCTTCCAGTTGCTGCTTGGCCAGGGTCAGGCTGAACGGATCGAATTCGGTGGCGCGCGCCGGGTAGTCCTTGCGCAGCGGGTGACCTTCCCAGGTCGGCGGCATCATGATGCGGCTCAGGTGCGGGTGGCCGGTGAAGGTGATGCCATACAGATCCCAGACTTCGCGCTCGTACCAGTTGGCGTTGGGCCAGATGCCGGTGGCGGTGGGCAGGTTGAGGTCGCGCTCGGATAAGGCGACCTTGATCATTACGTCACTATTACGCTCCAGCGACATCAGGTGATAGAACACCGTGAAATCGGCATCCGGTAAGCCACGACGCTGGGTACGCAGGCGTTCGTCGACGCCGTGCAGATCGTAAAGCATCACGTAGGGGCGCGGCAGGTTGCGCAGGCAGGTGAGCACTTCGATCAGGCGCTCACGGGCGACCCAGAGTACCGGCATGCCGGTACGGGTGGCTTGCAGGGTGAAACTGTCGTCGCCAAAGCGGGCGTGCAGTTCGGCGACGACGTCCTGGTCGTCAGCCTTGTAAGGCGGTATGGACACAACGGTGTCTTGAGTCATGGTCTCGGTCGCTGTCGATCAACGTAGAAAGTAGGCGTGATGCTTGCGCAGGCAAGCATCGGCTCAGACTTCGTCGGGGCTACGCAGGTTGGTAACGGCGATTCGCTGCTCGCGGCGCTGTTCCTTCTGCGAAGGCATTTCGGCACGGTAGATGCCTTGGTCGCCTACGACCCAGGATAGCGGGCGGCGCTCCTGGCCGATGGATTCCTGCAGCAGCATCAAGCCTTGCAGGAACGCCTCGGGGCGGGGCGGGCAGCCGGGAATGTAGACGTCCACGGGGAGGAACTTGTCCACGCCCTGAACGACCGAGTAGATGTCGTACATGCCGCCGGAGTTGGCGCATGAACCCATGGAGATGACCCACTTGGGCTCCAGCATCTGCTCGTAGAGACGCTGGATGACCGGCGCCATCTTGATGAAGCAGGTGCCGGCGATGACCATGAAGTCAGCCTGGCGCGGTGATGCGCGAATGACTTCCGCACCGAAACGCGCGACGTCGTGCGGGGCGGTGAAGGCCGTGGTCATTTCCACATAGCAGCAGGACAGGCCGAAGTTGTACGGCCACAAGGAATTCTTGCGCCCCCAGTTGACCGCGCCGTTGAGCGCGTCCGAGAGCTTGCCCATGTAGATGTTCTTGTGAACCTGGTCCTCTAGCAGCGGGTCGGAAACGACCTCCCGCTGGCCGATCGGATACGCCTCGTTGGGCGCATCCGGGTCGACCCGAGTAAGTTTGTATTGCATCGCCAAAGCCTCATTGTTTTAGCTTCGCCTGCCGTTCACGACGTCCCTGGGGAGCCCAATCGAGCGCCCCGATACGCCAAAGATAGACAAGACCTGCCAACAGAATTGCTATGAAAACTGTAGCTTCGATCAGGCCCGCCCAGCCGCTTTCGCGCACCGAGACCGCCCAAGCGAAGAGATAGAGGGCTTCAACGTCGAAGATCACGAAGAGCATCGCGACCAGATAGAACTTGGCTGACAGGCGCAGGCGTGCGCTGCCGGTAGGGAGCATGCCGGATTCGAAGGGTTCGTTCTTGCTGCGCCCCCAGGCCTTGCTGCCGAGCAGGCTGGAAAGGCCGAGCATGAAGGCGATGAGCCCGCAGACACCTAGCAAAAACACAGCGAAGGCCCAGTTATGGGACATGGTCGTTACCGCATCAGGCATGCCGGTACTCCTTGAACTAAGGAACGGCTTTTAATTGATTTAGCTGCCAAGCACCACCAAGGGTGCTGACGCAAAGTGTGTATACAATACTATGTGCAGGGAATCTGTAAGTAAATTTTTCAAAGAAAAATTATTCTTGCAGTCTGATCATTTCTGTCGAGCTTGTTATTGACTTCTTTCGATGATGCCGATCTTGAACCAGGCATCTGGCACGCGCCTTCAGGACTATAGCCTAGTGCGAACGCCGTGCAATTCGCACACCTATTCAACTGACTAATTTGCCTCATTTCGGCAGGTGATTAGCCTCGGCAAGATGAGCATTTCGCTGCCACTTTGGTGTTAAGGCGAAAGCAGTATGCCGATGTGCGCAAGTTACCTCCGCGCATGAGGTGTCAGCCTGCTGTTGCTGGTATTTCGTAGCATTTGGCACTTCACTCGGTTCTTGCGCCTGTGCGATGTGTTTATCGGTGTTTCGATCAGCTCTGCGTGGCACAGGCGAAATTCCAGGTGCGCCCATGAGAGGAGGTGCATGAGGTCGCCCAGAGGCGCAGCCGTGGCGTTCTTCAATGGCGAGGCTTTGTCTGGCCAGGAAAGTCGCAGGCAAAAAAAGCCCCGGCAAGCCGGGGCGGATTAGGCAAGCGTCTGCTGCGGGTGCGTGGCCCGCAGCAGGGAACCGTTCTTAGTGGAACTGGTTCATGGTGTTGTCTTTACCGCTGGCCTTCAGAGCAGCTTCGCCAGCGAAGTACTCCTTGTGGTTGTCACCGATGTCGGAGCCAGCCATGTTCTGGTGCTTGACGCAGGCGATACCCTGACGCAGCTCCTGACGCTGAACACCCTTCACGTAGGCCAGCATGCCCTGGTCGGCGAAGTAGCCTTTGGCCAGGTTGTCGGTGGACAGCGCGGCGGTGTGGTACGTCGGCAGGGTGATCAGGTGGTGGAAGATGCCGGCGTGGGCCGAACCGTCGCGCTGGAAGGTGCGGATCTTCTCGTCGGCAACCTGAGCCAGTTCGGTCTCGTCGTACTCGACGCTCATCAGCTTGGCGCGGTCGTAGGCGGAAACGTCCTTGCCTTCGGCGGCGAACGCATCGAACACCTGCTGACGGAAGTTCAGGGTCCAGTTGAAGGACGGGCTGTTGTTGTAGACCAGTTTGGCGTTCGGGATGACTTCGCGGATGCGGTCAACCATGGCCTTGATCTGGCCAACGTGCGGCTTCTCGGTTTCGATCCACAGCAGGTCGGCGCCGTTCTGCAGGCTGGTGATGCAGTCCAGTACGCAGCGGTCTTCACCAGTGCCCTTGCGGAACTGGAACAGGTTGGACGGCAGGCGCTTCGGACGCAGCAGCTTGCCACCGCGGTTGATCACGACGTCGCCGTTGCCCAGGTCGGCAGCGGACACTTCTTCGCAATCGAGGAAGCTGTTGTACAGGTCGCCCAGGTCGCCCGGCTCTTTGGTCACGGCGATCTGCTTGGTCAGGCCGGCGCCCAGGGAGTCGGTACGTGCGACGATCACGCCGTTGTCGATGCCCAGTTCGAGGAACGCGTAGCGAACTGCAGCGATCTTGGCGAGGAAGTCGGCATGGGGAACGGTCACTTTGCCGTCCTGGTGGCCGCACTGCTTCTCGTCGGAAACCTGGTTCTCGATCTGGATGCAGCAGGCGCCAGCTTCGATCATGCGCTTGGCCAGCAGGTAGGTGGCTTCCGGGTTACCGAAGCCAGCATCGATGTCGGCGATGATCGGGACGATGTGGGTCTCGAAGGTGTCGATCTGGTTCTGGATCTCGGCAGCCTTGGCGTGATCGCCAGCGTCACGAGCGGCGTCCAGCGCGGTGAACAGCAGGTCCAGTTCGCGGCTGTCGGCCTGACGCAGGAAGGTGTACAGCTCTTCGATCAGATCGGAGACGGCAGTCTTCTCATGCATCGACTGGTCCGGCAGCGGGCCGAAGTCGGAGCGCAGGGCCGCAACCATCCAGCCGGACAGGTAGAGGTAGCGCTTGTTGGTGGTCTTCAGGTGCTTCTTGATCGAGATCAGCTTCTGCTGACCGATGAAGCCGTGCCAGCAACCCAGCGACTGGGTGTAGACGGAGGAGTCGGCGTCGTACTCTTCCATGTCCTTGCGCATGATGTCGGCGGTGTACTGAGCGATTTCCAGACCGGTCTTGAAGCGGTTCTGAGCGCGCATACGGGCGACGGACTCGGGGTTGATAGCGCTCCAGCTGCTGCCGAACGTCTCTTTCAGAGCGGCTACAGCCTTGATGTCGTTTTGATATGCGGACATGGTCAATCCTTCAAAAAATGTGTTGGTTGAGCACCGACTACCCACGCAAGGCGTGCACGGATGCAGCGGCTGCGGGAGGCTTCCACTTTGACGGCAAGTAAACGGCTGGGGCGAGGATTGACCGCGAGGAGGGGGATGTGGCGAACAGTTCGACAACGTTGCATGGGCCGGTTGGCTCGTGGAAACCTTGGGCACCTGCTGTGTTGGAGCTGTCTGACGCTAAACGCTTCCCCGTCCCTCAGGACAACTTCGTTCCAGTCGCAACCTCGTCGTACGGCCTTGTGGGCTGTTGGGACACGGATCGCTACGAAGTACTTCGTCGGCGATCTGGAGATCCTTTTCAGGACCCCTGGCTAGCGGGAGCGAGGCCATCATGCCTCTGGGAAAAAGCTTCGTCAAACGTTTTGTAGTGGTTTTTTTAAACTACTACATATTCAGTCGCCGACCGGTCGGTCACGCTTTGCAGCCCGTGTGGCGGGCGTTTCAGGCGTTTCGCGGGTTTCGTGACTTGTCCATAGTGCTTGTGGGGAGAGCGGGGTTCGACTTTGGTCGGGGGGTTAGTCGAGCGCTTCGACCTTCAGGCGCAGCGACATGTCTTCGTGGCCCTGGGTGGTGTGCCGACGCAATACGTCGCGGCTGCTGGAGCTGGTCTCCTCGCTGACGCCGCCGAGGCTGATCCACTCACCGAGACGGCCGCTGACTCGTGTATCGGTGCTTTGCACGTCGATTACGCCGGGGCGATGGTCATTGATTCGATCACGCTGGCTGCTGATCGAGACATGCACCAGCTCGCCGGTGAGGCTGGCGGTCACGTAGAAGCCGCGGGTGACGTCGCGGTACTGGGTGTCCTGGTAGACCTGGCCATAAGGTCCGGTGCTGGTGGTGGTCAAGGGCACGCTCTGGCCGACCTGGATCAGCGCCGGATAGCCTTCGGTCGCCTGTACCTGCTGGGTGCCGCCGCCACGGCTGTCGGTGCTGCGGCGGATGATGCGCACCTGGTCGCGACCATTGACTTCACCACGGCCGACCTGAACCTCGGCATTGCCGGCGCTGATCGTACTGTCGACGCGGTAGCCGCGGTCGTTCTGGTAGTTGCTGTCGGCACTTTCCACGGTAATCAGCAGGCGGCGCGGACGGGTGTCGAGTTGCTGCAGCAAAACGCGCACTTCGCCGATCTTGGCCGGTGACGCATTGACGATCAGCTGGTTGCCATAGGCGCTGACCTTGCCCTCGTTGCCGATCATCGACTGCACCACGCCGAGCACGTCGTCGGCGGTGCGGTAGTTCAGCGGGATTACCTCGGTGGCCGCTTGCAGCGGCAGGCACAGGCTGAGAAGCAGGGCGGCGAACAGCGTGCGCAGGGTCATAGCAGGAAGCTCCGCAAGTCAGGGTCAGTGATGCTGGTGTCCCAGGCCTGGTCGAACTGGGCCTGGCGCTGGCGCACGCGCGCCGGGTCGTTGTACAGGGCGTAGCCGGATTGTTGGTCAAGCTCCGGGCGCAAGAACAACCCTCTGTCGTCTGCGATCAGGAAGGCCAGTTCGTCACTGGCGTAGTCCGGGTTGAGCTTGCGGATATGCAGGTTGGAGGACAGTCGGCGCGACAGGGCGAGCAGGCGATGGCCTTCCTTCACGGCACGGGTCGGGTCACGCAGCAGAATGCGCAGGCGCGCCCGTGGGCTGCTGAGCAGAAAACGGGTGCAGGCCTGCTGCACGCTGCCGTGATGATAGAGCCAGGGTTCCAGATCGTCGCTGTACAGGCACAGATTGCGCTGGGCCTGCTGCATCAGGGCCAGTGCATGAGCGCGCGCCTCCTGCGGCTTGCTGAAGCGCTCCAGGTGCTCATGCTGGCCGAGGATGAATGGAGCCGGCTCCCATTGCGCCGCATCCGTCGTGATGGGCTCGGGGTTATGCACGGCAAAACGCCCCGGCGACTCGAATTCGATGGCCGCCAGCTCAATGGGGTCTGGCGTATCGATCGGTTCGACCGGGGCGTCTTTGTCGTTCATCTGGCTCTCTACTGGCTGGTGCGCACCATGTCCACGTGCGGAATGCCGGCGTCGAGGTACTCGTCGCTGACAATCTTGAAGCCTAGCCTTTCATAGAACGGCGTGGCGTGCACCTGAGCGGTGAGCATTTGCTGATGCAGGCCGCGCTTTTCCGCTTCGGCAATCACGGCTTGCATCAGTTTTTCGCCCACTTTCAGGCCGCGCCAGTCCTTGAGTACCGAAACGCGGCCGATATGCCCGTCGGGCAACAGGCGCGCGGTACCGACCGGATAATCGCCTTCCTCGACGAGAAAATGCACGGCGTCGGTATCTTCGGCGTCCCACTCCAGTTCCGGCGGTACCGATTGCTCGGCGACGAAAACGCTGTCGCGGATACGACGAAGCTCGGCATTGTCCTTATGCCAGTCCGCAACACGGACAGTGATCTCACTCATCGGCAAATCCCAGGCTGCCTTGCTTGACCAGTTCCCACAGCAGGGTACGCCCCTCGTCGTCGGCCAGCCAGGCGCCGAGGTTTTCCACATGCAGCGCATCGGCGCTGCAGATCAGCTTCAGCAGCTCGCGCAGGCGGGCCGAAACCAGGCGGCTCTGGCCGCTGGCGAACAGCACCAGATCTTCACCCACTTCCGACCAGGCCATGCGTGCGCTGGGGTTGCGGATAAGGATCGCGCCGTCTTCCAGGGCGCCGAGGAAGTCTTCTTCCTCGATTTCGATGCCGGCGACCAGCTCCGGGTATTTGGGCTCGGTCATGAACTGGCCGAACCAGGTCATCAGCAGGCGCTCATCGCTCATGTGCTCGTTGAGCAGGGTCTTGAGGCGCTCCAGGGCGTCGCGCTGAATCTGGTTGGGATCCTCGCTGGGCTGGATGTCGGCATCGCTGTAACGCTCTTCGTCGGGCAGGAACTGGCCGAGAAAATCGGTGAAATGGGTCAGTACTTCAGCGGCGCTTGGCGCGCGGAAGCCCACGGAATAGGTCATGCAATCATCCTCAGCGGTGCCACAGTGGGCGAGGCATGGCGGCAGGTAGAGCATGTCGCCAGGTGCCAGCACCCATTCATCGGTTGGTTCGAATTGGGCCAGGATCTTCAGATCGGCGTGGGGGAGCAGCGGGCTGTCGGCATCGCACATCTGGCCAATCTGCCAGCGGCGATGGCCATGAGCCTGCAGCAGGAATACGTCGTAGTTGTCGAAATGCGGGCCAACACCGCCACCGGGAGCGGCGAAGCTGATCATCAGGTCGTCGATGCGCCACTTGGGCAGGAACTTGAAGTCTTCCAGCAGTTCAGCCACTTCCGGGACGAACTGGTCGACGGCTTGCACCAGCAGCGTCCAGTCGCGCTCGGGCAGGTCCTGGAAGGTGTCTTCGTTGAACGGGCCGCGCTGCAGTTCCCAGGGGCGTTCGCCGTGCTCGATCACCAGGCGCGATTCGACTTCTTCTTCCAGGGCCAGGCCGGCCAGTTCGTCCGGGCTGATCGGGCTTTCGAAGTCAGTAATGGCCTGGTGCACCAGCAGCGGCTTCTTCTGCCAGTAGTCGCGCAGGAATTCACGGGCTGTGAGGCCACCCAGCAATTGCAGCGGAGTATCAGGATTCATCAGTAAGCCCTTGAAATAGATAAAAACCTTAAAACAAAAACGCCCGGCTCAGCCGGGCGTCCTCGAGGCTGGTGTCGCTCAGATGCGTTTGGCCTGGGCCACGGCGTTACCGATGTAGCGCGCCGGAGTCAGTTGCTTGAGCTCTTCCTTGGCGGCGGCTGGCATGTCCAGGCCGTCGATGAAGGCCAGCAGGGCTTCGGGGCTGATGCCCTTGCCGCGAGTCAGCTCCTTGAGCTTCTCGTACGGGTTCTCGATGGCATAGCGGCGCATCACGGTCTGGATCGGCTCGGCGAGCACTTCCCAGCAGGCGTCCAGGTCTTCAGCAATGCGTTGAGCATTGAGCTCCAACTTGCTGATTCCCTTGAGGCTTGCCTCGTAAGCGATGACGCTGTGAGCGAAGCCGACGCCCAGATTACGCAGCACGGTGGAGTCGGTCAGATCCCGCTGCCAGCGGGAGATCGGCAGCTTGCTGGCCAGGTGCTGGAAGATTGCGTTGGCGATACCCAGGTTACCTTCGGAGTTTTCGAAGTCGATCGGGTTGACCTTGTGCGGCATGGTCGAGGAGCCGATCTCGCCCGCCACGGTCTTCTGCTTGAAGTAGCCGAGGGAGATGTAGCCCCACACGTCGCGGTCGAAGTCGATCAGGATGGTATTGAAGCGGGCGATGGCATCGAACAGTTCGGCGATGTAGTCGTGCGGCTCGATCTGGGTGGTGTAGGGGTTCCAGCTCAGGCCCAGGTCACCTTCGATGAACTGGCGGGCGTTGGCTTCCCAGTCGATGCTCGGGTAGGCCGACAGGTGGGCGTTGTAGTTGCCCACGGCGCCGTTGATCTTGCCCAGCAGCGGCACGGCAGCGACCTGCGCGATCTGGCGCTCCAGGCGGTAGACGACGTTGGCCAGTTCCTTGCCCAGGGTGGTCGGCGAGGCCGGCTGGCCGTGGGTGCGCGACAGCATCGGTACGTCGGCGAATTTCACTGCGAGGTTACGGATGGCGTCGGCCAGTTGCTTCATCAGCGGCAGCAGCACGCTGTCACGGCCTTCACGCAGCATCAGGGCGTGGGACAGGTTGTTGATGTCCTCGCTGGTGCAGGCGAAGTGGATGAATTCGCTGACCTTGTCCAGTTCCGGCAGTTTGGCGGCCTGCTCCTTGAGCAGGTACTCCACGGCCTTGACGTCATGATTGGTGGTGCGCTCGATTTCCTTGACGCGCTCGGCGTGCTCGACGGCGAAATTCTCGGCCAGCTCGTTGAGCACGGCGTTGGCTTCGGCGGAGAAGGGCGCGACTTCCGGAATGCCCTCGTGGGCGGCCAGGCGCTGCAGCCAGCGCACTTCGACCAGTACGCGGCTACGGATCAGGCCGTATTCGCTGAAGATGGGGCGCAGGGCGCTGGTTTTGCCGGCGTAGCGGCCGTCGACGGGGGAAACCGCGGTGAGCGAGGAAAACTGCATGTAGGCGTTCTCGGGCTGTCGGGCTGAAAAGCCATCCTGGGTCACCGTGCATCGCGCCGGCTCCGATGGGGGGCTGGCGCTCGCTCAGTTGCCGGGACGGCCTCTGACGAAAAGGGCGCATATCATACATGAAAACCAACGTTTGGCCGCCTATGCCCTGCGCCTTGCGACCGATAACAGACTGGCGGCAAAGATCAGCGCCGCACCGAGCAGCGACAGGGTATCTGGCGTCTCGCGCCAGAGCAGCCAGGCGATGAGGCCGGCGAAGACGATGGCCAGGTAGGCGACGGGGCCGATCAACCCGGGCGGCGCCAGGCCGTAGGCACGCGACATGATGATCTGGCTGGCGGTGGCCAGCAGGCCGATGCCAAGCAGCCAGCCAAGCTGATGAGCGTCCAGCGGCTGCCAGCTCCAGGTCAGCGGGATGGCGGAAAATAGCGCGCTGAACAGCGAGAAATAGAACACGATGCGCGTGGCCGGCTCGCTGTCGCTCATTTCGCGGATGGAGACGAAGGCAAAGGCGGCCAGCAGGCTGGCTGCCAGGCCGATGAGTGCGGCTCCCTCGAAGAGCGCGGCACTGGGTTTGGCGACCAGCAGCACGCCGCACAGGCCGATCAGGCTGCTGACCAGCATGCGCCGGGTCAGCGGTTCCTTCAGCCATAAGTGTGCGATCAGCGGGGTGAATACCGGCGCCGAGTAGGTGAACAGCATGGCATCGGCCAGTGGCAGGTGGGCAATGGCGTAGAAGAAGCAGTACATCGCCGCCAGGCCATAAGTGGTGCGCCACAGGTGTGATTTCAGGCGCGACGTGCGCAAGGGGCGAACGCCACGCACCAGCAGCAAGGGTAGGAAGAACAGCACGCCGACCAGGTTGCGGAAGAACACCACCGACTCGTTGTTGACACTGGTGGATATCTCGCGGATGCCGACGCCGGTAAACGCGAACAGCAAAGCCGACAGCGCCAGCAGCAGGGCACCCTGGAGGGGTTTGACGCTGCGGCTGGCGGGTTCCATGGTCAGCTTCGCGTCAGCTCGTAGAGTTCTTTGAGCAACTTGCTGCGGCTGAACACCAGTTGCCAGCGATGGCCACCGAGCTGGCGCCACAGGCGCGCCGAGCGGATGCCGGCGAGCAGCAGGGCACGGATCTTCGCGGCATTGTTCGGCTGTTGCAGGAAGCGCATGTCGCCATGCACCTGAATGCGCTGGCGGAAGGTGCTGATGGTGTCCTGATACAGGCCGCCGCAGGCGGCGATGACGTTGTCATGGACCAGGCCGAAATGCTCGACCTGCTGCTGGATCTGGTCGAGGCGGCTGCCCATCACCTGCAGCATGTCGTCGCGCTTGTCCAGTTGCCGCTCCAGGCCGATCATCGCCAGCGAATAACGCAGTGGCTCGCGTTGCAGGGCCGAGGGGTTGCGCTCCAGTGAGCTGATCAGCGCGCGGTAGCCGTCACGCAGATTGAGGTCGTCGCCGCCGTATACATCCAGCGTGCTTTTCGGGTCGCGCACCAGCAGGCTGCCGAGCATGCAGCCCATCGAGGCTTCGCTGATCTGGCCGGTGCGGGCGATCTTGTCTGCCAACGAGGCGGCTTCGAAGACGGCGCCAAGTGCGACCAGTTGCTCCTGTGTCGGGCTCATTGGGCATCCTCGTACCAGGCCTCGGCGGTTTCGATAACACCACCACCCAGGCACACTTCACCGTCGTAGAACACCACCGACTGGCCGGGAGTGACGGCGCGCTGCGGCTCGTCGAACACGGCGCGGTAGCCGTTCTCGGTCTTCTCCAGGGTGCAGTGCTGGTCGCTCTGACGGTAGCGCACCTTGGCGCTCAGGCGCCGCGGGGCGCTCAGGTCCAACGGGTTGACCCAGTAGATGTCCGAGGCGAGCAGGGCGCGGGAGAACAGCCAGGGGTGTTCGTTGCCCTGACCGACGATCAGCACATTGCGCGTCAGGTCCTTGCGCAGCACGTACCAGGGATCATCGCTGGCGTCCTTGAGGCCGCCGATACCCAGCCCCTGGCGCTGGCCGATGGTGTGGTACATCAGGCCATGATGACGGCCGATGACCTGGCCTTCAGTGGTTTCGATGTCGCCCGGCTGAGCCGGCAGGTACTGCTTGAGAAAGTCGCTGAAGCGGCGTTCGCCAATGAAGCAGATGCCGGTCGAGTCCTTTTTCTTTGCGGTGGCCAGCTCGTATTTCTCGGCAATGGCGCGCACCTGTGGTTTTTCCAGTTCGCCGACCGGGAACAGGGTCTTGGCGATCTGCTCGCCGCCGACGGCGTGCAGGAAATAGCTCTGGTCCTTGTTCGGGTCCAGGCCCTTGAGCAGCTCGGTACGACCGTCGATGTCACGGCGACGCACGTAGTGACCGGTGGCGATCAGGTCGGCGCCGAGCGACAGGGCATAGTCGAGAAAGGCTTTGAACTTGATTTCACGGTTGCACAGGATGTCCGGGTTCGGCGTGCGTCCGGCCTTGTACTCGGCGAGGAAGTGCTCGAACACGTTGTCCCAGTACTCTGCCGCGAAATTGGCGGTGTGCAGCTTGATGCCGATGCGATCGCATACGGCCTGGGCGTCGGCCAGGTCATCCATGGCGGTGCAGTACTCGGTACCGTCGTCTTCGTCCCAGTTCTTCATGAACAGGCCTTCGACCTGGTAGCCCTGTTCCATCAGCAGCAGGGCGGAAACGGACGAGTCGACGCCGCCGGACATGCCGACGATCACGCGTTGGGTGCTAGGTGCTTGCATGGGAATCTGCGAGTGAAGCCTGAAAAGCCGTCGAGTTTACCAGAAAGCCGGGGTCCGTCGCCGGGATGAAAACCCGCGCGGCGTGGCAAGGCGTTTCCGGGTTGCCGATGGGTAGCGCTCAGTCACGTAGCAACTGAAGCGGCCCGCTGATGCCGGCCAGGTAGTCATCTACGCACTGCAACACCAACTCGCTACGCCAGCGCTCGGGTTGGGCGGCCAGCTCGTCGCGGGTCAGCCAGGTGATGCCACTGATATCGCTGTCCAGCTCGCGCTCCGGGTCGTGATGCACGGGACGGGCGATGAAGCAGACGCGCTGATAGGTCACGCCATTGCTCGGTGCGGTATAGAGATAGATGCCGAGCAGGGCGGTGAGCTCCACCTCCCAGCCGGTTTCCTCGAGCGTTTCGCGCAGCGCGGCTTCGCGCAGCGATTCATTGGCTTCCAGGTGTCCGGCCGGCTGGTTGAGCACCATGCGGCCGGCCTTGAGCTCTTCGACGAAGAGAAAGCGGCCCTGGTCTTCGATCACCGTGGCGACGGTGATGTGGGGTTGCCACTGCATGTGGGTTGCTCCAGAAAAACAATCATGTTGCAGGATTGTGTAGGCGCGGGCGCTGCTTGCGAAAGCGCCGCCCCCACAAACAACAACCCCGGCATAAAGCCGGGGTTGTTGTTGCACCTAGGCCTTATCAGGCATTGAGTGCGTTCAGAGCGGCGTTGAAGGTGGCGCTCGGGCGCATCACCTTGCTGGTCAGCTCAGGGTTGGAGCGGTAGTAGCCACCGATTTCCGCCGGCTTGCCTTGTACGGCAGCCAGTTCGCCAACGATGGTCGCTTCCTGCTCGGTCAATTGCTTGGCCAGCGGGGCGAAGTGAGCTTTCAGCTCGGCGTCGTCATTCTGCTCGGCCAGGGCTTGCGCCCAGTACATGGCCAGGTAGAAGTGGCTGCCGCGGTTGTCGATCTCGCCGACTTTGCGCGCCGGGGACTTGTTGTTGTCCAGCAGCTTGCCAGTGGCCTGGTCCAGGGTCTTGCCCAGCACCTTGGCCTTGGCGTTGTTGGTCTTGATGCCGGTTTCTTCCAGCGATACGGCCAGGGCCAGGAACTCGCCCAGGGAATCCCAGCGCAGGTAGTTCTCTTCGACCAGCTGTTGTACGTGCTTGGGAGCCGAGCCGCCGGCGCCAGTTTCGTACATGCCGCCGCCCGCCATCAGCGGAACGATGGACAGCATCTTGGCCGAGGTGCCCAGTTCCATGATCGGGAACAGGTCAGTCAGGTAGTCGCGCAGAACGTTGCCGGTCACCGAGATGGTGTCCTGGCCGCGAATCATGCGCTCCATGGATACGCGGATGGCTTCGTTGTAGCCCATCATGCGGATGTCCAGGCCGGTCAGGTCGTGGTCCTTGAGGTACAGCTCGACCTTCTTCTGCAGTTCGCGGTCGTGAGCGCGCTCAGGGTCCAGCCAGAAGATGGCCGGGGTTTCGGACTGACGGGCGCGGGTGACGGCCAGCTTGACCCAGTCGCGGATGGGGGCGTCTTTGGTCTGGCAGGCGCGCCAGATGTCACCGGCTTCGACTTCGTGCTGCATCAGCACGGTGCCGTCGGCTGCCACGACGCGCATGGTGCCGTCAGCGGTCATTTCGAAGGTCTTGTCGTGGGAGCCGTACTCTTCGGCTTTCTGCGCCATCAGGCCAACGTTCGGCACGGTGCCCATGGTGGTCGGGTCGAACGCGCCGTTGGTTTTGCAGAAGTTGATCATTTCCTGATAGATGCGAGCGTAGGTGCTCTCAGGCATGACGGCCTTGGTGTCTTTCTGCTTGCCGTCCTTGCCCCACATCTGACCGGAGTTGCGGATCATCGCCGGCATCGAGGCGTCGACGATGACGTCGCTCGGGATGTGCAGGTTGGTGATGCCCTTGACCGAGTCGACCATGGCCATTTCCGGGCGATGGGCGTAAACCTCGTGGATGTCGTGGAGGATTTCTTCCTGCTGCGAGGCCGGCAGCGACTTGATCTTGTCGTAGACGCTGCTGATGCCGTTGTTCGGGTTGACGCCCAGTTCCTTGAACAGCTCGCCGTACTTGTCGAACACGTCCTTGTAGTAAACGCTGACGGCGTGGCCGAAGACGATCGGGTGGGAGACCTTCATCATGGTCGCCTTGACGTGCAGGGACCACATCACGCCGGTGTCCTTGCAGTCCTGCAGGGTCTTCTCGAAGAAGGCACGCAGTTTGTTGCAGCTCATGAACATGCTGTCGAAGACTTCGCCTTCCTGCAGGGCGAGTTGCTTCTTGACTTCGACCTTGCCGTCCTTGCCGACGAACTCGATGCGCACGTCACCGGCCTTGGCCATGGTGATCGATTGCTCGCTGGAGAAGAAGTCGCCGCCGCGCATGTAGTCGGCGTGGGATTGGGAAGCCATGCTCCACTTGCCCATGCTGTGCGGGTGCTTGCGGGCGTAGGCCTTGACCGCGGCCGGGGCGCGACGGTCGGAGTTGCCTTCGCGCAGAACCGGGTTCACGGCGCTACCGAGGATCTTGGCGTAGCGGGCGCGAACTTCCTTGTCTTCTTCGCTCTGCGGGTCTTCCGGGAAGTTGGGGATGCCGTAGCCCTGAGCTTGCAGCTCGGCGATGGCGGCCTTGAGCTGAGGAACGGAAGCGCTGATGTTCGGCAGCTTGATGATGTTGGCATCGGCCTGCAGGGTCAGCTCGGCCAGTTTGGCCAAGTCGTCATCGATGCGCTTGTCAGCGTCGAGGCGGTCGGCAAAGCTTGCCAGGATCCGTCCAGCAAGAGAGATGTCGCGGGTTTCAACGGAGATGTCAGCCGAGGCGGCAAAGGCTTCCACGATGGGCAGAAGCGAATAAGTGGCAAGGGCCGGGGCTTCGTCGGTGAAGGTGTAGATGATCTTCGAAGGGGTGGACATTTAGCGTTAACTCTCTTCTTTGCTGAGCGCGCATAGAAACTCGACCTGCGCGTGTGGCGCGAACTCCAGGATGGTGGAGCCGGTCGAGGACTCGCCGCGGTGATGTTGGATGCACCCGTAGAGTGTCGAACGTTTCGAACCGACGGACGATGGTGTTTCACCGCCGGCTTCAAGAGGCTGCTATCCGGTTCCGGACAGGCCGCCCCTTATGACTCGTTAGTCACCTAAGCAGTATATCACTGCGACGCCTCGTCGCAGAATGCCCAGTTGAATAAGACCTTTGCACATGTGTCTGAGGTTGGAGGTTTGCGCTACTCTCGGGAGTGCACTGTCTAACCACAAGATGGAGTCCAGCAATGGGATACCAAAAGATCCAGGTGCCAGCCAGCGGTGACAAAATCACCGTCAATGCCGATATGTCGCTGAACGTTCCAGACAATCCGGTCATCCCGTTCATCGAGGGTGACGGTATCGGTGCCGATATCTCCCCGGTGATGATCAAGGTGGTCGATGCCGCGGTGGAGAAGGCCTATGGTGGCGCCCGCAAGATTTCCTGGATGGAGGTTTATGCCGGCGAGAAAGCCACCCAGGTTTACGATCAGGACACCTGGTTGCCGAAGGAAACCCTTGAGGCCGTGCGTGATTGCGTCGTCTCGATCAAGGGGCCGCTGACCACGCCCGTGGGTGGTGGCATCCGCTCGCTCAACGTGGCCCTGCGCCAGGAGCTCGACCTTTATGTGTGCCTGCGCCCGGTACGCTGGTTCGAAGGTGTGCCGAGCCCGGTGAAGAAGCCGGGTGACGTCGACATGGTGATCTTCCGCGAGAACTCCGAAGACATTTATGCGGGTGTCGAGTGGAAAGCTGGCAGCCCCGAGGCCGAGAAAGTCATCAAATTCCTCACCGAGGAAATGGGCGTCAAGAAGATTCGCTTCACGGACATGTGCGGTATTGGCATCAAGCCGGTTTCCGAGGCGGGCACCAAGCGTCTGGTACGCAAGGCGTTGCAGTACGCCGTGGACAATGACCGCAGCTCGGTGACCTTGGTCCATAAAGGCAACATCATGAAGTTCACCGAGGGTGCCTTCAAGGAGTGGGGGTACGAGATTGCTCGTGAGGAATTCGCGGCCGAGCTGCTCGATGGAGGCCCGTGGATGCAATTCAAGAATCCGCGCACTGGCAAGAATATCCTGGTCAAGGACGTGATCGCCGACGCCATGCTGCAGCAGATCCTGTTGCGCCCGGCCGAATATGACGTGATCGCCACGCTCAACCTCAATGGCGACTATCTGTCCGACGCCCTGGCAGCCGAAGTCGGTGGCATTGGCATCGCGCCCGGCGCCAACCTGTCCGACACCGTGGCAATGTTCGAGGCAACTCATGGTACGGCGCCGAAATACGCCGGTCAGGACAAGGTCAATCCAGGCTCGGTCATTCTCTCGGCGGAGATGATGCTGCGTCACATGGGGTGGGCCGAGGCTGCGGACCTGATCATCAAGGGCACCAACGGCGCTATTGCGGCCAAGACCGTGACCTATGACTTCGAGCGCTTGATGGAGGGGGCGAAGTTGCTGTCCTGCTCCGAATTCGGCGATGCGATGATCAGCCACATGTGATCAGTTGACCGATCGTCAGCATGAAAAAAAGGCCGGTCATATGACCGGCCTTTTCGTGGCGATTTGCCAGGATGCTCAGACTTCGACAGTGCTCGCGATGCTCTGCGCCTGGGGTACGGCCACTGGGGCGTCCTGATTGGCGGTAACCGCACTGATATTGACGGCATGCAGGCCTTTGGGGCCTTGCACGATCTCGAAGCGGACCGGCTGGCCGGCCTTGAGCGTTTTATAACCTTCCATCTGGATGGCCGAGTAGTGGGCGAACAGGTCCTCATCTCGGCCATCGGCCAGGATGAATCCATAGCCTTTGGCGTTGTTGAACCACTTGACCTTACCGCTGAGCATGCTGATATCCCTCTGCAAAGAACTCCATCTCTGGAGTATCATCCACTTCGATTCCACGCATTTACCGACCAGGCTGGGCGAAGGCGTGGAATCCCTGATACCCGCTTATGGGTATTCATTTGTTGTAACACCCTTTTGCCGTTAGTCAAGGCTATACGGCGGATGGCTGAGAACTCAGTCAAACTCCCTCTAGCATCCCCGTTCGCCCGGCCCTGAACCTCTGATTTCAGCATGCATGCAAGCAGCCAGATTCGACTAACATTCAATCAGGATCACCCGGCAGAGCATGAGGATGACTCCTCTGGTATTGCTGTTCAGGAATCCAAGCCAGCATTGCAGGCACCACCGATGTACAAGGTGGTCCTATTCAATGACGACTACACACCGATGGATTTCGTCGTCGAAGTGCTTGAAACGTTTTTCGGCATGAATCGGGAGCTGGCGACCAAGATCATGCTCGCCGTCCATACAGAGGGGCGTGCGGTGTGTGGTGTGTACACTCGCGATATTGCGGAGACCAAGGCGATGCAGGTCAATCAGTACGCGCGAGAAAGCCAGCATCCGCTACTCTGTGAAATAGAGAAGGACGGTTAACGCCGGCCACTTGGGTATGAGGTGAAGCTATGTTGAACCGAGAGCTCGAAGTCACCCTCAATCTGGCTTTCAAGGAGGCCCGTGCCAAGCGTCATGAATTCATGACGGTCGAGCACCTGCTGCTCGCCTTGCTAGATAACGAAGCGGCAGCCAGCGTTTTAAGGGCTTGTGGGGCCAATCTCGACAAGCTGCGCCATGATTTGCAGGAGTTCATTGACTCCACCACGCCACTGATTCCCCAGCACGATGAAGAGCGCGAAACCCAGCCGACGCTCGGTTTTCAGCGTGTTCTGCAGCGTGCGGTATTCCACGTACAGAGCTCCGGCAAGCGCGAAGTGACCGGCGCCAATGTGCTGGTCGCGATCTTCAGTGAGCAGGAAAGCCAGGCCGTGTTCCTGCTCAAGCAGCAGAGCGTGGCTCGCATCGATGTGGTCAATTACATCGCCCACGGTATCTCCAAGGTGCCGGGGCATGGCGATCAGCATGAAAGCGATCAGGATATGCAGGATGAGGAGGGCGGTGAGTCCTCTGCGTCCGGCAATCCGCTGGATGCCTACGCCAGCAACCTCAATGAACTGGCTCGTCAGGGGCGGATCGATCCGCTGGTCGGGCGTGAGCATGAAGTCGAGCGCGTTGCGCAGATTCTCGCCCGTCGGCGCAAGAACAACCCACTGTTGGTCGGTGAGGCCGGTGTCGGCAAGACCGCCATCGCCGAAGGCCTGGCCAAGCGCATCGTCGACGAGCAGGTGCCGGATCTGCTGGCCGACAGCGTGGTGTATTCGCTGGATCTCGGTGCGCTGCTGGCAGGCACCAAGTATCGCGGTGATTTCGAGAAGCGCCTCAAGGCGCTGCTCAACGAGCTGCGCAAGCGTCCCCATGCCATCCTCTTCATCGACGAGATCCACACCATCATCGGTGCTGGCGCCGCGTCGGGCGGGGTCATGGATGCTTCCAACCTGCTCAAGCCGATGCTGTCGTCTGGCGACATTCGCTGCATTGGCTCCACTACGTTCCAGGAATTCCGTGGCATCTTCGAGAAGGATCGCGCGCTGGCGCGACGCTTCCAGAAAGTCGACGTGGTCGAGCCCTCGGTAGAGGATACCGTTGGCATTCTCAAAGGGCTCAAGGCCCGCTTCGAGCAGCATCACCACATCGAGTACAGCGACGAGGCCCTGCGCGCAGCGGCTGAGCTGGCTGCGCGCTACATCAATGACCGGCACATGCCGGACAAGGCCATCGACGTGATAGACGAGGCGGGCGCCTACCAGCGCCTGCAACCGGAAGACAAGCGGGTGTCACGTATCGAGGTCGCCCAGGTCGAAGACATCGTCGCCAAGATCGCGCGTATTCCGCCGAAGCATGTTTCCAGTTCCGACAAGGAGCTGCTGCGCAACCTGGAGCGCGACCTGAAGCTCACCGTCTTCGGTCAGGACGCCGCCATCGACTCGCTCTCGACCGCAATCAAGCTGTCGCGTGCCGGTCTCAAGGCGCCGGACAAGCCGGTTGGTTCCTTCCTGTTCGCCGGCCCGACTGGCGTGGGCAAGACCGAGGCGGCGCGGCAACTGGCCAAGGCCATGGGTATCGAGCTGGTGCGTTTCGACATGTCCGAGTACATGGAGCGCCATACCGTTTCGCGTCTGATTGGTGCCCCGCCCGGTTATGTCGGTTTCGATCAGGGCGGCCTGCTGACCGAAGCAATCACCAAGCAACCGCATTGCGTGCTGTTGCTCGATGAAATCGAGAAGGCGCACCCGGAAGTCTTCAACCTGCTGCTGCAGGTGATGGACCACGGCACGCTGACCGACAACAACGGACGCAAGGCGGATTTCCGCAACGTGATCCTGATCATGACCACCAACGCCGGGGCGGAAACTGCCTCGCGCGCCTCGATCGGCTTCACTCAGCAGGATCACTCCACCGATGCCATGGAAGTCATCAAGAAGAGTTTCACGCCGGAGTTCCGCAACCGCCTGGATACCATTATCCAGTTCGGTCGCCTGACTCACGAAACCATCAAGAGCATCGTCGACAAGTTCCTCACCGAACTGCAGGCGCAGCTGGAAGACAAGCGTGTCACGCTGGAGGTCAGCGATGCGGCGCGCAGCTGGCTGGCCGAGCGTGGTTACGATGTAATGATGGGTGCACGGCCGATGGCGCGTTTGATCCAGGACAAGATCAAGCGTCCGCTGGCAGAGGAAATTCTCTTCGGCGAGCTGGCCGAGCATGGCGGCGTGGTGCATGTCGACATCGAGGATGGCGAGCCCAGCTTCGAATTCGAGACGGCGGCGGAGGTCGCCTGATCGGATGCTTCAGGCATCACTGAAGGCCCCGGTGGCTTTCAGTGAGCCAACGAAAACGCCCGGCTTATGCCGGGCGTTTTCGTTTGGTGCTTGGCTTAACGGGCGCGGTAGGTGATGCGGCCTTTGCTCAAGTCATAAGGTGTCAGCTCAACACGCACCTTGTCACCAGTGAGAATGCGGATGTAGTTCTTGCGCATCTTGCCGGAGATGTGCGCGGTAACGACGTGCCCGTTTTCCAACTCCACGCGGAACATGGTGTTGGGCAGGGTGTCGACGACAGTGCCTTCCATTTCGAAGCTGTCTTCTTTCGACATGCAGTAAAGCCCTCGGTATCCAGGAAATGGCCCGGTGCAACTGGCGCCAGGCAAAAGCGGCGTGCATTGTGCCCGAAAACAGGGTGCTGCGCCAAGGGTCTTGGATTGTCGAGCGTCTGGCCTGATGGCCGAGTGCCTAGGTAAGCCGTGTCCAGCGCTGATTGACGAAGAGTTCGATCGGACGGTACTGGGTCTTGTAGTTCATCTTGCGGCAGTTCTTGATCCAGTAGCCGAGATAGACAGCCTCCAGTCCCAGGCGCTCGGTTTCGCCGATTTGCCAGAGGATGGCGAAGCGACCGAGGCTGCGGCGCTCTTCGGCTGGGTCGTAGAAGGTGTAGACGGCCGAAAGGCCGTTGGGCAGAAGGTCGGTGACGGCGAGGGCGAGCAGCCTGCCTTGCAGGCGGAACTCATAGAAGCGTGAAAATGGCAGGTCCCGTACCAGGAAGGTCGAGAACTGGTCACGGCTCGGAGGGTACATGTCTCCGTCGGCGTGGCGCTGCTCGATGTAGCGCACGTAGAGCGCGTAGTACTCCTCGGTGAATGCCGGGCGTACGCAGCGCACGGCAATGTCTTCATTGCGTTTGAGAATGCGGCGCTGCTGGCGACTTGCCTTGAAGGGTGCTGCCGGGATGCGTGCTGGAATACAGGCGGTGCATTGCTGGCAGTGGGGGCGGTAGAGGTGATCGCCACTGCGGCGGAAGCCGAGTTCCGACAGTTCGGCATAGACCAGCACATCCATGGGCTGGCTGGGGTCGAGAAACAGGGTGGTGGCCTGCTCTTCCGGCAGATAGCTGCATGGATGGGGCTGAGTGGCGTAGAACTTCAGGCGGGCCAGCTCGGTCATGGCAGTGTCTCGCGAGAACCTGACTAAGAGTGTATGTCAGGGTTGGCCACTCGACTAGGCGAGCCAGTCTGCCGCGCTGGGCTGATCGAGATGACGCTGCAGGTATTCGGCGAATGTGGCACGCGCTATGGCTCTGGCGCCGAAGCTATGCAGGTGCTGTGTGGGCATCTGGCAGTCGATAAGCACGAAGCCCCATGCTCGCAGCTTGCCGACGAGGGTGGCAAAACCGACCTTCGAAGCGTTGTCTGCACGGCTGAACATGGATTCACCGAAGAACAGCTGGCCCATGGCCAGGCCATAAAGCCCGCCAACCAGCTCGTCCTCGTTCCAGACTTCCACGGAATGGGCGATGCCGCGTTGATGCAGTTGCAGGTAGGCGTCCTGCATGCCGCGGGTGATCCAGGTGCCATCGGCGTAAGCGCGTGGCTCGGCGCAGGCCTTTATCACGGCCGCAAAGTCCTGGTCGAAGGTGACGCGATAACGGTTTTGCCTGAGCAGTTTCGCCAGGCTGCGAGAAACGTGCAGTTCCTCGGGGAACAGCACCGTGCGCGGATCGGGTGACCACCAAAGAATCGGCTGGCCATCGTCGAACCAGGGGAAGCAGCCGTGGCGGTAGGCGCTGATCAAGCGATCGGCGCTCAGGTCGCCGCCGGCGGCGAGCAGGCCATTGGGTTCGCGCATGGCTTTCGCCAGGGGCGGGAACTGCAGTGAGTCACGTTGCAGCCAGGTCAGCATGTGCGCTAGTCCAGCGGAGGAGGGGAGGGCGAGCGATGGCACTCGCCCTTATGCCATCAATTGCCGTCGAGAAATTTCTCGACATCCAGCGCCGCCATGCAGCCTGCGCCAGCCGAGGTGATGGCCTGGCGATAGATGTGGTCGGCTACATCGCCAGCGGCGAAAACGCCTTCGATGCTGGTGGCGGTGGCATTGCCTTCGCTGCCGCCTTTGATCTTCAGGTAGCCGTCATGCATCTCCAGCTGGTCGACGAACAGCTCGGTGTTGGGCTTGTGGCCGATGGCGATGAATACGCCAGCCAGTGGCAGTTCCTGGGTGCTGCCATCGAGGGTGCTTTTCAGGCGCACGCCGGTCACGCCAGTCTGGTCGCCGAGTACTTCGTCCAGGGTGTGGTTCCAGTGCAGGCGCATGTTGCCGTTCTCGACCTTGTCGAACAGCTTGTCCTGCAGGATCTTCTCCGAGCGCAGTTTGTCGCGGCGGTGCACCAGGTGCACTTCCTTGGCGATATTCGACAGATACAGCGCTTCTTCCACGGCGGTATTGCCACCACCGATCACGGCCACCACCTGGTTGCGATAGAAAAAGCCGTCGCAGGTGGCACAGGCGGAAACACCCTTGCCGGAGAAGGCCTCTTCCGATGGCAGACCGAGGTACTGGGCGCTGGCGCCGGTCGCGATGATCAGTGCATCGCAGCTGTAAGTGCCGCTGTCGCCCTTGAGCACGAAGGGGCGGCTCTGCAACTCGGCGGTGTGGATGTGGTCGTAGATGATCTCGGTGTCGAAGCGCTCGGCGTGCTTTTGCATGCGCTCCATCAGGGCCGGGCCGGTGAGGCCTTCGACGTCACCCGGCCAGTTGTCCACTTCGGTGGTGGTGGTGAGCTGGCCGCCAGGCTGGATGCCGGTGATGACAACGGGTTTGAGGTTGGCGCGCGCGGCATAAACGGCGGCGCTGTAACCGGCAGGGCCGGAACCCAGGATGATCAGGCGGGAATGCTTGACTTCGCTCATAAAAAAACCCCATAAGCCTTTGTCACAAAAGAGAATGCGTGCTCCAATTGGGCCGCATGGAAGCTGCTGGCGGCTATGCTACACCGAAGCGGGGTGGGTGCGGGAGCTTGGCAATTGGCCTCGGCGTCAGGCTGGCCCTACAATAGGCCGCTTCGCGGTTAACCATCAGATGGACGCGCCAAGGGCGCAGGAAATGGCTGTTTTGAAGAATTCCACCACCCAGATCACCGACTGGCGTCAGAAGCTTCAGTATCGACTGAAGGAAGGCGCATTGATCGCCCTGGGCGCTATGTGCCTGTACCTGCTGATGGCACTGTTGACCTATAACGTCGCCGATCCGGCGTGGGACAACAGTGTGCAGGTCGAGCGCATCATCAACGCCGGCGGCAGCATTGGCGCCTGGCTCTCCAGTGCGCTGTTCGGTGCGCTGGGTTACTTCGCCTACATCTTCCCGCTTTTGTTGGCAGCCAAGACCTGGCAGGTATTTCGCACACGCAACGAGCCCTGGCACTGGAACGGCTGGCTGTTTTCCTGGCACAGCATCGGCCTGGTATTCCTGATTCTTTCCGGCGCTGCGCTGGGCGACATCCATTTCGCCGCCGCCTCCGGCATGCAGGGCTCGGGCGGAGGCATGCTTGGTGCCAGCCTGGGCGACCTGGCCGTGCACGCGCTGAACGTGCAGGGCAGCACGTTGGTGTTCCTGGCGCTGTTCCTGTTTGGTTTGACCGTTTTCACCGATCTGTCCTGGTTCCGCGTGATGGACCTGACGGGCAAGATCACCCTCGATCTGATCGAGCTGATTCACGGCGCCATCACCGGCTGGTGGAATGCACGCAGCGAGCGCAAGCAGATGAGGATTCAGCTGCGCGAACTGGATGATCGGGTGACCGAGGTGGCTGCGCCGGTGGTTTCCGACCGCCGTGAACAGGCCAAGGTGAAGGAGCGTCTGCTCGAGCGCGAAGAGTCGCTGAGCAAGCACATGAGTGAACGCGAGAAGCGTCCGGCCCCGGTCATCGCGCCGCCGCCGGTGGCCAAGGCGCCAGAGCCGAGCAAGCGCGTGCAGAAGGAAAAACAGGCGCCGCTGTTCGTCGACAGCGCGGTGGAGGGCACCTTGCCGCCGATTTCCCTGCTCGACCCGGCGGAAGCCAAGAAGGTCGAGTACTCGCCTGAGTCGCTCAAGGGCGTCGGCCACCTGCTGGAAATCAAGCTCAAGGAGTTCGGCGTCGAGGTTACGGTGGATTCGATCCATCCGGGCCCGGTGATCACGCGCTACGAAATCCAGCCAGCCGCCGGGGTCAAGGTCAGTCGCATCGCCAACCTGGCCAAGGATCTGGCGCGTTCGTTGGCCGTGACCAGCGTGCGGGTCGTGGAGGTGATTCCCGGCAAGACCACCGTCGGTATCGAGATTCCCAACGAGAATCGCCAGATCGTGCGTTTCTCCGAAGTGCTGTCGACGCCCGAGTATGACGATGCCAAGTCGCCGGTCACCCTGGCGCTGGGGCATGACATTGGCGGCAAGCCGGTTATCACCGATCTGGCCAAGATGCCGCACCTGCTGGTGGCCGGTACCACTGGTTCCGGTAAGTCGGTGGGCGTCAATGCGATGATTCTGTCGATTCTGTTCAAGTCGAGCCCGGAAGACGCCAAGCTGATCATGATCGACCCGAAAATGCTCGAGCTGTCGATCTACGAGGGCATCCCGCACCTGCTTTGCCCAGTGGTCACCGACATGAAGGAGGCGGCCAACGCCCTGCGTTGGAGCGTTGCCGAGATGGAGCGCCGCTACAAGCTGATGTCGAAGATGGGCGTGCGCAACCTGGCGGGCTTCAACCGCAAGGTCAAGGACGCCATCGAAGCTGGCGAGCCACTGGCTGACCCGCTGTTCCGTCGCGAAAGCATGGAAGACGAAGCTCCGCTGCTCAAGCCGCTGCCGACCATCGTGGTCGTGGTCGACGAATTCGCCGACATGATGATGATCGTCGGCAAGAAGGTCGAAGAGCTGATCGCGCGTATCGCCCAGAAGGCACGTGCGGCGGGCATTCACCTGATTCTCGCCACCCAGCGCCCTTCGGTGGACGTGATCACGGGCCTGATCAAGGCCAACATCCCGACCCGCATGGCGTTCCAGGTATCGAGCAAGATCGACTCGCGTACCATCATCGACCAGGGGGGAGCCGAGCAGCTACTTGGGCACGGTGACATGCTCTACATGCCGCCTGGCACCAGCTTGCCGATTCGTGTTCACGGTGCGTTCGTCTCGGATGATGAAGTGCATCGCGTGGTCGAAGCCTGGAAGCTGCGTGGCGCGCCGGATTACAACGAAGACATTCTTGCCGGTGTCGAGGAGAGCGGTAGCGGCTTCGAAGGCGGCGGTAGTGGTGAAGGCGGCGAGGGCAGCGAGGAAGATCCGCTGTACGACGAAGCCGTCAACTTCGTGCTGGAAAGCCGTCGCGCGTCGATTTCCGCCGTGCAGCGCAAGCTGAAGATCGGCTACAACCGCGCCGCGCGGATGATCGAAGCGATGGAAATGGCCGGCGTGGTCAGCTCGATGAATACCAACGGCTCACGCGAAGTGCTTGCGCCCGGTTCTTCTCGCGACTGAAGAGGTTGCGTCGCGGACAAAACGCTGAATTAGCGGTCTACAGAACTTCACGGCAACCAAGCGTTGCCGGGCAATGCGAGGTGCGGAGTCGCCTCGCCATTCTCATACGGACTCAAGGGGTTTATATGCGTGTTATTCGCCTGCTGATGCTGGCTGCTCTGAGCTTTACCCTGCTGACTGCCCAGGCTGATGAAGACGCGGCCACCAAGCGACTGAGCGAACTGCTCAGCCAGGCGCAGACCATCAGTGCGCGTTTTTCCCAGCTGACCCTCGATGCCAGCGGCACCCAGCTGCAGGAAACCGCAGGGGAGCTGCTGCTCAAACGCCCGGGCATGTTCCGCTGGCACACCGACCAGCCGATGGAGCAGCTGCTGGTGTCCAACGGTGAGAAAGTCTGGCTGTATGACCCGGATCTCGAGCAGGTCACCATTCAGACCCTCGACCAGCGTCTGACTCACACGCCGGCGCTGCTGTTGTCCGGAGATGTATCGCAGATTCGCGAGAACTTCGATATCGACTACAAGGAAGGCGGTAACGTGGTCGACTTCATTCTCAAGCCCAAGGCCAAGGACAGCCTGTTCGACAGCCTGCGCCTGTCGTTCCGTAACCGCGTGCTCAACGACATGCAGTTGATCGACAGCATTGGCCAGCGCACCAATATCCTGTTCCTCAATGTGAAGATGAACGAGCCGGTCGATAACGACCAGTTCACCTTCGACATTCCGGAAGGCGCGGACGTCATCCAGGAGTAACGCGTGGATCTGTTCGGCCGCCAACCCGTCGCGCAGCCCCTGGCTGCGCGTTTGCGTGCAACCAGCCTGGACGAGTACGTCGGGCAGGAGCATGTTCTCGGGCCAGGCAAGCCGCTGCGCGAGGCGCTGGAGCAGGGCGCTTTGCACTCGATGATCTTCTGGGGGCCGCCAGGCGTGGGCAAGACCACCCTGGCACGCTTGCTGGCCAAGGTCACCGACGCCCATTTCGAGACCATCTCCGCGGTGCTGTCCGGGGTCAAGGAGATCCGCCAGGCCGTCGAGGTGGCTCAGCAGCATGCGGCGCAATACGGCCGGCGCACGATTCTTTTCGTGGATGAGGTACACCGCTTCAACAAGAGCCAGCAGGACGCTTTTCTGCCCTATGTGGAAGACGGCACGCTGATCTTCATCGGTGCGACCACCGAGAATCCGTCGTTCGAACTGAACAACGCGCTGCTGTCGCGGGCGCGTGTCTACGTACTCAAAAGCCTCGACGAGGCGGCGATGCGCAAGCTGGTCAAGCGGGCGTTGAGCGACCCGAAAGGCCTGGGCGAGCGCCATCTGAGCCTGCCGGACGAGGCCTTTCAGATTCTTCTGGCCGCTGCCGACGGCGACGGCCGTCGCCTGCTCAACTTCCTCGAAAACGCCGCCGACCTGGCCGAGGACGATGGCGAGATCGACGTGGAACTGCTGCAGAACCTCTTGGGCGATAGCCGCCGGCGTTTCGACAAGGGTGGCGAAGCCTTCTACGATCAGATTTCCGCGCTGCACAAGTCGGTACGTGGCTCCAGCCCCGACGGCGCCCTTTACTGGTATGCGCGCATGCTTGACGGTGGCTGTGACCCGCTTTACATCGCTCGTCGTGTGGTGCGCATGGCCAGTGAGGACATCGGCAACGCCGATCCGCGCGCGTTGACGCTGTGCCTCAATGCCTGGGATGTACAGGAGCGCCTGGGCAGTCCGGAAGGCGAGTTGGCCGTGGCTCAAGCCATCGTTTATCTCGCCTGCGCACCGAAGAGCAATGCCGTATACACCGCGTTCAAGGCGGCCATGCGTGATGCTGCCGAGCAAGGCTCGCAGGAGGTGCCATTGCACCTGCGCAACGCCCCGACCAAGCTGATGAAGCAGCTCGGTTACGGCGATGAATACCGCTACGCCCATGACGAGCCCGATGCCTATGCTGCCGGCGAGGATTACTTCCCTGAAAATCTGCAGCCGCGCCAGTATTACGAGCCGGTACCGCGTGGCCTCGAGCTGAAGATCCGCGACAAGCTGCAGCACTTGCGCAACCTGGATGCCAGCAGCTCCAGGCAAAGGAGAAAGCCATGATTCGTGTAGCGCTTGCCGTCGCCCTGGGGGGCGCGGCTGGCTCTGTCATGCGTTTTCTGGTCGCCAGTTGGGTGGCCGGTAACTGGCCACGGCATTTCTACCTGGGCACCTTTGCGGTCAATGTCATCGGTTGCCTGCTGATTGGTCTGTTGTCAGGCCTGTTCCTGACCCGTACCGATCTGCCACTGGAGCTGCGTACCGGGCTGATTACCGGCGTACTGGGTGGCTTTACCACCTTTTCCTCCTTCAGCCTGGAAATCATGAAACTGATCGAAGGCGGTCGCGCGCCCGAGGCCCTCGGTTACCTGGCATTCAGTATCATTGGCGGGCTGCTGGCCGCCTGGGCCGGTCTGAGCCTGGCCCGATTGGCATCCTGACCCGCTAAAGCTTTACACTCGGCAACCCGCGTCACGCTGGTGGCCGCAACCTTTTTTCGCCGATGTATTGAGACCCGAACATGCTCGATTCCAAACTCGTCCGCACGCAACTCACCGAAATCGCCGAGCGCCTTGCCACCCGTGGCTTCGCTCTCGACGTCGCCCGCTTCGAGGCCCTGGAGAGTCAGCGCAAGTCGGTGCAGGTGCGCACCGAGCAACTGCAGGCCGAGCGCAACAGCCGCTCCAAGTCCATCGGCCAGGCCAAGGCGCGTGGCGAGGATATCGCACCGCTGCTGGCGGAAGTCGATCAGATGGGCAGCGATCTGGAGGCCGGCAAGCGTGAGCTGGACGCCATCCAGAACGAACTGGATAACCTGCTGCTGAACATTCCCAACCTGCCGCACGAATCCGTGCCGGTCGGCGCTGATGAGGACGGCAACGTCGAGGTGGCGCGCTGGGGCACGCCGCGCAGCTTCGATTTCGAGATCAAGGATCACGTCGCCCTCGGCGAGCAGCATGGCTGGCTGGATTTCGAGACCGCTGCCAAGCTCTCCGGCGCGCGTTTCGCCCTGCTGCGCGGGCCGATCGCTCGCCTGCATCGCGCCTTGGCGCAGTTCATGATCAACCTGCACACCGGCGAGCACGGTTACGAAGAAGCCTACACCCCCTACCTGGTGCAGGCGCCGGCCCTGCAGGGCACCGGCCAGCTACCGAAGTTCGAGGAAGACCTGTTCAAGATCGGCCGTGAAGACCAGGCCGACCTGTACCTGATCCCGACCGCCGAAGTGTCGCTGACCAATATCGTCGCAGGCGAAATTCTCGATGCCAAACAGCTGCCGCTGAAGTTCGTCGCCCACACGCCGTGCTTTCGCAGCGAGGCGGGCGCTTCCGGTCGCGATACGCGCGGCATGATCCGCCAGCACCAGTTCGACAAGGTCGAGATGGTGCAGATCGTCGAGCCATCCACCTCCTTCGAGGCTCTGGAAGGCATGACGGCCAACGCCGAGCGCGTCCTGCAATTGCTGGAACTGCCGTATCGCAAGCTGGCCCTGTGCACCGGTGACATGGGCTTCTCTGCGGTGAAGACCTACGACCTGGAGGTCTGGGTGCCGAGCCAGGACAAGTACCGCGAGATTTCTTCCTGCTCCAACTGCGGCGACTTCCAGGCGCGCCGCATGCAGGCACGCTACCGCAACCCGGAAACCAACAAGCCGGAGCTGCTGCACACGCTCAACGGCTCCGGTCTGGCGGTGGGTCGTACCCTGGTGGCGGTGCTGGAGAATTACCAGCAGGCTGACGGCAGCATTCGCGTGCCCGAAGTTCTGAAGCCCTATATGGGCGGCATCGAAGTGATCGGCTGATAGGCCATCACGACGCATAAAACGGGGCGCGGGCAACTGCCCCGTTTCAATGGGTGCGGGGTGCGACATGCGCACTCTGCGACCGACCTCTGATGAGGCTGATCTGATGCAATTCCTTCCGCTGTTCCACAAGCTGCAGGGTCGCCCGGTACTGGTGATCGGCGGTGGTGAGGTCGCGCTGCGCAAGGCGCGCCTGTTGAGCGATGCCGGTGCTCGTCTGCGCGTGGTCGCCCCGGAGATTCGCAGCGAGCTGCAGGCGCTGGCCGGCCCGGATGGCATCTTCCTGCGCGGCTATGCGAGCAGTGATTTGCAGGGCGTGGCGCTGGTCATCGCGGCGACTGACGACGTGCCGCTCAATGCGCAGATTTCCAGCGATGCCCAGGCGTTGGGCATCCCCGTCAACGTGGTGGACGCGCCGGCGCTGTGCAGCGTGATCTTCCCGGCCATCGTCGATCGCTCGCCGCTGATCGTCGCGGTCAGCAGCGGCGGCGATGCGCCGGTGCTGGCACGCCTGATCCGCGCCAAGATCGAGACCTGGATTCCGGCTACCTACGGCCAACTGGCCAACCTGGGCAAGCGTTTCCGGGAGCGGGTCAAGCAGCTGTTCCCCGACGTGCAGCAGCGCCGTGTGTTCTGGGAGGACGTCTTTCAGGGGCAGATCGCCGAGAGCGTATTTGCCGGCAAGCCGGAAGAGGCTGAGCGTCTGCTGGAGGCCCGTGTGGCCGGCGCTGCGCCGCGTGCGTTGGGTGAGGTGTATCTGGTCGGCGCCGGTCCGGGTGATCCTGATCTGCTGACTTTCCGGGCCCTGCGCCTGATGCAGCAAGCCGACGTGGTGCTCTATGACCGGTTGGTGGCGCCGGCCATCATCGAGCTGTGCCGTCGTGATGCCGAACGCATTTACGTCGGCAAGCGCCGTGCAGATCATGCGGTGCCGCAGGAGCAGATCAATCAGTTGCTGGTCGACCTGGCTCGCGAGGGCAAGCGTGTGCTGCGTCTGAAGGGTGGCGATCCATTTATCTTCGGCCGGGGTGGGGAGGAGATCGAGCAACTGGCCGCCGAGGATATTCCCTTCCAGGTCGTGCCAGGCATTACTGCCGCTTCCGGCTGTGCAGCCTACGCAGGTATCCCGCTGACCCATCGTGATCACGCGCAATCGGTGCGTTTTATCACCGGCCACCTCAAGGATGGCAGCAGCAACCTGCCGTGGCGGGATCTGGTCGCGCCCGGGCAAACCCTGGTGTTCTACATGGGGCTGGTGGGGTTGCCGGGGATCTGCGAGCAGTTGATTGCTCACGGCCGCTCGGGCGACACGCCAGCGGCACTGGTGCAGCAGGGCACGACGCAGAATCAGCGTGTCTTCACCGGCACCCTGGAGACGCTGCCGCAGCTGGTGGCCGAGCACGAAGTGCATGCACCGACCCTGGTGATCGTCGGCGAAGTGGTTACCCTGCGCGACAAGCTGGCCTGGTTCGAAGGCGCTCAGAACAGCATCTGACGGCCAGCGACTGAAGCCTCCTTGTCGAGGCTTCAGGCAGCAATGGCTGCCACTCTAGCGCTGGAACACGCCTTTACCCGGCAGGCGCTGGCGATCATGCGCGCGAGTGAAATCCTGCTGTGGCCCTTTGGGAATCACTCCCGTCGGGTTGATGGTGGCGTGGCTGGCGTAGTAGTGCGATTTGATATGGGTAAAGTCCACCGTCTCGGCGATGCCTGGCCATTGATAGAGCTCGCGCAGCCAGTTGGACAGGTTCGGGTAGTCCTCGATACGTCGCTGGTTGCATTTGAAATGCCCGTGATAGACGGCATCGAAGCGAATCAGCGTGGTGAACAGGCGAATGTCTGCCTCGGTCAGGTATTCGCCGGCCAGGTAGCGGTTTTCGCCCAGCAGGGTTTCCAGCTCATCGAGCATGGCGAACAGTTCGTCGAAGGCCTCTTCGTAGGCTTGCTGAGTGGTGGCGAAGCCGGCACGGTAAACGCCGTTGTTCACTGCCGGATAGATGCGCTCGTTCAGCTGGTCGATACGCTCGCGTAGCGGTTCGGGGTAGAAGTCCAGGCCGTTACCGGTGAGGTCGTCGAACGCGTTGTTGAGCATGCGGATGATTTCCGCCGATTCGTTGCTGACGATGCCGCCGGTCTGCTTGTCCCACAGCACGGGCACGGTGACGCGGCCGGTGTAATGGCGGTCATCGGCGGTATAGCGCTGATGCATGTAGCTCAGGCTGTCTAGGTGGTCACCGCTGGAGCCGAAGTCGCGGTCGAAGGTCCAGCCCTGTTCACGCATCAGCCAGCTCACCACCGATACATCAATCAGAGGTTCGAGCCCCTTGAGCGTGCGCAGGATCAGCGTGCGATGAGCCCAGGGGCAGGCCAGAGAAACGTAGAGATGGTAGCGCCCGGCCTCGGCCTTGAAGCCGCCATCGCCGCTTGGTCCAGCGCTGCCGTCGGCAGTCACCCAGTTACGACGTTGTGCGCTCTCGCGCTGGAAGCGGCCACTGTTGCCGGTGTCGTACCACTGGTCGTGCCAGCGTCCATCGATCAACAAGCCCATAACGCTTGCCTCCGTTTTGAATGAACCTGGAGTCTAGCGTTATGAACTCGATTGAAAGGTGGAAAATGCTGGCTCAAATAATCGGCTGACTAGATTGAAGGCGCGCGTCCCAGCGCAGTTGGGCTTGCTGGAACGCCTCTTCGCGGCCCAGACCCAGCCCGCGCAGTGCGACGGCCATGGTGGCGATTACCGCGAGTCGCCCGTAGGCATCATCGTGCTCGCCGCGCCAGAAGGCGCCCAGCATGGCCGGCTCGAGTCGCTCGGGTTTGACATGGCGTTGGGCTGAAAGCGCGGGCCATTCTTCGTCCCAGTCTTCACCGCCAAGCGTGCCATGCAGGTGGCAGGTGCCGTCCGGATTGGCCTCGATCTCGCCGCCTTCTCCCTTGATCACGATGGCGTGATCACCCAGCAGGCGGCTGGCTTCGCGATGCACGGCCTGATAGCCGGGATGGAAGATGCTTTGCAGCCCACAGCGCGCGCCGAGCGGGTTGATCACTCGAGCCAGGGAATGGATCGGCGAGCGCAGGCCCAGGGTATTGCGCAGGTCGATCATGCGCTGCAGCGCCGGCATCCAGTCGCCCAGGTAGCTGTAGGCCAGGTGCTGTTCATCGAGCGATTGTTCCACCGCCTGCCAGTCGTGGCAGCAGGGAATGTCCAGTTGCTCCAGCAACTGTTCGGTGTACATGCGCCCTGCGGTATGGGCGCCACCGCCATGCATGAAGATGCGCACGCCGCTGGCGGCCAGTGCCTTGACGGCCAGCAGGTACCAGGGCAAGTGACGTTTCTTGCCGGCATAGCTGGGCCAGTCCAGGTCGACTTGAATGGAAGGGGCCTTGAGGCGTGGGCGGATGGCTTCGGTGAAGCCGGCAAGCTCCTCGGCACTCTCTTCCTTGTGCCGCAGCAGCATCAGAAAGGCGCCAAGCTGGGTGTCTTCGACCTTGCCATCGAGCAGCAGGCCCATGGCTTCACGGGCTTCCTCGCGCGTCAGGCCGCGGGCGCCGCGCTTGCCCTTGCCGAGAATGCGCACGAACTGAGCGAAGGGGTGTTCGACGGGGGTGATCAGGTTCATAGGCAATTGGTCGGTTTCGGCAGGCCGGCGAGCTTGGCCGCGAGTTTGGCGGGCGTGCCCTTGAACAGGCGATTGAGATGCAGGCTGTTGCCTTTGTCCGTGCCAAGTTTCAGGGCTGCGTACTTGATCAGTGGGCGGTTGGCCGGTGACAGCTGGAATTCCGCGTAGAAGGCGCGCAGCAGGTCGAGGATTTCCCAGTGCTCATCGCTCAGCTGCAGTTCTTCTGCGGCGGCCAGGGCCTCGGCCACGGGGCGCGACCAGTCCTGCAGGTCGACCAGATAGCCGTCCTTGTCCAGGGCGATGTCACGTCCGGCGACGTTTAGAGCACTCATAACCAGCTGTTGACCTTGGCGTAGCGGGTGCACAGCTCGACGAACTCCGGGTAGCCGACGACCTCGGCACGCTCGGGCGCCGGCAGGGCGCGCGCGGCAAGGTCTTCGTCAAGGGCATAGAGCGCGACACTGGCGGGCATCAGTTGCAGTGCCTGCAGATTGGTGGTGCCGGGCTGCAGTGCGTAGACCGCATCGCCAGTGAGCAGCAGCGCATCGCCTGCACCCAGCAGGCGCAGGCAGCTGGCCAGGCGGCTATCGGTGAACGGTGAATGAGAGAGAACATGCAGGGTGGCCATCAGAGGGTGATCACCTGATCGTAGCGGTCGAGAAGGGCGGTCAGCGCGCTGTCGTCGAGCCGCTGTACCGCCAGATTCAGCTCGCTGTCGCCAAGGCCGCGTTCGCTCAGGCTGCGCTGGCTGGCATACAGCGCCTCGACACCGAACATCGGCAGAGCCTGCAGGTTGGCTCCGAGGTCTTTCTGTTGCAGCTGGCCGGGTTGTTGGCCGGTGCTGAGCTGGAACACGCCGTCATCGAGAAACAGCATGCCGATGGGTAGGTCGAAGGCGCCGCCGGCCAACGCGATATCCAGCGCCTCGCGCGCACCAGGGCCGCTCCAGGGCGCCTGGCGGCTGATGATCAACAGTGACTTGCTCATTCACTGACCTCCGAAGCAGATCAGGCGGTCGGCCTGTTGCGCGGCTTCATGCAGTTGGCCCAGACCGGAGAGCTCCCAGGGCGCCTCCAGGTTGGCAGCCGGTCTGGCATAACGCTGCGCTTCTTCGGCGTTGAGCACGCCACGACGCAGGGCAGCAGCGATACAGACCACGGCGTCGAGTTCGTTGGCTGTGACGAACTCGCGCCACTCACGCGGCAGATCCAGCTCGTCCTGCGGGCTGACCACGTTGCCGGCGGCACTGTGCACGCCGTCCTGATAGAAGAACAGGCGGACGATCTCGTGACCGCCGGCCAATGCTGCCTGCGCAAAGCGCAAGGCGCGACGCGAGGCGGGCAGGTGAGGGGCGGCGAACAGGGCAATGGCAAACTTCATGGGGCGTCCGACGAGGCAAAACTGGGCCAATGATAAGGCCAGGGTGCGCGGCAGATAAAGAATCACTGCAGAGCAGGTGAACACGCAGGCAAGAAAAAGCCCGCCGAAGCGGGCTTAAGGGGAACGAAGCGTTATCAGTCGTCGCCGCCCATGATGCCGAAGATCTGCAACAGGCTGATGAACAGGTTGTAGATCGATACGTACAGGCTGATGGTGGCCATGATGTAGTTGCGCTCGCCGCCATGGATGATGGCGCTGGTCTGGAACAGGATGCAGACCGAGGAGAACAGCACGAAGCCAGCGCTGATCGCCAGTTGCAGGCCGCTGATCTGGAAGAAGAAGCTGGCCACAACGGCGCCAAGCAGGACGAAGAAACCGGCGGTGATGAAGCCGCTGAGGAAGCTCATGTCCTTGCGGGTCGTCAGCACGTAGGCGGACAGGCCAAAGAACACCAGCGCAGTCATGGAGAAGGCCGAGCTGATTACTTCAGCGCCATTGGCCATGCCCATGTAGCGGTTGAGGATCGGGCCGAGGGTGTAACCCATGAAACCGGTCAGGGCGAGGGTGGATACCAGGCCCCAGGCGGAGTCGCGCAGTTTGTAGGTGAGGAAGAACAGGCCGTAGAAACCGATCAGCACCACGAAGAAGTTCGGGTAGGCCACATTGGCGCGCTGGCTGAGGAACGCGACCAGCCCGCTGAAGGCCAGGGTGATGGCCAGCAGGCCATAGGTATTGCGCAGAACCTTGCTGACTTCCAGCTGGTCGGCCTGCGAATGATTTACTACGTAGTCTTGCTCTTGCATGGCGACGCTCCTGTGGCACAAGGTTTCCGATATCCGAATGGTCCCGATCATAACAGAGCCAGGCGAGGTGCCAAGACAGAGAGTTTGACAGCGTGTTGCGTTCCGGTAAGATTGCCGCCCGCACCGCTGCGGAGGTTGTGTAAGGCAGTCTCCGCACTCAAGAATATGGAAGCGTGGCCGAGTGGTTTAAGGCAACGGTCTTGAAAACCGTCGATGGGCAACTATCCGTGAGTTCGAATCTCACCGCTTCCGCCAATTCTCTAATTGCCTTGACGCAATTTCTGACCTTAATCTGGCGCTTGCTTTTTGACTGCCGTGCGCCAAGCTAGGTCAGCCCCTGGCTTTTTGCTAAGGTGACCGGCAAGTTCAACCTCACCGTCACTGCGCGGTGGCTGATTAGGTGCAACGAGGTGGCGATTGATTAGGGTCCTGGTGGTCGACGATCACGATCTGGTTCGCACGGGCATAACCCGCATGCTGGCCGATATCGACGGTCTGCAAGTCGTAGGTGAAGCCTGCACTGGCGAAGAAGCGCTGCTCAAGGTCCGTGAACTCAAGCCCGATGTCGTCCTGATGGACGTCAAGATGCCCGGCATCGGCGGCCTCGAAGCCACCCGCAAGCTGATGCGCAGCCATCCCGACATCAAGGTCGTTGCCGTTACCGTGTGCGAGGAAGATCCGTTCCCGACGCGCCTGTTGCAGGCCGGGGCTGCCGGATACCTGACCAAGGGCGCGGCGCTGGATGAAATGGTGCAGGCCATTCGCCTCGTATTTGCCGGGCAGCGCTATATCGACCCGCAAATCGCTCAGCAACTGGCGCTCAAATCCTTCCAGCCGCAGAGCAATGGCTCGCCATTCGACCTGCTGTCCGAGCGCGAGATCCAGATCGCTCTGATGATCGCCAACTGCCACAAGGTGCAGAACATCTCGGACAAGCTGTGCCTGTCGCCGAAGACGGTCAATACCTACCGCTACCGCATCTTCGAGAAGCTTTCCATCACCAGCGACGTCGAGTTGGCTCTGCTCGCGGTTCGCCACGGCATGGTCGACGCCGTCAGCTGATAATGTCCGACCAATTTGATCCGAGTGCCTTCCTGGCGACCTGCAGTGGTCGCCCGGGCGTCTATCGCATGTTCGATAGCGAGGCCCGCCTGCTCTACGTGGGCAAGGCGAAGAACCTCAAGAAGCGTCTCTCCAGTTATTTCCGCAAGACCGGCCAGGCACCGAAGACCGCAGCCCTGGTCGCGCGCATCGCGCAGATCGAAACCACCATCACCGCCAACGAGACCGAGGCCCTGCTGCTCGAGCAGACCTTGATCAAGGAGTGGCGGCCGCCGTACAACATCCTACTGCGCGACGATAAATCCTATCCCTACGTGTTTCTTTCCGACGGTGACTTTCCGCGTCTCGGCATTCACCGAGGCGCGAAGAAGGCCAAGGGGCGCTATTTCGGGCCTTATCCCAGTGCGCTGGCCATTCGCGAGAGCCTGAGCCTGCTGCAGAAGACCTTCCTGGTTCGCCAGTGCGAGGACAGCTACTACAAGAACCGCACGCGCCCCTGCCTGGAGTACCAGATCAAACGCTGCAAGGGTCCCTGCGTCGGTTTGGTCAGCCCGGAAGAATACGCCGAGGACGTGCGCCATTCGGTGATGTTCCTCGATGGCCGCAGCAATGCGCTGAGCGAGGAACTCTCGGTCAGTATGGAGAAGGCCTCGATGGCCCTGGAGTTCGAGCGCGCGGCTGAACTGCGTGACCAGATTTCCATGCTGCGCCGGGTACAGGACCAGCAAAGCATGGAAGGCGGCACTGGCGACGTCGATGTGGTCGCGGTGATGCTCACTCCAGGCGGCGCCTGCGTGCACCTGATCAGCGTGCGTGGCGGCCGCGTGCTGGGCAGCAAGAATTTCTTCCCGCAGGTGGCGATCGAAGAGGAGGGTGGTGACGTGCTGATGGCCTTCCTCGCCCAGTACTACCTGGGCAACGCCGAACGCGACCTGCCCAGCGAACTGATCGTCAACGTGCAGCACGAGGACTTCGCCACGCTGATCGAGGCCATCGAGTCGCTGCGCGGTCGCAGCCTCAGCATCAGTTTGCGCGTACGCGGCACGCGTGCCCGCTGGCAGCAACTTGCCGTGACCAACGCCGAGCAGGCGCTGGCGGCGCGCCTGGCCAACCGGCAGCACCTCGCCGAGCGTTTCGATGCGCTGGCCGCCGTGCTGGAAATGGACGAACCGCCGCAGCGCATGGAGTGCTTTGATATCAGTCACTCCAGTGGCGAGGCCACGGTGGCTTCGTGCGTGGTATTCGGCCCCGAAGGTCCGCTCAAGTCCGACTATCGCCGCTTCAATATCGAGGGCGTTACCGCTGGCGACGATTACGCTGCAATGCACCAGGCGCTGACCCGGCGCTTCAGCAAGATCAAAGATGGTGAAGGCAAGCTGCCTGACGTGCTGCTGGTGGATGGCGGCAAGGGGCAACTGGCCATGGCTCGTGAGGTGCTGCAGGAGCTGGCGGTGCCGGATCTGATTCTGCTTGGCGTAGCCAAGGGGACGACGCGCAAGCCTGGCCTGGAAGTGCTCTATCTGAATGACGCCGAGCACGAGTTCACCTTGCCAGGCAATTCGCCGGCATTGCACCTGATTCAGCAGATACGCGACGAATCCCACCGCTTCGCGATTACCGGGCACCGAGCACGTCGTGGCAAAACACGGCGCACCTCGACGCTCGAGGAAGTGGCAGGGATCGGTCCGAAACGGCGACGCGAGCTTCTCAATCACTTTGGCGGTCTGCAGGAATTGTCCCGTGCCAGTGCTGAAGAAATCGCCAAAGCACCAGGAATCAGTAAAAAGCTCGCCGAGTTGATTTATGACACTCTGCACAGCGAGTAGAATGCCCGCTCACCTCGCAGCCTAGTTGTGCCGATGAACATCCCCAACTTGCTTACCGTGCTCCGGGTCGCACTGATCCCGGTCTTCATCCTGCTGTTCTATTTGCCGTTCTCCTGGAGTTACTGGGCTGCCAGCGGAGTCTTCGCCGTTGCCGCCGTGACCGACTGGCTCGACGGCTACCTGGCGCGTCGCTGGGAGCAGGGTACGCCTTTCGGTGCCTTCCTCGACCCTGTGGCCGACAAGCTGATGGTGGCGGTCGCGCTGGTACTGCTGGCGGCAGAGCACTCCAATCTCTGGCTGACGCTGGCTGCGGCGATCATCATCGGTCGCGAGATCGTCGTATCCGCTCTGCGTGAGTGGATGGCCGAGATCGGTGCTCGGGCGCATGTTGCCGTGTCCAACCTTGGCAAGTGGAAAACCGCAGCGCAGATGCTGGCGCTGGTCATCCTGCTGGGCAATCCGCCGGTGTTCTCTTTCTGGGTCGTGTTCGGATACGTACTGCTGGTAGTTGCCGCGGTGCTGACATTGTGGTCCATGCTGCAGTACCTGCTGGCCGCCTGGCCGCACCTGAGCACCACCTCGGAAAAGAAATAAGTATTTTTGAATCAAAGGGTTGACGGCGCGATTCGATTCTATAGAATGGCGCCCGTCGACAAGACAAGCGGGAATAGCTCAGTTGGTAGAGCACGACCTTGCCAAGGTCGGGGTCGCGAGTTCGAGTCTCGTTTCCCGCTCCAGATTTACACGAGTCGCCAAGGCGGCTCGTTTGCTTCATGGCTGAGTTGCAGAGTGGTTATGCACCGGATTGCAAATCCGTGAACGCCGGTTCGATTCCGACCTCAGCCTCCAATCTAAAAGGCCTCGTAGATCCATGATTTACGAGGCCTTTTTCATTCTCCCTGGCGGCCTTTGCATGCCTTGCGAGGACGTGGAGGGCTGTATATAGTCCGGCCTTCGCACAGCGCTACCGCCCGAATGGCGAAATCGGTAGACGCAGGAGACTTAAAATCTCTCGCTCGCAAGGGCGTGCCGGTTCGAGTCCGGCTTCGGGCACCATTCATCTGTTTATAGCTGTCTCGTATAAGTCTATGAAACCCATCTAAACCGGCACTCTTGGCCGGTTTTTTTGTTTGTGGTTGTCCACTGTCGTCTCTAGGTTCAGCGCATTTGAACCTTTGCCACAGCCAATCACCTTCGCTGCAGAACACTTTTTGCCGCAGATGCGAATCAGGACCAGGTCCTGTTCTCAGATCACTGCATAGCTCTAAAGTCGTGGCTCATGACCTTGGTCTGGAGCTGTGTGCCCTGCAGCTCCAGGAAGGCGCCATGCAGGTGATCAGCGTTGTAGGTGGGCTAGTAGTTTTTCATCTGGTGGTAACTAGTCTGAGCGGGTTTGGCATGTAGCAAAAAATCGTATGAGATAATCTTGGGCCACTAATCAACTATGAAGCAGTGAATTGAACGATGGGTTTTGAGCAACTAGCTGAGCTACGCGACCGACTGCGTGCCGAAAGTGAATCGGTAAAGACCGATAGCAAAAAAACGCGTGTACAGAAGCCAACTCCCCAGAGCGCGTCTCGTGAGCATGATCCTTCGGTGGAGGCAATCTGGCGATTGCAGAAGCACTTTCCCGGGGCTTTCCCCGTTAGTCCTGCTCCCAAGGTTCCCTTGAAAGAGGGAATCCTCAAGGATGCTGAACAGCATCTGGAGTTGCTCGGAATATCCAGTGACCAGCTCAAAGCAGGTATCGCAACCTGGTGTCGAGGAAGTCGATACTGGGCATGCATGACGGAGAATGCTCCGCGCTTTGACTTGAGTGGCCAGGCAGTTGGTATGGTGAGCGCTTCTCAGGCTCTACATGCGAAGCAACAAGCCAGACGGCAGCGCGGACAGGCACAACGTAGAAAAGCAAAACCCCAAAAGCACATACAAGACGAGATAGCTGATATCGCTGAGAAATAACGTTGCCGTGCCTCGCTACCAAGTGAAGTCTGGAGCCATCTTGGCTGGAGAGGTTTTCGAGGGTGTGTCAACGTTGTTGTCAGGCTGCGCGGGGGGGGCGTACCAGCCGCGCGCACCTATGGCGCTGTAGCAATGCTCGTCAAGGGCGTTGTTCGGCCCGGAGCGCTAGTAGTAATCCTCACCCTGCCAACGCACATCGCCACCGACCTTCAGTTGCGGAACGGACTGCAAGCGATAAGTGGTCAACAGCTTGAGAGTGTCGCGCGGTGCTTTGTTGAGCAGGCGCTTGTCGTCCGAATCAAGAGCGCGAGACACTGAGCCATGACCTGCCAGAAGTCATTTTTGATCGTAGCGAACATGCTATTCCCATGCCTTAGCAAAGCCACATGTACGAGAACGCCCCCGCCATGGTCAGGGCTGAATAATACTTTGAGGTGGTGATATCTCGGGGACGTAATTGCTATAGAAGTTGCAGTGTTATCTCGATGGGGACGTCGTTCTTGTCCGAGGCTGCAGTTTATTCGGTAGGCATCAAAAGATCACAATATCGCCCTTTAAAATACAGTAAAGGACGTGCAGCCACATTTTCTTGAACGTGCAACGCTTTCACTTCACCAATCACGATCAGATGATCGCCGGCAACATGCTCGGCGTGAATCTCGCAATCTAGCCAGTGCAGACTATCGCCAATGATTGGATTGCCCAGTGGTGATGCGTGCCACTCTACGTCGTTCCACTTGTCAGCGCCTTGTCGAGCGAAGGTATTGGATATTTCGGCCTGTTCGCCTGACAGGATGTTGACTGCAAATCGACCTGCCCGGCGAATTTTGGGGTAGCTGTATGAGTTGGCGATTACACTGAATGAGACCAGTGGCGGGTTCATCGAGACGCTGTAGAACGACTGGCAAGTGAAGCCGAGCGGCTCATTGTCGATAATCGATGTAATGACCGTGATACCGGATGCATAGTGTCCGAGCGCTTCGCGAAAGCGCAATGGTTCGATTGCATTGCAAGGGAGTGACATGGTAAAACCTGAATATTAGGTGCTACTCGAAAGTGCTGGGGAGAACCTGAAGTAGCTTGCTATTTTCAAGTGTTGCTACTTTGAAAATATGGCCAGTCGATCAGTTACGACAGGCCATATTTCATCCAGTATATCCAGTGTTAGCTCAGCTGTTAGGCGGAGAGCTCTCGGCGGACTATCTCTGCGCCGGCACTCAATGCATTCAGCTTGCCTCTGGCAACTCGACGAGGCAGTGGTGCCATGCCGCAGTTGGTGCAAGGACAAAGTTTGTCGGCGTCTACGAACTGAAGCGCTTTGCGTAGAGTGTTGGCCACTTCTTCAGGTGTCTCGATGGTGTTGGTTGCCACGTCAATGGCACCGACCATCACTTTCTTTCCGCGAATGAGCTCGAGCAACTCCATCGGCACGCGAGAGTTCTGGCACTCCAGCGAGATGATGTCGATGTTCGACTTCTGCAGTTTGGGGAAGATTTCTTCATACTGGCGCCACTCTGAGCCGAGCGTCTTCTTCCAGTCAGTATTGGCCTTGATGCCGTAGCCATAGCAAATATGCACGGCCGTCTCGCACTTCAGTCCTTCGATAGCTCGTTCTAACGTAGCAATACCCCAGTCATTGACCTCGTCGAAGAATACATTGAATGCAGGTTCGTCGAACTGGATGATGTCAACGCCTGCCGCTTCTAGTTCCCTGGCTTCCTGATTGAGAATCTTGGCGAATTCCCACGCCAGCTTTTCACGGCTTTTGTAATGCCCGTCGTAAAGCGTGTCGATCATGGTCATGGGGCCAGGCAGAGCCCATTTGATGGGCTGCTTGGTTTGCTGACGCAAAAACTTGGCATCTTCAACAAACACAGGTTTTGAGCGACTGACAGCTCCTACAACCGATGGCACGCTCGCGTCATAGCGGTCGCGGATTCTAACGGTCTCACGCTTCTCGAAATCGACGCCGTCGAGGTGCTCAATAAAGGTAGTGACGAAATGTTGGCGAGACTGTTCACCATCACTGACGATATCGATACCTGCTTGTTGTTGCTCTTGCAGCGACAAACGCAGCGCGTCCTGCTTACCTTCAGTCAGTTCTTCATCTTGCAGTTTCCAGGGAGACCAAAGCGTTTCTGGCTGCGCAAGCCAGGAGGGCTTGGGCAAGCTGCCGGCAGTCGACGTAGGCAATAATTTATTCATTATGGACAACCTTGTATTCTGGTAAATCAGAGGCCGCAGCTAGCGGACCATTGTTCAAGAACGGCTTGGTAAGGCTTGATGAAATGTTGCTCAGTAAACCGGCCTTGCTCAACAGCCAGTCGGCTACGCTCTTCGCGGTCGTAAACCACGCGAGTCAACGAGTGATCTTGGTTCTTCAAGTTCGGCTGATAGCGTTGTCCGGCTGGAGCATTGGCGTTATAGATTTCTGGGCGGTAAATTTTTTGGAAGGTTTCCATAGTGCTGATGGTGCTGATCAACTCAAGGGCGGTGTAGTCATTGAGCAAATCACCAAAGAAATAGAATGCTAATGGCGCAGCGCTGCCGGAAGGCATGAAGTAACGAACCTGCAAGCCCATCTTCTTGAAGTAGCTTTCCGTCAAGGATGACTCATTGGGTTGATATTCAAACCCAAGTACAGGGTGCTGATTCTCAGTGCGACGATAGACTTTATTGTCCGACACGCTGAGGCAGATAACAGGCGGCTTGCTGAAGTTCTGCTTGTAAGCTTCAGAATTAACAAAATGCTTGAAAATCTTTCCGTGCAAATCACCGAAGCCGTCTGGAATGCCGAATGTTGGTTGGCTTTTGTTGTGCTCCAGCAACAGCACGCTAAAGTCATAATCCCGAACGTAAGAGGAGAAGTTGTTGCCGACAACGCCCTCTATACACCTGTTGGTTTTTTTATCGAAAATGCTGGTTTTCAATACCTCAATCGCAGGAAAGGTATTGTCATTAGCCTCGGAGCTGACATTCATTTCGACGGAGATAATGTCGAGCTCAACGGAATAACGATCACCCTGAGGGTTATCCCATTGCGCCAGGGCATTGAAACGATTGTCAATCATCCTTAGCGCGTTGCGCAGGTTATCTTGACGGTACTGCCCGCGGGCCAGGTTGGCAAAATTTGTAGTGAGGCGGGTACTGTCTGATGGCTGGTAGTTCTCATCAAAGCGAATACTTTTTACGGTAAATGTAAATTCTTGACTCATCTCGAACCGACCTAATATTCAATACAGCCCTGAGTTCGTTTTGACGCTTCAGGGTTCCGATTGGTTTTTCTGTGCTGCTGGAAGCAGGGAGGACTGCATTTTAGGTAGCGCGCTGCTTGAGCAGAACTGATCTTATTTCACCCGATCATTAGCTGCCCTCATGATCAAAAGCGTCGCTAAAGCGCTCATGCCATTACGGCGAAAACGTGATTTGCTCTCACTGTGCGAGGTTATGGCTGCTTGCCCTGCCTAAGAACGTCAAGGCGAATAAACGAGTGGCTTTCTCGCTGATAGATGTCGGTATGCGCATACGCCACAACCCGCCCATAGCGCCGGGTGACGCTAGAGCGAGTTTTTCTGACGTTCTGAATGATTGCGGGCGCCTCGTCGCCAACCTGTCCTATTGTTTGCTTTGCTTGGGAAATCGCGCCGTGCGACTGGTTGAACGGCACACCGTGCTGCTCAGTAAAACGGATGTTCTCGTCCTTGCGCAGCAGGTATTCCTTCTGCGAGTTGATGTTGGGGTTGTAGAAAAAGATGGTGTAGTCGATGCCGGACACCGTGATCGCTTCCATCACTTCGCCGGAACAAGGGCCATCATCTCCCTACCGCGTGGTGGCCGGGGTGACTCTCTTGCCGTTGTCGGCTGGCTCGATGCTGGTCTCGCCATGTGGGTAGATGCGCGCCACGCAGAAGGCGCATAGCGCCAACACTGCCGGGCACAGGGCCAGAATGGCGAAGCTTCTGACCACCGGCAGACCGCTGTTGAGTACATAGGCACCCAGCAAGGGGCCGAGGATCGAACCGACCTTGCCCACCGAGGCGGCCCAGCCAGCGCCATTGGCGCGAATCGCGCTGGGGTAGAAGATCCCGGCGATACTGGTGATCCCGTAGTGGCTGCCTTTGACGAAGATCGCCCCGATCAGACTGAGTGCGATAAACGCGTTGCCCTGCAATCCAGCGACCCCCAATACCAGCAGGAAGGGCAACGACAGCAATGGGTAGACCATCACCGCATAGGGCCCCTTGCGGTCGACGAAGCGCATCAATAGCAGGCCTGCCATGGCGCCGCTTCGCCGAGATCGCCCGGGTTCGTCTGCTGCCTCTGCCCTGGGATATCACCGGCTACGACATCCATCTGCATTGGCACACCCGCTTCCACCACGATTCGGCCAACCGATGGCTGCGGGAAACCCTGATTGAACTGCTCGCTGACTTTCCATCGTTGCGTACCCTCGAATAGCGAGTCAGGGCCACGCCTGGCGAGCCTGCCAGCAGGCCTATCGCTCGGCGCTCATCTGGTACGGGGCCAGCAAGGTTCTTTCGTGGTCGGGGACGCGCATCGGTTTGCGCGTCTCGCCATCCAGGGTGACGACGGTGGTGTGTGCCTGCACACAGCGTTGGTCGTTCTGCCACAGCTCCTGGACGAAGCGGATGGAGCTGTTGCCGATGCCTTCGACCGCCGTACGTACCGTTACGGGCGCACCCCAGTGCAGCTCCCGGATGAAATCGACATTCAGGTTGACCACCATGGTAGGCACCCGGGAGCCGAGTTCTTCGCGAAACAGCGCCGCGCGGCCGTCGGCCAGCCAGACGGGAATCACGGTGTTGTTGATATGGCCGCGCATGTCGGTCTCGCTGAAGCGCGGCTTGATCGAAGCGTCAAAGAAAGTGCTCATGATCCTCTCCTGGGTTGGCCGCCTCCGTCCGGCTGCAGGCAGGCTGTCAGCCGGACGGAGGCGGGCGTGGTCAGCGTTTCTCAGACCCGCTCGATGATCAGCGCCACGCCCTGGCCGACCCCGACGCACATGCTGCACAGCGCATAACGGCCTTGCTGGCGCTCCAACTGGTTCAGCGCGGTGGTGACCAGCCGCGCTCCGGAAGCGCCCAGTGGATGGCCGATGGCGATGGCGCCGCCGTTGGGGTTGATCCGCGGGTCGTCGTCCTGCAGCCCCAGGCGCCGGCAAACGGCGATGGCTTGTGAAGCGAAGGCCTCGTTGAACTCGATCACGTCCATCTGCCCGATATTCAGGCCGCTCAGGCCCATGACCTTTTCCACCGCCGGTACCGGGCCCATGCCCATCAGGCGCGGGGCGACACCGGCGGTGGCCATGGCCACGACCCGGGCGCGTGGCTTCAGGCCGTGTTTGTCGACGGCTTCGCCACTGGCCATCAGCAGCGCGCAGGCGCCATCGTTGATGCCCGAGGAATTGCCGGCGGTCACCGTGCCATCGGCCTTGACCACACCCTTCAGGCCGCTGAGTGCGTCGAGCGTACTGTCCGGGCGCGGGTGCTCGTCCTGGCGGATGATGCGCTCCGGCTTGCGCGGTTGGGTGATGGTCACCGGCATGATTTCCCGCTCGAAGAAACCCGCTTCCTGGGCGCTTTGCCAGCGTTGCTGGCTGCGCAGGGCAAAGGCGTCCTGATCGGCACGCGACACGCCTTCTTCCTCGGCCACGTTCTCGGCGGTCAGGGTCAGGGCGTCGACGCCGTACAGCGCCTTCATCTTCGGGTTGACCAGGCGCCAGCCGATGGTGGTGTCTTCCAGTTGCTGGCCGCGGGCGAAGGCCTGCTCGGCCTTGGCCACCACATAAGGGGAGCGGCTCATGCTTTCGACGCCGCCGGCGATCATCAACTGTGCTTCGCCGCAGCGCAGGGCGCGGGCGGCGCTGCCCACCGCGTCGAGGCCGGAGCCGCACAGGCGGTTGAGCGTCGCACCGGGCACCGAGATCGGCAGTCCCGCCAGCAGCGCGGCCATGCGCGCGACGTTGCGGTTGTCTTCGCCGGCCTGGTTGGCGCAGCCATAGATCACGTCATCGACCAGGCCCCAATCCAGGTCGGGGTTGCGCGCCATCAGCTCGGCGATGGGCAGGGCGGCCAGGTCATCGGTGCGAACCGAGGCCAGGGCACCATTGAAACGGCCGAACGGCGTGCGAATCGCATCGCAGATATAAGCTTCTGACATGGGCCTTACTCCTCTGTATCGGGTGCCAACAGGGTGGCAGCGCCACGCTCCTGGCCTTTGCCGGAGGCTTCGACGAAGCCATCCAGGGCGGCATTCAGTGCACTCGAACCCATGCTGCGGGCGATGAACACCGGCCCGCCGCGCCAGCGTGGGAAGCCGTAGCCGTGGACGAGAGCGATATCGACATCCTCCGGGCGCTGGCAAACGCCTTGCGCGAGCAGCAGCAGGGCTTCGTTGATCAGAGCCAGCACGGCGCGCTGCTGGATTTCTTCATCACTGAAGGCTCTGGCTTCGATGCCTTTGTCACGGCGATAGCCGGTGATGATCTCGGCGACTGCGCTGTCCGTCTGTGGCTTGTTGTCCTCGCCATAGCGGTAGTAACCCTTGGCCGTCTTGCGGCCGAGGCGACCGGCTTCGCAGAGCAGATCCGGGATACCGACGTAGCGACGCAGGTGCCGTGTGGCGGCGGTCTGCTGGCGCATCCGCCAGGCGATATCCAGGCCCGACATGTCGGCTACCTTGAACGGGCCCATGGCGAAGCCGTATTGCTCCAGGGCCGTGTCGATCTGCTCGGGGCTGGCGCCTTCTTCGAGCATGAACTCGCACTGGCGGCGATAGGCGGCGTACAGGCGGTTGCCGACGAAGCCCCAGGCGTTGCCGACGACGATGGCCTTTTTCTTCAGGCGCTCGGCGAATTTCAGCGCCGCGCACAGCGCTTGCTCGCCGGTCGCACTGCCGCGCACCACTTCCAGCAGGGCCATACGCTGCGCCGGGCTGAAGAAATGCAGACCGAGTACGCGCTCGGGGTGAGGAATGCCTTCGGCGATTGCGTCGATGTCGAGGTAGGAGGTGTTGGTCGCCAGCAGGGCGTGGCTGCTCACCTGTGCGGCGAGTTGCTGGAACAGCGCCTGCTTGGCCGCCATGTCTTCAATGATCGCTTCGATCACCAGGTCGGCCTTGGCGACGGTCTGGATGTCCTGGCTGGCCGTGAGGCGGGCGAGGATGGCATCGCGCTTGTCGGCGCTCAGACGCTGGCGCTCGACGTCGCGCGCCAGCTCGTCTTCGATGCGCTTGACGCCTGCGGCGAGTGCTTGCGCATTCAGTTCGAGCAGATCCACCGTGCAGCCGGCCTGCAGTGCGCACAAGGCGATACCGCTGCCCATGGTGCCGGCACCGATGACCGCGACCCGTTCCAGCACCCGTGCTTCTGTCGGTTGCGCCGGGACATAGGGTTCGGCGCGTTCGGCGAAGAACAGATAGCGCAGGGCCTGGGCCGCTTGGCTGCCGCGCAGGGCGAGAAAGGCCGCGCGCTCTTTGCCGATGGCCTGGGCAAAGCTCATCTCGTCTGCAGCTAGAACCACCTCGGCGGCAACCGCTGCAGCCGGCAGACCGCGCGCGCCAGTGATCAGCTTCTGGGCTCGGGCATGCAGGGCGGCCTTGTCCTCGGCAGCCACGGGGCGCGCACTCAGTGGTCGTTTGCCGCCCTGGTATTGGCGAGCAAAGGCCAGTGCTTCGGCATATTGCTCTGCTTCGTCGCTGGCGCTCAGCAGATGATCCACCAGGCCCAGTTCCAGGGCCTTGGCGGCCTTGATCGGTTTGCCGCTGACGATCATCTCCAGCGCCGTGCCCAGACCGACTGCGCGAGGCAAGCGCTGGGTGCCGCCGGCACCGGGGATGATGCCCACCGTGACTTCCGGCAGGCCCAGGTTGGCGTTGGCCGTGGCCAGGCGAGCATCGCAGGCCAGGGCCAGCTCCAGGCCGCCGCCCAGGGTGTGCCCCTTGACCAGTGCGATCACCGGCACGGGGCAGGCTTCCAGGGCCGCCGTCACCTGGGGCAGGGTGGGCTCGGTGGGCTCGTTCTCCAGCTCGCGCAGGTCGGCGCCGGCCATCAGGTTGCGCCCGGCGCCGGTCAGCAGCACCGCACGGGCCCGCGCCATATCCAGGCTCGCCAGGGCGTGGAGAATGCCTCTTCTGACCGCGTCGGTACTACTGTTGACTGGCGGATTGTCGAGGGTGATCACGGCGATCTCGCCCTCGTAGGCCAGGTGCGCCTGACCGTTGCTCAGGGCTTCAGCCATAACGGCGTTCTCCGCTGACTTCTTCGTCGGCCTGCTCCAGCACCAGTACGGCGTCGGCCGCGACTACGCCCTGGCCTTCGGGCAGGACGAACAACGGGTTGATTTCGGCCGTCACCAGGCGTTCGCCAAAGGCGGCGACCAGGGCGGAGAAATTGACGATGGCCTGGGCCAGTGCTTCGGTATCACGGCGCTTGGAACCGCGATAGCCGTCGAGCAATGGCCAGGTGATCAACTGCTGCATCATCGAGTGAGCCTGCTCCAGGGTCAGGCCACCCTGCCCGGGCAGCATGCGCAGCGCGGTGTCCTTGTACAGCTCGGCGGTGACGCCGCCGGCACCCAGCAGAATGGTGGTACCCAGGGCGTCGCGGTTGGCGCCGAGGATCAGCTCGTGACCGCCGGCTACCATGGCTTCGACGAGGAAGCGATCCGGGCGGTAGCCGACGTGGCCGGCTACGTCCGTGGCCATCTTGTCGAAGCGTGCGCCGATGCTGTCGGCTGTCTGCTGCAGGGCCACGCCGCCGATATCGCTCTTGTGCAGCAGCTTGGCGTCCAGCACCTTGAGCACCACCGGCTGCTGCAGTTCGCGAGCGGCCTGTACGGCTTCTTCACGGCTGGCGACCACGCGGCTCTGCGGCACGCGCAGCCCTACCTGGCTGAACAGCGCCTTGGCGGCGGCCTCATCGAGCGAGCCTTCAGCCTGCTCGACCATCGCCGGCAACGGGATGCGTGGCGCGGCTGCCAGGTTGGTCAGCGGCTTGGCGATGAGATCCAACGCGCCGAGCACGGCGCTGCAGCTTTCCGGCGAGCTGAAGCCCGGAATGCCGGCGCTGTTCAGGCGCTTGAGGGTATCGGGGGCATAGGGGCTGACGTAGGCCAGCACGGGTTTGTCGTTGGTGTCCAGGCAGTCCTGAATGGCGCTGACCACCAGGTCCGGCATGGCCAGGCCGGAGGAGCCGATAATCACCACCAGCGCGTCGTAGCTGTCGCTGGCCAGCAGGGTGCGGATCGCCTGGCGCAGCAGGTCGGGTTGCAGGCCGGCCAGGGTCACGTCGATCGGGTTGCGGTCGAGCGCGGTGGGGGTGTCGCCCTGCAGGGCGCGCAGTTTTTCGGCCGTTGCGGCATCCGGGGCCGGGGTGTCGAAATGGTTCATGCCCAGGCTGTCGGCGATCAGCGTGCCAGCACCGCCGGTGGAGGTCAGGATGGCCACACGGCGGCCAGCCAGACGGCGCCCGGCGACCAGTACGGCGGGGATGTCGAGGAATTCGTCGAAGGTGTTGGCACGGATCACCCCCAGCTCTCGGAAGAAGGCATCGTAGACGCGGTCTTCGCCGGCCAGCGCGCCGGTATGGGAGCTGGCGGCGCTGGCACCGGCTTCGGAGCGGCCGATCTTGAACACCACCAGCGGTTTGCCCGCCGCACGGGCGCGCAGTGCCACTTCACGGAAGCGTTGCGGGTTGCGTACGCTTTCCAGATAGAGGGCGATGACCTTGGTGTTGTCGTCATCTACCAGGTAGTCGATGAAGTCGCTGACTTCCAGATCCACCTCGTTGCTGGTGGAGATCAGCGAGGAGAGGCCGATGCCACGGCCAGCAGCGCGAGAGAGCAGGGCGCCGAGAATGCCGCCGCTCTGGGAGACCACGGCGACATGGCCGGTGGGCAGGTCGCTGATCTCCAGGGCACCGCTGGCGGACAGCGGGATGCGCGCGGACAGGTTGACCAGGCCGATGGTATTAGGGCCCAGTATGCGCATCGAACCGGCGGCGGCTTTCAGCTCCTCCTGCAGGTTCAGACCGCCTTCACCGGCTTCGGCAAAACCGCTGGCCAGCACTACAGCGGCCTTGCAGCCGATCTTGGCCAGCGAGCGCACGGCATCGATGCTGCGCTTGGCGCTGAGCAGCACCAGGCCGACGTCAGGCGCCTGCGGCAGCTCCTCGATGCTGGCGTAGCAGGGCAGCCCCTGGATCTCGCTGGCTTTCGGGTTGACCGGGTAGATGGCCCCCTCGAAGCCGTGCTTGAGCAGATAGGAAACCGGGCGTCCCGAGGTCTTGTTGACGTCCGCCGAGGCGCCGATGACGGCGACGCTTTTCGGATTGAGCAGGGCATCGAGCGGGTTCATTTGCCGGCCTCCTTGGCGCTGTCGAGGAAGGCCTGCACCGAGGCGCGGTGTTCCTGCGAGGTGTAGCAGATACCCTGGGCCTTGCTGCCTTCGGCGAACACCTGGTGTTCGGCCATCTCGTAGCTGCGGTTGATGATGGACTTGGTCAGGGCAGTGGCAGTGCGCGAGCCACGGCTCATCTCGTCGGCCATGGCCATTGCGCTGCTCAGCAGATCGTCGGCCTCGCAGAGGCGGTCGGCGATGCCCAACGCCAGCGCTTCTTCGGCCGGAACACGGCGGCCACTGAAGATCAGCGCCTTGGCCCGCGCCAGGCCGACCCGCCGTGGCAGGAAGTACAGGCCGCCACCATCGGGGATCAGGCCGCGCGCGATGTAGGCCCAGGTAAAGGTGGCCGGGCGCGCGGCGACGACGAAGTCGCAGGACAGCGCCAGATCGGCGCCCAGGCCTGCAGCAGCGCCATTGACGGCGGCGATGGTGGGGATGGGCAGGTTGAGCAGCAGGCTGGCGGCATAGTGCACGCCTTGCTGGCGCTCCCAGCCGTTGAAACCAACGACGGCCGGATCAGCCTCCATACGCGCCTTCATGCCGGAGATATCACCACCCGCGCAAAAGCCCTTGCCGGTGCCCGTGACGATGAGTGCACGAACGCTGCGATCGCTACGCAACTTCTCCAGCAACTGAACCAGTTCGGCGCGCATGGCGTCGCTCATCGCATTGCGTTTTTCTGGTCGGTTGAGGGTCAGGACGGCAATGCCGTTTTCCTGTTGAAAGTTGATCAGAGTGTTCTGGCTCATTGTTGGATCTCTTGTAATTAGATAAACCGATTCGAGTTATGCCTGGCACTAGGCAGGCTGATTGCGGCCGGGAGACTGCAGGTGTTAGTTGAACCTTTAGTTCGGTCGTCATCCTATTTGGCATTCTTCGATCAACATGCCTGCTGTTCAAATGACTAAAGATGTCGACTGGTCTAACAAAACGTTGGGATGCCCTTCGACTGCTCAGGCAGTGGGTTAGGCGTCGAGCGTGGGGTGAGTCGCGGGGTGGCCAGGTTCCTGCTTGAAGGGCCCGTATTTGTTGGGTTCTCGCCCGTTTCGGCTGGCTCGGCGGTGGTGCATGACAAACAACCTGCTGCTCTAGGCCAAATAAATTATCAGTTCAGGGCGGCCTGGCGTTCGGTCATAGTGAGGGCGCGGTAACAGATGGGTTGAATACTGCCGGTTATAAATCCTACGCCCGAAGGATGCAGGGCACGTGCATGCTCGGATGCCTTAGCAAGTAGACGGCCCAATACAATAAAAACAACTGCGTCACCGGACGCGGGAAATCCGTGGCAACGGTCGCGGTGAGAGGAAGTAAAGATGAACACATCAAGTGTGTCGGCAACTTCAGGGAAAGCGAAGAAGCCGATGGCGGGTGCACGCAATGCGCAGCCGCTGATCAGAGTTCCTGCAGCTGTGTTGGATGTTCTTGCCGGGCTCATCCTGCTGGGCGTGTTTGGGTGGTATGGCTGGGCTGCTCTGCAGCTACCCGCTTCGTTGAATCCCAATGCAATAGGTGTCGGCGAGTTCCCGACGATCATCGCCTTCGCAGCTCTGCTATCCGTGGTGCTGATGCTCTGTCTCGGTGTGGTCAGGTGCTTGCGGCACTCGCCTCAGGACGTGACCACTATCTGCCGCCCCTGGTCGGTCGTCCTGGCAATCCTGATATTGCTGGGGATCGGCACTTATCTGGACAAGCTGGGCCCCGTTATCGGGGTGGCTGCACTTTCCGCTCTGCTCATGCTGGCTGCCGGTGAGCGTCGACCGCTCCAGATCACGGCTGTTTCGTTGGGGCTGAGCGCGGGTCTTTACGCCATCTTCATCCTGGCTCTCGGCGTCAGCTTTTCTTGAGGTGTCACCATGTTCGAAAATATCTTGATCGGGTTTTCGGCCTTCGCCGACCCGTTGGTACTGGTCGGCCTGATTGTCGGGGCACTGCTGGGCTACATGATCGGCGCGCTGCCGGGCTTGGGCCCGAGTCTTGGCGTCGCCTTGCTAATTCCGTTCACCTACAGCCTCGATCCTCTGGTGTCGATCGTGACGCTGATCTCCCTGTATGCGGCTGCTGAATATGGTGGAGCCATTTCCGCCATCCTGATCAACTCCCCCGGTACTGCAGCCGCCGTGGCGACGTCCTGGGATGGTTTTCCGCTGACCCAGCAAGGCAAGGCCGGCGTGGCCTTGAACATATCGATCATTTCCTCGGGAGTGGGCATCTTCGTCAGTGCTTTGCTGTTGCTGCTGACAGCGGTACCTCTCTCGGAGTTCGCGCTCAACTTTGGACCTACCGCCTACTTTGGCCTGGCTCTGGTGGGCTTGAGCCTGGTCTCGACCCTGTCCAATGGCTCGCCTGTAAAAGGTGCCATCGCCATGTGCATCGGCCTCGCCCTGGCCACGGTCGGGCTCGACACACAGACCGGCGTTCCTCGTTTCAGCCCGAACCCCGAGTTCTTCGAGGGCTTCCCGCTGGTGCCGGTGTTGCTGGGGCTGTTCGCGCTGTCGGAAGTGCTGTTCATGATTGAGGCCGGGCCTTCCGCCAAGGTCAAGAGCCATCCCATGAATGGGATTCTGGCGGTGCCGCTGAAGACCTTCGGCAAGTTGAAGTTCAACCTGCTGCGTAGTTCCGTGATCGGCTATGTGATTGGCGTGGTGCCTGGGGCTGGAGCTTCCATTGCCTCCTTCGTGTCCTATGCCGTGTCGAAGAAAGCCTCGAAAACCCCCGAGCAATTCGGTAAGGGCAGTGTCGAGGGTATTGCTGCTTCGGAGTCGGCCAACAACGCGGCGGTATCCGGCGCGCTGGCGCCGCTCTTCGCCTTGGGGATTCCCGGCTCTCCGACCACCGCCATCATGATCGGCGCGCTGATGATCCATGGCATTCAGCCGGGACCGTTGTTGTTCACCACCAACCCGGAGATTCCCTACACCGTCATCGCGGCGCTGTGGGTCAGCGTGCCGGTAATGATCATCATTGGTCTGGCTGGGGCCAAGTACTGGGCGAAGGTGGCAGACATCCCGCGTCCGGCGGTCGCTGCCACGGTATCGGCCATCTGCCTGATGGGGGCTTACGCCTCCGAGAACTCGATGTTCCCCGTTTACGTCACCCTGGCCTTCGGTGTGCTGGGTTATGTCCTGCGCAAGCTGGATATTCCGCTCGCCCCCATCATTCTGGCGCTGGTGCTCGGGGAGATGCTCGAAACCAACTTCCGCCGGGCGCTGGTCATTTCCAATGGCGACTACTCGGTGTTCTACAGCAGCCCGCTGACCTTGGTGCTGCTTGGGGTTGCGGTGCTTTCCTTCGCCATGCCGGCGTTGAAGTTCATGCGCGGCAGGCTCACCCGTCGACTCGCCTGATGATGGCCTCCATGGAGCTGGACGTTTCTTCGCACAAGGCGGTGGCTCTGTAAAAACTGGCCGGAGCGGGGGGCTGACAAGCCTCCGCACGCTTCGGCAAGGAGCCAGGTGCTGAATGAAAAAGCGCCTGTGCTCGATGTTTTTGACAGAGCAGACCACGGGACTTCATGGCCCGAAACCTCAAGTCAGTCATGGTTTGTCGTTGCGGGCCGTTTCGCGTCCGGCATCTGCTTTCGCGGGTGGAGGCGCTTTGCTCCTGGCGGCTCCAGACGATTGCTGGTGATACCGGTTGATGGTTAAGGATGTCGTGATGACTATGGATCTTTCTCGCGTGGCTCGGTTGCTGCTTCTGTACGGGCTGTGCTTCGCCATGGGACGGGTGTTTGTGGCAATCGGTATGCCGTTGCCCTATATGATCGGCCCGCTGTTGCTGACGGCCTTCCTCTACGTTACAGGCGTGATGAAAACGCCCATTTCGGCCAAGACCCGGCCCTATGGACAAATGATCATTGCCTCCACCGTGGGGCTGGCATTCACCGCTGATGCCTTGGCCGTCATTGTCGAAATGGGGCCTGAAATCGTGGGCCTGGCCGTGCTGACTGGTTTGTGCGCACTGTTCGTTTCAGTGCTGCTCAAGCGCTTCAGTCGTCTCGACTATTCCACCGCATTGCTCTGCACCATCCCTACCAGTCCGGTGGAGGCGGCCGTGATCGCTGAACGGTTCGGCCTCGACAAGGGCGTGGTAGTGCTGTCGCAGACCATCCGCATCGCCAGCGTCGTGGTGATCATCCCCATTGCGTTGTACGTCGCCGACGGTTGGCCGGGAAATGCCGGCCGCACCCTTGGCGCGGTCGGCGCATTCGATGCCGCCGGCGTTGCGCTCCTTGCGGTCTCTGCCCTGGCCGGTGCCATGCTGTTCAAATGGCTGAGGCTGCCGAATCCCTATTTCTTCGGGGCCTTGCTGATTTCCGCCGCCGCCTCCAGCAGTGGCTTGCACGTTGCGCCTTATCCTGCGCTGGTGCTGGCCCTCGCCCAGGTGGTGCTGGGTACCTGGCTGGGTTCGGTGTTCACCAGGGAGCTGTTCCTGGAGATGAAGCTCACGCTCACCATCATCCTCTCCATGCTCCTGTTCCTGTTCATGAGCAGCATGATGGCCGTGGCCTTCGCGGGGCTGACCGAGCTGCCCTGGGAGGTCATGGTGCTCAGCGCGGCGCCCGGCGGGGTCACTGAAATGGCACTGACCGCGCAATTTCTCGGCTACAGCGTGGCCATTATCGTGTCCTTTCAGATCGTGCGGATCTGCATATTCATGCCGGGTGTGCATTGGTTCATTGCAGCGGCGCGGCGCTTCGAGTCGAGGGGGCGTCCTGAGCGTCAGGGGCGGTCATGAATCTTTTGGCTTCAGCTCGCGCCTGATGGTCTCGGTCAGTTCGAGCAGCGGCTGTGCATAGCGCGCTGTCACCGCCTCGATGCTCTCGCGGGTCGACAGGCTGATGTTCAGCGCGTGGCCGCGATAGCTGGGAAGCTCGAGTGGAGCGGCTATCGACACCACTTGCGGTTGCCAGGAAGCGGCGCAGTAGCCATGGCGTTCGACGCTGCGCATGGCTGCTTCGATCTCCTGACTCAGCTCTGCCCAGCGCGAGGCGCAGCGGCGTGCCTGAAAACGCTCCAGCAGCGCTTGGCGGTGCACCTCGTTCTGCACCGACAGGTAGGCGCGGCCCAGCGCCGTCAGCTCCATGGGCAGGCGCTGCCCCGTGCCGACGATGCGCGGCGATTTGCGCGTGCTCAGTCTGATCGACTCCAGATAGACCATCTCATCACCATCCGCGGCGGCCAGGCCAACGTTTACCTGGAGTTGCCGGGCGACCTGGCGCATCAGGGGTTCCGCTACTCGCACCAGAGAACTGCCCTGGTGCAGGGTGTGGGCCAGGCTGAGGAGGGAGGCGGCGAGTCGATAGGCACCACTGATCGGGTCGTAATCGAGGAAGCCGCTGCGAACCAGCGTTTGCGTCAGACGGCTAACGGTCGACTTGGACAGGCCCGTCCTTTCGCTCAGCTCCCCGTTGCTCAGGTATTCGCAGCCTGGGCGAAAGGCTCGCAGCAAGTCCAGGCCACGCTCCAGGGAGCGATTCGGTGTTGACTTGCCCTGGCCGGGAAGGCCCGCAGGTGTCGCCGTGTCGGCGGTCTCTTCCAATGCCTGAAGTTGACGGCTGATCATCGCCTTGGCTCTCCGAGTACTCATTAACAGCATTACCGCGCATGAAGTCGAAGACGAGCTCGTCAGCTTCAGCGAGCGCGCATCACCCGGCGTCGGATTGTCTGCCTCCCTTTCGGCTAGCGCAACACGCCGCAAACACGGGCCACCGTGATCTTGATGTTCCACACAGTGGAATAGCTCGGTTGAACATCAGGAGCGCGATTGCATAATCGATGGGCGTTTCATTCAAGACTCATAACAACAAGTAGGTCTCTATGAAAATTCCCTCTCTTGCTGCTTCATTGGCGCATGTCTCGGTAGCCGTGAATGACTTGATGTTCCAGGGTTGCAATGCCGTGCATGCACGTTCAGGTCGAATACGCGTCATTCAATCCCACTCTGGATGAATGACAGCAAATAGCGCCATTGCCTATTTGAATCGAACCCGCTTGGGTCACCTCTCGTTGCATATCCCGCTTGCGCAGTGTCGATGCGTCGGGTTTCGGCTTGCCTGGTGATGCCCAAGTTCGGCTTCGCCCACCCTGGACCGGCTCCGCCCTGGTTGCGGCGTTCGGCCCTTCGTCAGGTACTTACGATGAACACGATGAAACTCATGCCCCTGTGCGTGGCAGGGACGGGGCTTGTCCTCATGCTGCCTTCGGCCTTCGCGGAAGGTTTTTTTGAGGACAGCAAAGCCTCGCTGGATCTGCGCAATTTCTACATGAACCGCGACTTCAGGGAGGGCAGCGGGCAGTCACAGCGCGAAGAATGGGCGCAAGGCTTCATCCTGCGCTACCAATCCGGCTATACCCCCGGCGCCATCGGTGTCGGCTTCGACGCCATCGGCATGCTGGGTATCAAGCTCGATTCCGGTCGCGGTCGGGCCGGCACGGGGCTGCTGCCGGTGGAAGACGACAAGGACGTGTCGGACGACTACTCGAAAGCTGGCGGCACGCTAAAGCTGCGCGCATCCAATAGCGAGTTCAAGCTGGGCACGCTGCTGCCCAAGTGGCCGACATTGCAGGCCAACGATGGCCGCTTGCTGCCGCAGACCTTCGAGGGCATGCAGCTACAGGTGCGCGAGCTGAAAGGCCTGGAACTCACCGGCGCGCAAATTCAGCGCGTCGTGCAACGTGACCAGACGAGCGATGAAGGCCTGGCGCTGAACAACAAGAACCGTCGCTTCAGCGGCTCTCTGGACGGCGGTGACTTCGAGCTGCTCGGGCTCAGCTACAAGGTGCTGGAAAACACCGACTTCAGTTACCAATATGCTCGCTTCGAGAATATCTATCGCCAGCAGTTCGTGGGGCTCAGCGATCGACGCAAGGGCGAGTGGGGCGCGTTCAACACGGATATCCGCCTGTTCCTGAGCGACGATGAAGGCGAGGCTCATGGTGGCGACATCGATAACCGTGCGATCAGTGCCATGGGTACCTACAAGCTGAACGGCCATTCGCTGGGAGTTGGCTATCAGGTGATGTCGGGGGACTCGGCCTTCCCCTATGTCGCGGGCGCCAACCCTTATCTGGTCAACTTCGTCCAGGTTGGCGATTTCGCCGAGAAGGACGAGCGCTCCTGGCAACTGCGCTATGACTACGATCTGGCCAAGGTGGGCATTCCGGGCCTGACCTTCATGACCCGTTACCTGCGCGGCAGTGGCGCAGATGTGCGAGGGGCTGATGGTGGTGGTGAGCGCGAACTGGATGTTGAGCTGCAGTACGTGTTCCAGAGCGGCAGCTTCAAAGGCTTGGGCGTGCGCCTGCGTAGCGCCACCTACAGATCCGACTTCGCGCGTGACGCCAACGACGCTCGCGTTATCATCAGTTATCCGCTCAGTCTGCTTTGAGCTCAGATGCACCAGTCGCGCGGCCATTGCCTGGCTGCCGCTGGTGCTTTTTCGTTTGATCACGGTGGCCCAATGAAATATCCCCTGCCTCCCTTGAACCCCTTGAGAGCCTTCGAGGCTGCGGCCCGGCTGTGTAGCCTGACCAGTGCCGCAGAAGAGATGAACGTCTCGCAGGTTGCCGTCAGTCGCCAGGTACGGGTGCTCGAAGAGTATTTCGGGGTGGCCCTGTTTCGACGCTTGCACAGAGGCATCGAGCTGACGCGTGAAGGCAAGGAGCTGTACGAGGGGATCTCGCGCGCTTTCCAGGACATCAGCAGCGCGGCGCGCAAGGTCTCGCGCAGGGGGCGGCGGGATATTCTGTCGATACAGTCCTACACCACGTTCTCGCAGCGTTGGCTGATTCCCCGGTTGGCCAACTTTCACGATGCCCATGAATCGATTGAAATCAGGCTGTCCTCTTCGTTGGCACCCGTGGATTTCGAGACGCAGAACATCGATGCCTCGATACGTTCGGGGCGCGGCGACTGGCCCGACTTGCATGCGGAGAAACTCGTCGATATCGAGCTGATTCCCATCTGCTCACCGACCTTTATGGCCTCGGCGAAGTTGGAGTCGCCGCAGGATTTGCTCCGCATGCGCTTGCTGCACTCCATGGCACGCCCGAACGACTGGGCCAGTTGGCTTTCAGCGACCGATACCCGGATCGATGCCGATAGCGGTATTCGCTTCGACAACTCGGCGCTGGCCTATGAGGCTGCTTCGATGAACATGGGCGTGGCTATCGCCGTCAAGGCCTTCATCGAACGCCAGATCAAGAATGGCAGTTTCATCGCGCCGTTCGAGCAGACCTGCAAGACCGGCGAAGGCTATTACCTGACCTGGCCGCGGAGCATGAAACCATCGGAACCCTTGCTGAAATTCCTTGCCTGGATGCGTGAGCTGCTGGCGCAGACGGATTGACCATGTCTACCGTGCCAGAGGCGGAGGACTGCCGTTCTGGCAGGACGCTCGGCAGGCCTGCCTGCTGAGCGGCTGATTGCCTGTTTCGCACTCCCGAAGGGCGCCCGCCAAGCGCCTCTATCCGGCACTCCTGTATCGAACGCCTTCGCTGCTGCGCCCCTGTTGCGGCAGGCATCCTGCTGCCCGCACCTTGGCGCCTTGCCCAACGTTAAGGCCTGCTTTGGCTGACAAATCATCAGTACCGACGCGGATGGTTTTTTGGGAGCCTTGATTCAGGGGTTAGCCCCATAGCGAATTACAAAAATAACATCGTCGGAGATCGTCAGAAGATGCTAAGCAAAGCTGGAAAGAAGGCCCGTCACTGCCTGGGTGCAAGCGTACTGGCAGCCGTGACAATGCTCGGTGCGGTCGATGCCGCGCTCGCTGAAGGCGAGTGGCGTCCCACCGGTCCCGTCAACATGGTCATGCACACGGCGGCTGGCGGTACGGCGGATGTTTTCATCCGGACGCTGGCCAAGACCCTGGAGCCGGAGATCGGCCAGAAGGTGATCGTGATCAACGCACCGGGTGGCGGTGGCGCCGCGCAGATGACGCGGATTCGTTCGGCCCGCCCGGATGGCTTGACGCTGGGTGTGAATACCCTGTCGCACTTCACCAGCATGCTGACCAACCTCAAGGGTACCTACTCCATCGATGATTTCTCCTGGATCGCTTCGACCCAGGAAGATGCGATCCTGCTGTTCGTGAAGTCCGATTCCGACATCAAGAATATCGATGACCTAGTGGCCAAGGCTAAAGCGAACCATGGCCAGGTCAATATTGGTGGCTTTGGTCCGGCAGGCTCGATGCAGAGCATCGGTATCTCGATGCTGGAGAAGGCGGCCGGCGTCAAGTTCAACTGGGTGGCCTTCAACTCCACGCCAGATATCACCGCGGCGCTGTTGGGTGGCCACGTCGATGTCGGGGTTTCCAATCTCGGCGCGGTCAGCTCCTTCTTCGATGCCGATCGCATCCATGGGCTTGGCGTACTGGGGGATGAGCGGCTCACCGGTCTGTCCGATGTGCCCACCTTCGCCGAGCAGGGCTATGAGGTCGACACCAGCTGGCTGCAGGTTCGTGGAATATTCGGTCCGGCGAACATGCCCAAGGAGCTGCAACAGCAGATTGCCGACGCCATCCACAAGGCAATGCGTTCGGAGGAATACCAGAGTTACGCGCGCAACGCCGGCGTCGTGGATTCCTGGATGGGGCCGGACGAGTACACGAAATTCGTCAAGCGTGTAACGGCAGTGGCGGAAGTCCAGCTCAAGGAAGCCGGTTACATCCAGTGAAATAGCTGGGCCAGCGAGATGGCAGGTCAGGGGTCTGGCGAATGCCAGGTCATGCCAGGCCAGCGACTGCGAATGGGGCAGTTTCCCCTTCGTTGGCGTCTGGTCGGGCACCGCCATCTCAGGGCTTGGCCGGCAGACGTCCGTGGTTACAGGGTAAGGCATTCATGTCCAAAGCATTCGAGGGAATTCGTGTCGTCGACACGACACATGTACTGGCTGGCCCATTCGCCAGCTATCAGATGGCGGTGCTGGGCGCCGAGGTGATCAAGGTCGAGTCGCCCGATGATCCCGATCAGGCACGCATGCAGGGCTCCGATCGTGCCTTGAACGATATGGGTATGGGCACTGCGTTCATGGCCCAGGCCTCGAACAAGAAGACCCTGGCGCTGGATCTCAAGAGCGCCGAGGGTCGCGAGGCGATGAAGCGCCTCATCGCCACGGCCGATGTGTTCGTGGAGAACTACCGCCCTGGCGCGTTCGATGAGCTGGGACTGGGCTACGACGAAATGTCGAAGCTCAATCCCAGGCTGATCTACTGCTCCATCTCGGCCTTTGGCGCGAACGGCCCGCGCCGCGAGCAAACGGCCTACGACAACGTGATCCAGGCCTTTTCCGGGATGATGGCGATGACCGGCCACGGCGATGGCAGGCCCCTGAAATCAGGCGCGCCTGTCGTGGATTACGCCACCGGCACTTCGGCGGCCTATGCCATTGCCACTGCGCTTTTCCAGCGTGAACGCAATGGCGGCAAGGGCCAGTTCATCGATGTCTCCATGCTCGATGTCGCGCTGATCCTGACCAGCTCGCACCTCACGGGATTGCTCTGGAACGGCAAGCATCCGGAGCAGAAGGGCAATACCTTTCCCTTCGCTACCATTGGCTGCTATCAGGCCTCCGATGTACCGCTGATGATCGGCGCCTCGAACCTGGTGCAACAACGCCGCTTGTGGACGGCGCTTGGCCGTGAGGACATGATCAAGACCGACAACAACCAGCGCCTCGATGCGCATGCGCAAGAGGCCGAGGTGCTGACGAAAATCATCGGCACCATGTCGGCGGACTACTGGGAGCAGTTCCTGCAAAGCAGGCGCATTCCTGCTGCGCGCATTCGCCGTCTGGAGGAAGCCATTGCCGATGAACAGGTGGCTGGCAGGCAGGTGCTGCAGAAACACGCAGCCTCGGGCAGCGTCGTCGATGGGCTGACTGTTCCGGTAGCTGCGTTCAATCTGTCGGACAGCCCGCCACGGATCACCCTGGCACCGCAACCCGTCGGCGCTCAGAGCACCGAGATCCTCGCCGAGCTCGGCTACGGAGAGCAGCAGATCGAAGCGCTGCGCGCAGCCGGTGTCGTCAATTGATCTTCAGGAACCGACGATGAGCAATCCCATCCTGGTGCTGGCCGAGGCTGCGGCCGGCTGGCACCATCGCGATCTGGACGACCGCCTGAGCTGGGCTACCCGGCGGGTCATCCTCGACTGGTTCGCCACGACCCTGCCGGGCTGTGCATTGCCACCGGCCACCCTGCTGGCCGAGGCCCTGGCTGCCTGCCGTGGCGCGGGCAAGGCCATCTGCTACGTGGACGGCCAACCCGCCTCGGCGCGGCATGCGGCGCTGCTCAATGCTTGCGCCAGCCATACGGTGGAATTCGACGATATCTTCAAGGACGGCGGCTATCATCCTGGCAGCCCCACCGTTTCCGCCGCCCTGGCCGTCGCCCAGGACAGGAGCGCATCGCTGGCGCAGCTGCACCGTGCGATCATCGCCGGCTATGAGGTGGGCTGCCGGGTTTCCCTGGCGATTCAACCCAGCCATTACCGTCATTGGCATACCACCTCCACGGTCGGCACCCTGGGTGCGGCGGTGGCTACCGCCATGCTCCTGGGGGCCGATGCAGAGCGCATCGCCCATGCCATCGCCCTGGCGAGCAGCTTTGCCGGTGGGCATCAGCAGAACCTGCAGGGGGAGGGCATGGCCAAGGCGTTGCACCCCGGCCATGCGGCCGATGCCGGCATCCTCGCGGGCATGGCCGCAGCCCATGGCGTGACGGCGTCCCTCGACAGCCTGCATGGCGAAAAGGGTTTCGCGGCTGCCACCAGCGCTTCCAGCGGTGACTGGGCCGCAGCGCTTGAGGGGCTGGGGGAGTGGACGCCCATCATGCACATGACGGTGAAGAACCATGGCTGTTGCGGGCATATCTTTCCCGCGCTCGATGGTCTGAGGCTGTTACAGGAGAAGGAGGGTTTTGCCGCCGGCGATATCGACTCGATCCATGTAGCCGGTTATGGCGCCACCTACCAGATGTGCAATCGTGCCACTGCCAAATCAGCCCAGGAGGCGCGCTTCAGCCTGCAGTACTGCATGGCTGCGCAGTCCGTGCTCGGTGGTGTGCGTTTGGCTGCATTCGCCCCAGAGGCCCTTGCAAATCCAGCCATCTTGGCACTGATGCAGAGGGTGACGGTCAGCGAAGATGCGGAGCTGGCCGCAGCCTATCCCAAAAAACGCATGGCCAAGCTGTTGGTGCGGCTGAAGGATGGACGTGAGATCAACCATTTTCAGCAAACTCGCAAAGGTGATCCAGAAGATCCGTTGTCGGATGCAGAGCTTGTGGCCAAGTATGATGAGTTGGCAGGATCTGTTCTCGCTCCATCGAAATTGAGCGCGCTACGTCAGGCAATACTTTACGAGTTCGAACTTCCAGGCATGGCCAGTGTGAATGCCTGATGGCGCGAAGCTATGTTGAGAAGTTTCAGAACAAATGATTGGCCAATAGAATTTGAAGAGTCAAACGTATGACTTATGTCGTGCATAAAGGAAAAATGGTTCGCATCAGTGGCAGTCTGCCGCAGGTTGGGCAGCTGGCACCGGATTTCTGCTTGGTTGGATCGGATCTGTCTGACTACACGTTGGCGTCATTTTCTGGCAAGCGCAAAGTGCTCAATATCTTTCCAAGTATTGATACGCCGACTTGCGCGACCTCGGTACGGAAATTCAACTCTGAAGCCAGTAAGCTGGAAAATACTGTGGTGCTGTGTATTTCCGCTGACCTGCCGTTTGCCCATAAGCGTTTCTGCGTGAGTGAAGGGTTGGATCAGGTGGTCAATCTATCTACCTTGCGTGATCGTGGCTTCCTTGAAAACTATGGTGTTGCCATTGCTGACGGACCGAGAGTCGGTCTTGCTACTCGTGCCGTCGTCGTTCTCGATGAGCAAAATAGGGTTCTACATTGCGAGTTGGTTGCAGAGGTTGGTAATGAGCCAAATTACTCGATGGCAATTAACGCTCTAGATGGGTGATTTGGCTTTATCCAGTTTGCGTAAGCTCTTCAACTGTCTACGAATATCCTGAGGCAAGATTTTTCTTCAGTCGGTCAATGATTTAGATTGGCGCTCAATGTGGAGGGCGGTAGCGTTCTAAGTGGAGGACTGGCGGCCTCTATGACGTTCGGTTCTTCGGCACAATGCCAACTTGCATCCCAAACGGATTGAACACGCTATTCAGGGTTTGCACGGTCGGATTCGATTCATCATGTTCCAGTTGGCGCAGGGCGCGCAGGGAGAGTTTGCACATCTGTGCGAAACGAGCCTGCTGCAACCCGGTGACGTCCTTCCGTAGCTTGCGCACAGCCTGGCCGATGCTCAGCTCGCCCGACGCCAGTTGGGTTTGTATTTCAGTCAGAATGCGGTTGCGCTCGATGATATCCATTCAGACAAGCTCCCATCGGCTGAGTCGTTGCTGGAGGTTGCGCAGTGCGATACGCGGATGATTCATCGTGGAGCTTGGTAGCCCCTGATCGCTCAGTAGATCGGGCAGCGCCAGGAAGTTATTTGCTGCGTCTCTGAGTCTTTCATAAAGAACATCGGTGTTGGTCCATTGCGCCAGTGCGGCACAGGCCTGGCGCCAGTTGACCTCGCCGGCAACCTCTATGGATTGAGGCCATTTCGTGGTGCGAGTGATGCCTTCATCGTCCATCACCATGGGGGCAAGGTCGTAGATCGGGGCGAGTTTCAGACCCGTGCTATCACGCAAGATCGAAGTGTTGCGGCCATGGTTGTCCGAGTTGCCAAGGATCTGGTTGAGCAAGTCTCGCCGTAGATACTCAAAGAGCATGTCGCCAACTTGTGCGCCTTGCCCCGTTTGCTGCCACAGCCTTACCAGGTGATTCAGGGCGTCGGTATGCAGTAGGTAGCTGCCCGGCACGGTTACTCCAGCGAGCGAGTACACAGACTCCATGGCGCTGCGCTCGACACCTGCGGGGCCAAGATGGCGATCAAAACGATGCATCCACAGACTAGGCTTGCGGCCTTCCTCCAGAGCCAGGCCTTCTGCGGGTACGGTATCCAGGCCAAGCTGCTGCACGGCTCTGTAGTAGCAGAACTCGCTACGCAGGATGTCCTGGTCGGTCTGCCTGGCCTGGTTGCGCGCGAACTTTACAAACCAGTGGCGGGTTGCAGACTCATCCGGCAAAGCCGCATCCGGGTGCAGTGCACCTTCTCGATCTTCAGTCAGCAACAATTTGGGCGCTTCGCCACCAGCACCTGTGGCGCCCCCGATAGCCGCACCCTGCTCGTAGGCGTATTCCAGAAAACGCGCATCGCGATTGATCACATCTTCGCGAGAGAAACCTAGCAGCGGATTTCCTTGAAGGGCTAATGCGGCCTCCTTGATACGCAGGTTTCCCACCGGAGCTGGCGCGCAACGCCCCAGCAGAAATAGATCAAGCCCAAGATGCTCGGGCTTTTGCTCACCCAGGCGCTGCAGCAGGAAGCGCCTTGCGGCCCCGGCGGGCAGTATGTCGTAAAGGAAGGCAGGCGCTTCGCGGGTTCGATGGGATTCCCAGTCCAGCGGCAGCGTGGCGCTAACGGCATGCTCAAGGCGGCTGCCGATGTGGCCCAGCGTCTCAAGCAGATATGTCTGCTCGTAGCCAAAAGAACACGGCCCAGCAAGACCAGCTTCGGACTGCTCAAAGCTGAGGTGCATGGCGTCGTGCCACGCATGACCGCTGTACAGTTGCAGGGTGAGAGCGTGCATATGGACTCCGGCACTTTAATGCCGTAAAGACTAGTGGTCTTTATGAATAAAGGCAATAAAATGCCTTAAACAGCCCTGGCGCTGGATTGTAAAGGCACTTTATTGCCTATTCTTTTGGGTCGGCTAGCGGCTCCCATGCCTTCGATCGCGCCGCCGTGCTGCGCCAGCGTGGTGAGGAGGGCGTGCAGGGTTCGCTTAACCGCGCTCAGGCCGAAGCCGACAACGGCGGCAATCAGGTCGGTGGCAGGGGCACCAAGGTTTACAGCCCGATGATGGTCATCGTGCCGCGCTGGCGTGAGCGATACCCTTTGGGCGTGACCACGCTCTAGTCCGTGTCACGCTGCGGCCTTCGGGTGGCTGTCGTTATGGCTGCAGCGGCCAGCTCAGAACGAAGCGGCTGCCACCCTGAGCCGACACCTGGCAGAAGGCTTGCCCGCCATGGGCTTCGATGATGGCCCTGACCACCGCCAGGCCCAGGCCGCTACCGCCGCTCTTGCGCGAGCGTGACGGGTCACCACGGCGAAAGGCGTCGAAGATGTCGGCGACCAGGGCGCTGTCGATGCCGGGTCCGTCATCTTCCACGCTCAACTGGCAGTCGTCGCCGACTCGCTCCAGACGCACCCACAGGTTGCCTGGGTCGGCATGGCGCAGGGCGTTTTCCAGCAGCGCCATCAGCGCCTGGCGGATGCGCACGGCATCGCATTGCACCAGCAGCTCGGCGTCCAGGGCCTGCTGCAGGTGAAAACCTTTCTCCGCCAGCGGCGTGGCGAAGGCCTGCAGCACGCTGCCCAGTTCATCGGCCAGGCGCACGTTGCTGCGTTGCACTTCCAGGTGACCGCTGTCGTTGAGGCTCAGCACGCGCAGGTCTTCGATCAGGTGGTTGAGGCCTTCTACCTGGCGTAGCAGGCCCTCGAACAACTCTGTGCTGGGACTGAACACGCCTTCGGCCAAGCCCTGCAGGCGGCCGCGCAGGATGGTCACCGGGGTGCGCAGTTCGTGGGCGATGGCGGCGTTCCAGAACTCGCGCTCGCGGGTCATGCTTTGCAGGCGCTCGGCCATGGCGTTGAAGTCACGCACCAGTTGTGCGGTTTCGCCCATGGCCTGTGGGTCCAGCGGTGCGCGCGCGTCGAGCTTGCCCTGGGCCACTTCGCGCAGGCTGTGCGCCACCGAGTTCAAGGGCGTGATCAGGCGCCGTGACAGGCGTATGGCGACGAACACCGCCATGCTCAACGCGGCGATGATGGTGCAGACGATCCACACCAGCTCCAGCCGCGAGGGCACCATGGTGTCGGAGATGCTGCCTGGCAGGTAGGTCACGGCGAAAGCGTAGAAGATGTAGGTACCGATCACCGAGAGGCAGATGATGCCCAGCGCCATTACCGCCAGTGACTGGATGATCTGTCGACGCAGGCCCGGTGCCGGTTTCATGGCTCGACGCCGAAGCGATAGCCCACGCCCCAGACGCTGGCGGGCACGCCCTGGATGTCGAGCGCTTCGAGCTTCTTGCGCAGCTTGCTGACATGGCTATCCACGGTGCGCTCCTGGGTGTCGCCTTCGGGCAGGCAGGTGACCAGCAGCTCAGCACGGCTGAACGCCCGTTTCGGCGCGCGCATCAGGCAGGCCAGCAGTTTGAACTCGGTCAGGGTCAGCTCCAGCGTTTGCTGCTGATCATCGACCATCACGCTGGCCTCGTGGCTGTCCAGGTCGATCTGGAACGGCCCGACGCGCAGCATCTGCGTGGCAGCAGGCGCGCTGCCCCGCGTGCGCCGCAGCACCGCCTGCACCCGCGCCACCACCTCGGCCGGGTTGAAGGGTTTGACCACATAGTCGTCGGCGCCCAGGCGCAGCCCCATCAGCTTGTCGATGTCCTGATCGAGCGCAGTGAGCATGATCACCGGGGTGTCGCCACGGGAGCGGATTTCGCTGAGTACCTTCCAGCCATCGCACACCGGCATCTGCACATCGAGCAGCAGCAGGTCCGGCTTGAGCGTCTGGTGCAGCGCCAGGGCCTGCTGGCCATCGCTGGCGTGCTGGGTGCGCAGGCCGCTGCGCTGCAGGTAGGCGATGAGGATGTCGGCGATCTCGGCCTCGTCCTCGGCGATCAGCACCAGTGCCGGGGCAGGGCAGGCAGTGCTGGTACGGGCGTGGGGATCGGACATGGGCGGGCTCGCGCAGAGGGGCGGCAAATACTATCGCGGCCTCCATGCTTTCTCCACAAAGCCTCGAATCATTCGCAACAGCGCCGCTTCAGACTGCAGCGTCGATCAGCTCCCGGTCGCCATCAGGTCACCGGAGCCTAGCGTGCAACGAGGAGTGGGTTATGGGCAGTAAACAGCGGCATCTGGGCATCGCGCTCGCAGGGTTTGCCGTATTGGCTCTGGCAGGCTGCGACGCGGCGCCTGAGCAAAGCGAGGCGGCCGCGCCGCTGCAGGTGTCGGTGCTGACATTGCAGGCGCAGGAGCTGTCGGTCAGCGAGGACCTGCCAGCCCGTGTGGCCGCCGTGCGCAGCGCCGAGATTCGTGCGCAGATCGGCGGCATCGTGCAGCGCCGTCTGTTCGAGCAGGGTGCCGAAGTCGAGGCCGGTGCCGTGCTGTTCCAGATCAACCCAGCGCCGTTCAAGGCGGAGGTCGACAGCGCCGCGGCCGCCTTGCAGCGCGCCGAAGCGACCCTGACCCGGGCGCGTGTACAGGCCGAGCGCCTGGCCCCATTGGTGCGCGCCGAGGCGGTCAGCCGTCAGGTGTATGACGACGCCGTGGCGCAGCGTGAGCAGGCCGCCGCCGATGTGGCTCAGGCCAGGGCGACGCTGGCGCGGCGCCAGCTGGACCTGCAGTTCGCCAGCGTCGAGGCGCCGATTGCCGGGCGCATCGACCAGGCGCTGGTCAGCGAAGGGGCGCTGGTGTCGCCGACCGATGCCACGCCCATGGCGCGTATTCAGCAGATCGACCAGGTGTACGTCGACGTACGCCAGTCCGCCTCGATACTGGACACGCTGCGCCAGCAGGCCGGTTCGGCGACGCCGGAGCTGAGCGTGGACATCCTCGGCAGCGACGGCAAGCCACTGGGCATGCGGGGGCGCATCCTGTTTTCCGGCATCGAGGTGGATGCTGGTACCGGCGACGTGCTGCTGCGCGTGCTGGTGGACAACCCGCAGCGCCGCCTGTTGCCCGGCCTCTACGTGCAGGCGCGGATACCCCGTGCGCATTACTCCGCCGCCCTCAGTGTGCCGCAGCAGGCGGTAACGCGCACGGCGGGCCAGGCCAGCGTATGGGTGGTCGATGAGCAGGGCCAGGTACAGCCGGTGCCCATCGAACTCGGTGAGCTGGTCGAGCGTCGTTACCGCGTGGTGTCGGGGCTCAGCGCCGGGCAGCAGATAGTGATCGAGGGTATCGAACGTTTGAGCCCCGATGCCCAGGTTGCCACGCGCTCCTGGCAGCCCGCCGCCAGCGGTGAACACCTCAGCGCCGTCGCGCACTGAGTCCGGAGACAACCACATGCCGCAGTTTTTTATCAACCGCCCGGTGTTTGCCTGGGTGATCGCCCTGTTCATCGTGCTGGTCGGCCTCATCGCCATCCCGCAGCTCCCCATTGCTCGCTACCCGTCGGTGGCGCCACCCTCGGTGACCCTCTACGCCACCTATCCGGGGGCCACTCCGCAGACCCTCAACGACTCGGTGGTGAGTTTGGTTGAGCGCGAGCTTTCCGGGGTGAAGAACCTGTTGTACTTCGAGTCCTCGGTGGACACCTCGGGCACCGCGCAGATCACCGTCACCTTCAAGCCGGGCACCGACCCGGAACTGGCTCAGGTGGACGTGCAGAACCGCATCAAGGCGGTGGAGCCGCGCCTGCCCCAGGCCGTGCGCCAGAACGGCTTGCAGGTGGAATCCGCCGCCTCGGGCTTTCTGATGATGGTCGGCATGACCTCGCCCAATGGTCAGTATGACGAAGTGGCGCTGAACGATTACCTGGCGCGCAACATCGTCCAGGAGTTGCGCCGTATCGACGGCGTGGGCCGCGTGCAGCTGTTCGGCGCCGAGCAGGCCATGCGCGTCTGGGTCGACCCGCAGCAGCTCACTGCCTATGGCCTGACCATGAACGAACTGGGCCAGGCCATCGAGCAGCAGAACGTGCAGATTGCCCCCGGCCGGGTCGGTGACGAGCCGGCGTTGCCGGGCCAGCGCCTGACCGTGCCGCTGACCGTGCAGGGGCAACTGAGCTCGCCGGAGCAGTTCGCCGCCGTGGTCCTGCGCGCTGGTGCCGATGGCGCCAAGGTGGTGCTTGGTGACGTCGCGCGCATCGAACTGGGCGCACAGTCCTACGCCTTCTCCAACCGCGAGAACGGCGTGGCGGCGACCAGTGCCGCGATCCAGCTGTCACCCGGAGCCAATGCCGTGCGCACCGCATCGGCCGTGCGCGAGCGCCTGGCCGAGCTGGCGCCGAGCATGCCTGCCGGCATGGCCTATTCGGTGCCGTTCGACACCGCGCCCTTCGTCAAGGTGTCCATCGAGAAGGTGATCTACACCCTGTTCGAGGCCATGGCGCTGGTGTTCCTGGTGATGTTCGTGTTCCTGCAGAACCTGCGCTACACGCTGATCCCGGCCATCGTCGCGCCGATTGCGCTGCTCGGCACCTTCGCGGTGATGCTGCTGGCGGGCTTCTCGATCAACTCGCTGACCATGTTCGGCATGGTGCTGGCCATCGGCATCATCGTCGATGACGCCATCGTGGTGGTGGAGAACGTCGAACGGCTGATGGCTACCCAGGGGCTGTCGCCGAAAGAGGCGACCCTGCAGGCGATGCGGGAAATCACCGGGGCGATCATCGGTATCACCCTGGTACTCACAGCCGTATTCATCCCCATGGCCTTCGGCAGTGGCTCGGTGGGGGTGATCTACCAGCAGTTCACCCTGTCGATGGCGGTGTCGATCCTGTTCTCGGCCTTCCTCGCCCTGAGCCTGACGCCGGCGCTGTGCGCCACGCTGCTGCACCCGGTAAGCGCGGATCATCATGAAAAGCGCGGCTTCTTCGGCGCCTTCAACCGCGGCTTCGAGCGCATGACAGCGAGCTACGGGGCGCGGGTGGCGCGCCTGGTCGGGCGCAGCGGGCGGATGATGGCAGCGTTCGCCGTGCTCTGCGCGGTGCTGGCCGTCGCCGCTGCGCAATTGCCGTCGTCCTTCCTGCCGGAAGAGGATCAGGGCTACTTCATGACCTCCATCCAGTTGCCCACCGGCGCCACCAGCGAGCGCACGCTGGACGTGGTCAAGGCTTACGAGGCGCACGTCGCGTCGCGCCCAGGGCTGGATGCCAACATGGTGGTGCTGGGGTTCAGCTTCGCCGGCTCCGGGCCCAACGCAGCCATAGCCTTTACCATGCTCAAGGACTGGAACCAGCGCCATGGCGCCACGGCCGCCGAAGAAGCAGCGCTGGCGCAGCAGGCCATGGCCGGTAACGTCGAAGGCACGGTGATGAGCCTGATGCCACCAGCCATCGACGAGCTCGGCACCTCCTCGGGCTTCACCCTGTTCCTGCAGGATCGCGCCAACCGTGGCGAAGCTGCGCTGCTGGCGGCGCAGGCGCAACTGCTGGCACTGGCGGCGCAGAGCAAGGTGGTCAGCGATGTCTATCCTGACGGCCTGCCGCCTGGCGAGAGCATCCGCCTGCAGATCGACCGGCAGAAGGCCGAGGCCATGGGGCTGTCCTTCTCCGCCGTGAGCAGCACGCTGTCGGCAGCCATGGGCTCGTTATACGTCAACGACTTCCCCAATGCCGGGCGCATGCAGCAGGTCATCCTGCAGGCCGACGCCGCGGCGCGCATGCAACTGGACGACGTGCTTGGCCTGCGCGTGCGCAATGCCGGCGGCGGCATGGTGGCGCTGCGCGAGGTGGTGACGCCGGTGTGGAGCGAGTCGCCGCAGCAGATGATGCGTTTTCAGGGGTATCCCGCCGTGCGTATCGCCGGCGGTGCGGCTGCCGGGGTTTCCAGCGGTGCGGCGATGGCCGAGATGGAACGCCTGGTCGCCCAGTTACCGCAGGGCTTCGCCGTGGCCTGGACCGGGCAGTCGCTGCAGGAGCGCCAGTCGGCGGCGCAGGCACCGCTGCTGATGCTGCTCTCGGCGCTGGTGGTGTTCCTGGTGCTGGCGGCGCTCTACGAGAGCTGGTCGATCCCGCTGTCGGTGATGTTGGTAGTGCCGCTGGGCCTGCTCGGAGCGGTGGCCGCAGTGATGCTGCGCGGCATGCCCAACGACGTGTTCTTCAAGGTGGGGATGATCACCATCATCGGCCTGTCGGCGAAGAACGCCATCCTCATCGTCGAGTTCGCCCGTCAGTTGCATGCCGAGGGGCGCACGCTGATCGACGCCGCCGTGACCGCTGCGCGCCTGCGCCTGCGGCCGATCCTGATGACCTCACTGGCCTTCACCCTCGGTGTGATGCCGCTGATGCTCGCCTCCGGCGCCAGTGCCGAAACCCAGCACGCCATCGGCACCGGGGTGTTTGGCGGCATGCTCAGTGGCACCCTGTTGGCGGTATTCTTCGTGCCGGCCTTCTTCGTCTTCGTCATCGGCACGCAGGAGCGTTTCAGCGCCTGGCGTGCGCAGCGGGGCGGCGCCGCGCTGACCCAGGAGAACCCATGATGCGCCTGTTTCTGACCCTGCCGCTGCTTGCCTGCCTGAGCGCCTGCTCACTGACCCCGCCACTGGAGCGTCCGGCCGCACCGGTGCCCGCGCGCTATGCCATGGCTGCTGCACCAGCCCCGACGCTGCCGGCCAGCGCCCTGGGCTGGCGCGCGATGTTCGCCGACCCGCGCCTGCAACGGCTGATCGACCTTTCGCTGGCCAATAACCGCGACCTGCGCCTGGCCATCCTCAACGTCGAGGCGACGCAGGCCCAGGCGAACGTCCAGCGCGCCGCACGTCTGCCGGCTGTGGGGCTGGAGGGAACGCGCACGCTGGAGCGCGCTTTGACGACTGATGCGAACGGCCAGGCTAGCCGCGAGGTGAACCAGCAGACCGGGGTGAACGTCGCCCTCAGTGCTTTCGAGCTGGACCTGTTCGGCCGCGTGCGCGCACTTTCCGATGCGGCGTTCGCGCGTTACCTGGCCAGTGAGCAGGGCCGCGATGCAGCGCAGATCACCCTGGTCGGCGCAGTGGCCGAGGCCTACTTCGCCCAGCGCCTGGCTGACGAGCAACTGCAACTGACCGAGCGCACCCTGGCTGACTGGCAACAGTCGTTGCAGCTGGCGCGCCTGCTCAAACAGGCCGAGCAGAACAGCAGCCTGGATGTGGCCCAGGCCGAAGGGCAGGTGGCCCTGGCCGAAGCCGACCTGGAAGCGCGCCGCCGCGCTCTGGCGCAGGCGGACAACGCCCTGCAATTGCTGGTGGGCAGCGAGCTACCGGTCGATCTGCCCGCGGCCTTGCCACTGGAGCGCCAATCGCTGATCGCGCAACTCCCGGCGGGGCTGCCGGCCGACCTGCTGCTGAGCCGACCGGATTTGCGCCAGGCCGAACAGATGCTGGTAGCGGCCAATGCCGATATCGGCGCGGCGCGGGCGGCGTTCTTCCCGCAGATTTCCCTGACTGCGTCCTTCGGTTACGCCAGCACCTCGCTCGCTGGCCTGTTCGACCCGGCGCGGCAGGTCTGGCGTTTCGCCCCGCAGATCTCCCAGCCGCTGTTTCAGGGCGGGCGCCTGCGCGCTGAACTGCGCCTGGCCGAGGTGCGTAAATCCGAGGCGGTCGCGCAGTACGAGCGCGCCATCCAAAGCGCCTTCCGCGAGGTGGCCGATGCGCTGGCGGGAACCGCTACCTTCGGCCGCCAGATCGAGGCACAACTGCGTGCGGTGAATGCTGCCGAACGGCGCCTGGCGCTGTCCGATCTGCGTTACCGCGCAGGCGTCGACGGCCGCCTGGAGCTGCTCGACGCCCAGCGCCAACTGCAGGCTGCACGGCAAACGCTGCTGGAGTTGCGCCGCGCAGACATCGCCAACCGGGTGGCGCTGTACAAGTCGCTCGGTGGCGGCCTGCACGATGATGTGACGGAGGTTGCGGCTGTCAGCGTAGCTCGATAAAAGCCGTGCCGGCGCTCAATATCGGCTGTTCGAGTCTTGAACTTCGTGTGCCTTGGCATCGGCGGTCTGGACCTTGCGCGGATTGAGCGCCGGTTTGTCATCTTCGATGCCTATGGTCTTCTTGACGCCATTGATCGCATGGGCAAGGTCGGAACCCAGGTTCTTGAGGCGTTTGCTGCCGAACAGCATGACCACGATCAGCAGGATGATCACGAGTTGCCAGATACTGATGCCGCCCAGAGCCATGCTGCGTACTCCATAAAAAAGTTGGATGCCGTTCAGCCAACGGCCTGGGTCACCAGTGCGAACTGCTGCATGTCGCCGACAATCCGAGGCGGCGTGCCGCGCGCCATCTGCGCAACGCTGTCGACCTGCTGCAGGCCCACTGAACTGAGCCACTCGCCAAGGCCGCTGTCGGCCTGGATATCCATGCGCACGAAGGCGCCGGGAATTTCGGCCAGCAACTCGGCGATCAGGCTTCTGGCCTGCTCGGTGCTCTGCGCAACGACTGGGCCGATTAGCCGACCGCGGCCGAAGCTACGCAGCATGGCGAAGGCACATGGTTGGCCATCACGCTCGACGATTACCGTGCGTTCGATCGCGTCGTGCAGGTCGTCTAACACGCGACTTCTGTCCAGACCGCTGCCGGCGTTGGCCAGCTCCAGTAGCCGTGGCCAGTCGTCGGTGCCGGCATTGCGGAGGTTTTCCCCTGACGCCAGGGTAGGGTGGGGCAACGGTTGGACCTCGCCCTGATGCTGGTTTATTCGCGCGAATTCGATAAAGCCCTGGCTGGCGTAAAGCGGCACACCGGCCAGGGTGGCGTTGAGCATCGCTGTCGCCGGGCCGCAGGCCTGCAGGGCCTGTTCCATCAGCCGGCGGCCGATGCCCTTGCCTTGATAGTCGTTGCTGACGATGACCAGGCCGATGGTGGCGTAGGCACCTTGCAGGCAGGTGAAGGCGGTACCGATCAGTTGGCCAGCATCCTCGACGACAAAGCCTTCGGCGACCCGCTGCAGCATGGCCCAGTCCTCAAGGCGGTGCGGCCACTTCAGGTTCAGCGACAGGGCATGGGCGGCTGGAACGTCGGCGGCGGTCATGGCTCGGTAGGTATAGGGATGGCTCGGGGCGGACATTACAGATCTCCTGAAGGGGCCACGTGGCGTAGCGGGCGCGGTCGGTGGAACCTGTATCCCAGCTGAGCAGAGTGCTGACAATAGGTACGGCGCAATTCGGTCGATTGCATAAGTTTCGGTGTCCGCGGCCGCAGCTAATGCTCAAGCGAGGCAGCAAGTCGGCAGCAAATATTGGGCGATATTTCCTAGCATGGAGCACTGACTGGATAGCGCCGCGAGCCGCTGCCAAGTCGTTTTTTTCAGCCTCTTTACGAGCCATTCGCCGCTCGCCTCGTCGACGCGTTCACCCTTGGAGATTCCACCGAATGTCACATCCTATCGCTTTGCTGCTGGCGTATGCCGACGGCACTCCTGCCGCTGCATTCACGCCTGGCGCCCTGGACTCGTCCGACCCCTTCGGCAACGTCCGCCACGTGGCCTACCGAGGCGATGATGGAGTCAGCGCCGGTTTCGTTCAGGCGAGCGTAGAGCTGGTGTTCGAGGATTATCCCTACACTGAGATGCTGGTGGTACATGCCGGTAAAGTCAGCTTGCAGGACGAGCAGCAGACGCTCGAGCTGAGCGTTGGCGACAGTGCGGTGATCGGCCGTGGCACGGCGCTGCGCGTGCAGGCACAGGCCGGTAGCCTGTGGGCGTTCTGCACGCTGAATCAGGGTGCCGAGCACAAGCCGGGCCTGACCCAGCTCGATGCCCGCGCGGCACTCAATCCTTCGCAAGCGCCGGACGCGCAGATCCTCATCGGCCCTGCGCCGCAATGCCGTTCCTTCAACGCCTTCGCCGACAGCGCCAGCAATCTGCTGATTGGCGTCTGGGACTCCACGCCCTACGCCCGTCGCAGCCGCCCGCACAAGGTGCATGAGCTGATGCACCTGATCGAAGGCAGCGTCACCCTGCAGCTGGCCGATGGCGCTGAGCTCAAGGTCAATACTGGCGATACGGTGTTCGTCGCTCAGGGCGCCCCGTGCGCCTGGGAGAGCAACGTCTACGTACGCAAGCTGTACGTCGTCAAATAAGCCATAGCACCAGGGCGCCTGTGCGGTGATTACGCGCAGGCGCCCTGGCGGTTGGCACGCGGTGAAACGCTTGCGCAGCAGTGTGCGAGATCGAGCAATCGGATTGGATGGCAGAGCAGGGGCGACAGCTTCGCCTGCACGGATGAGGATAGCGCCGGCGCTTTGGCGTGCACGGCGCACCCGGTTGCCCCGCTTCAGGTGGAAGCGGGTTCCCGCCTTAGGCGGCGTTCAGAACTCCGACACCTTGCCCCAGGCGCTTTTGCTCAGGCGCGCCAAATTGTATTGGCGGTGGTCGACGAAGGGCGTTTGCCCTTGCGCCAGTTCGGCGATCAGGCGGCCAGCCCCTGGGCCGATGCCGAAACCATGGCCGGAGAAACCGGCGGCGAGGATGAAGCCCGGCAGGTTCTGCGCTTCGTCGATCACTGGTACGCCGTCCGGGGTACTGTCGATATAACCGGCCCAGCCGGCCTGCATTGGCACGCTGCCCAACGCCGGCAGCAGGCGACGGGCGCGTGCCAGGGTGTCGCGCAGGATCGATTCCGACGGGCGCGGGTCGAGGATGCGCATGCGCTCCATCGGCGTCGGTTTATCCAGCGCCCATTTGCGCCAGGTTTCGTGGCCGGACAGCCAGCCCTGCAGGTCGCCTGGCGAGAGCATCTGCCAACGCTTGGCGAACATCGGCAGGAAGTAGCTGGCGAAGCGCAGTTGCTGCGGCGTCGGGTCGACGCAGGCACGCCCGGAGATGGCCAGGGTGTAGCCGCCATCGCCACGCCGGGTGACGGTCACTTCGCTGGTATGCAGGGTGTCGGGAATGCCCTGCACGCCGGGCATCACCGAGAGGATGCTGGAGCGTATCGAGGCCTGTGGGAAACGAATGCCTAGTTGCGCGCAGAACGACGAAGCCCAGGCGCCGCCGGCCATCACTACCTTCTGGGTCTTGATCACACCGTGTTCGGTGATCACCGCGCTGACGCGCCCAGCCTCGGTTTCCACGCCGCGTGCGGCGCAGAACTGGTGCACCGTGCCACCATGCTTGAGCACGCCTTTGGCGATCAGCGGCGCGGCGCGGGCTGGGTCGGCGATGCCGTCGGACGGCGAGAACACCCCGCCGAGCCAGGGCTTGCCGGTGGCAGCACCGCGCTGGCTGGCCTCGGCGCTGCTGAGCATATGGGTGGTGACGCCCTGGGTGATGGCGAAGTCGCGCCATTTCGCCCAGCCATCCAGCTCGGCCTGGTTGTCGGACAGGTAGAACAGCCCGCAGCGGCGAAAGCCCAGGTCTTCGCCCAAGTCGGCAGTGATTTCTTCCCAGAGGTCGAGGCTCTTGGTCGACAGCGGCAGCTCGCGGGCATCGCGGTTCTGCTGGCGGCACCAGCCCCAGTTGCGGCTGGACTGCTCGGCGCCGATGCGGCCTTTTTCCAGCAGGGCGACCTTGAGTCCGTCACGGGCCAGAAAGTAGGCGGTGCAAGCACCGATGATGCCGCCGCCGATGACCACGATATCGGCGCTTTCAGGCAACTCCGCTGTGGACTGCATAGTGATCAAGGGAGCCGGCATGCTGTTTCTCCTGGCCTGCAAAAGATGAGTCGATGATGAGGGTGGCGCGGCAAGACCGTCGTCCTGATGAAACACCACTGCAGGGCGGGCGGCACTGCCGTCGTGCTGCCCTATGTTAGGCGGCTCGACCCGCTTAAGGCTGTCGTATTGCTCAAGCGCAATCGCAGAATCGGGCGTTTTCGCAGGCGAGCACGGAAGTTTATGCTGCGGCGCTTGCCATCGCCCTGTTCGCCGGATGCAAGCCTCGTCTTGCCCGGGGTGGCTGCGAGGCGGGTGAAGCGTTAGCTGCCGCCAAGCACGACAAAAACGAGGCGCATGTTGCGCATCGGGCCTGTATCCGAAATTTTCTGCCGGACACTCGGCGGCATACTGATCGAAGGCGAGCCGAGCATCTGCGCTGGTTCGCTGCAGACCGGCAAGCGTAGGCAGACACGCTCGCTCCGATCAGAGAATGGTGAGGTCGTGCAGATGAAAACCCTGCTGCTCAGCAAAGAGCAAGTCGGCGGCTTGATATCCCTTAAAGAAGTCATCGGCACGGTGGAGGAGGCCTACAAGGCCTTTAGCAGCGGGCAGGTGGTGCAGCCCGATTACATCGGTATCCATCTGCCTGAACCGCGTGGCGAGATCGACTTCAAGGTCGGTTATTGCAAGGGCAACGAAATCATCTCGATGAAAGCCTCCTCCGGCGGTTTTCTCGACAACCCCGCCGCGCATGGCGTGCCCAATGGCATGGGCAGCGTGCTCCTGTTCGATGCCCGCAGTTGCGCGCTGATCTGCGTGATGGACGGCAGCCTTCTCACGGGCCTGCGCACGGGCGCTTCGGGCGCTGTCTCGGTCAAGGCGCTGGCGCGCAAGAGTGCCAGGAAGGTCACCTGCATCGGCACTGGCAACCAGGCGCGCATGCAGGTTCGCGCCATCAGCCTGGTGATGCAGATTGAAGAGATTCACGCCTGGAGCAGAAACCCGCAGACCTGCGAACGCTTCAAGACGGACATCGAGGCGGAGCTTGGCATTCCGGTGATCCTCGCCGACTCCAAGCAGGCGGCGGTCGAGCAGGCCGACATCCTCGTCACCACCACCCGTGGCAAGGGCCCGCTGGTGCAGGCAGGCTGGGTGAAGCCCGGCACTCATATCGTCGCCATTGGTACGGATATGCAAGGCAAGCAGGAGTTCGAGCCTGAGATATTCAGGCACGCCAAGATCGTCAACGACTCGATCGCACAGTGCACTGACAAAGGCGAAACCTGGCACCCGCTGAACGCCAAGATCATCGGGCTGGACGATATCCACGGCGAGCTTGGCGAGATTCTGCTGGGCACCAAGCCAGGGCGGGAGAGCGACGAAGAAATCACCATTTTCGACTCCACCGGCATGGCCATCCAGGACAACACCACGGCCGAGAAGATCTATCGCAACGCACTGGAAAGCAACGTCGGAACCTTCTTCGCGTTCCTTTGAAACCTGATTTCGCCAGTAGGCGTGAGGACATTAAATGCGTGACCATCCGACCATCGAGGACATCCGCCAAGCCCAGGAACGCCTCAAGCCCCATATCAGACATACACCGCTGTTGCGCGCGGAAAAGATCGAAAAGGCCGTTGGCTGCCAGCTCTATCTCAAGCCCGAAACCCTGCAGATCACCGGAGCCTTCAAGATTCGCGGCGCGCTGAACAAGACGTTGTCGCTGCCCAGGGAAGAGATCGCCAGGGGCATCATCGCCACCTCGTCCGGCAATCATGCCCAGGGGCTTGCCTACGCTGCGCGCATGCTGGGCGTGAGGGCCATTCTGGTGCTGCCGGTGAGCACGCCGAAGATCAAGATCGCCAATACCCAGGCGCTCGGTGCGGAGGTGATCCTCTTCGATGGCGACACGGCTGCGCGCTGGAAGAGGGTGTACGAAATCGCCGAGGAAAACGGCTACGTGCCGGTGCATGCCTTCGAGGATCCGCTGGTGATGGCCGGGCAGGGCACCATCGGCTGCGAGATTCTCGAAGACCTGCAGGACGTGGACACCGTCATCGTTCCCATGGGTGGCGGCGGCCTGATCTCCGGCATCGCCACGGCCATCAAGGAAAGCAAACCATCGGTGCGGGTGGTCGGCGCCGAACCGGCGCTGACCCCCAAGTACCATCACAGCCGCTTGAACAAGCAGCGCACCACGCTGCCGCTGCTCGACACCATCGCTGACGGCCTGCGCATCAGTGTGCCGGGGCAGAACCCTTATCCGATCATCGAGCGTTACGTCGACGAGATCGTCCTGGTCGAGGACCAGCACATTGTCGAGGGCATGCGCGTTCTGGCCAGGGACGCCAAGCTGATCGCCGAGCCCGCCGCCGCGATCGGCATTGGCGCGCTGCTGGCCGGCGCGCTGAAGGTGCGCGCAGACGAAAAGGTCTGCGTGGTACTGACCGGCGGCAATTGGGATCTGGCTGACCTGGCCGAGGTTTACCTGGAGCGCCAGTAGGGCGCCTCTAAAAACGTAGGCGAGGCAGCCAGCGCAATACCGATGGCGGCCCCACAAAAACAGGCGAAAAACGCTCGGAGTCGCGTTCGACTTTACGCGCTGTAAATGAGCATTTTGATCGGACTCGCGCACGAGCCTGTTTTTAACGCAGCGATGGCAACGCAGGTAGTTTTTAGAGGTGCCCAGTAGCGACTGCCTGGGCCTAGCGCGACGGTCGATTGCATAAGGCGAGGGGCGAAAGACCGCAGCTAATGCTTGCGCGGGGCAGCAAGTCCGCAGCATGTATCGGGCAATGTTTTCTAGGATGGAGGCCTGGCCATGCCAGGCACCGGGCAGGTGCCCTGGCTCTTTTCTGGAGTGCTTTATGAATAGCTTCGACCCGAGCAGCGTGTCCGTGCGCAGTGCCCATTTCATCGGCGGCCTCTATCGCAGTGGCGAGCCTGCGCTGCAGGTGTCGCGTCCTTCCGATGGCCAGCCCTACGCGCAATTGCCGATTGCCGATGTGGCGCTGGTGGACGAGGCGGTGGAGAACGCCTGGCAGGCTTTTCGCCAGAGTGACTGGGCCAGCCGCCCGCCGCGCGAGCGCTGCCGTGTGCTGCGCCGCTGGGCCGAGCTGATCGAAGCCGATGCCGCCAACCTGGCGCCCCTGGAGGCGCTGGGCTCGACGCGCCCGCACAAGGACGTACTGGCCTGGGACATTCCCTATGTCGCCGAGGTACTGCGTTTTTTCGCCGAACTGGCGGACAAGCACGGCGGGCAGGTAGCAGCCACTCAGCGCGATCGCCTGGGCATGCAGATCGCCGAGCCCTATGGGGTGATCGGTGCCATCGCGCCGTGGAACTTCCCCCTGAGCATGGCCAACTGGAAGGTGGCGCCGGCCCTGGCTGCCGGCAATGCGGTGGTGCTCAAGCCGTCCGAACTGACCCCGTTTTCGGCCCTGCGTTACGCCGAGCTGGCAGTGCAAGCCGGCCTGCCGGCGGGCATCTTCAACGTGGTGCAGGGCGACGGCCGGCTGACTGGCGATGCCCTGTGCCGCCACCCGCGCATCAGCAAGGTGACCTTCACCGGCTCCACTGCCACCGGCTCGAGCATCATGGCCGCGTGCGCGACCCACGGCCCCAAGCCGGTGACCCTGGAGCTGGGCGGCAAGAGCCCGCAACTGGTGTTCGCCGATATTCCCGACCTGCGCAAGACCGCGCGTAGCGTGGCCATGGCCATCACCGGCAACGCTGGCCAGGTGTGCGTCTCTGGTTCGCGGCTGATCATCGAGCGGAGCATTCTCGAACCCTTCGTCGAGTGCCTGCAGGGGCATTTCCGTGAGCTGCATCCCGGCCCCACCTGGTCGGCGCTGACCAGCCTGCCGCCGATCATTTCCGGGCAGCAGGTCGAACGCATCGACAGTATCGTGCAGCGCTCGCGCCAGGCTGGCGCCGAGGTGCTCGAAGGAGGAGGGCGCATCGACGGCCTGGGGGGCGCCTACTACCAGCCGACCTTGCTCGGCGTGGCCAACAGCGGCAACCCGGCGGTACTCGAAGAGATCTTCGGCCCGGTGTTGACCATCCAGACCTTCGACGACGAACAGCAAGCCTTGCAGTTGGCCGAGCACCCCAGCTACGGGCTGGCGGCGGGGGTGCATACTGCCGATCTCAATCGCGCCCTGCGCCTGATTCGCGGCCTGGAGGTGGGCACCGTGTGGGTCAACCGTTACGGTCGCAGCGACGACCACATACTGCCCACGGGGGGCTACAAAGGCTCGGGCATCGGCAAGGACCTGGGCAGCGAGGCGTTCGAGGCCAATCTGCGGCACAAGAGCGTGCTCATCGACATCAGTTGATTATGCTGCGCAAACACCCCAGCGGGCGCCCTTCGAGGCGCCCGTTTTGCCTTGTATGGCCCTCAAAGGGCGCATTTTCTCTGGCTTTGCCCGCTTACAGGGCGCCCCGCAAAGTCTGCTGAGTGCGGCCCGTAAAACGGCTTTTTGTGTCGAGCCAAGCGTGCTTTTAACCTCATCTGCTGGGTTCACGGTGCTGTAATGATCGGGCAGTACAGCGCGACGGGGGAGTCGATGTTGACTGCAACAACCTCAACAAGACATCAGGACTGCGCCATGAGCTTTCTTCGCCCCAAGTACATCACCTTCGACTGCTACGGCACCTTGACCAACTTTCAGATGGGCCCACTGACCCGTGAGCTGTTCGCCGACCGCGTGCCGGCCGCGCAGATGGATCAGTTCGTCAAGGACTTCGCGCAGTATCGCCTGGATCAAGTGATGGGCGACTGGCGCCCCTACGATGAAATTCTCGATACCGCACTGGCGCGCGTCTGCAAGCGCTGGGGGGTCGAGTACCGTGGCGAAGGCCAGCGCTACTACGATGCCGTACCGACCTGGGGCCCGCATGCCGACGTCACTGCCGGTCTGGCCAAGATCGCCGACAAGATTCCGCTGGTGATCCTCTCCAACGCCATGGACGAGCAGATCATGTCCAACGTCGACAAGCTGGGCGTGCCGTTCCACAAGGTGTATACCGCTCAGCAAGCCCAGGCCTACAAACCGCGCCTGCAAGCCTTCGAATACCTGCTCGACAGCCTCGGCTGTGGCCCCGAAGACCTGCTGCATGTGTCCTCCAGCTTTCGCTACGACCTGATGTCGGCCGACGACATGAAGATCAAGCACAAGGCCTTCGTTGCCCGTGGTCACGAGCAACCAGGCAACACCTGTTACGGCTACCAGCAAATCGCCGATATCGGCGGTTTGCCGGCCCTGGTCGGCCTCTGATCGCCGACGTGCGCGAGGAGCTGCAGATGCACAGCGATTCCTACTGGCTCGATACGGCTCCGGCGTTCACCGGGGCACAGAGTGGCGACCTGCCGGCGCGGGTCGATGTGGTGGTGGTGGGCGGCGGCTTCACCGGGCTGTCGGCGGCACGGGCGCTGGCCATGAAGGGCGCCAGCGTCGCCGTGCTGGAGGCCGGCCGGGTGATCGGCGAGGCCTCCGGGCGCAACGGTGGGCATTGCAGCACCGGCGTCGCTCATGACTATGCCGGGCTGGCTGCCAGCCTCGGCAGCGAACGTGCGCGCCGTTATTACCAGGCTTACGAAAGCGCGGTGCAAAGCGTGGTCGGTCTGGTGGAGCAGGAGGCTATCGCCTGTGACCTGACCCGCAACGGCAAGCTCAAACTGGCCGCCAAACCCCAGCATTACGAGGGCCTGGCGCGTACCTGCGAGCTGATCCGCCGCGAGGTGGATGCCGAGGTGGAGTTGCTCTCGGCCGAGCAGGTGCGCAGCGAGGTGGATTCCGCGCAGTTCCATGGTGGCCTGCTGCAGCGTAATGGCGTGCAGATGCACATCGGCCGCTTCGGCATCGGTCTGGCCGAGGCGGCGGCGCGCCATGGTGCGCTGATCTACGAGCGCACCACCATGCAGGGGCATCAGCCCGTGGCCGGTGGCTATCGGGTCGACACCAGCCGTGGCAGCCTGCTGGCCGGCCAGGTGCTGATGGCCACCGGTGCCAGCCAGCACGGCGCTCTGGGCTGGTATCGACGGCGCATCGTGCCGGTGGGCAGCTTCATCGTCGCCACCGAGCCGCTATCCGCTGCCGTGCTCGAGCGCCTGCTGCCGCGGCGCCGCTCGTACGTCACCAGCCGCATCATCGGCAACTACTTCCGCCTCACCCCGGACAACCGGCTATTGCTGGGCGGGCGGGCACGTTTCGCCATGTCCGGCGGCAATTCCGACCTCAAGAGCGGCAAGGTGCTGCAGGCAGCGTTGGCGCAGATGTTCCCGCAGTTGGCCGAGGTGAAGATCGGCTATTGCTGGGGTGGCCTGGTGGACATGACCTCCGACCGCCTGCCACGCGCAGGCCAGCAGGGTGGCGTGTATCACTCCATGGGCTACAGCGGCCATGGCGTGCAGATGTCGGTGCACATGGGCCAGGTGATGGCTGAAGTGATGGATGGCAAGGCCGAGGCCAATCCCTGGGGCGAGCTCGATTGGCCGGCGATTCCCGGGCATTTCGGCAAACCCTGGTTCCTGCCGGTCGTAGGGGTCTACTACCGCATTCAGGACTATTTGCATTGAGCGTGTGACAAGAAAAACAGTGGCACCAACGTCGTTTGCGTTACCCGGTCGCTCCGCTTAGCCGTGAGCATTCGAGCCTTCCATTTTCGACAGGTACAACGATATGACTGACAACAAGAACATCCCCGGCACTCAACTGATCAGCGGCGAGCAGAGTCAGCGCATTTTCGAGGGGCTCAACCGGGGTATGTCGCGCCGCGATGCCTTGCGTATGCTGGGGCTGGCCGGCATCGCCGCTGCCGGCGCCGCCAGCCTGTTCGGCCCGGCAGGGCAGGTGCTGGCGGCGAGCGCCAGCGGCGCTACGGTAACTGGCAAACGGGGTGGGCGCATCAAGGTGGCCACCGCCACCAGCTCCACCGCTGACACCCTCGACCCGGCCAAGGGCTCGAACTACACCGATTATTGTCGGCACAACATGTTCTACAACGGTCTGACCTCACTGGACGAGCAACTGGTGCCGCGTATGTCGCTGGCCGAGTCGTTCGACACCAGCGATGCCTTGTCCTGGAACATCAAGCTGCGCAAGGACATCCTGTTCCATGATGGCAAGCCGCTGACCTCGGCCGACGTGGTCTACTCGCTGACTCGGCACAAGGTGCCGCAGGTGGGTTCCAAGGCGCTGAGCATTGCCCAGCAGTTCGAGGAGGTGAAGGCGAACGGCCCGCACGAGGTTCAAGTGCGCCTGGTCAGCCCCAATGCCGACCTGCCGGCAGTGCTCGGTACCACGCATTTTCTCATCGTGCGCGACGGCACCACCGACTTCACCACGGCCAACGGCACCGGGCCGTTCACCTGCGCCGAGTTCCAGCCAGGCGTGCGCTCCATCGCCAAGCGCAACGATAACTACTGGAAAGCGGGTCTGCCGTATCTCGACGAGATTGAGTTCTTCTCCATCCCCGATGAGTCGGCGCGTATCAGTGCGTTGCTGGCCGGTGACGTGGACCTGATCAACCCGGTCAGCCCGCGCTCGGTTTCACGCCTTGAGGGCAGTGCCAGCGTGGCGCTGATGGAGTCGCCCACTGGCGGTTACACCAACCTGATAATGCGCGATGAGCTGGGCCCGGTGCAGAACCCGGATTTCGTCCTGGCCATGAAGTACCTGCTCGATCGCAAGCAGATCAACCGCGTGGCTTTCCGGGGTTACGGCAAGATCGCCAACGATCAACCGATCGCCGCCAACAACCGTTACTACTCCGCCGATGTTCCGCAGCGTGCGTTCGACCCGGACAAGGCCAAGTTCCACCTGAAAAAATCCGGCATGGCCGGGCGTTCTCTGCCGCTGGTGGCTTCCGAGGCCGCTACCGGCTCGCAGGACATCGCCCAGCTGCTCCAGCTCTCCGGTCAGCAGATCGGCCTCAAGCTGGATATCAAGCGGGTGCCGGCCGATGGCTACTGGTCCAACCACTGGATGAAGCATCCGCTGGGCTTCGGCTCGATCAATGCGCGGCCTACCGCCGATCTGATGTTCAGCCTGTTCTTCCAGTCCGATGCAGTGATGAACGAGTCGGGTTGGAAGAGCGAGCGTTTCGACGAGTTGCTGCTAGCCGCTCGTGGGGAAACCGACGACGCCCAGCGCAAACAGATGTACGGCGAGATGCAGATGCTGGTTAACGAGCATTGTGGCGTGGGCATCCCGCAATTCAGCAGTAGTCTCGATGGTCACAACGCCAAGCTCAAAGGCCTTGCACCACATCCGCTGGGTGGCTTGATGGGCTACATGTTCGCCGAGCACGTCTGGTTGGATGCCTGAAGCGTAGCGCCGATAACCATGGCGCCGCCTGCGGGTATCGCAGGCGGCGACCTTAGAATAAGAGGGGCTCTTGATATGAATGGCACCATTGCGCGCCTTGTGGTGGGACGTCTGGGGATCGGTGTAATCACCTTGCTGATCGTCTCGCTGGTGGTGTTCTTCCTCACCAGCCTGTTGCCCGGCGATGCCGTGCAGGAAATGCTCGGTCAGGAGGCCACACCGCAAGCGGTGGCGGCCATGCGTGCGCAGCTCGGTCTGGATCAACCGGTGTACCTGCGCTACCTGTACTGGCTGGGTGGACTGCTCAGCGGCAACCCGGGGGTGTCGATGGTCAACGGCATGCCGGTGGGTGATCTGATCGCCAGCCGCCTGCCCAACACCCTGAGCCTGGCGGCGATCACCGCGCTGGTCTCGGTGCCGGTGGCGCTGACCATCGGCATTCTCTCGGCCATGTACCGGGGTTCGAAATTCGACCGTTACAGCAACATGCTGACGGTATTCGCGGTATCCGTGCCGGAGTTCCTCATCGCCACCATCGCCGTGCTGATCTTCGCGGTGAAGCTGGGCTGGCTGTCGGCCTTGTCGCGCAACGTCGATGTGCACAGCTTCGGTGAACTGGTGCGCGTCTACGCCATGCCGGTGCTGACCCTGTGCTGCGTGCTGATCGCGCAGATGGCGCGCATGACCCGCGCGGCGGTGATCGACCAGCTCAGCTCGCCCTATGTGGAAATGGCCGTGCTCAAGGGGGCGCGCCCGATTCGCGTGGTGCTGCGCCATGCGCTGCCCAACGCCATCGGACCGATTGCCAATGCCGTGGCGCTGAGCCTGTCGTACCTGCTTGGCGGCGTGGTCATCGTCGAGTCGATCTTCAACTATCCGGGCATCGCCACGCTGATCGTCAACGGCGTGATCACCCGCGACATGCCCCTGGTACAGGCCTGTGTGATGCTGTTCTGCCTGGGCTTCCTGGTGCTGGTACTGCTGGCCGACCTCTGTGCCATCCTGTCTAACCCGAGGCTGCGCAAATGAAAACGGACACCGTATCCACACAAGCGAACGTAGCGCTGAGCAATGACTCCGTCGAGGCGACGGTGGCACCCGTGGCGCCGCGCAAACGCCGACTGGCGCTGTCCGGTGCCGGCATCGTCGGTTTGCTGCTGGTGTTGTTCTGGGCCGTGATGGCGGTGGCTGGCCCCTGGCTGGCGCCGCACGACCCCAACGCCCTGGTCAGCGATGACTTCTTCGGTCCGCTCAGCCTGCAATATCCGTTGGGCAGCGATTACCTGGGCCGCGATATGCTCAGCCGCCTGCTGCAGGGCGCGCCGTACACCATCGGCTTGGCGCTGCTGGCTACCGTACTGGCGTGCGCCGCCGGTGTTCTGCTGGCGTTGGTGGCGGCGGCCTCCGGCGGCTGGCTGGATGCCCTGATCAGTCGTACCCAGGACGCCTTGATCGCCATTCCCAACAAGATCTTCGCCCTGCTGATGGTGGCCACGTTCGGCTCCTCGGTACCCTTGTTGCTGTTGATGGCGGCCTTCGCCTACATGCCTGGCTCATTTCGCATCTCCCGCGCCGTGGCGGTCAACCTGATGACCATGGACTTCGTGCGGGTCGCGCGCACCCGTGGCGAGGGCATGGCCTACATCATCTTCATCGAGGTGCTGCCGAACATGCTGCGCCCGGTGTTCACCGATTTCGGCCTGCGCTTCGTCTACGTCGTGCTGCTGCTCAGCGCCATGAGCTTCCTCGGCTTAGGCATTCAGCCGCCAGAGGCCGACTGGGGCTCACTGGTGCGCGAAAACATTCAGGGCCTGGGGCAGGGCGCCCCGGCGGTACTGGCTCCGGCGCTGGCCATCGCCAGCCTGACCATGGGCGTCAACCTGCTCATCGACAGCCTCGGCGGGCGAACCCAGCACGGCAGGGAGAAGTGAGATGAAGCAGATCGTCAAGGTAAGTGGCCTGCAAGTGGCCGCGCGCAACGACCAGGGTGTCGACGTGCCGATCGTGCACGGTGCCGAGTTCAGCCTGAACAAGGGCGAAGTGCTGGCGCTGATCGGCGAGTCCGGCTCGGGCAAGAGCACCATTGCGCTGTCACTGATGGGCTATGCCCGTGCGGGTTGCCGCATCGTCGGCGGCTCGGTGCGCATCGGCGACGTCGATGTGCTGCAACTCTCCAACAGCGAGCTGGCCAAACTGCGCGGGCGCACCGTGGCCTATATCGCGCAGAGCGCGGCGGCGGCCTTCAACCCGTCGAAGAGCATCATGGAACAGGTGATCGAAAGCGCCCTGATTCATGGTGTGCTGTCGCGCAAACAGGCGCAGGAAAAGGCCGTGGAGCTGTTCCGCGCCCTGGCCCTGCCGGAGCCCGAGCGCATCGGCGCGCGCTATCCGCATCAGGTCTCGGGTGGCCAGTTGCAGCGGCTGATGGCGGCCATGGCGCTGATCACCGATCCGGCGCTGGTGATTCTCGATGAACCGACCACGGCACTGGACGTGACCACCCAGATCGAAGTGCTGCGCGCCTTCAAGCAGGTGGTGCGCGAGCGCGATACCACGGCCATCTACGTGTCTCACGATCTGGCGGTGGTGGCGCAGATGGCCGACCGCATCATCGTCCTGCGCGATGGCCAGATTCAGGAGCACGAAAGCACCGAGCAGATTCTGCGCGCGCCGCAGCACCCCTATACGCAAAGCCTGCTGGCGGCGATGAAACCGGTGGTGCAAAGCGGCGTCTGCGATCACCAGGTCACCCCTGAAGAGGACGGCCTGTTGCTCGATGTGCGGGGGCTGGAAATCTGCTACGGGCTGAAGAAGGTGCTGCACAACGTCGACCTCAAGGTGCGGCGTGGCGAGGCGGTCGGCGTGATCGGTGAGTCCGGCTCGGGCAAGACCACCCTGGCCCAGGCCATCGCCGGCCTGGTCGAACCCTCGGCCGGTCAGATCCTGCTCGATGGCCAGCCCCTGAGCCGCTCCCTGGATGGGCGCAGCCGCGAGCAGTTCCGGCGCATCCAGTACGTGTTCCAGAATGCCGACACGGCGCTCAACCCCCGCCATAGCATCGCTGACATCCTGGCCCGCCCGCTGCGCTTCTACCACGGCATGAAGGGCGCGCAGCAGCAACGGCGCATGGCCGAGCTGCTGGAGCTGGTGCAGTTGCCGGCCGGCATCGCCCAGCGCCGTCCTGGCGAGCTGTCCGGTGGCCAGAAACAACGCATCAACCTCGCACGGGCGCTGGCTGCCGAACCGGATCTGATTCTCTGCGACGAGGTCACCTCGGCACTCGATACCGTGGTCGGCGCGGCGATTCTCGAACTGCTGCGTGAGCTGCGCCGCGAGCTGGGTCTGTCCTACCTGTTCATCAGCCACGACATCTCCACGGTGCGTGCGCTGTGTGACGACATCGTGGTGATGTACAGCGGCCACAAGGTGGAGGCCGGCACGCAGGAGGCTTTTGCCGAGGCACCGTTCCACCCTTACACCGACCTGCTGATCAACTCGGTGCCGGAGCTGCGCCAGGGTTGGCTGGAGAGCTGCGGGGCCAACTACGGCCCGTTGCCGGCGATAGGCGAGCCGCTCGCCGGGGCCAAGCTCTGCCCGTTCCTCAACCGCTGCCCCGTGCGGGTCGACGGTCTGTGCAACCGCAGCATGCCGCCGCGCGGGCTGATTCTCGGTGGCAGCGAGGTGCTCTGCCACCGCAGCAGCGCCGAGTTGCAGCACGCGCAGCAGGCCCTGCCGGTGAGCAGCAGCCGCAAAACGGAGGCCTACGCATGAGAGTCCGTGCACTGGACATCTTCAAACGCCTGATCGCCTTCGACACCGTCTCCTCGGAGCCGAACCTGGCGCTGATCGACTACGTGCGCGAGCTGCTGGCGAGCAAGGGCATCGAGTCGCTGATCGTCAAGGACGAGAGCGGACGCAAGGCCAACCTGTTCGCCAGCGTTGGCCCACGGGAGGTGCCGGGCATCCTCTTGTCCGGGCATACCGATGTGGTGCCGGCTGCGGGCCAGGCCTGGACGCTGCCGGCCTTCGAGCTGACCCAGCGCGACGGGCGTCTGTACGGGCGCGGCAGTTGCGACATGAAGGGCTTCATCGCCCTGGCCATCGACGCCATGCTCACCGCAGCCGACAGCCCCCTGAGCCGCCCACTGCAACTGGCCCTGTCGCATGACGAGGAGATCGGCTGCGTCGGCGTACGCCGCCTGCTCGACGTACTGCACCTGGCGCCGGTCCGGCCGATGCTGTGTCTCGTCGGCGAGCCGACGGGCATGCAGTTCGTCCTTGGCCACAAGGGCAAGGGCTCCTACCGCGCCTTGTGCCACGGCCAGGAAGCGCATTCCTCGCTGGCGCCGCGCTCGGCCAATGCCATCCATCTGGCTTGCGACTTCATCGCCGCCCTGCGCCAGGGCCAGCAATACCTGCAAAGCCAGGGTGCGCAGGACGCCGCCTACGACGTGCCCTATAGCACCGTGCATGTCGGCCAGATCGCCGGCGGCCGGGCGCTGAACATCGTGCCCAACCTGTGCAGCCTGGACTTCGAGGTGCGCAACCTGCCGGCTGATGATCTCGATGGCTTCATCGAGCAGATGCGCGAGCAGGCCGAGGCCATTGCTGCCGAAGCCAAGCGCCTGTCCAGCGTGGCGGCCATCGAAATCGAGACGCTGAACGTCTACCCCGGCCTCGACACCCACCCGAGCGTCGAAGCCGTGCGTTTTCTACAGGCCTTTGCCGAACCCGGCACGGGCACCGCCAAGGTGTCGTTCGGCACCGAAGGCGGGCTGTTCACCCAGCGCTTGGATGTGCCGGTAGTGGTCTGTGGGCCGGGCTCCATCGAGCAGGCGCACAAGCCCGACGAGTTCGTCGAGCTGAGCCAGATGGATGCCGGCGAGCGGTTTCTCGATGGCCTGCTGGGCTCGTTGCGCAACTGAAAAAGAGCCCCGGCAGAGCCTGCCGTGGCGCGGCGATTTTCAGCATCCGTCACTGTGTAACGGCCGCTTTCAGCATCCTCGTCTGGAGCCCCTCAATAGACTGAAGGCTGTCTCGAAACCGGAGTCCATCATGTTGAAGAATCGTTTGCAGGATCCCAGCCTTCTGACCGAGCGTGCCTATATCGACGGGCAGTGGCAGGGCGCCGACGATGGCGCCACCCTGGAGGTGATCAACCCCGCCACTGGCGAGTGCATCGCCCGTGTACCGGCCCTGCAGGGCAGCGAAACCCGCCGCGCCATCGAAGCCGCCGAGCGTGCCTGGCCGGCCTGGCGTGCGCGCCCGGCCGCCGAGCGCGCGGCGCTGCTGGAGCGCTGGTATCAGGCCATGCTCGACAACCTCGACGACCTGGCCCTGATCATGACCTGCGAGCAGGGCAAGCCCCTGGCCGAAGCCCAGGGCGAGATCCGCTATGGCGCCAGCTTCGTCAAATGGTTCGCCGAGGAGGCGCGCCGCGTCTATGGCGAGACCATTCCCACGCCCAGCGGCGACCGCCGCCTGATGACCCTCAAACAGCCAGTCGGGGTGTGCGCGGCCATCACCCCGTGGAACTTCCCCAACGCCATGATCACCCGCAAATGCGCGCCGGCCCTGGCGGCTGGTTGCCCGATCGTGGTCAAACCGTCCGAGCTGACCCCGCTGTCGGCCCTGGCCCTGGCGGTGCTGGCCGAGCGCGTGGGCATACCTGCCGGGGTGTTCAATGTACTGACCGGTATGCCGGCGGGTATCGGTGAAGAACTCACCGGCAACCCCACGGTGCGCAAGATTTCCTTCACCGGCTCCACCGCCGTGGGCCGCCTGCTGATGCGCCAGAGCGCCGAGCAGATCAAGCGCCTGAGCCTGGAGCTGGGCGGTAATGCGCCCTTTATCGTGTTCGACGACGCCGACCTCGAACAGGCCATTGCCGGGGTGATGCAGAGCAAGTTCCGTAACGCCGGGCAGACTTGCGTCTGCGCCAACCGCATCCTGGTCCAGGACGGCATCTACGAGCGCTTCGCCGCGCGCCTGGTGGAGGAGGTGGGCAAGCTCAAGGTCGGCGACGGCCTGGAAGCTGGCACCACTATCGGCCCGCTGATCAACGCTGCAGCCGTGAGCAAGGTCGCCCGGCATATCGACGATGCCCTGACTCAGGGCGCGCAACTGTTGTGTGGCGCAGTGCCGACGGGCGAGGGGCAGTTCGTCCAGCCCAGCGTACTGGGCGATGCCAACCCAAGCATGCTGCTGGCCAACGAAGAAACCTTCGGCCCGGTCGCCCCGCTGATGCGTTTTGCCACCGAGCAGCAGGCACTGGAAATGGCCAACGCCACCCCGTACGGCCTCGGTGCCTACTTCTTCACCCAGAACATGGGGCGCTCCTGGCGCTTTGGCGAGGCGCTGGAGTTCGGCATGGTTGGCCTCAACACCGGGTTGATCTCCATGGAAGTGGCGCCCTTCGGTGGCGTCAAGCAGTCGGGGCTAGGCCGCGAGGGCTCCAAGTACGGCCTCGACGAATACCTGGAAATCAAGGCATTCCATATCGGCGGCTTGTTGGGCGCGTGAGGTGATACATGAGCACGACATACAGAATCGCCGCCATCGCCGGTGACGGCATCGGCCAGGAAGTGATGCCCGAGGGGCTGCGCGTGCTGGAACAGGCCGCCGCCAAATGGAATCTGGACCTGCACATCGAAGTATTCGAGTGGGCCAGTTGCGACTACTACCTGCAGCACGGGCAGATGATGCCCGACGACTGGTTCGAGCAGCTCAAGGGCTTCGATGCCATCTACTTCGGCGCCGTCGGCTGGCCGGACAAGGTGCCCGATCACATCTCCCTGTGGGGCTCGCTGCTCAAGTTCCGCCGCGACTTCGATCAGTACGTGAACATCCGTCCGGTGCGCCTGTTCCCGGGCGTGCCATGCCCGCTGGCCGGGCGTGAGCCGGGCGACATCGATTTCGTGGTGATTCGCGAGAACACCGAGGGCGAGTATTCCTCGGTGGGCGGCAAGATGTTCGAAGGCACCGAGCACGAGTTCGTGTTGCAGGAGTCGGTGTTCACGCGCCGTGGTGTGGACCGGATTCTCAAGTTCGCCTTCGACCTGGCGCAGAGCCGGCCGCGCAAGCGCCTGACCGCTGCCACCAAATCCAACGGCATCTCCATCAGCATGCCTTACTGGGACGAGCGCACCGCGCGCATGGCCGAGCACTATCCCGAGGTCAGCTGGGACAAGCAGCATATCGACATCCTCTGCGCACGCTTCGTGCTGCAGCCCGATCGTTTCGACGTGGTGGTGGCCTCCAACCTGTTCGGCGATATCCTCTCCGACCTGGGCCCGGCCTGCGCCGGCACCATCGGCATCGCGCCATCGGCCAACCTCGACCCCGAGCGGCGCTTCCCCTCGCTGTTCGAGCCAGTACACGGCTCGGCGCCGGACATCTTCGGCCGCAACATCGCCAACCCGATTGCCATGATCTGGTCCGGCGCGCTGATGCTGGAGTTTCTTGGTAATGGCGACGAACGCTACCGCGCTGCTCACGACGGCATCCTCAAGGCCATCGAACAGGTCATCGCTGCCGGGCCGATCACCCCCGACCTCGGCGGCCAGGGTTCGACCCAGGACGTTGGCAAGGCAATCGCCGCAGCGCTTTAACCCTTTGTGTTGGTGTTGTCACCCTTTGGCCCGCTCATTGTGCGGGCTTCTTTTTGCTTGAGAGACGGCAGCGCTCGCGGTGTGGCAGGCAGGGCTAGTCTCGCCAGAACACGCCGCAGCGGGCGAGATCTGGCGCCAGGTCGGCAGTTAGTAGCCTCGCTGGCGGTCGATCTGTCCGCGCATCGGCTCGCCGCGTTGATGACGGCGGATATTGTCCAGCAGTCCGGCGAAGGCGCTGTCCGGTTGGGTCATCGCCGCGATATGCGGGGTCAGCAGAATCTGTGGGTGATGCCAGAACGGGTGCTCTGGGGCTGCGGGTTCCTGTTGCAGCACGTCGAGCACTGCGGCACTGAGCTGGCCGCTGGCCAGGGCTTCGAGCAGATCGGCTTCCACCAGATGACCTCCGCGGCCCATGTTGACCAACGCAGCGCCGCGCGGCAGTTGGGCGAACAGCTCGTGATCGAGCATGCCCTGGGTCTGCTCAGTCAGCGGTAGGACGCAAAGCAGGATGTCGCATTGACCAAGGAACGTCGGCAACTGCTCGGTGCCGGCAAAGCACTGCACGCCGGGGATCTGGTGCTGACTGCGAGCCCAGCCGGACAGGGCGAAGCCGCAGGGCTGCAGGGTGGCGAGTATCTGCTTCGCCTGCAGACCGAGGCCCATGACCCCGACCCGGCGTTTGTTAGCAGGCAGCAAGGGGTGCGCCTGCCAGCGTCTTTCGACCTGTTGCTGGCGGTAGCGCAGCATGTCGCGGTGCAGGGCCAGCACGGCGAAACTGGCGTACTCGCACATGCCCTGGGTAATGCCTGGATCGAGCAGGCGTACCACCGGCAGGTCTTGCGGCAGGCGGCTCAGATCGAGCTGATCGACGCCCGCCGACAGGGCGAACAGCACCTGCAGGTTCGGCAGCAGTTCCAGCAGATTCTCCGGCGCCTGCCAGGCTGCCAGATAGCGGATCTCGCGCGGGTCGCCGATCTCTGGCCAGGCGCGCCACTGAATATCCGGAGCCTGTTCGGCGAACAGCGCTTGCCAGTGTTCGCCGCGCACCGGGTCGGCTTTATAGAGCAGGGCCATGGCATTTTCTCCTGTAGGCAAAGACTTTCAGTGTGCCGTAGCAGCGGAGCAGTAAATGTCGAAATGGCTGCGTACACCGCAACATGCCGGCTTCTCTGCTGGCCAATCCGGCAGATTCCGTGCCGTGGCCGATTCTGCCGTTTGCCGGGAGCAAAACAGTCGATCCGTATCTCTCGGCGGCCAAGTTCGGCTTAGAACTTTGCCGCGATTGCTTAACCTGAGCGCATTGCAGCCGCCTCCCGGTTGCCCGGCTCACTATGGGAGATGCCATGAACAGCAAATGCGAAGAAACCCCTTATTTGCTCCAGCAGCGTGATCAGTTCGTACCGCGCGGCTTGGTCACCGCCCATCCGCTGGTCATCGACCGGGCTCAGGGCGCCGAGGTGTGGGATGTCGATGGCAAGCGCTACCTCGACTTCGTCGGCGGCATCGGCGTGATGAACATCGGCCACAACCACCCGCAGGTGATCGCCGCAGTGCAGGTGCAGTTGCAGAAGGTCACCCATGCCTGCTTCCAGGTTGTGGCCTATCAGCCCTATATCGACCTGGCGAAGCGCCTGTGCGAACTGGTCGCCGGCTCCAGCGGCATCGCACACAAGGCGGCGCTGTTCACCTCCGGTGCGGAGGCGGTGGAAAACGCGGTGAAGATCGCCCGCGCCCATACCAAGCGCCCAGCGGTGATTTCCTTCCGTGGCGGTTTCCATGGTCGCACCCTGCTCGGTAGCACCCTGACCGGCATGAGCGAGCCCTACAAGCAGAACTTCGGCATGGCGCCGGAGGTGTTCCATACCCCGTATCCCAATGCCTATCGCGGTTTCACCAGCGAGATGGCGCTGGCGGCCCTCAACGAGCTGTTCGCCACCCAGGTAGCGCCGGAGCGCGTTGCGGCCATCGTTATCGAGCCGGTGCAGGGCGATGGCGGCTTCCTCACCGCGCCGCCGGAGTTCCTCAAGGCGCTGCGGGCGCTGACCGAGGAGCACGGCATCGTCCTGATTCTCGACGAAGTGCAAGCAGGCTTCGGCCGTACCGGCACCTGGTTCGGCTTTCAGCATGCCGGCATCCAGCCCGACCTGGTCACCGTGGCCAAGAGCCTGGCTGCCGGCATGCCGATCTCCGGTGTGGTCGGCCGTGCGCAGATCATGGATGCGCCAGCGCCTGGTGGTCTCGGCGGCACCTATGGCGGCAATGCACTGTCGTGCGCCGCAGCTCTGGCGGTGATCGATACCTATGAGCGCGAACAGCTGCTGCCCCGTGGCGACCGCCTGGGCGAGCGCCTGCGTCAGGGCCTGCTGCGGCTGCAGGCACGCTACCGGCAGATTGGCGACGTGCGCGGCAGTGGCTTCATGCTGGCGATCGAACTGGTCAAGGACGATGCGGCGCACAGCCCCGACCCCGAGCTCAACCAGAAGCTCATCGACGAAGCCCGCAAAGGCGGCCTGCTGGTGATCAAGTGCGGTATTTACCGCAACGTGCTGCGCTTCCTCGCGCCGCTGGTCACCGAAGAGGCACAGGTCGATGAAGCCTTGGATATCCTCGAAGCGGCCCTGGGGCGCGTATTGAACTAAGCCCTGGCCTCGGGCGATGCCAGTGATGCGGCGTCGACCGAGGCAGCCATAGAGTTCCACTTATGAAACACCGCGAGGGAGGCTGGCATGGCCACGGAACTGACTGACTATCGTGCACTGCTGATCGACTGCGACGAAGTGCTGGTTGATCGCGATTCCGGTATCTGGGCGGCGCTGCAGCCATTGTTGGAGGGCCTTGCCGATACACCGAGCAAGGAGCAGATCCTGGCCGAGTTCAGGCGGATCAACCAGGCGCTCTATCCGCGTTTCGGCGAACTGGGTTTCGGCGGGCTGCTGTGTTTCGCCCATCGCCAGCTGGCCGAAAGCCTGGGGCTGCAGGCCACCTGGGAGGAGGGCATGAGCTTCGCCCGTTCGGCAGGCGACTGGACGCTATTCGAGGACGCGCCCGGCGCCATGCTCTACCTGCGCAAGTTCTATCGACTGCTGGTGTACGGCGACCGCGACAGCGCCGACCGCGATGCGCTGTGCGAGCGCCTGGGCATCGCCGCCGAGGATCTGCTGTCGCGAGCCGGCAATCCGCTGACGGACCGAACCTGGCTGGCGGCTCACGACCTGCAGGCCAGGCATGTCCTGCAGGTTTCTACGCCCGCGGCCAGCATGCTGGCGTCGGACGATCTGTGCCTGATTCGCCGCGGGGAAAGCGAGCATGCACAACCTTGTGGGGCGCAGTTCTGTGCCAGCAGTATGGCCGACCTGGTGGCGCAGCATCAGCTGTCCCTGCGTCGCTGAATTTGCTAGAAAGACGGAAATCGGTGATTGAGACGTAAGCGATGGAAGGAATAGTCAAGCTGGACCGGATCGATATCAACATCCTGGTCGAATTGCAGAAAGATGGCCGCATCACCAACGTCAGCCTCGCCGACACCGTGGGCCTCTCGGCCAGCCCTTGCCTGCAACGGGTCAAGCGACTCGAAGCGGCGGGCTACATCTCCGGCTACAACGCCCACCTCAACCTGGCCAAGATCACCGAATCGGTGACGGTATTCACCGAGGTCACCCTGAGCGACCACAAGCGTGAAGACTTCGCCAAATTCGAATCCAACATCCGCCTGGTCGATGAAGTGCTCGAATGCCACCTGATCAGCGGCGGCTACGACTACCTGGTGCGCTTCATGACCCGCAGCATCCAGCACTATCAGGAAGTGATGGAAGGGCTGCTGGACAAGAACATCGGCATCTCCAAGTACTTCAGCTACATCGTCATCAAGTCGCCGGTGCTCAAGGACGGTGTGCCGCTGCGCAAGCTGTTGAGCCACCAGTGAGTATTTCCTGACTGCCCAGGCGAGAGCCTGGATAGCCCACCCTATTCCCCTTAGTCGGTTTGTTTCCAGCGCTGCTGGGCAGCGTTGCGCCCAAGCGGCAAGTGGCCTCGAGCCAATGCCAGCAAACGACGCTTGTCATCATTCTTTCGTCTTGCCGTCACATCGCTGCCACGGCGATTGGTTGCAATCGCAGCAAAGGCCTGGAGGGTGCTGCGATGCAGATATGCGTGATAGGAGCGGGATATGTGGGCTTGGTGACGGCGACCTGCTTTGCCGAGATGGGTAATCAGGTGGTTTGCGTCGAGCGCGACCCGCAACGCGTGGCGATGCTGTCGCGAGGCGAGGTGCCGATCTATGAGCCTGGCCTGGAGGCGATGCTCAGGGCTCAACTGGCCGGCGGGCAACTCAGCTTCACTTCTCAGCTACAGGCCGGCATCCGCCGCGCCGAGGTCATCTTCATCGCCGTAGGCACGCCCAGCGGTGAAGACGGTTCGGCCGATCTGAGCCATGTGCTGGCGGTTGCCGACGAGCTGGGCGCACGGCTCGATCACGCCTGCCTGGTCGTGGATAAATCCACGGTGCCGGTGGGCACTGCCGAGCGCGTCGAGCAGCGTATCAATGCGGGCCTGGCGCGTCGGCAGAAACGCGCGCGGGTGTTGGTGGCGAGTAACCCGGAGTTCTTGAAGGAAGGTTCTGCGGTCGAGGACTTCATGCGCCCTGACCGGGTGATCGTCGGCTGCGAGGATGAGCGCGGTCGCGAGCTGCTGCGCAGGCTCTACGCGCCGTTCCTGCGCAATCATGATCGCTTGCTGTGCATGGGCGTGCGCGCCGCCGAGTTCAGCAAATATGCGGCCAATGCCTTTCTGGCGACCAAGATCTCCTTCATCAATGAAATGGCCGGCATCTGCGCGCGCCTCGGCGTGGATATCGAGCAAGTACGTCGTGGCATCGGCAGTGACCGGCGTATCGGCACGCATTTCATCTATGCCGGCTGTGGCTATGGCGGTTCGTGCTTTCCCAAGGACGTCAAGGCGCTGATCCGTACCGCCGAGCACGAGGGCATCGAGCCGGGTATCCTGCGCGCGGTCGAGGCGCGTAACGCGTTGCAGAAGACGCTGCTGTTCCAGGCCCTGCGCGAGCATTTCAACGGCCATTTGCAGGGCAGGGTGGTCGCGCTCTGGGGGCTGGCGTTCAAGCCCGGCACCGACGATCTGCGCGAGGCGCCCAGCCTGGTGCTGCTCGATGCACTGTTGACGGCAGGCGCCAAGGTGCAGGCTTGCGATCCGGCCGCCACTGCAGCCGTCGCCGCGCGCTACGCGTCGGCCGCCGAGTCGGGGCAGTTGTTGTTGAGCGAATCGCCCTACAGCGTCACTCAGGGGGCGGATGCACTGGTGCTGGTTACCGAGTGGAAGCAGTTCCGCCAGCCTGATTTTCCGCGCATCCGCGGGCAGATGCGTATGCCGGTGCTGTTCGATGGGCGCAATATCTATGATGCCGATCAACTGGCGGAGCTGGGTTTTCTCTATCGTGGCATCGGTCGGCCTGCAAGCGGCAGTTGTAAGGCTAGCGCGGCTTGATAGACTGAGCGGGCATTCCAACCATCCCCATTAGGGAGTCCCATGATCAAGAAATGCCTGTTCCCCGCTGCCGGTTACGGCACGCGCTTCCTGCCTGCTACCAAGGCAATGCCCAAGGAAATGCTTCCGGTGGTGAACAAGCCACTGATTCAGTATGGCGTCGAGGAAGCCCTGGAGGCTGGTCTGAGTCAGATCTCCATCGTCACTGGTCGAGGCAAGCGCGCGCTGGAAGATCACTTCGACGTAAGTTATGAGCTCGAGCACCAGATCAAGGGCACCGACAAGGAAAAGTACCTGGTCGGCATCCGTCGCCTGATCGACGAATGCAGCTTCTCCTACACCCGCCAGGTGGAGATGAAGGGCCTGGGCCACGCCATCCTCTGCGGTCAGCCGCTGATCGGCGATGAGCCGTTCGCCGTGGTACTGGCGGACGACCTGTGCCTGAACCTCGAAGGCGACAGCGTGCTGGCGCAGATGGTCAAGCTGTACAACCAGTTCCGTTGCTCCATTGTCGCGATCCAGGAAGTCCCCAGGGACGAAACCTACAAATACGGTGTGATCGACGGCGAGATGATCCGCGACGATATCTACCGCGTCAGCAACATGGTGGAGAAACCCAAGCCCGAAGACGCACCGTCGAACCTGGCGATCATCGGCCGCTACATCCTCACCCCGGACATCTTCGAACTGATCCGCAGCACGCCGCCGGGCAAGGGTGGCGAGATCCAGATCACCGACGCCCTGATGCGCCAGGCCCAGCAGGGCTGCGTGATGGCGTACAAGTTCAAGGGCCAGCGTTTCGACTGCGGTAGCGCCGAGGGTTACATCGACGCGACCAACTTCTGCTTCGAGCACCTGTACAAGACCGGCAAGGCGTTCTGACGAAAGCGCCTGCGCGCGCAGATAAAGACGCCACCTTCGGGTGGCGTCTTGCGTTTCAGGGTATCGGCATCTGCTCGGAGCCAGGCCCTAATGGCTGGCCGTAGCTGAACTCCACATAGTTGCCTGCCGGATCGCGCAGGCCGCAGTAATAGCCGACCGGGTAGGGCTCATCGCGTGGCGGCCAGATCAGGCAGCCGGCGCATTCGGCCATGGCGGCGATGCGATCGACCTCTTCGCGACTGCTCAGGGCAAAGCCGAAGTGGCTGTAGTCGTTGTCAGCCAGGTGGCGGTCCTGTCCGCCCGGCATGATGACGAAGATGAACTGGTGTTCCTTGCCCGGCTCGGCCATCCAGACGATGCGCGTGCCCTTGCCAGGGCGCTGGTGGATCACCTGCATGCCGCAGAATTGCTCGTAGAAGGCGATGCAGGCATCGAGATCGGGGACGTGCAGGGCAAGATGAGTCAGGGTAGGGCGCATGTTCTCAACCTCTGCTGTTCGGCTTGGCGCTGGCCTTTACGGTATGCTCCTCGTCTGCCAAGGAGATACCCCATGAGTCACGACTTCGACCTGTTCGTTATCGGCGCCGGTTCCGGCGGCGTACGTGCGGCGCGCTTCGCCGCTGGTTATGGTGCCCGTGTTGCGGTCGCCGAAAGCCGCTACCTGGGCGGCACCTGCGTCAACGTCGGTTGCGTACCGAAAAAGCTGCTGGTGTACGGCGCGCACTTTTCCGACGACTTCGAGCAGGCCTCGGGCTTCGGTTGGTCGCTGGGCGAGGCCAATTTCAATTGGGCGACGCTGATCGCCAACAAGAACCGCGAGATCGAACGCCTCAATGGCATCTACCGTAACCTGTTGACCAACAGCGGTGTCAGTCTGTTCGAAGGTCATGCGCGCATCGTCGACGCGCATACCGTCGAGGTCAATGGCCAGCGTCACAGCGCCGAGCGCATTCTGATCGCCACCGGCGGCTGGCCGAAGATCCCCGATATTCCTGGCCGTGAGCTTGCCATCAGCTCCAACGAGGCGTTCTTCCTCAAGCAGCTGCCCAAGCGCGTACTGGTGGTGGGCGGCGGTTACATCGCCGTGGAGTTCGCCTCGATCTTCAATGGCCTGGGCGCAACCACCTCGTTGCTGTATCGCGGTGACCTGTTCCTGCGGGGTTTCGACGGTGCGGTGCGTGAACACCTGCGCGACGAGCTGAGCAAGAAGGGTGTCGACCTGCAGTTCAATGCCGATATCGCCAGCATCGAACGCCAGGCCGACGGCAGCCTGGCCGCCACGCTCAAGGACGGTCGCGTGCTGGAAACCGACTGCGTGTTCTACGCCACCGGCCGCCGGCCCATGCTCGATAACCTCGGCCTGGAGAACGTCGAGGTCAAGTTGGACAAGCGCGGCTACATCGAGGTCGACGACCTGTTCCAGACCTCCACGCCATCGATTCTCGCCCTCGGCGATGTGATCGGCCGCGTGCAGCTGACGCCGGTTGCGCTGGCCGAAGGCATGGCGGTTGCGCGCCGGCTGTTCAAACCCGAGGAATATCGCCCGGTGGACTACCGGATGATTCCCACTGCGGTGTTCAGCCTGCCGAATATCGGCACCGTTGGCCTCAGCGAGGAGCAGGCCATCGAAGAGGGCTACAAGGTGCAGGTCTTCGAGAGCCGCTTCCGGCCGATGAAGCTGACGCTCACCGAGGATCCGGAACGTACGCTGATGAAACTGGTGGTCGACGCCGACAGCGACCGCGTGCTCGGCTGCCATATGGTGGGGCCGGAGGCCGGCGAGATCGTCCAGGGGCTGGCCATCGCACTGAAGGCCGGTGCGACCAAGCAGATCTTCGACGAGACCATCGGCGTGCACCCGAGCGCCGCCGAGGAGTTCGTCACCCTGCGTACGCCGGTCAGCCGCTGAGGACAGCATGCAAACCCTTTTCTACGTCGCCGACCTGTTAGGCGTAGCGGTGTTCGCCATCACCGGTGCCCTGATGGCGGGCCGCAAGTCCATGGACCTGTTCGGCGTGCTGGTGATGGCCATCGTCACTGCCCTGGGTGGCGGCACCTTGCGCGACCTGATTCTGGACAATCATCCGGTTAGCTGGATTCGTGACGACACTTACGTTCTGGTGGCCTCGCTGGCAGCGCTGGGCACCGTGGCCTGGGTGCGCATGACCCGGCCTATTCACGAGAAGGGTCTGCTGATCGCCGATGCCTTCGGTCTGGCCGTGTTCACCGTGTATGGCACCGAACTGGCGCTGCAGCACGGTACGCCGATCAGCACCGCGGTGATCATGGGGGTGATGACCGGGGTGGTTGGTGGGGTGATTCGCGATGTGCTGTGCAACGAGATTCCGCTGATCTTCCAGAAGGAAATCTACGCCACGGCCTGCATCGCCGGAGCACTGACCTTCATCGGCCTGCGCATGATCGGCACGCCGCACTGGCTGGATACCGCTGCCGCCATGCTGGTCGTGCTGCTCGCGCGCCTGGCCGCCATCCATTGGCACCTGGCGTTGCCACGATTCCATCTGCTTGATAAGCCCTGATTAAGAGGAAAGACCAGGTTCCTGTGCGCCGTTGCGGCGTGACGAGTGGGGCACGAACGCTCATTTGCGCCGTGGCCTGGGCGTGATGCCGGTCAGCTGTTCACGGGCACAGGACCAGACGCAGTGCAGTGCCTGGCGCAACGCCACTGCGTCGAGGGTCATGATGCGTACGCTGACCCCGCAATCGTTGGGCAATGCGCTGACGCCAACGTAGCTGTCGGGCAGGACGGACAGCACATCGCGCAGCTGCTGTTTGAGTGTGTCGACCGGCAGACCGTGTCCCAGCAGCATGAATGTCGACAACGCTTGCATGCCCTCGCTGACGCCCGGCAATCGACGGCGCATGTCTTCGCCACTCAGTGCCAGCGTGTCCCCCGCCAAGAGCTGGCCGCTGGGGCTGCGCACTTCCAGATCGGCGCGATAAACATCGAAGGTTTCGCTGCTCCCTTGCGGCGCATGCAGAGAAAACGCGTCACATATCATTACCCGGGATTCGGGGTGCAGGGTCACGTTTACCCGGCTGTGCAGTTTCGCGTGGGGGAACAGGATCGTGGTCATCGGCAGGTATTCGAGCAGCGCGCCGCTCCCTGCCTCCAGGCTGACCACTTGTCGTGCCGGCTGCTCGAGCATGCTATGCGCGATGGTGGCAGCACCGGTGCTGACGTGCACCTGGCTACCCGCTTCTGCGTGCAGGCGCACGTGCAGATGCTCCCCTGCAAAGATCCCCCCCGAACAGGATTGCAGATACACCGCCGCCATACCTGGTGGGTCATCGGGAAGCTTGAGCGTGCGGCCCAGATGAAAGGGGTAACCTACCTGTTGCGCAGAAATATAGCTGTCGCCACCCGCGCTCTGGCTGAAGGTGATCCACGCTTGAGGATCCACGGATTCGGTCAAGGGACGAAACAAACTCTGAGGTGCGTTCATGAGCGGTCGAACAGCACGGCGCGGCTGATCGCGTCCACGACCGCATCGACGCCTTCACCCGTGGCGCAATTGGTGAACAGCACCGGCCTGCCGTCACGTGCAGCATCGGACTCGCGGCGCATGCGCGGCAGGTCGACACCGACATAAGGCGCCAGGTCGTACTTGTTGACGACGAGCAGATCGCAACTCAACACCCCGGGACCTCGCTTGCGCGGAATGTCGTCGCCTCCTGCCACGTCGATGACGAAAATCCAGTAATCCACCAGATCAAGGGAGAACGTCGAAGCCAGGTTATCGCCTCCCGACTCGATCAGAAGCAGATCGAGCCCTGCGAAACGCGCTTCGAGCTCGTCTGCCATCTGCAGGTTCATTGTCGGGTCTTCGCGGATCGCCGTATGCGGACATGCTCCGGTCTCCACGGCGCGTACTCGCTCGGCATCGATCAGGCCGCTGCGCCTGACGCGCTCGGCATCCTCGCGAGTCGCCAGGTCATTGGTGATGACCGCCAGTTCGGTACCACGGGCGATGAAGCGTGGGATCAGTTGCTCCAGCAGGCGGGTCTTGCCCGAGCCGACCGGGCCGCCGATCCCGACACGGGCGGCGCCGGGATGGAGTGGCAACTCGCTAGCCGATTGCGCATTGAACGAGGTTTTCATCATTTGCCTCCTTTGTGCCTGTAGGGTTAGCGCAGCATGTAGCGCTGGGCCAGAGGGACTTCGCTGACCGGCTCGCAGGTCAGGCGCTCGCCGTCGGCGTATACGTCGAATGTCTGTGGATCGACCCGGATATCGGGGCAGGCATCGTTGTGCAACATGTCGGATTTACGCAGGGTGCGGGTGCCGATGGCCGGCAGCAGCGCTTTCTTGAGGCCGAGCTTGGCGGCCGTGTCGGACTCGACGGCCAAGCGATTGACGAAGTTCACCGACAACGCCTGCGGGGCTTCACCGAAGGCCCCCCACTGCGGACGCATCATCAAGGGTTCGCAGGTGTACAGCGATGCCGCCGAATCCCCCATCACGCCGTGCACGATGAAGCCGCCCTTGACCACCAGTTCCGGCTTGACCCCGAAGAACGCGGGCCGCCATAGCACCAGGTCGGCGATTTTTCCGGGCTCCAGAGAGCCGATGTAGCGGTCGATACCGAACACCCGCGCCGCGTTGATCGTGTACTTGGCGATGTAGCGCTTGATCCGCTCGTTATCGCCCAGGGCGGTTGCTTCTTCTGTCAGGCGCCCGCGCTGATCCTTCATCTTCGAGGCCAGTTGCCAGGTACGACAGATGACTTCGTTGATCCGGCCCATGCCCTGGCTGTCCGACCCGAGGATCGAAATCGCGCCGGTGTCATGCAGGATATCTTCGGCAGCAATGGTCTGCGGGCGCACACGGGATTCGGCGAACGCGACGTCTTCCGGCACGTCTGGATTGAGGTGATGGCAGACCATGATCATGTCCAGATGCTCGTCGAACGTGTTCAGGGTGTAGGGGTTGGTCGGGTTGGTGGAGGAGGGGATGCAGTTGGCTTTGCCGGCGACGCTGATGATGTCCGGCGCATGCCCGCCGCCCGCGCCTTCGGTGTGGTACATGTGAATGGTGCGATCGCCGATGGCCGCCAGCGTGTCCTCGAGAAAGCCCGACTCGTTGAGGGTGTCGGTGTGCAACTGCACCTGGAAGTCGTATTCGTCGGCGACCTTGAGGCAGGTATCGATCACCGCTGGCATAGCGCCCCAGTCTTCGTGGATCTTCAAGCCCAGACAGCCACCGCGCAGTTGTCCCAGCAAGGATTCGGGCTTGCTGGAATTGCCGCGCCCGAGAAACCCGAAGTTGATCGGCCAGGCTTCGGAAGCCTGCAGCATCTTGCCCACGTTCCATTCGCCGCCGCAGTCGATGCCCACCGTGATCGGGCCGAGTGAGCCACCGATCAAGGTGGTCAGCCCGGACGCCAGCGCGTGCTCGCATAGCTGCGCCGAATCGAAATGCACGTGCACATCGATGCCGCCGGGGGTGACGATCAACCCTTCGGCGTCACGCACGGTGGTGGCCACACCGCAAATCAGTTGTGGATGCACGCCATCCATGACCTGTGGGTTGCCGGCCTTGCCGATGGCAACGATCTTGCCTTCCTTGATGCCAATGTCGCCTTTGACGATGCCTAGCACCGGGTCGATGATCAGCGCATTGCAGATCAGCATGTCCAGTGCACCGTCGGCGCTGTCGTAGCCTGGCATCAGCCCCATGCCGTCGCGCAAGCTCTTGCCGCCACCGTGCAGGCATTCATCGCCTGGCACCGAATGGTCGAACTCGACTTCGGCCAGCAGCGAGGTGTCCCCCAGGCGCACGGCATCGCCGACGGTGGGGCCGTACATGGCGGCGTATTCTTTACGAGTCATCGTGGCCATGGCTCAGGCCCCCTTGAAGTGTTGAGCGCGTGCGCGTTGCAGGGCTGCAGCCTTGCAGGCGGGGTCGTGCAGGTTGCCGTTGGTCAGGCCGCTGAAACCATGGATGTCGCCGCTGCCGCCAAATTGCACCAGTTGCACCTCGCGCAGTTCGCCAGGCTCGAAGCGAACGGCAGTGCCGGCAGGGATATCCAGGTGCATGCCGAAGGCGATTTCCCTGGGGAAATCCAGCGCCTTGTTGACCTCGAAAAAGTGATAGTGGCTGCCGATCTGCACCGGTCGGTCACCGGTGTTGACGGCGCGCAGGCTCGCCGTGGGCCGGCCTTCGCTCAGTTGAATGTCGCCTGGCGCAGCGATGATTTCCCCAGGCGGTGGCATGCTTTCCAGCGGCAAGCGCCCGGGGCGAATCGGCTGATGCACGGTGACCAGCTTGGTGCCATCGGGGAATGTGCCTTCCACTTGCAGCACCGGCAGCAGTTCAGCGACGCCCGGCATGACGTCATCGGTGCTGAGTATCGTCGAGCCGAAGCCGATGAGTTCGGCGACGCTACGACCTTCCCGCGCGCCTTCGAGAATCTCGTCGGCAATCAGGGCACTGGCCTCTGGAAAGTTCAGGCGCAGACCCTTGGCCCGATGTTTACGCGCAAGCTCGGCGGCCGTGTAGAGCGTCAATCGCTCGAGTTCTGTCGGGGTCAACAGCATGTTCATGTTCCTCGTTCGGTGGCAGGCGCAGCGCTCATCGCTTCAATTGGCAAAGAGTCGGAGTTCCTGGGATTCGTGGCGCATCACGGCAATTTCGGCCATGGGGGTGAAGCCGCTGGCGTCTTCAAGATCGGGGACGGGCTGGGCGAGGAGCTCCAGCAGCAGCGGCTGGATATCGGTCAGTATCCGTTGCGCATCGAGGTGGCCCATCACGCCCAGGCGAACGGCAGCGCTGACCAACCCCGTACACAGCCCGTGTGCGGCGGCGAGCTGGCAGTGATCGAGATCCATGCCCAGGCGCTGCCAGAGCAAGCCTTGCACCACGGCAAGATGTCCCGCTGCGGCGCCACTGGCGATGCACTGCTGGTAGGCTTCGGCGCCAGATGTGCCCATGGCCACATGCACGCCCAGCAATGATTGGCCTAGCCGGCGCGAGCCCTGGCGCAGCTCTTCGGCGAGGGTCAACGCCTCGATCCTTGCATCCAGCGTGGACAATGCCTGGAGACTGTCGGCGGCGTGCCAGGCAGCGGATAGGAACACCCGGTCGAAAGTAGCCCATCGATGACGTAGCTGGCCTTCGACGAAACCATTTACCTGCGCACTGCGATCGCGCGGCACACCCCGTTGCCGTCGTGCGAGCGCCACTGCGCTGGTGGCGCCCAGGCGCCCATCGGCAACCAGTGTCTCCAGCCCCCATGACCAGGCCACGGCGCCCCCAGGGAAAAAACTGTCGGCCTGCTGCAAGGCCAACAGACTGCTGTGCAATGGGTTCATGAACGCGACACTCGGCCGTCTGCCAGCATCATTTCCAGGCGCTCGAGGTAATCGGCTTCCGGGCCCTGCAGCGGAATCTGTAAAAGGCCGTCGGCAAAGTGCACTTTCCAGTGCATGTTGCCGGCGAAATACCCCAGCTCCAGCGCTGCGGCGGCGTCGCGAGGGCGCAACGAGAGGTATTGCTGATCTTGCATCTGCACGACGATGGCACGCTCGCCGTCGAGCATCAGCACCGAGCCGTTGCGCAGGTGCTGATGACGCTCCAGGCGAATGGCACAGTCGGTGCCACGGTCGCTGGCGAGGCGCAGGCGATGACGCTGGATATCGCTGGCCGAAAGACTCAGGGTTTCGACCTGACCGCGGTGGCTGAGGTCATGAAGCTGCTCGGCAAGGGCGGGGTCGCTGGCTTGGCCGAGGATGCGCTCGAGTATCAACATGGCATGCTGTCCTGTGTCGAGTCAGATGGTCAGGTAGCGCAGGATGCGCTCGCGATCGAGGGTTTCTTGCGTCTCGCTGTGGACGAATTCACCCTTCTCGATGATCAGGTAGCGGTCGGCCACGGCCATGGCGAACGACAGCACCTGTTCGGAGACGATCAAGGAAAATCCGCGTTCTTTCTTCAACTGGTTCAGGGCGCGGGCAATGTCCTTGATGATCGACGGCTGGATGCCCTCGGTGGGTTCGTCGAGGATCAGTACCTTGGGGTTGGAGACCAGTGCCCGGGCAATGGCCAGCTGTTGCTGCTGACCACCGGAAAGGTTGCCGCCCTTGCGTCGGCGCATCTCGAACAGCACCGGGAAATACTCGTAGATGTAGTTGGGAATCCGCGCGGTAGGCGCGCCCTGCATGCCGCTCAGAATGTTTTCTTCGACACTCAGGTAAGGAAAGATCATCCGCCCCTGGGGCACGAAACCGATGCCCGCCGCGACCCGGTCGTAACTCTTGCGCCCGATCAGTTCTTCGCCCACCAGCTGGATGCTGCCACTGCGGGCGGGCAGCATGCCCACCAGGCTTTTCAGCAGGGTGGTCTTGCCCATGCCGTTGCGGCCCATGATCGCCAGGGATTCTGCGGGCGCCAGATTCAGCTCCAGGTTACGCAGCACGTGGCTTTCGCCGTAATACACGTTGAGATTGTTAACGGTCAGCATGCTCAGTGCCCCAGGTAGACGTCGATGACGCGAGGATCGTTTTGCACCTGATCCATTGAGCCGTAAGCCAGGGTCTTGCCCTGGTGCAGAACGGTGACCTTGTCGGCCACCGATTTCACGAACTCCATGTCGTGTTCGATGATGACCATGGCGCGACCCTTGGCGATCTGCTTGAGCAGGCCTGCGGTTTTTTCCCGCTCGCCGGCGCTCATGCCGGCCACCGGCTCGTCAAGCAACAGCAGTTCGGGGCGCTGCATCAGCAGCATGCCGATTTCCAGCCATTGCTTCTGGCCATGGGACAGCAGGCCGGCCTTGCGGCCCAGTTGGTCGTGCAGAAAGATCATCTCGGCGGTGCGTTCGATTTCGGCCTCCAGGGCCTTGTCCTTGCGGGCGAACAGGCAGTTGAAAATGCCCCGTTTGTCCGGCGAGGAGATGTCCAGGTTCTCGCGCACGGTCAGGTCTTCGTACACCGAAGGGTTCTGGAATTTGCGCCCGACCCCGGCACGGGTGATCTGGTACTCGATCATGTTGGCCAGCTGCAGATCCTTGAAGCGGATGCTCCCGGCGCTGGGGCGGGTCTTGCCGCAGATCATGTCCAGCAGGGTGGTCTTGCCAGCTCCATTGGGGCCGATCACCACATGCACCTGGTTTTGCTCGACGTAGAAGTTGAGGTTGTCCACGGCTTTGAAACCATCGAAGGACACGGTCAAGTCTTCGACACTCAGCAATATCGCGCTCATGACTGCACCTCCTTGTTGCTCAAGCGCTGCAACAGCCCGGCCAGCCCCGCTGGCAGGAACAGCACCACACCCATGAACAGGAAGCCGATGAAGTACTGCCAGAAGTTGACGAAGTTCTCCGACAGGTAGGTTTTCGCCACGCCGATCAGCAGCGTGCCGTACACCGCGCCGACCAGTGACAGACGTCCGCCCAGGGCGGCGTAGATGACGATTTCGGTGGAGGGAATGATGCCCACCAGAGAGGGCGAGGCGAGGCCGACCTGGAGCGTGAACATCACCCCGCCCAAGGCCGAGATCAGCGCGGCGACGGCAAAGATGAAGGCCTTGAACAACGCCGTGTTGTAGCCGGAAAAGCGCACGCGGTCTTCTCGGTCACGAATGGCCACCACCACCTTGCCCAGACGGCTGCGCAGAATCAGCCCGAACAGCGCCACGCAGCCGAGCAGCAGCAGGGCGGTGAGCAAGTACAGGATCCAGGGTGTTTGGGGTGTCTGCAGGCTCAGGCCGAACGCCGTCTTGAAATCGGTCAGGCCGTTGGCGCCACCGGTATAACCTTGCTGGCCGATGATCAGGATCGACATGATCGACGCCAGAGACAGCGTGATGATGGAGAAATACACGCCGCCTACGCGTTTCTTGAAGTAGGCGTAGCTGAACGCAAATGCCAGCAGCGGAGGAATGATCAGAATCGCCGCGATGGTGAAGGTCGCCGACTCGAAGGGTTTCCACCACCAGGGCAACGCCTCGACGCTGTTCCAGATCATGAAGTCGGGCAGTGCCGATCCGTAGAAGGCCGCCAGGGCGCTGGCCGCTTCATCGTTGGCGGTCGCTTCCAGCTTGAGGTACATGGCCATCATGTAGCTGCCCAGGCCGAAGAAGATGCCCTGGCCGAGGCTCAGGATGCCGCCGTAGCCCCAGATCAGCACCATGCCCAGGGCGCAGAACGCCAGGCTGAGGTACTTGCCGGCCAGCCCGAGGCGAAAGTCGCCCAGGCTCAGCGGCAGGACGACCAACAACAGGATCGACAGCCAGATCAGGCCATGTCGCTCGATCAGCGGCAACCAGCCGGCATTGAGCCAGCGCCGAGCACGCGAGGGTGCCTGTGGCCGGGTATTTGTCATGTCGTTCATCTCAACGTCTCACTTTCGCGGCAAACAGGCCGTTGGGGCGGAAGAACAGCAACACGATCACCACCATCAGGGTGATCGCCTTGGCCATGGAGCCGGTGGTCAGATACTCCAGCGATATCTGCGTCTGGCCGATGGCGAAGGCGGAGAGAAAGGTGCCGAGCAGGCTTTCGACGCCGCCGAACACGACGACGATGAAGGTGTCCACCAGGTACTGCTGGCCGCTCATCGGCCCCGTCGAGGCAAGCATGGTGAACGAGCTGCCGGCGATCCCGGCCAAGCCGCAGCTCAGGGCGAATGTCACGGAATCGACGCGTGCAGTGTTGATGCCTGCAGCACCGGCCATCGCACGGTTCTGGGTCACCGCGCGGATACGCAGCCCCCAGCGACTGCGGTAGAGGAACAGGAACACCGCAGCGGCGATGACGAACGTCAGGCCAATGATGAAAATCCGGTTGAGCGGCAGTTCCAGAGTCTCGCTGAGGCTCCAGGCACCCTGCAGCCATTCCACGGTCGGCACGCTGACTTCCTTGGGGCCGAACACTTGGCGAAACACTTGTTGCAGCACCAGCGACAGGCCCCAGGTGGCCAGCAAGGTGTCCAGCGGGCGGTTGTACATGAAGCGGATGAAGCAGCGTTCGAGCAGGAGGCCGAAGGCAAAGGTCACCACGAAGGCGACACCGATGCCGATGATGAAGTACCAGCCCATGAGCTCGGGGAAGTAGCGCTGGAACACCAGTGATGTGACGTAGGTCATGTACGCCCCCATCGCCATCAGCTCGCCGTGGGCCATGTTGATGACCCCCATCAGGCCAAAGGCGATGGTCAGCCCCAGCGCCATCAGCACCAATACCGAGAACAGTGAGAAGCCACTGAACACCTGCATGATCAGAATATCGAGAGTCATTGCGTCACTACCTGTCGCTGCACATGGGCGAACCCGTTTCAGAACTTCGGGGTGGCCGCAGGCGCGAGGTGAGTCGCGCCTGGCCTCGCTTTACAGTTTCGGGAAGGGATTGGGTTCAATCGGCGCGGACTCGTAGATCACGTCGACCTGGCCCTCGGCGTTGATGGTGCCGATGCGCGCACGCTTCCACAGGTGGTGGTTGTCCTTGTGCACCTTGACCTCGCCTTCAGGCGCATCGAGGGTCATCTCCGAAGACGCTGCAATCACTGCCGCCGCATCGAAGCTGCCGGCTTTCTCCACGGCGTTCTTCCACAGGTAAACCGCGGTGTAGGCGGCAGCCATCGGGTCGCCTACCACGCGGTTGTCGCCGTAGCGCGCCTTGAACGCAGCGACGAATTTTTCGTTGACCGGGTTCTTCAGGCTCTGGAAGTAGCTCATACAGGTCAGAAACCCGAGGAGGTTTTCGGCGCCGATACCGGTGACTTCCTCTTCGGTAACGGCCAGCGCCATCAGGGTCTGGTTGCTGCTGTCGATGCCGGCGGCCTTGAGCTGTTTGTAGAAGGCAACATTGGAGCCGCCGACGACGGTCGACAGGATGATGTCGGGCTTGGCCGCCTTGATCTTGTTGATGACCGAAGAGAACTCGATGCTGCCCAGGGGCAGATAGTCCTCGCCGACGATCGAGCCTCCATGCTTGCTCACCGAGGCACGGGCGAGCTTGTTCGTGGTCCGTGGCCAGATGTAGTCGGAACCGATCAGGTAGACGCTCTTGCCCTTGTTGGCCATCAGCCAGCCAACCGCGGCCAGGGTTTGCTGCGAGGCTTCGGCACCGGTGTAGATGATGGCCGGGGATTTCTCCAATCCTTCGTAGAAGGTCGGGTAGTACAGCAGGCCCTTGTTACGCTCGAATACCGGCAGCACGGCTTTGCGCGAGGCCGACGTGTAGGCGCCGAAAGTGGCCACCACATGATCGCTTTCCAGCAGCTTGCGTGCCTTTTCCGCGAAGGTCGGCCAATCGCTTGCACCGTCTTCGATGATCGGCTCGATGGTCTTGCCCAGCACGCCGCCACTGGCATTGATTTCATCGATGGCGAGCTTTTCCGCGTCCACCACCGAGGCTTCACTCATGGCCATGGTGCCGGTGAGCGAATGGATGATCCCCACCTTGACGGTTTCTGCTGCCTGCGCCTGATTGACCAGAGAAAACGGCAACAGGCTGAAGGCCCCCAGCAGCAGGGCGTGCTTGATCAAACGGCGCTTGTCGTATTGCATCTCATTTTTCCCCTTGAATGAAAAAAGCCCGACGTCCCGGCTAAACGAATAACCGGGAGGTCAGGCTTCTTGTGCCGAATCTGGCGGGACAACTGTGTCCAAGCCAGTCGTACGTCAGGCGCCTCCCTACTTGCCAAGTGGGCGTAGGGCAGACAGCCAGCGCGATGTCTCGAGAGGGTGAGTGCAAGGGGGGTGCCAATTATCAGAGATGGCCTGATCAGGGGCTATCTTGAGCAACCCGCGTCATTCCCTGCATTAATTGCACGCCCGACTGGCGTTGCGCCCCCTTGGTGCAAGGCTGGTGGCGGCGCACCAAAAGCGTGAGTGCTTCACGGCGGCGACGGGTGCTGGTTCGTGCCGCCAATCATCAGCGCGCCCATGGCTGGGCTCGACGCAGCGGTCGTTGAAAAGGGCAGTGGCCCACAATCTGCATAGGGGCAGTACCCTCGCAGTGTTCCTTGTCACACGCCCATTTCCGGCAGGTGTGGAAGGCCCCTCGCATGACCGGCCTCGACAGCGCAGTCGCGCCGGTTTCAGGCACAGACAGCCTGATTGCAGCCGTGAACCCGCGGCCAGCGTTCTCCGATTTTTTGCATGATGACTCTTTGCCGAGGGCTCGTATCCTGACGGATGCCGGGCGTTCGGTCTCCGAACAAGGTTGATAGGCATGGTGATCCGCATAGGCGGTGTGTTTTCCGATACCGGCGTCACGGCAGCCGCCGAGCGCTCGACAATGCGCGGCGCGCAATTCGCGATCGAGCAGATCAATGCAGCCGGCGGAGTAGGGGGGCAGCCTCTGGAGCTGATCACCCGCAATCCCGATTCGACCCCAGCGCTGTATGCCATGCATCTCGAATCGTTGATCCGCGAGGAAAACCTGCGCTTCTTCTTCGGCTGCTACACCTCTGCTGCGCGCAAGGCCGCCCTGCCGATCGTGGAACGCTACGATGCACTGCTGATGTACCCGGTGTACTACGAAGGCTTCGAGTACTCACGCAACATCATCTACACCGGCGCGACACCCAATCACAACACCGTGCCGCTGGGCAATTACATGCTCGATCACTTCGGCAACCGGGTATTGATGATTGGCTCCGAATACGTTTATCCCTATGAGACCAACCGGCTGATGAGCGACCTGTTGTACGAACGGGGAGGCATCAAGCTCGGCGAATATTACCTGCCGCTGAAGAACGCTCGGCCCGAAGACTTCGCCAAGCTCATGGCCAAGGCCAGGGAACTGAAACCGTCCTTCATCTTCTCCACTGTCGTGGGCGAATCCATGGCGCACTTGTACCAGGCCTATGCCGATGCCGGTTTCGATCCGGCCAGCATGCCGATCGCCAGCCTGACCGCCAGCGAGACCGACATCAAGCAGATGGGCGTTCATCTGGGCACGGGGCACATATCGGCGGCGACCTACTTTCAGTCGGTCGACAGCGCAGTCAACCACCAATGCATCGCAGAGTATCGCGCCTTGTTTGGCCAGGAGCAGGTCACCGACCGCTGCTGGGAAGCCGCCTACTTTCAGACCCATCTATTGGCCAAGGCGATTCTCATCGCAGGCAGCACCGAGGTCGATGACGTGCTGCAAGCGATGCGCGGCCTGGAGTTCGAGGCGCCGCAAGGACGCGTGCGCGTCGATCCGCACAACCATCACACCTACCTGTTTTCACGCATCGGGCGGGCCAACGCCGAGGGCCAGTTCGACATCCTCTATGAAAGCCAGGGCGCCCTCAAACCCGATCCCTACGCCATTGCGCCACGCTTGAATGACTGGCGCTCCGGGAGCGCGTTATGACCCTGCGCGCGGCCAAGAAACGGCAACGCGCTGACAGCAGCGCAGGGATCAAGGACCTGCGCGACATCAGCGTGCTCGTGGTGCACCCGGATGACGAGGACGGCCGCAACCTGACTGCGCAACTGCAGCGCATCGGTTGTCAGGTACGCGTGCAATGGCCAATTCCCGAGCGACTCAATGCCGAGGTCGACGTGATCGTGCTTGCGGTATCCCCGGAAAGCCTGTCGACCAAAACACCCTGGCTGCTGCATGCCAGCACGCCACCGGTCATCCCGGTGATCGCCTATGAAAATCCGATCATCGTCGAGGCCTTGCTGCAGCTCAATGCCTGCTCGGTGATCCCGTCGCCGGTTCGCTCGTTCGGCCTGCTCACGGCATTGGCGCTGACCTTGAGTCAATCGCGCAAGGCGCGTGAGCGGGAAAAGCACGTCAAGCGGCTGGAGGGGCGGATGGCCGTGATACGTACCGTGCAGCAAGCCAAGATCATCCTGATCGAAACCAAGGGCATGTCGGAAATCGACGCCTACAACGCCTTGCGCGATCAGGCCATGGCCAAGCGCGAACCGGTGGAAAAGATCGCCGAGGCGCTGGTCAAGGCCCACGAGTTGTTTCAACAAACCTGATTCTGAGCGTCCGGCCCAGTGGGCCGGACCCTCTTTCTGCGCGCTGGCCGCCATACGCCCTGATTCGGCAAGTATGGGGCCCCGCGCGGCGGCCGGCCTGGACAACGGGGTCCTCCGGAGCGAGCCGTACCTGCGCAAGCGCGTAGCTGGCTCGAGTCAATGGTTGCCTGCCTGATCACGGCAGCCTCTAACCAATACCTGGAGACCCCCACATGACCGTGAAACGCCCGAGCAAGGCTGATTTTCTGATTGCAGCGCAAGACCATGGTTATCACCTGAGCGACGCACAGATGGCGTCTTTTCTCTCCTTGGCTGATGAAACCCTGAGCTCTTACGAAGCCATCGACGCGCTGTATGCCGCAACGGTGGCGCAGCAACCACCGCAGCGCGAATACAGCAAGGTGGCGGACACCGATAATCTGCACGGTGCCTGGTACGTGAAAACCCAGATCAGAGGAGCGGCCCAAGGCCCCTTGGCGGGCAAGACCGTGGTGATCAAGGACAACGTTTCCGTGGCCGGCGTGCCAATGGCCAACGGCTCGCTAAGCCTGGACGGTTACATCCCGGCAGAAGATGCGACCGTGGTCAAACGCCTGCTCGCCGCTGGTGCGACCGTGGTAGGCAAGTCGGTGTGCGAGGACCTGTGCTTCTCCGGCGCCAGCTTCACCGCCGCCAGTGGGCCGGTGAAAAATCCCTGGGATCCAACCCGCAATGCCGGCGGCTCCTCCAGCGGCAGTGCCGTGCTGGTCGCTCTCGAGGAAGTCGACATGGCGATTGGCGGGGATCAGGGCGGATCGATCCGCATGCCCTCGGCCTGGAGCGGCATTGTCGGCCACAAGCCCACCTACGGCTTGGTACCTTACACCGGGGCCTTCCCGATCGAACGAACCATCGATCACGTCGGCCCGATGGCCAATAGCGTGCGTGACGTGGCCGTGATGCTTGATGTCATCGCTGGGGCCGATGGTCTCGACTCGCGGCAGAAGAATCCACCTGCCGTAGCCTGTGTGGCCGCCCTGGGTCAGGGCGTAGCAGGGCTGCGAGTCGGCGTGTTGCGTGAAGGCTTCGCGATTCCCGGCGTATCCCAGACCGAGGTGGATGCTCAGGTCAAGGCAGCGGTTGCCCAACTGCAGAGCCTTGGCGCGACGGTAGGCGAAGCCAGCGTCCCCTGGCACTCGGGCGTGGCGTTGGACATCTGGAATGTCATCGCCACCGATGGCGCGGCGTATCAGATGCTGCAGGGCAATGGCTACGGCATGAACGTGGATGGCTATTACGATCCGGACATCATGAGCTACTTCGGCGCCAAGCGTCGTGAGCATGCCGATGCGTTGTCCAGCAGCGTCCGGGCCGTGGCCTTGACCGGCCACTACAGCCTGAAGAGCCTGCACGGCGCCTACTACGCCAAGGCGCGCATGCTGGTGCCAGAACTCACTCGCCAATACGACGAGGCGTTCAAGCATTTCGATGTGCTGGTGATGCCGACCATGCCCTTCGTGGCGACTACCTTGACCGCCGCCGACGCACCGATCGAAGAGTACGTCCACAGCGCGCTGAACATGCTGAGCAACACCGCGCCGTTCGACCTCACCGGCCACCCGGCGACTTCGATTCCCACAGGTCTGGCTGACGGTTTGCCGGTGGCGATGATGATCGTCGCGCCGCGCTTCAAGGACGCCCTGGCCTTGCGCGTGGCTCAAGCCTATGAGCAAGCCCGTGGCCCATTCCCTAAACCGCCGAGCCGTTGAATCTGCAGCGTCAGCCCCCCTTTATCAGCATTCAGGAGTGTTTTATGCAACCAACTCAATCGATACGACTTTCTCTGGGCGCAGCCTTGTGCCTGATACCGGTATTCGCATTTGCCCATCCGGGACATGGTGACTCGGGCCTGATGGCGGGTGTGGGGCACCCCCTGGGCGGAATGGATCACTTGCTGGCCATGTTCGCGGTCGGTCTTTGGGCCGCGCAACAAAAGGGCAGGGCGTGCTGGATGCTGCCCGTCACCTTCGTCGGCGGCATGTTGCTCGGTGGCCTGCTGGGGGTCGATGGGTTCGCCATTGCGTACCTGGAAACCGGCATCGCGGCATCGGTGCTTACCCTGGGCTTGCTGGTCGCTATGGCGGCGCGCCCACCGGTAGCGTTTGCCCTGGGCATCACAGGCCTCTTTGGGCTGGCTCACGGCATGGCCCATGGTCTCGAATTGCCGGAAATGAGCAGCCCAGCGGCTTATGCGATCGGTTTCGTGATCGCGACCTCAGCCCTGCATGCTGCCGGCTATGCGCTGGCACGCTGGTTTCCGATCAAGGCGGCCGTGCTGACCCGAGTGCTCGGGGTGGCTTCAGCAGGGGCAGGAGTCGCCTTGTTGGCAGGTTGATCTCGGCTGAAAGGCCCCTGACAACCGGCCAACGCCGATTCCTACGCGATCATCAAGCACAGCGCTAGAAACACCGAAACCTGCGGTGATCTGATCATGTTTTGATCAGATCACCGTTGGAAAAATCGGTGGTGGCCGGTAGAGCGCGTCATCGCTCACTTGGCCGAGCAGGGCGTGGCGGTGGAAGAGAGCCCGGTTGCGCGCACCGGCGTCACTGGCCCCATGGAATCCGTGAATTTCCGCGATCCGGAGGCAATCTGACTAAAGTAAGCAGTTATCTCGCCTGGGGGCGATACCTGGCTTACAGCGGCAGATCAACCTGTTGGGCGCTTGGACGGAGGGTGCGCTATGGCGCAAAAAAGCAACGGCAAAACAGCCTCTTCGGGAAAAATCTTGAACCGCAACGGCTCTATACAGGTCAGGTTCTAGTACCAAATTACTAAACTGGTACCGAACTCATGATCAAGAAATGCCTGTTCCCCGCTGCCGGTTACGGCACCCGCTTCCTTCCCGCTACCAAGTCGATGCCCAAGGAAATGCTCCCGGTGGTCGACACCCCGTTGATCCAGTACGGCGTCGAAGAAGCACTCCAGGCCGGGCTCAATGAAATCGCCATCGTCACCGGGCGCGGCAAGCGCTCGCTGGAGGACCACTTCGACATCAGCTACGAGCTGGAGCACGAAATTTCCAACACCGGTAAGGAGAAATCCCTCAGTGGCGTTCGTCACCTGATCGATCAGTGCACTTTCTCCTACACCCGCCAGGTGGAGATGAAGGGCCTTGGTCACGCCATTCTCACCGGTCGCTCGTTGATCGGTGATCAGGCGTTCGCCGTGGTGCTGGCCGATGACCTGTGTCTGAACCTCGATGGCGACGGCGTGCTGACGCAGATGGTCAAACTCTACGAACAGTTCCGTTGTTCCATCGTCGCCATCCAGGAGGTGCCGATGGAGGAGGTCTCGCGCTACGGCGTCATCTCCGGCGAAGCACTGCGTGACGACATCTTTCGCATCGACAGCATGGTGGAAAAACCCAACCCGGAGGACGCGCCGTCGAACCTGGCGATCATCGGTCGCTATATCCTCACACCCGATATCTTCGAACTGATCGAGCAGACCGAGCCGGGCAAGAGCGGTGAAATCCAGATCACCGACGCCTTGATGAAACAGGCCCAGCAGGGCTGCGTGCTGGCCTACAAGTTCAAGGGCCGCCGTTTCGATTGTGGCTCGGCTGAGGGCTATGTGCAGGCCACCAACTTCTGCTTCGAGAATCGCCACAAGACCCATCCGGTGACTGCCAGCCCGCAACTCAAGGCCGTCTGAGCGGCTGACCAGGCGCCAGCGCTGGCTGGTGACGCGCAGATGCCGGTGAAAAAAGCCTGAACGACTCGGGAGTGGGTTTGCCTGATTTCAAGTAGAGGCAATCACGCCTCGCGAGTCATTATCAGGAGGTACCAGCAATGGCGACCAGCAAAAATCCGGGTAACTTCGCAAACGATCGTCAAAAGGCGTCCGAAGCCGGCCGTAAAGGTGGTCACAACAGTGGCGGCAACTTCGCCAATGACCGCCAGAGGGCATCGGAAGCCGGGCGCAAGGGTGGTCAGAAGAGGCAGGCATCCAGAGATTCGTGACCACCCGGCCAAGGCCCGCGCTCTGCGGGCCTTGGCGTTTCTGCTACCGCGTCGCCATGTGCGCCCAGGCGCTTGTCAGCTGACGTGACGCAGCGCCTCCAGCAACTCCTGCTTGCGCATGCGTGAGCGCCCGACGAGGTCGCGCTTGCGCGCCAGTTCCATCAACTCCATGCGGGTCATGCTCTCCAGTGTTCGGCCTGGTCTGGGCACCCCTTGGCGGGTTTTCACTGCGCGCCGGGCAGAGGACTCGCGTGCCGCCTGCTTGCTCGCCGCACTGGTGGAGCGCCCAGATCCGCCAGGCTTGTCGCCGCCGCCGGACTGTTTGTTGACCGTGGCCCAGGCGCGTGCTTCGGCCTCGTCTTCAGGGACACCACGGGCCTTGTAGCTGTCTTCGATGTGTTCGGCTTTGCGCTTCTGCTTGGCGGTGTATTTGGCTTTGCTTCCTCGGGGCATGCTGGATTGCTCCACGATGTGACAGGGTCATACGGAAGAAGCCCGGTGCCCAAGCTTGGTTCCCCTGGCCGGATAGGCGGCGCAAGAAAACCATCGAACCTCTGCAGTTCTGATCGCTCAGATCAAGGAATACTCGCACCTGGATCGCGCTATGGACGTCAGCGAACGCATTCTTGCCACCCTGCTCATGGAGTTTTCCGACCTCGGCCAGGTCGAGCACATGACCCGCGCCACCTTGCGCCTATTGCTGGCGACGGTGCTCGGCGGTCTGCTCGGTTACGAGCGCGAGGTCACCGGCAAGGCGGCGGGGATGCGCACGCATATGCTGGTATGCGTCGGCGCGGCAATTTTCGTCATGGCGCTGGAGCAGGATGGCGGTGACAGCGACGCCATGAGCCGGGTCATCCAGGGCGTCGCCGCCGGCATCGGTTTCGTCTGCGCCGGCACAATTCTCAAGGGCCAGCGCATGTCCGACGTGCATGGCCTGACCACCGCCGCCGGGCTCTGGACCGCCGCCGCAATTGGTGTGGCAGTGGGGCTGGGGCGTGAGGCGACAGCGGTACTGGCGACAGTGCTGGTGCTCACCGTGCTACACATCATTCCGCTGATATTCGTGCCCGGTGGCAATGACAAGGCCCCCTAGCAAGGGGGCGCTGAGAACACTCGCGCCGTCTTTGACGCGCCGTCTTTGAATTGTTGTAGGCCCACGAGTGCGCTCGGGCGTCTGCGGCATGCTCAGCGCTGGACGCGATGAGTCGGGCTGGCGCGTTCTCTCTTCGGCTGCAGGATGCGGGTGACCTGTACATTTCTGAATTCGCTGGGCCACTCGAAGGTGTGAAGGGCACTGAGATAGAAACGAGCCTGGTAGGGCGTCAGTTGCTCGCGGTCAGACTCGACTTCCACACTGTGCGAGCGGTCGTGCAGGGTGTAGCTGATCAGGTGCAATGGCTTGGCCATCTCATACCTCCAGTTTTGCTGAATGATGTGAGATAGACCGGCCTGACGCGCCTGCAAGTTCCCACCATCCGCCGGGCGGTAGGGCGCGCGGAATTTGAGGCGTAGCGCGGACGTCTTGCTGATGCCACTTAGCCAGGTAGCGTTTCGACCGGCTGTTCGCTGCGCTTGCACAGGGCTTTTGCACGTTTCTCCAGTGCCACGTAGAGGGCGCTGGTCACCAGCAGTGGCAGCAGGTAATAGAGCACACGGTAGGCGACCAGCGCGGCAATCAGGCTGGACTGGCTGTGCTGACGCTGCAACAGCGCGAGAGACATGGCCTCCAGCACGCCGAGCCCGGCTGGAACACGTGCCACGAACGCAATCATCGCGCTGATCAGCAGCGCCCCGAGTACCGAGGTATAGGCGGCGCCGTCCGGCAACAGCCAATAGAGCAGCGCGGCCATCAGCGACCAGTTGCTTGCGCCGAGGCACAGTTGTAGCAAGGCTATACGCGGCGAGGGCAGGGTGACGGAGCGCTCGCGCAGGTGCCAGACGCGCTGGCGGGAAAACGCGCAGATTCCGACGTAGGCGCTGACCAGCCCGAGCAGGGCAAAACCAAGCAGCTGCAAGCCGATCATGCTCAACTTCCAGTTGGCCGGCAGCTCTATCAGGCGCAGAGAGAAGATCACCCCGGCCAGCATCATGCAGCTGGTCCAGTGAGTCAGCAGGCCGAGGCTGAGAATGCGCGTCACCGTCGAGGTGCCGAGGCCAAGGCGCATGTACAAGCGGTATTGCATCGCCACACTGCCCATCCAGGTGGCGAAATTGAGCGTGAAGGCGTGACAGATCATCGCCACCGGCAGAACTTGGCGCGCAGGTAGGTGATGGCGACTGTACTTTCGGCCGAGCAGGTCGTAACCGCCGAACGCCAGGTAGCTGGCGAGCGTGATCAGCGTCCCCAGCAACAGGGTCTGCGGGCTGTAAGCGCTCAGCGCCTGACGCACTTCCCCCCAGTCCAGATTGCGCAGCGAGGTATACAGCAGCGTGGATATGGCCAGAAGAAGCAACAGGGTGAGTGCGCGTTTACCCCAGCGCATCCAGGGGGTGTTCAGAGCGCCATTCATCCTGTCTTTTCCTCTTGATTGCTGCCTTGTCGGCTTGTTCCAGCGGTTTCAGGTTCTTGCGGTGTGCCGGCAGGCGAGGGGTGAAAAGTGAATGCGCAGGGTCGCTTGCGGACGAAGTCATCAGGTGATGCGTATATGTCAAGGTGCCTGTATGCGCCGATGTCGTGCTGAAAACTCCCACGATTTTATTGGCCGTTGAGATGACGGACCGTTGCAAATAAAGGCTCGACCTTTTCTGCAGCGTTATCGCTTCATGAATACTGTTCACCTTTCACACGGCATTGAATTAGCCAAGCCGTTGTCTTCATTAAAAAATGTTCACTTCAAACACTCATCTCGCCCCAATGAATGTCTCCCGATGTCGTCATCTATGGCCAGGCAACTAGTCGAGCATATGCCGCCAGATAGAATTTCAACTTGTAGCTTTCTCCCTCCTGAATGGCTGTGAACATTGCAATGAAAAGCACGCTTGTTGTGAGTAAGGCCTATATGCATGTCGACAACCACCCGTTGAATCGCTTGGACAAGCACGGGTATCGGTCATGTATAAGCCGCAAATACCAGACGCGAGTCTCATGATCAGTTAGAAAGAGTGGTTGGACTTGATCACGTCAATCGTCATGTTGCCGGGTATGTCATTGCCGACCTCATGGGCGAGGTCAGGGTAAATATCCTGGCAGGTCAGAATCGAGCGACTGAACTCGGAGGATGCATCGAGGTTGGCGGCGGACTGCTCGCCCTGGGCACAACCCTGGCAGAGAGGCTCAACCAATGTCTCGCTTTGTACCTGATAGCAGTTCGCGTCGATCTCCTGTAACGAGCGCTGAATGGTCTGAGCGCCAGGCTGCGATACTGGAAGCATTACCGCCAGCGCAGGAGGCTGAAAGGGCTGCCAGATCAGCAACACCACCAGGCAGGTCGAGCCAGCCACGTAGGGCCATTCGTACATCAACTGGTGCCGGTAGGGCATATGCCTTCTGATCCTTCCCTGCAGCTCTTCAGGCTTGTGACGGGCCAACTCTGAATCGTTGCGTCTGGACATTTGCGCACCTCCTCATTTCTTGGTGAGTTTTCTCATGGACCATAAACGAGAGAGACGCGTACGGAAGAGCGGTTCACGCGAGTAGGTAGGTAACTGCGTGGTACTGCAGTGCTTGACCGCTTCATTGATCGACTCCGCATCTTCATCCAGCGTCATGTCGAAATGAATCAGGCGAATGAACTCCTGCATCGAACAACTGGCATCGAGTACACGTACCAAGCGGCGCTGTTCACCGGCAACGGTCAGTACGACGCTGCCGTCTGGGCGTGGGGTCATGGCAACTTCGTAATCGGCCAGCGCCGATCTGATACTTTCCAAGTCATGTTTCATCTGGCTCTCCTTAATAGCGCCCTTGAAACATAACGGCGTATCCAGTGCATACCAACAGTTGGGACGATTGGTAAAAAGAAATTCCAAAGTGACATCATGTACTGGAGTTATACAAGATGGTCTTCGCGGGCTGATCAGGGAGAGAAATTTCCGCAACCCCATTACCCTGATCATTGTTTTATTGTTGGAGCACAGTATGTTGCGCCGGAAAACAGACTTACTGTCTCACACCGACAGAAAAAATACTTTGAACCAAATTCATGGTGCAGTTTCGCGAAGCAGGAATATGCCCCTGGAAAACTTGAATAAAGCTTGTACGAGGCATGGGCCTGGCTAAAGGGAATCCTCCGCTCCTTCTCGCGCCTGACGACGCCAGATCCGTGTCAGCCAACGCCAACTGATCCAACCAGCCGCCGCGAGGTAGACCAGGCTGCCCGGCACCCACATCAACAGCCCCGCCAGTTGCTGGTCTTCCAGGGAGCGGGACTCACCATAGAAGGGCGTATTACCGAAGGTGAGCAGGGCGCCGAGAAGGCCGGTGTGCATCAATGTCAGCAGAATGGCCATCAGCGCGTGTGGGACTTGCCGTGGGTTGGCGCGCAGGCAGGACCACCAGAACAGCCAGGCGCTGAATAGGAAGCAGGCATGTTCGATGGCGTGCCACCAGGTATTGTCCAGTGCCAGCGTGTACAGGCTGGGTGTGTGCCAGACCCAGATCATCGCACCGTGCAGCATGGCCAGGGCCATCGGGTAGCGGCCGCTGCGCAGAATTGCCTCGGACACCGGGGCCATCCAGCCACCGAGCATCGCCCGCCATTGCGGCAGCGGTCGTGCCAGCGCCCACAGCGGGGCGATGACGATCATGAACAGCATGTGCTGGACCATGTGCAGGCTGGTGCTGGTTTCCGCCCAATCGTCGATGGGACCGAACACCGCGAGCACGGTGATGATCATCGCCAGGTGCATCCACAGCGCTTCTCGTCCGTGCGGGCGTACCCTGCGGCAGCCAAGAATATACAGCAGCCAGGCAGCGCCGAGCAGCAGAGCGCTCAACAACAATGGAGCGCGCTCATTGAGCTGCAGGTGGCCGTCCAGCAGGCCATGGGCGGCGGCGCTGCCGGGTAGAAGGAGCAGAGCTGCGGTCATCAAATGCATGGCGGCAGGCTCAGCGTTGGCAGGGCAACGAAGACGGTGGCGATGGCGCCGATCAGGTTCACACCTGCGGCCAGGCGTGCCACGAAGCGGGCCGACAGGCTTTCACGCGCACGCCTGGCGGCACGTCGAAACAGCCAGGCCAAACCCAGCAACGCGATCACGGTTACCAGGCTGAACAGGGCGAGCAGAGCGTTCAGCCAGGTCCATTGGCCTTGCGCCGGATCAGGAGGCGCCAGTGCGCAACCAATCGACAGCCCGCCGTACAGCACGACGAACCAGAGGCTCCAGAGCACCAGCCCAAGGCCAATGTGGATGGGGTTGTAGGGCGAGCTTAGCGGCTGCATCAAACGCCTCCGAAGGTCGTCGGGAACAGCACCACGCTGCAGTAGGTGATCCACATCACGGCCAGGTTGTATTGCCAGAGTTGTTCCACCACCAGCGGTTCATAGGGTGTGCGCCTGGATACGTAGCCGTGATGCACACGCAACGCCTGTAGTGCACTGAGAATGGTCGCCAGCGCTCCATGCGCGAGGCTGTAGACGAGCATCACCACGATCACTGCATCATGCGCGGTTGCACGCGGCGCCAGGTCGCCCGCCACGAGCGCCCAGAGCAGCAGCCCGGCGTGCAACGAGCCCAGCAGCGCCGTCCCAACAAAACAGGCGATCAAGGCAGCAGGTTCCCCCTGGCCCTGACGCAAGCGGCGCAGTACAGGCCGCTGCCAGAGCACGGCAATACTGAGCAATACGGCGCTGGCCAGAAGCAGGCGCTGATCCATTACCAGATCGTCCGGCACCAGCCAGTTCGGCGACACTGTCCACAGATAGAACCAGCCGAACAGCAGCGACAGGTACAAGGCACCATTGGCCAGCAGGGTGACGCCCATGCCCCACAGCCCGGGGCCATCGCAGGTGCGCGAGTGCAGGGGCGGCTCGCCGGGCTGCACGCGGGCGTCCGGCGCCGCCAACGGGTGCGCGCCGTTCTCCCAGCTCCAGCGCAGCAGTACCAGCACCGCGACGATGCTGGCAGCCAGCGCAACCCAGTAGAACTTGCTCAGCAGCCCCAGGCAGGTGATGGCGATGAACGTCGCCGCCGCGAACGGCAACCAGCTATTGCCGGGCAAGTGAATGATTTCGCGAACCTTGCCGGTCAGCGGCTCCACGCCCCAGGTTTCGCGCCGGCCGTGGTCGATCACGGTCAAGGCGAACTCGCCACGGTCGATACGCTCTTCCAGATCAGGCAGCTCCCACATCGGGTGGCGCGTGCGCACCGGCGGCAGGCTGACGAAGTTGTAGGGGCTGGGCGGCAGATGAGTGCTCCACTCCAGAGTGTCCGCGCCCCAGGGGTTCTTCGCGGCCTTCTGGCCGAAGCGAAAGTGCAGCACGATATCGAGCAGCACCGTGGCGATGCCGATGGCCATGATGAAGCTGCCGATCGACGAGATCAGGTTGGGTAAATCCCAGCCGAGGCCGGACTGGTAGGTGTAGATGCGCCGTGGCATGCCCATCAGCCCGGTCCAGTGCATGATCAGGAAGGTCAGGTTGAAACCGATGAACACCAGCCAGAAGCCCCATTTGCCGAGGCGCACCGACGGCATGCGCCCGGAAAAGTGTGGCAGCCAGTAATAGATGCCAGCCAGTAGCGGGAAGAACATGCCGCCCACCAGCACGTAGTGCATGTGCGCCACCACGAAGTGGGTGTCGTGCACCTGCCAGTCGAACGGCACCAGCGCCAACATCACGCCGGTCAGGCCGCCGCAGACGAAGATCACCAGAAATCCCACCAGCCACAGCATTGGCACGTGATACAGCGGCCGGCCGATCCACAGCGTTGCGATCCAGGCGAACACCTGGATGCCGGTCGGAATTGCCACCAGCATGCTTGCCGCAGAGAAGAACGCCTGCGCCAGTTGCGGAATGCCCACGGTGAACATGTGGTGAACCCACAGGCCGAAGCTGATGAAGCCGGTGGTGAGGATCGCCAGCACCACCCAGCGATAGCCCACCAGCGGCCGCTGGCAGAACACCGGCAACAGGGTCGAGACGATACCTGCTGCGGGCAGGAAGATGATGTACACCTCGGGATGGCCGAACAGCCAGAACAGGTGCTGCCAGAGAATCGGGTCACCGCCGCGCGCGACTTCGAAGAACGGCAGGCCCACGGCGCGCTCCAGTTCCAGCAGGATGCTGCCGAGAATCAAGGGCGGAAAGCCGACCACGATCATCATGGCCATGACCAGGATGTACCAGGCGTAGATCGGCATCTTGTTCAGCGACATGCCTTCGGCGCGGGTGCGCAGGATCGACACCACCAGTTCGACACCGGCCGATACCGCAGAGATCTCCACGAAGGTGATGCCGATCAGCCAAAAGTCCGAGTTCGGCCCTGGCGTATGCACCGCGCTGGACAGCGGCGTGTACATGAACCAGCCGGCCTTCGGCGCGATGCCCAGCAGCAGACTGGCGCACAGAATCAACCCGCCGAACAGATAGCACCAGTAGCCCAGCGCCGACAGCCTTGGGAATACCAGGTCGCGCGCGCCGAGCATTTTCGGAATCAGGTAGACCGCCAGGCCCTCCATCATCGGCACGGCGAACAGGAACATCATCACCGTGCCGTGCATGGTGAACACCTGGTTGTAGATGTCCGGCTCGAGAAATTCGTAGCCCGGTATCGCCAACTGCGTGCGCACCAGCATCGCCAGCAAACCGCCGAACAGGAAGAAGCCCAACCCGGTAAGCATGAAGCGGATGCCGACGGTGGTGTGGTTGACGATGGTCAGCGACTTCCAGCCGCGCGGGTTGCCCCATACCTCGTTGAACTGATCGTGCAATTGTTCCTGGGCGACTACCTGATCGTTGCTTGGCGTACTCACGGGCGCAGGGTCTCCAGCCAGTCGGCGATGGCACTGAGGTGATCGGGGTCCAGATGGTCATGCAACGGCATGGCATTGCCGGGTTTGAGTCGCTGATGCTCTTGCAGCCAGTGCAACAGAGCCCCCGGCTTGTTGCTGACGACGCCGGCGCCCAGGGAGGCTCGGGCGCCGATGTCGCTGAGGTCCGGCGCGCGGGCTCCGTCGCTGACGCCCGCCACGCGATGACACTGGCCGCAGTGAGCCGCGAAGGTGTCGCCGGCAGGGCCGGGCAGGGCGCTGATCTGTTGTTCGCGGCGCGCCTGCAACCAGTTGGCGAAGTCTTCTTCTTCGTGAGCCTGTACATCGAGAATCATGTGGGTGTGCTGCGTGCCACAGAACTCCGAGCACTGGCCGCGGAACGTGCCTGGCTGGTCGGCCTGCAGGCGGATGCGATTGTCGCGGCCGGGGATCATGTCGATCTTGCCGCCCAGGCGCGGCACCCAGAAGGAGTGGATGACGTCGGCGCTGGTGACGTCGAGGTCCACCGGCCGACCGACCGGTAGATGCAGCTGGTTGGCGGTGACCACGCCGCTGTCCGGATACCGCACCTCCCACCACCATTGATGACCGACCACCTCGATGCGCATGGGCTGCTCGCCAGCCAGCGGCAAGGGCAGCATGCGATGGCCGATGGGAATACCGAACAGCAGCAGAAGCAGGACACTCACAGTCGGCAACAGCAGCCCGCCACCGACCAGCCAGCGCAGCGTCAGTTGCCGCGCCCGGACGTCATCGACCGGCGAGCTTTTGCGGCGCATGGCATGCAGCCACAGCGCCGTGACCACGATCAGCACCAGCGTGGCGAAGGCGCACATCGCCCACCACAGCATCGCCACTTCTCGCGCCATCGGCCCCGCCGGGTCGAGCGCCGATTGCGGCCCCTCGCAGGCAACCAGAAACGGAACTGCCAGCGTCAGCGTGGTCAACTTGAAACAGGGGGACAGCCAGCCGCGCCCCTGTTTCCGCACATCACTTATCTGCACAGGGAGGCCCGGATGGCCGAAATAAAGGAAGTCATCGTCAGTCGCGCCGCCATCGCCGGGCACCCGCTGCACCCGATGATGATCCACTTTCCCGTCGCCGCACTGCTTGGCCTGGTGGCAACGGATATCGCCTACCTGCTGCTGGCCGATCCGTTCTGGGCCCGCGCCAGTCTCTGGCTGGCGGGTGTCGGCGCTTTCGGTGGCTGGATCGCCAGTCTGGCCGGGCTGGTTGACCTGCTCACGGTCAGCAGCATTCGGCGCAAGATCACCGCCTGGTGCCACGCCATCATCGCGGTGATGATGCTGTCGCTGGCATCGCTGAACTGGCTGCTGCGCTATGCCGGGCCGGAGCAGGGCATGGAGCGCTGGGGGTTGTACCTGTCGCTGCTCACGGCCGCGCTGATCGGTCTGGCGGCTTATCTCGGTGGACGCCTGGTGTACGAGCATGGCGTGGGCGTCGATACCCGCTGAAGCGTCCGGCTCCGGTTTGCCAGCTACTGGGGGGTAGAGAGAGCAGGACAGGCCGGGCATGTTCAGGCGGTCTCCGTGGTCAGAATGGCTTGGCTAGCACCAGCCAGAGCGTGGCGCCGATCGATACGCTCAACAGCAGACCGATCAGCAGGCAGTCGCGCCTCAGTGCGGCTTCAGCGATGCGTTCGCGGCGCAGAATCAGTACGCCGCACAGCGCGTGGCAGAGCACCATCGCCGCGACCGTGGTGAGCTTGACGATCAACCAGGGGGCGAATATCGACTCACGTAGAAACAGCGCCGTGCCTGAGCCGATGGCCAGCAAGGCAGCCGGGGTAGCGAGCAGGTTGAACACCGTGCGCGTGAGCTGGGGGTGGTCGCGATAGAACCCGTCATCGCCGCTGCGCGCGCTGGCGGCGATCATCGCCGGCAGGTACAGCAGTGCGCCGCACCAGCCGATCAGCGCCATGAAATGCAGCAGTTTGAGCAGTGGCATCGATGCTCTCCCGTGCGTCCGTTCGTTCCGAGCACGTGGCCCTAGTGGGCAGGCCACGACGTTGTGACTGCCTGGCTGGATGTGAGTTCGGCTGCTCTGCCGAGTAAGCCGCTGTCGCCTCCCGAATGGAAAAAGAACGAACCGCCGCAAATGAGGAGAAGGGCGACGCTGCGGCGATCCGGGGAAGCAAGAGGCGCGCTCGATTTGTCACCGATGCCCGGCACGCGCCCCTGGTAGAAGAGTTCGCGACTCGCCCTGCGTTCAAGCTTTTTGTCAGGACGATGACAAGCGCCATAGCCTGACTGCCGACAGGAATATTCCCTGAACGATCAGCGCAGCCTGCACGTCGGAAACCATGTACGCCCCATGACGGGACATACCATCAAGCAATGGCCGCTAACTCGGCCTGGAGGCAATTCATGGCTCTCACAGACGATCGCAAAGATCTGGTACGCACCCTCAACAAGCTGATCGAAACCTGCAAGGACGGCGAGGCGGGCTTCAAGGTGTGCGCCGAAGACGTCAAACGACCCGACATGAAGCAGCTTTTCTCGCAACGTTCGCGGCAATGCGCCGACGCCGCGGAAGAACTGCAACGGGCTGTGCTGGAGCTCGGTGGCGAGCCCGAGGACAGCACCAGCACCGGCGCAGACCTGCACCGCCGCTGGGTCGACCTGAAATCACTGGTTACCGGCAAGGACGAAGAGGCGATTCTCAACGAAGCCGAGCGTGGTGAAGATGTGGCCAAGGAGCGCTACAGCGAAGCCCTGACCCAGAACCTGCCACCGCAAGTTCGCAGCCTGGTCGAGCGCCAGTACCAGGGGGTGTTGCGTAATCACAATGAAGTCAGGGCAATGCGTGACGCAGCACGCGCCAAGAGCTGATTCCATCTACCGGGTGCCGCGGACGCCGCGCGGCCCCGGTGTGATTGCCACGCACAGAAGAGCCATGGGGGGAGGCGTCTGCATGCCAACCTTGGACAAGACCATCACTCAGCTCAACCACCTTCTGATGAGCTGTCACGATGCTCGTCTGAGTTATCGGCGACTGGCTGGCAGAGCGAGCACATCCGAGCAGCTACGTCTTTTCAATGAACGCGAACAGCAATGCTCGGCGTTGATCGACTGCTTGCATGCGCAGATCCTGACCTACGGCGGCCGCCCGGCGCAGCACATGAACCTGCTGGACGCTCTGCGCCATGGTTGGAGAAGCTTTACTGTCTTGCTGCTGCCAGAGCTTGGGCGAACACGCATACGGGCTGCCTTGCGTAACGAGCAACGGATACGCCATGGCGTCGAGCAGGTGTTCGCAGAGCAGTTGTCGCCACGGTTTCGTCAGCAGTTGCAGGAACACATCAGCCTCAGCGTCGACTTCGAAAGCCGTGTCAGGGCGAAGCTGGAAATGTAGAGGAGGGCGCCTGTCAGGTTTTACGCCGTGTCTCGGCATTGACCGCGTTATGCCTTAAAATAGCCGGTTGCCGAAAGAACCGTCATGGCCATAGCCATGAAGGGCTTTCATCCTTACAGATAAGTACGGTGAAGATGAACAAGCCTTTCATTTCGCTGTGCCCAGAAATTACTCGGGCACATGCACTGACACTGATGGATTGGTTGGAGGATGAGCGCGTGACTCGCTATCTCAGTGATTCGCGCGATGTCTGCCGATCCATCGAGCAAGCCATCGATCGCACGCAATTGCCGATCCTGACCCATCTGTTCAACCGGGGCGGCCGTTTTTTCATGGCCTACGACCGGTATGACGCCCCTGTGGGCTTTGTTCGCCTGATCAAGACCGGCTCAGATTGCGAGATAGTCCTGGCCATCGGAGACAGCGAAAAATGGGGGCGGAACCTTGGCGCAGGCACGATCCGCGAAGGCATGAAGCTGGCCTTCCTCGACATGCGGGCCGGGAAACTCATCGCCAAGATCCACCCGGACAACAAGCGCTCGCTGAAAGCGTTTCTGCGCAGCGGCTTTCTGCTCGAGAGCGAAACACCGACCTTGAAAACATTTTCCATGACGTCGGGGCGCTATCTGCAGTGCTTGCGTGAGGATGCCGTTGGCGACTCAGGTGGGATCTACATCACTGAAGTCGACAAGGCCAGGCTGGAGAGCCTGATCGCGCTCGAGGAAGGTCCGGCCGTTGTTGAACTCGAGCATGAGCTTGAGCGGGCCATTGTCGTCAAACCGGATCAGGTGGCGTGCAATGTCGTCACGATGAACTCCAGAGCCTTGCTGCAGCTGGACGACGAAGAGATCGAGGTGGCCTTGGTCTATCCAGAAGACGCTGATAGCAGCGCCGGCAAGTATTCGGTGTGTTCCGATATCGGCGCGGCCATCCTCGGTTATCAGGAGGGAGACGCCATCGACTGGCGGATTTCCGAGCGGACCCGCCGAATTGAAATCCGGAAAGTGCTTTACCAACCGGAGGCAGCGGGTGATTTCCACCTGTGATTGCTAGCGTTCGCTCATCAGGCACGCAGGCCCCGATAGAACGGGGCCGCGATCTTGATTCTCAAGCAGCGCCTTAAAGACGATTGGCCTTGGACCGTTGAAATGCTGACACCTGAAGCGATCTGAACTGACATTTCTAAATTTCCAACACCAGACCGCGCAGCAAAATCAATGAGTTATAGTCGCTTCATTAAATAAATCTAGAATATTTAGCATCTTCTCATACAGCGCTTCAGTCAGTAAAGCCTCCTCAAGAAAAAAATGAACTACAGATTCCAATTGGGATAATTCCCAAAAAGTTATTGGAATCAAGTCTAGATATTTCGAATCATTATACAAAGCCATCTTTATTATTACTAATGTAAAACCTGAGAGGTTTGGCAGGCGATTCGTTTAATCGAAATGGCTTTATGGGGCTGTCTAGATATGAGTAAGCAAAGCAAGGTGCATGCGTTCACGAAGCGCGGAAAAGTGTTCGGGAACGTATGGCGGGTATATAGCGCAAAATGCGATCAGGATTTTTCGCTTAGTAGCGATCGGGAATTAGCGCATTGGATCCTGTTTTTAGAGTTCAATCCCGACGTAATCCGTTTCGATCTGAACCCACAACCGCGTAGTCAATCACCGGAGCCTGGTGCGAAGAGAACCATTCTCGATGCTGAGGTGATAGTGCGGGGTGGGTCGATAGAATGGCATGAGATAAAGGAGGGAAGCTTCAACAAAGACGCGGAATCGACACCACAAATAGAACTTCAGCGCGAACTTGCAAAAGCAGCTGGCGTAAATTATCGAATTTTTAATGATGATGACTTTGCGCCTAGAGCAAGCAGCATCATGCCGCTACTAAAGGTAGCGGCCTGTTTGGCAGCAGGTAGGCACTTTTTTATCCCTCCGGCAATTAATCTGGATGTTGCAGATTATCTTATAGGTCACGCCTCAGGCACGCTTGACGAGTATCTAAGGCATTTGAATAGTCACTCCCAAGATGTGCTTCTATACTTATTTTGTCAGCATTATTCTTTAGGCAAGATAGCAGTAGAATTTGAAAGCGCATTTTTTGCAAAAAACACCAAGTGGGCATTGGTGTCATGAAGTCTTCAATAACCTGGGAATCTTTGAACCGCTGTGGGTATGGGCGGGTAGACGAGGCCTGCCTTAAAGAACCAGATAAAAATATTTTTTTGCTCAGAAGGGAAGCGGTAAAGCTAAAACTTGAGGGGCAAGCGCTTAAGGAAATTGAAACCTACACAGGGCTGAAACCGCAAGAAGTGTGTCGACTGGTTAGTAGGTTCACAACACTTGATGACTTTGGTGTGTACCATGGAGAGGTCGCTCTGCTGCCGAATAAACGAATTAAACAATACACCAGAACAAATATAGAGCAAAGCAAACGTAGCGAGCAGCAAGGAAGTCTCAGCGGCATATTAGGCCTAACTATTGCTAAACATCCTGATGTGTTCCGCAAATTTGTAAAACGTGTTCTCCAACAGGGAACGACAGCATTCCGCGGACTGAAATACAAGAAGAGTTATTACTATGCTGAGTTCCTTAACCTTTTAAGAGAGGACGGTGTTACAGATGCAGAGTGGCCTTTTTCGGTGCAAGGCGCCGGGAAAAGAACAATTCTAAAGCTAATAGATTCGATCTTGAATCAGGATTTCGAAAAAGCAGTATTCGCTGTTGCAGATGTAGGAGGTAAAGCTCACCTACAGGTTGGCAACGGAATGCAGCGATTGATAGTTGGCAGTGCACCTTTTGATGTGATTGAAATAGATGCTTATAAAATTGATGGATTTTTTTCTCTTGCGGTACGCCCTGAGCCCAATCTAACTACCACCACTGTTATTAATCGATTTTGGTTGATTGCTGCAGTTGAAAGCAGGTCTGAAGCGGTACTTGCTTATCGGCTTGTCTTTAGCAGCGAGGTGCGAGCGCAAGACATTCTTGATTTGATATGTGACGCATCAGTTGGAGGATGGGAACCAATCAGTGAGCTGGACGTACCTGGCCTGGAATATCCTAATGGGGCCGGGATGCCTTGCTACTTAATTGAAGAGTCGAGGGGAGCGCTGTGGGGTTGTTTGTACTTAGACAATGCAATGGCGCATCATGCCGCGCTTGTTTCTAGTAATGCGAGAAATATTCTCGGATTCTCTATAAATTACGGTCAGCTTGGAAGGCCCGAGCGTCGCTCTCAAATTGAAGGCCTGTTTCGGCAAGCAAGTCAAAGATTCTTGCACCTTATACTCTCAAGCACAGGAAGTAATCCTTGGAATGGCAGATCAGAGGCGCCGATAGAGAACGCTGAAAAATATCAAATCAATATTGACGAGGCCGCGCAGGTTGTTGATGTCTTTATGGCTACATACAACATCACCCCTCGCAGGGGGCGGAACTACTCTTTGAGCCCTGTTGAAGTGATGAGGCAGTTCTTTCGGGAAAATGGGCTTATCTTTCCACGCCTGCAGGACAGGCTGCAATCCGTAAGCGAACTGTCAAGCCATGTCAAACAATGCACCATTCGTGGAGGCATTAAAAAGGGAATACGGCCTTATATTCAGCTCGACAAAGCTCATTACACGAGCGCCGAACTGGCGAGCCGGCCTGCACTCATTGGGGAGCGCCTGCGGGTGAAAATAGACCCGAAAGACTATAGAGCGGTCGACGCGTACTACACCTCCGGTGAATTTTTCGGCACCCTTCATGTTCAAGGTATATGGCGTCATTCTAAGCACAGCGTTACAACAAGAAAGATCATTAATAGAGCGATAGAAAAGCGGGTGCTTGAGTGCTCAATGATTGACGATGTTATTGTGAAATATCGCGAGCATCTAATTTCATCAAAAACCCGAAGCACTAATTTAGAGTTGCAGCGACTGTTTGATGAGCAGTTCGGGCTGGAAGGCGATGTGGAAAAAGAAGCTCCCGCAATTCCCGCACCAGTCGAGAAAGTGAAGGTTCAGTCTGTTACGAGCATGATTGGTTTTGATCTGAAACCTGGTCAGTTGATTCCGGGGCCTGAGGACGATTACTGAGAGGGCTGCCTATGTACGATCTCGATCATCCGGTAATTGAAACGCAATTTTTAATTGCCTCAAACGAAATTTCGCGCATTAGCACAATCGTTAAAGATCGTGTGTTCATGCGAAAAACCGGAGTTATATTCTACGGACCAGCTCGACTCGGAAAGTCCCAATGCTGCAAGGCTTTGAAGGGTTATCTGATGGCCACTTTCCCTAAGCTATATGTAAATTCGGTAACCGTTATTAATAGGGAAGGATTAAATTGCTCCAACATCATCCGTCAGCTTGCTGACATTGAGAACTGCCCGATAAAGTCTCGCGAAACAAGGCTTTCGATTTTCAAAAAGCTTACGGACAGAATCGTTCTTCGGGTTCGAGAAAACGACTGCAATCAGTATGTATGCTTGATAGACGAATTTCAGCGCCTAAGGAGCGCTGATCTATATCAGCTGGCCGACCTGTACAACTCTCTTGACAATGTTGGCATCAAGATGACTGTTGTTTCATTTGCTATGCCAGAAGTGATCCAATTGCGCGATGATCTTTTTGCGTCTGAACAGAGGCAAATAATTGCCAGGTTCATGAGTGAGTTCATTGTATTTAAAGGCTGCTCCAGTATTGATGATTTGACAATTATTTTGAAAGGATATGACTCTATTGCCGAGTATCCGCCGGGCTCTGGAATTACTTTTACACAAGCCTTTGCTCCCATAGCGTTTTCGAGTGGGTTCCGGCTGGAAAAGTATGCAAAGCCAATTTGGCTTGCGTTAACTGGCTGTGCGATAGGGAGCTACAGAAATAACCTGCCTATGGAGCATGTTTTGTTTTCGATCAAATACATTCTCATGTGGTGCTCTTCTCATGATCGTGATGGTTTAGTTCTAACGGACACACAGATAATGGCCGGGGTTGAGTCTAGTTCGCTACAAGATTTCTGTACTTACAGCGGCAAGTCCAAGGTGGCGTGATGCGGCTATCGTTTTTTAAAACAGGCCCCTATCCGTTTGAATCTGTGGGGGGAATGGTTTCAAATTTAGCAATATTTAATTCGCTTACTGAGATTGAGGCTTTGGAGCTTTTAGGGTTTGACTCTGCTAAGGTCGACTCTTGCTTTTATGTGCGCCCTCGCTCGGAATTAGGTCTTCCAGCATGTAAGCCGAGTGGGTTAGAAGATCATTTTCCTTCGAGCTATTTTCCGTCGAATGAGCATCACCGGTACTGTGCTGAGTGCGCGCCGCTTGGATATCACTCAGCCTTTACGTTTGTGCTGCAAGTAGATCGCTGCTTGTTGCATGGTTCGCCTTTGAAAAAGATGTGCTATTCCTGCTCTAGACTGCACCTAAATGAAACTCCCCATCCATCCTTTGGACATCGCTGCTCAGACTGTGGATACCACATTCCAACATCTCTAGATCAGTTGCCATACAGAGGTGACAATGCGCTTCGGGCAATGATGCAGGAGGCTGGACTCGCTCAGAAAAAATGGTTTGGGACAATAATGGCCAAGCAGGAGGAAGGCTATCCTTTTAACAAAATAGTCCGATTAAAGTGTTACGAGGATGACGAAGACTTAACCCGAGCTGTAATGCAGCTTTTAAATGTGGAAAATCCATTTTTTTCCACCCATCGCGGGGTTGCACCATCATCGGTTGAGCTTCATCACTGGAGGGCAGACGAGTGTTCCCCCTATGACGTTGATGAGCTCGCGCTCAGAAAATTTGAGACACGCCTACACAGAATATGCGCCGCTATCGAAAAGACATATTTAATCGGTCACGAATCGTGCTTGAGGAGGGTGGAAAAGTCTTTTGATTTTCAACCCGATGACAGCTACATATGCCCACTGTGCCCGCTAGCCGTTGCTTACAGTTATTTTCGGCTTAGACTCAGATTTCGTCACGGAGATAATTTATGCGAAGAGCCAATTGGGGTACTTGGGTTTGCTCATATTAAACGGCTCGCAATGGTCCACCCGTGGCTAGTCAGTGTTGATGATGGTTTCTACCAAACGCTATTTCTCAAAATTTTGGGTGAAATAAAATTTCTGACTGATTCTGAGTCCAGTGCCGAAATTCGAATTGGCGCTGGTGGTGGAATCCTTATGGATATGATTGAGAATTTTTCAACGACTCGCGGTATGGGTGTTGAATTTGTGCGCAACTTTGATCCTAGGGAGTCGGAGTGCGGGGCGAGTCAAATCTATCAATATGTTACTGAGTCAGAGCGATTCTTGGTGAGAAAGGCCAAGTTTAGTTACCATATAGTTCTTTGCAATAACGTGAACTTGAACCATCACGCCCACATTCTCATTTAAACGGTAGCGACAAGTAGCACGCTTGAGAGCCGTGTAGCTGGTATCTCACGCGATTGTATAGGGCCTTCCGGCCTGATTCGTATGCGGTACCGTCGATGACATGGTGACGTCAGCTGTTCAGCGTTCCATCTTCGAACTGAAGACGGCCTGGGAAAGTACGCCGCCTGGAGATTGCTCTTCATTCCGGCCGGCCTGCAGTACTTCATGCTTGCTTGGGTAGTGACGCAGCAGTTGGCGGGCTTCATCACGAATGGATTCTGGCAGAGCAGTGTCCTGTGAGAGCCTCGTGAGAAAATCCTTAGTCAGCACCACTGAGCGGGTGCGTTCGTAGGGTAGTGTCATATGAGCCTCCACTCAGCTTCTGATCTAGTGTGGTGGGATCATGTGTTGTTTGCGATACCGCTGGTCTGCTCAACCAGCTTCAATTGCGCTAAGGCTTCCGCCAGGCGGACATTCAGGTTTTCTGCTTTCTGTGACTGATCCTGAGTGACTTCACCAAGTCGAGTCACTTCCTCTTGCAAGGCATGACAGCGCTCCTCCAGGGCTACATTCGCACGCTCAGTGTTGGCCAATGTGCTCTCGGCCACCTTCAGTGATTGAGTACTCTGAGCGAGAAGCTGTTGCTGCGCATGCTGATCTTTCTGTTGCTGCCTCGCCTCGGCAAGCAGGCGCGCATTGTCGCGATTTAGATGGGTCAGCTCATCCTGTTTGACAATCAAAGTCTGTTGTAGCTGCCTCAGTTCTAGTTGCAGCTGTTGTGCCTGTGACTCGTGCCGGCGCTGCTCCTGCTCGCGCTGCTCTTTGTTGGCTTGGCGGTAGTGTTCTAGGGCGTCTCGGGCATGCTGATGCTTGTCCTCGAGCGATCGTATCTGGGCATCACGATCTTGTACTCGCCTTTCCAGGTCTAGGTTGGCCTGGGCCAAGCGTGCGAGCTCAACTTCATTCTCCTGGCGTAGCTGTTGCTCGGACGAGAGCGCTTGTTGGTTAGCTTTGAGCTGGTCTGAAAGCTCTTTGCATTGATCTTCCAACTGAAGCGAACGTGCTTCTGCCTGCTGAGTTAGTGACTGGTAGCGGATCCGTTCTTGCCCTAACTGTTCGCGTTCTTTGGCTACAGAAGCCTGCGCATCTGCCTTGAGTTGGTCGGAGAGCTGACCTACCAGGTTGGCCAATTGTTCATTGAGGGGGAGGGGAGCTCCGTCCCTGCCGGAGCCGTCTTCGAGCTCTTTGAGATACCGGTGAATGGTGGTCTTCGAACCCGTATTTCCAAGCTCAACTCGTATCGCGTCGATGCTTGGGTTGCCGCCTCGAGCCAAGATCGTCCGGTAGGCCTTTTGTACCAGTGCCTTATTGATGCCGCCGCGGGCCATGGCTTGCTCCTACGATTTCGTAGTGGATTACGTACCACGTAATTACATACTGATTATTGAAAAATAAAAATGAGAATTCTGACTGTCTGTCAGATAAAATAATCACGAATTATCCAAGGTGAAGCGGCTTTTTCGTCGTTTGCCAGTCGCTCACCGGTACACCAGGGGGATAGGCCCAGATGAGCCAGGACATCGAGCGGTACCTGCAGGCCGGCACTCGCGCCAACACGCGGCGCAGCTACCAGCAAGCGCTCGAGCACTTCGAGGTGACCTGGGGCGGCTTTCTGCCGGCGACCAGCGATGCCATCGTGCGTTACCTGGTCGATCACGCCGCCACGCTGTCCAGCAACACCCTCAAGCTGCGTCTGGCAGCGTTGGCGCAGTGGCACACCAGCCAAGGTTTCCCCGATCCGACCAAGACCCCGCTGGTCCGCCAGATCCTCAAGGGCATTCGGACGCTGCACCCACGGCAGGAGAAGCAGGCCGAGCCGTTGCAGCTCCTCCAACTTGAGCAGTGCGTGCAGTGGCTGTCGCAGGCCGAGGGGAGGGCACGAGCGGAAGATGACTGGCCGCGGTTGCTGCGCTGTTGCCGCGACCGCGCGCTGATTCTGATTGGTTTCTGGCGGGCGTTTCGCAGCGATGAGCTCTGCCGCCTGCAGGTCGAGCACATCCAGGTGCGGAGCGGGGAGGGGATGCAGCTCTTTCTGCCGTGGAGCAAAGGCGACCGGGACAGCCATGGCCAAACCTTCAGCGCGCCGGCGCTGGCCAAGTTGTGTCCCGTACAGGCCTACGTCGACTGGATAAGCGTGGCAGGTATCGCGAGGGGGCCGGTGTTCCGCAGTATCGATCGCTGGGGCCATCTGGGTGAAGAAGGCCTGCACCCGAACAGTGTCGTTCCGCTCCTGCGCGCCGTCCTACAGGCGGCAGGGCTGCCAGGGGAGCTGTACAGCAGCCATTCGTTGCGCCGTGGCTTTGCCACCTGGGCCACGCGTAATAGCTGGGACCTCAAGGCGCTGATGCAATACGTCGGCTGGAGCGATGGCCAGTCGGCCTTGCGCTATGTCGAGAGCGTCGGGGTGTTCCCGGGACAGCTGAGTACGCCACAGCTCATTCTCAGCGCCGAGAATCCGGAGTTAGATGGTCCAGCGGTGCGGACTTGAAAAACAACGTTTGCGTTCTAGCGTGCCGCTTTGGCAACCCATATGCTTGGCCTCAGGCCGATAGTCATTAGGTGAGGAGCAGTAATGCAGGAAATTCGGTTCTACCGTGCAAATGAAAAGCCTTATGGGGCCTTAAGTAACCTGTATAAGCGCGAAGTGTTGTTTGAGGATGTCGTGTATCCCACCTCCGAGCACGCTTACCAAGCGGGCAAGCCTCGCAAGGAAGCCGTGCGGGATTGGATCCTTGCGGCTCCATCGCCAGCGCTAGTGGCAATGGCTGCTCACGGTCTTTACTGGTGGGACATTCGCCCGGGCTGGTCGAAAGTTAAATTTGAGCGCATGCGCGCTATTCTCTTGGCCAAGTTCACTCAACACGAGGATCTGAAAGCGCTCCTGCTTTCTACCGGTGAGGCCCGACTCGTCGAGTCGGCCACTGTTGATAACGAGGTTAACAGGACTTGGGGCGAGGTCAATGGCAAGGGCAAGAATATGCTCGGAGTGCTGCTGATGGAGGTTCGCGACGAGCTTCGCAAGGCAGAAGCAAAGCCCGTAAGGGCTGTTAAAAAGCCGCGGAAAGCTGCTGTGTCAGTCGACTAGATCAGCGGGCCTGACAGCACACTTCAAGTGGGTCCGTGCTACTGACCGCGATGGCGTGTGTCTTCTGCCGGGCAAGCTTCCCGAGTTGCGAGGCTGTCGCTGTTTCGCTTGCCTGATTGTCGCGGCCAGTGCACAGCTGCTGGGCGAACGAAAGAATCTCGTCGGGTGTAAGAACCCTCAGCAACCCTCGAGCGCCACGGGTTAGACAGTTCATTGAGGAAAGCGCCTGACCAAACGACAGCGCGTGTTCCAGCTCGCTTTCCTTGAGGTCACTCCAGTCGTGCACTCGGTTTTGCTGTAGGGAGTACACCAGTCCAGCGGTGCACCAGTCACCTGCTCCTGCAGTGTCTGCAACCTCTGGTAGGGGAAAGGCTGATAGCTGGCGCCACTCGCTGCCGGAGACCGGACTACGGAAGCGCAGCCCGCGTGGGCCTAGAGTCTGGATCTCAACCAGAATGGAGCTGGGGAGTGGTCGAGAAAACGAATGGAAGCGCTCATCCGCGTATTTGATGATGTGGACGTTCTGCAGAATTGCGGAGAAAAGATCTTCATCGTCGCCGGCAGTAGAAGGCTCGAATACGACCAAGGCTCCAGATTCGTAATAGGACTTTGCTAGCTCATAACCTGCCTTGGTAGGCCGATCGAGATAGAAGACATCGGTCTTTGATTGCCCCTGCAAAGCTTTGTTGACGATGCGGTCGTCACACTCGACTATGGGGTAATGCTTCTTCCCACAGCAGGGGCAGCTGAAGCTGAAACGGTGTGTTGGAGAGCTACTGCTTTGAGGCGCTAGCTGATGCTGGTAGATCACGTTCGTGCGTTGGGAACTGGAGATATCCACGAATCGTAGATCTGCCCCAATGGCTTGAAGCTCATTGCAGAGTCGTTCGCCGGCAGGGTCCTGGCCAAAGCTTGCAACAGGCGTAGCGGCCCAACCCAAGGATCCCAGGATGGACAAAACGTTACCTGTCGACCCACCCAGTGCAGAACCCAAGCGGCGAGAGTCCGCTCCTAAAATCACGTCCAGGGCAAAGAGCCCAGTACCGACAATTCGATTCTGCTGCCACATATTTTCTCCTCCCCATCCTGGAGAACCCTTACGGACGGCGTAACCAAGCGTGCCACATACGGTCTGGCTTGTCTTTTGAGACCTGCGGAACCGTCTGCTGTTCACATCGGTAACCCATCGTCTCAGAGTATACCACTGGCAAATCTAGCGATATGGCGGCAAATAGCATGCCGAGACTCCCCATCTTGCTGCCGCTGGGCGACAAAATGGTGCGTGGAGGCGTTTCACCAAAGCTCTTGAGGGCGGACTCCCGCCCATTGTGAATGCGCTCAATCGTCGCAAAAACGTCCGTCGGGTCCGACTCGTGGGCATAAATAATGTCTAGGAGGTTCACGTCCCAATCTGTAAGGATCAAGTCATGGAACTCCCGCATCAGCTCATCTCCGCGGCGAGGATCTAAGGCAGGAAAGGGCAGGATTGGTGCGACCTCCTGCGGCCGTTCTTTACGAAAAATGCGGTCCAATGAATCCCGGTTTTTTTCGGAAAGTTGAGGAATCCAAAGCTTGATTGCTTGGATCACCTCATCGGTATCCATGTCCGCCTGGAAACCATGCATGTACTGCGGAGAGTCCGTGTACATTGCGGTTGTCTTGAGGGGGGAGACGGCGCGATCAGCAATCACTACATGAGCATTTGTCTTGCTCTCGTACGCCTGTTTCACCAAGGGAAAACATACGCCTCGGGACATGGTTGTTGCGTCCACAATTACATCGGTGTAATCGTTTGCCAGCCATTTGGCGAAGGTCGACGCTGCGTTTCTGCCGGCAATGCTGGCTGTGTCTTCGGCGATAATGGTCACGGCTTCAAAGCTAAGGCTGTGCTGGCTCAGGATCTTCTCCAGCTCTTCTCGGATCTGATCCGCAGACTGCTCAAGGATCGGCGAAACTTCGGGGCGCTTTTCGATCAGGAAGAGAAAGTCAAAACACTGCAGGTCGCAGATCATCCTGGGGAAGTACAAGCACGCGTCGTTGAAACCGAGCGTGCCCACAAAAAGCGCTTTTTTGGCCAAGGTGAAGTAGCCATTGAAAAAGCCGAGACACTCCTCAGAGTCCTTATGAGTAATCAACTTCACAATGCTTACTCCTTAAGCAGAGACTGCAGGCCAGAGAGAGTGTCCTCAATGAAGCCACCGCGGCGCAAAGTCAAACCATAGGCGATGCTTGGAATTGCTCCGATTTCCAAAAGGCACCAAACACGCCCTTTACATTTATATTGAGGGACGAAGACTAAGGCCTTATAGGCAAATGCGAAATGCAGAACACGAGTAAGGCGTTCAGAGCGAGCAAGCACCTTGTCCATTTCTTCCTGAGGAATACCAATAGCATTGGCGCCATGGTCAAGAGGGGCATTGGGCAGTAGCGTACGCTCCACACAGCGAGACGCCATTCCGTGTATGAGATCTTTGACCAAGGCATGATATGGGAAATCCCATTCGTCCATGATCTTCGTTGAAAGCTTGCGCAAAGCATCATGTTGCAGCTTCGCCGACAGTTCTGGCTTTTTATTTCTAACGACTCGCATAATAAGCTCGTCGATAAGGGAGCCGGATAGGCGGATGAATTGTTCAATGTTGTTGTTGCTTGCGTCTGCGAGCTTGTCCATCCCAAAGTAATAAGGCCGCCCAAACTCATGAAATAATTGCAGGCGGGCACCTTCGAGCAGAGAGGGGCTTACAGTGCGATCACCTGTAATCGGCTCTTCCGCTGGCTCATCATCCAGCAGGCCAAGTTGGGGGGTTCTATTCCATTCACGCTTGAGTAAAATTCGAAATGCAGCAAGCGCCTCGTCGGGTGGTGTCTTTTCTGGAACGCGCGCGCGCAAAGAACTAATCACAGACTCAGAAAGCTTCGACTCCCGCTGGAGGCTATCTACAGATTTACGAAGCTGCTCAAGTTGGGAGGCAGTCAAGGTCACGCTGTTGTGATCAAGGACACTGGATAGGGTTTTAACAGAGCGACGCGAAAGGTCATTTATTCCACTCAGATACCGAGTACTGATATCTCGGGCCACACCTATAAATCGCTTATTGCGATGGCTTGGCTGCATCAATTTGAGGATGTAGTCCCGCCCACCAGTTGTGCCCGGTCGGTGTTCGCCTTCCTCTATCACGTCTTTAGCCATAGCATCCCGGTAGTCTTCAGGCGACACAACATCAGGACGGCACATTACCCAGCGGCCAATTTTTATGTTGCGCCGCTTAAGCCAATCGCGGAGTTGTGCAAACTGAAGCGGGTGAAGCTCATGCGCGTCATCGACTATTGCCATAGGCAGTAAGTCTACATATTCATCCGACTTTCCAGTTAGCCAGCCTTTTATCCTGAAAAGCTCTATATATTCAAAAACGTCATATGTCTCGTTTATGATTTCAGCCAAATCTTGCTCGCTGGGTGCTACTAGCGCGGTTATCACCTTGAAGACTGCGAGCTCTATTCGCCGCGCATGTTCACGAAACTCTCTTGGCGAGTCGGCCTTAAGGACTTTTCGCGCAGATTCCGAGTCGCTACGCGTCACAATCACAATTTGCTCGAGGTCTATTTCCTCGACGCTTTCGAGTTGCCTAAACCACCCCAGCACTGCCTTGGACTGCACATAGGCCCGCAGAAGCGTTGCCCGAATAGAGTCCGAATAGGGCAGATCCCAAATGCTTCGGAAGTTAGTGGTCATCGGCAATCGATAGGCCAGCAGCGACGGTGCTCCATCTCGCAAAATTTTGAGCTGAGCAAGTGCTATTGCTAATTCCTTATTGATCTCCACTGGGTCGCGCGCAAGCGTGGCCAAAGAGTCGAACTCAATGATTCGGGCAATTGTGGTCTTCCCGCACCCAGGAGTCCCAACGACAATGCTGAGCTTTTCCAGTAACTCCGTACCGTCTTGTGTGAAGAACTCCACCAGCGGAGCATGGCTGACAAGAGGGAGTAGGGTGTTTGGCTCGGCCACATACTCAGTGGCGCGCTTTTTAAATGGATTATCCATTAGTCGAGTGCCGTTTGCGTCGAGCGAAAAGGGGCTTCATTTTGTGTTGGCCTTCAGAGCCGCTATTAGGCGAATCAGCCCATAGCAAGGCAATTGAATTGTTTGGCGTATTGTGTTCAAGGACTAAAGGGAGCCCGCAATTTCTATACCCAAACCAGATGTCGTTCCCCACATGCTTATCTTCAATACCCTTGTCGTAATGAGCTTTGATGAGATCTATTAGCTCTGGAGGGGGCGTGTTGTCATTAACGACAATGGACTCTGGAAGCACATAGGAATATGTGGCGCTGTAGCTGAATTCCTCATGGCTCTCGCTAAAGCGCGCAAGTCGATCGTTGATCGTTTTTTCGGCTTGGGACGAGGCTAAATAATGGTGAGTATACAGGTGGCAATTTTTGGCGAGGATCTGGCCTACTTTTGCTTTGTTAGTATTGTAAAATTTGCTTATTTTCCCCTTCCACTCTCCTTTTTCCTCATCGAGGCGGAGCAGAGAATCACCTGAGCCAGCAAAGTCGTCTACCAAGCATACGGCCTCAAAATGTGGTGTCTCGTCTTTATATTCTTTTTCTATCAACCACTCCGTGAGCTCTTTTGTAAGGTTTTCCCATTTCAGGTCCGACATCTCACTGAAGGGCACGACTTGCTCATTGGATATCTTTCCTTCGTTATAACGGCGGAAGACATCGATGCGCGCACCATCGCTCAACCCTACGAAGATAGTTCGGCGACGGAGAAGCAGTAGTCGACGTTCTGCGGCAGCATCCGTCCAGGTCTCGTAAAACTGGACGCCCAGCTCCTTCGCAACTTGCTTGCGCATGAGCCTGTCCAGTTCAGGCATCATCAAGCTTACGAGGTGATGCATCTCGCGCTGAGTGATGTACACCAGTTGCTTTTTAATAATGCTGAAGGCAACACGACGCTGGGCAACCTGCCGGAACTGACTAAGCCAGTTCAATAAGGCAACATGGAATCGAGAGGCTGGCTGAAACCCTTGGTAGCCATCGTACTTATGGGTGATCATCAACTGAAGAGCGGAGAACTCTTCCGTTGCCTCCTCGTCACTCCAGTCCAGCTGTTCAGCTAACAACCTCAGGGCAATCTTACTCTTCAAGCAACACCCTCCTTGGAAAACCGAAGCTCAAAACCTTTGTCAGTTTTCTGCAGGAAATCTAAATATTGTTGAGTGGCCCCTGCTTGACTAGCGCCCGGAGACGCGAGGTTCCAGCACGAGGTCAACGATGCAGAAACACGGTCGGCGCTAAGGCTGCAGCCCTTGCTAAGTAACTCGTAGTCGTTACCTTCTTCATCGCCACTGTCTCCTAGACGCAAGGCTTGGGTAAGTGGGTCAAAACCAAACCGTTCTGCAATCGCCCGTACCACGTTGTTCTTACTGGTACGGCTATCCAATACGTCGATCGAATGGCCAGAGCAAAAAACTCTCCAGTCTCCGAGTCCTTCGGCATTGAGACGTGTACGCAGTGCCAAGCGGAGTTTTCTGGACTCCTCTGGACTGGATACTTTTATGGTCAGTTGTCCGCCTCTTACAGTATCCTCAAAGCTTTTCAAGCGAGGGTAGTAAGCAGTTGTTTTTAGCCAGCCCAAAAGGCTCAGAAAATCTGTGTTCGGTGTTGGGTGCTCGACTTTTACTTCAAGTGGTTGAAGTAGCGAACCACCGTAATAACCAACCCAAATTGCTTTGTGATACTCCGTAGGGAAAGCCTTAATAAGGTCGTCCCGAAGCGATCCACCTCGACCTGATGCGATTGAGAAGATGAGGCCATCATCGATCAGTTGGAGGATCCGCTTTGCTATGCGCGGGCACATGCCGCTAAAACGATCCTCTGCATTACATAATGTGCCGTCGAAATCACTGATGATTGCTTTGTAGACGGCTCCTTCCAGCTTGCCTTCATAGATCTTTGCCGCTACCTCAGCTTGAACCATCTCTTCTGATGAAACGCTTCGATGGTCGAACTTTCGGCGAGCCGCAAGCGAGTAGCGGTTCTCCGCTTGGCTCCATCCCTTGAAATATTGACTGCTATCCAGTCGGTAAATTTCCCGGCCAAAAGTAGGAACCGTGGGTTGCCCTGGATCGCGGTCTACCGCTCGGGCGATGGCTTCGGTTAGAAGAGTGGCCATAACTAGCCCAGAAACAACCAATTCATTCGGTTCGACACCAGGAATCTCAAGCTTAAACGTCAATATGTCCGTGGGGAAAAGAGCTAGAGTCGCTTCAGCCAGTTCCTTAGAGTCTGCACTATAAGCGGCAATGACGGCTGTACCGTCAGCACCATCCGCCAACTGTAAATGGCGGCCATGAGCGAATTGACGATAGTCTGCGATCTCGACCTTGGCCACTGCGGACTCGGAGAGCTTAGATTCTAAATCGATAGCAAAAGACTTAGTCATTGGATCGTGCAGAACGATGAAGTTACGTCCGCCCATCGCTTTGACTGTCACATCGCTACGCCACTGATCCCGGTACCACTGCAATCGGTCTACATTAAACAGCTGCGCTAGAAACTCACGACTGGTATCCTCAGGGAAGAGCGCCCTGTGCAAAAGCAAGACTGTTGCGATCAGACTGTTCGTTGCTAAATAGCCATCTTTGCCCCAGGGCATCTCATGCGAAAAGATTCGTGTTGCCCGGTTCTCAACAGCGCGCCTGGTCAGCGGATTGTCTTTGGTGAGAGTGAGCGCCGCACACGTCATGTCCGACTGCATTGCGTACGTCGCTGCGGCCAGAACATCTGGATTGCGGCCCTCTGCAGAAAGCAACATGACTTTTGAGGTAGGAGTGAACCTGGCTTTGGCCGACAGTTCCATCGGGGTCAGCGCACGGGTAGGAGAACCATGTGCGATCTCTCGTAACTCAGCTGCTGCGAACGCTGCTGAATATGAGCCTCCGGAACCAATGAAGCAGGCGTATTCACCGGTCCATCTACTCAAGTACCGATGGAGGGGTAACACGACTTGCTGCGTTGCCCACACATAGGTCGCATGAATAGCATCAAGCTCCGCATGATATGGTTTTCCCACTTACCACTCCTTCCTTGCCCGTCGACCAGCTGCACTAGTGGCACCATGCCTGTCTTCATGCGTTAGAGCAATGGTACAAGCCCATCGAGGTGCAATATTGGCTGGCCCAGAGAAGTTGCCGTAGCTACACCGCCAGCGATCTTCCTGCTGCGATTACTTTCGCGGAGGGAACATCAGGTCACCGTGCAGGGTACAGACAAGCCGATGGTCTAGCACATGGAACAATGCAGGGTTCTTATCGTCTTGGTCACCAACAAAGAAGAGATAGCTGCGCGATGTTTGCTTGGCTTTCTTGGCGTCCATGCCCTCCTTGCGGGCTACTTCTAGCTCATTCCTGAGGCGCGCGCATGCTACCGCTGACCACTCGCGCCAGTGGACGAGCACTTGGTAAGGCGAAAGCTCTCCTTCTACCCATTCCCCCGCATTGAGCGAGATGGTCAGGTGCTCGGGTGACTCGATGGCCTGTGACCATGCCAACTCGCCATAGAACACACGCGCTTGGGCAAACCGCTCAAAACCTTTAGAACGAAGTTTTTTGAAGGCGGTTTGATAGGTCGTCGGGGCGACGCCGGGGACTTCAAGCGAGAGATGCCTATCGTAGGGGAAGCGCAAAAATGCACGGCAGATCGGGCGAATACTGTTGGCTGCGCGCCGTCCCTCTCTGCGAGCTGTGTTGCCCGTTGCGTCCTGCTGACTAACGCTCTGCGTTCGTTGTTCCGTGCGAGGCAAGGCGGGGTCTACGATCGTTCGAGCATCAATCAGTTGTAAGCGGGCGGGGGACAAACCAGGGGAGGTCTCCAACTCGTGTTGGACACTTCCACGCTTGCCGCGAGCAATGACCTTCTTTTCTACCTCGACCCCACAACCCTGGCCGTGAGGGTCGAGAATAAAAAAGTGGGCACGATATAGATTCTCCGGCCGGTAAGAGCGCGGGAACACTTGGGTATTGCACCCGCTGCACAGGTACCCATCCGAGTTAACTGACGCCAACAGCTTGAGGTCTTCGGCCTCTACAATTTCCTGTGTAACACGATCACGAGCGTTGTCCATCACGCTTACTTCTCCATGGGTTGTGGGTATTCGCCTTATTCTCCGCCCAGCATACTGTCCGAAGAGATTGAGCTGTGAGGCAGTGTCGCAAAAAAAACCTGCGGTCCGCGAGCGGTCTCAGCGCACGAATGAACCTCCACATAAAGTGCTGGACGGTCCATTAATTAACCAGCGCCGATGTCGGGCTGGTGCCAACATACAACCAGAGGTTGCCATGATGAAAAGTCTTATCGAGCGACTTGGGCTGCCCCAAAGCCATAAGAGCCTGCATCAGGCGACCATGGCAGGACTCCCGGTTGAGCTAACCACGCGTTTGGCGGAAGAGCTGGGTATTGGTTCTTGCCTCGTGGCAGGCTGGATCGGCATCACTCCAGCGGCTTCCCTCATGACGCCTGCGGAGGGCGAGGCCTTCTGTCGGCTCGCGAATCTTGTCGACATGCTTCGGAACGTCTTGGAGGCAGATCAAGCCGCAGCGACTCGCTGGCTCACGTCGCCAAATATTGCGCTAGGAAACGTGCAGCCCGTTTCCCTGTTGAGCACCGAGTTCGGTGGCCGAGCTGTACACCAGGTGTTGCTCTCTATTGAGTACGGACTACCGGTTTGACTGACTCGCTGCTTTTGCTCTCGGTCAAGAGATCTTAGGCGTTGGCTTGCCGCCCAGTTGCGTCAGCATCGGCCACCTGTCATGACTCCAAGCGTATGCTGCCAGAGGAGTCCTGGTATTCATGGAGACGGAAATGACAATGCCGAATGAGCGCTCTCGCGCTGTGATAAAGACGCGAGATTTTCTCGTTGAACTGTCCCGAGATAGCAGCCTGCCTGAAAAGGTACGGCGAGATGCCAAGTTCCTTTTGCGGCACTTCCCTACGCAGGACGATGTGTTCCTGGCGGGGCGAATAGAAGAGCAGTCGGAGACCTTGCCACTGGGCGCAATGGGGCCAGTTTTCAGCTCCTCAATTACAGACTAGGTTCTCATCCCGCAGAAATGATAAAGGCGGCCTCAGGGGCCGCCTCGAACCAAGTTTCATCACCGGTACAGCGCCCGGGAGAGGAAGCTCTTGGGCTGCACACACAGAATAGCTGCAGGGGGATTGCGAAACCAGATTATTTTGAAGAGGGCTTTGGAGCGGAGGCTTCCCAGGTGCTCACCAGCTCATCAACCCTATCAGGGATCTGTGGCGATTTACTGAGCACAAGACAGCGGGCGGTACCGACATACTCTTCAATGAGGTAAAGGCTGTCCCCGACGTCGACCCCAAGCTCTTGGAGCACCTCGTCGGGAATGCGAATAGCTCCGTCACCATCCCAGTCTTCGATTACCACCTGCATCGATTTCATCTGCACATACCTACTCAGGTGACAGGCTGCTCTGAAGACTCATGATTTCTCGCTGGATCTTTTTCAGCAGCTCATCTGGCTTCAGTCCAGGCGTCTGCCGTTGGTACGCCAGAACCAGCAGCGTCAAAGGATGAATGCCGACAACCTCGGCAATCTGCTCAACCTTTTCAATCGATGGCTTCCACTTGCCGCGCTCGATTGCACTGATATAGCTCTGGCTGGGGCCCAGCCCTTCCTGGGGGAGATCCTTCAAATTTCTCAGATTCTTGATCACCAGACCAAGCGCTTCATTGAGTTCCATTTGCTGTCTCGCAAAAGGAACGATGAAGCCTTTTTAGCGTCTCTTGGGCTATGCTATATATAGCTTAAAAAGGGGTGTACTGATGTTTCTCACGTACAAGCGCGCTGAAATCGCGTATCCGCCGTTGTTTGGAGATGACTTCCAAATGTGGCGATTCGTCGAGCTCGAGGAGCATCGCCCTTGGTTTTACGTGGTGATCAATCGCCGCCGGAAGACCACCTCATGGCGGACGATGCTTCTGATTCCGACTGAAGAAGAGCTGGAGCACATGCTAGAAAAGCGCGCCGAGGGGACGCTAGTCGAGGCAGTCCAGGTTGTGCTGCCCGCAAGGATAAATGGGTCCAATGATTGGACAATGGAGAGGCTGACCGAGCTGGTAAGGGTCTATGATCCAGACGAACGAGTCTTGGGCTACGACTTCAAAACGGCATCAGGCCAGATCTACTCGCACAGGGACTGCCAGTACTCACAGGACGGAGCCAAGCGCCAGGTCTATTGTTCGATGATCTGTCCCGCATAAGATGGGCGCAGGCTCTCTCGGTTCTCGGTAGGGGCCACTCACTGCATTTGGCCGGCCAATGAAGGCTCTTCCCGAGAAAATCCTAGACATTATTCAACAGCTTCCAGAAGGCGAAGTTCTGACACCTGGCAGATTCGTGCATCAGGGACCTCGCCATGCTGTGCAGCGAGGGCTCTCTCGCCTGGTCGAAGGTGGAAAGCTGTTTCGTGTTGCTCGGGGCTTTTATATTGCTGCAGTCGAAACTCGGTTCGGCGCGCGCAAACTGGCACCGGAGATGATCATCCGCTCATTGGCAAATGTGCAGAGTGAGCTGATAGTCGCCACTGGGGCTAGCGTCTCCAATAAATGGGGGCTGACAACACAGGTTCCTGTTCGGTATGTCTTCCTAACCACCGGACGTTCTAGGGTGCTTCAGGTTGGCAAGACCACCGTATCGATTCGGCATGCGCCTCGATGGCTGATGGCTCTTGGCGCTACTGGAGCGGGGGATGCCATTCGAGCATTGGATTGGCTGGGCAAGGCAAGCGTAGGTGATGCCGTTTCAAAGCTTCATAAACTACTACCCGAGAGCGAATGGCGGGCTCTAGTGTCAGCTCACCGCTCATTGCCTGCCTGGATGGCGAAAGCCATCTGCGCTCGGTCGAATTGCACCTGAGCTCGCTCTGTCAAGTTGGGCTAGCTGTCTGCTGTAGTCTACTTACCGGCAGACCGACATCAGCTGGGATGGGGAAGTTCAATGTGAAAGCCCGTGAGGCCAGCCGCTGAAGTACACCAAATGCGGCCTTTGTGAGCCTCGATTATGGATCGGGTGATGGCAAGCCCGAGCCCGGCATTGCTCGGGCTACCTTCGCGTCGAGCAGGGTCTACCCGGTAAAAGCGGTCGAAGAGTTTCTCTAGATGCTCCGAGCTGATTGTGTTCCCTGGGTTCTCGATGCTGAAGGTAGTTGAGTCCGCTGTCTGGCGGATCAGAACCGAAATTCTCTTTCCCGCCGGCGTGTAACGCAGCGCATTGGACAGCAAGTTGGACAGCGCTCGATCAAGCATCAGCCGATCTCCTAGCACTTGGCCTTTGCCTGTGAGCGAAAGTTCAATGCCGCGCTCTTCGGCCAGAAGGTGGTAGTAGTCAAACAGCTTGAAGACTACGTCAGCCAGTTCGATCCTGGCCTGCTCGGGGATGATCAGGCCATTATCAGCCTTGGCCAAGAACAGCATGTCATCAATCATCCGAGACATGCGCTTCAAGTCCTCCAGGTTGGAGTACAGATTCTCCTCATAGGCATTGATATCGCGTTTTTTACTCAGCACGACCTCGGTGTGGGTCATCAGATTGCTGACTGGAGTTCGTAGCTCGTGGGCAATGTCGGCCGAAAAATTGGAGAGCCTAACGAAGGCATCCTCTAGCCGAGCCAACATCGCATTGAAGGAGAGAACCAGTTGCTGAAGTTCCCGCGGCACTGGTTCGAGAGGGATTCGCTCCTGTAACGAGCGAGCGGACATCCCGGAGGCCACATGAGTGACTTGCCGCAGAGGCCTAAGGCCGCTGCGAGCAACCACCCAGCCGAGTGCGGCACTGAACAGGGCGCTGATGACCAATCCAATCCAAAACCATCGTTGCAGCGTGTCGAAAAAGTGTGTGTGATTGGTGACGTCAAGAATCAGCAACGCAGTGAGCGGCTCAGCCTGATCGGCTACCGAGATTTGCTCCGTCATGCCACGGTACATGTGTTGGCCGTTCTGCCACTCCCACATGCTCTGCTCATTTGCACGTCTGAAACGCTCAGGTACTTCGACTGCTCTGGGGTCGGAAAACAGTACAGAACCGTCACTGGCCAGGATAGTGGCGGCCAGATCCTGATGGGCTCCCAGCAAAGCTCGCAACTGCGGTAATTCTTCCGAAAGGCTCGCTTCACCGCGAGCATTGTTGAGGATATGTTTGGCGGATTCGAGTTTCTCCACCAGGGCCTGCCGATCCAGCATCTTGAAGTGGTGCTGGCTGAGCATATTGAAACTCAGCCCTGCTACCGTCAGGACTGCAATTACCGCGGACATGAACATCAGGCTCATGCGTGCGGTCAGCGAAAGGTGCTTCATATTCACTCCGGAGCATCCATCATGTATCCCATGCCGCGGGCGGTATGAATCAGCTTGAGATCGAAATCGTCATCGATTTTTGCGCGTAGCCGGCGTACCGCAACCTCAATGACATTGGTGTCGCTGTCGAAATTCATGTCCCAAACCTGAGAGGCAATCAGCGACTTCGGGAGCACCTCGCCGCGCCGGCGCAGTAGCAGTTCCAGCAGTGAAAACTCCTTCGCGGTCAGGTCAATTCTTTTCCCGCCACGGATCGCACGCCGCTTCATCAGATCGACTTCCAGATCGGCAATTTTCATGGTGGTCTGCGTCGGCGAACCATTACCTCTGCGCAACAGCGTTCTGACCCTGGCCAGAAGCTCTGAGAAAGCAAATGGCTTGATCAGGTAGTCGTCCGCACCCAGCTCCAACCCTTTTACGCGGTCTTCCACACCATCGCGTGCCGTCAAGAACAGTACGGGGACGTCTTTTCCTGCTGCGCGCAACATGCGCAGCACTTCCCAACCGTCCAGCCCAGGCATCATTACATCCAGAATTAGCAGGTCATAGGCTTCGCTAAGTGCATGCTGAAGGGCATCTGTACCGGTCATAACCCGGTCGACATTGAACCCAGCCTCGGTGAGACCTTGCTGGAGGTACGTACCGGTTTTGGGTTCGTCTTCAGCTACCAGTAGTTTCATGTGTGCAGACTCCAAAAGTCGGGTGGCCTGAGTTTGCAGGCAAACCGCGGCCCCAACCAGAAGCTTACGAAAATGTAATTCTGACTTCAGCTCACTGACAGGGTGGCTTGTCTAGGGTGCAAGCATGAGTACTAGGTTGTGCTCTCGGCCCTCGACAGACCAAAAGCAGAGGTGCCGGCCATAGTTTGCACTGATGGAGACTGCCCATGAAATCGCTGAAACCTTTGCTTCTGGTTGGTTCGCTACTGCTGTCTTCCATGGCTTGGGCCGAAGGGGGCAGCGACCGTGTATTCGAGCGCATCCAGCAGATGCGCGACAAAGCAGAAGCCGTGCTGATCCAGGCGGAGAAGGCCCCGGTCGGCGAGCGGCATGTGCACATGAAGGAGCATATGAACATGCTCGAAGACATCATGAGCCAGCTGCACAACGAACATCCCGCGCCAAACATGTCTGCCGAAGAGCATCTGGCCTGGATGGAAAAGCATGACAAGCTGGTAGACGACGTGCTGGCTCAAATGATCCGCGAGCACAAGCTAATGATGGCCGACAAAGAGTGCCATCGATAAGGATTTTCCCATCTTCCAGGCCTTCCGTGATTGCTCCTTTGGCCTAGCGGCGCCTTTATGGCGCCGTGCTTTTTCCCAGCTGACGCAATTGTAGTTTTGGGGTCAGCGGCCTGGCAGCAAGCGGGGAATAGCATGAGATTTCCAGCACCCATCTCGAGGTCTCACCATGAAACGCTTACCCCTTAAACTGCTGATCAGCACTCTGTTCATCAGCACCACCTTTCCGGCATTTGCCGAGGTCGGCGGCAGTAGCAATGGCATTGGGCAGCAGGCCCAGGCGACGCCAGCGACTCGTACCATCTTGGTAAAGATGGACGACATCAACTACAGCCAGAAAACGATCGATGTGAAGCCAGGTGAAACCGTGCGCTTCGTTCTGAAGAACGAGGGCGCGTTGATGCACGAGTTCAACATCGGGCAGGCAGCGTCCCAGCTGGAGCACCAGCGCAAGATGGCGTCCTTGTTCAAGGACGGCACACTGACCCCGACCGGCATGGCCGAGCGCATTGTCTGGCATGAGCGTTATGGCATGGGAGACTCCAACCCTCCAGGCTATCCGGAAGTCATCAAAGCCAAGCATGACGACCCGAACGCGGTTCTCGTCGAGCCCGGCACAACCAAAGAGTTCGTGTGGACCTTCCCTAAGGCGGGCAGTTTGAGCTTCGCCTGTACATTGCCTGGGCATTACCAGGCGGGGATGGTCGGTGAGTTTGCTCTGCGTTAGTCCGGCATCGGTGCTACCCGTTGGCCGCGAGCTGGGTAGCACCGATCTGACGAACCTTACTGCGATGTAGTTTTCACGTCAGCGTACCGCCAGCTGCACCTCATTAGCATCGGGACTCATCCCTCCTCAACACCTCAGAGGCACACCATGAAACTCAGACCCGCTTTCATAATCACCACCCTTGGCTTGCTGCTCAGTGCTGCCAATGCGCTGGCCAGCCCGGGCCACAAGAAAGACAGTATTGGGCAACCGGGAGACGGTCAGGCAGTAGATCGCACCATCGAAGTCCGGATGGGGGACATCTTCTTCGAACCCAAAGCAATGGAGATCAAAGCAGGCGAGACAGTTCGCTTCGTCCTGAAAAATGACGGTGCACTGCTACACGAATTCAATCTTGGCAAAGCGGCATCCCATGCCGCGCACCAGAAAGAGATGGCCGCGATGTTTCAGAACGGCACGCTGTCCCCTACAGGTGCACATGACATGAGCAATATGGGCCATGCCATGGGCGGCATGAAGATGGTCGGTATGGAACACGATGACCCCAACAGTGTTCTTGTCGAACCTGGAGCACGCGAAGAGTTGATCTGGACCTTCTCCGCCGCCACCGAACTGGAGTTCGCCTGCAATATTCCAGGACATTATCAGTCGGGAATGGTCGGTAAGGTGACCGTACGCTGACGTTTATTGATACTCGCCAACTCCGTCCAGTCTGAGACACCTATAGTGATCCGGCCGCCATTGAAACGAGGCTATTGTCGTGGACCATACCCATCACACCAGTACCACTGAGCCGCCTTTTTGGAAGAGCAAGATTGGCATTGCGCTGATCATGCTGGCCGTAATAGGCATCTTCTATGTAGCGCGTGAGCATTACGGTCATCTTTCGCAGGCCCTGCCGTACCTCATCCTGCTGCTATGCCCGCTGATGCATCTGTTTGGCCACAATCACGGCGGGCACTCCCACTCCAGCAGCACCGCTGTTTCCAAGGACGAAGAAAGGACATAGATCGCATGCAAAAGACCTCCTGCCATCATGACCAGGATCATTCACATAACTCGCACGCCCACTCCGAGAGCCAGCGCGACCCGGTGTGTGGCATGGAGGTCAAACCTGATGGCCCTTATCGCGAGAGCTTTGAAGGGAAGGCCTATCATTTCTGCAGTGCGAAGTGCCTAGAGAAATTCCAAGCAGATCCTCATCAGTACATGAGCCATCAGTCTCATGGGGAGCATCACCAGCACGCGACTCCAGCACACACATCGACACCTGTAGGTGCTGAATACACCTGCCCGATGCATCCAGAAATCCGTCAACCGGCTCCCGGAAACTGCCCGATCTGCGGGATGACGCTGGAACCTGTCATCCCGGAGCTGGAAGAGGAGGAAAATCCAGAGCTGAAGGACTTCTCGCTGCGGTTCTGGTGGACCCTACCGTTGACCGTCATCGTGACCGTATTGGCGATGGCCGGCCATTCCTTGCAACTGTTTCATGGCACGACCCAGAACTGGGTCGAGCTGGCTCTGGCGACGCCCGTGACGCTATGGGGTGGCTGGGTATTCTTCACCCGCGGCATTGACTCCATCCGCCACCGCAGCCCCAACATGTGGACCCTGATCGGTTTGGGAACGGCCGCTGCCTACCTCTACAGCGTGGCCGCTACCTTGGTTCCGCAGTGGTTTCCGGCGGCTTTTGCCCAGGACGGACGTATCGGCGTCTATTTTGAAGCAGCCGCGGTGATTATCTCACTCACGCTGTTGGGCCAAATGCTCGAACTCAAGGCCCGCTCGCAGACTTCGGCAGCCATCAAGTCACTGCTGAGGCTGGCACCAAAGACTGCGCGTCGCATCAAGCCCGATGGCCAGGAAGAAGATATTCCGCTGACACATGTCCATCAGGGCGACCACCTACGTGTCCGGCCGGGAGAGAAAGTCCCGGTGGACGGTACGGTTCTAGAGGGGGAGAGCGCCGTCGACGAGTCGATGCTTACCGGAGAACCGTTACCCGTGACCAAGCGGGTAGGGGATGCCCTTATCGGTGCCACCCTGAACACCCACGGCAGCCTGGTGATGGAGGCGCAGAAGGTCGGTGCCGAGACCATGCTGTCGCAGATCGTTCAGATGGTGGCCAGAGCCCAACGTTCCAAGGCCCCCATGCAGCGTATGGCTGATGCGGTGGCAGGGTATTTCGTGGTCGGGGTGATCCTGATCGCGATTCTGACCTTCTTCGGCTGGGGGCTATTAGGGCCGGAATCAGGCTGGGTATTTGGCCTGATCAATGCGGTGGCGGTGCTAATCATTGCGTGTCCCTGCGCTCTGGGTCTGGCAACCCCGATGTCCGTCATGGTTGCGACTGGCAAGGCCGCTAGCAGCGGTGTGTTGTTCCGCGATGCCAGCGCCATCGAAAATCTATGCAAGATCGACATGCTCATCGTCGACAAGACTGGAACCCTGACTGAGGGGCGTCCCGTATTTCATAGTGCGGAAGGGACAGGCGGTTACGACTCCAATGAAGTGCTGCGCCTGGCTGCTAGTCTCGACCAGGGTAGTGAGCACCCGCTGGCTCATGCCATCGTCGATCATGCGCGCGGTCAGGGCATTGCACTGGTCAAACCGGACACTTTCGAATCTGGCTCGGGTATTGGTGTGCGCGGCCAGGTCGATGACCATCAGCTGCAGCTCGGCAACACCGCACTGATGGACGAGGCGGGCGTCGATATTACCCCGCTGCGCAATCGCGCCGAGCAACTGCGTCTGGAAGGCATCAGCATCATCTATTTGGCCGTTGATGGTCGCCTGGCGGGACTCCTGGCCGTTTCCGATCCGATCAAGCCTACTTCTCAACAGGCTGTCTCCAAGCTTCAAAGCGAAGACGTAAAGGTCATCATGGCCACTGGTGATGGCCTCACCACAGCAAGAGCCGTGGCGAAGCAGCTCGGAATCGAGGAAGTGCATGGTGAGGTCAAACCGCAGGATAAGGAGAAACTGGTCGCCGATTTGCAGGGCTATGGCCGTCGTGTCGCCATGGCGGGTGACGGCATCAACGATGCGCCCGCCCTGGCCAGGTCTGACGTAGGTATCGCCATGGGCACCGGTACCGATGTGGCGATGAACAGCGCCCAAGTGACGCTGGTCAAGGGAGATCTGATGGGCATCCTGCGAGCGCGCACCCTGTCAGTGGCAACCGTGAAAAACATGAGGCAGAACCTCGCCTTTGCGTTCCTCTACAACGCGATGGGAATCCCGCTAGCAGCGGGGCTGCTGTACCCGCTGACGGGGCATCTTCTGTCGCCCTTGATTGCTGCGCTGGCGATGAGTGTCAGCTCGGCGTCGGTGGTCTTCAATGCTCTGAGGTTGAAATCAACGGACATCGGATAGGCTTCCATACCACCGACCAGGTGATTATTCAGAAGCGCATCTGACCGGAAAATGCCGTACGGTAGTTTCCGGTCCGACCTATCTGTCGCAACACATAGTGACGAGGTGACGTTCGATGGACTGTTGCCGCTGCGGGTAGGAGACTGGTCGTCGTTAACCCATGAGGACTCTCCGTGGCCCGCATTCGCAGACTGATTATCAGCAACTTCCGATCTATCCAGGCGCTCGACTGGGTGCCGGCCCCAGGAATTAACTGCCTCATAGGTCCTGGCGATAGTGGAAAGTCCAGCATTCTAGATGCGATTGACCTTTGCGTCGGTGCCCGCCGGGGCGGCACGTTCGGCGACATGGACTTCTTCGCTCTGAACGTCGAAACACCCATCACCATCAGTGTGACGCTTGGCGATTTGCCGGTATCGCTGATGGATATCGATGTTTACGGCGAGTTCTTGCGTGGATTCAATCCAGGAACGGGAGAAGTCGAAGACGAACCGCGAGCGGGGCTGGAGACCGTTATCACCTTGCTCCTGCAAGTTGGTGCCGATTTGGAACCTACCTGGACACTTTTTTCTGAGCGTGCGGAGCAGCAGCAACTCGAACGCACTCTTCCCTGGAAGGAACGAGCGGCACTAGCACCCGCCCGTATCGGCAGCTTTGCGAGTTCGAACTTGTCGTGGAGTCGTGGCTCAGTGCTCAATCGACTTACCGATGAGCGCGCCGAGCTTGGTGCTGAACTGGCGCGCGCCGCTAGGCAAGCAAGAGCGAACTTTGGCAATCAAGCAGCCGAACATCTGACCCAGACGCTTGAGGTCGTGCAACGCACAGCACAGCATCTTGGCGTTTCGGTCGGGGCTATGCCTCAGGCGCTCCTTGACGCACATTCTGTGTCGATTGGCGAGGGGGCGATCGCGCTGCACAGTGAAACAGGTATTCCGCTGCGCTCCCTTGGCACGGGCTCGTCACGCTTGCTAGTGGCAGGGCTTCAAAGGGCTGCGGCCAGCGCCGCGCCAATTGCCCTGGTTGATGAGGTGGAATACGGGCTTGAACCTCATCGGCTCATGCGATTCCTGGACTCGCTGGGTGCAAAGGACGCTGCCGCTCCGTTGCAAGTGTTCATGACGACGCACTCGCCGGTCGCGCTGCGCGAGCTGTCCGGCAGCCAGTTATTCGTTGTTCGGTCAGCACCTCAGCGCCACAGTGTTATGCCAGCTGGGGAAGCCAACGAGGTACAAAGTACCCTTCGGAAGGACCCCGAAGCATTCCTCGCCAAATCCATCATCGTTTGCGAGGGGGCCAGCGAGGTTGGCTTCGCGCGTGGCCTTGACCAATGGTGGGTCAGTCTTGGCGCTACCTCATTCCTGGCCCATGGCGGCGCGTATGTGGACGCCGGCGGGGGAAGCCCCGATAACAGTCTTATCCGGGGAACAGCACTTCTGAACTTGGGTTACCGCGTGATGGTTTTTGTAGATGCCGACAAGCCTTCGACCGCGGGGCTCGCTGAAGCATTCTTGGCCGCCGGCGGGCAAATTCTTACATGGCGACCAGGCCTCACGTTGGAGGACGAGATCTTCCGCCATCTCAGTGAGCAAGCACTCGATGCACTTCTGGCGAAAGCCGAAACAATAGTGGGTGCAGAGCTGATGAACGCACACATTCAGACGAAGTCCCAAGGCCGCGTGACGCTGAACGATATCCGAGCCAAGCGACTCGTGGATGGGTACTCACCTGAGAGACGAGAGCTGCTGGGAACCGCATCCCGTATCCGCAACAGCGGCTGGTTCAAGTCGCTGACAACCTATCAGGAGGTTGCAAGGGACATCGTCGGTCCGTCTTTACAGAACGCCGAACCGGGCTTCATGGCAGTCACGAATCAGCTCTGGACGTTTACAAGTGCCCCCTGAGATTGATCTTTTCGCTATCGAGCGTGGCTCCATAACGGCCCCCGCAGGTTGTGGAAAAACGCAATTGATTGCCGAGACGCTCATCGCGCATACGCAGAGCAAACCCATCCTCGTCTTGACACATACGAACGCCGGCGTTGCGGCCTTACGGGCGCGCCTGAGACGAGCCGGTGTTCCTAACTCCGCATATCGAGTCTCCACCATTGACGGATTCTCGATGCGCCTGATCGCTAAGTTCCCAGCGCGAAGCGGCCATAACCCGCAGATCCTACAGCTGCATCAACCCAATACTGACTACCCGGCAATTCGGGAGGCCGCCATGCAGTTGTTGCAGGCCGGTCACCTCGCTCAGCCCCTTCGCGCCACCTATGCACGGTTGCTTGTCGACGAGTACCAAGACTGCAACGTCGTCCAGCACGCCATCGTGTCTGGTTTGGCCCAGGTGCTTCCGACCTGCGTGCTCGGTGACCCGATGCAAGCCATATTCAGCTTCCGTGGCAATCGACTGGTGCATTGGGCGAATGAGGTGCAACCCCTGTTTCCCGCAGCGGGAGAGTTGAGGATACCGTGGCGCTGGCGGCTGGCTGGAGCTGAGAACCTCGGGCAGTGGCTGCTCGCCATAAGGCAACAACTTCAAGCTGGTCAGCCGGTGGATCTGCGCACGGCTCCAGCAGAAGTGCGTTGGGTGCAGCTAAACGCCGGAACCGAAGTTCAGCAGCGACTGGTGGCCGCGAGAACCGAAGCTCCCAACGCTCAGGGTAGCGTCCTCATCATCGGGGACTCCATCAACGTGCAAGGTCGCCATCAGCTCACGAGCCAGACACCCGGTGCCATGGCCGTAGAAGCCGTCGACCTGAGAGATCTCGTCAACTTCGCCAGGAACTTTGACTTGCAGGGTGCCAATGCTCTGGCACAACTTGTGGAGTTTGCTTCCAGCGTAATGACGGGGGTAGGTGCAGCAAACCTGCGAACGCGCGTGGAGTCGCTGCGTGCAGGAAGGGCCCGAACGCCTCCGACCGCGGCCGAGGCTGCGGCGATCGATTTCGTAGCAGCGCCAACATTGGGGCAAGCGCTCCGTGTGATCGATACGCTCGCTGAGCAGCACGGGGCACGTGTATACCGACCGGAGGTTCTGTACTGCTGCCGGTCTGCAATGCAAGCGGTGGTGGGAGGTGCTGCCGACTTTCTGAGTGCAGCCATTCAAGCGCGAGAGCGCAATAGACACCTTGCCCGACCGATCGCAAGACGCTCTGTAGGCAGCACATTACTTCTCAAGGGGCTGGAGGCGGATGTCTCGGTTGTCCTGCATCCTGAGCTTATGACCCCCCAGAATCTATACGTCGCACTGACGAGGGGCGCAAGGCATGTCGTGGTGTGTTCACCAACCCCCATCCTTACGCCCGTGGTAAACGGCTGATCCTTTTGTAGCGCTTACGGGCTTGACCTTGCCATCGTGTCAAGGTCGATGCTGTCCGTGCGGTAACTTGAGCCGCGGACGAAATGAGGTGAAAGACATGTTTAGTCTGAGTGTTGCGGGGATGGGCTGTGGCAGTTGCGTGAGCAAAATCACGAAGGCCATTCAAGCTCTGGATCAGGATGCACGAGTAGAAGTGGATCGAGCGGCCGGCAAGGTCACCGTTGAGAGCACAGAAAGTGCCGAATCGATCCGCGAACTCATCCAGGAGCTTGGCTATTCGGCCCAGGTCAGCGCTTGAGCGCTGACCTGCTATCCCACTAAATCTCCAGTTCTGAGAGCTCTTTTAGCCCTGGGATACTGGTGACCTCGTTGGTCATACCTTCTGAACCATCTCGGCCGCGAAGCCAGTTTGAGTGATCGCCTGGCTCGCGCATTTCCAGCGTGTCATAGGAGTACCGCTTGCGCTTGAACAGGCTTTTCAATGCAGCGAACTCGTGGCTTTTTTCGTCTTCTATGCCGACGACTTCTCCTGCAAGCCGCTCCCAGTGACCAACGCCGTCGGCCAGCATTGCCTGATAGGTCTCCGGGTCAAGCAAGGCTTGCTGTTTGAAATGAATGATGCGGTGAGTCATAGAAGCGCTCGGAGTGGCCAAAGAGAGAGCGCTAGCCTAAAGGTTCCGGGTCATTCGTGTAATAGCTGGCCGCGCTTTAGCAAACCGTCGTTGACCCACAACTTCAACCAGGTCGCGGCTTGCAAGGGAGCTTGCTCGCCATGCGTGGCGCTCAACGACTCGCAGAGTTCAGCGAACGATCCGCCCTCGATGAGAAACTGCAATGCCGAAGCCTCCGCTGGCTCCAGGCTCCGGTACTGGCAGACGAGTTCATGACGCCAAACAAGACAGGCTAGGTTCGTTGGCAGGCGGGTAACATCAGGCAGCAAGCTGCCGGACTTGGCGGCTTTCCACAACTCCAGCGTGTTGTACTGCAGCTGCAACCACCGGGCAGATGCAGTCAGGGAAACCCTGAGTGAAATCCAGTCTTCAGCCGAAAAATCACTCATGGTCTCCAGCGAAAGCGCTTCGACATCCTGAGCGTCGAAGGCCAGTGTAAAGGCCCATTCCAGTTCCGCGAGTTCGCGCATCGGCGATAGTTGGGGTTCTTCGACGTAGCTGCTAATGAACTCGGGCAGCTTCTCGCCCAGCCAGCGAATGCTGAAATGTCGTGGTGGCCAGGCGGCCAAGTAGGCCAGTGCGAGCTGCTCGAATGATTCGTTGCCGATCCAGTGAAGCAGGGCAGGGAAGTCTTCTCGCAAGACCGCAAGCAGGCGCGAACGGTAAGCGTTGTGGTAGATCTGCAGGCCTTCGAGAGCACTCAGCGCTGTGCTACCTCGGATCTGCTCCAAAAGCTCGTTGGAGGGCAGGCCACTGTCACCTGTCAGGTAAGTTTCAAATGCAGTCTGTAGGGCGATCAGGCTCAAGGGGTGGCCCCCGATATCACAGATTTGGCGATAGCACGGGCATGTGCTAATTCGGACAACAGCTCTTCCAGCGGCGGAAACTGGTCATCCCGCTCGATCAAGGTCGATGTCGGGCCCAAGTAGCTCAAAGTCTTGCTGTAGAGAGACCAAACCGGATCAGCGATGGGCTGGTCATGGGTGTCGATGAGGTACTGCCCGTAATCGCTGTGCCCGGCCAGGTGAATTTGCCGAATCCGCTCGTGCGGCAATTCCATGATGAACTGCCAAGGGTCGAAACCCTGGTTGCGCGAACTGACGTAGACGTTGTTCACGTCGAGAAGCAGCTCGCACCCGGTCAGGTAACTGAGCTCCGAGAGGAACTGAGACTCGCTCATGCTGGATGTTGTCCACTGCACGTAGGAGGAAACGTTCTCCAGCACGATGGGACGTTCCAAAACATCCTGCACCAAGCGCACCCGGGCCGCGACATGCAGCAGGCTCTCCTGGGTAAACGGCAGCGGTAGCAGATCGTGAAGTTGATGGGCGTTGCCTCGACTCCAGCACAGGTGATCAGACACCCACTGAGGCTGCACCCGATCCGCCAGCTGCTTGAGCTGTCGTAGGTAGTCTATGTCCAAGGCATGTGAGCCGCCAATCGAAAGAGATACTCCGTGCATCACCAGGGGGTAGTGCTCGCCGATCGCATCAAGGAAGTAGAGAGCCTTGCCGCCCTCCACCAGGTAATTCTCGGAAATGATCTCGAACCAGTCGACCGCAGGCCGTTCCTCCAGGATCTGCCGGTAATACTCGTTGCGAAGGCCAAGACCGAAACCCAGAGTTTTGCGCTTACTCATTCGAGACTCCAGCAGGGGAGTGGCATGCACTCCCCTGAACCGCCTTATTCGCTGGTTTTGCCACCGGCTTCGTCACATTTGGCCTGGGTCATCAACTTGAACCCCTGGCCTTTGCATTCGCCTTGGCCTTTGCAGTCGTTTTTCGCGGTCATGCAGTCGTTCTGCCCTTTGCAACCATTGACCCCGAAGCATTTCACTTCTGCTGCTTTGGTGTCCTGGGCCGCCTGGACGGGCAGGGTGGAGAACAGGCTGGCGGCTACCAGAGCCAGGGCGGCACCGGTAGCTACGTTGGATTTGTTCGACATAGTGGCTATTTCTCTTGATTGTTTGATGGTCGCGATCCGTCGGTGCGAATGAGCGAGTTAGCTCAGGCATTGCTGCCGAGCAGGCCCATGGAATCCGCAAGGCTTCTCGGGCAAGAAGACAGTACCGAGCCTTCAGGAGGGCCTACAAGAAAGAAATAGCAACCTGACAGAACTGTAATGTTCAGATCAGGTTGCTGACAGGGCTTCGTGGTTAACGTAACAGCGAGCTTAAGGCTCGCCCCCACTAGTTACGGGGGCTTCTAAACTTACGAGGATTCACGAAATGAAATCGATCAAAACCCTGTTTGTAGTTGCTGCCCTGAGTGCTTCCACTCTGGCGATGGCCGAAGGCGGTGCCGATCGCACGTTTGCACGCATGGAGCAGGCCCGTCAGGTCTCGCTGGAAGCGTATCAGCTGGCCAAGCAGCAGAAGGATGGAGCTCCCGTCGCCGGCAGCCAAGCCAAACAGGCGGAACACGCCAACTGCTGAGCCCCTTCAACCTTACAGAAATGTAATCACCCGGATGGTTGAGATATGGCAGTTTTATACTGCTTGGTGTCGGGGGGGCTTGCGCAGCACGCAAGGCTTGAAGATCAAATCTCCCAATACTGGAGCAGTCAATGAACCCGAGACCGGATGCACATCACCGGCTCATCTGACGGATTGGACATAACGGCATGCAAAGCAAAACCACAAGACGTACTTTCGTCAAAGGCCTCGCCGCCGCCGGTATTCTCGGCGGCATGGGCATGTGGCGCACGCCGGTCTGGGCGGTAACCAGCCCAGGTCAGCCGAACGTGCTGAGCGGTAACGATTTCGACCTGTTTATCGGAGAGACTCCGGTAAACATCACCGGCGCAGCGCGTACCGCCATGACGATCAATGGCTCGCTGCCAGGCCCAATCCTGCGCTGGCGGGAGGGCGAGACCGTGACGTTGCGCGTACGCAACCGCCTCAAGGAGGACACGTCCATTCACTGGCACGGCATTATCCTGCCGGCGAACATGGATGGCGTTCCGGGCCTGAGCTTCCATGGCATCGCCCCCGACGGCATGTATGAGTACAAGTTCAAGGTCAACCAGAACGGCACCTACTGGTATCACAGCCACTCGGGGCTCCAGGAGCAAGTCGGCGTATACGGCGCGCTGGTCATCGACGCCAAGGAACCCGAGCCCTTCAGTTACGACCGTGATTATGTCGTGCTGCTGAGCGACTGGACCGATGAAAATCCAGCGCGGGTACTGGCCAAGCTCAAAAAGCAGTCGGACTACTACAACTACCACAAGCGCACCGTTGGTGATTTCATCAATGACGTGAGCGAGATGGGGTGGTCCGCTGCGGTAGCCGATCGCAAGATGTGGGCCGAGATGAAGATGAGCCCGACGGATCTCGCTGACGTCAGTGGCTACACCTACACCTACCTGATGAATGGCCAGGCACCTGATGGCAACTGGACCGGCATATTCAAACCGGGCGAAAAGATCCGCCTGCGCTTCATCAACGCCTCGGCGATGACCTATTTCGATGTGCGCATCCCGGGCCTGAAGATGACTGTGGTTGCGGCCGATGGTCTGCACGTCAAACCGGTCAGCGTCGACGAGTTCCGTATCGCCGTGGCCGAGACCTACGACGTGATCGTCGAACCAGACAGCGAACAGGCCTATACCGTGTTTGCCCAATCCATGGATCGCACTGGCTATGCGCGCGGCACCCTTGCTGTACAGGAGGGATTGAGTGCACCGGTACCCAGCCCCGACCCGCGTCCGCTGATTGCCATGGGCGACATGGGTATGGATCACGGCAGCATGGCCGGAATGGACCACGGCAGTATGGCGGGCATGGATCATGGGAGCATGCAGGGTGGCATGGCCGGCATGGATCACAGCCAGATGGCTGGAATGGATCATTCGGGCATGGCAGGCATGGCAGGCATGGCAGGTGCCATGCAGGCACACCCAGCCTCAGAGACCAACAACCCGCTGGTCGATATGCAGACCATGACACCGACGCACAAGTTGGACGACCCAGGTATTGGTTTGCGAGACAACGGCCGACGCGTCCTTACGTACTCTGACCTGCGCAGCACCTTCCTCGACCCGGATGGTCGCGAACCAAGTCGCACCATCGAGCTGCACCTTACCGGGCACATGGAGAAATTCTCCTGGTCCTTCGATGGCATCAAGTTCTCTGACGCCGAGCCTCTGCGCCTCAAGTACGGCGAGCGTGTTCGCATCACGCTGGTCAACGACACCATGATGACTCATCCGATCCATCTTCATGGCATGTGGAGCGACCTGGAGGATGCGAACGGCAATTTCTTGGTGCGAAAACACACCATCGACATGCCGCCAGGTTCCAAGCGCAGCTATCGAGTGACTGCCGATGCGTTGGGGCGATGGGCCTATCACTGCCACCTGCTGCTCCACATGGAAATGGGCATGTTCCGTGAAGTTCGTGTGGATGAGTAAAGGAGATTTCTGATGAGCACTTTTATGAAGCGAAATGCCCTGACTGGCAGCGCAGTCATGTTTAGCTTATTGGCTGCCCTGCACGCACCGGTTTCGTTGGCAGGTGAGGGGCACAGTGAGCACGAACAACATGCTGCCGAGTCGGCTGCGCCCAAGACCGCCAGTGGCAATCACGCAGATCAGTCGAAGGATAAGGCGACTGGCCAGCAGATGGATCATGGCGCCATGGATCACGGAGACATGAAGCATGACGGCATGAATCACGAAAACATGATGGATAAGCATGGCGGCACCGAAGCCGAAGCAGGTTCGAACCATGACCACTAAGTTTTCACGTCCATCTCTCTTGGCGCTGGCTGTGTCGCTGAGTGCGTTCAGCGGCGGCGTTACCTTGGCTGCGGAAGAAATGGATCATTCGGCAATGGGGCACGGCGCCATGTCGATGGACCATAGCCAGATGAACCACGGCGCTACCAAAGCGCCGATGGAGGGCATGGATCACAGCAAGATGGACCATGGTGCCATACAGGGTGCTTCGGGCAGCATGGATCATAGCCAAATGGGCCACAGCCAGAGCCAAGATAAGGCTCCAGTCATGGACCACAGCAAGATGAACCATGGCGCCATGCAAGGGCAGATGGAAGGCATGGATCATTCAAAGATGAACCATGGCTCCACTGAAGACCCAAGAACCACCAGCCGTACGCCGATTCCCGTTCTGACGGATGCTGATCGCCAAGCGGCTTTCCCGCCTCTACCTGGCCATAAGGTGCACGACAGCGCCATCAACAGCTTTTTCCTGCTCGATCAGCTCGAATACCAGGATGCAGATGAGGGCAGCACCCTGGCCTGGGATGCGTCGGGCTGGGTAGGCGGTGACATCAACCGGGTCTGGTTCCGCTCCGAAGGCGAGCGTACCAACGGCGTGACTGAGGATGCGGAGTTGCAGTTGCTGTACGGCCGCTCGATCGGCCCTTGGTGGGACGTCGTCGCGGGCGTTCGCCAGGACTTCAAACCCGAGTCGCCGCAGACTTGGGCCGCCTTCGGCGTTCAGGGCATGGCGCTTTACGCCTTCGAGGCCGAAGCCACCGCCTTCGTAGGTGAGAATGGCCAGACCGCTGCCCGACTGGAGGGCGAGTACGACATTCTGCTGACCAACCGACTGATACTCCAGCCAACTGCCGAAATGAACTTCTACGGCAAGAACGATCCTGAGCGTGGTGTCGGATCGGGGTTGGCCAATACTGAGCTCGGCTTGCGTCTGCGTTACGAGATTGTCAGGCAGTTTGCCCCCTATGTCGGGGTCTCCTGGAGCCGCTCCTATGGCAACACGGCAGACATGGTCCGCGACGAGGGCGGTGATGTAGACGAGGCGCGTTTTGTAGCCGGTATCCGGATGTGGTTTTGAGAACCTGACATGAAAAGAACAATTAAAACTTTGGTGGCGGCCGGCGTGGTCGGTAGCACAGCTGTCCTGGCCGGCGCCTATTTTGGCGTGGTCAATGTGGGGGCCGACGATCCCCATTTTCCTGCGGTGTATGCGTTTCTCACAATGGCCCGTGACCGCTCTATCGAGGTCCGTTCGCGGGACATCGAGGTTCCTAACCTGGATGATAAAGCTCTTATTCGCGCCGGTGCGGGCAACTACAACTCCATGTGCATCGGCTGCCACTTGGCGCCAGGTGTGGCGGAGACCGAGTTGAGCCAATCGCTTTATCCTGCTCCTCCCAACCTCGCCAAGATCGGTGTCGATGGCAATCCGTCAGCAGCGTTCTGGGTGATCAAGCATGGCATCAAGGCAACGGGTATGCCTGCGTGGGGCAAGAGCATGGGAGACGAGTACATCTGGGGCATGGTTGCCTTCCTCAACCAACTGCCGACGATGGATGCCAAGCAATACCAAACACTCGTCGCATCCAGTGGCGGCCATCAGCACGGTGGTGGGGAAACGCAGATGCATAACCATGAAGGACAGCACGGCGACAACAAGCCTGGCCATCATGACAATAGTGGCGGTGGCGATGACCATCATGGATCAGGTGATGCTGGAGAGCCTGGTCATCACGATGCCGCGGCTACGGATAGCGAGGGTGGCTCCGCACCTAAGGCAGGTCACCATTCGGATATGAGTGGCGATGACCACCATGCTGGAGATGAGGCGTCGTCCAACGGAGGTGATCATCACGCCGAGCAGGCTCCGAACGCCTCGCCCAAGACCCACACCCACGCCGATGGCAAAGAGCACGTACATGAAAGCTAAATATCTGGCCTTACTGGCCGCTCTCTCCGTCACGTCTGCGGTTCAAGCAGCTGATGCCCTGACGATTGATGTCCATCGTGATGCCAATTGCGGATGTTGCAAGAAGTGGATTTCACACCTCGAAGCGAATGGCTTCAAAGTCGTCGACCATGTTGAAAGCAACATGACAGCAGTGAAGCAAAGACTGGGCGTCGCGCCACGGTTAGCGTCTTGCCACACCGCGGTGATTGACGGCAAGTTCGTCGAAGGTCATGTGCCGGCGGCTCAGGTCATCGAACTCACCAAGCGCGATGATCTGCTGGGCATCGCTGTTCCCGGGATGCCGGCGGGCTCCCCCGGCATGGAAGTCGATGGCGTACAGCATGCCTACCAGGTCATTGGCTTGACCAAGACGGGTGCCGATCAGGTCGTTGCAGAATATCCCGCCGAGTAGCAGCCCATTCCACCGCGGCCGCTTGGGAACGAGTGGCCGATCTTCTTCACACTTCCCCTAAGTAAAAAAGGCGCCCGACGGGCGCCAAGGGCTGTCTCCAAACCAAAGGAGCACTAGAGGGGACAGCAGAGTCAAAATGCGAGCGGCATTCACACCGCTCGCGCACTGGCGTTAAAGCACTTCCAGTGGGTACTCGACGATGAAGCGGAACTCATCCAAATCCGACTCGAAGTCAGTGGCGCGAGTCGTGGCTTGTCGAATGCGGAAGGACATGTCCTTCAGTGATCCAGACTGCACAACGTACTTGGCCTCGATGTCACGTTCCCAGCGCTTCTGGTTGGTCAACGGATCGCCATTGTCATCTCGGCGCATATAGACTTCGTTTGCGTTGCTGTAGTCGGCATCCCAGCCCTGAGCATATCGAGTCATGAAGCTCAGTCCGGGCACACCGAAAGGCTCCATATCCAGGTCATAGCGCACCTGCCATGACTTCTCCTTGGGCGAGTTGAAGTCACTGTACTGAATGGAGTTGTCGAGGTAGATGGAGTCAGATTGGCGCAAGTAGTCGAAGTCGTCATCGCCGTTGTTGCGCTGGAGTCCAACCAGGACGGTGTGCGCGCCGAACTGGATGCCGACCTTACCGCTCCAGATGTTGTTATCGAAGCTCCCGAGGAGCTGCTTCCCTTCATCAACTGCCTTGTAGTAGTTCAACCCACCGATCAAGGTGACATCGTCCGCAAGCGGATAGCTCAGCGTGGTGCCCGCATAGTATTGATTCCAGGCATCCTTGAGCCGACTGGTGTAGAGACTGAAGCCCAGGTTGTCGTTGAGCGTGTAGTCACCGCCGAAATAGGCGATCCATGGAGAGTCGACTTCGCCCGCGTAGAAGGTGGCGAAGCCGTCACGCATGCTGCTGCTGTTGGGTTGGCTCATCGAATGAAGGCGACCGCCTTGAAGCGACAGTCCTTCCACACTGGTGTTGGCCACGGTGATGCCGCGGAAACTCTCCGGTAAAAGCCGCGCATCACCGTACTGGACGACCGGGCTGACAGGAAAGACATCGCCTGCCTTGATTTCGGTATCCATGAACCGTGTTTTTACTGCACCGCCCAGCTTGGAGTAGTTGTCCTCAGCCTGCCCGAGGCTGTTATACGGCATCACATCGACTGAGCCGCCTGCACCAGAGCGACCGTCGCCTGTATCCAGCTTGAGTCCCAGCATTGCAAAGGCATCGACACCAAAGCCTACGGTGCCTTCGGTGTAGCCAGACTCGAATCGGCCTATCACGCCATGCGCCCACTCTTCCGAATAGCCATTACCCGAGCTGCTGGACTGGCCTTTACGGAAATCGCGGTTGAAGTAGAGGTTTCGATTGAGAATGGTCAGGCTGCTGCCTTCGATAAATCCCTCGCCTTTCTCGCCGGCGGCCATTGCAGCTTGCCCGGTACTGACGCTCAGAGTGAGCAGAGAAAGTCCTAACAGGGTTCTGTTATTCATAAATGCTCCTGATGTTATTGGCAGTTGTCATTGTGTGGTCGCATATATGTGCCAAGCGCGCCGGGCATAGCCAGGCACGCCTTGGTCATATTTCCACATGCCAAATAACGTCAGGGTGACTTGGAAATTACATTTCAGTCAGCGCGATGTCATTTATCTAGTTTTGATTACGGCAACCTGTCCCGGCTGCCCGGTATTCAAGAATATTCAGATCGCCATTGGAGTCCTCGTAGGTCATCTGGGCCGGCATCACACCGCAGCTAGAGTCCGTCGGGGTAGTGGCCACGACCCTGGCGATATCGAGTTTCATGCCGTAGCGGTAATGAATAACTTCAGGCGGATTCTTTCCGTTAGCGGCAGCATACTCTTGCATGGCCTGCTCATTGGCCTGAATCATCCGACCATAGACACGATCAGCGCCGCCTTCTGCCAGAGCTGCAGAGGAAACAACCATAGCGGAAAGTGCAGCAATGACTTTGAGGTTTTTCATGTTTAATCACTCCTTCAAGGTGGTGATTAAAATATAAACGCAAGACCCTGTCACAAACGTGAAGCGAGAATTACATTCCTGTAATGGATCTAAACTCTTTGAGAGTAAAGGTTTTGATACGTCAGTTATGTTTGGCACTCGTCAGAGCAATTACAGGCGTCGGCTACCGAAGATAACAATTTCTACCCAGGTATCAGTGAGTGGGTCATTGGAAAGTCAGCTTTGGTGAGGCGATCGTTAGCGGTAGTAATGCACTCTTGGCGGCTCCCCATAGTCGCCGTCTGTGCATTTCGCTAAATGCGTGCGCTGCACAAACAGTGCAACGCACGGATTATTGCTAATTACAGCAGTGGAAGGGTGTAGCTCACGATCAGGCGGTTCTCATCAACGTCGTTGCCGAAGTTGGTTGAACGTAGTGTGGCGTTGCGCCATTTAACGCCCAGGTTTTTCAGCGCACCGTCCTGAAAGACATAGGCGATGTCAGTATTGCGCTCCCACTCCTTACCATCGGCACCGCCTGCGCCTAGATCAATATTGTCGCCGGTCAGGTAACGGGTCATGAACGTCAAGCCAGGGATGCCAACGCTGGCAAAGTTGAAGTCATAGCGGACCTGCCATGAGGTTTCGTCTTTGTTGGCGAAGTCACCGATTTGCACATAGTTGACCAGGAACGGATCGGTGCCGTTGATGTAGGCGTAGCCGGTGTCTCCGCTCATGCTCTGGTAACCAACACCGAGTGCGTGACCGCTAAATGCATAGGTGAACATCGCCCCGAATGCCTTGTTGTCGACGTTGCTGTTGCCCTCGTCGGTGGAGCGAGCGTAGCGCAGATCAGTTTTCAGCGATTGCTTGTCACCTAGCGGCAAGGTGTGCAGGACCGTGAAAATATGCTGCTTGTAGAAACCGTCTAGATTGCCGTAGTTGTAGCCGGTGGCTAGGTTGCTGTTCCACTTGTAGGTTGCTCCGGCGAAGTTGAATTCATCGCTATTCTGGGTTCCGCCGCCGCTGATAGCGCGGGCTGCGCCGCTGGTAATGCTGAGGTCTTCGCTATCGGATGAGTCGCGCTGGCTTACTTGTTTGAGCTGGCCGGCATCGAAGGTCAGGCCGGCAATCTCCAGCGAATTCAGGTGCCCGCCTTGAAAGGTCTGTGGCAGCAGGCGCGAATCGTTTGCTTGGACGGTTGGCAGTCGAGGTTGCAGCGTGCCCAGTTTCAGCACGCTGTTTGAAGCGCGCAGCTTCGCGGTTAAGCCCATCTCACCATATTCATCCTGCGCTGCACGAGGTGCTTCTTTGTTGCGTTTTAGAAGGCCCGTGCCTGAACGATCAGCGCTGGAGTCCAGCTTGAGACCCAGCATGCCGATGGCGTCGATACCCACGCCGACTGTCCCTTCAGTGAAGCCGGATTCGTAGCGCAGCAGGAAGCCCTGGGCCCATTCCTCCTGCTTTGACTGGCTAGCTGAGTCTTGGCGGAAATCACGATTGAAATAGAAGTTGCGCGCTTCCAGACCAGCTTTGCTATCTGCCAAAAAATCAGCTGCCGCTGGTTGACTGAGACCGAGTCCTCCAGCGCTCAGCAGGAGCCCGCACGTGACTCGGTTAAGCCATTGAGAGTTGGGGGTAGCAATGAGCATGTAATTATCCTCGTCGAAAACATGTGTGGTAGACGTGGGGCAGGCTCGGGTAGGCGTATTACACTTGCACATACTTTCGATGACATTTTTATTTCAATGATCGAGAGGGCGAATGAAAGCCTTACAGGGCGAGGGTTTCAATGCAGGAGTGGAAACTTTTGTTTGTTTCAGCGAGATGACTATTTGGTGAATTAGCTGCTTGTGGACTACTCAGGGCTACTGAGTGAACCAGTTGTGGCGATCTTCAAAGGCTTTGTAGATGAGCGATACCAGTGTCTGCACTTCTGATTGCTCTGCTGCCAGCGGGGACGTTGAAATCCAGACCACCCGTTCCAAGGCAGTCTCGAATAACTCGTCAAGGGGCAGCAGGTTACGGTCTACATGGGAGATGTAGCCAGGTAGCAGGCCAATGCAGGAGGAGTTACGCAGCAAGTCAACGACCCACTCTTGTGAATGCACTTGAATGACCGCGCTTTGGCGCTGACGGATCAGCTGATTCCATGGTTCGAAACTGTCAACCGTTGTGTTTCCCGCGAGCTGAACCAGCATGAAATCCTTGAGGTCGGCTACAGAACTCGGTAGGCGTTTACCCGCATAACGTTTGGCCATATGGGCACGATAGGGAATTCGTGCAAGCATCAATGGTGTTGTCATTGCAAAGCTTGGAGTCGGTCTTGGCGTGCCGGGATCGGTGATCCAAATCATGATCTCTGCCAGCCTCTCGGGCTCGCCCTCCTGTGGGATGATTTCTAGTCTCACGGCCGCGTCATTACGCAGCCAGGAGATCAAATCACGGGCCAGCAGGTCGGTGAGCAGTGCCGTCGGCACCGCAAGACGTACCAGAGCTCGCTGGACACTGACGTCCTCTGGATGCAGGTCACCGAATTTCTGGATCAGTAGTTGTTGTAATTCACGTCCTGTTGCGCTCAGGCTGAGCTCGCGTCCTTTATAAAGGAATAGCGGGGTACCTACAGTTGCCTCCAGCTTCCTGAGTTTTTTGCGCATCGGCACGATATGTAAGTTTAGGCTGCGTGCAGCCTGCCTAAAGCAGGCGCAGCGCGCGCTGGTCAAGAAAATCTGTGCTAGTTGGTGGTCGATGGTGAGAGGGTCGAACATGGGGGGCGATCAAAGCTCGTGCCAAGCAAAATGCATGTACTTTGAGCTTAACGAGACGAACCTAACGCCAGGATCGCAGCAGGATTACTTATTTGTAATCTGATGGAGGGAGGAGCTTTATGTTTGGAATTGAACTTCCGGCAGTATCACTTTATCAGCGCGGGCGGTTCTAAGCGCGGCACTCGACTACTAGTTCCGCGCTGAGGTTTGATGATTACAACAGCGGAAGTGTGTAGCTGACGATCAGGCGGTTCTCGTCAACATCGTTGCCGAAATTGGTTGAACGTAGTGTGGCGTTGCGCCATTTCACACCCAGGTTTTTCAGCGCACCGTCCTGGAAGACATATGCGATGTCAGTATTGCGCTCCCATTCCTTACCATCGGCGCTGCCTGCGCCTAGATCAATATTGTCACCAGTCAGGTAACGGGTCATGAACGTCAAGCCAGGGATGCCAACGCTGGCAAAGTTGAAGTCATAGCGGGCCTGCCATGAGGTTTCGTCTTTGTTGGCGAAGTCGCCGATCTGCACATAGTTGACCAGGAACGGATCGGTGCCGTTGATGTAGGCGTAGCCGGTGTCTCCGCTCATGCTCTGGTAGCCAACACCGAGGGCGTGGCCACCAAAGGCGTAGGTAAACATTGCTCCGAATGCCTTGTTGTCGACGTTGCTGTTGCCTTCATCGGTGGAGCGGGCGTAGCGAAGATCAGTTTTTAGCGACTGCTTGTCACCTAGCGGCAAGGTATGCAGGACAGTGAAAATATGCAGTTTGTAGAAGTCGTCCAGGTTGCCGTAGTTGTAGCCAGTGGTCAGGTTGCTGTTCCATTTGTAGGTCGCCCCGGCAAAGCTGAACTCATCGCTCGTCTGGGTTCCACCGCCACTGATAGCGCGGGCAGAGCCGCTGGTAATGCTGAGGTCTTCGCTATCGGAGGAGTCGCGCTGGCTTACTTGCTTGAGCTGGCCTGCATCAAAGGTAAGCCCGTCAATCTCCAGCGAGTTGAGATGTCCGCCCTGAAAGGTCTGTGGCTGTAGGCGCGAGTCGTTCGCTTGGACGGTTGGCAGCTTGGGTTGCAGCGTGCCTAATTTCAGCACGCTGTTCGAAGCACGTAGCTTCGCGGTTAAACCCATCTCGCCATATTCATCCTGCGCGGCACGAGGTGCTTCTTTATCGCGCTTGAGCAGGCCCGAGCCTGAGCGATCGGCGCTGGAGTCCAGCTTGAGGCCAAGCATGCCGATAGCGTCGATGCCCACGCCGACTGTCCCTTCGGTGAACCCGGATTCGTAGCGCAGCAGGAAGCCCTGGGCCCATTCCTCCTGCTTTGATTGGCTGGCTGAGTCTTGGCGGAAGTCGCGATTGAAATAGAAGTTACGCGCTTCCAGACCGGCTTTGCTGTCTGCAAAAAATTCAGCGGAGGCTGGCTGGCTAAGACTGAGTACCCCAGTACTCACCGCGACTGCCAAGAGGGTCTTCTTCATTGTTGTTTCTCCATGCTCAGGGGGTTGGCATATCGGGGAGCCGTCGCTGTATGCCGTGCTCTCCGAATAGGGGCGGGTTCCTCTGCAGCCAATCTTCGGCTGGTCGTTATGCCTGTACGCCTGCAGGGTCTAGGTCGAGGAACCATTGCGGACTTTGGGGAAGATCAAACGGAACACGGTGAAGCTGCCTGGCAGGCTGCTGACCTCGACCGTGCCCTGATGCAGGCTCATGATCGAGCGAACAATTGCCAGGCCAAGCCCTGTTCCACCTTCGGCACGAGAGCGGCTGGTATCGACACGGTAGAAGCGTTCGAACAAATGAGGGATGTGCTGTGCGGGAATGCCAATCCCGGGGTTTTCCACCGAGAACGATACGGTTTCGCTGTGCTTTTCGATCAGCAACGAAATGTTTGCGCCGATGGGGCTATGTCGAATCGCATTGGACAACAGGTTTGAAATCGCGCGCTGCACCATCAGCCGATCACCGAAGGTTAGGCCTGCTCCGACAATGCTCAGGCTGATCTGCTTCTCTTCCGCGGAGATGCTGAACAGATCCACAACGCGTCTTGCCTCATCTTCTAGGGCAATCTTCTCGAAGGGAACCAGGGACGCCGGGTGGCTGACTTGAGCGAGAAACAGCATGTCGGAAACAATCCGGGTGACGCGCTCAAGCTCTTCTGTACAGCACTCCAGTACGGCTTTGTATTCCTCTGGCGGACGCTCTCTGGAGAGAGTTACCTGGGCTTTGCCCATCAGGTTGGTGATGGGCGAACGCAACTCATGGGCCAAGTCATCAGAGAATTGCGATAGCTGCTGAACGCCGCCATCAAGTCGATGCAGCATGAAGTTGATGCCGTGGGCCAGCGCGCTGAGTTCTTGTGGAAGCTTATCCACGGAAATTCGGTGGGTCAGATCCTGTGTGGAGATCAGCGATGCAACCTGGCGAAATTGCCGGAGCGGAGAAAGGCCTCGCTGCACGATCCACCATGCGCCCATGCCAATCAGCGCGAGCAGAAGAGGGAGTGCGATCAGTGTTGACTTGAGGTAGGCACTGAGCAGTGCTTCGTCGGCAGATCGATCAATTGAGAGTAAGACCCTGACGTGGTCGCCGTCGTTGAGCAGCATCACCTTGGATGCGGTCAGGAAGTTGTTTCCCTCAGTATCCGACCAGCTTTGGTAACTAGGGGTATCGCCTGCTGGTATGTTGGCAAGAATGGGCTCCCTGGATTTCTCACCCAGATTCAGGAGTAATTTGGTGCCTGACTTTTTCCCGTAGATCGTCAGGTGCAGGTTGTCATGCCCCATGACCAGATCCAGCAACTCGTGAGGTTGCTGGGCAATTGCATGTGCACTCATGTCTTCGGCGAGATTGTGCTGAATCTGCTCCAGTTTGCCGTCAAGACTCTGCTTGGCCAACGAGTCCAGCTCATGGGTAAGCGCGAAGTAGGCGAGTGCCGCTAGCAGAACAACCAGTGCCGCCCCCATCACGCTGACCGACAGGCCAAGGCGCATGGATAGACTGGCCGGCTTCATGCCCGTTCCTCAAGCACGTACCCAACACCCCTGAGGGTGTGGATCAGTTTGTTATCGAACGGATCATCAATTTTGGCGCGTAGCCTGCGGATGGAGACTTCGACGACGTTTGTGTCGCAGTCAAAATTCATATCCCAGACCAGCGAAATGATCTGGGTGCGCGATAGCACTTCCCCAGAGCGGCGCATCAGTAGGTGCAGCAACGCAAACTCTTTAGTGGTCAGGTCGATGCGCTGCTCACCACGGAACGCGCGGTGCCTCGCCGGATCAAGCTCAAGGTCGGCTACCCGCAGCACTTCCGGTACTGGAATTTGCTCGCTTCGCCGTAGCAATGTACGAACTCGCGCAAGTAATTCAGGGAACTCGAACGGTTTGACTAAATAATCATCTGCCCCCAAATCCAGGCCTTTAATTTTATCCACTAAGCGCCCGCGTGCAGTCAGCATTATCACGCGTGTACTGCTGTTACTGCGTATATGCTCAAGCACGCCCCAGCCATCAATTTCAGGCAGGTTTACATCAAGCACTACCAAGTCGTAAGCGTGTTGCCTAACAAGGTGGAGACCGTCCACGCCAGTGGCTGCCTTATCAACTACATAGCCACTTTCGCTTAAACCTTGGTGTAAGTATTCGGCAGTCTTGGGCTCGTCCTCGACAATAAGGATTCGCATAAAAATTCACCTTAAAATGTGCAGCCAGTATTTTTTAGATATTCTTTTGTTGTGGCTGCGGAGTGGTTTTAATTCTTTCATCGGCGGTCACGGATATGACCTACGGCTTTTCAGGTTGCTCCAAGGCTAAAGCCTGAAGCGGCTTTAGGGTCAAGCTGTAATGCCTATTTCGCATGGCTCCAAGGTGTTAAGCGACAACGTGTCGCAGTACTTGCCCTTATCCAAAACCCCCAACTTTTGACTGGCAGGGCTGCCCGGGGCGCTACACGCGAGGCAACCGCTATTTAACTGTGTTTGTTTCTAGTTGTTGCTGGGCGCTAAATCGCCTGCTCTCTTGAGCGCTGCCAATACTAATACAGGCCTACTTGGAAAGGTGCTGGATAACGTATTTGTAATTTTCCAGTCACCTTGCTGATAGGCGTGGAGCACTACATTCTGCCGGGAATTGGCTTTCTACTTATTTTCCCAAGTAATGATCCTCGATATCCCTCGGGATTAATAAATATAAAGGCCTTCATTATATTCCAGCAGAGTTAGTTCTGCGGAGGACTTTTAAGTGCATGTAAAAACAATGGCCGGACATGGAGTTGGAGTAGGTAAGTTCTGTGTGTTATCAGGGCTACTGGCTGCATTGTTAATTGCTCCAGTTCCAACAACTGCTGCCGAATCAACAAGGCAGTCAATAACGATTGATGAGGCGTTGGCGCAAGCGCTCACTGAGAACCAGGAGTTCGCTGCAGCACAATGGAATACAGGTATTGCCGAAGGTGCTCGTACTCAAGCTGGGCTGATCCCGAATCCTGAGTTGTCCTGGAGCGTTGAGGACACGCGCAGTGAGTCGCGCGTTACCAGCATTCAGGTATCTCAGCCAATTGAGCTGGGCGGCAAGCGTAGCGCGCGTATTGATGTGTCTGAGCGTGATCAGGACGCGGTGGCGATTGATCTGGAGCGTAAGAAAAACATCTTGCGCGCTGAGGTCATCCAGGCCTTTTACTCAGCCCTGCGTGCCCAGGAAGGACTGCAGCTTTCCACTCAGTCGTTAGACCTTGCCCGTCGCGGACTTCAGGTGGTCGAAGGGCGCGTAAAGGCCGGCAAGGCTTCGCCAATCGAAATTTCGCGTGCTCAGGTGCAGCTTTCGGAAATTCAACTGGAGCTGAATCGCGCACGCCTCAATCAAAGCAATGCCTACAAGCAACTGGCGCTCATAACGGGTGCCGAGACACCGAACTTCGCGCATGTCGAGGGTGATCTTGAGCGCCTGCCGTACCTGCCGTCGCAGGCTGAGATGCTTGCACGCATAACAGATACAGCGGACCTACGGCTGGCCAGCACGCACATCCAGCGTGCCGAGTCTTCCTTGGAACTCGAAAAGTCGCAGCGCATTCCAGACCTCACCGTCAGTGTTGGCAGCCAATACGACGAAGGGCTTGGCGAGCGCGTCAATTTGCTCGGCTTGTCGATGCCTATTCCGTTGTTCAACCGTAACCAAGGCAATGTGCTGGCCGCTGCTCAAGGAGCTGACCAAGCGCGGGATTTGCGCAATGCCGCAGAACTCCGCCTGCGCGCGGAAGCCCAGCAGGCATTTGAGCAGTGGGAAAGCGCTAGAAGTGAAGTCGACTCGATCAGCGGCACACTGCTGCCGACCGCGCAGCAAGCAGTAGAGGGCGCAGTACGTGGATTCGAGATGGGCAAGTTTGCCTTTATCGATGTACTCGATGCTCAGCGCACCCTCGTAAGCATGCGCTCCCAGTACCTGAATACCCTGGATGAAGCTATCTCGGCCTGGGTGAGCTTGGAGAAGATTTACGGCTCCCAACTCAACATCGAATTCAAAAAATAAGCATCTCTGCGCACCTACATAACGCCTTAGACGGTCGCGTCATGCGACATGAAGCCTCGCCTGCTTTCCTGGCGGCTGCATGTTTATTGAGCGCGTTTAGTCGCCGCCTGGGCATGAATCAAATTCAATACTTTTGATAATTTGGAGTTACCAATGGCATCAACAACTCCCAGAAAGCAGTGGCTGATGATTGTGGCTGTTGTCGTCATCGGTTTAGCCGTGGCGGGCCTGATTCTAAGTGGTAGCCCTGGTAAGTCCGGGGAGGAAGGCCATGGCCATGATGAGAGTCATGAGGATGTATCGGCTCACGCAGATCCCGAGCACCACGGGGAGGCTTCGGCCGACGAGCATGAAGAGGCCGATGAGCATGCAGATAAAGAGCACCATGAAACTGTAGAACCCACCAAGGGCGAGCATGGCGGCAAGCTTTTCACCGAGGGTGATTATGCGCTTGAAGTGACGATTTTTGAGGAGGGCGTAGAGCCTCAGTTCAGGCTCTATACCTACCTGGACGGCAAGCTTCTAAATCCTGCTGAAAGCACGGTGCAAGTGACCTTGTTGCGTCTTGGCCAACCTGCGCAAATCATCAATTTCAGCAAAGAGAATAACTACCTACGTGGCGATGCCGCGGTTGTAGAGCCGCATTCATTCCAGGTTTCCATCAGCGCCACGCACAGTGGCAAGAGCTATTCGTTCGGTTACGAGCAGGTTGAGGGCCGCGTGACCATGACGGATGCGCAGCTTGAGCAGGGTGGCGTCACGCTCGCCACTGCTGGTCCCGCGAAAATCGCCTCCACGCTGCAAGTGCTCGGCGAGGTTCGTTACAACGGTGACCGCACGGTTCAGGTGACCCCGCAACTTGCCGGGCGCGTCGACTCGGTGGCGGTTAGTGCTGGCGATACGGTCAGCAAGGGTCAGGTATTGGCCAAAATCTCCAGCCAGGCGCTGGCCGAACTGCGTGGCGAGCTACTGGCCGCCCAGCAACGCTCTGCGCTTGCCCGCACGACCTATGCACGTGAAAAGCAATTGTGGGAAGAGAAGATTTCCGCCGAGCAGGACTTCCTGCAGGCGCAAGTTGCCATGCAGGAAGCTGCTATCGCAGTGCAGCGCGTCCAGCAACAAATCGCTTCGCTGGGCGGTGCACCGGCCAAAGGCCAGAATCTCACCGAATTCGAGATTCGTGCCCCTATCGATGGCGTGATAACCAGCAAAAGCATCTCTGTTGGTGAAGTACTCAAAGAGGATTCCGCAGTCTTTACCGTCTCGGATTTGTCGACCGTATGGGTGGACTCAACCGTCGCGGCGAAAGACTTGGGCGTAATCGCCGAAGGGCAAAACGTTGTCGTGAGCTCCAGCGCATTCGCCGCCACGGCTAAGGGCTCCATTTCCTATGTCAGCGCTCTGGTTGGGGCGCAAACCCGCTCAGCGACTGCTCGCATCGTGCTAGCTAACCCAGATCGGCTATGGCGGCCTGGTTTGCCAGTGACGGTCGAGGTGATTGCCGAGGAGAACAACGTTCCCGTTGCAGTAGCGGTCGAAGCGATCCAGACCGTTCGCGATTGGCAGGTAGTGTTCGGCCGCTTCGATAACCAGCTAGAAGCTCGGCCTCTTGAGCTGGGCAAATCCGACGGCCGCTTCGTCGAGGTTATCTCGGGTCTGAAGGCGGGCGATCGATACGCGCTGAAGAACAGCTTCCTGATCAAAGCTGAGCTTGGCAAAGCCGGCGCGAGCCATGACCACTAATTCGGAGTCGAGCTATGAAACAAGTTACAGCTATTTTTCGCCCGATCCGGCTTGAGGCCGTCGAGCAAGCTTTGCATGCACTGCCACACCTGCCTGGATTTACCATCCTGCCCGCCCATGGTCATCCACGTGGCCACGGCAAGGATCACAGCTACATCGCCGACGAGTGGAACCCCGACGCCCATCAGCATCTCGTGCTGCTGGCGTTCTGTTCAGAAGAAGTTGCCGATGAGATCGTCCATGCCATCGAGAAGGCCGCCCACACAGGTGTACCCGGTGATGGAATCGTCGCCGTGGCCCCTTTGACCGACGCATTGCGCATCCGTACTGGAGAGCGCGGTGATGCTGCGCTTTAGGGGAAATTGACATGTACGAACGATTAATTCGCTTCGCCATCGACCAGCGCTGGCTAGTCTTGCTGGCTGTGCTCGGCATGGCAGCGTTGGGTGTTTACAGCTACCAGAAGTTGCCGATTGATGCGGTTCCCGACATCACCAACGTGCAGGTGCAGATCAATACCGAGGCAAAGGGCTACTCGCCACTGGAAACCGAGCAACGCGTGACCTTTCCGATTGAATCGGTAATGGCTGGGCTGCCCAACTTACAGGAAACGCGTTCAATCTCACGTTACGGGTTGTCGCAGGTCACCGTCATTTTCGAAGACGGCACAGACATCTACTTCGCTCGTCAGTTGGTGAATGAGCGGATACAGGAAGCGCGTGGAAATCTACCCAGTGATCTGTCGCCGAGCATGGGGCCAATCGCTTCTGGTCTGGGCGAGATCTACATGTGGACCATCGAGGCGCAAGACGGTGCGAAGAAGCCGGATGGCAGCACCTATACACCGATGGATCTGCGTGAGATTCAGGACTGGATCGTCAAGCCGCAACTGCGAACCGTCAAAGGTGTTACCGAGATCAACACCATTGGCGGTTATGCCAAGGAGTTCCAGGTTTCACCCAAGCCGGAGCGCCTGGTCGCACATGGCCTCAGCCTGCAGGACATTGTGGTTGCGTTGGAGAGCAATAATGCCAACGTTGGTGCGGGCTACATCGAACGCAGCGGCGAGCAGTACCTGATCCGCGCTCCGGGACAAGTCGGCAATATCGCTGACATCGCCAACATCATCATCAAGAACACCGATGGTGTTCCTGTGCGCATCGGTGATGTGGCCGAGGTTGGCCTGGGTAAGGAGCTGCGCACCGGTGCCGCTACTGAGAACGGCCAGGAGGTGGTGCTCGGCACTGCCTTTATGTTGATTGGTGAGAACAGCCGCTATGTATCGCAGGCTGTCGACCAGCGCATAAAGGAGATCAATCGCAACCTGCCGAAAGGAGTCATAGCGAAGACGGTCTATGACCGCACTGTATTGGTCGATAAGGCCATCAATACGGTGAAGAAGAATCTGATCGAAGGCGCTCTGCTGGTTATCGCTATCCTGTTCCTGTTCCTGGGTAACATTCGGGCGGCCCTCATCACCGCAATGGTGATTCCGCTGTCGATGCTGTTCACCTTTACGGGCATGGTCAGCAACAAGGTCAGCGCGAACCTGATGAGCCTTGGCGCACTCGATTTCGGCATCATCATCGATGGTGCCGTGGTGATCGTAGAGAACTGCGTGCGTCGTTTGGCTCACGCCCAGGCCGCAGCAGGCCGAACGTTGACCCGTAATGAGCGCTTCCATGAGGTGTTCGCGGCGTCGAAGGAGGCGCGTCGTCCACTGCTGTTCGGCCAACTGATCATTATGGTGGTGTACCTGCCGATATTTGCGCTGACCGGCGTGGAAGGCAAGATGTTCCACCCAATGGCGTTCACCGTGGTGACAGCCCTGTTCGGAGCCATGATCCTCTCGGTGACATTCGTCCCGGCAGCTGTTGCACTGTTCCTCAATGGCAACGTCAGTGAAAAAGAAAATCGGCTAATGGCCTGGGTCAAGCAAGGCTACGCGCCGTTGCTAGATTGGGTCATGGTCAGCAAGCCGTTAGTGCTGACCATTGCGACAGTCATCATGGTGCTTTCTGGTTTAGCTGCTTCGCGGATGGGCAGTGAGTTCGTGCCGAGCCTGGATGAGGGCGATATCGCTTTGCATGCCCTGCGTATTCCTGGCACTAGCCTTTCGCAAGCAATTGAAATGCAGGTGCAACTCGAACAACGAATCAAATCCTTTGCCGAGGTTGATACGGTGTTCGCCAAGCTTGGAACCGCTGAAGTCGCAACCGATCCAATGCCGCCGAACGTGGCGGACAACTTTGTCATGCTAAAGCCGCGCGACCAGTGGCCCGATCCTGATCGCAGCAAAGCCGATTTGGTTGCGGCGATGCAGGAGGCGGTTGAACAGGTTTCCGGCAACAACTATGAGTTCACTCAGCCCATTCAGATGCGCTTCAACGAGCTGATCTCCGGCGTACGCAGTGACGTCGCAGTGAAAGTGTTTGGCGATGACATGGATGTGATGAACGAGACCGCCGAGCAAATCGCTGAGGTGCTGGAGGGTATTCCAGGAGCAGCTGATGTGAAGGTCGAACAGACCACCGGTCTGCCGATGCTCAGCGTACAAATCGACCGTGAGAAAGCCGCACGATTCGGTTTGAATGTCTCGGAGATTCAGGACGCCATTTCCACCGCCATCGGCGGGCGCGAGGCGGGTGCACTGTTTGAAGGTGACCGGCGTTTCGATATCCAAGTTCGCCTGGCGGACGAGTGGCGCAATGATGTCGACAAGATCCAGCAGCTGCCTATTCGTCTGGCCAATGGCGATGGGCTGGATGGCCCAGGGTTTGTGCGCCTGGCTGATGTGGCGAGCGTGGTGTCCGCACCGGGGCCGAACCAGATCAGCCGTGAAAGTGGCAAGCGTCGCGTGGTGGTCACCGCCAACGTTCGCGGCCGCGATATTGGCTCTTTTGTCGCCGAGGCCGAGAGCAAGATCGCCCTGGCGGTTAGCGTCCCTACAGGCTACTGGACGACCTGGGGCGGCACCTTCGAGCAGCTTCAGTCGGCAGCCAAGCGCCTGCAGATTGTCGTACCGGTCTCGTTGCTGCTGGTGTTCACGCTGCTCTTCATGATGTTCGGCAATGTCAAAGATGGCCTGCTGGTATTCACCGGCGTGCCCTTCGCGCTGACCGGCGGGATCATGGCCTTGTGGCTGCGTGATATTCCGCTCTCGATCTCTGCGGGGGTGGGTTTCATTGCGTTGTCGGGTGTCGCGGTACTCAACGGCCTGGTGATGATTTCCTTTATTCGCAGTTTGCGTGAGAACGGCATGGGGCTGGACGAGGCTATTCGTGAAGGCGCGTTGACTCGTTTGCGGCCGGTGCTGATGACTGCTTTGGTTGCGTCTCTGGGCTTTATTCCAATGGCCACTGCCATCGGTACGGGCGCAGAAGTTCAGCGCCCTCTGGCGACGGTGGTGATTGGCGGAATCCTGTCTTCAACCGTGCTGACGCTGCTGGTTTTGCCATTGCTCTACCGCTTGGCCCATCGTCTGCGCTAAGTTCACAGCGCTATTCGTGTGCAACTGAAAAGCCCCGCTCTTGAGCGGGGCTTTTTGCTTACCGTAAATACCGCTCAATGTGGGCGGTGACTGTGCCTGTGACGTCCTCAGCGGCTTTTTTTACGCCAAATAAGAATCGGAACTGCCCGGATGTAGACAAGCTCACCCACCAACTCAACCAGCGTCTGGGTGATGACCGCTGCGGCTGCAAGCCCCCGTATTTCTTCAGGCAATGCCAGGGCCAGCGGAAGAACCACCAACGAGTTACGTGTGGAGGTACTGAAAGTAACCGCTCTCGCCGTCGAGGCGGGCAGTTTATAAGCTCTTGAAGCCAGTGCGCCCACTACGGGGGCCAAAAGCATGAAACCGATGTACACCGGGATCACCGGTAAAAGCTGGTCGATATCACGAACCACCGGCGAGATTTGCGACCCAACCACCGCAATGAGAACTGCCGCCATCGCAGGGACTGGCATCCATGCCCATACGGTGTTCCAGCGACCTACGAACCGTGAGCGCTTAGCCAAGGCTGCTGTAGCAACCGCGAGCAATAAAGGCACGACAATCAGTGCGAGAAAGGCTTCAGCGAAAGGCGCTATCGAGATAACGACTCGGGATTGCTCCCCTAGCATGAAAGCCAAGTACACAGGCAACAGCACAAGCTGCAACAGCAAGAGGATGGGGGTTGCTGCAAGAATCGCACGCGAGTCGCCTTTGCCAATGTGAGTAAAGACCACCACGTAGTCGATACACGGGGTGAGCAAAACTAGAAGAGCGCCTATTAGGATTGCCGGGTGTTCTGCGAGCCCTCTGGTGAGTGCCCATACCAGCAGTGGAATCAGTACGAAATTGGCGATAAGCAAGGCTGACATGAAGCGTTTGTTGCTAAGACTTTTGCGGAGATCAAGAAAGGGAATTTGCAGAAACATCGCGTACATCAGCACGGCGATAGTCGGGGTCACTAATGCGTTCAGGCTCTGCGCCGCTGCAGTAGCTATTAACCCACCGATTGCCGCTGCAATGACCGCGACGAAATAGATCGGTATCTGGTTTTGTTCAAGTGCATCCCTACTCATAGCATCCTCAAGGATGAAAAACGTCAGCTTACATGAGGAAGCGAAAAGCGTGGCGATCCTCTTGGATGGCTTGAATCATGAAAGATTGAGATGGGCACGGCGTCTGGCTATTGAGTGGGTATCTGCTGACGGTGCAAGGGCGCGGTATTCAAATGACACCGTGTTCTAGCATCGGGGTGATAGCCGAGTGCCTTTGCAGATATCAGGCAGATCAATCTAAAGGCCTTCACCGGTATCATTTTGCCCTTCTTGCTACACGCTGACAGCGATGGCTTGTTGCAGATATGAATGACTTGCGGAAGAGAAGAGTTAGTTGTCTAGCTTGGAGGTTTAAACTCCCAGTGAATCTTTCTTATTATTAAAGATTAAATAAAAAAAGCGCCCCGAAGGGCGCTTAGGGTACACCTCTTTCCAAAGGAGCTCGGGAGCTTCTAGAGGTGAACATCGTTCGGAAGTGAGCGGTTAGTCAGCGTTGGTTTCTTTTTTAAGATCGGTATTGGTCCGATCTTGGTTGCTGGTCTTAACCTTTAGTTCGTCCGCCGGTTTGGCAGCAGGCTCAGTTCCGTGAATTCGTTTTTGATCTGCTCGAAATTTTGCCTGAGCTTTCATTGAGCGATCATAGCCATCTTCTGCATAAGACTGTGTGGAGCCGACAAGAAGTACTGATCCAATAACTAGGGCTTTCAACATCTTCATAAGGCAGGCCTCGTAAAATTCAATTATTAGCTTGTCGAGGTTCATGGACAAGTTCTGCAAGTTCGAGTGAATTTTACGGAGGTGAAGCTAACAGCAGCGTGAGCCCAACATTACATTCTTGAAATCTAATAACTGCCTATCTTGTTATGCATGAGCGGGCAGTGCTTTTAGAGCCCGCCCGCCCATCCATTTTTAGAGCACGCTCAGTGGGTACTCGACGATCAGACGAACCTCGTCCAGATCCGACTCGTAATCCGTTGCGCGGGTAGTCATCTGGCGAACACGGAAGGACATCTCTTTCAGTGAGCCCGTTTGGACGACGTACTTGGCTTCGATGTTGCGTTCCCAGCGCTTCTGGTCAGTCAGCGGGTTGCCATCGGCATCACGACGCATATACACACTGTTGGCGTCGGAATAGTCCGCATCTGTACCCAGCGCATAGCGCGTCATGAAGGTCAGTCCAGGAACGCCATAGCTGGCCATATCTAGGTCGTAGCGCAGCATCCAGGACTTCTCTTTCGGCGAGTTGAAGTCGCTGTACTGAATAGAGTTGTCGAGGAAGATGGAATCAGACTGGCGCAGGTAGTCGAAATCATCGTCGCCGTTGTTGCGCTGGTGCGACAGGGCAACGCTGTGTGCACCGAACTGCACACCCACTTTGCCGCTGTAAATGTCGTTATCGAACTCACCCAACAGCTGCTGGCCGTCATCAACAGCTTTGTAGTAGTTCAAGCCACCGAACAAGGAAACACTGTCGGTCAGCGGGTAGGTGAAGGACGTACCGGCATAGTGCTGCTTCCAAGCATCCTTGAGTTGGCTGCTATAGAGACTAAAGCTCAGGTTGTCATTTAGCGAATAGTCACCGCCGAAATAGGCAACCCATGGAGACGCGACAGAGCCCGCATAGAAGGTTGCGAACTCATCACGCATGGTGCTGACCTGCGGCTGGCTCATGGCATGCAGGCGGCCACCCTGAAGGGTCAAACCATCAAAGCTTGTGTTCTCAACCGTAACGCCGCGAAAGCTTTCCGGTAGCAGGCGGGAGTCACCGTAGTGAACCACCGGCGTCATGGGGAACACATCACCCACTTTGACAACGGTGTCGAATAGCCGGGCTTTTACTGCACCACCCACTTTGGAGTAGTTATCTTCGGCTTCACCATCACTATTTACCGGCAGCAGATTAACAGTACCACCTGGGCCATATCGACCATCCCCGGTATCCAGTTTAAGGCCGAGCATGGCGAAGGCATCAATACCAAAGCCTACGGTACCTTGGGTAAAGCCCGACTCGAACTGGCCAATGATCCCGTGTGCCCAAGCTTCAGTATAACCATTGTCAGTGTTGCTCGACTGACCTTTACGAAAGTCACGATTCATGTAGAAGTTACGGTTGAGAATATTGAAACTGCTACCTTCTACAAAACCTTCGGCTTGCTCTTCTGCGGCCGCCATGAGCGGAGCTGCACTGACAATCGCCGAAAATACTGCAAGGGATAGTTTGGTTTTATTAAGCATTTATTGCTCCTTTATAATTGGCAGTTATTAGTCTAGTTTTCGCCATGGCGTTCTTATAGGTATTGCACCCTCAAGCGCTCTGCGCCTTTGGGGAGCTGAGCCCTATCCTTGCAAGCTGAAGATAACTTGAAGATGATTGGAAAATTACAATTCTGTAATCTTCACAAGGCGGCAATGAAAGTTGTCTTAAAGCGACATTTGAATTCAGATTTTCAATAGAATCCGACGGGTAGGTCGAGAGAGCTCCAGCCTTGATCAGGCCGAATGTTCATGACTGCCAGCTCATAGGACGGTGCACTCAGATAGATCGATAGCGCCGGGCTGATGTGACAAGCCGGCTGGGGGTGACGCCGGTTGATCTTGTTTGGATGCTCGTAAGCGTCCACCCGAATCACCTTGCGTGATTCGGGCATGCTGCTCACTCCCGCCGTGTAAGCCAGCATTTCGCTGACGAGCTGGAGCTGGCAGGCGCACTGCGTATATTCCAGCTCATGGCAGTAATGGTGCATGAAACTGTGACCGCATGGGTGTGAATAGCCATGGGCTCAGCGCTTACCAGACGAAGAGTTGGTTGATGCGACCAAGAACCTAGCAAGGTGCGATTACTACAGCGGCTGAGAGTTTCCGTAGTTAAAGCCATTTGCCGCCAAGGTTGCCCAGCGGCGCTGACGGTGGGCGTAGAACAGGCGCGCAAATAGCCAGACGAACGGAGTGAGGACGCCCGCCTTGATGGTCACGCTATCTCGGTAAAGCGTTCCGCCGTTGACCTCTTGTGCCGTAATGAGGTGATCCCACTTGCTGATCAGCGGGCTGTAGCCGTTGTCTCTTAGCATGAAAATCTGAGCATTTTCCGTCTGCGGGTATGTAATCACAATCGCCTGACGGCCAATGGGAAGTACGCCGAATAACTTCAGCTTGACCCAGTAAGTGCCCTCGTTCCAGGTGCCAGGAAACTCAACGGGAGTCAGCGGGCTGAAACTCAGCAACGGTGATGCAACCTGATGCAGCAGACGTGGCGTGCGCACCTGGGCGATCACCTCTGCCAGTGAGCATGGCAGCTGGGTAGAGATATCAATTTGCATGGGCGCAATCACCGACCGGATTGAGTTTACTTGTCATCGGCAAGCAAGGTCTGTGGTTCTTCGGGAACCGGCATGGGCTTGAAAGCACTGACCCTGGAGCGGCCTGTATTGCCGATAGGCACCCAGATTTTGGAGAACAGCAGGGCCGCGAAAATACGTGGTAGTTGCCCCGCGACCTCGCGGTAATCGCCGGTCTGCCAGCCGAGCACAAGCATCAGTCAGTGTGACCCAGCATGCAGCACGGGTTGGCGTTGGGTCAGGATGTGCGCGCGCTCTAACCATTGAAAGGCATCTGCGCTGCGCTGTTCCTGCATGGCCTGCCGGGCCTGCTGAAAGGCTTGTTCAATTGCGAGTTGCAATGCTGCTTTCATCTTCAATCCTCCGATCCTACTTTTTAAGCAGGCGCAGGCCGTTGAACACCACCAGCAGGCTGACGCCCATGTCGGCAAAGACGGCCATCCACATCGTCGCCTGCCCCGTTAGGGTAATGGCGAGAAACAGGGCCTTGATCCCTAACGCCAGCACGATGTTCTGCTTGAGGATGACGGCGGTCTGTTGAGACAGGCGGATGAAGGCCGGGATCTTGCGCAGGTCGTCATCCATCAAGGCCACATCCGCAGTTTCGATGGCCGTGTCCGTGCCGGCGGCGGCCATGGCGAAACCGATTTCAGACTTCGCCAGCGCCGGCGCATCGTTGATGCCATCGCCGACCATCCCTACAACGTAGCCGCGCGCCTGCAATGCTTCAATGGCCTGCAATTTGTCGACTGGCAGTAGGTTGCCGCGTGCCTCGTCGATGCCTACCTGCTGTGCAATCGCATCTGCGGTGTGCGGGTTATCGCCGGTCAGCATTGTGGTCTTCACGCCAAGCGCATGAAGCTCCTCAATTGCCTGGCGGCTGGAGCCCTTGACGGTATCGGCAACGGCGAACAGGGCAATGGCACGCTGCGGATTGCACAGCACCACCACTGTTTTACCTTGGCGTTCGAGACGCTCCAGCGTCGCTTCCAGCTCGGGTGAGCAGAGGCCAAGCTCTTCCACCAGGCGGTGGTTACCCAGGTGGAAATCTATGCCTTCGATGGTGCCTCGAACACCTCGACCCAGTAGGGCTTCGAATCCTTCAACGGCGGTAAACGCCAGCCCATTCTTACTGGCATGCTTGGCTATCGCTTGCGATACCGGATGGTCAGACCGACTGGCGAGGCTGGCGGCATGTGTGCGGTAGACTTCTGAGTCCTGATCAACCAGCGGCATGTAATCGGTCTGCACCGGCTTGCCGTGAGTAATAGTGCCGGTCTTGTCGAGTGCCAGGAAGCCAAGCTTGCCGCCGGTTTCAAGGTAGACACCGCCTTTGATCAGAATGCCTTTGCGCGCAGCCGCAGCCAGGCCACTGACAATGGTGACGGGCGTTGAAATAACCAAGGCGCAAGGGCAAGCGACCACCAGCAGTACCAAGGCACGATAGATCCAGTCGTACCAGGGTTCGGCCATGAAGAGTGGCGGCACAATGGCGATAGCCAGGGCGAATAGGAATACGACAGGGGTGTATACCTTGGCGAATTGGTCGACAAAGCGCTGGGTCGGAGCACGTGAACCCTGTGCCTCTTCGACCGCGTGAATGATGCGTGCCAGCGTAGTGTTGGCAGCGGCTGCCACGACGCGGTATTCCAGCGAGCCTGCTTGATTGATGGTGCCAGCAAAAACCGGGTCTCCGACGGTTTTCTCTACGGGCAGGCTTTCCCCCGTGATCGGCGCTTGGTTGATGGTGGAGTTGCCGGAAGTCACCTCGCCATCGAGGCCGATTCGCTCGCCAGGCCGAACCCTGACCAATGCACCTAAGGCTATGGTTTTAACCTCAACTTCAAGCCATGAGCCGTCTGCTTGCTGCACCGTGGCGCGCTCTGGGGTCAGATCCATCAGGCCGCGGATGGCATTACGAGCCCGACCCAGCGATTTTGCCTCGATCAGCTCGGCCACAGAAAAGAGGAACATGACCATGGCGGCTTCCGGCCATTGCCCAATCAGCACCGCACCGGTAACCGCAATACTCATCAGTGCATTGATGTTCAGGTTGCGGTTCTTCAGCGCAATCCAACCCTTTTTATAGGTCGTCAGGCCGCACAGCAGAATGGCGAGCAGCGCCACACCGGCCACAACCCACTCAGGTGCAAGCTCGGCGAAGTGCAGCACTTCAGCCGATACGGCAGCCACACCGGATAGCGCCAAAGGCCACCAAGCCTTCTTGCGCGGCGCTGCTTGCGCTTCATCGTTTACTGTTGCTGCACCCTCAACCACTGGCGTGAAACCAAGGTCGCGAATCGCTGCCAGGGCTGCTGGCAATGCTTCTGCTGTGTGGCTAAACGTCAATACGCGCTGAAGCAAGTTGAACTCCAGCGCGCTGATGCCGGTCAGGGAGGAGAGCTTGTCGCGGATCAGCTTTTCTTCCGTTGGGCAGTCCATCTGTTCGATTGTGATGCGGGCTTGCCCCTCAGCAGAGAGCGGTTCTGCTTGCATACCTAGGGATGAGATCGCCGCTTCAATAAGAGCGGTCGACGGCAAGCTGTGCCATACCCCAAGAACGCGATTGATCAGATTGAAATCGAGCTTGTCTATGCCAGCCAGCTTGCTCAGTTTGTCTTGAATCAGCGTCTGTTCGGTGGGGCAGTCCATTTGTTCAATACGGAAACTGCTGAGCCTGGAGCGAACCATGGCATTTACCGTTGTAGTTGCCGTGGCCGAGCACTTAAACGCGCCGCTGGGGTCACAGCAGACATCCTTTGAAACCGCTTCAGGTTTTTGTTCATCACTGCAGCAACCAGCCATGGGGGTATCCTTATTGGTCAGTGCTGTAGAGTGAACACCCTGAAGCCACTACAGGGTCAAGAGTTTGTAGAAGGGGTATTTCATGAAAATTGGAGAGCTGGCCAAGCTTGCCGATTGCCAGGTTGAAACGGTTCGCTATTACGAGCGTGAAGGGCTGTTGCCGACACCGGCTCGCAGCGAGGGCAATTATCGTCTTTACAGCAGTGAGCATCTTGAGAGGCTTACGTTTATTCGTAATTGCCGAACACTGGACATGACCCTGGACGAGATCAGAAGCTTGTTGGCGCTGATGGATCGGCCAGAGGGGAACTGTGAGGGTGTGAATAGCTTAGTGGATGAGCACATCGAGCATGTGCAAGCGCGAGTGACCAGCCTCCTGGCACTGCAACAACAGCTGGTTGAGTTACGACACCGTTGCGCCTCTGAGCGGGGTGTAGACGAGTGTGGAATTCTCCAGCGCCTGAATACCACCGGCGGAGTCAGTGCACTTCCAGATGATGGCCATACCCACGTTGGGAAAAGCCATCGCCACTAAACAATGCGCCACCACCTGCAGTACTCGGCACGAGACATTGCAGGCGGTGGTGCGGGTTCGTTTGTTTACAGACTGCAAGCGCTTATTTGCTTTGTTCGATTTCAGCTTTAACCAGATCAATCAGTGGCTGTGCACCAAAGCTCAGGAGCGGTTTGCCATTCACAAAAAACGTGGTCGTCTGGCGCACGGCAGCAGCCTCCCAGGCTTTGAGCACCTGAGGGTCACTGTGCCATTGCCGTTGAGCTGAACCCAAGGGCGAGTACCTGAGTGTTAAACGCGTGATTTAAGGCAGATAAGCCCCTTTTCGTCATCTGGCGGAGGGGCTCTCCTGAACACTCAGAGCTATAGCTCCTGTGGTGAGTAACTCTTTCGTTTGCCCTGTCGACGCATCAGCCAGTACGCGGCCGGCAAAACCAACATGGACATCAGCGGCGCGGTAATCATGCCGCCGACCATGGGCGCGGCGATGCGCTTCATCACCTCAGATCCGGCACCTCCGCCCCAGAGGATTGGCAACAGGCCGGCGATGATCACGGCCACCGTCATCACCTTGGGCCGCACACGCAGCACCGCGCCTTCACGAATTGCCTCCAGTAGGGCCGGATCACCGCTGCGCCCGGTATCCACACGCGCATGCCAGGCGTTCTTCAGGTACAGCAGCATGATCACCCCGAACTCGGCCGAGACGCCGGCCAGGGCAATGAAGCCCACGCCGGTGGCCACCGACAGGTTGAAGCCGAACCAGTAGAGCAGCCAGATGCCGCCCGATAGGGCGAAGGGCAGGGTGGCCATGATCAGCAGGGCCTCGCCGAAGCGGCTGAAAGTCAGGTAGAGCAGCACGAAGATAATCAACAGAGTCGCCGGCACCACCCAGGCCAGCCGCGCATTGGCGCGCTCCAGAAACTCGAACTGACCGGAGTAGGAGACGGTCATGCCGGCGTCGAGTTGTACCCGCTCGGCGACGCGCTGCTGCAGCTCGCGCACGGTCGAGGCCAGGTCGCGCCCACGGACATCGACATAGACCCAGCCGGACAGTCGCCCGTTCTCGCTGCGCAGCATCGGCGGCCCTTCGGTCAGAGTTACCTGGGCGACGGTGCCCAAGGTGATCTGCTGGCCGGCTGGAGTGAGGATCGGCATACGCCGTAGTGCCTGCGGACTGTCTCGCCACTCCTTGGGATAGCGCAGGTTGATCGGGAAGCGGGCCAGTCCTTCAACCGTCTCGCCTATATTGCTGCCGCCGATGGCGCCCGATACCACCGTCTGCAGATCGGCGATGCTCAGGCCATAGCGCGCCGCGGCCAGCCGATCGATCTGGATATCCACATAGCGACCTCCGGTCAGGCGTTCTGCCAAGGCCGAACTCACCCCAGGCACCTCTTTGGCCACGGCCTCGATATCGCGCGTTATGCGCTCGATGTCGACCAAGGAGGTTCCGGAGACCTTCACCCCAATGGGGCTCTTGATCCCCGTCGCCAGCATGTCGATGCGGTTGCGGATGGGCGGCACCCAGATATTGGACAGCCCGGGGACCTTCACCGCGCGGTCCAGCTCCTCGATCAGCTTTTCCGGCGTCATGCCCGCACGCCATTGCTCGCGCGGCTTGAACTGCACCGTGGTCTCGAACATTTCCAGCGGCGCCGGGTCGGTGGCCGTCTCCGCTCGCCCGGCCTTGCCGAACACCCGCGCCACTTCCGGCACCGTGAGGATCATCCGGTTGGTCTGCTGCAGCAGTTGGGTCGCCTTGCTCGCCGGCAAGCCGGGCAGGGCCGAGGGCATGTACAACAGGTCGCCCTCGTCCATGGGCGGCAGAAACTCTCCTCCGAGTCTGCTGAGGGGCCAGAGGCTGGACAAAAAGACCAGCACGGCCAGCGCCAGGGTCACTTTTGGCCAAGCCAGCACCCACTCCAGTACCGGCCGGTATGCGCCGATCAGCCAGCGGTTCAAGGGGTTCTGTTGTTCGCTGGGGATATGCCCGCGAATCCAGTAGCCCATCAGCACCGGTACCAAGGTGACCGAGAGTCCGGCGGCAGCCGCCATGGCATAGGTCTTGGTGAAGGCCAGCGGGCCGAACAGGCGGCCTTCCTGGGCCTCCAGGGTGAAGACCGGGAGGAAGGACAGGGTGATGATCAGCAGGCTGAAGAACAGCGCCGGCCCGACCTCGACCGCGGCTTCGCCGATCACCCGCCAGTGCGCCTCGCCCTGTAGCTGCTCACCAGGGTGTCGAGCCTTCCAGGTTTCGATGTGCTTGTGCGCGTTCTCGATCATCACCACGGCGGCGTCGACCATGGCGCCGATGGCGATGGCGATCCCGCCGAGCGACATGATGTTGGCATTGACGCCCTGGTAGCGCATGACGATGAAGGCCATGAGGATGCCCAGGGGCAGGGTGATGATCGCGACCAGCGACGAGCGCAGGTGCCAGAGGAAGAGCAGGCAAACCAAGGCCACCACCACGAACTCTTCCAGCAGCTTGTAGCTGAGGTTATCGATGGCGCGGTCGATCAGTTGCGAGCGGTCATAGGTGGTGACCACCTCGACGCCGGCCGGCAGGCTGCCCTTCAGGCTGTCCAGCTTGGTCTTCACCGCAGCGATGGCATCGCGGGCATTCTTTCCGGAGCGTAGGATGACCACGCCGCCTACCACTTCACCCTGGCCATCCAGCTCGGCAATGCCACGCCGCATCTCTGGCCCCAGCTGAATGGTGGCCACCTGACCCAGCAGCACCGGAACTCCGCTGGCCGAAGCCCGCAGCGGCACATTGCGGAAATCCTCCAGGCTCTCTAGATAGCCTGAAGCCCGCACCATGTACTCGCGCTCCGCCAGCTCCAGGATGGCGCCGCCGGTTTCCTGATTGGCGCTCTTCAGCGCCGCTTCGACCTCCTGCTGAGTTACCCCATAAGCCACCAGCTTTTGCGGATCGAGCAGCACCTGATACTGCTTGACCATGCCCCCGAGGGTAGCCACTTCGGCCACGTTGGGTAGGCTCTTGAGCTCGTACTTGAGGAACCAGTCCTGCAGCGCCCGTAGCTGCGCAAGATCATGTTGGCCGCTGCGGTCGACCAAGGCGTACTGGTAGATCCAGCCCACGCCGGTGGCATCCGGCCCAAGGGTGGTGGTAACACCCTCGGGCAGGCGTTCCTGCGCCTGGTTGAGGTACTCCAGCACCCGCGAGCGCGCCCAGTAGAGGTCGGTGTCGTCCTCGAACAGCACGTAGACGAAGGAGTCGCCGAAGAACGAGTAGCCGCGCACCGTCTTCGCCCCCGGTACCGAGAGCATGGTTGTGGCCAGTGGGTAGGTCACCTGGTTCTCGACGATCTGCGGTGCCTGTCCGGGAAAGCTGGTTCTGATGATGACCTGGGTGTCAGATAGGTCCGGCAGTGCATCCAACGGCGTGTTGCGCAGCGACCAGAGGCCCAGGGCGGTGATGAACAGGGTGGCCAGCAGTACCAGGAAGCGGTTGCCGATCGACCAATGGATCAGGCGCGCGATCATGGCTGGTCTCCTTCCTTGCGGAGCTGCTCGATCAGCAGGCCGGAGTTTGTCTGACGTGCGGCGATGCGTACGTGATCTCCTGGCTTAAGTCCCACAGCTACTTCGGAGCTGACCAGAGGAAAAGCCATGGTCATACCTGGCATATTCAGGCTCTCGAAGGGGCCATGCTCCAGGGTGACTTGTTTCCCGTCCAGTGCGCGAATAACGCCGTGAGACACATGCAGCCCCTCCGTGCTGTCCTGTTCTGCATTGCCGGCCAGGATGCCCTGCAGGCTGGCTTCCGAATCGATGAGGAACTGGCCGGAGGTAACGACCGCCTGACCTTCCTCAAGACCGGAAAACACCTCCAGACGCCCATCGGCCTCGCGGCCCAAGGTGATTTCCTGGGGACGGTAGCGTCCGTCGCCTTCGGCCAGCATCACCAATGCACGCTTCCCGGTGCGAATCACGGCTTCACTCGGCACAAGAAGCGTGGATTGTTCGACGGCACTGTTCAGGCGTACGGCGGCGAACATGCCGGGGCGCAACTTACCGGCAGGGTTGGGTAGCTCGCTGCGTACCGTGAGCGTGCGCGTTTGCGGATCGGCACTCGGCAGCAAGGCTATGACGCGGCCCAGCAGCGGTCGATCAGGAAAGGCCGTCAGGTTGGCGCGGATCTCGTCCCCGACCTGGATACTTCCGGCCATGGCCTCGGGTATCGCCGCATCGAGCCAGACACTGGACAGCCCGTTGATCAACGCCAGATCCTGCCCGGCTTCAACGGTCATCCCGGCGCGTACCTGCAAGGCTTGGAGCTCGCCGCTGATAGGTGTGGTGAGGGTTTGCACTGCCCGCGGTTTGCCGCTGCGGCGAACCTGCTCTATCAACGCTTGTGGCATGCCGAGCAGGCGGAGGCGCTCTTGGGCCGCAGTGATCAAGCGGGCGTCACCGGTACGCAGTACCGCGAGGAACTCCAACTGCGCGGCGGACCACTCGGGAATCAGCAGGTCGACCAAGGGTGTTCCAGCTGGCAGTACATCGCCAGGGGCACGCCCGTAAACCCGCTCGACGAATCCGCCAGCGCGGGCCTGGAGGTTCGCTACCTCTCGCTGGTTATAGGCCAGGGAGCCGACCACCTCGATATCCGAGGGCAGTACACCGCGGATCACCTTCGAGGTCCGCATTCCGAGGTTCTGCACGGCTTGAGCGGGGACGCTCAGGACAGACGGATCTTGCTCGGATCCTGCGTATTTAGGGACAAGCTCCATATCCATGAAAGGTGACTTGCCCGGTTTATCGAAGCGCTGCTCAGGCTGCATCGGGTCGTACCAATAGAGCACTTTGCGCTCGTCCGTCGGTGCGGAGCTAGGCAGTAGCTCGTGTTTGGCTTGCCGCTGGGCCAGCCAGTAGCCACCGCCCGCCGCGCCAATGCCCACGGTCAGCACGGCGACCGCAAAACCAAATGTCGATATCTTCATTTCAGGCCCTCCACATAGGCGTAGTACAGGCTTGCGGAGAGCTGGCTCAACTTGCGCTGTTGTTCAATCTGCCGCAGTTGCGCATCAATCAGGTCGCGCTGGGCAGTAATAACGGATGTGAGCTGGCTGTTACCGGCTTGGTAGGCGGCCAGTTCGAGATCGGCACGTTTGCTTGCAAGCGGGATCAAGGTTTTTTCGGTGCGTGACAAGGTCCTGCGCAGTTGCTCAAGCTCGGCAATACCGCCTTCCAGCTCAGCCTGATGGGCGCGCAGTAATGCTTCCTGCTCGGCTTCCATCTGCGACACGCTTTGTTGTCTGGCGTTGATCTTGGGCCCCTGACGTGTGCCTACGAACAACGGCAGGTCGAAGGTAAATTGCACCATCACCATATCGCCGAACTGGTTGTCGCGATTGTTGTAGGCAAACTCAACACCCCAGTCGGGGGTCTTCTCGGCGATGGCCTCGTTCAGCTCGGCGCTAGCCTCGCCGACTCGGGCGGAGGCAGCGCGCAACTCAGGGTGTGAGGCAATGCGTTGCTGCAGGTGCGGTGCCACCAGGTTCAGACTGGGAACACCTCCTTGCAAAGGCTGGTCAGCCTCGTTGCCTATCCAGCGGCGCAGCTTGGCACGAGCTACTGCCACATCGCGATTCAGTTCATCTCGCCGATCTTGTAACGCCAAAGCTTCCTGGTCGGCCTGCAACAGCTCGCCAGGCTGAGCACTACCGCCGGCAATCAGCGATTGCACGGTCGAGCGGAGCATCTCGATCTGACGGTCCAGTTGATCGAAGAGGCCAACACTGCGTTCGGCGTAGTACACATCCAGCCAGCTCACTGCCGTCTGGCGCTTGATCTCCAACTGCATGGCACGCTGCTCGGCCTCGGCTCGGCCTACTGAAGCCTCGGCCAACTGGCGCCGAGCCTGACGCTTGTCACTGTTGGGGACTTCCTGCATGAACCCAATGCGGCGCATGGTCATGGAGTCACGATTAAGCGTGTAACGGTCAGGGCCTTCGATCGGCAGGTTGTCGATGCCTAGAATCAGCTTGGGATCGGGCAGGGCGTCTGCGGGCTCGACAGCCTGCTGTGCCGATGCCACCTGCGCCTGGCGCGCGAGGTTCTCAGGGGCACTCTGCTCGGCCAGAGCTTGGGCTCGTTCGAAAGTTAGGGGCTGCGCCTGCGCGGCAAGCCAGGGAGCTGCCCAGAATGCGGCAGCCAACACACCGAGAAAGCCACGGCGTGGAAAAAGGAAAGCGGACATGCTTTCGCCTCCAATGCGATTGATCGAAGTCGCGACTACGAAACGTGACCGCGACGATGCGCCTGACTGTAAGGCGCGGGATGATCACTGCATTAGACGAAACGAGGAGGGCGCCAGAGTCCTGCGGGCTCTCGCTTAATCACCGACTGGGTCAGCAATATCTCGGGGCGTGAGGGGAGAGGGGATATGCTCTTGATCACGGTGGTCTGGAGAAGTCCTCCGGTCTTGCATTCCTGGCCGGATTTGCAGGGGGACTTATTGGCCACCCCATCAGACGTGTCCATTTGCTCGCAGCACGGAGCATCGACCATTGCATGGCCCTGATGATCGGCGCTCTGCATCGGGCAAGGTTGTGCCGGCATGCTGAAAGCCACACCGCCGAAGGTCGGCAGCACGAGGCTAGCAATCATTAGCAGGATCAATCCAATCCGACGCACAGCAATTCACCAGGCGGGGCAATAGGCCGACGATAGCAGATTGCCCCGAGGCATGAACGCTCCTTTTGGCAATAGTGTTGATTTGGATCAAATAGAGTGTCATGCAGGGTATCAATCGGGCTCAACTGGTAGCTCCGTTTAACCGGATTTCTCAAGCTCGTAGGGTTCGCACCACCCGCTAGGCGCGCTAGCACAAGACCGGCCTCGCTAGCCGTTCAGTCGAGCCCCAAGTAGGAATTGGGGGCCTGGTCAAACATACTGTTGCTTAGGCGAGATGCAGGGGCTGCCTGCTTCGAGCAGGCCCAATCAGGCACCAAAAGCGAATTCTATAATCGCTCTATAATCACTTTATAATCGACTATAAACCAGATTCTAGAGCGCCCGGCGCTGCCTAAAAAGCCGATCAGTTGCTGTATGCATGTGTCACTTAGATACTGCATACAAGGAGCCCGAAGGAGGGGTGTTTGATCGGGGAGAATGCGCTACCTAGCAAGCGCAACCCTGTACGATACGGACGTCGACTCAGGCTTCTCTACTTCAAGCCGTTACTATTCATAGAAGAGACCAGGAGCAAAGTTCCAAATTGACTTCCAACAAACAGGTGGAGCCCCACATTGCTTTCCAAAACTGCCTGAAACTGATATCACCAAATCCATGTTCTCACTCGAACGCGAATTACTGTGGTGCTAACAGGATCAGATAGGGGTTGTTGGTAGGCACCTCCTCGAACAGCTGCCGGGGTTCTTTCAGCAGGTAGCCATGCAGCCGCCGCGACTTGCGCGGCCCCGTCACGTCGCATGTCCAGATGTTCTGGCCGTTGTCGTGCTTGTGGTGCAGCTGCAGCCTCTCGAAGCGTTTTTGCACCCACTGCCAATCTGCCATCTGATCCTGCTTGGCGAGTGCTGCAGTGTGAGGGTGTTCTTGTGCGTAGCGTTGGAACACCCCCGGGCTGACCAGAAAGGCTGTGCCAGACACCGTATGCACCAGGGCCTTTGCGTCATTGATGATGAGCTTGCGGCCTTGGATGCGCTGCCGCAGCCAGGCCATGAAGTGTTCGCCGGAGGGTGGTTCCCGCAGGTTTTCGACGCCCGCGGCGGAAGGAAGAACAAGGGGTGGTGGTGACGTTGAATCGCTCTCCTGAGAAGGTGCAGGTGGTTCATCGATGCAGGTTGCAACTGGCGGCGCAGCCTCCGGCCCCTGTGGGGGCCGTTCGGTATCAGGGGTGCCGAGCAGTGCCAGCAGGGCGTCGACGCTATCGGCAGCGGGCGCAGCAGACGGCGCAGGTGCGGCGTTCGCCGCCTGTGAGGTGTCACCGCTATCGTTGGATGGTTCTGCGGGGGCGTCGCTGGGCTCCACCTCTATCACGACGGTGCCGGTACCAGCAGGTATCCGACAGTTGGTAAAGGGGCAGGGGAGCGGACCCCTAGCAAACCCCACAGATGTGCAACACTGAGTGCAGGGTCTTTAGCGCAGGCGCCCGACCATGAACCAGGAATTGCTAAAGCTCGTCACTGAGAAGGTGCTGTTGGCAGGCAAGCTCCTTGCAGCCGAGTGGGATCTTCCAGGCGGGCCGCGTGGCTACGGCGACAAGGCAGAAGTAGACGCCGAAATCGAAGTGGTACTGCGCAGGGGGCTCCTTGACCTTCTGCCATGCGATTTCTGGGGAGAAGAAACAGGCACCAGCCTGGCTGGCCACGAGTATTGTTGGGTTGTAGACCCCAACGATGGAACCAGCGATTTTCTACAAGGGCGTAAAGGATCTGCAGTTTCAGTAGGGCTTCTGCGCAATGCGACGCCCGTTCTCGGTGTGGTCTACGCACCAGTCACTCCAGATCTGGGGCCCGATTGCATCTCATGGGCGGAAGGCAGCGGAAGCGTTATCCGCAATAACCGCAAAGTGACCGCTCAGCTTGCGCATCGAGCTCTGGACGCGGGCTGCCAGGTCCTAGTGAGCACAGCGGCAGTAAACAAGCCAGAACTCAACGCCGAGTTGTGCGCGCCCGCAGCTTTTGTTCCTTCCCCCAGTATTGCGTATCGCTTGGCTCGCGTAGCCGCCGGCGACGCTATCGCGGGAATCTCTCTCGTGCCGGTCTCGGCACATGACGTCGTTGGTGGCCATGCTCTGCTGATCGGGGCTGGCGGTGTGTTGCTTAACCAAGATGGCGTGCCAGTGATTTACGACTCAGAGGCCCGGATGAAAAGAGTGTCGCTACGTTGCTTCGGTGGAGCACCCAGTGCGTGTAGCGCGTTAGCCCATAGAGATTGGGGAAAGCTCTTTTGAAGGCTCGGCGGAACGATGCTTACTGGTGAATATGCGTATTTTTTTGCACCTTTACCAATGACCGCTTAAGGCCTCTAGAATGGGCACTTCAGAGATGGCAGATGTGCTGTTTTGCAGATTTATTTGCAGATTTCGACGGGCAGCAGACCCCTTTAGCTGTCACTCTCTTCACCGGGTACCGTGGCGGTGTAGCGTGCTATATCACGTATCCGAAGAGCGGCTTGTAACTCAAAAGTATTGAGGTTCGGTGAGGCAAGCCTGGCAGAGGTGTTGCGGATCCACTGGAGCGATGCCGATCGCAACTGATCAACCTCCATTTCACTCCACCCGTCCTGCCGCATTCGAACAAGGGCCAAATCAAACACCGGCTGGAGGAGTCCGCGGATGTGGTGGTCGGACAATCCTGGTCGCCCTCCCAGGGTACATAGCAGAGGTACGGCCTCGTCGTCGGAGGGCAGGGGAGGTAGGTTTAAAATGCGCCGGTAACGTGCAAGGTAAACATCCAGGTACTCCTGCGGCGCACGAACTCTGTCTACCAACCGGGCGCCTTTACGCAGATAGAGCCACCAGAGACCAGCAGCGTCCCTGCGAAAATCCTTCATCGCCGGAGCGTCGCGCCCTTTGCCTGATAAATCGGATACGTTCAGGTACATGGCGTAAACGGTGGCGAGGATGAACAGCGTCCGCTCATGTCGGACGTCTTCTGAAACCATACCAGCTGCTGTATCAATCACGTATAGCCATTGATCCTTGCTCAGCGAACGCGCTCCATTGCTCCCTGGAATACGTCTTCCCCGTGAAGGAAGGCGGTTAGAGGCGAATGGGTTGACCTCGGTTAGATCCTCACCAACGGCATAGACAAAGAGGCATTTGCATACAGATATGCACTTATTAAGGGTCGCCTGAGATAGGCCCAATGGTGGGCCGGATAGCGGAGGAGGGGTGCATCCTGAGGAGGTAGATCGATCGCTTTTGGGATTGTGCCAATTGAAAGGCCGCCAGTCGGCATTGACCATGTAGCTGTCTGACTCATGCGCCATCCGACTGCCAATGCGAGTGAACCTGTCCCTTACAACCGGCCCAACCCAGCTGCTCGGCGGCTTAAGGCAGAATGCTACGAAGCTCTCGCTATCCGAGTGGTTGAGCTCTAGGAGCGGCTTCTGGGCCTCCAGGAGCGACCAAAGGAGTAAGCGCTCTGCATGAGTGCGGTAGCTGTTGAATGTTGTCTCGTTATCGCTGCAGGTTTTTAGGAAAGCACGTACTGCAACGTATCCCTCCTTGGCGCGAAACGCCGCTGGAAACCCTTCCAGAAATGCGCGCACCTCAGGTAGCTCATATCGCAGCTCTGGGGATTGAAACTCGAGCTTATTGAAGCGAGTAAGCACCTCAAAAAGAGGTTGTGGCGCGATCTTCATGACGTTGATCCCGGCTCTAAGCCCTAAGAGCCATCGGCGTGCGTACCCGAGCGCGACGTGCGTTGTACTCATTCAGGCTAGTACCGGGTGCTTAGGGGATCAACTGATCGAGAGATGCGTGACCGAATCGAATGGACGCTCCGGTGAACTGAAGATTAGAAACGGCGAAGCACGTGAACCAAAGATTCGAAATGGAACGGCAATCCATGAACTGAAGATTAGAAATCGGATTTTTTCGTGAACCAAAGATTGGAAACGGGAGGGCACAGAGTGAACCGAAGGTTAGAAACGGAGAGCTCAATCCCGTTTCGAATCTGTAGTTACCAGAAATTCGAATCTTTAGTTCAGATCACTCCTGATCAAGAAGGGGCATCTGACTCAATACGCTGTTTAACATAATATACATTATGCGAACTATCATATGACTGCCGTCAGGTGCTCGGTCCAGGTTTTTCGCATTTTGACGAACGGACGTTGCCGAAGCGCATTTCCTTTGATGGCGAGTAACCATAGAACTCTGTGTAGCACTTGCTGAAATGACTCGATGAGACGAACCCGCAAGCCAGTGACACATCGAGGATCGGCAGATCGGAATGCTGTAGCAGCCGGCGCCCTTCAGTCAGACGCAGCTCCAGGTAATAGCGCACCGGCGTGGTCGTCATCTGATCCTGGAACAGCCGCTCGATCTGCCGCCTGGAACGCCCAACATACTGGGCGATCTGGGTCAGGCTCAGGGGCTCTTCAATGTTGGCGCACATCAGCTGCACCACATTGCGCAGCGGCTCGCTCATCTTGTCGTGCAGTGCCGGGCGTGCGCGACGGTAGCGCGACTCTTCGAAGGCCAGGATATCGACGATGCCATCGGCCAGTTCCCGGCCATGCCGCTTGCGGATCCACTCCATCACCATATGAAATGCACCGCTGGGACTGGCGGCCGTCAACCGGTTGCCATCGACCATGTAGCTCTCGCTGGTCACCTGGCTGTTTCTGGCGACCTCCGCCAGTACAGCGCGATTCTCCGGATGGATCGCACATTTATAGCCATCCAGTAGTCCGGCCTGCCCAAGAAACCAGGCACCATTCCAGAGCCCAGCCAGCTCTACGAACTGCTTGTTCGCGCCATGCAGCAAGGCGCTCAGCGCTGGCGAGGCCTTCAGCGGCGTACGCAGACCGCCGCAGATCACCAGCAGATCCATGTCCGCCATGTGCGACAACTGAATTTGTGCGCCAGGACAGATCACCAAGCCCAGGTCGCTGGTTACCGATTCGCCCGTCAGGCTGAATGACTCGGTAATGAAGCAGCCAGGGCTGATCAGGTTGGCCGTGACCATGGTGTCGAGCGCCTGGGTGTAAGCCGGCAAGGAGAAATGCTCGAGCAACAGAAAACCTACCCGGGCCTGTTTGACCGGCTGCTTCTTGTCATCTACGAAACGCAGGTTCTTCCCCTGCATGGCTTCGCTGAAACTACGTTTGGGTAACAATTTCAAGGCGTCCATCCGAGCCAGCCCTTGTTTGCGTTGTTATCAGAGTTTGCATGTTCACCAAACTTGCCAATGGCGTTATCGCGTAAGCGCCCTCTCCTCGCTGTATCTGGATTTTTCCCGATAGCCGCGCGCTCGGCAAAACGCAACTTTTTCAGCGCCATGGCCCTGAAGGTGCGTCGCAACCGAACGACTGAATGTCGCTTGCGGGTGCATTGAAAACGACGTCCCGAGCTTACTGTTCCTGCATCTCCAGCCGCAAGGAACCCGCCAAACCGCCACTGCAACCTCAACAAAACCAAGAACTCAAGGTGCAATACTTATGACTCGGAACAACAATCCCGTGCGCCTGATGCGCGTACTTTTGACAGGTGGAGCACTGATCGCCCTGCTGGTGGGCTCCGGCTTCACCACGGGTCAGGAGATCATGCAGTACTTCGTGGCATACGGTTATCGTGGCGTCGCCAGCGTTGCGCTAATGCTGTTGCTGTTCATCTATGTCAATTTCAGCTTCGTAAGTGCCGGCTATGAGCAGCAGTTCAGCGAGCCTAAAAGTATTTATCAATATTACTGCGGCAAACTGCTCGGCAGTTTTTTCGACTATTTCTCGGTCGTTTTCCTGTTCATGTCCTTCTGGGTAATGATCGCCGGCGCAGGCGCCGCGCTGCATCAGCAGTTCGGCTGGCCGAACTGGATCGGAGGCGTGGCAATGGGCAGTCTTGCCCTGGTGACGCTGCTGTTGGGCTTCAAGCGGCTGGTGGAAATCATCGGTTTGATAGGCCCGCTGCTGAGTGTTCTGGCAATCGTCATTGGTATCGTCAGCTATGCAATGGCGCCTGACGGGCTGCAAAACTATGCGGAGCAACTGGAACCACTGGTGACTGATCGCACCGTTCTGCAGGCCAGCAGCAACTGGTTCATTGCCTGTGCGTCCTATGTCGGTTTTTGCATGATGTGGCTGGCGGCGTTCATGACCAATCTGGGCAAGTCGGCCTCCAGTAGAAAGGAAGCCCGCTGGGGTGCGACGCTAGGCGCGGTAATGTTCAGCCTGGCGGTACTGGCCATGATGCTGGGCCTGGCGGCCCATCTCGATGACGTGGCCGGTACGCAGATTCCCACGCTGGCGTTGATCGCCAAGCTTCACCCGACACTGGCGTTGGGCTTTGCACTCATCGTGTTCGTTGCCATCTTCACCACTGCAGCGCCACTGCTGTGGGCGCCGGTAAAGCGCTTTGCTCCGGACGAAAACAGTCAGCGTCACCGCATCCTGCTGGTAGTGCTGGCGGTAATCGGCACCCTGGTCGGCCTGACCATCCCCTTCGATCGCCTGATCAATATCGTCTACGTGATCAACGGCTATGTGGGCTTTGCCCTGCTCTTCCTGATGCTTGCCAAGGACATTCGCACGCGGCTATTCAAGTCGGAGGCTGCTACGGTCTTGCATCCCTGACGGCCAAGGGTCATGTCCATCAAATAGAGGGCCGCACTGGGTTACCCGTGCGGCCCTCTATTTGCCTGTAGCGTCCATGCATCGCATGGCGTCCGAACATGGACCGCAGCAGGCTTGCTGCCAGCCACTTGACCAGGGTCACCCGCACGCACAATACTGTATCTATATACAGTATATGGTCGTTACCCCATGTCATCCGTGGTTGCGCTTGACCGATTGATCGACGCTCGCCGTGTGTGGCGAGGCCAGGCCGTTTCATCGCCATCCAGCGCCAATATCTCAACTGGACACCCTTTTCTCGATGCCGCATTGCCTGGAGGCGGCTGGCCTACGGCTGCGCTCAGTGAAATTCTCACGAGTGCGCCAGGCATCGGTGAGCTGAGCTTGCTGTGGCCGACCCTTGCAAGCCTCAGTAGCGCGGGCGAGCGGGTCGTGCTCGTCTCCCCTCCTCACCTGCCCTATCCCCAGGCCTGGATTCAGGCCGGCGTCGACTTGCGCCACCTGAGCATCATCCAGGCCAATGGCCGCGATGCCTTGTGGGCTGCCGAGCAATGTTTGCGCTCGGGGAGCTGCGGGGCGGTGCTGTGCTGGTTGCGTCAGGCTGATGACCGTTCGCTGAGACGCCTGCAAGTGGCCGCTGGCACTGGGCAAACCCTGGCTTTTGCCTATCGGCCACAGACGGAGGCCGCCAATCCCTCGCCGGCCGCTCTGCGTCTGGTGCTCGAAGGTCAGCCTGCGCAGCTGCGGGTGATCAAGTGCAAAGGTGGGTTTCCACCTGCGCAGCCGCTTGCGTTTGCCTGGCACTGAGCCGGCCATGCTCTGGGCTTGCATCCTGTTGCCGCAGCTGGCCATGGACGGTGTGCAACGTCAGCGCGCCAACCCTGATGAGCCACTGGTGTTACTGAGCGGCTCGCCGCAACGGCGCGTACTGCAAGCAGTCAACCCGCCAGCCCGAGCTCTGGGGCTGAAACCCGGGCAGTCACTGACAGCGGCACAGGCGCTCACGCACGGGTTCGCAACAGCGCCGTATGATCTTGCGGCCATCGAACACTGGCAACAATTTCTGGCCGCCTGGGCCTACGGCTTCAGTGCCCAGGTCAGTCTCCATTATCCGCGCTGTCTGCTGCTGGAAGTGCAATCGAGCCTGGGCCTGTTCGGCCCCTGGCCGCGCTTTCAGGCGCGTCTGCGCAGCGAGCTGTCAGCACTGGCTTTCCAGCACCGCATTGCCGTCGCGCCGAATCCGGCTGCTGCGCGGGTGCTGGTCAATATCGGCGATGGCCTGATGGCAAGCGATGAACAGACGCTCAAGCAGATACTCGATCCCTTGCCAGTGGACCGACTCGGGCTTTCTGCCTCGGTAACCACTGCCTTCAATCGCATGGGGCTCAGGCAACTGCGCCAACTGCTGGCTTTGCCGCGCGACAGCCTGGCCAAGCGCTTTCCTGCCGAGGTACTGCGCCACCTCGATACCCTGCTTGGCCAGCGCCCACTGGCGCTGGATTTCTATACGCCTGCGGATGTATTCGATGCCCGTATCGAGCTGAATTTCGAGGTGGAGTCGCATCAGGCGCTGCTGTTCCCGCTGCGCCGCCTGACAGCCGATCTGGCGGCTTACCTGGCCGGCCGTGACAGTGGCGTTCAGCGCTTTGCCTTGCATCTGGAACACCGCACGGGGGGCGATACCCAGGTGCAGGTGGGTTTGCTCAGCGCCGAGCGTGATCCAGGCATGCTGTTCGAGCTGACCCGCGGCCGTCTGCAGCATCAGCAGCTAGCGGCGCCGGTGCTGGCCGTGCGCCTGGTGGCGCGTGAATTGCCAGTCTTCGCGCCGCAACACCAGCAACTGTTCGATGAGCGCCCGCAGCAGAACCAGCCCTGGGAGCAGTTACGCGAACGGTTGCGCGCTCGCCTGGGTGATGGCGCCCTGCATGGCCTCGGAGCCAGAGCGGATCATCGCCCCGAACACGCCTGGCAGAACGAACCGATCAGCCCCTTGCTGCCACCCTGCAGTGCGCGTCCCGGCTGGCTGTTGAGCGAACCCCAGCCACTGCGTGAAAGCTCGCTACGCATCCTCTGCGGTCCGGAGCGCATCGAGTCTGGTTGGTGGGATGGCGGGGATGTGCGCCGCGACTACTACGTGGTGCAAACCCGTGCCGGCCAGCGCGGCTGGGCCTATCGAACGGTCGGCAGTGACGGTCCGTTGCTGTTGCACGGGTGGTTCGCGTGAGCGATTACGCCGAACTCCACTGCCTGTCGAATTTCAGTTTCCAGCGTGGCGCTTCCAGTGCCCAGGAGTTGTTCGAGCGGGCGGCCCTGCTGGGTTATCGGGCCCTGGCGATCACGGATGAATGCACGCTTGCGGGTATCGTGCGCGCCTGGGAGGCCTCGAAGAAGAGCGGCGTAAAGCTGATCGTGGGCAGTGAGGTGCTGATCGAAAACGGCCCGAAGCTGGTGCTGCTGGCCGAGAATCTGAAGGGCTATCAGGCGCTATGCAGGCTGATCACCCGGGCGCGACGCCGAGCGGCAAAGGGCGCCTACCGCTTGTTGCATGAAGACTTCGTTGCGCCGCTCGAGGGGCTGCTGGGCATCTGCCTCAGCCACGGCGATAGCAGCGCCCTGCCCTGGCTTCGTTCGTTATTGCCGGGGCGCCTGTGGCTGGGCGTGGAGTTGCATCGCGGCGCGGACGATGCCGCGTGCCTGCAGCGCCTGCTCGATCTGGCCGACGCTCACGGTTTGCCGGCCGTGGCCTGTGGCGATGTGCACATGCATGCCCGTGGCCGCCGCGCCTTGCAGGATTGCATGACCGCTATCGGCCATCATCTGCCCGTGGCCGAGGCCGGTGCCTATCTGTTCGCCAATGGCGAACGCCATCTGCGCCGACTCGAAGAGTTGACCGAGTTGTATCCGCCGCAGCTGCTCGCGCAAACGCTGTGCATCGCCGAGCGCTGCAGCTTCGATTTCGCGCACTTGGACTACCACTACCCGCACGAGCTGGTACCGGCAGGTCATGACGCCACGTCCTGGCTGCGGCATCTGGTGGAACGTGGTGCCGGCGAGCGCTGGCCCAAGGGCGTGCCGCCCGCTGCCCGCACTCAGATCGAACACGAACTGGCGCTGATCGCCGAGCTGCAATACGAGAGCTACTTTCTGACAGTGCATGACATCGTCCGCTTCGCCCGCGAGCAGCATATTCTCTGCCAGGGTCGGGGTTCGGCGGCCAACTCCAGCGTCTGCTTCGCGCTCGGCATCACCGAGCTGGACCCTACGCACAGCCGGCTGTTGTTCGAGCGTTTTCTCTCCCGCGAGCGCAACGAACCACCGGATATCGACGTCGATTTCGAGCATGAGCGCCGAGAAGAAGTCATCCAGTACGTGTTTCGCCGCTACGGGCGAACGCGTGCAGCGCTCACGGCGGTGGTCAACACCTACCACGGCGCCGGGGCGATACGCGACGTCGCCAAGGCCCTCGGCCTGCCGCCGGATCAGGTCAATGCGCTGGCTGATTGCTGTGGTCGCTGGAGCAGCGGTCCGCCCTCGCCCGAGCGTCTGCAGGAAGCGGGATTCGATCTGCAAAATCCACTGCTCCGGCGCGTGCTGATACTGACCGGTGAGCTCATCGGTTTTCCCCGGCACCTGTCACAACATCCCGGCGGCTTCGTCATCTCCGAGCATGCGCTCGACACGCTGGTGCCGGTGGAGAACGCGAGCATGGCCGAACGCACCGTGATTCAGTGGGACAAGGACGATCTGGACAGGGTCGGGCTGCTCAAGGTCGACGTGCTGGCCCTGGGCATGCTCAGCGCGCTGCGCCGCTGTTTCGCCTTGATCGAACGCTATCGCGGCAAACAGTGGACGCTGGCCACTCTGCCGAAGGAAGACCCGGCCACCTACGCCATGATCAGCCGCGCGGACACCATCGGCGCGTTCCAGATCGAGTCGCGCGCGCAGATGGCGATGCTGCCACGTCTGCGCCCAAATAAGTTCTACGATCTGGTGATCCAGGTGGCCATCGTCCGTCCGGGGCCGATCCAGGGTGATATGGTGCATCCCTACCTGCGCCGACGAAACGGCGAAGAAGCCATCGACTACCCCTCCGATGAACTCAAGCCGGTCTTCGAGCGCACCCTCGGTGTGCCGCTGTTCCAGGAACAGGTGATGGAACTGGCCATCGTCGCCGCCGACTACACCCCAGGCGAAGCGGATGAACTGCGCCGCAGCATGGCCGCCTGGAAACGCCATGGCGGCCTTGAGCCTCATCGGCAGCGGCTCACCTCGCGCATGCTGGAAAAGGGCTACACGCAGGCATTCACCGAGCGGATCTTCCGTCAGATCGAAGGCTTCGGCAGTTACGGTTTTCCCGAGTCGCATGCCGCCAGCTTCGCCCTGCTCGCCTACGCCAGCTGCTGGCTCAAGTGTCATGAGCCCGCGGCCTACGCCTGCGCCCTGGTCAACAGCTGGCCGATGGGTTTCTATAGCCCCGATCAGGTGCTGCAGGACGCGCGGCGGCATAACGTCGAGGTACGTCCCGTGGATGTCCGCTACAGCGACTGGGACTGCAGCCTGGAACCCAATGAACAGGGCGAGCCGGCCATCCGCCTGGGGCTGAGAATGATCCGCGGCCTGCGCGAGGCCGATGCACGTCGTATAGAACAGGCGCGCCCGTCAGGTGAATTTCACGATGTCGAAGACCTCAGTCGGCGCGCACGCCTGGACGCCTCGGCGCGTGAGCGGCTGGCCGATGCCGGCGCACTTGGGGCTCTGGTTGGCCACCGCTACCAGGCGCGCTGGGCGGTGGCCGGCGTCGAGGAACAGTTGCCGCTGTTCGCCGGCGTCTCTGCGCCGAGTGAAGCCTGCCTGAGCCTGCCTGCACCCTCGCAGGGGGAAGATCTGCTGACCGACTATGCGACGCTTGGCACCACTCTCGGCCCGCATCCGCTGGCCATGCTGCGCGAGGCATTGCGCGCCGAGCGCTGCCGCAGTTCCCATGATTTGCTGGCGGTCGAGCACGGCCGGCCGGTCAGCATCGCCGGCCTGGTGATTGGCCGGCAAAGGCCGCAAACCGCCAGCGGCGTCATATTCGTCACGCTCGAAGATGAATTCGGCCTGGTCAATGTGGTTGTCTGGCACGACCTGGCCGAGCGGCAACGACGGACCCTGGTGCAGTCGCAGATGCTGCGCGTCGATGGTCATCTGGAAACGGTCGAAGGTGTGCGCCACGTGATAGCCGGGCGCCTGACGGATCTGACGAGCATGCTGACCGGTCTGGATATTCGCAGCCGCGATTTTCATTGAGCATCTGAGCACCTGCGCGATGCCATGGTGAAGACGAAAAAAAGGCCGCACTGGATCACCAGGCGGCCACAAGTCGTCTTAACCAAAGGAGATGAAGTGGAGCCAGAGCGTCGGCCTCCGTGAGTGATACAAAGGCCGCCGCTCGGAAGTCTTCATCGGGGTAAAGCCTATCGTCCTTCGCGCTGATCAGCGCATCGAAGTCGTCGATAGTGATCATCGATCAGCTTGAATAGTGCATCTGCATGCCGGGTGATAACTCTATGCGCGCCCTCTGGGCCGGGCCTTACCTCGATGTGAGGCGCGTTTAGAACAGCACACCAACACCGGGAGCCCCCATGCACAAGAAGCACTGTCTCGCGCTGGCTTGCAGCCTCGCGCTGGGTGGGCAGTTGGCTCATGCCAGCAGCCAGTCCGAAGCCAATGGTTTCGTCGAAGACGCCAACCTCAATCTGTTGCTGCGCAACGCCTACTTCAATCGTGATTACAAAGACCACACCAACGACGCCAAGACCTGGGGTCAGGGTTTCATCGCCACTTTCGAGTCCGGCTTCACCCAGGGCACCGTCGGTTTCGGCGTCGATGCCTTCGGCCTGCTCGGGGTCAAGCTCGACAGCGGCCGCGGACGTAACTATCGCGCCTTCTTCGACACCGACAGCGAAGGCCGTCCGGTGGACGATCTGTCCCAGGCCGGCGGCGCGGTGAAACTGCGTGTTTCCAATACCGTGATCAAGTACGGCAATCAGTTCCCTTCCCTGCCGGTTCTGGCCCATGACGACAGCCGCCTGCTGCCGCAATCCTTCACCGGTACGCTGGTGACCAGCAACGAAATCGAAGGGCTCGAACTGAACGCCGGCCGTTTCACCGCGGACAGCCCGATGGGCGATTCGGCACGCGATCCCAATCGACTCAAGAGCATCGACGTGCTCGGCGGCAGCTACGCCGTGAGCGATGATCTGAGCCTGGCGGTGTATCACTCCGACCTCGAGGACATGTACAAACGCTACTACGCCAACATCAACTACAACCTGGCGCTGGCGGCTGAGCAGGCGCTCAATTTCGACTTCAACATCTACCGCACCAAGTACGACACCGGCTCGGTGGCCGCCGTGGATCTCGGCGGTGATGGCCAGGGCGATCGCAACACCATCTGGAGCCTGGCGGCCAAGTACAGCATCGGCGCCCATGCCTTCATCGTCGCGCATCAGCGCAGCAGCGGCGATGCCGGCTTTGCCTATGACTATGGCGACGGCGGCTCGAGCATCTACCTGGCCAACTCCTATTACTCGGACTTCAACCTGAAGGACGAGCGCTCCTGGCAGGCCAGCTACGAGCTGGACTTCGCCGAGTACGGCGTGCCGGGTCTACGCTACAAGTTCGCCTACGTACGCGGTGACAACATCGATACCAGCAACGACAACAACGGCACCGAACGCGAGATCTTCAACCAGATCGGCTACACCATCCAGAGTGGTGCGGCCAAGGATCTGCATGTTCGCTTGCGCAACTCCATCTACCGCTCCAGCACCGACGTCGGGCCGGATCTCAACGAGATCCGCGCCTTCGTCGAGTACCCGCTGAGCATCCTCTGATGCTCTCCGCCCCGGCTTCGGCCGGGGCGGCTCTCAGCTGCGCAGCGCCTGCGCGACGGCCTTGGCTGCCGCCTCGATGGCGCCTTCCTCGTAGGGCGCAAAGCCCATCACCAGGCCTGGACCACGAGGGCTGACGCAGTAGCGCGACAGCGGTATGGCATCGATACCGGCCGCCTGCAAACGGGCAAAAGCATCCTGCTCGTTCTCCACCTGCAAACCGCAGGCGATATCCATCCCCGCGCGAATTTCCGGCACCTCGATCAACCCTCGCCAATGCCTGTGCGCAGCCTCGGCGAAGGCATCGGCACGCGCTGCGTAGAGCTTGCGCATGCGCCGCACGTGACGGTCGAAGTGGCCCTCATGGATGAAGTCGGCGAGTACGGCCTGCGCCAGGCTGTTGGCATGGCGCGACATTAGCGCCGAAACGCGGGTGAAGCTCTCGACCAATTGCGGCGGCATGACCAGGTAGGCCAGGCGAATCGAGGGAAACAGCAGCTTGCTGAAGGTGCCTGCCATGATCACCGAATGCTCGGCGCCAGGCATCGAGCGCAGGGCCGGAATCGGCTTGGCGATGAAACGGTACTCGCTGTCGTAGTCATCCTCGAAGATGTAGCTGCCCTGCTCCGCTGCCCACTTCAGCAAGGCGAGACGGCGCGCTGGCGACAACTCGCCGCCCAACGGTGCCTGCCGTGACGGCGTGACGTAGGCCAGCCGGGCACCTGGCGCCAAACGTATGCCCTCGTCCACATCGAGGCCGGAGCGGTCCACTGGCACGTCCACGCGTGTCACGCCAGAGATATCCATTAACTGCCGCGCGCCGGGGTAGCCGGGGTCTTCCATCCATACCTGAGAATCACCCGGGGCCAACAGACGCAGGCAGATATCCAGCCCCTGCTGCACGCTGCCGAGCACCAGGATGCGCTCGGGCGAAACCTGTACGCCACGTGCGATGGCCAGATAACCGGCAATGGCCTCGCGCAACGCCGGCAACCCCGCCGGATCGGCGTCGAGCAGCATGTTCAGGCGCGAGCTGCGCAGCTGCTGCGTGTGCAGCTTGCGCCACAGATCGATGGGAAAGGCGTTGATATCACCACGATGAGGAAAGAACGCGCGCAGACCACTCGGCAATGTGTGCCGGGAGAAAATGGGCTCGATCTGCGCCAGGCGTTTCAGCCATGGCGTATCGGGCGCCGCGCGCTTGTCCTCGACCGCCGCCACCACCTTGCGCCGGACGTACCCTGCATTCAGCGTCGGGTCCGGCAATACCTCGCTGACACGTGTACCGCTGCCGGTACGCGCTTGCAGATAACCCTCGGAAAGCAGTTGCTGATAGGCCGCCTGCACCGTGCCGCGCGCCAGGCTGTAATACTCGGCCATGGCGCGGGTGCTGGGCAATTTGCTGCCAGCCGGCAGGCGCCCGCCCAGAATCGCGCTGCGCAACGAGTCATACAGCCACTCCTGCAGGCTAGCCCCCTCCTCCGGTGTTCCCAGGGGTAGAAAGACCACGTGTGGCGGAGCTTTTTCGACGGGCATGGATGCTCCAAAGTGGACCACTTATTTGTGCAGATATTGGATCAATACCTTGATCCAAAACAACCACACAATCGATCCCGTAGTCAGCCAACACCTTTATCTTCAACTACGGGAATCAACCCTATGAAACAGCAGATCCTGATCATCGGCGCCGGTTTCGGCGGTATGTGGAGTGCGCTGAGCGCCGTTCGCCTGCTGGACCAGCACCAACGCCTGGATGTCACGGTCACCCTGCTCGCCCCGCAAGCCGAACTGCGCGTGCGCCCGCGCTTCTACGAAAGCGACCTGAGCACCTGCGTTGCGCCGCTCGGCCCGCTGTTCGAAGCAGTCGGCGTGCAATTCGTGCAAGGCAGCGCGACACGCATCGACGCCGCAGGCAAGCGGGTCATCTACCGTGACGCAAACGGCGCACAGGCCGAGCTGCTTTTCGACCGCCTGATTCTGGCCTCTGGCAGCCAGGTTGCCAGGCCTCCTCTGGCCGGTATCGACCGCTTCGCCTTCGATGTCGACAGCCTGGAGTCGGCGCAGCAACTCGAAGCCCATCTACAGGGCCTGCGCGACAAGCCGGCCAGCCAGGCGCGTAACACCGTCGTGGTGGTCGGCGGTGGTTTTACCGGTATCGAAACGGCCACGGAAATGCCGTCGCGGTTGCGTGCCATCCTGGGTGACCAGGTCGACGTGCGGGTGATCATCGTCGACATGGGTGATCAGGTCGGCAGCGTCATGGGTGAGCAGATCGCCTCGGTAATCGCTGAAGCGAGCGACAACCTCGGGGTAACCTGGAAACTCGGCAGCCCGGTGTCGATGGTCGACGAACATGGCGTGCGGCTGGATAACGGCGAGCGCATCGAAGCCGACACCGTGGTCTGGACCGTGGGCGTGAAAGCCTCGCCGCTGACCCAGCAAATCGACGGTGAGCGCGATGCCTTCGGGCGCCTGCACGTGGACCGCAATCTCAAGGTGCTGGGCCAGGACGCCATCTACGCCACCGGTGATACCGCGTATGCCGCAGTGGACGATCTGGGCAACCACGCACTGATGACCTGCCAGCACGCCATTGCCCTCGGCCGCTCCTCCGGCAACAACGCGGCAGCCGATCTGCTCGGTGTCGAGCCGATTCCCTACAGCCAGCCCAAGTACGTCACCTGTCTGGATCTGGGCGCCTGGGGCGCGGTGTTCACCGAAGGCTGGGAACGCAAGGTGGTGCTGACCGGTAAGCCAGGCAAAGAACTCAAGATGCAGATCAACACCCAGTGGATCTACCCGCCGCAAGCCAAACGCGACGTCGCCCTGGCGGCTGCCGACCCGCTGATCCCCGTCGTCGCCTGAGCGGGCACCCCGCCCCAGGGTTTATTGCCCTGGGCGCGGGTCAATCCTGATAGATCTGCACCTGCAGCTTCGCAGGTGGGTCCTCCCCCTCTGCGCGCAGCCATTCGCCTGGCGGTTGCCCGACATGCTGAGCAAAGGTGCGCGAGAACGACGCCTGCGATGCGTAACCCACCGCATCGGCGACTACCTTGATCGGCATGCCCTCACACAGCAGGTCCTGCGCGACCTTCATGCGCCAGGCCGTCACATAGGCCATGGGCGTCATGCTCATGACCTCGGAAAACAGCGCAGCGAACTTGGTGCGCGACATCTTCGCCAGCTCGGCCAGACGCTCGACGCTCCAGGCCTGCTGAGGCTCCTGATGGATGCAGATCAAGGCTGGCCCAAGCTGGCTGTCCTGCAAGGCATAGAGCAGACCGCTGGTGATGCGCTCTTCGCTCACTGCGCGCCGCACCAGCAGGACGAACACATATTCGAACAACAGATTCAGTGCCTTGCTGCGCCCTGGTGCCGGTGTGCGAAATTCGTTGACCAGGGAGCCGATCACAGGCCCCAGCTGCTCCAGGGCACTCAACGGGAACACCAGTGTTTCCAGCAGTCCCAGGGGAAAGGGCTGCTGCCCCGAGCGCCCGAACTGAAAGGAAGCGCAGATCAGATCCACGCCGCCAGGCTGGTGCGCGCGCAGCTTGTAGCAACAGGTGCTTGGACAGAACAGCACACTGGGTTCACTGATCGCAATGCGCGGCTTGTCGGCGTGCACCATATCCAGTGCGCCGCGCTCGATCACGTGGATGAATGCCATGCCAGGGGGTCTGTCCAGCACCAACGTACCGTCTACCGGGCCGGCGAATAACAGTCGCCCTTGCAGGCTCGTGCGCTCGAAGAACTCGGAAAGAACATCCATATTGGAAACGTCCGGATAAAGATTCTCTATGGGGATGACTGCTCGACAGGTCGCAACGCAACGGTTGCACTGTCGTAGATTGATAGACAATCCAGCCCATAAAAATTCCAAACGGCCTTAACCAAAGATGGAGAGTCTCCACGGTTCGTTTCTCAGTCCGTTGCCCCTTCTTCCCCGGGAAATGGCTCAATCAGCGCCGGCAAGCACGGCTCAAATCAGCCCATAAGAGCGGCCTTTGCCGTCCTCTTGAGCCTGCATATCCGCACGGTCCTTCATGCGCTGAGCGATCTCCTGCTCGACAGCCTGCTGCTGCTCGGGCGACATGTCTTCGATGTCCTCTTCGGTCAGCCCCATCTCATTGAGGATGCCGTGACGAATCTTCTCCGCCGGTGTCATCGCCATGTAAGCCATGAACTCCGCCAATGCGGCGTCACCGCTGTCCTCGCCCTGCGGCTCTTGCACTGCCCCGGAACTGACGGCAGCTTCCACCTTGCCTTCGGCCCCATTCTGCAACTCCACACGCAAGCGGGCAAAGCCCTCATCCGTGGCTTGTCTGGCGCGAAACTCGCGTTCGGACTCGGCGTTTGCCGAGCGCGTGGTCTTCTCCACGTTGCGCGCCAGCTGGGCAAACTCGCCTTGCTCTTCACTCTGCTTGTTGCGCAATCCGCTCAGCGATAGACCGCCGTAACTGCCAACGCCTCCAATCGTGCTCATGTCGTGCTCCTTGACTGAATTGCAATTGCCAGGAGCACTGATACAAAGCGCATGCCAGCTCAAACGGCGCGCTTAATTCATTGAAAGTATTGGATTTTATTTTGGTGCGAGAGAAAGCCTGGCAAGCCCTTGCCGTTTGCCGGCAAGGGCTTGCAGGGAGCGCTTCAGTCTTGTCCGCTCATTTGCCGAAAGGCGTCGAGCAGTGCCTGGCTGAGATCGACCGAGGAGAACTTGGTCAGTACCGCGTTGGCGCCGACCGCACGCGCCTTCTCGGTATTCATGGTGCTGTCCAGCGAGGTATGCAGCAGCACGTAGGTAGCAGCGATATCGGAGCTGCGGCGGATTTCCTGAACCAGGCTGTAGCCGTCCATCTCCGGCATCTCGATATCCGAAACCAGCAGCTCGAACGGCATGCCGGCCTGCTGATACTCATGAAGCTGTTCCAGCGCTGCCTGGGCACTGCGCACTGCCGTGCAGTCGAGCCCTAGCTGGCGCAAGACATTGAGGGTCTGTTGCAGCGCAACTTGCGAATCATCGACCAGCAGCACGCGACGCCCCTGCAGCAGGCGGCCATCCTGACCGTCGAGCAGTTGCCCGACTGGCGCCTCTTCGAGTGCTGGAGCGATGTCATGCAATACCTTCTCGATATCGAGAATCTGCACGATGGCACCATCGATCTGAGTCACGCCGGTGATGAAAGCACGACTGCCGGATCCGGCAGGCGGTGGACGCACATCGCGGGTTGAGCACTGCACGATGCGCTCGACGCCCTTCACATGCAGGCCCTGACGCGAGCGGCTCACCTCGGTGACGATCAGACAACCGTCATCCTCGTCAGCCGCACCTTGCTCGCCGATGGCGCGCGCCAGATCGATCACCGTCACCGCCGCACCGCGCAGGCTGGCGATGCCGCGCACATTGGGGTGGCGGCTGGGCAGTTTGGTCAACGCAGGACAGGGAATGATCTCGTTGACCTTGAGCAGGTTGATGCCCAGCAGACGGCCGCTATGCAAACGAAACAACAACAGCGATAGCGCGTCACCGATGACCATAGTCATGAAACTGTCCTTGAACTAACGGTAAACCTACCGGGTATAGCGACCATCTGACCGCGGACTTTAATCCGCAGCCAGTTTCAGGGCCACTCGCCCACGGTTCGGGCAGGTTTCCATGTAACGATGCGCTTCGATGAAGTTTTCGAAGTCGAACACCTTGTCGATCACCGGCGTCAGCAAGCGGTCGGCGGTCATCTGATTGATGTGCGTGATGGCACGCTGCACGGCCTCGTTGTTCGGCTCGATGCCAAGCTCCGGGCAACCGGTGAAATCCAGCACGCAGTGGCGGAAGAACTGCAGGTGCTTCTTGAACGCTGCACAGGCAGGGAAGGCCGTGTCGTTGCCACCATTGATCCCGTACAGGATCAGCTTGCCGCGCGGCGCGGCGATATCGCCCAGCAGTTTCATCTGCGGGCCGGCACACTGGTCGAGAATCACTTCGACACCCTTGCCTTCGGTGTAACGCTCAACCTCCAGGACCAGGTCCTGCTCTTCGGTCGCAATCACCTTGTCGGCCCCCAGGCCGCGCAGGAACTCGCGATCCTCCACTGAGCTGGTGGAGACGATAACCTTGGCGCCCAGTGCCTTGGCCAGCTGCACGGTCTGCGGCGCCATGCAGTGACTGGCCTCGGTGATCAGCACGTGCTGGCCGGGCTTGAGGTGCGCCAGCTCGATCAGCGCCAGGTAGCCGAACAGCAGGCTGGTGTAATGGACGCTGGCCTCGACCGGGCTGAGCACATCGGGGTAACGCGTCAGGGCGTGGCTGGGCATCAGCACCAGATCGCCCCAGGTCGGGTAACGGTTCGGCGTGCTGGCCGGGAAGCCGGCAACGGCGGTGCCTACGTCGAAGTCGCTGACACCATCGCCCAATACGGCCACGGTGCCGGCCAGTTCGAAACCGGTACCAGCCGGGAGCTTGGCCTGCTCGGGCGCCAGGTTCTGTCGCCACAGTACGTCTTTCCAGCCCAGGCCCACGGCCTGAACGCGCACCAGCACCTCACCAGGGCCGGGCTCGGGCGTCGGAACCTCTTCGTACTGGAGCACTTCGGCATCGCCGAACTTATGAAAACGGATCATGCGGGACATCGCTTACCTCGAGCTTGATCGCGGATTAACACTTCAATGACTGTGGACTCTATCCGCTGTTCGGCGGCGACACTATCAGACTCTATCGATAGTCTTCATGCCTGTCAGTGATTCGGCAGCTTTCAATCCGCTGCACACTGCCCGTACTATTGCCCAGGCAAAGGCTCTCATTTGCAGCGCCGTGCTGACAAGGCCCGTATCCCTCGAATGGTACCCGGATGAACCGCAACGACCTGCGTCGCCTCGACCTGAACCTGCTGATCGTTTTCGAGACCTTGATGCACGAGCGCAGCGTCACCCGGGCCGCAGAGAAGCTGTTCCTGGGCCAGCCGGCCATCAGTGCCGCCCTCGCCCGCCTGCGCACCCTGTTCGACGATCCGTTGTTCGTGCGCACCGGCCGCAGCATGGAACCGACCCCGCGCGCGCAGGAAATCTATTCCCTGCTCTCGCCAGCGCTGGACTCCATCTCCACCGCCGTCAGTCGCGCCGCCGATTTCGATCCTGCCACCAGCAAGGCGGTGTTTCGCATCGGCCTCTCCGATGATGTCGAGTTCGCCCTGCTGCCTGCGCTGCTTCGCCGTCTGCGTGCCGAAGCCCCTGGTGTGGTGCTGGTGATTCGTCGTACCAACTACCTGATGATGCCCGGCCTGCTGGCCTCCGGCGAAATTTCCGTGGGTGTGGCCTACACCGAGGAACTGCCGGCCAATGCCAAGCGCAAGGTTCTGCGCCGCAGCAAGGCCAAGCTGCTGCGCGCCGATACCGTGCCCGGTGCGCTGAGCCTCGATGACTACTGCGCCCGCCCCCATGCGCTGGTGTCCTTCGCTGGCGACCTGACGGGCTTTATCGATGATGAACTGGCCAAGCTCGGCCGCGAGCGCCATGTGGTGCTGGCCGTGCCGCAGTTCAACGGCCTGGCGACCCTGTTGGCAGAGACCGATATCGTCGCCAGCGTGCCAGACTACACTGCCGCCGCTCTGACTGCCGCAGGCGGCCTGCGCGCCGAAGACCTGCCTATCCAGGCCCAGACCTTCGAGCTGCACATGGCCTGGCGCGGCGCCCAGGACAACGATCCGGCCGAGCGCTGGTTACGCTCGCGCATTCAGATGTTCTGTGGCGACCCCGATAGCCTGTAAAACATCCGGAAACGCACCAGCGAAGTGCCGCCAGGAACCTTTGCGCACTGTCATAGTTCTAAATTGATACAACTCTGTCTTTTATCATTCCCGATGATATTCAAATTCATGGCGTTCGATTCGTAGCCCTACGAGACTCGCCGCAGACTCCGCCCATCCACAAATCCGACTGGCGGAGTCACCCATGGAACAGCAGCACAAGAACATCTGGATATTCCCTCTGGCCCTCGCCGGCGCCCTCGCACTCAGCGGTTGCGATCAGGCCGCGCAGACCCAGGCGCAAATGCCGCCGCCCAAGGTCAGCGTCGCCGAAGTGATCGAACAGCCGATCAATGAGTGGGACGAATTCACCGGCCGCCTGGAAGCCCCACAGTCCGTCGAAATCCGTCCGCGCGTCTCCGGTTACATCGACAAAGTCGCCTTCGACGAAGGCACTCTGGTGAAGAAAGGCGATCTGCTGTTCCAGATCGATCCGCGCCCCTTCCAGGCCGAAGTCAAACGTCTCGAAGCACAGTTGCAGCAGGCCCGCGCCAACCAGGCCCGTGCCGCCAGCGAAGCGCGCCGCGGCGAACGTCTGCGCCAGAGCAACGCCATCTCCGCCGAACTGGCCGATGCTCGCGCCAGTGCCGCCACCGAAGCTCAGGCTCAGGTCGCAGCGATTGCCGCCGAACTGGAAAACGCTCGTCTGAACCTCGGATTCACCCGCATCACCTCTCCCATCGACGGCCGTGTCAGCCGCGCCGAAATCACTCGGGGCAACCTGGTCAGCGCGGGTGAAAGCCTGCTGACTTCGGTGGTGTCCACCGACAAGGTCTATGCCTATTTCGATGCCGACGAGCGCGCCTTCCTCAAGTACACCGAACTGGCCCGTGAAGCCGGCACCGACGCCCGTGGCGCCAGCCCTGTCTACCTTGGCCTGTCCGATGAGACCGATCACCCGCACCTCGGCCAGCTCGACTTTCTCGACAATCAGGTCAACCCGCGCACCGGCACCATCCGTGGTCGTGCGGTGTTCGACAATCAGGACGGCCACTTCACCCCGGGTCTTTACGCTCGCCTGAAGCTGGTGGGCAGCAAGTCCTACGCAGCCACCCTGATCAAGGACGAAGCGGTCGGCACTGATCTCGGCAAGAAGTACGTGCTGGTACTGGGCGATGACAACGCCGTGTCCTATCGCTCCATCGAGCTGGGGCCGAAGCTGGAGGGGCTGCGCATCGTGCGTAGCGGTCTGAGCAAGGGCGAGAAGATCGTCGTCAATGGCCTGCAGCGCGCCATGCCTGGCTCTACCGTCGACCCGCAGTCGGTGTCCATGGCCGATGACAACACCCTTGAGCACCTGGCTCGCATGCGCCAAGCCGTTGATGGCAGCCAGACTCCGCGTATCGCCGCCGAAAAAATCGACGCTCGCTCGCCGCGCGGCTGATCAAGCCTGCGCCTTGAGGACAGACCCATGAATTTCTCGCAATTCTTCATCCAGCGACCGATCTTCGCCGCTGTGCTATCGCTGCTGATCCTGATCAGCGGCGCCATCTCGCTGTTCCAGCTGCCGATCAGCGAATACCCGGAAGTGGTGCCGCCGACCGTGGTGGTACGCGCCAACTTCCCCGGCGCCAACCCCAAGGTGATCGGTGAAACCGTGGCCTCGCCACTGGAGCAGGCCATCGTCGGCGTGGAAGGCATGCTCTACATGTCGTCACAGTCGACCAACGACGGCAAGCTGACCCTGACCGTGACCTTCGCTCTGGGCACCGACCTGGACAACGCCCAGGTGCAGGTACAGAACCGCGTGACCCGCACCATGCCGACCCTGCCCACCGAGGTGCAACGTCTTGGCGTGACCGTGGACAAGGCCTCTCCTGACCTGACCATGGTGGTGCACCTGACCTCGCCGGACAATCGCTACGACATGCTCTACCTGTCCAACTACGCCGCGCTCAACGTCAAGGACGAGCTGGCGCGTCTGCCGGGCGTGGGCGACGTGCAGCTGTTCGGCATGGGCAACTACTCGCTGCGTGTCTGGCTCGATCCGAACAAGGTGGCCTCGCGTGGGCTGACCGCCACCGATGTGGTCAACGCCATCCGTGAGCAGAACCGTCAGGTCGCCGCCGGGGCTCTCGGCGCGCCGCCTTCCGATGCCGGCAACAGCTTCCAGTTGTCGATCAACACCCAGGGCCGTCTGGTCACCGAGGAAGAGTTCGAGAACATCATCATCCGCGCCGGCGAAGACGGCGAGATCACTCACCTGCGTGACATCGCCCGCATCGAACTCGGCTCCAACCAGTATGCCCTGCGCTCGCTGCTGAACAATCAGCCGGCCGTGGCCATCCCGGTATTCCAGCGCCCAGGCTCAAACGCCATCGACATCTCCAACGAGGTGCGGGCGCGCATGGCCGAGTTGAAACAGAGCTTCCCGCAAGGCATGGATTACGAGATCGTCTACGACCCGACCATCTTCGTCCGTGGCTCCATCGAGGCAGTGGTACACACCCTACTCGAAGCCATCGTGCTGGTGGTGCTGGTCGTGATTCTGTTCCTGCAGACCTGGCGCGCCTCGATCATCCCGCTGGCCGCCGTGCCGGTGTCGCTGATCGGCACCTTTGCGGTAATGCACCTGTTCGGCTTCTCGCTCAACGCCCTGTCGCTGTTCGGCCTGGTGCTGGCTATCGGTATCGTGGTGGACGACGCCATCGTCGTGGTGGAGAACGTCGAGCGCAACATCGCTCTGGGCAAGTCACCGGTCGAAGCCACGCGCCAGGCCATGAAAGAAGTGACCGGTCCCATCGTCGCCACCGCGCTGGTGCTGTGCGCGGTGTTCGTGCCGACGGCATTCATCTCCGGCCTCACCGGGCAGTTCTATCAGCAGTTCGCGCTGACCATCGCCATCTCCACGGTGATCTCGGCGATCAACTCGCTGACCCTTTCACCGGCACTGGCTGCCGTGCTGCTCAAGGATCACCACGCGCCCAAGGACGGTTTCTCGCGGCTGCTCGACAAACTGTTCGGCGGCTGGCTGTTCGGCCCGTTCAACCGCGTGTTCGACCGCGCCAGCCATGGCTACGTCGGCACCGTACGCCGCGTGCTGCGTGGCAGCAGCATCGCCATGCTGGTCTATGGCGGCCTGCTGGTGCTCGGCTACCTGGGCTTCTCCAGCACCCCGGCCGGTTTCGTGCCGCAGCAGGACAAGCAGTACCTCGTGGCTTTCGCCCAGTTGCCCGATGCCGCCACGCTCGACCGTACCGAGACGGTGATCAAGCGCATGAGCGAGATCGCCGCCAAATACCCAGGCGTGGAAAACACCGTGTCCTTTCCTGGGCTGTCGATCAACGGCTTCACCAATAGCCCGAACAGCGGCATCGTCTTCGTCACCCTCAAGGACTTCGACCAGCGCAAGGACAAAAGCCTGTCGGCCGGCGCCATCGCGGCCGCACTCAACGGCCAGTTCAGCGAGATCCAGGACGCCTATATCGCCATCTTCCCGCCGCCGCCTGTGCAGGGCCTGGGCACAATCGGCGGCTTCCGTCTGCAGATTCAGGATCGCGGCAACCTGGGCTATGAGGAGCTGTACCTGCAGACCCAGAACATCTTGGGCAAGGCCCGTCAGTTGCCGGAGCTGAACCCGATGTCAGTGTTCACCAGCTATCAGGTCAACGTGCCGCAGGTCGATGCCGCCATCGACCGCGAGAAGGCCAAGACCCACGGCGTGGCCATCAGCGACATCTTCGACACCCTGCAGGTGTACCTGGGCTCGCTGTATGCCAACGACTTCAACCGCTTTGGTCGCACCTATCAGGTCAACGTCCAGGCCGACCAGCAGTTCCGTCTGGAGCCGGAGCAGATCGGCCAGCTCAAGGTGCGCAACAACCGTGGCGAGATGGTGCCGCTGTCGACCTTCGTCAAGGTCGAGGACAGCTCAGGCCCGGATCGGGTGATGCACTACAACGGTTTCCTCACCGCCGAAATCAACGGTGCCGCCGCGCCGGGCTACAGCTCGGGTCAGGCCGAAGCCGCCATCGCCAAATTGCTGGAACAGGAACTGCCCAACGGCATGACCTACGAGTGGACGGACCTGACCTACCAGCAGATCCTCGCCGGCAACACCGCCGTGTTCATCTTCCCGCTTTGCGTGCTGCTGGCCTTCCTGGTGCTGGCTGCCCAGTACGAGAGCTGGAGTCTGCCGCTGGCGGTGATCCTGATCGTGCCGACCGTGCTGCTCTCGGCCATCACCGGGGTGATCCTGGCCGGTAGCGACAACAACATCTTCACTCAGATCGGCCTGATCGTACTGGTGGGCCTGGCGTGCAAGAACGCCATCCTCATCGTCGAGTTCGCCAAGGAGAAACAGGAAGAAGGCCTCGACCGCGTCGCTGCGGTGCTGGAAGCCTGCCGCCTGCGTCTGCGTCCGATCCTGATGACCTCGATCGCCTTCATCATGGGCGTGGTGCCGCTGGTGCTGAGCTCCGGTGCCGGTGCTGAAATGCGCCATGCCATGGGCGTGGCGGTGTTCTCCGGGATGATCGGCGTGACCTTCTTCGGCCTGCTGCTGACGCCGGTGTTCTATGTCCTGATCCGCGCCTTCGTCGAGAAACGCGAAGCCCGCAAAGCCGCCCGCCTGCAGGAGGTGCACGCATGAAAGCCTTTGCCCCCGCTCTCCTGACCCTGGTGCTGTCGGCCTGCGCCGTCGGCCCGGATTACCGAGCACCCGTGACCGATCCTGCGCGCATTGCCGCGATGGAAGCGGCCAATTACGACCGCAGTCGCTTCGAAGCCGCCTGGTGGCAGCAGTTCGACGACCCGACGCTGAATCAGTTGGTGCAGCGCTCATTGCAAAACAACCGTGAACTGCGCGTGGCTTTCAACCGCCTGCGCGCGGCGCGTTCGATTCGCGATGACGTGGCCAACGACCGTTTCCCCACTGTCACCAGCCGTGCCAGTGGCGAATTCGGCAAGGCGCAGCAGCCGCCGACCACGGACGAGCGGGTTCGTCAGGAACGCTACGACCTTGGTCTGGACATGGCCTGGGAGTTGGATCTGTTCGGCCGTATCCAGCGTCAGCTGGAGGCCAGTGAGGCACGCATCGAACTGGCCGAGGCCGACTACTACCAGCTGCAGGTCAGCCTGATCGCCGAGCTGGTCGACGCCTACGGCACCCTGCGCGGCGCACAGCTGCGCGAAAGCATCGCCCGCGAGAACCTGAAGAACCAGCAGGCCTCGCGCGCCATCACCGAGCAATTGCGTGACGCCGGCGTCGGTAACGAACTGGATGTGCTGCGCGCCGATGCACGCCTCGCCGCCACCGAAGCCAGTCTGCCGCAACTGCAGGCGCAGCAGGTACGCGCGCAGAATCGCATCGCCACGCTGCTTGGCCAGCGGCCGGAGCAGTTGCAGGTGGATCTGGCGCCCAAGCCACTGCCGGTGATCGCCAAAGCGCTACCGATTGGCAACCCGGCCGAACTGCTGCGCCGCCGCCCGGATATCCAGGCGGCCGAGCGCCAGCTGGCCGCGGCCACGGCGCAAGTGGGCGTGGCCACGGCGGATCTGTTTCCGCGTGTCAGTCTCTCCGGGTTCCTTGGCTTCACCGCTGGGCGCGGCTCGCAACTGGGCGCATCGGCTGCCCGCGCCTGGGGCGTAGCGCCGAGTATCACCTGGGCGGCTTTCGACCTGGGCAGCGTTCGCGCACGTCTGCGCGGCGCCGAAGCCGAAGCCGACGGCGCCCTGGCGCAGTACGAGCAACAGGTACTGCTGGCGCTGGAGGAGTCGGAAAATGCCTTCAGCGACTACGCCAAACGCCAGCAACGCCTGGTGGCGCTGGTGCGCCAGGCCGAAGCCAGCCGTGCAGCGGCTGACCAGGCCGCGATCCGCTACCGCGAAGGCACGGTGGATTTCCTTGTGCTGCTCGATGCCGAGCGTGAGCGCCTGGCCGCCGAAGACGCCCAGGCCTCGGCGGAAGTCGAGCTCTACAGCGGCATCGTGGCGATCTACAAGGCGCTCGGCGGCGGCTGGCAGCCGCCAGCTTGAGCCCTCCCCTTCGATTGGCAGCTGCTTCCAATCGAAGGGGACGTATACATGTACGTTGTTCGAATCACTGCCTGGCTGGCAGCCCTGACCAGCCAGGCAGCAGTCATCAAGACTGCGGCATGGCGAGATAAGCAATCAAACTTTCACAACAGCCGCCACACATCGGATTGCGGGGATTTAACTTGCCTTGCAGATGACATCGACTATAACTTCCCCATCGCGCCATTACTTACATAGCCAATAACTATTAAAACACTTCGCTTATGACTCGCAGGTATTTTAAGTGCACACTTTCGTGCACGACCGTACCGAATTAAGCGGTGAATATTAAGTGCTTCGATAGGTGAACTGCAAAGCAGTCACCATGCCAAGAAACAACCTGCGAGCGCTGTTCCTGTCCGTCAAGGGCAAAGGAGTTCGTATGCTGGGTTCGCTTGACCACCCTAGACGTCTGTTGATCGTAGAACCTGTAAGCGACTGTGAACAACTCATTCCCGAGCTGCGAAGAAACAAGTGGCTGGTGGACCAGGCAGATCTAAGTAGCAAAGTCGAACCGGTATATGATGTGTGCGTGATTTGTCTGCAAACGCACCACCTGGATTATCTGGAACGTATAAAGCAACAGATTCGCGACAGCCAGACCGAATGGATAGCAGTAATGAGTGACGACCTGCGTCGTAATACGGACCTGGCAAACTTCATATATGAATGGTTCTTCGACTTTCACACGCTGCCTTTCGATTCATACCGCCTGCATTGCACATTGGGCCGCGCTTCGGGCATGGCCCGTCTCTATCGCCGTATCACTACCCCGCCGCCGGTAACGGCCGGAGAGTTATTGATCGGGCAGAGCCAGTCGACACGAGAGCTGCGTCATCTGATCGACAAGATTGCCCCAAGTGATGCCTCGGTTTTGATCACCGGTGAAAGCGGCACGGGTAAGGAGCTGGTGGCGCGCCGTCTGCACAACCAGTCTCGGCGGGCCAGTGGCCCTTTCGTGGCGATCAACTGTGGGGCCATTTCCGAGCAGTTGATCCACTCCGAGCTGTTCGGTCATGAGAAGGGTGCATTCACCGGAGCCAGTCAACGCAAGATTGGTCGCATCGAATCAGCGCAGGGCGGTACCTTGTTTCTCGACGAGATAGGTGACCTGCCGCTGGAGATGCAGGCAAACCTGCTGCGTTTCCTCCAGGAAATGACCTACGAGAGGGTCGGTTCCAGCAAAAGCATGGCAGCCGATGTACGGGTGCTGGCCGCGACCCATGTCGACCTCGAGGCGGCCATCAGTGCCGGGCGGTTTCGCGAGGATCTCTATTACCGCCTCAATGTATTGCAGATACAGACGACCCCCCTGCGCTTGCGCAAGGAAGACATCGCCTTGTTCGTCGAATATTTTTCTCGCCAGTACGCTGGCGAGATAGGCCGTCGCCCACGCAAGTTCAGTGGCGGCGCCATGACTGCGCTGATGAGCCACAGCTGGCCTGGAAACGTGCGGGAGCTGGCCAATCGCGTCAGGCGTGCTCAGGTTCTGGCCGAGGGGCGCCAGATCGAAACAGCGGATATCGGTCTGGTTGCCACTCCCTCCGCCCCCTGCCGACCGCTGGACGACTACCTGCTAAGCGCCGAACGCCAGGCGCTCGAAGATGCCCTGATGCATTACTCGACCAACATGAGCAACGCCGCGCGCTCCCTGGGGGTGTCGCGGCCGACCTTCTACCGACTGCTGCATAAGCACCAACTACGCTGACACTGCGGATCAGAAGTAGTAAGGGAACTTGATGCTGAACGAGAAATCCGGCGCATCGGGTGTCAGTCCGATCGACAGGTTGGGCACGATGGTCAGCTTGTCACTCGCGGCGAAGGTCATGCCTATGTTGAAGTAGGCGGCGTTGGCATCGCTACCGGTGATGGTCTGCCAGCCCTGCCCTTCAGGTTTGATCTTGCTCCGCTGGCTGATCAGCTCACTGAACGACATCGACATGCTCGCCCGCTCATTGAGGGCGAACGCCACACCCAGGCCAAACTGAAACCAATTGCCCAGATCCACCTTACCCGGCACCTTTACCCCGCGCTGCGGGCTGATGTCGTCAAAGCTTTCTTCAAAGTTGTAGGTGTAGGAGAAATTGCCGAACACCACGGTGGGGTCGAGGGTCTTGACCAGCGTGATACCGGGGGTGATGGACCACACACCATTACCCGTCGGCAGGTCCTCCGGGATGCTCAGGTTGTCGTTCCCTGCCACGCGATCGAGTTTTATCCCATAGGGTTCAACGCCGGTCGGCGCCTTGGCCCTCAAACTCAAGACGACATCCGGCGTACCTTCCCCTTCATCCAGCAGTTTGTAAGCGATGCCCACGTTGATGTCTCCGAGCCTTGCATCGCCCGTTACGGTCGCCTCGCTGACCGAGGTGCTGGAGCCGCCGGCTCCGGCCGACTGATAGGTACTTTCCCGATAGATCCACGGCGTATTGATGTCCAGCTGCCAACGCTGCGCCCAGTTGTAGCGGCCGGTCAGGTCGAACGTGAAGGTGTCGGCATTGATCTGATCAACACCGATATTGCCCAGGAAGATCGCATCCAGCGCCAGAAAGCCGTTGAGAAACAGCTGGCGTGAATCGTAGTGGCTGTAGGTAATTCCCGGCTCGATACTGAAGGTGCCGCCGCCGAAGAAACCACTGGCTTCCTGGTACAGGTTCTCCACGCTCGCGGGCGGCTCGGCGTTGTCTTTCAAGGCGGTTCCATAGCCGGCGGAGGTTCCGGCGCTGGCCACCTGAGGGTTGCGTGACAGCGGCGCCGCCCCGCCACCTGCCGCAGCCGCCCTGCCCTCGATCTGACGCAGGCGCTGTTCAAGAACCATCAGCGCATTCTGCTGCGTCTGATAATTGGCTCGCAGCGTTTGCAGTTCCTTCTGCAGAGCCTCGACCTGGGCGTCGTCGGCCGCGACGGCCGGCAGACTGGAACACAAGCTCATACTGAACGTGACGATGACGCCATATGCTCGGCGCATATACCGGATCCTTGTGCCGCATGGGCACCTGTCTCAGTAGCCGTGAGGGCGCAAGGCCCGAATTTGTTCGATGCAGTTCTCGAGGTTGAGGTTGCGCGGGTTGTCACGCAGCGCGACGTTCAGGGCCGCCAGATTCCGCACATCGTTCAGGGTGCCGGTGATATTGGCGTGCTGGGCCACACCTCCACCGATCTGCTGACTACTGGAACCCTGCCCCTGGCTGGCATTCAGAGCGATGCTGATACCGCCAGCGCGAGCGCTGACGCGAACCAGTCCAGCGGCATTGCTGAAGTCCTGACTACCGCTCCAGGGTTGTGCATCGGGGTCGACCGGCGTTTCGCCACCGCCCGTCGTGATCCGTAGCCGCAGATCATTGAGCCCGGCATTGAGGTCACCGGCCGTACGCACGCTTTGCACGATGCCCTGCACGTTATCCAGGCCAGCACCGCCAGTGATGGTGCCGCTGCCGGTGACGACGCTGCCGTTGCCAGCGCCGGACGAGCTGATCTGCCTGACGTAGAGCGACGGCTGTATCTGACCATTGGTAACGTTCAGTGCGACCTGCGCGCCAATGACCTGGCCCGCACCGTTCTGCCAGGTTGAAGTCATCACCACACCGAAGCTGATGATGCGGTCCGGCAATACATAACGACCGCGCATTTGTGCCAGTTCCTGATCGCTGACCTCTGCGGGCTGGAACAGGGTGCTGGCTCCTACCGGCAAGCTGGCGGCGAGGATGCTCGCCGCTAGCCATAGTTTGCTGTGCATGACCAACCTCCTGGGCGCAGGGCCCTAGTTGGTTAAAAGAAGTCACTCTGGATGAAGCCGAACTCCATCAGTTCGGCGTCCTTGACGGGACTGAAATGATCGATGCGATGTTTCGCCGTCAGCGGTTCGGGCGGCGTCAGCAGCGCATTCTCGCGGTCGTAGCCGGGGCCGATCAGGGCAAAAACGATACCGTTCCAGCCCTTGCCGAACTCGCTGAGCGCCATCTTCTTGTGCCCTAGCACCGGGTCGCCGATGTAGACGTAGCCCCGGTAGGTACGCTGCAGCACGACGAAGTGCTTGTATCCGCGGACATCGAGCAAGACGATGGCGGGAATCTTGATGCTGTCCAACTGCTCGGCGGCAACGCGGTAGCCACGCGCCCTCAGCCCCAGCGTGGCGGCGTAGTTCTTCATGTCGAGCATGGAAAACCCTTGAGTGCGTACCAGGTCGGCGTCCGCACTGGCCAGCATGCCCCTGATCACGTCCTCTTCGCGCAGCGCCAAGCCGTAGGCCTGGTTGAGGATCGTCGCCATGGCCGCCGCACCGCAGCTGAAATCGGTTTGCTGTTCGACCAGATTGGAAAACCGCCGCTCACGGATGCTCTCCACCTGTATATGGGCCAAACCACCATTGGGCAGCACGGCAAGGCGTAGCTCTGCTGCGCCGGCCAGCGAACAGAAAGCGCAACACAGGCAGCAGATGAACCGTCGCGATCTGGAGCCGAACATGGTGCCTCCAGCAAAAGGAGGCGGCGCTATCGAGAGAAAACGGCAGCGCCGCCATTTGCTCTACTGAGCTACACAGGCATTGCACCCGGCGGCAATCGCCAGGCTGTTGCTCTGCTGATTGCCGCCACCGGCGGCGATGTTGACGCCCACGTTGCCCGAGACATTGGCCAGCGAGCCGCTCAAGCTGGCGTTATTGACCACCGGGGTCTGTGGGGTATGCGGGTTATAACCGCCACCACCGCCGAATCCGAATCCGCTGGCGACAGTGGGCAGGGCTGAATCGACCTCGAACACGTCGCCAAGCTTGTTCTCCGTCTCGTTGCCGCTGGAGGTCTGCGTAATGGTCGACGCCGCAGTGGCGACCAGGGCGTTTTCCGACGCCGCGATCGACATGTCGTTCTTCTGTTGGTTGTAGTTGCCGGCCGCGACGTTGATCGCGACGTTGCCGGTCGCATCATTGGCGCTGTCCAGCACGCTGGCATTGTTGGGGTTGCCGTAGTTGGTCAGGGTGTTGTCGTAAGCCTGCTGGTCCACACCAATGCTGGCGCTGGCGCTGCTGGAGGCGAGGCCACCGAAAACGAACGCGGCATCGGCGGTCGCAATGGCTGCGGCATTGGCCTGCTGGTTGTTGTCACCGGCGGCGACGTTGACACCGACGTTACCCGCTGCGCCTTCCAGCGACCCATCAATACCGGCCGTGTTCTTGGTCTCGTTGTTGATCACGTCGTTATTGTGGTTGATCTGCGTGTCGTCGACGCTCGCGCTGGCGCCATTGGGATTACCGTAACCACCTCCGAAGCCATCGGCCTGAACAGCGGTTGCCAACATCGCGGCCAGGGCAAATGCCAGAGGGCTTAGCCGTACTGAGTGTTTCATGGTGTTCTCCTTGCGGTTTTGGGAGTTGACCTTTGTTGCGGCAGGGCTCAATCCACCACCCTGATGCTGAGGTGATTGGCAGAACGGTTGCCAATCCCAGCACTCTGGTTCAACTGCACCACGCCACGGCTACCGGCAAAGGCCTCGTTGCTCATGTCAACACGACGCTCGCCATCCAGGGTGGGTACGGTTGAAGCTGAATCGTTGGGGCGCGTTACGCTCTGGGCAAGAACGCTGTCATCCAGGCTCTGCGGCGCGGCAATCAGCGCCACGCTTGCAGAATTGACCTGCTGGTTGGCGATGCCAGCGGCCTGGTTGATGCCGACAATGCCGCTGCCATTGCTGAAGGAGTCCCCCGTGATGGAGGCTTGGGCATCGAGTGGTGAGGAGCGCTGCAGCAGGTTTTCCTGCCGTTGCACGACGGTGTTCGTCGCCACGCCAGCGCCCCCCACAGCGAGGGCACGACTGTTTGCCTGCTGCTGCAGATGGCCCGCCGCCTGGTTGACCGTCAGATTGCCCTGGTAGGCCTGGCCACTGGCGTCGATGTTGGCGTTCATGCTGTCGGCCTCGGCCGACAGGCTGAGCAGCAGCGCCATGGAAAACAGCAAAGGCTTGTGCATCTCAGCGCCCTCCTATGCTCTGCAATGGGCGCAAACCTTGTTGCACGCTGCGATTGACCTGATCGGCGATGCCGTTGCTGCGGGCGCCTCCTGAATGGCCTGCGCCGAGAACGGGAATGCCCTGATGCGAAGCTGCGGGAATCGATGTGCCAAGGCTGCCCTGGAGCAACCGCTGAGGCAGTGCCAGGCCGCTGGAAACGCCGGCGAAATCACTGTCACCGAGCTCGCCGGTAACCCCGCTGGCAATCGCGCCGGGATTGACCACACGCGGATGTGGATCAGCAACGATAGGATTGACCGTGGCCACGCGCGGCTGCACATCGCGGCTGATGACCACGTCGCCCTCGCCGGCCTGGGCTACACCCGTCAGCACGGTCATCAAGATCCATATGCGGCAATCCAGCTTCATGCTCGGCATCCTCTGAATGGGGCGCTCAACGAACGCACCGCTTCAATGGCAAAGCATGGCTTGGGCCAAAATAAATTTATTCTTTTATAACAATCACTTAACCGAAATACTTAGACGCCGCGAACCTGTTTTGTTAAGCCTCTGAGACAGTTCCGGCGGCACAGAACACCTGATAAACGCGTCGCGAGCGCTCAAGCAAGAGGGTTTCTGCGCAAAGGGTGAGAGTGTTAAGCATCTGAGGCAGATCGAGACGACGCGGCGCCCTGCTCGGGCCGACTGCATCCATTGAAGCCTGGCATTGTCGCCCCCCTTCGCAGGCAAGCGAGGCGCCTGGCTAGCCGCTCTCAACGCGATTACGCCCCTGCGCCTTGGCGCGATAGAGCGCGGTATCGGCACGCTGTACCAGCGTCTGCAAAGGAAGCTCTGCATCGGCCTGCATGGCCGTTACACCGACGCTGACACTTATGTGGCCAAGGGGTGAGCGTATATGCGGCAACGCCAGCGCTGCCACTGACCGAACCAGCGTCTGCGCCATGTCCTGTGCACTGGCCAGGCTGGTGGCGGGCGCCAGGAAAACGAACTCCTCGCCGCCATAGCGTGCCACCAGATCGCTGGAGCGGCTGATGGTCTTGGCCAGCGTGTGCGCGACCTGTTGCAGGCAGCTGTCACCTGCCAGATGCCCGTAATGGTCGTTGTAAGCCTTGAACCAGTCGACATCCACAACCGCCAGAGCCAGCGACTCGCCTGCTCGCTGGGCGCGCTTCCACTCCTTGGCCAGTACCTCGTCGAAATGACGACGATTGGCGATGCCGGTGAGCGCATCGGTCAGGCTCAGGGTTTCCAGTCGACTGTTGAGCACCTGCAACTCCTGGGTGCGCTCGGCTACCCGTTCCTCCAGCTCGCGCTCGGAGCGCTGCAGGCTTTGCACCAGCTGCTCCTGCGTCTGCAACAACCTGGTCTGCGCCTGGAGCTTTTCCTGGCGTATGACGTTGATGCGGTCGGCCAGGGCGAAGGCCAGCAACAGCATCTCCAGCGACGAACCGATCTGCAGACCGTCCACGGTAAAGGCATTGGTCGGCAAGATGCCCATGGCGCGCAGGCTCGTGGTCGCCCCACCGAGAATCAGCAGGCCGAAGGCTGCGAGAAAGAAGTAGGCACTGCGTTGCCGTTTGAGGGCGCAGGCCAAAGCCACCCCCAGCATGACGAAGGCCGTCAGCAGATTGATCACGATGGCCACGCGTGACACCTGTGGCAACGCGGCGGCATAGATCAGCGGGGAAACCAGGTACAGCGCTACCAGCACCAGCAAGCCGCGGTCGATCCGTGGCAGTAGAGAGGCGGTCTGCAACATGCTGCGCATGAACAGCAACATGCCGCTCAGCGCCAGCGATGCTCCTGAGTAATAAGCCACGTTGGAGTTGAGCGGTATGCCGAACAACATCCAGTCCGGTGCCATGCCGTTCTTGACCGTCAAGGCGCACACCGCGCACAGCACGAAGGTCACATAGAGCAGGTAGATGCGTTCACGCAGGGCGATGAACAGCATCAGGTTGAACAGGATCATCGCGACGGCGATGCCCACGTAACCGGCGCGCGCCATGTAATCCTCGCGCTCGTATGCCTGAAAACCTTCGACCGACCAGAGCTGCAGCGGCACCAGCAGGCCGATGCTCGATTCGACTCGCAGATAGACCATCTGCTGCGAATGCGCAGGCAGATGCAGGGGGAAGACGAAGTTGCGGTTGTCGTAGGCCTTGCTGGTTTGCGGGCGATCCGCCCCGGTGCGCCAGATGCGATAGCTACCCTGCCCGTCCGGCAGGTAGGCATCGACCTGGGAGATGCGCGGGTTGTCCACCACCAGCAAACGGGTCAGCGCCTGCTCGCTGGAATTGCCGATGCCCAGGCGAAACCAGTAGGCCGAACGGGTGAAGCCCAAGGCGAACGACGCACTGTCGACTTGCTCGGTGCGAAATCGCTGCGCGACCTCGACAGACCTGACATCCGCCAACGTCAGTGTTCGCGAAGGATCCTCCAGCAAACCGACATGGGGCGTCAGCGCCAACGGTTCCTTGTCCAGCACCGCAGCATCGAGCTGGCGAACACCGGCCCAGGTCGACGAAGCGAATATCGACAGGCCAAGCAGTAGCCAGAGGATGAGCCGAAAGCGCTGATGAGTGTTCATGCGGGGTATCGACTGGGGTCCGAGTGGCGCCTGCTCGCGGGTGATCACAGGATGCCGAGTCTACAGACAAGTCTGATGCAGCCAAAGTGCCATGAAGGATCAGAGCAGCGCCTGACCGATCATTGCCGCCAACGCCAGCAGGCAAGCCAGCCCTGCCCCGTAGGCCAGGGTCCGCCATGGTTGCCAGCCCCCCAGATACGCCAACGTATGCGCGGCGCGGGCGGCGGTGAATATGCAGAACAGCAACCCCGTCAGTTCGTCCGGCGTTCGCAGCACCACAGCCAGCGCGCCAAGCACGAAGAACAGCGGAATATTTTCCAGGTCGTTGGCCCAGGCTTGGCCAGCACGCCGCACCTGAGGCAGGTCCTGCGCGCGCGCAGCACGCCCAACGAACGCCGCATCCTCGGTATTGGCGAAGGCTCGATACCTGATGCGCAAGTAACCCTGGTAGCAGGATATCGCCAACATCTTCATAAACAGCACCAGCACGCACAGGCTATACAGCTGCAGGAGGCCGCTCACACCCGCTGCGCCATCGGGCGCTGGCGCCAAAATCCCTCTACCACCATGTAGGCCAGCGGTCCGATGGAGGCGAACACCGCGGTGAGCACCAGGTACGGCAGAATTGACAGCAGCGAACGGCCTTTGCTCCTTGCATCCCGGTACATCCAGAGCGCCGCCATGGCGGCCAGCAGGTAGAGGTCGATGACCAGCTGCGCGGTGTCGGGCCGTGACAGCAGCTCCAGGCCGAAGGCCAGCAGGGACTGTTCGGCTACTGCCATGCACCAGGCGGTATAGAGCGAAAACGCCAGCAAGGCGACGAGTGCGAGATAAGGTCTGTTCATCGGCGGTTCCTGATCGGTGAGGCGAGCACGGTAGGTTCTGTACGAAAAGTGCCTGCGCTGGTTAGAACGGATTCGGAATGCTCATTTGCAGCGCGTAAACTGCGCACCCTCACCCGTTCTTGCCTTGCCTGACCTGCGCTCGACGACTTTGCCTACAGAGCCTAGTGATAGGCTCGCCCTTGGTTCAATGACCTGTCAGGTCATAGACATCGCCTCAGCCGAACTGCCAGAGTCTGTGCATGAATGCTCATCTGCCACCTCACACGCACACCGCCACACCCGCCGGCCAACAATTGCGTCAGTTACGCCGCCAGGTAGGCCTCAGCCAGCTCGACCTGGCGCTGATCACCGGCATCTCCCAACGCCACCTCAGTTGCATCGAAACCGGGCGAGCCAGACCCAGCCCCGCCACACTGCATGCCCTGCTGATGGCGCTGGACGCCCCGCTAGAGCAGTGCAACAACCTGTTCCTGGCCGCTGGCTATGCGCCGCGCTATGGCGCCTTGCCGCTCACTTCGCCATCTTTGGAGGCCATTCGCGGCGCCATCGGCCATGTGCTGCAGGCCAACAACCCCGCACCGGCGATCGTCCTCGGCAGCCAGTGGCAGGTCATGGCCGCCAACGCCAGCACGGCTGCTCTGTTCGCTCTGCTGGGCTTGCCAGTCGATGCCGCCGATGACCTCAACCTGTTGGTGACCCTGCTACAGCCAGGTGGCCTGGGCGACCATCTGCTCAACGCCGACGAAATTCGTGCGCTCGCCTGGCAGCGCGCCTTCCGTGAAGCGCTGGAAAATCCCGAGTTGGCCGCCTTGTTGGCAGGCTTGCCGAAACCGTCGGGCCTGGCAGTGCTGGGCAACCAAGCGCCTCCGCTGGTGATGACCCGCATCGACTCACCCGAGGGCGAATTGAGCTTTCTCTCCACCTTCACCACCTTTGGCATGCCACTGGACATCACGGTGGCCTCGCTGCGTATCGAACACCTGATCCCGGCTGACCCGCACACCTGGCAGGTCATGACCCAGGCCTACGAGCACAGCATGAGAACCTCGGCAAGCGTGGGCTGAGCGCCTGAAACGCTACGCGGGTTGCCGCTGGCGGTGGATCGAAGGGCTACGCACGCTCTCTACCAACAGATAGACTGCCTGCCGAGCCGCCAGGGACATGCCCATGACAACCGATCAGATCGCCGCCCTCTGCCTCGCCTTGCCCGGAGCCCGCGAAGACCTCAAATGGGGTAGCAACCGGGTGTTTTCCGTGGCGGGCAACAAGATGTTCGCCATCCTTCATTTCATTGGCGAGAATCTGGCATTCAAGGTCGATAGCGACCTGTTTCTCGGTTATGTCGACCGTCCTGGCATCCGCCCTGCGCCTTATCTGGCCCGCGCTCACTGGATCAGCATGAGCGCCCAGCGCTTGCCGCTGAGCGACGACGAGTTGCGCCAGTTACTGACACGCTCACATCAACTGGTAGTGCGCAGATTGCCCAAACGCCTGCAGCCGGGATTGCTGCTATAGCGGCGTGGCCATCTCAAGGTGGATGCTCCGTCGCTGCTGCAGGTTGACCGGTGGCTCGAATACCTGATGGAAGTGCTCCCGGGCCAGGCGGCGTATCAAGCCGCTGCGTTGCGCCTGCGGCAACAGTTCCTGCAGTAAGCGCTGCAACTCCGGGCGTTTCGGCGAGACGTAGAGGATGTGATCCTGTGCGTAGCGGAACACCAGGTTGCGTTCCACCTCCAGTTCAGTGTGCTGCATCCATTCATGCGCGATTTCGTGGGCACCGCGGGGCAGGTAGTCGATCGGCCGTGTCGGCGAAGCCACCATACGGTAGAGCCGTTTCCAGTCGCCATCGATGGTCGCCACCGGCAGCTCATTGGCCTCCCAGATTACCCGATCCGCCCAGGCTGCCCCCATGCCAGCTACCTGCTGCAGACGACGAAAATCCTCCAGACCGTGCACCGGGTCATACAGCGCCTGGCTACCCTTGCGAATGAACAGGATGCGCTGGTTGACCAGGTTGTCGGTCATGTCCACCCGCACTGGCAGGAACCTGCGCTCACGCTCGGCCGTCGGCCCGAGGATCAGTGCGCTGATCTCCCCACGCTGGAGCATGAGCTCGAGGCGCGTCATCGGCAGACTGCCAAGCTCCCGCACCACGACCGGGTGTCCTCCCAAGGCCAGCGCCTGCTCAAGCACCTGCCGGCAATAGGCTACCGACTCGGGCGTACCGCCCAGGGTCAATGGCACCACGGTTGACGCTTGGGCGGGGCCAGAGAAGTAGCCCATCAGGCACAGGCCCAGCGCCCGAAAACAGGCCGCAAGACGTTGCCGGACACTGCCTACGCCGAAGGTTCTCATTATTGTTTTCATGACCTGGTTGCTCCCGCCAGACAGGCGGGCTCCGGACGCCAACATAGCCGCTTAGCGCGGTCCAATGCCAGCGTGCCTGCCAACTGGCCTGCTACTGAAGGAGTGAGGGGATATGGCGGGCGATGTAGGCACCATCGAGCAATAGCAGGTCGATCCAGAACAGCTGATGAACGGCGACGATCAACCAGAAAATCGCTTGATAAGACAGCTTGCGGGTCTTGTGACGAAAGGTCTGCTGAGCGACCAGCGCCCCTGGCCAACCACCGACCAGCTCGATCAGGTGCAGGGTATTTTCCGCCGTGCGCCGGCCACCGCTCTGGGCACTGCGTTTATCCAGCCAGTACTGCAGAAAACTCAGCAGACTGGCCAGCAGATAAAGCGGTAATACCCACCACAAGCCTTTACCAAGCAGCTGCAAGGCGCCGATCACTGGCAACAGGCATAGCAAGGCGAGAATCACGCTCTTGCCGGCGAAGTTCTGGATGGAGCCCTGCCTCGCTGCCCTGTGCGTGGACCTGGCGGCAGACTTCCGCGCTGCTGGAGCCGCCTTGCTGGAGGTTTTCGGTTTACGCCGGATCGCCTCCCGATCAAGGCTCAGCTGCGCAGCCAGGCGCAAATGTTCGGCACGCGGCCGCCCTCGTTGATCACGCCCTTCGATGAACAGCACCTCGTCGCCGGGTTGCGGGCGACGGTCACCGCGCATCACCGAGATGTGCGCGAAGACTTCTGCGCCTCCGTCCTGCGGCTGGATGAAACCAAAACCCTTGGCATCATCCCAGTTTTTCAGGCGCCCTTTGCGCTCGTTGCCGATCACGCTTGCGCGGTACTCCAGTCGATCAGATGCAGCTGCCAGGTGGCGAGAATCACCACGCCAAAGGCGATTCGGTACCAGGCGAACACCGCATAGCTGTGACTGGTGATGAACTTGAGCAAGGCGCGCACGGTGATCATCGCCACGATAAAGGTGCTGACGAAGCCGATGGCGAAGATCGGCAAGTCACTCATCTGCAGGATGTGGCGGTACTTGATCAGCGAATAAACCGTGGCTGCAACCATGGTTGGCATGGCCAGGAAGAAGGAAAACTCGGTGGCCGCCTTGCGCGAAAGGCCGAACACCAGGCCGCCGATGATGGTGGCACCCGAGCGCGACGTCCCCGGGATCAGCGCCAGGCATTGAGCGAAACCGACCTTGAGCGCCAGCTTCCAGTTCATGTCGTCGACCGTTTCCGCCTTGATCGGGTGATTGCGCTTCTCTGCCCAGAGCATGACGATGCCACCAATGATCAGCGCCATGGCCACGGTGATGGGGTTGAACAGCCAGTGTTCGATCAGATCGGCAAAGGCCAGACCGAAAATCACAGCCGGAACGAACGCCAGCAGCAGGTTGAAGGTGAAACGTTGTGCCTTCGGGTCATTGGGCAACCCCACGACCACACCGAGCACCTTCGCTCGAAACTCCCAGATGACTGCGAGAATGGCGCCGAGCTGGATGATGATCTTGAACGCCGTCGCCGTTTCGCCGTTGAAGCCCAGCAAGTCCCCGACCACGATCAGGTGCCCAGTGCTGGAAATTGGCAAAAACTCGGTCAGGCCTTCCACGATGCCCAGAATCAGGGCCTGAAAGGCCATCCAGATATCCATCAAATCCCCCAAAAGCGCGGCAACTACCTGCGCATGAAACTTCGAACGTGGAGCATGGCCCCGCCCCTGGGACTCAAGCCCGTTGCGGAGGTTCCTTGCAACGCTCTAACGCGGTGCCTGTTCAGGTTCTACCCCGAGCGGCGGAAATGCTATCAGACAACTAGAGTGAATAATGCTTCGATGTGACAGTATTGCCCCGTGCCCTTCGCGGCAGCCCCGAATCCGACAATTACAACAATCAGGAATTGCTTCATGACCAGCTTGCGTAGCCTGCCAATCAGCGAGCGTCTGTGGCTGCTTCTCGCGTTGGCCATGCTGGACGCAGGTCTTGCAGGGCGCTGATATGTTGCGCGAGATTCACACCGACCTTTACACCGGCAAGCCGGGAAAGACCGGCGGCATCGAGCAGAACTTGACGCAGTTAGCCGACCCGTTCAAACGTTTACTCGGGCAGTTCCGTGTGTGAGACGAACATGAGCAGCATGCAGCATCAGGAGGTCGATTTCAGTCGGCCACAGAATCAGGACCTGGTCTGGGACCTGGACAGCATGGCGCGCCGTGAGCTGGCCGAGCGTTTCATCAAGCTGTTCGAGAACCGCCTGTGCGTCTATTCCGAATCGGTGGGGCAGTTGTACACCAACTACAGCCTGCACTTCCCCACCGATCTCGGGCGCAAGATGGTGGTACTGCCCAACCCCTATGCCTTTCACGACACGCTGCATGGCATCGACAGCCAGGCCATTCGCAAGACCGGGCTGTGCGTATTGCCAGGCCGAGTGCTAGGCAAACCGGGTTTGCTGCTCAGCACGCAGATCAAGGACGCCGGGCCGGCCCCCAAGACCATGCCGTTCAAGCCTGCACTGGCGCAGATCATCAGCAACCAGAAGAAAATCGGTGACCTGTTCCTGCCGGTGCTGATGAAGGGGGATCTGCGCGAATTCGACCAGCAGATGCCCTACATCCACCTGCATCGCCTGCAACTGGCACGCCTCGATCGACTCTCCAGCTTCGAGCGCGACGACATCCAGCAAACCATCACGCGCAAACTGCTGATGCTCTATCGACAAGCCGACAGCCTGGTGTGCTGAGCCGGCGACACCAGTACAATCGCCACCCTTTCCACATTTGAGGCCGCCGGATGTCCTGGCTCGAACTCATTGCTGCCGGGCTCGGCATCGTCGCGGTATGGCTGACAGTCAAACAGAACCCCTGGTGCTGGCCCATCGGGCTGGTGATGGTGTTGCTGTATGCCTGGCTGTTCTATGACTGGCGGCTGTACTCCAACCTGCTTCTGCAGCTGCTGTTCGCTGCGCTGCAGCTCTATGGCTGGTGGCAGTGGACCCGTGGCGGCGAACGCCACGATGGGCGCAAGGTCAGCCGCCTGGGCCTGGCCGCGGTCCTGAGCGGATTGCTGATCGGCGCCGGCGGTGCCTGGCTACTGGGCTATCTCATGGCCAATTACACCGACGCCAGCTCACCTTGGCTGGATTCGGCGCTGACTGCATTCAGCCTGGTGGCGCAGCTGTGGATGGCGCAGAAACGCCTGCAATGCTGGGCACTCTGGGTGGTGGTGGATCTCTGCTACGTCGCCTTCTTCCTGTACAGCGAGTTGTTCCTCACCGCCGGTCTCTATGCCGCCTTTACGGCCCTGGCCGTCAGCGGCTGGCTGAGCTGGCGCCGCGACCCGGCATTGCAGTACCAGAGATGAAAGTCCTGGTTCTGACGGGGCCCGAGTCCAGCGGCAAGAGCTGGCTGGCGGCAGAAATTCAGGCGCAATTCGGCGCAATGGTCGTGGGCGAGTACGTGCGTCACTTCATTGACGAACAGCAGCGCGATACCTGCTACGCCGACATCGACGAGATCGCACGCGGCCAACTGGCCTGGGAGGATGCCGCGCGGGCGGCCAAACCTGCGCTGCTGATTCTCGACACGCACCTGCTGAGCAACATGCTGTGGAGCCAATGCCTGTTTGGTGATTGTCCGCCGTGGTTGTCGGGTGAGCTGTTGGCGCGCCATTACGACCAGCATCTGTTGCTCGATCCCGCCGGTGTGCCCTGGGTCGAGGATGGCCAGCGCTGCCAGCCACAGCTGGCCGAGCGCCAGGCCTTTCATCAGGCCTGCCGAAACTGGCTCCTGGCCAACGGGCAACGCTTCAGCGAACTGTCCGGCGACTGGGGTCAGCGTCGACAGGCCGCACTGGAGCATGTCGCGGCGCTGCTCGGCTCATCTGATCAGCACACTGGTCCAGGCCACTAACAGGCTCAGGCACACCACCAGTGTCAGAGGCGTGCGCAATGCCGGATACCAGCGTGGCGCCAGGCCCGCTCGCACGGCATGCATGTCGGCCAGATACAGGCCAACGAAGGAAAACAGGAAGATCGGCAGGGACAAGCCCGTGGGCAGTCCGCCAGCCAGTGCAGCCCAGCCCAGCAACGGCGGTATCACTGAAAGTCCCAGCTGCAGTTTGGCCTTTTCGTCTGCCACTTCACCGCGGATGGCCAGGCCCCAGTGAATGGCGCCCATGAAAGCCAGAATCACGGCGGCATAATCGAGCAACGCCTCCAGTACGAAAGGACGCCAGCCCATGGGAATCACCCAGATACCCAGCGCGCCCCCGACGAATGGAACCAGCCCTGCATACCCCAGCAAAATAGCCAGCTTCGGCGGTTTCTCGGCGTCGAACGGGTGCATGGCGATCTCCTTGACGGCAGTTTGCCGAGCACCTTAGCAGTGTTTATCGCGCGTTACAGCAAGGGGTCAGCGCAAGCGATGCTTGTGCAGCAGGCGGTAGAAGGTCGGCCGCGAGATCCCCAGCGTACGCGCCGCCTGACTCATGTTGTGGGTATAGCGACCGAGAACGTCGTTCAGCGCCTGACGCTCGGCGCGCAGGATGTAGTCCTCCAAGGTCACCGGAGCATCGACGCCGGGCTGTACCGGCTGCAAGCCGAGGTCAACGGCAACAATCTGTCGCCCCTGCGCCAGTACCAGTGCGCGTACCACGCGATTGCGCAACTCACGCACATTGCCTGGCCAGGGGTGGCCGGTCATGGCTTCCAGTGCCTCATCACTGAAACGGCGGTGATGTCGGACGATTGTGGTGCCATGCTGCTGGGCAAAGTGCTCGGCCAGCAGCAACAGGTCGCCAGGATGCTCTCGTAGATTCGGCGTGTGCAGCTGCCGCGGCGCCAGTGATTGAAACAGCTCCGGCGTGAAGCACCTGCGCTGCACTGCCTGCATCAACTCGCCTTGGTCCAGGGTCAACAGCGCGGCATGAGGATGGCGTTGCAGGTGTTCGAGCAGGCGTTGCTGATCGACCTCGGACAGTTGCTCGACGTTTTCCAGCAGCACAGTGCCTGCCTTCGCGGCGCTGAGCAGGCTGATATCGAACCCCACGGCGCAATCGATACAGTGCAGGTCTTGCCGTGCACGGGGTGACCGCTGGTGCAGCAGGTGCGCCAGCAGATGCTTGCCGCTGCCCCGCTCCCCGCAAAGAAGCAGCGGGCCATCACAACGCGCCAGGCTATCGAGCGACTTGCGCACGCTGCGCGCTGGGCCGCTATTACCGAGAAATTGCGCGGTCTGCCGTGCGCCTTTCAATTGCAGTAATCGAGATGCCACCTGAGCCTGTTGCAAGGTTTCCAGCAAAACAGGCATGTCCAGCGGACAGGGTAGCGCCGCGAACAGCCACTCCCCCACCAGTTGTTCGCTGCAGAACTGCCTCAAACGCTGGTTTTGCGTCACGGCGACGCAACTCAGCCCTGAACGCTGCACCAGCTTGAGCAAGGCAAGACTGGGAGGCCGTTCGAGAGACAGCAGAAGCACATCTGCCGCTTCACTGACCAACCTTTCAGGGGGGCAAGGCTTCAAGCTCCAGCCCGCGGCCTGAAGTGGCTGGAGGAGCGTGTCTAATACATCGAAAGGCTCGAGCACCAATACTTGGCGGGATGCGACGGAAACAGCCTCGAACATATTCCATCCTTGGCGCCATTATTTTGTAATTCCAATAAAAACAATACTTTGGCGCGCACAGATGTAACGCTAGCAAGAACTTTGACGCTCCATGGATCATTTCTCTATATCCGTTGTTCCTGTTGGTTATTGCGCAATGCTCCCGATTGCCGCGATGGCACCTTGCCAACGCCGTGCAGTATTGGCATAACAGGCAACTTCATAAGAACGCCACAAGGATGTAACTGATGCGTCTGCTCCGTCGTACCCTGAAGCTCATTCTTGTGCTGGCATTGCTCGGTGTGGCGGTGGCGCTGTATTACGTGGCCAATCCCAATCTCCCGGCTTATCAGCAGCCGAACCAGTTGCATTATTTGCAGCAGTGGACCGATGAGCAGCGCCAGACTTACTACTACACGCCTCAGGGAACCACGGTTAAAGGCCTGCGCTATGATTGGTTCAACGCATTGGAAATGCCGTTCGGCACAGAAAAGTTCGCCCGCCTCGACTACCTCGCCCGTTTTGGTTTTCTCACCGATCCCAAGCAACAGCCCAGCGATCTGAACCCCGGCAATCTTCCGGTCGGTTTTACCCGCCATCAGGACAGCGAGAGCGGCGAACACTTCCTCGATATCAGTTGCGCGGCCTGTCACACCGGCGAATTGCGCTACAAAGGCCAGGCCGTGCGCATTGACGGTGGTGCCGCCCTGCACTCCCTCGCCTCCACCGTCCCTACCTTGCGCGGCGGAGGCTTCGGTCAGGCGCTGGGCATGAGCATGGCCTTCACCTATTACAACCCGCTGAAATTCCGCCGATTCGCCCAGGCGGTACTGGGCGACCAGTACCCGCAAGGCCGCGATCAACTGCGTGAAGACTTCAAGCAAGTTCTCGACAGACTGCTCGCCACTGCATACAACGATTGGCACCGCGGCCTTTATCCCACCGAGGAAGGTTTCGGCCGCACCGATGCCTTCGGTCGTATCGCCAACACCGTGTTCGGCGATGTACTCGACGAGGCCAACTACCGCGTCGCCAATGCTCCGGTCAGCTATCCGCAACTCTGGGATATCTGGAAGTTCGACTGGGTGCAGTGGAATGGCTCGGCCATGCAGCCCATGGCTCGTAATGTCGGCGAAGCCCTCGGCGTCGGCGCCAGCCTGCACCTGCTCGACGAGAACGGCAAAGGCGTCGTCGAAGCGGATCGCTACGCCTCCAGCGTGCGCCTGCATGACCTCTACACCCTCGAGGAAACCCTGAAGCGTCTGCAGCCACCCAAGTGGCCGGAGGCCATCTTCGGCAAGGTGGATTTGCCACTGGCCAGCCGTGGCAAAGCGCTCTACACCGAGAACTGCGCCTATTGCCACGCCCCTGATCCCAAGCCTCGCGACCAGCGCCTGGCGCCTTCGCGCGATCCCGAATGGAAGATGCGTGTCGTGCCGATCAGCATCGTCGGCACCGACCCCACCACCGCCGACAACATCGCCGATCATCGTTTCGATATCAGCCGCCTGGGCTGGACCAAGGCTGAACTGTCCCGACTGGATGTAAAGCTGTACGGCGCCAGCCTCGACGATGTCGATTTCAAGAGCATTTCCAGTGCCAAGGGCCTGGCCTACATCACCGCCTACGTGGAGAACCGTGCCTATCAGGACGCCGGCATCGGACCGCGCCAGCGCGAGGAAATGGACGGTTATGGCCTGCCCATCGGCGTTCAGGAAAAACGCGGCTACAAGGCTCGCCCCCTCGACGGCATCTGGGCTACCCCGCCCTTCCTGCACAACGGCTCGGTGCCCAACCTGTTCGAGCTGCTGTCGCCGGTATACGAGCGGCAGGCCCAGTTCTGGGTTGGCGACTTCGAGTTCGACCCGGTGCGCGTTGGCTATCGCAGCAACAAGTTCCCAGGCGGTTTCCTGCTCGATACCCGCATCACCGGTAACGGCAATGCGGGTCATGAGTTCCGCGATGGCTGTCGCCAGGAAGGCGTCATCGGCCGGGCACTGGCGCCGGACGAGCGCCTTGCCCTGATCGAATACCTGAAAGTGCTTGGTAACGCCGACCTGGAGGTCCAGCTCAGTGAAGTGCCGGTGCGCCCCTGGACACCCGGCCCGAGCTGCGAAGGCTGATTTCAACCGATACCTAGAACAAGGATTACAACGATGTTGAAACGCTTCTGGCTCTGGCTCGGTCGCCTGCTCGGCAAACTGCTGCTCACCGTCGCCCTGGTCGGTCTGGTGGGTTGGGGCTTGGGCGAAGCCTATTACGCCTGGAAATTTTCCGGCCCGGTCTCCACGCAAGAGCAGATTGCCCCCGATGAAGCGCTGCTGACCCGGCTGATCATCGAGGATGCGGTGCGTATCGTCGAACAGCACCGCGATAACACCCGCGTGCTGCGCGACGCCCACGCCAAGGCCCACGGTTGTGTGAAAGCCGAAGTACAGGTGCTCGATACGCTGGACGAATCACTGCGCCACGGCGTGTTCAGCGAGCCTGGGCACGTCTGGCAAGCCTGGATGCGCCTGTCCAACGGCAATGCCTATCCGCAGTTCGACCGCGCCCGTGATGCGCGTGGCATGGCCATCAAACTGCTCGACGTACCCGGCGAGAAACTCATGAAGAGCCCGGCACACGCCGGCGAACAAGACTTCGTGATGTTCAACCACCCTGCCTTCTTCGTCCGCGACGTGGCCGAATACCGCAGCAATTTCGCCGCGCAGGCCGACGGCAAGAAGGTACAGGCCTTCTTTCCCAGCTGGGACCCACGCACCTGGGAGGTGCGCCACCTGGTCATCGCCCTCAAAACCCTGGCTCCAGCGCCAGAAAGCCCTGTGGCCACTACCTACAACTCCATCGCGCCGTTCAAGCTCGGCGACCTGAACATCAAGTATCGCGTGATACCTGCACCACAGAACTGCGCGCCTTATGAGCTGCCGGAGCAGAACACCGCCCTGCCCAACTTCCTGCGCAATGCGCTCTACCAGCAACTGTCACTCGATCGTGCCCCGGCCTGCTTCGAATTGCAGGTGCAAAAGCAGAACGCGCAGTACTACATGCCCATCGAAGACCCGAGTGTCGAGTGGAGTGAAAAGATATCGCCTTTCGAAAGCGTTGCCCGTATTACCGTGCAACCCCAGGACTTCGATAGCCGCGAGCAAAACCTGTTCTGCGACAATTTGTCCTTCAACCCTTGGCATGCATTGCCGGAGCACCGTCCTATCGGTGGCATAAACCGTTTACGCAAATCGGTATATGAAGCGGTAAGCGCTTATCGCCATGAGCGCAACGCCCCAGCCCCCATGGTCGTTGCCCCGCAGCCGATCGAAGAAGGCGCGGAGGTGGAACTTTCGCAGTAAAAAGTTGTAACCCGCACGACGCATAAAGTTCCTGCCAAGACACTATACGGCAGCAATAAAAACTTTTTTCGGCATTGTGTGACTTATGGGTTCGCTGAGTTCATCAACTGCACTGTAAGGCCAGCATCGATAATGTGTTGGCCGCAACTAATTGCTGGGATCAACTCGGAGAAACCGAACCCATGAACACTCCGCTGCGTTTCAACGAAGCCTTGCTGATTGCCGATCGCGCCTTCCGCCCGTTCCAGTGCGTGGCCTGGGCTCCGCAGGACGGCACCGGCCTTGTCAGCATCAGCGTCATCGACCGCACCAACACCCGCGTGCTTGGTCGCCAACTGTCCAGCGCGACCTACACCGACCCACAACAGCTGGAAGATGCGCTGCAGCACTCCCGCGATGAACTGCGCAGCCAGGGCTTCGACCTGGCGCCGTGGAGCATGCCGGAGTAAGTGCTTTCGGGGCGCCTTGTGCGCCCCCTGATTTACCCCGTTGCGCTTGGCCCTGCGGAAGCGGCAGACTGCTGCGATCCCCCCCTGTGCCGAGTTAGCGCCATGCTTGAGCTGCGCCCCAACTGCGAGAACTGCGACTGCGACCTGCCTGCATCCAGCAGCGATGCGCTGATCTGCTCCTTCGAGTGCACCTTCTGCCGCTCCTGCGCGGAATCCGTGCTGGCGCTGCGCTGCCCGAACTGTGGCGGCGAACTGGTAAGACGGCCTATTCGTCCAGCCGAAAAGCTCGAACGCTTCCCCGCGTCCAGCAAGCGCATCCTCAAGGCCTGAAATGAAAAAGGGGCGACTTCCGTCGCCCCTTTTTCTATAGTCAAGTCGCCTATCAGTAGTAGGCGTTCTCGCGGTTGCTGTGATCGGTCACATCGCGCACGCCCTTGAGTTCAGGGATGCGTTCGAGCAGGGTTTTCTCGATGCCTTCCTTGAGAGTGTAGTCAGCCTGACCACAACCCTGGCAACCACCGCCGAACTGCAGCACGGCAATGCCTTCATCGACCACGTCAACCAGGGTCACCTGGCCGCCATGGCTGGCCAGACCGGGGTTGATCTCGGTCTGCAGGTAGTAGTTGATGCGCTCGTTCAGCGGGCTGTCTTCATTGACCATCGGTACCTTGGCATTCGGCGCCTTGATGGTCAGCTGGCCGCCCATGCGGTCAGTGGCGTAGTCGACGACTGCATCTTCCAGGAAAGGCTCACTGATACCGTCGATCCAGGCAGTGAAGCTGGCCAGGCCAACCGCGGTGTCTTCAGGCTTCTGCTCACCCGGCTTGCAGTAGGCAATGCAGGTTTCAGCATAGGACGTACCTGGCTGGGTGATGAAAACTCGGATACCGATCCCCGGGGTGTCCTGCTTGCTCAGCAGCTCGGCCAGGTAGTCTTCGGCAGCTTGGGTAATGGTGATGGCACTCATGGCAACTCCTCACGGTCATGCGGCGGATTGTACGCCAACTGAGGACCTGAATATAGTCCTACTAATTTACTCAGGATAACGGCTGCAGCCCTCTCCGCTCTGCTCGCTCCCCGACCCATACTTTGGCACGAACGACGAGGCGCTTTTCGAGCAACTCGTAACTGGCCCAGCCTGCCAGCGCGATCACCGCTATGCAGGCGGCGATGACGGGTGCCGGTGCGAGGTCGAGGCTGGCCTGCAGGTACCAGCCCAGCGATAGCACGATCACGTGCAACAGATAGACCGAATACGAGCAGTCGCCCATGTGCGCGAGCACACGATTGCCCTTGAACCAGGGCTCCATGGCAATGCAGGCTGCGACGATCAACGCGCTGGGCACGCCCCAGTGCAGCAGTCGCATGGAGTTGTCGAAATGGAAGATGGTCAGCAGCGAGGCGGCGATGACCAGCAGCGGTAGCCACAGGCCGTCGCGAATCCAGCCACGCTTGTAAAGCATGCCCAGCAGCATGCCAAAGATGAACTCGTAGACGATGCTGTTGCGGTAGAAGTCGCTCATCCACGGCTGGGTTGCCAGCAGGCTGAACGCGGCCAGGGCAACGACGATGAACAGCAGACGCAGCCGTTCGGTCACGACGAAGGCCAACGCGAACAGCAGATAGAAGAACATCTCGTAGTTCAGCGTCCAGCCGACATTGAGCGTCGGGTAGAGGCCGAAGCCTCCCGGGTTCTCGGCTGGAATGAACAACAACGAGAGCAGCAGGTGATGCAGGTCGAACTCCTGCACGGGCATCACCGGATTGGCGAAGGCGATGATCAGCGCCGCGATCAGCGAATACAGCCAATACACCGGGGCGATGCGTAGCACGCGATTGAGCATGAAGCGCCAGGGCGTGATGCATTTGCCCTGCGTGGAGAGATAGATCACCAGGCCGCTGATGACGAAGAAGATGTCGACGCCAACCGCACCCCGCTCAGCAAAGAGACGGCCGATAAAGCTGCCGGCCTGAAAATTGAAGAACACCTGCATGACGTGATGAAAGACCACAACCCAGGCTGCCAACGCCCGTAAAGCCTGCACTGAAACCAGCATTGAACCGCCATCCCCCTGATACCGAAATCGAAACCCGGGTGCCCGCAAACAGGCAACCACAAGGTCCGACCGCGGCGACTCGAGAAAGATCGGCAACACCCAAGGCGCAGCGACGGGCTGCAACCTGCGCGGCAGAGCTACCGGTGTCTGCCGCGCCAGGGGCTTCAGGCCCTGCTAGAGATTCTCGTAGCGATTCATATCCAGCACTCCCGCCTCTATCGGCTGGGTCTCACGGATACGTTCACCCAGGTCATGGAAGTAGCGCCAGAACTCCGGATGACTGCGGCGCACGCCCCAGCGCTCGACGATACGCTCGAAGGATTTGCCGTCGCGGACAGCTTCCATTTGCTTGACGAAGGCATCCACCTCATCGACTTTGACGTTGAACAGGAAGTTCGGGTAGCTGCTCAACACTTCCGGGTAGATGGTCAGAGTGTCCAGCCGCGGCTGATAGCGCAGCTCCTCGCCCAGCATGAACGCCACGTTGCTGTGCGCGCGGTTGCGCAGCATGCTGTAGATCTCGCGCTGGCCGTCACCCAGCTCCACGCGCAGCATCGTCGCTTCCGGTAGCTGATCGATCACCGGCAAACCGCCGGCTGGGCGACTGGCCAAACGCGCCAGCGCCTGTTCGGCGTGCTGCAGTTCCTTGGGCACGTCTTCACGGTAGCAGCGTGCGCCCGTGCAGCGGTTGATCGGGTCCGGGCGCGCATTGAGCGTGGCATAGCGCTGCAGCAGTTGTTCGGCGAACTGTTTCTTCGGGTCATTGCCACTCAGGCCAATGGCGCTGGGCGAGCGATGATCGACCGAGGTGTAGTCCAGCAGCATCTTCAGCTTGCCGCTGTTCTGATACCAGTCATCCAGATAGGCCTCACGCGAACGAGCCGGCAACAGACGCAGGAAGTTAACCTCGGCACCGTTGCGAATCAGGTCGAAGTACAGGCGCGTCTGCGCCTGGTGCGAGACGTTGCCGAACACGTCGAAATTGACCACCAGCTGGTAATAGGTGCGCTCCAGTAGCGGATAGTCCATCCACCAGAGGGTCTGCGGGATCTCGCCGAGCAGGCCTTTGCGCACCGAGGCGCTGTCGTGCTGGCGGAAGATCGACAGCAGTGCGTTGTCGTTGCCGCTCCAGATATGCGTCCAATCCGCCGGTGGCGCATCGGCGTAGGCGTCCTTGCGCAGGTTCTCGTAGTCGTTGCGCTTGTCGCGGTAGTTGCGCCACAGCCCCAGCAGGTCGCCGATGTCGTCGAGCTGGCCAGGCATGGCCAGCAACGGTGTAGCCTCGCGCCGGTAGTCGGCGTCGGTGATGTAGAGATCGTGCTCTGGCGCCTGGAACAGCGCCCAGAAGTTGTCGCGAATCACGTCGGTGGCGATCTGTCCACGGCACACCGGGCCACGGATGAAGGTGCGCACGAAGTACTCGGCGTTATCCAGCATGAACTGATAGCGGGCCCGCGCCGGAATCGCCGCGAAGGTTTCGAAGGGATTGGCGCGGCGTTGCGCGCCGTAGCCCGGCACGGCGTCCAGCGTCCAGTCGTCGCCGAAGAACAATGTCTTGATCCGCGCCAGCTTGTCTTCGCCCAGCGGATAAGTGATGTGCGTCTTGTGCACGACCACGCCCTGGATCGGCCACAGGCGGTAATAGAACTCGGTGCCCGGATCATCGTTCGGGCGGCGAGTGGCGATCGGGTCGATCGGCTCACCGCTGGGGGTGCGCGAACGCACCATCTGGAAGAAGTGGCCAGGTTCACCGCCCTCGACGTACAGGTGGGCGAGAAACAGGTGCTCGTACAACCAGCGCGAAACCAGATCTTGCCGCGCACCTGGCGCGTTCATGAAGTCTTCCCACTGCGCCACCTGGCGCAACTCGACCGCGCTGGGCTTTAGCGCCTGCTCGGCGACCGGCGCACCCTGCGCCAGCCATTGCTCCAGCGTGGCGTACTCGTCATCGTTCAGGCCGGTTACCGCGAACGGCATGCCGCCGTGAGGATTCTTCTGCGCATAGGCGGCGAACTCACCCGGCAATGGGCAGCTGTTGCTGCGGGTAATGGCGATGTCCAGGTTGTCGGGCAACTTGGCATTGGGCTCGAGGGGCTGGCTGCGGCCCAGTTCGAGCATGCGCTTGATCAGCGCGGCCTGGCCGTTCTCGCCATCGAGCACCGAATGAAAATCGCGTTTACGCCAGGCCGCCTCGCCCTGGGCGTCCAGATACAGGCGCGTGGTCGCTTGCGCCTGGGTGCGTGTGCCGTCATACACCGGTTGCTTGCTGGCGCCCCGGAGGATGCCCTCGCCACTGCCGAGGTTCAGCTGGCACGGGGCGTCATAGCAGGTATGACAGGCTATGCACTTGTGGGTGAGGATGGGTTGCACGTCGTCGATATAGGAAATCTCTTGCGCACGGGCCAGGCCGGCTGCGAAAGAAAGTAGAAAAAGAGCAGCAGGCTTGAGCATGGCCACATCCTTGATTGCGATGCGGGCAATTCTAACGAGACGGCGCCTGCAACAACATGAATGAAATTCATGAAAAGGTCGTCGTCGCTCCAGAACCCTGCAGCTTTGCTATCATCGCGCACCTTTGTTTCCGCTTTGCTCAGGTAGTTCTCATGTCCGATCGCAGCGCCCGCCTCCACGCCCTCCAGCAAGCCCTGAAGGAGCGCATCCTGATCCTCGATGGCGGCATGGGTACCATGATCCAGAGCTACAAGCTGGAAGAGGCCCACTACCGCGGCGAGCGCTTCGCCGACTGGCCGAGCGACGTCAAGGGCAACAACGACCTGCTGCTGCTGACCCAGCCGAAGATCATCGCCGAGATCGAGAAGGCCTACCTGGATGCCGGCGCCGACATTCTGGAAACCAACACCTTCAACGCCACCCGTGTGTCGCAGGCCGACTACGACATGGAGGAGCTGGTCTACGAGTTGAACCTCGCCGGCGCCCGCGTCGCCCGCGAAGTCTGCGACGCCAAGACCCTGGAAACCCCGGATCGCCCGCGCTTCGTTGCCGGCGTGCTCGGCCCGACCAGCCGCACCTGCTCGATCTCCCCGGACGTCAACGACCCCGGCTACCGCAACGTCACCTTCGACGCGCTGGTGGAGAACTACACCGAAGCGACCCGTGGCCTGATCGAGGGCGGCGCCGACCTGATCCTGATCGAGACCATCTTCGACACCCTCAACGCCAAGGCGGCAATCTTCGCCGTACAGCAGGTGTTCGAGGAAGACGGCGTCGAGCTGCCGATCATGATCTCCGGCACCATCACCGACGCCTCCGGTCGCACCCTGTCCGGGCAGACCACCGAAGCGTTCTGGAACTCGGTGGCGCACGCCAAGCCGATCTCCGTGGGCCTGAACTGCGCCCTCGGCGCCAAGGACCTGCGCCCGTATCTGGAGGAGCTGTCGAACAAGGCCGGCACCCACGTTTCCGCGCACCCCAACGCTGGCTTGCCCAACGCCTTCGGTGAATACGACGAGACCCCAGCGGAAATGGCCGCCGTGGTCGAAGAGTTCGCCGCCAGTGGCTTCTTGAACATCATCGGCGGTTGCTGCGGCACTACGCCGGGGCATATTCAGGCCATCGCCGAGGCGGTCGCCAAGTACCAGCCACGCCCGATTCCGGACATTCCGAAAGCCTGCCGCCTGTCGGGCCTTGAGCCCTTCACGATCGACCGCAACTCGTTGTTCGTCAACGTCGGCGAGCGCACCAACATCACCGGTTCGGCCAAGTTCGCCCGCCTGATCCGCGAGGAGAACTACACCGAGGCGCTGGAAGTCGCCCTGCAGCAGGTGGAAGCCGGCGCCCAGGTCATCGACATCAACATGGACGAGGGCATGCTCGACTCCAAGGCCGCCATGGTCAGGTTCCTCAACCTGATCGCTGGTGAGCCGGACATCTCCCGCGTGCCGATCATGATCGACTCCTCCAAGTGGGAAGTGATCGAGGCCGGCCTCAAGTGCATCCAGGGCAAGGGCATCGTCAACTCGATCTCCATGAAGGAAGGCGTCGAGCAGTTCAAGCATCACGCCAAGCTGTGCAAGCGCTACGGCGCCGCTGTGGTGGTGATGGCCTTCGACGAGGCCGGCCAGGCCGACACCGCCGCGCGCAAGAAGGAAATCTGCCAGCGCAGCTACGACATTCTGGTTAATGAAGTGGGCTTCCCGCCGGAAGACATCATTTTCGACCCGAACATCTTCGCCGTGGCTACTGGCATCGAAGAGCACAACAACTACGCCGTCGACTTCATCGAAGCCTGCGCCTATATCCGCGACAACCTGCCGTTCGCCCTGTCCAGCGGCGGCGTGTCCAACGTGTCGTTCTCGTTCCGGGGCAACAACCCGGTGCGCGAAGCGATCCACTCGGTGTTCCTCTACTACGCGATCCAGAACGGCCTGACCATGGGCATCGTCAACGCCGGCCAGCTGGAGATCTACGACGAGATCCCGAAAGAGCTGCGCGACGCGGTCGAGGACGTGGTACTCAACCGCAACGACGGCGCCACCGAAGCGCTACTGGCCATCGCCGACAAGTACAAGGGCGACGGCGCCGCCAAGGAAGTCGAGAACGAAGAGTGGCGTTCGCTGCCGGTAGGCAAGCGCCTGGAACACGCGCTGGTCAAGGGCATCACCGCCTTTATCGTCGAAGACACCGAAGAATGCCGCCAGCAGTGCGCGCGTCCCATCGAGGTCATCGAAGGCCCGCTGATGAGCGGCATGAACGTGGTCGGCGACCTGTTCGGCTCGGGCAAGATGTTCCTGCCCCAGGTGGTCAAGTCCGCCCGGGTGATGAAGCAGGCCGTGGCGCACCTGATCCCTTTCATCGAAGCCGAGAAAGGCGACAAGCCGGAAGCCAAGGGCAAGATCCTCATGGCCACGGTCAAGGGCGACGTGCACGACATCGGCAAGAATATCGTCGGCGTGGTGCTGGGCTGTAACGGCTACGACATCGTCGACCTCGGCGTGATGGTGCCGGCGGAGAAGATCCTGCAGACCGCCATCGCCGAGAAGTGCGACATCATCGGTTTGTCCGGGCTGATCACCCCGTCGCTGGACGAAATGGTGCACGTGGCCAAGGAGATGCAGCGCCAGGGCTTCACGCTGCCGCTGATGATTGGCGGCGCCACCACCTCCAAGGCGCACACCGCGGTGAAGATCGACCCGCAGTACAGCAACGATGCCGTGGTCTACGTCACCGACGCCTCGCGCGCCGTGGGCGTGGCCACTCAGTTGCTGTCCAAGGAGCTGAAGCCCGATTTCGTGCAGAAGACCCGCGACGAGTACGTGGTGGTACGTGAGCGCACCGCCGCCCGTGCGACCCGCACCGAGCGCCTGGGCTACGACAGCGCCATCGCCAACAAACCGGCCTTCGACTGGACCGGCTACGCCGCGCCCAAGCCGAGCTTCACCGGCGCGCAGGTGCTGGACGATATCGATCTCAACGTGCTGGCCGAGTACATCGACTGGACGCCGTTTTTCATCTCCTGGGACCTGGCCGGCAAGTACCCGCGCATCCTCACCGACGAGATCGTCGGCGAGGCGGCCACCAGCCTGTTCAATGACGCCCAGGCGATGCTGAAGAAGCTGATCGACGAAAAACTGATCAAGGCCCGTGCCGTGTTCGGTTTCTGGCCGGCCAACCAGGTGCATGACGACGACATCGAAGTCTACGGCGACGACGGCGAACAGCTCGCCACCCTGCACCACCTGCGCCAGCAGACCATCAAGCCCGATGGCAAACCGAACCTGTCGCTGGCCGACTTCGTCGCGCCCAAGGACAGCGGCGTCACCGACTACGTGGGTGGCTTCATCACCACCGCCGGCATCGGTGCCGAGGAAGTGGCCAAGGCCTACCAGGAAAAAGGCGACGACTACAACTCGATCATGGTCAAGGCACTGGCCGACCGCCTGGCAGAAGCCTGCGCCGAGTGGCTGCACCAGCGCGTGCGCACGCACTATTGGGGTTATGCCGCTGGCGAGCAGCTGGACAACGAGGCGCTGATCCGCGAGCAGTACAAGGGCATCCGCCCTGCTCCCGGTTATCCGGCCTGCCCGGACCACACCGAGAAAGCCACGCTGTTCAAGCTGCTCGACCCCGAGGCCGACTACAACAAGGCCGGACGCAGCGGCGTGTTCCTCACTGAGCATTACGCCATGTTCCCGGCAGCGGCGGTATCGGGCTGGTACTTCGCCCACCCCGAGGCGCAGTACTTCGCTGTCGGCAAGGTGGACAAGGATCAGATCGAGCGCTACAGCGAGCGCAAGGGTCAGGACCTCGCCGTCAGCGAACGCTGGCTGATGCCCAACCTGGGCTACGACGACTGATCCAGCACCCGGACTTTCCTAACCCGTGCGGCAACAGCCGCCGGGTTCTTTCTCTGCAAGGACGTATTGATGTACTACCGACTTCCCGCCCTCTTGCTGTTCGCCCTGTTGACCGGCTGCGGCACCATCGCGTTCGACCCACCCGTGTTCGAGCTCGCCCCGTCCAAGATCGCCGACTTCCCGGTTCGCGGAACGGTGACCATCGAAAACGCACAGCCCGCTACCGAGCCCGTGATCCTGCATTCGCAGAGCGGTATTCGCCTGCAATCGAACTACCACGAAGTCACCAAGACCATGGTGACTCAGGCCCGTTTCGAGTTGGCGCGCCACGGCAAAGTCGGCTCCGGAAGTGACAAGAAGATCGATCTGAAGGTCACGCACCTGGAAAGTCGCTACATCTTCTTCTACTGGAAAGGCACCATGACCTTCACGGTCAGCCTTGGAGACGGGCAACGCTTCGACATGACCGTCAACCACGCCACCGGCGCCAATGCCCAGCAGGACCTCAGCGGTTCGATCGCCGACGGAGTGGTGGCGCTCTACAAGGACCAGCGGGTACTCGACTACCTCGCGCGCTGATCGCCATCCGCTCGAGACGCGGTCGAACTATCACCCGCCCAAGATGAAAAGAGCCCGCAATAGCGGGCTCTTTTCATTCGTTCAGCGACAAACCAGGTGTGACTCGCGCCGATCATCGAAAAACACGAACTCCGACGAGCGACGGATGCTCCAACTGATGTCGAGCCATCTCGGCTCATTCGACGGAGCGATGACATGCACAAGCACAGCCTTGCACTACTGACCGTGGCAGCCGTGATGAGCGGTTGCTCGACGTTCGAGAACCCGACCGACTACGTGACCTTTCGCAATGAGCCACTGGTCAAGCAGGTTGATCACGGCATGACCAGGGATCAGGTACTCACCCTTGGCGGCCCGCCCTCTTCAGAAGTGCGGAACAGCGTGACCGGCGGCACCTGCAATAACTACGTGCTCAATGTCGACGGCGTGGAACAGCCCTATTACGTGGACTTCGACGTCAACGGTCGAGTCGACAGCAAGGGCTTCATGAGCTGCGAGCAGCACCAGGACAACCAGCGCCGCCTATGACCGAATCGGCCCCGCTGCCTGCAGCGGGGCCGTTGATCGACTAAAAGATCAGTTTCAGCAGGCCGATGACCACGATCAGGCCGATGATGAAAATGATACCGACGGTACCGCCGAGAAACTTCAGCATGCTGACTCTCCTTTTACGAGGTTCATCGTTGTGACCTCAGTCCAGGCGTCAGCGTTTAGCTTTTTTCTTCCAGCTGCGACGAGGATCAGGCGCCCGGGCGGCGGACGATCTTGATGCTGTATTCCATTTGCGGCTTGCGCGTCACGCTCACGGCGCGACGGCTGACTGTATCCAGCGTGATGTTCCAGAAACCACTGGATGGCACGCGGATCTTCGCCGGAAACTTGATGAAAGCACCGCCGTGGTAGCTGTGACGACCACGATTTCTGAAGGCGCGGAAGTTGGCATCGTTCATCAGGCGGATGTTGCACGGCTGGGAACACTGGATGACCACCAGATCGCCCTCTTCCAGGTGCTCGCGTTGATGGATGAATTTCATCGTTTTCGGACTCGGTGGTGAAACGGGGGCGCAATAGTGCCGCAAGCGGCCCGCCATCGCCAGCGCGGCTGACGACTCGCTTGCGCCCGAGCCTCGCGCTGCCTAGGATGCGCGCCCATGAAAGCTTTGCTCGATCGTATTCCCACCCTGCTCGCCCTGCTGCGCCGTTATCCCGGCCTGGTCGCTCTGTTCGGCTTCTGCTCGGGCGTCGCCAGCTTTCTGCTGGTCGACCGGCAGGCCTACCTGGCCAAGGTGCTGGGCGTGGTGCTGCTGATCAGCTGGATCTGGCTGATTCTGGAAAACCTGCTGCGCGAGCGCATTGCCCGGCGCTTCGGCTTCGAGCTGCCATTGCCGCTGCTGCGTTATGGCACGCAGATGATACATCAGGAAAGCCTGTTCTTCGTCCTGCCGTTCTTCTTCATCACCACCACCTGGAACAGCGGGCAATTGCTGTTCAGCGGACTGCTGGCGGCTGCGGCGCTGGCCTCGATCACCGACCCGATATACTACCGCTGGCTGGCGCCCAGGCGCTGGTTGCTGCTGATGTTCCACAGCCTGGCCCTGTTCGCGGTGATGCTCACCGCATTGCCGATCATCTTCCACCTGACCACAACGCAGAGCTATCGCATAGCCCTGGCCACGGCCACGGTGCTGGCGCTGCCGAGCCTGCCCGGGCTGATCGGTTTCGCTGGCTGGCGACGCACCCTGCTGCTGGCGATCCTGCCACTGGCAATGGCTGGGGCGGGCTGGATGGCGCGCGTCTGGGTACCACCGGCGACGCTGTGGTTGACCGAGGTGGCCGTCAGCGACCGCTTCGATGGCGACCAGCGCACGCCGGGCGAAAGCCTGAAGCTGATCACCCTGGAGCAACTGCGTGATCATGGCCTTTACGCCTACACCTCGATCAACGCACCACGCGGCCTCGACGAGCGCATCTATCACGTATGGCTGCAGGACGGCCGCGAAGTCGACCGCATTGCGCTGGACATCCATGGCGGGCGCAAGAAAGGCTATCGCGCCTGGACGCACAAGCTGCGCTTCCCGCAGGATCCGCTCGGCAACTGGCAGGTGCAGGTGCGCACCGAGGCGGGCCAGATGATCGGTGTACTGCGCTTCGAGGTCGTCTCCGGCCCCGTATCTTCGGCCGCAGAGACGACCGCGCCGCCCTTCTGAAGCGGCGCACAGACGCGCGGTTGTGGCCACGCCCTCGCGGTACGCTGAAACGCCCTACGCATGCACGCACGGCGGTGGTAGCATGCGCGCCCCATGCAGCTCTCCGAACTCAACCAACGCCTCGCCGACCTCGGCGCCAAACCCCAACATATCGGGCGCATTACCCGTGCCTGGCTGCAGGGCAAGGCGCTGGACACCGGCACCAAGCACCAGAAGACCGAGAACTTCCTGCCACTGACAGTGCGCGAAGCACTGCCCGCCCTGGCAGCCGACCTCGACGGCCTGGCGCGCCTGCGCTCCGAACATCCCGGCGCCGACGGTTCGGCCCGCCTGCTGGTGGAGCTGGCCGACAAGCAGATGGTCGAGAGCGTGTTGCTGCCGCGCGACGGGCTGTGCATCTCCAGCCAAGTCGGTTGCGCCGTCGGCTGCGTGTTCTGCATGACCGGCAAGAGCGGCCTGCTGCGCCAGCTCAGCAGCGCCGAAATGGTCGCCCAGGTGGCACTCGGCCGACGTTTTCGCCCGGTGAAGAAAGTGGTGTTCATGGGCATGGGCGAGCCGGCGCACAACCTCGACAACGTGCTGGAGGCCATCGACCTGCTTGGCACCGAGGGCGGTATCGGCCAGCGCAATCTGGTGTTCTCCACGGTCGGCGACCCGCGCGTGTTCGAGCGCCTGCCGCAGCAACGCGTGCGCCCTGCCCTGGCCCTGTCGCTGCACACCACCGATGCCGAACTGCGTCAGCGCCTGCTGCCCAAGGCGCCGCGCATCGACCCCGAAGAGCTGGTGGCCCTGGGCGAAGCCTACGCCCGCACCATCGATTACCCGATCCAGTACCAGTGGACGCTGCTCAAGGGCATCAACGACAGCCAGGAGGAGATGGACAACATCCTGCGCCTGTTCAAGGGCAAGTTCGCCGTGCTCAACCTGATCCCCTACAACAGCCTGGAAGCGGACGACTACCAGCGCCCGGATGGCGAGCGCATCGTTGAGATGGTGCGCTACTTGCACAGCCGTGGCGTACTGACCAAGGTGCGTAACTCGGCCGGCCAGGATGTCGATGGCGGCTGTGGACAGTTGCGCGCCCGCGCCAGCGAATTGATCAAGGTTCGCAACCTGGATCGCACATCGCCGAGCCGGCCTGCACTAACATGAGGCCTGGCGTTCCCTGAAGGAGTGCTCCATGCCACGCCGCCTCGCTGCTGCATTCATCCTGATAGCGCTCTGCCTGCCCATCGCGGCGCAGGCCGGAGCACTGCGCGAAAAACTCCAGGAACGCCGAGAGGCGCGTGCCGAACGGCAACTGCTCGACGAGCTGCCGGCCGACAGCCGTATCCTCCACGACCAGACCTACGGCGTGCATCCACGCCAGGTCTTCGACGTCTACCTGCCGCCCAATGCGCACGCAGCGCCCATCCTGTTCATGGTCCACGGCGGTGGCTGGCACACCGGCGACAAGGCCCGTGAAGAGGTGGTCGAGAACAAGGCCAGGCACTGGCTGGGCAAGGGCTACATCCTGGTATCGAGCAACTACCGCCTGCTACCCGACGCCGACCCACTGACCCAGGCGAGTGACGTGGCACAAGCCATAACGGCCGTGCAACGCCAGGCAAACGGATGGGGCGGCGACCCGGCGCGATTGGTGCTGATGGGGCATTCCGCCGGCGCTCATCTGGTCGCCCTGCTCAGCAGCGACCCACAACTGGCGCCAGGGGTTTCGCCGTCGTGGCTGGGCACTGTCGCCCTCGACAGTGCCGCCTTCGATGTCCCGGCGGTGATGCAAGGGCGTCATCTACCGCTATACGACCGCGCCTTCGGCAAGGACAGCAGCTATTGGCAAAAAGCTTCGCCCTTGCATGTCCTGCGCAGCGGCGCGCATCCGCTTTTGGCGGTGTGCTCGAGCCGGCGTAGCGACGCCTGCCCGCAGGCCGAGGCCTACGCCGCCAAGGCTCGTCAGCTGGGCGTGACGGTCAGCGTGGTACGCGAGGATCGCTCGCACCGCGAGATCAATGTGGACCTCGGCGCCGATCCAGCCTACACCGCTCGCGTCGATGCGTTTCTGCACACACTGGGCCTGCCCTGAGACAGGCCCAGCGCCCTTTACACGCCGCTCTTGACCTTGCTCCAGATACGCGTGCGAATCCGGTCGATCTTCAGCGGCATGGCCTCCAGGGTATACAGCTTGTCCATCACCGCCTCAGGCGGATAAACGGTCGGGTCAGCCCTGAGCGCCGGCTCGACCAAAGCGTCGGCCTTGGCGTTACCGTTGGCGTACTTGACGTAATTGCTGATGGCCGCCATCACCTCGGGCTGCAGCAGGTAGTTCATGAAGGCGTAGGCGCCCTCCTCGTTACCCGCATCGACCGGCATGGCTACCATGTCGAACCAGATTGGCGCGCCTTCCTTGGGAATCTCGTACTGGATCTTCACCCCGTTGCCAGCCTCGGCGGCACGCGCGCCGGCCTGCATGATGTCGCCGGAGAAGCCGACCGCCATGCAGATCTCGCCGTTGGCCAGGTCACCAACGTACTTGGATGAATGAAAGTAGCGCACGTTCTTGCGCATTTGCATCAGCAGCGCTTCGGCGCGTTTGTAGTCCTCGGGGTTCTTGCTGTGGTGCGGCAAGCCCAGATGATGCAGGGCGATGGGCAGCATTTCCGGGCCGTTATCGAGGATCGCCACGCCGCACTCGTTGAGCTTGGCCGGGTCGAACAGGACGTCCCAGCTGTCCATCTTCACCTCATCACCCAGCACCGCACGTACCTTGTCGACGTTGTAGCCGATACCGGTGCTGCCCCAGAGATAAGGAAAGCCATGCTCGTTGCCGGGGTCATTCACCTCCAGCGCCTTCATCAGCACCGGGTTGAGGTTGTTCCAGTTCGGCAGCTTGCTGCGGTCGAGCTTCTTCAGTGCGCCGCCCTGAATCTGCCGGGCCATGAAGTGGTTGGAGGGAACTACCACATCGTAGCCGGAGCGCCCAGCCATGAGCTTGGCGTCCAGTGTTTCATTGCTGTCGTAGACGTCGTAATGGGTGCCCAGGCCGCTGCTCTTCTCGAACTGCTTGAGGGTGTTCGGGCCAATGTAGTCGGTCCAGTTGTAGATGCGCACGCTGTCGGCTGCGTGGGCGGTACCGGCCAGAATCAGGCACGGTAGGAGTTTCTTCAGCATGGAATACCTCGTGAGTTGTTGTTCTAGGCAGTACTGAAAAGGTGCTGATTCAGAAGATCAGCACATAGGTCTTGCGCACGGTTTCTTGTATGTCCCAGATGCCGACGGTGTTGGCCGGCATCATCAGTGCGTCACCGGCACGAATCTCGATGGGTTCGCCGCCGTCCCGGGTAAAGGTGCAGCGCCCGGCAACGAAGTGGCAGAACTCCTGCTGCACGATCTGCCGACGCCAGCGCCCTGGTGTGCATTCCCAGACGCCGGTCTCGACGCCATCGCTGCGCTCGACGCTGGTGGTAGAAGTAACCGCCGCCGGCTCACTCAAGGGCACAGCGACCGGGTTGGACTCGTCCAGGGCGACGCTGTGGGTGTTGCGAAAATGGGTGATGCTCATAGGGACTCCAGGTGAAAGATCGGCGAGCAGGGGCGCTCACTTAGCCCATCAGGCTTTCCATGCGCGCCGCCAGGGCCTGCGCCAGGCGGCGACGCCAAACCGGGCTGCGCGGGTTGGCGAGAATTTCGTCCTCATGGACGAAACTGCGGATAATGGCGTTGTAGCCCAGCCAGCGGCAGGGTTCGGGCTCCCAGCGACTCAGCCTGGAAATGGGGCCGTCACTCAACACCCAGGGCTGGCGCAGCAGTTCGCTGTCGCGGCCCAGAATCAGATCGGCCAGGGTACGTCCGCCGAGATTGCTGGCACCGACGCCCTCGCCGCCATACCCACCGGACAGCGCGATACGGTTGCGCGTGTCGCGCAGCATGTGCGGCTGGAAACGCCGCGCCATGCCCAGGTTGCCGCCCCAGGAGTGACTGAAGCGTACGTTGCGCAACTGCGGGAAGATTTCCCCCATCAGGTAGCGGCGCAAGTCGAGCTCATCGTCGGTGAGGTTGAAGTCGCTACGCAGACGCCCGCCGAAGCGATAACCGCCGCGTGCGCCGAAGATCAGGCGGTCGTCGAGGCTGCGCTGGCCGTAGGTGACCTGGCGGCTGAATTCACTGAAGGCCTGCCCGCGCTCCAGGCCGATACCAGCCCAGACATCCGCCGGTAATGGCTCGGTGGCCACGATCAGGCTCTGCACCGGTAACTGGTGATTGCCCAGCGGCGGCAAGGTAACGGCATAGCCTTCGATGGCCGGCACGACCCAGTCAGCCGTGACCCGACCCTGAGCGGTGCGCAGCAGGCCGGGCTGCCAGTCGATCACCGCGCTGCGCTCGTAGAGTTCGACGCCCAGGCCTTCTACGCAGCGTGCCAGGCCACGTGCCAGCTTGGCCGGCTGAATGGTCGCGCAATGCGGGCTGTACAGCGCGCCATAGGCATTGGCCATGCGCAACTGGGTGGCCAGCTCGCTCGGTGCCAGCCAGCGGTAATCGTCTTCGCTCAGGCCCAGCGCCCGCAGCTCTTTGAGGTACTCACGCAGACGCACTTCCTGCTCGGGATAGCGCGCCGCGCAATACAGCACGCCACCCTTGCGTAGATCGCAATCGATGCCCTCGCGCGCGACCACCGCGGCCACCTCATCGGGAATGCCGTGCAGCAGGTCGAAGGCCGCCTTGCGCTCAACTGCAGGCAGACCGGCCAGCAGGCGATCCTCCCCGAGCAGGTTGCCCATCAACCAGCCGCCATTGCGCCCGGAAGCACCGAAGCCGGCAGTCTCGGCCTCCACAATCACCACGCGCAGCTGCGGTGCCTGGCGCTTGAGGTAATAGGCGGTCCACAGACCGGTGTAACCGGCACCGATGATCGCCACGTCGGCGTGCACATCGGTTTGCAGACTGGGCCGCGCCTGCAGTGGATCCTCGAGCTGATCCATCCACAGGCTGATGTTGCGCCAGGGGTTCATTCACGCCTCCGTCATCAATCGATGACGCAAGGCTAGTGGGCGCGATCAGTCGCTGTCTTGCGTGCGGGCCCGCGAGGAAATTTGCTTGAGGTAGGCTTTGGGCGACAGCCCGGTATGCCGCTTGAAGCTGGTGTAGAAGGCTGACAGTGAATTGAACCCGGCAGCAAAGGCCAGCTCGTCGATACGTTTTAGGTCGCTGCCCGCCTGCAGGCCAGCAAGCAGGTACTGTAGCCGCGCACGATTGACGTAGCGGTAGAAGCTCTCGCCCAGCACCTGGTTGAGCAGATGGGAAATCTGGTTGCGGCTGTAACCTGTCGCCGCCGCGACCTGCTGCAGATCCAATTCGGGGTCGAGAAAGGGCTGGCTGCGCTGGAAGTATTCCTGCAGGTCCTGAGCCAGTTGGCCCAGCTGCCGGGTCGACAGCCCCAGGCGGCTGATGGCCGGGCGCGAACTGGCGTTTTCACCGATGCCACGGGCCTCACGTACCAGCGTGGCATATTCGTTGATGCGCCAGATCAGCCCGTCGCGCACGGTGATGGCCTCGCCGGTACGGAAGGACACCAGCCCTTCACCGCCCTGCAGGCTGGTGCAGTACTGAATGAACGCGGTGTGACCGTCGATGCGGATACGGTCGACATGCTCCAGCAGTTCGCCGGGGCGGCGCGGCAGGTTGTTCGCGACGTATTCGGGCAGATCGACCAAGCGCATGCAACGCTGCTGATAGAAATCGTTGTACTCGATCTCTGGGTGATACAGCGCCATCACCGCGTCGAGGTCGCGATGCTTCCAGCTCAGGTGGTAGCGCAGGATGGTGTCGCGGGTGCGCGCTGTCTGCGCGCCATCGTCGGGAAAATGATCGTCAGTCATGGTCGAGGTCAGTGGTCGGTGCGCTGGCAGATTGCCTGATTCACCAAGACCAGCCTAGCCCCACGTGCTGCCTTGTCGGTTGCCGACTATGCTTGCAGGACCGACGGAGAGGCTGACCATGAGCGATCAGGACAAAGACCCCCAGCAGGCCCCGCTGACCCTGCGCGAGATGCTGCAGAGCGTGCTGGCCGCCGCCCTTGGCGTGCAGAGTGGGAAGAACCGTAGCCGCGACTTCAGTCGCGGCAAGCCCAGTCACTTCATTCTGCTTGGTGTAATCTTCACCGCCTTGTTCGTGATCGTGCTGCTGGCAGCGGTGAAACTGGTCCTACACCTGGCGACCGGCTGATCAGTCCAGCAGGGAGGCGATCGAGCAGTCGTAGCGCGGCTGCTCTGGGTGTTTCAACAGACTGAACTGGCGAAAGTCCATACCGATATCCGGCCGGGAAAGGCGTTTCAGCAGTTTCTGCGATTGCGCCCTGTCCACCGTCCGCAGCAATTGCGCCACCTGGTCCTTGCCGCCGCGCTCGATGAAGTCCAGCCCTCGGGCATGGTCATTGAGCATCACCAGGGCGCAGGCGCCCAGCAGGAAGTGACCACTCGCCAGAACCTCGATGCGCCCATCGATGCGCGTCTGCAGCACCCGAGCCGAGTTGTTCAGCGCCGCGTAGTGCAGCGCTCGGCCAGACTCTGCCGCCGCGCGCATCACGCCAAAGGCCATTTCATCATTGGCGGACCAGATCAGGCTGACCTGCGGATAGCGCGACAACAGGCCCTGCGCCTGCTCGTAGGCGCGTTGCTCCTGCCATTCACCGTGCACGGCCTGCACCAGCTTGATGTGCGGTGCTTTATCCAAGGCGCGCTGCAGGCCCGCCAGGCGCAGGATCGAGGAAGGTGTTTGCTTGACCCCGGAAAACGCCAGCATCTCGGTCGGCTGCCCCCTGGCCAGGGCGATCAGGTCGCGCCCCATCAGATAGCCGGCCTCCTCGTCGTTGGGCACCAGGCTACCCAGCCAGTTGTGGTGACGCTCGCGGCTGCCGCCGATCAGGGCCTGCTGCTCCTCGGTCAGAGTACTGTGCAAGGCAAACAGCTTGACCGCGCTGTTTTCGAACAGACGCAATACCACCGGCCCCTGGAACTGTTCGTTGGTAAAGATCAGATAGTCGGGATGCTCACCCTCGAGCACCTGGCGCGCATTGCCCAGCATGCGCAGGGGGTCACGTTCGCCATACAGCACTTTCAGCTCGATGCCGAGATCGCCGGCGGCGTCCTGCATATAGCGGCTGTAATCGGCCCAGAAGCTTTCGCTGGAGTAGCCTGGGTTGAGGAACACCATCGTCGGTGCACGCGGTTCCGCCAGCGCCAATGCGCAGCAAAACAATAGCCCCAGGCCCAGTACCCACCTGATCACAGCACCCCTCCCTAGTCATCGGGGCGCAGTATAAGGCGCAAATGAAAAAAGGCCGACCGCTAATGCGCGCCGGCCTTTACTGTCATTGGCCGCTGACCCAGAAAACCGCCGTGCCCACTGCAATCAGAATCAGGCAGAAGATCGCCCAGGCATCGATGACGCTGTCGGAATTTTCTATCTCGGTGTGCTCGCTCATGGCTCCCCCCTCTTCTTGTGCTTTTGGGTGACGCACACTGCATTTAAGACCAGCCTTGGCCATCGCTCAAACCATATGGTTATGCTCTGGAGCAGTCTTATTCCTTAAACTCAGGTTTATATATTCAAACATCACTTTTACGCATAAACCTGAGCTGGTATCGTGCCCCGGCTCCTTGGGGAGTGCGCGGCCGTGCGCGCTGATTGGCAGTAAGTAGCCTGAAAACAGGACCCTTCATGTACGTATATGACCAGTACGATCAAAAGATCGTCGAGGATCGCGTCAAGCAGTTCCGCGATCAAACCCACCGCTATCTCGCCGGTGAGCTGAGCGGCGAGGAATTCCGTCCGCTGCGCCTGCAGAACGGTCTGTATATCCAGCGCTTCGCGCCCATGCTGCGCGTCGCCGTGCCTTACGGCCTGTTGTCGTCCGCCCAGGTTCGCGTGCTAGCGCGCATCGCCCGTGACTACGACAAAGGCTATGCCCACATCAGCACCCGCCAGAACGTCCAGTACAACTGGCCGGAACTGGAAGACGTGCCGGAGATTCTCGCCGAGCTGGCCACCGTACAGATGCACGCCATCCAGACCAGCGGCAACTGCATCCGCAACACCACCACCGATCAGTTCGCGGGCGTGGCCAAGGACGAGATCGTCGATCCGCGCCCCTGGTGCGAAATCATCCGCCAGTGGTCGACCTTCCACCCCGAATTTTCGCACCTGCCGCGCAAGTTCAAGATCGCCGTCAACGGCGCTGTCAGCGACCGCGCGGCCATCGAAGTGCATGACATCGGCCTGGAAGCGGTCAAGAACGAAGCCGGTGAGCTGGGTTTCCGCGTTTCCGTCGGCGGCGGCCTGGGCCGTACCCCGATCGTCGGCAGCTTCATCAACGAATTCCTGCCCTGGCAGCACCTGATCAGTTATCTCGATGCCATCCTGCGCGTGTACAACCGCTATGGCCGTCGCGATAACAAATACAAGGCGCGCATCAAGATTCTGGTCAAGGCGCTGACCCCGGAAGTCTTCGCACAGCGCGTGGATGCCGAATGGGCGCACCTGAAGGATGGCCCGACCACCCTGACCGAAGCGGAAGTCGCCCGCGTCGCTGCGCATTTCGTCGACCCGGCCTATCAGGCCCTGAACGACGAAGACGCCCTGCTCGCCCAGCAGGATGCCGAGCATCCGGGCTTCGCCCGCTGGCGCCAGCGCAACACCTTCGCCCACAAGAAGCCTGGCTACGTTGCCGTGACCCTGTCGCTCAAGCCGACCGGTGTGGCGCCAGGCGACGTCACCGACAAGCAGCTCGATGCCATCGCCGACCTGGCCGACCGTTACTGCTTCGGTGAAGTGCGCAACAGCCACAACCAGAACATCATCCTCGCCGACGTCGAGCAGCGTCAGCTGCTGGCCCTGTGGGGCGAGCTGCGCGAGCAAGGCTTCGCTACGCCGAACGTCGGCCTGCTGACCGACATCATCTGCTGCCCGGGTGGCGACTTCTGCTCGCTGGCCAACGCCAAGTCGATCCCGATTGCCGAAGCCATTCAGCGTCGCTTCGACGATCTCGACTACCTGTTCGACGTCGGCGACATCGACCTGAACATCTCCGGCTGCATGAACGCCTGTGGTCACCACCACGTCGGCCATATCGGCATTCTCGGCGTCGACAAGAAAGGCCAGGAGTTCTATCAGGTATCGCTCGGCGGCAGCGCTGGCCGCGACGCCAGCCTGGCGCAGATCCTCGGCCCGTCCTTCGCCGAAGCGGACATGGCCGACGTGATCGACAAGATCATCAAGGTCTACGTCGAACAACGCACCGAAGAAGAAAGCTTCCTCGATACCTACCGCCGCATCGGTATCGACCCGTTCAAGGAGCGCGTCTATGCAGCGAATCATTAAGAACGGTCAGGTGGTCGACGAAACCTGGCACCTGCTGGCCAAGGACGTGACCCTGGACGCCATCCCCAACTGCGACGACATCATCGTGCCGCTGGCGCTGTGGGTCGAGCATGCTCATGCCCTCAAGGCGCGCGACGGCGGCCTGGGCGTGTGGCTGGAAGCGGGCGACGAGGTCGAGGAAATCGCCGATGACCTCGCCCACTTCCAGGTCATCGCCCTGGAGTTCCCGGCCTTCACCGATGGCCGCCACTCCTCCACGGCCTACCTGCTGCGCACCCGCTACGGCTACACCGGCGAAGTCCGCGCCATTGGTGACGTGCTGCGTGATCAGCTGTTCGCCCTCAAGCGTGTCGGCTTCGACGCCTTTGCCCTGCGTGCAGACAAGGATCCGTTCGACGCTCTGAAGGCTTTCGATGAATACAGCGAGGTCTATCAGGCGTCGGCTGACCAGTCGCAGCCGCTGTTCCGCCGCCGCGCCTGATCGCGGTCAGCTGAGCACGCAAAACGCCCCGACTGGTTCGGGGCGTTTTGCATTGTGCATCCGAGCTCGCGCCATTCAGTTCGAACCGCTCCCCGTTGCTGAAGTCGGACCTTATGAGTCCATTGCATTGGGAGAGACAGCCATGAACCTCGACTGGGATCTGATCGAACGCCTCCTGCGTGAGGCGCAGAACTCCGCAGGCAAGCCATTCGCGCCGCGGCGCTACGCCGAAGACCTGGCCGCAGAACGGGAAAACGCGGGCGACCCCGTGCATGACCTCGACCACCTGCGTGCCGAAGCGACTCGCTACGAAGCGCGCCTGCTGGAGAACGGCTTCATCGAGCCGCGCCCGGAAGACGAAGGCGGCAACGGTGAGAATTTCGTGCTCACTGCTCGCGGCGCACAGCTGCTGAGCATGCTCGACAGCAGCATTCCCGGCAGCGAACACCCGCGTGAGGTGCTGAACGAGGCAGGCGAAGCGGCGCTGACGCCCGAAGTGTTCGACCGCCTGGCGCCCAGGGCAAATCTCAGCGAAACCGGCTGACAGGCTGCTGAAAAACTACCTGCGTTGCCATTGCTGCGTTAAAAACAGGCTGGAACGCCAGCCCGGTCAAATGCTCATTTACAACTTGTAAACTGCGCTTTTTCGCCTGTTTTTGCCTTGCACTGGCTGCCTCGCCTACGTTTTTCAACGGCCTGTTCATCTGCTCTTACACAAACAAAAACGCCGCGCCCTGTCGAGGGGCGCGGCGTTCAGTTGATCCGCTGGCGAGGCATCAAGCCTGGTGGATCAATCCTCGCGGTAGCGGCGCAGCTTCAGTGCCTTGCCGGCAACGCGGGTATCTTTCAGCTTGCCCAGCAGGCGATCCAGGCCATCTTCCGGCAGCTCGACCAGGCTGAAGGTCTCGCGGATCTGGATACGACCGATGGCTTCGCGCGCCAGGCCGCCTTCGTTGAGGATGGCGCCCAGCAGGTTCTTCGCGGCGATACCGTCGCGAGTACCCAGTGCGGTACGGCAGCGCACGCGACCTTCGGCCAGCGGCAGCGGCGCACGACGCTCGCGGTATTCACCACGTTCGCCACCACGCTCGCTGCGCTCACCGTCACGCTCGCGACGTTCACGCGGCGCACCACCGACACCCGGCACCAGCGGCTGCTCGCGCTCGACGGTGGCCAGATCCAGGGCCTGGCCGTTGGTGGCCTTCTTCAGCAGCGCAGCGGCCAGGGCGCGCGGGCTGCAACCGATATCGGCGGTCAGGCGGTCGAGCAGGTCGCCATGGCTGGTTTCGGCATCGGCCACCAGCGGCGCCAGGCTGCTGGTCAGCTTCTTGATGCGGGCATCCAGCACTTGCTGGGCGTTCGGCAGTTTGACCTCACCGACCTTCTGCCCGGTGACACGCTCGATCACCTGCAGCATGCGGCGCTCACGCGGGGTTACCAGCAGCAGCGCGCGGCCATCGCGACCGGCACGGCCGGTACGGCCGATACGGTGCACGTAGGACTCCGGGTCGTACGGCATGTCGACGTTGAATACGTGGGTGATGCGCGGCACGTCGATACCACGAGCGGCGACGTCGGTGGCCACGACGATGTCCAGGCGACCGTCCTTGAGCGATTCGATCACGCGCTCACGCTGGTTCTGGGCGATGTCGCCGTTCAGCGCGGCGGCCTTGAAGCCCTTGGCTTCCAGAGCGGCAGCCAGATCCAGAGTGGCCTGCTTGGTGCGTACGAAGGCGATCAGCGCGTCAAAATCTTCAACTTCCAGCAGACGCAGCACGGCGTTGGTCTTCTGATCGGCATGGATCATCAGGTGCGCCTGCTCGATGCGCGAGACGGTCTGGGTCTTGGCGGCGATCTTGATGTGCTGCGGCTCGCGCAGGTGCTTCTCGGCGATGGCGCGGATCGAATGCGGCAGGGTCGCGGAGAACAGCACGCTCTGGCGGCTTTCCGGCATGGCTTCGAAGATGATCTCCAGATCGTCCATGAAGCCCAGCTTGAGCATTTCGTCAGCTTCGTCGAGTACCAGGTACTGGATGGTCGACAGGACTTTCTCGTCGCGGCGCAGGTGATCGACCAGGCGGCCCGGCGTAGCCACGATGACCTGCGCACCCTGACGAATGGCCTTGAGCTGCGGGCCCATCGGCGCGCCGCCATAGACGGCAACCACGTTCAGACCCGGCATCTGCTTGGAATAGGTTTCGAAGGCGGTGGCCACCTGCAGCGCGAGCTCGCGAGTCGGCGCGAGAATCAGCGCCTGCGGCTCGCGCTTGGCCGGGTCGATCTTCGACAGGATCGGCAATGCGAAGGCCGCGGTCTTGCCGGTGCCGGTCTGCGCCTGACCGATCATGTCGTGGCCGGCGAGGATCACCGGAATGGCCTGCGACTGGATCGGAGACGGCTCTTCGTAACCTACGGCGGTCAGAGCGGCGAGAATATTGGAGTGAAGTCCGAGCGCGGCGAAGCCGCCGATTTCCTGGGTCATGGGTCTGCCTCAAGTGCATCCGCAAAGACCCATGTTCCAAAGCTGCGCATGCCGTGTAAGACCTTGTGGGTCACCCTGGCAGCCTGGTCGGCGGGGATTTGCGAAAACGTGATGAAAGTGAATCGTCAAGGATAGTCCGCTGGGGACTGGCTGCCGGGATTAAACTTCCCGGGCGAGTTGCACTACCTGAACGTGGCCAGAAAATTGGCCGGCGCGAACTATACCGGAAAATCCTGACTCGGGTGCTGTTTTTTTGTCGCCAGCCGTCCCACGCGGACCTGCTGGGCCGCCGCAAGCGACGTCAGAAACTGCCGATCGCTCGACGAAAGGTTGAAGGGTGCGTCACGTAGCCGGACGCAGCGCCTCGATCAGCGGCTGCAACGAATAGCCCAAGCGCGACGCCAGCTCGCCCGCACGCATCTGCAAGCGGCCCATGTCCAGAGCCTGGTCGAGATCCGCCGGGATCAGCAGCACGACGTTGCCCTCCTTCACCGGGCACTCCCAGTAGTGCCGATGATAGAGCCCGCGCAGCAGCGCAGCGCCGAGTGGCTTGCCGTCGTTGCCAGCCCATTGATTGATGATCAGCCAGCCGCCCGGATTGAGCTTCTCGCGGCAGCTCTCGAGAAAACGCCAGGCCAGGTGACCAACGCCGGGGCCCTGGTCGGTATAGAGGTCGAGAAAGATCAGATCGGCTGTCTCTGCGCTGTCCAGCAGTTCGGTGGCATCACCGATGCGAATGGTCAGCCGTGGATCATCGTCGAGACCGAGAAACTCCATCGCCAGGCGCGGCACGTCCGGGCGCAGTTCGATGGCCTCGACATCCTCCAGCGGCAGAAATTTCAGGCAGGCCTGGGTCAGGTTTCCGGCACCAAGCCCGAGAAACAGCGCCGTTTCCGGCTTATCGTGGCACAGCGCACCGAGCAGCATGGCACGGGTGTAGTCGTACTCCAGCCAGCTGGGATCGCCCTGGAACACACAGCTCTGCTCGATGGCATCACCGAATTCGAGAAAACGGTAGGCGCCGATCTGCACCACGCGAATCACTCCGAACGCATCACGCACTTCGGCCAGCAGCACTTCCTCCTGCTGCTGCAACTCGTCCAGCGGCGGCAATCCTGGCATCGATACCTCTCCCACAGTGACATCCCGCACCAATAGAGCCGGGCTAAAGGCTTCGATTGTCATTGAAGGCGCCGCCTCAGGTCACGCGATAATTCCATGGACGGGTTTTGCGCCGCTGCCGGCGATCGGCTTCGAGCCTGCCAGGGCGCCATCAGCGGCAGCGCAGCCAATTCACGTACGAGCCGCGGGGCTAATCGGTTACCATGCGCCTCCGCCTGATCAACCGCTAGAGACGCAGCATGTCGAACGCCTGGAGCCCCGAGAGCTGGAGGGCCAAGCCCATCCAGCAGCAGCCTGAATACCCTGATGCCGCTCACTTGAGCCGTGTCGAGCAGTCCCTGGCCGGCTACCCTCCGCTGGTCTTTGCCGGCGAGGCGCGCGAGCTGCGTCGCCAGTTCGCCGAGGTCACCCAGGGCCGTGCGTTTCTGCTGCAGGGCGGCGACTGCGCCGAGAGCTTTGCCGAGTTTTCCGCCGCGAAAATCCGCGACACCTTCAAGGTGCTGCTGCAGATGGCCATCGTCATGACCTTCGCTGCCGGCTGCCCGGTGGTCAAGGTCGGGCGTATGGCCGGTCAGTTCGCCAAACCACGCTCGTCCGGTAACGAAACCCTCGATGGCGTTACCCTGCCCGCCTACCGTGGCGACATCGTCAACGGCATCGGCTTCGACGCCGCCAGTCGCGTACCGGACCCGGAGCGCCTGCTGCAGGCTTACCACCAGGCCACCGCCAGCCTCAACCTGCTGCGCGCGTTCGCCCAGGGCGGTTTCGCCGACCTGCACCAGGTGCATCAGTGGAACCTCGACTTCATCGCCAACTCGGCGCTGGCCGAGAAGTACCACCAGCTCGCCGGACGCATCGACGAAACCCTGGCCTTCATGCGCGCCGTGGGCATGGACAGTGCTCCGCAACTGCGTGAAACCAGCTTCTTCACCGCCCACGAAGCGCTGCTGCTGAACTATGAGCAAGCCTTCGTCCGTCGCGACAGCCTCACCGATCGCTGGTACGACTGCTCCGCGCACATGCTGTGGATCGGCGACCGTACCCGCCAGCTGGATGGCGCGCATATCGAATTCATGCGCGGCATCGAGAACCCCATCGGCGTCAAGGTCGGGCCGAGCATGGACCCGGACGAGTTGATCCGCCTGATCGATACGCTCAACCCGGACAACGACCCGGGCCGCCTCAACCTGATCGTGCGCATGGGCGCGGACAAGGTCGAAGCGCACTTCCCGCGCCTGCTGCGCAAGGTCAAGGCAGAAGGTCGTCAGGTGCTGTGGAGCTCCGACCCGATGCACGGCAATACCATCAAGGCCAGCAGTGGTTACAAGACCCGCGACTTCGCGCAGATTCTCAGTGAAGTCCGGCAGTTCTTCGCCGTGCACCAGGCCGAAGGCACCTACGCCGGCGGCATTCATATCGAAATGACCGGGCAGAACGTCACCGAGTGCATCGGCGGTTCGCGCCCGATCACCGAGGATGGGCTGTCCGACCGCTACCACACCCACTGCGACCCGCGCATGAATGCCGACCAGTCTCTGGAACTGGCCTTCATGATCGCCGAGACGCTGAAGCAGGTACGCCGCTGACCACTCGCGCCCTGGCTGCCGGCCAGGGCGCGAACCGGCTCGCACTTCTTTTGTGCGGTATCCGGCATAATGTCGCCCCCAACGCGAGCACCGGACAGGTGCTGTAGACGCTACCCAGCCGGAAAGGACTCGCGGCCCACCCCTCCAACAAGGACGATGATCCATGCAACTGCGCACCACTCTCTCCGCTTTCGCCCTGTCCAGCGCCGTACTGCTGACTGGCTGCCAGAACATGTCTCCCGACGCCATGCTGCAATCCGGCCTGATGGCCGTGCAGGCCGCGACCCTCAGCGACGCCGAAGTGCGCAGCATGTCCGACCAGGCCTGTGCCGAGATGGATAGCGAAGCCAACATCGCCGGCCCGAACAGCCCATATACCAAGCGCCTGAACAAGATCGCCAACAATCTTGGCCATCAGATCAACGGCACGCCGATCACCTACAAGGTGTACCAGGCCGATGAGGTCAATGCCTGGGCCATGGCCAACGGCTGCGTGCGCGTTTACAGCGGGCTGATGGACCTGATGACCGACAACGAAGTGGAAGGCGTGCTCGGCCACGAGATCGGCCACGTTGCCCTCGGCCACAGCAAGAAGGCCATGCAGACCGCCTACGCCACCACTGCGGCGCGCAATGCGGCTGCGGCCTCGGGCAACGGCACCATCGCCGCTCTGTCCTCGTCGCAACTCGGCGCCCTGGGTGAGCAACTGGTCAATGCGCAGTTCTCGCAAAGCCAGGAAAATGCCGCCGACAACTTCTCCTTCGACCTGCTGACCCAGCGCAACATCCCGCGCGATGGCCTGGTCACCGCGTTCGAGAAACTGGCCAAGCTGGGTGGCGGCGACAGCAGCATGTTCTCCTCGCACCCGGGTTCCAGCGACCGTGCCGCCAACATGCGCGCCCGTCTGGCTGCCAAGTAAGCGTCATGTTCAGGGGCTGCAACGCAGCCCCTGTTTCATTGGGAGATTGCCATGTCGAGACTGCGCAACAGCTTGGTGTCGTGCATTCTGCTGATGCCGCTCGGCGCCTGGGCCGACTACGACAAGCAGTATCAGGCCTGCCTGGACGCCAGCGGGGCGATCAATAACGCCAGCGTCGCCGGCTGCGCCGAAGGTGTATCGGAAACGGTGAAACAGGAGATGAACCACGTCTACCAGCAGCTGTTCCTCAAGCTGCAGGACGACGCACCGCAGGATGCAGTACAGCTGGAAACCGCGCAGAAGGCCTGGCTGGTCTATCGCAATGGCCAGTGCGACCTGCAGGGCAAGCATGTCGGCTCGCCGATGTTTCACTATTGCCCGATGCAGATGAACATCCAGCGCGTGGAAGAACTGAAGTTCCTGCTGAACAACGGCGGCTAGCCAAGCAGCCCGCGCTGACTGACACCCGGCGCCAGCCACACCTCGTCCAGACCCAGCCAATGCGCCAGCGCGCGCAGCGAATCCCCCAGCGCCAGGTGCGCTTCCTCGCTCAATATCGCCTCCTCCAGATGCACGGCATGCACTGCCAGGCGCCCGGCCGCACGCTCACTGCGCAGGTCCACGCGCGCCAATAGGCGCTCATGATGCAGAAACGGCAGCACGTAGTAGCCATACACGCGCTTGGCCTGCGGGGTGTAGATCTCCAGGCGATAGCGGAAGCCGAACAAGCGCTCGGTACGCTCGCGCTCCCAGATCAACGAATCGAACGGCGACAGCAATGCACTGTGGCGAACACGCCGGGGAATACGCGGCTCACCCCGGCAATAGGCTACCTGCCGCCAGCCCTGCACCGTGACGGGCAGCAGTTCGCCCGCCTCCACCAGTTCGGCGACACGCTGCTTGCTGTCGCTGACGTCCAGTCGGTAGTAGTCGCGCAAATCGCGCTCGGTCGCCACGCCAAGGGCATCGGCAGAACGCAGCAACAGCCGCCGCTGCGCTTCGGCTTGGTCAATGTCCGGGTGATTCAGCGTGTCAGCAGGAATGACCCGCTCCGGCAGGTCGTACAGCCGTTCGAAACCACGTCGCCCGGAAACCGTTACCTCGCCTGCGGCGAACAGCCATTCCAGCGCCGTCTTCTCCGCGCTCCAGTCCCACCAGGGGCCGGCCTTCTCGGTACGCGAGGAAAGGCTGCCGGCGCCCAGCGCACCACGCTCGCGCACAGCCTGCAACACGCTGCCTATCACGTCGCGCCGCTCGACACCGAACTTCGCCAGCTGGCTGTAGATGCCCTGCCCATCCGCGGCTCGGCGCATTCGCCAGCGCAGCAGCGGATAGAGTTCGAGCGGCAGCAGCGAGGCTTCGTGCCCCCAGTATTCGAACAGACGCCTGCGCCGCGCCCGTCCCCAGGCCAACTCATCGAGATGCCCGGCCTGGTAATGACCGAGGCGAGAAAAAGCCGGCAGGTAATGCGAGCGTACCAGCGCATTGACCGAGTCGATCTGCAGTACGCCAAGGCGCTCGATCTGCGCCTGCAGTTGCTTGTGCGCGATGGCGCCACGGGGCGTGCGACCGAAGCCTTGGGCTGCCAGGGCCAGGCGCCGAGCTTCGGTGATGGAAAGAGAGAGCGTCATGACGGCTCAGCCTATCAGGCAGCGCGACTGCGGTCTAAGCGCGGCTTTCGACGGATTCAGGCGATGCGGGGAACACCTGGCGAAAGGTGAACGCCTGCGCTGTCGCGCCGTGCTCACGCAAATGGGCCAGGCGCTCGGCTGCCTCGACCACACTCGGCCGATGCCCGACTGGCACCCACCACAATACCTGGTGCGCCTGTTCGACACGCTCGAACCATTCGCGCCGGCGCTTGAGCATCTCGGTATGCGCCGATTTGTAGACGTAATCGCTGAGTGACTGCACGTCCTGCCAGACCGACATGTTGACCAGCACCTCGTCACCGAATGGACGGATAGTCGTGGCATCGCCCGCTTCGTCCTGCAGTCGCCAGACATAGCCGGGCGAGGCTTCGGCCAAGGCATTGATGCGCTCCAGATTGGCGACGAAATCAGCCATCTCCGGCGCGTCCAGCGGCGCCTTCATCCAGGCGACGTTCAGTTGGGCCAAGTGATAAGCGGACAAATTTTCAGCCTCCTTGCGTCAGGGTTGCTGCGGCAAGCCGCGCCAACTCGTAAAACGTCGACGCAACCAGGCCTCACTGCTGACCAGGGTGATACCCGACAGTACCAGTGCCGCACCGATGATGAAGTTCAAAGTCAGTGGCTCCTCCAGCACCAACACGCCGAAGGTCACGCCAAACAGTGGGGTCATGAAGGAGAACACCGCCATGTTCGAAGCCAGGTAGCGGCGTAGCAGCCAGAACCAGGTCAGGTAGGTGAAGAACGACACCACCACACCCTGCAGCAGGATGCTGGCGATGGCAATCGGGGTCCAGCGCAGATGGGACAGGTCCACCATCATCAACGCATAGCTCAGCAGCAGCACGAAGGCGACAGCCAATTGATAGAACAAGGTCAGCCCAGGCGGCGCCTCGGACAGGCGCGAACCGCGTACGACGACCGTGGTAGCGCCCCAAGCCATGCCAGCGCACAGCCCCAGCGCATCGCCGAGCAGCATCTGAGGGTCGATCTCGGCCCAGTTACCGCCCACGCCAAAGGCCATCACCACGCCAGCGAAACACAGCACGATGCCCAGCCACTGCAGGCGACGCAAGCGCTCGCTGGGCAGCAGCAGATGCAGGCCAAGCGCCGAGAAAATCGGGGCCGTATAAAGAAACACCGCCATATGCGAGGCCGTGGTGTAGCGCAGGCCCAGCGCGATAAAGAAGAACTCCAGCGCAAACAAGACGCCGGCCAGGATCCCAGCCAGCCAGGTTGAGCTGAGCCACTCACGCCAACCGCGCTGCCACAGCAACAGCAGGCCGACCAGCATGGCGGCCACGCCCGAGCGCAGCGCCACCTGCAACATGGGCGCGATATCATCCGCCGCCAGCTTGATGGCCACCTGCTGGCTGCCCCAGATGGCGCACAACAGCAGCATCAGCTGGAACAGGAAAAAATCGGCGCCCTTGCGTACTGCAGTCATTCAGCAACTCCTGTCATTTGCCACTCACTTTCTCAACGGATCATCCCAGAACGGCCGTTCGGCCTCCTGCAACACATCGGCACGGGACAGTCCCAGATCCTTCAATGCAGCATCATCCAGCCGCGCCAGTTGGCCCCGCTCGCGGGCCAGTTGACGCCAGCGCCGCAGCATACGCCACACACTGGCCAATGACGGCAAGCGATCGAAGTGGATGGACTGAGCCAACGCATAACCTTTCTGACCTTTCATATCGATGCCCTCCTTGTGGGGTTGGCGTCAGTGTCGGGTCGCGCTTAAGATCAATCCAACGAATGTTTCTTATGCAATACATCTCGAGAATTGATGAATGGCCTTTCACCCCAGTATTGATACCGAATTACTGCGCAGCTTCGTGGCCATCGCCGACACCGGCGGTTTCACCCGCGCCGCAGAAACGGTCAATCGTACCCAGTCAGCCGTGAGCATGCAGATGAAGCGACTGGAAGAGGACGTGGTGCAGCGTCCGCTGTTCGAGCGCGACGGCCGCCAGGTACGGCTAACGCCAGAAGGCCAGGTGCTGCTGGGTTATGCGCGGCGCATTCTCAAGCTGCATGGCGAAGTGCTCAATACCCTGCGCGAACCGCATATGGTCGGTGCCGTGCGCATCGGCACGCCGGATGACTACGTGATGCGCTTTCTGCCGGAGATTCTCTCGCGCTTCGCCCAGGCCTACCCGCTGGTACAGGTGGAAGTGCATTGCGAACCGTCCGGCCAGTTGCTGCTGCGCCAGGATCTGGACCTGACCATCGTCACCCGCCAGCCCGGCAAGGAGATCGGCCAACTGCTGCGCCAGGAACGCTTCGCCTGGGCAGTGGCCCAGGGCTTTTGCCCGCACGAACAGAACCCCATGCCGCTGGCCATGTTCAACGCCGACTGCTTCTGCCGCGAATGGGCCTGCAACGCACTGGATGCAATGAGCCGTCCCTACCGCATCGCCTACACCAGCCCCAGCCTGTCAGCGATCTTCGCCGTGGTGCGCGCCGGTCTGGCCGTCACCGCGCAGTTGCAAAGCCTGATCACTCCCGACCTGCGCATTCTCGGTGAAGCTGAAGGCCTGCCCCTGCTGCCGCTGACCAGCATCGTGCTGCTACGCAACGAGAGCAGCCAATCCCCCGTCACTGAATGCCTGGCCGACCACATCGTCGAAGGGTTTCGCTTATAGGCGACCGCCCGACTCCAGCGCCAACATCAGCGCACAGAGCAGCAGAAAGCCGCAGAACAGGCCGCGCAGCAGACGCTCCGGCAGCGAGTGCGCCAGGCGCACGCCCCAACTGATGCTGAGCAGGCCGCCCACGGCAAGCGGCACGCCCATCCACCAGTTGACGTGCTGATGCACTGCATAGGTGAACAGCGTGACCCCGGTGCTAGGTAGCGCCAGTGACAGTGAAAGGCCCTGCGCGACTACCTGAGTGGTGCCGAAGACGCTGGTCAGCACCGGCGTCGCCACCACAGCCCCACCCACCCCGAACAGCCCACCCATGG
>NZ_LSSW01000023.1 GCF_001567565.1 Ectopseudomonas composti
GTGTTTTGGGCCTCCGGGAGTGTGATATCGCGCTGGAGTGGGCCTTCCTTATATGTGGCCTTCTTCTGTGTCCCGTTTTCTATGCAAGCTGAGGCCTCGTCGTTATCATGCCAGCCTTGTTCGTAGCGGGGCTTGGCATGCTGGAATTGTTGAAACTTCTGCAGGATGGTCGATTCCATTCCGGGGAGGCCTTGGGGGCGACGCTCGGGATCAGTCGAAGTGCCATCTGGAAGCAGCTGCAGGGCCTGGAGGCCGAGCTGGGGCTTGAGGTGTTCAAGGTTCCTGGTCGCGGCTACAGGTTGTCTGCGCCCATGACCCTGCTGGATGCCGAGCAGATCGCGCGTGGTGCTGATGGGGTCAGTTGGCCGGTGTCTGTCGAGTCCAGTGTGGATTCCACCAACGCGGAGATCTTTCGTCGCCTCGATGCTGGGGCGCGTGCCCCCTTCGCCCTGCTGGCTGAGCGGCAGACCGCCGGGCGTGGCCGCCGTGGCCGGGTCTGGGCAAGTCCCTTTGCTGAAAATCTCTACTGTAGTGTTGTTCTGCGCGTCGATGGGGGCATGAGCCAGGTCGAGGCGTTGAGTCTGACGGTCGGCCTTGCTGTCGCGAAAACGCTTCATTCGATTGGATTGAAGGATGCGCGGCTCAAGTGGCCGAATGACGTGCTGGTCAACGGGCACAAGATATCCGGGATTCTTCTCGAGTTGGCCGGAGACCCGGCTGACGTCTGTCATGTCGTGATCGGTATTGGTATCAACGTCAACATGGTCGTGGATACGCCCTCGGTCATCGATCAGCCATGGACATCCGTGCGCCAGTGTCTTGGGCGCTTGCTCGATCGTAATGAGCTTGCCGGCGAGTTGTTGCAGCAGCTGCAGGCCTGTCTTTCCATTCATTGGCAGCGCGGCTTTGCTGGCTTGCGAGATGAGTGGGAGGGGTTGCATGCGTGGCGCGGTCGCTCCGTGGCGTTGACGGCAGGGGCGAATGCAACCCTGGGCGTGGTGCTTGGGGTCGATGAGCGCGGGGCTATTAGGCTGAGTGTGGATGGTGTCGATCGCTCCTTCAGTGGTGGTGAGTTGAGCCTGAGGTTGCAGCATGATTCTTGAGCTCGACTGCGGTAATAGTTTTATCAAGTGGCGAGTGATCTCCGGTGACGGCGCGCAGCGTCTCTTTGCCGGTGTGGTGGACTCCGATGCTGCGCTCTTCGAGTCCTTGGCAGAGGCGCCTGGTCTGCAGGTGGGTCGCTGCCGCTTGGTCAGCGTCCGTAGCGATGCGGAGACCGAGCAGCTGGTTGAGCGTCTACGTGAGCGTCTAGGGGTCGAGGCGGTCTGTGCCCAATCCGCCAGTCAGGTCGGGGGGGTGAGCAACGGTTACGAGGATTTCCGGCGTCTTGGTCTGGATCGATGGTTGGCGGTTCTGGGGGCCTATCATCTGGGGCAGCGGGCTTGTCTGGTGGTGGATCTCGGGACAGCGGTGACGGCTGACTTCGTTTCCGTCGAAGGCACCCACCTGGGGGGCTTCATCTGTCCAGGGTTGCCGTTGATGCGTGATCAGTTGAGTACACATACGCGGCGCATTCGCTACGATCGTCAGGTGGCTCTCGCCGCTCTGCAGGAGCTGGAGCCAGGGCGTTCGACTGCCGAGGCCGTCGAGCGAGGCTGTGTATTGATGTTGCGTGGCTTCGTGGTCGAGCAACTGCTGCAGGCTCAGGCTCGTTTTCCTGAGGGCTTCGAGGTGTTCCTGACGGGGGGCGACGCTGACCTGGTGCGAGATGTGGTCCCAGGTGCACAGGTTGTCCCTGATCTGGTTTTTGTCGGACTGGCTATTGCCTGTCCCTTCAATTGAGGCAAGGCATGCGCTGGATTCTTCTACTGCTTCTGCTGCTCAATGCCTTTTATTACGTCTGGCATCAACAGCAGGCGCCGTTGCGGGCCAAGGAAGTTGCTCCAGCCAGCGGGTACCAGGCTGCTCGCAAGGATATTCGCCTGCTGAGCGAGGCGGATGCGCCACAAGCTCGTGGTGAGCCGGTGGCGGCTGTTGATGCGCCAGCTCCCGATGCGGCTGTTTGTCTTTTCCTCGGCAGTTTTGAAGAAGAGGCGAAAGCCAAGGTCGTCGAGCAGCGGCTGCTGAGCCTGGATATTCAAGCCGAAGTGCGTAGCGTCGATGCGGCTGCGGGGGTGGAGTACTGGGTTTATCTCCCGCCGCTGGCATCCCGTCAGGCCTCGCTGCGGCAGTTGCGCGAGCTGCAGGCCCGGCGCATCGATAGCTACATCATTACTCAGGGCGAGCTGGCCAATGGCATATCGCTCGGCATATTCCCTCGCAGTGACTCGGCTGATAGCGTCGTGCAGCGTCTACGCGACGTTGGCTACGAGCCGCAGGTGCGTGAGTTGTCGCGGGCGCATCGCAATTTCTGGGTGCGCGTGGCGCCGCAAAGTCGGCGCTTGGCCGACGAGTTTTTGCTTGGGCGGCTGGCTGGTGACTTTGCTGGTTTGCAGCATCAATTAATGCCTTGTGAAGGCGTTGCATTGCTCCAGTAGTTTGCATAGAATGGCGCCCGCTTCGCAGGGTGGTCAAAGTTGTTTCCCGACGAAGATGTTGTCAAAGTAGCTAACCTCAAGATTTTAATGAGAAAAAGCTTGACAGCAGGGTGGCAGATCTAGAAAATGCCGCCTCACTTTGGAGGGGTTCCCGAGCGGCCAAAGGGATCAGACTGTAAATCTGACGTCATCGACTTCGAAGGTTCGAATCCTTCCCCCTCCACCAGATTCAGCGTGAGCTGCAAGCTCCGCGGGTATAGTTCAGTGGTAGAACCTCAGCCTTCCAAGCTGATGATGCGGGTTCGATTCCCGCTACCCGCTCCAGTTTGTGGCTGGCGCAATAGAGTTTGGCTCATGTAGCTCAGTTGGTAGAGCACACCCTTGGTAAGGGTGAGGTCAGCGGTTCAAGTCCGCTCATGAGCTCCATCTAATGAAGGCAGATATGAAAGTATCTGCCTTTGTTTTAATGGCGGCATGGCTTGCTCAATTCTTCGCTAGGAGACGGTCAAGATGGCTAAAGAGAAATTCGAACGTAACAAACCGCACGTCAACGTCGGCACCATCGGTCACGTTGACCACGGTAAAACCACTCTGACCGCTGCTCTGACCCGCGTCTGCTCCGAAGTGTTCGGTTCGGCCAAGGTCGATTTCGACAAGATCGATAGCGCGCCGGAAGAGAAGGCTCGTGGTATCACCATCAACACTGCACACGTAGAGTACGATTCCAACATTCGTCACTACGCGCACGTTGACTGCCCGGGTCACGCCGACTACGTGAAGAACATGATCACCGGTGCTGCCCAGATGGACGGCGCGATCCTGGTCTGCTCGGCTGCCGACGGCCCGATGCCGCAAACCCGTGAGCACATCCTGCTGTCCCGTCAGGTTGGCGTACCGTACATCGTCGTGTTCCTGAACAAGGCCGACATGGTTGACGACGCTGAGCTGCTGGAACTGGTCGAGATGGAAGTTCGCGACCTGCTGAGCACCTACGATTTTCCGGGTGACGACACTCCGATCATCATCGGCTCCGCGCTGATGGCTCTGAACGGCGAAGACACCAACGAGATGGGCACCACTGCCGTCAAGAAACTGGTTGAAACTCTGGATAGCTACATTCCTGAGCCGGTT
>NZ_LSSW01000024.1 GCF_001567565.1 Ectopseudomonas composti
GCTAAACGGGATCGAACCGTTGACCTCTTGCATGCCATGCAAGCGCTCTCCCAGCTGAGCTATAGCCCCGAAACCTTGCGGTCGGCTGCAACGCCTGGGCGTTGCGGCTGGAATAAGTGGCGTCCCCTAGGGGACTCGAACCCCTGTTACCGCCGTGAAAGGGCGGTGTCCTAGGCCACTAGACGAAGGGGACGCAAGACCCTGATCGTGAACCGACTCGCATCGATTCTGGCACTCCCTAAGGAGCCGAGATTGGTGGAGCTAAACGGGATCGAACCGTTGACCTCTTGCATGCCATGCAAGCGCTCTCCCAGCTGAGCTATAGCCCCATCTCGAGGACGGGGCGCATGTTAAGAGCGCCCCGATTGCCTGTCAACAACATTTTTCCTGCCGGCCCAAAGTTTTTGCCACTAGAACAATTACTTAGAGCCCGCGGAGGGTAAAAGTTGACTGTGGAAGGGGCTTGCGACCCTGGCATCCTGCTTCGTTCTACCTCCTGCATCCATGCAGTCGTAGCCGCGACAACACCAGCCGCCGCGGCTAAAGCCTCTGCTACAGGTTCACGCCTCAGCTCAGTTGATGGCCGCCAGCAGCTTCTCCCACTCCTTGGCCTCTTTCTTCGAGGTACCGCCGAGCAGCTCCAGCGCCTGGCGCAGACGGAAACGAGTCAGATCCGGGCCGAGGATTTCCATGGCGTCGAGTACCGACACCGAGCTGGCCTGACCGGTGATCGCGGCGAACATCAGCGGCATGGCATCACGCAGCTTCAGCTCCAGATGCTCGACCACGGCCTGGATGCAGCCGGTGATGCGCTCCTTTTCCCACTGGCGCAGCGACTCGAGCTTCCACAGGATCAGTTGCATCAGCTGGCGCACCTGATCGGCCGAGAGCTTCTTGTGCTCGAACAGCTTGGCATCCAGGTTCAGACCACCAGAAAAGAAGAAACCGGCCAACGGTGCGATCTGGCTGAAGGTTTCCACCCTGCCCTGCACGTGCGGCGCGATCTTCATCAGGTAGTCAGGATTCAACGCCCACTTCTGCACTTCAGCGGCAAAGGTTTCCACCGGCAGCTCGCGCAGCCACTGACCGTTGAGCCAGGACAGCTTCTCCAGATCGAAGATCGGTCCGCCCAGCGACACACGGTTGATGTCGAAGTGCTCGATCATCTCAGCCAGGGAGAACTTCTCGCGCTCGTCCGGCATCGACCAGCCCATGCGCCCCAGGTAGTTGAGCATGGCCTGCGGCAGATAGCCCATGCGCTCGTAGAAGGTGATGCTGGTGGGGTTCTTGCGCTTGGACAGCTTGCTCTTGTCCGGATTGCGCAGCAGCGGCATGTAGCACAGCGCCGGCTGCTCCCAGCCGAAGTATTCGTAGAGTTTGATCAGCTTGGGCGCCGACGGCAGCCATTCCTCGCCGCGCAACACGTGGGTGATGCCCATCAGGTGGTCATCGACCACGTTGGCCAGGAAGTAGGTGGGCAGGCCGTCAGCCTTCATCAGCACCTGCATGTCCATACGATCCCACGGGATCTCGACATCGCCACGCAGCATGTCCGGCACCACGCAGACGCCCTCGCTCGGCACCTTCATGCGTACCACGTGCGATTCGCCCGCAGCAATGCGACGCTGTGCCTCGGCCGGCTCCATGTGCATGCAGTGACCGTCGTAACGCGGGGTTTCCTTGTTGGCCATCTGCTGCGCGCGCACTTCATCGAGGCGCTCGGCGGAGCAGAAGCACGGGAAGGCATGGCCCTTGGCGACCAGCTCGTCGGAGTATTTCTTGTAGATCTCGCCACGCTCGCTCTGCCGATACGGGCCGTGCGGGCCACCGACGTCCGGGCCCTCGTCCCACTCGATGCCCAGCCAGCGCAGGGCATCGAAGATCTGCTGCTCTGATTCGCGGGTCGAACGCAACTGGTCGGTGTCTTCGATGCGCAGGATGAACTGGCCACCGTGCTGGCGAGCGAAGCACAGGTTGAACAGTGCAATGTAGGCGGTGCCAACATGAGGGTCGCCGGTTGGCGATGGCGCGATACGGGTACGGACGGTGGTCATGAATGCTCTCGGAAGGAAGACACGAGGTTTGAATCAAGCGGGCGATGTTAGCAGGCCGGCGGCCCCTGGCTCCAGCAACCCGCCACGGGTGATGGGCAAGCTGGTGATGAGGAAGTCGAGGAAAGTCTTGACCTTCATCGCCTGGAAGCGCCGTGACGGGTAGATCGCATAGACCTCGCCCACCGGCAGTCGCGCTTCAGGCAACAGCTCGACTAGGCGCCCACTGCGCACCGCATCCTCGCTGATCATCACCGGCAGCCCGGAAATACCCGCGCCAGCGAGGGTCGCCTCACGGGCGAAGGTGATGTTGTTGCAGGTCATCACCCGCTGACAGGGCAGATGCTCGCCCAGCAGTGGCCAGTAGCGCGGGGCATCGTGCTGCAGGAGGATCGCCCGATGCCCCTCCAGCTCGGCGACACTGCGCGGCGTGCCATGTGCGGCCAGATAGGCAGGGCTCGCGCACAGGCGCCGGCCGCTCTCGAACAGTTTGCGCGCGATCAAGGTGGAATCCTGCGGCTGGCCGACCTGGATGGCGATGTCCACGCCCTCCTCCAACGGATCCACGGCGCGCGAGGTCAACTCGACCTCGGCATCGATCTGCGGGTACTGGCGCATGAACTCGCCCAGCACACGCCCGAGGAACAACTGGCCGAACTCGATTGGCGAAGTGATCCGCAGCAGCCCCGAGGGCTCGCGCTGCAACTGCATCACCGCCTGCTCGGCCTCGGCGAAGTCGAGCATGATCTGCCGACAGCGCTCGTAATAGGCCTGCCCGACTTCGGTCAGGCGCAACTTGCGCGTGGTGCGATTGAGCAGGCGCACCCCAAGACGCTCCTCGAGCAGCGCGATGCGCCGGCTCACGGTCGACTTCTGCATACCAAGATGGGTCGCAGCCTGGGTGAAGCTGTGACACTCCACCACCCGGGTAAAGATCAGTGCATCATCAAGCCCCATTATTGTTCCTCATACGCAACAAAGCATGCCGGACCTAGAGTCTACTAGCGCAAAGGGAACAATGTTAAATTTACTTACATTTCCCTGCCGCGTCCCGAGCCTCAAGCATGCCCGTCAAACTGCAACGCCGTCTTTTCGTCTTCGTGATCCTGCTGGTGCTGATCGCTGGCGCCCTGCTCGCCCACTGGCTACTGGTCGGCCGTTACCACGAGAGCACTGACAACGCCTATGTGCAGGGCGAGATCACGCGCGTCTCCAGTCAGTTGAACGCGCGCATCGAGAAGGTGCTGGTACGGGACAATCAGCCCGTGGAAGCCGGCCAGTTGCTGGTCGAATTGGAGAACAGCGATTTTCGCCTGGCCCGCCAGCGCGCCCTCGCCGCCCTGGAAACCCATCGGGCCGAACGCGCCCAGGCGCAAAGCAAGCTCGACCAGCAAGCCAGCCTGATTGCCGCCAGCCAGGCCGACGTCGCGGCCAGCCTGGCGACTCTTGATCGTGCCAAGCTCGATCTCGGCCGCGCGCAGACCCTGCGCAAGCCTGGTTATGTCTCCGAAGAACGGGTCACCACACTGGCGGCCGACAACCGCGTGGCCCGCTCGCAGGTGGCCAAGGCTCAGGCCGACCTGCAAGCGCAGCGTCAACAGGTCGCCAGCCTGGACGCCGAGCTCAAGCGCCTGGACGCGTTGATTCTCTCCGCCCAGGCCGATCTGGAGCAGGCCGACCTCAACCTGTCGCGCACGCAGATCCTTGCGCCGATCAGCGGCATCGTCGGCCAGCGCTCCGCGCGTGAAGGCCAGGTGGTACAGAGCGGCGCCTATCTGTTGTCGCTGGTGCCGGACCAGGACATCTGGATCCAGGCCAACTTCAAGGAAACCCAGATCGGCCGCATGCGCCCGGGGCAGAAGGCAGAGCTGCTGTTCGACAGCTACCCGGACACGCCCATCGAAGGCCACATCGACAGCCTGTTCGCAGCCTCGGGCGCGCAATTCAGCCTGCTGCCGCCAGACAACGCCACCGGCAACTTCACCAAGGTGGTGCAACGCATCCCGGTCAAACTGACCTTCGCCGCCGACAACCCGCTGCGCGGACTGATTCGCCCCGGCATGTCGGTAGACGTCAGCGTGGACCTGCGCAGCGACGACAGCCATGGCGGGTGATGCACTGATCCGCGCGACGGCAGAGCCCAGCCGCCGCGACTGGATCGCCGTGATGAGCGCCATGCTCGGCGCCTTCATGGCGGTGCTGGACATCCAGATCACCAACTCCTCGCTCAAGGACATCCAGGGCGCGCTGTCCGCGACACTGGAGGAAGGCTCGTGGATTTCCACGTCCTATCTGGTGGCCGAGATCATCATGATCCCGCTGACCGCCTGGCTGGTGCAGCTGCTCTCGGCGCGGCGCCTGGCGGTCTGGGTGTCGGTGGGATTTCTGATCGCCTCGCTGCTGTGCTCCATGGCCTGGAGCCTGGAGAGCATGATCGTGTTTCGCGCGCTGCAGGGCTTCACCGGCGGCGCACTGATCCCACTGGCGTTCACCATGACGCTGATCAAGCTGCCCGAACATCACCGTGCCAAGGGCATGGCCCTGTTCGCCATCACGGCTACCTTCGCCCCTTCCATCGGGCCGACACTGGGCGGCTGGCTGACCGAAAACTGGGGCTGGGAATACATCTTCTACATCAACGTGCCGCCCGGCCTGATCATGATCGCCGGCCTGCTCTACGGCCTGGAGAAGAAGGCGCCGCACTGGGAACTGCTGAAGACCACCGACTACGCCGGCATCGTCACCCTGGGCCTGGGCCTGGGCTGCCTGCAGGTGTTTCTCGAAGAAGGGCATCGCAAGGACTGGCTGGAGTCGCAGCTGATCGTGGGCCTGGGCAGCGTGGCGCTGGTCAGCCTGATCCTGTTCGTCATCCTGCAGATCTCCCGCCCCAACCCACTGATCAACCTGGGCGTGCTGCGCGAGCGCAACTTCGGCCTGGCCAGCATCTCCAGCCTGGGGCTTGGCGTGGGGTTGTACGGCTCGATCTACGTGCTGCCGCTGTATCTGGCGCAGATCCAGGGCTACAACGCCATGCAGATCGGCGAAGTAATCATGTGGATGGGCGTGCCACAGCTGTTCCTCATCCCGCTGGTGCCCAAGCTGATGAAGATCATCTCGCCGAAATGGCTGTGCGCCCTGGGTTTCGCCCTGTTCGGCGCGGCGAGTTTCTTCTCCGGCGTGCTCAACCCGGACTTCGCCGGCCCGCAGTTCAACCATATCCAGATCGTCCGTGCCCTCGGCCAACCGCTGGTGATGGTCACGGTGTCGCTGATCGCCACGGCCTACATCATGCCGCAGGATGCCGGCTCGGCCTCCAGCCTGTTCAACATCCTGCGCAACCTCGGCGGCGCCATCGGCATCGCTCTGCTGGCCACCCTGCTCGACGCTCGGGCCAAGGTCTACTTCGACTACCTGCGCGAATCCATCGTGCCGACCAACCCGCAGGTGGAAGAGCGCCTGCACCTGCTGACGCAGACGCTGGGCAGCGAACAGGCGGCCCTGGCCAAGCTCAGCCAGATCGTGCATGAACAGGCGATCATCATGGCCTACAACGATGCCTTCCATTTCATCGGCATCGCCCTGGCGGTGAGCATGCTGGCGATTCTGCTGACGCGAAAGCTGCCGCAGAACATGGCAGGCGGCAGTGCGGCGCATTGAGGCGCCTACCACGTAGGGTGGATGCCGCCTTTTGCATCCACCACGGGGCGGTGGATCGATGAAGCGTGATCCACCCTACGCGACACGCAGAGGCGTAGCCCGGATGCAATCCGGGGGCGACCGCCCGAGATCAGACTTGCAGCAACCGATCCCGCAGCTTCTGAATCTCGTCACGCAACTGCGCTGCGGCTTCGAACTCCAGATCGCGCGCCAGGGCATACATCTTCTCCTCCAACTGACGAATGCGCTTGGTGATCTCGCTGGGCGAGCGCAGCTCGTTCTCGTAACGGGCGCTCTCCTCCGCCGCCTTGGCCATGCCCTTGCGCTTGTTGCTGCGCGCGCCCGGCACGACGGCCCCCTCGAGAATGTCCTTGACGTCCTTCTGCACGCCCTTGGGCACGATGCCATTGGCCTCGTTGAAGGCGATCTGCTTGGCGCGGCGGCGTTCGGTCTCGCCGATGGCACGCTGCATCGAGCCGGTCATGTTGTCGGCGTAGAGGATCGCCCTGCCGTTTAGGTTGCGCGCCGCGCGGCCGATGGTCTGGATCAGCGAGCGCTCGCTGCGCAGGAAGCCCTCCTTGTCCGCATCGAGGATCGCCACCAGCGACACCTCGGGCATGTCCAGGCCCTCGCGCAACAGGTTGATGCCCACCAGCACGTCAAACGCGCCCAGGCGCAGATCGCGAATGATCTCCACCCGCTCCACGGTGTCGATGTCCGAGTGCAGATAGCGCACCTTGACGTCGTGATCGCCCAGATAATCGGTCAAATCTTCGGCCATGCGCTTGGTCAGGGTGGTGACCAACACGCGATCCCCCGACGCCACCCGCAAGCGGATCTCCGAAAGCAAATCATCGACCTGAGTGCGCGCCGGGCGCACCTCGATCTGCGGGTCGACCAGGCCGGTCGGTCGCACCAACTGCTCCACCACGCGCCCGGCATGCTCGGCCTCGTAGGGCCCAGGCGTGGCAGAAACGAAAATGGTCTGCGGGCTGGCCGCCTCCCACTCCTCGAAGCGCATCGGCCGGTTATCCAGCGCCGACGGCAGGCGGAAGCCGTATTCCACCAGGGTCTCCTTGCGCGAGCGGTCGCCCTTGTACATCGCGCCAACCTGCGGCACCGAGACGTGGGATTCGTCGATCACCAGCAGCGCCTCGTCCGGCAGGTAGTCGTACAGAGTGGGCGGCGGCGCGCCAGATGGGCGGCCCGAGAGGTAGCGCGAGTAGTTCTCGATGCCGTTGCAGTAGCCGAGTTCGAGGATCATCTCCAGATCGAAGCGCGTGCGCTGTTCCAGGCGCTGCGCCTCCACCAGTTTGTTCGCTCCGCGCAGGTACTCCAGACGCTGCTGCAGCTCGACCTTAATGTGCTCCACCGCCTCCAGCAGGGTTTCGCGCGGCGTGACGTAGTGACTCTTGGGATAGAAGGTGAAGCGCGGCAGTTTCTGGATCACCTCGCCGGTCAGCGGATCGAAGGCGCTGATGCTCTCCACCTCGTCATCGAACAGCTCGACGCGAATGGCCTCGAGATCCGATTCCGCCGGAAAAACGTCGATCACATCACCACGCACACGGAAGGTGGCGCGGGCAAAATCCATGTCATTGCGCGTGTACTGCAACTCGGCCAGGCGGCGCAGCAAGGCGCGCTGATCCATCTTGTCGCCGCGGTCGAGGTGCAGCACCATTTTCAGGTACTCCTCGGGGCTGCCCAAACCGTAGATCGACGACACGGTGCAGACCACGATGACGTCCTTGCGCTCGATCAGCGCCTTGGTCGCCGACAGACGCATCTGCTCGATATGATCATTGATCGACGCGTCCTTCTCGATGAAGGTATCCGACGACGGCACGTAGGCTTCCGGCTGGTAGTAGTCGTAGTAGGAGACGAAATACTCCACCGCGTTGTTCGGGAAGAATGCCTTGAACTCGCCGTAGAGCTGCGCGGCCAAGGTCTTGTTCGGCGCCAGCACCAGGGTCGGGCGCTGCACCTGGGCAATCACGTTGGCGATGGAAAAGGTCTTGCCCGAGCCGGTTACACCCAGCAGGGTCTGGTGCGACAGACCGGCCTCCAGCCCCTCGACCATCTGCCTGATTGCCTCGGGCTGATCGCCGGCAGGTTTGAAGCGGGTCACCAACTGAAACTCGGACATGCACACCTCGACGAATGACTGTGACGCATCCGCTCGGACTGCGTCAAAAGCCATGAATTGCGGGGCGATCCAGCGATAAGTCCAAGTAGAGTCGAATTACCTGGCAAAAGGCCTTAATTCAGGGCTTTGCGCTGTCGCCCCCTGGATTCAGGGTCGTTATACTAACGCCCCGATTACGCGCCCCCTAGCGCTTTTGTCGGGGACGCCTGGCCACCCACCCCTCACTCGAGTTGCCACACCCATCATGAGTCTCTTCTCTGCCGTCGAAATGGCTCCGCGCGATCCCATCCTGGGCCTCAACGAAGCATTCAACGCGGACACCCGCACTACCAAGGTCAACCTTGGCGTGGGCGTCTACTACAACGAGGAGGGGCGAATTCCGCTGCTGCGCGCCGTCGCAGAAGCCGAAAAAGCGCGCATCGAGGCCCACGCACCGCGTGGTTACCTGCCGATCGAAGGCATCGCCGCCTACGACAAGGCCGTGCAGGAACTGCTGTTCGGCAAGGGCGCAGCCCTGATCGAAACCGGTCGCGTGATCACCACCCAGGCCCTGGGCGGCACCGGCGCACTGAAAATCGGCGCCGACTACCTCAAGCGCCTGCTGCCAGACGCCACAGTGGCCATCAGCGATCCGAGCTGGGAAAACCACCGCGCCCTGTTCGAGTCCGCCGGCTTCCCGGTGCAGAACTACCGCTACTACGACCCGTTCAGCAACGGCGTGAACCGCGGCGGCATGCTCGAAGACCTGCGTAACCTGCCAGCACGCTCCATCGTCGTACTGCACGCCTGCTGCCACAACCCGACCGGCGTCGACCTGCAGCTGGAAGACTGGAAAGCCGTGCTGGAAGTCCTGCGCGAGCGCGAGCATGTGCCCTTCCTCGACATCGCCTATCAGGGCTTCGGTGACGGCATCGACCAGGACGCCGAAGCCGTGCGCCTGTTCGCCGAGTCGGGCCTGGAGTTCTTTGTCTCCAGCTCCTTCTCCAAGTCGTTCTCGCTGTATGGCGAGCGCGTCGGCGCCCTGTCGCTGGTCACCGCCAGCCGCGAAGAATCGACCCGCGTGCTGTCGCAGCTCAAGCGCGTGATTCGCACCAACTACTCCAACCCGCCGACCCATGGCGCCACCGTGGTCGCCAACGTACTGAACAGCCCCGAACTGCGCGCCATGTGGGAAGCCGAGCTGGGCGAAATGCGCGACCGCATTCGCAGCATGCGCCTGGCCATGGTCGAGCAACTCGCCGCACTGGGCGCCAAACGCGACTTCGGCTTCGTCGCGCAGCAGCGCGGCATGTTCTCGTACTCCGGCCTCACCGTGGAGCAAGTCGAGCGCCTCAAGGAAGAGTTCGGCATCTACGCCGTCGGCACTGGCCGTATCTGCGTCGCCGCGCTGAACCAAGGCAACCTGGACAGCGTCACCCGCGCGATCCATGCCGTGCTGTAAGCCCTGGCAATGAATAAAAACGCCGGCCCATAAGCCGGCGTTTTTATTTGTATCGAACAACTGTAGGAGTGGCTGGGCGACATTCCGTTTCAGCCGCGATCCACCAACACTGTCGCGGCTAAAGCCCCTCCCACGATAGCGACGCAGAACCAACCGTATCCACACTATGCAGAAGCCGCCACAAAGTGTTGACTTCTCTTTTTTAATCAGTAACATACGCGCCGTTGTTCCGCGATAGCTCAGTCGGTAGAGCAAATGACTGTTAATCATTGGGTCCCTGGTTCGAGTCCAGGTCGCGGAGCCAAATTCAAGAACCCAGCCTAACTGCTGGGTTTTTTATTGCCTGCGGACTCTCACCAGGGACTGTGTCCCAGGTTATTCGCTCCGCTCACCCCTTCGGGGCCGCACTGAAGCGCGTTCAGCTACGCTGTCGAGTCCAGGTCGCGGCCTCGGTTCATACCGGGGCTTTTTTGTGCCTGCGGAACGCTTTTCGCAGGGCTTGCCGCCTTCCCCACGACAATTCGTGCACCCTACAAACGCAAAAGGCCGGTCAGAGACCGGCCCAAACAGAAACGCCGCCAGGCGTCAGTTCACACTCAACTTGTCGCGATTCTTCTCCAGCGTCGCCTCACCGATCCCCTTCACCTCAAGCAACTCATCGACCGAAGCGAAGTTACCATGCTCCTCGCGGTACGCCACGATCGCCTGCGCCTTGGTCGCACCAATACCCAACAACTCACGCTGCAGCGTTGCAGCATCGGCGGTATTGAGATTGACCACAGCGACCTGTGCCAACTGAACCGCAGCAGGCTTGGCACTTTCGGTTTTCGGAGTTTCAGCTGCGGCAGCAGCCAGAGAGAAAGAAGCGAGAACAGCAAACAGCAGGGAAGATAGACGGAGTTTTTGCATGATGTGCATTCCTTGTCGTAATTAGATCCAAGTGAGGTTTGAAACCCCACAAGAATCAACCTAGACGCTATCTTCCAGCTGTCAAATCAAAGCCTCAACGCTCCCGGTTTCGGAGATGAATCCAGTCGACGATCTCACCTTCCGGCACATACCCATGCACCGTTTCGCGAAGAAGCACTCGCACGCGAGCGTAATCATCCTCACTGACCGCAGCCAACAACTCCTGCAAACGGGCCTTGAGTTCGCCCCAGGGCAACATGTCCTCTTCCGCGCGCATGATCATCGGATGCTCGGTCGGCTTCACGTCCTCGCCAATCAATAGCTCCTCATAGAGTTTCTCGCCCGGGCGCAACCCGGTGAACTCGATGGATATATCGCCATGAGGAGTACGCTCATCCCGCACACTCAAGCCGGACAGCCGAATCATCTTTTCGGCAAGATCAGCGATCTTCACCGGCTCACCCATGTCCAACACGAAGACATCACCGCCCTGCCCCAACGAACCCGCCTGGATGACGAGCTGCGCCGCCTCGGGGATCGTCATGAAATAGCGGGTAATGTTCGGATGCGTCACCGTCACCGGCCCGCCTTGCTTGATCTGCTCTCTGAACAGCGGAATCACCGAACCGGAAGAACCAAGCACATTACCGAAGCGCACCATGGTGAAACGGGTCTTGTTGACGTGATGAACACCCAGCTCATCACCGAACAACAATGGCGCAGATTCACGACTCAGCGCCTGCAACACCATCTCAGCCAAGCGCTTGGTACTGCCCATGACGTTAGTCGGCCGCACCGCCTTGTCGGTGGAGATCAGCACAAAATTGGCAACACCCGCCTTGATCGAGGCCTGCGCGGCATTGAGCGTACCGACCAGGTTATTGAGCACACCTTCGGCAACGTTATGCTCGACCATCGGCACATGCTTGTAAGCAGCCGCGTGATAAACGGTGTTTACACGCCAAGTCTGCAGAATATCGAACAAACGCTCAAAGTTGCGGATAGACCCGAGAATCGGCACCAACTTGATCGGCAGTGACTCCCGTTCGATTCGCTGCTGCAACTCACCATGGATACTGTAAAGATTGAATTCGCTGTGTTCGAAAAGCAGCAACGTACGAGCGCCGCTCGCCAGGATCTGCCGACACAACTCCGAACCAATGGAGCCGCCAGCGCCGGTCACCAGCACCACCTGGTTCTTGATGCAGCGCTCGAACAGATCCTGTCGAGGCGGCACAGCATCACGACCCAGAAGGTCGGCGATATCGACTTCCTGAATGTCTTCGACCTTCACGCGCCCGCTGGCCAGATCAGTAAAGCCAGGGACACTACGCACATGAAGGGCATAGGGTTCCAGCGCATGAAGGATCTCCCGCCGCCGCATTCGAGAAGCAGAGGGTAACGCTAGCAGAATTTCTTCAGCCCTCGTCTCGTCGATCATCTGCTGAATATGCTTGGGCTTGTAGACTCTTACACCAGCGATGACGCGATTAGCCACGCCTGGATCGTCGTCCACGAAAGCTACTACACGCATGGCCCGACTCAAGCGCAATGCTGCCACCAACTGGTTACCTGCAGTTCCGGCACCATAAATAGCTACGCGTGAAATGTCTCGTCCGCCCTCTGCCTCCCGCCCCAAGGGGTCTAGCCAATCCCCCATAAAGTACTGACGCATGATCAAACGCAGCCCACCGACCAACATCAGGCTGAGCCACCAGTAATTGAATACCATGGAGCGCGGGATCAACGCGCTGGAGTCTCGATACCAGTAAACCAGCAGAGCGAGCAGCAGCGCAGAAAGCGAAACGGCCTTGAAAATACTTTTAAGAGCATCGTTGCCAAAATAACGCATCACCGCCCGGTACATGCCCATACGGATGAAGATCGGAATGGCCAATACCGGCGCGCAAGCGAACAGCCAGGCGTGGCCACCAAATGGCTCGGCCGCGCCCAAATCTCCGAGGCGGACCACGAAGGCCAGCCAAAGGGCAATCCAGATCAACACGATATCCGCACCGACCTGCAGAAGACGCTTCGAACGCCGTGACAATCCAATCAGACGCGTGCGCAGACAATCAGCCGCCCTTAACATCCCACCTATTCCTTGAAAGCAATAAACCTATCGACGCCAGCAGCATGCTACCTATGGATAAGCTTATCCATCGAAACAACCAGCTCTGCCTACACCTTCGATGGTCAGGTTTCGTCAGTCAGAGAAGCTCTATGGAGGCTCTCTGGCTGATGCTGAAAATCCAACACCGCGCTGAATCAGTTAATGCCGATACCGTTATCACTGATCGGCGGCGAGCTTCATTACGTCCGAAAGAACAAGACAAGTCTTAGCCAGTTCATCAGCAGTCAATGTCGGATGCACCAGGAACATCAAGCTTTCTTCACCAAGGCGGCGGGCCACAGGCAAAGGGGCTTCTGGCCGCCAGCCCGTATCATCGAATGCCTTTTCTAGATAAACCTCAGAGCAAGAGCCTGAAAAACAGGGAACGCCTCGCGCAGAAATCTCGTTCAGAATCCGGTCACGCGTCCAACCATCCCTGAGTTTTTCAACCTCAACGAAGACATAGCACTTATAGGCTGCATGCGTGATGCAGGAAGGAACCTCAGGGACTCGCAAGCCAACCAAACCTCGGGCGCACGACCAGATCTGCCGAGCATTAGCTAAACGGCTGGACTGCCAGTCACTCATCCGACGCAACTGTATCCGCCCTATTACGGCTTGCACTTCCAACATCCGCCAGTTGGTACCAAAACTCTCGTGCACCCACCTGAAGCCTGGCGCATGCTGACGCTCGTAGACGGCCTCCCAACTTTTGCCATGATCCTTGTACGACCACATCCGGGACCAGAGATCACGATCATTCGTGGTCACCATGCCGCCCTCGCCACCGGTAGTCATGATCTTGTCCTGACAGAACGACCAGGCTCCCACATGCCCTATGGAGCCTACCGAGCGCCCCTTGTACTGAGCCCCATGAGCCTGAGCGCAATCTTCAATGACCTTTAGGTCGTGCTGAGCAGCAAGCTCCATGATGGGATCCATGTCGCACGGCCAGCCCGCCAGGTGCACGCATATCACTGCCTTGGTGCGTGCGGTCAGTACAACAGAAATGGTCTCGGCCGTGATGTTCTGCGAGTCGCAGTCAACATCGGCGAATACCGGAACGGCACCAGCATTTACTACCGAAGAAACCGATGCCAGAAACGTTCGCGGCGTCACTACCACCTCATCTCCCGGCCCGATCCCAAGCGCCTTGAGAGCCAAATCAAGCGCAACCGTACCGTTAGCCAGGGCAACGGCATGCTCGCTACCTACCCAGGCAGCAAATTCCTTTTCGAACTCGCGCCCCTCGTTACCAGTCCAGTAATTCACACGATTGGAAAGAATGACGTCACGCGCGGCATCAGCCTCTTCTACAGAGAAAGACGGCCAAGGAGAGAAAGAGCTATTCAACACAAAGAAATCTCTAATACGTTAACCGTGAGAAGCCATCTCTCACAGAGCAATGGCTACCTGCTTTTCGCTGGAACGCCTACGACAGTTAGACCGTCCTGAATATCGTTTACTACAGCAGCACCGGCACCAACTATCACGTCACTACCTATCTCAAGGAGCTGACGTACACTAGCACCTATACCTATCCAACTGGCCTCACCTACAACGACAGAGCCCGCAAGGTTCACGCCAGGACTGATATGGACACCAGCCCCCAGTTCACAGTCATGGTCCACGCTGCAGAGCGTGTTAAGGATACAACCATCCCCAACATTGGCGAATGCATTGACGATCGCCCCTGCAAAAACGACCACTCCAGCCCCAAGTACAGCCCGGGGACTGACAAATGCCCGCGGATGCACCAGCGTCACAGCAGTAAAACCTGAGTTTCGCAGCGATGCCAGCTTGGCGAGCCTGGTGCGGTTATGACCAATCGCGACCGCGACCTCCGGGTATTTATCTATTTGATGAAGAAGGTCTGCTGTATTGCCCACAACCTTCCAGGCGCCATTGAGCTGCAATTGTGGGAAGGCATCATCAAAGAAAACCACCTCCCAGCCACACTGCTCAGCGAGATCGGCAACAACCTTGCCATGCCCGCTAGCACCAAGAATGGCCAAGCGCGTCACTTTTCGTCTCCTGTAAACCTGGACGCAGTCGCCTGTCCTTCCGCACTAATACCCTCTCGAACAAAAACCTTCTTGATGGTCAAAAGGAGGATCCGGATATCAAGTAACAGGGAGCGGTTGTCCACATACCAAATATCCAGAGCGAACTTTTCTGGCCAACTGACCGCATTGCGACCATTGACCTGAGCCCAGCCTGTAATACCAGGGCGCACCTCATGCCTGCGGGCCTGCTCCACGCTGTACAGAGGTAAGTACTCCATTAACAAAGGACGAGGCCCAACCAGGCTCATATCACCCTTTATGACATTCCAGAGCTCAGGCAACTCATCCAAACTTGTTGATCGAAGAAAACGCCCAAAAGGGGTCAGCCGCTCGGCATCAGGCAAAGCATTGCCCTCAGTATCGACTGCGTCTCGCATCGTACGAAACTTGACCATTTCAAACGGCTTTCCGTGTAGACCCGGACGAACCTGACGAAACAGAACAGGACCGCCAAGACGCCGATGCACCAACCAGGCAACCAGCAACAGGACTGGAAAAAGCAGTAACAGCGCAAACGACGCGATTACCAAATCAAATAGACGCTTCAAAGCCCCAACTCTCGCTTGTAGAAATCAACCATACGATGCCAATGCGCTTCCTGCTCAAAACATCTCTCAACGTGCAATCGCGCCTCTCGCCCCATGGTTCTGAGAGTCTCCTCAGGCGTACTCATTGCTACGTGCATAGCCTGCCGCAGGGCATCACAGTCCCGCGCAGGTACGATCCATCCATTCAAGCCGGGAGTGATGACCTCGTTGCAGCCATTCACATCAGAAACGATTGCGGGTAGAGCCATTGCCCCCGCTTGCAGCAGAACGTTCGGAAAACCTTCCCGGTAGCTTGGCAGGACCAGTATATCGGCGCACGACAACGCACCCCGAATATCCTCCTGAAAACCGAGATGATGGACTTGCGGATGTTCGTCAAGAATCTGCCTGGTCTGCGCATCGAGAGGCGCGGTTTGATCATGAGCGCCAACAAGCAAAAGGTGCGCACCAGAAATCTGCTCAAAGGCACGCGCCAATTCGAACAGGCCTTTATCACGGTTCAAACGCCCAACGAAACAGAAGACAAACGCGGTATCCGCAATCCCCAAAGAGCTACGAAGCAGCGTGCCACGCTCAATCGCAGCCTCGTTTTCCGGATTGAAGTAGGCCGTATTAACGCCTGCGATGTTACCGGAACCAATCACCTGTAGAGGCTTGGCTGTAATACCAAATCGACGCAAGTCATCAGCAACGCCCTGCCCCTCGGGAACGACCTTCGTGGCACAAGCGCAGATCAGCCTGTCGATCCAAATCAGCAACCTTTGCTTAGCCCCGGCGGCAGTGGGAAAGATTAACCCAGTAAATGTGTGGATACGCACAGGCACGCGACAGAGCCAGGCGGCGAGCATCGTTACAAGGCCAGCTTTAGGGGTATAGGAATGAACCGCGTAAGGCCTTAATTTGCGCAACAGAAAAGCCATTCGCCCAACTGACAGCAGATCACGAACAGGGCTTATGCCCCGCACCATCGGCACGCCAATAACTTCAACCTTTTCCCGCTCAGCGACTTGTTCCGCGTCGGCCCCAGGAGCCGTGGCAAGTCGCAGGGAAAAATACCTGGAAAGAAAAGCCGGCTGCTCCTTGAGGATCGTGAGCAGAGTCTCTGGAACGGTAGTGACTATCAGTAGCGTCGCCTTCTCAGCACCGACTTTATCGTCAACGTGACTCAATTCTGAGCTTCCTGCGCATCGATCAAAGCACGATAGAGGGTATCAAGAATGGCCGCCTTGTCGATGTAAGGCTTGGCGGACGCTGCCACTTGCTCCCGAGAAACCGAGCTTACGCTTCGTGCAAATGACAGAATGTCAGGCAACGAAATTGCGCCATTACGATAAAAGTCGAAAGAGGTAGGAAACACCTCTTTATGCCCCGCGTACACTGGAAGCCCCATCACGAGATACTCTCGTACCTTGAGCGTACAAGCCTCCGTCATTCCCTTGCGATCCAGCGCGAATGAAGACAGCCCAAGCGAACAGCTCTCGGCAACCTTTCTAATAGCACTTGCAGCTAAACGGCCATGAAGAACGATCCGCTTATCCCCAGAAGCTCGAGCGTGGTCGCCTTCAGATAAATCACCTACAAGGTGCAACACAAACTGATCGCTGCTCGTGGATATCTCATCTAACAATAGATCGAGCCCGTGCCATGAGGCGAAATGACCCGCCACGAACAACAGCTCTGGGACTTCAGGGCGACTATCAGGGACAGGTCCCTGGTCAAAAAAAACCCCATTGGGATATAGGAAGTCTTTACGACTGCCGACCTGAGCACGCTTGCGTTCGTAATCGAGAATTTCCTGAGTGACCGCAATAGTACCGGCAGATTTTTTAATGGCATATTTTCCGATCAAGGAGTCCAGCCCGGAACGTAATCGCCCTAAATACCCTCCGCCCATGGCCAGCTCGGGCACCTCAAGCGTGTGATGCACGAGATAGACAGGTCGGTTACAAAGTAATATGAATAATAACTGGAAGGGGTCGTGCACATAGTAGCGAAGAACGAAAGCATCATACTCCCTACCTAATGAATACAACCAGTGGTGATATTCAACACGCAGGAGTAACCAGGCATACGCTTTCCAGAAAGCGTTATTCTTCTTTTCGCCCAACCACCGAGAATGATGAGCGATAGTAGACTGAACGCAACTTCCCCTAGGACAAAACATCCGCACATGCCATTCAATGCCCACTTTTGACGCTGCGAATTGCTCAGACTCCATCTGACTCACAACACCTGAGGGTGGCGAAAGCAGGGCTGCACAGTGAAGAACTTTCATACTACTGACGCCCCGTTATAGGAAACCACGTTTTCACAATCTCCGCTGAATAATGGCTCAACATTAAACCGCCAATTTTTCGTGCCCCTTCATCGTTCAGATGTCCCTCATCACGGTAAAGCAGAACACCATCAACGACCGGACTGCAATAATTCCCAGCACAAATCACTTCGTTAGGATCGATGAAAATCACATCAGGATAGCGTTCGCGAACCCGCTCCCAGTAAACCTGCCTAGCATCACGGGACACCCGACACTCATAAGCGCCATACATGATACTTCTTACAGAGCAGGTATTTGCATGCTTAATGGTCTGATTTTTTAACACCACTACCACAGACGCACCAGCAGAGGATATGACATCCAAACTATTCAGCAAATAATCTCCAGCCCCCTCATCGGAAGGCCAACTTGCAGCCAAAACAACGAAGGAATACCTACCTTCCTTAATACGATCAAATATATAATCATTACGAAACTTACACTGCTCCCCACGCCCTGCCACAGCCGCCCTATCTAAGTACCTATACAAAGGTGGACAGGCATCCATTGTGTAATCCACAATCGAAACACCAGCCTCCTTAGCCAAGACGTCTATCATTCCGCTAAAGTGATTTGCATAAGAATCACCAATTAAAAGCCCATCTGCTTGATGCGCGAGAGAACCTAAAACACAATTTTCATCTATCGGGGTTGCATATAGAACGCTTGGTACGTGGCATCCCGCTCTCAACTCGTTGGGGCGAGTTGAGAGCGAATGCTCCATAGCTTGTACTTCAGGAGGAAAGCGGAAGGAAAATCCATCTGTAGCTGAGGAAATAAATGCAACACCTACAAAAGTAGCCAGAGGCAGAAGTACTTTCCTTGAAAAAACCTGACGCCCTTTAAAATGATTGCCGGACGCTCGAAATGGAGTTTCTATGTAGCGCCACGACAGCCAACCTAAAAAAATAGAGCACCCAACAATCCAAAAAGAAACCCACAAGCCAACATCAACGTAAAAATATTTAACAAAAACAATAACTGGCCAGTGCCACAGATATAGAGAATAGGAAATCACTCCCAAAAAAACCAAAGGCCTCAGCATCAACACCCTGACCGGCGAAGACATACTCCCACTAAAAACTATCAAAGCAGCGCCAACACAAGGTATTAACGCATTAACTCCTGGAAATACTGTAGAAGCTGAGAAATAGAAAAAAGAATAAAAAATTAACAACAACCCTAGGCACTTAGAAAACCACAATAACAGACTATTATTGCACCTGATCCCACTGACAAAAAGAGCCAGCAGCCCTCCGAGCAAAAGCTCAAAAGCCCTTGTAGGGAGTAAATAATATGCTGCCGAAGGAAAACTTCTCGAAGCCCATTCAGAGAAAAACAACAAGATCATAAAAACAAATAAAGCAAAAAACCGAAAATATCTTCCTAGCAGACCATAGAGCACCAAAAAACACAGAGGCCACAGAAAATAAAATTGCTCCTCAACGCCTAATGACCACGTATGCAACAGAACTGCATCAGCAGCGCCAGCCGAAAAATAGTTTCCGTACTCACGCCAAAAATAGAAATTCGAGAGACCTGCCAGAGAAAACACGGAGGACACCGAAGTTCTATGAAAATCCAAAGGCGACAGCAAGAAAAAACCGAGCAGCAAAACTCCGCCGATTAGAGCAATTAAAGCTGGAGCAAGCCTATTGACTCTTCTCTGATAAAACTCTGACAGAGAAAATTTGCCTTCCTGTATTTTCTTATAAATTTGCGCAGTAATCAGAAAGCCCGAAATCACAAAAAAAATATCTACACCAACAAACCCCCCGGGAAGAAAGGTCGAATCAAGATGATTAATCAATACCGCCAATACTGCTATAGCACGCAACCCATCAATATCTGCTCGATACGTGTTCACACACCACCATGAATTTAAATAAATTTAATAAAAATACCGGAGAGCAAAAAATTAATATTACCTAAAAGAAATTTCATACCAACGGCAAAAATTTATCCATCGCCATACCTGCCAAGAAAACCTCTTCTTCCCCTGCATAATCAGGTCAAATTCTTTAAGGATTTCCGCCTGATCAAGAAAAGGTAGCCCCAAGTCGACCTTCAACCAATCCCTTATCGTATTCGACATTGTTCTCAGCCACGCATACTCAGGCGTTTCAAATCCTATTTTGTCGCGTCTATCAAGTATCTCGTCAGGCACAATGCCGCGCATTGCAGCACGAAATACATGCTTGGTTTCACCTGCATCAGAAATCAGATAGTGCTCAGGCATCGACAACAGCAAATCCGCCATATCAGTCGTCAGGAAAGGCACTCTACTTTCTACCGAAAAACGCATCGAATTGCGGTCGCCATGTCGCAGCAGTGCCGGCAACCCCCGCTGAGTCAACGCAATAGCCAACTCTTCAACTACGCGACGCCCTCGTTCGTTGTGCAGAGGAACCGTGTGCGGAAAACCACATGAGATACCCCGCTCACGCAATAGATCTGAGTTAATCCAGGAGGCGGCACTATACGCCCCCCCCATTCGGCGCAACAGATCGTGCAACTTACCGCTCGTCATGTGCGCAATTGCATGCTTCACGCCGGACATCCGGCTTCGCCCAGGCCACTCTGCCCAAGCATCTAGAAATTTCCAAGCGCGCTGCAGCTCTCCGTTATCGAGAAGGCTGTGCAGTCGTGGCCCGGGATAGCCGTTGTAGCCAGCTAACAACTCATCTGCGCCCTGTCCATCCAAGGTTACTGTGATGCCATGTTCACGAGCTAGCTGAAACACTCGATATTGTGCGTAGATACTGGTACTGCCGAAGGGCTCACCCTGAGCGATGATCATATCTTCGAGGTCTCGCGCCAACTCAGCACCACCAACTGTAATCTTGTGCGGCTGAGCCCCCACGTGCTGGTTAACCAGATCGACCCAAACCTCCTCCGATACGCTGCTACCATCAGCGATATAGCTAAAGGTATTGATCGGTAGATCGGGTTCTATGTGGCGCATGGCACACACAACCGCCGAAGAGTCGATACCTCCAGACAGAGCCGCGCCCAGCGGCACGTCGCTGCGCAGATGCAGGCGTACACTGGCCAGAAAGTGCTCGCGCAACTGCTCGGTTGCATCGGCAAAACTGAGGTCGCCGCGCTCCTCGATGCGCGGCGACCACCAGCGCTGCGGCTCACCCAGCGCACCAGAAGCCAGGTCCAGTTCGACCAGATGGCCGGGCAACAGGTGCAACACGCCATCGAAGAAGCTGTGTGCGCCACTGTCGTAGTCGGCATGCACCAGATAATCGTAGGCGCGCTGCCAGTTCAGCTGCACCCGCTCCTGCTTGAGCGCCTTGATCGCCGCCACCTCAGAGGCGAACAGGAAGCCGCCCTGCTCCCGGGTATAGAAGAACGGCTTGATACCGAAGGCATCGCGCACGCAGGTGAGAGTGCCACGCACACTGTCGAACACCACGAAGGCAAACATGCCCACCAGCCGCGGCAGGCACGCACGCCCCCACTGTCGCCAAGCGGCAAGCAGCACCTCGGTGTCCGAACCAGAAACGAAGCGATACCCCAGCGGCTCAAGCTCCGCGCGCAGCTCGCGGTAGTTGTAGATCTCGCCGTTGAAAACGATAGAAACGGACTTGCCCTGTGACTCCATAGGCTGATGCCCGGCTGCGGAAAGGTCGATGATCGACAGCCGTGTATGCCCAAGCGCAGTGACTCCACTCGATCCTGGGTACAGCATATAACCGCGGTCATCTGGGCCACGCCTGTCCATCGCAGCCAACGCCTGGGCTAACCTTTCATCCAGCGTGGCCGGCCGGCCAGGCCACCATCCCCCCGTGATACCGCACATGACTATCCAATCTCCAAAGACAAGGCGATCCCGCCTTGCAAATCACACACGAGCAGAGCCAAACACGCGACGTAGTTGCTGCACCACGGCCCGCAGATCCGCCAGGGGCAATAGCCCGCACACCACGACCAACGCCAGCAGCACACACATCAGCAGACTCTTGAGCAACAGCTTCAGAGGCAACGCCAGCCCCGTTGCCTCAAGCTGCATGCCCACCCCGGCGCACACTACGAAACCCAGACTCGACAGCAGCAACGCCCGCCAGGCGTAGGGAATTCTGTACAGACGTTGACTGAGCGACAGCCAGCAAAAGAAGAACAGCGAGGATGCTAGCAAGGTGGCTAGCGCCGCCCCCCAAATACCCCACAGAGGTACCAGCACCCAGTTACCGGCCACGCTGGCCGCCGCCGAGAGCAGCGTCACCCAAAGCTGCCAGAGGGTCTTCTTCGCAATGGCGATGCCCGGCGCGAAGATATACATCTGCGACAGCAGCAGCGCCGGCGCCAGCACACCCACCAGCGCCGCACCAGCCATGAACTCCGGAGTAGCGAAAAGCATCAGCAGCTCGCGAGCGAACAGCGCCAGGAACAGGCAGCCTACTAGCGCCACTGCCATGAACCAACTGAATAGGCGAGCAATCTGCCCAGGCGTCTGCGGGTCTCGGTAGTGCTGGTAGACCAGCGGCGTCAGCGCCGCCTGAATTCCCAGAATCAGCAACGCCGACAGGGCGGCGATACGGCTGCCAATACCGAAATGACCCACATCTTCCAGGTTGCCGAAGTGATTGAGGGCAAAGCGGTTGATATACAAGCTGATGAAGACTGCCAGGCCAGCCGGCACCAGCGGTGCCGAGAAACGCAACATTGCGTGTAGCTGACCCACATCGAACAGCCAACCGAAGGTTCGGCGCAGCAGCCATAGGCACAGCAGGCAGGCCAGCAGCGCCGCCATCAGTTGGGCTTGCATCACCCCGACCAGTCCCAAATCCAACCACAGACAAAAGACCATGGCAAACAGCAGCGTGAACAACGCATAAGCCACGCTGGTTAGGGCATAGGCCTTACTACGCAGCTCCCAGCGGAACTGGTTGAGCAACAGATAATAGATGCCGTTGACCGCAATGAAGCCGACCCCTAGGCGAAACGCATTCAGGTAGCGAGCATCACCCAAGAGCAGCGCGTTGAACTGCGACGCAGCCAGCAGGCCGAAAATCAGAAACAGCGAGTACATCAAAACACTGAACCATAGGCTGGTGCTGGCGAGGCGTCTGCGCTCTGCCGGCTCGGCCGTATCGGCCCAATGGCGCGCCAGCCCCTGGGAAATCTCCAAGGCCACCACTAAGTTGGCCAACGCACCGAGGGTAATCAGCAGGTCATAAGCGCCGTAGTCACTCGGGGACAGCACCCGGGTGTAGAGTGGTAACAGGAAGATCGCTAGGCCCTTGGACAGTAGCGAGGCCAGACCGTAGACGAGGCTGTCGCGCAGGACCGCCTTAAGCACACTGAGCCTCGACCGGTGAAGCAGCCAACCGACAAAGCTCCGCCTTCAAAATCGGCTGATCATCTAGCAAAAGCGCCTCAGAACCATAATTTTCTATTATGAGAGAAACAACGGACTTTATTCTGTCAGCTGAAGCCCCCCAGCCGCCCACATAATTTAAACTAGACGGATACAAATACCAGTCCTCTGGTACCTTTCCAGCCAATAGATCGGAGTACCTTCTGGCAACTTCCATACACGACCAGCGTTTAGTTATGAACTCGTTTGCCTTTCGCCCAAGCGCCTGTCTAAAGGCTGAGTCAGAAATAACTTTCTCAATCGCAGCCTCAAGTTCATCTGGCATCACATAAAGCGACGGAGGCATGTCCTCGGAAGACACAACACTACAAATTTTTTGCGCATAGTACCCTGCCACAACCGCAGGCTTTGAAAAACTAGCAGCTTCAGCTGCAAAAACTGCCATCGGACTATCTGAATAAGCTTGATCAACAACGAAATCACAGTCCTCAATCATCTCTCGAACAACTGAGTTAGGCAGACCAGACGCCAGAACCAATTCTATCCGGTGTCCTTTTTTCGACAAGTTTTCTATAGCGGCCTTTATAAGATCAGAGCCTTTTAGCAGAGAATTCGAAGGACTGTGCAAGATTCGAATCACATCATCGGAACGTTTCCAAGGCTCTCCCCCTGTTTCCACGCAAGAAATAGGAACACCCATAGAAAACCAATTTATAAATTTCCGAGAGTGAAACTGGGCAGACGAAGGAGAATTCACAACATAATCAGCATACTTCTCCTGAAATCGTACCATTTTAAATTTTTTCCGTGCCATGCGAACAACACGAGAAACCCCGCCAACAGCCACAGCCACAGGCACGGCTCCACCATCAAGATAAGGAGGCCGAGAGTCAGAACCAACATATATAAAAACGACCTTCTTCCCCAGCATTTTCAACAATAGAAGCTCCAGTTTTCCGCCGGTAAAGCTCTGGCCAAAGGTAAAAATAAAAGCGTCATATGCAGGAAGGCAACGAAGAAAAACGATCCACCCGATAATACGATGCAACAACACCCAAAGAACCTTCAAAAAAAAATTTTTACTTGCAGTTCTCAGCGTTCCGATTTTTGCCCAAAGACGCGCCACTCTAGACACATCCCCGAAGGTTTCATAATCAAAGGGGTGTCTGTATCCAAGAACAAGATCAGCATCTCGCCCCAGCGCACGAAAACCGCGTACCAATCCGCTTGCCAGTCCTGAAATTTCCATTACGCCAACGCAGATTCGAAATGAGCTCAAAATAAAACCCCACCATCAAGCACTAAATAACAAGTCGACAAATACGGTCACTGACTGGCTGATCAGGAAATTTTTCGGTGTGCCGCTCAACGACCCTGGATAGCTGATCAAGAAATGGAACCGACTCCAAAAGCATATTCGCAAACGGCTCCCATTGAGCGTCGTCGGAAGACCATTCACGAACAAGCAACCGACCATCTGCACAATTAACCAAGAAACATCCATCAGCAAAAACTGTAGAAATTTGACCAACCGCTCCATTCATTCGATCATCAAATGGCTGGCATTGCCAGACTCTCAAAACAATTCCGTTACATTTGGTCCGAATGCCCGGATATGGTCTGGTCAACGCGCGACAATGCCTCGCTATTACAGAGACAGGCTGGAACCAGTCCACGCGACCATCATCAGGAAGTCGCTGCGGGAAATAGAATGAATCACCGCTCTGAGGCCTAGCCGAACAAAGTCGACCAGGATGATTCAGAACTTCTAACACCATCTCAGAAATCAGCAATGATGCTTTATAATACGAACTTCTAATATCATCACTTTCGTTATAGAAAAAACTGCGCTCTAAAATTACGGGTCCGTCATCCACACCTTTCCTAATCAAGAAAAGCGCAATATCAAATCGAGTGCAGCCTAACAGCAGAGCCCAATTCTGAGGGGAGCGACCTCGCCCCCCGGAAATCCCATCGGGGCTCCCATGAACCCCCAGAACCCCCATTCGCGCAGACTCAATAAGCCATTCAGGCACCAACCGCTGCCAGCCTGCCACCCAAATCAAATCGTAGGAAACAGCAGAAATAGCGAGTTTGTCCTCGCGGGCGCGCAACGAGTAATCCTTTACCTTAATGAACGAAACCCCCAACTTCTGGCAGCTTTTCTCAACGTCGAATACGCCACTGACCTTGTCCTGGTCACATGAGTCATGGTCGAGTCCGATAACAGCTGCAATATGTGCTCCTTGCTGAGCCACACTTACAACTGAGTCCCAGCCAGTTTCGAGTGAACAAAGAACCAGCACCTTGAGAGTCATCGAGCTAATATAACCTTTATGGATTTTTCAAAAATTTGCTTCAACTCAACGTTATCTAGAGTGCCCGCAAGGAGACGCCCGAAAATCTCATCATTAATAACATCATGACCAACGGCTTTCTGGGACGCCTTTGTTAAAGCCCCCTGACACGCCAACTCCTTTAACCCCGCTAGCCATAGAAACCGGAGGACAGCCACATCCTGCGGCACTTCGCCAAATGTCGCATCGTCTAGGCCTGTCACGTTTAATCGATTCAACCCCCTTAAAAGCTGGTCGTATTCACTCCAGCCCTGGACAGCTCTAGAAAGTATGGATTGAGCAATTTTCTCCCCGGGCTCCGCGTCTTCTTTACACCACCACTCCGGGTGAGTTAGAACTTGAATTCGATCATGCTGCTGACCAATCAACTCATCCCAACTTCGATAAATCCAATACCCATTCGAGTCGCTTGTGTATTGGACCTCTTCCTGCAAAGCACCAGCATAAGCGTTCCATAGGTCAGCATAAGATCGCTTTTTGCATGCCATGGTAAAAGGAGTCGTATTATGGAAAGAAAAGAACTTGATATCATCCTTTTTCTCCAGAATTCGCTTCAGCGTTGATACTTCACTTCGCAACGCATACTCCAAGCCACCCTCTTGAGCTACGGAATGCCATTGAGCATCAAAGTGCAATCCAACATCATGCCCCAAACGGTCTATTTCAATTAGTGCACGCTGAACACTCTTCTCAAACGGGCTGTAGTACTCGCCGGTTAAAAGAACTGTGTAACTGGAGAAAACACCAAGTTCCGCCTCAATCTTGGCGATTGCTAGCGCACGCTCAGGTGAGAAATCGATGTCATGACGTAGAATAGCAAGCTTGGCAGGCAAAGCACTCATGCCTAACACGTCGAATCCGAAAAATTCGTATTGCCGCTGAGTATCTAAAACCAGACGCCGGTAGTCCGACTCAGAAAAACCTGTTACCGAAGGCATATCATCATCCAGCTATATAAAGCGCATCTTAATAGAGCGAATCAACTCAGCAGCGTTATGCCAGGTAGTATCGCGATCAACACTCACACTATGCAAAATAACCCCACCGCCTCCACAGGCGACCGACACACCACTTTGCCCTATATCGATGATACTGCCTGGCACACCGTATATTTGGCGAGAATCCAAGGAAGAGGACCATATACGGACCACGCGCCCATCAGCATCGTGGGTAAATGCACCAGGATAAGGCTTTGATTGAGCCCTAATGAAGTCGTGAACTTTCTTGGAGGGCTGATGCCAATCTATCCTTCCGTCCGTAGGCACTCTTATTCCACAATACGAAGCACCAGTCTCTGGTTGCGGATTCAGTACAATCTCGCCAGATGCTAATGAGCGAACATGCAGACGAGCCAGGCTCAACATCAACTCGTTTGCTTTATTTAAGGCATCACCGATATTTTCATTTTCAGATAGAGGCGCTGCTGCCTGTGCAATTAAAGGCCCTTCATCCATCCCAGCTGAAAACCGAAAGAAGCTTACCCCAATCTCTTTTTCGCCATTGATGATTTGCCAAACCAGCGGTGCATTTCCTCTATACTTTGGCAATGGCGAATAATGAAATCCGTAAAATTCGCAGGCACCATCCACTGGAATAATCTGATACCAACCATGAACTAGTGCAATCCGTGCATCATAGTGGTCAAGCCAGCGTAATGTCTCAACACGAGTGGCAACGACGTGCAACGGTATCGAATGCTGCTCCGCCAATGAACTAAAAGATGCAAGAACGGAGCGATCATCCGCTGTGTCATCAGGGCAAAAAATTGCAGCAAGACAGCCAGGTAACAGCTCACAGATAGTTTCACAAAGTAGCAGACCCGCGGCCTTGCTTCCCATGAACACCAAGGTACGGCTCACTGGTCGCTCCGGCGCAGGATGGTTTCACTTACACGCAGCGCATCAATACCCTGATAGCAGGGCAGTGTTATAGTCTGCCGCTGCAATAACTCTGAATTGGGCTGAACGTCCGAATAACGTCCACGATAGTACGTCGTGCCGCTCAGGCAGTAAGTACCGATGGTGGTTTCGATACCATCTTCGCGCAAGCCGCTGATCAGCGCATCCCGATCAACACCGTCCGGAACCCGGAAAACCAAGGACTGCACGTTGTGGACCACATCCACAGCGCGTTGTTGCGGTAAGAAACCAGCACCACCTAGTAAGCGCACATATTCAGCTCTGATCTCGTTACGCTCCGCAACGATGGCGTCCAATTTGCGCAACTGCACGCGCCCCATTAGCGCTTGAGGCTCGGAAAGACGATAGTTGTAGCCATGGTCAATGAAATCAAGACCATAACCCAGCATACCGCTGGCCCCATGATTGAGTTTCACGTCGAACCATGCAGACCAATCATCACGATTCGTGGTGATCGCACCGCCCTCACCAGTGGTCAAGAGCTTGCGAGGATGAAAACTGAAGCAGGTCAGATCCGCTATATTCCCCACACGTACGCCCTGTTCGCTGCTGCCGATGGCGCAAGCGGCATCCTCGATGAACGGCACCCCATACTCTTTGCAGATTGCAGCGATTTCATGCATTCCACTGGGATTACCGAACGCATCAACAGCGATAACAGCTTTGGTTTTTGCACTCATGCAAGCGCGCAATGCGCTGGGCAGCATATTGTAGGTATCGAGCGATACATCGGCAAAGACAGGACGCGCTCCCAGGTCCTCCACAACGTTTGCTGTGGCGGGGAAAGAGAAATCGGAAACTACAACTTCGTCACCCGGCTCAATCCCAATCAGCTTCAGACAAACGCTTAGCGCAGTAGTGGCAGAAGTGGCCAGATGCGTGTGCCGTGCACCGGTATAGGCGCATATTTCTTTACGAAACGCATCCACGTGTTGCCCACGGGTAAAAATGCCACTTTCAAATATTTGCCGCATCTCGCCTTCGACTTCATCGAAACCGATATAGGGCTTCATCAAACGGATCTGGCTCATGTACGGTTTCCGATCAAATGGGTATACCAGCCGAGAGTTTCGCTAAGCCCCTCTTCGAATGGGGTCAGGCGATATTTAATCAGCCCCTTCACCTTCTCGTTACTGGCATTGTGCGACAGCACGTCGGAATGGCGTGCAGGTTTGCGCAGGATCTCACCACTGTAGCTGTAGTGGGCACATATCCTCGGGATCAACTCATTGATCGAGATTTGGTTATCGGTGGAGATGTTCACCGTTTCACCGGACGGCAGCACTGCGTGCAGCTTAACCACAGCATCTACGGTGTCGTGGACGTATATGAAATCGCGGCTCTGCGTGCCTTCGCCATGGATTTCCGGAGTGCCGCCAGTGAGCAGGCGCACGGCAGTGATCGGAATCACGCCAGCCAGCATGCCTTTGTGATTCTGCCGAGGTCCGTAGTTGTTGAACGGGCGAACGATGTAAGCGTCTACGCAGAACATACGCACATAGCTTTCCACCGCAAGGTCCGCGGCAGCCTTGCCCGCTGCATAGGTCGTAGTGGGATTACGCGGATGAGCTTCATCCATCGGCTCGTACACGGCCGAGCCATACACCTCCGAGGTGGAGAAGTGGCAGAGAGTCTTGAACAACCCGCGACGCTGCAGCTCAAGCAGGTTCAGCACCACCTTGACATTGGTGTCGAACGCGTTGGCCGGATTGAGGAAGGAGTAGTTCAGCGCCTTGGTCGCGCAGTTGAACACCACGTCGATGACGTGGTTGGCAAATATGTACTCCAGGCTGGTGCTCAGCTCAGCGTCATCACGGTAGAAGGTGGCCTTGCCGCTGGCCAGGGCCTCGACCAGGTTGTCTTCGGAGCCGACGAAGAGGTTGTCGATCACCACCACGTGAGCGGCACCTTCGGCCAGCAAGCGGTCCACCAGGTGGCTGCCGATGAAGCCGGCGCCGCCCGTGACTAGAACACCCTTGCCCGCAAAACCTTCTCGAATCGTCATGCCTGAACCGCCGCCTGAATTTGTGCACATATCTTCATTGCGTCGACGCCGGCGTCGACACCCGGAACCTGCCCTGCTCCCAACTGACGGCAGCTGGACATGAACACCTGTAGTTCAGTCAGCAGGGCTTCCTGCGGAGCAACCGCCACACTTTCTTGGATAGCCGATATGGCATAGGGCAGGCTGCCGCTGTCACGCGCCTCGGACTGGCGGTTGATCAGGATTTCCTTACGCAGAAGATCACAGTCGACGAACATGTCGACGCAGGTGCCTTCGATCTGGCGAATTTTTTTGTCCGTCACACGACTGGCCTGGATGCGCGAAAACTGGCCGTTTTCGTGAGTAATGAGTGCCGAGGCGAAGTCGATCATATTGCCGTGTGCGAAGCCGTGGGCGGCTACCGACTGGGCAGGGCCGTTGAGGTACAGGGCCAGGTCGATGTCGTGGATCATCAGATCGGTGACCACGTCGACATCGGTGATGCGCGCGCTGACTTTGTTGGTTCGGGTGAAGTCCAGGCTAATGACGCGTTCGGTGCGATCAAGCACGGTCTTCAGTGCCTGTACCGCCGGATTGAAGCGCTCGATGAAGCCCACCTGCACGTTGAGCCCCTTCTCGCGGGCAAACGCCGCGATTTCCTGCGCCTCTTCCAGGGTGGCAGCCAGCGGCTTCTCGACGAAGATATTCTTCACATGGGCAGCGGCCAGGCGAATGTAGTCGGCGTGGGTCACGGTCGGCGTGCAGATCACCACCGCATCGACATCGGCCAGCAGCGGTGTCGGGTCGACCACGCCTGGGATGCCATGCGCCTCGCCGGCCCTAGCGGCGACTTCGGCATTGGCATCGGCGACAAAGGCCAAGTCGACCCCCTTGAGCATCGACAGTACGCGCAGGTGGTTGCGCCCCATGTTACCAAGGCCGATGAGGCCTACCTTGAGCACTTGTTGCATAACGTCAAACATCTCCAGAAACGCGATTACCTTCACGGTCGATACGAGCCACCGCACGTGCGGGGTTACCCATAACCAGGGTGTAGGGCGCAACGTCCTTAGTCACCACGCTGCCCGCGGCAACCATGGCGAACTCGCCGATGGTGATGCCGCATACGATGGTAGCATTAGCGCCGATGCTGGCACCGTCGTCGATGCGCGTCGGAGTGATCATCCAGTCGGCATTGAAGGCGCGCGGCACCTTGTCGTTAGTGAAGCAGGCATTGGGCCCGACGAAGACGTCGTCGCCGATCTCTACGCCGTTGTAAACCGAGACGCTGTTCTGGATCTTGCAGCGGTTGCCGATCTTCACTGCGTGGTCAATGTAGACATCCTTGGATAGGATGCAGCCCTCGCCGATCACCGCGTTCTCGCGGATCTGCACGTTGATCCAGACCTTGCTGCCAGCACCGATGCTGGCCTTGTCTGAAACATTGGCGCTGGGGTGGATGTAGATGTCATTAGCGGACATTTCCACCTCCGAGAACCGAACCGACCACGTCGACTACGCGCAGTTGCTCGGCTTCAGTCATGTAGGGGAACAGCGGCAGGTTCAACACCGAGGCGCACAGCTGCTCGCCGATCTGGCCGCCAAAGTGGCCCTTGATATAGGCCGCAGCCCCTGGCTGACTGGACATGACGCTGGGATAGATGTTGCCAAACCCAATGCCTTCGGCCTTGAGGCGGGCCTCCAGGCTGGCCTTTAATGCGGCATCCGGCACTAAGCAGACATTGCAGTAGCCATTTTCTTCATAGCCGGCCGGCGCATTCATTAACTGGATGCCGGTGGCCGGAAGGTGCTTCTGGTAAAACGCCACGGCTTCGCGGCGCGAGGCTATCCGTGCATCGATGTGATCCAGCGCCAGGTTGAGGAAGGCCGCCTGCAGCGAGTCCAGGCGCGAGTTCCAGCCCACGTCACCGTAGCCGTAGTGGGCGGTGCGGCCATGGTTGCCCAGGCGGCGGACCTTGTCGGCCAACTCGGCATCGTCGGTGAACACTGCACCGCCGTCACCGGCAGCGCCCAGCACCTTGGCCGGATAGAAGGAGGTGGTAGATATGTACGCGCCCTTATAGATGGGCTCGCCCTGATAACGGGCGCCAAAGGACTGGGCGCCGTCCTCCACCAGCACCACGCCCTGATCGCGGCACAATGCACGCAATTCAAGCAGGCGGGCAGTACCCCAGCCATACAGGTGCGCCACCAGTGCCGCCTTGGGCCGGGACTCGCGGATGGCCTGAGCAAAGGCATCGAAACACACGCCGCCATCGCTGAGGTCGGCGTCTACCGTCACAGGTTTGGCGCCGACATTCACTACCGCCTCGAAGGTCGCCCAGAAGGTCACGTTCGGCACCAGCACCACGTCGCCCTCGCCCACGCCAACCGCACGCAGCGCCAGTTGCAGGGCATCGGTACCGTTGGCGCAACTCACCGCATGCGCGACCTGCAGTTCGGCCTGCAGACGGTTTTCAAGCGTAGCGACCTCAGCACCGCCGATGAATTGCGCGCCCAGGGTCATGGTATGGAATTTTTCCATCAGCGCCGTGTGGAAATCGGGCTCCAAGCGCTTGAGGTCAATAAAGGGAACGTTAATTTTTCAATCTCCTTGACGAGGCGACCGGAGCTGCCGGCGCTGTAACAGCGAGAGGGGTTAAGCACAATAAACATAGGGTGCCGCGGGCCTGAACGATCATCCAGCCACATCTCGGCCTGATTTTTACCGACACCGCAGGGCAAACCCTGTCCCAAATCAGAAAGAGACTTCATTCTGTCAGGAACGCAAGACTCTCGCGGCGACCTTACCACTCATGCTCCCAAACTCTCTTGCAATGTTTGGATGATGACACGCTGCGAGGAATCATCGAGATAGGGATGCATAGGCAAACTCATAACTCGCTCTGCAATGGCATCACCCACCAGTAGGCATGCAGCATCATCCTTCACCGCCGGTTGGCGGTTGAGCGGAATCGGGTAGTGCACCGCAGTAGGGATGCCGGCAGCCTTGAGACTCTCCTGCACTTTATCGCGTCCGGCCACCTGCACAGTGTACTGGGCCCAAGCGCTGCAGTTATGCGTCTCAACAAATGGTGCGGCAATACCGGCATCTCCCAGCAGACGACTGTAATCATGGGCGACTTGCTCACGCCGCTCCAGTTCGCGCGGGAATATTTCCAGCTTGGGCAGCAGAATTGCCGCCTGAAGGGTGTCTAGGCGGCTGTTAACGCCCACACGAATATGGTGGTAGCGACGATCCTGACCATGACGCGCGATCTGGCGCATTACCTTGGCCAATTCGTCATCGTTGGTGAAGATTGCTCCACCGTCGCCATAGCAACCCAAGGGCTTACTTGGGAAGAAGCTGGTGCAGGCAATGGTGGTCAAATTGCACGAGCGCTTGCCCTTGTACGTGGCACCGAAGCTCTGCGCGGCGTCCTCGATCACGGGGATGCCATGCCGGGCGGCGATAGCATTGATCGCATCGAAATCGGCGCATTGGCCATACAATGAAACAGGGATGATCGCTTTAGTGCGCTGCGTAATTGCAGCCTCGAGCAGCTGAGGATCCAGGTTGTAGGTACGCGGATCGATGTCCACATACACCGGTTTGGCCCCTAACAGAGCGACGGTTTCTGCAGTCGCGATGTAGGTGAACCCAGGGGTAATCACTTCATCGCCCGGACCGACACCCAGCGCCATCTGAGCAATCTGCAGCGCATCGGTACCATTGGCCACGCTGATGCAGTACTTGGCGCCCACGAAGGCCGCCAGCTTTTCCTCCAGTTCGGCCACTTCTGGGCCAAGAATGTACTGACCGTGGGCCAGCACCCGCTGGATGTTGGCATCGATCTTGTCTTTGATCAGCGCCTGCTGCTTCTTGAGATCGATGAATTCGATCACTGCGCTTGCTCCTTTCTCAGAATGCCGCCCTCGAGCACATAGCGCTCCCCTGAGTGAATACATAGCGCACTCCCCTCCCCGGTGAGTGGCAGATCCAACTGCTCGCCATGCTCGCTCATCCAGCCTATATGCCGGGCAGGAACACCTACCATCAGTGCATAGGCCGGCACGTCCTTGTTGACGACCGCGCCTGCACCAATGAAGGCGAACTCCCCGATGGTGACGCCACAGACGATGGTGCAGTTGGCCCCCAGCGTGGCACCCTTCTTCACCAAGGTGTCGCGGTATTCGCTCTTGCGTTCGATCAGCGAACGCGGGTTGTAGACGTTGGTGAAGACCATGCTTGGACCGCAGAAGACGCCTTCCTCAAGTGTGACGTTGTCATACACCGAGACGTTGTTCTGGATCTTGCAGTGGTGGCCGATCAGCACCTTGTTGCCGACGAATACGTTTTGCCCTAGGGACACACATTTGCCAATCCGAGCGCCCGCGCATACGTGGACGAAATGCCAGATGCGCGAACCTTCGCCAATCTGTGCGCCTTCATCGACGATGGCGCTGGGATGCTGGTAGTGGCTCATAAGCTCAACCCAGCAGGCGCGCAAGGAACGGATGATCTTCACCGTTCTGAGCGCGAGTAGCGGCCAGGGTGCGGATGGTCTCAACGGTTTCCACGCAGTGGCGAGCGTCCTCGATTCCATAGCCTTTGCCATCGAGAATAGCTTGGTAGCTGACAGTGTGCAGGTCAGTAAAGCCCTCGGAAAACTCTATCTCGACACCATCGCAGGTGATGGACCGGTAAGTCGGCTTCTTGCCCTTTACTGCATCAGGCAGATCATTCGCATCGATGGAGAGGAACCAGCGAACGCGAGCATTTTCGTACTCTAGGTAGCCGGTAGCCTTGTAGTTATCGACGTAGTGCACCACGTTGCGCTGCAGCGCGCCGAAGATGAAATGCAGCATGTCGAAGAAATGCACACCAATGTTCGTGGCGACACCAAAGGACTTGCGCGGATCGCCCTTCCAGCTCTCCATGTACCACCTGCCGCGGCTGGTGATGTAGGTCAGCTCGACTTCGTGCTTGCGCGCTTTGTCGCCCGCGCCCACGCGCTGTTTCAGATCGATGATGGCTTGGTGATGCCTAAGCTGCAGAATATTGTAGAGACGCTTGCCGGTTTCACGCTCAACCAGGGAAAGGTCATCGAGCAGCTCAGAGGTCGGCACCAGCGGCTTTTCACAGATGACGTCACAGCCGAGACGCAAGCCAGCCGTGATATGGGGATGGTGCAGATAGTTTGGCGAGCATATAGAGACGTAATCGAGAGTAGTCGACGGATCACGCTTGAGGCGCGAAGCATAATCGTGGAACCGCTCGAACTCGGTGAAAAACTCGCTTTGCGGCGAGATGCTGTCGATGATACCGACCGAATCGTTGATGTCATAGGCACAGACCAACTGGTTGCCGGTGTCCTTGATGGCGCGCATATGGCGAGGCGCGATATAGCCGGCAGCGCCGACGAGAGCGAATCTTTTCATGATGGTGTCTCGCAAAGGGATAACGGGCCGCCATACATACAGCGCATGCCAACCCGCAAAGCAGGATCAGGCCTTGATGACGTTCGGGTACGGAGCGCGATACTTGCCACGAGTATCGACGATAAGGCGCGCATTAGTTTTGATCAGCTCGTAATCGAAACGCTCATGATCGGTGGCCAGCACCACGGCGTCGAAACTGGCGATGTTCTCAGCGCTCAGAGGCTCGCTGCGCAGATCGAAATGATGCTCACGCATCTGGGGGAATGTAGGTACATGCGGATCGCTGTAAGCAACAACACCACCTTTTGCCTCTATGAGTTCCATGATTTCTACTGAGGGAGATTCGCGCATGTCGTCGACATTCTTCTTGTAGGCGATACCCAATATCAGAACTCGACTACCCCTGAGAGCCTGCCCTCGATCGTTCAGACCATCCATAAGCTTGCCAAGGACATATTCAGGCATGGCCTGATTTACTTCCCCAGACAGTTCGATGAAGCGGGTATGCAAGCCGTACTCACGCGCCTTCCAGGTCAGGTAGAACGGATCGATCGGGATGCAGTGCCCGCCCAGGCCCGGCCCGGGATAGTAAGGGGTGAAGCCAAAGGGTTTGGTCGCAGCAGCATCGACCACCTCGAAGATATCGATACCCATGCGGTCAGCGACCACCTTCATTTCATTGACCAAGCCAATGTTCACCGCACGGTGAATGTTCTCCAGTAGCTTGGTCATTTCCGCCGCTTTCGTCGAGCTGACTGGCACGACCTGGTCGATGGCCTGCTCGTACAGGGCAATACCGACTTCAAGGCAGTTCGGCGTGTGGCCACCGATAACCTTGGGAATGGTGCGTGTCTCGAAATCTGGGTTGCCCGGATCTTCACGCTCTGGCGAGTAAACCAGGAAAACACTCTCGCCGACCCTCAGACCTGTCGATTCAACACGCGGCAGTAATTCTTCTTCAGTGGTGCCGGGATATGTTGTGCTTTCCAAGGAAACTACTTGCCCAGCACGTAGATACGGCGTAATCGCGTTCGTGGTATTGATCACGAAGCTCATATCGGGCTCGCGATACTTGTTGAGCGGAGTCGGCACACAGAGAATCAATGCGTCACATTCGCTGGCTCGAGCAAAATCGCAGGTCGCTTCAAAACCGCTCGCACGCGCTTTCGATATATGATCACTGGCAATATGCTCGATGTAGCTCTGACCAGCATTGAGCTTGTCAACCTTGACTGCATCGATATCAATGCCGAGCACGCGAAAACCGATGGCGTTGTAACGCAGCATCAACGGCAAACCGACATAGCCGAGACCGACGATACCTATCAGGGCATCTCGACTTTTGAATTTATCGATATACGCCTGCAGCGAATCAGCCTTCACTATTACACCCCATCAAAAACGTCACGGAATTACTATCTTTAAGGTTTTGTCAGTCGCGGCATAACGCTGCTGCAGAACCGTTGCTAATTGCTGCTTGGCCTGAGACTCGCCATGTACAACGCGAACCTCTGACGGCCAGTGCGTCATCCGGGTAACAAAGCTCACCAGACCCGTTTGATCTGCATGGGCAGAATAACCACCTATGGTATGCACCTGAGCCCGAATGTCATAGCGCTGCCCGTCAAATTCCACATAGCCATTACGCGGCCCGAAACGCTGGATCTGTCTTCTCGGTGAGCCTTCGGCCTGGTAACCAACGAACAGCACGTCGTGCCGCTCATCGCCAAGCATGGCTTTCAGGTAATTGACGATACGCCCACTGGAGCACATGCCGTTACCGGCAATCACGATGGCGGGCTGCGCAGTTTGAGCCAGGCGATTGACCATGGCGAGGTGGGCCTTGTGGCTATCCACCGTAAGCAGGTTACGGAAGGTCAGCGGATTGCGCCCTTCCTTCAAGCGCGCCTTTGCCTCGGCATCCCAGAAATGATCGAGCTCCCGGTAGACCTGGGTGAAACGGCTGGCCAGGGGGGAATCAAGAATGATCGGCAGGTTCGACCAGTCGAGCGATGCGCGTTTCGCCCTGGCCAAGCCGGTGGCTTGCGACTGGCTCGCTACTGCCTTGAGCGATCGGCGATGAATGATGTCTTCCAGCTCGTAGAGCAGCTCTTGCGTTCGCCCGATGCTGAAGGCGGGAATCAGCACCGTACCGTTATTGCTCAGCGCATGTTCCAGCACCATCTCCAGGCGCTTACGGCGCGTGCGACGATCCTCATGCAAACGATCACCGTAGGTACTTTCGATAACCAGGACATCGGCTTTATGCGGCGCTTTCGGCGCTGGCAGGATGGGCGCATGAGGCGCACCCAGATCGCCGGAGAAAACAATGCGCTTTTTCTCACCTGTAGTGAGGTAATGCAGATCGACCTCAACATACGCGGAGCCAAGGATATGCCCGGCCCGCTGCAGCCGGATGCTGGCTTTCAGCTGCTTGCTATCCACCAAGGTGAACCATTGTTTGTAGGGAAGCGCGACGATGCGTTGCTCGATCAGCTTGAGATAGCGCTGAACCTGTCTCTGATCTCGGCTAAAGCCGAGCTTGAAGGCATCTTCCAGCACGATTGGCAGGAGTTTAGCTGATGGCTCACTACAGAGAATCGGCCCTTTGAAGCCGGCTGCAAGCAGGTAGGGGATGCGGCCAACGTGGTCGATATGAACATGCGTCGCGACCAGAGCCTTGATGCCGTCCAGAGAGAAATCGATGGCAAGCTTGCCGGCGCCTGCTCGACCTTCAGGGGAAGTTTCAGCGCCTTGAAAGAGGCCGCAGTCGATCAGCAGCGCGTGCTCATCGTCCATCTGTAGCTGATGGCATGAGCCCGTAACGCCGGTGACAGCGCCATGGTGAATAATGGAGGGGTACCGCACGAGTCAATCCCTTAACACTAGCTCTATCTAAAGGGACTCAGCCCGAGAATGCGCAATACGTCCACACACGACTAAACGAGAACCAACCTAAAGCAACATCAAAAAGCCACCAGCGTGAAAGCCCGCACATTCTGACGTTTTTTTTCTATTTGGCAAGCATAACGAAGTAATGACGCCAGCGAACCGACTTGAGATCCACGCGAATCACTCATCCTCATTGACCCGATCACGCAGCTCCTTGCCCGGCTTGAAGTGCGGCACGAACTTGCCATCCAGACGCACGGACTGGCCCGTCTTCGGGTTGCGCCCTACACGCGGTGCGCGGTAGTGCAGCGAGAAGCTGCCAAAGCCGCGAATCTCGATGCGATCGCCCGTGGCCAGCGCCTGGGACATTTGCTCAAGCATGGTCTTGATGGCCAACTCGACATCCTTGGAGGACAGCTGACCTTGGTGAGTGACAATTCTTTCGATCAACTCCGACTTGGTCATGGTTTTCCCTTCTTTTTCAAGCGGCTAGAAGACTCGACGGTTCGGTTGTAGCACGCTGATCAGCTTTTGAACAGCCTGAAAAACAAGGTGTTAGCACAACATTGGAAGTAAACGCCCATATAACGATTTCATTAGTGCCAGCTACAAGTAGATAGCACGCCGCTCTTTAAAGATACGAGCAAAGAAATGCATGCCCGAGAGCGGACGCCGGGAAGCAAGCCAGGACACGCAGAAGACGCTAAAGGAACCCCCAAAACGAAAAAAGGGCGGCCCGAGGGCCGCCCTTTTCTTCGATGAATTACCCGAACTTAGTTCTGGTTTTCCATCTGAGCACGGATCAGATCACCAATGGTGGTCGGGCCGGTGCTTTCAACGTCTTGCTTGTTACGCAGTTCCTTCATCGCGTCCTTCTCGTCTTCAACGTCTTTCGACTTGACGGACAGGCTGATGACGCGGGACTTGCGGTCGACGCTGATGATCTTCGCTTCTACTTCGTCGCCTTCTTTCAGGACGTTGCGCGCGTCTTCAACGCGGTCACGGCTGATTTCGGAGGCTTTCAGGGTAGCTTCGATCTCGTTGCCCAGGTCGATGATGGCGCCCTTGGCATCTACTTCTTTCACAACGCCACGGACGATGGTGCCCTTGTCGTTGATGGAGACGTAGTTGCTGAACGGATCGTCTTCCAGCTGCTTGATGCCCAGGGAGATGCGCTCGCGCTCCGGGTCAACCGACAGGATGACGGTTTCCAGCTCGTCGCCCTTCTTGAAGCGACGCACAGCTTCTTCGCCGGCTTCGTTCCAGGAGATGTCGGACAGGTGAACCAAGCCGTCGATGCCGCCGTCCAGACCAATGAAGATACCGAAATCGGTGATCGACTTGATGGTGCCGGAGATCTTGTCACCCTTGTTGAACTGACCGGAGAAGTCTTCCCACGGGTTGGTCTTGCACTGCTTGATACCCAGAGAGATACGACGACGCTCTTCGTCGATGTCCAGAACCATGACTTCCACTTCGTCGCCGACGTTGACGACCTTCGACGGGTGGATGTTCTTGTTGGTCCAGTCCATTTCGGAAACGTGTACCAGGCCTTCCACGCCCTCTTCCAGCTCGGCGAAGCAGCCGTAGTCGGTGAGGTTGGTGACACGGGCAACAACGCGGGTGTTTTCCGGGTAGCGAGCCTTGATGGCAACCCATGGGTCTTCGCCCAGTTGCTTCAGGCCCAGGGATACGCGATTACGCTCGCGATCGTACTTCAGAACCTTGACGTCGATCTCGTCGCCAACGTTGACGATCTCGGACGGGTGCTTGATGCGCTTCCAAGCCATGTCGGTGATGTGCAGCAGGCCATCTACGCCGCCCAGGTCAACGAACGCACCGTAGTCGGTGAGGTTCTTGACGATACCTTTGACTTGCTGACCTTCCTGCAGGGATTCCAGCAGAGCTTCGCGCTCGGCGCTGTTCTCGGCTTCCAGGACGCTGCGACGGGAAACGACAACGTTGTTGCGCTTCTGGTCGAGCTTGATGACCTTGAATTCCAGCTCTTTGCCTTCCAGGTGGGTGGTATCACGCACCGGACGGACGTCAACCAGGGAACCCGGCAGGAACGCACGGATACCGTTGACGTCAACGGTGAAGCCGCCTTTGACCTTACCGTTGATAACGCCCTTGACCACTTCTTCAGCGTTGAACGCAGCTTCCAGAACCAGCCAGGATTCAGCGCGCTTGGCTTTCTCGCGGGACAGCTTGGTTTCACCGAAGCCATCTTCAACCGCGTCCAGCGCGACGTGGACTTCGTCACCGACCTTGATGGTCAGCTCGCCTTGTTCGTTGAAGAACTGGTCGAGCGGGATGACGCCCTCGGACTTCAGACCGGCGTGGACGGTAACCCAGTCACCGTCGATGTCGACCACGATACCGGTGATGATGGCGCCCGGCTGCATGTCGAGGGATTTCAGGCTTTCTTCAAATAGTTCTGCAAAGCTTTCGCTCATGTTGATTCCTGTTGATCAAGGGCGGGGATTCGCCCAAACCACATTCCAGACCATGTGGGTTCGTTCATGTAAAAAGAGGCCTACGGGACAAGGACTGGTCTCCCGTATGCCTCCTTGCGAGTTCGTCGATTTAAGGCAACCGAGAACCCTTAGCCGGCGAGATCGCGATCAGCAACCTCGCTCAGAATTCGTTCAAGCACTTGCTCGATGGAGAGTTCGGTGGAATCCAGCACGATTGCGTCGGCTGCCGGCTTGAGCGGAGCCACCGCACGCTGGGTATCACGCTCATCGCGTGCCCGTATCTCATCAAGAAGACTCGCGAGATTAACATCATCGCCCTTGGCCTTCAACTGCAGGTAACGGCGACGGGCACGCTCCTCGGCGCTGGCGGTCAGAAAAACCTTCAGCGGCGCGTCGGTGAACACCACCGTGCCCATGTCACGGCCGTCGGCCACCAGGCCGGGCATTTCCCGAAAAGCGCGCTGGCGCTGCAGCAGTGCTTCGCGCACGGCCGGCAGCGAGGCAACCATGGAAGCGCCCGCTCCCACCTGCTCGTTACGAATGGCATCGGTCACCTCCTCGCCTTCGAGGATGATGCGCTTGTCGATGAACTGCACATCGAGATGCGCCGCCAATTGCTTGAGCGCCTCTTCGTTGGTCAGGTCGATGCCATGGTTACCGGCAGCGAAGGCCAGCAGACGATACAGCGCACCGGAGTCGAGCAGATTCCAGCCCAGCTGTTTGGCCAACAACGCACAGACGGTGCCCTTGCCTGACCCGCTCGGCCCATCGACGGTGATTACCGGGGCAGTCATGCGTTGCCCTCTACAGCCACTTTGATCCCCACTTCCGCCGCCAGGGCGAGGAAGTTGGGGAAGGAAGTGGCGACGTTGGCGCAGTCGTGGATACGAATGGGTGCACTGGCGCGCAGCGAGGCAACACTAAAAGACATGGCGATACGGTGGTCACCGTGCGCCCAGACTTCGCCACCGCCGATAGCGCCACCTTCGATGACGATGCCGTCCGGCGTGGGCTCGGCCTTGACGCCAAGGGCGATGAGGCCGTCAGCCATGACCTGAATACGGTCGGATTCCTTGACCCGCAGCTCTTCGGCCCCACGCAGCACCGTACGCCCTTCGGCACAGGCAGCAGCGACGAACAGCACCGGGAACTCATCGATGGCCAACGGCACCAGATTTTCCGGAATGTCGATGCCCTTGAGCCTGGCTGCACGAACACGAATGTCCGCCACCGGCTCGCCACCCACTTCACGCTGATTTTCCAGGGTGATGTCGCCACCCATCAGCTTGAGAATGTCGATCACGCCAGTACGGGTCGGGTTGATGCCAACGTGCTCCAGCACCAGCTCGGAACCTTCGGCAATACTCGCCGCGACCAGGAAGAACGCTGCCGAGGAAATATCGGCAGGCACTTCGATGCGCGTCGCACTGAGCTTGTGCCCGGACTCGACGCAGGCGGTGCTGCCCTCAACGCTCACCGGGTAGCCGAAGCCGCGCAGCATGCGCTCGGTGTGGTCACGAGTCGGCGCCGGTTCGGTCACGGAGGTCTTGCCGGCGGCGTAAAGCCCAGCCAGCAGCAGGCAGGATTTGACCTGGGCACTGGCCATCGGCATGTCGTAGTCCATACCGGTCAGGCGCTGGCCGCCCTTGATATTCAGCGGCGGGCGACCCTCAGGGCCGGTCTCGATCACCGCCCCCATCTCGCGCAGCGGCCTGGCCACACGATTCATGGGGCGCTTGGACAGCGAGGCGTCACCGGTCAGGGTGGTGTCGAACGGCTGAGCGGCCAGAAGCCCAGAGAGCAGGCGCATGGAGGTGCCCGAGTTGCCCATGTACAGCGGGCCGGCCGGCGCCTTGAGGCCATTGAGGCCAACACCGTGGATGGTCACACGACCATGGTGTGGCCCCTCGATGACGACGCCCATATCACGGAACGCCTGCAGCGTGGCCAGAGCATCTTCGCCCTCGAGGAAACCCTCGACCTCGGTAGTACCTTCGGCCAGCGAACCCAGCATGATCGAGCGGTGCGAAATGGATTTGTCACCAGGTACGCGGATACGTCCGGACAGGCTGCTACCGGGTTTTGCCAGGAAAATCAGATCGGTCGAGTGCATAGCGTCCACATAGGCCCTACGGGCCAGAATTTTGCTGAAATGTTCGCGGGCAACGCGGGCGCGAGTGAACACGCCCAGCAGTTGATGCCCATCCCCGGCGTCGACCGCGTCGCGCAGAGCGTCGAGGTCGTCGCGAAATGTATCCAGTGTGCGCAGCACCGCCTCGCGGTTGGCGAGGAAGATGTCGTGCCACATCACCGGATCACTGCCGGCGATCCGCGTGAAGTCGCGAAAACCGCCAGCGGCATAGCGGAATATTTCCAGGTTCTCGCTGCGCTTTGCCAGCGAGTCGACCAGGGTGAAAGCCAGCAGATGCGGCAGATGACTGGTTGCAGCCAACACCTGATCGTGATGCTCGACTGCCATCGACTCGACATCCGCACCCAGCTCGCGCCACAGCCCTTCGACCAGAACCAGAGCCGCCTCATCGCTGTATTCGCAAGGCGTCAGGATGACCTTGTGCCGACGGAACAACTCGGCGTTGGCCGCCTCCACCCCGCTTTGCTCCGAGCCCGCGATGGGATGACCAGGCACCAGCCGCACAGCCTTGCCGGAGAATGCCTGACGCGCAGCGCGCACGACATTGCCCTTGGCACTGCCTACGTCGGTCAGCACGGCGTTGCCAAGATCAAGCCCGGCCAACTCGGCCAACACTCTCTCCATGGCCAGGATAGGCACAGCCAGCTGAATGACCTCCGCCCCCTGACAGGCGGCAGCCAAATCACTCTCGCAACGATCGACCACACCCAACTGGACCGCCAGACGACGTGATTCGGCATCCAGATCGACACCAACCACCTCGCGGCACAAGCCGCGCTCGCGCAAGCCTTTGGCGAAGGAACCGCCGATCAGCCCCAGGCCGACCACCACCAGGCGGCCGATCTTAGGGGGGCTCGATTGCATTGCAGTGACAGTCACGCCGACAGCACCTTGGCCAGGGCCTCGAGGAAGCGCGCATTCTCTTTCGGCAAACCGATGGAGACCCGCAGGAAATTCGGCATGCGGTAACCGGCCATCGGTCGCACGATCACCCCTTCACGCAGCAGCGCCTGGTTGATCGCAGCGGTGTCGCGCGCGAAATCGACGGCGATGAAGTTGCCCTTGGAGGGAATCCAGCTCAGGCCCAGCGCACGCAAGCCGTCTTCCAACTGCTGCATGCCGGCATCGTTGAGACGACGACTTTCAGCCAAATACGCGGTATCGGCCAGCGCTGCACAGGCAGCGGCCAGGGCCAGACTGTTTACGTTGAACGGCTGACGTACGCGATTGAGCACATCTGCGATGGCCGGCGAGCTGATCGCATAACCGACGCGCAGCGACGCCAGACCATAGGCCTTGGAGAAGGTGCGCGAAACCAGCAGATTGGGGTAGCGCGCCAGGTAATCCAGGCCGTCCGGCAGCTCGTCGCCCTCGGCGTATTCAATATAGGCCTCGTCCAGCACCACCAGCACCGACTCTGGCACCTTGGCCAGGAAGTTTTCCAGGGCCTCGGGACCGAACCAGGTGCCGGTCGGGTTGTTCGGGTTGGCGATGAACACCACGCGCGTGTTGTCATCAATGGCGGCAAGCATCGCCTGCAGGTCATGACCGTATTCCCTGGCCGGCACGATCTTGCCCTGCGCGCCAACGGCCTGGGTGGCGATGGGGTACACGGCGAAGGCGTAGTCGCTGAACACGGCATTGAGGCCCGGCGCCAAGTAAGCACGGGCAACCAGCTCGAGGATATCGTTGGAGCCGTTGCCCAGGGTCACCTGCGCCGCATCGACGCCGTAACGCGCGGCCAGGGCGCTCTTGAGGGTGAAGCCATTACCATCGGGATAACGGGTCAGTTCGTCCAGCTCGGCGCGAATCGCCGCCAGCACCTTGTCGCTGGGGCCGAGGGGGTTTTCGTTGCTGGCCAGCTTGACGATACCGGCCGGGTCGAGCCCCAGCTCACGGGCCAGCTCATCGACCGGCTTGCCCGGCACATAAGGGGACAGTTTTTGCACCCCTGGCTGGGCCAGGGTCAGGAAATCGCAACTCATTACACAACCTCATTGTCTCGACCGAGCACCACAGGCTTCGCAGGAGCGACGTCAGTCACGAGTATCGCGGCTAAAGCCGCCCCTACAACGGCGCGGTTTTACAGCACCGCCTTCGGATAGGAACCCAGCACCTTCAGCGCCACTGCTTCCTGCGCCAGCTTCTCCAGCACATCCTTGATCAGCGGATCGCGGTGATGACCGACGAAATCGATGAAGAACACATAGGTCCACTTGCCGCTGCGCGACGGGCGGGTTTCGATGCGGGTCAGGTCGATACCGTTGTTGTGGAACGGCACCAGCAGTTCGTGCAGCGCGCCCGGCTTGTTGCGCATGGAGACGATGATCGAGGTCTTGTCGTCGCCAGTCGGCGGCACTTCCTGGCTGCCGATGATGAGAAACCGCGTGGAGTTGTCCGGACGATCCTCGATCTTCTCCGCCAGCTTGGTCAGGCCATACAGATTGGCCGCCATGTCGCCGGCGATGGCCGCACTGTTCCACTCGCTCTTGACCCGCTTGGCGGCATCGGCGTTGCTGGAAACCGCCACGCGTTCGACATTCGGATAGTGCGCATCCAGCCATTTGCGGCACTGCGCCAGCGACTGGGCATGGGAGTAGATGCGGGTGATCTTGTCGGTCTTGGTGGTCTCGCCCACCAGCAGGTGATGGTGAATGCGCAGCTCCACCTCGCCACAGATGACCATGTCGTGTTCGAGGAAACTGTCCAGCGTGTGATTGATCGCGCCCTCGGTAGAATTCTCCACAGGCACCACGCCGAAGTTCACCGCACCAGCGGCCACTTCACGGAACACCTCGTCGATGGCCGCCATCGGCACGCTGATCACCGCGTGACCGAAGTGCTTCATCGCCGCGGCTTGGCTGAAGGTGCCTTCCGGGCCGAGGTAAGCCACTTTCAGCGGGTTTTCCAGGGCCAGGCAGGAGGACATGATTTCGCGGAACAGCCGCGCCATTTCCTCGTTGCCCAGCGGCCCCTGATTGCGCTCCATCACGCGCTTGAGTACCTGAGCCTCGCGTTCGGGACGGTAGAAGACCGGCGACTCGCCTTCCTTGAGTTCCTTCATCTTCACCCGCGCCACTTCTTCGGCGCAGCGCGCGCGGTCGCTGATCAGCTCGAGAATACGCTCGTCGAGGTTATCGATACGAACCCGCAGCGCTTGCAGCTCCTGCTCAGAGATTACATCCGTCATTAGCCATGCTCCTTCTCGAACTCGGCCATGTAGGCCACCAGCGCCTCGACCGCATCCAGACCGACAGCGTTATAGATGGAGGCACGCATGCCGCCTACCGAACGATGGCCCTTGAGGTTGAGCAGACCACGCTCATCGGCGCCAGCCAGGAACACCTTGTCCAGCTTCTCGTCCGCCAGGCGGAACGGCACGTTCATCCAGGAGCGCGCGTTGTGGGCGATGGGGTTGCTGTAGAAGTCGCTGCCATCGATGGCCTTGTACAGCAGGTCTTTCTTGGCGCGGTTGATGCGTTCCATGGCCTCGACGCCGCCCTGCTCCTTCAGCCACTGGAAGACCAGGCCGGACAGGTACCAGGAATAGGTCGCAGGCGTGTTGTACATCGAGCCGTTGTCGGCCGAGACCTTGTAGTCGAGCATGGTCGGGCAGCTGGAGCGCGCACGACCGAGCAGGTCTTCACGCACGATCACCACCACCAGCCCGCTGGGACCGATGTTCTTCTGCGCGCCGGCGTAGATCAGGCCGAACTGCGACACATCGGTAGGACGCGAGAGGATGTCCGAGGACATGTCCACCACCAGCGGCGTGTCACCGGTTTGCGGCACCCAGTCGAACTGCAGACCACCGATGGTCTCGTTGCTGCAGTAATGCACGTAGGCGGCATTCTTCGACAACTGCCAGTCGTTCTGCCCGGGGATGGCGAAGTAGTCATGCGCCTTGGCGCTGGCGGCGACGTTGATCGCACCGTAGCGACGGGCTTCTTCGATGGCCTTCTTCGACCAGATACCGGTTTCGACGTAGTCGGCCACGCCATCTTCCGGCAGCAGGTTCAGCGGAATCTCGGCGAATTGCTGGCTGGCACCGCCCTGCAGGAACAGCACCTTGTAATCGTTGGGCACAGCGAGCAGATCGCGCAGGTCCTGTTCGGCCTGACTGGCGATGGCCACGTACTCGTCGCTACGATGGCTCATCTCCATCACCGACAGGCCCTTGCCTTGCCAGTCGAGCATCTCGGCCTGGGCGCGTTGCAGTACAGCGGTCGGCAGCGCGGCCGGGCCGGCGCAGAAGTTAAAAGCTCGCTTGCTCACGTCTGTCTCTCTCAGATTCACAGAACGCCACCACCAGGCGATGGCATGTCCAAACTGTCTGCCGTGCCGTGGGAGGGGCTTTAGCCGCGACTGTCGCCGCTAATCGGAACGCCGCCCGGCCCCTCCCACAAAGCCCGACTTTATTCCTCGCTGCCTTCCTCGCTGCCTTCCTCGGCGTCGGCAACCGGTGCTTCGGCGTTTTCGGCGACTTCAACGCTCTCTTCGCCTTCGACCAGTTCGTCCTCGTCTACCGGAGTCGGCTCCTGCACGCGCTCCAGGCCAACCAGAGTCTCATCCTTAGCCAGCTTGATCAGGGTCACACCCTGAGTGTTACGGCCGGAGCTGGAGACCTCGTCGACACGAGTACGCACCAGGGTGCCCTGGTCGGAAATCAACATGATTTCCTCGCCGTCCTGCACCTGGATGGCGCCGACCAGCTTGCCGTTACGCTCGCTGGTGACCATGGCGATTACGCCCTGGCCGCCACGACCACGACGCGGGAACTTGCCCAGGCCGGTGCGCTTGCCGAAACCGCGTTCGGAGGCAGTGAGGATTTGCGCACCGGACTCCGGAATCAGCATGGAGATCAGTTCCTGATCCTTGCCCAGACGCATGCCACGCACACCACGCGCGGTACGGCCCATGGTGCGAACCTTGCTCTCGGCGAAACGCAACACCTTGCCGGCATCGGAGAACAACATGACTTCCTTGGCACCGTCGGTGATGGCGGCAGCGATCAGGGTGTCACCCTCTTCCAGCTTCAGGGCAATCAGGCCGGCGCTACGCGGACGGCTGAACTGCACCAGCGGGGTCTTCTTCACAGTACCGAAGGCGGTGGCCATGAAGATGAAGGCGCCTGTCGGCTCGGCGACCAGCTCAGGGGTTTCGCCCTCGACTTCTTCGACTTCCTCGGCTTCGACCACTTCGACGGCTTCGCCTTCGATCACCACGCCTTCGTCGTCCAGATCTTCGTCGGCACCGGCGCTCTGCTGCAGGGCTTCGAGGTCGATCTGCAGCATCGCGGTGATGCGCTCGCCCTCATCCAGCGGCAGCAGGTTGACCAGCGGACGACCACGGGCGGCACGCGAGGCCTCGGGAATTTCGAAGGTGCGCAACCAGTACACCTTGCCCTTGCTGGAGAACAGCAGCAGGGTCGCATGACTGTTGGCCACCAGCAGGTGCTCGACGTAATCCTCGTCCTTCACGCCAGTGGCGGACTTGCCCTTGCCGCCGCGACGCTGCGCCTCGTAGGAGGCCAGCGGCTGACTCTTGGCGTAGCCACCGTGGGAGATGGTGACGACACGCTCCTCCTCGGTGATCAGGTCGGCAATGGTCAGGTCCTGACGCGAGGCGATGATCTCGGTACGGCGCTTGTCGCCGAACTCGGCCTTGACCTTCTCCAGCTCCTCGCGGATGACTTCCATCAGGCGCTCGGGGTTGGTCAGGATACGGATCAGCTCACCGATCAGAGCGAGGATTTCCTGATACTCGGCCAGCAGCTTCTCGTGCTCCAGACCGGTCAGGCGGTGCAGGCGCAGTTCGAGGATGGCCTGAGCCTGCTCCGGCGACAGGTAGTACTTGCCGTCACGCAGACCGTACTGCTCATCCAACCCTTCCGGGCGGCAGGAGTCGGCACCGGCACGCTCGACCATGGCTTCCACGGCACTGGAGGCCCAGGCCGTGGCAATCAGGCGTTCCTTGGCCTCGGCCGGGGTCGGCGAGCTCTTGATCAGCTCGATCACCGGGTCGATGTTCGACAGCGCGACCGCCTGACCTTCGAGAATATGGCCGCGCTCGCGGGCCTTGCGCAGCTCGTAGACAGTACGCCGGGTCACCACTTCACGACGGTGACGGACGAATACCTCGAGCATGTCCTTGAGATTCATGGTCTTCGGCTGACCGTCGACCAGCGCCACGACGTTGATGCCGAACACGCTCTGCATCTGGGTCTGGGCGTAGAGGTTGTTGAGCACGACCTCCGGCACCTCGCCACGGCGCAGTTCGATCACCACGCGCATGCCGTCCTTGTCGGATTCGTCACGCAGCTCGGTGATGCCTTCGATCTTCTTCTCTTTGACCAGCTCGGCGATCTTCTCGATCAGACGCGCCTTGTTCAGCTGGTAAGGCAGCTCGGTCACCACCAGTTGCTGGCGACCGCCGACCTTGTCGATGTCCTCCACTTCGACCCGGGCGCGCACGTAGATGCGCCCACGGCCGGTGCGATAAGCCTCGATGATGCCGGCACGGCCGTTGATGATGCCCGCAGTGGGGAAGTCAGGGCCGGGGATGTACTGCATCAGCTCATCGACGGTCAGCTCGGCGTTATCCATCAGCGCCAGGCAGCCATCGATCACTTCGGTGAGGTTGTGCGGCGGGATGTTGGTGGCCATGCCCACGGCGATACCGGACGAGCCGTTGACCAGCAGGTTCGGTACCTTGGTCGGCATTACCGCCGGAATCTGCTCGGTGCCGTCGTAGTTGGGCACCCAGTCGACGGTTTCTTTTTCCAGGTCGGCCAGCAGCTCGTGGGCCAGCTTGGTCATGCGCACTTCGGTGTATCGCATGGCAGCGGCGTTGTCGCCGTCGACCGAACCGAAGTTGCCCTGACCGTCGACCAGCAGGTAGCGCAGGGAGAAGTCCTGCGCCATACGCACGATGGTGTCGTACACCGCTGTGTCGCCGTGCGGGTGGTATTTACCAATCACGTCACCGACCACACGGGCGGATTTCTTGTAGGGCTTGTTCCAGTCGTTGCCCAGCTCGCTCATGGCATAGAGCACACGGCGGTGGACCGGCTTCAAGCCATCGCGCGCATCCGGCAGCGCACGCCCGACGATCACGCTCATCGCGTAGTCGAGGTAGGACTGTTTCAGCTCGTCTTCGATATTGACCGGGAGGATTTCTTTGGCCAGTTCGCCCATGAGAAGCCTGGTTCCTTTTTCTGGTGAAACTCCGCGTCATTCTTCCTGAACGCCATGGAGCACGTCGCGATAGCCTCAAGCCATCAGCGACTCACGACAAATCAACGAGTTATGTCACGATTCGATGCAGTGAAGGCGGCTTTAGTCAGCCCCCTTGAAAACTGCCGGAGATTACCACAAAGCGTGCCACACACCTACCCCGCAGAGGGGCGTGCGCGGCAGGTTCAGTGCAGGCGCTTGCGGCACATCAGTTGCGCCATCTTGGCGCTGTCGGGACGCTCGACCACCCCCTTCTCGGTCACGAGGTAATCGACCAGATCCGCAGGCGTCACATCGAACACCGGATTGACCGCAGGCACGTCCGCCGCCACGCGCTGCCCCGCCATCTCCAGCAACTCACGACCATCGCGCTCCTCGAGCAGGATGTCTTCGCCGCTTTCCAGGCTCATGTCGATGGTCGAGCTCGGCGCCACCACCATCAGGCGCACACCGTGATGCATGGCATTGACGGCCAGCTGGTAGGTGCCGATCTTGTTGGCCACGTCGCCGTTGGCGGTGATGCGATCAGCCCCGACTATCACCCAGGTAATGCCCTTGGTCTTCATCAGGTGCGCTGCCGCCGCATCAGCATTGAGGCTGACCGGCACGCCATCGCCAGCCAGCTCCCAGGCAGTCAGCCGGGCGCCTTGCAGCCAGGGGCGGGTTTCATCGACATAAATATGCTCGACCAGGCCCTCCAGGTGCGCCGCGCGGATCACCCCGAGCGCCGTGCCGAAGCCGCCAGTGGCCAGAGCGCCGGCATTGCAGTGGGTCAGCAGCACCTGCGGGTTGCCCTGATGCTTGCGGATCAGCTCCATACCCAGCTGCGCCATGGTCAGATTGGCTTCGCGATCACTGACATGAATGCCAATCGCCTCGGCTTCGAGCAGTGCCAGAGCGTCATCGCCGTCCTTGATCCGCGCCAGGCGTTCACGCATACGCTGCAACGCCCAGGACAGATTGACCGCAGTAGGGCGCGAGCGCTCGAGACAGGCAAAATCGGCGTCCAGCGCCTCACGCCAGTCACCGCCCGCCTGCAGCCGAGCACGGGCGCCCAGCACCAGACCATAGGCTGCAGCGATGCCAATGGCCGGCGCACCGCGCACCACCATGTCGCGAATCGCATCCGCCACTTCGGCAGCGGAGTCAAAGCGCAACCAGGTCTGCCGATGCGGCAGCAGGCGCTGATCGAGCAAATACAACGCACCGTCGCGCCACTCGATTGCCTGAACCTTCTCCACCGCCAGCAATTGCTCGCGCATCACGCACTCCATCCTGCACCGCCAAAAAATCGCCGATTATACGCAGACTGGCAGGCACCAACCGAACAATCCGGCAGCCCCTCACGGCTTCAAGCTGCGCGCGTTCATCTATACACTGGCGACCTTCCCTGCACCGATCAAGCCAGACGGACAACCCTCCATGCCCGAAGCCCCTCTCGACCTGTTGCTGCTGCCCACCTGGCTGGTGCCCGTGGAGCCGGCGGGCGTGGTGCTGCGCGATCACGGCCTGGGCATCCGCGACGGACGCATCGCACTGATCGCACCGCGCGCAGAGGCGCTGCGCCACCCCGCGACACAAGTGCGAGAGCTGCCGCAGTGCCTGCTCGCCCCCGGGCTGATCAATGCTCACGGCCATGCAGCCATGACGCTGCTGCGCGGCATTGCCGATGACCTGCCGCTGATGACCTGGCTGCATGAACACATCTGGCCAGCCGAAGGGAAATGGGTCGACGAGGATTTCGTCCGCGACGGTACCGACCTGGCCATCGCCGAACAGATCAAGGGCGGCATCAGTTGCTTCTCCGACATGTATTTCTACCCACAGACAGCAGTCGAGTGCGTGCACAAGGCAGGCATGCGGGCGCAGATCACGATCCCGGTGCTGGACTTTCCCGTGCCCGGCGCCCTCAATGCCGACGAGGCGCTGCGCAAGGGCCTGCAACTGTTCGATGACCTCAAGCAGCACCCACGCATCCGCATCGCCTTCGGTCCGCACGCGCCCTACACCGTCAGCGACGACAAGCTCGAGCAGATACGCGTGCTGGCTGACGAGCTGGACGCCGGCATTCATATGCACGTGCACGAAACCGCGCAGGAAGTGGCCGACGCCGTCAGCAAACACGGTGAGCGCCCACTGGCGCGCCTGGCTCGCCTCGGCCTGCTCGGCCCGCGCTTTCAGGCCGTGCACATGACCCAGATCGATGACGAGGATCTGGAGCTGCTGGTGGAACACAACTGCAGCATCGTGCATTGCCCCGAGTCCAACCTGAAGCTGGCCAGCGGCTTCTGTCCGGTCGAACGTCTGTGGCAGGCCGGCGTCAATGTCGCCATCGGCACCGACGGCGCCGCCAGCAACAACGACCTCGATCTGCTCGGCGAAACCCGTACCGCCGCCCTGCTGGCCAAGGCCGTCGCCGGCTCGGCCACCGCCCTCAATGCCCACAGCGCCCTGCGCATGGCGACCCTGAATGGCGCCCGCGCACTGGGACTGGACACACAGACCGGCTCGCTGGAACTGGACAAGCTGGCCGACGTGGTCGCCTTCGACCTTTCCGGCCTGGCCCAGCAACCGATCTACGACCCGGTATCGCAGCTCGTCTACGCCAGCGGCCGCGACTGCGTGAAACACCTTTGGGTGGGCGGCAAGCAGCTGCTGGACGATGGGCGCCTGACCCGCATGGACGAAAGCGAGCTGATCGCCAAGGCCAGGGAATGGGGAACCAGGATTGCCCAAAGGCAGCCCGGATGAAATCCGGGAAGAATGCAGCCACCCCGGATTGCATCCGGGCTACGCTCTCGAAACGACTGCGACAAACTGACATACATTGAACGAATCCGCGCCGCCCCACGCCCGTTCTTAAACTGGCAACATAGCGGCAGTACGCTTTCCACGCTTTGAATAGAGATGCTTATGAGCAACGTCGACCGCGCCGAAATCGCCAAATTCGAGGCCCTGGCACACCGCTGGTGGGACCTTCAAAGCGAGTTCAAACCTCTGCACGACATCAACCCGCTGCGGGTCAACTGGATCGATGAGCGCGTCGGCCTCGCCGGCAAACGTGTGCTGGACGTCGGCTGCGGCGGCGGCATTCTCAGCGAAGCCATGGCCCAGCGGGGCGCCACCGTCATGGGCATCGACATGGGTGAGGCGCCGCTTTCGGTCGCGCAGTTGCACCAGCTGGAATCCGGCGTGGAAGTCGATTACCGGCAGATCACCGCCGAAGCCCTGGCCGAGGAAATGCCGGGCCAGTTCGATGTCGTCACCTGCCTGGAGATGCTCGAGCACGTACCCGATCCGTCCTCGGTCATCCGCGCCTGCCACAAGCTGGTCAAGCCGGGTGGCCAGGTGTTCTTCTCCACCATCAACCGCAACCCCAAGGCGTACCTGTTCGCCGTGATCGGCGCCGAATACATCCTGCGCCTGCTGCCACGCGGTACCCACGACTTCAAGAAGTTCATCCGCCCCTCCGAACTGGGCGCCTGGAGCCGCGCAGCCGGGCTGGAGGTCAAGGACATCATCGGCCTGACCTACAACCCGCTGACCAAGCACTACAAACTGGAAGCTGACGTCGACGTCAATTACATGATCCAGACGCTGCGCAAGGAGTAGCCCGCATGCGTTTGAAAGCAGTTCTTTTCGACATGGACGGCACCCTGCTCGACTCGGCGCCGGACTTCATCGCAATCACCCAGGCCATGCGCGCCGCCCGCGGCCTGCCGCCCCTGGCAGACAAGGCCATTCGTGACCAGGTATCCGGTGGCGCACGCGCCATGGTCGCCTGCGCCTTCGACGCAGCCCCGGACTCGGCAGCCTTCGAAGCCCTGCGCCAGGAGTTTCTGGAGCGCTACCAGCAACACTGCGCCGTGCTCACCCGCCCGTTCGACGGCATCGAAGCCCTGCTCGACGACATCGAACAGGCACGCCTGCTGTGGGGCGTTGCCACCAACAAGCCGCTGCGCTACGCCGAACCGATCATGCAAGGCCTGAATCTGGCGGGGCGCTCGGCGGTACTGGTTTGCCCCGACCACGTCGAGCAGAGCAAACCGGCGCCGGACATGCTGCTGCTCGCCTGCCAGCAAATGGGAGTCAAACCCGAGGAAGTGCTGTTCATCGGCGACGATGCCCGCGATATAGAGTCCGGCCGCGCCGCCGGCTGCCGTACTGCGGCGGTGACCTACGGCTATATCCACCCCGAAGACAACCCGCGCAACTGGGGCGCCGACGTGGTCGTCGACCAGCCCCAGGAGCTGCGCGCGATTCTCGACCGCGCCCTGTGCAGCTGCTGAAGGTATAAAGCGGGCGCCGCCCGTCGTCAGGCTATTTGGCGGGTCAGGCCCGCCGCACCAATCAATGCTCCCCGAAGGACCCAGAACATGTTCGATTACACCGCCCGCCCCGACCTGCTCAAGGATCGCGTCATCCTGATCACCGGTGCCGGCCGCGGTATCGGCGCCGCCGCCGCCAAGACTTTCGCCGCCCACGGCGCGACCGTGCTGCTGCTGGGCAAGACCGAAGCCAACCTGAGCCAGATTTATGACGAGATCGAGGCGGCCGGTCACCCGCAGCCGGTGGTGATCCCCTTCAATCTGGAAACCGCCCTGCCGCACCAGTACGACGAACTGGCGGTGCTGATCGAGAACGAATTCGGCCGCCTCGACGGCCTGCTGCACAACGCCTCGATCCTCGGCCCACGCACGCCGCTGGAGCAGCTGTCCGGCGATAACTTCATGCGCGTGATGCACATCAACGTCAACGCCATGTTCATGCTCAGCAGCACCCTGCTGCCGCTGCTCAAGCTCTCGGAGGATGCCTCCGTCGCCTTCACCTCCAGCAGCGTCGGGCGCAAGGGTCGCGCCTACTGGGGCGCCTACGCGGTATCGAAGTTTGCTACCGAGGGCCTGATGCAGGTCATGGCGGACGAGCTCGACGGCATCGCCAGCGTGCGCGCCAACAGCATCAATCCGGGGGCGACCCGCACGGCCATGCGCGCCCAGGCCTACCCAGGAGAGAACCCGGCTACGCGCCCGCTGCCCGAGGACATCATGCCGCTCTACCTCTACCTGATGGGCCCGGACAGCAAAGGCGTCAACGGCCAGGCATTCGACGCGCAATAGGGCCCATGCCATGGCCCGCTGGCAATCAACGGGCCATGGCACGACAGAAATCCGCCGCGCCCCTTGCCGGGCGGCAGCACATTGCCAGTACCGCCGTCAGACAACCGGCAATCGCTTGCCGGCCCTCGCCCTTAAAGAACACCTAACAAACTGATTTAAAAGAGATTTTATCTATCTTGAACCACCTGGCATGAAATTCGCTCTAACCCTCTCGTCGCACCATCGCGCCAGAGGTTCAGCTCCATGGTCCCCCCCAGCCAGTCCAACACCATCGATTTCGACGCTGCCAAATTGCAGCGTCTCGGCTTTACCGGCACGCGCAACCTGCCGCTCAAGCCTGCCAGCCTGGTCGAGCTGCGCCACCAACTGAGCCTGCAACTGCAGACCAGCCTGGACGTGGAACGGATCCTCACGCTGTTCTTTCGCGAAGTGCAGCGCCTGGTGCCACTCGATGCATTGGCCTTCCAGCATCCGTCGCACGATCTGCGCCTAGAGCTGGGCGAGCGCGCCCCTCATTCGGCCGGCTACCGCCTGAGCCATGAGGGCGAATACCTGGGCGAGCTGATTTTCCGCCGCAAGCAGCGCTTTGCCGAAGATGAACTGACCCAGCTGGAATCCTTGCTGGCCAGCCTGCTGTTCCCGCTGCGCAACGCCCTGCTCTACCGCACGGCCCTGCAAAGCGCGCTGCGCGACCCGTTGACCGATACCGGCAATCGCATCGCCATGGACCAAGTGCTGCAGCGCGAGGTGGATCTGGCCCGCCGCAACCTGCAACCCTTGTCGCTGCTGATGCTCGACATCGACCACTTCAAGAGCATCAACGACAACCACGGCCATGCGCTTGGCGACGAGGTGCTGAAAGCGGTGGCCCAGACCCTGAAGAACCAGCTGCGTAACATCGACATGGTCTTTCGCTACGGTGGCGAGGAATTTCTGGTCATTCTCTCCGGCACCAACCGCGAAGGGGCGGCGCTGGTGGGCGAGCGCCTGCGCTTTGCAGTGATGGAGCTGCAATGCCTGGATGCCGGCCGACCCATCGAAGTATCCATCAGCCTGGGCTGCTCCAGCCTGCTGCCGGGCGAGTCGAGCGAAAGCCTGTTGCGCCGCGCTGACAACGCGCTGTATGTCGCCAAGCGCGAAGGTCGCAATCGCCTGTCCATGGCGGGCTGAAAAGCTGCTCTGCATAGCCCGGATGCAAGTCGGGCCAGAATGAAAAAAGGGACTCCGCGGAGTCCCTTTTCGTTGCTCAGCGCTTGCGGCCGAAGCCAGGGCGCTGGCCGTCACCAGACGGCGGGCGCTTACCAGGCGTTGCCGGGCGTGGCTTGCGCGCCGGACGATCGGCCAGCTCAACGGCCGGACGCGGCTGGCGCTTCTTGACGTCACCCGGACGCTCCGCAATGGGTGCGCCACGACCATTCTCGCGACGCTCACCACCCTCTTTGCGCGGGCCACGTGGCGTACGCTGCTCGGCTTCCTCGCGGCGCGGAGCACGGCTCGGGCGAGCGTTTTCGGCGCCTGCCTCATCTTTCGCCGGACGCAATACACGCTTGCCACGCACTTCCACAGGCTTGGCCGACTTGCGCTGCAGGCGGTCGAGCTTTTCGCGCGTCTTTTCCTTCATCGCCGGCAGTGCCTGCGGAGTAAGGCCGACTTCGGCGCTGAGGATGTCGACTTCGCGCTGGTCCATTTCCCGCCAGCGGCCCATGGTCAGTTCGGATGTCAGGAACACCGGACCGAAACGCACGCGCTTCAGACGGCTCACTACCAAGCCCTGGGACTCCCACAGACGACGCACCTCACGGTTGCGCCCTTCCATGACCACGCAGTGATACCAGTGGTTGAAGCCTTCGCCACCGGGCGCTTCCTTGATGTCGGTGAACTTGGCCGGGCCATCTTCGAGCATCACGCCGGTCTTGAGGTTCTCCAGCATTTCCTCGGTCACCTCGCCGCGCACACGCACCGCGTATTCACGGTCCATCTGATAGGAGGGGTGCATCAGGCGGTTGGCCAGCTCACCATCGGTGGTGAACAGCAACAGGCCGGTGGTGTTGATGTCGAGGCGACCGATGTTGATCCAGCGCCCTTCTTTGGGACGCGGCAGGCGGTCGAATACGGTCGGGCGGCCTTCCGGGTCGTCACGGGTGCAGATCTCGCCGTCCGGCTTGTTGTAGATCAGCACACGGCGTACCGAGCCGGTGATTTCTTCACGCTTGAGCAAGCGGCCATCGAGGGCGATGGCGTCGTTGGCATCGACGCGCTGGCCCAGGGTCGCGGCAGCGCCATTGACCTTGACCCGCCCTTCGGCGATCCAGGTTTCGATTTCGCGGCGCGAAGCCAGCCCGAGACGGGCCAGGACTTTCTGCAGTTTCTCGCCTGCAGGACGCGGTTGTTCGTGCTCAGTCATCTTGGGCACCTCCCGGTGTAGTAAAGGATGATCGAAGGGCGCGCATCATACGCACTACAGCGCTCTTAGGGTAGCCGAGGCTCGGCCAGGCGACAGCGAAAAGCGCAGAACGGCGCGCTTTACGAATTCCGGCGTAATCAGAACTTGCGCCGCCCGGTCGCCTCCAGCGCCAGCAGTCGCATATCGGCCTCGGCCAGCAGAAGCAGACGCTCGCCCTTGCCCAGGCGCTTCCAGCCCTTGATTTCCTGGCGACTGCGGCCGCAACCGAGACAAATGTCCTTCTCGAACTCACAGACCTTGATGCACGGGCTCTTGCTCATGGGATCTCCTGAAACGGCAGGATCGGATGGGCGCAAGAATAAAGGCCGGGCAAGCGGCAGCGAGATTGAAGTATTCGATAAACGGCTTAAACGCGCTCAATGCAACGACTGATCGCCGTCCAGGTCGGCCAGGTCATCTTCGACTGCTTCATCAGACTCACCTGCCTCGTCTTCCTCGGCCAGGCGCAGGTCATCGAAATCGGTCTTGAGCCCTTGCTCCATGGTATCCAGCTCGGCCAGCAGGCTGCGGAAGCTGGTTTCCTCACGCGGCTCGACGGCCTCGCCATCTTCCTGCAACGCCAGATCGGCGCGCGCCTGCAGCCCAGCCGGCACCTCCGCCTCGTCGTCTAGCGCCAGTTCAGGCTCCGGTTCCAGCTCGCGCAAGGCGGCGAGCGGCGGCAGTTCGTCGAGGCTTTTCAGGTTGAAGTGATCGAGAAAGCCCTTGGTCGTGGCGAACATCGCCGGGCGCCCCGGCACGTCGCGATAGCCCACCACACGAATCCATTCACGCTCGAGCAGGGTCTTGGTGATGTTGCTGTTGACTGCAACGCCGCGCACATCCTCGATCTCGCCGCGCGTGATCGGCTGGCGGTAGGCGATCAGCGCCAGGGTTTCCAGCAAGGCGCGGGAATAACGCTGTGGGCGCTCCTCCCAGAGCCGGCCGACCCAGGGAGCGAAGCGCTCGCGCACCTGCAGGCGGTAGCCCGAGGCCACCTCTTTCAACTCGAAGGCACGCCCCTCGCAGGATTGGCGCAGGACTTCCAGCGCGGCCTTGAACTGCTGCGGCTCGGGCCGCTCACCCTCTTCGAAGAGTTCGAAAAGGCGTTCGAGCGACTGTGCCTTGCCGGAAGCCAGTAAAAAGGCTTCGAGCAATTGGGCCAGGTCTTTGGGGTCGTTGAGGTTCATTCGGCACGGGCTCGGACGTGAATGACGGCAAATGGCTCATTCTGCACCAGCTCGACCAGGGATTCCTTGATCAATTCGAGCACCGCCATGAAGGTCACGACCACACCAAGCCGCCCCTCCTCGGCCGCGAACAGTTCGACGAAAGGCACGAACGCTCCGCCTTTGAGACGCTCCAGCACCTCACTCATGCGCTCGCGGGTGGACAGGGCCTCACGGGTAACCTGGTGGCTTTCGAACATGTCGGCGCGGCGCAGCACTTCGGCCATCGACAGCAGCACTTCCTCCAGGCTGACGTCCGGCAGCAGCTTGCGCGCCCTGGCTTCGGGAGCATCGAGCCTGGGGACGGTGACGTCACGGCCGACGCGCGGAAGTTCGTCGATACCCTCGGCAGCCGCCTTGAAGCGCTCGTACTCCTGCAGGCGGCGAATCAACTCGGCGCGCGGGTCGTCCTCTTCTTCCTCAGCTTCGGCCGAGCGCGGCAGCAGCATGCGCGACTTGATCTCGGCAAGCATGGCGGCCATTACTAGGTATTCGGCAGCCAGTTCCAGACGTACCGAATGCATGAGCTCGACGTAGCCCATGTATTGCTTGGTGATCTCGGCGACCGGGATGTCGAGGATGTCGATGTTCTGTTTGCGAATCAGATAGAGCAACAGATCCAACGGCCCCTCGAAGGCCTCGAGAAAGACCTCCAGCGCATCCGGGGGAATGTAGAGGTCCAGCGGCAGCTCGGTGACGGCCTCGCCATAGACCAGGGCGAACGGCAGCTCCTGCTGGGCACCGGCCTGGCTGTCGGCGGCTGGCGTGGCGGGCTCACTCATCGACGGGCGCTCCTTCAACGATAATTTAGGCCCATGGCCAGACGCACTTCGGCCAGGGTTTCACGCGCCTCGTCACGCGCGTGCTCGGCGCCTTCGGCAAGGATGCTGCGCACCAGGTCCGGGCTGTCCTCGTAGTCGATGGCGCGCTGCTGCAGTGGTATCAGCTCGGCCTGCAGAGACGAGCACAGCACGCTCTTGCAATCGAGACAGCCAATCGAGGCGGCGCGACAGCCCTCGACCACCCAATGCAACTGCTCGTCGCTGGAATACAGCTGATGCAGCGGCCAGACCGGACAACGCTGTGGCTCACCCGGATCGTCACGGTGCACCCGCGCCGGATCGGTGGGCATGCGCCGCAGTTTTTCCTCGATCTCGGCGTCGCTGTCGCGCAGGAATATGGCGTTGCCGGTGGACTTGGCCATCTTCTGCCCATCCAGCCCCGGTACTCGCGAATACTCCGAGATCATCGGTTGTGGCTCAGCCAGGATCACCTTGCCGCCGCCTTCAAGGTAACCGTACAGACGTTCCTGATCACCCAGGGTGATGCTGGTCTGCTCCTTGAGCAGGGCGCGCGCCGTCTCCAGCGCCTGGGCATCACCTTGCTCCTGGTAGGCCTTGCGCAGGTTGGAGTAGAGCTTGCCGACCTTCTTGCCCAACTTGCCGATGGCAGCTTCGGCCTTCAGTTCGAAATCCGGTTCGCTGCCATATAGGTGGTTGAACCGTCGCGCCACTTCGCGGGCAAATTCGATATGCGGGAGCTGATCGGCACCCACCGGCACTTGCCCGGCACGGTACAGCAGAATGTCCGCCGCCTGCAGCAGCGGGTAGCCGAGAAAGCCATAGGTGGAAAGGTCCTTGCCGCTCTGGCGCTCCTGCTGCTCCTTGTACGACGGCACACGCTCCAGCCAGCTGAGCGGGCAGATCATCGACAGCAGCAGATGCAGCTCGGCATGCTCCGGCACCTGCGACTGCACGAACAGCGTCGCGGAGCTGGGGCTTACCCCTGCAGCCAGCCAATCCACCGCCACGTCCATGACGTGTTGGGAAAGCTGGCCGGCTTCAGCGTAGTCGGTGGTCAGTGCATGCCAGTCGACGATGCAGAAGAAGCAGTCGTACTCGTGCTGCAACTTGACCCAGTTCTTCAGCACACCATGGTAGTGCCCGAGATGCAGACGACCGCTCGGACGCATCCCTGATAGCACCCGACGCTCGGAGTCGTTAAAGCTCAAACCGTTCTATCCATAATCCAGACAAGATCGCGGAGTATAGGGTAGCCGCAGCCACAACGGAAAACGCTGCGTCAGAGATCGTTGAAGGGCGTCGGGTCGCCGCAACCGACGCGCACGACTTCAGGGCTTTCGTCAGCTAGATTGACCACGGTAGAGGCCTCCAGCCCGCCAAAGCCACCATCGATGATCAGGTCGACGTGATGCTCGAGGATCTGGCGCATTTCATAGGGGTCGGACATCGGCAGCTCATCGCCCGGCATGATCAGGCTGACGCTCATCAACGGCTCGCCCAACTGCTCCAGCAACGCCAGGGCGATGGGATGACTGGGAATGCGGATGCCGATGGTGCGACGCTTGGGGTGCAGCAGCATGCGCGGCACCTCGCGAGTGGCGTTGAGGATGAAGGTGTAGGGCCCCGGGGTGTGATTCTTCAGCAGGCGAAAGGAGGCGGTGTCGACCTTGGCGAATAGGCCGATCTGCGAAAGGTCGCGGCAAACCAGGGTGAAGTTGTGCTTGTCGTCGAGCTGACGCAAACGGCGAATGCGCTCTACCGCATTCTTGTCGCCGATGGCGCAGCCCAGTGCGTACGAGGAATCGGTGGGATAAACCACCACACCGCCGCTGCGAATGATTTCCACGGCCTGTTTGATCAGGCGTGCCTGTGGGTTTTCCGGATGAATCTGGAAAAATTGACTCACACTTGCTCCCTGCTCATGAAGTGACAGCGGATGGCTGTTCATGTTCGAAGCGCTCCCAGAGCGCGGTCAGGTCATCGGGCAAAGGCCGGTACATGCCCAGCTCGGACCAGTCGCCCGGCGCATGGAAATCGCTGCCGACACTGGCCATCAAGCCGAACTCACGCGCCAGAATCGCCAGGCCTCCGACTTGTTCGGCCGGCTGCATGCCATTGACCACTTCCAGGGCATGGCCACCGGCCGCCGCGAATTCGGCCACCAGGCGTCGACGCTTACTGCGAGTAAAGTCGTACTGCCACGGATGCGCCAGGCTGATCCAGGCGCGGGCCGAACGCAAGGTGGCAATGGTTTCTTCCAGCATAGGCCAATGCTGCTTGACGTCGCCCAACTTGCCCGAGCCCAGCCACTTGCGAAATGCCTCGGCACGATCACGCACATGACCGGCACGCACGAGAAACTCGGCGAAGTGCGGCCGCGCCGGCGCGTTACCGCTGTCACCGAGTTCCTGCTGGACGGCTCGCGCGCCCTCCAGCGCCCCCGGCATGCCTTTGGCCGCCAGCCGGCGATCGATCTCCTCGGCACGCTGCCAGCGCCCGTGATGCAGCGCCTCGATGGCCGCTCGCAGCGCCGGGGCGTCGCGCTCGAAGGCATAGCCCAATACATGAATGGTCGCCCCACCCCAGGTACAGGACAACTCGATGCCATTGACCAACTGCATACCCAACGGCTCGGCAGCACGGTGCGCCTCATCGAGGCCTTCCAGGGTGTCGTGATCGGTCAGTGCCAGCAGCCGCACACCCCGCTCATACGCCCGTCCCACCAGTACGGAGGGGGCCAGGGCGCCATCGGAGGCGGTGCTGTGGCAGTGCAAATCGACAATCATGGCGGCGCTTTCGTTGAGTTTGATGTTTGTTATTATGCCCCACATTAGCGCCAAGGCTGTTGCTGTGTGGCGTAAATGGATACCGCTAAAAACCGCTTGCGCGGCCATCACCCTGTTAAAAACCGGCTAAAAGTGCCTATTACGGCTCGTAAACTGCGCTTCTTCGTCTGTTTTTGCGGGGCCGCCATCGGTATTGTGCTGACTGCCTCACCTAAGGTTTCTAGCGGCACCCAAATGCTTCTTCCCTCCGCGCTTCGACCCCCAATAAGGATTGAGATGCTCTACGCCATCATCGCCACCGACGTCGAAAACTCCCTGGAAAATCGCCTGGCTACCCGCCCCGCTCATCTCGCCCGTCTGGAGCAGTTGAAGCAGGAAGGTCGCCTGCTGCTGGCCGGCCCGCATCCGGCTGTCGATAGCAACGATCCAGGCCCAGCGGGTTTCAGCGGCAGCCTGGTGGTTGCCGAGTTCGAATCCCTCGAAGCCGCGCAGAAATGGGCCGATGCCGACCCTTATCGCGCAGCCGGCGTGTATGCCAATGTCGTGGTCAAACCTTTCAAGAAAGTGCTGCCCTGAGGGACTGTTTACAAAGCAGCCAGCGCAGGCCAGGCAAGGCAAGGCGCAACCACCAGCGGTCTCAACTCAGACGACGGCTGGCCCGAAAAAGCGCGGTGTACGAGTTGTACATGAGCACTTTCAGGCTGATTCCACGCAGCCTGGCCGAACGCAGCAATTTGTAAATATCCTCCGACAGAGCGCCACCTACGCTGCTCTTGCATAAAAGGAATCGCGATGCGCTCGATCCCGCTATCCCTGCTGGTCACCCTGCTGCTGAGCTGCGCGTCGCTACAGGCAGAAGAAGAACTCGCCCAGCCACAGGCTCCGGCGGCAAGCGTCGACAATCAGCGCCAGGAACTGGAGCAACGTCTGGCGCAAAGCGAGCAACTGCGCAACGAGCAACAAGAGAGCAGTACCGTGCAACTGCAACGCCTGCGCCAGGAAAACCAGCGTTTGCGTGTGCAACTCAAGGAAAGCCAGGCACAGAGCCAGCCGCGACTGCTTAGCGAGGAGCAGACCTGGTTTGCCCTCGGCGCTGCCCTGAGCCTGGTCTCGGTGGTGTTCGGCGCCCTGCTGCGCGGTCGCCGCAAGACCCGCCGCGAGTGGATCAACTGAGCCATGAGCCGCCTGCTGCTGATCGATGATGACCAGGAACTCTGCGAGCTGCTGGCCAGCTGGCTGACCCAGGAGGGCTTTCAGGTCACCGCCTGCCACGAGGCTGCGGGGGCCCGCCAGGCCCTCCTCACGCAGGCACCTGACGCCGTGGTGCTCGATGTGATGCTGCCGGACGGCAGCGGCCTGGAGTTGCTCAAGCAGCTACGCGGCGAGCATCCGGAGCTGCCAGTGCTGATGCTCTCCGCCCGCGGCGAGCCGCTGGACCGCATCCTCGGGCTGGAGCTGGGCGCCGATGACTATCTGGCCAAGCCCTGTGATCCGCGCGAGCTGACCGCGCGTCTGCGGGCCGTGCTGCGCCGCACCGCGCCCGCACCGGCCAGCAGCCAGCTGCAGCTGGGCGACCTCAGCTTCAGCCCCAATCGCGGCGTGGTCAGCATCGGCGAGCACGACATCCCCCTGACACTCTCCGAAAGCCGTTTGCTCGAAGCCCTGCTGCAGCAACCGGGCGAGCCGGTGGACAAACAGGCCCTGGCGCAACTGGCGCTGGGCCGTAAGCTGACGCTCTACGACCGTAGCCTGGACATGCACGTGAGTAACCTGCGCAAGAAGCTCGGCCCGCACCCTGACGGTCGCCCGCGCATTCTCGCCCTGCGCGGGCGTGGCTACTACTACGCGCAGTGAGCACACCTGCGTGCAGCGTAAATAAGCCGCAACATCGTCTTTACCCAAGCTTTACCCACGCCTGACTGCCCTTGACCTTGACCGCCGCATAATGAGCCCATCCGGTCGTTACCGGTTTCGAGACAAGGAGAATCCCCATGCGCAAGACCCTCACCGCCCTGCTGCTCGCTGCCACGCTGCCGACTCTGGCCTTCGCCATGCCCGAGGCAGGCCCACGCCACCATGAGCGCGACCACGGCATGTTCAAGGAGCTCAACCTGAGCCAGGAGCAGCGCCAGGAATTCCGCAAACTGATGGGCGAGCAGATGAAGACCCATCGCGACATCACCAAGCGCTACCTGGACAAGCTGCCGGAAGCCGAGAAACAGGCCATGAAGAAGGAGTTGGACAAGGCCCGCGCCGATCAGCACAAGGCGCTGCGTGACCTGCTCAACCCCGAGCAGCAGAAAGCCTTCGACGAGCACCAGAAGAAAATGCAGGCCCGTCGCGCCGAGATGGCCGAGTTCAAGGCCTGGAAGGCCGAGAAGGACAGCAAGACCAACTGATCCACTCTCTTTGACCCGCCGCCGCGCTCTCCGAGCCCGGCGGCTTTTGCATGAGGAATCACCGTGCGTTCATTGTTCTGGCGCATTCTGGCGAGTTTCTGGCTGGCCATCGCCCTGGTCGCAGGCCTGTCGCTGCTGCTCGGGCGCGCGCTCAACCAGGACGCCTGGATCCTGAGCCTGCACCCAGGCCTGGACGGCCTCGACAGCAAATGGGTCAAGCGCTACGAGGAGCAGGGGCCGGCAGCCGCACAGGACTTCCTCGAGCAACGCAAGCGTAAGTACCGCATCGACACCCAGGTACTTGGCGAGAGCGGCCAGCAACTGGTCAAAGGCACCTTCCCATCACGCGCAGCAGCCTTCGAGGCCCGTCACGGCGATGACCGGCGCCTGCCATGGCGCCGCCTGACGGCCGAATACACCAGCCCGGAAAGCGGCGAAAGCTACCTGTTCATCTACCGGATCCCACACCCGGAGCTGGCAGCCTGGCACCGTGGCAGCCTGTTCTGGCCACTCAGTGCTATCGCCATCGCCCTGGTGGTACTGACGCTGTTCAGCCTGATGCTGACGCTGTCGATCACCCGTCCGCTGGATCGCCTGCGCGGTGCCGTGCATGACCTCGGCCAGACCGCCTACCAGCAGAACAGCCTGGCTCGCCTGGCCACCCGCCGCGATGAACTGGGCCTGCTGGCCAAGGACTTCAACCGCATGGGCGAGCGCCTGCAGGGCTTGATCGGCAGCCAGCGCCAGTTGCTGCGCGATGTGTCTCACGAGTTGCGCTCGCCCCTGGCACGCCTGCGCATCGCTCTGGCCCTGGCCGAGCGCGCCGATGCGGCGGAACGGGAAAAACTCTGGCCACGGCTAAGCCAGGAATGCGATCGGCTGGAAACGCTGATCAGTGAAATTCTTGCCCTGGCCCGTCTGGATGCAGACCCGGGCGCAGCACAAAGCGTCGACCTGAGCGCCTTGATCGACAACCTTCAGGACGACGCGCGTCTGACCGCCCCGCAACAACGACTGCAGATCGATCTCGACCCCGGGGCACGCCTGGAAGGCTGGCCGGAGATGCTGGAACGCGCACTGGACAACCTGCTACGCAACGCCTTTCGCTTCAGTCCGGCGGATCGACCGGTCATCATCAGCGTGCAGCGCCAGGGATCGGATGTCGCACTGAGCGTGCGCGACCATGGCCCGGGCGTAGCCAGCGAGCACCTGCAACAGTTGGGTGAACCCTTCTTTCGCGCGCCCGGCCAGAGCAATTCCGGCCACGGCCTCGGGCTGGCCATCGCCCGCAGGGCCGCTCAACGCCATGGTGGCGAGCTGCTGCTGGCCAACCATCCTGAGGGCGGCTTCATCGCCACGCTCAGCCTGCCGGCCACACAGCAGGCAGGCTGAAGCGCTATTCGCTCAGCCCTGCCAGGCGCTGACGAAGTCCTCGACGAGCACTTGCGGGGCACGGCGCAACTCACGTTCCGGCGTGCCGAGATAGAGATAGGCAATGACCTGCTCGTCCGCAGCCAGGCCCAGGCCTTTGCCCACATGGGCGTTGTAGGCCATGTCTCCGGTACGCCAGACCGCCCCGATACCCTGGGCATGCGCCGCCAGCAGGATGCCGTGAGCCGCACAGCCAGCCGCGATCACCTGCTCGGACGCAGGCACCTTGGGATGCGCCTGAACGCGGGCGATCACCACCACCAGCAATGGTGCGCGCAGTGGCATGCCACGCGCCTTGTTCAGCGCCTCGGGCGACACCTGGGCATCGGCCACCTGCAGGGCCTCGGCGAACAACTCGCCCATGCGCTCACGCGCCTGGCCCTCGACCGTCAGAAAACGCCAGGGCCGCAGTTGACCATGATCAGGGGCACGTAGAGCGGCACGAAACAGCAGATCACGCTGCGCGGCATCCGGAGCCGGTTCGACCAGCCGAGGAACGGAAACACGGTTGAGCAGAGCGTCGAGAGCCTCCATCGGCCACCTCCAAAAACAAAGAAGGTGCATTCTCAATGCTGCAAGCCGCACGCCGCAAGCTGAGTAATGAACGCAGCGGATGTCAGAAGCCCGTCAAGCCGCAGCCCGGATGCAATCCCGATTGCCGGCCTCGGATTGCATCCGGGCCACATGCCAGCCTGCAGCCACCGTCAGGCGACCCGATCAGGCGTGATCACCGGCTGCACCGGCGGCGTCAGCGGCGGCAGGCCATGGGCCTTGCGTGCATCGTCACAGCGCGGATTGTGCACACCGTTCTCCCAGGACGCCTCGAACTCGCGGCAACTGCTGGAACGCTGCTCGTACATAGTGCAACGCACGCCACAGCCGACATCACCCAACAACTGGGTACAGCGCGCCGGCTTGCTCTCGGTGCCACGCATGGCAACGTAATGATGGCTGATCTGGATGACCTGCTCGTCCGGAACGCTACCGCCCGCGGATTGGCACTCGCCCCAGAAGAAGGACACACGAAAAAACGCGCAGCAGGCGCCGCACGTGAGGCAGGGATTAGCTTCGGACATTTGAGGAGAACTCGGAAACCGGCGGACGCCGGCAACTGGCGGCTATTCTATGCTTGGTCATGCGCTTGTAAAGCCCCCTCACCGGGCTCGTGTGAAAACTACTGCGCTCGGCCATGCTGCGTTAAAAACAGGCTTAAAATGCTCATTTACAGCTCGTAAACTGCGCTTTCTCGCTTGTTCTTGCCTGGCCTGACCTTCGCTCGTCACGTTTTCATACAGCCCGGATGCGGCGGTTTACAGCCGCCCGTCCGCGGGTAGAATGGCGCACTTTTACAATCCGCCAGAGCCCTCTACATGGCCTTGCCGACGCTGCGCATCATCGGTTTCATCATCGGCATATTTCTCATTACCCTGGCGCTCAGCATGGGCATCCCCATGTTGACGCTGCTGATCTTCGAACACCCGGAAGATCTCAGTGCCTTTCTCTGGTCCGGCATGATCACCCTGATCGCCGGCCTTGCGCTGGTGATACCCGGCCGCCCGGAGAATGCCCAGCTACGCCCGCGTGACATGTACCTGCTGACGACCGGCAGCTGGACCGTGGTTTGCGCCTTCGCCGCGCTGCCGCTGATGCTGATCGCGCACATCAGTTACACCGACGCCATCTTCGAAACCATGTCCGGCATCACCACCACCGGCTCCACCGTGCTGGTGGGCCTGGACAGCATGTCACCCGGTATTTTGATCTGGCGCTCGATGCTGCAGTGGCTCGGCGGCATAGGTTTCATCGGCATGGCCGTGGCGATTTTGCCGCTGCTGCGCGTCGGTGGCATGCGCCTGTTCCAGACCGAGTCGTCGGACTGGGGCGAGAAGGTGATGCCGCGCTCGCACATGGCCGCCAAGTACCTGTTGCTGATCTACCTCGCCCTGACCCTGCTGGGTTTCCTGGCATTCTGGGCGGCGGGCATGAGCCCCTTCGACGCCATCAACCACTCCATGTCAGCGATTTCCACCGGCGGCTTCTCCACCTCTGACTCGTCCCTGGCACACTGGTCGCAACCGGCCGTGCATTGGACGACTGTAGCCCTGATGCTGCTCGGCGGCATGCCGTTCATGCTCTACGTGGCCTTCGTCCGCGGCAATCGTCAGGCGCTGTTCAAGGATCACCAGGTTCGCGGCTTCATCGGCTTTCTGCTGCTGACCTGGCTGGTGTTCGGCACCTGGCTGTGGATCAACTCGGAGTACGCCTGGCTCGACGCCTTCCGCATCGTCGCGGTGAACGTCACCTCGGTGGTCACCACCACCGGCTTCGCGCTCGGCGACTACACCACCTGGGGCAGCTTCGCCATCTTGCTGTTCTTCTATCTGACCTTCGTTGGCGGCTGCTCCGGCTCAACGTCCGGTGGTTTGAAGATCTTCCGCTTTCAGGTCGCCTACGTGCTGCTCAAGGCCAACCTGATGCAGCTGGTGCACCCACGCGCGGTGATCAAGCAGCAGTACAACAACCACAATCTGGATGAAGAGATCGTTCGCTCACTGATCACCTTCTCCTTCTTCTTCACCATCACCATCGGCGTACTGGCCCTGGCCCTGACCCTGACCGGGCTGGACTGGGTCACCGCGCTGACCGGTGCCGCCACTGCCGTCTGCAACGTCGGCCCCGGCCTTGGCCCGATCATCGGCCCGGCCGGCAACTTCTCCAGCCTGCCGGATTCGGCCAAGTGGCTGCTCAGTGCCGGCATGCTGCTCGGCCGCCTGGAAATTCTGACCGTGCTGGTGCTGATCACCCGCAGTTTCTGGAAACACTGACCGATGCCTCTAGCCAGTCTGCGCATCCTTGCCTTCATCAACGGCATCTTCCTCGTCACCCTGGCGCTGAGCATGCTGGTGCCGGTCATCACCTTGCTGATCTTCGAACAGCCGCAGGGCATCGATGCCTTTCTCTGGTCGAGCCTGATCACCGCAATCGTCGGCGTCGCCATGATCGCCCAGGGCCGGCCCCAGCAGACGCAACTGCGCCCACGCGACATGTACATGCTGACGGTGTCGAGCTGGGTAATGGTGTCGATCTTCGCGGCGCTGCCGTTCATCTTCGCCGAACGCGCGAGCGTTACCGACGCCTATTTCGAAAGCATGTCCGGCATCACCGCCACCGGCGCCACGATATTCAGCGGCCTCGACCACATGTCTCCCGGCACCCTGATCTGGCGCTCGCTGCTGCACTGGCTGGGCGGTATCGGCTTCATCGGCATGGCCGTGGCGATCCTGCCGATCCTGCGTATCGGTGGCATGCGCCTGTTCCAGACCGAGTCGTCGGATCGCTCGGAAAAGGTCATGCCGCGCTCGCACATGGTCGCCAAGTACATGGTGCTGGCCTACGTCGGCCTCAGCGCATTCGCCGTTCTGGCCTTCTGGTTGGCGGGGATGGGGTTGTTCGACTCGATCAACCACGCCATGTCGGCGATCGCCACCGGAGGCTTCTCCACCTCGGACTCGTCACTGGGCAAATGGGAGCAGCCAGCGATCCACTGGGTCGCCATCGTGGTGATGGTGCTCGGCAGCTTGCCCTTCGTGCTCTATGTCAGCGCCCTGCGCGGCAACTACCGCGCACTGTTTCGCGATGCGCAGGTACATGGGTTCCTGTTGTTGCTGGTGGGCAGCTGGTTCGTCCTGGCTGGCTGGAAATGGCTCACCACCGATCTGTATTGGCTCGATGCGCTGCGCCTGGTCGCAGTGAACATCACCTCGATCATGACCACCACCGGCTTTGCCGTAGGCGATTACCACCTGTGGGGCCCGTTCGCCAGCATGATGTTCTTCTACCTAGGCTTCGTCGGCGGCTGCTCCGGCTCCACCGCCGGCGGCCTGAAGATCTTCCGCTTCCAGGTTGCCTACATCCTGCTCAAGGCCAACCTCAAGCAGCTAATCCACCCACGCGCGGTGATCAAGCAGCAGTACAACCGCCACCGTCTGGATGAAGACATTGTCCGCTCGATCCTGGCCTTCGCCTTCTTCTACACCATCACCATCGCCAGCCTCGCACTGGCCGTGGCCATGTGTGGGGTGGACTGGATCACCGCCCTGACCGGTGCTGCGGCGATGGTTTCCGGTGTCGGCCCCGGCATGGGCGAGATGGTCGGCCCCGCCGGCAACTATGCCGCGATTCCCGACATGGCCAAATGGTTGCTGAGTTTCGGCATGCTGCTCGGCCGCCTGGAAATCCTCACCGTGCTGGTGCTACTGTTCCCGGCCTTCTGGCGCCATTGATCGACAGCTGAAGCTCAACCGGCAAGCCCGCGCCGCCCCCGATACTCGCCTGGCGTTTCTCCGAACCAGCGACGGAAAGCCCGGAAGAAGTTGCTCGGATCGGCAAAGCCGAGCAGGTAAGCGACTTCGAGCAGGGTCAGATCGACCTGCCCGAGATACTGCTCGGCCAACTCTCGACGGGTGTCGTCGAGCAACTGCTGATAGCTGGTGCCCTCCTCCTGCAAACGCCGCTGCAAGGTGCGCTGCGACAGATGCAGCGCCTGCGCCACCACTTCACGGCGCGGCTCGCCCTGCGGCAACAGGCGACACAGCACCTGACGCGCCTGGTGGGTGACACGACTGCTGCAAAAGCGCGCCAGGTACTCGCCGGCAAAACGATCATGCAGCTGCGCCAGCGCCTCATTGGCACTGGGCAGCGGCGCCTCCAGGTCAGCACGCTCGAAGATCAGCCCGTAGTGCTCGGCGTTGAATTTCAACGGCGCCTGGAACACCTGCTGATAGGGCGCCAGATCAGTAGGTGCCGGGCCTTGCAGTCGAACCTCACGCGGCCGGATCAATTTGCCGGTCATCCAGCGGCTGAACGCCAGGCAGTAGGCCATCGACGCTTCCGCGCTTTGCCGCGCGGGTGGCAGGCGATCACCATGAATGGCCAGGGTCAGCGCGTAGCCGTCGGGCTGCGCCAGGAAATTCAGATCCGCGCCCTCACCGATGATGCGCTGATAACGCACCAGGCGAGTGAAGCCGTCACGCAGGTTGCGGCTGGACATCAGCGCATAACCCACCACATGAAAGGACGCCGGACGTACCACCTGCGCCATGTTCAGTCCGATGGCCGGGTTGCCCGACAACGCCACGGCACGCTGCCACAAGCGGGTCATGCCATCCTGCGGGTAGCGCGCATCCGGGTCGTTCAACGCGGCGTAATCCATGCCTAGCTCGGCGAACAGGGCGACGCAATCGACGCCGCCAAGCTCCAGCGCCTGCACGATGGCCAATGCCCAGGTCGAAGATGTGGTTCTTTCGCTCATCGTCTTGTTCTTATGATCAATCGGCCAGCCAGGACAGGCTTGGCGGCGCAAGGATACTAGACTGGCACTTTAAGTCAGTGGCCCAGGGAGACAGCCGACCTAGACTCGACAGTGACAATGACAGGAGGTGCGCCATGACCGCCCCGACCACCGAACGCTACCAGAGCTTCGCCGAGTTCTACCCCTACTACCTGCAGGAGCACAGCAATCCGGTGTGCCGCCGCCTGCATTACGTCGGCAGCCTGCTGGTGCTGACGATCCTCGCCTATGCCTTGCTCAGCCAGCAATGGCTGTGGTTGCTGGCCATGCCAGTGGCCGGTTACGGCTTCGCCTGGGTCGGCCATTTCGTCTTCGAGAAGAACCGCCCGGCAACCTTCGATTACCCGCTGTACAGCCTGATGGGTGACTGGGTGATGCTCAAGGACGCTTTCACCGGCCGGATTCGCTTCTGACACACAACGCCAATCCACCACAACAATAAGAACGAGAACGACCATGAACAGCCGAGCCCGCTTTACCCATATGCAAGACGGCCAGGCCGAGGACTGGGCCATCATCGCCCAGGATTTCGCCGCCTACGCCGCCCAGTTACCTGCGCGCATCCTCGCTCACCTGCGATTGCTCGACGGCGATTTCGGCGGCTTTGCGGTGGACCGCCTGACCCACTCGCTGCAGACAGCCACCCGCGCCTATCACGACGGCCGCGATGAGGAGTACGTCATCTGCGCGCTGCTGCACGACATCGGCGATACCCTCGGCAGCTACAACCACCCGGACATCGCTGCGGCCATCCTCAAACCTTTCGTCAGTGCCGAGAACCACTGGATGGTGGAGAAACATGGCATTTTCCAGGGCTACTACTTCCTCCATCACCTGGGCATGGATCGTCATCTGCGCGAGCAGTTCAAGGACCATCCGCAGTACCAGGCGACCATCGATTTCTGCGCCAAGTACGACGCCGCCGCCTTCGACCCGGAGTACCAAAGCCTGCCGCTGAGCTTCTTCGAACCCATGCTGCAGCGCGTCTTCGCCCAGCCGAAGAACTCCATTTACCTGGCCGCGATGGAGCGCTCGGGCGCCTGACCGCTGGCCACTGTTACGCCACCGTTCGGCGGCCGTGCTTGGCTGGCCGCCACCCCCTTGGTTATGATCCCCGCCCAGCGAGCCTCTGGCTCAGGTCTTGCAGACCAGCCAGGCGTCCAGCAGAGACGCCAGAAATCCAGCAGGGACAGTTCCAGCAGATGAAGCCAGCAACCACCAGCCGTGCCAACGGGCTGCCGACGCCGCCTTTGCGCGAATACTATTCGCGCGTGCTGGCTTATATCGCCACAGCCGCCAGTATCGCCGCCGGCACCTATGTGGGGCATTTCGCCTACGACATCCTGTGGATGGTGCCCTACGCCCTGCTCTACCCTCATCTGGCGCACAACCTGAGTCGACGTTTCAAACGCGACTACCCCGCGCAAACCGATCTCGCCCTGCTGTTCTTCGATGCATTGCATGCCGGCGCAGCCTGCGTGCTGCTGGGTTTCTCTGTGGTACCCAGCCTGATGTTCCTGTTGATCCTGTGCTTCAGTGCCCTGGTCATCGGCGGCATGCGCTACCTGGGCCTGGCGTTGCTGGTCGCCGCCAGCGGCATGGCGCTGTGCGCCGCGCTGGTTGGGGTTCATCCCAATACCGAGACGCCGACTCTGGTGGCGCTGGTCAGCATCCTCTTCGCCACCCTGTACATCTGCATCACCGCCTACTTCGTCAACCAGCAGGGCCTGCGCCTGGCTCAGGTGCGCAGCGAGATCAAGCGCGAGCAGGAAAAGGCCGCGCGTCTGGCGCGCAACCTGGCCAAATACCTGTCACCGCAGGTCTGGGAGTCGATCTTCACCGGCAAGAAGAGCGTGCGCCTGGAAACCCAGCGCAAGAAGCTCACGGTGTTCTTCTCCGACATCAAGGGTTTTACCGAGCTGTCGGAAGAGCTGGAGGCCGAAGCGCTGACCGACCTGCTCAACACCTACCTCAACGAGATGTCGAAGATCAGCCTGAAATACGGCGGCACCATCGACAAGTTCATCGGCGACTGCGTCATGGTGTTCTTCGGCGACCCCAGCAGCAACGGCGCCAAGAAGGATGCGGTGGCAGCGGTGTCCATGGCCATCGCCATGCGCAAGCACATGAAAGTACTGCGCCAGCAGTGGCGCGCCCAGGGCATCACCAAGCCGCTGGAAATCCGCATGGGCCTCAATACCGGCTACTGCACGGTGGGTAACTTCGGCGCTGACACGCGCATGGACTACACCATCATCGGCCGCGACGTGAACCTTGCCAGCCGGCTGGAAAGCGCGGCCGAAGCCGGTGAAATCCTGATCTCCCACGAGACCTATTCGCTGATCAAGGACGTGATCATGTGCCGCGACAAAGGCCAGATCACCGTCAAGGGTTTCAGCCGCCCGGTGCAAATCTACCAGGTGGTGGATTTCCGTCGCGACCTCGGCGCCACCTCCAGCTACGTCGAGCACGAGCTGCCGGGCTTCTCCATGTACCTGGACACCAACGGCATTCAGAACTTCGACAAGGAGCGGGTGATCCAGGCGCTCAACCAGGCGGCCGAGAAGCTGCGTGACAAGGTCATTCTCTGAGGCCGACGCCCCTGGAGGCGCTTCCGACTGAAGCCCGGCCGGCGTTTGCATGAACGCAGGAGCGGCCTCAGCCGCGAAACAACTGCCTACAACGCGGTATCCGGCAACGCCTCAGCCACGACCATCGGCTCGCCGTCGATCAACGGCTGCATCGCCAGAAACTCCAGCGCCGAAGCGCGCCAGGACTGCACGGCCGCCAGCTCAGCGCAACGCTCCCGATCCAGCTCCAGAGCAGCCAGACAGGCAGCGCGCAGATCCTCGTCCATCACGCCATTGATGCCCTGTTGCAGCACATCCAGCGGACCGGCCACCGGGAACGCAGCCACCGGCGTACCGCAGGCCAGCGCCTCCAGCATTACCAGGCCATAGGTATCGGTGCGCGAGGGGAAGACCAGCACCGAGGCCTGCTGGTAGATCTCGGCCAGTGCCTGGCCATGGCGATAACCGAGGAAACGCACCTGCGGATATTGCAGCTGCAACGCCTCGCGCTGCGGGCCATCACCCACCACGCACCTGTCGCCAGGCAGATCCAGATCGAGAAAGGCCTGCAGGTTCTTTTCCGGAGCAATACGCCCGACGTAGAGGAACACCGGCCGTGCCGGCCGAGGGCGCGTTTCATCCGGCCGAAACAGCTGGGTATCCACCCCCTTGCGCCACAGTTGCAGGCGCTGCAGTGACCAGCTGGCGAATTCCTCACGCAGGCGTTCGGTGGTTACCAGCACGGCCTGGCTGGGGCGGTGGAAAGCTCGGAGAAAGGCATAACCGAAGCGTGGTGCGATCCACGGCCAGCGCGTGCTGACGTATTCGGGAAAGCGCGTATGGATCGCCGTGGAGAAGGCCAGCCTGCGCTTGACCAACCAGCGCCGCGCCGCCCACCCCAGCGGCCCCTCGGTGGCCAGATGCACGCAGTCAGGACGGAAGTCGCGAATCACCGCACCGACGCGCCACAGGTCCCACACCAGCGGAATTTCCGGGTAAGTGGGGCACGGTACGGCGCGAAAATCGGCGGGCGACAACAACTTGACCTGATGTCCCAGCCCGCGCAGTTCGCCAACCAATGCCGCCAGACTGGTGACCACGCCATTGACCTGGGGCGTCCATGCGTCGGAGACGATCAGTATCCTCATGCGCCCGTCTCGAGGGCGACGGCCTGCTCCTCGCTGGCCTGTCGCGCCTGCGCCTCGGCCAGGCGATAGAGTTCGATCTGCCCGTCCCAGTGTTCGATCAGCGCCGTGCAGGACTCCACCCAGTCGCCGCAGTTCATGTACTCCACCCCGCTCACCTGGCGGATTTCGGCATGGTGGATGTGACCACAGACCACGCCCTGCAAGCCGCGCTTGACGCACTCATGCGCGATGGCCTCTTCGAAGTCGCTGATGAAATTCACCGCACTCTTGACCTTGTGCTTGAGGTAGGCCGACAGCGACCAGTAGCCGTAGCCCCAGCGGCTGCGCCAGTGATTGAGCCAGCGATTGAGGGTCAGGGTGAACTCGTAGGCCGAGTCGCCGAGAAACGCCAGCCAACGGTGATAGCGAGTGATCACGTCGAACTGATCGCCATGGATCACCAGCAACTGGCGCCCATCGACCGTGACGTGCACCGCCTCGTCCACCAGCTGGATATTGCCCAGCAGCAGGCTCGAATATCGGCGCAGGAATTCGTCGTGGTTGCCGGTGACATAGATCACTTCGGTGCCGCGCTTGCTCATGGTCAGCAGGCGCCGGATCACGTTGGTGTGCGCCTGTGGCCAGTAGATGCCGCCGCGCAGCTTCCAGCCATCGATGATGTCACCCACCAGGTAGATGCGATCGGCGTGATAGCGCTTGAGGAAGGCTGCCAGGTGCTCGGCCTGGCAATCGCGAGTGCCGAGGTGCACGTCGGAGATCCACAGGGTACGGACACGTTGTTTGCGGCTGGGCTTGGCGAGCTGGGCGCTGGTCATGGGCGGCCTCCGGCTGGGTTTAGTCGAGCTTGAGGCGTGGCAGTGAAGACCTTGTGACAGGAAAAAGACCATTGCATGACACCGCATTGCAAGGTCCCTGGCGTTACACTGCGGCGGTTGCCGAGGAAACCGCCATGCACCCGATCCTGTCCCTGCGTCACTACAGCCACGACGTGCTCAGCCACAGCCACAACCATGCGCAATTGGTATTCGGCCTGACGGGAGAGCTGCAATTCGAGGTAGACGGCCAGGGTAGTCGGGTACTGCGCCATCATCTGGCTGTGGTGCCGGCCGAAGCGCGGCATACCTGCGGCAGCCCGCGCGGCAGCCAGTGCCTGGTGCTGGACCTGCCGGCCAACGACTGGCTGCAGCGTCAGCTTGGCCACCATGCGAGCGATATCCAGCGCCTGCTGGACAAGCCCAACGCCCTGCAACTCGACCCGGCGCAGGGTCAATTACTCAATTGGCTGGCCAGCAGCCCGATCAACGATGCAGTGATCGCCGGCCAGGGTGCGGCGCTGCTGCTCGGCAGCCTGGCCTGCAACCGCCAACGGAGTGAGCCGCCCGGCTTGCCGATGGCTGCGCTCGATCACTATATCGAGCAGCACGCGGCCCATCCGCTGCAGGTGGCAGACCTGGCGCGCCTGGCCGGTCTTTCGGTGGCACGTCTGCATGCCCGCTTTCTGGCTGAAACCGGCCGCACGCCCATGGAGCACATCCGCCAGCGGCGCCTGCACATGGCCGAGCACCTGTTGCGCAGCAGCGATCTGGCCGTTGGCGAAATCGCCGCACAGGTTGGCTACAGTTCGCAGAGCGCCTTCACCGCGGCCCTCTCCCGTCATCTGGGCATGACCCCAAGACAGCTGCGTCGTACGCGCTAGCGATCTCATCGATCCCCCTGCATCCGCCGTCAGATCGATCCGGGGCCCCGGCCAGATCCTTGGGCGCCGAGAGTCTGGCGACAAAACCCCTCATTCCCGCGACAGACAGCGGCAACCTGCGCCACCTAGACTGCGCGGCATCATCGAGAGGGAGAACCCCATGCAAACCATCGAATGGCAGGACTTCGAGAAAGTGGAGCTGCGCGTCGGCACCATTCGCAGCGCTCGTCCCAATGAAAAAGCCGTGAAGCCAGCGTTCGTCCTGGAGGTGGATCTCGGTGAACTGGGTATCAAGACCTCCAGCGCCCAGGTCACCGCCCACTATGACTGCGCAGAGCTGCTGGGTCGTCAGGTGCTGTGCGTGTGCAACTTCGCCCCCAAGCGTATCGCCGGGGTGCGCTCGGAGGTGCTGGTGACCGGTGTCTATGACAGTGAAAACCGTGTCGTCCTGGCCGGCTTCGATAAACCATTGCCCAACGGTGCGCGCCTGGCATGACCCAACGTAATGCCCTGCTGGCGATTCATCTGGGCGCCCTGCTATTCGGCCTTTCAGGCATTTTCGGCAAACTGGCGGCCACCACGCCGAACATGATTGCAGGCGGCCGCGCCTTTTTCGCGGTAATGGCCCTGAGCCTGGCCGCGCTGCTCTGGCGCAGCCGTCACGCGGTTCGCCCAAACCTGCGACAAATGGCTTTGCTGGCACTTGGCGGCCTGCTGCTGGGCACCCACTGGATCACCTTCTTCGAGTCGGTGAAGGTTTCCGGCGTGGCCATCGCCACCCTGGGTTTCGCCAGCTTCCCGGCGTTCACCGTATTGCTGGAAGGCCTGCTGTTTCGCGAGCGCACCCGCCCCAGCGAGTTCGCCATGGTCGGTGTGGTGTGCGTCGGGCTGATCCTGGTCACGCCCGAATTCAGCCTCGACAGCGGCGCCACCGTCGGGCTGCTGTGGGCCGTGCTGTCGGGGTTTCTGTTCGCCCTGCTGTCGCTGCTCAACCGTGCCAGCACCCGCGGCCTCGACCCGATAAAGGCCGCGCTGTACCAGAACCTCACGGTCATGCTCTGCTTCCTGCCGCTGGCCTGGCCCCAACTCCCCGGCCTGCGCACCCTCGACTGGCTGTGGCTGGCGATGCTCGGCATCTTCTGCACGGGGCTGGCCCACAGCCTGTTCGTTGCCAGCCTGCGCGTGCTCAAGGCGCGCACCACGGCGGTGATTTTCGCGCTGGAACCGGTCTACGGGATTCTGTTCGCCTGGTGGCTGTTCAGTGAACAGCCGACGCTGCGCATGCTGGCCGGTGGCTTGCTGATCGTCAGCGCCATCTTCGTTTCAGCACGAATGGCGCGCTGAAACCAGCGCTGCGCACACCCTAGCGGTCGTTATGGCCCAGATCGCGCCCCGGATCGATCAGGTCGCGCACCCGCTGCTTGAGCACCTTGGCCTCGGGGAAGCCACCGTCGGCCTTGCGCTCCCACAGTTGCTGGCCATCGCAGAGGATGCGGAACACCCCACCGGTGCCCGGTTCCAGGCTGACGCGTCCCAGTTCATCGGCAAAGGTGCTGAGCAGTTCCTGGGCCAGCCAGGCGGCACGCAGCAGCCACTGGCACTGGGTGCAATAGGTGATGACGATTTCAGGCTTCTGATCGGACATGACAGCGGCTCTAGGATGGGGCTTGGTGCCTATAATAACGGCCTTTGTCCCTGTGCCTGCCGGAAACTGCCATGCGTCGCCTGCTCCTTTCGTTGATCTGTCTGCTCACCCTTTCCAGTCTGCCCGTGGTTGCCGCCGACCGCGTTGGCCTGGTGCTCTCGGGGGGCGCCGCCCGCGGCCTGGCGCATATTGGTGTGCTCAAGGCGCTGGAGGAACAAGGCATCCGTATCGACGCCATCGCCGGCACCAGCATGGGCGCTATCGTCGGTGGGCTCTACGCCGCAGGTTATTCGGTGGCGGAGCTGGAGCATCTGGCGCTGGAACTGGACTGGCAACAGGCGCTGTCGGATTCACCGCCACGCGAGGACATCCCCTTTCGCCGCAAGCAGGACGACCGCGATTTTCTGATCAAGCAGAAACTCAGCTTCCGTGACGATGGCAGCCTGGGCCTGCCACTGGGAGTGATCCAGGGGCAGAACCTGGCGCTGCTGCTGGAAAGCCTGCTGGTGCACCGCAGCGCCACCCGCGACTTCGATCATCTGCCGATTCCGTATCGCGCCGTGGCCACCGACGTGGTCAGCGGAGAACAGGTGATCATGCGCACCGGCCACCTGCCCCAGGTGATGCGCGCCAGCATGTCGATCCCGGCAGTGTTCGCCCCGGTGGAGGTCGACGGCCGTCTGCTGGTCGATGGCGGCATGCTCAACAACGTGCCGATCGATGTGGCACGGCAGATGGGCGTCGACCACGTCATCGTCGTCGACCTCGGCATGCCGCTGAAACCGGCCAAGGATCTGCTGACCGTGGTCGACGTGATGAACCAGTCGATCAACCTGATGATGCGCAAGAACTCCGAAGCGCAGCTGGCGACGCTGACCGCCAACGACGTGCTGATCCAGCCGCCCTTGGCAGGCTTCGGCGTTGCCGATTTCAACCGTGGCGGGCAGATGATGGATGCTGGCTACCGTGCCACGCAGATTCAGGCCGAACATCTGGCCCGCCTGCGAACCAGCAGTGCCGGCAACCCGGCCCTGGCCATGGCCCGCTCGCGTGAACAGCGCACACCGGTGATACGTGAAATCCACGTGGAGAACGACTCCAAGGTCGGTGACGCGGTGATTCGCCGCCATATTCGCCAACCCCTGGGCGAACCGCTGGATGTCGATCGCCTGCAGAAGGACATGGGCACGCTGTACGGTCTGGATTACTTCGAGCGCGTGCAGTATCGCGTGGAGCCGCTGGATCAGCGTGGCAGCGCCCTGGTGATCGATGCGCGCGGCAAGCGCACCGGTACCGACTACCTGCGCCTGGGACTCAACCTGTCCGACGACATGCGCGGCGACAGCGCATTCAATATCGGCGCCAGTTACCGCATCAACGGCATCAACGAACTGGGCGCCGAATGGCTGACCCGCCTGCAACTGGGCGATCGCCAGGAACTCTACAGCGAGTTCTACCAACCGCTGGACGCCGGCTCGCGCTACTTCGTGGCGCCCTACCTGGTCGGCGAAGCGCAGAACGTCGAAGCGATTCTGGACAACGATCCCATCGCCGAATACCGCCTGGAACGCTACGGCTACGGCCTCAACCTGGGCCGGCAGATCGCCAACAACGGGGAGATCCGCTTCGGCGTCGGCCAGGCCTGGGGCGAAGCGAACGTACGGGTTGGCGAACGCGATCTGCCCAGCTTCAGCTTCAGCGAGGGCTATTACGAGCTGCTGTACTCCTTCGACACCCTGGACAACCTCGACTTCCCGCGTACCGGTGAGGACATCGGCCTGATGCTGCGCAAGTATGACCGCGGCTTGGGCTCGGACGACGACTATCGTCAGTGGCAGCTGAAACTGGACAAGGCCTACAGCCATGGCCCCAACACCTGGCTGTTCGGCGGTCGCTATGGACGCACCCTGGATGAAACGGAGGTGGTCACCTCGGGCTTCATTCTCGGTGGCGCTCAGGAGCTATCGGGCTTTCGTCAGGACTCGGTGAGCGGCCAGAACATGGCGCTGGCGCGGATGATCTATTACCGGCGCCTGACGCAGAACTCGATGTTGCCGCTGAACTTTCCGCTGTATATGGGCCTGTCGCTGGAGCGCGGCCGTGCCTGGAACAACGACAACGCCTTCGACAGTGGCTATATCAATGCCGCGAGCATCTTCCTCGGCCTGGATACCCCGCTCGGCCCGCTGAATTTCAGCTACGGCTTCAACGACCAGCGAGAGAAAGCGCTGTATCTGAACCTGGGCAAGAGCTTCTGAAACGAGCAGGCCGCGCATGTGCGCGGCCTGCTCGGCTACAGCGGTAAACGCCGCTCAGGCGATCTCTGCCAGCAACTGACGGGCAGCCTTTCTCTGCTCGTCATCGCCGTGGTCGATCACTTCGTTGAGGATGTCGCAAGCGGTGGGAATGTCGCCCTGCCGGATATAGGCCAGGGCCTGATTCAGCTTGGTCATGTGCTCGGGGTCAGTCGCCAGTTGATCGAGATCACCCTGCAGCGCCGCAGTGGCATCGGCATCCCCGGCGAACGCGTCGAGAAAGTTGTCATCGAGCTCATGCGTCTCGTCACTGAGCACCATTTCCATCTCGCCAAAAGCGCTCAATTGCTCATCTTCATGATGCAGTTCGAACACCTCCGGCAGCTCCTGCAGATTGCTGGAGAACGACGCATCGAACTCTGGTTCGGCAGCCGCCTTGGGTTTGGCCTTGATGGCTGTCGGGAACGGGCTGACCAGATCCCAGTCAGCGTCCAGTGACAGGTCGTCGAGATTGAGCTGAAAATCCTGATCGGCCAGCGGTTCTGCCACTGCAGGCTGCGGCGCGACAGGCTCGCTCGACGCCTGCTGGGTGAGCAGCCCTGGATGACGCGCTTTCAGCGCATCGATGCGCGCGCCATCGAAGGCCTCCGCACGCAGCACCGCCTCCTCACGAGCGAAACCAGCGCCATCGCCGAGCATTGCCAGAACTTCCAGCAGACGGAAACGCAAATCACTGCGCTGCGGCGCCTGGGCCAGCGCCTTGTTCAGCTCACCGCGCGCCTCGCTGAGACGGCCGTAGGCGATATAGACGTTGGCGGCCTCGAGTGGATCGACCGGACCTTGTGCGCGCACCGGAGCTGAAGCCGGCACGACCCTGGGTACAGGCGCGGGGGGAGCTGGAGCAGCGACCGCCGCCAGTTGAGGACGAGCCGACGGCTGTGGCGGCTGAGCCTTGGGCTCAACCTGCACCACGGGCTCGGTCTTCTGACCCCGCCGCCGCACCGCCCAGAACAGCGCGCCGAGCAGCAGCAAGAGTCCGATGCCACCGGCCAAAAGCGTCGACCACCAGCCTCGCTCGGCGACAGGCTGGTCAATGCTTACCGGCGCCGCAGCAACCGGCTCGACCGGGGTACGCGCAGCCAGCTCAGCCAACTGAGCGTCCTTCTGCGCCAGTTGCTCCTGCAACTGCTGCAGTTGCAGTTGCAGTTGCGCCAGCCCTTGTTGCAGTTGCAGGTTCTCCGCAGCCTGATTGGCCAGTTCCAGATCGACCTGACGCTGCTTCTCGGCCAGCAGTTCCAGACTGTCACCTTGTGGCGGCGCCGGTTCCACTGCGGCAAGCGGCGCGCTCACAGGCCCTTCGACACTGCCTTGCGCGGCGACAGGTGCAGCTTCGGCATCGACCGCAGCAGCAACAGCGACAGCGGGCTGGGCTGTACTCGCAAGAGCGGCGTCTGGCAGCAAAAGGTCGGCACCAGCCAGCAGGCGACCTGGATCGCCCCCGGCAAAGGCGCTGGGGTTGAGGGCCAGAATGCCCTCCATCAATGCCTGCTGAGACAGCGTGCTGCCCTGCTCGCGCAAACTCGCGGCAATGGACCAAAGGCTATCGCCACGCACGACCGGATGACGATGCCCTGCCGAAGCGCTCGGCGGGGTAACCGCTCTGACCGACGAAACCGCAGCCTGGGTGCGCGGAGCCACTTGCGTGGCAGGCGCGGCACTCGACGCAGCCACTGAGGTGTAAGCAGACGAACCAGGCGGATCGAGCAGGACTGTGTATTCACGCAGCAGTTGGCCGTTGGGACGCGCCACTTCGACGATGAAGTTCAGATACGGCTCACGCACCGGGCGGCTGGAGACCACACGAATCACACTGCGCGAACCTCGCAACAGCGGGGTAAAGCGCAGGTCATTGAGAAAGTAGAAACGCTCGACACCCGAGCGGTTGAATACCTCGGCAGGCGCCAGGCCAACACGCAGTTCCTGCGCACCCAGATCCCCCACCTCGAGCAACTCGATCTCGGCCTCGAAGGGCTGATTCAACGCCGAATGCAGCGTGATCTCGCCCAGACCGAGCGCCGGAGCCATTCCCGAATAGAGAGCGGAGCCCGACGCCAAACCCAACATTAACTGACGCACCCGAGCCATGTGACCTCCAGGGTTATCCGGCTCGAACGCCACCTCCTCGACTTCCTGTCTGAGCTTCCCTTGGCCGGGAGGCTGGCGCCCTTGATAATTTCCGAGAACGGGTGACAAGCTCCTTGTCGAGGCCGCCTTCGATTGCATTATGGCTACTAATTCACAAAGTAGCGGATTGGACGCCAGTTTGCCGACCAAAGCACGATGCCATCAAGCTCGATCAGTCAAAAGTTGGGCACAAAATGCCCCTGATCAAAAGATCACCTGAATTTTGACCGCGACGATGGATTTACTTCATCAGATTGCCGAGCACTCGCGCATGAACCTGCTGGCAGCGGCGCAGGTCATCCTCGTCGATACCGGCGAAGACCTCATGGCGAAGCTGGGTGGAAATGGCCTCGATCTTTTCGATCAGCGGCTGCGCCTTGGGCTGTAGCGCGATCTTCTTGGCGCGACGATCTTCTGGCACCGCCACGCGGATCACCAGCTCCTGACCTTCCAGACTGTCGAGCAGACGCGCCAGGGTCGGCCCCTCTACCCCGACGCTCTGCGCCAGTTCGCGCTGGGTCGGCATTTCAGTGAAGCGCGCCAGGTGCAGCAGCACCAGCCAGCGAGCCTGAGACAGGCCAAGGCCAACCAGGCGTCGGTCGAGTTCGGAACGCCAGGCGCGCGAAAGCTGGGCAACCTGCATGGCAAAACGGTGTTGATCGGGGTAAGACATGGGCAAGCGGGCTCATATAAAGGTCAAAAACTAATTATTAGCCAGCTAGCCATAACCCGGTGCATAGGGCAAGCGCAGATTGCGTCGTGAGCGTTGCAGAATGCGACTGGCTGCCCGCGGCGCTCCTGCTCGTCAGGCTGCCACCTTGTTGCGGCCAAAGGCTTTGGCCTCGTACAGCGCACGGTCAGCCTGCTCATAGAGCAGGTTCAATTCGGGCTGGCCGTCAGGGCTCAGCCAGGCCACACCGATCGACATGGTCAGCACCGCTGCGCTGTCGGAGCCGCGATGGGCGATAGCGGCCTGCTCCAAGGACTGGCGCAACACTTCGGCACGTTGCTTGGCCTCATCGGCGCCGATGTCGAACAGCAGCAACGCGAACTCTTCACCACCGAGGCGTACCCCGATGTCCAGCGGCCGCCGCGCAGACTGTTCGATCAGCGCCCCGACACGCTGCAAGGCGACGTCACCGGCCTGGTGGCCGTAACAGTCGTTGTACGCCTTGAAGTGATCGATATCGCATAACAGCAGCGCCAGTGACTTGCCGTCACGCTGCGCCTGCCGCCACAAACGCTCGAACTGCCTATTGAAACTGCGGCGGTTGTGCAGCCCGGTGAGGCTGTCGTGGTAGGCCAGCAGGCGCATCAGCCTGCTGACCAGGAAATGCTCGCGCGACTTGTACTCCAGCAGGTAACAGCCGACCGCACCGATCAGGTTGCCGAACCCGAGAAACAACACGTTGTTGATCAGCCTCGGCAAGGGCAGACCGGCGAACCATTCCGCTGCGACATACGCCAGCAGGATCACCAGCGAACAAGCCAGGGCCTGGCTCAGGCGCAGGCCTACCAGAAAGTAGGCGGCCATGCTCACCAGCAGCAGGCCTTCGTAGGGATAGCCGGGGGCAACGCGATGAGCGATGCCGACGATCAACGCAGCCCCCACCCCCAACACAAGGATGCAAGCCATGCTCAGCGGCAACAGCAGATGAGTGTGCCGGCGCTGCAGGATCAGCGCCGCGCATACCAGCAAGGTGAGCAACACCAGTGCGCGTATCGCAATGACCCAGCCCAGGTGCGACGCCGGCACCACCAGCATGTCGAGCGCAGCCAAGGCTAGCCAGATGACCGTCGCGACACTCAGCGCGATGCGCTTGAGGTCGAAACTGTCCTCCAGCATATGGGCACGGTACTCGCGCTCAAGTGCCTGGGAAAAACGCAGTCTGCGAAAACCCAAGCTCAGCTGGTCAGCGTAAGGACTCGGACGAACCTCATCGAGCCATGCGTGATGGTTAGGCACCGTAACCTCGTTCAATGGCGATCTGCCACACACCTTAGCTGCGTCAGCGAGTTGCCGCCAGAATCATGCCGGCCAACGACCTGCATACGGCCTGCCGGGCCTATATTTCGAATTCGGCCTGCAGCGCTGCACGTACGCAGTAAAGCACGCTCTCTTCGACGCGCCCGGCGAACAGTGGCGCGACTTCACTGACCGCCGGCAGCTCGCCCTCGCCATCGAGGAAGGCTTCCTGAATCTCGCCCAGCAGCGCCTCCGGCAGATCCAGCGCCTGCTCCAACGTTAGTTGCTGCTGGGCAATTGCCTCGGCCAACAGGCTGTAGACGTTCTTCTCGCTACAACCCAGTTGCCCGGCAATCTGTGCCGGCGTCATCCCGGCGCGGGCCAGGCTGACCAGTTCGTGGCGCAAATCGGCCACCGGCGCCGGCGCCTCGTTGCTGGCGCTGCCATTGAGCACTTCCAGGAAAGCCTGGCCATAACGCTCCAGCTTGCGCGCACCGACACCACTGACCTCGGCCATCTCGCTCAGCGAGCTGGGCTGGCTGCGCAGCATCTCCAGCAGCGTGGCGTCGGGGAAGATCACGTAAGGCGGCACGCTGTGCTCCTCGGCGAGCTTGCGACGCAGGGCGCGCAGCGCTTCCCACATTTCCCGCTCGTGGCCACGAACCAACTGGCTGGCCGCGCTACTGGAGGCCTTGGCCGCCTGCGCCGGTTTCGGTTCACGGCGCAGTTGCAGGCTGACTTCACCACGCAGCAAGGGCCTGCAGCTCTCGTCCAGGCGCAGCCCCCCGAACCCCTCCAGGTCGACATCGGCCAGGCCGCGAGCGACCAACTGGCGGAACAGCGTGCGCCACTCGACCTCGGAAAACCCCTTGCCCACGCCGAACACCGCCAGGTGCTGGTGGCCGGACGCACGGATCTTCTCGTTGTCACGTCCCAGCAGAATGTCCACCAGATGGCCGACGCCGTAACGCTGGCCACTGCGATAGACGGCCGACAGCGCCTGGCGCGCCGGCTCGGTGGCATCCCAGGTCTCGACGCCATCGATGCAGTTGTCGCAATGCCCGCAAGGCTGGGGCAGCTCCTCGTCGAAATAGGCCAGCAGCGCCTGGCGACGGCAGCGGGTTTCTTCGCAGAGGGCGAGCATGGCGTCGAGCTTGTGCTGCTCGATGCGTTTGTGGCGCTCATCGCCTTCGGAGTTGTTGAGCATCTGCTTGAGGAAGATCACGTCTTGCAGGCCGTAGGCCATCCAGGCATCGGCCGGCAAGCCGTCACGACCGGCGCGCCCGGTTTCCTGGTAGTAGGCCTCCAGCGACTTGGGCAGATCCAGGTGGCAGACGAAGCGCACGTTGGGTTTGTCGATACCCATGCCGAAGGCGATGGTCGCCACCATGATCAGGCCTTCCTCGTTGAGAAAGCGCTTCTGGTGATAGGCACGCAGTTCGTTGGGCAGGCCAGCGTGATAAGGCAGGGCCGGGAAACCCTGACTGCTGAGGAAGTCGGCGACCTCCTCGACCTTCTTGCGCGACAGGCAATAGACGATGCCAGCATCGCCCTTGCGCGCGGCGAGAAAGCCGAGCAGTTGCTTGCGCGGCTGATCCTTGGGCTGGATGCGATAGAAGATGTTCGGGCGGTCGAAGCTCGACAGAAAGCGCTCGGCATTGTCGAGGTGCAGGCGCTGGACGATCTCCTCGCGGGTGCGCTTGTCCGCCGTGGCGGTCAGGGCGATACGTGGCACCGCGGGAAACAGTTCGGCCAGCTGACCGAGCTGCAGGTATTCCGGACGGAAGTCGTGCCCCCACTGCGACACGCAGTGCGCCTCGTCGATGGCGAACAGGGCGATGTCCAGGCCCTGCAGGAAGCTCAGCATGCGTGGCTGCACCAGGCGCTCGGGCGCCAGGTAGAGCATCTTGATCTGTCCACGACGGATGCGCTCGGCGATCTCTCGCTGCTCATCGGCGCTCAGTGTGGAGTTCAGCGCAACGGCCGCCACCCCCAGTTCGTCGAGGGTCGCGACCTGGTCGTCCATCAGCGCGATCAGCGGCGAAACCACCACCGCCAGGCCCTCACGCATCAGCGCCGGCACCTGAAAGCACAGGGACTTGCCGCCGCCGGTGGGCATGAGCACCAGCGCGTCGCCGCCTGCCGCGACACGCTCGATGATCGCGGCCTGGTTGCCGCGAAAGGCGTCGTAGCCGAAAACGTCTTTGAGAATGCGCTGGGCGTGGTCGAGCATGAAGGCCTCCAAATCGAGCCGCGCATTATGCCGCAGGATGAACGACGACAGGGCACCTACCCGTCCAAAGGGCAGCTCTAACGACCGGTCACGGTGTTGAAGCGAGTGCGCAGCACAAGGCTGAACCGCCCTGGCGCGGCCTCCAAGGGGGTGAGCGAAGCGCATCGGAGGCCGATTCATGACTCGCAAGCTGCGCATTATCTCTTGCCTTGGCGCGCAGGCTGCTGCGCCCAGCTTCTCAGGGCGCCCCGAAGCCGCCCAATCGCAGCCTTGAGCGCGCGCCGCGCTGGCCGCAGGGGCAGCGGTGGACTAGAATCCACCCTCGTTTATCCCTAAGCCTCAAGGTAACCCCACGATGTCCTTCGCTGAGCAACTGTCCCGCCTGCAAGCCTTTCTCGATGCCGATGAGCTGCACGAAGAGGCGTTGGACTACGTGGCCGCCCATGGCTACCTGACCGCCCTGGCCATCTGCCCGGTTCAAGTACCGGAGCGTGAGTGGATCGATGCACTGTTCGCCGAGCCGCCGCACTACCGCAGCGACGCCGAACGCGAAGAGATCGAGAACACGCTAGTCCACCTGAAGGCCCATATCTCCCGACAGCTGGCAGGCGAAGAAGAGCCTGAACTGCCCTGCGACCTGGACCTTGGTGAAGAGCCTGACGACTCCGACCTGCGCGGCTGGTGCATCGGTTTCATGGAAGGCGTGTTCCTGCGCGAGGCGGTGTGGTTCGAAGACGCCGAAGACGAAGTCAGCGAGCTGCTGCTGCCGATCATGGTCGGCTCCGGCCTGTTCGACGAGCAGCAGGAATTCGCCGAAATCGCCCGCGACCACGATCTGGTCGACAGCATGATCGAGCAAATTCCCGAGCTGCTCACCGCCCTCTTCCTGCTCTGCCAGGCTCCGGAAGAAAAGCCCGCCCTGCTCAAGCCGCGCCACTGACCCAGCCATTCGCTCATGCCCCACGAAATCCGCGAGAGCCGTCATCGCAGCGTACGTTATGCGCTGCTGGCTCTCGGCTGGCTGAGCGTCGCGCTGGGCGTGATCGGCATCTTCCTGCCGGTACTGCCGACCACCCCTTTCCTGCTGCTGGCCGCCGCCTGTTTCGTCAGAAGCTCGCGGCGTTTCTATTTGTGGCTGGTGATGCATCCACAGCTTGGCCCATGGATTCGTGACTACCTGGATGGCCAGGGCATTCCGCGCAAAGCCAAGGTCTATGCCCTGAGCCTGATGTGGGCAAGCATTGCCTTCTCCTGCTACCTGGTGCCCATGTTCTGGGCCCGCACCTTCATGCTGACCAGCGCCGTCCTGGTCAGCATCTACATCCTGCGCCAGAAGACGTTGCCCAATCCCTGAGGCCTGCGTAAGTGGCGGCCTCCGGCTTGCACACGGCCGCCCGTGGCAGGCACTTCGACAACCTTTTGACAGCGCCCTCCACTGCAGCGCTACGCCCGGCAAAAAGCCGACACCTCGCCTAGACTCTGCGGACAAGGTCTGGAGGCAACGATCCCATGCGACGGCGGCGTATTCAGGGAGGGCGGTGGCATCTGTCGATCCTCTGGATCGGCGGCCTGTTGCTGGCTGGCCTGGCGCTGGGCAACTGGGACTTCACGCTCATCCTGAAGAACGCCGAAAGCCGCTATGGCGAACTCGGCCCGGCGCGCAAACGCATCCTCGACTGGGAAGAGCTGATCAAGACCAGCAGCGCGCTGGCCGAAACCGACAAGCTCAATGAGGTCAACCGCTTCTTCAACCGCACCGTGCGCTTCGTCGACGATACCCGGCTGTGGCGTGAGAACGACTACTGGGCCACGCCAGTAGAAATGCTGGTCAAAGGCGCCGGCGATTGCGAGGACTACTCCATCGCCAAGTACTTCACCCTGCGCCGCCTCGGCATTCCCAGCGAGAAGCTGCGCATCACCTACGTCAAGGCACTGAACTACAACCAGGCGCACATGGTGCTGACCTATTACTCCAGCCCCAGCGCCGAGCCCTTGGTGCTGGACAACCTGATCAACGACATTCGCCCCGCCTCGCAGCGCCAGGACTTGTTGCCGGTCTACGCCTTCAACGCCGAAGGCCTCTATCTGCCGGGTTCGAATGCCCGCAAGAGCGACTCCAAGAAGCTCTCGCGCTGGCAGGACATCCTGAAAAAAATGCACGCCGAAGGTTTCGCCGTGGGCGAAGGCTAGGAGAAGACACATGTCACTATTGAAACAACTGTTCCTCGCCATCTGCCTGTTTCTGGTCGTCGCCTTTACCGGCAGTTTCGTGGCCAGCGTCGAGACCTCTCGCGAGCAGTTGCTCAGCCAGCTGCGCTCGCATGCCCAGGACGCCGCTACGGCACTGGGCCTGTCGATGACGCCTCACGTGGACGACCCGGCCATGCTCGAGCTGATGGTCAGTTCGATCTTCGACAGCGGCTATTTCGCCAGCATCCGAGTGGTCAGCATTCCCGACGACAAGGTCCTCGTCGAACGCCGCACCGAGGTGCGAGCGGAAAATGTCCCACAGTGGTTCGTCGACCTGGTGAGCCTCGAGCCCGAAGGAGGCGATGCACTGATCATGCGTGGCTGGGAACAGGCTGCGCGGGTCGAAGTGCTCAGCCACCCGCAATTCGCCCTGGCCAGGCTATGGGACGGCGCCATCGGCAGCCTGCTCTGGCTGCTGCTTTGTGGCCTGGTCAGCGCGGTGCTCGGTGGCTGGCTGCTGCGCACGCAACTGCGCCCGCTCGACAACATGGTGCAGCAGGCCCAGGCCATCACCCGCCGCGAATTCCTCACCCTGCCCCGCGTGCCACGCACACCGGAACTCAAGCGCGTGGTACTGGCCATGAATCAGATGGTCGACAAACTGAAGACGCTGTTCGCCGAAGAAGCGGCGCGCAGCGAGAAATTGCGTGCAGAGGCCTATCAGGACAGCCTCACCGGCCTGGCCAACCGCCGCCAGTTCGACATTCGCCTGAGCAATCAATTGCTGGTCAACGAACAGAACGCAGAAGGCTACCTGCTGCTGCTGCGTGTCAACGATCTCGCGGGTCTCAACCAGCGCCTGGGGGGGCAACGCACAGACGCCCTGATCGAGGCACTGGGCGAGCAACTGCGCAACCTGCTGGGCGGCCCGGGGCGCAGCAAGTGGCTGGCCTCGCGCAACCGTGGCGGCGAATTCACCCTGCTCGCCCCAGGACTGAGCGGCGACGATGCTGACCACCTGGCAAACGAGATCAGCGATGCGCTGCAGAGCCTGAAACAGACCGGAGCCAGTGATTGCGAGCCAGTCGCGCACCTGGGCATTGCCGCCTTTCGCCCCGGCGAGCAGGCCACTGCCGTCATCGGCCGGGCCGACCAGGCCCTGGCCCAGGCGCAAAGCCATACGGACAAATGCTGGGCACGCCTGGACGACTTCGCGGCCCAGAGCAATGAGGGCCTGCACGACTGGCGTGGCTGGATCGACAACGCACTGAACCAGGGCAAGCTGCAACTGTATTTCCAGCCGGTGGCCGAATGCGACGGGGGCACGGTGATGCAGCACAAGGTGCTGGCACGCCTGCTCGACCCACAAGGTGAAGCCATCACCGCCGGCCGCTTCCTGCCCTGGATCGAGCGCCTGGGCTGGTCGGCGCGCTTCGACCTGGCGATGCTCGAACACAGCCTGGAGCATCTGGCGCGACATCCTCGGCCGTTGGCCCTGAGCCTGTCTGCCGCCACGCTACGTAACGCCAAGGACAAGGCCCGCCTGCTGGAAGTCCTCGGGCGTCATACCGAGCTGGCACACCTGATGACGCTGGAGATCGACGAACACTATCTGCCGCCCCCAGCAGAGCTGGAAGACTTGAGTCAGAGCATTCGGGAGCTTGGCTTCAACCTGGGCCTGCAGCACTTCGGTGGTCGCTTCAGCCTGATCGGCAACCTGACGCACCTGGGCCTGGCCTATCTAAAGATCGACGGCACCTACATCCGCGCCATCGACCAGGAAAGCGACAAGCGACTGTTCATCGAAGCGATCTATCGCGCAACCAACAGCATCGACCTGCCACTGATCGCCGAGATGGTGGAAACGCAGGGAGAACTCGCAGTACTGGCAGAGCTTGGCATCCACGGGGCCATGGGCCGACTGATCGGCGCCCCTACGCCCTGGAGTGATCGCTAGATAACGGCGCCCCGATCAGACGCAACGGCATGGCCCTTTTGCGCTGCGGGCCAGGCGATGCAGCGCCGGAAATCAGACCAGATGGTGCTCGTCGTCGCCGAGCAGGCCGCTAAGCCCTTCGATCTCGGCACGAGCAATCGCGCGCTGATCGAGCTTCTGCCGCGCCGCTTCAGGCAAATCGGTGTAACGGATGACGCCACGCTCCACCAGCACGCTGACGACGTCTTCGAGTACCCGCACCAACTCCAGGTCCGACTGTTTCAGGCCATCCAGGCGGGCCTTGACCTCTTCCCTGGCCGTCAGCCAGTTGTGCAGTTCCTCGCTTTCGACTGCCAGGTTTTCCGTCATGCCCTCGAAGGGTTCGTACTCGACTCGCAGCAAACGCCCGGCGGCGTCACGCTGTACATAGACCATGCCTGCTCTCTCCTGGCCAAAAAAAACCCGCTACCTGAGAAGGTAGCGGGTCGATCATATAAGTGAAGGTCAGACGGTATCTACATTTAACGTACCGTCGTTGAGCATGGCCAGTATCACGCTGCCGGTATTGCCCCCGGCACCGTACCCACCCACGTTGCTGTCACCCAGCAGGTTGACGTCCTGCAACACGATGGTCTGATCGGGGCTGCTGAAATCGCCCGTGCCCATGGCACTGACCTTGATCGTGGTATCCCACGCACTATTTCCCACCCCAGATAGCTGACTGGAGGTGATCTGCAGGTAGTTGAGCAGGTTGCCAACATCGCCGGCGGAGCCATGCTCACCAACCAGCAGATCGGCGAGATCCAGGCGATCACCGTTGCTCGAGCCATTGAAGTTGCGCACGAAGTTGAGCACCGTATCGACACCACCATCGGCATCGCCATTGAGCCAGACGAAGGTGTCCTGACCACTGCTGTTGTTCGCCGATCCACCGCTCAGGATGTCGTTACCACGACCGCCGATCAGCACATCGTTGCCGCCGCCCCCATACAGTGTGTCATTGCCTAACAGGCCGCTGAGCACGTTGTCCTGATTGCCGCCGATGAGGTGATCGTTGAAGTTCGAACCGATCAGGTTTTCGATGCTGCTTAGGTTGTCGCCGGAGGCGCCTCCGCCAACGTTTCCGCCACTGGCATTACCCGAGTTGCTCAGCGTGATCTGCACGCCCGAACCGGCATCCAGGTAACTGGCGGTATCGTTGCCTTCGCCGCCATCGAGGACATCGCCCCCCGCACCACCGACCAGCAGGTCGTCGCCGTAACCACCTTCGAGCTCGTCGTTACCACCACGCCCGATCAGGATGTCGTCGCCGTCCCCGCCTTTGAGGCTGTCTTTGCTTGCGTCGCGGCCGATCAGGATTTCGTTCTGGTAGGTGCCGTTGATGGTACCCGAGTCATAGGTCACGCTGACCCAGGCATCATCGCTACTGCTGCCGGCGTTGGCCGTGTAACTGAAACCACCACCACTGACTCCGGTATCGTTGAAGGTCAGATTTTCCCCGGCCTGAGCAATCAGCGACAGGCCGGCAATGGTCGCCAGGGAGATGCTGCCAAAACTGGGGCGGGCACCGTACGGGCCGGTATCGTTGACCAACAGCGCCCATTTGGGAATCCAGACCTGGCTGGAGTCGTTGGTCAGCACCGTATCGTCGCGCGCGACCAGAGTCTGAAGCCGCAGATCGACACTCAGGTCGAGGCTCGAACCGGATCTGTCACCGTCGTTGTCCTGCAGGACGAAGTCGATGCTCTCGCTGACCAAGCCAGCACTCACTGGCGGCGTATAGACGAACGCTCCGCTGTCCATGTCCACGCGAATGCGACCGCCCAGATCGGTGATCACCTGCAACTCGTTGCTCGAGGTGTCGAAGCTCCAGGTGTTGGCTCCCGGTCCCGCGCTGATCGAGCCGCCAGCCGACGGGTCGTAGGTGTAAACGGTATCGTTGACGGTGATGGACAGCACGAAGCCGCCATCGGCGCCGAAGGTCGAGACACCGGATGGCTCGGCCAGGTTACCGACTATGGGTTGTGCCGTCGCGGTAGCCCCCAGCACCGCGCCAAGCTGACTCATATCGGTGATCAGTACACCGTTGTCGTCGCTGCCGGAGCCAGTACCGTCATAGGCCACCTGATTCAACGCCGCCAGGGTCGATCCCCCGAAGCCCAGAGCGTAGGAGCGGATATCCTGGGTGTTGAGGAAGTTCTCCCATGCTTGCCGCTCGGTGGTGGACAGATCACGGTTGGACGGGTCCGGGTTGCCATCGGAGAGGAAGTAGGAAACGTTCTGCGCACCGCCAAGTGCACCATCCTTGACGAAGCTGGTCTGGGCCTGGGCCACCGCCGAATCGTAGTAAGTGCCACCACCGGCAGTCAGATCCAGAATCGCCGCCTTGGCTTCCTGGAAGTCCACCCAGACCTTCTGCTCATAGCCACCGGCTGCGAAGGTCACCAGGGTGATCTTCACCTCGCCCAGAGCCTCGTAGCGTTCGATCAACTCGATGGCTGCCAGTTTCACCGCCTCCAGACGGTTCAGGCCATCGAAGCCGGCACCGGAGGTCATGCTGCCTGACACATCGAGAATCAGCATCAGGTTGGTATCCACTCCGCCGGAGACCTGCCCCGTGAGAGTCTGCGGTTGGGCAACCGGCATGTCGTCCTCGATGGCGATCTGGAAGTCACGCACCAGCGGCACACTGCCAGAGCCGTTGCTGGCCGTGATAAAGCCGCTCAGATCAAGCACCATCACCTGCTCATCGTCGCCACCGGCAGGGTGATCGACTGGCCCCAGCAGGTTGAGCTCATACTGGCCGTTGCTCTGCAGGGTAAAGGTGAACACTGGGTTACCCGCCCCGGCGCTGGCGACCAGCATGTTGCCCTGAACGCTGAAGGTCACCGGTACGCCATTGGAAGTCAGCCCTGCGATTGCTCCCCCGCTTAGCCCAAAGCTGACGCCGGCACTATCGGCAACCACTCCGGACAGGTCGCCTGTTGCCTGGGTGACCGCAGGCCCGTCGTTGGCCAGGCCATTGGGGCTCAGCGCGTCCTCATGCACCAGGTTCGCAGTAAGCGGGCTGGTATCGAGCACACAGATGTTCAGATTGGCGCTGGAGCTGTCACCGTCACCATCGACGATGGTGTAGGTAAATTGCTCCAGACTGTCGGCAGAGACGTTCAGCGGCGGCGTGTAGCTGTAGCTGCCATCGGCCCTGACCACCAGACTGCCGCCCAATGGGGTGACGATCACCCCGGTGGTGCCAGCCTGGACGTAGTAGGTCACCGTGTTGCCACTGATCGCGTCGGCCGGGTTGCTGCCACTCTGGTATGGGCTGACATCACTGACCACGAAACTGATCTGGGTCACCAGCACGGGTTCGTCGCTGCTCAGGTGATCCACGCCACTCACCGGATCGACATCGCTGACGACGTTGCCGGTCACCGGCGTCGGTACCGTAGCCTGCAAGGTTGCGTTGAGGTCGGTCGCAGAGTTCACCAGAGTCGGCGCCTCGTCATTATCCTCGACCTGCTGCAGCGCGTTGATCGCCGCCGCGTTGCCCGAGACATCCAGACCTACGGCAAAAACCTCGACGTCGTTGGTATTGACGAATGTCTCCCAGCCCGCAGGCACACCCCCTTCGTTGGGTTCGCCATCGGAAAGGAAGTAAACCCGGTGCTCGTAACCCGCCAAACTCGGGCTAGTGATATTGCTGCTGAGATGACTCTGCGCCAGAGTCAATGCATCGTTGTAGTCGGTGCCGCCGCCACCTCCCAGGCCCTGAATGGTGCTGATGACGCTGTCGACATCGGACGCGTTAGTCACCACCAGTTGAGCGTTGGATTCGAAGTCGATCACCGAGATATTGAGTGGGACGCCCAGGCTTTCGTAGCTCTGCAGCATGTTGACCAAGGCAGCCTTGGCCAGAGCCAGCCGATTGGACGACGGCGGCACCATGCTGCCGGAGGTGTCGATCACCAGAACCAGGTTGAAGGGCGGCGCATTGGTTTCGCTGACGCAGATCGAGTTGTCCTGGGCCTGGGGGCCATCGTCCTCGATCACGAACACGCCCTGCCCCAGATTGAGGCCAACGCTATGGCTGTCGCCGTCGCCATCAGTCACCGTCTGCACCAGTTGTAGCGCGTCGGCATTGGCCAGCGTCAGCGTCGCACTGTCGTCGGCATCACTCGCATCGGCATGCCAGATGTTCTTCACCTGGGTGAATTTGAGCTCGCCGTTGCTGCCCACCTGCTCGATGCTGAAATAGGTGTCGCCGCTGATCGCGCCGACCCCTACTACTACTCCCGGTGACAGCTGATCGAGCACAATGGCCTCGCCACGACCGAAACCATCACCGTCCGTTGCCGAGCGGTCGGATGGATCCAGACCAAACAAGCCAGTCGCGACATCCGTGCCGGTCAACTCCAGGCTGTAGGTGATCGCGCCGGGCCCGTCGGAGCCATAAACCGCGTTGCTGGTGTCGAAATTGGCGGTGAAATCAACCGTCACCGAGTCATCACCAAAAGCCGCATGGCTACCGCCGATATCCGTACCCACCGGCCGCGTTTCGTCAAGAATGGCCAGAGGAACAGCGACATTGGACATCAGAGCAGCCGTCGGGCCGTCGTCCTGGAACGAGAAGTAGGATGTCTCGTCGTTCACCAGATCGATCTCACCAGTCTTGGTTACGCTGTCGTCGTCGCCGTCTACAAGCGTCACCTCGTACTGCAGTTTCAGCGCCCCGTCTCCTTGCAGCAACAGATCCACGGCCTCATCGAAACGCTGGTCGTTGTCCGGGTGCTTGATGGCCTCAAACAAGGTGGTCTGCAACTGAGGCTTACCATCGACGGTCACGATGGCGATGCTGAAGACCGTGTTATCCGCTGTATCGATGCCCAGTACGGTTGAGCTGTCGTCTGGATCGATAATCAGCTTGATGGCCCCCCCTTCGGTTGCCAGCAGATTGGTAGCCAAGCCTTCTTCCGGAATCCCGGCGAAGCTCAGTACCGCGCTCTGCGACGCCGCGCCGTCCGCCCCAGCGCTAGCCGTCACGCCGAACAACGCTGCCAGGCCACCAACCACTTGAGTGGTGAACTGCGCCAGCGCGGGCGGCACATCATCGTTGCTGTAATCCTGAGAGGTATCGTCATTGTCGGCGTATTGGTCAACCGCTCCACGGGTTTCGTCCAGAGTGGCCTGCAATTGCCCGAGCCCCTGCTGATCGACATCCACGCACAGCGTCGGCACATCGTCTTCGACATTAATCACGAACAGACCCTTGGTACCAGCCGGTATCTGGACGGGATCCTCGTCACCGTCGGTAGCCGTCAACAGGGCAGTGAAGTCAATGCCCGTAACGCCACCACTCGCCCAGAGCTCGGAGTCGTTGCCGTCCGCTTGTGGATGGTCCAGCGGCCCCTGCAGTTCGAAGCTGAAGTCACCGTTGGCATGAATGACCAGGGTGAACACCTCATACCCTGCGCCGGCCGTTGCCGTGAGCGTCGTGCTAACCACCTCGCCATCGACGACTTGCTCGCTGACGACATAGGTCAACGGCTCACCACCCGAAGTAAGGCCCTGATCGTTCAGCAGCATCGCGGCGGTATCGGTGTCGACCAAGCCGAAGCTGCCGGGGCCATCGGCACCGAAGGCAACCAGGGAGGTCAGACTGGCGGCACCAAGAGCGGTGCTCACCACCAGCGTCTGGCTGCCCGCATCCGGGTTGCCTGGGTGAGGGTCGCTCAGCAAGTCTTCATGCACCGTGCCTCCCACCGGTGCCTTCGCGGTCCAGGTGGCCTGGATATTCACGTCGTTGTAGTCGTTGTCGCCACCAGCGTTGACGTCTTCCCAGTTCTGGTTACCGGGCGCGCCATTGTCCTGAACATGCTCCATGGCGCTGGGATTTAAGGTCGGGTCATCGAACACCACGTTGGCTCCACCGGCGCCGTCGAGTGCGGTATCGCCAACGAAGGCCTGCCACTGACCGTCGACCAACTGGAAGGTCACGTCGGTGCCGTCAGCGACACCATTAGCGCCCCCATTGGGAATGATGAAGAACCCTACGGAATCCGGATCCAGGCCGTGCAGGGTGATGAACTCGCCAACGCTCAGCAAGGTGGTATTGCCCCAGACGACCTGGCCACTGACCGGCTGTCCGCCATCCCCCTTGATGTAATAGCCGTAGCTGTTGGCGTACGAGGCATCGCCGCCCTGGTAAGTCAGCGTCAGGCAATGTTCCGGGCCCACATCAGCGAGTATCGGGGTGTCGTCATCGACCACCACTTTCACCATGCCGCTGGCAACATCGTTGTCACCATCCTTGACGGTGAAGCCTAGCTTGAGGAGCAACTCGTCCTCGGTACCCGCAACCTTGTGGTCCAGCGGCGCTTTCAGAGTAAAGGTGTAATCCTGATTGTTGGCCGCGACCTGCAAGGTGAAAACGGTAACCTTGCCCGAGTCCGTCATGTAGTAGCCTTCGAGCGTACCGCCCTCACCACCCGCTCCGGGTTGCCAGTCCAGCATCACCGCATGCCCGCCAGAAGTGACTGGCTGCCCGGAAATGGTCTTGGCTGCACCTTCGTTGAAGCTCAGGCTCTTCAGGCCATCGGAGCCAGCATCGATACCCAGGCTACCGGTGTCTGCAACGTCATAGCCGGAATCGCCCGGGCCGCCATCGTTGGCATCGGGCAGTGGCAATGCACCCTGTGCCGCCGCGCCATCCTCATCGACGTACACCGTGCTGTAATGATCGACTGACGGACCATCGTCTTCGAAGCCGATCACCTTGCCCAGGTCGACACGGTCTGAGCGATCGTAGTCGCCGTCCTTGTCGTAGACCGTGACCTTCACACCCAGCACGCCCGAGGCCAGGCTTTTCAAGCTGTCATGGTCGTTACCGTCGTAACCATGATTGATCGCTTCGTACTGCCACAGCTGGATATCGCCATCCTGCTCGTCGATACGAATACGGAATACGACGTCACCTTTGCTGTCGATGCCGACGACATCGTCACCGTATGCCCACAACTTGATGGCGCCGCCGTCAGTAGCGTAGAGCCCGGAGAAGGCGCCATTGCTGAAGCTGAATTCGAAGCTGCGGCGGCTGGTATCTTCGCCATCCGAGCCGCCATCGACCTGCAGTTTGAACAGGTCCTCGCCTTTCACTCGCGCATAGCCGATCACATGGTCAGGTTGACCAGCCTCGTCGTTGGGCTTGGTATAGCCTTTCTCGTCCTTGCCCGAACCATCGGTACCGACCGACTCATCGGCCACCACCTTGACCCATTTCTGCAATTCGAAGCAGGTGACTTTCGGGCCATCGTCTTCGAAGCCGATCACCTTGCCCAGGTCGACTCGGTCCGAGCGATCATAGTCGCCGTCTTTGTCATAGACCGTGACCTTCACGCCCAATGCGCCTGACTTCAACGTGAGCAGGCTGTCATGGTCATTGCCGTCGTTACCGTGGTTGATGGCCTCGTATTGCCACAGCTGAATATCGCCGCTCTGTTCATCGATGCGGATGCGGAACACCACATCGCCGTCCGCATCGCGGCCAATCACATCATCACCGTCGGCATACAGCTTGATGATGCCGCCATCGGTAGCGAACAGCCCGGACCAGGCGCCACTACTGAAACTGAACTCGAAGCTGCGCTTGCTGGTGTTCTCGCCATCGGATCCGGCATCGACCTGCAACTTGAACAGGTCCTCGCCCTTGACCTTGGCATAGCCGATCACGTCAGCCCCATGCCCCCACTCGTCCGCAGGCCAGGCGTGACCGCCCAGTTCATCTTTCAACGAGCCTCCGAGGCCAACCGACTCATCGGCCACCACCTTGACCCATTTCTGCAATTCGAAGCAGGTGACTTTCGGACCGTCGTCCTCGAAACCGACCACCTTGCCCAGATCGACGGTTTCACTCGTACTGTCGCCATCACCGTCGTACACCGTAACCTTCACGCCCAGGACATTCTTGGCCAGCGTCTTCAGCGCATCGTGGTCGTTGTGGTCGTACCCGTGGTTGATCGCCTCGTACTGCCAAAGCTCGACGTCGCCGGTTTCCTCATTGATGCTGATACGGAAAACCGTCTGCCCATCGCTGTCTTTGCCGAGCACATCACCGTCGTCACCGGCAAACAGGCTGATTGCGCCGCCATCGGTGGCACTCAGGCCGGAGAAAGTGCCCTCCGTGAAGATGAACTCGAAGGTGCGTCTGCTGGTTTCCTCACCATCCGCGCCGCCATCTACGTGCAGACGGAACAACTCTTCGCCCTTGACCTCGGCATGGCCGATGACACCGGCACCCTGGCCCCACTCATCCATGGGCCAGGCATGGCCGCCAAACTCATCCTTCAATGACCCACCCAGGCCAACCGACTCGTCGGCGACGATTTTGACCCGCTCCAGCTCGAAGCAGAGAATCCGCGGGCCATCGTCCTCGAACTGAATCAGCTGGCCAACACCGACACCCTCACTGACGGCCACGTCGCCGTCACTGTCAGTCACCGTCACCACCGCCTGGATCAGGTTGACCGACTCGCCTTCCCCGCCATCGAGTAGCAGGCTGATGGCCTCGTCATGGCTGCTTCCACCAATCGGGTGCTGCAGCGACAGGTACTGGGCCAGGCTCAGCACGCCAGAGCTTGGGTCGATCATCACCGCGAATGCAGCATCGCCGTCAGCGTCACCCACCCGTCCGACGATGAGGTCGCCCTCCTTGAACAGGTAGATGCTTTCTCCAAGGGTCGTTTTGAGCCCGGAGTCGATGCCGTCGCCACCGGTGATGGCCAGGCTGATGACCGTGCTGGCTGCGGCATGATTGTCCGCGCCGTAGCTGCTACCGGCCGTGCTGACCACAGCCTCTGTACTTCTCGACCAGCCCATCGCGCTGCCGAGTGCGGCAAATGCCCCCGGCAGCTCTCCCAGAGGTCTGTCACTGTCCTGCAGACCCGCGGTCTCGTCGTGTGACACACCTTCGGACTGCTCATTGAGCGAGAGCATCGCCACCGGGCTGTCGTCATCGATCAGGATACTCAGGCTACCCGTCGCAGGTGTGCCATTGCCGTCGGTGATGGTGTAGTTGAACAGGTAGAGGATGTCGTTCTCGTCACTGCCGCCCTCTGGCGCTGCATGGTCCAGCGTCGCCAACAACTCGAACTGATAAGTGCCTGTCGCCAGATTGGTGACCTGGGCGACGAAAACCACGGTTTCCCCCGCGTAGGCAGTGAGCGTCAGGCCATCAGCACTTACGCTGTAAGTCAGTGCTACCCCGGCTGAAGTGACGCCAAGAGCAGCGAGACCAACAGTTGACCAGGTAAAGGTACCGGGCCCATCTGGGCCGAAGTCATAACCCAGTGTTCCGGTTACCAGCGTGGCCTCACCATCCAGGTCATTCACGCCGCCAACGATACCGTCGGGCAAGCCTTCTTCATCCACCTGATTGGACGCAGTGCCACCGGTGGGGATGCCATCGACTGCAGGTTCGGCCAGCGCGATGGGCTCAGCCTCGGGAAATTCAGGGCCGCTGTTGAGGCCCTCAGTGGGAAAGCCAATGACTGGATCGAGTGCGCCACCCACTTCGGTCAGCAGCACGAAGGAGTTGCCACCACCGGCACCGCCAGCGCCGCCTGCACCGGCGCCCGGCCCGGCTGCGGTCGCCTCACCCTGCTGAGTCGGGTCATCGCCAGCCTCGATCGCGGCCTGCAAGCGTTCGACATCCGTCAGGTCATCGTCGCTGGGAGACTGCGGCGCCTCGACCACCGGAGCCTGGGATTCACCCCGATATGCAAGCATCTGAGCATCGAGGGTGATGCTGCTATCGCGGCCGAGGGTCAGTTGCTGTCCATTGGCCATGGAGACAGCCACCGCGCCGGTCGCACCGGTCACCAGTTGCTCCCCCGAGTAGACGCGATCGCCCTCGCTGACAGGCCGGCGCGATCCATCGCTCGCTACCGCGAAAACCTCGCCGACGACCTGACTGACGATACCGATGAGAGTAGCCATGATTCCATCCTCACTACAGCTGCCGACCACCGCCGACACGTACCTACCGAAAGGGTCAGAACACCTTTTCGAAGCCGGGGAGCGAGCCCTGACAGCTGACTGAAATGGAACGGCGCAAAATCCCAAAAAACGCTACTGACAATAAAATGTCACCACAGCATGCGTCGAACTACTCCATCAGATGATTCCCCGATTTTGATGCCTGACTGCCCACTGCAACTGCGAAGCCCATGAAAAATGAGCACTTGCGCAGCTAACACTTTCAAACAATGTGCTGCTTTTCGCAGACTTCATAAGATTTTTTCCGAATAGGGGTTGTGAAAAAATCATCTTAGGTTTCTCAAAAGTTGTTCTTAGCTCTGATGTTACAAGCCTGAAACGGTTTGACAGATAAAAACGCCATTTTTATGGCGACAGGATAAGAACTTCAGTCAGGAGAAACGCCAATGCGCACCCTATCCCCACTATGGAGCGCCATGCTTTTGGCGACAGTCTGCAGTCAGGCATACGCCATGAACCTCACGGAAGCGATCCAAAGCACGCTGGACAACCATCCAGAGATTCATGCCGCGTCCAACAGCCGCCTGGCATCGGATGAGGACGTGAAATTCGCCAAAGGTGGCTACCTGCCAACCGTCGACCTGCTGGTCGGATACGGCCGGCAGAACACCGATAGCCCCAGCACCCGGGCTCTGGGTGACCACAACACGGAAACCCTCAACTATCGCAACGCGGAGTTGCGCCTGCGGCAGATGCTGTTCGACGGTTTCAACACGCCCAACGAAGTCGCCCGCACCGAGGCCGTGGTCAACTCACGTGCTTACCGCCTGCTGGGCACTTCCGAAAGTCTTGCCCTGCGTACCGTCGAGGTCTATCTGGACGTGCTGATGCGCCGCGAGATGGTTGCCCTGGCGCGCAACAATCTGCAGGCCCACCAACGCATCAACGACCAGATCGGGCTGCGTAGCCGTCAAGGCGTCGGCAGCACTGCGGATCTGGATCAGTCCGAGGCCCGCCTGGCTCTGGCGCAGAACAATCTCTATACCGAAGAGGTCAACCTGGCCGACGCCGAAGCCAACTTCTTCAGCGCGGTCGGGCGCGTGCCGGATCAACTCGAATCCCCCGTGACGATCAAGGGCAACATACCGGACGACCTGCTCGCGGCCCGCCAGACGGTGATGGACAACAACCCCTTCCTGAAGTCAGCGCAGGCTGACGTCAACGCCGCCGAGAAGCAGTACGAAGTCGCCAAGTCGCCCTTCTACCCGCGCTTCGACGTGGAACTGGCCACCTCGGCCGATGACAACGTGCAGGGTGACGAAGGCCACTACAACACCTGGCGAGCTGCGGTGGTGATGAACTACAACCTGTTCAACGGCATGCGCGACAAGGCCCGGCTACAGTCGGCCGCGCACCAGATCAACGAGTCGATGGACATCCGCAATAACGCCCTGCGGGTGCTCAACGAAAACCTCTCGCTGGCCTGGAACGCCATGCAGAACGCACGCCTGCAAACCCCCAAGGCACGTGACTACGCGGACTACACCTCACGGGTTCGCGAGGCCTATCAGCAGCAGTTCAGTCTGGGCCAACGCACCCTGCTCGACCTGCTCGACAGCGAAAACGAACTGTTCACCGCCAACCGCCGCTACACCGAGGTTCGCTACGGCGAGGAGTTCTCGATGTACCGCGTCGTCGCGGCCATGGGTGATCTGCTGCGTCAGCAACAGGTCGTAGTCCCGGCAGAAGCAGTAGCCCTCACTGAAGTGAAGAGCGAAGCCCGCTTGCCGGAAATGAAGTAGTTACGCCCCGAAGGTCCGCGTGAATACGCGGGCCCGACGCGCAGCAAAGGGCTGAACTGACCTGAGGAGTAGTAGACATTGACCACCATGGAACGACCAGAGCCGGCCAGTGATCCACGGCTCAGTCACGACGATCCGTTGTTGGATGGTTTGTTGATCCTCTGCCGGCTGCATGGCTGCTCGGTCAGCCGTGGCAGCCTGACTGCAGGCCTGCCTCTGCCGGCGCAACGTCTGAGCCCTGAGTTGCTGCCGCGCGCCGCGGCGCGAGCGGGGCTGCAGGGCCGCCTGCTACAACGCAACCTGGCCAGCATTTCAGCGCTAAACCTGCCGGTGCTGTTACTACTCAAGGATGGTCGCAGCGCCGTGCTGCGCCAGTGGGGGCCCAAGCAGCAGGCGCAGATCCTGCCTTGTGAGACGGATGGCGGCGAACAGTGGGTCAGCCGTGAACAACTGGCCGCCGAGTACAGTGGCCAGGCCTTCTTCGCCCGCCCACGACACGAACTGGAAGAAGCCCGCACCCCGCTGGTACCGCGCATCGAAGCCTGGTTCCGCGACACCCTGAAGCTGTCGCGCTGGCTGTATGCCGACGCCGTGCTGGCCAGTCTGCTGATCAACCTGCTGGGCCTGATGGTGCCGCTGTTCGTCATGCAGACCTACGACCGCGTGGTGCCCAACCAGGCCACCGCGACGCTCTGGGTCCTGGCCATCGGTCTGTTGATCGGCACCGGCTTCGAGCTGCTGCTCAAGGTGTTGCGCGCCCATCTGCTGGACACAGCCGGCAAGAAGACCGACGTGGTGCTCTCGGCCACCCTGTTCGAGCGCATCACCGGCATGTCGATGAAAGCCAGGCCCGCCACCGTCGGCGGCTTCGCCCAGAGCATCCACGACTTCCAGGGCCTGCGCGACTTCCTCACCGCCGTGACGCTGACCAGTCTGATCGACCTGCCCTTCTCCCTGTTGATGCTGCTGGTGATCGGCCTGATCGGCGGCCCGCTGGTGTTCATCCCGATGCTGGCGTTCCCGCTGACCGCACTGTTCGCCTTCATCATCCAGGCGCGCCTGCGCGACACCGTGCAGAAGAGCCTGCAACTCGGCTCGCAGCGCCAGGCGCTGCTGATCGAGACCCTGGGCGGCCTGGAGATGCTCAAGGCGTGCAGCGCCGAGAGCGAACGTCAACATCAGTGGGAACAGACCCACGGTGCCCTGACCCGCCTGGACGGGCATGCCAAGTTCCTGGCCGCACTGGCCACCAACGGCACGCTGTTCCTGCAACAGTTCGCCGGCATGGCCACCATCGTCGGCGGGGTGTACCTGATCATCGCCGGCAACCTCAGCGTCGGCGCACTGGTAGCCTGCTACATGCTCGGTAGCCGCATTCTCGCGCCACTGGGACAGATCGCCGGGCTGATCACCCGCTATCAGCAGGCGCGCCTGACCATGACCAGCACCGACGCCCTGATGGCCCTGCCCCAGGAGCGCCAGGAAAAGCAGCGCCCACTGGATCGCACCCAACTCAAAGGGACCCTGGAACTGCGCCAGATCAGCTTTACCTACCCTGGGCAAAATGCGCCGGCGCTGAACAACGTCAGCCTGCGTCTCGGCGCCGGTGAACGCCTCGGCATCATCGGCCGTAGCGGTTCGGGCAAGAGCACCCTCGCCCGCCTGTTGATGGCGTTCTACAGCGCGGACGAGGGCCAGATCCTTCTCGACAACCTGGACCTGCGCCAACTGGATGTCGCCGACCTGCGCCACCAGATCGGTTACGTGTCTCACGACCTGCCGCTGCTGGCCGGCAGCCTGCGTGACAACCTGACCCTGGGCGCGCGCTACATCGACGACTCGCGCATGCTCGAAGTAGCGGAGTTGACCGGTGTAGTGGACCTGGCACGGCAACATCCGCAAGGCTTCGACCGCCCGGTGGGCGAGCGCGGCCAACTGCTCTCCGGCGGCCAGCGTCAATCGGTGCTGCTGGCCCGCGCGCTACTGCTCGACCCACCGATTCTGGTGCTCGACGAACCGACCAGCGCCATGGACAACACCAGCGAAGACCTGCTGCGTCAACGCCTGCATTCCCATGTGCAGGGCAAGACCCTGATCATCATCACCCATCGCGCCTCCATGCTCAGCCTGGTAGACCGCCTGGCCGTGCTGGACAACGGCCGCGTCGTGGCCGATGGACCGAAGGAGTCGGTGATCGAAGCTCTGCGCAAGGGCCGTGTCGGCCCGGCCAGCCTGTAGGAGCGATGCCAGATGCACACGCCTCAGAGTCTCGGCAATTATTTCGGCAGCTTGCGAGAAAAGCGCCAGGACACCGAGTTCATGCCGGAAGTGGAAGGCGCCATCCTCGAGGACTCTCCCTGGTTGACGCGCTTCACCGTGTGGTCGGTCTGTGCCTGCCTGCTGGCAGCACTGGTTTGGGCGCACTTCGCCGTACTGGAGGAAGTCACCACTGGTCAGGGCAAAGCCATCCCTTCGAGCAAGGTACAGGTGATCCAGAACCTCGAAGGCGGCATCGTCAGCGAGATATTCGTCCGCGACGGTCAGGTGGTGGACAAGGGCGATACGCTGCTGCGTCTGGACGACACGCGCTTTTTGTCCAATCGCGGCGAAACCGAGGCCGACCGGCTGGCACTGATGGCCCGCCTGGAGCGGCTCGGCGCTGAGGCCGAAGGTCGCGAGCCGGCACTGCCCGAAGAGATCACTCAGACCGCTCCGCAACTGGCCGAAGACGAACTGGCCCTGTATCGCTCACGGCAGCAGCGTCTCAGGAGCGAGCAGCGCACCCTGAACGAACAGTTGCGGCAGAAGGAACAGGAGCTCGCCGAGTTTCGCTCCAAGGCGCAGCAATACCGCTCCAGCCTGGGCCTGTTGCAGCAAGAGCTGAACATGTCACAGCCATTGGTTGCCTCCGGCGCCATCTCGCAAGTGGAGGTTCTGCGCCTGCGCCGCAGCCTGGTGGAGCAGCGTGGCGCCCTGGAGGCGACCAACCTGGCCATTCCACGTGCCGAAGCGGCCATGGCGGAGATCAAGAGCAAGATGCAGGAATCCGAGCTTGGCTTTCGCGCCGACGCCTTCAAGGAACTCAACGAAGTGCGCACCGAACTGCAGAAGATCACCGCCACCAGCGTCGCCATTCAGGACAAGGTGACCCGCACCACCGTGGTGTCACCGGTACGCGGGGTGATCAAGCAGCTCAAGGTCAACACCATCGGTGGCGTGGTTCAGCCTGGCAGCGACATGCTGGAAATCGTGCCACTGGACGACAGCCTGCTGATCGAGGCCAAGGTACGCCCGCAGGATGTCGCCTTCTTGCATCCGGGGCAGAAGGCCATGGTCAAGTTCACCGCCTACGACTACACCATCTACGGTGGCCTCAAGGCCAACCTGGAGCTGATCAGCGCCGATACCATCACCGACGAGGAAGGCAACAGCTTCTACCTGATTCAGGTACGCACGGATAAAAGCCATCTAGGCAGCGAAGAACACCCGCTGCTGATCATTCCCGGCATGGTCGCCACGGTGGACATCATTACCGGCGAGAAAAGCGTGCTGGCCTACCTGCTCAAGCCCGTGCTCAAGGCCCGCTCCGAAGCCATGCGCGAACGTTGAATACCTGCCGCGCACGTTGCGTAGCCGAATCGATACCCTGCATGCCCCTGCATCGCCCTTATCAGCGAGCATTGCATTGGCGCGCTCACGGATTACATCCGGGCCACGCGGCCGAACGCTACCGTAGCGTTCGCCGGGCGCAGCTCGTTAGCGCTGGTGATTGCGGATAAAGACCTCTTCTCCCATCGCCGCGATCTGCCCTTCGATCAGCGCATCGAACGGCCTGAGCAAGGCAGCGAAATCCTGTGGTGCCTCGAGCGTATCGAGCGCCGCGACGACCGCCTCGATGGTCGATAGCGCGCCCTCTTCCGCCGCCTTGCGCAGGCGGTAGCGCGACGGGGCCACGGCCGCCAGGCTCACGCGCGGCAACGCTGCCAGCAATGGATTGAGGTGCAACAGCTTGCGCGCCTTGCGCCAGGTGCCATCCGGCACTACCAGCAGCAAGGGCTTCTCCTCGGGCGCATAAGCGCTCAGGGCGATGGCCTCTTCGCCGGGAAACAGCAGGCACGCCCGATACCCAGGCTGCGCCAGCAACTGCGGCAGATCATCGAATACCTCGCCCACCCGCAACTCGGCGTTGCGCAGTCCAAGTGCAGCCAGGCGAGCGGTATTGAGGGCATGACCGACCTCGCTCGGATGCTGCAGGATGAGCACGCGAGTACGGCTGTCGATATTGGGGATCAGCGGGCACAGGCAATGGCTGAGCGGGCGCTGGCAGCGGGAGCAGATAGGGCGAGGCATGCCGCGCAGTGTGCCAGAACGCCGAGCGGCAGCGTAGCGCAGTTGCAATCGGGGCCGCGTTCAACGTGCCCCGATTGCAGACGGATCAACGGTTGAATCGCTCCGCCAGGCTGTGCAGGTAGTCGGCCATTTCCTCCAGCTCGCGGCTGATGGCCGCACCCTGATGTGCCTGGCCGGCACTGTGGTCGGAGAGCTGGGCGATGCGGGTGATCTGCCGACTGATGTCCTCGGCCACATGGCTCTGCTCTTCGGAGGCCGCAGCCATTTGCTGGCTCATGCCGGTGATGCGCGTCACCGCCGAGCTGATGCCTTCGAGCGCATCGCGCACCGACTCCACGCTCTGCACACTGCCACGGGAAATCTCCTCGCCCCGGCCCGCCGTCACCACGGCACGCTCAGCCCCGGCACGCAGGTCAGCGATGATCTGGTGAATCTGCTCGGTAGATTGGCGAGTACGTGACGCCAGCGAACGCACTTCATCGGCGACCACGGCGAAGCCGCGCCCCTGCTCCCCTGCCCTGGCCGCCTCGATGGCTGCGTTGAGCGCCAGCAGGTTGGTCTGCTCGGCGATCGAGGTGATCACATCGGCGACGCTGCCGATCGACTGCGTGGAGTTGGCCAGTTCGTTGACTGCCTGACCGATGTCGTTCACCGCCTTGGCCATCTGCCGCATCGACTCCAGGCTGCCAACCGCCAGGTCACGCCCTTCGCGCGCCAGACGATCCGCCTCTTCAGCGGCATGCGAGGTGCTCTGCACGTTATGGGTGACCTCCTGAATGGTCGCGGCCATCTCGTTGATGGCGGTAGCCGACTGGTCGGTCTCGGCCCGTTGCTGATCGAGCATCTGCGCACCGGAGCTCGAGAGTTCAGCGGCCTGTGTCGCACGCTTCTTGACGTTCTCGCCGGCGTCCTCAAGGCGCGTCAGTGCCGTCTGCAATCGCGCCTCTTCGCTGATCATCGCCATGTCCAGCAGAGCCTGAGCACCGCGATTGTCGCTGTAGGTCAGCGCCACCAGAGCACTGGTGAAGGCTTTAGGGTGCTCGGCCAGTATCTGCTGAATCGCCTGGCTAGACCGATACAACTGGTAGACCCCCAACGCGAGCAGCGTTACCAGAATGAATGCCATCAGCGGCCAGCCCGACAACAGCCAATGCGCCGCAACGATCAGCACTGACGCAATGATCAACGGCCAGGAGCGCACCAGATCATAGGTCCAGTCTTCCAGTTTCGGCACCGGAGATTTTCCCGCGCGTAACCTGGCGTAGAGCGCTTCGGCGCGCCGCTTCTGCGCCTCGGTTGGCAATGAGCGTACCGACTCGTAGCCCGACACCCGGCCGTTCTCGTAGACGGGCGTCACGTAGGCGCTGACCCAGTAGAAATCGCCATTCTTCGAGCGGTTCTTGACGATGCCCATCCAGGGTTTGCCCTGCTTGATGGTGTCCCACATATGGCCGAACACCGCGGGCGGCATGTCCGGGTGGCGCACGAGGTTGTGAGGTTGGCCGATCAGCTCCTCGCGAGTGAAGCCGCTGATCTCGACGAAGGCGTCGTTGCAGTAGGTGATCTTGCTGTTGAGGTCGGTGGTGGAGATCAGGCGTTCATCTGCCGGGAAGGTTCTTTCCCGTTGAGTCACGGGCAGGTTCTGGCGCATCGAGGCTTCCCTGTTCGAATTGAAGTGGGTACAGACGTATGAGTAAGTACTAGCACAGCCTTAAAAGCGCGCCACCAGTAGCTTCTACGTCTTTCGGATAATTAAGGCGACAGTGTTTCAGATCTGATTCAGTTGGGCCTTGAGCAGGTCGCGAAAGGTTTGAATCAGCGGCTCGCGAGTTCGTCCTCGGCGCAGGATCAGAGAGAACGGAGCCTGATAACCGAAGGTCGCTGGCAACAGCACGCGCAGCTTGCCCTGATCCACCCAATGCTGCGCGTAATGCTCCGGCAGGTAGCCGATATAGGCACCGGACAACACCAGAATCAGCTGCGCCTCCATCGATTCAACGGTGGCGGCACTGTGCTTGAAACCGTGCCGGGCCAGCTCGGCCTGACTCCAGTAACCACGCCCGACCATGCGCTGCTGGGTGATCAGCTCCTCGGGAATCCTGCGCTGCTCGAACAGCGCATGCCGCTCGCTGCAATACAGCCAGTGCTGCTCACGGTACAGCGGCTGGTAGACCAGGCCGTTCATGCGCGTGGAGAAGGCGCCAATGGCCAGATCCAGACGGTTGTCGAGCACCGCCAGTTGCAGCTCGTAAGGGCTCATCACCGACAGGTGCAGGTGCACGCCAGGATGCTCCTGGCTGTAGGCACCGATCACCTCGGCCAGCGGCAGGGCCGGATCGCTGACGGTGGAGTCCAGCACGCCGAGGTTGAGCGTGCCGCGCAGCTCACCCTTGAGCGCCGCCGAATAGCGCTCGAAGCCTTCCAGCTCACCGAGCAGGCGCAGGGTTTCCTGGTGGAACAACTCGCCCTTGCTGGTCAGGCTGAAACCACCGCGGCCGCGATGGCAGAGCACGATACCGAGCTGGCCTTCCAGCTGGCTCATGTAGGTACTGATCGCCGAGGTGGACAGGTTCAGCTCCTGCTGCGCGGCCGCGAAGCCCTGATGGCGCACCACGGCAACGAAGATCTTCAGCAGTTTCAGGTCAGGCAAGGCGAAGGACATGAGGACGCACAGCGGATAAACGGGGCGCCAGTGTAGCGCCTTACAAGCACCGTCGGCATCTGCGGCAATCCCGCGTTCGAGCTTGTGTAGGAGCGGATTTATCCGCGATTTTCGCGGCTGAAGCCGCTCCTACGTGGTCCATTTCTAGCGGTGCGCACGCCTCTGCGCAGCAGCGCTGGTTTCGTAGCCCGGATGCAATCCTGGGCCTCACCTGCCGATTTTCCCGGATTGCATCCGGGCTACACGCCAATAGTTCAGCAATCACTGAACTAAGTATTTGCTCGATGCGATTTAACCGCTTCGCACGCTGAGCCAACAATGCAGCCATAACCAGGCGCCGGCTCGAACCGGACGCCACCGGGCACACCACGCCCCTTGCCAATCTGCCGCTGACCTTCGCCCTCTCCAGGAGACGGCCATGCGACTGGAAATCTTCCGCACCCTCTGGGGTTATCGCGGCAGTTGGCAGCAAGCGTTCGACGAAGCGCTCGGTGCCGGCTTCGACGGACTCGAAGCGCGAATTCCCGAGACCGCCGCGCAACGCTCCATCAATGCTCGCCTGCTGCGCGAGCAGAACATCCCCTATATCGCCACCCTGTTCACCTCCACGCCAGTGCTGCCACGTCAGAGCGACAGCCCGCAGGTGCACCTCGAAGACCTTCGTATGAAGCTCGACTGGGCCGCCGAACTCGGCCCGCGCCTGGTCAACGTGCTGCCCGGCAATGATCGCTGGGCACTGAGCGAGCAGGTCGACTTCTTTGCCCGCGCCGTCGAGCTAGCCGATGCCAGTGACCTGAAGGTCTGCTTCGAGATTCACCGTGGCCGCTCGCTGTACAGCCCCTGGGTCACCCTCGACGTGATCCGCCAAGTGCCCGAGATGCGCTTCACCAGTGACATCAGCCACTGGCTGGTGACCTGCGAGCGCCTGCTCGACGACCCCGCCGACGACCTTTCCGCGTTTATCGAGCGGGTCGACCACATCCAGGCCCGCGTCGGCTACGACCAGGGTCCGCAAGTGCCGCACCCCGGCGCACCGGAGTACGCCGAGGTGCTGGCCTTCCATCAGCGGCATTGGGAAAGCATCTGGAGCAGCCAGGAAAAACGCGGCCTGCAGAGCACCACCCTGACCCCCGAATTCGGCCCCGACGGCTACCTGCATCACCTGCCCTTCACCGACGTGCCGGTGGCCGACCTGTGGCAGCTCAACCAGTGGATGGCGCGCTGCGAGCGCCAGCACTTCCACCGTTTCACCAGTCGCTGAGGAGCCGTGATGAACAGCAACGCCAAGCATTTCACCGAAATCCCCGTGGTCGACATCGCCGGCCTGTTCAGCAGCGACCCGGCCGCACGTCTGGCCGTGGCCGAGGAACTGGGTCGCGCCGCCCGTGAGGTCGGCTTTCTGTACATCCGCGGTCATGGCATCGAGCAGGCGCTGATCGATGGCCTGCACCGCGCCGCCGAGGACTACTTCGCCCAGCCGCTGGACGCCAAGATGCGCCATTACATCGGCGCCTCGGCCAGCCACAAGGGCTTCGTGCCCGAGGGCGAGGAGCGTTACGGCACCGGCAAGCCGGACCACAAGGAAGCTTTCGACATCGGCTTCGAAGTCCCCGCCGACAACCCGCTGGTGCTGGCCGGCACGCCGCTGCTGGGGCCCAACGACTGGCCAACCCTGCCCAATTTCAAGGAGGCGGTGCAGGCCTACTACGCGCGCATCTTCCAGCTTGGCCGCACGCTGTTTCGCGGCTTCGCCCTGGCCCTCGGCGTGCCGGAAAACACCTTCGACGAGATGGCCAACTTCCCGCCCTCGAAGCTGCGCCTGATCCACTACCCCTTCGATGGCGACGCCCAGGACGCCCCCGGCATCGGCGCCCACACCGACTACGAGTGCTTCACCATCCTCCTCGCCGACCGCCCGGGGCTGGAGGTGATGAACGACCTCGGCCAGTGGATCGATGCACCGCCGCGCGAGGGCACTTTCGTCGTCAATATCGGCGACATGCTCGAGGTGATGAGCGCCGGCACCTTCGTCGCCACCTCGCACCGCGTGCGCAAGGTCAGCCAGGAGCGCTACTCCTTCCCCTTCTTCTATGCCTGCGACTACCACACACAGATCCGCCCGCTGCCGCAGTTCGAGGCTGCCGGGCAGGCTTACGAGGCCATCAGCATCGGCGAGCACATGTGGAGCCAGGCGCTGCAGACCTACCAATACCTGAAGAAGCGCGTCGAGGACGGCCAGTTGCAGCTGCCCGAACGCGCCCGCGCGCCATCCAGCTTCGGCCACCTGAAGCACCAGCCGAGCGCGCTGTGACCTTCCCTAAGAAGCCCCTCTGCCAACACAAAAAACTGATCCGGAGATACGCACAATGGCAAACCCTACCCCGCTGCGCAGCACCGCCCTGGCTCTGGCCTGCACCCTCGCTGGCCTGTTCACCAGCGCCCACGCCGCCGAAACGCCCAAGACCATCGCCAGCGGCGAGCTGAAGGTGGGCATGGAAATTACCTACCCACCGTTCGAATACTACGAAGGCGACCAGGTGAAGGGCTTCGACCCGGAAGTGTCGGCCGCCCTGGCCAAGCGTCTGGGCCTGGAGGCGAGCTTCAGCGACATCACCTTTCCCAACCTGATCCTCGGCCTCGACGCCGGCCGCTTCGACACCATCATCTCCGGCATGTACATCCTCCCCGAGCGCCTGGAGAAGGCCGACGCCATCCCCTACGCCAAGACCGGCGCAGCGATCATGGTGCGCAGCGACGCCGAGAAGAAACCGGCGACGCCCGAAGAGCTATGCGGCCTGACCGTCGGCCTGCAACAGGGCACCTCGTGGATTCCGGCGCTGCAGAAGGTTTCCGACGGCTACTGCAAGGAACAGGGCGCCGGCGCCATCACCATCAACCAGTACCCAACCACCTCGGAAACCTCCCAGGCGCTGCTCTCCGGCCATATCCAGGCGCACCTGGAGATAGACGCTGCCTCGCTGCTGATCGTCGAAAAATCCCGGGGCCGCATCGCCATCAGCTCCAAGGGCTCGATCTACCCGCAGGTGCTGGGCATCTACGTGAAAAAGGGCAACAAACAGTTGCTCGACGCCCTGAAAGCCGCGCTGGACGAATTCAAGGCCAGCGGCGAGTACAGCGAGCTGCTGAAGAAATACAACCTGGAAGAAGCGTGAAACCAACCCGTGGATGAGCCATATGGCTCACCCACGGGCGCTGCATGACATGAACGCTTCACCCCGCTGACCGGCGCTCGCTCCGGCCAGTGGCCTTTTTTCGGTTTGAGTCGCAGGTGCCCCATATGCCGTTCGAATGGAGCTATTTCTTCTCCCTGTTTTCCATGCCGGCCTTCTGGGCCGCGTGCTGGACGGTGGTAAAACTCAGCAGCCTGGCCTGGTTGCTCGGCCTGGTGCTGGGCTTCGGTTTGGCCAGCGCCAAGCAGGCCAGCAGCCGCTGGCTCAGCGCGCCGGCAGCAACCTACGTCTGGTTCTTTCGCAGCGTGCCGCTGCTGGTACTGCTGATCTTCGTCTACAACCTGCCGCAGCTGGTCCCGGCCAGTGGCAAGGTGCTGTCCAATCCGTTCTACGCCGGCCTGTTCGCCCTGGTGCTGACCGAAGCGGCGTACATGGCGGAGATTCACCGCGGCGGCCTGCTTTCTGTAGCCAAGGGGCAGCGCGAGGCTGCCCGTGCGCTGGGCATCGGCCGACTCGGCGCACAGCGGCTGATCGTGGTGCCGCAGGCCTTTCGCATCGCCCTGCCAACCCTGACCAACGAGTACGTCACCATCGTCAAGCTGACCTCGCTGGTCTCGGTGATCTCCCTCAGCGAGCTGCTGCTGGTCGGCCAGCGCCTCTATGCGCAGAACTTCCTGGTGCTGGAAACCCTCGGCGCCGTGGCCGTGTACTACGTGCTGATCGTCAGCCTGTTCGGCTGGGGCCTGCAGTATCTGGAACGCCATCTCGACCTGGCCCGGCGCAAACCCGACACCCTCGCTGACGCCCAGGTGACCGAGCTGCGCAGCAGCCTGCCAGAGGTGAGCGCCGGCAGCCGCCAGGCTCGTCAGCCCGGCACCCCGGCGGCGCTGCACCTGAGCAACATCCACAAGCACTATGGCAACCACCACGTACTCAAGGGTATCGACCTCAGCGTGCAGCCTGGCGAAGTGATCGCCATCATCGGCCCGTCCGGCTCCGGCAAGACCTCGCTGATTCGCACGGTCAACGGCCTGGAAAGCATCGACGAAGGCGAGATCGTGCTGTTCGGCGAAAGCTTTATCCTGGCCGGCGACCGCCCCGAGAACCGCCGCCAGCGCGAAGGCGTGCGGCGCATCGGCATGGTGTTCCAGAGCTTCAACCTGTTCCCCCATCGCACCATCGTCGACAACGTGCTGCTCGCGCCGCGCTACCACGGCCTGGGCGATACCGCCGAACTGCGTCGCCAGGCCCTGGCGCTGCTCGACAAGGTCGGCCTGCTGGCCCATGCCGACAAATATCCGCACCAGCTCTCTGGCGGCCAGCAGCAGCGTGTAGCCATCGCCCGCGCCCTGGCTATGAAGCCGGAGATCATGCTGTTCGACGAGCCCACCTCGGCGCTCGACCCGGAGCTGGTGGGCGACGTGCTCGCGGTGATCCGCGATCTGGCCCGCGAAGGCATGACCATGCTGATCGTCACCCACGAGATGGACTTCGCCCTGTCGATTTCCGACCGCGTGCTGTTCATGGAAAACGGCCAGGTTCAGCTCGACGCCGCGCCCGAGGCCATCCGCAGCGGCGACCACCAACGCGTACGCCGCTTCATAGGCCTGGAGAACGCATGAACGACATCGCCACCCTGCGCCGCGACCTGGCCGCGGCCTATCGCCTGGCGGCCCTGTTCGGCTGGGACGACACCCTCTACACGCACTTTTCCGTGCGCCTGCCGGGCGACGGCGAGCCGCGCTTTCTGATCAACCCGTTCGGCCTGTTCTTCGAGGAGATTCGCGCCAGCGATCTGATCGTGGTGGACATGCACGGTCAGGTGGTCGAGGGCCACGCCGACTACAACGTCGCCGGCTTCACCATCCACAGCGCCGTGCACATGGCGCGCGACGATGCCCACTGCGTGATCCACACCCATACCCTGGCGGGCATGGCGGTGGCCGCGCAGGATTCCGGCCTGCTGCAGCTCAACCAGATCAGCACCGAGTTCCACGGACGCCTGGGCTACCACGCCTATGAAGGCGTGGCGCTGGACCTGGACGAACGCACGCGCATCCAGGCCTCGCTGGGCGACAACATCGCCCTGCTGCTGCGCCACCATGGCCTGCTCAGCGTCGGCACCAGCGTCGCCGATGCCTTCTACGTCATGCATTACCTGAACCGCGCCTGCGAGATCCAGCTTGCCGCCACCGGCGCTGGCCAGCCGTGCAGCGAGATTCCCACGCACCTGGCGCAGCACGCCTGCGAGCAGTTACAGGGCGCCGAATGGCAGCGCCAGCTGCTGTGGCAGGCCTGGTTGCGCAAGCTCGATCGCCTCGACCCCAGCTACCGCGACTGATGAGCACACCCTGCCAACCCTTATGAACCGGGGCTTACAGCCTTACTTCAAACAATCCTGAAGTAAGTTTTTGCCCCAGCCGATTTTTCCCAGCGCCTGGCCGGTCAAGACTCCGACCACAACCAGAACGAGCCTGAGGCCTAGCCATGGACAAGACCTTCCACCAGCCCCTGGGCGGCAATGAGATGCCGCGCTTCGGCGGCATCGCCACCATGATGCGCCTGCCGCATATCCAGAGCCCCGAGGAAAAGCGCCAGCTCGACGTCGCCTTCGTCGGCGTGCCGCTGGACATCGGCACTTCGCTGCGCTCCGGCACCCGCTTCGGCCCGCGCGAGATTCGCGCCCAGTCGGTAATGATCCGCCCCTACAACATGGCCACCGGCGCCGCGCCGTTCGACTCGCTGAACGTGGCCGACATCGGCGACGTGGCGATCAACACCTTCAACCTGCTCGACGCCGTGCGCATCATCGAAGAGGCCTACGACGAGATCGCCGAACTCGGCATCAAGCCGCTGACCCTGGGCGGCGACCACACCATTACCCTGCCGATCCTGCGTGCGCTGCACAAGAAACACGGCAAGATCGGACTGGTGCACATCGATGCCCATGCTGATGTGAACGATCACATGTTCGGCGAGAAGATCGCCCACGGCACCACCTTCCGCCGCGCCCAGGAGGAAGGCCTGCTCGACAGCGAGCGTGTGGTGCAGATCGGCCTGCGTGCCCAGGGCTACACCGCCGAGGACTTCAACTGGAGCCGCAAACAGGGCTTTCGCGTGGTCCAGGCCGAAGAGTGCTGGCACCAGTCGCTGGCACCGCTGATGGCCGAGGTGCGCGAGCAGGTCGGTGGCGGCCCGGTGTACCTGTCCTTCGATATCGACGGCATCGACCCGGCCTGGGCGCCCGGTACCGGCACCCCGGAAATCGGCGGGCTGACCACCATCCAGGCCATGGAGATCATCCGCGGTTGCGCGGGCCTGGATCTGATCGGCGGCGACCTGGTCGAGGTCTCACCGCCCTACGACACCACCGGCAACACCTCGCTGCTCGGCGCCAACCTGCTGTACGAAATGCTCTGCGTGCTGCCGGGGGTTCAGCACCGCTGACCCAAGGTTTGCCAACCCGTTCGGGTGTCCTCGAAGACACCCGAAACATCCATACAACAACAATTAGGGTGCCCTGATGAATCGAGAAGACGCTGCCACGACACTGGACAAGCAGCCACCAGCCAACGCCCCGGCCACGCGGCCCTACGACCTGCGCCAGTTTCTGATCTTCCTGATCCCTTCCCTGCTCGGCGTGCTGCTGTTTCTCACCCCCATCGTCTATGAGGAGAAGGTGACCATCGGCCTCGGCGTCATGGCCGATGCGCTCAAGGCCGCCACCAGCGACCACCTGCCCGCCATCGCCACAGCGCTGCTGATCCTCTCGGCAGTGCTGGGCGTATTCGCTAGCCTGCTCAAGCCACGCTGGGTTACCGAACGCCGCGCGCTCGACGACCTGTTCAACCTTCACCCGCTATGGCTCGGCCTGCGTGTGGTCGGCGCGCTGTTCGCAGCGATGACCTTCTGGCAGTTCGGCCCTGAGTGGGTCTGGAGCGCCAATACCGGCGGCGTGGTACTGAAAGACCTGGCGCCGGTCCTGATCACCTTCTTCCTGGTCGCCGGCCTGATCCTGCCACTGCTCACCGACTACGGCCTGATGGAGTTCTGCGGCACCCTGGTGCGCAACGTGTTCCGCAAGATCTTCGGCCTGCCGGGACGCTCGGCCATCGACGCCATCGCCAGCTGGCTCGGCTCCGGCACCGTCGGTGTGCTGATCACCGCCCAGCAGTATCAGAAGGGCTTCTACAGCGCCCGCGAAGCAGCGGTGATCGCCACCAACTTCTCCATCGCCTCGATTGCCTTCAGCCTGCTGATCACCAGCTTCATGAAGCTCGACCACCTGTTCGTGCCGTTCTACCTGACCGTGGTGGTCGCCGGCCTCGCCGCCGCCATCATCACCCCGCGCATTCCGCCGCTGTCGTGGAAGAAGGACGAGTACGTCGCCGGTGTCGGCAAGCAGATTCAGGAAGACGTGCCGGCCGGCACCTCGCTGCTGCGCTGGGGCCTGACTCAGGCGGTGCAGCGTGCCAATGCCAACCCGTCGCCGGCGCAGATGGTGAAGATCGGCGTGCACAACGTGGTCGACATCTGGCTCGGCCTGCTGCCGCTGGTGATGGCCATCGGCACCGTTTCCCTGGCCATCGCCGAGTTCACGCCAATCTTCAACTGGCTGTCCTACCCCCTGGTGCCCCTGCTCGAAGCCCTGCAACTGCCTGAAGCCGCCAAGGCGGCGCCAGCGATGCTGGTGGGTTTCGCCGACATGTTCCTGCCGGCGGTACTGGGCAAGAGCATCGAGAGTGAGCTGACCCGCTTCGTGGTGGCCTGCGTGTCGCTGACCCAGCTGATCTACATGTCCGAAGTGGGCGTGCTGATTCTCAAGGCCAAGCTGCCGTTGAACCTGCTGGAGCTGTTCGTCATCTTCATCATCCGCACCCTGATCACCCTGCCGATCATCGCGCTGATGGCGCACTGGATCGTTGGCTGACGTCGACACAAGGACCTGACCATGACCACCTGCGGCGAATTTCTCGTCAAACAACTCGAAGCCTGGGGCGTCGACACCGTGTTCGGCATCCCCGGCGTGCACACCGTCGAGCTCTATCGCGGCCTGCCAGGGAGTGGCATCCGTCATATCACCCCGCGCCACGAACAGGGCGCCGGTTTCATGGCCGACGGCTACGCGCGAGTGAGCGGCAAGCCCGGTGTGTGCTTCATCATCACCGGGCCGGGGATGACCAATATCCTCACCGCCATGGGCCAGGCCTATGCCGACTCGATCCCGATGCTGGTGATCTCCAGCGTCAACGAGCGTGATCGTCTGGGCCTGGGCAAGGGCTACCTGCACGAACTGCCCAACCAGCGGGCGATGACCGCCGGCGTCACCGCCCTCAGTCATACCCTGATGAGCGTCGAGGAGCTGCCCGCGGTGCTGTCTCGCGCTTTCACCGTGTTCGAGGGCGAGCGACCACGGCCGGTGCACATCGAACTGCCGCTGGACATCATCACCGCCGACGCTTCGCACATGTCCCTGGCACCACGCCCGACGGTACGCCGCCCAGCGCCGAACCGTACCTTGATCCGCGAAGCTGCCGGGCTGCTCAAGCAGGCCGAACGCCCGCTGCTGCTAATCGGTGGCGGCTGCGTCGGCACCGAAGTCGAGGCGCGCGCCCTGGCTGCCGTGCTGGATGCACCGACCGCGCTGACCATCAACGCCAAGGGCCTGCTACCGCCGGGGCATCCGCTGCTGCTGGGCAGCAACCAGTCGCTGCGCCCGGTGCGCGACCTGGCGCTGGAGGCCGACGTGGTGCTGGCCATCGGCACCGAGCTGGGGGAAACCGACTACGACGTAGTGTTCGACGGCGACTTTCGCCTGCCTGGCCGGCTGATCCGCATCGATATCGACGGTCAGCAGCTGCAGCGCAACTTCAACCCTCACCTGGCGATCCAGGGCGATGCGCGCCTGGCCATGCGCATGTTGTTGGCCGAGTTCGATCCCCGCCAGGCGAGCGGGAACAGCCCCGGTGCCCAGCGTACGGCTGCCGTGCAGAAACGCCTGAGCGACGATTTCAGCGATTGGGCGCACTACCAGCAGTTGTTCGACTGCATCCTCGATGTCCTGCCCGATGCCCGCTTCGTCGGCGACTCGACGCAGACCGTTTACAGCGGCAATCACCTGGTGGAACTGGATGGCGAGCGGCGCTGGTTCAACGCCTCCACCGGCTACGGCACACTCGGCTACGGCTTGCCGGCAGCCATCGGCGCCAAGCTGGCCGAGCCTGCGCGACCGGTGATCAGCCTGATGGGCGATGGCGGTATCCAGTTCACCCTGCCCGAATTGGCCAGCGCGGTAGAAGCCAGGGTCGGCATCATCGTCCTGCTGTGGAACAACGCCGGTTACGGCGAGATCAAGCGCTACATGCAGCGCCGCGATATCACCCCGATTGCCGTGGACATCTACACGCCGGACCTCATCGCCATAGCCCGTGGCTTTGGCTGCGCCGCCGAGCGCGCGCGCGACCATGCGCACCTGGCCGAGCTGCTGCGCAGCGCGCCCGCAGACCGCCCGTTGATCATCGAAGTGCAGGAGGCCGCGCCCTTTCATCCATGACCCGATACCCGTAGATCCCGTGTCTATTCGCAAGGCCTGAGGCTTCGCGGGGTGGATGACGCTTCACCCATCCACCCTACCCGGCTACATCGATCGCAATTGATCGCAATTGATCGCGGCTAAAGCCGCTCCTACAGAAAGCTGGGTATCCCTGTGGGAGGGGCTTTAGCCGCGACATCCCCGCCCCGGATTGCATCCGGGCCACGGGCATAACCACAAGATTCAGCTGTACCACTGACTGCCGCCCACCAATACCAATAATCAAGCATCGGGGAGTCGTTCCATGTTCAAGAATCTCAGCCAGCATTTCGGTCAGGACGGCCTGGCCCCAACCGACAAGGCCCATCGCAGCCTCGGCCTCGGTGGCACCATCGCCCTGTGGCTGGGCGCCAACGTGGTGGTCACCACCATCCTTACCGGCATGCTGCTGGTGCCGGATCTGAAATTCACCCAGGCCATGCTCATCGTGCTGATCGGTTCGGGCATCGGCATCTTGCCGCTGGTGCTGGTCGGCCTGATGGGCCAGCGCAGCGGCCTCACCACCATGGTGCTGGCACGCGGCAGCTACGGCTCGCGCGGCGCCAAGCTGCCGTCGCTGGTCAACCTACTGACATTGCTGGCCTGGAGCTGGATCCAGGCGCTGCTGGCCGGCATGAGCCTGAACTACGCAGTAGAGCACCTGACCGGGTACTCCAACCTGCCGCTGTTCACCATCCTCTGCGAATCCCTGGTGCTGCTGATCGCCCTGCGCGGCCATCTGGGCATCGAGAAGGTCGAGCGCTGGGCGGCCATCGGCATGCTCCTGCTGGCCGGCGCGGTGTTCTACGTGATGGGGCAGAAGTTCGAATTCGCCAGTCTGTTGGCCATGCCCACCGAACCACGCAACCAGATCACCCCCGGCATCGCCTTCGATATCGTCATCGCCACCGCCTTCTCCTGGATTCCACTGGCCGCCGACTACAACCGCAACTGCCGCAGCCAGGGCGTCGCGGGGGTCGGCACCTGGATTGGCTATGTCGCCGCCACTCTTTTGGCCATGGGTCTGGGCGCCACGGTTTCGGGCTTCTCGGTACTGACCGGCATGGAGCAGACCTACGACCCGGCCGTGCTGCTGGCGGGCTTCGGCTTCGGTCTGCCGGCGGCCATCGTGGTGTTCCTCTCGGTGATGACCACCAACGTCATGTGCGTGTACAGCGCTTCGCTGTCGTACCTCAACATCAGCCCGAAGACCCCGTTCTGGAAGCCCGCCCTGTGCATCGGCGTGCTGTCGATCCTCGGCTCGCAGATCCCCGGCATCCTCGACAATTTCCAGAGTTTTCTACTGGTGATCGGCAGCGTGTTCATCCCGGCCTTCGCCGTGCTGATCGCCGACTATTTCCTGATTCACAAGGGCCAGTACGCGGTGGACGAACTGCTCAGCGAGGATGGTGGTCGTTACCGTTACCTGAATGGTTTCAACCCGGCCGCTTTCATCGCCTACGGCCTGGGCGCCGTGCTGGCTTACTACTGGGGCTGGGTCTCGCCGCTGACCTGGGGCGCCTCGCTGCCAGTATTTCTGATCACCGCAGCCAGCTATGCGGTACTACGCCGCTGGGTGCTGGTGCCACGGGCGCAGCTGGCGTAGCGTGACGACCATTGTCGCGGGTTGTACCCGCCCTACCCGCCACACGAACCTGTGGGGCGCGTACACCCGCCAATGAGGTGAGTTCCTGTCATGAAAATCGTCAGCCGAGACCGCTGGTTCGAGGTCGAGCACCGCCACGACGGCATCTGCCTGATCCACGAACCCTACGTGCGTCCCTTCTATCGCTGCAACATGTGGCATGTGCAGGGGCGCGAGCATGACGTGCTGATCGACTCAGGCTCCGGGCTGGTCAGCCTGCGCGAGCAACTGCCCTGGCTGACCGACAGGCCGCTGCTGGCGGTGGCCAGCCACTGCCACTTCGACCATATCGCCGGCCATCACGAATTCGACGAGCGCCTGGTGCACCCGGCCGAGGCCGATATCCTCGCCGCGCCGGACGGTGCCAACACCCTGGCCACTGATTTCGTCGGCGACGACATGTTCGAGGCGCACCCGGATTGCCCGCTGTGCTACGCCGAATATCGCGTAAGAGCGGCACCGGCCACGCGCCTGATCGAGGATGGTGACGTACTGGATCTGGGTAATCGGGTATTGCAGGTGCTGCACACGCCCGGTCATTCACCGGGTGGCATCAGCCTGTGGGAAGCGAGTACGCAGACGCTGTTTTCCGGCGACATCCTCTACGACGGGCCGCTGATCGAGGACGCCTACCATTCGAATGTTGAGGATTACGCGCTAAGCCTGGCGCGCCTGCGCGAACTGCCCGTACGCAGCGTGCACGGCGGGCATTTCGCGAGTTTCTCGGGAGAGCGGATGCGCGAGCTGATAGACGCCTGGTTCGACGCCCATCGGCTCACCTGATGAGTTTCAGCGACGCTGACGCGCTTCGCGGCGCAGGCGTTGCTGCTCGGCCTCGCTGATACGAATTGGCTGAGGTTGCGGGACCAGGCCAAGGGCCTGCAGCACGGCTTGCAGTTGTTCTTGCAGCTTGGCGAGCATGGGTACGACCTCCTGCCAAGTAAAGGGAAAAGCCAGTGGCTCACCTATCAGATTAGGCCGGGCAAAACGAATTTCAACCGGGCGCCGTCAAATTACCGGACTCTTGCGCCGATAGGGGAACACGTCGATCACCTTGCCTGCGCGGATCGCCTCCTGCAACTGTTTCCAGTAGTCGGCGTCATAGAGGTTGCCGTGCAGCTGGCTGAACAGCCGGCGCTGCTTGATATCGGCGAACAAGAACGGCGGGAACTCCTCGGGGAATACGTCATTGGGCGCGACCGAGTACCAGGGTTCGGCGCTCATCTCGTCCTCGGGGAAACGCGGCGGCGGGATGCGCCGGAAATTCACCTCGGTGAGAAAGCAGATCTCGTCGTAGTCGTAGAACACCACGCGGCCATGGCGGGTAACGCCGAAGTTTTTCAGCAGCATGTCCCCGGGGAAGATATTGGCCGCGGCCAGTTGCTTGATGGCCAGGCCGTAGTCATCCAGCGCCTCATGCACCTGCGCCTCGTTGGCACTTTCCAGATAGAGGTTGAGTGGCGTCATGCGCCGCTCGGTCCAGCAATGGCGCACCAGCACGGTGTCGCCCTCCACCACCACGGTCGAGGGCGCCACCTCCAGCAGTTCGGCCAGGCACTCGGGCTCGAACTTGGCCTTGGGGAAGCGGAAATCGGCGAACTCCTGGGTATCGGCCATGCGCCCTACGCGGTCGACGCTTTTCACCAGCCGGTACTTCTCGATCACCGTGTTGCGATCCACCGTCTTGGCGTGGGCGAAACGGTCCTTGATAATCTTGAACACGGTGTTGAAACCCGGCAGGGTGAACACGCTCATGACCATGCCGCGCACACCCGGCGCCATGATGAAGCGATCGTCGGTGCTGGCCAGGTGGCCGATCAGCGAGCGGTAGAACTCGCTCTTGCCGTGCTTGTAGAAACCGATCGAGGTGTACAGCTCGGCGATGTGCTTGCCCGGCAGGATGCGCTTGAGAAATCCGATGAACTCGGCCGGGATGGCCACGTCCACCATGAAATAGCTGCGGGTGAAGGAGAAGATGATCGACACCTCCGCCTCGTCGGTAATCGCCGCGTCGGCCTGGATGCCCTGCCCTTCACGGTGCAGCAGCGGAATCGCCAGCGGCCATTGCTCCTCGCGGTTGTAGATACGCCCGATCAGGTAGGCGCCCTTGTTGCGATACAGCACCGAGGAGAAGAGTTCGATGCACAGCTGCGGATCCTTGCACACCCAGTCCGGCAGGCTGGCACGCAACTGCTCTTCGAGACGCTGCAGGTCACGCGGCAGATCCTCGTAGGATGCGTCGAAACGGTAGTCGTCGAAGATCGCCTGCAGTGCCGAGTGCAACTCTGCGGCCGGGCGATAGCTGCGCGTTTGCGCCGCGCCGGGCTGGTTGCGCAAGGACGGTCGCGTGGTGTGGATGAACATGCAGCCATCGCTGATCTGGTCGTGGCTGAACAGGCTGCAGAAGATCGAGTTGAACCAGGTTTCCGCCAGCTCGTCGTCGAAACGCAGGTCGATCAGAGCGATGTAGGCACTTTTGACCAGCGGCCACTGCCCCACGTCCAGCAACAAAGCATCGAAGCCCTGCAGCAGGCGCTCGCGGGTTTGCGCGACCTGTTCCTCGTACAGGTTGATGCGCGCCGCCGAGGCCTGCTGCGCCTCCTGCCATTGCGCCTGCTCGAAGCGCACGCGGGCGCCATCGGTGATCTGGCGAAAGTGCTCGCGGTAGTCATCGAAGCCCTCGAGGATTAGCTGAGCGATCTTGCCAGCCGGCCAGTGCTGTCCCATTACCCATGCCTCGTCCGCCATGATCAGCCGAGCTTAGCCGACAACGCAGGTCTGGATGCAACCGGGGTTCGCCAGTCGCGGCTAAAGCCCCTACCACGCGCTCCTGCGGCAACGCCCTGCGCAGACATTCAAAAGCGCAATGCGGATTGCCAGAACCCCATCGAGCGGCAACACTCTGCGCCCCACCCTGCCGGATGTTTCACCTTGCGCACCGCCGACCTGCTCCGCCTGCTACTGCTTGCCGCCATCTGGGGCGCCAGCTTCCTGTTCATGCGCGTTGCCGCGCCCGTGCTGGGCAGCATGCCGACCGCCTTCTTCCGCGCCAGCTTCGGCGTGCTGGGCTTGCTCGCGCTGCTTTTGCTGCTGCGCTGCGATTGGGACTTTCGCGGCAAACTGCGTATCTGCATGGGCTTGGGCGTGATCAATGCCGGTCTGCCCTCGGCCATGTACTGCCTGGCGGCGTTGATCCTGCCGGCCGGTTATTCGGCAATCTTCAACGCCACCACGCCGTTGATGGGCGTTTTGATCGGTGCGCTGTTTTTTCATGAGGGCATCACCCCAAGCAAGGCGGCGGGCGTGTTCCTGGGTTTGCTCGGGGTGGCTGTGCTGACCCGCACCGGCCCGGTGGCCTTCGACATGCAACTGCTGCTCGGCGCGGGTGCCTGCCTGGTGGCCACCACCTGCTACGGCTTCGCCGGCTTTCTCACCCGGCGCTGGATCGGCCAGCAGGGTGGCCTGGACAACCGCCTGACCGCCTTCGCCAGCCTGGCGGGTGCCAGCCTGTTCCTGCTGCCGCTATTTGCCGGCAGCCTGGTGCTGCAACCACCAGCAAGCTGGGGCGGTATCGAAGTGTGGCTGTCTCTGGCGGGTCTCGGCCTGGTCTGCACGGCGTTCGCCTACGTGCTGTACTTTCGTCTGCTGGCCGATATCGGGCCGATCAAGGCCAGCACCACCACCTTCCTCATCCCGCCGTTCGGCGTGCTTTGGGGCGCGCTGCTGCTGGACGAGCCGCTGAGCTGGGACTACCTGCCCGGCTGCGTGCTGATCGCCCTGGCGCTGTGGCTGGTAGTCAGGCCAAGCGTGAACAGAACGTAGCCCGGGTGTACTCCGGGAGACAGGGACGTAGGGTGGATCGCGCGTTATCGATCCACCAAAGCGGTGGATGTGAAAAGCAACATCCACCCTACGCCTGTAACCGCCTTACTGCTGCAGCTCCTGTTCGGTGAACATATCGCTGAACAGCATGCTCGACAGGTAGCGCTCACCAGAATCCGGCAGGATCACCACGATGGTCTTGCCCTGCATTTCCGGCTTCTCCGCCAGACGCACCGCCGCCATCATCGCCGCACCACAGGAAATCCCGCAGAGGATGCCTTCCTCGCGCATCAGGCGCAGAGCCATGGACTTGGCATCGTCATCATTGACCAGTTCGACCTGATCGACCATCGCCAGGTCGAGGTTCTTCGGCACGAAACCGGCGCCAATGCCCTGGATCTTGTGCGGCGCCGGTTTGACCTCGTCACCGGCCAGGGTCTGGCTGATCACCGGCGAGCCCACCGGCTCCACCGCAACCGAGAGGATCGGCTTGCCCTGGGTCTGTTTGATGTAGCGCGAGATACCAGTGATGGTGCCGCCTGTACCGACACCGGCGACCAGCACGTCGATGGCGCCGTCAGTGTCGCGCCAGATTTCCGGGCCGGTGGTCTTTTCATGGATGGCCGGGTTGGCCGGGTTCTCGAACTGCTGCGGCAGGTAGTAGTCCGGGTTGGCGGCGACCAGCTCATTGGCTTTCTCGATCGCGCCCTTCATGCCCTTGGCCGGCTCGGTCAGCACCAGTTCGGCGCCGAGGGCCTTGAGCACCTTGCGTCGCTCCAGGCTCATGGAAGCCGGCATGGTCAGCACCAGCTTGTAGCCACGCGCAGCGGCGACGAAGGCCAGGCCGATGCCGGTGTTGCCGGAGGTCGGCTCGACGATGGTCATGCCCGGCTTGAGCATACCGCGCTCCTCGGCATCCCAGATCATGTTGGCGCCGATGCGGCATTTGACCGAATACGCCGGGTTACGCCCTTCGATCTTGGCCAGGATGGTCACGCCTTTCGGGCCCAGACGGTTGATCATCACCAGCGGCGTATTGCCGATGGCCTGGGCGTTGTCTGCGAAGATACGACTCATGATGGAAGTCCTTGCGGGCAGGAAAAACCCCAAGCCTATGCCGCCGCCCGCTGGCCGTCCAGCCGGCAGACCGAAAGCTGGGTGACACGCCATTCAGTGACTGAATACCGTGTCTGCGTTCACAGCCACCTGAGCGGCGCGTTATAGTCGCGCTCTGAATTTGTGCAGCGGGCCGGCCCGCGCTATCGCTCCGAGGATTTTCCGATGAAGTTCGAAGGTACCCAGTCCTACGTCGCCACCGACGACCTCAAGCTCGCGGTCAACGCCGCCATCACCCTGCAGCGCCCGTTGCTGGTCAAGGGTGAGCCGGGCACCGGCAAGACCATGCTCGCCGAGCAACTGTCTGAGGCCTTCGGCGCCAAGCTGATCACCTGGCACATCAAATCCACCACCAAGGCGCACCAGGGCCTCTACGAGTACGATGCGGTCAGCCGCCTGCGCGACTCGCAGCTCGATTCCGACAAGGTTCACGACGTTCGCAACTACATCAAGAAAGGCAAGCTGTGGGAGGCGTTCGAGTCCGACGAGCGCGTGATCCTCTTGATCGACGAGATCGACAAGGCCGACATCGAATTCCCCAACGACCTGTTGCAGGAACTCGACAAGATGGAGTTCTACGTTTACGAGACCGATGAGACGATCAAGGCCAAGCAGCGCCCGATCATCATCATCACCTCGAACAACGAGAAAGAACTGCCGGACGCCTTCCTGCGCCGCTGCTTCTTCCACTACATCGCCTTCCCCGATCGCGACACCCTGAAGAAGATCGTCGACGTGCACTACCCCAACATCAGCGGCGAGCTGGTGGCCGAGGCGTTGGACGTGTTCTTCGACGTGCGCAAGGTGCCGGGCCTGAAGAAGAAGCCCTCGACCAGCGAACTGGTGGACTGGCTCAAGCTGCTGATGGCCGACAATATCGGCGAAGCCGTGCTGCGCGAACGCGACCCGACCAAGGCCATCCCGCCGCTGGCCGGTGCTCTGGTGAAGAACGAGCAGGATGTGCAGTTGCTCGAGCGCCTGGCCTTCATGACCCGCCGCGCCTCTCGGTAGACATCGGGCGGCTGCGCGTCGGCCAGGCGGCGTTGAGAGCAGGCTCGCAATGCTCATGTACAAAAGTACACTGCGCTTGCTCGCCTGCTCTCGCCTTGCCTGACTCTAGCTCGCTCGCCCTTGCTCTGGTGCGGGCAGTGGCCACAGGCAGTCACAGACTTTCATGAGGGCATAGCATGCTGCTCAACCTGTTCAACGAAATGCGCGCGGCCAAGGTGCCGGTGTCGGTGCGCGAGTTGCTCGACCTGATCAACGCGCTCAAGCACAACGTCGTGTTCGCCGACATGGACGAGTTCTATTACCTGGCGCGCGCGATCCTGGTCAAAGACGAACGTCACTTCGACAAGTTCGACCGTGCCTTCGGCGCCTACTTCAAGGGCCTGGAAAACCTCAACGAACACATCGAGGCGATGATCCCCGAGGAGTGGCTGCGCAAGGAATTCGAGCGCCTGCTCAGCGATGAAGAGAAAGCGCAGATCCAGAACCTGGGCGGCCTCGACAAGCTGATCGAGGAGTTCAAGAAACGCCTTGAGGAGCAGAAGGAAAAACACGCCGGCGGCAACAAATGGATCGGCACCGGCGGCACCAGCCCGTTCGGCTCCGGCGGCTACAACCCCGAAGGCATCCGTGTCGGCGATGCCGGCAAGCGCCAGGGCAAGGCCGCCAAGGTGTGGGATCAGCGCGAGTACAAGAACCTCGACGATCAGGTCGAACTGGGCACGCGCAACATCAAGGTGGCGCTGCGCCGCCTGCGCAAATTCGCCCGCCAGGGCGCAGCTGAAGAGCTCGATCTGGACGGCACCATCGACCACACCGCCAAAGACGGCGGACTGCTCAATATCCAGATGCGTCCGGAGCGGCGCAACACGGTCAAGCTCCTGCTGCTGCTGGACATCGGCGGCTCGATGGACGCCCACGTCAAGGTCTGCGAGGAGCTGTTCTCGGCCTGCAAGACCGAGTTCAAGCATCTGGAATACTTCTACTTCCACAACTTCATCTACGAGAGCGTGTGGAAGAACAACATGCGCCGCACCAGCGAACGCACCTCGACCCTGGACCTGCTGCACAAGTACGGCGCCGACTACAAGGTGGTGTTCGTCGGCGACGCGGCCATGGCGCCCTACGAGATCACCCAGGCCGGCGGCAGCGTCGAGCACTGGAACGAGGAAGCCGGTTACGTCTGGATGAAGCGCTTCACCGAGAAGTTCAAGAAGATCATCTGGATCAACCCCTACCCCAAGGACACCTGGAACTACACCGCCTCCACCGGCCTGGTACGCGAACTGATCGAAGATCGCATGTACCCGCTGACCCTGCAGGGCCTGGAAGACGGCATGAAGTACCTGTCCAAGTAAGCCCGCCGCCACGAAAAACGCCGCGAACCCTGCAGAGGATTCGCGGCGTTTCTGTAGCCCGGATGCAATCCGGGAAATCTCGAGTTTCCCCCGGATTGCATCCGGGCTACGCGTACAAACTCAACGCTTGTCGGCGTCGTCCGGCTTGTTCAGATCCATCACGGTCTGCGCAGGCGTCTGCACCGGTTCTTCCGGCTTGCTCTCGGCAGCCGCTGCTACAGGCGCGGCCGGAGCACTGGCTTGTTCGCTCACGTCTTCCTTCTTACGCAGGCCCAGGCGCTTGCCCAGCCAGCCGAACAGCAACACCGGAACGATCCAGAACTTCTTCAACAGCACCAGCAGCATGGCCAGCAGACCGGTCTTGGCGGCCACCTTGCCGGCCACCAGCGCGCCCAGGCCGTAGGCCGCCACGGTGTCCAGATCCGGGTTGAACTCGGCATAGCGCTGGCCCGGGTTGAACTCGGTCGCTGCCAGCACGGCCGGCACGTTGGCTTCGATTTCTGCCAGTTGATCCATATTGGCGACGAAGTTCAGCACCAGCACGCCCTTACGGCCCAGCACGCGGATGTTGTAGTTCAGGGTGTTGGCCTCGCTGTCGCCGAACTTCAGCTCCTTGGCCCAGTACAGTTTCTTGCCTTGCGCATCGTAATGCGGCTCGGCAGCCCAGCCGACCAGTTGCACGGCCTCGTAGCCGTTCTCTTCACGCCAGGTGTTGGCCTCGCGCATATCGGACTGCATGTCCTTGAGCATGTCGCTGTAGTCGATGTCGGCCGCGTCCTCATCGGACACGTAGCCGCTGTCTTCATACTCGACGGTCACACCCCAGGATTCGTCGGCCAGCGGCGATACGCCGGCGGGCAGGATCATGCCCAGCGGAGGAACGTCATCCGGCGGGTTGCCCCAGCCGTCGACCAGCAGGCGCTGGGCATTCTCACCGTCGAGAAAGACCAGCGAATCGGGCAGATTGAGGGTGGCCAGATCATTACCCAGGACCACGCGGCCGCTCTGGAACTGCAGGCTGGCAACGAATTCTTCAGGGCTTATGTACTGCGCCGACTCGTCGCTCTCGCTGACTTCCTCGCTGACCGCAGCGCTGTCAGGCTCGGTCTCGGGGTTGGCGTATGCAGCACAGGTGAATGGCAGGACAGCAGCCAGCGCGGCTGCCAGGATCGAATCCTTGATCGACATGGAAACTCCAATGACACGAGAGAGGGATAAATGTAACGCCGTATTACATTATCACGAGCGGCCTCGTACCCAGGCGAACCAGTGCTCTTTTTTGTGGCCTGCCATCCCTGGCGGCCACCCTTCGGGCCCGCGCGAAAAAACGCTCCCGGCGTTTTTTTGTGGCCTGCCCATCCGTGCGGCCACCTCGGCTTACGCAAAACCGACGGTCATTCTATTCAGCGCCAGTGGCGTTGCTGGGCACGCGTGGTCCGCCCTGCCCCGAACATCAAGCCGAACATGAGCACCAGCAGCTCAGCCAACCAGGCCAACAGCAAGGCGCTGATCACGCCCCAGAGAATTGCATCCGGGGTGAACAGCACCTGGTATCGGTAAGCCTGCAGGGTTTCCTCGAACAGCTCATGATCCGCTGCGGTCGCCAGGTGCCAGGCTTGGGTGTACCAGGGTCCCTGCATGGCCTGCCATTCGCGTTCGAGCAAGGCCGAGCGCTGCACCAGGTGCCCGACGCTCGCGGCATCGCTGCGCATCACCGGGTCGTCGCTGACACGGTAGTGCGCCACCAGCGCGTCCATATCGCCCTTGAAGAACTTCTGTGCGGTTTCCTGAAAACCCTTGAGACTCTGCTGCGACTCCAGGCGATGAGCCTCGACGCGCTTGGCGTAGTCATCGATGAAACCCGGCACCTGTACGCCGAGCAACAGGCCGAAAGCGAACAGTGTCAGACGCAGGTAGCTTCTAAGCATGGGTCAGGCCTTGCCGTGAGTGATGCATTCGCCGCGGCGCCACAGGCGCCATTCGCCGGGCTGGTACAGCGCCCATTGTTCGTTATCGGTCAAAGGTTCGGTAGCGATCACCGTCACCACGTCGTTGGGCGTGGTTTCTGACTGGAAATCCACCTTCAGGTCGGCATCGCGTAGTTGCGCGGGGCCGAACGGCGCGCGCCGGGTGATATGCGCCAGCTTGGTCGAGCAGAAGCTGAACAGCCAGTCGCCGTCGCTGAGCAGGCAGTTGAACACACCGAGCTGACGATAGCTGGAACAGGCCGCCACCAGCACCGGCAGAAGCATTTCCACCGATACCGGCTCGGGGAAGGCACGGCGCACGCGGTTGAGCAGGTCGCAGAACGCCGCCTCGCTGTCGGTCTCGCCTATCGGCCGATAGAAGCTGCGGGAGCCTTCCAGGCCGGTCAGCTGGCCGTTATGTGCGAAGCACCAGTTACGCCCCCACAGCTCGCGGCTGAACGGATGAGTGTTGGCCAGACAGACCTTGCCGACGTTGGCCTGACGGATATGACCGATCACCACTTCGCTCTTGATCGGGTAGCGCTGTACCAGCTGCGCCACCTCGGATTCGCTGCTCGCCCGCGGGTCCTGGAACAGACGCAGGCCGCGCCCCTCATAGAAACCGATGCCCCAGCCATCGCGATGCGGACCGGTACGGCCACCGCGCTGCATCAGTCCGGTGAAACTGAACACGATGTCTGTGGGTACATTGGCGCTCATGCCGAGCAATTCGCACATCGAATCAATTCTCCTTGCCGAGAGTCAGGCGCAAACGATCGGCTTCATCTTGCAGACGCGCGTCGATTCGCTTGCGGCCCATTGGCAGAAAACGCACCAGCAATCGCCAGAGCAGCGCCGGCAGGTCACCCGGCCGGCGCGGAATCAGGTGTAGATGAAAATGAGGCAGGTGCTGATTGGCATCCGGACCATCGTTGATCAGCAGGTTGATGCCGTTCTTACCAAAGCCCGCCTCGCGCAGCGCTGCAGCGATACGCTCGGACAGTGACAGCAGGTGCTCACGCGCCGAAGCCGGCAAATCATGCAGAAATGGCGCATGCAGGCGGCTGACGATCAACACATGGGCCGGACGCATCGGAAAGATATCCAGCAGCACGATGAAATCATCGTCCTCGAACAGGCGATGAGCGGGTAGCCGTTGCTCGGCAATGGCACAGAACACGCAATCCATCGAGCCTCCCTTGCACAAGGCCATCATGCTGAACGCACGGGCTAGCAGGCGCAAGGGGGCAAATCAGATACGCGGCTCCATACGGCCGCTGCGATCATGCCCGTAGTCGCGGATCGGCAGTTCGTCGTCTTCTTCCATACGCTCGCGCAGCGTGCGCGGGTCTTCGTCGGGCTCGACTGCGTGCTCCTGCTTGCGGCCCTTCCACCAACGCTCGATGGGCCAGCGCACGGCGACGAACAGCAGATAGACGGCCAGCGCGATCAGGCTGTAGAGCGCCAGATCGGCGACCGCGCGCCAGGCGTTGTTGCCGACCTTGAGCAATACGTCCATGGCAGTGATCGCCAGCGCCGGCGCGAACAGCTCGCGCGTCGGATCGACGATGGTCGGGCTGAACAGCAGCACGGCCACCAGCACGGCGAGCGGCTCGCGCAGGTAGCGCCACATCCAGCTGGTCAGGCGCATCCACACCAACAGGCAACCCAGGGCAGCAATCCCGTAGGCCGCCCAGGCCAGGAGGTAGTCGTTTTCATTCATCATAAGCAGGCGCCGGCGTGGCAGGTCTGGCAAAGGGGCGCTTATGATAGCGGCTTTTGCCCGATGCGGCGCCCCTGCCGTCGCCCTCTCGTTCTCTGGAGCCACGCCATGCCCTCTGCCCCCATCGCCCGCCAGGAAGCCGGCAACGATCCCTATCACTGGCTGGAAAACCGCGATAGCGATGAGGTCCTGGCCCATCTGCAGGCAGAGAACGCCTACCTGGAGGGCGTGCTGCAACCGCAGCAGGCGCTACGCGAGCAGTTGTTCGAGGAGATCAAGGGGCGCATTCGCGAGACCGACCTGTCGCTGCCCACGCCCTGGGGGGATTACCTCTACTACCAGCGCACCACGGCTGGCGACGAATACCCGCGCCATTATCGCTGCCGGCGCCCGGCCGATGGTTCGCTGGCGGTCGATGCGGCCAGCGAAGTGCTGCTGCTCGACCCCAACGCACTGGCCGGCGGTGGTTTTCTTTCCGTCGGCGCCTTCAGCATCAGTCCCGACCAGCAGCGTCTGGCCTACAGCCTCGATAGCAGTGGCGACGAAATCTACCGCCTGTTCGTCAAGGAACTGGACAGCGGTGAGATCAGCGAACTGCCGTTCGACGACTGCGACGGCAGCATGACCTGGGCAAACGACAGCCAAACGCTGTTCTTCACCGAACTGGATGAAACCCATCGCCCCTACAAACTCCATCGCCACCGCCTGGGCGACGCCGCTGCCGAGGTCGTGTTCGAAGAGGCCGATGGCCGTTTCTTCCTGCACTGCTACCGTTCCAGCTCCGAGCGCCAGCTGATCCTGCAACTGGGCAGCAAGACCACCAGCGAGGTCTGGGTACTCGACGCGCAGCAGCCGCAGGGCGAATTCAGCTGCCTGGCAACGCGTGAGGAAGGCCATGAGTACGATGTCGATCACGGCATGCTCGACGGTCAGTGGTGCTGGCTGATCCGCAGCAACCAGAGCGGCATCAACTTCGCGCTGTACCGCGCCGCCGAGCAACAGGCGCAACGCCCACACTGGCAGCAGATTCGTGCTCACGACCCGCAAGTGATGCTCGAAGGCGCCACGCTGAACCAGCACGCCCTCACCCTTGCCCTGCGTGAAGGCGGCCAGCCGATCCTCGAAGTGCAGCCGCAGGGCCTGGCGCCCTACCGCGTGCAACTGCCGGATGCGGCCTACAGCCTCTACGTGCAGGACAGCCTGGAATTCCACAGCCCGGTGATCCGCCTGCGCTACGAAGCGCTGAACCGTCCCGCGCAAGTGCGCCAGCTGGAACTGGCCACGGGCACGCAGCAGGTTCTCAAGCAGACGCCGGTGGAAGGCCCGTTCGATGCCGATGCCTACGAGAGCCGCCGCCTCTGGGCCAGCGCTGCCGACGGGACGCAGGTACCGATCAGCCTGGTGGCGCGCCGCGAGGTATTCGCCGCTGGCAAGCCGGCGCCGCTCTATCTCTATGGTTATGGCGCCTACGGCGAGAGCCTCGACCCCTGGTTTTCCCATGCCCGCCTGAGCCTGCTGGAACGCGGTTTCGTCTTCGCCATTGCCCACGTACGTGGCGGCGGTGAGATGGGTGAAGCCTGGTACCGTGCCGGCAAGCTGGAGCACAAACAGAACACCTTCGACGATTTCATCGCCTGCGCCGAGTGCCTGATCGCCGAGGGCCTGACCACCGCCTCGCAACTGGCGATCAGCGGCGGCAGTGCCGGTGGCCTGCTGATCGGCGCCGTACTCAATCAACGCCCCGAGCTGTTCGCAGCAGCCATCGCCGAGGTGCCTTTCGTCGACGTCCTCAACACCATGCTCAACCCCGACCTGCCGCTGACCGTGACCGAGTACGACGAATGGGGCGACCCGAATCAGCCCGAGGTATTCGAGCGCATCAAGGCCTATGCGCCTTACGAAAACGTGCGCGCCCAGGCCTATCCGGCGATCCTTGCTGTCGCCGGTTACAACGACAGTCGGGTGCAGTATTGGGAAGCGGCGAAGTGGGTGGCCAAGTTGCGCCGCGACAGGAGCGACGACAACCTGCTGCTACTCAAGACCGACCTCGGCGCCGGCCACGGTGGCATGAGTGGGCGTTATCAGGGCATCAAGGATGTGGCGCTGGAGTACGCGTTCATCTTGCGCGTGCTCGCATAACGTATCCGTAGGAGCGGTTGGGCGGCATTCCGCTTTAGCCGCGATGCTTGGGGAATCGCGGCTGAAGCCGCTCCTACAGTCGATCAGTCAGCCTTGCGCTGCCCGTCCAGCCCCTGGCTGTTACGGCGCAGCTGCTCATCGAGTTGCGGAATCGGCTGATCGCCAGTGGATTTTGGTGCAGTCCCGGGGAGCGTCTGCCCCTGGGGCGGCGGCAAGAGGGGCGCCGATCCCTGGCGCTTGATCGTATTGGGCGTGGAAGGCTGACTGTAAGGCTGTGGGGTCGCAGTGCCCGGCGCACCCGCGCCAGGGGCAGACGGCATGCGCGGCGGTTCCTGAGCCCAGGCCAGGCCGCCAAGGCCGGAGGCCAGAATCATCACGGCGAACAGTGGGAAGCGCATGACAGTTCTCCTGTGCAGCTGGCTTTCGTTCTATTCTGGCAACATATCCAGCCAAGCGTTCACCTCTCGATAACAGGTTCTGCCATGAGCACCAACAACCGTTACTACCTGTCCGCCCAGGCCGAAGAAGGCTACCGGCAGAAAGCACTGAAAATGTACCCCCACGTCTGTGGCCGCTGCGCCCGCGAGTTCTCTGGCAAGCGCCTGAGCGAACTGACCGTGCATCACCGCGACCACAACCACCACAACAACCCGGCCGATGGTTCCAACTGGGAACTGCTGTGCCTGTTCTGTCACGACAACGAACATTCGCGCTACACCGATCAGCAGTACTTCGCCGAAGGCTCCACTGCCAGCCCGCAGTCTGCCAAATCGACCTACAAGGCCTTTGGCGATCTGGCCAGCCTGCTGAAAAAGGACTAGCAGGCAGTGAGCACCGTATAATCGGCGCTTTTGCGAGTACCACCGTGGCCAACAAGAGATACGCCTGCATCGGCCTGTTCAATCCGAAGTCGCCGGAAAATGTCGGCTCCATCATGCGCGCGGCAGGCTGCTATGGCGTCAGTTCGGTGTTCTACACCGGAACCCGCTACGACCGCGCCAAGGATTTCATCACCGACACCAAGAAGGTTCACCAGGATATCCCGCTGATCAACATCGACGATCTGCGCAAGATCCTGCCGCTGGGCTGCACGCCGGTCGCGGTTGAGCTGGTCGATGATGCCCGCGCCCTGCCCGCCTATACCCACCCCGACCGGGCGCTGTACATCTTCGGCCCGGAGGACGGCTCCCTGCAGCAGGAGATTCTCGACTGGTGTGGCGCTGAAGTGGTGTACATCCCCACACAGGGCTGCATGAACCTGGCTGCCACGGTCAATGTGGTGCTCTACGACCGCCTGGCCAAGGGCAACAACACCCGCTCCGGCCCCTTGTTCTGACTCGAACCAGACAGGGGCCAGAGCGGTGACGCTCAGCGCAGCAAACGCGTATCCAGCGTCTTCGACGGGCCACCGATGACGTTCTCGGTGATGTCGATGAAGTCCTTGGTGCTGACCTTGTCCAGGCGCATCAGCCCACGGGTGACGTCATCGAGCGACAGGTTGCCCTTGTCCTTGGTCTTCTGCCGGATCTCCCGATCCAGCTCCTGCAACAGCAGCACGGCACGCGCCGTCACCGGGCCACTGGCGTTGTCGGTGCGCAGGCTGTTGACCGGCTTGCTCCAGCGAATCAGCTGTTCGCGGATCTTCTGATAGCGATCCTCGCTGATGCCGCCGGCACGGCGCACCAGCTCGATGGCGTAGTACTCGGCCAGGCCTTCGGCGATCCAGTCGCTGCGCTCACGGCCATAGATGCGGCCGAACACGTGCACCAGTTCGTGCACCAGAGAACTGGTGCCGTTTTCGCTGACCAGCGGGCGGTCGGCATGCATGAAGTAGGAATTGGCCGCCGACAGGCCGCCGCGCCACATCGGGTCGCCAGCGCCAACGATCAGCAGCTTGTCCGGATCGCGCGGGAACACCTGCTGAATCTGCGGCCAGACGAAGGTCAGGAAGGTCATGATGTCCATGCGCCGCACGCCCTCGCCAATCGGCGCGGAGATGGCGACTTCGGTGTCCCCCAGGCGCGTGCGACGAGTGCCGAGCTTGCCGGCGAGCATCCAGCCGGTCGGGCGGTCGAACTTGCGCTCCGGGTTGTCGATACGGAAACGATTCTTGCCGATGCGCGGCCAGCCGGTCTCCACGCTCTTCCAGCCCTTGGGCAGATCGAACTGCAGGCGTGCCACCAGATCGGTCTTGTCCTTCTGATCGAGCTTGGCCGCAGGCACCAGGTCGTCACCACGAAACAGCGCCCAGTCCTGGGTCATCCTGGCATCGTAGCGCCCCGGCTTGCGCTGGTGGTCGATCAGCACACGGTAGCTCAGCACGCTCTTGCCATCACCCGGCTGCCACTTGCCGCGCCCGGCCTGCTCCTGCGACCACTGGCCGTCAGCCTTGAAGTCGCTGAAACGGCCATCCTCACCGAGGTTGAAGTCGAGGCTGCGCACGCGCTCGCCCTCCTCCAGGGTGATGCTGACCTCAGCCTGGTTGCTCTCCGGCAAGAAGCGTATGCGGTAATCCAGATCGACCTTATGCGTGGCGGCGAAGGCCGGCAGACTCAGAAGCAGCAATGACGAGTACAACGGCAAGCGAAGGGACATCGAGCGAAACTCCTGATGCGGAACGTGGCGGCATATGACAGCTGCGCCACCGGGCAAATTCCATGGACAGGCAGCAGATTTGCCACGAAGCCGCGCGGTAATCAACCCGCGCGGAAAATCAGATGATCTTCCCAGTCGTCTTCGGCGACGCTGTTCTCACTGAGCATACGTCCTGATTGGGAAATACGCTCGGCATGCACCGCATCCGGGTCGCCGCAGACCAGGTGATGCCAGTGCGGCAGGTCCTTGCCCTCGCTGACCAGACGATAGCCGCAGGTCGGCGGCAACCACTGGAACTGATCGGCCTGCGCTGGTGTGAGCTGAATGCAGTCGGGCACATGCTTGACCCGGTTGGGGTAGTCGCTGCAACGGCAGGTTTGCAGGTCCAGCAGCTTGCAGGCGATGCGCGTGTAGTAGACCGCGCCGTCGTCTTCGTCTTCGAGTTTCTGCAGGCAGCACAGACCGCAGCCGTCGCACAGCGACTCCCACTCGCGCTGATCGAGCTGGGCAAGCGTCTTGCGTTTCCAGAAGGGTTGGAGGTCGGCAGCCATGGCAGCAGTATGGGGCTCGGGCGCAAAGCGCAGCAGTCTAGCGTGGGCAGCACACCGGGCCAAGTTGCGCTGGCCCGACGCCATCAGTAACCGCGGGCGAAATCCACCTCGCCGCGTAACGGCGCGCCAGCTTGCCAGCGCGCCAGGTTTTCGATGAACAGCTCGCTCATCAGCAGCGGGTCGGTGGGCGCCGAGCTGTGACCGGTGAGCAACAACCGGGGCGCCGTCCAGAATGCATGCCCAGGCGGCAGAGGCTCTTCACGGCACACGTCGATGACGGCGGCGGCCAGCTGGTTCTGCTCCAGCGCGGCCACCAGGTCGGCGTCGACCACGGCAACGCCGCGACCAGCATTGATCAGCACGGCCTGCGGGCGCAAGCGGGCGAACAGCCGGGCATCGTACAGATCGCGCGTGGCCGGCGTATCCGGCAGCAGGTTGACCACGTAATCGGCCCAGGCGACCAGATGCGGCAGCTGATCCATGGCCGCAACCTCGACAAAAGGCGCCTGCTCACGAGCCTGACTGGCAATGCCGCGCAGCTCCACGCCAAAGGGCTGGAGAAAATCGGCCACGGCCTGGCCGATATCGCCGCAACCGACCACCAGCACGCGGCGCCCGCGCAGGCTGCGCGGCTGGCTGTGATCCCAATGCTGCTCGACCTGAGCCGCCAGACGGGCGAACAGGCGGCGCTCATGGGCCAGCAGGTGAGCCAGCACGTATTCGGCCATCACCTGTCCGAAGATGCCAACCGCGCGGGTCAGGCGGTAATCGCGCGGCAGGTCTGCCGCCAGCAACGGCGTGATACCGGCCCAGGTCGATTGCAACCACTGCGGGCGCACTCCTTCGCGCAGCAAGGGCGCAAGCAGATCGGGCTGGCCCAGCCACAGCTCGCAGTCGCCGGCTAGCGCACGCAGCTGTTCGAGCTGCGCACCGACCACCACTTGCAGTTCGGGACAGGCGCTACGGATACGCTCGGAGTAGCGCGCGTGGTCATGTTCGGCGATCAGCAGGCGCATCGGTCACACCGGATCGTTACGGCGCAGCAGTTCGTCGGGCAGGTGCTCGATGTACTCCTCCTCGGGCGGCGGCATCTGCAGGTGATAACCCTGCTTCTCGAGGTTCTCCAGCACCTGGGCGATGTCCTCGCGGGCCAGCTGACGTTCGGGACTGAGCACCAGATCGAAGGCATGCGCAGGCGGACCGAAGACGCTGAGCAGCCCTTCGGGTACGCGCGCCAGGGCTTCGGCCTTGAGCACGTAGAGGTACATCTCGTTCTTGCGCGGACTCTTGTAGATGGAACAGATGCGTTTCACGCGGATTCTCCTTCGGCGGCCAGACAATCCAACAGAGCCTGGCCCATCAGCTCCCGGCGCCAGCCGCGCAGGGATTCAGGCAATTGGTACGGACCATTGGGGAAGCCGGTTTTCAGCAAGGCTTCCAGGGTCTTCTTGCGCAACATCAGCTCGGGCACGATATCCAGGCGCTCGCCCTCGCGCTGGCCGACGGCGCGCAGTTTCTTCAGCAACGCCGAGGCTTCGACCGGCAACGGCTCGGGCAGGGCTTCGGGCCACTGTTCGGGCGGCAATGCGGCCGCCTCGCGAATCAGCTCCAGCAGCGTTTCACCGTCCTGACGCACGGTTTTCGGGTGCATGTCCTCGATACGCGCCAATGCCACCAGGTTATCGGGCTGGGTGCGCGCCAGCGGCCACAGCGAATGTTCGCGCAGCACGCGATTGCGTGGCTGGTTGCGCGCCCGCGCCTCACGCTCGCGCCAGGCGCACAGCGCGCGCAGCACGGCCTGCTGCTGACGCGACAGCTTCCATGCCAGCTTGGCCTCGCGCCAGGCATCTTCAGGGGCGACTTCACGGTTCAGATTGGCCACCAGTTCGGCACCGTCCTGCTGGATCCATTCGACCTTCTGTGGCGCCAGGCGCGCGGTCAGGGCGCGATACACCTCGACCAGGTGCAGGACGTCCTCGGCGGCATAGCGCACCTGCAGGTCGGACAACGGCCGCTGCAACCAATCGGAGCGGGTCTCGCCCTTGGGCAGTTCGATGTCGAGCAGCGCCTGCACCAGGCGCGAATAGCCCATGGAGAAACCGAGATTGAGGTAACCCGCGGCCAGTTGCGTATCGAACAGCGGCGCCGGCAGGCTGCCAGTCAGGCGCAGGAAGACCTCCAGGTCTTCACTGCACGAATGCAGCACCTTGACCACGCCCGGCGCTTCGAGCAATGCGGCGAACGGCCGCCAGTCGCTGATGCGCAGCGGGTCGATCAGGTAGGCGCCGTCGCCGCCGCTGACCTGCAACAACCCGGCGATGGGATAGAAGGTGTCGACGCGCATGAACTCGGTGTCCAGCGCGACGAAGGGCAGCGCCTGCCAGGCAGCGCAATGCTCGGCCAGGCTGGCGTCGTCGAGAATCCAGTGAATGTCGTTAGCCACGCGGCTCTCCCGTCTTGAATGCCGCGCAGTATATATGCCCAGGCCATCGCACGGGGCGGCAGCCTGCCGCCGATCAGCGGAACTGTGTAATCTGTGCCGCGCGCCACCTCCGACACGGAAGAACAACAATGCTGAAGAAACTGCTTGCCCTGCTCGTCATGCTGCTGGCCGCAGCGGCCAGTTATCTGGCCCTGAGCCCCAGCCCGATCGATCCACTGCCCTGGGACGCCGCCCCCGCCCCGGCGCTGACGGGCGTGCTGGAGCCCAACGACACGCTGATGAAGGCCGAGCTGCTGGCCCGCGGCCAGGTCCATGGCCCGGAAGACACTGCAGTCGACAGCCAGGGCCGGGTCTATGCCGGCCTGCATGACGGGCGCATCGTGCGCGTGCTGCACGACGACAGCCTGGAAACCTTCGCCGATACCGGCGGCCGCCCACTGGGCATGGACTTCGACGCCAGTGGCAACCTGATCGTCGCCGATGCCTACAAGGGCCTGCTCAGCATCGACCCGCAGGGCACCATCAAGGTACTGACCACCGAGGCTGATGGCCTGCGCTTCGCCTTCACCGATGATCTGGACATCGCCAGCGACGGCACCATCTACTTCAGCGACGCCTCCTCGCGCTTCGAACAGCCGGACTACCTGCTCGACCTGCTCGAGGCTCGCCCTCACGGGCGCCTGCTCAGCTACGATCCGGCAAGCGGCGAGACCCACGTTTTGCTCAATGACCTGTACTTCGCCAACGGCGTGGCGCTGTCGGCGAACGAGGACTTCGTACTGGTCAACGAGACCTATCGCTATCGCATCACCCGTTACTGGCTCAAGGGCGACAAGGCCGGCCAGCACGACATTTTCATCGACAACCTGCCCGGCCTGCCGGACAACCTGCAAGGCGACCGCAAGGGCACCTTCTGGGTCGCCCTGCCGAGCCCTCGCAAGGCCGATGCCGATTTCCTCCACCGCCACCCCTGGCTCAAGTCGCAACTGGCCAAGCTGCCGCGCGCCCTGTGGCCGAAGGCGATCCCCTATGGCTTCGCCATCGCCCTCAACGAGCAAGGCGAGATCGTCCGCAGCCTGCATGACACCAGCGGCACGCACCTGCGCATGATCACCTCGGTCAAGCCGGTGGGCGACTACCTGTATTTCGGCAGCCTGGATAACGATCGAATCGGCAAACTGCAGATTCACTGAGCCAGCAAGCGGCCCGGGTCATTCTGGCCTGGGCCGCCGGCTCAGACCTTCTGGGCGATCCAGATGGTGTGCCGCGTGCCCCGATTGCCGTGGGCATAGACCTGCACCGCCTCCCCCTTGAAACCGGCCTTGCGTACTTTCTCGGAAAAGGCGCGGTCGGCGCTCGACGACCACACCGCCAACATCCCCTTGGGCCTTAGCGCTTTGGCGCACTGGCGCAGGCCGTCCATGCTGTACAGCCAGTCATTACCCTTCTGCGTCAGGCCTTCGGGGCCGTTGTCGACATCCAGCATGATCGCGTCATAGCGCTGCTCGGCCGCCTGCAGCACCTTGGCAACGTCCTCCTGAATGATCAGCGTGCGCGGGTCGCTCAGGGGATGGCCCGACTTCGCACCCAGTGGGCCACGGTTCCACTCGACCACGCCTGGCACCAGCTCGGCCACCGCAACCTCGGCATCAGCACCCAGGTGCTGCAGCGCTGACGCCAGGGTAAACCCCATGCCCAGGCCGCCGATCAATACCCGCACCTGTGGCCGACTCGCGATCTGCTTGCAGGGAATCGCGGCCAGGGCATCTTCCGAGCCGTGCATGCGCGTGTTCATCAGTTGCCCGCCATCACCGCCAGCAATCTTGATGACGAAGTCGTCACCGTACTCGAACAGATTGAGCGCGCCATCCGTACCAGGGATTGCAGCGGTGTCGAGCAAGACGAAACGTTTCATGCAGACCAAGACCTATGTAGCGAGCGACGGGGCGGGCAGCATGCCTGAATCACGCACGCAACACAGCCCCGCCAGAAACGACGAGGCCCCGCGTTCACACGCGGGGCCCCGAGTCTACTGCGATAGGCTCAGACCACGCCTTGCGCCAGCATGGCATCGGCGACCTTGACGAAGCCGGCGATGTTGGCGCCCTTGACGTAGTTGATGCGGCCATTCTCCTCACCATGGTGGACACAGGCATGGTGGATGTTCTGCATGATGCCATGCAGGCGTTCATCCACTTCACCGGCGCTCCAGTGCAGGCGCATGGCGTTCTGGCTCATTTCCAGACCGCTGGTGGCCACGCCACCGGCGTTGGAGGCCTTGCCCGGCGCGTAGCAGATGCCGGCTTCGACGAACAGGTCCACCGCCTCCAGGGTCGAGGGCATATTGGCGCCCTCGGCCACACAGATGCAGCCGCTCTTCAGCAGCGCACGGGCATCCTCGCCGTCCAGCTCGTTCTGCGTCGCGCACGGCAGCGCGATATCGCACCGCAGGCCCCAGGGCCGCTGCCCCGCCAGGAACTGCAGACCATAGTGCTCGGCCATCTCGCGCAGGCGGCCGCGACGCACGTTCTTCAGGTCCATCAGATAATGCCATTGCTCAGCGCTCAGGCCGCCCTCGGCATACAGCGTGCCCTCGGAATCGGACAGCGAGATGACCCGGCCACCCAGATCCATGACCTTCTGCGCAGCGAACTGAGCAACGTTGCCGGAACCGGAGATCGCCACGCGCTTGTCCTCGAAGCCCTGGCCGACGCACTTGAGCATTTCCTGGGCGAAGTACACGCAGCCGTAACCAGTGGCCTCCGGGCGAATCAGGCTGCCGCCGTAGCTCAGCCCTTTGCCGGTCAGTACCGAGGTGAACTGGTTGGACAGCCGCTTGTACTGGCCGAACAGGTAGCCGATCTCACGGCCGCCGACGCCAATGTCACCGGCCGGCACGTCCAGATCAGCACCGATATGACGATACAGCTCGCTCATGAACGACTGGCAGAAGCGCATCACCTCGCCTTCGCTCTTGCCCTTGGGATCGAAGTCCGCCCCCCCTTTACCGCCGCCCATGGGCAGCGAAGTCAGGGAGTTCTTGAACACCTGTTCGAAGGCGAGAAACTTGAGCACACCCAGGTTCACCGAAGGGTGGAAACGCAGACCGCCCTTGTACGGGCCGATGGCACTGCTCATCTGAATGCGGTAGCCGCGGTTGACCTGCACCTGACCATGATCATCGACCCAAGGCACGCGAAACAGAATGGCCCGCTCCGGCTCGACCATACGCTCGAGAATGCCGGCATCGCGGTAACGCGGGTTGGCTTCAAGGAAGGGCCACAGGCTGCGTACCACCTCTTCCACCGCCTGGTGGAACTCGGGCTGGTCGGGGTCGCGCTGCTTCAGGCGTGACAGGAAAGAATCGACGGACAACGACATGCGGCACCTCGACACCACAAAAACAAAGTGGCCGGCACTCTATCAGGCAGCAAAGCACCAAAACAGATCAAAATGTCGCCTTGATGAAACTTTTCAGTGCATTAATCCAAAATCACCTGATAAAGCCCTTTATAGACGCATCGCAACGCCACAAATTAGCACCAAAATGAACCATAAACGCACCTTTATTTATCGGACCGATGTCTGGCGCTCAGCAGAAGGGAGTACGGCAAGGCTCGCGCTTGGCCAAGCGAGGCTTCGATCCCGCCGTGACGAAGCGCCTCCCTCGCGAAAGATCACTCGGCTGACAAGGCGCTATGATGCGAGCAAACCTTGCTACGACACAGGAGGCACCATGCCACTCGCTCAACTGATCAGCACGGAACAACTTCAACAACGTCTAGGCCAGAACGACCTGCTGGTACTGGACTGCCGCTTCGCCCTCGAAGACCCGCCGTATGGACGCCGCAGCTACCTCGATGGGCATATCCCGGGCGCGCACTTTCTCGACCTGGACCAGGACCTGTCCGCTCCGGCGGTCAAAGGCGTGACCGGTCGCCACCCGTTACCGGACCCGAGCGCACTGATCGAACGCCTGCGCAGCTGTGGTCTGCGCGCAGACAGCCAGGTGGTGCTGTATGACGACGGTCCCGGCGCCTTCGCAGCTCGCGCCTGGTGGCTGCTGATCTGGCTGGGCAAGCGCGATGGCCTGTACCTGCTCGATGGTGGCCTGAAAGCCTGGCGTGAATCCGGCCAGGAACTGACCACCACCCCACCGAGCAACCCACCCGGTGACTTTGCTGCCCAACCCGACAGCAGCCTGGTGCTGACGACCGAACAACTGGCCCAGCGCCTGGGCAACCCGGCCATGACCTTGCTCGATGCGCGGGCTCTGCCCCGCTTTCGCGGCGAGGTCGAACCACTCGACCCGGTCGCCGGACACATTCCCGGTGCCCAGTGCGCCGTGTTCACCGACAACCTGGGGGCCAACGGCCGCTTCCTGTCAGCACAAGCGCTACGCCAGCGCTTCGACACACTGCGCGGTGAGCGGCCGCTGGAAAACCTGGTGGCCTACTGCGGCTCCGGCGTCACCGCCTGCCACAATCTGTTCGCCATGAGCCTTGCCGGCTATCCGCTGGCGCCGCTCTATGCCGGCTCCTGGAGCGAATGGATCACCGACCCCTCACGTCCAACTGCCACCGGTGATTGACCGGTGGCTCTAAGCACCAATCGAAATATGGGCAATAACTCAAATCCGGAATCAATTTAAAAACAGCCCTTTACGATTGAAATATCGCACTAGACTTGAAAATGAGCGGCTAACCCCGCTCCCGGTGGAGCCTTTATCGAAGAATCCAGACCGTTGAAAGCCGTTGGCCAAGGATTGCCAGCGCACGGCTACATGGACACAGGAAGCCAAAGCCGAGCTAGTTTTTCATCGGTCTGCAACAGCTGCTACGCGCCCGGCATCCACCGGCACCCTCCGCGAGGATGCCATGGGAATTGCCGCCTGCGATCTCAGCCAACATGTGATCCGCCCTACCCTGCTCTATCTCGAACGTCATAGCGCCACGGCCGAAGCACTGCTCCTGGGCGCGGCGGCCTGCCAGTCAGCACTGGGCAGTGCACTGGACACACCACAGGGCCATGGCCTGTATCGCATCAGCGAGCAGCGCCACCAAATACTCTGGGACCGGCACCTGGCCTTGGACCCGGAACTTGCCAGCCGCGTGCGCGGCCTGGCCAGCCAGCATGCCTTTCTCGAAGCCCCGCACCTGGAACTGACGGTCAACCTGCGCTACGCCACGGCCATAGCCTGGCTGTTGATCGAGCGCGAGAACCTGGAGCTGCCAGCGGCCGACGATCTGCTGGCCATGGGCCAAATATGGTGCAAGGTTTTTCAACCGCAGGCACGCCAACACGATTTTCTCGACGCCTGGCAGCGCTGCATCGAAACCGCCAGCCAGGTTGCCTGACCGAATCGTCAGAAAATGACGCCTGAAAGATACGCACATAACCAGACTCATTGTCCGACAATACGCTGTTTTTTCTGGAACTTAACTGCCTTGGCAGGGGTCAGGAAAAACTGTAGCGTGCGCCCCCCGCCTCACCACAGGAGCTTCCCCCGTGAGCAAACGTCTTCTCAAGACCGGTCTTGCCGTCGCCATCACCGCCACCTCGAGCCATGGTTTCGCCAGCGGCTTCGCCATCAACGAGCAGAGCATTTCGGGTATGGGTACTTCGTTCGCCGGGCGCTCATCGTCCGCCGACGATGCCAGCACCGTGTTCGGCAACCCGGCCGGCATGGCCCGCCTCAAGCGTGATGAAATCTATGCGGGTGCTGCCGTCATTCATGCCAAGACCGACATCAGCCACGCCAGTGCCAATGTCGGCGCCCTGGCACTATCGGGTAGCAACGATGGCGACATGGTGCCGACCACAGGCGTGCCCATGGGCTATTACGTCAAACCGCTGGACGACAAGGTCGCCTTCGGTCTGGGTATCTACGTTCCTTTCGGCCTGATGACCGACTACGAGAGCAACTTCCAGGGGCGCTATCACGCCAACAAGAGCTACGTGCGCGTAATCACCATCCAGCCGACCCTGAGCTACCGCTTCAATGACAAGCTGTCGGTCGGTTTCGGCCCCACCTTCAACCATATCGAAGGCGAACTCAGCTCCTCGGTACTCAACCCGCTGAGCCCTGGCAGCAACGATGGCCAGGTGAGGGTCAAGGGTGACGATACCGCTGTCGGTTTCAACGTCGGCATGCTCTATGAGTTCACCCCCAACACTCGCGCAGGCGTGACCTACCATTCGCGGGTGAAATACGAGCTGGAAGGCGATACCCGTGTTTCCGGTAGTGGCGCTCTGGCTGGCGTGGCCGGCAAGTATGACGCCAATCTGGACCTGACCACGCCAGAGTCGGTGGACATGTCGATCACCCACGACCTGACCGATGCGCTGACGCTGCATGTCGGTAGCACCTGGACCCGCTGGAGCCGCTTCAAGGAAATCCGCGTGGAGAACGACTCAGCGACGCTGCCAGCCAACCTCTCCACCATCGTCGAAGAACAGAACTGGCACGACACCTGGGCGCATGCGGTCGGCCTGTCCTACAAGGTCAACCCGCAATGGACGCTGCGTACCGGTATCGCCGTCGATCAGTCGCCGACCAACAACGTCGACCGCTCTCCGCGCGTGCCCTCCGGTGACCGCACCATCTTCAGCGTCGGCGCTGGCTGGAGCCCGACCCAGGACATGACCATCGACGTTGCCTACTCCTACCTGCAGGAGGAGTCGGTGGACGTGAACCACGCCAGCGATACCCGTGGCACCTACCGCGCACGCTACAAGAACAGCGCACACGGCCTCGGCGCCTCGCTCAGCTACCGCTTCTGATCGACCTAGCCCAAGCGGCCACGGACGGCCGCACGCCTCTGCTCGATCAGGGCTGCGAAGCGATAGCCTGCTCCACCGCGGCGATCAGCTCCGGATCGTCCGGCTTGGTCAGGCTGGAGAAACTGGCCACCACCTTGCCCTGGCGGTCGACCACGTACTTGAAGAAGTTCCAGCGCGGTGGCCGGCTCTGCTCGGCAAGGCCCTTGAACAACGCAATGGCATTGGCACCCGAGACCGGCTGCGGCTCGGTCATGGTGAAGGTCACGCCGTAGTTGACGTAGCAGACAGCGGCCGTTTCCTTGCTGTCAGCGGACTCCTGGCGAAAATCATCGGATGGCACGCCCAGCACTTCCAGGCCCTGATCCTTGTATCGCTGGTACAGCGCTTCGAGCCCTTTGAATTGCGGCGTGAAACCGCAGAAGCTGGCCGTATTGACCACCACCAGCGGCTTGCCGGCGTACTGGCAGAGGTCGACGCTGCTGTCCTTGCTGCGCAGTTTGGGCAGCTCGCCCTGGAGCATGGCCGGGCACTCGGCGGCCAGCACCGGCAGTGCCAGGCTGAACAGCAACAGGGAGCAGGCAAGACGGTGAAGAGACATGGCAGTGACCTCAGGCGATAACGCGATCTCACCACGCTACTCGCAGGCCCAGCCTCAGGCAACTAGCAGATGCCGACCCCCAGTTGCAGCAGCGCCAGCCCACCCTGACGCCAGCCCCACCAGGCCAGCGCCAGCAGCACGCCGAAACCCAGCGCCAGGGCACTGAGCGTCAGCACCTTGCGGCTCATGCCGGCGCGCCCTGCAACCGCGCTACCGGCACTTCACGCACCGGCCAGTTGAGCGCGGCGGCCATCAGGCTCAGGCCGATGGAAATCTGCCAGACCAGGTCGTAGCTGCCGGTGGTGTCGTAGAGATACCCGCCCAGCCAGCCGCCGAGGAAAGAACCGAGCTGGTGGAACAGGAACACGATACCGCCGAGCATCGACAGGTTGCGCACACCGAACAGAGTCGCCACGGTGCCGTTGGTCAGCGGCACTGTGGATAGCCACAACAGGCCCATGGCAATGCCGAACAGATAGGCGCTCCACTGCGTCAGCGGTGCCACCAGGAACAGCGTGATCACCACACCGCGCAGCAGATACAGGATGCTGAGCAGACGCGGCTTGGGCATGCGTCCACCGAGCCAGCCGGCGAAGTAAGTACCGAAGATGTTGAACAGCCCCACCAGCGCCAGCACGGTGGTACCTGTCAGCGCCGGCAAATGGTGATCGACCAGATAGGCCGGCAGGTGCACAGCGACGAAGACCACCTGGAAGCCACAGACGAAGAAGCCCAGCGCCAGCAGCCAGAAACCCGAATGGCTGGTGGCCTCGCGCAGCGCCTCGCCCAGCGTTTGCTGCGGACCATTGCTCACTGGGGGCGGCGTTTCCTTGATCATCGCCGCCAGCGGAATCATCAACGCCACCAGCAGCCCCAGGGCCAGCAGTGCTGCCGACCAACCGAGCCAGCCGATCAGCCCAAGGGTGCCCGGCAACATGGCGAACTGGCCGAACGAGCCTGCGGCCGCGGCGACGCCCATGGCCATGCTGCGCTTCTCCGGCGGCACGGCGCGACCGACCACACCCAGAATCACCGAGAACGAGGTGCCGGACAAACCGATACCGATCAACAGGCCGGCACTCAGCGACAACGACAACGGCGAGTCCGACATGCCCATGCAAAAGAGCCCCAGCACATACAGCACGCCACCCGTGACAATGGCCTTGCGTGCGCCAAAGCGGTCGGCCAGCGCCCCGGTGATCGGTTGCGCGATACCCCAGATCAGGTTCTGCAGGGCGATGGCGAAGGCGAACACCTCACGACCCCAGCCAAACTCCGCACTCATTGGCGGCAGGAACAGGCCGAAGCCATGGCGCGTGCCAAGCGACAGCGCCAGGATCAGCGATGCGCCGAGCAACAGCCAGGTGGTTGAACGCCATGCAGTGGTCATCGGTCTCTCCAGCGAACGGCCGTTGGCAGCCGTTAAGGCAGTAAAAATGTGTAGGCCATCAGGCCAATTGTTCGAGCAACTTCATCAACTCGGCACGGCGACCCTCGCCTAGTTGTGCGGTTACCTCGCGCTGCGCCTGCTCCCATAGCGGCAATGCCTGGGCGATGCGTTGCAGGCCGGCTTCTGTGAGCCGTACCTCACGAGCGCGCAAGTCGCGCCCCTCTCCCAGTTGCACCAACCCCTGTTCCTCCAGCACCCGCACATTACGGCCCAGCGTACTGCGATCCAGCCCCATGGCCTCGGCCAGCAGCGAAATGCTCGGCTGCCCGAGCCGGTGTACGTGACGCAACAGGGAAAACTGCGCACCACCAAGCCCGACGGGTGCAAGGGCGTCATCGTAGAGACGGGTAACGCCGCGACTGGCGCGGCGCAGTTGAGTACAAAGACAGGAGGTCGGCAACATGAATGCAGGTATATACCCGCACTAGCGATTCATACTCATACAGTTGCGCACTGCGTCGGCAGAACAGTTGCGTCAGAGGCTCAGCGCAAGCGCTAAAAGTGCGGCGCACTCAGCCAGCTCGACAAGTGCCCCGGCCGTATCGCCCGTGGTGCCGCCGAGGCGTTGCAGCAAGGCGCGGCGCAGCCAGACGAACAGTAACAAGCCCGTCGCCAGCGCCAGCAGCCCCTGCCAGCCGAGCAGCAGCATGCCCAGCAGGTGCAGACCCAGTACCCAAGGCAGTTGCCGACGCGGCAGGTGATCGACCAGCGCCTGGCCCAGGCCGCCGGCGCGCACATAGGGTGTGGTCGCCAGCAACAGCGGCAACAGGCTGCGCCCCAGCCAGGGCAACAATACGAGATAGATCCCCTGCCCGGCCTGCAACAGCGTGAACAATGCAGCGAACTTCAGGAGCAACAGCAGCACCAGCACCACTACCGCAATCGGGCCGCTGCGCGGGTCTTTCATGATCGCCAGGGTCCGCTCGCGGTCGCCGAAGCCACCGACCCAGGCGTCGGCCGTATCGGCCAGGCCATCCAGGTGCAGACCACCGCTCAGCGCCACCCACAGTGCCAGCAGCAGCGCCGCCTGCAACAGCGCCGGTGCCTGCCCCAACAACAGCTGCGCGCCCCACAGAAGCAGACCGAGCAGCAGACCTACGGCGGGATACCAGAGCAGCGAACGGCCCATCTGCTCCGGCGTGGGCATACCCGGCAGTTTGACCGGTAAGCGGGTGAGAAACTGCAGGGCGATCAGCGGTGCGATCATGACGACTCCGTCAGTTGCCCGCTGACATCCAGACTCAGGCGAAAGCGCTGGGCGTAGCCGACATTGACCTGCAGCAGCTCCTGGCGCGGCAAGCCGCGTGCCCGCGCCAGCAACAGGCGCATCACGCCGCCATGGGTGATCACCAGCAGACGCTCGCCGGCATAGCTGCGCTGCAACCGCAGCAAAGCCGCAAGAATGCGCGCCTCGAACTGCAGCAGAGGCTCGCCATTGGGCGGTGTGAATGCATAGGGGTCGGCCCAGAACTGCCCCAGTGCCTCGGCATCACTGTGCATCAGCTCGGCAGCACTGCGCCCTTCCCAGTCACCAAAATGCAGTTCCTGCAGGCCAGGCTCTAGGTGCAGCGGCAAGGCATGAGCGGCGGCCAGCTCCTCGGCAAACCGGGCACAGCGCTGCAGCGGTGAACTGATCAAGCGATCCCAGGGGCCGGCACCCTGCACGGCGCCCCGCAACTGCGCCCAGCCCTGTTCGGTCAGCGCATCGTCCAGGCTGCCGCGCAAGCCGCCGCCCAGCTCGGTCTCGCCATGACGCAGCAATTCCAGATGCAGCATCAGCCTGGCCTCTGCGCCACGGCGGCTTCGGCGAAGGTCGCCATCTGTCCGTGCAGGGCACAGGCCAGACGCAGCAATGGCACGGCCAGCGCAGCACCACTGCCCTCGCCCAGACGCAGGCCCAACTCCAGCAGCGGTTCGGCCTCCAGCGCCTGCAGTACGCGCACGTGACCCGGCTCGGCGCCGTGGTGAGCGAACAGCAGCCAGTCACGGCAGTCAGGGTTCAGGCGCACGGCGAGCAAGGCCGCAACGCTGCAGATGAAGCCATCGACCAATATCGCAATGCCGTGCTGTGCAGCGGCCAGGTAGGCGCCAACGAGCGCGGCGATCTCGAAGCCACCGAGGTGAATCAGTGCCTGCAACGGATCGCCGATCTGCCCCCGGTGCAGTGCCAGCGCGGCGTCGATCACCCGCGCCTTGTGCGCCACGCCAGCGCCGTCCAGTCCGGTACCGGGGCCGGCCAGCTCGCTCGCCGGGCAATTCAGCAGCCAGCAGGCCAGCGCTGCCGCCGCAGTGGTATTGCCAATGCCCATCTCACCGCCGACGAACAGGTCGCAACCGAGCGCACGCGCACGCTGGATGCTGTCGCGACCGGCTTCCAGGCAAATCAGCGCCTGCGCCAGGGTCATGGCCGGAGCGCAGGCGAAGTTCTGCGTACCAGCACCGACCTGCAGATGGCGCACGCCAGGCAATGGCGGCAACGGCTCGGCCGTGCCCAGGTCGATGACCTCCAGCGCGCCATCGAGCTCGCGCGCGAGCACGCTGATGGCCGCGCCGCCGCTGACGAAGTTGGCCAGCATCTGCCCGGTCACCGCCTGCGGAAAAGCGGAAATCCCCTCGGCGACCACGCCATGGTCGCCGGCAAAAATGGCGATACACAGTTTGTCCAGGCTCGGCCGCTCGCGTCCCTGCAAGGCCGCCAGATGAATGGCCAGCGCTTCCAGGCGCCCGAGCGAACCCGCCGGCTTGGTCAGTTGCGCCTGACGGGTCTGCGCCTTGGAGCGAGCGACATGATCGAGTGGCTGACAGGGCCCTTGCCACCATTGCAGACTCATAACGCATCCCCCTTGAGCAGCATGGGCAGCCCGGCGACAGTGAACAGCACACGCTGGCTGCGCTCGGCCAGTGCCTGGTGCAGCCAGCCAGCTTCATCGACATAACGGCGGGTCAACTCGCCGAGCGGCACCACGCCCAGGCCGGTTTCGTTGCTGACCAGCAGGATGCGCCCCGGCAGCTCGCTCACGCAGCCGAGCAATGCCTCTCGCTCAGCCTCGAGCCGCGCCGGATCTTCCAGCATCAGCAGATTGGTCAGCCACAGGGTCAGGCAATCCACCAGCAGGCAACGCCCCGGCGCAGCCTGTTCGCGCAGCACGCGAGCCAGCGCCAGCGGCTCTTCGACCAGCGCCCAGTGGGCCGGCCGCCGCGCGCGATGCTGGGCGACACGTGTGTTCATCTCGCCGTCGAGTGGCTGACTGGTGGCGACATAGACCACCTCCAGCCCCGACTCACCGGCCAGTTTCTCGGCCAACCGGCTCTTGCCGGAACGGGCACCGCCGAGGATCAATTCAAGCATCTTCACTCCGTTGCGTGCGCCGTGCGCACCGTTCAATAGCTCGCGCGTCGCGCACGTCACAGGCCACAGAGAACCCGTAACTGCTCGGTATCCAGGTGCAGCTCCACCTGATCCGCCAGGCGCTCGATATCGCGCTCACGCAGCGCCTGATAATCCACCGCCTGCACCTCGCGCAGCCCGGCCCAGCGCAACAGTGCTGCGAACGCCGGTGGTTGCTCGAACAGGCCATGCAGGTAGGTGCCGAACACCTGGCCATCGGTACTCAGGCCACCGTCGCTGCGCCCGTCATCGAGCTGCACGGCGCCGTTGAGCCCCGGCCCGCGACTGACGCCGGCGTGGATCTCGTAGCCGCTGACCGGCGCCTGCTCCAGGCACAAATGGCCGCGCACGTTGCGCAGCTGTTTTTCCGGCTCCAGCACCGTTTCGAAATCCAGCAGGGCCAGCCCCTCGCTGCTACCCGCTGCGCCTTCGAGGCCGTGCGGATCGTGAATCTGCCGACCGAGCATCTGCAGTCCTCCGCAGATGCCCAGAACCTTCCCGCCATAGCGCAAGTGGCGGGCGATTGCCTTATCCCAGCCCTGCTCACGCAGACGTGCGAGATCGGCACGCACGCTCTTGGAGCCAGGCAGGATAATCAGATCCGCCGGGGGAATGGCCTGACCGGGTCCGACGAAACTCAGGTGCACCTGCGGATGCAGACGCAACGGGTCGAAATCGGTGTGATTGCTGATGCGCGGCAGCACCGGCACCACCACACGCAAGGCCTCATCGTCCTTGGCTTGCTGACGGGTATCGACGGCATCCTCGGCTTCCAGGTGAAAGTCCATCAGGTACGGCAGCACGCCGAGTACCGGCTTGCCGGTGCGCTGTTCGAGCCAGTCCAACCCCGGCTTGAGCAGCGTGATGTCACCGCGAAAACGATTGATCACGAAGCCCCGGATGCGCGCCTGCTCGCTCGGGCTGAGCAGCTCCAGGGTGCCGACCAGATGAGCGAACACACCGCCCTTGTCGATGTCGGCGATCAGAATCACCGGGCAATCCACCGCCTCGGCAAAGCCCATGTTGGCGATATCGCCGGCACGCAGGTTGATCTCGGCCGGCGAGCCTGCGCCCTCGACCAGCACCAGTTCATGGCGCTCCAGCAAACGCGCGTGGGACTCCAGCACCGCCGCCATGGCCACCGGCTTGTAGCCGTGATAGGTCAGCGCCTGCATGTTGCCGATGGCACGGCCGTGGATGATCACCTGGGCGCCCATGTCGCTGTTGGGCTTGAGCAGCACCGGGTTCATGTCGGTATGCGGCTGCAGACCGGCCGCTTGTGCCTGCACCGCTTGCGCTCGGCCGATCTCGCCACCGTCGGCGGTCACGGCAGAGTTGAGCGCCATGTTCTGCGCCTTGAACGGCGCGACGGAAATGCCCTGGCGCCGCGCCCAGCGGCACAGCGCCGTCACCAGCGTGCTCTTGCCCGCATCGGAGGTGGTGCCCTGCACCATCAGCGTAGCCATCAGGGCGTTTCCTCGAGACTCGCCAGGATCGGCGCGCACTCCAGCAGTCCCTGCTCCAACCGCAGCCAGCCTGATTCGTCCGCCGGCAGACCGAAACGCAGGCTGTCCAACTCGGCGAACAGCCGCACCAGGATGCCACGCCGCGCCAGCAGCTCGGCGCAGGGCACGGCGCGACGGGTGCAGCAGAACTGGAACAGCGACGAGCCCCCGGTCGACGGCAGGCCACAATCACGCAGCAGCGCCGTCAGGCGCTCGCCGTCGGCCAGCAGGCGTTCACGCTGACGACGCTGCCCCTCGCCATCGACCAGCAGGCTATGCGCCACGCTGCGCGCCGGGCCGCTGACTGCCCAGGGGCCGAGCAGCACTTGCAGCTCATCCAGCAGCGCCTGGGCGGCCAGGACGAAGCCCAGACGCAGGCCGGCCAGGCCGAAGAACTTGCCGAACGAGCGCAGCACGATCAGCCCCGGCATGTCGCTGTAGGCGGCCAGGCTGTGCTCCGGCGTGCAATCCATGAAAGCTTCGTCGACCACCAGCCAGCCGCCCCGCTCGGCCAGTTCATCGTGCCAGTCGAGCAGACGGGCCGGTTCGATCAGGCGCCCAGTCGGGTTGTTCGGGTTGACCAGCAGCAGCACGTCCAACTGCGGCAGCGCGCGATGCACCGAACCTTCGCTGAGCTTGGTGACACGGTGGCCTTCGCGACGCCAGGCGGCAGCGTGCTCGGCGTAGGTCGGCGCGATGATGCCCACGCTGGCGTCGCGGCGCAGACGCGGCAAGGCCTGGATCGCTGCCTGCGAGCCGGCGACCGGCAGCAGATTGACGGCGCCATAGTAGTCGCGCGCGGCCTGTTCCAGCCCATCGTCCGCTTCGGGCAGGCGTGCCCAGGCCGAAGCCGGGACGGCCGGCAGATCCCAACCGTAGGGCGCCACCCCGGTGGACAGATCCAGCCAGTCTTCCAGGGGGATGCCATAGCGCTGCGCAGCGGCGCGCAGTCGACCTCCATGCTCAAGCAACCCAGACCTCCCATAGGATCAGGCACACCAGCCACAAGCCAACGCCTGCGACGACTCGATTCATCGCCCGCTCGATATCCCGCGCACGCGGCGCCGGCCCCTCGCCCAACTGCGGGCGCTCATGCCGCTCGCCGTGATACTCCGCCGCACCGCCCAGGCTCACGCCGAGGCTGCCTGCACCAGAGGCCATCACCGGGCCAGCATTGGGACTGTCCCACAACGGGGCCTGCTTGCGCCAGCAGCGCAGGGCCAGGGCGGTGCGTCCGAGCAGTGCATAGGTGAGCGCCACCAGGCGTGCAGGAATGTAATTGAGCACGTCATCGATCTTCGCCGCGGCCCAGCCAAAACGCTCGAAGCGGTCGTTGCGATAACCCCACATGGCATCGAGGGTATTGCTCAGGCGATACAGAACCACGCCCGGCGCGCCAGCGACGATGAACCAGAACAAGGCGGCGAACACCGCATCGGAACCATTCTCCAGCACCGATTCGGTACCGGCGCGGGCCACGGCCGTGGCGTCCAGTTCGGCGGTGTTACGGCTGACCATCCAGCCGACGCGCTCACGCGCCAGGGCCAGATCGCCCAGGCGCAACGCCTGCGCCACCGGTTGCGCATGTTCGTACAGGCTGCGCAGGCCAAGGGCGAAGTACAGGGCCAGGATCTCCACCGCCCAGCCCAGTGAGCTGACCTGCGTCAGCAACCAGGTGATCAAGGTCAGCGGCAGCACCGCCAGACACCAGGCCGTGACACCGTGGCTGCGCCAACCGCCGCCGGCAGGATTGAAGCGCTGCTCCAGGCGCTCGGCCAGACGCCCGAAAGCCACCAGCGGGTGCGCGCGCCGGGGCTCACCCAGCGCGGCGTCCAGCGCCACGCCGGCGCAGGTGATCAGCGCCAGGCTCATCGTTCAGTCACCCTGTATTCCCCATCGATTCTCGAACAGCAACTCGGCCAGAGGCCGCGGCTTGGCCCAGCCCTCTTCCACCAGCATCGGTTTTTCGTAAAAGGCATGCACCGGCCCCAGACACAGCAGCGCCACCGGCTTGCTGCCGGCCGGCATCCCCAGCAGCTCGGCGAGTGCCTCGGGGTCGAACAGCGAGACCCAGCCAAGCCCCAGCCCTTCGGCCCGCGCGGCCAGCCAGAGATTCTGAATGGCACAGGCGACCGAGGCCATATCCATTTCCGGCAAGGTGCGTCGTCCGAAGACATGCGCTTCACGCCCGTCCATCAGCGCCACCGCCAGCAGTTCGGCGCAATCGCGGATACCTTCGACCTTGAGCCGCATGAATTCATCCGAACGCTCGCCCAGGGCTTCGGCGGTGCGTACCCGCTCGGCCTCCACCAGCGCATGGGCCGCCTCGCGCAACGGCCGATCGCTGATACGCAGGAAACGCCAGGGCTGCATCAGGCCGACGCTGGGCGCGTGGTGCGCCGCTTCGAGCAGGCGCGCCAGCACCTCGGGCGGCACCTGGCCACCGGCGAAGTGGCGCATGTCACGGCGCTCGGCGATGGCGCGGTACACCGCAGCGCGCTCCTCAAGACTGAAGGCGTGGTCGGTCACGGACGCAACAGCGCAGCGGCTGCCTCCGGGTTGGACGGTAAGTAGAAGTGGATATAGCTGGCGGTGAGTCGACCCAGGCGGTACACCGCCTCGGCCACTGGCTTGCCATTCGGGCAGCGGCCGAGCGCCAGGGGCTGCAATGGACTTTCCAGCCGCGAGTGGTGGTAACTGTGGCCGCGCAGCTCACCCTCCGGCAACGTCACCTCCTGCAGGGCCAGAGCCGTCAGGCGGGCCTGCAATGCCGCGCTGCCGCTGAGCAGACCGAGCATGCGCCCACTGGCGCCCTGTTTGTCGCGCAGCTCATCGAGCAGGTAGAGCATGCCGCCACATTCGGCGAGCAGCGGCTTGCCGGCCCGGTGATGGACACGAATCGCGTCAGCCATAGCCTGATTGCCCTCCAGCTCGGACAGGTACAGCTCGGGATAACCGCCCGGCAGATAAAGGCTGTCCACGTCGGGCAACGTGCTGTCGCTCAATGGCGAGAAGAAATGCAGCTCGGCCCCGAGGGCGTGCAGCAGGTCGAGGTTGGCCTGATAAAGAAAGGCGAACGCCGCGTCACGCGCCACGCCGATACGAACTCCGGCCAGCAGCTCAGGTGGCTGCTCAATCACCGGCGCGGTAAAACTCACTGCCGGCGGCAGGTCGACGTCGGCAGTAGCTGCCAGCGCATCGGCAGCGGCATCCAGGCGCGCGTCCAGATCAGCCAGCTCGTCTGCCTGCACCAGGCCCAGGTGACGGCTGGGCAGCTCCACCGCAGCGCTACGCGGTAAGGCGCCGAACCAGCGAATGCTGGGCGGCAATGCATCGCGCAGGATGTCGCCATGACGGGTGCTGGCCACGCGGTTGCCGAGCACGCCGGCAAAAGGCAGGTCTGGCTGGAAGGTGGCCAGGCCATGGGCCAGCGCACCGAAGGTCTGCGCCATTGCTGCGCCATCGATCACCGCCAGCACCGGCACGCCGAAACGACGCGCCAGATCGGCCGCCGAGGGCTTGCCATCGAACAGCCCCATCACCCCTTCGATGAGAATCAGATCGGCCTCGCCTGCGGCCTGCCACAACAGTCGACGGCTCTCGCCCTCACCGACCATGGCCAGATCGAGCTGGTACACCGGCGCGCCACTGGCACGGGCATGGATCATCGGATCGAGAAAATCCGGACCGCACTTGAATACCCGCACTCGCCGCCCCTGGCGCGTATGCAGGCGCGCCAGGGCGGCAGTCACGGTGGTCTTGCCCTGGCCGGAAGCCGGGGCGGCAATCAACAGTGCCGGGCAGTGACGTGCAGCCATCAGAATTCGACGCCCTTCTGAGCCTTAACCCCGGACTTGAAGGCATGTTTGACTAGGTTCATCTCGGTGACCGTATCGGCCGCCTCGATCATCCCCGGCAAGGCGCCACGGCCCGTCACCACCACGTGCTGCAGCAGCGGCCGGGCCTCGATATCGGCCAGCACCGCGTCCAGTTCGAGGTAGCCATGCTTGAGGGCGATGTTCAGCTCGTCCAGCACGACCAGGCCGACGGACTCGTCGCTGAGCAGGCGCCGAGCCACAGCCCAGGCTTCCTGCGCCTTGGCGATATCACGCTGACGATCCTGGGTTTCCCAGGTAAAGCCCTCGCCCATGACGTGGTAGCTGACCTCTTCGGGAAAGCGCCTGAAGAAGGTTTCCTCACCGGTGCTGGCAGCGCCCTTGATGAACTGCACCACGCCGACCCGGAGGCCATGACCGAGGGCGCGCGCGACCATGCCGAAGGCGCTGCTGCTCTTGCCCTTGCCATTACCGCTGTGCACCAGCAGCAGGCCGTATTCGTCCTGAGCCTGGGCGATCTTCTCGTCGATCAGGGCTTTCTTGCGCTGCATGCGCGCCTTGTGGCGGGCATCGCGTTCGCTGGACTCGTTCATGCTGTGCTCCTGTACATCAGGCACCCGCGTCTGCTGTTGGTTAAACAGCATGAGCGGCGATGAGAAAGCAGGTCGCGATGATCCGCACGTTCTCACCCAGGCGCCAATGGCTGGTCAGGCGAGCGGAAGACAGGAAACACCAACACCCCGGGAAACCGGAGCGTCGGCCGGACAACGCCCTCCGCGATGCCGTGAAATTGCGACAGGCCGGTCTCCGGGCTCGTGAGTGAACCCAAAGGCTCGACACCGCGCCTTCCCGTGCAGAGCACAGTGGCGTTGCAGACTGCGTGAGCGGTGTTTGACTCACCTACCGTTGCGGGGGCAGCGCCGGCATTCGGACCGGCTTCCCTGTTTCACCCCTCATGCGCGATTGACGGCAACTCGGGGCACCTGAAGCAAGGCGCGCAGGGTAGAGGCTGGCAGCCCTGCGCGTCAACGCCGAGACCGCTCAATGCCTGGGCGTGAAGCCCGCCGGCTTGGTGGCCAGCCACTCGACGAAGGTACGCAGACGCTCATCACCCAGCAGCGCGTCGCGGCTGTTGTAGATCAGCGCCAGCTCCTTTTCGCTGAACAGCCGGTGAATCTGGTTATGGCAGGCGCGACAGACCCAGAGCGTGGCCGTGATGCGCGCATGACGAGCGAAGCGTTTCTGCACGTAGGCCTTGTCGTGCAGTGCTTTGGGAATCAAATGATGACGCGTCAGCGCAACCGGCCGTGCGCACAGCTCGCAAGCCTCGGGCTGAGGCGGCAGGCGAATGGGCTCGGCCATGACAGGTCAGGGATTGCGGGCAAGCTCGGGTGTGATCACACGCTTGGCATCGAGGTAGACACGCTGCCAGTAGACGTTGTCGAGACTGTCCAGACGCACCGTACCGCCCGTGGACGGCGCATGTACGAAACGCCCCTCGCCGACGTAGATACCGGCGTGACTGACAGCGCGCCCGCCATTGGTGGCGAAGAACACCAGATCACCGCTTTGCAGCGCATCGCGGCGAACATCCGGAGTGCGCATCGCACTCAGCTCGCGGGTCGAGCGCGGCAGGCGGATACCCGCAGCATCGCGGTATACATAGCCGATCAGACCACTGCAGTCGAAGCCACCCTCAGGCGTGTTGCCGCCATAGCGATAAGGCGTGCCGACCAACCCCAGCGCGCGAAACAACACATCATCAGTACCGCCCTGATAGGCGGAAGAAGACACCGGAGGAATATAGGTCGGCTGAGGAGAAGGTGCGCGGCTGCTACAGGCGCTCAGCAGCAGCACGAGAGAAATGAGGGCAACACGGGTCGTGACGGGCATAAGCGAGGCGATCCAGAGCCTGAATGCGCTCTACTCTGCCGATTCACGACGAACGGCGCAACCCTTGGGTTACGCCGTGACCCATCAGTTGTGGCGCTTGGCGGCGACCTGCTCTTCCACCGGAGCCAGTGCCAGGACGCGCTTGGCCTGCAGGTAACTGCGGTTCCAGTAGCTGTCGTCCAGGCTGTCGATACGCACACCACCGCTGCGGCTGCTGCTGGAGTGGATGAACTGGTCATCGCCCAGGTAGATGCCGGCATGGCTGACGCGACCACGGCCACGGTCGTTGAACAGAATCAGATCACCCGGCTCCAGATCGGCGCGCGCCACCTTGGGCGCGTCCAGCTTGATCAACTCACGGGTCGAACGCGGCAGTTCGAGACCAACTTCCTTGCGGAACAGGTAACCCACGAAACCGCTGCAATCGAAACCAGACTGCACCGAAGTGCCGCCATAGCGATAACGCGTACCGATCAGCGAACGCCCGAGGTCGAGCAGACTGTCAGCCAGCTGCGGCATTTCGTAGGGTTTGTCGTCGGTCAGCGCGGCGATTTCATCGTCGGCAGGCTCAGGCTCGACCTGCTGGGAGAGCGGACGAGCAACTGGCTCGACCGCGGCTTCGCTGATCTGCGGTTGCGGCGCGTGGCCGGCGCAGGCAGCGAGAAAGGCTGTGAGTGCAAGAGGCACGAGGGGTGCGAAGCGTCTTAGCATGGGCACGACCGTGTCGATTGAATTTACAAGCTGGCGAATATGCCCGCTATAAGGCTCATTTGCAAATTCTATCGTTATAAATGTGACCCAGTAGTTTCGCCACACCATCTAAAGCGCCCGACCATTCGCACGGCCGGGCAACTCAGGCGCTAGCCGAGAATCTCGCTCAGCGGGATAAAGCGCAGCATATCCCCCTCGGCCAGCGTGCTGCCTTCCATCACCTCGGCCAGCCCTTCGGCCCAGGCGGCGCTACGCAGCACACCTGAACTCTGATTGGCGTAGGGCACCACCCGCCCCCGCTCTAGGCGTGCCCGCAGGTACTCGCGACGCATGCCCGGCTTGCGCCAGACAAAACCTGCCGGCACCGCGAAACCCAGGGGTTCGACACGCTGCACGCCCAGGCGGCGCAGCATGTAAGGACGCGCCAGCAGGCCGAAGGTAACCAGTGTCGAGGCCGGGTTGCCCGGCAAGCCAATGACCGGAACGCCCTGGTAATGACCGAACGTCAGTGGTTTGCCGGGCTTGATCGCCAGCTTCCACAGCGCCAGCTCGCCGGCCTCGCGCAGGGTCATGCCAAGAAAATCTGCCTCACCGACAGAAACACCCCCCGTGGAGAGAATCAGGTCGACCTCGCCCAGGCCGCCCAGCGCCTCGCGGGTGAGCTGCAGGTCATCGGGAAGGATGCCTGCATCGACCACGCTGCAACCCAGCCGCTGCAACCAGGCGATCAGCAGGCGTCGATTGCTGTTGTAGATCTGGCCCGGCCCCAAGGCCTGCCCTGGCTCGACCAGCTCATCCCCGGTGGACAGCACGGCGACGCGCAGGCGCCGACGCACCGACAAGTGCGCAGCGCCGAGAGAGGCCGCCAGCCCCAGTTCGATAGGCCCCAGACGCGTGCCTGCCGGCAGCACGCAATCGCCGATGCGAGTTTCCTGACCTTGAGCACGGACGTTCTGAGCGACCTTCATCTGCTGGCAAAAATGCACGTGCCCCGCTTCATCGACTTCGACGTTTTCCTGCATTTCCACGGTGTCGGCGCCCTCAGGCAGCGGCGCTCCAGTGAAAATGCGCGCACAGGTTCCTGGCTCCAGGGACGCAGGCGCAGTGCCGGCCTGAATCCGTTGACTGACCGGCAACGGCTGGTCGTTCCAGTCGGCCAGCCGCAGGGCATATCCGTCCATGGCGCTGTTGGCCCAGGGCGGCAGATCCAGCGCTGCGATCAGCGGCTCGGCCAGCACCCGACCATCAGCCTCGGCCAGCGCAACCTGCTCGACCTGCTCGATCGGCGCCGCCTCTGCCAGCGCCAGCAGGCGTTCCAGCGCTGCTTCCATTGGCAACAGGCCGGGGTGATCGCAACCACTCATCCACGGGTCTCGCAGGCAGCAATCTGTTTCAGGTGCGGGACGAAGTTGCAGGGACGGTGCCGCGCATCCAGCTGCTCGCCGAGAATGCCGTCCCAGGCGGTGCGGCAGGCGTTGGTCGACCCCGGCAGGCAGCACACCAGGGTGCCATTGGCCAGACCGGCCAGCGCGCGCGACTGAATGGTGGAGGTGCCGATATCGGCAACGGATATCTGCCGGAACAGCTCACCGAAGCCGTCGACCTGTTTGTCCAGCAAGCAGGCGACCGCTTCCGGCGTGCTGTCACGGCCGGTGAAGCCGGTGCCGCCCGTGATCACCACGACCTGCACCTGGTCCTCGGCGATCCAGGTCGCTACCTGGGCGCGGATCTTGTACAGGTCGTCCTTGAGCAGCACGCGAGCGGCCAGCTGGTGGCCGGCGGCAGTCAGGCGATCAACCAGCAGTTGCCCCGAGGTATCGTTCTCCAGGGTACGCGTGTCGCTGACGGTGAGCACGGCGATGTTCAGCGGCACGAAAACCGCTTCGGCCTTGTGGTTCATGGCAGGCATCCAATTAGTAGACAATGGGCGCTGTTATATCACACAGCCTGCCCTCGGAGACTGCCTGCATGCCCGCTTCCAAAGCCCTTCCCAGCTGCTCGGTACTACTGCTTTCCGGCGGCCGCGGCCAGCGCATGGGCGGCCACGACAAGGGTTTGCTGGAATGGCAAGGCCGCCCACTGATCGCCTGGTTGCATGATCTGACCAGACCAATGAGCGACGACCTGATCATTTCCTGCAACCGCAACAATGAACGCTATGCGCCTTATGCCGATCAGCTGGTCGCCGACGAGGATGAAGACTTCCAGGGGCCGCTGGCCGGCATTCGCGCCGGCATGGCCGCAGCACGCCACGAACAGATGCTGGTATTGCCGTGTGACGCCCCGCTGGTCGATCGCGCACTGATCGAGTCGCTACTGGCGCAATCAGGCAGCCAACCGGTAGTGATTCGCCAGGGTAATTACTGGCAACCGCTGTTCTGCCTGCTCCCCACACGACTGAAGGACGACCTGGAGCAGGCCTGGCAATCCGGCGAGCGCAGCCCACAACGCTGGTTCGGCAAACTGTCCCCCATCGCCGTCGAGTGCCCGGCGGGCGACGCCCGACTGGCCAATTTCAATACACCGGAAACACTGACGGCTCATCCATTGCCTGGCTGAAACACATCTGCCTCGGCGGAACTCATGTGACAGTTTTACGTCTGAGCCAGGGTATAGCATCCCTTTTAGTACCCAAGGAGACAGACCATGAACAAACGGATCATCCCCGCCCTGCTTATGACGATCGGCTTCGCTGTACTGGCCGGCTGCTCCACGCCGTCGGTGATCACGCTGAATGACGGGCGTGAGATCCAGACCGTCGACAAGCCCAACTTCGATGAAGAATCCGGCTTCTACGAATTCGAGCAGCTCGACGGCAAGCGCGCCACGATCAACAAGGATCAGGTGCAGACGGTCAAGGAGCTCTGAACAAGGGCACGTGAGGCGCTACTGAAAGATGCCGGGAACCCAAACCGGCTGACGACTGGATGCTCAGCTCGAAGATTTTTTCAGGCTAACCCCTTGTGCGATAAAAGTTTTTCAGTAGAATACGCCTCATTCGGAGTGTAGCGCAGCTTGGTAGCGCGTCTCGTTCGGGACGAGAAGGTCGCAGGTTCGAATCCTGTCTCTCCGACCAAATCAAAACCCGCCTTAACCGGCGGGTTTTTTATTGCCTGCAATTTGTTGGAATGTTGCGCTCAGCTCAGAAAGGTCACCACCTGCTCGGCATCGAATGGCCAGTTCAGCTCACCACCCGTGTCGCAGCGACGCAGTACCGGGATACGCAATCCGTAGCGTTCGACCATCCCCTCATGCTCGGCGATGTCGATCAACTCGACCAGCAGGCCATTCTCGACGAATGGCATGAGCAGCGCCTCGGCCACCTCGCAGAGATGGCAGCCCAGGGTTCCGAAAAGTTGGCATTCAGGCGTCATGAACGCACCTCACGATCAGCAAGGTGCACAGTTTAGCACCGGCGTCGATCAGCTCGCGTCGGCGTCCTTGCCCGCCTCGCCGGCAACCAGCGACTGCAACCCGTCGAGCAGACTGCGGTTGAGGCTGTCGGCTTTCTCCAGGCGCGGCAGATCGAAGCGCTCATCCAGCGAGAAGCCGCCCTTGAGCAATTCCTTGAGCATGCTGCGCGGCTCCTGCGCCAGCTCACCCGCGCTGCGCAGCGCATCAAGCAATCCCTGAGCGTAATCCTGCAGACCTGTATTGGTCGCACTGGCCCCCTGCCCGGCTACCGAACCATAGGCATCGGTGGCCTGCCGCACGCTGGTCTGGGTCAGGCGCAGCGACATCGACGCCAATTGCTCGCCATCCATGTCCAGTGCCATGGCGCGGTCGAAAGCGCCGGCCAGATCACCAGCATAGAACTTGTCGGAGAGATCCTGAACCTGACCGAACAGCTTCTCCAGCGCCTTGACCTCGTCATCGTCCAGCTCGCCTTCGACGTCCACCTGCCAGCCACCAATGCGCATGCTGCCGGACTGACTGCTACCCGCCACGGTCGCGGACTTGCCATCGCTGGAGGCGGCGAAGCTGCTCTGCGACCAATTGGCCGAAGCCTGCGCCACGGAAATACGCAGACGGTCACCATCGCGAGTGGTTACGGACAGCTCGAAGGTCTCCGCCAGTGCGCTGAAGCGTTCGCTGTAACCGGCCAGAGCGACCTTGTCCGAAGGGCTCTGGGCAGCGCTGCCGAAGCGCTTGTCGAGGTCACCGAAACCATCCTGAATACGCTTGTAGGTGTCATCGATATCGCCGGCTACCTGGCCTTTCAATACGCCCATGCCATCGAGAATCTTGCGTGCCTCGGCGAACCCCTTCTCCACGCCCTCGCGCGCCTGAGACAACAGCTTGTCCAACTTGGCCGGGTCAGCGCCGGCAGCAGCCTCGCTCTGCAAGCGCTGCTCGATGAAGCCCAGAATCCGCCCGGCCACTTTCTCCGGGGTGTAGTCCTCGCGCGACCCAGAGAGCGAGCCCGGCTGTACACCCAGCTTCTCCGCGAGGCGGTTGGCCAGCGTGGCCTGCGCATCGGCGGCGTTGTTACGCGCGGCCATGGACTGGCTGGCTTGCGCAGTACGGGAAGCGGCGGAATTGAGAGAGCTCAGAGGGTTCATGACTGGGTACCTGAATAGGTTATCTGCCGAACTTAACGGCCATCGAAGGGCGAGCTTTAATCTTTATCGACCAACGGTTGCCGACTTTTCTCAACTGCCGTAGCCCCTGCCGGGAATATTCCCGATGGTCGGCAAATCCGAGCAGAGCGCTGCCGAGCGCAAGCTAGAGCCCTCTCAACGATGCCGCCGCCTCGCTCAAAGCCCCGACAGACTAAAGTCTTACAGTCGACTCGCAGGTGAAATGCTTTATTTCACCGCGCCGTAACTGGCCGGTCATTTCGTGGCCGACCTGCTTATAACAACGAGGAGACAACAATAATGAGCAAGACTCCCCTCGCCCGCGCCGTGGCCCTCGCCACGCTGGGCGCCAGCCTCACCCTACCAAGCCTGGCACAGGCCGACTTCATCGGTGACAGCAAGGCCACCCTCGAACTTCGCAACTTCTATATGAACCGTGACCTGCGCGACACCACAGCCGCGCAGCAGTCCAAGCGTGAGGAATGGGCGCAGGGTTTCATCCTCAAGGCCGAGTCCGGCTTTACCGAAGGCACCGTCGGCTTTGGTCTGGACGCTTACGCGGGCCTGGGCCTGAAGCTCGACTCCTCGGACGACCGCGCCGGCACCAACCTGCTGCCCAACGGTTTTGGCGATGAAGGCCCGGACGAGTATTCAGAGGCGACCGGCGCGGTCAAAGTGCGTATTTCAAAGACGGTCGGCAAGGTTGGCGGCCTGATGCCCAAGCTGCCTATCGTGTCCTCCGGCGACTCGCGCCTGCTACCGCAAGTCTTCAACGGCGGCATGATCACCTCGCAGGAATTCGCCGGGCTGACGCTCAATGGCGGTCAGCTGCGTGAAGTGAACTTCCGCAACTCCACCGACAGCCAGGACATCACCGCCAGCAACGTCGGCGGCAAGAGCGACCGTTACAACTTCGGCGGCGGCGACTACAAGTTCAATGGCGGCAATACCACCGTCGGCCTGTGGTACGGCGAGCTGCAAGACATCTACGACCAGAAGCTCTACAACCTTATCCACGTGCAGCCGATTGGCGACTGGAAGCTGGGCGCCAACCTGGCCTACTTCGACTCCCAGGACAACGGCCGCAAGCTCGGCGGCGACGTGGACAACGACCTCACCTCGGTCAATCTCTGGGCCGGTATCGGCGCCCACACTTTCCGCCTGGGCTACCAGAAGGTCGGCGGCGACAACGCCTTCCCCTTCCTGAGCGAAACCGATCCCTACATCGTCAACTACCTGCAGATTCTCGACTTCACCCGCAAGGATGAGAAATCCTGGCAGGCCCGCTATGACATCAACTTCGCCAGCTACGGCATCCCGGGGCTGAGCGCCTTCGTTCGCTACGTCACCGGCGATGGCTTCGACGGCGTCGGCGGCGCGAGTGGCAAGGAATGGGAGCGCGACGTCGACATCAGTTACATCATCCAGCAAGGCCCACTGAAGAACCTGGGCGTGCGCTGGCGTAACGCGATGGTGCGCTCCAACGCGAGCATCGGTGATCTGGACGAAAATCGCCTGATCGTCAGCTACACCATTCCGCTGATGTAACGCGCATCCGCGAAAAAAAGCGCCGCAACGCCGGTATCGGGTTGCGGCGTTTTTTATCGCCACGGGAAAGCAGCCAGAATCACTTCTCGGCTAGGCTGAAACCTGCGCGGAGGACGACTCGATGGACGACTACCAGCCCCTGGCCTGCGATCTCTACGATTATCTGGAGATTGCCTGCATGCATCGCTATCAGTTGGATATCGAGCTGGTCGACGGCACTCGCCTGCAGGGCCAGGCACTGACCACCGAAACGATAGCGAGCAAGGGAGAATTTCTGCTGGTACGTACAGCGGACGGCGAACAGCGCCTGCGCATGGACCACCTGCTGGCGATCACCCCGCAGGATGCAGGTGCCAGCTTTGGCCGGGTGCTGCTGGGCGGCAACAGCTGCTGAATGCGACTCGGCTAGCGCTGGGGTGCGCCACGCACCCCAGCGCCAATCGCATCAACCCGCGGTACGCACAGCACACCCTACGCGAGCGTGCAGTAACGCAGCGTTACCACATCAGGTCGTCGGGGATCTGATAGGCCGCGTAAGGATCGTCGGCATCCGGCTCTTCGACATGGGTGTTGAGCAGGACGATGCGCGAAGCGTCGCGCTCCTGGATCTTCAACGCAGCCTCGCGCGGGATGATCTCGTAACCACCACCATGACGCACGATGGCCAGCCAGCCGTTGGAGAGCTTGTTGCGCACCATGGTATTGACCGGCAGGCGCTTGACCTTCTTGTCATCGACGAAGTTGTAGTAATCCTCGCCGTCGAGCTTGGGCAGACGCGAACGCTCGATCAGTTGTTTGACTTGCGCCGTACGCGCCTTCTGCTCGGCTTTTTCCTGCTGCTGACGATTCAGCTCCTGGTCACGCGCCGCCTTCTCGGCCTGCGCCTGCACCGCAGCCTGACGCGCAGTGTCGTCCAGCTCGGCCTGGCCCTTGTGCGCCAGACGTTTCTGCTTCTGCTGCTGCTTGCCAGCCTGCTTGACCTGTTTTTCATTGACCAGGCCGGCTTTGAGCAGCTGGTCGCGCAGGGAAAGACCCATGACTAAAAATCCCGAACATGATTGTGTTGCGGCAGTGACGCAAATTCGCGCTGCCAGTCCAAGGCGCCCAGCATAAGGGCTAAGCGGCCACCGCTCCAGCCCGGATCGGCGCATGATGCGTGCTACATCTTCTCCAGCTTCTTCGCCTCGCCCCACAGGGCGTCCAGCTCCTCCAGCGAGCAGCCGTCCATGCTGCGCCCCGCTTCACGCACGCTTTGTTCGATAAAGCGAAAGCGCCGCTCGAACTTGCCGTTGGCCGCGCGCAGCGCCGCTTCCGGGTCGACTTTCAGGTGGCGCGCCAGGTTGCTAACGACGAACAGCAGGTCGCCGATTTCCTCGGCCACTGCCTCGGCATCGTTCTCGCTCATGGCTTCGAGCACTTCATCCAGCTCTTCGCGCACCTTGTCCACCACCGGCAAGGCTTCGGGCCAGTCGAAGCCGACCTGGGCAGCACGTTTCTGCAGCTTGGCCGCGCGCGACAGCGCCGGCAACGCGGTCGGTACATCATCGAGCAAGGAAAGCTGCTCGGGCGCAGCGGCCTTCTCGGCGCGCTCCTGCGCCTTGAGCTCTTCCCAGCGCTGCTTGACCGCAGCCTCCTCCAGCTTCGCCGCGTCCGGCGCGCCGTACAGATCACCATCGGGGAACACATGCGGGTGGCGGCGAATCAGCTTGGTGGTGATGGCATCGACCACTCGGGCGAAGTCGAAACGCCCCTCCTCCTGCGCCAGCTGGCTGTAGTAGACCACCTGAAACAGCAGGTCACCGAGTTCGCCCGGCAAGTGATCGAAGTCGCCACGCTCGATGGCGTCGGCGACCTCGTAGGCCTCCTCCAGGGTGTAAGGCACGATGCTCGCGTAGCTCTGCTTCAGATCCCACGGGCAGCCATGCTGCGGATCGCGCAGACGAGCCATCAGGTGCAGCAGGTCATCGAGTTGGTACATGAATACGTCCTGTTACGCCACGCGGTGACGACGCGCCTCGATGATATTGGGCAACTGACCGATACGCGCCAACAGGCGGCCCAGGGCATCGAGCCCCGGAATCTCCACGGTGATCGACATGGAGGCGGTGTTGTCCTCCTTGTTCGAGCGGGTGTTGACCGCCAGTACGTTGAGCTTCTCGTTGAGCAGCACCTGGGTGACGTCACGCAGCAGACCGGAACGGTCGTAGGCCTTGATGACGATCTCCACCGGATAGGTCTGCACCGGCACCGGCCCCCAGCTCACCTGGATCATGCGTTCCGGCTCGCGCGCAGTCTGCTGCAGCGCCGTGGGGCAATCCTGGCGGTGAATGGTGACGCCGCGGCCGAGGGTGATGTAACCGACGATGGGGTCGCCCGGCAGCGGCTGGCAGCAACCCGCCATCTGCGTCAACAGGTTGCCGACGCCCTGGATCTGGATGTCGCCACGCTTGCCCGGCTTGAAGCCCTGAGCCTTGCGTGGGATCAGCTCCAGCTGCTCGTTGCCGCGCTCCGGCTCGACCAGTTGCTGCGCCAGATTGACCGCATGGGCCAGGCGCACGTCGCCGGCACCCAGGGAGGCGAACAGGTCATCGGCGGTTTTCAGGTTGGCCTTCTCGGCCAGCTTGTCGAAGTCCGCACCGACCAGGGCCATACGTGCCAGTTCGCGCTCGAGCAACTGCTTGCCGGCGGCGACGTTCTGGTCGCGATCCTGTAGCTTGAACCAGTGCACGATCTTCGCCCGAGCGCGGCTGGTGGTGACGTAGCCCAGGTTGGGGTTGAGCCAGTCACGGCTCGGCGAGCCCTGCTTGCTGGTGATGATCTCCACCTGCTCACCGGTCTGCAGGCTGTAGGTCAGCGGCACGATGCGGCCGTTGATCTTGGCGCCTCGGCAGTTGTGACCGATCTCGGTGTGCACGCGGTAGGCAAAGTCCAGCGGCGTGGCGCCCTTGGGCAGGTCGATGGCATGCCCGTCGGGGGTGAAGACGTAGACCCGGTCCGGCTCGATATCGACGCGCAGCTGTTCGGCCAGGCCGCCGATATCGCCCAGTTCCTCGTGCCACTCGATGACCTGACGCAGCCAGGAAATCTTCTCTTCATAGTGGTTAGAGCCGGATTTGACGTCGGTACCCTTGTAGCGCCAGTGCGCGCAAACCCCCAGCTCGGCTTCCTCGTGCATAGCGTGGGTGCGAATCTGCACCTCCAGCACCTTGCCTTCCGGGCCGAGCACGGCGGTGTGCAGCGAGCGATAGCCGTTTTCCTTGGGGTTGGCGATGTAGTCGTCGAACTCCTTGGGAATGTGCCGCCACAGGGTGTGCACGATGCCCAGCGCGGTGTAGCAGTCGCGCATCTCCGGCACCAGCACGCGCACCGCGCGCACGTCGTATATCTGGCTGAACTGCAGGCCCTTGCGCTGCATCTTGCGCCAGATCGAATAGATGTGTTTCGCCCGGCCGCTGATGTCGGCCTTGATACCGGTAGCTTCCAGCTCCTGGCGCAGGTGCGCCATGGCATCGTTGATGTACTGCTCGCGATCCAGACGGCGCTCATGCAGCAGCTTGGCGATCTGCTTGTACTGCTCCGGCTCCAGGTAACGGAAGGACAGGTCCTCCAGCTCCCACTTGATATGACCGATGCCCAGGCGGTGAGCCAGCGGCGCATAGATGTCGAACACTTCGCGCGCGACACGCTGGCGCTTCTCCTCGTCGGCTTCCTTGACCGCACGGATGGCGCAGGTGCGCTCGGCCAGCTTGATCAAGGCCACGCGCACGTCATCGACCATGGCCACCAGCATCTTGCGCAGGTTCTCGACCTGCGTCTGCGAGCCGAGCACTACCGATTCACGCGGATTGATACTGGCGCTGATCGCGGCCATGCGCAGCACGCCTTCGATCAGCTTGGCCACCACCGGACCGAAGCGTTGGTGCACGGCGGCCAGGGTAATCTTGCCCTCGCGCACGCCGCGATAGATGACCGCGGCGACCAGTGAGTCCTGATCGAGCTTGAGATCGGCGAGGATTTCCGCGATGTCGAGACCGGCGCGGAATGTCGAAGCGCCCTCGCTCCAGTGATGCTCGGTGGTGTTGGCCTGCTGCTCCAGATCACGGGCGAATTCGCAGGCCTCTTGCAGCGCCTGACGATCCAGCGCCGGATCGACGCGGGTAACGTGCTGCAACCAGGCCTCGAGGTTGATGCTGCCGTCATCGTTGACCGGCTGATGCGCTCTCACCTGAACCATCGTCTTACCTTCCCTACGGTGCGCATACGGTGCACCGAGCAGTCGCCGGCCTTCTCTGAGCCGGTCGGATTAACTGAAAGAATGCGCGTCCTGCGCATCCCTGCGGTACCGAACGTACCGCTTTGGCCCGAGGCCTAGGCCTCGGGTTTCTCGAACAGAGCCATCGCCTCGACATGCGCCGTTTGCGCAAACATGTCGAGAATCCCGGCGCGGCGCAGGCGATAACCCTGCTCCAGCAACTCGGCGGCATCGCGCGCCAGCGTGGTCGGGTTGCAGGATACATAGACCAGGCGCCGCGCGCCCAACTGCGTCATCCCGCGTACCACCTGCAACGCGCCATCGCGCGGCGGATCGAGCAGCGCTGCGGTAAAACCGCCACGCGCCCAGGTCTCGTCGGCCAGCGGCTTGGACAGGTCGGCATGGAAAAAGTGCACGTTGCCCAAACCATTGTTCTGCGCGTTGCCAGCGGCACGCTGCACCATCGCCTCGACGCCCTCCACTGCCACTACCTCAGCCGCCTGCCGGGCCAGTGGCAAGGCGAAATTACCCAGGCCACAGAACAGATCCAGCACCCGCTCACCAGGCTGCACTGACAACCAGTCTAGCGCCTGAGCAACCATCGCCTGGTTGACTAGACCATTGACCTGTACAAAGTCACCCGGCCGATAGGCCAACTGCAGCTGCCAACGCTCAAGCATGAAACCCAGCTCGGCGGCTTGCTCGTCAGGCTGCGGTAGCCCCTCACCCTGCAGCCATAATTGCGCACGATGCTCGCTGCAGAACGTGCGCAGGCGGCCCAGGTCAGCCTCGCTCAAGCTGCTGGTATGGCGCAGCAACAGCGCTTCGGCAGTACCACTGAACAACTCCACATGCCCGACGGCCTGCGGCTTGTCCAGGCTGCACAACAAGGCCGGCAGTGCCTTGAAAATGGGCTGCAAGGGCTGTACCAGCACCAGGCAGTGGTCGATGGCAACGATGTCCTGACTGGCCTCGGCGCGGAACCCGACCTGCAGCTGACGCCCCTTGGCGTCCCAGCGCACGGCAACGCGCGCACGACGGCGGTAGCCGAACTCCGCGCCGACCAGCGGCGGTGCCCACTCATCCGGCTGCACGCCGCCCAGACGTGAAAGCTGCTCGGCCAGCGTGCGCTGTTTCAGGGCAAGTTGATCGGCATGAGGCATATGTTGCAGGTTGCAGCCGCCGCAACGATCGGCGTGTACGCAAGGCGCCTCACGGCGCTCGTTGCTGGCGGCGATGATCCTTTCGGCGCGCGCTTCGATGGTCTGGCTGCGCGCGCTGAGCACCCGTGCCTCGACCTGTTCGCCCGCCAGTGCACCGCTGACGAACCAGGTTCGCCCGCCTTCGAACGCGATACCGCGACCGTCACCAGCCAGGCGCTCGATGGACAGCTTCTGCTTCTTGCCCACCGGAACCTGCGCCGCACGAGTGCCGCCGCTGGGCTGAAAGCGCAGGTTGGAGCTGCGTCTGGCCATCAGTGCGCCGGTTCTTCGTAAACGCCGGTGGACAGATAGCGGTCGCCGCGGTCGCAGATGATCGCCACCAATACCGCGTTTTCCAGCTGCTGCGACAGGCGCAGCATGCCGGCCACCGAGCCGCCGGAAGACACACCACAGAAGATGCCCTCTTCCCGCGCCAGGCGCCGCATGACCTGTTCGGCTTCGGCCTGGCCCATGTCCATGACCTGATCGACCCGTTCGGCCTGATAGATCTTCGGCAGGTATTCCTGCGGCCAGCGGCGGATACCGGGAATGGCCGAGCCTTCCTGCGGCTGCAGACCGACGATCTGGATCGCCGGGTTCTGCTCCTTGAGGTAGCGCGAGGTGCCCATGATGGTGCCGGTGGTGCCCATCGAGCTGATGAAATGGGTGATGGTCCCACCGGTCTGGCGCCAGATTTCCGGGCCAGTACCGCTGTAGTGCGCCTCGGGATTGTCGCCGTTGGCGAACTGATCGAGCACCTTGCCACGCCCCTCGGCCTGCAGTTTCTCGGCCAGGTCGCGTGCGCCTTCCATGCCCTCTTCCTTGCTGACCAGGATCAGCTCGGCGCCATAGGCGGTCATCGCCCACTTGCGCTCGGCGGTGGAGTTGTCCGGCATGATCAGGATCATCTTGTAACCCTTGATCGCCGCGGCCATGGCCAGGGCGATACCGGTGTTGCCGCTGGTGGCTTCGATCAGGGTGTCACCCGGCTGGATGGCACCACGCAACTCGGCGCGGTTGATCATCGACAAGGCCGGACGGTCCTTGACCGAGCCCGCCGGGTTGTTGCCTTCCAGCTTGACCAGCAGCGTGTTGCTGGTGTCACCGCCCAGGCGTTGCAGACGTACCAGAGGGGTATTACCGATGCAGTCGGCAATGGTGGGGAATTGCAGGGTCATGGGTCGCTCGAATCCAGACTGACGCGAAGGGGCGTCATGATACGCCGAACCCGTCGCGGCATCACCCAGCGAACGTAACCAGCCGTTGTGCGCCGTGATCAGGCCGCCGGCAAGTGCATATGGATGCGCAACCCTGGGCGCCCGTTCTCGGCCCAGACACGCCCGCCTTGTGCCTCGATCATCCTGCGGGCAATGGCCAGGCCCAGGCCGAAACCGTCGCCACCCGGCCTGGCGGCGCTGAGGCGAGTGAAGGGACGGAAGATGGTCTCCAGTTCACCCTCGGCCACGCCCGAGCCCTGATCCTCGATGCACAACAGCCATTTATTGCCTTCAAGTCGACCACCCAGGCGAACCACGCCGCCATCTGGCGAATGACGGATGGCATTGCGCAGGACGTTTTCCAGGGCCTGCGCCAGGCCATTGAGGTTGCCGCGCACCCGGCAATCCGCCGGCAGCTCACAGGGCATGCGCGTATGCGGCCAGCCGGTTTCGAAGCCGGCGTTCTCACGCAGTACATCCCACAGCCTGACCACATCCACGTCTTCACTGGGCAGTTGTGGCCGCTCCGTGTCCAGCCAGACCAGCTCCAGTGCGTCGCCGACCAGCTTTTCCATCGCGTCCACTTCACGCGCCAGGCGCTGGCGCAGCGCATCGCCATCGCGCTCGTTTTCTCCGGCCACGCGCAGGCGGCTCAGCGGGGTGCGCAACTCATGGGACAAGTCGCGCAACAGCTTGCGCTGAAAAGCGACCGTACCCTGCAGACGCTCGGCCATATGATCGAAACTTCGCGCCAGCTCACCCAGCTCATCCCGGCGCCGGGTAACCGGTGGGCCAAGCCTGGCGGACAGGTCCCCTGCGCTCAGCGCGGCAGCCTGGCGCCGCAGGATCGCCAAGGGAGCGATCAACAGTCGATACAGCAGCAGTGCCACGACCACGGCAAGCACCGCTGGCAACACCCGTTGCAGGAGCACCTCCCACAGTTGGTTGTACTGACGTGGGTTCAAGCGCTGCGGCAACTGCATGACCAGTCGTGCGCTGGAATCGCTGAAAGGCAGGTAGAAAGTCGGCGTCGTACCCGGCCGGCCCACGGAAAAATCCAGCTTGCGCACGAAATCCAGGCGCTGCTCTTCTTCACGGGTCAGCGGCCGCGAGCCCAGCGAGTGCTTGTGCTCATCGACCACCACAGCCCAGACCTGCTCGCGCTGGTGCAGATTCTGTAGATAGGCATCGACGCCTGACGCCCCGCCATCCCGCCAGGCCGTTTCGGCCTGGCGAGCCTCGTCCCTGAGAATCTGCCGGCTCGACTCGGGCAGATAAGAGGTCGTATCGAGCAGCATTCGCCCCACATCCACATGCAGGCTGACCAGCAGCAGGCAGAACAAGGCCAGGGCGCCGGCCAGTCGCCAGAGCAGCGAATGTCGCCCCGGAAGGTTCATGCCAGAGCCTGCGTAAGGAGGTAGCCCTTGCCCCAGACGGTATCCACACGCGCCGCCTCATAGCCGACCGCCTGCAACTTGCGCCGAATGTGGCTGACGTGCATATCCAGGCTGCGATCATGCTGCGAATAGGCACGGCGCAGCGCCTGCTGATAAAGGAAGGGCTTGCTCAGCGCCTCGTCGCGATGCCGCCAGAGCAACTCCAGCACCCGGTACTCGCTGGGCGTCAGGCCAACCCAGGTGCCGCAGAAGGCAACATCGCTGCGCCCTTCATCGAACTGCAAGCCATCCCCGGAGGCGTTGGGCTGCTGCTCGCGGCGCTCGTAGGCGACTCGACGCAGAATCGCCTCGACCCGCACGCTCAGCTCACCCAGGCTGAAAGGCTTGGGCAGATAATCGTCGGCGCCCTGGCTGAAGCCGGCGATGCGATTCTGCTCATCACCCAGAGCCGACATCAGCAGCACCGGCACACTGCGGCGCTGGCGCAGACGCTGCAAAGCCTGCAGGCCATCGATGCCGGGCAGGAGGATGTCCATCAGCACCAGATCGAAATCTTCGCTTTCGGCCAATCGCAACCCTTCGCGGCCGTCATGGCTCAGGGTCACGTCAAACCCGCAGCCCAGTAGATGCGACTGCACATGACCAGCGAGCAAAGGGTCATCCTCGACGGCAAGGATGCGGGCCGAGGGAGGCAAGCGGGTCAGCATGACGGTAAACCGATAGATATTGAATGCGAACAATTCTATCTATTAAACAACAATCTCTCACCTGGAGATTCCGCCGCGTCGAATCGCTACACTGGCCAGATGTCCTGAAGGAGGAAAATCGTGTTCAAGGATCTCAGCATCAAAGGCCGCGTGCTGCTGCTCACCCTGCTGCCCAGCAGCCTGCTGGCCCTGGTGCTGGGCGGTTATTTCACCTGGGTGCAGCTCTCGGACTTGCAGGCTCAATTGCTGCAACGCGGTGAAATGCTGGTCGAACACTTGGCGCCCCTGGCGGCTCCGGCGCTGCAACACAAGGATGTGAAAAAACTCGAGCGCATCGCTCAGCAGGCGCTGGAGCACCCGGACGTGCGTGCGGTCGGCTTTCTCGCCCCGCAACGTGAAGCCCTGGCACACGCCGGGCCCAGCATGCTCAATCCCTCGCCCAGCGGCCAGCCGGGCGTCAGCCTGCTCAGTGGCCAGGATGCCACGCGCTTTCTCCTGCCGGTCTACGACCAACACCTGGTACTCAGCGACAACCTCGGCGAGGACCGCCAACTCGAACTGCTCGGCTGGGTCGAGCTGGAACTCTCGCATCAGGGCACGCTGCTCAGCGGCTATCGCAGCCTGTTCGCCAGCCTGCTGTTGATCGTCGGTGGCCTGGCCGTGACCGCCCTGCTCGCCCTGCGCATGAGCCGCAGCATCAACGCTCCGCTGCGCGCGATAAAGGCCGGAGTCGCCCAACTCAAGGACGGCAACCTGGAAACCCGCCTGCCACCGCTGGGCAGTCATGAGATGGACGAGCTGGCTTCGGGCATCAATCGCATGGCCGAAGCCCTGCAGAACGCCCAGGAAGAATTGCAGCACAGCATCGAACAGGCCACCGAAGACGTGCGCCAGAACCTTGAGACCATCGAGATCCAGAACATCGAGCTGGACTTCGCGCGCAAGGAGGCCCTGGAAGCCAGCCGCATCAAGTCCGAGTTCCTGGCCAACATGAGCCACGAGATACGCACGCCGCTCAACGGCATTCTCGGTTTCACCAACCTGCTGCAGAAGAGCGAGCTCAGCCCGCGTCAGCAGGACTACCTGTCGACCATCGAGAAATCCGCCGACAACCTGCTCGGCATCATCAACGAGGTACTCGACTTCTCCAAGATCGAGGCCGGCAAGCTGGTGCTCGAATCCATCCCGTTCAACCTGCGCGACCTGCTGCAGGACACCCTGACCATTCTCGCCCCTGCGGCCCACGAAAAACAGCTGGAGCTGGTCAGCCTGATCTACCGCGACACTCCGCTGGCCCTGCGCGGCGACCCGCTGCGTCTGAAACAGGTGCTGACCAACCTGGTCAGCAACGCGATCAAGTTCACCCGCGAAGGCACCATCGTCATGCGTGCCATGGTCGAGGACGAGAACGCCGACAGCGCGCAGCTGCGCATCAGCGTGATGGACACCGGCATCGGCCTGTCGGACGACGACCTGCGCGCGCTGTTCCAGTCCTTCAGCCAGGCCGACAACTCACTCAGCCGCCAGGCCGGCGGCACCGGCCTCGGCCTGGTGATTTCCAAGCGCCTGATCGAGCAGATGGGTGGTGAGATCGGGGTCGACAGCACCCCGGGCGAAGGCTCGGAATTCTGGATCACCCTGACCCTGCCCAAGGCTCGCGACGACGCCGAAGACCTGCCGCGTGCAGCCCTCCAGGGTCGGCGCGTGGCAGTGCTGGAGAGTCACGAACTGGCCCGCCAGGCGCTGGCCCACCTGCTCGAGGACTGCGGCCTGGAGGTCGAGAGTTTCTCCGATCCCGGCCAGCTCTTCGAGGCGGTGAACAACCAGCACAATCGTGAGCGTCCATTAAGCCTGGCAGTGCTGGGCATCACTGCCAGCCAGCTGCCGCCGGACAGCCTTGGCCAACGGATACGGGACCTCGACCGGCTTGGCTGCAAGGCACTGGTGCTGTGCCCGACCACCGAACTGAGCCTGTTTCACGAATCGCTACCCGACGCCTACAACCAGCTGCAGGCCAAACCCCCTTGTACGCGCAAGCTGCACAAGGCCCTGGTCGAAATGGTCAACCCGCAGCGCTCGGCCAGCGAACCGGCGGCGATCAGCGATACCCGCCGGCCACAGATTTTGTGCGTCGACGACAACCCGGCCAACCTGCTGTTGGTGCAGACGCTGCTCGACGACCTTGGCGCTCAGGTCACAGCCGTCGACAGCGGGTACGCCGCGATAGAAGCGGTCCAGCAAGGCAGCTTCGACCTGGTGTTCATGGACGTGCAAATGCCCGGCATGGATGGTCGCGAAGCCACCGAGGCGATTCGCCAGTGGGAGAGCGATCAGAGCCGCAGCGCCACGCCGATCATCGCGCTCACGGCCCATGCCCTGGCCAACGAGAAGCGCGCCCTGCTGCGAAGCGGCATGGACGACTACCTGACCAAGCCGATCAACGAACGCCAGCTGGCCCAGGTGGTGCTCAAATGGACCGGCCTGAATCTGCGTAACCAACCGACTCACAAGGTCGCGCCACCTGCGCCATCCCAGGCGCAACCCAAGGTGCTCGACGCCGAAGAAGGCCTGCGCCTGGCAGCCGGCAAGGCCGATCTGGCCGCCGACATGCTGAGCATGCTGCTGGCAGGTCTGGCCGGTGATCGCCAGGCGATCCGTCAGGCCCGCGATACCGGCGAGCGCACGGCCTTGATCGAACGGGTTCACCGCCTGCATGGGGCCACTCGCTACTGCGGCGTGCCGCAGCTACGTGCGGCCTGCCAGCGCAGTGAGACACTTCTCAAGCAGGACGATCCCGAGGCCCAGCGAGCCCTCGATGAACTGGATGCGGCGATCACGCGCCTGACCGAAGCGGCGGCCCAGAGCGCCTGAAGATGCGCCATGGGTGACGACCTCGAGCGATGAGGTCGAGAGCGCCGCGTGATAGCATGCCGGCTGATCCGGAGGACCCATGGCCGAACACGATTTCCGTTATTCCCTGCTCAACCCGCAACACACGCTCACCGAATGCCGCGCTCTGGCACCAGGCCGTTATCAGGTCACCGGCAACGGCGGCTCGATCAAGGCAGGCGATGCACTGCTGGTCACCCTCAAGGGCAGCCGCGACCTGCACATGCGCCTGGACGTGGAAAAAGTCCGTCACCTGATCAATCCGCCCGGCCAATGGCTGGCGGTGTGCAAGGGCCCGCAGTTCAAGGAACTGGCCATTCATAACTGGCAGGTGAACTGCGACGCTTGCGGCAAGCAACTGGACTTCGAATTCGCCGTCGATGCAGCCCTCGGCAAAGCCGCGCAAGCGCCCGCCGCCGAAGCCCGTATCGCCGAGCTGGGCTGGCGCCACGATGCCGGTCGTCACCTATGCCGCACCTGCCAGGAGGCCTGAGACCATGTACCGCGCCCTGCCCCTCGCTCTGCTCGCCGCGACTCTGGCGGGCTGCGCCAGCGATGCACCGCAGCTGGAAACCGAACGCAGCTACCGCGTCGAATGGATCGGCGAACGCCCGCTGATCGACCGCAGCCACCTGACCGTCACGTTTGCCGCTGATGGCCGCGCTCACGGACATGCCGGTTGCAACCACTGGTTCGCTGGCTACAGGCTCAAAGGTGACACGCTTGGCTTCGACGCCCCCGGCAGCACCCGCAAGATGTGCGCACCCGCACTGATGGAGCAGGAACGCCGCTTCCTCGCCGCACTGGGCGAAGTGAAGCGCTGGGACTTCAACGACATCGGCCAGCTGCAACTGTGGCCAGCCAGCGGCAAACCGATTCGCCTCTGGGCGGAGTGAGCGGCGGTCAAACGCACTCCGAGGGCGGCGCTTGGGCGCGCGACATCTTTACCGATAGTCGCGGCCAAAGCCCCTCCCCGAGCGGCAACTAGGTGAACAGCTCCAGCTGCGTCTGCCGCCCGCGCAGGTCATGCAACCTGACCCCCACCCCAAGCAACCGCACCGGCTTGTCGCCCCGCGCGAAAGCGTTGCTCAGTAGCAGTCGATAGCTGTCCAGATCGAGACTGGCGCCGGCCTGCTCCAGGGTGGTCTGGGTGAAGTCATGGAACTTCACCTTGACGAAGGGCTTGTCCGGCCGATAGCTGGCGTCGAGGCGCTGCAGGCGGCCGTGCATTTCTTCGAGCAGTGCCGGCAGTTTTTCCAGGCAGGACTCCAGATCGGGCAGATCCTGATCGTACGTGTGCTCCACACTCAGTGACTGACGGCGGCTATCGACCTTTACGTCGCGCTCGTCGATGCCATGGGCCAGACGCCACAGGCGCTCGCCAAAACTGCCGAACTCACGCACCAGCGCCAGCTTGTTCCACTCACGCAGGTCCAGGCAGGTGCGAATGCCCAGGCGCGTCAGCTTGTCAGCCGTGACCTTGCCGACGCCATGCAGCTTGTTCACTGGCAACTCTGCAACGAAGTCATCGACCTGATCCGGGGTGATGACGAACAACCCGTTGGGTTTACGCCAGTCGCTGGCAATCTTGGCCAGGAACTTGTTCGGCGCCACGCCAGCCGACACGGTGATGTGCAGCTCCTGTACCACGCGGCGGCGAATCTCCTGAGCAATGCGTGTGGCGCTACCAGAGAAATGTGGCGAATCACTGACATCGAGATAAGCCTCGTCCAGCGACAGCGGCTCGATCAGGTCGGTGAACTGGCGAAAGATGCCATGAATCTCGCGGGAGACCGAGCGATACACCTCGAAACGCGGCTTGACGATCAGCAGGTCCGGGCACAACTTCAGCGCATGCCGCGACGACATCGCCGAGCGCACGCCATAAGCGCGCGCCTCATAGTTGCAGGTGGCGATCACCCCGCGCCGGTCGGCCGAACCACCCACAGCCAGCGGACGATTGGCCAGGCTCGGGTCGTCACGCATCTCGATTGCGGCGTAAAAGCAGTCGCAGTCAACGTGAATTATCTTGCGCACAACACCCTCGAAAGCCTCGCCAGATATGGTCGAACTCGCTGAAGTCTAACAGTTGTTTGAGGCTAACCATCTGAGTTGAAAACAGTTTTTTAAAGATAATGGTTGACGTAAGGCGCTCTTTCGATAGAATGGCCGCCGCGGGATGGAGCAGTCTGGTAGCTCGTCGGGCTCATAACCCGAAGGTCGTAGGTTCAAATCCTGCTCCCGCAACCACCTTCCGAAAAAGGCCACTCAATCGAGTGGCCTTTTTCGTTTTCGGACATTGATCTTCCTCAGCTTCACATAAGCAAAGCGGCTCTATCCTAGAAGCACCTGCCGCAGATGCAGGACATTACCGAGGAAGCCTGTATGAACTGGAAGAACACCCCGTCCCGCTATTCAAGCCTGTCCATTGGCCTGCACTGGCTGATGCTGGTCCTGATCGCCGCCGTCTACGCCTGCATCGAACTCAAGGGTAATTTCCCCAAAGGCAGCGATACCCGCGAGCTGCTCAAGCAGTGGCACTTCATGCTCGGCCTGGGCGTCTTCGCGCTGGTCTGGCTGCGACTGCTGGCCCGGGCGCTGAGCCCTACTCCGGCCATCGAACCTGCGCCAGCTGGCTGGCATAAACTGCTCGCCAAGCTGATGCACCTGGCCCTGTACGCCCTGATGATCGGCGCACCGCTGGCCGGCTGGCTGATCCTCAGCGCCGCTGGCAAGCCTGTTCCCTTCTTCGGTATGGAACTGCCGGCACTGATCGGCCCGGACAAGGCGCTGGCCGGACAGATCAAGGAATTGCACGAACTGGCCGGCAGCGCCGGTTACTGGCTGATCGGCCTGCACGCGGTCGCCGGCCTGTATCACCATTACGTGGTGCGCGATAACACCCTGACGCGCATGCTGCCGGGGCGCAATTGAGGTGACGGCGCCTCTGGTCAAGCGCCCGAACCGCCGCTAGAATTGCGCACTTTTTGATCAGAGGCGCCAGCCAGGCGCCCGTTAGAGGTTAGCCCGCATGTCCAGCGCCACCCCGAAAGTCGGATTCGTCAGCCTTGGTTGCCCGAAAGCGACCGTCGACTCCGAACGCATCCTGACCCAACTGCGCATGGAAGGTTACGAGATCGTACCGACCTACCAGGATGCCGACGTGGTGGTGGTCAATACCTGCGGCTTCATCGACAGCGCCAAGGCCGAATCGCTGGACGCCATCGGCGAAGCCCTGGCCGAGAACGGCAAGGTGATCGTCACCGGTTGCATGGGCGTGGCCGAGGACAGCATCCGCGACGTACACCCGAGCGTGCTGGCCGTCACCGGCCCGCAGCAGTACGAGCAGGTGGTCAACGCCGTGCATGAGGTGATCCCGCCGAAAGCCGAGCACAACCCGCTGATCGACCTGGTGCCGCCGCAGGGCATCAAGCTCACCCCGCGCCACTACGCCTACCTGAAGATTTCCGAAGGCTGCAACCACAGCTGCAGCTTCTGCATCATCCCGTCGATGCGCGGCAAGCTGGTCAGCCGCCCGGTGGGCGATGTGCTCAGCGAGGCCGAGCGTCTGGTCAAGGCCGGCGTCAAGGAGCTGCTGGTGATCAGCCAGGACACCAGCGCCTATGGCGTCGACATGAAGTACAAGCTGGACTTCTGGAACGGCCAGCCGGTGAAGACGCGCATGCTCGAGCTGTGCGAGGCGCTGTCGTCGATGGGCGTCTGGGTGCGCCTGCACTACGTCTACCCCTACCCCAACGTCGACGACGTGATCCCGCTGATGGCCGCCGGCAAGCTGCTGCCGTACCTGGACATCCCCTTCCAGCACGCCAGCCCGAAAGTGCTCAAGTCGATGAAGCGTCCGGCGTTCGAGGACAAGACCCTGGCGCGCATCAAGAAGTGGCGCGAGATCTGCCCCGAGCTGACCATTCGCTCCACCTTCATCGTCGGTTTCCCCGGCGAGACCGAGGAAGACTTCCAGTACCTGCTCGACTGGCTGACCGAAGCCCAGCTCGACCGCGTCGGCTGCTTCCAGTATTCGCCGGTGGAAGGCGCACCGGCCAACGACCTGGGCCTGGAAGTGGTGCCGGACGACGTCAAGCAAGAGCGCTGGGAGCGCTTCATGGCGCATCAGCAGGCCATCAGCTCGGCGCGCCTGCAGGCCAAGATCGGCCTGGAGATGGACGTGCTGGTCGACGAAGTGGACGGCGAAGGCGCCGTGGCACGCTCCTGGGCCGACGCCCCGGAGATCGACGGCAGCGTGTTCATCGACGCCACCAGCGTCAAACCGGGTGACAAGGTGCGTGTGCGCATCGTCGATGCCGATGAGTACGACATGTGGGGCGAGTTGGTCTGATCCAGCTCCCCCCTGAAAAGCCCCGCAGCCTGCGGGGCTTTTTCTTTCCGGCCTCCCCCAACGCCTTGCCGGTACAATGACCTTCTTTTTGTCGAGCGCCACCATGACCGAACCCACCCGCCTGTCCAAACGCGTCATCGAACTGTTCGGCTGCTCGCGCCGCGAGGCCGACCTGTACATCAGCGGCGGCTGGGTGACGGTGGACGGCCAGGTGGTCGAGGCGCCGCAATTCAAGGTCGAGGATCAGCGCGTCGAGCTGCATGCAGATGCCACGCTCGAGCCGGTAGAGCCGGTGACACTGCTGGTGCATGGTGCGACTGGCTGCAACGCCGCACAGTTGCAGCACCTGCTGGTACGCGAACGACACTGGGAACAAGACCCGCACGCCCAGCGCATCCTGCATGGCCACTTCCTGCGCCAGGAGCAAAGCCTGCCGCTGCAGACCGGTGCCAGCGGCCTGATAGTGCTCAGCCAGGATTGGCGCACGCAACGCAAGCTGCGCGAGGACGCTGCCAAGCTGGAACAGGAATACCTGGTCGAGGTAGCCGGCGAACTGCCCGCCAGCGCACTGGAACGCCTGAAGAAAGGTTGGCTGCACAAGGGCACGCAATTCCCACCGTGCAAGGCCAGTTGGCAGAGCGAACAGCGCCTGCGCTTCGCCCTGAAGAATCCTGCCCCTGACCTGCTGCGGCAGATCTGCACGGCACTGGGCCTTAAGGTGCTCGGCATGAAGCGTATCCGCATTGGCGGCGTGCCCATGGCCAAGCTGCCGGTCGGGCAGTGGCGCTATCTGGGCGAGAAGGAGCGCTTCTGAGACCGTGTTAGGCTGTGTCCGTCACGCTCTGGAGACCACCATCATGCGTACCCTGTTACTCACTGCCCTGCTCGCCCTGAGCCTGCCCGGCTTGGCGGCGCCTGCCCCCTTCTTTCTCTGGCAGAGCAAGGTCGACGGCCACCTGACCTGCGCCCAGGTCAGTCCTGGCGAAGGCTGGATCCGTTTTACCGGCCCGTTCCGCGACGCCGGTTGCCGGGTCGCGCACGACGCCCCTGTGCGCAGCCGCTAAGAGAACGCCATGCAGCATCTGGTTTCCCCTGTCGGCATCGTCCATTCCTGCTTCAAGGAAAAATTCGCCATCCCCCGCCAGCCGCACCTGGCACCTGCCGCACGCGGCGTACTGGAGCTGCTGCCGCCCTTCGATCAGGGCGAGGCCGTTGAGGGTCTGGAACAGGTCAGCCACGTCTGGCTGCTGTTTCTGTTTCACCAGGCGCTGGAAGACAAACCACGCCTGAAAGTGCGCCCGCCACGCCTGGGCGGCAACCAGTCGGTCGGCGTGTTCAGCACCCGCGCCACCCATCGCCCCAATGGCATCGGCCAATCGGTGGTTCGCCTGGAGAAGGTCGAGCCGGGCCGCCTGCACCTGTCCGGCATCGACCTGCTCGACGGCACGCCCGTGCTGGATATCAAGCCGTACGTTCCCTACGCCGACTGTGTGAGCGATGCGCACAACACCATGGCCGATGCCGCACCACGGCTGATCCCGGTCCAGTGGCATGGCGATGCATTGCCGTTGGCGCGCCAGCACGCACAGCGCCTGAACGAGCCGCTGGTCGAGTTGATCGAACAGTGCCTGGCGCAGGATCCGCGCCCGGCCTACCAGCAGCCGGAGCCGGAACGCCGCTATGGCGCACGCTTCTGGGATCTGGACGTGCACTGGCATTATCCCGAGCCGGGGCGTATTCGCGTGCTGGATGTGCAGATCGCTGATCGCGGCTAAAGTCCCTCCTACAGAGCGCCGATTGCGTGGGAGGAGCTTCAGCCGCGACCAGACAAAACGCATGAAGCGTCATTTCGCCCAGCAATGATGCCTGCATTCCCCGCTGCCAGGCCCTAGGGTGAAGGCCTTATCACTCAGCGAGGCCTTCCCATGCATCCGTACTTTTCCCTTGCCGGGCGCACTGCCCTGGTCACTGGCGGCACCCGTGGCATCGGCCTGATGATCGCCAAGGCCTTCGTCGAAGCCGGTGCCCATGTCTATGTCTGCGCGCGCGACGGCGAAGCCTGCATGCAGACCGCCGCCGAACTATCTGCGCTGGGCCAGTGCACCGGCATTGCCGCCAACCTGTCCAGCGAGGAAGGCGTTCAGGCACTGGCAGCCGAACTGAGCGGGCGCATCGACAAGCTGGACATTCTGGTCAACAACGCCGGCACCACCTGGGGCGCACCACTGGAAAGCTACCCGGCCAAGGGCTGGGAGAAGGTCATGCAGCTCAACGTCACCTCGGTGTTCGGCTGCATCCAGCAACTGCTACCGCTGCTGCGCAAGGCCGGCTCTGGCGAATATCCAGCGCGGGTGATCAATATCGGTTCGGTGGCCGGCATCAGCGCCATGGGCGAACAGGCCTATGCCTACGGCCCGAGCAAGGCGGCGCTGCATCAGCTATCACGCATGCTGGCCAAGGAACTGGTCGGCGAGCACATCAACGTCAACGTGATTGCCCCAGGGCGCTTTCCCAGCAAGATGACCCGCTTCATCGCCGAGGACGAGGCCGCACTCGCCGCCGATACTGCCGTCATTCCAATGAAGCGTTGGGGCCGCGAAGAGGAGATGGCGGCTCTGGCGCTGAGCCTGGCCGGTAGCGCAGGTGCCTACATGACCGGCGCCATCATCCCTATCGACGGTGGATTCCATCTGGGCTGAGGATCAGGTGCGGAACTGTCGCACCAGCCCCTGCAGCTCCACACCCAGGCGAGCCAGCTCGGCGCTGGAGGCGGCGGTCTGCTCAGTGGCGGTGGCGCTCTGCTCGCCGACATCGCGCACGCGGGTGATGCTTTCGTTGATCGCTTCGGCCACCGCGCTCTGCTCCTCGGCGGCGGCGGCGATCTGCTGGTTCATCTGCTCGATGGTACTCACCGCATGAGTGATACGAGCCAGCGCACCGCCGGCTTCGCCAGCCAGTTCGACGGTGCGGCGGGTCAGATCGCGACTGCTGTCCATCTGCTGCACGGCGCCTTTAGCCATGCGCTGCAGACCGGCGATCAGGCTCTCGATCTCCTCGGTACTCTCCTGAGCGCGCTTGGCCAGCGCCCGCACCTCGTCGGCGACCACGGCGAAACCACGGCCCTGCTCCCCGGCGCGCGCCGCCTCGATGGCCGCGTTGAGCGCCAGCAGGTTGGTCTGCTCGGCGACGCTACGAATCACCTCCAGCACGCTGCCGATACGCGCGCTTTCCTGATTCAGGTCAGCCATGGCCTTGGCCGACTGCTCCACTTCGCTGGCCAGGCTGTCGATCTGTTCCACGGCCTGCTGCACCACGCGATTGCCCTGCTGTGCTTCCTGGTCGGCATCGCGCGCAGCCAGCGAGGCCTGCTCGGCGTTCTGCGCCACTTCCTGTACGGTGGCAGCCATCTCGTGCATGGCCGTGGCGGTCTGTTCGGTCTCCATTTTCTGCGTCTGCACACCGGCGCTGGTCTGCGCGGTGATCGCAGAGAGCTGTTCGGCCGCCGCGGCAATCTGCCCGACACCACCGCCAATACGACCAACCAGATTGCGCAGGCTGAGGGTCATGTCCTGCATGGCGGCGAGCAATTGCCCGACTTCGTCGCTGCGCTCCTGCGGGATGTCCTGGCTCAGATCGCCAGAGGCGATGCGCTTGGCGAAGATCACGGTTTGCCGCAGCGGCACGACGATCAGGCGGGTGATCAGCAGCGCGGCGCACAGGCCCAGTACCACAGCGGCCACGCCCATGATGCCGAGCATCAGCAGCGCCCGCCGGCTATCGACGAGCATCCGGCTTTCGGCACTGGCCTGGGCCGACTCGGCCAGATCGACAACCGAACGGGCGCGCTCGATCATGGCCTTCTCGGTGGCGTGGTTCTGCTCACGCAGCTGTTGGTAGTAGAGGAAGGAGCGCTGATAAAGGGTCAGCGCCTGCAAAGCGGTCTCGATGGAGGCCTTCTGTTCATCGTTGAGCCAGACGGTCAGGCTGCGGGCGACGTTCTGCAGGTCCTCGCTGACGTACTGCCATTCTTCCAGCGCTTCGGACGAACCGTCGATGATGTAAAGGCTTTCCTGACCCCGCAGGTCGAGCATGCGCTTGCTCAGACCGGATGCGGTTTCCGCCAGGGTCAGCGGGTCGCTGCCACGCAGGCGATCACCTTGCAGGCGTAGCTCGCGCACGGCATCGTACATATCCAGCTCGATCACCTCGAACTGGTCACGGGCTTCCCCCGCTGCAGTACGCATGTCCTGGCGCGCCTCACGGGCTTTATCCTGCTGCTCGACATAGTTATCGAACTGTTTCAGGTACTCGGTGGTGGCCTGCTGCATGGTCTGCACACGCGTGCTTTCAGCCGCCCCCTCGCTCAGATGCTGCAACATGCCCTGCACCTTGAGCAGGCTTTCGCGCACTCGGCCCGCGTTGTCCGGTGTCTGCTCGATGGCGAAATTGCGCTCCAAACGGCGCGCCTGGAGGATTTCCTGGTTCACCTGCGCCAGTTGCCCCACCTGCTCATGCCCATGCAGAACCGCCTGCACGGCCAGGTAGCCACTGCCGGTCATGGCGGCAGTGAGCAACAGCACCAGACCAAAACCGATGAAGAGTTTCTTGCCCACGGCAAGGTTGGCGAAAAAGCGTGCGGCAGGCTTGAACATAAGGCGCGACTCCAGATTCTTCTTATTACGACCGCGTCTCATGGACGCGACCTGGTCGACTGACCACGCAACTGCTATGCCATATCTAATCCAACCTATCGGCAAGAGTGTAGCGCCGCTTGAGTGCTGGCAATTCGCCAAACCATGATTCTCAGGATAGCCGATCAAAGCGCCAACACCGGCAATGATCCGCTTATTGGCGCCGAACGAATGGCGAAAACCCGCCGACCGCAGCGATGCCGACAAAAAAGGCGCAGCCCCTGACGAAGCTGCGCCTCTCGACTCGAGCCGCGATCAACGCCCGGCGAGCACCGGCACCACTCTGGGCCGCAGGATCTCGCCAGCCAGTGTCAGCAGACCAATGGCACCGGCGATCCAGTACCACTGAGTGACCGGATCGAACAGCAGCCAGCCCAGCGCATGCAGGAAGACCACCATGATCAGCACCGGACTGACGTAGCGCACCATGAACAGCCACAAGGCGTAGCCGGCCGGCGGCAGGTCCAGTTCGTCGCGCAGGATGTCGCAGCGCAGCGCGTAACCAGCGAGCACCACCATGAAGATGCCACCGAGCGGCATCATCCAGCGCGAGGTGAGGTAGTCCAGCCAGTCGAAGAAGTTCTTGCCCAAGGGCGTCCAGCCCGCCATCAGGTTGAACGACAGCATCGCCAGCAGGCTGATCACCAGCAGCACCGCGCCGGCCCCCATGGCCGCGCGCAGACGGCTGATGCCGTGCTTCTCGTTCAGGTAAGCCACCGTGGCTTCGATCATGGAGATCGCCGAGGTCAGCGCGGCAATCGATACCATGGCGAAGAACAAGACGCCGAAGACCGTACCGAAGGGCATCTGCTGAAAGGCCAGCGGCAGGCTCATGAAGATCAGCCCCGGCCCGGCGCTGGGGCTCATGCCATTGGCGAAGATGATCGGGAAGATCGCCAGCCCTGCGAGCAGCGCCACCAGGGTGTCGCAGATGGCGACCATGAAGGTGGTGCGGGCGATGGATTGGCCATCCGGAATGTAGGAGCCGTAGGTGAGAATGGCGCCCGAGGCCAGGCTCAGGGTGAAGAAGGCGTGGCCCAATGCCGCCAGCAGCGCCTCACCGGTGATCTTCGAAGCGTCGAAATGGAATAGAAAGGCGAAACCGGCATCGAAGCTGCCGCTGCTCAGGGCATAGCCGACCAGTGCGACGAGCATCAGCGCCAGGCCCGGCATCATCCAGCGCACGGCATTCTCGATGCCCTGCTGCACGCCCTTGGCCACGATCCACAAGGTCAGCAGCGCTACCAGCACGCTCCAGCCCCCCAGTTGCCAGGGGTTGGCATTGTGCGCCTCGAACACGCCGCCCAGCGCCTCGACACTGCTGGCCGCCAGCGAGCCGTCGAGCATCTTCCAGGTGTAGGCGAAGGCCCAGCCGGCGACGACCACGTAGAAGCACAGGATCATGAAGCCGGCGAGCATGGCCATGCCGCCAACCGCCTTCCACAGCGGGTTGCCGCCGTTCTCGCGGACCACGCGGCCAATGGCGTCGATGGGGCTGCCACGGCCGCGGCGGCCGACGGCAATTTCGGTCATCATCACCGGGATGCCGATAGCCAGGATGCACGCCAGGTACATCAGCACGAACGCGCCGCCGCCGTACTCGCCGGTGATGTAGGGGAATTTCCAGATATTGCCCAGGCCCACGGCCGAGCCGGTTGCTGCGAGGATGAAGCCCCAGCGCGAGAGCCAGAGGTTCTTCGGTTTTTCACGGGTCATGCGTCACCTGCTTGTTTTTATCTGTGACGGAATCGGACCCGCCGCGCTTGTGGCGCAGCGGAATGCAAGGCTTGGGTTGAAGCCAGAGGAGTCACTGGGCGTCGGCTTGCACCTCCGGCGCGGCCAGTTGGAAGGCCTCCAGGGGTTCACAGCGCGCCGCCATGGCGACAATGCGTGGGTACGCGGCAAGGTCACAGTTAAAACGCCGCGCATTATACAGCTGCGGAATCAGGCAGGCTTCCAGATATCCAGGTCGCTCGCCGAGCAACAGGCGCCCGTCGAATACGGCCAGCCCCTCCTCCACCGCAGCCAAGCCCAGGGCGACCCAGTGTCGGTACCAGGCGTTCTTTGCCTCGTCGGCGACGCCCAGCTCAGCGCTCAGGTACTGCAGCACGCGCAGGTTGTTCAGCGGATGCACGTCGCAGGCGATATGCAGCGCCAACGCCCGCACCTGCGCACGCTCGGCCGGGTCGGCTGGCAACAGCGCCGGCACCGGGAACATTTCTTCCAGGTATTCGAGGATCGCCAGCGACTGGGCGATGCGTACACCGCCGCTGCCCTCGTCCACCAGAAGCGGCAGCAGACCCTGCGGGTTCAGTGCGCGATAGTCGGCGCCGTGCTGCTGGCCGCCGTCCTTGACCAGATGCACTGGCACCTGCTCATAGGCCAGCCCCTTGAGGTTCAGGGCGATGCGCACACGGTAGGCGGCGCTGGAGCGCCAGTAGCCGTAGAGTTTCAACATTGCGGATTCCTTGCGAAACGCAAACCGTAGGAGCGGCTTCAGCCGCGATGCTTTAAACGACTGCTGGCGAATCGCGGCTAAAGCCGCTCCTACAGCTGCCCCTACGAATCAGTGAGCGTCGTAGCGCTGCACCACCTGATCGATGGCACCAAAGAGGCTCTGCCCGGCGACATCGAACATCTCGATGCGCACCCGGTCGCCAAACTTGAGGAAGGGGGTTTTCGCCTCACCCGACTCGACGATTTCCAGCATGCGTTTCTCCGCCAGACAGGAGGAGCCTGCGCTGCGGTCGTAATTGGACACCGTGCCCGAACCGATGATGGTGCCGGCGCCCAACGGGCGGGTCTTGGCCGCGTGCGCCACCAGAGTCGGGAAGTTGAAGGTCATGTCCACACCGGCGTTCGGCTGGCCGAAAAGCGCACCGTTGATCTGCGACACCAGCGGCCGGTGTACCTTGCCGTCCTTCCAGCTCTCGCCCAGCTCGTCCGGGGTGATGGCCACCGGCGAGAAGCTCGACGACGGCTTGCTCTGGTAGAAACCGAAGCCCTTGGCCAGCTCGCCAGGAATCAGGTTGCGCAGCGACACGTCGTTGACCAGCATCAGCAAGCGGATGTGCCCGGCCGCTTCGGCCGCCGTGGCGCCCATTGGCACGTCGTCGGTGACCACCGCCAACTCGGCCTCCAGGTCGATGCCCCAGGCCTCATCGGCCAGGCGGATCGGGCTGTGCGGCGGGATGAAGGCGTCAGCGCCCCCCTGGTACATCAAGGGGTCATGCCAGAACGACTCCGGCATCTCGGCGCCACGCGCCTTGCGCACCAGCTCGACATGATTGACGTAGGCGCTGCCATCGGCCCAGTGATAGGCGCGTGGCAGCGGGCTGTGACAGGCCGCCTGATCGAAGGCGAAAGCGCCCTCCTGCATGCCGTCGTTGAGGCGTTGATAGACCGCGTCGAGCTTGGGCCGGGCGATCGCCCAGTCGTCCAGCGCGGCCTGCAGGGTGGCGGCGACCTGCGGCACGCGCACGGCGCGGGTCAGATCGCGGGAAACGACGATCAGCACGCCATCGCGGCCTTGATTGAGTGATGCGAGTTTCATGATTCCTACCTATTCATCTGTTCGCGTGCGGGCTGTTCTCCCCTCTCCCACTTGTGGGAGAGGGGGCGATTGGTGACCGCCTTAACCTTGTATACCCGGCGCACGCCAGGAATTGACGTACTCGGCGACATCCACCGCGCTGGCGGCATCGGCCACTTCCAGGGCGCGACGGGTGTCGATCATCACCGCCACCTCGTCGATGAAGGTGGCCGGATCCTCCTGGCTCTTCTTCAGCGCCTTGGGATGCGGCCCATGGGGGAACCCGCACGGATGCAGGGTGACCATGCCGGCCTCGATGTTGTCGCGGCTGAAGAAGTTGCCACGGTGGTAGAACAACACTTCGTCGTAGTCGTCGTTGTTGTGGAAGAACGGCACCTTGAGCGCGCCGGGGTCGGACTCCACCGGGCGTGGGGTGAAGGTGCAGATCACGAAGCCATTGGCGACGAAGGTGGTGTGCACCGACGGCGGCAGGTGGTAGCGATGGCTGACCAGCGGGCGAATGTCGCGCCAGTTCAGGCGCACCACGGTGTTGTCACCATGCCAGCCGACCACATCCAGCGGGTTGTAGGGGTAGGTCACGGTGCTGACCTGGCCGCGCCGTTTGATGCGGATCTGCCAGGTGTTCTCGTCCTGCTGCGCCTTGAAGGCGTCATCGATATGCGGGTGCTCGAGCATGGCCAGATCGAAGATCGCCTGCGGGCCGAGCAGGCCCTTGTCCGGCAACTGATAGGCACCTTCGGTGTTCTCGATCAGCAGCAAATAGCTCGGCGTGCTGGCCTCGATACGCCAGGCGGTGCCGCGCGGAATCAGCAGGTAGTCGCCGTCGCGGTATTCCAGATGGCCGAAGTCACAGTAGAAATGCCCGCTGCCTTCGTGGACGAACAGCAGCTCGTCGCCGTCGGCGTTGCGCACCAGATGACGCATGGCGCCATGGGTGCGCCAGACACGCAGTTTGACGTCGGCATTGTGCAAGGTCAGCGGCGCCGCCAGCGGGCAGTCGCGCTCGCTGGGGATGTCGTTGAAGTTGAACGCATGCGGGCGCAGCGGGCCCTGCCAGTCGATCCAGCCGGTTGGCGGGTGCTTGTGATGCAGGTGCGCGGTGGGCCCGAAGAAACCCTCGCGGCCCATTTCGCGCTCGTAGGTGCCCTGCGGCAGGTCGCAATGCGCCTGGCGCGAGCACTCGCCTTCACGCAGGGGAAAGCGAATCCATTGACGGCTCATGGCATCACTCCTCGGAGATCACACCGCGACGCAGCTGGTCTTCCTCGATGGATTCGAACAGGGCCTTGAAGTTGCCCTCACCGAAGCCCTGATTGCCCTTGCGCTGGATGATCTCGAAGAAGATCGGGCCGATCACCGTGTTGGTGAAGATCTGCAGCAGGATGCCGTCGTCCCCAGGTGCACCATCGATGAGGATATTCAGCTCACGCAGCACCTCGGTCGGTTCCCCGTGACCGGCGACGCGGGTGTCGACCTTCTCGTAATAGGTATCAGGGGTGGTCATGAAATCAACACCGTTGGCGCGCAGCTGGCGCACGGTGGCGTAGATGTCGTTGGTGCTCAGGGCGATATGCTGGATGCCCTCGCCGTGGTATTCGCGGATGAATTCCTCGATCTGCGACTTGTCATCGGCCGACTCGTTGATCGGGATGCGGATCTTGCCGCACGGCGCGGTCATCGCACGGGAGAACAGGCCGGTGAGCTTGCCTTCGATGTCGAAGTAGCGAATCTCGCGGAAATTGGCGATGCGCTCGTAGAAGCCGGACCACACGTCCATCTGCCCACGGCGTACGTTGTGGGTCAGATGGTCGATGCACTGCAGGCCGACGGCGTTGTCGTTGGGGCTGCGACCTTCGATGTACTCGAAATCGACGTCGTAGATGCTCTTGTCACCGTAGCGGTCGACCAGATACAGCAGGGAGCCGCCGATGCCTTCGACGCAGGGGATGTTCAGCTCGCCGAAGTTGGCGTGGCTGCCCACCAGCGTGGCGCCCTGCTGCTCGACGTAGGCTGCCGCCTGGGCCGCATTCTTCACGCGGAAGGCCATGGCGCAGGCACTCGGCCCATGTTTCTCGCCGAAGGCGCGTACATGGCCGACCGGGCTGCCGTTGAGCACGATATTGATGTTGTTCTGCTGGAACAGCCACACCTGCTTCGAGCGGTGCTTGGCGGTCTCGGTGAAGCCCATGGCGGTGAACAACTGGCGCAGTTGCTCGATACCCTCGGCGCTCGGTGCGGTGAATTCGACGAACTCGAAACCGTCGGTCCCGATGGGATTGTGCTGCTCGATCTTGGCCACGGCGTTCATTCTGCCTCCTGATTGTCATTGTTATGGCAAGCGCACGAATGCGTTGCGGACAACCTCATGACAACCGAGCGCAGAGCCGCTCTCAAGATGGCTTGCGACAGCTCGCCACAGCAGTCGGGCCCCTGCTTGGCAAGTTTTCCTTACACCCCTATATATGCGTGTAGCTGAGCACCAAAAACCCGACCATGCGTAAATATTTCATTACATCGTGGTTGGCAAACCTGCCACTCGCTCTCAGGCCGAACGATCGAAACCGTAAGCCCGCTCCACCTTGGCCACACGAGTGGTACAGGCGGCGTACCACTCTGCACGCCCTCGCTCGCGGACGGTGCTGTGCTCGGCATGCTCGCGCCAGGCGCGGATGGCCTCTTCGCTCTGCCAATAGGACAAGGTAATGCCCAGGCCATCGCTGCGCGCCGACTCCACGCCGAGAAAGCCCGGCTGCTGCGCGGCCAGCTCCAGCATGCGCTGCGCCGCCTCGGCGTAGCCGGCATCGACCGCCGTGCGTACCGAGGTGAATATCACCACGTAATAGGGAGGCTCCGGCGTGGCCGCGATCACGAAGCCTGCTCCAGATGGGCCTCGTGCACCGATTGCACTGCGCAGGCACCGACCAGGCCAGCGACAACCGGCGGCACGCGGCCTTCCAGCGCCGCGCGCTCGGGCTGGAACAGGGTGGCGATGAAGAACGGATGTTCCTCCAGTTCGATGGCGCGCACGGCACCCGCCTCGTCATGCCCGGAAGCCTTCAATGCCTGCGCCATCAACGGCTCGACGAAGGCATCGTCGAGGCCGTAACGGCACAGGTACTGCTCGCTGATTTCACGCACACCGTAGAGCTCAGCGATACGCGACCCCGAAACCAGACGCACACACTCACTGACATCCTGCAGAGCGCAGGCCAAGGGTGCGATCAACGGGGTTTGCGCCTGTGGCGACAGCTCGGCGTGTTCAGCATCCAGCCAGCCCAGGCGGTTGCGCGCGTACTCCAGCAACGCGTGCTGGAAACCACCGCAGGTACCGAGGAACGGCACAGCTTGTTCACGGGCGAAACGGATCGCGCGTAGGGCCCCATCGGTACTGGCGTACGGACTGCCCGGCACGCACCAGATGCCGTCATAACTCATCAGGCCCGTTTCATCGACGATGCTGTCGGTGGCCAGCCAGTCGTATTCGACCGCCACGCCCAGCGCCTCGGAGGCCAGACGCAGCGCCTCGGGGATGGCACGATGGGCGGTAATCGCCGGATTGAATTCACCCACCAGGGCGACCCTGACTCGACACTTGCTGTACATGCGCATCTCCCCCTCTTGCATGGCGGTTTACCTGCCACTATAAGAGGGCGCCTACGCAATAATAATTGGCAAACTGACAAGCAGGAATTGCAGCGATGCAATATCAGATCGACCACGCCGACCTCTCCCTGGTACTCGCCATGGTACGGGGCCGCTCCCTGGCACGTGCTGCGGAGCTGCTGCAGGTGGACGTTTCCACCGTATTTCGCGCCGTACGCCGCCTGGAAGCCGCACTGGGTGCAGCGCTGTTCGAGAAGAGCAGGCGCGGCTACGAACCCAGCGAAACCGCCAGGGCACTGGCGGAGCAGGCTGAGCACGCCGAACGGGCGCTGGAGGCTGCACGTGTGGCTCTGGAGCAAGGCAAGCATGTGGTCAGCGGCACGGTACGCCTGACCTGCACGGATGCCGTGTTGAGCAGCCTGCTGTTGCCAGCGCTGGCGCGCTTCATGCCCAGCTACCCGGCACTGTCGCTGGAACTGGTGACCTCCAACGACTTCGCCAACCTCAGTCGTCGCGATGCCGACCTGGCCCTGCGCCTGACCAGCGAGCCGCCGGAGCACCTGGTCGGCCGGCGTCTGGCCAGGGTGTCCTACCTCGTCTGCGCCCGCGATGATGGGCAGGACCGTAGCGACCTGGCGCGGCAAAGCTGGATTGCCCCGGACGAGGCGATGCCGGACCACGCCACGGTGCTCTGGCGCCTGCGCGAACTGCCGAGCGTCACTCCCAACTATCGCTGCAGCAGCATGTATGCCGTGGCGCAACTGGCACGCGCCGGACTGGGCGTCGCCGCCCTGCCCGACTTCGTACTGCGCGCCCACCCCGAGCTCAAGGCACTCGGCCCGCCGGTCGCTGGTTGCGACACCGAACTCTGGCTGCTGACCCGCCCCGACTGCCGCGCCTTGCGCTCGGTGCAGACACTGTTCGAAGAGTTGAGCGAAGCATTGATGAGCAACGCTTGAGGCAAACGCATCGCCGCTGAAGCGCCTCCCACAGGAGCCTGCCATGGCAGCGAGCAAACTTGTGGGAGGCGCTTCAGCGGCGATAAGCCAGCACGCGTTGTAGACCGGATGCAATCCGGGGCCGCTAGGTGCACAAAAGAGCATCGCGGCTGAAGCCGCTCCTACCTAGCATCACGAAGGAGCAGCTGGGTGGCATTGCGCTTCAGCCGCGAACATTCCAGAAGCCTCACCCCTGCTGCAAATGCCCATAGAGCTTGGCGTACAGGCCACCTTCGGCAATCAGCTGCTGGTGGTCGCCATCCTCGGCAACGCTGCCGCCATCGAACACCAGCACGCGATCCGCCTGTTTCACCGCACTCAGGCGGTGGGCGATGATCAATGTGGTGCGCCCTTCAAGAAATTGCGCCAGGGCTTCGTGCAGCGCGTACTCGGTGGCGGCGTCCAGCGCCGAAGTGGCCTCGTCGAGGATCACCACCTTGGGCTCGGCCAGCACCATGCGCGCGATGGCCAGACGCTGGCGCTGACCACCGGACAGGCGCACGCCGCTGCGGCCGACCACGCTGTCCAGCCCCTGTGGTAACTGCCCGATGGTGTCAGCCAGTTGGGCGATACGCAGCGCCTGCCAGCAGGCCTCGTCACTGCGCTCACGGCCCATGGTCAGGTTGGCGCGCACCGTGTCGTTGAACAACGCCGGATGCTGCAGCACCACCGCGACGTTATCGCGCACGCAATCCAGGCCGACCTCCTCCAGCGTGCTGCCGCCGAAACGGATACTGCCGGCCTGCGGTGTATACAACCCCAACAGCAACTGCACCAGGGTGCTCTTGCCGCCCCCCGAAGCGCCTACGATGGCAACCTTCTCGCCCGGGCCGATGGACAGGTCGAGGCGATCGAGCACCGGTTCGTCGCCGTAGGCGAAGGTCAGCCCCTGGATCTCGATGCCCACCGTGTCGCGTGCCCTGAAAGGATCGACACGCCCCTGGTACTGCGGCTCGTCCTGGCGCGCCAGCAGCTCGTTGATGCGTGTCAGCGCGCCACCAGCGGCATAGAAGGCGTACTGCAGGCTGAGAAGCTGCTCGACCGGGCCGATCATGAACCACAGGTAGCTGAACACCGCTAGCATCTGGCCGATGGACAGGTCGGAGAACAGCACGGTGAGCATCGCCGCCGCGCGGAACACGTCGATGCCGAATTGGAACAGCAGGCCACTGGCACGGTTGGAGGCATCGCTCTTCCACTGCGAGGCCACAGCAAAATCGCGTACCTCGCGTGCCCTGCCGCCGAGACGGCCGAGGAAATACCCCTGGCGATTGCCGGCACGCACTTCCTGAATTGCCTCCAGGGTTTCGCTCAAGGCCTGGGTGAAACGCGACGTGCTGTCGTTCTCCAGCTTCTTCAGGTGCTTGACCTTCTTGCCCAGCAACACCGTGGCGTAGATCACCAGCGGGTTGAACAACAGGATCAGCAGCGCCAGTTGCCAGTGCATCCAGACCAGGATGGCCGAGGTGCCGACCAGGGTCAGCACCGCCACCAGAAAGCGGCTCAGGGTCTCGCCGACGAACTTGTCCAGGGTTTCCAGATCGGTGACCAGATGAGTGGTCACGGTGCCGCTGCCCAGGCTCTCGTACTCGCCCAGGGAAATACGTTTGAGGCGCTCGATCAGGCGCATGCGAATGCGGTAAACGATGTCCTTCGACAACCTGGCGAACAGCCGCGCCTGCAGCACGTTGAAGATCAGCGCCGAGCCGCGCAGCAACAGGGTCAACAGCAGCATCAGGCCGATATAGCCGGCCGCGGTTTCCCAATCGGCCGGCAGGAAGTTGTCCATCACCTTGAGCGCAGTGTCGCCGTCGTGCAGCAGCACTTCGTCAACCAGCAGCGGCAGCAGCAGCGGAATCGGTACACTGCACAAGGTCGCCATTACAGCGACCAGATTGGCCAGGACCAGTGCCTTCTTGTGACGCAGGGCCAGGCGACGAACTTCTGCCCAGCTCAACCGATCAGGCATTGGCAGCGCGCTCCAGCCAGCGGCCGAGCAGAGGAGAGAGAACCTCGAGCGGCTGATAGCCATTGGTCAACAGCGCCAGCTGGCCATCGCGCTCGGCCAGCAGCGTGGGGAAGCCGGCGATACCCAGATCCTGAACCCAGGTGAAGTCGGCGGCGGTCGCCTCCTGCATGGCCTGGCTGTCGAAGGCCTCGGCGAACTCGATGCGCGGAATGCCCGCCTGTTCGGCCAGTTGCACCAGCACGCCGGCCTGGGTGACGTCGGCGCCTTCGGTGTAGAACGCCCGCTGGATCAACTTGAGCAAGCTCCAGGCGCTGGGCGCGTGGAGGCTGCGAGCCGTCACCAGTGCGCGGCAGGCGGGCTCGGTGTCGTACACCAGGCCCTCCGGCAGGCCGCGCTCGAAATCGAACAGCTGCCCGGTGCTGGCGTTGACCGCCTGCCAGTAGCCCAGATAACGCACCCGCGCAGCCGCGTCGACGGCCACCTGGTCACGACGCAGGCCTCCCGCCACGATCTGCAGCGGCACCTCGGCAGCAGCAGCCTGCTCGGCAAGGGCTTCGACCACCGGTGCAAAACCCCAGCACCAGGAGCACATCGGGTCCATCACGTAGAGCAGGCGGCTAGCCATGGGTCAGGCCTCGTTCAGTTGGCGGGGGTCACGGCCGATGGGGTGCGGCTGATTGCGCTGGCGCGCCAGCTCGATCTGCTTCTGCCGCTCACGGGCGCTTTCGCGGGTTTTCTCCGGCAGAGAATCCCAGCAATGCGGGCAGCTGACGCCGGGGCTGTAGAACTCGGACTGACGGTCTTGCACGGAAATCGGCGTGCGACACGCGTGACACTGATCGTAGTCGCCTTCGGACAGGTCATGGCGCACGGTCACACGATTGTCGAAGACGAAGCAGTCGCCCTGCCACTTGGTCTGCTCCTGCGGTACCTCTTCCAGGTATTTGAGGATGCCACCCTTGAGGTGATAGACCTCCTCGAAACCCTCGCCAAGCATATAGCTGGAAGCCTTCTCGCAGCGAATGCCACCGGTGCAGAACATCGCCACCTTCTTGTGCTTGCTCGGGTCGAAATGCTCGCGGATGTAGTCGGGAAACTCGCGGAACGACTTGGTCTTAGGGTCAATGGCGCCCTCGAAGGTGCCGATAGACACTTCATAATCGTTGCGGGTATCGATCAGCAGCACTTCCGGGTCACTGATCAGGCTATTCCAGTCCTGCGGCTCAACGTAGGTGCCGACACGCTGGTTGGGATCGACACCGGGCACACCGAGGGTGACGATTTCCTTCTTCAGCTTGACCTTGGTGCGATAGAACGGCTGCTCATCGCAGTAGGATTCCTTGTGGTCGATATCGGCCAGGCGAACATCCTGGCGAAACCACGCGAGCAGCGCATCGATAGCCGCGCGGCTACCGGACACGGTGCCATTGATGCCCTCTTCGGCGAGCAACAGGGTGCCCTTGATGTCGTTATCGATCAGGGTTTGCAGTAGGGGCTCGCGCAGCGCCTGGTAATCCGGCAGGGAGACGAACTTATACAGCGCCGCGACGACGATCTTGTCGGTCATGAATATTCTCTCAGTAGTCGCCCACGTAAAGGGCGGACTGGGGTGACATGAAAAACGCCGGCATGAGCCGGCGCGGACGGATTGTAGCAAAGCAGGGATTCGCCGGGGTGGCTTGGCGACAAGGCGTGACAGCCTGTCACGTAGCCCGAATGCAATCCGGGACTTGACACCCGATCTCCGCGGATTGCCCCTGGGCTATCTCAATGACCGCCGTGGCAGGTCGGTGAGGCCGGAGCCACGCCCTGCGCTACCCACTCCTGGGGGGTGTAGGTGTGCAGCGCCAATGCGTGGATCTGCCCCATCAACTCACCGACGGTGGCGTAGACCTTCTGATGTCGCTTGACCGCATTCAGGCCGGCAAAGGCCGGACTGACGATCACCGCCTTGTAGTGGGTCTCCAGACCGCGGCTGTGCATATGGCTCTCGTCCAGCACCTCGAGGTGCTCGGGTTGCAGCGCGGCCAGGGCGGTGACGATCAGGTCTTGCTTGGACATCTTGGGCTCCATCAGGGCTGTTTCGGCAGACCGAGTTCGTTGCTCATGTCGGCCAGCAGCTTGTTCACCTCGGGTACGGCGGACTCCAGTTTACTCTGGGTGATCTGCGCGGATTGTGCGGTCAGCATCGGCATCTTCTGCAGTACCTTCTGCCCCAGCGGCGACTCGTAGAACGCAATCAGGTCCTTGAGCTCCTGCTCATTGAAGTTGCTGGTGTAGAGCTTGACCATGTCCGGCTTCAGCTTGTCCCAGGCGACGGCCTTGTCCAGTGCGGTGTTGGCCTTGGCCTGATAGCTCTCCAGTACCGCTTTCTTGCCATTCGGCGCCTGGGCGAAACGCTGCGCGAACATCTGCTGAACCTGGCCATAGACCGGCACGGTCAGTTTGTCGGCGTGGGCCAGCTTGAGAAAACGCTCGGCATCGGCGGCGTGGCTGGCGGCATCGGCCATGGCCAGGGATGCGCTAGCGCTGAGCAGAACGGCGGTGCAGAGTTTGGAAAAACGGAGCATGGGAAGCTTCCACTGGTGATGAATGAGTCTGGGTAGACTGCGGTGGCGGCATTTTGTGCCCTGCGCCGAAATCCCTCAAGGGACGCGAGTTGTGACACGACTCACAGACGCCCTGCACACTGGCGCACCCACTGGTCAGTTGCCAAATTGCCAGCACTTGCCCATGCTTGGGCTAGCTCGGCATTCTGCAAGATATTCGCCAGTCTTATAAAGGCGTGCACACTCCCCCGAGCCGGCAATTGATCGCCAGCCTGCGCACATACATGGACGTGCCTTATGACCAGCCTAACCTCACATGCCCCCTTCACGCTCCAGCCGCTCTGCGACAGCAAGGGCCGATTGCTGGAGGACGCCATTGGCTGGTCCAGCCGCCCGCAGGTGGACTGCGCCCTCAACGGTCACGCCGGGCGGCGCAAACGCTGGAATCACTGGTGCATCACCACCCCGCAGTGGATGCTCGCGCTGACCCTGTCCGACCTCGATTACCTCGGCTATGGCGCTGCCTACTTTCTCGATCTGGAGACCGGCCAGGCCGTCGCCCATAGCCAATTTCGCCCGTTTGCCCTCGGTTGCCAGCTCCCCGACCTGCCGCTGGAGAGCCATTCGTTCAGCCACTCTCGCCTGCAATTGCGGATCGACGAACACCCCGGCCGGCTGCGCCTCACCGCTGCAGCTCCGGATATCGGCGGGCAACCGCTGCAGGTGGCCCTGGACATCCAGCGCCCAGCCCACCTGCAATCGGTCAATCTGGTCGCGCCCCTGAAAAATGGCGGCTTTCATGCCACCAGCCGCCAACTGGGCCTACCTACCGCAGGCAGCCTGCAACTGGGCAACAAACACTACAGCTGCGTGCAGGGCCAGAGCTTCGCTGCACTGGACTTCGGCCGCGGGGTCTGGCCGCTGAACACCTACTGGCAACGCGCAGCCTTCGCCGCAGCCGGTGGCATCGCCGGTAACTTCGGCGCGGGCTGGCTGGATTACAGCGGCCTGTCGGAAAACGCACTGTGGTTCGGCGGTGAAGTGCAGCAGCTCGAAAGCCCGCTGCATATGCAGTGCAGCTCGCAGGCAGCGCTGGCCCCCTGGCGCCTGGACAGCGAAGACGACCGCGTCGCCCTGCGCTTCACCCCGCGTCAGGTCCACAAGGCCTGCCCCAAGCTCGGCCCCTTCCACGCCAACACCGTGCAGCACTTCGGCCACTACGACGGTGTACTGCGCGGCCCCAAGGGCGAACGCGTACCGGTCGATGGCGCACTGGGCTGGCTGGGTGAAACCCATGCCCGCTGGTGAGCACGTACTCTGAGTTCCGATCAACCTGATAGACAAGTTGTGGAACCAGTCTTCGGTGGCGCGACCTAAACTGCCAGCAACCTCGCACTTGCCCCGGAGAACGCCATGAGCCGCACCGAAACCGACAGCATCGGCCCGATCGAAGTCCCCAACGACGCTTACTGGGGCGCACAGACCCAACGCTCGCTGATCAACTTCGCCATCGGTCAGGAGCGTATGCCGCTGGCCGTGCTACACGCCCTGGCGCTGATCAAGAAAGCCGCAGCACGGGTCAACAGCCGCAGCGGCGAGCTGCCGGCGGACATCGCCCGGCTGATCGAGCAGGCCGCCGACGAGGTGCTCGAAGGCCAGCACGATGCGCAATTCCCCCTGGTGGTCTGGCAGACCGGTAGCGGCACGCAGAGCAACATGAACGTCAACGAGGTGATCGCCGGCCGCGCCAACGAACTGGCTGGCGGCCAGCGCGGCGGCAAGACGCCGGTGCACCCCAACGATCACGTCAACCGCGCGCAGAGTTCCAACGACTGCTTCCCCACGGCCATGCATATCGCCGCCGTGCAGGGTGTGCGCCATTGCCTGCTGCCGGCGCTGGCCGAGTTGCGTGACGGCCTGCAGGAGCAGGCGCAGCGTCACGCCAACCTGGTCAAGACCGGGCGCACCCACATGATGGACGCCACGCCGATCACCTTCGGTCAGGAGCTGTCGGCCTTCGTCGCCCAGCTCGGCCATGCCGAAGCGGCGACTCGCGCCGCCCTGCCCGCCGTCTGCGAGCTGGCCCAGGGTGGCACGGCCGTCGGCACTGGTCTGAACGCGCCGAGCGGCTTCGCCGAAGCCATTGCCGCCGAACTGGCCGCACTGTCGGGCCTGCCGCTGACCAGCGCACCGAACAAGTTCGCCGCACTGTCCGGGCACGAGCCGCTGGTACAGCTCTCTGGGGCGTTGAAAACCCTGGCCGTGGCCCTGATGAAGCTGGCCAACGACCTGCGCCTGCTCGGCTCCGGCCCGCGCACCGGCTTGGCCGAAGTGCGCCTGCCGGCCAACGAGCCAGGCAGCTCGATCATGCCCGGTAAAGTCAACCCGACGCAGTGCGAAGCGCTGTCGATGCTGGCCTGCCAGGTGCTGGGCAACGACGCCACCATCAGCTTCGCCGCCAGCCAGGGCCACCTGCAGCTCAACGTGTTCAAGCCGGTGATCATCCATAACCTGCTGCAATCGATCCGCCTGCTCGCCGACGGCTGCCGCAACTTCCAGCAGCACTGCATCGCCGAGCTGCAACCGGATGCCGTGCAAATGGCCGCGCACCTGGAGAATGGCCTGATGCTGGTGACCGCCCTCAACCCTCATATCGGCTACGACAAAGCCGCTGAAATCGCCAAGAAGGCCTATGCCGAAGGCAGCACCCTGCGCCAGGCTGCACTGCAGCTCGGCTATCTGAATGAAGAGGAGTTCGACCAATGGGTACGACCACAGGACATGCTCGGAGCCGGGCGGCATGACTGAAGGCAAGAGCGGTGCCACACGGCTGGAAGGCGATGGCAAGCGGATCCTGCTGATTCTCGGCACGCCGAAGAAGGACAGCCTCTGCCATGCCCTGGCCGAGGCCTACAGCCAGGGAGCGCGCAGCAAGGGGCATGTGGTACGCCAGCTGCGGCTGGGCGAGATGCAGTTCGACCCGGTGCTGCGCGACGGCTATGAACAAAGCCAGACCCTCGAACCGGATCTGCTCGAAGCTCAGCGTCTGATCCACTGGGCCCAGCACCTGGTGTTCGTCTACCCGGTCTGGTGGGGCGGCGTACCGGCGCTGCTCAAGGGCTTCTTCGATCGGGTGTTGCTGCCCGGCTTCGCCTTCAAGTACCGCAATCGCTCGCAACTCTGGGACAAGCTGCTCAGTGGGCGCAGCGCCGACCTGCTGGTGACCCTGGACACACCCCGCTGGTATTTCCGCTGGGTCTATGGTGCCCCGGCGCATCGGCAGATGGTGCGCACCATCCTCGGCTTCTGCGGCATCAAGACCCGCCGCCTGAGCGAATTCGCCCCGGTGCGCCCATCCAGCGAGGAGCAGCGCCAGAACTGGCTGCGCAAGGCCGAAGTGCTGGGCACGAAGGCGTGAAATCTACCAGCCGGGGCCTGTAGGCAATCCCGTACATTCAGGGGCGCGAGCAGTCCTCGCGCGCTCTGCCCGCCCACCACAGCGCCAGCGGCCCCAACGTCAGCAGCAGGCCCATCAGGGCGAACGCCGCCCACCAGCCAAATAGCAGCTCATCGCCCAGAACATCGAGCGTCATGCCGAACAGCAACGGGCCGAGGAAGGCGCCGGTAAAGCCGGTGCAGGAATACAGCGCCATCGCCGCGCCACGGTGGCTGGCCGGAGCCACACTGACCAGCCCGGCGGTCAGCGAAGCCGAGTCGGCGGTCACCGTCACCGCGTAGATCAGAATCAGCACCAGCATCACCCAGAACGGCAACGCTGCGCCCAGGCCGACCACGGCGGCCAGCAGCGCGGAGCTGAGCATCACCCCGATCAGCCAGCGCTGACGCCCGAAACGCAGCGCCAGCTCATTACCAAGAATGCTCGACGGCATGCCGATCAGCGTCGCCAGCATCGCCACCCAGGTGCCTGAGAGCCAGGGATCGACGCCCTGCAAATGCCCGGAGAACACCACGAAGGCCACCAGCCAGGCACGCAGGGCGAACAGCTCCAGGTTGTGCATCGCGTAGGCCAGACAGTAAGCCAGTACCGCACGGTTCTTCAGCGGTGCCAGATCCAGCAGATTGCGCGGCGCATGAGCGACCACCGCTTTCGGTGCCATTGCCCAGTACACCAACGCCCAGGCCAACAGCGCGCCGGCGCCGCTGAGCAGTGCCGGCAGCTGCCAGCCGCCGAGCCTGGCCAGTTCGCCGGACAAGGTGAACGACAGCGCCGTACCCAATCCAAAGCTGGCGGTGTAGAAGGCGATGGCACGCGACTGCGAGGCACCGTCGATACGCTCCGACAGCGCCTTGAGCCCCGGCATGTAGGTGCCCGCCAGACCGATACCGGCGAGCACACGCCAGAGCAGCGCCGACCAGAAACCATCGGCGAAGACGAAACCGGCGCTGGCTACCGCCGTCAGCAGCATCGCCCACAGGTAAATCAGCCGCGCATCGTGGCGGTCGGTCAGCCCGGTGAGCACCGGCACGGCCAGCATATAGCCGAGAAAGAAGCCGCCGCCTATCCAGCCGGCCTCGGTATTGCTCAGGCCCCAAAGCGCCTGGAACTGCGGCAGCAGCGCGGCGAACAGCGCAAAGCCGGCCATGCCCAGGGTCTCGGCCGTACACAGCAACAGGGTAATGCGGCGGGCGTTCATGCGTTCTCTTCGCTGGCGGCAAACACGTCGGAAGGCCTGGCACTGTAACGGCAAGTCCGGCAGATCTGAAATCTTTGGTTACAGGTGGCGACGTGGGCTCACAGCACCATCCCGTCGCTCGCCAGCATCACGCCCGGCGGCAAGGCGTCGGGATGGTCCAGCAGCCAGGCATCGAAGCTATGACCGATATGGGTCAGCACCGCCTGGGTCGGCTGCAGGTGCCCGATGACTTCCAGTGCCCGGGTCAGGTCGTTATGGTTGCGCGGCGCCAGCGCTTGCGGCGCGGTTGAGCAGTCGAGCACCAGCAGATCCAGCGGTGCACGCTGCAGTTCGGCGCAACTCGCTTGCGGCACGCCGACCGTGTCGGTGAGGTAGGCGATGCGCCTTTCGTCTCCAGGCCCTTCAAACAGATAGCCGAACGTCGGCTTGGAATGCGTCAGAGGCAGCGCGGTGACACCCAGCTCACCCAACTGGCGACGCTCGAAGGCAGCGAAAGGCTGGCTGAAATCGAGAATGCCGGGGTGCTTGTACAGGTCGGCCAGACCTTCGGGGTCATCCGGGCCATGCACCGGGATCACCAGGCCCTGGCCCCAGCGCAGATGCAAAAGGCCCTGGGCGTGGTCGGCGTGGTAGTGGGTCTGCAGGATGCCGCTCAGGCTATGCGGGGCGAAGCGCTCGGTAAGATCGGTGAGGCCGCTGTCGATCAGCCAGCGCTGCGCACCGCACTCGATGAGCGCACAGCAGGGACCACGGCGCCGCGCGGGATACACCCGCGCCGCATCGCAGGCCGGACAGCTGCAGTTGTACACCGGCACCTGGCGGGCATCGCCGGTACCAAGCAAGGTCAGGCGCATTGACGCGCCTCGTCCAGCAGTTGCAGCAGGCGCTTGACGGTGTGTGGCAACGGGCCTGAGTTGTCTAGAACGCAAATGTGCTCCTGCGCGACAGTCGCCGCTGAAGCGCCGCCCACACCAGTAAAGCTGCGGCTGCGGGCCAAGCGCTGCTCGATTTGCTCCGGCGTCTCGCGACGGCGAGCCAGCAGGCGCTGACGCAGCACCGCTTCATCGACCTGCAGAAGAATCGCCAGCAGATCCGGGTAGCGTTGCCGCGCCGCCTCCAGATGACCGCGCGAACCGTTGATCAGCACATCCTGCCCGGTGCTCAGCCAGTCATCGATCTCGCGCGGGATGCCATAGGCCAGACCATTGGCGCGCCAGCTCAGCGCGAAGGCACACTCGCCCTCCAGGCGCTCGAATTCGGCCGGGGTCACCCCCAGTGCATCCTCACCTACCGATTCGGCACTGCGCGTGATCACTCGCCGGGCGAACCGGCAGCCGTGCGCCTCAAGCGGCGCACGTGCGGCTTGCAACAGGCTGTCCTTGCCCGAGCCCGAAGGTCCCATCAGATAGATCAACCTGCCCTGCATCAGAACACCCTTCGTGCTTGCCGCCATACCTGCTGGATCACCGGCTGCTCGCCATGCGCCCTGGCCTGAACCAGGTCGGCGCGCAGGCCGACGCGGATCTCGCCGCGATCATCCATGCCCGCCGCCCTGGCCGGCGCGCGACTCACGGTGGCGATGGCCGCAGGCAAATCATAGTCGTTGTCCTGCCCGGCGAGCAGCCAGGCTGCGTGCAGCAGGCTGGCCGGGTAGTAGTCACTGGAAAGGATATCCAGCACACCGTGGCGCGCCAGTTCCGCCGCGGCGATATTGCCCGAGTGCGAGCCGCCACGCACCACGTTCGGTGCCCCCATCAGCACCTTCAATCCCAGTTCGTGGCTGGCCTCGGCCGCCTCCAGGGTAGTCGGGAACTCGGCGATGGCCATGCCGAAGCCGGCCGACTCCTGCACGTGGGCCAGGGTCGCGTCGTCATGGCTGGCCAGCGAAATGCCCCGGCTGTGGCAGTCCTCGACGATGGCGCGGCGCTGACGGTCGCTGTACTGACACGAGTTGGCGATCTGCTCCTGGATAAAATCCTCCATCTCCGCCGGACTCAGGTGGTACTTGCCCATGTAGTACTCGCGGTACTTCTCCACCTTGGCGAACTGGCGCTGGCCGGGCGAGTGATCCATCACCGACACCAGCGCCACCAGTGGGTGCTCCACCAGGTCGCGGTAGACAGCCAGAGCATCGGGGTGACACAGCTCGCAGCGCAGGTGCAGGCGGTGCTCGGCGCGGGTCTGCCCGGCGGCCTCGCTGGCGGCGATGGCCTCGATCATCGCCGGCAGTTGCTGCATGCGCTTGCCACGCGGGTTGATGTCGCCGATGGCCAACGCATCGAACACCGTGGTGATGCCGGCAGCGACGATCTGCGCATCATGGGTGAGCACCGCCGACACCGACGGCCAGTCCACCCCGGGGCGCGGGCTCATGTGTTTTTCCAGGTTGTCGGTGTGCAGCTCCACCAGCCCCGGTAGCAGGTAGTCGCCAGCGAGATCCTGAGCCTGCGGCAGGCGGCTGGTACCCTCGTCCACCGCGGCGATCAGGCCGTCACGCAGCAACAGGGTGCCGAGGAATTCACGCTCGGCGGTGACGATGCGGGCATTGCTGAGAATCTGTTCAGACGACATAGACGTACTCCGGTTGCGCCGCAGCGGCGCTCATGTCGAGGTAACGGTCGGCCACCGCCTCACGGGCGCTGCGGTCGTGGAAGATGCCGATCAGCGCGCTGCCCGCGGCCTTGGCCTCTTCGATCAGCGCCAGCACCACCTGGCTGTTGGCCTCATCCAGCGACGCGGTGGGTTCGTCGAGCAGCAACACCGGCCACTCGACCATGAAGCCCCGGGCAATGTTGACGCGCTGCTGCTCGCCACCGGAGAAGGTCCCCGGCGCCAGCTGCCAGAGCGCCTCGGGAATGTTCAGCCGGGCCAGCAATTCCTTGGCCCGCGCCTCGGCATCGCGACGCGCCCAGCCACGCGAGAGCGCCGGCTCCATCACCACGTCGAGGGTCGAGACGCGCGGGATCACCCGCAAAAACTGGCTGACATAACCCAGGCTCTGCCGGCGCACCTCCAGCACCCGGCGCGGTTCGGCGCCGACCAGCTCTACAGGCGTGCCGCGGTGACGGATACGGATGCTGCCGCCAGCGGCCAGATAGTTGCCGTACAGGGTACGCAGCAGCGTCGACTTGCCGGCACCGGACTGGCCGTGCAGCACCAGGCACTCGCCGCCGCGCACGCTGAAGTTCAGATCACGCAGCACCTGCAGGACGACGCCGTTCTGCTGATGCAGGGTGAAGGTCTTGCTGAGGCCGGTGACCTCGATCAGGTTGTTCATTTGAACCTCTCCCTCCGTAGGAGCGGCTGGGCGGCATTCCGCTTCAGCCGCGAAAGGCGATTCGCGGCTGAAGCCGCTCCTACGGGGATTACTTTCAGGGTTGCAGGACGGAGGACACCAACAGCTGCGAATACGGGTGCTGCGGGTCGTCGAGGATCTGGTCGGTCAGCCCCGCCTCCACCACCTTCGAGCGGCGCATCACCATCAGCCGGTCGGCCAGCAGCCGCGCCACCGCCAGGTCGTGGGTGACGATCACCACCGCCAGGTCCAGCTCGCGCACCAGGCCGCGCAGCAGGTCGAGCAGACGTGCCTGCACCGACACGTCCAACCCGCCGGTCGGCTCGTCCATGAACACCAGGCGCGGCGCGGAGACCAGGTTGCGGGCGATCTGCAGGCGCTGCTGCATGCCGCCGGAGAAAGTGCGCGGCAGGTCGTCGATGCGTGCCGGGTCGATCTCCACCTGGCTCAGCCAGTCGAGCCCGGCGGCGCGCAGTTCGCCGTAGTGGCGCACGCCCTGAGCCATCAGCCGTTCGCCGATGTTGGCGCCGGCCGACACCGCCATGCGCAGGCCGTCACGCGGGTTCTGCTCGACGAAGCCCCATTCGGTGCGCAGCAACGTACGCCGCTCGGCCTCGCTGGTGCTGTAGAGGTCGAGCCACTGCCCCGTGCGACCGCGATAGCGCACCGCGCCGCGATCCGGAAGGCAGCGCCCGGAGAGCAGGCTGAGCAAGGTGGACTTGCCCGAACCGGACTCGCCGACGATGCCCAGCACTTCGCCGGGATAGAGATCGAAGCTCACGCCCTGGCAGCCCTTCTCCGGGCCGTACAGGCGGGTCAGATCTCGCGCCGAGAACAGCGGCTCGGCCGTTTCCAGGGCAGGTTGCAGACGTTCGGCGGCGCTCATTGCAGGCTCTCCTCGGTGCGCTGGCGGCAGTAGTCGGTGTCGGAGCAGACGTAGCGCTTGCTGCCCGCGTCGTCGACGATCAACTCGTCGAGGAACGACTCGCTGCTGCCACAGAACGCGCAGCACTCGTCCCACTGCTGCACGGCGAAGGGATGATCCTCGAAATCCAGGCTGACCACGCGGGTGTAGGGCGGCACCGCGTACAGGCGCTTCTCACGGCCGGCCCCGAACAGCATCAGTGCCGGGCTCATGTCCAGCTTGGGGTTGTCGAACTTGGGGATCGGCGACGGATCCATCACGTAGCGCTCATCCACCGTTACCGGGTAGGCGTAGGCGGTGGCGATGTGGCCGAAGGTGGCGATGTCCTCGTACAGCTTCACGTGCATCACGCCGTAGTCTTCCAGCGCGTGCATGGTGCGCGTCTCGCTCTCGGACGGTTCGATGAAGCGCAGCGGCTCGGGAATCGGCACCTGGTAGACCATGATCTGCCCAGCCGAAAGCGGCGTTTCCGGGATGCGATGACGGGTCTGGATCACACTGGCTTCCCGCGTGCGCTCGGTAGTGGCGACGCCAGCGGTACGGGCGAAGAAGCGGCGGATCGACACCGCATTGGTGGTGTCGTCGGCGCCCTGGTCGATGACCTTGAGCACATCGTCACGACCGAGAATGGCGGCGGTCAGCTGCATGCCACCAGTGCCCCAGCCATAGGGCAGCGGCATCTCGCGGCCGCCGAAGGGCACCTGGTAGCCGGGGATCGCCACGGCCTTTAGCAGGCCGCGACGGATCATGCGCTTGGTCTGTTCGTCCAGGTAGGCGAAGTTGTACGCGGACGCCTCGCGGGCGCCGCTGGTGGTCGAAGGGTTCATCAGCGGTTCTCCTCTGCCGGCGCCTGGCGACGCAGCTTGCGGATCAGTTCCAGTTCGGCCTGGAAGTCGACGTAGTGCGGCAACTTCAGGTGCGAGACGAAGCCGGCGGCCTCGACGTTGTCGCAGTGCATCAGCACGAATTCCTCTTCCTGCGCGGGGCCCTGCACCTCTTCGCCGTACTCGCCGGCGCGCAGGGCACGGTCGACCAGCGCCATGCCCATGGCCTTGCGTTCGGCGTAGCCGAAGGCCAGGCCATAGCCACGGGTGAACTGCGCCTGCTCGGCGCTCTCGCCGACGAACTGGTTGACCATCTCGCACTCGGTCACTTCGATGTCGCCCAGCGGCACGGCGAAGCCCAGCTCGCCCGGCGTCATCCACACCTCGATGTCACCGATGCGGATCTCTCCGGCGAAGGGGTGGTTGCGCCCGTAGCCGCGCTGGGTGGAATAGCCCAGCGCCAGGAGGAAGCCCTCGTCACCCCGCGCCAGTGCCTGCAGGCGCTCGGCGCGGCTGGAAGGGAACGCCAGCGGCTCGCGGGTGATGTCCGGCACCGGCGCGGCATCGTCCTGTTCGCGCGCCATCAACCCCTCCTCGGCGAGGAAATCCAGCACCCGCGGGCAGGGCCTCGGCTCGTCCTGCGCGCCGGACGGCGGCGGCGGATACTCGCCCTCGGCCAGCAGCGCGAAGTCCAGCAGGCGATGGGTGTAATCGAAGGTCGGGCCGAGCAGCTGGCCGCCGGGCAGGTCCTTGAAGGTCGCGGAGATGCGTCGCTCCAGCTGCATCTGCGTGGTGTTCAGCGGCTCGCTGGCACCGAAGCGCGGCAAGGTGGTGCGGTAGGCGCGCAGCAGGAAGATGGCCTCCATCAGGTCACCTGCGGCCTGCTTGATGGCCAGCGCGGCCAGCTCTTCGTCGTACAGCGAGCCTTCGCTCATCACACGGGCGACGGCCAGTGGCAGTTGCTGGCGAATCTGCTCCACCTCCAGCTCGGCGATGCTGCTATCGCCGCGACGGCGGCTGGCCAGGAGCTGGTGAGCGTTGTCGATGGCGCGTTCGCCACCTTTGACGGCGACATACATCAGGCTGCCTCCTCGGTTTCGATCAGCACATGGGTGCTGCGCGGCAGGCCGATGACCTCGGCGCCTGCAGCGAAGAAGCAGTCCAGCCCGCGCGGGAATGCGCTACGGGCCTGGCGCTGCGGCCAGAAGCCGGCCGGCAGTTGCAGGCTGACGCTGCGCACGTCCTTGATGCCCGGCCCGCGCCAGCGCAGGGCCGCGCCGGCGTGCAGGTCATCGAGCTGGATCAGCAGCGTGCAGGACTGGTCGGGGTAACGCTCGCTGCCGTTGTCGAAGTCGGACAGGTCGACCAGCTCGCTCTCGTCGAGCAGGGCGAACAGGGCGATCTCGCGGTCGTCGACGATCGGGCAGCCGCAGTGAAAGGCCAGGTTGGCGCGAATCAGTGGCGTATCGAAACGCGGCGCCAGCCACAGCGGCGTGTCGCTGTCGAGAAAGGCCAGGCACAGGCCATAGGTGGCCGGTGCCAGGTCACCGAGTGGGTGAGCGCGATCCATGGTGCGCGGCTGTCCTGGCTCGGCCAGGGCATTGAGTGCGGCGCGAAAACTGACCTGGGCATCCAGCACCGGGTCATCGAAAGCCGGTTGCAGCCAGTGCGAGCTGTGCGGCGTGTTCATCAATCCTCTCCTCTGACCAGGGTGAAGAACTCCACCTGGGTGGTGGCGGTGCGGGCGGCCTGGGCCAGGCGCTGTTCGCGCTGCTGGCGGGCCAGGGGTTCGATCAGGTCGCTGAGCCAGCGGGCCTGGTCGCTGCCCTGCAGATGGGCATCGGCCAGGGCCGCCAGCTCGGCGCGGCGCTTGTCGCGGCCGGCCAGGTAGCTGTAGCCGGTACGCCCGTCAGCCAGGCGCACCACGCAGCGCGTGACGGTCATCTCGCCCAGGTTGAAGGCGCTGCCGGTGCCGCCCATGCGCCCGCGCACCAGGGTCATGCCCACCTCGGGCGCGCGGATCAGTTGGTAGGCGCTATCCCTGAGCGCCGCTTCATGGGCATCGAGGGCCTGGCCGGCGCGGGCCAGCACCCCCATCCAGCGCTGGCGCGCGGCGATGTTCGGTTCAAAGTCGTTCATGCGGGGCTCCATCAGGTGGCAACCTGGTACTGGAAGCGATCGGCGCGGCTGCTGGACTGCGCCAGCTCCACGGCACGACCGGCGGGGTCACGGGACAGGGTGAGCACGCTGAGCAGCGGCGCATGCCGTGGCATCAGCAGGTGCGCGGCCTCCTCGCGGCTGGGCAAGCGCGCACCGATCAGGCTGAAGGTGCGTACCAGCGGCAGGTCGCGTTCGGCCAGGTACTGACGCAACGAACCACCCTGATAGTCCGCCAGCAGCGGCGCCAGGCTGGCGCAGAAACGGTGGCGGATCAGGCTCAGCGGCTGACCATCGAGCAGGCGCAGGGTGGCCAGTTCGAGCAGCTCGCTGCCATCGGGCAGTTGCAGGTGGCGGCATTCCTCGCTGCTGCCACTGCGCCGCAGGCGCTCGATCAACTGCGCTTCGACGCGGTGGCCAAGCGCGGACAGCGACTGACTGAAGGCACTACCCGCCTCCACCGGATACACCAGCGGCTTGGCCAGCACCTGAGTGCCCTTGCCCTGACGGCGCAGCAGGCGGCCTTCAAGCACCAACTCGTCGACCGCGCGGCGCAGGGTGTGGCGATTGACGGAGAAGCGCGCAGCCAGTTGCATCTCGCCCGGCAGGTAGTCGCCCGGGTTCATGCGCTGCACGTCTTCGCGCAGCACGGCAGCCAGCTCGCGGTACAGCGGCTCGCTTTGTCTAGACAAGTTCATCGTTTGCAAAGGGCGCACACAGGCGCCCTTCCTCTCCTTCAGATAAAGAGCTTGCGCAGGCGCTGGGACAGGATGTCGATGGCACTCACCACCAGGATGATCACGATCAGCAGCGCGCAGGTCTGGCCGAACTGGAAGCCGCGAATGGCCTCCCAGAGGATCACGCCGACACCGCCGGCGCCGACCATGCCGACCACCGTGGCCGAGCGCACGTTGGACTCGAAGCGGTACAGCGAGTAAGAAATCCACAGCGGCAAGACCTGCGGGATGACGCCGAAAATCACCTCCTGCAGCGCACTGGCGCCAGTGGCGCGCACGCCTTCCACCGGGCCTGGATCGATGGCCTCGACCGCCTCGGCGAAGAGCTTGGCCAGCACCCCGGTGGTGCTGATGAAAAGCGCCAGCACGCCAGCGAACGGGCCAAGGCCGACCGCGACGACGAAGAGCATGGCGAAGACCATCTCGTTGATCGAACGGCAGGCATCCATCACCCGGCGCACCGGCTGGTAGACCCACCAGGGCACGATGTTCTCGGAGCAGAGGATGCCCAGCGGAATGGCGCAGACGATGGCCAGTACGGTGCCCCAGAGGGCGATCTGTACGGTGACCACCATCTCCTTGAGGTAGTGCTGCCAGTTGCTGAAGTCCGGCGGGAAGAAATCGGCGGCGAAGGTGGCCATGTTGCCGGCATCGCGCACCAGCGCCAGCGGGTTCATCTCCGCGCCCTGCCAGGACCAGGCGAGCACGGCAAGGAACAGGCCCCAGCCAATCAGTTGCGGCCAGCTACGCTTGCCGTCGGTGACCGGGGTGGCGGTGGTCAGTGTGGTCATGGGTCATTCTCGATACTGTGGGAGGCGCTTTAGCGGCGGCCTTTCGAGAGCCGCCCCGCTCTTGCGGGGCGGCTGCGAGGCTCAGCCGGCGCTGGCGCCGTTTTGCTGCTCGAGCTCAGCCATGCGCTGCTGCAGCTTGGCCAGTTCGGCATCAAGCTCCTTGAGCTGAGCCTGCTTGTCGGCGTCCTTGAGCCCGGTGTTGTTGGCTACGTCGGTGCGCTTCTTGAACAGTTCGAGCTGACGGATCGGCAGCAGCTGGTCGTTGTCCGACGCCTTGAACTGACCCCATTGCAGGCCGGCGAGCACCTTCTTCTCCTCCGGCTTGGCGCCGTAGGTCATGAAGAAATTACGCAGCTTGTCGCGGGTTTCCTGAGGCAGGTTCTTGCGCCAGACGATGGGGTCGGACGGGATCAGCGGCGATTGCCAGATGACCTTGAGCTGGGCGGCCTTATCCGGAGCGGTCACTTCCAGGCGCTCCATCCCTTCGCTGTTGAAGGTGCCGACATCGACCTGCTTGTTGGCCACCGACAGGGCATTGACCTCATGGCTGCCATTGAGCGAGCGCTTGAAGATCTTGCCGGCGTCGACGTTGTTCTTGGCGAACACGTAATAGCCCGGTACCAGGTAACCAGAGGTGGAGTTGGGATCACCGTTGGCGAAGGTCAGATTCGAGGCGTTCTTGAGCACGTCCTCGACCGAGTTGAGCGGGCTGTCCTTGTGGGCAACCAGCAGGCTGTAGTAACCCTGAGCGCCATTGGCCGCGACGGTCTGGGCGAAGATCTCGCCACCGGCACGGTCCACCGCTTCCATGGCCGACTTGTTGCCGTACCAGGCCACGTCGACCTTGTCGAAGCGCATGCCCTGGATGATCCCGGCGTAGTCCGGGGCGAAGAAAGCGTTGATCTTCAAACCGGTCTGCTTGCTCATGTCGGCCAGGAAGGGATCCCACATGGTCTTGAGGTTCTGCGAGGACTCGGTGGAAATGATGCCGAAATTGAGTTCCTCGGCAGCCTGGGCCGAGCCCAGCAGGGAGCCGGTGACGAGCGCAGAGGCAGCCAGCACCTGGCCGATACGTTTGAACATGGAGCACACTCCTGTTGCTGATTGGCGTTGGTATTTCGAATGAGGGAACTGAGCTCAGGCCTTGGCCAGCGTCAGCGGACGCTCCATGGCGCGGGGGCGCTGCCCTTGCGGCAGCAACAGGCTGATATCGAGATCGCCACCGTAGAGGTCGTTGAGGAACGTGGGATTGAAGCCTTCGGTGGGGCCATCGAAATGGATGCGCCCACCCTTGAGTGCCACGGCACGCTGGCAATAGCGCACCGCGTAATCGACTTGATGCAGGGTCACCACCACCGTCTTGCCGTCGCGGCGGTTGATATCGGCGAGAATCTCCATCACCTTGCGCGCCGACTCCGGATCGAGCGAAGCGATGGGCTCATCGGCGAGAATCACCTCGGCCTGCTGGCACAGTGCACGGGCAATGGCCACGCGCTGCTGCTGGCCACCGGAAAGGGTCGAGGCACGCTGCCCAGCGAACTCTGCCAGCCCCACCCGCTCCAGCGCCTGCAACGCACGCTGCTTCTCTTCGGGGTTGAACAGACCAAGGCTGCCGCGCCAGCGCGGCATACGGCCAAGGCCACCGAGCAGTACGTTCTGCAGCACGCTGAGGCGCCCGACCAGATTGAACTGCTGGAAGATGTAGCCGATCTCGGCGCGCTGACGACGCACACCACCATCAAGCCGCCCGTCGGCTTGCACCTGGCGCCCAAGCACCTCGATGCTGCCGGCATCACCGCGAGCCAGGCCGGCCAGATGCCGCAACAGCGTGGATTTTCCCGAGCCAGATGCCCCGATCAGCGCTACCATCTCGCCCGGCTGCACCGACAGGGCCAGATCGAAAAGCGCCTGCTTGCGGCCGAAGCTTTTATTCAGACGGTCGACTCGAATCGCTGCGCTCATGTGCTGGCCCTCTACTATCATTGACGAACAGAGGGCGCTTCGGCTGCCTTCTGGTGTAGACCAAGGTAGGCAGATCCTGTGTCAGAGCTGTGAAGCAGTCGTTACGTTTAGGTGACCATCGCTTGAATCTTTTGCACGCCAAGGCGTCGAACGGGAGGACTAAATGCTGAATAGTGCGCATTTCTGACAGCCGGTGCTGGCATAAAGCCTGTACCTGAAGCACAATGTGACACGTATTTGGCGTCAAGGAACTGTTCAGATGACCTCGTGGTCATAATGACGCAGAACGCGATACCGGTTGAACGGCTAGTGCGAAAGACGGTCAAACCGGTGACAATCTCGACACTGACTACCAGTATCGCTCCCTGAACTAACCGGTAATGTATGCGCCCTATGAAACAGGCTATTTATTCCAGCCGCACGGCTGACAAATTCGTCGTTCGCTTGCCCGATGGCATGCGTGAGCGTATTGCTGATGTAGCACGCAACCATCACCGCAGCATGAACTCTGAAATCATCGCCCGTCTGGAGCAGAGCATGCTGCAGGAAGGCGCTCTGGATGAGGATCTCAGCCTGCGCCTCGACAGCCCCGAGCTGAGCCTGCACGAGCGCGAACTGCTGCAACGTTTCCGTCAGCTGTCGCGCCGCCAGCAGAATGCGCTGGTTGCCCTGATTGCCCACGACGTGGAGATGGCCGCCGAAGAAGCCTGAGGCGCGCTGAACCAGAAAAAACCGGCCTTGCGCCGGTTTTTTATTGCCTGCCATTTACGCCAGTGGTGCTGACAGGCATTCAGCGCGGAGCGAACTCCGCGCCCTGCTCAGCCAACGAAGCTGAGCAGCACCCCCGCCGCCACTGCCGAGCCGATCACCCCAGCTACGTTCGGCCCCATGGCATGCATCAACAGGAAGTTCTGCGGGTTGGCCTCCAGGCCGACCTTGTTCGACACCCGCGCCGCCATCGGCACCGCCGACACCCCCGCCGAGCCGATCAGCGGATTGACCTTGTTGCTGCTGAACAGATTCATCAGCTTGGCCATCAGTACGCCCGCCGCCGTACCCGCGCAGAACGCCACCATGCCCAACATGAGAATGCCCAGGGTCTTGAGCTGCAGGAAGGCTTCTGCCGACAGCTTCGAGCCCACGGTCAGCCCGAGGAAGATGGTGACGATATTGATCAGCGCATTGCGCGACGTATCAGCCAGACGCTCGACCACACCCGCCTCGCGCAGCAGATTGCCGAGGGCGAACATGCCAATCAGCGGCGCGGCATCGGGCAGCAGCATGCCGATCAGAATGCACAGCACGATGGGGAAGAGGATCTTCTCGGTCTGCCCCACTGGACGCAGTTGCTGCATGACGATGGCGCGCTCCTCCTTGGTGGTCAGCGCACGCATGATCGGGGGTTGCAGCAACGGCACCAACGCCATGTAGGCATAGGCCGCGACCGCGATCGGACCGAGCAGATCAGGCGCCAGCTTGGAGGTGACGAAGATCGAAGTCGGCCCATCCGCCCCGCCGATGATGGCGATGGACGCCGCCTCCTTGAGGGTGAACTCCATGCCGGGAATGCCCAGCGCGGTGATCGCCAGAGCACCCAGTAAGGTGCCGAAGATACCGAACTGCGCGGCAGCCCCCAGCAGCAGGGTCTTGGGGTTGGCCAGCATCGGACCGAAGTCGGTCATGGCGCCAACACCAAGGAAGATCAGCAGCGGGAAGATACTGGTCGGCAGACCCACTTCATAGATCAGGTGAAGGAACCCCGCGCCCTCGGCCATGTTGGCCACCGGGATGTTCGACAGCAGCCCGCCGAAACCGATGGGGATCAACAGCAGGGGCTCGAAGCCTTTCTTGATCGCCAGGTAGATCAGCAGCATGCACACCGCGATCATGAATGCCTGGCCGGGTTCCAGGTGATACAGGCCGGTGCTCTGCCAGAGCTTGAGCAGCTTTTCCATTATGCGCCCCTCAGCCGATGGTCAGCAGGCTGTCGCCCACCGCCACCACATCACCCACCTTGACCTTGACGGCACCGACGGTGCCAGCCTTGAAGGCGCGAATCTCGGTTTCCATCTTCATCGCTTCGAGGATGATGACCAACTCGCCCTCTTCGACGGCCTGGCCCGGCTGCACCAGCACCTTGAAGATATTGCCGGCCAGCGGAGCCGCCTGCGGCTCGCCCGCACCGCTCGCCTGCACCGCCGCGGCCGGAGCGGAGCTGACCGCACCACCAAGCGGCTTGATACCTTCGATATCCCCGCCTTCATTGACCTGCACGACGAACGACTTGCCATTGACCTCGACGGTGTAGACCTCGGGCTTGCCGGCCTCGCGGGCGAGCGCTTCCTTGCCAGTCGGCGCCGGCTCGAAGGCAGCCGGATTGCCACGGTTCTCGAGGAACTTGAGGCCGATCTGCGGAAACAGCGCGTAGGTCAGCACATCATCGATTGCCTCGGCTGCCAGCTTGATGCCTTTTTCCTGAGCAATGCCCTTGAGCTCGGCGGTGAGCTTGTCCATCTCGGCGTCGAGCAGATCAGCCGGGCGGCAGGTAATGGCCGCGGCGCCATCGAGCACACGGGCCTGCAATTCGGCGTTGAAAGGCGCCGGCGCGGCGCCGTATTCGCCCTTGAGCACCCCAGCGGTCTCCTTGGTGATCGACTTGTAGCGCTCACCGGTGAGCACGTTGATCACCGCCTGGGTGCCGACGATCTGCGAGGTGGGCGTGACCAGCGGAATGAAACCGAGGTCTTCGCGCACACGCGGGATTTCAGCCAGCACCTGGTCGAACTTGTCCTGGGCGCCCTGCTCCTTGAGCTGGCTTTCCATATTGGTGAGCATGCCACCCGGCACCTGGGCGACCAGGATGCGCGAGTCTACACCCTTGAGATTGCCCTCGAATTTCGCGTACTTCTTGCGCACCTCGCGGAAGTACGCGGCAATCTCTTCCAGCAGCTCCAGGTTCAGCCCAGTGTCGCGCTCGGTGCCCTGGAACATGGCCACCACCGACTCGGTCGGCGAATGACCATAGGTCATCGACAGCGAGGAGATCGCGGTGTCGACATTGTCGATGCCCGCCTCCACAGCCTTGAGAATGGCCACCGACGACAGCCCAGCCGTGGCGTGGCACTGCATGTGAATCGGAATCGACAGACTGGCCTTGAGGCGCGAAACCAGCTCGAAAGCGGTGTACGGGGTGAGAATCCCGGCCATGTCCTTGATCGCCACCGAGTCGGCGCCCATGTCCTCGATCTGCTTGGCCAGGTCGACCCACATCTGCAGGGTATGCACCGGGCTGGTGGTGTAGGAAATGGTGCCCTGGGCGTGCTTGCCCTGCTGCTTGACCGCCTTGAGCGCAGTTTGCAGGTTGCGCGGGTCGTTCATCGCATCGAACACACGGAACACGTCGACACCGTTGACGGCGGCGCGCTCGACGAACTTCTCCACCACATCATCGGCGTAGTGGCGATAGCCCAGCAGATTCTGCCCGCGCAGCAGCATCTGCTGACGGGTATTGGGCATGGCTTTCTTCAGTTCGCGGATACGCTCCCAGGGGTCTTCGCCAAGGTAACGAATGCAGGCGTCGAAGGTCGCGCCGCCCCACGACTCCACTGACCAGAAACCGACCTGATCGAGCTTGGGCGCGATCGGCAGCATATCCTCCAGACGGACACGCGTCGCCAGGATCGACTGATGAGCGTCACGCAGCACCACATCGGTAATTCCGAGTGCTTGTTTTACGGCAGTCATGCAGGTACTCCCTCTGAACCTGATCAACCGCGGCGGGCGCGGTGCTGGACAATAGCGGATTGGATGGCGGCCAGCGTTTCTGCATCCGGCTCATGGCTGGCCGGCTTGGCACTGGGCATTGGAGAGGAAACGACAGAGATCGGTGCGGGCGGAGCGAAGGTCGCAACCAGACGGGACATCAGGCTGACCACGCCAACCAGCAACACCAGAAAGACAAACACGAAGCCCATGCCGAACAGCATGAGTTCGACACCCTCGAGCAGCAGTTCACTGGGGGTCATCTTGGCTCCTTTGGCCAGCAGCTCGGCGGCTGCATTCATTATTTGATCAGGAGCGCCCGGCACCTAGGCCCGGGCAAAGCTGCCGAACCTTAGCCTGAAACGAGCGTTTCAGGCAAACCACATAAGGGCTGAACGAAGGATTTATGTAGTGGTTTCGCCGCATTCACTACCAAAGAACTAGAACGCCTTGGCAAAGCTCGCCCTAGCAGACCGCGCGAGCTGGGCTATCGAGCGCCGCAGCGAGGGCCAGGAAGCTCTTGAAATGGTGGGTTTCATCTCCCGAACAGAGGCTCGGTTCGCGGATGAATTGCGACGGGCTTGCGCGACCCATGCGCTGCGCGCCCCTGATCGCACTCATGGCGCTGCGGGTCATCGGCAGGCGCAATTGCTGCACGCAACTGGAGGGCAGCCGGATCACCAGGGGCACGGCCTTTCTGGACACCCGGCACCTGCTCGCGCCGATGAACTGAGGTTACAGCAGGAAGATCGACGCCATTCCGAGGAAGATGAAGAAACCGCCGCTGTCGGTCATGGCGGTGATCATCACGCTGGCCCCCATGGCCGGATCGCGCCCCAGGCGTGCCAGCGTCATGGGTATCAGCACCCCCATCAGCGCGGCCAGCAACAGGTTCAGGGTCATCGCAGCGGTCATCACCACGCCCAACGACCAGCTGTCGTACAGGTAATAGGCCACCCCACCGATCACGCCACCCCAGAGGATGCCGTTGATCAGGGACACCCCCAGCTCCTTGCGCACCAGGCGCGCGGTATTACCGGTGCTGACCTGATCGAGCGCCATCGCGCGCACGATCATGGTGATGGTCTGGTTACCCGAGTTGCCACCAATGCCAGCAACGATGGGCATCAGCGCCGCCAGAGCCACCAGTTTCTCGATCGAGCCCTCGAACAGGCCGATCACCCGTGACGCCAGGAAAGCGGTGACCAGGTTGATCGCCAGCCAGGCCCAACGGTTGCGAACCGACTTCCACACCGAGGCGAAGATGTCTTCTTCCTCGCGCAGACCGGCCATGTTCAGCACTTCGCTTTCGCTTTCCTCACGGATCAGGTCGACCATCTCATCGATGGTCAGACGACCGATCAGCTTGCCGTTCTTGTCCACCACCGGGGCGGAAATCAGGTCGTAACGTTCGAATGCCTGGGCGGCGTCATAGCCGTCCTCGTCCGGGTGGAAGCTGACCGGATCGTCGGCCATGACCTCACCAACCTGCTTGTCCGGATCATTGACCAGCAGACGCTTGATCGGCAGCACGCCCTTGAGCACGCCGTCGTAATCGACCACGAACAGCTTGTCGGTATGCCCCGGCAGCTCCTTCAGGCGGCGCAGGTAACGCAGCACCACCTCCAGACTGACGTCTTCGCGGATGGTGACCATCTCGAAGTCCATCAGCGCGCCGACCTGATCCTCCTCATAGGACAGGGCCGAGCGCACACGCTCACGCTGCTGGGCGTCGAGGGACTCCATCAGCTCGTGAACGACGTCACGCGGCAGCTCCGGCGCCAGGTCAGCGAGTTCGTCGGCGTCCAGATCCTTGGCTGCGGCGAGAATTTCGTGATCGTCCATGTCGGCGATCAGGGTTTCTCGGACCGCGTCGGACACTTCCAGCAGGATGTCGCCATCGCGCTCGGCCCTGACCAGCTGCCAGACGGTCAGGCGGTCGTCGAGCGGCAAGGCTTCGAGGATGTGGGCGACATCAGCGGGGTGCAGATCTTCGAGCTTGCGCTGCAGCTCGACGAGATTCTGACGATGTACCAGGCTTTCTACCCGGTCGTGATGCTGGCCTTCCTGACGATGGGTCAGGTCTTCGACCAGTCTGTGCCGATGCAGCAGCTCGATCACCTGGGCCAGGCGATCCTGCAGGCTCTCTTGCGGCTTTTTGGCTTCTACTTCAGTCATGGCGCGCTCCACCCCCAGCTGGCGGGCACGCCAAAGGGGATCAATCAGGTCTTACACGATTGTGCGAGGGGAGTATTGAGTAACTACTGGGTAAGTCCATGGTGGTATTCCACAAGCCCCGGCGGGGCTGACGCGGCGAATGATAACACCGCAAAACAGCTTTGTACGTGACAAAAGCGCGGCAAGAACAACTGCTTGCATCGCAAACTTCGATCTCGCATGAAACCTGGCTATGCGACGCCGGCCGCTCGCACGAGGACACCCTGGCGAGCAGGAAAAAACGGTCTAACCTGAAACAGGCAAACGTCACGGAGGACGCCTCATGCAAGGACAGCATTGGGCAGCGCTATTTGCCGCTGCACTTCTCCACTGTATTGAAGACAGCCATGCCGCCAGCGTGTTCCGCTGCGTGGGCGCAGACGGCCATGTCACCTTCACCCGCCACGGCTGCGCCAGCGATCAGGAACAGTACCTGCAGGACACGCGCAACCATACGCCAAGCAGCGGCAAGGCAATCCCCCTGGCGACCCCTGGCCGACGCACAGCAACCACCTCGGCAAGCAATGGCGAGCTGATCATCGTCGGCCAGCAGGACGATGGCTGCGGCAACCTGCTGAGCAGCAGCGAGAGACGCCAGGCGATCATCCGCAAGGACGTTCGCCGCGGCATGAGCCGGAGCGACGTGGAAAGCAGCCTGGGCAAACCGGACAGAGTCACGGCCAGCAATGGGCAGGAGCGCTACCACTATCGTGAAAAGCGCAAAGGCGGCAACAGCCGACAGGTCAGCTTCGACGAAGCCGGGTGCGTGAAGAAATAACGCACAAAGAAAAAGGGCCTGCATTTCTGCAGGCCCTTTCGATATGGCGGACTCAGGAGGATTCGAACCTCCGACCGCTCGGTTCGTAGCCGAGTACTCTATCCAGCTGAGCTATGAGTCCGGTCGGTGCTTTTATACCAGATCACCTCTGGTTGATTCGCCAGCCTGGCTTG
>NZ_LSSW01000025.1 GCF_001567565.1 Ectopseudomonas composti
TGGGATCTCCCGAATGGAAAGGGCGTAGGGTGGGACGATACCGGCCCACCGGTCACAGCATGGGACGACGCCCGTCGCGGGCGTCGTGGTGGGTCAGAGCAACGACGCTCTGCCCACCCTACGGCTCTCCGGCCTTATTGCTGGTTGGCTGCTTGTGCGGCCTTGATCAGATCAGGACCGATCTCACCTTCGAACTTCTTCCATACCGGCTGCATGGCGGTACGCCATTCGTTGCGCTGCTCCGGAGTCAGGGTCAGAATTTCGGTGGTGCCAGCGTCGATGATGCGCTGCTTGTCACCTTCGTTGAGGGCGTCAGCCTGCTTGTTCACCTCGACGGTGACCTCGGCAACGATCTTGTTCAGCTCGTCACGAACGTCAGCCGGCAGACCGTCCCAGAACTTGGTGTTGGTGATCAGCATGTAGTCCAGCAGGCCATGGTTGGACTCGGTGATGTACTTCTGTACTTCGTTCATTTTCTGGCTGTAGATGTTCGAGTACGGGTTCTCGGCACCGTTGACCACGCCAGTCTGCAGGCCTTGGTAAACCTCGGCGAAGCTCATCTTGCGCGGGTTGGCGCGCACAGCCTTGAACTGCTCTTCCAGTACGGCGGAAGCCTGTACGCGGAATTTCAGGCCACGGGCGTCCTTCGGCTCCAGCAGGGCCTTGTTGGCGGACAGCTGCTTGAGGCCGTTGTGCCAGTAGGCCAGGCCGGTGATGCCCTTGTCGGTCATGGAGGTCAGCAGTTTCTGGCCTTCCGGACCTTTCTGGAAGCGATCGACCGCTGCCATGTTATCGAACAGGAAGGGCAGGTCGAATACCTGCAGTTGCTTGGTGTAATGCTCGAACTTGGCCAGGGACGGGGCAATGATCTGCACGTCACCGAGCAGCAGTGCTTCCATTTCCTTGCCGTCACCGAACAGCGAGGAGTTCGGGTAAACCTCGACCTTGACCTTGTCGCCCAGGCGCTGTTCAGCCAGTTGCTTGAACAGCATGGCACCCTGACCTTTCGGGGTGTGCTCGGCAACCACGTGGGAGAATTTGATGACGATCGGATCGGCAGCGTGAACCACGCCAGCGATGGACAGGGACAGAGCGCAAGCCAGCGCCTTGGCAGTCAGTTTGAACATGCGGATGCTTCCTCTTGTTGTGTTTATCGCATTTGCGCCGAAGGCGCTGATGACGAACGGACAAGAGCAAGTCTAGGCGGCTTGGAGAAAAAACGCCGGGTGGCATTAGCGACGCCTGGACTTGTACTTGTGGGTTCGCTTGAGATTAGCCTAGAGCAACCCTTGTGCCAGTCTGCCAAGTGCTGCTCCTGTGTATCGCGCAAAGGCCCATGGCTGCTGGCTTTATGGGTTTTCTGGCGGGAGCCTGAGAGCGTCCCCGGCGCGCTGGTGAGCGTTCTGGAAGGGGTGGAGCTGGCGGTTTGCCGCCAGTCAGTCGAAGTCCTCTGGCGAGCTTCCGCCAGCGCCGGAGAAGTTCAGCCCGTGTTTGCGCAATTTGTCATGCAGGGTCTTGCGCGGTATGCCCAGGGCTTCAGCCAGGCTGCGCAGCGAGCCGTGTGGGCGACTCAGTTCGGCAGCGATAAGGGCGCGCTCGAAGGCTTCCACCTGTTCGCTCAGCCCGCCATTGACCGGTGGCAGGCTCGGCGCGTTGCTGTCGAGAGCCAGCTCCAGGCCGAGTGCGAAACGTTCGGCAGCGTTCTGCAGTTCGCGCACGTTGCCCGGCCAGGGGTGACGCAGCAGCAAAGCACGTTGTCCCGGCTGGAGCTCGCGGGGTGCCAGGGTGTGGCGGGCCGCCGCCGCATCGGCGAAATGCTGGAATAGCTGCAGGGCGTCCTCGCCGCGTTCGCGCAATGGCGGAATGGACAGCGGCGCGACGTTGAGGCGGTAGTAGAGGTCGGCGCGGAAACGACCGGCATCGGCCGCCTGGCGCAGGTCTTCCTTGGTCGCGGCGATGACGCGGATATCCAGCGGAATCAGCTGATTGCCACCGAGGCGTTCGACCACGCGTTCCTGCAGCAGGCGCAGCAGTTTGACCTGCACGTCCATGCTCATGCTCTCGATCTCATCGAGAAACAGAGTGCCGCCGTTGGCGAACTCGAACTTGCCGATGCGGCGCTTCTGCGCGCCGGTGAAGGCGCCGGCCTCGTGGCCGAACAGCTCGCTCTCGACCACGGACTCCGCCAGTGCCCCGGCGTTGATGGCGACGAAGGGGCCATCGCGACGATTGGACAGGTCGTGCAGGGCGCGTGCGACCACCTCCTTGCCGGCACCTGTCTCGCCCAGAATCAGGACGTCGGTGGCGATACAGGCCAGTGCGCCGATCTGCTCGCGCAGACGCTGCATGGCGGGCGACTGACCAACCAGGCGGCTGGAGAGTTGCTGGCGGTCATTGAGCGCCATGCGCAGGCTGCGGTTGTCCAGCACCAGGCGGCGCAGCTCCAGTGCACGGCGCACGCTGTCGAGCAGATCATCGTTGGCGAAAGGCTTTTCCAGGAAGTCGTAGGCGCCTGCGCGCATCGCCTGTACGGCCAGCGGCACGTCGCCGTGACCGGTGATCAGCAGCACTGGCAGCTCGGTATCGCGCTCGCGCAGTTGCTGCAGCAGTTGCAGGCCGTCGATGCCCGGCATGCGGATATCGCTGACCACCACCCCTGGCCAGCCAGCGGGAATGCGTGCGGCCAGGCCCTGTGCATCGCCCAGGCTGACGACCTTGAGCCCAGCCAGGTCGAGCGTCTGGCTGAGTGCCTGGCGCAGATGGGCGTCGTCGTCGATCAGCAGTACCTGAACGCGGCTGTCGATGGCGCTGTCGCTGGTCATGGCGAAGGATCCTCTGAGGGTTGCAGGTTGACGCCGGGGCTGGCCAGGCGCAGGCGCAGGGTGATCAGCGCGCCGCCGGCCGGATGGTTGGCCAGTTGCAGTTCGCCGTCCAGCGCACGCACCAGACTATCGCAGATGGCCAGGCCCAGCCCCAGGCCCTGGGCGCTGGTCTTGGTGGTGAAGAATGGCTCGCGCGCGCGCGCCAGCGATTCGGCAGAAAATCCGGGGCCATTGTCGCGCAGCAGCAGGATGAGGTGATCGGCCTGAAGCTCGATGCTGATCCAGATGCGTCGTGGCGGCGCCTTGTCGACCAGGGCGTCGAGGGCGTTGCCGAGCAGGTTGCCGAGCACCTGGCGCAGGCGCGTTTCGCCAGCCTGAACCCAGAGCGTGGCATCGGGCAGGTCACGAATCAGTTCCACGTCCATGGCCCGGCGGCGTTTGGCCAGCAGCGAGAGGGCGTCGTCCAGTGCCGGCTGCAGGGCAACCCGTTCCGGCGCGTGGCGGTCACGGCGGGCGAAGGCGCGCAGGTGCGCGATGATCGAGGCCATGCGCTCGGTCAACTCGCTGATCAGCTTGAGGTTGGCGCGAGCATCGTCGCTGCGCTGATGGTCGAGCAGGGTGCTGGCGTTCTCCGCATAGCTACGGATCGCTCCCAGCGGTTGGTTGAGCTCATGGCTGATGCTGGCGCTCATGGTGCCAAGTGCCGAGAGTTTGCCAGCCTGGACCAGTTCATCCTGCGCGCGTACCAGTTCCTGCTGCGCATGCTCACGCTCGAGCACTTCCTGCTTGAGGCAGCTGTTGAGCAGCTCCAGGTCCTGTGTCCGCTCGGCCACGCGCTGCTCCAGTTCGGCCTTGGCGCGGGCATCGAGGGCGATGCGTTCGAGGTAGTGGCGGCGGCGCAGTATCAGCAGGCCAAGCAGTAGCAGCAGTGCCAGCAAGGCAGCTGCGCCCACGGCCACGGCGCTGCGTACTGGGCGGTCGAGCAGGATGCGCGGAGCGAGAATACTCACTGTCCAGCCGGTTTCGTCCAGGGTACGGCTTTGCGTCAGCCAGGCGTTGGGATCGAGATCGAGTCGGGGCGGAGCCTGGGTCGGGTAGGGCTGGTTGGCGGCAATGGCCGATTGTTCGACGCGGTCCAGTGGCCGGCTGGCGTGGAAGCGCCAATCCGGGCGCGAGGTGAGGATCACCACGCCGTTGGTATCGGTGACCAGCAATTGCTCGGGAGTGTTGCCCCACAGCGTTTCGGTATGGTCGAGGTCGACCTTGACCACCAGTGCGCCGATGTTGTGTTCATTCTCGCGTACTGGATAGGCGAAGTAGTAGCCGCGTTTGCCGGACGTTGTGCCCAGGCCGAAGAAGCGGCCCAGGCGCCCCGCCAGCGCTTCACGGAAGTAGGGTCGGAAAGCGAAATTGCCGGCGACGAAGCTGTCGGGTTTGTCCCAATTGGAGGCGGCCAGGGTGATGCCCTGCGGGTTCATCAGGTAAATCACGTCGGCGCCGGTCTGGTTTTTCACGCGGGCCAGCAGGCGGTTGGCGTCATTCAGTGTGGCAGGGTCTTCTGGGGCATCCAGGGCGGCGCGCAGACCAGGAAGATCGCCGAGAATCTGCGGCAGGACCTCATAGCGGCGTAGTGTGCCGAGCAGGTTGGCAACATACAGATCGAGAGTTTGTCGGTTCTGCTCGATCAGCACCTTGCGGTAATAGCTCTCGGCCAGGAAGTGGACAGGCCATAGTAGCGGGGCAAGCAGCAGCGCCAGCAGCACAAGGCTGCGCCAGCGAAGGCGGCGGGGGTGGGGAGTGCTGGGCATGGGTTCGACTGCTGAAGGTGTTGTAAAACGGTCGATGCAGGTTACGCGACGTGGCCAATACTGTAACGTAGCGCCGCCGCCAGGTGCGCGATTTTAAGCAGGTGAACGCCATCTGTTAGCCGGCGTGAATTCCGGGTGGCTCAGGGGAGGCTGGCCTTGCTGCCAGCGGTGTTGCTGGCAGTGACGCTGCTGATCGGCCTGTCCATCTTCGCCCACTGTTTGCCCTGCGCGATCTGATCAGCAAGGTGCAGCAGCGTTCCAACCTGACGCTGCGGGGCGATGTCAACGGACGGGATGAGGCAGCTGACACCGCGCGAGCCTTCGACACCCTGCTCGAACATCAGCAAAGCCTGATCCGCCATCTGACTGATACCGCGACCCAGCTCGCCACTTCGGCGGAGGAGATGAGCGCGATCAGCCAGAATATCAGCGGCCTCAACGACAGTATCAGCGAGGTGGTCAGCGGTGCCGAGCAGAGTTCGCTGGCCAGTCGCGACCTCGCTCAGCTTGCCAGCGGTCTACAGCAGCAGATTCAGCGCTTCACCGCCTGAGGCGTCTCGTCCAGGCACTGCTGCAGCGCGTCTTGCCAGTCCGGCAGGCGAATCTGCCACTCCTCCTCCAGGCGCGCACCATCCAGGCGGGAATTGAGTGGGCGTTGCGCCGGTGTCGGGTACTCGCTGCTTGGGATCGGGCGTAGCCGGGCGCAAGGTTTGCCGGCGGCGCGCAGGTGCTCCGCGATGGCGCTGGCGAAGCCGAACCAACTGGTCTCGCCCTGGCAGGTCAGATGGTAGGTGCCCCAGCGGTGGCGCCCTTGCTGCCACTTGTCGATCAACTCGGCGGTGGCGTTGGCGATGCTGCCGGCCCAGGTCGGGGCGCCGATCTGGTCGTCAACCACGCTGAGCTCCTCGCGCTCCTGCAGCAGACGCTGCATGGTCAGCAGAAAGTTGCGCCCGTGCTGCGAGTAGACCCAGCTGGTACGCAGGATCAGGTGATCGCAGCCACTGATGCGTAGCGCCTGCTCTCCGGCCACCTTGCTGGCACCGTAGACGCCCAGTGGGCATGGCGTATCGGCTTCGCGATAGGGCGTCGGCTTGCTGCCATCGAAGATGTAATCGGTGGAGTAGTGAATCAGCGGAATGTCCAGCTCGAAGCAGGCGTCGGCCATGGCACCCGGCGCCTCGGCGTTGATGGCGAAGGCCAGTTCGCGCTCCTGTTCGGCCTGGTCGACTGCGGTGTAGGCCGCGGCGTTGATCACCAGCGCCGGACGCTCACGGAGGATGACCTCGCTCAGGCTCTGCGGACGCGCCAGGTCAAACTGTTCACGCCCCAGGCTGAGCAGTTCGTGTTCGCCCAGTGCCCGCTGCAGCTCACGGGCGACCTGGCCGGTGTGACCTGTAATCAGAATCTTCATGCAAAGGTCTCGGCTTCGTTCAGGTTCAGGCCCTGTTGATCCTTGGCCGACAGCTGAGGTTCCAGGCCGTCCAGTGGCCAGTCGATTGCCAGCTTTGCGTCATCCCAGCGGATACACCGTTCGTGCGCTGGCGCGTAGTAGTCAGTGGTCTTGTAGAGGAATTCGGCGTGTTCGCTGAGCACCAGGAAACCATGCGCGAAACCTTCGGGCACCCACAGCTGACGCTTGTTTTCGGCCGACAGATGGACGCCGACCCATTTGCCGAAGTTCGCTGAGCTGCGGCGCACGTCGACGGCCACGTCGTAAACTTCGCCAGCACTGACCCGGACCAGCTTGCCCTGAGCCTGCTGCAGTTGGTAATGCAGGCCGCGCAGTACGCCGCGCGCGGAGCGCGAGTGGTTGTCCTGCACGAACTCGCGGGATACCCCGGTGGCTTCGGCAAAGCGCCGTGCATTGAAGCTCTCGTAGAAGAAGCCGCGCTCGTCACCGAATATCTGTGGCTCGAGAATCAGTACTTCCGGCAGTGCCGTTGCGATGACTTTCACAGCGATTCCTCCGCCAGCTTGAACAGGTACTGGCCATAGCCGGTCTTGCCCAGCGCCTTGGCGCAGGCGAGCAGTTGCTCACGGTCGATCCAGCCTTGCTGGTACGCGATCTCCTCGAGGCAGGCGACCTTCAGGCCCTGGCGCTTTTCCACCGTCTGCACGTAATGCGAGGCATCCAGCAGACTGTCGTGGGTGCCGGTATCGAGCCAGGCGAAGCCGCGGCCGAAGCGCTCGACGCGCAGATCGCCGCGTGCCAGGTAGGCATTGTTCACGTCGGTAATTTCCAACTCGCCGCGCGGCGAGGGTTTGACCGCCTTGGCGATCTGTACCACGTCGTTGTCGTAGAAATACAGGCCAGTCACGGCAAAGCTGGACTTGGGTTTGGCCGGCTTTTCCTCGATCGACAGCGCGTTGCCTGCGGCATCGAATTCGACCACGCCAAAACGCTCGGGATCGCTGACCCAGTAGCCGAAGACCGTGGCGCCGCTGTCGTGGCTGGCAGCGCGCAGCAGTTTCTCGGTGAAGTGCTGACCATGGAAAATGTTGTCGCCGAGGATCAGGCACACCGAGTCATTGCCAATGAACGACTCACCGATCAGGAAGGCCTGTGCCAGACCGTCGGGCGAGGGTTGCTCGGCATACTGCAGTTCGATGCCGAACTGGCTGCCGTCACCGAGCATCTTGCGAAAGTTGGGCAGGTCTTCGGGGGTGGAGATGATCAGAATCTCGCGAATGCCGGCCAGCATCAGCACCGACAGCGGATAGTAGATCATCGGCTTGTCATAGATTGGCAGCAGCTGCTTGGACACGCCGAGAGTGATGGGGTGCAGGCGAGTGCCGGAGCCGCCCGCGAGGATGATGCCTTTCATTGAAACTCCTTATAGCGCGCCGAGTCGCTGGCCTTGATAGCTGCCATCATGCACGCGGCCGCACCAGTCGAGGTTGTCCAGATACCACTGCACGGTCTTGCGCAGCCCGCTTTCGAAGGTTTCCTGCGGCACCCAGCCCAGTTCGCGCTCGATCTTGCTGGCGTCGATGGCATAGCGCAGGTCATGACCCGGACGGTCCTGCACGTAGGTGATCAGCTCCTCGTAGCGGGTGATCCCGGCCGGCTTCTGCGGCGCTAGCTCTTCCAGCAGGGCGCAGATGGCTTTCACCACGTCGAGGTTCTTCTGCTCGTTGTGCCCACCAATGTTGTAGGTCTCGCCCACCTTGCCTGCGCTGACCACCTTGAGCAGCGCGCGCGCGTGGTCTTCCACGTACAGCCAGTCGCGTACCTGCTGGCCGTTGCCATATACCGGCAGCGGCTTGCCCGCGAGGGCGTTGAGGATCATCAGTGGGATCAGCTTCTCGGGGAAATGGTACGGCCCATAGTTGTTCGAGCAGTTGGTGATCAGCACCGGCAGACCATAGGTGCGTTGCCAGGCGCGTACCAGATGATCGGACGCCGCCTTGCTCGCTGAGTACGGTGAGCTTGGGGCGTAGGGGGTGGTTTCGCTGAACAGGTCATCGACACCGTGCAGGTCGCCGTACACCTCGTCGGTGGAAATGTGGTGGAAGCGAAAGGCTGCCTTGCGCTCTGCATCCAGACCCAGCCAATAGGCGCGGGTGCTTTCCAGAAGGCTGTAGGTGCCGACGATATTGGTCTGGATGAAGGCGGCCGGGCCGTCGATGGAGCGATCGACATGAGACTCGGCGGCCAGGTGCATGATGGCGTCGGGCTGGAACTCGGCCAGGGCCGTGGTTACGCGCTCGCTGTCGGCGATGTCGGCGTGGAGGAAACGGTAGCGCGGACTGTCGGCGACCGGCGTGAGCGACTCCAGGTTGCCGGCATAGGTCAGCTTGTCGAGGTTGAGTACCTCGTGCTCGGTGTTCTGAAGCAGATGACGAATCAGAGCCGAACCGATGAAGCCGGCGCCGCCGGTGATAAGGATGCGCATCTGTTCATAACCTCGCAATGTAACCTTTCGCCATACCCACGATCCGAGTGCGGTAAGTGCAATGAACAAGCGACGGATATGGACAGTGCAAAAACAAAAAGGCCTGCATGAAAGCAGGCCTTAGATATTAGATGGTGCCGGCACCAGGAGTCGAACCCGGGACCTACTGATTACAAGTCAGTTGCTCTACCAGCTGAGCTATACCGGCACTGAAGGGCCGCCATTATATCCATTCGTCGGCCTGAGTAAAGCCACCTTCGAGCCAGGTTTTTTCAGGCTCGGCTATCAGTGGCTTCTGGCTTATGCACAAAGAGAAGGCATAAGCGACAGCCACGCACCGACGCTGTGCGATTCATCACTATTTTTTGCAAGTTGTTGTTTTTTCAGGTGCTTAGGTGGTTGTTCGAAAAATAGCCAGATGTCTACAGGGCAATTCCCGGCTGGCTTTGGCGCATTTGCCCAGAAAGGATCAACAGAGTTATCCACAGCTTCTGTGTGCAACTCAGGCGCGTTCCGCCAGCAGCAACAGGTTGCGTGGGCTCAGTTGGTAATCGCAGAAGGTGCCCAGTTTCACGTCGTAACCCTTTTCCTGCAGATACAGGGCGCGGTCCAGCAGCAGCCAGAGTTCCAGCGGCCGGCGGAACAGGTTGCGCAGCAACTCCAGGTTTCGCACTTCGGCCAGGCGCTGCCAGCCGCGAGCTTCAAGCTCCGGCCAGTTCTGCTCTCCGGGCGATGGTACGGCGCGTAGCGCGGCGAGGTCATGGCAGAAACTGGCGAAGGGTTTGCTAAACCAGTCGCTGGGCAGCGGTGGCGTTGGCAGGTATTCATCGATGCCGCGCAGCTGGCGTTGCAGCAGATCAAACGCCAGGCGCCAGGCCATCGACTGGTTGCGTTGTCTGCGCACGCGAGCGCCAGCCGTGACAGTCTCGCTCAGTGGGAGGCCGAGGTCGTCGCGTGACAGCCGCAAGGCGGAGGTTTGTGCGGCAGCCGATAGCGGTTGGTACTGCAGGCCGGCGATGCGGTTGTAGCAGCAGGGGGCGACTGCCAGCTGGGTACAGCCTTTCTGGCTGGCCAGTTGCAGCAGTCGTACATGCAGATCACCGCAGGCGTGCAGGGCGACGGGAGTGTGCTCTTGCTGCAGGCGCTCGCAGCAATCATCGGCCAGTACATCCTGTTGCAGATGCTGGGCATTCAGCCCCATGCGTTCGCTCAATGCGCGGCCTGACTCGATCAGCGCCGGGTCGTACTCCAAGCAGGTCAGCTGCTGATCGTCACTGGTCAGCCAGCGGCCCAGGTGGCCTTTGCCGGAACACCAGTCGAGCCAATGCACGGGGCGTTGGCGAAACTCCAGATGACCGGCAAATGCCTGGATCTGTGCCAGCTTCCTGCCAGGCACGTCGACACTCAGAGCGTGCTCGCGCACCGGGCTGTTGATGCCTGGCAGTTGCTGCACATGGCTGAGCGCCTGTGCGGCCTGTGCCAGTTCGGGGAAGGGCGCCGGTGCCGCGAGGGCGCAGAGGTTGCTGTCGCCGCTCTCGGCTTCTTCCAGCGAGCGGCTTCTGAGCCAGGCGCAGAGTTCGGGCAGTTCGCTCGCCCATGGCAGTTGCAGATGGTGGAACGGCCGTGGGCGCCAGAGCGCCTGATGACGCAGGAGAAAGCCATCCAGTGCCTGGAAGCGAGCGAGCAGGTCGCCTGAGGTGAGGATGGGCGTGGACATGGTTTATATGACTGGCAGAGCGGGCCGCCGAGACGGCCCGATTGTCTTAACGGCCCTGGCAGGCGTCGACACGCAGCCAGCGTTCGAGCAGGCGGAAAGCGCGAACCAGAACGAAGGCGATGACCAGATAGAACAGGCCAGCCGCGAAGAAAATCTCCACCGGCAAGTAGGTGCGCGCGATGATCGTACGCGCCATGCCGGTCAGCTCCAGCAGTGTCACGGTACTGGCCAGGGCGCTGGCCTTGAGCATCAGGATCACTTCGTTGCTGTAGGCCGGCAGGCCGATGCGTGCGGCACGCGGCAGGATGATATAGAACATCGCCTGCGCGCGGGACATGCCCAGCGCTCGTGCAGCTTCCACTTCACCGGGGGGCACGGCCTGGATGGCGCCACGCAGGATCTCCGCGATATAGGCGGCGGTGTGCAGGGTCATGGTGATGATCGCGCACCAGTACGGGTCGCGCAGATAGGGCCAGAGCGGGCCCTGGCGTACCGCGTCGAATTGCGCCAGGCCGTAGTAGATCAGGAACAGCTGAACCAGCAGCGGCGTGCCACGGAAGAAGAAGATGTAGCCATAGGGTATGGCGCGCACGTACCAGTGCTTGGAGGCGCGAGCGATGCCCATGGGCAGGGCGAGGATCAGGCCGGCGACGACGGCGACGGCGACCAGTTCGAGGGTCAGCAGCGCACCTTCGGACAAGCGCGGCAGCCACTTGATGATGATCGTCCAGTTCAGGCTGGAAAGGCTCGACCAAAGTCCGTAAGCGACGAGAAGGCCTGCTGCGAGCCAGGCGACGATAGCGGCGTTCTTTCTCATGAGGCGCTCCGGACGAAGCCGCGGCTAGCGCGCTTCTCGAGGAAATGCAGGCCGATCATGGCGAGAACGGTCAGGCCCAGGTAAATGAAGGCCGCAACCATATAGAAAGTGAAGGGCTCCTTGCTAGCGGTTACCGCGATCTGCGAGCGGCGCATGATCTCCTCCAGGCCGATCACCGACACCAGCGCGGTGTCCTTCATCAGAATCATGAACAGGTTGCCCAGGCCGGGCAGGGCGATGCGCCACATCTGCGGCAGAATCAGCTTCCAGAGAATACGGCCCTTGGACATGCCGAGGGCCTGGCCGGCTTCGCGGTGTCCCTTGGGAATGGCCAGGATGGCGCCACGGAACACCTCGGTGGCGTAGGCGCCGAAACACAGGCCGAGGGCGATGGTGCCCGCGGCGAAGGCGGAGAGTTCGAGGCTCTCGATGCCGAGCAGGTCGGCCAGGCTGCGCATCAGGCCGACCGTGCCGAAATAGATCAACAGCACCCAGAGCAGTTCGGGTATGCCGCGCACGATCGTGGAGTAGCTGCCGCCGAGCCACTGCAGTGGCTTGTACGACGAGGTCTTGGCCAGCGCACCGAGTAGACCGAGCAGCAGACCCACAGACAGCGCGCAAAGCGCCAGTTTGATGGTCATCAGCGTGCCGGCGGCCAGGGCGGGGCCGAATCCGTGGAGTTCGAAAATCATCGGAGGGCTCGGGCAACTGCGCCGCCGCGTGGGCGGCGCAATGCCGTCAGGTCATCAATAGATGCTGAACGGGAAGTACTTGTCGTTGATCTGCTTGTAGGTGCCGTCTTCGATGATGGCTTGCAGAGCGGTGTTCAGCTTCTCGCGCAGCGGGTCGCCCTTGCGCACGGCAATGCCGATCTTGTCGTTGTCGAATACCGGGTCGCCCTTGAACTCGAAGTCCTTGCCGGCGTCGCTCTTGAGCCATTCCCAGTTGACGAAGGTGTCGGCCAGTACGCCGTCGAGGCGGCCGGAGGCCAGGTCGAGGTAGGCGTTTTCCTGGGTGTCATACAGCTTGATGTCGACCACCTTGCCCAGGTTGTCTTCCAGCCAGGTGCCGGCGATGGTGGCGCGCTGGGCGCCGATCACCTTGCCCTTGAGGCTGGCTTCGTCGGTCTTGAAGTCGGCCGACTTGGGCGCGATGAACTGCAGCTTGTTGGTGTAGTACGGCTCGGTGAAGTCGACCGCGGCCTGACGCTCTTCGGTGATCGACATCGACGCGATCAGGAAGTCGAACTTCTTGGCGTTCAGGGCCGGGATGATGCCGTCCCAGTCGGAGGTGACCACTTCGCACTCGGCTTGCATCTTGGCGCACAGCGCCTGGCCGATTTCCACGTCGAAGCCGGTGACCTTGCCGCTGGCGTCGATCAGGTTGAAGGGTGGGTAGGCGCCTTCGGTGCCGAGTTTCAGTTTGTCAGCGGCGACAGCGCTGGTGCCAAAAGTCAGGGTAGCGGCCGCGGCCAGCAGGATCTTCTTATAGTTCTGCATGAATGTTGCTCCGTGTTAGCGATTGCTGGACATGAATTGTTTACAGCGTGCCGAATTCGGGTTGTCGAACACCTGGGCGGGTGGCCCCTGTTCCTCGACCAGCCCCTGGTGGAGGAAAACCACCTCGCTGGATACCTGGCGAGCGAAACTCATTTCATGGGTCACCAGCAACATGGTGCGACCCTCGTCGGCAAGTGCGCGAATCACATTAAGCACTTCTTGTACCATCTCCGGGTCGAGAGCCGAAGTTGGCTCATCGAACAGGATCACCTTCGGCTGCATGGCCAGAGTGCGGGCGATAGCCGCACGTTGCTGCTGGCCGCCGGATAGCTGGTTGGGATAAACGTGACGTTTGTCGGCGATGCCGACCTTGGCCAGCAGCGCTTCGGCCACCTCGATGGCCTCGGCCTTGCTCTGGCCGAGTACGCGACGCGGCGCCTCGATGATGTTGTCGAGCACGCTCATGTGCGGCCACAGGTTGAAATTCTGGAAGACGAAGCCGATCTCGCTGCGTAGGCGGTTGATCTGCCTGTTGTCGGCGGCAATCAGTTCGCCGTTCTTCGCTGCCTTGAGCTTGAGCTCCTCGCCAGCGACGAAAATCTGACCCTTGTGTGGGTTTTCCAGCAGATTGATGCAGCGCAGGAAGGTGGACTTGCCGGAGCCGGAGGAGCCGAGAATAGAGATGACGTCGCCGTCTTTGGCCGTCAGGGAAATACCCTTGAGCACTTCGAGATCGCCGTAGCGTTTGTGCAGGTTGCGGATTTCCAGCGCGGGCGTCGCCTCGGCCATGGGGTGGTGTCCTCTTCTTCTTCGAATGCACTCCGGCGTACGGCGGGCCGTCCTGGCTGGCGGCCAAGCTAGCATAGCGTTTCCGTGACCGCCAAGCCGTTTGCCGGGCGATAGAGGGTGGCTGGGTAGTGGGTGTCGCCTGGTTGCAGTTGCTTGTCGCGCAGGCGAAACAATGGCACGAGAAAAACGCTGGAGGCAGAAAGCAAAAAGCCCCAGCACATGGCTGAGGCTCTTTGTCGTATATCAGTGGTGCCCAGGGACGGAATCGAACCGCCGACACGGGGATTTTCAATCCCCTGCTCTACCAACTGAGCTACCTGGGCCAACGGGGCGCTATTAGACGGATTTGAAGGGTCAGTGTCAAGCGTGAGTTTGAAAAATATTTAATTATTTCGGGCGCTTAGGTTCGTGAGCAGGAAAAGCGGGGAGGGTGGGCCGGGTGTCGCGGCCGTGGCCCCTCCCACAGGCATGCTTATTCGCTTGGCGGTACGTAGCCTTCGGCCTGGGCGTATTCCTCGCCGGAGAGGAATTTGTCCATCTCGGCCTGGAGGAACTTGCGATCTTCGGCGTTCATCATGTTCAGGCGACGCTCGTTGATCAGCATGGTCTGGTGCTTCTGCCACTCGTCCCAGGCCTGCTTGGATACGTTGGTGAAGATGTCTTCACCCTTGGGGCCGGGGTAGGGCGCGCGATCCAGGCCGGGCAGTTCCTGTTTGTATTTGCGGCACTGTACGGTGCGGGTCATGTCGGTTCTCCAGCGGTAATGGCTTGCGCCGCGCGTTTTAGCAGCTTCTTCACCGGGGCGGCGAGGCCCAGGCGCAGCGGGGTGGCGAGGTTATACCAGAGCCAGTCGGCCTCGGCCACGCGCCCCGGCTGCTCGGTAGCTTCGATCAGCCAGGGTTCGATGGCCAACTGAAAGTGGCTGAAGGTATGGCTCAGGCCTTCCAGCTCGCGGCGTTCGCCGAGGCTCAGTCGTTGCTGCCGGGCGAGGTCGTCGAGCTGGGCGAGATCGTCCAGCTCCGGCAGGCTCCACAGCCCGCCCCACAGGCCAGTGGCCGGGCGGCGATAGAGGAGGATGTCGCCGGAATCGTTGACCAGAATCGGCATCAGGGTGCGTTTCTGCGGCAGCGTCTTGCGTGGTTTGGGGATCGGGTAGCGAATCTCCAGACCGAGCAGATGGGCCTGGCAACCGCTGCGCACCGGGCACAGCAGGCAGGTCGGCTTGCTGCGGGTGCAGAGGGTGGCTCCAAGATCCATCATCGCCTGGGTGTAGTGGTTGACTCGCTCGTGCGGGGTCAGGCGCTCGGCCACGTCCCACAGTTGCCTGGCCACCTTGGGCTCGCCGGGGTAGCCCTCCTGCGCCACGTAGCGCGCCAGCACCCGTTTGACGTTGCCATCGAGGATCGGCGCACGCACGCCCATGCTCAGGCTGGCGATGGCGCCGGCAGTGGAGCGGCCGATGCCGGGCAGCTCCGCGAGAGCTTCGACGCTGCGGGGAAATTCGCCGCCGTGCTCGCGCATGATGATCTGCGCGGTCTTCTGCAGGTTGCGGGCGCGGGTGTAGTAGCCCAGGCCCGTCCACAGGTGCAGCACTTCGTCTTCCGGCGCTTCGGCCAGGTCCTTCACGGTCGGTAGCGCGGCCATGAAGCGGTCGAAGTAGCCGAGCACGGTGCTGACCTGAGTCTGCTGCAGCATGATTTCCGAAACCCAGACGCGGTACGGGGTGATGTTCTGCTGCCAGGGCAGATCCTTGCGTCCGTGCTGGTCGTACCAGGCCAGCACGGCGCCGTTGAACTGCTCCGGGCTCATCGGTTGAACAGGCCCTTGAGTGCGTCTTTCAGTTCCGGGCTGACCTTGTCGCCGAGCTTTTCTTCCAGCTTCTCGGTCAGCTTGTTGCCGGCCAGGCGCGCGGCGATCTTGCCCAGGCCGTCCTGATCCAGGCGGCAGGCCTTGGCGCCGAGCTCCAGCGGGCCGCGGCAGCGCAGCGGCCACTCGATGCCGACATAGCGCTCGTTGACCTGGCAGGCCGGGTCGGGCATTTCACGCTTGTCGCCCTCTATGGTGATGCCGACCTTGTAGTCGAGGCCGAGCACGCGCAGGTCGAGGTCACCGTTGCCGCTGACCGCCAGGCCTGGAACCTGAGCCTTGAGGTCAGGGTTGTGCGCCACGCCATCGCGCACGCTGAGGCTGCCCGTGAGTTCGCGGAAGGGCGTGTCCTTGCCGGTTGGCGGGTTGCTCAGGGACTTGCGGTTGAGGGTGGCGATGCCACGGCACAGTTGCTGTTCGAGGTTGGCATCGACCAGAACACCATCGTTGAGCACGAAGCTGGCGTTGCCGTTGAGCGCTTCGATCCACTCCTTCTGGCTGTTGCCGCGAGTGTTGAACTTGGCATCGAGGTCGAGCAGGCCCTTGATCGGCGAGGGCTGGTCGTCCTTCTTCAGCAGCGGCTCAAGCGGTATGCGGCTCAGGTGCTTCTCGACACTGAGCATCGGTTCGGCCTGGCGCACGTCGATGCGCCCGCTGCCGACGAAGCTGCCGCCCTGCATCTTGCCGCGCGCTTCTTCCAGGGTGATCAGGCCACCGCGGCCGTTGGCCTTGAGGGTGACATCGGTGAGCGGGTGCTTGTCGTAGCTGAGCTGGCCGAGGCTGAGCGCCAGTTGCAGGTCGAGTTTGCGCAGCTGATCCACCGGCAGCACTTTCTCGTTGCTCCAGGCCTGCTGGGTCGGTGCATTGGGCAGCGCGGTAGTGCCGTCCTTGCCGGCGTCAGCGATGCTTTCCTTGACCTCGGCCTTGCGCGCGGCTGCGGCACTGTTCTTGGCTTGCGGCGGCAGGTAGCGATCGAGGTCGAGCTTGTCGCCCTTGAGGTCGGCGCGCAGCGCCTGCTTGGTGAAGTCGGCCACGCCGATGTTGCCGGTGAAGGTGCTGCCGTCGAGCTTGAGGTTGAGCTCTTCGAACATCATGCCCTTGCTCGAGCCGTTCAGACGGCTGACCAGTTCGAACTGGCTAAGGGCATCGCCTGCCTGCATGGCGGGCAATTCGACGCCGATACCTTCGAGGAACTCGCGCAGATTGAGCGAGGCGATGGACAGCCCGCCGGAGATCTTGGCGTCCTGGTCCAGCTCGCGCGCCTTGATCTCGCCGAGGGCGCGCAACTGGTTGGCAGAGAGCTTGAGGCCGTTCCACTCGGCGATATTGGCGGCCTGGTCGAGCAGCAACTGGCCCTGGGCGGAGAAATTCAGGGTCTTGCCCTTGAGCGGCTCGCCGGACGCTTCGCCGGTCAGCTTCAGGTCTTCGAACTGGTAGCGCTTGAGGGCGCGGTCGAAACGCAGTTGGCCTTCCACTTCGCTGCGCGCCCGCAGCAGCGGCTGGTTGGTGCCGAAGAAGGCGCTGAACTTGACCGGGATGCTGGCGCCTTCACGAATCGCGCCGGTTTTCAGTTCGATGTTCTCGACGGTGAATTGCTGGCCTTTCTGCGCGTCGCTGTAGTCGACGCGCGAGTTGCTCAGGGTCAGGCTGTCGATGTCCAGTTTCAGCGGCTGGCCGGCCGGTTTTTCGCTCGGCTGGCTCGTCGGCGTGTCAGCGCTGGGTGCCGGCTCGCTGGGCGCTGGTTGCTCTGTGCTGGCCTGGGCCGGGCGGCCGACGCCTTCCCAGTTGCCATGACCCTTGTCGTCGCGCTGCAGATTGAGGTTGAGGCCATCGACGCGGATGTCGCTCATCTGCACTTCCTTGCGCAGCAGCGGCATCACGCGCACTGACAGGCCAATCATGCGCAGGTCGGCGAAGGGTTTGTCCGGGGTATCGGCGCTGGCCAGGGTGGCGTCGGTCAGCTCCAGGCCCAGCCAGGGGAACAGGCTCCAGCCAATATCGCCCTTGAGTTGCAGGTCGAGGTTGGCCTTGTCGTGGGCGATCTGGCGGATCTCGTCCTTGTAGTCGTTGGGGTCGAACAGGTGAGTCAGGGCGAACAGCAGCGCCACTACGATCAGCAGCAAGCCGAGAAAGAAAAGGCCCAGGATCTTGCCTAACGCTTTCATGGACGGGTCCTTGGTTTCGAGAGCAGGAATGGCGAGGTGCAGAAGACTGCCGATTATAGCGTCATGCCGCCCGGCTCAGACGCTTGATGATGGCAATGAGCAGGGATCGGCTCGAGCTTGGATCGGAATCACTGCGGGCGGTTCCCCTTGGCGGTGGCGCGTAATGAGCCTGCGGGTGGATCGAAGCCGTCTATCACGCCGCGGAGATGGGCTTGGGGATTTCTGCGGGAGCGGCAAAAAAATCTGCATGAATTGATAATAATTGACATCGCGCGCGGCGATTTTTCGCGGCTGGGTGCTACTCTCTGCAAGCTTTTGCCTGGGCGAGCTGAAGCGGTCGCTTTGGCTTGCTCATAACCAATAAGAAGAGACCACACCTATGACTGACGCCTTTGCATTGGGCGGTGTCGCGGCGAAGCCGGCATTCCTGTCCAAGGAACGCATCATCGCCCGTCCCGGCTTCAACCGTTGGCTGGTTCCGCCAGCCGCTCTCGCTATTCACCTGTGTATCGGTATGGCCTATGGCTTCTCGGTATTCTGGCTGCCCCTGTCCAAGGCGGTCGGTATCACTGCCGCCACGGCCTGCGCCCCGGAAATGGGCTTCTTCGAGCAGGTCTTCGCCAGTAACTGCGACTGGCAGATTTCCATGCTCGGCTGGATCTACACCCTGTTCTTCGTCTTCCTCGGCTGCTCGGCCGCCATCTGGGGCGGTTGGCTGGAGCATGCCGGCCCGCGCAAGGCCGGTGTCGTTTCGGCGCTGTGCTGGTGCGGCGGTCTGATGATTTCCGCGCTGGGTATCTATACCCACCAGATCTGGTTGCTGTGGCTGGGCTCGGGGGTGATCGGCGGTATTGGTCTGGGCCTGGGCTACATCTCGCCAGTCTCGACCCTGATCAAGTGGTTCCCGGACAAGCGCGGCATGGCTACCGGCATGGCGATCATGGGCTTTGGCGGTGGCGCGATGGTCGGTGCGCCGCTGGCGGCGATGCTGATGAACCACTTCGCAACCTCGGAAAGCGTCGGCGTGTGGCAGAGCTTCGCTGTCATGGCGGTGATCTACTTCATCTTCATGATGGGCGGTGCTCTGGCTTACCGCGTACCGCCGACCGGCTGGAAACCGGCCGGCTGGACTGCGCCGGCGGCCAAGTCCAACAACGCGATGATCACCAAGGGCCACGTGCACGTTGATACCGCGCTGAAGACTCCGCAATTCTGGCTGGTCTGGGCCGTACTGTGCCTGAACGTGTCGGCTGGCATCGGCATCATCGGCATGGCATCGCCGCTGCTGCAGGAGGTCTTCGCCGGCAAGCTGATCGGGGTCGACCTGGCGTTCAACCAGCTCAGCGGCGCGCAACTGGCCGAGATCGCCGCCATCGCTGCCGGCTTTACCGGTCTGCTCAGCCTGTTCAATATCGGTGGCCGCTTCTTCTGGGCGTCCTGCTCGGACTTCATCGGTCGCAAGGGCACCTACTTCGTGTTCTTCGGTCTGGGCCTGGCGCTCTATGCCTCGGTGCCGATGCTGGGTCACCTGGGCAGCCTGGCGCTGTTCGTGCTGGCGTTCTGCATCATCCTGTCGATGTATGGCGGCGGCTTCGCCACCGTGCCGGCCTACCTGGCCGACCTGTTCGGCACGCAGATGGTCGGTGCGATCCACGGTCGCCTGCTGACCGCCTGGGCGGTCGCTGGCGTGCTCGGTCCGGTGCTGGTCAACTACCTGCGTGAGTATCAGCTGAGCATCGGTGTGGAGAAGGCCGCAGCCTACGACATCACCCTGTACATCCTTGCCGGCCTGCTGGTGCTGGGCTTCATCTGCAACGCCCTGGTGCGTCCGGTGGCGGCCAAGTACTTCATGAGCGAGGCCGAACTGGCTGCCGAGCGCGCCCATGGCGAGAAGTCGGCACCGGCTGCGAGCGAGCTGGAGTGGTCGGCTGACCCGTCGAGCAAGCCGCTGGTGATCGCTGCCTGGCTGGTGGTGGGCGTTCCGCTGGCCTGGGGTGTATGGATCACCCTGCAGAAGACTGTCGTACTGTTCCAGTAACGCCGAGCTGTTGCAAAAGCCCGCGCAGGCCTGGTGCCTGCGCGGGCTTTTTCGTTTCTGGCCGTTCGGCCATCGCCGGTAGCCGTTGCCGCCCCGGCACGCCTATAATGCTGGCCTTTTTCCGTTAGTAATTCGTGGAGCTGGTGATGGCCGAACGTACGGCATTCGTCGAGCGCAACACCCTGGAGACCCAGATCAAGGTCTCGATCAACCTGGATGGTACCGGCAAGGCGCGCTTCGATATCGGTGTGCCCTTTCTCGAGCACATGCTCGACCAGATCGCCCGTCATGGTCTGATCGACCTCGATATCGAGTGCAAGGGCGATCTGCATATCGACGACCACCACACCGTCGAGGATGTCGGTATCACCCTCGGCCAGGCCTTCACCAAGGCCATCGGTGACAAGAAGGGCATGACCCGTTACGGCCATTCCTATGTGCCGCTGGACGAGGCGCTGTCGCGCGTGGTGATCGATTTCTCCGGTCGTCCGGGCCTGCAGATGCACGTGCCTTTCACCCGTGCGGTGGTGGGCAACTTCGATGTCGACCTGTTCCAGGAGTTCTTCCAGGGCTTCGTCAATCACGCGCTGGTGTCGCTGCATATCGACAACCTGCGTGGGCACAACACCCACCACCAGATCGAAACCGTGTTCAAGGCTTTCGGCCGCGCGCTGCGCATGGCAGTGGAGCTGGACCCGCGCATGGCCGGGCAGATGCCTTCGACCAAGGGCTGCCTGTAAATGCAGACGGTAGCCGTAATCGACTATGGCATGGGCAACCTGCACTCGGTGGCCAAGGCGCTGGAGCACGTCGGCGCTGGCCGTGTGCTGGTGACTTCCGACGCCAAGGTGATCCGCGAGGCTGATCGCGTGGTGTTCCCCGGCGTCGGCGCGATCCGCGACTGCATGGCCGAGATCAAGCGTCTGGGCTTCGATGAGCTGGTGCGAGAGGTCAGCGTCGACCGTCCGTTCCTCGGTATCTGCGTCGGTATGCAGGCCCTGCTCGAGCGCAGCGAAGAGAATGACGGTGTCGATTGCATCGGCCTGTTCCCCGGCCAGGTGCGCTTCTTTGGCAAGGATCTGAGCGAAGAGGGCGAGCGCCTCAAAGTGCCGCACATGGGCTGGAACCAGGTCAGCCAGGCGGTCAAGCACCCGCTCTGGCACGACATTCCGGACGAGGCGCGCTTCTACTTCGTGCACAGCTACTACGTCGAGGCCGGCAAGCCGCAGCAGGTGGTCGGTCGTGGCCGCTACGGCAAGGACTTCGCCGCCGCGCTGGCCGAGGGCTCGCGCTTCGCCGTGCAGTTCCACCCGGAGAAGAGCCATACCCACGGTCTGCAGCTGCTGCAGAACTTCGCCGCCTGGGATGGTCGCTGGTAATGGCTCGCGCCAAGGTTCCCAGTCTCGCGCTCGAACCTGCCCAGGAGCAGGCCGCGCTGTTGATGTTGCAGCGCTTTCTCGATGAGCGTTTCGAGCTGCAGCTGGGGACCTTCGAAGTTCAGGAGGTGCTCGATCTGATCACCCGCGAGCTGGCTCCGCACTATTACAACAAGGCGATTCTCGACGTGCAGGCGCACCTGAAAGACAGGTTCGAAAGCATCGAGAGTGACCTCTGGGCGCTCGAAAAGAACTGAGCGCCTCACCGAATTCAAACTTGAGCAGGTTCAACCGATGCTGATTATCCCCGCTATCGATCTGAAGGACGGCGCCTGCGTGCGCCTGCGCCAGGGCCGCATGGAAGACTCCACGGTGTTCTCCGATGACCCGGTGAGCATGGCCGCCAAGTGGGTCGAGGGCGGTTGCCGTCGCCTGCACCTGGTCGACCTCAACGGCGCCTTCGAAGGGCAGCCGGTCAATGGCGAGGTGGTCACCGCCATCGCCAAGCGTTACCCGAATCTGCCAATCCAGATCGGCGGCGGTATCCGTACCCTGGAGACCATCGAGCACTACGTGCGCGCTGGCGTCAGCTACGTGATCATCGGCACCAAGGCAGTGAAGCAGCCCGAGTTCGTCGCCGAGGCCTGCAAGGCCTTCCCGGGCAAGGTGATCGTCGGCCTGGATGCCAAGGACGGTTTCGTCGCCACCGACGGCTGGGCGGAAGTCTCCAGCGTGCAGGCTACCGATCTGGCCAAGCGCTTCGAGGCCGATGGTGTGTCCGCCATCGTTTATACCGATATCGCCAAAGACGGCATGATGCAGGGCTGCAACGTCGAAGCGACCGCAGCGCTGGCTGCCGCTAGTCGCATTCCGGTGATCGCTTCCGGCGGCATCCACAACCTTGGCGACATCGAGAAGCTGCTGCTGGCGCGTTCGCCCGGCATCATCGGTGCCATCACCGGCCGTGCCATTTACGAAGGCACCCTGGACGTGGCCGAAGCGCAGAGCTTCTGCGACAGCTTCAAAGGTTAAGTCAGCCGTAGGGTGGGAAGCCGTCATTGGCTTTCCACCGAACAATGGTGGGCAAAAAGAGCGTTGCCCACCCTACAGAACTGCGAGAGCACCGATATGGCACTGGCCAAACGTATCATCCCTTGCCTCGACGTCGACAATGGCCGCGTGGTCAAGGGCGTCAAGTTCGAGAACATCCGCGATGCCGGTGACCCGGTGGAGATCGCCCGCCGTTACGATGAGCAAGGTGCCGACGAGATCACCTTCCTCGACATCACCGCCAGCGTCGACGGTCGTGACACCACCCTGCACACGGTCGAGCGCATGGCCAGCCAGGTGTTCATTCCGCTCACCGTCGGTGGTGGCGTGCGTACCGTGCAGGACATCCGCAACCTGCTCAATGCCGGTGCCGACAAGGTGTCGATCAACACTGCGGCAGTGTTCAACCCCGAGTTCGTCGGCGAAGCTGCCGCGCGTTTCGGCTCGCAGTGCATCGTCGTCGCCATCGACGCCAAGCGCGTATCGGCGCCGGGCGAGCCGGGGCGCTGGGAAATCTTCACCCATGGCGGGCGCAAGCCGACCGGCCTGGATGCCGTCGAGTGGGCGCGCAAGATGGAAGGCCTGGGCGCCGGCGAGATCCTGCTCACCAGCATGGACCAGGACGGAGTGAAGAGCGGCTACGACCTGGGCGTGACCCGCGCCATCAGCGAGGCCGTGCGCGTGCCGGTGATCGCCTCCGGTGGCGTCGGCAACCTGCAGCACCTGGCCGACGGCATCCTCGAAGGCAAGGCCGATGCGGTGCTGGCCGCGAGCATCTTCCACTTTGGCGAATACAGCGTGCCGGAAGCCAAGGCCTATCTGGCCAGCCGCGGCATCGTCGTCCGCTGATGACTGCCTCGCTCGGGCCGCGCAAGCGGCTCTGAGCGACCCGCTCTGCTCCCCGAAGCGCCCGTGCCACGCTGCCTTGGCCAAAGCTGCGGGCGAGTCGACGGCAAAGTGCCGGCAATCTCGCTAGCATTCTCCGCATATCCCTGAATCCCTCGTCCCCGCGATCGCGGAGGGCATCTTTTGCCGAGCATTTTCGACACGGAGTCTTCATGTTCCTTATTCGTTTCGTGACCATCCTGGCCCTGTCCTGTGGCCTCAGTCTTGCGCGTGCGGAGTCGCTGGTGCTGCTTACGGAGAACCTGCCGCCATTCAACATGTCGGTCACTGGCAACAACTTTGCGCGCGACGACAATGTCACCGGCATCAGTGCTGACATCCTGCGCGCCGTCTGCGAGCGAGCCGGTGTCGAGTGCCAGCTGATCCTGCGCTTCCCCTGGCAGCGTGTTTACCAGCAGACCCTGGATGATGCCGGTTATGGCCTGTTCTCCACGGCGCGCACGGCCGAGCGCGAAAAACTGTTCAAGTGGGTCGGCCCGATCGCCAGCAACGACTGGGTGTTGTTCGCCAAGGGCGACAGCGCTATCCAGCTGGGCTCGCTGGAGGATGCGCGGCGGTACCGCATTGGCGGCTACAAGGACGATGCCAAGACCCAGTTCCTGTTGGACAAGGGTATCGAGGTGCAGACAGCGCTGCGCGATGCCGAGAACGTGCGCAAGCTCGAGCGTGGGCAGATCGATCTGTGGGTCACTTCGGATCAGGCTGGGCGCTTCGTTGCACGTCAGGAGGGGGTGGATAGCCTCAAGGTGGTGCAGCACCTGTACAAGGCCGACCTGTACCTGGCGCTCAACCGGCAAACCCCTGATGAGCTGGTGCAGAAGTTGCAACGTACATTGGACTCGTTGCGGGCCGAGGGTGCGTTGAAGAGCATCGAGGCGCGCTACTGAGGCACACTGCCAGTAATCGCTGGGCTGAGGAGGGTATGGCGGTTATTCTGATGAGGTCTGCCTTTTATTAAAAAGAGAAACGCCATGTTCAAACGCATGCTGATCGCGCTGGGCGGCACCCTTGTGGTGCTGGCCGGTGCCGCGCGCGCCGAAGTGGATCCGAACTACAACGTGGTCCTGCTCACCGAAAATTTTCCGCCATACAACATGGCGAGCAACGGCAAGAACTTCGCCCAGGAAGACAACATCGACGGCGTCGCTGTGGATATCGTCAAGGAAATGTTCAAGCGCGCCGAGGTCCAGTACAACCTGACCTTGCGCTTCCCCTGGGATCGCATCTACAAGCTGGCTCTGGAAAAACCAGGCTATGGGGTATTCGTCACCGCGCGTCTGCCGGAGCGTGAGCAACTGTTCAAATGGGTGGGCCCGATCGGCCCTGATGACTGGGTGATGCTGGCCAAGGGTGACAGCTCGATCAACCTGAGCAGCCTGGATGAGGCCAAGTCCTATCGCATCGGCGCTTACAAGGGCGATGCGATCTCCGAGTACCTGACCGACAAGAGCGTGGATCACAGCACGTCGCTGCGCGACCAGGAAAATGCGCGCAAGCTTGTCGCCGGACAAATCGATCTTTGGGCCACGGGCGATCCGGCCGGCCGTTACCTGGCCAAGCAGGAGGGCATCTCCGGCCTGAAGACCGTCTTGCGTTTCGACAGTGCCGAGCTGTACCTGGCACTGAACAGGGGAACACCCGACGAGATCGTCGCCAAGTTGCAGGGCGCGCTGGATCGGATGCGCGCCGAAGGCTTCGTCGAGAAGACTCTTAACAGCTATCTGTAAGCACCGAATACGCGACCGACTACGAGTCGGTCGCTGGCCATGGACGGCAAGCCACTGAGCGCCAATGACCGGCCTCGGGTCCATGCAAGGATGTCGCTAGCCGAAACCTAAAGCCATGCGAGCGGTACGTCTTATGCTGAAAACTCTGAAGAAAAGCTTGTTCGTCGCCCTGTTTCTCGCCTCCGGTTTCGCCCACGCGGAGCTGCCACGGGATTACAAGGTGGTACTGCTGACCGAGAATTTCCCGCCCTTCAACATGGCGGTGGACGACAAGAACTTCGCCCGTGGCGATAGCATCGACGGTATCAGCGCCGACATCGTGCGTGAGATGTTCAAGCGTGCCGGCATCGATTACACCCTGACCCTGCGTTTCCCCTGGGATCGTGTCTACAAGATGACCCTGGACACGCCCAATGTGGGTTTGTTTTCCACCACCTTTAACGAGGAGCGCAAGCCGCTGTTCAAGTGGGTTGGCCCGCTGGCCAAGACCAGCCGGGTGTTGCTCGCGGCGCCTGATAGCCAGATCAAGGTGTCGAGCCTGCAGGATGCAGCCCAATACCGTATAGGTGCCTACAAGAATGCCGCGGTCAGTCTCTATCTGGCTGGCCAGGGGGTGACCACGTATGATTCGCTGCGTGATCAGGAAAATGCCAAGAAGCTGATGCGTGGGCAGATCGACCTATGGGCCACCACCGATCCGGTGGGGCGCTATCTGGCCAAGCAGGAAGACGTCACCGGCCTGCAGACGGTATTGCACTTCAACGAGTCGGAGTTGTTCCTGGCGCTCAATCGCAACACCCCTGATGAGGTGGTGCAGCGTTTGCAAACTGCTCTGGAGCAGATGCGTGCCGAAGGCGTGCTGGACGATATACAGAGAAACTACATGTGATTGTCGGTGCGGAAGCAGCTGCCCTGTGCGGTGGCTGATCCCGTCGATATGAAGTCTGGGGAGTCGCTCTTATGCTGAAGAAACTGAGTCAACGTCTGCTTTTGGCACTGTGCCTAGGTGCTGGTATCGCTCATGCGGAACTGCCGCGCGATTACAAGGTAATCCTGCTGACCGAGAATTTCCCGCCGTTCAACATGGCGATCGATGACAAGAATTTTGCCCGAGATGACTCGATCGACGGCATCAGTGCTGACATCGTGCGCGAAATGTTCAAGCGTGCCGGCATCGATTACACCCTGACTCTGCGCTTCCCCTGGGATCGTCTCTATCGCTTGACCCTGGACAAGCCCAACTACGGCCTGTTCTCCACCACCTATACCGAGGAGCGCAAACCGCTGTTCAAGTGGGTGGGGCCGTTGGCCAAGACCGGCTGGGTGCTGCTCGCTGCGCCGGGTAACGATATCAAGGTGTCGAGCCTCAAGGACGCTGCCAAGTACCGCGTCGGCGCCTACAAGAACGATGCGGTCAGCCAGCATCTGGAAAGCCAGGGATTGGAGCCACTCAACGCCCTGCGTGACCAGGAGAACGTGAAGAAGCTGGTGCGCGGGCAGATCGACCTGTGGGCCACCACCGACCCGGTCGGCCGCTACCTGGCCAAGCAGGAAGACGTCAGCGGCCTCAACACCGTGCTGCGCTTCAATGACGCCGAGCTGTACCTGGCGCTGAACAAGGACACTCCGGACGAAGTGGTCGAGCGTCTGCAGAAGGCACTGGACCAGATGCGTGCCGACGGCTTCATCGACGACATTACCGAGAACTACCTGTAATCATCTGCGGTTGCGAAAACCGCAGCGTGGGCCGGGCGCAGCAGCCGTGACGCTGGTGCCAGCCCCGGTGCGCTTCACCTCGGCGTCCCGCGACACGCTACGGAAGACAAGAAAAAGCCCGGACAGTTGTCCGGGCTTTTTTCGTATTGCCTGCTTGTCTCAGTTGCCGCGCGTGACGCTCAGGCCCTTGAGCAGGTTGAGTGCCTGGCTCAGCTGGTAGTCGTCGTCCTGCGGGCGATCCGTACGCGCAGCCTGGGCGCCACGGCTGGGGCGATCGGCACCGCCATTGCCATTGCCCAGGTGACCCTGCAGGTCGGCTTCCTTGATGCCTTCGCTGTCCTGCTCGCGGGTGAGCTTGGCACGTGCCACCTCGATGTCGGGGATGATGCCCTGAGCCTGGATCGAGCGACCGTTGGGGGTGAAGTACAGCGCCGTGGTCAGTTTCAGCGCGCGGTCGTTGTTCAGCGGCAGCACGGTCTGTACCGAACCCTTGCCGAAGCTGTCGGTACCCATCAGCACCGCACGTTTGTGATCCTGCAGAGCGCCCGCGACGATTTCCGAGGCCGAGGCACTGCCACCGTTGATCAGCACCACCAGCGGCACGCCTTCGCTGGCGTCGGCCGGATCGGCGTTGAAGCGCAGTTCGGAGTTGGCCAGGCGGCCTTCGGTGTAGACGATCAGCCCGCTCTTGAGGAAGTGGTCGGCCACTTCCACCGCAGCCTGCAGCACACCGCCCGGGTTGTTGCGCAGGTCCATGACCAGGCCGCTCAGCTTCTTGTTGCCATTCTCCTGGCGCAACTTGGTCAGTGCCTTGCCGACTTCCTCGCCGGTGTTGACCTGGAATTGCGAGATACGCAGATAGCCGTAGCCGTCTTCGAGCATCTGGCTCTTCACGCTGCGCACCTTGATCACGGCGCGGGTCAGAGTCAGGTCGAACGGGCGACCGCCATCACGCACCAGGGTCAGCTCGATCTTGCTGCCGGCCTTGCCGCGCATCTTGTCGACGGCTTCCATCATCGACAGGCCCTTGGTCGGTTGGCCGTCGATCTTGACGATCAGGTCGCCAGGCTGGATGCCGGCTTTCGAGGCGGGCGTGTCATCGATGGGCGATACCACCTTGACGAAGCCGTCTTCCATGCCGACCTCGATGCCCAGGCCGCCGAATTCGCCGCTGGTGCTTTCCTGCAGTTCAGCGAAGGCTTCCGGCTCGAGGTAGGCCGAGTGCGGGTCGAGATTGCTGAGCATGCCCTTGATGGCATTTTCCAGCAGGGTCTTGTCGCTGACCGGCTCGACATAGGCGGCCTTGATGCGGTCCATCACCTCGGCAAAAGTGCGCAGTTCATCCAGTGGCAGCGGGGCCTTGCTGCTCGCCGCCGGTGCCGGCGCGGGGGCAGGCTCGGCAGCTTGCAGGGCTGGAGTGCCAAGCAGCAGCCCGAGGGCCAGAGCCAGGCAGGTGGGGCGAAAGCGATGGGGCATGAACACAACTCCTAAATGGATAAAGCGCTTATCCCTGCGCGCGGCACCATTGTGCCGGATCACTCGGACGGCCGTTCTGGCGAATGGCGAAGTACAGCGCCGATGTTTCCTGGCCACCGCTGCTACCAACGGTGGCGATGGGGTCGCCGGCCTTGACCACGTCTCCGGCACTCTTGAGCAGGCTCTGGTTGTGGCCGTACAGGCTCAGATAACCGTTGCCATGGTCGAGAATGACCAACAGACCGGCGCCACGCAACCAGTCGGCGAATACCACTCGCCCACCATGCACGGCGCGTACCTGACTGCCGGCCGGCGCGCCGATCAGCACGCCGTCCCATTTAGTACGAGCGTCGCCGCCGCGAGGGGTTCCGTAGCGTGCTACCAATCGGCCATCGACCGGCCACGGCAGCTTACCTCGCGCGCTGGCGAAAGGCCCGCCATAGACGGCGCCGGAGGTCACCAGTGGGCCGCTTGGCTGACTGCCTGGGCGTGCCTGCTCGGTCTTCTGGGCGGCCAGGGCGCGCTTGCGTGCCTCCTCGGCTTCGCGGGCCTGACGGGCCAGTGTCTCTTCGATGGTCTTCAGCACGCGCCCCAGTTCGGCCTGCTCCTGCTGACGCGCCTTGAGGCGCTGATCACGGCTGGCGAAGTCGCGGTTGAGCTTGGCCAGGGCTTGCTGGCGTTCCTTGCGCGCCTCGGCGAGCTTGGCGTGACGCTCATCCAGACCGGCCTTCTGCGCCTGTAGCTGGGCCTGGTGGCTGGTGATTTCCTGCTCGACGTTGGCCAGCTGGCGCAGGGTCTCGTTGAAGGCCGAGAGCTGTTCGAGGCGGGCTTGGCTGAGGTAGTCGTAATAGGTCAGGGTGCGCGAGAACTTTTCCGGGTTCTGCTGGTTGAGCAGCAACTTGACATACTCCTGGCGCCCGCTCTGATAGGCGGCCCGCGCCTGGATGGCAATCAGTCGCTGCTGTTCAGTGCGCGCGCTCTGGAGTTTTTTTTTCTCCTGATCCAGGCGCTGGATTTCCTGCTCGCTGTCCTTGAGCTCGTGCTGCAGGTCCTTGACCTGGCTTTCCAGCTCGCCCATCTCGGTCTCGGTCTTCTTCAACTGCTGCTGCACGCCGGATTTCTCCTGCTGCAGTTTCTCCAGCAGCTTCTTCAGCTCGGCGACGTCCTGGCGTGCGGCTTCCAGCTGGCGCTGGGTATCGGCACGCTGATCGGCGATGGCCGGAGCGATCAGGCTGCTGAGCAGAATCAGGACGAGGATGCGAAGCATGGGCGAGGCGACACCGGAGGGCGAATTGAGGCCTAGTATGCCCGCGCTGCCGGGCAAAAAAAACGCCCCAGGCCTTATGGCGCGGGGCGTTTCTTGTTTTCTGTCGATTACTGCAGCTCGACGATGGTCTTGCCGGTCATTTCGGCTGGCTGTTCGAGGCCCATCAGCGTGAGCAGCGTCGGCGCCACGTCGGCCAGTACGCCGCCTTCGCGGATGCGTGCCGGGCGCTTGCCAACGTAGATGAACGGCACCGGTTCGCAGGTGTGGGCGGTGTGCGCCTGGCCGGTGCACTCGTCTTCCATCTGCTCGACGTTGCCGTGGTCGGCGGTGATCAGCGCTTCGCCGCCAACCTTGTCCAGTGCCTCGGCGATGCGGCCGACGCAGGTGTCGAGAGTTTCCACGGCCTTGACCGCTGCCTCGAACACGCCGGTGTGGCCGACCATGTCACCGTTGGCGTAATTGACGATGATCACGTCATAGCGCTGGTTTTCGATGGCATCGACGATCTTGTCGGTGACTTCCGGTGCGCTCATTTCCGGCTTGAGGTCGTAGGTGGCGACGTTCGGCGACGGAATCAGGATGCGCTCTTCGCCCTCGAACGGCTCTTCGCGGCCGCCAGAGAAGAAGAAGGTGACGTGAGCGTATTTCTCGGTCTCGGCGATGCGCAGTTGGGTCTTGCCGTTTTTGGCCAGGTATTCGCCGAGCACGTTGGTCAGCGCTTCCGGAGCGAAGGCGCTGGGCGCTTTGATGCTCGCCGCGTACTGGGTGAGCATGACGAAGCCGACCTGCGGCGCGCGTTTACGCTCGAATTCCTTGAAGCCCGGCTCGACGAAGGCGCGGGTCAGTTCGCGGGCGCGGTCGGCGCGGAAGTTCATGAACACCACGGCGTCGCCGTCCTCGACCTGCACCGGCGTGCCGACGGTGGTGGCCTTGACGAACTCGTCGCTCTCGCCGCGCTCGTAGGCGGCCTGCAGGCCTTCGACTGCGCTGGCGGCGTTGAACTGGCCGGCGCCGTCGACGATCAGGTGGTAGGCCTGCTCGACACGATCCCAGCGGTTGTCGCGGTCCATGGCGAAGTAGCGGCCGGTGAGGCTGGCGATGCGACCCTTGCCGAGGCGGGCGAAGGCGGCGTCGAGCAGTTCGATGGACGACTGCGCGCTCTTGGGCGGCGTGTCGCGGCCATCGAGGAAGGCGTGCAGGTAGATCTTCTCGGCGCCGCGCTTGGCGGCCAGCTCGGCCATGGCGACGATGTGATCCTGATGGCTGTGCACGCCGCCATCGGAGAGCAGGCCGAGGATGTGCACGGCCTTGCCGGCGGCCACGGCCTTGTCCACGGCCTGGTTGATGGTCGCATTATCGAAGAATTCGCCGTCGCGGATCGCCTTGGTCACGCGGGTGAAATCCTGGTACACCACACGCCCTGCACCGAGGTTCATGTGGCCGACCTCCGAGTTGCCCATCTGTCCGTCCGGCAGGCCGACATCCATGCCGCTGCCGGAGATCAGGCCGTGCGGGTAGGTGGCACGCAGGCGGTCGTAGACCGGCGTGTTGGCGGCGTAGATGGCGTTGTACTCGGGTTTGTCGCTGTGACCGAAGCCGTCGAGGATGATCAGAACCAAGGGTTTTGGCGTGGCACTCATTAAACTGGCTCGCTCTGCGTCTGAGGGGGCAATGGAACAGCCCGGCATTTTAGGGCCAAGCGCCTGGCGCGTCACTGCCGGACGGGGTTTGGCCGACCTGTGGGGCTGTGTATACTGGCCGGCATTTTACCGCCCTGGGTCCTATAGATGCTCGCTCACCTGATTGAATTCATCACCAACCACTATCTACTGAGTGGAATGTTCGCCGTTCTGCTGGTGTTGCTGATCATCACCGAAATGCGCAAGGGCGGGCAGAGCCTGTCCAGCCGCGAGCTCACCGCGCTGGTCAACAGCGACCAGGGCGTGGTGCTCGACGTACGTGCGCAGAAGGACTTCTCCGCAGGCCATATCGTCGATTCGCTGCACATCCCCTATGACAAGGTGGTTACGCGCATTGCCGAGCTGGAGAAGCACAAGGCCAAGACCATCGTCGTGGTCGACGCCATGGGTCAGCACGCCGGCAGCATCGCCCGCGAACTGAAGAAGGCCGGTTTCACCGCCGCCAAGCTGTCCGGTGGCATCGCTACCTGGCGTGGCGACAACCTGCCGCTGGTGAAGTGACATGGCCAGCGTGGTCGTCTACTCCAGCGACTGGTGCCCCTACTGCATGCGGGCCAAGCAGCTCCTGGCCAGCAAAGGGGTGGACTTCGAGGAAATCCGCGTTGACGGCCAGCCGACCATTCGCGCGGAGATGACCCGCAAGGCCGGGCGCACCTCGGTACCGCAAATCTGGATCGGCAGCACCCACGTGGGTGGTTGTGACGACCTCTATGCCCTGGAGCGCGCCGGTAAGCTCGATGCGCTGCTGCAGAGCCCCGCTTGAACACTCAACTTTAAGGAAGGCAAACGCCATGACCGAGCAAGCCATCAGCGGCGCAGCTGCTGACGATTCGCAGAACCCGCAATTCTCCCTGCAGCGCATCTACGTCAAGGACCTGTCCTTCGAAGCGCCGAAGAGCCCGGAAATCTTCCGTCAGGAGTGGACGCCGAGCGTTGGCCTGGATCTGAACACCCGCCAGAAAGCTCTGGACGGCGACTTCCATGAGGTCGTGCTGACCCTGTCGGTAACCGTGAAGAACGGCGAAGAAGTCGCCTTCATCGCTGAGGTTCAGCAGGCAGGCATCTTCCTGATCAAGGGCCTGGACGCCGCTTCGATGAGCCACACCCTCGGCGCGTTCTGCCCGAACATCCTGTTCCCGTATGCCCGTGAAGCGCTGGACAGCCTGGTGATCCGTGGCTCGTTCCCGGCGCTGATGCTGTCGCCGGTGAACTTCGACGCGCTGTACGCCCAGGAACTGCAGCGCATGCAGCAGTCCGGTGAAACCACCGCTCACTAAGCGCGGCTCGGTTGCATGAAAAAGCGCCCCGCGGGGCGCTTTTTTGTGTCCGTCTGGCGCCTTACTCGGCGTCGGCGAAGCCGTTTTGTCGCCAGGCTTCGTAAACGGTCACGGCCACGGTGTTGGAGAGGTTCAGGCTGCGGCAACCGGCGCGCATCGGCAGGCGCACACGCTGCTCGGGTGGCAGGGCATTGCGCACGTCCTCGGGCAGGCCGCGGCTTTCCGGGCCGAACAGGAAGGCGTCACCGGGCTGGTAGGCGACCTCATGGAACGGCTGCGAGCCCTTGGTGGTGAAGGCGAACAGGCGCGGCTGGCCAAGGCTGTCGAGGCAGCTCGGCAGGTCCGGATGGCGCTTGAGCGTGGCGTATTCGTGGTAATCCAGGCCGGCGCGGCGCAGGCGCTTGTCGTCCAGCTCGAAGCCCAGTGGCTCGATCAGGTGCAGCTGACAGCCGCTGTTGGCGCACAGCCTGATAATGTTGCCGGTATTGGGCGGTATTTCCGGTTGAAAGAGGATGACGTGGAACATGCAGCACTCCGAGCACTGGGACGAGCGCCATTCTACGCCGCCAGAAGATCCACGGCCGCGTTTGCGCTGGCGTTTTATGGCGTCGGTGATGCTGATCGCCTTCCTTGTCGGGGTCATGCTCGGGCGTCTGTTCGAGCCGCCGCGCATTCATATCGAGGACGTCGAACCCTGGGAGCAGGGGCTGCAGCTCTGGCTCAACCGTGAGCCACAAGCTCGCGTCGAGCATGTCGACGGCGCTCTGGTGTATCGCTACGAGGATGCCTACGGGCGGGTGCGCGATGGCCAGCTCAAACTGCCGCTGGGCCTGGTGAACTGGCGTGTGGAGCGCGACGGAAGGGATCTGCTGCTGGTGCTGGTCTCGCCCCGTCCGCTGGACGGGGAGTGGCGCGGTGCACAAGAGGATGGACGTTGGCGTGCGCGACTGGCACTGCGTCCCGAATAAAGAAGGGGATCCCCCGGCCTGCCTGTACCAAGGTCCCCGAAACGGGCAGCGCTGCGCTCTGGGATGAGCGATGGCGCCAGTTGTGACGCGGCTAGCGCGTCGAATAAAGAAGGGATCCCCGGCCTGCCTGTACCAAGGTCCCCGAAACGGGCAGCGCCGGGCTCTGCAATGAGCGGTGGCGCTGGTCGTGACGCGGCGAGCGCGTCGAATAAAGTGGGGATCCCCCGGCCTGCCTGTACCAAGGTCCCCGAAACGGGTAGCTGCGTGCTCTCGAATGAGCGGTGGCGCCGCTTGTGACGTGGTGATCACGTCAAATAAAGAAGGGGATTCCCCAGCCTGCCTGTACCAAGGCCCCCGAAACTTGAGTTGCTTAAGCCTATGCAGGGCGTGTGCCAGTTTTCTTACATGGACGTGAAGCCCTTGTTTCCTGGGCTTTGCGGAGGGCAGGCGGGCGCAGCGAGGCGTTCGTTGCGGGAGACGTGCACCAGTGTGCAGCGTGATGCACCGGCGGCGCACCACGCGGTGAACGGCGCTGCCCGGCTGCATGGTGCACGCTGGTCGTTGCGACGCAGCGTGCGCAGGCCGGGCAGTGCTTAGCGTGGCAGCAGCCTGAGCGTGCCCTGGCTGTTGGCCGTCACATCCTCGGCGCTCAGGTGTTGTGGACGGTATACGCCGAGCACGTGACCGGCGGCCTGGTCGGCGTAGTGTGGGTCGAAGGGGACGCCGCTCTGGCCCACGGGGTTGCCGCCGAGCGCCGTGCTGGCATCGGCCAGGTCGATCAGGCGTCGGGTCGAGGGGCCGTAGACCACTGGCCAGGGCGCTGGGCCGATCTTGTGCGAGAGGTTGTCCGGCACTTCGTGGCTACCCGGCGCGGCGAACGGGCCGGCATTCAGCAACCAGGCCAGCGGCTGTTGCTGGCCCAGCGGGTGGCTGTGGGTCAGGGTATGGGCGCGCCCCCATTGCCAATCGGCGGGGTCATCACCGAACTGCGCGTGCAGGTGCGCCAGGCTGGCACGCCAGGCGTCGGCGACGATCTGTGCGCGGGTCTCCTCGCCGCTGCCACCCTGGCGCCGCCACCAGGGCGAAGTCGCATCAGCTGTCAGGCGCGGCAGGGCGATGTCGAGCGCGCGGCTTTGCAGCAGGCTGTCGAAGAAGGCATCGCCCAGTTCATCGGCCATGGCCTCGTGGGCCAGTTGATAGAGCAACTGGCTGAACAGGGTGGCGCTCACCGAGTCCAGCGGATGCTCGCCGTTCCAGTCGGCCAAGGCCTGCACCATGGCTTGTTCCTGCTCGCCCTGAGCGGCGGCGCGCAACTCGTCGAGGATCGGGGTCAGCACCCGTTTGGGGTAGTCGCTACCGGTATCGAGCTGCAGGGCCTGGCTGTTGTGCAGGTCCCATTTCACCGAGGCATCGCTCAGGCGCTGGTTCAGGCGCTGGCCACGGTCAGGCAGGTTGTAGTAGCCGGGAATCTCGATGCCGCTGGCCGGCACCGGTTGGTAATTGGCCGAGACGATGTAGCCGCGCTGCGGGTTCTCTTCCTGTGGGTTGGCGCTGAATGGCTGGTAGCCGAGCTTGTCCGCTTCGCTGCTGGCACCGTCGAGAATGAAGGTCGGATTGACCCCGCTCGGGCGCAGCGGCAGTTTGGCGGCCGCCCACCAGCCGATATCGCCAGCGGCATTGGCCCAGACCACGTTGAGGCCGGGCGCTTCGATCTTTTCGGCGGCGGCGCGCGCCTTGTCCAGGCTGTCGGCGCGGTTCAGCTGGTAGAAGGCGTCGAGGAGCGGGTTGTCGGTCTCCAGGAAGGCCCACCACATGGCGATCGGCGTGCTGCCGCTGGTCTGGCCCAGGGCATCGTTGATGATCGGGCCGTGCGGTGAGCGGCGCAGGGTGATCTGCACCGGCTCGGCGCCTTTGACCCGGATGCTCTCGGTACGCTGTTGGAGATCGACCCACTTGCCGCGGTACCAGACCTGCTCGGGATTGTTCGGGTTGACGCGCTCGGCGATCAGGTCGAGATCGTCGTTCTGGAACATCGTCAGGCTCCAGGCGAAATCACGGTTGTGGCCGAGCATGGCGCTGGGGATCAGCGCGTGGTGGTAACCGTACAGCTCGTAGCCGGGCGCCTGCAGGTGGGCTTCGTACCAGACTGCCGGCAGCGAGAAGCGAATGTGCGGATCGCCCGCCAGCAGCGGTTTGCCACTGGCGGTGCGGCTGCCGGACAGCGCCCAGGCGTTGCTGCCTTCGAACTGCGGCAGGCCAGTGCCTTGTAAGGCGCTGTTGCTGAGCTGGGCCAGGGCGGACAGGTCCTTCCAGTCATTGGCGGCCAGGGAAGGGCCGATTACGCCCTGTGGGTGCCAGTCGAGGTCGAAGACCTTGAGGTAGTCCGCACCCAGTTCGTTGCGGATATGCGTCATCAGCGGTTCGGTGCGCAGTGCGGCCGCGAAGCTGTAGGCCATGTAACCGGCGACGCTCAGGGTGTCTGCCAGGGTGAAGGGGCGCGGTTCGATGCCCAGCAGGTCGAACTCCAGCGGGCGTGGCCGGCTGGCTTGGTACTGGTTGACCCCTTCGAGGTAGTGCAGCAATGCCTGGGTGGACGGGCTGGCGGGATCCAGGCGGGCCGCGTAGGCATCGGCATGGCGGCCGATTTCCAGGGTGCGGAACAGACGATCAGTGGGGACCAGCTTTTCGCCGAGCACCTCGGCCAGCTCGCCGCGCGCCAGGCGCCTGAGCAGCTCCATCTGGAACAGACGATCCTGGGCATGCACGAAACCCAGGGCGCGGTACATGTCCGCCTCGTTCTCGGCGCGGATGTGCGGCACGCCGCGTTCGTCGTAGTCGACCGTGACCGGCGCCTGCAGGGCCGCGAGTACCTGCTCGCCGTCGCGCTGCGGTTGCTTGTCGTGCAGGTACCAGGTCAGGCCGCCAGCCGCGGCGGCAATCACCAGGGCAAGGGCGGTCAGCGAGCGTTTCATCGAGCGATCCTTATTGTTGTGGGGCAAGCGAGCGAGCATTTTGCGCGGGTGCCTGCGTGCCGGCATTGACCTTATGCCTCAATGTTGAAAGTCTATGGTCAATATCTGTCTGAGTCTGCCATGGTCGACAACGCCTTCGTCGCACTCACCCACTCTTCGACCTTGCGCCGCCTGCTCTACGAGGCGCTGGCCGCATTGGGGTTCGACCCTACCGATACCTACCGCCGCGCCTATGCCGGTGTGGCGCTGGCGGCTCCGTTGCTGGAGGCGCGAGAGGAGCACGACAATGCGCCGCGCTTCTGGCAGGCGCTGGAGGGAATCAGCGGGGATGTCGACATCGGCCTGCACCTGGGCGAGGTGATGCAGCCACGGCCCATGGACGTGGTCGGCTACCTGCTGCTGGCGGCGCGCGATCTGCGCCAGGGCCTGCAGGCCTTCGTGCGCTTCCAGCACATCCTTTCCGGTGGCTTTGCCGCCAGGCTGGAGGAACAGGGCGATGAAGTGCGTCTGGTGATCGATCTCAACTACCGCGAGGTTGGCTCGTTGCGTCAGCAGATGGAGTGTCTGGCCGTGCTGTTGAGCAAGATGCTGGCGTCTGCAGGCGGCGAGTTGCCGCTGCTGGGCGTGGAGTTTCGCCATCGCGCGCCGCGCAGGTTGGCCGAGCATCGCCGCCTGCTCGGTGTCGAACCGCGCTTCTCGCAGCCACACGATGTGCTGATCCTGTCGCGTGCGTCGCTCTCGCGGCCCTCGCGCAGTGCCAGCCCGCGCTTGTTCGAGGTGCTCAGCGAGGAGGCCGAGAAGCAGTTGGCCGGATTGCTGGAGAACCAGCTGCTGGTGCGGGTGCGCTACTGGCTCGAGGTCAATCTGGGCGCGACGACCTGCAGCCTGGAGGCTTGTGCAGTGGCGCTGGGCAGCCCGCGCAGTACCTTGCAGCGCTCGCTGAGCGAGCAGGGCAGCAGTTTTCGCGCATTGCACGACGAGGTGCGGCGCTTGCGCGCGTTGCGCCTGCTGGATCAGGGCCTGGGTGTGCGTGAAGTGGCGCGGGCGTGCGGCTTTGCCGAGCTGTCGCCGTTCTACCGGGCGTTCCGCCGCTGGCAGGGTGGCACGCCACGCGGGCGTGGCTGAGGTTCGTCAGTCGGCGTCGGGCTTGGCCCATTCGCAGAAGCAGCCTACCGCCAGGGTGTTGCTGGCAGCCACTTTGCGCCCAGCCTCAAGCGCTTCGAGTATGGGCTCGATGAAACTGTTGCTGGAATTGCAGACCAGGCCTTCGCTGTAGGGGCCGAAGTAGGCCAGTTGGCCCTGCTTGTCCCAGATCGCCACGGCGGGGCTGGCCGGCAGGTTGGCACTGCCGGGCAGCTCGTCGATGGTTTGCAGCGCGGCCAGCTCGGCGGGCAGGCGGCCCTGGCTGCCGGGCTTCTGTACGACGTGAAATTGCACGCCTCGCGGCGCGTAGTGCTCGATCAGTTCGGCCAGGTGTTGCTGGTTGCCGACGTTGCACGGGCAGGCCGGGTCCCAGAAGTGCACCAGGCGGATCGCGCCGGGGCCGCTCAGTTCGGCGGGCAGTTGCAGCTCGGCGCCGGAGAACACCGCTGCACGCTCGTCGAAGGTGCGCAGGTAACGCGTTTCGAACCAGCGATAGGCGAGCAGCATGCCGACCAGCCAAGCCAGGGCGAGCAGGGCGATGAGCAGGTTCTTGCGTGACAGGCGGGGCATGGGGCGGGCCGGGCTTTAAAAGGGCGTGTAGCTTGCCACGATGCGCCTGGCAGCTGAATATCGCAGCATTCGAGGAGAGGGCGCCGAATTTACCCGCGCGCCTCGCGCAACCTATGGAAAGCCCAATGTCAGAGCCGTTTCAGCCCGATCGACTGCGCCTTCTGCTGCGACCCTTGGCCGCAGCGCGCCTGGATTTGCCCGTGCTGCAGGCTTATCGCAGCTTCTATGGCTTCGACCTGGCAGCGCGCTTTGCCGGCCTGGACAACCGCCTCGGCAGCTTCAACGCTGCCGGCTACCAGATTGCCGTGCAGCTGTGGGCGCCGGCCGAACCGCGCGGCACGCTGCTGTTGCTGCACGGTTATTACGATCACATGGGCTTGTACCGGCATGTGGTCGACTGGGCGCTGAGCATGAACTTCGCGGTGCTCGCCTGCGACCTGCCTGGGCACGGGCTGTCCAGCGGTGCACGCGCCAGCATCGGCGATTTCGCCGAGTATCAGCAGGTGCTTGCCGGCCTGTTCGAGCAGGCCGGCGAGCTGGGTCTGCCAAGCCCCTGGCATCTCTGTGGGCAGAGCACGGGCGCTGCGATTGCCCTGGATTATCTGCTCGCCGACGGTACGCGTCCCGAGCTGGGGCAGAGCATCCTCCTGGCGCCGCTGGTTCGGCCGCGCGCCTGGGGCTGGTCGAAGCTCAGCTATCGGGTGCTCAGCCCGTTCGTTCGTGAGATTCCACGGCGTTTCAGTGAGAACTCCAGCGACGCCACCTTCATCGACTTCGTGCACAATCTCGACCCCCTGCAGGCGCGCAGCCTGCCGACGGCCTGGGTCGGTGCGCTGGCCAAGTGGGTGCCGTACATCGAGGCGGCCGGACGTAGCCAGCACAGCCCGCTGATCGTGCAGGGCGAGGCGGACATGACGGTGGACTGGCACTACAACCTCGAGGTGCTGCAGGACAAGTTCCATCAGCCGCAGATCTTGCGCCTGAGCGAAGCGCGCCACCACCTGGCCAATGAGAACGAGGCGCTGCGCCGGCGCTACTTCGATTTTCTGCGCGAGCGCCTGCAATAGCGCGCCTGGTTGATCAGATGCCCTGCGGTGCCGGCTCCAGCTCGTTGCTGCTCATGCCCACGGCCAGGCCGGCACGCAGCGCTCGCAGGGCAGCCTGGTAATAGGCCTTGCCGGCATCGGACTGGGCAAATTCGACGAACTGTTCCAACTCCGGGTCGCTCAGGTCGCGATAGACGTGCAGCAGGGTGTTGTCGAGGTCCTGCTCGATCTGCGTCATCAGGCGCTCGCGCTGGCCATTGAGCAGCCCCTGAGCCTGAGCGCCGCCGAGCAGGCCGGGGATCATCTGGCTGAGGCTGTCGGCAGCCACGCCGGCCAGGGCCAGGCTGACTTCGGCGCCAGCCTCCTTGGCGGGAATGGCCTGGGCCAGGTGGCGAATCAGCAGGCGACGGGTGGCATCGGCGTCGGTACGCGGCAGGCCATTGGCGTACTTGGCCAGCTGATCGCTGCGTGTCGCCAGCGTTTCGGCAGCGACGATCTTGCGGCCCAGCGCGGATTCGAAGAAGGCCAGCGCCGGTTGCGGGTCGGTCAGTTGCATGCGCAAGCTGTGCTGCGCGCGTTGATCGATGGCGGCTGCGGCGAAGCGGCGATTGCTGTTATCCACCAGGGCCTGGAATACCGCCGGTGGCAGGGTGCTGCGGTAGCGCTGCTGGGCGGCGTCGAGTGCCTGGTTGAAATGTTCGCGCTGTTGCGGCCAGCCGGCAGCCTGATAGAGGCGCAGGTGATCGTCGGCCAGGGCCGGCAAGGTCAGGCCAATCAGCAGCAGGGCAAACAGGACGCGCATCGAGAACTCCTTGGCAAACTTTCCGAGCCGGCCGCAGGGTGCTGCGGCCGGCTATTTTCGGTGGCTGAAAGGGGCTTGTCGAGCTATGTCTAGTGGCTATCCGGCGCTGTACAATCGCCGCCATGACCGAAGCCCGCCAGCAAGACCCCTTTTCCAGCCTTATCGACGACCTCGCCAGCCAGGGCTGGTCGCAACGGGCGTTGTTCGCCCCTGAGGGTCTGACCCATGAACTGGCCGCGGAGTGCCGTAAGCGGGAGCGCCGCGGCGAGCTGAGCGCCGCCAGCGTGGGGCGTGGCAGCGCCCAGCAGGTGCAGGAAGGGATTCGCGGTGATCGCATCCAATGGCTGGAACCGGGTCAGAACGGCGCCTGTGACCAGTACCTGCAACTGATGGATGGTCTGCGCCAGGCTCTGAATCAGGAGTTGTTTCTCGGCCTGGAGGACTACGAGTGTCATTTCGCCTGCTACGAGCCGGGGGCTTTCTACCTGCGTCATCTCGACCGCTTTCGCGACGATGATCGGCGCGCGGTGTCGGCCGTGTTGTATCTGAACGATAACTGGCAGGCCGAGCAGGGCGGGGCCTTGCGCCTGTATCTGAGTGATGGCCGCGAACATGACGTGCTGCCCCAGGCCGGCACCCTGGCGCTGTTTCTGTCCGGCGACATGCCTCACGAAGTGCTGCCAGCCACCCGCGAGCGACTGTCACTCACTGGCTGGTTCAGGCGCCGCGGCACGGACGTGCTGTAAGGCCCGCTGTCCTGTTCAGTGGCCCCAGATCTTGATGGTGCCGTTGATGTCGCGCAGATCGCGCAGGGCAACATTGCCGATGTTGCCATTGCCGATATAGACGTCGCTGGCCACTCGCGCACGGATCACCAGCTTGCCCAGCGGGCCGAGTTGCTGGTTGATCGCCGTCAGGTTGGGCAGTTTCAGTTGCAGCTGGCTCTGGCCGTTGCTGCCCTTGACCACATCCACCTCCAGGGTCGGCACCTCCAGGCCCAGAATCGGTACGCTTGCGCCTAATTGAGCAGGGCCCAGGGCATAGCCATCGCAATCACTGGGCTTGAGGCAGCCGTTGTCGATCTTCACGTTGCGCAGCGACAGGCTGCCGCCGTCGTCCTGCCAGCGTATTTCGTCGATGCGCGCCATCAGGTCGAGGCGGATGGTGATCCCGGCCTGGCCGCTGATCTGGCTCAGGCTTTCATCCTCCAGCGCCTGCATTGCTGCCTGGGCTGAGGGGACGAGCAGCGCCGCGCTGCACAGCAGCGGCATGAACGACGTACGAAGCGGCTTGGACATGGACGGGAACCTCCCTGGTTGGCTGCGCAAGTCTGGCCGGGGCTTGTTCGCAACGCCATGGGGCGGGATCGCTTCCCGCCGAAGGATAGGCCGCGAGGGCGCGTGATTCGGGCTTCGTGGACGATTCGAAGGTTGTCTAATCAAGGGCTGACGGCGTTGTTACCGGCGGTTACCCTGATGCGGTCAATGGAGAACGTCGATGCAGAAGATATTGGTCAGCCGCTGCCTGCTCGGGCATCGGGTGCGTTACGACGGCGGAGCCCACGGCCCCTTCGACCTGCTTCAGCAATGGCTGGGTGAGGGGCGGGTGGTGGCGCTGTGCCCGGAAGTGGCGGGTGGTTTGCCCACGCCGCGCCCGCCGGCGGAGATCCATGGCGGCCAGGGTGGCGCCGTGCTGGATGGCCGCTTGCCAGTGCTGACGATCGATGGCGAGGACGTTACCACTGCCTTCGTCGACGGCGCCGAGCAGGCGCTGGCGTTGGTTCGCGAGCACGGCATCCGGCTGGCTCTGCTCAAGGCGCGCAGCCCTTCGTGCGGCAATCTGGAGAACTATGACGGCAGCTTCAGCGGCGTCCGGGTCGCGGGCGAGGGCGTCACCGCCGCGCTGCTGCGTCGTGCTGGTGTGCAGGTGTTCAACGAGCAGCAATTCGGCGAGGCGCGACGTGCCCTGCAGGCACTTGAGAGCGAAGCGGGAACGACTGGCGCGGTTTAGAGTCCATCGTTCTCTGCCTTGCTCGAGGACGCTGTGATGACCCGAACCCTGAATACCATTTCCCTCTGTGCGGCCTTGCTGCTGGGTGCCAGCGCTACCGCTTGGGCCGACATGCCGCGCACGCCCGCACCGGAAGGCGCCAAGGTGTACTTCATCGAGCCAGCCAACGGCGCGACGGTCGGCCAGACCTTTACCGTGAAGTTCGGCCTCAAGGGCATGGGCGTGGCGCCGGCTGGTGTCGATGCTCCGGCTACCGGGCACCATCATCTGCTGATTGATGTCGATTCGCCGCCTGCGATGAACGCGCCGCTGCCGATGACCGACGCCATCCGCCACTTCGGCAAGGGCCAGACCGAAACCGAGCTGACCCTGCCGCCGGGCAAGCACACCCTGCAATTGCTGGTGGGAGACAAGAATCACGTGCCGCTGGATCCGCCGGTGATGTCCGAGAAGATCAGCGTGACCGTGAAGTGATTCTGTAGCGCGGATTTACACCCATCCAGACGAAAAAGGGCGACCCGAGGGTCGCCCTTTTCATATCCGCCTGCCGCTTAGAACAGCACGCGGCTGCGGATGGTGCCATGCACCTGCTGCAGCTTCTCCAGCGCCAGATCCGAGTACTCGGCGTCGACGTCAATCACCACGTAGCCGACCTTGTCGTTGGTCTGCAGGAACTGGCCGGAGATGTTGATGCCGTTGTCGGCGAACACCTTGTTGATCTCGCTCATCACACCCGGCACGTTCTCGTGGATGTGCAGCAGGCGGTGCTTGCCAGCATGGGCCGGCAGGGCCACTTCGGGGAAGTTGACCGAGGACACCGAGGTGCCGTTGTCGCTGTACTTGACCAGCTTCTCGGCCACTTCCAGGCCGATGTTGGCCTGGGCTTCGGCAGTCGAACCGCCGATGTGCGGGGTGAGGATCACGCGATCCAGGCCGCGCAGCGGGCTTTCGAAGATGTCTTCGTTGGACTTGGGCTCGACCGGGAACACGTCGATGGCGGCGCCGATCAGGTGCTCGTCCTTGATCGCCTGGGCCAGGTGATCCAGCTCGACCACGGTGCCGCGGGCGGCGTTGATCAGGATGGCGCCCTGCTTCATGGCGCGGATTTCCTTCTCACCGATCATCCACTGGGTGGACGGCAGCTCCGGTACGTGCAGCGAGACGATGTCGGCCAGGCCCAGCAGCTCGTGCAGGCTGCCGATCTGCGTGGCATTGCCCAGCGGCAGCTTGGTCACGGTGTCGTAGAAGTACACCTGCATGCCCAGCGCTTCGGCCAGGACCGAGAGTTGGGTGCCGATGGAACCGTAGCCGATGATGCCGAGTTTCTTGCCACGGATCTCGAAGGAGTTGGCCGCCGACTTGATCCAGCCACCACGGTGGCAGGAGGCGTTCTTCTCGGGGATGCCGCGCAGCAGCAGGATGGCCTCGGCCAGCACCAGCTCGGCCACCGAGCGGGTGTTGGAGTAGGGTGCGTTGAACACGGCGATGCCGCGCTCGCGGGCGGCATCCAGGTCGACCTGGTTGGTGCCGATGCAGAAGCAGCCGACGGCGACCAGTTTCTTCGCACAGTCGAAGACTTCGGCGGTCAGTTGGGTGCGCGAACGAATGCCGATGAAGTGGGCGTCGGCGATCTTCTCTTTCAGCTCAGCGCCTGACAGGGCGGTCTTGAGGTACTCGATGTTGGTGTAACCGGCGGCCTTCAGGGTGTCTACGGCGTTCTGGTGCACGCCTTCGAGAAGAAGGAACTTGATCTTGCTCTTTTCGAGAGAGGTCTTGCTCATCGGAGTACCTGTGTCCCACAGAAGAATGTCAGGGAAGGGCTGAGAAAATCAGCCAGTGCCCGCAGATCGCTGCACGTCTCGATTCACGGGGTGCGTATGCTAGCATGTTCGCCTTTTTCAATGCTCGGTTGCGACCTGAATGGTTCTCAGGGCGACCATGAATCCTTTGAGAGTTTCGTAGATGACCACCCCCGCCCAGATCGAAGAGCTGAAGACCCTGGTTGAGCCCGGCAAGGTGCTGACCGATGCCGATTCCCTGGAAACCTACGGCAAGGACTGGACCAAGCAGTACACCCCCGCGCCGTCGGCCATCGTCTTCCCCAAAACCACCGAGCAGGTGCAGGCCATCGTGCGCTGGGCCAATCAGCACAAGATTGCCCTGGTGCCTTCCGGTGGCCGTACCGGGTTGTCCGCCGCTGCCGTGGCCGCCAATGGCGAGGTGGTGGTGTCGTTCGACTACATGAACCGCATCGTCGAGTTCAATGAATACGACCGTACCGTGGTCTGCCAGCCAGGTGTGGTGACCAAGCAGCTGCAACTGTTCGCCGAAGAGAAGGGGCTGTACTACCCGGTGGATTTCGCTTCGTCCGGTTCGAGCCAGCTTGGCGGCAATATTGGCACCAATGCCGGCGGTATCAAGGTGATTCGCTACGGCATGACCCGCAACTGGGTCGCCGGTCTGAAAGTGGTCACCGGCACCGGCGAGCTGCTGGAACTCAACCGCGATCTGATCAAGAACGCCACCGGCTATGACCTGCGCCAACTGTTCATCGGCGCCGAAGGCACCCTGGGCTTCGTCGTCGAAGCCACCATGCGCCTGGAGCGCGCGCCGAAGAACCTCACCGCGATGGTTCTGGGCACGCCGGATTTCGATTCGATCATGCCGGTGCTGCATGCCTTCCAGGGCAAGCTCGACCTGACCGCCTTCGAGTTCTTCTCCGACCGCTGCCTGGAGAGGATCCTCGGCCGTGGTGACGTACCGGCACCGTTCGAAAGCCGCACGCCGTTCTACGCCCTGCTGGAGTTCGAAGCGCTGAACGAGGACGTGGCCAACGAAGCCCTGGCCACCTTCGAGCACTGCGTCGAGCAAGGCTGGGTGCTCGATGGGGTGATGAGCCAGAGCGAGCAGCAACTGCAGAACCTGTGGAAGCTGCGCGAATACATCTCCGAAACCATCAGCCACTGGACACCGTACAAGAACGACATCTCCGTGACCGTCGGCCAGGTACCGGCCTTCCTCAAGGATATCGACGATATCGTCTCGACCAACTACCCGGACTTCGACGTGCTCTGGTACGGCCATATCGGCGACGGCAACCTGCACCTGAACATCCTCAAGCCCGAAGCGCTGGCCAAGGAAGACTTCTTCGCCAAGTGCGCGGTGGTCAACAAGTGGGTGTTCGAGATCGTCGAGAAGTACAACGGTTCGATCAGCGCCGAGCATGGTGTCGGCATGACCAAGCGTGATTACCTGCAGTACAGCCGCTCGGCGGCAGAGATTGCCTACATGAAGGCGATCAAGGCCGTGTTCGACCCCAACGGCATCATGAACCCCGGCAAGATCTTCGCCTGATCGACGCAGACGCCCGCCATCAAGCGGGCGTTTTCGTATCTGGCCGCGCGTCGGTTAAGGTACGTGACCGGCCACAAGCCGGGATATCCACAATACCAACAACACAGGAGTCGGTGATGAGCTATCAGCACCAGTACGTCGACGGTACCACCGTCCACTTTCCCCTTGGCAAGGTCGTTTGCATCGGCCGCAATTACGCCGAGCACGCCAAGGAACTGAACAACCCGGTGCCCACCGAACCGCTGCTGTTCATCAAACCGGGCTCCTGTGTGGTGCCGCTCGATGGCGGTTTCGCCATTCCCGATGATCGGGGTTCGGTGCATTACGAGGCGGAAATCGCCGTGCTGATCGGCAAGCCGCTGTCATCGAGGCCCGATGTCGAGGAAGTGCGCGATGCCATCAGCGGCTTCGCCCCGGCGCTCGACCTGACCCTGCGCGACGTGCAGGCCAAGCTCAAGGAAAAGGGTTACCCCTGGGAAATCGCCAAGAGCTTCGACGGCGCGTGCGTCCTGGCACCCTTCGTAGCGGGCGATGCCATCGAGGACCTGGGCGATATCGGCATTCGCCTGGTGATCAACGGCGAGACCCGTCAGGACGGCAACAGCCGCGACATGCTCAACCCCATCGTGCCGATGATCCAGGCCATGGCCGGGCACTTCGCCCTGCAGCCGGGTGACGTGATCCTCACCGGTACGCCGGTCGGCGTTGGCGCACTGAACAAGGGTGACGAGCTGGTACTGGAGCTGGTTGGTTACAGTCGCTTCACCAGCCGCGTGCTATAAGCAATGACCGCCGCCCTGGGGCGGCGGAACTCCCCTCGACAGCGGATGTCGCATTGCTACCCTGCAGCCGAGCCGCCGCCGATGCCTTCTCTCCGTTCTGCCCTGAGTCGTCCGCGCTACTGGTTGCTCGGCTGTACATTGCTTGCTGCTGGGGTGCTGGTGCAAACCCAGCACTGGGATGATCGCGCTCAGCTCTGGTGGCAGGAGCGCTCCACGCCGTTGGCTGAACGTCTCGCCAGTGTCTGGTTGCCCGGCTATCGCGCCGTGGTGCAGGCCAAGGCCCTGGCCGGGCTGGAAGAGGACGAAACCTCTGGGCTGACCTACAACCCGCGTACCGGCACACTGTTCACCGTCACCGGCAAGCATCCGCTGCTCGTGGAGTTGTCCCGCGATGGCGAGATTCTGCGCCGCATCTCGCTCAAGGGCTTCGCCGATCCCGAGGGTGTGGAAATGATGGACAACGGCCGCATGGCCATCGTCGACGAACGTCGTCGCCAGCTCACGACCTTCACCCTGCGCGATAGCGATCTCGAGTTGGATGCCGAAGATTTCCCGGGTTTCGACCTGGGCTTCGCCGACGCGGGCAACAAGGGGTTCGAAGGGCTGGGCTGGGACTCGCGCAGTCACAGCCTGCTGCTGGGTAAGGAGCGCAGTCCGCTGGGGCTGTTCAGCCTGCCGTTCCCAGGCGAGGACGGCGCAGCAGGCGTGATGCAGCCACTGCTGGCCGGCAATTTGGGGCTGCGCGACATTTCTTCGCTGAGCGTCGACGAGCGCACCGGCCACCTGCTGGTGCTGTCCGACGAATCGCGCCTGCTGCTGGAGCTTGACCGCCGCGGTCAGCCGGTCAGCTTTCTCAGTCTCAGTGGTGGGCTCAATGGCCTGGACCGGGCTATTGAGCAGGCCGAGGGTGTGGCCGTGGACGAAAATGGCGACATCTATATCGTCGCCGAACCGAACCTGTTCTACCGATTCAGTAAGCCACGAGCGAACGCCGGTTGAGGCGGCGCCTGGCATTCAGTTTGGCTTAAGCGTCGATTCAGTCTGGCTTCAGCTAGCGGCACTAATCTGACCCCGTCACTTACGAACAACGAGGTTCACAGCATGAAACGTACCGCTCTCGCTCTGATGGTTCTGCCGCTGCTCAGCACTGCTGCTTTCGCCACCGGTTATACCGGCCCGGGCGCAACCCCGCAGGTCACTACCGTATCTGCCGCGCTGCAGGCCGCCGATGACACCAACGTCGTACTGGAAGGCCAGATCGTCAAGCGCCTGCAGGACGAACTCTATGAGTTCAAGGACGCCACCGGCACCATCCATGTCGAGATCGACGACGAAGACTGGCCGGCGCAGAAAGTCTCGGAGAACGCCAAGGTGCGTCTGACCGGTGAGGTCGACAAGGACATGAACAGCCATGAGGTCGATGTTGATCGCGTTGAACTGATCAACTGATCGAAATAAATCGCCCGCCCGCCACGTCTAGCCCGTGGCGGGCTTTTCTGTGGCAGTCAGAGAATTTCATGATGCGTCGTCTGCTCTCCATCAACCCCTGGCTTTACCTGCTGTTATTCGTGCTGTTGGTGGGTGCTGTGCTGGGCCAGCAGTATCGGCTGTTCGAGCGCGTCTGGTTTTCCGTGCAGGAGTGGCAGCACGGTGCACAGTGGCGCGAGCAGTCAATGTGGCTGGGCGACTATCGCGTGGTGATCGAGGCCAAGCCGATTGCAGACATTCGTGACGTGTCTGCACTGACCTACGATCCTGATCGCCGCAGCCTGTTCAGCGTGACCAACAAGCCGGCCAAGGTGATCGAGATGAGCCTGGACGGTGAACTCAAGCGCACTATCGAACTACAGGGTTTTGGTGATCCCGAGGCCATCGAATACGTGGCGCCTGGCGTCTACGTGATTGCCGACGAGCGCGAGCAGCGCCTGGTCAAAGTGCGCATCGACGACGTCACGCGGGTGATCGATGCCGCCGACTTCCAGCAGCTGTCCCTGGGGATAGGGCGCAATGGCAACAAGGGATTCGAGGGGCTGGCCTACGATGCGCAGAATCAACGTCTGCTGGTAGCCAAGGAGCGCGACCCGGTGCGCATCTTCGAGGTGCTGGGTTTTCCCCATGTTGACGAGAGCAAGCCGCTGGCGCTGCAGGTCAATACCGACCCGAAGCGCGATGCGCGACTATTCGTGCGCGATCTCTCCAGTCTGGATTTCGATGCGGCGAGTGGGCATCTGCTGGCGCTGTCGGACGAGTCGCGCCTAGTGATCGAACTGGACACCGACGGCAAGCCGATCAGCACCCTGTCTCTGCTACGTGGCCAGCATGGCCTGCAGCGCAGTGTGCCGCAGGCCGAAGGCGTGGCCACGGATGGTGAGGGCAACCTGTACCTGATCAGTGAGCCGAACCTGTTCTATCTGTTCAGGAAGCAGGTCGACTAGCCCGTCTGGTCGTCCGTTTGCGCATCGGGCGCATTCTTCTGCACTGACTCGATACCGCTCTTGCAACTGGCGGCGCTGGCATACATCTGGCTCTGCCCGACTACCTGGCCGTTGCTGGCCTTGAGCAGGAAGTAGTGTTTGTCGTTGCTCGAGGTCTTGGTCTCGAAGGCGCCCTCACGCTGGGCGTTCTTCTTCACCGACTCGATGCCGTTAAGCGCCGAATCCTTGGCCTTGTACATCTCGCTGCTGAGGATGACCTGGCCGTTGGTGGCCAGCAGGTTGAAATGGAACTGGCCGTCTTTGGCCTTCTTCAGCTCGAACTTACCTGGCATTTTCGTTTCTCCCTGAGCGCCCGGCGGTATGCCGGAGCGGTGCCCTGCAAGCGTAGTCCATCAATGCGAATGGCTCTTGCCGACGTGGGTATGGCCGTCGTCCGGTAGCGCTTGCACGCCGCCGCTGACATTGAGTTGGCGCAGGATGCCGCAGTCTTCCGCCTCCTGCGGCCCGTTGCAGCGGTCGCGCAACTCGGTGAGCTGATCCCGTAGCGCCAGCAGGCTGTTGATGCGTGCCTCGACGTGCTCGATGTGCTCGTCCACCAGGCTGTTGATGCCGGCGCAGCTCTCCTGAGGCAGGTCGCGCAGGGCCAGCAGGCGCTGAATTTCCTCCAGGGTCATGTCCAGCGTGCGGCAGTTGCGGATGAATACCAGGCGTTCCAGGTGGCTCTGGCCGTAGACGCGGTAGTTGCCCTCGGTACGTGCCGGCTCTGGCAACAGGCCTTCGCGCTCGTAATAACGGATGGTCTCGACCTGGCAGCTCGCCTTTTTCGCCAGTTCTCCAATCTTCATGATCGTTCTCCGACAGGGTGCTTGACCCTATAGTGACTTCAGGGTGTGTACTGCGCAACATCACCTTCAGGGAGGTTTCCCATGAGCCGTTGCTGCGACCACTCGCACGAACAAGCACCTGCCCGGCACGATCATGCCCACGACCACGCCGGGCATGATCACGCCAGCGCAGCCACTCAGGCGGTGGACGAGCCGCTGACCGGCCCGCTTACCACGCGCATCCATATCGAACAGATGGATTGCCCGACCGAGGAGCGCCTGATTCGCGACGCGCTCGGCAGGCTGCCGGCGGTAGCCGGGTTGCAGTTCAACCTGCTGCAGCGTGTGCTCACCGTCAGCCACGCTGAAGATGGACTGGCGCAGGTGCTGGCGGCGATTCGCGCCCTGGGTTTCACGCCGAAACTGGAGGCCGCAGGCACCATCGAGCAGCCGGCGCCGCCTGTGCGCAAACCCTGGTGGCCGCTGGCGCTGGCCGGGGTGATGGCGACGGCGTCGGAGGTGGTGCATTTCGCCACGCTCGGCCCGGGCTGGCTGGTGGCGCTGCTGGCCGTTGCGGCCATTGGTCTGTGCGGGCTGAACACCTACAAGAAGGGCTGGATTGCCCTGAAGAACCGCAATCTCAATATCAATGCGCTGATGAGCATCGCCGTGACCGGCGCCGTGCTGATCGGCCAGTGGCCGGAGGCGGCGATGGTGATGGTGCTGTTCACCCTCGCCGAGCTGATCGAGGCGCGCTCGCTGGATCGCGCGCGCAACGCCATCCGTGGCCTGATGGACCTGGCGCCGTCGCGGGCCACGGTCAGGCAGGCAGACGGAGGTTGGCAGGAAGTCGACGTCCAGGCCATCGGCCTCGGCGCCGTGGTGCGCGTTCGCCCCGGTGAGCGCATCAGCCTGGATGGCGAGGTGGTCGGCGGCAGTTCGACGGTCAACCAGGCGCCGATCACCGGAGAAAGCCTGCCGGTGGAAAAACGTACGGGCGACCTGGTTTTTGCCGGCACCATCAACGAAGCCGGTTCGCTGGAGTTTCGCGTCACGGCGGCGGCGCGCGACACCACTCTGGCGCGCATCATCCATGCGGTGGAGGAGGCGCAAGGTTCGCGCGCCCCGACTCAGCGCTTCGTCGACCAGTTCTCGCGCATCTACACCCCGGCGGTGTTCGCCTTCGCCCTGGTGGTGGCGGTATTGCCGCCGCTGGTCATGGGCGGCGCCTGGTTCGACTGGATCTACCGCGCCCTGGTGTTGCTGGTGGTGGCCTGCCCCTGCGCGCTGGTGATTTCCACCCCGGTGACCATCGTCAGCGGCCTGGCGGCGGCGGCGCGCAAGGGCATCCTGATCAAGGGCGGCGTCTATCTGGAGAACGGCCGGCACCTGGCCCAGCTGGCGCTGGACAAGACCGGCACCCTGACCCACGGCAAGCCGGTACAGACCGACAGTGTTCACCTGCTGGAAACGGGCGAGCCGATCCATGCCACCTGGGCAGCGAGTCTGGCCGCGCGTTCCGATCACCCGGTTTCCCGGGCGCTGGCTCTGCACGCCGCAGAGCAGGGGCAGGGGCTGCATGAGGTCGAGGACTTCGAGGCGCTGCCAGGTCGCGGCACCCAGGGGCGGATCGACGGCAAGTTGCTCTATATCGGTAACCACCGCCTGGTCGAGGACCTCGGGCTCTGCTCGGCGCAACTGGAGCAGCGTCTCGCGGCGTTGGAGCGCCAGGGCAAGAGCGTGGTGGTGCTGTGCGACGAGCAGCGCGCGCTGATGCTCTTCGCCGTGGCCGATACGGTGCGCCAGACCAGCCGCGAGGCGGTCGCCGAACTCCATGAGCTGGGCGTGCGCACCTGCATGCTCACCGGGGACAACGCTCACACCGCTGCGGCCATCGCCGAGCAGGTCGGTGTCGATGAGGCGCGCGGCGACCTGCTGCCGGCGGACAAGCTGGCCTGGGTCGAGGCGCGCCAGGCGCAGGGCAAGGTGGTCGGCATGGTCGGTGATGGCATCAACGATGCGCCGGCGCTGGCCAGGGCCGAGATCGGTTTCGCCATGGGCGCCGCCGGAACGGATACCGCCATCGAGACGGCGGATGTCGCCCTGATGGACGACGATCTTCGCAAGATTCCCGCATTCGTCCGTCTGTCACGGCAGACTCACGCGATTCTGCTGCAGAACATCGTGCTGGCGCTGGGCATCAAGGCGATATTCCTGGGCATGACCCTGGCAGGCGAGGCGACCATGTGGATGGCGGTGTTCGCTGACATGGGCGTGAGCCTTATGGTGGTGTTCAACGGCCTGCGCCTGCTGCGCAAGTGAGGGTGTTCGCCATGCACGTGGAACTGAGAAAGGCCATCGACGAAGCGTTCGCCCAGGCGGTGCAGGCCCTTGGCGAGCGCCGTGGCGCCGAGGCACTGGCCTGGCTGGAGCGCGCCCACATCCTCACCCAGCGTCGCCCATGGCTGCATGCGCGTTCACATTGCCTGATGCTGCGTGCCGGCTGGCAGCTCGGGGATGTGCGCGAGGTGGCGGGGCAGGTGCCGCGCATCCTCGCGGCACTGCTGTTCTCGCGCATCTGGGTGCCGCTCGGCAATAGCGGGCGGGCGCGGGTCAGTGCCTTCAAGCCGATGCCGATGAGCGAGGAGCTGCGCCGCCTGTTGGAGTAGGTGTGGACAAGCGCACCTGGCGTTTCCGGTGTGCGTGGCGAATCGCAGGAGACTCTGATTGCATTCGGGCTACCGACTGCGCAAATCAGGGTGGGTGGAGCAAAGAACGCTGTGGGAGGGGCTTCAGCCGCGACAATCGCCGCTGAAACGCCTCCCACCGATTTAGCGCTTGAGTTCTTTCACACCTTCGGCGGTGCCGAGCAGCAGCAGGTCGGCCGGGCGGGCGGCGAACAGGCCGTTGGTGACCACGCCGACGATGGCGTTGATATCCGCCTCCAGCTTCACCGGGTCGACGATCGACATGTTGTGCACGTCGAGGATGATGTTGCCGTTATCGGTCAGCACGCCTTCGCGGTACACCGGGTCGCCGCCCAGTTTCACCAGCTCGCGGGCCACGTGGCTGCGCGCCATGGGGATGACTTCCACCGGCAGCGGGAATTCGCCCAGCACCGGCACCAGCTTGCTGGCGTCGGCGATGCAGATGAAGGTCTTGGCCACCGCCGCGACGATCTTCTCGCGGGTCAGCGCGGCGCCGCCGCCCTTGATCAGGTTCAGGTGCTCGTCGCTTTCGTCGGCGCCGTCGACGTAGAACTCCAGATCGCTGACGGCGTTGAGGTCGTACACCGGAATGCCATGGCCTTTCAGACGGGCGGCGGTGGCTTCGGAGCTGGCCACGGCACCATCGAATTCCATCTTGTGCTGGGCCAGCGCGTCGATGAAGAAATTGGCGGTGGAGCCGGTACCGACGCCGACGATGCTCTTGCTGTCGAGGCGCGGGAGAATGTGGTCGACGGCGGCCTGGGCCACGGCCTGTTTCAGCTGATCCTGGTTCATCGCGGGGGAATGCCTGGGAAGGTGAGGGAATAAAGCGCGAATTATAGCCGCAAGTGGCGTTCTGGCGGGCTGAATCCCGTGCGTTTCGTATGGTCGCCCGGCGCGGCGCTGGGGTAGACTCGGCAGTCCCCTCCAAGCCCGAACGCCTGCGAAATCGCCATGCTCGAACAGTACGTGAAGAAAATCCTCACCTCGCGCGTCTACGACGTCGCGGTGGAAACCCCGCTGCAACCCGCCCGTCAGCTCAGCGAGCGACTGGGCAACCAGATTCTGCTCAAGCGCGAGGATCTGCAGCCGGTGTACTCGTTCAAGATTCGCGGCGCTTATAACAAGCTGGCGCAGCTCTCACCCGAGGAACTGGCGCGCGGCGTGGTGACGGCCTCGGCCGGCAACCATGCGCAGGGCCTGGCCCTGGCGGCCAAGCACCTGGGGGTGAAGGCGACCATCGTCATGCCACGCACCACGCCGGAGCTGAAGGTACAGGGCGTGCGTTCGCGCGGCGGCAAGGCCGTGCTGCATGGCGACGCCTTCCCCGAGGCGCTGGCGCATTCGCTGAAACTGGTGGAGGAGAAGGGCTACACCTACATCCATCCGTATGACGATCCGCTGGTGATCGCCGGGCAAGGCACGGTGGCCATGGAAGTGCTGCGTCAGCATCAGGGGCGCATCGACGCCATCTTCGTGCCGGTCGGTGGCGGCGGCCTGATCGCCGGTATCGCCGCCTACGTGAAGTACCTGCGCCCGGAGATCAAGGTGATCGGTGTCGAACCGGACGACTCCAACTGCCTGCAGCAGGCGCTGGCGGCCGGCGAGCGCGTGGTACTGCCGACTGTCGGGCTGTTCGCCGATGGCGTGGCGGTGGCGCAGATCGGCCAGCACACCTTCGACATCTGCAAGCATCACGTCGACGAGGTGATCACCGTCAGCACCGATGAAATCTGTGCGGCGATCAAGGACATCTACGACGACACCCGCTCGATCACCGAGCCGGCCGGCGCGCTGGCCGTGGCCGGGATCAAGAAGTACGTCGAGCGCCAGGGCGTCACCGGCGAGGTGCTGGTGGGCATCGACTCTGGTGCCAACGTCAATTTCGACCGCCTGCGCCACGTCGCCGAGCGCGCCGAACTGGGCGAGAAGCGCGAGGCCATCATCGCCGTGACCATTCCTGAGCAGCCGGGCAGCTTCAAGGCCTTCTGCGAGGCTGTGGGCAAACGCCAGATCACCGAGTTCAACTACCGCTATCACACCGGCAGCGAGGCGCACATCTTCGTCGGCGTGCAGACCCACCCGGAGAACGACCCGCGCCAGGCGCTGGTCGAGGGCCTGCGCGCGCAGGGCTTCCCGGTGCTGGATCTGACTGACAACGAGCTGGCCAAACTGCATACCCGTCATATGGTCGGTGGTCATGCTGCCGGCGTCGGCGACGAGGTGGTGCTGCGTTTCGAGTTCCCCGAGCGGCCGGGGGCGCTGTTCAACTTCCTGCAGAAACTGGGCGGGCGCTGGAATATCTCGATGTTCCACTATCGCAACCATGGCGCCGCCGATGGTCGCGTGCTGGCCGCGCTGCAGGTGCCGAGCGATGAGCGCCATCTGGTGCCGGCGGCGCTGGACGCCATTGGTTATCCCTACTGGGATGAAAGCGAAAACCCGGCATACCGCCTGTTTCTGGGCTGAACAAGGACTCCGTGATGGAACACTATCTGCTGGTTCGTATTCTTCACAGCGCCCCGGGCGTGTTGCTGCTGCTCGGGCTGATCGCCCATGGCGTCATGCTGTTCAAGGCGCAACGCAGTGGTGATGGCGCGGTGCTGGCGCGCAAGCTGCGCGTGACCCTGCTGTTCAGCTTGCCGGCATTCGCGGTGCTGGCGCTGAGCCTGCCGATCACGGGGTACTGGCTGGTGGATTCCTTGGGTTGGCCGCTGGGGCAGACCTGGCTGCTGCTGGGCAGCATTCTTTATGGCGTGATGATGTTGCTCGGCCTGCTGCTTGCCGGGCGCCTGGCGGTCTGGCGGGCGCTGGGCGATACGCCGGCTCCGCTGGCACTGAAACGCCTGTGCCTGATCTATGCCGGGCTGATTCTGCTGCTGTTGATCGCCATCATGGCGCTGATGGGCGCCAAGCCCGCTTGAGCATAGTGTCATGGCTGGCTGTAGGAGCGGCTTCAGCCGCGATGGCCGCTTAAAAGGCTTCGCGGCTGAAGCGGAATGCCGCCCAGCCGCTCCTACAACTGCGTGTTCAGGGCTTCATCTCAACGCAGCGAAATAACCGGCCAGCCGCGCTCGATGGCGGTGGCGCGCAGTACATCGTCCGGGTCCACTGCCACCGGGTTGGCCACGGCTTCCAGTAGCGGCAGATCGTTGCGCGAGTCGCTATAGAAGTAGGCGTCGTCCAGGGTGTACCCAGTCTCGTCCAGCCACTCGTTCAGACGCGTCACCTTGCCGCCCTGGTAGCAGGGTGTGCCGCTTATCTGCCCGGTATAGCGGCCGTCCTGCATGCCGCACTCGGTGGCGATCAGCGTTTTCACGCCCAGGCGCTCGGCGATGGGCGCGGTGACGAAGCGGTTGGTGGCGGTGATGATCACCAGCTTGTCGCCCGCCGCGCGGTGTTCGGCCAGCAGTGCCTCGCCCTTGGCCAGGATGATCGGCTCGATTACTTCGGCCATGAACTCGCGGTGCCATTGCGCCAGCTGCGCCATGTCGCTGCGGCCGAGAATGGCCTGGCTGAAATTCTGATAGGCCACCACGTCCAGCTTGCCGGCGCAGTAGTCGGCGTAGAAGGCGTCGTTGCGCGCCAGATACTCGGCCGCATCGACCAGGCCGCGCTGGCAGACGAATTCGCCCCAACTGTGGTCGCTGTCGCCGGCCAGCAGGGTGTTGTCGAGATCGAAAAGGGCCAAGCGCACGGTTCTGTACCTGTTCTGCAAAAGGGGGAGGGGCGCCAGAATAGCCGCTTTGATGGGGCTTTCAAACTGCGCCTAAACCCGCGTTGCTGCTGTCGCCGGCTTTGTGGAACAATGCCGGAACTTGCGTGTACGAGGTTGCTTGCCGTGATCGATTCTGATGGTTTCCGCCCGAATGTCGGCATCATCCTGACCAATGATGACGGCCAGGTGCTCTGGGCCAGGCGTATCAACCAGGATGCTTGGCAGTTTCCCCAGGGTGGCATCAATGATCGTGAATCGCCGGAAGAGGCGCTTTACCGTGAACTGAATGAAGAGGTTGGGCTCGAAGAGCAGGATGTGAAGATCCTTGCCTGCACTCGGGGCTGGTTGCGTTATCGTTTGCCGCAACGTCTGGTGCGTACGCATAGCCAGCCGCTGTGCATCGGGCAGAAGCAGAAGTGGTTTCTGCTGCGTCTGACCGGAGCAGAAGACCGCGTACGCATGGACCTGACCGGCAAGCCGGAGTTCGATGGCTGGCGCTGGGTCAGCTACTGGTACCCGCTGGGTCAGGTCGTCACATTCAAGCGCGAGGTCTATCGCCGCGCGCTCAAGGAACTCGCCCCGCGCCTTTTAGTGCGCGACTGATACGGACCCCAATCGAGCATGCTCAATACGCTGCGCAAGATCGTCCAGGAAGTAAACGCCGCCAAGGATCTCAAGGCGGCGCTGTCGATCATTGTGCAGCGGGTCAAGGAAGCCATGGGCAGCCAGGTCTGCTCGGTCTACCTGCTTGATCCGGAGTCCAACCGTTTTGTGCTGATGGCCACCGACGGCCTCAACAAGCGCTCCATCGGCAAGGTCAGCATGGCCCCCAGCGAAGGTCTGGTCGGTCTGGTCGGCAGCCGCGAAGAGCCGCTGAACCTCGAAGACGCCGCCAGTCATCCCCGCTACCGCTACTTTGCCGAGACCGGCGAGGAGCGCTACGCCTCCTTCCTCGGTGCGCCGATCATCCACCACCGTCGGGTGATGGGCGTTCTGGTCGTGCAGCAGAAGGAGCGCCGCCAGTTCGACGAGGGCGAGGAAGCCTTCCTGGTCACCATGAGCGCGCAGCTCGCCGGTGTCATTGCCCATGCCGAGGCCACCGGTTCGATCCGGGGCCTGGGGCGCCAGGGCAAGGGTGTACAGGAGGCCAAGTTCGTCGGCGTGCCGGGTGCGCCGGGGGCAGCGCTCGGTACCGCTGTCGTGGTGCTGCCCCCGGCCGATCTCAATGTAGTTCCAGACCGTAGCGTCGACGACATCGCCGCTGAGCTGGAACTGTTCGACAAGGCGCTTGGCTGGGTGCGCGAGGACATGCAGGAGCTGTCCGAGAAGCTCGCCACCCAACTGCGCAAGGAAGAGCGCGCGCTGTTCGACGTTTACCTGATGATGCTCGAGGATGCCGCGCTGGGTAACGAGGTGCGCAAGGTCATCCGCACCGGCCAGTGGGCGCAGGGCGCCTTGCGTCAGGTGGTGCTCGACCACGTCAACCGCTTCGAGCTGATGGACGATGCCTATCTGCGTGAGCGCGCCTCCGACGTGCGCGACCTCGGGCGCCGGCTGCTCGCCTACCTGCAGGAAGAGCGCAAGATCTCCCTGGTCTACCCGGACAACACCATTCTGGTCAGCGAGGAGCTGTCGCCGGCGATGCTCGGCGAGGTGCCGGAAGGCAAACTCCTCGGTCTGATTTCGGTCACCGGCTCGGGTAACTCCCATGTGGCGATCTTCGCGCGTGCCATGGGCATTCCCACGGTCATGGGTGTGGTCGATCTGCCGTACTCGAAGATCGACGGCATCAAGCTGATCGTCGATGGCTACCACGGTGAAGTCTTCACCAACCCCAGCGAGCTGCTGAGCAAGCAGTACGCCGAGGTTGTCGAGGAGGAGCGCCAGCTCACCGAAGGGCTCGATGCATTGCGCGCCCTGCCGTGCGAGACGCTCGACGGCCACCGCATGCCGCTGTGGGTCAACACCGGTTTGCTGGCTGACGTGGCGCGCGCCCAGCAGCGCGGCGCCGAGGGTGTCGGTCTGTACCGCACCGAAGTGCCGTTCATGATCAACGAGCGCTTCCCCAGCGAGAAGGAGCAGCTCGCCACCTACCGCGAGCAACTGCAGGCCTTCCATCCGCTACCGGTGACCATGCGCACCCTGGATATCGGTGGTGACAAGTCGCTGTCCTACTTCCCGATCAAGGAAGAGAACCCCTTCCTTGGCTGGCGCGGCATCCGCGTGACCCTGGACCACCCGGAGATCTTCCTGGTGCAGACCCGCGCCATGCTCAAGGCCAGCGAGGGGCTGAACAACCTGCGTATCCTGCTGCCGATGATTTCCGGCATGCAGGAGCTGGAAGAGGCGCTGCACTTGATCCACCGCGCCTGGGGTGAGGTGCGTGATGAGGGCACAGACGTGCCGCTGCCGCCCATCGGCGTAATGATCGAGATTCCTGCCGCCGTTTATCAGACCCGCGAACTGGCGCGCCAGGTCGATTTCCTTTCGGTCGGCTCCAACGACCTGACCCAGTATCTGCTGGCGGTCGACCGCAACAATCCGCGCGTGGCCGATCTCTACGACTTCCTCCATCCGGCTGTGCTGCAGGCGCTGCAGAAGGTGGTCAACGACGCGCATCTCGAAGGCAAGCCGGTGAGCATCTGCGGCGAGATGGCGGGTGATCCGGCAGCGGCCGTGTTGCTGCTGGCGATGGGCTTCGATTCGTTGTCGATGAACGCCACCAACCTGCCCAAGGTGAAATGGCTGCTGCGCCAGGTAACCCAGAGCAAGGCCAGGGAAGTGCTCGGCCAGGTGCTGACCATGGACAACCCGCACCTGATCTACAGCACCCTGCACCTGGCGCTGCGTAACCTGGGCCTCGGTCGGGTCATCAATCCGGCGTCCAATATCCAGGCCTGAAACGCGCCTGTAAAAACGCTGCGTAGCGCGGATGTGGTCCGGCAATAGCGGGGTTCGTTGCCCCGATTGGCATCCGCACTAGCCGCGTAACGCGACTTCGCCGAGCGAGGCACCCTGTGGCCCGAAGCTGCGCTCGGTGATGCTCCAGCCCCCATCCCTGCCAAGATTGAGCACCGTGCTGGCGCGAGTGCCGTAGGCCTCGCTCGCGATAAAGACGCTCGATAGCAGGCGCTCCGTCGCCAGGCCCACACCGGTATCCGGCAACAGGTGATCGGCCGGCTGGCTATGGTCGCTCAGTAGCGCCAGCAGCTCCTCATCCTTGCCATCGAGGCGATCGCTCAGGGCCTCTCTGGCGCGCAGCAGCTTCGGCCAGGGCGTGTCGAGGTTGGCGTTGGACATCCCGTAGACGCCGCTCTCCAGCTGTCGAGGCCGTCCTTCCTGAGAGTTGAAATGCCAGAGCTGCTGGCGGTCGCCGACCAGCAGGTTGAAGCCGGCATGCTCAGCAGCGTCGCGCATGACCCTGTCGAGATAGGCCGCTGGCGACTCCTGGCCCAGCAGATAATCAGCCGTCAGCGCACCGCGTGAGCGGGGGGCGGCTTTCTGCCTGGGATCGCGGATATTGGTCAGCGCGGCGAAGCGGCCTTGTCCGGTAACGCCGAGCCAGGTTCCGCCAGCCTGCAGATCACGCCCGGCGAACACGTCCGGCGCATCCGGCCATTGACCCAGCGCTGCGCTGGGACGCGCGTAGAACTCGTCGCGATTGGCGGCCAGGCGCAGCACCGTTGCTTGTTCGGGCTGCCAGGCGAAGACGATCAGGCACATGCGTGTTCCTCCGGTGGCGGAGTCTGGCAGGCTAGCGAGCTGAGCTCGGGCCGGCAACCGTTCCGTCGATCCGTATGCCGTTGAGTGGGCATTTCCGCTACCATGCCGCTTTGTTTTTTGGGGGTGTTGATGGAACTGCTGCTCTACCTGGTACTGGGCTCGGCCGCCGGTGTGCTGGCAGGCCTGTTCGGTGTGGGCGGCGGTCTGATCATCGTTCCGGTTCTGGTGTTGAGCTTCACCTCGCAGGGTATGCCCGCGGAGATTCTCACTCACCTGGCGGTCGGCACCTCGCTGGCGACCATCGTCTTCACCTCGATCAACTCGCTGCTCGAACATCATCGTAAGGGCGCGGTGCGCTGGCCGCTGTTTCGTTGGCTGACGCTGGGCATCCTGCTCGGGGCTGCGCTGGGGGGCATGACGGCGGCGCTGATTCAGGGGCCATTGCTGCAGAAGATCATCGGTACCTTCGCCATCATCATTGCTGCACAGTTGGCGCTGGACCTGAAACCCAAGGCAAGCCGCGGTGTCCCAGGCAAGCCGACATTGACCGTAGCCGGCGCCGTGATCGGCTGGGCTTCGTCGATTTTCGGGATTGGCGGTGGCTCGCTGACCGTGCCGTTTCTGGTCTGGCGCAGCGTGCCGATCCAGCAGGCGGTGGCGACCTCGGCGGCCTGCGGCTTGCCGATTGCCATCGCCGGTGCCCTGAGTTTCATGTACACCGGCTGGGAGAATCCGAATCTGCCGCAATGGAGCGTCGGTTTCGTGTACCTCCCGGCGTTGCTGGGGATCGCCCTGACCAGCATGTTCTTTGCCCGTTTTGGTGCGCGCCTGGCCCATCGCCTGTCGCCACTGTTGCTCAAGCGTCTGTTCGCCCTGCTGCTGCTGAGCGTGGGCCTGAGTTTTTTCATTTAAGGAGTCCTGGATGCTGCCTTATCCGCAGATCGACCCGGTGGCGATCGCCCTCGGCCCCCTGAAGATTCATTGGTACGGCCTGATGTACCTGGTCGGTATCGGTGGTGCCTGGCTGCTGGCCTCGCGCCGGCTGGAGCGTTTCGATGCGACCTGGACCAAGGACAAGCTGTCCGACCTGGTGTTTTGGGTGGCCATGGGGGTGATTCTCGGCGGGCGCCTGGGTTATGTGTTGTTCTACGATCTGCCGGCGTACATCGCCGAACCGGCGAAGATTCTGCGGGTTTGGGAGGGCGGCATGTCCTTCCACGGCGGCCTGATCGGGGTGATGCTGGCGACCTGGTGGTTTGGCAAACGCAACGGCAAGAGCTTCTTCGAGCTGATGGACTTCATCGCACCGCTGGTGCCGATCGGTCTGGGTGCCGGGCGTATCGGCAACTTCATCAATGCCGAGCTGTGGGGCAAGGCCAGTGACGTGCCCTGGGCGATGATCTTCCCCACTGATCCTCAGCAACTGGCGCGTCATCCCTCGCAGCTGTACCAGTTCGCCCTGGAAGGCGTGGCGCTGTTCACCATCCTCTGGTTCTACTCGCGCAAGCCGCGGCCGACCATGGCCGTGTCCGGACTGTTCGCCATCTGTTACGCGATTTTCCGCATCATCGTGGAGTTCGTCCGGGTGCCGGATGCTCAGATTGGCTACATCGCCTGGGGCTGGCTGACTCAAGGGCAGCTACTGTGCGTGCCGATGATCATCGGCGGCGCTGCGCTCATGGTCTTTGCCTACAAGCGTGAAGCCGCGCAGGGAGTTGCTCGATGAAACAGTACCTCGACCTGATGCGCCACGTGCGCGAGCACGGCACCTTCAAGGAAGACCGCACCGGCACTGGCACCTACAGCGTGTTCGGCTACCAGATGCGCTTCGACCTGGCCGAGGGTTTTCCCATCGTCACCACCAAGAAATGCCACCTGCGCTCGATCATCCATGAGCTGCTGTGGTTCCTCCAGGGCGACACCAACATCAAGTACCTCAAGGACAATGGCGTCAGTATCTGGGACGAGTGGGCCGACGAGAACGGCAACCTCGGTCCGGTGTATGGCTACCAGTGGCGCAGCTGGCCTGCGCCCAATGGTGAGTCCATCGACCAGATCGCCAAGCTGATCGAGATGATCAGAAAGAACCCGGATTCGCGCCGCCTGATCGTTTCGGCGTGGAACCCGGCACTGGTCGAACAGATGGCCCTGCCGCCATGTCACGCGCTGTTCCAGTTCTACGTCGCCGACGGCAAGCTCAGCTGCCAGCTGTATCAGCGCTCGGCGGACATCTTCCTGGGCGTGCCCTTCAACATCGCCAGCTATGCACTGCTGACGCTGATGGTGGCGCAGGTCTGCGGCCTGCAGCCGGGCGAGTTCATCTGGACCGGCGGCGACTGCCACCTGTACGCCAACCATATCGAGCAGACCGACCTGCAGCTGACGCGCGCGCCGCTGCCGCTGCCGACGATGAAGCTCAACCCCGAGGTGAAGGACCTGCTGGCCTTCACGTTCGAGGACTTCGAACTGGTGGGCTACGAAGCCCATCCGCATATCAAGGCGCCGGTCGCGGTCTGAGGTTCTGCCCGAACAAAACCGCAGGCAGGGGCAATTTGCTACCCTTTTCCCTCAACGAGTGAAAAGGGAGTCCCCCGTGAGCCGAATCGCACTGGCCCTGCTGCTGGTTTGCAGTTGTTTGACGAGTCGTGCCGAGACCTCGCCGCTGCGGGTCGGCATCACCGAAGTGCCGCCGTTCGTGATCAAGCATGAGGACGGCAGCTGGAGCGGCATCAGCATCGACCTGTGGAATGCCATCGCCGAGAAGAACGGCTATGCCTTCCAGTACGAGTCGATGCCCTTCGAGCGCCTGCTCGACAGCCTCGAGCAGAGCAAGGTCGACGTCGTGGTCGGGGCGATGACCATGACCCCCGAGCGCGAGGCGCGCTTCGACTTCACCCATCCGTTCTACTTCACCGGCCTCGCCATCGCGGTGCCGGCTACCGCCTCGGCGGGCTGGTGGACGACCTTCAAACGGCTATTCTCCTGGCGTTTCATCAGCGTGGTGCTGGGCCTGGCCGCGGTGCTGATGCTGGTCGGGGCCTTGATCTGGTTCTTCGAGCGACGGCGCAACCGCGAGCAGTTTCCTGAGGAGCCGGTGCGCGGCCTGGGTGATGGCTTCTGGTGGGCCGCGGTGACCATGACCACCGTTGGCTACGGCGACAAGTCACCGGTGACGCTGGGCGGACGGCTGGTCGCGGTGGTGTGGATGTTCGCCGCACTGATCATGGTCTCGACCTTCACCGCAGCGATGACCACGGCCCTGACCGTGAGCAATCTGCAAGGCAGCATCCAGGGGCCGAAGGATCTGCAGGGCGCCAATGTCGCCAGCGTGCAGCACACGGCCAGCTCGCGCTGGCTGCAGGAGCAACGCATTCGCCAGAGCGACTACCCGAATCTGACCAAGGCCTTGCAGGCGGTGCAGCAGGGTGAAGCCGATGCCATCGTCTATGACAAGCCGATTCTGCAATACCGCAATCGCGAGCTGGTCGGCGCGCGCCTGCAGGTCCTGTCAGGCACTTTCGAGAACCAGAGCTACGGCTTTCTGGTGCGCAGTGGCAGCCCGCTGCGTGAGCCGATCAGCCGGGCGGTACTGGGCATCATGGATGATCCGCAATGGCCGCGAACGGTGAACGAATACCTGGGTGAGGCGCTCTGAGGCGTCGTTTGCGGATTGGCCTCCAGCGGGCGTCCGCCAGTCGTGCGCTTTCAGTCTGCCGAGAATGCTGGCGCCGGGTTTGCTGTCGATCATCGCCAGAGAGAGCTGATCGGTTACGCGCATTGGCATGCACGCCGGTTATCGCTGCCTTAGGCATTGGCGCAGAACAGCACGCATCGTCATGCCTGCTGTGCCTGGGCCAGCTCTGTCAGCAAGCGTTGCGCCTGCTCCTGGCGCTCGGCCTCTTCCAGGCGCGCGCCTGGGTTCAGTGACGACCATTGCGGGTGAGCGCGCGCCACGTTCAGCGGGGCGGGCAGTTTGCCCTGGCGCCACAGGGTCTCCTGCGGTGCGTTGAGGGTAATGGCGTCCATCGCCGCGTGGCCGCGCACGTCCAGCGCGGCCAGCAGTTGCTGCTGACGCAGGGCGAGCAGGCGCAGCACGGCGTCGTCGACGGTCAGCTCGCGTTGGCCTTTCAATTTTCCCTTCAGCCGTTCCCCGTAATTGCGCAGGGTCTGCGCACTGCCGCCGATCACCGCGCCCAGCGCGGCAGCGGCGCCGAGGGTGATGCCGCCTACCAGCAGATCGACGCCGATGCCAGTGGCGGCGCCGGCGGCCATGCCACCGCCGACCTTGATGCCGAGTTGCTTGAGGGTTTCCGGGTTGAACAGGTCGTCGCCCCAGCGGCCATTGAGCAGCGGCAGATCGGCGGCCTTGGCATCGCTGCTGCGGAAAGCGTAAAGGCGCAGCAGGGCTTCGACACAGCGTTGTTCGCGCTGGCGAATCGCGTCGCGCAATTCGGCGATGGCGCCCTGTTCCAGCACGGCCTGGGCCGCGACGCTACGGCGGCAGGCGGCGCAGTCGATCAACAGCTCGGCGATCAGGCGGTTGCCTGCCTGGCGCCGGGCCAGGCGTTGCGCTTCGTGATCCTCGATCAGGCGTTGCAGTTGCGGGCGTGAGCGCTCCAGCAGCAGGGCCAGGCTCTCATACAGGCGTCGTTCGCCGTCTGCAGGTGGCGCCACGCTATCGAAGGCCACCAGGGCGTGCAGGCCGAGGCGCGCCAGGGCTTCGCGCCATTCGGCTTGGCGATGGCTGGCGCTGGCGACGAAGTTGAGCACCGGCAGCAGAGGTCGGCCGCACATGTTGAGCACGGCAAGCTCGTCGCGGTACTTGGCCAGCACCGGCTCGCGCACGTCGATCACATACAGCCCGGCGTCACAGGCTGTGAGCTGGCGCAGTACCTTGGCTTCCTGCTCGTAGCGCTGGCGTGCTTCGCTGCCTTCGAGAAAGCGTGCCAGGCGTGCCGGCCCGTCGAGGCGCTCGCCGGGGCGGTCGAGACGTTCCAGGTAGTCGAGCAGGGCAATGGCGTCTTCCAGGCCTGGGGTGTCGTACAGCTCCAGTAGCGCCTGGCCGTCCACCGACAGGCGCGCACCTTCGACGTGGCGGGTGGTGCTGGCACGCGGCGAAACTTCGCCGAAGTCGATGTCGCGGGTCAGGGTGCGCAGCAGCGAGGTCTTGCCGACGTTGGTGTGGCCGACCAGGGCCAGTTTCAGTGGTGGGCTCATGAGGCAGACCCCGACAGGGTGTTCCCGGATTGCATCCGGGCTACGGGCTGAAGCTCCCCTCTCCCGCTTGTGGGGGAGGGGTTGGGGGAGAGGGTAATAGAATCGTCAGTCATGCCCACTCTCCAGCCAGCTCAGCGGTGCCGTGTCGCCATGGGCCAGGCCGAGCTTGTCCAGCGCCTGGTGCCAGTCTGTCAGGCGTGCGCTGTCCAGGCTCTCGCTGGCGCTCGGTGGCAGTAGCCAGATGCGCGTGGCACCGGCCGAGCGCGCCAGTTCGCCGAGCAGCGCCAGGGTGCCGCGGTCCGGTGAGCGGCGTGGGTCGCAGACGATGGCCAGGCGTTCAGGCGGGAAGCGAGTCAGCTGTTCCAGCAACAGGCGGCGTTGTTCGCGGCTGTCGATCACCCCGGCGTCGGCCACGCCTTTGGGCAGCGCTGCCGGAGGCCAGGTGCGTCGCCCGTCCAGTTCGATGCCGAGCAGCAGTGCGCCGCTGCCCGCTTGGGTGCCGGCGCCGCTTGGCGGTTGATGCAGCGTGGCGGGCGCCAGGTCGCAGATGCCCAGGCGTTCGCTGTCCGGCTGCAGGCGCTGGCGCAGCAGGCCATAGCCGGGCAGGTCGAGATCCAGATGCAGCGCCCCCTTGCCGGTTTGCCAGCGCCACAGGCACAGCAGCGCCAGCAGCAGGCGCGGCAGCAGGCCGTAGACCAGTACCACGCCGACCAGCCAGCCAGCCCAGCTTTGCCGTGCCGCCTCACTGGCGATGGCGGCATCGCCACTGGCGCGGATCAGGTCGATGTCCGGCAGGCTGAAGCCGAGCAGCGCGGGCAGGGAGCCGATGGCCTGAGTCAGGGCGATGAAGGTGTCGCCGCCGAGAATGGTGGTTTCCCAGACGAAACCGTAGCGGCGGGTGGCGAGCAGCAGCAACAGGGTGATCAGTGCCGTGAGCATGGCCAGCGTCCACAGGCCGTTGACCATCAGACCCAGCCCCCAGCGCGTCAGGCGCTGGCGTTGCAGCATCAGCAGCAGTGCCGGTGCCAGTTGTGCGGCGCTGGCGTCGCGCGCCAGTTTTTCACTCAGCCACAGCCACAGGCGGCCGAGTGCGCCGGGGTGATCCCGGGTCAGCAGCAGGCCCAGCAGCCAGCCAAGCAGCATCAGCAGATTGAGCCCGAGCAGGCTGCCCAGGGCCCAGAACACATTCACCGGCTGGCGCCCGTCGCCCAGCGCTGCCAGGGCCAGGCCGAAACCGCTGGCCAGGGCCAGCAGCGCCAGTAGCAGGCCAGCCAGGCGTGCGCCTTGCAACCAGTGCAGCAACGCCTGCCACTGACCGTCACGGCGGGCCAGGTGCAGGGCGCGATGCTGGATGCGTTCGGTCAGGTCGCCGTGTTCGCTGCGGGCCCGGCGATTGGCCTCGGCGTCTTCGAGCGGGCCGGCGTGTTCCTCGCGCAGGCGAATCGTCTCGCTGAGCCAGAGGCGTTGGAATGCGGTGGGGGAGGAGGCGTCTATCACGCGGCGTCTCGTCGTTTGGATCAGGGGGTGAGAATAACCCCTGATCCGCCCCGGTGCGAATCAGCGCTGCTGGCGCAGACGCACGGCGATGTCCGGCTGGTCGATGAACAGGCCGTCGATGCCGGTGGCTAGGAAGGCGCGCAGCTCGGCGTCGATGTCGCCGTGTGCGGTCGGATCGCTGCCATTGCGCAGGTCTGTAGGCAGGAAGGCGTTCTCGGCGCGGAAGGTATAGGGGTGTACCTTGAGCCTGGCGGCATGGGCGTCGCTCACCAGGCTGGTCGGCGTGGTCAGGTTGCCGGCTGCATCACGCGGGATGATCATGCCTTTCTCCGGACCGATGCCGCTGGCGTAGCGGGCGATGGCTTTCAGGCCCTTGGGCGTGATCATCTGCGCATAGCTGAGGTCGGTGCCGAGTGCCTGCTGGTCGTATGGCTGGCCGTCCGTCCACAGCAGCTGGATCAGGCGGATCGAGGTCATGCGGCTGAGGGTCTTGAGGTTCTCCACCTCGAAGGACTGGATGTACACCGGCGCCTTGGCGCTGGCGTAGCCGTTGCGCTTGAGCACGGCCAGCAGCGGTTTCTCCATGGCCAGGCCGAGTTGCTGAAAGTGGGTGGGGTGCTTGGTTTCCGGGTACAGGCCGATCACCCGTTGCTGGCTGAGCTGCAGGCTCTTCACCAGGTCGATGATTTCCTGCAGGGTCGGGATTTCGAACTGGCCGTCGAAGCGCGTATTGCCCGGACGGACCTGCGGGATTCGCTCGATGGCGCGCAGCGTCTTGAGCTCGGCCAGGGTGAAGTCCTCGCTGAACCAGCCTTCCAGGCTGACGCCGTCGACCGTCTGGGTGCGCTTGCGTGCCGCGAACTCGGGGCGCTGGGCGACGTCGGTGGTCAGGCCCAGTTCATTGTCATGGCGCGCCACCAGTTGCCCGTCGCGGGTCATCACCAGGTCCGGCTCGACATAATCGGCACCTTGCAGCACGGCCAGGGCGTAGGCGGCCAGGGTGTGTTCGGGCACGTAACCACTGGCGCCACGGTGCGCGATCACCAGCGGCTTGCGCGCAGCATGCGCGTGCTGTGGCTGTGTGCCGGGTTGGCGCTGGGCCCAGTCGACGGCGTTCTGCACGGTGTCGGCCTGCACCGACAGTGCGGCGCTCAGCAATCCTGCGCACAGCAGTCCTGTGCGCAACAGGTTCGATATCATCGCGGCATCTCCTTGCTCGGGTGGGAGTGCCAAGCCTGGCGCATGGGCGATGACGATTCGGCGACAAACCGATGGCCGGTTGCCCGGGCTGTGAGCTGCTCGTCACTTGGTCGCTCTGCTATGCTCGCCGTCATGAACAAGACTCTACCTCTTTCCCTGATCGCCGCGCTCGCGCACAACCGCGTGATTGGCCGCGACAACCAACTGCCCTGGCACCTGCCGGCGGACCTCAAGCACTTCAAGGCACTGACCCTGGGCAAGCCGATCATCATGGGGCGCAAGACCTGGGATTCGCTCGGCCGGCCCTTGCCGGGGCGCCTCAACATCGTCGTCAGTCGCCAGCCGGGCCTGACCCTGGAGGGTGCCGAGGTGTTCGCCACCCTGGACGCGGCCATCGAGCGCGCCGATGCCTGGGCGCGCGAAGAGGACGCCGAGGAGCTGATGCTGATCGGCGGCGCGCAGCTCTACGAGCTGGGCCTGGCGCAGGCCGATCGCCTGTACCTGACGCGTGTCGGTCTCGATCCCGAGGGCGATGCTTTCTTCCCCAAGGTCGAAGAGGCCACCTGGCGCATGACCTCCAGCGTCGAGCACCCCGCCAGCGCCGAAACACCCTTCTATGCCTTCGAAGTGTGGGAGCGCCGCGGCGCATAATCCTGCCGAGCGTTGCGGCCGTCTTTGCCGGCAGGCTGCTTTGCGTGGTGTGACGGCCATGGCCTTGCCACTGCCGTAACGGCTTTCGTGCATTCTGATGCAGGTTCTTTCATGACTGAGCAATCGCCCGTCGACGAGCGCCCGAGCGTCGTCGCTGCACTCTTCGTGCGTCATCCACTCTGGGAGGATGCGCTGGCTCTGCTGTTCGGCACCGCTCTGGTGGCGCTGGGTATCGCCTTCTACGCACACGCTGGCCTGATCACCGGCGGCACCGTTGGCATCGCCTTCCTGGCCAATTACCAGGCCGGCTGGTCGTTTGGTCTGGTGTTCGGCCTGGTCAACCTGCCGTTCTACTTGCTCGGGATCTGGCGCATGGGGTGGGGTTTCACCTTGCGCACGGGCTGCGCGGTGCTGCTGGTGTCGCTGTTGGCCGAGGCGACGCCGCACTGGGTCGCCTTCGCTCACTTGAGCAGCCTCTACGCCGCGTTGTTCGGCGGCGCGGCGATGGGGCTGGGGTTGCTCATGCTGTTTCGCCACCGTGCCAGCCTGGGCGGGGTGAACATTCTCGCGCTGTACATGCAGGAGCGCTTCGGCTTGCGGGCCGGCGCCGTGCAGATGGCCATCGACGCGAGCGTCGTGCTGGCGGCGATCTTCGTGGTGTCGCCAGACAAGGTGCTGCTCTCGGTGCTGGGGGCGGTGATGCTCAATCTGGTGCTGGCGATCAATCACCGGGCGGATCGCTACGTCGGCGTCAGTTGAATCTTTTGACGCATGAGGGGCTGCCTGGTTGCAGGCAGCCCCTCGTCGTTTTCGCGGACGCGAAAATCAGATCACCTCGGTGAACTGGATGATCTCCACCCAGTAGCCATCCGGGTCCTTGATGAAGGCGATGTCGCGCATGCGGCCGTCGGTGAGGCGCTTCTGGAAGGTTACGCCGAGGTCTTCGAAGCGCTGGCAGGCGGCCTTGATGTCCGGCACCGCTACGCACAGGTGGCCGAAGCCGCGTGGGTCGCTGTTGCCGCTGTGGTAGGCAAATTCCGGGTCTTTCTCGGTGCCGTAGTTGTAGGTCAGTTCCAGCACGCCGGGGATGGACTTGCGCCACTGATGCCGGGCCGCCGGGTCAGCGGGAATCTGCGACTTGTCGTTGATCAGGGCAAGGAAGTACAGGCTGAACTCGGCGTCGGGGAAGTCCTTCTTCTCCAGCAGGGTGAAGCCCAGCACGCGGGTGTAGAAATCCAGCGACTTCTGCAGATCCTTCACGCGGATCATGGTGTGGTTGTAGACGAATTCTGCAGTGGCGACGTCGGGCTTGGCGGTCACGCCGGGCAGGGTGTTCAGTTCGTCGAGGGTCATGGGGTTCTCCATCAGGCGTGAAAAGTCTGTACTTGCCTAGATGGATTCGGTGGCAACGTTTTTCAAGTATGTGGGTAAGCCTTTGCCAGCCCTGACCAAGCAACGATGCAGGGGCGTATGTAGGAGCTGCTTCAGCCGCGATTGACGCGGAGACGCGAAGCATCGCGGCTGAAGCCGCTCCTACGGCGCATACGGTTGGCTTCAGATCTGCAGGGTGATCAGCTCGGCTCGCGCCTTGTCATCCTCGATATGCACGATGCCCAGGCCGATGGGCAGCTTGAAACGCCGTGGCCCGGCGCTACCGGGGTTGAGGTAGAGCACGCTGCCGCGCATCTCGTGCAGCGGCTTGTGCGAGTGCCCGGCGATCACCACGTCGACGCCGAGTGCGGCCGGGTCGATATCCAGCTGCTTGATGTCATGCAACACATGCAGCGTGACGCCGCCAAACGTCAACGTCAGGCGCTCGGGGATGGCGTCGGCCCAGGCGTCCTGGTCGTTGTTGCCACGCACCACCGACAGCGGCGCGATGCGCTGCAGTTCGGCGAGGATGTGCGGCCCGCCGATATCACCGGCATGGATCAGATGATCAACGCCCTGCAATGCCGCCAACGCTTCGGGGCGCAGCAGGTTGTGGGTGTCGGCGATCAGGCCGATGCGCATGGGACTCTCCGGTTTGGGAATACAGGCTTCAGCTTGCGGGGATCACGAGCGGATGCAAAACCTGCCGGCAAGAAAAAGCCCGGCATCGAGCCGGGCTTTCTCAGGCTGCAGGTGCGGGAATCAGCCGTCCAGCATCGCCTTGTCACGTACCGCGCCCTTGTCGGCGCTGGTGGCGAGCAGGGCGTAGGCCTTCAGAGCGGTGGTCACCTTGCGCGTGCGTGGCGCGGCAGGTTTCCAGCCTTTCTTGTCCTGTTCGGCGCGGCGGGTGGCCAGCTCTTCATCACTGACCAGCAGGTTGATGCTGCGGTTGGGGATGTCGATGAGGATCTTGTCACCGTCGTTGACCAGGCCGATAGCACCACCGGAAGCCGCTTCCGGCGAGGCGTGGCCGATGGACAGGCCGCTGGTGCCGCCGGAGAAACGGCCGTCGGTGAGCAGGGCGCAGGCCTTGCCCAGGCCCTTGGACTTGAGATACGAGGTCGGATAGAGCATTTCCTGCATGCCCGGGCCGCCTTTCGGGCCTTCGTAGCGGATGATGACGATGTCGCCGGCTTTCACCTCATCGGCGAGGATGCCTTTGACCGCGCTGTCCTGGCTCTCGAAGACCTTGGCGGTGCCTTCGAAGACGTGGATGGACTCATCGACGCCGGCGGTCTTAACCACGCAGCCGTCGAGGGCGATGTTGCCGTACAGCACGGCCAGGCCGCCTTCCTGCGAGTAGGCGTGCTCGACGCTGCGGATGCAGCCTTCGGCGCGGTCGTCGTCGAGGCTGTCCCAGCGGGTCGACTGGCTGAACGCAGTCTGGGTCGGGATGCCGGCAGGGCCTGCCTTGAAGAAGTGGTGCACCGCCTCGTCCTGGGTCTGGGTGATGTCCCACTGGGCGATGGCGTCACTCATGCTCGGGCTGTGCACGGTGGGCACGTCGGTGTGCAGCAGGCCGCCACGGGCCAGTTCGCCGAGGATGGAGAAGATGCCGCCAGCGCGGTGCACGTCTTCCATGTGGTACTTCTGAATGTTCGGCGCCACCTTGCACAGCTGCGGCACCTTGCGCGACAGGCGATCGATGTCGCGCAGGTCGAAGTCGATCTCGGCTTCCTGAGCGGCGGCCAGCAGGTGCAGGATGGTGTTGGTCGAACCGCCCATGGCGATGTCGAGCATCATGGCGTTCTCGAACGCCTTGAAGCTGGCGACGTTGCGCGGCAGTACCGACTCGTCGCCTTCGCCGTAGTAGCGTTGGCACAGCTCGACGGCCAGGCGGCCGGCGCGCAGGAACAGCTGCTCGCGGTCGCTGTGGGTGGCCAGGGTGGAGCCGTTGCCCGGCAGGGACAGGCCCAGGGCTTCGGTCAGGCAGTTCATCGAGTTGGCGGTGAACATGCCGGAGCAGCTGCCGCAGGTCGGGCAGGCGCTGCGCTCGTACTCGGCGACCTTCTCGTCGGACGCAGTCGAGTCGGCGGCGATGACCATGGCGTCGACCAGGTCCAGGCCGTGGCTGGCCAGCTTGGTCTTGCCGGCTTCCATCGGGCCGCCGGAGACGAATACCACCGGGACGTTCAGGCGCAGGGCAGCCATCAGCATGCCGGGGGTGATCTTGTCGCAGTTGCTGATGCAGACGATGGCGTCGGCGCAGTGGGCGTTGACCATGTACTCCACGGAGTCAGCGATAATCTCGCGGCTCGGCAGCGAATAGAGCATGCCGTCATGGCCCATGGCGATGCCGTCGTCGACGGCGATGGTGTTGAATTCCTTGGCCACGCCGCCGGCTTTCTCGATCTCGCGGGCAACCAGCTGGCCGAGGTCCTTCAGGTGCACGTGGCCGGGCACGAACTGGGTGAAGGAGTTGGCGATGGCGATGATCGGTTTCTTGAAGTCTTCGTCCTTCATCCCGGTGGCGCGCCACAGGGCACGGGCGCCGGCCATGTTGCGGCCGTGGGTGGAGGTTTTCGAGCGGTAATCGGGCATGACGGTTTCCTGCGGCTAATTCGGTTGAGTGTGCGGTGAGCAACGTCGGGGCGGCTGATCGCCGCTTGAGGAGGGCTGCAAGACGAGTCGGGATCACCACTCGTGCGCCAGGGCTCACGGGCCCGCCGGGGATGCCAGGCGAGGAATCGGCTGATTCTACGCCCGGCAGGGCTGGAGGGGAAAGACCGCTAGCCGGAAGGCACTAGCTGGGCTGCACTACGGTGCCGGGGCGGAGGCCGTCGTCGATCTTGTGGGTCAGGCGCTGGATGGCTTGCACCATTCGCTGCGCGCCACCCTGAATGCTCTGGATGGCTCGCCCAGCCTCATTCGCCAGCACAACTCCCTGGTCCACCTTTTCGCAGCTCTGACGCATGCTGGATACGGCTTCCTGGGCCAGTTCGTGATTGCGCCTCACCACCTCAATGATTTCCTCGGTGGCCTGAGCGGTGCGGGAGGCAAGGTTGCGCACTTCATCTGCGACAACCGCAAAGCCTCGGCCTTGCTCGCCTGCGCGAGCGGCTTCGATGGCGGCGTTAAGGGCCAGAAGATTGGTCTGCTCGGCGATGCCGCGAATGGACTGAACGATACTGTTGATCAGCTCTGACTGCTGGCTGACTGCGCTCAAACGCTCGGCTGCATGGGTCAGCCCTCCGGCGATACCCTGCACCATATCCACGGTGCGCGTGACTACCTCGGCGCCCCCTTGGGCTTCAGCGTCGGTTTGCAACGCGGTTTCAAAGGCCAGGTGAGTCGCTGCGGATTCCGCCTGCTGCTCCAATACCTTGGCGGTGATGTCGGATGCGAACTTGACGATCTTGTAGAGACGCCCGCGAGTGTCGAATACCGGGTTGTAGCTGGCCTCGAGCCATATCACCTTGCCTTCCCGGTTGCGCCGCTGGAAGCGGCCGCTGCAGTATTCGCCGCGATTGAGTTGCTGCCAGAACTGCTGGTAGCCCGAGCCGGTCGTTTCTTCCGGGGCGCAGAACAGGCGGTGATGACGGCCTATCACGTCCTGCGGCCGGTAGCCCATCACACTGAGGAAGTTGTCATTAGCGGCGAGCACCTCGCCGCTTGGATTGAACTCGATGACGGCCGTCGAGCGGTTCAGGGCCGTCATGATCGCGTCTTCTTCATGCTGCTGAACAACGCTCTGGGTAATGTCGGTTGCCAGCTTGATCACCTTGGTGACTGCGCCTGTGGCGTCATGCACAGGGTTATACGAGGCTTCTAGCCAGACGTCTCGCCCCTGTTTGTCGAGGCGCAGAAAACGCTCTCGGATGAACTCACCGCGCGCCAAGCGCGCCCAGAACTGCCGGTACTCGTTGCTTTCTGCTTGCTGCCTTTGGCAGAACATGCGGTGGTGTTGCCCCACGATTTCATCGAGACGGTAACCCATGGTGTGCAGGAAGTTTTCGTTCGCGCCGAGAATCGTTCCGTCGGGTTGGAACTCGATGATGGCCTGTGAACGATTTAGGGCGTCCTGCAGTGCCAGGGCTTGGGCCAGCGCTTCATTGCAGCGCGCCAGTTCTTGTTTCAGAGCGGTATTGAAGAAGTTCATTTTGTGGATCTCCGGTTCTCCCTCAGATCAGGCTACGTGGCATGAACGAGGGCAAAGATGTTCCTGTTTGGCGATGCTCCCTGGTCTCTGGTCCGCATGCTCAATGCTGTTCTCCCCTTAGGATGTAGGCGGGTATCTGCTCCAGCGGGATTTCCCGGCTGACCGCGTCAATTTTCTTGGCCTCTTTGGGCATGCCGTAGACCACGCAACTGGCCTCGTCCTGGCCGAGGGTGAAGGCGCCTGCCTCGTGCATTTCGCGCAGGCCGCGGGCGCCGTCGTCGCCCATGCCGGTCATGATGATGCCGGTGGCGTTGGCGCCAGCGGCACGGGCAGTGGAGCGGAACAATACGTCCACCGAGGGTTTGTGCCGGCTCACGGGCGGGCCGTCGACCACTTCGACCATGTACTGCGCGCCACTGCGCTTGAGCAGCATGTGGCGACCACCGGGCGCGATCAGGGCGCGACCGGGGATGACCCGGTCGCCGTGCTTGGCTTCGCGCACTTCGATCTGGCACAAGCCGTTGAGGCGTTCGGCGAAGGCCGCGGTGAATTTTTCCGGCATGTGCTGAACGATGACGATGCCCGGGCAGACGCGCGGCAGCGCGGTGAGTACGTACTCCAGAGCCTGGGTGCCGCCGGTGGAGGTGCCGATGGCGACGACTCGCTCGGTGGTGCGGGACATGGCCCCGACACTGCTGGCCGGCAGGATGGCGTCGGCATTGAGCTTGGGCGCCACTGCCACGGGGGCTGGCGTCTGGCGCCTGAGGCGGGCCTGGGACGCGGCCCGAATCGCACCGGCCAGCTCTTCGGTGGCCTCCAGCAGAAACTGGCGCAGACCGACCTGCGGCTTGGTGACGATGGCCACGGCACCGGCGGCCATGGCCTCCATGGTGGTGGCGGCGCCTTTTTCCGTCAGGGTCGAGCAGATCACCACCGGGGTCGGACGCTCGGCCATCAGCTTCTTCAGGAAGGAAATGCCGTCCATGCGTGGCATCTCCACGTCCAGCACGATCACGTCGGGCCATTCGCGCTGCATCTTGTCCAGGGCGAACAGGGGGTCGGCAGCGGTGCCGATCACCTCGATGCCGGCGTGTTCGGCGAGACTGGCATTCAACACCTGGCGAACGACAGCGGAGTCGTCGACGATCATCACCTTGATGTTCTTCATGATGGTTGCGCCTCGTAGCGGCGTGTAGCGATCTGCTGTTGGGAGGGGCAGCGCAGGGTGACGTGGCCGCTCCAGATGTCGAAAATCAGGTTACGGTAGCCATCGCCACCGGCATGTGTGGCATGGCACTGCAGTCCATGGGCGGCGAGCAGTTCCAGGCCAGCGCTGACATTAGCGTGGCCGATGTTACGTTTGACCTGTGCGCCGAACATGTTGCCGCCGCCGAACAGGCTGATGCGATAGTCGCTGGAGCGTGTGCCACTGGCCTTGATCTCGCAGAGCAGCATATGCAGGGCCTCATCGGCGTAGCGCCCATCGAGCTGTTTCCCGGGGTGGCGTCGACTGGGCAGCATGTAGTGGCACATGCCGCCGAGCAGCTCGTTCTGGTGCCAGAGCACCAGCGATACGCACGAGCCCAGCAGGGTACGGATGCGCGTATGGCGGTCGCCGAAGTACAGATCCCCCGGTTGCAGGAAGACCTCGATGACGCCATCGGGCTTATGCATGGGGCTTCCGGTAGATCGAAGGGCGCAACGCCTGCAGTTCGTCGCTGATGCCGTTGAGACTTTCCGAGTGGCTGACGAAGAAGTAACCGCCAGGACGAAGGCGCGCGCACAAGCGCTGTACGACCTGGCGCTTGGTCGGCTGGTCGAAGTAGATCATCACGTTGCGCAGGAAGATCACATCGAACACGCCGACCTCGGGCAGTGCATTGTTGAGGTTGATCTGGCGAAAGCTGATGCGGCGCTTGAGCGCCGGCTCCAGGGTGAACATGCCGGCGTGCTGGCCGGTGCCTTGCAGGCAATGGCGGTGCAGCACCTCACGCGGAATACCGGTGGCACCCTCCAGGGGGTAGATACCGGCGCGGGCCTTGTCGAGGATGCGCGTACTGATATCCGAGGCGAGGATTTCCCAGGGGCGAGTGCCCAGGCTGTCGGCCAGCAGCAGGGCCAGGGTGTAAGGCTCCTCGCCGCTGGAGCAGGCTGCGCTCCAGATGCGTAGAGGCTGGCTGCCGCTGCGCAGTTCGTCCTGCAGGCGCTGCTGGAGAAACTCGAAGTGCTTCGGTTCGCGGAAGAAATAGGTCTCGTTGGTGGTCAACAGGTCGACGGCGGTCTGCAGCTCGTCCTTGTCCTTCATGAGCAACTGGAAGTAGTCGCCGAAGCTGCTCAGGTCGTAGTGGCGCAGGCGCTTGCTCAGCCGTCCTGCGACCAGCTGGCGCTTGGCGTCGCTCATGGCGATGCCGGCGATCTCGTAAATCATGTCGCGAAACTGCTGGAACTCGCGATTGCTCAGGCTGGCGGCATTCATTACGGACTCCCGGGCTCAGGCCTGTTCAGGCAGTTGGTTGGCGGCCAGTCGGCGCAGGTCGTCGAGCGACAGCACACGACCGATATCGAGCAATACCACCAGGCGTGTGTCGAGCTTGCCCATGCCGATGAGGAAGTCGGTCGGAATATGGCTACCGAGGCTGGGCGGCGGTTCGATGTCCTGGACCGGGATTTCCAGCACGGCGTTCACGGCCTCGACGACGATGCCGATAACCTGCTGCAGACCATCACGCTGGACTTCCAGGATGACGATGCACGAGCGGCGTCCGATCTGCGTCGCGTCCTGACCGAAGCGCTGGCGCAGATCCATGATCGGTACCACGCCGCCGCGCAGGTTGATGACGCCGAGGATGCTCGGGGGCATCAGCGGCACCGGGGTCAGCCGACCATACTCGATGATCTCGCGGACATCGCGCGTGCCAACGGCGAAAATTTCGTCGCCGAGGCTGAACGTCAGGTATTGCTGGCTGGTGTCCGTGGCGGTGGCCGGGTTGAAGCTGGACATGAGTCGCTCCTGGGGCACTGTGTGGTGCCCGGCTGCGAATGTGGGCTGTGGTCAGTGCTGGAAGCGTATGAAGCCGGCGTACGCCGAATCCTGCGCGAACGAGTTGCTGCTGGCTTCGCTCGTTTCTCGGGGGCGGCTGGCCTGTTGGCTGCGCTCTGGACTCTTGCTGCCAGCGCTGTTTTGGATCTTGAAGAAATCCATCAACTGCTGCAGTTGTTCGGCCTGGCCACTCATTTCTTCGGCGGTGGCTGCCAGTTCCTCGGAGGCAGAGGCTGATTGCTGGGTGATCTCGCTGAGCTGATTCATGGCGGTGTTGATCTGCCCGACCCCGGCACTCTGTTCTTCGGAGGCTGCGGAAATTTCCTGTACCAGATCCGATGTCTTGGCGATCGAGGGCAGCATCTGGTCGAGCAAGTCGCCCGCGCGTTCGGCCAGCGATACGCTGTTCTTGGCTACCTCACTGATTTCCTGAGCGGCGATCTGGCTGCGTTCGGCCAGCTTGCGAACTTCGGCGGCCACCACGGCGAAGCCCTTGCCGTGTTCGCCAGCGCGGGCGGCCTCAATGGCGGCGTTGAGCGCCAGCAGGTTGGTCTGGTAGGCGATGTCGTCGACGATGCCGATCTTGTCGGCAATGGTCTTCATCGCCGATACGGTGTCCTTGACCGCCTGGCCGCCCTCGTCAGCCTCACGTGCGGCCTTGCTGGCCATGCCGTCGGTGACCTTGGCGTTCTCGGTGTTCTGCGCGATGGAGGCGGACATCTGTTCCATCGAGGCACTGGTTTCCTCCACCGAGGCGGCTTGCTCCGAAGCACCCTGGCTCATGCTCTGCGCGGTCGCGGAGATCTGCTCGGAGGCTGAGGTCAGGGCGTTGGCATTGCTGCGCACCTCGCCGATGATCTGCGCCAGTTTTTCTACCATCACCTTGATCGCGGCGAGCATGCTGGTGGTGTCGCCGGCCTTGGTATTGACGCTGGCGGTGAGGTCGCCGGCGGCGATGCGCGCCACCATTTCGGCCGCGTAGGCCGGCTCGCCTCCGAGCTGGCGCAGCAGATTGCGGGTAATGAACAGACCGATCAGCGCAACCAGCAACAGGGTGATAGCGGACACGATGATGGAGGACAGTGTGGCGGTGTGCAGCTGCTCGCTGGCATCCAGGGTGGCCTGGTCACCTAGTTTCTCGTTGAAGTCCACGTGAGCTTCGAAGGCGCGGGTCAGTTCGTTGATGGCCGCCGAGTTGTCGAGAATCATCTTTGCCGCCGCTTCGGTCTGGTTGTCGGCGGACAGCTTGATGACCGCGCCCTGCACCTCCCGAAAGCGCGCCAGCGCCGCCAGCACTTTGTCCAACAGTTGCTGATCCTCTTCATTGGACAGCAGCTTGCGATAGGCCTCGGTAGCATCTTGCAGGCTCTGCTCGGTCTTGCGGATGTCCTCTTCGATCAGGCGCATATTGGCGTCATCGGTGGTCAGGATGTGCTTGTACATCTGCCGGATCAGGTCCTTGGCATTGCTTTCCATACCACGCAGGGCCAGCAGGCTGGGTACCGTGTTGTCATTGCCGTAGTTGGCCGAGGTAAACACCGACTTGAGCTGGTACTGGCCGACACCTGCCAGCACGATGATGCCGAGCAGAGCCGAGAGAACCAGAAGGATCATTTTCTTGCTGATGGTCATTTATTTGCTCCTGCGCGCTCGCGCGCATCGCATGGTAGGTACGAGGTGTCGCTGGGTTGGCCTGCCATGGCGGCGATCTGCGCGACCGACAACACTTGCTCCATGCGTAACAGGGTGAGGAAGTGCTCGTCGATGCGAGCCATGTCCTCGATGAATTCGCCGCGAATGCGGCTGCCGAACGCGGGGGCCTGGCGGATGGCCCCTGGTTCAACTTCCACCACCGCGTTGACCGCATCGACCAGGGCGCCCATCAAATGGGTCTCCTCCTCGTCGAGAATTTCCACGATGACGATGCAGGTGCGCGCGCCGAGGGCAGTACGACCATGGCCGAAGCGTTCGGCCAGGTCGATGATCGGCACCACGGCGCCGCGCAGATTGATCACGCCGCGCACCAGACTGGGCATCATCGGCACCATCGTGATCTGGTCGAACTCGAGGATCTCGCGCACGTAACGGGTGGCGACGCCATACAGGTCCTGGCCGACGCGGAAAGTCAGGTACTGGCGTTGTTGCTCTTCGTTGATCAGCAGGGTGAGATCGGTGGTCATGGTTCAGCTCCCGAAGCGGGCGAATCCGCCGTTTTGTTCGCCGGATGCACTTGGCGCTACCGATATGGCCGCATGCTGGGGGCGTGAGATATTGAGCAGGTTGTCGCGGTTGGCCAGGCGAAAGAACTGCACCAGGTTTTGCAGGTTGATCGATTGGCTGGTCATTTCCTCGGCTGTGGCCGCTAGCTCTTCCGAGGCTGCCGCGTTCTGCTGGGTGATGTCGCTGAGTTCGCCCATGGTGCTGCTGATCTGGTTCACCCCTATGTTCTGCTCTTCCGAGGCGGCAGAGATTTCCTGTACCAGGTCGGAGGTCTTGGTGATCGACGGCACCATCTGGTCGAGCAGGTTGCCGGCACGCTCGGCCAGCGACACGCTGTTCTTGGCCACTTCGCTGATTTCCTGGGCTGCGACCTGGCTGCGTTCTGCCAGCTTGCGTACTTCGGCGGCGACCACGGCGAAGCCCTTGCCGTGCTCGCCGGCACGAGCGGCTTCGATGGCGGCGTTGAGGGCCAGCAGGTTGGTCTGGTAGGCGATGTCGTCGACGATGCCGATCTTGTCGGCGATGGTCTTCATCGCGGCCACGGTGTCCTTGACCGCCTGGCCACCCTCGTCAGCCTCACGTGCGGCTTTGCCGGCCATGCCGTCGGTGACTTTGGCGTTCTCGGTGTTCTGTGCGATCGAGGCGGACATCTGCTCCATCGCCGCGCTGGTTTCTTCGACCGAGGCGGCCTGGCTGGAGGCGGCCTGGCTGAGGCTCTGCGCGGTGGCGGAGATTTCCTCGGCGGCGCTGCTGAGCGTGCAGGTGGACTGCTGCACCTGGCCGATCACGTCCGCCAGTTTGCGTACGGTGGCATTGAGCGATTGCTGCAGTTCCTCGAGATTTCCTTTGTAGTTTCCGTTCATGGAGCGAGTCAGGTCGCCTTCGGCTAGCGCCTTGATCACGGCCATGGCTTCGTTGACCGGGGTGATGATGGCTTCCAGTGTTTCATTGAAGCCATTGACGATATTGCGGTAGTAGCCTTTGTGTCGGTTGGCATCGGCACGTACGTCGAGCTTGCCATGCATCGCCGATTGGCTGAGCAGGCTGGTGTCCTCGATCAGTGCGACCATGTTGGCGCGCAACTGCTCGATGGTCTGGTTGATGAACACCTTCTTGCCAGGGAAGGTTTCCAGATGAGCTTCGAGGTTGCCGGCACCGAGCTCCTGCACGCAGGCGATGGCTTTCTTCTTCACGGCGATGTGGCCGGCGACCATGGCGTTGATGCCGTGGGCGATCTCGGCGTAGCTACCGGAAAAGCGTGCTGCGTCGATGACCACATCGATATCGCCCTTGTCGTGCTCTTCGGCCATGTGGCGCATCTCGTCCATCAGCCCGGCGATGTTGCGGCGCAGGGTTTCGATGTTGTCGTTGATGAAGGCCTTCTTGCCGGGGAACTGCTCCAGCGAAGCGTTAAGGTCACCTTCACCGATGGCCTTGACACAGGCCATGGCTTTTTTCTTCACCGCTATATGTCCGGCGACCATGGCGTTGATGCCGTGGGCGATCTCGGCGTAGCTGCCAGAAAAGCGCGAGGCGTCGATGACCAAATCGATATCGCCCTTGTCGTGCTCTTCGGACATGTGGCGCATCTCGTCCATCAACCCGGTGATATTGCGGCGCAGGGTTTCGATGTTGTCGTTGATGAAGGCTTTCTTGCCGGGGAACTGTTCCAGCGGCGCCTTCAGGTCGCCTTCGGCGATTGAGCGCACGCAGGCCATGGCTTTTTTCTTCACATCGATATGGCTGGTCACGAGGGCGTTGATGTCCTCGGCCACCGCGCCGTAGATGCCGGGGCGGTGGGTGTCCAGCGTCGCGTCGATATCGCCCTGGGCGTGTTCATCACTGACGCGGCGCAGGCTCTGGGCTAACCCATCGAGTTGCCCGCCGATTTGTTGCAGATGATCGCGTAGCGAGCTGGCGGCTGCGGGAAGCGCAGGCTGATGGCTGACTTCACCGCGCGTCAGTTGCTCGGCGAAGTCGAGCAGGGCCTGGGGTTCAGCGCCCAGTGGCTGCAACGTGCGTTGCAGCAGCAGACCCTGCACGATAACGGCGATGGCCGCCAGGAGCGCGATGGGCATGGCCGCGCTGGCGGCCAGATTGGATGCGAGAACCAGCAGTGCGAGGGTGGCCGTCGCGATCAGCGTCGTTATGCGAAGGGTGATGTTCATTGCACGGTACTCCTCCGTTGAGTGAATGGTGTGACTTGTGCCCCTGTGTTTTGCGTGAGCTGCGCATTCATTTGCATGACTCAGCTCCCGAAGCGGATGAACCCGCCTTCCTGCTCATCGACCTGTGCTGTTGGAACGCTGCGTACTACCGGCTTGGCCCGCGCTGTACTGGTGTCGCTGCGCTGATTGGTCAACTGGAAGAACTGCATCAGGTCCTGCAGGTTGACCGATTGCCCGGTCATTTCCTCGGAGGTGGCGGCCAGCTCTTCGGAGGCAGCAGCGTTCTGCTGGGTGATGTCGCTGAGCTGGGTCATGGCGGCGCTGATCTGGTTGACGCCGGTGTTCTGCTCGTCCGAGGCGGCGGCGATTTCCTGCACCAGGTCGGAGGTCTTGGAGATCGACGGCAGCATGTGGTCGAGCAGGCTACCGGCGCGCTCGGCCAGCGACACGCTGCTCTTGGCCACTTCGCTGATTTCCTGGGCGGCCACCTGGCTGCGTTCTGCCAGCTTGCGCACTTCGGCGGCGACTACCGCAAAGCCCTTGCCGTGCTCGCCGGCTCGGGCCGCTTCGATGGCGGCGTTGAGGGCCAGCAGGTTGGTCTGGTAAGCGATGTCGTCGACGATGCCGATCTTGTCGGCGATGGTCTTCATCGCGGCCACGGTGTCGCGCACCGCCTGGCCGCCTTCGCTGGCTTCGCAGGAAGCCTTGCCGGCCATGCTGTCGGTGATCTTGGCATTCTCGGCGTTCTGCGCGATGGAGGCGGACATCTGCTCCATCGCCGCGCTGGTTTCCTCGACCGAGGCGGCCTGGCTGGAGGCCGCATGGCTGAGGCTTTGCGCGGTGGCGGAAATTTCCTCGGCGGCGCTGCTGAGCATGCTGGTGGAGTGTTGTACCTGGCCAATCACATCCGCCAGTTTGTTCACCGTGGCATTGATCGACTGCTGCAGTTCGGCCAGATGCCCCTTGTAGTGGCCGTTCATGGTGCAGGTCAGGTCACCCTGGGACAGCCCAGCGATCACGTTCATGGCTTCACGCAACGGGGATACGATGGCTTCCAGGGTGTCGTTGATGCCCTCGACGATGCGACGGAAGTCCCCCTCATGGCGGCTGGCGTCGGCGCGGGTGTCGAGGCGCCCGTCGAGCGCGGCCTGGCTGAGCATCTGGGTATCTTCGATCAGAGCCAGGACGTTGCGGCGCAGGGTTTCGATGTTGTCGTTGATGAAGGCCTTCTTGCCGGGGAACTGCTCCAGCGGCGCCTTCAGGTCGCCTTCGCTGAAGGCCTTGATGCAGGCCATGGCCTTCTTCTTCACGCTGATATGGCCGGCGACCATGGCGTTGATGCCGTGGGCGATTTCGGCATAGCTGCCGGAGAAGCGTGTGGCATCGATGGCCACGTCGATATCGCCCTTGTCATGCTCGTCGGCCATGTGGCGCATCTCGTCCATCAGCCCGGTGATATTGCGGCGCAGGGTTTCGATGTTGTCGTTGATGAAGGCCTTTTTGCCTGGCAGTTGTTCCAGTGGCGCGTTGAGGTCGCCTTCGGCGATCGAGCGCACGCAGGCCATGGCCTTTTTCTTCACTTCGATATGGCTGGCCACCAGGGCGTTGATGCCCTGTGCGACTTCGCCATAGAGACCGGGGAGGCGGGTGTCCAGCGCCACGTCGATGTCGCCACGGGCGTGTTCATCGCTGACATGGTGCAGGTTCTGGGTAAGCCCGCCGAGCTGGGCCGCAGCCTGTTGCAGGCGGTCCTGCAATGAGCCAGCGCTCGCCTGATTCTGCGGCCGCGGGCTGTTGTCGCCACGCGCCAGCCGCTCGGCCAGGTCGAGCAGGAGCAGAGGGTCCGCCCCCAGTTGCTGGTTCAGGCTGCGCTGCAGCAGCAGCCCCTGAATGGCGACGGCAATGGCTGCCAGGATGGCCACCGGCAGAACCGCGCTGGCAGCCAGGTTGGATGCCAGCACCAGCACGGCGACGATGGCGGTAGCGGTCAAGCTCATGATGCGCAGAGTGAGGTTCATTGCACGGTACTCCTGAGTTGCTGGGCTGGGCTGGCGACGCGCGCATTGGCGTTTTGCGTGACCTGCGTCAGCAGGCCCGGGATATCGAGGATCAGGGCGACCGCACCACTGCCAAGGATGGTGAAGCCGCTCAGCGCCGGGACCTGGCAGAACACCTTGCCCAGCGGCTTGATCACGGTCTGGAATTCGCCGAGCAACTGGTCGACCACCAGGCCGGCGCGAACCCCGGCGTAGCTGACCACCACCACGTTTTCGCGGCGGGGTGGCTGGCTCTGGTCATCGAACATCTGGCGCAGGCGAATGAACGGCAGCACGTCGCCGCGCAGGTCGAGGTGCTGCTGGCCGGCGATCTGCTCGCTGGGCAGCTCGATGCATTCCTCGACCATGTCCAGCGGCACCACGTAGCTGGCCTGGCCGACACCGATGAGGAAGCCATCGATGATCGCCAGGGTCAGCGGCAGGCGGATGCGCACGCAGGTGCCCTGGCCGAGCTTGCTGTCGAGTTCGACGGTGCCGCGCAGGGCGGTGATGTTGCGTTTGACCACGTCCATGCCGACGCCGCGGCCGGAGAGGTTGCTGATCTGCTCGGCGGTGGAGAAACCGGGTTCGAAGATCAGGTTGAGAATCTCCTTGTCGCTGAGCGGCTGGCCCTCGCTGACAAGGCCACGCTGGGTGGCTTTGGCCAGGATCTTCTGCGGGTTGAGGCCGCCGCCGTCGTCCGACACTTCGATGACGATGCCGCCGGCCTCGTGGTAGGCGTTGAGGCGGACCACGCCCTGCACCGACTTGCCGCTGGCGCGCCGCGCGTCGGCCGCTTCGATACCGTGGTCCATGGCGTTGCGCACCAGGTGAGTGAGCGGGTCGCCGATCTTCTCCACCACGGTCTTGTCCAGCTCGGTGTCGCCGCCGCTGATCTGCAGCACGATGTCCTTGCCCAGCTCCTTGGACACGTCGCGCACCACGCGCTGGAAGCGGTTGAAGGTGGCGCCGATCTGCACCATGCGCAGGGTCAGGGCACTGTCACGCACCTCTTCGACCAGGCGCGAGAGGGTCTCGGCAGACTCGCTCATGTCGGTCAGGCCACTGCGCTGGGCCAGCATGCGGGTGTTGGCGCCGGCGATGATCAGCTCGCCGACCAGATTGATCAGTTGATCGAGTTTGCTGGCGTCGACACGGATCAGGTTGGCGTCGTTGCTGCCACGCGCTGCCTCCTTGCCGCTGCGCGCCTCGGGGGATGGGGCTGGAGTGGCGCTTTCAGCCTGGATGCTGGGGGTATCGACGCTGGCTTGGAGGCTGTCGGTGGCGCTGAGTGCTTCGATACTCAGCCCGGAGCAGCGTGCCAGGCGTTCGAGTTGCGCCGAGCCTTCGCTGGCGCGCTCCTGCAGCAGCGCCTGGAAGTCGTCCAGGCTGGCGCCGGGTGGCAGCAGACGGATGCTGCCCTCTTCGCGAACGAAGTCGAAGGCGCCTTCGATGGCGCTGGCTTCGGCGTCGCTGGCGAAGCTGAGTTCCAGGCCCAGGTAGCAGGTTTCCGCATCCAGCTCATCGAGTGTCGGCAGGTGGTCGAGTACCGTCTCGATATGCAGCACCTGACCGAGTGTGCTCAGGTAGCGGATGAAGGCCAGTGGATCCATGCCGTTGCGCAGGGTGTCCGGGCCAAAACGCAGTGACAGGTACCAGTGCTGACTGCCGCCGGCGGCACGGTGTTCCTGAGTGGCGCTGGCGCTCGGAGTGGTCGCTGTGCTGGCCGACTGATCCTGCAGGTAGCGGCTCAGGGCCGTGATCAGCTCCTGGCCGTTGGCGTTCACGCTGTCAGGCAGTTCCGCCAGGTCTCCACCGTCGGCCAGGTGACGAATCAGCCCGGCCAGGTGGTCGCCGGCGTTGAGCATCAGGGCGATCAGGTCGGCGTCCAGGCGCAGCTCACCGCCACGTACGCGGTCGAGCACGCTTTCTGCCACATGGGTGAAGGCGACGATGCCATCGAAGCCGAACAGCCCGGCCGAGCCCTTGATGGTGTGGGCGGCGCGAAAGATGGCGTTGATCAGTTCGGGATCATCCGGGCTGTGTTCGACCTGCAGCAGCGCGTCTTCCATCTGCAGCAGCAGCTCCTGACTTTCGGCGATGAAGGTGCCGATGATGCTGTCGAGGTTCATCAGTTGGCCTCCGGGGCGATCAGTGCGTCGCCCAGCCCACTCAGGGCGAGCAGCTCGCGAACCACTGCATTGGCGCCCAGCAAGCGCAGGTCGATATCCTGGCGGCGTGCCTGTTCGCGGGTAGCCAGCAGCAGTTGCAGGCCGGCGCAGTCGAATTCCTCGATGCCGCTCAGGTCGATCTCGAGGGCGATGGCGCCCTGCAGAGCTGCGCTCAGGCGCGGCTTGGTGTCGGCTGCGGTGTAGATGCTCAGGGCGCCGTCGAGCTGCAGTTGGCGGGTCTCATCGACTGTGGTGGTCGCGTGCATGGCACACCTCGCGGATCAGGGCAGGATCAGTTTGGAGACGGCGGTGAGCATCTGCGCCGGCTGGAAGGGTTTGACCACCCAGGCTTTGGCACCGGCTGCCTGGCCTTCGCTCTTCTTGGCGTCGCCGGCTTCGGTGGTGAGCATGATCACGGGGGTGAATTTGTAGTTGGGCAGCGTCTTGACGTTCTTCAGGAAGGTGATGCCATCCATGTTCGGCATGTTCACGTCGCTGATGATCAGGTGCACCTTGCGCCCGTCGAGCTTGGTCAGCGCGTCCTTGCCATCGACGCCTTCGATGACGTCGTAACCGGCACTTTTCAGGGTCATGCCGACGACCTGGCGAATGGAGGCGGAGTCGTCGACGATGAGAATGGTCTTGGCCATGGGGCAGGTCCTCAGAAAAAGGTGATATCGGAAGCGCTTTCGGCTGCTGCACTGCGGCGGCCGTGATGAATGGAGTGCTGCTCGGGCATGGTGTAGGTGCGCGACAGCTCGTCGAGCCAGGTGCGCGCGTCGATCCGTTCGCAGGGCTCGCTCAGGTGCATGCCCAGGCGCTGAATGTCGTCGCGCATGTGGCCCAGCATCTGGCTGACGCGGTCCTGGAATTGCAGCGCCACCAGCACCTCGGAGATTTCCTCGCCAACGGCCCTGTTCTCCTGATGCAGCACCGCACCCTGTTCGACCAGGCGAGTGGCGCTGCCACGCAGGTCGTCGATGAGCTGGCGGATCACTTCGCTGGCGCTTTTCAGGGTGTTGGCGTCGCGGTCGGTGTGTTCGTTGGAGACCTGCAGGGTGCGCTCGATGGCCGAGCTGACGGTTTCGATGGTTTCGTCGATGCGTTTTCCGGTGGCTTCGGACAGGGTGGAGAGCTTGCGCACTTCATCGGCGACGACGGCGAAGCCACGGCCGGCCTCACCGGCCCGTGCGGCCTCGATGGCGGCATTGAGGGCCAGTAGGTTGGTCTGCTTGGCGACGTCGCCGACCTCCTTGGCCATGGTGCGCAGTTGGGTGGTGTAACCACTGAGGCTGATCACTTCGGCCAGCAGGGTCTCTTTGCTGCTCAGTGCCTGACGCAACTGGCCGACGATGGCTTCCAGGTCATGCTCGCTGCTGGCCAGGAGGCTGAGCAGCGATTGCTCGTCGCCCTGGTTGTCGCTACTGACCACTGCGCTGATGCGCTGGGCCAGCTGGGTGAAGCGTGCGCTGAGCGATTCGATGGCCGTTTCGGTGTGCTGGCGAGCCGCTTCGATCTGCTGCGACCAGACAGGAGACAGGCCACGGCACAGGTCGGGCAGGCCATCTACGTGGCGTTGGGCCTCCGCTGCCTGACCAGCGCTGACGCCGCTCTGGTAGGCCAGCGCGGCCGCTTCGGCCTGCTTGCTGGTCAGACTGCGTACGCTGGTGTGCACCAGTACACCGGGCAGCAGCGCAGCGATCAGCCAGTAGGCGCTGGGTAGTACCAGCACCAGCCAGGCGAGCAGCAAGCCGCCAAGGCTGGCCAGGGCTGCGGGGAGCCAGGAAATCCGGGGGGTGGTGAGCTGTGCGGTCACGTTGACACTCCATCGGGCAGCGACGTCGGGTATTGGCTACCCGGTCTTGGCTGTCAGGATGGTGTGTCGGCAGCCTTTGCAGCATCGGTGCATCCCGATGATGGCGTAGGGCTACTCCTTTTTTTTGTAGGGCTTTTCCTACCTCGACAGACGCTCCGTCATGGCGAAGCGGATGATGTCGGCGTTGCAGCTGAACCCCATCTTCTCCATCAAGCGGGTCTTGTGAGTGCTGACGGTCTTGTTGCTGATGGACAGACGTTCGGCGACCTGATTGACGCCCAGGCCGTCGGCGAGCAGGCGCAGTATCTGAAATTCCCGATCCGACAGGCTGTCCAGGCCACTGTCACGGGGTTCGGCATTGGCGAAGGCCAATTGCTCGGCGATGCGTGGATCCAGGTAACGTCCGCCGCCGGCCACCTTGTTGATGGCGGCGAGCAGGGTTTCGGCGTTGTGGTCCTTGGTCAGGTAGCCGCTGGCACCGGCCCGCAGGGCGCGCTGGGCGATCTGCGGTTCGTTGTGCATGCTCAGCACCAGAATGGGTAGCTTGGGGTAATGGCCGTGGATCCGGGCGATCAGGTCCTCACCGCTGATGCCGGGCATGCTCATGTCCAGCAGAACCAGGTCGAGCTCCACGTTGCGCAGGTTCTCCAGCACCTGGCCGCCATTTTCGGCCTCTGCAACCACTTGCAGGCGGTTGTCGAACTCGATCAGTTGCTTGAGACCGTTGCGCATGAGGGTGTGATCGTCGGCGATCATGATCCGCGTCATCAGGTTTCCTCGGCCAATTTGATGGGCAAGGTCGCCTGCACGGTGGTGCCCTGGCCGGGGTGGCTGAAGATCACCACCTCGCCACCCAGGCTGATGCCGCGCTCGCGCATGCCGGCCAGCCCCAACGAGCGTTTGTTGACGGAACCCGGGTCGAAGCCGCGACCGTTGTCGGCGATGTCCAGGCGGTAGGCGCCGTCGATGCGCTCCAGGCTCACCATGGTGCGCGTGGCGCCTGAGTGGCGGGCGACGTTGTTGAGCGCCTCCTGGACGATGCGAAAGGCGGTAGTGGCTTGGTCATCGGTCAAGGCGGGTTCTTCGCTGTGGGTGGTGAGTTCGCAGGCGATCCGGGTGTGCTGGCGAAACTCGTTGATCAGCCATTCCAGTGCCGGGTAGAGCCCCATGTTGAGCACGGCCGGGCGCAGGCTCGTGGCAATGGAACGCACCACCTGGATGGTGCGATCACACAGCTGCATCAGGCCGTCCACGGCATCGCTCAACCCTGGCGCCTGGGCGCCGAACTGCAGGTTTAGCATAGATATGCCCATGCGCAAGGCCGTCAGATGCTGGCCCAGTTCGTCATGGATTTCCTGGGCGATCAGCTTGCGCTCTTCTTCTCGGGCGGATTCCCGGCGGCTGGTCAGCTCGCGCAACTGCTGGTTGCTGTCGGCCAGCCGGCGTTCGGCCTTGCGAATGTTGGTGATGTCCCGCGCCAGGGACAGCACGCTGGTGACCTCACCGTTGGCATCGCGCTCGGGTACCAGTTGCACCAGGTAGTGCAATTGCTTGTCGATGGGGCCATCGATGCCGTGGATCATTTCCTCTTCCAGCGAGGTGCCGCTTTGTGCCACCTCGCGCACCATGTCCGCCATGATGTCGACCTGCGAGTTGTCGCCAAAGGCATCGCGTGCGGGGCGGCCGCGGGCCTCCACCAGAGGCAGTCGGCACAGCGCCTCCAGCGCCGGGTTGGCATAGATCAGACGGAAGTCGGGCGTGAGGCGGCCGATGGCGTCGTGGGTGTTCTCGATCAACGCACGGAACTGGCGCTCGTTGTGTCGCAGGGTTTCGGTCAGGCGTTGCTGCTCGGTGAGGTCGTGCAACAGTGCCAGGCTGTAGCCGCGCCGGTCATAGTGGAAGCGTGTGAACTTCACCGAGAGGTGACGGCGGGTGCCATCGATGGGGTTGTTCAACTCCAGGTTCAGCGCTCGCTGGTCGCGTACCAGTTCCTGCAGCTGTTCGTCGCTGTGCAGGGCCAGTGGCGCCAGCACCTGGCCGATGCTCTGGCCCAGCAGGTACCTGTGGGCCTGGCCCAGCAGAACGGTGGCCGATTCGTTGAGGTAGCGAATATTCAGGCCATCATCGAGCAGCACGGCGCCGTCGGCGGTGAAGTCGAGCGCGAAGCTGAGCAGGTACACCAGCTCGGCGCGCTCCTGGGTCGAGCGTGGCGGGCTCAGGCGAATCAGGAAGTGATCGACCTCTGCGCCGCTCGCCGAAATTCCGGAAACGCTGGTGCTCAACCATTGATACGCCTCATCTGCGCCGCGTATGCGCAGCTCGCCGCAGGGAATATCGGCATGCTGGTGACGCGCGCGTTTCATTGCATAGGTCAGGGCGTCCCGATCCTGCGGGTGCAACCAGTGCGTCAGCGGCTCGAGCGTAGGCACCTGCAGCGGCGTGCCGAGCAGCTGCAGCAGTGCCTGGTTACCCTGCTGCAGACAGCCGTCGAGCTTGAGTACTCCCAGGCCTACAGGTGCCGAATGCCATGCCGCGCCGAGCAGGGCATCTACCGTACGTGTCTCTTCCAAAGCCTTCCCCCGATGGCCTGACCCTTTGAGTATGGGTCAGTTTTCAGGTTACGCCGTATGCATCGGGTTCAGGCTCAGGGACGTTCGGCCCGCAGGATCTGCGCGGGAATTTGTTCCAGTGGGATTTCCCGACCGATCGCGCCAAGTTTCTTGGCTTCCTTGGGCATGCCGTAGACCACGCAGCTGGCTTCATCCTGGCCGAAGGTCTGAGCCCCGGCTTCGAACATTTCGCGCAGGCCACGCGCGCCATCGTCACCCATGCCGGTCATGATGATGCCGGTGGCGTTGGCGCCCGCTGCGCGTGCGGTGGAGCGAAACAGCACGTCCACCGAGGGTTTGTGCCGACTCACGGGCGGGCCGTCGACCACTTCCACCAGGTACTGCGCGCCGCTGCGTTTGAGCAGCATGTGACGGCCACCGGGGGCGATCAGGGCGCGCCCGGGGATGACCCGGTCGCCATGGCGCGCTTCCAGTACCTCGATCTGGCACAGGCCATTGAGGCGTTCGGCGAAGGCCGCCGTGAAGCGCTCCGGCATGTGCTGGACGATGATGATGCCAGGGCAGACCCGTGGCAGCGCGGTGAGTATGTACTCCAGCGCCTGGGTGCCGCCGGTGGACGTGCCGATGGCCACCACGCGTTCGGTGGTGCGGGCCATGGCCGCTTGCCCGGCCGGGAGCACCGCGTCGGCGCCCAGCTTGGGCTGCACCGGGCCCTTGCTCTTGGCCAGTTGGCGCATGTTGGCGCGCGCTGCGGCTTTCACCGCGCCGAGCAGGTCATCGCTGGCATTGACCAGGAATTTGCTCAGGTTGAGCTGCGGCTTGGTGACGATGCTCACGGCGCCAGCGGCGAGGGCCTGCATGGTGGTGCTGGCGCCTTTTTCGGTGAGGGTCGAGCAGATCACCACCGGCGTCGGGCGCTCGGCCATGAGCTTCTTGAGGAAGGTGATGCCGTCCATGCGCGGCATCTCCACATCGAGGACGATCACGTCCGGCCATTCGCGCTCCATCTTGCTCAGGGCGAACAGCGGGTCGGCGGCGGTGCCCAGAATCTCGATCGCCGGGTCGGCTGCCAGCACCGAGGCCAGCACCTGACGGACGACGGCGGAGTCGTCGACGATCATGACTTTGATGGGTTTCATGCAGGTTGTACTCCAGTGGGACATCCACTGTCAGCTACGAGGGGGGATTGCTTGAGGGCCAGCTGGCCGCTCCAGATATCGAAGATCACGTGGCGGTGGCCTGTACCACCGACATGTTCGCCATGACTCATCAACCCGTGCATGGCGAGGAGCTTGTAGGCCATGTCGATATTCTGCTGGCCGATGTGGCGTTTGCCGCGATTTCCGACGTTCGGAAACATGTTGCCGCCGCCAAAGATGCGCAGGTGATATTCGCTGGCGCGGGTGCCGTGAGCGCGGATGGCCTCCAGCAGCAGGAGCATGGCTTCGTCACCGTAACGCCCATCCAGCCTGGCAGTGGGCTGGCCACGGGTGGGCAGCATGTAATGGCACATGCCGCCCAGCCTGCGCCGAGGATGCCAGAACACCAGGGAAACGCAGGAGCCGAGCAGGGTTCGAATACGCGTGCCAACGCCGGCGAAGTGCAGGTCACCGGGTTGCAGATAGACATCTCGGGGTGCAACGGGTCTAGGCATCGGGTTTGCGATAGATCGAGGGTTTCACGACCTTGAGTGTGTCATCGATGCCGTTGAGGCTTTCCGAATGGCTGATCAGAAAGTAGCCGCCGGGCCGCAGTCGGCTCAAAAGGCGCTTCACGACCTGGCGCTTGGTGTCACCGTCGAAGTAGATCATGACGTTACGGAGGAAGATCACATCGAATTGACCGACTTCCGGCAATGGGTTGTTCAGGTTGATCTGCTCGAAGCGCACGCGTCGGCGCAGTGCGGGGTCGATCAGCAGATTGCCCTCGTTGGCGCCGACGCCGCGAAAGCAGTGGCGTACCAGCATCCGACGCGGGATATCCTCGCTGTCCTGCACACGATAGACCCCGGCGCGGGCACGATCCAGCACGCGCTGGCTGATATCCGACGCAAGGATCTCCCAGGGTTTGTCCACGAGTACGTCGGCCAGTAGCAGGGCGATGCTATAGGGCTCCTCGCCGCTGGAGCAGGCCCCGCTCCAGATGCGCAGGGGGCGCCCGCTGGGAATCAGGCCCGGCTTCTCCAGGTGCTCGCGGAGAAAGTCGAAATGCTTGGGTTCGCGAAAGAAGTAGGTTTCGTTGGTGGTCAGCAGGTCGACGCAGGTCTGCAGCTCCTCCGGGCTCTGGCTCAGGCGGCGGAAATACTCGCCGTAGCTGTCGAGATGAAACTCGCGCAGGCGTTTGTTCAAACGGCCGGCGACCAGGGGTTTCTTCGCGTCGGAAAGGCTGATGCCGGCGATTTCATGGATCAACTGGCGGAACCTGGCGAACTCCTGATCACTCAGGGCGATGGCCGCGCTGCTGCTCATGGTTGGTCCTGCGCCGTCGTGCCTTGTGCTCCGGCATGCTCCAGCAAGGCTATTTCATCGTCGGACAGCACCCGCCCGACATCGAGCAGCACCACCAGGCGCTCATCCAGCTTGCCCATGCCGCGAATGAAGTCGGCGCGAATACGATTGCCGAAGCTGGGGGCCGGCTCGATCTGCTCTGCACTGAGTTCCAGGACTTCGCTGACCGCATCGACCACCATGCCGATCACCCGCAGGCCATCGCCTGTCGCGATCTCCAGAATGACGATACAGGTGCGTGGGCCGATCGAGGTGGCGCTGCCGCCGAAGCGCAGCCCCAGGTCGATGACGGGCACCACCGCCCCGCGCAGATTGATCACGCCGAGGATGCTTGGCGGCATCATCGGCACGCTGGTCAGGTGGCCGTACTCGATGATCTCGCGCACGGCATGGATATCCACGGCGAACAACTCCTGCGCCAGGGCGAAGGTCAGGTACTGGCCGGCGACACTGTGAGTGGCGGCAGTCATCGACTACTCCTGAAAGCGCACGTAGCCTGCGGGCAAACCGCCGGCCATCAGCGTGGGCGCGTCGTCATCGGTCTGCGCACTACGTGGCGAGCGGCTCGGGCGTGACGGCTGGACGTTGCGTTGCGAACTGCGAGTGCCCTGGGCGCTGTTGAGCTTGAAGAACTCCATCAGTTGCTGCAGTTGCTCGGCCTGGCCGCTCATTTCTTCTGCCGTGGCCGCCAGCTCTTCCGACGAGGAGGCGTTCTGCTGGGTGATTTCGTTGAGCTGGTTCATGGCCGTGCTGATCTGGCCGACGCCCGAGCTTTGCTCTTCGGAGCCTGCCGCGATTTCCTGCACCAGGTCAGACGTCTTGGCGATGGAGGGGACGATCTCGTCGAGCAGGGTGCCGGCACGTTCAGCCAGTTGCACGCTGGACTTGGCCACTTCACCGATTTCCTGGGCTGCGATCTGGCTGCGTTCGGCCAGCTTGCGCACCTCGGCGGCGACCACCGCGAAGCCCTTGCCATGCTCGCCGGCACGGGCGGCTTCGATGGCGGCGTTGAGCGCTAGCAGGTTGGTCTGGTAGGCGATGTCGTCGACGATACCGATCTTGTCGGCAATGGTCTTCATGGCGCGTACGGTTTCCTTGACCGCCTGGCCGCCTTCGCTGGCTTCGTTGCTGGCCTTGCTTGCCATGCCATCGGTGATGCGGGCGTTCTCGGTGTTCTGCGCGATGGAGGCGGACATCTGCTCCATCGACGCGCTGGTTTCCTCCACCGAGGCCGCCTGCTCGGAAGCCGCCTGGCTCATGCTCTGCGCGGTGGCGGAGATTTCCTCGGAGGCACTGGTCAGGGCATCGGCGTTGCCGCGTACTTCGGAGATGATCTGTGTCAGGCGCTGCGACATGCTGTGGATGGCGGCCAGCATGCTGGTGGTGTCACCAGGACGGGTGTTGACCTGCACGCGCAAATCGCCTTCGGCGATGCGGCTCACGACTTCGGCAGCATAGCCTGGCTCGCCGCCGAGCTGGCGCAGCAGGCTGTGGGTGATCAGCCAGGCGATCAGCACGGACACCAGCAACGCTACGCCACCGACGATCAGCAACTGCATGCGCGACTCCTCGTAGAGGGCAGTGCCGTCAGCAGAAGTCTGGTTCATCAGCTCGCTCTGCAACTTCACCATTTCGTCCACGGCAGCCAGCAGCGTGTTGTTTGCAGGAATCAACTGCTCATACAGGTAGCTTTCCGCGCGCTCCTGATCGCCAAGCATGGAGAACAGCTCGTCAAGGTGTTTGCCAAGGGATTCGCGTGCCGCGTTGATCTTCGCCAGCAGTTCGCGCTCCTGGGGCGTATCGACCATCTTGCCGAGTTCTTCGACCGCGTCGGCGCGGCGCTTTCTGCTGGCGTCTATCAATGCCTTGGTTTCTGCATCAGCGGCTTCGTTGTCGACCAGCAGCATGTCGCGGATAAACCGGGCTTGATTCAGGGTTTCTTCCTTGGCGCTGACGGCCAGGCGCACGGTGACGTAGCTATCCTCGACAATGACGGTGCTTGCCGCATCGATGACGGCCATGCGAGTGATGCTGAGCACCAGTGATACCACCAGCAGCAGGATGACCACGCCAAAGCCCAGTCCCAGCTTGGTCGCCACTTTCATATTCTTGAACATGGTTACTTTCTCCGTATGACCTGGTCAGGTGCTCAGGTGCGTGTTCTGCTGCCGGACGCCACGATTTCGGCGACCGCCAGGGTGTGTTCGATGGTCAGAAGGACGATGAAGTCATCACCCTGGCGCACCATGCCGTGGATGAAGTCGCTGCGAATGGGATTGCCGAAGGCCGGGGACGGGCGTATCTGCGTGGCGGCGACCTCCAGCACTTCGCTGACGGCGTCGACGATGATGCCCAGTACCTGAGCGTCCTCTTCGTCCACCACCTCGACGATGATGATGCAGCTGCGTTTGTCGATGCGGCTTGGGCCCTGGTCGAAGCGCAGGCTCAGGTCGATCACCGGCACGACGGCACCGCGCAGATTGATCACTCCGTGGATGCACGAGGCGGCCATGGGCACGCGTGTCAGCTGCGGATATTCGATGATCTCGCGCACGCACAAGCCGTCGAGGGCGTAGCGCCGTGCATTGAGCTCGAAGGTCAGGTACTGGCGCGAGGCGTCCAGCTCGGTGACGGCCGCGCCAGCAGCGGGGATGACCGCCATGGGGTGTTGCGGCACGCTCGCCGGATTATCGGGAAAGCTCATGATGTGCGCTCATTGGCTGAATTCAGGCTTCGATGGTGAGTGGGGCCGCGTGGGTCGTGGCACTGGACAGGTCGGTGAGCAGGCTGGGGATGTCGAGAATCAGCGCCACCGCGCCGCTGCCGAGAATGGTGAAGCCGCCGACGCCACGGCAGGTGCCGAACAGCTTGCCCAGGGGCTTGATCACGGTCTGGAACTCGCCCATCAGATGATCGACGACCAGGCCGGCGCGCTGCCCCGCATAGCTGACCACCACCACGTTTTCGCGGCGTGGCGGCTGGCCGGATTCGTCGAACAGTTCGCGCAGGCGGATGAATGGCAGCACCTCGCCGCGCAGGGCGATGTGGCCGCGGTCGTGCCGAGTGTTGGTGTCGAGCTCGATGCACTCCTCGACCAGATCCAGCGGGATCACGTAGCCGGCCGGGCCTACACCGACCAGGAAACCATCGATGATGGCCAGGGTCAGCGGCAGGCGGATGCGTACGCAGGTGCCCTCGCCGAGCTTGCTGTCCAGGTCGATGCTGCCGCGCAGGGCGGTGATGTTGCGCTTGACCACGTCCATGCCGACGCCACGGCCGGAAAGGTTGCTCACCTGTTCGGCCGTGGAGAAGCCCGGTTCGAAGATCAGGTTGAAGGTTTCCTTGTCGGTCAGGGTCTGGCCTTCGCTGATCAGCCCGCGCTCACGGGCCTTGGCCAGGATGCGCTGCGGATCGAGACCGCCACCGTCGTCGGTGACTTCCAGGACGATGCTGCCGGCGTCGTGGTAGGCGTTCAGGCGTACGTTGCCTTGCGCCGGTTTGCCGCGCGCCTGGCGCACGGCCAGCGACTCGATGCCGTGGTCCATGGCGTTGCGCACCAGATGGGTGAGCGGGTCGGTGATGCGCTCGACTACGGTCTTGTCCAGCTCGGTTTCACCGCCGCTGATGGTCAGGGCGATGTCCTTGCCCAGCTCCTTGGACACGTCGCGCACCACGCGCTGGAAGCGGTTGAAGGTGGCGCCGATCTGCACCATGCGCAGGGTCAGGGCGCTGTCGCGGACCTCCTCGACCAGGCGTGAGAGCAGTTCGGTGGATTCCAGCATTTCGGCATGGCCACATTGCTGGGCGGTCATGCGCGCACCGGCACCGGCGATGATTAGCTCGCCGACCAGGTTGATGAGCTGGTCGAGCTTGCCGGCATCGACGCGAATCAGGTTGTTGTCGCTGCTGCGGTTTTCCTTGACCTGTTGCTGCTTGTGCAGGGCTGCGGCGATCACCGGTGGCTGCACCAGGCTCTCTTCCATCAGCACCTGGCCGATGGGACGGGCTTCGGCCTGCTGCTGGCCCTGTACCTGGGCATGCAGCACCTCCTGCAGTTCGGCTGCGGTCAGGGTGCCGCAGCGCATCAGGATCTCGCCCAGGCGCATGTCCTCTTCCGGCAGGGCGCGGATCAGTTCCAGGTACTCTTCGGACTTGCTGTTGGGCGGCAGGATGCGGATCAGGCTGTCTTCGCGGACGAACTCGAAGGCGCCCTCGATGGTGGCTTTGTCCGCCTCGCTGACGAAGGCGACCTCGAAACCCAGGTAGCAGGTTTCCGGGTCCATCTCGCTGGCTGGCGGCACCCGGTCGAGCAGCGGAACGATGCTGACGATGCGTCCGAAGGTGTTCAGGTAGCGCAGCAAGGACAGCGGATCCATGCCGTTGCGCAGCGTGTCTGGGCCAAAGCGCAATGAGAGATGCCAGTGATCGGCGCTGACGCCGCCAGTGCCGCTGCGCTCGACCAGACCGTTGCTGGAAGGCAGGCTGCTGGTGCCTTGCGGGGCGCTCATGTAGAGGCTGAGTTGCTCGCTCAGCTGCCTATTCTGTTCGAGCAAGGCCGGGTCGAGCTGTTCGAGCGAGTGGCCTTCATCGAGCAGGTCGACCAGGTGGCGCAGGTGATCGCCGACCTGCAGGAACAGGGCGGTCAGGGTACCGTCGAAGCGCAGTTCGGCATTGCGAATCCGATCCAGCACGCTTTCCGCGATATGGGTGAAGCTGACGATCAGGTCGAGGCCGAACAGGCCGGCCGAGCCCTTGATGGTGTGCGCCGCACGGAAGATCGCATTGATGGTGTCGCTGTCCTCCGGGGCGCTCTCCAGCACCAGCAGCGCTTCCTCCATCTGTTCGAGCAGTTCGCGGCTCTCGGCGATGAATATCTTGAGTACTTCGTCCATGTCCATGCCGTGTCACTCGCCGCTGGGTTTGATCAGGATGGGGTCGCCGAAGAAGGACACCAGGCCACTGAGTTCGAAGGCGTCGATGACCGCTGGGCTGTGGTGGCTAAGGCGCAACTGGCAGCCCTGGCGTTCGGCTTCCTGCTTGGTCAGTACCAGCAGTTGCAGCCCGGCACAGTCGATTTCGTCGAGGGCGGAGAGATCCAGCTCCACCTCCGCACCAGGCGTCAGCGCGCGCAGCAGCAGATCCAGGTTTTCGCCGACGCTGTAGATGGTCAGGCCACCTTCGAGCGGCAGGATGCGGTACAGGTTCTCGCCCGACGCGTCTGTCATGGCGCCGGCCTCAAGGCAGGATCAGTTTGGAAACGGCAGTGAGCATCTGCGCCGGCTGGAAGGGCTTGACCACCCAGGCCTTGGCGCCCGCGGCGCGACCTTCTTCCTTCTTCCCTTCGCCGGCTTCGGTGGTGAGCATGATCACCGGGGTGAACTTGTAGGCGGGCAACTGCTTGACGTTCTTGAGGAAGGTGATGCCGTCCATGTTCGGCATGTTCACGTCGCTGATGATCAGGTGCACCTTGCGACCATCGAGTTTGTTCAGGGCATCCTTGCCGTCGCATCCTTCGATCACGTCGTAGCCTGCACCTTTCAGGGTGATGCTCACGACCTGGCGAATGGAAGCCGAGTCGTCGACGATGAGTACGGTCTTGCCCATGGGGTACCTCAGAAGAAAGTGATTTCGGAATCGTTGCGCTTGCCGGGTGCTTCTCCCCGGTGGATGTCGTGTTGTTCAGGCATGGTGTAGGTCTGGGCCAGTTCATCCAGCCATCGGTCCACATCCAGAGGCACCGGTTGCTGGCCGAGCCGGCGTTGTTCGTTGCTGCTGTGGATGTGTCCGAGGAGCTTGTCGATATTGCCGCTGACATGCCCGAGCATCTGGCTGATGCGGTCCTGGAACTGCAGCGACACCAGCACTTCGGCGATGTCCTGAGCGACGATTTCGCTCTGGCTGCGCATTGCGTCGTTGTGGCTGACGATGCCGCTGGCGCTGTGGTGAAAGCGGGTGATCACGCCCTTGATGACGTCGCTGGCATTGTTCAGGGTGGCGGCGTCGGTCTTGGCGTATTCGCGGGAGATGTTCAGGGTCTTGTGAATCGCGCCGTTGACGATGGTTACCGTTTCGCCAATGCGCTGACCGGTTTCGCCGGACATGGAAGACAGCTTGCGCACTTCGTCGGCGACCACGGCGAAGCCGCGGCCACTTTCACCCGCACGGGCGGCCTCGATGGCGGCGTTGAGGGCCAGCAGGTTGGTCTGCTTGGCGATGTCGGCGACGTCCTGCGCCATGTCCTGCAACTGGTCGGTGAAGTTCGACAGCTCCATGACTTCCTTGAGCAGCGACTCCTTGCTGGCCATCGCCTCGCGCAGGGCCATGATGATCATGTCCAGTTCGTGCTGGCTGGTGGACAGCAGCGCGACCAGGCGATTGCCGGCTTCACGCTCGTGACCGTTGCCCAGGCTCTGCTGAATGCGTACGGCCAGGTTGGCGAAGCGCTCGCTCAGTGCGCTGATCGCTTCTTCGGTGTGGTTGCGTGCGGAGTGAATCTGTTGCGACCAGAGCGGCAATGTCTGTTCGCAAAGCTCTTCCATATCCCGGGGAAGAGGTTGCTCGTCACGGGGCTGGACTTCGATGCTCGGCGGCGATGCCTTTAGTCGCCTCTGCTGAAGCAGCAGTGCGCCGCCGATCACCAGCAGGCCGACCAGCGCGACCAGGGTATCGAGCCAGCCTGAGCCGACCAGCACGACAGCCACGATGCCGGCCAGCAGCGTTAGCGATGGAATGACCAGGGAGAGGTTCTGCTCGCGCACTTCATGGCTCCGCGACTACTGGGATCAGGTGATCGCGGAACAGTTGCCAGGCTAGAAGGGGGAATTTCCTGCAGGGTGCCTGTCATCGTTCCATCGACATCTGGAGGATGCATTAGGCACTTGGGTGGGGGCATCGGAATGCGCTGGATTTTTGCGTGAACTTATCCCGCTTGGCGCTAGGGAAATCCTCAGCCGGGCTCGGACATGCTGAGTCTGCTGGCGTACTTGACCAGGTCGGCGTTGCTGGAAAAGCCCATTTTCTCCATCAGATTTATCTTATGCGTGCTGACGGTCTTGTTGCTGATCATCAGCTGCTCGGCGATCTGGTTGACGCTAAGGCCGTCGGCCAGTAGTCGCATGATCTGGAACTCCCGGTTGGTCAGGCTGTCGAGGCCCGACACCGGATTCTGCTTGAGGCTGTTGAGGGCGATCTGTTCGAGCAGCTCCGGGTCGATGTAACGCGCGCCTGTGCTGACCTTCTTCACGGCGGCGATCAGGGTTTCGGGTGACTGGGTCTTGGTCGTGTAGCCGGTGGCCCCGCAGCGCAGCACGCGCATGGCGACATGCGGGTTGTTGTGCATGCTGAGAACCAGAATAGGCAGTTGCGGATGTTGATGGACGACGCGTGATACCAGCGTCTCGCCACTGAGGCCGGGCATGCTGATATCCAGCAGGAGCAGATCGACCTGTGTCGTTCTCAGATACTCCAGCGCCTGCAGACCGTTGGCCGCCTCGCCGGCGATGTGGATGTCCTTGTCCAGTTCGAATAGCCGTTTGAGGCCTTCTCGCATGATCGTGTGATCGTCGACGATCATCAGGTTGATCATTTGCTTTCCTTCATCGATTGATGCACGGGGAAAATTGCCTGGACGATGGTGCCCTGCCCGGGGTGGCTGAAGATGATCACCGGGCCGCCCAGTTGCTTGCCGCGCTCGCGCATGCCGGACAGTCCGGTGGAGTCGGGCAGGATGTCGCTGAGGATGAAGCCCTGTCCGTCATCGAATATTTCCAGAACGTAGTCGTTCTCCCGCTGCTCCAGGCTCACTTCGGCTCTGGAGGCATTGGCGTGACGCAGGATGTTGGTCAGCGATTCCTGGACGATGCGATAGAGATGGGCCGCGCGTCGCGGCTCCAGCTCCAGATCTTGTTTGGGCAGGTTGCAGCGACAGTCGACCTCGGAGAGCTGGCGAAATTCATCGATCAAGCCTTTGAGGGTATTGCTCAGGTTGTGCTGCAGCTTCTTGATGGGCGCCCCGTTGCTGATTTCACGGACGACCTCGATGGCGCTATGGGAAATGCTGCTCAGGCGCTCGATGTGACCCAGCAGATCAGGGCGGTCCTGGCCGAGATGGATGCGCAGCACGCCCAGTCCTTGTTGCAGTGCGGTGAGTTGCTGTCCCAGCTCGTCGTGTAGTTCACGCGCGATACGCTTGCGTTCCTGAGTGCGGGCAAGAGCGCAGAGCCTGGCTTGCTGCGACTGGCAGCTGGGACAGGCGGCTTCGGTATCTGGTTTTTGTTGTTTGCGAGGAGGGAGGTTGTAGTGCGAGAGCGTCGTTGTAATGTTCACCTTGGCTCTATCTCTTCTTGGCGCGGGGCGGGCAATCCACCGCTGGGCTGGCACGGGTTGGGGAGCTTCTGGCCAGCGTATGGGCCTTATGCGAGGAAGGACGCCCAACATCGAAACAAGAAGTAACGGAAGATGAGGACTTCACTCGCCGAGGGGCGGGTGAGTTGAGATGTGCATTCCCCTGTTTCCAGTCACTTGGACGAGAGGCCGGTACCGTTCGGAGACAGTCGGGTGCAGCTCAGCGTTTTAGCTGCACCGGTATTTACCCGTCTCCATAAATAGTGTGGCGACCGGTCTTTGGCGGGGGGAGGGGCGGGGCAAGTGCATCGGCCACCAGATGGCTGATGCCTTCGTGGGACTGAGTGATCATGGTAAAGGCTCTGCTTGTCCGATGACCTAGCATATCGCCCGTGCAGCTCGTGAGGACAGCAGGAAATCAGCCTGATGCTGGAATCTTGGCGTGGTCGACGAACCTGTGTCGTCGATGCCTGTGCGTCAGGTCTCAGAACCCCGATACGCGTGCCGTGCGCGTCAGTGCGGAATCTCGATTCCCCGCATGCGCTCGGCGCGGCGGCGCAGCAGTTCGATGGTCACCAGCAGGGCGATGGACACCAGGATCAGCAGCGTGGCGATGGCCAGGATGCTCGGGTTGATCTGCTCGCGCAGGCCCGAAAACATCTGCCGCGGGATGGTGCGCTGCTGCGGCCCGGCCATGAACAGGATGACCACCACTTCATCGAACGAGGTGATGAAGGCGAACAGCGCGCCGGAGATCACGCCTGGGCGGATCAGCGGCATGATCACGTCGAAGAACACCCGGATCGGCGTGGCGCCGAGATTCAGCGCGGCACGTGCCAGGCTGTAGTCGAAGCCGGTCAGGGTGGCGGTGACGGTGATGATGACGAAAGGCGTACCCAGTGCGGCGTGCGCCAGGATCACTCCCAGATAGCCGCCGGCCAGGCCCAGGTTGGAGTAGAAGAAGAACATGCCGGCGGCGGTGATGATCAGCGGCACGATCATCGGCGACAACAGCAGGGCGGTGATGAAACGGCGAAACGGCATCTCGTCGCGGGCCAGGCCCACGGCGGCGCAGGTGCCCAGAGTCGTGGCCAGGACGGTGGAGAGAATGCCGATGAAGAAGCTGTTCTTGATCGCCAGGATCCACTTCGGATCGTTGAGGATTTCGCTATACCAGCGCAGTGAATAGGCCTCGGGGTCCAGCTTCAGCATGCCTTCGGTGAAGCTGAAGAAGGGTTCGGCGTTGAACGACAGCGGCACGATCACCAGGATCGGCAGGATCAGGAACAGCAGCACCAGCCAGGAGCTGAGCTTGAGCAGCCAGTGGCCGAGGTGGTGCCAGAAGCCGTAGTAGGCTGGAATTTTCATAAGTGCGAATCCAGGCTGGAGCGTCGGCAGTCGTTACCGCTAGCCCGGATGCAATCCGGGAAGGCGCCCTTGCCGGGATACCCGGATTGCATCCGGGCTACGTCGCTGCGTCGCGATGCTGATACGGGCATGGTCATCCCAACTTGATGTTGCTGGCGCCGACGAAACGGTCGTACACCCAATACAGCAGCAGGATCAGGCCGAGCAGCAGCGAGCCCAGCGCGGCGGCCAGCTCCCAGTTGTTCGAGCGCTGCATGTGGAAGGCGATGATGTTGCTGATCATCTGCCCATCGGTACCGCCGACCAGCGCCGGAGTGATGTAGTAACCCACCGAGATGATGAATACCAGGAGTGCCCCGGCGCTGAGGCCGGGCAGGGTCATCGGGAAGTAGATGCGGGCGAACGCCGGGATCGGTTTGTCGCCCAGGCTGAGCGCTGCGCGCATGTAGCTGGGGTCGATGCCGCGCATCACGCTGTACAGCGGCAGGATCATGAACGGCAGCAGGATGTGGGTCATCGCCACCACGGTGGCGAACGAGGTGTAGAGCATCTCGAAGGGCTGGCCGATCAGGCCGATGCCCATGAGAAAGGAGTTGATCACGCCGTTGGTCTGCAGCAGGGCGATCCATGAGGTGGTGCGCACCAGCAGGGAGGTCCAGAACGGCAACAGCACCAGTACCAGCAGCAGGTTGGCGCGATTCGAAGGCAGCCCGGCAAGGTAGTAGGCCAGCGGGTAGCCGAGCAGGGCGCAGAGCAGGGTGATGACCAGCGCCATGTTCAGGGTCTTGGTGTACAGCTGCAGGTAGATCTGCGTGTCCTGGCGCACCTGAATGCCTTCGTCAGGGTGCAGTTCGAGGTCCAGGGCAGTCAGGTAGTAGTCATAGGTGTAGACCTTGCCGGCACGCTCGATGGCGTACCACAGCTCGGGTTTGCTCCAGTTGCGATGGGCGTCGAGCAGGGTCTTTACGCCCTGGGTTTCCAGCTTCTGGGCGTCCAGACGGCCAATACGGCGGGCGCTGGATTTGACCACGCTGGACATGCCGGTATACGCGCGGTTGAACTCCTCGGAGAGCTTGCCGGACAGGCGTTGCTCGTTGAGCCCATGCAGCTCCGTGACGAAGACCTGCAGCGTCTTCTCGTCCGGTAGTTGCTTGTGATCGTCCCAGCGCTGGAGTTCGGCCAGGGTCAGGGGAATCAGCTCGGCCACCGTCGGGTGATGCACGCTGCGCCACAGCATGGTGCCGATCGGCGCAACGAAGGTGACGAGGATGAATAGCAGCAGCGGCACCACGAACAGGAAGGCGGTCAGGCGCTTCTTGCGTCGGGCGCTGGCCGCTTGGCCGGCTTCGCTGGTAGTCAGGGATGACAAGGCGTTACTCCGATGGATTCAGCCCCACTGCTCCCCCGGTTCCCGTGGGAGGCGCTTCAGCGGCGATGGTCGCGGCTAAAGCCCCTCCTACAGGTCGGAGGAAACAGGGCGTTGGTGCTTTACTTCAGCAGCCACTCGTTGAACTTCTCGCCCAGCGATTCGCCGTAGTCGGCCCAGAACTCGGAGCCGGCCTGGATACCCTGGTTCAGGTGCGCGGTCGGCAGGTGCGGAGTAGCGCTCTGGTCAGCCAGCGGCATCGACGACTTGCGAGTCGGGCCGTAGGCCACGTCCGGCATGCCGGCCAGCGGCTTGGAGCCGGTGGCGAACTTGATGAACTCCATGGCTAGGTCCTTCTTCTTCGAGCCCTTGACGATGGCCCAGGCGTCGAGGTCGTAGACGTGGCCGTCCCAGACGATTTCGAAGGGTTTGTTCTCCTGCACGATGGCATCGTAGAAGCGCCCGTTGGCCGACTGCACTAGCACGGCGCCGCCATCGTTGAGCAGCTGCGGCGCCTGCGACCAGGAGTCGAACCAGACGATGTCCTTCTTGATGCTGTCCAGCTTGGCGAACGCGCGTTGCTGGCCTTCCGGGGTGGCGAGTACTTCGTAGACGTCTTTCGGTGCGACGCCATCGGCCATCAGCGCCCACTCCATGTTCACCTGCGGGCGTTTGCGCATCGCGCGTTTGCCGGGGATCTTGCTGGTGTCGAAGAAGTCGCCAATGCTGGTGGCCTTGGTGCCACCGATGGTGTTGTCGTTATAGGCGAACACCACCGACCAGACGATGTTGCCCACCGCGCATTCGCTGGCCAGGGCCTCGGGGATGAAGTCCTGGGCGGCTGGGGTACCGTCGATGCCGGCTGGCAGCACGCTGTGGTCGAGGGTTTCCAGCAGGCCTTCGGAGCAGGCGCGCTCGAGGTCGATGACCTCGAAGTCGACCACATCCCACTGGATATTGCCGGACTCGACCTGGGCCTTGATCTCGGCGACGCCGCCCGAGTAGTCCTCGAACAGCACCTTGACCCCGGACTCGGCCTGGTAGGGGTCGATGACGTGCTTCTTCTGCGCGGCGCCGTATGCACCACCCCAGGACACGACGGTGAGGCTGTCCTGGGCGCTGGCGTTGCCGGCGGTGAGCCCCAGTGCCGCCACCAGGGCGAAGGTGGAAACGCTGGTAGTCAGTGATCTAGCCATTGCTGTGCTCCATTTGCTTCTACTAGTTGTGGGGTCAGAGCGTCGTCGGCACTTCGGATCGGTCCAGGGCCTGGCTGTCTTCCGGCTGCCAGGTCAGGGCGATCTCTTCCTGAGCGCTGAGTTGTGGGGCTGAACTGTCGTTCAGATTCTTCACCACCAGCTCACTACCGCTGGCGGTCTCGAAGTGGTAGCGGATGTACTCGCCGACGTAGTGGCGGGTGACGAAACGGGCCTTGACCTGATTGCCGCTGTCGCCGAGGCGGGTGGTGAAATTGAGCTTTTCCGGGCGTACCGACACCGTGGTGGCCAGGCCGACTTCGCTGCAGTTGGCCTTGAGCGTGCTGACCAGGCCGCCGTCGTCGAGACGCACCTGCACCCGCTCCGCCTCGACCGCCTCGATCACCCCAGGCAGCTTGTTGCTCTCGCCGATGAAGTCGGCGACGAACAGATTGGCCGGCCGCTCGTAGAGCACGTGGGGCGCGGCGCATTGCTGCACCACGCCATTGTTGAACACGGCGATACGGTCACTCATGGTCAGCGCTTCGGTCTGATCGTGGGTCACGTAGATCACGGTGAAACCGAGTTGCTCGTGCAGGCGCTTGATCTCGAACTGCATCTGCTCGCGCAGTTTCTTGTCCAGCGCACCGAGCGGTTCGTCCATCAGTACGATGTCCGGCGCGAAGATCAGCGCGCGTGCCAGCGCCACGCGTTGACGCTGACCGCCAGAGAGCTGGCCCGGGTAGCGACCGCCGAAGGCCTGCAGTTCGACCAGGGCGAGGTATTGCTCGACCTTGGCGTGGATTTCGTCCTTGGGCAGTTTGCGAATCTTCAGCGGGTAGGCGAGGTTCTCGCGGATGGTCATGTGCGGGAACAGCGCGTACTGCTGGAAGACCATGCCGATGTTGCGCGCGTAGGGGGCGATACTGGTGACATTGCGGCCGTTGATCAGGATTTCGCCGCTGGTCACGTCCTCGAAGCCGGCGAGCATCATCAGGCAGGTGGTCTTGCCGGAGCCGGAGGGGCCGAGCAGGGTGATGAACTCGCCCTTGGCCACGTCGAGGTTGAAGTCCTTGACCACCAGGGTCTTGTGATCGTAGGTCTTCTTGACGTTGGTGAATCGCAGGAACGCGTCGTTCCCAGCCTGCGCAGTCATAGTCCTCCCCACTGTCGGCAATCCGGAGCCTGCTCGTGGCCAAGGCTCCAGCTTCTGAATCGATTCACCTCCTGCTTGGGAGGCGTTCGTTGTGTGGTTAGCCAAAAGCAATAAGCAAGCCACATGACCAGTGGCCGGCTGATAGCGCTCTGCTATGCAGATTCAAGCCTAGTCCATGCGGGGCGAGATGCGAGGCGGGTGTGGGCGCAGGTAACAGCGCGGGGGAAAGAGGCACCTGTCGAAACGCACTCGACAGGTGCAGGTTGCTCAGCTGTTGGGCAGCAGGCGGACGGTCAGGCTCTTGATGTAGCGGGTTTCGTTGATCGCCGGGTGCACCGGATGATCCGGACCCTGGGCGCCGCGTTCGAGCAGCTGGATGTTGCGGTCCAGATGGCGGGCGCTGGTCAGCAGGATGTTCTGCAGGTTGTCTTCTTCCAAGTGCATCGAGCAGCTGGCGCTGACCAGGATGCCGTCCTTGTTGAGCAGGCGCATGGCGGTTTCGTTGAGGCGACGATAAGCGGCCTCGCCGTTCTTGATGTCCTTCTTGCGCTTGATGAAGGCGGGTGGATCGGCGATCACCACGTCGAAACGTTCTTCGGCGGCCTTGAGCTCGCGCAGGGCGGCGAACACGTCGCCTTCCACGCAGGTAACCTTTTCGGCGAAGCCGTTGAGCGCCGCGTTGCGCTCCACGCCATCGAGGGCGAAGGCCGAAGCGTCCACGCAGAACACTTCGCTGGCGCCAAAGGCCGCGGCCTGCACACCCCAGCCGCCGATGTAGCTGAACAGGTCGAGCACGCGCTTGCCCTTGACGTAGGGCGCCAGGCGCGCGCGGTTCATGCGGTGGTCATAGAACCAGCCGGTTTTCTGCCCTTCGATCACCGGCGCTTCGAATTTCACGCCGTTCTCTTCCAGCGCGACCCACTCCGGCACCACGCCGAAGGCGGTGTCGACATAGCGCTCGAGACCTTCGGCGTCGCGTGCGCTTGAGTCGTTCTTGAACAGGATGCCGCTGGGTTTGCACACCTGGATCAGGGCGGCGAGCACGTCGTCCTTGTGCGCCTCCATGGTGGCGGAGGCCAACTGCACCACCAGAATGTCGAAGAAACGGTCGACCACCAGACCCGGCAGCAGGTCGGAATCGCCATACACCAGGCGATAGCAGGGTTTGTCGAACAGCCGCTCGCGCAGGCTCAGGGCCACGTTGAGGCGATGCACCAGCAGCGATTTGTCCAGCACGTGCTTGACGTCGCGCGACAGCAGGCGGGCGCAGATCAGATTGTTCGGGCTCATGGCGACGATGCCCAGCGGCTTGCCGCCGGCCGCTTCGAGGACGGCCTGGTCGCCGGCCGCAAAGCCATGCAGCGGAGTGGCGGCGACATCGATCTCGTTGCTGTACACCCACAGATGGCCGGCGCGCAGGCGTCGGTCGGCGTTGGCTTTCAGGCGCAGACTGGGCAGGGAAGACATGAGTTCGGGCTCCGCGGGGAAAAGAGCGGGATTATAGCGGTTTGCGCGCAGGCCCGGCGTTTACAAAAGTCGGCTGCGGGCAGGTCTGCGCTTTGGCTAGACTGTGTGCTACTTCTCATCGTGCGCGATCCCTTTTCCATGACCTACGAACTCACCGCCGAACAGATCCAGCAAGTCCTGCAGGGGATCAGCGTACCGCCGCAGCCGCAGATCATGGTCGACCTGCAGATGGAGCAGGTCATGCCCAGCCCCGATCTGCGCAGCATCGCCAAGCTGATCAGCCAGGATCCGGGGCTGTCCGGTGCGTTGCTGAAGATCGTCAACTCTCCGCATTTCGGCCTTGCCAATCGCATCGCTTCGATCCAGCAGGCGGTCAACCTGCTGGGCTGCAACACCGTGATCAACCTGATCAACGCGCAGTCGATCAAAGGTGAGCTGACCGATGAAGCGATCCTGGTGCTCAACCGTTTCTGGGACAGTGCCCAGGATGTGGCGATGACCTGCCTGACCCTGGCCAAGCGCCTCGGTTACCACTCGCCTGACGAAGCCTACAGCTTGGGGTTGTTCCACGACTGCGGCATTCCGCTGATGATCAAGCGCTTCCCCAATTACATGCTGGTGCTGGAGGAGGCCTATGCCAGCGCCAGTGACGAGTGCCGTGTGGTCGATACCGAGAACCGCCTGCTGACCACCAACCATGCCGTGGTGGGGTACTTCACCGCGCGCTCCTGGCGTCTGCCGGAGCACCTCTGCGAGGTCATCGCCAACCACCACAATGCCTCGTCGATCTTCAACGATGAGTCCGGGCGCGATGCGCAGCTCAAGACGCTGCTGGGTATCCTGAAGATGGCCGAGCATATCTGCGAGACCCATCGCGTACTGGGTGGCCAGGCTGTCGACATGGAATGGCAGTACATTTCGCAGTCGATCCTGGAGTATGTGGGGCTGTCGGAGTACGACTTCGAGAACCTGCGTGAGAGCATCCGCGACCTGGCCGTGCTCTGAGTCTTCGCTCGCTGCGCCGCTGGGCGAAGGTGCAGGCGGCGCGCTCTACCGCTTTGCGGGCCGCTCCTGCTAAGGTGGCGCACCGCCGTTCTGCTGCCGTGTAGCCATGCCTGAATTACCTGAAGTCGAAACTACCCGCCGTGGTATCGCCCCCTACCTTGAAGGTCAGCGCGTCAGCCGCGTGATCGTGCGTGAGCGCCGTCTGCGCTGGCCGATTCCTGAGGACCTGGACGTGCGTCTGTCCGGCCAGCGTATCGAGTGCGTCGAGCGCCGCGCCAAGTACCTGCTGATCAAGGCCGAAGTCGGCAGCCTGATCGGTCACCTGGGCATGTCCGGCAGCCTGCGCCTGGTCGAATGCGGTCTGCCAGCGGCCAAGCACGAGCACGTGGATATCGAACTGGAGTCGGGCCTCGCCTTGCGCTACACCGACCCCCGCCGCTTCGGCGCGCTGCTGTGGAGCGAAGATCCGCTGCGCCACGAGCTGCTCAGCAAGCTCGGCCCGGAGCCACTGGGCGGGCTGTTCGATGGCGAGCGGCTGTTTCAGATGTCGCGTGGGCGCAGCATGGCGGTCAAGCCCTTCATCATGGATAACGCCGTGGTGGTGGGTGTCGGCAATATTTACGCCACCGAAGCGCTGTTCGCCGCGGGTATCGATCCGCGTCGCGAGGCTGGTGCCATCTCGCGGGCGCGCTACCTGCGCCTGGCCGAGGAGATCAAACGCATCCTCGCCCATGCCATCGAACGTGGCGGCACAACGCTGCGCGACTTCGTCGGTGGCGATGGCCAACCCGGTTACTTCCAGCAGGAGCTGTTCGCCTATGGGCGTGGCGGCGAATTCTGCAAGGTCTGTGGCAGCACCTTGCGCGAGGTCAAACTGGGCCAGCGCGCGAGTGTGTATTGTCCCAAGTGCCAGCGTTGAGCAAGACCACACTTCCAAAATAATAAGAAACACCGAGGTTGATCGATGTCCGGTAACTACCTGCCGCGCAACCCGGCCGCCGAGTGGCTGGGGCGCAGCGTGCTGAAACTGATGGGTTGGCGGATCGAGGGAGAGCTGCCGAAGCTCGACAAGTTCGTCGCCATCGGCGCCCACCACACCTCCAACTGGGATTTCGTGATCTTTATCGCGCTGAAGTTCGTGCTGCGCCTGAATGCCCGCTGGTTCGGCAAACACAGCATCTTCCGCTGGCCCTTCGCTGCGTTGATGCGCAGCTGGGGTGGCATCGCGATTCGCCGTGATCGCCAACTCAATACCGTTGAACAGGCCATTGATGCCTTTCGCGAGCATGACCAATTCATCCTGGTGCTCTCGCCCGAAGGCACCCGCAAGAAGGTCGAACGCTGGAAGATGGGCTTCTACCATATCGCCCTCGGTGCAGGCGTGCCCATCGTGCTCGGGGCGCTGGATTACCAGAACCGCCGCGTGGTCATCGGCCCTACCTTCGAGCCTACGGGTGACGAAAAGGCCGATCTGGCCGCGATGCTGGCGTTCTTCCGGCCTTATGTACCGAAAAAGCCGGAATATGCCTTTCACGGCGATTGACGTCCGTCACGCTGACAATTACCAATGCGCTGTTATAGTTACTGGCACTTTCCCGAATAATCTGAAGGATCGATCCATGAAAGCGTTCCGCACTTCCGCTGCTGTCCTGGCGCTGACCTCTGGCCTGCTGGCGCTCTCGGCGCAAGCAGAAGTGGTTCAGCAGAATGCCAGCGGCGATCCGCTCTACACTGTCGAGGCCCCCAAGGGCTATGCCATGATCGGCGACCTGGTCATCGCCCGCCCGCTGCTGATCGGGGCCACGGCGATCGGCGCTGCAGCCTTCGTCGTCAGCCTGCCGTTCACTGCACTGGGCGGTAATGTTGGTGAAGCTGCTCAGTCTCTGGTGGTCGAACCAGGTAAAGAAGCCTTCGTGCGTTGCCTGGGCTGCACCAGCAGCGGCTACAAGCGAGACTGATCCGCTACACCGCTTGAGACGGCCTCTCGCCTCCCTTTGGAGGCGAGAGGCCGTTTGCGTTTGAACGCCGAGAAAAGGAAGAACCGGTGGTAATGAAGTACCTGCGCTGGGTGATGTTGTTGCTGGTGGTGTCGGGGCTGATCGCCTCGTTCTGGTTCAGCCAGGGCTGGCTGCAACTGTGCGCCGGTCTGGCGATATTCCTGTTCGGCATGCAGTGCCTGGAAGAAGGCCTGCGCCAGTTGGCGGGCAGCAAGCTGGAACAGATACTCGGGCGTAGCACGTCCACGCCCGTCAAGAGCCTGTTGTTCGGCGTGGGTGGCACCCTGTTGCTGCAGTCCAGCACCCTGGTTTCCCTGCTGACCATCGCCTTCATCAGCACCGGGTTGATTCAACTGGCCGGCGGTATCGCCATTTTGTTCGGCGCCAACCTGGGCGCCACCAGCGGCATCTGGTTGCTGGCGCTGGCTGGGCAGAACCTCAGCCTCAGCCCCCTGGCTCTGCCACTGCTGGTGCTCGGTGTGCTGGCCGGCTTCTTCGGGCCCAGGAGCAAGGCAGCCGGGCGCATCGTGCTGGGCATCGCGTTCATCTTTCTCGGCATCGACCAGATCAAGGAAGGCTTCGCCAGCTTCGGTGATGGCCTGGACATGACGGGCCTGCAGGAAGGCGGGCTACGCGGGGCACTGCTGTTCACCGCTATCGGTATGGCCATCACCGTCGTGCTGCAGTCGAGCCATGCCACGCTGATGCTGACCCTGGCGGCATTGGCCAGTGGTCAGCTGGAACTGGGGCAAAGCCTGGCCATCGCCATCGGCTCGAACGTCGGCAGCAGCGTGACCACCGCCTTCGTCGGCTCGCTGGGCGGCAACCGCAGCGGTCAGCGTCTGGCACTGGCCCATGTGCTGTTCAACATCACCACCGGCGTTATCGCGTTCTGCCTGCTCGGCCCGCTGACCTGGCTGGTGCATGTCTTGGCCGAACCCATGGGGCTTGGCGAGAACAGCCTGATTCAGCTGGCGATGTTCCACACGTTGTTCAACGCCATGGGCGTGGCGCTGTTCTGGCCGCTGCAGGCGCGTCTGGCGCAGTACCTGATCCGCTGGCTGCCGGAGCGAGTCGAGCCGCAGGTATTGATCACCGAACTGGTGGCCGAGCAGGTGCCCGAGCCCGAGCGCACCCGTGCTCGTTACCTGAACGAGCGCTGCCTGGATTCGGTCGAAGCGGCGTCCGGCGCGGTGGTGCAGGAGCTGGGCCACCTCGGGCGCCTGAGCCTGGAGGTGATCTGCCATGCCTTGTATCTGCCGGTTGATCAACTGGCGCAGGCCAAGGCCGACGAGCAGTTGCTGCAGGCCAGGCCGGTGCGCGACGGGGTCGACGCCAATGATCTCTATCAGCGCCATATCAAGGGCGTGTATGGCGATCTGCTGAGCTTCATGGGGCGTATGGAGTTGCCCATGGACGAAGCACACCAGCAGTTCTGGAACACTTGCCAACTGGCGGCGCTGCAACTGGTGGATGCGGTCAAGGATGCCAAGCACCTGCAGAAGAACCTCGGCCATTATCTGGAGCAGCCGCCTTCGGGCGTACGCACCTGTTATGTCGAGTTGCGTCGCCATCTGCTGCTGACCTTGCACGAGTTGCGCGAACTGGCCCGCAGCGAGCTGGAAGAGGAGGCCTGGCGCTCACGCCTGGCCTGGCTGGACGACCAGGCCGCGGAGTTCGACGCTCAGTTCCGCCAGCGGCTGTTCAGCGAGGTGCGCTACGGTCATCTCGATGGCTTGCAGGCCAGCTCGCTGATGAACGACCTGGGTTACGTCAGCCGTATCTTCCAGAGCCTGCGCAACGTGCTGATGCTGGGCGACGAGCAGGTGCCGTTCCGTGAGCTGCGCCGCTTCGGGCATGAGCAGGAGAGCCTGATCGAGACTCCGTAGCCTGGATGAGGTTCGGGGCTGCGCACAAGGGCGTCCCGGGCTGCATCCGGGCTACGGTTCTACTGCTTGCCGGGCACTACCAGCGGCTGCCCGATACCACGCGGGTCGCTCGCTGCCTGCACCTCGCCGCTGGCCTTGTTCCAGAACAGCACCTGCTGATTGCCGTACTGCCGATCCAGGCGCTTGAGGCTGTAGCCGCGTGCTTGCAGCTCGGCGACCTGCTCGTCGCTGAAGGTATCCGGCTCATGCTCGATCACATCGGGCAGGAACTGGTGGTGATAGCGTGCCACGGCCGGCCAGCTTTCGATGGGTTGGCCGTCGAGGTATTGCAGCATCGCCAGCAGCACCATGCTGGGAATGCGGCTGCCGCCTGGCGTGCCGAAGGCGGCGAACTCGTCGGTGTTTTCGAGAAAACTCGGGCTCATCGATGACAGAGGCCGCTTGCCACCGGCGATGAGGTTGGCCTGGCTGCCCACCAGACCGTAGGCGTTGGAGCCATCGACTGCGGCGGCGAAGTCGTCCATCTCATCGTTGAGCAGCACGCCGGTACCGGGCACGGTGAAAGCGGCGCCGAACGGCAGATTGATCGACAGGGTGGCGGCCACCGCATTGCCGTCGGCATCGAGTACCGCGAAGTGGGTAGTGTTGTCACCTTCATGCCAGGTGCCGGCCGGTGGCAGGCTGTCGCTGGGCGTGGCCTGTTCGGGGTCTATGCTGCCCGCGAGCACGGCCAGGTGGCCTGGCGAGAGCATTTCCTGCAGTGGGTTCTTGACGAAGTCCGGGTCACCCAGCAACTCGCGGTCGCGGTAGGCGCGGCGCAGGGCCTCGACCACGTAATGCACGCGTTGTACGGGTTCGGCATCACGCCAGGGAAATTGTTCGAGAATGCCCAGGCTTTGCGCCAGAGCCACGCCACCGGCCGAGGGGGGTGGGGCGCTGATCAGCTCATGGCCATCGTCCAGGGTGACGCGCAAGGGCGCGCGGCGAACCACCTGGTAGCCGCGCATATCATCCATTGTCCAGATACCCCCGGCGCGGCGTACGCCTTCGACCAGGTGTTCGGCCAGGGCGCCGTCGTAAAAACCGGGACGGCCCTTCTGCGCCAGGGTCTGCAGGGTGGCGGCCAGTTCCGGCTGGCGCAGCAGGTAGCCCTCGGCAGGGACTTCCCCCTGATTGAGGAACAGTCGTGCGCTCTCTGGATCATCGCGCAATGCGGCCAGGCGCCAGGTGGCGCGCTCGCGGTAGACGCGATCGATGGCAAAGCCGTCGCGAGCCAGGGCGATGGCAGGGGCCAGGCTGGTCTTCAGTGGCAGACGACCATGCTTTTCGGCCAGTTCCACCAGGGCCGCCGGCAGACCGGGAATGGCGGCGGCGAGGGCGCCATTGAGGGACAGTTCGCGCTGTATCTGGCCGTCTTTGGCGTAGAGGTCGGCCTTGGCTTCCAGTGGCGCGCGCTCGCGGGCATCGAGAAAGTCATAGGTTGGCGTTTCGCCGGCGTTGCGCAGCAGGAAGAAACCGCCGCCGCCCAGGCCAGAACCATAGGGCTCGACCACGGCCAGCGCTGCGCTGGCAGCCACGGCGGCGTCGAACGCGTTGCCGCCGGCATCGAGCATCTGCTGGGCAGCGGCGCTGGCAGCCGGGTGGGCGGTGGCGATGGCGGCTTGATGCGGTGTGGCCTGCGCCAGCAGGCTGGCGCCGAGCAGCAGGGTCGATAGCAGAAGTTTGCGCAGCATGCGATCTACCTAGATGGGTTGAGGAAGTCGCAGCTTAGCAGCCTTGCCCAGGCGCGTGCGCCTGGTTGGCCGGGAGTCTCAGGCCTTGCCGGTGATGATGCGATATTTCTGCATCAGGTCATCCTTGCTCTCGACATTGTTCTCGTCGAGCGGGATGCAGTCTACCGGGCACACCTGCTGGCATTGCGGCTCATCGTAGTGGCCGACGCATTCGGTGCACAGGTTGGGGTCGATCACGTAGATCTCCTCACCCTGGGAGATGGCGCCGTTGGGGCACTCGGGTTCGCAGACGTCGCAGTTGATGCAATCGTCGGTGATGATCAGGGACATGGGGCAACTCCTGTCGAGGCGCTGGCTTCGACACTGTACGGGCAACGATGCTGCGAATTGTGCCGGATTACCCACAGGGGCGCCATGCAGCGTTGTTGCGGCCCTGAGATCGCGGCTGCCATCAGGTGCGCATGGCGCACCTCACGGCGTTCTGTCTTCAGCTCTTGCGAAAGCGCTGGTTCAGCGCGTCGGCGACGGCCGGGTGAACGAACTTGGAAATATCGCCACCCAGGGCGGCGATTTCGCGCACCAGCGTCGAGGAGATGAACGAGTATTTTTCCGATGGGGTGAGGAACAGGCTCTCGACGTCCGGCGCCAACTGGCGGTTCATGTTGGCCAGTTGGAACTCGTACTCGAAGTCCGATACCGCACGCAGTCCGCGCAGGAACACGTTGGCGTTCTGTTCCTTGACGAAGTGCGCGAGCAGCGAGGAGAAACCCACTACTTCGACGTTCGGCAGATGCTTGGTCACTTCGCGGGCCAGCTCGACGCGTTGCTCCAGCGGGAACAGCGGGTTCTTCTTGGGGCTGGCGGCGACGGCGATGATGACGTGATCGAAAAGCCGCGAGGCGCGTTCGACCAGATCGCCATGGCCTTTGGTGATGGGGTCGAAGGTACCCGGGTACAACACTCGATTCATCGCTTCGTCCTGTTCGAGGCGGCAAGAGTCGCGGATGGTAGCGCAGCGTTTCCCTTGCGGCCAAGCGCGACGACAGCTCAGTGATTGCGCAGGTGCAGCAGCGATGCAGGTATCAGGCAGGCGAGGGCGATCCAGTCGGCGACGACTACACGACGCAAAGCCTCGTTGTAGACGGGTGCGCTCCAGGCCAGCAGGAGGAAGGCGAGCACACTGACCAGCCCTGCGAGCATGGCCGCGCTGCGCAGCGTCGGGACGAACGCCGCCGCTACCAGCAGGGCGCCCAGCAGGCCGAACAGCACCGCGCGGTGGCGCATCAGGATCTGCAGGTTGGGCTCGTCCAGGGCCAGGCCATACAATGCATTGAGCCGTTCACCGCCTAACACGCCGACCACTGGCAGCAGGTGGATGGTGCCTGCCACCAGCAGGAGAAAGGCAATCAGCTTGCTCATCTCAGGCCTTCAGGCGTTCGGCCAGCAAGGTGGCGAGTTTCGCGGTCAGCCCGTAGATCGACAGCTGCGGGTTGGCGCCGATACTGGTGGGGAACAGCGAGCCATCGTGGATCGACAGGTTGGCCAGCTGATGGTGACGACCGAGGCTGTCGACCACGGCTTGCTGCGGATCTTCGCCCATGGCGCAGCCGCCCATGACGTGAGCGCTGCCCAGGCGGGTACGGTAGAGCGCGAGGTCGAGGTGCTCGATCAGGTCCTTGGCCTGCTTCCATGTCTTCACGTAACCGGCGTCGGCATGCATCGGCATCACCGCCTTGGCCCCGGCGGCAAACTGCACTTCGGCCATGGTCAGGAAAGCGCGGCGCACGCCGTCCCAGGTGTAGTCGGTCATCTGGTAGTCGAGTACCGGGCTGCCGTCGTCGCGCAGTTCCACGCGGCCTTCGGCGCTGTCGGGGTGGAAACCGTCGCGCAGCAGGGCAAGCATCACGTTGGTGTGCGGCAGTTGCTCCATGCGCAGGGCGTTCTCGCGACCGAACTCGCCAAGCAGGGTGGCAGTCAGCGCCGGCTGCAGCGGCGGCACTTCCAGTTTGTAGGACAGGCGTCCGCTGGTGCCGTCATCCCATTGGAAATGATCGGAATAGAGCGACTGCGGTGCGCCATAGAAAGGGTTGATGACCTGCTCGAACTGCGCCGCGGAGAAGTTCACCAGGTGCAGGTAGGTGCGCCGGCCGATGCGTTTGTGCGGGTCAGGCACTGCGGAGCGCAATAGCAGGCCGGGCGTATTGATGCCGCCGCCGGCCAACACGTAATGCCGCGCCTTGACCCGAATGCGTTTGCCGGTGGGCGCGACGCAGCGTTCGTCCATGCCCAGGCAGTCGATGCCGACCACCTTGTCGCCTTCGATCACCAGCTTGTCGGCGCGCGCCAGGTAGAGCAGCTCGCCGCCTGCATCCAGGGTGGCGGGGATGGTGGTGACCAGCATCGATTGCTTGGCGTTGGTCGGGCAGCCCATGCCGCAGTAACCCAGATTCCAGCAGCCACGCACGTTGCGCGGGATCACCGCCCAGTGATAGCCGAGCTTGTCGCAACCGCTGCGGATCACCTCGTTGTTGGCGTTCGGCGGCACGACCCAGGGGGCGACGCCCAGGCGCTGTTCCATTTTCTCGAACCAGGGCGCCATGGAGGCGACATCATGACCCTTCACGGCGTGGGCTTCGGCCCAGTACGCCAGTGTCTGCGGTGGCGTGCGGAAGCTGCTGGTCCAGTTGACCAGCGTGGTGCCGCCGACGGCGCGTCCCTGCAGGATGGTGATGGCGCCATCCTTGCTCATGCGGCCGATGCCTTCCTGATAGAGGTTCGGGTAGGCCTCGGCCTCCTGCATCTTGAAGTCGTCGCTGGTCTTCAGCGGGCCTTCCTCGATCAGCAGCACCTTGTAGCCGGCGGCGCTGAGGATTTCCGCCGTGGTACCTCCGCCGGCACCGCTGCCGACGATGGCAACGTCGGCCTCCAGGGTCAGGTCGTTTTCCAGGCGCGAACCGTCGTATGTCTTCCAACCTTTCGCCAGGCCTTGCTTGAACAAATCGGGTACAGGCATTTCACCTTCTCTTCTTGTCGTAGGGCCGTCTGTAGGGGCGAACTCACGAGCTGAGTGGCCGCTCTGATCGCGGATAAATCCGCTCCTACACAAACAGCCCGCATCCCGTGGGAGCGGCTTCAGCCGCGATGCTCTCTGCAGTCGGCAGGGTGGGCCGGGTGGCGGTCCGCTTCAGCCGTTATACGGTGGGCGGCCCCGGATAGCCGCAGTGCGCCCAGGACTCGGGGCGGCTGTACCAGGCCATCATCACCAGCTGCAGCAGTGAGGCATGGCCCATGCGCAGCAGGCTCAGGCTGCTGTTCTGCCAGCGCCTCAGAAAATGCCGCACGTCATCGGCGCTGGCGTTGTCCCAGCTGCCCCAGACCCCGGTCAGCGGGCCACGGGTGACGGGCAGGGCCAGTACGTCGAACAGTTGCACGGTGAGCTTGAGCATTTCCGGCGACAGGTGCGCCAGGCTGTTGTCGAGGCTCTTCAGCGTGCCGTCGACGGCCTGGGGCATCTGCTCAGCGCTGACGGCGCCATCGAGCATCACCGGGATCAACGCACGCAGAAACGGCAGGTCGCTGCTGCGCAGGATCAGGTGGCCGCTGGCCGGCGTGCTGGCCGAGCAGCCACTGAGGGTGGCGGTCAGCCCGGCAGTGCCGAGCAGCGCCGTGCCCAGCAGGCCGGCCTTGAGCAGGCTGCGCCGCGACAGCTGCGGCGCGTGGAGGGTGGTGTCGTTCATTGTTGTTATCACCAGGTGTAGAGCGGGCGTTGCCCGCGTTGATCAGCGTACGAACAACCTGTAGACCAGCTTCTGGATCGCCTTGCCATAAGGCGGATAGATCAGCCGCGCGGCGTTGAAGCGTTGTTTGATGAACACGCCCTTGGCCTTGCTGAAGGTCAGGAAGCCTTCGTGGCCGTGGTAGTGGCCCATGCCCGACGGGCCGATGCCACCGAACGGCATGTCGTCCTGCGCCACGTGCAGCAGGGTGTCGTTCAGGCACACACCGCCTGAGTGAGTCTCGTGCAGCACGCGCTGCTGCTCGCGCTTGTCGTAGCCGAAGTAGTACAGCGCCAGCGGCCGCGGCCGCGCGTTGACGTAGGCGAAGGCGTCTTCGAGGCGGTCGTAGGGCACCACCGGCAGCAGCGGGCCGAAGATCTCGTCCTGCATCAGCTTCATGTCGTCGTTGACGTCCAGCACCAGGCTCTGCGGCAGGCGCCGGCCCTGGGCCTCGGGGTAGAGCGGGACGATCCGCGCGCCCTTGGTCTGGGCGTCGTGCAGGTAGCCATTGAGGCGGGCCAGCTGGCGTTCGTTGATGATCGCCGTGTAGTCCGGGTTGTCCTTGAGCTGCGGGTAGAAGCGCTGCACCACCTCGCGGTAGGCGCTGACGAAGCCGTCGACGCGATCGCGCGGTACCAGCACATAGTCCGGCGCCACGCAGGTTTGCCCGGCATTGAGGGTCTTGCCGAAGGCGATGCGCTCGGCGGCGTCGGCCAGCGGCACGTCGGCGGACACAATGGCCGGCGACTTGCCGCCCAGCTCCAGGGTCACCGGGGTGAGGTTCTCGGCGGCGGCGCGCATCACGTGCTTGCCGATGCTGGTGGCGCCGGTGAACAGCAGGTGGTCGAACGGCAATTTGGAGAAGGCCATGCCGACTTCAGCCTCGCCCAGGGCGACGCTGACCAGATCCTCGGGGAAGATGCGCGCCAGCAGATCCTTGATCAACTGCGAGGTGGCCGGGGTGGACTCACTCATCTTGATCATCACCCGGTTGCCGGCGGCCAGGGCGCCGGTCAGCGGGCCGATGGCGAGAAACAGCGGGTAGTTCCACGGCACGATGATGCCGACCACGCCCAGCGGCTGGTAGATGACCTTGGCTGCGGCGGGCATGAACTGCAGGCCGACGCTGCGCCGCGAGGGCTTCATCCATTTCTTGATGCGTTTGCTGGCGTAGTGAATGCCATGCAGGCTGGGCATCAGCTCGGCGAGCAGGGTTTCGTCGGCCGAACGGTTGCTGAAGTCTGCACTGATCGCCGCCACCAGGGCGTCCTGCTGCTGGGTCAGCAGCTCACTCAGGGACTTCAGCCACTGGATGCGTTGTTCGGCCGACGGCATCGGGTTGGCGGCAAAGGCCGCACGCTGCAGGGCGAAGCTGCCATCGAGCTGGTTGATCTGCTGTTGGCTGTGCTGCAGGTAGGCGATGTCGGCGACCATTGGTTTCTCCTCGACGTTCCAGCGGGCAGGCTGCTGAAAAACTATCTGCGTTGTCATCGCTGCGTTAAAAACAGGCTCGTGCGCGAGTCCGATCAAAATGCTCATTTACAACTTGTAAATTCCGCTTTTTCGCCTTTTTTTGCCTTGCGCTGACTGCCTCGCCGACGTTTTTGAAGCAGCCTGTTGAAGGCGGCTATAAGCCGCGATTAGGCTTAGCTGGATTTCTAGAGCAATTGCTCTAATGTGTCAAATAGGATGCCGCGTCACTGCCTGAGTCGCACCCTAACCAAAGGTCAGCAGGTGCTGTTGGCATGCGTCGAGGGGTAACACTTAGTCTGTTTCGTCTGTACCTTTGCCACTTTTGAAGTCGAGATCGAGCTGCGTCATGGCGCCACCCAAGACCCGCGACCGCATCGTTGCCGAGAGCCTGGCCCTGTTCAACAGTCAGGGCGAGCGCAATGTCACCACCAACCATATCGCCGCGCACCTGGGTATTTCGCCGGGCAACCTGTATTACCACTTCCGCAACAAGCAGGTGATCATCGCCGAGCTGTTCGCCGAGTACGAAAGCAAGGTCGACAGCTTTCTGCGTGTGCCCGAAGGCCGTGCCTTGACGGTGGCGGACAAGACCTTCTACCTGGAAGCGCTGCTGGCCGCGATGTGGCACTACCGCTTTCTGCACCGCGACCTCGAGCATCTGCTCGACTCAGATGCTGAACTGGCCGAGCGCTACCGTGCCTTCGCCCGGCGCTGCCTGGTGGGCGCGCAATCGATCTATCAGGGCTTCGTCGAGGCAGACATCCTGCTGATCAGCCCCGCGCAGATCGAGGCGTTGACGCTCAACAGCTGGATCATCATGACCTCCTGGGTGCGTTTTCTCTGCACTGCCGGGGCCAACCCGGAAAACCTCAGCCAGGACATGTTGCGCCGTGGCATCTATCAGGTGCTGGCGCTGGAGGATGGCTACGTCGCGCCTTCTGCGCGCGAGGCGGTCGAGGCGCTGTACGGTCGCCTGCACGTGCCGCTGGAGGAGGTGCTGGGGTGATTGCCTCACGCGTTCGGCCTTTGTAGGAGGGGCTTTAGCCGCGAGCGTTTCGCCGCTGAGCCCTCCCGCAATCTGCAGCGACGGTCCCTGCCGTCCGCGTAGGAGCGGCTTCAGCCGCGATTATCCAAGGCTCACCAACCACTGCGGAATGCGCCGCTCCAGGTAATACCCCGGCTGGCGCGGGCTGCCCTCGACGAAGCCGACATGGCCGCCCTTGGCGTGCAACTCGAACTCGGTACCCGGGGCGAGCTCGTTGGCCTCGGGCAGGCTGTGGCGGAAGATGAAGGGGTCGTCTTCGGCCTGGATGATCAGTGTGCGCGTACGGATTTCACCCAGGTAGAAACGGCTGGAGGCGCGCCGGTAGTAGTCATGCGCGTCGGTGAAACCATGCAGCGGCGCGGTGATGCGCCCGTCGAAGTCCCAGAAGGTACGCATGCCGTCCAGCGGGCCCAGGCGCTCCAGCACCGACAGGCGTTCTCCCTGGCCACTCTCGGCGAACAGGCGCTGCTTGTTGTTTACGTAGGCGACCATCTCGCGCATGAAGTGCGCCTGGTACACCCGCGAGAAACCCAGCCCGATACGATCCGCGCACTGATCCAGGCGAAACGGCACCGACACCGCCACGGCGCCCTGCAGCTGGCTTTGCTCGCCGCTTTCGCCGAGGTACTTGAGCAGGACGTTGCCGCCCAGCGAATAGCCGACCGCGAACAGTGGCGCCAGCGGCCGCAGGGTGCGCAGGTGGGCCACGGCCGAAGCCAGGTCTTCGCTGGCGCCGGAGTGGTAGCCGCGCGGCAGCAGGTTGGGCTCGCCGGAGCAGCCGCGCCAGTTCAGCGCCACGCTGGCCCAGCCGCGTGCCGCCAGGGTCTGCTGCAGGCCCAGCACGTAGAGCGAGCTGGAGCTGCCGGTCAGGCCGTGCAGCACCAGTACCAGTGGTGCGTGGGCGTCGTGCAGGCCGTGCCAGTCGAGATCGAGAAAGTCGCCATCATCCAGCCACAGCCGCTCGCGCTGCCGTTCGAGTAGTGGCGGCTTGCGGCAGAAGGGGTTCCACAGCGTCTGCAGATGCGGGCCGGGGAGCCACCAGGCGGGTTGGAAGGGGGTCATGAAGGTGTCCTGTAGGGTGGGTCGGGGCGCGTAGCTGGCGCTTTCTCCATCCACCGATCACGCCATCATGGTGGATGTAAAAGGCGACATCCACCCTACATTCAAAGCAATCGCTGGCCAGGCCAACTTGCGAGGATTTTGCTCGCCCCGGCAGGCTCGCCGCAATGTTGCCCGCTTAGCGCCGTCGCTTGCGCATCATGCGCCAGGCACACCAGGCCAATACCAGCAGGGCGGCGATGCGCTGGTTGGTAAGCCCGATGACGACTCCGCCATTGGGATCGTGCGGTATCGCGCGCTGCAGGTTGAGCGCAATTTCCTGCTGGCTGAACAGCACCGGCAGCGCCAGTGCGATCAGCAGCAGGTAGGGCAGGTGGTCGTAGATGAAATCCTTCATCCACGCTGCCACAGCGCGTAATGCACCTGGCCGGTGTGTTTCTCGCGGTGCAGGCGCCAGTTGCCGGGCAGGCCCAGGGTGGAGGGTGCGGTCTCGCTTTCGGTATAGACCCAGGCGTCATCGGCCAGCCAGTCCTGTGCTTCCAGCAGGCTGCAGGCGTCCTGCAGCAGATCCTTGTGAAACGGCGGGTCGAGCAGGACGATATCGAAGCGGCGTGGCGCCGGGCGGGCCAGCAGTTGCAGGGCGTCGCCCAACTGAATCTCGCCCTCGTTGCATTGCAGGGTCGCCAGGTGGCCTTGCAACGCGGCAACCGACGCCGGGTTGAGGTCACAGGCCAAGCCGCTGGCGGCGCCGCGCGACAGCGCTTCGAGCAGCAACGCGCCACTGCCGGCGAAGGGGTCGAGCACATGGGCACCCTCGACATGGGGCGCCAGCCAGTTGAACAGCGTCTCGCGTACCCGGTCCGGGGTCGGGCGCAGGCCCGGTCCATCAGGGAAGGCGAAGCGCCGTGAACGCCACTGTCCACCGATGATGCGCAATTGGCCCTGGCCGCCGTGGGCTTTGCCCGCGGCGGGTTTCTGCGGGGCGCGGCCGCGCATCAGTGCGGCACCGTGCTGGGCAGCTCGGCCGGGCGCTCGGTGGGCGGTGGTAGTTCCTTCTGCGGCACCGTCGGGCCGGCGGTCACCACCACCAGCGCCTCGGGGTCGAGGTGCTTGGCCATCGCTGCCTTGACCTGCTCGGTGGTGAGGCTCTGCACATCACGCATGAAATCGTCCAGGTAGCTCAGCGGCAGGTCGTAGAAGCCCATCGACGCCAGCTGGCCGACGATATCGGCATTGCTCGCGGTGGACAGCGGGAAGCTGCCGGCCAGTTCGCGCTTGGCGTTGTCCAGTTCCTGCTGGGTCGGGCCATCGCGCAGGTAGTCGGCCAGCAACTGCTTGACCAGTTTCAGGGTGCCTTCGCTGAGCTCGGCGCGGGTCTGCAGGTTGATCATGAACGGGCCGCGCGCCTGCATGGCGCTGAAACCGGAGTAGACGCCATAGGTCAGGCCACGCTTCTCGCGCACTTCGCTCATCAGACGAGTGCCGAAACCGCCGCCGCCGAAGATCTGGTTGCCCAGATACAGCGCGGCATAGTCCGAGTCGCGGCGGTCGATGCCGAGTTGGGCGAGCATCAGGTGGGTCTGGTTGGACGGGTATTCGATATGGCTGGTGCCGGGCTTGGGCGTTTGCGGCTGGGCGATCTTCGCCAACGCCGGACCTTGCGGCAGTGCGGCGGAGATGCGGTTGGCGATGGCCTCGGCCTCGGCGCGCGACAGATCACCGACCAGGGCGATCACCGCGTTGCCGGCGCTGTAGGCGCGAGCATGGAAGGCCTGCAGTTGCTGACGGCTGATCGCCGGGATCGATTGCGCGTTGCCGTCGCTCGGATGGGCGTAGGGATGCTTGCCGTACAGGCGTTCGAACAACTCCAGGCTGGCCAGTTTGCCCGGGTTCTGCTTCTGGAACTCGAAGCCGGCGAGCAGCTGGTTCTTGATCCGTGCCAGCGAGTCGGCGGGGAAGGTGGGCTTGCCCAGTACATCGGCGAACAGGGCCAGCGCCGGCTCACGCTGCTCGCGGGCGCTGAGGCTGCGCAGGCTGGCCACGGCCATGTCGCGGTAGGCCCCGTTGCCGAACTCGGCGCCGAGGCCCTCGAAGCCGGCAGCGATGGCGCCGACATCCTTGCCCGGCACGCCTTCGTTGAGCATGGCGTTGGTCAGGGTGGCCAGGCCCGGCACGCCGCCGTCCTGGCTGCTGCCGGCAGCGAAGGTCAGGCGCAGGTCGAACATCGGCAGCTCATGGGCTTCGACGAACAATACCTTGGCGCCCTGGGCCGTCTGCCAGGTCTGGATATCCAGAGTGCGGCGGGTGGGAGCCTTGCCATCGAGTGCGGCCAGTGACTGCAGCTTGGCGGCGCCACCCGTCGGGGCATTGTCAGAGAGGCTGGCACAGGCACCCAGCACCAGTGCGCTGGACAGGACCAGGCCGAGCAGGCCCAGGCGGCGATGCTCAGTCTTCATGACGGGACTCCTCATTGCGGGACGCTTCGGGCAGGATGTGGGCGACGCTCAGGCGGTCGCGGACGAAGAAGGTGCGGGCGGCCTGCTGGATGTCGGCTGGGGTGACGGCCTGCAGTTCGTTCAGTTCCTGGTCGATCAGTTGCCAGGACAGGCCGACGGTTTCCAGTTGACCGATGCTGGTGGCCTGGCTGGTGATCGAGTCGCGCTCGAACACCAGGCTGGCAATGACCTGGGCGCGTACGCGCGCCAGTTCGGCAGCCGATGGCGGGTTCTTCTTCAATTCCTCCAGCTCACGCCACAGGCCGGCTTCGGCCTGCTCCAGGGTCTTGCCCTTCTGCACGTTGGGCGTGGCGGTCAGAACGAACAGGCTGTCGCCCCGGGTGAAGGCGTTGTACCAGGCGCTGGCACCGGAAACGAGTTCCTCGCCGCGCTCCAGGCGGGTCGACAGACGCGCGCTGTAACCACCATCGAGCAGGGCCGCGGCCAGGCGCAGGGCGTAGACCTGACGCGGCGTCTCGGCGGTGGCCAGGCCCGGCACGTTGAAGCCCATCAGCAGGCTCGGCAGTTGGGTCTTGAGGTGCAGCGTGGTGCGACGTTCACCCGCCGCGGCGAGTTCCAGCGGCAGCTTGGCGGTCGGCACCTCGCGGCGCGGAATATCGCCGAAGTAGCGCTGCACCTGAGTCTTGACCTCGTCCAGGGTCACATCGCCGACCACCACCAGGGTGGCGTTGTTCGGCGCGTACCACTTCTTGTACCAGGCGCGCAGTTCGTCGATGTGCATGCGCTGGAGGTCGGCCATCCAGCCAATGGTGGGAATGCTGTAGCCGCTGGCCGGGTAGGCCATGGCCTTGAACAGCTCGAAGGCCTTGGACGAGGGGCGGTCGTCGGTGCGCAGGCGGCGCTCCTCCTTGATCACCTCGATTTCCTTGTCGAACTCGGCCGCTGGCAGTTGCAGGCTGGCCAGGCGGTCCGCCTCAAGCTCCAGGGCAACCGGCAGGCGGTCGCTGGCCAGCACCTGGTAATAGGCGGTGTAGTCGTCGCTGGTGAAGGCGTTCTCTTCTGCGCCCAGCTGGCGCAGAACTTCCGAGGCTTCGCCCGGGCCGAGCTTGGCGCTGCCCTTGAACATCATGTGTTCCAGCGCATGGGACAGGCCGGTGGAGCCGGGCGTCTCGTAGCTGGAACCGACCTTGTACCAGAGCTGGGAGACCACCACGGGGGCGCGATGATCCTCGCGTACGATGACCTTCAGGCCATTGTCCAGTTTGAATTCGTGAGTGGGTTGAGCGGGAGAAGCGAAGGCCGCAAGTGGCACGCAGAGTGCGCCGAACAGCAGGCCGAGGGAACGGCGGGCAATGGCATTCATCGAAAGTCTGACCTGTCGGATAGCCTGGGCGGTCGTACCGCCGGCGGGCGAAGAGGTGCTAGGATACCCCATCCTTTTCCGGGGCGGCGCGGCAAGGCTTTTCAGCCTGTTAGCGAACGCTCCCTTGAGATGCAAGCGACCCATGTTTGGTTCCAATGACGACAAGAAGTCGCCGGCCGAGGCTGGCGCGCAGACCCCGCCTGTGACCGAAGAAAAGAAATCCCTGTTCAGTTGGTGGCGCAAGAAGCCAGCAGAAACGGCTACTCAGCCGCCCCGGCCAGAGTCTGTCGAGCAGCCTGAAGCCGCTCAGACGCCTGCCGAACCGCCTGCGCCTGATCAGGCGCCAGCGGCCGTGCAGAGCGTCGAACCTGAGGCCGCGACGCCGGTCCCTGCTCAGCCCGAGCCAGCCGTCGAGGCGCCGCCGCAGGTCACCCCGGTCGTCGCCGAGCAGCCGGTTGTGCTGCCCGAGCCCATCGTCGAGGCCGTGCCCGCGCAGCCGGTGACAGCGCCGGTTGCCGCGCCGGCCACGCAGGAAAGACCCGGTTTCTTCGCCCGCCTCAAACAGGGCCTGTCCAAGACCAGCGCCAGCCTTGGCGAGGGCATGGCCAGCCTGTTCCTCGGCAAGAAGGCGATCGACGACGACCTGCTCGATGATCTGGAAACCCGCCTGCTCACCGCCGACGTCGGCGTCGAGGCGACCACCGCGATCATCGGCAACCTGACCAAGCGCGTGGCGCGCAAGGAACTGGCTGATAGCGGCGCGCTGTACAAGGCGCTGCAGGAAGAGCTGGTGACCCTGCTCAAACCAGTCGAGCAGCCGCTGGTCATCGACACGGCCAAGCAGCCCTACGTGATTCTCGTCGTCGGCGTGAACGGTGTGGGCAAGACCACCACCATCGGCAAGCTGGCCAAGAAGCTGCAGCTCGATGGCAAGAAGGTCATGCTCGCTGCCGGCGATACCTTCCGCGCCGCTGCGGTGGAACAGCTGCAGGTCTGGGGCGAGCGCAACAACATCGCGGTGATCGCCCAGCACACCGGCGCCGATTCGGCCTCGGTGATCTTCGATGCGGTGCAGGCCGCCAAGTCGCGCGGCATCGACGTGCTGATCGCCGATACCGCCGGGCGCCTGCACACCAAAGATAACCTGATGGAAGAGCTGAAGAAGGTGCGCCGCGTGATCGGCAAGCTGGATGAGACGGCGCCGCACGAAGTGTTGCTGGTGCTCGACGCCGGCACCGGCCAGAACGCCATCAACCAGGCCAAGCAGTTCAACCAGACGGTGAACCTCACCGGCCTGGCGCTGACCAAACTCGACGGCACCGCCAAGGGCGGCGTCATCTTCGCCCTGGCCAAGCAGTTCGGCCTGCCGATTCGTTATATCGGCGTGGGTGAAGGCATCGATGATCTGCGCCCGTTCCAGGCGCAGGACTTCGTCCAGGCACTCTTCGAGGAGCGTGAACGCGGATGATCCGATTCGAGCAGGTCGCCAAGCGTTACCCCAATGGCCATGTCGGGCTGCACGAGCTGAGTTTCCGCGTTCGCCCCGGCGAGTTTCTCTTCGTCACCGGCCACTCCGGTGCCGGCAAGAGCACACTGCTGCGTCTGTTGCTGGCGATGGAGCGGCCCACCAGCGGCAAGCTGTTGCTGGCCGGGCAGGACCTGTCGACCATCACCAATGCGCAGATTCCGTTCCTGCGCCGGCAGATCGGCGTGGTGTTCCAGAACCACCAGTTGCTGTTCGACCGCAGCGTGTTCGACAACGTCGCCCTGCCGCTGCAGATCCTCGGCCTGTCCAAGCCGGAGATCGGCAAGCGGGTCGGTGCCGCGCTGGAACGCGTCAGCCTCAGCGACAAGGCCGCGCAGTCGCCGGGCGATCTGTCCACTGGTCAGCAACAGCGCGTCGGTATTGCCCGCGCCATCGTTCACCGACCCGCCCTGCTGCTGGCGGATGAGCCCACCGGTAACCTCGACCCGCGTCTGGCCGCCGAGATCATGGGCGTGTTCGAAGACATCAACCAGCTGGGCACCACGGTGCTGATCGCCAGCCACGACCTGGCCCTGATCGCGCGCATGCGCCAGCGCATGCTCACTCTGCAACGCGGTCGTCTGATCGGTGATGGGGAGGCTGCCTGATGAGCGCATCGAAGATGCCCACGCCGCAACCGGCCGAACGTGTCGGCGCGGCGCCGCGCAACAAGGTGGTCGACGGCCCGGCGGATGAGCCGGATTTTCGCACCCTGCTCAACGCCTGGCTGGAAAGCCATCGCGCCAGCCTGGTCGACAGCCTGCGCCGTCTGGCTCGCCAGCCCATCGGCAGTTTCTTTACCTGCCTGGTGATGGCCGTGGCGCTGAGCCTGCCCATGGGCCTGTCGCTGCTGCTGGACAACGTCGAAAAGCTCGGCGGTTCCTGGCAGCGTGCGGCGCAGATTTCCCTGTTCCTCGACATGTCCGCCGGCGAGCGTGACGGCCAAGCGCTGCGCGAGCAGATCGCGGCGATGGATGATGTGTCCGATGCCGAGTGGATCAGCCGCGAGCAGGCGCTGGAAGAGTTCCAGCAGCTGTCCGGCCTGGGCCAGGCGCTGAAGGAATTGCCGGAGAACCCGCTGCCCGGCGTGGTACTGGTGACGCCGAAGGAGGTCGACAAGGCCAAGCTCGAAGCCTTGCGCCAGCGCCTGGCGGAACTGCCCAAGGTGGAGCAGGCGCAGCTCGATCTGGTCTGGGTCGAGCGTCTGACTGCGATCCTCAAGTTGGGCGATCGCTTCGTCTTCGGCCTCAGTCTGCTGCTGATCCTGGCGTTGCTGCTGGTGATCGGCAACACCATCCGCCTGCACATCGAGAACCGCCGCGCCGAGATCGAAGTGATCAAGCTGGTGGGGGGAACGGATGGCTACGTGCGACGTCCCTTCCTTTATATGGGCGCGTTGTACGGTTTCGGCGCAGGTGTCTTCGCCTGGCTGTTGCTAGCCTTCGGGCTGGATTGGCTGAACGATGCTGTAGTACGTTTGGCCGGTCTTTACGGTAGCGATTTCGCGTTAGGTGGCGTACCTTCTTCCGACGGTTTTTCGCTGCTGCTCGGCGCCGTGCTGTTGGGCTATATTGGCGCCTGGCTGGCGGTGGCGCGTCACCTCAATGAGCTGGCGCCCCGCTGAGGCGTCAGTCAGCGAGGCTGAACGTAAGCTGACAAGCCATTGTTTTGGTTGATATTGACTATCTGTCTGGGAACTTATCCACAGGCCCTGCATCAGATAGCGCAGTGCTACACTGCACGAGTTTCGTGAATCGGAGGATTCGAATGTCCACTTCCTTGCAACCTGTTCATGCTCTGGTTCCCGGCGCCAACCTGGAAGCATACGTGCATGCGGTCAACAGCATTCCGCTGCTGACGCCCGAGCAGGAGCGTGAGCTGGCCGAAAATCTCTACTACCAGCAGGACCTCGAGGCCGCCCGCCAGATGGTGTTGGCCCACCTGCGTTTCGTGGTGCATATCGCACGCAGCTACTCCGGTTATGGCCTGGCCCAGGCTGACCTGATCCAGGAAGGCAACGTCGGCCTGATGAAGGCGGTCAAGCGCTTCAACCCGGAAATGGGTGTGCGTCTGGTGTCCTTCGCCGTGCACTGGATTCGTGCGGAAATCCACGAGTTCATCCTGAAGAACTGGCGCATCGTCAAAGTGGCCACCACCAAGGCCCAGCGCAAACTGTTCTTCAACCTGCGCAGCCAGAAAAAGCGTCTGGCCTGGCTGAACAACGACGAAGTGACCGCCGTGGCCGAAAGCCTGGGCGTCGAGCCGCACGAAGTGCGCGAGATGGAAAGTCGCCTGACAGGTCACGACATGGCCTTCGACCCGGCAGCCGATGCCGACGACGACAGCGCCTTCCAGTCGCCTGCACACTACCTGGAAGACCATCGCTACGATCCGGCTCGCCAGCTCGAGGATGCCGACTGGAGCGACAGTTCCAGCAGCAACCTGCACGAAGCGCTGGAAGGCCTGGACGAGCGTAGCCGCGACATCCTTTACCAGCGTTGGCTGGCCGAGGAGAAGGCGACGCTGCACGACCTGGCAGCCAAGTACAACGTGTCGGCCGAGCGTATTCGTCAGTTGGAGAAGAACGCGATGAACAAGCTCAAGGGCTGCATCGCCGCCTGAGCTTGTCGATACCCCGAAAAACCGCACCCTGGTGCGGTTTTTTTCTGTCTGGAGCAAATGCCTTGAATAAAGCCCCTCTGAAAGTGCAGCACTGGCTGGTGTTCCTGGTCGTGGCCGTGCTGTTCTTCGCCTGGGGCGCCTGGTTGATGCGCAGCAGCGAGGTGCATCCGGTCGCCAACCTGCAGCAGTGGCGTGATGCCCTGTTGCAACCGCTGGCCGAGGATGAACTGACGCTGCGCGATCTGCGGGCGATGACCGGGGGCGAGCTGTGGCTGGAGCCACGCCTGGACGGCGCACGGCTGACCTATCGGGCAACACTCGAAGGGGAGGAGGGCGAGTGGGCGTTGCAGGCTGAACTGGCCTTGAGCCAAGGTCAGCGCGACAGCCTGATGGCGGCACAAGGGCTGAAGCCGGGTGACGCAGAGTTGGCCCTGGATGAGTCGCTGCTGGATCAGATGGCTGCTTTCGCCATTGCCAGCCTCAACCTGAGTGCCCCGCAGGCGCTGGCCAGCGAGCGCCTGGCGGCCAGTCTCGGGCAGCCGCGCCTGACCCTGGAACTGGCTGACGGTCAGGCCTGGGTCTATCCGCAATGGGGGTTGACCGTACATCTGCGCGGCGATGACGTCGCGCTGCTGCACGCGGTGCCGCGCAAGGCGTTTCGCAGCCGCTAGCCCGGTCTACAGCCAGCGCGGCCAGCCGTCCGGGCGTTTGGGTTTGAGCTGGTTGAGGTAGTGGCTGCCGCCGAGCTGGTTCATCTGCTGGCGAATCCAGGCCGCGCGGCGAATGATGTAGCCATTCGGCCGGCCTGCGCTCCAGCGCAGCGGGTTGGGCAGCACGGCAGCCAGCTGGCTGGCCTGCTGGCGGTTCAGGTACGGCGCGCCCACGCCGAAATGATGCTGCGCGGCAGCTTCGGCGCCGAAGATGCCATCGCCCCATTCGACGCTGTTGAGGTAGACCTCGAGGATGCGTTCCTTCGACCAGAGCAGTTCGATCAGCGCGGTGAACCAGGCTTCCAGTCCCTTGCGCAGCCAGCTGCGGCCGGACCAGAGGAACAGGTTCTTCGCCACCTGCTGGCTGAGGGTGCTGGCGCCGCGCAGCGAGCCGCCACTCTGGTTGTGCGCCAGGGCGGCCTGGATGGCACCCATGTCGAAGCCCCAGTGCTCGGCGAACTTCTGATCCTCGGCGGCGATCACCGCCATCTTCAGGTTGTCCGGCAGCTCGCTCCAGGGCCGCCACTGGCGCTTGAGCTCCAGTGACTGCCCGCTGTTCCAGGATTCGATCTTGCGCTCGATCATCAGCGCCGTGCCGGGCGGCGGTACCCAACGCAGGACTAGCACCAGCAGCGCACTGGCCAGCATCAGCCAGAGCAGCAGTTTCAGCAGGCGGCGGGTAAGGGCTCGGAGCATGGGGTCTCGCAATGATCAGGTGAGGCGCTATTAAAGCAAAAAATCGCCTTGAGCGATTTTTGCCGTCTGTGATGGCTGGCAACAAAAAAGAGATCAAGGGGCGCGCGCGGCACCACAGGATTGGTCGCGGGTGTGACAATAGCGACCATTCCACCTCTCGGCCCAGCGCTTAAACTGCGTGCAGGTCGATCTATTCAGGAGTTTCCATGGCCCGTCTCTGGCTGCTGTTATCCGCATTCGCCGGCTTCACTGGTGTCGCACTGGGCGCCTTTGCCGCCCACGGTCTGAAGAACCGGCTGACGGCCGAGTATCTGGCGGTGTTTCAGACCGGCACGCACTATCAGCTGATCCACGCGCTGGCCCTGTTCGGCGTCGGTCTGCTGGCGCTGCACGCCCCCGGGCGTCTGCTCAATCTGGCCGGTGGCGCCTTCGCACTGGGCATCCTGCTGTTCTCCGGTAGCCTCTATCTGCTGACGCTCAGCGGCATCGGCAAGCTGGGCATCATCACCCCGTTCGGCGGTGTCGCCTTCCTGGTCGGCTGGCTGTGTCTGGGGCTGGCGGCCTGGAAAATGACCTGACCCTGGCGTCAGAAATGAGGACGAATGGCGCCTTTTAGCCTTGGTCGCCGCAGCCTATCGGGCTAGAATGCCGGCCCTCTTTCTAGTTGTGATCGAGTCGTCATGCGTATCCAGTTGAATGGTGAACCCTTCGAACTGCCGGATAACCAGAGCGTCGCCGACCTGTTGGTTCGCCTCGATCTGACCGGGCGCCGTGTGGCGGTCGAGCTCAATCAGGACATCGTTCCACGCAGCCAGCACGACAGCACCCAGCTCGCCGAGGGCGATCAGGTGGAAGTGGTGCACGCCATCGGCGGCGGTTGACCCCTCGAGGAGTATTCCATGAGCCAAGTTCGCAGCGACAAGCCCTTCACGCTGGCCGGTCGTACGTTCCAGTCGCGCCTGCTGGTCGGTACCGGCAAGTACAAGGATATGGACGAGACCCGTGACGCCATCGCCGCTTCGGGCGCCGAGATCGTCACCGTGGCGGTGCGCCGTACCAACATCGGCCAGAATCCGGGCGAACCGAATCTGCTCGACGTGATCAGCCCGGACAAGTACACCATCCTGCCCAACACCGCCGGCTGTTTCGATGCCGTCGAGGCCGTGCGTACCTGCCGCCTGGCCCGCGAGCTGCTCGATGGCCACAACCTGGTCAAGCTGGAAGTGCTGGCCGACCAGAAGACCCTGTTCCCCAACGTCATCGAAACCATCAAGGCCGCCGAGGTACTGGTCAAGGACGGCTTCGACGTGATGGTGTACACCAGTGACGACCCGATCATCGCCCGCCAACTGGCCGAAATCGGCTGCATCGCGGTGATGCCGCTGGCCGGCCTGATCGGTTCGGGCCTGGGCATCTGCAACCCCTACAACCTGCGCATCATCCTCGAAGAATCGAAGGTGCCGGTGCTGGTCGATGCCGGTGTGGGCACGGCGTCCGACGCCACTATCGCCATGGAGCTGGGCTGCGAGGCGGTGCTGATGAACAGCGCCATTGCCGAAGCCCAGGATCCGGTGCTGATGGCGCGTGCCATGCAGCATGCCGTCGAGGCCGGTCGCCTGGCTTACCTGGCTGGTCGCATGCCGAAGAAACTCTATGCCAGTGCGTCGTCGCCGCTGACTGGCCTGATCAATTAAGGAAGACGATTTGCTGCGTGCCGGTCCGCCGGCGCGCCAAGTCGTAACGCAATCTACAAGAGCACAGCATGACCGATACCCAGCAGTCCGAACTGACCGAAGACGGTCGCCAGCGTCGTACGATCAAGAGCTTCGTGATGCGTGCCGGGCGCATGACCGAAGGCCAGCAACGCGGCCTGGACAAGGGCTGGCCGTTGTTCGGTCTGGCGCTCGAGGATGGCCTGCGTGACTTCGACCAGGTGTTCGGTCGCAGCGCGCCGCGTACCTTCGAGATCGGCTTCGGCATGGGCCACTCCACCCTGGAAATGGCTGCCGCTGCGCCGGAGCAAGACTTCATCGGTGTCGAAGTACACAAACCCGGTGTCGGGGCGCTGCTCAACGGGGTGATGACGCAGAAACTGGGCAACCTGCGCGTCTACAGCTGCGACGCCTTGGAAGTGCTGCGCGACTGCGTGGCCGACGCCAGCCTCGACCGCGTGCTGCTGTTTTTCCCCGACCCCTGGCACAAGGCGCGTCATCACAAGCGCCGCATCGTCCAGCCGGCGTTTGCCGAACTGGTGCGCAGCAAGCTGAAGATCGGCGGTGTGCTGCACATGGCCACCGACTGGGAGAACTATGCCGAGCATATGCTCGAGGTGATGAACGCCGCGCCGGGCTATCGCAACCTGGCCGCCGATGGCACCTATGTGCCGCGCCCCGAGGAGCGTCCGGTAACCAAGTTCGAACGTCGCGGCGAGCGCCTTGGCCACGGTGTATGGGACCTCAAGTTCCAACGCCAGGAATGATTGCCGGGCGATCCGCGTTCGCCAGGATCGCCCGGGCTTAGAACCAGCTGGATGCACGATCAGATCGGGATAACCCGACAGCCGGCCAGGACGGCCCCCTCACCGCAAGACACAACAACGATAAGCATGCCTGCCAGGCGTGCGGATATTGGCGACGCCGCTGCCATGGCGCCGCAAGGAGAGCATTGTGTTGAGATCGGTTTCCCTTCTTCTGCTGACTGCCCTGGCCTTTCAGGCTCAGGCCAAGGTCGACGCCAGTCAGGCTGCACGCCTGGGGCAGGACCTTACCCCGCTGGGCGGTGAGCGAGCCGCCAATGCCGCGGGCACCATCCCCGCCTGGACAGGCGGCCTGGCCACGCCGCCGGCGGGTTACCAGCCGGGGATGCACCACCCGGATCCCTACGCCGACGACAAACTGCTGTACCGGGTCGATAGCCAGAACCTGGCACAGTACGAACAACAGCTGCCGGTCGGCCTCCAGATGCTCCTGCAGCAGAACCCGAGCTTCTACCTGCGCGTATTCCCGACTCGTCGCAGTGCGGCCGCGCCGCAACGCATCTACGATGCCACGCGCTTCAACGCGCTCAATGCCGAGCTGATCTCTGGCGGCAATGGCGTCCAGGGCGCAGCCGCTGGTGTGCCGTTCCCGCTGCCGCAGAACGGCCAGGAGGCCATCTGGAACCACATCATGCGTTACCGTGGCGACCAGATCAGCATGGCCACCAACCAGGCGGCAGTGCTCGCCAACGGCAGTTACAACCTGCTCAAGCTCGAGCGCGACATCTACTTCCTCTACGGCCGCGAAGGCATCGCCCCGCAGGATCTGGAAAACACCCTGTTCTACTACAAGTACAAGGTGGTGGCGCCGGCCAAACTGGCCGGTTCGGCCCTGGTGGTGCAGGAGACGCTCGACCAGGTTCTGGCGATTCGCAAGGCCTGGCGCTTCAACCGTGGCGAGCGGCGCGTGCGGCGCCTGCCGATGCTCGCCTACGACACCCTGCAGCCCGACACCAACGGCATGGCCACCGCCGACCAGGTCGACTCGTACAACGGCGCTCCGGATCGTTACGAGTGGCAGTTGCTGGGCAAACGCGAACTGCTGGTGCCTTACAACAGCTACGCGGTGCACCAGCAGGGCATTGCCTATGCCGATATCCTGCGGGCCAAGCACGTCAATCCGGAGCTGCTGCGTTACGAGCTGCACCGCGTCTGGGTGGTGGAGGCCGATCTGCGCAAAGGCTTCAGCCATCCCTACGGCAAGCGTCGTTTCTACCTCGACGAGGACAGTTGGCAGATCCTTGCGGTCGACCTGTATGACCGCGCCGGTAATCTGATCGGCCTGCAGGAAGCCCACCCGATCAGTTACTACGATGTGCCGATGTTCGGCTCGACCCTGGAGACGATCTACGACTTCAAGGGCGGTCGTTACTTCGCCGACGGCCTGGACAACAACGAGAAGATGTACGACTTCAACGCCAGACTGACCCCGCGCGACTTCACCCCGCAGGCGCTGCGCCGCGAAGGCAACTGACAGGGCTGTGGTCGTTCATGAAGCCGCCCTCGGGCGGCTTCTGTATTTTCTGAGCATCTGATCAGGGAGGACGCATGAGTATCAGACTGCACATATTCGGTGCATCCGGTTCGGGCACCACCACCCTGGCCCGCACGCTGGCCGAGCGCTGTGGCTGGCTGCATCTGGATACCGACGATTTCTACTGGTTGCCCAGCGAGCCACCGTACCTGCACAAGCGCCCGCCGCAGCAGCGCGTGGCCCTGATCCGCGAGCAACTGGAGCAGGCACCCAACTGGATATTGAGCGGCTCGCTGTGCAGCTGGGGCGAGGCGCTGATTCCTGCGTTCAGCCATGCGCTGTTCCTGCGTCTGGACGATGCAGAGCGCATGCGTCGTCTGCATCAGCGTGAAGCGGCGCGCTACGGCGAGCGTATCGAGCCGGGCGGCGACATGCACGCCCAGAGCCAGGCCTTCCTCGATTGGGCATCAGGCTACGAGCAGGGGGATCTGCGCACGCGCAGCCTGCTCATGCACGAAACATGGATCGAGCAGCAGCTTGATTGTCCCCTGCTACGGCTGGATTCGACGCACGACAGCCCGGCTCGACTGGCCGAGCAGGTCATGGCCTGGCTGCGAGATTGAGATGCCCAGGGGCTGCATCCGCTAATTGCGGTCGGCCAGTATGCCAATGACCACGAAGATCAGGATCAGCACCGGCGCCAGGGTGAAGTTGTTGAAGTAGGCCAGGCCCTTGGCCAGCCAGGGCGTGAGGAAGACGATGGCCAGGCCATAACCGACCGCGCAGAACACCACGAAGAGCAGGGTGCGCAGTACGAAGTTGAGGTTGCCGATGGTGCGTTGAACCCAGGCGTTGATGGCTGGGCCGAACAGCACCAGCAGGGTGGCCATGATGGCCAGGGAGATGTCGCTGAGGTGGCTGCGGCTCCAGCGCGAAAGGGTGACGATCAGGTCCAGTAGCAGATCCATTCAGGCTCCTTGGCAGGGGTAACGGTCAGCGCAGCGGCATCAGGGCTGCGCGAGCGAGGCGCCTAAGCCTAACGGATTCTCGTTGCGCTGTGGGTGATCTAGGCGCCGTCCTAAAGGTGCCTGTGCTCGGCGACTTTTCTTCCAGACGCTAAACCAGGAACTGCTGCAGCAGGTCGTTGAGAAACAGCTGGCCCTTCGCGGTGGCGACCAGTCGCGTGTCGTCGGCCTGCAGCAGACCCTGGCGTTCGGCTTCGCGGCGTGCCTGCTCGAGTTGCTGCAGCGGCAGGCCGGTGCGCTGGCTGAACAGCTCGGCCGGTGCGCCATCGCTCAGGCGCAGCACGTTCATCAGGAACTCGAAGGGCAACTCCTCGGCATCGAGCACACGTTCGCCGGCCTGGTAGGCCTTGGCCGGGTCGAGGTAGTCCTTCGGCAAACGGGTCTTCCAGGTGCGCAGGATGCGCCCGTCCGGTGTGCTGAGTTTGGCGTGGGCGCCGGCGCCGATGCCGAGAAAATCACCGAAGGTCCAGTAATTGAGGTTGTGCCGCGCCTGTTTACCGGGCTGGGCGTAGGCCGACACCTCGTACTGCGCGTAGCCTTCGGCGGCGAGCAGCGCCTGGCCGGCTTCCTGGATGTCCCACAGCAGGTCGTCCTCGGGAAGTACCGGCGGTTGGCTCCAGAACACCGTGTTCGGCTCCATGGTCAGCTGGTACCAGGACAGGTGCGTCGGGCCCTGGCTGATGGCGGTGCGCAGGTCGAACAGCGCGTCCTCGATGCTCTGCTCGGGCAGGCCGTGCATCAGGTCGAGGTTGAAATTGTCGAAGCCGGCGGCGCGCGCCATGTCGGCGGCGCGGATGGCCTCGTCGCCGTTATGGATGCGCCCCAGTGCCTTGAGCTTGTCCTGCTGGAAGCTCTGCACGCCGATGGACAGGCGGTTGATGCCGAGGCTGCGGTAGCCCTTGAACTTGGCCTGCTCGAAGGTGCCGGGGTTGGCTTCCAGGGTGATCTCGATGTCCGGCGCGAACGCTACGCGGCGCTCGACACCTTCCAGCAGGCGGCCCAGGGCGCGGTCGGAGAACAGGCTGGGGGTGCCACCGCCGAAGAAGATCGAGGTCAGCGGCCGCCCATGCACGTGCTGCTGGTCGAGGTCGAGGTCGGCCAGCAACGCGTCGACGTACTCATCCTCCGGCAGCGTTGGTCCCGCGGCGTGGGAGTTGAAGTCGCAATAAGGGCATTTGCGCACGCACCACGGGATGTGGATATACAGCGCAAGGGGCGGGAGCAGGAAGCGCCCGCCAGCGGTGTCGCTCATGCCAGCCCCAGACGCTGCTTGAGCAGGGCCATGGCGCGGGCGCGGTGGCTGAGGCGGTTCTTCTGCGCGGCCGGCATCTCGGCGCTGGAGCACTCGCTCTCCGGCAGCCAGAACAGCGGGTCGTAGCCGAAGCCATGCTCGCCACGGGCCTGGTGCAGGATGCGGCCATGCCAGAGGCCTTCGCAGAGGATCGGCAGCGGGTCGTCGGCATGTCGCACCAGGGCCAGGGCGCAGACGAACTGGGCGCCGCGCTGGGCGTCCGGCACGTCTTTCAGGGCATCGAGCAGCTTGGCGTTGTTCGCCGCATCGCCTGCACCGTCTGCGTAGCGCGCCGAGTAGATGCCTGGCGCGCCACCGAGGAAATCCACCGCCAGGCCGGAGTCGTCGGCCAGCGCCGGCAGGCCGGAGATGCGCGCGGCGTTGCGCGCCTTGAGGATGGCGTTCTCGACGAACGACAGGCCGGTTTCTTCCGGCTCGACCTGGCTGAACTCACCGATCGAGCGCACGCGCACGGCGTCGCCGAGCATGGCCTGCAGTTCTATGAGTTTGCCGGCGTTGTGACTGGCCAGCACCAGCTCCTTGAACTCAGTCATCCGGGAACATTTCCTGATTGAAGGTGATGCGGTGCGCGTCGTCACCCTGGCGTACGTTGAGGGTGAAGCTCAGTACTTCGCGGGTCTTGAAGGGGAACTGCGCCAGGTAATAGATGGCCTCGCCCTCGGTGACCTGGCGGAAGGTCAGTGCGGTGCTCTTGCCGAGCAGATCCTTCACTTCGCCACCGACCACTGCGGTGCTGGGCTTGCCGGCCTTGAGCACGGCGATGTTGATCACGCCCTGGGTCTTGCTGCGGGTCAGGCCGGCGGCTGCGGCGATGTCCGGCTGGATGAAGCTGGAGTTGAAGACGCTGTAGTGCACGTCGAGATCGCCGAAGCTTTGCTTGCGCTCGGCGGCGGCCGGCAGGGCCAGGCACAGGGCGATCAGGAAGGGGATGATGCGGCGCATGATGTTCTCCTCGTTCAGACCGCGACGCGGTGGGCGGCAGGGGCCGCACCGCTGATGCGGTAGATGCCGATCTCGCCCAGCAGGTTGGGCCAGATGCGGCTTGCCAGGCCGTGGCGATGGTCACGGTCCACTGCCAGGCGTTCTTCCACGCGGGCACCCTGGGCATGGCAGAGGCGCTCGAAGTCCTCGAAGGTGCAGAAGTGGATGTTCGGTGTGTTGTACCAGGTATAGGGCAGGAAGTCCGATACCGGCATGCGACCTTTTGTCGTCAGGTACCAGCGGCAGCGCCAGTGGCCGAAATTGGGGAAGGTGATGATGCAGGTCTTGCCGACGCGCAGCATCTCGGCCAGCACCTTGTCCGGGTAATGCAGCGCCTGCAGCGACTGTGTCATGACCACCACGTCGAAGCTGTTGCTGGCGAAGTTGCCCAGGCCCAGGTCGAGGTTCTGTTCGATGACGTTGACGCCGCGCTCGATGCACAGCGCGATCTTGTCCGGGTCGATCTCCAGGCCGTAGCCGGAGACCTGTTTGTTGTCGCGCAGGCCGGCCAGCAGTTCGCCGTCGCCGCAGCCCAGGTCGAGTACGCGACTGCCGGGGGCGATCCATTCCTGGATGATTTCCAGATCCGCTCGCATGCTCACACCTCGATCCGTTTCATGTAGCTGTCGAATGCCTGCAGATAGCGCGGGATCGGCATGAGGAAGGCGTCGTGGCCCTGCGGTGCATCGATCTCCAGGTAGCAGACGTTCTTTTTCGCGGCCAGCAGGGCGTCGACGATTTCCCGTGAGCGGGCCGGGGAGAAGCGCCAGTCGGTGGTGAAGGACATCACGCAGAAGTCGGCCTTGGCCGCGGCCAGGGTCTTGGCCAGATCACCGTCATGGGTGGCGGCCGGGTCGAAGTAGTCCAGTGCCTTGGTCATCAGCAGGTAGGTGTTGGCATCGAAGCGGCCGGAGAATTCCTCGCCCTGGTAGCGCAGGTAGCTTTCCACCTGGAACTCGACGCTGTGGAAGTCGTAGTTGAGCTTTTCGCTCTTCAGTCCGCGGCCGAATTTCTCGCCCATGGCGTCATCGGACAGGTAGGTGATGTGGCCGACCATACGCGCCAGCATCAGGCCGCGTTTGGGGATCACGCCCTGTTCCTGGAAGTGTCCGCCGTGGAATTCCGGGTCGGTGAGAATCGCCTGGCGCGCCACCTCGTTGAAGGCGATGTTCTGCGCCGACAGTTTGGGCGCCGAGGCGATGGCCAGGCAATGGCGTACGCGCTCGGGGTAACTGATGGTCCACTGCATGGCCTGCATGCCGCCGAGGCTGCCGCCGATCACCGCCGCCCACTGGGCAATGCCGAGCACATCGGCCAGGCGCGCCTGGCTGTGCACCCAGTCTTCCACGGTCATCACCGGGAAATCGGCGCCGTAAGGTTTGCCGGTGGCCGGGTTGATGCTGCTCGGGCCGGTGGAGCCGTTGCAGCCACCGAGGTTGTTGAGGCTGACGACGAAGAACTTGTTGGTGTCGATCGGTTTGCCGGGGCCGATGCAGCTGTCCCACCAGCCGGGTTTGCGATCATCCGGGCTGTGGTAGCCGGCGGCGTGATGATGGCCGGACAGGGCGTGGCAGATCAGCACCGCATTGCTGCGCGCGGCGTTCAGTTCGCCATAGGTTTCGACGACCAGTTCGTACTCGGCCAGGCTACGCCCGCAGGCCAACGCCAGGGGATCGCTGAAGCGCAATACCTGGGGGCTGACCAGGCCGACGGAATCTTCGGGAAATGCAGTGGGCATGGAGGCGCTGCTAAGGAATCGGAGGAGGGCGCCAGTCTAAAGAGCACCGCCCCGAGCGGCAAGCGAGCAAGCCCGCGAGCCCGCGAGCGCTCGCTGTTTGGCGGCGCGCTACAGGCTGCGAGGGCGCGCTGCCAGCGGCAGGCTGACCACCTTGCCCTGGCGCTGCACCGGTGCCGGACGCCGCAGCACGCGCAGCATGTCGCTGGCCTGGGCCAGTTGTTGCTCAAGTTCTTCGTGGTAGCGCGCCAGTTGCAGGCTGCGCTTGCGTGTCTGCTGGGTTTCCTGGGCCAGGGCCTTGAGGCGCAGCATGTGGGTTTCCAGCATCTGCTTGTGTTCCAGGGTGTGTTGCATCAACGGCATCAATGCATCGGCCGCCCATTGCTCGGCGTCCAGGCGCAGGCGCTGGTGCAGGCCGATGACTTCCTGGGCCAGGGTGGCAAAGAAGCGTCGCGTCAGGCTGCGCTGCTCGGTGAGCAAGGTCTTGAGGTGCAGGCGGAACTGATCGCCCTTGGTCTGCAGGTTGTTCAGCTCACGCAGGTAGCGCTGGATCTTGAACTGCGGCGCGTCGACGCCTCCCAGCGGGTTGTCTTCGTTGTGTCGGCGATAGATGGCGGCGACCATCTTGTTGGCCATCTCAGCTTCGTGCTGCAGGTTGTGCAGGTCCTGCTCCACAGCCTGGAAGAAGTGCAGGATGGCCTGGTTGATGCCCAGGGTCGTCCAGCTGCCGGTGAGGTTGCGCCGGACTTCGCTCAGGTGCTGTTCCAGGCGCTCGGGGCGGGCCGCGTGGCGTAGCAACTGGCCCTGGCGCAGCAGCAGGCGCTGATTGGTCTTCAGGCCGAGCAGGCGCTTGTGGTGGCGGCTGTGGTCTTCCTTGGTCTTGGCGGTCAGTTCGAACAACAACTGGCCGTTGTCCTGCTGATGGTTGCCGAGCAGGGCCAGCTGTTCGCTGACCTTCTCCAGGCGCAGGTTGAGCACGTGCTGGCTGTTGTTCAGCAACGCCAGAACCTGCCGCACTACATGGTCTTCGATCAGGCGTTCCTTCTGCGCGACGATGCGTTCGCACAGCAGGTTCTCCAGATTGGCCATCAGGCTGCGTGCCAGCAGTGCCTCATCCTTGCGCACCTTGGCCAGCAGCGCCTGCTTGGCCGACAGCGGCAGGACGTCCTGCTTGGCGATGCCCAGCTGCTTGGCGGTGGCGCTCTGGATCTGGCTGATGGCGTTGTGCACGAAGGTCTCGCCGGCCAGGTCGTCCCAGAGCACGTCGATCTTGTTCAGCACGGCGAACAGGCTGGTCTGCGCATCCTCGTCGAGCTGGCGGATATGCTGCTGCCAGATGTGCATGTCGCTGGCCGTGACGCCGGTGTCGGCAGACAGCAGGAAGATGATCGCCTGGGCGTTGGGCAGCATCGACAGGGTCAGCTCGGGCTCGCTGCCCAGGGCGTTGAGGCCGGGAGTATCGAGAATGCGCAGGCCTTGACGCAGCAACGGGTGGTCGAAGTTGACCATGGCGTGGCGCCAGGCCGGCACCAGCACCTGGCCGCGCTTGCCGGTGCCTTCGAGCATGTCCGGGTGGAAGCCGAGCTGGATCGCCTGCTCTACTGGCATCGGCTTGGTCTTGGCCACCTGGCTGAAAGCCAGTGCCATGTTGGCCGGGTCGCTGGTATCCAGCGGGATGTTCACCCAGTGGCGGGGGATACGCTTGAACTGCGCGACGCTGGCCGAGGCGGTGCGGGTCTCGATGGGCAGCAGGCGAATGTAGGGGCGTTCCGAGCGCGGGTCGAAGAACAGCTCGGTCGGGCACATGGTGGTGCGACCGGCATGCGAGGGCAGCATGCGCTGGCCATATTCGGAGAAGAACAGGCTGTTGATCAGCTCGGTCTTGCCGCGCGAGAACTCGCCGACGAAGGCCAGGGTGATGTGATCGGTGCGCAGGATCTTCAGGGCGCGTTCGAGCTTGGCCTGCACCGCCTCGGAGTTGAGGCGATTGTGTTCCAGCCAGCTGCGATAGCGCGTGATCTCGCGCATCAGTTCGCGTTTCCATGCGACGTAGGCGTCAACCTGCTGGCTGAGACGTTCCATGCTCATCCTGGCTCTCCTGTCGGCAAGATCATCCACTTGCGGGGGCTGCGTGACGGTTCAATTGAGTTTGCCGCCAGGAAGCACGGCATTGACGACAATAGCCTGCATTATGCGAGCTACGAGGCCGCCGTCAATTGGCTGCGTTTGCAGTCCCGCCTTATGGTCGGCTATGGCGGCTGAATGGTCGTCAGGCGCGCTGCAGACCCGGGATCGGCGGCAGGATCTGCGGGGCGCGGATGCGCAGGCGCTTGTGCCGGTTTAGCGTGCCACTTTCCAGGCTGACCTGGCTCTTGGCGACGCCGAACGCCTTGGCCAGGAAGGCCTGCAACTGGGCGTTGGCCTTGCCGTCGACCGGCGGGGCGGTGAGGCGGATCTTCAGCCGCTCAGCCTGCAGCCCGGCGAACTCGTCCTTGCTCGCCTTGGGTTGCAGGTGGCAGTCGAGGATCAGGTCCTCGCCATCCCAGCGGTAGAAGCTCATCCTGAGTACCTGCTCAAAGTCTGCTGCGCGTCGGCTTTGCTGCGTTAAAAACAGGCTCGGACTGCTCATTTATCACTTGTAAACTCCGCTTCCTCACCTGTTTTTGCCTTGCATAGCGCTAGCTCGCGAGCCTTTGAACAGGCTCTTAGAGGAAGGGGCTGAGCATCGGGGGCAGGCCGGTGTAGGCCGCCAGGCCGCCGATGATGAAGCGATCCGCCAGGTTGATGGCGATGAAGGCGAAGATCGGCGAGATGTCCAGACCACCCAGGTTCGGCAGCAGCTTGCGAAACGGTGCCAGCAGCGGCTCGCAGATCTGGTTCACCAGCTGGGCGCCAGGGTTGTAGCTGCCCGGAGCGACCCAGGAGAGGATCACGCTGATGATCAGGGCGAAGAAGAACACCTTGAGGAACAGCGAGGTCACGCCGATCAGCGACCACACCAGCAACTGCAGGATGAAGCCGCCGACGTTGTAGCCCATCAGGGTCAGGGTGACGATCATCAGCAGCAACTGCACGAGGATGGCCAGGATCAGTGAGGCTATATCCAGCCCGGCAAAGCTCGGAATGATCCGGCGCAGTGGCGTCAGCAGCGGTTGCGTGGCCTTGACGATGAACTGGCTCAGCGGGTTGTAGAAGTCGGCCCGCACCAGTTGCAGGATGAAGCGCAGCAGCACGATCAGCAGATACAGGCTGCCGAGGGTCTGGATGATATAGATGAGGGCTTCGATGAGTCCGGACATGCTGTCTCCTTATTGACCCAGTTGTTCGGCGAGTTCGGTCGAGCGATTGGCCGCAGCGTTGAGTGCCTTTTGTACCAGCGCCTCGAAGCCGCCGGCCTGGAAGGTTTTGATCGCCGCTTCGGTGGTTCCGTTCGGCGAGGTAACACGGCGACGCAGTTCTGCGGCGTCGACATCGCTTTCACTGGCCATGCGCGCGGCGCCCAGCGCGGTCTGAATGCTCAGGCGTGCAGCGGTTTCGCGTGGCAGACCGAGTTGTTCGCCGGCTGTGGTCATGGCTTCGATCAGCAGGAAGAAATAGGCGGGGCCACTGCCGGAAACGGCGGTGACGGCGTCGAGCTGGGATTCCTCGTCCAGCCACAGGGCCAGGCCGACGGCGCTCAGCACGTGCTCGGCCTGGGCCTTCTGCTCAGCGCTGACGCGCGGGTTGGCGAACAGCCCGGACACGCCCTGGCGCAGTAGCGCCGGCGTATTGGGCATGCAGCGCACCAGCGGGCACTCGCCCAGCCAGTTTTCCAGGCTGGCGCAGCTGATGCCGGCAGCGATGGAGATGATCACCTGATTGGCGGCCAGATGCGCGGCCAGGTCCAGGCATACCGCTTTCATGACCTGCGGCTTGACTGCCAGCACGATCAGGTCGGCACCTTTGATGGCTTCGGCATTGTCGGCGAAGGTGGTGATGCCGTGCTCCTGCTGCAGGCGTGCACGCTGTTCCTCGCCGGGCTCGCTGGCGCGAATGGCGCTGGCCGGCACACCCTGGGCGCGCAGACCGCCAATCAGGCTGGCAGCCATGTTGCCGGCGCCGACGAAGGCAATGATCGGATGGTTCATAGGGCTTCCTTATTGGTGGGCGGGCTGGCCGTAGTCACGGGCGCCGAACAGGGCAGTACCGATGCGTACCCAGGTGGCGCCTTCTGCGATGGCGGCCTCCAGGTCATGGCTCATGCCCATGGACAGGGTGTCGAGGTCGAGCGCCAGGTCATCACGTAGCTGACGCAGACGGGCGAATGCAGCGTGTTGTGCGACGACGTCGTCGGTGGGCTCGGGAATCGCCATCAGCCCGCGCAGACGCAGGTTCGGCAGGGCCGCGACGGCGCCCGCCAGTTGCGCCAGTTCGGCGGGGCTGCAGCCGGACTTGCTGTCCTCGGCGCTGACGTTGACCTGCAGGCAGATGTTCAGCGGCGGCAGCTGCGCTGGTCGTTGATCGGACAGGCGTTGCGCGATTTTCAGGCGATCCACCGAATGTACCCAGTCGAAGTGCTCGGCGATGGGCCGGGTCTTGTTCGATTGAATGGGGCCGATGAAGTGCCAGATCAAGGGCAGATCGCTCAATTCGACCTGTTTTTCCAGGGCTTCCTGCAGGTAGTTCTCGCCGAAGTCGCGAATACCGGCGGCATGGGCGTCGCGGATGGCGGCTGCCGGTTTGGTCTTGCTCACCGCCAGCAGGCCGATATCGGAAAAATTCCGCTGCGAGGCTTGCGCCGCCTCACGGATGCGCGCTCCGACCTTTGCAATATTCTCTGCTATCGTGGACATTACTTGCGCTCTATAAAGCCCGGCCTTTATAGGGGGCGTCTACAAATTGCTGCGCCTGGCCATGCTGCGTTGACGTCAGCCTCAAGATGCACGTGTACCGCTCGTACATAGCGCTTGTTCGACTGATTTCGCCTTGCTGACCTGCGCTCGCCGCTTTGTAAACAGCCTCCAGGGGATCGCGGCATTCTACCTGCTTGCTTGTAATTGGGGAGTCCCATGGATATCACTGAGCTGCTCGCCTTCAGCGCCAAGCAAGGCGCGTCGGATTTGCACCTCTCGGCTGGCTTGCCGCCGATGATCCGCGTTGACGGCGATGTACGCCGCATCAACCTGCCGCCGCTGGATCACAAGCAGGTGCACGCGCTGATCTACGACATCATGAACGACAAGCAGCGCAAGGATTTCGAAGAGTTCCTCGAGACCGACTTCTCCTTCGAAGTGCCGGGTGTGGCGCGCTTCCGGGTCAACGCTTTCAATCAGAACCGTGGCGCCGGTGCGGTGTTCCGTACCATTCCGTCCAAGGTGCTGACCATGGAAGACCTGGGTATGGGTGAGGTGTTCCGCAAGATCACCGACGTGCCGCGCGGCCTGGTGCTGGTCACCGGCCCTACGGGCTCCGGTAAGTCGACCACCCTGGCGGCGATGCTCGACTACCTCAACAGCAACAAGTATCACCACATCCTCACCATCGAAGACCCCATCGAGTTCGTTCACGAGTCGAAGAAGTGCCTGGTCAACCAGCGTGAGGTGCACCGCGACACCCACGGCTTCTCCGAGGCACTGCGCTCGGCGCTGCGTGAAGACCCGGACATCATCCTGGTGGGCGAGATGCGTGACCTGGAAACCATCCGCCTGGCGCTGACCGCTGCGGAAACCGGCCACCTGGTATTCGGCACCCTGCACACCACCTCTGCCGCCAAGACCATCGACCGCGTGGTCGACGTGTTCCCGGCCGAGGAGAAATCGATGGTGCGTTCGATGCTCTCCGAATCGCTGCAGGCAGTGATCTCGCAGACCCTGCTGAAGAAGATCGGCGGCGGTCGTGTGGCGGCGCATGAAATCATGATCGGTACACCGGCGATCCGTAACCTGATCCGCGAGGACAAGGTGGCGCAGATGTACTCCGCGATCCAGACCGGCGGCGCGCTGGGCATGCAGACCCTCGATGCCTGCCTGAAGACGCTGGTATCCAAGGGGTTGGTCAGTCGCGACAGTGCGCGTGAAAAGGCCAAGAGCCCCGAGAACTTCTAAAAGCCGCAGCGACTGCGCCGCACGCCGGCAGTCGCCGGGCCCGTTCAGGGCCTGTAACGGGCGTGCAGCTGATTGGCGAGACCGACGATGGAATTCGAAAAACTATTGCGCCTGATGGTCGAAAAAGGCGGCTCCGATCTGTTCATCACCGCTGGCGTACCGCCGTCGATGAAGGTCAATGGCAAGATCATGCCGGTGACCAAGAACGCCATGTCGCCGGAAATGACCCGCGAGACCGTGCTGGGCGTGATGAACGAGGCTCAGCGCCGCGATTTTGCCGAAAACCACGAGTGCAACTTCGCCATCAGCGCGCGCGGCATCGGCCGTTTCCGGGTCAGCGCCTTCTACCAGCGCAACCTGGTGGGCATGGTGCTGCGCCGGATCGAGACCACCATCCCGACCATCGATGAACTCAAGCTGCCGGAAATCCTCAAGAAGCTGGCGCTGACCAAGCGCGGCCTGGTGCTGTTCGTCGGCGCCACCGGCACGGGTAAGTCCACTTCGCTGGCCGCGATGATCGGCTACCGCAACAAGAACAGCAGCGGCCACATCATCTCCATCGAAGACCCGATCGAGTACATCCACCAGCACCAGAGCTGCATCGTCACCCAGCGTGAAGTGGGCATCGACACCGAATCGTTCGAGGTGGCGCTGAAGAACACCCTGCGTCAGGCGCCAGACGTGATTCTCATCGGTGAGGTACGGACTCGCGAGACCATGGATCATGCCGTGGCCTTCGCCGAGACCGGCCACCTGTGCTTGGCCACCCTGCACGCCAACAACGCCAACCAGGCACTGGACCGCATCATCAACTTCTTCCCGGCGGATCGGCAGAACCAGGTGTGGATGGACCTGTCGCTCAACCTCAAGGCCATCGTCGCCCAGCAACTGGTACCGACTCCGGATGGCAAGGGCCGCCGCGCGGTGATCGAGGTGTTGATCAACACCCCGCTGGCTGCCGACCTGATCCGTAAGGGCGAAGTCCATGAACTCAAGAGCCTGATGAAGCGCTCTACCGAGCAGGGCATGCAGACCTTCGACCAGGCGTTGTACAACCTCTACACCCAGGGCGAGATCACTTACGAAGATGCGCTGCTCTACGCCGATTCGGCCAACGACCTGCGCCTGATGATCAAGCTCGGCTCGGAAACCGACGGCGATCACCTGACCAGCATGTCCCAGGGCCTGGCACTGGAAGTCAGCGAGGAAGATCCGGGGCGTCGCTTCCGCTGAGGTTGTCAGACGGGGGACGCGATGCGTCCCCTTCTTGTATCCGGGTGATGCGTTTGCCCTTCCTGCCGGCCAGCACCAATGCCTGGCCATCGCGTTGCGCGCCGGCGCGCGCCTCGCTCATCAGTTGCGGAATCAGCGGCCCTTCCGGCAGATGCTTCCAGAATCTCAGTGGCAGATGCTGCTGCATCGCCGTGCGATTGAGTCGCGCCGGGTTGAAGGTGCTGCCGTAGTAGGCACGCCACAGCGCCTGGCCGTCATCCTCGGGTTGTTGTGCCCAGGCTTGCCATTGCACTGGGCAGCGCCGCTCATGCTGCAGGCGTTGGCCATCCCAGTAAACGCCGTCGCGCGAGGTCGCGATCAGCCAGCTGTGTTTGCCCAGGCGCTCGGCGAAGTGACCGCTGGCGGCGGCGAGGATGTCGTGTGCCGGTTCGAACCAGGCGACGAAGTCCGGTGCGCCTGTTGCCGTGCAGGGTTGGAAACGCACGAAGGCATGCAGATGATGCGCCTCGCGCCGCACGGCCTTGAGCCGCCGCTGCAGTTCGCTGCCGTCCGGATCGCCGGCCAGGATGGCGCTGCGCTCACCCTGCACGAAGCGCCAGAGCACGCGATAGAGCAGGCTCCAGCGTTCATCGCCACGGTACTGTGCGGCGCTCTCGAGCAAGTCGAGCAGTTCGGGGGAGACACGCAGACGACCATTGGGCTGCGGTGCGCGTTCGGCCGCTTGATCGAACAGCCCAGGCGCTGCCTCTTCGTCCAGCCACTGCAACTGGTGTGGCGCCAGGCCCTGCAGTAGGGCTCGGCGCGCGGCCTGGCGCCAGGTAGCGAAGGTGCCGTCGAAGCGCAGGCTGTGCATCACCACAACGCCATCTGCGCCGGGGTGTCGCGCAGTTGCTGGCGCAAGACCACGGACTCGTGCTCTGCCCGCGGCGGCCGGTAATCCTGGGTGACGATGAAGGGCTTGGCCTTTTCCAGTACGCAGCGCAGGCGGGTCAGGTCCTCGTAGCGGATACGTCGTTCACGCCGCAGCGCACCCAGGCGCCTGGCGCTGAGCACGCCGATGCCGGGTACGCGGGCGATCAGCGACTCGTCGGCGCGGTCCAGGTCGACCGGAAATTGTTCGCGGTTGGCCAGGGCCCAGGCCAGTTTGGGGTCGATGTCCAGGGCCAGGTTGCCGGGGCCGGCGAGCAGCTCCGTGGCGCTGAAGCCATAGCCGCGCATGAGAAAGTCGGCCTGGTACAGGCGGTGTTCGCGCAGCAGCGGTGGCGCTTCGAAGGGCACCGTCTTCGGGCTCTGCGGAATCGGGCTGAACGCCGAGTAATAGACGCGGCGCAGGCGGTAGTCGTGATAGAGGCTCTGGGCGTTGTGCAGGATGGTGCTGTCGTCGGTGGCATCGGCGCCGACGATCATCTGCGTGCTCTGCCCGGCCGGGGCGAAGCGCGGCGCGCGGTGCTCCTCCCTGGCCTCGCGCTCGCCAAGATGAATGGTGTGCATGGCCTGGTGGATGCTGCCGACGTTCTTTTCCGGCGCCAGGCGTAGCAGGCTGGTCTCGGTGGGTAGCTCGATATTGACGCTGAGACGGTCGGCGTACAGACCTGCCTCGGCGATCAGCTCCGGCGCGGCATCGGGAATGGTCTTGAGGTGGATGTAGCCGCGGAACTGATGCTGTTCACGCAGCAGCTTGGCGACACGGATCAGCTGCTCCATGGTGTAGTCGGCCGAGCGGATGATGCCGGAGCTGAGGAACAGGCCGCTGATGCAGTTGCGCTTGTAGAAGTCCAGGGTCAGCGTCACCACTTCCTCGGGGGTGAAGCGCGCGCGGGGCACGTCGCTGGAGCGGCGGTTGATGCAGTACTGGCAGTCGTACAGGCAGAAGTTGGTCAACAGGACCTTGAGCAGCGCCACGCAGCGGCCGTCGGGCGTATAGCTGTGACAGATACCCATGCCGTTGGTCGAGCCGATTCCGTCCTTGCCCTTGGAGCTGCGCTTTGGCGCGCCGCTGCTGGCGCAGGAGGCGTCGTACTTGGCCGCGTCGGCGAGGATGGTGAGTTTCTCGATCAGTTGCATGGCGGGCGACATCTGTACTGGTTTTTTATACAGTATATGGGCGTCGTGCAGCTATCAAGCCATTCCTGTGTTGCGCCACCTCGCTGCTCGTGAAACCTTATCCCGGCACGCAGCGTCTGAGCTGTATCTCGCACAAGGAGTTAGCCATGCAACGACAGGATACGCACAGCAAGCTGATCGGCTACCTGCTGTGGATCTTCGGTTTCCTCGGGTCGCACCGTTTCTACTACGGCAAGCCGGTAACCGGGACCATCTGGTTCTTCACCCTGGGGCTGTTCTTCATCGGCTGGATCATCGACCTGTTCCTGATCCCGGCAATGGATCGCGAGGCCGACCTGCGCTTCACTGCGGGTGAAACCGATTACAACGTGGCGTGGATTCTGCTGACCTTCCTTGGCGTGTTCGGCGTGCACCGCATGTACCAGGGCAAGTGGATCACCGGGATCATCTATCTGTTCACTGGCGGTCTGTTCCTGGTCGGCGTGCTCTACGACTTCTGGACCCTCAATACGCAAATTTCCATCAGCAACGCTCGGCGCGGCTGAGCTGCAGGGAACTGTGCCCTGGCGCCTCGCTCAAACGCAGCAGAGCGAGGCGCCCGTCTCGCGAGGAATTTTCCCTACAGGGACGTGCCACCTTGCAGTAGAAGAGGCACCCATGAATTCCGAAGAGCGAACCCTGATCGATGGCCTGTTCTCGCGCCTGCACGATACCGAGCGGCACAGCTGCGCGCGTGATGCCGAGGCCGATGCGCATATCGCCGAACATGTCTCCCGCCAGCCCGCCGCGCCCTACTACATGGCGCAGACCATCCTGATCCAGGAAGAGGCGCTCAAGCGTCAGGATCAGCGGGTCAAGGAGCTGGAGGCGCAACTGGCCGAGAGGCAGCAGCAACGGCCGAGCAGCGGCGGCTTTCTGTCCGGGCTGTTCGGCACAGGCGCACGTGAGGCGCAGCCGCAGTCGAGCGCGCGACCGGCAGGCTGGGGTGAAACGCGTTTTTCCCAGGGGGCTGCCGCCAGCGATCCGCGCCAGCAGCCGGCTACGCTGCCGGGGCAGGGCGGTGGTTTCATGCGTGGGGCAGTGCAGACCGCTGCAGGTGTCGCGGGCGGCATGATGATGGCCGAGATGCTCGGCGGGCTGTTTCATCACGGCAACCCGACGGAAATCGTCGAGGTGGTCGAAGCGCCGCCGATGCAGGAACCCAGCAGTTTCGATGCTGGCTCATCCAGCGACAACTTCGGCGATGACAGCTACTTCGATGGCAGCGACTTCTTCGACGCGGGTGACGACAGCTTTTTCAGTTAAGCACTGTGGCCGAGCGCAGCGCCTATGCTGCGCTCAGCCACCTGACGACTCAGTCGTCGCTGTCGTCGTCATCCCCGCCGTCGACCTTCATGCCCAGTTCCTTGATCTTGCGCGTCAGGGTGTTGCGACCCCAGCCCAGCAGCAGCGCGGCGTCGCGGCGACGGCCTGCGGTGTGCTTGAGCGCGGTCTCGATCATGATGCGTTCGAAGGCGGGCACGGCGGTGTCGAGCAGGTTGGACTGGCCACGGGCCAGGGCCTGGTCGGCCCACAGGCGCAGGGCCTGTTCCCAGTTGGTCACCGGCGCGGCGTCCTGCGGCTGGGTCAACAGCTCTGGCGGCAGATCGTCGACGTGCACCTCGCGGCCCGAGGCCATGACGGTGATCCAGCGGCAGGTGTTTTCCAGCTGGCGCACGTTGCCCGGCCACGGCAGGTGCTTGAGGTAATCCTCGGTCTCGCTCTTGAGCAGCTTCGGTTCAACCGACAGTTCCTGCGCGGCGCGGGCGAGGAAGTGGTTGGCCAGGGTCGGGATGTCCTCGCGGCGGTCGGCCAGGCGCGGGATGTGGATACGGATGACATTGAGGCGGTGGAACAGGTCTTCGCGGAACTTGCCGGCCTGCACCAGGGTTTCCAGGTTCTGGTGGGTGGCGGCGATGATGCGCACGTCGACCTTGACCGGGGTGTGGCCACCGACACGGTAGAACTCGCCATCGGCCAGCACGCGCAGCAGGCGCGTCTGGGTGTCGGCCGGCATGTCGCCGATCTCGTCGAGGAACAGAGTGCCGCCGTCGGCCTGCTCGAAGCGCCCGCGACGCTGGTTGGCCGCGCCGGTGAAGGCGCCTTTCTCATGGCCGAACAGCTCCGACTCCATCAGGTCCTTGGGGATCGCAGCCATGTTCAGGGCGATGAACGGCGCGGCGGCGCGTGGGCTGTGGCGGTGCAGGGCGTGGGCGACCAGCTCCTTGCCCGTGCCCGACTCGCCATTGATCAGCACGGTGATATTGGAATGAGAGAGTCGGCCGATAGCGCGGAACACCTCCTGCATCGCCGGCGCTTCGCCGATGATTTCCGGGGTGCGTGCCTGCGCTGCCGGTGCGGCCAGGCTCTGTTGTTCCTGTGCGTGCTGGAAGGCGCGCTTGACCAGCGATACCGCTTCGTCGACGTCGAAGGGTTTGGGCAGGTACTCGAAGGCGCCGCCCTGGTAGCTGGCCACTGCGCTGTCCAGGTCGGAGTGCGCGGTCATGATGATCACCGGCAGGCGCGGGTACAGCTCGCGGATGCGCGCCAGCAGGTCGAGGCCACTGGCGCCGGGCATGCGGATGTCGGAGATGATCACGTCCGGCTGTTGGCGGGTCAGGCGGGCGAGTACACCGTCTGCACTGTCGAAACTCTGGGTGGTCATGCCTTCCTGTTGCAGGGCCTTTTCCAGTACCCAGCGGATGGAACGATCGTCGTCGACAATCCAGACGGTTTCACTGCGGCTCATGGCGTGGGCGCTCCTTGTTCCAGCGGCAGGAAGATCGAGAATACGGTGTGGCCGGGATGGCTCTCGCATTCGATCAGGCCTTGATGCTGGCTGATAATGTTCTGGGTGATGGCCAGGCCCAGGCCGGTGCCGTCGGCACGGCCGCTGACCATGGGATAGAAGATCGTTTCCTGCAGCTCCGGCGGAATGCCGGGACCGTTGTCGATGATCTCCATCTTGACCACCAGGCGGTGGCGCGTGTGGCCAATGGTGAACTGGCGCAGGGTGCGCGTGCGCAGGCTGATGCGCCCGAGGCCCATGTCGTGCTTCTGCCCGGCGATGGCCTGCATGGCGTTGCGCACGATATTGAGCACGGCCTGGATCATCTGTTCGCGGTCGATCAGCAGATCCGGAATGCTCGGGTCGTAGTCGCGCACCAGAATGACGCTGCCTTGCGCCTCGGCTTCGATCAGGTTGGCCACCCGTTCGAGCACTTCGTGCACGTTGGTCATCGCCAGCGACGGCAGCTTGTTGGAGCCGAGCATGCGGTCGACCAGGTTACGCAGGCGGTCGGCCTCTTCGATGATGACGTTGGTGTAATCCTTGAGCTCTTCGTTGGGCAGCTCGCGTGAGAGCAGCTGCGCTGCGCCGCGAATGCCGCCGAGCGGATTCTTGATCTCGTGGGCCAGGCCGCGCACCAGCAGTTTGGTGGTCTCCTGCTTGGACAGCTGCGCCTCTTCCTTGGTGATACGCAGCAGGCGGTCGCGCGGGTGCACCTCAAGCAGCAGCAGGGTTTCGCCCTTGCTGAACAGCGGGGTGACGGCGTAGTCCACGGTCAGCGTCTGCCCGGTGACCGAGGTCAGTACCGCCTCGCGTTTGTTGAACGGGTGCGCCTGCTCCACCGCCTGGCGCAGTGACGACAGCGCCTCGGGTGATTCGGTGAACAGCTCGCTGATGAACTGGCCGTGGCTGCGCTGGCCGCTCACGGCCAGCAGCATTTCTGCCGCCGGGTTCATGTATTCCAGGCACAACTGGCTGTTGAGCAGCAGCGTGGCTGTGGTCAGGTTATCGAGTAGCAGGCGATGCAGCGCGTCGTTAATGGTCATAGGCAGTGCTTTCCGGCAATGGGCGGGAAAATGCAAGAAGCAAACCAAGGCCCCGAAAAGACGCATTATTTGTGCGGTCTGCCAGGTTTTGGTGGTGCAGCGGCGCGGCTGGGTCGATAAAAACGACCCAAAACAGGGAGAGATTAGGAGGTGGTGCGTCAGATTGCACCGTTAAGGTGCGATCTGTTTTCAGAAGAAAGGCAGGATGCTGACGTCGTCCTTGGGCTTGTCCTTGAGCGGACATTCGGGGCGCACGCCGTACTCATCCTTCTTGCATGGATTGACCTTGCGCTTTTGCGCCAGCGTCATGCGGTGCATGTGAAAGGGCTGCGCCGGCGTACGTTCGACGATGAGGCCGGCAGAGTCGATGATTTCTGCCACCAGTTGGTGCGTGCCTCTGTCGACGTGCCGCAGGGAGAACACCGGGCTGCGGCTGGCTTCGCCCTGAGGTTCGCCATCGAGCAGCAGTCGGTAGTTGTGGTCGGGCAGCAGGCCGGGTTCGCTGGTGAGGGTCACGATCATGTCACCGGAGCCGTGATGGATCGATGCGTCCGGCTCCGGCACGAGAATACGCAGTAGCTGATAGTGCACGGCCTGCTTGGTGACGGCGGGTGGGGTCGCGCGCACCGTGGCGGTGGGCTGACTCAGTTCGACACTGTTGGATGGCGCCAGCATCACCGGCTCGGCATTGCTGCTACGCGGTTTGTCGGTAAAGACGCGGTTACCTTCGGCGTCGATGTAGGTATAGACCTGAGCCGAAGCCGCTTGGGTGATGAGCAGTAGGCAGAACAGCAGTGCACGCATCGTGATCAGTTCACAGGTCTCGGGCGCGGTGGTGGCGCCGGCTGGCGGGCAGGGCTGTTGAGGCTGATGCGCTGCACGGTAAAGGTTTCGGTGTTGCTCTGCTGGATGACGCGATCACCAGCCATGACCGCCACCGCCAGGCTGTGTTCGCCGCGGTCGAGGTTGTTCAGTTGCAGGCTGGGGACGTTGCTGGCCTGGCCATAGGGCTTGCCGTCGAGAATCAGGCGCAGCTGGTGGCCGGGTTGCAGGCGTGGCTGAATGTTCACGCCGACAATGAAGCTGCCGTTGTTGGCGCGCATGGCCTCGTCATCCGGGATGCCGGTCAGGCTCAGTACGGAGTAGGGGGCTTCGCTCTGCGCCGGGGTGTTGTCGTCGACCGCCGGCATGCTGGGCGTCTGCATCTCCACGGTGTTGGTCGGGGGCAGGTCGACGCTCTCGGCTGCGGTGCCTTCGGGCGGCTGGTTGGTGAAGACTGTGTTGCCATTGGCGTCGGTGTACTTGTAGATCTGCGCGCTGGCCGGCAAGGCCAGGGCGAGCAGCAGGCAGGCGAGTAATGGGCGCATGGGCCGATCCTTCCTCGGATGATGCGCTAAGCCTTGCACTGCTATCGGTTCCTGGCAAGCGCAGTGCGCCATGGCTGTGATGTTTGGCTACAAATCAGCTCGGCTTACAGGGCGATTGCGTAGGGTGCGCTGTGCGCATCATCGCTGTGTGATTGACGGCGCAGGCGCTGTGCATGGTGCAGTGCGCTGCTGAGGGCATGAAAAAAGCCCCGCCAGGCAGGGCCGGGCGGGGCTTTCGAACGCGCCGTCAGGCGGCGCGATGCTGGCTTAGACGCTGTAGTACAGGTCGTATTCCAGCGGGTGTACGAAGGTACGTACCTTGATTTCTTCTTCGGCCTTCAGCTCGATGTAGGCATCGATGAAGTCGTCGGAGAACACGCCGCCCTTGGTCAGGAACGCGCGGCCCTTGTCCAGCTCTTCCAGGGCTTCTTTCAGGCTGCCGCACACTTGCGGGATCAGCTTGCCTTCTTCCGGCGGCAGGTCGTACAGGTTCTTGTCGGCTGCATCGCCCGGGTGGATCTTGTTCTGGATACCGTCGATACCGGCCATCAGCAGAGCAGCGAAGGCCAGGTAGGGGTTGGCAGCCGGATCCGGGAAGCGAGCTTCGATACGGCGAGCTTTCGGGCTGGCAACGTACGGGATACGGATCGAGGCGGAGCGGTTGCGAGCCGAGTAGGCCAGCATGACCGGCGCTTCGAAGCCCGGGACCAGACGCTTGTAGGAGTTGGTCGACGGGTTGGTGAAGCCGTTCAGGGCCTTACCGTGCTTGATGATGCCGCCGATGAAGTACAGAGCGGTCTCGGACAGGCCGGCATAGCCTTCACCTGCGAAGGTGTTCTTGCCGTCTTTGGAGATCGACATGTGCACGTGCATGCCCGAACCGTTGTCGCCGTACAGCGGCTTCGGCATGAAGGTAGCGGTCTTGCCGTAGGCATCGGCTACGTTGTGCACGCAGTACTTCAGGGTCTGAACTTCGTCAGCCTTGTTCACCAGAGTGTTGAACTTGACGCCGATTTCGTTCTGGCCAGCAGTGGCCACTTCGTGGTGGTGCACTTCGACGACTAGGCCCATTTCTTCCATGGCGTTGCACATGGCAGTACGGATTTCGTGGTCGTGGTCGCACGGCGGAACCGGGAAGTAACCGCCTTTGACGGCCGGGCGGTGGCCCTTGTTGCCGCCTTCGACGTCGCCGTCGGTCATCCAGGAGCCTTGCTCGGAGTAGATCTTGAACATCGAGCCGGAGATGTCGGACTTGAACTTCACTTCGTCGAAGATGAAGAACTCGGGCTCCGGGCCGACGAATACGGTGTCACCGATGCCGGTGCCTTTGAGGAACTCTTCAGCGCGCTTGGCGATGGAGCGCGGGTCGCGGTCGTAGCCTTGCATGGTGCTCGGCTCGATGATGTCGCAGACCAGGATCAGAGTCGGCTCTTCGGTGAACGGATCCAGTACGGCGGTTTCGTCGACCGGCATCAGGATCATGTCGGAGGCTTCGATGCCTTTCCAGCCATGGATGGACGAGCCATCGAACATCTTGCCGTGCTCGAAGAAGTCTTCGTCCAGGGCGTCACGGGCCGGCATGGTCACGTGGTGCTGCTTGCCCTTGGTGTCGGTGAAGCGCAGGTCTACCCACTTCACGTCGTGTTCTTTGATCAGTTGAACAGCCTTAGACATGTTGTCCTCCAGGTGGAAAAGGCTTTTTTCGATAAGCCTTGAAGATACGGTGAAGCCCGGCGGGATAGTCCTTCAGGGCGACCTGCCTCACAAGGGAGCAAATTGCATGCCAGTGCCCCTTATTGGGCAGAGGCCGCGAAACTCAGGCACCGCGCCGCCTGCGCGGCTATTTGGCGTGAATATTTGCACCATTTAAGGGCTGTAAATTATGGCTAAGACCTATTTTGGTGCATTGATTGGGTGGTGCAGTATTTTTGGTCAAAGCTTGAACAATTTCCGCTATAATCCGCGCCCCTGTTTTTTCGTCCCCCAAGCGGGCGCTCTATTCATGAAGCTCATCGTCAAAGTTTTCCCGGAAATCACCATCAAGAGCCGCCCAGTGCGCAAGCAGTTCATTCGCCAATTGGGGAAGAACATCCGCTCCGTGCTGCGTGATCTTGACCCCGAACTGCGGGTGACCGGTGTCTGGGACAACCTCGAGGTCGAGACCGACCTGGATGATCCGCGCCTGCTGAACGAGATGACCGAGCGCCTGCGCAACACGCCGGGCATCGGTCTGTTCCTTGAGGTCAATGAATACCCGCTGGGTGATCTGGACGACATCACCGAGCACTGCAAGCGTCACTACGCCGAGCAGCTGCCGGGCAAGATCTTCGCAGTGCGCTGCAAGCGCGGCGGTAAGCACGCGTTCTCCTCCATCGATGTCGAGCGTCACGTTGGCTCGCGCCTGCGCCTGGAGTGCGGTGCTGCCGGCATCGACCTGAAGAAACCGGAAGTCGAAGTGCGCATGGAGATTCGCGATCAGCGCCTCTTTGTGGTGCACAACCGTCACGAAGGCCTCGGCGGTTACCCGCTGGGTTCGCTGGAGCAGACCCTGGTGCTGATGAGCGGCGGCTTCGACTCCACCGTGGCGGCCTATCAGATGATGCGTCGCGGTCTGGTCAGCCACTTCTGCTTCTTCAATCTCGGTGGCCGCGCCCATGAACTGGGCGTGATGGAAGTGGCGCACTATATCTGGCAGAAGTACGGCCGCTCGCAGCGTGTGCTGTTCATCAGCGTGCCGTTCGAGGAAGTGGTCGGCGAGATTCTCGGCAAGGTCGATAACAGCCAGATGGGCGTGATCCTCAAACGCATGATGCTGCGCGCAGCCACCCGCGTCGCCGAGAAGCTGCAGATCGAGGCGCTGGTCACCGGCGAGGCGATCAGCCAGGTCTCCAGCCAGACCCTGACCAATCTGGCGGTGATCGATTCGGCCACCGACATGCTGGTGATGCGCCCGCTGATCGCCAGCCACAAGCAGGACATCATCGACACCGCCACGCAGATCGGCACCGCCGAATTCGCCAAGAACATGCCCGAGTACTGCGGTGTGATCTCGGTCAACCCGACCACCAGGGCCCGTGGTTATCGCGTGGAGAAAGAAGAGGCCCAGTTCGACATGGCCATCCTCGAGCGTGCCCTCGAGCGCGCTACCCAGCTGCCCATCGATCGCGTGATCGACGAGCTGGGCAAGGACGTGCAGGTCGAGGAGGTGCGCGAGGCACTGGCCGGGCAGATCGTCATCGATATCCGTCACCCCGATGCAGCAGAAGACGAGCCGCTGGACGTGCCCGGCATCGAGGTGCAGGCGTTGCCCTTCTATGCGCTGAACAACAAATTCAAGGAACTGGATGAGAACCGCCAGTACCTGCTGTATTGCGACAAGGGCGTGATGAGTCGCCTGCATGCCCATCACCTGCTGAGCGAGGGGCATGCCAATGTGCGCGTTTATCGTCCGGCATAGAACACCGGGGCTCAATGGCGGCAGTATCCGCCATCGCCCTCCCGACCCGGGGCGCCTCTAAAAACTACCTGCGTTGTCATTGCTGCGTTAAAAACAAGCTCAAAATGCTCATTTACAACTTGTAAACTCCGCTTTTTCGCTTGTTTTTGCCTTGCACTGACTACCTCGCCTACGTTTTTAGAGGTACCCCGATCAGCCCGCTGAACCCAGTTTCTTCATATTTGTCGTCCAGGCTGGGCGACACACCGAATCCTCTGATCGAGATACACACAGTGATCGAAAATCTGCGCAACATCGCCATCATCGCCCACGTCGACCATGGCAAAACCACCCTCGTCGACGCCCTGCTGCGTCAGTCCGGCACCCTCGAGCGTAACGAGCTCAACGACGAGCGCGTGATGGACAGCAACGACCAGGAAAAAGAACGCGGCATTACCATCCTGGCCAAGAACACCGCCATCAAGTGGAACGACTACCGCATCAACATCGTCGACACCCCCGGCCACGCCGACTTCGGTGGTGAAGTCGAGCGCGTGATGTCGATGGTCGACTCCGTGCTGCTGGTCGTCGATGCCCAGGACGGCCCGATGCCGCAAACCCGCTTCGTGACCAAGAAGGCCTTCGAAGCCGGCCTGCGTCCGATCGTCGTGATCAACAAGATCGACCGTCCGGGCGCCCGTCCTGACTGGGTCATGGATCAGATCTTCGACCTGTTCGACAACCTTGGCGCTACTGACGAGCAGCTCGACTTCCAGGTCGTCTACGCCAGCGCCCTGAACGGCATTGCCGGTCTCGACCACACCGCCATGGCCGAAGACCTGACCCCGCTGTACCAGGCCATCGTCGACCACGTGCCGGCACCGAACGTCGACCTCGATGGTCCGTTCCAGATGCAGATCTCCGCTCTGGACTACAACAGCTTCCTCGGCATCATCGGCGTTGGCCGTATCGCTCGCGGCAAGGTCAAGCCGAACACTCCGGTAACGGCCATCGACGTCGACGGCAAGAAGCGTAACGGCCGTATCCTCAAGCTGATGGGCCACCACGGCCTGCACCGTGTGGACGTCGAAGAAGCCACTGCCGGCGACATCGTCTGCATCAGCGGTATGGATCAGCTGTTCATCTCCGACACCCTGTGCGACATCAACCACGTCGAAGCGATGAAGCCGCTGACCGTTGACGAGCCGACCGTATCGATGACTTTCCAGGTCAACGACTCGCCGTTCTGCGGTAAGGAAGGCAAGTTCGTCACCAGCCGCAACATCAAGGAGCGTCTGGACAAGGAGCTGCTGTACAACGTGGCCCTGCGCGTTGAAGAAGGCGACAGCGCCGACAAGTTCAAGGTCTCCGGCCGTGGCGAGCTGCACCTCTCGGTTCTGATCGAAACCATGCGTCGCGAAGGTTTCGAAATGGGCGTTGGTCGTCCGGAAGTGATCATCCGCGAAGTCGACGGCGTCAAGCAGGAGCCGTTCGAGAACGTCACCATCGACATCCCTGAAGAATCCCAGGGCAAGGTCATGGAAGAAATGGGCCTGCGTAAGGGCGACCTGACCAACATGTCGCCGGACGGTAAAGGTCGCGTGCGTCTGGAGTACAACATCCCGGCTCGCGGTCTGATCGGTTTCCGTAACCAGTTCCTGACCCTGACCAATGGCGCTGGCATCCTGACCTCGATCTTCGACCGTTACGACACCGTCAAGCCGGGCAGCATGTCTGGCCGTCAGAACGGCGTACTGGTGTCGATCGATACCGGCAAGGCGCTGACCTACTCCCTGGAAACCCTGCAGGCGCGCGGCAAGCTGTTCGTCGAGCACGGCCAGGAAATCTACAACGGTCAGATCGTCGGCCTGAACAGCCGCGACAACGACCTGGGCGTGAACCCCACCAAGGGTAAGAAGCTCGACAACATGCGCGCTTCGGGCAAGGACGAAACCATCGCCCTGGTGCCGCCGGTTCGCTTCACCCTGGAGCAGGCTCTGGAATTCATCCAGGATGACGAGCTGTGCGAAGTGACGCCGAAGTCGATCCGTCTGCGCAAGAAGATCCTCGACGAAGGCGAGCGCACCCGCGCTGCCAAGAAAGCCAACAAGGCTTGATACGGCTGACCTAGCGCTGTGACCGAAAGCCCCGCCAGAGCGATCTGGCGGGGCTTTTTGTTGGCTGTTTGTCGCCTGCTATCTGGAGTGGTGCGCAGGCGGTTGTCCATTCGCTCGCGCACGCCATGAGAGTTGGCCTGCCGGACATACTGGATGGTGGTGCGGAGGCTGGTCAGGCTGGCGCAGGTTCTTGGTCTGCGTGAGTCTGGCGGGGGAGGGGCAAGTCGGTTCGACTGCCGTTGCGGCGGTCTGCTGCCGGGTCCGAAAAAGCTGACACGACTTGGCTGGCAAATAGCTCGGGTTGGCGCTTGCATTTCACTGGCCTGCGAGCTGCGCTGGCCATGAATGCAAACCCCGGCGATATGCGCCGGGGCTGCTCAGCTCGATGGCTTTAGCCTGCGTTCGGTCTGCAGGCCAACACTCCGTAGAGTGTCAGCCCGATCAGCACCAGCAGGCTGAGCGTCATCACTCGCCTGCCACCTGACGCAGGCTTTGCGCCGGGGTGTCTTCCAGGTTGTTGAGCATGCGCTCGCTGTACCAGTCGAGGAAGTTGATCACGCCGAACTCGTAGGTCTTGGAGTACGGGCCAGGCTGGTAGGCGGTGGAGTTGATGCCGCGCTGGTTTTCCTCGCCGAGGCGACGATCCTGGTCGTTGGTGGCATCCCAGACTTCGCGCAGGCGGGCCACGTCGTAGTCGACGCCTTCGACCGCGTCCTTGTGTACCAGCCACTTGGTGATGACGATCGACTCCTGGGCGCTGATCGGCCACACGGTGAAGTTGATCATGTGGTCACCCATGCAGTGGTTCCACGAGTGCGGCAGGTGCAGGATGCGCATGGAGCCCAGGTCCGGATCGGTGATGCGGCCCATCAGCTTCTTGCTGCCCTGCTTGCCGTCCATGGTCATGGACACAGTGCCCTTGAGCAGCGGCATGCGCACGATGCGGTTGCGCAGGCCGAAGCTGGCGTGGGCGTAGGGGATGTTGTCCTTGTCCCAGCGGGTGGTGCACTCGGCGACCTGATCCTTGAACGCCTGGCTGGCGCGCGGGTCGGTGACGTCGTCCCATTCCAGCAGGGTGTTGAGCAGTTCCGGGTGCGAACCGTTGCAGTGGTAGCACTCGCGGTTGTTCTCGAGCACCAGTTTCCAGTTGGCCTGCTCACGCATGGTGCTCTGCACCGCGACCTTGGTGTTCTCCATGTCGTACGGCTCCATGTAGTGAGCCAGGGTCGCGAGGAATTCGTCGATGGCCGGCGGGTTTTCCGCCAGGCTGATGAAGATGAAGCCGCCAGCGGTCTTGCACTGCACGGGCTTGAGGCTATAGTCCTTGAGGTCGAAGTCGGCGCCCATTTCGGTGCCGGCGAACAGCAGGCGGCCGTCCAGCTCGTAGGTCCACTGGTGGTACGGGCACACCAGTTTGGCGACCTTGCCCTTGTCGCTGACGCACAGGCGCGAGCCGCGGTGCCGGCAGACGTTGTGGAAAGCATGGATCTGGCCTTCGGCGCCACGGATGACCAGGATCGGGTTGTCGCCGATCTGCACGGTGAGGAAGTTGCCCTTGGCCGGGATTTCGCAGGTCATGCCGGCGATCAGCCATTCCTTGTGGAAGATCTCCTGCATGTCGACCTGGAACAGGCGCTCGTCGTTGTAGAAGGGCTGCGGCAGCGAGAAGGTGTGATCGCGCTCGTGCAGCATCTGGGCAGTGGCCTTGCGGACGGGTTCTAGTGGGTCGCCCAGGCTCAGGTTTTGGGTGCAGTCCATCGGTGGCTCCTCAATTGGTCAACGCCTCGCGTCGGCCGGTAAAAGTGGCTGTTACGGTAAATGCCGCAAGGTATTCGTCAATCGCTGCAGCCTGCGATGGGCATGCATGCTTGGTGAGGCGGAGTGTGGATCGGGGCAACGGTGAAACCTTATCCACGGGCGACATGGCCAGATGCGTTTCCGACGCGCCAGGCCCCGTGTAATGGGGCAGGTCGCGATAAGTATGTGGATGTCGCTGGTAGATAAATGACGGGTCGCGGCCTTTCGCACAATCCGCCGCATATGGGCCGACATCCGGCCGTGTGGAGAGCTGTTCATGACCACCACTACCCCTAACTCATTCCTTAACCCGGTTACTACCCAGACCTGGACCAACGGCCGCCACCTGGTGCGCTGCGTCAAGGTCATTCAGGAAACCTGGGATGTGCGCACTTTCTGCTTCATGGCCGATCAGCCCGTGCTGTTCTTCTTCAAACCGGGGCAGTTCGTCACCCTGGAACTGGAGATCGACGGTCAGCCGATCATGCGCTCCTACACCATCTCCAGCTCGCCTTCGGTGCCCTACAGCTTCTCCATCACCATCAAGCGGGTGCCGGGTGGCAAGGTGTCGAACTGGCTGCACGACAACCTCAAGGAAGGCGACGAGGTGCCGGTGCACGGTCCGGTCGGGCTGTTCAACGCCATCGACTTCCCGACCGACAAGGTCTTGTACCTGTCCGGCGGGGTTGGCATCACGCCGGTGATGTCGATGGCGCGCTGGTTCTATGACACCAACGCCAATGTCGACATGGTCTTCGTGCACAGTGCGCGCTCGCCCAAGGACATCATCTACCAGCGCGAGCTGGAGCACATGGCGGCACGCATCAGTAACTTCAGTGTGCACGTGATCTGCGAGAAGCATGGTCTGGGTGAAGCCTGGGCGGGCTATCGTGGCTATCTGAACAAGCCGATGCTGGAGCTGATCGCGCCGGACTTCCTCGAGCGCGAAATCTTCTGCTGCGGCCCGACGCCCTACATGAGCGCGGTCAAGCGTCTGCTCGAAGCCTCTGGCTACGACATGAGCCGCTATCACGAGGAAGCCTTCGGCCCGACACCGCCGGAGATCCGTGCCGAGGTCAAGGAGCTGGCCGCCGAAGCCGCCGATGCGCCGGAAGTGCCGGTGGGCGATCTCAATCAGGTGGAGTTCATCAGCACCGGCAAGAGCATCCGTGTCGGTCCGGGCGAGACCGTCCACGCCGCCGCTGCCAAGCTCGGCCTGCATATTCCCAAGGCCTGCGGTATGGGCATCTGCGGTACCTGCAAGGTGATGAAGACTGCCGGCGAAGTGGACATGGAACACAACGGCGGCATCACCGACGAGGACGTGGCCGAAGGCTACATCCTGTCGTGCTGCAGCGTGCCGAAAGGCGACGTGGCGATCGATTACTGATCGCCACGAAATCCTCCGGCCCGGATGCAATCCGGGGATGGCAGGACGCATCGATCCCGGCGCGTATCCGGGTACATAGACAGAAGCCCCACTCGTGGGGCTTCTGTCGTTTTCAGGCGCTCATCACTTCGCGGATATCGGCAGCCAGCTGGCGCACGCGGGCCTCGTCGGTATCCCAACTGCACATGAAGCGCGCGCCGCCGGCGCCGATGAAGGTGTAGAAGCGCCAGCCGCGGGCGGTCAGGGCGGCGATGGCCGGTTCCGACAATTGCAGGAATACGCCGTTGGCCTCCACGGGGAACATCAGGCTGACGCCGGGTACATCCTCGACCAGGCTGGCCAGCAATTGCGCACAGCGGTTGGCGTGGTTGGCGTAGTTGAGCCAGACGTCGTTTTGCAGGATGCCGACCCAGGGCGCGGACAGGTAGCGCATCTTCGAAGCCAACTGGCCGGCCTGCTTGCAGCGGTAGTCGAAGTCTTCGGCCAGCGCCTTGTTGAAGAAGACGATGGCTTCGCCGACGGCCATGCCGTTCTTGGTGCCGCCGAAGCACAGCACATCGACGCCGGCCTTCCAGGTCAGCTCGGCCGGACTGCAGCCGAGGAAGGCGCAGGCGTTGGAAAAGCGCGCGCCGTCCATGTGCAGGTGCAGGCCCAGCTCCTCGCAGACCTGGCTGATGGCACGAACTTCTTCCGGGCGGTAGACGGTGCCGACCTCGGTGGCCTGGGTGAGGGTGACCACACGTGGTTTCGGGTAGTGGATGTCCTGGCGTTTGAGCGCGATCTCGCGGATCGCCTGCGGGGTCAGCTTGCCATTCTCGGTGCTGGCCAGCAGCAGCTTGGAGCCGTTGGAGAAGAATTCTGGCGCGCCGCATTCGTCGGTCTCGACGTGAGCGGTCTCCGAGCAGATCACGCTGTGGTAGCTCTGACACAACGAGGCCAGGGCCAGGGAGTTGGCGGCGGTGCCGTTGAAGGCAAAGAACACCTCGCAGTCGGTCTCGAACAGCTGGCGGAAGTGATCGGCGGCGCGGGCCGTCCATTCGTCATCGCCGTAAGCGCGCTGGTGGCCCTGGTTGGCCTCGGCCATGGCGGCCCAGGCTTCGGGACAGATGCCGGAGTAGTTGTCGCTGGCGAATTGCTGGGCATTGTCGGGCATTGGCGCGTTCCTTCTGAAAAGCCTGCCGGCGGGGCCGCCGGCTAAAAGTGTCACCTTAGCTGCTGAGCCGGCGGGCGGGCCTCCGTAACGGCGACGAGTTGTTGTGTCGATGCGTACTGCCGGGTCGAATCGTGGCTAACCGTTCGGCTTGGAGAGGGAACTTGAGGTGTTCGTGGGGGTTCACACCTACCAGAAGGCGGCATTCGATCCGTCTTCCGCAATCAAGAGAAGGAGTTTCCTATGACTTATCGTCACCTGCTCGCCCTTGCCCTGCCGCTGGCCGTGGCGCTGCCCGTTGCCGCTGCCGAGTGGTCGGATAATGCCAAGACCGAGTTCGTTCAGCAGTGCATCGCTGGCGCACCGGCAGGCTACGAGGAGCCACAGCTGCGAGCTTACTGCGACTGCGCCGCGACCAAGGTCAGCCAGGAGTTCAGCGAAGCCGAATTGCAGGAAATGAGCCGCCAGTCTCCGCCTGACCCTGCGATGCAGCAGCGCCTGGTGAATGCGTCCAGCAGTTGCTCTGGCAAGCTCAAGCCGTAAGGAGCGGTTGAGCAAATCGCATGCGCTGGCGCCGGAGCCCCGCGGGCTCTGGCCTGGCGCCATGTTTCCACAGGCCGTGCACAGCCAAGCCCACAGTATTTGTGTACAAGCCTGCTCTATCTCTTTGATGTTGTTCGATTTTTATTCGCCCGCCGGCAAGCCGCGGCCGCTCTGGCTGTGAGCTATGGTCGAACAGCCTATGCACAGTTTCATCCACATCTTCTGTGCATATCCCCAACCGACTCTCGCCGTTCGTTCATGTCGCAGCTGGATAAGTCAGGGCGCCTGCGCGGTTGGATGGATATCGAGCGCCGGCCTGGCATCCAGTGCTGGCGAGGTCGGCAGCCATCTGCTGACAGCTTTTCCACAGGCTAGTCCACGGCTTCTGTGTATGACCTGAGTTGCTAACTGATTGATATCGATCAGGAAATGATCGTTGCGTGGAAGCCCTTGCGGGGGCTGCGGTTGCGCCGTGTATGCACGGTTTATCCACAGCTTGGTCCCCGTGATTTGTGTGCAAACCGACGGCTTTGTCGCGACCCGCCTGAATGCGACAAGGCTATGTCGCAAACGAATGCCCTCACGGCGTTGGCAGGCATCTGAACGGGCAGGGCCGGCCCTACCATCGCTGCACAGGGCCTAGCCGGCCCGTCAGTCCAAGACCGCCGCCAAACAGGCGCTGCAGGAGAGTCGAGATGTTCAGCAAACAAGATCAGATTCAAGGTTACGACGACGAGTTGCTCGCGGCGATCGACCAGGAAGAACGCCGTCAGGAAGAGCACATCGAGCTGATCGCTTCGGAGAACTACTGCAGCCAGCGCGTGATGGAAGCGCAGGGCAGCGGCCTGACCAACAAGTACGCCGAAGGCTACCCGGGCAAGCGTTATTACGGTGGCTGCGAGTACGTCGACAAGGTCGAGCAGCTTGCAATAGACAGAGCCAAGGAGCTGTTCGGTGCCGACTACGCCAACGTCCAGCCGCACTCCGGTTCCTCGGCCAACAGCGCCGTCTACCTGGCCCTGCTCAATGCTGGTGACACCATCCTGGGCATGAGCCTGGCCCATGGCGGCCACCTGACCCACGGTGCCAAGGTGTCGTCCTCGGGCAAACTGTACAACGCCGTGCAGTACGGCCTGGACACCGCCACTGGTCTGATCGATTACGACGAGGTCGAGCGCCTGGCCGTCGAGCACAAGCCGAAGATCATCGTTGCCGGTTTCTCCGCCTACTCCAAGACCCTGGATTTCCCGCGCTTCCGCGCTATCGCCGACAAGGTCGGTGCCTACCTGTTCGTCGACATGGCCCACGTGGCAGGTCTGGTCGCTGCCGGTCTGTACCCGAACCCGATTCCGTTCGCCGACGTGGTCACCACCACTACTCACAAGACCCTGCGTGGTCCGCGTGGCGGCCTGATCCTGGCCAAGGCCAACGAAGAGATCGAGAAGAAGCTCAACTCCGCCGTATTCCCGGGCGCCCAGGGTGGCCCGCTGATGCACGTGATCGCCGCCAAGGCCGTGTGCTTCAAGGAAGCCATGGAGCCCGAGTTCAAGGCCTACCAGCAGCAGGTGATCGATAACGCCCAGGCCATGGCCGCAGTGTTCATCGAACGCGGCTTCGAGGTGGTCTCCGGTGGTACCGACAACCACCTGTTCCTGCTCAGCCTGATCAAGCAGGGTCTGACCGGTAAGGATGCTGACGCTGCCCTGGGTCGCGCCGGTATCACTGTGAACAAGAACGCCGTGCCGAACGACCCGCAGTCGCCGTTCGTCACCTCCGGTATCCGTATCGGTACCCCGGCCGTTACCACCCGTGGCTTCAAGGTCGCCCAGTGCCAGAGCCTGGCCGGCTGGATCTGCGACATCCTCGATCACCTCGGCGATGCCGATGTCGAGGCGCAGGTGGCCAAGCTGGTCGCCGGGCTGTGCGCGGATTACCCGGTCTATCGCTAAGCCAACCTTCTCTCTCGGCCCCTCTCGCGCAGTCGCGAGAGGGCAGTAGAACCCTGGAGCATGCCCATGCAACGTTATTCCGGCTTCGGCCTGTTCAAGCACTCGTTCAGCCATCATGAGAACTGGCAGCGCATGTGGCGTAATCCGACGCCCAAGCCGGTTTATGACGTGGTCATCGTCGGCGGTGGCGGTCACGGCCTGGCCACGGCTTACTACCTGGCCAAGGAATTCGGCGTGAAAAACGTCGCCGTGGTGGAGAAGGGCTGGCTTGGCGGTGGTAACACCGCGCGCAACACCACCATCGTGCGTTCCAACTACCTGTGGGACGAGTCCGCGCACCTGTACGAGCACGCGATGAAGCTGTGGGAAGGTCTGTCGCAAGACCTCAACTACAACGTCATGTTCTCCCAGCGTGGCGTGTTCAACCTCGGCCACACCCTGCAGGACATGCGTGACATCGAGCGCCGCGTCAGCGCCAACCGTCTCAACGGTATCGATGGCGAGGTGGTGGATGCCAAGCAGGTGGCGGAGATGATCCCCTACCTGGATTGCTCGAAGAACACCCGTTACCCGATTCTCGGTGCCTCGTTGCAGCGCCGTGGCGGCGTTGCGCGTCACGATGCCGTGGCCTGGGGCTTCGCCCGTGCCGCCGACGCCCTGGGCGTCGACCTGATCCAGCAGACCGAAGTGATCGGCTTCCGCAAGGAAAACGGCGCGGTAATCGGTGTCGAGACCAGCAAGGGTTTCATCGGCGCCAAGCGCGTCGGCGTGGTCGCTGCCGGTAACTCCGGACACCTGGCCAAGCTGGCCGGCTTCCGCCTGCCGCTGGAATCGCACCCGCTGCAGGCGCTGGTTTCCGAGCCGATCAAACCGATCATCGACACCGTGATCATGTCCAACGCCGTACACGGCTACATCAGCCAGTCGGACAAGGGCGACCTGGTCATCGGCGCCGGTATCGACGGCTACAACGGCTACGGCCAACGTGGTTCCTACCCGACCATCGAACACACCCTGCAGGCCATCGTCGAGATGTTCCCGGTGCTCTCGCGCGTACGCATGAACCGCCAGTGGGGCGGCATCGTCGACACCACGCCGGACGCCTGCCCGATCATCGCCAAGACGCCGGTGAAGAACCTGTTCTTCAACTGCGGCTGGGGCACCGGTGGCTTCAAGGCCACGCCGGGCTCGGGCAACGTGTTCGCTGCCAGTCTGGCCAAGGGCGAGATGCATCCACTGGCCAAGGCCTTCTCCATCGAGCGCTTCCACAACGGTGCGCTGATCGACGAGCACGGCGCAGCCGGTGTGGCGCACTGATTATGGCGCCCTCTCTCGCTGAGAGAGGGACGATGGTTTTCTGGAGGTACCGAGCATGCTGCACATCTTCTGCCCTCACTGTGGCGAACTGCGTTCCGAAGAAGAATTCCACGCCGGCGGTCAGGCGCACATCGCCCGTCCGCTGGACCCGAACGCCTGCACCGACGCGGAGTGGGGCGAGTACCTGTTCTTCCGCGACAACCCGCGCGGTATCCACCACGAGCTGTGGATTCATGCGGCGGGCTGCCGTCAGTACTTCAACGTCACTCGCCACACGGTGAGCTACGAGATTCTCGAAACCTACAAGATTGGCGAGCGCCCCAGCGTCACTGAGGCCAGTGTCGCCGCGAAAAAGGCCGTCGACCAAGGAGTAACGGCATGAGCCAGGTCAATCGTCTTTCCCAGGGTGGCCGCATCGACCGCAGCCAGCCCCTGACCTTCAGCTTCAACGGCCAGACCTATCAGGGTTATGCCGGCGACACCCTGGCCGCTGCACTGCTGGCCAACGGCGTCGACGTGATCGGCCGCAGCTTCAAGTACTCGCGTCCGCGCGGCATCGTTGCTGCCGGCGCCGAAGAGCCCAACGCCGTGCTGCAGATCGGTGCCAGCGAAGCGGCGCAGATCCCCAACGTGCGTGCCACCCAGCAGGCGCTGTATCAGGGACTGGCCGCGGCCAGCACCAACGGCTGGCCGAGCGTCAACACCGACCTGATGGGCATCCTTGGCAAGGTCGGCGGTGGCATGATGCCGCCCGGCTTCTACTACAAGACCTTCATGTACCCGCAGAACCTGTGGCTGACCTACGAGAAGTACATTCGTAAGGCTGCCGGTCTCGGTCGCTCGCCGAAGGAAAACGATCCGGACATCTACGACTACCTGAACCAGCACTGCGACGTGCTGGTGGTCGGTGCTGGCCCTGCCGGTCTCGCCGCAGCCCTGGCTGCCGGTCGTAGCGGGGCGCGTGTGATCCTCGCCGACGAACAGGAAGAGCTCGGCGGTAGCCTGCTCTCCACCCGCGAGATGCTCGACGACAAGCCGGCCGCCGACTGGGCTGCCAAGGCCATCGCCGAGCTCAAGAGCATGCCGGAAGTGACCCTGCTGCCGCGTGCCACGGTCCACGGTTACCACGACCACAACTTCCTCACTATTCACCAGCGCCTCACCGATCACCTGGGCGAAGTGGCGCCCATGGGCCAGCCGCGTCAGCGTCTGCACCGTGTACGTGCTGGTCGCGTGGTTCTGGCCACTGGCGCCCATGAGCGTCCGCTGGTGTATGCCAACAACGACGTGCCCGGCAACATGCTGGCCGACGCCGTCTCGACCTACGTGCGCCGCTATAGCGTCGCGCCGGGCCAGAAGCTGGTGCTGTCGACCAACAACGATTACGCCTACCGCGTGGTGCTCGACTGGCTCGACGCCGGCCGCCAGGTGGTCGCTGTGGCCGATGCCCGCAGCAACCCGCGTGGCAGCTGGGTCGAAGAAGCGCGCCGCCGTGGCGTGCGCATTCTCACCGGCAGTGCCGTGGTCGAAGCGCGTGGCAGCAAGCGCGTCACTGGTGCGCGCATCTGCGCCATCGATCTGGCCAAGCACAAGGTCACCAGCCCTGGCGAAGTGGTCGACTGTGACCTGATCGCCAGCTCCGGCGGCTACAGCCCGGTCGTGCACCTGGCTTCGCACCTGGGCGGTCGTCCGGTCTGGCGCGAAGACATCCTGGCGTTCGTTCCGGGTGAAGGCTTCCAGAAGCGTCATTGTGCCGGTGCGGTAAACGGCGTATTCGGCCTCGGCGACAGCCTGTCCGATGGTTTCGAAGCCGGTGCCAAGGCCGCTGCCGAAGTGGGTTTCAACGCCGTGACCGGCAGTGTGCCGAAGGCCGAGAAGCGCATCGAAGAAGCCACCGTTGCACTGTTCCAGGTGCCGCACGACAAGAGCACTGCGCGTGCGCCGAAGCAGTTCGTCGATCAGCAGAACGACGTCACCGCCGCCGGTATCGAGCTGGCCACCCGCGAGGGCTTCGAGTCGGTCGAGCACGTCAAACGCTACACCGCGCTGGGCTTCGGTACCGATCAGGGCAAGCTGGGCAACATCAACGGTCTGGCCATCGCTGCCCGTTCCATCGGCATCAGCATCGCCGAGATGGGTACCACCATGTTCCGCCCGAACTACACCCCGGTGACCTTCGGCGCCATCGCCGGCCGTCACTGTGGCGAGCTGTTCGAGCCCAAGCGCTACACCGCCATGCAGAAATGGCACCTGGAAAACGGTGCCGAGTTCGAGGACGTCGGCCAGTGGAAGCGTCCCTGGTACTTCCCCAAGAACGGCGAAGACATGCACGCTGCCGTGGCCCGTGAGTGCCTGGCCGTGCGCAACGCGGTGGGTATCCTCGACGCTTCGACCCTGGGCAAGATCGACATCCAGGGCCCGGATGCACGCGAGTTCCTCAACCGCGTCTATACCAACGCCTGGACCAAGCTGGACGTGGGCAAGGCTCGCTACGGCCTGATGTGCAAGGAAGACGGCATGGTCTTCGACGACGGTGTGACGGCCTGCCTGGCTGACAACCACTTCGTCATGACCACCACCACCGGCGGCGCCGCACGGGTGATGGAATGGCTGGAAATCTACCACCAGACCGAATGGCCGGAGCTGAAGGTGTACTTCACCTCGGTCACCGACCACTGGGCGACCATGACCCTGTCCGGCCCCAACAGCCGCAAGCTGCTGGCCGAAGTCACCGACATCGACCTGGACAAGGACGCCTTCCCCTTCATGACCTGGAAGGAAGGCAACGTTGGCGGCGTACCGGCTCGTGTGTTCCGTATCTCCTTCACCGGTGAGCTGAGCTACGAAGTCAACGTTCAGGCCAACTATGCCCTGGGCGTGTGGGAGAAGATCATCGCCGCTGGCAAGAAGCATGGCCTGACGCCTTATGGCACCGAGACCATGCACGTGCTGCGCGCCGAGAAGGGCTTCATCATCGTCGGTCAGGACACCGATGGTTCGGTCACCCCGGACGACCTCGGCATGGGTTGGTGCGTTGGCCGTACCAAGCCGTTCTCCTGGATCGGCTGGCGTGGCATGAACCGCGAGGATTGCCTCAAGGAAAACCGCAAGCAGCTGGTCGGCCTCAAGCCCGTGGACCCGAACAAGGTGCTGCCGGAAGGCGCGCAACTGGTGTTCGATCCCAAGCAGTCGATTCCGATGACCATGGTTGGCCACGTCACCTCCAGCTACATGAGTTCGGCGATGGGCTACTCCTTCGCCATGGCCCTGGTGCGCGGTGGCCTCAAGCGCATCGGCGAGCGCGTCTTCGCGCCGCTGGTCGATGGCAGCGTGATCGAAGCCGAAATCGTCAGCCCCGTGTTCTATGACCCGAAAGGGGATCGCCAGAATGTCTAACGCCAATGTTTTTCAGCAACGCCCTGCCGACATCGAAGGGCAATCCTCCCTGCACCACGCCGGCCTGCACGAGCTGGTCGGCAAGGGGCGCAAGGGGGCCGGGGTCACGCTGCGTGAGAAGAAGCTGCTGGGTCATCTGACCCTGCGTGGTGACGCCGACGATGCGAATTTCGCTGGCGGCGTACACAAGGCCCTGGGCCTGGAACTGCCGGGCGCCCTGACCCTGGTGAGCAACGGCGACACCTCGCTGCAGTGGCTGGGCCCGGATGAATGGCTGCTGATCGTGCCTGGCGGCAGCGAGTTCGAGGTCGAGCGCAAACTGCGTGAGGCCCTGGACGGCCAGCACATCTCGGTGGTCAACGTCAGTGGCGGGCAGACCCTGCTGGAGCTGTCCGGGCCGAAGGTGCGCGAGTTGCTGATGAAGTCCAGCAGCTATGACGTGCATCCGAAAAACTTCCCGGTCGGCAAGGCGGTCGGCACGGTGTTCGCCAAGTCGCAACTGGTGATTCGTCGCACTGGCGAAGACACCTGGGAGCTGCTGATCCGTCGCAGTTTCTCCGACTACTTCTGGCTGTGGTTGCAGGACGCCAGCGCTGAGTACGGGCTGGCGATCGAGGCCTGATAGCGAACGGCTCCCTCTCCCCTCTGGGGAGAGGGTTGGGGAGAGGGGAAGGGCGGATCTCGTTGTACCGGCAGCCCTCTCCCCC
>NZ_LSSW01000026.1 GCF_001567565.1 Ectopseudomonas composti
GCACGTGGGCGACGAAGGCAAAGCGATCGCGGCTGAAGCCGCTCCTACGAGGTAGGTGGAGGGGTGCCGGGCCGCTGCAGTCATTTCCACAGAAGGCGTTGCCGGCTGTATTTGCGTAGCCCGGATGAAATCCGGGGGCGAGCGTCGAATCACTCTGGATCGCATGCGGTAGAGCTATCGCGGCTGAAGCGAAATGCCGCCCGGCCGCTTCAGCAGAGGTTCACCTGTCCCGTAGGAGCGGCTTCAGCCGCGATGCTTTTGGGTAGCCGCCGATGACCCCGGATTGCATCCGGCTACGAAGCAGGGGCTCATTCAGTGTCGATGACTTCGACCAGTTGATTCCGAAGAGGCATCCGGCTTGCTTGGTCGATGTCAAGAGCAATGCCGCTGCCCGCTTTTGTCGATTTCCTTTGCATTGATTCCTGTCAATTTGCTGACAAACAGCTCTAAAACGGGGCTGTGGTCTTTTGTCGCACCCCTGCGATTCTTTGCAGGGTTCTGCCGCAAAATGTTTCAAATCTTTGCGTAAATGTTTCGAAACATGTCGCGAGGGGGCTGTAAGTCCGCTCATAAGTAGGCCGCTAATGAATTGTATGAGGCTCTTCTAGCCGGCAACATCGGCGATTCCCACGGTTTTACCGCTTCGCTTGCATGGATGCTCAAGCTCTGAGTTTCCGCTGCCGGCCTTTTACTCGATGGGCCGCACGGCAACTGAAGCCGAATGTGGGACATCACTCAGTTGAAGGTCGTGACATGAAAGAAGAGAAATACCATCGTGGTGTGCGCTGGTTGCTGATGGCGATTGCCTGCTCAGCGCTCGGTGGATGTGACTGGGCACTGTTCAACTCGAAAGGGCAGATCGGTGTCGAGCAGGGCAATCTCATCCTGATCTCCATTGGCCTCATGCTGATCGTGGTGATCCCCGTGATCATCATGACGTTCTGGTTTGGCTGGCGTTATCGCGAGTCGAACGAGAAGGCCACCTACACCCCCGACTGGGCGCACTCGCACAAGGTCGAACTGGTCGTCTGGGGCGTGCCCCTGATCATCGTCGCGGTTCTGGCGGTGATCATCTGGAAAACCTCGCATTCGCTCGACCCCTATCGCCCGATCGAATCGGACAAGCCGGCGCTGAATATCGAGGTCGTCTCGCTCGACTGGAAATGGCTGTTCATCTACCCGGATCAAGGCGTGGCCGTGGTCAATGAGCTGGTGATTCCGGAGAAGACCCCGGTGACCTTCCACATCACCTCCGACACGGTGATGAACGCGCTGTCGATTCCGCAGCTCGGCGGGATGATCTACGCCATGGGCGGCCAGCGCACCCAGCTCAACCTGATCGCCAACGAGCAGGGCGAGTTCTTCGGCCAGTCCGGCAACTTCAGCGGTGCAGGCTTCTCGGCCATGCGCTTCACCACCCACTCAGTCAGCGACGACGCGTTCGCCAAGTGGGTCGACAAGGTCAAGCAGTCGCCCGAGGTCATGGACTTCGCCGCCTTCAAGCAGGTGGGCGAGCCGGGCGAGATGGTCAACCACCGCTACCCGATCTACCCGATTCGTTACTTCGGTCAGGTTGAACCCAACCTGTTCAACAAGGTACTCGGCCAGTACGTGACCCTGAAAGATTCCCACAGCACGGCCATGCGCGATTCAGCGGAGGTGCAGGAGTGAATATGTTTGGAAAACTGACTCTGGACGCGATTCCGTACCACGAGCCAATCATCATGATCACCCTGGCCATCGTGGCGCTGGGTGGTCTGGCCGTGTTTGCGGGCGTGACCTACTTCAAGAAGTGGGGCTACCTGTGGCGCGAGTGGCTCACCTCGGTGGACCACAAGAAAATCGGCGTGATGTACATCCTCGTCGGTCTGGTCATGCTGGTGCGCGGTTTCGCCGACGCCATCATGATGCGTACCCACCTGGCGATGGCCCATGGTGACGGCCAGGGCTACCTGCCGCCCGAGCACTACGACCAGATCTTCACCGCGCACGGCATCATCATGCTGATCTTCGTGGCCATGCCACTGGTCACCGGCCTGATGAACATCGTCGTGCCGCTGCAGATCGGCGCGCGTGACGTGGCCTTCCCCTACCTGAACTCGCTGAGCTTCTGGCTGTTCGTCGGTGGCGCGCTGCTGATCAACCTGTCGCTGGGCCTGGGCGAGTTCGCCAAGACCGGCTGGGTGGCTTATCCGCCGTTATCAGGGATTCAGTACAGTCCCGGCGTGGGGATGGATTACTACATATGGAGCATGCAGCTATCAGGCTTGGGGACGACCCTGACCGGGGTCAACTTCATCGCCACCATCCTCAAGATGCGTGCGCCGGGCATGAGCCTGATGAAGATGCCGATCTTCACCTGGACCATCCTGGTGACCTGCGTGCTGATCTGCGGCGCCTTCCCTCCGCTGACCGCCACCCTGGCGATGCTGTCGCTGGACCGCTACCTGGATTTCCACTTCTTCACCAATGAACTGGGCGGCAACCCGATGATGTACGCCAACCTGTTCTGGATCTGGGGTCACCCGGAGGTGTACATCCTGATCCTGCCGGCGTTCGGCGTGTTCTCCGAAGTGGTGGCGACCTTCTCGCGCAAGACCCTGTTCGGTTATGCCTCGATGGTCTGGGCGACTGCGGCCATCGGCATTCTGTCGTTCGTGGTGTGGCTGCACCACTTCTTCACCATGGGCTCGGGGGCCAACGTCAACGCCTTCTTCGGCATCATGACCTCGATCATCGCCATCCCCACCGGGGTGAAGATCTTCACCTGGCTGTTCACCATCTTCCGTGGCCGTCTGCAACTCAACGCCATGACCTGGATGACCCTGGGCTTTCTGGTGACCTTCTCCATCGGCGGCATGACCGGTGTGCTGATGGCGGTACCGGCGGCGGACTTCGTGCTGCACAACAGCCTGTTTTTGATCGCCCACTTCCACAACGTGATCATCGGTGGTGCGGTGTTCGGCTACCTGGCCGGCATCATCTACTGGTTCCCGAAAGCCTTCGGTTACAAGCTGATCGACCGCTTCGGCCGTTACTCCTTCTGGTGCTGGTTGCTCGGCTTCTACTTCGCCTTCATGCCGCTGTACGTGCTGGGCTTCATGGGCATGACCCGTCGTCTGAACCACTTCGACAACCCGGCCTGGGTGCCGTGGATTCAGGTGGCCGTGGTCGGCGCTGTGCTGATCGGTATCGGCATCGTGTTCACCGTGGTGCAGTTCGTCACCAGCTACATCAAGCGCAAGGAAAACCGCGATGTGAGCGGCGACCCCTGGGATGGCCGCACCCTGGAATGGGCGACTTCCTCGCCGCCTCCGTTCTACAACTTCGCGGTCATCCCGACGGCGGACAAGATCGACGCCTTCTACGAGGCGAAGAAGAACGGTGTGGAGCTGATGCCGGTGCCTGAGCACTACGAGCCGATCCACATGCCGAAGAACACCGGTAACGGTGTGGTGGTGGCAGGTTTCATCATCGCGTTCGGTTTCGCCATGATCTGGCACATCTGGTGGCTCGCCATCGTTGGCCTGGTCGGCGCCGTGGTCAGCTTCATCGTGCGTTCCTACGACGAAGACATCGACTACTACGTGCAGCCCGAAGAGATCGCGCGGATCGAGCAGGCGCATCACCAAACCAAAGCCACCGCAGTCGTACAGGCCTAACCATGACCGCTTACGAACCCCACTACTCACATGACGCTCATGGCCACGATGGCCATGAGCACCACCACGACACCAGTGGCATCAAGCTGTTCGGCTTCTGGGTTTACCTGATGACCGACCTGCTGATCTTCGCCACGGTGTTCGCCACCTTCGCGGTGCTGAGCAATTCCTTCGCCGGTGGTCCCACCGCCAAGGAAATGCTCAGGCCCGGCCTGCATCTGGTGCTGGTGGAAACCTTCGCCCTGCTGTTCTCCAGCATCACCTACGGCATGGCCATGCTCGCTACCTATCGGGGCGACAAGGCCGCCGTGCTGCGCTGGCTGGGCATCACCTTCCTGTTCGGGGTGAGCTTCATCAGCATCGAGCTGTACGAGTTCCGTCACCTGATCCATGAAGGTGCAGGCCCGCAGACCAGCGCCTACTGGTCGGCGTTCTTCACCCTGGTCGGCACCCACGGCCTGCACGTCAGTGCCGGCTTGCTGTGGATGCTGGTGCTGATGCTGCAGGTCGGTACTCGCGGCCTGACCGACACCAACAAGACGCGCGTGGGGCTGCTCAGCCTGTTCTGGCACTTCCTCGACGTGGTGTGGATCTGCGTGTTTACCGTCGTCTACCTGATGGGGGTGCTGTAAATGGCTCACCAAGACAATCACGCCGCCCACGCCGTGGGTTTCAAGGATTACCTGACCGGTTTCATCCTGTCGGTGATCCTCACCGTGATCCCTTTCATGCTGGTCATGCATCCTGACGTGCTGGGCCTGAGCCGTGGCGCGACCCTGATCACCGTGGTGCTGTTCGGCCTGGCGCAGGTGCTCGTCCACCTCGTGTACTTCCTGCACATGAAGACCGATGAAGAAGGCCGCTGGAACGTGATTTCGATGATCTTCACCGTGCTGGTCATCGCGTTCGTGGTCGGCCTGTCGGTCTGGATCATGTGGAGCATGCACTATCACATGATGATCAACTGATGCTGGCGCTCCTGAAGCAGTACCTCAACCTCGCCAAGCCGGGCATCGTCTTCGGGAATCTGATTTCCGTCACGGGCGGTTTCTTCCTGGCTTCGCGCGGCGATGCCGACCTGGCGCTGTTTTTCGCGACAGCGCTGGGCGTTTCACTGGTGATCGCCTCAGGCTGCGTGTTCAACAACTACATCGACAGAGACATCGACCAGAAGATGGAGCGGACCCGCAACCGGGTCCTGGCGCAGGGGCTGGTATCGCCTGCGCACGCCATCGTCTATGCCTGCGTGCTCGGGGTGGCGGGGGTGGCCGTGCTGTACGCCGCCACCAACCCCCTGGCGGTGATGCTGGTGCTGATGGGCTTCGTGGTCTACGTCGGCCTCTACAGCCTGTGGCTCAAGCGTGGCTCGGTGTACGGCACCCTGGTCGGCAGCCTGTCCGGGGCGGCTCCGCCCGTGGTCGGCTACTGCGCGGTGAGCAACGAGTTCGATGCCGGCGCCGCCATCCTGTTGTTGATCTTCAGCCTGTGGCAGATGCCGCATTCCTATGCCATCGCCATCTTCCGTTTCAATGACTACCAGGCCGCGAACATCCCGGTGCTGCCGGTCATCAAGGGCATCTCGGCTGCCAAGCGGCAGATCGTGCTGTACATCGCCGCCTTCGTGGTCGCGACCCTGATGCTGACCTTGAGCGGTTACGCCGGCTACAGCTACTTCGTGGTCGCCGCGCTGAGCGGTGCCTACTGGTTGTGGATGGGCGTGTCGGGCTACAAGGCCGTGGATGACCGAGTGTGGGCGCGCAAGCTGTTCACCTTCTCGATCGTCACCATCACCATGCTCAGCGTGATGATGTCGGTGGACTTCATCTCCTCGCCCGAGCAGGTATTGGTGACCTCCATCAATCACCTGTGCAGCCAGTTCGCCGATTCCGCGCAGGGCATCTGTGCGGTGGTCGCCGGTATCTGACCGGTTTTGTGGGAGAGGCGTAGGGTGGATGTCGCTCTTTACATCCACCCGCGGGTGGACATGTGGACATTTAGCCTGCCTGGTTAGAGCACTGCGAAACCCGGGTAATCCGCTCCCGGTTTTCGCTGCGCTCTACCCAGGCTACGCCAGCTTTGTAGGAGCGGCTTTCGGCTCTGGCATCCTGCTTCGCTCTACCTCCTGCATCCATGCAGTCGCAGCCGCGATTGTCGCCGCTGAAGCGCCTCCCACGGTGTTTGCACCGTCGGGTGGATCACGCTTCATCGATCCACCGGCTGGTGGATGAAAAAAGCGTCATCCACCCTACGGCAGCACCTTCAATTTCGGCCAGGTGGCCAGCCAGTTCTTGCTGCGCAATCGTTCCTGGTAGATCGGCTGTTTCTTGTCCTTGAACCTTCCGGCCGGGCGCACGATAAGGTTGAACAGATCCTCCAGGCCAAGTGGTGCGGCGACATGTATTCCATCCTGCTCGTCCAGCCGCACGGCCACCGCCGTCGCAGTCTCCGGCCAATGCCGCATCGCTTCGGTCGCCGAGGCGTAAGGCGCATCACCGTTGCGCAGATGCATGCGTGCCTGGTTCTTCACCGACCATTGCAGAGAGTCGTCCCGGTGGCGCAGCATCGCCTCCAGCTCCGCGTCGCGAGCAGGGGCGGTTTGGCTGCGCTCGAACCAGATCACGTCGATGTCTGTTGGCAGCGGCGAGCCTGAGCGTTGGTGCAGATGATCCCAGACCGCACTGCGCACGAAACCGGCGGCTACCCAGCAATCGGGCAGGTCCAGTTCGCGCACCTGTTGCAGGATGCGCAGGCGCCTTGGGTCGGTGCTGATGATGGTCCGGAGTCGAGCGGCGAGATTCATGTGCTCAGCCTATCAGTGGTGCCCACCGGCTGCCTGCTCAGTTGATCGGGTACATCAGCGTTGTTTCCGGTGTTGATCGCACGGCACCAATGCTGGCCTGGAAGGTCTCAAGCGCTTGGCGGCTGAGGGGCGTCTGTTTGTGTGCTCGTTCATGGCAAAACGGGCTGCATTGTTCCAAGCTCCGCAGCTGATTCAAATCTACATAGGGAACATGTGATGGAAATGAAAATACTGGCCAGCGGCATCGGCGCGGCCATCCCCAAGACCAGCATTGGCTTCAATCTATTCAGTGGCGTCTACATACAGATTCGGCGCTCACGTAGCGAGAAGCCTCAGGTGTTCGGTATCGCCACCGGGCCAGAGATCGGTGGCAACAGCGGTACGCTGATCGCCGGTCATATCGAGACCTCCTGGATGAATATCGACGCGAGCAAGCATGCCTGGTTGTGCAGTCGTTCGTCGCTGGTCGGCAAGCTGGGGGAAATCGAGCTCAAAGGGACGCTGCTGTTCGGTGGCAGCGTGGACGTCGCGTTCACCATCTATGACGCCAACAACGAAGCCAGTTTTTCGCTGAGCCGCGTGCAGGTCGAGTCGAGTGGTGGACAGCTGGCCGACACCAAGGTGCGCGGTGTGATCAAGGACATGATGGGGCAAACCCAGAATGGGAGCCTGCTCTGTGGCTAACCGTGATCCCGGTCGTTTCCCGCGCCTGAAAACGCTATGCAACCTGGCATTGCTGCTGCTGCAGCTGATCACTGTGGCAGCATACTGGGGCATGGTCGGCGCCAGGCCCAGCTATATGGCGATCAGCCAGGAGCTCTACCCGGGCAGCGAGCGACTGATGAACAGCTGGCTTGCCGACATGCTGGTCTCCATGCCAGCCATGTTGGTGGTAGGGGCCATCTTCGTGTCGAGTGTCGCCAAGGAGTTTGCCGGCCTGGGCAAAGTGCGGCGGATTCAACTCAATGGGCTGATCCTGGGCGCGCTGCTGGCCCTGCTGTATCTGGCTGCCTCGCCGCTCTACGTAGCAGCCGCCTGATCAGGCGGCTGCTCCACCGCGTAGGAGCGGCTTGAGCCGCGATTGTCGCCGCTCAAGCGCTTCCCACGGTTCAGATGCTGCGTTGATTGACCCGCTGCGACAGCGCCTCGGCCGATTCCTTGCGTTCGGAGTAGCGATCCACCAGCTCGGGGTGGTCGCGTAGCAGCCAGGTGAAGCGCACCAGCTCTTCCATCACGTCCACCAGGCGGTCGTAATAGGGCGAGGGCTGCATGCGGTCATCGTCGCCGAATTCGAGAAAAGCCTTGGGCACCGATGACTGGTTGGGGATGGTGAACATGCGCATCCAGCGGCCGAGCACGCGCAACTGATTGACCACGTTGAACGACTGCGAGCCGCCGCAGACCTGCATCACCGCCAGGGTCTTGCCCTGGGTCGGGCGCACCGCGCCCATGGCCAGCGGCACCCAGTCGATCTGCGCCTTGAACACCGCCGACATGGCGCCGTGGCGTTCCGGCGAACACCACACCTGGCCTTCGGACCACTGCATCAGATCGCGCAGTTCCTGCACTTTTGGGTGCTCCACGGGGGCGTCGTCCGGCAGCGGCAGGCCGGACGGGTCGAAGATGCGCGTCTCGCAGCCCAGATGCTGCAGCAGGCGCGCTGCTTCCTGCACCAGCAGGCGGCTGAATGAGCGCGGCCGGGTGGAGCCGTACAGCAGCAGGATGCGCGGCGCCGTGGCCGAGTCGTTAGGTTGGGCCGGCAGCAGGTCTAGGTCGAGATTGGGCAGGTCTTCATTCATGTGCGTGTCCTCACTCTTGGCCGATACGGTTGAGCGCCTGCTGCAGTTCGTCGCGGCTCATGTCCGCCAGGGGCAGGGCGAGGAAGGCGCGGCAGCGTGCTTCGATATGCGCCAGGGTGGCGTGAAAGGCGGCGTTGATGGTGGCCTCGTCGCCTTCCACGTGGGACGGATCTTCCAGGCCCCAGTGGGCTTTCAGCGCCGGGCCGAAGTACACCGGGCAAGCCTCGCCGGCCGCTTTGTCGCAGACGGTGATGACGATATCCGGCGGGCAGCCTTCGAAGGCGTCGTTGCCCTTGCTGCTCAGACCCTCGGTGGCGATGCCGGCTTCACGCAGGGTGACCAGGGTCCGCGGCAGCACCTCGCCGCGCGGAAAACTGCCGGAGCTCACCGCCTGGTGCTCGCTCGGCGCCAGGTGGTTGAACAGGGCTTCGGAGAGGATGCTGCGGCAACTGTTGGCCGTGCACATGAACAGGACTTTCATCTTGAAGGCTCCAGATTAGACGCTCAGGCGCAGAGCCAGGGCCGAAAGGGTGAGCAGCAGTACCGGCAGCGTGAGCACGATGCCGACCTTGAAGTAGTAACCCCAGGTCACGCGAATGCCTTTGCGCGCCAGCACATGCAGCCAGAGCAGGGTGGCCAGGCTGCCGATGGGGGTGATCTTCGGCCCCAGGTCGCAGCCGATCACGTTGGCGTAGATCATCGCCTCACGCACCGCGCCGCTGGCCTGGCTGGCGTCGATGGCCAGCGCCCCGATCAGCACGCTGGGCATGTTGTTCATCAAGGACGACAGCAGCGCGCTGAGCAGACCGGTGCCCAGCGCCGCGCCCCAGATGCCATAGCCGGCGAAGGCGTCGAGCAGGCGCGTCAGCTCGGCGGTCAGGCCGGCGTTACTGAGGCCGTAGACCACCAGGTACATGCCGAGGGAGAAGATCACCACCTGCCAGGGCGCCTCGCGCAGCACCTTGCCGGTGGCGATGCGTTTGCCCCGTGCAGCGACGGCGAACAGCAACGCGGCGCAGGCCGCGGCCACGGCGCTGATGGGGATGCCCAGCGGCTCCAGGGCGAACAGCCCGACCAGCAGCGCTAGCAGCACTGCCCAGCCGACCTTGAAGGTAGCGATGTCGCGGATCGCCTGGTTGGGCGCCTGCAGCGCCGCCACCTCGTAGCGCGCCGGAATGTCGCGACGGAAGAACAGCCACAGCACCAGCAGGGTGGCGGCGACACTGACCATATTCACCGGCACCATCACCGCCGCGTAGGCGCCAAAGCCGATGCCGAAGTAGTCGGCCGAGACGATGTTGACCAGGTTCGACACCACCAGCGGCAGGCTGGCGGTATCAGCGATAAAGCCGGCGGCCATGACGAAGGCCAGGGTCGAGGCCGGCGAGAAGCGCAGCGCCAGCAGCATGGAAATGACGATGGGGGTGAGGATCAGCGCCGCGCCGTCGTTGGCGAACAGTGCCGACACCGCCGCGCCGAGCAGGATGCTGAAGGCGAACAGGCGCGTGCCGCTGCCGTTTGCCCAGCGCGCTACATGCAGCGCCGCCCACTCGAAGAAGCCGGCTTCATCGAGCAGCAGGCTGATGATGATCACAGCGATGAAGGTCGCCGTGGCGTTCCACACGATGCCCCATACGGTGGGGATGTCGGCGAAGCTGACCACACCGGCAGCCAGGGCCAGCACGGCGCCGAGCGAGGCGCTCCAGCCGACGCCCAGGCCTCGCGGCTGCCAGATGACCAGAATCAGGGTGAACAGGAAGATGGCGACGGCGATCAGCATGCGGTGTTCTCAGCAGCAGGTGGCGAGGCGGGCAGGGCGCTCGCCCATGTTGGCGAGGCGGCTGGCGTCCTGCTCCAGCCAGGTGCGGTTGGCGGCCAGGGTGGCGGCCAGTACGTCGCGCACCCATTGCGGCAGGTCCGGCGCCAGGCGGTAGTAGACCCATTGGCCCTGACGACGGTCCTGCAACAGGCCGCTGGTGCGCAGCTGCGCCAGGTGGCGGGAGATCTTCGGCTGGCTGTCGCCCAGTGCGCAGACCAGCTCGCACACGCACAGCTCGCCCTGGTCGGCAATCAGCAGCACGGCGCGGGCGCGGGTTTCGTCGGCCAGGGATTTGAACAGCTCGGGTGGGGACAACGCGTCGGACATGGGGTGAGTCCATATATACGGATTGGCGAATATACGGATATCCATATGTATAAGGCAACCCTGTGGTGGTTGAGGGCTGCTTTGCACTAAAGTCCCCATGCCGGTTGCCGGGACGGATTTTCCCGGGCAGATAACTTCGAGGGAGGCGCTTGATGCGTTTACCGCGCATGCGCAACGTGATGGCCTGGACGCTGGTGGTGGTGTTGTTGATCGTGGTGGCCTTGCTCGGCATTCGTATCGCCGGGCTGGCATCCTTGCCCGAGCTGGAGCCCTGGCACCGGCTGGTGCCGCAGGAGCTGGAAGTCAGCGAGCTGGACGAGAGCGACTGGCAGGCCTATCTGGCCGCCGAGGCTACCTTGTTCGAACGCCTGCGGCGCGAGCTGATCGAGCCGGTCACGGCTTCCGGCAAGGCACCATACAGCCGTTACGCCAGCGTCAGCCCGGTGTACCCCGGTAACCTGGCACGCGACTGGAACCGCTCCTTCATCCTGCAGCCATCAGGCCCGCCACGCGGCGTGGTGGTGTTGCTGCATGGCCTGACCGACTCGCCCTACAGCCTGCGCCATATCGCCCAGCACCTGAGCGAGCAGGGCCTGCTTGCCGTGGTGCCGCGTATGCCCGGCCACGGCACGGTGCCGGCGGCGCTCACCGCTGCGCATTGGGAGCAATGGCTGGCAACCACGCGGCTGGCCGTGCGTGAAGCGCGGCGCCAGGTGCCGGACGGGCCTTTGTATCTGGTCGGCTACTCCAATGGCGGCGCGCTGGCGCTGCGCTACAGCCTGGCAGCACTGGAAGACGAACGCCTGGCCATGCCGCAACGCCTGGTACTGATTTCGCCGATGATCGGTGTCACCAGCTACGCCCGCTATGCCGGGCTGGCGGCTTTGCCGGCGGTGCTGCCGCCCTTCGCCAAGTCGGCCTGGATGAACGTGCTGCCGGAGTTCAATCCGTTCAAGTACAACTCCTTCCCAGTGCAGGCGGCGCGGCAGACCTACGAGCTGACCCGCGAGGTACAGAACGCCTTCGATGTTGCCGAGGCCGATGGCCGGCTGGCGCGACTGCCACCGGTGCTGGCCCTGCAATCACTGGCCGACAGCACCGTGAGCACGCCGGCAGTGGTGCGCCAGTTGTTCGCACGCCTGCCGGCCAACGGAAGCGAGCTGGTGGTGTTCGACATCAACCGGTCGCAGGCGGCCAGCTCCCTGCTGCGCACCGACATGAGCGGTTTGCTGGAACAGTTGCTGCCACCGGCCGCACGTGACTACGACCTGACCGTGGTCGGCGTGGCGCCGGAGCAGGGCCGCGCGGTCGAGGCCCGGCGCATCGCCCCTGGCGGCCAGCAGGTGCAGCGCGTGCCGCTGGGCGTGGATTATCCGGCGCAGCTGTTTTCGCTGTCGCACGTGGCCTTGCCATTCCCGCCCAGCGATCCGCTGTATGGCAGTGATCCGGTAGCGGGCGAAGACTACGGCGTGGCACTCGGCACCCTGGCGCCGCGCGGCGAGCACGGCGTATTGGTGGTGGGGTTGGACAGCCTGCAACGGGCGACGTCCAATCCCTTCTATGACTACCTGCTGCAGCGCATCGACGCGGATCTGCGCTGAGTCAGTGGACGGCCCTCGCGGCGCCTACCCCGACTACAGGCGGAAGCGGTTCACCAGCCCGTCCAGCTGGGTCGAGAGCGCCTGCAGATCGCTGCTGGCCTGGTTGAGCTGATCGGCGATATGGGTGGTGCCGACGGTCAGCTCGTTGATATCGACGATGTTGCGGTTGATGTCTTCGACCACACTGGACTGCTCCTCGGTGGCGGTGGCGACCTGGATGTTCTGATCGCTGATCTGGCCGATATGGCCGTTGATCTGCTCCAGTGCCGCCGAAGCCTTGCTCGCGTATTCCACCACCAGTGCGCTCTGCCGTTGGCCCTTGGCCATGGCCTCCACAGCCGAGCGTGATTCGTTCTGCAGGCGGTCGATGACCTGCTGGATTTCCTCGGTGGAGGCGCCGGAACGGCTGGCCAGGGTGCGTACCTCGTCGGCCACCACGGCGAAGCCGCGGCCCTGTTCACCGGCGCGAGCAGCCTCGATGGCGGCGTTGAGGGCCAGCAGGTTGGTCTGCTCGGAGATGCTGCGGATGGTGTTGAGCGTGGTGCTGATGGCGTCGGTCTGCGCAGCCAGAGCGCCAATGACTTTGGCGGCCTGTTCCAGCTCGCCGTTGAGGGCGTCGACCTGCTGCTGTGCCTGGCCGACTACCGTGCCGCCATCCTTGGCATGCTGGGTCGCTTCGCGGGCCACGTCGGCGGCATTCTCGGCATTGCGGGCGATCTCGTTGACGGTCGAACCCAGCTCGTTGATGGCGGTGGCCACCTGTACCGTGCGGTCGCTTTGCGCAGCGCAGTTGCTCTGGGTCAGGCGCGCGCGTTCGGCCACCTCGCGCGCCATGCCCGAGAGCTGGCGCGAGTTGTCGGCGAGCTGGCGCATGGCGCCGTGCACCTTGTCGATGAACTGGTTGAAGCTGCGGGCGATTTCGTTCAACTCGTCCTGGCCGGATAGATCGATGCGAGTGTCCAGCGCCAGGTTGTCGGCGGCCTGGCCCAGGCTGTTCTGCAGCACGGCAACGCGGCGGCGCAGCTGGATGACGATCAGCCAGGAAATGAAGATCGATACCAGCAGGCCGGTGGCGATGATGGTGATCTGGCGGGTCAGGCCCGCTTCGTAGCTCTGTGCACTGTGCAGGTTCTGCTGCTCGGCCTGTTGCAACAGGACGTCGAGCAGGTCATTGGCGCCCTGGCGCATCACCCCGTAGGTCTTGGCGTACTGGTCGCGATAGATCTGCTGGGCCTTGGCCATATCGCCGGCGTCGAAGGCGGCGAGCATCGGGGTCAGTTCGTTGCTGACCATCGCTTCGAACTGGTCGAGCAGTTTCTGCGCCTGGGCCTTGCGTTCCGGGTTGACCTGGGCGGCCACGGCCTGGCGCATCGCTTCGCGCATGCCGGGGATGTCTTCGTTGCGGGCGTCCTGCACGCGCGATTTCACGCCACGCTCGTCACGCAGCGGGGTTTCCTGCAGCAGCATCATGTCGATGCCCACGCGCATGCGCGGAATGCGCGAGGCGACCTCGGCCATGGCACGCATCGGTGCCGCGGTATTCAGATAGAGCACCTCCGTATTCCGGTGCAGGCTGGACATGCTGCTCAGGCTGGTAAGTGCCACCAGCAACAAGGCGATGCAGGGGATGGCGACCGCCACGATCAGGCGGGTTTTCAGGGAGAAGGCGTCGAGACGCATGGACAGGCTCCGGTTCGAGGACAGATGCGGCGCGCCAGCATGCCTGGCCGGCGTTACCGTTGCTATATCGGCAGCACCCACTCGGAGCATGAGGCGTGACCTCGCATAAATCCGCTGTATGCCTCGGGGCTTGTCGAACTCAGCACTCGTTCAGGCGGCAGCGGCATAGCGCGATTGCCGCAGCGTCATGCGCCGCAAGCGGGGGCTTGCGGCGCATTCCGTCTCAGGCTTGCAGCAGTGCATCCAACTTACCGCCACGTTCCAGTGCCGCCAGGTCATCGAAGCCACCGACGTGGCGTTCACCGATGAAGATCTGCGGCACGCTGCGGCGCTTGCTGCGCTGCAGCATTTCCGCCAGCCGCTGCGGTGAATGGCCCACGTCGACTTCCTCGAACGCGACGCCTTTGCGTGTCAGCAGGCTCTTGGCGTTGACGCAGTAGGGGCAATGCCCGGTGGTATAGAGGGTAACGGCTTGCATGGTGCACCTCCTGCGTCTTCAGACGGCTACCGGTGGAAAGTCGACAGCGGTTTCGGCCAGGTTGTTGAGGTAGTTGGTCAGCGTCATCAGGGCGACGTTGGCCACCACTTCGACGATCGCGGCCTCGCTCAACCCGGCCTCGCGTGCGGCCTGTAGCTGCGCATCGCTGAGGCGGCCGCGGCTGTCGATGATCTGCCGGCTCAGGCGCGCCACGGCATCCAACTCGCCGTCGCGGGCGCTGCGAATATCCGCTTCGCTCAGGCCAGCCTTGCCGGCGAACAGGGTGTGTGCGGCCAGGCAGTATTCGCAGCCGTTGACCTGCGAGCTGGCCAGCGCCACCACTTCGCGCGCCTTGGCATTCAGCGTGCCCTTGCCGAGGGCCTGGGACAGCGCCAGGTAGCCGCTCAGCGCGGCCGGGGCGTGGGCCAGGGTGGCGAAGGTGTTGGGAATGAAGCCGAGGCCCTTGCGGATGCCTTCCAGTTGCGCCTGGGCGCTGGCAGCGGTTTGTTCGAAGGGCAGTGCGGTGATGCGAGTCATGCTGATTCTCCAGTCTTGGGTGGGGGCTTGTCGTTCAAGCCTGGAGCCATGCTAGGGAAACGAACTGGCTTTTCGGATTCAGATCGTCGATGTTATGCGACAGATCGTCCAAGAGTGCCAGATGACCATGGATCGCCTGTCCAGCCTGTTGCATCACTTCAACCTGCATGCCAGTACCTTTCACCGGGGCGGGTTCTGCGGCACCAGCAGCCATGGCGAACATGAGCCGCATGGCTACATCCATCTGCTGCGTGCCGGGCGCATGAGCTTTCGCGAGGGCGATGGTCGTGAGCTGCGCCTGGAAGAACCGAGCCTGATGCTGGTGGCCAGGCCGCGCCTGCACCAGATGAGCGCCAGTGAGGCCGACGGCGCCGAGTTGGTCTGCGCCACGCTGGTCTTCGATGGCGGTATCGACAATCCGCTGTCGCGCTCACTGCCGGGCGCTATCGTCAAACCCCTGCGCGAGCTGCCGAGCCTGAGCGGCTGCCTGGACTGGCTGTTCGCCGAGGCGGCTGGGGAGGATTGCGGGCGCGAGCTGGTACTCAACCGCCTGTTCGAGTTGATGGTGATCCAGTTGTTGCGGCATTTGATGAGCAGTCGCGAGCTGGCCTCGGGGATGATGGCGGGCCTGGCCGAGCCACGCTTGGCGCGCGCGCTCAATCAACTGCACGAGAAGCCGCAGCATGGCTGGTCGGTGGCCGAGCTGGCGGCGCTGGCCGGTATGTCGCGCGCCAGTTTCGCCGCGCATTTTCACCAAGTGGTCGGTGCCACTCCGGCCGATTACCTGGTGGGCTGGCGCGTCAGCCTGGCGCAGAAGCGTTTACGTGAAGGCCGGCCCATGGCGTTGATCGCCGACGAGGTGGGCTATGAAAGCCCGTCGGCCCTGGCGCGCGCCTTTCGCCGCAAGGTGGGGGCGAGCCCCAGCGAGTGGCTACGCCAGGTCGCTCAGTAGGCGAAATGGGCGATGGCTTGCCTGACTCTGTTCAGCGCGTCTTCCAGTTGCGCCGCGTGGCGCTGGTTGGACACCTGGCGGGAGCTATGACAGCGCTTGTCCCTAGGGCACAGGCGATACGGATTCGTGCCGCATGGGCGAGCTGTCGTACCATCGCGCACTGACCCCGCTACGAGCTTTCGCGCATGTTCGAAATTCAAGCCATCGACCCGGTCCATTACCGTCAGCAGACTCGCCGCAGCACCGCCTTGATAGCGGTTATCTTCGTGGCACTGGCCATGCTCTGCGCCACGCTGAGCACGCAGGTGTTCGGCACGCCTGGTGGCGACAACTTCAAGTGGAACCTGCTCGGTGTGGCGGCGGGGCTGGGCTTGAGCATCGCCCTGGTGCGCCAGCAACTCTGGTCGCGGCCATTCATGGCTCCGGCGGTTTACGGTTGGCGGCTCAAGCGCAGCCTGATGCGCGTCACCAATGTCATGCATCACGTCAAGGCGGGCGTGACGCAGGGGGACGAAAGCGCGATGAAGCTGCTGCGCTTCTACCACCAGGGGGTGACCCAGATGCATCAGCTCGATGGCAACTCCAGCGAGCTGAGCCAGATGGTGCGCGAGATCGACAGCCATCGCGAGGCTATGGAGCAGCAGGGGCTGGACGTCGAGCAGACGCGGCTCGACCTGGCCTGGCTGGAGCGGGTGAAGGCGTTCAAAGAGGCCTGATCAGTCGCCCAGCGACAGCGCCACGGTCTGACCCTGCCAGATACCCTGGCGGCGCCGCGCGATCACCAGGCAGTCGCCTGTGCCGGTTGCGCTGACCACCAGTCGTCCGCCGGGCGCCCAGAACGCGCTGCGCCCTGCGCAGGCCCAACCGCCGGAAGGGCCGCCGTGGTTGGCCATCAATACCCCGAGGGCCAGTTCGCTGGCATAGCCTTTGAGTAGTTCGCTGTCGTGCGGGTAGCCGTTTTCGCTGATCAGCACGCTGGTCGCGTAGATCCCTGCGCCGTCCTCGGCCGCGGCCCGTGCATGGCTGGCGTGAGTGAAGTCTGCGCAGATCGACAGAGCAATACGTTCGTCGCCGATATGTAGCGGTGCACCGCCAGTGCCTGGGCTGAACACCTGTTCTTCACCCGCATGCAGATGCTGTTTGGTGTAGACCCTTTGTGCGCCATCGGCGCCGAACAGTAGGGCGCCGATCAGGATCGCGTCGCTGGCTTGCGTCCGCAGCGGCAGCCCGACCAGGGTGGTCATGCGCAATTGCCTGGCCAGTTCGCGCAGCGGCTGCAGCCTTGCAGCATCCACCGTTTGTGCCAGTCCCTGTGCCAGCGAAGGCTCGTAGCCGGTCAATGACAGCTCGGGGAACAGCAGAAAGTCGATGCGTTGCTCGGCAGCGAGCCGCATGACCTGCAGGTGGCGATCGAGGTTGGCGTCGAGGTCTCCGGCGATGGAGCAGTACTGGGCGGCGCAGATAGCGAGGTCTGTCATGGCGTCTGGTGTCCCGTGAGTGGCGCCAGTAGAGCATGGATTGCCGTCGCAAGGGCTCGAAGTGGCTCGCACTCGCGAGGTAGTGGCGATTTTGAGATGGACGTCTTGATGACCTGTCAGCGGCCTCTATAACCGCATTGGCCAGGATTGGCTGGTGGACAAGGGCTATACGCTGCATTGAGCAAGGTCGTGGCAGCGTCGCAGCTGCCCCGGTTTCGTGACATATGTACTGACACTTGCCCGGTTGTGCGTTCGCCGCTTAAAGGTTTTTGAAAGGTTCGCCTCTTAGCCTCCGCACGCGCCTTTCGCGTGCTTTACAAGAAAAAGAGGAGAAAGCGGTTTGTTGACCCTGATTGGCCTGTTGACCATCTGCAGCCTGGTTGTGCTGCTACTCATCGGGCGCATGTCGCCTGTTCTGCCGTTGATCGTGGTGCCACTGCTGGGTGCTCTGGCTGCGGGCTTTGGGCCTGAGGCCATATCCGGTTTCTTCACTGATGGCGTCGGCCGTGTGACGGCGATTGCCACCATGTTCGTTTTTGCCATTACCTTTTTCGGCGTGCTGCAGGACACCGGGCTGTTCCGCCCGCTGATCGGCGGCATGGTGCGGCTGACTCGCGGCAACGTGATTGCCGTGACCGTGGCCACGGCGGTGATCGGCATGCTGGCGCATCTCGACGGAGCCGGCGCCACCACCTTCCTGCTCACCGTTCCTGCCTTGCTGCCGCTGTACAAGCAACTGCGCATGAGCCCTTATCTGATGCTGCTCTTACTGGCGCTCGGTGCCGGCATCTTCAACATGCTGCCCTGGGCCGGTCCGCTGGGCCGTGCCTCGGCGGTGACCGGTATCGAGGTCACCGAGCTGTGGCGTCCGTTGATCACCATTCAGGGCATCGGCGTGGTGCTGCTGGTTGCGCTGGCGGCGCTGCTGGGCTGGCGTGAGCAGCGTCGTATCGCTGCCGGCAAGGCCGACGACGAGGGCGTGTTGGTGGAAACCAGCAGCGACCTGCACGAGCCGAGCGCCGAGGAACTCGCATTGGAGCGCCCGCGTCTGCTTTGGGCCAACGCCGCGCTGTTCCTGGGGGTGCTGGTGTCGCTGTTCTCCGGCGTACTGCCGGCGGGCTACATCTTCATGATCGGCCTGTGCCTGGCGCTGCTGATCAACTATCCGGGCGGCAAGGCGCAGATGCAGCGTATCTCGGCGCACGCTCCGGCGGCGCTGAGCATGGGCATGATTATCCTGGCCGCTGGTTCGATGCTCGGTATCTTCACCGGCACCGGCATGCTCACCTCTATCGCGCAAGATCTGGCTGGCGTGCTGCCGGCGTCGCTGGTAGGACAGATGCACATCGTGCTCGGCCTGTTCGGCCTGCCGATGGAGCTGATGCTGAGCACTGACGCCTACTACTTCGGCCTGCTGCCGGTGACGCTGGAAGTGGTCGGCGCCCAGGGTGTCGAGCCGGCCAGCGTGGTCTATGCACTGACCATCGGCAACATCATCGGTACCTTCATCAGCCCGTTCTCTCCAGCACTGTGGCTGGCGCTGGGCCTGGCCGGGCTGGACCTGGGTCGGCACATCCGCTACTCGCTGTGGTGGATGTGGGGCTTCTCGCTGGTGCTGTTCGGCGCGGCCTGGGCTCTGGGCTTGTTCTGACAGGCCCTGCCATCACCGCATCTCACGCCCGGGCTTGCCCGGGCGTGTTGCATCTGGGGCGTGCTTAGCTGATTTCCACCTGATAGCGGAAGTTCTGCGCGGCGGCGCGTGACAGGCGATATTCCAGCGGCGTGCGGTCGTAGCCCAATGCGGTACGTTCGATGATCACGCTCGGGCTGGCCTCGGTTACATCGAGAAGGGCCGCGAGTTCGGCATCGATGGCGGAGACGGTGAGGGTTTCCTGGGCCGAGGCGATGCGCTGGCCGCAGTGCTGCTCGTAGAAGGGGTAGAGCAGTGGCGGAAAGTCGGCGGGGGCGATCTCCAGCAGGGCGCCGAAGCGCTCGGCTGGCAGCCAGATTCGCTCATGGAACAGCGGGCGGCCGTCGATCAGGCGCAGGCGCTGGAGGAAGATGCAGGGTTCGCCTTCGTCCAGCTTCAGAGCCTGGCTGACGGCCGCATCGGCAGATACCTGGCGGCACTCGAGGATGCGGCTTTGTGGTACCTGGGACTGGCCGCTGGCGCTGACCTGGCGGAAGAAGCGAAACAGCGAGCCATCGAAGTTCGGCCGGCGCACGAAGGTGCCACGCCCCTGAGCGCGCAGCAGCAGGCCTTCCGCGACCAGCGTTTCCACGGCCTTGCGCACGGTGCCCACGGCCACGCCGTACTGGCGGGTCAGTTCCGCTTCGGTGGGGATGGCCTCGCCAGGCAGCCATTCGCCAGCGGCGATTTTCCCCAGCATTTCGTCGCGTAGCCGCTGATACAGCGGCAGGCGTTCGTCCTGTCCCAGAGCCGTGGTGCCCATAAACCTCAAATCCGCAATTCGACCGGCCGTCACTTTACCACTGGCTCGCAGATTGACAGCATCCGATCTCTGTAGATACAGTCATCCAATCATATATATGAATATATGTTTTATAAGAAGTAGCCGCCGTACTGGCCGGCTCGTACAAAAATCGACAGAGGTATCGCTTCGTGACGCCCATGCCTTATGCCGGAATCACCGGCATCGACACTCACGCGCACATCTTTCGCCAGGACCTGCCCATGGTTCCCGGACGCCGCTACAGCCCCAGCTATGACGCCACCGTGGAGCAGTATCTGGGCCACCTGGATGCGAGCGGTCTGTCCCACGGTGTACTGATCCAGCCCAGCTTTCTCGGCACCGACAACCACTACATGGTCGATGCGCTGCGCCGCTTCCCCGAGCGCCTGCGTGGCGTCGCGGTGGTCGATGCGCAGGTCAGCGACGCCGAACTGGACGAACTGGCCGCCGCTGGCGTGGTGGGGATACGCCTGAACCTGATCGGCAAGGTGCTGGAAGACTACGCCGGCAGCGCCTGGAATGACCTGTTCCGGCGCCTGGCGCGTCGCGGTTGGCAGGTGGAGATCCAGCGTGGCTTCGACGATCTGGCGCTGATCGTGCCGGCGATCCTCGAGTCCGGCGTCACCGTGGTGATCGACCACTTCGGCCTGCCGGCTGCGAGCGTGCAACTGGACGCTACCCAGCATGACGTCTTCTTCGACCTGCTCGGCCAGGCGCCGGTGTGGATCAAGCTTTCAGCGGCTTACCGCAGCCAGTCCGACCTGGCCCGCGCCCAGGCCATCGAAGCTCGCCTGCGCGAGGCCTGTGGTGGCGTAGGTCGCTTTCTCTGGGGCAGCGATTGGCCCAACACCCAGTTCGAGTCGCAGACCCGCTACGATCAGCAATTAGCGCTGCTCGAGGCCCTGCTGCCCAACCCCGAGGAGCGCCGTCGCGTTCTGGTGGAGAACCCTGCAACCCTGTTCGGTTTCGCCTCGGCGTAACCACTGCTCACATCAGAACAACAAAAGGAGTCAAACCATGATGAGCCTGCTCGTCGTCGCCGCGATCGTCCTCGCCGTCGCGCTGGGGTACACCACCAAGATCAATATCGGCCTGTTCGCCATTGCCTTTGCCTACCTGCTGGGCTGCTTCGGCATGGGCATGAGCCCGGGCGAAATCATCAACATGTGGCCGCTGAAGATCTTCTTCGTGATCTTCTCGGTCTGCCTGTTCTACAGCTTCGCCACCGTCAACGGCACCCTGGAAAAACTCGCCGGGCATCTGCTGTATCGCTGCCGTGGCGTGCCGCACCTGCTGCCGTACGCGATCTTCCTGACCTCGGGGCTGATCGCGGCCATGGGCGCGGGTTACTACACCGTACTGGCGTTCATGGCGCCACTGACCCTGCTGCTGTGCCAGCGTACCGGCATGAGCCTGATCCTGGGCGGCATGGCGGTGAACTACGGCGCGTTGGGTGGAGCGAACTTCGTTTCCAGTCAGAGCGGCATCATCTTCCGTGGCCTGATGACCAGCGCCGGTATGCCCGAGAGCGAGGCGTTCGTGAATGCCCTGGCAATCTTCGCCAGCACCGCAGTGATCCCGGTTCTGGTGATTTCGGCCTTCGTCTTCCTCGGTGGCCATGGCCGCAACCTGAAGAACGCGGTGATCAACGCTGACCTGCCGCAAGCCTTCAACCGCGAGCAGAAACTGACCCTGCTGCTGACCGTGCTGATGATGGTGCTGGTTCTGGCTGCGCCGCTGGCCCTGCTGGCCTTTCCGGACAATGCCACGGTCAAGTTCATCAACAGCAAGGTGGACATCGGCCTGATCGCCAGTGTGTTCTCGGTGATCGCGCTGCTGCTCAAGCTCGGTGACGAGCGCAAGGCCATCGCCTCGGTGCCCTGGTCCACGCTGATCATGATCTGCGGTGTCGGCATGCTGATCACCGTCGCGATCAAGGCCGGCACCATCGATGCCCTGGCATCCTGGATCAGTGGCAACATCCCGCCAGTGATGATTCCGGTGGCCTTCGGTGTGGTTGCTGCACTGATGTCGATCTTCGCCAGCACGCTCGGCGTGGTGACGCCGGCACTGTTCCCCATGGTGCTGCCGTTGTCGGCTTCGATGTCGATCGATCCGATGATCATCTTCATCGCCATCGTGGTGGGCGCACAGGCCACTTCGATCTCGCCGTTCTCCTCCGGCGGCAGCCTGTTGCTGGGGTCGTGCACCGACGAGAAGGTGCGCTCGACCCTGTTCTCGCAACTGCTGCTGCGCGCCGCGCCCATCGGCTTCGTCGCGGCGATGCTGTTCAACCTGGCGATGACGTTCCTGTTCTGATTAAAAAAGCCCCGACATCTTTCGATGCCGGGGCTTGGCCTTGCGGCTGCGTCTTACTTGGAGCATTTACCTTTGCGAGCCAGCTCCAGCTTCGCAACGTCTTGCTTGCCTTCCTTCTCGTCAACCAGCTCCAGGTTGGCGCCGCCGACGAATACACCCATCTTGATGTACTGCTTGATGAAGTAGTTCTTGCCGCTTTCGGTCTTGACCAGCAGATCGTTAGGGGAGAACTCGGATTCGGTGGAGATCTTGTGCTCCATGCCGCCCTTGACCTGCTCGTAGAAGAAGACCTTCGGTGCGGATTCGCCGATGCACTTGTCATCGACCCAGATGTCTTTCTTCAGTGAGCCGCCTACGCCCGAGTTGCGGTAGATGTACAGACCTGCATTGCCGGGGGCCGGTGCCGCAAACTGCTTGGCTTCGGCAGAGGCGGTCTTGTCTTCCATCGGGACCGACGCACAGCCGACGAGCAGCGATGAGGCAAAGGCGGCCAGGACCAATTTCTTCAGCATGATGACTCCGAATTTCCAGGAAAGATGTGCGCGGCAAGGTGGCAGAACGACTCTGTATGTTCTGCCGTGCGGGCTATCGGAAAGGGGGAAGGAGTTGCTCGAAGGAGGGACAGATTCTGTACGCAGCCTGCGCATGCTCGAATTCCATTTTCTTGATGGCCTGTTGCCATGCCGGTGCGAAAGATATCCCGCTGTACAGGCATGAGCAAGCGCCTTGGGCTATTTCAGTCGATAGCGTCGCAAGTCATCCTTGCTCAGCAGACGCAAGCGCCCTGGCGCGACCTGATAGATCGCTTCGGCCAGGCTTGCATCGACGCCCATGTCGCGAAAGTACTTGGCCGGGCTGAACGGCTGGCTGCCATGGACGGACTGCGCCAGTGCCGAGTCGCCAGCCGGGAAGGGCGGCCGGCGCAGGGCGACATGGCCGTTGACCGTGCGCTTGCTGCCGGCAGCCAGCAGGTAGATGCAGCTGCCCTCGCACATGCCGCCTGACGGCACCAGTGCTTCGAAGCCGGTTTCGCGCAGCAGGCGGCCCATGCGGATGGCCTCCGGGGCGCTGCCGCCGATGCTGTCGAGCAGCACGATCTTGCGCGTGTACTTGCCTGGATTGGTGCGCAAACCCTGCAGCAGCTTCTCGTAGTCGCCGGGAACAATCTCCGCCGAAACCTTCGCCGCCAGCATGCCGGCATTGGCCTCGATTTCGACCTGGGCGTGGGCGGTCAGAGCGGTGAACAGGGCGGTGCCGGTCAGGGCGAGTCGTAGACGCTGGGCAATCATCGGGCGGGGCACGCGACAGTGGCTCGGGAGGCAGACGATACCTGCCGGCGCACTATCTCGCACCTGTCAGATTGGCGCGCTCTTGTTTTGCACCTGCCATGCCCAGGCGAACAGCATCAGGCCGCCGATGGCTGTAGCCGCGCCGATATATCCGGTGATCGTCCAGCCCATGCCGGCGCTGATGGCCAGGCCGCCGAGCCAGGGGCCGAGGGCGTTGGCGACGTTGAAGGCGGCGTGGTTGGAGGCGGCCGCCAACGTCTGCGCGCCCGTGGCAACGTCCATCAGGTGGGTCTGCAGGGCCGGGCCGAGGGCGATCATGGTGCCGAGAGCGAAGATCGCCGGCAGGATGGTCCACAGGCTGTGCGCGGCGAAGGGGAAGACCAGCAGGACCAGGGTGCTCCAGGCCAGGATCCAGGCCACCGCGCGCAGGCGCAGGCGGTCGAACAGCCAGCCGCCGGCGCTGTTGCCGACGATGCAACCGGCACCGAACACGCCCATCGCCAGGGGAATCCAGCCTGGCCCGACCTGGGTGACGTGCAGCAGGGTCGGCGCCATGTAGCTGAACACGCAGAACATCCCGGCGAAACCGATCGAGCCAATGCCCAGGGCCAGCCAGATCGGCGCGCGGTTGAAGGCACGCAGCTCGCCAGCGGGGCTGCTGCGCTGTTCGTGCGGGTCGGCTGGCAGGAAGATCGCCACCATGGCGATGGTGGTGATGGCGATCACCCCGACCAGGGCGAAGGCATAGCGCCAGCTCATGAACTGGCCAAGCCAGGTGGCCAGCGGGTTGCCGATCAGAATCGCCACGGTCAGGCCGGCCAACACGCGGCTTACCGCCTTGGCGCGCTTGTGTGGCGGCGCCATGGACGCGGCAACCAGCATGGCGATACCGAAATAGGCACCATGCGGCAGGCCGGCGATGAAGCGGAAGATCAGCAGCGGCTCGTAGCTCGGCGCCAGGGCGCTGGCGAAGTTGCCAAGGGCGAAGCAGCCCATCAGCAGCAGAAGCAGGATGCGCCGTGGCAGGCGTGCGCCGAGCAGGGCCAACACAGGGGCACCGACCACCACGCCGAGGGCATAGGCGCTGATCACGTGGCCAACCTGCGGCTCGCTGACGCCAAGATCGGCTGCGACGTTGGGCATCAGGCCCATGATGGCGAACTCGCCGGTGCCGATGGCGAAGCCGCCGAGAGCCAGGGCGAGTTGAATGAGAAGGATCGCGCCCGGCGACAGGTTCGTCGCGGCGTCGGATGCAGAACTGTTCATGAGTGACCTGGAGGGGGAGAAGCAAGCGCGAAATTATAGTCGTCCAGCGCTCGATTTGGGCATTTGCAACCGCTCTATTTCGGTACTTAGAGACAAGTGGTTCGACATAGCCGGGGGCTTCGCCAGCGGATGGCTTCTGCATCCCGAGAAGCCGGCTGACGAGTGGGCGCTCGAACCGCTGTGCGACCCTTCACGTGCGTGTGCGGCAGGAGCCGTGGAACGGCTCCCGCAACCATCAGCCTCGTGCCGGGATGTTCAGACCGCGCTGCACCGCCGGGCGGGCGAGGAAGGTGTCGAGCACGCGGCGCACGTTGCCAAAGCGCTCGAACTGCACCAGTTCGTCAGCCTTGTAGAAGTCCACCAGGCAACGCACCCAGGGCAGTACGGCGATGTCGGCGATGCTGTACTGGCCCGCGATCCAGTCGCGGCCCTGCAGATGCTGGTCAAGCACACCCAGCAGGCGCGCGGATTCGGCGACGTAGCGATCACGCGGGCGCTTGTCCTCGTACTCGGCGCCGGCGAATTTGTGGAAGAAACCGAGCTGGCCGAACATCGGTCCCAGGCCGCCCATCTGCCACATCAGCCATTGAATCGTCTCGTAACGGGCCGCGGCGTCCTGTGGCAGCAATTTGCCGGTCTTTTCCGCCAGGTAGATCAGGATCGCCCCGGACTCGAACAGCGGCAGCGGGTGGCCATGGGGGCCGTCGGGATCGAGGATCGCCGGAATCTTGTTGTTCGGCGCCAGCGAAAGAAACTCGGGACTGAACTGGTCATTGCTGTCGAAGCTGACCAGGTGCGGCTCGTAGGGCAGGCCGATTTCCTCCAGCATGATCGAGACCTTGACCCCGTTGGGCGTGGGCAGCGAGTACAGCTGCAGGCGCTCGGGGTGCTGGGCGGGCCATTTGCGGGTGATGTGGAAGGGGCTGAGGTCGGTCATGTGGGGTTCCATGTCGAAAGGGCCTAAGAGCCTGTTCACGATCTGCTGCGCGTCGGCGCTACTGCGTTAAAAACAAGCAGGATCGCCAGCCCGGTCGGAATGCTCATGTACAAAAGTACAGTCGCCCGCGACCCCGGCCGTTCCTCGCTTGTTTTTGCGGGGCCGCCACCGGTGTTGTATCGCTCTAGCTCGCGAGATCCTGAACAGCCTCTATGAAAGGGGTGATCAGAACATGAGTGGCTGCGGCGCAGGAAATCGATCCAGCTGCTAGTAGTCATCGACTCGAGCAATCCTGCCTGGTTCCCTGCGTGCGAGCGAGGCGGTATGGTGCGGGTTTTCATCCACCCGGCACGGAGCCCATCGGCATGAGCCTGCACGGTACCTACGATTCCCAGAACATCTTCGCTCAGATCATTCGCGGCGACTTGCCCTGCTACAGACTCTACGAGGACGACGATGTACTGGCCTTCCTCGATCTGTTCCCGCAGTCGAAAGGTCACTGTCTGGTGATCCCCAAACGCGCTGCGGCGCGCAATATCCTGGAGATCGATGACGCCAACCTGGCCAAGGTCATGGCCGTTGTGAAGAAGGTCGCCCAGGCGGTGGTCGACGAACTGCAGCCGGCTGGCGTGCAGGTTGCGCAGTTCAACGGCGCGCCTGCCGGGCAGACGGTGTTCCATATCCACATGCACGTGATCCCGCGCTTCGAGGGCGAGGGCCTGGGCATTCACGCGGCCACCAAGGCCGACCCGGCCGAGCTGCAAGCGTTGCAGGCACGTCTGGTCAAACGCCTGCAGGGTTGAAACGGCATTGCCCCGGTCGCATGACGCGGCCGGGGCAGCAGTGATGACGCACAGCAGGCGTTGGGCGAATGCCTAGCCGTTCTGGCTGCTCTGTCCGCCCCATTCCATGAAGCGCACGGCGTGCACGTCGCCCTGGCTGTCGCGGTAGACCATCACGCTGGGTACCACACCGCTCTTGCGGCTGTTGTCGGTGCGTTGCAGTACCTGGTCGATATCCAGCTGCATGCCGTACTGGTAGTCCTGTACGTCAACTTTGGCGCTGGCGGGGGCTTTCTCGCTGGCGAAGGCCAGGGGCGCCAAAGCGGTGAGCAGGGTGGTGGTGATGGCTGCGAATTTCATGGCGATAGTCTCCGATCAGTTGCGCCGATTGGGGGGCGCTGGGTTCGAGAGCCATGAAAACACCGCGCCCTTTATTGCAGAAATCGATGCGTGTGCTAGCGAACATCGCTGCCATCGATACCTTGCCCGCGGGCTCGCCAAGCCCAATACTCAGGCGGCACTCATCCGCCCATGGAGGGCTTCATGCGTTCGATCCTCATCGCTCTACCGCTGTTGCTGCTGGCTGGCTGTTCGTCGTTTCGGGGAGATCCCGAGAACGTCAAGCCAGTGTCGGAAGATCGCTTGCTGGCATTTCAGGAGGCGCAGGCAAACGGCGCACAGATCGTGGTCAATCGCGACTTCGGGTTGATGGGCGGCGGTTGCTACGTGGCCATCGAAGTGGATCGCAAGGTCGCTGCACGCATCGGTGTGGGCGAGGTCGCAACCTTCCAGGTGCCGCCGGGTACCCGCGTGGTCGGCATCACGCCGGATCGCATGGACGACACCCTGTGCGGCATGGGCAGTCTGCTGCGTGAGGTAGCCGTGCCGGTGAAGAGCGGGGAAACCCAGCACCTGCGCATCGTCAGTCAGAACAAGGGTGGCTTCGATATCCGGCCGGACACGCCCTGAACGCTGTGCCGCTGTGCGTGCGTTCATATCGAGAGTCACGCGCGGCCGGTTAGTATTCCCTGCATCAAGACAGGGAGCAGCAACGTGAACGGATTGCCAATTGCGATAGTAGGAGCGGGTACCGCCGGGCTCGCCACGGCGATATTCCTCGCCCGCCAGGGTTATGCGGTGCGACTTCTGGAACGGGTCGAACGGTTGCAGCCAGTGGGCGCTGGCATCCTGTTGCAGCCTTCCGGTCTGGCCGTTCTGCAGCGGCTGGGACTGCTGGCCGAGTGCACTGCGCTGGGGGCAGCGGTGAGTCGCCTGTATGGCACCAGCTGTCAGGGGCGGGTGATCCTCGACACCCGTTATCACGACTGGCAGCCGGGCAGTTTTGGCCTGGGCATTCATCGCGGCGTACTGATGACGGCACTGCTCAATGCCGCCCAGCGGGCAGGTGTGCAGGTGGCAACTGGCGTGACGGTGAGCCGCTTCGAGCAGGCGAGCGGTCATGTGCGCCTGCTGCAAGACCATACCGATGGCAGTGAACAACCCCTGGGGGATTTCGCCGCGTTGATCCTGGCCGATGGCACGCGCTCGACCCTGCGCGCGCAGATGCAGGTGCGGCAGTGGTCGCGGCCCTATCCCTGGGGCGCGCTGTGGAGCATGTTGCCAACCTCATCCGCGACCGAGTCCGGTGAGCTGCGCCAGTGGTACCGCGGTTGCCGCGAAATGTTCGGGCTGATGCCGACCGGCTGCACCCATCAGGCGCGTGAGACGCCGCTGACCAGCCTGTTCTGGAGCTTGCCGCTCGCCGAGCACGAGAGGTGGCGCAGCAGCGGTCTGCAGGTTTGGAAAACCCGTGTGCGCAACCTCGCTGGCCAGGCTTCAGAGGCGTATCTGCAGCAGATCGACGACCCCGCGCAACTGACCCTGGCCGCCTATGCCGATGTGCGCATGCAACGCTGGAACGATGCTCGCGTGCTGGCCATCGGCGATTGCGCCCACGCCATGAGCCCGCAACTGGGGCAGGGCGCCAACATGGCGCTGGTCGATGCCGCCGCGCTGGCGGATGTGCTGGGTGACGCCACCGATGTGGCCCAGGAGACGCTCGACTGGAACGCGTTGTTCGCCAGTTACGGTGATGCCCGTCGTGACCACCTGCGTTACTACCGCCAGGCCAGCCGCCTGCTGACGCCGCTGTTTCAGTCCAACAGCAACACCCTGGCCGTGCTGCGCGATATCGCCCTGATGCTGGCACGGCACAACCGTTTGGGTCGCCAGCATGCCGTCAGCACCCTGGTCGGTGCGCGCGGCGGCTGGCTCTGGTCGGGCGCGCAGAAGCGCGCGTTGCATGCCTGGAAGGGTGAACGTGAGGCGTGGGAGTAAAGCTGCTCAGCTGCGCTGCATATCGAGCAGTGCCTTCTGACTCAGGTCCAGCCATTCCTTGTGCAGGGTGCTGTAATGCCGGGCGGAGCGGCGGGCGTGGGTCTGGATCTGCTGCAGCAGTTCGATGGCCTCGCGCTGACGTCCCAGTCGGCGCAGCAGCAGGGCATAGCGGTAGTTGGCTTCCGGGCTGGCGCTGTAGCTGGCGATTGCGCGGTATTCCTCTTCGGCCTTGAGGTCGTTGCCCTGGCCTTCCAGGGCGCGGGCATACAGCAGGTGGCCATCGGCGGAGCGAAAGTCGGGATTGTGGGCGATCAGTTGGTCGAGGCTTGCCTGGCAACCGGCGAAATCGCTCAGGGCGAAGCGTGCCCTGGCCAGGCCGAGGAGGATGTCCGGAGCGTCGCTGTGGATGCCGCGCAGGGCGGCCTGATAGTGCTGGGCGGCTTCTTCGGCCTGGCCCATGCGCAGCAGTTCATCGGCGAGCTTGACGCGGGTATCGCGGGTGTCGCGAATCTCCAGTTCGTCGCGCAGGGCGCGCAGGTGGCGCTCTGGGTCGATGCTGTCGTGCAGACGATTGAGCGTTTGACGACCGCGCCGGCTGCCGAGCAGATCCGGCAACATGATGCCGAGGAAGTAGATCAGGCAGCCGAGACCGGGCAGGGCGATGATCAGATACAGCCAGTAGCGTTCCTGGCCGCTGCGAACCACGTGGAGGCCGCAGGTGACTTGGCAGGCGATGACCAGCAGGGCGAGCAGAGGCATGGGGCGGTCCAGTCCTTTGGAGTGCGATAGGAGGCTTATCAGAGCATGGATCGGCCCTGTTGTCAGGTGACGCATGCACGGCTGTGGCCTGCGTCACGTGCTAGTCTGCGCGGCTGATTCCATGTCCATAAGGATGCGTGCATGCCGTCGTCGCTGGAGATTTTCGCCAACCTCTTCTATCTGGTTTCGGTTGTGCTGGCGGCGCGCAACTCGGTGCACACCTGGGGCGTCGGCCTGGTCGGTTGCGTCCTGTTCGGCTGGTTGTTCTTCAGTGTGCAGCTGTATGCCGACGTCACCTTGCAGGTCTTCTTCATCGCCACCAGCCTGCTGGGTTGGTGGAGCTGGCTACGCGGTCGCCAGGGTGGAGCGCTGCCGATCAGTCGCGCCGGTGCGGCCGGGCTTGGCCTGGCGCTGCTGCTCGCGGTTATCGTGGCCGGCGCATACGGCGCCTTGCTGCATCACTTCACCGACGCCTACGCGCCCTTCATCGATTCGCTGGTGCTGACCCTGAGCGTGCTGGCGCAACTGCTGCTGATGCGGCGCAAGCTGGAAACCTGGTATGGCTGGCTGCTGGTGAACACCCTCGCGGTGCCGCTGTTCGCTTCGCGCGAGCTGTACCTGACCGCATTCATCTATCTGCTGTTCTGGTGCAACGCCTGGTACGGCCTGTACTGCTGGCGCCGTGAACTGAACGCGCAGAGCGCCTGAGATGAGCAAGCGATTTGCCTGTGGGCTGGTGGTCGGCAAGTTCGCGCCGCTGCACCTGGGGCATGAGTGGTTGATCCGTCAGGCGCAGCAGCAGTGCGAACAGTTGGTGCTGCTCAGTTGGGCCCGCCCGGAGCTTGCCGGTTGTGAGCCTGAACGGCGGGCGAACTGGTTGCATGTGCGCTTTCCCGAGCTGCGCAGCTGGGTGGTGACGCCCGACTGGGTTGCCCAGCAGCGTGCACGAGGTGTGGCGCTGCCGGATCTTCCTCATGAATCCGAGCCCGATGCCGCGCAGCGCCAGTTCGTGGCTGACTTTTGTCTGGCCGTGCTCGGCCAGCCGGTCGATGCGGTGTTTACCAGCGAAGCCTATGGCGACGGCTTCGCTGCCCACCTGAGTCGGTGTTTCGGCCGGCCGGTGCAGCATGTCGAGATCGACCGTGCGCGCACTCAGGTAGCAGTGTCCGGTACACGTCTGCGCGCCGATATTCATGGCCTGCGGGACTACCTGGCGCCGCAGGTCTACGGCGATTTCGTCGAGCGCATCGCCTTGCTCGGCGGTGAGTCCACTGGCAAGAGCAGTCTTGCCCTGGCGCTGGCCGAGGCCCTGGGCACGCGCCACGCCGCCGAATATGGCCGAGAGTTGTGGGAGCAGCAGGGCGGTGCACTGGTCTATGACGACCTGCTGCGCATCGGTCGCACCCAGGTCGCCCGTGAGCAGAGCCTGGCCGGACAGTGCCAGCGTTATCTGGTCTGCGATACCACGCCGCTGACCACGCTGTTCTACTGCCGCGAGTTGTTCGGGCGTGCCGAGGCCGAGCTGGAGCAGTTGGCCGAGCGGCACTATCACCACCTGTTCCTGTGCGCCGATGACTTCCCCTTCGTGCAGGATGGCACGCGCCAGGACGAGACCTTTCGCCGTCGGCAGAACCAGTGGTACGAGCAGCAGCTGCAGCGCCGTGGCTGGGTTTTCACGCACCTGACGGGCTCGTTGGCGCAGCGGGTCGAGCAGGTGTTGCAGACGCTGACAGCATCCTCGAACCGCATCTAGTGATAGCGGGCCAGGATGTCATCGAACTCGCCGTCCTGCTTCATCTGCACCAACGCGCGCAGCAGCGCCTGCGTCGGCACGTCCGGTTGATCGCGAACGATGCAGGCGACCAGGTCAGAGCTGATTTCGCTCAGGGCATGCAGGCGTTGCCCGGCGCTGCGTTGGCGGTTGAACCAGGCCAATGTCAGTTGATTGCTGACTGCGTAGTTGTAGCGACCCACCTCGAGTTTCTCCAGCACCAGCTCCTGAGTTCTCGCATCCTCGCGCTGAACCTGGGCGCTGTCGAACAGTGCGTCCAGAGGCGGATAGCTGAAGCCCAGGACCGTTCCCAGGCGCTGGCCGCGAAGCTGCTCCAACCTGAAGCCGGGCTCGGCGGTACGCCCAACGATCAGGTCACGCTGAATCATGAAGGGCAGGCTCCAGATGTACTGGTGATGGGATTCCTGTAGCCAGTTCGGGTTGACGTAGCAGCGCACATCGATTTCGCCCCGAACCAGGGTGCGCTGCACACGCAGGCGCGGCATCACCAGCAAATCGGCGCGGCGGCCGACCTTCTGTGCCAGGCGCATCTGCAGGTCGTAGAGAATACCGCTGGTGGCACGGCCCTCGACGATCTGCATCATGGGCATGGCCCAGCTTTCGGTCACTGCGAAACGCAGTGGTCGTTGCTCCTGCGCGAAGGCGCTGAAGCTGAAGACGAGTAGCAGGGCGAACAGGCGGTGCATGGTTGTCACCTGGCCAGTGATGTGGAGTTGCCTTGAGCCGTCCGCCTGGTCATGCCGTTGTTCAGGCCGGCGCCGGCTCGAAACTGTCGGCGCGGGCCATGCGCCACATGCGCTGGTAGAACTCACCGCCAATTTCGCCACCGAGCAATTCGCCCGGCGCGAGCAATACATGCTGTTGGGCGAACAGTTTGATCTCGGTGGCCGACATGCGCTGTACCAGGTGCTTGGCGTCGATCTGCGAAGGGTGGTCGAGGCCGGCGGCTGCGAGCATTTCGGCCAGCGCCTTGAGCGTGTTGCGATGGAAGTTGTAGACGCGCTGGGCCTTGTCCTCGACCACCAGGGCGCGCTGGCGCAGTTGGTCCTGAGTGGCGACGCCGGTGGGGCACTTGTTGGTGTGGCAGCTTTGGCTCTGGATGCAGCCGATGGCGAACATGAAGCCGCGCGCCGAGTTGGCCCAGTCGGCGCCAATGGCCAGCACCCGGGCGATGTCGAAGGCGCTGACGATCTTGCCGCTGGCACCGAGCTTGATCTTGTCGCGCAGGTTGCTGCCGACCAGGGTGTTATGCACGAACAGCAGCCCTTCGCGCAGCGGCACGCCGAGGTGGTCGGTGAACTCCAGCGGTGCCGCTCCGGTACCGCCTTCCTTGCCGTCGACGACGATGAAATCCGGCAGTATGTCGGTCTCCAGCATCGCCTTGACGATGCCCATGAACTCCCAGGGGTGGCCCAGGCACAGTTTGAAACCCACCGGTTTGCCGCCGGATAGCTCGCGCAGTTGAGCGATGAACTGCAGCAGTTCGACCGGGGTGGAGAAGGCGCTGTGGCGTGACGGCGAGATGCAATCCTCGCCCATCGGCACGCCGCGGGTGCTGGCGATCTCCTCGGTGATCTTGTCCTTGGGCAGGATGCCGCCGTGGCCCGGTTTGGCGCCCTGGCTGAGCTTGATCTCGATCATCTTCACCTGCGCGGTATTGGCCTGCGCGGCGAAACGCTCGGGGTCGAAGCGACCATCGGCGGCGCGGCAGCCGAAGTAGCCGCTGCCCAGTTCCCAGACCAGATCTCCGCCGTGCTCGCGGTGGTAGGTACTGATGCTGCCTTCGCCGGTGTCGTGGTAGAAGTCGCCAAGCTTGGCGCCTTCATTCAATGCGCGAATGGCACTGGCGCTGAGTGAACCAAAGCTCATCGCCGAGATGTTGAACAGGGAGGCCGAATACGGCTGGCTGCATTGCGGCCCACCGATTTCCACGCGGAAACTGCCCGGATCGGTCAGTGGCGCCGGGCGCATGGAGTGGCTGATGAACTCAAAGCCATTCTGGTACACGTCGTTGAGGGTGCCGAAGGGCTTGTCGGCACCTTCGTTCTTGGCGCGGGCGTACACCAGCGAGCGTTGGGAGCGGGAGAACGGCAGCTGCTCGGCGTCGCCTTCGAGCAGGTATTGGCGAATCTCGGGGCGGATACCTTCGACCAGGTAGCGGATATTGCCCAGGACCGGATAGTTGCGCCTTACCGCATGGCGGGTCTGCAGCAAATCACCGATGCCGATCAGGCTGAGAACGCCGCTGAGCAGGGTGAACGGCCACATCCATTGGTGGCCAAGAAACGGCAGGCTGGCCAGGGTGAACAGCACGCAGAAGGCGAAAAAAGCGTAGCGGCTGAGCAGGGAGAGGTTCATGCAAGCTCCAGATACGTGGATCGAGATTAGACTTTAGACCAAATGGCTATATTGGGTCATGTTCTGTCCACTTGGACACTCTCAAGGGCTGAGGACGAACCCCATTACCCTGTGGCACACTCAGTGGCCAGGAGCCAACCATCGCAAGAGCTTGGCCCATGTCCCCCGATTTTCGGCCTGCGCCATTGTCGCCGGCCTACTGCCTGAGGCCGCCAGCGGCCGAGAAGAGGAATGACCGTGCATAACGTCGTGATCAGTGGTACCGGCCTCTACACCCCGGCCAACAGCATTTCCAACGACGAGCTGGTGGCATCCTTCAATGCCTACGTGCAGCAGTTCAACGCCGATAATGCCGAGGCCATCGCCCGTGGTGAAGTCGAGGCGCTGAGCGAATCCAGCAGTGGTTTCATCGAGAAGGCCTCCGGCATCAAGAGCCGCTTCGTCATCGACAAGGCCGGCATCCTCGATCCGCAGCGCATGCTGCCGCGTATCCCTGAGCGTTCCAACGAAGAGTGGGGCATCCTCTGCGAAATGGCCGTCGGCGCCGCCAAGCAAGCCCTTGAGCGCGCCGGCAAGACGGTCGCCGATATCGACGGGGTGATCGTCGCCTGCTCGAATCTGCAGCGCGCCTATCCGGCGGTAGCCATCGAAGTCCAGGCTGCACTGGGTATCGAAGGCTGGGGCTACGACATGAACGTGGCCTGTTCCTCGGCCACCTTCGGCATCCAGGCCGCGACCACCGCGATCCAGACTGGCCAGGCTCGCGCCATCCTCATGGTCAACCCGGAAATCTGCACCGGTCACCTCAACTTCCGTGACCGCGACAGCCACTTCATCTTCGGCGACGCCGCCACCGCGGTGATCATCGAGCGTGCCGACCTGGCCACCTCCAAGCACCAGTTCGACGTGGTCGGCACCAAGCTGCTGACCCAGTTCTCCAACAACATCCGCAACAACTTCGGCTTCCTCAACCGCGCGGCTGAAGAGGGCGTGGGTGCTCGCGACAAGCTGTTCGTCCAGGAGGGCCGCAAGGTGTTCAAGGACGTCTGCCCGATGGTCGCCGAGTTGATCGCCGCACACCTGGCGGAAAACCAGCTCAACGTCAGCGACGTCAAGCGCTTCTGGCTGCACCAGGCCAACCTCAACATGAACCTGCTGATCGCCCGCAAGCTGCTCGGCCGCGACGCCGAACCGCACGAGGCGCCGGTGATCCTCGATACCTATGCCAACACCAGTTCGGCCGGCTCGGTCATCGCCCTGCACAAGAACCAGGACGACCTGCCAGCCGGCAGCCTGGGTGTTCTAAGCTCCTTTGGTGCCGGTTATTCGATTGGCAGTGTAATTTTGCGCAAGCGTTGAACTCTCTAGCGGGCCGTTGAAAAACCCAGGTGAGGCAGGCAAGGCAGACAGTTTTTCAACAGCTTGCTACAGGATTGCCTGACGCGTGCGAGATTCACGCGTGCGCGCAGGCTTCATTGACGGGAGTTCTATGTCCGATTCCGAACTGTTGGTTCGCCTGCTCGGGGGTGAGCAGAAGGCCTATCGCGAGCTGGTCGCGCGCTATCAGGGCGCCATGCGCGCGGTGGCCTATGCCATCGTCGGCAGCCGCCACGCCGACGAAGTGGTGCAGGATGCCTGGCTCGCGGTGGTGCGTAGCCTCAGCGGCTTTCAGGAGCGCTCCAGTCTCAAGACCTGGCTGCTGACCATCACCGCCAACACCGCCAAGACCCGTCTCAAGCACAACCGCCGCGAGGTGCTGCTCGACGACCTGCCGGCGCCACATGGCACGGTGGGGGACGAGCGTTTCTCTGGCGACGGTCACTGGTTACTGGCGCCGCATGCCTGGCATCAGGACAGCCCCGAAGCCCTGCTGACCGAGGGCGAATTGCGCGAGTGCCTGGAGCATACGCTGGCCAGCCTCTCCGAATTGCAGAGCAGCGTGCTGGTGCTGCGCGAGCGTCAGGGCCTGGAATTGGAAGCGATCTGTAATCTTCTCGACATCTCCCTCTCCAATGCCCGTGTGCTGCTGCACCGGGCACGCCTGAAAGTCTTCGCCACTCTGGAACATTTCGAGGAGACAGGCCAATGCTGACCTGCAAGGAACTGGTCGCTCACTCCAGCGAATATCTCGACGGCCAACTGACGCTGCGCCAGCGCTTGGCCGTGCGCGCCCACCTGGCCATGTGCGGCAACTGCCGGCGCTTCATCCGCCAGATGAAACTGACCCAGGCGGTGATCCGGCAAATGCCCGAGGGCGAATTGCCTGAGCTCGACGCCCTGGCCGAGCGCCTGGCACAGGACCGGCGTAATCAGGAATAAACCGTGATCCGCGGGCTTTGCTGGTTTTCTGATGTTTATTCCAGGGTGTCGTGTTTTGTTCAAAGATATGGCGTCGCCCACCCAGGTGAGCACGGCGTAGGGTGGATCGGGGCGCGTAGCCGACGCTTTTTCATCCACCGTTTGTGGCGGCTGTCCGGACTACTTGCTAGCGTCCCGCAGCTAAGTTACCGCTTTTAGCGAATTGTTCCTTAAGGCCAATCTTCAACCACAAACTACCACCGGACTGTATTGAAAGCGCTTTCATCTTTTTTGCCTTGCGCTTCAATATGGATGGCTTCTCGTAATATCCAAATCTTCGCTTGTACCAGCGCCGATCTGTCTCATGCTTTACCTTCTTCTTGAGCTTGCGCAATGCAACCTCAATGGACTCACCATCTTCTACGTTGACTGTCACTGTCATTCTTTGTGTTTTAAGGACTGACGCCTGTCCATCTTTGGTTTCTGAAGTTTGGTTAAGGGGCGTTGGGCCGTTCCGAGTGAGCGAGGCGAGCGATTTGAACTTGTTAGGCTATATAGTTATAGCTGGGTGTTAGCTTTTTTTGTATTACAATTCAACGCCGTCTTCCGAGTCATTGTGCCAATGAATAAACGCAGGTGGCGTTTGCTGCGTTTGGAAAAAATGCAGAGCGTGCTCAATTACATCAATAGGGTAGGCCCACGATGCGGGGTGTTCGTCATGCTGGCCATTATTGAGCCGATATTCAATAGTTGATTCTGCCGCCCCTTGGTAATTAATGTTGCGTGAGCTAAAGCCCGTGTCCCCGTTATACCTTAGGTACATCAGCCATCCCCACTCATCGTTGATAAGTGCGCACATGGACTGGCCGTCTGGGATCTCGATCCACACTTCCCGGAATGGTGATTTTTCCATTATGAATGCCTAACGCCTCGCACACGGGCCGAGCGTAGTGAGGTCCAGGCCCAAAGGGCCAAACGTGCTGCGACTTATTATGTGTTTTAGCTGGTAGGCGATTGAACCCATTTTATTTGCTCTTTTATGAAAGTGCCTAGCCATTTTGTATGCCCATTTTCTTGAGCGCACTCTACTTCAAAGGTCTCACCATTGTTATGAACTATTACAACCGCACCTAAATCACCGACTTCTGCTTCAGGCACTTCTGAATTTTCAGAAATTACTTTTATAACGTCATGCACTTTTATGCTTTTAAAACACCCTAAGCATAACGCTTCATTTCTCTGTTCTTTAAGCTTCAGCTCTTGGAATGCATCATTTGAGGTGATTCTCAAATGGAACTCCTCTCCACACCTGGTACATTTGGTATATGCCATGATCTCTACTTACACATAACAGTGATTAGATAGTCCTCCGTACTAATACAATAGCAGGGAAGGCGGTATAGCTCCGAAAAATGGCAGGGCTAAAAATCAGAGAAATTTAAATATTTCAATGGTTTAGAAGGCAAGGCGTGCACTAACGTGTACTCGTGTGACTTCCACATTTCACGCTTTCATTGTTACTGGATAGGTATACACAAAGGCACTGGAAAGGTGCAAGGCACGTGAGGACCGTGTCGAAATCAACGCTCAACACCGAGCTGCAGCGCGTAGGGTGGATGACGCTTTTCTTATCCACCGTTTGCGCTGGCCGTTCGGGCTACTGGCTATCGAAAGCCTCGCCGCTGAAGCGCCTCCCACGCTGCGGTGGATGTTTCTGTATCTGTGGAAGGGGCTTTCGGCTCTGGCAACCTGCTTCGCTCTACCTCCTGCATCCATGCGGTCGTAGCCGCGACGGGTAGCGGGCAAAGCTCCCCGGATTTCATCCGGGCTACGAAAAATTTCAGCCTCGCTGTAACGCCCGCATCTCTGCCTCGTCAATTGCTGCGAGGACGCCAATCCGGCGCCGCATTCGAAACCGATGGAGAGATGCCATGAAACAACTCAATACCCTGACCGCTACCCTGGGCGCCGCACTGCTGACTTCCGTGGCCTTCACCGCCCATGCCGCAGGCAATCCGTTTGCCGCGCAGGAACTGGCCAGCGGTTACAGCCTGGCCGCCGCCGAGAAAGCGCAGGAAGGTTCCTGTGGCGAAGGCAAATGCGGCGGCGAGATGAAGGCCGACAAGGAAGGCAAATGTGGCGAGGGCAAATGTGGCGCCGAGAAGAAGGCTGATGCCGAGGGTAAATGCGGCGAAGGCAAGTGCGGCGGCGAGAAGAGCGAGTAAGGGCGCAGGGGAGGACGGATCATGCAACTCGCACACCTCACCGGCGCCGGCCTCGGCTTACGTCGCGGGCTACTCGCCGAGCTGATCGGTGATGACGCCAGCGGCGCGGATTTTCTCGAAGTGGCGCCGGAGAACTGGATCGGTGTCGGCGGTCGGCTGGGCAAGCAATTGCGTGCCCTGAGCGAACGTCGGCCACTGTTGTGCCATGGTCTGTCCCTCAACCTTGGCGGCTTCGCGCCGCTGAATCTGGAGTTGCTACACGCCATCAAGGGCTTTCTCGACGCGCATGGTGTGCTGGCCTACAGCGAGCATCTGTCCGCCTGTGCCGACGAGGGTCAGCTGTATGACCTGATGCCGCTGCCGTTCTGCGAAGAGTCGGTAGTGCGCATCGCCGAGCGCGTGCGCATCGTTCAGGACGTGCTGGAGCGGCCGCTGATCATCGAGAACGTCTCGGCCTACGCGCGCCTGCCAGGCGAACTGGACGAGGTGGATTTCGTCCGCGCGGTGCTGGAGCGAGCCGACTGCCAGCTGTTGCTGGACGTCAACAACGTCTACGTCAACAGCCTCAACTTCGGCTTCGATGCCGATGCCTATATTGCCGCGATGCCCAGTGAGCGCATCGCCTATTTGCACGTCGCCGGTCATTACGATCAGGCGGCGGATCTGAAGATCGACACCCACGGTGCGCCGGTGATCGACCCGGTGTGGGCACTGCTGAGTAGCGCTTACGCACGGCATGGCGTACGCCCGACCCTGCTGGAGCGAGACTTCAATTTCCCGCCACTGGCCGAGCTGTATGCCGAGTTGGCGCATATCCGCAGCCTGCAACAGGCCACGCAACCGCTGAGCAGGTACGGCACATGAGCAGTATCCAGCAGCAGCGCGATTTCGCCGCACGTATCCGCCAACCCGAGGCACAGCCGCTATTGCCGGGCATCACCCGCGAGCGCATGGCGATCTACGAGGAGCTGTTCTTCAACAACGTCGCCAGCCTGGTGAGTGGTGCCTTCCCGGTGCTGCGCGCTGTGCTGGGCGCTGAGCGTTGGCAGAGTCTGCTGCGCAGTTTTCTTGCCGAGCACCGTGCAGCCACCCCCTATTTCCTGGAAATCAGCCAAGAGTTCATCGCCTGGCTGCAGCAGGGCTATCGTGCTGAGCCGCAGGATCCGCCGTTCATGCTGGAGCTGGCGCACTACGAGTGGGTCGAGCTGGCGCTGGATGTCAGTGACGCGCAGTTGCCCGAGCGCGGCTGGTCGCCACTGGCCTGGCCGCTGGCTTATCGCTGGCCGGTGCAGATGATCGGTGCCGATCACTGCCCCGCGCAGCCTCCGACTGAGCCGACCTGTCTGCTGGTCTGGCGCGACCGCCAGGATCAGGTGCGCTTCATGCAACTGGCGCCTTTCGCCTACCAGCTGGCGCTACGCCTGCAGACCGGCGAGTCGCCAGTGCGGGCGCAGCTCGAGCTGGCTGCGGCTCACGGCCTGGCCGCTGATCGCGGCTATTTCGACAACGCCCGCGCGCTGCTGGATGACTGGCAGGCGCGCGATATCTGGTTTCCGCATCCCGAGGACTGACCGTCATGATCGCTTTGCTCAATCGCTTGCAGGATGCGCTGGACGCTTCCCGCCGCCTGGATTTCTTTGGCCCTTTGCTACTGCGCCTGTATCTGGTGCCGGTGTTCTGGATGGCCGGCATGCAGAAGCTGTCGGATATCGAGGCCACCGCCGCCTGGTTCGGCAACCCGGACTGGGGCCTTGGCCTGCCGTTTCCCGAATTGCTGGCCTGGGCGGCGGCGCTGACCGAGGCCGGTGGCGCCATCCTGCTGCTGTTCGGCTTGGCTGTTCGCTGGATCAGCATTCCCTTGATCGTCACCATGCTGGTGGCCATCGTCACCGTGCATTGGCCCTATGGCTGGCAGGCAATTGCCGACCCATCGGCTCCCTTTGCCAACGAGCGAGTGCTGGCTGCAGCGGATAAGCTCGAGCGGGCGCGGAGCATCCTGCGTGAGCACGGCAACTACGACTGGCTGACCGGCAGCGGCAAGTTCGTCGTGCTGAACAACGGCATCGAATTCGCCGCGACCTATCTGGTGATGCTGGTTGTGCTGTTTTTCAGCGGAGCCGGGCGCTGGTTGAGCATCGATTACTGGCTGGCGCGGCGTTTCAGGCCGCGCCGTGAGGTGATCTAGCCCAGCGGATTATCCCGACGCCGGCTTTCGCGAAACTCGCCCGGCGTCTGTCCGGTCCAGCTCTTGAAGCTGCGGTGGAACGAGCGTGATTCGGTGAAGCCCAGGTAGCAGGCGATGTCCTGAATCGCCAGATCGCTGCGCAGCAGGTAGTGCTCGGCCAGTTCCTGGCGCAGCTCATCGAGTATCTGCTGGTAGCTGGTGCCGGCCTGCTGCAGGTGACGTTGCAGGGTGCGCACGGTCATGTCGAACTTCTCCGCTACCCGTTCCTTGCGCGGCAGGCCGTCCTTGAGCAGCAGGCGCAGGGCGTTCTTCACCCGGCGTGGCAACGGCTCGTCGTCGTCCAGCCCGGCCATCAGGGTCAGGGCATGTTCTTCCAGCGTGCGCAGCAGGTTGGCATCAGCCTGGCGCAGCGGCACGCCGAGGTAGTCCAGCGGCACCAGCAGGGCGTTGCAGGGCTGCTCGAACAACACCGGGCAGCCGAACAGCTGTTGGTACTCGGTCAGCTCGGTGGTCGCCGGTTGCGCGTGTTCGAACCAGACCTCGCGCGGCGAATGTTCGGAGTCAGCGATCCAGCGCGCGTACAGCAGCCAGGAGGCGAGCACGTTCTCCACCATATGACGGCGCACCTGCGGCGCCTGATGACGGCAGCTCCAGATCAGCCGCACATGATCTTCGGCCGCCTCGATACGGCTGGTGCCCATGTCGCCTACCAGTTTTTCGTACGGCACGATGCGGCCCATGGCTTCGCCCAGGGTGGCGCAGTTCATGGCGATGTAGCCGAGCACGCTCCACGAGCCGGGCTGGACGAAACGCGCAGCATGCAGGCCGAATAGCGAGTCGCCGGACACCTCGATCAGATGCGCCAGCAGGCGCTCATGCACCTCGCTGGGCATGCGCTTGCCATTGTCGGCCAGGTCCTGCGCGCCAATACCGGCGGCGGCCAGAGCGCGGTCGATGTCCAGGCCGAGCTGTTCGGCGTGACGCAGGTACTTGAGCAGGGCGGGAACCGAGGTATAGCCGAGGTTTTCCATGGATTCTTCTTGTTCTGGGGTGCCTGTCTTGATTGGCGATAGCGCCTGTCCCGATTCGACAGTGACGGAAATCGGCGGCTGGCTAGTATAGGCAGCCATAAGTGCTGATCGGAATGGGGGATGCGATGCGACGCTGGAACGGATGGGGTGACGAGGCAACCGAAGTGGAACTGCCGGCCCATGGCGAGGCTTTTCTCGCTGAACTGGTCGGGCCTGGCCAGCGTCTGGCCGATGCCAGCCTGCAGGACGTACTGGCGCGGGTGCCGGCCTCGCGCCTGGCACCGCATCCGCTGATCAGCGTTGATGCCGAGGTGCGCGTGCGCCACGCCCGTGGTCAGAGCCTGCCGGATTGGCTGGCGATGCGCTCCGGTGACTTCGGCCTGTTTCCCGATGGCGTCGCCTGCCCGGAAAGCGCCGCGCAGATTCGTGACCTGCTGGCCTGGGCGCAGCAGCACGACGTGACCCTGATTCCCTACGGCGGCGGCACTTCGGTGGCCGGCCATATCAACCCGCAGGCCGGCCAGCGCCCGGTGTTGACCCTGTCGCTGGAGCGCATGACGCGCCTGCTGGAGATCGACGAGGACAGCCTGATCGCCACCTTCGGCCCCGGCGCCAATGGCCCGCAGGTGGAAAGCCAGCTGCGCGCCCGTGGCTACACCCTGGGGCATTTTCCGCAGTCCTGGGAGCTGTCGACCCTCGGTGGCTGGGTCGCCAGTCGCTCCAGCGGCCAGCAGTCGCTGCGCTACGGGCGGATCGAGCAATTGTTCGCCGGCGGCAAGCTGGAAACCTTCGCCGGTACCCTGGAGATTCCAACCTTCCCGGCGTCGGCCGCCGGGCCCGACCTGCGCGAGCTGGTGATGGGCTCGGAAGGACGCTTCGGGGTGATCTCCGAGGTGCGCGTGCGCATCAGTCGTCTGGCCGAGCAGGAGCGCTTCTACGCTGTGTTCCTGCCTGACTGGCAGCAGGCGCTGAGCGCTATTCGCAGCCTGGCCCAGGCGCGCGTGCCGCTGTCGATGCTGCGCCTGTCCAACGCCATCGAAACCCGCACCCAGCTGGCGCTGGCTGGTCACCCGCAACAGATCGCCCTGTTGGAAAAATACCTGGCCCTGCGCGGCGCCCGTGACGGCAAGTGCATGCTGACCTTCGGCGTTACCGGCAGCCGGGTGCAGAACGCCGCCTCGCTGAAACAGGCGCGGCGCCTGCTGAAAGGTTTTGGCGGTGTATTTACCGGTACCCTGCTGGGCAAGAAGTGGGAGCACAACCGCTTCCGTTTCCCTTACCTGCGTCATGGCTTGTGGGAGCGCGGCTACCTGGTGGACACCCTGGAAACCGCTACCGACTGGTCCAACGTCGACAACCTGCTGAACAAGGTCGAGGCCAGCCTGCGTAACGAGCTGGCCGGTGATGGCGAGCGGGTGCACGTGTTCACCCACCTGTCGCACGTCTACGGCGAAGGTTCGAGCATCTACACCACCTACGTGTTCCGCCCCGGCAGCGACTACGCCGAGGCCATGGCGCGCTGGCAACGGCTCAAGGCGGCGGCCAGCCGCACCATCGCCGAGAATCGCGGCACCATCAGCCACCAGCACGGCGTCGGCCGCGACCACGCGCCCTACCTGGTGGCGGAGAAGGGCGAGCTGGGCATGGCCACGCTGCGCAGCCTGGCCACGCATTTCGACCCCGACCAGCGCCTGGCGCCTGGCGTATTGCTGCAGGACTGAGCATGGAATCCTGGAACGCCACCTGGCGCACGCGCGCACTGCCTGAACTGGCTGCGCGCGATTGGGATCTGCTGGTGATCGGCGGCGGTATCTGCGGCGCCGGCATCCTGCGTGAGGCAGCGCGGCGGGGCTGGCGTTGCCTGTTGCTGGAGCAGCGCGACTTCGCCTGGGGCACCTCCAGTCGCTCGTCGAAGATGGTGCACGGCGGCCTGCGTTACGTTGCCAAGGGGCAGCTGGGGCTGACCCGCGACTCGGTGCGCGAGCGCCAGCGCTTGCTCGGTGAGGCGCCGGGGCTGGTGGAGCCACTGAGCTTTTTCATGCCGCACTACCGCGGGGGCTTTCCCGGGCCGAAAGTTTTTGGCGGCCTGCTCAGCCTGTACGACGCCCTTGCCGGTAAGCGCAATCATCTGTTCTACCCATTGCAGCAACTGCGTTACCTGGCGCCGGGTATTCGCGAGGACGGCCTGCTTGGCGGCACACGGTTCTTCGATGCGGTGACCGACGACGCGCGTCTGGTGCAGCGCGTGCTGGGCGAGGCGCGCGCCGAAGGCGGCGAGGCGGTCAATGGCATGCGCGTGGTCGAGTTGTTGCGTGAAGCCGGGCAGGTGGTCGGCGTACTGGCCGAGGATGTGGAAACGGGCATTCAGTACCGCCTGCGCAGCCGCGCCGTGGCGCAAGCCACCGGTGCCTGGGCCGATCGCCTGCGCCAGTCCGGCAATGGTCGCATCCGTCCGCTGCGCGGCAGCCACCTGTTGCTGCCGAGCTGGCGCCTGCCAGTGGCGCATGCCTTCAGCTTCATGCACGAAAGAGATGGGCGACCGGTGTTCGTCTTCCCCTGGGAAGGCGCGACGGTGATCGGCACCACCGATCTGGATCATGCTGACGAGCTCGATCATGAAGCCGCCATCAGCGCCGAGGAGGTCGATTACCTGTTGGCCGCTTGTGCCCAGCAATTTCCCACTGCGCAGGTGAGTCGCGCCGACGTTCTGTCGACCTGGGCGGGCGTGCGCCCTGTGGTGAGCGATGGTGGCGGCGCACTGAAACCCTCCGACGAGAAGCGCGAGCATGCGCTGTGGATCGAGCCGGGCAGCGTGGCTCTCGCTGGCGGCAAGCTCACCACCTTCCGCCTGCTGGCGCTGGAGGTGCTGCGTGCCTGTGCCGGATTCGTCGGCAAAGCGGTGGACGATCAGGGCGGCGCGGTTTTCGCTGCGAATATGCCGACACCGATGCCGACCTTGAGCCCGGCGCAGCAACGCCGCCTGGCTGGGCGCCACGGCCGTCAGCTGTCGGAGGTGCTGCGCCTGATCGAGGAGATTGGCAGCGATTGCGTCGCGGGTACCGACACCCTGTGGGCCGAACTGGCCTGGGCTGCCGAAGGTGAGCTGGTGCTGCATCTGGACGATCTGCTGCTGCGGCGCACGCGCCTGGGCCTGCTGTTGGCTGAAGGCGCCCGCGCCGAACTGCCGCGTATCCGCGCCCTGTGCCAGCCACGACTGGGTTGGAACGATGCGCGCTGGCAGCAGGAAGAGGCGGATTACCTCACCTTGTGGCAACGCTGTTACAGCCTTCCGGAGACTGCATGATGGCGCTGCCGACTTTCCGTAGGACGTCCGCCCCGGCAACCCGCTCGCCGATCCAGACTTGCTGTAGCCCGGATGACATCCGGGACTGAACCAACAGGCAGTTCCCGGATTTCATCCGGGCTACGCATGGCCAAATGCATGACATGAAGGACCACACCTTGAGCGAACCAAGCTATCTGCTGAGCATCGACAATGGCACCCAGAGCGTGCGTGCGCTGCTGTTCGATACCCACGGCAATCTGCTCGCCAAGGGCAAGGTCGAGCTCGATCCCTATTTCTCCAGCCAGCCGGGCTGGGCCGAGCAGGATCCCGAGTACTACTGGGCCAGTCTCGGCGAGGCCTGCCGCCTGCTGTGGCAGCAGGTGGATATCGACCGCAGCCTGATCCGGGGCGTCGCGCTGACCACCCAGCGTGGCAGCATCATTCATGTCGATCAGCAGGGCGCGCCGCTGCGCCCGGCGATCCTCTGGCTCGATCAGCGTCGTGCTGAGGTGGGCGGGCGTATAAAGGGGCTGTGGGGCTGGCTGTTCAAGCTGGTACGCGCCGAGGAGGCGGTCGATCATTTTCGGGGGCAGGCCGAGGTCAACTGGGTCGCCCAGCAGCAGCCGGACATCGCTGCACATGCGCACAAGGTGCTGTTGCTCTCGGGTTTTCTCACTCATCGCCTGTGCGGCCGCTTCGTCGATTCGACCAGCAGCTGCGTGGCCTACCTGCCGTTCGATTACAAGCGCCTGCGTTGGGCTGCGCCCGGCGACTGGAAGTGGCAGGCGCTGAAGGTGCGCCGTGAGCAACTGCCCGAGCTGTTCAAGCCGGGCGAGCGACTGGGCCAGATCACCGCCTTCGCCAGTCGTCACACCGGTATTCCCGAGGGCCTGCCGCTGATCGCCGCCGGCGCCGACAAAGCCTGCGAAGTCATGGGGTCCGGTGTGCTAGAGCCCGACACCGCGTGCCTCTCGTACGGCACCACGGCCACCATCAACACCACGCGCAGCCGTTATCTGGAGACGATCCCGCTGATTCCGCCCTATCCGGCAGCGCTGCCGGATCACTTCAATACCGAGGTGATGATCTACCGCGGCTTCTGGATGGTCAGCTGGTTCAAGCGCGAGTTTGGCCTGCGCGAGATGCAGCGCGCCGAGGCCCTGGGTGTGCCACCCGAGGAGTTGTTCGATGAGCTGGTCAACGCCGTGCCGCCCGGCTCCATGGGCCTCATGCTGCAACCTTACTGGACACCGGGCATCCGCGAGCCGGGGCTGGAGGCCAAGGGCTCGATCATCGGTTTCGGCGATGTGCACACCCGTGCGCATATCTATCGCGCCATCCTCGAGGGGCTGGCCTATGCCCTGCGTCAGGGCAAGGAGCGCATCGAGAAGCGCTCCGGCACCCGCATCGAACGCCTGCGCGTGTCCGGTGGTGGTTCGCAGAGCGATGCGGCAATGCAGTTGACGGCTGACATCTTCGGCTTGCCGGCCGAACGCCCGCATCTGTACGAGACCAGTGGCTTGGGCGCGGCGATCAACTGCGCGGTGGGTTTGGGGCTGCACGCCGATTATCCGGCGGCCATCGCTGCCATGACGCGCGTCGGCCAGGTGTTTCAGCCCAACCCGGCCGCGCAGCGCACCTACGAGCAGCTTTACGGACAGGTCTATCAGCGCATGTACCGCCAGCTCAAACCGCTGTACCAGCGCATTCGCAAGATCACCGGCTACCCGGCGTAGAGCTCTACCCGTAGCCCGGATGAAATCCGGGAAAGTTGAGCGGCCCCGGATTTCATCCGGGCTACTTTCCACAGAAACCAGTCGCCCTCCGAAATGGAGGGCGATGGTTTGTGCATCAGGCGGCATCCACCAGCACGATCTCGCTATCTTCCTGTGCTTCGACGCGGATCACCTCGACATCCGCAACAGCCACGCCGTCACGTGCCTTGGCAGCCACGCCGTTGACGCTGAAGGTACCGGTAGCACCGACCAGATAGGCCTTGCGCCCCGGTTGCAGTGCGTATTCGGCACTTTCTCCGGCCCTGATCGTGGCGGCCACCAGGCGCGCATCGGTGCGGATACGCAGGGCGTCGACATCTTCCTCGTATCCGCTGGCCAACGTGACGAAGGCTCCCGAGCGGTCGCCTTTGGGGAACGGCTTGGCGCCCCAGGAGGGCGGCAGCCCGGCTTGGTTCGGCTGAATCCAGATCTGGAAGATCTTGGTGGTTTCATCCTCCAGGTTGTACTCGCTGTGGGCGATACCAGTACCGGCGCTCATCACCTGTACGTCGCCGGCCTCGGTACGGCCCTTGTTGCCGAGGTTGTCCTCATGGCTGATGGCACCTTCGCGAACGTAGGTGATGATCTCCATGTCGCGGTGCGGGTGCGGCGGGAAGCCTGAATGCGGCGCGATCTCGTCGTCGTTCCAGACGCGCAGGCGGCCCCAGTTCATCCGCTCGGGGTCATGGTATTCGGCGAAGGAAAAGTGGTGGCGGGCGTTGAGCCAGCCGTGGTGAGCACCACCGAGTTGTTCGAACGGACGTACATCGATCATGGTCAATTCTCCAGTCGTGCGCGAGGTCAGTCCCGCGCAGCGTCGATGGCGGTATCATCTGTTTCGATGAGTAGATTTAAAAGCGCAATATATGCAGCATTAACATCTATTAATTTGATTAAAATTCGCGAGAGCCAGGTATTAGGCTTTCGCAGATTCCTTCAAGGAGGAGCGCAATGCGCGAACGCAAAGCCTGGTTGATCCTGCATGGCAAGCAGGCGCTGAACGAAGAGGTGAGGGCTGCGGTCGAGGGCCTGCGTGAGCGCGGCTGGGATCTGGCCGTGCGCCTGACTTGGGAAGGCGGCGACGCCGAGCGTCTGGTCGCGGAGGGGCTGGCGGCCGGTTACCCGACGCTGATCTCCGGCGGCGGCGATGGCACCCTGCGTGATGTGGTCGAGGCCTTGGTCAAGGCGCAGAGCGATGCCAGTCTGGTGCTGCTGCCATTGGGCACTGCCAATGACTTTGCTCATGCCGCCGGCATTCCGCTAACACCTGCTGCCGCATTGGCGCTGCTGGAGGTCGAACCCGTGGCCGTGGACGTGGGCATGGCCGGTGAACGTGCCTTCCTCAATATGGCCACGGGCGGTTTTGGCTCCAACGTAACCGCCAACACCCCGGAAGAGCTTAAGAGAGTCCTCGGTGGCGCCGCCTATCTGCTCACCGGGCTCAGTCGCTTCTCCGAAGTGCGCGCGGCGACCGGTCGTTTTCACGGGCCGGACTTCGAGTGGCAGGGAGAGTTTCTGGCCTTGGGCATCGGTAACGGTCGCCAGGCTGGAGGCGGGCATCTACTCTGCCCGAATGCGACCATCAATGATGGATTGCTGGATGTCAGCATCGTGCCCGCAGCGCAAGATGTGGTGAGCACCCTGGGCACGCTGCTCTCGGGCGGTATGCATGGATTGCAGAGCGTCGCGATCAATGCACGACTGCCCTGGCTGGAGGTGGAAGCGCAGGAAGGGCTGGACCTGAACCTCGACGGTGAGCCGATGGAAAGCAAAGGCTTGCGTTTCAGCGCACAACCTGGCGCTTTACGTCTGCATCTGCCTGGGCATTCGCCGCTGCTCGCTGGTCAGGCGTCTGGGGCTGAGGCATGATGGCTGCGAGCCAGCAAGGCTTCAGTCTGCCGGCAGTCCGCCGATATCCCAATGGCAGACTAGACTCAACTTATATACCTCGGAGCGCATGATGGCTGGCATCCTCGATTCAGTAGATCAACGCACGCAACTGGTCGGCGAGAACCGCCTGGAAATTCTCATGTTCCGCCTGGCCGGTCGGCAGTTGTTCGCCATCAACGTGTTCAAGGTGCAGGAAGTCCTGCAGATGCCCAAGCTGACGCTGATGCCACAGCGTCATCGCTTCGTCTGTGGCGTGGTCAACCTGCGTGGCCAGACCCTGCCGGTGATCGATCTGTCCCAGGCCATCGGCATGCGCCCACTGGTGCCGGATGAGCGCAGTACCATCATCGTCACCGAGTACAACCGCTCCGTGCAGGCGTTTCTGGTTGGTAGCGTCGATCGCATCCTCAACCTCAACTGGGAGTCGATCCAGCCGCCGCCCGGTGGCGCCGGTCGTCAGCACTACCTGACCGCGATCACCAAGGTCGACGAGCAGATCGTCGAGGTCATCGACGTGGAAAAGGTGCTGGCCGAGATCGTGCCGATGAGTACCAAGGTTTCCGAAGAAAAGCTCGCCGACCCGCTGCTGGAAAAGGCGCGCGGTCGCGAAGTGTTGCTGGTGGACGATTCCAGCGTAGCGCTGAGCCAACTGCGCGATACCCTCACGCAGCTGGGTATGCGTCTGCACATGGCGGGCGACGGCCTGAAGGCCCTGAATCTACTGAAGAAGTGGGCTGACACCGGCGAAGTGATGACCGACAAACTGCTGATGATCTTCACCGATGCCGAGATGCCGGAAATGGACGGCTATCGCCTGACCAGCGAAATTCGCAACGATCCGCGTCTCAAGGACCTCTACGTCGTGCTGCACACCTCGCTGTCCGGCAGCTTCAACGAGGCCATGGTGAAGAAGGTCGGTTGTGACAACTTCCTCTCCAAGTTCCAGCCGGACAAGCTCGTCGACGTGGTTCGTCAACGTCTCGAGCTGGACGAACCCCGCTAGCGTTGGCGCAGTGCGGGGAGACCCGCCGAGCGCTGATGGCTGGTCGTGCCATAACCCAGCTTCGCTGACCTGCAAATTTTCCCGAGTCCTGCTGCTTGTGAGCAGCGCCGTCAGCTCGTATAACGGCGTTTTGCCAACAGGAGTCTGACCCATGCTGAGTCTTTCGGGGCTGTACCGTTATCCGCTCAAGTCCGGTCGCGGCGAAGTGTTGCAGCGTAGCGCGGTCGACGGCCTCGGTGTGCAGGGTGATCGGCGCTGGATGCTGGTCGACGCCGACAATGGCCGCTTTATCACCCAACGCCTGCTACCGCAGATGAGCCAGCTAAGCGCCCTTTACGATGCGCGCGGCGGCCTGACCCTGAGTGCGCCTGGGCGTGACGATCTGTCCGTGGCGCTGCCTGATCCCGAACAGGACCTGCGCGGCGTCATCGTCTGGCGTGACAGCCTGCGCGTGCCGGATGCTGGCGATGAAGCGGCGGCCTGGCTCAGCGATTTGCTCGGCAAGCCCTGCCGTCTGGTGCAAGTGCCGGAGGGACGTACGCGCCAGGTCGATACCGCCTATGCGCAGCCGGGTGATTGCGTGGCCTTTGCCGATGGTTTTCCGCTGCTGCTGATTGGCCAGGCGTCGCTGGACGATCTTTCCCTGCGCGTCGGGCAGCCACTTTCCATGCTGCGTTTCCGCCCCAATCTGGTCGTCACCGGCAGCGAGGCCTATGCCGAAGACAGCTGGAAGCGCATCCGCATCGGTGAGGTGGAGTTCGAGGTGGCCAAGGGGTGTTCGCGCTGCATTCTCACCACCATCGACCCGCAGACGGGCGAGCGCAATGCCCAGCGCGAGCCATTGGCCACGCTCAAGACCTACCGCGAGCGTGATGGCGACGTGTACTTCGGTCAGAACCTGTTGCCACGCGGCATCGGTGAGCTGCAGGTCGGGATGACGGTCGAAGTGCTGGAGTAGCAAGAACCGAACGCCATGCGCCACTGAAATGACGCGCCCTGGAGCCTCGCTGCAGGAAATGACAAGCCCCGATCTGACCCTGGTCCGATCGGGGCTTTTTCCTTTACTGATCGTCGAAGAAACGCTCGTTCCACGCTACCAGTGGGTGCGGCGCGTTGAGTTTCTGGCCGTAGATCACCGAGTAGGACAATACGTTCTGCACGTACTGGCGGGTTTCGTCGAACGGGATGTTCTCCACCCAGACGTCATAACTGAGGTGATTGGCGCCGCGCAGCCACTGGCGCACTCGGCCAGGGCCGGCATTGTAGGCCGCCGAGGCGAGCACGCGGTTGCCATTGAACTGGCCGTACACCTGGCTCAGGTAAGCCGCGCCCAGCTGGATGTTGGTGTCCGGGTTGAGCGCCTGCTGTGGCGATGCCAGGGGGATACCGAACTTGCGTGCGGTGTCCCTGGCGGTGCCGGGCATCAGTTGCATCAGGCCCATGGCGCCTGCGTGGGAGCGGGCGTCGGCCATGAAGGCGCTTTCCTGGCGGGTGATGGCGAATACCCAGCTCGAGTGCAGGTCACGGCGCTTGGCCTCGCGCACCAGTTCGCTGCGGTGGGCCATGGGGAAGCGCACTTCCAGGTCGTCCCAGTACTTGGCCTGGCTGATGGTGCGGATGGCCGGGAAGTACCACTCCATTTCGTAGGCGAGGCGCGCCTGGGCCACCAGCTCGTCACGGCTGAACAGGCGACTGACGTGATACCACTCGCGGCGACCGTCGACGATCTGACCGCGTTCATGGAATTCCATGGCGCGCTTGACGCCAGCGGTGTTGCGCACTTTCTGCACCACCTTCGGGTCGAGTGCCAACGGCTGGTTGTTCAGGGCGTAAGGTGCCTTGACCTGATCTGCCGCCATGAAGCCATAGAAGTCACGCTCCTTGGCCAGTGCCTGGAACAGCACCGCAGGTTGCTGGCTGTTGGGCTGCGCCAGTTGCAGGCTGCGCGCATTCCAGTAGCGCCAGCGGTTGCTGCTGGCCAGGTCGGATGGCATGCGTTGGGTCAGCTGATACGCCTCTTCCCAGCGGCCGTGGCGCAGCAACAGGCGCGCACGCCATTCGCTGACGGTGTTGTCGCGCAGCTGTGGGTCGTACTTGCTCATCACCTGCAGGCCGCGCAGGTCGAAGCGTTGCGCCAGGCGCAGTCCGATCTGGCGGGCGATGGCGACCTGTTCGTCCGAGGAAAACTTCATGCGCTGGGCATAGCCCTCGAGCAGGTCCAGGGCATCTTCAGGATTTTGCCGGGCCAGGCGGCGCAGGCCGAGGCCGACCACGTCGCTCATGGCCTCATCTGCTGGGGCGAAGCGTGCGGTGTTCTTCAACAGTTGCGGCTTCTGCGCCACTTCGACCATCAGCTTGCCGCGCTCGCCGAGTGTCGGCATGCCTTTGATCAGGAAGTTGGCCAGGCCGTAGTTGCCGCTTTCCACCGCCAGCTTGGTGCGCTGCCAGCGTCGCTGCTCGGTGAGCTGGCCATTGGCAGCCCAGCGTTCGAACAGCGGATCGCAAGCGTTGGGCTGCGACTTGCCCACCAGCCAGAGTTTCTCGGCGGTGGCGTTGCCTTCAGCGGTCAGGCCGTGGCTCATCTGGTACTGGCCGTACAGGCAGTCCAGCTCGGTGAAGTTGAGCGCCGGGTCGTAATGATCGAGGAAGGGCTTCCAGTCGCCACGTTCGGCCAGCCAGCGCAACCAGCGCAGTTTCATCCAGTTGGCCTGGGGCAGGTCGCCGTGCTCGGCGAGGAATTTCTCGATCTCGGCATTGCTTGCCGACTTGAGGCGACTGGTCAGCTCGTCATAGGTGAGGTAGGGCGTCAGCGGGTAATCGCGCAGGGCGCTGGCGTACTGGCGATAGGGGCCGCTGTCGCCCTTGGCCAGGGCGCGCTTGGCTTCATCGTAGTACTGGCGCTGCTGGGTGAGGCTGGCGGCTTCGACACTGGCGACACCAGTGGCGGTGAGAATCAGACAGGAAACTACAGAGAAAAAGCGACTGCGCATGGCATTTCCAGGGGGAAGCAGAGGTATGGGGCAACACGGTCCGTGTCGTTGCATACCCCTAGCTTAGCGTTTCATGGGGGCGCGGTGAATGCCGCCGGGCCGGATGGACACATACAGCAAAAATGCGCGGAGCCGGCGCCGACGGATGCGCGGGAATTGCGTCTTGCATCTTGGTGGAAACGGCAACGGCCGGCGGGCAACTCGGGTAGAATGCGCCGCCTGTTTCTGGAGATGCCCATGACCCTGCTCAAGTTTGCCGACGTATCCCTCGCCTATGGCGCCATGCCCCTGCTCGACGGGGTGTCCTGGCAGATCGCGCGAGGTGAGCGGGTGTGCATCATCGGCCGCAACGGCACCGGCAAATCGAGCATGCTGCGCCTGGTCAAGGGCGACCAGATGCCCGATGACGGCGAGATCTGGCGTGCGCCTGGGCTGAAGATCGGCGAGTTGCCACAGGAGTTGCCGCGAGCCGACGAGCGTACGGTGTTCGATGTGGTCGCCGAAGGCCTGGCCGGCGTTGGTGAGTTGCTGGCGCGCTATCACCACCTGGCGCAGAACATCCAGGGTGATGACGACCTCGAGCAACTGATGCACGTGCAGCAGGAGTTGGAAGCCAAAGATGGCTGGCGTCTGCAGCAACTGGTCGACAGCACCCTGAGCCGCCTGCAGCTGCCGGCGGACAAGACCCTGGCCGAGCTTTCCGGTGGCTGGCGCCGTCGCGTGCTGCTGGCCCAGGCGCTGGTCTCCGAACCCGATCTGCTGCTGCTCGACGAGCCGACCAACCACCTGGACATTGGCGCCATCGCCTGGCTGGAAGAGGCGCTCAAGGATTTTGGCGGCGCCGTGCTGTTCATCACCCACGACCGTTCCTTCCTGCAGAACCTGGCCACGCGCATTCTCGAGTTGGATCGTGGCGGCCTGATCGACTGGAACGGTGATTACGCCAGCTTCCTGGTACACAAGGAGCAGCAGCTCGCCGCCGAAGAAACCGCCAACGCGCTGTTCGACAAGCGTCTGGCCCAGGAGGAAGTGTGGATTCGCCAGGGCATCAAGGCCCGTCGTACCCGTAACGAGGGGCGCGTGCGTGCGCTCAAAGCGATGCGCGCGGAGCGTAGTGAGCGACGTGAGCGCCAGGGCAAGGCGAATATCCAGCTCGATACGGCGGACAAGTCCGGCAAGCAGGTGATGGTGGCTGAGAATGTCAGCTTCGCGCACAGCGGTGGCCCGTTCCTGGTCAAGGATTTTTCCATGGTCCTGCAGCGCGGTGACCGTATCGGTCTGCTCGGCGCCAACGGCACCGGCAAGACCACGCTACTCAAGCTGCTGCTCAGTGACCTGCAGCCGAGCAGCGGCAAGATCGAGGTGGGTACCAAACTGGAAGTGGCGTATTTCGACCAATTGCGTCACCAGCTCGAACCGGAAAAGACGGTGATCGACAACGTAGCCGAAGGTCGTGACTTCATCACCATCGATGGCCAGAGCCGCCATGTACTGAGCTATCTGGGCGACTTCCTGTTCAGCCCACAACGCGCCCGTACCCCGGTGAAGGCGCTCTCAGGGGGTGAACGGGCACGACTATTGCTCGCCAAGTTGTTCAGCAAACCGGCCAACCTGCTGGTGCTCGATGAACCGACCAACGACCTGGACGTGGAAACCCTGGAACTGCTCGAAGAAGTCCTGCTCAATTTCCCTGGCACCGTGCTGATGGTCAGCCACGACCGTGCCTTCCTCGATAACGTCGTGACCAGCACCCTGGTATTCGAGGGTGAGGGCAAGGTGCGCGAATACGTCGGTGGTTACCAGGACTGGCTGCGCCAGGGTGGTTCGCCGCGCCTGCTTGGTGTGGGTGAAAGCAAGTCGGGCAAGGCCGAGCTGGCCACGGCCATCGTCGAAACACCGACTCCCGCCGCCACGGCGCCGGTGCAGGAGAGCGCCGAGCCGGCGAAGAAGAAACTCAGTTACAAGCTACAGCGCGAGCTGGAGGCGATTCCGGGGCAGATCGATGCTCTGGAGCAGGAAATGGCGGCTGTGCAGGAGCAGGTCTCTGATCCTGCCTTCTATCAACAGCCGGTGCAGATCACCACCGAAGTATTGGCGCGTCTCGACGACCTGCAGAAGGAAATGGACAGGTTGCTCGAGCGCTGGGCAGAACTGGAAGGCTGACGAAGGAACGAACGGGCAATGGCCATCGAGTACCGCATTACTCTCGACGACAATCATCAGTTCAGCTATCGGATCGAACTGAACCGCGAATATGACCCCGTAGAGGCGCAGCAGGCGCCGGCCTGGACCCGGCTCGGGCATCAGCAATGCAGCAATTGTCCGCTCAGTCGTGAGCAGTTCAGCCATTGTCCGGCGGCAGTCGACCTGCATCGGGTGATCGAAGACTTTCATGGCCTGCCAGCATTCAAGAAAGCCAGTGTCTGGGTGCGCACGCCCGAGCGCGAATACACCAAGCATGTCGGTCTGGAAGAAGGCCTGCGTGCGCTGCTTGGGGTGATCATGGCCACCAGTGCCTGTCCGGTGCTGGCGCGTCTGAAACCCATGGCGCAGAACCATCTGCCTTTTGCCAGCAACCAGGAGTTCATCCTGCGCGCGGTATCGCTGTACCTGGCGCGGCAGTACTTCAACATGCGTGAGGGGCGTCTGGCCGATTGGGAGTTGAAGGGGCTGGTGCGCCTGTTCCAGCAGTTGAAGCTGGTCAATCAGGCCTTCTGGCAGCGCATCCATGACACCTGCGAGGGCGACTCCAACCTCAAGGCCTTCCTCACCTTCTTTTCGATGTCGTCGAGCATGACGGTCTCGCTGGAGACCCAGCTGCAGAAGATCCGCCCGCTGGTCATGAGCGCGGGCGAGTCGTTCGAATAGGGCCGAAGGCCGCTGAAGCGCCTCCCGCGGACAGAGCCAACGTGGCTACTGTGCGGGAGGGGCTTTAGCCGCGCCGCTATCTCAAGCGCTTTTATCCGCCTTTTTCAGGCGCACGGCGAGCACATCGCAGGGCGCGCCGTGCAGCACGTCATTGGCGGTGGAGCCCAGCAGCAGCGCCAGACCGTGGCGGCCATGGCTGCCGACCACGATCAGGTCGCAACCTTGCTCTTCGGCGAGGCGGTGGATTTCCTGGCGGGGTTGGCCATAAGCCAGGTGGCGTTGGTCTGCGGTCAGCTCCGGGTATTTGCCGGTGAAGCTGTCCAGGCGCTCGCGGGCCTGTTCGAACTGCTGCTGTTGCAGCATCGACAGATCCATCGGCACGTCACCGCCAAAGGCCATGGCCATCGGTTCGACGATATGCACCAGGGACATCTTGGCACCGCTGGCCTGAGCCAGCTTCTGCGCGCGTACCACTACGGGGTCGCATTCCTCGGTCAGGTCGACAGCGACCAGAATGTGCTGGTAGGGCATGGTGAACTCCTCCTCAAGGGGGCAAATGGCTCTGTACCAAGTATGGCCCCATTGTGCGGGATAGGGCGACTGGTCATGAATGGGCAAAGAAAAGCCCGGTGCAAGCACCGGGCGAGGGTTGGCCAGGCAGGCCGGAATCTGATGCATCAATGCTGGCTTGCCGCGTACTGGGCGGCAACGCCCTCCAGACCGTCGATGATGCTGTCGGAATACTTGCTGATCAGGAAGGGTACGGTGTTCTCGTTGTAGTTGCGCAGGGATTTCTCGATGTAACGCCACTTGGTGCCGATGGCGTTGAGGGCCGCGCGGATCTCCGGGGTGTTCTGCTCGGCGTTGCTGAGGTTGTCCAGCTTGCTGGCAAACTCGCCAGCCAGTTCGTCGATGGCGCGCTCCTCGCCGCCACCAAAGAAGCTGGCGCCGACCGAGGCGCTGCGTGAAGCATAGTCCAGCGCGATGCTCTGCATCAGCAGGCTTTGCTCACGGCTCTTCTGGGTCAGCGGCGGTACGCTGAAGCCGCTTTCTTGCTGAATTGTCTGATACAGCTGCTGACTGACGGCCATGATGCGCTGGTTGTTTTCGGCCAGGTCGGCTACCGGCTGCAGGTCGGTATAGCCCTGGCTGCGCATGGCCTCCATCAGTGTCTGAAGCCCGTTTCGGTAGCTCTGCCAGTTGCTCAGTAGCTGCGCTCGCAGGGCTTTGCTCGCATCGCCGGGCATTTCGCCGAGACCGTCCAGGTAGGCTTGGCCCTCCTGCAGTGATTCGCCAATCATCCGGGCGTAGCGCTGATCGCCTTCCATACCGTTGTACATGTAGAAGTCGCCCAGGCTCTTTTGTGTGGCCAGACTCAACTGGTGCAGGCGCAGCAGGTCGTCGGCCGGCGCGGCGTGGAGCAGGGTAGGGGGCAGGAATGTGAAGAAGAAAACGAGCAGGGCGCTCAGGGGAAATGCAAGCGAACGGCGGCTCGACATTGGCGACTCCGTGTGGCCCGTCGTGGGGCTCGATTTGTTTTTGTATTGCCTTCAGGTGGCGCTATGCCAGCTGAAAGTGAGACGACTGTACCCGGAGCCTTGCAGTTTGGCTAGGTACCCGGTGGTGTCTGCAACCGGCATGAAAACGCCCGCAATGGCTCGACATTGACGCTATTTATCGGAATCGGCTGAAGGCCGCGAATGACCAGGCTTGCAGAATTCGTCGAGAAATCGACGAAAACAGCCCAATTGACAAGCGCTAGCTTTTCCCTGAAGGTGTGCACACCCAAATCAAACGGGCGTATGAATTGAGCGTTTGCCTGGTCAGGCGCGCCACTACAGCCCGAATATCGCGTCGGTGGGTATGTCGTACCGATTGGAGCTATGCTCGACGGCTGTGCCGTGAGCTGGCCTGCCGGTTGGCTCCGATGTGTACTGTTCAGCTTCCATACCGTGGAGATCAGTTGATGATTTACGAAGGTAAAGCCATCACGGTTAAGGCTCTTGAGAGCGGCATCGTCGAATTGAATTTCGACCTCAAGGGTGAGTCCGTCAACAAATTCAACCGTCTTACCTTGGCCGAACTGCGCGCCAGCGTGGACGCAATCAAGGCTGACGGTTCGATCAAGGGCGTGATTGTCACCAGTGGCAAGGACGTGTTCATCGTCGGTGCCGATATCACCGAGTTCGTGGACAACTTCAAACTGCCCGATGCAGAGCTGGTGGCTGGCAACCTGGAAGCCAACAAGATCTTCAGTGATTTCGAAGACCTCGCCGTACCGACCGTCGTCGCCATCAACGGCATTGCCCTGGGTGGCGGTTTCGAGATGTGCCTGGCCGGCGACTACCGCGTCATGAGCGAGACCGCCAAGATCGGTCTGCCGGAAGTCAAGCTGGGCATCTACCCGGGCTTCGGCGGTACCGTGCGCTTGCCGCGTGTGATCGGTACCGACAACGCGGTCGAGTGGATCGCCTCCGGCAAGGAAAACCGCGCCGAAGACGCGCTGAAAGTCGGCGCCGTCGATGCTGTGGTCGCGCCCGCCAAGCTCAAGGACGCTGCGCTGGACCTGGTCAAGCGCGCTATCTCCGGCGAGCTGGACTACAAGGCCAAGCGTCAGCCCAAGCTGGAAAAGCTCAAGCTCAACGCCATCGAGCAGATGATGTGCTTCGAGACCGCCAAGGGCTTCGTCGCAGGCCAGGCCGGCCCGAACTACCCGGCGCCGGTCGAGGCGATCAAGAGCATTCAGAAAGCGGCCAACTTCGGCCGTGACAAGGCCCTGGAAGTCGAAGCCGCCGGCTTCGTCAAACTGGCCAAGACCTCGGTTGCCGAGAGCCTGATCGGTCTGTTCCTCAACGATCAGGAACTGAAGAAGAAGGCCAAGCACCACGACGAAATCGCCCGCGACGTGAAACTGGCTGCCGTGCTCGGCGCCGGCATCATGGGCGGCGGTATCGCCTACCAGTCGGCCTCCAAGGGCACCCCGATCCTGATGAAGGATATCCGTGAAGAGGGTATCCAGATGGGCCTGAACGAGGCGTCCAAGCTGCTCGGCAAGCGCGTCGAGAAGGGCCGTATGACCCCGGCGAAGATGGCCGAGGCGCTCAACGCCATTCGTCCGACCATGTCCTACGGTGATTTCGGCAACGTCGACATCGTCGTCGAAGCCGTGGTCGAGAACCCCAAGGTCAAGCAGATCGTGCTGGCCGAAGTGGAAGCCGTGGTGCGTGAAGACGCCATTCTGGCCTCCAATACCTCGACCATCTCCATCAGCCTGCTGGCCCAGGCGCTCAAGCGTCCGGAAAACTTCGTCGGCATGCACTTCTTCAACCCGGTGCACATGATGCCGCTGGTCGAAGTCATCCGTGGCGAGAAGTCCAGCGAAGTGGCCGTGGCCACCACCGTTGCCTACGCCAAGAAAATGGGCAAGAACCCGATCGTGGTCAACGACTGCCCGGGCTTTCTGGTCAACCGCGTGCTGTTCCCGTACTTCGGCGGCTTCTCCAAGCTGCTGGGCTTCGGTGTCGACTTCGTGCGCATCGACAAGGTGATGGAGAAGTTCGGTTGGCCCATGGGCCCGGCTTATCTGTCCGACGTGGTCGGCATCGACACTGGCCACCACGGCCGTGACGTGATGGCTGAAGGTTTCCCGGATCGTATGGCTGTCGAGGGCAAGACCGCCGTCGACGTGATGTACGAAGCCGACCGCCTAGGCCAGAAGAATGGCAAGGGCTTCTACGCCTACGAGACCGACAAGCGCGGCAAGCCGAAGAAGGTCTCCGACCCGGCTGCCTACGAGCTGCTCAAGTCCATCGTGGTCGAAGAGCGTGAAGTCACCGACGAGGACATCATCAACTTCATGATGATCCCGCTGTGCATGGAAACCGTTCGTTGCCTGGAAGACGGCATCGTCGATACCGCAGCCGAGGCCGACATGGGCCTGATCTACGGTATTGGCTTCCCTCCCTTCCGTGGCGGTGCGCTGCGTTACATCGATTCGATCGGTGTCGCTGAATTCGTCGCCCTGGCAGACAAATATGCCGAGCTGGGCGCCCTGTACCACCCGACCGCAAAACTTCGCGAAATGGCCGCCAAGGGCCAGAAGTTCTTCGGTTAACCGTGCAGCGAACAGAGCGAGAGTAGAAATATGAGCCTGAATCCTAGAGATGCAGTGATCGTCGACTTCGGTCGTACCCCGATGGGTCGTTCCAAGGGCGGCATGCACCGTAATACCCGCGCCGAGACCATGTCCGCGCACCTGATCAGCAAGCTGCTGGAGCGTAACGCCAAGGTCGATCCGGCCGAGGTCGAGGACGTGATCTGGGGCTGCGTCAACCAGACCCTGGAGCAGGGCTGGAACATCGCGCGCATGGCGTCGCTGATGACCCAGATTCCGCACACCAGTGCCGGCCAGACCGTCAGCCGTCTGTGCGGTTCGTCCATGAGCGCGCTGCACACTGCCGTGCAGGCGATCCAGACCGGCAACGGCGACGTGTTCGTTGTCGGCGGTGTGGAGCACATGGGCCACGTCGGCATGATGCATGGCGTCGACCCGAACCCGCACCTGTCGCTGTACGCCGCCAAGGCGTCCGGCATGATGGGCCTGACCGCTGAAATGCTCGGCAAGATGCATGGCATCAGCCGCGAGGCGCAGGACGACTTTGGCGAGCGTTCGCACCGTCTGGCGCACAAGGCCACCGTCGAAGGCAAGTTCAAGGATGAAATCATCCCGATGCAAGGCTACGACGAGAACGGTTTCCTCAAGATGTACGATTTCGACGAAACCATTCGTCCGGAAACTACCCTCGAGAGCCTGGCTGCGCTGAAACCTGCCTTCAACCCGAAAGGTGGCACCGTGACTGCCGGTACGTCCTCGCAGATCACTGACGGTGCTTCCTGCATGATCGTCATGAGCGCCCAGCGTGCTCAGGACCTGGGCATCCAGCCGATGGCCGTGGTTCGCGCCATGGCCGTTGCCGGTGTCGACCCGGCGATCATGGGATACGGCCCGGTACCGTCCACTCAGAAAGCGCTCAAGCGTGCCGGTCTGAGCATGGCTGACATCGATTTCGTCGAGCTCAACGAAGCCTTCGCGGCCCAGGCCCTGCCGGTGCTGAAGGATCTGAAGCTGCTCGACAAGATGGAAGAGAAGGTGAATCTGCACGGCGGCGCTATCGCCTTGGGGCACCCCTTCGGTTGTTCCGGGGCCCGTATCTCCGGTACCCTGCTCAACGTCATGAAACAGAACGGCGGCACCCTGGGTGTCTCCACCATGTGCGTGGGCCTTGGCCAAGGCATCACCACCGTCTTCGAGCGCGTTTAAGCGCAAGGCGAGAGAAACCGGGGCCCAGTGCCCCGGTTTTGCTTTTTACGGCTTTTTATTTCGGGAACCGCTCATGCAGTTGCAGCCAGGACTCTATCGCCACTACAAAGGCCCGCAGTACCGTGTATTCGGTGTGGCGCGTCATTCCGAGAACGAGGAAGAAGTGGTGGTCTACCAGGCGCTGTACGGCGAGTTCGGCCTCTGGGCGCGGCCTCTCAGCATGTTCTGTGAAGAGGTCGAGGTGGACGGCAAGCGCGTTCCACGCTTTGCTTTGATTCAGGCTGAAGTCAGCCCTATCGGCGGTTCTTGAGTCTGACTGCGCAGTCCCTGCGCTTGACCTTCGCTTGGTCGCCACTATATATAGCGGGGCCTTAGAACCTGTTCACGATCTGTTGCGCGTCGGCGCTACTGCGTTAAAAACAAGCTCGGAATGCTCATTTACCACTCGTAAACTCCGCTTCCTCGCTTGTTTTTGCCTTGTATCACTCTAGCTCACGAGCTCGTGAGCAGGCTCATATGGCTCCCAGCCTTCTATATTTCGCAATTCAGGAATTTTCTGATCCATGGGCAAATCGCTGGTCATCGTGGAATCCCCGGCCAAGGCCAAGACCATCAACAAGTACCTGGGCAACCAGTACGTGGTGAAGTCGAGCATCGGCCACATCCGTGACCTGCCTACCAGCGGCTCGGCAAGCGCCACCAAGGAGCCTGCCAAGCGTGGCAAGGCTGCTGCTGGTGAGGCGCCTGCACTGTCGCCCAAGGAAAAGGCCAAACGTCAGCTGTTCGCCCGCATGGGCGTCGACCCCGAGCACGGCTGGAAAGCCAAGTACGAGATCCTGCCCGGCAAGGAAAAGGTCATCGACGAACTGCGTCGTCTGGCCAAGGATGCCGACACCATCTATCTCGCAACCGACTTGGATCGCGAGGGGGAAGCCATTGCCTGGCACCTGCGCGAGTCCATCGGCGGCGATGACACCCGCTACAAGCGCGTGGTGTTCAACGAGATCACCAAGAAGGCGATCCAGGAAGCCTTCTCCAAGCCGGGTGAGCTGGACATCAACCGTGTCAACGCCCAGCAGGCGCGCCGCTTCCTCGACCGCGTGGTGGGCTACATGGTCTCGCCGCTGCTGTGGGCCAAGATCGCGCGTGGCCTGTCTGCCGGTCGCGTGCAGTCGGTGGCGGTGAAACTGGTGGTGGCACGCGAGAAGGAAATCCGTGCCTTCGTCCCGGAAGAATACTGGGAAGTGCACGCCGATCTCGGTACCGCGAAGAACGCCAAGGTGCGCTTCGAGGTGGTGCGCGAAGACGGTTCAGCCTTCAAGCCGGTCAACGAGGCGCAGGCCATGGCCGCGCTGGAGAAGCTCAAGGCCTCCAGCTACAGCGTGGTCAAGCGCGAAGACCGTCCGACCAGCAGCAAGCCATCGGCGCCTTTCATCACCTCGACCCTGCAGCAGGCCGCGAGCAATCGCCTCGGCTTCGGCGTGAAGAAGACCATGATGATGGCTCAGCGTCTCTACGAGGCTGGCTACATCACCTATATGCGTACCGACTCGACCAACCTGTCGAACGATGCCGTGGAGATGGTGCGCGGCTTCATCGGCAGCGAGTACGGCGACAAGTACCTGCCAGGCAAACCGAATCAGTATTCGAGCAAGGAAGGCGCTCAGGAGGCGCACGAAGCGATTCGTCCTTCCGACGTCAACCTGCGCCCGACCCAGCTGTCCGGTATGGAGCGCGATGCCGAGCGCCTGTACGACCTGATCTGGCGCCAGTTCGTGGCCTGCCAGATGCCGCCGGCCGAATATCTGTCCACCAGCGTCACCGTGGCCGCTGGCAGTTTCGAGCTGCGCGCCAAGGGCCGCATCCTCAAATTCGACGGTTATACCCGTGTGCTGCCGCAGCAGAGCAAGCCGGGTGAGGACGACGTCCTGCCGGAAATGAAGGAAGGCGAAGGCCTCAAGCTGATCCAGCTCGACCCCAGCCAGCATTTCACCAAGCCGCCGGCGCGTTACTCCGAAGCCAGCCTGGTCAAAGAGCTGGAAAAACGCGGTATCGGCCGTCCGTCCACCTATGCGGCGATCATTTCCACCATTCAGGATCGTGGCTACGTGACGGTGCATAACCGCCGCTTCTATGCCGAGAAGATGGGCGATATCGTCACCGAGCGTCTCGACGAGAGCTTCGCCAACCTGATGGATTATGGTTTCACGGCTGGCATGGAAGAGCGTCTGGACGACGTGGCGCAGGGTGAGCGTGAGTGGAAGCATCTGCTCGACGAGTTCTACGGCGACTTCAAGAAGAAGCTCGAGGCGGCCGAAGCCGGCGAGGGCGGCATGCGTGCCAACCAGCCGACCCTGACCGATATTCCGTGCCGCGAGTGCGGCCGGCCGATGATGATTCGTACCGCTTCCACCGGCGTGTTCCTCGGCTGCTCCGGCTATGCGCTGCCGCCGAAGGAGCGCTGCAAGGCCACCATCAACCTGGTGCCGGGCGACGAGATCGCTGCAGACGACGAGGGCGAGTCCGAATCGCGGGTTCTGCTTGGCAAGCACCGTTGCCCGATCTGTTCCACGGCCATGGATGCCTACCTGCTGGATGAAACCCGCAAGCTGCACATCTGTGGCAACAACCCGGACTGCACGGGCTACGAGATCGAGCAGGGCCAGTACCGCATCAAGGGCTACGAAGGGCCGAGCCTGGAGTGCGACAAGTGCGGCAGCGAGATGCAGCTCAAGACCGGCCGTTTCGGCAAGTTCTTCGGCTGTACCAATGCCAGTTGCAAGAACACCCGCAAGTTGCTCAAGAACGGCGAAGCCGCGCCGCCGAAAATGGACAAGGTGGAGATGCCGGAGCTCAAGTGCGAGAAGGTGGACGACACCTACGTGCTGCGCGACGGCGCCTCGGGTCTGTTCCTCGCTGCCAGCCAGTTCCCGAAGAACCGTGAGACCCGTGCGCCGCTGGTGCTGGAAATTGTCCCGCACAAGCATGAGATCGACCCCAAGTACCACTTCCTCTGCGAGGCTCCGCAGAAGGATCCGGACGGTCGCCCTGCGGTGATTCGCTACAGCCGCAAGACCAAGGAGCAATACGTGCAGTCCGAGGTCGACGGCAAGCCGACCGGCTGGCGTGCGTTCTACGATGGTGGCAAGTGGAAGGTCGAGGACAAGCGCTAGCGCTGGCTCACGATCAGCTGCGTGTCGCTCTGGCGTCGTAAGCGGCGCTCTGAATGCCTGGACGAGATGCGCGTCAGCTCCCGCTGGCGCGCGTATCATGGCTCGATCTGTAGTGGAGGGCGCCGCAATGGCCAAAGAAATCTATACCCGCACCAATCAGAAGATCTTCTTCGCCGGTATCGCTCTGGATAACTGGCGCAAGGCCGAGGCTTGCTCGGCGTTCAATGTGCAGGCGCTGGTACAGGCCGAGCGCGAGGCCGCGCTGTTTCACCTGTACGGTGGGCTTCTCGGCTTGTGCCATGAGATTGCCGGCTACTACCGCATGAGCGACGCCGCGCCCTCGCGTGTCGAGTCGTTCGTTCAGCAGGTCGTGCTCGATGGCGCGCCCAGTCCCGAGCTGGCTGAACTGGTCGAGTTGGCGCAGCAGCGTGAAACCTGGCTGGCTGAGCTGCTCGCTGCCTATGCCGCGTTGTTCCAGCCGCCGCGCGAGGCGCCCAAGGCCAAGGTCGATCCGTCCATGCCCCTGATCACGGCTGTCAGCGTCGGCGAGGAGCCTGTCGAGTTGAGCCTGGACGACGTGGATGCCTGGCGGCAGCAGCTCAAGGCTGTGGTGCTGCGCTTTCGTGAAGGCCTCAGCGAGTGCTGATTGCGCATATCTGGACAAGTGGACTGGGGATGATCCCGTTCGACTGTTACAATGTCATGTTTTCGCATCGAGACTGAACCATGCCCACATCCTTTCTGGAAATCGTCGAACTGCCCGATGGGCGTATTGCCCTGCGTCGTGCAGAGGATGAAGAGGCGTTGGTGACCTTGGATTTCTCCGCTGATGCCAAAGCCTTTCTGCAGGGGCAGCACATCGAAGTCGCCAAGGCCATGCTCAATGTTGGCGTGCAGATGGCCGGTCGAATGGCTGAGGGCGATTTCAGTAGCGAAGAAGAAGAAGGCCCGCGCGTCTTGCACTGAAGTGGTTACGGCTTAACGAAAACGGGGCTCCATTGGAGCCCCGTTTTCGTTTGCGGATCTTCAGCCCAGGCTGATATTCAGGCTTTGTGCGGCGCCGGCATGGGCGGCCTGGGCGAGACGCTGGCGCGTGCTGCGCTCAACCGGGTGTAGCCAGCTGATGACGGTGTGGCTGCGCCCCAGCTTGAGTGCTTCCTCGGCCAGTTCCAGCGCGCTTTGCCCTTGTCGCGGATGCAGCAGCAGGATGCGTTCACGGTTCAGCCCGGCATCGCGCAGCCAGCTTTGCGTGAGGCTGGCCGGAGGTGCCACCAGCGTCAGCCAGCGTGCATCCTGATTCTGGCTCAGTTCACGCAGGATCGGGGCCAGCAAGTGCAGGCAGTGGCCGGCCGCTCCACGCAGAGCCAGTTCGCTGAAAGCCTGATCATCCTCGTTGGTGGAGATGTCATCGGTAACCAGTGGGGCGCTTGGCGCTCCAGCAAGGAAGGCGTCGAAAAGGGCAAGTTGTGGGCGTTCGAACGATTGCTGCACGTACATGGTGTCTCCTCAGCGGCGGATTACACCGACGCTCAAACCTTCGATGACCAGATCCTGGTGTTCCAGGTCCACTTCGATCGGGGCGAACTCAGGGTTCTCGGCAATCAGCCAGACCTTGTTGCCTTCGCGCTTGAAACGTTTGACCGTCACTTCATCGTCGATGCGGGCAACGACGATCTGGCCGTTGCGGGCTTCGCGGGTGGTGTGCACGGCGAGCAGATCGCCGTCGAAGATGCCGATGTCTTTCATGCTCATGCCGCGCACGCGCAGCAGGTAGTCGGCTTTGGGCTGAAAGAACGCCGGGTTGATCTGGCAGGATTCCTCGACGTGTTGCTGGGCGAGGATCGGTGCACCAGCGGCTACGCGGCCGATGACCGGGAGGCCTTCATCCTCGTTTGCGGCGCCTGCCTCGAAGCCCGGAATGCGGATGCCGCGCGAGGCGCCCGGGGTCATCTCGATGGCGCCCTTGCGGGCGAGGGCCTTGAGGTGTTCTTCTGCCGCATTGGGTGATTTGAAACCCAGCTCCTGAGCGATTTCCGCGCGGGTAGGGGGGTAGCCGTTGTCTTCCAGGCAGCGTTTGATGAAGGCGAGAATCTCGGCTTGGCGTGGCGTCAGTTTCAGCATGGCTGGGCTCTGTCTTTTTATACAGTGACTGGGATTATATACAGTAAGTCGGGCTTGGCAACGGTCTATTTGCAGGCGCCGGTCTTTCCGCTTGTTACCCGTGTTGGCTAATCTGCGTCTCTGCTTGTTGTAAGCTGTGACCGGCCGGCCAAAAGACGGCTCATGCGGCTTGACAATGCAGTGGGCTGAAACGTATGTTTCAAACAAGTGTTTGTCAGGTGATAACTCATGGCTCAGTCGGAAACCGTTGAACGCATTCTCGATGCTGCGGAACAGCTGTTCGCGGAAAAAGGCTTCGCCGAGACATCACTGCGTCTGATCACCAGCAAGGCCGGCGTCAATCTGGCCGCGGTCAACTATCACTTCGGTTCGAAGAAGGCGCTGATTCAGGCGGTCTTCTCGCGTTTTCTCGGGCCATTTTGCGCCAGCCTGGAAAAAGAACTCGATCGTCGTCAGGCCAAATCCGAAACCCAGGTTTCCCTGGAAGAGTTGCTTGAACTTCTGGTCGAGCAGGCGCTGGCCGTGAAGCCGCGCAGCGGTAACGACCTGTCGATCTTCATGCGTCTGCTCGGTTTGGCTTTCAGTCAGAGCCAGGGCCACCTGCGCAAATACCTGGAAGAGGTCTACGGCAAGGTCTTTCGTCGCTACATGCTGTTGGTGCATGACGCCGCGCCGCGCATTCCTCCGCTTGAGCTGTTCTGGCGCGTGCACTTCATGCTCGGCGCCGCGGCGTTCAGCATGTCCGGTATCAAGGCGCTGCGAGCGATGGCCGAGACCGATTTCGGCGTCAATACCTCGATCGAGCAGGTGATGCGCATGATGGTGCCATTCCTCGCCGCCGGCATGCGTTCTGAGAGCGGGGTCAACGATCCGGCGCTGGCCGGTGCGCAACTCAAGCCGCGGACCAAGACGCCAAGCGCTGCCCCCAAGGCATGACCCGGCAGTAGGTGGGCTTGGCTTCGCCCTTCGGCTAAGCTAGCGGCCCATGTCCGATCTCGATTTATTGCATATCTCCATTGCCGATCAGGCGCTGTACGGCTTCAGCGCCGGGCGACTGGTGTTGCGTTTGTCCGTATCCACCGCGCGCAATGGAGTGGGCGAGCGCAATGGCTCGGGCTGCACGCCGCGGGGGCTGCACCAGGTGCGCGCGAAGATCGGCGCCGGTTTGCCGCTGGCGGCCGTGTTGCGCGGGCGGCGCTGGACCGGTGAAGTATGGTCGTCGCAGCTTCACCAGCAGTTTCCTGGCCGCGACTGGATTCTTACTCGCATTCTCTGGTTGAGCGGTCTCGAACCAGGGCGCAATCGCCTGGGCGAGGTCGACACCTTCCGTCGCTACATCTATTTGCACGGCACCCCGGATACGGAACCCATGGGCGAGCCGTTGTCCCATGGCTGCATCCGTTTGCGCAACGCCGACATGCTGGCGCTCTTCGAGCGCGTGCCCTCATATTGCAGGGTGCGTATCGACGAGGCGTCTTGCCCGCAGTGGGCTGCCAACCTGGCTTTCAAATAAGGAATATGTTCATGCAAGGCTCTTTGATGATGGACGTCGCCGGCACCTGGCTGACCGCCGAGGATCGCCAGATGCTGCGCCAGCCCGAGGTGGGCGGCCTGATCATTTTTGCCCGCAACATCGAATCGCCGCGTCAGGTGCGCGAGCTGTGTCAGAGCATTCGCGCCGTGCGCCCGGACCTGCTGTTGGCGGTGGACCAGGAAGGTGGTCGGGTGCAGCGTCTGCGCCAGGGCTTTCTGCGGCTGCCGGCGATGCGCGCGATTGCCGACAACCGCAACGCCGACGAACTGGCTGAGCACTGTGGCTGGCTGATGGCGACCGAGGTGCTGGCGGTCGGGCTGGATCTGAGCTTCGCACCGGTGCTGGATCTTGATCACCAGCGCAGTGCGGTGGTCGGTAGTCGGGCGTTCGAAGGCGATCCGCTGCGCGCCACCACACTGGCAGCTGCCTTCATCCGTGGCATGCATCAGGCCGGCATGGCCGCCACTGGCAAGCACTTCCCAGGGCACGGTTGGGCGGAAGCGGATTCCCACGTGGCCATCCCGGTCGACGAGCGCAGCCTCGATGACATCCGTGCCTGTGACATGCAGCCGTTCAAGCGGCTGGCTGGTGAACTCGATGCCGTGATGCCGGCACATGTCATCTATCCGCAGGTCGATGAGCAGCCGGCGGGTTTTTCGCGCCGCTGGTTGCAGGACATCCTGCGTGGTGAGCTGGGCTTCGACGGCGTGATCTTCAGCGACGACCTGTCCATGGCCGGTGCGCACGTGGTCGGCGATGCCGGCAAGCGTATCGAAGCTGCACTTGCCGCAGGCTGTGACATGGGCTTGGTATGCAATGACCGCGGCTCGGCTGAACTGGCCCTCAGCGCACTGCAGCGCTTGCAGGTCATGCCGGCCCCGCGCCTGCAGCGCATGCGCGGGCGTGGCCATGCCTGTACCGATTATCGCCAGGCGCCGCGCTGGTCGACGGCAGTGGCTGCGCTGAGGACGGCGCAGTTGCTCGACTGAGGTTCGACTTATGACCGTTCACGCGCTCATCGGAGGTACGGGGCTGGCCAATCTGGAAGGCCTCGCGATTCGTCAGAGGCTGACGCTGGATACGCCTTATGGTGCGCCGTCGGCCGATATCCTGCGTGGCGAGTATGCCGGGCGCGAGGTGCTGTTTCTCGCCCGTCATGGTCAGCCGCATCGCATTGCGCCGCATCAGGTCAACTACCGCGCCAACCTGTGGGCGCTGAAGCATGCCGGGGCTCGCGCGATCGTCGCGGTCAATGCCGTGGGCGGCATTCATGCGGCGATGGGCGCGGGCCACTTCTGCGTGCCGCATCAACTGATCGATTACACCGCCGGGCGGGCGCACACCTTCTTCGAGGGCGAACTGGATCAGGTGACGCACGTCGATTTCAGTCACCCCTACGATGCGGCATTGCGCGAGCGCCTGATCGCGGCGTTGCGTGCTGAAGGGGCTGCCTTCAGCAGTCATGGCGTGTACGGCTGTACGCAGGGGCCACGCCTTGAGACGGCGGCGGAAATCGTGCGGATGGAGCGCGACGGCTGCGACCTGGTCGGCATGACCGCCATGCCCGAGGCGGCGCTGGCGCGCGAGCTGGCGTTGCCCTATGCCTGTCTGGCGCTGGTGGTCAATCCAGCTGCGGGCAAGGCGCCGGGACTGATCACCATGGCGGAGATCGAGCGCGTACTGGAGCAGGGGATGGGGACGGTCAAGGCCGTGTTGGCGCGTGTGTTGAGTGACTAGCTTCTCTGCGCCAATGAAAAGGGCCGCTTAGCGGCCCTTTTGCGTCCTGTCCTCAAAGCGGGCTGATGCGCACCAGTGCACCGAGGCTGCCGTGATCGAGATAGGTCAGGCTGTTGTCCTTCAGGCGCTGGGCGACTTTCATGTGTTCGCTGCTTTGCAGCAGACCGTCGGCGCTGAAGCTGTTGATCCACAGTTCCAGGTCCAGATCGGCGAAGCGATCCTGGGTGAAGGTGAGGGTGCCCTCTACCGGGTAGTGGCCGAGGTGGTCATCGCCGCTGGTGACGGCCACGCGACTGGCTGAGGAGCCCAGTGTCTGGCTCCAGGCCTTGTGCAGCAGAAGCTGGTAGCCGTTGCTGGGATTGAGCTTGGCGGCCTCGCTATCGAGGCTGGTGGCGCGCTCGCTGCCGGCGATCGGCAGTGCGGTGCCGGCCCAGTCATCGGGGGCGATCTTCGGTGCGACCACCGGCTCACCGGCCTGGCGGAATACCAGCAGTTCCACCTGATACAGGCGTTCGGCGAAGGCGTTCGGTGCGAGCAGGCAGAGCAGCAGGGCGATCAGGTGCAATGGGCGCATTTGAGAATCCTTCAGGTGGTGGGCGCAAGGCGCTCGAGCAGGGCTTCCAGGGTGTTGAAGCGCTCTTCCGCGCGCTCCATGGGCACCTGGATCTTGAAGACGGTGGCGCCTTCGAACTTGTAGCGTTTGGGCTGGGCCTGGATCAGCTTGATCAGCGTCAGCGGGTCGACGCAGGTGTCGCTGGCGAACTCGATGCGACCGCCCTGTGGCCCGGCGTCGACCTTGGTGATGCCCAGCTTCTCCGCCTGCAGTTTGAGCAGGGTCAGGCGCATCAGATGCTTGCTCGGCTCCGGCAGCAGGCCAAAGCGGTCGATCATCTCCACCTGCAGTTCCTTCAGGCCGTCTTCGTCGGTGGCCGAGGCGATGCGTTTGTAGAGAATCAGTCGCGCATGCACGTCGGGCAGGTAGGCTTCGGGAATCAGTGCCGGCACGCGCAGGTTGATTTCCGGGCCGCCACCCAGCGGTTGATCGAGATTGGGTTGCTCGCCTTTCTGGATGGCCTTGACCGCGCGCTCGAGCATTTCCATGTACAGGGTGAAGCCGACGGCCTGGATCTGCCCGCTCTGGCCATCGCCGAGCAGTTCGCCGGCGCCGCGAATTTCCAGGTCATGGGTGGCCAGGACGAAGCCGGCGCCCAGGTCCTGGGCATTGGCGATGGCCTCCAGGCGCTTCTCGGCGTCCGGCGTCATCTGCTTGCGTGGTGGGGTGAGCAGATAGGCGTAGGCCTGGTGGTGGCTACGACCGACACGACCGCGCAGCTGGTGCAGTTGCGCCAGGCCGAACTTGTCGGCGCGATCGATGATGATGGTATTGGCGCTGGGTACGTCGATACCGGTCTCGATGATGGTCGAGGCCACCAGGACGTTGAAGCGCTTGTGGTAGAAGTCGCTCATCACCTGCTCGAGATCGCGCTCGCGCATCTGCCCGTGGCCGATACCGATGCGTGCCTCGGGCACCAGCTCGGCCAGGTCAGCGGCGCACTTCTCGATGGTCTTCACGTCATTGTGCAGGTAGTACACCTGGCCGCCGCGCAGCAGCTCGCGCAGCAGTGCTTCCTTGATGGTCGGCTTGTTGGCCTCCATGACGAAGGTGCGCACCGACAGGCGTCGCGCCGGTGGTGTGGCGATGATCGACAGGTCGCGCATGCCGGCCACGGCCATGTTCAGGGTGCGCGGGATCGGCGTGGCGGTCAGGGTGAGGATGTCCACCTCGCTGCGCAGCGCCTTGAGCTGCTCCTTCTGGCGCACGCCGAAGCGGTGTTCCTCGTCGATGATGACCAGGCCCAGATTCTGAAACTTGACGTCGTCCTGCAGCAGCTTGTGGGTGCCGATGACGATATCCACCTTGCCTTCGGCCAATTGCTGCACGGCCTCGTCGACTTCCTTGGCGCTCTTGAAGCGGCTCATCACCTCGACCTTCACCGGCCAGTCGGCGAAGCGGTCGCGGAAGCTGTTGTAGTGCTGCTGGGCGAGCAGGGTGGTGGGTACCAGCACTGCCACCTGCTTGCCGCTGTGCACAGCGATGAAGGCGGCGCGCATGGCCACTTCGGTCTTGCCGAAGCCGACGTCGCCACAGACCAGGCGATCCATTGGCCTGCCGGCCAGCATGTCGGCACGCACGGCGTCGATGGCGGTCTGCTGGTCCGGCGTTTCCTCGAAGGGGAAGCCGGCGCTGAAGGTGGCGTAATCCAGGGCTGGGTCCTGGAAGGCGAAGCCTTCGCGGGCGGCGCGGCGGGCGTAGATATCGAGCAACTCGGCGGCGACGTCGCGTACCTGTTCGGCGGCTTTGCGCTTGGCTTTCTGCCAGACTTCCGAGCCCAGGCGGTGCAAGGGCGCGAGCGCATCGTCACTGCCGGTGTAGCGGGCGATCAGATGCAGGCTGGCCACCGGCACGTAGAGCTTGGCTTCGTCGGCGTACTGCAGGGCGAGGAACTCGGCGGCCTGGCCGTCGAACTCCATTGTCACCAGGCCCAGGTAGCGGCCCACGCCATGATCGATGTGCACCACTGGTGCGCCTTCGCGCAGCTCGGTGAGGTTCTTGATCACGTTGTCGCCAGCGTCGCGACCTTTCTCGCGACGACGGCGCTGCATCACCCGTTGGCCAAACAGCGGGCTTTCGGCAATCAGCGCCAGGTCGTCGAGCAGCAGCCCTTCGTCCAGTGGCGCGATGCAGATGTTCAGGCGTTCGCCGCTGGCGACGAAGGCCGGCCAGCCGTCGACTTCCTTGGGCTTGAGCTTGAGGCGGGCGAGTAGTTCCAGCAGCACCTCGCGGCGACCGGCCGACTCGGCGCAGAACAGCACGCGGCCCTGATACTCCTCGATGAAACGGCGCAGGGCAGCCAGCGGCTCGCCGGCCTTGGCCTGGATTGCCAGGTCGGGCAGGGCGCGCGCGTCGAAGCGGGTCTGGCCGACGCCGGGCTCGATGTCGTCCTGATTGACCACCACGCGTGGCCAGTTCTTCAGGCGCGCGAAGCAGTCTTCGACCGGCAGGAAGATGTCGGCTGGCGGCAGCAGCGGGCGTTCGGGGTCGACGCGGCGGTCTTCGTAGCGGTTGCGCGCATCCTGCCAGAACTGCTCGGCGGCCTTCTCGATACCCGGCAGGGAGAACACCTGGGTATCGCTCGGCAGGTAGTCGAACAGGGTGCCGGTTTCTTCGAAGAACAGTGGCAGGTAGTACTCGATACCGGCCGGGGTGATGCCGCTGGACAGATCCTGATAGATCGGGCAACGGCGAAAATCCACGTCGAAGCGCTCGCGGAAACGGCCGCGGAAATCGGTGACGGCTTTCTTTTCCAGCGGAAACTCACGCGCCGGCAGCAGGCGGATCGACTCGACCTTGTCCACCGAGCGCTGGGTTTCCGGGTCGAAGGTGCGCAGGGTCTCGATTTCGTCGTCGAACAGGTCGATGCGATAGGGCGTCTCGCTGCCCATGGGGAATAGGTCGATCAGCGCGCCACGTACGGCGAACTCACCGTGCTCGTACACGGTATCGACGCAGCGGTAGCCGGCAGCTTCAAGGCGTGTGCGCATCTGATCCACGTCCAGCTTCTGGCCGACATCCAGCACCAGGCTGCTGCCGAGCAGAAAGCTTTTCGGTGCCAGGCGGTGTAGGGCGGTGGCGATCGGCACTACCAGAATGCCGCGGCTCAGTTGCGGCAGTCGATAAAGGGCGGCGATACGCTGGGAGATGATGTCCTGGTGCGGCGAAAAAACGTCGTAGGGCAGGGTTTCCCAGTCGGGGAAATGCAGTACGGGCAGATCCGGGGCGAAGAAAGTCAGTTCTTCCTGCAGGCGCTCGGCGTTCTGGCTGCCCTCGGTCAGCACCAGGGTGAAGCGTCCGGCATTGCTGGCCGCTTCTGCTATCGCCAGGGACAGGGCGGCGCCGGGCAGATTGCCCCACTGCTGTTTGCCAGCGCTGGACGGCAGGGAAGGGAGTCTGAGTACGGACGCGGTCTTTGCGGACACAGGCGGCTCACGATCATGACGAAAGGCCCGGAATTGTAGCGGGGCTTGGTGGTCAATGTCAGTCGCGACAGGCGCGCATTGCTCATGCAGGCGCGCACCGTCATAATGTAGCCCCTTTTTTCAGCCCCTACATGTGGAAGGTATTGCCCGTGACTCAGAAGCCCGACCAGTGTCTCGGTGAATGGATCGATCGTGAAGCCCTTGCGGAAGCAATGATTCCGCTGATTGGTCAGCTCTACCGCAACAACAATGTGGTGACCTCGATCTATGGCCGTGGCCTGATCAACCGTTCTGTCATCGACATCCTCAAGGCTCACCGTTTTGCCCGTCACCGTCTGGCCGACGAGGCGGAACTGTCGGTGCACGACACCTTCCCCATGCTCAAGGCCATGAGCGAGCTCAAACTGGGCGCCGCTTCCGTGGACCTGGGCAAGCTGGTTGCCAAGTTCAAGGCCGAAGGCGCTGGCCGCAGCGTCGAGCAGTTCGTCAAGGACGAGCTGGACGATGTGGTCGGCAAGCAGAACGGTTCCGGCCGTGAAGGCACTGATGTGGTTCTGTACGGTTTCGGCCGCATCGGCCGCCTGCTGGCGCGCATCCTGATCGAGAAGACTGGCGGTGGTGATGGTCTGCGTCTGCGCGCCATCGTCGTGCGCAAGGGTGCCAGCAACGACCTGGTCAAGCGTGCCAGCCTGCTGCGTCGTGACTCGGTACACGGCAAGTTCAACGGCACCATCACCATCGATGAAGAGAACAACACCCTGACGGCCAACGGCAACCTGATCCAGGTGATCTACGCCAAGGACCCGAAGGAAGTCGACTACACCCAGTACGGCATCAAGAACGCGCTGCTGGTGGACAACACCGGCGTGTGGCGTGATGCCGAGGGCCTGGGTCAGCACCTGACCTGCCCGGGTGTCGATCGTGTAGTGCTCACCGCTCCCGGCAAGGGCGCTCTGAAGAACATCGTGCACGGCATCAACCACGGCGAAATCAGCGCCGAGGACAAGATCATCTCCGCTGCTTCCTGCACCACCAACGCCATCGTGCCGGTGCTCAAGGCGGTCAATGATCAGTACGGCATCGTCAACGGTCACGTCGAGACCGTGCACTCCTACACCAACGACCAGAACCTGATCGACAACTTCCACAAAGGCAGTCGTCGCGGCCGTAGCGCTGCGTTGAACATGGTCATCACCGAAACTGGCGCTGCTACCGCTGCCGCCAAGGCGCTGCCGGTGCTCAAGGGCAAACTGACCGGTAATGCCATTCGCGTGCCGACGCCGAACGTGTCCATGGCCATTCTCAATCTGAATCTGGAGAAGGCCACTACCCGCGAAGAAATCAACGAGTACCTGCGCCAGATGGCCATGCACTCGGATCTGCAGAAGCAGATCGACTTCGTTAGCTCGCAGGAAGTGGTTTCCACCGACTTCGTCGGTTCGCGCCACGCCGGCGTGGTGGATGCCGAAGCGACCATCGCCAACGATAACCGCGTCGTGCTGTATGTCTGGTACGACAACGAGTTCGGTTACAGCTGCCAGGTGGTGCGCGTGATGGAAGACATGGCCGGGGTCAACCCGCCAGCATTCCCGCGTTAAGCATCAGGGTTGCAAGAAAAACGGGAGCTTCGGCTCCCGTTTTTTGTGCCTGGAAAGCGGCTCGCTGAAGTTAGCTCAGGTTGATATGGGTCAGCATCGACTTTGTTGCTGGCTGTTACCGAAAAGCCAAAAAAAGCAAGTGCTTGGGTGGTCAGTGACAGGGGGGGTCTTTATAATTAAGCGGATTTTTTACCCAGGTTTGGCGCCTTCCTCCACGCCCATGTCGTATCGGCGTGGTCGGGTCTATTAGACTTTTGGTAGCGCCGCCTGTCCTATAAGAAGCTTTCTAAATCAGTGGTTAGGCAAACCTATGATCAAACTAAAGCATGGGCTTGATTTGCCCATAACGGGTGCGCCGACACAGCGTATCGAGGCCGCCAGGCCCGTACGTAGTGTTGCCGTCATCGGCTTCGACTATCACGGGATGAAGCCGACGATGGAAGTGCAGGTCGGTGATCGGGTCAAGCTCGGTCAATTGCTGTTTACCGACAAGAAAACACCCGGCGTGCGCTACACCGCCCCCGCTGCAGGCGTGATCAGCGCCATTCACCGTGGCGAGAAGCGTGTCCTGCAGTCCGTGGTCATCGACATCGATGGCGACGAGCAGGAAACCTTCGCCCAGTACGCTGCCGATCAGCTCGAAGCACTGAGTGACGAGCAGGTTCGCGAGAACCTGCAGCAGTCCGGTCTGTGGACCGCTCTGCGCACCCGTCCGTTCAGCAAGGTGCCGGCGCTCGATGCCGTACCCAGTTCGATCTTCGTCACTGCCGTCGATACGCACCCTCTTGCTGCGGATCCTGCGGTGATCATCGGCGAATACGCCGCTGATTTCGAGAATGGCCTGAAGGTTCTCGGCAACCTGGCCAAGGTCTTCCTGTGCAAGGCCGAAGGCGCCAATCTGCCTGGCGAGAAGCTGGCCAAGGTGCAGAGCGAAGCCTTCGCCGGTCCGCACCCGGCCGGTCTGCCGGGTACTCACATTCACTTCCTCGACCCGGTTAGCATCGGCAAGAGCGTATGGCAGATCGGTTATCAGGACGTGATCGCCGTAGGCAAGCTGTTCACCACCGGTCAGCTGTTCGTCGAGCGCGTGGTGGCACTGGCTGGCCCGGTTGCCGAGCAACCGCGTCTGCTGCGTACCCGTCTGGGTGCCAGCCTGGAGGAACTCACCGCCGGTGAGCTCAAACCCGGCTTCAATCGCGTGATCTCCGGTTCGGTATTCGGCGGTCGCACCGCTCAGGGCGCATTCGCCTTCCTCGGCCGCTACCACAATCAGGTGTCCTGCCTGGGCGAAGGTAACGACCGCGAGATGATGCATTACCTGCGCGCAGGCGTTAACAAGCACTCGGTACTGAACATCTTCGTATCCAAGTTGGCCGGCGCCAAGCTGTTCAACTTCACCACCACCACCAACGGCAGCCCGCGCGCCATGGTGCCGGTGGGTAACTACGAAGCTGTGATGCCGCTGGACATCCTGCCGACGCAACTGCTGCGCTACCTGATCGTCGGCGACACCGAGATGGCCCAGAAACTGGGTTGCCTGGAACTCGATGAGGAAGATCTGGCGCTGTGCACCTATGTCTGTGCCGGCAAGTATGAATATGGCCCGATCCTGCGGGACAACCTCACCCGCATCGAGAAGGAGGGTTAATCCGTGGGCATTCGTGCATTCCTCGACAAGATCGAGCACAACTTCGAAAAGGGCGGCAAGTACGAGAAGTGGTACGCGCTCTACGAAGCCATCGATACCTTCTTCTATCGTCCTGGCAGCGTGACCAAAACCACCGCTCACGTGCGTGATGGCATCGACCTCAAGCGCATGATGATCACCGTGTGGCTGTGTACCTTCCCGGCGATGTTCTTCGGTATGTGGAACACCGGCTACCAGGCCAACCTGATCTTCGCCCAGAGCCCCGAGCTGCTGGCGAGCCAGGAAGGCTGGCGCTTCGCTCTGATCGGCTCGCTGGCCGGTTTCGATCCGAACAGCCTGTGGGACAACTTCATTCAGGGTGCGGCTTACTTCCTGCCCGTCTACGCGGTGACCTTCATCGTTGGCGGTTTCTGGGAAGTGCTGTTCGCCTCGATCCGCCGTCACGAAGTCAACGAAGGCTTCTTCGTTACCTCCGTGCTGTTCGCCCTGATCCTGCCGCCAAGCATTCCGCTGTGGCAGGTCGCTCTGGGCATCAGCTTCGGCGTGGTGATCGGCAAGGAGGTGTTCGGTGGTACCGGCAAGAACTTCCTCAACCCGGCGCTGACTGGTCGTGCCTTCCTGTTCTTCGCTTATCCGGCGCAGATGTCCGGTGATGCGGTGTGGACGGCGGTCGACGGTTTCGCTGGCGCCACCTCGCTGAGCCTGGCGGCCAGTGGCGGCATCGAGAACGTGATCAACAACGGCATCACCTGGATGGACGCTTTCGTCGGCACCATTCACGGCTCGATGGGCGAAACCAGCACCCTGGCCATCGCCATCGGCGGTCTGGTTCTGTTGCTGACCCGTATTGCTTCCTGGCGCATCGTCGTCGGCGTGATGCTGGGCATGATCGGCCTGAGCCTGCTGCTCAATCTGATCGGCTCCACCACCAATCCGATGTTCGCCATGCCCTGGTACTGGCACTTGGTAGTTGGCGGCTTCGCTTTCGGCATGTTCTTCATGGCCACCGACCCAGTGTCGGCCTCCATGACCAACACCGGCAAATGGATCTTCGGCGCTCTAATCGGCGTGATGGTCGTGCTGATCCGTGTGGTCAACCCGGCCTTCCCCGAGGGCATGATGCTGGCGATCCTGTTCGCCAACCTGTTTGCACCGCTGATCGACCACTTCGTCGTTCAGGCCAATATCAAGCGGAGGCTGGCACGTAATGTCTAGTCAAAAAGAATCCACCGTCCGCACGCTGACGGTGGCGGTGCTGGTGTGTCTGGTGTGCTCGGTGTTCGTCGCCGGCGCAGCCATCGCACTGAAGCCGACTCAGGTTGAAAACCGCCTGCTGGACAAGCAGCGCAGCATCCTGGCGATCGCAGGTCTGGCCCAGCCGGGCATGTCCTCGGCCCAGGTCAAGCAGGTGTTCGACGGTACCATCACCGCCAAGCTGGTGGACCTGGAAACCGGCAAGTTCTCCGACGCCTTCGACCCGATCACCTTCGACCCGCTCAAGGCGGCCAAGGATCCCAAGCTGTCCACCGCATTGAGCAGCAGCGAGGACATCGCCGGGATCAAGCGCCAGGAGCGTTACACCACCGTTTACATGGTGGAGAAGGACGGTCAGCTGCAAACCCTGATCCTGCCAGTGCGTGGTTACGGCCTGTGGTCGACCCTGCACGGCTTCATCGCAGTCAAGGGCGACCTCAACACCGTGGTCGGTATGGGCTTCTACCAGCACGGCGAAACGCCGGGCCTGGGTGGTGAAGTCGACAACCCGAAATGGAAAGGTCAGTGGCCGGGCAAGACCCTGTTCGACGAGAACGGCAAGCTCGCCGTGCAAGTCGTCAAGGGTGGTGTCGATCCGCAGAGCCCGCAAGCGACCCATCAGGTCGATGCGCTCGCCGGTGCCACGCTCACCAGCAATGGGGTGGATCATCTGCTGAAGTTCTGGCTCGGCCAGAACGGCTTCGGTCCGTTTATCGCTAACCTGCGCGCAGGGGAGGCATGATCATGTCGCAGCCGACTATTAAAGAAGTCCTGCTTAATCCGATCTTCAACAACAACCCGATTGGCCTGCAGATCCTCGGGATCTGCTCGGCCCTGGCGGTGACCTCGAACCTGCAGACTGCCTTGGTGATGTCCGCCGCGCTGACGCTGGTGACCGGTTTCTCCAACCTGTTCATCTCCATGATCCGCAGCCAGATTCCAGGCTCGATCCGCATGATCGTGCAGATGGTGATCATCGCCTCGTTGGTGATCGTGGTCGATCAGGTGCTCAAGGCCTACGCCTTCAGTCTGTCCAAGCAGCTATCGGTGTTCGTCGGCCTGATCATCACCAACTGCATCGTGATGGGGCGTGCCGAGGCGTTCGCCATGCAGAACCCGCCGGTGCTGTCGTTCTTCGACGGTATTGGTAACGGTCTGGGCTACAGCGCCATGCTGATCGCCCTGGGCGTGATCCGCGAACTGTTCGGTGCCGGCAAGCTGATGGGCTACGAGGTCTTCTCCGTGGTCAACGACGGTGGCTGGTACCAGCCCAACGGCATGCTGCTGCTGCCGCCTTCGGCGTTCTTCCTGATCGGCCTGTTCATCTGGGCCATCCGTAGCTGGAAGAGGGACCAGGTCGAGGCCAATGCCTACAAGATGGCGCCTCAGGTATCCAGCAAGGAGGCCTATTAATGGAACATTACATCAGCCTGTTCGTCCGTGCGGTGTTCGTCGAGAACATGGCGCTGGCGTTCTTCCTCGGCATGTGTACCTTCATCGCCATCTCCAAGAAGGTGGAAACCGCCATCGGCCTGGGTATCGCCGTGGTCGTGGTACTGGGTATCACCATGCCGGTGAACAACCTGATCTACGCCAACATCCTCAAGGATGGTGCCCTGGCCTGGGCCGGCATGCCTGAGGTGGACCTGTCCTTCCTCGGCCTGCTGACCTTCATCGGCGTGATCGCGGCAATCGTGCAGATCCTGGAAATGACCCTGGATAAGTACGTGCCCTCGCTGTACAACGCCCTCGGTGTGTTCCTGCCGCTGATCACCGTGAACTGCGCCATCATGGGTGGCTCGCTGTTCATGGTCGAGCGTGACTACAACCTGGCCGAAAGCACCGTCTACGGTGTCGGTGCGGGTGTGTCCTGGGCGCTGGCCATCGCCGCGCTGGCCGGTATCCGCGAGAAGCTCAAGTACAGCGATGTACCGGCTGGTCTGCAGGGTCTGGGCATCACCTTCATCACCATCGGTCTGATGTCGTTGGGCTTCATGTCCTTCTCCGGCGTGCAGCTGTAAGGAAAGGATGAACAGATGAATTACGAAATTTTCCTCGCCATCGGCATGTTCACCGCCATCGTGCTCGCGCTGGTGCTGATCATCCTCGCCGCGCGCGCCAAGCTGGTTTCCAGCGGTGACGTGAGCATCGAGATCAACGGCGAAAAAACCATCGTGGTACCGGCTGGCGGGAAGCTGCTGCAGACCCTGGCCGACAACAACATCTTCCTGTCTTCCGCCTGCGGCGGCGGCGGCACCTGCGCGCAGTGCAAGTGCGTCGTCGAGGCTGGCGGCGGCGAGATGCTGTCGACCGAAGAGTCGCACTTCACCAAGCGCGAAGCCCGCGAGGGCTGGCGCCTGTCCTGCCAGACTCCGGTCAAGCAGGACATGAAGATCGAAGTCCCGGAAGAGGTCTTCGGCGTCAAGAAGTGGGAATGCACCGTCGAGTCCAACCCCAACGTCGCTACCTTCATCAAGGAGCTGACGCTGAAGCTGCCGGAGGGCGAGAACGTCGACTTCCGCGCCGGTGGTTACGTGCAGCTCGAGTGCCCGCCGCACACCGTCAACTACAAGGACTTCGATATCCAGGAGGAGTATCGCGGCGACTGGGACAAGTTCAACCAGTGGAAGTACGTATCCAAGGTCGAGGAGACCGTGATCCGTGCCTATTCCATGGCCAACTACCCGGAAGAGCGCGGTCTGGTGAAGTTCAACATCCGTATCGCCTCGCCGCCCCCCGGCAAGGACGATCTGCCGCCGGGCAAGATGTCTTCCTACGTGTTCAGCCTCAAGCCGGGCGACAAGATCACCGTGTACGGACCCTTCGGTGAGTTCTTCGCCAAGGACACCGATGCCGAGATGGTCTTCATCGGCGGTGGTGCCGGCATGGCGCCGATGCGCTCGCACATCTTCGACCAGCTCAAGCGCCTGAAGTCCACGCGCAAGATCAGCTTCTGGTACGGCGCGCGTTCCATGCGCGAGTCGTTCTACAACGAAGAGTACGATCAGCTGGCCGCAGAGAACCCGAACTTCCAGTGGCATTTGGCGCTGTCCGATCCGCAGCCCGAAGACAACTGGACCGGCCTCAAGGGCTTCATCCACAACGTGCTGTACGAGAACTACCTGAAGGACCACCCGGCTCCGGAAGATTGCGAGTTCTACATGTGCGGCCCGCCCATGATGAACGCCGCCGTGATCAAGATGCTGACCGACCTGGGTGTCGAGCCGGAGAACATCCTCCTCGACGACTTCGGCGGCTAAGCATGAGGTCTGCGGTACTCCAGCCCGTTATCGCTGTCGCCCTGGCGGCAGCCCTAACGGGCTGCTTGCATTCTGAACGGATCGAAGAGTTCGGTGGCCCGACCATGGGCAGCACCTATTCGATCAAATACGTCCGCAGTGAAGGTGTCGCGCCGCAAGCCGAACTCAAGGCCGCGACCGAGGCGATCCTCGCCGAGATCGATCTGCAGATGTCCACCTATCGCGATGATTCGCTGATCGAGCAGTTCAACCAGGCTCCCGCCGGTACCTGCCAGTCGATGCCCAAGGGCGTGCTGGATCTGGTACGCGCCGGCAATCGTCTGCACCAGGAGAGCCAGGGCTACTTCGACCTGACGCTGGAGCCGTTGCTCGACCTCTGGGGCTTCGGGCCCAAAGGGCAGGGCGAAGCGGTGCCGGATGCCGAGCGTCTGGCGCAAGTGCGTCAGCGGGTCGGTCAGCAGCACCTGAAGATCGAAGGCGAGCAACTGTGCAAGGATGTCGACGTGGAAGTCGACTTCAACAGCATCGCTGCCGGTTATGCCGTCGACCGGATCGTCGCACGCCTGGGCGAACTGGGCGTCACCAGCTACCTGATCGAAGCCACCGGCGAGCTCAAGGCCGCAGGCTTCAAGCCCGATGGCAGCCATTGGCGCATTGGTCTCGAAGCGCCGCGCGATGATCAGCGTGTCGCTCAGCGCATTCTGCAACTCGATGGTTACGGTATTTCCACCTCGGGTGACTATCGCAACTACTTCGAAGAGAACGGCCAGCGCTACTCGCACACGCTCGATCCGTTGACTGGCAAACCGGTCAATCACAAGCTGGCAGCTGTCACGGTGGCAGATCCATCGACCTTGCGCGCCGATGGCTTGTCTACCCTATTGATGGTACTTGGACCGGATGCCGGCATGGCGTTCGCCGAGCGCAACGGTATCGCGGCGTTTTTCGTGACGCGTGAGGGCAAGGGCTTCGTCACACACGGCACGACCGCATTCGAGCAGCTATTCGCTGCAGGAGATGAGCAATGACTTTTCTGGTTGTATTTCTGGCTATGATTCTGGTCGTCGGCATGATGGCCGTCGGCGTGATCATGGGGCGTAAGCCCATCGCGGGTTCCTGCGGTGGTATCGCCAATCTGGGTATCGAGAAGGAATGCTCGATCTGCGGCGGTAGTCGTGAAAAGTGCGAAGAGGTCAATCGCGACACCAGCGAATCGCCAAACACCGATCTGGCTTACGACGCGAGCAAACGCTGAACCAGGCGGTACGGCAGGTTGTTGGAATACCCGGCGGGTATCCACTGCAATGCCGATGGCGCGGCGCCTGGCTCGGACTCGTGCATGAGCCTGTTTCTGCTGCAGCAATGGCAACGCACGACTGCATGGATGCAGGGGCAAAGCCGAGATAGTTTTTCAACAGCCTGATAGATTGATAGCCGACGCCGTTATCCGGCGTCGGCCCTGCCGAGGGTGCGCCACAAGCGCTCCGGCCTGATCCGAGGAGTAAACATGGCGGTCTACAACTATGACGTAGTGGTGCTGGGCTCGGGCCCGGCAGGCGAGGGCGCGGCGATGAACGCGGCCAAGGCCGGGCGCAAGGTGGCTGTCGTCGACAACCGCCCACTGGTCGGCGGTAACTGCACTCACCTGGGGACCATTCCCTCCAAGGCACTGCGTCATTCGGTGCGGCAGATCATGCAGTTCAACACCAACCCGATGTTCCGCCAGATTGGCGAGCCGCGCTGGTTCTCCTTCCCAGACGTGCTGAAGAGCGCCGAGAAGGTCATCGCCAAGCAGGTCACGTCGCGCACCGGTTATTACGCGCGTAACCGCATCGACACCTATTTCGGTAGCGCGAGCTTCTCCGACGAGCACACCGTCGAGGTGGTCTGCATCAACGGCGCTGTCGAGAAGCTGGTGGCCAAGGACGTGGTGATCGCCACGGGTTCGCGGCCCTATCGCCCGGCCGATGTCGATTTCCGCCACCCGCGTATCTACGACAGCGACACCATTCTCAGCCTCGGCCACACCCCGCGCCGCCTGATCATCTACGGAGCCGGAGTCATCGGCTGTGAGTACGCGTCGATCTTCAGTGGTCTGGGCGTGCTGGTGGACCTGATCGACAATCGCGATCAGTTGCTCAGCTTCCTCGACTCGGAAATTTCCGATGCGCTCTCCTACCACCTGCGCAACAACAACGTGCTAATTCGTCACAACGAAGAGTACGAGCGCATCGAGGGGCTGGAGAACGGCGTGATCCTGCACCTGAAATCGGGCAAGAAGATCAAGGCCGACGCCTTGCTGTGGTGCAACGGGCGTACCGGTAACACCGACCAGCTGGGGCTGGAGAACATCGGCATCAAGGTCAACAGCCGTGGCCAGATTCAGGTCGACGAGCGCTATCGCACCGAAGCCAGCAACATCTACGCGGCTGGTGATGTGATCGGTTGGCCGAGCCTGGCCAGTGCCGCATCCGACCAGGGCCGTTCCGCCGCTGGCAGCATCGTCGATAACGGTAGCTGGCGTTTTGTCGATGATGTCCCGACCGGCATCTACACCATTCCGGAGATCAGCTCGATCGGCAAGAACGAGCGTGAGCTGACTCAGGCCAAGGTGCCTTACGAAGTGGGCAAGGCCTTCTTCAAGGGGATGGCCCGCGCGCAGATCTCGGTAGAGCCGGTGGGCATGCTGAAGATCCTGTTCCACCGTGAAACCCTGGAAGTACTGGGTGTGCACTGCTTCGGTTACCAGGCTTCGGAGATCGTCCACATCGGTCAGGCGATCATGAACCAGAAGGGCGAAGCCAATACCATCAAGTACTTCATCAACACCACGTTCAACTACCCGACCATGGCCGAGGCCTATCGGGTGGCGGCGTTCGATGGTCTCAACCGGCTTTTTTGAGCGGCTCCGGCCGGCGGCCTGAGCCGGTCGGAGAGGCAGGCTGGGAGCAGGCTTGCGAATGGCGCTGGCCGAATCGGGAAAGCTTCTAGCGTCTCAGGCGGCAGCAAACGACAAAACCGGCCATTGGCCGGTTTTTGTTTTTGGGGTCGCATGGCGCGCTCCCGCGCCCAGCAGGGTTCGCCGCGCGCACGGCTGGATGTGAACCGGGGTTTAGTGTGTACGCATCGTATTCGAGTGTTCGCGGCTAAAGCCCCTCCCACAAGCAGACCGTTGCTTAGCGAGCTGTGACCTGGAGCGCAGCCGGGCTAACAGGTTTGCGGCGTAGGAGCGAATTCATTCGCGATGCTTGTGCGCTCCGTGTTGACCCGGATCGCGGCTGAAGCCGCTCCTACGGAAGGCTCAGCCGCGCAGCGTCTTCACTGCCACGCCGGGAAAATCGGTGATGATGCTGTCGACACTGAAGTCGGCCAGGCGCCGCATCAGCGCCGGTTCGTTCACCGTCCATACCGAGACATGCAGGCCTTGCTTCTGTGCCTTGAGCAGGCGCTCAGGAGTGCACAGCGTCCAGTTCAGCGCCAGCAGGTGGCAGCCGTAATGCGCTGCAACCTTCAGTGGGTCGAGCCAGGCGTACTCGGCGACCAGCCCTACCTGCAGCTGTGGGGTCAGTTCGCGTGCCGCCTTGAGCACCTCGCGTGAGCTTGAGGTGATGGTGATGCGCTCCTGCAGGCCATGATGCGCTGCCAGTTCGGCAATGGCCAGTACGGTGCGCGCTGCACGAATCTTCGAAGCGCTTTTCACCTCCAGCTGCCAATGCTCGAAATTGCATTGTTCGAACAGCTCTGCCAGGCGCGGAATAGGGCAGGGGCGCACCCAACCCGGACCACCCTTGCGCGCGTCGTATTGGCTCAGGTCGGCAGCGTCGTGCTCGACCACCTTGCCGCGCAGGCCTGTGGTGCGCTTGAGGGTCGGATCATGGATCACCATCAGTTCACCATCGCGTGACAGGTGCAGGTCCAGCTCGCAACGATTGACGCCATGCTCCAGGCAGCGCTGAAAGCTGGCGAGGGTGTTTTCCGGGGCTTCGCCCTTGGCGCCGCGGTGGCCGTAGATGAGAGTCACTGTTGCTCCTTGACGGTGTCGAGGTGGTGCGGCCGATGATGGCGCACGCTGTTGATCACGTGATCGTATTCGAAATAGACGCTGAACTCACGGTAGTCCCAACGGGTGATGGGCGGTTGGCCGATAGGTTTGTGTTCTTCGTCAGCCAGGCCGAAGCGCTCCAGCACCGAGCGCTTCGATTGGCCGAGCTGTGGCAGGTTGCGGCTATCGATCTCGGCACCCTGGTCGCCCAGGGGGATGGTCAGGGTGTCGGCGAACAGGGGCGGGGTGACGAGCAGGGTGAGCAGCAGAGCGAAACGATGCATGGCGGTTCCTTGGCGGCGTTCATTCGCGGGCCTGGCGACGTTCCAGAGCCTGTTTCTGCAGGATATGCCGGGCCAGCAATTGGCGCTGTGCGTCGGTCAACGCTTCGAACTCGGTACCAATTTCATACTGGCCATCTTTGCGTGGGCTGCAGTGCACGACTTGCGCACGTAGCAGAAGCCCCAGGGCTTGTGGCATCAGCACCATCTTGATTGCCAGGTGACTGCCCGGTTCCACGGCCTGGCTGTGGTTGAAACTGATGCCGCCTTCGGACATTGACACCTGACGCGGCGCGCCGATGTCACGCAGCAGGCTTTGCGCCACGGCCTGGCCGAGCAGGTCGATGCGCTTGTTGATCACCTTCAGGTAGTTGGCCAGGGTGCGATCACGCTCGCTGATGTGGCGCAGCAGGTGTTGCGACTCGAAGTCCATCAGATGCAGGTCGCTGAGCAGGTTGAACAGCGGTGAAGCATCGTGAAGCTCTTCGCTGGAGTGGGCCGCAGCACCGGATAACAGGCTGAATTCCAGTGCTATCGTATCCTCGATACGATAGTATTCCCGGCGATCATCTACATCGTTTGTCGACATGGCGAACCCATGGCAGCGGTGGTGGTCAGAGAACTCGTTGACGATCCGGCACGTAGCGGGCTCGAACTTGTTCTGAGTGTAAGGCCGCCAGCCAGGGCCTGCCACAAGGACGTTCCTTTTTCCCCCTGACTCTTCCCCGACATGTTCAGACCACTGTTCGTATTCATCGGTACGCGCTACACGCGGGCCAAGCGCCGCAACCATTTCGTTTCCTTCATTTCCCTGACGTCCATGCTCGGCCTCACCCTGGGGGTGATGGTGATGATCCTGGTGCTGTCGGTCATGAACGGTTTCGACCATGAGATGCGCACCCGCGTACTGGGCATGATTCCGCATGCCACGGTCGAGTCGCCCACGCCGGTCAGCGACTGGCAGGCCCTTGCTCGCCAGGTCAAGCGTCATCCGCGCGTCGAGGCACTGGCGCCCTTCACCCAGATGCAGGGCTTGCTGACGCACGATGGCAAGGTACAGAAAGTGCTGATCAATGCCATCGACCCCGAGCAGGAGCGCAAGGTGTCGATCATCGATGGCTTCTTCCAGCAGGGCAGCCTCGACAGCCTGCAGCCAGGGGATTTCGCCATGGTCATCGGCGACAAGGCGGCAGCCAAGCTGGGCCTCAAGCTCGGTGACAAGGTCACCTTCGTCGCGCCCGAGGTCACCGTGACCCCGGCCGGCATGTTCCCGCGCCTGAAGCGTTTCACCGTTACCGGCATCTTCCACGTTGGCGCCGGCGAGATCGACGGCGCACTGGCGCTGGCCAATATCAGCGACCTGGCGCGCCTGCAGCGCTGGAAACCGGATCAGGTGCAGGGCCTGCGCCTGAAATTCGATGACTTGTTCCAGGCGCCGCGTAGCGCCTGGGAAATCGCCCAGAGCCTCGGTGGTGATTTCTACGCCCGCGACTGGACCCGTACCCACGGCAATCTGTATCAGGCCATTCGCATGGAGAAGACCATGATCGGCCTGCTGCTGCTGCTGATCGTCGCGGTGGCCGCATTCAACATCATCTCGACGCTGGTGATGGTGGTCACCGACAAGAAGGGCGACATCGCCATCTTGCGCACCCTCGGCGCCACGCCGCGGCAGATCATGGCCATCTTCATGGTGCAGGGCACCGTGATTGGCGTGGTCGGCACCTTCATCGGCGCGCTGCTGGGCATTGTTGCTGCACTGAACATCAGCAGCCTGATCGCCGGTATCGAGCACCTGCTGGGCATCAAGTTTCTCAACGCCGATGTCTATTTCATCGATTACCTGCCTTCGCAACTGCAGAGCGCCGACGTGGTGATGGTCTGCACCGCGGCGTTGCTGCTGAGCTTCTTCGCTACCCTGTATCCGGCCTGGCGTGCCGCGCGTACCCAGCCTGCCGAGGCCCTGCGCTATGAGTGAGTCCATGAATCAGAACGCCATGAAACAGCACAATGCCGTGCTCAGCTGCCGCAACCTGAGCAAGCGTTACGACGAGGGTCCCGAGTCGGTGGTGGTGCTCGATGGGCTCGAACTGGAACTCTTACCGGGCGAGCGCGTGGCGATCGTCGGCAGTTCCGGCTCTGGCAAAAGCACCCTGCTGAACATGCTCGGCGGCCTGGATACGCCAAGCGAGGGCAGCGTCTGGCTGGCCGGCGAGCAACTGTCGGCACTGAGCGAGACTGCGCGCGGGCTTTTGCGCAACCGCGCATTGGGCTTCGTCTACCAGTTTCACCACCTGCTGGCCGAGTTCACCGCGCTGGAGAACGTCTGCATGCCGCTGCTGATTGGCAAGACGTCGATTGCCGAGGCGCGTCAACGCGCGACTGCGTTGCTCGAACGCGTTGGCCTGGGGCATCGATTGAGTCATAAACCGTCCGAGCTGTCCGGTGGCGAGCGTCAGCGTGTGGCAATTGCCCGCGCCCTGGTCAACCGGCCCGGCCTGGTACTGCTCGACGAGCCAACCGGCAACCTCGATCAGCACACCGCCGAAGGCATTCAGGAGTTGATGCGTGAACTCAGCCGCGACTCCAATACCGCGTTTCTGGTGGTGACCCACGACATGCAGCTGGCACGCCAGATGGATCGCGTGCTCAGCCTGCAGGACGGCAAACTGGTGACCCTCTGATGTTTCGTCCGCTGAGTATCTTCATCGGCGCTCGCTACACACGGGCCAAGCGCCGCAACCATTTCATCTCCTTCATCTCGCTGACATCGATGATCGGCCTGGCGCTCGGCGTGCTGGCGATGATCGTGGTGCTGTCGGTCATGAATGGCTTCCAGAAGGAGATGAGCTCACGCATCCTCGGCATGGTGCCGCACGCCATGCTCTACGGTACCGAGCCGGTCGTCGACTGGCGTGCGTTGGCGGCCAAGGCCATGGCCAATCCGCAGGTGCAGGCCGCCGCGCCCTATGCCGAGCTGGAGGGTATGCTCTCGCATCGCGGGCTGATGCAGCCGATCCAGATCCACGGCATCGACCCGGCAGAAGAAGACAAGGTGTCGATTCTGCCCGAGCACATCCGCCAGGGCAGCCTGAGCAATCTGCAGCCCGGCGAATTCGGCGTGGTGATCGGCGACATCACCGCGCGGCGCTTCGGCTTGCAGGTGGGCGACAAGCTGACCTTGATCATCCCTGAGCTGAGCAGCGCTCCCGGCGGTGTCACCCCGCGCATGCAGCGCCTGAACGTTGCGGCGATATTCAAGGTCGGCGCCGAGCTGGACAGCTCGCTGGCCCTGATCAACGTCGCCGACGCAGCCGCCATGCAGCGTCTGCCGGAAGGCACGGTGCCGGGTATTCGCCTGGCGCTGAAAGATCTGTACCAGGCGCCGCAGGTATCCAAGGCACTGGCTGCCGAGTTGGGCGCGGGTTACCGCGCCGACGACTGGACCCACACCCAGGGCAGCCTGTTCAGTGCGATGAAAATGGAGAAGACCATGATCGGTCTGCTCCTGCTGCTGATCGTCGCGGTGGCGGCGTTCAACATCATCGCCACCCTGATCATGGTGGTCGCCGACAAGAGCGGTGATATCGCCATTCTGCGCACCTTGGGCGCCACGCCGCGACAGATCATGGCCATTTTCATGGTGCAGGGCTCGGTCATCGGCCTGGTCGGCACGCTGATCGGCACGGTGCTGGGCGTGCTGGCAGCGCTCAATGTCAGTGCGCTGGTGGCCTGGCTGGAGTCGTTCGCCGGGCAGCAGGTGTTGAGCTCCGATGTGTACTTCATCAGCAGCCTGCCATCTGACCTGCAGTGGCTGGACGTGGCGCTGATCTGCTCGGCAGCGCTGATCTTGAGCTTCCTTGCCACGCTCTATCCTTCATGGCGGGCAGCCCAGGTGCAGCCGGCCGAAGCGCTGCGCTACGAGTGACAAAAAAGCCGTCGGATTCGACGGCTTTTTTCGTTCTAGCCTTGCTGTGTCTGGCGGCGGCGTTCCTGGCGTTTGCGCCAGCTGCGCTGCACCCACCAGCGCCAGTACAACATGGTCAGCACGTAGCCGAGTGCGGCGAGAATCAGGCCGGATACGAACGAGCCCAGCAGCAGCGGCTTCCACAGCAACGACAGCTCGGCGGTGATCCACTCCAGGCTGAGGTGGCTGGGCATGCGCACGGCGGGTGAGTTGCTCAGCCAGGCGCCGAATTTGTAGGTGCAGTAGAACACCGGTGGCATGGTGATCGGGTTGGTCAGCCAGACTAGGCCAATGGAGATCGGCAAGTTGGCGCGCAACGGGATGGCCACCGCGGCGGCGGCCAGCATCTGCATGGGCATGGGGATCATCGCCCAGAACAGGCCGATGGCCATGCCACGGGCTACCGAGTGACGGTTTAGATGCCAGAGATTGGGGTCGTGAATCAGTTTGCCGAGAAAGCGCAGGGACTTGTTACCCTTGATGCTGTCAGGGTTTGGCATGTAGCGCTTGAATAAACGACGCGGCATGAAGAGTCTCTGGGCAGGCAAAAAGCGCCGATATTATGCACGGAATCACCATCGCCAGCGCTTTCATATTGTGACCAGAGGTGAGTATTGGATCTGCTCACCAGCAGGGAGGAGTCATGCGGACAGGGATGTTGGCGCTGGCCTTGGGCCTGCTCACTTTGCGCTTTCTGCCAAGCCTGCCGCCGACGTGGCTGCTCCTGGCGGCCGCCTGCATCGGCCTGGCATTGCTGTTCTCACGGCTCTTTGCGCTGGGTTTGTTTGTGCTGGGATTGGCCTGGGCCTGCAGTTCGGCGCAATCGGCGCTGGATGATCGTCTCGATCCGCAGCTCGATGGCCGTACGCTGTGGCTGGAGGGACGGGTGGTCGGGCTGCCGGAGGTGTCCGCTGGTGTAGTGCGCTTTCAGTTCGAAGAGGCGCACTCGCGGCGCGCCGAGTTGCCGAAAAGAATGCGCCTGGCCTGGTACGGCGGGCCCATGGTGCAGGGCGGCGAGCGCTGGCGTGTCGCGGTCAACCTGAAGCGCCCGCATGGGCTGGTGAACCCTCAGAGCTTCGATTACGAAGCCTGGTTGCTGGCTCAGCGCATTGGCGCCACGGGGACGATCAAGTCGGGTGAGCGTCTGGCCGCGGCGACGGGATTCGGCAGTTGGCGCGACAGTCTGCGTCAGCATCTGCTGGCCGTGCCGGCATTCCAGCGCCAAGGCGCCATTGCCGCGCTGGTACTTGGGGATGGATCCGGTCTGAGTACGAATGACTGGCGTCTGCTGCAGCACACCGGAACGGTCCATCTGATGGTCATTTCCGGGCAGCACATCGCGCTGCTGGCAGGTTTTCTCTATGGGCTGGTGGCATTGCTGGCCAGAGTCGGCGCCTGGCCAGCGCGCCTGCCCTGGTTGCCCTGCGCCTGTGCGCTGGCCTTGAGCGGGGCCTTGGTCTACGGACTGCTGGCTGGTTTCGAGGTGCCGGTGCGCCGAGCCTGCGTGATGGTCGCGCTGGTACTGCTTTGGCGCATGCGCTTTCGTCATCTGGGCGCCTGGTGGCCACTGCTGTTGGCCTTGCTCGTGGTGCTGCTGCTGGAGCCGCTGGCATCCTTGCAGCCGGGTTTCTGGTTGTCGTTCTCGGCGGTGGCGATTCTTGCCCTGGTGTTCGGCGGCCGGCTCGGCGCCTGGGGTTGGTGGCGTGGGCTGACGCGTGCGCAGTGGACCATGGCGATTGGCCTGTTACCGATGATGCTGATTCTGGGTTTGCCGGTGAGCAGCAGCGGACCGCTGGCCAATCTTATTGCCGTACCCTGGGTTGGAGTGGTTGTGGTGCCGCTGGCGCTGCTGGGGACGCTACTGTTGCCCGTGCCGCTGGTGGGCGAGGGGCTTCTGTGGCTGGCCGGCGGTGCGCTGTACCTGCTCTTCGAGTTGCTGGCTGTCATCGCCACTTGGCTGCCCGCCTGGTTACCGAGCAACCTGCCGCTGTGGGCCTGGTTGTTGGCCGCGTCGGGAGCGTTGTTGCTTCTGCTGCCGGCCGGGGTACCGCTGCGCCTGCCAGGCATTGCGCTGCTGTTGCCTGCATTGTTCCTGCCCGCGCAGCAACTCGATGATGAGCGGGCCGATGTCTGGGTGCTGGACGTAGGGCAGGGACTGGCAGTGCTGGTGCGCACCCGCGAACATGCCTTGTTGTACGACGCGGGACCACGCTTCGGTGATTTCGACACCGGTGAGCGCATCGTCCTGCCTTCCTTGCGCGCACTCAATCTGCGGCGCCTCGACCTGATGCTGCTCAGCCACGCCGACAATGATCACGCTGGCGGTGCAGCTGCGATCAAGGCTGCAATGCCGGTCGCCCGGGTGATCAGCGGAGAGCCGCAGCGACTGGAAGCGACGCTTGGCGCCGAAGCCTGCGAGTCGGCGCCGTCCTGGCAGTGGAATGGCGTGATGTTTCGCGTGTGGCAGTGGGAGCAGGGCAGAACCGGCAACCAGCGCTCCTGCGTGCTGCAGGTCGATGCGGCGGGCGAGCGGCTGTTACTGACCGGGGATATCGACGTCCAGGCCGAGCGTGCCCTGCTGCAGGGCGATCTCCCGCTGGCCTCGCGCTGGCTGCTGGCGCCGCATCACGGCAGTCGTACGTCATCGAGTCAGGCCTTCATCGATGCCGTCGCGGCGCAGCATGTGCTGATCACTCGCAGTCGCCACAATGCGTTCGGTCATCCCCATCCGCAGGTGCTGGCGCGCTACCAGGGTGCAGGCGTCGAAGTGCATGACACTGCATTGCGCGGCGCCCTGCATATTCGCCTGGGCGAGCAGGCCGCACCGCGTGGGTTGCGAAGCGAGCCACGTTTCTGGCGGGAAAAATGAGAACAGCAGCGGTCGGCGGGCGTTGCGCCCTATGCTAGAGTGGCGCCACTTTTTTGAGGGGGAATCTCTACCGTGTGGGAACTGGTCAAAGCTGGCGGCTGGATGATGCTGCCGATCATTCTCTGTTCCATTGTCGCGGCCGGTATCGTTGCCGAGCGCCTGTGGACCCTGCGGCCCGCCCGCGTTACCCCGGCCAATCTGCTGGCCCAGGTGTGGCGCTGGATCAAGGACAAGAAGCTCAACAACCAGAAACTCAAGGAGCTGCGTGAGCATTCGCCACTCGGGCAGATCCTCGCGGCTGGCCTGGCCAACTCCAAGCATGGTCGCGAGATCATGAAAGAGTGCATCGAAGAGGCCGCAGCACGCGTCATCCACGACCTGGAACGCTACCTCAATGCCCTTGGCACCATTGCCGGTATCGCGCCGCTACTGGGCCTGCTCGGCACCGTCCTGGGCATGATCGAGATCTTCAGCTCCTTCATGGGCTCGGGCATGGCCAATGCGCCGGTGCTCGCCGGCGGTATCTCCAAGGCGCTGATCACCACGGCTGCCGGCCTGATGGTGGCGATCCCGGCACTGTTCTTCCATCGTTACCTGCAGCGTCGTGTCGACGAGTTGGTCGTGGGCATGGAGCAGGAGGCGATCAAGCTGGTGGAGATGGTACAGGGTGATCGCGACGTCGACCTGGGCGAGGGCAAGGCGTGAAATTCCGGCGCAAACCGCGGGAGAACGTCGAGATCAACCTGGCCCCGTTGATCGACGTGGTGTTCATCCTGCTACTGTTTTTCGTGGTCACCACCACCTTCACTCGTGAAACCCAGCTCAAGGTCGACTTGCCCGAGGCTGCCAGCGGTACGCCGCCCGAGCAGACCGAGCTCAAGCAGGTCGAGGTGATGATTGGCGCCGACGGGGCTTATTCGGTGAACGGCAAGGCGCTGCTGGAGAGCAATCTGAGCAATCTGATGGCTGCGCTGCAGAAGGAATCCGCTGGCGACAACAGTCTGCCGCTGATCATCAGTGCCGATGGCAAGACGCCGCACCAGTCGGTGATCACCGCCATGGATGCTGCCGGCAAGCTGGGCTTCGCGCACCTGCGCATCACCACGGTGGAAGCACAGGAAAGTCCGTAAGTGAGCGCTGCCGATCGCCTGCTCGAGGCCTGGTATCGCGGCCACCCGGCGCTGTCGTTGCTGCGCCCGCTGGAGTGGCTGTATCGCCGCGTGGTGCAGGCCAAGCGCGCGCGTTTCCTGGCTGGCGAGGGCGATATCTATCGTGCGCCGGTGCCGGTGCTGGTGGTGGGCAACATCACCGTCGGCGGTACCGGCAAGACGCCGCTGATCCTCTTTCTAATCGAACACTGCCGCGCCCGTGGCCTGAGGGTTGGCGTGGTCAGCCGTGGCTATGGTGCTACGCCGCCGAGCCTGCCATGGCGCGTGCGGGCCGAGCAGCCAGCCGCGCAGGGCGGTGACGAGCCGCTGCTGATCGTCCAGCGCAGCGGCGTGCCGCTGATGATCGACCCGGATCGCAGCCGCGCCGTGCGTGCGTTGCTGGCCGAGGAACCATTGGACCTGATCCTCTGCGACGACGGTCTGCAGCACTACCGTCTGGCGCGTGATCTGGAGCTGGTGCTGGTCGACGCTGCGCGCGGTCTGGGTAATCGCCGCTGCCTGCCGGCTGGGCCTTTGCGCGAGCCGGCCGAGCGCCTGGACGAGGTGGATGCCGTGCTGTTCAACGGCGCCGAGGCCGATCGCACAGGCGGCTACGCCTTTCGCCTGCAACCGACTGCGCTGGTCAACCTGGCCAGTGGCGAGCGCGTCGGCCTGGATCACTTCCCGCCTGGCCAGCGCGTGCATGCCGTCGCCGGTATTGGCAACCCGCAACGTTTCTTCAATACCCTCGAAGCGCTAAACTGGCGGCCGGTTCCGCACCCCTTTGCCGACCATGCCCAGTACGATGCCGCGCGGCTCAGTTTCGAGCCGCCGCTGCCACTGCTGATGACGGAAAAGGATGCGGTGAAATGCCGGGCCTTCGCTGCCGCCGACTGGTGGTACCTAGCCGTCGACGCCGTGCCTACGCCGGCTTTCGTCGATTGGCTGGATGTGCAGCTGACCCGCCTCATACCGGGGTCTTGATGACCCCATCAAGGACTCCGCCATGGACCTTAAACTGCTCGACATCCTCGCCTGCCCGATCTGCAAGGGCCCGCTGCAGCTTTCCGAAGACAAGACCGAACTGATCAGCAAGGGGGCCGGCGTGGCTTACCCGATTCGCGATGGCATTCCGGTGATGCTGGAAAGCGAAGCGCGCACGCTGAACACCGATGAGCGTCTGGACAAGTAAATGAGCGCAGCCTTCACCGTCGTCATTCCCGCCCGTTACGCCTCCACCCGTCTGCCCGGCAAGCCGCTGCAGGACATCGCAGGCAAGCCCATGGTGCAGCACGTCTGGGAGCAAGCGAAGAAGAGTTCGGCCCAGCGCGTGGTGGTCGCCACCGATGACGCGCGCATCGTCGAAGCCTGCCAGGCCTTTGGTGCCGAGGTGCTGCTGACCCGCGAGGATCACAACTCCGGCACCGATCGCCTGGCTGAAGTCGCCACCCAGCTCGGTTTGCCGGCCGATGCCATCGTGATCAACGTGCAGGGCGACGAACCGCTGATTCCGCCTGTGATCATCGATCAGGTGGCCGCCAACCTGGCGGCCAACCCGCAGGCCGGGATCGCCACGCTGGCCGAGCCCATCGAGGACGTCGCCGCGCTGTTCAACCCCAATGTGGTCAAGGTGGTTGCCGACAAGAACGGCCTGGCCCTGACCTTCAGTCGCGCGCCGCTGGCCTGGGCTCGCGATGCCTTCGCCAAGAGCCGTGAGGTGCTGCCGCAAGGCGTGCCGTATCGTCGTCACATCGGTATCTACGCCTACCGCGCCGGCTTCCTGCATGACTTCGTCGCCTGGGGCCCGTGCTGGCTGGAAGACACCGAATGCCTGGAGCAACTGCGCGCGCTGTACAACGGCGTGCGCATCCACGTTGCCGACGCCATCGAAGCGCCGGCTGCCGGGGTGGATACCGCCGAGGACCTGGAACGGGTTCGCCACCTGCTGGGGGCCTGATGAAGGTTCTTTTCGTCTGCCTGGGCAATATCTGCCGCTCGCCCACCGCCGAGGGCGTCTTCCGCCACAAGCTGCGCGCGGCCGGCCTGGAGGATCGTGTGCAGGTCGACTCTGCCGGGACCGGCGACTGGCACGTCGGCAAAGCGCCGGACAGCCGCACGCGGCAGGCTGCGTTGCGCCGCGGCTATGACCTGTCGGCGCAGCGTGCGCGTCAGGTCGAGGTCACCGACTTTCAGCGCTTCGACCTGATCCTGGCCATGGATCAGAGCAACCTGCGCAACCTCCAGGCATTGCGCCCGGCGAATGCCCGCGCCGATCTTGACCTGTACCTGCGCCGCTATGAGCTGGCGTTGGATGAGGTGCCTGATCCTTACTACGGCGGCGAAGACGGCTTCGAGCAGGTGCTGGATCTGATCGAGCAAGCCAGCGACGCACTGCTGGTGGAAATCAAGGGGTGTCTGTGAGCCTGAATCTGCAGAATGACGTTTCGCTCAAGGCCTTCAACAGCTTTGGCGTGGATGTGCGTGCGCGGCTGTTCGCCGAAGCGCATGACGATGGTGATGTACGCGAGGCGCTGAGTCTGGCGCTGCAGCAAGGTCTTCCGTTGCTGGTGATCGGCGGCGGTAGCAACCTGCTGCTCACCCGTGATGTCGAAGCGCTGGTGCTGCGCATGGCCGGTCGCGGCATTCGTATCCTCAGTGAGGATGGCGACCAGGTGCTGGTTGAGGCCGAAGCCGGCGAGCCCTGGCATCCCTTCGTGCAGTGGAGCCTGGCGCAGGGCCTGAGCGGCCTGGAAAACCTCAGCCTGATACCCGGGACCGTCGGCGCTGCGCCTATGCAGAACATCGGCGCCTACGGGGTGGAGATCAAGGATCTGTTCGCCGGCCTGACTGCGCTGGATCGGCAGACTGGCGAGCTGCGCGACTTTGGCCTGGAGGCGTGCGCCTTCGCCTATCGCGACAGCCTGTTCAAGCGTGAAGCCGGACGCTGGCTCATCTTGCGCGTGCGTTTCCGTTTGAGCCGCCTGGCTTCGCTGCGCCTGGATTATGGTCCGGTGCGTCAGCGTCTCGTGGAAATGGGTATCGAAGCGCCGACTGCGACCGATGTCAGTCAGGCCATCTGCGCCATCCGCAGCGAAAAGCTGCCCAATCCGGTGGAGCTGGGCAATGCCGGCAGCTTCTTCAAGAACCCGGTGGTGGCGTTCGAACTGGCCGAGCGCATCCGCGCCGAGCATGCTGACCTGGTCAGCTATCCGGCGGGCGACGGCCTGGTCAAGCTGGCGGCGGGCTGGTTGATCGAGCGGGCAGGGTGGAAGGGCTTTCGCGACGGCGATGCCGGCGTGCATCGTTTGCAGGCGCTGGTGCTGGTCAACTACGGCCAGGCGACGGGGGCGCAGCTGCTGCAGCTTGCGCAGCGCATCCAGGCCGATGTGCTAGCGCGTTTTGGCGTGGAGCTGGAGATCGAGCCCAACGTTCTCTAAGGCTTGCTCGTGTAGAAGCGGGCTGTTCAGAGTCCGTGCTTGCTTCACCGCGACAAAAAGCGGACATGAAAAAGGGGATGCCTAGGCATCCCCTTTTTGCTGACCGCAGAATGATCAAACCTGAGGTTTGATCTCCTCTTTCTCGGCCTGTGCTTCTTCTTCCGGCTGCGCTTGCTCTACCGCTTCGCTCGCATTCTGCTCGCTGGCATCAGGGCTTTGCTCGGCAGCTTGCTCAGCGGCAGGGGCGGTTTCGACAGCGACGGTTTCAGCCTCTGCCGGAGCGCTTTGCTCCACGACCGGCGCAGCTTCTTCCACGGCCGGCGCTGCAGCTGCAGCTTCGGCGGCTTCGCGGGCCAGACGCTCAGCTTCGCGCTTGCGGCGACGCACTTCACGCGGATCGTTCGGCGCGCGGCCAGAGGCAGTGACCGGAGCCGCTGTGGCGGCAGGCGCTTCCTCGGCAGGCGCTGGAGCAGGCTCCTGAGCGACTTCTACAGCCGGTTCGGCTTGCACGACCGCTTCTGCGGCAGGCTCTTGCACGTCAGCAGGGGCTTCGGCAGTGGCGACAGGCTCTGCCTCGACCGCGTTCTCTGCGGCCGGAGCGGCCTCGACCACTTCACTCACGGTAGCCTCGGCTTGCGCCTCGACCGGTTGAGCGACAGGGGCTTCTTCAGCCTGAGCAACTGGTGCTTCGGTGGCCGGCGCTTCGCTGGCAACGCTTTCGCTGCTGTCGACGCTTTCTGCAACCACGGCGGCAGCAGTGGCTACGGCAGCCGGAGCCGCGGCTGGCGCTTCGTTACCTGCAGCTTCGCTGTTCTCGGCGCTTTCGATCAGGTTGCCATCGGCATCACGCTGACGTTCGCGACGGTTGCTGCGACGGCGCTGGCCACGCGAACGGCGGCGCGGACGCTCGCCATCGTTGTTGTCCTGCTCATCGTCCTGCAGTTGCTCCTCATTCGGCAGGGCTTCGTCCTGCACGGCTTCGGCCTGCTCGGCGCGTGGCTGACGCTCTTCGCGCGGCGGACGCTGACGCTCCTGGCGCTCGCCACGTGGCTGGCGCTCGGCGCGCTCTTCACGTTGCTCGTTAGCGGCAGCATCCAGCGGTTCGCGCAGTTCACGTACGCGCTCTTCACGCGGTGCACGCTCTTCGCGCGGCTTGCGCTCGCGGCGGTTTTCCTGGCCTTCACGCGGCTCGCGTGGGGCGCGTTCTTCGCGCGGAGCACGCTCTTCGCGAGGCTGGCGCTCTTCGCGCGGTTCACGAGGCTGACGTTCTTCACGCGGGGCGCGTTCTTCACGAGGCTTGCGCTCTTCGTCGCGACGACCACCACGATTGCGGCTCTGCTGGCGACCATTGCGGCGCTCTTCGCGCGGCGGACGCTCGCTGCTCTTCTTCTCGACGACTGCTGGCTGGGCTTCTTCTTCCTTGCCGGCGAACAGGCTGACCAGCGACTTGACCAGGCCCTTGAACAGGCTCGGCTCAGGCGCCTTGGTCGGGGCCAGTGGTGCCGGTTGCGGCTCGGCGGCGACCGGTGCGCTGCTGCGCGGTGCGGCCTTGATCGCGGCTTCCTGGCGAACCAGGGTGCGCGTGGCGGCCGCCGGCTGGGCAGTCGCTTCTTCGGTTTCGGCAGTGGCGGCGATTTCGTAGCTGGTCTGGCCACTCAACGCTTCCGGGCTGTCGTCACGCAGGCGCTGGACTTCGAAGTGCGGGGTTTCCAGGTGATCGTTCGGCAGGATCACGATACGCGCACGGGTGCGCAGTTCGATCTTGGTGATCGAGTTGCGTTTCTCGTTGAGCAGGAAGGCAGCGACCGGGATCGGTACCTGGGCACGCACTTCGGCGGTGCGATCCTTCAGCGCTTCTTCTTCGATCAGGCGCAGGATGGCCAGCGACAGGGATTCGACGTCGCGGATGATGCCTTGGCCGTTGCAGCGCGGGCAGACGATGCCGCTGGTCTCGCCGAGCGACGGACGCAGGCGCTGACGGGACATTTCCAGCAGGCCGAAGCGCGAGATGCGACCGACCTGAACGCGGGCACGGTCGGCTTCCAGGGCTTCACGCACCTTCTCTTCGACGGCGCGCTGGTTCTTCGCCGGGGTCATGTCGATGAAGTCGATGACGATCAGGCCGCCGATGTCACGCAGACGCAGTTGGCGGGCGATTTCCTCGGCCGCTTCCAGGTTGGTCTGCAGGGCGGTTTCTTCGATGTCGCTGCCTTTGGTGGCGCGCGCCGAGTTGATGTCGATGGAAACCAGGGCTTCGGTCGGGTCGATGACGATGGAGCCGCCGGACGGCAGCTTCACTTCACGCTGGAAGGCGGTTTCGATCTGGCTTTCGATCTGGAAGCGGTTGAACAGCGGCACGCTGTCTTCGTACAGCTTGATCTTGCTGGCGTACTGCGGCATCACCTGCTGGATGAAGCTCAGGGCTTCTTCCTGGGCTTCGACGCTGTCGACCAGCACTTCGCCGATGTCCTGGCGCAGGTAGTCGCGGATGGCGCGGATGATGACGTTGGATTCCTGGTAGATCAGGAACGGGGCAGGGCGGCTGGTGGAGGCTTCCTTGATGGCGCTCCACAGTTGCAGCAGGTAATCGAGGTCCCACTGCATTTCTTCGCTGGAGCGGCCCAGGCCGGCAGTGCGCACGATTAGGCCCATGTCGGCCGGCGCGTTGAGGCCATTCAGCGCTTCACGCAGTTCGTTGCGCTCTTCGCCTTCGATGCGGCGGCTGATGCCACCAGCACGCGGGTTGTTCGGCATCAGCACCAGATAACGACCGGCCAGGCTGATGAAAGTGGTCAGGGCAGCGCCCTTGTTGCCGCGCTCCTCTTTCTCGACCTGGACGATGACTTCCTGGCCTTCCTTGAGCACGTCCTTGATGTTGACGCGGCCGCCTTCGGGGGCTTTGGAGAAGTATTCGCGGGAGATTTCTTTGAGTGGGAGGAAGCCGTGGCGTTCGGAACCGAAATCGACGAAAGCGGCTTCAAGGCTGGGTTCAACGCGGGTGATGCGGCCTTTGTAGATGTTGGCCTTTTTCTGTTCGCGGGCGCCGGACTCGATGTCCAGGTCGTAGAGTTTTTGGCCATCTACTAGGGCAACACGCAACTCTTCAGGCTGAGTTGCGTTAATTAGCATTCTTTTCATGTGGTACCAATGGGTTCCGGGCTAGCGGAAGCCACGTTAGGCACACACGACTCTCAGGGTCGGTGTCAGGCGCGTCAGAAACGGTCGTAAATCGTTCCTCTGTCTAGCGACGGTCAGCCAATATCGGCTGCGGTCGCGACGGACGTCTCCTGCTTGCTGTGGTGACAGAAAGCACTCAGTCAGGAGGAGGAATCAACTGGCGGTAGCGGACGAGATAAGGCGTCTTTGATCAAGCGATGTGCTACGCAGTCCTACAGTTGTACATCTCCACCCTACACGTATCGCTGAAAATCGGGTGCCGCGCGCGGATTCCGCAGCGGTTGTCATTTACCGCGACCGCCCGGCGGGCGAATCGCGCATCATACTCAAGGCTTTATTTCCGAAGTCTTCGTGGCCTTTTGCGGCCTTTCTAACCTGAAGAATCCGTCGGACGGCCTCACGTCCCAATAGGTTTGCGCGGGCAGGGGATGGCAAGTTTGGCAATCATCCGCAAGCCAGTCCGCTTTTGGCGGCGTTCGCGACTATAGCAGCAATGATTAAGTGCTTCAATTCCATAAAAAATTGTTATGATTGCGCGATGACTACTCCTGCCTCTCCAACCTCCGGCGTTCAGCTGATCGAGGTTGCACCGGAACTCGCCGGCCAACGCATCGACAACTTCCTCAGGACACAGCTCAAGGGCGTGCCCAAGACCCTGATTTACCGCATTCTGCGCAAGGGTGAAGTGCGTGTTAACAAGGGGCGCATCAAGCCCGAGTACAAGCTTCAGGCCGGCGACATCGTGCGCGTGCCGCCGCTACGCCTGGCTGAGCGCGATGAGCCCGAACCGCTCGCGCAGGGGCTGCTCGAGCGCCTCGAAGCGGCCATCGTCTTCGAGGACAAGGCGCTGATCGTGCTGAACAAACCGGCTGGCATCGCCGTGCACGGCGGCAGTGGCCTGAACTACGGGGTGATCGAGGCGTTCCGCCAGTTGCGCCCCGATGCCAAGGATCTGGAACTGGTGCACCGTCTGGACCGCGATACGTCGGGCCTGCTGATGATCGCCAAGAAACGCAGCATGCTGCGTCATCTGCATGAAGCGCTGCGCGGTGATGGTGTCGACAAGCGTTACATGGCGCTGGTGCGCGGCCATTGGGCGACGGCCAAGAAGCAGGTCAATGCGCCGCTGCAGAAGAGCAACCTGCGCTCCGGTGAGCGCATGGTCGAGGTCGATGATCAGGGTAAGGAGGCGCTGACGCTGTTCCGTGTGCTGCGCCGCTTCGGCGAGTTCGCCACCCTGGTCGAGGCCAAGCCGATAACCGGGCGTACCCATCAGATTCGTGTGCATGCCAAGCATGCCGGGCACTCCATTGCGGGTGACTCCAAGTACGGCGATGACGAATTCACCCGTGAGATTCGCGAGCTGGGCGGCAAGCGTCTGTTCCTGCATGCCTATGAGCTGCATGTGCCGCTGCCCGATGGTGGTGTGCTGAAGCTCGAGGCGCCGGTGGACGATATGTGGGCCAGGACCCTGGAGCGCTTGAGTGCCTGACTATCAGCTGCTGATCTTCGATTGGGATGGCACGCTGGTTGACTCCATCGGCCGCATCGTCGAGGCCATGCATCGCGCTGCTGACGTGGCGGGTGTGCCGCGCTGCAGTGATGGTGCAGTGCGCGGCATCATCGGTCTGGAGCTGGGCGTGGCGATTCGTACGCTCTATCCGGAACTCGACGAAGCGCCGCGCATCGAAACCATCCGTCGTGCCTACAGTGAGCAGTATCTGGCGCTGGAGACCGAGCCGTCACCGCTGTTCGAAGGCGTGCGCGAGTCGCTCGAAGTCTTTCGTGAGCAGGGCTATCGTCTTGCGGTAGCGACCGGCAAGGGGCGCAAAGGGCTGCATCGGGTGCTGGCTGACAAGGGTTGGCTGGATTACTTCGATATCACCCGTTGCGCTGACGAGACGGCGAGCAAGCCGGATCCTTTGATGCTGCACGAGATTCTCGCGCATTGCCGCATGCTGCCCGAGCAGGCATTGATGGTGGGGGATTCCACCTTCGATCTGCTGATGGCGCGCAACGCCGGTATGGATGCGGTAGCGGTCGGCTTTGGTGCGCAGCCGCTGTCGGTGCTGCGCGAGTGTTCGCCGCGTTTGGCGATCAACGAATTCAATGAGCTGCGTGCGTGGCTGGAAGGCCGTCACGCGCAGCATCTAACCGGGGAGAGAGAACATGTCGGATGAGTGGAAGTCATCGTCTTCGTCGGGCGAGGATGCCAAAAGCTGGAAGCTGCTGGAGAAGGCGCTGCTGTCCAGTGTTCAGGAGCAGCGTCGTTCGCGCCGCTGGGGCATTTTCTTCAAGCTGTTGACCTTTATCTATCTGTTCGGTGCGCTGGCGCTGGTGCTGCCGATGCTCGACCTGAAGTCGGCCTCGACCACTACCGCGCATACGGCGCTGATCGAAATTCGCGGCATGATCGCCGATCGCGAGGAGGCCAGTGCCGACAAGGTGGTGAGCAGTCTGCGTGCGGCTTTCGAGGACACCAACACCAAAGGTGTGATTCTGCGCATCAACAGTCCGGGTGGCAGTCCGGTGCAGTCCGGTTACATCTATGACGAGATTCGTCGTTTGCGCGCCGAGTATCCGCAGACCAAGGTCTATGCGGTGATCAGTGACCTGGGCGCTTCCGGTGCTTATTACATCGCCAGTGCGGCCGATGAGATCTATGCCGACAAGGCCAGTCTGGTTGGCTCCATAGGTGTCACGGCCGCCAGCTTCGGTTTTGTCGATACCATGCAGAAGCTCGGTGTCGAGCGTCGTGTCTATACCTCCGGCGAGCACAAGGCCTTCCTCGATCCGTTCCAGCCGCAGAAGGAAGAGGAAACCCGCTTCTGGAAGACCGTGCTGGACACCACTCATCGCCAGTTCATCGATAGTGTGAAGAAGGGGCGCGGTGATCGTCTCAAGGCTGACGAGCATCCCGAGTTGTTTTCAGGTCTGGTCTGGTCCGGTGAGCAGGCGCTGCAGTTGGGCTTGATCGACGCGCTGGGTAGCGCCAGCTATGTGGCGCGTGAGGTGATCGGCGAGAAGGAAATGGTCGATTACACGCAGCGTGACACGCCGTTCGATCGTTTCGCCAAGCGCCTGGGTACCAGTGTGGCGGATCGCATTGCGCTGTGGATGGGCTTTCAGGGGCCAACGCTGCGCTGATGTCCAGACAAGGCCCGCGCAGCGGGCCTTGTTCGTTGATGGCTCAGGGAATCTCGACGCCTTCGTTCAGCAGCATGTCCACCAGGCGAATCAGTGGTAGGCCGACCAGGCTGGTCGCGTCCTCGCCTTCGGTGCTGCGGAACAGGCTGATGCCCAAACCTTCGGACTTGAAGCTGCCGGCGCAGTCGAATGGCTGCTCGCGCAGCAGGTAGCGCAGGATCTGCGTGTCGCTCAGCGGGCGAAAATGCACGGTGAAGGGCACGCAATCTACCTGGCAGTTGCCGTTACTGGCGTTGAACAGCGCCAGGCCGGTCAGGAAGGTAACGCTGCTGCCGCTGGCGGCGCGCAGTTGCTGCTGGGCTCTCGGCAGGTCGTGGGGTTTGCCGAGTATCTGTCCGTCGCCGAGCACCGCAACCTGGTCCGAGCCGATGATCAGGTGGTCGGGGTGGCTGGCGGCCAGGGCGCGGGCTTTTTCTTCGGCCAGGCGTTTGACCAGGTCGATGGCAGCTTCGCCGCTCTGGCGGGTTTCGTCGATGCTCGGCGATTGCCAGGTGAAGGGTAGTTGCAGGCGTTCGAGCAGCTCGCGGCGGTAGGGTGAGCTGGAGGCGAGCAGCAGCGCGGACATGTTCTCTTCCTTTATATGGGTAGGCGGGCAATTCTACTGATCGCCAGTGCTTGAGGGCACCTCTAAACGTAGGCGACGACTGCGGGGTGCAGGAGTAGGGCGAAGCAGGAGGCCCGAGCCGAGGCGGCCAGCGCTATGCCGATGGTGGCTCTACAAGGCAGGCGAAAAGGCGCAGTTTACCTGTTGTAGATGAGCCTTTGATTCGCTTCGCTCACCCCCTTTCGGGGTCGTGCTAAGGCGCGTTCAATCCTCGGTTGCGGGCCTGTTTTTAACGCCGCGATGGCAGCGCGGGTAGTTTTTTGAGCGGCCCTTGAAGACAGGCTGAATTTCCTTTGACACGGACAGGGTGCATCCCTAGAATGCTGCGCCTATGTTGAATGGGCCGATTCCACCTCACGTTGATCCGCGCAAGCTCGCCGACCGCGAAGCTACCCTCGAAGGGCAGCTCGATCTGGCCAGCCTGCCGCGTCTCTGCGACCCGCTTGCCGATACGGCAGGTCAGGTGCAGGCGAAGTTTCACTTCGCCCGTGATGAGCAGAAAACTGTGGTTATCCGCAGTGAGCTCGAGGTTGAGGTCAAAATGGTCTGCCAGCGTTGTCTGGAGCTGGTCGCGCTACCCATCCGCAGCGAATGTGAATACGCCGTGGTCCGGGTTGGAGCGAACACTCAGTCCTTGCCGAAGGGCTACGACGTGCTGGAAGTGGGTGAAGAGCCGCTGGAGCTGTTTGGTCTGGTCGAGGATGAATTACTTCTCGCCCTGCCGATCGTTCCTGCTCATGCCCCAGGTGATTGCCAGCAGCCGGACGGTCTCGATGAGCCCGAGCCGGGCGAGGACGAGGTATCGCGGTCCAACCCGTTCAGTGTATTGGCGCAGTTAAAGCGTGACCCAAACGTTTAGGAGTTAATGAGTTATGGCTGTTCAGCAGAACAAAAAATCCCGTTCCGCCCGCGACATGCGTCGTTCGCACGACGCTCTCGAGGCCAGCACCCTGTCCGTAGAGAAGAGCACCGGTGAAGTTCACCTGCGCCACCACGTTTCTCCGGAAGGCGTTTACCGCGGTCGCAAAGTGATCGACAAGGGCGCTGACGAGTAATCCTTGTCCGCCTCGATCATCGCGATTGATGCAATGGGTGGGGACTTCGGTCCCCACTGCATTGTCCCGGCCTGCATTTCTGCGTTGGCCGAATTCCCCTCGCTGCACCTGGCCCTCGTCGGTCAAGCTCCCCTCATCGAAGAACAGCTCGCTCGCCAGTCCGGCGTCGATCGCTCGCGTCTGCAGGTTCATCACGCCAGTGAAGTGATCGGCATGGACGAACGTCCGGCCCAGGCGCTGCGTGGCAAGCCAGATGCTTCGATGCGCGTGGCGCTGGAGTTGGTGCGTCAGCGTCAGGCGCATGCCTGTGTCAGTGCGGGCAATACCGGCGCGCTGATGGCGCTCTCGCGTTATGTGCTGAAGACGCTGCCGGGCATCGATCGGCCGGCGATGGTCAGCCCGATTCCCACCGAGCGCGGTCACTGCTACCTGCTGGACCTGGGCGCCAATGTCGATTGCAGCGCCGAGCATCTCTATCAGTTCGCGATCATGGGCGCCGTGGCGGCCGAGACGCTGGGTGTGTCTTGGCCACGCGTCGCCTTGCTCAATGTCGGCACCGAAGACATCAAGGGCAATCAGCAGGTCAAGCTGGCGGCCAACATGCTGCAGCAGGCTCATGGGCTGAACTTCATTGGCTACATAGAGGGCGATGGCATGTATCGCGGCGAAGCCGATGTCGTGGTATGCGACGGTTTCGTGGGCAATATCCTGCTCAAATCCAGCGAGGGCCTGGCCAAAATGATCACCGGGCGGGTCGAGACGCTGTTCAGCGACGGGTTGTTCGCTCAGGCGATTGGTGCCCTGGCGATGCCGCTCTTGCGTCGCCTCAAGGCCGACCTGGCGCCGGCGAGGCACAATGGCGCGAGCTTCCTCGGTCTGCAGGGCATCGTGGTCAAGAGCCATGGCGCGGCAGGGCAGGAGAGTTTTCAGAGTGCCATTCGCTGCGCGTTGCGCGAAGTGCAGGAAAATCTGCCGCAGCGACTGCATGGTCGCCTTGAGGATCTGTTGCTGTAAACTCGTCACGTTTTCAGGGCGCTGGCTGCGACGGAATGTGACCGCGGCACGCTGCCTGTCATCCAACTGTCAGTTTGCTGCGCCAGGCTCGCCTGGCGCTGGTTTTTCGACTCAAGGGACTTATTCATGTCTGCATCCCTCGCATTCGTCTTCCCCGGTCAGGGTTCGCAAGCCCTGGCCATGCTCGCCGATCACGGCGCCCAGCAGAAGCTGGTGCTCGATACGTTTGGCGAAGCTTCCGAAGCGCTCGGCTACGACCTCTGGGCGCTGACCCAGCAGGGCCCGGAAGAGCAACTGAACCAGACCGACAAGACCCAGCCGGCCATTCTCACTGCCTCCATCGCCCTGTGGCGTCTGTGGCAGGCCGAGGCTGGTGCCAAGCCGGCGTTCGTCGCAGGTCACAGCCTGGGTGAATACTCCGCGCTGGTCGCCGCTGGCAGCATCGCTTTCGCCGATGCCGTCAAGCTGGTTGAGCGTCGCGGTCAATTGATGCAGCAGGCCGTTCCGGCCGGGCAGGGCGGCATGGCCGCCATTCTCGGCCTGGAAGACGCCGACGTGCTGGCCGCCTGCGCCGAAGCGGCGCAGGGCGATGTGGTCAGTGCGGTGAACTTCAACGCACCTGGTCAGGTAGTGATCGCCGGTAGCGCCGCTGCTGTCGAGCGCGCCATCGAGGTGTGCAAGGCCCGTGGCGCCAAGCGTGCCATGGCGCTGCCGGTCAGCGTGCCGTCGCATTGCGCGCTGATGAAGCCGGCTGCCGAGCGTTTTGCCGAGTCGGTGGAAGCGCTGAGCTGGCAGGCACCGCAGATTCCGCTGGTGCAGAACGTCAGCGCGGCCGTGGTATCTGATCTGGCTACGCTGAAAGCCGACCTGCTGGCGCAGCTGTACAGCCCGGTGCGCTGGGTCGAGTCCATGGTGCGTCTGTCCGAGCAAGGCGTGACCGAGCTGGTCGAGTGCGGCCCGGGCAAGGTGCTGAGCGGTCTGAACAAGCGCTGCGTCAAAGGCATCAACACTTACAACCTGGATACCCCCGATGCTTTCGCCGCTGCTCGCGCTGCGTTGGCTTGAGAAAGGAGAACGAACATGAGTCTGCAAGGTAAGGTCGCGCTGGTTACTGGCGCCAGCCGTGGTATCGGTCAGGCAATTGCCCTGGAACTGGGTCGTCAGGGCGCTATCGTGATTGGCACCGCTACCAGTGCCTCGGGTGCCGAGCGCATTGCCGAAACCCTCAAGGCCAATGGCGTCGAAGGCGCCGGTCTGGTGCTCGACGTGAGCAACGACGAATCGGTTGCTACCACCCTCGAACACATTCAGCAACATCTTGGTCAGCCGCTGATCCTGGTCAATAACGCCGGTATCACCCGCGATAATCTGATGCTGCGCATGAAGGATGACGAGTGGCATGATGTCATCAATACCAACCTGAACAGCCTCTACCGTCTGTCCAAGGCTGTGCTGCGTGGCATGACCAAAGCGCGTTTCGGGCGCATCATCAACATCGGCTCCGTCGTTGGGGCCATGGGTAATGCTGGTCAGGTCAACTACGCTGCTGCCAAGGCCGGCCTGGAAGGCTTCAGTCGCGCTCTGGCGCGTGAAGTGGGTTCGCGCGGTATCACGGTCAACTCGGTGGCGCCTGGTTTCATCGACACCGATATGACCCGTGAGCTGCCGGAAGGCCAGCGCGATGCGTTGCTGACGCAGATTCCGCTGGGTCGTCTGGGTCAGGCTGAAGAGATCGCCAAGGTGGTCGGTTTCCTGGCTTCCGATGGCGCTGGTTACGTCACTGGGGCTACTATCCCGGTGAACGGCGGTATGTACATGAGCTAAAAAGGGCGCCTCTGAATGTTCGGAGGCACTCGAATGTGACGCGAGCCATCAGAAAACTGTCATAGTGGCTGTCTAAAATCCGTTATAAAGCTGCAACAGGTTTATAGACAGATCGTTGAAGTGTTCCTGGGGGCTCCCCGGCATTCAGCTTGAAATGCTAAAAACCCTTTCTATACACTTGGCCGCTACCAGCTGCCTGGATTTGTCCAATAGGAGTGAAAACAAGGTATGAGCACCATCGAAGAACGCGTCAAGAAAATCGTTGCTGAGCAACTTGGCGTCAAGGAAGAGGAAGTCACCAACAGCGCTTCCTTCGTTGAAGACCTGGGTGCCGACTCTCTTGACACCGTTGAGCTGGTGATGGCTCTCGAGGAAGAATTCGAGACCGAGATCCCGGACGAGCAAGCTGAGAAGATCACCACCGTTCAGGAAGCGATCGACTACGTGACTGCCCACGCGCAATAAGTCACCGTCAGCTTTCTGACTGAGAAAAGCCGCACTGCCCTAATCAGGCGTGCGGCTTTTCTTTACGTGCAGGGCGCATGTCGCGCCTGAGTAGAACAAGAGGAGATTGCTGTGTCGCGTAGACGCGTCGTGGTTACCGGTATGGGCATGTTGTCGCCGCTGGGTAACGATGTGCCGAGCAGCTGGCAGGGCATTTTGGCCGGGCGCAGTGGCATCGGTCTGATCGAGCATATGGACCTGTCCGCCTACTCCACCCGTTTTGGCGGATCGCTCAAGGGCTTCAACGTCGAGGAATATCTGTCCGCCAAAGAGGCGCGCAAGCTCGACCTGTTCATCCAGTATGGTCTTGCTGCCAGCTTCCAGGCTGTGCGTGATTCCGGGCTGGAAATCACCGACGCCAATCGTGAGCGGATCGGTGTGGTCATGGGCTCCGGCATCGGCGGCCTGACCAATATCGAGAACAACTGCAAATCGTTGCATGAGCAGGGGCCGCGACGTATTTCGCCGTTCTTCGTGCCTGGCTCGATCATCAACATGATTTCCGGCTTCCTGTCGATCCACCTGGGTCTGCAGGGGCCGAACTATGCCATCGCCACGGCGTGCACCACCGGCACGCATTGCATTGGCATGGCCGCGCGCAACATTGCCTACGGCGAAGCCGATGTGATGGTTGCAGGCGGCGCCGAGATGGCAGCCTGCGGCCTGGGTATGGGCGGCTTCGGTGCCGCGCGCGCGCTGTCGACGCGCAACGACGAGCCGACCAAGGCCAGCCGTCCGTGGGACAAAGGCCGCGACGGCTTCGTGCTGTCCGACGGCTCCGGTGCCCTGGTGCTGGAAGAGCTGGAGCACGCCAAGGCGCGTGGCGCCACCATCTACGCCGAGCTGATCGGCTTTGGCATGAGTGGCGATGCCTTCCACATGACTTCGCCACCCGAAGATGGTGCGGGGGCAGCGCGCTGCATGTCGGCGGCCCTGCGTGATGCAGGCATCAATGCCGATCAGGTGCAGTACATCAACGCGCACGGCACCTCGACCTCTGCCGGTGACAAAGCTGAAGTCGCAGCGGTGAAAAGCGTGTTCGGTGATCACGCCCACAAGCTGTCGGTCAGCTCGACCAAGTCCATGACCGGTCACCTGCTCGGTGCTGCGGGCGCGGTGGAAGCGATCTTCTGCGTGCTGGCGCTGCGTGATCAGGTCGCACCGCCGACCATCAACCTGGACGAGCCGGACGAAGGCTGCGACCTGGACTTCGTGGCGCACCAGGCCAAAGCCATGCCGATCGAAATCGCCCTGTCGAACTCCTTCGGTTTTGGTGGCACCAACGGCTCGCTGCTGTTCCGTCGGTACCACGGCTGATGCTGAGCTGGGTCAACGGCGCGCCCGGCGAGCAGTTGTCGGTTCGTGACCGTGGCCTGGCTTACGGCGATGGTCTGTTCGAGACCATCGCTGTGCGTGGCGGGCGCATCCCGCTACTGGCGCGGCATATGACGCGCCTGGCCGATGGTTGTCGGCGGTTGTCCATCCCCCTCGATCTGCTCCTCATGGAGCGTGAGCTGCAGGCGTTCGCCCAGCAGGTGGGTGAGGGTGTGGCCAAACTCATCGTCACCCGCGGCGAGGGGCAGCGCGGCTATGCGCCACCACAACCCTGTCAGCCACTGCGCATCCTGCAGGCCGCAGCGGCGCCGCAGTACCCCGTTGCCCATGCCGAACAGGGCGTGCGTCTATTTCCCTGTGCCACTCGTTTGGCCGAGCAGCCGGCGCTGGCCGGGCTCAAGCATATCAATCGACTGGAGCAGGTGTTGGCGCGCGCCGAGTGGCAGGACGCCGACTGCGCCGAGGGCCTGATGCGGGACAGCAGTGGGCGGGTCATCGAGGGCGTTTACAGCAATCTGTTTCTCGTCGTCGACGCTGGGCTGGTGACGGCCGATCTGTCGCGCTGCGGCGTGGCCGGGGTGATGCGAGCCGAGATCCTGCAGCAGGCGCGGGTGCTCGGGTTATCCATCGAGTTACGCGATATTTCCCTCGACGAACTGCTGGATGCCGATGAAGTCTTTCTCTGCAACAGCCTTTACGGCATCTGGCCTGTACGGGCGCTGCAAGAGCGACACTGGTCGGTCGGGCCGCTCACCCGTAAACTGCAGGCCATCGTCTGCGACCTACTGAGTAAATAACTGGTGCTACGCAAGATCTTGGTGCTGCTCGAGTGCGGCGTGCTACTGGCTGCGCTGCTGGTAGTCGTTGCCGCCTGGCAACAGCAGAGGGCGCTCGAACAGCCCCTGCATCTGAATGAAGAAATGCTTCTGGAAGTGCCCTCTGGCGCGACCCCGAGCGGGTTGCTCAATCGCCTCGAAGCGCAGGGCGTGATCGACAACGCCTTCTGGTTGCGTCTTTACTGGCGTTTCAATCTGCGTGGTCCGGCCATGCACAGCGGCGAATATCGCCTGCTTCCACAGCAGACTGCGCGAGACATGCTTGGCCTGTGGCAACGTGGCGAGGTGGTGCAGTACAGCCTGACGCTGGTCGAGGGCTGGAATTTCCGGCAGGTGCGTGCGGCCCTGGGACGCCAGGAGCGTCTGGAGCAGCGTCTGGCCGATCTCACCGATGCCCAGTTGATGGAGCGCCTGGGCATGGCCGGGCAGAATCCGGAGGGGCGTTTCTTTCCCGATACCTACCGCTACGTGCGTGGCATGAGCGACGAGGACCTGCTCAGGAAGGCCAGCGCGCGCCTGGAAAGCGTACTGGACGAAGAGTGGCAGCAGCGTGCCGAGGGCTTGCCGTATCGCGAGCCCTACGATGCGCTGATCATGGCCTCGATGATCGAGAAGGAAACCGGCGTGCCCGAGGAGCGTGGCGAAATCGCCGGTGTGTTCGTCCGCCGTCTGCGCATGGGCATGCGCCTGCAGACCGACCCAACGGTGATCTACGGTATGGGCGAGCGCTATAACGGCCGCATCACCCGCGCCGACCTGCGTACGCCGACGCCCTATAACACCTACACCATCGACGGCATGCCGCCGACGCCCATCGCCATGGTCGGCCGCGAGGCGATCAACGCTGCGCTCAACCCGCTCGATGGCCGCTCTCTGTATTTCGTCGCGCGAGGCGACGGTAGCCACGTGTTCTCCAACACCCTGGCCGAGCACAATCGCGCGGTGCGCGAGTATCAGCTCAAGCGTCGCGCCGACTATCGCTCCAGCCCCGCGCCGCGCGCGGCGGCCGAAACTGAATAAGGGCAATCCGTGACCGGTCTGTTTATTACTCTGGAAGGCCCGGAAGGCGCCGGCAAGAGCACCAACCGCGAGTACCTGGCCGAGCGCCTGCGCGAGCGCGGCATCGACGTGCTGCTGACCCGTGAGCCCGGCGGTACGCCACTGGCCGAGCGTATCCGTGAGCTGCTGCTCGATCCCAGTGACGAAGCGATGACAGCCGATACCGAGCTGCTGCTGGTTTTCGCTGCCCGCGCCCAGCATCTGCAACAGGTGATTCGCCCTGCATTGGCCAAGGGCTGTGTGGTGCTGTGTGATCGTTTCACCGATGCCACCTACGCCTACCAGGGTGGTGGCCGTGGTCTTAGCATCGAGCGCATCGCCCAGCTGGAACAGTTCGTCCAGGGTGAGCTGCGCCCTGATCTGACGCTGATCTTCGATCTGCCGATCGAGATCGGTCTGGCTCGTGCTGCGGCTCGTGGACGTCTGGATCGTTTCGAGCAGGAAGGCCGTGGTTTCTTCGAAGCCGTGCGTCAGGCCTACCTGCAGCGCGCCGCGCAGGCGCCACAGCGCTATCGCGTGCTGGATGCCGGGCAGACCCTGGCCCAGGTACAGGGCGATATCGATGCCTTGCTGCCGAGCCTGCTGGAGGCCTGCCGTGGCTGAGGTCTATCCCTGGCAGCAATCGCTCTGGCAGCAGCTGGCCGGACGCACGCAGCATGCCCATGCCTATCTGCTGCATGGCCCAACCGGTATCGGCAAGCGCGCGCTGGCCGAGCGTCTGATGGCGCGCCTGCTGTGCCTGGCACCCAATGGCCTGGATGCCTGCGGTAACTGCAAATCCTGTCATCTGCTGGCTGCCGGTACCCACCCGGACAACTTCGTGCTCGAGCCCGAAGAAGCGGACAAGCCGATCAAGGTCGATCAGGTGCGTGAGCTGGTCGAGTTCGTGGTGCAGACCGCGCAGCTTGGCGGACGCAAGGTGGTGCTGCTGGAACCGGCCGAGGCGATGAACCTCAATGCCGCCAATGCGCTGCTGAAAAGCCTTGAAGAACCCTCCGGCAATACCGTGCTGCTGCTTATCAGCCACCAGCCCAGCCGTCTGCTGCCGACCATCAAGAGCCGTTGCGTGCAGCAGGCCTGTCCGTTGCCGAGCGAGGCGATGAGCCTGACCTGGCTGGCCCAGGCGCTGCCCGAGCTGGGTGATGATGAGCGCGCCGACCTGCTGACTCTAGCGGCGGGGTCGCCACTGGCTGCCGTTCGCCTGCAGGCTCAGGGGGTACGCGAGCAGCGCGCGCAGGCAGTGGAGGGGGTAAAGAAACTGCTCAAGCAGCAGATTTCGCCGAGCCAGTTGGCGGAAAGCTGGAATGCGCTGCCGCTGAATCTGCTGTTCGACTGGTTCTGTGACTGGGCGCAGCTGATGCTGCGCTACCAGCTGACCAAGGACGAGGACGGGCTGGGCCAGGCCGACATGCGCAAGGTGGTGCAGTACCTGGCGGACAAAAGCGCGCAGGCCAAGGTGCTGGCCATTCAGGAGTGGCTGCTGATGCAGCGGCAGAAGGTGATGGGTAAAGCCAACCTCAATCGCGTGTTGCTGCTGGAGGCCTTGCTGGTGCAGTGGGCCGCTCTACCGGGACAGGATCGCGGTTGAGCCGAGTCGGGTAGCAGGATTCGGCAGGCCGTCACATTCTGCTGGCTGCCTGCCACCCGGTTGTTTGCGCATGAGTATGAACAGGCCCTAGAATCAGCCATTAAGCAATAAACGCCAGGAATGCGCTGATGAGCCTGCCACCCAATCTGGGTCCCCGTAACGGAATTCTGTCCCTGACCATCAAGGATAAGTCCGTGCTGTACGCGGCCTACATGCCTTTCATCAAGAATGGCGGTCTCTTCATTCCCACCAACAAGAGCTACAAGCTCGGTGACGAAGTGTTCATGCTGCTCAACCTGATGGACGAGCCGGAGAAAATTCCGGTTGCTGGCAAGGTGGTGTGGATCACCCCGAAGGGCGCTCAGGGCAACCGCGCCGCTGGTGTCGGTGTGCAGTTCAACGATGGCGACAACACCGCGCGCAACAAGATCGAAACCTACCTCGCCGGCGCGCTGAAGTCTGATCGGCCGACCCATACGATGTAAGTCTTCTGGCCGCGAGCTCGTATCGTCGCGGCTAAAGCCCCTCCCACACGACCAGGCACCTGCTGCTTTCGATTACAATTCGGGCTTTCCCTTTGCCCGAGTTTTCCCGCTGTGCTGATCGACTCCCATTGCCACCTTGATCGTCTCGACCTCGCTGCCCACGGTGGCTCGCTGGATGCTGCCCTGGATGCGGCGCGCGGCGCCGGCGTAGGCCACTTCCTGTGCATTGGCGTCAGCGCTGACAATGCCGCAACGGTCAAGGGCCTGGCCGAACGTTATGACGATGTCGATTGCTCGGTGGGCGTGCATCCGCTGGATCTGGAGCCGGGTGCGGCGCCAGCGCTGGACTGGCTACTCGGTGAGCTGGCGCATCCGAAGGTTGTCGCCATCGGCGAAACCGGCCTGGATTACCACTACGAGCCGGAGTCTGCGGCACTGCAGCAGGCCTCCTTCCGTCTGCATCTGGAGGCCGCGCGCATCACTGGCAAGCCGGTGATCGTGCATACCCGTGAGGCCCGTGCCGACACCCTGGCGCTGCTGCGCGAAGCGGCGTTGCCACAGGCCGGCGTACTGCATTGCTTCACCGAAGACTGGGAAATGGCCAAGGCCGCGCTGGATATCGGCTTCTACATTTCCCTGTCGGGCATCGTCACCTTCCGCAACGCCGAAGCGCTGCGTGAAGTGGCGCGCCAGGTGCCGGCCGATCGTCTGCTGGTGGAGACCGACTCGCCCTACCTGGCACCGGTACCGCACCGTGGCAAGCCCAACCTGCCGCAGTACGTGCGTGAGGTCGCCGAGTATCTGGCCGTGCTGCGCGGGGTGAGCTACGAAGCGCTGGCCGAGCAGACCTCGAACAACTTCAAGCGTCTGTTCCCGCTGGCCAGCGTCGCCTGAATCCGCGCTAGGTGTGGCGCGTATGAGCCCGCGCAGGCAAAAAAAACCCGGATTCTGGGGGATGAATCCGGGTTAAGACCATTAGGAGTAAATCAAGGTACGCGGTCCACGGTACCTTGGCTGGCGGGGCACTTGGGGGGAGATGCCGCACACCAGTAAATTTCAGTATTGGCCATGATCGGCGAGCGTCCAGGCCAAAGCCTGAGTTTTTTAAACGGATTTGGAATACCGCGGACGCTGTTGAGTCCTCACCCTTTTGCCAGCTGGGTTAGCAGACCCAAGGTCTCTTCGATTACCTGCTCGCTGGTGTAGAAATGCGGCGACAGGCGCACACCTGGACCACGCTGCACGCAGATCACCTGCTCCTCGCGCAGACGTTGGTACAGCGCCGGATTTGCCCAGCCTGCCAGGCTGAAATTGAGGATGCCGGCGCGGCGCGCAGGGGCGAGCGGGCTATGGATCATTGCGCCGGGTAGTCGGCGAATCCCGTCGTCGAAGCGCTGTATCCGTTCTGCCAGCAAGGCGCCGACGGTGGTCATGCCGATTTCTTCAAGCAACGACAGGCTCGCCTCCAGGGCGAAGGCGCCAAGCATGTTCGGACTGCCGCATTCGAAGCGCCTGGCACTGCGCGCCGGTTGCCAGTCCTGGCGGGTGTAATCGCCGGCATGCTCCAGCATGTGCCAGCCGTACTCGTGAAGTTTCAGCTGATCGCGTACCGCGCTGCGGCAATAGAACACGCCCAGGCCTTCCGGGCCGAGCATCCATTTGTGACCGTCGGCCATGGCGAAGTCGCAGTCGTAGGCCTGGACATCGAAGGGCAGGGCGCCCAGTTGCTGGATGGCATCGATGCAAAACAGCACGCCATGCTGGCGGCAGCCACGACCTAGGCGCGGCAGATCCAGGCGCAGGCCGCTGGCGAACTGCACGGCACTGACTGACAGCAAACGCGTGCGTGGCGTGAAGGCGGCGAGCAGCGCGGCTTCCGGATCCTCGCTCTTGAGACTGACCTCGACTACCTCGACACCCTGGGCGGCCAGCGCCAGCCAGACGATTCGGTTGGAGGGAAATTCCTCGTCGCTGATGATCACCTGGTCGCCGGCCCGCCAGTCCAGACCGAAGGCCACGAAGGACAGTGCCTCGGACGTATTCTTGACCAGGGCAATGTCACCGGTGCTTGGTGCGTTCAGCAGGCGCACGAGCCGTTCGCGCAGGCTACGCTCAAGTTTCAGCCAGTCGGGATAGTCACGCGCGCCGCTGGTCATGTTCGCTTCCGAGAACCGCCGCACCGCATCAGCACTGCGTTTCGGCCAGGGGGCGACCGCCGCATGGTTCAGATAGCGCAGTCCGTTTTCTTGGGGGAACTCATCATGAAACACGTACATGGTCGGATGATCCGTGCAATTTGGCGGCATTTGGGCATAATAGGCGGCTTCGATTTTTGACCCCGTAGTCCCTTTATGCAGAAAGAACCCCGTAAGGTCCGCGAATTCCGTCGCCGCGAGCAAGAGATTCTCGATACCGCGCTGAAACTCTTCCTCGACCAAGGAGAAGACAGCGTGACCGTCGAGATGATCGCTGATGCGGTCGGTATCGGCAAAGGCACTATCTATAAGCACTTCAAGTCCAAGGCGGAGATCTACCTGCGCCTGATGCTCGACTACGAGCGCGATCTCAACGAGCTGCTGCATTCGGCTGACGTGGATCGTGACAAGGAAGCGCTGTCGCGTGCGTACTTCGAATTCCGCATGCGCGACCCACAGCGCTATCGCCTGTTCGACCGCCTGGAAGAGAAGGTGGTCAAGGGCAACCAGGTGCCGGAGATGGTCGAGCAGCTGCACAAGATCCGTGCATCCAACTTCGAGCGTTTGACCCAGCTGATCAAGGGACGCATCGCCGAGGGCAAGCTGGAAGACGTGCCGCCATACTTCCACTACTGCGCTGCCTGGGCGCTGGTGCATGGCGCCGTGGCGTTGTATCACTCGCCGTTCTGGAGCAACGTGCTCGAGGATCAGGAAGGTTTCTTCCAGTTCCTGATGGATATCGGCGTACGCATGGGTAACAAGCGCAAGCGCGACTGAACCCATACGGGGTGCGCCCGGGCGACCCCGACCTGCGGTAAATGCGACCCCGCTCATTCAGCCGGCCTATGGTCCATGTGCCGCGGTCGGCTGCGGCGATATACTCCCGCCATTCCCATCGGAGTTCGCCATGATCGTTGACCGCCAGGGCAGACGCTTTCGCAACCTTCGCGTCAGCCTGACCGCCGCTTGCAACTACGCCTGTACCTACTGTGTACCGAACGGCAAGCGTCTGGTCGCCGCCCAGGATGAACTCTCCGCTGACGCCATGGCGCGCGGTGTGGCGTACCTGATCGAAGCCGCCGGCATTGAGCGCCTGCGCATCACCGGTGGTGAACCGCTGGTCAGCACGCGCCTGGAGCCTTTCCTGCGCCAGGTTAGCCAACTCGGCCTCGACGACATCAGCCTGACCACCAACGGCCAGCTGCTCGAGCGCAAGCTGCCGCTGCTGGCCGAATGCGGGATTCGCCGTCTGAACGTGTCCCTCGACACGCTCGACGCCGATGCCTTTCGCGGTATCGCCCGTGGCGGTGACCTGGCCACCGTACTGGCCGGCATGGAAGCTGCGCGTGAAGCGGGGATGAAGATCAAGGTCAATATGGTGCCGCTGCGCGGGCAGAACCTCGACCAGGTGCTGCCGCTGCTGGAGTACTGCCTGGAGCGTGGTTTCGAACTGCGCTTCATCGAGCTGATGCGCATGGGCCACCTGGCGCGCGACCCTAACGCCTTCAACCAGCAGTTCGTTGGCCTGCCGGAGCTGCTCGAGCTGATCGGCAGTCGCCACCAATACGTTCAGGCCAGCGCTCCGGTCGACGCCACGGCGATGCGCTACGCCATTCCCGGTGCTGGTCATTTCGGTGTGATCGCCAACGAGAGCGTGCCGTTCTGCCGTACCTGCTCGCGCCTGCGCCTGTCGTCCACCGGCTGGCTGCATGGTTGCCTGTCGTCGAGCAACCGCCACTACGTTGGTGACCTGCTGGACAAGCCCCGTCACCAGGCCCTGCCGGCGCTCCAGCGCCTGCTGGTCAAGGCGCTGGGTGACAAACAGGACCTGGCGTTCTCCGGCGGCGTCACCGTGATGAAGATCATCGGCGGCTGAGCCGCTACTGACTCAGTCGTTACGGATGGCCACCGGCGTCATCCGTTGTGCCCAGATCGCCAGGCACACCATCAGCGCCAGGATGCCTGCCAGCACGGCCGATGAGCCGATGGTGCCGAGGTCCAGCCCGCCATTTTCCGTGCTCTTGGTCAGCACGTCACCGAGGGTGGCGCCGAACGGGCGAGTGAGCACGAAGGCGATCCAGAACAAGGCCACGCGCGACAGTTTCGTCCGGTAGTAGGCGACCGCTACCACAGCCAACAGGCTGCCGATCAGCAGAGCGCCGCCAGCGAAGCCCAGGCCCGAGTCATCGGCCAGGTAGTCGCCCAGCGCGGTGCCCAGCGTGTTGGAAACGAGGATGGCGCCCCAGTAGAACAGCTCACCGCGACGGCTGCTGATGTGATCCACCGAGAGCGATTTTTCGCTCAGCCGCCAGGCCGTCAGTACGCTGACCAGCAGCGTCACCAGCACCAGCGCTCCTGCGGCATAACCCAGCCCCAGCGATCGATCCATGAAGTCCGACAGCGTCGTACCGGCTGTGCTGGTGGTGAGAATCACCGTCCAGTAGAGCGCAGGTTGATAGCTGCGTGCGCGCAGTTGGCCGAGCAGGGAGACGACGAACAGGCTCAGCAGCAGCACCGAGCTCATTGCATAGCCCACATCCAGGGTCATCGACAGCAGGTCGCCGGTGGTTTCGCCGAGCGTAGTGGCACAGATTTTCATGACCCAGAAGGCCAGGGTGATCTGGGGGAGTTTGTTCATGGGCGCGCCTCGCACAGTGCCAAGGAATTTGGCAGGTGTCGCAGCCTAGGCAGTGGCGTGTAGAGGCCGCGTCAAAAACGCATCAAAAAAACGTCAAAGCCAATGGACGCAACCAGCGAAGAGCCAGGGCGCCACCAGGCCTGGCGCAGAACCTGCATCTGTGCCATATCCGCCGGTTTTCCGTCACCGGCATGAGGAGGATGGACTGATGCGAAACCTGCTTCTACTGGTGGCGCTGCTGGGGTTGGCTGGGTGCATGAAGGTCAGTGATCTGGCCAGCGGCGCCGAGTACCAGCTGCGCGACGCCGGTTTTCTCGACCATGGTCGCACCGAGCGCATGGCTTCGCGGCGCCTGCAGCAGGACTCCTTCATCTACATCGCCCAGGGCCATTTCGTGCCGCCAGGTCACGGCTACCCGAGACCCAACGTGGTGGCCGAGGAGGCGTTCAAGGGGTTCGTCGAGTACTTCCCGCTGGTGCGTCGTGCGCGTGAGCCGGCAGGCCTGGACGAAGCCATGGCCGAAGCCCGCGCCGCAGGCGCGCACTATCTGCTTTACGCCCGTTTCGCCTACAGCGACGACCGTATCGGCAACGAGGATGAGTGGATGGATCAGGAAGCACTTGATCGCCTCGGTACCGACCGCGCATCGATCCAGCTGATGCTGATCGAAACCAATACCCGCTTTCTGGTGGACACGGCGCGAATCCGCAGTCGTGGCGGATTCCTGACGTTCTACGATGCCCAGCCGCAGGACCTGATCGGCCCGCCGCTGCATGACTATGCGCGTAGCCTGCTGGGTGTCGGGCGCTAGGCTCTGTACGAAAAATACCTGCGCTCGGTGATGCTGCGTTGAAATTGCTCTCAGAATGCTAATTTACAGCACGTAAACTGCGCTTCTTCGAGCGATTTCGCGGGGCCGCCATCGGTATTGCCTGGCCTTCGCTCGACGACTTTTCTTACAAAGCCTGAGAGTGGGGGTAATCGGCGCGCTGCTCTTGTGGGAGGGGCTTTAGCCGCGACAGGTGGCAGGGTGTATCCTCTTCGGTTCGCGGCAATAGGGCGCCTCTAAAAACTACCTGCGTTGCCATTGCTGCGTTAAAAACAGCCTCAAAATGCTCATTTACAACACGTAAACTGCGCTTTTTCGGCTGTTTTTGCCTTGCACTGGCTGTCTCGCCTACATTTTTAGAGGCGCCCAATATGGACGAGGAGAGAGCATGAGCGACCCCGGCAAGGCGGGTGATCTGCTGGCGCAGATTCCCAAGGGCGAAGGCAAGGGCCTGCCCCCCGTGCACCTGTGGAACCCCGATTTCTGTGGCGATATCGACATGCGTATCGCCCGCGATGGCACCTGGTATTACCTGGGCACACCCATCGGCCGCAAACCCATGGTGCGGCTGTTTTCCACCATCATCCGCCGTGACGGTGACGACTATTTCCTGATCACCCCGGTGGAGAAGGTCGGCATTCAGGTCGAAGATGCGCCCTTCGTCGCCGTGACCCTGCAGGTCGAAGGTGAGGGCGAGGCGCAACTGCTGCGTTTTACCACCAATGTCGAGGACGAAGTCGTCGCGGGCGGCGAACATCCCATCCGGGTCGAGATCGACCCTGCGACACTCGAACCCTCGCCCTACATTCTGGTGCGGCGTAACCTCGAAGCGCTGATTCACCGCAACGTGTTCTACCAGTTGGTGGAACTGGCGGTAGAGCGCGAGGTCGACGGAGAACCCTGGTTGGGCGTGTGGAGCGGCGGGGTGTTCTATCCCATCGGGCCTTCTCCGGCGTGAAGTCGCGCCAGTGTGCACGGCGCACCCTGCGGATTTGACAGGAGACGCAAATGGATGAGCATCGCATCGAAACCGAACGGCTGACGCTGCGTCCGCCGCAGCTGCAGGATGCCGGCGAGATTCAGCGTCTGGCCGGCGATTTTCGTATCGCCGACGTCACCAGCAGCATTCCGCATCCCTATCCGCCCGAGCTGGCTCAGCGGTGGATCGAACGTTGCGTGCAGGATTGGGCGAGCGGCGCGGCGGCCAACTTCATCGTCACCGAGTCGGACAGCGGCAAGCTGGTCGGCAGCATGGCGCTCAAGGACATTGGCCGAGGCGAGGCCGAGGTCGGTTACTGGATCGGCGTGCCGTACTGGAGCCGTGGCTACGCCAGCGAGGCGTGCAATGCGCTGGTGGATTTCGCCTTTCACCAGTTGCGTCTGCGCCGACTGCATGCCAGTCATCTGGCGCGCAACCCGCAGTCCGGTCGCGTGCTGTTCAAGGCCGGTTTCCGTCATGTGGGGCTGGGGCACAGCCAGTGCGGCTGCCACGGCAAGATGGAGCCGGTCGAGCTCTACGAGAGGGTCTCCGACGAGTGATCCGCGCCTTGTTCATCTGCAGTCGCAATCGATTACGTAGCCCCACCGCAGAGCGGGTGTTCGCCAATTGGCCGGGTGTCGAGACCGACTCGGCCGGGCTTGCCCCAGACGCTGAAATTCGCCTCTCGGCAGAGCAACTCGACTGGGCGACGCTGATCTTCGTGATGGAGAAGAGTCAGCGCAGCAAGCTGAAGCGTCAGTATCGTCAGATCCTGGCGGGCAAGCGGGTTATCTGCCTGGATATTCCCGATGACTACGCCTACATGCAGGCGGAGCTGGTCAGCCTGTTGCAGCGCAAGGTTCCCGTCTTGCTGCGTTGAGCCGCACTCAGCGCACCCGATCCCGGCTCTGTACGGCCAAGTCCAGCGCCTTCTGCATGTCCAGTCGCGCCGAGCGACCAACGTCCTTGTCGCGCATCTTGTAGTTGCGCTCTGACGGCAGGATCGGCGCGGTCAGGTCTTCGGCGTCCATCGGCTCGAAGTCGTAATCACCACCAATGGTCATGGCGCTGCGCCGCAGCAGCATGCGCACCTGTTCCGGCTGCAGGCGCGGATTGATCGACAGCATGGCGGCAACCACTCCGGTGACCAGTGGCGTGGCGTAGGAGGTGCCGCAATGCACTTCGCCGATTGCGTCGGCTTCACGGGTGGAAGCACGGGCGCAGGCCGCCGCAGTAATGTCGACGCGCATGTCGACGTTCGACGAGTCGCGTTTGACCACGTAGCTCGGGTCGTCGATCTCGGCCTCTTTTTCCTGGCTGCGCTGATGTCCGCCGACCACCAGCAACTGCTCGGTGATGAAGGAGGAGGGCAGGCGGTACTCGTCGCGGCCGGAGTAGGACGAACCGTTGCCGGCGGAGTTGATCACCAGCACGTCCGGGTGTTCCTCGCGCAGCCACAGGAAGAACTCTTCCAGCAACTCTTCGTAGCCGCTCATGGCGATGCCGGAGCGCACTAGCGAGTCGATTTCATCGCCCTCGACGTTACGCGTGCCGACGCGGTGGATGCCCCAGCTCCAGTTGAGTACGCGCACGCCGTCTTCGACCAGGTTCACCGACGCGGCGATATTGGCGGTGATGCCGGCATCCGAGTTGCGCTCGACGATGACCTCGAAGCCCTGGCTGGCCTTGTCCAGCCCACGCAGGAAACCGGTGTTGCCGCCTTTGTCCCAGTGTGCGGCGAGGATGCCGGCCACGGTGCTGCCGTGATTGTCCGGTTCGCCTGCGTCACGTGCATAGACGCAGGTGCGTGGTTTACCGTCTGGGCAGGCGCCGAGGTAATCGGTGAAATCGGGCGCGTCGAAATCGACGTTGCGTTCGATCACGCCGATGCGGATCGGCTCGGCTTCAATGGGCGTATCACCCGCCGGGATACGCCGCTGGTAATAGTTCACCGCATCCATGAAGCGGTTCGCCGCCCATTCCTCGGAGTTCTTTTCCGGTTTGTGCGCCGGCTGACGCGCGGCTTCGCTTTCCTCGCCGCGCTCCGGTGCGCTTTCTTCCACCACCACGGCGTCGACGCTGGTTTCGTTGCCGATGCGCAGCACCAGCGCGTCGCGCTGGGTCAGGTTTTTCACCGGCAGGCGTAGCTGGTAGACGTTCAGCGGGGCAATGGCGCCTACCACCTCGGCATCGTACTTCTTGGCCAGGCGTCTGGCCTCGTCGAGGCCGTCGTGGCTTTCCTCGATCAGCAGGCTGACCAGATCGACGTAGGTGGTCAGGCCATCCATGTTCTTCGCCACTTCATCCGGGCCGGCTGCGAGCACATGGCTGCGATGCAGCGACAGCCACACCGGATTGCTGGCGCGCGAGCCGTCCTCCAGCCACAGCGGGGCGCTGCGATGTTCGCCGCTGCTCAACTGCAGGCGCAGGCCGTCGCCACTGCGTTTGACGGCCGAGGCAGGCAGGGTGTCGTCGCCGAGCCGCAGCCTGGGCAGTTTCGCGCCCAGGCCACGTACCTTCAGGCACCACTCCTGCCGCTCGCTGGCGAGCAGGTCGCCGCAGCGTTGCAGGCTCTGGATACGCAAAGGCTCCTGAGCCTCAGCAAGCGGGCTGAGCACGGTCATGAGCAGAGCGGAGAGAAGGGCGCGGTTGGGCAGCATGGGGCAGGGTTCCGTGACGATGTCCTGCTTTTCCGACTGCCTTCGCTGTTCATCGTTCAGCCGGGGCCGAGCGCAGCGCGAGTGGTGAGCGCCACTGCAGATCACATCGCTACCAGTTAATTGTTATAGTATTACGTCCAATTCATGCCCCACTCGAAGCCTTTCATGTCCTCCAATCGTCTGCTCTCGATCGACGCCTTGCGCGGTTTGGTCATCCTCTTCATGTTGCTCGATCACGTTCGCGAAACCTTCTACCTGCACCAGCAGGTCGGCGACCCGATGGACGTGACCGCCACCGACCCTGCACTGTTCTTCAGCCGCACCCTGGCGCATCTGTGTGCACCGGTGTTCATCCTGCTTACCGGGCTTTCCGCGTTCCTCTATGGGGAGAAGCAGATGAGCCGGGCGGCGACCAGCGCCTTTCTGTTCAAGCGCGGTTTGTTCCTCGTGGTGCTGGAGTTCACTCTGGTCAACTTCGCCTGGACCTTCCAGTTCCCGCCCACGGTGATCTACCTGCAGGTGATCTGGGCCATCGGCCTGAGCATGCTGGCGCTCGCTGTGCTGCTATGGTTGCCGCGAATGCTGCTGGCCATTCTTGGCCTGGCGCTGGTGGCCGGGCATAACCTGCTCGATGGACTGCACTTTGGCCCGGAGTCGGTGATGCACATTCCCTGGGCGATCCTGCATGACCGTGGCTGGCTAGAGTTTTCCGACACGCTGCACCTCCGTACGTCGTACCCGGTGCTGCCATGGATCGGGGTGATCGCTCTGGGCTATGTGATTGGCCCCTGGTTCCGTTGGTCGAGCGCGCCCGAGCAGCGCCTGCAATGGCTGCGCAAGGCTGGCTTCAGCGCGCTGGCGCTGTTCGTCGCACTGCGCCTGATCAATGGTTACGGCGAGAAACCCTGGGCATTCGAAGAGACCGGCCTGCAGACGCTGATGAGCCTGCTCAATATCACCAAGTACCCACCGTCGTTGCTGTTCCTGGCGCTGACGCTGGGCATCGGTTTGTTGCTGCTGGCGGTCTTCGAGCGCCGCAACGATGGACGCATGGTGCGTACCCTGGCTGTGTTCGGCAGTGCGCCGATGTTCTTCTACCTGCTGCACCTGTATGTGCTGAAGCTGCTTTACATCGCTGCCTTCGCTATCTGGGGTGCGAACCAGGGGCATTACTTCGGCTTCGATTCGATGGGTTGGGTCTGGGCCGCGACGCTGGTGCTGGCCGTGGTTCTGTTTCCACCCACGCAATGGTTCGCTCGGCTCAAGGCGCGGCGTCGCGACATTCGCTGGTTGAAGTACCTCTGAGGGCAGTTGTCGTAGGGTGCGTATGCGCACCCTAGGTTCGCTCGGCATTGGCATTATGTGCGCTGTAGGAGTCCGCTTGCGGGCGATGGCTGCCTGACGCGATCGCCGGCAAAGCGGCTCCTACAGATTGGGCTTCGGACCGTCTCCAGAGTGAATCTACAGCTTCATATTCACCGACAGATAGGCCGAGCGACCGGGTGCCGGGGAGAACATCGGCTGGTCATCACCGCCCCAGAAGAAGTTGTCGAACCACACGTACTCATAGTCGCGATCGGTGAGGTTCTTCATCTGTAGGTCGAGGCTGGTGGTGGCCGACAGCTGATAGCGCACGTTGGCATCGAGTACCGCGAAGCCGCCGTACTTGCCTTGCTCGTTCTGCTCGTCGATGTAGTAGTCGCCCTGCGCGCGGGCCGACAGGCCGAAGCGCCAGGCGTCGTTGAACTGATAGTCGACACCCGCATTGCTGATGTAGCGCGGCGTGGAGAACACTTCCTTGCCCGCCAGCGATTGCCCATCAGCGGTCAATGCACTGACCACCTTGGCTTCCTGGATGGCATGCGAGCCCCACACCGTCCATTGATCGTTCAACTGCGCAGTGAGCTGCATGTCGATGCCGCGACGCTTGGTTTCACCCAGGCCGACGGTGGTGCCGGTGCTGGGCATGTTGGCCACTTCGTCGGTAGCTTCCTGTTGCCACACGGCAATGCGCGCTTCGGAGCCCGCGAAGGGTTTGAACTTCACCCCCACCTCCTTGCCGGTATTGATCGACGGCTTGTACGAGGCCTGGCCGGCGGTCATGTAGGCCGGTGCGGTCGACCCGGTGAGGATCTGGAAGGTGCGTCCCCAGTTGGCGTAGATGTTCAGATCTGGGGTGATGCTGTACACCACGCTGAGCTTAGGCTGTTCGATCCAGCCGTAGTCCTGCAGCTCGGCCTTCTCGCCGTTCATCAGCTCGGTATTACCGGAGAACTTGTCGACCCGGTACGCCGGGATGATCTTCAACTGCTCGATGGGCTGGATGATCGCCTGGGCATAGGCGCCGGTGTTGTACAGCGTGTAGCTGTCGTCATTCTGCGTGCGCGCAGGCGCTGCGTCGAAATCGGTGGGAATGCTGAAGTTGTAGCGGTAGCGACGGTACTCGTTGTTCTGCTGCTCGTAGTTGATGCCGCCGTCCAGGGTCAGCATTTCGTGGGCACGCCAGGTCAGATTGCTCAGCATGCCGGTCTGGCGCTCCTGCCACTGGCGGCGCTGGCGCGGGGCGTTGCCGACCGGGTAGCTGGTGAAGGTCACGGTGCGGTCATCGTCGTAGCTGTTGTAGTACAGCTTGTTGCTCAGGCTCAGATCGTCGCTGAGCTGGAAGTCAGCATGCGCGCTGAGATGCTTCATGTCGCGGTCGTCGCCATCGTTGGCGTTCTTCTCCGGCGACTGCGAACGGCTCGCGGAAAGCTCCTGCGCGGTGAGAAAGCCTGGCTCCTCCGCCTGGTGGTGGTAGAGGCGGGCGACCACGCCGAGCTTGATGGTCTGCGCGTCATCGGTGACGAACCACTTGCCGCCCAGGGAGTATTTGTTGGAGTTGCTGTGGTCGCGGAAACCGTCGGAATCCTGCTTGGCCAGGAAGTAGTTCTGCGCGAAGTTGCCTTCCTCGTGGCCCACGGCCAGCTGGAATTCGCGGGTGTTGAAGCTGCCATAGGTCAGGCGGCCGTCGGTGTAATTACCGCCCTGGCGGGTGACGAAATTGATGTTGCCGCCGATGTTGTGCAGGCCGTAGCGCGGGTCGTTGGTGCCGCGCACCACTTCGATGTAGTCCAGGTCCAGCGGGAAGATCATGTCGATGAAACGCTGGTTGCCGCTGTTGACGTTGCTCGGCACGCCGTCGATCAGCGTCTTGATGCCATTGATGTAGCCCTCGCCGTTGAACGCGCGGAAGGTCACCTTGCCGGACTCGGCGCCCATGCGCGTCTCGGTCAGCTGAATGCCGGGCATCTGGCCCACCAGCTCCCAGCTGTTCATCACGTTTTTGTCTTCGATCTTGTCGCTGCCCATGATGTCGACCGAGGTCAGGATGCTGTCGGTGCGCAGCGTGCCGCTGGCTTCGGGGGTGACATAGACCGAGCCGAGCGAGACGGTGGAGTTGCCGGACGAGGCGGCGTGAATCTGAGGCGTGACCAGGGCGGTCATGACGGCGATGGAGGCCGAAGTGGCTTTCATGGGTATTCCTAGCGTTGCGTTTTATAAGTGAGGGGGAGGGTGTTCTGCTGGCTGCTGTCGAAAGGTATCGACGCGCCATTTTTTAAATATGTTATATCATAACATTGTTGGCGTGTGCGGCCACCTTCGAACCTTGCTGTCAGGGGCGGAAAAGGCTCTGGCTAGAGCCATCGCTGGCCGAGCACTCAGCGCAAGGGCTGATGGGGCGTGGCGCGGGGCGCACGAACGATTAGACGTCGGGCCACTTATGACGTATCACTATCAGGCGTCTTCCGCGTTTTTATCCAAGCAGAATCACTATGCAGTCTCTGTGTTCTGGCAACGCGCCCAATGGCGCCAATGATGAGCGGCTCGATGGCTTCGTGCGTCTGCTTGGTCGCTACTTCGACTCGGCTGCCGTGCTGGTCTGCGGTGTTGGCTCTGCGCGCCATGTCTCGGCTAGCCCCGGCTTGAGCGATGCTCGCCTGGCGGAGATCATCGGCACCCACTCAAGCTCGCCCAGCATTGTCGTCTGGCCACTGCAGGCGCAGGTGGGTGCCCGGCTCGGCACGATATACCTGTGCTTGCACCAGCCCCGTGCGCTCGACGCCGAGCAGCATCAGGCTCTACAGGACTTCGCCAGGTTGATTCTCGACCTGCTGGAGCGCGAAGCGGACGCAGCCCGGCAGCGTCATGAAATCGCCACCCTGCAGGGCAGCGAACGGCGCATGGCACTGGCCATCGCCGGTAGCGGCACAGGCATCTGGGATCGTGATATCAGCAGCGGCGATATTCACTACTCCAGCAGCTGGAAGGCGCTGCTCGGTTATGCCGATCATGAAATCGGCAATCGCATCGAAGAGAGCTACACCCGAGTGCATCCGGCCGACCTCGACTACGTGCGCGCGACCATCCAGGCGCACCTGGATCAGCGCACTGAGGCCTATGAGGTCGAGCACCGCCTGCGCTGCCGCGACGGCCAGTACAAATGGGTATGCAGCCGTGGCAAGGTGGTCGAGCGCGACCAGCACGGCAAACCGCTGCGCATGATGGGCACCACCACCGACATCACCGCCATGCGGCGTCTGTCCGACCAGGTGCAGCAGACCGCTGCCCTGATGACCGACCTGACCAATGAAATCCCCGGCATGGTCTTCCAGTTCCGTCGCCAGGCCGACGGAACGTCCGGCTTCACCTACGTCAGTGCAGGTTCGCAAGCCATCTGCGGCCTCAGCGCGACGCAACTGATGCAGGATGCCCAGGCACTGACGGCCATCGTCCACCCGGACGACCGCATGGCGTTCACCGATTCCCTCCAGCTGTCGACTGAGCAACTGACGCCCTGGCACCTGGAGTTTCGTGTGCAGGTGTCAGGACGGGAAATCGCCTGGTGCCAGGGCGAAGCCTGCCCGCGCCGCGAACAAGACGGCAGCGTGATCTGGCATGGCTTCATGACCGACGTCACCGGGCGCAAGCAGATCGAGGCCGAGTTGCAGGCGTTCGCCACCACCGACTTCCTCACCCAGCTCGCCAACCGTCGGCACTTCATGCAACAGCTCGAAGCCGAGTTGGTGCGACTGCAACGCAGCCCCAAGCAGAGCGCGGCGATCCTGATGTTCGATCTGGACTACTTCAAGACCATCAACGACCGCTGGGGCCACGACGTCGGCGATCAGGCCCTGCGTCACTTCGCGGCGATTCTCCGGGCCCAGTTGCGCAAGACCGACAGCGCCGGGCGCCTGGGCGGTGAAGAGTTCGCCGTGGTGCTCAGCGAAGCGGATCTGGACAAGGCCATGCACTTCGCCAAGCGCATCCAGAGCGAGCTGGCCAAGACGCCAATCGTGCACGCCGGGGAGTCCATCTTTCTGGCTGTCAGCGTTGGCATCTCATCGCTCAACGCCAGCGATGCCAACGTCGAGGCGGCATTATCGCGCAGCGATATCGCCCTGTACTGCGCGAAACGCGGTGGGCGCAACCGGATCGAGCACCATTGATTTGCCTCTGACTCAGGCGGCCCTCAGTGCCTGGCTGATCGCCTCGTTGAACGCGGTGAGATCGCCCGGGTTGCGCGACGTGATCAGCGTCCAGTCCTGGCACGGACACACCTGCACTTCGGCGTCTACCCAGCTTGCGCCGGCGTTGCTCAGGTCAAGGCGCACGCTGGAGTACGACGTCATCACCTTGCCCGGCACCACACCGGCGTCGATCAGCAACCAGGGGCCATGGCAGATCGCTGCGACCGTCTTGCCGGCATCCCGAAATTCCTGGACCAGGCGCTGGGCGTCCTGGTCCTGGCGCAGGTTGTCTGCATTCACCGTGCCGCCGGGGATCACCAGCAGGTCGTAATGCTCGGCGCTCTGCCCCTTGAGTTGCGTGTCCGACTGCACGGTAACGTCTTTCTCGCTGTCCTTGAGCCAGGTTTCGGTCTCGCCACCTTTGACGCTGGCATGAGTGACGCTCGCGCCCTGAGCCTTCAGTGCCTGCATCGGTTTGAGCAACTCATCGCGCTCGATGCCCATGTTGGCTGTGATGAACAGTACCTTCTTGCCTTGCAGATTCGAACTCATGATCGATACCTCCGCTGATGCGCCGCACGGGCGCCGTGAGTGAACGCGTTGTTGAGCAACGCGGCCTGCATCAGGGTTGAAAGGCACAACAAACAGAAGTTCGAATTGATTGGCGAGCGGCGGGCGCGATCAGCCCGTCGTGGCGGCTCACAGCTTCGCCGAAGGTAACTGCAGCCAGACGGAGAACAGGCCCAGCACGCTCCAGAACACGATGAACAGCCAGGGTGAGCGCAGAAAGAACGACAGCGACTTGTAGGTGTTCTCCCAGCTGGCCTCCTGCTCGCTGAACAGGGGGGAGTCATCATAGGCGTGGCCGAACTCCGGGTCGCTGTGCAGCAACTGCACCTGCTTGTAGTGCCAGTGCTCGATGATGGTCGCTGAGGCCCTGATCCCCGGCCAGGCGTGCAGAGAGTTGATGATGCCCAGCAACGTGAACAGCGCCGGAACCACCAGGGTGAACAGCGCCCCCCAGTTTTCGTTCGAGTTGGCCATGGACGATGCATAGGCGATCACCAGAAACGACTGCGCCGTCAGATAGGCGTTGGTACGCCCGGCCAGCAGGCTGGTCTCGTACTGAATCTCCCGCCGATAGAAATCCAGCCGCTCCTTCGGCGTGCCGAAGATCATCCACTCCGCCTGCTTCTCGAGCTGCGGGTCATGAACTTCGGAGGTAATGATTCGGGCGCTTTTCATGGGCTGTGCTCGACTGTCAGTGGGCATGCCCGACAGACGAGCAGCCGCTTGGGGGCTGACGAGTTAGACCGCGAGCCCTCCAGTCATTCACTGTTTTTAAATAACCGGCCTGCCACGCGCGCCGCGCAACGCCAGTGGCATCTGTGCTGGACGCTCGGCGCAGGGCTGACTAACGTGGTCGCCTCAGTCGAACCACCACAGGACATCGTCATATGGACGTGCAATGCAATTCCCTCGAAGAGGTGCGCGAGCGCATCGACCAGATCGACCGTGCCCTGGTCGATCTCATCGCCCAACGCGGTGGCTTCGTCGCCCAGGCGGCGCGTTTCAAGAAAGACAGTGCGGACGTTCGCGCCCCTGCGCGCGTCGAACAGGTCATCGCCAAGGTGCGCGCGCTCGCTGATGAGCGCGACGCTTCGGCAGCGGTGGTGGAGCAGGTTTACCGGGCGATGATCGCCGCATTCATCGACGAAGAACTGCGTACCCATGCTGCCTTGAATACAGGAGCAAACGGCGGCGCCTGAGTGGCGACGCCGCTGACGCTGGGCCTAGCGCTGGCTCAGCGTCGCTACCGATACGCCGGAGGCCACGAAGGTCATCCCGGCGCCCAGATTCAGGCCCTTCACCACTCGCGGGCGCGCCTGCAGATAGCGCGACAGCGAAGTGGCGAATACGCCCATCAGCGCGAAGCCGATTGCCGTCAGCATCGCGAACCACAGGCCGTAAACCAGCATCTGCGTGCTCACCGAACCGCGCTGCGGATCGACGAACTGCGGGATGAACGCCAGCACGAAAAAGCCCGGCTTGGGGTTGAGCGCGGCGGACAGAAAACCGGTGAGAAAGATACTCGGCAGCGATTGCCGCGTGACGGAACGAAAGCTGATCAGGTTGCGCGTGCGCAGCACCTTGATACCCAGCCACAGCAGATAACCGGCGCCGATGCACTTGATCAGCCAGAACGCCAGCTCCGACGTCTGCATCAGCAGGGTCAGCCCCAGCGACGCTGCCAGTACGTGAAACAGAATCCCGGTGCCCGATGCCATCCCCGAAACGATGGCTGCCAGCCGCCCCTGACCGAGCCCGCGCGCCACCGCCAGCAGATTGTCCGGGCCGGGAGCCAGTACCAGCAAAATGCAGGCGCCCGTGTAAGCCAGCCAGGTATCGATGGGGAACATGTACACCTCCATGCCGAAACGAATGAGGGCTCCGCCCCTGAGACGGCAGACACTAACGCAGCGAACGTGATCGCGGCAAACCATCGCGGCGGGACTTACGACCTGCCCACGGATTGGCCGGCACAGCCAAGGCCACTCGCTTTGCATGCAACGCGTACGAGCGAGTGGCCTGGCTCCGTTTCAAGCGACAGCTTAGGCGCAGGCCACAAGCCTACAACCGCAACTCCGTGCGCCTGGCCTGATGCCCGCCGCCAAGCGGCGAGCACAAGCGCTGATGGATGCGGCTGAGAAATCCCAGCTCGAAGGCATGCCGCTGAGCACCCGGCGGGAACAGTTGGCGCTCCACCAAGAGGTTGGCCCACAGCCAGCCGCTGTTGGCGTCGTCCAGCCAGGCCTGCGCTTGCTGCACGCCATGGATAAAGCTCGCCTGGCTCTGCTCGTTCCAGCCGAACGCCGCGCCTGGGTGGCCGTCGTGGGTGGGTAAGTGAGTGATATGTCGATCAGCCATGGGCATTGCCTCCCTGCGCCTGGGCGATGGCCTGGCGATAGAGCATGATCAGCTCGCTCAGCAGCGCACTGCTGGTGCTTGCCAGCTCCGGCTCCGGCAAACGGCGCAGCAGCTTGGCCAGCAACGCCGCCCTATATTCGGCCGCCGCCTGGGTCGGACAATCGTCCGCCAGATGGCTGTGCAGCGGATTGCGTGGTGCAGGGAAGGGGATAACGACGGATTCAGACCTGGCCATGCAGCACCTCCAAAACGGAAGTCGACACGACAGCCAGCAGCCCAGGGCGGAGCCCTTGGGTAAAAGGGGGATAGTGCATTTTCCTTATGCTCCTTGGACAAATTAAGGAGCCGCTTCCCAGCTTTCTCACGAGCTATGGAGGCGGACCGTGCAAGGGTGAGAAACCGGCGTCCAAGGGAACCGGCCAGGCCGAGGCCTGCCTCACACGGCCCGCCATAGAAATGCGGTAACCGGGCACAAAAAAAGCGCCGGCTACACTGCTATGGCGCTTCCGCGCCTTGGACGATGTTCGGGTTCTCACGCCCGGTCACGGGATTTACCGTGACAGGGCGGACTGTAGCGTGGGGGAAAGGGAAGGGCAAGTTTGTGAGGAGCTGCTATCGGCCATTAGCGGACGGTCATCAACCGCTACAATCGGCCAACAAGACGGACGTTCTAGAGTCGGGAAAACTTATCTGCCCCCCTTTTCGTTCGGCCAATACATTGCCGCGCGTCGAGAACGCGAAGTCAGCCAGATGGCGGCAATCTGATACCGTTTTTTATATGGGCTCTGAGTCTGTTTTTAGCTCGTTAGTGCTTTATACAGTGCGCTACCGACGTACTAGTGGACAGTGATCGGCCGCCCACTGTTTCTGACTCTCTGAAGACCGGACGATCTTGAGAGTCTTCAGGAACCACCATGAACACTTTTTGCACGGGCCTGCAGAGCAAGACACTTGCCGATCCGCAACGTGACATTCTTGGAATGATCGCGGCCGACCATCATCTGGACGAAATACTCAGCGCGATCTGCCAGATGCTCGACACACAGGCCCCCACAACCCGCTCCTCGATTTTGCTTGCTGATGCCGAGGGCAAACGCTTGCTTAACGGCGCAGCGCCCGGCCTGCCGGCAGAGTACAACAACGCGGTTCATGGAATGGCCATTGGTCCACAGGAAGGAACCTGCGGCACCGCAGCGTTCCGGCGCGAGCTTGTAGTCACCGAAGACATCGCCCTGGATCCACGCTGGGAGCGCTTTCGCAGCTTGGCGCTGGGGCATAACCTGCGCTCCTGCTGGTCGCTGCCGTTGCTCTCCCATCAAGGAGGTGTATTGGGCACATTTGCTCTGTACCAGAGCCGTGTCCATACGCCGAACGAGGCGCAAATTCAACAAATGACCTGCGCCGCCCAACTCGCCGTCTTCGCTATCCGTCATGAGCGTGACGGCCAACGTCTGGAGGAAAGCGAACAACGTTTTCGCTCATTGTTTACCTACAACCCAAACCCGGTTTTCGCGCTTGATCTGGCCGGCAATATCCAGAGTGTGAATCCGGCAGGCCTGAAGCTGAAACCGCACACAGCCTCCAACTTCATTGGCCATCACTTTTCTCAGCTGGTGCTCGAAGAAGACCTGCAACAGGTCAGCCAGCATTTTTCAGCAGCCCGCGCCGGAGTGCCCCAACGCTTTGAGGCTCGGCTTCGCGACGAGAGTGACAACCTGTTGACCATGGACATCTCCAACCTGCCGATCATGGTCAATGACGAGATCGTCGGTGTGTTTGGCATCGCTCGGGATATCAGCGAGCAGAAGCATTTCGAGCGCCAAGTGAGCTTCAACGCCAGCCATGACCGGCTGACCGGTTTGCTTAATCGTGTTTCGCTTGAAGACCGGCTTGCTCTCGATTGTCACATCAGTCGTCGGCATAAGCGCCGCCTGGCGGTAATGTACCTTGATCTGGATGGATTCAAATCCATTAACGATTCGATCGGACACTACTTCGGCGACCAAGTGCTGATTGAGGTCGCGCAGCGTATGACCCAGCAGGTTCGTCCCGGGGATACCATCGTGCGCATGGGCGGTGATGAATTTATCGTTCTGCTACCGGAACTACTTTGTGATGAGGACGTTGTGCCGGTGGCCGAGCGATTGATGGCCAGCATTGCCAAACCCTACTGCGTCCAGGGCATGGACCTGCACGTGAGTGCTAGTGTCGGTATCACCCTGAGCGATGGTCATATCGAGCAGCCGATGCATCTGATCCAGCAGGCTGACATGGCGATGTACAAAGCCAAGCAGCAAGGGCGCAACAACTTTCAGTGGTACACCAGCGATCTGAATCAGCGCGTTTGCGAGTACGCGAGCCTGCGCAACGACCTGCAAAAGGCGATCGAAACTCAGACATTACAGCTGCATTATCAACCGCAGGTAGACGCGCGCACGGGGCGAGTGGTCGGGCTAGAAGCGTTGCTGCGCTGGGAGCATCCGGAAAAGGGGTTTATCTCACCAACGGTGTTTGTGCCGGTGGCTGAAGACAGTGGCCAGATCATCCCGCTAAGCCTTTGGTTACTCGATGCGGCCTGTGCGCAGTTGCGCCAGCTAAGCGATCAAGGCACCACGAGCATCTCGATGGCCGTGAATATTTCGCCGATGCATTTTCATCGTGGCCATTTCGTCCAGTATGTCCAGGCCACCCTTGAAAAACATGGTCTACGGGGTGAGCAGTTGGAGCTGGAGATCACCGAGTCGCTTCTATTGAATAACGCTGAGCAGGCGATCGAAACGCTGCACCGGCTCAAGGCGCTGGGGGTGCGCATTGCACTGGACGATTTCGGCACCGGTTTTTCCAGCCTCAGCTACCTCAAGCGTTTGCCCATCGACAAAATCAAGATTGACCGCTCCTTCGTCCAGGAAATCGCTACCGATCATAACGATGCAGCGATCACCCAAGGCATTATTTCAATGGCCCATCACCTCAGCCTGACGGTGGTCGCCGAGGGCGTGGAAACAGAGTCGCAAATGGAATTTCTGAAGGGCAGCTACTGCGATGTTTTTCAGGGGTATTACTTTGCCAAACCGATGCCTTTTGTAGAGCTCGAAGCGTTCTTGGACCTCCCGGCATCCATACGTGACCGGCAGTCCTGAGGGGGGCCAGCCCTGAAAATCAGACATCAAGGAGCATTTCTTTGCGCAGTCGTGTATCGAGCTGGCGAACCGTAATCGCACTTTGGTCTACATCCTGGTCGCCCAAGCGGGGAAAGGGAGCAGATTTATTTTCTCTGCTATGAACGTCCGCTAGTGGCCGTTAGCAGCCAACCTTTTCAGCATCGCGACGCTTTCCCCACGCTGCGAACAGGAAGGTGAGAAAACACAGGCCTGCCAAGCTCAGGAAGGTAACGGAGAAAGCGTTGCTGATCGTTGGTGTGGAGTTATCCGCCAATGTCCGGCTGTCCAATAGCGAGGCAAACAGTAGCGGTAGCAAGGAGGCACCCGTCATCAGGCCAAGGTTGCGTGACAGGCCGAGTAGCCCTGAGAGCACCCCTCGGTGCGCTTCCGCCGCCAGGTTCAGCGCAGCCGTATTGTTGGCCGCCAGGAACAGCTGGAAGCCTGGCGTCATCAGCACTATCGCCAGGATGTAGCCCGGAATTCCGATGAGCATGGGCAACACGGCGAAGCCACACAGCCCCACGCTGGAGAGCAGCAGGCCCGCGAGCAGTGTCCGGTCGGTTCCGAAGCGATCTGCAAGCCTACCCGCCGGCGCTCCCGACAGCGCCGCGGCGCAAGGCCCGGCGGCCATTACCAAACCTGTCCCGGCTTCGCTGAGGCCCAGGCCAAACGAGAGAAACAGCGGGCCAACCACCAGCGTGGACATCATGATTGTCGCCACCACGAGGTTCATGGACAGTGACGTGGCGATACCGCGTCCGCGCGCAAGCGCTAACGGGATCAGGGGATTGGGCACGACCCGCTCGGTACGGATGAATACGAGAAGCGCAGCGGCGGCCAACACCAGCAGCATCCAGGGGGCAATGGCCACGCCGACCCGGCCCCCGCTGGCCGCGAGTGCAAAGCAGAGCAACGCTGCCGATAGCCAGCCGCTGCCGGCCCAATCGATGCGTGCGGAGTTTTCAGTGGGTGCCGTTTTTCCAATGCCGCTAGCAGTCAGAACCAGCAAGCCGCTACCGCATAGCGTCAATAGAACGAAAACGGAGCGCCAGCCAAATTCGCCGATCAGGATGCCGCCGACCGAGGGACCCAATGCGGTTCCGATGGCCGACATCGTTCCGAGCAGGCCCATCGATGCGCCCAGGCGCTCTTTCGCAATCAGGGTCTTGGCGATAGAAAGCGGCAGCGCCATCAGCGTTGCCGCGCCCAGCCCCTGCACCGCGCGGCCTGCGATGAGCCAACCCAGGGTCGGCGCCACTGCGCAGCCGGCAGAGGCCAGGGTGAACAGCAGGATGCCGCCCATCAGCACGCGGCGATTTCCGTAGAGATCGCCCATTCGTCCTGCAACGACGATGACGCAAGTCAAGGCGAGCAGGTAGGCCAGTACGACCCATTGCACCTGGTGTACGCCGGCCGAAAAGACGGTTGCCAGGCTGGGTAGTGCAACGGTGGCGATGCTGATGCCAAGCGAAGCGAGCAGGATGGCGCCGGCCAGTGCCGCGAGTGTTCGTTTGTTGGCCGCAGGGGAGGGGTGAGGTTTCATGTGCGATGTCTGCCTATCGGGGGGGCGATGGCCTACTGTGCAAATTCAAGTCAACTTGAGGTCAAGCATGACGCTCGTCGATATCGGAGTGCTGTCGAAAACCTGCGGGGTGCTCACCTCTACGCTCCACTATCACGAACAGCTGGGGCTGATCCGGCCCGTGAGCTCGATTACCAGGAGCCGCGCATGACCACCATGAGTCGTCTGCTCAGGCATGTTGCGAATGCCCTGCGCCATCTCACAAGGAGTGCCCGAGGTTTCGTAAGCTGTTGCGTGTGGTGTGCCCCGCGGCGGTCCTGACCGATGCGCTGTACCTTGATGCGGTGGCGCGATAGGACAGAATCTCCGGAAAGGCCTAGCCAATAGTGGTCAGAGCCTAGATCGAGGCGAGCAACGCACAGATCATCGGCGCTGCGGCATACAAGCAGGAGTAGTGAGAAAGCCCCTCCATCCGCTCGATGCGCGCGTCGCTTGGGAAGCACTCAGCCAGATGTCCCGACATCCCGAATGGCGACCAGTTGTCTGCCGTGCCATGCCACAGGCAGACATCTGCTTCGCTGGCGAAGGCGCTGGCTGACCAGGGCTGGAGATACTGCCGAATATCCCGCGTGTAGCCGGTCGTACCTTGGGCAAAGCATTGCTGCAAGACCTGGCCGATAAGCGCCCTGAACTCCGGTGATTTCACCAACTCCCGATCCTGTCCCTGGGCGCTGGCGAACAGCATGCGAAACAGCATCTGCGGTGCTCGCTTGGCCAGTAGCGCCTGCCACTTCACCAGCCAGTGGAACAAGCCTGGGCTGCGCTGGGCCAGTGAGAACACGGCCTTGCCGGCCATCTGATCGAGGAAGTCCCCACCGTCGAGCGGGGCGGCGGCGGAAATCAGATGCAGGCTGCGGACCTGGCCCGGCATAAGGGCGCTGACTTCCAATGCGGCATGCGTGCCGAGGGAAAAACCGATGAAGTCGACCGGAGTACCTTGCACGGTCTCGCTGATTGTCTGGGTGATCTGTCGGTAGTACTCGGCGCCGGTGATGGATGGGACGATGGCGAAACGGTCGAAGCAAAGGATGCGTAGGCCCTGCTCTCGGGCGGGTGCGTCGAATATGGAGGCCTCAGAAGGCGAGCCCGGTACCCCGTGGAAGTAAACGACCGGTTTGCCGGTGGGGTTTCCGTATTCGCTGAAGTCCATTTCGAGTCCAAAGCTGCGTGATGTCTGAATCTTGTATCACTACTGCGTTGAATAGGCGCTAGGGCGAACTGCCGCATTTGCAGTTGGAAGAGAGGTCGTTTGGGTTGCCGCAATGCTGATTTGCAGAGGGGTAAGTGCTTCAATCGTGCTCGGCCAGATACGCAGTCACCATATCGTCGAGCATCTTGATCAACTCTGGATCCATGAAACGGTAGTCATCGGGGATATCCAGAATGTGCAGGCGCTTGTGTTCGAGCAGGCGGGCGTATTCTGCGCGCAGGCGGTTGGCGTGCTTGTGCTCCATGACGAAGATAGCGTCGGCCCAGCGGATATCCGCTGGGCCGACGGGTTTGCGAGCATTAGGGCTGGTACCGGCCGAGCGAGCTTCGAAGCCGGGGCGGCGTCGCCAGATCGCTTCCGCCGTCGGGCTACGCCATTGATTGCGGCTGCAGATAAAAAGGAGCTTGGTCACTCTTGATCCAGCAGTTGGCGGGTTGTGCGAATGGGGTAGCTGAGGCCGAGTTGGCGGGCCCTGAGCAGTTTTTCCGCCCGGGTATACAGCAGCTTCCAGTTCTTTTCTGGCCGTTGGTACGGCAAACGCAGCAGTGTTTTGGGTAGGTCTTTGTGAGCCTGTGAGCGTCTCCAGGCGCGGGTTCTTTCCATTGTGGTGTCCTCGTGAATACCGGGTTCAGCAGCCGCGGTAGTACGAGTTCGCAATATCCTAGGGGCGAAGCGGCCCAATATCCAGAGCTATCAAGCGCGAGACTTGCTTGAGTCATTCTTGACGCGCAATAGCGGTTGGTTGGGCTTGCCGGCTGGCTCAATTATTCCTAATCTGCGCCCTTTTTCAGGGAGGCAGATATGCGTGAGCGCAAGGCAGCACGACTATTACTTATCAGCCCTGCCGAGGAAGTGCTGCTTTTCAGATTTCATCACACCGATGCCGCTTTGGCCGGCACAAACCACTGGGCCACGCCGGGCGGCGGCTTGGAGCCCGGGGAGACATTCCATGCGGCGGCCATTCGTGAACTGTACGAAGAGACGGGCATTCTGGTTGGGGCCGTTGCCGAACCTGCGGCCTACCGACGCGTTTCATTGACGCTGCCCAGCGGCGAGGTGGTGTTGGCCGTGGAGCAATACTTTGTCGTGTACGTCGAGGACAAGACCCTTTCCCGTTCTCAATGGACGAGCCACGAGAAAACGGTCATGACGGATCATCACTGGTGGTCGGCCCAGGAGTTGATAGCCACGAAAGAAACGGTATGGCCAGAAAATCTCGTGCAACTGCTTACTGATGCAGGCGTATTCGGATCGCCTGTCTGAGCAATCATCGATGAAGCACTGCGCCTGAGGCCGCCAGGCACAGTGCGTCGGGATTTCAGGTGTACATCAATCTGGCAACCTGACCTTCTTCTTCGCCCCGAACAGGTTCCAACTGGCCACGAACAGCGCCGCCACCAGCGGGCCGATCACGAAGCCGTTGAGGCCGAGCAGGGCCAGGCCGCCAAGGGTGGAGATGAGGATCAGGTAGTCGGGCATGCGGGTGTCCTTGCCGACCAGGATGGGGCGCAGGATGTTGTCCACCAGGCCGATCACCAGCACGCCGAAGGCGGTGAGGATGATGCCTTGCACCAGGCTGCCGCTGAGCATCAGGTAGATGGCCACGGGCGCCCAGATGATGCCGGCGCCGGCTGCCGGCAGCAGTGACAGAAAGGCCATCAGCACCCCCCACAGCAGCGGGCTGTAGATGCCCAGCGCCCAGAAGATGAAGCCGCCGAGCGCACCCTGGACGGCGGCGACCACCACGTTGCCCTTTACCGTGGCGCGTACCACACGGGTGAACTTGATCTGCAGGCGGCGCTTGGTGTTGCCGGCCAGCGGGATGGCGCTGCGAATCCTGTGCACCAGCTCCTTGCCGTCGCGCAGCAGGAAAAACAGCAGGTAGAGCATGACGAAGAAACTGACGAAAAACTCGAAGGTGCCCTGGCCGATGGCGAATACCTTGGTGGCCAGGTACTGACTGCCGGCCATGGCGCCCTTGGAAATCTGTTCGCGCAGGCCGTCGAGGTTGGAGATGCCGACGCGGGCCAGCTGATCCTGTATCGATGGCGGTAGCATGCGTATGCCGCTGGTGACGTAGGCGCCTGCGTCCAGCTCGCCTGACTCCAGTTTCTGATACAGGGCGGTGCCTTCGGCCACCACCGCCGAGGTGATGAAGATCACCGGCAGAATCGCCACCAGCAGACAGATGATCAACGTCAGCAGGGCAGCCAGATTGCCTCGCCCGCCCAGGCGGCGTAGCAGGCGTTCCTGCAGGGGCGAAAACACCACGGCCAGGACCATGGCCCAGAACACCGCGCCGTAGAACGGCAGCAGTATCCAGAAGAAGGCGATGGTCACCAGGACGAGCAGCAGGATGAAGGCTTTCTGTTCGAAGGTCGGGTTCTGCATATCGGGTTCGCTGGGAAGGGACATGCCAGTTAGTCCCCCGATGCTCTGGCAAAGTGCCCACAAAGTTGGGTCGGGCTTGCAGCCGTGCGGCGAGGGGGGTTGACAGCTCTGGGATACTGGAAGGCATGAGGATGAACATTCGACGGAGGCATGGCCATGCGGGATGAGGAAATCAAGGCGCTGTTCGATCAGCAGGCGGCGGGTTACGACAAGCAGTGGGCGGGGATGGCGCCGATTCGGGAGGCGCTTTATCTGCTGCTCGATGCGCTGTTCATCGATCTGCCGGCCGACGCGCGGATACTGTGCGTGGGCACCGGCACGGGTGCGGAAATCGCGCACCTGGCCGAGCGCTTTCCGGGCTGGCGCTTCACCGCACTGGATCCGTCCGGGGCGATGCTTGAGGTCTGCCGCCAGCGCGCGGAGCGCGGCGGCTTTGCCTCGCGCTGCGACTTTCACGAAGGCTATCTGGATACGCTGGCGCCTGGGGCGGCCTTTGACGGCGCTACCTGTTTTCTGGTGTCGCAGTTCTTGCTCGACCCGATGCTGCGTACCGGGTTCTTCGCCCAGATCGCGCAGCGCCTCAAGTCAGGCGGGATGCTGGCCAGTGTCGACCTGGCGGCGGATATCCAGTCGCCGGCCTACGAAGTTCTACTGCCAGGCTGGATGACGCTGATGGCTGCCGCCGGGGTCGATGCGCCGATGCTGGAGCGCGCCCGTGCGGCCTACGCCCGTGATGTGGCGGTGCTGCCAGCGCAGCAGGTGGCTGGCATCATCCAGGCGGCCGGGTTCATTGCTCCGGTGCAGTTCTTCCAGGCCGGGCTGATGCACGGCTGGGTCAGCCGGCGCGAAGCCGATGCCTGAACCGCGAGCGGTTCTACTCGTGGCGCGAGCTGCGGTCGCGGTCGCGGTCGCGTGGGTAGTGCCGCGCCAAGGGCAAGGGCGGTAGCCAGGCTTCGCGGCGGATGGTCCAGAGTTCGTAGGTGGGGGTGAAGCGGTTCGGCTCATCCAGCGAGCCGACGTTGACCTCGATTTCATCCGCTGAGCGCGCGAACACCGACGAGCCGCAGCGCGGGCAGAAGTGGCGGCCGGCGTACTCGCCGGTTTCACCTTCCACCTTCACCGCGTCCTGCGGGAATATTGCCGAGGTGTGGAAGAGGGCGCCGTGGTGCTTGCGGCAATCCATGCAGTGGCAAACGCCGACCCGATAAGGCTGGCCGCTGGTTTCGAAGCGCACCTGGCCGCAGAGGCAGCCGCCGGTAAGTCGATCCATGTTGGAGTCCTCCTGTGCGTGGGCGTGTAGCGGCCACCATAGCAAAGGTGCGCTGCGCTACGGGCGCTGGCTGGCTAACGCGAGCAGGGTGAACCAGCCGACGTGCACCAGGGCCCGGAAGCCTGCATGCCGAGTTGTTGGCCTGGCTGCGGGAGTTGGGGCGTTAGCCCGGTTTCAGAGGCGATCCAGTTCTTGCGCGATCTTCGCCCAGTCCGCTTTCAGTGCACGGCGCAGGTAGACGATGAAGAGCCGGTCGCGCAGGCGGCGCAGGCTGGAGTGCTGCCGGGCGACGCGGGCGCGCTCGATGGTTTCGCCGAGCCAGGCGCTGTCGAAGCCGGTCCAGATCGGGGGGATGGGCGCGAGCAAGTTGGAGTAGCAGGCGGGCGCGACGTCCTCAAAGAAGGCGGCTTGCACCATGGCGCGGTCGAAACCTGCCACCTGACGGGCGATGAAGGTGTAGTCGACATCGTTGTCGACGAATACCTCCGACAGCGCGGACCACAGATGGATGCGTTCTTCGCGGGTCATAAGCCTGTTGTGCTCACAGCGGCGGAGTCGGTGGCGAGACTGTAATGGCTGGCGCACAGCCTGGCCATTGGCGCGGCTGCTGCGACAGCCTGGTGGCATGTATCATCGGGGCCTGTTTTCGTATCCGGGGCCATGATGCCGGCCCGCCATCTGCGAGTGATGACACCATGATCGAGGTAACCGAAGTTTCCATTGCCGAGCTGCGCGCCGCGCTGGAGTCCGGCCGCACCACGGCGGTCGAACTGGTCAAGGCCTATCTGGCGCGTATCGAGGCTTACGACGGCCCGGATACGCCGACCCGGCTCAACGCGGTGGTGGTACACAACCCCGATGCGCTGAAGGAGGCCGAGGCCTCCGATGCGCGCCGCGCCCGTGGCGAAACCCTCGGCCCGCTCGATGGCATTCCCTACACCGCCAAGGACAGCTACCTGGTCAAGGGCCTGACGGCCGCCTCCGGCAGCCCGGCGTTCAAGGACCTGGTGGCGCAACGTGATGCCTTCACCGTCGAGCGCCTGCGCGCCGCTGGCGCCATCTGCCTGGGCAAGACCAACATGCCGCCGATGGCCAATGGCGGTATGCAGCGCGGCGTCTATGGCCGTGCGGAAAGCCCGTACAACGCCGATTACCTGACTGCGCCGTTCGCCTCGGGCTCATCCAACGGTGCCGGTACCGCGACCGCTGCGAGCTTCTGCGCCTTTGGTCTGGCCGAGGAAACCTGGTCCAGCGGACGTGGCCCGGCTTCGAACAACGGCCTGTGCGCTTACACACCGTCACGCGGGGTGATCTCGGTACGTGGTAACTGGCCGCTGACGCCGACCATGGACGTGGTGGTGCCATTCGCCCGCAGCATGGCCGATCTGCTCGAAGTGCTCGACGTGGTGGTGGCCGACGATGCCGACAACCGTGGCGACCTCTGGCGTTTGCAGCCCTGGGTGCCGATCCCGAAAGCTTCCGAGGTGCGCCCCGAGTCTTACCTGGCGCTGGCGGCCAAGGCCGACGCACTGGCGGGCAAGCGCCTGGGTGTGCCGCGCATGTACATCAACAAGGACGAGGCGGCCGGCACCAGCGAAAAGCCCGGCATTGGCGGGCCAACCGGGCAGCGCATCCACACTCGCGACTCGGTGATCGAGCTGTGGGAGCAGGCGCGCGCGGCACTGGAGCAGGCCGGTGCCACGGTGATCGAGGTGGATTTCCCGCTGGTGTCGAACTGCGAGGGTGACCGCCCCGGCGCGCCGACCGTTTACAACCGCGGCCTGGTGCCGCACCAGTTCCTGCTTGACGAGTTGGGGGAGCTGTCGGGCTGGGCGTTCGACGACTTCCTGCGTGCCAATGGCGATCCGAAACTCAATCGCCTGGCCGACGTCGACGGCCCGCAGATCTTCCCCCACGACCCTGGCACCTTGCCCAACCGCGAGGATGACCTGGCCTTCGGCATGGACGAATACGTGCGCATGGCCCAGCGCGGCCTCAAGTCGTGGAGCGAAATCCCCAGCGTGCCGGATGGCATACGCGCTCTGGAGCAGACCCGCAAGCTGGATCTGGAAAACTGGATGGACGAGCTCAAGCTCGACGCGGTGCTTTTCCCCACCGTGGCGGATGTGGGGCCGGCCGATGCCGACGTCAATCCGGAGTCGGCCGACATCGCCTGGAGCAACGGCATCTGGGTCGCCAATGGCAACCTGGCGATCCGTCACCAGGGCGTGCCCACCGTCACCGTGCCGATGGGCGTGATGGCCGATATCGGCATGCCGGTGGGCCTGACCTTCGCAGGCCGCGCCTACGACGACTCGGCGTTGCTGCAACTGGCGGCGGCCTATGAGTCGACCGGCAACAAGCGTCTGGTGCCGCCGCGCACGCCGCCACTGGCGTGAGTGTTCGTCAGGGCGGAGGGGCTTCGAAGCTACTGCTGAATCCTCCACCCTCTCCCCCGGCCCCTCTCCCATAAATGGGAGAGGGGAGACGAGCTACATGTCGTTGTGGGAGGGGCTTCAGCCGCGACTGGTGTAAAGATCGTCGCCGCTAAAGCGCCTTCCACGGGTTGTGTGGTGTTCCAAGGTTCAGTGCGTATTGCGGGATCTTCCAACCGGCCATTAATGGGAGAGGGGCTACGCGTTGCATACCGCTCTGTGGGAGGGGCTTTAGCCGCGACTGCTGTAAAGATCGTCGCCGCTGAAGCGCCTCCCACGGGTTGTGTGGTGTTCCAAGGTTCAGTGCGTATCGCGGGATCTTCCAACCGGCCATGGATGGGAGAGGGGAGATGCGTTGCGTACTGATCTGTGGGAGGGGCTTTAGCCGCGACTGGTGTAGAGATCGTCGCCGCTAAAGCGCCTCCCACGGGTTGTGGTGCTCCGTGATTCAGCGCCCCAGGGCGAGTTGCGGCCTACCTTTACTGCCGCAAATCCACCGCCGGTGCGCCCCGGCCGTCGAACAGCTGCGTCGGGGTGCTGGGCAGGATGCTGGGCTTGCCATTTGCACCGTCGCCGAGGATGCGGATATCGCTGTACTTCTTGCCCGATAGCGCCGCTAGGCCAGCGCCGTCGCGCACGACGGTGGGCCGCAGGAAGACCATCAGGTTGCGCTTGATATGCGAGTCGCGAGTCGAGCGGAACAGCCCGCCGAGCAGGGGAATATCGCCCAGCAGGGGCACCTTGGAAACGGCCTGGGTGACGTCGTCCTGAATCAGACCACCGAGCACGATCACCTGGCCGTCGTCGGCGAGGATGGTGCTCTTGATCGAACGTTTATTGGTCACCAGGTCCACTGCCTGGGCGTTGAGCCCGGTGCTGGGCGCAATGGAGGAGATTTCCTGTTCGATCTCCAGGCGCAGGGTGGCGCCGTCGTTGATGTGCGGGGTGACCTTGAGGGTGACGCCGATGTCCTTGCGCTCGATGGTGGTGAAGGGGTTGCCGGCACCGGACGAGTCGGTGGTGTAGGAGCCCGTCTGGAACGGCACGTTCTGCCCCACGAGAATTTCTGCCTTCTGGTTGTCCAGGGTCAGCAGGCTCGGCGTGGACAGCAGGTTGCTCTTGCTGTTGGCCGACAGCGCCGTGATCAGCGCGCCGAAGCGGTCACTGCCGACGCCGATGATGGCGCCGTCGGGCAGGGTGGTGTTCTCCGGCACTTCACCGTTCTGCAGGATCTGCAGCACGGTGCCGACGGACAGGCCGGTGCCGCCGAAATTCACCCCGGCCAGACCGCCACTCTTGCCGCGAGCGTCCACCGCCCACTGCACGCCGACGGCGTCGGTGATGTCGCCGGAAATCTCGACGATGGCCGCCTCGACCATCACCTGCGCGCGCGGCACGTCGAGCTGGCGCACGATGTCTTCGAGGGTCGCCACCAGGTCCGGCTCGGCCAGCAGCACCAGCGCATTGAGGCTCTCGTCGGCGCGGATGAGGATGTTCGACTGCTTGCCGGTGGTTTCGCCGTTCTGCTGGTTCTTCAGGCCTTCGGAGATTTCCCCGAGGGTTTCGGCCAGGGCCTTGGCGTCGTTGTGGCGCAGGCGAATCACCCGCGTGTTGGCCGAGCGGCTGGTGGGCGTATCCAGCGAGCGGGCGAGGTCGGCCAGCTTGGCGCGGGCGTCCGGCGGGCCGAGCAGGATCAGCCGGTTGGTGCGCGCATCGGCCACCACCTGGGTGGCGCCGGTGCCCTTGGCCTGGCCACGAGCAATGGCGGTGTTGAGCACCTCGGCGGCGTCCATCACCCAGGCGTTTTGCAGGGTGACCACGCTGAAGTCCTGCGCGCCGCTCTGATCGAGCTGGCGCATCAGATCTTCGATGCGGGCGATGTTGGCGCTGCGGTCGCTGATGATCAGCGCGTTGGCCGAGGTGACGGCGGCCAGGTGGCCGTACTGCGGTACCAGCGGGCGAATCAGCGGGATCAGCTCGGCCACCGGCGTGTGCTGCACCTGGATCAGGCGGGTTTCCAGGCGATCCGGCGCCGGGCGCCCGGCATCCGCTTCGGCCTTGGCCTCGGCATTGGGCACGATGCGCGCCTGGTCGCCCTGGGTCAGCACGCTGAAACCGTGGGTGGCCATCACCGAGAGGAACAGCTGGTACACCTCGGACAGCCCCAGCGGCGTGCTCGATACCACGTTGACCTGGCCCTTCACGCGCGGGTCGACGACGAAGGTCTGTCCGGTGATGCTGGCGATCTGGTCGATGAATTCACGGATGTCCGCGCCCTTGAGGTTGATGGTCCAGCTTTCTTCCTGCTGGTTGGCGCTGGGCGGCACCTGCTGGATCTGCGCGAGCAGGGGCAGGGGGGCGGTGGCCAGGCCGGCGGCGAGAAGGGCGAGGGTCAGTCGGCTACGGAAAAAATGCATCGGTTCAGTCGCTTTCCATGGGCTGATCAGAGGGCGTTTCCACGGGCTGGGTGCCGGAGGCTTCCATTTGTTCGCGCAGCGTCTGCATGCGCTGGCGCAGCTGTTCGAGGTTGTCCTGGTCGAGACGGTCGAGCTGTTGCAGCGAGTCTGGCGCTGCGCTTTCGACCGGCGGGGTGTAGCTGTATTGCCCGCTGCTCGGGCGCGGGAAGGTGAGGCTTTCGCGGCGGCCGTTGCGCACCAGTTCGACGCGGTCGGTGTAGACGGCATCCAGACGCACACCGTTGTCCACGTCAGAGCCGACGGTAAAGCGCTGGGCACTCTCACCCTGGCGCTGGATCATCGCGCTGGAGCGTTGCGGGTCGCTGTGAACGAAGCTGCCGAGCAGGGTCAGTTGCAGGTTGGTGGCCGGCGGTGGGCCGCTGTCGGCCTGCCGGGGCGTACCGAACAGCTGGTCGACGGGTGCCTGGGCGCGCTGTTCCGGGCCGGCGGCGCTCTGGCTAGGCGCTTGCTGCACCGGGCCGCGCACCAGGCGCAGCAGTTCGGCGCTCTGCCAGGCCAGGCTGAGGCTCAGGGCGATCAGCATGAGCATGCCGATCAGGCTCGGGAGGTTATCCTTGAGCCGCTGGGGAAGGGCCGAGATGGGCAAGCGGTCACTCCGAAAACGACGTTCTAATTCTTCTGTGTGCGGGGCGTCGCGCGCTGATCATAGCAGCCTGCGCACGCTTGGCATCCCCCTAATAGGGTGGGTGTGCGGTTCCAGTCAATGTGATAAAGATGAATGAGATAACCATTACAAAAAAAGACCGTCCCAGAGGTGGCCCATTGAGCCAGGCAGCCGGGTTAGGCTGTACTACCGGGATAAGGTTCTGTTCTAAGGTCTCGCATGAACGCTTCGCTGCTCGAAACTCCATTGCGCCGCTTGCCCTTCAGTTTCGCCAAGCGTCATGGCCTGGTGTTCGTCATGCATGACGGGCGCGCCAGTCTGGCTCATCGCGCCGATTGCGACCTGGTGGCGCTGGCCGAGGCGCAGCGTTTTGCCGGGCGCAGCCTGCCGTTGCAGGTGCTCGATGTGCAGGCGTTCGCCCAGGCGCTGGGGGCGGCCTATCAGCATGATTCGGCGTCCATGCAGCTGGCCGAGGACATCGGCGGCAGTTTCGACCTGGCGTCGCTGGCCGATCAGGTGCCGGAAACCGAAGACCTGCTGGAGCAGGAAGACGACGCGCCGATCATCCGCCTGATCAACGCCATTCTCGGCGAAGCGATCAAGGAAAATGCCTCCGACATTCACCTGGAAACCTTCGAGAAACGCCTGGTGGTGCGCTTTCGCGTCGACGGCATTCTGCGTGAGGTGCTCGAACCCAAGCGTGAGCTGGCCGCGCTGCTGGTCTCAAGGGTCAAGGTCATGGCGCGCCTGGACATCGCCGAGAAGCGCGTGCCGCAGGACGGGCGCATCTCGCTCAAGGTGGGCGGGCGTGAGGTGGACATTCGTGTCTCCACGCTGCCGTCGGCCAATGGCGAGCGGGTGGTGTTGCGTCTGCTCGACAAGCAGGCCGGGCGTCTGTCGTTGCAACACCTGGGCATGCGCGCCGAGGATCGCGCGCTGATGGAAGCAACCGTGCGCAAGCCGCACGGCATTCTGCTGGTCACCGGCCCCACCGGTTCGGGCAAGACCACCACGCTGTACGCCAGCCTGGTCAGCCTCAATGATCACACGCGCAACATCCTCACCGTCGAGGACCCCATCGAATACCACCTCGAAGGCATCGGCCAGACCCAGGTCAACACCAAGGTGGACATGACCTTCGCCCGTGGCCTGCGCGCCATCCTGCGTCAGGACCCTGACGTGGTGATGGTCGGCGAGATCCGCGACAAGGAAACCGCCGAAATCGCCGTGCAGGCCTCGCTCACCGGCCACCTGGTGCTGTCCACGCTGCACACCAACAGCGCCATCGGCGCCATCACCCGCCTGGTGGACATGGGCGTGGAGCCCTTCTTGCTCTCGTCATCGCTGCTCGGCGTGCTGGCCCAGCGCCTGGTGCGCGTGCTGTGCCCGGCGTGCAAGGAACCCTATGCAGCCGATGAGGCCGAATGCGCCTTGCTCGGCGTGCCGGCCAGCTCGCCGCCGACGCTCTATCATGCGCGCGGTTGTGCCCAGTGCCATCAGCAGGGGTATCGCGGGCGTACCGGCATCTACGAGCTGGTGGTGTTCGACGAAACCATGCGAACCCTGGTACACAGCCGCGCTGCCGAGCAGGACATGACCCGTCACGCCCGCACCCTGGGGCCGAGTATCCGCGACGATGGCCGGCGCAAGGTGCTGGAAGGGGTGACCACGGTCGAGGAAGTGCTGCGCGTGACGCGGGAGGAATGATGGCGATTGGGATGTTGGCATCGGTTCTTGTAGGAGCGGCTGGGCGGCATTGCGCTTCAGTCGCGAGTTGGCGCAGATCGCGGCTGAAGCCGCTCCTACACGGAACACTGGAGCGATCCGTCGATGGCGGCCTTTGAATACATCGCCCTGGACGGGCGCGGCCGTCAGCAGAAGGGCGTGCTCGAGGCCGACAGTGCGCGCCAGGTACGCCAGCTGTTGCGCGAGCGGCAATTGGCGCCGCTGGAGGTCAAGGCCACGCGCAGTCGTGAGCAGGGCGGCGGCCAGATGCGTCTGGGTTTTGCCCGTGGCCTGTCGGCACGTGACCTGGCGCTGGTCACCCGCCAGTTGGCAACGCTGATCCAGGCGGCGCTGCCGATCGAAGAAGCGCTGCGCGCCGCGGCCGCGCAATCCACCAATTCGCGTATCCAGGGCATGCTGCTGGCGGTACGCGCCCGCGTGCTGGAGGGGCACAGCCTGGCCGGCAGCCTCAAGGAGTTCCCGGCGGCCTTCCCCGAGCTGTATCGCGCCACGGTGGCGGCGGGTGAGCATGCCGGGCACCTCGGCCCGGTGCTGGAACAGTTGGCCGACTACACCGAGCAGCGCCAGCAGTCGCGGCAGAAGGTGCAGCTGGCCTTGCTCTATCCGGTGATATTGATGTGCGCGTCGCTACTTATCGTCGGTTTTCTGCTGGGCTATGTGGTGCCGGATGTGGTCAAGGTATTCGTCGATTCCGGGCAGACCCTGCCGGCGCTCACGCGCGGCCTGATCGCCCTGAGCGACTGGGTCAAGGCCTGGGGCCTGGTCGCACTGGTGGCGCTGGTGCTGGCGGTGATCGCCTTGCGCGCGGCGCTGCGTGACGAGGCCTTTCGCCTGCGCTGGCATCGCTTTCTGTTGCGTATACCGCTGATCGGCCGGCTGGGCCGCGCCACCGACTGCGCGCGTTTCGCCTCGACCCTGGCGATTCTCACCCGCAGTGGCGTGCCGCTGGTGGAGGCGCTGGCGATTGCCGGCGAGGTGATCGGCAATCGGGTGATTCGTGGCGAGGTGCTGGTGGCGGCGCAGAAGGTGCGCGAAGGCGGCAGCCTGACCCGTTCGCTGGAGGCCACCGGGCAGTTCCCGCCGATGATGTTGCACATGATCGCCAGTGGCGAACGCTCCGGCGAGCTGGATCAGATGTTGGCGCGTACGGCAAAGAACCAGGAAAACGACCTCAGTGCGCAGATCGCCCTGTTGGTCGGGTTGTTCGAGCCGTTCATGCTGGTGTTCATGGGGGCAGTGGTGCTGGTGATCGTGCTGGCCATCCTGTTGCCGATTCTTTCTTTGAACCAGATGGTGGGGTAGTTAGGTGAATAGCAGACAAGCGGGTTTCACCCTGATTGAAATCATGGTCGTGGTGGTGATTCTGGGCATTCTGGCGGCGCTGGTGGTACCGCAGGTGATGAGCCGGCCGGATCAGGCCAAGGTTACCGCAGCGCAGAACGATATCCGCGCCATCGGTGCGGCGCTGGACATGTACAAGCTCGACAACCACAACTACCCCAGCACCCAGCAGGGCGTGGAAGCACTGGTGAGCAAGCCAAGCGGTAACCCGCCAGCGAAGAACTGGAACAAGGACGGCTACCTCAAGCGCCTGCCCATTGACCCCTGGGGTAACCCTTACCAATACCTGGCACCCGGCACCAAGGGCGCCTTCGATCTCTACTCGCTCGGCGCCGACGGCAAGCAGGGCGGCAGCGACCTGAACGCCGATATCGGTAACTGGGATCTCTGACCCGATCATGATTGGCGTACCGGCCAAGACGCGCGGCTTCACCCTGATCGAACTGCTGGTGGTGCTGGTCATTCTCGGCAGCCTGATCGGCCTGGCGGTGTTCAGCACCGGCATCGCCGGGCCGGCGCGCGAGTTGCGCAGCGAGGCCGAACGCCTCAGTGGCTTGATCGGCGTGCTGCTCGACGAGGCGGTGCTGGATAACCGCGAGTACGGCCTGAGTTTTACCCGCGAGGGTTATCGGGTGCTGCGCTACGATCCGCAGCGCGCCGAATGGCAGGCGCTGGATCGTCAGGCTCATCGACTGCCGGAGTGGGCCGAAATGGAATTCGAAGTGGAAGGCGAGGCCATGACCCTGGTGGCCGAGGCCGGTGCTGACACGCCGCAGTTGCTGATCCTGTCCAGTGGCGAGCTGACGCCATTTCGCCTGCGTATCGCCGAGCGCCGCCGCGACGGCCTGCGCCTGCAACTGTCCAGCGACGGCTTCGGCCTGCCGCGCGTCGAGGAGCTGGGCGCGGGGCGTGCTGGATGAGGGGGGCGCGCGGCTTCACCCTGCTCGAAGTGCTGGTGGCGCTGGCCATCTTCGCCCTGGTCGCCGCCAGCGTGCTGACCGCCAGCGCACGCAGCGTGCGCACCGCCAGTCAGTTGGAAGACAAGACCCTGGCGATGTGGGTGGCCGACAACCGTATGACCGAGTTGCAACTGGCTGAGACGCCGCCTGCCGACGGCCGCGATCAGGGCCAGGTGGAATTCGCCGGGCGCCGCTGGGGCTGGCAAAGCGAGATCGAGGCCACCAGCGAGCCGACCATGCGCCGCGTGACGCTGTGGGTCGCTGTCGATGAGCGCGGCGCCCGTGGCGATGTGCGCGAGCGGGCCGTGGTCAGTCTCAGCGGTTTTCTCGGAGCGCCGCGATGATGCGTGAGCAGCGCGGTTTCACCCTGCTGGAGCTGCTGATTGCCATCGCCATCTTCGCGTTGCTGGGGCTGGCTACCTACCGCATGCTCGACAGCGTGCTCAGCGCCGACGCCGTCACCCGTGAACACGAACGCCAGCTGCGCGAGCTGAGCCGTGCTCTGTCGGCTTTCGAGCGCGACGTGCGCCAGGTGACGGTACGGCCGATTCGCGATGGTTTCGGCGATGATCAGCCGGCGCTGCGCAGCGACCTGGCCGATGCCACGGCGCTGGAGCTGACGCGCGCCGGCTGGCGCAACCCGCTGGGCCAGCCGCGTGCCGAGGTGCAGCGGGTGCGCTGGCAGCTCAGCGGCGAACAATGGCAGCGCCGCTACTGGCGTGTACTGGATCGCGCGCAGGACAGCGCGCCGCAGATCCAGCAGGCGCTCGATGGCGTCGAGTCGCTGAGCCTGCGTTACCTGGACAAGGAGGGGCAATGGCAGCCCGACTGGCCGCCGGCCAATGCCTCTGGCGATAGCCTGCTCACCGATTTACCGCGTGCAATCGAGCTGCGCCTGCAGCATCGCCGTTATGGCGAGCTGCGTCGCCTGCTGCGCCTGCCGGATCTGCCCGCGCAGCAGGCACCAGCGGCGCCGCCGGGGGAGCAGGACGAGGTGCCGCAGTCATGAGGCGGCAGAGCGGAGTGGCCCTGATCACCGTGCTGCTGGTGGTCGCCGTGGTGACGGTGGTCTGCGCCGGGCTGATCGCACGCCAGCAGCTGTCGATCCGCAGCAGCGCCAACCAGCTGCACGTGACCCAGGCCTGGCATTACGCCCTGGGCGGCGAGACCCTGGCCAGGGCGATGCTCGAGCGCGATCTGCGCCAGGGCGACCCGCGTCAGCCGGTTGATCATCCGCTGGAGCACTGGGCGAGGCCGTTGCCACCTTTTCCGCTGGATGAGGGCGGAGAACTGCGTGTGCAGATCGTCGACCCCAGTGGCCGCTTCAATCTCAACAATCTGGTGAGTCAGGGGCGGCCCAATGAATTGGCGGTGCTGCGTTTTCGCCGTCTGTTGCAGCGCCTGGACATCGGCAAACCCTATGCCGAGCGCCTGCTGGACTGGCTGGATCGCGACAGCGAATTGCAGGGGGGCAATGGCGCGGAGGATGGCCAGTACCTGCTGGCGACGCCGCCTTATCGCACCGCCAATCGCGAGCTCAGCGACGTGTCCGAGCTGCGTCTGCTGCTGGAAATGGACGAGGCTGACTACCGCCGCTTGCAGCCCTTCGTCAGCGCCTTGCCCAGCGGTACGTTGCTCAACGTCAACACGGCCAGCGCCATGGTGCTCTCCAGCCTGTCCGACAGCTTGAGTCCGGATGCGGCCATGGCGCTGATCGCCGGGCGCGGCGCCGAAGGTTATCCCAGCGCCAGTGCCTTCGCCGCTCAGCCTGCGCTCGCGGGGTTGGGCGAGCAGGTGGTGCAGGGGCTGGCGGTCGGCAGTCAGTATTTCGAGGTGTTCAGCGAAGTGAGCCTGGGCGAACGCCGGGTGGTATTGCGCAGCCTGTTGCAGCGCAGCAATGATGGCCAGGTCAGTGTCCTGGCGCGTGATCTGGGACAGGGCGGCATGCCGCCTACGCCCATCGAGGAAGCACAAGAATGACCCCCACATGGATTTTCCTGCCACCCGAGGCGTGCCACGACCTGTCAGCGGAGCTGCCCGTCATGCGCGTTACGGCAGATGGCAGTCGTGCAATGAGCCTGGCCGAGGCACTGGCCGATGTGCCTGCGCATTGGCAACTGGTGTTGCCGGTAGAAGCCGTCACTGCCTGCGCCGTGCAGCTGCCGACACAGAAGGCGCGCTGGATGCGTCAGGCCCTGCCGTTCGCGGTGGAGGAGCTGCTGGCCGAGGAGGTCGAGCTGATGCACCTGGCGCTGGGCGAGCAACTGGCCGATGGTCGTCATCGCGTCTACGCGGTGCGCGCCAGTTGGCTGCGCGAGTGCCTGGCCCTGTGTGCGGCGCAGCCGCCGCAGGCGATTCGTGTCGACGCCGATCTGTTGCCGCGCCAGGGCAGTCAGTTGCTCTGGCTGCGGTCGCGCTGGCTGCTCGGTGGCGAGGCGCCCTGGCGCCTGGCCTTGCAGCCTGAGCACTGGCCGGTACTGGCAGGGCGATGCCCTGCGCCGCACATCGCCAGTGCGCCAGCGGGGCAGCAGTTGCCTGAAGCCGTCGATGAAGCGCATCTGCTGGAGGATGCGCAGCAGTGGCTGGTGCGTCAGCATGCGGGTGTCGACCTCGCGCAAGGCGAGTTCGCCCGGCGCCAGAGCGGTGATGGCTGGCTGCGTTGGCGTCCGCTGGCCGCTGTGCTGGCGCTGTGTCTCATACTGCAGTGGGGCTTCAATCTGGCGCAGGGCTGGTACCTGCAGCGTGAAGCCGATGCTTACGCGGCGTCCAGCGAGGCGCTGTATCGCGAGTTGTTTCCGCAGGACAGCAAGTTGATCAACCTGCGTGCGCAGTTCGACCAGCATCTGGCGCAGTCCACGGGGCGCGACAGTCCGCTGCTCGGTCTGCTGGCCGAGGTGGCGGCCGCGCTAAATGCCGAGGGAGCGCCGCAGGTGCAGGTCAATCAGCTCGACTACAGCGCAACGCGCGCCGATATGTCGTTGCAGCTGCAGGCGCCGGGGTTCGCCGAGCTGGAGGGGCTGCGCGAGCGCCTGGAGGCGGCGGGGCTGTCGGTACAGATGGGCTCGGCCAGCCGCGAAGCCGAAGGCGTCAGCGCGCGCGTGGTGATAGGGGGATGAGCGGTATGTCGAGAACGGGATTGAGCGAAAACCTGCACCTGCACTGGCAGCGCTCGCCACTGGCGCAACGCTGGCAGGCGCTGCCTGCGCGTGATCGCCTGGCGTTGATGGCGTTGAGCGCTTTCCTGCTGCTGGTGCTGTTCTACCTGGCCTTGTGGCAGCCGGCGCAGCGTCATGCCCAGGCGGCGCGCGCCGCGTTCGAAGAGCAGCGCGCGCTGTATGCCTATCTGCAGAGCCGTGCACCGCAGCTGCAGGGGCGCGATCTGCAGCCGCGCGCCAGCCTCGACCCGGCACGCCTGCAGGGCGTGGTCACGGCCAGCGCGGCGCAGCAGGGGCTGGTGATCGAGCGTCTGGATACCGAGGGCGTAGGCGCGGTGCAGGTCAGCCTGCAGCCAGTGGCGTTCGCCCAGTTGCTAGGCTGGATCGAGGCGCTGGAAGCGCAGGGCGTGCGCGTCGAGGAAGCCGGCTTGGACCGCGCCGAGGAAAATCGCGTGACCACCCGTCTCAGCCTGCGGGTAGATGGCTAGGGTGCGCCATGCGCACCCTAAGGTTTGCATGGCGCCACGGTAACATCACGCACCCGATTGGGCGCTTAGGGAACGTTGGTGCGCCGATACGGTGCCATTTCCAATGCTGGATGACGCGGTAAAGCGGCGTTGAAGCCCATGAAACGGGCTTTCGCTGATTGATGGCCTGAGTATTGCTAAAGATATAGGTTTACCTTTTTCTCTTGATCACTGCTTTTGCGGGCTGTCAATATCTGCCCTCGGTGCTTCCTGCGCTTCTGTAATTAGTTGTCGCATTGAAGAAATATCGCCTCATTGCCTGCCGCTAGAATGCCGCTCACCCAGCCAAGGCCCTTTGTCGCTCGTCCTACACGACCGTGCCGCACTGCCTTCTATAACCCATAAAAGGCCCGGGCCCCTCACTGCCATCGATGCCATACCCAATTCGAAGGAGCAAAGAATGAAGAAGATCGCACTGCTCGGCGCCCTGGCGCTGTCCCTGATGTCGCCCCTGGCCCTGGCCGAGAAGCCGTTGCGCATTGGTATCGAGGCGGCCTACCCACCCTTCGCATTCAAGACTCCTGATGGCCAGATTTCCGGCTTCGACTACGACATCGGCAATGCCCTGTGCGAAGAGATGAAGGTCGAGTGCAAGTGGATCGAGCAGGAGTTCGATGGCCTGATCCCGGCCCTCAAGGTCCGCAAGTTCGACGCCGTGCTGTCGTCGATGTCGATCACCGAAGATCGCAAGAAATCGGTGGACTTCACCGGCAAGTACTACGCCACTCCCGCCAAACTGGCGATGAAGGCCGGTACCGAGCTCAAGGATCCGCTGGTCGACCTGAAAGGCAAGAAGATCGGCGTGCAGCGCTCGTCCGTATATGACCGTTACGCCACCGACATCTTCGCTCCGGCGGGCGCCGAAATCGTGCGCTACAGCTCGCAGAACGAAGTCTTCCTGGACATGCAGTCCGGTCGCCTGGATGCCACGCTGGCCGATTCGGTGAATATCGATGACGGCTTCCTCAAGACCGACGGCGGCAAGGGCTTCGCCTTTGTAGGCCCGGACTTCACCGACGTGAAGTACTTCGGCGAAGGCCAGGGCATCGCCGTGCGCAAGGGTGACAAGGCGCTGGCCGACAAGATCAGCGCAGCCATCCTGGCCATTCGCGCCAACGGCAAGTACAAGGAAGTGCAGGACAAGTACTTCGACTTCGACGTTTACGGCGAGTAAGCGCTTCGAGACGGATGAAGTGGCACTAACCTTTGCTAGAGGGTGTTTACAAAGCGCAGCAATTTGTAGACATCCTCTGAGGTTGTGCCACTTTTTTCTTGGTTAATCCTGTAGGTATCGGCTGTCTGTTCGTCCGTGCTGGCGTTCAGGCGTTGTAGGTCGCTGCGGCGACATCCATTTCCTTTGTGCGATACGGCGCCACCCCGGTGCCTGAGAGGTATTGGCGCATGCTTCAAGGCTACGGCTCGACCATTCTCGAGGGTGCCTGGCTTACCGTGCAGCTGGCGCTGTTGTCGATGGCGGTCGCCGTCGCACTTGGCCTGCTTGGTGCGGCTTTTCGTCTGTCGCCAGTGAAATGGCTGGCCCTGCTGGGCGAGACCTACGCCACGGTGATTCGCGGTATTCCCGAACTGGTGCTGATTCTGCTGATTTTCTTCGGCGGTCAGGATCTGGTGAATCGCATCGCTCCGCTGCTGGGCTATGAGGATTACATCGACATCAATCCCTTCGTGGCGGGTGTCGGCACGCTGGGCTTCATCTACGGTGCTTATCTGTCGGAGACCTTTCGCGGTGCCTTCATGGCCATCCCGAAAGGGCAGGGCGAAGCTGGCATGGCCTATGGCATGAGCCCGCGCCGGGTGTTCCTGCGCATTCTCGTGCCGCAGATGATCCGCCTGGCGATTCCAGGCATCACCAACAACTGGCTGGTGCTGGTCAAGGCCACCGCGCTGATCTCCCTGGTCGGCCTGCAGGACATGATGGCCCGCGCCAAGAGCGCCGGTGACGCGACTCGCGAGCCGTTCACTTACATCCTCCTGGCGGCGGCGGTGTACCTGGCGATCACCAGCGTGTCGCTGCTGGTACTGCGCTATCTCGAACGGCGCTATTCGGTCGGCGTAAAAGCCGCCGAACTCTGAGGGAGTGACCATGCTTTTCGATTACAACGTGGTTCTCGACAGTCTGCCGCTGTACTTCGGTGGTGTGCTGGTGACCCTCAAACTGCTCATCATTGCGCTGGCCGTGGGCCTGCTGCTGGCGGTGCCGCTGGCGATCATGCGGGTGTCGAAGCAAAAGCTGGTCAACTTCCCGGCGTGGCTCTACACCTATGTGATCCGTGGCACGCCGATGCTGGTGCAGTTGTACCTGCTGTACTACGGCCTGGCCCAGTTCGAAGCGGTGCGCGAGAGCTTCCTGTGGCCTTACCTGTCCAGCGCCACTTTCTGCGCCTGCCTGGCCTTTGCCATCAATACCAGTGCCTACACCGCTGAAATCCTCGCTGGTAGCCTCAAGGCCACGCCGCCCGGCGAGATCGAGGCGGCCAAGGCCATGGGCATGTCGCGCGGCAAGCTCTATTCGCGCATCCTGCTGCCGTCGGCGTTGCGCCGGGCGCTGCCGCAGTACAGCAACGAGGTGATCATGATGCTGCACACCACCAGCCTGGCCTCGGTGGTGACCCTCATCGACATCACCGGTGCGGCCAAAACCGTCAGCTCGCAGTACTACCTGCCGTTCGAGGCCTACGTCACCGCCGGCCTGTTCTACCTGGCATTGACGTTCATCCTGGTGCGCCTGTTCAAGCTGGCCGAACGCCGCTGGCTGGCTTACCTGGCGCCGCGCAAGGCCTGATGCCATGACGATTCAAGAGAACCCGAACATGTACAAACTCGAAGTTCAGGACCTGCACAAGCGCTACGGCAGCCATGAGGTGATCAAGGGCGTATCGATGGCGGCCAAGGCCGGCGACGTGATCAGCATCATCGGTTCCAGTGGCTCGGGCAAAAGCACCTTCCTGCGCTGCCTGAACCTGCTGGAGCAGCCGCATGCCGGCAAGATTCTGCTCAACGGCGAAGAACTGAAACTGGTGCCGGCCAAGGATGGTTCGCTGCGCGCCGCCGATGCCAGGCAGCTGCAGCGCATGCGCTCGCGCCTGGCCATGGTGTTCCAGCACTTCAACCTGTGGTCGCATATGAGCGCCCTGGAAAACGTGATGGAAGCGCCGGTGCACGTGCTCGGAGTGAACAAGGCAGAAGCCCGCGACAAGGCCGAGCATTATCTGGCCAAGGTTGGCGTTGCGCACCGCAAGGACGCCTACCCGGCGCACATGAGCGGTGGCGAGCAGCAGCGCGTGGCCATTGCCCGTGCCCTGGCCATGGAGCCGGAAGTGATGCTGTTCGACGAGCCGACGTCGGCACTCGACCCTGAGCTGGTCGGCGAAGTGCTCAAGGTCATGCAGGACCTGGCCACCGAAGGGCGCACCATGGTGGTGGTGACTCACGAAATGGGTTTCGCCCGCGAGGTGTCGAATCAGCTGGTGTTCCTGCACAAGGGGCTGGTCGAAGAGCGCGGTTGCCCGAGGGACGTGCTGACCAATCCGCAATCCGAGCGACTGCAACAGTTCCTTTCCGGCAGTCTCAAATAATAAGAAGCTAGACTGCGCACTGAACCGGTGCGCAGCGGACCTTGAACAGACACTAATGACCCCCCATCGAATCGGCTTTTTATACTGGCCCGGCACCAAGGCCCTGACCCTGTCCCTGGCGGAGGAAGCCTTGCGTGTCGCCCAGCGGGTGCATCCGGAAGTGGTGTACGAGCTGGTATTCCTCCAGGCCGAGCCGCTGGCAGCGGGGGACTGGCGTTTGCCAGGCGAGCCCTGGGCCGGGCATCTGGAAGGGCTGGACAAGCTGTTCCTGCTCGCCGATGCGCCGCCGGCGCAGGTGTCCGCCGGCCTGGCGGCGGCGCTCAAGCAGCAGGTGCGCGGCGGTTGTGTGATCGGCGGGCTGTCTGCCGGGGTCTATCCGCTGGCTCAGCTTGGTTTGCTCGACGGTTATCGCGCCGCGGTGCACTGGCGCTGGCAGGACGATTTTTCCGAGCGTTTCCCCAAGGTCATCGCCACCAGTCATCTGTTCGACTGGGATCGCGACCGGCTGACCGCTTGCGGTGGTCTTGCCGTACTCGACCTGCTGCTGGCGGTGTTGGCGCGCGATCACGGCGCCGAACTGGCCGGTGCGGTGAGCGAGGAACTGGTGGTCGAGCGCATTCGCGAGGGCGGTGAGCGTCAGCGTATTCCACTGCAGAATCGCCTCGGCTCCAGTCATCCGAAGCTGACCCAGGCGGTGCTGCTGATGGAGGCCAATATCGAGGAGCCGCTGACCACCGACGAGATCGCCCAGCACGTGTGCGTGTCGCGCCGGCAGCTGGAGCGCATCTTCAAGCAGTACCTCAATCGCGTGCCGAGCCAGTATTACCTGGAGCTGCGCCTGAACAAGGCGCGCCAGTTGCTGATGCAGACCAGCAAGTCGATCATCCAGATCGGCCTGTCCTGCGGTTTCTCCTCGGGGCCGCATTTCTCCAGCGCCTATCGCAATTTCTTCGGCGCGACGCCGCGCGACGACCGTAACCAGCGTCGCAGCAACAGCCCCTTCGAACTGACGTCGACGCCGGTCGAGCGCGGCTGAGACGGCATTTTCTGAGCGCTTGTCTCCCCTCTCCCGCTTGCGGGAGAGGGGCGGGGGAGTAGGTCGTGCATGGGCTATACGAGCGTGGGTTTCGATACCGGCCAGTCAGCTTGCGGAGATTTTTTTCGCCGGCGTGCTCCAGGCAGCGATCTGCGATTAAACTGCGCCTTTCCGACGCTTTCTGTCGCTTGGACGAAAACCCGCGGAAAACCTGGGGTGGCGCTGTAAGAAGTTGTCGCATGGCGACAATGCCGGCCCTGATTCAGTCCCTACAATCCTTGCATTCCCTGTCGTTTCGGGCGCTTCGTCGCCTGCCTGCGGCGGGTATTTCTCATCAGGAGAGCTTTGATGTCCGTTCAGCACGATGCGGTGCAACGCGCCGATTTCGATCAGTTCATGGTCCCCAACTACGCCCCTGCTGCCTTCGTACCCGTGCGCGGCCTGGGTTCGCGAGTCTGGGATCAGAGCGGTCGAGAGCTGATCGACTTCGCCGGCGGCATCGCTGTCAACGTGCTTGGCCACTGCCACCCGGCGCTGGTCGCGGCGCTCACCGAGCAGGCCAATACCCTGTGGCACATCTCCAACGTGTTCACCAACGAGCCGACCCTGCGCCTGAGCAAGAAGCTGGTCGAGGCAACCTTCGCCGAGCGCGTGTTCTTCTGCAACTCCGGCGCCGAGGCCAACGAGGCGGCGTTCAAGCTGGCGCGTCGTGTCGCCCACGACCGCTTCGGCCCGGACAAGCACGAAATCATCGCGGCCACCAACAGCTTCCACGGTCGTACCCTGTTCACCGTCAGCGTCGGCGGCCAGCCGAAGTACTCCGATGGTTTCGGGCCGAAGATCCAGGGCATCACCCATGTTCCGTACAACGATCTGGAGGCGCTGAAAGCCGCCATTTCCGACAAGACCTGCGCCGTGGTGCTGGAGCCAATCCAGGGCGAGGGCGGTGTGTTGCCGGCGGACAAGGCCTACCTCGAAGGCGCTCGCGAGCTGTGCAATGCACACAACGCCCTGCTGGTGTTCGATGAGGTGCAGAGCGGCATGGGCCGTACCGGTGAACTGTTCGCCTACATGAATTACGGCGTGGTGCCGGACATCCTCTCCAGTGCCAAGAGCCTGGGCGGTGGTTTCCCCATCGCGGCGATGCTCACCACCACCGATCTGGCCACGCATTTCCCGCCCGGCACCCACGGCACCACCTACGGCGGTAACCCGCTGGCCTGCGCGGTCGGCGAGGCGGTGCAGGATATCGTCAATACCCGTGAAACCCTGGACGGTGTGAAGGCCAGGAGCGAGCAATTCAAGACCCGCCTGCTGGCCCTGGGCAAGCAGTACGGCCTGTTCGAGCAGGTGCGTGGCATGGGCCTGCTGCTCGGCTGCGTGCTCAACGAACAGTGGAAGGGCAAGGCCAAGCAGGTGCTCGATGCCGCCAGCGCCGAAGGCCTGATGATTCTGCAGGCTGGTCCGGACGTGGTGCGCTTCGCCCCGAGCCTGGTGGTCGAAGAAACCGATATCGAAGAAGGCCTGACTCGTTTCGAGCGTGCGCTGGGCAAACTGACGGCGGCCTGAGTCCTTGCTGACTTCCAGTGGGAGGGGCTTTAGCCGCGCCAGTCGCCGCTGAAGTGCCTCCCACGCTGGCTACCAACCTTGCAGCTTCCGTGTTTAGAAGGAGTGACCCATGCTGGTGATGCGCCCTGCGCAAATGGCGGACCTGGCGGACGTGCAGCGACTGGCTGCTGACAGCCCGGTGGGTGTCACTTCGTTGCCGGACGATGCAGGCCGGCTGGGCGACAAGATCGCTGCCTCGGAGGCGTCGTTCGCCGCTGAGGTCAGTTTCAATGGCGAGGAAAGCTACTTCTTCGTCCTCGAGGACACCGAGAGCGGTCGTCTGGTCGGTTGCTCGGGTATCGTCGCCTCGGCTGGCTACTCCGAGCCCTTCTACAGCTTTCGCAACGAAACCTTCGTGCACAACTCGCGCGAGCTGAAGATCCACAACAAGATTCACGTGCTGTCGCTGTGTCACGACCTGACCGGCAACAGCCTGCTCACCAGCTTCTATGTCGAGCGTTCGCTGGTCAGCAGTGCATTCGCCGAGCTTAACTCGCGTGGGCGCCTGCTGTTCATGGCCGGGCACCCGGAACGTTTCGCCGATGCTGTGGTGGTGGAGATCGTCGGCCACAGCGACGAAAAGGGCGATTCGCCGTTCTGGGAAGCGGTAGGGCGTAACTTCTTCGACATGACCTACGCCGAGGCTGAGCGTCTGTGCGGGCTCAAGAGCCGTACCTTCCTCGCTGAACTGATGCCGCATTACCCGATCTACGTGCCGCTGCTCTCCGACGAGGCGCAGGAGGCCATGGGACAGGTGCATCCGCGTGCGCAGATCACCTTCGACATTCTCATGCGCGAAGGCTTCGAGACCGATCACTACATCGACATCTTCGACGGTGGCCCGACTCTGCATGCGCGCACGTCGGGCATCCGCAGCATCGCGCAGAGCCGCCTGGTGCCAGTGAAGATCGGCGAGGCCGACGGCGCAGGGCGCCAGTATCTGGTGAGCAACGGTCAGTTGCAGGATTTCCGCGCCATCGTCTCCGAACTCGACTGGGTGCCGGGCAAGCCCGTTGTGCTCAGTGCACAAACGGCCGAGGCGCTGGGTGTCGGTGAAGGCGCCAGTGTCAGGTTGGTAGCGCTTTAAATAGAAGGCTGCAGACTGCGAGCAGCAGGCTGCAGGCAGAGAATTGAGGCTTCTGCCCAAGGCCTGGCGCCTGTGGCTGGAAGCTGAACCGGAGGTTCTATGATCGTTCGTCCCGTGCGCAGTGCCGACTTGCCGGCTCTGATCGACCTGGCTCGCAGCACTGGTGCTGGGCTGACCACGCTGCCCGCCAACGAGCAGCGCCTGGCGCATCGGGTCGGTTGGGCGGAGAAGGCCTTTCGCGGCGAGGCCGAACGCGCCGATGCCGACTATCTGTTCGTGCTCGAAGACGATGCCGGCAAGGTGGTCGGTATTTCTGCGGTGGCAGGCGCCGTCGGTCTGCGTGAGCCCTGGTACAACTATCGGGTTGGCCTGACCGTCAGCGCCTCGCAGGAGCTGAACATCCATCGCCAGGTGCCGACCTTGTTCATGGCCAACGACCTGACTGGCAACTCCGAGCTGTGCTCGCTGTTCCTGCATGCCGATCACCGCACGGGCCTCAACGGACGTTTGTTGTCCAAGGCGCGCTTTCTGTTCATCGCCGAGTTTCGCGAGCTGTTCGGTGACAAGGTGATCGCCGAGATGCGCGGCATGTCCGACGACCGCGGGCGTTCTCCCTTCTGGGAGAGTCTCGGCCGGCATTTCTTCAAGATGGAATTCTCCCAGGCGGACTACCTCACCGGCGTCGGCAACAAGGCCTTCATCGCCGAGCTGATGCCGAAGTTTCCGCTCTACACCTGTTTCCTTTCCGAAGATGCACGCGCCGTGATCGGCCGTGTTCACCCGGACACCGAGCCGGCGCTGGCCATGCTCAAGGCCGAGGGCTTCAGCTACCAGGGCTATGTCGACATCTTCGATGCCGGCCCGGCGATCGAGGCGGAGGCCGCGAAGATTCGCGCCGTGCGCGATAGCCAGAATCTGGTGCTGGCCATCGGCACGCCGGGTGACGACGCCGAGTCCTTCCTGGTGCACAACCGCAAGCGCCAGGATTGCCGGATCACCGCCGCGCCCGCGCGCCTGGCGGCCGGCACCCTGGTGGTCGATCCGCAGACTGCCAGACGTCTGCGTCTGTCCGCTGGCGATCAGGTACGCGCCGTGCCGCTGGCGGCGCACGGCTGAGTCATGGGTTTTGCCCGGCGGCTCGTGCGGCTGCCGTTGAATGCTGGGAGTGGTAGAACAAGATGAACACTCATTACATCGCAGGGCAGTGGCAGCCTGGTCAGGGCGAGCCGCTGCAATCGATCGACCCGGTCAGCCAGGCCGTGCTGTGGCAGGGCCAGAGCGCCACGGCCGCGCAGGTCGACGCCGCCGTGGCCGCTGCCCGTGGCGCGTCCTCGCTGTGGGCCGCGCATTCGCTGGATGGCCGTATCGCCGTGCTGGAACGGTTCGCCGCCTGCCTGAAAGCGCGGGCGGACGAAGTGGCCCGGGCAATTGGCGAGGAGACCGGCAAGCCGCTGTGGGAGGCTGCCACCGAGGTCAACAGCATGGTGGGCAAGGTCGCGATTTCCATTCAGAGCTACCGTGAGCGCACTGGCGAGAAGAGCGGCCCGCTCGGCGACGCCACCGCGGTGTTGCGCCACAAGCCGCATGGTGTGGTCGCGGTGTTCGGCCCCTACAACTTTCCCGGGCACCTGCCCAACGGTCATATCGTGCCGGCGTTGCTGGCCGGCAACTGCGTGCTGTTCAAGCCCAGCGAGCTGACGCCGAAGGTGGCCGAGCTGACCGTGCAGTGCTGGATCGAGGCCGGGCTGCCCGAGGGCGTGCTCAACCTGTTGCAGGGGGGGCGCGAAACGGGTGTCGCCCTGGCCGGCCACCCCGGTATCGACGGGCTGTTCTTCACCGGCTCCAGCCGTACCGGTAACCTGCTGCACGCCCAGTTCGCCGGCCGTCCGGACAAGATCCTGGCACTGGAGATGGGCGGCAACAACCCGCTGATCGTCGATCAGGTCGCGGATGTCGAGGCTGCGGTCTACACCATCGTCCAGTCCGCGTTCATCTCGGCCGGCCAGCGCTGCACCTGCGCGCGCCGCCTGCTGGTGCCGCAAGGCGAGTGGGGCGATGCCCTGCTGGCGCGCCTGGTGCAGGTGACGCGGCAGATCCGGGTCGGTCGTTTCGACGAGCAGCCGGCGCCATTCATGGGCTCGGTGATTTCTCTGCAGGCCGCCGGGCAACTGATGCAGGCACAGCAGCACCTGTTGGCTGGCGGCGCCACGGCATTGCTGGAAATGACCCAGCCGCAGGCCGATGCTGCACTGCTGACGCCCGGTATCCTCGATGTCACGGCGCTGAGCGAGCGCCCGGACGAGGAGTTTTTTGGCCCGCTGCTGCAGGTGATTCGCTACGACAGCTTCGAATCTGCCATCGCCGAGGCCAACGCCACCGCTTACGGGCTGGCCGCTGGCCTGTTGTCCGACTCTCGCGCGCGCTTCGAGCAATTCTGGCTGCATAGCCGCGCCGGCATCGTCAACTGGAACAAGCAGCTCACCGGTGCCGCCAGCACTGCGCCGTTCGGCGGTATTGGCGCCTCGGGCAACCATCGCGCCAGTGCCTATTACGCCGCCGATTATTGCGCCTACCCGGTGGCCGGGCTCGAAAGCGAAAGCCTGACCCTGCCCGCGACTCTGACTCCGGGAGTGACTTTGTGATGTCCGCTTTTGAAATGAATGTCGATGGCCTGGTCGGGCCGACGCACAACTACGGTGGGCTGTCCTACGGCAACGTTGCCTCGCAGAGCAACAGCCATGCCGCATCGAGCCCCAGGGATGCGGCCAAGCAGGGCCTGGCGAAGATGAAGGCGCTGATGGACATGGGCTTCAAACAGGGCGTGCTGGCCCCGCAGGAGCGCCCGGATGTTGCTGCGCTGCGTCGTCTGGGCTTTACCGGCAGCGATGTCGAGGTGATCGCGCGTGCTGCGCGCGAAGCCATGCCGCTGCTGGTGGCGAGCTGCTCGGCCTCGAGCATGTGGACGGCCAACGCCTGCACCGTCAGCCCCAGCGCCGACACGGCAGACGGTCGCGTGCATTTCACCGCCGCCAACCTCAACTGCAAGTTCCACCGCAGCATCGAACACCCGACCACCAGCCGCGTGCTGCAGGCAATGTTCGCCAATGACGCGCACTTCGCCCATCACCCGGCATTGCCGGCGGTGGCGCAGTTCGGTGACGAGGGCGCGGCCAACCACACGCGTTTCTGCAAGGGTTATGGCGACGCGGGGGTGGAGTTCTTCGTCTACGGCCGCAGTGCCTTCGACACCCGTTATCCGGCGCCGGCGCGTTATCCGGCGCGCCAGACCCTGGAGGCCAGTCAGGCGGTCGCCCGCCTGCACGGGCTGAGCGATGCAGGCGTGGTCTATGCCCAGCAGAATCCGGCCGTGATCGATCAGGGCGTGTTTCACAACGATGTGATCGCGGTGGGCAATGGTGAGGTGCTGTTCTATCACCAGGACGCCTTCCTCGACACCGACAAGGTGCTGGCCGAACTGGGCGACAAACTGGCTCGCCGTGGTGGCAACTTCCAGGCGGTGTGCGTGCCGGGTTCTGCCGTCAGCGTGCAGGATGCCGTGCGCTCCTACCTGTTCAACAGCCAGCTGTTGAGCCGTGCCGATGGCAGCATGCTGTTGGTGGTGCCGGAAGAGTGCCGCAACAACCCCAGTGTCTGGCGTTACCTGCAACAGCTGACCGCCAGCGGCGGGCCGATCCGTGAGGTGCGAGTGTTCGACCTCAAGCAGAGCATGCAGAACGGCGGCGGCCCGGCATGCCTGCGTCTGCGCGTGGCGCTCAACGAGCAGGAGCTGGCGGCAGTCAATCCCGGGGTGGTGATGAGCGACGCGCTGCACGATACCCTGGTGGCCTGGGTCGACAAACACTACCGCGACCGATTGAGCGAAGCCGATCTGGCCGACCCGCAATTGTTGAGCGAATGCCGCACGGCATTGGATGAACTGACACAGATCCTTAAACTGGGCTCGGTCTATCCTTTCCAGATAGCCTGAACCTGACCTCGATTCCCGGAGATTTTATGAGCGATGCGCTGCAACTGATTCTTGAAGACAACGACGGCACCCAGCTGGAAACCTCCTGCAGCCGCTTTGCCGTGGTCTGGCAGGGCAAGGAAGTGTGGGTCCAGGCCGTTGGCGATCAGTTGCTGATCGGTGTCGACGTGGAGGAGGGCGATACCGAATACGTCAACCTGCTGCTGCGTCCGCAGGCCACCAACCTGGTCAGCCTGCAGCTGGAGATGGAGCCGATGATCGCCGATGAGGACGATCATGTTCATGGCCCGGACTGCAATCACTAAGCCTTGAGGAGTGTCCGATGCTTGTCCTCGGAAAGCTGCTTGAACTGACCCTGGCCGGCCACGAGCCGTCGGCGAAGATTCAACTGACGCCCGATGGCACGCGTTTGCGCTGGCTCGACGAAGGCGCGCTGGAGGTGACCCCACCTGCGGCGCGCGACAACGGCCTCGACCTGCTGCTGTCGGCAGGCGTCCACGGCAACGAAACCGCGCCGATCGAACTGCTTGATCGCCTGTTGCGGGGTATCGCGCGCAACGAGTTGCATCCAACAGCACGCATTCTCTTTCTGTTCGGCAATCCCGAGGCTATGCGCCGTGGCGAGCGTTACGTCGAGCAGGACCTCAATCGCCTGTTCAGCGGTCGTCATGAGCAGTCCAGTGGCTTCGAGGCCATCAGGGCCTGCGACCTGGAGCACCTGGTCGTCAACTTCTTCGGCAAGGACACCGGCCGCACACGGCTGCACTACGACCTGCATACCGCCATCCGTGCTTCCAAGATCGAGCAGTTCGCCCTCTACCCCTGGCAAGAGGGGCGCGCGCATTCCCGGCGTGAGCTGGAGCGCCTGCACGCTGCCGGTATCGAGGCGGTGTTGCTGCAGAACAAGGCGTCGACCACGTTCAGTGCCTACACCTACGCGCAGCTGGGTGCCGAAGCCTTCACCCTGGAGCTGGGCAAGGCCCGTGCCTTCGGGCAGAACGAGCTGGTCCACCTCGACCTGCTGGAGAACGCCCTGCACGCGCTGATCGAAGGGCGCGAGGTGATCAGCGGCGAGCCGACGCTCGACGGCATGCAGCTGTTCGCGGTATCGCGTGAGGTGATCAAGCACAGCGACAGCTTCCAGTTGCACCTGCCTGCCGACATCGAGAACTTCACCGAGTTGGAGCGCGGCTATCTGCTTGCCGAAGACATTGCCGACAGCCGCTGGGTGGTGGAGGAGCAGGGCGCGCGCATCATCTTCCCCAATCCCAAGGTCAAGAACGGCCTGCGCGCCGCCATCCTGATCGTCCCGGACGACGGTGCCGGCCTGGTTTAGCCTGCGCGCCATCTGCCTGGGTATCCGGGCGGCATCCCGTAGGAGCGGCTTTAGCCGCGATACACCTCGCCGTCTGGGCTAACGCCACCTGTCAGCAGAGACAGTCGGCTCGCTCGCCGTTCCGCCGGATTTCGCCTCAACTGTATCTTGTGGCGGGCTTCGCCACCTCTTTAGCATGGGCCTTTCGCCAATTGCCGGGAAAGCCTGTCATGCCTCTGATCGACCTGCGTAGCGACACCGTCACTCAACCCACTGCCGCCATGCGTGAAGTCATGATGACTGCCGAGCTGGGCGATGATGTCTATGGCGAAGACCCCACGGTAAACCGTTTGCAGACCTGGTTGGCCAGCGAGCTGGGCTTCGAGGCGGCGCTGTTCGTCCCTACCGGCACCATGAGCAACCTGCTCGGCCTGATGGCCCACTGCGAGCGCGGTGACGAATACATCGTCGGCCAGCAGGCGCACACCTACAAATATGAGGGCGGCGGCGCCGCCGTGCTCGGCTCCATCCAGCCGCAACCGATCGAGGGCGAGGCCGATGGCTCGCTCGACCTGGCCAGGGTCGAGGCGGCGATCAAACAGGACGACTTCCATTTCGCCCGTACACGCCTGCTGGCGCTGGAAAACACCATGCAGGGCAAGGTACTGCCGCTCGACTACCTGGCTGCCGCCCGCGAGTTTACTCGCCGTCGTGGCTTGAGCCTGCATCTCGATGGTGCCCGCCTGTATAACGCGGCGGTCAAGCTCGGGGTGCCGGCGCGCGCGATTACCCAGCATTTCGATTCGGTCTCGGTATGCCTGTCCAAGGGGCTCGGGGCGCCGGTCGGCTCGGTGCTCTGCGGTAGTGCCGCGTTGATCGACAGGGCGCGCCGTTTGCGCAAGATGGTCGGCGGCGGCATGCGTCAGGCCGGTGTGCTGGCGGCGGCTGGTCTTTATGCGCTGCAGCACCAGGTCGAGCGCCTGGCCGAGGACCATGCCAAGGCCGCGCGCCTGGGTGAGGCGTTGAGTGAATTGGGCTACAGCGTCGAGCCGGTACAGACCAATATGGTCTATGTGCAGCTCGGTGAACGTGCCGGCCAGATCAAGGCCTTCATGGCTGAGCGCGGCATTGCCGTCACCGCTTCGCCGCGTCTGCGCCTGATCACTCATCTGGATGTCGGGTCCGAAGGCGTCGAGCGGGTGATCGAGGCGTTCGCTACTTTCCGCGATCATTGATCCTGCGGCCGGCCGTCCCTGGCGGTCGGTTGTCAACAAGGCACTAGCCGTGGGCAGCAGGCCCGATATAATGCGTCCCTTTGCAGACTGCGTGACAACTGCTGCGCCCGGTCATGTTGCGTTGGAAAACGGCTCAGAATGCTCATTTACACTCAGTAAATTGCGCACGTTCGCCGGTTTTTGCCTCGCCTGACCTTCGCTCGCGACGTTTTCACGCTCTCTACCTTGCCGGCTCTGCCGTGGCCGCCTGATTCCGTGGATGACCCCTATGAAAAGCGCAGAAATCCGTGAAGCCTTCCTGAGCTTCTTCGAAGAAAAAGGGCACACCCGTGTCGCTTCCAGCTCGCTGATTCCAGCGAACGACCCGACCCTGCTGTTCACCAACGCAGGCATGAACCAGTTCAAGGACTGCTTCCTGGGCCTGGAAAAGCGCGCCTACACCCGCGCCACCACCAGCCAGAAGTGCGTGCGTGCGGGCGGCAAACATAACGACCTGGAAAACGTCGGTTACACCGCGCGTCACCACACCTTCTTCGAAATGCTGGGCAACTTCAGCTTTGGCGACTACTTCAAGCGTGACGCCATTCATTACGCCTGGGAGTTCCTGACCTCCGAGAAGTGGCTGAACCTGCCCAAGGAAAAACTCTGGGTCACCGTCTACGCCACCGATGACGAGGCCTACGACATCTGGACCCGCGAAGTGGGCATTCCCAGCGAGCGGATGATCCGCATCGGCGACAACAAGGGCGCGCCGTATGCCTCCGACAACTTCTGGGCGATGGGTGACACCGGGCCGTGCGGTCCGTGCACCGAGATCTTCTTCGACCATGGCGAGCACATCTGGGGCGGCCCACCCGGCAGCCCGGAAGAGGACGGTGACCGCTACATCGAGATCTGGAACAACGTGTTCATGCAGTTCAATCGCACTGCCGATGGCGTGCTGCATGCGCTGCCGGCACCGAGCGTGGACACCGGCATGGGCCTGGAGCGCATCAGCGCCGTGCTGCAGCACGTCAACTCGAACTACGAGATCGACCTGTTCCAGAATCTGCTGGCCGCCTCGGCCAAGGCCATCGGTTGCGCCAACGCGGGCGAGGCGTCGCTGAAGGTGGTGGCTGACCACATTCGTTCCTGCAGCTTCCTGATCGCCGATGGCGTGACGCCGTCCAACGAAGGCCGTGGCTACGTGCTGCGCCGCATCATTCGTCGCGCCTGCCGTCACGGCAACAAGCTGGGCGCTAAAGGCAGCTTCTTCTACCAGATCGTCGCCGCGCTGGTGGCCGAGATGGGTGAAGCCTTCCCCGAGCTCAAGCAGCAGCAGGCGCACATCGAACGCGTGCTGAAAACCGAAGAAGAGCAGTTCGCCAAGACCCTGGAGCAGGGCCTGAAGATCCTCGAGCAGGACCTGCTCGAGCTCAAGGGCAACGTCATTCCCGGTGACGTGGTGTTCAAGCTGTATGACACCTACGGTTTCCCGGTCGACCTGACCGCCGACATCGCCCGTGAGCGCGAGCTGTCGGTGGACGAAGAAGGCTTCGAGCGTGAAATGGAGGCGCAGCGCGAGCGTGCCCGTTCCGCCAGCGCCTTCGGCATGGATTACAACGCGCTGGTGAAAGTCGATACCGACACCAACTTCCTCGGTTACGAAGGCACCAGCGGCAGCGGCAAGATCATCGCCCTGTTCAAGGCCGGCACCGCGGTCGATAGTCTCGCCGAAGGCGAGGAGGGCGTGGTGGTGCTGGACCAGACCCCGTTCTACGCCGAATCCGGCGGTCAGATCGGTGACTGCGGTTATCTGGAGGGCGCCGGCGTGCGCTTCGACGTGCGTGACACCACCAAGGCGGGCGGCGCTTTCCTGCACCACGGCGTAGTCGCCAAGGGCGGCCTGAGCGTCGGCACCAGCGTCAAGGCCGAGGTCGAGGCCGATGTGCGTCAGGCTACCGCGCTGAACCACTCGGCGACTCACCTGCTGCATGAAGCCCTGCGTATCGTGCTCGGCGACCATGTGCAGCAGAAGGGCTCGTTGGTCAACAGCCAGCGCCTGCGCTTCGACTTCAGCCACTTCGAGGCGATCAAGCCGGAGCAACTCAAGCAGATCGAAGACATCGTCAATCGCGTGGTGCGCGAGAACTCGGCGGTGGAAACCGAGATCACTGATATCGAGACCGCCAAGGCCAAGGGCGCCACGGCGCTGTTCGGCGAGAAGTATGGCGATCAGGTGCGTGTACTGAGCATGGGCGGCGATTTCTCCGTCGAACTGTGCGGCGGTACCCACGTTTCGCGTACTGGCGATATCGGCCTGTTCAAGATCGTCAGCGAGGGCGGCGTAGCTGCCGGCGTGCGTCGTATCGAGGCGGTCACCGGTGCGCAAGCGCTGGCCTGGCTCAATGGCGCCGAGGAGCAGCTCAAGGAAGCCGCTTCCCTGGTCAAGGGCAATCGCGACAACGTGCTGGACAAACTCTCGGCACTGATCGAGCGCAACCGTCAGCTGGAAAAGGAACTGGAGCAGCTCAAGGCCAAGGCCGCCAGTGCCGCTGGTAACGACCTGGCGGGCTCGGCCGTGGACGTGAAAGGCACCAAGGTGCTGGCTGCGCGTCTCGATGGCCTGGACGGCAAGGCGCTGCTGGCACTGGTCGACCAGCTGAAGAACAAGCTGGGCAGCGCGGTGATCCTGCTCGGCGGCGTGTTCGACGAGAAGGTGGTGCTGGTCGCGGGCGTGACCCAGGATCTGACCGCCAAGCTCAAGGCCGGCGACCTGATGCGTCAAGCCGCTGCAGTCGTCGGTGGCAAGGGCGGTGGTCGTCCGGACATGGCCCAGGGCGGCGGCGTCGATGCCGGCAAGCTGGATGAAGCCCTGGCCTTGGCCGCGGCTCTGGTCGAGCAGGCTTCGTAACGAGCGAGAAAGCGGGGCCCGCAGTGCGTCCGGCGGGCCTTGGCAGTATGACCCGATGCGGGTTTAATGGGCGCCCTTCGAGGAATCAGGCGGCTTTTTGAAATGGCTTTGATCGTACAGAAGTTTGGGGGCACCTCCGTCGGCACCATCGAGCGTATCGCGCAGGTAGCCGACAAGGTGAAGAAGTTCCGCGAGAACGGTGACGACATCGTCGTCGTGGTTTCCGCCATGAGCGGCGAAACCAACCGCCTGATCGATCTGGCTAAACAGATCACCGATGGCGAGCCGGTTGCGCGTGAGCTGGATGTCATGGTGTCCACTGGTGAGCAGGTGACCATTGCCCTGCTGGCGATGGCGCTGATCAAGCGTGGCGTGCCGGCGGTGTCCTACACCGGCAACCAGGTGCGCATCCTCACCGACAGCGCGCACAACAAGGCGCGTATTCTGCAGATCGATGACCAGAAGATTCGTGCTGATCTCAAGGCCGGTCGCGTCGTCGTGGTTGCAGGTTTCCAGGGTGTCGATGAGCACGGCAATATCACCACCCTCGGTCGTGGTGGTTCCGATACCACCGGTGTGGCTCTGGCAGCGGCGCTGAAAGCCGAGGAATGCCAGATCTACACCGATGTCGATGGTGTCTACACCACCGACCCGCGTGTGGTGCCCAAGGCCCAGCGCCTGGAAAAGATCACCTTCGAAGAGATGCTGGAAATGGCCAGCCTCGGTTCCAAGGTGCTGCAGATTCGCTCGGTGGAGTTCGCCGGCAAGTACAACGTCCCGCTGCGCGTTCTGCACAGCTTCCAGGAGGGGCCGGGCACCCTCATTACCCTTGATGAAGAGGAATCCATGGAACAGCCGATCATTTCCGGCATCGCCTTCAATCGCGACGAAGCCAAGCTGACCATCCGTGGGGTGCCGGATATCCCCGGCATCGCCTTCAAGATTCTCGGCCCGGTGAGCGCCGCCAATATCGAAGTGGACATGATCGTGCAGAACGTTTCGCACGATAACACCACCGATTTCACCTTCACCGTGCATCGCAACGACTACAACAACGCCCTCAGCGTGCTGCAGAAGACGGCTGAGGAGCTGGGCGCTCGTGAGGTGGTGGGTGACACCAACATCGCCAAGGTGTCCATCGTCGGTGTCGGCATGCGTTCCCATGCTGGCGTTGCCAGCCGCATGTTCGAGGCTCTGGCCAAGGAGACCATCAACATTCAGATGATCTCCACCTCCGAGATCAAGGTGTCCGTGGTGATCGAAGAGAAGTATCTGGAGCTGGCGGTACGCGCCCTGCATACCGCCTTCGAGCTGGATGCCCCGGCCCGACAGGGTGAGTGAATGCACTGATTCGAAAGGCGCGGCTGGTTCCGCGCCTTTCGTTTTTTTGACTGGTGCGCGGGAACTTTCTTTCTACGCGGGCTGGTCAATACTTGGGTGGAGGCTTTCGGGCTTGATTTAGCCGCAAGCTGGCACCATTTTCTTTTTTGCAGACTGTTGTCCTGAATAATGTAATCCGTGAGGAGAAAGGAATGCTGATTCTGACTCGCCGGGTCGGAGAGACCCTGATGGTCGGTGATGATGTAACTGTCACCGTGTTGGGTGTGAAAGGCAATCAGGTGCGCATTGGTGTCAATGCGCCGAAAGAGGTTGCCGTACACCGTGAAGAAATCTACCAACGCATCCAGAAAGAGAAGGGTGACGAACCAAGCCACTAATTTTTCTACAAATTTCTGTTTGCAAACGGGGAAAACATGTTTATCATGCGCCCCGTGTTGCGGAGAGGTGGCCGAGTGGCCGAAGGCGCTCCCCTGCTAAGGGAGTACACCTCAAAAGGGTGTCGGGGGTTCGAATCCCCCCTTCTCCGCCATTATTCAGCGAGTCGGGCGCAAGCCAGGCTGGCGAATCAACCAGAGGTGATCTGGTATAAAAGCACCGACCGGACTCATAGCTCAGCTGGATAGAGTACTCGGCTACGAACCGAGCGGTCGGAGGTTCGAATCCTCCTGAGTCCGCCATATTCAATGGCTTGCATCGCTGCAAGCCATTTTGTTTCAGCCAGTGGTGGTCTGGTTTAAAAGCACCATAAGATCGCACGAAAGGCACTGCCTTGAAGGCGCTCTGCAACGGACTCATAGCTCAGCTGGATAGAGTACTCGGCTACGAACCGAGCGGTCGGAGGTTCGAATCCTCCTGAGTCCGCCATATTCAATGGCACTGCAGCGATGCAAGGTCATGTTTCAACCAGCGGTGATCTGGTCTAAAAGCGCCATAAGATCGCGCGAAAGGCACTGCCTTGAAGGCGTTCTGCAACGGACTCATAGCTCAGCTGGATAGAGTACTCGGCTACGAACCGAGCGGTCGGAGGTTCGAATCCTCCTGAGTCCGCCATATCGAAAGGGCCTGCAGAAATGCAGGCCCTTTTTCTTTGTGCGTTATTTCTTC
>NZ_LSSW01000027.1 GCF_001567565.1 Ectopseudomonas composti
AGTGACGGCGACGAGAAACGGGCCGAGTGAGCTGGCGAAGGTGCAGAGCGGTTGAAAGGACAGACCGACCGTGCGACCGGCCATGGCGAGGGAAATGACGCGATCAGGTGGGCAGGACGGGGTCAGAAAGCGGGTGCCCTGGCTGATGAAGGACGGCACGTCGATATCACCCTGGCCTTCCTGCAGGTCGAATTGATCGCCTTCCAGCAGGCCCTTGATGGCGTCTTTGTTCTCTTCAAAGTCGTTGGCCTCTTCGAAGTCGCAGCGGGCCTCGTACTGTTGACTGAGGATGGCGCACTGGACGGCATCGCCTTCGCACACCGGCGCGGCTTCGCAGGTCTGGCCACCAGACACGGAGCTTTCGCTTTCCTCTTCCTGCTCTTGTTCGCGCTCTTCCTGGCTTTTGCCGTCCGAGTCAGGACAGCCCGCGCCGGTACAGGTGGTGGACTCGCCACCCGGAGTGCCGTCCGACTTGGTGTGGCTGGTGGTGCTTGAGGTGGTGGTGCTGGTTGAGCACGCATTCACACCACTGCAATTGGTGGTCGTCGTGGTGGTCGTGGTTGTGGTGTCTTTTGAACCGTCCGGATTGGTTTTTTCGGTGACCTCAACCTCGGTGGTTTTGTCGGTCATCTTTGGGCTGGGGGCTTTCGGCTCGCAGCGATATTCACCACCGGCTTCGAACTGGCCGCAGTTCATGTTGCCAATGTCGGTGTACTTTTCCGCCGAATTGCACGAGTAGGTTTGGCTGCCATCGGCGTGAACTACTTTGTTCGTGCACTCGCTGCTTTTCTCAGCTGTCGGGGTGCCGTCGGTAGGCCGTGAACGGATGGCATCGCCACCGGTACAAGAAACCCCATTGCCCTTGTATGTGTAGGTCGCGAAAACCCCGCTGGGGTCACCATTGACGAACCGAGTAACGCTAGTGGGCGGCTGCTGGGTCGAGGCGTATTGGCAGCCGCCATCACAGACCACGCCCGGGGGATCGATCCGGGCACCGACGACACCTCTCCCGGTGAACTCACCCAGCCGATGCTGGTGGCCGACATTGGTGCCGACTGACGATTCACATTTGTTGGGCTCAGGCGTTACGCACTGGCCGTCCACTATTTGTTTGGGCGGGTCGCAGGAAGCATTGCACTGGAAAGAACCGTTATCCCCATTCGGGCAAGTCAACGTAGCGCGATTGACCTGAGCAATGAACATAGCGCCAGGAAGCTCGCAGCGACCGACCGTAGTGGTTTCCTGAATGAAAATGGCCGTGGAGTTGTAGGATTTGCAGGCAGCGGAGCCAGATGAGTGGCGAGATAAGTTGCTTCCAGTCCAATAGGTGATTGTCGAAGCAAAACCAAACTGCCCCCACCCCATAAGGCCCAGGACCAGCAGTAGTCGAAGTAATAAACCTGGCTTGTTCATCGTTAAACCCGCCCAAAGAACACGAGATACAGCGCCAGGACGGTGATGATCAGCACGAAAAGTTGATAGTTCATGGCGGTATCCGGAAAAGAAAACCCCGCCGAGGCGGGGCTTTGCTTGCTTCGGCACATACGTGCAGTTGCTGGGTTACATGGCACGGCGCATGTACTTGAACGCGGCAGCCGCGATCAGCACGACGAGGACCAGGCCACCCAGCTCGACAACGTCGGTCTTGGTGTTGCCCAGTTCGGTGCTCACTTCGGCTGGCAGGGCGGCGTAGGCCTGTTGAGTGGCCAGCAGGCCGACAGCGGCGCAAACGCCGAGCGAACGGCGCAGGGTGCGGATGTGTTTCATGGTTGTTACCTCGATTTCAGGACTTTTTTCAGGACGAGGAACCCGAACACGACAGAGAAGAGAATCATCGCTTCGCCTTGCAGTTCGGATACGTCATCCCAGGTGAGTGCAGAGCCTGTAAGGCCCTGCATTTCAGCGTCTGCGACGGATACCAGTTGGCCTGTGCACAGGAGTTCGCCCGAAGCACCAACCGACCATTCCCCATCGCAGGCGATGAACTTCATGTGCCCCCTTACTCGGCCTGGCTGGGGTCACGGATGACCTCAGCCATGGCGATGCAGTCGGGGCAGATGACGAGGTCGGGCGCCTTGTTCAGATCGGGCAGCAGGTCGGGCTGGGGGGCGGACTGGTTGTAGAGCTGGCCCATGGGCTGGCCACAGCAGTCGCACAGCACGCGATCAACGATCAGCACGGCGGCGCCCTCCCGTTAGGCCTTGGCCGCGTCCGGCTGGGTGCCGGTCGGCTTGGGCTGTTGTTGGGTGCCTTGCGGGGCAGCAGGCTTGCTGGCCTGAGCGGGCTTGGCGGACTCGACGTGCAAGACGATGAACTTGCCCGCGTTCTTGGAGCCGCGATCAATCTCTACGGTGACGCGGACGGTCTCCAGTACATCGAGGCCTTTGCAGGCGGCCCACACTTCGTCCAGGGCGCTTTCGGCTACCTGCATCGAGAGCAGGGAGACGCCCAGGTCCTTTTCGCCGTCCGGTTCGTCGCCCAGGTACAGCTTCACCAGATCCACGTTGTCGAACTTCACGCGCTCAGCGCTGATGAATGCCAATTCCATAGTGGTGCGTGCCATGTTGTGTTTCCTCGCTTGGTTGCGCGGTATTGCGCGGGTTTGCCTTTCAGCAGGCCGAGCGGGTCCACGCGGACAAAATTTGCCTTTTTGTCCGGGGTGGTTTTCTCGACTTGCCGAGGTTTTCAGTTAGCGCCGCTGGTGCAGCGGGTTGTGTTCACACCAAGGGCTTTGCCCTTGTCATCCCACTCTTCGCCAGAGGGTCAGAGGGCAGGGGAGACAAGCGTTCCCCAGCCCTATGCCCCTAGCGTTGTCAGGGTGGTGGGTGTTCAAGGGTGCGCTCCGCCCGTGCCTCCGTTTGGCCGAACGGTGGAGCGTGTTCGGACAAGCCGGGGGCGCGGCCCTTGACCTGTTCGAGGGTGGCGGCGTTGGTCAGATCGCTAGGGGCGCACTGGTGAACGACCTTGGCCATTGCCTGATAGAAGTAGTCGTCTACCGACTCCAGCAGCTCGACGGCTTGCCAAGTGCCGAAGACGCAGCCGACAGCAAAACCGATGAAGCCCCAAGGCGCGGAATGCCAGAGCAGGGCGACCAGATAGCGGCCAGTGCGGAAAGAAACGGTCATGCGCTCACCCCTAGAACGGAAACTCGTCCGTTGGTACGGAGGTGGAGCTTTGAAAGGCAACGCTCCAGAACGCTGGCGGTCGGCGCGGTGGCTTGTGTTTCGCGCAGATGGAAGCCGGCTTCACTTGCCAACGTCCGGTCAATAAGTCCCTGGAGACGTGCACGGGGCGGCAATGGCTGCATGGTGTGGACGGGCAGGGCGCGGGTTGAACCATCGCGCGTCGGGACCAGCAGACAGAGCAGTCGCAGTTGTCGGCGTGCGGCTGGCGAACGTACTGGCTCAGGCCTTTCACTGATCGCCTCCAGCGCTTGGCGCTTTTCGAAGTCGGCGCCTTGCCCGAGGGCGAAGTCGTTGCAGCTGGTGCAGCCGCAGAAGTCGCCACCGCAGTCGCAGCGGTAGTCACCGAAGTGGCCGGATTCGCAGTACGGGCGAACCTGCAGGCAGTCCTGGCAGAGCATGAGGTTGTCTGGCTTGCTCATTGGCTTACCCCCGCGAACAGCACCACGCGGGTTTTGCCGAGCTTTACGCTCTCGACGGCGCCGGTTCTGATCCAGTGCGCGACTTGCTCGACGGCAACACCGGCCAGGGCGGCGAAGGCGGCTTGCGTATAGAAAGGAGGATTCATGCCGTCCACTCCTGTTCCAGCAGCCAGGTGCGGAGCAGGGCGCTGTTGACCATGCGGCGCTTGCCTAGCTTTACGGTGGGGAGAACGCCTTTCATTGCCCAGGCACGCGCGGTGCCGTAGGTCAGGCCATTTCGGTCGGCCCAGGACTCGACGGTTTCCACGTCCTGTTGCGGGCCTATCAGCTTCGAAGGTTCCAGCTCTTCCAGTTCCATGCTCGTTCCGTCACTATTCGTTTCAATGCCAGTGATTCAGCATTGCGTTATCCAAAATGGATGGTGTCGAAACGGATAATGCCATTGTTGATCCATATTGGATATATCAACTATAGATCAAGTGGCTATGATTAAAGAGCGCGTTATAACTATTTTGAAAAGCTCGGGGATTCGGCTTCCCGAGCTTGAGGAGCGCACTGGTATCAGTCGCTACACCTGGAACAACCTGAAGAACACGGCTAGAAAGCGCGAAATCAAGGCAGAGGAGATCGAAGCTATTGTTAAGCTCTTTCCTCAATATGCCTTGTGGGTGGTCAGTGGCGAGGTTGCGCCAGAAGCAGGGCAGACAAGCCCCGAATACGATCAGGCCAATTCAAACTTGTCCAATCAAAACGCGGGATAGCGATTACAACGGAAGTGGCTAGGCGCTGGTTTTCTCGGTGTTGAGATAAAGAAAATCCCGTAAGCAAGGTGGGTATATGGAAATAGAAGAAGGGCTAAGCAATATATTGCTAATTGCAGGACAGCCTTTTTATGAAAAAGTTGATTTCTGGATAGGCTTAGTTGTTGGTCTGGTTGGGGTTGTTTTTTCTATTATGGCTTTCTGGCAAGCAAAGAAAGCTAAAGAGGCAGCAGCCGCTGCTGCTAAGACAGTTAAGATTCAGTCGTTAACTATTGAGTTAACCGAGATCGCACAGAGACTTGACAAGCTTGACTATGATCTTGATTTTCAAAGCGCGAGAGATCTTTTGAACGAGGTTTCGAGAAGGCTTAGAAGGATAATTGCGCCATTTAACGAAAGAGAAGATATAGCTCAGCTAAAAGCAGACTTGATAGCAGTTATTGCGGACGCAAAGACAGCTCTTGAGAATGTGCGACCTCAAACAACAGATGGTCAAGATGCGTTGGTAAATAATATCTATTTTGCGATGCAGGGGCATTTCTCAAGCATAAGCGATATAACTGCAGACATTACAGGCTTGTTTGAGAAGAATTCGATTGAGGCAATATAATGAATAACGAGACTCTGAAGCTAATAAATAATCTCAAAGAAATAGGTAGAAG
>NZ_LSSW01000028.1 GCF_001567565.1 Ectopseudomonas composti
GCGCCATCCAGCGCGTAGGGCTCGCAGATGAAACCCTTGACCCAGCGGCCGTCGGCCAACTCCAGGTTGCCGATGCCCAACGGTGGTGGGATCTCGGCGACGAACTCGCCAAAGCGCGCCTGCGGCACATCCCACAGCTCGACGATGATATCGGCACCGTCCTCGGCGACCCGCGCCAGGCCAGGTTTCGGCGGCACGGTGCCGGGCAGGGCATAGAGGCGGTAATGCGCGGCGCTGGTGGTCTGTTCCACCAGCACCGCATCGCGTGTGCTGAGCTGGAAGTTCAGCGGCATACCGGTCAGGTGCGCGCCGACCACGGCGACACGGATGCACCCCGGCGCCGGCTTGTCGCTGGGACTTTGCTTGGGCAATGGCTTGCCGGTGGCGCCCAGCGGCAGATTGACTGCTTGCTGCCAGCGCTGGCCGAAGGCGGCCAGGGCCTGGTCATGCCAGGCCGGGGCGATCAGGGTGATGCCGGCGGGCAGACCGTCCTGACGAAAGCCGGCGGGAATCGCCAGCGCGGACAGGTCAGCCAGGTTGGTGAAGTTGGTATAGGTGCCGAACTGGCTGTTGAACAGCACCGGTTCGGCTTCCATCTCGGCCAGGCTGCGGATGGTTGGCGAGGTGGGCACCACAAGGGCGTCGAAGCCGGCCAGGGCGTCGTTGATGCGGCGGCTCAGTTCGGCGCGAATGTATTCGGCCTTGTAGGCATCGCAGGCGCTGTACTGGTGACCGTTCTCGACGATGCCGCGCACCACCGGGTTGATGTGTTCGGGGTTCACGCCTTCCACAGCGACGGTGCGCTCGGCGACCCAGGGGCCGTAGTAGAGCTGCTCGGCCAGTTGCTGGAAGGGGGCGAAATCGATCTCCACCAGCTCGGCGCCCAGTTCACGTAGTGTGCCCAGAGCTGCCTCGTAGACAGCCTGGTTCTGGCTGTCGCCGAAGAACTCGGGGTTGGCTGGCACGGCCAGGCGCGGCTGGGCAGGCATGCCGACCTTGGCGCTGTTCGGGTTCTGCCGGCTGTAGGCATCGGTGGCGTCATAGCCGCCGGCGATATTGGCCACGGCCAGGGCATCAGCGACGGTCAGGGCGAACACCGAGATGCAGTCGACTGTGCGGCAGGCCGGCACCAGGCCGGTATTGGGCAGCCAGCCCTTGGTCGGCTTGAGCCCGACGATATTGTTGAAGCCGGCCGGTACGCGGCCGGAGCCTGCGGTGTCGGTGCCGAGAGAGAAGGGCACCAGGCCGCGCGCCACGACGCTGGCCGAACCGGAGCTGGAACCGCCGCTGACGTAGTCCGGGTTGAAGCTGTTGGGCACTGCGCCATGGGGCGAACGGGTGCCGACCAGGCCGGTGGCGAACTGGTCAAGGTTGGTCTTGCCGATCAGGATTGCGCCGGCGGCGCGCAGGCGGGCGACCACGCTGGCATCGGCCTCGGCCTGGTAGGCGAACTCGGGGCAGGCGGCCGTGGTGGGCCAGCCGGCGGCATCGATGTTGTCCTTGACGGCGAAGGGCACGCCGTACAGCGGCAGCTTGCTCAGGTCGCCAGCTGAGCCTTCCAGCGAGGTGGCCAGGGCATCGAGCTGGGCATCGAGCTGGGCTTCGCTGGCCAGGGCGATCCAGGCGCTGTCGTCAGTGCGCAGTTCAAGGCGCAGGGCGTGCAGCAGTTCGGCAGGGGATTGGCCATCGCGGTAGGCCTGTTGCCACTGCGCGAGGGTGAACGCGATAGGTGCGTTGGACATGCTTCGAGATTCCATCTTGTATCCAAGTTGGAATCGTTAGAGCAATGAGGGTGCCAGTTTTGCGCAGGCCCGTATTTTCGGGGGGTTCAGGGCAGCGGCAGGGTTTTTGGCGCGAGGCGCTGCACCGAGGTGGGGCTGGACTGCAAACGAATGGTGCAAGGTTCTGGGGCTGGCGGTGCGCGCAGCGCACCCTAGGGGATCGTAGGGCCAGTGGCGTAGCCCGGATGAAATCCGGGGCAGGTCATGCGCCTGTCATGGCGTTACGGCACCAGGTAGTTCTTCACTCCGGTGAAGATGATCTGGGCGGCCAGGGCGCAGACGAACAGGCCCATCAGGCGGCTGACGATCTGCAGGCCCTGGTCACCGAGCAGGCGCTCGAACTGGTTGGACAGGTACAGCACCACGCCGACGGTGAGGCTGGCGAGGAAGATCGCTGCCACCGCCACCAGCTTGTCGTCCCAGTGCGGCTGGCTGGCGCCCATCAGCAGCAGGGCACCGATGGTGCCGGGGCCGACGGTCAGCGGGATGGTCAGCGGCACGATGGTCACGTCCTGCTGCACGTTGTCGCTCTGTACCGCCGACTTGCCCTGGGCCATGCCGAGGGCAGAGATGAACAGCACCGAACCCGCGCCGATGCGGAAGGCATCGATGGTGATGCCGAACAGGGTGAAGATGTGCTTGCCGAACAGGTACAGCAGCACGCTGGCGATCAGCGTGGCCAGCGCCACTTTCCAGGCCAGGCGCTTGCGCTCCTTGAGGGTGTAGCCGCGACTCAGGCCGATGAAGCAGGAGAGGACGAAGAAGGGGCTGTAGAGCACCAGCATCTTCAGGTACAGGCTGAACAACTCGGACGCCATGGCGGCAGGCTCGCAGAAAGGCAGTAAAGGTAAGAAGAACTATCAGTGTGGCAGCGCGTCACGCTGGCGACGCAGTTCGCGCTCGGCGATCCAGTGCTCGATCAGTTCGCGCAATTGCGACAGTTCGACCGGCTTGGACATGTGCCCGTCCATGCCCACGGCGCGCGCGCGCTCCTTGTGTTCGTTGAGGATGTGCGCGGTCAGCGCCACCACCGGAGTGCGCGGGCGTTTCTCGCTCTTTTCCCAGGCGCGCAGCTGTTCGGTGGCAGAGAAGCCGTCGAGCACCGGCATTTCGCAGTCCATCAACACCAGGTCGTAGGGCTGCGCTTTCATCGCGCTGAGGGCTTCCTCGCCGTTGCTGGCAGTGTCCGGCTTGAGGTTGAGCTTGCCGAGCATGCCGCGAATCACCTTGGTCGAGATGCTGTTGTCTTCGGCCACCAGAATGCGGAAGTCCTCCGGCACGTTCAGCGGCGTGCTCACCGGCGTCGGTGCAGCCTGCGCCGGGGTGTCGTTGGGACGCTGGGCCAGCTCGTCGGCCAGGGTGGTCTTGAGCGTGTAACCGGCCACCGGCTTGGCCAGGATGCGCTTGATCCCGGCGTTGCGGGCGATCACCTTGCTCGGCGCATTGCTGATGCCGGTGAGCATGATGATCAGGATGTCGTGGTTGAGGCTCGGGTCTTCCTTGATCTTGGCGGCCAGCTGCATGCCAGTCATGCCCGGCATGTCCTGATCGAGCAGCACCGCGTCGAAGTACTCACGCATGTGCGCCTTGGTGCGCAGCAGGGCCAGTGCTTCCTTGCCGGAGGGCACCGCGCTGACCTGCATGCCCCAGGCGTTGCATTGCTGCATCAGCACCTTGCGGCAGGTGTCGTTGTCGTCCACCACCAGCAGGCGCGCGCCCTGCAGGGGGCTGTCCAGATCGGTTTCCGGTTGTTCCAGGCGGGCGGCGTCCAGCGGCAGGGTCAGCCACAGGGTGGTGCCCTGGTTGCCACTGCCCTGAATGCCGAATTCGCCGCCCATCAGGCGTACCAGCTGGCGCGCGATGATCAGGCCAAGACGCCCACCGAGGCGGGTGGCAGCCAGGAAGTCACGGCTTTGCAGTTCGGCATTGAGCAGCGCGTCGCGCTCTTCCGGCAGCAGCGGCCGGCCGCTGTCCTGCACGGCGACGCGCAGGCGATGCTGTCCGTCGCTGCTGTCCAGGGCGGCAACCAGCAGGATCTCGCCTTCGTCGGTCTGTTTGAAAGCGTTGTCCAGCAGGCTCAGCAGGGCCTGACGCAGGCGCGTCGGATCGCCGCTGATCACCCGTGGCACTTGCGGCTGGATGAAGCTGATCAGCTCCACACGCTGCTGCTCGGCCTTGGCGCGGAAGATGTCGAGGCAGTCTTCGATCAGGGCGCCGAGGTCGAACTGCACGTCGTCCAGTTCGATCTGCCCGGACTCCAGCTTGGAGATGTCGAGGATTTCGTTGATCAGCGTAAGTAGCTCATTGCCCGAGCTGTGGATGGTCTGTACGTAGTCGCGCTGCTTGGCCGACAGGGGCGTGCCCAGCAGCAGCTCGGTCATGCCCAGCACGCCGTTCATCGGCGTGCGGATCTCGTGGCTGATCTTGGCCAGGAATTCGGCCTTGGCGCGCAGTTCGGCGCTGCTGGCGGCGAGGGCGGTATGCTCCAGCAGGGTTTCGCTCTGGATCTGCCGCTGCCGCTCGGTCAGCGACACGCTGAGGATAAGTCCGGCCAGGGTGGCGACGCTGAACACGCCCAGCACCAGCCAACCCGGGTTGAGCTGATCGAAGCCCAGCAGCACCGGCACGAAGATGCCGAAGCCCATGTTGAACACCAGCATGCCGATGGTGATCAGGCGTGCCGGCTGATAACCGGCGCGCCAGTGCAGGCCGCTTACCACCAGCAGGTTGATCGCGCTCAGGACCACCAGCAGGTAGACCAGCGAGCTGAACCAGAACAGGCCGGTGACGACGATGCACAGTGCATAGACCAGGATCAGCAGGGCATTGCCCTGCAGCAGACGGTTCAGTGGGCTGTGCTGCACCGGCGTGCGGTGCATGAAGCTGAGGCCGAAGGCCAAGGCGCTGAAGGCGGCGAACAGCGCCGAGAGGTCGGCGATCAAGGACTGGTTGTAGCCCAGGCTGGGCAACCACTGAGCGAAGATACCGAGGTTGGCCGACGAGCACACCGCCAGGCCGATGTTCACCCCGGCCAGCCACAGGCCACTGGCGCTGCGGCTGTAGATGAAGCGGATGAGGTTGTACAGGGTCAGCAGGAGCAGGGCGCCGAACAGCATGCCGTAGAGGTAGGCGGGTTTTTCCAGGCTGACCAGCTCGGCCTGGTCCATGACCTTGAACCAGGTCATCAGCGGGTGGTTGGACGTCAGGCGGACATAGGCGACGCGGGCCTGGCCATCATTTGGCAGCGGCATCAGGTAGAACCGCGACGGTAGCGGCCGCGAGTCCAGTGGCATGGCCTCGCCGGTGTGCAGGCTCTGCTCCAGTTCGCCGTCTTTGAGCAGGTAGTAATCGAGGTACTGCACCCGTGGCGAGAAGATCCACAGCCAGGCGGGTTGCTGTTGCGGCGCGAGCTTGGCGCGAAGCCAGACGGCGTGGTCGCTGGGCGGGAAGGTGAAGGACTGCTTGCTGAGGGGCTTGAACTGCTGGCGTTGGGCGCGCACTTCTTGCAGGCCCAGGCGAGCGCTTTCGTCAACCAGGTAGGACCAACCCTGTACGCTGGTCTGGGCTGTGTTCGCAGTGGCTGTCAGGGCAAGGCCGAAGAACAGCAGGCTGGCGAGTAGTCCGATGGCAATCCTGAGCCGGCGCACGGGCAAATCCTTCTAAATGAGTGGCCGGATTATAGCCAAGCATTTGCTCGGGGGAATACGGCGTAGCGCGGCATTTTATTGGCCTGCTGCGCCGTACTGCCCAAGCGGCCTCAGTCTTCGCCGTGTTCGCGGGCGATGGCCCGATAGCCGATGTCGTTACGGTGGAACATGCCGTTCCAGCGAATCTTCTCGGCCAGGCGGTAGGCCTGCTGCTGGGCATCGGCCACGCTGGAGCCGATGGCGGTGGCGCACAGCACACGACCGCCAGCAGTGACGATCTGGCCGTCCTTCAGTGCGGTGCCAGCGTGAAACACCTTGCCGTCGAGCTGTGCGGCGTCATCCAGACCTTCGATCACATCGCCTTTGGCGTAGTCGCCCGGGTAGCCGCCGGCAGCTAGCACCACGCCCACGGTCGGACGCGGGTCCCAGGTCGCTTCGACCTTGTCCAGTGCCTTGGCCAGGGCGGCTTCTACCAACAGCACCAGGGAGCTTTCCAGGCGGCACATGATCGGCTGGGTTTCCGGGTCGCCGAAGCGGCAGTTGAACTCGATGACTTTCGGCGCGCCGGATTTGTCGATCATCAGGCCGGCGTAGAGGAAACCGGTGTAGACATTGCCTTCGCTGGCCATACCGCGCACGGTCGGGTAGATCACCTCGTCCATCACACGCTTGTGCACCTCGGCGGTGACCACCGGAGCCGGCGAGTAGGCGCCCATGCCGCCGGTGTTCGGGCCGGTATCGGCGTCGCCGACACGTTTGTGATCCTGGCTGGTGGCCATCGGCAGCACGTTCTCGCCGTCGACCATGACGATAAAGCTGGCTTCCTCACCATCGAGGAATTCCTCGATCACCACGCGCGAACCGGCGTCACCGAAGGCATTGCCGGCGAGCATGTCGCGCACAGCGTCTTCGGCTTCGGTCAGGGTCATGGCGACGATCACGCCTTTACCGGCGGCCAGGCCGTCGGCCTTGATCACGATCGGTGCGCCTTTCTCACGCAGGTAGGCCAGCGCCGGCTCGATCTCGGTGAAGTTCTGGTAGTCGGCGGTGGGGATCTTGTGCCGTGCCAGGAAGTCCTTGGTGAAGGCCTTGGAGCCTTCCAGCTGGGCAGCAGCGGCGGTGGGGCCGAAGATGTCCAGCTTGCGTGTGCGGAACAGGTCGACCACACCTTTGACCAGCGGTGCTTCCGGGCCGACGATGGTCAGCTGCACGTTCTTCTCGGCGAAATCAGCAAGCTGTTCGATGGCCAGCACGTCGATGGCGACGTTCTCGCACTTGGCTTCGACGGCGGTGCCGGCGTTGCCTGGGGCAACGAAGACTTTTTCGATGCGCGGGTCCTGCGCCACTTTCCAGGCCAGGGCGTGCTCACGGCCGCCGCTGCCGATGATCAGTACGTTCATGGGGTTCTCCTGAGCGTAGCCCGGATGCAATCCGGGGCTTTCAATTAGGGTGTCCCCCGGATTTCATCCGGGCTACGTTCTACACATTTCGAGTGACGTAGGGTGGATGGCCGAAGCCATCCACCAGCCAATCAATGACGGAAATGACGCATCGAGGTGAACACCATGGCAATGCCGGCTTCGTCAGCCGCGGCGATCACTTCGTTGTCGCGCATCGAACCACCGGGCTGGATCACTGCGGTGATGCCGGCCTTGGCGGCGTTGTCGATGCCGTCGCGGAAGGGGAAGAAGGCGTCGGAGGCCATGACTGCGCCTGGTACCGGCAGGCCAGCGTGCTCGGCCTTGATCGCGGCGATGCGCGCAGAGTTGACGCGGCTCATCTGGCCGGCGCCGACGCCGACGGTCTGGCGGTTCTTGGCGTAGACGATGGCGTTGGATTTGACGAACTTGGCCACTTTCCAGGCGAAGATCAGGTCATGGATTTCCTGCTCGCTCGGCGCGCGCTGGGTGACGATCTTCAGGTCTTCTGCCTTGATCATGCCGATGTCGCGGCTCTGTACCAGCAGGCCGCCATTGACGCGCTTGAAGTCCCAGCCGGCAGCACGTTCGGCCGGCCATTCGCCGCACTCGAGCAGGCGCACGTTGGCCTTGGCGGCGACCACGTCGCGGGCAGCCTGGGAGATTTTCGGCGCGATGATCACTTCGACGAACTGGCGCTCGACGATGGCCTTGGCGGTTTCGCCGTCCAGCTCGCGGTTGAAGGCGATGATGCCGCCGAAGGCCGACTCGGTGTCGGTGGCGTAGGCCAGGTCGTAGGCCTTGCGGATGCCGCCTTCGTCCTCCGGAACCACGGCAACGCCGCACGGGTTGGCGTGCTTGACGATGACGCAGGCCGGCTTGACGAAGCTCTTCACGCATTCCAGCGCGGCGTCGGTGTCGGCCACGTTGTTGAACGACAGTTCCTTGCCCTGCAGCTGGATGGCGGTGGAGACGCTGGCTTCGCCCTTCTTCGCTTCCACGTAGAACGCCGCGCTCTGGTGCGGGTTCTCGCCGTAGCGCATTTCCTGCGCCTTGACGAACTGGCTGTTGAAGGTGCGCGGGAAGGCGCCACGGCCTTCGGTGGACAGGGTGTCACGCGCCTGGTCGATGGTGCCCAGGTAGTTGGCGATCATGCCGTCGTAGGCCGCGGTGTGCTCGAAGGCTTTCAGGGCCAGATCGAAGCGCTGGGCGTAGCTCAGGCCGCCAGCTTTCAGCGAGGTGACGATGCCGGCGTAATCGCCGGTGTTGACCACGATGGCTACATCCTTGTGGTTCTTCGCCGCGCTGCGGACCATGGTCGGGCCGCCGATGTCGATGTTCTCGATGGCATCGGCCAGATCGCAGTCAGGCTTGGCCACTGTGGCTTCGAAGGGATACAGATTGACCGCTACCAGATCGATCGGCTTGATGCCGTGCTCGTCCATCACCGCGCCGTCCAGCGCACGACGGCCGAGGATGCCGCCGTGGATCTTCGGGTGCAGGGTCTTCACGCGGCCGTCCATCATCTCCGGGAAGCCGGTGTAGTCGGCCACTTCCACTGCGGCTACGCCGTTGTCCTTGAGCAGCTTGTAGGTGCCGCCGGTGGAGAGAATCTCGACACCGAGGGCGGCCAGTTCGCGAGCGAATTCGAGGACGCCAGTCTTGTCGGAAACGCTGATCAGCGCGCGGCGCACAGGCAGAAGGGTGGTCTGGTCGGTCATTTCACTATCCATCAGAGCGGGGATATCAGCAAAAAAGGCGGCTCATGCGGGCCGCCCTTTTCGGGAATTCAGGGTTATAGCAGATCGTACTGCTTGAGCTTTTTGCGCAGCGTGCCACGGTTCAGGCCGAGCAGCTCGGAAGCCTTGGTCTGGTTACCTTTCACGTAATTCATGACGGTTTCCAGCAGCGGCGCTTCGACTTCGGTGAGCACCAGGTTGTACACGTCGGTGACGTCCGCGCCCTCAAGGTGGGCGAAGTAGTTATGCAGCGCCTTCTCCACGGAACCGCGCAGGGTCTGGCCCTCTTCGCTCGGCGTGTTCAGGTGCTGTTTAAGGCTGGTGTTGTCACTCACGGGTGCAATTCCACTCACTAGGGTCTCTGTCATCAACGTCATGCGGCCACCTCGTTTCCATCGTTATGCCGTTCGCGGAAGAACTCGCGAACGTTGGCGCACTGTGCGTCCGTACTGTCCAGACGGTTGAACTGGGCGCGAAACTCCCTGGCGCCCGGCAGGGTTGCCAGATACCAGCCGACATGCTTGCGGGCGATGCGTACACCCATCAATTCGCCGTAGAAGGCGTGCAGTGCGGCCAGGTGTTCCAGCAGGATGCGTTCCACTTCGAGCAGGCTCGGTGCCGGCAGGGTTTCGCCGGTGCGCAGATAGTGCTCGATTTCACGGAATATCCACGGCCGGCCCTGAGCGGCGCGGCCGATCAGCAGGGCATCGGCGCCGGTGGCGTCGAGCACGGCCTTGGCTTTTTGTGGGGAGTCGATGTCGCCGTTGGCGAACACCGGAATGCTGATCGCCTGCTTGATGGCAGCGATGGTGTCGTACTCGGCTTCGCCGGTGTACAGGTCGGCGCGGGTGCGGCCGTGTACGGAAAGTGCAGTGATGCCGGCATCTTCGGCGATCTTTGCCACGGTGACGCCGTTCTTGTTCTGGCGGTCCCAGCCGGTGCGGATCTTCAGGGTCACGGGCACGTCCACCGCGCCGATCACCGCATCGAGGATCTCGCGTACCAGTGGCTCGTCGCGCAGCAGGGCGGAGCCGGCGGCCTTGTTGCAGACCTTCTTGGCCGGGCAACCCATGTTGATGTCGATGATCTGTGCGCCCAGCTCGACGTTCTTGCGTGCGGCGTCGGCCATCATCTGCGGGTCGCCACCGGCGATCTGCACCGAGCGCGGCTCGGGATCACCGCTATGCAGCAGGCGCAGGCTGGACTTGCGGCTATTCCACAGGCGCACATCGCTGGTGACCATCTCCGATACCACCAGGCCGGCGCCAAGATCGCGGCACAGCTGGCGGAACGGGCGATCGGTTACACCGGCCATGGGGGCCAGGATCAACCGATTGGGCAATGTGTAGGGGCCAATACGTGGGGCCGACATGGGGCGTCCCTGCTTGTTGGTTCGCAGTTGAGACAAAGGGCGATCAACACCTGGCCTCCACTGTGTCCTCGGGGGATACGATGGTGGGTCGGTGCTCGCGAAAGGGTGGGCATGATACCCGCTCTGGATGACCGGATAAAGGTCGTTTTGAACAAATTCTGAACAGCTATGGGCTTATCGCCAGTAGTTAGATAGACGGCCTGCGACCACGGGTCGCGGCGTCTGCAGGCTACTCGGGGGAGTGGAAGCTGAGGCTGTAGTTCACAGCGCGCGGGCCCGGGTCGAGGATGTCCAGGGAGATGTGAATGGGCGTCTGTGGCGGCATTTCGTGCTGTCCTGCCAGTTCGCCAGCGAGGTACTCGCTGGGTTTGAAGCGACGACTGGCGACCAGTTGTCCGCCGAGGTCGGCGAAGCGCATTTCCAGCAGCGGGAAGGGCTGGGCGAAAGGGGCGCGGTTATACAGGATGGCGTCGACGATCAGGGCGCCGGAGAACTCGGGGTGGCTGCGCACCACCAGGTTGCTGCTGCGAATCTGGCTGATGTCGACTTTCGACGGCAGGGTGCAGCCGATGTTCGGGCACAGCTGTTCGAGCCAGGGGCGATAGCGATCCTGGCGCGCCAGTTCATCGAAGTTGTAGGCGGCGTATTGCGCGAGCAGGCCGCCCGCTGCCAACAGATTGAGCAATCCCCAGCCGAACAGGCGGCCCCAGGAGCGACCTTGTGGTTGCTGCCAGTCGAGCTGCAGCGGCTCGTCGTCCAACTCGAACAGGCGCTCCTCGCGCAGGCCCGGCTCGTTGCGCGTCACTTTCGGCTCTTCGCGCTCGCTGCCTGCTGGCTGTTCATCCGGCTGCTCTGGCTCTTCCGCTGCGTCAGCGATATTGCCCAGGCGTGGCTCGTCAGCTTCGTCGAGGTCATCGGCAACGGTGTGCTGCTGGCGCGGCGTAATGGGAGCGACGAATTCAATGGCTGCTTTGGGCTCGGCCAGGCCGGGCGCCGGCTGCTTGTCGGTGGGTTGCAGCTCGAAGCTGGCGCGCTCGCGTTCTACCTGCTCGTCGCGCAACAGCGCTTCGGCCCAGGCTTCGTCGTGTGCGTCTTCGTGCTCATCCGCCGGACCGGTATCGAAATTCTCGGCGTAGCGTGGCGCTCGCTCCAGGGCGAGGAACTGCTGCGACAGCTGTTGTTCCTGCTCCTCCAGCCTGGCCAGCTCCTCGTCGAGATCGAGGCTGTCCAGGTCGAGGTCGTCATGAATCCACAGCGTATCGTCAGCCGCCTTGGTCGCCGGCGACTTGGCGGTGGATTCAGCTTGAGCCTTGGCCGGTGCGGTTGCCGTCTTGTCCGGCGTTGGCGCAGGTGTGGCGCCGCGCGCGCCGAACAGTTGTTCGGCGGCATTGAACACGTGCAGGCAGGCACCGCAGCGTACTGCGCCATGGGCAGCAGCCAGCTGCGCCTGGCTGACGCGGAAGCTGGTACGGCAATGTGGGCACTGGGTGACGTGGCTTTCGCTCATGCGCGGGTCCGGAAAATCCAAGCGGCTAGTCTAACGCAACGACTGCGCGCGGTTCAGCGTTTGACGCCGCTGATGCGCACCCAGCCGTCCTTGATGGCCGTCGGGTCGAGGTCGAAGGCACTGGCGTAGGCAGCGCGGACCTCCTCGGCCTGTTCGGCGAGGATGCCCGACAGCGCCAGGCGTCCACCGCCTTTGACCAGCGCGGTGATCTGCGCTGCCAGCGCCACCAGCGGGCCGGCGAGGATGTTGGCGACGACCACATCCGCAGGCTGCTGCGGCATGTCGGCAGGCAGATAGACCGGGAAGCGGGCCGGATCGATGCCGTTGCGCGAAGCATTGTCACGCGAGGCTTCGAGGGCCTGCGGGTCGATGTCGGTACCGACCGCCTGCGGGGCGCCGAGCAGCAGGGCGGCGATGGCGAGGATGCCGGAGCCGCAACCGAAGTCGATCACGCTGCAATCGTTCAGTTTCTGGCCGTCGAGCCATTCCAGGCACAGTGCGGTGGTCGGATGCGTGCCGGTGCCGAAGGCCAGGCCCGGGTCGAGCAGCAGATTGACCGCGTCCGGCTCCGGTGCCGCGTGCCAGCTCGGCACGATCCACAGGCGTTGGCCGAAACGCATCGGCTGGAAGTTGTCCATCCAGCTGCGCTCCCAGTCCTGATCCTCGATACGCTCGATGTGATGATCCGGCAGCGCGCCACCACACAGCAGTTGCAGGTGGGCGATCAGTGCGGTCTCGTCGGTATCGGCTTCGAACAGGGCGAGCAGATGGGTGTTCGACCACAGCGGCGTGGTGCCCAGGTCCGGCTCGAAGATCGGTTGATCTTCGGCGTCCATGAAGGTCACCGATACGGCGCCCACTTCCAGCAGGGCGTCCTCGTAGGTTTCTGCCTGCTCAGGAGTGATGGCGAGACGGACTTGTAACCAGGGCATGAGAAACCTCGTGAAGGGCGCGCGTTTGGCCGCGCAGCTTACTTGAAGGGCAAGGCGGCTTGCCAGTTCGGCCGCTGAAACGACAAGGGCCGCCCGAAGGCAGCCCCTGTCATGCAGCGAGTCAGGACTTAGTGCTTGTCCATGCCCAGCTTCTTCTCCAGGTAGTGAATGTTCACTGCACCTTTGAGGAAGCCCTTGTCGCGGGTCAGATCGCGGTGCAGCGGCACGTTGGTCTTGATGCCGTCGACGACGATCTCGTCCAGGGCATTGCGCATGCGCGCCATCGCTTCGTCACGGTCACGACCGTAGGTGATCAGCTTGCCGATCAGCGAGTCGTAGTGCGGCGGCACGCTGTAACCGCTGTACAGGTGCGAGTCGACGCGTACGCCGTTGCCGCCCGGAGCGTGGAAGTGCTTGACCTTGCCGGGGCTGGGCATGAAGTTGTCCGGGTCTTCGGCGTTGATCCGGCATTCGATGGAATGGCCGAGGATCTTCACGTCTTCCTGTTTGATGGACAGCTTGTTGCCAGCGGCGATGCTGAGCATTTCCTTGACGATGTCGACGCCGGTGACCATCTCGGTGACTGGGTGCTCCACCTGGACGCGGGTGTTCATCTCGATGAAGTAGAAACGGCCGTCTTCATAGAGGAACTCGAAGGTGCCAGCGCCACGGTAGCCGATCTCCACGCAGGCATCGACGCAACGCTTGAGCACTTCGGCGCGAGCCTTCTCGTCGATCTGCGGGGCCGGAGCCTCTTCGATCACCTTCTGGTGACGGCGCTGCAGCGAGCAGTCGCGGTCATACAGGTGAATCGCGTTGCCCTGGCCGTCGGACAGCACCTGAACTTCGACGTGGCGCGGGTTACCGAGGAATTTTTCCAGATAGACCATCGGGTTGCCGAACGCTGCACCGGCTTCGGTGCGGGTCAGCTTGGCCGACTTGATCAGGTCTTCTTCCTTGTGCACCACGCGCATGCCGCGACCACCGCCGCCGCCAGCGGCCTTGATGATCACCGGGTAGCCCACTTCACGGGCGATGCGCAGGGCTTCTTCCTCGTCTTCCGGCAGCGGGCCTTCGGAGCCAGGCACTACCGGTACGCCGGACTTGATCATGGCGTCCTTGGCCGACACCTTGTCGCCCATCAGGCGGATCACGCTGGCGGTCGGACCAATGAAGGCAAAACCGGAGTTTTCCACCTGCTCGGCGAAGTCCGCGTTCTCGGCAAGAAAGCCGTAACCTGGGTGGATGCCGGTGGCGCCGGTCAGCTCAGCTGCGCTGATGATGGCCGGGATGTTCAGGTACGACTGTGCGCCAGCTGCCGGACCAATGCAGACGGATTCGTCGGCCAGGCCCAGGTGCATCAGTTCGCGGTCGGCGGTGGAGTGCACGGCCACCGTCTTGATACCCAGCTCCTTGCAGGCACGCAGGATACGCAGGGCGATTTCGCCACGGTTGGCGATAAGGACTTTTTCCAACTTCTGCATTGCGGGCTCCCCGTGCATCAAACGATGGTGAACAGGGGCTGGTCGTACTCAACCGGCTGGCCGTTTTCCACCAGGATGGACTCGATCACGCCGCTGGCTTCGGCTTCGATGTGGTTCATCATCTTCATCGCTTCGACGATGCACAGGATGTCGCCTTTCTTCACGCTCTGACCGACTTCGACGAAGTTGCCGGAGGTCGGCGAAGCGGCGCGGTAGAAGGTACCGACCATCGGCGAGCGGGCAACGGTGCCGTTCAGTTTCGGTGCGGCAGCCGGAGCAGCTTCAGCGCTCGGAGCGGCAGCAGCGACAGGCGCGGCGGCCGGAGCCGGTGCCTGGGCGTAGATCGGCTGCGGAGCATAGGCCGGCTGCTTGCTGTGACGGCTGATGCGTACGGACTCTTCGCCCTCTTTGATCTCCAGCTCGTCGATACCGGACTCTTCCAGCAGCTCGATCAGTTTCTTGACTTTACGGATATCCATGAAGGTTCAACTCCCAGAGGTGAGGTAGGACTTGTCTACCGAACGTCGCGTCAGGCGCGCCCGGCCAATTGTTCGAGTGCCGCTTCCAGGGCCAGCCGATAACCGCTGGCGCCAAGGCCGCAGATCACCCCTACTGCAACGTCGGAGAAGTAGGAGTGATGGCGGAATGGTTCACGCTTGTGCACGTTGGACAGGTGCACTTCGATGAATGGGATGCTCACTGCCAGCAACGCGTCACGTAATGCGACGCTTGTATGGGTAAAAGCGGCAGGGTTGATCAGGATGAAGTCGACGCCTTCACCTTTTGCCGCATGGATGCGGTCGATCAGTTCGTACTCGGCGTTGCTTTGCAGGTACAGCAGATGATGGCCGGCTTCGCGGGCACGCTGCTCCAGATCCTGATTGATTTCGGCCAACGTGGTCGCGCCGTATTTGTCGGGCTCACGTGTGCCCAGCAGGTTCAGATTGGGGCCGTGCAGCACCAGTAGAGTGGCCATGTACGCGTTCCTTTTGTTCAAGCTGCGCAGGACTATGCCGCAGCTGCGCGATGTCAGCAATAGTCGACACGATGCCTACCGTTTGCGGCAAAAATATGACTATAGCGCTGTTTTTGGTCGCTGCCAGGCGCACGCGATGATTGCCTGAGGGTTTTCTCAGCGGGGAGCCTGATCGAGGCGTGCAGCGAAGGTGGCGGCATCGACCTCACCTACGACACGCAGATCGAGCAATTCGTCACCATTGCCGGCGAACAGTTGGATGGCAGGTGGGCCGAATAGTTTGTAGCGGTCCAGCAGCGCGCGCTGGGCAGCGTTGCTTTCGGTGATGTCGAAGCGGATCAGGCGCCAGCCGGCCAGCTTGCTGCCGACCTCGGCATTGCCGAACACCTCGCGCTCGATCACCTTGCAGCTGATGCACCAGTCGGCGTACCAGTCCAGCAGCAGCGGCTGACCAGCGGCCTTGGCCTCTGCCAGGGCCGCGTCCAGTTCGGCCGGGCTGCTCAGGGTCTGCCAGGCGCCGCTCTTGGTGCTGCCCTGGCTGGCAGCGGCCGACAGCTGACCGAGCGGCTTGAGCGGGTCGGTCGCTCCCTGCAGGGCGCCAACCCAGGCGGCCAGGGCATAGACCAGCAGGGCTAGGCCGGCGATCTGGCTGAGCTTCTGCCGATGCGTCTTGGGGCCGAATTCCAGTGCGCCGAGAAACACCGCTACGCCACCGGCCAGCAGGCCCCACAGGGCCAGGCTGAGGCTGCCCGGCAGCACGCGTTCGAGCAGCCAGACGGACACCGCCAGGAGCATCACGCCGAAGGCGTTGCGCACGGTGACCAGCCACGGGCCGGACTTCGGCAGCAGGGCGCCGCCGCCCGCACCGAACAGCACCAGCGGCGTGCCCATGCCCAGGCCCAGGGCGAACAGTTGCAGGCCGCCACCGACGGCGTCGCCAGTGCTGCTGATATAGAGCAGCAGGGCGGTCAGGGGCGCGGTGATGCAGGGCGACACGATCAGGCTCGACAGCACGCCCAGGGTCGCGGCCCCGGCGATGGTGCCGCCCCGGGTCTGGCTGGCGCGCTGGTCGAGACGGTCGCGTATGAAGGCCGGCAGGCGCAGTTCGAAGACACCGAACATTGCCATGGCGAACACGCCGAAGAAGACGGCGAAGGGCACCAGGACCCAGGGTGACTGCAGCATGGCCTGCAGGTTGAGACCGGCGCCGAACAGCCCCATCAGCGCACCCAGCACGGCATAGCAGGCCGCCATCGGCAGCACGTAGGCGAGCGACAGGACCAGCCCGCGGGCATTGCTCGGGCGACCGCGCAGCACCACGCCGGAGAGAATCGGCAGCATGGGTAGCACGCAGGGGGTGAAGGTCAGGCCCAGCCCGGCGAGGAAGAACAGCGCCAGGTCTTTCCAGGTCCAGCCGGTTGCCACGGGTGCCGCAGCGCCACTGATGGCAGCGGGCATCTCGCCAATCTCGATGAATTCGGTTTCCGGCGGATAGCACAGGCCCTTGTCGGCGCAACCCTGGTAGCCGACCTGCAGGCGCAGCGGACGGTTGTCCGGGTTATCCAGCGGCACACGCACGTCCAGCACGCCGTAATAAACCTCGACATCACCGAAGAACTCGTCGTGCTTGGCCTGGCCGGCGGGCAGCTCGGCCTGGCCGAGTGTCAGATCCGCTGGCTCCACGCTGAAATTCAGGCGATGGCGATAGAGGTAGTAGCCCTCGGCTGCGACGAAGCGCAGGGTCACGCTCTGCGTATCGCTGCTCACCAGGCTCAGCTTGAAGGCTTCGCGTACGGGCAGGAAATCGCTGCTGTTGTTCAGCGGCGCGCCAATCGGCGAAGCGGCCGGACGCTGATCGAACAGGCCGGCACTGGCGGGTAGGCTCAGGCAGAGCAGGAGCAGGGGAAGCAACAGACGACGCAGTGACATCGGGGAAATATCTCGGCGAAAGAGGGCGGCATGATACCGGAAAGTGCCCAATTGCATCGCGGTCGCCACGCCGGAGCGTCGAATGCAAGGGATGAGCGGAACCTTGGAAAATGCCGGCCTTGTCGAGTTCCCGATGAAAAGCGCTCTGCGCCGCCGTGTCGCAGGCGGCTATACGCGAAACGCCTGTACGGCGCTGTGTAACTGGCCGCCAAGGTGCAGCAGGCGTTCGCTTTCATTGCGTCCGCTGGCGATCAGGCCAAGGTTGTCGTCACCCAGTTGATGGATGCGCTCCCCGTGTTCGCGAATCTCGCTGACCGCGTCGCCCTGCTGCGCGGTGGCCTCGGCGATGCGTTCGGCCATGCTGGCGATGGTACGAATGGCGCTGACAATCTCGTCCAGTGCTCCGTCCGCTGCCTCGGCTTTGCCTGCTGTCGCTTCGGCATGTTCGACCTGGGCGCGCATGGCTTGCACCGACTGGTGCGCGGCTTGTTGCAGACGACCGATCACGTCCTGGATCTCTGCGGTGGCGCTGCCGGTGCGTTGCGACAGCGAGCGCACTTCGTCGGCGACCACGGCGAAACCTCGCCCGGCCTCACCGGCCCGCGCTGCCTCGATGGCGGCATTCAGGGCGAGTAGATTGGTTTGTTCGGCGATGCCACGGATCACCGTCAGCACACTGCCTATGGTGGCGGTTTCGTCGGCCAGGCGTTCGATGGCCTGGGCGTTATCCTGAACTTCGCTGACCAGAGCGTGCAGGCCTTCCAGGCTCTGACCGATGACCTGCTGGCCCTGGACCAGGGCGCGATCGGCGTCGCGGCTGGCGTCGGCAGTCTGGCTGGCATCCTGGGCGACCTGGCCGATGGTCGCTTCCAGCTCGCCCAGGGCGTCGCGGATCAGTGCAGTGTCGTCGGCCTGACGTTCGGCGCCGCCGTGCAGGCCGCCACTGAGATCGGCCAGGGTGCGGCTGGAGCCCGCCACCTGTTCGGCATGGCCGCGGATGCTGGCGACCAGCTCCACCAGATAGCGGCGCAGATGGTTGAGCGAGTCTTCGATATCGCGCAGTTCACGGGTGCGAGAATTGATGCTGATCGTCGCGGCGAAATCCCCGCTGGCCCACTGTGAAAGCGCTGGAACCAGGCGGCCGAGCACCTGCGCCAGGCGTCGCTGGATGCGGTCGATGAGCAGGGCGATCAAGAGAATCAGGCCGATCATCAGACCCTGAATCAGCCGCACCTCGCCCTGGATACGTGCGTACTCACCCTTGACCAGAGGCTCCAGCGCTGCCAGTTCCTGTTGCACCTGGGTCACGCGCTCGGTCGTGGTCTCGGCCAGTTGCTGGCGCTGCTCGACCAGCTCGCGAGTGCGCTGCAGTTCACTTGGGTAGCGGCGCACCAGGGTGCCCAGTTCGCGTTTCAGCTCGATACCGCGATCCTGCGCTTGTTGCTCCTGTTGGGCGTCATCCAGCCCGAGCAACGCGGCAAAGCCGATGTTGGCGGAGCTGTCGCTTTGCTGCACGCCCAGCAGGGGCAGCTTGTCCAGCGTCTCAACCTGCTGAGCAAGGGCCTTGAGTTCGCGCTCGACATCGCCGAACAGCTCGCTGCGGCCCTGGCTGATGAACCGTTCACGGGCGTGAGCGAGCTTCAGCAGACGCGAACCCGCGTCCTGCAGGGGCTTGCGATATTCGCTGGCGGCAGGGAGGTTGGCATCGGCGGCGTACTGGTTCAGTTGTTCCAGTGCGGCGAGCATCTCGCGTTCGGCCTGCAGCAGCAGACCTTGCGGGTCGCCAGCCAGTTTGCCGGCCGCCAGCAGCTGATTGGCACTGAAGTCACGCAGCTGTTCAAGGCTGGGGCGCAATTCGTCGGCCAGCTGCTGTGGCAGTTGTTCGAGGGCCTCGTCGAACGTGTCGATGGCCTGGGTCGCCGTGCTGTGCTGCAGGGCGTTGCCACTGGCCAGATAGGCCTGGATGTTGTCGGCAACCTCGCGCTGGAACTGCTGGGACAGCGCCAGGTAGCGCTCCATCAGCTGCACCGGCTGCTGCAGTGCACGCTGTGACCACCACAAGGTCGCTGCCAGGGCGACGCAGACGGTAACCAGCAGCAGGGTATTGAGGTTGGTGAGCAGCTTGAGGCGCATGGCGGGCTCGATCGACGACTTAACGATGCCCGCGAGGTTATTGCGTTTCGGTTACAGCCTGATGACGCTGTGCGCTGCGTCACGTTCTGGAGGGGTGCATCAATCGTCTTTGTACAGCTCTGAGCGGTTGCGCCCGCCGTGCTTGGCCTTGTAAAGCGCTTCATCGGCGCGTTTGGACAGCGCGTTGCTGTCGAGGCCCGGTTGCAGCATGGCGATACCGCAGCTGAAGGCGCAGGACAGGTCCTGTGGTTGGGCCGGGTAGTGAATTTCGGCGAAGCGCTGGCGAATTTCTTCCAGGACTCTGAGCGCCGATTGTTCGTCGGTATCCGGCAGCACCACGGCGAACTCTTCGCCGCCGTAACGGCCGATATGATCCGTCTTGCGCAGACGCTGTTTGAGGAACAGCGCCAGGCTCTTGATCACCCGGTCACCCATGGGGTGGCCGTAGGTGTCGTTGACCCTCTTGAAGTGGTCGATATCGAGCATGGCGAAGGCTAGCGGCTGGTTTTCACGGCGCGCGCGGTAGCAGGCGTCATCGAGCAGTTGCAGGGTGTGGGTGTGGTTGTACAGGCCGGTCAGGCTGTCACGCACCATGCGCGCCTTGAGGTTGCGCGCACGCGCGGCGCGGTTGCGCACGGTGGCGATCAGGTGGCGTGGCTTGATCGGTTTGGTGAGGAAGTCGTCGCCGCCCTCGCTCATGGCGTCGAGCTGCTTGTCGAGGTCGTCCTCGGCCGACAGGTAGATGATCGGCACGCTCACGTAACGGTCGTTGTGGCGGATCACCTTGGCCAGCTCGGTGCCGTTGCACTCGGGCATGTACATGTCGAGGATGATCAGATCCGGCTGGAACTCGGCCAAGGCATCCATCGCCAGGATCGGTTCGGTGAGGGTATGAGTGAGGATGCCAGCGCTGTTGAGCACGCGTTCGGTGTGGGTCGCCTGGGCCTTGGAGTCGTCGACGATCAGTACCTTGTATGGGTCGTACTGGGAGACGTGGGTCAGCACTTCGATGCGCTCGAGCAGGCTCGAGGCGTCCAGTGAACCGGTGAAGAACTCCTGGCCGCCGGCGCGTACGGCAGCCAGGCGTGTCGGTGTGTCGGTATCGCAGTGGCTGAAGAACAGCAGTGGAATCTTCTGCTCCAGTCCTTCTTGCAGCGAATTGGCCAGCTCCAGCCCGGCGCCGGCGAAGTCGACATCCATGACGATGGCGGCGGGGTGGCGTTCGGTGATGGCGGCGCGGAAGGCGCGCTCGTCGCTCAGTGCCTGCGCGCTCAGACCGAAGAACTCGAGCTGTTGGGCCAGGCGCTCGGCGCGCTGGGCATCCTGCAGGGCGAGGTAGACGGGTTTGCGCAGCGGCGGCAGGAAGGTTTGCTCGAAGGCATCGCTATGTCGCAGACCCGTGCGCGAAAGGCGCTGCATGGCCTGGTTGAGGCGAGCGATCAGGGTACTGTTGAGGCGGCCGCGGTTCTCCACCACCTCGCCGAGGCTGGCGCCGATGTTCTGCGCCAGCTGTGCATGCTCGACCTGCTCGAAGCGCTCAGCGTAACGCAGCAGGCGCAGGTTGGCCTCGGTCAGCTCGGCCATGCCGGCGTCGTTCCATTCGCTGCGCTGCAGGCGTTGCCATACTTCCAGCACCTGGCGCGATTGATGAATCACGCGCTGGGCGAAGTGATGCTTGAGGCGATCGCGACTGGGATCCGGTTGCTCGGTCATGGGCCGACTTCTGTAAGTGGTTAAGTCAGTGGTGGCTTGATGCTATCACTTGCTGAAAGCGCTGGCATTGCCGTCGATCAATTGGCGACCGTATTTCTGTCGAATAGGCGACAGAAATGTAGATTTCCCGTACCAGCGGTAAGTTTGCTCCTGCGCCATGCGTTTTGCAGTGGGCTTGCCTTATAGTGCGGATTAGGTCGCAACCCGTTGGCCAGGTTGTGGTCGAACACTCGAATTCGTTTGAAAAGGACACTGTCATGCTGGACTGGAAGAATCGCTCGACGAACTCGCAGGGCAGCACCGATAAGGCAGCAGGGGGCAGCCGCAGCCGCGGCAGCCTGATCGCTCGAGCACTGGGCGGCCTGATCGGTGTCTATCTGCTGATCGCCCTGGTGGTCGGCTGGTACTGGAGTCAGGAGCCGTCTGCGTTCCAGGTGCAGCAGAACGCCGAAAGCTCGGCGCAGCAGGCGCAGCGGCAGATGGTGACCGGTTACACCACGGTGGCGACCCTCAAGCAGGTCGCCAGCACGCTGCTCGACAAGCCGGGTGGCTACCTGTCCAACGACCTCGCGCCGCCCGGTCTGTGGCTGGACAACATGCCGAGCTGGGAATACGGCGTACTGGTGCAGGTGCGTGATTTCTCCCGTGCGCTGCGCAAGGACTTCTCCCGTTCGCAGTCGCAGTCCACCGAAGACCCGGATCTGGCAAAGGCTGAGCCGCGCTTTCACTTCGATAACAAGAGCTGGGCCCTGCCGGCCTCCGAGTCCGAATACCGCGACGGCATCAAGTCGCTGGACCGTTACCTGGCTCGTCTGTCCGATCCGGCTCAGAAGAATGCCCAGTTCTACGCACGTGCCGACAACCTCAACAACTGGCTTGGTGATGCGGGTACGCGTCTCGGTTCTCTGTCGCAGCGCCTGTCTGCCAGCGTCGGCCAGGTGCGCCTGAGCGAGAACCTGAAGGTGGGCAACGATGCCGAGGAATCCGGTCTGGTCGGCGAGGGCGGCGTATACGAGACGCCGTGGTTGCAGATCGACAACGTGTTCTACGAAGCGCGCGGTCAGGCCTGGGCGCTGGCGCACCTGCTGCGCGCTGTCGAGGTGGACTTCGCCGACGTACTGGCGAAGAAGAACGCCACCGTCAGCGTGCGCCAGATCATCCGTGAGCTAGAGGCGGCGCAGGCCACCTTGTGGAGCCCGATGATCCTCAACGGCAGTGGCTACGGCATTCTCGCCAACCACTCGCTGGTGATGGCCAACTACATCTCCCGTGCCAACGCTGGCCTGATCGACCTGCGTCAGTTGCTGAGCCAGGGTTGATGGAAGCGTTCTCGGCGACCGAGGCGGCGCATCGCGCCGCTTCGGATCAGGAGCAGGTTGCCTGGGTCGATGAGAACGATCAGCCCTTGGGCGGCGTTTCCCGCGCCGAGTTGCGCGAGCGCCGGCTGATCGGGCGTGGCACCTACATCCTCCTGTTCAACACTGCCGGCAAACTGTGCGTGCACCGGCGCACCATGAGCAAGGCGCTGTATCCCGGGTATTGGGACGTCGCGGCCGGCGGCATGGTGCTCGAGGGGGAGGACTACCGGCTCTCTGCCGAGCGCGAGCTGGCCGAGGAGCTGGGTATCGTCGATGCCGAACTGGTAGAGCATGCGCACTTTCTCTATGACGCCCCGGAAAGCCGCCTGTGGTGTATGGCTTATTCGGCGGTGTCCGACGCGCCGCTGGTGCTGCAGCCCGAAGAAGTGCTGGAGGCCCGCTTCATCAGCGTCGAGCAGGCGCTGGAGGAAACCCATCGTCTGCTGTATTGCCCGGATTCATTGGCGGCTCTGGAGAGGTACCTGGCGGCAAGATCGTAAGGCGTTCCGAGCGCTGCGTGTGTGATGGCGAACAGCGTCGCCAAAGTGCCGCACAATGACGCAAATTTGGTCTTAGCAAGCCCGGTCTTTCCCGTTAAACTGCGCGGCCTTTTGGCGGACGCCAGTCCGCCTGCGCTGCCCCTGCCTGAGTGGGGCTTCGCGGCTGAACCCGTTCAGCCAGTCGCTATCCTGACCCCTACGAGGACAAGCCGGTGGTCAAGAAAGCCTCTTCATTCTCCGCCCTGAGCGGTCTCGTCTATTCCACCGATGGCGGTCGCCATTGCCCGGATTGCAACCAGCCTGCCGATGCCTGCATCTGCAAGCAGGCGCGTATTCCCGAAGGCGATGGTATCGCCCGTGTGCGCCGTGAAACCAAGGGGCGCGGCGGCAAGACCGTCACCACAGTGAGTGGCGTACCACTGGCCGAGGAACCGCTCAAGGAGCTGGCCAGCGCACTGAAGAAACGCTGCGGCACGGGCGGTGCGCTCAAGGACGGTGTGATCGAGATCCAGGGTGATCACGTCGAGCTGTTGTTGGCCGAGCTGAGCAAGCGCGGCTTTACCGCGAAGAAGTCTGGCGGCTGAAACGCCCTTTTCTAAACTTCGATGATGCTCGTACGGTCAACCGCCGAGCAAACGTCATCTTGTTTTCATAATTTCTACACTGGCCGCCAGCAAGGTCAGGCTTTTCTCATGGGAGAACCCAATGTCCGCACGACGCACCCGCAAAGACGACGGCAGCCAATGGACCGTAGCCGATAGCCGCAGTGTCTATGGCATTCGCCACTGGGGCGCCGGTTATTTTTCGATCAACGATGCCGGACGTATCGAAGTGCGTCCCAACGGGCCGGAAAGCCAGCCCATCGATCTTTATCAGCAAGTCGACGAACTGCGTCAGAGCGGCTTGTCGCTGCCGCTGCTGGTGCGTTTCCCGGACATCCTTCAGGATCGCGTACGGCGCCTGACCGGCGCCTTCGATGCCAGCATCCAGCGCCTGGAATATCAGAGCCGCTACACCGCCCTGTACCCGATCAAGGTCAACCAGCAGGAGGCGGTGATCGAGAACATCATCGCCACGCAGAACGTGTCCATCGGTCTCGAAGCCGGCTCCAAGCCCGAACTGCTGGCCGTGCTGGCGCTGGCACCGAAGGGCGGCACCATCGTCTGCAACGGGTACAAGGATCGCGAGTTCATCCGCCTGGCGCTGGTGGGGCAGAAGCTCGGTCACAACGTGTTCATCGTCATCGAGAAGGAGTCGGAAGTCGCCCTGGTGATCGAGGAGGCCGCCGAGCTCAAGGTCGCGCCGCAGATCGGTCTGCGCGTGCGCCTGTCCTCGCTGGCATCCTCCAAGTGGGCCGACACTGGCGGTGAGAAGTCCAAGTTCGGTCTGTCCGCTGCGCAGATTCTCTCGGTGGTCGAGCGCTTTCGCGACGCCGGGCTGGATCAGGGCATCCGCCTGCTGCACTTCCACATGGGCTCGCAGATCGCCAACATCGCCGATTACCGCAAGGGGTTCCGTGAGGCCATTCGTTACTACGGCGAGCTGCGCGCCATGGGCCTGCCGGTCGATCACATCGACGTCGGTGGCGGCCTTGGCGTGGACTACGACGGCACCCATTCGCGCAACGCCAGCTCGATCAACTACGACATGCAGGACTACGCCGATGCCGTGGTCGACATGCTCAAGGAATTCTGCGACCGCCAGGAAATCCCCCATCCGCACATCTTCTCCGAGAGCGGCCGGGCCATGACCGCGCACCACGCCGTGCTGCTGGTGCAGGTCACCGATGTCGAGCGCCACAACGACAAGGTGCCGGAGATCGACCCGGACGTGGAGCAGCCGGAGGTGCTGCACTGGCTGATCGAACTGCTCGACGACAGCGACCCGGAAATGGTCGCCGAGACCTACTGGCGTGCCACCCACTACATCGAGGAAGTGGCTGCGCAGTATTCGGCCAGCAAGCTGAGCCTGGCGCAGAAGGCCCTGGCCGAGCAGTGCTACTTCGCCATCTGCCGGCGCCTGCACAATCAGCTCAAGGCGCGCCAGCGCTCGCACCGCGCCGTGCTCGACGAGCTCAACGACAAGCTCGCCGACAAGTACATCTGCAACTTCTCGGTATTCCAGAGCCTGCCGGATACCTGGGCCATCGGCCAGATCCTGCCGATCCTGCCGCTCTCGCGCCTGGACGAGGAGCCGCTGCGCCGTGCGGTGCTGCAGGACCTGACCTGCGACTCCGACGGCAAGATTCGCCAGTACGTCGACGAGCAGTCGATCGAGACCAGCCTGCCGGTGCACGAGATTCGCGAGGGCGAGGACTACGTGCTGGGCATCTTCCTGGTCGGTGCCTACCAGGAGATCCTCGGTGACATGCACAACCTGTTCGGCGACACCGACTCGGTGAACATCTACCAGGCCGCCGACGGCAGCGTGGTGCATGCCGGCATCGAGACCCACGACACCATCGAGGACATGCTGCGCTACGTGCACCTGTCGCCCGAGGAGCTGATGACCCACTACCGCGACAAGGTGGCCAGCGCCAAGATCAGCCCCCGCGAGCGCACGCAGTTCCTCGATGCACTGCGTCTGGGCCTGACCCGCTCGTCCTACCTGGCGTCCTGATCGAGCGCCGTCGCCAGCCGCCGGGCCAGGTGCAATGCCTGCTCTGCGCTGGCGATATTGGTGAAACCCAGCAGCAACCCGCTGCCGCAGGGATGCTTGCGCGCCCATTGCGACAAGGCCATTACCGCCAGCCCCGCAGTTTGCGCGCGGGCAGCAAGGGCGACGTCATCTTGCACCGCATCGAGGCGGGCCAGCAGGTGAATGCCGCCGGCCTGCAACTCCACCGACAAGGCTGAACCGAATACCAGCTCCAGTGCCGTTGCCAGAAAGCCGCGACGCTGCGCATACAGCGCGCGCATGCGTTTCAGGTGGCGAGCGAAATGACCCTGGTCGAGAAAGTCCGCGGCGATGGCCTGCGCCAATGCGGGGCAGCCATGATCGAAGGTGCGCGCGCAGGCGGCGAAGCGCTCCACCTGTGCCGGCGGCACCACCAGGTAGGCGAGGCGCAGGCCGGGGAACAGCACCTTGCTGAAGGTGCCGCAATACAGCACGCGGCCGTGGTGATCGAGGCTCTTCAGCGCTGGTAGTGGTCGGCCGACGTAGCGGTATTCGCTGTCGTAATCGTCTTCGATGATCCAGGCCTGGCTGGCCTGCGCCCAGTCCAGCAGGGCCAGGCGCCGGGGCAGGCTCAAGGACACACCGAGCGGGCTCTGGTGCGACGGCGTGACCAGCGCGCAGCGGGCATCAGCGGCGAGTCGCTGGCCCTCGTCCACCCGCAGGCCCTGTTCATCCACGGGCAGCGGGATGAGTCGCAGGTCGGCGCCTCCGAGTACTTCGCGTGCCTTGAAGTAGCCAGGGTCTTCGAACCAGCAGGCGTCGCCCGCCTGCAGCAGCGCGCGACGAATCAGCAGCAGTGCACTGCGATAGCCGGCGGTGATGAACACCTGCTGCGGTTCGCAGGCGATGCCGCGCGACACGCCCAGGTAGCGCACCAGACTGCGGCGCAGGGCTGGCAGGCCCTGTGAGTCCGGGTAGTCGAGATCAGTGGGCCCCAACTGGCGCAAGTGACGCGCGCCGAGCCGACTCCACAGTTTGCGTGGGAAGGCATCCAGCGCCGGCAGACCGAGCTGAAAGGGCAAGGCCTCGCTGGCTGGGCCACTGCCTGAGCGTGATGGTGTCTGGGGGCGGGGCGCAATGGCCGCGCTCGTCGGCGCGTGGGGTAGTTGCGGCGAAACTACGGTGCCGGCTGGGCCGCGTGGCAGCAGATAACCTTCGCCGACCAGCAATTGATAGGCCGCCTCCACCGTGCCGCGCGCCAGGTTCAGCTCGCTGGCCAGCGCGCGTACTGACGGCACGCGCTCACCGGGCTGCAGACGGCCCTCGCCGATGGCCTTGCGCAGGCGCTGGTAGAGCTGCAGGTAGATCGGCGTGGCTTGGTCGCGCTCGGGCGTGAGGCGAATGCTGTACATATACATGTCCTATTCGATTGGCAATGTCTTGGCTCTGTTGACTATGCCATGCTCTGCCTAAAGTGGCGGCATCTTCGCTGGAGAACCGCCATGACCCTCGCCACTGATTGCCGTTACGACTGGCTCGTCGACCCGCACGCGTTACGCGCCTGCTTCCCGCTGATGCGTGTTCTGCGCCCACACCTGAGCGGCGCCGATGACTTTTTGCAGCGCCTGCAACGCCAGGCCGCGCAGGGATATCGCCTGCTGGCAGCGCGTGCTGGTGAGGAGGTGCTGGGCCTGGCCGGTTGCCGCTTGCAGGAGAACCTGCTGCATGGGCGCTTCTTCTATGTCGATGACCTGGTGATTCGTGAGGACCTGCGTAGCCAGGGGATCGGCGAGCGCCTGCTGAACGAGGCAAGGGCACAGGCGCGCAGCCTGGGCTGCGTCAACCTGGTGCTGGATACCGGGTTAGGCAATGCGCGCGGGCAGCGCTTTTACTACCGTCAGGGCTTGCTGGGCATTGGCATGCACTTTCGCGAGGCACTTTGAGATGCAACGAATCCTCTTGCTGCATTGCAGCCCCCATGGTCGCCAGAGTCGCGCCAGCGTGCTGGCTCGGGAGTTGGCCGGGCGCTTGCGCCGGCGTCATTCCGAGGTGCAGCTGCTGGAGCGTGACCTGGCCCACGAGCCCTTGCCAGCGCTGACTGGCGACTATGCTGCAGCGCTGGTGGCGCGGGCGCCGAACGACGACCCGGCGCTGAAGGTTTCCGAGGCACTGATCCAGGAGTTGGAAAGCAGCGATTACCTGGTCATCGCCACGCCGATGCACAACTTCAGCGTGCCGGCCGCGCTCAAGCTGTGGATCGACTATGTGCTGCGCATCGGCCGCAGCTTTGCCGCCACCGACGTCGGCAAGGTAGGACTGCTGGCGGATCGACCGACCTTCGTGGTGGTCAGCTCGGGCGGCTACTACCGCGGTGAGCAGGCACGCCAGCCGGATTTCCTCACCGCGTATCTGCGTCATGTGCTGAGCACCATCGGCATTCACGACCTGGAGTTCATCCACCTGCAGGGGCTGGTGCGGGGTCAGCAACACGCCGAAGCAGTGCTGGCGCAGGCGCGCGAACAACTGGATTGCAACCCCTATCTCGTCTCTTCAGGAGTACAGCCATGAGCACATTGCGTCAGCCCTATTACGAACTATCTGCCGAGGCCATGCAGGGCCTGCTCGCCACCAAGGCAGCGCTGGAGTGCGGCCCGCTGGGCAAGGCGTTGGTCGAGCTGCTCTACCTGCGCGTCTCGCAGATCAACGGCTGTGCCTATTGCCTGGAGAAGCACAGCCAGTCACTGCGCGAGGAAGGCGTGCCGCAGATCAAACTGGACAGCCTGGCAGGTTGGCGGGTGAGCCGGCATTTCGACGCACGTGAAAAGGCGGCACTGGCCTGGGCCGAGTCGCTGAGCGAGATCGCCAGCAGCCACGCCGGCGATGACGATTATCGGCCGCTGGAGGCGCATTTCTCGCCCAGAGAAATCTCCGATCTGACCATCGCCGTAGCCTTGATGAGTGGGCTGAACCGGCTGGCCATCGGCATGCGTCTTTGATCGCTAGCCTGCCGCAATCACGCCATAGCCGCGCGCCATCAGGGTGGCCAGCAGCGGAATGAACAGCAACGCCAGCAGTTCCAGGCGAATGCTCCAGGTCACCAGGTGCACCTGCTGAACGCTCGGCTCGGGCACCTGGCCTGCCTTCACGGTCTTGCGCCACTTGATGAACACCAGCGTGGGCAGGATCGACAGCACACCGACGAGGATGAACAGGCCGACCTTGGCATGGAACAGGCTGTTGCTCATGTAGTAGGCGGTACCCTTGCCGAACCACAGCACGCGGGCGATACCCGTGGCCAGCACCAGAACGGCGCAGATGCCGTAGGCCAGATCGGTGAGCATCAGGCTGCGTGCTCGGGAAAGATCCAGCGGCGCCTTGAATAGCACGTGTTCGATGCTGAGCAAGGCGAACAGGGCGAAGATCGACAGGTAGTGCAGATAGGCAACGAATGCGGCCGCCATGCGGGCTTCCTCTCAGTGGGGGGAGGGGGCGAGTTCGGTGCGGTTGCGGCCACCGTGCTTGGCTCGGTAGAGCGCCTGATCGGCGCGCTTGAGTGCGACTGTGCTGTTCTCGCCGGAGCCGAGCAAAGTACAGCCGAGGCTGGCGGTCTGCTGCAGTTGGGCATCGTCGACCGTCATCGGTTGTTCGGCGATGGCCAGGCGAATGCGCTCGGCGACCTGCAGCAGCCCCTGTTCATCATGAACCAGCGCCAGGATGACGAACTCCTCGCCGCCGTTGCGCGTGACCACATCCTGCGGTCGCACCGCCGCGCTCATGCGCCGTGCGCTTTCCCACAGCACATGATCGCCAGCATCGTGGCCATGTTCGTCGTTGACCCGCTTGAAGTGGTCCAGGTCGCAGTAGATCAGGCCGACCTGCAAGCCGCTGCGTTCGGCTACCGCCTGCTCCAGCGGGAGAAAATGCAGGAGCCCGGCGCGATTCCATAGCTGCGTCAGCGGGTCGAGCATGCCTTTGCGCTGTTCGCGATCGAGTGCATCGCGCAACTGATCAGCCTGGTGCGCGCGCTGGCGCAGTTGCAGGTAACCTTGCACCAGATAGGCCAGGTCCCTGAGCTGCAGTAGCTCCTTGCGTTTGAGACGGCGCGTCGCCGGGTCGAGCAGGCAGAGCGTGCCGAGCGCCTGGTGCTGGGCATCGAACAGCGGATGACCGGCATAAAAACGCACGTGAGGCGCGCTCTGCACCAGTGGGTTGTCGCAGAAGCGGCTGTCGCGGTGGCTATCCTCGACCACCATTGGCTCGCTCTGCAGGATCGCGTGGCCGCAGAACGACACCGAGCGCGGTGTTTCGGCGACATCCAGGCCCTGCCGGCTCTTGAACCACTGACGGTCAGTGTCGATCAGGCTGATCAGCGCCGTCTTGACCCCGAACAGGTCGCGGGCCAGGCGGGTGACTGCATCCAGGTAGGGGTCGGCCGGCGTATCGAGTATTTCCAGGCTTTCCAGGGCCTGCAGGCGTTCAGCTTCATTCGCGGGTAGCGGTGCACTGAGCATGGGTGACCTCTCCGTCGGGGAACCACAGGTTGCGACGATTCATGTTCCAAGCATAGACCCCGAGAATCAGGCTTCGCAGCCCCATGAACGCCAGAAATGCCAACCATAACCCGTGATTGCCCAGACTTTGCAACCACCAGGCCAGCGGCAAGGCCAAGGCCAGGGCGATGAGCATGGCGTCGCGCATCTCGCGTGCGCGGGTGGCGCCGATGAACAGGCCGTCGAGCAGGTAACTCCATACCGCCAGCAGTGGCAGCGCGGCCAGATACGGCAGGAAGATCAGCGCCAGCTCGCGTACTTCGGCGATATTGGTGAGCATGCCAACGAACCAGTGCCCGCCAAATAGGAAAAACAGCGCGAAGACGAGGCTGGCCAGCAGTGACCAGCCTCCGGCCACCAGCAGTGAGCGGCGCAGCGCATCGCGATCACGCGCGCCCAGGGCATGGCCGCACAGGGCCTCGACGGCATGCGCCAGGCCGTCGAGGGCGTAGGCGGTCAAAGTCAGGCCATTGAGCAGCAGTGCGTTGGCCGCCACCGTGGCATCGCCCAGGCGTGTGCCTTTGACCGTGATCAGGAAGAACACCAGCTGCAGCGCCAGGGTACGGATGAAGATGTCGCGGTTGACCGCCAGTAACGGGCGCCAGCTGCTCCAGCGCTTCAGTGCGCTGACGTTGAGGCGGCCAGGATAGCCTGCAAGCGCGCCACGGGCCAGCCACAGGCCGAGCAGGGCACCGCTCCATTCGGCGATCACCGACGCCCAGGCCGCGCCGGCTACGCCCCACTCGAGACCCAGTACGAATAACAGGTCGAGCGCCACATTGATCAGGTTGGCGGTCATCAGGATGGCCAGCGGCCCGCGGGCGCTCTGTGTGCCGAGTAGCCAGCCGATCAGGGCGTAGGTCGCCAGGCTGGCCGGCAGGCCGAACAGGCGAATCTGAAAGTACTGGCGTGCCAGCTGGTCCAGCTCGGCAGAAGGCTGCATCAGGCTCAGCGCCAAACCGCTCAGCGGCAGTGCCAGCAGCGCCAGCACCAAGGCCAGGAGCACGCCCAGCCCGAGCCCTTGCACCAGCACCTGGCGCAGTGCGCCGCCATCCTCGCGGCCAGCGGCCTGGGCTGCGAAACCGGTACTGCCCATGCGCAGAAAGCCCATGGCCCAGGTCAGCAGGGTGTAGAGGCTGCCGCCCACTGCCACGGCCGCCAATTGATGCGCATGCGGCAGGTGGCCGACCACGGCGGTATCGACCAGCGCCACCATGGGCACCGACAGGTTGGAGAGAATCATCGGTGCGGCCAGTGCCCAGACCTTTCTCTGGGTCGGCGCGTGGCGCCAGGCTTCGAACAGGGCGTACATGGGGGCTTCCGTTCCAGCAAAGCGCCGATTATAGGCACAGGGCTGGCGTAGCCGCACATCGCCTCAGGAGTGTGAGTGGCTTGGCGAATTCGTCGGGATGGCTCGTCGCTGCCAGTGCGCCTCAGCTATAGTTGTCGGCTTCTGCGCCCCCTGATTCCGGAGCCCGCAATGCCGAACAAAGGACTGCTTCTGGCCCTCGCACTTACGCTGCCACTGACCCTGCTCAGCGCCTGCGATTCTTCTGAACCCCCAGCCACGGTGACCCCCGCTGCCCCTGCTGCGCAACAGCCGCAGGCACCCGCGCCTGCGGTCGACCGCGAGGCGCTGGCCAAGCGCTACGCCGGAAGCGAGCTGGAGGTGGTCGACGTCTCCGAGGTACAGCTCGACGGTGCTAGTGCGCTGTCGGTGACCTTCTCCATTCCGCTGGACCCCGAGCAGCCCTTCGCCGAGCGCCTGCATCTGGTCGACAGCGTCTCAGGCAAGGTCGATGGCGCCTGGGAGCTGACCGACAACCTCAGCGAACTGCGCCTGCGTCACCTGGAGCCCAAGCGCAAACTGGTGCTGACCATCGATGCCGGGCTCAAATCGATCAATGGCGGCAAGCTCGCCGCCGAACATGTCAGCCGCTTCGAAACCCGTGACCTGCAGGCCAGTGTCGGTTTTGCCAGCCGTGGCTCGCTGCTGCCGACAAGGCTGGCCGAAGGCCTGCCGGTGATCGCCCTGAACGTCGACAAGGTCAATGTCGAGTTCTTCCGCATCAAGCCCGAGGCGCTGCCGAACTTCCTGTCGCGCTGGGGCCGAGCCAGCAACCTGGATACCTGGGAAGCGCGCGAGCTGCTGCCGATGGCCGATCTGGTCTACGGCGGCCGCTTCGACCTGAATCCGGCGCGCAATACCCGCGAGACCCTGCTGCTGCCCATCGCCGGCCTGGAGCCGTTCAAGCAGCCGGGCGTGTACCTGGCGGTGATGCGTGAGGCCGGCAGTTACAGCTATTCACAGCCGGCTACGCTGTTCTCCCTGAGCGATATCGGCCTGTCCGCGCATCGCTATCGCGACCGTCTCGATGTCTTCACCCAGGCACTGGAAGGTGGCAAGGCGCAGTCCGGCGTGCAGTTGGAGTTGCTCGACGGTGACGGCGCGCTGCTCGCCGAAGGCAAGACCGATTCGGCTGGCCATGCGCAGATGCCGCTGCCAGCCAAGGCCCAGGTGCTGCTGGCCAAGCAGAACGAGCAGACCAGCCTGCTGCGCCTGAACACGCCAGCGCTGGACCTGGCCGAGTTCGACATCACCGGCCCGAAAGCGCATGCCCTGCAGTTCTTCGTGTTCGGCCCGCGCGATCTGTATCGCCCTGGCGAGACCGTCCTGCTCAATGGCTTGCTGCGTGATGCCGACGGCAGCCCGGTCAAGGCGCAGCCGGTCAGCGTCGAGGTACGCCGCCCGGATGAGCAGATCAGCCGCAAGTTCGTCTGGAATGCCGGTGATGATGGCCTCTATCAATACCAGCTGCCGCTGGCCGAAGAGGCGCCGACCGGCCGCTGGCAGCTGCTGCTCGACCTGGGTGACGGCAACCCGCAGCTCTATGAGTTTCTCGTCGAGGACTTTTTGCCCGAGCGCATGGCTCTGGAACTCAAGGGCCAGGATCAGCCCTACGCGCCGGGCGACAGCGCCGAATTCGCGGTGACCGGGCGTTACCTGTACGGTGCTCCGGCCGCTGGCAACCGTCTGACCGGGCAACTCTACGTGCGCCCGCTGCGCGAAGCCGTGGACAGCCTGCCGGGTTATCAGTTCGGCGACATCACCGAGGCCGAGCTGAGCCAGGATCAGGAACTCGACGAACAGAACCTGGACGATGAAGGGCGTGCCGTGTTGCGCCCGGAAAATCGCTGGAGCGACGCCAAGTCGCCGCTGCGCCTGATCTTGCAGGCCAGCCTGCAGGAGTCCGGCGGCCGCCCGATCACCCGCCGCATCGTTCAGCCGGTATGGCCGGCCGAACGTTTGCCGGGCCTGCGTGGGCTGTTCGACGGCGAAGAAGTCGATGCCGACAGCCTGGCCGAATTCGAAATCCTCGTGGCCGATGCCGCCGGCAACAAGCTGGCCGCCGACAACCTCAATGTGCGCCTGGTGCGTGAGCGTCGCGACTATTTCTGGAGCTTCTCCGACGGCGAGGGCTGGCGCCACAACTACAACGAGAAATTCCTCACCCTCAGCGACGAGCCGCTGAAGGTCGCTGCCGGCGGCACCGCCAAGGTCAGCTTCCCGGTGGAGTGGGGCCCGTATCGGGTCGAGGTGGTGGACAACCAGACCGGCCTGGTCAGCAGCCTGCGCTTCTGGGCCGGCTACCGCTGGCAGGACAACGCCGATGGTGGTGCGGTGCGCCCGGACCAGGTCAAGCTGGCGCTGGACAAACCTGCCTACGCCGCTGGCGACGTGGCCAAGATCACCGTCACCCCGCCGGCTGCCGGCAACGGCTACCTGCTGGTCGAGTCCAGCGAGGGGCCGCTGTGGTGGCAGGAAATCAGCGTGCCGGCCGAAGGCAAGACCTTCGAGCTGCCTATCGACGAAAAATGGGCGCGTCATGACCTGTACCTCAGCGCCCTGGTGATTCGCCCTGGCGAGCGCAAGGCGCAGGTCACGCCCAAGCGTGCCGTTGGCCTGCTGCACCTGCCACTGGAGCGCGCTCCACGCAAGTTGGCGGTGAGCCTGCAGGCGCCGGAGAAGATGCGTCCGAAGCAGCCGCTGAAGGTCAAGGTCAGCGCGCGCAACGCCGATGGCAGCATCCCCGAGACGGTGCATGTGCTGGTCGCAGCGGTCGATGTGGGTATCCTCAACATCACCAGCTACGCCACCCCCGATCCGTTCACCACGTTCTTCGGGCGCAAGGCCTATGGCGCCGACCAGCTGGATATTTACGGGCAACTGATCGAAGCGCAGGGGCGCGTTGCCAGCCTGGCCTTCGGCGGTGACGCCGGCCTCGCCGCCGGCGGCAAACGCCCGGATACCAGCGTGCTGATCGTCGCGCTGCAGAGCGATGCGCTGAAGCTCGATGACAAGGGCGAAGGCGAAGTCAGCCTGGATATCCCCGACTTCAATGGCGAGCTGCGCCTGATGGCGCAAGCCTGGACCGACGAGCGCTTCGGTATGGCCGAGGCCAAGACGGTCGTCGCCGCGCCGCTGATCGCCGAGCTGTCGATGCCGCGCTTCCTCGCCGGTGGTGACGAAACCACCCTGGCGCTGGACCTGACCAACCTGTCCGGCAGCGAGCAGAAACTCGATGTGCAACTCGACGTCGAGGGGCAACTGCGCCTGCTCGGCAAGGGTGAATCGCCGATCAGCCTGAAGGACGGCGAGCGCACCACCCTGCGCATCCCGGTACGGGCCGAAGGTGGCCTGGGGCAGGGGCGTATCCATGTCGAGGTACAAGGCCTGGCGCTGCCGAACGAGTCACTGGGTGACTTCAGCCGCGAGTGGACGCTGGGTATTCGCCCGGCCTACCCGGCGCAACTGCAGCACTTCCGTGCGGTACTGGGAGAGGGCGAGCCATGGAGCATGCCGGCTGGCACCCTCAATCAGTTCGAACCGGCCGGGCTGGAGGCCGTGCTGGCGCTGTCGAGCCGGCCGCCGCTCAACCTCGGTGAGCAGATTCGTGCACTCAAGGCATACCCCTACGGCTGCCTGGAGCAGACCACCAGTGGCCTGTACCCGTCACTTTACGCCGACGCTGCGAGCCTCAAGCGTCTCGGCCTGGAAGGCGAGCCGGACGAACAGCGGCGCAAGAGCATCGAGCTGGGTATCGAGCGGCTGCTCGGCATGCAGCGCCACAATGGTGGCTTCGGCCTGTGGAGCGCCGAGAGCGAAGAGGAGTATTGGCTCACTGCCTATGTCACCGACTTCCTCCTGCGTGCCCGCGAGCAAGGTTTCGGGGTGCCGCAGGAAGCCTTGAAGAAGGCCACCGACCGCCTGCTGCGCTACCTGCAGCAGAGCAGCCTGATCGAAGCCAGCTACAGCCAGGACTTCGCCCACACCCGCTTCGCCGTGCAGGCCTACGCAGGCTATGTGCTGGCGCGCAGCCAGCAGGCGCCGCTGGGTGCGCTGCGCAGTCTGTTCGACCGTCGCAACGACGCCCGCTCCGGCCTGCCCCTGGTCCAACTGGCTGCTGCGCTGAAACTGATGGGCGATGCGCCGCGTGCCGAGCAGGCGCTGAATCAGGGCTTGATCCAACAGCGTGATGCTGAGCGCTGGATGGCCGATTACGGCAGTCCGCTGCGTGACCAGGCGCTGATCCTCGCCCTGCTGGAGGAGCACGACCTGGCTGCCGGCCAGCGCGAAAAGCGGCTGTTCAACCTGGCGGATGAGCTGGCTGGCCAGCGCTGGCTGTCGACTCAGGAACGCAACTCGCTGTTCCTCGCTGGTCGCGGCATTCTCGGCAAACCCGAGCAGGCCTGGAGCGCCAAACTGGCCAGCGGCACCTTCCAGTTCGACCTGAGCAACCAGCAGCCCGGCATCAAGCTGGAGCGTGCGGAGCTGGCAGAGCCGCTGAGCGTGAGCAACGCTGGCAGCGCCACCCTGTATCAGCAGCTGACCCTGTCCGGTTACCCGAGCCAGGCGCCGCGCGCCGGTGGTGAGAACCTCAGCATCGAGCGCGAGTACCTCGGCATGGATGGCCGTCCGCTGGATCTGCAGCGCCTGGACAGCGGCGAACTGGTACTGGTGCACCTGGCCGTGCGCGCCAAGCAGCGCGTGCCGGATGCCCTGGTGGTCGACCTGCTGCCGGCCGGTCTGGAGCTGGAAAACCAGAACCTGGCGCAAAGCGCGGCGAGCCTCGATGACGCCGGCAGCAACGTCAAGGAATGGCGCCGCTCCATGCAGAACGCGCGGATCAAGCACCAGGAATACCGCGGTGATCGCTACGTGGCGGCGGTAGACGTGGAAGGCTACGGCACCACCCATCTGCTTTATCTGGCCCGTGCGGTGACGCCTGGCAGCTACCGCGTACCGCCACCGCAGGTGGAGTCCATGTACCGGCCTAGCTGGCAGGCGCTGGGTAGTGCGCCGTCTTCGCTGGTGGTTAGGGGGCGTTAAGAGCAGCCCCGGACTGCATCCGGGCTACAGATCGCGTAGCCCGGATGCAATCCGGGGATTTTCGAGCACAAGGAGGTGCCGAATGGTGAAATACCGCAGAGCCAAGGTAGCCGGCGGCTGTTACTTCTTGACGCTGACCCTGCAAGACAGACGTAGTGATCTGCTGTTCAAAGGCGCGGCGCTTTTACGTCGATGTTTGCAGGATACGCAGGTTCGATTGCCTTTTCGCGTACCTGCGTTGGTGGTGCTGCCAGACCACCTGCACATGCTTATGTTGCTACCACCTGATGACGCCGATTTCTCTGCGCGAATCCGTATGCTCAAGGCCTCGTTCGTGGGAGCGCTACGCCAGCAGGTTGGCAGCGAAGTGCGTACCAACGCCAAAGGTGAGGCTAACATCTGGCAGCGACGATTCTGGGAGCATCTGATTCGTGATGAGCAGGATTACCGCAATCATCTGGATTACATTCATATCAACCCGGTCAAGCACGGCCTGGTCGCGCGTGCGCAGGATTGGCCGTTTTCCAGCTTTCATCACTATGTGCGTCGAGGGTTGCTTCCGGTTGATTGGGCGGGCGCTGCCGAGATCGCAGATGCCGGTGAGTGAGGAATTCCCCGGATTGCATCCGGGCTACAGGTCCTGCGTAGCCCGGATGCAATCCAGGGGCTTGTTCTGACCATGCGATTTAACCGCTTACGTCGTTGGCTTATCGTCGCCTGCGTACCGCTTGCCCTGCTCTGGCTAGCCGACCGCCTCTTCCCACTGCCGCTGCCCGAGGACGACCTGGCTCGCGTGGTGCTGGCCGAGGACGGTACGCCGCTGTGGCGTTTCGCTGATCGTGACGGTGTCTGGCGCTACCCGGTGACCCCCGAAGAGGTTTCGCCCTATTACCTGGAAGCGCTGCTGACCTACGAGGATCGCTGGTTCCGCCAGCACCCCGGGGTCAACCCGCTGTCGCTGGCCCGTGCCGCCTGGCAAAACCTTAGCGGTGGGCGCGTGGTGTCCGGCGGCAGTACGCTGTCGATGCAGGTGGCGCGTCTGCTCGATCCGCATGGGCGTGACCTGCCCGGCAAGCTCAAGCAGCTGTGGCGCACCGCGCAGCTGGAGTGGCATCTGTCCAAGGACGAAATTCTCACCCTGTACCTCAACCGTGCGCCCTTCGGGGGCACTCTGCAGGGCGTGGCAGCCGCCAGCTGGAGTTATCTGGGCAAGCCGCCGAGCCAGCTGACCCGTGCCGATGCCGCGCTGCTCGCGGTGCTGCCGCAGGCGCCCAGCCGCTTGCGTCCGGACCGTCATCCCGAGCGCGCCCAGGCCGCGCGCGACAAGGTGCTGCGTCGCCTGGGGGAATTTCAGGTGTGGCCGCAGGCCCAGGTGGACGAGGCGCTGGAGGAGCCGGTGTTTCTCGCTCCGCGCCGTGAGCCAAGCCTGGCGCCGTTGTTGGCGCGCCGTCTGAACCGCCCCGGCAGTCCGCCACTGATCCGCACCACTCTCGATGCCGGTTTGCAGCAGCGCCTGGAAGACTTGCTGCTGGGCTGGCGGGCACGCCTGCCGGAGCGCACCTCGGCGGCAATCCTGGTGGTCGAGCACCCGAGCATGGCCGTGCGAGCCTACCTCGGCTCGGTGGATATCGCCGACACCGCGCGCTTCGGGCATGTCGACATGGTGCGCGCCCTGCGTTCGCCCGGCTCGACGCTCAAGCCCTTCCTCTACGGCATGGCCCTGGATGCCGGGCTGATCCATTCCGAATCGCTGCTGCAGGACGTGCCACGGCACTACGGCGATTACCGTCCCGGCAATTTCGCCGCCGGCTTCATCGGCCCGGTGTCGGCCAGCGAGGCGCTGGCCACTTCGCTGAACCTGCCTGCCGTGCAACTGCTCGAGGCCTACGGGCCGAAGCGCTTTGCCGGTGAACTGCGCAGTGCCGGTGTGCCGATTCGCCTGCCGGCGCTGGCCGAGCCGAACCTGGCGCTGATTCTGGGCGGCGGCGGCTCGCGTCTGGAATCGCTGGTAGCGGGCTACAGCGTATTCGCGCGCGGCGGCATGGCGGCCAAGCCGCGCCTGCGGCCGAGTGATGAGCTGCGCGAGCGGCGCCTGCTGTCGCCCGGTTCGGCGTGGATCATCAGGCGCATCCTCAGCGGTCAGGCGCGCCCTGATCGTGACCCACGCGCCTACCTGGCGCAGCGTCCGACCCTGGCCTGGAAGACCGGCACCAGCTACGGCTTTCGTGATGCCTGGGCCATCGGCGTCGGCCCGCGTCACCTGATCGGTATCTGGATCGGTCGCCCGGACGGCACTCCGGTGCCCGGCCAGTTCGGCCTGGCGTCGGCCGCGCCGCTGTTGCTGCAGGTGCATGATCTGCTGGTCAATCGCGACAGTCAGCGCGGTATCGCTGTGCCGGCCGATCCGCAGCCGCCCGAGGTGGGCGTGGCCGCCATCTGTTGGCCTTTGGGGCAGCCGATGAGCAAGGATGATCCCAACTGCCGGCGCCTGCGCTTCGCCTGGACGCTCGAAGGCACCACGCCGCCCACGCTGCTGGCGGCTGATCAGCCGTTGGGTAGCGGCTTGCGCGAGCGTTATTGGGTCAATGGCGAAGGGCGCCGCGTCGGCCCGGACTGTGTCGGTGCCGAAGTGCGCGAGCTGGCGTTGTGGCCGGCGCCGCTGGAGCCCTGGCTGCCCCGTCGAGAGCAGCGTGCTGCGCGTTTGCCGAGCATCGATCCACGCTGCCCGCCACCGCGCAGCAGTCAGGTGGCACCGCTGTCCATCGTCGGTGTACGCGACGGTGATCGCCTGCGCCGCCCGCAAGGCAATCATGAACCGCTACGGCTGAGTCTTTCGGCCCTGGGCGGCAGCGGTCGGCGCTGGTGGTTTCTCGATGGCCAGCCTTTGGGCGAGAGTGCGCTGGATGCTCCCTTCACCCAGGCGTTCGACAGCGGCAGGCATCAACTGAGCGTGCTCGATGAAGGTGGGCAGACCGCTCGTCTGGAATTCAGCGTAGGGCCCTGAGGCCACTCGCTCATCCATCTGCAAGCCGCGGCCGCTCTGGCCTGAGCGCATGAGCATGGCTGCGAATATTCCTCGCTGCAGGGAATAAAGCTTGGCCCTGAATCGCCGATATGAAATCTGGCGGTAACAGATTTGCAATTTGTGTACATTTTTGTATCCAATTGCCTGGCCAATTTTAAACCTCCAGCGGGAGAAGCCCCCATGCGCCTCTGGCAACGCAGTATTCAGTGGCAATTGATCCTCAGCATGGGTGCAGCCCTGCTGGCCAGCATTCTGATCGTCGTCGGTATCTACTCGGCGGTGGTCAATCGCCTGACCGAGCGTTACCTGATCGAGGAAGCGCTGCCGGCGCGCGTGCTGGCGATTCGTAACGATCTGGAACGGGTGCTGACTGCGCCCATCACCGCTAACGCCTCGATTGCCGAGAACAGCCTGGTGCAGGACTGGTTGGCTGCCGGCGAGGATGCTTCCCGGCGTGACGAGTTCGCGCGCTATCTGGAAGGCGTGCGCGCTCAGCAGAACGCCATGACCACCTCCATCGTCGCCCTGGCCAGCGGCAACTACACCACCGGCGAAGGGCTGATGCGCACCCTCGACCGCAGCCAGGCAGAAAACCAGTGGTTCTATCGGCTGGTCGACAGCGACCGCGACCGGGTGCTGGAAATCGACATCGACAAGACCACCCGGCTACCCACGCTGTTCATCAACCAACGGATCAAGCAGGGCGGCAAGACCCTCGGTGTGGCCGGGCTCGGCTACAGCCTGGCGGATATGTCGAAGATGATCAGCGAGTTCCGTTTCGGCGAGCGCGGCCAGGTATTTCTTATCGACAGCCAGGGCAACGTCAAGGTCCATCCGCGCTCGGAACTGAGCGGCAGCGGCAAGCTCGCCGAACTCTTTGGCGCCGACGCCAGCCGCCAGGTGCTTTCGGGCGACAGCCGGGCGGTGCGCTTCGAGCGCAACGGCGAAACCTTTCTCGCGGTGGCGCAGAAGTTCGCCAGCATCGACTGGTTGTTGGTCAGCGAAGTACCCGAGGCCGAAGTCTACGCCGAGGCGCGCCAGGCGCTGCTGATGACCAGCCTGATCGGCGTCGCGGTGGCGCTGTTGTTCCTCGGCCTGGTGGTGCTGCTGGCGCGTGGGTTGGTGCGGCCGATTCGTCAGGTGACCCAGGCACTGGTGGAAATCGGTGGCGGCGGTGGTGACCTGACGCGGCGCCTGGATGAGTCGCGAGCCGACGAGTTGGGCGACCTGGCGCGGGGTTTCAACCGTTTTCTCGGCAGTCAGCGCGAGCTGATCGGCGATGTATTGGCCACCAGCGAGCGTCTGCGCACGGCGGTCAGCCAGGTGGCGCAGGTGGTGGAGAACACCGCAGGCCGTGCTGTTCAGCAGCAGGAAATGACCGATATGGTGGCCACTGCCGTGCACGAGATGGGCCTGACCGTTCAGGAGATCGCACGCAACGCCAGCAATGCAGCGCAGTCATCGCACAGCGCGCGTGATGAGGCGCAGACGGCGCGTCAGGTGGTGGGCCAGTCCATCGCCCATATCGAGCAGATGTCTGCCGACATTGGCAGTGCGGCGGGCGCGGTAAGCGAGCTGGCCGAGCAGGTCGCGTCCATCGATCAGGTGCTGGCGGTGATTCGTGGTATCTCCGAGCAGACCAATCTGCTGGCACTGAATGCCGCCATCGAGGCTGCACGCGCTGGGGAAATGGGCCGCGGATTTGCCGTGGTCGCCGATGAGGTGCGCACCCTGGCCAGTCGTACCCAGGCGTCGACCGACGAGATCCAGCAGATGATTCAACGCCTCAAGCAGGGCGCGGAAACGGCCGTCAGCTCCATGCATGCCGGCCAGTCGGCTACCGGTACCGGCGTCGAGTCCAGCCAGCGTACCGGGCAGTCGCTCGGCGCCATCACCGAGCAGGTCGAGCGCATCAGTGACATGAACACCCAGGTGGCTGCAGCGACCGAAGAGCAGAGTTCGGTCACCGAGGAGATCAACCGCAACGTGCAGGGCATCGCCGATCTGGCCCACGCCACCGCCGGCGAGGTGCGCGCCTGCCGTGAGGATTGCCAGACGCTCAGCCGCCTGGCCGATGACCTGACCGGGCAGATGGGCAAGTTCCGTCTCTAGTCGTGATGGCTCTTGTTCGCGGGGCCGCCTGGGTTACGCGCAGCGTTTATCGCCGCCGACTGGCCATAGCCCGAACATGATCTTGAAGCCGCCGCGCTTCAGTGATCGGCCGCAACCAGGCGGTTGCGGCCCTCGCGTTTGGCGCGGTAGAGCGCACCATCCACGCGCTTGAAGAAGGCGTCGGCGTCGTCATCGTGACGACTGCTGAAGCAGCCGACGCCCAGGCTGGTGGTCAGCTCCAGGCGCTGACCGGCCAGCAGCAGTCCTTCGGTTTCCAGCACCTGGCGGAAATGCTCAGCCAGATCCCAGGCCTGGGCCAGTGTGGTGCCTGGTAGCAGTACGCCGAACTCCTCGCCTCCCAGGCGGAGCAGGGCATCGCCATCGCGGCGAAACACCTTGCGCATCTGCTCGGCGAAGGCGCTCAGGCACAGGTCACCAGCGGTATGGCCGTGTTCATCGTTGACCTGCTTGAAGAAGTCGATATCCATCAGTACCAGCGCCAGCGGCTCACCCTGGCGCACAGCATTGGCCACCAGGCTGGGGAACAGGTTGTTGAACTGATAGCGATTGCCCAGTTGGGTCAGGCTATCGGTGCGGCTGAGCAGGTCCAGCTGGCTTTGCTGCTCCAGCAGCTTCAGCTCCAGATTCAGCGTGGCGCGGTATTCGCGATGATTGCGACCCAGTACCAGAACCAGATAGCCGAGGTAGAAGGTCAGGGTGATCAGCATTGCGTGCATCTGTTGCCAGTGCAGCGCCATCACTGCCAGGCCTGGCAGATAGAGCAGGGCCAGCGCCAGCAGGGCACGGCCCCGGCGCATGGCGAAGTTGAAGGTCATCGCCGTGGCGAAGGCCACCGTGGCCAGGGTGGCGATCATCTGCGAGCCGGTGTAGGCGTCGCTGTATAACGCCAGCGCGTGGGCCTGGCCCCAGCACAATGAGGTCAGCAGGATCAGGCCCCAGTGGCGGTCGAGCCAACGCTGCAACTGCTCGGGACTGTCGATGCCATCGGGGCGGTGCAGCAAACGCGCCGCCATCAGGCCGGCGAACAGGATGCTGCCCAGCAGCCCGACGAGCATCAGGCTGCCAGGCTCTGTACTGAAGACCCAGGTCAGCAGCCAGGCCAGCAGGTAGAAGATGCCTCCCAGGCGGGTGCGGATGCGGGTGTCATCCACTTCTCGCCACAAGGCGAAGGTGTTGGGTTGGCGCGGTACTTCGGCGTCGGTCATCATTTTTCGGCCTGCCACCGCAGGCAGCCACCTCCGGGCCCTCGCAGGTGACGTCAGAGCCTTCTCCAGGAGGCTTTTTTGTGATCACAGAAACAGCATGTTGCGAGCATAGCGTCTTTCGTGAGCGCAAGAGTGTCCATCTGCCAGTATTTACGGCCGCCCGTCAGCCGCGGCGAATCAGCCAGATACCGGCCACGATCAGCAGCAGGCCTGTCACCTTGCCGAAGGTGATGGGGGATTCGCGAAAGCCCGCCCAGCCGAAATGATCGAGGGTGATGGCCATGGCCAGCTGTCCGGCGATCACCAGCACCATGAACAGCAGCGCGCCCACGCGTGGCCCGGCGAAGGCTGCCGTGGCGATGAAGAAGGCGCCGAGCAGGCCTCCGCTCCAGTGCCACCAGGTCAGCTCCCGGAGCGCGCCAAGCCCCGGCATCTCGCGTTGGCTCAGGGTCATCAGCAGCAACGCCAGGCTGCCGACGATAAAGGAGATCAGCGCAGCGGCGAAGACACTGGAAAGGTGACGGGCAAGCTGGCCATTGATACCAGCCTGCAGAGGCAGCACCGCGCCGGCGAGAAAGGGCAGGGCCAGTAGCCAGCCGCTGACTTGATTCATGGGACGCTCCTAGAGTTACACAAAGGCGCAATTATGCGGCGCGCGCCTTCGGGATGCAGCTCATGCGCATTTGCACGAGGCTGGGTGCCCGGTCGCTGTGCATTTCCATTGCGCATAATTGGCGACTGCCGCACGTATCTGGAAGCCGACCCGCTCGGACATGCTGTACCCACTTTGCATGGTGGCTAAGTGGTATTACTCTTGCGCGCCTGTCTCTGGCTCGTCGCGCCAGGCTCATCTACATAAACAAGGAAGAACACCATGAAAGGAATTCGTGCCGGTCTGGCGCTTGTATTCATTGCTCTGGCAGCGTTGACTGGTTGTGCAACGCCTCAGCCGCCGGTTGCCATGGACCAAGCTTTCTGGGCTGAGAAGCAGGATCGCATCGGCATCGCCATTACCGAGATTCCCGCCCCTTCGGTTCAGATGACCGGGCAGCAGGGCCTGCTGGACATCGCAGTCAACAAAGGCATGGCTTCGGGGCTGACCAAGAAGGTCGAGAGCTGGGACTCCACCAGCCTGTGGGGCTTGCAGCAGAAGGTCGCCGAGCGCCTGCAGGCTCAGGGCTACAGCGTCAAGCTGTTGGACAAGCCCTATGACTTCAAGGACTTCAAGAAGGCCCAACGCAAGCTGGGGTACGCCGACCTCGACATGACGCCGCTCAAGGCCCAGGAGGGGATCGATAAAGTGGTGTTGCTCATGGTTGGCGTTAACGGTACGACGCGCAGCTATTACGGCATGATTCCTACCAGTGACCCGGTTTCCCTGGTAACGATGGTCACCACCATTGTCGACCTGGATGACAATCGCCTGGTCTACTTCCAGCCCTCGGCTGTGAGCCGTGCCGCGGAAGGCGAATGGGATGAATCGCCTGAATACCCCAATCTGACCAACGCGTTCTACAAGGCGCTGGACGAAGTTGAGCAAAAGATCCTGCTGCCTTTCGATGCGCAGCAGCTATCCAGTAACTGATCGTGCGCCCTGGGCTGGTCGGTGCCGCTCTGCTGGGGCTTGCGCTGTCAGGGTGTGCGACTGATCCGAACCTGGCTCCTGTGCGCAGCGATACGCTGGAGGCGCAGCTGGCGCAGGGCTTTCAGCTGATCATCGAGGCCCCTGACGATGGTTGGTTGAATGCGGATGTCGCGGTCGATGGCGCACGCTTGTCCGAAGCTGGACAGCAAACCTCCAGGCACCTCAGCAGTACCATGCAGGGAGTGGCCAACTCCGGTACCGGAGGGGGTGGCGCTGCCGTCATGGGAACGGTGATCGGTTCGATGTTGCTGGCTAACCTGTCGCAATCGGGTGTCGAGCGAGACGCTCGGCTTTCTGCCAGGCGCCAGATCGAGCCGGTCAATCAGGCTCTTGGCGATCATGACTGGGCAGACTATTACCGAGCGGCCTACAGCCGGGTTTTAGCCGAACAAGGCTATGCGCCGGCCACGACTGCCGACCTCAACCTGCGAATCACTCCGCGCTTGCGCTTCAGTGAGGGTATGCAGGTGCTGCGTTTGGTCTGCGAGGCACGTGTGACGCACGGTCCGAAAGTCCTGTATGCCGGGCGCATCGAATCGTTTGCCGAACCCGAGCAATGCGAGGATTGTTCGAGCCGCTGGCTGGAGCAGGGCGCGACCCGCTTGCATGCCGCTGCCAACGCTGGCGTGGGTGACTGCGCCGCGCTGCTGGCCAGCGACTGGCGCACGAACAGATTCTCCGGGGTTGCCAGCCAGGAGCAGACCCTGCGCTATCAGCTTGGCGCGACGCGGCATGTCGAGCGCGGCCGCCTGCTTGCACTGGGAGGTACTCGCTCGGTGTTTTTCAGCCTGCGAGGCTGGCTCAAGTCGATGCCGGTGGCTGTCGAGTCGTACTAACGACTGTCAGTCGGGTCGCCTCGGCGAGCGTCCTATGCTGCTGCGTGCAGCGGCTTTTCCATTTGCACCAGTGCAACGCGGCTGCCATCCGGGGCGCGGCGTTCGGCGATGCCAACGGTGTGGTAGCCCATGCGCGTGTAGAGCAGTAGGCCGCCGGCGTTGGCGTTGAAGCAGGACACCTTCATCAGCGGCGCCTTGTAGCGCTCGCGAGCGGTCCGCTCCATCACTTCCACCAGGTATCGCGCCACGCCCTGGCTACGTGCCCAGGGCGCCACCATGAGGTTGCCCAGGGCGCAGAACTCGCCGTGCTGCCATTGGTAGAAATTGGCGAAGCCGGCGACTTGCCCATCCAGCTCCACTACGGTGCTCTCGCGTCGCTCGGCGATGGCGGCAGCAAGCTGGCCGACGTCGAGCGGCCAGATGGCCTTGGGGTAGCAGAAGAACAGCTCATCGAGGTTCTGCGGGAAGCCGACCACGTCGCCGAGGTCGGCAGCGGTGGCCGGGCGGTGTTGCAGGTTTGCGTTCAAGCCGAGTGGTCCTTGTTCAGCGCGGTGGATATTGCGAGAGCACCTGGGTGACGGTTTCGCGGATCGCTCGTTCACGCTCGGCCGGTGTGGGCGGCTGAGCGCGCATGATCTGTTCACCACTGCCGCGCCACACCAGCTTGCCGTCCTTGGCGTCGTACAGATCGATCTGCAAGGTGGCGACCTTGTAGTCCACGCGGCGCGTTTCGGTGAAGGCCGGGCCGCCCCAGTAACCGCCCCAATAGCCACCCCAGCCACCGCCGTATTGAGTGGTGATCTGATCCTGGCGCTCGTCGACGATCAGCACGCTCTGCACTTTCAGGTCGCCCTGGCCGTCGGCTGCCTGGCGCAGGCCGCGCTGTTCGAGTTGTTCGGCGACGGCCTGGCTGATGCGCGTTTCGGTGATGTCGCTCTTCAGGCGTATGTCGTCTGGTTGGTAGAGCAGCTTGGCGTCCATCCAGCTCCAGCTGCGGTAGGCACCGAAGTCGCGGCTGGGGTCGAAGTCGCGCTCCAGGCTGACGCTGGCGCAGCCACTCAGGAGCAGCGCCACGATCAGGTAGGACAGGTTACGCATGGTGCTCTCCAAGGCTTGCGATCAATAGGGTGGGTAGCCGTCCAGTGCGCTGCGGATGGCCGCACGCATGGCGTCGGCCTGTGCCGCCTGGTCCTTGCCGGCCACGGCTTCGCCGCTACCTGACCAGACCACCTGGCGGTCGCGTGGGTCGATCAGTTCGATGCGCACCACGGCCACTTTCTGTTCGTAGGTGCGCACGATGGGTACGCTGCCGTAGGCGCCGTAGCTGCGATCCCAGTGGCTGCCGGTGCCGTAGTAGCCGCCGACGTTGTCCTGGTATTGGCGCAAACGGGTTTCCTGGCTGATGCGGGCGCTGACCAGCACGTCGCCAGGGCCATTGAGTGCAGGGCGCAGGCCGTATTGGTCGAGGCCGGCGCTGACGCTGTCGGCCAGCTGATCAGCGCCTGGTGCGCGGCCATCGAGCCAGCTCCAGCTGCGGTAACGGCCGTAATCGCGCGGCGCTGCCGGGTAGGCGCTGCGATCGAAGGTCGTCGCCGCCCCCGGCGGTGCAGCTGGCATCGGCAGGGATTCGGCCTGGTACGGATTCTGGCTCTGGCAGGCGGCTAGCAGCGGCAGGATGAGTATGGCTATGGCGGTGCGCATGGTCGTCTCCTTGGTCGCGCGCGGCATCCCCGATCGCTTCAGGCTACGCTGGCCCGCCGGCTTCGTCCAATGCGCTCAGGTCGGCCGGCAGATCCAGTGCAGGTAGCGGCCCAGGCCGGCGAAGTTTGGGTGGCGACGGTACGCCAGCTCCATTTCCAGCAGGTCGATCAGCTCGGCCTTGGCCTGGAATTCCGGCGGCATGTAGTCGTGGAATACGCGCACGCCGCTACGGCTTTCGACCTGCCAGTTGGCGGCGAGTTGCGTGTCCAGCTCGTGTGGGTCGAGCGGCTGTTGCGGGGTCAGACTCTGGCCTTCGCCGGCGAAACGCTCCTTGCGCAGCTTGCGGAAATGCCCCTTGAGCAGGTTGCGGTAGATCAGCGCATCCTTGTTGTAGAAGGCCAGCGACAGCCAGCCGTCCCTGGCCGTCAACTGATGCAGCACTGGCAGGATCGCTGCCGGCTCGGCCAGCCACTCCAGCACGGCGTGGCATAGCACCAGATCGAAGGGCTCCGGCAGTTGGCCGAGCAGGTCCTGCCAGGGCGCCTGGATGAAGGTGGCGTGCTGGCCGGCCTCGGCGAAGCGCTGGCGTGCTCCGGCGAGCATGGGTTCGGCGGGCTCGGCGAGGGTGACCTGATGACCGCGCTGGGCCAGCCACAGGCTCATGTGGCCAAGGCCGGCACCGACATCCAGCACGCGCAGCGGACGATCCGGCAGCGTTTCAGCCAGGTCGGCCTGCAGCACGGCGAGGCGGATGGCACCCTTGGCGCCGCCGTAGATCTTCTCGGCGAAGCGGGTGGCGAGTTCGTCGAAGTGGCGGTCGCTCATTTGAGGAAGCGCCGTTCGTTGTCGGCGAGTTTGTCGAGCACGACCTGGTTCATGTCGAGGCCCAGCTCGCTGCACAGTTGCAGCAGATAGAGCACCACGTCGGCCACTTCCTGGCCGGCATGGGTGAGCTGGTCGGCAGGTAGCTGGCGCGACTGCTCTTCGCTCAGCCACTGGAAGATTTCCACCAGCTCGGCCATTTCCACGCTGGCGGCCATGGCCAGGTTCTTCGGGCTCTGGTAACGGCGCCAATCGTTGTGATCGCGAATGGCGTGCATGCGGGCGGTGAGTTCAGCGAGGTTCATGATGCGGCTCCGTTCGAGCCGCATAGCTTCGACGCGAACGGCGCGCGCTGCAAGCTGCCCGGCGCCTTTATCGCCTTGTAGGAGCGGCTTGAGCGGCGAAATTCATCGCGACTGAAGCGGAATGCCGCCCAGTCGCTCCTACAACAGGTGGCGGTCAGCTATCCAGCGGCTGCCAGCTACCGGCCATATGCGGCGTGTCGCCTTTGCCGATCAGGCGGAACTGGCCGCTGGCGCCAGGCTCGCTGGCTTGCAGGGCAAGGTGGGTGGGCAGCAGCACGGGCTTCTGGAAGCGCACCTGTACTTCGTAGCCGGCTTGCGGCAGGTGAGCGTGCAGAGCCCCCAGGCTGCGCGCCTTGTTCCACAGACCGTGGGCGATTGCCCGTGGGAAGCCAAACAGGCGTGCGGTCATGGCATGGAGGTGGATCGGGTTGTAGTCGCCGGCCACGCGCGCGTAGCGCCGGCCCGTGTCGGCAGGGGCAGCCCAGTTGGTCAGTGGTGCCAGCTCAAGGGGCTGCTCTTCGGCCCGCAGCGGCGCCTGGCCTTCGAGATGCAGGGCGCGGCAGAGAATGCGACTGTCACCTTCCCAGAGCAGGCCGAGTTGATCCTCCAGGCGAGTGATCAGGCTGAACGTGGCGCCCTTGTCGTGGGGTTGCAGGTCGGTGACCTGCACGCTGATCTGAAACGGTCCCAGCCCACCCAGTGGGCGCAACACGCGGATACGATTCTCCAGGTGCACCAGGCCCAGCAGCGGGAACGGAAAGCGGCGGTCGGTGAGCAGTTTCATCTGCAGGCCGAAGGCGAGCACATGTGGATAGACCGGCGGCAGGTAGGGACTGTCTGCAATGGCGCAGACCTGGCGATAGCGCGCCAGGTGCTTCGGGTCCACGTCGACACGGCAGCGCAGGCCGATATTGGGCAGCTGGCGGCCAGTCACCTTGCGGCGCAGGGCTGCGCGCAGGAACAGGCCGGGCAGAGCCGGTGGTGTATCGAGATCGAGCCAGTCGATGGCCATTGGCGAACTCCTTGGCGAATGAATGACAGCAGCTTAACCCTCAGACCCACGCTGGCATTGGCTGTTCTGCCCAACGTGCGCGCAGCCTAGCCAATCCGTCTGCGACGCGGTTTGCGCGCGATGGCTCGCTGACCCTAAGATGGCGCCGTTCACGAATAACGCTCACTAATAAGAAGAACAGCAGGAATCATGCGTGATCTGACCGACGATGTGGCGCTGATGCGCCCGGTAATCGATGCCCTGCGTGCCAGCGGAACCGACCCTGACCGTGTACTGGTGCGCGTTGGCCTGCCTCCTGGCGGGCTACCGGCTGGTCGCTTTCCCCATGCGGCCCAGGCGGCATTCTGGAAGGCCGCCAGCGAAGAATGCGGCGAACAACATGTCGGGCTGTACCTGGCTCAGCACCTACCAGCCTTCCATGGCCTGCTGCTGGAATACCTGTTTCTTTCCAGCGAAACCTTTGGCGTCGGCCTGCGCCATGCACTGCGCTACGTGCGCTTGCTCTCCGACACCCTCAACGCGCGCCTGGACGTGGACGGCGATACCGCCGTGCTGACGCTGGGCGTGGAGGCCGACACGCCGCGTCATTTCCCGGAGATGCTGGCAGGGGCGGTGATCCGTCTGTTTGCGGCCCTGACCGAAAACGATTTCCGCCCGCGGGAAGTGCGCTTCATGCATGCCGAGGGCGCACCGGCAGAGCGTTACCTGGCGGTTTACGGTTGCCCGGTGCGCTTCGGCGCCGAGGATTGCGCGCTGCTGTTCGACGCCGCAGTGCTGGACAAGCCCTCGCGCCACGCCGCCCCCGAATTGCTGCGCATGCACGAGTCGCTGGCGCGGCGGCAGCTGGCGGAAGTGGAGAGGCTGGACCTGGTGCGCCAGGTGCGAGAGCTGATTGCCGAGCTGCTGGTCGATGGTGGCGCCACGCTGGAGCAGGTGGCGGGGCGTTTGAACATGCCGCCGCGACGTCTGCGCGAGCGCCTGGCCATGGCCGGCGTGCGCTTCAACGACCTGATCACCGATTACCGCTGCCGCCTGGCCAAGGAACTGCTGCTCAAGACCGACGAGCGCATCGAGGTGATCGTCGAGCGCACCGGCTTCTCCGAACCGAGCACTTTCTACCGTGCGTTCAAACGCTGGGTTGGCGAAACGCCGGTGGAGTTTCGCAAGCGCGGCAAGGGTTGATGCCATCCTGTGGGAGGCGCTTCAGCGGCGACGGTCGCGGCTGAAGCCCCTCCCACACATAGTCACTCGCCTGTACCGTAGGGCGGGCCGGGCGGCGATCCGCCTAAGCCCACCAGCGCCATTGTCTCAGGCCCCCAGCAGACTCTGCCCGCACACGCGCAGCACCTGTGCGGTCACCGCGCCAGAGCCCGGCTGGGCGAACCAGGCCACGGCCTCGGCGACGTCCTGCGGCAGGCCGCCTTGGCTCATCGAGTTCATCCGGCGTCCGGCTTCACGGATGCCCAGCGGAATGGCGGCGGTCATCTGGGTTTCGATGAAGCCGGGGGCCACCGCGTTGATGCTGATGCCTTTTTTCGCCAGGGCCGGTGCCCAGGCCTGAGCCAGGCCGATCACGCCGGCCTTGCTCACCGCGTAGTTGGTCTGGCCCATATTGCCGGCGATGCCGCTGATCGAGGCGATCAGCACCACGCGGCCGTTGTCGTGCAGCTTGTCGGCGTCCAGCAGCGCTTGGGTCAGCACCTGCGGTGCCTTGAGGTTGACATCGATCACCGAGTTCCAGAACACATCGCTCATCTTCGCCAGGGTCTTGTCGCGGGTGATGCCGGCGTTGTGCACGACGATATCGAGGCCATCGGGCAGGGCTTCGACCAGGCGTTGCGGCGCGTCCTCGGCGCAGATGTCCAGGGTCACTGGATGCCCGCCCAGGCGTGCGGCCAGGGCCTGCAGTGCATCGGCAGCCTGGGGCACGTCGAGCAGCACCACCTCGGCGCCGTCCCGGGCGAGTACTTCGGCGATTGCAGCGCCGATGCCGCGCGAGGCGCCGGTAACCAGCGCCTTCTTGCCGGCCAGCGGGCGCGTCCAGTCCCTGACCTGTTCGCCGCAGGCGGCGAGGCGCAGCACCTGGCCGGAAACGTAGGCGCTTTTCGGTGAGAGGAAGAAGCGCAGCGCGCCTTCCAACTGCTGCTCGCCGCCCTTGCCGACATAGAGCAGCTGCACGCTACCGCCGCGACGGATTTCCTTGCCCAGCGAGCGGGTGAAACCCTCCAGCGAGCGCTGCACGCTGGCGGCTATCGGATCCTTGATAGACTCGGGTGCGCGGCCCAGCACCACTACGCGCGGGCTGTTGGCCAATCCCTTGAAGGTGGGCTGGAAGAAATCGCGCAGCTCGATCAGCTGCTCGAAGCGGGTCAGCTGACTGGCGTCGAACACCAGCGCCTTGAGCTTGGGGCCGTGCTCGGCGGTCCAGCGCGACAGGTCCAGCTGGCCGTCGCGCGCGGCGAACAACTGGTCGGTGAGCTTGCCGGCGAAGGGCTGCACGGCCTTGAGCAGATCGCCGTCACCGCCCAGCAGCAGTGCGCCGTCCACCGGCCTGACGCGGCCGGCCATCCAGCGTTCCAGGCGCACCGGCGCCGGCAGGCCGAGGGCACCGACCAGGCGCCGGCCGGTGGGCGAGTTGGCGAAAGCGAGATAACGATCGGACATGAAGCTCTCCTGCGGGCGAATCGAAAGTTGTGTCACTGTACGCGGCACTTGGCAAAGCGCAATTGACTCTGTTGCCTCACGTGCCGGCAAGGCGGCCAATGTTCGTACCCAGCCGAGGTTTAGCCTGTTCGGCCATAACGCTACAGTGTAAGTCTCATGTTTCTGGGAGCCGGCTGACGGGCAATAGTTCGCCGCAGGTTTCTTCTATTTCCCGACCAGCAAGGAGTCCCCATGACCCAGTTGCGCAGGGTCGCCATCGTCGGCGGCAACCGTATTCCGTTCGCCCGATCCAACACCGTCTACGCCAGGGCGAGCAACCAGGAGATGCTGACCAGCGCCCTCGAAGGGCTGGTGGAACGCTTCAGTCTGCATGGTGAGCGCCTCGGCGAGGTGGTGGCCGGTGCCGTGCTCAAGCACTCGCGGGACTTCAACCTGACCCGTGAATGCGTGCTGGGCTCGCGCCTGGCGCCGGAAACCCCGGCCTACGACCTGCAGCAGGCCTGCGGCACCGGCCTGGAAGCGGCGATTCTGGTGGCCAACAAGATCGCTCTTGGCCAGATCGACTGCGGCATCGCGGGCGGTGTCGACACCACCTCCGATGCGCCGATCGGCGTCAACGAGGGGCTGCGCCAGATTCTGCTGGAGGCCAATCGTGGCAAGAGCACGGGTGACAAGATCAAGAGCCTGCTGAAAATTCGCCCGCGTCACCTGGCGCCGCACATTCCGCGTAATGGCGAGCCACGCACCGGGCTGTCGATGGGCGAACACTGCGAGCTGATGGCGCAGCGCTGGGCCATTCCTCGGGACGAGCAGGATCAGCTGGCGCTGGCCAGTCACCAGAAGCTGGCGGCGGCCTACGCCGAGGGCTGGCAGGACGATCTGATGACGCCGTTCCTGGGCCTGACCCGCGACCAGAATCTGCGCCCGGACATCAGCGCGGAGAAACTCGCCAGTCTCAAACCCTGTTTCGAACGCGGCCCGCGCGGCACCCTGACGCCGGCCAACTCCACGCCACTGACCGATGGCGCCTCGGTGGTGTTGCTGGCCAGTGAGGAATGGGCCAAGGCCCGCGGCCTGCCGGTGCTGGCCTACCTGCGCGATGGCGAGGTGGCTGCGGTGGATTTCGTCCAGGGCAAGGAGGGCCTGCTGATGGCGCCGGTGTATGCGGTGCCGCGCCTGCTGGCGCGCAACGGCCTGACGTTGCAGGACTTCGACTACTACGAGATCCACGAGGCCTTCGCCGCCCAGGTGCTGTGCACGCTCAAGGCCTGGGAGGACGCCGACTATTGCAAGGAGCGCCTGGGCCTGGATGCGCCGCTGGGCTCCGTCGATCGCAGCAAGATGAACGTCAAGGGCAGTTCGCTGGCCGCCGGCCACCCGTTCGCCGCTACCGGCGGACGTATCGTCGCCAACCTGGCCAAGCTGCTATCGGTGGCCGGCGAAGGGCGCGGGCTGATTTCCATCTGCGCGGCCGGTGGTCAGGGTGTGACTGCAATCCTCGAACGGTAATCCAATAGCGGTGGTTGCAAGTCATCGCGGCCACTCGATGTAAGCAACTCCGTGATTCGGGCGGCCCGTGTGATGCGAGGCCGCCCTTTTTTTGCCCGCTACCTGCCGTGGGAGGGGCTTGAGCCGCGACAAGCGCTTGCCGTGCTGTTGTCGCTGAACGCTGCGGTGGCCTGTCGCGCGGCAAATCACCACAGCGCCAGTTATGTATTTAGCGGCTAGTCTTTTAGTGCGCATTGATCCAGATCAATGCGGCAATTCGCGTTTTGCTCTGCAGCTTTTCGGCTGTACTGCGCTTCCATAAGAACAATTTCAGCTCGTTTGACTCCAACACCTGGAGTCTATGGATCGGCTTTGCGTGCTGGGGCCGAAATAACCCTGAATGAGGATGTGACATGTTCGGCCTAGAGGCGCTTGATCTCGCCCGAATCCAGTTTGCCTTCACCATTTCGTTCCACATCATTTTTCCCGCCATCACCATCGGTCTGGCCAGCTATCTGGCCGTGCTCGAAGGGTTGTGGCTGAAGACCGGCAATACGGTGTACCGCGATCTCTACCATTTCTGGTCGAAGATCTTCGCGGTCAACTTCGGTATGGGTGTGGTCTCCGGCCTGGTCATGGCCTATCAGTTCGGCACCAACTGGAGTGCGTTCTCCGACTTCGCCGGCGCGGTCACCGGGCCGCTGCTGACTTACGAGGTGCTGACTGCGTTCTTCCTCGAAGCGGGTTTTCTCGGCGTCATGCTGTTCGGCTGGAACCGCGTCGGGCCGGGGCTGCACTTCTTCTCCACGGTGATGGTGGCCATCGGCACGCTGATCTCGACCTTCTGGATTCTCGCGTCCAACAGCTGGATGCACACGCCGCAGGGCTACGAGATCATCGATGGCCGGGTGATTCCGGTCGACTGGTTCGCCGTGGTGTTCAACCCCTCGTTCCCCTATCGCCTGGCGCACATGGCCACGGCGGCCTTCCTCGCCACGGCGTTCTTCGTCGGTGCTTCGGCGGCCTGGCACCTGCTGCGCGGGCGCGATAACCCGGCGATCCGCAAGATGCTGTCGATGGCAGTGTGGATGGCGCTGCTGGTGGCGCCGGTGCAGGCCTTCATCGGTGACCTGCACGGCCTCAATACCCTGAAATATCAGCCGGCGAAGATCGCCGCCATCGAAGGGCACTGGGAGAATGTCGGTGATGAGCCAACCCCGCTGATCCTGTTCGGCTGGCCGGACATGCAGCGTGAGGAAACCCGCTTCAAGGTGGAAATTCCCGCGCTTGGCAGTCTGATCCTGACCCACAGCCTGGACAAACAGGTGCCGGCGTTGAAGGAATTCCCGCCGGAGGACCGGGCCAACTCCACCATCGTGTTCTGGACCTTCCGCATCATGGTCGCCATGGGCCTGATGATGATTCTGGTCGGCCTCTGGGGCACCTGGCTGCGCCGTGGTGGCCGACTGTTCCAGTCGCGGCCGTTCCTGCACCTGGCGGTGTGGATGGGGCCGTCGGGCATCCTGGCGATCCTGGCCGGCTGGTACACCACCGAGATCGGTCGCCAGCCGTGGATCATCCATGGCCTGATGCGCACTGCCGATGCGTCCTCTGGGCACAGCGCGACGCAGATGGGCGTTACCCTGGCGCTGTTCGTGGTGGTGTACTTCGTGCTGTTCGGCGCCGGGATCGGCTACATGCTGCGCCTGGTGCGCAAGGGGCCGAAGATCGACGAGGGCAAGGGTACCTCCGAGGGAGGGCCGGGCCAGCCGCGTACGCCAGCGCGTCCGCTGTCTGCTGCCGAGGAAGGCCTGGAAGATGGTGAAACCGACAGCTTGCCGGAGAGGAACTGAACATGGGTATCGACCTTCCGCTGATCTGGGCGGTGATCATCGCCTTCGGTGTGATGATGTACGTGGTGATGGATGGCTTCGATCTGGGCATCGGCATCCTCTTTCCCTTCGTTCGTGACGATGGCGAGCGCGACGTGATGATGAACACCGTCGCGCCGGTCTGGGACGGTAACGAGACCTGGCTGGTACTCGGCGGTGCGGCGCTGTTCGGTGCCTTCCCGCTGGCCTATTCGGTGGTGCTGAACGCGCTCTATCTGCCGCTGATTCTGATGCTGCTGGGGCTGATCTTCCGCGGCGTGGCCTTCGAATTCCGCTTCAAGGCCAAGGCCGCCAAGCGCCACCTGTGGGACAAGGCCTTCATCGGTGGCTCGCTGACTGCGACCTTCTTCCAGGGCGTGGCGCTGGGGGCCTATATCGACGGTTTCGAGGTGGTCGACCGGACCTTCGCTGGCGGCGCATTCGACTGGCTGACGCCGTTCTCGGTGTTCTGCGGCGTGGCACTGATCGCCGCCTATGCGCTGCTTGGCTGCACCTGGCTGATCATGAAGACCGAAGGTCGCCTGCAACAGCAGATGCATGATCTGGCGCGCCCGCTGGTGTTCGTCCTGCTGGCAGTGACGGGCATCGTCAGCCTGTGGACACCGTTCGCCCACCCGGATATCGCCGAGCGCTGGTTCAGCCTGCCCAACCTGTTCTGGTTCATGCCGGTGCCGGTGCTGGTACTGCTGTGCACCTGGGCGCTGTTGCGGGCCGTGGCCAGCAACGCCAACTACTCGCCGTTCCTGCTCACCCTGGTGCTGATCTTCCTTGGCTACAGCGGTCTGGGCATCAGCCTGTGGCCGAACGTCATTCCGCCGTCGATCAGCATCTGGGAAGCCGCCGCACCGCCGCAGAGCCAGGGCTTCATGCTGGTGGGCGCGTTGTTCATCATTCCCTTCATCCTCATGTACACCGCATGGAGCTACTACGTATTTCGCGGCAAAGTGACGGTGGATGATGGCTATCACTGAGAACCTGTCCACAGCCTGCTGCGCGTCGGCCCTGCGGCGTTAAAGCAGGCTCGGCCTGCTCATGTACCACTTGTACAGTCGAACGCGACTCCGACCGTTCCTCGCCTGCTTTGACCAGCCGGAGGCTGTTACTTACGTTGTGCCTTGCATGGCTCTAACTCGCGAGGCTTTGAATCAGGTTCTAAGGAGGCGGCTATGACCGAAACCGAAGAGAAGAAGCCGCTATGGCAGCGCCTGGGTTGGCTGGTACTGATCTGGGCCTGCAGCGTCACCGCGCTGGGGATTGTGGCGTGGTTGCTGCGACTGTTCATGAGCGCGGCGGGGTTGGGGGCGCCGAGCTGAATGCCGTCTCCTTGGACTGCTGAATAGGTGTTCTGCCTGGAACTGGCGATATGATTCGCAGCAGCCTCTTCCTTCAGTCCAGCGGCAGGTTTTCTCCGCGCAATTCGGCAGCGCGGCGGCGCAACAGTTCGATGAAGGTGCTCTGCGCCTGGGTCGGTTTTTCACCTTGGCGCCAGAGCAGGCCAAAAGGCGCCATGCGCTCTTCGATGTCCAGTGGCAGCGCCTTGACCAGGCCCATCTTCAGGTAGTCACCGAGCGCGGTTTCCGAGAGCACCATCAGCGCGTTGGTCAATTGCACCAGTTGCTGCATGGCGTATACCGACCCGCATTCGATGATGTCTGCCGGCTGCGGCAGCGCCAGGCGCTCCAGGGCGCCGTCGAAGGCGATGCGTGCCGGGCTCGATTCCGGCTGCAGGATCCACGGCCAGGCGCCGACCAGCTCCTGCAGGGTCAGGCGCCGCCGCCTAAGCAAGGGATGGCCCTTGCGCACCACCAGCATCAGGCGTTCGTTGCCAAGGGGCTCGAAGGCGTAGTGCTGGCTGTCCATCGCCGCGTTGCGGCGCGCCACGGCCAGATCGATCTTGCCCTGCTCCAGTGAACGGATGATCTGGTCACTGGTATCGCCGGTGATGCGAATGCGCAGCTGAGGCTGCAGCGCCTTGATTTCGGCGATGGTATTCATCACCAGGCGTGGCGCCGCACCCATGATGGTGCCAATGGTCAGGTAGCCATAGCCGCCCTGCTGGCGAGCGGCGAGATCCTCGGCGCAGCGGTTCAGGCCATTGAGCGCGGTCTCGGCGAACAGCAGCAACTGCCGGCCCAGTGCAGTCGGGCGCATGCCGCGTGGCAGGCGCTCGAACAGCTCGCAGCCGAACATCTCCTCGATCTCATGCAGCATGCGCGTGGCCGCCGGTTGCGACATGTTCAGCATCTGCGAGGCCCGGTGCAGGTTCTGGCTCGAGCCCAGGGCAATCAGCATGTGCAGGTGTTTGTAACGCAAGCGGTTGAACAGATTGCGCGGGCTATTGGGCGATTGCATGGCAGATTCCATTGATACCTTTTAGTTATCGATATTAAGCGAGATTCGATTGGTCGTGCATCGATGGTCGCCGTTAGAGTCGGAGCTACAAAAACAACAGCTCCGAGGCTCGCATGCTTACCATCCATACCGCGTCTAGACACGCACCGTCACTTCCAGCATCCCCATTCGCTCAGCGCTCAAGCCGTCATCCGGCTGTGGTCTGAGGTTTTCCCTGGCGCCAGTCGCCAGCCCACGCAGTGCACAATAATTCCAAGAGGAATACTGTCGTGAATAACGTACCTGCTGCTCTGATCGCCAAGATTTCCTGGCGGCTGCTTCCCTTCTTGCTGTTGATGTACATCCTCGCGTTTCTTGATCGCGCCAACGTCGGCTTCGCCAAGCTGGCATTCCAGGCCGACACCGGGATCAGCGATGCCGCCTTCGCTTTTGGGGCCGGCATCTTCTTCGTCGGCTATGCCCTGCTCGAAGTCCCCAGCAACCTGATCATGCACAGGGTTGGAGCGCGCATCTGGATGTGCCGGATCATGGTCACCTGGGGCCTGCTTTCGGCGGCGATGATGTTCGCCCACAACGAAACGACCTTTTACTTGCTGCGCTTTCTGCTCGGCGTGGCCGAGGCCGGTTTCTTCCCCGGGGTCATCTACTACCTCACGCAGTGGTTCCCTTCGGCGTCGCGTGGCAAGGCCATGGGCTTCTTCTACTTCGGCGCACCGCTGGCATTCATTTTCGGCGCGCCGCTGTCGGGCCTGTTGCTGGAGTTTGATGGCTTCGCCGGGCTGCACGGCTGGCAGTGGATGTTCCTGATCGAAGGCTTGATGGCTTCGGTGGTCGGTGTCTGGGCCTACTGGTATCTGGACAACAAACCGGCCGATGCCAAGTGGCTAAGCATTGAGGAGCGTCAGAGCCTGCAGGCCGCTATCAGTGCCGAGGATCGTGAAAAACAGTCCCATGGCCACAACCTGCTCGCGGTGCTGTTGCAACCGACCGTGCTCTATCTGTGCGCCATCTATCTATTGATCCAGGCCAGTGTGTACGGCGTAGTGTTTTACCTGCCCAGCCAGGTGGCCGGGCTGATGGGCAGCAAGGTCGGCTTCATGGTTGGCCTGGTCAGTGCCATCCCCTGGGTTTGCGCGCTGCTCGCCGCCTGGCTGATTCCCGCCTGGTCGGATCGTACAGGTCAGCGTCAGCGCACCGCCTGCCTGACACTGCTGATGTCGGCGGCCGGCATCGCCCTGTCTGTGAGTGTGACCAGCCCACTGGTGGGCGTGCTGGCGCTGTGCTTCGCCGCGGCCGGTTTCATCGCGGTGCAGCCGATCTTCTGGACCCTGCCTTCGAGCTACCTGGCCGGTAGCGCTGCTGCGGGCGGCATCGCCCTGATCAATTCCTGCGGTGCTCTCGGTGGTTTCATTGCGCCAATCCTCAAGAACTGGGCGGAAACCGCCGCCGCTTCGTCCGCCGCCGGCCTCTACCTGCTGTCTGTCACCACTGTGATAGCGGCGTTGATGGTGCTCGTCTTTCGCCTTCCCGGCGGACGCGAGCAACTGAACCGGCCCGCCACCTCTCACTGAATCGAATCAAGGAGCAATGTCATGAGTGTCCCGACGATCAAGCAGGTACGTGCTTTCACCCTGCGCGGTGGTGGCGCCGATTACCACGACCAGGGCGACGGCCACTGGATCGACGACCATATCTGCACGCCCATGAGCAAGTATCCCGAGTACCGTCAGAGCCGCCGCAGCTTTGGCATCAATGTGCTTGGCACGCTGGTGGTGGAAATCGAGGACAGCGCCGGCAACGTCGGCTTTGCCGTGACCACGGGGGGGGAGCCGGCCGCCTATATCGTCGAGAAGCACCTGGCGCGCTTCATCGAGGGGGCAAAGGTCACCGACATCGAGAAGATCTGGGATCAGATGTTCAACTCGACCCTGTACTACGGGCGCAAGGGCCTGGTGATCAACACCATTTCCGGTGTCGACCTGGCGCTCTGGGATCTGCTTGGCAAGGTGCGTCAGGAGCCCGTGCACCAGTTGCTCGGTGGCGCCGTGCGCGATGAGCTGCAGTTCTACGCCACCGGCGCGCGCCCTGATCTGGCCAAGGAAATGGGCTTCATCGGCGGCAAGCTGCCGCTGCATCATGGCCCGGCCGAGGGCGAGGAAGGTCTGCGCAAGAATCTCGAGGAACTGGCGACCATGCGTGAGCGGGTCGGCAAGGACTTTTGGCTGATGCTCGACTGCTGGATGAGCCTGGATCTCAACTACGCCACGCGCCTGGCCCACGGCGCCGCCGAGTTCGGCCTGAAGTGGATCGAGGAGGCGCTGCCGCCGGATGACTATTGGGGCTACCGCGATCTACGCAAGAACGTGCCGGCGGGCATGCTGGTGACCACCGGTGAGCACGAGGCGACGCGCTGGGGCTTTCGCATGCTGCTGGAGATGGGCTGCTGCGACATCATCCAGCCCGATGTCGGCTGGTGTGGTGGCATCACCGAGCTACAGAAGATCTCGGCGCTGGCCGATGCGCACAACGTCATGGTCGTGCCGCATGGCTCGTCGGTATACAGCTACCACTTCGTTGCCACCCGCACCAACAGCCCGTTCGCCGAGTTCCTGATGATGGCGCCCAAGGCCGACGAGGTGGTGCCGATGTTCCATCCGCAACTGCTCGGCGAACCGGTGCCGGAGCGTGGCCGCATGCGCCTGTCGCGCCTGGACAAACCGGGCTTCGGTGTCGAGCTGAACCCCGAATGTGCCCTGCATCGTCCCTACACGCACTGACCGGAGCGCCCCATGAAGTTGCCCCTGAACCCCTTTAAAGCCGCCCTGGCCAGCGGTCAGTCGCAGTTCGGCATCTGGGCCGGATTTGCCAGCGGCTACGCCGCCGAAATAGTCGCCAGTTTCGATTACGACTGGATGCTGATCGATGGTGAGCACGCGCCCAATACCCTGCCGACACTGCAAGCGCAGTTGCAGGCCGTGGCGCCATACCGCAGCGCGCCGGTGGTACGGGCGGTCAACAGCGACCCGGCACTGATCAAGCAGTTGCTCGATATCGGCGCACAGACGTTGATGATCCCCATGGTCGAAAGCGCCGAGCAGGCGCGTGCCCTGGTGCAGGCCACACGCTACCCGCCGCACGGCATTCGTGGTGTGGGTGGCGGCCTGACCCGCGCCACGCGCTGGGACAGCGTGCCGAACTACCTGAAGACCGCCCATGAGCAGCTGTGCCTGATCGTGCAGGTGGAATCACGCGCCGGGGTCGAGAACGTCGAGGCGATTGCCGCCGTCGAGGGTGTGGATGCGGTGTTCGTCGGCCCGGCGGACCTGTCCACCAACCTCGGTTACTACGGCGATGCCAGCCAGCCCGAGGTGCAGCAGGCGATTCGCCGTGCCATCGAGGCCACACTGGCGGCCGGCAAGGCAGCCGGCATTCTCGCGCCACAGGAGGCCGATGCCCGCCGCTACCTCGACTGGGGCTGCCAGTTCATCGCGGTCGGCATCGACATCAGCCTGATGCGCCAGGCCGCACTCGCCAACCTGAGCAAATACAAGGCGCTGGATGACCAGCCCGTGGCTTCACGCACCTACTGAACCGGCGCAAGTCGGCACTGACAACAGGAAAACGCCATGTCCGTTACCGTCTATCAGAACTACATCAACGGTGCCTTCACTGCCAGCCAGGAGCACCTCGACGTCTTCAACCCTGCCAACGGAGAGCTGCTGGCCAAGGTGCCGGCCTCCACCGACGAGGATCTTGACCAGGCCTTCGCTGCGGCCCGGGCCGCGCAGAAGGACTGGGCACGCAAACCGGCCATCGAACGTGCCGGCTATCTACGCAAGATCGCCCAACTGATCCGTGCCAACGCCCCGGCACTGGCGCGCACCATCACCCTGGAGCAGGGCAAGATCAACGCTCTGGCCGAGGTGGAAGCGAATTTCACCGCCGACTACCTCGACTACATGGCCGAGTGGGCACGTCGTATCGAAGGCGAGGTGATCAGCAGCGACCGCGCCAACGAGCAGATCTTCCTGCTGCGCAAGCCGCTGGGGGTGGTCGCCGGTATCCTGCCGTGGAACTTCCCGTTCTTTCTCATCGCTCGCAAGATGGCGCCTGCACTGATCACCGGTAATACCATCGTGATCAAACCCAGCGAGGAGACGCCGAACAACTGCTTCGAGTTCGCCAGGCTGGTGGCTCAGACCGACCTGCCGCCGGGCGTGTTCAATGTGGTCAGCGGTGACGGCCGGGTCGGTGCTGGCATGACTGGCAGTGGCCAGGCCGACATGATCAGCTTCACCGGCAGCGTGGAAACCGGCCAGCGCATCATGGCCGCGGCCGCACCGCACCTGACTAAGCTCAATCTGGAACTGGGTGGCAAGGCGCCGGCCATCGTCCTCGCCGATGCCGATCTCGATCTGGCGGTGCGTGCCATCCGCGACTCGCGCATCATCAACACCGGGCAGGTGTGCAACTGCGCCGAGCGCGTGTATGTCGAGCGCAGTGTGGCCGAGCCATTTATCGCGCGCCTGGCCTCGGCCATGGCAGCCACCCGCTATGGCGACCCGGTCGCCCAGTCGGATGTGGAGATGGGCCCGCTGATCAACCGCGAAGGTCTGGACAAGGTAGCGGCCAAGGTGCGTGAAGCTCTGGCCCAGGGCGCGACGGCGGTGACCGGTGGCCAGGTGGCCGATCTTGGTCGGGGTTACCACTATCAGCCCACGGTGCTGGCGGGCTGTCGCGCCGACATGCCGATCATGCGCGAAGAAATCTTCGGCCCGGTGCTGCCGATCCAGATCGTCGATGACCTCGACGAGGCCATCGCCTTGGCCAACGATTGCGAGTACGGCCTGACCTCATCGCTCTACACCCGCGACCTGGGTAAGGCAATGCATGCCATGCGCGAAATTGACTTCGGCGAAACCTACATCAACCGCGAGAATTTCGAGGCCATGCAGGGGTTCCATGCCGGGGTGCGCAAGTCGGGCATCGGCGGTGCCGATGGCAAGTACGGCCTGTACGAGTACACCCACACCCAGGTGGTCTATTTGCAGGGCTGACTGCTCCAGCCAGACGCAGGCGCTCTGGCGCCCGTGTCTGGCTTGCCCCTCGGCTAGTACGGGCCGCCTCTGCGGTCACTTCCCAGGAGGCCCGATATTCGCCCTCAACGATACGCTCATGCGTGGCTTCGCCGCGCTTAAGAGCACCGCCGATTTCTGGTCGCATTGCGAAAGGTGGACAAGCTTCGCGTTGTCCACCCTAGGTTGTACAGAAACGCAGCGTGTCGCGCGCAACCTTCAACTTGTCGGTGCGCCTTTTTCTACCATTGCGGCCCAGGCAACCAGGCTGGGGCGCTGTTGCATCCGGGCATACCATTCTCGAAGAGCCTGGCAATCATCAGGAACCGCCAACCCTAGGAGCGCGGAGAAGATCATGCCGCCAATCACGGTAATATCCGCCATGGAGAAGGAGGGGCTGGCAACGAATGGCTGGCTCTTCAATACCTCATTGAAATAGCGCATGCCTCGTACGGCCTTGTCACGCATGTGCAGGCCCCACTCCCTGTTCTGATAGATCTCGACGTGTGAGCCTAGGCCCGGGGTGGCATGGTGAAAGTACATGCTTACGGCATCCAGAAACTCGATCTCGGCACGCTTGGTCATCATGTGAATTAGACCCTTTTCAACGGCGGTGCTGCCGGTCAGCGTGGGTGAACCGTCCAGGTCGTCCAGATACTGCGTGATGGCCGTACATTCCGCGATGCGGGTACCGTCTTTCAGCTCCAAGACTGGAAGAGTGCCGGAGTAATTGATTTCGAGAAATTCGGGTGCCTTGTGCTCGCCTTTCCATAGATTGATCGAAACGAAGTCGACCTTTGCTAGCAGGCCTTTTTCCGCGAGCGCGATGCGCACTCGCGCCGGGTAGGGGCCGTTGTACCAGTCATAGATTTTCATCGGCAGTGGGGCGGCGTCGGTAGGGCAATTTGCAGTATTCATTTGTATGCCTATCTATCAGTTGGTAGGCATAGTTGTAGGCGCTATCCGGTTTGTGTCAATACCTATCTATCAGTTGGCAGGTTGTGGGCTTGCAGTTAGCATTCTCGCCATCTTCCAACCAGCGGGGTAATGGCGTGAGTTCAAACGCACGAGAGGCCATCCTGACGGCTGCAAAGCAGGCGGCGCAGTCGCATGGTTATAGCGGGCTGAATTTTCGTGACCTGGCGGCTGTAGTCGGTATCAAGAGCGCGAGTATCTACTACCACTTTCCCAGCAAGGCCGATCTCGGCGCGGCGGTCGCCAGGCGTTACTGGGAAGATACGGCCGCCGTACTGGAGGCGATGCAGGCAGGGGCTGACAGCCCGCTTGAATGCCTGCAGCGGTATCCCTCCATTTTTCGCCGGTCGCTCGAAAGCGGAAACAGGTTGTGCCTTGGCAGCTTCATGGCCGCTGAGCACGAAGACCTTCCCGCGCAAGTGAGGAGTGAGGTGCAGGCGTTCGCCACCGTAAACGTGGCATGGCTGTCCAAGGTTCTGCTTGCGGCCGGGTTCGGCGATCCGGTTGCGTGCGAGGAGCGGGCACGGGCTATTTTCGCGGCTATTGCCGGTGCCCAGCTGATTGCCCGCAGCCGCGCCGATATCGCCTTGTTTGATTCGCTTCTGGAAGGCTATCGGAAGGCTGGGCTGCTGCCAGCCTGAGTAAAAGGCCGTGGTGCCGCGAACCAGGCAAGATGGGCTTAGTGCATTGATCCCGCTCTGACACGTGCAGCCCCAGCAGTGTTGCTAGACTGTGCCCCTTTGCCACGATCCAAGGGGGCTCAATGTTCGCCTTCAGCGAAGTCCTAGAACGCCGTTTCGCCGCCCTGCAGTGCTCTGCCGATTTCTGGTCGCTGCGCCATGTACGTGAGAGCAGGGCGTCCTATTGGGTGCGCCGGCGCGTGGCGCAGGCGCCTTCCTTCCTCGACGATGGCGGCGCCATGCTCAGCGTGCGTATCGCCGGTGTCGAAGCCTATGCGGCCACCAGCGATCTCAGCCAGGCTGGCCTGCAGGCAGCGTTGGAGCGGGCCGAGCAGATGGCCCGTGCACTGGCCGGACATAACCTGCTGGCGCTCGCTGAGCTGCCGTATCCCGCCGAGCAGGCCGACGACGTGATGCCGGGTTACCAGCAGCCCCTGGCCAGCGCCGCACACTGGTTCGAGCTGCTGATGGCCGAGTCGGCGCTGATTCCCCAGGATGCGCGATTGGTTGACAGCCATGTTGGCCTGACCTTCACCGAGCATGAGCAGATCTACCTGAATAGCGCCGGAGCCTGTCTGCGCCGCGCCCAGCGTTACGTCTTCCCGCAGGTGGGCGTCACCGCCAGTGATGAGCACGACAGCCAGAGCCGCAGCTTCGGCGGTACCCACCTGGCGCGCCAGGGCGGGGCCGAGGTGTTGCAGCAACTGGGCGTGATCGGCAGTGCCGCGCGTATTGCCGATGAGGCGCTGCAACTGCTGCTGGCGCCCAATACCCCTAACGGTGAACGTGACCTTTTGTTGCTGCCGGACCAGATGATCCTGCAGATCCACGAGTCCATCGGCCATCCGCTGGAGCTCGATCGCATCCTCGGCGACGAACGCAATTTCGCCGGCACCAGCTTTATTCGTCAGGACGATTTCGGGCATTACCAATATGGCTCGCCGCTGCTCAACGTCAGCTTCGACCCGGGCGTGCCGGGCGAGCTGGCCAGCTACAGGCATGACGACGACGGCACGCCGGCCGAGCGCCAGCTGTTGATCGAGCGGGGCATCCTCCAGCGTCCGCTGGGTGGCGCGCTGTCGCAGTGGCGCAGCGGTTTGCCAGGCGTGGCCAACAGCCGCGCCTGCAGCTGGAATCGGCCGCCCATCGACCGCATGGCCAATCTCAACCTGGAGCCGGGTGACAAGACCTTGGCCGAGCTGATCGGCGGCATCGAGCGCGGCATCCTGATGAGCAACAACCGCTCCTGGTCGATCGACGATGCGCGCAACAAATTCCAGTTCGGCTGCGAGTGGGGTCAGTTGATCGAAAACGGCGAGCTCAAGGGGGTGGTGAAGAACCCCAACTATCGCGGTATCAGTTCGCGCTTCTGGCGCAACCTGCGCGCGGTGGGGGACGCCAGCACCTTCGAGGTGATGGGCACGCCCTATTGCGGCAAGGGCGAACCCAATCAGGTGATCCGCGTCGGGCATGCCTCGCCGGCTTGTGTGTTCGCCGATATCGACGTTTTTGGAGGGGCGGCCTGATGGACGCACGTCAGCATTTTTGCGCATTGCTGGAGTACCTGCAGGAGCAGGTCGTGGGCGAGGAGGGCTTCACCCTGGGCTACGGCGCCGAGCGCTCCAGCTTCATCCGTTTCAACCAGGGTCAGGTGCGCCAGGCCGGGCAAGTACAGCAGGTGTATGTCACCCTGGCGCTGTACCAGGGTCAGCGCCATGCCGAGAGCAAGCTGGCACTCAGCGGTGTGCTCGATGAGGATGTGCCCCTGCTGCAGCAGGCGTTGCGACAACTGCGAGATGTACTGCCTTCCCTGAGTGATGACCCCTATCTGCGCCTGAACCGTGAGGCCTGGCGCAGCGAATTGGCCGGTGATGCGGTGCGCCTGGACAGCGCAACCATGGCGCAGCAGATCGTCAGGGCGGCGACGGGACTGGATCTGGTCGGCTTCCTGGCCGTGGGGCCGCAGTACCAGGGTTTTGCCAGCTCCTGGGGGGCGTTCGGCTGGTACGCGGCGAGCAGCTTTAACCTCGAGTTCAGCCTGTTCCATGGCAACGGCCAGGCAGTGAAGAGCGGTTATGCCGGTGAGCAGTGGGATGCCCAGGCATTCGCCCGCAAGCTCGATGGCGCGCGCCAGCAACTGGCGTTTCTCGGCCGCCCGGCCAAGGCGCTGCAGCCGGGTGCCTATCGCGCCTACCTGGCGCCGGCCGCGCTGGAGGAGCTGGTCAGCCTGTGCTGCTGGGGCTTTGGCGCCCAGGCGTTGGCTTCCGGTGGCAGCCCCTGGCAGCGTCTGTTCAGCGGCAAGGCGCAGCTCAACCCGTTGCTGACGCTGGATGAGCGTATCGAAGGCGGCTTGGCCCCGGCCTTCACCGCCGAAGGGCCGCGTCAGCCGTTGCGCCTGATCGAGCAGGGTCGCCCCGGCGAGCGCATGGTCAGCTCGCGCAGTGCAGCCGAGTATGGCCTGACTGCCAATGGTGCGGGCCGGGGCGAATTCCCCTTGTCGCTGCGCATGCAGGGTGGCGATCTGGATGAAGCCCAGGTGCTGCAGCGGCTCGGTACGGGGCTGTATATCGGCAACCTGTGGTACGGCAATTTCTCCGACCTGCCAGCCGGGCGCCTGACCGGCATGACTCGCTTCGCCACCTTCTGGGTCGAGGACGGGCAGATCCAGGCGCCGGTCAACACCATGCGCTTCGACGATTCGCTGTTCGACTTTTTCGGCGCGCATCTGGAGGCGCTGACCCGCGAGCCGGAACTGCTGCTGCCCACTGGCACCTATGGCGCCAGGCAGACCGGCTCCATGGCACTGCCGGGGGCCTTGCTGTCACGGTTTGCCCTGACCTTGTAAGGCCGGGCTCACCCTCGGCTATCGCTGGGCCCGATCCCGGCGAGCGGCTGGCCACGCGGCGTCGGGCGTAACCATTCTGGCGTCCGGCTGTCGCGATATTGTCACCTTGGCAGCGCACCATTCGCTCAAATGAGATCGATCTCAGGCGAGTGAAGATGGCAGATCTGAAAGCAGTGGCGCAGTTGGCAGGCGTGTCTCGGGCAACGGCGGCGCGTGCCTTCGCGTCCCCCGAGCTGGTGCGCCCGAACACCCGTGAACAGGTGTTGCTGGCGGCGCGCGAGCTGGGTTTTCGGCCCAATCGGCTGGGGCGGCAGATGCGCCTGCAAACCACCCAGCTGATCGGCGTGGTGGTGCCCAACCTGCTCAACCCGGTGTTCGCCGAGCAGTTCCAGGCCATGGAACAGGCAGCGCGTGCGCGCGGCTACAACCTGTTGCTGGCTACCACCGATTACCAGGCCGAGCGCGAGAGCGACGTGGTCGAGGAGCTGCTACGCCAGCGTGTCGACGGCCTGGTGCTGACGGTGACCGAGGCGCGCAGCAATCGCGTGCTGCAGAGCCTGGCCCAGGAGGACACGCCCTTCGTGCTGGCCTATCACCAGCCCGAGGATGCCGAGTACAGCGCCGTGTCTGTGGATAACCGCGCCGGCATGGCGCTGGCCACGCGGCATCTGCTGGAGGCCGGCCACCGGCGCATCGGCATGGTCGCCGGCTCTGCATTGCAGTCGGACCGTGCGCGTCTGCGCTACGCCGGCTATCAGGACGCCATGCGCGCGGCCGGGCTGCCGGCGCTGCCGCTGATCGAAATGCCCGCCCACACCCAGGCCGACTTTGCCGCCATCGAACCCTTGCTGCGCGGCCCGCAGGCGCCCAGCGCGCTGCTCTGCTCCAACGACCTGCTGGCTATCAGCCTGATCAACGTGCTGCGCCGCAATGGCTGGAGCGTGCCCCACCAGCTGTCGGTGATGGGCTTCGACGGCATCGCCCTGGGCACGCAGATGCACCCGACGCTGTGCAGCGTGGTGCAGCCCATCGCCGAGCTGGCGCACACCGTAATCGACCAGTTGCTGGCACAGATCGCCGGCGCTCACCCCGTTTTCCACTGCCTGCCGTGCCATATCCGCCCCGGCGAAAGTATCCGCCCCTACGAGGACACATCCCATGATCCGCTTCAGTAAAACCCTTGCAGCCCTGCTGTTTTGTGGCGCCGCCAGCCTCAGTCACGCCGCCGAAACGGCGATCTGCTACAACTGCCCACCGGAATGGGCTGACTGGGGCACCCAGCTCCAGGCGATTGCCGAGAACACCGGCGTCAAGGTACCGCTGGACAACAAGAACTCCGGCCAGGCCCTGGCGCAGCTGGTGGCCGAGCGTGCCGCGCCGATGGCCGACGTGGTCTATTACGGCGTGACCTTCGGCCTGCAGGCGCAGAACGCAGGCGTTGCCGGCAGCTACAAGCCCAAAGGCTGGGACGAGATTCCCGCCGGGCTGAAAGACCCTGAGGGTCACTGGTTCGCCATCCATTCCGGCACGCTGGGGATCATGGTCAATGTCGACGCCCTCGGCGGGCTGCCGGTGCCGCAAAGCTGGGCCGACCTGCTCAAGCCCGAGTACAAGGGCATGGTCGGTTATCTGGACCCGTCCAGCGCCTTCGTCGGCTACGTGTCGGCGGTGGCAATCAACCGCGCCATGGGCGGCGACCTCGACAACTTTGCGCCGGCCATCGACTACTTCAAGAAGCTGGCCGGTAACGCGCCGATCGTGCCCAAGCAGACCGCCTATGCGCGGGTGCTGTCCGGCGAGCTGCCGATCCTGGTCGACTACGACTTCAACGCCTACCGCGCGCGCTACAAGGACCAGGCCAACGTCGCCTTCGTGATTCCCAGCGAGGGCAGCATCAGCGTGCCCTACGTGATGAGCGTGGTGGAAAACGCCCCGCACCGCGCCAATGCCGAGAAGGTGCTGGACTTCGTGCTCTCCGACAAAGGCCAGGCGCTGTGGGCCAATGCCTACCTGCGGCCGGTACGCCCGGTGCAGATGCCCGCCGAGGTGGCGGCGCGCTTCCTGCCGGCAAGCGATTACGCCCGCGCTGGCGTGGTGGATTACCAGAAGATGGCCGCGGCGCAGGAAGCCTTCGCCGCGCGCTACCTGAAAGAGGTGCGCTGAGGTGAGCAGCGCGCTGAGCAACCGCTCTGCCATGACAGTCGACAGCCGGCCGCTGTGGCGCTGGCGACCCGGCGCGGCCGTGGCTCTGGTGCCGGCAGCCGCGGTGCTGCTGGCCTTCTGGCTGTTGCCACTGGCCCACCTGGTGCTGCTCGGCGGCGAAAGCCGCGGCGAGGCAGGCAGTGGCTATTGGCAGGTGCTGAGCAGCGGCCAATATCTGAGCAGCCTGGCGCAGACCAGCGTACTGGCTGCCACGGTGACCCTGGCGGCGTTGCTGGTGGGCAGCATCAGCGGGGTGTTCCTGGCCCGCCAGCGCTTCTTCGGCCGTTCGGCTCTGGTTGCCTTGCTGACCTTCCCTCTGGCGTTCCCCGGTGTAGTGGTGGGCTTTCTGGTGATTCTCCTGGCCGGCCGCCAGGGCGTGTTCGCCGCGTTGGGTATGGGGCTGGTGGGTGAGCGCTGGGTGTTCGCCTATTCGCTGGCCGGGTTGTTTCTCGGCTACCTGTATTTCTCCATACCGCGGGTGATCCTCACCGTGATGGCCGCTAGCGAAAGTCTCGATGCCAGCCTGGAGGAGGCCGCCCGTTCGCTGGGTGCCAGCCACTGGCGGGTGATCTGGGACGTGATCGTGCCGGGGCTGATGCCGGCGTTGGTGTCCTGCGGGGCGATCTGCTTCGCCACCTCGATGGGCGCGTTCGGCACCGCCTTCACCCTGGGCACCCAGCTCAACGTCACCCCTGTGGCGATCTACAACGTGTTCACCAACTACGCCAACTTCAGCGTGGCAGCGGCGCTGTCGGTGATCCTCGGCGCGCTGACCTGGGCGGTGCTGCTGGTGGTGCGCAAATGGGTGCGCCAGTCCGGAGGGCTGCTATGAAACGCTCGACGCTGTTTGCCGCGCAGCTGATCTTCACCTGCCTGGTCTGTGCCTTCATGCTGGTGCCGGTGCTGCTGTCGCTGCTTGCCGGGCTGACCCGCAATTACTTCCAGGGCCTGTCCAGCGGCCTGACCTTCGACTGGCTGCTGCAGGTGTGGCAGGCCTATTCGCCGACGGTGTGGCTGTCGCTGCAACTGGCGCTGGCCTGCGCCCTGTGCGTGTGCGTGATCGGCGTGCCGGCGGCCTATGCGCTGGTGCGCATGAACAACCGCTTCAGTCGCGCCTTCGAGGAACTGATGGTGCTGCCGGTGGCGATGCCTGGCCTGGCCAGTGCCCTGGCGCTGCTGCTCACCTATGGGCACTTCGGCGGCTTTCGTGGCAGTTGGTTGTTCATTCTGGTCGGCCATGTGCTGTTCACCCTGCCGTTTCTGGTGCGCCCGGTGATGGCGGTGATGCAGCGGCAGAACCTGCCGACCCTGGAAGACGCTGCCGCCAGCCTCGGCGCCGGCCCACTGCGACGCTTCTTCACCGTGGTGGTGCCCAACTGCCGGGCCGGCATCCTTGCTGGCGTGCTGATGGTCGTCACCCTGTCGCTGGGCGAATTCAACCTGACCTGGATGCTCCATACGCCGATGACCAAGACCCTGCCGGTGGGCCTGGCCGACAGCTACGCCTCGGCGCGGCTGGAAGTCGCCAGCGCCTACACCCTGCTGTTCCTGCTGATGATCGTGCCGCTGCTGATCGCCCTGCAGGCCATCAGCGCCCGCCTGTCCCGTGGAGACCAACGATGAGCGCTACCTCCATTCGCCTGCACAACTGCCGCAAGGCGTTCGCCGACGGCACCGTCGCCGTGGATGACCTCAGCCTGGAGATCCAGGCCGGCGAGACCCTGGCCATCCTCGGCCCGTCCGGCTGCGGCAAGACCACCACATTGCGCTTGATCGCCGGCCTCGAACGGCCGGATGCCGGGCAAGTGCTGTTCGCCGGGAACGACGTCACGCCACTGCCCATCGAGCGCCGCGACGTGGGCATGGTGTTCCAGAACTACGCGTTGTTCCCCAATCTCAACGTGGCCGACAACATCGTTTACGGCCTCAAGGTGCGCAAGGTACCGCGTGCCGAACGGGAGAAGCGCTGCGCCGAGCTGCTCGAACTGGTCGGCCTGCAAGGCTATGGCCACCGCGCCATTCATGAACTCTCCGGCGGCCAGCGCCAGCGCGTCGCCCTGGCCCGCGCCGTGGCGCCACGCCCGCGCGTGCTGCTGCTGGATGAACCGCTGGCGGCCCTGGATGCGCAGTTGCGCGAACGCCTGCGTAGCGAGCTGGGCCAGTTGCTGCGCGAGCTGGCCATCACCGCCGTGTTCGTCACCCATGACCAGGGCGAAGCCATGGCCCTGGGCGACCGCATTCTGGTGATGGAGCGTGGCCGTATCGCTCAACTGGCCACGCCGCGCGCGCTGTATCAGCAGCCGGCCAATGCCTTCGTGGCGAATTTCATCGGCACCCTGAACGCCTTCGCGGTGCTCGGTCGCACGGCCAATGGCGTACAGGTCAACGGTGGCGAGTTGCCGTGGAGTGCCAGCGAATTGCCGAACACGCTGTACTGCCGCCCTGAGCACCTGCAGGTGACCAGTGCGCCGGGCCACGTGCGCGGACGCTTGCTCGGGCAATTCTTCCAGGGCGCGCAGAGCCGCCTGCTGGTGGACGTGGGCGGCGCGCAGCCGTTGTCGGTGGACAGCAGCGACGACCGCCTGCTCACCCCCGGCGATATGATCAACCTGGCCGTCGAGCCACAGCGAGTGTTCAGCCTCAATGCCTGATGTCATCCCCAACGCTTCGACCTTCCTGATCGCGCAGATCAGCGACCTGCACCTCAAGGCCAGCGGCAAGCTGAGTTACGGGGTGGTCGATACCCTGGCGGCGCTGCGCCGTGCGGTCGCGCACCTCAACGCCAGCCAGCCGCGCCCGGATATCGTGCTTATCAGCGGTGATCTGGTGGACTTCGGCCAGCCGGACGAATACGCCGTGCTGCGCCCCGAGCTCGAGCGTCTGGCCATGCCCTATTACCTGGTGCCCGGCAATCATGATGATCGCGCGCATCTGCTGGCAGCCTTCGCTGACCACGCCTATCTGCCACCATCGCCCGAGGCGCCGCTGGACTGGGTCGTCGATACCCATCCCGTACGCCTGATCGGTCTCGACACGACGATTCTCGGTAGCCACGGCGGGCAGCTGCAGGACAGCCAGTTGCGCTGGCTGGATGCTCAGCTGGCGCTGCGCCCGCAGGTGCCGACGGTGCTGGTTCTGCATCACCCGCCATTCATCAGCGGCATCGGCCATATGGACCGCGAGCCGTTTGGCAATGCGGCGGCGCTGAAATGGCTGATTGGCGGCCACCCGCAGGTGGAACGGCTGCTTTGCGGGCACCTGCACCGGCCAATCCAGCGGCGCTTCGGCGGCAGCCTGTGTTGCGTCTGCCCCGGGGTTTCCCATCAGATCGTGCTGGACCTGCAGCCCAGCGCCCCGGCGCATTTCAACCTGGAGCCGCCTGGCTATCTGCTGCACCACTGGCACGCGGAACATGGGCTGGTCACGCACAGCGGCGTGTTCGGCGAATATCCGGGGCCGTATCCGTTCTATGACGCCAATGGCCTGATCGACTGAGCGGTGGCTCCCCGGTACTCGCGGCTTACTTGGTCGCCTTGAGCACCACGAACTTCGGGTTGGCCGCGACCTGTTCGACACCACGGAACAGGCGCTTGAGCTTGGCGTGATAGCCCAGGTGGCGGTTGCCGACGATCCACAGTTCGCCGCCCGTGACCAGCGCCGCGCGGGCCTGCTGGAACATGCGCCAGGCGAGGAAGTCGCCGACCACCTGCTGCTGGTGGAAGGGCGGGTTGCACAGCACCAGATCCAGCGAGTCGGCCGGCTGCTCGGCCAGGCCGTCGCCGGCGCGGATGGTCACCGGGCGCTCGCCCAGGGCCGACTGCCAGTTCTCTGCAGCGGACTGCACGGCCATATAGGACTCGTCCACCAGGGTCAGCTCGGCTTGCGGGCTGCCCAGGGCATAGGCGATGCCGAGCACGCCGTTGCCGCAGCCGAGATCGGCAACCCGACGCGCGTCCAGATGGTGCGGCAGATGCGGCAGGAAGGCGCGGGTGCCGATGTCCAGGCCGTCGCGGCAGAACACGTTGGCATGGTTGAGCAACTCCAGTGCCGGTTTGTCCAGGCGATAGCGAGTCGGGTAGGGCGAGCGGGGCGCTGCCTTGGTTTCGGGCGTAGCACTGAGCAGGCGGGCTTTCTTCACCGCCAGCGAGGCCTGCACCGGGCCGATGTATTGCTCCAGCAGATCGCCAGCGGCGCGGGGCAGGTGCTTGATCATCGCGCCGGCAATCACCTGGGCGCCTGGCGCCATCTGGCCGTGCAGGCGAAGCAGTTGCTCCTCCAGCAGCGCCAGGGTCTTGGGTACGCGGATCAGCACCCAGTCGAACGGCCCCTGTGGCGTTTCGCTGCTCGGCAGAAAACTCACCCAGTCATGGCTCAAGCCGTTGCTGGCGAGGTTCTTCTGCAGGGCCAGATAGCCCAGGTGCGAGTCGCCACTGCTGGTCACCTGGCAATGCCCGGCCAGCGAGCAGGCCAGGGCACCGAAGCTGTCGTTGAGCAGCAGCACGCGGCTGCCTGCTTCGAGGCCTTGTTCGTGCAGGTGATTGAGCAGGTATTCGTCGGCCGCGTCGAATGCCTGCAGGGGTTCGTTTGCCTGATGCGGCTGGCGCTGCAGCTCGAGGCTGGCGAAGGGGGTGTCGAGAATAGGCATGCAAACCTTCGGTGTTTGTCGTCGGCCGATTGCGCCAGACTGGGCAGGTATTCAATGAAGGGGGCGATTATGACCGTCAGCGATGACAAGTTCACCCGTCAGACCCTGCTCGATGTGCAGACGCTGACGCCGAGCCTGTTCACCCTGCGCACCACACGCGATGCCGGGTTTCGTTTCCGTGCCGGGCAGTTCGTGCGTCTGGGAGTGGAAAAGGCCGATGGTTCGTTGGTGTGGCGCGCCTACTCGCTGGTGTCTGCGCCGCATGACGAGTTCCTCGAGTTCTTCTCCATCGTGGTGCCGGGCGGTGAGTTCACCAGCGAACTGAGTCGCTTGCGCGTTGGCGACAGTCTGCTGGTGGAGAAACAGGCCACCGGCTTTCTGACCCTGGATCGCTTCGTCGATGGCCGCGATCTGTGGCTGCTGGGTAGCGGCACCGGTATCGCCCCATTCCTGTCGATCCTGCAGGACTTCGAGGTGTGGCAGCGCTTCGAGCGCATCGTATTGGTCTACAGCGCGCGAACCGCCGCCGAGCTGGCCTATCAGCCGATGATCCGTGGTTTCGCCGAGCTCGAGCACCTGGCCGAGTTCGCCCACAAGCTCACCTACTTGCCGGTGGTCACCCGCGAACAGGTGCCGGGTTGCCTGGCGGCGCGCATCACCGACTTGCTCGACAACGGCGAGCTGGAGCGTGCCGCTGCTCTGCAACTGACCCCGGAGCACTCGCGGGTGATGATCTGCGGCAACCCGCAGATGATCGACGACATTCGTCAGCGTCTGAAGGCGCGCGGGCTGAACCTGAGCCTTACGCGGCGGCCCGGGCAGGTGGCAGTCGAAAACTACTGGTGATCAATCGGCGCGGATTGCCTTGATCCGATGCTCCCAGCGGCGCTTGGCGAAGCGGCGCATGTTGGGGATATCGTCGGTTTCGTCGAGGATCGGTTTACCGATGATGGTTTCCATGATGTCTTCCAGCGTCACCAGGCCGCGCCAGCTGCCGAACTCGTCGTACACCAGGCACATGTGCTGACGCTCCTGCATCAGCAGGGTCATCAGGTTTTCCACGTTCATGCTTTCCGGCACGACCTTGAGCGGCTTCATGATCTGCGTGATCGGCTCGCCATCGTTCTCGGCGGCTAGGGCGTCGTAACGGAACACCACGCCCAGCGGCGACTCGTCTTCGCCGATTACCGGGTAACGGGAGAACTGGCTCTCGCGGGCGCGCGCCTTGAACGCAGCGATGGACTCGTCCGGCGCCGCCGATTCGCAGACGATACGCGGGGTCATGATGTCGCGCAGACGAATTTCGTGCAGGTCGAGAATGTTGCTGATCACCCGGTGCTCGTCTTCGTCGAGCTTGCCCACTTCGCGGCCTAGCAGGGTCAGCGCCTTGATTTCCTGGCGAATGTCGTGCTCCGGCTCCTTGCCGCCGAACAGGCGCATGATCAGGTCTGACATCACGATAAACGGCTTGAGCAGCAGGATCATCGCCCGCAGCAGGCCCGGCAGGATGGGCGCCAGGGTACGCCAGTAGCGGGCACCGATGGTCTTCGGCAGAATTTCCGAGAGCACCAGAATCAGCAGGGTCATGATCGCCGAGGCGATGCCCAGGTAACCGTCACCAAAGACGATGGTGACCTGTGCACCGACGCCGGTCGCACCGACGGTATGTGCGACGGTGTTGAGGGTCAGGATGGCCGCCAGCGGCTGGTCGATCTTGTCTTTGAGTTCTTTCAGCCTTTCGTACAGCTGCGGTCTTTCGACCTTCTGCTGAGCGATGTAACTGGGCGTGAGGGAGAGCAGGGCGGCTTCGAGGATGGAACAGATGAACGAAACCAGAATGGAGAGGACAGCGAACGCTATCAGGAGTGTCATGTAGGGGGATAAGTGACCAAGGGCCTGCCAATCTAACGCAAGCTCCGTGGAAAAAGCAGAAAAGCTGCAACATTTCATTTCGTGATGCCGGCGCAGGCAGCGTTCGCTGGCCCGACCTCTTGCTTGCCCGGATATCACCGACTGCACCTGGCCAAGCTTCGACTAGGCTAAAGGAACAATCTCTGGGGAGGCTCCTCCATGCCGCTTGAACATCACCCGCTGAATCGCGAGTTTCCGCAGCATCACGATGCGCTGCGCCAGCTGATGCAAAGTGACCCGCACTTTCCTCGCCTGGCAGAGGAATACGAGGCGCTGGACAAGCGCATCTACGAAATCGAGGACGGTCGCGAGGCTGCTGACGACCTGATCCTGCAGGGGCTCAAGCTGCAGAGGGTGGGGCTCAAGGATGAAATCGCCGAACTGCTGCGCAAGGCAGGCGGTGCTTGATCCTGATCAAATGAAAGGTCGACGTGTGGCGCTAGGCTGGAGCCCTCTTTCCTGTCGGAGGCTTCATCATGCACGTCGACCATCATCCGCTGGTTCATGACTTTCCCGAACTGCGCAGCGAACTGCAGCGCCTTAGGCAGAGCGACGAACAGTTCTCTCGCCAGGCCGAAGAATACGAAGCGCTGGACAAGCGCATCTGTCGTATCGAAGACGGTATCGAGTTGCTCGATGACGTCACTCTCAGCGCCCTGAAACTCAACCGCGTCGCGCTCAAGGACGATCTGGCGCGCCAGCTCAAGCGTGCCTCCGGGCAGTGCTGTGGGTGTGGCAACGGTTGCAAGGGGTGATCGCCTAGCAACTACGGTGCGCGCAGCGGCCCTCTCGGAATTCATCCGGGCGATGCCAGCAAAACTGACAGCCTTCAATGCACGGGCGGGTTGATCAGATAGGTCAGCAACCCGTCCGCCTCGTCTTCCGTCCAGACTGCCCTTGGCGGTCTCGGCAACTCGCTCAACAACTGCTGCCAGAAGGCCAGGGCCACTTCGTCCTGGCGGTAGAAGCGCAGCAGCCAGGGGGGGCCGTCGCCCATCGCCTGATGCACCAGTGCGCGGCCGATACCCAGGCGGCGGTAGCGTTTGAGAATGAACAGGTCGGCGAACTCCGGCGCATCGATACCGGGCAGCTCGCTGCGTTCGACCAGCAGGAAACCGGCGATGAAACCATCGGCGAGGATCAGGCTGGCGCTCCAGCCTGGCTCCTGCCAATAGCGCAGCAGGTGCTCCTCGTGGATATAGAAGCGGCCGTCCGTTTCGACGTCTTCCTGCTCCCAGTCCGAACTGTCGTAGGAGTAGAACTGGTAGAGGTTGCGGATCAGTGGCAACTGCTCGGCAGTGGTGGGCAGCAGTTCGATCTGCATGGCGTTTCCTGGTGAGGGTCAGTGTCGGTGGTCTGTAAATCTATCCAGTAGTTCGGTATCGTTCCAGCCTTCGCTCAACAGGCAGGACGATTTCCCCATGGCCAAGGCAAAACGCATGTACGGCTGCACCGAGTGCGGCGCCACCTTTCCCAAGTGGGCAGGGCAGTGTGGCGAGTGTGGCGCCTGGAATACCCTGGTGGAAACCGTGGTCGAGGGCGCCACGCCCAGCGGCCGCACCGGCTGGGCCGGCGACAAGGCCAATATCAAGACCCTGGCTGAAGTCAGTGTCGAAGAAATTCCGCGTTTTTCCACTGCCTCCGGTGAACTCGATCGCGTGCTCGGCGGTGGCCTGGTGGACGGCTCGGTGGTGCTGATCGGCGGTGATCCCGGTATCGGCAAGTCGACCATCCTCCTGCAGACCCTGTGCAACGTCGCCCAGCGTCTGCCGGCGCTGTACGTCACCGGCGAGGAGTCGCAGCAGCAGGTGGCCATGCGCGCGCGGCGCCTGGATCTGCCGCAGGACAAGCTCAAGGTGATGACCGAGACCTGCATCGAGTCGATCATCGCCACCGCGCGCCAGGAAAAGCCCAAGGTCATGGTGATCGACTCGATCCAGACCATCTTCACCGAACAGCTGCAGTCGGCGCCAGGCGGCGTCGCTCAGGTACGCGAGAGTGCGGCGCTGCTGGTGCGCTTCGCCAAGCAGAGCGGCACGGCGATCTTCCTCGTCGGTCACGTCACCAAGGAAGGCGCGCTGGCCGGCCCGCGCGTGCTGGAGCACATGGTCGACACCGTGCTGTATTTCGAGGGCGAGTCCGATGGCCGCCTGCGCCTGCTGCGGGCGGTGAAGAACCGCTTCGGTGCGGTCAACGAGCTGGGTGTGTTCGGCATGACCGACAAGGGCCTCAAGGAGGTTTCCAACCCATCGGCGATCTTCCTCACCCGCGCTCAGGAGGCAGTGCCCGGCAGTGTGGTGATGGCCACCTGGGAAGGGTCGCGGCCGATGCTGGTGGAGGTGCAGGCGCTGGTCGATACCAGCCACCTGGGCAACCCGCGCCGCGTCACCCTGGGCCTGGATCAGAACCGTCTGGCCATGCTCCTGGCCGTGCTGCATCGCCACGGCGGCATCCCCACCTATGACCAGGACGTGTTCCTCAACGTGGTCGGTGGCGTGAAAGTGCTGGAAACGGCCTCCGACCTGGCGCTGATGGCGGCGGTGATCTCCAGCCTGCGCAACCGTCCCTTGCAGCACGACCTGCTGGTATTCGGCGAAATCGGCCTGTCCGGTGAGATCCGCCCGGTGCCGAGTGGCCAGGAGCGCCTCAAGGAGGCGGCCAAGCACGGCTTCAAGCGCGCCATCGTGCCCAAGGGCAACGCCCCCAAGGATGCCCCGCCTGGCCTTCAGGTCATCGCCGTGACGCGTCTGGAGCAGGCACTGGACGCCTTGTTCGAGTAGCGCCATTGATAGCCGGGGCAATCCAGGGTTGGTGCGGTCCTGTCCTCGGTTGCATCCGGGGTCTGCCGATTTGTGGCGGGCGCGCAAGCGGCTTTGGCCGCGCTCCGGCATGCGGCGTTCTGCCGCGACCAGGCACCGGCGGAAATTGATCGAGGTCAATGGGTAGCAGGCTAACGGAGCGCAGCATGAAACCGTACTCACTGAGGGAGACAGCATCATGTTCCTGTTCTTCGATTTCTTTTCCCGTGCCTTCAACTTCGACGCCCGGGCCGTGCAAACGCGTGATTCAGCGCAACGCGAGCGGCAACGTATCGAAGCCCGTCGTCAGCGCCGCCAGGAGTCCGAGGCTGCCTGCCGCCTCCACTGAGTGTTGCGGCTCGCTCTGCGCTCAGCAGGGTAGCAGCGCCTGCGGCGTACGGCTCTCGGCCAGCAGCGCCGAGGGGTAGTCTGAACCGGTCACTTGTTAGTCCTTGCAGCGCGCAGCCGAGGCTTGCTTCACGGCGGTCGGTGAGCGCGCTAAGGTGTCGGCCCTTTACGCCACCTCTGATCGTGGCGTGCACCTGATGCTCTGCGAGGACTGACTGCATGCCGCCATCCGCTATTCCCGTCACCGTACTCACCGGTTTTCTCGGCGCAGGCAAGACCACCTTGTTGCGTCACATGCTCAAGGCCGAGCATGGCCTGCGCCTGGCGGTGATCGAGAACGAGTTCAGCGCCACCCCCATCGACGGCCAGTTGCTCGGCGATGAACCGGTGAAACTGGTCACCCTGGCCAATGGCTGCGTGTGCTGCTCGATCCATGTCGAGCTGGAAAAGGCGCTGTACCTGTTCCTGGAGAAGCTCGACAGTGGCGAACTGGCCTTCGACCGCCTGGTGATCGAGTGCACGGGGTTGGCCGACCCGGCGCCCGTGGCGCAGACCTTCTTCGCCAGCGAGGAGCTGGCGGAGCGTTACCGGCTCGATGGCATCGTCACCTTGGTCGATGCGGTCAACGCCGAGCGTCATCTGAGCGAAACCATCGCCCAGGCCCAGGTCGGTTTCGCTGACCTGATCTTGCTGAGCAAGACCGACCTTGCCGGCTCGGCAAGTGTCGAGGCGCTGCGGGGACGGCTGCAGCGGATCAACCGTCGTGCGCCGATCGAGGTGGTCGAGCATGGTCATATCGACCTGGCAGCGTTGCTCGATCTACGCGGCTTCGAACTCGATCCGACGCCGGCGCGCGGCCTGACCTTGCGTCCGCTGCTGCCAGCGGGCAAGACCGCGGACCGCATCCGCACGCTGGTGCTGGAGAGCGGAGAGGCAGTCGATCTGGAACGCCTCAGTGCATTCATGGAGGCTTTGCTGGCGCGTTTCGGCGATGCGCTGCTGCGCTACAAGGGGGTACTCGCGGTGGCCAACGAGCCGCGTCGCCTGGTGTTTCAGGGCGTGCTGCGACTCTATAGCTTCGACTGGGACAGGGAATGGGCGGCGGATGAGGCGCGCGAGAGCGTACTGGTGTTCATCGGCGACGATCTACCCGAGGACGAAATCCGCCAGGGTTTCGCCGAATTACTCGGGTAGTCAGATCAGGGCTGCTCGCCGAGGGCGGCAAGTTCCCGTTCCAGCAGGCTCTCGTCGCCCAGGTTGAGCTCGACCAGGCGACGCAGGTGGCTGATCGAATCCAGGTCGATATGGCGGCAGACGAAGCCGAGATAGCCCGCCTGGGTTCGGGTCAGCAGCACTTCCATTTTCACCCGCGCCTCGTCGCCGAGCTGGATATGCGCTTCGAGCGGCTGGTCCGGGTCAGCGTTCCAGTTTGTCGGGGTCTCGACCATCAGGCCCTTGAGCGACAGGTCATGCAGCACCGCCGACCAGCGCCGTTCGCCTTGCACGAGCTCGGTAGGGGCGTCGAAGGCGATGCGCTGAAAGCGCCGACGCTCGTTGGCTGTATCACTCATTCCTGAACTCCGATCTGCAGGTTTCCCAACACTATAGCCAAGGCGGCTGTGGTCGGTGGCGAATTGTATCGAGTTGCACGAACGGTAGCGCGGGTTGTTTGACAGCAGGGGTGACCTGACCAAAGCTCCTTATGCAGTTTCAATCAATCGATATTGCGGGGCGATAGATATGGGCAAGCGAATGTTGGGCAAAGGTTTGATCTTTGGTGTCCTGAGCATGGCCAGTGTTGGCGCGTTCGCCGACGCGGCTGGGGGCAATGGCTGCGGCTGGGGCAACATGCTCTTCGAAGGACAGCGTGGCATGGCGCCTCACTTCCTCGCCACCACCACCAATGGCACCTTCGGCAACGCGACCTTCGGCATGACCTCCGGTACCAACGGTTGCGATACCAGCGGCGCGTTGGGCTACAACGGTCGCTCCATGCTGGCGATGAACGGCATGCTCGATTCCATCGCCGAAGACATGGCCATGGGCCAGGGCGAAGCGCTGGACGCCTATGCCACCTTGCTGGGCGTCGAAGCCCAGGACCGTGCGCACTTCGCCAAGGTCACCCACGACAATTTCGGCAGCATCTTCAGCAAGGCCGACGCCACCAGCGAGCAGGTGCTCGCCGCTACTCTCGATGTGATGAGCCGTGACGCGCAACTGGCGCGCTACGTTAAACAGCCGGCCTGAGGTGGAATCCAGGCAAAAAGAAGCCCGCCAATAGGCGGGCTTCTTCATTTCAGTTGCTGCTTCAGTTGCCGTATACCGGGAACTTGGCGCAGAGGGCTTTGACCTGATCGCGCACGCGGCCTTCGACTTCGTCGTTGCCGAGGTTGGCCAGCACTTCGCAGATCCAGCCCGCCAACTGACGGCACTCGTCTTCCTTGAAGCCGCGAGTGGTCACGGCCGGGGTGCCGATACGCAGGCCTGAGGTGACGAACGGCGAGCGCGGGTCGTTCGGTACGCTGTTCTTGTTCACGGTGATGAAAGCGCGGCCCAGGGCGGCGTCTGCGTCCTTGCCGGTGATGTCCTGCTTGATCAGCGACAGCAGGAACAGATGGTTCTCGGTGCCACCGGAGACCACGTCGTAGCCGTTGTCGATGAATACCTGAGCCATGCTCTGGGCGTTCTTGATCACCTGCGCCTGGTAGGCCTTGAACTCGGGCTGCAGGGCTTCCTTGAAGCACACCGCCTTGGCGGCGATGACGTGCTCCAGCGGGCCACCCTGGCCGCCCGGGAAGACGGCGGAGTTGAATTTCTTCTCCAGCTCTTCGTTCTTGCGCGCCAGGATCAGGCCGCCGCGCGGGCCGCGCAGGGTCTTGTGGGTGGTGGTGGTGACCACGTCAGCGAACGGCACCGGGTTCGGGTACAGGCCAGCAGCGACCAGGCCGGCAACGTGGGCCATGTCGACGAACAGGTAGGCACCGACCTGGTCGGCGATGGCGCGGAAACGCGGAAAATCCAGCACCTGCGAGTAGGCGCTGAAACCGGCGATGATCATCTTCGGCTTGTGCTCGACGGCTAGGCGCTCGACTTCGTCGTAGTCGATCAGGCCCTGGTCGTTGATGCCGTACTGCACGGCGTTGTAGATCTTGCCGGAGAAGCTGACGCTGGCGCCGTGGGTCAGGTGACCACCGTGGGCCAGGCTCATGCCCAGCACGGTGTCGCCGGCTTCGAGCAGGGCCATGTACACGGCGCTATTGGCCTGGCTGCCGGAATGCGGCTGGACGTTGGCATAGTCGGCGCCGAACAGCTGCTTGGCGCGGTCGATGGCGAGCTGCTCGACCACGTCGACGTATTCGCAGCCACCGTAGTAGCGCTTGCCTGGATACCCTTCGGCGTACTTGTTGGTCAGCACGCTACCCTGGGCTTCCATCACCGCCGGGCTGGTGTAGTTTTCCGAGGCGATCAGCTCGATGTGCTCTTCCTGGCGCAGTGCTTCCTGCTCCATGGCGGTAAAGAGTTCGGCGTCATAACGAGCGAGGGTCAAATCACGGCTGAACATGGCGGTCCCCTGAAATCAGCTGGGCGGTAGAAGAAGGGGGCGGATTCTACCGCAAAGGTCGCATTCAGGCATATGAGGGTCGGTCATGAAGCAGACAAATGCCCCTCATGCGCCTTTCGCGCCGCTCAGTCGAGCATGAACAACGCGGCGCCGCTGAACTGCGCGCTGAACTGTTGCGCGGACATCGGCTTGCCCAGCAGGTAGCCCTGTACCTCGTCGCAGTCGTGTTCGCGGAGGAAATCCAGCTGTTTCTGCGACTCGACGCCCTCGGCGATCACGGCCAGGTTCAGGCTGTGGGCCATGGCGATGATGGCGCGAGCGATCTGCGCATCCTGCTCGCCCTCCGGCAGGCCGTCGACGAAGCTGCGGTCGATCTTCAATACGTCGATGGGGAACTGCTTGAGGTAGTTCAGCGACGAGTAGCCGGTGCCGAAGTCATCCACCGCGATGCACAGGCCCAGTTGCTTCAGGTCGGCCAGAGTCTGCATGGCGCTGGCGACATCGCGCATCAGGATGCTCTCGGTCAGCTCCACTTCCAGGGAGGAAGGGGCAATGGCTGCTTTAGCAATGATGGCCGAGATGCGCGAAGTCAGGTCGCCTTCGGCGAACTGACGGGCGGAGAGGTTGACCGACACTTTGGGGATGCGAATCTTCTGCTCATGCCAGGCCTTGAGCTGGCTGCAGGCTTCCTCGAGCACCCATTCGCCGACCTGGACCACCAGGCCGAGCTCTTCCAGTACCGGAATGAAGTCGTTGGGCGGAACCAGGCCACGGGTCGGGTGATTCCAGCGCAGCAGCGCTTCCACGCCAGTCAGGCGACGGCCATCGCCGGAGAACTGCGGCTGATAGTGGAGCACGAACTGGCCCTGTTCCTGGGCGTGGCGCAGGTCGCTTTCCAGTTCCAGGCGTTCCAGGGCGCTGGCGTTCATGTCGGCCTGGTAGAACTGGAAGTTGTTCTTGCCGCGTTCCTTGGCGTGGTACATCGCGGTGTCGGCGTTCTTCATCAACTGGCTCAGCTCGTCACCGTCTTGCGGGGCAAGGGCGATGCCGATGCTGGCAGTGACGAAGAACTCGCGGCCTTCGAGCACGAAGGGGCGAGCCAGGCTGGAGAGAATCTGCTCGGCGACATGGATGGCGCGATTCAGGGCGCCTTCACGAGTGGCGCGCGGCTGCAGCAGCAGGGTGAACTCGTCGCCGCCCATGCGCGCCACGGTGTCGTCGCCGTCGACGCAGGCGGACAGACGCACGGCCACGTCCTTGAGCATGCGGTCGCCGGCCGCATGGCCGAGCGAGTCGTTGATCGGCTTGAAACGGTCGAGGTCGAGGAACATCAGCACGACCCATTCGTCGTGGCGTTCGGCATGCTGCAGGGCGCTGTGCAGGCGATCCTGGAACAGGGTGCGATTGGGCAGGTGGGTCAGGGCGTCGTAGTAAGCCAGACGGTGGATGCGCTGTTCGCTGGCCTTGCGCTCGCTGATGTCGCTGAAGAAGCACACGTAGCTGACCAGGTCGCCTTCCTCGTCATGCACCGCAGTGATGCCGACCCAGGCCGGGAAGTTCTCGCCGCCCCGGCGCTTGAGCCAGACCTCGCCCTCCCAGCTGCCGCGCTGGTTGAGCTGGCCGAGGATGTACTGCATGTGCGTTGCCTGCTGGCGGTCGGCGGTGAGCATGCCGGGCAACTGGTCGAGCACCTGGCCGGCGGAGTAGCCACTGACGCGGCTGAACGCCTTGTTGACCTGAACGATGTAGCCAGCCGGGTCGGTTACCAGAATCGCCGCGGTAGAGTGCTCGAATACCGTGGCGGCCATGCGCAGATCCTTTTCCGCGCGGCGCTGCTGGCTGATGTCACGGCCGACGCCGAGGATGCCTTCGAAGCGACCGTTCTCGTCCCACATCAGCACCAGGCGCAGCTCGACCGGGATCTTGTGGCCGTCGGCACGCAGGCAATCGAAGACGAACAGCTGGTCCGGCAGCTCGTCGCGCAGGCGGTTGAGGCGGTCACGCTCACCGAGCGCGTCCTGGATGCGCTCGAGCAATTGGTTGAGCCCGATCAGTTGCTGCGGATTGGCCGCCATGCTGGCAAAGCCATTGGTCATTACCCAGTTGACCGAGTAGCCCATCACCGGCTCGACAGAGGGGCTGACATAGTTCAATGCCAGGTTGCTGTCGGTAGAGAAAATCACGTCGCTGATGCTTTCTGCCAGCAGGCGATAGCGCTGCTCGCTGTCACGCAGCGACTGGTTGCGCTCGATCTGTTCGGTGATGTCCTTGGCCACACCGATCAGTCGGCTGACCCGGCCCTGTTCATCACGCGCCAGAGCCTGCTCGCGGATGCTGAACCAGCGCCACTGACCGTCGCGGTGGCGCCAGCGCAATACCGACTCGAGCAGCAGGCCGTCGCCGACCACTTTCTGCAGGTTGCGGATGCGCCAGTAGTAGTCGCTGTCGTCGGGGTGCAGCACCTGGACCCAGAAGTCCTCGCGCATGGCGCGCAGCTCGGCCTTGCTGTAACCCAACTGCAGGCCCAGGCTGTGGTTGCTGAACAGCACCTGGCGGTTCTGCATGTCGTGTACGTAGAGCAGGTCAGGGACCGAGCGCACCACCTCCGACCAGAAACGCTCGCGCTCGATCAGTGACAGCTCGATACGCTTGCGGCTGGTGATGTCGCTGATGCTCAGGGTCACCGCCTGGTAGTCCTGGATCATTTCCGGCAGGCGCAGCACCAGCCAGACATGGCGCTGCAAACCTTGCGCGGTGACCAGCTGGGTTTCCAGTTCCACCAGGTTGGGGCCTTCGACCACTGCCACCGCCAGGCGATAGCGCAGATCGTCCGGCTGCACCGGGCCGTTGTCCATCAATTGCTGCCAGGCTTGCTCGGTGGACTTCACCCCGAGCAGGTTGAGCGCCACCTGGTTGGCCTCGGTGATGCGCAATTGATCGAGCAGTTGCTCCTGATGCCCGGCATCGGCCTGCAACCAGCGCTGCAGCCCCCCGGCATCACGCAGCTTGTGTTGCAGCAAGAGGCTGCGCAAGCCGGAAAGATCGAGCACGCAGAGGGCTACGCCGGTGCCTTCGAAAATGTCCTGATAGCGCCTGCGGGTCTCTTGCAGCACGCGCATCGCCTGCTGCTCGTCGGTGACGTCACGCAGCACCCACACGTAGCCGGCCTGTTGGCCGACCCCGCCGATATCGCTGCGGGTCACGGCGAACAGGCGGGCGCGGCCGTCGTCTTCCACCCTGACCAGTTCCGGCCCCAGGTCATGAGTCAGTTGCGGGCTGTTGAGCAACAGGGGGTCGAGGTCGGGTAGCAGGTCGAGCAGGTGGACATCCCAGGCCGCTTCACTACTCAGCCCGAACAGGGCTTCGGCCTGCGGGTTGAGGTAACGCAGCTTGCCATCGGCCTGGGTCACCAGAATGCGCTCTTCGACGGCGCCGAGCGCGCTGGCCGCCTGGCGCAGCGAACGGCGCGACTCGGTATTCAGGCGTTGCAGGCGGCGTTGCTCGCGCTGCAGGCCATAGAGCGCCAGCAGGGTGAGCAGGCTGCACAGGGTAAACAGCAGGAACTTGCCGGCCAGGCTCGGCATCAGCTCGTTTCCGGCGCGGTCGGCGTCGAACAGCGCACGCAGCTGCCAGTCACTGCCGGGCAGAGGGATCAGCTGCAGGCTCTGCGCCTGCTCCGCAGCGGTCACCGGTGCGACGATGTTGCGCGCTTGCCCCAGGTCATCGGCACGCGCGATGACACGCTGGCTGAGGAGGTCTTCGAGCAGCCATAGGTGTTCACTCTGATGCTGTTCGCGCAGCCAACTGCGTAATGCGCTGGTGCGCATGCGCAGTACACGGTGGCTGTCATCGGCCTGGCGCAACAACAGGTACAGCACGCCGTCGTCCTGCGCGCTGAAGGCGAAGTGGTACGGCGCGGACCCGCTGCGCTGCTGCTGATTGCGGATGAAGCTGAGGTCACGCGATTCGCTGGCACTGTCGGCCAGCAAGCGTCCGTGGGCGTCGAGCCAGGCCACGCTGTTCAACGTTGGGAAGATGCTGCGCAGTATCGTGACCAGCTCGTCGCCATTGCTGTCTCGCGCTGCAACGCTCTGCAGCATCGCCTGGCCAGCCTTGGCCTTCAGGCGCATGTTCAGACTCACATGCCTGGCCAGCTGGGCGCTGTAGCCCTGGCTCAGTTGCTTCTGGCTGTCGAGCAACTGGCGGTATTCCTGCGTCAGCTGCCAGGCCAGCAGCGTCAGGATCGCCAACACCAGCACCACCAGAGCACGCCGCAACGCTTCGCGGCGCTTTGGTGCGCGCGACTCGCCGGGAGGAGGAGACGGCAGGGAGGAGGGGGTCGACACGTTCTGTGAACCTGCAGCTAGTGCTGGGCTATTGTAGCGTTACGGCGCGCGGTTAGGCCTGCGCTCGCGCGAGCCGGCTAGCATGCCTGTAAACGTGGCCAAGTGCCAGCTGTGCCGACGAGCGTGGGTTTGCCCTGACCCCCACATTCCGGTAGCTTTGCGCCGCGCGCGTGAACTGTCCGCGCGGTACTTGGCGTTCGCTCCGACAGGGGCTAAGGTCTCTGCACGACGCCCCCGCTGCGGCCTCCGTGAAAACTGGCAGCAGCCGGTGATACGGCGGCCAGGCCGGCACATGTCAGGGGGCATCGCCTGTTAGACTACGCGTCTTGCCGGTGTCGTCACTCGCAATCTTTTGCAGTGTCTGCCAGGCCCGCCACTTCCAGCTCTCATTCTCACCAGTCAGGTTCTCCATGGCTCAGTACGTCTACAGCATGCATCGGGTCAGCAAGGTCGTCCCGCCGAAGCGTGAAATTCTCAAGGACATCTCCCTCTCTTTCTTCCCGGGCGCCAAGATCGGCGTGCTGGGTCTCAACGGCGCCGGTAAGTCCACGCTGTTGCGCATCATGGCTGGCGTCGATACCGAGATCGATGGCGAAGCCCGCCCGATGCCCGGTATCAAGGTAGGCTATCTGCCGCAGGAGCCGCAGCTCGACCCGAGCAAGACCGTGCGTGACATCGTCGAAGAGGCGGTAGGCGAGATCAAGCAGGCCCAGGCCCGTCTCGACGAGGTCTACGCTGCCTACGCCGAACCCGACGCCGACTTCGATGCGCTGGCGGCCGAGCAGGCCAAGCTGGAGGCCATCCTCCAGGCCTCTGACGGTCATAACCTCGAGCGCCAGCTGGAAGTCGCCGCCGATGCCCTGCGTCTGCCGGCCTGGGATGCGAAGATCGAGCACCTCTCCGGTGGTGAGAAGCGCCGCGTGGCGCTGTGCCGCCTGCTGCTGTCGGCCCCCGACATGCTGCTGCTCGACGAGCCGACCAACCACCTGGATGCCGACTCGGTGGCCTGGTTGGAGCGCTTCCTGCACGACTTCCCCGGTACCGTGGTAGCCATCACCCACGACCGTTACTTCCTCGACAACGTTGCCGGCTGGATTCTCGAACTCGACCGTGGCCACGGCATCCCCTACGAGGGCAACTACTCCGGCTGGCTGGAATCGAAGTCCAACCGTCTGGCCCAGGAAGCCAAGGCCGAGGCCTCGCATGCCAAGGCCATGAAGGCCGAACTGGAGTGGGTGCGCCAGGGTGCCAAGGCGCGTCAGTCCAAGTCCAAGGCGCGTCTGCAACGCTTCGAGGAAATGCAGTCGCAGGAATTCCAGAAGCGCAGTGAGACCAACGAGATCTACATCCCCGCCGGTCCGCGCCTGGGTGACAAGGTCATCGATTTCCACAACGTGTCGAAGTCCTTCGGCGATCGTGTGCTGATCGACGACCTGTCCTTCAGCATCCCCAAAGGCGCCATCGTCGGCGTGATCGGCGGCAACGGCGCGGGTAAATCGACCCTGCTACGCATGATCACCGGCAAGGAGCAGCCGGACGCCGGCCAGATCGAGATCGGTGAAACCGTGCAGATCGCCAGCGTCGAGCAGAGCCGCGAGGCGCTCGAAGGCAACAAGACCGTGTGGGAGCAGGTCTCCGACGGCTTCGACATGATCAAGGTGGGCAACTACGAGGTGCCGTCGCGCGGTTACGTCGGGCGCTTCAACTTCAAGGGTGCCGACCAGCAGAAGTTCGTCAAGGACCTCTCCGGTGGTGAGCGCGGTCGTCTGCACATGGCGCTAACCCTGAAGCAGGGTGGCAACGTGCTGCTGCTCGACGAACCGTCCAACGACCTCGACGTGGAAACCCTGCGTGCGCTGGAAGACGCGCTGCTGGACTTCCCTGGCGCCGCCATCGTGATTTCCCACGATCGCTGGTTCCTCGACCGTATCGCCACGCACATCCTCTCTTACGAGGACGATGGCAAGGTCAACTTCTTCGAAGGCAACTACACCGAGTTCGAAGCCGACCGCAAGAAGCGCCTGGGCGATGCAGCCGCGCAGCCACACCGCGTGCGTTACAAGAAGCTGGCGCAGTAAGTGTTCGCCAGATGAAAAAACGGAGCCTTCGGGCTCCGTTTTTCGTTGCGGCATTTGCGCGGAGCGGGCTGTGTGCGCCTGCTGCCCCGCCAGCGGCTCAGAGTTTTGCCAGCAGGCTGTCCAGTGCCTTGGCCTGATCCTCGGCCAGGTCGATGATATGAAAGCCCGCCCAGCAATGCTGGCCATCGGCGCCGGGGCGACTCCACAGGCAGTCGGCACCCAGGCGCACCTCCTGAACCTTGTCGCTGCCCGCGGTGCACACCAGTCGGCATTGCAGCACCGCGTCCGCGGTCTGTGGCGTATCGCTGAACAGCATGAAACCGTCGGCGGACAGGTCGACGATGCGGCCCAGGCGCTGGCCGCTGTTGAGGTCGAAGACCTCCAGCTGCATCTCGGTGCCATGGCGGCTGTGTTGGCGACGCTCTTCCATGGAAATTCCTCAGCGGGGTTCGGCTGTGCGCCCAGTGAAGCGCTGCAGCACACGATAGATGGCGGTCAATGCACGATCCACCAGAGGCGTCGCGCGTTCGGGAGTGACGATACGGGCCAGGCCCTTTTCCATTTCGCTGGCCAGCAGGGTCAGCGGCTTGATCGCCACGCGCTGGCCGCTGTTGTCGACGAACATGTAGTTGTGGGTGGTCGGGCTGAACCAGGAGAGCTTGAGTACGCGGCTCTTGCTGTCCTCGACGAATTCGAACCAAGTGCCGAACTCGACGTTGGCCAGTTCCTTGGCCAGCATCTGCGCGCGGGCCGAGAGTTTGCTACGCGGGGGCGCCTGGCGAGCCAGGTCGGCATCTTCGCCGAGCATCGCGCCCAGCGGGCTTTCCGGCAGATTGGGCTTGAGCTGCGCCGCCAGCTGCGGCTGCTTGGCCTGTACCGCGTGCTGGCAGGCCACCAGATCCTGTAGCAGGCGGCGGATGCCGTCTTCGTGATAGCCACCCAGCAGTTCCAGGCCCTTGCGCAGGTCGCTGAGCATGGGCACGCGTATCTCCTGCAGGTGCTGTTTGTCGGCATCGCCCAGTGGCGTGCCGCTCCAGGCCAATTGTTCGGCCACTTCGCAGGCGCGTCGCCACTCTGCGTTGTGCTCGCCGTGGCGCAGCAGGACGAACACCAGCACGTCGGCCCAGGTCAGTTCGAGGAAGTTGCGGATGATCGCCGGCAGGTCGCGCTGCGCAACGCATTGCTGAACCACCTCCAGCGCCTGCTCACGAGCACCGAGCAGGCGGTCGCGGCCCTTGGCTGCCTCGACCGCACGGCGCTCACGCAACTCGACCTTGTGACGCAGGGTTTCGACGTACTCGTTGAATTCTTCGATCAGGCTGTCGAACAGCCCCAGATCCCCGCTAAAGCCGTGAATCACCCGCTCGACCACCCACTGCATCTTGGCCAGCAGGCCACGCTCGTCACCTTCGCTGCCATACAGCACGCCGGCCTGAGCCATCGCATTGAGCAGGCGACGAGCCGGATGGTGGTGCTGGGTGAACAGTGCCTTGTCCAGCAACGCGATTTTCAGATAAGGCGTATGCAAGTGTGAGAGTGCGGTCTTGCAGGCGTCCGGCAGGTTCTCGTCGTCGAGGATGAAGTCGAACAGCATGCCGACAAGGTCGATCACGTCGGCTTCCTGATCGGATACCTTGCTGTCGCCTGGCAAGCTGCTGTGCGATTCAAGCTGCTGTTGCAGGTCTGCTTTGAGGCCTTCCACGGCCTGCGGCTTGTGCAGGCGCTGGGCTAGCTCGCTGGCGGACTGCTGCTGCATGCGGTTGAGCGCATCGAGCAGTTCGCTGGCGCTGTAGGTACGGCTGGCCTCGCGTGGCGAGAAGCTGACGATGCTGCGCGTGCCACCCAGCAACGGCGCATCCGGATGGCTGTGGCGGTGCTCGTCGAGCAGGCTGGAGAGGCCGCTGAACAAGGCGCTTGGGTCGCTTGGTGGCGGTGCGTTGAGGTCGAGATCGAGCAGCGCCGGCGCTGGGCTGGCGGGTGCGTTGCCTGGCTGGACTGGCTCCTGTGGTTGGCTCGACGGAGCCTCTGCCTTGGGCGGCTCTGGGCGACTGACGCTCGGATTGATCTGCGCGCTGTACTTGAGATTGGGCAGTACGCCGGCATCGATCAGACGCTGGTTGAGCGCAGCGTAGAGCGAGTCCAGGCTTTGCATCACATGGCGATCGAAGAGCATGTACAATATGGTCTTGATCTGCAGCGGGAACGGGCAGGGGGCCAGTGCATCACGAAACGCCTGGGCGATGGCCTGCGGGCCGAAGGGGTTGCTGTCCTCGCCGAGCTTCTGGCCATTGTTGAGCAGTGCCAGGCGCTGCTCCAGGGCGAACAGCGGCTGGGTGCAGCGAGCCTTGACCCGGCTGACCATGTTGGTGACCTGAAGGGTCTCTTCGTAATCTTCGTTCTGCACCAGTGCCAATTGCTCCGCGTCCAGTGGAGCAGCGGTCTGATTCTGCAATTTGCCGTCGAGGAAGTCGGAGAAATTGTTGGCGATCGCCTGGTGATAGCTGCGTTCTATCTGCGGACGCTGGCGGCGAATCTCGCGCATGCTGTCGAAGAACAGCGTCTGCACCTTGTTGTTCTCGGCCTTCTCGGCGCACTCGAAGAGCGTGTCGTCGACCTGGCCGAAAACGCCGTTGAGGTGCTCAGCCAAACGGTTCATCACCAATTTGCGGCAGGCCTGCACCAGATCGCTGAAGCGCGGCTGGATACCGCGGCTCGCGAGGCTGACCACCTTGGGATGAATAGGGGGCTTGTCCTGGTTACTCATGGACTGTCCTGGCTGGCGTCGTCGGCTGGCGCGTCCTGCGTCGTGCCGTAGTTCGATGAAACATATAGTAGTCCATGCTCGCGCTGCAAAGCATTGTCGTAAAAGCAGTTTGCAGGGGTTGACAGGGAAAATTTGCTACGTAAAATGGCGCGCCTCTGAAGCGGTAAAGCGAAAGCCGAAGCGCAGCAGAGCTGGAAGACCGAAGTTCCGCGATAGCTCAGTCGGTAGAGCAAATGACTGTTAATCATTGGGTCCCTGGTTCGAGTCCAGGTCGCGGAGCCAACTTCCTATCGGGGTATAGCGCAGTCCGGTAGCGCGCTTGCTTTGGGAGCAAGATGTCGGGAGTTCGAATCCCCCTACCCCGACCATATTTGGGTCGTTAGCTCAGTTGGTAGAGCAGTTGGCTTTTAACCAATTGGTCGTAGGTTCGAATCCTACACGACCCACCACCACAACGAACAAGCCCGCCTAGTGCGGGCTTTTTCGTTTCTGCATTCCCGCATTCGGGCAATGTGCTTGCCTCCCCTGTCCCACTTGCGGGAGAGGGGGCGGGGGAGAGGGCTAATTGGCTGCAGAGTTACTTGCAGAACCCTCTCCCGCCCTGCGCCGCTTTTAGTGCAGCTTCAGGCGTGGTTCGGTGCTGCGCCCGATCCGGTCGCTGAGCATCAGCAGCAGTGTGCGCGGCACGCCATACAGAGCCATCTGGTGCATGCGATAGAGCGATACGTAGAACACGCGCGCCAGCCAGCCTTCGAGCATCACGCTGCCGGTCAGGTTACCCATCAGGTTACCGACTGCCGAAAAGCTCGACAGTGAGATCAGCGAGCCGTAGTCGCGATAACGGTATTCCGGCAGGGGCTGGCCGCTGATCTTCAGGCGTAGTGACTTGGCCAGCAGTGATGCTTGCTGATGCGCGGCCTGGGCGCGAGGCGGTACGTTGCGCCCATCGTTGCCTGGCTGAGGGCAGGCGGCGCAGTCACCGAAGGCGAACACGTCGTCATCCCGCGTCGTTTGCAGCGTCGGACGCACCTGCAACTGGTTGATGCGATTGCTCTCGAGTCCGTCTATATCCTTGAGAAAACCCGGTGCACGGATGCCGGCCGCCCAGACTTTCAGGCTGGCCGGAATGAAATTGCCGTCAGCGGTTTTTAGGCCGTCGGCGGTCACTTCGCTGACGGCGGCGCCGGTCAGTACGGTGACGCCCAGTTTCTCCAGCGTCTGGTGCACCGGGCGAGCGATGCGTTCCGGCAGCGCCGGCAATACGCGTGGGCCTGCTTCGATCAGGGTGATGCGCATGTCTTCCGGGCGAATGCGATTTAGGCCATAGGCGGCCAGCTGCTTGGCGGCATGGTGCAGCTCGGCGGCCAGCTCGACGCCCGTAGCGCCCGCGCCGACGATGGCGATGTTGATCTGAGCTCCCTGTTCGTGTTCGCTGGCATGGGCGCGCAGGTAGTGGCTGAGCATGCGTCGGTGAAAGCGCTCGGCCTGCGCCCGCGTGTCGAGGAAGATGCAGTGTTCGGCAGCGCCGACCGTGCCGAAGTCGTTGGTGGTGCTGCCGACGGCGATCACCAGGCTGTCGTAGCTGATGCTGCGCTCCGGCATTAGCACCTGACCGTCATCATCCAGCGTGGGCGCCAGGGTGATGTGCTTGTTGGCACGGTCCAGGCCGGACATGCGCCCCAGCTGAAACTCGAAATGATTCCACTTGGCCTGCGCCACGTAGTTCAGTTCGTCTTCCGAGGAGTTCAGCGAGCCAGCGGCCACTTCGTGCAGCAGGGGCTTCCAGATGTGGGTGAGGTTGGCGTCGACCAGAATGATCCGGGCAGCGCCACTCTTGCCCAGTTTTCTACCCAGACGGGTGGCCAGCTCCAAACCGCCGGCGCCGCCGCCGACAATCACGATGCGATGGGACATGGATATTGCTCACAAGGCTTTGAAAAAGACGGTGTGAGTACGAGAGGGCGAGCGCGAAGCAGCTCATAGCACCAGTCGACTCAGAAAGCGGCTCAGCAGGCCCAGGCCGATGACGACGGCCAGCACCACGGCGAGCAGTCGCCAGACGCGAAACGGCTGACGTTCCACTTGGTGCTGCGGTGCGCTCAGGTATTGGTCGACTTTTTGCTGGTCTTCGGGGCTCAGGCGGCTGGTCATGGGCGGGCCTCTGCTTGAATGCAGCTATTCTAGGCGTGCCCGCCAGCCTTGGCGAGCGTTGTTGTCCTGCGGGTCAGGTAGCGTTTCGAGGGGTTGCACGGTTACCGCGTCATCCAGGCGGATGATGCCGCCTTCGATCACCCGGGCGGTGATGCCGCCATGGCCGCGCATGGCCTGGAAGGTGCCGCGCCCGAGGCGCTCCTCCAGGCGGGCGCAGGGTTGGCACCAGCCAGTGGTTTCCAGCAGTGCCTGTCCGATGCGAAAGCGTCGGCCCTTGAGACTGAACAGGTTGATGCCGGCGACCGCGATATTGCGGCGCAGCTCGCTCGGCTGCATGGGGGCATCGCGTCCGAGCAGCCCGGCGACGACGGCCAGATGCTCCCATTGAATCAGGGTGACCTGCCGCGCATTGCGTGGCCCTGGGCGACTGTGATCGCCCGTCAGGCCGGCCTCACGCCGAGCCTCCACGGCTTCGACTTCGAGCATGGCCTCGCGCGCCCTCGGGCGCACGCCTATCCAGCGCACCTGGCCGACCTGCGGCACCTCTGCCAGCAACTCCTGCAGCGGGCTCATAGGCCAATCCCGATGTCGAACAGCAGGCTGCGCCCGAGGTTCTGGCGTAGAAAATCCGGCGCGTCGGGGTGGGCGAACAGTACCCGGGCGAAGCGCGGGCCGACCAGCGACAGCGAGCGCCAGCCCTGACGCAGGTATTCGGTCGGGGGTGGAAAGTGGCTGTTGCAGTCGAGCACGGCACGCTTGAGGCTGACGAAGGCAACCAGGTCGAGGTCGCCCGGATCGAGGCCGCGTTCGCGATAGTTATGCGCCTTCTTGCGCAAGGTTGGCGCCAGGCGCGCCTGCATCTCGCTGGCGGGAATGCGCTTGGGGCGTATTTCGCGGCGCACCAGCTGGCTCAGGGAGAAGGCGCTGCGGCGCCGTTCCAGCTCGGCGCGCCACTCGTCATTGAGTCGGCGGCCTTCGTCGAGGACGAAGAACACCTCGAAATTGGCATCGCGAAACAGCACGTCCGGTGGCTCCTGGCCACTGGGGGTAAAGTCATCGTTGTGATGGCGCACGTTCAGCGCCTGCAGCAGGCGCTGGCAGACCCAGCGCTCGCGCTCCCATTTCTTCGCGTTGGAAAGGAAGGCATTGGCCTGTTCGGCCTGGTGGGTAAGTAAGCGCAGGTAGTCGGAGTCGTCCATGCCCAGAGCTTAGCCGCAGCGCCGACCTGCATGCCAGTGCCGGTCGTGTAGCGGTTAGCCGGTAGGGCAGTCGTCATCGCCTCGCGGGCGTTGATCTGGCTGCGGTCGTGGGGACGTTTCAGTGGCCAATCCAGTCTGTTCCACTGCGCAGGTGTCCGCCTGGCCAGGACTGCCGGTGTAGACTGCCTGCACTCATGGCGATGAATGAAGGAGAGGGGCGCGCGCATGATCGCTTCCAACCTGCTGGCGTTCTCCACCTTGCTGGGTGGCTGGTTGATCTATGGGCTGGCGCTGCTCTGGGCGATTGCACGAGCGCCCTGGGTCGAGCTGTTCAGCGACCTGCGCCGCCAGCACCTGCTGTTTGGTACCATGCTCGGCCTGTTCCTGCTCTGGCTGGTGCGTCGCGATTTCGACTCCGGGCTTTCCTACCATTTCATCGGTATGACGGCTGTGACGCTGCTGCTCGACTGGCCGCTGGCCGTGCTTGCAGGCCTGGCGGCGCAGCTTGGCCTGCTGGCTATCGGTCGACTGGATCTGGCCTCGCTTGGCGTCAACGGCGTGCTGCTGGTACTGACCCCCGTGCTGATCACCGAGCTATGCGCGCTTCGCGTGGAGCGCGCGCAGCCGCGCAACCTGTTCGTCTACATCTTCTTCTGCGGTTTCTTCCCAGCGGCATTGGCGACGCTGGCGACTCTGCTCGGTGGCTTGGCGCTGTTGTGGCTGGATGGTCTGTTCCCCATGCCACCCTGGCTGGACGACTTCGCCGGCTATTTGTGGCTGGTGGCATTTCCCGAGGCCTTCATCAACGGCACCATCGTCACCGCGCTGGTGGTGTTCTGTCCGGACTGGCTGGAAACCTTCAACCGCAGCCGTTATCTGCAGGCGCCCTGGAAGGAAAGTGATCGCGGCGACTGAATGACGCCGTATTGGCCGATTGAATGCCACGGGCGGATTGATCCCCGTCAATATCTGAAACCTGTCTGGCGACATGCTGTGCAAAACACTGCCGAGGAAGCCGAACATGAGTGTTCACAGCTGGGCGAGAAGCACTGTTCAACGCGATCTGCATGACGCCCAAGAGCAGGGCCATGAGCCTGTCATGGCACTGCGTGCGCTGCTGTCGGAGGTCGTGCAGCAGAGCAGGGCGCTGCGTGACACTCAGGAGCTGGCGCACGAACTGCAGTTTCTCGCCGACAACCTCGACGATGACCGCGATTACGCCTTCATGCGTCCCTGAGATGCGCCGGGCGCTATGGTTTCCGCAGTTCATCCAGGCACTCGTAGGAGCGGCTTCAGCCGCGATCGCATTATTAATGCGGTCGTGTAGGCAGGTCGCCGCTGAACATCTCGTCTTCCAGGTCATTGCCCGGAATCGCATGTTCCTCGGCGGCCCAGGCGCCCAGATCGATCAGCTTGCAGCGCTCGCAGCAAAACGGGCGGTAGGTGTTCTCGACTTTCCACTCGACGGGCGCACCGCAGGTGGGGCATTGAACGGTCGTGGTCATGGTTGGCCTCCGCGCAGGGTCAGATAGAAGTTGTGCAGGCGCTCGACCTCCGCGTCCAGCCAAGCCCTGTCTCGATCATTGACCAGTACGTCGTGGGCGTGGCGCAGTCGCTCTTCGCGGCTGGCCTGTGCCTGCATGATGGCGCGAACCTGCTCTTCCGAGCTCTGGTCGCGCGCGATGGTGCGTTGGATCTGCAGCTCTGCAGGTGTGTCGACTACCAGCACGCGCTGGGTCATATGTCGCTGGCCGGATTCGACCAGCAGCGGTGATACCAGGATGGCGTAAGGTGACTCGGCGCGTGCCAGAACCTGAACGATTTCCTCGCCGATCAGCGGGTGCAGCAGGCTTTCCAGCCAGCGGCGCTGTTCGGCGTCGGCAAAAACCAGCTTGCGCAGCGCGGAGCGGTCCAGCTCGCCATTGGCTTGCAGCACGCCCTCGCCGAAGTGTTCGACGATCTTTGCCAGCGCGGGGCGGCCTGGCTCGACCACCCAGCGCGCCGCATGGTCTGCATCGACCACATGTACACCGCGCTCGATGAAGCCCTGCGCCACCGCGCTCTTGCCGCTCCCAATGCCGCCAGTCAGGCCGAGTATCCAGGGTTTCATGACGCCAATGCAGCCTCGTTATTGCTCAAGGCCGCGATTGTAGGGGGGATTGGGATGCGATGCGAATCGCGTATGCCGAGAATCGCCATCCCGCGAAGGCAAGAACTGGGTTGGCGCCATGCCGGCGGTAGCCCGGATGAAATCCGGGATTGGCCGATAGATTTCCCCGGATTGCATCCGTGCTACAGACTGCAGGAGCGACGCCGTGCTGCGAGTCCGTGCTTGCTGGTGGCAGAGCTGAGCGCGTTAGAACCCGGCAAACTTCAAATAACTACCAGTAATCACGTCGCCCCAGAGCAATGCGATCCAGCCGGCAATCGCCAGATAAGGCCCGAAGGGCATTGGCGTGCTGGAATCGCTACCGCGCATGCGCAGCAGAATCACCCCCAGCATGGCGCCGACCAGCGACGACAGTAGAATGGTCAGCGGCAGAATCTGCCAGCCACCCCAGGCGCCGAGCATGGCCAGCAGCTTGAAGTCGCCATAACCCATGCCTTCCTTGCCGGTGATCAGCTTGAACAGCCAATACACCGACCATAGGCTCAGATAACCGGCAATCGCTCCCCACAGAGCATCTTCCAGGTTGGTGAACAATCCGTAGTAATTGACGATCAAGCCCAGCCACAGCAGCGGCAGCACCAGCACATCCGGCAGGATCTGGTGGTTGGCATCGATCAAACTCATTGCCAACAGCCCCCAGGCCAACACCAGCATCGCCCCTGCTTGCCAGGTAAAGCCGAAATGCCAGGCTATGTAGCCGGAAAGCACACCGCAGGCCAGTTCGACGATGGGGTAGCGTTTGCTGATCGGCGTCTTGCAGTTCGAACACTTGCCGCGCAGGAACAGGTAACTGATGACCGGGATGTTCTCCCAGGGGCGGATCTCATGACCGCAGTTAGGGCATGCGGAGTTGGGCAGGATCAGGTTGAAGGTTTCTGATTGGGGTGCTTCTGGTAGCTCAAGCACCTCACGCGCCTGGCTTTGCCAGCCGCGCTGGAGCATCAGCGGTAGGCGGTAGATCACTACGTTGAGGAAGCTGCCGATCAGCAGGCCAAGTAACAGGACGAAGAAAACAAAGGCCAGCATATGGCTGGCCAGAAAATCTATCGCGAGCATTTAGACTACGGCGCCCAGTTGGAAGATCGGTAGGTACATCGCAACGATCAATCCGCCAACCAGGACGCCGAGCACGGCCATGATCATTGGTTCCATCAACGTGGTGAGGTTGTCTACAGCGTTGTCGACTTCTTCTTCGTAGTAGCTGGCAGTCTTGTCCAGCATTTCATCCAGCGAGCCGGCTTCTTCGCCGATGGCTGTCATCTGTACGGCCATGGTGGGGAAGATGCCGGTACTGCGCATGGAGAAGTTCAGTTGAGTACCGGAAGAGACGTCGACTTTGATCTTGTGGACGGCGTTGCGGAATACGACATTGCCGGTGGCGCCTGCTACCGATTCGAGTGCGTCGACCAGTGGAACGCCGGCTGCAAAGGTCGTTGCCAGGGTGCGGGCGAAGCGTGCGACCACTGCTTTGTACAAGATGTCACCGATGATTGGGGTCTTGAGTAGTACTCGGTCCAGTGCATCACGAAATTTTTCCGAACGCTTGTAAGACTGGGAAAAAGCGAATGTAGCGGCAAAAACGATGGCCAGGACCACAAACCACCAGTGCTGCAGACCTCGTGACAGATCGACGACGACTTGGGTAAAGGCCGGTAGCTCGGCACCAAAACCTTGGAACACCGACTCGAATTGCGGCACGACCTTGATCAGTAGAATGGCTGTCACGATCACTGCAACTACAACGACCGCGATCGGGTAGGTCATGGCTTTCTTGATCTTGGCTTTGAGAGACTCGGTCTTTTCTTTGTAAGTGGCGATACGGTCCAGCAGTGTTTCCAGGGCCCCTGACTGTTCGCCGGAGTCCACCAGGTTGCAATACAGGTCATCGAAGTACATTGGTTTCTTGCGCAGCGCTGACGCAAAGCTATTGCCGGCGGCAACTTCCTGTTTAACCTCATCGATCAGTTTGCGCATATTGGGGTTGCCGACACCCTCGGCGATGATGTCGAAAGACTGCAGCAGCGGCACGCCGGCCTTCATCATGGTTGCCATCTGCCGGGTGAACAGGGCGATGTCCATCGGCTTGATTTTCTTGCCTGCGCCGAACAACGAAACCGCCTTCTTGCGCACCTTGATCGGGTTGATACCCTGCTTGCGCAGTTGTGCCTTGACCAAGGCAGGCGACTGCCCGCTAAGCTCACCTTTTACCTTGCCTCCCTTTCTATCGGTGCCTTCCCAAGCGAATACGCTGGTTTTCAGTGCTTTTTCCGCCATGGATTAATCCTTGGTCACGCGGTTGACTTCTTCCAGGCTGGTGATGCCTTGCATCGCCTTGAATAGCCCCGAAGTACGGAGGTCGTTGAAACCATCGGCTCGTGCCTGCTTGGCGATTTCGATGGAGTTGCCTTCTTCCATGATAATGCGTTGCAGTGAGGGCGTGATTTTAACTACTTCATAAATCCCAATCCTTCCTTTATAGCCGCCTTTGCAATTGTCGCAGCCGTTGGGTGCATAGAGCTTGAAGGTGCCGATCTTGTTTTCCGGGAAGCCTTCCTTGAGTAGTGCCTCGCGCGGTAGCTCCAATTCCTTCTTGCAGCTGCAAAGTTTGCGAGCCAGGCGCTGGGCGATGATCAGGTTGACAGAGGTCGCGATGTTGAAGGCCGGCACACCCATGTTGCGCAGGCGGGTCAGGGTTTCTGCGGCGCTGTTGGTGTGCAGGGTCGACATCACCATATGGCCTGTTTGCGCGGCCTTGACTGCAATCTCCGCTGTTTCCAGGTCGCGGATCTCACCCACCATGATCACGTCAGGGTCCTGGCGCAGAAAGGCACGCAGGGCCTGGGCGAAATCCATGCCGTGCTTCGGGTTGACGTTGACCTGGTTGATGCCTTCGAGGTTTATCTCCACCGGGTCTTCTGCAGTGGAGATATTGATGTCTGTGGTATTGAGGATATTCAGGCCGGTATAGAGCGATACCGTTTTGCCGGAGCCGGTGGGGCCGGTGACCAGGATCATGCCCTGAGGCTGCTTCAGGGCGGTCATATAGAGATTTTTCTGCTCCTCCTCGTACCCCAGGGCATCGATACCCATCTGCGCGCTGGTAGGGTCGAGAATCCGCATCACGATCTTCTCGCCCCATAGTGTGGGCAAGGTGTTGACTCGAAAGTCGATGGCTTTGCTTTTCGAGATCTTCATCTTGATCCGGCCATCTTGCGGCTTGCGCCGCTCGGATATATCCAGCTGCGCCATGACTTTCAGGCGAGCGGATAAACGGCTTGCAAGCTGAATGGGTGGGCGTGCAACTTCATGCAGCATGCCGTCGGTACGAAAGCGCACGCGGTAGGACTTCTCGTAGGGCTCGAAATGCAGGTCGGAGGAGCCCCCCTTGATCGCGTCCAGTAGCATCTTGTTGATAAAACGCACCACAGGCGCATCATCGGCATCGCCACCGGTGCCAGCATCATCCTTGTCGTCGTTGACGGCTTCTACATCCAGGCCGTCCAAGTCAACATCAGCCAGATCCTCCATGCCGGTATTACCGGTATCGAAAAAGCGCTCCAAGGCATCGCCCAGCTTGTCGTCCTCGACCAGCAGCGCCTCGGTGCTAAGCCCGGCGCTAAATTGAACATCGGTGAGTGCCTGATGATTGGTGGGGTCGGAAAGCGCAATAAACAGCTTGTTGCCCCGACGGTATAGCGGCAAAACACGATGCTGGCGGCAGAGCTTTTCGCTAAGCACCTCTCGTGGCTGGCTGTCCTTGTCGATGGCGGTCAGGTCGAAATACGGCACGCCAAACTGTTCGGCCGCCACCTCCGCCAGTGCGCGGCTGCTAACCAGCTTGTTCTGTACCAGGTATGACACCAAGGGAATCTTGTTACGGGCTGCCTGCGCCTGAGCATTGCTGGCTGCGCGTTCGTCGAGAATCTCTGCATTGACGAGTTGTCGGGCAAGCCCGGTTACGATCACTGTTTCGTTCATTGCATTAGGTGTCGAGCTGATGGCTAAGGTACTCCTTATAGCCTAAAGCCGTGCTGTCGCCCAAGTAGGTTCTCTAGGGGTGACGTAAAGTGTCAGTTGGTGACTTTTGTAGGAAGTGCTGCTGGCGTGGAGTTGTTTGTGGCCTTCCGCATCAGTCTGCTTCGGGAGGATAGATGGCGTTCAAATGCTTCTTGTGTGGCTGGTTTGTCGGGGTTGGCACGTTATCTGCTTTGGGTGGGGTGGGGTCGTTGACCTTAACCACAATAGGAGTTCGTCCATGAAGTCTCTTAAGAAACAAAAAGGTTTTACTCTGATTGAGTTGATGATTGTTATTGCGATCATTGGTATTTTGGCTGCTATCGCTATTCCGCAGTTCAATGACTATCGAGCCAAAGCAAATGATTCCACTGCCTTGGCTGATGTCAAGAATGGTGTAACTATCTTTGCTGCAGCCCAGCGTTAATAATTCGCAGGAATTCCGAGGCTCTTATGAAAAAAATTAATTTTTTTGGCGTAGCCGCAGTGCTGGCATTTTCTGTCGGCGTACATGCAGCCCCAGCTGCCGTTACAAGTAATGCGCTAATCGCCGTTCCAGATTGCCCGCTGTTGTCTGAAGACGTGCGTATTCCGCTTTCTAACAATGTGATAGCTGCTCGAAACTGCGCAGGTGGTGCTGCCAACTCTATTCGGATGGCGGCTTGTCACACTGCTGGGCGCCAGGGTAGCCGTACTGTTGAGGTGCCATGCACCAACGATACGGTAGCTAACCCGGGTCTGCCGCAGTGCACTGATCCGCAAGTATCTGTAAACCGTGTAACTAACACGGGGGCGGCTATCGTGGTCGGCTCCACTGCGGGCGGGCAAGTTGGGCCGCTTGATTTGGCTAACTATGCTTGTGATGCTGGTACTGTTGCTGGCCGTATTCCGGATTAATAGTTACGAAGGAGGGAGAGAAATCTCCCTCTTTTGAGTCTGGTTTTTGGTTGGGGGAAGTTCTGAGTTGTGGTGTGATATCTGATTGGTGCGGTTGTTCATGTCTATGGCATTTTAAAAATATTCGAGGCATGGTTTTTTATTTGGTAGTTATTTTTTTATGCTGATATTGAAAGATGCTCTAGTGGCTCTTCGTTTGATTTTTAGGGCTGGCTTTAGTCAGCTGGCTGTTGGCCTTGTAGTAGTGGTGTTGCTGGCTACTTTGCTGTCTTCCTATTTTAGTGGTCGTCAATTGGCAACTGTAGGTGTGGATGTGGGGTTTTCCACAATGCGCTTGCTTTTGCCGCTCTTGCTTGTGCTGTTGATGCAGGAGGTTCTGTTTCGTGAGTTTGATAAGCGCTATTACCTGAGCTCTCTGGCACATCCGCGTACACGTATCAATTTATTGGCTGGGCGAGTTGTTGCGGTTTTGGTGTTTGTGTTGGGTCTATTGCTTGTTTTGTCGGTTTTGCTGGTTTGCTTGGTGGAGATGATTGGTGGTATGTATCTCCAATCTACTCCAGTAGGGCTAGGATTGCCCTATATAGTTACCATTTCCTTTTTTGCGGTTGACCTTCTGGTATTGACTTCAGTAGCGACCTTGCTTTCGGTTTTGGCTTCTACGCCCAGCTTTGTGTTGATAGGGACCTTGGGCTTTATGCTGGTAGCGCGCTCGTATGGAGCTGTTGTCGAATTGCTGAGCAGCGACTCTGGATTGGTGGGCAATGCTGAGAACTATCGTGATAGCTTAGGTGTTCTGGGATATCTAGTGCCGGATCTTGGTGCGCTGGATGTGCGCATGATCATGCTCTACGGGAAAATGGAGTTTCTTCCTTCCGACTGGGGGTGGCTGCTACTTTCCTGTCTTAGTTACATAATTGCACTGCTCGCTCTGTCGGTATGTGCGCTACAGCGTAAGCGATTCAATTGATATGCGTCGCCCGCACTTCTTGCTGGTAATTCTAGCGATTTTTGGTTTTGTATTATTTGTTGCTACTTCTCAGTTGCGGAATCAATCATTCGACGGGACAGCTTCAGGCATTGAAGGGCGCGTGGTTATTGCGGCTCCAGTATTGGTCGTATTGTTTGGTGGTGATCGTTTTCTGGCTGCTAATTTAGAGGCCATGCGTTTAGCAGCTACTGGTATGGATGGTGGGCATTCAGATATTGGCTATTTGATTCGATCTCAACAAGAAGTAGCGAAGCTCAATCCTTGTCACGAAGACAACTACTACTTGGCCAACGGGCTGCTCACCTGGGGCGGTGCGGATCGTGAAGGCTCTGAGGTGTTGCGTCGAGCCATGCAGTGTCGGTTCTGGGATGAGCTGCCCGCATTTTTTTATGGTTTCAACCAGGCCTTCTTCGACAAGGATATCGCCGAGGCCAGTCGTGCCTTGGATTTGGCGGCGGAGCGTGCGACCGACAACGCGGCCGGTTTCCGGAAACTGGCGGTGATGCTGCGGGCAGAAAGTTTCGCTGACGAGAAGCTGGCTCTTGATTATCTGATCCGGCAGCGGGATGCCGCTCACAACGATCCTAAGCTGCAGCAGATGCTCGACAAGCGCGTTGTTCGCTTACAGGGTTTGGTTTCCCTCCGTGACGCGCAACGGCGTTTCGAGTCCGAAAATGGCTCGCTGCAGAATTTGGGTCAACTGGTCGATTATGGCTTGTTGACCTCTTTGCCAGAAGACCCCTTGCGACTTGGTTATGAGTTGAAAGACGGTCGAATTATTCTTAAGAAGTTGCAAATCGCCGGGATAGAGGATCAACCTTGAGCGCTGTACTGGAGTTCAACGGCGTCAGCCACACTTTCCACGCCAAGGGCAAAGAAGTTCGCGCGTTAAATTGCGTAAATTTCGCCCTCACCGAAGGCGAGGTTTTTGGTTTCGTTGGTCCTAATGGTGCCGGCAAGTCCACCACTATCAAGGTGATGCTGGATATCATCAACGACTATCAGGGCGAGGTGAGCATCTACGGTGTCGATGCGCATCGAGCCGAGGCGCGTCAGCCTTTGGCGTTTGTGCCTGAGTCGCCAGCACTTTACGAGCAATTTACCCCGCTGGAAATCCTGCGGATGGGCCTGTCCATGTACGGTATCAAGCGTAAGGACGCCGATGCCTGGTGCATGCACTGGCTGGAGCGTTTCTCCGTCGATATGAATGCCAAGCGGCGTATTCGCGAGTTGTCCAAGGGCAACGTTCAGCGGGTGGCGTTGGCCCATGCGATGGTTGTACAGCCGAAGTTGCTGGTGCTGGATGAGCCGCTTTCGGGCCTCGATCCGGTTGGGCGCAAGGATGTGGTGGACATCCTGACCGAGTTCAAACAACAGGGTGGGGCGATTTTTTTCACCTCTCACGTTTTGCACGATGTCGAGCGTATCGCCGACCGCTTTGGTTTTATCAATAAAGGCGAGCTGCTGACCGTGCGCTCCCCGCGTGAGCTGGCGGCTGAGCGGGCTGACGATATGTTGGTGCGCTATCACGCGGCGCAGCCGGTTGGTGAGCCGCTACGGGTATTGCGCGAAGGCGAATTCGAGTGCGAGGTTCTGCAGGCGGACTTGCCGGCGTTCATTGCGCAACTGAGTCAGGTCGGCGGCCACTTGCTGACGATCAAGCCGGCCGTCTCGCTGGAGACCGTGTTCTTCAATATTCTTGATGGCGCCGCTCGAAAGACGAGTGCCTGACGTAGGGTGCGCCGTGCGCACCGACTACTCGTTGCGATTTCTCTCGACCCTGAAGCAGCCGCTCTTTGGGAGGGGCAGTGAGGTTGTGGGAGGCCGTTATTTGCCGCGAGGCTCTTAGGGTTGGCGTTGTGTTACAGCGCCAACCTCATCGACAAATCCACCGCCTTCACATCCTTGGTCAGCGTCCCCAGCGAGATGTAATCCACGCCCGTTTCTGCGATCACGCGCAACGTGCTGTCATTGATCCCGCCCGAGGCTTCGAGCTTGGCGCGGCCGGCGGTGAGTTTGACCGCTTCGCGCATATCCTCGAGTGACAGTTCGTCGAGCATGACGATATCGGCGCCTGCTTCCAGCGCTTCGCGTAGTTCTTCCAGGCTTTCCACTTCCACTTCCACCGGCTTGCCGGGGGCGATCTGCTGGGCAGCGGAAATTGCCTGGGCGATGCCGCCGCAGGCGGCGATGTGGTTTTCCTTGATCAGGAAGGCGTCGTACAAACCGATGCGGTGGTTGTGGCAGCTGCCGCAAGTCACGGCGTATTTCTGCGCCAGGCGCAGGCCGGGGAGGGTCTTGCGGGTGTCCAGCAGTTTAACCTGAGTGCCTTCGACCAGGTCGGCATAGTGGCGGCAACGGGTGGCCACGGCCGACAGCGTCTGCAGAAAGTTCAGCGCGCTGCGCTCGCCGCTGAGCAGAGCGCGGGCCGGGCCTTCTAGACGGAACAGGGTCTGGTCGGCGTGAACACGGTCGCCATCCTGCACCTGCCAGTGCACCGCGACGCGCGGGTCGAGCTGACGAAATACCGCATCGACCCAGGCCGTGCCGCATATCACAGCATCTTCACGGGTTATCACCCGGGCTCTGGCCAGGCGCTCGGCCGGAATCAGCTGGGCGGTGATGTCGCCGCTGCCGATGTCTTCGGCCAGGGCGCGGCGGACATTGGCTTCGATTTCGCTGCTGAGATCGGCGAGGGTCAGGTTGGGCATGATCGGCTCCGGTGTAGGCGAGCGGCGATTATAGAGGCAGGTGGTGGCAGGGCAATGCTCCATCACGATGCCGCGCCCTTATGTCGTTCTGCAAAATGAGCAGGCACTTTTACACGTTGTCGTGGTTCTCAATGAAGAGAGCAGGTCCAGTGATCTGACCGCCGGTGCAGCGTTACCGGGCTGTCAGCGTTAGGCTGTAAGGGTGCCGCTGTCGTGTATTGGCTACCGTCCGGAGGTGGCGTGTGGCTATCTGTGATCTGCATCATGTCTGTAGGAAAAATTGGCTTGGTATGGCGCGCAGCCTCCCTATAATGCCTTTACTTTTTTCATTATTGACGCCAGGCCTTTGACGTTACGGACGACGCTCGGTTGACGCTGTGCAGACCAGGAAGCTCGGGTTCGGGCAGTCTGCGGGAGACTAGAATGAAGACCGACGCGAATGTGGTGCACCTTAACAAGGCCACCGCAGAGCAATCGCCAACTTCGCCGGTAGGAAGACTGCCCGTGGCGCTGATTCAGGTGCGTGACAAAGCCGCGCAACAGCTCAAGCAGAATCTGCAGAGCCTGTTCGACAATGCCGACGATACCCTCTTCGAGATGGCGGATCGGGCGACCAGCAATGCCGAGCAGAATGCCTTCTTCGAGGCCATGCGCGACCTGCGCCTGAAGCGCAAGAGCATCGAGCGCGGTTTCCTGCAGAAGGTGTTCGAGTCCTTCGCCAACCTCAATCAGTACGAAATTGGTAAACCACAGCCTGCGCTGGATGCGGTGTCGTTCGATAGCCTGAGCCTGGTGCAGAATGACGAGCTGGAAGAGACCGTGGCGCTGGACGCCATGGTCGCCAGGGTGATGAGCCGTGACGCCGTCGCGCTGGGCCACCTCACCACCCGTCTCAATGCGCTGATCAGCAAGAAGCTCGATGACAAGAGCAATCCGCTCGGTCCCACCCTTCTCAGTGAATACTTTCTCGACTCCTGTAGCGGCCTGGGTGTGGAGATCAAGGTCAAACTGATCATTCTCAAGCTGTTCGAGAAGTATGTGCTGGGCGGCTGTGACACGCTCTATGCCGAGGCCAATCAGGCGCTGATCAGTGCCGGTATTCTGCCTGAGCTGAAATCCGCACAGCCGCGTCGTCAGCAGCGCCCGACAACGCCCACTTACGCTCAAGGCGCCGGTGAGGAAGGTATTCCTCTGCTCGAAGGCGCCGATCAGAGCGTGCAGGAAGTGTTCGGCGCGTTGCAGGACCTCCTTTCTCAGGTTCGCGGCACTGCCATGCCGCGCCGTGCCCAGACGCGCGACGCGCTGCCGATCACCAGTAATGACCTGATGCGCCTGTTGTCGCATATGCAGCAACGTGCGCCGGCGCAGGTCAACGTCGAGGATTTCGACCTGCGCGACCAGCTCGAACAGCTTCTCGAGCGTGCCAGTGCCAAGAGCGGCAAGGCGCGAGTCGTCGGTGAAGTCGATGAGGACGTGATCAACCTGGTGTCGATGCTGTTCGAATTCATTCTCGACGATCGCACCCTGCCTGACTCGCTCAAGGCGCTTATCGGCCGCCTGCAGATCCCAATGCTCAAGGTCGCCGTGCTGGACAAGACTTTCTTCAGTCGTGGTAGCCATCCGGCGCGCCGCCTGCTCAACGAGATCGCCTCTGCGGCGCTGGGCTGGGTCGACCAGGACGATGCGCAGCGCGACAGTCTCTATCAAAAGATCGAGCAGGTGGTTCAGCGCCTGCTCAATGATTTCGTCGATGATCCGGCGATCTTCTCCGAGCTGCTGGCCGAGTTCATGGCATTCACCGGCGACGAGCGTCGCCGTAGCGAGCTGCTCGAGCAGCGCACGCGTGACGCCGAGGAGGGCAGCGCCAAGGCCGAACTGGCTCGCCGCCAGGTCGAGCACGCGTTGAACGAGCGTCTGCTGGGCAAGACCCTGCCGGAAGTGGTGGTGCGTCTGCTGCAGGAGGCCTGGAGCAAGGTGCTGATGCTCACCTGTCTCAAACATGGGGTGGACTCGGACGAATGGCATGCCGCCCTGCAGACCATGGACGATCTGGTGTGGAGCGTCGCTCCGCATGAAGATCCGGAAGCACGTCTGCGTTTGCTCGAGCTGGTGCCCGGTTTGCTCAAGGCGTTGCGTGAAGGCATGGCCAGCGCGGCCTTCGATCCTTTCTCCACCAGCGAGTTCTTCAGTCAGCTGGAGGTGCTGCATGTGCAGGCCTTCCAGCGTTTCAAGCGTGCCGCAGCGGAGCCCGAGGTGGTGCCGGAGCCGTCCGGGGAGACGAGCGACGCCGAGCAGGCTGGTATCGAGCTACCGCTGCTTGAGTTGCCTGCTGCCGAAGAGGTGCAAGGCGCTCCGGCAATGATCGAAGTGGTCGAAGAGATCATTCTCCTGGCGCCTGGGCAGACCCGGCCTCAGGAGCCTGACGTGATGGCCCCGGACGATGACGAGGCGCTGCAGTACGTAGATAGTCTGCGCGTCGGCAGCTGGGTCGAGTTCCAGGAAGATGAAGAGCACAAGCTGCGTTGCAAACTGGCGGCGATCATCAAACCGACCGGCAAGTACGTGTTCGTCAATCGCACCGGCATGAAAGTGCTGGAGAAGAGTCGCAACGCGCTGGCCGTGGAGTTCCGCCGCAATGCCATCCGCCTGCTCGACGATGCACTGTTGTTCGATCGTGCGCTGGAGTCGGTAATCGGTAACCTGCGCAAACTGAAGAACGCCTGACCCGTTCGGCCGGGGAGCGCACTGCTCCCTATCTCAGCAGTAACCGCGCCGCGAGGCGCGGATGCTCTCGAATTTCCCGCCTTTGCACATCCTGTTGCGGCCTCGCTCTTGGCCGCCGTAGCCTCCTGCTCTAGAGTGGGGGCTCGTTCAGGAGCATTTCATGCAGCTCGACCCCTCAACCGGCTGGTTTCAGGGCATTGATCACTGTCCTTCGCCGAATTTCAATGCTCGCCCCTGTGGCGAGATTTCTCTGCTGGTAGTCCACAACATCAGCCTGCCGCCTGGGCAGTTCGGCACCGGCAAGGTGCAGGCGTTCTTTCAGAATCGATTGCCTACGGGTGAGCATCCCTTCTTTGCCGAAATTGCATCCCTGCAGGTTTCCGCGCATTTCTTCGTCGAGCGTGATGGCAGGCTGACGCAGTTCGTCTCCTGTCTGGATCGTGCCTGGCACGCCGGCGTTTCATGGTTCGACGGGCGCGACAACTGCAATGATTTTTCGCTAGGAGTGGAGCTGGAAGGGACGGATGATCTGCCCTACACCGACGCTCAGTACGCCAGGTTGACCGAGCTGACGCGGCAGTTGCTGGACGCTTACCCGGCGCTGTCGACGCAGCGTATTCGTGGCCACTGCGACATCGCACCAGGGCGCAAGACCGACCCGGGGCCGGCATTCGACTGGTCGCGCCTGCATGTCGACTTGAAGGAGAGGTAGCAATGAGTTTTCTGGTGATTCTGCTGGTGCTGTGGGTCGAGAAGTTTTCCGCCTGGCGCCTGCACATCCAGCAGGACGGCCCCTGGCTGGCGCAATTGCAGCGCTTGCAGAGCGGCGGCCTGCAACAAGCCCCCTGGCTGTGTCTGCTGCTTCTGGTGCTGCTGCCGGTGTCGCTGCTGGGGCTGCTCCTGTTGATCCTCAAGCCCCTGGCGTACGGCTGGCTGGCCCTGCCCGTGCACCTGTTGGTACTGATCTACAGCCTGGGTCGTGGTGACCTCCTTGCCGCGCTGGGGCCGTTCCGTGATGCCTGGCGGCGCGGTGATGGTCAGGCGGCCTACCACGTAGCCGAGCGTGACCTTGCGCTGGCACCGGAGGAGGGCGCCGAGCTGCTCCAGCAGGTGCAAGGGCACCTGCTGTGGCAGGCCTACCAGAGTTTCTTCGCGGTGATCTTCTGGTACCTGCTGCTGGGGCCCATGGCTGCGCTGGCATACCGCCTGTTTGCGTTGTGTGCGGAGCATGCCGAGCAGCCGGCCCTGCGTGAACGAGCCGTGCAACTGCGGCATGCCTTCGATTGGCTGCCGGCGCGGGTGCTGGCGTCGAGTTTCGCCCTGGTCGGCAACTTCGTCGCGGTCAGTCGCGCCTTGCTGCACGAGCTGCTGAGCTGGGATATCTCCGCCGCGCAACTGGTGATCAAGGCCGGGCGTGCCGCCGGCGAGATGCCTCCGCCAGTGATGGGCGAAGAAGGCGTCGATACCCTGGATCAACTGTGGCAACTGCTGATACGCGCTGCGGTGGTCTGGTACGCCGGTTATGCGGTCTGGGTGCTGTTCATCTAGCGCCTGATCCAGGCGACACCCTGCCGGGCGGGGCGACCTGCTGCCACACCATAAGTGGCAGGTTGCACCCGCCCTGTTTCCTTCTGTCATGCGTTGGCGAACTACGCTTACCCGGCTCGGGGCGAGCGAGGCGCGCTGCGCGCGTTTAACCTTAAGTTACAGAGAGGCGTGTCGATAAGGGGTATAAGTAGGCGCTAGCCGGGCCTGTTTGGTGATTTTCGCCACATTTATATGCCTGTATTGACCGCGTTGATCGACGCGTAACAGGTCGGGCTGCCCAGGACGCCGCTGTCAGCCCGCAAGAGGCGCGGCGGCCGTTCAGCGACACCAATAACAATAATGGCAACTGGAGACGTCTAGTGAAGACCGTGTTGTATCCGGCCATCGCGCTGATGAATCGCCTCAGCTTCGGCATGAAGTTCAGCCTGATCAGTGTTCTGTTCTTCCTGCCCATGCTCGTCACCAACTTCTACCTGGTGCGCGACTCCTATCGACAGTTCGTCGGCACCCAGACTGCCCTGGAGAGCCTCGAACTGCTGGGCAACAGCCTGCAACTGCGCCGCGACCTGGAAAGCCTCAACGATCTGGTACAGATCAACTCGATGATCGGTCAGTCCGGTCAGGCGGGCGACCTGGAGGGGCGCATCGATCAGTTGGAGAGCTCGCTCAATACCGGTTTGCAAGGCCTTGAGCCGGTTACCCAGGATGCCGAGCAGAGTGCCGAGTTCACTGCCAAGCGCGATGAGCTGCTGGCCGATTTGCAGAGCGCCGCCACCGAGACGTCGTTGCAGAGCAAGGCAGTGATCGTCGAGAGACTGCTCGGTTCTTCCCAGGTATTCATCAAGCTGGTGGCCAGCCAGGCCGGCCTCAGTCAGGACCCTCAACGTCAGGTGCGGCAGATCAGTGAGCTGATCACCAATGTCACCCCGCAGGTCACCGCTGCGCTGAGCCAGGGGCGCGCCATCGGCGCCTATTCCCTGGGGCAGGGCTTTCTCAACTCCTCGGCCAGCACCAAGTTCGATGAGCTGCTGTTGCTGCTGGAGAAGCTCCACGCCGAATATGGCCTGAACCTGCAGGACGCGCTGGCCGGCAACGTCGCGGCGCAGAATGGCCTGGGCAGTCTTGCCGAGGCCAGCCGGCAGACGCTCAAGGACAGTGCCGTGCTGTTCGAGGATCAGGTGATTATCGCCGACAGCCTGGATACACCCTGGACGCAGTTCTACGATCAGGTCAGCCAGGAAATGGCCAAGACCTATGCGTTCAACGACGGCCTGCTGGCCTTTCTCGACAGCCAGTTGAGCGAGCGCCTGAGCGAGAACCGCGCGCAGATGCTGCTGCTGGTGGTGGCGCTGGTGGTGGTGTTTCTGTTGATCGTCTATCTCTACGGCGGCTTCTACGTTTCCACCCGTGCGACGCTGAAGAACCTCGGTCAGGTGATGGACAAGGTGGCGGCTGGCGATATGACGGTCAACTTCCGGGCGCAGAGTCGCGATGAGCTGGGCGAGCTGGGCCAGGTATTCAACCAGACCGTGGTGCGTATCCATGACCTGATCGAGCGCGTCGGGCACACCGTCGGCGAAGTCGGCGGCCAGGCGGATCGCGTCGAACTGGTCTCGGGTGAGAGCAACCAGGCCGTGGCCAGCCAGCGTGCGCAGATCGAGCAGGTGGCGACGGCGATGAACCAGATGGCTGCCACGGCGCAAGAGGTGGCGCGCAGTGCCGCCGCTGCGGTGGGCAGTGCGCAGAGCGTGAATCAGGAGACGGTCACCGGGCGTGCCCTGGTCGAGACGCAGGTCGGGGCGATTCAGCGCTTGGCCGGCGAGATCGATCAGTCGGTGACGGTGGTCAATCAACTGGCCAATGACAGTGCGGCGATCAGCCAGGTGCTGGACGTGATCAAGGGCATCGCCGAGCAGACCAACCTGCTGGCGCTCAATGCCGCCATCGAAGCGGCGCGAGCGGGTGAGCAGGGCCGTGGCTTCGCCGTGGTGGCCGACGAGGTGCGCAACCTGGCCAAGCGCACGCAGCAGTCCACCGAGGAAATCGAGGCGATGATCGTCAAGCTGCAGGGCGGCGTCGGTGCGGCGGTCAAGGCGATGAACGCCAGTCATCAGATGGCTGACGGTACGGTGAGCGAGTCCGCCAAGGTGCAGTCGGCCCTGGAGAACATCCTCGGTGCGGTAGGCATGATCGTCGATCAGAATCAGCAGATCGCGGCGGCGGCCGAGCAGCAGACCGCCGTGGCGCACGATATCGATCAGAACATCGTCGAGATCAACCACGCGGGTGAGCGCACCGCAGCCGGTGCCAGCCAGACCGAGCAAGCCAGCCGCGAGCTGAGCGAACTGGTGTCGCGTCTCAAGCAGTTGATCAGCGCATTCCGGGTCTAGTTGCTGCGTGGCAGGCGCTTCGGCGGCGATGCTTTTGCAGTGATCGCGGCTGAAGCCCCTCCGTCGGAGGCGACCGATCTCGCCTCAGTTCCAGCCGAACAGCTCATCCGCATTGCGGCTGCTGGCCGCTGCCAGTTCTTCGGCTGTCACTCCACGCAGCGTTGCCAGCTCGCTGCAGATGTCCTGCAGATGCTCTGGGCTGTTGCGCTGGTTTGGGTGCATGGCGGGCGCCATGTCCGGGGCGTCGGTTTCCAGCACGATGGCGTCCAGTGGCAGCTGCGCCACCACCTTGCGCAGTCGATTGGCCTGCGGCCAGGTAGCGGCGCCGCCCAGGCCGAGGCGAAAGCCCAGCTTGATGTACTCGCGGGCTTCTTCCAGGCTGCCGGCGAAGGCGTGGATGATGCCGCCGCGCGCCAGGCGAAAGCGCTTGAGCGTGGCGATGGTCGCGGCATGGGCGCGGCGTACGTGCAGCAGCGCCGGCAGTTCGAACTCCACCGCCAGCTCAAGCTGCGCTTCGAACAGCGTCTGCTGGCGCTGCCGATCCAGGTGCTCCAGGTAATAGTCCAGGCCGAACTCGCCAACGGCGCAGAGCTTGCGATGCCCGGCCAATCTGCCCAGCCAGTCGCGCAGTTCATCGAGATGCTCTGGGCTGTGCTCGTCCAGGTAGACCGGATGCAGGCCGAATGCGGCATGCAGCTCTTGATGTTCCTCGACCAGTTGCCACAGTCGCTGCCAGTTGGTCTGGTAGACCCCAAGTACCACCATGCGGCTTACGCCGAGCGCGCGGCTGCGCGCGAGCACTGCGTCGCGATCAGCATCGAATTCGGGGAAATCGAGGTGGGTGTGGGTGTCGATCAGGCGCATCGGTCGGCTCACGGATGGGGGTTCAGGTTCGGCTATTTTCGTCTTTCCCGCCAGCATGAGGGAGCGTTGGCCGATCTTTTCAGTCGTATGGCTATGGAGGCGTTTCACTCGGGTAGTGAAATAAGGAGGTCGCTGGGTGCGCCATGTACGCAAGCTGTTGAGCCTGTTGTTCGCCGTGTTTCTGCTGATGGTGGCCGCGTCGCTGCTGTTTCTGCAGTTGTTCGACTGGAACCGCGCGCGGCCGTTGATCAACGAGCAGGTTTCTGCCGCCCTGAATCGGCCGTTCGCCATCGAGGGCGATCTGCGTGTGGTCTGGCAGCGAGAGGCCGGCGAGGAGGGCTTGAGCGCCTGGTTGCCTTGGCCGCATTTCGCCGCCGAGCACTTGCGCTTGGGGAATCCCGATTGGGCGCAGGGCGAGACCTTCGTCAGCCTCGAAAGCGTGCGCTTTCACCTGTCTCCGCTGCCACTGCTGTGGAAGACGGTGAGCATCCCCGCTATCGAACTCGGCGCACCGGTCGCTGATCTGCAGCGGCTGGCCGATGGTCGCGCCAACTGGGTGTTCGATCTGGGCGAGGAACAGTCGGCCGATACGGCTGAGCCCAGCCCCTGGACGCTGGATATCGGCACCATCGCTTTCGACAAGGGGCAGGTGAAGCTCGATGACGCGCTCAGCGACACCCGCCTGCAGGCGCTTATCGAGCCACTGGGCAAGCCGATTGCTTTTGCCGATATCGTCGGCAAAAGCACGGCCGAGCGCCTGGCGCAGAGCAATGCCAGCGCCCAGGATTATGCGTTCGCCTGGCAAGCCAAGGGCCGCTTGCGTGGTCAAGCACTGACCGGCAGCGGCAAGGTCGGTGGCCTGCTCGCGTTGCACGATGCCGCGCAACCCTTCCCCTTACAGGCCGATCTGCGCATTGGCGCGACCCGTATCGTGCTGGCCGGCAGTCTGACCGATCCACAGAACCTGGGCGCTCTGGATCTGCGCTTGCGCCTGTCCGGTGCCAGCCTCGGGCACTTGTATCCGCTGACCGGTGTAACGCTGCCGGAGACGCCGCCCTACAGCACCGATGGCCGTTTGCAGGCCGACTTGCACAATGCCGACGGGGCGATCTTTCGCTACCTCGGCTTCAACGGCCAGATCGGCGCCAGCGATATCCATGGCGACCTGACATTCGTGGCGCGTCAGCCGCGACCGAAGCTGTCTGGCCAACTGACCTCCAACCAGCTGCTGTTCAGTGATCTGGCGCCGCTGATCGGCGCCGACTCCGGCGAGGACAAGCGCGAGCGTGGTGAGCAGGACGTGCAGCCGGCGAACAAGGCGTTGCCCGTTGCGCAGTTTCGTACCGACCGCTGGCGTGCGATGGACGCCGATGTGCGCTTTGTCGGCAAGCGCATCGTGCATGGCGAGCAGTTACCGATCACCGACCTCGATACCCATGTGCTGCTCAACGACGGCGCGTTGAGCCTGGAGCCGCTGCGCTTCGGCATGGCCGGTGGTGTGCTCGATGCGCAGATCCGCCTCAATGGCGCGACCACGCCGTTGCAGGGGCAGATGCATGCGCGCGCGCGTGAACTCAAGCTCAAGCAACTGTTTCCCACCTTCGCCCCGATGCAGACCAGCTTCGGTGAGCTCAACGGCGATGCGCGTGTCAGTGGGCGTGGCAACTCGGTGGCCGCGTTACTCGGCAGCGCCGATGGCGAGCTGAAGATGTTGATCAACGATGGTGCGGTCAGTCGCGGGCTGATGGAAATCGCCGGGCTGAACGTCGGCAACTATCTGGTGGGCAAGCTGTTCGGCGACGAGGACGTGAAGATTCACTGCGCGGCAGCGGACCTCGGTATCAAGCAGGGGCTGATGAGCACGCGACTGTTCGTCATCGATACCGACAATGCGGTGATCAAGGTCGACGGCAGCGCCAACTTCGCCAGCGAGCAACTGGACTTCACCGTCACGCCGTCGACCAAGGGCTTTCGTATCTTTTCCCTGCGCTCGCCGCTGTATGTGCGCGGCACGTTCAAGCAGCCGTCGCCGGGGGTACAGGCCTCGCCGCTGGTGCTGCGTGGTGTCGGCCTGGTGGCGCTGGGCGTCGCGGTGGCTCCGGCGGCCGGCTTGCTGGCGCTGGTGGCGCCCAGTGCTGGCGACGAGCCGAGCCAGTGCGCGCCATTGCTGCAGAAAATCCAGGGCGGCTAGGGAGGTTCAGGTACGAGCCTTGAAGCTGCGGTCTATGGCCTCGATGCCGGGTTGATAGTCGTTGAGTTCTACTGCGCGCAGTGCCCAGGCCAATACGCGCTCAGCGATGCGTTCGTGCTGCTGGCTCATGGCATTGACTCGCAGCGGCAGATAATCCAGCAGCTGGGTATCGCCGAAGGTGGCCAGGCGCACTGCCGGCCATTGCTCACGATCCTGTTCACGCAGGGCGTCGAGCACCCCTTCGAGCAGCACGTAGGCGGTGGTCAACAAGGCATCGGGCGGGCCGGCCTGCTCCAGCAGCGCTTGCATCTGCCGATAGCCGCAGGCGCGGCTGAACAGCTCGCCGTGGTAAACGCTGATGCGCCCGTCGAAGCCAGCCAGCGCGGCATGGAAGCCTCGCTCGCGCGCCTGGCTGATGACCAGCTCCGCACGCGCGCCGAGCAGGGCGATATGCCGAGGCTTGGGCGTCAGCAGGCTTTCGGTCAGGGTGCGCCCGGCCTGTTCGTCGTCGCTGACCACCGAGCGGATGTGTACGGGTGAAAGCGCCCGGTCCACGGCTATCACCGGCAGACCGGCAGCGACGATGGCGGGGTACAGCGGGTCATCGGCCGGCAGGCAACTGGCGACGATCAGCGCCTCGCAGCGGCGTGAGCGGAACAGTTCGAGCAACTGGCGCTCGGTGCCCGGATCATCATCGGAGCTGGCGATCAGCAACTGGTAGCCGGCGGCGCGGGCCTTCTGTTCGAGCAGTTTGGCCAGGCGCGCATAACTCGGGTTTTCCAGGTCTGGCAGGATGAAACCCAGGCAGCGACTTTGCCCGCGGCGCAGGCTGGCGGCCTGCTGGTCAGGGAGATAGCCATGCTCCTCGACCACTGCCAGCACTCTGGCCACGGTCGCAGGGCTGATACGCCGCCGTTCGGCCTGACCGTTGATCACGTAGCTGGCGGTGGTCACCGAGACCTGAGCCAGGCGGGCGATGTCACTGAGTTTCACGGGCGCAGCACCATGCAGGGAAAAGGGTTCGAGCGGGCGAACGCGGCGAGTCTACACCGACTCGACGACGACCGGGCTTCAAGGATTACCCATTATCGGATAAGGTGCCAACACTTGGTGAAACGTTTCAGCATTCCATTTCATCAGCTAGTCTAGAACCTGTATCAAGCCCTGCGAGGCAGAGCCGGGCAAGGCGAAAACGCGCCGTCTACCCGTGGTAAATGCCTGCTGCGTGACTCGCGTTGTTCGCCCTTCGAGCCGCCTGTCAACGCAGCATCAGCGAAGCGCAGCGGGGCATTGATCATGCTCTGAGCCAAAAACAATAAGTCGGAGATATTCATATGCTCGAACTTGATGCCAGCCAAATTCAGATGGGCCAGGCGGCGGCGACCAAGGGCGAAGCCCTGGCCATGCTCGGCGATGCACTGGCGCGTAGCGGTCTGGCTACTCCGGCTTACCTCGAAGGCCTGCAGGCACGCGAGGCGCAGGGCTCGACTTTTCTCGGCCAGGGCATCGCCATTCCCCATGGCACGCCGCAGACCCGCGACCAGGTGCTGCGCACCGGTGTCAGTCTCATCCAGTTCCCCGCGGGCGTGGACTGGGGCAACGGTCAGCAGGTCTACCTGGCCATCGCTATCGCCGCCCAGTCCGACGAACACCTGCACCTGTTGCAGCTGCTGACCCGCGCCCTGGGCGAGGGGGATCTGAGCCAGGCGCTGCGTGAGGCCCGCGAGCCGGCGCAGATACTCGAGTTGCTGCAGGGCGCTCCGCAGGCGCTGGCGCTGGACGGCCAACTGGTGGCGCTGGCGCAGCCTGCCGAAGACTTCGACGAATTGCTCTGGCAGGGCGCACGGCTGCTGCGTCAGGCCGGTTGCGCGCGTAGCGGTTTCGCCCTCGGGCTGGCGCGTGGCGAGCCGCTGCCGTTGGGCGATGGCCTGTGGTGGCTGCACAGCGAGGCCAGCGTCGAGCGACCCGGCCTGGCTTTCGTCACGCCGGCGCAGCCGCTGACTTTTCGCGGTGAGGCGCTGCGTGGTCTGTTCTGTCTGGCCAGCCAGGGCGAGGCGCATCGCCAGGCCCTGGAGCGTCTGTGCGATGTGCTGATCGGCGGTCGCGCGGCGGCATTCAGTGAAGCCAGCGATAGCCGCCAGGTGATCGAGGCGTTGGGCGGCGAGGTAGCGCCGGACTGGCCCAGCCTCAGCGTGCCGCTGCTCAATGCCCATGGTCTGCATGCACGTCCGGCCAAGGCGCTGAGCGAGCTGGCGCAGGGTTTCGCGGGTGACATTCGCGTGCGCTTGCTGGGCGATACGGGCGCAGGGGTGTCGGCCAAGAGCCTCAGCCGCCTGCTGGCGCTGGGTGCACGACGTGGCCAGATGCTTGAGTTCAGTGCCGAAGCGGCGATTGCCGACAGCGCCCTGCCGGCCATTCGCGCGGCTATGGAAAGTGGCCTGGGTGAGGCGGTCGAGCCGCTGAGCGATGCCCTGCCTGAAGTCGCTGCGCAGCTTGAACCTTTAGAGGCGGTTGCCCCGGTCGCCGGCAGTCGCTTGCTGGCGGTCGGCGCCTCGCCCGGCATTGCCATCGGTCCGGTGCTGGTGCGCACGCCGCCGACCTTTGATTTCACCGAGCAGGGGCAGGGCGTCGAGCAGGAGCGCGCGCGCCTGGATTCCGCCCTGGCGGTCGTCGCTGCACAGATCCAGCGCCTGGTGGATGGCGCCGGTGTGGCGAGCATTCGCGAAATCTTCAGCGCCCACCTGGCCATGCTCGATGATCCGGCGCTGCGCGAAGACGTCGACGCCCGTCTGCACAAGGGCGCGAGCGCCGAAGCGGCCTGGCAGGTCGAAGTCGAGGCGGCGGCCAAGCGCCAGGAAGCCTTGCATGACCCGCTGCTGGCAGAGCGCGCGGCCGACCTGCGTGATATCGGCAACCGCGTGCTGGCGCACCTCTGTGGCGTAGAGCTACCCAGCGAGCCGAACGAACCTTACATCCTGGTCATGGCCGAGGTCGTGCCGTCGGACGTCGCCAGCCTCGACCGTCAGCGCGTCGCCGGCATTCTGACCGCCCGCGGTGGCGCCACCGCGCACAGTGCGATCATCGCCCGGGCCCTGGGCATTCCCGCTGTGGTCGGTGCCGGCGATGCTGTGCTGGCGCTGGCTCAGGGCACGCCGCTGCTGCTCGATGGCGACAGCGGCCTGTTGCGCATCGCACCGGATGCAGAGGAACGTGATCGGGCGTTGCAAGAGCGCGAGGCTGCGCAGCAACGCCGGGAGCGGGCTCATGTAGCACGTTTTGACAGCGCGCAGACCCGGGACGGTGTGCGCGTCGAAGTCGCTGCCAATATCGGCGCCAGCGGCGAAACTGCTTATGCGGTGGAGCTGGGCGCGGAGGCGGTAGGCCTGCTGCGCACCGAGCTGGTGTTCATGGAGCATGCCCAGGCGCCGGATCACGCTGCGCAGGAACGCGAGTACCGGCGCGTGCTCGATGCGCTGGCCGGGCGGCCGCTGGTGGTGCGCACGCTGGATGTCGGGGGGGACAAACCCCTGCCGTACTGGCCAATGCCGGCCGAGGAGAATCCTTTCCTCGGCGTGCGTGGCATTCGCCTGAGCCTGCAGCGCCCGGAGATTCTGGAAACCCAGCTGCGCGCCTTGCTTGCCTCGGCCGATGGTCGTCCGCTGCGGATCATGTTCCCCATGGTCGGCTCTGTGGAGGAATGGCGCGCGGCGCGTGACATGGTGCAGCGCCTGCGTGAAGAGATCGAGGTGCGCGATCTGCAGATCGGCATCATGATCGAAGTGCCCTCGGCCGCGCTGCTGGCGCCGGTGCTGGCGCGCGAGGTGGACTTCTTCAGCATCGGCACCAATGACCTGACTCAGTACTGCCTGGCCATCGACCGTGGCCATCCGCAGCTGTCGGCGCAGGCCGATGGCCTGCACCCGGCGGTGCTGCGCCTGATCGAGATGACCGTGACCGCTGCCCATGCGCAGGGCAAGTGGGTCGGTGTCTGCGGCGAGCTGGCCAGCGATCGTCTGGCCGTGCCGCTGCTGGTTGGCCTGGGTGTGGACGAGTTGAGCGTGACGCCGCGTTCGATTGCCCTGGTCAAGGCCTGCGTGCGCGAGCTGGACAGCCGCCAGGCGCGAGCCCTGGCCGACCGCGCCCTGACCCTGGACAGTGCCAGCGCCGTGCGCGCGCTGGTGGCGGAGATGCACTGATGGCCCGAATCCTGACCCTGACCCTGAATCCGGCGCTGGACCTGACCCTGCGTCTCGACCGCCTGCAGCCCGGCGCGATCAACCGCTGTCATGAGCTGCGCAGCCACGCCGCCGGCAAGGGCCTGAACGTCGCTCAGGTGCTGGCCGACCTTGGCCACAGCCTGAGCGTCGGTGGCTTTCTCGGGCGCGACAATGCCGCGCCGTTCGAGAGCCTGATGCACAGGCGCGGTTTTCACGACCTGTTCGTTCGCGTACCGGGCGAGACGCGCAGCAACGTCAAGCTGGCCGAGGCCGATGGCTGCGTCACCGATCTCAACGGCCCCGGCCCGCAGGTCGAAGCCGAGCACCTGCAGCGTCTGGAGGAGACGTTGCAGCCGCTGCTCGCCGGGCATGATCTGGTGGTGGTCGCTGGCAGCCTGCCGCGCGGCGTCACCCCGCAGTGGTTCGCCGCTCTGTTGCGCCGCATCAAGGCCAGTGGCGTGCCGCTGGCGGTCGACAGCAGTGGGGCGGCCCTGCAGGCGGCGCTAGGCGTCGCGCCCTGGCTGATCAAACCCAACGAGCAAGAGCTGGCCGAGGTCTGCGGCAGAGACTTGGCCGCTGCCGTACAGACGTTGCGCACCCAGGGGATCGAGCACGTGCTGCTGTCGCGCGGTGCGGAGGGCGTCGACTGGCATGGCCCGGACATCGCCCTGCGCGCCGTACCGCCGCGTGTCGAGGTCGCCAGCACGGTCGGTGCCGGTGACTCGCTGCTGGCGGCCAGCCTGCATGGCCTGCTCGAAGGCTGGCCGGCCGAGCGCACGCTGCGCCTGGCCACGGCGGTGGCGGCGCAGGCGGTCACCCAGATCGGTTTCGGTATCCATGATCGCGAGCAGTTGGCCCGTCTTGAGGCGGCCGTGCAACTGCAGCGTCTAGAACAATAAGAGGCACCCACCATGAAGTTGCTGATCGTCACTGCCTGCCCCAATGGTCAGGTCACCAGCGTGCTGTGTTCGCGCCTGCTACAGGCTGCCGCCGAGCGTCTGGGCTGGCAAACCCGTGTCGAGGTGCATGATGCCCGCGCGATTGGCTCGCCGCTGAGCGAAGCCGAAATCGCCGCTGCCGATTGGGTGCTGGTGGTCAAGACCGGTGAGCTGCCGCTAGGCCGCTTTGCCGGCAAGCGCCTGCTGCAGGCCTCGCCTGCCGAGGCGCTGGCTGACCCGCAGCGTTTCTTGCGCGACGCCGCCGAGCGTGCTCAGCCTTATGGCGAAGGCAGTGAGGCTGCGCCTGGCGGCCGCCGCCGGCTGGTCGCGGTCACCGCTTGCCCGACTGGCGTAGCGCATACCTTCATGGCCGCCGAGGCGTTGCAGCAGGCGGCGCAGCGGGTGGGCATCGAGCTGCAGGTGGAAACCCGCGGTTCGGTCGGTGCGCGCAATCTGCTCGACGATGCCGCCATCGCCGCTGCCGATGCCGTGCTGCTGGCCACCGATATCGAGGTCGATACCAGCCGCTTCGCCGGCAAGAAGATCTACCGCTGCGGTACCGGTGTGGCGCTCAAACAGCCGCAGCAGGCGCTCGAACGGGCGTTGAGCGAGGCACGCCCTCTGAGCGAAGCAGCGCCCGCCGAAGGCAAGTCCGCCGCCAGCAGCGGCGAGAAGACCGGCCCCTACAAGCACCTGCTCACTGGTGTTTCCTACATGCTGCCGATGGTGGTGGCGGGCGGTCTGCTGATCGCGTTGTCCTTCGTGTTCGGTATCGAGGCGTTCAAGCAGGAGGGCACCTTCGCCGCCGCGCTGATGCAGATCGGTGGTGACGCCGCGTTCAAGCTGATGGTGCCGGTGCTGGCCGGTTATATCGCCTATTCCATCGCGGATCGCCCGGGCCTGGCGCCGGGGATGATCGGCGGGATGCTCGCCAGCTCGCTGGGGGCCGGTTTCATCGGTGGCATCGTCGCCGGTTTCATCGCCGGCTATTCGGCCAAGGCCATTGCCCGCTGGGTGCGCTTGCCGGAGAGCCTGGAGGCGCTCAAGCCGATTCTGATCATCCCGCTGCTGGCCAGCCTGATCACCGGCCTGGCGATGATCTATATCGTCGGCAGTCCCGTGGCTGATGTGTTGCAGTCGCTCACCCAGTTTCTCGACAGCATAGGCAGCACCAACGCCATTCTGCTCGGTGCGTTGCTCGGCGGCATGATGTGTGTGGATCTCGGCGGGCCGATCAACAAGGCGGCCTATGCCTTTTCGGTCGGCCTGCTGGCCTCGAGCAGTTACGCGCCGATGGCCGCGACCATGGCCGGCGGCATGGTGCCGCCGATCGCCATGGCCATCGCCACCGTGCTGGCGCGGCGCAAGTTCGCCCAGAGCGAGCGCCAGGCCGGCAAGGCTGCCGGGGTGCTGGGGTTGTGCTTCATTTCCGAAGGTGCGATTCCCTTCGCCGCGAAAGACCCGCTGCGGGTGATCCCGGCCAGCATCGCCGGTGGCGCGTTGACCGGTGCGCTATCGATGTACTTCGGCTGCAAGCTGATGGCGCCGCACGGCGGTCTGTTCGTGCTGCTGATCCCCAACGCCATCAATCACGCGCTCCTGTACCTGCTGGCCATCGTTGCCGGTAGCCTGCTTACTGGCGTGCTCTATGCGCTGATCAAGCAGCCCGAGGCGCAGCCGATGACGGTCGAGGCGCGATAGGCGCACGGCGCTGCGCCTCGGTTACACTGAGGCGAACAGCGCCTGGGTAGTAGGAGTCTGTTGGCTGATCCACGTGCCGATGTGCAGGGCGGGATCATCGCCGGCTTCGTGGCGCAGTCGCCCTCACAAAGAAAGGATCTTTTGTAGATGACTCAAGCTCTTGCCCATCGCTGGCGCTTCTTCCGTGCCGGCGGCTTCGATCAGGTGCAACTGGAAACGCCTGCCGATCTCGCCGCCCTGCGCGGCCTGGACCAGAAGCTCTGGGCCAGCCTGGCCTGCCCGGTGAACAACCTGGAACTGGATCGGCGCATGCTGCAATACATCGATCTGAACAAGGATGGTCGTATCCGTGCCCCGGAAATTCTCGACGTGGTGGACTGGACGCTGGCGCGCCTGCGCGATCCCGCCGTGCTGTTCCAGGCCGGGCCGCTGCAATTGTCGTCGCTCACCGACGATGCCGTCGGCGCGCACCTGCGGCTGGCTGCACAGCGCCTGCTGGGCGTGATCGGACGGCCCGATGGCGACAGCCTGACGCCCAGCGACACCGCCGAGCTGGCCAAGCTGTTCCCACCAAACCAGGCCAATGGTGACGGCCTGGTGCCGGCGACCCTGACCGAGGATGCCGAGCTCAAGTCCGCTATCGCCGACATCATTGCCTGCCTGGGCGCGCAGACCGACCGAAGCGGCGAGCCGGCCATCGGCGTCGAGCAGATCGGCGCCTTCTTCGATCAGGCGCGCCAGCTGCATGCCTGGCATGCACGGGCTGCCGAGCAGGGGCTCGATGTCTTCGGTGAGGGGACCGTGGCAGCGGTCGAGGCGCTGAGCGCGGTGCGCGCCAAGATCGACGATTACTTCACGCGCGTGGCCATGGCTGAATTCGACTCGCGCGCCGCAGCCCTGATGAACGCCAAGGAAGAGGAACTGGTGCGCCTGGCAGCGCTCTCGCTGGCCGATGCCAGCGAGGTGGCCGACCTGCCGCTGGCGGTGGTGCAGCATGGCGATGAGTTGCCGCTGCACAAGGGCCTCAACCCGGCCTGGCAACACGCCATCGGCGAGTTCCGTCAGCGTGTGGTGATGCCGGTCTACGGGGAGCTGGACTGCCTGTCGCATGAGCAGTGGCAGCACCTGGTGGCGCTGTGCAGTAACTACCTGGCCTGGCGCGCCGAGACGCCCAACGTGGCGATTGCCGACGTGCTGCAGCGCGGGCGTATCCTCGAACTGGTGGAGCAGGGCGCCGAGGCGCGCCTGCTGGCGTTGGTCGAAGAGGACAAGACCGTCGCCGAAGCGGCGGACGGGCTGGTCGAGCTGGACAAGCTGATTCGTCTGCGTCACGGCCTGGTCACGCTGCTGCGCAACTTCGTGTCCTTTCAGTCCTTCTATTCGCGTCACGAGAAGGCCGTGTTCCAGGCTGGCGTGTTGTATATCGATGGCAAGAGCTGCGAGCTGGTGGTGGAGGTCGACAACGTCGAGGCCCACGCCAAGGTGGCGGCGGCCAGCGATTGCTTCCTGCTCTACTGCGCCTGTACCCGCCGTGGCGAGCCGGTACGCGGCAAGGAAACCCTGAACATCGTGGTGGCCGTGACCGCTGGCAACGAGGGCGACCTGCAGGCCGGTCGCCATGGCCTGTTCTATGACCGCGACGGCAACGACTGGGATGCCACCGTGGTCAAGGTGGTACAGAACGCGGTCAGCATCCGCGAGGCGTTCTGGTCGCCGTATCGGCGCATTTCCAAGCTGGTGTCCGACCAGGTGCAGAAGCTTGCGGCCAGCCGTGACGCCGACATGGTCAGCAAGACCGCGGCCAAGGTCGGTGAAACCGGCGCGGCGCCTGCGGCTACCCCGACACCTGCATTCGACATCGCCAAGTTCGCCGGTATTTTCGCGGCCATCGGTCTGGCGGTCGGTGCCCTGGGTACGGCGTTGGCGGCGGTGATTACCGGGATTCTCTCGCTGGCCTGGTGGCAGGTTCCGCTGCTGCTGCTCGGCGTGCTGCTGGCCATCTCCGGGCCGGCCATGCTGCTGGCCTGGTTCAAGCTGCGGCGCCGCAGCCTGGGACCGATCCTCGACGGTAACGGCTGGGCGGTGAATGCCCAGGCGCGCATCAGCATTCCCTTCGGCACCGCGCTCACGCAGATGGCGGAATTGCCCGAGGGCAGCGACCGCGCGCTGCGTGATCCCTATGCCAACAAGCCGGTGCTGTGGCCTTGGCTGCTGGCGTTGCTGCTGGCCCTGGGGCTGGGCTACTACGCCTGGAGCAATGGTGTGTTCAACCCGCAGCCAGAAGTGCCGGCCGAGGCGGCGGCGCCTGTTCAGGACGCTGCCGGTTAGGGGGTATGGCCGGGCGTTGGGCCCTTGTAGGAGTGGTTGGGCGGCATTGCGCTTCAGCCACGAGCAGCTTTCGCGGCTGAAGCCGCTCCTACGGGTTGGAAGCCATTTGCGTATTGGCGGGTTTCACCCGCCCTACGGTCTCTCTCAGCCAGCCAATAGCTCCGCGACCCAGCGGGGCAACTGTTCGGTGGCCAGGCCATAGCGTTTCTCGGCGAACAGCGAGTGGCCCTGGCTCGGCTCCAGATTGATCTCCAGCGTATGCGCCCCGGCCCTGCGCGCCTGCTCGACGAACCCCGCTGCCGGGTAGACATGGCCCGAGGTACCGATGCTGACGAACAGCTCGCACTGCTCCAGCGCGTCATAAATACGCTCCATGTAATAGGGCATCTCGCCGAACCAGACGATATCCGGACGCAGGGTACCGACCAGCCCGCAGCAGGCGCACGCCTGGCTGACTGGCATGTCCTCAAGCAGCGAAAAGCGCTGCTGGCTGTTGCTGCACAGCATCGATTGCAGCTCGCCGTGCATATGCAGCAGGCGCCTGGAACCAGCACGCTCGTGCAGATTGTCGACGTTCTGCGTGACCAGCAGGAACTCCCCCTGCCAGCTAGCCTCCAGCTCGGCCAGGGCTCGGTGCCCGGCATTCGGCGTGATGGCCGGATCGCGCAACTGAGCGCGGCGCATATCGTAGAAACGCTGCACCAGCGCCGGGTCGCGCGCGAAGCCTTCGGGCGTGGCGACTTCCTCGATGCGGTGGTCTTCCCAGAGCCCATCAGCGGCACGAAAGGTACGGATGCCGCTTTCGGCGGAGATGCCTGCGCCGGTAAGAATGACGATATTGGGGTGGGGCATCATGGTTCCGAGGCAGGTCGCCATTCAGTGCAGAGGTTCAGCAGGGTTTGCCGTTGGTACGGGTGTCGGTCGGCTGCACGCACACCTGCTCGACAATAGACTGCAGCTGAGGGCTCTTGTCACGAATGCTGCTGGTGAAACTGCCGATGAAACGTTCGGCTGAAGCAGCATCGTCAAAACGACGCGCCCCATTGAGGCTGCCCGTATAAGAGCCGTTACTGGACGCGTAGCAATGCCGGTAGCCTTCGCATTGCAGTGCAACGACCCATACCGTCGAGTTGACCAGTACTCCAGCCTGAGCGATGCCTGCGCTGAAAAGCAGGCAGAAAAGAGCGGTACGCATATCGAGAACTCCTGTAGTCGAGAGTGCGAGATTAGCCGTTGGCGGGTATTTCGGCTATCGGGCACTGACTCCGGAGTTCGTTTTCTCTGCTACCTGAGGCGGGAGTACCTGTCGACTCGATAATTGCTGGCTGCATCTGTCCGGTGTAGTGCGCTATGCCCGTTCGCTCATCGCCGCCAGGGCCACCGAGGCGGCCGCGGTGCGGGTTTCCACGCCGAGCTTCACGTACACATGTTCCAGGTGCTTGTTTACCGTGCGTGGACTGAGGCCGAGAATGTCGCCGATATCGCGGTTGGTCTTGCCGCAGGCCACCCAGCGCAGTACCTGCACTTCGCGCTCGGTGAGCTGGAAGCGTGCTGACAGCCTGGCATGCGCCGGGGCATCGTCGAGGCTCAGGCTGATCGGCTTCGAGGCCGCGCGTGCAGACTGGAGCGTGCGCGCGGTACGCAGGTGCGAGGCGACCCTGGCGAGCACTTCGTCGGGATTGATCGGTTTGGTCACATAGTCGATACCACCGGCCGCGAAGCCCTGCACCACGTGCTCACTGTCGGTCAGGGCGGTCATGAACAGCACCGGGATGTCGGTGCTGCTCGGCTCGGCCTTGATCCGCCGGCAGGTCTCGAAACCATCCAGCCCGGGCATCATCGCGTCGAGCAGGATCAGGTCGGGCCTCCGCCGCTGGATACGTCCCAGCGCGCTGCTGCCGTCCAGCGCCACCAGCACCATGTAGCCGGCATCGTCGAGGGCGTCGGAGAGCAGGGCGAGGTTGTCCGGCGTGTCGTCGACGATGAGGATGATGCCGCGTTCGCTCGGCAGGCCGCTTGGCCTGCCCGACTCAGTCTTGTGGAGCGGCGCATTCATGTTCGGCCTCCTTCAGTTGGCGGTTGAGTTCGTCGAGCTGGAAGTTCTTTACCAACAGGCGCAGGGCGGCGGTGAAGCCGGCGCAGGCTGGATCGCGCTGGTCGATGTCATCCAGGCGTTGCTGAAGACCGCGCATGTAGCCGAGCGCGCCCAACTCGCGCAGCGCCTGCAGGTCGTCGTTGCCCGGCAAGGTCATGGCCATCGGCGGTGGCGACTGCTCCTGAGTACGGCGCAGCCAGGTCAGGTCGAGCTGGTGCTGGATGCGTTCGAGTAGCTGCGGGGTGTACACCGGTTTGGCCAGGTAGTCGTCGCAGTCGGCGGCGACGCTGCGTTCGCGGTCGTCGGTAAAGGCGTTGGCGGAGATCACGATGATCGGTGCCTGGCACTGTGTGTTGCGGCGAATCAGGCGGCTGGTTTCCCAGCCGTCCATCTGCGGCATGGACAGGTCCATCAGGATCAATGCCGGGTTGTGCAGCGCTACCTGGCGAATCGCCTCCTGGCCGCTGGCCGCCTGGATCACCTCGAAACCCAGCGGTTCGAGCATGCCGGTCAGCACGCGGCGATGTTCGAGGTGATCGTCCACCACCAGGATCAGGCGGCGCTCACCCTGGTAACCGATGATGTCGTGTTCGACGTGCACCACCGCCTGCGGCACGCGCACTTCGGAGAGGAACAGACGCACCTGGAAACAGGTGCCCTGGCCGGGGTCGCTGTGCACCGAGAGCTCGCCGCCCATCAGCGCAGTGAGCATGCGGGTGATGGTCAGGCCGAGGCCGACACCGTTGTCCTGACGCATCAGGTCGCCGCGTTCGAAGGGCTGGAAGATGCGCTCGATCTGCTCCGGGGCGATGCCGATGCCGGTATCGATGATCTCGAAGGTGGCGGTTTCGCGCATGTAGCCGACGCGCAAACGCACCTCGCCACGCTCGGTGAAGCGCACCGCGTTGCCCAGCAGGTTGATCAGGATCTGCCTGACGCGTTTCTCGTCGCCACGCACCACTGCCGGCATGCGGCCGATGCATTCGAGACGAAAGCGCAGGCCTTTCTCGGCCGCCTGCGGGGTGAACATGCGTTCGAGCTGGTCGATGAACTCCGGGAAGGGAATTTCCGCCAGTTCCAGATGCAGCTTGCCGGCTTCGATCTTGGCCACGTCGAGCAGACCATCGATCAGCGACAGTAGGTGCGAACCGCTACGCAGGATGGTGGCCAGGGCATCTTTGTGCTGACTCGGCATGGCGGCGTCACGCTGCAGGATCTGGGTGTAGCCGAGGATGCTGTTGAGCGGTGTGCGCAGCTCGTGGGACAGGCCGGTGACGTAGCGGCTCTTCGCTGCATTGGCCGCTTCGGCGGCCTCCTTGGCTTGCTGCAACGCTTCGTCGGTCTTGCGGTGGGCTTCGATCTCTTGCATCAGCAGCAGGGTCTGTCGATCCGATTCTTCTTGCGCCACGCGCCGGCTTTCGCGGGTCAGCACCAGCCACCAGGCGAGCATGGCGGCAAACAGCGAGAGGGTCAGGAAGGCCTTGAGAAAAGCCTGATAGAGCGTCTGGCGGACTTCCGGCTCCTGCGTCAGCAGGCTTAGCGATACCTGGCTGTAGATCAGCGCCAGGGCGCCGAACAGCATCAGCACCAGCAGGCTCAGCAGGCCCAGGTACTGCGCCAGACGGCTGTGCAGGCGCGGGATGGAGACCCGCGGGAACAGCCAGCCGATGAAGTCGTCGAGCTGATCGCTCAGGCGTGCACGCGGCTTGCAACGATCCTCACAGCGCGCGTCGAGCGAGCAACACAGCGAGCAGATCGGTGCGCCGTAGGCCGGGCAGTGCGCGGTGTCCGGCTCCTCGAAACGGTTGTTGCACAGGCAGCACTGCACTTGCCCGGCCTCGGTGTGCGGGTAGAGCAGGTGTGGCTGGCGTTCGCGAGCGATGTAGTAGCGCCCGCCGGTCAGCCAGGCCAGCAGCGGTGCCAGCAGGAAGGCCGAGATCAGCGCCACGGCCGGGGAGGCCGCTTGTGCCAGGTCGCCGAACAGGCCGCCATGGGCGAGCACCGAAAGCAGCGAGGCGATCAGCATGGCGCCGACGCCCACCGGGTTGATGTCGTAGAGGTGCGCGCGCTTGAACTCGATGTACTTCGGCGACAGGCCCAGCGGCTTGTTGATGACCAGGTCGGCCACCAGTGCGCCGATCCAGGCGATGGCGATATTGGCGTAAAGACCGAGCACTTCCTCGATCGCCTCGAACACCCCCAGCTCCATCAGCATCAGGGCGATGGCCACGTTGAACACCAGCCACACCACGCGCCCCGGATGGCTGTGGGTGATGCGGGCGAAGAAATTCGACCAGGCCAGCGAGCCGGCGTAGGCGTTGGTGACGTTGATCTTCACCTGACTGACGATGACGAACAGCACCATGGCTGCCAGCGCCCACTGCGGCGAGGCGAACACGTAGTTGAAGGCCACCAGGTACATCTGCGTCGGCTCGGCGGCGCGCTCAATGGGAATTTCGTGTTGCAGGGCAAGGAACGCGAGGAAGGCGCCGGCGAGCATCTTCAGCGCGCCGGGAATGATCCAGCCGGGCCCGGCAAGCAGCAGCGCCGTCCACCAACGCACGCGGTTGGCGCGGTTCTTTTCCGGCAGGAAGCGCAGGTAGTCGACCTGCTCGCCGATCTGCGTGATCAGGGCCAGGGCCACGGTGCAGGCGGCGCCGAAGTGCAGCAGGTTGAAACTGCCTGGCTCGCCCTCGCGGCCGGCGAAGCTGGTCCAGTCCGACAGCGCCTCGGGGTTCTTGGCGATGACGAAGACGTAGGGCAGCACCAGCAGGAACAGCCACACGGGTTGTGTCCACATCTGCAGACGGTTGATCAGGGTGATGCCGTAGGCCACCAGCGGAATGATGATGATCGAGCAGATCACATAGGCCAGGGCCAGCGGGATGTTGAAATAGAGCTCCAGGGCCAGCGCCATGATCGCCGCTTCGAGGGCGAAGAACAGGAAGGTGAAACTGGCGTAGATCAGCGAGGTGATGGTCGAGCCGATGTAGCCGAAGCCGGCGCCACGGGTCAGCAGGTCCATGTCCAGGCCAGAGCGGGCCGCGTAGTAGCTGATCGGCAGCCCGGTGAGGAAGATCACCAGGCTGACCGCGAGGATCGCCCACAGGGTGTTGGTGAAACCATAGGATAGCGCCAGAGCGCCGCCGATGGCTTCCAGGGCGAGGAACGACACAGCGCCGAGCGCGGTGTTGGCGATACGCAGCTCCGACCATTTGCGGAACGACCTGGGCGTGAAGCGCAGGGCGTAATCCTCCATGGTCTCGTCGGCGACCCAGGCGTTGTAGTCGCGGCGGATCTTGATGATGCGCTGGGGGCCGGTTGGCTGCACGGGCGGATCCTGGTCGGGGGCGAGTTGTCGGGGCGGCTTCGGCGCGAAGCATTTTCGCGGCTGCTGCCGCTCCTACGGCAGATATCAGCAACTTCCATGCCCTGACTCAGCGAGGCCTCTGGCGCGCGCGTGAGCTTCTGTCTGCCTGGTTTTTCTGCGCCCAGCTTGCACCAGGCTGGCGCAGGCTGCTGTACGTCAGATGACGTATGCCGTTACGTCATGCTGCGTATACCCCGCTTGCCGGGGCGAACGCATCCTTGCTGCGAAGCCGGCGTGGTTCGGCACGAATAACCAGCACAGGAGCACGACCATGGACTCTCAACCGATTCGACTTCTTCCTCGCCGGCTGGCGGTAGGGGCGGCAGCGCTCTCGCTGCTGGCCGCCAGCCTGTTCAGCCACGTGGCCAGCGCCGAGGTCAACAGCACCGGCCTGGCGGTGACCGACACTGAGGTGACGGTCGGTATCCTGCATTCGGCCACCGGCACCATGGCGATTTCCGAAACCGGGTCGATCCAGGCCGAGCGTCTGGCCATCGAGCAGATCAACGCCAGTGGCGGCGTGCTCGGCCGGCAGATCAAGGTCATTCAGGAAGATGGGGCTTCCGACTGGCCGACCTTCGCCGAGAAGGCACGCAAGCTGCTGGTCGGCGACAAGGTCGCGACCGTGTTCGGCTGCTGGACTTCGGCCTCGCGCAAGGCGGTGCTGCCGGTGTTCGAGAAGGAAAACGGCCTGCTCTACTACCCGACCTTCTACGAAGGCCTGGAGCAGTCGAAGAACGTCATCTACACCGGCCAGGAGGCCACTCAGCAGATCCTTGCCGGTCTGGACTGGGTGGCCAAGGAGAAGGGCGCCAAGACCTTCTACCTGCTGGGCTCGGACTACATCTGGCCGCGTACCTCGATGAAGATCGCGCGCAAGCACATCGAGAACGTGCTCGGCGGCAAGGTGGTCGGCGAAGAGTACTACCCGCTGGGCAACACCCAGTTCGGCTCGCTGATCAACAAGATCAAGTTGCGCAAGCCTGACGTGGTGTTCGCTGCCGTGGTCGGTGGCTCCAACGTCGCCTTCTACAAGCAGATGAAGGCCGCCGGTGTCACTGCCGACAAGCAGACCCTGCTGACCCTGTCGGTCACCGAAGACGAGCTGCTGGGTATCGGTGGCGAGAACATGGCCGGCTTCTACGCCTCGATGAAGTACTTCCAGAGCCTGGACAACCCGAACAACGCCGCCTTCGTCGAAGCCTTCAAGGCCAAGTACGGCAAGGACGCGGTGATCGGTGACGTGACCCAGGCCGCCTACCTCGGCCCGTGGCTGTGGAAGGCCGCCGTGGAGAAAGCCGGCAGCTTCGACATCGACAAGGTGGTTGCCGCTTCCCCGGGCATCGAGCTGGACACCGCGCCGGAAGGCTACGTCAAGGTGCACGACAACCATCACCTGTGGAGCAAGACTCGCATCGGTGAAGTGCAGAAGGACGGCCAGTTCAAGGTGGTCTACGAGTCCGACCTGATCGAGCCGAATCCCTTCCCGGAAGGCTACCAGTAACACCTGTGCATGGCTTGCCGGCGATCGCTGGATCGTCGGCAAGCCGGCTCCTACAAGGCCTTCTCTTCTCTATTGGAGACCATCAACATGGAATGGCTATCGGAATTCGGCGCCATCGCGGCCATGCAGGGGTTCAACGGCTTGTCCGTGTTCTGTGTTCTCCTGCTGATGGCGCTGGGGCTGGCGATCATCTTCGGGCAGATGGGCGTGATCAACATGGCCCATGGCGAGTTTCTCACCATCGGTGCCTACACCACCTTCGTGGTGTCCTCGCTGACCTCCAGCTATGCACCGGCCTTCGGGCCTTACTACTTCTTCCTCGCGATCATCCTCTCGTTCTTCATCGCCGGCGCCATCGGCTGGCTGGTGGAGTGGGCGATGATCAGCAAGCTCTACCAGCGTCCGCTGGACACCCTGCTGGCGACATGGGGCCTGTCTCTGGTGATGCAGCAGGGCTTTCGCTCGATCTTCGGTGCGCGCGAAGTCAGCGCCACGCTGCCGGAGTGGCTGATGGGCTCCTGGAACCCGACCGAGGCCATCGACATTCCGCGTAACGGCCTGTTCGTCATGGGCCTGACCCTGCTGCTCACCGTGCTGCTGTTTATCATGCTCTACCGCTCGCGCTGGGGCCTGCAGGTGCGCGCCACCATGCAGAACCGGGTGATGGCGCGTTCCGTGGGCATCAACACCAAGCGCGTCGACCGTATGACCTTCGCCCTCGGCTGCGGTGTCGCCGGCGTCGCTGGCGCGGCTTTCACCACCATCGGCTCGACCGGGCCGACCGCAGGTTCGCTGTACATCGTCGACACCTTCCTGGTGGTGGTCTTCGGCGGTGCGTCCAGCCTGCTCGGCACCATCGCTTCGGCGTTCAGCATCGCCCAGGCGCAATCGCTGCTGGAGTTCTTCACCAGCGGTTCGATGGCCAAGGTGCTGACCCTGTCCGCCGTGGTGCTGATCCTGATGCTGCGCCCGCAGGGGTTGTTCTCCATCAAGGTGCGCAAATGAACAGTCACTTTCAACCTACTGCGCGCTCCATCTGCGGCGGCGCGCGGTGCTCATTTGCTCGACGTACTGTGTGTACGCCTTCGTCGCTGCGCTCCGGGCTTCTTGCAGCTGGAGCTGCTCACTACGGTTCGAAGCGACTTTTTGTCTGCACGGAGGGCTTCTGATGAATCCGACACTCGACAAACTGCTCGGCGGCAAGCAGGGCGCCATCGGCCTGGCCTTGCTCGCCACGCTGATCCTGGTGGTGTTTCCGCTGGCGCTTGATGCCTTTCGCCTGAATATGGTGGGCAAGTACCTGACGTACGCCTTCGTCGCCGTTGGTCTGGTGCTGTGCTGGGGTTACGGCGGCATCCTCAGCCTTGGCCAGGGCATCTTCTTCGGCCTCGGTGGCTACTGCATGGCGATGTTCTTAAAGCTCGAGGCATCCGACCCGGAAAGCACCAAGATCCAGTCCACCCCTGGTATTCCGGATTTCATGGACTGGAACCAGATCACCGAACTGCCGCTGCTCTGGGAGCCCTTCCACAGCCTGAGCTTCACCCTGATCGCCGTGGTGGCGGTGCCGGTGCTGCTGGCGCTGGTGATCGGCCTGGCGATGTTCAAGCGGCGCGTGGGCGACGTGTACTTTTCCATCGTCACCCAGGCCATCGCGCTGATTCTCACCGTGCTGATCATCGGCCAGCAGGGCTTGACCGGTGGGGTCAACGGCATCACCGACCTGCGTACGCTCAAGGGTTGGGACATCCGCAGCGACGAGGCTCGGCTGATCCTCTATTTCGTCAGCGCGGCATTGCTCATCGGCTGCATTCTCATCGCCCGTTTCATCATCGCCTCCAAGCTTGGCCGCCTGCTGCTGGCGATGCGCGACAAGGAAGAGCGGGTGCGTTTCTCCGGCTACGACGTGGCCAGCTTCAAGATCTTCGTGTTCTGCGTGGGCGCGGCATTCGCCGGTATCGGCGGGGCGATGTTCACCCTGCAGGTGGGCTTCATGTCGCCAAGCTTCGTCGGCATCGTGCCGTCGATCGAAATGGTCATCTTCGCCGCCGTCGGTGGGCGTCTGTCACTGCTCGGTGCGGTGTACGGCGCGCTGCTGGTCAATTTCGGCAAGACCTACTTCTCCGAGAGTTTCCCCGAACTGTGGCTGTACCTGATGGGCGGGTTGTTCATCGTCGTGGTGATGTACTTCCCCAATGGCCTTGCCGGCCTGTGGGACAGCCACGGCAAGCGCTGGCTGGCGCGCGTGCAGCGCAAGCCGCAGGCGTCGATTGCCGCTGCGCCGCCTGTGCCCCTTGCGAGCACGCCAAGCAAACGTCCTGCCCCTGAACTGGAGACTACGCGATGAACAGCCCAGCAGGCTTTCAGGCCGCCAAGCCGGTACTGGCCATCGAAGGGCTTACCGTGTCCTTCGACGGCTTCAAGGCGGTCAACGATCTCAACCTCTACGTCGACCGCAACGAAGTGCATGTGGTGATCGGCCCCAATGGGGCCGGCAAGACCACGGTGCTCGACCTGATCTGCGGCAAGACCCGCGCCACCGCCGGCAGCATCGATTTCGACGGCCGTGAGCTGACCAAGATGCGCGAGTACGACATCGTCCGCGCCGGCGTCGGGCGCAAGTTCCAGAACCCGTCGATCTACGAAAACCTGACGGTCTTCGAGAACCTGGAGATGTCCTACCCGGCCGGACGCAAGGTGTTCGGCGCGCTGTTCTTCAAGCGCACGCAAGAGGTGATCGAACGGGTCGAGCAGGTGGCGCAGGAGATCATGCTCGGCGATCACCTGCACCGGCAGGCGGATCTGCTCTCGCACGGGCAGAAGCAGTGGCTGGAGATCGGCATGCTGCTGATGCAGGACCCGCAGTTGCTGATGCTCGACGAGCCGGTGGCCGGCATGAGCGTCAGCGAGCGGGTGGCCACCGCCGAACTGCTCAATCGCATCAGCCAGGGCCGTTCGGTGCTGGTCATCGAGCACGACATGGAGTTCGTCAAGAGCATCGCCCACCGCGTCACCGTGCTGCACCAGGGTAAGGTGCTGGCCGAAGGCAGCATGGAGGCGGTGCAGAGCAATCCCAAGGTCATCGAAGTGTACCTGGGGCATTGATCCGGGTCGGTCGTTTCTGTAGCCCGGGTGAAATCCGGGACTCGCTCAGCAAGGAGCCATCTATGTTCCAGATCAGCAACCTCGCCTCCGGCTACGGCCAGAGCCAGATACTTCACGAGCTCAACCTCGACGTGGCGAAGAAGGAAATCGTCGCAGTGATGGGCCGCAATGGCATGGGCAAGACCACCCTGTTCAAGAGTCTGATGGGCGTCCTGCCGCAATGGGGCGGGCAGATCCGCATCGATGGCAAGGACGTGTCGCAGCTGGAAACCCATCAGCGAGTGGAGAGCGGCATCGCCTATGTGCCCCAGGGGCGGATGATCTTTTCGCACATGACCGTGCTGGAAAATATCCAGACCGGCCTGCCGGCCTCCGCTGGTGGCAAGGTGCCGGATGACCTCTATGCGCTGTTCCCGGTGCTGCACGAGATGCGCCACCGCAAGGGCGGCAATCTTTCCGGTGGCCAGCAGCAACAGTTGGCCATCGCCCGCGCGCTGGCCACCAACCCCAAGGTGCTGCTGCTCGACGAGCCGACCGAGGGCATCCAGCCGTCGATCATCAAGGACATCGCCCGCAGCCTGAAGGAGATCCGCAACATGCGCGACCTGACCATCGTCGTCTCCGAGCAGGTGCTGTCGTTCACCATGGAAATCGCTGACCGCTTTCTGGTCATCGAGAAGGGCAAGTTCGTGGTCGAGGAAACTCGCGACAAGGTCGACGAGGCGAGCATCAGTCGTTATCTGTCGGTGTAGGTTTCTGCGTAGTCGACGTAGGAGCGGCTTCAGCCGCGAATCCCTCGCCATTCGCGGCTGAAGCGGAATGCCGCCCAGCCGCTCCTACGAAGATGCAAGCGCTTGGTTTTACGCTTTACGGTCGGTGTGTTCTCCATGCACCGGCCGCTTTTTCGCGTCCGCGAAAAATGCCTGCAGGCCGCATGAATCCTGCAATGCGGGCATACGTCATCCAACGTATTGGCCGATTTCTCTGCGCATTCGAGACTGGCTCCGTACCCCGGCACAGGCCGGCATTCCTCACAGGTCTTATGGAGCTCAGTCATGACCGATACCCTGATCAAGGTCGACCTCAACCAGGCTGCTACCGATAACGAACAGGTGCACAACCGCTGGCACCCGGACATTCCCATGGCCTGCTGGGTCAACCCGGGCGATGACTTCATTCTCGAGACCTACGACTGGACCGGCGGTGCGATCAAGAACGACGACGACGCCAGCGACGTGCGCGACGTCGACCTGTCCACCGTGCATTACCTGTCCGGCCCGGTGGGCGTGAAAGGCGCTCAGCCGGGCGACCTGCTGATCGTCGAGCTGCTCGATATCGGCGCCAAGCAGGACATGCTCTGGGGCTTCAACGGCTTCTTCTCGAAAAACAACGGCGGCGGTTTTCTCACCGACCATTTCCCTTCGGCGCAGAAGTCGATCTGGGACTTCGAAGGCATGTTCACCAAGAGCCGGCACATTCCCGGCGTGCGCTTCGCCGGTCTGATCCACCCCGGCCTGATCGGCTGCCTGCCGGATCACAAGATGCTCGCCGAGTGGAACAAGCGCGAGCAGGCGCTGATCGACACCAACCCGACCCGCGTACCGCCGCTGGCCAACCCGCCGTTCGCCAGCACCGCGCACATGGGCAAGATGCAGGGCGAGGCGCGCGACCTGGCGGCTGCCACCGGCGCGCGTACCGTGCCGCCGCGTGAGCATGGCGGCAACTGCGACATCAAGGATCTGTCGCGCGGTTCGAAGATCTTCTTCCCGGTCTACGTCGATGGCGCCGGCCTGTCGGTCGGCGACCTGCACTTCAGCCAGGGCGACGGCGAGATCACCTTCTGCGGCGCCATCGAGATGGCCGGCTGGGTGCACATGAAGGTCGAGCTGATCAAGGGCGGCATGGCCAAGTACGGCATCAAGAACCCGATCTTCAAGCCCAGCCCGATCGTGCCCACCTACAACAACTACCTGATCTTCGAAGGCATCTCGGTCGACGACGACGGCAAGCAGCACTACCTGGACGTCAACCTGGCCTACAAGCAGGCGTGCCTCAACGCCATCAACTACCTGACCAAGTTCGGCTACTCGCCGGCCCAGGGCTACTCGCTGCTCGGCTCGGCGCCGGTGCAGGGGCATATCAGCGGCGTGGTCGATATCCCCAACGCCTGCGCCACGCTGTGGCTGCCGACCGACATCTTCGAGTTCGACATCAACCCCAGCGCCAGCGGCCCGACCAAGTTCCTCGACGGCAGCATCGACCTGCCCATCGCCTACGACAAGTGAGCTACCCGCCTGTGGGAGGGGCTTCAGCCGCGACAATCGCCGCTAAAGCGCCTCCCACAATGCGCCGTCGTCCTATCTTTTGCGAGGAACCAGTCATGCCCATCTACGAATACGACTGCCCGAGTTGCGGCGACTTCAGCGTGTTGCGGCCAATGGCCGAGCGCGACGTGGCCTGCGCCTGCCCGCACTGCGACAGCCTCAGTGAACGAGTGATCCTCAGCGCGCCGGGGCTGACCAGTATGGCCGGCAGCCAGCGCCGCGCCCATGAAACCAACGAACGCAGCGCCCACGCGCCGCAGAGCCTCGAAGAGTACAAGGCCAACCGCAAGCACCCGGCCGGTTGCAGTTGCTGCGGCCCGAGCAAACCGGTGGCGCGCACCAAGGCCAACCCCCACGGCCTCAAGGCCAGCCCATCGACACGGCCGTGGATGATCAGCCACTGAGGCTGTTTCTTGGGGCCCCGCCTGCGCGGGGGGACGCGGGTTGTCACCGTCATTCCCGCGCAGGCGGGAACCCAGTTCGCAGAACGTTCCGTAGGAGCGGCTGGGCGGCATTCCGCTTCAGCCGCGATAACCAGCGACACATAGAGCATTTCGCGGCTGAAGCCGCTCCCACAAACAAGCAGTCAACCGGAGGGTTTTCAGCCATGCGCCACGGCGATATTTCCAGCAGCCCTGATACCGTTGGTGTTGCTGTCGTCAACTACAAGATGCCGCGCCTGCACAGCAAGGCCGAAGTGCTCGACAACGCGCGCAAGATCGCCGAGATGATCAAGGGCATGAAGCTCGGCCTGCCCGGTATGGACCTGGTGGTGTTCCCCGAGTACAGCACCATGGGCATCATGTACGACAAGGACGAGATGATGGCCACCGCCGCCACCATCCCTGGCGAGGAAACCGCGATCTTCTCCGCCGCCTGCCGCGAGGCCAAGACCTGGGGCATCTTCTCGCTCACCGGCGAGCGTCACGAGGAACACCCGCACAAGGCACCGTACAACACCCTCATCCTGATCAACGACCAGGGCGAGATCGTCCAGCGCTACCGCAAGTGCATCCCCTGGTGTCCCATCGAGGGCTGGTATCCGGGTGACCGCACCTACGTGTCCGAAGGCCCCAAGGGCATGAAGATCAGCCTGATCATCTGCGACGACGGCAACTACCCGGAAATCTGGCGTGACTGCGCGATGAAGGGCGCCGAGCTGATCGTGCGCTGTCAGGGCTACATGTACCCGGCCAAGGATCAGCAGGTGCTGATGGCCAAGACCATGGCCTGGGCCAACAACTGCTACGTGGCGGTGGCCAATGCCACCGGTTTCGACGGCGTATACAGCTACTTCGGCCACTCGGCGCTGATCGGTTTCGACGGCCGCACCCTGGGCGAATGTGGCGAGGAAGAAATGGGCATCCAGTACGCCCAGCTGTCGGTGTCGCAGATTCGTGATGCACGGGCCAACGACCAGTCGCAAAACCACCTGTTCAAGCTGCTCCATCGCGGCTACACCGGCGTCTACAACTCCGGTGATGGCGACAAGGGCGTGGCTGATTGCCCGTTCGAGTTCTACCGCACCTGGGTGCTGGATGCGCAGAAGGCCCAGGAAGACGTGGAGAAACTCACCCGCTCGACCATCGGCGTGGCTGACTGTCCAGTCGGTGAGTTGCCGCATCCTGGCAAGGAACGCACCGCCGGATGAATACGGTGGGAGGGGCTTTAGCCGCGACTGTCTCTTTCGCGGCTAAAGCCCCTCCCACGTAATTTCAGCAACCCCGTCATCAAATCGAGGCGGTCTATGCCCTTCGCCAACGACCTGATCGACAGCAACCGCGAGCGCCTTGAGCAGCAGGGCGTTGCCCGGCTGCAATCACGCTTCCTCTTCGAGCCCGTTACCGTGATGGCCTTGCTGCGTTCGCGCATCGTCGGCCAGGACGTGGTGCTGGCGCAGGTCGAGGCCATGCTCAAGGTGGTCAAGGCCGATATCGGCGAGCGCGAGCGGCCATTGGCGGTCAACCTGTTCATGGGCCCGACCGGTGTCGGCAAGACCGAGATCGTGCGCCTGCTGGCGCAGGCCATTCATGGCCGCGCCGACGCCCTGTGCCGCATCGACATGCACACCCTGGCCCAGGAGCACTACGCCGCGGCCCTGACCGGTGCGCCGCCTGGTTACGTTGGCAGCAAGGAGGGCACCACGCTGTTCGATGCCGAGGCCATCGCCGGCAGTTTCGGGCGGCCCGGTATCGTCTTGTTCGACGAACTGGAAAAAGCCAGCCCCGAAGTGCTGCGCAGCCTGCTCGGAATTCTCGAGCATGGCCGTCTGACCTTGACGGCTGGCAGCCGCACCCTGGATTTCCGCAATAGCCTGATCTTCATGACCAGCAATGTTGGCGCGCAGCAGGCGCAGCGCTATCGCCAGCGTTTCGCCCATGGCTGGCGACGTTGGCTGGGGCTGGCGCCGAAGGGCGAGGCAGCGCTGTTGGAGCAGGTGCTGCACGAGCGTTTCGAGCCGGAATGGCTCAACCGTATCGACCGCATCCTGGTGTTCGAGCGTGTCGACGAACAATGGCTCGAAGCGCTGCTGGACATCGAACTGGATAAGCTCAACCAGCGCCTGGGGCTCCAGGGCCGCTCGCTACATGTGGAGCAGAGTGCCCGCACCTGGCTGTGTCGCGAGCACGATGTCCGCTTCGGTGCGCGCGCCCTGACACGTCGCATCCGCACCGAGCTGGAGCCGGCCATTGCCGAACGGCTGTTGGCGCAACCGGCTCTGGTTCGGTTGTCCTGCACGGTGAAAGAGGCTCGCCTGTTGATCAATTAGCCACCGGTCAGCCTGCGTGCTTCAGAAGAGTCCGCTAGCGACCGCCAGTATGCGAGCCTGCAATTTCCGCCTTGTGCGCAGCGTCGCTGAACTCTCTGCTTAACTTTGCATCCACAGATCATGGCCCTGTTCTGGACGGGGCATTGGATCGGGGAGCGAGCAATGAGCGAGAACAACAAGGCGCAGCCCCTGCGTATCACACTGACGGCCTGGGTGGCTGCCGCTCTGGGCGCGCTGCTGGCGGTTGGCGGGGCATACCTGCTGTGGCTGGGCGGGTCCTGGTACTACCTGCTGGCTGGGTTGGGTTTGCTGCTGGTGGGCGTACTGATTCATCGTCGTCTGCGTGCGGCATTGTGGCTATATGCCCTGGTATTGATGGCCAGTCTGGCCTGGACGATCTACGAGGTGCGCTTCGACTGGTGGCAGATAGCGCCGCGCATCGACCTGTGGTGTGTGTTCGGCCTGTGGCTGTTGCTGCCTTTCGTCAATCGGCATATCGGCACGCGTGGTCAGTGGCGCGATGGTGCCAGCGGGCTGCTGGCGCTAGGTTTGCTGCTCGGCGCGGCGATGGCTGGTTATTCGCTGACGCAGGACTATCACCGCCTACCCGGTAGTTTCGATGCCGAGCGCAGGGCGGCAAGCGAGGCGAAAGCGGCCGATGAGTGGCCCGCCTATGGTGGCGCACGGCGCGGCGAGCGTTACGCCGCCGCGCAGCAGATCGACGCGCAGAACGTGGGGCGTTTGAAAAAGGCCTGGGAATTTCATACCGGCGACTTGCCGGGCGCAGGCGACCCCGGCGAGCTGACCAATCAGGTAACGCCACTGAAGATTGGCGACAACCTGTTCATCTGCACCCCGCACAGCATCGCCATCGCCGTGGATGCCGACACCGGCCAGGAACGCTGGCGCTTCGATCCGAAGATCAATCGCGACGCCGAGTATTACCAGCACATGACCTGCCGGGGCCTGGCCTATCACGACGCCACGGCCTACACCCGGCCGTCGTCGCCGGGCGATGTGGCGGCGCTAGCTGCCGAGGGCGAGCCACGCTGTACCCGGCGCCTGTTCCTGCCAACCGCCGACGCCACCCTGTATGCCCTGGATCTGTACGACGGCAAGCCCTGCGAGGATTTCGGCGCGGGCGGCAAGGTCGACCTCAAGGTCGGCCTGGGCGACGGCGCGCTGGGCGTGTACCTGCCCACTTCGCCGCCGGTGGTCACCGAGCATCTGCTGATCATCGGCGGCGCGGTGACTGACAACGGCTCGGTGGATTCACCTGGCGGCGTGATCCGCGCCTACGACGTCAACAGCGGCAAGCTGGTGTGGAACTTCGACCCCGGCCGCCCGGATGCCACCGAACCGCTGCCGGCCGGTGAAACCTACGTGCGCAGTACGCCGAACTCCTGGACCATCGCCACGGCGGACGAAGCGCTGGGCCTGGTCTACATCCCCATGGGCAACCAGACGCCCGACCAGTGGGCGGTGCAGCGCAGCCCCGAAGCCGAACGCTTCACTGCAGCGCTGGTGGCGCTCGACCTGGCCACCGGCAAGGTGCGCTGGGAGTTGCGCACGGTCAATCATGATCTCTGGGATCGCGACCTGCCGTCGCAGCCGACGCTGGTGGAGATCGACGGCCCCGACGGGCCGGTGCCGGCGCTTATCCAGCCGACCAAGCGTGGCGATCTCTACGTGCTCGACCGGCGTACCGGCAAACCCATCGTGCCAGTCACTGAACATCCCGTGCCGCAGGGCACGGTGGAGGGTGATTTCACCGCGCCGACCCAGCCGGCATCAGCACTCAGCTACGCCCCGCAGGAACCGCTGCGCGAGCGCGACATGTGGGGCGGCACGCCATTCGATCAACTGGCCTGCCGCATCCAGTTCCACCGCCTGCGTTACGAGGGCGACTTCACGCCACCATCGGAGCAGGGCTCGCTGATCTATCCGGGCAACGTCGGGGTGTTCAACTGGCCGTCGGTGGCGGTCGACCCGCAGCGGCAGATCCTCTTTGGCGCACCCAACTACCTGGCGTTCGTCTCGCGCCTGGTCAAGCGTGAGGACGGGCAGGACGTTCGCCATGGTGGCGGCGAAACCGGTCTGCAACCCAATCGCGGTGCGCCTTACATGGTCAGCCTGAAGCCGTTCCTGTCACTCCTCGGCCTGCCATGCCAGGCGCCGCCATGGGGCTACGTGACCGCGGTGGATCTGCGCAGCATGGAGAAGGTCTGGCAGCACAAGAACGGCACCAGCCGTGACAGCGCGCCGCTGGGCATCCCCCTGAGCGTCGGCGTGCCGAACCTTGGCGGCCCATTGGTCACTGCCAGCGGCCTGGGCTTTCTCAGCGGCACCCTGGATTACTACCTGCGCGCCTACGATCTGCGCACCGGCGAAGAGCTGTGGAAAGACCGCCTGCCAGCCGGTGGCCAGGCCACGCCGATCAGCTACGTGTCGGGCAAGACCGGCAAGCAGTACGTGGTGGTGATGGCCGGCGGCCACGGCTCGTTCGGCACGCGCATGGGCGACTCGCTGGTGGCCTGGACGCTGGAGGACGATGCGCCCGAGTGAGTCTCGCGGCGCATCGAGCGAGTTTCCCCTGGCCCGCCTCGCCTGTGGCGGGCCTACTTCTTTAGTACTGGATATGGCTCCTCGACCCGGCGCTGAGTAATACTGCGCTCGCATGCTCAGGTGGGTGCAACGCCTGCCGATAATCTGTGCAGTTCGAATCTCCGGAGAGTGAACGTGAACGTCAGTATTACGCGTTTGATGTGGGGTAGTGCGCTTTTCATTCTGGTGACGATGCTGGGTCTGGCGACCTGGATATCGCTGGAAATCGATCAGGTGGAATTGGGGGAGGGGCGTGCTGCGCAGCTGAGCGAGGCGCGTGAAGCAACCCAGGAGCTGCGCTACCACCTGGCCCAGGTGCAGCAGTTCTACACCGATGCCAGCCTCACCCAGGAGAACGAGCCTGCCGCCGAGGCGGCGCAGCATTACCGTGAGGCGAAGGCGCTGGTCGAAGATTTGCGTGCACTGTTGCCGGCCTATGCCGACCAGCTTGTCGCACTCAACGAACCGGTGGATCGCCTCGACGAAACCGGCCGCCGGATGTTTCAGGCCTACAGCCAGCAGGGCAAGCAGGCAGGGGACGTGGTGATGGAGGCCTTCGACGCACAATCGGCTGCGGTGATTGCTCGCTTCAACGAACTGCAGCAGCCACTTAGCAAGGAGTTCGCCGAGGTTCGTACCCGCAATGCCTCCCTGCTGGATGAGCTACACCTGGTGACCCTGGTCGCACTGGTGGCCATTGGGCTGGTGGTCTTCGCCGCTCTGCTGCTGATCAATCGTCGCGTGCTGCCGCCGATCCGCCGGCTCAATCATTCGATGCAGGATCTGGCGTCCGGCTCCGGTGATCTGACGCGTGAGATCAATCGCGAGGCCCAGGACGAGATTGGCGCGGTGGTCGACGCCTTCAATCTGTTCAGTCGTAACCTGCGTCAGCAGATCGCCAGCGTCGGTGAGGTGGCCGGTACCCTGGAGCATTCTTCCGGGCAGTTGATCAGCGACGCCCAGGCCTCCGAGCGCAGTGCTGGCGTACTGCGTGAAGAGATCGATCAGGTGGTCACCGCTGTGCACCAGATGTCAGTGACCGTGCAGGGCGTGGCCGAGCACGCGCGTGGCAGCTCGGAGCAGACCGCCGAGGCCGACCGCGAAGTGCGTTCGGCGCTCAAGGTGATCGACAGCACCATCAATGACATCCGCCAACTGGCCGGTGAGGTGGGCAGTGCGGCGCGGGTGATCAGCGAACTGGAGACCCATACCCAGGAAATCGGCGGCGTGCTGGAGGTGATTCGCACCATCGCCGAACAGACCAACCTGCTGGCGCTCAATGCCGCCATCGAGGCCGCACGGGCGGGCGAGCAGGGGCGTGGATTCGCCGTGGTAGCTGACGAGGTACGGACCCTGGCCAGCCGCACGCAGGCGTCCACCGCCGAGATCGACAGCATGATCCAGCGCTTGCAGGGCGCCTCGCGTCAGGCCGTGGATGTCATGCATGCCAGTCAGCAGCATGCCGAGAAGGGTGTGGCGCAGGCCGAAACGGCCGGCAAGACACTGGGCAGCATCGGTGGGTTGGTCGAGGCCGTTTCCCGTAGCAGCCAGCAGATTGCCGAAGCCGCGCGTGAGCAGTCGCAGGTCAGCGACGAGATCAATCAGCGCGTGGCCAACCTGGGTGAGGAGGCCGCGCGCAGCGTGAGCCTGGCGGAAAACACCCTGCAGCGTGGGCGCCATGCCGGTGAGAACTCGCAACGTCTGCACGGTATCGTCGGGCGCTTCCGTTACTAGTCGCGCAGGCGAACTTGCGGCGAAATGAACAACGGCCCGCGAAGCGGGCCGTTTTCTTGATCAGTGGTGTTCGCGGGTGGCGCGGAATTTCACGTCCGGCCAGCGCTCTTCCATCAGACTCAGGTTGACGCGGGTCGGGGCCAGGTAGGTGAGGTGACCGCCGCCGTCCACGGCGAGGTTCTCATAGGCCTTGTCCTTGAACTCCTTGAGCTTCTTCTCGTCGCTGCACTCGATCCAGCGCGCCGACCAGACGTTGATCGCCTCATAGGCGCACTCGACCTTGTATTCCTCTTTCAGGCGGCTGGCGACCACGTCGAACTGCAGCACACCGACCGCGCCCAAGATGATGTCGTTGTTGCGCTCGGGGAAGAACACCTGGGTAGCGCCTTCCTCGGCCAGCTCCTGCAGGCCCTGGCGCAGCTGCTTGGATTTCAGCGGGTCTTTCAGGCGCACGCGGCGGAACAGTTCCGGGGCGAAGTGCGGAATACCGGTGAAGCCGAGGTTCTCGCCTTCGGTGAAGGTGTCGCCGATCTGGATGGTGCCGTGGTTGTGCAGGCCGATGATGTCGCCGGCGTAGGCTTCTTCCAGATGCTCACGCTCGCTGGAGAAGAAGGTCAGCGCATCGCCGACGCGCACGTCCTTGCCTAGGCGCGCGTGGCGCATTTTCATGCCCTGGGTGTACTTGCCCGAGCAGATGCGCATGAAGGCGATGCGGTCGCGGTGTTTCGGGTCCATGTTCGCCTGGATCTTGAACACGAAGCCGGAGAACTTTTCCTCGGTCGGCTCCACGCTGCGCTCGTTGGCCGCGCGCGGCAGCGGGCGCGGTGCCCAGTCGACCACGGCGTCGAGTACGTGGTCGACGCCGAAGTTGCCCAGTGCGGTGCCGAAGAATACCGGGGTCATCTCGCCCTTGAGGAAGGCGTCGGGCTCGAACTCGTGGCAGGCGCCCTGCACCAGCTCCAGCTCCTCGACGAAGCGCTCGTACATGTCGCCCAGGTGGTTGCGCGCCTCGTCGGAGTCCAGCTTCTGGATGATCTTGGCTTCGGTGCGCTCGTGGCCGTGGCCCGGGGTGTAGACGATGATGTAGTCGCCGGTCAGGTGGTAGACACCCTTGAAGTCGCGGTAGCAGCCGATCGGCCAGGTGATCGGCGCGGCCTTGATCCTCAGCACCGCCTCGATCTCGTCGAGCAGCTCGATGGGGTCGCGGATGTCGCGGTCGAGCTTGTTGATGAAGCTGACGATGGGCGTGTCGCGCAGGCGGCACACGTCCATCAGGGCGATGGTACGCGGCTCGACGCCCTTACCGCCGTCGAGCACCATCAGCGCGCTGTCCACGGCGGTGAGGGTGCGGTAGGTATCTTCGGAGAAGTCTTCGTGGCCGGGGGTGTCGAGCAGGTTGACGATGTGCTCGCGGTAGGGGAACTGCATCACCGAGGTGGTGATGGAGATGCCGCGCTGCTTTTCCATCTCCATCCAGTCGGAGGTGGCATGGCGGTCGGACTTGCGCGACTTCACGGTGCCGGCCACTTCGATGGCCTTGCCCATCAGCAGCAGCTTCTCGGTGATGGTGGTCTTACCGGCGTCCGGGTGAGAAATGATGGCGAACGTGCGGCGCTTGGCGACTTCGGCGGCCTGGGTGGTCATGGTGGAGAGGTCCTGTCGACGATGAGTCGAGCTGTCGAAAAAAGCCGCGATTATACCGGCAAAACGCGGCGCAGCGGTGGCCGCCTGGCACTCGCCTCAGGGCATTGCGGCAGCCAGTGCCGTTCGGTCATCGTCATCACCAAGTTCGGCCGCACGCTGGTGATAGGCGAAGCCCAGAGCGTCAAAGCCTGGCAGTGCCAGTACGCGGGCGCGCGCGGCGCGCAGGAAGTTCAGGTTGCCGCCGGCCAGCGCCTGTTGCAGCCAGTGCCGCGCTTCCTCTGCTTTACCCAGTTCAAGCAGGCGTAAGGCGTAGCTGAACTGGCCGCGAAAGTCCCCGGCCTGCGCCGAGCGCTGGAACCAGGTCAGTGCCGCTTCGCGATCCGGCGCGGTGAGCACGCCTTCGTCGAGGTAGCGGCCGAGCAGGTTCATCGATTTGGCGTGTCCCTGTTGTGCTGCGCGCTGGTACAGGGTGAAGGCGGCGCTGTGGTTCTGCGTGATGCCACGCCCGGTGGCGAGCAGGTTGGCCAGGTTATACATGCCCCAGTCCAGCCCCAGCCCGGCGGCACGTTGGTAGTAGCCGAGGGCGGCGGACAGATCGGCGTTGCAGCCCCAGCCGTGTTCCAGGCAGCGGCCGAGCATGTTCAGCGCCATGGCGTGGCCCTGCCGCGCGGCTATACCGAACCAGGTGACGGCCAGTTTGGCATCGCGGGCGATGCCGTGACCTTCCAGCAGGATCTGCCCGAGCATCGTTTGCGCTTCCGCCTCGCCACGGGCGGCAGCGGCGAGCAGCAGGCCGGCGGTGGCACGCGGGTTGTCCGCGCTCACACGTCCACCCAGCGACGCAGCAGGTTGTGGTAGGTGCCGGTGAGCTGGATCAGCGAGGGGTGATCGGGCACGTCGCGTGTCAGGGTCTGGATCGCCACGTCCATCTCGAACAGCAGTGCGCGCTGGCTGTCTTCGCGCACCAGGCTCTGCGTCCAGAAGAACGACGCCAGGCGCATGCCGCGCGTTACTGGCTGCACGCGGTGCAGGCTGGTGGCCGGGTAGAGCAGGAGGTCGCCAGCCGGCAGCTTGATTTCGCGGGTGCCGTAGGTGTCCTGGATCACCAGCTCGCCGCCGTCGTAGTCCTCCGGTTCGTTGAAGAACAGGGTGGAGGACAGGTCAGTGCGTACCCGCTCGCCGGTTTCACGCACGGCGCGCACGGCATTGTCGATGTGATAACCGAAGGTATCGCCGGTGCGGTAGCAGTTGAACAGCGGCGGGAAGATCTTGCGCGGCAGGGCCGCTGACATGAACAGGGCGTTTTGCTGCAGGCGCTGCACGATGGCTTCGCGCAGTTCTACCGCCAGCGGATTGTCATCGGCCAGTTGCAGGTTGTGTTTGGCCTTGGCCGATTGGTAGCCGGCGGTGGCCTTGCCGTCCATCCATTCGGTGCCTTCAAGGGCCTGGCGGATGTTGAGGACTTCGTCGCGGGTGAAAATCTGGGGAATATGCAAAATCATGAGGTGATCCAGGCGGTATCAGGGGGGCATTTTCGCTTTATGAGTCGTTTTTCTCGGCGCTGGAACGAAGGCTTCTGATGTGTTTGCGAAATTGTTTGCTAATTATTCGCATTTGTATTGAAAAATACAATTTGTTGCAAATAAGATTCGCCCGCCTTTTCACGTGAGCACACGTCAATGCATAAAAACGAGTCAACACTGCCCGCTGCACAGCCACAAAAATCGCTACTGGTTTCCGCTATCGGACTCGCCATCGTCTCTCATGGCAGTGCCGTGGTCGCTGCCGAAGCGGACACGAAGAAGACCTCGCAAATCGAATTGGAGAGTGTGTCGGTCACGGGGACTGTCGAAGCCGACGACTACCAGCCCGATGCCCCGGCGTCGCCGAAGTACACCGAGCCGCTGCGCGACATCCCGCAGACCATCACGGTGGTGCCGAAGCAGGTCATGGAGGATCAGAACCTGCTGACCATGCGCGACATTCTCAGCACCGTACCGGGCATCACCTTCGGCGCGGGTGAGGGCGGTGGCGGTTATGGTGACAGCATCAACCTGCGCGGCTTCTCGGCCAGCAACGACATCCAGGTCGATGGTGTGCGTGACAGTGCTCAGTACAGCCGTACCGACCCGTTCAACCTGGAGCAGGTGGAAGTGGTCAATGGCGCCAGCTCGGTGTATTCCGGCGGCGGTTCGGTGGGCGGCACCATCAACCTGGTGACCAAGAGCCCGCAATTGCGTGACTTCAACACCGTCAGTGCCGGTGTCGGCACCGACAGCTACAAGCGCATCACCCTCGACAGCAATCACACGCTCAACGACACCACGGCGTTTCGTCTCAACCTGATGGCCCACGGTAACGATGCGCCGGGCCGCGATCATGAAGACTACGAACGCTGGGGCATCGCCCCTTCGATCGCCTTCGGTCTGGGCACGGCGACCCGTGTGACCGCTGCGTTCGAGCACCAGGAAGACGACAACCTGCCGCAATTCGGCGTGCCGATCTACGATGGCAAGATCATGCAGGGCGCGGATTGGGACAACTACTACGGCTATCGCAACGTCAACAAGCAGGAAATCACCACCGATGCCTTCAGCCTCAAGCTGGAGCATGACTTCAACGACGCGCTGTCACTGCGCAACTTCAGCCGCGTGGCGCGCGTGCGTCAGGAAACCTGGGTGTCCGGTCCGGAAGGGGCGTCGACTGCCTGTCTGGCCAGTGGCACACGCCCGGACGGCAGCGCCTGTACGGGGGGGCTGACCCCTGGCTTCTTTCAGCCCAGCGGCGGTTCGCTGGGTAATGCTCGCGATACCGAGAACCGAATCTTCACCAACCAGACCGACCTGACCAGCCGCTTTGCCACAGGCTTCATCGATCACACGCTGGTCACCGGTTTGGCCTTCAGTCGCGAAGAATACGAGGCCGATACCGGTAACTGGCGCTATGACGCCAGCGGCACGCTGGTCACGCCGCCGCCGGTGAGCATCAGCAATCCGGATTCGCATTGGAATGGCCCGGTCAACCTCCGCAAGACCGCACAGATCGATGGCGAGCTGAACAACCGTGCCGTGTACGCCTTCGACACCCTCAAGTTCAACGAGCAATGGGAACTCAACGGCGGTGTGCGCTATGAGCGCAACGAGGGCAGCTCGGCGACCGACACCATCGATGCTGCTACCGGCGCTGTGACTCGCGGTGGTCGATATCACAACAGTGACGACCTGGTGTCGTATCGTCTTGGCCTGGTATACAAACCTGCCGAGAACGGCAGCATCTATGTGGCCTACGGCAACAGCCAGACCGCCTCACAGGCTACGGTCAACGGCAGTTGCTTCAGCGCTGGGCGCCGCGGTGGCGCGAGCAGTAACAACTGCGATGCCGACCCGGAAAAATCCGTCAGCTACGAGGTCGGCACCAAATGGGATCTGCTCGATGAGCGCCTGTCGCTGACCGCGGCAGTGTTTCGCAATGATCGCACCAACTACAAGGTGGCCAGTAACGACCCGAGCAACCTCTCCGGCGAGCAGGCGCTCGATGGTCAGGCCCGTGTCGATGGCGTAGCGCTGGGAGCGATGGGGGCGATCACCGACCGCTGGAAGGTATTCGCCAACTACACCTATCTGCATACTGAAGTGCTGCAGGGCGTGAGCGACTACACCCGCCAGACCACCGGCGTCGATGCGCAGAAGGGCAAGCCGTTGACCTTCACGCCCAAGCATGCGGCAAGCATCTGGACCACTTATGACCTGCCCTACAACCTGCAGGTCGGTTACGGCCTTACTACCCAGAGCAAACAGTACCTGGCTAGCGCCGATGGCGCTCCGACCGCTTCAGGCTACACCGTGCACCGGGCAATGCTGGGCTACAAGGTCAACCGCAATCTGGACCTGCGCCTGAACGTCAACAACCTGTTCGACAAGCAGTACCTGACCCGCATCCGTAACAATGGCTGGGCTACGCCGGGCGATGGTCGCGCGGCGATTTTGACTGCCAACTACAGCTTCTGATGCTGTGAAGCCGGTCCCTGGTGCGGTTTTTCCGTGCCGGGGACTTTCTGCGTCTGGGGGTGGGTAAATTCGATGTAAAGCCTATTCATTGAAAACCTATCTCAAATAGAATCGCATCTCGTTTGCCGGGGTGGCATTCTCAATCGTGATGCAAGAGTGATCGTCGTGTTCAAGAAAATCATCTTCCAGCTGCACTGGTTCTTCGGCATCACTGCCGGCCTGGTGCTGGCCATCATGGGCATCACCGGCGCCCTGTACAGCTTCGAGGGCGAGATCACCCGGGCGCTCAACGCTGAGCGCTGGCAGATTCAGCCAAGCGAGCAGGGGCACTTGCCTCCGGCCGAACTGGCTGCGCGGATCGAAGCGGCCACCGCTGACCGCGTCACCAGCCTGTGGGTCGATGTCCGGCATGACGGCCCCGGCACGGCCTTCCTGTCGCCACTGCCGGGTGAGCGACGCGGCCCGCGTATCATCTTCGACCCCTACACCGGTGAGGTGCTGGCCAAGCCCGTGGGCCAGGACTTCTTCCGCCTGATCCTGAATCTGCACCGCTTTCTCACCATGGGTGAGGTGGGTAAGCAGATCACAGCCTTCAGTACCCTGGCGCTGATCTTCTTCTGCCTGTCCGGGCTGTATCTGCGTTGGCCACGCCAGGCGTTGAACTGGCGTACCTGGCTGAGCCTGGACTGGAAGAAGAAAGGCCGCAGCTTCAACTGGGACCTGCATGCCGTCGCCGGCACCTGGGCGCTGCTGTTCTACCTCTGCGCCGGGCTCACCGGCCTCTATTGGTCCTATGACTGGTACCGTGAAGGGCTGACACACCTGCTCGCCGACAAGCCGCCGCAGCAGCGCTCGGCAGGCCGTGGTGCTCACAAGGTGTCCAGTGGCTCGGTGCCCGAGGTCGACTACGAGGCCATGTGGCAGGGCATTCGCCAGGCGACCGGGGCGCATCTGGTGGCCTGGAACCTGCGCCTGCCGGCGGCAGCCGGAGAGCCGGCGACGGTCTTCTATATGCTTGATGACGCCGAGCATCCGCGCGCCCTCAGTCAGTTCCAGATCGATCCGCAGAGTGGCGCAGTCAGCGGCCACGAGCGCTATGCCGAGCAAAGCCTCAAGGCGCAGTTGCTGATCAGCGTGTATTCGCTGCATACGGGGGAGTACTTCGGCATGCCGGGGCGCATCCTGATGATGATTGCCAGCGGCGCCATGCCGCTGTTTTTCATCACGGGTTGGCTGCTGTACCTGGACCGCCGACGCAAGAAGCGTGCGGCGCAGGCGGCACGTGGCACGCTGACGGCTGACGATTCGGGCGACGGCTGGCTGGTAGGCTTCGCCAGCCAGAGCGGCTTCGCCGAGCAACTGGCCTGGCAGAGCGCCGGGCAGTTGCAGGCGGCCGGCATCCCAGTGCGGGTCGAACCACTCTCGCGCCTCGATAGCGACAGCCTGCGCCAGACGCAGAAGGCGCTGTTCGTGGTCAGCACCTTTGGTGATGGCGAGGCGCCGGATACCGCGCAGGGCTTCGAACGCAAGGTGCTTGGCAGCTCGCTGCCGCTGGGGCAACTGAGTTATGCGGTGCTGGCCCTGGGTGACCGGCAGTATCAGCATTTTTGCGGTTTCGCCCGGCGCATCAACGATTGGCTGGGGCTGCAGGGCGCCCAGCGGCTGTTCGACAGCGTCGAGGTCGACGGTGCCGACGAGGCCGCGCTGCAGCGCTGGCAACAGCATTTGAGCGACCTCACCGGCGCCGCGCCGATGCGCTTCGAGCAAGCGCCGTGGCAGAACTGGACGCTGGTCGAGCGCCGTCTGCTCAACCCTGGCAGCCAGGGTGCAGCGGTGTTCTTCATCGGTCTGACGCCACCGGCGCAGAGATCCTGGCAAGCCGGTGACATCCTCGAGATGCGTCCGCGCCACGCGCCAGCGCGGGTGTTGGGCTGGCTGCAGCACTGCGGCTTGGATGGGCGCGAGTCGGTGATGCTGGATGGCCGGTCGATCAGCCTCGAGGAGGCGCTGGCCGAACGGCAACTGCCGGACAGTTTCGCGCACCTGGTGGGCTTGCACGCTCAGGCGTTGGTCGATGCGCTGGTGCCGTTGGGCACGCGGGAATACTCCATCGCCTCGGTCGCGGCTGATGGCGTGCTGGAGCTGATCGTGCGCCAGGCCGAGCAGGCCGACGGCAGCCTCGGCCTGGGCTCCGGCTGGTTGACCGAGTACCTGCCTCTTGGTGGGCAACTGCTGGCGCGGGTGCGGCGCAACAGCGGCTTCCACCTGCCGGACGATGACCGCCCGCTGATCCTGATTGGCAATGGCACCGGTCTGGCCGGGCTGCGCTCGCTGTGGCGGGCACGCGCGCTGGCGGGGCAGGGACGCAACTGGCTGCTGTTCGGCGAGCGCAACCGCGCGCAGGACTTCTTCTGTGGCGAGGAGTTGGAGGCGGCGCTGAGCAGGGGCGAGCTGCAGCATCTGGATCTGGCGTTCTCCCGCGACCAGGCCGAGAAGCGCTATGTGCAGGGGCTGCTGCGCGAGCAAGCCGAGCGCCTGCGCGCCTGGCTGAACGAAGGTGCGGCGATTTACGTCTGCGGCAGCCTGCAGGGCATGGCTGGCGGCGTCGATGCGGCGTTGCGCGAGCTGCTCGGCGACGAGGCGCTGCAGGCGCTGGTCGAAGAGGGGCGTTATCGCCGTGACGTGTACTGAAACGCGGGGCGTTCTCGCGCTTGAAATGGCCCTGAAACACGGCTGCGTCAAACTGTCTGAAAGCCCCGCCTGTTCAGCATTTCAGGACGTTTTGTGTGATATCCGGAACGAGATGAAATTAGGGTCAATTTCCGGTTGATCTGAGGGGCGCATGGTCTTAAAGTCCGCGCCCGAACGTCCATGCTGGAAACGATCCATCCGGCTCAAGTACTGACGACGAGAGATCGCTGGTGGCCCACCGCGATCAGTGATGCTCGGCGACATGCCTTGGGAAGTAGGCGAACCAAAGTGGGGAAACTGTCAGACGTTCAGGCTTGTGCTTTGCGCGGCCACCCCCGACACGTAGCGGAACCTGTCAGGCGTTTCGCTGCCCGAATTCATGTGTTCCTGGTTTTGCCATTGGAGTCCCCAGCATGTCGATCAAGGTCGAAGACTACTACGCACCCGCCACTTTCCAGCGCATGAAGGCATTCGCCGATCAGCACGAGACACCCTTCGTGGTGATCGACCGGCAGATCATCGCCGACGCCTACGATCAACTGGGCAACTGCTTCCCGTTCGCCAAGATCTATTACGCGGTCAAGGCCAACCCTGCCACCGAGATCATCGAGCTGCTGCGCGACAAGGGCTCGAGTTTCGACATCGCCTCGATCTATGAGCTGGACAAGGTCATGGCCACTGGCGTTGGCCCGGAGCGCATCAGCTACGGCAACACCATCAAGAAATCCCGCGATATTCGCTATTTCTTCGACAAGGGCGTGCGCCTGTTCGCCACCGACTCCGAAGCCGACCTGCGTAACATCGCCAAGGCCGCACCGGGTTCGAAGATCTACGTGCGCATCCTCACCGAAGGCTCCACCAGCGCCGACTGGCCGCTGAGCCGCAAGTTCGGTTGCCAGCCGGACATGGCCCTGGACCTGCTGATCCTGGCCAAGCAACTGGGCCTGGTGCCGTACGGCATCTCCTTCCACGTCGGTTCGCAGCAGCGTGACATCGACGTCTGGGACGCCGCCATCGCCAAGGTCAAGGTGATCTTCGAGCGCCTCAAGGAAGAAGACGGCATCACCCTGCAGATGATCAACATGGGTGGAGGCTTCCCGGCCAACTACATCCAGCGCACCAACGACCTGGAAACCTACGCCGAGGAAATCACCCGCTTCCTCAAGGAAGACTTCGGTGACGACTTGCCGGAAATCATCCTCGAGCCGGGTCGTTCGCTGATCGCCAACGCCGGCGTTCTGGTCTCGGAAGTGGTGCTGGTGGCGCGCAAGTCGCGTACCGCCGTGGAGCGCTGGGTCTACGCTGACGTGGGCAAGTTCAGCGGCCTGATCGAAACCATGGACGAGGCCATCAAGTTCCCCATCTGGACCGAGAAGAAGGGCGAGATGGAAGAAGTGGTGATCGCCGGCCCGACCTGTGACAGCGCCGACATCATGTACGAGAACTACAAGTACGGCCTGCCGCTGAACCTGGCCAGCGGTGACCGCCTGTACTGGCTGTCCACCGGTGCCTACACCACCAGCTACAGCGCGGTGGAGTTCAATGGTTTCCCGCCGCTGAAGTCCTACTACCTGTAAGGCAACCGAAGGGAGGCCAGGTTGCAATATGCCTCCTGGCGCCCTGCGCAGCGCCCGTAAAGCAAAACGCCAGCCCTTGGGCTGGCGTTTTGCTTTGTTCAGCTGTGCTCAGAACTCGATCACTGCCGACAGCCAAAGGCGGCGACCTTCTTCCATTACGCCAGTGGTGGACTGGGTGCTCTGGATGTAATCCGTACCGTAGGCCGTGCCATTGGCCGCACCACTATTGGCATAAGTGGTATAGGCCTTGCCCTTGACGAAGTCCTTGTCGAGCAAGTTGTAGATTGCCGCGTTGAGCGTCACGTTTTCCGAGGCTTTGAACGAGCCGCCCAGGTGGAACAGAGTGTAGGCCTTGGTGTTCTTGCCCAGAGTGTCGTAGATCGACTGGTTGGTGGAGTAGCTGCCGTTGGCGTTGGCCAGGTTCTCGTACTTGGAGGTAAAACGGGCACGTTCTCCACGGTACTCGCTCTTCAGCCAAAGGTTGAGGCGAGCGGTGCTCTGCCAGGCGAGCTTGGCATTGGCCAGATGTTCAGGTGTGTTGGTCAGCGGCTGACCCTTGTTCTCCCCGCTTTTCTGCTCGCTATCGGTATAGGTGTAGTTTGCGCTCACCGTCCAGGCTGGGGCGAAGTTCCAGCTCGCGGCGAGTTCCAGGCCCTGGGTCACGGCTTCGTCGATGTTGATCTGCTGGGCGCAGGTGCCGCCAGTGTTGCCAGCGCATAGCGGGTCGGCAACTGGGTCGCCGGTGGCGATCTTGTCCTTGAATTTGTTATGGAACAGGGTGGCGTTGGCGTTAAGGCCGGACAGGCTGTCGAAGTACACACCGAATTCGGTACTGGTGGTGGTTTCGGGTTCTAGATCCGGGTTGCCGATGGTGATGATGGTGCCCTGGCCGGTGACACCATTGATGCCGCTGTGCAGTTCGTTCAGATCTGGTGTACGGTAGCCACGGCTGACGCCGCCTTTGAGCGTCCAGTTTTCGGTGGTGTTCCATACCAGATAAGCGCGGGGGCTGACGTGGCCGCCGAAGGCTTCGTGGTCGTCATAACGAGCACCCAGCGTCAGAGCCAAATCATCACGCAGACGCCATTCATCTTCGGCGAAGAGTGCCCAGGTTTTCTGCTCGAAATCGTCTAGTGCGATGCCGTCCGTCATTTCGGCTTTCCACCACTGACCGCCGAGCATGGCAATGTGCGATTGGCCTATGGGGGCCACGAGTTTTGTGTCGAAAACCAGATTGGTGGTTTCCAGATTTCGGTCGTCACCGATGAGTGTGCCCGGGATTCCGGAGCTGTTGCCGATAACGTTGCCTGGAATGGTGCGGCCTATGGTTTCGGTACGGTTATGCATCAGGCTGGAATCCAGGGTGCCGAAGCCCAGGCGTGCGCTGTGGGTCAGGGCGACCTGCTCGCGCTCGAAGCGTAGCTCGTCGCTATAACCGTTGGCGGTGGTGGCGTTGGCAGTGCAGTTGCGGTTCAAGCCATCCAGGCTGCCGAGTTGGCACTCGTCGTTGTTGTACTTCTGGCGGCTGCGCTCGATATCCAGGCCGAAATCGTGATCCTCGTGAGGCGTAAGAGTTAGACGTGCCCCTAGATTGTTGGTACCGCCATCGACTGGAGACGGGCCTCGTTTGCTAACGTCCGCACCGTTTCCGTAACTCAGATCGGACTCTTCCCGATTGAACAGGCTGCCCCTTACCTGTAAGCCGAGCAGGTCGCCTATCAGCGGGCCGCTGGCATAGACGCTGGTGCTGCGGGTATCGCCGAAATCGCGGTGTTCCTGGTAGGTGTAATCCTGGGTCAAAGAGCCGGTCCACTCTTTGCCGACTTTACGGGTGATGATGTTGATCACGCCGCCCATGGCATCCGAACCATAAAGGGTCGACATCGGCCCACGAATCACTTCGATACGCTCGATGGCCGACATCGGTGGCATGAAACTGGTGGATGTTTCGTTGAAGCCGTTGGGGGTGACGTTGCCTGCCGTGTTCTGGCGACGGCCGTCGATCAGAATCAGGGTGTACTGGCTGGGCATGCCGCGGATGCTGATATTCAGGCCGCCGGTTTTGCCGGTGCCCTGGCCGATGTCGATGCCTTCTACATCACCCAGGGCCTGCGCCAGATTGTTGTAGCGTTTCTGCTGCAGTTCTTCGCGGCTGATCACGCTGATGCTGGCCGGGGCTTCGGTGATCTTCTGCTCGAAGCCGGACGCACTGACGACCACGTCACCCAAGGTGATGGGCTCGTTGGCCTGAACGCCAAAACTGGCGGCCAAGGCAATGGCGCTGGCCAAGGCAGTACGGGAATTGAGGGGGGACATCGATCTACTCCTGGCGGTAAAAGGGTGCAGTCGTAACGAGTGCAAACGGCCGGGATGATAGTGATTTGCATATAAGGTTCAATTGCGAATGATATGTATGCCCATGCGCTTCGGCTGCAGAGCCCGTGGTGGCTGGGCTGCAGGTAGGTGTAAATTTTGTAAATACGAGCAATTCTCGAGTGGCCCCAGGGCTTTACGCAGCCTTTCCAGGCGCTCTAATCTGCAGATATGAACCGTATTCTTCTCAACTGCGACATGGGTGAAGGCTTCGGCGCCTGGCGCATGGGTGACGACCGACTGGCCATGCCGCTGATCGATCAGGCCAACCTGGCGTGCGGCTTCCATGCCGGGGATCCGCTGATCATGGCGCGTGGCGTCGAGCTGGCGGTGATGCACGGGGTGAGTGTTGGCGCGCATCCGTCCTACCCGGATCTGCAAGGCTTCGGTCGGCGTCATCTGCAGTGTTCGCCCGAGGAGGTCCGGGCACTGGTGCTCTACCAGCTCGGTGCGCTGGATGCCTTCTGCCGGGCCGCCGGTTGTCAGCTGGCTTACGTCAAGCCGCATGGCGCTCTGTACAACGATCTGGTGCGTGACGATGCGCTGCTGATGGCGGTGCTCGATGCCTGTGCCAGTTACCGCAAGGGCCTGCCGCTGATGGTCTTGGCGCTGGCCGACAATGGTCGTGAGCTGCGCTTGGCTGACGAAGCCGATGTGCCGCTGATGTTCGAGGCGTTCGCCGACCGCGCCTATCTGTCAGATGGTCAATTGGCACCACGCCGGCTCAGCGGCGCGGTGCACCAGGATGCCGAGCGCATCCTCGATCAGGCCCTGGCCATTGCTCAGGGCGAGTCTTTTGCCGACATCGATGGCAAGCCGCTGCGGCTGCGGGCTGACAGCCTGTGCGTGCATGGCGACAACCCCGAGTCGCTGGCGGTGCTGCGCCGTTTGCGCGCCAGGTTGGACGCGCTCTGAGCGATCAGCTGGGTTGCCAGTTCAGCGTCAGTTGCTGCTGCCAGGCAAAGCGCTCGAAGTGACTGCCGACGACGCCCTCCAGGCGTTGTAGGTCCTCGCTGTTGGCGCTCTCGACCAGCAGGCGCAAACCCTGATTTTCTGCTGTCAGGGTCGCCTGGCCGGTGCCGAACTCGATACGGCCCTGATGTTCATCGAAGCTGACCGGAATCTTGTGGGCGAAGTGCTTGCACAGGCGGCTGATGTAGCGCGCCGGAGTGTCGGTTGTGACGAAAGCACAGCTGCTGAATGGGCTCATGAAAAATCCTCTGGGTTATTGGCGTGGGCAGCGGCCGCGATGTTCAGTACGCCACGGTGAAGCGCTGGCGGATATGCTGCGGCCGCTCGGCTTCGTCGATCAGCGCCACGGCCAGGTCGGCGACCGAGATGCTGCCCGGTTCGTCGCCATTCATCAGCAGCTCGTCCTGACCCAGGCGGAACTTGCCTGTGCGTGGCCCCGGAACGAGCAGGGCGGCTGGCGAGAGAAAGGTCCACTCCAGCCCGGGTTCTTCACGCAGCATGTTCAGCGCCTGACGCGCGCCCTCGGCGCCTTCCTTGTACTCGGCGGGAAAGTCCGGGGTGTCGATCAGTTGCACGCCGGGTGCGACGTACAGACTGCCGGCACCGCCCACTACCAGCAGGCGTCTGACACCTGCCTGCTTGCTGGCCGCGATGATCGAGCGGCTACCAGCGATGAACTGCTCACGAATGTCCGCCACACCCCAGCCGGGGTTGAAGGCGCTGATCACCGCGTCGTGGTCGTGCAGCTGTCGGGCCAGCGCCGCGCTGTCGTGAACGTCGGCCGCAACGGCGCTGAGCTGCGCATGCGCGCTCAGCTTGTGTGGGTGGCGCACCAGGGGGGTGACCTGATGACCACGGTTCAGGGCCTCTTGCAGTAGCGGGGCGCCGACATAACCAGTGGCGCCGATCAGTGCGATCTTCATTGGGGAAATCTCGAATAGTGATGGTGAACACATGATCGCTGCTGGATAAACGCGGGAAAAAGTGGCCTGATGCACTTGGATAATTAAGCAGGGCTTGATAATGGAGCAGCTCAAACACATGGCGCTGTTCGCCACCGTGGTGGAAAAGGGCAGCATGGTGGCCGCTGCCGAAGCCCTGGGGATGAGCGCCTCTGCGGTCAGCCAGCAGATCCGCCGGCTGGAGGAGGCCACTGGCGTCACGTTGCTGCATCGCACCACGCGCAAGCTGGCGCTGACCGAGGCCGGTGCAAGCTTCTACGACAGCTGCCGGCAGATCGTCGAACTGGCGCAGCGAGCCGAGCAGCGCCTGGCCGAGCAGCGCGATGCCCCGGTCGGAGAGCTGCGTGTCGCCGCGCCGGTCGGCTTTTCCGGGCCACTGCTGTGCGAAGCGCTGTCGCCCTTGCTCAGTGCGCATCCGGGGCTGAGCCTGAGCCTGTTCTTTCACGATGAGCCGATCGACCTGGTCGAGTCGCGCATCGACCTGGCCGTGCGTGTCGGCCGCCAGGAGGATTCCAGCCTGGTGGCCCGTTACGTGACCGACTGGCGCATGATCCTGTGCGCGGCGCCGGCCTATCTGGCTCGTGTCGGTGTGCCGGTCGAACCGCAGCAGTTGCTCAGGCTCGACTGGATCGGCCTGCATCTGGAGCGCAACCAGCACCTGACATTGACTGGCCCCGGCGCAGTGCAGCAGCGTCTGCGGCTGGAGACGCGCATCAGCTGCAACAACATTCTGGCTGCGCGCCAGTTCACCCTCGCCGGCATGGGCGTGTCATTGCAGCCCGAACCGGAAATCCGTGACCTGCTGGCCCGTGGCGAACTGCTGCCGCTGCTAGCGGATTGGCAACTCGAATCCATCGGCCTGTATATCGTTACGCCCCGGCGCGATGCGCAACCGGCCAAGGTGCGCTACGCCATGGAGGCGCTCAGGCGTCATCTGGTCAGTGCATGAACATCAACAGTCGGCATCCGCCTCTGGCTATGCGAGGATGGGGCTGTAATCAATTTCTCCGCCAGAAAGGACCCGTGATCCACACCGATGAAGACGCCCAAACGTATTGAGCCCCTGGTCGAGGACGGCCTGGTGGATGAGGTGCTGCGGCCGCTGATGAGCGGCAAGGAAGCAGCGGTCTATGTGGTGCGGTGTGGCGACGAGCTGCGCTGCGCCAAGGTCTACAAGGAAGCGAATAAGCGCAGCTTCCGCCAGGCATCGGAATATCAGGAAGGCCGTAAGGTTCGTGGCAGCCGTCAGGCTCGGGCCATGGCCAAGGGCAGCAGGTACGGGCGCAAGGAGCAGGAACAAGCCTGGCAGAACGCCGAAGTCGCCGCGTTGTTTCGTCTGGCCAATGCCGGCGTGCGGGTCCCCAAACCCTACGACTTTCTCGATGGCGTGCTGCTCATGGAACTGGTCGGCGACGGCGAGGGCGACGTTGCGCCCAGGCTCAATGACGTCGACCTGCACCCGGACGACGCGCGTGAGTTCCATGCCTTCATGATCCAGGAAATCGTCAAGATGCTCTGCGCCGGCCTGGTGCACGGCGACCTGTCGGAGTTCAACGTGCTGCTCGGCCCTGAAGGTCCGGTGATCATCGATCTGCCGCAAGCCGTGGATGCGGCGGCCAACAACCATGCTTTCAGCATGCTCGAGCGCGATGTGCGCAACATGGCCGAATATTTCGGCCAGTTCGCCCCCGAGTTGAGATACACCAAGTACGCCAAGGAAATGTGGGCGCTGTTTGAGGCCGGCAAGCTACAGCCCGACACGGCGTTGACCGGCGAGTTCGCCGACGTCGAGGACGCTGCCGATATCGACGCGGTGATGCGCGAGATCAAGGCTGCCCTGGCCGAGGAAGCGAAGAAGCAGGCCCTGCTCAACGCCGAAGACGAACCCAAGGACGCCGAACCGATCCCGCCTTGGATGCGCTGAAAGGGCTCCACTGCGTAGGGTGCGCCGCGTGTACCTGGCTTTGTGGGGCACAGGGGCGCTCAAATGCCCCGGATTGCATCCAGGCTACGCAGTGCCTTCGTTGTGATGCGAGCACTTCGTAGCGCCACAGCCTACGCCCTGCTCGATGCCTTTGAGGATCGGGCAATCTGGCCGGTCGTTGCCTTGGCAGCTGGTCGCCAGCTCGACCAGCGTGTCGCGTAGCGCACTCATCTCGGCGATCTTGCGTTCCAGCTGCGCGATATGCCCTTCGGCCAGCGCCTTCACATCGGCACTGGCGCGCTGCTTGTCCTGCCACAGGGCCAGCAGCTTGCCGACTTCCTCCAGCGAGAAACCCAGGTCCCGCGCGCGCTTGATGAAGGCCAGGCGGTGCAGGTCGCTCGCGCTGTACTGTCGGTAGCCACTCTCCGAGCGCCCGGCATGGGGCAGCAGATCGATGGCCTCGTAGTAGCGAATCATCTTGGCGCTGAGGCCGGTGTGCTTGGCGGCTTGGCCGATGTTCATCGCATTTGATCTCCCCTCGGCTTCCAGCGACTGAGCAGCAGCGCGTTGCTCACCACGCTGACGCTGGACAAGGCCATGGCGGCGCCGGCGAACATCGGGTTGAGCAGGCCGGCGGCGGCCAGCGGGATGCCGATCAGGTTGTAGATGAAGGCCCAGAACAGGTTCTGGCGGATCTTGGCGTAGGTACGCCGGCTGATGTCCAGCGCCGCTGGTACCAGGCGCGGATCACCGCGCATCAGGGTGATGCCGGCGGCATGCATGGCCGCATCGGTACCGCCGCCCATGGCGATGCCAACGTCGGCAGCCGCCAGGGCCGGCGCATCGTTGATGCCATCGCCGACCATGGCCACGGTGCCCTGTTGACGCAGCTCGCCGATCAGGCGTGCCTTGTCCGCTGGCAGCACCTGGGCGTGTGGCTCGTCGATGCCGAGTACGCTGGCGACCGCCGCGACGCTGCCCTGGTTGTCGCCACTGATCAGGTGGCTGGTGATGCCCTGTTCGCGCAGTTCGGCGATGGCTTGGGCGGCGCCGTCCTTGAGCTGGTCACCGAAGGCCAGCAGGCCAAGCAGGCGCGGCGCGCTGGTGGTCTCGATCAGCCAGGACAGGGTGCGGCCTTCTGCTTCCCAGGCCTGTGCCGATTCGGCCAATGCCCCAGCCTGCAGATGGTTTTCTTCCAGAAGGCGGCTGCTGCCCAGTTGCAGGCTGCGGCCTTCGACCTCGCCGGCGATGCCGCGCCCTGTCAGCGCACGGCTGTCGCTCAGCGCTGGCAGGCTGATGCGCTGCTCGCCACAGCGCTCCAGCACGGCCTTGGCCAGCGGGTGTTCGCTGCCCTGTTGCAGGCTGCCGGCCAGGCGCAACAGTTCCGCCTCGCTGGCATCGCCCAGGCCGATATGGACGATGCGCGGCCTGCCTTCGGTGAGGGTGCCGGTCTTGTCGAAGGCAACGTGCTGCACGGCGTGCGCCACTTCCAGCGCTTCGGCGTCCTTGATCAGGATGCCGTGGCGCGCGGCGACACCGGTGCCGGCCATGATTGCGGTCGGCGTGGCCAGGCCCAAGGCGCAGGGGCAGGCGATCACCAGTACCGCCACGGCATTGAGCAGAGCGCTTTCCACTGGCGCGCCCAGGGCCAGCCAGCCCAGTAGCGTGGCCAGGGCGATCAGCAGCACGGCGGGGACGAACACCTGGCTGACCTTGTCCACCAGTTTCTGGATCGGCGCCTTGGCTGCCTGGGCGTCCTCCACCAGGCGGATGATCCGTGACAGCACGGTTTCCGCACCGAGGGCGGTAGCCTCCACCAGCAGGCGGCCTTCGCCGTTGATGGCTCCGGCCGTGACCTTGTCGCCCACTTGCTTGGCCACTGGCAGGCTCTCGCCGCTGATCAGCGCTTCGTCGGCATGGCTACTGCCTTCCACCACCTGACCGTCGACCGGGAAGCGCTCTCCCGGCTTGACCAGAACGCGATCGCCCAGCGCCAGTGAGTCGATCTCGACGCGCTCCTCGCGCCCCTCCACCAGGCGCACCGCATGATCTGGGCGCAGCGCCTGCAAGGCGCGAATGGCGCTGGCGGTCTGGCGCTTGGCGCGGCTCTCCAGGTACTTGCCGAGCAGGATCAGGCTGATGACCACCGCTGAGGCCTCGAAATACAGGTGCGGCATCTGTCCGGCCGGTGTCACGGCCCACTGGTAGAGGCTCAGGCCGTAGCCGGCGCTGGTGCCGATGGCCACCAGTTGATCCATGTTGCCGGCACGAGCCTTCAGCGCTTGCCAGGCGGCGCGATAGAAGCGTGCGCCGAAGATAAACTGCACCGGTGTGGCGAGCAGGAACTGCGCCCAGGCGGGCAGCATCCAGTGCAGGCCGAAGGGCGCGAGCAGCATCGGCAGCACCAGCGGCAGGGTCAGGGCGATGGCGGCCAGCAGGGTCAGGCGTTCACGTTGCAAGCGGCGCTGCGCCAGGTCTGTGGTTGGGTGTTCGTCCAGCAGGCTGGCCTTGTAGCCGGCGGCGTCCACGGCCTTCAGCGCCTGTTGCGGGTCGAAGCCGGCGAGCACCTGCAGGCGCGCCTTTTCGTCGGCGAGGTTGACGGCGATGTGGCTGACGCCCGGCAGTTTCCCCAGCGCACGCTCGATGCGGCCGACGCAGCTGGCGCAGGTCATGCCTTCGATGGCGAGCTCCAGGGGCTGGCTGGGTACGCTGTACCCCGCAGATTCGATGGCGGTGATCAGTTGCGGCAGGCTGCCACCGGGCGCTTCGATACGCGCCTGCTCGTTGGCCAGGTTGACGCTGGCGTTGCTTACCTGCGGCAACTTGCGCAGCGCGCGCTCGACACGGCCAGCGCAACTGGCGCAGGTCATGCCCTGGATCGGCAGGTCGAAGGTCGTCATGGTTGCGCTCCCTGTGACAGGCCGTTGAAAAACCCAGGCGAGGCACTCTGACAGAGCTCGCACGCAAGGCCGTCTTTAACGCAGCAATGCCAACGCAGGTAGTTCTTCAACGGACTGGTAACGTTGTGGCTACAGGATCAACCTTGCCCCCATGGCAAGGTCAAGCCTTCAGTTCAGCGTCGGCGCGACATGCAGTCGCAGGCCATCGCTGCCCATGGCGATGCGGTAGCGGCGCACCTCACCAGCCCGCAGTTCCAGCGCCTGGCCGGCGAGCTGGTTGATGCCGTCCTGGCAGGAGCCGGTACCGGTCAGGCCAAGGCGCAGCGAAACCCTGCCAGGCGGCAGGTTGAAGGACACCGACTGGCCCTGGTGCAGGCGGGCGGCCATCTGATCATGCAAATACAGCGCGACTTCGCAGGTGGTGGCCACTTCGAGGCGTTCGCGCGAGACGATCAGCACCGCGTAGCCTTCGCCCTGGCTCGTCGCGGGTAATGGTGCCAGCGGTTCGGCCTGGGCCAGAGGCGCCATCAGCAGGACAAGGGTGGAGCAGAGCAGGCGCATGGCGAAGGGCCTCGTACACAAACGCGGTGAATGACATGGGGCAAAGGCTTGACCTTGCCATCGTGGCAAGGTCGAGACTACACCCATCGACCACTGATTCAAGGAGTCAGCAATGCAGCAATTCAAGGTTAGCGGAATGTCGTGCGGTCATTGCTCGCGGGCCATCACTCAGGCAATCCAGGCGCTGGAGCAGGCCGCCAGGGTCGAGGTCGACCTCGCCGCCGGCCTGGTGCGTGTCGATGCCCAGCTGGATGCCGCGCAGATTCAGGCGGCGATTCGCGAAGAGGGTTACGAGGTGGTGCCTGCGTAGCGTCGCGGGCAGCGCTGCATCAGTCAGGGAAACTGTTGAGAACCACCTCGGCATCCATGCAGTCGTCTACGCCTGCTACGGCCACTGCCGCAGTAGGCCGCGGAAGCAGCTGTCGATCATCGCCGGGGTGTCGGTCTGGGCGTCGAACAGGTTGGGATCGCGCAGCCAGTCGCTGAACAGGCCGACGATCAGCGCGTGCAGCGTGCGCGAGGCCAGGCGTGGAGTGATGTCGGGCTGCAGGTGCGGTTGTACCGCTGGCAGGGCGAACTGTTGTTCGCACAGGGCGATGAACTGATTGACGAAGGTTTCGTGGCGTTCCTCGGCTTCACGCAGGTCTTCGGTGAACTCGCAGCGGCGCAGCAGCACGGTGAGGATGCGCCGGCGCTGTTCGTCCAGCACCAGGTTGGCCATGGCCTCTATGCACAGGTCGCGCAGCAATTGCAGCGATGACAGGCCATCGACCGCCGCCAGCTGTTCGGCCAGTGGCTCGAGCGGCAGACGTACCTGGTTGAGCATTTCATGGAACAGATGGGCCTTGTTCTGGAAGTGCCAATAGACTGCACCGCGCGTGACCCCGGCATGCCGGGCGATATGCTCGAGGCTGGTATGGGCGACTCCGCGCTCGAGAAACAGGTGTTCGGCGGCGGCGAGGATGGCGCAGCGGGTTTTCTCCGCATCTTCTTTGGTTCTACGCATGGCGATCCGGTTTTTGGAACTAGGCTCAGAGGGTGCCGAGTGTACCGATTTTGCCCTGCCTGCTGGTGGCGTGCTGCGTCATGCCGATGCTCCCGTTGCTGGTGAAGTCGGCGGCGCAGCGGGCTCGCTGCAGTGCAAGTCGAGGATGAGCAGCAAGCGCATTGGGCCAGCAGGGGCGTGGTTCGACACCCCGCGCTTTCGTATGCGACCCGGTCGGTGAGATGATTAGCCGGCTAACAATAGTCCGGACTATTCATGAACCTGCGAACGCTGCTGATTCTGGGCGCGCTGTGCGCCTTTGGCCCGCTGGCCATCGATTTCTATCTACCGAGTTTCCCTACCCTGGCCCAGCAGTTCGGCACCGATGTCGAACATATCCAGCTATCGCTGGCCGCCTACTTCGTTGGTATCGCCATCGGCCAGCTGTTCTATGGGCCGTTGGCGGACCGTTTCGGCCGGCGACTGCCGCTGCTGGTCGGGGTGACGTTGTTCACCCTGGCGTCGCTGGCCTGCGCCCTGGCACCTAGCCTGGAGTGGCTGGTGACGGCGCGTTTCGTCCAGGCCTTGGGTGGCTGCGCCGGAATGGTGATTACCCGCGCGGTGGTGCGTGACCTGTGCGATCCGCTGGCCTCGGCCAAGGTGTTCTCGCAACTGGTGCTGGTGATGGGCCTGGCGCCGATCCTCGCGCCGCTGGGGGGCGGCTTGCTGCTCAACACCCTGGGCTGGCCGTGGATCTTCCATAGCCTGGCGCTCTTCGCCGGGCTGTGTCTGCTGGCCGTGCTGGCGTGGCTGCCGGAAACGCGCCCGCAGCATCTGCCACCGGCGCCGCTGAGCGGTGCCTTCGGTCAATACCGCGCGCTGCTGTGCAACGCCCCGTTCATGGGCTACAGCCTGGCCGGCGGCGTGGCAATGGCCGGCATGTTCGCCTACATCGCCGGCTCGCCGTTCGTCTTTATCGAGTTGTACGGCGTGCCGGCCGAGCACTATGGCTGGTTGTTCGGCAGCAATGCGGCGGGTTTCGTGATCATGGCGCAGGTCAACGCGCGCCTGGTGCGCAGCGGCGGGCCGGCGCTGTGGCTGCGGCGTGTGGCGCTGGTGTACGTGGTCAGTGGGCTGTGCCTGCTGCTGTTGGCTCTGTGGCAGCCGGCGCAGTTGTGGCCGCTGTTGATTCCACTGTTCATCTGCGTGGCCAGCCTGGGTTGCGTGCTGCCCAATGCCACCGCCTGTGCCATGGCCGGGCAAGGGCGGCACGCTGGCAGCGCGTCCGGTTTGCTGGGCAGCATGCAGTTCAGCGTGGCCGCTGGCGCGTCGGCGCTGGTGGCCTTTCTGCATGACGGTTCGGCCGTGCCCATGGCGTTGGTGATCGCTCTGTGCGGCGCTGGAGCCTGCGGCTTCGCCTGGTGGAGCAAGCGCTTCGTGGTCTGATCAGGCGTTACAGGCGCGCTGCCTTGAAGGTGTCGCAACGCGCCGGCTGGCCGCTCTCGAAACCGGTGCTGAACCAGCGTACGCGCTGCTGCGAGGTGCCATGGGTGAAGGCGTCCGGCACCACCTGGCCTCGCGCCTGTTTCTGCAGGCGGTCATCGCCGATGGCGCTGGCCGCATTCAGCGCCTCTTCCAGGTCGCCTGCTTCCAGCCAGTCGTGTCGGCGCTGTGCGTGATGCGCCCAGACCCCGGCCAGGCAATCGGCCTGCAGTTCCTGACGCACCAACAGGCCGCCATCGCCCTCGACCCGCTCGCCGCGCTGGCGCGCCGCGTTGACCTTGGCGGAGACGCCGAGCAGGGTCTGCACGTGATGGCCAACCTCATGGGCGATCACGTAGGCCTGGGCGAAGTCGCCAGCTGCGGAAAAACGCTGCTCCATCTCGCGGAAAAACGCCATGTCCAGATACACCCGCTGGTCACCTGGGCAGTAGAAGGGGCCGACCGCCGAACTGGCGAAACCGCAGGCGGAATTGACGCCGCCGGAGAACAGCACCAGTTGCGGATCGCGATACTGCTGGCCAGCCTGCTGGAACAGTTCGCGCCAGGTGTCTTCGGTGTCGCCGAGGATGGCGCGGACGAACTCGCTCTGTTGATCATTGGCCGGCGGAGCGCTTTGTGTCTGGGCGACCTGCGGCTGGGTGGCCTGGCCGGCAATCTGGCCAAGAATCTGCAACGGATCCTGGCCCATCAGCAGGCCGACGATGACGATAATCGCCACGCCGCCGAGGCTCAGGCCACCGCCGAGTCGCCTGCCGGAGCGGCCGCGCGCATCCACCACGTTGTCACTGCGTCTACCGCGTTGCCAGCGCATGGTCGTACTCCCAGGTTGGTTGTCGCCGCAGTGTAGCCGCGTTGGTGTCGACTCAGTTGGCCGGATAGTCGCTCAGCAGCTGATCCTGGCGTTCACGATCCAGGCCGATGATCTGATAGGCGTCGACACGATCGCCATATTCCATGCCCGGCGAGCCCATGGGCATGCCGGGTACGGCGGCGCCGATCAGGTCCGCACGTTGACGCAGTTTGAGAATGTCGGCGGCCGGCACATGGCCTTCGACAAACTTGCCGTCGATCACGCCGGTATGACAGGAGGCCAGGCGTGGCGGCACGCCGAGGCGCTGCTTGACCGCACTCATGTTGGCCTCGACATGGTCGTTGACGGTGAAACCGTTGTCCTGCAGGTGGCTGATCCAGGCCTTGCAGCAGCCGCAGTTGGCATCGCGATGCACGTCGATGGTCAGCGGCTCGCTGGCGTGAGCCAGGCCGGTAAGGAGGCAGAGGGCGAGCAGGGAACGACGCATGGCAGGACTCCAGGTGAACGAACGCCCAGCATAGCGCCGGCGCATGCGCTGCCCAAGTGATTGCGACTATGCGTCGCGACAGACGGCGCCTATGCTGGCAGACAGTCGATCATTGCCTGGTAGTCGCCAATGCTGTTTGCCCGAATCGTCCTGCTGATCCAGATCGCTGTCCTGCTCGTGCTGGGGCTGGCCTACTTCATTCGGCCCGAGGAAATGGCCAGCTTCAGTGGTGCGCTGCTGATGGGCAACGCGGCGGTAACCGAGGTGCGCGCCTATTACGGTGGTTTGCAACTGGGTCTGGCGGCTTACCTGGCGATGGCGCTGTTACGCATGGATCTGCTGCGGCCGGCGCTGCTTCTGCTGGTGCTGCTATACAGCGTGCTGGCCCTGGCGCGCGTTGCCGGGTTGTGGCTTGACGGCGGCGCGCAGCAGACCTTCAACCTTTATGCGCTGCTGCTCGAAGTGGTGTCGGCCGCTCTGGCCTGGTGGGCGTTGCGCGGGCTTGCACGCTAGCAGCGCATTCCCCTCCGGCTGTGTAGCCCGGATGCAATCCGGGGACGGTCTTGCGCATTGCCCCGGATCGCATCCGGGCTACGGGATGTGACTCAGCGCCGTTCCAGCAATACACCCGCTTCCATGTGATGGGTGTAGGGAAACTGGTCGAACAGCGCGCTGCGCGTCACCTTGTGGGTGTCGTTGAGCTGGGCGATGTTGGCGGCCAGGGTCTCCGGGTTGCAGGAGATGTACAGGATGCGCTGGAAACGCCGGGTCAGCTCGCAGGTGTCCGGGTCCATGCCGGCGCGCGGCGGGTCGACGAAGACGCTACCGAACTCGTAGCTCTTCAGGTCGACGCCGGCCAGGCGGCGGAACGGCCGCACTTCGTTCAGCGCCTGGGTCAGCTCTTCGGCGGACAGGCGCACCAGCTCGACGTTGTCCACGCCGTTGTCAGCCAGGTTGGCCAGGGCGGCGTTCACCGAGGTCTTGCTGATCTCGGTCGCCAGCGCCTTGCGCACGCGGGTGGCCAGCGGCAGGGTGAAGTTGCCGTTGCCGCAGTACAGCTCCAGCAGGTCGTCGTCACGTTCGCCGAGCACGTCATAGGCCCAGCCAAGCATCTTCTCGCACACCCGGCCATTGGGCTGGGTGAAGGCGCCTTCGGGCTGGCGATAGCGGAAGCTGCGACCGGCTACGGTCAGTTTCTCTTCCACGTAGTCGCGACCGATCACCAGGCGCTGGCCACGGGAGCGGCCGACCAGGCTGACGTTGAGCTCGGCTGCCAGTTTCTCCGCCTCGGCCTGCCAAGCCTCGTCCAGCGGGCGGTGGTAGGCCAGGGTGATCAGCGCATCGCCGGCCAGGGTAGTGAGAAACTCCACCTGGAACAGCTTGAATGACAGCGCTTCGCTGGCCTGCCAGGCGGCGCGCAGGCGTGGCATCAGCTCGTTGATACGCAGGCTGGCGATGGGGAAGTCGTCGAGCAGGATCGGCGTGTGCTTGTCGCCTGGGGCGAACATCGCGTAGTGGCGCTGGCCGTCTTCACGCCACAGGCGGAACTCGGCGCGCATGCGGTAGTGCTCGCGCGGCGAGTCGAACACCTCAGGCTCTGGGGCGGCGAAGGGCGCCAGCAGTTCGACCAGGCGGGCCTTCTTCTCGGCGAGTTGGGCGTCGTAGGTGGCGGGGTCGAATGTGGGGCGGCTCATCGGTCACTCATGGGGCAGGAAAGCGGGGGCGCCATTGTAGCGGAGGCGATGGCCGCGTGCCTTGGGTCGCTCGTCGATATGGGCGGATGGTGATCATGTAGGGCGGATGACGCTTTGTTCATCCACCGTTTTGTGGCCGCAGAGAAGGTATCGGTGGACATGAAAAACGATGTCCACCCTAGGCCTCGAGATACCCGGTGATCAGGTGAAGTAAGCCAGCTTGACGATGAACAGGGCGGAGAGCACCCACATCGCCGGGTTCAGTTCGCGCCAGCGGCCAGCCAGTACCTTGACTGCAGTCCAGGCTATGAAGCCGAAGGCGATGCCGTTGGCGATGGAGAAGGTCAGCGGCATGGCCAGCGCCGCGACGACCACTGGGGCGGCGACGGTCAGGTCGTCCCAGTCGATCTGCGCCAGGCTGCTCATCATCAGTACCGCGACGAACAGCAGCGCCGGTGCGGTGGCGTAGGCCGGTACCGAGCCAGCCAGCGGAGCGAAGAACAGGCTGAGCAGAAACAGCGCCGCGACCACGCAGGCGGTCAGGCCGGTACGCCCGCCAGCACTGATGCCGGCAGCCGATTCGATGTAGCTGGTGGTGGTGCTGGTGCCCAGCGCGGCGCCAGCCATGGTTGCGGTGCTGTCGGCCATCAGGGCGCGGCCCAGGCGGGGCATCTTGCCGTCCTTGTCCAGCAGATCGGCCTTCTGCGCCACGCCCACCAGGGTGCCGGAGGTGTCGAACAGGTCGACGAAGAGGAAAGCGAAGATCACGCTGACCAGGCCGATATCCAGCGCCCCGGCGATATCCAGTTGCAGCAGGGTCGGCATCAGCGATGGCGGCATGGAGATCACGCCCGGCAGCTCGGACAGACCGAGGGCGATGGACAGGCCGGTGACCAGCAGGATGCCGATCATCACCGCGCCAGTGATCTTGCGGTAGGCCAGTGCCGCGATGACGAAGAAGCCCAGGCACGCCAGCAGGGCGCCCCCTTTGCTCAGGTCGCCGAGGCCGACCAGGGTGGCCGGGTTATCGACCACGATGCCGGCGTTCTTCAGGGCGATGATCGCCAGGAACAGGCCGATACCGGCAGCGATACCGGCGCGCAGGGCCAGCGGGATGCTGTTGATGATCCATTCGCGGATCTTGAAGATCGACAGCAGGAAGAAGATCGCACCGGAGAGGAACACTGCACCCAGCGCGGTCTGCCAGCTGTAGCCCATGGTCATGACCACGGTGTAGGTGAAGAAGGCATTGAGGCCCATGCCCGGCGCCAGAGCGATCGGGTAGTTGGCCAGCAGGCCCATCACCAACGAGCCGATGGCGGCGGCCAGGCAGGTGGCGACGAACACCGCGCCGTGGTCCATGCCGGTCTCGGCCAGCATGTTGGGGTTGACGAAGAGGATGTAGGCCATGGTCAGGAAGGTGGTGATCCCGGCCAGTATCTCGGTGCGCACCGTGGTGTGGTGGGCTTTGAGTTGGAACAGTCTTTCCAGCATGGTGGCTCCCCCGAGGCGCGAGCGCGCCGAAATTGGTCTGCAGAAAGCAAAGCACATTCGTCCGTACAGGCCGGAAAATTGCCCCGGTTTCGCAAAAGCCGCGCATCATACCAGCAAGGTTTTGCCGGGTGAATTTACCGTCTGCCGTGTCTTTTTATGACCGGGTGGACAGTTTCATTTTCTGCCTCAAGGAGTTCCGAAATGAGTAAGCGAGCACTGATCACCGTCGCCGATGGCGTAGAGGATCTGGAGTGCGTGACCCTGATCGACGTGCTGCGCCGCGCCGATATCGAAGTGCTGGTGGCCAGTATCGAAGAACGGCGGATGATCACCTGTGCCCGTGGCACCCGGCTGACCGCCGATGCCATGCTGGTGGACGTGCTGGCGCAGGATTTCGACCTGATCGTGCTGCCCGGTGGCATGCCGGGTGCCCAGCATTTGGCTGACTTCGAACCGCTGGCCGAGCGGGTACGCAAGCAGGCCAAAGCGGGCGAGCTGTTCGCCGCGATCTGCGCCGCCCCCGCGCTGGCCTTGCAGCAGTACGGCGTGCTCAGACAGCGACGGATGACCTGCTACCCGGCGTTCAGCGACCGGCTGAGCGGCTGCACCTTCGTCGATGAGGCCGTGGTGGTCGATGGCAACTGCATCACCAGCCAGGGCCCGGGAACGGCGTTGGCCTTTGCCCTGACCCTGGTGGAGCAGCTGGTTGGGCGCGGCACGCGTACCGAGGTGGCCAAGGCGATGCTGGTGTAAAGAGCGCGGCCTGACTCTGTGGCCCGGATGAAATCCGGGGCACAGGTCATAGTGTTGCCTCAGATTGCATCCGGGCTATGTCTCCTGGCTTTCTTGCTCCAGCAGCCTGCGCTTGCGCTGCAGCCCCCAGCGGTAGCCGCTGAGACTGCCATCGCTGGCCACCACGCGGTGGCACGGCAATAGCAGGCCGATGGCGTTGCTGGCGCAGGCACGAGCGATTGCCCGCGGGTGACTGTGCAACTGGCCGGCGAGATCGGCATAGCTGCGTGTCTCGCCGCTGGGAATGTTCTGCAGCGCCTGCCAGACGCGTTGTTGAAAGGCCGTGCCGCGAATGTCCAGGGGCAGATGGGCGGCGCGCTGCGGTTCCTGCAATTGCGCCAGTACCTGCTGCAGCCAGTTGCGCAGCCCGCACTCATCCTCCTCTAGTTGGGCGGCGCCGAAGCGCTGTTGCAGCTCATCACGCAGGGCTTGCGGGTGATCGCCGAAGAGCAGGGCACAAACCCCCTTGTCGCTGGTGGCCAGCAGCATCTGCCCGAGCGGGCAGGCGGCGATGCTGTAGCGCAGGTGCTCGCCAGCACCGCGCTGGCGGCGCTGCGCCGGGCTCACGGCCTGGGTTTTTTCATAGAGTGCGCGGGTACCAGAGTAGCCCGCAGCCAGGGCTGCATCGAGCACGTTATCTGCCTGTGGCAACTGGGCATCCAGGCGTTGGCGGCGTTGCGCCGCCGCCCAGGCATTGGGCGTCATCCCGGTGCGCGTCTTGAACGCGCGGGCCAGGTGCGACGGCGATAAACCGATGCGTGCCGCCAGCTGCGGCAGCGTCAGGCGCTGTTCGCCGCGCAGCAGCTCACAGGCTGCGGTGACCAGCGCGTCCAGTTGCTGCGCGGGGCTCTGCCCCTGTGGCGAGCAGCGTTTGCATGGGCGAAAGCCGGCTGCCTCGGCACTCGCGGCGTCGGCATGAAAACTGACGTTATCGCGCCTTGGCCGCCGCGCGGGGCAGTTTGGCCGACAATAGATGCCGGTGCTGCGCACGGCGAAGACGAAGCGTCCGTCGAACGCCTCATCGCGTTCGCAGACAGCCTGCCAGCAGCGGTCCTGGTCGAGCATGGCACAGCCCTTGTGGTAGCGATCGTGCTGACGATTGTCGGCGGTGAGCATTGCGCTGCCAATCCGCATTGCACTTTCAAACCCTTGCCGAGGTCATTTGTATGTCGGCCTGGGCGCGAATGCGGACCAGCGCCTTTAATGATGACTAGGCAGGTGCCGAGGGAGGTCGCCATGCGCGGGATGCTCGATAGGCCGGAGCAGGAGCTGATTCTGGTGGTGGACGATGTACTGGAGGTGCGCGAGCGCATCGGCGCGCTGTTGGTTGGTCACTACCAGGTGCGCCTGGTAGCCGGCGACGAGGCGTTGGCAGCTGCTCGCGAGGTGCCGCAGCCTGACCTGATACTGCTCGGCTGGCAGGATGACTATGCACTCTGTCGCCAGTTCAAGCATGAAGCGCAGACCCGACATATCCCGCTGATTCTGGTGACCGCCAAGCGCGATGCCATCGACGAACAGATGGGCTTCGATCTCGGCGCCGCCGACTACATCACCAAACCGATCAGCCCTCCCATTGTGCTCGCCCGCGTGCGCGCGCAATTGCAGCTCAAGGCCGCAACCGATTACCTGCGCGACAAGAGCGAGTACCTCGAACTCGAGGTCAAGCGGCGCACCCGCGATATCCAGCGGTTGCAGGACGTCACCATCGAGGCCATGGCCAGCGTTGCCGTCATGCGTGACAACCCGAGCAGCCGGCGTCTGCAGCGCATCGAACGCTACATGAACTGTCTCGCCGCCGCACTGGGGCGGCAGCAGCCAGCGTTATCTGAGTACCTGAGCGAAGAGCGCATTGCCCAGCTGGGCAAGTCGGCCATGCTGCACGTGATCGACCGCCTGACCTTGCCGGATCGTGTGTTGCTCAGCCATGGCGAGCCGGACGAAAACGATCTGCGTCTGCTGAGCGAGGGGGTGATCGCCGGGCGCGATGCGCTCGAACGTGCCGAGCGCAAGCTGGGCAGCATCACCGACTTCCTGTCCGACGCCAAGGATATCGTCTATGGCCAGCACGAGCGCTGGGACGGTAAGGGCTACCCTCAGGGGCTGGTCGGCGAGCAGATTCCCCTGTCGGCGCGCCTGATGGCGCTGGTGGGGCATTTCGAGGAACTGACCTGCCTGCATCCTTACTTGCCGCTTATCAGCCCCGCTCAGGCGGTGGCGAGGATCAGCGCTGCCAGTGGCACTCGGTTCGATCCGCTGGTGGTACTGGCGTTCGTCGAGGCGACGCCCGAGTTCCTGCGTATCGCCGAAACCCTGGCCGATGACGCCGCGGCAGTGGGTGTCGAGCTGCAGCGGCTGGAGGATTCGCTGGCCGAGAACATAGAACTGACCCTGCCGCCGACATCATGACAGGGCGCCGGCCGGTGGCCGCTGCGCCCTGCGCAGCGCGAGGTGACGGATAAGCCGCTACCTACGCACTGATCCGCTCCACATGGTGGCAGGCCACCTGCCGCGCATCGATCAATCTCAGCTGCGGGCGCTCGCCACGGCAGCGCTCGTCGGCATATGGGCAGCGCTTGTGAAAGGCGCAGCCCGACGGCGGATCCAGGGGGTTGGGCAGCTCGCCGCTGATCTTCACCCGCGGCTTGTCCGGATCGGGATGGATCGCTGGCGTCGCCGATAGCAGTGCACGGGTGTAAGGATGCAGCGGACGACTGTAGAGCGCTTCGGCCGGGCCGATCTCTGCCGGGCGGCCGAGGTACATCACCAGCACGTCGTCGGCGACGTGGCGCACCACCGAGAGATTGTGCGAGATGAACACGTAGCCGGTGTCGAACTGCTCCTGCAGATCCATGAACAGGTTGAGCACCTGCGCCTGGATCGACACGTCCAGCGCCGAGGTCGGCTCGTCCGCTACCAGTACCTTGGGTTGCAGCATCATGGCGCGGGCCAGGGCGATGCGCTGGCGCTGGCCGCCGGAGAACATGTGCGGGTAGCGCTGGTAATGCTCGGGGCGCAGGCCCACCTGCTGCATCATCGCCTGCACTTTCTCGCGGCGTTCGCTGCGTGACAGGTCGGTGTTGATCAGCAGTGGCTCGGCCAACTGGTCGCCGATCTTCTGTCGCGGGTTGAGCGAAGCGTAGGGATTCTGAAACACCATCTGCACGTCGCGGCGCAGTTGCCGGCGTTCGCTATTGCTGGCGCCGGCCACTTCGCGACCGGCGATCTGCAGGGAACCTGCGCTGGGCTCTTCGATCAGGGTCAGGGCGCGGGCCAGGGTGGACTTGCCGCAGCCGGACTCGCCGACCACCGCCAGGGTCCGGCCGGCCTGCAGGTTGAAGGACACACCATTGAGTGCCTGCACCGTGGCCGCCGGTTTGAACAGGCCGCGCGAAACGCTGTAGTGACGGGTCAGCTCATGGGCTTCGAGTACGGTACTCATCAGGCCACCTCCAGGGGGAAGAAGCAGCGCGCCGCGCCACGCTCATGTGGTTCCAGGGTTGGGCGCTGCTGGTGGCAACGCTCCTGCACGTAAGGGCAGCGCGGTGACAGCAGGCAGCCCAGCGGGCGGTCGTAACGACCGGGCACGATGCCGGGCAGGGTGGAAAGGCGGCTGGCGCCTGCGCTGTGCTCCGGAATGGCCTTGAGCAGTGCTTCGGTGTAAGGGTGGCTGGGGGCGTCGAACAGGGTCGGGATGCTCCCGAGTTCCACCGCCTGCCCGGCATACATCACGCACACACGCTGGGCGGTTTCGGCGACCACGGCCAGGTCATGGGTGATCAGCACCAGGGCCATGCCCTCATCGCGCTGCAGGTTCAGTAGCAGCTCCATGATCTGCGCCTGGATGGTTACGTCCAGAGCGGTGGTCGGTTCGTCGGCGATCAGCAGCTTGGGTTCGGCGGCAATCGCCATGGCGATCGCTACGCGCTGGCTCATGCCCCCGGAAAGCTGGTGTGGATAGGCGTTCAGGCGGCTGGCGGCGCCGGGAATTTCCACCCGTTCCAGCAGCTCCAGCGCACGTGCGCGCGCCGCCTTGCCTTTCAGGCCGAGATGCTGACGGAGTACTTCCTCGATCTGAAAACCCACGGTGTAGCTGGGGTTGAGCGCGGTCATCGGGTCCTGGAAGACCATCGCCAGGTCCTTGCCGACGATGTGTCGGCGCTGACGGCCCTTCAGGCGCAGCATGTCGGTGCCGTCGAACTGCATGCAGTCGGCATGGACGATGCCGGGGGCGTCGATCAGGCCCATCAGCGCCATCATGGTCACCGACTTGCCCGAGCCCGATTCGCCGACGATGGCCAGCACTTCGCCCTTGTCCACGCTGAGGTCGAGGCCATCGACCACCGGCATGGATGAGCCGAAGCGTACCGAAAGATTACGGATATTCAGCAGGCTCATGGGCGTGCCTCCTGTCGTACTTTCATGGTGGATGAAAAGAGCGTCATCCACCCTATGGAGTGGCGGGGTGTTGGCATCGCAGCAGACTCAAGGGGCGCCGTGCGCGCCGAGAATGCTGCGGATTGCATCCGGACTATGCGGTTACTCATTCCGGGTTCCTCACTGCGCATTCTTGAGTTTCGGATCGAGGGCGTCACGCAGGCCGTCGCCCATCAGGTTGATCGCCAGCACGCTGAGCAGAATCGCCAGGCCCGGCAGGCTCACCACCCACCAGGCGCGCTCGATGTAGTCGCGTGCCGAGGCCAGCATGGTGCCCCATTCGGGTGTCGGCGGTTGCACGCCGAGGCCGAGAAAGCCCAGCGCGGCGGCGTCGAGAATCGCCGAGGAGAAGCTCAGGGTGGCCTGCACGATCAGCGGCGCCATGCAGTTGGGCAGCACGGTGACGAACATCAGCCGGGGCAGGCTGGCGCCGGCCAGTTTCGCAGCGGTGACGTAGTCGCGGTTCAGCTCGCCCATCACCGCGGCACGGGTCAGGCGCACGTAAGACGGCAGCGAGACGATGGCGATGGCGAAGATGGTGTTGATCAGCCCTGGGCCGAGGATGGCGACGATGGCTACCGCCAGCAGCAGCGACGGTAGGGCCAGCATCACGTCCATCAGGCGCATGACGCTGGGGCCGAGCAGGCGCGGGAAGAAACCGGCGACCAGGCCCAGAAGAATGCCGGGGATCAGCGACATCAGCACCGAGGCCAGGCCGATCAGCAGCGACAGGCGCGCGCCGTGGATCAGGCGCGAGAGCAGGTCGCGGCCCAGTTCATCGGTGCCGAGCAGGAACTGCCACTGGCCACCTTCGAGCCAGACGGGCGGGGTGAGGAGGAAGTCGCGGTACTGCTCGCTGGGATTGTGCGGTGCGATCCAGGGCGCGAACAGCGCGCAGAACACCAGCAGGATCATGAACGCCAGGCCGCCGAGGGCGCCGTTATTTTGCGCGAAGGCCTGCCAGAACTCTTTGAGCGGCGACGGGTAGAGCAGGCTCTGGTCGAGTGAGGTTGCAGTGCTCATGGGCGCACCTCGGTTAGGGTGGGCGACGCTGCAGCCATCGACTGAGGTGCTGTCACGGTGGATGAAAAGAGCGTCATCCACCCTACGTGATCGTTGTGGTTATGCATGGCGCCTTCCTTACTTCTGATGACGAATGCGTGGATTGGCCAGGCCATAGAGGATGTCCACGATGAAGTTGACCAGGATCACCAGGCAGGCGATCAGCAGGATGCCGTTCTGCACCACCGGGTAGTCGCGCGCGCCGATGGCCTCGATCAGCCATTTGCCGATGCCCGGCCAGGAGAAGATGGTTTCGGTCAGTACCGCACCGGCGAGCAGGGCGCCGACCTGCAGGCCGAACACCGTCAGCACCGGGATCAGTGCGTTGCGCAGGCCATGCACGAAGACTACCCGTGCTGGCGACAGGCCCTTGGCCCGCGCCGTGCGGATGTAGTCCTCGCGCAGCACTTCGAGCATGGCCGAGCGGGTCATTCGCGCAATCACCGCCAGCGGAATGGTGCCAAGCACGATGGCCGGCAGGATCAGGTGACGCAGGGCGTCGACGAAGGCGCCTTGCTCATCGCTGAGCAGGGTGTCGATCAGCATGAAACCGGTGACCGGCGGGATGTCGTAGAGCAGGTCGATACGTCCGGACACCGGCGTCCAGCCCAGCCCCACCGAGAAGAACATGATCAGCAGCAGGCCCCACCAGAAGATCGGCATCGAATAGCCGGTGAGGGCAATGCTCATTACACCATGGTCGAGCAGTGAGCCACGTTTGAGCGCCGCGACCACGCCGGCGATCAGCCCCAGGGTGCCGGCGAACAGTAGCGCGGCCAGGGCCAGCTCGACGGTGGCCGGGAACAGGGTGAGAAACTCCTTCCACACGCTCTCGCGCGAGCGCAGCGATTCGCCCAGGTTGCCTTGGGCAAGTTGGCCGATGTAGTCGAAGTATTGCGCATACAGCGGCTTGTTCAGGCCCAGGCGCTCCATGGCCTCGGCGTGCATTTGCGGGTCGACGCGGCGCTCACCCATCATCACTTCCACCGGGTCGCCGGGGATCAGGCGGATCAGCGCGAAGGTCAGCAAGGTGACGCCGAAGAAGGTGGGGATCAAAAGCCCCAGGCGTCTGGCGATGAATGACAGCATCAGGCGGTTTTACTCCATGACGGTATGTAGTCACCGGACTGCATGGTCCGGTGTTGTTTTGGATAGTGCGTAGCCCGGATGCAATCCGGGGCATTCGCGCAGTGGCAGGTGCGTTGTGGGAGGCGCTTCAGCGGCGACAGGTTCGCGGCTAAAGCCCCTCCCACAAAAGCTTGGCGCGGACGGCTCATGGCAGCTTCACCCGGGTGAAGTTGTTCGAGCCCAGCGGGCTGAGCACGAAGCCTTCGACGCCCTGGCGCAGTGCGACGAACTGCTTCGGGTGAGCCAGGGCGATCCACGGCGCCTGCTCATGGAAGATCGCCAGGGCCTGGCGGTACAAGGCGGCCCGCTTGCTCTGCTCGGGCTCGCGGCGGGCCTGGGTGATCAGCTCATCGAAGGCCTTGTCGCACCAGCCCGCCTGGTTCTCGCCGCTTTCGGCGGCGGCGCAGGACAGGTTCGGGGTGAGGAAGTTGTCCGGGTCGCCGTTGTCGCCGGCCCAGCCCATGAACACCAGGTCGTGCTCGCCATTCTTGGCGCGCTTGATCAGCTCACCCCATTCGAACACGCGGATGTCGCTGTGAATGCCGATGGCGGCAAGGTCGGCCTGCAGCATCTGCGCGCCGATCCCCGGGTTGGGATTGGTCGGCCCGCCGCCGGGACGGGTCCAGATCGACAGCTTGAAGCCGTCGGCATGGCCAGCCTCGGCCAGCAACTGGCGTGCGCGTTCGGGGTCATGCGGCCAATCTTTCAGCGTTGCGTCGTGGCCCCACAGGGTGGCCGGGTAGGGCGCCACGGCTGGCGTGGCATTGCCTTCACCGAACTGCGCACGAATGTAGGCAGCCTTGTCGAACGCCAGGTTCAATGCCTGGCGCACGCGCACGTCGTCCAGCGGTGGATGGCGGGTGTTGATGCCGATATAGGCGGTCAGCAGCGAATCCAGTTCCAGCACCTGCAGCCTGGGGTCGGCCTTGAGCGCCGGGATGTCCACGGGGCGCGGGAACAGGGTGATCTGGCAGTCGCCTGCCTTGAGCCGTTGCTGGCGCACGTTGGGTTCGGGGGTGATGGCCAGCACCAGGCGCTTGATCGCCGGGGCGCCGTTCCAGTAATCGGGGTTGCCGCGAAAACGCACCTGGGCGTCCTTGGCATAACGCTCGAAGATGAATGGGCCGGTACCAATGGGCTCGTTGTTGAGCCGCTCCGGTGCGCCTGCAGCTAGCAGGTGAGCGGCGTATTCGGCCGAATAGATGGAGGCAAAACCCATGGCCAGGTTGGCCAGGAAGGGCGCCTCCGGGTGTTTGAGGACGAAGCGCACGTGCTGGTCGTCGAGCTTTTCCACGCGCTCGATCAGTTGCGCCAGGCCCATCGCCTCGGCATAGGGGAAGCCGCGCAGCGACAGCCTGTGCCAGGGGTGAGCCGGGTCGAGCTGGCGCTGGAAACTCCACAGCACATCGTCGGCGTTGAACTCGCGAGTGGGGGTGAAACTCCCGTTGCTGTGGAATTTCACCCCTTGGCGCAGGGTAAAGGTGTACGTCAGGCCGTCATCGCTGATGTCCCAGCTCTGCGCCAGGGCGGGCACGACCTGCGTGCTGCCGGGGGCGAAGTCCACCAGACGCTCGAACAGGGTTTCGGCGCTGGCATCGGCCGTGGTCGCCGCCGTGTACTGGACGATATCGAAACCTTCCGGGCTGGCTTCGGTGCACACCACCAGGCTGTCGCTGGCCGCCAGCACATGGCCGGTAAATAGCGCGGCCAGCACCAGGCTGGCACGCACATAATGCAGAGTTTGCATGGGAACTCCTCAAGACGGCGCCCTTGCGGGCGCCGCCTGCATCACTTGCCGATGCTCACACCATAGAAGGAGTTCAGAGCGAACGGGCTGATGCGGAAGTCGTGCACTTCCTTGCGCATCGGCTGGTACACGGTGGAGTGTGCCAGCGGGGTGATCGGTACCTCACGCTTGAGGATCACCTGCGCCTGCTTGTACAGCTCGGTGCGCTCGGCCACGTCGGTGGTGCGCTTGGCGGCCTTGACCAGCTTGTCGTAGTCCTCGAAGCACCACTTGGAGAAGTTGTTGCCGTCGACCGCATCGCAGCCATACAGGGTGCCCAGCCAGTTGTCCGGGTCACCGTTGTCGCCGCTCCAGCCGATCAGCATGGCGTCGTGTTCGCCGGCCTTGGCACGCTTGAGGTACTCGCCCCACTCGTAGCTGACGATACGCGCCTTGATGCCGATCTTGGCCCAGTCGGCCTGCAGCATCTCGGCGATCTGCTTGGCGTTGGGGTTGTACGGGCGCTGCACCGGCATGGCCCACAGGGTGATCTCGGTGCCTTCCTTGACGCCGGCCTGCTTGAGCAGGGCCTTGGCTTTCTCCGGGTCGAAGGCGGGGTCCTTGATGTCCTCGTTGTACGACCATTGGGTCGGCGGCATGCCATTGACGGCCAACTGCCCGGCATTCTGGTACACGGCGTTGAGGATCGCCTGCTTGTTCACCGCCATGTCCAGCGCCTGGCGCACTTCCAGCTTGTCGAACGGCGGGTGGGTGACGTTGTAGGCGATGTAGCCGACGTTGAAGCCCGCCTGCTCGGGCATCTGCAGGTTGGGATCCTTCTGCAGCGACTCGATGTCCGCCGGGCGCGGGAACAGGGTGACGTGGCATTCGCCGGCCTTGAGCTTCTGCATGCGCACGGAGGAGTCGGTGTTGATGGCGAAGATCAGGTTGTCGATCTTCACGTCATCGGGCTTCCAGTAGTCCTTGTTGCCCTTGTAGCGGATCACCGCATCCTTCTGGTAACGGCTGAACACGAAGGGGCCGGTGCCGATGGGCTTCTGGTTGATGTCGGCGGCCTTGCCGGCCTTGAGCAACTGGTCGGCGTACTCGGCGGACTGGATCGAGGCGAAGCTCATCGCCAGGTTCTGCACGAACGCGGCGTCGACCTGGTTGAGGGTAAAGCGCACCGTCATGTCATCGAGCTTTTCCAGCTTGGCAATGTTGCTGTCCATGCCCATGTCGGTGAAGTAGGGGAACTCGGTGGGGTAGGCCTTGCGGAACGGGTGGTCCTTGTCGAGCATCCGCTCGAAGGTGAACAGCACGTCGTCGGCGTCGAATTCGCGGCTGGGCTTGAAGTATTCGGTGGTGTGGAACTTCACTCCGGGACGCAGCTTGAAGGTGTAGACCAGGCCGTCATCGGAGACCGTCCAGCTTTCGGCCAGGCCAGGCTCGACCTTGGTGCCGCCGCGCTCGAACTGGGTCAGACGATTGAAAACGGTTTCCGCTGCTGCGTCGAAATCGGTACCGGTGGTGTACAGGCCCGGGTCGAAACCGGCGGGGCTGCCCTCGGAGCAGAACACCAGATTGGCGGCGCTGGCGAGGGGGGCGCTGGCGATCAGCCCAGCAGTGAGCAAAGCCTGGATAATGGCGTTCTTGCGCATCATGACCTCATCGTTGTTGTGTTTTTTGTCGAGGAGCCCCTTATGGGGGCCTCTTTCCAAGCTATGCAGGGCATGTGCCTGAGGCAAGTGCGTTGTCGCTGGAAACAGGGTTAGCGCTACAGTGCTATAAGCGGCTGTCGCATTTCTGAAAATTTGCGGGGAAAAGATGGCGAAACGCCGTTATCTGTTGATAACGGCGTTGCTTCGTTGCGGGGCAGGCGTCAGGGCATCTGCACTTCGATGACGCCATCGGCGCTGACGGTCACCTGGCTGGTGCCGGCTTCTATTTGTGGCGTGGGGGCCGAATCCATCATCGCCATGCCCTTGGCCTCGAAGTTGCGCATGGCCATCGGCGGTTGGAAACCACCGGTGTTGAGGCTCAGGCTGACCAACTTGTAGTCCTTGCCACCGAGCGCTTCGGTGGCCAGCTGGGCGCGTGCCTTGAAGGCATTCACGGCGTCCTTGAGCATGGCGTCTTCGCGCGTCTTGCGGGTGTCGGTGGCGATGCTGAAGTCCATGCCGCCGATCTTCATCTTCTGCAGCAGCTCACCGGTCAGCGAGGACAGGCGCGCAAAGTCGGCGCTTTCCAGGCGTACCTCGGCACGCTCGCGCCAGGCGGTGATCTTCTGGCCCTTGTCGTCATAGACCGGATAGCTGTGGCGGCTGCCCAGTTTCACCGAGACGCCGCGCACCTTGCGCACCTGTTCCAGGGTCTGGTTCAGGGTGTTGGTGATTTCCGCCGCCAGTTTGGCCGGGTCGCCATTTTGCGACTCGGTGTAGAGGGTGACGTGCATCAGGTCATGAGCGACCTCCTGGTTTACTTCCGCGCGCAGGGAAATCTGGTTGTAGCGCGCGTCGTCGGCCAGCAGTCCGGTGCTGGCCAGGCTAGCGATGGTCAGGGCGAGGGCGGAGGCGATACGAGGCATGGTGAGCATGTGCAGTTCCTTTTTCAGTGGCCTTGATGGCCGTTTCCCGAGGTTAGACGAAGGCAGGTGACCATTCGGGTTAAACCCGGTTCAAAAATTTCACCGGCGGTTGTTCAGGCCATCAAAGGTGTGCGTCCGGTTGCCGCAGCGGCGTAAGGCCGCGACAGCCTTGGTTATACTCGCCGCCATCAACTGGAGTCGCCATGCTCGAACCCGTGCAGTTACTTTCCGCCAGTCGCCAGAATCTGTGGCGCCTGACGCTTATCCGCATTCTGGTGCTGGCTGCTCAGGCCGGCTCGGTCGGGCTCGCCTACAAGTCGGGCGTGCTGCCGCTGCCCTGGTTGCAACTGTCGGTGACCCTCGGCGTGTCGCTTCTGCTGTGCCTGGGCACGGCGCTGCGCCTGCGTGGCCCCTGGCCGGTCACCGAGGTCGAATATGCCGTGCAGCTGGGTTGCGACCTGATCGTCCACAGCGTGCTGCTGTACTACTCGGGCGGTTCGACCAACCCCTTCGTGTCCTATTACCTGGTGCCGCTGACGATCGCCGCAGCGACGCTGCCCTGGATGTTCACCATCGTGCTCTCCGGCCTGGCGCTGGCAGGCTATACCCTGCTGCTGGTGTGGACCCATCCGCTGGAGTTGCCGGCGGCGCGCGAGAGCCTGCTGGTCTACGGCATGTGGCTGAGCTTTGCCCTGTCCGCTGCGCTGATTACCTTCTTCGTGGCCAAGATGGCTGAGGAGTTGCGTCGTCAGGATGAGCTACGGGCCGAGCGCCGTGAGGAGAGCCTGCGCGACCAGCAGCTGTTGGCTGTGGCCACTCAGGCCGCTGGCGCCGCCCATGAACTGGGTACGCCCCTTGGCACCATGAGTGTGCTGCTCAAGGAACTGCGCCAGGAGTACCGCGAAAAGCCGGCCCTGCAGGACGATCTGGCCCTGCTGCAGGAGCAGGTGAAACTGTGCAAGTTCACCCTGCAGCAACTGGTGCGCGCCGCCGAAAACGACCGACGCCAGGCGGTGATCGAGCAGTCCTGCGTCGAATGGCTGGAAACCACCCTCAATCGCTGGCACCTGATGCGCCCCGAGGCCAGCTATCGCTACCAGTGCCTGGGGCGCGGCACTGCGCCGCGTATCATGCCGCCGGCCGATCTCACCCAGGCGCTGCTGAACCTGCTCAACAACGCCGCCGATGCCTGCCCGGACAAGCTCGACATCCGGCTGGACTGGGATCACCAGTGGCTGCGTTTGAGCATCCGCGATCATGGTGCCGGCGTGCCGCTGGCCATCGCCGAGCAGCTGGGCCGCCCGTTCTTCACCACCAAGGGCAAGGGTTTCGGCCTGGGGCTGTTCCTCAGCCAGGCCAGCGTGACGCGTGCCGGTGGCACGGTTAAGTTGTATAACCATGAAGAGGGCGGCACCCTCACCGAATTGAAGTTGCCGCGTGCCTATGGCGTGGCCTGATTAGGAAAACCCAGCATGAGCGAAGAACCCCTGTTCGAAGGCGAAGAGCAGCCCCACCTGCTGCTGGTGGACGATGACAGCACTTTTACCCGGGTCATGGCGCGTGCCATGAGTCGCCGCGGCCTGCGCGTGTCCACCGCGTCCAGCGCGGAAGAAGGCCTCGCCTTGGCCAAGGACGACTTGCCGGATTACGCCGTGGTCGATTTGAAGATGGAAGGTGATTCCGGCCTGGTGCTGCTGCCCAAACTGCTGGAGCTGGACGCCGAGATGCGCGTGGTGATCCTGACCGGATACTCCAGCATCGCTACCGCCGTCGAGGCGATCAAGCGAGGCGCGGCCAACTACCTGTGCAAGCCGGCTGACGCCGATGACGTGCTGACCGCATTGCTCTCCGAACATGCTGACCTCGACAGCCTGGTGCCAGAGAACCCGATGTCGGTTGATCGCCTGCAGTGGGAGCATATTCAGCGCGTGCTGGCCGAACATGAGGGCAACATCTCTGCGACGGCCCGCGCTCTGGGCATGCACCGCCGTACCCTGCAGCGCAAGCTGCAGAAGCGTCCAGTTCGCCGCTGAATCTCTGCGCGGGGCTTTGCCGCAGTTGACAGAAGCCCCGCACTTGACCAGCCTGCTTTGCCCGTAGCCGGGAAATGCTTAGCCAGCTAACATAGGTCGTCAGACAACCTGCTGGTGTCGCCATGTTCGCCGTCGCTGCACAAACCCTCGCCATCACCGCGCCCGTGTTCGCCATGCTGTTTCTCGGCGTGGCACTCAAACGTGTGCGCTGGATCGATACGCCCTTCATCGATACCGCATCGAGCCTGGTGTTTCGCGGCACCATGCCCACCCTGCTGTTTCTTGGCGTGGTCAAGGCCGACCTGGATTCGGCCATGCAGCCGCAGCTGCTCAGCTACTTCTTTCTGGCCACCGTGGCTTCGTTCTTCGTCGCCTGGGCCTGGGCGATCTGGCGTGTGCCGTTCGAAGATCGCGGCATCTACACCCAGGGCGCCTTCCGCGGCAACAACGGCATCGTCGGTCTGGCTCTGGCCACCAGCCTGTACGGCGACTACGGTCTGTCGGTCGGCTCGTTGCTAGCCGCCCTGGTGATCCTTTGCTACAACGCGCTCTCGGCTGTGGTGCTGGCCATCTACAGCCCGGGGGTGAAGCCTGGTGCCAAAGCCATCGCGCGCAGCATCGTGACCAACCCGATGATCATTGGCGTGCTGCTGGCGGTTCCGGTTGCCTACTGGAAAATCCCGCTGCCGCAGTGGTTTCTCACCTCGGCTGAGTACTTCGCACAGATGACGCTGCCGCTGGCACTGATCTGCATCGGTGGGACGCTGAGCCTGGCGTCGCTGCGGCGCAGCAGCGGCACGGCGATCGGCTCGGGCATGATGAAAATGATCTGGTTGCCGCTGCTGAGCACCTCTGGCGCCTGGCTATTGGGCTTTCGCGGTGCGGATCTGGCGATCCTGTTTCTGTACTTCGCCAGCCCGACCGCGGCAGCCAGCTTCGTCATGGCCCGCGCGGTGGGGGCCAACCATGAGCTGGCGGCGGCGATCATCGTCATCACCACCCTGGCGGCCGTGGTCACCACCAACATCGGCCTGCTGTTGCTGCAATGGGGCGGCTGGATCTAGGACCGCCGCCCCAGGCCTCATTGGTTCTGGCTCTGATACTCGTCGATCACTTCCTGGGCTACGCGGAAGGCCTGCATGCACGCCGGTGCACCGGCGTACACCGCGCAGTGCAGCAGGGTTTCGCGGATTTCCTCGACGGTGCAGCCATTGTTCAGGGCCCCGCGCACATGGCCTTTGAGTTCATGCGGGCACTTGAGGGCCGTCAGCGCCGCCAGGGTAATCAGGCTGCGGGTCGCGCGCGGCAAGCCGTCGCGCGTCCACACGCCGCCCCAGGCATGCTCGTTGATGAAGGCCTGCATTGGCTGGCTGAATTCGGGGGCTTCGTTCAGGGCGCGGTCGACGAATGCCTCGCCCATCACCTCACGGCGTACCTGCAAGCCGCTGTCGTGGTTATCGCTCATGTTCAGGCCTCCTGGCCGTGTTGTTTGCGCCAGGCGCGCACGCCGATGATCACCAGAGTGATGGCGGTCAGTGGCAGGGCGTAGCCGATCATTGCATCACCGAAGCTCTGCGCCAGCGGGCGGCCAGTGCTGAACAGCACCAGATAGAGGGTGTAGGCCACGTAGTAGGCGAGAAACAGCAGGCCTTCCCAGCGATTGATGCGGTAGCCGCTGAAGAAGATCGGCAGGCAGGCCACGGCCACGGCAATCATCACCGGGAAGTCGAAGGCCAGCGCATTGGCCGCTACCGGGATGACGGTTGGCGATACCAGCGAAGCCAGGCCCAGCACGCAGAGCAGGTTGAAGATGTTGCTGCCGACGATATTGCCGACGGCGATATCGCGCTCACCCTTGAAGGCCGCGATGATCGAGGTGGCCAACTCCGGCAGCGAGGTGCCGATGGCGATGACGGTCAGGCCGATAACCAGCTCCGACAGACCCAGCGCACGCGCCAGTTGCACAGCGCCTTCGACCAGAAAGTTGGAGCCCGCCACCAGCAGGACCAGACCGGCGATGACCAGGCCCAGGTTGATCGCCCAGGCGTAGGGCTTGGGTTGCTCGTCGAGGCCGAATTCCTTGGCGAACTCGTCATCGTCACCCCCCTTGTCCTTACGCGAGCTGTAGATCAGGAAACCGGTGTAGCTCAGTACGCCGGCGAACAGCAGGGCACCATCGAGGCGGCTCAAGGCGCCATCCGAGGCCAGTGCATAAACCACCAGGCTGGCGCCGATCATGATCGGCACGTCGAGGCGGATCAGCTGGCGCGAGACGATCAGTGGCGCGACCAGGGCGGTCACGCCGAGGATCAGCAGGACGTTGGCGATGTTGCTGCCGATGACGTTACCGATGGCCAGGTCGCCACTGCCGTTGAACGCCGATTGCACGCTGACTGCGGTTTCCGGCGCGCTGGTGCCGAAGGCCACGACGGTCAGGCCGATTACCAGAGGTGGAATGCCGAACTGTGCGGCCAGTTTGGCGGCACCGCGCACCAGCACTTCGGCGCCGGCGACCAGCAGCACCAGGCCGGCGATCAGGTAGACATAGGTCATCAGGGTCATTGCAGGGTAGCTCCAGAAAAAGTGCGGCTAGTGTAGCGATGGCATTCCTGCCTGCCAGGGGCGTCGGAAAGATTTTGTTGCCAATTGTTCCTCAGTCCAGCGCCTCGACTCGAACCGGCACGACACCTGCGCGCAGCATGTCCAGGCGCACGGCGGCGGCGCGCGAGACGTCGATGACGCGGCCGCGCACGAAGGGGCCGCGATCGTTGATGCGCAGCACCACACTGCGGTCATTGCTCAGGTTGGTCACCCGCACCCGCGTACCGAAGGGCAGGGTGCGATGCGCGGCGGTCAGCGCGTTCTGATCGAAACGCTCGCCGCTGGCGGTGCGCTTGCCGTGGTGCGCCTGGCCGTAATAGGAGGCCTTGCCGGTCTCGCTGCCGCCGCCACCGCCGAAGGTGGAGCAGCCACCGAGCAGGGCGAGCGCGCCGAACAGAGCAAACACCGGCAGCCCGGAGGCAATTCGGGGCGTTGCAGATTCGCGGATTGCATCCAGGCTACGGCTAATCATCGCGGGTTCTCCAGATAGAAAGACGCCGGGCAAGCCCGGCGTCGTTTCGTTGGCTCGAGGTTTCAGCCTTCGAGCTTCTTCTTCAGCAGTTCGTTCACTTGCCCCGGGTTGGCCTTGCCCTTGGAGGCTTTCATGGCCTGGCCGACGAAGAAGCCGAACATCTTGCCGCGCTTGGCTTCATCACTGGCGCGGTACTGTTCGACCTGCTCGGCGTTGGCGGCCAGCACTTCGTCGAGCATCTTCTCGATGGCACCGGAGTCGGTGACCTGCTTGAGGCCCTTGTTCTCGATGATCTCGTCGGCGCTGGCACCTTCACCGGCAGCCAGGGCTTCGAAGACCATCTTGGCGATCTTGCCGCTGATGGTGTTGTCCTTGATGCGCAGGATCATGCCGCCCAGTTGCTCGGCAGACACTGGCGACTGGTCGATCTCCAGGTTGTCCTTGTTGAGCAGGCTGGACAGCTCGCCCATCACCCAGTTGGCCGCCAGTTTGGCGTCGCCACACACGGCATTGACTGCCTCGAAGTAGTCGGCCAGTTCACGGCTGGCGCTGAGCACACTGGCGTCGTAGGTGGACAGGCCGAACTGGCTCTCGAAGCGCTCGCGCTTCTGCGGCGGCAGCTCGGGCAGGCCAGCGCGCAACTCGTCGAGGAAGCTGCGCTCGATCACCACCGGCAGCAGATCAGGGCAGGGGAAGTAACGGTAGTCGTTGGCTTCTTCCTTGCTGCGCATGGAGCGCGTCTGATCCTTGTTCGGATCGTACAGGCGGGTTTCCTGCACCACCTTGCCGCCGTCCTCGATCAGCTCGATCTGGCGCTGCACTTCATGGTTGATGGCTTTTTCGATGAAACGGAACGAGTTGACGTTCTTGATCTCGGCGCGCGTGCCAAACTCGGCCTGGCCTTTCGGGCGTACCGAGACGTTGCAGTCGCAACGCAGCGAGCCTTCGGCCATGTTGCCGTCGCAGATGCCCAGGTAGCGGACAAGCGCGTGGATCGCCTTCACATAGGCCACGGCTTCCTTGGCCGAACGGATGTCCGGCTCGGAAACGATTTCCAGCAGGGGCGTGCCGGCGCGGTTCAGGTCGATGCCGCTCATGCCCTGGAAGTCTTCGTGCAGGCTCTTGCCCGCGTCTTCTTCCAGGTGCGCACGGGTGATGCCGATGCGCTTGACGGTGCCGTCTTCCAGGGTGATGTCGAGGAAGCCCTTGCCGACGATGGGGTGATCCATCTGGCTGGTCTGGTAGCCCTTGGGCAGGTCCGGGTAGAAGTAGTTCTTGCGCGCGAAGACGTTACGCTCGGCGATCTCGGCATCGATGGCCAGGCCGAACTGGCAGGCCATGCGCACGGCTTCGGCGTTGAGCACCGGCAGGGTGCCGGGCATGCCGAGGTCGACCAGGCTGGCCTGGGTGTTGGGCTCGGCGCCGAAGGTGGTGGCGCTGGCCGAGAAAATCTTCGATTGGGTGCTGAGCTGAGCGTGAATCTCGAGCCCGATGACGGTTTCCCATTGCATGTTTAGTGTTCCTCGATCCTGTATGGCATGGGCAAGCCCTCTCCCGGCGCTACGCGCCACCCTCTCCCATGAATGGGAGAGGGGAAAAGGCCGCATGGCTGCGCCATGGCCTAGAAGCCGCTCGGTGCTTGTTTGTGCCAGTCGCTGACCTGCTGGTACTGGTGCGCGACGTTGAGCAGACGACCTTCCTGGAAGTAGTTGCCGAGCAACTGCACGCCCACCGGCAGGCCATCGACGAAGCCGGCCGGCATCGACAGGCCGGGGATGCCGGCCAGGTTGGCGGTGATGGTGTAGATGTCTTCCAGGTAGGCGGATACCGGGTCGGCGTTCTTCTCGCCGAGTTTCCAGGCCAGGTTCGGCGTGGTCGGGCCGAGGATCACGTCGACGTCCTTGAAGGCGGCGACGAAGTCGTTCTTGATCAGCCGGCGGATCTGCTGGGCCTTGATGTAGTAGGCATCGTAATAACCAGCCGACAGCGCGTAGGTGCCGACCATGATGCGGCGCTTGACCTCGGCACCGAAGCCTTCGCCACGCGAGCGCTTGTACAGGTCCTGCAGGTCTTTCGGGTTCTCGCAGCGGTAACCGAAGCGCACGCCGTCGAAACGCGACAGGTTGGAGCTGGCCTCGGCCGGCGCGATTACGTAGTAGGCCGGGATCGCATGCTGCATGTTCGGCAGCGAGATGTCTTTGACGGTGGCGCCGAGCTTTTTCAGCTCCTCGACCACGGCCATGATTTTCTCGCCGATGCGTGCATCGAGGCCGGCGCCGAAGTATTCCTTGGGCAGGCCGATGCGCAGGCCGGCCAGCGGCTGGGCCAGTGCCGCCAGGTAGTCATCGACCGGCTGGTCGACGCTGGTCGAGTCCTTGGCGTCGAAGCCGGCCATGGCGCCGAGCAGCAGGGCGCAGTCCTCGGCGGTACGGGCCAGCGGGCCGCCCTGATCGAGACTGGAAGCGTAGGCGATCATGCCCCAACGCGAGACGCGGCCGTAGGTGGGCTTGATGCCGGTGAGGTTGGTCAGCGCCGCCGGTTGGCGAATCGAGCCGCCGGTGTCGGTGCCGGTGGCAGCTGGCAGCAGGCGCGCGGCCACGGCAGCAGCGGAGCCGCCCGAGGAACCGCCAGGTACGCGAGTCAGATCCCAGGGGTTCTTCACCGGGCCGTAGTGGCTGGACTCGTTGGCCGAACCCATGGCGAACTCGTCCATGTTCAGCTTGCCGAGGCTGACGGTGCCGGCGCTCTTGAGCTTGTCGACCACGGTGGCGTCGTAGGGCGCCTTGAAGCCGGTGAGGATCTTCGAGCCGCAGCTGGTCAGCACGCCCTGGGTGCAGAACAGGTCCTTGTGGGCGATCGGTGCGCCGAGCAGCGGGCTGCTTTCGCCAGCGGCGCGGCGCGCGTCGGCGGCCTTGGCCTGCTCCAGGGCCTGCTCGGCGGTGACGGTGATGAAGCTGTTGAGCTGCGGGTCGAGCTGTTCGATGCGGCTCAGCAGACTCTGGGTCAGCTCGGCAGATGAGAATTGCTTGTCGGCGAGTGCGCGGGCGATCTCGGCCAGGGTCATGTGATGCATGGCGGAAGGCTTTCCTTACTCGATGACTTTGGGAACCAGGTACAGGCCGCTTTCGACGGCCGGGGCGATGGCCTGATAGGCATCGCGCTGGTTGCTCTCGTTGACCACGTCGGCGCGCAGGCGCTGGGTCGCTTCCAGCGGGTGAGCCAGGGGCTCGATGCCCTGGGTGTCGACGGCCTGCATCTGGTCGATCAGGCCGAGGATGTTGTTCAGGGTCTCGGTGGTTTGCGGAATATCGCCTTCGTTCAGACCCAGGCGGGCCAGGTGGGCGATTTTTTCCACCTCGGAGCGTTCAAGCGCCATCGGGGGTTCTCCAGTGGAAGTGTGACAGAGAGGGCATGGGTGAGCGGCTGCAGGGAACGGATGTCGCGAGCCAGCGGTCAAAGGCCGCGATGTGCAGCTACAAGGCCCGGAAAAACAGGCAATCTACCATATTGCCGCCTTGCTCAAAATCCCTGCCGTTGTTAGAGTTTGCCGCACTTTTTACCTGCGCGTTTTCCGCGCCTGGCCTTCACCCACGCGTTGCCTAGGGTCCCTTCCGAATGTTCAAGAAACTGCGTGGCATGTTTTCCAGCGATCTGTCGATCGACCTGGGCACTGCCAATACCCTTATTTATGTGCGCGAGCGCGGTATCGTCCTGAATGAGCCGTCCGTGGTCGCCATCCGTACCCACGGTAACCAGAAAAGTGTCGTGGCCGTAGGTACCGAAGCCAAACGCATGCTCGGTCGTACGCCTGGCAACATCTCCGCCATTCGCCCGATGAAGGACGGCGTGATCGCCGACTTCAGCGTCTGCGAGAAGATGCTGCAGTACTTCATCAACAAGGTTCACGAGAACAGCTTCCTGCAGCCGTCGCCGCGCGTGCTGATCTGCGTGCCGTGCAAATCGACCCAGGTTGAACGTCGCGCCATTCGCGAATCCGCACTGGGCGCCGGCGCCCGTGAAGTGTTCCTGATCGAAGAGCCAATGGCTGCCGCCATCGGTGCCGGCCTGCCGGTCGAAGAAGCCCGCGGTTCGATGGTCGTCGATATCGGTGGTGGTACCACCGAAATCGCGCTGATCTCCCTGAATGGCGTGGTCTATGCCGAATCCGTCCGCGTCGGCGGCGACCGCTTCGACGAAGCCATCATCACCTACGTGCGCCGCAACTATGGTTCGCTGATCGGTGAAGGCACCGCCGAGCGTATCAAGCAGGAAATCGGCACCGCCTACCCGGGCGGCGAGATTCGCGAAGTCGACGTGCGTGGCCGCAACCTGGCCGAGGGCGTACCGCGCAGCTTCACCCTGAACTCCAACGAAGTGCTCGAAGCGCTGCAGGAATCCCTGGCGACCATCGTCCAGGCGGTCAAAAGCGCTCTGGAGCAGTCGCCGCCCGAGCTGGCCTCGGACATCGCCGAGCGCGGCCTGGTGCTGACCGGTGGTGGTGCACTGCTGCGTGACCTGGACAAGCTGCTGAGCCAGGAAACCGGTCTGCCGGTGATCGTCGCCGAAGACCCGCTGACCTGTGTTGCCCGTGGCGGCGGCAAGGCCCTGGAAATGATGGATCGCCACGCCATGGACCTGCTCTCCACCGAGTAAGGTTGACCTCGCTTGCCTGCCGTGCCGCCTCCGGGCGGCACGCGCATATTCGAGCATTGCAGTACACTCGGCCCAACCTTCGCCTTACCGGTTCGCCTTTCGCATGAATTCGCGTGCTTTTCGCCCCTGTGGCGCACGAGGAGCAGACCATTAAGCCGCTCTTCGCCAAAGGTCCCTCGCTGGGCATTCGTCTGCTGGTATTCACCGTGTTGTCGGTGGTGCTGATGGTGGTCGACGCCCGCTTCGAGACGCTCAAGCCGATGCGCAGCCAGATGGGGCTGGTGCTCACGCCCTTCTATTGGCTGGCGGATGTGCCTGTGCGCTTGTGGGACGGTGCGACCCAGCAGATCTCGTCGCGCAACGAGCTGATGGCCGAGAACGAGAAACTCAAGGCCGAAGCCCTGTTGTTGCAGCGTCGCCTGCAGAAGCTGGCGGCGCTGACCGAGCAGAACGTGCGCTTGCGTGAGCTGCTCAACTCCGCCGCGCTGGTGGACGACGAAGTGCTGGTCGGCGAGCTGATCGGCGTCGACCCGAACCCCTATACCCACCGCATTCTGATCGACAAGGGTGAGAAGGACGGCGTGTTCCTCGGTCAGCCAGTGCTCGATGCCCGTGGCCTGATGGGGCAGGTGGTCGAGATCATGCCCTACACCTCGCGCGTGCTACTGCTCACCGACACCACCCACAGCATTCCGGTGCAGGTCAATCGCAACGGCCTGCGTGCCATCGCCGTGGGTACCGGTAATCCGGAGCGCCTGGAGCTGCGTCATGTGGCCGATACCGCTGATATCAAGGAAGGCGACCTGCTGGTCAGCTCCGGCATGGGCCAGCGCTTCCCGGCGGGCTACCCGGTGGCCACGGTCAAGGAAGTGATTCACGACTCCGGCCAGCCCTTCGCCATCGTTCGTGCCGTACCCACCGCCGCCCTCAATCGCAGCCGTTACCTGTTGCTGGTGTTCTCCGACCGGCGCACCCCGGAGCAGCGTGCCAATGACTCCGCCGAGGCCCAGGAAGCGGCTGATCGCGAAGCCGAGCAGGCGCGTGCGAATGCTGAGCAGGTGCCGGCGCAGAATGAGGCGCCGAGCGCGGACGCCCCCGCACAGGAGACGAACTGATGGTTGGCGTACAGCCCCGGAACGGCTGGGTGGTCTGGCTGAGCCTGGCGCTCGGCCTGTTGCTCAGTGTTTCGCCGCTGCCTGAGTTCATGCAGGTCGGCCGCCCGCTATGGGTTGCCTTGATCCTCACCTATTGGGTGCTGGCGCTGCCGCACCGTGTCGGCATGACCACCGCCTGGATTCTGGGCCTGGCGCAGGACGTGCTGTTTGGTACGTTGCTGGGGCAGAATGCCCTGATCCTCACCCTGATCACCTTTCTGGTGCTAAGCCTGCATCAGCGCCTGCGCATGTTCCCCATGTGGCAGCAGAGCATGGTACTGATGGTGGTATTCGGCCTGGCTCAGCTGGTGCAGCTGTGGCTCAATGCGCTGACCGGCAGTCGTCCGCCGACCCTGGCATTCATCCTGCCGGCGTTGGTCAGTGCCTTGCTCTGGCCGTGGATCTGCACCTTCCTGCGCGCGCTTCACCGTCGCCTCAACGTCAACTGAGAACGGCCACGCTTGACGCTTGGCCGGGACTCGTCCGATAGGGAGAATACTCATGGCCACGCTTTTCCTGGCCTCCGCTTCGCCCCGTCGCCGTGAGCTTCTGGCCCAGATCGCTGTGCCCTGTGTCACGCAAATCGCCGCCATAGACGAAACCCCGTTGCCAGGCGAGCAGCCGGCCGCTTATGTAGAGCGTCTGGCGCGCGGCAAGGCGCACGCCGGCTTGGCGGCGCTGTCGGATAGTACGGATGCCGTGGTGTTGGGCGCCGATACCGCCGTGGTGCTAGACGGCCAGATTCTTGGTAAACCGCTCGATTTCGAGGATTTTCGCCGCATGCTGGCCGGCCTTTCCGGTCGCAGCCATCAGGTGATGACGGCGGTGGCGCTGGTCAGCCGCCAGGCCGAGGCTGCGCAGGTGGTGTGCAGCGATGTGACGTTTCGCCATCTGAGCGAGGCGGAAGTTCGCGCGTACTGGGCCAGCGGAGAACCCTGCGACAAGGCGGGCGGTTATGGTATTCAGGGGTTGGCGGCGGTGTTCGTCAGCCGTATCGAGGGCAGCTATTCGGCCGTGGTCGGTCTGCCCTTGTGCGAAACGGCGCAGATGCTGGGTGACTTCGGCATTGCCTGTTGGCAGTCGAACGCCGCGCCATAAATTGAAATGGCCGCCGAGGGCGGGCAGCGAATCCATCAGGACGGATGCATGAGCGAAGAGATTCTGATCAATATCACGCCGATGGAATCGCGTGTGGCAGTGGTGGAAAACGGCGTCCTGCAGGAAGTGCATGTGGAGCGCACGCAGAAGCGCGGTATCGTCGGCAACATCTACAAAGGCAAGGTGGTACGCGTACTGCCAGGCATGCAGGCGGCATTCGTCGACATTGGCCTGGAACGCGCGGCGTTCATCCATGCCTCGGAAATCTCCAGCCGTGAGGGCGCGGCGGTCGAGCCGATCAGCGCCCTGGTCCACGAAGGGCAGAGCCTGGTGGTGCAGGTCACCAAGGACCCCATCGGCAGCAAGGGCGCGCGCCTGACCACGCAGTTGTCCATCCCCTCGCGGTATCTGGTGTACATGCCGCGCACCAGTCACGTCGGCATATCGCTGAAGATCGAAGATGAAGCCGAGCGTGAGCGCCTCAAACAGGTGGTGGCCGATTGCGTCGCCACCGAGGGCATCGAAGAGGCGGGTGGCTTCATCTTGCGCACGGCGGCCGAGGGCGCTGGTGCCGACGAGATCCTGATCGATATCCGCTACCTGCGTCGCCTCTGGGACCAGATCGGCGCGCAGATCCAGAATGCCAAGGCGCCGACGGTGATCTACGAGGATCTGTCCCTGGCGCTGCGGACCCTGCGTGACCTGGTCAGCCCGCGCACCGAGAAGATTCGCGTGGACTCGCGGGAAACCTTCCAGAAGATCACCCAGTTCGTCGCCGAATTGATGCCGGAGATTGCCGACCGCCTGGAGCATTACCCGGGCGAACGGCCGATTTTCGACCTGTACGGCGTCGAGGACGAAATCCAGCGCGCCCTGGAGCGCAAGGTGCCGCTCAAGTCCGGCGGCTACCTGGTGGTCGACCCGGCCGAGGCGATGAGCACCATCGACGTCAATACCGGTGCCTTCGTCGGCCATCGCACCCTCGAGGAAACCATCTTCAAGACCAATCTTGAAGCGGCCACGGCCATCGCCCGGCAACTGCGCCTGCGCAACCTGGGCGGCATCATCATCATTGACTTCATCGACATGGAAGACGAAGAGCACCAGCGCCAGGTGCTGCGTACCCTGGAGAAGCAGCTCGAACGTGACCATGCCAAGACCAACATCATCGGCATCACCGAACTGGGCCTGGTGCAGATGACCCGCAAGCGCACGCGCGAAAGCCTCGAACAGATTCTCTGCGAGCCCTGCAGCGCTTGTCAGGGGCGCGGCAAGCTGAAGACGCCGGAAACCACCTGCTACGAAATCTTCCGCGAAATTCTGCGTGAAGCCCGTGCCTATCAGGCGGAAAGCTATCGTGTGTTGGCCAACCAGAAGGTGGTCGATCGCCTGCTCGACGAAGAGTCGGGCAACGTCGCCGATCTGGAAGCCTTCATCGGACGTACCATCAAATTCCAGGTGGAAACCATGTATTCCCAGGAACAGTACGACGTGGTGCTGCTCTGAGCACGGTCAGCAATGAGGTGAACGTCCTGGCGCGCCTGTTCTCGGTGCTGCTGCGCTGGGGGCTGGGTCTTTGCGCCGCGATGCTGGTGCTGGCCGCGTTGTATGTCAGTCTCGGCCGCGAGCTGGTGCCGCTGGTGGCGGAATATCGGCTCGAACTGGAAGACCGCGCCAGCGCGCAGCTGGGCATGCCGGTGCGCATCGGTCGTCTCGAAGGGCGCTGGCAGGGATTTGCCCCGGTGCTGGTGGCCCATGACGTACGCCTGGGCAAGGAGGGTGAAGGCCTGAGCCTGGAGCGTGTGCAACTGGTGCCGGATGTCGGTGCCAGTCTGCTGGCACGCCAGCCGCGTATCGCCCGCCTGCAGTTCGATGGTTTGCAACTGAACGTGCGGCAGAGCGCCGAGGGTGCCTGGCAGTTGCAGGGTTTACCGCAGCGCAGTGGCCCGGAGCTGGACGTTGGGCGTCTGCTCGAGCAGCTGCAGATGGTGCATCGCATCAGCCTGCTCGATAGCCGTGTGGTGGTGCAGCCCTACGATCAGGAGCCGTTGCTGCTCAGTTACGTCAACTTCAGCCTGCGCTATGGCAATAACAGTCAGCGCCTCGACGGTCGCCTGCTCCTGCCTGATGGTCAACCGGTCGCCCTGCGCCTGCGCACACGCATGCAACCCGAGACCTGGCGCGAGGCGAAGTCCGAGCTCTATCTGAGCCTGCCGCAAAGCGACTGGGCGGCCTGGCTGCCGAAATCGCTGCTTGGTGACTGGCAGGTACAGCGTCTGCAGGCCGGTGGCGAGCTTTGGCTGCAAGGCCACGGCCTGTTCCTGGACAAGGGCGCCCTGCGTCTGCACGCGCCCGAGTTGGTCGGTGGGCAGGCCAAGCAAAAGGTAGTGACGCTCAAGGACCTGGCCTTCAATGCCTTTTTCGCTCAGGACAAGCAGGGCGTGCGGGCGCAGATCGACTCCCTGGCCCTGACCCATGGTGAGCAGCGCATCGGTGAAGTGCACCTGAACCTGAAGCAGAATGACGTGGGCGACGCTGACGAGCGCTGGGCGCTGAGCACCGACCGCCTCGACCTCGCGGCCTGGGCACCGCTGGTCAAGGCGCTGGTGCCGATGCCCGAGAATGCCCGGGAGGTTCTTGTCGCCCTGGCGCCGCAAGGGGCGGTGAACAACCTGCTGCTCGATTACTACCCGCAGCGTGAAGGCGCCGAACGCCTGCAGTTCGCTGCCAACCTGGACAAGGTAGGCGTCCAGGCCTACCACGGTGCGCCGGCTGCCGAGAATGTCAGTGGCAGTGTGTCGGGCAACCTGTTTCAGGGCGAGCTGCGGCTGAACAGCGAGAATTTTGCTCTGCATCTGGATCAACTGTTCCCTAAACCCTGGCGCTACCGCCATGCCCAGGCGCGCTTGAGCTGGGACTGGAGCGAAACCGGCCTGACGTTGTACAGCCCCTACATGCGTGTAGAGGGTGAGGAGGGGCAAGTCGCTGGTGACATGCTGATCCGCCTGCTGCGCGACCCTGAAGCCGAGGATTACATGGACCTGCGCGTCGGCATGCGCGACGGCGATGCGTCCTACACCGAGAAGTATCTGCCGAGCCGCGCGCCCGGCATGAGCGCTGAACTCGATCACTGGCTGAAGACGGCGATCCGCGCGGGGCACGTCGAAGAAGGCTATTTCCAGTACCAGGGCTCACTGCACAAGGGGGCAGCACTGGGCGCTCGTAGCATCAGCCTGTTCTTCAAGGTCAAGGATGCCGAGCTGGCCTTCCAGCCAGGCTGGCCTGCGCTACGTGAGGGCGTGGGTGAGGTGTTGATCGAGGACGACGCGGTGCGCGTGCGCTTGCAGAGCGGCCGCTTGCAGGAAAGCCAGGTCAGTGACGTCGTGGCCAATATTCCTCTGCTGCACGACGGCAAACCGCCACGCCTACACCTCGACGGCAAGGTGCAGAGCAGTCTGGGCGATGCCATCAAGCTGCTGCAGGAGGCGCCACTGGGCACTTCGGAGATATTTGCCGGTTGGCAGGGCGAGGGGCCTCTGACCGGTCGCCTGCAACTGGATATTCCGTTGCACAAGGGAGACAAACCCGGTGTCGTGGTGGACTTCGCCACCGAAGGTGCCAGCCTCAAGCTGGCCAACCCCGATCTGCAGTTGCGTAAGGTGCAGGGGGCATTTCGCTTCGACAGCGCCGCCGGGCTGAGCGCGCCGGACGTTCGCGGCGAGGTCTTCGGCCGCCAGGTGCGCGGCAAGATCAGCGCCGAGGGTGCACGCGGCCAGGCGCGTACACTGTTCGATCTGCGTGGACAGGTTCCGGTCGATACCCTCAGCCAGTGGCTGGGTGGGCCGCAGAAACTGCCGGTCAGCGGGTTGCTTCCCTATCGTCTGCGTCTGACGCTCGATGGCGATGACAGCAAGCTGCGCGTCGACTCCGCCTTGCGCGGCGTGGCGGTCAACCTGCCGGCCCCCTTTGGCAAGACGGCGGAGCAGGAGCGCGATGCCAGCTGGCGCATGACCCTTTCCGGGCGTGAGCGCCGCTATTGGGCCGATTATGCTGATCTGGCCAGCTTGAGTCTGGCCGCGCCTCCGGGGGCGCTGGCAGATGGCCGTGGCGAATTGTTGCTGGGTGGTGGCGCGGCAGGTTTGCCGCCAGGGCAGGGGCTGCGCGTGCGCGGACACCTGGATGAACTGGACCTGGACGCCTGGAAAAAACTGGCTGCGAATCATCCGGTCAAGGTGGATGCCGACAGCCAGCGCCTGTTCAAGAGCGCCCGCCTGGATATCGGACGCTTTCGCGGTTTCGGTCAGGAGATCGAGCAACTGACGCTTGGCCTGGCGCGTGAAGGGCAGGCCTGGTCCCTGCAACTCGACAGCGAGCTGGCTGCCGGGCGAGTGCTGCTGGCCGATGCTGACTCTGTGCCCATTCGCATCGAACTGCAGCATGTGCGATTGCCAGCGCCCGATCCTGGGGCCGTGAAGGACGAGGAGGCGCCAGACCCGCTGGCCGATTTCGACCCCAGGCAGATTCCTCCGCTGGATATCAGCATCGAGCGCGTACTGCGCGGTGAAAAGCTACTGGGCAGGTGGTCGCTCAAGGTGCGCCCGGAGGAGCAGGGCGTGCGCTTCGATGAGCTCGATCTCGATCTTCAGGGCCTGAAGATCGGTGGCAGTGCCGGTTGGCGTGGTACCCCAGGCCATATGCGCAGCTGGTACAAGGGGCGTCTGCAGGGCAAGAACCTCAGCGATATTCTCAAGGCCTGGGATTTCGCTCCCAGCGTTACCAGTGAAAGTTTCCGGGTGGACGCCGATGGCGACTGGCCGGGCTCGCCTGCCTGGTTTTCGCTCAAGCGCTTTTCCGGCAATCTCGACCCCTCGTTGCGCAAGGGCCAGTTCGTCGAGGTGCAGGGCTCGGCCCAGGCGCTGCGCGTATTCGGCCTGCTCAACTTCAACTCGATCGGTCGCCGCTTGCGTCTGGACTTCTCCGACCTGCTCGACAAGGGGCTCAGTTATGACCGGGTCAAGGGCAACCTGCAGGCCACCAATGGTCTGTTCGTCACTCGCGAGCCGATCACCCTGACCGGGCCTTCGAGCAATCTGGAGCTCAACGGCAATCTGGACATGCGCAACGAGCGCATCGATGCCAAGTTGCTGGTGACCCTGCCGGTGACCAACAACCTGCCGCTGGCAGCGTTGATCGTCGGGGCTCCGGCAATCGGCGGGGCGCTGTTCGTGGTGGACAAGCTGCTCGGTGACAAGGTCGCACGCTTCGCCAGTGTGCAGTACGACGTCAAGGGGTCGCTGCAGGATCCTGAGCTCAGCTTCGACAAGCCTTTCGAAAAACCGCAATGAGGTTACGTCTTGGCGTAGGCTGTTACACCAAGCCGCAAAGAGTGTCGCCATGAATCTCGCTGTAATCCAGATGGTCAGCCAGGATGACGTGCAAGCCAATCTGCGCCTGGCTCGGCGTCTGCTGGAGCGCGCTGCGCAGGGTGGCGCGCGTCTCGCCGTGTTGCCGGAGAACTTCGCGGCCATGGGCCGCCGGGATCTGGCCGCCATCGGCCGTGCCGAAGCCCTGGGCGAAGGGCCGATCCTGCCCTGGTTGAAAAGAGTCGCGCGTGACCTCAGTTTATGGGTAGTGGCCGGTACCTTGCCGCTGCCGCCGGACGATGATGCCGAGGGCAAGCCGCGCGCCTGTTCGCTGTTGATCGACGATCAGGGACAGCGTGCCGCCCGTTACGACAAGCTGCACCTGTTCGATGTCGACGTGGCCGACAACCGTGGCCGTTATCGTGAGTCGGACGACTTTGCCCATGGCCAGCGCATCGTGGTGGCGGATACGCCGGTAGGGCGCCTGGGCCTGAGCGTGTGTTACGACCTGCGCTTCCCCGAGTTGTTCGGTGCACTGCGTGAAGCAGGGGCCGAGCTGATCAGCGTACCGGCCGCGTTCACGGCGATGACTGGCGCCGCCCACTGGCAGGTGCTGACGCGCGCTCGGGCCATCGAAACCCAGTGCTATGTGCTGGCGGCCGGGCAGGGTGGTGAGCACCCGGGGCAGCGCATGACCTTCGGCCATTCGGCGATCATCGACCCCTGGGGCAGCGTCCTGACCGAGCAGGATCAGGGCGAAGCTGCGCTGCTGGCGTCTCGCGATGCCACTGAGCAGGCAGCCATTCGCCAGCGTATGCCGGTGCAGCAGCACCGCCGATTCTTTTTATCGGGCGTAGCACGTCCGATCGTTGTGGAGTGACCATGAATACGATGTTGCAATCCGTCAGCGAGCATCTGCTTGCGCCCGGCAACCTGACCCTCGACAGCCTGAGCTCCGTTCTGGGCGAAGTGGCGGGGCCGGGTATCGATGCCGCCGACCTGTACTTTCAGAGCCAGGTCTCGGAAACCTGGGTGCTGGAGGACGGCATCGTCAAGGAAGGCAGTTTCAACCTCGACCAGGGCGTTGGCGTGCGTGCCCAGTCCGGTGAAAAAACCGGTTTCGCCTACAGCAATGCGATCAGCCTCGATGCGCTGACGCAAGCCGCTCAGGCCGCGCGTTCGATCTCACGGGCCGGTCAGCAGGGGCGTGTGCAGGCGTTCGTCAGCCCGCAGGTCACTCAGCTGTATGCCGAGGGCAACCCGCTGGATGTCATGAGCCGCGCCGAGAAGGTCGAGCTGCTGCAGCGCGTCGATCGCGCCACGCGCGCACTGGATCCGCGCATCAAGCAGGTCACCGTGAGTCTGGCCGGTGTCTGGGACCGCATTCTGGTGGCGGCGCATGATGGCAGCCTGAGCGCCGATATCCGTCCGCTGGTGCGCTTCAACGTCAGCGTCATCGTCGAACAGAATGGTCGTCGCGAGCGTGGCGGTCATGGCGGTGGCGGGCGCACCGACTACAGCTATTTCCTCGATGAAGACCGCGCCATGGGCTACGCCCGCGAGGCGCTGCGCCAGGCGCTGGTCAATCTGGAAGCCATCGCGGCTCCGGCTGGCAGCATGCCGGTGGTGATGGGCGCGGGCTGGTCCGGCGTACTCCTGCACGAAGCGGTCGGCCATGGCCTGGAAGGCGACTTCAACCGCAAGGGCAGTTCCGCCTACAGCGGCAAGGTCGGTGAGAAGGTCGCGTCCAGTCTCTGCACCATCGTCGATGACGGCACCCTGGCCGGGCGTCGGGGTTCGCTCAGTGTCGACGACGAAGGCACGCCGACCCAGTGCACCACGCTGATCGAAAACGGCGTGCTCAGGGGCTACATGCAGGACAAGCTCAACGCGCGCCTGATGGGCGTGGCCGCCACCGGCAACGGTCGTCGTGAGTCCTATGCGCACTTGCCGATGCCGCGTATGACCAACACCTACATGCTGGCCGGTGAGAGCGACCCGGAGGAAATCATTCGTTCGGTGAAGAAGGGCATCTACTGCGCCAATCTCGGCGGCGGCCAGGTGGATATCACCAGCGGCAAGTTCGTCTTCTCCACCAGCGAGGCGTACCTGATCGAGGACGGCAAGATCACCGCCCCGGTCAAGGGGGCGACCCTGATCGGCAACGGGCCGGAGGCCATGAGCCGGGTGTCCATGGTCGGCAACGACCTGGCGCTGGACAGTGGTGTCGGCACGTGCGGCAAGGATGGTCAGTCGGTGCCTGTGGGCGTCGGTCAGCCGACGCTGAAGATCGACGCGATCACCGTCGGCGGCACCGGTGCCTGATGCACTGCTGAATCAGCGCAGGCCGCGCTGGATCTCGTCGAGCTCGCGGATGTACTTGAACACCTTGCGCGCCGCGGCTGGTGGCTTGTTGCGTGCGGCCTCATGCTGGGCATGACGGACCAGCCCGCGCAGATGCTGTACGTCGGCTTCGGGGTAGAGTTCGACGAAGCTCTCCAGCGCGCTGTCGCCTTCGGCGATCAGACGGTCGCGCCAGCGCTCGAGGGCATGAAAGCGCTCGTTGTACTCGCGGGTGGAGCTGTCCACCTGGTCGAGCATGGCGATGATCGCTTCGACATCCTGTTCACGCATCAGCTTGCCGATGAACTGGATGTGGCGTTTGCGCGCGGCATTGGCGGTATGTTTCGGCGCATCGGCGAGGGCGCGGCGTAGGGCATCGGTCAGCGGCATCTTGGCCAGCAGATCCGCCTTGAGCGTGGTCAGTCGCTCGCCAAGCTCCTGCAGGGCATGCAGTTCGCGTTTGACCTGGGATTTGCTCTTCTCCAGGGAGAAGTCGTCGTAGGAATCAGACATGGGGTGGGTCCAGAGGGAAACGCCGCCATGATAGCAGTAACCGTGACTGCCGGCCTGTGGGCGGGCAGTCGAGAGCAGGCCTTGAGTGTGCGAATGCTGGGCCTGCGCCAAGAGAATCGGGAGTGGTTATGAGTGAAGTAGAACGCATCGGGCCGCAGGCCTTGCCGGCACTGCAGGAGCAAGTTGAGGCCATTCTCGCCGAGGCCAAGCGCCAGGGCGCCAGTGCCTGTGAAGTGGCCGTCTCGGCCGGCCAGGGGCTGTCCACCACGGTGCGCCAGCGTGAGGTGGAAACCGTCGAGTTCAATCGTGATCAGGGTTTTGGTATCACGCTCTACGTCGGTCAGCGTAAGGGCTCGGCCAGTACCTCGGCCACTGGCGCCGAGGCCATTCGCGAAACCGTGGCCGCGGCCCTGGCGATTGCCAAGCATGCGTCCGAGGACGAGTGCGCCGGCCTGGCTGACGCGGCGCTGATGGCGCGCGAGTTGCCCGAGCTGGATCTCTATCACCCTTGGTCAATCACTCCAGAGCAGGCCGTCGAGCAGGCGCTGGTGTGCGAGGCGGCGGCCTTCGCTGCCGATCCGCGGATCAAGAACGCCGATGGCACCAGTCTCAATACCCATCAGGGCTGCCGTGTGTATGGCAACAGCCACGGCTTCATCGGCGGTTATGCCAGCACCCGGCACAGCCTGAGCTGCGTGATGATCGCCGAGGGCGAGGGGCAGATGCAGCGCGACTACTGGTACGACGTCAATCGCCAGGGCGAGCTGCTCGCAGGTGCTGAAGGTATCGGCCAGCGCGCCGCCGAGCGTGCGGTCAGTCGCCTCGGGGCGCGTCCGGTGCCGACCTGCGAAGTCCCCGTGCTGTTCGCCGCCGAGCTGGCCGGCGGCCTGTTCAGTCACCTGCTGGCGGCGATCTCTGGCGGTAACCTGTACCGTCAGTCCTCGTTCCTTGAGGGGGCGCTCGGTCAGCGTCTGTTCCCCGAATGGTTGAGCCTCGACGAACGTCCGCATCTGCCGCGCGCACTGGGCAGTGCGACCTTCGATGGTGACGGCCTGGCCACATACGCCAAGCCGTTCGTGGAGAAGGGGGAGCTGGTCTCCTATGTGCTCGGCACTTATTCCGGCCGTAAGCTGGGCCTGCCGAGCACGGCCAACTCCGGCGGCGTGCACAACCTGTTCGTCACCCATGGCGATGAGGACCAGCAGGCGCTGATTCGGCGCATGGGGCGCGGTTTGCTGGTCACCGAGTTGATGGGGCAGGGGCTGAACCTGGTGACCGGTGATTACTCGCGCGGCGCGGCGGGCTTCTGGGTCGAGAACGGTGAGATCCAGTTCCCGGTGCAGGAAGTCACCATCGCCGGCAATCTGCGCGACATGTTCCGTCAGATCGTCGCGGTCGGTCGTGACCTCGAGCGCCGCGGCAATATCTGCACTGGCTCGGTGCTGATCGAGAAGATGACCGTCGCCGGCAGTTGAGCACGGTAGAAACGGCAGAAACGACAAGGCCACCCGCGGGTGGCCTTGTCGTTTGTCGGGAGGGCTTACTCGCCTTCGTCGAAGTAGTTTTCGATCAGCTCGACCAAGGCGTTCATCGCCTGATCGTCCTGTTCTCCTTCGGTCGCCAGGTGCACATTGGTGCCCTTGCCGGCAGCCAGCATCATCACCGCCATGATGCTCTTGCCGTCGACCAGGCTTTCGGCGCTGCGCCCGATGCGTACCTGGCACGGGTAAGTGCTCGCCACACCGACGAATTTCGCTGCAGCGCGGGCATGCAGACCGAGTTTGTTGATGATGGTGATTTCACGTGCTGGCATCGCGGCAAGGGTTCCTTAGCTGAGGTCGCGGTGACGCACCTGGACGTTCTTCAGCGAATGTTTGAGCGCCTGGCTGAGGCGGTTGGCCAGGTAAACCGAGCGGTGGTGGCCGCCGGTGCAGCCAACTGCAACGGTGACGTAGGCGCGGTTGCTGGCGGCAAAACGTGGCAGCCATTTCTCCAGATAGGCGAGGATGTCCTGATACATTTCCTCGACCTCCGGCTGCGCAGCCAGATAGTCGATCACCGGTTGGTCCTGGCCCGAGTAATCACGCAGCTCCGGCTTCCAGTAGGGGTTGGGCAGGCAGCGTGCATCGAAGACCAGATCGGCATCCACCGGCATGCCACGTTTGAAGCCGAAAGACTCGACGAGAAAGGCGGTGCCGGTCTGAGTCTGGCCTAGCAGGCGTAGCTTGAGTGTGTCGCGCAGTTGATAGAGATTCAGGCGGGTGGTGTCTATCTTGAGGTCTGCACGATCAGTGATCGGCGCCAGAAGCTGGCTCTCATACGCGATGGCTTCTGCGAGCGAGCGATTGTCGTTGGTCAGCGGATGACGCCTGCGCGTCTCCGAAAAACGCTTGAGCAGCGTCTCGTCTTCGGCATCCAGATAAAGCACGTCGCAACGGATATTGCGTTTGCGCACTTCATCGAGCAATTCAGGGAAGCGCTTGAGCTGACTCAGCAGATTGCGCGCATCGATGGAGACGGCAACCTGCGGCAGCAGCATGTCGCTGTGCGGCAGGAAACGCTCGGCCAGGTCCGGCAACAGGCCGGCCGGCAGGTTGTCGATGCAATAGAAGCCGTTGTCCTCAAGTACATCGAGGGCGGTGCTCTTGCCCGAGCCCGAGCGACCGCTGACGATGATCAGGCGCATGTTCAGTGACCGTTCTGAATGTCCACGACAACCTGGTAGAGATCTTCGCCGCTGCTGGCATGGCGTAGACGTTCACGTACATCCTGGCGGTCGAGCATGCTGGCGATCTGGCGCAGGAGCTCCAGGTGCGCATCGGTTGCTGCCTCCGGTACCAGGAGTACGAACAGCAGGTCGACAGGTGCGCCGTCGATGGCGTCGAAGTCGACGGCAGTTTCCAGGTGCAATACAGCGCTGATCGGTGCACTGCAGCCGGCCAGGCGGCAGTGCGGAATGGCGATGCCGTTGCCGAAGCCGGTGGAACCGAGCTTCTCGCGGGCGATAAGGCTTTCGAAGATGTCCTGGGCATCCAGGTCGGGCAGGTCGCGCGCAACCAGATTGGCGATCTGTTCGAGCACGCGCTTCTTACTGCCGCCCGGCACGTTCACCAGGGAACGGCCGGGGGTCAGGATATTTTCAAGTCGGATCATGGATGGGGAATGTTAGCGGGCCGTGGCGCCTTGCAGGCGTTCGAGCTGCTTTTCCTTGTGCTTGATAAGTTGACGGTCGAGTTTGTCGGCCAAGAGGTCGATGGCAGCGTACATATCCTGATGTTCGGCGTTGGCGACGACTTCGCCGCCGGCGACATGCAGGGTGGCTTCGATCTTCTGCTTGAGTTTTTCGACCTCCATGGTCACCTGTACGTTGGTGATCTTGTCGAAGTGGCGTTCCAGTCGGCCGAGTTTCTCGCCGATATAGTCACGCAGGGCGTCGGTCACATCCAGCTGATGTCCACTGATGTTGACTTGCATACCGCTTTCTCCTTGTTGCCTTGTGTAAGAGACGGGTCTGGTTCGACCCGCCACCGGAACACTTTGGCCTGAAGGCTCGAGGCCTTCAGTCGATCTGGCCTACATCAGTCGCTTGCGCTCACTGGAGGGCGCTATGCCGAGGGACTCACGATACTTGGCGACTGTCCGACGGGCGACTTGGATGCCTTGTGCCTCCAGTAAACCAGCGATCTTGCTGTCGCTCAACGGCTTTTTCGCGTTTTCTGCTGCAACCAGTTTTTTGATGATCGCGCGGATGGCGGTGGACGAGCATTCACCGCCTTCGGAGGTGCTGACGTGGCTGGAGAAGAAGTATTTCAGCTCGTAAATGCCGCGCGGCGTGTGCATGAACTTTTGCGTGGTGACGCGCGAGATGGTCGACTCGTGCATGCCTACCGCTTCGGCGATGTCGTGCAGCACCAGAGGCTTCATCGCCTCGTCGCCGTAGTCGAGGAAGCCGCGTTGATGTTCGACGATCTGCGTCGCCACCTTCATCAGCGTTTCGTTGCGGCTTTGCAGGCTCTTGATGAACCAGCGCGCTTCCTGCAACTGATTGCGCATGAAGGTGTTGTCGGCACTGGAGTCCGCACGTTTGACGAAGCCGGCATACTGCGGGTTGACCCTCAGGCGCGGCATGGCTTCCTGGTTGAGCTCGACCAGCCAGCGGTCGTTGTGCTTGCGCACGATCACGTCGGGTACGACGTATTCCGGTTCGCTGGATTCGATCTGTGAGCCCGGGCGCGGATTCAGACGCTGGATCAGGTCGATGACCTGGCGCAGCTCGTCTTCCTTGAGTTTGGTGCGCCGCATCAGCTGGGCGTAGTCGCGGCTGCCGAGCAGCTCCAGGTAGTCGCCCACCACGCGCTGGGTTTCGTTCAGCCAGGGGGTGTTGGCTGGCAGCTGGCGCAGTTGCAGCAGCAGACACTCGCGCAAATCACGGGCACCGATGCCGGCCGGCTCGAACTGCTGAATGCGGTGCAGCACCACTTCCACTTCGTCCTGCTCGATGTCCAGTTCGGGGTCGAAAGACTCGGTCACTTCCTCGAGGGTTTCTTCGAGGTAGCCATCGTTGTTGATGCAGTCGATCAGGGTGGCGGCGATCAGGCGATCCTTGTCCGACATGGGCGCAAGGTTCAGTTGCCAGAGCAGATGGCTGTGCAGGCTCTCGCCAGTCGAGGTGCGGGTGGTGAAGTCCCACTCGTCATCGTCGTTGCTTGGCAGGCTGCTGGCGCTGGTCTGGTAGACGTCCTCCCAGGCGGTATCCACGGGGAGCTCGTTGGGAATGCGTTCGCCCCACTCGCCTTCCTCGAGGTTGTCGACCGTCGGGGTGGTTTCCTGGTAAGTCTCTTCCTTGCTCGGCGCGGGGGCGGCGCTTTCGGCGCCATCGGCCATCGGGTCGCTGTTGTCGAAGTCGTCGCCATCTTCCTGGCGTTCGAGCATGGGATTGGATTCCAGTGCCTCCTGGATCTCCTGCTGCAGGTCCAGGGTCGACAGTTGGAGGAGGCGGATAGCCTGTTGCAGCTGCGGGGTCATCGTCAGCTGCTGGCCCATCTTGAGGACTAGCGATGGTTTCATTGCAGACCTTAATTTACTGGCGAGTTACGCCTTCCACATCAGGGCGCCGAAGCGCCGCCAGGAAGCAAATTATATGCCTGAATTTCTTGTTTTTGCCTAGGGGTTGCAATATTTCTGTAGCGAAATAACAGGCGACCTACAGGCGGAATTCATGGCCAAGGTATACCTCTTTCACCGTCTGGTTGGCGAGGATGGTCTCGGCGTCACCTTCTGCGATCAGTTGCCCGTCGTTGACGATGTAGGCGGTTTCACAGATGTCCAGGGTTTCACGCACGTTGTGATCGGTGATCAGGATGCCGATGCCCTTGGTCTTGAGGTGATGGATGATCTGCTTGATGTCGCCAACCGAGATCGGGTCGACGCCGGCGAAAGGTTCGTCGAGCAGGATGAACTTGGGGTTGGTCGCCAGGGCGCGGGCAATCTCCACGCGGCGTCGCTCGCCACCGGACAGGCTCATGCCGAGGCTGTCGGCGATATGGTGGATATGGAATTCCTGCAGCAGGTTTTCCAGCTCCGCCTGGCGTCCGGCACGGTCCAGATCCTTGCGCGTTTCGAGGATGGCCATGATGTTGTCCGACACCGACAGCTTGCGGAAGATCGAGGCTTCCTGCGGCAGGTAGCCGATGCCGGCGCGCGCGCGACCGTGCATGGGCTGGTGGCTGACGTCCAGGTCGTCGATCAGTACACGTCCCTGATCGGCGCGCACCAGGCCGACGATCATGTAGAAGCAGGTGGTCTTGCCGGCGCCGTTGGGACCGAGCAGGCCGACGATCTGGCCGCTTTCGATACTCAGGCTGACGTCACGCACGACCTGGCGGCTCTTGTAGCTTTTCGCCAGATGTTGGGCTTTGAGAGTGGCCATTACTGCTGTTGATCCGCGGGTTTGTTCTTCGGTTGGATGATCATGTCGATACGCGGGCGCGGTGTGCTGACATTGCCACCTGTGGCGCGACCTGCGTTGACGATCTGGCGGCGGGTGTCATAGACGATCTTCTCGCCTTCGAAGGTGTTGCCTTCCTGAATCACCTTGGCCTGGTCGATCAGCACGATACGCTCGTTGCTGGCGAAGTACTGGATGGTCTTGCCGTAGGCCTTGACGATGTCCTTGTCCACGGCAGGTTTCTGCTCGTAGTAGGCCAGGTTGCCGACCGAGGTGAAGACATCGATATCGCCGCTGCTGGTCTGAGTGATGGTCACGGTATCGCCCGTGATCTTCAGAGTGCCCTGGGTGATGACTACATCACCGCGGTAGACGGCTACACCTTGCTTGTCATCCAGTTCTGCACTGTCGGCCTGGATGCGGATCGGTTGATCGCGATCCGATGGCAGTGCCCAGGCAGCCGCGCTTCCCAATGCGGCGCCGAGGCTGAGAATCAGGGGGAGGGTATTAACGAACCTCATGCTGGCCTCTTACGTTGGACTGCAGGAGCATCCTGCCGTCATTCAAGTACGCTTTCATTCCTTGTGCCGTGGTCACCCCGTTGGCCGCGACGATTCTAACGGCTTGCTCGGTCTGCGCATATTCCTTGTCGGGAATAACGGTCATGCGGCTGCTGGTGATGATAGTTGGACGGTTCTTGGCATCGGTGCGGGCGATGCGCACGTCGTCGATCAGTTCTACCTCGACGCCGCCAGGGGAGACTTCGGCACGCTGGCTGGTGACCTTCCATGGCAGCTCGGTGCCGCGATAGAGGTCCAGCTTGGGGGTGTCGATCAGGGTGATGTCGGTGCTCTTGACGTGCTCGAGCTTGTCCGCGGTCATGCGGTAATGCAGTTTGCCGTCATCCTGAAACTGCACGGTACGCGCGCCGACAGCGTAGAAGTCGACGACATTGTCATTGCTGGCCTGCTGGGTCTGGCGGCCGCTGTCCGGTGCGAGGTTCCAGTAGCCCAGCGCAGCCACTACGACTGCAATCAGGGCAAAGATCAGGGTGTTGAGAAATTTACGCAGCATGCTGTTCTCTACAGATAGGCGGCTTGGGCCGCATCCAGTGTGCCTTGGGCACGCATGATCAGTTCGCAGAACTCCCGTGCCGCGCCGTCACCGCCGCGCGCCTGGGTTACGCCATGCGCGTGCTGGCGGACGAATCCGTCGGCGCTGGCGACGGCCATGCCCAGTCCGACGCGACGAATGACCGGAAGGTCCGGCAGGTCGTCACCGAGGTAGGCGACCTGCTCATAGCTTAGGCCGAGTTCGGCGAGCAGGCCGTCGAGTACCACGAGTTTGTCTTCGCGGCCCTGAAACAGGTGCTGGATGCCGAGGTTGTTGGCGCGACGCTCGACGACCGGCGTCTTGCGTCCGCTGATGATGGCCGTGCGCACGCCCGAATTGATCAACATCTTGATGCCGTGGCCGTCGAGCGTATTGAAAGTCTTGAATTCGCTGCCGTCTTCGAGGAAGTAAAGGCGGCCATCGGTAAGCACGCCATCGACGTCGAAAATCGCCAGTTTTACGGCGCTAGCGCGTTGCAGCAGGTCGTTCATCACATCACTCCTGCGCGCAGCAGGTCGCCGAGGTTGAACGCGCCGACCGGGCGATCATCTCCGTCGACCACCACCAGCGCGCTGATCTTGTTGTCTTCCATGATCTTCAAGGCTTCCGCGGCGAGCATTTCGGCGCGTACGGTCTTGCCATGCAGCGTCATCACTTCGTCGATCTGGGCGTGGCGTACGTCGATGCCTTTGTCCAGTGCGCGGCGCAGGTCACCGTCGGTGAATATCCCGGCCAGATGCCCGTTGTTCTCTATTACCGTTGTCATGCCTAGGCCCTTCTGGGTCATTTCCAGTAGCGCGTCGCGCAGGCTGGTGCCGCGTGTGACCTGGGGCAGGCTTTCGCCGCTGTGCATCACGTTCTCGACCTTGAGCAGCAGGCGGCGGCCCAGCGCGCCACCGGGATGGGAGAAGGCGAAGTCTTCGGCGGTGAAGCCGCGCGCTTCGAGCAGGGCGATGGCCAGGGCATCGCCGAGCACCAGGCTGGCAGTGGTCGAAGAGGTCGGGGCCAGGTTCAACGGGCAGGCTTCCTGGGATACGCGTGCATCGAGGTTGACCTCCGCAGCCTTGGCCAGCGTCGACTCGGGGTTGCCGGTCATGCTGATCAGGCGAATGCCCAGGCGTTTGATCAGTGGCAGCAGCGTGACGATCTCGGCGGTGGTGCCGGAGTTGGACAGGGCCAGGACAATGTCATCCTGGGTGATCATGCCCATGTCGCCATGGCTGGCCTCGGCCGGATGTACGAAGAATGCCGTGGTGCCGGTGCTGGCCAGGGTGGCGGCAATCTTGTTGCCGATATGTCCGGACTTGCCCATGCCGACCACCACGACGCGCCCCTTGCAGCCGAGAATCAGCTCGCAGGCCTTGATGAAATCGGCATCGATGCGGGGCAAGAGCTCCTGCACCGCTTCGAGTTCGAGGCGGATCGTGCGCTGTGCGGAGTCAATCAGGTCGCGGGTCTGGTTCATGCTGGGCGGGGCTGTCGGGCCAAAAGACGAGGATTATAAACGTAAAAGGTCCCCGCGCTCACCCTCGCTGCAACGAGGCACTGTCGAAACTGTCGCAAGTCTGAACGCCGCGCCGCGGTGCTATTGGGCGGCAAGTGTGGCAAATGCTATAGTTCGCGGCCATTTTGGCTCCCTCTGGCTGGCGCGTGTCCTCGCTTCTGGAGGCGGCGTCTGCCAGGAGGGCCTGATTTTCAAGGAGTTCAGATGAGCGCCGAGCACGAGTACGCGATCGAGTTGCAGAGCGTCAGCTTTCAGCGTGGCGCGCGGTCGATTTTCGACAAGGTCGACATCCGCATTCCGCGCGGCAAGGTGACCGGCATCATGGGGCCATCCGGTTGTGGCAAGACGACCTTGCTGCGCCTGATCGCTGCCGAGTTGCGTCCGGCACAGGGCAAGGTCCTGGTCAACGGGGTCAACCTGCCAGAGCTGTCGCGTGACGCGCTGTTCGACATGCGCAAGCAGATGGGCGTGCTGTTTCAGAGTGGAGCGCTGTTCACCGATCTCGATGTGTTCGAGAACGTCGCGTTTCCCTTGCGGGTGCACACCCAACTGCCTGAAGAAATGATTCGTGACATTGTCCTGCTCAAGCTGCAGGCAGTGGGCTTGCGTGGCGCCATCGAGCTGATGCCCGATGAGCTGTCCGGTGGCATGAAGCGCCGTGTGGCGCTTGCGCGCGCCATCGCCCTGGATCCCCAGATACTGCTGTACGACGAGCCATTCGTGGGTCAGGACCCCATTGCCATGGGAGTTCTGGTGCGACTGATCCGTCTGCTCAACGATGCGCTGGGTATTACCAGTGTGCTGGTGTCTCATGACCTGGCGGAAACCGCCAGCATCGCCGACTACCTCTATGTCGTCGGCGACGCGCAAGTGCTGGGGCAGGGCACGCCGGCGGAGTTGATGGAGTCGGATAATCCGCGCATTCGCCAGTTCATGAAAGGCATTCCGGATGGACCGGTGCCTTTCCATTTTCCAGCGCCGGACTACCGCGAAGATCTGTTGGGGAGAGGTTGATGCGCAGAATTTCACCGCTCGAACGGCTGCGCCTGTTCGGTCGTGCGGGTATCGATGTGGTAGCAACCCTGGGCCGCTCCGTGCTGTTCCTGCTGGGCGCGCTGTTCGGGCGCAGCCGCGCCGGCAAGCCTATGCAACTGCTGATCAAGCAATTGTTCGCCGTCGGGGTCATGTCGCTGGCGATCATCGTCGTGTCCGGCGTCTTTATTGGCATGGTGCTGGCGCTGCAGGGCTACAACATCCTGGTCAGCTACGGCTCCGAGCAGGCGGTCGGGCAGATGGTCGCGCTGACCCTGTTGCGTGAGCTGGGGCCGGTGGTGACCGCTCTGTTGTTCGCGGGGCGCGCCGGCTCTGCGCTGACGGCCGAGATCGGCAACATGAAGTCCACCGAGCAGCTGTCCAGTCTGGAAATGATTGGCGTCGACCCGCTCAAGTACATCGTCGCGCCACGCTTGTGGGCGGGTTTCATTTCGATGCCGCTGCTGTCGATGATCTTCTGCGTGGTCGGTATCTGGGGTGGCGCCATGGTCGCGGTCGACTGGCTGGGTGTCTACGAGGGCTCGTTCTGGGCCAATATGCAGAACAGTGTTTCCTTTCACGACGATGTGCTCAACGGGGTGATCAAGAGCGTCGTCTTCGCCTTCGTGGTGACCTGGATCGCCGTGTTCCAGGGCTATGACTGCGAGCCCACGTCCGAAGGCATCAGTCGTGCGACCACCCGCACCGTGGTGTATGCCTCGCTGGCCGTGCTCGGCCTGGATTTCATTCTGACCGCTTTGATGTTTGGAGACTTCTGATGCAAAACCGCACGCTGGAGATTGGTGTCGGCCTGTTTCTCATGGCCGGTGTACTGGCCCTGCTGCTGCTGGCACTGCGGGTCAGTGGCCTGAGCGTCGGCAGCGCTGGCGACACCTACAAGGTCTACGCCTATTTCGACAATATTGCCGGACTCACCGTGCGCTCCAAGGTGACCATGGCCGGGGTGACCATTGGCAAGGTCACGGCCATCGACCTGGATCGCGACAGCTACATGGGGCGGGTGACTCTGGAGCTCGAGGGGGGCGTCAATAACCTGCCTGAAGATTCCACCGCGTCGATCCTGACCGCTGGCTTGCTCGGCGAAAAATACATCGGTATCAGCGTTGGTGGTGACGAGGAGGTGCTCAAGGACGGCAGCACCATCCACGACACGCAGTCCTCGCTGGTGCTGGAAGACCTGATTGGCAAATTCCTGCTCAATTCGGTCAATAAAGATGAAGCCAATTGATGAGGGCTCCTGACATGTTCAAGACCGTGCGTAATTCCCTGTTGGTGTTGCTGGCTGCCATGCCGCTGCTGGCTGTTGCTGCGCCAAGCGCCCATGAAGTGGTGAAGCAGACCACCGATACTCTGCTGGCTGATCTCAAGGCCAACAAGGACCAGTACCGCAGTGATCCCAATGCGTTCTACGATTCGCTCAACGAGATTCTCGGCCCGGTGGTCGATGTCGAGGGCATCGCCCGCGGTGTGATGACGGTTCGTTACTCGCGCCAGGCCTCGCCCGAGCAGATGACGCGCTTCGAGGAGAACTTCAAGCGCAGTTTGATGCAGTTCTATGGCAATGCCCTGCTCGAATACAACAACCAGGACATTCGCGTGCTGCCGGACAGCGGCAGGGCTGAAGGCGAGCGTACGTCGGTCGGCATGGAAATTCGTGACGGCAAAGGCGTGGTTTACCCGTTGTCCTACACCATGGTCTCGATGGATGGCGTGTGGAAGCTGCGTAATGTGGTGATCAACGGCATCAACGTCGGCAAGCTGTTCCGTGACCAGTTCGCTCAGTCGATGCAGAACAATCGCAATGACCTGGACAAGGTCATCGATACCTGGGCCGATACCGTGGCGCGTGCCCGCCAGGCTCGGGGTAATTCGTGAGTCAGGCAAGCATTACCGAGGGTGCCGCTGGGCGATTGCAGCTCAGCGGTGTGCTGGACTACAGCACCGGCCCGCTGCTGCGCGAGCAGGGCGCACGCCTGATCGCGGGCAGCGGCACGAAGTCTCTGACGCTCGACTGCAGCGCGGTGGAAAAGTCCAGCAGCGTTGGTTTGGCGCTGTTGCTGGCGTTCATGCGCGATGCGCGCAAGGCGGGGCGCGAGCTGTCGATCAGTGCGCTGCCTGACGACATGCGCGAAATTGCCCAGGTCAGCGGTCTGCTGGAGTTGTTGCCGCTGCAAGCGTGACGCGCTTCCTGTCGTTCCGTCAGCACCGTCACGGGCGGGGTTCGCAGGCAGGAGGCTTTTTTTGTATGATGGCCGACCCGCGGGCTCAGGTGCCCGAATGCGTCAGTCGAGGTCGAGCATGCAGGCTGCAGAAGTAAAAAGCCTCCTAGAGGAAAAACTCCCGAACACCCAGGTGGAAGTCGAAGGCGAAGGCTGCAACTTCCAGCTCAACCTGATCAGCGACGACTTGGCCGCTCTCAGCCCGGTCAAGCGTCAGCAGCAGATCTATGCCCACCTCAATGCCTGGATCGCCGATGGCAGCATCCACGCCGTGACCATGAAATTCTTCAGCCAGGCCGATTGGGCCGCGCGTTCCTGAGCCTGCGGGCGACGAGATTCCTATGGATAAACTGATCATTACCGGCGGCGCTCGCCTCGATGGCGAAATCCGCATTTCCGGTGCGAAGAACTCTGCTCTGCCGATTCTTGCAGCGACCCTGCTGGGCGACGAGCCTGTCACCATCTGCAACCTGCCGCACCTGCACGACATCACCACCATGATCGAACTGTTCGGTCGCATGGGCATCGAGCCGGTGATCGACGAGAAGCTGGCGGTGGAAGTCGATGCTCGGGCGATCAAGACTCTGATCGCACCCTATGAGCTGGTGAAAACCATGCGCGCCTCGATCCTGGTGCTCGGCCCCATGGTCGCGCGCTTCGGTGAGGCCGAAGTGGCGCTGCCTGGCGGTTGCGCCATCGGTTCGCGTCCGGTCGACCTGCACATCCGTGGCCTCGAGGCCATGGGCGCGATCATCGATGTCGAAGGCGGCTACATCAAGGCCAAGGCGCCGGAAGGCGGCCTGCGCGGTGCGCACTTCTTCTTCGATGTGGTCAGCGTGACCGGCACCGAGAACATCATGATGGCCGCGACCCTGGCCAAGGGCCGCAGCGTGCTGGAAAACGCCGCGCGTGAGCCTGAGGTGGTCGACCTGGCCAACTGCCTGATCGCCATGGGCGCGAAGATCCAGGGCGCTGGTACCGACACCATCATCATCGATGGCGTGGAGCGTCTGCATGGCGCGCGTTTCAACGTCATGCCCGACCGTATCGAAACCGGCACCTACCTGGTCGCCGCCGCCGTCACCGGTGGTCGCGTCAAGGTCAAGGATGCCGATCCTTCGACTCTGGAAGCCGTGCTGGCCAAACTCCAGGAGGCCGGTGCCGAAATCACCACCGGTCCGGACTGGATCGAGCTGGACATGAAGGGTAAGCGTCCGAAGGCGGTCAATCTGCGTACCGCACCCTATCCGGCGTTCCCCACCGACATGCAGGCGCAGTTCATCGCCCTGAACGCGGTGGCCGAAGGTACCGGCACCATCATCGAGACGGTGTTCGAGAACCGCTTCATGCACGTCTACGAGATGCTGCGCATGGGCGCCAACATCCTGGTCGAAGGCAATACCGCCGTCGTCACCGGTGTCGAGGCACTCAAGGGCGCGCCTGTAATGGCCACCGACCTGCGCGCTTCGGCGAGCCTGGTGCTGGCTGCACTGGTGGCCGATGGCGATACGCTGATCGACCGCATCTACCACATCGACCGTGGTTACGAGTGCATCGAAGAAAAGCTGCAGCTGTTGGGCGCCAAGATCCGCCGCGTTCCGGGCTGATCGCCCGCGTCCATTGTCGTAGGGCCGCTCCCTGTCGGAGCGGCCGCTTCCGTTAAAGGAAACCGTTTCATGCTGACCATCGCCCTGTCCAAAGGCCGCATTCTCGATGACACCCTGCCGTTGCTGGCTGCTGCGGGCATCGAGCCGACCGAGAATCCGGACAAGAGCCGCAAGCTGATCATCCCCACCACCCAGGATGACGTGCGCCTGCTGATCGTGCGTGCCACCGATGTGCCGACCTACGTCGAGCATGGCGCAGCCGACCTCGGCGTGGCCGGCAAGGACGTGTTGATGGAGTACGGCGGCCAGGGCATCTACGAGCCGCTGGATCTGCAGATCGCCAAGTGCAAGCTGATGACCGCCGGCAAGGTCGGTGCGCCGGAGCCGAAAGGGCGTCTGCGCGTGGCCACCAAGTTCGTCAACGTCGCCAAGCGTTACTACGCCGAGCAAGGGCGTCAGGTCGACATCATCAAGCTGTACGGCTCGATGGAGCTGGCGCCGTTGGTGGGCCTGGCCGACAAGATCATCGACGTGGTCGACACCGGCAATACCCTGCGTGCCAACGGTCTGGAACCGCAGGAAATGATCGCCACCATCAGCTCGCGGCTGATCGTCAACAAGGCGTCGATGAAGATGCAGCATGCGCGCATCCAGGCCCTGATCGAAACCCTGCGCGGCGCCGTCGAGGCGCGACACCAGGGCTGATTTCTCACCGCGACTTCTGGTCGCGGCAGCCTATCCGTGTCATAGCCAAATTCTCAGGTGCCCGCACGGTGGGCTTGCTACTCTAGCGGCGCCTGAGATTTGCCATTACACGAGGCTTTGCCATGACCGCTCCCATCGCTGTTCGCCGACTCAACGCTGCTGACCAGGACTTCGCCCGACACCTGGATCATCTGCTGAGCTGGGAGAGTGTGTCCGACGATGGCGTCAACCAGCGCGTGCTGGAAATCATCCAGGCCGTGCGCGAGCGCGGCGATGCCGCCCTGGTCGAGTACACCCAGCGTTTCGATGGCCTGGAGGTCGCCTCGATGGCCGACCTGATCCTGCCGCGCGAGCGTCTGGAACTGGCCCTGACCCGCATCAGCGCCGAACAGCGCCAGGCGCTGGAAGTCGCCGCCGAGCGCGTGCGCAGCTACCACGAGAAGCAGAAGCAGGATTCCTGGCGCTACACCGAGGCCGACGGCACGGTGTTGGGGCAGAAGGTCACCCCGCTGGATCGCGCCGGCCTGTACGTGCCGGGCGGCAAGGCATCGTACCCATCTTCGGTGCTGATGAACGCGATTCCGGCCAAGGTCGCCGGTGTGCCGGAAGTGGTGATGGTGGTGCCGACGCCGCGTGGCGAGATCAACGAGATCGTCCTGGCTGCCGCCGCCATCGCCGGTGTCGACCGCGTATTCACCATCGGTGGCGCCCAGGCTGTCGCTGCGCTGGCCTATGGCACCGAGAGCGTGCCGCCGGTGGACAAGATCGTCGGCCCTGGCAACATCTACGTGGCCACAGCCAAACGCCATGTATTCGGCAAGGTCGGCATCGACATGATCGCCGGCCCGTCGGAAATCCTCGTGGTCTGCGACGGCCAGACCGATCCGGACTGGATCGCCATGGACCTGTTTTCCCAGGCCGAGCACGACGAAGATGCCCAGTCGATTCTGGTCAGCCCGGATGCCGACTTCCTTGACCGCGTGGCTGAAAGCATCGCCAAGCTGCTGCCGACCATGGAGCGTGCCGAGATCATTCGCACCTCGCTGGAGGGGCGTGGTGCGCTGATCCAGGTGGCGGACATGGCCCAGGCCATCGAAGTGGCCAACCACATCGCCCCAGAACACCTGGAGCTGTCGGTGGCCGACCCGGAAGCCTGGCTGCCGCAGATTCGTCATGCCGGTGCGATCTTCATGGGGCGCTACACCGCCGAGGCCCTGGGCGACTACGTAGCTGGCCCGAACCATGTGCTGCCCACTTCCGGCACCGCGCGCTTTTCCTCGCCGCTGGGGGTGTATGACTTCCAGAAGCGTTCGTCGATCATCTTCTGCTCGCCGGATGGCGCGTCGGAGCTGGGCAAGAGCGCTTCGGTGCTGGCCCGTGGCGAGTCGCTGACCGCGCACGCACGCAGCGCCGAGTACCGCATCAAGAGCTAGCGCTTATGTAGGGTGGACAACGTTTTGCTTGTCCACTGCTTTGTCTGGTGGACAGCGCTGCGCGGTTTCCACCCTAAGAGAATCCAAGCATTCGAGGAGAGAAGGGCAGATGAGCAAATTCTGGAGCCCCTTCGTCAAGGACCTGGTGCCCTACGTGCCGGGTGAGCAGCCCAAGCTGAGCAAGCTGGTCAAGCTGAACACCAACGAGAACCCCTACGGCCCGTCGCCCAAGGCCATTGCCGCGATGCAGGCCGAGGTCAACGACAACCTGCGCCTGTACCCCGACCCCAACAGCGATCGCCTGAAGCAGGCGGTGGCTGACTATTACGGCGTGCAGACGGCTCAGGTATTCGTCGGCAACGGCTCCGACGAGGTGCTGGCGCACGCTTTCCATGGCCTGTTCCAGCATGACGCGCCGCTGCTGTTCCCGGACATCAGCTACAGCTTCTATCCGGTCTATTGCGGCCTGTACGGCATCGACCACGAGCAGGTGGCGCTGGACGAGCAGTTCCAGATCCGCGTCGAAGACTATGCCCGGCCCAATGGCGGCATCATCTTCCCCAACCCCAATGCGCCGACTGGCTGCCTGCTGCCGCTCGAGGCCATCGAGCGTCTGCTGCTGGGCAGTCCTGACTCGGTGGTGCTGGTGGACGAGGCCTATATCGACTTCGGTGGCCAGACGGCCATTGCTCTGGTCGACAAGTACCCGAACCTGCTGGTGACCCAGACGCTATCCAAGTCGCGCTCGCTGGCGGGGCTGCGTGTCGGCATCGCGGTCGGCCACCCGGATCTGATCGAGGCGCTGGAGCGGATCAAGAACAGCTTCAACTCCTATCCGCTTGATCGCATGGCCATCGCCGGTGCGGCGGCAGCCTTCGAGGATCGTGCCTACTTCGAGCAGACCTGCCAGCAGGTGATCGACAGTCGCGAGGCGGTGGTCGCTGGCCTGCAGGGGCTGGGCTTCGAGGTACTGCCGTCTGCAGCCAACTTCGTCTTCGCCCGTCATCCGGGCAAAGATGCCGCGACCCTGGCTGCAGGCCTGCGTGAGCAGGGGGTGATCGTGCGTCACTTCAAGCAAGCGCGTATCGCCCAGTTCCTGCGCATCACCATCGGTACGCCGGAGCAGAACCAGGCGTTGCTGGACGCTCTGCAGAGCTTGTGACGCTCGCTGCAGGCGCGCACAAAGTCGCGCCTGCAGGGCACGATCAGTGGTGATGGCCCTGGCCGACGAAGGTCAGGGAGGTGAACAGGCCGCGTGTTTCGATATCGGCATCGCCCTTGACCGGCAGATCGACCTCGGCGGCGATGATGTTGAGGCCCTGGTTGCGCACCATCACCTTGGCGCGGCCCTCTGCATCGGTGGTGGCGCTGACCTCGTCCGGCGCACCCCGGTAGTCGCCTACTAGCTTGACCCCAGCCATCGGCTTGCCGTCTACCAGCACGCGCACCGGCAGAGGTTTCCCCGGGCCAACTTCCAGCGGATCGACCTCCGGCACGATCACCATCTTCAGTTGCTTGAGTTCCGGCAGTTTGGCGCCTTCTTCATAGATCGCCAGGCTGTACTTGTAGGTGTGCAGTGATTGCGTGGAGTTCGGCACCTGGCTGCGCCCCTGATTGATCCATTGACCGTCCGGGGTCTTCGACCAGGCGCCATTATCCAGCGCGACGGCCATCACTGCCGGCGGCTTGAGCGGTTGCAGGCGGGCGTGGTCGGCCAGCCGCTCGACGCTCACCGGGATCATCTTGCCGGCCGTGTTATAGGCCCAGGCGCCGCTGATCTTCTTGGCGTCGAAGGCGTTGTCCTCCTCGCCGTGGCCGTAGACCACTTCGATGTTGCCGCGTCGCTCTTCCGTCCACAGCCCATGGGCCAGGGCATAGGGGCTAGCGAACAAACTGGTGAGCAACACGCAGGTACTCAGACGCATGAACAATCTCCTTGAGGACGTGGCACCAATCCCTTGGTGGGCTGGCTGGGTTATATGTAATAACGTTTCATTTGCAATTTCAAGCGAACTGGTAGGAACCAGGTCGCAGGATGTCAGTTGGTGGTAACGGGTGGGCGGATACCGATTTCGGCGGTCAGCTCGAGGGGCTCGCCGTTGCGCATCACTTCGATACGGATCTTGTCGCCGGGCTTGGTGCGCGCCACCTGGTTCATCGAGCGCCGGCCGTCGCTGGCCGCTTCACCGTCGATGCTGAGAATCAGATCGCCTGGCTGCAGGCCGGCTTTCTGCGCCGGGCCATCGCGATAGACGCCAGCGACGACGATGCCGGGCCGGCCATCGAGGCCGAAGGACTCGGCCAGCTCCGGTGTCAGTGGTTGCACCTCGACGCCGAGGTAGCCGCGAATCACCTGGCCGTGCTCGATGATCGCCTGCATCACTTCCATCGCCAGCTTCACCGGGATGGCGAAGCCGATGCCCTGCGAGCCGCCGGACTTGGAGAAGATCGCGGTGTTGATGCCGACCAGGTTGCCGTGGGCATCGACCAGTGCGCCGCCAGAGTTGCCGGGGTTGATCGCGGCATCGGTCTGGATGAAGTCTTCGTAGGTGTTGAGGCCCAGCTGGTTACGCCCGGTGGCGCTGATGATGCCCATGGTCACGGTCTGGCCGACACCGAACGGGTTGCCGATGGCCAGGCTGACATCGCCGATGCGGATTCTGTCGGACTGCCCAAGGGTGATCGCGGGGAGATTGGGCAGATCGATCTTCAATACCGCCAGGTCGGTCTCCGGGTCGCTACCGATTACCCGCGCCAGGGTTTCACGGCCGTCCTTGAGGGCCACGACGATCTGGTCGGCGCCGCTGACCACATGATTGTTGGTCAGCAGGTAGCCTTCGCGGCTCATCAGCACGGCCGAGCCCAGGCTCGACTCCATGCGCTGCTGGCGGGGCAGGTTGTCGCCGAAGAAGCGGCGGAAGGTCGGGTCTTCGAACAGTGGGTGGGCCGGTTTGCTCACCAGCTTGGTGGTGTACAGGTTGGCCACGGCAGGCGAGGCGGTATCGACGGCCTCGGCGTAGGAGACCGGGCCTTCCTGTGCGCGACTGTAGAGCGGTGCCTGCACCAGTTGCACTTCCTGGCGTGGCAAACCGACCCATTGCGGGTAGCGCTGGATCAGCAGGAGTGCGAGCAGCACACCGACCAGCAGGGGCCAACCGAGAAAACGCAGTGCCTGGGGCATCGAGACAATCCTGAGGGTTGCGGGGGCCAAATTCGGCCCTTAAGGTGGCGCATTATAAAGAGGTGCTCGCCAATTAGGCAGCGGCCCGCAACAGCTTGTGAGGAATCTTGATGGCCATTGCCCTGACCACGTTAGTGGAAGAAGCTGACGCCTTTCTTAATGCATCGCGTATCAGCGATTACTGCCCCAATGGCTTGCAGGTCGAGGGACGCCCGCACGTACGCCGCATCGTCAGCGGTGTGACCGCCAGCCAGGCGCTTATCGAGGCCGCGATCGAGGCCGAGGCCGACGTGCTGCTGGTGCATCATGGTTATTTCTGGAAGGGTGAGAATCCCTGCGTCACCGGCATGAAGCAGCGTCGCCTGAAAGCCTTGCTGGCGCATGACATCAGTCTGCTGGCCTACCACCTGCCGCTGGACGTGCATCCCGAGGTGGGCAACAACGTACAGCTCGCCCGGCAGCTGGGCATCGTCGTCGAGGGACCGCTGGAGCCTGACAACCCGCGCACCGTCGGGTTGGTCGGTTCGTTGGCGGAGGCGATGAGTGCTGCCGACTTCGCTCGTCACGTGCAGCAGGTGCTCGGTCGCGAGCCGCTGCTTGTCGAAGGGCAGGGGCTGATTCGCCGGGTTGGCTGGTGCACCGGTGGCGGGCAGGGCTACATCGATCAGGCGGTAGCCGCCGGCGTCGATCTGTACCTGACCGGCGAAGCCTCCGAGCAGACCTTTCACAGCGCTCGCGAAAATGCCCTGAGCTTCATTGCAGCCGGACACCATGCCACGGAGCGCTACGGCGTGCAGGCGCTGGGCGACTATCTGGCGCGTCGCTTTGCCCTCGAACACCTGTTCATCGACTGCCCCAATCCGATCTGAATCGCCCGTACGGGCAGGTATAACGCTAGATCGTTTCGGTCTAAATGGCGTCCTGAGTATAAGCAGACGCTGTGGTAGAGTGCGCGCTCGTCCACGGCCCGCCGGCCCCATAACAGCAAACCGTGAGTAGCCATGCTCGACAAATTGACCCATCTCAAGCAGCTGGAGGCGGAAAGCATCCACATCATTCGTGAAGTGGCCGCCGAATTCGACAACCCGGTGATGCTCTATTCCATCGGCAAGGATTCAGCCGTGATGCTGCATCTGGCTCGCAAGGCATTCTTCCCTGGCAAGCTGCCATTTCCTGTGATGCACGTCGATACTCGCTGGAAGTTCCAGGAGATGTATCGCTTTCGCGAGAAGATGGTCAGCGAAATGGGCCTGGACCTGATCACCCACATCAACCCCGATGGTGTGGCGCAGGACATGAACCCCTTCACCTACGGCAGTGCCAAGCACACCGACGTGATGAAGACCGAAGGCCTCAAGCAGGCGCTGGACAAGTACGGCTTCGATGCCGCCTTCGGTGGTGCGCGTCGCGACGAAGAGAAGTCGCGCGCCAAGGAGCGCGTGTACTCGTTCCGCGACAGCAAGCACCGCTGGGATCCGAAGAACCAGCGTCCCGAGCTGTGGAATGTGTACAACGGCAAGGTCAAGAAAGGCGAATCGATCCGCGTCTTCCCGCTGTCGAACTGGACCGAGCTGGACATCTGGCAGTACATCTATCTGGAGCAGATCCCGATCGTGCCGCTGTACTTCGCCGCCGAGCGCGAGGTGATCGAGAAGAACGGCACGCTGATCATGATCGACGACGAGCGCATCCTCGAGCACCTGTCCGATGAAGAAAAGGCGCGCATCACCAAGAAGATGGTGCGTTTCCGTACCCTCGGCTGCTATCCGCTGACCGGGGCCGTGGAGTCCACTGCCACCACGCTGCCGGAAATCATCCAGGAGATGCTCCTGACCAAGACCAGCGAACGCCAGGGCCGGGTCATCGACCATGACCAGGCTGGTTCGATGGAAGAGAAGAAACGTCAGGGCTATTTCTGAGGATCGCGCACCATGAGTCACCAATCCGATTTGATCAGCCAGGACATTCTCGCGTACCTGGCCCAGCACGAGCGCAAGGAACTGCTGCGCTTTCTCACCTGCGGCAACGTCGATGACGGCAAGAGCACGCTGATCGGCCGTCTGCTGCACGATTCCAAGATGATCTACGAAGATCACCTGGAAGCCATCACCAAGGATTCGAAGAAGGTCGGCACCACCGGCGACGACATCGACCTGGCACTGCTGGTCGACGGCCTGCAGGCTGAGCGCGAGCAGGGCATCACCATCGATGTGGCCTATCGCTACTTCTCCACCGCCAAGCGCAAGTTCATCATCGCCGACACCCCCGGTCATGAGCAGTACACGCGCAACATGGCCACCGGCGCTTCTACCTGCGACCTGGCGATCATTCTGATCGACGCCCGCTATGGCGTGCAGACCCAGACTCGTCGGCACAGCTTCATCGCCTCCTTGCTGGGCATCAAGCACATCGTCGTCGCCGTCAACAAGATGGATCTGAAGGACTTCGATCAGGACGTGTTCGAGCAGATCAAGGCCGACTACCTGGCCTTCGCCGAGAAGATCAACTTGCGCCCGACCACCCTGGAGTTCGTGCCGATGTCGGCGCTCAAGGGCGACAACGTGGTCAACAAGTCCGAGCGCTCGCCGTGGTACACCGGCCAGTCGCTGATGGAGATTCTCGAGACCGTCGAAGTCGCCGGCGACCGCAATTTCGACGACCTGCGCTTCCCGGTGCAGTACGTCAACCGCCCGAACCTGAACTTCCGTGGCTTCGCCGGCACCCTGGCCAGCGGCATCGTGCGCAAGGGCGACGAGGTCATGGCGCTGCCGTCGGGCAAGAGCAGTCGGGTCAAGTCCATCGTCACCTTCGAGGGTGAGCTGGAGCATGCCGGACCGGGCCAGGCCATCACCCTGACCCTGGAAGACGAGATCGACGTGTCGCGCGGCGACATGCTGGTGCATGCCGACAGTCGTCCGCAGGTCACCGATAGCTTCGAGGCCATGCTGGTGTGGATGGGCGAAGAACCGATGCTGCCGGGCAAGAAGTACGACATCAAGCGCGCCACCAGCTACGTGCCGGGTTCGATCCCGAGCATCGTCCATCGCGTTGACGTGAACACCCTGGAACAGGGTGCGGCCAGCGAGCTGAAACTCAACGAGATCGGTCGGGTCAAGGTGGCGCTGGATGCCTCGATTGCCCTGGATGGCTACGAGCACAACCGCACCACCGGCTCCTTCATCGTTGTCGACCGTCTGACCAATGGCACCGTGGGGGCCGGCATGATCATCGCCGACCCAATCAGCAATGGCGGCGGGCAGCATGGTCGTCTGGCGCACGTGTCGACCGAGGAGCGTGCTTCGCGTTTCGGTCAGCAGCCGGCCACCGTGCTGTTCAGCGGCCTGTCCGGTGCAGGCAAGAGCACCCTGGCCTATGCCGTGGAGCGCAAGCTGTTCGACATGGGCCGTGCGGTCTATGTGCTCGATGGCCAGAACCTGCGTCACGACCTGAATAAAGGCCTGCCGCAGGATCGCGCCGGGCGTGCCGAGAACTGGCGCCGCGCCGCGCATGTGGCGCGTCAGTTCAACGAGGCGGGGATGATCGCGCTGGCCGCCTTCGTCGCCCCGGATGCCGAAGGCCGCGAACAGGCCAAAGCGCTGATCGGCAGCGAGCGCGCCTTGACCGTCTACGTCCAGGCCTCGCCGCAGGTCTGTCAGGCGCGTGATCCGCAGGGGCTGTATGCCGCGGCTGGTGACAACATCCCGGGCGAGTCCTTCCCCTACGACGTGCCGCTGGATGCCGATCTGGTGATCGACACCCAGGCGCAGTCGGTCGAGGAGGGCGTCAAGGCGGTGCTGGATCTGCTGCGTAGTCGCGGTGCGATCTGACATTCGCGATGCTGCATGATGAGCCCCGCTTATTAGCGGGGCTTTTTTATTCCCGGCTGCGGGTGGAGCCGACGATCTTTACCTAATAAAAAGGTTCTCCGCATTTTCGCGACGAGGATACGCTTGACGCCGGGCTGGCAATTACGTGTGAGCTTTCGATGACTTGGCACTCTCCATTCACACGCCGCCTGGTCTGATGGGTTTCGCCCCTTACGGGCGAGTCACTTTCTCTTGCTTGCCCAAGAGAAAGTAACCAAAGAGAAGGGCACCCCGACATCCGGCCCCGGCTACGCCGGGGTTCCCTCGTTCCATCACCGCTCCAGGGGCGCGCCACGAAGGGCCATCCCTGGCCCATCGCAGCTCTCGCGACATCCATGTCGCTCAACCCCTTCCACGGTGATTCCACTCGGCCTCCTGAAGGGTATTTGGGCGTCGCCTGCATGATCGCTGCCTAAGAGAAAAAGCAAAAATAGACGCCATCGAGCTTGAGCCTGTGGAAATCTTGCAAGCTCGCGCCCCGGTCCCCTTCAGAAGGCCGAGCAGAGGTGTTGCGTAGGGGAGCGAGCCGCATGGATGCGGCGAGAGGCTTAATAGGCCAGGGACGGCCCATGTAAGCCGGCCACCGGAGCAGCGCCAGAGCGAGGGGAGTTTCGCGTAGCGAAACCCGGATGTCGGGGTGCCCTTCTTTGGCACACCTTTCTTGGGCAAGCAAGAAAGGTGTGGCGCCCGTAAGGGGCGCAACCCAAACGTTCAGCAGACGCGGTAATGGATAGTGCCAAGTCATCGAAAGCTCACACAAACTTGCCAGTCCGGTGTGTCAACCCGCACGTTCTCCAAACTATGCGAGGAAGCATAAAAAAGCCCCGCAATCGCGGGGCTCGGTGTTTCTGGCTAGCGGGTTACTTCTTCAGCCCGTAGCTCTCGTCCAGCATGCCGGGGCCATCGCTTTTCGGCGCATAGTCCTTGGGCATTTCGTGGTTCTTCGGCGGCGTCAGACGCTCGCGCTTTTCGCCAGTTTCGCTGCTGTTCAGGGTGGCCAGCAGGCGCTGACGGGTCAGTTCGTCCAGGGCTAGGCGGTTGGCGCCGTCGGACAGGTGCTCCTGCACGTCCTGATAGCTCTGGGTGAGTTTCTTCACCAGGCTGGCGGTGGTGTTGAAGTGGGTCACCACTTCACTCTGGTAGGCCTCGAAGCGTGCCTGCATTTCATCCATCTGCCGCTGCGTACGGCCCGGTGCAGCATTGGGGGCCAGGCGGGCGAGCACAAAGCCCACGGCGATGCCGACCACCAGGGTCAGGGCGGGTATCAACCAGGCTGTAACGGTCTGTTCCACGAGTCCTTCCTCTCAAAACGGCTTTGCTTTACGTTAGCGGCTTGAGCCTGTGCTGTATACGACCATAGCCTGCTCGGAGTCTACTGCGCGTCGGCGCTGCTGGGTTAAAAACAGGTTCGGAATGCGCATGTACGACAGTACACTTCGCTTTCTCTCCTGTTTTTGCCTTGCATTGCGCGAGCTCTCGAGACGCTGAACAGGTTCATTTGCCACACAGGCAGTTTGCTAGACGAGTCGACCCGTTGCGGGGTCACGGAGTTCAGTGTTGCTCAGTCGCGAAACCCCTCTTTTCATTCAAGGCCCGGTGGGCCAACTCGAATCCCTCCTGCTGGAAGTGCCGGATGCCCGTGGCGTGGCGCTGGTCTGCCACCCCAATCCGGTGCAGGGCGGCACCATGCTCAACAAGGTGGTGAGCACCTTGCAGCGTACCGCACGTGACAGTGGCTACCACACCTTGCGTTTCAATTATCGCGGCGTTGGAGCCAGTGCCGGCAGCCATGACATGGGCACCGGCGAAGTCGACGATGCCGAGGCCGTCGCTGCCTGGCTCAAGCAACAGTATCCGAGCCTGCCGGTCACGCTGCTGGGTTTTTCCTTCGGCGGCTTCGTCGCCGCGGCGCTGGGTGCGCGCCTGGAAGCGCAGGGGCAGGTGCCGAGCAAGCTGTTCATGGTCGCTCCGGCGGTGCATCGCCTGACGGCCGATACCCCGCCTGCCAGCGAGTGCCCGCTGGTGGTGATCCAGCCCGATGCCGACGAAGTGGTCGAGCCGCAGGCGGTGTACGACTGGTCGGCCAACCTTGGGCGTGCCCACGAGCTGCTGAAAGTGGCAGAATGCGGTCACTTTTTTCACGGCAAGCTGACGGATCTCAAGGATCTGCTGTTGCCTCGCCTGTAAGTTTTTCAGCCATTTCTAAGCGAACGTCATGACCACCCGTATCCTTACCGGTATCACCACCACCGGCACGCCGCACCTGGGCAACTATGCCGGCGCCATCCGTCCGGCCATCGCGGCCAGCCGCGACCCGCAGATGGACTCCTTCTATTTCCTCGCCGACTATCACGCGCTGATCAAGTGCGACGATCCGGCGCGCATCCAGCGTTCGCGCCTGGAAATCGCCGCTACCTGGCTGGCGCTGGGTCTGGATACCGACAAGGCGACCTTCTACCGTCAGTCCGATATCCCCGAGATTCCCGAGCTGTGCTGGCTGCTGACTTGCGTCGCTGGCAAGGGCCTGCTCAACCGCGCCCACGCCTACAAGGCCTCGGTAGACAAGAACGTCGAGGCCGGTGAGGACCCGGATGCCGGCGTGAGCATGGGCCTGTTCAGCTACCCGGTGCTGATGGCTGCGGACATCCTCATGTTCAACGCGCAGAAGGTGCCGGTCGGCCGTGACCAGATCCAGCACGTGGAAATGGCCCGCGACATCGGCCAGCGCTTCAACCACCTGTTCGGCAAGGGCAAGGACCTGTTCCTTCTGCCTGAGGTGGTGATCGAGGAAGAAGTGGCGACGCTGCCCGGCCTCGACGGGCGCAAGATGAGCAAGAGCTACGACAACACCATCCCGCTGTTCGGCACGGCCAAGCAGCTCAAGGACGCCGTGGCGCGCATCGTCACCGACTCCAGGTTGCCGGGTGAAGCCAAGGATGTCGAAGGTTCACACCTGTTCACCCTGTACCAGGCCTTTGCCAGCCACGCGCAGCAGGCCGAGTTCCGTGCTGAGCTCGAAGGCGGCCTGGCCTGGGGCGAGGCGAAGAATCGTCTTTACCAACTGCTCGAAGAGACCCTGGGCGAGGCGCGTGAGCGCTACAACGCGCTGATCGCCAAGCCGGCCGATCTGGAGGACATCCTCCTTGCCGGTGCCACCAAGGCGCGCAAGATCGCTACGCCGTTCCTCGGTGAGCTGCGTGAGGCCGTGGGCCTGCGCTCGTTCCGCGAGCAGGTGCAGGTCGCCGCTGGCGAGAAGAAAAAAGCTGCCAAGAGCGCGCGTTTCGTCAGCTTCCGCGATGACGACGGCAGCTTCCGCTTCCGCCTGCTGGATGCCGACGGCGAGCAACTGCTGCTGTCGAAGTCCTTCGCCGATGGCAAGTCGGCCGGCATGATCAACAAGCGCCTGCAGTCTGGCGAACCGCTGGATGTGCGCGCCGAAGGTCTGGCATTCGCGGTCTGGATCGACGGTGAAAACGTGGCGAGCAGCCCCGAGTTCGCTGACGGCCAGGCGCTGGAAGCGGCCATTGCCCGTCTGCGTGAGGCCCTGGCGCCGCAGGAGTGAAGTAGCCCGGATGCAATCCGGGACGAGCATCGCCAGCATTCCCCGATTACATCCGGGCTACGGGCAGATTGCCAATCAACGGGGGCGTCGCTAAAGTGACGCCCCCGTTTTTACTTGCCCGGCTAACGAATCATGACCCCCTTAGAGCGTTATCAGGCCGACCTCAAGCGGCCCGACTTCTTCCATGATGCGGCCCAGGAAAATGCCGTCCGCCATTTGCAGCGTCTATATGACGATCTGATCGCGCGCGATCAGGGCAAATCCGGGCTGATGGGCAAGCTGTTCGGCAAGAAGCCGCAGGCGCCGGTCAAGGGGCTGTATTTCTGGGGCGGCGTCGGGCGCGGCAAGACCTATCTGGTCGACACCTTCTTCGATGCGCTGCCGTTCGAGCAGAAAGTGCGTACTCACTTTCACCGCTTCATGAAGCGCGTGCACGAGGAGATGAAGACCCTCAAGGGTGAGAAGAACCCGCTGACCATCATAGGCAAGCGTTTCGCCGACGAGGCTCGGGTGATCTGCTTCGATGAATTCTTCGTCAGCGACATCACCGACGCGATGATTCTCGCCACCCTGCTCGAAGAGCTGTTCAAGAACGGCGTGTCGCTGGTGGCCACCTCCAACATCGTGCCGGACGGTCTGTACAAGGACGGCCTGCAGCGTGCGCGCTTCCTGCCAGCCATCGCCCTGCTCAAGCAGCACACCGATATCGTCAACGTCGACAGCGGCGTCGACTATCGTCTGCGTGCGCTGGAGCAGGCCGAACTGTTCCACTTCCCGCTCGGCCCGGCTGCGGAAGACAGCCTGCGCAAGAGTTTCCAGAGCCTGCTGCCGGACTGCACCCACATGGTGGAGAACGAGGCGCTGATGATCGAAAATCGTGCCATCAACGCCGTGCGGGTGTGCGAGGACGTGGCCTGGTTCGAGTTTCGCGAACTGTGCGACGGCCCGCGCAGTCAGAACGACTACATCGAGCTGGGCAAGGTCTTCCACGCGGTGATTCTGGCCAACGTCGAGCAGATGAGCGTGGCCAAGGACGATATGGCGCGGCGCTTCATCAACCTGGTGGACGAGTTCTATGATCGCAACGTCAAGCTGATCATCTCCGCCGAGGTGGAGCTCAAGGATCTCTACACCGGCGGCCGTCTGAGCTTCGAGTTCCAGCGTACTTTGAGTCGTCTGCTGGAAATGCAATCGCACGAATTCCTCTCGCGCCCACACCGGCCCTGACGGAAAGCGATATGAAAAAGGCGACCCACAAGGTCGCCTTTTTCATTGGTGCGCGGGCATGCGCTCGGCCTTCAGTGCTGCGCCAGCTTCTGCTGATACTGGCTCAGCAGTTTTCGCGCATGGGCCACTTCCAGTGCCTCCATGGCGCTGATGGGTGTGATCGCAGCGGCGCGCTCGAGGTGGTCGATCACCTTGTTTTCTTCGTCGTCACCGTATACGTAGGTCAGCGCGTTGGCGTATTCGTAATGGCCGATGGGCAGGTCGTCGCGGGCCCGGAAGCTGCGCTGAAAGTAGGTCTCCATCTTGTCGGCGCTGACGCCGTAGGTCATCCGGCCCACCAGTTTGCCGACCTTGCGAATCACCCCCGCTTCGTAGCCGCCGTAGAGCGCCAGAGCGAACGGCTGCTTCGGCTGTTTGGCCAGTAGTTCGTCCAGCTCCTGGGGGATTTGCGAGGTGTAGCCACGCTTGAGCACCACCGGCACCGACAGTTCCTCGCCGAGGCGCGCCTTGGCATAGACGCGGCCGAACTGCGCAACGGTGTCCGCTTGCACCAGTTCACCGGCCTCGTCGGTGTAGGCAATCACTTCCTCGAGCAGGCGATGTTTTTCTGATTGGTCCGGCACCAGAAACATGGCGTAGATCACCTGGGCGAACATCGCCGGGATCTGTCCGCCGACGCCTAGCGCGAGCCCCTGTTCCTTGGCCTGGGCGAAGTCGCCCCGGAACATCAGGCGCCAGACGTCCTGCAGCTTCTGTGCGTAAAGTTCGGCTTCTTCCGGTTTGCCGGTAAAGCCGGTGCCGGCGGCGACGGTCTTCTCCAGGGCCTGTGGATGGCTGCTGGCCATGCTCACCACCCAGTCGGCATCGGGGAAGGGGTAGTCGCCGAAGCCGCGCGTCAGTTGCGGCCAGGCCTGGCGCAGCTTGTCGCCGCTGTAGTCATAGGCGCTCTGGTCGAGGGGGAAAGGTTTCCAGTTATCGGCGGCGGCAGCACCGAGGCTGCAGGTGGCAAGCAGGACAAGCAAGAGACGGCGCATGGCGGTGAACCTGTTGTTGTTATCTTCGTTCACCGATCATAGGGCGCTGCCGTTAGGCGCCAACCTAACCAAGGGTGGGCTGGCCATTTGCCTGAGGTTCGCCGCGACCCGCCCTGGTCGCCCGGCGTGCCCGTTCAGGCGTGCGCGTCTTTCTGCTGGAACTGGCGGCGGTACTGGTTCGGCGACAGCTCGGTGTGCTGGCGAAACAGTCGGGCGAAGAAGCTGGCGTCGTCGTAGCCCACTTCGTAGCTGATGGTCTTGATGCTCTTGCGGGTGGAGGAGAGCAGGCTCTTGGCGGTCTCGATGCGCAAGCGTTGCAGGTAGTGCAGGGGCTTGTCGCCGGTAGCGCCCTGAAAGCGGCGCATGAAGTTGCGGATGCTCATGCCGTGCTCACGCGCCACGTCCTCGAAGCGAAACTTGTCGGCGTAGTGCTCCTCGAGCCAGTGCTGGATCTGCAGCACGGTGACGTCCTGATGCAGCTTCTGCCCGCCGAAGCCGATGCGGCCCGGTGTGTAGCTGCGCTGCACCTCGTAGAGGATGTCACGTGCTACGCCCTGGGCCACGCCGGCGCCGCAGTAGCGCTCGATCAGATAGATGTAGAGGTCGCAGGCCGAGGTGGTGCCGCCTGCGCAGTAAAGGTTGTCGGCATCGGACAGGTGCTTGTCCTGGTTCAGTTGCACCTTGGGGAAGCGCTCGGCGAATTCGCGGAAGAAGCGCCAGTAGGTGGTTGCCTCCTTGCCGTCGAGCAGGCCGGCTTCCGCCATCCAGAACACGCCGCTGGCCTCGCCGCAGATCGCCGCGCCGTTGGCATGCTGGCGTTTGAGCCAGTCCAGAACCTGTGGATAGCGGCGACTGAGCGCATCAAAGTCGTCCCAGAAGGCCGGCAGGATGATCACGTCGCAAGCGTCCAGGCCGCTGTCTACTGGCACCCTGACCTTGCTGAAGCTGTTCACCGGCAGCCCGTCTGGGCTGACCAGGTGGATTTCGAACGGCGGTTCGAGACCAAGCCCCTGTTGCTTGGCATAGCGAATGCCGGCCATGTGGAAGAAGTCCTTGGCCTGCAGCAGGGTAGAGGCGAAGACGCCATCGGTGGCGAGGATGCTGACACGGCGCAAGGCTGCGCGCGGCTCTGGGATAACCATGGGTATTTATTCTTGTTCAAGGCTAAGTGGTCATACAGCGGCTGGATCGTCTTATTTTTTGGCGGTTGTGTCCAGTGTAACCAAGCGTTTGCTTGGCTAAAGTCGAGGCCACGCTTTTTCCCGTCTCGGATACAGGTAACGCCATGATCCCTAGAACGATATTCAGCTCCGACCATGAATTGTTCCGCGACAGCGTGCGCAAGTTTCTCGAGCAGGAGGCGGTGCCTTTCCATCATCAGTGGGAGAAGGATGGGCATATCGACCGGGCCCTGTGGAACAAGGCGGGCGAGGCGGGGATGCTGTGTTCGCATCTCCCTGAAGAATACGGCGGCATGGCGGCCGACTTCCTCTACAGCACCGTGGTGATCGAGGAAATTGGGCGTCTGGGGCTGACCGGCATTGGTTTCTCCCTGCACTCCGATATCGTCGCGCCTTATATCCTGCATTACGGCAGCGAAGCGCAGAAGCAGCATTACCTGCCCAAGCTGGTCAGCGGCGAGATGGTCACTGCCATCGCCATGACCGAGCCGGGCGCTGGCTCTGACCTGCAAGGCGTGAAGACCACCGCGGTGCTCGATGGCGACGAGTACGTGATCAACGGCTCGAAGACCTTCATCACTAACGGTTGGCTGGCCGATCTGGTCGTCGTGGTGGCCAAGACCGATCCAAAGGCCGGCGCCAAGGGCACCAGTCTGTTGCTGGTCGAGGCCAATACGCCCGGTTTCTCCAAGGGCAAGCGCCTGGAGAAGGTCGGCATGAAGGCGCAGGACACCTCCGAGCTGTTCTTCCAGGACGTGCGTGTGCCCAAGCAGAACCTGCTGGGGCAGCCGGGTATGGGCTTCGCCTACCTCATGCAGGAGCTGCCGCAGGAGCGCCTGACGGTGGGCGTCGGCGCCCTGGCTTCGGCCGAGGCGGCGCTGCAGTGGACGCTGGACTACACCCGTGAACGCAAGGCCTTTGGCAAGGCAGTCGCCGACTTCCAGAACACCCGCTTCAAGCTCGCCGAGATGGCGACGGAGATTCAGGTCGGCCGGGTATTCATCGACCGCTGCCTGGAGTTGCACCTCGAGGGCAAGCTGGATGTGCCAACCGCGGCGATGCTCAAGTACTGGGGCACCGACCTGCAGTGCAAGGTGCTCGACGAGTGTGTGCAGTTGCACGGCGGCTACGGTTACATGTGGGAATACCCGGTGGCCCGGGCGTGGGCCGATGCACGGGTGCAGCGCATCTACGCCGGCACCAACGAGATCATGAAGGAGATCATCGCTCGCTCGTTGACCTGACAGCCGCGCGGCCAGAAAAAAGCCCGGCATTGCCGGGCTTTTGCGTTTTGCGCCGGATCAGGGCGCCGGGTTGGGTTGCGCCTTGTGGATTGCCTCGATGCCCGCAAGCACTTCTTCGGAGAGCTTCAGCTCGGCGCTGGCCAGGTTGCTGTCCAGCTGCTCCAGGTTGGTGGCGCCGATGATGTTGCTGGTCACGAAAGGCTGCGCCGTAACGAAGGCCAGGGCCATCTGCGCGGGATCCAGGCCGTGTTCGCGGGCCAGGGCAACGTAGCGCGAGCAGGCTGCTTCCGACTGCGGGTTGCTGTAGCGGGCGAAGCGGCTGAACAGGCTGATGCGCGCGCCTGCTGGGCGTGCGCCGCCTTCGTACTTGCCGCTGAGCATGCCGAACGCCAGGGGCGAGTAAGCCAGCAGACCGCACTGTTCGCGAATCGCCACTTCCGCCAGGCCCACTTCGAAGCTGCGGTTGAGCAGGTTGTAGGGGTTCTGGATCGATACGGCACGCGGCCAGCCACGGCTTTCCGCTAACTGCAGGAACTTCATGGTGCCCCACGGGGTTTCGTTAGACAGGCCGATATGGCGGATCTTGCCAGCCTTGACCTGCTCGTCGAGCACTTCGAGGGTTTCTTCCAGTGGTGTGAACTCATTGTCCTTGTGCTTGTAATCGAGTTGGCCGAAGAAGTTGGTCGGCCGCTCCGGCCAGTGCAGTTGATACAGGTCGATCCAGTCGGTTTGCAGGCGCGTCAGGCTGGCATCCAGGGCTGCGACGATATGCTGGCGGTTGAATTTCAGCTGGCCGTCACGGATATGGCTGATGCCGTTGCCAGGGCCGGCGATCTTGCTGGCCAGGATCCAGTCGGCGCGATCGCCGTGCTGCTTGAAGTAGCTGCCGATGATCTGCTCGGTCTTGCTGTAGGTTTCGGCGCGCGGCGGTACCGGGTACATCTCCGCGGTATCGATGAAATTGATGCCGCTGGCCTTGGCCCGCTCGATCTGGGCATGGCCTTCGCTCTCGCTGTTCTGCTCGCCCCAGGTCATGGTGCCCAGGCACAGAGCGCTGACGTCGAGATCGGTTCGGCCTAGCTTGCGGTATTCCATGAGGTACTCCTTCGGCAAAAGAGTCATACAAGCAGGTTGAAATTTTTTTCGCAATCAGGATAATTCGGCACCTCTTTCTGCGGTGGAAGTGATGCGCCGCCTGCCGAAGAATCTTGCCGTATTGTGGACGCGCTGACCCGAGCCCCCGATAGCGTCCGTATGCGGCTGCCTTTGACTTGTCAAAGTACGCACTATCCAGTAAGATCCGCCGTCTATTTTTGCTGGGCGGCCCCTGAGGCTATAAAGAATGAAAACTTTTACTGCTAAACCAGAAACAGTAAAACGCGACTGGTTCGTCGTTGATGCTGCTGGTCAGACCCTGGGTCGTCTGGCCACCGAAATCGCGAGCCGTCTGCGTGGCAAGCACAAGCCTGAGTACACCCCGCACGTTGACACCGGCGACTACATCGTCGTTATCAACGCTGAGCAGGTGCGTGTAACTGGTGCCAAAGCCAGCGACAAGAAGTACTACTCCCACTCCGGTTTCCCGGGCGGCATCAAAGAGATCAACTTCGAGAAGCTGATCGCTCGTGCTCCTGAGCGCGTGATCGAGACCGCGGTCAAAGGCATGCTGCCGAAGAACCCGCTGGGTCGCGACATGTACCGTAAGCTGAAGGTGTACAAGGGTGCCGCTCACCCGCACACCGCTCAGCAGCCCCAAGAACTGAAGATTTAACGGAATAGTTCATTATGTCGGCGACTCAAAATTACGGCACTGGCCGTCGCAAGACCGCAACCGCGCGCGTTTTCCTGCGTCCGGGTACTGGTAACATCTCGATCAACAATCGCACCCTGGACACCTTCTTCGGTCGCGAAACCGCTCGCATGGTCGTGCGTCAGCCGCTGGAGCTGACCGAGACCGTCGAGAAGTTCGACATCTTCGTCACCGTTGCCGGTGGTGGTGTCAGTGGTCAGGCTGGTGCCATCCGTCACGGTATCACCCGCGCTCTGATCGAGTATGACGAGACCCTGCGCAGCCCGCTGCGTAAAGCTGGTTACGTTACTCGCGACGCCCGTGAAGTCGAGCGTAAGAAAGTCGGTCTGCGCAAAGCGCGTAAGCGTCCGCAGTACTCGAAGCGCTAATCGCGACTACGCTTCCAAAAGCGCCCAGTTTCCTTACGGAGCTGGGCGTTTTTTATGGGCATGGCAAAATGCTGCGACAACGTGCCGCATACCCGTAAGCCGCAGCCGCCAAGGCTTTCGCCCTTCTCTTCGGGGGTAATTACCTTGTCAGAAAAGGGGCTTTTCTTTACCATTTGGCGAATTTTTTGCGCGGCCCGATTTTTACTTAGTAGAGGCCTGAACAACAGGCCACAAAGCTGATGGGAGACGACTGAATGAGCAATGACGGCGTGAATGCAGGCCGGCGTCGCTTCCTGGTTGCAGCCACCTCCGTGGTGGGTGCTGCAGGGGCGGTAGGTGCTGCGACTCCGTTCGTGGGGTCATGGTTCCCCAGTGCAAGGGCCAAGGCGGCCGGTGCACCGGTGAAGGTGAACGTCAGCAAGATCGAGGCGGGTCAGCAGATGGTTGCTGAGTGGCGCGGCCAGCCGGTGTTCATCGTGCACCGCACTGAGGAGATCCTGGCCAACCTGACCAAGATCGCGGATCGCATGGCCGATCCCGACTCCGCTGCCTCCGTGCAGCCGGAGTACGTGAACAAGGAGAACCGCTCGATCAAGCCCGAGTTGCTGGTGCTGGTTGGTCTGTGCACCCACCTGGGTTGTTCGCCGACCTTCCGTCCGGAAGTGGCGCCGGCCGATCTGGGGCCTGACTGGGTGGGCGGCTACTTCTGCCCTTGCCACGGTTCCCGCTATGACCTCGCTGGGCGTGTCTACAAGGCGCAGCCGGCGCCGTTGAACCTGCCGGTGCCGCCGTACAGCTACGAGACGGATGAGATCATCGTCATCGGTGTGGACCAGGAGAAGGCCTGATGAGTAAATTCATGGAATGGGTGGATGCGCGCTTCCCCGCCACCAAGATGTGGGAAGATCATCTCTCCAAGTACTACGCACCGAAGAACTTCAACTTCTTCTACTTCTTTGGCTCTCTGGCGCTGCTGGTGCTGGTCAATCAGATCGTGACCGGTATCTGGCTGACCATGAGCTTCGAACCTTCGGCCGAGGGCGCTTTCGCCTCCGTCGAATACATAATGCGTGACGTCGAGTACGGCTGGATTCTGCGCTACCTGCACTCCACCGGCGCTTCCGCGTTCTTCGTGGTGGTCTACCTGCACATGTTCCGCGGTCTGCTCTACGGCTCCTATCAGAAGCCGCGCGAGCTGGTGTGGATCTTCGGCATGCTGATCTACCTGTGCCTGATGGCAGAGGCCTTCATGGGCTACCTGCTGCCGTGGGGCCAGATGTCCTACTGGGGCGCCCAGGTGATCATCTCGCTGTTCGGTGCCATCCCGGTAATCGGCGATGACCTGACTCAGTGGATTCGCGGTGACTACCTGATTTCCGGTATCACCCTGAACCGCTTCTTCGCTCTGCACGTGATCGCGCTGCCGATCGTGCTGCTCGGCCTGGTCGTGCTGCACATCCTGGCGCTGCACGAAGTCGGTTCGAACAACCCGGACGGCGTGGACATCAAGAAGAAGAAGGACGAGAACGGTGTGCCGCTCGACGGTATCGCGTTCCACCCTTACTACACCGTGAAAGACATCGTCGGCGTAGTGGTCTTCCTGTTCGTGTTCTGCTTCGTGGTGTTCTTCTTCCCGGAAATGGGCGGTTACTTCCTCGAGAAGCCGAACTTCGAAGCGGCCAACCCGTTCAAGACGCCTGATCACATCGCTCCGGTTTGGTACTTCACCCCGTTCTACGCAATTCTGCGTGCGGTACCGGACAAGCTGATGGGCGTAATCGCCATGGGCGCTGCCATCGCTGTGCTGTTCGTCCTGCCGTGGCTGGACCGTAGCCCGGTCAAGTCGATGCGCTACAAGGGTTGGTTGAGCAAGATCTGGCTGGTGATCTTCTGCATCTCCTTCGTCATCCTGGGTGTGCTGGGTGTGCTGGCGCCGACTCCGGGTCGTACCCTGCTGTCGCAGGTGTGCACCATCCTGTACTTCGCGTACTTCATCCTGATGCCGTTCTACACCAGGATGGAGAAGACCAAACCGGTTCCGGAAAGGGTGACTGGCTGATGAAAAAGCTCTTTGCTGCATTTGTTTTCGCTGCGCTACCGGCCCTCAGCTTTGCCGCCGGTGGTCATGATGTGCAACTGGACAAGGTCGACATCGACCTGACCGACAAGGCCGCCATGCAGGACGGCGCGCGTACCTTCGCCAACTACTGCATGGGCTGCCACTCGGCCCAGTACCAGCGTTACGAGCGTGTTGCCGATGACCTCGGTATCCCGCACGAAATCATGCTGGAGAACCTGGTGTTCAACGATGCCAAGATCGGCGACCACATGAAGATCGGCATGAAGCCGGAGGATGCCAAGGCCTGGTTCGGTGCTGCACCGCCTGATCTGACCCTGGTTGCTCGTGTGCGTGGCAACGACTGGCTGTACACCTACCTGCGTACCTTCTACGCCGACCCGACCCGTCCGCTGGGCGCCAACAACAAGGTGTTCCCGAACGTCGGCATGCCGAACGTGCTGGTCGGCCTGCAGGGTAACCAGGTCATCGGTTGCAAGCAGGTTCAGGTGGTCACCGATGGCAAGAAGCAATTCGACCCGCTGACCGGTGCGCCTATCACTCACGAAGCCTGCGACCAGCTCACCATCGAGCCGAACACCGGCAAGCTGAGCGAGGCCGAGTTCGACGAGAAGATCAAGAACCTGGTGACCTTCCTGGCCTATTCGGCCAACCCGGTCAAGCTGAAGTCCCAGCGTATCGGCACCTACGTGCTGCTCTACCTGGCGTTCTTCTTCGTGTTCGCCTACCTGCTCAAGCGTGAGTACTGGAAGGACGTGCATTAAGTCGTTGTCGTTCTCTGCATGCACCTGCGCGCCCTTATGGGCGCGCAGGTTTTTGTGCCCTGCCATTTCAGGTGGCCACCTAGTGGTGCCGTCGCCTGCACATTCAAGAATTGCTCCTGGCAATTTTTCGTGTTTCTGGAAAATCAAAACAAGCGAGGAGGATCGCCATGGCGGTAACCAATAGGTTGACCTGCTACTCCGACCCCGCCGACCACTATTCCCATCGCGTGCGTCTGGTGCTCGCCGAGAAAGGTGTCAGCGTCGAGATCATCGATGTCGAGCAGGGCCGGTGTCCGGCCAGGCTTGCCGAGGTCAATCCCTATGGCAGTGTGCCGACGCTGGTCGATCGCGATCTGGCGTTGTATGAAGCGTCCGTGGTGATGGAGTATCTGGACGAGCGCTACCCGCATCCGCCGTTGTTGCCGGTGTATCCGGTGGCTCGGGCCAATAGTCGTCTGCTGATGCATCGTATTCAGCGTGACTGGTGCGTGCTGGTCGATCGTATTCTCGACAAACGCAGCAAGGAGGCCGAGCGTCAATTGGCGCGCAAGGAGTTGCGCGAAAGCCTGACCGGCGTATCACCGCTGTTCGCTGACAAGGCATTCTTTCTCAGTGAGGAGCTGAGTCTGGTGGATTGCTGTTTGCTGCCCATTCTCTGGCGTTTGCCGGTTCTGGGTATCGAGTTGCCACGTCCGGCCAAGCCGCTGCTCGACTACATGGAGCGCCAGTTCGCTCGTGAGGCCTTTCAGGCCAGTCTTTCCGCTGCCGAACGCATGATGCGTTAAGAAGGAGGAAATCATGAATTCCAGTCGTCCCTATCTGGTTCGCGCCCTCTATGAGTGGATCGTCGACAACGATTGCACGCCGCATCTGCTGGTCAATGCCGAGTTCCCTGGCGTGCAGGTGCCGCCAGGCTTCGCCAGTGACGGTCAGATCGTGCTCAACGCCTCGCCCAGTGCGGTGCGTCATCTGCACATGGACAACCAGGCCGTGAGCTTCGAAGGGCGCTTCGGCGGCGTTGCGCACAGTCTGCACATTCCGGCGGCAGCGATCCTGGCGATCTATGCGCGGGAAAACGGCCAGGGCATGGTCTTCGACATGGAGCCGCCGGTTGCAGGCAGCCCTGAAGAGCCGGGGCCGGACGATGATGGTCCGTCTGATGACGAACCGCCGCGTCCGAGCGGCCGACCAAGTCTGAAAGTGGTCAAGTAAGCAATGAAAAGGGCGCCCATGGGCGCCCTTGTCGTTTCTGCGTTCGCAATCAGTTGGTGTATTCGAACAGGCGCACGACCCGCTGTACGCCCGATACGCTCTGTACCACGCGAGTGGCGGCGTTGGCTTCTTCGCGAGTGACCAGGCCAAGCATGTAGACGATGCCGTTCTCGGTGACGACCTTGACGCGTGCGCTGGGGACGCTGCTATCAGCCAGCATCTGCGCCTTGATCTTGGTGGTCAGCAACGAGTCGTTGCTGCGCGCCAGCAGGGATGCAGGCTGTTGCACCTGCAGTTCGTTGTAGACCTTCTTCACGCCCTGCACGCCACGGGCGGTCTGGGCGGCGCGATCCTTGAGCTCGCTGCGCGGGGTCTGGCCGGCCAGCAGAATCACGCCGTTATAGCTGGTGACCACGATGCGCGAGGTCGGGCTGGACAGGTCGGCGTGCGCATTGCTGATGCGCGAGGCGACTTCCGGGCCGAGGAACTGGTCATCGATCTTGTTGCCGATGCTGCGACTGCCGCAGCCTGCCAGGGTCAGGGTAACGGCCAGGGCGGCCAGAATCAGGGCGGAACGCTTCATTCTTCACTCCCAAACAATTGACTATCGATCAGGTCGCACAGGCAGTGGATCGTCAGCAGGTGGACTTCCTGAATGCGTGCGGTGACTTTGGCTGGAACGCGGATCTCGACGTCTTCCGGCAGCAGCAGCGAGGCCATGCCGCCGCCATCGCGACCGGTGAGGGCGACTACGGTCATCTCGCGATCATGTGCAGCCTGAATGGCCTGGATGACATTCGCTGAGTTGCCGCTGGTGGAAATTGCCAGCAGCACGTCGCCAGGCTGGCCGAGTGCGCGGATCTGCTTGGAGAATATTTCGTTGTAGCTGTAGTCGTTGGCGATCGAGGTGATGGTCGAGCTGTCGGTGGTCAGGGCGATGGCCGGCAGGCTCGGACGTTCACGTTCGAAGCGATTGAGCAGCTCGGAGGAGAAATGCTGGGCGTCGCCGGCGGAGCCGCCGTTGCCGCAGGTGAGAATCTTGCCCTCGTTGAGCAGGGACTGGACCATCACCAGGCTGGCGTGCTCGATGTAGGGTGTCAGGACGTCCATGGCCTGCTGCTTGGTGTCGATGCTGGCTTGGAAGAGCTGGCGGATTCGGGATTGCATGTCCATCGGTTAAACCTTGAATGTACGGCCGTCAGGCATCGAAGGCGTTTTTGATCCAGTCGAGGCGAGTGGTGCCGCCAGTACTGATGGCGACCACGTCGAAGCGGCAGGGGTAGCGGGTCCAGCGTGAGTGTTGCTGGAGGAAGAGTTCGGCGGCGATGACCAGCTTGCCACGCTTGCGCGCATCGATGCTCTCCAGGGCGCCGCCCCAGGCGCTGTGGCGGCGGGCGCGGACTTCGACGAATACTACTGTATCGCCGTCGAGCATGACCAGATCAAGCTCGCCACGCCGACAGCTCCAGTTCTGTTCGATCAGCTGCAGGCCGTTACGTTCCAGATGCTGCCGAGCTGCCTGTTCGGCAGCCCGACCCAGATCGTTGTGTGCGCTCAATTGATGCTGTCAGGGAGGCGTTGAACCTGGCCGTCACGGAACTCGGCCCAGGGCAGCTGACGCTCGATGCGCTGGCTGGCGTTCAGGCTGAGGCTGCCCGACAGGCCGTCGATGCGCGACTCCGGCAGTGCCTTGAGCTGACCTAGGCGTGGTGCCAGGCGGTAGGCGTCGACGCCCATGGCGTACAGGCGGCCGAGACTGCCACCGGCCTGCGGCCACTGATTGGCGACTTCCTGGCGCAGTGGTGCGTGAGCATCGAGCAGCCAGGGCGTTTCGCAGAAACGGATGCCTTCGAGATCCTGATACTGGGCCTGGCTGTGGGCGCCGGTGAACAGGTGCGAGGTGGCGTAGACCGGCACGTCGCCGGCGTACTGGAAGGCCAGGGTCGGTTTGATCTGCTGGGCCTGTTGCGGTGTGGCCGCGAGGAAGATGAAGTCGATGTCCTGACGGCGCGCCGGCTGCGCATCCAGATTGGTGCCCAGCGTGTTCTGCAGGCGGCGGGCGCGGGTTTCGCTCTCGCGCAGCTGGAACAGGTCGGCGATCTGACGAGCCAGCTCTACCGGCTGGTCGACATGCTCGGCGGCGATCAAGGTGCCGCCCTGGGCTTGCCAGCTCTGGCGGAAGGCGTCCAGTACACGGTCGCCCCAGTCCCCGCGCGGCACCAGTGCCACGGCGCGGCGCATGCCGTCGTTCCAGGCGCGGCGCGCCACTTCACGAGCTTCGTCCTCGGCGGCCAGGCCAAACTGGAACATCTGAGCCGGGCCTTCTTGGCCTGCATCGCTGTAATTCAGGGCGAGGGTGGTGATGGGCAGTTGCTCGCGATCACTCAGTTGCTTGACCAGTGGTTTTTCCAGGGGGCCGACTACCAGTTGTACGCCGTCGGCCTGGGCTTGCTGGTAGAAGGCGTCCAGCGAGCCGATGCGCGAGCTGTCGTAGAGTTTGATGTCCGGCGGGTTCTGCCCGGCTTGCTGTGCTTCGTAATGTGCGGCGAGGAAGCCATCGCGCAATGCGCGGGCGACATTGGCCAGTTGGCCTTCCTGCGGCAGCAGCAGTGCGACGCGAGTCAGTGGCTGGCTGGCCAGCTCACGCAGCTTTTCCAGCGCTTCGGGCAGCTGTGCGGCGGCCGGGTGCTGCGGGTTCTGGGCGACCCACTGGTCGATGGCGGCCTGCTGCTGCTCCAGCGTGGCGCTGCTTTTGGTCACCTGCGCCAGCGCCAGCCAGCCGGCTAGATCGCTGTCGGCGCCGGCGGAGGTTTGCGCCGGCAGGGTGGAAACCAGTGCCCAGATGTTCTCGTGGTTGTCGTGGGCGGCCTGGCCGCTTAGCAGCGGCGCGATGAACACGCGCTCCCGGGCTGCAGCCAGGGTTTGGCCGTCGGCCTCCAGGGCGCGGGCGCGAACCAGCTGGGTGCGGATCTGTTGCTCGACCGGCAGTTCGCCCAGGCGTTCGAGGCTCGGGTGCTGCAGGGCTTTCAGGGCGCTCTTGGGCTGCTTGCGGGCCATCGCCAGCTCAGCCTTGAGGGTGCTGGCGAAAATCTGCTGGGCGGGCTTCAGGCTGGCGATGTCGACCTGCTCGAGAATTCGGGTGGCGCGGGCCACGTCGTTCTGCTGGTAGCTCTGGTCGGCTGCCGACAGGCGCAGCAGGGCGGCCTGCTCCGGTTTGCTCTCGGTAGCTTGCTGCAGCATCTGCTCGATGCTGGCTTGTGGTGTGCGCGGCAACTGGCCCAGGTTGTTGGAGGGCGAGCTGGCGCAGGCGGCAAGCAGGCCGGCCAGGAAAAGAGCGGAAAGAGGGCGCAGGCTAGCGATCATCGGGTCATCCTGATACTTGAGCAAATCAAGCGGCGATTGTACCCAAGCCCCGAGATCGGTGCGATGCCGCTGGGGCGGAACCGGCTAGAATGAGCGCTCATTCATTTAATGAGGTGTTTCCAGTGAGTCAGCCCGCCGTCGCAAGCGTCCAGCCAGGCACCCTTTATGTGGTCGCCACGCCCATTGGCAATCTGGACGACATCAGTGCGCGGGCGCTGCGGATTTTGCGCGAGGTGGCGCTGATCGCTGCAGAAGACACCCGTCATTCGGCGCGGCTGCTGCAGCACTTCGGCATCCAGACGCCGCTGGCGGCTTGCCATGAGCACAACGAGCGCGATCAGGGCGGGCGTTTTCTCGCCAGGTTGCAGGCGGGTGAGGATGTCGCGCTGATTTCCGATGCGGGCACGCCGTTGATCTCCGATCCCGGTTATCACCTGGTGCGCCAGGCGCGGGCCGCAGGTTTTGCAGTGGTGCCGGTGCCTGGCGCCTGCGCTTTGATCGCCGCGCTGTCGGCGGCCGGGCTGCCGTCGGATCGCTTTATCTTCGAGGGCTTTCTGCCGGCCAAGGCGGCGGGCCGCTGCGCGCGTCTGGAGCAGGTGCGCGAAGAGCCGCGCACGCTGATCTTCTATGAAGCGCCGCACCGTATCCTCGAATGCCTGCAGGACATGCGCGAAGTGTTTGGTGCTGATCGCCCCGCATTGCTGGCGCGTGAGCTGACCAAGACCTTCGAGACTCTGCAGGGGCTGCCGCTGGCCGAGCTGTGTGAGTGGGTGGCCGCAGACAATAATCAGCAGCGCGGCGAATGTGTGGTGCTGGTGGCGGGCTGGCAGGCGCCGGAAGGTGAGGAGGCTGTCAGTGCCGAAGCCTTGCGCGTGCTCGATCTGTTGTTGGCGGAGATGCCGCTCAAGCGGGCGGCGGCGCTGGCGGCGGAGATCACCGGGGTGCGCAAGAACCTGCTGTACCAGGTCGCGTTGGAGCGCAAGGGCTAACCGGCTGTGGCGATGTGCCTGCGCTGGCATGCTTCTTTCTATGCGTGCACTCGTTCGATGCCGGTGCTGCGGAGAGGCTGTTTTGGCTGGGCCTCCAGAGGTCTGCTGGTCGCCGTGATAGCGCTCTAGCTTGCAGCTTGCCATCACGCCCGGTACCCTTGCAGGCGGAGAGTCGATCGGACAGTCGCTGCCTTCGCAAGAAGGGGGAGGAAAGTCCGGGCTCCATAGGGCGGAGTGCCAGGTAATGCCTGGGAGGCGTGAGCCTACGGAAAGTGCCACAGAAAATAACCGCCTAAGCGTTTCGGCGCCGGTAAGGGTGAAAAGGTGCGGTAAGAGCGCACCGCGCGGCTGGCAACAGTCCGTGGCTAGGTAAACCCCACTCGGAGCAAGACCAAATAGGGTTCCATTGGCGTGGCCCGCGCTGGAACCGGGTAGGTTGCTAAAGGCGTGCAGTGATGTACGCCGTAGAGGAATGACTGTCCTCGACAGAACCCGGCTTACAGATCGACTCTCCTCCCTCCTTTCTCGTTTTTACGCTTCTATTCCCCGCTCGTCTGATACCGAAAAAATCTTACTCTTAACAAATTACTTTAAGTTCGAATTTCAGTTGCCTGGAATGGCTGAAATTTCTCCTCCAAAAGCCGGCTCCGGCATCCCTTTTCCCCTCGCTTTTGTGCGCTAAATCTCCGTCCTGTAAGGATTTTTCCTTTCTGGCGCGCCTTGACGGTGGGGCGTACGCGTTCCTATAGTGTGCGCGAGTGGTGAAAAGTGGCATGAAGTGGGTTTTTATGGGCATGGAAAGCTAATTACAGGGGAAGCGCAGCCGTGTTTCGCGGAGCTAACGCCATCAGTCTCGACGCCAAAGGGCGCCTCGCGATGCCGAGTCGGTATCGTGACGAGCTCGTTGCGCGTTGCAGTGGCCAGCTCATCGTGACCATCGACGCCGTCGACCCCTGTCTTTGCGTTTATCCCCTGGCCGAGTGGGAGCTGATCGAAAACAAGTTGCGCGAGCTGGCTTCCTTTCGTGAAGAGAACCGCCGCCTGCAGCGCCTGTTGATCGGTAATGCCGTCGATCTCGAGCTGGATGCCAGTGGCCGCTTCCTGGTGCCGCCGCGCTTGCGCGAATACGCCAAGCTGGACAAGCGAGCGATGCTCGTCGGTCAGCTGAACAAGTTTCAACTCTGGGATGAAGATTCCTGGAATGCCGTAGCCGAAGCCGACCTCGCTGCCATCAAGCAGCCTGGAGCCCTTTCCGATGACCTGCGTGACCTGATCCTGTGACCATGACCGATAGCACCTTCCGCCATATCACCGTGCTGCTCGACGAGGCTGTCGAGGGGCTGGCTGTGCGCGGCGATGGTCGCTACATGGATGGCACCTTCGGACGCGGTGGGCATAGTCGACTCATCTTGCAGCAGCTCGGGCCAGACGGGCGGCTGCTGGGGTTCGACAAAGATCCCCTGGCGATAGCCACCGGGGAAGCATTGGCGGCCGAAGACGGCCGCTTTGTCGTTGTGCAGCGCAGTTTTGCGGAACTTGGCGAGGAAGCTGTTGTCCGCGGCATTTCTGGCCAGGTTTCCGGCATCCTGCTGGACCTTGGCGTGTCCTCGCCGCAGCTGGACGACCCGCAGCGCGGCTTCAGTTTCCTCAATGATGGCCCGCTGGACATGCGCATGAATCCGGATGTCGGCGTCAGTGCTGCTGACTGGATCGCCACGGCGGACGAGGATGAAATCGCGCGCGTGCTCAAGGATTACGGCGAGGAACGTTTCGCCAAGCGCATGGCGCGAGCCGTGGTGCAGCGCCGCGCGGAACAGCCGTTCACGCGCACTGCCGACCTGGCGAAAGTGCTGACCGATGCCAATCCAGCCTGGGAAAAGGGCAAGAACCCGGCGACCCGTGCCTTCCAGGGCATCCGTATTTACGTCAACAACGAGCTCGGCGATCTCGAGTGCGGCCTCGAAGCGGCGCTGGAGACCCTCGAGGTTGGCGGTCGTCTGGTGGTGATCAGCTTCCACTCGCTGGAAGACCGGATCGTCAAACAGTTCATGAAGCGTCAGGCCAAGGGCGAGGCGGACAAGCTGCCGCGGGACCTGCCGATCATTCCAAAGGCCTTCGAGCCGCGTCTCAAGCTGATCGGCAAGCCGGTCTATGCTGGCGATGCCGAGCTCAAGGTCAACCCGCGCTCGCGCAGCGCGGTGATGCGCATCGCGGAGAAGTTGCGATGAGCCGCCGGCTGATCAAATCCATGCCCGGCGGCAGCTTCCTGATGCTGCTGCTGTTTGTCGCCATTCTGGTCTCGGCCGTGGCGGTGTCCTACAGCGCGCATTGGAATCGTCAGTTGCTCAACGAGCTGTATGGCGAACTGAGCGTGCGTGACAAGGCGCAGGCCGAGTGGGGCCGACTGATTCTCGAGCAGAGTACCTGGACTGCGCACAATCGCATCGAAGCGCTAGCCAGCGAACAGCTGAAAATGCATATCCCCGACCCTGCCGCCGTGCGCATGGTGCGTCCATGATCGGTCTCGAAGGTGCACTCTACCCCTGGCGTTTCCGCCTGGTGCTGGCGCTGCTGGCACTGATGGTCGGCGCCATCGCCTGGCGCATGCTCGACCTGCAGGTGCTCGACCATGATTTCCTCAAGGCGCATGGCGACGCCCGTAGCGTGCGGCATATCCCGATCCCGGCGCACCGTGGCCTGATCACTGATCGTAACGGCGAGCCACTGGCGGTCAGTACGCCGGTGACCACCTTGTGGGCCAACGGCAAGGAACTGCAGGCCGGTCGCGAGCAGTGGCCGGCACTGGCGGCGGCTCTGGGGCAGGAGCCGAAGAGCTTCGCCGAGCGCCTGGAGCAGAACAAGGAACGCGAGTTCATGTATCTGGTGCGCGGCCTGACCCCGGAGAACGGTCAGCGTGTGCTGGATCTGAAAGTGCCGGGCGTCTACGCCATCGAAGAATTCCGTCGTTTCTACCCGGCGGGCGAAGTGGCTGCTCATGTCGTTGGCTTCACCGATATCGACGACCGTGGTCGCGAGGGCATGGAGCTGGCCTACGAAGACTGGCTGGCCGGTGTGCCGGGCAAGCGTCAGGTACTCAAGGATCGCCGCGGCAAGCTGATCAAGGATGTGCAGGTTGCGCAGAACGCCAAGGCCGGCAAGTCCTTGGCGTTGTCGATTGACCTGCGCCTGCAGTACCTGGCTCATCGTGAACTGCGCAATGCGCTGCTGGAAAACGATGCCAAGGCCGGTAGCCTGGTGATGGTCGACGTGAAAACCGGCGAAGTGCTGGCGATGGTCAACCATCCCACCTACAACCCCAACAACCGCCGCAACCTGACGCCGGCGGCCATGCGTAACCGCGCCATGATCGATGTGTTCGAGCCCGGCTCGACCATCAAGCCGCTGTCGATGGCTGCTGCCCTGGAAACCGGTCGCTGGAAGCCCAGCGATGTGGTGCAGGTCGGTAATGGCACGCTGCAGATCGGTCGCTATACCATTCGTGACGTGTCCCATACGCAGGGGTCAGCGCTGGATCTGACCGGTATTCTGATCAACTCCAGTAACGTCGGCATGAGCAAGGTCGCCTTCGATGTCGGCGGCGAGCAGTTGCATCAGGTATTCAGCAGTCTGGGCTTTGGCCGTGATACCGGGCTGGGCTTCCCGGGCGAGCGGGTCGGCAACCTGCCCAATCATCGCAAGTGGCGCGAGGCCGAAACGGCCACGCTGTCCTACGGCTACGGTCTCTCGGTAACCGCCGTGCAGCTGGCGCACGCCTATGCGGCGCTGGCCAATGGCGGCAGCATGACGCCGCTGTCGATGATTCGCGTGGATGAGAAGCCTGGTGCGATGCAGGTGGTTCCAGCCAACGTGGCCAAGACCGTGCAAGGCATGCTGCAGCAGGTTATCGAGGCGCCGCGTGGCGTGTTCCGCGCCCAGGTGCCGGGTTACCACGTCGCGGGCAAGAGCGGCACTGCGCGCAAGATCAATGCCGGGGCCAAAGGCTACCGGACCAACGCCTATCGTTCCCTGTTCGCTGGCTTCGCTCCGGCCCAGGACCCGCGCATTGCGCTGGTGGTGGTCATCGACGAGCCAGGCAAGGGCGCCTATTACGGCGGCCTGATTTCCGCGCCGGTGTTCAGCCGTGTGATGGCCGGCTCGTTGCGCTTGATGAATATCGCGCCAGACAATCTGCCGCCGCCCGAGCAGAAGATGGCTGCCGTCAGTCAGGGAGGGCGTAACTGATGCCCATGTCGCTCAATCAATTGCTGCCCGCTGCCGAAGGCGGTGTGCTGATTCGTGAGTTGACCCTCGACAGCCGCAAGGTGCGTCCGGGGGATCTGTTCCTGGCCGTGCCTGGCACTCTGCAGGACGGCCGCGTGCATATCGCCGACGCCATCGCCCGCGGTGCGGCGGCGGTCGCCTTCGAGGCCCAGGACGCTCCGCCCATGCACGCAGAGAGTGCCGTGCTGGTTCCGGTAAAAGGTCTGGCCAAGCAGCTTTCCGCCATTGCCGGGCGTTTCTATGGTGAGCCGAGCCGCGCTCTGCATCTGGTCGGGATCACTGGCACCAATGGCAAGACCAGCGTCAGCCAGCTACTGGCGCAGGCGCTGGATCTGCTCGGCCAGCCTTGCGGCATCGTTGGCACGCTGGGCAACGGTTTCCACGGCGCGCTGGAACAGGGCAAGCACACCACGCCCGATCCGGTTGGCGTGCAGGCGACCCTGGCCTCGCTCAAGCAGGCCGGTGCCCGTGCGGTGGCCATGGAGGTTTCTTCCCATGGTCTGGACCAGGGCCGTGTCGCGGCGCTGGAATTCGATATTGCGGTGTTCACCAACCTGTCGCGTGATCACCTCGACTACCACGGCAGCATGGAAGCCTATGGTGCGGCCAAGGCCAAGCTGTTCGCCTGGCCGAATCTGCGCGGCCGGGTGATCAACCTCGATGACGCCTTCGGTCGTGAGCTGGCCGCGCAGAGGCATGAGTCGCGCCTGATCGGTTACAGCCTGAACGACGCCAGCGCCTTCCTTTATTGCAGCGAAGCGCACTTCGACGATCACGGCGTGCGTGCACGCCTGGTCACGCCGCGTGGCGAAGGCATGCTGCGCAGCAATCTGCTCGGCCGCTTCAACCTCAGCAACCTGCTGGCGGTGGTCGGTGCGCTGCTGGGGCTGGACTACGGCCTCGACGAGATTCTCAAGGTGCTGCCACAACTGCAGGGGCCGGCTGGCCGCATGCAGCGCCTCGGTGGCGGCGACAAGCCGCTGTTGGTGGTCGATTACGCACACACCCCAGATGCGCTGGAGAAGGTTCTCGAGGCCATGCGCCCGCACGTCGAAGGACGCCTGCTTTGCCTGTTCGGTTGCGGCGGCGACCGTGATCGCGGCAAGCGCCCGCTGATGGCGGCGGTAGCCGAGCGCCTGGCCGATGCGGTGTGGGTCACCGATGACAACCCTCGCAGCGAGGCGCCGGAGCAGATCGTTGCCGATATCCGCGCTGGCTTCGTAGCGCCGGAGCAGGTGCAGTTCATTCATGGCCGTGGCGATGCCATCGCGCGGCTGGTCGCCCAGGCCGAGGCCGCCGACGTGCTGGTGCTGGCTGGCAAGGGGCATGAGGATTACCAGGAAATCATGGGTGTGCGTCAGCCGTTCTCCGACCTGATCGAAGCGAACAAGGCCCTGGCGGCCTGGGAGGCGGCTCATGCTTAAGCCCTGGTTGCTCAGCGACGTAGCCGCTGACCTGAACGCCCGCGTGATTGGCGCCGATGTGGCGTTCTCCGCCGTGGGCAGCGACAGCCGCACTATCGCCGCGGGCCAGTTGTTCGTGGCGCTGACCGGGCCGCGTTTCGACGGTCATGACTACCTGGCCGAGGTCGCCGCCAAGGGCGCCGTAGCGGCGCTGGTCGAGCGCGAAGTGGCGAATGCGCCGCTGCCGCAGTTGCTGGTGGCCGACACCCGCATGGCGCTTGGTCAGCTGGGCGCACTGAATCGCCAGGCCTTCAGCGGCCCGCTGGCTGCCGTGACCGGCTCCAGTGGCAAGACCAGCGTCAAGGAAATGCTTGCCGCGATCCTGCGCGCTGGTTTGAACGGCGCGGTACTGGCCACCCGTGGCAACCTCAACAACGATCTCGGTGCGCCACTGACCCTGCTGGAACTGGCGCCGGAGCATCGCGCCGGGGTGATCGAGCTGGGGGCCAACCATGTTGGCGAGATCGCCTACACCGTCAGCCTGACCCGGCCGCAGGTGGCGATCATCACCAATGCCGGTAACGCCCACGTCGGTGAATTCGGTGGTCCGGAAAAGATTGTCGAGGCCAAGGGCGAGATTCTCGAGGGGCTGCCGCATGAGGGTGTGGCCGTGCTCAACCTGGATGACAAGGCCTTCGTCACCTGGCAGCGCCGTGTTGATGGGCGCAAGGTGAGCAGCTTCGCCCTGCGCGATACCCGCGCTGACTTCCATGGCAGCGATCTGGCTCGCGACGAGCGCGGCTGTCAGGGCTTCACCCTGCGCAGCCCGATGGGTAGCGCGCGCATTCAGCTCAATCTGCTGGGCGAGCACAACGTGGCCAATGCACTGGCTGCCTGCGCGGCGGCTCATGCCCTGGGCATGCCGTTGGTCGCCATGGTGCAGGGGCTGGAAAACCTGCAGCCGGTCAAGGGCCGCGCCGTAGCGCAGCTGACGGGCAATGGCGTGCGGGTCATCGATGACAGTTACAACGCCAACCCCGTGTCCATGTGTGCGGCGGTGGATATACTCGCCGGCTTCTCCGGTCGCACCGTTCTGGTGCTGGGGGACATGGGCGAGCTGGGCGAATGGGCCGAACAGGGCCACCGTGATGTCGGCCGCCACGCGGCAGGCAAGGTGGACGCGCTGTATGCCGTTGGCCCGCTTATGCAGCATGCGGTCGAGGAGTTCGGCTCAAAAGGCCGTCACTTTGCCGACCAGGCCGAGCTGATCGAAGCGCTTCGCGCCGAGCAGGCCGGCAGCACACTACTAATCAAGGGTTCACGCAGCGCTGCCATGGACAAGGTCGTGGCGGCGCTGTGCGGCGTATCTGGGGAGAAACACTAAAATGCTGCTGCTGCTGGCGGAGTACCTGCAACAGTTCCACAAGGGCTTCGCGGTCTTTCAGTACCTGACCCTGCGCGGCATCCTCGGCGTGCTCACCGCCCTGGCGCTGTCGCTGTGGCTCGGGCCGTGGATGATCCGCACCCTGCAGATACGTCAGATCGGCCAGTCCGTGCGCAACGATGGTCCGCAGTCGCACCTGTCGAAGAAAGGCACGCCGACCATGGGCGGTGCGCTGATTCTCACCGCCATCGCCGTCAGCACCCTGCTCTGGGCCGACCTGTCCAATCGTTACGTCTGGGTGGTGCTGGCCGTGACCCTGGCATTCGGCGCCATCGGCTGGGTCGATGACTACCGCAAGGTGATCGAGAAGAACTCGCGTGGTCTGCCGAGCCGCTGGAAGTACTTCTGGCAGTCGGTATTCGGTCTGGGCGCCGCCTTCTTCCTTTATATGACTGCGCAAAGCCCGGTGGAGACCACCCTGATCCTGCCGTTGCTCAAGGACGTGAGCATCCCGCTGGGCATCGGCTTCGTGGTGCTGACCTACTTCGTCATCGTCGGCTCGAGCAACGCGGTCAACCTCACCGACGGCCTCGACGGTCTGGCCATTCTGCCGACCGTGATGGTCGGGGGCGCGCTGGGCATCTTCTGCTACCTGTCGGGCAACGTGAATTTCGCCGAGTACCTGCTGATCCCCTACGTGCCGGGCGCCGGTGAGCTGATCGTGTTCTGCGCCGCGCTGGTCGGTGCCGGTCTGGGCTTTCTCTGGTTCAACACCTATCCGGCGCAGGTATTCATGGGGGATGTCGGCGCGCTGGCGCTGGGCGCCGCGCTGGGCACCATCGCCGTGATCGTCCGTCAGGAAATCGTGCTGTTCATCATGGGTGGCGTGTTCGTCATGGAAACCCTGTCGGTGATCATCCAGGTCGCCAGCTTCAAGCTGACCGGCAAGCGCGTGTTCCGCATGGCGCCGATCCACCACCACTTCGAACTCAAGGGCTGGCCCGAGCCGCGCGTGATCGTCCGTTTCTGGATCATCACCGTGATTCTCGTGTTGATCGGCCTTGCCACCCTGAAACTGAGGTAATTGCGCGTGTCGTTGATCGCTTCCGACCAGTTCCGCATCGTTGTCGGCCTCGGCAAGAGCGGCATGTCCCTGGTGCGCTTTCTGGCGCGCCAGGGCGTGCGCTTTGCCGTGGCCGATACGCGCGCGAACCCGCCGGAGCTGGAAACGCTGGCGCGCGAGTACCCGCAGGTGGAAGTACGCTGCGGCGAGCTGGACGTGGATTTCCTCTGTCGCGCCTCGGAGCTGCACGTGAGCCCTGGCCTGGCCGTGGCCACGCCGGCGCTGGCTGAAGCCGCTGCGCGCGGGGTGAAGCTGTCCGGTGATATCGACCTGTTCGCGCGCCATGCCAAGGCGCCGATCATTGCCATTACCGGCTCCAACGCCAAGAGCACCGTCACCACCCTGGTGGGCGAGATGGCTGCTGCGGCCGGCAAGCGCGTCGCCGTCGGTGGCAACCTCGGTACCCCGGCGCTGGATCTGTTGGCCGACGATGTCGAGCTGTACGTGTTGGAACTGTCCAGCTTCCAGCTGGAAACCACTGACCAGCTCAACGCTGAAGTGGCCACCTGCCTGAACATCAGCGAAGACCACATGGACCGCTACAGCGGCCTGCCGGCCTATCATCTGGCCAAGCACCGGATCTTCCGCGGTGCCCGTCAGGTGGTGATCAACCGTGATGACGCACTGTCGCGTCCGCTGATCGCCGACCAGGTGACCAGCTGGGAGTTCGGCCTGGGCAAACCTGATTTCAAGCGCTTCGGCCTGCTCGACGAGAACGCTGAGAAGTCCCTGGCGTTTCGCTTCGAGGCATTGCTGCCGGTGAGCGAGCTGAAGATTCGCGGTGCGCACAATCAGTCCAACGCTCTGGCGGCGCTGGCGCTCGGTCACGCCGTCGGCCTGCCGATGGAGGCCATGCTCGCCACCCTGCGTCAGTTCACCGGTTTGCCGCATCGCTGCCAGTGGGTCGGCGAGCGCGCCGGCGTGAACTATTACGATGATTCCAAGGCCACCAACGTCGGTGCCGCGCTGGCCGCCATCGAAGGCCTCGGCGCGGATATCGCCGGCAAGCTGGTGCTGATCGCCGGCGGCGATGGCAAGGGTGCCGACTTCTCTGCACTTAAGGCTCCGGTCGCACGATTCTGCCGCGCCGTGGTGCTGCTCGGTCGAGATGCCGAGCGCCTGGCCGAGGCTCTGGGCGATGCCACGCCGCTGGTGCGGGTGGCAACGCTCGATGAAGCCGTGCAGCGTTGCAGCGAACTGGCCGAGAGCGGTGATGCCGTCCTGTTGTCGCCAGCGTGCGCCAGTCTCGACATGTTCAAGAACTTCGAAGAACGCGGGCGCCTGTTCGCCCAGGCTGTGGGAGGGCTGAACTGATGCTGGCCTTCTTGCGCGTTCGCCCCTCGCCGTTGTTCGGTCGCGGCCTGGATCTCGACTTCCCGATGCTCGCTGGCTGCCTGGGCCTGCTCGGTCTGGGGCTGGTGATGATCACCTCGGCGTCGTCGGAAGTGGCTGCGGCGCTGTCCGGCAATCCGCTGTATCACATGATCCGCCATCTGATTTACCTAGTCATCGGTCTGGGCGCAGCCGGCGTGGTGCTGATGATTCCGATGAGCTTCTGGCAGCGCTACGGCTGGATCCTGTTGCTGGCGGCCATCGGTTTGCTGGTGCTGGTGCTGATTCCCGGTATTGGCCGCGAGGTCAACGGTGCGCGGCGCTGGATCGGCTTCGGCGCCTTCAACGTACAGCCATCGGAGATCGCCAAGGTCTTCGTGGTGGTTTATCTGGCTGGCTACCTGGTGCGTCGCCAGGAAGAAGTGCGCGAGAGCTGGATGGGATTCTTCAAGCCGTTCGTGGTGTTGCTGCCAATGGCCGGCCTGCTGCTGCTGGAGCCGGACTTCGGTGCCACCGTGGTGATGATGGGCTCGGCCATGGCCATGCTGTTCCTCGGTGGCGTTGGCATGCTGCGTTTCGGCCTGATGGTGGCGCTGGCAGTCGGTGCGGTGTTCGTGCTGGTGCAGACCCAGGAGTATCGCCTGCAGCGTCTGATCACCTTCACCGACCCCTGGGCCGACCAGTACGGTTCCGGCTACCAGTTGACCCAGGCGTTGATCGCCTTCGGCCGTGGCGAATGGTTCGGTGTTGGCCTGGGCAACAGCATCCAGAAGCAGTTCTACCTGCCCGAGGCGCACACCGACTTCGTCTTCTCGGTATTGGCCGAGGAGCTGGGGCTGGTCGGCTCGCTGGCGACCCTGGCGCTGTTCGTGTTCGTCTGCGTGCGCGGCCTGTACATCGGTTTGTGGGCCGAGAAGGCCAAGCAGTACTTCTCCGCCTACGTGGCGTACGGGCTGTCGTTCCTGTGGATTGGCCAGTTCTTGATCAATATCGGCGTGAACACCGGCCTGCTGCCGACCAAGGGCCTGACCTTGCCGTTCCTCAGCTATGGCGGTTCGTCGCTGGTGATCTGCTGCGTCAGTCTGGCAGTGCTGCTGCGTATCGAGTGGGAGCAGCGCAACGTCTTGGGCAACGAGGACATCGAGTTCAGCGAAGACGACTTCGTCGAGCCGAGCCAGGAGGTCGCCCATGCGCGGTAACGTCCTGATCATGGCGGGCGGCACTGGCGGGCACGTGTTCCCGGCGCTGGCCTGCGCGCGCGAATTCCAGGCGCGCGGTTACAGCGTGCACTGGCTGGGGACGCCGCGTGGTATCGAGAACGAGCTGGTGCCGCAAGCCGGCTTGCCTCTGCACCTGATCAACGTCAGCGGTCTGCGCGGCAAGAGCAAGCTGTCGCTGCTCAAGGCGCCGTTCCAGCTGCTGCGTTCGCTGCTGCAGGCACGGCGCATCGTGCGTGAGCTGCAGCCGGTCTGTGTGCTCGGCATGGGCGGTTACGTCACTGGTCCGGGCGGGCTGGCTGCTCACCTGGCGGGTGTGCCGCTGGTGATCCATGAGCAGAACGCCGTCGCCGGCACCGCCAATCGCCTGTTGTCGCGTATCGCCGCGCGCATCTGCGAGGCCTTCCCGAACACCTTCGCCGCGTCCGACAAGCGGCGCACTACCGGTAACCCGGTGCGTGAGGAGTTGTTCCTGGAAACGCCGCGCGAACCGCTGGTTGGCCGCAAGCCGAAATTGCTGGTGCTGGGCGGCAGCCTGGGAGCCGAGCCGCTGAACAAATTGCTTCCGGCCGCGCTGGGGAAAATTCCCGCTGACATACGTCCGCAAGTGTTTCATCAGGCCGGTAAGCAGCATGCCGAAATCACTGCGGAGCGTTATCGCGATGTCGCGGTCGAAGCCGAGGTCGCGCCCTTCATCAAGGACATGGCGCGTGCTTATGGCTGGGCCGATCTGGTGGTTTGCCGCGCTGGCGCGCTGACTGTCAGCGAACTGGCCGCAGCGGGGCTGCCATCGTTTCTCGTGCCGTTGCCGCACGCGATCGACGACCACCAGAGCCGCAATGCCGAATATCTGGCGAAGGAGGGCGCAGCTGTCCTTCTTGCGCAACATGCCACTGACGCGGACACGCTTGCCGCGCAGCTCACCGAGGTTCTGATGCACCTGGAAAAACTCAATGTCATGGGCGCCACCGCGCGTCGCCTGGCCAAGCCCGATGCAACCCGCACGGTGGTCGACATCTGCCAGGAGGTGGTGCGTGGCTAAGTCTCCTGCTGCAGTCAAGGCTGAAGTGCGGCGCATGCGCCGTATCCGCCGCATCCACTTCGTCGGTATCGGCGGTGTGGGCATGTGCGGTATCGCCGAGGTACTGCTGAACCTGGGTTACGAAGTCTCCGGCTCCGACCTCAAGGCCTCGGCCGTGACCGAGCGCCTGAAGAGCTTCGGCGCGCAGATCTTCATCGGCCACGCGGCCGAGAATGCCGAGAATGCCGACGTGCTGGTGGTCTCCAGTGCGGTCAACACCAGCAACCCGGAAGTCGCCACCGCACTGGAACGCCGTATTCCGGTGGTGCCGCGCGCCGAGATGCTCGCCGAGCTGATGCGCTACCGCCACGGCATCGCCGTGGCCGGCACTCACGGCAAGACCACCACCACCAGCCTGCTGGCCTCGGTATTCGCCGCTGGCGGTCTCGATCCGACCTTCGTCATCGGCGGTCGCCTGAATGCCGCCGGCACCAATGCCCAGCTTGGCTCCAGCCGCTTCCTGATTGCCGAAGCCGACGAGAGTGACGCCAGCTTCCTGCATCTGCAGCCGATGGTTTCGGTGGTCACCAATATCGACGCCGACCATATGAGCACCTACGGCGGCGACTTCAACAAGCTGAAGAAGACCTTCGTCGAATTCCTGCACAACCTGCCTTTCTACGGCCTGGCCGTGCTCTGCGTGGACGACCCGGTGGTGCGCGAGCTGCTGCCGCAGGTGGGCCGGCCGACCATGACCTACGGTTTTGCCGAAGACGCCGACGTGCGTGCGATCAACGTTCGTCAGGAAGGCATGCGTACCCATTTCACCGTGCTGCGCCCTGACTGCGAGCCGCTGGATGTGTCGGTGAACATGCCGGGCAATCACAACGTACTCAACGCGCTGGCGACCATCGCCATCGCCACCGACGAAGGCATCGATGACACTGCCATCGTCGCCGGCCTGTCGGGCTTCCAGGGCGTTGGCCGGCGCTTCCAGGTGTATGGCGAGCTGCCGGTGGACGGTGGCAGCGTGATGCTGGTCGACGACTACGGTCATCACCCGCGCGAAGTCGCCGCTGTGGTCAAGGCCGTGCGCGGTGGCTGGCCGGAGCGTCGTCTGGTGATGGTCTACCAGCCGCACCGCTACAGCCGCACCCGTGATCTGTACGACGACTTCGTGCAGGTGCTCGGTGAGGCCAATGTGCTGCTGCTGGTGGAGGTCTATCCGGCCGGTGAAGAACCGATTCCGGGTGCCGACAGCCGTCAGCTGTGCCACAGCATCCGTCAACGCGGCCAGCTCGATCCGATCTATGTCGAACGGGGTGTCGACCTGGCGCCGCTGCTGCGACCGCTGCTGCGTGCCGGCGACATTCTGCTGTGCCAGGGCGCGGGCGATATCGGCTCGGTGGCGCCGCAACTGATCAAGCACCCGCTGTTCGTGGGGGAGTCGAAATGAGTTTGCACAGTACCCTCGATCCCAAGACCTTCGGTCGCGTCGCCGTGCTGTTCGGCGGCAAGAGTGCCGAGCGCGAAGTGTCGCTGAAGTCCGGCAACGCCGTGCTCGGCGCCCTGCAGGCTGCGGGTGTTGACGCCTTCGGCATCGACGTCGGCGACGATTTCCTGGCCCGTTTGAACAGCGAGAAGATCGACCGCGCCTTTATCGTGCTGCACGGCCGCGGTGGCGAGGATGGCTCCATGCAGGGCCTGCTCGAATGCGCCGGCATTCCCTACACCGGCAGCGGCATCCTCGCCTCTGCACTGGCCATGGACAAGCTGCGCACCAAGCAGGTCTGGCACAGCCTCGGCCTGCCGACGCCGCGTCACGCCGTGCTGACTTCGCAGGCCGACTGCGAGACTGCAGCCACCGAGCTGGGCTTCCCGCTGATCGTCAAACCGGCCCATGAAGGCTCCAGCATCGGCATGGCCAAGGTGGAAAACGTCGAGGCGCTGATCGCTGCCTGGCAGGACGCCGCACGCTACGACAGCCAGGTGCTGGTCGAGCAGTGGATCGCCGGCCCCGAATACACCATCGCCGTGCTGCGTGGTGAAGTGCTGCCGCCCATTGGGCTCGGCACCCCGCACACCTTTTACGACTACGACGCCAAGTACCTGGCCGATGACACCCAGTACCGCATTCCCTGCGGCCTGTCTGCTGACAAGGAAGCCGAGCTGAAGACCCTGACTGCACGCGCCTGCGAAGCCGTGGGCACCCAGGGTTGGGCGCGCGCCGATGTAATGCAGGATGCCAGCGGCCAGTTCTGGTTGCTGGAAGTGAACACCGTACCGGGCATGACCGATCACAGCCTGGTACCGATGGCCGCGCGTGCTGCCGGTCTGGATTTCCAGCAACTGGTGCTGGCGATCCTGGCTGACAGCGTCGAGGCGAGGGGTTAAGCGATGAGCATCGCGCTTCGTCATCAGGACTCGCTGAGGGCTCCGCAACGCGGCAAGCCCGCGCCGCGTGGCGCCAGCCGTCTGGTGGCCAAGGAGCCGATGCGCCTGCGCCTGCCCAAGGCGGATTTCTCCTGGGTCGGTCGCTTGCTCTGGCCGCTGCTGCTGGTCGGTCTGGGCTTTGCCGCCTACGAAGGCGCGCAGCGTCTGTTGCCTTACGCCGATCGCCCGATTGCGCGCATCAGCGTGCAGGGGGATCTGGCTTACGTCAGTCAGCAGGCGGTGCAGCGGCGGATCGCCCCATTCATCGAGGCGAGCTTCTTCAGCGTCGATCTGCGCGGCATGCGCGAAGAGCTGGAGCGCATGCCCTGGATCGCTCACGCCGAAGTGCGTCGCGTCTGGCCGGACCAGATCGACGTGAGCCTGGAAGAACAACTGCCCATCGCCCGTTGGGGTGACGAGGCTCTGCTCAACAACCAGGGTCAGGCCTTTGCACCGCAGGAAGTCGACAACTACCAGCATCTGCCGCAGCTGTCCGGTCCCAAGCGTGCGCAGCCCAAGGTAATGCAGCAATACCAGATGCTCAGCCAGTTGCTGCGGCCGATGGGGTTTACCGTGGTCGGCCTGGAGTTGCGTGAGCGCGGCAGCTGGTTCCTCTCGGCGACCGAGAATGCCAGCGGCCAGCGCATCGACATCCTGCTGGGACGTGATCACGTGGTGGAAAAAATGCGTCGCTTCGCCGCGATCTACGAGCGGGAACTGAAAGAACAGAGCGCGAATATCGCGCGCATCGACCTGCGTTATGCCAACGGCCTGGCCGTGGGCTGGCGTGAGCCGGTGGAGCCGGCTGCGGCCGAGCAGAAAGTGAATTGAGAAGAGGCAGGATGAAATGAGTAGCGCGCAGAGCGGCAAGATGATCGTTGGCCTGGACATCGGCACCTCCAAGGTGGTGGCGCTGGTGGGCGAGGTGACGGCCGACGGCCAGCTGGAAATCGTCGGCATCGGCACCCATCCGTCGCGCGGGCTGAAGAAGGGCGTGGTGGTCAATATCGAGTCGACCGTGGCGTCGATTCAGCGCGCCGTGGAAGAGGCGCAGCTGATGGCCGGTTGCCGTATCCACTCGGCGTTTGTCGGCGTGGCCGGCAATCACATCCGCAGCCTGAACAGCCATGGCATCGTCGCCATCCGTGACCGCGAAGTGAGCCCGGCCGATATCGAGCGCGTGCTTGATGCCGCGCAGGCCGTGGCCATTCCGGCGGATCAACGGGTGCTGCACACCCTGGCGCAGGATTACGTGATCGACAACCAGGAAGGTGTGCGCGAGCCGCTGGGCATGTCTGGCGTGCGCCTGGAGGCCAAGGTGCACGTGGTCACCTGCGCGGTGAACGCCGCGCAGAACATCGAAAAATGCGTGCGCCGCTGCGGTCTGGAAGTCGACGACATCATCCTCGAGCAGCTTGCATCCGCGTACTCGGTGCTGACCGAAGACGAGAAGGAATTGGGTGTGTGTCTGGTGGACATCGGCGGTGGCACCACCGATATCGCCATCTTCACCGAGGGTGCGATTCGTCACACCGCGGTGATCCCGATTGCCGGTGACCAGGTTACCAACGACATCGCCATGGCCCTGCGCACGCCGACTCAGTACGCCGAGGAAATCAAGATCCGCTACGCCTGTGCCCTGGCCAAGCTGGCCGGTGCCGGCGAAACCATCAAGGTACCGAGCGTCGGTGATCGCCCGCCGCGCGACCTGTCGCGCCAGTCGCTGGCCGAAGTGGTCGAGCCGCGTTACGACGAGTTGTTCACTCTGGTGCAGGCCGAACTGCGCCGCAGTGGCTACGAAGACCTGATTCCTGCCGGCATCGTCATGACCGGCGGTACGGCGAAGATGGAAGGTGCGGTCGAGCTGGCCGAGGAAATCTTCCATATGCCGGTACGTCTCGGCGTGCCGCATAGCGTCAAGGGCATGGCTGACGTCGTGCGCAACCCGATTTATTCCACCGGTGTGGGCTTGCTGTTGTACGGGCTGCAGAAGCAGAACGACGGCATTTCCATGTCGGTGGGCAGTCCTTACCAGGACGAGAGCAAAACCCCGGTACTCGAACGCATCAAGCGTTGGGTGCAAGGCAATTTCTAAATTTGCAGTAGGCGTTACAACTAGAAAGGAAGGAGAGGGATCATGTTCGAACTAGTAGATAACATTCCGCAAAGCGCGGTCATCAAGGTAATCGGTGTCGGTGGTGGCGGCGGCAACGCAGTCAATCACATGGCGGTCAGCAACATCGAGGGCGTCGAGTTCATCTGCGCCAACACCGATGCGCAGGCGCTGAAGAACATCGGCGCACGTACCGTGCTGCAGCTCGGCCCAGGCGTGACCAAGGGCCTGGGCGCTGGCGCCAATCCGGAAGTCGGTCGTCAGGCCGCGCTGGAAGATCGCGAGCGCATCGCTGAAGTGCTGGCTGGCACCGACATGGTGTTCATCACCACCGGCATGGGCGGTGGTACCGGTACCGGTGCCGCACCGGTCATCGCCGAAGTGGCCAAGGAGCTGGGCATTCTGACCGTGGCCGTGGTCACTCGCCCGTTCCCGTTCGAAGGCAAGAAGCGCATGGTCATCGCCGATGAGGGCATCCGCGCGCTGTCCGAGAGCGTCGACTCGCTGATCACCATTCCCAACGAAAAACTGCTGACCATCCTCGGCAAGGATGCCAGCCTGCTGTCCGCCTTCGCCAAGGCTGACGACGTGCTGGCCGGTGCCGTGCGCGGTATCTCCGACATCATCAAGCGTCCGGGCATGATCAACGTCGACTTCGCCGACGTGAAAACCGTGATGAGCGAAATGGGCATGGCGATGATGGGCACTGGCTGCGCCAGCGGTCCGAACCGTGCGCGTGAAGCCACCGAGGCGGCCATCCGCAACCCGCTGCTCGAAGACGTCAACCTGCAGGGCGCCCGTGGCATCCTGGTGAACATCACTGCCGGTCCTGACCTGTCCCTGGGTGAGTACTCCGACGTGGGTAACATCATCGAGCAGTTCGCCTCCGAGCACGCCACCGTCAAGGTCGGCACCGTGATCGACGCCGACATGCGCGACGAACTGCACGTGACTGTCGTCGCCACCGGTCTCGGCGCGCGCATGGAGAAACCGGTCAAGGTGGTCGACAACACCGTTCAGGTCGCCGTCAGCCAGCCAGTTGCCCAGCAGCCTGCCGCGCAGCCGCGCAGCGAGCAGTCGGTCAACTACAAGGACTACGAGCGTCCGACCGTACAGCGTCAGAGCCACAGCGGCGCGGCCACTGCAGCCAAGCTCAATACCCAGGACGATCTCGATTACCTGGATATTCCGGCTTTCCTGCGTCGCCAGGCCGATTGATGGAATGTATCAGGAGTATATGGGTGATTGGTGTTCAGCAAAGGTCGGTTCTGCTATCATTCCCGACCATTGTTGAAAACAATTCGCAACTAGCGATATAGCGGCCAAGCCATGATCAGACAACGCACCCTGAAGAACATCATCCGTGCCACCGGCGTTGGCCTGCATTCGGGGGAAAAGGTTTACCTGACCCTGAAGCCGGCTCCGGTGGACACTGGTATCGTGTTTCGTCGTACCGATCTCGACCCTGTCGTGGAAATCCGCGCCTCGGCCGGGAATGTCGGTGAAACCACCATGTCGACTACGTTGATCAATGGTGATGTCAAGGTGGACACGGTAGAGCATCTGCTTTCGGCCATGGCAGGCCTGGGCATCGATAACGCCTACGTCGAGCTCTCCGCGTCCGAAGTGCCGATCATGGATGGCAGTGCCGGTCCCTTCGTATTCCTGATTCAATCCGCTGGCCTGCAGGAGCAGGACGCGCCGAAGAAGTTCATCCGCATCCTGCGTGAGGTGACCGTGGAGGAGGGCGACAAGCGCGCCACCTTCGTGCCTTTCGACGGTTTCAAGGTGAGCTTCGAGATCGACTTCGATCACCCCGTGTTCCGCAATCGCACGCAGAGCGCCAGTGTGGATTTCTCCAGCACGTCTTTCGTCAAGGAAGTCAGCCGGGCCCGCACCTTCGGCTTCATGCGTGACATCGAGTTCCTGCGTTCGCAGAACCTGGCGCTTGGTGGCAGTGTGGAAAACGCCATCGTGGTCGACGAATATCGCGTGCTTAATGAAGACGGCCTGCGTTACGAGGACGAATTCGTCAAACACAAGATTCTCGATGCCATCGGCGACCTGTACCTGCTGGGTAACAGCCTGATCGGCGAGTTCAAGGGCTTCAAGTCGGGTCACGCACTGAACAATCGTTTGCTGCGTACGCTGATCGAGCAGACCGATGCCTGGGAAATGGTGACCTTCGAGGACGCCACACTCGCGCCGATCTCTTACATGCGCCCGGTTGCGGCGGTGTAAGCGAACTCTCTTTCCAGCTTCAATTGAGGCCACCTTCGGGTGGCCTTTTTTATGGCGTGCCGTTCAACTGCCGGCAAGCATTTGGAAGATTTCTGACGCCATTTGTCTGACGAGTGCGAAAAAATGACGTTTGCCGACGAACGGAGCGAGGGCTTACTCGTCCTTCTGCGTATGACTGGCCAAACGCTCCAGAGCCGCGCGTAGCCTGGGGTCGCTGATGCCTTCGGCCGTCGCCTGGATGCTTTGAGCGGCGCTATTGGACAAGTGCAGGGTGCGACCGGTTCCGCGATTCTGGCCGGCTTGAGGTTGCACCTTGAACAGGATTTTCGTTAAGGTCGCGAATTCTTCGAGTGCCTGCAGTTGGCGTTGCAGTCTTCTTTGCTGATAACGCAGGCGTGTTGCCCAGTGGCCATCGGTCACGATCAATAGCAGACAACCTTCACGCCAGGACGCTACATGACAGTGTTCTCGGGCGGCAGGTTGTAGCTGGCTTTCTACAAGACGCTGCAGGTGGGTAAGGCGTTGCGCCTGACCGAACAGCGCTTTCAGGGGCTTTGCTTCGCGTAACAGCTTAGCGGGTGCCTGGGCCGGCAAGGGACGAAACGTCATGGCAGGAAGCCTTAAGTTGCAGAGCCGTCATGGTAGCAGAGCGTGCTGCCGGCCTGTGTTCTGCGAAAAGGGGAAGCCATGCATATCATCTTGCTCAATAGTCGTCACGGTTCGGCGCGAACGATCCACTTGGACCTGCGTTGGCTGCTGCTGTCGGCGGCCCTGCTGCTGGTTCTGAGTCTCGGCGCCGGCGCCGCGCTGGGCGCCAAGTGGCTGACCACCGAACCTGTGCTCGACACCTCGCTGGTCAAGGCGCTGGACCAGCAGCGCGAGCAGGTCGGTGTGGTACGCCAGGACGCTCAGCGTCAGCTCGACGCCTTCGCCGTGCACGTCGCGGAGTTGCAGGCGCGTCTGACCCGGCTCGATGCCCTGGGTGAGCGTCTCACCGAACTGGCGGAGCTGGATGCGGGCGAATTCGATTTTTCCCTCGGGGTCGGCCAGGGCGGTGCGGAAGACGCGCTGGGTGCTTCGGCCTATGCGCCGCCACCTTTCATGAGTGCGCTTGACGATCTGGCGCTGCGAGTGGACAGCCGCGAGCAGCAGTTGGAAGTGCTGGAGCAGTTGCTTGGCGAGCGTCGCCTGAGCGAGGCTGAGACACTTTCCGGTCGTCCGGTTTTGCAGGGCTATGTGTCGTCGCCTTTCGGCCGTCGGGTACACCCGCTGACCGGTCGCGTCAGCGTCCACAAGGGCATCGATTTTGCCTCCAAGCCCGGTAGCGATGTGGTGTCGGTGGCCGCCGGTGTGGTCACGTTTTCTGGCAAGAAGAATGGCTATGGCAACGTGGTGGAAATCAGCCATGCCGACGGTTACGTCACCCTCTACGCCCACAACCAGAGCAACATCGTGCAGATCGGTGATCTGGTGCAGCGTGGCCAGACCATCGCCAAGGTCGGTCGCAGTGGTCGCTCCACCGGTTATCACGTGCATTTCGAAGTCAGCAAGGATGGCCGTCAGGTCAATCCAGCGCTGTACATCGCGCGTGCCAACGGCGTCGAGTAAGCATGCCGCTTTCGTGCTGCCCTTGAATTGCCAGCATGCGACCCTCATATAACGTTTCACGCCGCGCTCCTGATTTGCCGGGGATGCGTGGCCTGCGCCATCACGCGGCAGCAATGGGCTGACAACGTCACTTTCCTCCTCGGTTTTTCCGAGTAGAATGCCCCCTTCGCCCGCAGCCATGCTGGCTGCCAGGTCGCGATTTGCGCCGACCTCCATCCATTCGCCGGAAGATCCTGTCGATATGTTTGCGCCTCTGTTTAAAAAACTTTTCGGAAGCAAGAATGAGCGTGAAGTCAAACGCATGCTCAAGGCGGTGCAGTCCGTCAACGTCCTCGAAGAGCAGATGATCGCCCTCTCGGACGAGCAACTGCGTGGCAAGACCGAAGAGTTCAAGGGCCGTCTGGCCAAGGGCGAAACGCTCGACAAGCTGCTTCCCGAAGCCTTTGCCGTGGCCCGTGAGGCCGGCAAGCGGGTGATGGGCATGCGCCACTTCGATGTGCAGCTGATCGGTGGCATGACCCTGCACGAAGGCAAGATTGCCGAGATGCGTACCGGTGAGGGCAAGACGCTGGTCGGTACCCTGGCGGTCTACCTCAATGCACTGTCCGGCAAGGGCGTACACGTGGTCACGGTCAACGAATACCTGGCCCGCCGCGATGCCAACTGGATGCGTCCGCTGTATGAGTTCCTCGGTCTGTCCGTTGGCATCGTCACGCCCTTCCAGCCGCCGGAAGAAAAGCGCGCGGCCTACGCTGCCGACATCACCTATGGCACCAACAACGAATTCGGGTTCGACTACCTGCGCGACAACATGGCCTTCAGCCTGGAAGACAAGTTCCAGCGCGAGCTGAATTTTGCCGTGATCGACGAAGTCGACTCCATCCTCATCGACGAAGCGCGTACCCCGCTGATCATTTCCGGTCAGGCCGAAGACAGCTCCAAGCTGTACATCGAGATCAACAAGCTGATCCCGCGCCTCAAGCAGCACATCGAGGAAGAGGAAGGCGTGGTGACTCAGGAAGGTCACTACAAGGTCGACGAGAAAACCCGTCAGGTCGAGCTCAACGAGGCTGGCCACCAGTACGTCGAAGAGATGCTCACTGCTGTCGGCCTGCTGGCCGAAGGTGAAAGCCTCTACTCCGCACACAACCTCGGTCTGCTGACGCATGTGTACGCCGGTCTGCGCGCGCACAAGCTGTTCCATCGCAATGTCGAGTACATCGTGCAGAACGGCCAGGTGATCCTGATCGACGAGCACACCGGGCGCACCATGCCGGGTCGCCGCCTCTCCGAGGGTTTGCATCAGGCCATCGAGGCCAAGGAAGGGGTGAACATCCAGGCCGAGAGCCAGACGCTGGCCTCGACCACCTTCCAGAACTATTTCCGTCTCTACAACAAGCTGTCCGGCATGACCGGTACCGCTGATACCGAGGCCTTCGAATTCCGTCAGATCTATGGTCTGGACGTCATGGTCATCCCGACCAACAAGCCGGTTGCGCGCAAGGACTTCAACGACCTGGTCTACCTGACCCAGGAAGAGAAGTACCAGGCGATCATCGCCGACATCAAGGATTGCCAGGCTCAGGGCCGACCGATCCTGGTGGGTACCGCGACCATCGAAACGTCCGAGTACGTCAGCCAGTTGTTGGACAAGGAAGGCATCGAGCACAAGGTGCTCAACGCCAAGTTCCACGACAAGGAAGCCGAGATCATTGCCCAGGCCGGTCGTCCGGGTGCGCTGACCATCGCCACCAACATGGCCGGTCGTGGTACCGACATCCTGCTGGGCGGTAACTGGGAAGTTGAAGTCGCGGCGCTGGAAAACCCCACCGATGAGCAGATCGCGCAGATCAAGACCGAGTGGCAGAAGCGTCACCAGCAGGTGATCGAAGCAGGCGGCCTGCACGTGATTGCCTCCGAGCGCCACGAATCGCGTCGTATCGACAACCAGCTGCGTGGTCGTTCCGGCCGTCAGGGCGACCCGGGTTCCAGCCGTTTCTACCTGTCGCTGGAAGATAACCTTATGCGCATCTTCGCCTCCGACCGGGTGAAGAACTTCATGAAGGCGCTCGGCATGCAATCCGGCGAGGCCATCGAGCACCGCATGGTCACCAACGCCATCGAGAAGGCCCAGCGCAAGGTCGAGGGCCGCAACTTCGACATGCGTAAGCAACTGCTCGAGTTCGACGACGTGGCCAACGAGCAGCGCAAGGTGATCTACCACATGCGCAACAGCCTGCTGGCTTCGGAGAACGTCGGCGACACCATCGCCGAGTTCCGCGAAGAGGTGCTGACCGCCGCCATCAACAGCCATATTCCGCCGCAATCGATGCCGGAACAGTGGGATGTGTCGGGTCTGGAGTCCGCTCTGCAGACTGATTTCGGCATCAAGTTGCCGGTCCAGCAATGGCTGGACGAAGACGACAAGCTGTATGAGGAAACCCTGCGCGAGCGCATCCTCGCCGAGCTGCTGGCGGCGTACAACGAGAAGGAAACCCAGGCCAGCGCCGAGGCCCTGCGTACCTTCGAGAAGCAGATTCTGCTGCGCGTGCTGGACGACCTGTGGAAAGACCACCTGTCGACCATGGATCACCTGCGTCACGGCATTCACCTGCGCGGCTATGCGCAGAAGAACCCGAAGCAGGAGTACAAGCGCGAGTCCTTCGCCCTGTTCCAGGAGCTACTGGAGTCGATCAAGCGCGACACCATCCGCGTGCTCGGTCATGTGCAGGTTCGCCGCGAAGACCCGGCCGAAGAGGAAGCTCGCCTGCGCCGCGAAGCCGAGGCCTTGGCCGAGCGCATGGAGTTCCAGCACGCTGACGCTTCGGCCTTGGCCGCTGAAGAGGGCAAGGCCGAGGAGGGCGACGTCGCTGTTGCCGCTGCGCCGGTGCGTGCCGAGCAGAAGGTCGGACGTAACGAGCCGTGCCCTTGTGGCTCGGGCAAGAAGTACAAGCACTGCCACGGTCAGATCGGCTGATAGCAGGCGGCGTCCGGCACGGGCGCTTGCAGTAAGGAGGGCTTCGGCTATTCTGTTGCCGCCCTCGATGACGCCGCGACGGCTTTGCCGCTCGCGGCGTTTTACCATCTCATTTCGGTCGCCCGAGGCGATCACCGCATACTTCAAGGAGCGCATCTCATGGCTGTTGGTCTTGGCCCGCTGTCTACCCTGCACCCGGTTCCCGGTTTCGAGCTGGGCATCGCCTCGGCCGGCATCAAGCGCCCGGGGCGCAAGGATGTGGTAGTGATGCGTTGCGCCGAAGGTTCGCGCATCGCCGGTGTGACCACCACCAACGCCTTCTGCGCGGCTCCTGTGCTGATCACTCGCGAGCGCCTGGGCGGCGAAGTACGCTACCTGCTGACCAATACCGGCAATGCCAACGCCGGCACCGGTGCCGATGGCCTGGCGCGTGCGCGTCGTGCCTGTGCGCGTCTGGCCGAGCTGACCGGCGTAACCGAGGGCGCCGTGCTGCCGTTTTCCACTGGTGTGATCGGCGAGCCGCTGCCGGTGGAGAAGATCGAGTCCGCGCTGCAGGCTGCGCTGGATGATCTGAAGGAAGACAACTGGGTCACCGCCGCCACCGGCATCATGACCACCGACACTCTGCCCAAGGGCGCCAGCCGTCAGTTCCAGCACGACGGCGTGACCATCACCGTCACCGGTATCTCCAAGGGGGCCGGCATGATCCGGCCGAACATGGCCACCATGCTCGGCTACATCGCCACCGACGCCACGGTCGCTCAGGGTGTGCTGCAGGATCTGGTGCGTGATGCGGCGAACAAGTCGTTCAACCGCATCACCATCGACGGCGACACCTCCACCAACGACTGCTGCATGCTGATTGCCACCGGCCAGGCCGCGCTGGCGGAAATCACCGAGGCCTCCGGTGAGCTGTTCGCCAAGCTCAAGCAGGCGGTGTTCGAGGTGTTCATGGAAGTGGCTCAGGCCATCGTCCGTGACGGCGAAGGCGCGACCAAGTTCGTCACCGTGCAGGTCAACGGTGGTGGCACCCATCAGGAGTGCCTGGACGTGGCTTACGCCGTGGCCCATTCGCCGCTGATCAAGACCGCGCTGTTCGCTTCCGATCCCAACTGGGGGCGAATCCTTGCCGCCGTGGGCTACGCCGGCGTGGCGCAGCTGGACGTGAGCAAGATCGACGTGTTCCTCGGTGAGGTGTGCATCGCCAGCAAGGGTTGCCGCGCGACCAGCTACACCGAAGAGCAGGGGGCCGCGGTGATGGCTCGTGAGGAAATCACCATCCGCATCGAGCTGGGTCGCGGTACCTGCAGCGAGACCATCTGGACCACCGACCTGTCCCACGAGTACGTCAAGATCAACGCTGAATACCGCACCTGATCAGGGCTGTTGCCGTTTCAGCGCAAGCCGCATTGCCACGCGCAACGCAAACAGCCCCTGGTTCTGCTGGTCCCTATTCCCGCGCCTCATGGCCCCATGACGCGCGGGAATTTGCTATTCGCGGGGCGGCCTTTTAACGTCGAGCAACTTCATCCCCGAGGACGCGCGAGATGGCTCTGAAACTGGTGATTGGCGACAAGAACTATTCCTCCTGGTCGTTGCGTGCCGCGCTGGCTGTCGAGCTGGCGGGTGTGGAATATGACGAGGTGCTGGTGCGTCTGTATCAGCCGGACAGCCGGGCGCAGTTGCTGCGTCACTCACCCACCGGCAAGGTGCCGGTGCTGCTTGCCGAGCACGGGCCGGTGTGGGACTCGCTGGCGATTGCCGAGTATCTCGCCGAGTGCCACCCCGAGGCGCAGCTGTGGCCGCAGCAACGTCAGGCGCGAGCGCTGGCGCGTAGTGTCTGCGCGGAAATGCACAGTGGCTTCAGCGCCCTGCGCAGCCATCTGCCAATGGATCTGGCGCGCGACCAGGCGCTGAGCGAGTTACCCGATGCGGCGCAGGCCGATATCGATCGGATCTGCGCGATCTGGGCCGACTGCCGCGAGCGCTTCGGCAGTACCGGCAACTACCTGTTCGGCCGGCCCTGCATTGCCGATGCCTTCTTCGCACCGGTTGCTGCGCGCCTGCGCAGTTATCATGTTGCGCTGCCGACGGTGGCAGCAGCCTATGTCGAAACCATCTATCGTTGGCCGGCATTCCAACGCTGGTATCAGGCAGCATTGCAGGAGGTAAAGAGGTGAAGCGCGTTCATGTCGCAGCAGCGGTGATTCGGGGTGTGGATGGACGCATCCTGATCGCCAGGCGCCCGCAGGACAAACATCAGGGCGGTCTGTGGGAGTTTCCCGGCGGCAAGGTGGAAGACGGCGAAGCGGTGCGCGTTGCGCTCGACCGTGAGTTGCAGGAAGAGCTTGGCATCGAGCCGCAGGCTGCGCGTGCGCTGATCCAGATTCGCCACGACTACCCGGACAAGCAGGTCCTGCTGGATGTCTGGGAGGTCTCGGCTTTCAGCGGCGAGCCCCATGGCGCAGAAGGCCAGCCACTGGCCTGGGTCAGAGAGCGGCAGCTGCTGGACTATGAATTTCCCGCCGCCAACAAACCCATAGTCGCCGCCGCGCGCCTGCCTGATCGTTACCTGATCACTCCAGATGGCCTCGAACCGAGTGAGCTGCTTGCCGGCATCCGTAGCGCCCTGGCGCAGGGCGTGCGGCTGATCCAGTTGCGTGCACCGAACATGTTCGACCCGCAGTACCGTGATCTGGCTATCGATGTACAGGGTTTGTGCGCCGGCAAGGCGCAGCTGATGCTCAAGGGGCCTTTGGAGTGGCTGGGCGATTTTCCCGCGGCCGGCTGGCACCTGACGGCTGAGCAGTTGCGCAAGTACGCTGCGGGCGGCCGCCCGTTCCCTGATGATCGCTGGTTGGCCGCGTCCTGCCACAGCACTGAAGAACTGGCGCTGGCAACGCAGATGGGCGTGGACTTCGTCACCCTGTCGCCCGTGCAGGCGACCGCAACGCACCCCGAGGCGCAGCCGCTGGGCTGGGAGGCAGCGAGCGAGATGCTAGCGGGCTTCAACCTGCCGGCTTATCTGCTGGGCGGCGTCGGCCCGGCCGATATCCAGCGCGCCTGGCAGGTTGGCGCCCAGGGCGTAGCGGGCATCCGCGCGTTCTGGCCAGACGCCGCCCTGTAGTCGCGGCTCAGGGCTTTTCGGCAGCCTTCCACAGCACTTCGTCGATGCCCTGGCGCTTGGCGATCACGCGGGCAGCGACGAACAGCAGGTCGGACAGGCGGTTGACATAGGCCAGGCCCTCGGCACGTAGCGGTTCCACTGCATTGAGGTGCTGACAGCGGCGTTCGCTGCTGCGCGCCAGGCTGCGGCAAATGTGAGCCTGGGCGATCAGCCTCGAGCCGCCGGGCAGGATGAAGTTTTCCAGCGGCCCGACCTCTTCGTTCCAGCTGTCGATGGCGGCCTCCAGGCGTTGCACTTCCACCTGCTGCAGAGCCTGATACTCGGGCATCGCCAGTTCGCCACCAAGGTCGAACAGTCGATGCTGGCAGGGGTTCAGCACTTCGCTGACCTCCTTGAGGCCTGGCCAGGTCGCGGCTGCCTCGTCCAGTTCGGCGAGCAACAGACCGAGCTGGCTGTTGAGGGTGTCCAGTTCGCCGATGGCCTCGATACGAGGATGATCCTTGCCGACACGGCGGCCGTCGGCCAGCCCGGTTTCGCCCTTGTCGCCAGTGCGGGTGTAGATCTTCGAGAGGCGAAAGCCCATGTCTTAGAGTCCTGTTTGGTCGGGCAGGGAGGCCAGCGGCAGGCGTAGGGTGAAGCAGGTGCCGTGGCCGGGGGTGGAGTGCACCTCCATCTGCCCCTTGTGGTTATTGGTGATGATGAAATAGGAGACCGCCAGGCCCAGCCCGGTGCCCTGGCCAACCTCCTTGGTCGTGAAGAACGGTTCGAAGATGCGCTTGCGCACCGCCTCGCTCATGCCGATGCCGTTGTCTTCCACCTGAACTTCGGCCCAGCTGCCAGTTTGCCGCGTGCGCAGGATGATGCGGCCGGGCTCGCTGTCCTCGTCGCGTTGGTGAATGGCCTGGGCTGCGTTCTTCAGCAGGTTCAGCAGGACCTGCTCCAGCTCGTTGGCAGTGCCGGCCACCGGGCCCAACTGCGGGTCGAACTGGCGCACGATCTCCAGGGTCTTGAAGTCGAAGCTGTCGGCCAGGTCGAAGTCGTTCCCGGCGATCTCCAGCGCCTGGTCGATCAGCGCCGGCAGATCGCAGGGCGATAGCTGGCGGTCGCTGCGCCGACTGAAACTGAGCATGTGGCTGACGATCTTGGCTGCGCGTTGGCCGGCATGCTGGATACCGTCGAGCAGGCGCGGCACTTCGCGGGCCTCCATGTAATGCTCGATGGCGTCCAGGCTGATGCCGGCCTGCTCGGCCTGCTCCAGGTTCCTTTCCAGCTCTGGAGACAGGCGCCGGCGGATGTTCTGCACGTTGTGCAGGATGGCGCCGAGCGGGTTGTTGATCTCGTGCGCCATGCCGGCGGCCAGGCCGCCGACGGAGAGCATCTTCTCCGACTGCACCATCATTTCCTCAAGGGCCAGACGCTGGGTGATGTCGTCGATACGAATCACCACGCCGCGGCCCGCGCCACCCATCAGTGGGTAGAAGGTCAGTGCGTAGTGGTGGGGTTCCTCGTCCTTGTGCCAGGTCACACGCTCGATCTTTTCCACCCGGTGTTGCTCGGCGGTGCGCTTGAGCTTTGCGAGAAAGGGTTTCAGTGGCGGGAAGGCGAGGAACACCGGCTGGTTCAGCGCTTCTTCCAGGCGTGTGCCGGAGAGCGCGCTGGCCTCCTGATTCCACTGCGTGACGTAGAGCTGTTCGTCGAGCGCGATCAGTGCCGAGGGCATGGAGTCGATGATGCTGTTGAGGTAGTTCTGAAAACCGGTGAGCTTCTTCTCGATCTTGCTGCGCACCTGTACTTCCAGCTCCAGCTTGCGGTTGGAGTGGCGGGTTTCCTCGGCCAGGCTCTGCGCCTGGTCGAAGGCTTGCTGGGCGTCGTCGCGGGCGCGCTTGAGCTGCTGCTCGCGCGCCTCCATGCGCATCAGCATGGTGTTGAAGGCATCGGCCAGGCTGCCGATCTCGTCCTGATTGCCTCGGTTGGCGCGCAGCGCATAGTTTTCTTCCCGGGTGACCTGACGCGAGAGCTCCTCCAGACGGCGGATCGGCTTGGTCACCAGGCGCTTGATCTGCCTGGCGACCAGCATCCACAGCAGCACGCTGAACGCCAGAATGACCAGGCTGGCGGTCAGCGTGCCGGTGTAGAAGGCGCCAGGGAGCTCGCTGGAGGCCACCAGCAGCAGGGCGCCGGGGCGACCGCTGGGATGTGGCAGGTCGACCAGCAGGTTGGTGCGAAAGGCCGTTTCGCGCCAGTTGGGCAACTGGCTGAGCTTCTGCGGCAGCTGTAGTTTTTCCCCGCGTTGCAATTGCGCCAGGCTATCGCCGTTGCTGTCGTAGATCACTGCGGCACGCAGCGGCGCGTATTCATCCAGGCGTGTGAGCAGGGTTTGCGCCGAGGCTGGCGAGTGCAGCGCCTCCTTGCTGAGTGTCGGGCTGGCGATGAGGCGGCCCAGGGTGTGCAGGGCTTGTGGCGCCATGCTCTCCTGAGTGATCCAGTAGGCCGCGCTGATGAACGCCAGATTGGCCACCAGCATCACTGCGGCGAGCAACACCAGCAGCGCGGCAAGCAGCTTGCGGCCAACCGGCAGGTTTTCGAGGCGCTGACGCAGTCTCATGAGCGTATCGCTGTGGCGAGTGGAAGCGGCAGGTTAGCGCGCCAGGAGGGTCATTGCCACGGCATGGCGCGTTAGTCCACGGGTAGGCCGTGTTCTTGCAGGTGCCGGACCAGGCGCTGTTGCAGGTGTTGCAGGTGGGGCAGGTGCACGCCATGGCGCTGCGCGGCGGCGCTGGCGTAGCCAAGCAGATAGGCGATCTCGGTACGGCGCCCCTGGGCGACGTCCTGGTGCATGGATGAGTAGTTCGCCGCGGTGGCGGCTATGACCCGCTGCACGTCCTCATGCAGGTTTTCCGCAGCGGCCGGTTGACCGCAGCGCTGCAGCAGTTCGCCGAGTTCGGCGCACAGGGTCGCGACTTCAGCCGGGTGCTGGGCCAGTTCACCGTTGCGGCAGTCATGCAGGACGGTGAGCGGGTTGATCGCGCAGTTCAGCGCCAGCTTGCGCCACAGGCGCGCAAGGATGTCAGGGCTCCACAGGTGCGTGATGCCGGCGCGCTGCAGGTCTTCCAGCCAGGCGGGTGGTCGCGGATCGCTAGGGTCACCTAGCCAGTTTTGCCCATTGCCGGCGAAGACCACCTGAAAGTCCGCAGGGCGAAAGGCGCCCTCGGTGCTGGAGACGAACAGACAGCGTTGCCTGGGCAGTCGCTGGGCGACTTGTTCCTGGCTGCCCAGTCCATTTTGCAACAGCAGCAGCTCGGCGCCGGGTGCCAGGCGTTCGGCGACGCTCGCGGCGGCGCTGGACGCGTCATAGGCCTTGCAGGCCAGCAGTAGGCGATGGATGGGCGTGTCCGCCTGCGGCAATTCGGCCGGGATGGCGTATTGCTGGGGCTGGCCTGCTTCGATCAGCGTCAGCCCACCAGCCTCGCGGTAGGCTTCGAGGCGCTGCCGGTTGCGCAGGATCAGCCTGACGGGTAGACCGGCTCGGGCCAGGCGCGTGGCCCACAGACTGCCGAGGCTGCCGGCGCCGAGGACATGCCAGGTCACGGCAGAGGCAGACGCATGGCTGCGACCCGGCCGCTGGCGTAGGACTCGGCCAGCAGTTTCTCCGCATGCTTGATCAGCTGCTCGGGATCGGTGGGCAACGCCTTGGCGTCCAGTCCGACCAGGCTGATACCCGCCTTGAGGGTGATGAAGCCTTCGCTGGTCTTGAAGGCCTTGAGATTGAGGCCTTCGTGCAGGCGTTTGAAGCTGCTCGGCGAGCATTCGTGCAGGTCATCGAGCAGGGTGATCAGGCCGAAGTGGTTGTCGTCCAGGCGGGTCAGTACGTCCAGCGGCCTGACCAGCTGCTGCAGGCGGCGTGCTGCGCCATGCAGCAGTTCGTTGAAGAAACGGTCGCCATATTGGCTGCGCAGCTTGCCGGCTTCCTGCAAACCGATCAGCAGATAGCACACGGCACCGCCGCGCGACTCGATCTGACGCAGGCTGTCGGCCAGCTTCTGGCGCAGGTAGCGTGGGTTGCCCAGGCCGGTGAGCGGGTCGACCAGGTTGCGCCGTTCCAGACTGGCGATGTTCTGCGTCAGCATGCGGTTCTCGTGCAACAGGCGCTGTAGCGTGTTGCACAGCCGGTCGGCGGCGTAGACGCGTGGCACCAGTTGCTCGTTCATCGCCGCCTTGCTGATGAAGTCGTCGACACCGCGGTCGAAGGCTTCGCCCAGGACGTTTTCGCCTTCCTTGCCGGTCAGCAGGATGACGTAGGTGTAGTGATCGGCGGTCTCGTCCAGCTGGCGTACCCGCGCAGTGAGTTCCAGACCATCGATCTCGGGCATCAGCCAGTCGGCCAGCAGTACGCTGGCGGGGCGCTGCTCGAGCAGCTGCAGCGCCTCACTGGCGCTGCTGGCGAAACGTACGTCCTGGTAGCCGGCCTGGGTCAGTGCGCGACCGATCATGGCGCTGGAGAACTTGGCGTCGTCCACCACCAGGATGCTGAGATGGGGGTTGGGCATGGTGCTGGCTCGCAGGCAAAGAGGAAGGACGCCAAACGGCGTGTATCAGTCTGGTTATAATGGGCCCGCCAAAGTTATCGTCAAGTCAGGCGCGCTCACTCCGTGAAGAGTATCGCGCCGTCCATCAGGAGCCCACTCATGCCTTCGTTCGACGTCGTGTCCGAACTGGACAAACACGAACTGACCAATGCGGTCGATAACGCCATCAAGGAGCTCGACCGCCGTTTCGATCTGCGCGGCAAGTGCAGCATCGAAAGCAAGGACAAGGCGCTGACCTTGACCGCCGAAGCCGAGTTCATGCTCGAGCAGATGCTCGACATCGTGCGCGGCAGCCTGGTCAAGCGCAAGATCGACTGTCAGTGCATGGAAACCAAGGAGCCCTACGCATCGGGCAAGGTGATGAAGCAGGAGGTCACTTTCCGCGAGGGGATCGACAAGGAGCTGGCGAAGAAGATCGTCGCTCACATCAAGGACGCCAAGCTGAAAGTGCAGGCGGCCATTCAGGGTGAGCAGGTGCGTGTCACCGGCAAGAAACGCGATGACCTGCAGGAGGCGATCGCCGTGCTGCGCGGTCACGAGTTCGGCATGCCGCTGCAGTACAACAATTTCCGCGATTGAACCTTTGCGGCGCCAAGGCGTCGCACCCTAGGTTGATAGCATTTTGACCGCCATGGCATGCCATGGCGGTTTTGTTTCATGTACGGGAAAACAGGAGCCCCCCATGGATATGAACGTCGACGAACTGGTCAAGCTGTCCGAGGCCTGGCTGCCGGTGGTTCTGGAGTACAGCGGCAAGCTGGCTCTGGCCGTGGTCACGCTGCTGATCGGCTGGTGGCTGATCAGCCGTCTCACCTCCACCATCGGTGGCTTGCTCGAAGCGCGCAAGGTCGACCGCGCGCTGAGCAGTTTCATCGGCAGCCTGGTCAGCATCGTGCTGCGCATTCTGCTGTTGATCAGCGTGGCCTCGATGATCGGTGTGGAGACGACTTCCTTCATCGCCATGATCGGTGCGGCGGGGCTGGCCATCGGTCTGGCGTTGCAGGGCAGCCTGGCCAACTTCGCCGGTGGCGTACTGATCATGTTGTTCCGCCCATTTCGCGCCGGCGACTGGATCGAGGCTCAGGGGGTTTCCGGGAGCGTCGACCACATCCAGATCTTCCACACCACGCTGAAGACGGCGGACAACAAGGTGGTGATCGTGCCCAATGGCAGCCTGTCCAATGGTCATATCACCAACTATTCGCGCGAGCCGCGTCGTCGTGCCGATATCAACATCGGTATCGACTACTCCAGCGATATCAAGCGGGCACGGGAGGTGTTGCTGGAAATCGCCCAGGATCCGCGAGTGCAGGCCGATCCGGCGCCGGTGGTGTTCGTGACCGGGCTGGGTGACAGCGCGGTGAATCTCTCGTTGCGTGTTTGGGTGGCGACCGGCGACTTCTGGCCGGTGACTTTCGCCTTTACCGAGCTGGCCAAGGAGCGTCTGACCGAAGCCGGGATCGGCATTCCGTTCCCACAGCGCGTGGTGCACCTGGCCAAGGCCGAGTGAGACGCGATGCAACGAAAAAGCCCCGGTCGATCCGGGGCTTTTTTCTGTCTGTCGATCAGGCCTTTTCGGCCGCAGGTGGTGTCGGCTCGAGCAGCGCCTGGCGTTTGTCGCGGCGCCACTGGATGACGATGAGCAGCAGCGTGGGGATGCCCATCAATGCGGTGGCGAGGAAGAAGTGTGCATAACCGAGGTTTTCCACCATCACGCCGGAGTAGCCGCCAATCAGGCGCGGTAGCAGCAGCATGATGGAGCTGAGCAGGGCGTATTGGGTGGCGGAGAACTTCAGGTTGGTCAGGCTCGACAGGTAGGCGACGAACGCCGAGGTGGCCAGGCCTGCGCTGAAGTTGTCGCAGCTGATGGTGACGACCAGCATGTTCAGATGCGCGCCCATGCCCACCAGGGCCATGAACAGCAGGTTGGTCGCCGCCGAGGCTGCGGCGCCGATCAGCAGAATCGGCATGATGCCGAAACGCACGATCAGCAGCCCCCCGGCGCCGGCGCCGAGCAGGGTCATCACCAGGCCGAAGACCTTGCTGACGCTGGCGATCTGCTCCTTGGTGAAGCCCTGATCGATGTAGAAGACGTTGGCCATCACCCCCATCACGGTATCGGACAGGCGATAGGTGGCGATCAGGCTGAGCAACAGCAGCGCCTGCCAGCGATAACGCACGATGAAGTCGTTGATCGGTGTGAGCACCGGCGCCATGCCGCCCCAGAACAGGCTGGATATCGACAGGCTGGTGAGCAAGGTATAGAGCAATGCGCGCAGGAAGGCGCGGTCGTAGTACAGCAGATCCTGCAGGCTCAGCTGGCCCTGGAAGAACAGGTTGAGGTCGCTTTCGTAGAACTGGGTGACCATCGCTGGAATGGCGATCAGCAGGATGATCAGCAGCAGTACGGACAACAGCTGATGGAAGAAGCCGTACTTCGCCGCCGCGGTTTTCAGCACCGGTGCCAGGCCGCCCCAGAACAAGCCGGACGCGCAGACGCAGGCCAGGGTGCTGTAGAGCATGGCGCGCAGGAAGGCGCGATCGTTGTAGAGCAGCTCCTGCATGCTGACGTCGCCGACCACCATCGCTACCAGATCGCTCTGGTAGAACTGGATGAACATGGTCGGCACGGAGATGACCAGTACGATCACTGCACTGATCGCCAGCAACTGATGGAAGAATCCGTGCTTGGGTGGGGCGGCCTGAATGTGCGGTGGTGCCGGTGGCTCGCGCATCCAGATCGAGGTGAGCAGGCCCGGCAGCATCAGCAGCGCGAACACCAGGTAGGTGCCGGCCCAGGCGCTGAACTGGTAGTCCTTGGCGGTCGAACCGAAACCCTCGGCAAAGTACAGCGCACCGGCGGTGGCCAGCAGTGCGGCGACGCGGTAGCCGGTCATGTAGGCAGCAGCCAGCGCGGCCTGGTGTTCGTCGCCGAGAATCTCCAGGCGATAGGCGTCGACGGCGATGTCCTGGGTGGCCGAGGCGAACGCCACCAGTACGGCCAGGGCGACCAGCGCGGACAGGTGCGTCTGCGGATCGTAGTTGGCCATGCCGATCAGGCCGATGGCGACCAGCCCCTGTGACAACACCAGCCACGAGCGGCGCCGGCCGAGCTTGCCCAGCAGCGGCAGGCGCCACTGGTCGAGCATCGGCGCCCACACCCATTTGAAGGCGTAGGCCAGGCCGATGAGGCTGGCGAAACCGATGGTTTCGCGCGCCACACCGGCTTCGCGCAGCCATACCGAGAGCGTCGAGAACACCAGCATGTAGGGCAGGCCGGCGGCGAACCCCAGAAGCAGAAGAGCCAGTGTGGCGGGATTGGCATAGGTGGCGAGGGCTTCTCGCCAGGATTTGCGTGGCATCAGGCTCGAATCTGGGGTGGAAAATGAATAGCGCGCACTCTAACTGCTGTGCTCCATCGGGCGCCAGCCGTGACGACGCATATCCACACGTTCGTTCAGGATGCTGATGCCCTCTGCGCGCAGGCGCGCCCGTTGTTCGGCGCCGGAAGGGCTACCTGCGGCCAGGCTCAGGCGGCCGCCAGCGGCGATTACCCGATGCCAGGGCAGCGTGGTGCCATCCGGCAACTGGCTGAGCGTGCGCCCGACCCAGCGCGCGGCGCGGCCCAGGCCAGCCAGCTGCGCCAGCTCACCGTAGCTGACGACCTTGCCTGGCGGCACTTGCGCCAGCACCAGATACAGCGCTTCACGGCGTGCCTCGACGCTTGCCGGTGGCGGTGCCGGCCGTGCAGACTCTGGCGGTTTCGTCTTGCTCATAGGATGCATCCTTAACATGCGCGTACTGGTCGCCTTGTTCCTCATTGCCCTGGCTGTCCCGGTCTGGGCCGATACCGTCTGGCTGGACAACGGTGATCGTCTCAGCGGTGACATCATTCTGCTCGACGGCGGCAAGCTGGCGCTCAAGACCAAATACGCCGGCCAGGTGCTGATCGACTGGAAGGATATCGATACCCTCAGTTCGGACAAGCCCCTGCTGGTGCGCCGCAGCGGTTTCGACAACGAACGCAGCGAAAGGTTGGCCGCCGCCGGCAGCGGCATGGTCCGGGTTCAGGGTGAGCGCGAGTACACCTTGCCGCTGGCGCAGATCAAGCGGCTGGTGCCGCCACGGCCGTTGCTCGAGGACCGCCTCTGGGAAGGCAACCTCGACGCCAAGCTGGACATGAAGCGCAACCAGAACGACGTTGACGAGTGGAAGCTCAAGGGCAACACGCGGGTCGAACATGGGCGTTGGCGGCATGTGCTCAGTGGCGAGCTGGAGCGTGAAACCAAGAACGACAGGAAGGTCGAGGACAACTGGGAGCTGGAGTACGACCTTGATCGCTTTTTCACCGAGCACTGGTTCTGGCGGGTGGGGGCGCAGCAGGCCGAGGATGAGTTCGAAACCGTCGACCGCCAGCGCATCGTCGGCACCGGGCCCGGGTATCGCTTCTGGGACGATGAACTGGGGCGCTTCGATCTGATCGGCCAGTTCAATCGTGTGCGCCTGGAGTCGGACGTCGCCGACCTGGCCTTCAACACCACCTCGCTGGAGCTGGACTACAAACGCCTGCTGTGGGGCACGCGGCTGGAGTTCTATGCCAACGCCGAATTGCAGGTCCCGCACATCGACGAGATCGATTATGTGCTCGATAGCGAGTTCGGCCTGCGCTATCGACTCAACCAGTGGGCCCGCCTGTCGCTGCTCTATGAGCTGGATCAGCTGCGCGCGCAGGGGCAGACCGTGTCGGACCGGCATTACTTGATCGGTGTGGGCGTCGGCTGGTGAGCCCCCTCGGCGCAGCAGCATTCGACGGGGCGCCGCCCGACGGATCGCCGCCCGACGGAAAAAGCTGAACTCTGCGTATCCTGGTCGGTCAGCTGTTGCTCTCGCGCCGGGGTTGCGGATAATGCCCGGCTTTCGCCCACCAACGCCCTTGCCCAACTTATGTCGCGCTCTACATCGCTGTCCCTGCTAGGCCTGAGCATCGCTCTGTGCAGTTCCGCCGCTTTCGCCGATACCGTCTGGTTGAAGAACGGTGACCGTCTCTCCGGCACCATCCGCTTCTTCGATGGCAGCAGACTGCTGCTGGAAACCGACTACGGCGGCTCCATTCCGCTGGACTGGAAGAAAATCGCCACCCTGGAGAGTGACCACGAGTTGCTGGTCAAGCTCGGGCCGGTGGAGGGTGAGCGTGCCAAATCGCTGCTGGCCGCCGAGCCTGGCAAGGTCACGCTGGCCAATGGCGAGGCGCCGAAGACCATCGAGTTGACGCAGATCGAGCAGATCATGAAGCCCAAGCCGCTGGTGGAGGATTTCACCTGGAAGGGCAACATCGACCTGGGGCTGGACTACAAGCGCGGTGAGCGCGACTCCGATGACTATGACGTCGACATCAAGACCCAGGCCCGTCACGGCCGCTGGCGGCACAACGCGCTCGCCGAGTACAACCGCGAGCTGAAAGATGACGTGGTCAGCACCGACAACTGGAATGCCGAGTACGCACTCGACCGCTTCCTCACGGAAAAGTGGTTCTGGCAGGGGCGGTTCGAGTACAAGCGCGATCGCATCGAGGAGGTGGAGCGTCAGCGCACCCTCGGTACCGGTCCCGGTTATCAGTTCTGGGATGATGAGCTGGGTGCGTTTTCCATCGCCACCCTGGCCAACCGCAGCGATTACCGCTACAGCAATGGCGAGCAGGATCGCTTCTACGCCATGAGCGTGAAGTGGGACTACAACCGCTACCTGGTCGGCAAGACTGTCCAGCTGTTCAGCGTCGGCGAGGTTGGCCGGCCGCTCAGTGGCGCGGCTGACTACAGCCTGGATGCCGAGATCGGCCTGCGCTACAAGGTGACCGACTGGGCCTCGCTGAACGTGAAGGCCGAGAAGGACATGGTCAGTGGCGCCGAGGGTGATCTGGATGAAACCCGCTACACCCTGGGTTTCGGCGTTGGCTGGTAAGTTCTGACGTCGTTGCATACGAAAAAGCCCTCGATCATCGCGGGCTTTTTCTTGGGCGGCGAAATCACGCCTCTTCCGTGTCCCGTTTGCGCCAGCCGTCGCCGCCTGGCAGTACTAGGTTGAGCAGCAGGGCGCTGATGGCGCACAGGGAAATGCCCGACAGGGCGAATTCCTTGCCGCCGATGACCATGCCGCCGATGCCGAACACCAGAGTCACCGATACGATGATCAGGTTGCGGGCTTCCGACAGGTCGACCTGATGGCGGATCAGGGTGTTGAGGCCAACCACAGCGATGGAGCCGAACAGCAGGCAGAGAATGCCGCCCATCACTGGTACCGGAATGCTTTGCAGGGCGACACCGAATTTGCCGATGAAGGCCAGGGCGATGGCGAACACCGCTGCCCAGGTCATGATCTTCGGGTTGTAGCTCTTGGTCAGCATCACTGCGCCGGTGACTTCGGCGTAGGTGGTGTTGGGTGGGCCGCCGAACAAACCGGCTGCCGAGGTGGCCAGACCGTCGCCGAGCAGGGTGCGATGCAGGCCGGGCTGCTTGACGAAGTTCTTGCCGGTGACGTTACCGATCGCCACTACGCCGCCGATGTGCTCGATGGCCGGTGCCAGGGCTACCGGCACCATATAGAGGATGGCGCCCCAGTGCAGTTCTGGTGCGATGAACTTCGGCACGGCCAGCCAGGACGCCTGGTGCACGGCGCTGGTGTCGATCACCCCGAGCAGGGCAGCGATGGCGCAACCGACCGCGATACCGGCGAGGATCGGCACCAGGCGGAAGATGCCGCGCCCCAGCACCGCGACCAGCAGGGTGGTGATCAGTGCCGGCATCGAAATCATCATCGCGGTGCTGTAAGGCACCAGTTCGACGCTGCCGTCCCCGGCCTTGCCCATGGCCATGTTGACCGCCACGGGCGACAGCGCCAGACCGATGGAGATGATCACGGGGGCGATCACCACTGGCGGCAGCAGGCGGTCGATGAAGCTCGGGCCGCGTAGTTTGACCACCATCGACAGCAGGATGTAGACCAGGCCTGCCGCGATGATCCCGCCCATTACGGCCGGTAGGCCGAACTCGCCCTTGGCCGCCAGAATCGGCGCGATGAAGGCGAAGCTGGAGGCCAGGAACACCGGCACCTGACGCTTGGTCACCAGTTGGAACAGGAGGGTGCCGATACCGGCGGTGAACAGGGCGACGTTAGGGTCCATGCCGGTGATCAGCGGCATCAGCACCAGGGCGCCGAAGGCCACGAACAGCATCTGTGCCCCGGAAATGCCCTGGCGCCAAAGCGGATCCTTGAATTCCGTCTGCGACATGTCAGGCGTCCTTCTGCTTGGTGCCGAAGATCTTGTCGCCGGCATCGCCCAGGCCCGGAATGATGTAGCCGTGCTCGTTCAGGCACTGATCGATGGAGGCGGTGAAGATGGTCACGTCCGGGTGAGCCTGCTCGACGGCCTTGATGCCTTCCGGAGCGGCAACCAAGACCATGGCGCGGATGTCCTTGCAGCCGGCTTTTTTCAGCAGATCGATGGTGGCGACCATCGAGCCGCCGGTGGCCAGCATCGGGTCGATGATCAGCGCCAGGCGCGAGTCGATTTCCGGCGCGAGCTTTTCCAGGTAGGTGTGCGCTTCGAGGGTTTCCTCGTTGCGCGCGACACCCACGGCGCTGACCTTGGCGCCGGGGATCAGGCTGAGCACGCCGTCGAGCATGCCGATGCCGGCGCGCAGGATGGGCACCACGGTGATTTTCTTGCCGGCGATCTTCTCGACCTGCACGGTGCCTGCCCAGCCTTCGATGTCGTAGGCTTCCAATGGCAGGTCGTTGGTGGCTTCATAAGTCAGCAGGGCGCCCACTTCCTGGGCCAGCTCACGGAAATTCTTGGTGCTGATATCGGCGCGGCGCATCAGGCCGATCTTGTGACGGATCAGCGGGTGGCGGATCTCGCGAGTGGGCATGGGCTGGGATCTCCAACGGGGCTCTGGGAAAAATCGCGTTAGATTAAAGCATTGCTCATGCCAAGTGGTGGGTGACTGATGAGTCACAGCGTCCTGCGCTGCGCATCGGCTACGCTGGTCAGGCGATACTTGGCAAGTGCTGCACGGGTCTGTACCTTTGCCCGCTTTTATTTGACGACTCGATCAGCTTTCAGGCTGTTCGCCGCCATTCATCAGTCCGATCAAGAGAGAGCTCATCATGTCCGCCGATCTCGCGCACATTCGCCAAATCATGGCGGAAGCCGACTGCCTGTTCACCGAAGCCGAGGTGGAAGCGGCCATCGACAAGGTCGCCAGCCAGATCAACGCCGAGCTGGCCGAGTGCAATCCGGTGGTGTTCTGCGTAATGAACGGCGGCCTGATCTTCGCCGGCAAGCTGCTGACCAAGCTGAACTTCCCGCTGGAAGCGTCCTACCTGCACGCCACGCGCTACCGCAATGAAACCAGCGGTGGCGAGCTGTTCTGGAAGGCCAAGCCGGAAGTCTCCTTCATCGACCGCGACGTGCTGATCATCGACGACATCCTCGACGAAGGGCACACCCTGGGCGCGATCATCGATTTCTGCCGGCACGCTGGCGCACGTGCCGTGCACACCGCGGTGCTGATCGACAAGGAACATGACCGCAAGGCACGGCCTGATCTGAAGGCCGATTACATGGGCCTGCAGTGCATCGACCGTTACATCTTCGGTTACGGCATGGACTACAAGGGCTACTGGCGCAACGCCGCTGGCATCTTCGCGGTCAAGGGGCTGTAAGCCTCTTTATCCTGATCCTTGGGCGCGGCTAATGCGCCCTCTTGTTCGCTGTCCGGCGTACCCTAGTCGGATGGCGTCTCTTGCGCTGCGTCATCCAGCCAGCGCAAGGCTTTCTCCCGCGCCTGCGGCAGATCACGCACATAAGCCAGCTGCCCAGCACGTCGGTGAATGCCGGCGCGGCGCAGCTGCAGCCGGACCTGCGCAGTTGGGCCGCTGAGAATCAGGGCGATGCCCTGTTGGCGATAGTCGCGTAGCACGTTGTCCAGTGCCGCCAGGGCGGTCATGTCCAGCAGTGGCACGGCGCTGATGTCGACGATGACGACCCTTACCCCCGGGGTGAAACGCCGCAGCACGCTCAGCGCCTTTTCTGCCGCGCCGAAGAACAGCGGGCCGCGAATGGCGTAGGCCAGCACATGTGCGGGCAGGTCACGCAGGGCTTCTCGCTGTTGGCGGCTCAGTGCTGCGGTATCGGTCAGTTCGCTCATGCGCTTGATGAACAGCCCGGCCGCCAGCAGCAGGCCGACGCCGACGGCCAGCACCATGTCGAACAGCACCGTCAGCACCAGGCAGGTCAGCAGTACCAGCACGTCGCTGCGTGGAGCGATGCGCAGGGTATGGACCACATGCTGGGGCTCGCTCATGTTCCACGCCACCATCAGCAGCAGCGCGGCCAGGGCCGCCATGGGCAGATAGCTGAACAATGGGGCGAGCAGCAGAATCGCCGCCAGCACCACGCCTGCATGCACCAGTGCCGCCACGGGAGAAAAGGCGCCTGCCCGCACGTTGGCTGCCGTGCGGGCTATGGCGGCGGTGGCGGTAATGCCGCCAAAGAAAGGAGCGGCCAGGTTGCCCAGGCCCTGGCCGATCAGTTCGGCATTGGGATCATGTTTGCTGCCGGTCATGCCGTCGGCGACGACGGCGCACAGCAGTGACTCGATGGCGCCGAGCATGGCGATAGCGAAGGCCGGCGCCAGCAGCTGGCGGATCAGCTCGAATGACAGCACCAGTGGTTGGCCGTCGGCGCCCGGCAGATTCCAGGGCAGCGCCAGGTCCGGCAGGAAAGGCGGGATGCCGGGATACTCGATGCCATCGAGCTGATAGCTGAAGCGCTCGCCCAGCGTCGCCACATGCAGGCCCAGCTGTTCCAGGGCAAGCGCGAGCAGGGCGCCGATCGCCAGGGCGACCAGGTGCGCGGGAATCTTCGGCACCAGGCGCGGCCAGATCAGCAGTGTTGCCAGGCATGCGACGCCGACCAGGCTGTCGCCAAGCTGCAGGCTGGGCAGGGCGTGAATCAACAGGTTCACCTGCTCCAGCAGGTGCTGGGGAGTGCCGGCCAGGTGCAGGCCGAACAGGTCCTTGATCTGCAGGACGGCGATGACGATGCCGATACCGGCGGTAAAGCCCAGCGTCACCGGATAAGGCACGAACTCGATCAGGCGTCCGGCGCGCAGCAGACCCATGGCGATCAGGATCACGCCGGCCATCAGCGTGCACAGCAGCAATCCGCCGAGGCCGTATTGCTGAGTGATCGGCAGCAGGATCACCACGAAGGCGGCGGTGGGGCCGGATATGTTGAAGCGCGAGCCGCCGCATAGCGCGATCAGGGGCGCGGCGATCAGCACGGTGTAGAGGCCGTGCTGCGGCGCCACGCCCACGGCGATGGCCAGCGCCATGGCCAGCGGAATGGCGATGATGCCGACCGTCAGGCCGGCGCTGAGGTCGCCGCGCAGGGCCTTCCAGGAGTAGCCCGCGCGCAGGGTTTGGCGCCAGGCGGCGAACAGCGGTAACGATGGTCGTGACATGCTGGCTTCCTAATGGCTTGGCGCATTATAGGGGCCAGTTTGCACGGCGCGGCATGACCTAGGTCGGCTGTCGTGTCGATTTTTCGCGTGTTAGCCTGCCGGGCTGTGCGTTGAGCCGCGCGCAGCTCGGCGGTACACTGCCGGCCCTCTGTAATGTTGGCGGGAGCGGGCGATGCGTAAAGACAAGAAGCAGGTGATTGGCGAAGAAATCAGCGATGACTCGGTCAAGCTGTTCCTTGCGGTGGAACCGGCGGATGCCACGCCGCCTTCGCTGCATAAGCTGGTCAAGGCTTATCGCGGTCTGCGTGTCGATGACTTCGAGCGTTTTGTGGGTTTCTTCAAAGCCGCAGGCTACGACCTCGCGGCTACTGATGCGCAGGGCCATGACTTTATCGCGTTGATTCAGGATCAGCGCAATGCCGAGCCTTATATCGAAGTGATCAAGGCCGCTCGTGGCTGACCTTCGCCGTATCGAAAATGCCTGCTTCCTTGCGGAGGCGGGCATTTTTTATGGTTCTTCGCGTTCTCGTGGGGACGATACGCTTGACACCGGACTGGCAATTACGTGTTAGCTGTCGATGACCTGGCACTCTCCATTAGCGCACGGCCTGGTCTGATGGGTTTCGCCCCTTACGGGCGACTTACTTTCTTTGCTTGTGCAAAGAAAGTAAGCAAAGAAACACACCCCTGCATACGGCCCCGGCTGCGCCGGGGTTCCCTCCTTCCATAACCGTTCCAGGGGCACGCTGCGAAGGGCCATCCCTGGCTCATCGCAGCTCTCGCGACATCCATGTCGCTCAACCCCTTCCACGGTGATTCCACTCGGCCTCCTGAAGGGGGACTTGGGCGTCGTCTGTGAGATCGCACTTCAAGAGCAAAAGCTAAACGCTGCCGACTTTGGTCTTCCGGAGATGTCGCAAGCTCGCGACCTGGTCCCCTTCAGCAGGCCGAGTGGAGGTGTTGCGTAGGGGGCGAGCCGCATGGATGCGGCGAGAGGCTTAAAGGGCAGGGACGGCCCTTGTAAGCCGGCCCCCGGAGCAGCACTGGAACGAGGGAAGTTTCGCGTAGCGAAACCCGGATGCCGGGGTGCCCTTCTTTGGCACACCTTTCTTGGGCAAGCAAGAAAGGTGTGGCGCCCGTAAGGGGCGCAACCCAAACGCTCAGTAAACACGGTGACGGATAGTGCTAAGTCAGTAAGCGATCCGCACACAAACTTGCCAGTCCGGTGTCAGCCCGCACTTTCCCCAAAATATGCGAAGAACCTTTTTTATGGCCTGTCATCCGTGGCGGCCACCTTTGCGCATACGGAATGCAGGGCAATAAAAAACCGGCCTCTAGGGCCGGTTTTTCAAGAACCTGTCGCGATTAGGCGGCAGCAGCTTCGCCCAGCGCCTTGATGTGCGCGTTCAGGCGGCTCTTGTGACGAGCGGCTTTGTTCTTGTGGATGATGCCTTTGTCAGCCATGCGGTCGATGACCGGAACAGCTGCGGTGTAAGCGGTTTTGGCAAGATCGAGATCTTTGGCAGCAATAGCCTTGACCACGTTCTTGATGTAGGTACGAACCATCGAGCGCAGGCTGGCGTTATGGCTACGGCGCTTCTCAGCCTGTTTGGCGCGTTTTTTGGCAGAAGGTGAGTTGGCCACCGTCAAGCTCCTCGAAAACTGGGGGGTTTACACAAATTAAGGCCGCGAATCATGCCGACATGACTATCAGCTGTCAAGTCCGCGGGTGCTTTTAGCTGCTGGCCTGACCAGCGGTGGCTCGCTACACTCGACGCCCTCGTTGGCGGCGGATTGTCCGCTAATGCACCTCTTTATGGAAGCTGAAATACCCCATGAATCTGCTCAAGTCCCTGGCTGCCGTCAGCTCCCTGACCATGGTGTCTCGCGTGCTGGGGTTCGTGCGCGACACGATCATCGCCCGCACCTTCGGGGCTGGCGTGGCGTCGGATGCCTTCGTGGTGGCGTTCAAGTTGCCCAATCTGCTTCGCCGCATCTTCGCCGAAGGCGCCTTCTCCCAGGCCTTCGTGCCCATTCTGGCCGAATACAAGATGCAGCAGGGCGAGGAGGCGACGCGCACCTTCATCGCCTACGTTTGCGGTTTGCTGACCCTGGTGCTGGCGTTGGTCACGGCGCTTGGCGTGCTGGCCGCTCCCTGGATCGTCTGGGCCACGGCGCCAGGTTTTGCCGATGAGGCGCAGCGCTTCGAGCTGACGGTCGACCTGCTGCGGGTGACCTTTCCTTATATATTGCTGATCTCCCTGTCATCGCTGGCTGGCGCCATCCTCAATACCTGGAACCGCTTCTCGGTGCCGGCATTCGTACCGACCCTGCTCAACGTCAGCATGATCGTCTTCGCGCTGTTCCTGACGCCTTATTTCGACCCACCCATCATGGCCCTGGGGTGGGCGGTGCTGGTCGGCGGTCTGGCTCAACTGCTCTGGCAGCTGCCACACCTGAAGAAGATCGGCATGCTGGTGCTGCCGAGGCTGAATTTCGGTGACATGGGCGTCTGGCGTGTGCTCAAGCAGATGGGGCCGGCGATCTTCGGGGTGTCGGTGAGCCAGATTTCGCTGATCATCAACACCATCTTCGCCTCCTTCCTGGTGGCGGGCTCGGTGTCCTGGATGTATTACGCCGATCGCCTGATGGAGCTGCCATCGGGCGTGCTGGGCGTGGCGCTGGGCACCATCCTGTTGCCGGCTCTTTCCAAGACCTATGCCAGTCGTGATCGCGAGGAATATCGCCGTCTGCTCGATTGGGGCCTGCGCCTGTGCTTCTTGCTGGTACTGCCCAGTGCGCTGGCGCTGGCGGTGCTGGCCGAGGCGCTGACCGTGTCGCTGTTCCAGTACGGCAAGTTCACTGCCACTGATGCCGTGATGACCCAGCAGGCGCTGATCGCCTACTCCATCGGCCTGCTCGGCATCATTCTGGTGAAGATTCTCGCGCCCGGTTTCTATGCTCAGCAGAACATCAAGACACCGGTGAAGATCGCTGTCGTGACCCTGGTGTTCACCCAACTGATGAACCTGGTGCTGATCGGTCCGCTGGCTCATGCTGGTCTGGCGCTGGCGATCAGCCTGGCGGCCTGTCTCAACGCCGGCCTGCTCTACTGGCAGCTGCGCCGTGCCGATATCTTCCAGCCGCTGCCGGGCTGGGGCGTGTTCCTGTTCAAGCTGGCGGTGGCGGTGGTGGTGATGGTCGCCGTGCTGCTGGGCCTGCTGCAGATCATGCCGGCCTGGGCGGAAGGGGAGATGTTCGTGCGTCTGCTGCGCCTCGGCGCGCTGGTGGCGGCTGGCCTGGTCGCCTACTTCGGCATGCTGCTGCTGCTGGGCTTCCGTCCTCGCGACTTTGCCCGTCGGGCTTTGTAGGGTTCCTGGCGTCGCGATGCCTGTTGTGCATGGCGCGCTGTGCGTATAATCGGCCACTTTGTGAACAAGAAGCGTGCTATGCAGCTGGTTCGAGGTCTTCATAACCTGCAGCCCCAGGCGCGGGGCTGTGTGGTCACCATCGGTAATTTCGACGGCGTTCATCGTGGGCACCAGGCCATTCTGGCGCGCCTGCGTGAGCGCGCCGCGGAATTGGCCGTGCCCAGTTGCGTGGTGATCTTCGAGCCTCAGCCACGTGAGTTCTTCGGCCCGGACACCGCTCCGGCGCGCCTGACTCGTCTGCGCGACAAGCTTGCTCTGCTGGCTGCCGAAGGCGTCGACATGGTGCTGTGCCTGGCGTTCAACCGCCGGCTGCGGGAGTTGTCTGCGGCCGAGTTCGTGCAGCGCGTGCTGGTCGATGGGCTCAAGGTCAAGGACCTGGAGATCGGCGACGATTTCCGCTTCGGTTGCGACCGGGCCGGTGACTTCGAATTTCTCAAGGCGGCTGGAATGCGTCATGGCTTCAGTGTCGATGCCTCGACCACGGTTGAGGTTCGCGGTGGCCGGGTCAGCAGCACCCGTGTGCGCCAGGCGCTGGCTGATGGCGATTTCGACTTGGCTGAAGCCTTGCTCGGTCGGCCGTTTCGCATCGCCGGGCGCGTATTGCACGGGCAGAAGCTCGGCCGCCAGCTCGATGCTCCGACTGCCAATATCCAGCTCAAGCGGCGCAAGGTGCCGCTGACCGGCGTCTACCTGGTGAGCTGTGAGATCGATGGCGTGATTCAACCGGGCGTCGCCAATATCGGCGTGCGACCCAGCGTTGCCGGTGACGGCAGTGCCCATCTGGAAGTGCACCTTCTGGATTTTGCCGGCGACCTGTATGGCCGGCGCCTCTCGGTGGCTTTCCACCACAAGCTGCGTGATGAGCAGCGTTTCGCCTCGCTGGAGGCTTTGAAGGCGGCGATTGCCGCCGATATTGCAACTGCCCGTGAATATTGGCAGAGCCACTCGCTGATGAAGAGTCCGACATGACCGATTACAAAGCCACGCTGAACCTGCCCGATACCCCCTTCCCGATGAAGGCTGGCCTGCCGCAACGCGAGCCGCAGACCCTGCAGCGCTGGATTGATATTGGCCTGTACGAGAAGCTGCGCAAGGCGGGCGAGGGGCGTCCGAAGTTCATCCTGCACGATGGCCCGCCCTACGCCAACGGCAGCATTCACATCGGCCACGCGCTGAACAAGATCCTCAAGGACATCATCACCCGTTCCAAGACCATGGCCGGCTTCGACGCGCCGTACGTGCCGGGTTGGGACTGCCATGGCCTGCCGATCGAGCACAAGGTCGAAACCACCTTCGGCAAGAACCAGCCGGCGGATCTGACCCGCGAGCGCTGCCGCACCTACGCGGCCGAGCAGGTGGAAGAGCAGAAGGCCAACTTCATCCGTCTCGGTGTGTTGGGCGACTGGAACAACCCGTACCTGACCATGAACTTCGCCAACGAGGCCGGCGAAATCCGCGCCCTGGCGGAAATGGTCAAGAATGGTTTCGTGTTCAAGGGCCTCAAGCCGGTCAACTTCTGCTTCGATTGCGGCTCGGCACTGGCCGAGGCCGAAGTCGAGTATATGGACAAGAAGTCCGAAGCCATCGACGTCGCCTTCCCGGTCGCCGATGCCGACAAGCTGGCCGCTGCCTTCGGTCTGGCCAGCCTGAGCAAGCCGGCCTCCATCGTCATCTGGACCACCACGCCCTGGACCATCCCGGCCAACCAGGCGCTGAACGTACACCCGGAATTCACCTACGCCCTGGTCGACGTTGGTGATCGCCTGCTGCTGCTGGCCGAAGAGATGGTCGAAAGCTGCCTGCAGCGCTACGACCTGCTGGGCGAGGTGATTGCCACCGCGCCGGGCGCGTCGCTGGACCTGATCAACTTCCGTCACCCGCTGTATGAGCGGCTGTCGCCGATCTACCTGGCCGACTACGTCGAGCTGGGTGCTGGTACCGGTATCGTTCACTCCGCGCCGGCCTACGGCGAGGACGACTTCCGTACCTGCAAGGCGTACGGCATGAGCAACGACGACATTCTCAATCCGGTGCAGAGCAACGGCGTGTACGCCGAGTCGCTGCCGTTCTTCGGCGGCCAGTTCATCTGGAAGGCCAACCCGGCCATCGTCGCCAAGCTCGAAGAAGTCGGAGCGCTGCTCAAGCACGCCACCATCAGCCACAGCTACATGCACTGCTGGCGCCACAAGACGCCGTTGATCTACCGCGCCACCGCGCAGTGGTTCGTCGGCATGGACAGCCAGCCGAAGGAGGGCGGCACCCTGCGTGAGCGCTCCCTGGCAGCCATCGAGGAAACCAAGTTCGTCCCGGCCTGGGGCCAGGCGCGCCTGCACAGCATGATCGCCGGTCGTCCGGACTGGTGCATCTCGCGTCAGCGTAACTGGGGCGTGCCGATCCCGTTCTTCACTCACAAGGAGAGCGGCGAGCTGCACCCGCGTACCGTCGAGCTGATGGAGGAAGTCGCCAAGCGCGTCGAGCAAGAAGGCATCGAAGCCTGGTTCAAGCTGGACGCCGCCGAGCTGCTGGGCGCCGAGGCTGACCAGTACGACAAGAGCCGCGACACCCTGGACGTGTGGTTCGATTCCGGTACCACTCACTGGCACGTGCTGCGCGGCTCACACGCTGACCTGGCGCATAGCAGCGGTCCGGTGGCTGACCTCTATCTGGAAGGCTCCGACCAGCACCGTGGCTGGTTCCACTCGTCCCTGCTGACCGGCTGCGCCATCGACGGCCACGCGCCGTACAAGGAACTGCTGACCCACGGCTTCACCGTCGACGAGCAGGGCCGCAAGCAGTCCAAGTCCCTCGGCAACGTGGTTGCGCCGCAGAAGGTCATCGACAGCATGGGCGCCGACATCCTGCGCCTGTGGGTGGCCTCGACCGACTACTCCGGCGAAATGGCCGTCTCCGACCAGATCCTGCAGCGCAGTGCCGACGCCTACCGCCGCATTCGTAACACCGCGCGCTTCATGTTGGCCAACCTCAATGGTTTCAACCCGGCTACCGACCTGCTGCCGGCCGAGCAGATGCTCGATCTGGACCGCTGGGCCGTCGACGCCACCGCGCGTCTGCAGGACGAGCTGACCGAGGCCTACGGCGAGTACCGCTTCTGGAACGTGTATTCCAAGGTGCACAACTTCTGCGTGCAGGAGCTGGGCGGCTTCTATCTGGACATCATCAAGGACCGCCAGTACACCACCGCGCCGGACAGCATCGCCCGCCGTTCCTGCCAGAGTGCGCTGTTCCACATCTGCGAGGCGCTGGTGCGCTGGGTGGCGCCGATCCTGGCGTTCACCGCCGAGGAAATCTGGCAGTTCCTGCCGGGTGAGCGCGCCGAGTCGGTGATGCTGGCCACCTGGTACGAAAACCTGGCGCGTCTGCCGCAAGGCTTCGAGCTGGACAACGCCTATTGGGAGCGCGTCATGGCGGTCAAGGGCGCGGTCAACAAGGAGCTGGAGGCCATGCGTGCGAGCAAGGCCATCGGTGCCAGCCTGCAGGCGGAAGTCACCCTGTTCAGTGACGACGCCCTGAGCGGCGATCTGGCCAAGCTCGGTGACGAGCTGCGCTTCGCGCTGATCACCTCGGCTGCTGCCACCGCGCCCCTGGCGGATGCGCCGGCCGATGCCGTCGCCACCGAGGTGCCGGGTTTGAAGCTGAAGATCGTCAAGTCCGCGCATGCCAAGTGCGGTCGTTGCTGGCACCTGCGCGCCGACGTCGGCAGCCACGCCGCGCATCCGGAGCTGTGCAGCCGCTGCGTGAGCAACATCGAGGGTGACGGTGAGGTGCGCAAGCATGCCTGATACCTCGCGCTTCGGGCACTTGCCCTGGCTGTTGCTGAGTGTGCTGATTCTGGTCGTCGACCGCGTCAGCAAGGACTTCTTCGAAGGCAGTTTGAGCATGTACCAGCGTATTCAGGTCATCCCTGATTACTTCGACTGGACCCTGGCCTACAACACCGGCGCGGCATTCAGCTTCCTGGCCGATGCCGATGGTTGGCAGCGTTGGTTCTTCGCCGCCATCGCGGTGGTGGTCAGCGTGGTGCTGGTGGTCTGGCTCAAACGCCTCAAGCGCCACGAGACCCTGTTGGCCGTGGCGTTGGCCATGGTCCTGGGCGGTGCGTTGGGTAATCTGTACGACCGCGTGGTGCTCGGTCACGTGGTCGATTTCATCCTGGTGCACTGGCAGAACCGTTGGTATTTCCCGGCGTTCAATCTCGCCGATAGCTTCATCACCATCGGCGCCATCCTGCTGGCGCTGGATATGTTCAAGAGCGACAAGTCCGCGAAGGAGGCTGCGCAATGACAGACGTACGCATCGGTCCGGACAGGGAAGTGACCCTGCATTTCGCCCTCAAGCTGGAGAACGGCGATGTGGTCGACAGTACGTTCGACAAGCAGCCGGCGACCTTCAAGGTTGGCGATGGCAATCTGCTGCCTGGTTTCGAACAGGCGCTGTATGGCTTCAAGGCCGGCGACAAGCGCAGCGTGCAGGTTCAGCCGGAGCAGGGCTTCGGCCAGCCCAACCCACAGAACGTGCAGATCATGCCGCGCAGCCAGTTCGAGGGCATGGAGCTTTCCGAAGGGTTGCTGGTGATCTTCAACGATGCCGCCAATACCGAGCTACCCGGTGTGGTCAAGGCGTTCGATGACAAGCAGGTCACCATCGACTTCAACCATCCGCTGGCCGGCAAGGTGCTGCAGTTCGATGTAGAAATCATCGAGGTCAAAGCGCTCTGACCTGCACCGCCGCTCCGTAGGAGCGGCTTCAGCCGCGAAGCTCTTCTTGCAGCCTGCACTGATCCCGCGCAGGCTGTATCTTCCGGGATCGACTCCGCATGTCTTTGCGATCCCCGATCAATACCGAGACAGCCAGCATGCATATCAAACTCGCCAATCCCCGCGGTTTCTGCGCCGGCGTTGACCGCGCCATCGAAATCGTCAACCGCGCCCTGGAAGTATTCGGCCCGCCCATCTACGTGCGTCATGAAGTGGTGCACAACAAGTTCGTGGTCGAGGACCTGCGCGCCCGCGGCGCGGTGTTCGTCGAAGAGCTGGACCAGGTACCGGACGACGTCATCGTCATCTTCAGTGCCCACGGCGTCTCCAAGGCCGTGCGCGACGAGGCCGAGCGCCGTGGCCTTAAGGTCTTCGACGCCACCTGTCCGCTAGTCACCAAGGTGCATATGGAAGTGGTGCGCTACAGCCGCGAGGGGCGTGAGTGCATCCTCATCGGTCACGAAGGCCACCCGGAAGTCGAAGGCACCATGGGCCAGTACGACGCCAGCAATGGCGGCGCTATCTATCTGGTGGAAGACGAGGCGGACGTCGCCGAGCTGCAGGTGCGCAACCCTGAGAACCTGGCGTTCGTCACCCAGACCACTCTGTCCATGGATGACACCAGCAAGGTGATCGACGCCCTGCGCGCCAAGTTTCCCGCCATCGGCGGCCCGCGCAAGGACGATATCTGCTACGCCACGCAGAACCGCCAGGACGCGGTCAAACAGCTCGCCAGCGAATGCGACGTGCTGCTGGTGGTCGGCAGCCCCAACAGCTCCAACTCCAACCGCCTGCGTGAGCTGGCCGAGCGTATGGGCACGCCGGCCTATCTGATCGACGGCGCCGAAGACATGCGTGCCGAGTGGTTCGAAGGTATGAAGGGTATTGGCATTACCGCTGGCGCCTCAGCCCCGGAGGTTTTGGTACGCGGCGTGGTGGAACAGCTGCGTGCGTGGGGGGCGGCGGGGGAGACGGAACTGGATGGGCGGCCGGAGAACATTACGTTCTCGATGCCGAAGGAGTTGAGGGTTAAGCACGTTTAGATATTGGTATAGAAACAGCAAAAAACCGGCTAGAAGCCGGTTTTTTATTTTGCTTGTCTACCAGCAGTTTTCAACTGTACCAGTGCCTGTTTCGGTCTTTATACCTTGACTGTTAAGCCCAAGGTTACCGCATTGCGCGTCGGCTGCTTGGGGGCCCACTGCAGTGGCAACAAGCCTCACGCAGCGGGCTAGTGGCGTGCCTGCCGCGCATGCTTCGGCAGCAATACTATACCTCCCTTCATCGCTAACTACTGGAGCGTTAGCTGCAATGCCCGGGAAGGCTAGCCCACCAACGCCTAGGTTGGTGGTATAGCTTTGATTCTGAGAATAGAAGCGCTCCTGAGCCTGCATGATCTGTGTCAGCTTTGCGTGACCGTCTGAGCGGCCTGCCTTGAGCAGGTACTGCTGATAGTTGGGGTAGGCGATGGCGGCTAGTACGCCGATTATCGCCACCACAATCATAAGTTCAATCAGTGTGAAGCCGCGCTGTTGTCGCATCAGTTTTCTCTCCAGTAGGTCGTGGATACTGGTGCGGGATTTTCGCAGAACTCTGTACCCTCCACGCAGCCGTCTGGCCCCGGTTTGTCGCCACCGCCAGCCCCCAAGCCGCCAATTTCCGAGCCGTTAACAATGTTCGGGGTGCCGTCATCGGAGAACACGATTGCTGGAGAGGGTGGAATCCCCGAGCGCACCAAGGCATAACTACGAATTGGCACCTCATTCTTGGTAAAGATCGCGCCGGCGTCGATCAGGCTAAGGGCGTAGGCTCGGCCGCGACCGACGTCTGGACCGCAGGTGGTGACGGTCTCACCTCGTGGACTGAATGTGTTGAACAGTACCGCGCCACGGAAGGACAAGGACGCAGAGAGTATTTTCTCGCCCTTTGGTAGGCGAAGGAACCAGCCCTTGCTATTGGCCAGCAACGATCGGTTAGGTACGTAACTGTTTCCAGGGGTCAGTTGAGCATAGAGAGTATTTATCTGATCGCGCAGTGCCGGCAGGCCATTGGTTTCATCGAGTGTTGCCAGTTGCGCCTGATCAACCAGGAACTGATAGGCTTCGAACTCCGTCAGGTCGTCGCCGTAGATCTCCTTGGCTGCGGCCAACTGTTCCGGCGTGAGCAACCCTGAGCCTTGGTCATAGGCGGCGCTGGAGATCAGGTTGGCGTTCACCTGCGCTGCGTCAGACTGGGCGCGAAGGTCGTTGCGGGTGTTCTCCAGCTGTGCAATCAGCGCCACATTGCTGGTCAGGTTGGCCGCGTTATTCGCGAGCGCGGTGTTCTTGCTCGCCTCGTCGCGGGCCAGTAGGTCGGCCTCGTTTGGTGCCGGGGAGGCCGATCCGGTCAGGGCCTGCAATTCGGACAGTGCTTGGCTTATCGCGGTGTTGTCCCCTGCACTGATTGCGCTATTGAGCTGCGCTAGAGCGTCTTGCAGGGCAGTGCTGGTTTGGCCGTCATTGAGATCGTTGCGTTGATCCGCCTCGGGGCTAGCGGCATAGCTCTGGTTCAGGCCGTCCAGGTCGGCTTGTAGGTTGGTGATGGTCTCATCACTAGCAGAGGCCGCCTTGGCGTCGAGAAGCGCCTGCTCTTTATCGATAATGGCTTGGTAGAGGGTGCTCAGCCCACTTTGCAGACTGATTAGAGCACCGTAGCTTTCGGCTAGCGACTGGCTATAGGTGGACAGCGCTTGCTGTTTCGCTTCTGACTGATCGCGTGCACTTGAGGCGGCGTCGTAGGCAGTTTGAGCGTCACTAAGCGCCTGCAAGTTCTGTGGAGAGCTATCTGCGTCATAGGCTGCCTGAGCGGCATTACGATTGGCGAGCGCTGTATCGTAGGCGACTTGCTTGCTGGCCAGGTCGGCTTCGGCATCGGTACGCGCCTGCTGCATGGCTTTTAGGGTTTGCTGGCTTTCCAGTAGGCCTTGCTGCAACTTGTTCTGCTCAACGCTTTCGACCGCATGGGGTTGCAGGTAGGGGTCGGCGGCCATGATGGCGTCGATCTGGGCTTGAGTGTCATTGGCGCTACTATTCGCCTGCAGCATCGCGTTGTATGCCGCAGTGAAGCCGGACGAATCCTTGTAGGCGTTGAACACATCTCGAGCTGAGCCTACGGAAGCATTCAAGGCATTGATCTTGGCCTCGAGCTCCGCAATGTCCTCAAGTATCTTCGCAGCCTGGGCGTCTGTCAGGTCGACGCTGGATACGTCCACCAAGTCGCTCTCGGTCATGGTGGTGTAGGTGCTCGGTTTGTTGAAAACATTGGCATCTCGCAGCACGTAGAAACGATCGATGGTGTCCTCGTTGAGTGGGTGAGCGCGGTAGCCCGAACCGAGGGAGATTGTGAAGTAGGTCTTGCCGCCGCGTTCACGGATTAATGCCACGTCCGGCGTGCTGAAAAACCTACGATTACTCAGGGCTGTGTCACCGCCAAGGCTGGCGATACGGCCACCGGTTGCCAGGTTGGCTGCACCGGTGTTGGCATTGTTGATGTCGAAGCGGAAAACCTGCGCCCTGCTATCGGCTGCATACAGAATATCGGCTAGGCCATCTCCGTTGATATCGATGATCACCGGGTCAGCGGGCATGCTATGGGTCATGTTGGGCAGTTGCAGATTGGCTCCAGTTTCTGTTGTGTGGCCGGCTCGCCAGATCAACTTGCCGGTTTCAGCGTTGACGATATACAGGCTGTTGCCATAGCTGTCGTTCGCCAGCGGTGTATTGGGGCTGTCGTTGTCCTGCTGGGGATCGTAGCCGCCGCTGAAGATGAGCACCTTGGTCTTTGTACCGTTGACGTTGATGTCGGCCAGTTTGGGGGTGGACCAGGTCTGACCCAATTTTTCGAAGCCGGGAGTAGTGCCACCTTTGATCACCCATTTCATTGCAGGAGCGCTTATTGTGCCGACATCCAGCGCATAGTAATTGCGGCCCCCGCGGCGCATGCCGGCGTAAAGAATGCTCTTGGCGATATCACGAGTTTTGGTCGCAGTGTTGAGTGCGCCGTATTCAACCCAGAGGTTGAACTGACCGTCCATACCATAGCGCTTGTTCTCGGAGCCCTTGGGGTCGCGGTAATAGGCATCGAGGTTGGGCAGCAGCTCTTTCGGAATGAACGCGAACTGTTCTTCGCCAGTCTTGGGGTCGACGGCATGGATGAAGCCCTCATTGGTGCCGAAGAACATATAGAGCTGTTCGGGGGATGTCGTTTCACCCTTCTTGGCTTTTTCGACGCGCAGGAGGTCCTCATCGGTCTTGTAGGCTACCAGGCGAGGTTCGTTGTGCAGCACATCAGCCAGTTGCTGGCGCGCTTGGTCTCCATCGTCAGGATCCAGACCGCGCCCCCACTTGATGGCGCGCTCTCTTGCGGTGGCGCTAGTGACGCCCATGAGGGCATTGGTAATGGCGTTATTGCCCGTGGTCAGAGCATACGCGCTAGTGCTCAGTAGCACGCTGCCGGTAACCCCCGCGCTGGCCGTCGGGGAGCGGTCGGCAGCTGTCCAGGTGTAGATGTTGCGACTGCTAGGGCTGCTCAGCATACCGGCTACACCGCCCTTGGCCACATCTCTGCCGTCAAGCGATGACCAATAACTGGACGCACTTTCTTTGAAGAAGCCCGTTGCTTCGTCGACTGCCGGTTGACCGTTCTTGTCGACGATCTGTGCTGCAACGGTGTTGCCTTGTGCATCGGTGTTCTCGGGCTTGAGTGTGTAGCGTTTGACGTTGCCGACCCAGCGCGCACCCTCGGCCGGGCGAAACAGCGCGTAATAGAGGTCATTGCGGAAGCCCAGGTTGTTATATGCACTCACCGCGACACTGGGGGTGGCGAAGGTGGTGTTCTCGGCCAGGATTTCCACCAAGATCGACTTGAGCGCCGATACCAGACCGGAGGTGTTGTCTGTGGTGAAATAGCGACCGTTGCCAGCAGTGGCAGTATTCTGCAGTAGCGTCTGGTTGGTGGTGAAACCGATGGTGTAGGTACTGATGGTCTGTTTGCCCGGCTGGCTGCTGCTAACGTCTTGGTTGGCCAGGTGCTCTGCAAGATGAGGCATGCATTGGCCATTACCGCTACCACAGCTGCTCGCGAGATATTGAGAATTCGCTGCGCCAGGAGTGTTGACCAGTGCTCGGATATCCGCGTTGGCAGAGTTATCAGATGTCGGCGCTCCGTCAGTCAGCAGGATGATATTGCTTTTCTGGCAGGAGTATTCAATGGGGGATTTATAATTGTTTCCATTCTTTGATGCAGCTACGCTCGGGTAGCTAGTTCTGTATCCGCCGCTGCCGTTGTCATTCTCAAATGCTGCCCATGTGTTATTTCCAAATTTTGGTCGTAGGCCCTTCATGTATAGGGCTGCTTCATAGTAACTTTCAGAAAGAGGTGTGTTTGAGTATGCGTACAGTCTGTTTAGTTCTGTTTTGAATGCTTGCGCGTTACTGCTGACACGTGCTAGCGGAATAGCAACCATCCCGCCTTCATATGAGTTAGAGGAGTCGAAGTGCATTAGTCCGATGTTTACATCGTCACTTAAGCGCAGTTCTTCTATGAGCTGATTGGTTACATCTTTTACGACCTGAAGGCGTGTCTGCTCGTAAGTTCTATTCCTACCACTGCCTTTGGTAACGCAACGGTTTCGAATGTCTCGATCCGCGATGGCACAAGTCGTGCCAGGAACTGCAGAGTCCATGGATCCAGAGTTATCGATGACAAACATCAGGTTGGGGCGAACCTGCTGGTCTTCTGGCAGTTTTCGACTAACGTAGATTTCAGTGTCGTCTGCCAATGCAGTCTGAGCAGTTAGGCCAACATACATGAAGCTGCCGAGGACGAGTGAGAATGAGCGAATGTTCATATTCTATAGTGTCCTGTTACTTGGCGACGATTTCATGGATGGAGTCAATAGGTTTGTTCTGCAGAAAGACGGTCCCTTTCAGGGTTTGGCCATTCTGCAAGCTATCGGCCGTCATTCTTTGACCGTTGATATAAACAAAAGCGCCCGGTGCGAAGGGTAATAGACGAAGGGGGCATTCCGGGCAGGGGCGTAGTTCGCCGTAGGGGTGGCCGCCTGTCATACGAATGGTGGCTTCAATCATCTCTAGTGGGGTATAGCTGTTGATATCTTCCTCAGCATATACGCCAGCGTTCAAGGTCATGCCAATAGGTAGCATAAGAGCGGCTAAAAATTTGTACATGTTGAGTCTCCCTAGCCCTTGGTATTCATGAAGACCAGGCCTTGCGACTGATCCGAATAGGCGCCGTTGTTCAGCTGCGAGCGGGTTTGCAATTCATAATCAGTGCATTCGAAGCGTTCGAGGCTTGCACCCGTGCAGAGACTTGGGCGGGTAAACCGCACCACGGTAAAACCGGGGGCGGGGATGGGAGTTTGCGTGTCTACCCCTCTGCCTGCAGTGCTGGCAGGAAGACCGAGCACCTGCAGCTGGGCGGCGGTAAGCGTTTTCGGATATCCGCCATCACCGTCGGAGTAACGGCCCGCGTTCAGCGCTTCCAGCAAAGGCATGCGACCAGAAAGGCTGCTATTGAATACCAGAAGTTCGGAGCGAATCTCGTTCTGGGCCAGCTGGAAAGTTTCGTTACGGAATTGCGAGTTACTGGCCATTCGCTCTTCCAAGGTAGAAAACTGCATGGCGGTAATGCCGGCGATTGTGAGCACGACCAGAAATACCAGTGCAACGATCAGGGTGGCACCGGTCTGACGGGATGGGGCTGTAATATTCATGGCGCCTGACCTCAAAGAGTGTTGCGTAACTTGATAGTGGTGGTGAATATCTGACGGGCTCTGCCGTCATCAAAAACTGCCGTCGGAGCAGCATCCAGCAATACATAGCGGCGCGCCGGGGCGGGCGGGTCTACGCGGTCGATCGAGTTGGCCAGGACGGCGATACGAACCGCTACGACGTCGTTCCAAGCGTTCAATGCGGTAACGCGGTCGGCAGACACATATTGGTTGACGTTATTGCGATCACCGCTGGTGCTGATTCCATACTGGATTTGCAGCGCATCCACCCCATCAATCAGCGGTGAAACACCGGGGCCTGCGACCCATTCGCCGGCGCCTTTGGTGAAGTTCCAAGACCTACAGCCAAGCGCGGAGGGAGCACCGTTGGCTCCAGGGATAATTTCAAAATGGTTGATTATCAGATCCGTATTGGCGGTGGAGCCGGTGAGGGTATTGCCCAGGCAATCTCGACGGGCGCCCTCGAGCATTCGTGGCTGCAATGCAAAACCAATGGTATCTGACGCGTTACCTGCCCCCTGAGAGCTGCAGACGCGTGGAGTATTACAGTTAGCGGCGCCAGGTGTCGCGATAGGGTTAGGTGGCGCGGTTGTTGAGTTGGCTGCTTCTACATAGCCGGCATGGCGTGCACTTTGAGCGATAAACTCCAGTGCAAAACGTCCGTTTTCTTGTAGGCGCGACGCTGCTTCGTTGCTGGCGTAAGTTTGCTTCGAGGAGAAAAATACCTGAATGACGCCAGTCAGCAGCAACATGCTGATGACCACAGCCACCAAGAGTTCGACAATGGAGAAGCCGCACTGCTTGGGGAGCTGAATGGACTCGCGATAGTTCATCGTTCAATCCTCAACTCAGTTGTGGCACCGTCGCTCGTAGCAGCATTGGGGTGGCTTCGGTTGAGCCAGTTCAGGCTCAGGTCGAGGCTGTTTCCGGCAGCAGTAGCGTCAACCAGATTGCCGACTGCTGGAGGAGTTATGAAGTCTCGGCTATTGAAGCGTGCGTCGATGGTGTTGAAGTTAGCAATTGCGGCATAGCTGCACTGTGCCTCCCAGGCATCGAAGGCCGCCATCTGAGAGGCATTACACTCGCTGGCGTTGACTTTAGCCCCGGTGCTTGGGTTGTAGTAGTCTGCACACATACGAGCGGGCAACACTGCACAGTTTTGCGCGGTGGCATATTCGGCTGCGGTACCATCCGGGTTGGCGCGCATGCGCTCGATGAAGTCTTGCATCAGCCAGACCGACTGTGAGCGTTGACCGCTGTCGGCAGTGCTTTGCAGCGAGCTAAGCTGCATGGCAGCGAGCCCCAGAAGGCCGACGGTGAATATCAGTAGAGCGACCAGTACCTCGATTAGCGAAGCGCCGCGCTGCGTGTATGAAGATGAGTTCATATGCATTCCTTGACTGTCAGCAGGCCGCGTCGCGCGTCGTTTTTTCAATTTCCGCTCGGCCGAGTGGGGTCAGCGTAATGCACCGAGCATTGTCGCCAGTAGACTTTAGATTTGGCGATGTCACTTTAAGAAATGCATTAACGTTGTTTGATGCGGCGCCGTTGCGGCGGAGAATCAGAACTGGTGGGTTGCCGATGCCCGAGCTGGTAATGCTCACGCCGTTGGTTGCGGCGAAGACCCGAATAACGTCCGCATGATTACAGTCATTGCCAATGGTGGCGGGGCCTATACACCAGCCATCGCTCCAGCCATTGGCGGTGCCTGTGCGTGGAATGACGCGAACATCTTGATTGAGCTTGAGTGCCTCGCTTCTGGCAAATGCAAGAGAAAGCATCATTTCATTCGCTTTAGAGCTTACGCGTTGTTTGATAGCGAAATCGGTGATAGCCGGCATAGCTATAGCCAGAATGATCCCCAGTATCACCAAGGTGATCATCAACTCGATAAGGGTGAATCCGTGTTGTCGCTTCATCTGGCTGAGTCCTTGCAATGTGCTTCACATCATTGCTGCTCATACCAAGCGCTTCAAGGGCAGTCGGGACGTCTGGTGGCTTTGTGGTGCCGAATGGTCGAGCGGTATGCTCATGGTGGGCAGCGTGCGCCTTCTTCCGATGTTTTTATCCGGCCTTGGCGACTGATTACTAATGCTCCTGCTTTCGCGCCGACTTTGGTCGGGCATAGGCTCATCGTGCCGTTACTGACGAACGTGACTCCCTGGCTGCTGAAATGGATTGAGTTATTCGGCAGCATTCCTCGCCAGTGCAGATTGATGCTGCTGGGCAGGTAGAGTGTGCTGATAATTTCTTCTCCCGGATCCAGGCGACGATTACCATTGCTATCGATAAAAGCGCTGATGCTTCCGCTCCAGCTTTGCCGGCAGATGCCTTGGTCTGATAGAGGGCAGAGAGTGGCCCGGCTCTGGTTGGTCATTGCCGTATAGCGGGCCTTACTGGTCATATGGAATAGTCCAGTTTTCAGGCTGTGCATCTGCTGGCGCTCTCGCCAGGCTGAGGAAGAGGGGACTGCCATGCCCATTAGCAAGCCGAGCACAGCCAGTGTTAGAAGTAGTTCGAGCAGGCTATAGCCCGCAATCTGGTTGGTTCTCATCCTGAGTCCCTTCTATTGCTGTCCCTGACATTTTTTAGATTAGAACAAACCCTAAGTTTTCCCAGTCGATCTGGAGTAATTGAATTTGTTGGATGTAATCGTGCTGGGTGGTGGCGCGCTGGGGCTGTTGTCGGCCCATATGCTGGCTTTGCGCGGTAAACAGGTGCTCCTTCTGGATCGTCAGGGTGTCGGCCGCGAATCCTCCTGGGCCGGTGGCGGTATCGTGTCGCCGCTCTACCCCTGGCGCTACAGCGCAGCGGTGACGGCGCTGGCGCATTGGTCGCAGGATTTCTATCCGGGCTTCGGTCGGCGGTTGCTGGATGAGACCGGGATTGATCCCGAGGTGCATGTCACCGGGTTGTACTGGCTGGATCTGGACGATGAGGCCGAAGCGCTGGCTTGGGCTGAGCGTGAAGGTCGGCCGCTGTTTTCGGTGGATGTGGCTGAGGCGTATCAGCGCGTGCCCGTTCTGGGGGATGGTTTTGCGCGTGCCATTCATATGCCGGGTGTGGCCAATGTGCGTAATCCCAGGTTGGTGAAGGCGCTGCGTGCGGCTTTGGCGGCGATGCCGAATGTGGAGTTGCGTGAGCACTGTCCTGTCACTGGCTTTATTCAGGAGGACGGACAGATCTGTGGTGTAACCACCGCAGAGGGTGAGGTTCGTGCCGAGCGTGTGGTTTTGGCTGCCGGGGCCTGGAGTGGTGAGTTGCTGGGGACGCTTGGTCTGGAATTACCCGTCGAGCCGGTCAAAGGACAGATGATTCTCTACAAGTGCGCCGAGGACTTTCTGCCCAGCATGGTGCTCGCCAAAGGTCGTTACGCGATCCCGCGGCGTGACGGGCATATCCTGATTGGCAGCACGCTGGAGTATGCAGGGTTCGACAAGACGCCGACCGATAATGCGCTGGATAGCTTGAAGGCCTCTGCCGAGGAGCTTTTGCCTGCACTCAAGGATGCCGAAGTGGTGGGGCATTGGGCCGGTTTGCGCCCTGGTTCGCCGGAGGGCATTCCCTTTATCGGGGAGTTGCCTGCGCATCCCGGCCTATGGCTGAACTGCGGGCATTTCCGTAATGGACTGGTGCTGGCGCCGGCATCCTGTCAATTGCTGGCCGACCTGATGCTGGGGCGTGAGCCGATCATTGATCCTGCGCCGTACGCGCCGGCCGGGCGGCTGGCGCAATAACTCAGCGGCTGGGCGTCAATCGATGCCCAGCTTCTTCAGTCGGTAGCGCATCGAACGGAAGGTCAGGCCGAGGCGCTGGGCGGCGGCCGTGCGGTTCCAGCGCGTCTCCTCCAGTGCCTGCATGATCAGCTTGCGTTCGATGTCTTCGAGGTAATCCTCCAGATTGTCGATCTGCGCCAGGCTGGCTTCGCCGGCTTCGCTGTTCGGGCCGCTGGCGTCGGCCAGGCGCAGGTCGCTGGGGGTGATCTGGTCGTCTTCGCACAGGGTGTAGGCGCGTTCGAGCATATTCTCCAGTTCGCGCACATTGCCCGGAAAACGATAGTTTTTCAGTTTCTCCAGCGCGTCGGGGTGCAGCTTGGCGGCGCAAAGGCCAGTGCCTTCGGCCAGGCGCGCGAGCATCACGCTGGCCAGTTGCGCGATGTCTTCGCGCCGCTCGCGCAGCGGCGGAACGCGCAGTTCGATGACGTTGAGGCGGTAGTAGAGGTCCTGGCGGAAACGGCCGGCAGCGACTTCGGCGGCGAGGTCCTTGTGGGTGGCGCAGAGAATGCGCACATCGACCACCACCTCCTGCTGGCCGCCGACGGCCCGCACGGCTTTTTCCTGAATCGCGCGCAGCAGTTTCACCTGCATCGGCAACGGCAGGTCGGCGACTTCGTCGAGGAACAGCGTGCCGCCATTGGCCGCCTGGAACAGGCCCTGCTTGTCTTCGATGGCGCCGGTGAAGCTGCCTTTCTTGTGGCCGAAGAACTCGCTTTCCATCAGCTCCGAAGGGATCGCGCCGCAGTTGACCGGTACGAATGGCTGTTCCACGCGTGGGCCCTGTTCGTGAATCAGACGGGCGACCAGTTCCTTGCCGCTGCCTGACTCACCGCTGATGTAGACCGGTGCCTGGCTGCGCGAGAGCTTCTGAATCTGTTTGCGCAGCGACTTCATGGGAGGCGAGTCACCCAGCAGACGACTGTCTACCGGGGCTTCTTCCCCTTCGGGTGAGCGAATGCGCAGGGCGGTGGCGACCAGTTCGCGCAGGCGGCCCAGGTCCACCGGTTTGGTAAGGAAGTCGAAGGCGCCGGCCTTGAGCGAGTGGATCGCGGTATCCAGGCTGCCGTAGGCAGTGATCATCGCCACGGGAACCTGTGGGTGCCGCTGCTGGATGTGCTGCACCAGGTCCAGGCCAGTGCCGTCGGGCAGGCGCATGTCGGTCAGGCACAGGTCGAAGGGTTCACGCGCCAGCCATTCGCGCGCTTCCTTGACGTTGCGGGCGCTGCGGGTGTCCAGCTTCATGCGTCCGAGGGTGATTTCCAGCAGTTCGCGGATATCGGGTTCGTCGTCGACGATCAGGGCTCTCTGACGGTTCATGTTCAGCTCAGTTTGCGCGGATGGGCGAAGGTGATGCGGAAGCAGCTGCCGCCTCCTTCACGAGGTTTATAGTCGAGGCGGGCCTGGTTGCTCTGGCACAGTTCGCGAGAGATATACAGGCCGAGGCCGGTGCCCTTGTTCTCGGTGGTGTAGAAGGGCTCGAAGATGTGCTGCTCCTGCTCGGGTGGCACGCCGGGGCCGTCATCGAGAATCTCCAGCACCGGCAGGTCGCTGGCTTCGTCGCGGAACAGTCGCAGCCAAACCTGGCCGACTCGGTGCTTTTGTGCACTGTAGCGTAGGCCGTTCTGCACCAGGTTGGTCAGTACCTGGGTCAGTTGGTGTGGGTCCATGCGCGTTTGCAGGCTGCCGCCCTGAGTTTCCAGGTGGATCTGCCGGTCAGACGGTGCCGAGCTGCGGAACTCGCTGGCGAAGCGGTGCAGCCAGTACTTCAGGTCTAGCAGTTGCGGCTCGGCCTGGCGCCGACGCGAGAGTTGCAGCACGTTCTCGATCACCAGGTTCATGCGCTTGGAGTGGTCCTGAATGATCTGCGCCAGGCGTTGATCAGGGCCTTGCAGGTCTTCCGACTCCTGCAGTAACTGGGCGGCGTGGCTGATCGCGCCCAGCGGGTTGCGGATTTCATGGGCGATGCCGGCAGTCAGGCGGCCGAGCGAGGCCAGTTTGAGCTGCTGCGCCTGCTGGGCGATCTGCGAGATGTCGTCGAGAAACACCAGGGTGTGCTGCTGGTCGCCGCGCTGCAGGGAAATGAAGCTGGGCTGCAGCATCGGGCCGTCGACCTGCGCTTGCAGGCTGTCCGGGCGCAGGGTCGGGTTGTGCAGCCACTGTTGCAGGCGTTTGACCAGTTCGGGGCAGTGCGGGTCGATGATCTTGCCGCTGAGTTCGCCGCGCCCGAGCAGTTGCGTCGCCCCCTGGTTGGCCAGTAGCACGCGATGCTGGGTGTCGAGCACCAGAATGCCGGTGCGCATGCGTTGCAGGATCTGATCGTTGAGTTCTTCCAGGTTGGCGACATCGGCCGCGCGTTGTTCGGCCAGGCTTTCGCTGACCTGCAGGCGGCGGGTGATGCCCTGGATGAACAGGGCCCCGGCGAAGCACAGGGCACCGAGTGCGCCAGCCTGCACGTACTGCGCGGCCGCGGCGGGACGGCTCAGGCTGAGATAGAAGGTCAGGTAGATCAGTGCCATCGCGGCGATGGCGGCGATCAGCAGGCCAACGCGCCCACGCAGCAGGATGTTGGCGATGGCCACCGCCACCACCAGCAGGTTGCCGATGCCGCTGGGCGTGCCGCCAGCGGCGTAGAACAGCGCGGAGAGGAAGATCACGTCGACCAGCGCCAGGCTGAACAGCTGCATCAGGTGCTTGGGCCTGTGCACCAGTACGGCGATGAAGATATTGAGGATCAGGTAGACCCAGCTGCCGGTACGAAACAGCTCGATGTGCACGACATCCAGCAACTGCGAATCGAGATTGCTGGAAATCAACAGAATCAGCGCCAGGCCGATGCTCAGGCGATAGAAGTGATAGAGCCTGAGGATGCGCCGTCCCTGAGTACCCGCTTGCAAGCTGAGGTCAGCGGTCACCGGTGTGCGGGCCTTGTTCGAGATGCGCCTGGCTGCAATACCACTGCTGACCCTGGTTCAGCGCCTGCGGCTTGGGCACGTGCACCCCGCAATGTGCGCAACGCACCATGGGGGCCGCGGCATCCTCGGTGGGGCGAGTGCTTTTGGGTTTGCTGATGAAGCGGCGCCAGATCCAGATCGCAGCGAAGATGATCGCGATCCAGAACAGCAGGCGAAAAAGACCCATGTTGTGCTCTTCTGTTCGTTTAAAGCCGGCAGTTTAGCCAAGCCGAGTGCATCGGCACAGTATCCACATGACAGCCTGTGCGCTGTTTCCTGGCTGCGCGCCTGTACTCGTTGCGATATTCACTCGAAAACGGGCAATAAAAAGGGAGGCCTTGGCCTCCCTTGTTTACTGTCACCGCGATCAGTCGAACAGACCGAAGGTCAGGTAGCTCCAGAACGAACGCTTCTTGGCGGTTTCGCCGGTCTTGGCGTCCTGCTGCAGTTCGGCAGGAATCTGCTGCTCGGCGTCTTCGTACTGGCGGATCACGTCCTGGCTGGCGCGGGTTTCGCCCGGTGGCAGCGGCGTGTCGGTTTCGATCAGGCCGAGGGTGGCCTTGGCCAGCCAGGAGCGGTTGTCGGATTCTTCCTCGAGCGGGACGAACTCGCCGCTTTCCAGGCTCGGATGATCAGGGTAGTTGAGCTTGAGGGTTTCCAGGCTGGTGGCAGCCAGATCGTCCAGCGACAGGCGCTGATAGGCTTCGGTCATGATCGCCAGGCCGTCACCGACCGACGGAGTTTCCTGGAAGTTTTCCACCACGTAGCGGCCGCGGTTGGCGGCGGCGACATAGGCCTGGCGGGTCAGGTAATAGTGACCAACGTGTATTTCGTAGGCGGCCAGCAGGTTGCGCAGGTAGATCATGCGCTGCTTGGCATCGGGCGCGTAGCGGCTGGTCGGGTAGCGGCTGGTGAGTTGTGCGAACTCGTTGTAGGAGTCGCGCGCGGCGCCGGGGTCACGCTTGGTCATGTCCAGTGGCAGGAAGCGCGCCAATAGGCCACGGTCCTGGTCGAAGGACGCCAGGCCCTTGAGGTAGTAGGCGTAGTCGACGTTGGCATGCTGTGGATGCAGGCGAATGAAGCGCTCGGCGGACGACTTGGTGGCCTCCGGCTCTGCATTCTTGTAGTAGGCGTAGATCAGCTCCAGCTGCGCCTGCTCGGCGTAGCGACCGAACGGATAGCGCGACTCCAGCGCCTTCAGTTTGGCAATGGCCTGGGTGTAGCTGCGGTTGTCCAGGTCGGCCTGGGCCTGCTGGTACAGCTCCACCTCGCTGAGGTTTTCATCGACCTCCGGCTGCTTGGAAGAGCAGGCGGCGGTAAGGGCGAGGATGGCGATCAGCAGCAGGTGTTTCACTTGCATGGCGGCTTGCGTCCCTGTGACGGCCGCGCGGCCGTCCTGTTATGATGAGCGCCCCCGGAAAACCCTGGGGCAAAGACGCCGTATTTAACCACAAGCCTGTCGCCGAAACCAAAGGCCAGGCTCCCGCCGTTGCCGAAGATGACTTCTATAGATAAACAGCTGATCCAACTCCAGGCCATCGTTCCCTTTGAACAGGGCGGTCAACGCCTCGACCAGGTGGCTGCGCAGCTGTTTGGCGAGTACTCGCGTTCGCGGCTTTCCACCTGGATCAAGGACGGTCGCCTGACCGTCGATGGTGCCGTGGCACGCCCGCGCGATACCGTGCATGCCGGCTCGACCCTGGTGCTCGATGCCGAGCAGGAAGCGCAGGGCGAGTGGATCGCGCAGGACATCGAGCTGAACATCGTCTACGAAGACGAACACCTGCTGGTGATCGACAAGCCTGCTGGGCTGGTCGTGCACCCGGCTGCCGGACACGCCGACGGCACCTTGCTCAATGCGCTGCTGCATCACGTGCCGGACATCATCAATGTGCCGCGTGCCGGCATCGTCCATCGTCTGGACAAGGACACCACCGGGCTGATGGTGGTGGCCAAGACCCTGCAGGCGCAGACCAATCTGGTCGAGCAACTGCAGAAGCGCAGCGTCAGCCGCATTTATGAATGCATCTGCATCGGTGTGATCACCGCCGGTGGCACCATCGACGCGCCCATTGGTCGCAGCTCCAGCCAGCGTCAGCGCATGGCGGTGACCGACGGCGGCAAGCCGGCGATCAGTCATTACCGCGTACTCGAACGCTATCGCTCGCACACCCATGTGCGGGTCAAGCTGGAAACCGGGCGTACCCACCAGATCCGCGTGCACATGAGCCATGTTGGCTATCCGCTGGTGGGCGATCCGGTTTACGCCGGGCGTTTTCGTATTCCGCCAGCGGCCAGCCAGAGCCTGGTGCAAAGCCTCAAGGAGTTTCCGCGTCAGGCCCTGCATGCGCGCTTTCTCGAGCTGGATCACCCGGCTACCGGTAAGCGCATGAAGTGGGAGTCGGCGCTGCCGGATGATCTGGTTTGGCTGCTGACCCTGCTGCGTCAGGATCGCGAGGCCTTCGTCGGGTGAGTGCCCACGACTGGCTGACACCCGACTGGCCTGCGCCAGCCAATGTGCGTGCCTGCGTCACCACGCGCAGCGGCGGCGTCAGCGCGACGCCGTACGACAGCTTCAACCTGGGCGACCATGTCGAAGACGACCCCGTTGCCGTGGCAAGCAACCGTCAACAGCTGATCGATGTCCTGGGTTGCCAGCCGGCCTGGCTGCGTCAGGTGCATGGCATCGTCGTGGCGTCAGCGGACCCGGCGCTGGTCATCGAAGCCGATGGCAACTGGACGGCCACGCCCGGTATCGCCTGCACGGCGATGACTGCCGACTGTCTGCCGGCCTTGTTCTGCGACCGCGCCGGGACGCGCGTGGCGGCGGCCCATGCCGGCTGGCGCGGGCTAGCCGGTGGCGTACTGGAGGCGACCGTGCAGGCGCTGAACGTGGCGCCGCAGGAGCTGCTGGTCTGGCTTGGCCCGGCCATCGGCCCGGCCGCGTTCGAGGTGGGCGGCGAAGTGCGTGAAGCCTTTGTGCAACAGCATGCCGAGGCTGCCAGCGCATTCGTGCCCAGCGTCAATGCCGGCAAGTTCATGGCCGATATCTACCAGCTGGCGCGCCTTCGCCTGGCTGCGATCGGCGTTACCGCCGTCAGTGGTGGTGGCCTGTGCACCTACAACGACCCGCGTTTCTATTCCTATCGGCGCAGCGCCCGCACTGGGCGTTTCGCCTCGCTGATCTGGCTGCAACCCTGAGCGTAGGGTGGATCACGCTTTGTCGATCCAGCAGAACAGCATCCCTCCAGTCCTTGTGTTCGTCCGGAAAATAGCTGGCAGAGCGGCCTGGGCGAGCTGTAGGACCGGCTTCAGCCGCGATGCATTTCGCGGCTAAAGCCGCTCCTACAGGTTTGTGGTTGCTTCATGTTCTGCGACTGGTTTTTTACCTGGTCGATCACGCCCCATGGCTCCCCACCTGGTATCCGCCTCGAAAGATCCGTCCATTCAGGTGTTCCGTTCTAACCCTCAATCACCAATATCAATAGTGCTGTGCCGAGCGAGACGACCGGTCATATGCTCGGCGCCATGAACAGCATTCGACTCGACAAGCGCGACCTGATCCTGAGCAAAGGCTCGGCGGTGATGACCCGGCGCGGCTATCACGGCACCGGCGTGCTGGAGATCGTCCAGGCGGCCGGGATTCCCAAGGGCAGCTTCTATCACTACTTTGCCAGCAAGGAAGACTTCGCCCTGCAGGCGCTGGCTTTCATCTATCGCCCGCGTCTGGCGCGATACGCCCAGGCGCTGAATGATCCGGCGTCGAGCCCGCGGGCGCGCATCCTTGGCTATTACCGTGAGCTGCTGGCGCATTTCGCCCGCCAGGAGACGCCGCAGTACCACTGCTTCATCGGCAGCCTGAGTTTCGAGATGAGCGAGATGCTGCCGGCGATCGGCGCTGAAGTCGCGGCCATCCAGCAGGCATCGGTGGACATCCTGCGCGGCTGCCTGGAGCAGGCGCAGGCAGCCGGTGAACTGCCGGCCGACGAGGACTGCGGCAACCTCGCCACCTTCATCAGCGATGCCTGGCAGGGCGTGTTGGCCCGCCTCAAGGTCGGCCGCAACCAGCAGCCGCTGCAAGCTTTCGTCACCCGCCTGGAGCGTTTGCTGCAGGCCTGATTACCCTTCAACCCCAGAGGAAAGATGATGAGCGCTCCCGTTCAAGCCCTGTTCGCCCCGTTCCGCCTCGGTAACCTGGAGCTGCCGACCCGTGTGGTCATGGCGCCGATGACCCGTTCGTTCTCTCCCGGTGGCGTACCCAATGCCCAGGTCATCGAGTACTACCGTCGCCGCGCGGCTGCGGGCGTGGGCCTGATCGTCACCGAAGGCACCACGGTCGGGCACAAGGCCGCCAATGGGTATCCGAACGTGCCGCGTTTCTACGGCGAAGATGCCCTGGCCGGCTGGAAGCTGGTGGTCGACGCCGTACATGCCGAAGGCGGCAAGATCGTCCCGCAGCTCTGGCATGTCGGCAACGTAAGGCGCCTGGGCACCGAGCCGGATGCCAGCGTGCCCGGCTATGGGCCGATGGAAAAGCTCAAGGACGGCGAAGTGGTGGTGCATGGCATGACCCAGGCCGATATCGATGAGGTGATCGCCGCCTTCGCCCAGGCTGCACGCGATGCCAAGGCCATTGGCATGGACGGCGTGGAGATCCACGGCGCCCACGGTTACCTGATCGACCAGTTCTTCTGGGAAGGCAGCAACCAGCGCACCGATGGCTACGGTGGCGACCTGGCGGCGCGTTCGCGTTTCGCCATCGAGCTGATCCAGGCGGTGCGCGCGGCGGTCGGCCCGGACTTCCCGATCATCCTGCGTTACTCGCAGTGGAAGCAGCAGGACTACACCGCGCGTCTGGTGCAGACCCCGGAGCAGCTGGAAGCCTTCCTCAAGCCGCTGTCCGATGCTGGCGTGGACATTTTCCATTGCTCGACCCGCCGTTTCTGGGAGCCGGAGTTCGAAGGCAGCGACCTCAACCTGGCCGGCTGGACACGTAAGCTCACCGGCAAGCCGACCATCACCGTCGGCAGCGTCGGCCTGGATGGCGAGTTCCTGCAGTTCATGGTCAAGACCGACAAGGTGGCCGAGCCTGCCAGCCTCGAGAATCTGCTCGAGCGCCTGAACAAGCAGGAATTCGACCTGGTAGCGGTGGGGCGCGCGTTGCTGGTCGACCCGGACTGGGCGCTGAAGGTGCGCGAAGGTCGCGAGCAGGACATCCTGCCGTTCAGTCGCGAGGCGTTGACCACGCTGGTCTGAACCTGGCTTTCCAGGGCGCCGCGAGCCGGCGCCTGGTTTTCCCAGCCCCGGCACATCGGGGCTTTTTTATGGCTGCTGGTTGAGGGGGCGCCGTGCTCGGTATCGTGGCTGGTCCCGGTGCGCACGGCGCACCCTATGGGGAATGTATCAGTGCTCCGACGTTTTGCTCGGGATCGCCACCGGGGTGTCGACGTTTACCGGCTGGGTCCGCTCGGGCACCGGCTGCATGGCATTGCGCAGGTGTTGCTCGAACAGCGTGACGATGCCGTCCCAGCTCAGGTGGCTGGCGTGCCGACGGGCGTTGAGGCGGATATGCCGCAATACCTCCGTGTCACCCAGCAGGTCACAGGCCGCTTCGCAGAAGCCGGCCTCATCTCCGGGGCGGGCGAGCATGCCGTTGTGGCCGTGATGGATATGCTGGGCGGCCGCTGCCTGGTCGTATGCCACCACGCCCAGGCTCGATGCTAGGGCCTCCAGCACCACATTGCCGAAGGTTTCCGAGAGGCTGGGGAACAGGAACAGGTCGCCCGAGGCATAGTGTGTGGCCAGCGCTTCCCCTCGTTGCAGGCCGCAGAAGTGCGCCTCCGGTAGCTGCGCCTGCAGGCTTGCACGCAGCGGCCCATCACCCACCAGGATCAGGCGCATGCGGCGCTGCGGGTGAGTTGCCTGCAGGGCGTGGAAGGCCTTGACCAGCAGACCGAGGTTCTTCTCTGCGGCCAGACGCCCGACATGCAGCACGGCCAGGTCATCGGGCCCCAGACCCCAGCTTTCGCGCAGGGCATCGCTGCGCCGGCGTGGATGGAACAGCTGGCTGTCGACCCCACGGGCGAGCAGGGCCAGGCGTTCGAAGTCACGACGTTCGAGATCGACCTTCTGGCCGATGCTCGGTACCAGGGTCAGTTGCGTGCGGTTGTGGAACCAGCGCAGGTAGTTGGTCATCGCCCGCGTCAGCAGGCCGATACCGTAGTGCCCGGTGTACTGCTGAAAATTGGTGTGAAAGCCGCTGACCACCGGGATCGTCAGGCGTCTGGCGGCCCGCAGCGCGGACAGCCCCAGCGGACCCTCGGTGGCGATGTAGAGCACGTCCGGGCGTTGCTGTTGCCAGCGTCTGAGCAGCTTGTGCAGCGACGACTGGCCCCATTGCAGGCCGGGGTAGCCGGGGAGCGGCCAGCCACGAGTGAGCAGCAGGTCGTCGTTGCCGTCCTGCTCCTGATCGAGCTCCTGGCGTGGCCGTATCAATTGCACGCGATGGCCGTTGCCTCGCAGGCCATCGACCAGGCGGCCGAGGGTGTTGGCCACGCCGTTGATTTCCGGCGGGAAGGTTTCGCTGATCAGCGCGACATGCAGAGAGGATGCGTTCATGTACGCAGTCTCTGCCTGTGCGATGTAAGGTTTGTGACGTTCGCGTTGCGTCTTTGTGACGGGGCGGCTAGCCGCGCTCGCGTACCCAGAACAGCGTGGCCCCGGCCACCGCCGCCGGCATCATCAGGATGTTCAGGCCCGGCACCAGCAGCGCGGCGTAAGTGATGCCGCCGAAGCTCAGGCTCTGCCAGCGTTTTTCGCGCAGCCAGGCGAGCATGTCCTGCCAGCTCATCTTGTTGTTGTCCGCCGGGTAGTCGATGTACTGCACGGCCATCATCCATACGCCGAACAGCAGCCACAGTGGTGCGGCAATCAGATTCACCACCGGGATGAAACTGAGGATCAGCAGGGCGATGGCGCGCGGCAGGAAGTAGGCCAGCTTGCGCATTTCCCGGCCGAGGGTGCGTGGCACCATGGCGGTCAGCTCGGCGATGCTGAAGGGCGGGAAGTGGTCTTCGCCGCGCACTACCACCTCGACCTTCTCGGCGAGGAAACCGTTGAACGGCGCAGCGATGATGTTGGCCAGCAGGGTGAAGGTGAAGAACACCATCAGCAATACCAGCACCACGAACAAGGGCCAGAGGATGTACTGCAGGAAGCTCAGCCAGTTCGGCAGGCTGGGCATGAAGGTGTCGACCCAGCCACTGAACTCGTTGACGGCGAAGCCGATCAGGGCGGCGAACAGGATCAGATTGACCGTCAGTGGCAGGAGTACGAACAGACGCAGGCCGGGGCTGAGCACCAGCTTCAGACCTTCTCGCAGGTATTGCGGGCCAGACAGAACGGGAGCGGCGGGCATGGCGGCCTCCTGAGTGGTTGATGCGCGCGACCATACCGACTTCGTCGCTGCGGCGAAAGTTCAGGCCTGTGGTCAGGTTCAACTTTGCAGCCATAGTCGGACTCTATGCGTGGAATTGGTAATGGGTATTTCCTCTGTCTTTGCGTGCTCGATAGCCTTGCCCGCAGTTTCCCTTTTGCGGGGCTCTCATCCTTCCAAGCCTTCCCCTAGTGCTTCGAGAGTCCCTTTTTATTTCGCCAGCCGGCCCTGTAGGCCCGCGAGGAGTTAGCGATGTCCGCTGTTCGTCATGCCCGCGTCATCATTCTGGGCTCCGGCCCCGCCGGGTACAGCGCGGCCGTGTATGCCGCGCGCGCCAACCTGAAGCCGCTGCTGATCACCGGCATCCAGGCTGGCGGCCAGCTGACGACGACCACCGAGGTGGACAACTGGCCGGGCGACCCGCATGGCCTGACCGGCCCTGCACTGATGCAGCGCATGCAGGAGCATGCCGAGCGCTTCGAGACCGAGATCGTGTTCGATCACATCAACGCCGTGGATCTCGCCGGCAAGCCGTTGACCCTGGTCGGTGACAGTGCCACTTACAGCTGCGATGCACTGATCATCGCCACCGGCGCCAGTGCGCGCTACCTGGGGCTGCCCAGCGAGGAAGCATTCATGGGCCGTGGCGTTTCCGCGTGCGCGACCTGCGACGGCTTCTTCTATCGGGGCCGTGAGGTGGCGGTGGTCGGCGGCGGCAATACGGCGGTCGAAGAGGCGCTGTACCTGGCCAATATCGCCAGCAAGGTGACGCTGGTGCATCGGCGCAACGCCTTTCGTGCCGAGAAGATCCTGCAGAACAAGCTGCAGGCGCGGGTGGCCGAGGGCAAGATCGAGCTACAGCTCAATGCCGAGGTCGATGAGGTGCTGGGCGACGCCAGCGGCGTCACCGGCGTGCGCCTCAAGCAGTACGGCGGCGCTTATCGTGAGCTGAACGTGGATGGCCTGTTCGTCGCCATCGGCCACACGCCCAATACCAGCCTGTTCGAAGGCCAGCTGGAGCTGAAGGACGGTTACCTGGTGGTCAATGGCGGGCGTGAAGGCAATGCCACCGCGACCAGCATCCCCGGCGTGTTCGCCGCCGGGGACGTGGCCGACTCGGTGTACCGGCAGGCGATTACCTCGGCCGGTGCCGGCTGCATGGCGGCGCTGGATGTGGAGCGCTATCTCGACGGCCATTGAGCCCGAGTGCGCCTGCAGGAGCGGCTTCAGCCGCGAAAGCGCTGACCAGTGGCCCCGGATTTGACCCGGACGCAATTGTGCGACGGACAGGGCGCGCTGTGCATTCTGCAGAACCGCAGTCATGCGTCGATGGCGGGTGGTATTGGCAGCCGCTGTGCGCGGCCTGGGTGGCCTGGCGACACCCTACGGGGCTGCGAACGACTCAATCCGGCCAGTGCCAGGGCGGCTCGTCCAGCATGCCCTGGCCGCGAATGCAGGTCTGACCGAGCTGCTTGTCCAGCTCCAGGATGTTGCACTCGGGGCTTTCCCTGAGCGTGGCGATCAGGCGGCTGGCGTGGGACACCACCCACACCTGGGTCTGCCGCGAGGCGGCGATGATCAGGCGCCCGAGTGCCGGCAGCAGATCCGGGTGCAGGCTGGTTTCCGGCTCGTTGAGCACCATCAGTGACGGCGGTCGCGGCGTAAGCAGGGCGGCGACCAGCAGCAGGTAGCGCAGTGTGCCATCGGACAGTTCAGCGGCTCCCAGTGGACGTAGCAATCCTTCCTGATGCAGCTCGACGACGAAGCGCCCACCGGCCTGGAAATCGATGCGCAGGCGGCTGCCGGGGAAGGCGTCTTCGATGGCGGCATCCAGTGCGGCAGGGTCACCGATCTCGCGGATGGTCTGCAGTGCGGCGGCCAGATCACGGCCATCGTGATGCAGCACCGGCGTACGGGTGCCCAGCTGCGGTTGCCGCGCCGGGGCGTCGGCATCGCTGCGAAAATGATCGTAGAAGCGCCAGCGGCGGATGGTTTCCCGCAGTTGGAAGACTTCCGGGCAGTTGGGGTCATTGCCGATCTGATCGAACAGGCTGTCGTAGTTCGGCACATGCTGGGCCAGTACCTCCCAGCTGCGACCTTCACGCATGCGCACCATGGCTCCGGCGCGATCTACCAGCAGCGACGCCGGCCGGTAGCTGGCGCCGGCCCAGATGCACTCGCGCTTGATCTCCGGGTCGAGGGCGAATGCACTTGGCGTGGTGCGATCCTCACCCGAGTTCGATTCGGGCAGGCCCAGGGCGATGCTGTAGCCGAAATCGTCTCCGGCGAAGCCCAGGCGCAGGCGCATCGCGCCTTGCCGCGGACCTCCCTGCACCGCTACCTCGCCATTGCGCATGCGCCGCGAAACCTTCTCCGGCCCGGCCCAGAAACTCGACTCCAGGCCGCCCTCGCGGGCCAGTGCATTGACTACCCCACCTTGCGCGGTTTCCGCCAGCAGGCGCAGGGCACGATAGAGATTGGATTTGCCACTGCCGTTGGCGCCGGTGATCAGGTTGAGCCGACCCAGCGGCAGGATCAGGCGGTTGATCGAGCGGTAGTTGGCGACGGCGAGGGTATGCAGCATGAGTGTCGTCCTGACGAGAGATCAGCGGCCCCAGCGCGGCGAAAAGGCCCACCAGGCCAGCAGCGGGTAGCACAGGTAGTGCAGGCTGAACAGAAACAGGCCCATGGGGCTGGGTGTGTCCTGCATGTACATCATGCCCAGCAGGCCCAGGTAGAGCAGCGCGAGCACGCCGCCATAGAGCAGGGTGAAACGCCAGCGCTCGGCACGGCTCGGTGCACGCCCCTGACGCCAGTGAAAGACCAGCGCTAGCCCGGCAGCGATGGCGGCGGCGATCAGCAAGGTGGTGAACACGCCGCCCAGGCGCACGAAGGTGCGCAGCAGCAGGTTCAGCACGATGGCCGCGGCGATCCCGGCAGTCGCGTAGTAGCGCAATTGCAGGCCCTGGCTCACAGGCTGCGTACCAGGCCGAAGCGTTTGCGCAGAATGCGTTCGAGCAGCGCCTTGGGCAGCAGCGCGGCGAGCAGTGGCAAGGCGCGGCTGCCGTTGCCCAGGCGCAGCAGGCGCGGGCGTTTGTCGCGTTGCACGGCGGCGAGCAGCTGTGCGGCGAAATCGCTGGCTGGGGTCGGGTTGTCCTGCGAGGCGTTGGCGCGCGCCCGGATGCCTTCACGCAGCGGCCACCAGGGCGAATCCTCACGGATCAGCGCCTCGGCCTGCTGGCTGGCGTTGCTGGCGAAACTGGAGGCGATGGCGCCGGGCTGCACTTCCATGACCTCGATGGCGAACGGCGCCAGCTCCATGCGCAGTGCATCGCTCAAGGCATGCACGGCGGCCTTGGACGCGCAGTAGGCGCCGGCGAATGGCGTAACCAGTACGCCGGAGACGCTGCCGATATTGACCACCAGACCGCGGCTGCGGCGCAGCAGCGGGAACAATGCGCGGGTCACCCCGACGATGGAGAAGACATTGGTTTCGAACTGCTTGCGCATGGCCTCCACGCCGCCGTCGAGCAACGGGCCCATGGCGCCATAGCCGGCGTTGTTGATCAGCACATCGAGGCCGCCGATCTCTTCGCTCAGGCGTGTTGCCAGCTGCTGCAGCGCCTCGCCGTCGTTGACGTCGAGCTGCACGGCCTGCAGCCCGGCCTGTTCGAGCGCCGCGAGGTCACTGTCTTTGCGCGCCGTGGCCCAGACCGCGTAGCCGCCCGCCTTGAAGGCGTCGGCCAGGGCGCGGCCGATGCCGCTGGAGCAGCCTGTGATCAGAACGCTGGGTTGGGGCATGGCGGGGTTCCCTGGGCGGCGAATGGGGCTGCAGCTTAGCAGGCTGGGGATGCTGGGGTAGCGATTGAGGTGGTGGCGAGCTGTCCGCTGGCGCTGCAAGCGGCTGGCGTCCCGGTACACATCGCGCGCTTTCGTAGCCCGGATGAAATCCGGGAACCGTCACAAGCAGCATCCCCGGATTGCATCCGGGCTACGAGGCTGGCGTTGCTGAGTTCGCCCAGCGGGTTAACGGATGAACTTGCCCTGCAGGCGCTCGGCGCGAAACTCCAGGGTGGCGGGGCGATAGCCGCTGCGCAGGTCGGGTAGGGGCATGCAGTCGCTCCAGCTGCCGCCGGGCAGCAGCTCGCCCGGGCCTCTGTAGCGTGGCGATTCGTACAGGCGTTGGGCGAGGTTGGTGGTGTTGCCAGGGCGGTAGGCCGCGACTTCCCAGCGCAGTTCTTGCAGGGCGGCATCGCTGCCGTTCTTCAGGTCGATGGCCAGCGGTTGATCGGCGGGGCAGCGCTGCGGATCGTAGCTCAGGCGCAGTTCGAGATGGGCCAGGTAGCGTTCGTCCTGGCTTTCTTGCCAGATCACCCAGGTGGCCACCAGGCCGATACCGACCAGCGCGGCCATGGACACCGGCAGGGCCTTGGTCGGGTAGCGGATCAGCAGGATCAGCCAGGTGATGACGAGTACGACACCGAACAGCATGAGGACAGCCTTTTGCGAAGTCTGCGCTCATCCTACACAAGCTGTCTGGTCAGGGTAACCGCGAGGCCTGTCGCAGAGTGTGACAGGCCCACAGGTCGGGATGGCAGGTGAGAAGGGCGTAGCCCGCATGCAATCCGGGGGCGAGAGCGACCCCGAGTGCATGCGGGCTACGAACGACTCAATGGGTGGCGACGGCTGCCACCGCATCGCTGCGGCCGTACACGTCTTCCAGACGCTCGATGTCGTCTTCACCCAGGTAGGTGCCGGACTGCACCTCGATGATCTCCAGCGGAATCTTGCCCGGGTTGGCCAGGCGATGCACGGAGGTCATCGGGATGTAGCAGGACTGGTTCTCGGTGAGCAGGAACTCGCGGTCGTCGCAGGTCACCCTGGCCGTGCCGGATACCACGATCCAGTGCTCGGCACGGTGGTGGTGCATCTGCAGCGACAGCTGCGCGCCCGGCTTGACGGTGATGTGCTTGACCTGGAAGCGGCCGCCCATGTCCACCGAGTCGTACGAGCCCCAGGGGCGGTAAACCGCGCAGTGGTTCTGGGTTTCGCTGCGGCCCTGCTCGTCGAGCCTGTTGACCAGTTTCTTGACGTCTTGCACGCGGTCCTTGTGGGCGATCATCGTGGCGTCCTTGGTTTCCACCACCACGATGTCGTCCAGACCGAGCACCGACACCAGCTTGCCGTTGCCGTGCACCAGGCAGTTGCGGCTGTCCTCGAGCAGCACGTCACCGCTGATGACGTTGCCGGCGTCGTCCTTGTCGTGCACGTCCCAGATCGACGACCAGCTGCCGACGTCGTTCCAGCCAGCGCTCAGCGGCACCACGCAGGCGTGGCTGGTCTTCTCCATCACCGCGTAGTCGATGGAGTTGTCCGGGCAGCAGGCGAAGGTGGCCGGATCGATGGCGATTTCGCCTTCCTTGCGCTGGCTGCGCTCCAGCGCCAGCAGGCAGGTGTCGTAGATGTCCACGTCGTGCTGCTTGAGTTCTTCCAGGAAGCGACTGGCGCGGAACAGGAACATGCCGCTGTTCCAGTAGTAGTCGCCACTCTTCACATACTCGGTGGCGCGCAGGGCATCGGGCTTCTCGACGAAGTTGGCGACGCGCGCGACACCCTCGGGCAGGGCACCGTCGGCCTTGCCACGGATGTAGCCGTAGCCGGTTTCCGGGCGGTCGGCCGGCACACCGAACAGCACCATCTCGCCTTTCTCGGCCGCCACGGTGGCCAGCGCCAGGGCCTGGCGGAAGGCTTGCTGGTCGTCCAGCACGTGGTCGGCTGGCAGCACCAGCATCAGTTCGTCACGGCCCTCGGCCATCAGCTGCAGGGCAGCCATGGCCACGGCTGGCGCGGTGTTGCGGCCGAAGGGTTCGAGCAGCAGCAGTTGGGCCTGCTGGCTGATCTGTTCCAGCTGCTCATGGACGATGAAACGGTGCTCCTGGTTGGCCACCAGCACCGGCGGTTGCATGCCTTCGATGGAGAGGCGCTGCAGGGTCTGCTGGAACAGCGTTTGTTCGCCGGTCAGGGCGAGGAATTGCTTGGGGTACAGCTTGCGCGAAAGAGGCCAGAGTCGGGAGCCGCTGCCACCGGAAAGGATGATGGGGGTCATGATGTGTCTCTCCTTAACGTTCATTACGAGATGGATGCCCGTGTCGTGTCGGTGCGGCGTGTACCCGCCGTTTTCCTTGTTCTAGAAAATCCGTTCATCGTCTCAGCCGTCGATGGGGCGCTTGACCCACACGGGCGACAGCTTGCCCTGGCCGCCGGTGACGAACAGGCTGACCACTTCGCCGCGCTCCAGGGTCACCGGTTTCAGGTCGGCGACCTTGCGCTCACCGTCGAACAGCGCCAGGCCGACCTTGACCGGGTTGATCTCGCGGTCGCCACGGCCATCGGGCTTGACGTCAGCGACCACGGCGGTCTTGCCGTCGGCGGTCTTCAGGGTGAGGGTGCTGTCGCTCAGGTTCTGCACGCGCAGCAGGGCTTTCTGTCGGCTGGTGAAGGGCGGCTCCTCGACCAGGCGCGGTTTGGCGCCGGTCTGGCTGACCAGGGTGTAGTAGTGCTCGGGCTCCAGATCCACCGGCATCTGCGTGTTGCCGACCTGGGCCTGATAGCTGCCGGCGGGTAGGAATTTGAAGTCGCTCGAACCCAGCGGCGAGATCTGCTTGAGCTGGGTTTGGCCGACGGCGACATCGAGCTCGGCACTGCTGGCGTTGTAGGCGCGCACGAAGGCCGAGCCTTTCGGTGCCTTGGGCCCGTAGAGGGCGCCGTCATCGGCGTGCGCCTGGATCATGCCGAGGCCCAGGGCCAGGGCGCAGGCGCCCAGAGTGAAGCGGCGTAGAGTGGTTTGAGTGTTCATCGGATAGTCCTCCTTGGGGGATGAATCAGTGACTGGCGGCAGCCAGCCCCTGGCGCTCGCCGCCGTTTTTCAGCGCGGCGAGCCATTGCGGGTCGAAATCGGTGAAGTCGCTGGTCATCGGCAGGTAGCGCTCGGGGAATTCCCAGATCACCAGCTGCGGTGGGTCGTTCTTCAGTTCCTCGCTTTGCAGGTACTTGAGCATCGGCACCAGCGGGCCGCCGCCTTCCTCGGCGTAGTTGGCTAGATCGCGTTGCAAGTGCTCACGCAGCGCGCCGGCGAAGTTCCACGATGGGTTGGCGCTGTAGCTGGTGCCGACCAGCGCCACCGGCAGATCGCTGTCGCCGAACAGGTCGTCACCGCTCGCTTCGGCGGCGTGGGTTTCGCGTTGCTGCAGGCGGTCGGCCTGCGGCATCAGGCTTTCGAACAGCGGTGCCAGTGGCAGGAAACGGGTCAGGTCGCCCTGGTGCGAGCGGGTCTGCACGGTCTCGGTGACGAACTGCTGCGGCTCGCCACGCAGTTGCATGGCGCTGTGCACCACGTCGCTCAGGGCGCGGGCGGTCACGTCGGCACCTTGCGGCGTCCAGTGAGTGTCGGTGCGCAGGAACATCGGCGCCTCGCTCTTGGCCGCCTGCAGTGGACCGAGCAGGTCCGGCGCGGCGATGCCGGCATTGCGCACCGCGCGATGGAAGCGCGGGTACAGGCTGCGCTGCAGCGCGCTGGGCTGATGGGCGCCGGTGTGTTCCGGATACAGACGGGTCTTGGCCGGAACGATGGCCAGCAACAGCTGGATATCGCGTTCTTCCAGCTGGCGCTGCACGCCACGGATCAGCGCCAGGTTGTCGCGCAACTGGCGCTGACCATCGGCTACCGGATCGAACTCCTCGTCCGAGTACAGCCAGCCGTCCTCGCCGACTACCAGGCCGCTGCGGCCTTCGCCGAACGCCAGGTACTCCAGGGCGGCCCAGAGGTTGATACCGGCCTGCTTGAGCGGGAAGTTCTCGTCATAGTGGTGCTCGATGCTCTTGGCCAGGCTGCCATTCAGCACGCTGGGCTTGGCCGGCATGTGGTAGTCGGCGAGCCTGGTCAGGGCCAGCAGGCTGACGGGCAGCAGCAACAGGATGAACAGTACGACGTACAGGGTCTTGATGGGACGACTCATATGCTCGGCCTCCGCTCAGAACTGGAAGTAGAGGAAGGGGGAGTAGCTCTGCGCCGAGAGCTTGAGCAGCGAGGCGCAGAACAGCAGCAGCAGGGCGCCGCGCACGGCCACCAGGCGCAGGTCGATGGCCTGCAGGGCGACACCGGCGCTGGCCAGGGTCAGCGCCGGCTCACGGTTGCGGCTGGCGAGGAACTGGCGGGCGCCGTTGACGGCGATCACCACCCAGGCCAGCACCAGCGTGACCATCTGCAGGCCGGTGATGCTGGCCAGGGTCAGCCCGCTCAGGTGCCAGTCGCTGAAGCTGAACAGGGCGGCGTACATGCGTCCGGCCACGTCCAGGTTCTCGGCGCGGAAGATCACCCAGCCGAGCATCACCAGCAGCAGGGTGAAGGCCCATTTCAGCGGGTTGAACAGCGTCGGTGCGGCCTTTACGCCGAGGGCGCGCTCGATGGCCAGCCAGGTGCCGTGCCAGGCGCCCCAGATCAGGAAGGTCCAGTTGGCGCCGTGCCAGAAACCGCCGAGCAGCATGGTCAGGAACAGGTTGCGGTAGGTGTTGAAGGTGCCGTGACGGTTGCCACCCAGCGGTACGTAGAGATAGTCACGCAGCCAGGTCGACAGGCTGATGTGCCAGCGCCGCCAGAACTCGGTGATCGACTGGCTGATATAGGGCTGGTTGAAGTTCTCCATGAAGCGAAAGCCCATCATCAGGCCCAGACCGATGGCCATGTCGCTGTAGCCGGAGAAGTCGAAGTACAGCTGCGCGGTGTAGGCGATCATGCCCAGCCAGGCGTCGCCGGTGCTGGGGTTCTGCAGGGCGAAGCAGTGATCGACCAGCGGTGCCAGGCTGTCGGCGATGAACACCTTCTTGACGAAGCCTTGCATGAAGCGCGTGGCGCCTTCGCTGAACTTGTCCAGGCTGTGCGTGCGGTCGGTGAACTGGTCGGCCAGGTCCTTGTAGCGCAGCACCGGGCCGGCGATCAGCTGGGGGAACAGGGCGATGAACGCGGCGAAGTTGATCAGGTTGCGCGTCGGCTCGGTGTCCTTGCGGTACACGTCGATCAGGTAGCTGATCGACTGGAAGATGTAGAAGGAGATACCGATCGGCAGGATCACCGAGGTCAGCACGAAGGGCTCGAGGCCGAAGGATTCGAGCACGGCATTGATGTTGGCCACGCCGAAGTTGGCGTACTTGAAGTAGCCCAGCGTGGCCAGGTTGCCGATCACCCCGGCCACCACCCAGCGGCGTGCGGTCTCGGTGCCGGCATGCGCATGGATACGCAGGCCGAAGATGTAGTTCCACATCGTCACGGCCGCGAACAGCAGGAGGAAATCCACCCGCCACCAGGCATAGAAGGTGTAGCTGCCGATCAGGATCAGCAGGTTGCGCCCGCGATTCGGGCACAGGTAATACAAGCCGAGGAAGATCGGCAGGAACAGGAACAAAAAGACGTTGGATGAAAAGACCATCCGTGCTTCTCCGAAAACAGCCGGGGCAGCGCCCCCCTTTCCCCCCGCGAGCGGAGGGTTTGTTTTGTTACGTCCTGTAGGAGCGGCTGGGCGGCATTCCGCTTCAGCCGCGAAAAAAATCGCGGCTGAAGCCGCTCCTACAAGAGCAGTGCATCAACGCCCGCCGTCGAACACCTGGGTCACCTCGCCACCCAGACGGAAGCTGTTGAACGGCCCCATCTCCTGGTTCAGTTCACGGGTCTGCTCGCTGCAGGCGTAGAGGCTGCAGTAGGGCGCCAGCCAGGCGTACTTGAAGTGCTTGCGCAGCTCGCTCATGTCCTGCTTGGCGCCGGTACGCTGGGCGAACGCTGCCGGGTTGCGCGCGCCCTGCAGCACCCGTTCGGCCAGGCGCTGCAGGGCGCCGTGATTCTCGCCACGCAGGTCGACCTGGTTGGCCTCGGCGAACGCGGCGATCATCGCCAGCGGTGGCAGGGCGTAGTTGTGGTAGGCCAGGGCACGTTGGCTGCGGCGCATTTCGTTGGCCAGGTAGCCCTCGTTGTCGACCTGATTGGCGGCGATGCGGAACTGGCTGACGGACCAGTCGAACAGGTCGCGACGATCGTCGATCACCGCCACCGCCATGACCGACCAGGCGGCCCAGTAACTGTGGTTGTTGATCTTGCGCAGCGGCAGGTCGCTCCACTCACGTACCGTGTGCTCGGCCAGGCGAGTGAACCAGGCTTCGATGCGGGCGCTCTGCTGCGGGTAAGCGGCCAGTGGCTGCGACTCGGAAAACTTCAGGCGCAGCCAGGCGCCGGCCAGGCTGCCGAGTGCCCATTTGCGCATCGACTTGCCGGTGTGGTTGAACTGATCGGACTCCAGCGCATCGGCGCTGGCCCACTGGTCGAGCCATTCGATGGCGCATTCCAGCCGCTCCGGCTGACCGGTGCGCATGTAGCCGGTGATCATCCGCCCGGCTTCCTTCTCCAGGCGGGTGATGTGCGAGGTCTGCTCGCGGAAGTTCTTCTCCGCCTTGCGGTTGAGGGTGGCGCGTGCCTTGCCGGAACCCTCGTACTTGCTGGTGAACTGCAACTCACCGGTGTACGGCTGCGGCACCGCCGGGCAGGCAGGGGCCTTGCCCTCGCGCTGGCCCACGGCGGCGTAGTAGCCCGTCGGCGGTTGCAGCGCGGCGAAGGCCGGGGCGCTGAGTAGCAGCGCCACAAGGGTGAAGGGTGCGAGTCGTGCAGGCATGGTGGCCTCCTCAGTCGTTCGCGTGATGCTGCGCGACCTGCTGGCCAGGCCCGCTCGGGCGCTGGCACAGGCTGGCCTGGACTTTCAGGTCGTCGGCGCTGTCTTCGGGCTTCTGGATTTCCAGGGCGAAGAAGTTCTCGTCGCCCCAGCCCGGCTCGTCGCGCAGCTCCACGGCGAAGCGTCCGTCGGTGTCGACGGTGTTGGGTTTTTCCAGCTTGAGCTGCTCGCGGCGGCCGTTGAGGTACCAGATGGTGGCGTCGACGCGCTTGACCGATGGATCGCTGAAGCGCAGATCGAGCTGGTGGCGGTTGCCGCGCAGGGTCAGCAGCTTGTTCTCGCCGTTGACCAGCACTTCGTTGCTGCCCGGATGCAGGCGTTTTTTGCTGCTCAGCAGCTCGGTCTGGCCGCTGCAGCCGTTGTTCAGGGTGGCCATCAGCTGGCGGTGGATCTTGTCCGAGGCCAGGTCGTAGAGCGGCGAGAATTCCCAGATCAGGACCTTCGGCGGATCGTTCTGGAACGAATCGCTGGCCAGGTATTCGAGCATCGCACCTTCCAGGCCGCCGCCGGGGAAGGCGGCGTTGAGCACGTCGGTGCCCAGGTATTGTTCGAGGAAGCCGCCGAAGTTGTAGTTCTTGCCACTGTGGCTGGTACCGATCAAGGCAATCTGCGGGCTGCTCTCATCGCCGAACAGGGCGTCGCCATCGCTGGCATTCTTCGGTTCGGTGATGAACTGATCGACGTACTGCACCGCATAACCGGTGCCACACAGTTGGCTGGCGACGTTCTGCATGGTGCCGGTCTTGCCCATCAGGCCGACGCGTTCGGTGACGAATTCCTTGTGCGGAATATCTTCGAAGCCGGGGATGCGTTTGACCGTTTCGGCCACCAGGCGCGCGGTGCGCTCGGCGCCGTAAGGTGTCCAGTGCTGGTCGCGGCGGAAGTAGAACTCCTTGGCATCCTTCTCGTCGGTAAGCCCGCTCAGATCCGGCACCCAGATGCCCAGCTGCTCGAAGCGGCTCAGCGCCTGACGATAGTTGCGCAGGGCCTTGTCGTAGTCGAAACGTTCATAGTCGGCCGGGCGCAGCTTGCTGCGATTGACCAGGCCACGGGTCGGTTGGTAGACCACCACCAGCTCCACGCCACGCTGCTTGAGGCCGTCGCGCAACTCCTTGAGGCGTTGGTAGCCGACCTCGCTGGTGCCGAACTCGGTGCGCAGGTCCTCGACGCTGCGGAATAGCCAGCCCTCGTCGGCATCCATCAGGGTGACGAAGTTCTTCATGTAGTTGGTGGTGTAGCGGCTGGCATCGTGCGCGGCCGGGCACAGCGAGCAGCAGTCTTCGACCTGGTAGTGCGGTGCCTGGCGCTCTTCGGCCTGCAGGTTGCTGCCGAAGGCGGCGCAGGTCACTGCCAGGGCCAGGGTTTTCAGTTTGTATGCGGTCATGGGAGGCCTCGTCAGTTGGTCATCGGCTCGGGCTCGATCGGGTCGATGAGCACGGGCAGGCGCTGGCGCACCATGAGGTCAAGGATTTCGTCCTGCTTCTCGCCGAGGATGCCGGCGAGCTGGATACCGGCGCTCTTGCGCGGCGCGAGCATCTTCACGCGGTACAGCTCGACCGACAGCGGCGAGTCGATATTGATCGGGCTGGAGCCGTTACCGGCCAGGGTGCCGCCGACGATGATCATCGAGATCTTGGTGTCGAACGGGTCGAGCTTGAGGTCGCGGTCGGTGTCGGACAGATCCTTGATGTGGCCGTACACGCCGGTGAGCTGGTTCATCGCCGAGAGGTTGTCGTAGAGGCGGATGTTCTCGCTGTTGCGGATGCGGATGCCGTGGCGCTGGTTGCGCATTACCTGGTTGCCCCACAGCAGGTTGTCGCCGCTCTCGTACAGGGTGATGCCGTCGGAGTGGTTGCCGTGCACGCGGTTGTAGGCGATCAGATTGCGTTCGCTGTTACGGTCGATGACCACACCGGAGAGCTTGTTGTCGTAGCTCTCGTTGTTGATGATCCAGCTGTCGTTGACCTCGCGGGAGATGATGATGCCGTGCTTCTTCTTGGTGCCGTACACGGTGTTCTCGGCGATGATCAGGCCGTGCGAGCGGTCGTGCGGGTCGATGCCGTAGACGATGTTGTCGCGGTAGGTGTTGCCCTTGATCACCACGTTCTGCGCTTCGTAGCAGTAGAAGCCGTACCAGTGGTCGACGAACTCCGAGTCGATCAGCCAGCCGGTCGGCTCCGGGCGTTGCAGGCGCTCGTGCATGTTCGGCGTGTACTGGGTGATCGATACGCCATAGGACTTGGAGTTGTCGTAGCCCAGGCTGGTCAGCACGCTACCGGCGATGTACAGCTCGCTGCCGCCCCAGGACACCAGGAACGGGCGGAATTCCTTGCCGTTGTCACGCATGGTCGCCGGGCCGTTGTCGGCCTCGCGCCAGGCGGTGACGCGGGTGTCGGTGAGGAACATCAGGCCATCGTTGACCAGGAACGAGCCGCGCTCCTGCGACAGGCGCAGCTCACGGGTTTCCTTGCCCACGTGCAGCGTCGCGCCTTCGGCCACGACGATGGGCAGGCGGGCGATGTATACGCCCGGCTGCTGCTCGGCGAACTGGCTGTCGGGCAGGGCCTTGGCCAGGTCCTGAGGGGTGACCAGACCACCTTCGATGAAGATCGCCTGGGGCATGCCCTGCTGGCGCTTGATCCATTCACGGAGGCGCTCGTTGCCGCCGGTGAAGTCTTTCAGCGCGTCCTGGCGCAGCATGCGCCGAACGACCACCTGGCCTTTCTCGCCTTGTGGAATCTTCGCCAGCACGGCCTCCTTGGTGTAGCCGGACAGGTCCGGCAGCTTCGGAGCTTCCAAGTGCAGCTCGTCTGCCGGTGCGCTGCGCACGCGGTAGTCGAACTGGTGCTGTATCGGGTTGGCCTGGGCCAGCGGCGCCGTGAGGCACAGCGCGCTGAGCAGCAGGGGTAGGGCTAAACCGTTGGGTTGCATGATCCGATCCCTCAGAAGCGCCAGATGAAGTCGACGAAGGCGCGGTGCATCACCGAGTCGGTGCCGCTGCCGTAGGCGTCGCCCGGCAGGAACACGCCGGCGCGCAGGCGTACCAGGGCCGAACGCTCGTCCAGTTGTTCGGCGACGGCCGCCGGCAGCAGGCCCTGCTTGAAGTAGCGGGTCAGCACCAGGTCGACTTCCTGACCGATGTCTTTTTCGCCAGCCACCAGCGGTGCGGTGATGCCGCTGTCGCCGACATCCTGGTCGCCATCGACGCGCCAGAAACGGTGGTAGACCAGGCTGGCGTCGTAGTCCTCGTTCAGCTCCCAGGAGCTGAAGGCGCTGGCCACCTGCAGGTTGGAAAGTTCGCCGCGGAAGGCCTCGCCGTAACGGTGCAGGCGCGACTGGACGCCGGTGAAGTTGGCGCGGTTGCTTTCCAGACCGGTCTGCATGAACTGGTGCGATTCGCTTTCATCGCCACCGCCGCTACCACGGGAGTAGGCGGCACCGACCTTCCAGTGCTCGTCGAGTTCGTAGCGCAGGCCCAGATCCACGGCCCAGGCGTCGACGTCCTGGCTGCGCGAGCCGGTGGCCAGACGTTCGTCGCCCACCACCTGCTGCTGCAGCTGGTCGGTGTCGCCCTTGAGCCAGGTGAACTGCGCCCAGTAGGCGAGACGGTTGCGCGAATCGCGCTCGAAGAAGCCGCCATCGGCATGCAGGCCGAACCAGGTCAGGTCACCGGTGTAGCGTTTGCTCAGCTCGTCGATGCGCTCGCCGGGGTTGGCCAGGTGGCCGTCGTCGCGGCTGTGGTGCAGGTTGGCGCCGATGCGGTGGCCGGGCGTCCACTGGTAGTCGAGGCCGGCGAAGTAGTGACGGCGATCCTCGTCCTCGGGGGCCAGGTCATCGAGGTCGGTGCGGTAGTCGGAGAAGCGCTCGGCGACCCCGGCAGTGGCTTGCAGCAAGGTGGTATCGAACTGCCATTGCACGGCTTCGATATTGCTGTCCCACCAGGCGCCGTCGGTGCTGCGCAGGCGCTGGCGACCCACACGCAGGTGCTCGCCCGGGTAGGCGGTGAGGCCGGCGTAGTCGACCCAGAACTCGCGCATGGCCAGGTAGCTCTTGTCCGGCTGGCGCGCATCGCTGCGCTGCGTGCTGTCTTCGCCGTCGTCCTGCAGCGGGTCGGTTTCGATGGTGTCGGTGGCGGTGACCGCCTGGCCCATGGCGAAGGCGCTCCAGTCACCGCGCTGGCCATAGACCCAGGGGCGCAGATCGAGGCCGATGCCGTTTACGTCGCCACCGTCACGGGTGCCGAGGTCGCGGTCGTCTTCCGATTGCGCGGTGATCTTCACATCCAGGCCGAAGTTCTTCGGCGCATCCGCCGCCCAGGCCGCGCTGGCTGCCAGCAGGCTGGCGCTCAGGCCCAGCTGGCTGACGATCTTGTTCAACTGCATGCGTGAATCCTTGTTCATGGCTGGCTCGCCTGCAGGGCGGCCTGCTGCTGCAGGACGATGCCGCGTGCATCGCGCTCTTCACGCAGCAGGCGTTGGCCTTCGGCCAGTTGTGCCGGGGTCAGGTTCGCGGTCACCGCGTGGGCCAGCTCGATGGTCGGCGGCGTGTTGCGCGGCAGGGCCAGTTGGCTGAATACGTAGGCGTTGACCGGGTTGGGCTTGACCCCACGGCCCTGGCTGAACATCTGCGCCAGGGCGAAGTCGGCGCTGAGCTGACCGGCGCGCGCGGCACTGAGCAGGTGATCGAGAGCTTTTTGCGCGTAGACCTCGCCGAGGTAGCCGCGCAGGTAGATCTGCCCCAGGTAGTAATTGGCGCTGGGCTCACTCGGCGCCGCCTTGCGCAGGTGCTCTTCGGCTTTCTTCGGCTGCTGCGGCAGCAGCTTGCCTTCGTAGTACAGGCGTCCGAGCAGCAGTTCGGCGCGTGGCAGGGCAGCGTCGCGGCCCTTGTCCAGGTAACCGAGCAGGGTGTCGGTATCGCCCTGTCCCGGATAGTCGTAGAGCAGGCGCGCGAGGCTGACCCAGGCGGCCGGGTAGTTCGGCGCGATGGCTTCGAGCAGGTCCTGCGCCAGCTGCGGTTGCGGCTGGCCCAGCTCAGGATCGCTGAGGACCTGGGCCACGGACTCGACCTGATTGGGCGAAACGTTACCGACGCGATAACCCGCCAGCAGTTGCTCGATCAGTACCTGGCGGTCGTCTTCGCGGTTCTGCTTCTGGTACACCGTGGCCAGTTCGGCGTAGCAGGCGTCGTTGCTGGCCAGGCGAGCCTGGCAGATGCGCTCGATCTCACCCAGGTGCTGGTCGTAGGTGCCATCGGTGCGATACAGAAGAATCTGCGCCAGTTCTGCCTGCGGCAGACCCTGCTGGCGCCAGTCTTGGATACGTTGCGCGAGGTTCATGGCGGGAAAGTCCTGTGGGTAGAACAGGTAGAGTTCGGTCAGCGGCAGCAGCGCGCTCGGCTCGCGAGCCTGCGCTGCACTCTCCAGCAGCTCGGCGGCTTCCTTGCGCTCGGCCAGGGTGCTGCCGGGCTTGCGCACCAGCAGCTTGCCGAGGCGCGCCTTGGCACGCGGCGAGCCGTCCAGGGCCTGGCGGTAGATGCGCTCGGCCTCATCCAGATCCTGGGTCTGGCCGCCTGCTGCGTAGATGTCGGCCAGGCCGATCTGCGCGCCGCTGTAACCCATCTCGGCAAGCTGGCGAAAATGCCACTCGGCCGTCTGCTGGTCGCCACTTTGCAGGGCTTCGCGGGCCAGGCGCTCATCCGGCAGGCCGGCGCAACCGGCCAGCGTGGCGCTGACGGCAAGGCCGAGCAGGGCAGGGCGAAGTAGGGGCATGCTCACGGCGATCTCCTTATCGACCTGCCGCGACGGCGCGATCGACCAGCCAGTCCAGCGACGGGCCACGGTCGATGACCACGTCCACCGGTTGCCCGGCGAGGCTGGCTGGCAGGGTTTCCTCGGGCTGGATCACCACGCGGATGTCCGAGCTCAGGCCACCGTCATGCAGCGCGCTGCTGACGATCTCACCACGCCGCGACTGGTCTTCGCCCGCCACCTTGAAGGTCACCGGGGTGCCAGGGCGTGCCTGTTCCAGGTGGCGGTAGGGGAAGCTGGCGCTGACGGTGGCGATGCCGTCCTGTGGCACCAGTTCGAAGATCACGTCGCCCTTGCTGGCGAACTGGCCGTCGGCCACCAGCTGGCGGGAGATCTTGCAGTTGCACGGGCTGGTCAGGGTGCCTTGCATCTCGCGGGCGAACAGCGCTTCGATCTGGCTCGGCTCGAGCTGGTCGTCGCCCAGATGGCCTTTGAGCATTTCCAGCATGCTGGTGGTGAAGGTGGCAATCGGCGCGCCTTTCTCGACGATGCCGTCGGGTTGCGCCAGGCTCTGCACGCTGCCTTCACGCGGCATGGTCACCTGCAGCGCCGGCAGGCTGATCTGCGCCGACTGCGCGTGGGTGACGAAGTACAGGCCGTAGATCGATTTGCCGATGTAGCCGAAGGCGGCCAGGCCGATGAGGAAGATGGCGCCGCTGAAGGTCACGGCGCGCAGGCGGCCGAACATACCCATACCACCGCTGCCGCCGTTCTTGCGCGCCTTGGTGAAGTTGTCGCGCTGCAGGATGTGCAGCACTTCGCCGACGTTGACCAGCTCGCCGGCCAGGTGGCTGCTGATCAGGTGGCGCAGGGCTGCGGTCTCGCGGGCGCCGACGCCATGGAACTGGCAGCCGACGCGGTTGTGCTCGGGCTGCACCGAGTTGACCTGAAATTCCACGTCCAGGCCCAGCACCATGCTGTCGAGCTGGAACTGCAACTGGCCGCGATGGAAGTCGCCGACCTTGTGCGTGGTCTTTTCGTTGGTGAAGCTGAAGCCGCCGGCAGAGACATCCTGCAGGCGCGCATCGATGCGCTCGCCCTTGGCATTGGTGAAGCGCAGACGCCCCGGCAGTTTGACGCGGGCGTGCTGGCGCTGGGCCTCGGACTCATGGACGACGTTGTGATTGGCGACGGAGTTCATGGTGGCTATTTCCTATTCGAGTACGGTCAAACCAGCGCCAGCAGCGCGGCGATGAAGACACAGGAGGCAGAGAAGGTCATGGCACGCGATGACCAGCTGTTGAACCAATTGGCGAAGCTGGACAGGCCGCGATTGAGCTTGGTGTTCTGGCGCGTCCAGGACTGCTGGTCGAGGCGGAAGAACACGTAGATCTTCACCAGCGCACCGACGATCTGGTTGTAATAGAGCAGCGCCGGGTAGGCCGGGCCGATACGGTGCCCGGAGAGCATCAGCAGCAGGGTCAGGATCAGCCGCGTGCAACCGATCCACAGCAGGTAGATCAGCAGGTACATCAGGCTGTACTTGATGCTGGCGATGATCGCCACGCACAGGCCGAGGATGCAGGTCCACATCGACACACGCTGGTCGAACAGCACCAGGCTGGTGAAGGCGCCGAGGCGACCCATGCCCAGACGCAGGGCGCGCGAGTTCTGCCGCAGGTTGTTGCCGTACCAGCGGAACATCAGCTTGCGGCTGGCCTTGATGAAGCTCTTCTCCGGCGGGTGCTCGACCGTGTTGATCGCTGCATCCGGCACGTAGAAGGTGTCGAAGCCCAGGCGCATCAGGCTGTACCAGCTGGACTTGTCGTCACCGGTGAGGAACTGGAAGCGGCCGAGGCGCCAGTGCTCCAGGTGATCGCTTTCCACGTCGGTGATGAACTCGGGGTTGGTCACCACGCTGGCGCGGAACACCGACATGCGCCCGGTCATGGTCAGTACGCGCTTGGAGAGCGCCATCGAGCACATGTTGAGGTGGCGCTGAGCGAAGCGCAGCTTGTGCCACTCGCTCATGATGTAGCTGCCGCGTACCTCGCAGAACTCGTTGGTGGTCAGGCCGCCGACGTTGGGGAAGAGCTTGAACCAGGGCACGCACTTGCGTACCACCTGCGGCTCGAGCACGGTGTCGCCGTCGATCACCGCCACCACCGCATCGCGGTCCGGCATCTGCCGGGAAATGGCGCGGAAACCGTGGGCCAGGCCGTCACGCTTGCCGGTGCCGGGAATGCGCACGATGTCCAGGCTGACATGCGCCGGCGGCTCGGCCTGGGCCCAGAGGTTCTTGATCAGCAACTCGTCGGACAGCTCGACGATCGAGCACACCACGGTAGTCGGGTAGCCGCAGTCGATCGCTTCGCGGATCACCGAGCGGTAGACCATTGCTGTGGTCAGCGCCTCGATGCGGAAGCTGGTGACCATCAGAAAGACATGAGAGGGGTCGGCGTCCTTGCCGAGTTTTTTAACCTTGCGGCGATACCAGGGATAGACCAGGTAAAGGAACAGGCAGCCGCGCACGAAGTGCATGGCCCCCATGGAGTAGCGCCAGATGCCGACGATACCGATGAGCAGGAGGAAGTCCCGCGACTCGGGGTCGAACACCGTGCGTGGCAGGGCCAGTGCCAGAAGCATCAGCAGGCTGAGATAGAGCATCCAGCCGCTGGCTTGGTTGAGGCCGTTCTTGAGCTTATCCATATGCGCCTCCGGGTACCTGCACGCGCGGGGCGTGCAGGTACGCTCGGGTCCTTACCAGCAGATGCCTTCGGTCACGCCATTGCTGGCGTGAGGCATGAAACCGACCAGGTCGATCACCCGTTTGCCGCTCGGCGCCTGCTCGGCCAGCTTGGCGAAGCGCTCGTCGCTGTTGCCCAGGACGATGATGTCGGCCTTGGCCACCACGTCGTCCAGGTCGCTGTTGAGCAGCGAGGAAACGTGCGGGATCTTCGACTCGATGTAGTCCTTGTTGGCGCCGTGAACACGGGCGTACTCGACGTTGCGGTCGTAGATGCTCAGGTCGAAACCCTTGCCGATGAGCATTTCCGCCAGTTCCACCTGCGGGCTTTCACGCAGGTCATCGGTGCCGGCCTTGAAGCTCAGGCCGAGCAGGGCGACCTTGCGCGAGTGATGGCTGGCGATGATGTCGAAGGCCTTCTGCACCTGGGCGGCGTTGCTGCGCATCAGCGAGCCGATCAGCGGAGCTTCCACGTCCAGGCTGCCGGCGCGGTAGTTCAGGGCGCGCACGTCCTTGGGCAGGCAGGAGCCGCCGAAGGCGAAGCCGGGCTTCATGTAGTACTTGGAGAGGTTGAGCTTGTGATCCTGGCAGACCACATCCATCACTTCGCGGCCATCGACGCCGACGGCCTTGGCGATGTTGCCGATCTCGTTGGCGAAGGTGACCTTGGCTGCGTGCCAGACGTTGCAGGTGTACTTGATCATCTCGGCGACTTCGATGTCCTTGCGGATGATCGGGGCGTCGAGCTCTTCGTAGATGCTGGCCAGCAGGTCGCCGGAGGCGGTGTCCAGCTCACCGATGACGGTCATCGGCGGGAAGTCGTAGTCCTTGATCGCGGTGCTTTCACGGAGGAACTCGGGGTTCACCGCCAGGCCGAAATCGACGCCGGCCTTCTTGCCCGAGCAGTCTTCGAGAATTGGCAGTACCACGTTCTTGGCAGTACCCGGCAGCACGGTGCTGCGTACCACCACGGTGTGGCGCTCGCTCTTGTCGCGCATGGCCATGCCGATTTCACGGCAAACGCCTTCGATGTAGTTCAGTTCCAGGTCGCCGTTCTTCTTGCTCGGCGTGCCGACGCAGATAAACGATACATCGCTTTCCAGAACCGCAGCGGCGACGTCGGTGGTGCCACGCAGGCGACCCTGACGCAGACCCTGTTGCAGCAGTTCTTCCAGGCCCGGTTCGACGATGGGCGATTTGCCGTTATTGATCAGGTCGATCTTGTTCGCGGAGATATCCACGCCAATCACATCGTGACCACGTGCCGACAAACAGCCGGCACAGACGGCACCTACATAACCCAAACCGAAGATACTGATTCGCATGGTATTCACCTCGTCCGTTCGATGCAGTTTCAAATACTGGCCATTTGGCCAAAACTAATCCGTGAACTTGCTTTTTTAAGATGAGCAAGTTCATTCAGGCATAAGTAGGTTAGGGCGCCGGAAGTGGCACCAAATGCGGGCCTTTATATAAACAGGTGGCCCTTTGATATGTTTGCTTTGGCCTTGCTTGAGGCCTCTATCTCGGTACTCTGGCGGGTTGCTAAATCTCCCTGTGAAACACGCTAACTTTCGTCGGGGCGAAGCTGTCCGGCGAAAGTTAATTCGCTATTTGGCAGGTTCAGTGGTTGAGAAAGTTATGTATTGAAATGTGTTACGGGCTGTATGAGTGGCGGCCCTTTCGGATAGTTCCTACCGTTCGTCCTGTAGCTGAACCGGAGCTGAACGGCTAAATTGATTGCAATATAATGGCAAGTTGCAAAATGCATGATGGCAATATGTGCATTAATGCGCTTGCAACTATCCGATAACTAAGTAGCGCAATAAGTTCGCAAGGAAATGAAGTTGCGCTGAAACTGTGATGCCAAACAGGTTTTGAGAAGCAAACGCAGCGGCGAGGGAATTTTTGTCAGGCGCAGCGCTCAGGGCGCAACGAAGCGGCAGGGCCGGTAAGGAGGGGATCGGCAAGCGCAGTGGCCGAACCCATGCAGCAGCCGATGAGCGGTGCATGGGCTCGGCGGGATGAGGGGTCAGTCTTGCGCCTGGTCGCGCAGGAAAACCAGGCTGTCGGCCTTGGAGTGCTCGGCCGAGTAGCGGTAGCCCTGGTAGTTGAAGTCCTTCAGGCCTTCGGGGTTGCTCAGGCGCTCCTTGATCACGTAGCGCGCCATCAGGCCACGGGCCTTCTTGGCGTAGAAGCTGATGATCTTGTACTGGCCGTTCTTCAGGTCCTTGAACTCGGTGTCGATGATGCGTGCGTTCAAGGCCTTGCGCTTGACCGCGCCGAAGTACTCGTTGGACGCCAGGTTGAGCAGCACGTCATCGCCCTGCGCGGCCAGTGCGTCGTTCAGCCAGCCGCTGATGCGCTCGCCCCAGAATGCGTAGAGATCCTTGCCGCGGCCGTTGGCCAGTTTGGTGCCCATCTCCAGGCGATAGGCCTGCATCAGATCGAGCGGACGCAGCACGCCGTACAAGCCGGAGAGCATGCGCAGGTGGGCCTGGGCGAAATCGAAGTCGTCTTCGGAGAAATCCTCGGCATTGAGGCCGGTGTACACGTCGCCCTTGAACGCCAGCAGCGCCTGCTTGGCATTGGATGGGTTGAACGGCCGCTCCCAGCTGCCGAAGCGCGCGGCATTGAGGCCGGCGAGTTTGTCCGACAGGCCCATCAGCTTGGCGATCTGTGCCGGGCTGAAGTCGCGTAGTTGGGCGATCAGTTCCTGGGCATGGTCGAGGTGTTCGGGTTGGGTGAAGCGCGGGGTGGCGGGTGGCGTCTCGTAGTCGAGAGTCTTGGCCGGTGAAATCACCATCAGCATGTGCGGAGTCTCCAGAAAGCGTGACGGCGATTCTAGAGGCCAGGGATCGGCAAGACCACCTATCGGGGCGATTGAGCGCAGCCACTGCACCTGATTGGCGCGCGGTGCTGCAAGTAGGGGCGGGGGTAGGTGCGAATTGCAGCAGGTAGGACTTCGGACTGTAACGGGGTGCTGGCAGCACGCCAAGCACTATCTGTCGCCTTCGCAAATAAACCTGTTTGTCGGAAAAAAAACGTTTTTCTGTCATGTGAATTGGAGTAATAAAAAAGCAAGACCGCCGAAACCTGCAGACAGGTGGCGGCCATTGGCCCTCACCTTGCTTGCCACCTTTCGGCCCCGACCTGAAAAAGTCGGCGGTCTCTGTCCGGCGCAGCACCGCTCAGGTATTGCGTCGCCTGGCTACTACAAGAAGGTGACCGAGTATGGATGACCACGGACGCTCCAAGCCCACCGCTCCAACCCTCTACGCCCTCGACACCAATGTTCTGATCCACGATCCCAACGCCTTGCTCAACTTCGAAGAACACCACGTCGCCATCCCGATGACGGTGTTGGAGGAACTCGACAAACTGAAGTCTGGCAAGCACGGCGTCGCCGCCGAGTGTCGTCAGGCCATCCGCCTGATCGATCAGATTCTCGCAGGTGCCGAACCCGAGGACGTCGAGTACGGGGTACCCATCCAGCGCGGCAAGAGCGGCCCTTGCGGTCGTCTTTCCATTCTCATGAGCAAAAGCGCGGCGCCGGTGACCTGGCTGCCGGAGAACCTCAACGACAACAAGATCATCAACCAGCTGGTGGAGCTGAAAACCCGCAACCCTGGGCTGTCCGTGGTGTTGGTGACCAAGGACATCAACATGCGCCTGAAGGCGCGCGCTTGTGGTATCGACGCCGAGGACTACCACACCGACCAACTGGTCGATGACGTCTCGCTGCTGTCGAAGGGGTATCACGACATGCCCGGCTCGTTCTGGGATCGCGTGAGCAAGGTCGACACCCGTCAGGACCACGGCCGCACCTGGCACCGCGTGCAACTGACCGACAACCTGCCGGCCGTTCACGTCAACGAGTTCATTCTCGACGAGCAAGGCTTCGTTGGCTGGATCAAGGCGATCAAGGGTGACGAGCTGGTGATCCTCGATATGCACCAGGAGCCGCTGCTGCATCAGGAAGCCTGGGGCCTGAAGCCGCGCGACATCCATCAGGCGCTGGCGCTGTTCGCGCTGCTCGACCCGGACATCCATCTGGTCAACCTGTCCGGCGCAGCCGGCTCCGGCAAGACCATTCTGGCGCTGGCCGCGGCCATCGAGCAGACCATGGTCAGCAAGCGCTACCGGCGCATCATCGCCACTCGCAGTGTGCAGGGGCTGGATCAGGAAATCGGTTTCCTGCCTGGCACCGAGGCGGAGAAGATGGAGCCCTGGCTCGGCGCGATTACCGACAACCTCGAAGCGCTGCATATGGAGGACGAGAGCACCCACGGCAGCGTCGACTACATCCTGCAGAAGGTGCCGCTGCAGTTCAAATCGCTCAACTACATCCGCGGGCGCAGCTTCCAGCAGAGCCTGATCCTCATCGACGAATGCCAGAACCTCACCCCGCACCAGATGAAGACCATCATCACCCGTGCCGGCAACGGCTCGAAGGTGGTGTGCCTGGGCAACTTGGCGCAGATCGACACTCCCTACCTGTCGGCGCCCAGCTCGGGCCTGACCTACCTGACCGAACGCTTCAAGGACTTCCCGCACGGCGTGCACATCACCCTGCAAGGCGTGCCGCGCTCGATCCTCGCGGAGTACGCGGAAACCCACATGTAACCCACCCATCAGGCGTATAAGCACTCGCGCCCCTGCTCGCAAGAGCAGGGGCGTTTCTGCATCTATATCCGGGTCAATTGTCGTACACCGTGCAGGCGCGGATTTATCCGCGATTATCCCGGCTGAAGCCGCTCCTACAGAAACAAGGTGGGTGTCGGCATGCGCCGCGGCATCTTTTTATGCCTGCCATACCCTGACTCGCGGGTTTACAATCAGCCGATTCCCGCCAGGAGCTTTCCCGTGCTGACCCACCTCGATTCCCAAGGCCGCGCGCACATGGTCGACGTCACTGACAAGGCGACCACCTTCCGCGAAGCCACTGCCGAAGCACGCGTGCGCATGCTGCCGGCCACCCTGCAGATGATCGTCGCCGACGAGCACCCCAAGGGCGACGTGTTCGCCGTGGCGCGTATCGCCGGCATCCAGGCCGCGAAGAAAACCAGCGATCTGATCCCGCTGTGCCATCCGCTGATGCTCACCGGAGTCAAGGTCGAGCTGCGCGCGGAAGGCGACGATGCCGTGCATATCACCGCGCGCTGCAAACTGTCCGGGCAAACCGGTGTCGAGATGGAAGCACTGACGGCCGCCAGCGTCGCCGCGCTGACCATCTATGACATGTGCAAGGCCGTGGATCGCGGCATGGTCATCGAGCAGGTGCGCCTGCTGGAGAAACTCGGCGGCAAGAGCGGTCATTACAAGCTGGAGGAGCAAGCATGATCCGCGTGCAGTATTTCGCCCGTTACCGTGAAACCCTGGGCCGTGACGACGAACAACTCAGCGGCGACTTCGCCACCCTCGACGACCTGCGCCTGCACCTGGTCGCCCGTGGCGGCGAATGGGAGGTGCTGGGCGAGCAGAACCTGATGTGCGCGCGCAACCAGGAGCTGTGCAGCCTCGACGAGCCGCTGGAAGAAGGCGATGAAGTGGCCTTCTTCCCCACCGTGACCGGTGGTTGATGATGCTGTCAGCCGCTGCTCCGCGTTCGTTGTCGCGGCTGCAGCCCCTCCCACAGATCAGTGACACCGTAGGGTGGGCCGGGCGGCGTTCCGTTTTAGCCCACCGCTCCAAAGCACTACCGAACGGACATATCGCATGACCATCCGCGTCCAGGCCCAACCCTTCGACCCCGGTACCGAACTCAACGCCCTGCATGCCGCCAATCTTGGTATCGGCGCGGTAGTCACCTTCGTCGGCTACGTGCGGGATTTCAATGACGGCCGCGAAGTCGGTGGCATGTTCCTCGAGCACTTCCCCGGCATGACCGAGAAAGCCCTGGCCAAGATCGCCGACGATGCGCGTGAGCGCTGGCCGCTGTTGGGCATCGAGATCATCCACCGTATCGGTCGCCTGGAGCCGGGCGAGCCCATCGTCTTCGTCGGCACCAGCAGCGCCCATCGGCAGGCATCGTTCGATGCCTGCAACTTCATCATGGATTATCTGAAGACCCGCGCGCCGTTCTGGAAGAAGGAAGACACCCGCGAAGGCCCGCGCTGGGTCGAGGGTCGCAGCAGTGACCAGAGCGCCGCCGAGCGCTGGCAGAAACCCTAGGGCTTAAGTCGCCCGGCGCATCCTGCGTCGGCACGAGCGCTGCCTACGCCAGCGCCAGGTGTACCCGCAGGGCTATCGGCACCAGCATCAGCAATACGCCCAGGCCCAGCACGCGGACGCCCCATTCGTGCTCGCGAAAGTTGAAGCCGACGCCCAGCAACAGAAAGCCGCCGATCAGCAGCATCAGCATCAGGTGATAGTGGTCCATGGCTCTTCTCCACTTCGCTGTCCTGATTACAGCCTAGTCCCTCCGTCTGGCTTGGGGGTGATCTGGAGCAATCAATGCCTGACTCGATTGGCGACAAACGGCGTCTCGATTGGTCGCTGTCGGGCGTCATGGCCTGCTCCATACTGTGCGCAGTCATCGTCAAGGACCGTCCATGCGCCTGTTCCCCTCACTCCTGCTCGCCGGCCTGCTGGCCGCCACGCCGCTGGTTGCCGCCGAGCGCAGTTTCACCATCCTGCACAGCAACGACTGGCAGTCGCGCCTGCTCGGTTTTGGCCCCAACAACGAATACACCCCGGCAACGGCGAACGATGACGATACCGTCGGCGGTGTCGCACGCCTGGCCACGTTATTGAAGGCGCGCCGCGCCGCAGCTGGTGTAGAACCTGTGCTGCTGCTCGATGGCGGCGACTTCACCATGGGCACGCTGTTTCACACCATCGCCCGCGAGATGGGCAGCGAATTGCGCCTGATGAGCGAGCTGGGCTATGACGCCGCGGTGATCGGCAACCACGAGTTCGATTTTCGTCCGGCAGGCCTGGCAGCGATGATCAGCGCCGCGCACAAGGCCAAGGGCGACGCTCTGGTGCCGTTGCTGTCGAGCAACATGCGCTTCGATCCGGCCAGCAAGGCCGACGACAGTCTTCAGGCGCACGTCGAGGCCGGGCGCATCCTGCCGTACAAGCTGATCGAGCGCGGTGGCATCCGTTTCGGCCTGTTCGGGCTGCTCGGCAACGACGCCGTGGCAGTCAGCCCGATGATCAAGCCGCTGACCTTCGCCGACCCGGTCGCCACCGCCAGGGAAACCGTGGCCAAGCTGCGCGAGGAGGGCGCCGAAGTGGTCATCCTGCTGTCGCACATGGGCGTCACCCAGCAGGCCGATGGCAGCTGGCGCGGCGAGGACGTGGAGCTGGTCGAGCAGGTGCCAGGTATCGACATTGTCGTCGGCGGTCACTCGCATGTGGCCCTGCCGCAGCCGGTGCTGGTGGGCGGACACACCCCGGTGGTGCAGGCCGGTTCGGAAATCCAGTACCTCGGCGAACTGCGCATGATCCTCGGCGACGACGGCGTGCCGCGCGTGCGTGACTACCGCCTGCATCCGGTCAACGACAGTATCGTTGGCGACGCCGTCATCACCACCAGGGTGGAAGGTTTCAAACAGGTGGTCAGCGAGCGCATGCTCACGCCCAAGGGCTACCGTTTCGACCAGCCGCTGGCCAAGGTCGAGCAGAGCCTGGGCCGCGATTTCACCGATCAGACCCTGGCCAACCTTGTGACCGATGCGCTGCGTCACGCGGTGGATGCCGACCTGGCCTTCACCGGCAACGGCACCATTCGCGACGACCTGCTCAAGGGCCGCAATGGCGTGCAGGACGTCTCTGACCTGTTCCGCATCGCCCCGCTGGGCATCGGTGAGTTCGACGACGAGCCCGGTTACCCGATGATCAAGGCCTACGTCAGCGCGCGCGAAATCAAATCGCTGCTGGAGGTGCTGCTGCTCGCCTATCAACTGCGCGACAGCCAGAGCTACTACCCGCGGGTTGCCGGCGTGCGTTTCACCTACAACCCCTGGCGCGTGCCGTTCGACCGCGTCAGTCGTATCGAGATTGGTGATGCGGTCAACGGCTACCGCGATCTGGACCTCGACGACACGCGCCTCTACAGCATCGGCGCCACCAGTTACGTCGGCAGCTTCACCTGGCTGGTGCCGGAGTTGACCCAGGGCCTGCTCGACGTAATCCCCAAGGACGCCGAGGGCCGCCCGCTGCCGCGTATCGAAGACGCCATCGTCGACCAGGACCCGGCCAGGGCAGGTGTGCAGGAACTCAAGGAGTGGCAGGCGCTGCTCGACCACATTCGTAGCCTGCCGGATCTCGACGGCGATGGCCTGGCCGACATTCCCACCACCGGCGTGGCGGCCGAAGAGCGCATGATCCGCGCGCCAAGCCTGCATCCGGCCGAGCTGTTCCGTCTGGCCGGGCCGCTGCAGTGGGGCGTCAGCGGGGTGATCTTCGCCTGCGTGCTGCTGATTCTCTGGCTGCTCAGTCGCCGGCTGCGGCGCAGGCGTTAGCGCGCAGGGGCACTGTGCGCCGGTCCAGCTGCATGGCGGTTGCGCTGTGTACTGAGCTGGGCCGGCGCCCCACGATCATCCACGCCCGCAACCTTGCCAAGCATTGCCTGCCTCCGTATGGTGCAAAGCCGACTGATTCGGAAGCTACGCAATGATCGCTCAGCACTGCCTGCTCGGTGACCGTGCTCAACCGTCCAACCCCCGCTCGGATGAATGCTGCGCCACGGGTGCGGCGCTGCCCCTATGAACGCACTCAATCACTCGCGCCCGCTGGCGCTGTTCGGCCTGCTGCTGGCCAACCTCTGCTGGTCCGGCAACGCCCTGGTGGCGCGCGCCTTCGCCGGTGAGATCGCTCCGTTCACCCTGTCGTTCTGGCGCTGGTGCCTGGCGTTGGCGCTGTTGTTGCCCTTCGTCGCGCTGCCGCTGTGGCGTCATCGCGCAGCCCTCTACCATGCGGGCTGGCGTTTGCTGGTGCTCGGCGGCCTGGGGATCGCCGGCTACAACTCGCTGCTCTATAGCGCAGCGCAGACCACCGCGGCGATCAACATTTCGCTGGTCAACACCTGCCTACCGCTGGTGACCTTCATCGGCGCCGGGCTGCTGCTCAACGAATGGCCGGCGCGCCGCGCCTGGTGGGGCATGCTGGTGGCCGTGGCGGGTTTGGCGGTATTGATCAGTCACGGCCAGTGGAGCCGCATCACTAGCCTGTCGTTCAACCAGGGCGACCTGATCATGTTGCTGGCGGTGGTCGACTGGGCGTTGTATTCGCTGCTGCTGCGGCGCTGGGCGGCGTACCTGCAACCGATTCCGCCGCTGGCGCTGCTGGGCGTGTTCATCCTGCTCGGCGTGCCGCTGATCCTGCCCTTCTATCTATATGAGTTGAGCCAGGGCGCGCATCTGGCGCTCAACGTCGCCAACCTCTCGGCCGTCGCCTACACCGCGGTATTCGCCTCGCTGCTGGCCTACCTGGCCTGGAACCACGGCATCCGCGTGATCGGTGCGGCCAAGGCGGCGCTGACCAACTACGTGATGCCGGTATTCACCGCGCTATTGGGCTGGGTGCTGTTGAACGAGAGTCTGCAGGTCTATCACTGGCTGGGCGCCGCGATGATCTTCGGCGGCCTGCTGCTGGCCACGCGGCCAGGCAAAAGCGTCTAGCCGCGCAGGGTGGATCACGCTTCATCGATCCACCGTCCCCGGCGGATGAAAAGAGCGTCATCCGCCCTACGGCGATCCCTTACTCCGGCTTGAGCATCACGAAGGCTTCACCGCCTTCGCGATCGTGCATCAGGATGAACGGCTGCCCGGCGATCATCATCTTCACCGGCACCTTGCGCGGCACCGTGGTGCCGGCATTGATCGCCGCCGCGCTGAGCAACTGCCGAGTCAGGCTGTCATCCTGCTGTGGCTCGCTGGTCACCACGCATTCATGGCTGGCCTTCACCTGAATGCTCAGGCTCTTGTCCGCATTGAAGCCGATGGTGGCAAAGCCCATATCGGTCAACTCGGTGATGCCGTGCTGACGCGCGATGCGATGCGCTTCGGCAAAACTCGGCGCCGTTTGCAGGCAGATATCACGAAAGGCCTGCACCACTGGCGAGGTAACCGGCACCGGCGGCTGCGAGCCCAGGTTGGCACAGGCGCCGAGAAAGCCAAAGCTGACAAGCAAGGCGAGCTTATTCATCACATCGTTCCTTAACGAGGGTTCAGGGTTGCTGGCAAAGATCATGCCCGAGCAACTGCGAGGCCAGCCCTTTGGCGAGATAGGTCTCCACCACACGGCCATCGCTGCACTCGGTCTTGTGGCCGATGGCAAAACCGATGGAAAGCACGACGAATAGCGCCAGGCCGATATTCTGGATGGGCGTCATGGCAGGGCTCGTTTGGTAAACAATGGGGCAGGATGAAGAGGCGGGCAGGGGATGGCAAGTGCCAATGCTCAGCTCTGGATTTGTCCGCGCGGCGAGCCAATACTGGCAACCATCCGCAACAGGCAAGGGACTGTGCAATGAAGAAGCTGATCATCATTCTGCTGCTCGGCGCCGCCTTTTGGCAGTTTTATCTGAGCAAGCCTGGCAGCCCGATCATCAGCAATATTGCCAGCGATGGTTCGGTGATGGACGACCCGGTGGTCAGCCAGCCAGGTGCGTCCAACTTCTCGATGGATAGCCGGCGCCCCGCATCCTCGCTAAATCAATCTGCGTCTCAGGGGGGCGGCAACAGCTATCGCTGCGATGGTCGCACCCATTGCTCGCAGATGACGTCCTGCGCCGAAGCCACCTTCTTTCTGCGCAACTGCCCAGGCACCAGGATGGATGGCGACAATGATGGCGTGCCCTGTGAAGGGCAGTGGTGCGGGCGTTAAGGCAGCGTGATCGACATGCCACTCAATGCAACCTGGGCGATAAGCACCCAGGCAATTGCGCTGATGATACCCAGCACGCTGTAGCCGACGACGATGCCAATCGCGATCTGCTTCCACAGCCCGGCGAAGCGGTTGGGTTCGTTGCGGTAGTGTGTCGGCATGTCACGCTCGGCCCGCAGATCGTCGAAGTCGTCTCTCGCTCTCAAGGTGTTCTCCTGGTTCATGGGCCAGCGCACGGCGGCGCTGCAGCCTGCTGGAGGCGGATTTTCCGGCATCGCCCGACAGCCCCGCAAGCACCGTTCGAGCCGTTGCGAGGTAAGCCGCAGGCTCAGAAACGAGCGATTCAGCGCATCGCCACCAGGGAGGTCTAACCGCTTGATAAAACGTAAATTTATCGATGAACTGGGGTTGACAGCGGTAGGCGAGGCGCGGACAATGCGCGCCGTTGGCTACATAGCTCAGTCGGTTAGAGCGCAGCATTCATAATGCTGATGTCCCAGGTTCAAGTCCCGGTGTAGCCACCATATTTATCAAAGGGTTAGCTTAGGCTAGCCCTTTGTCATTTCTGGGGTAGTGACTACGAAGTGACTACACCCTGTCCACGTCACTTCCATGTGGCGCCATCTCAGCTTGAAGCTTTGCAAGCTGGAGCTTCGAAATCTCTAGCTGAATACGGTTTGCTTCGTCGATACGTGGCTGTACGTCCCGATGCCAGCGCCAGAAACCAAAGATCATCGACCAGAATGCCATGCCGATCAGAGCACTGAGAGAATACTTATAAACCTTCTGATCAGACTTCTGTACTTCCATAAGACGCTCTAATAGAACCTTTCTAACCTCATCTTGAGGTGAGAGCTCTTTTGCTTGTTTCAAGGCTGCAAGTTCAGGGTAGACGCGCAGGACACGATCATTATTCGCTTGGTTCACATACAGGAGGGCGCCAAGCGAAAAAATGAATACGAACAGGGAGAACAGCGCGTAGAACTTATAGATGTTGTCTGTGGGAAGCGGGATCTTACTTTCCATGTAGGACTCGAGAGGTTGTCTATTGAGGACACACATTAACCTGAGCCATACCACTTTCAGAAGCCTAGTGAGCATGAATGCTCACGCCAATCTGTGCCAACGGAGATAGCCTTAGCGCCGATTCCAGATGATCAGGCGACAAGTGTGCATAGCGCATGGTCATAGTGATGGTGGAGTGTCCGAGGATGCGTTGTAGGCCCAGGATGTCACCACCGCCCATCATGTAATGGCTGGCGAAGGTGTGCCGGAGGATGTGAGTCATCTGGCCAGGTGTGTGGAAGCCGCAGCGCTGGTAAGCAGATCGGAATGCCGACCGGCAGGGCATGAACAGCCGACCATTCCCCGGCATCCCCACCTTTAAAGCAATCTCTTCGACCTCTTTGGGGATCGGCACCGACCGGGACTGGCGGTTTTTGGTCCGGTGAAAGTGGGCCTTGCCACCGAACAGGGCACCGCGTGGCAGGGATTCCGCCTCATCCCATCGGGCACCTGTGGCCAAGCAGATCAGCGCAACCGGATAGGTATGGTTGTTGGTAGAGCGCTTGCACTCTTCCAGCAGTTGTTCAACCTGTTGCAGGGTCAGAAACGTCAGCTCGGTCTGGTCGGTTTTGATCTGACGAACCTTGGCCAACGGGTTGTTGCCGACCCAGGCACCCAAGCGGATCAGTTCGGAGAAGACCGCCGAAAGGTAGCGCTGTTCATGGTTGACGGTGTGCGGGCTGACGTCCTTGAGGCGTGTCTGGCGATAGCGTGCCCAGGCGAGTGCATCGAAGTTGGAAGCCATCGGATTGCCGAGGCGTTCGACCGTGGCCAGGGTGCGTGCAAGACGGTGCTTGGCATCTTTGAGCGAGCAGCCGTGCAGGTCATGCCAGAGCGTCACCAGATCCGACAGGCGATCATCGAGCGGCCGGCCGGTAGTGTTCAGGCTGGCGAAGAACTCCGATTCATAGCGCTGGGCTGCGGCCTTGGTCTTGAAACCCTTCTTGCGAATACGACGACCCGAGCGACCGTTTTCGTAGAAGTCAGCGGTCCAGGTGTTGCCGTCTTTCCTGGCCGTCATACAGCACGCCCCCAACGAACATGACGTTCTTCCAGGATGCCCTTAATGTGCTTATACAGCCCGTCTTCATCCATGCCTTTAGCGGCATAGTGGTCGCGGATCACCGGCCAGCACTCCCAATCCTTGAGCCGATAGAAAGCCTTTCTAGCGCCCACTCGCTCCCGTGCCAGCAGGCTGACGAAGTTTCCCAGGAATAGCTCGACGTTCTTGCCCGAGAAGCCCCGCGAGGTCTTGTATTGGCGCTTGTACTCGGTTTCGTCCACCAGGGAATCCACAGGCAGATCCACGCGCACGTCGTCACGGATCAACGTCCAAATCGGTTCGAAGTAGCCAGGGCGAGCCAGTAACTTGAACTGGCGCAGGCCATAGCGCCACAGGCCGTCTAGGTGCGGTGCGAATGCTGCGTAGCTGTTGGTTTCAATGGTCTGGCCGCTCTGCAGGTCGAAAGAGCCGGACGCGAATTGCTGGATAACCGAGTGGTGATAACGCAGCTCTACCCGCCACACGTCTTGCTCGGGGTTGTAGTTGTCCGGGTCGGCTTCGTCGAAGCTGTCGCGACGTTTCCAGACGCCTTCCCAATAATCGAGCTTGTCGATGGAACGGGCCTGTTCGGTCTTGTTATAGATACCCAGCTGCACGCCACCAGCGGAGCCAAACAGGTAGGACTGGCCTTTGCCGTAGGTGGCAGACTCCAGGGTCCACTGGATTTCCTTGATGCCGGAAATATCGCGGGCAGCACGTGCGCGGCAGTGCATACGGGCAACCAGATCAGCGGGCGGTTGCCATCCCTGCAGGTCTAGAGCGAGGTGGACGGCGCATTGGTTGCGCTCAATGTTGGTCAGGACGTGGCTGGCGTAGTAGTCGAGACGTTCCTGCAGGCGCTCGGGGCAGAACTGATCGATGGCATGCGGAGACACCTCGATTTTCAGGTGTGGGCCGATGTTCTCGATTTTGGCGTTGAAGTTCTTAACCAGCAGGATGATCCCCAAGTCAGCGTTCTGGAGCTTGTACTGGTAACCGGAATCCTTGCTGACACGACCCGAGTGCCAGCGCTGGCCAGCGAAATCGACGATGGTCCCTGGCTTGTCGAACAGACACATGATTTCCGGGCGGATCAGGCCGCGATACAACTGGCGGACGGTATCGACGCTACAGGCCAGGATTCGGACGTTGGAAAGGTCAGTTATCCGAGCAGTCATGCTGTCGAAAAACAGCCTACCGGTCGAGGTCTTCTTGAACTCACGATCTACCCGGAGTTGGTCTTTAACTGCCATTTTCTAATGCTCCAAATAGTGCCGAATCGACACGTTTAACCTTGGTTTATCTGACGTGCTACAAGGGCGTCAGCAGGCGCGTTCTGCGCGCCCGCTCGTCCCTCGCAGGCGTATGCAGAACACGCCCAGGACGCCCCGAGGGATCACCACAAGAAACGCCCCTTCTCATAGGTCA
>NZ_LSSW01000029.1 GCF_001567565.1 Ectopseudomonas composti
AACGATCTGCGCTGTGGAAAGGGGCCCTTCGGGGCCCTTTTCTTTTGGGCTGGTTAAAAGTTGACACCCTCAGGGGGCATCCGTACAATTGCGCCTCCCTCGAACGGGCGTAGTCCGTCTGTGGGAATTAGCAGCTTGGAATCTGAGGTCAAAATGCAAAACCAACAAATCCGTATTCGGTTGAAGGCTTTTGACCATCGCCTGATCGATCAATCTACCCAGGAAATCGTGGAAACCGCGAAACGTACTGGTGCTCAGGTGCGTGGTCCGATTCCTCTGCCTACTCGTAAGGAGCGGTATACCGTTCTGGTCTCTCCGCACGTCAACAAAGACGCGCGCGATCAGTACGAAATCCGCACTCATAAGCGTGTTCTGGACATCGTCCAGCCGACGGATAAAACCGTTGATGCGCTGATGAAGCTTGACCTTGCGGCAGGCGTGGAAGTGCAGATCAGCCTCGGCTAAAACCTGGCGGTTTTAGTCGTGTAACGCTCTGAAATGGGCGGCCATAGCGGGTGAAAGCCCCGTACACTCATGAGGTTTACAACATGACTATTGGTGTAGTCGGTCGTAAAGCGGGTATGACCCGTATTTTCACCGAAGAAGGTGTCTCCATTCCGGTTACGGTCATTGAGATCGAGCCGAATCGCGTCACCCAGTTTAAAACCGAAGAATCCGATGGCTATCGCGCAGTGCAAGTCACTGTCGGTGAGCGTCGTGCTTCGCGTGTCACAGCAGCTCAGGCTGGCCACTTCGCCAAGGCGAACGTCGCGGCAGGTCGTACCGTTATGGAGTTCCGTCTTGAAGAAGGCGACTACCAGGCTGGCGATCTGATCAACGCTGAAATTTTCCAAGCTGGTCAACTGGTGGATGTCACCGGTCAGTCCAAAGGTAAAGGCTTCGCCGGTACCATCAAGCGTTGGAACTTCCGCGGCCAGGACAACACTCACGGCAACTCCGTGTCCCACCGTGTTCCGGGTTCCATTGGCCAGTGCCAGACCCCGGGTCGCGTATTCAAGGGCAAGAAGATGTCCGGCCACATGGGTGCTGAGCGCGTTACCGTGCAGTCCCTGGAAGTCGTGCGCGTAGACGCCGAGCGTAACCTGCTGCTGGTCAAGGGTGCCGTTCCTGGCGCTACTGGCGGCGACGTTATCGTTCGTCCGGCTGCCAAGGCGTAAGGGGAGAATCTGAGATGCAATTGAATGTAAATGGCGCTCAGGCGATCGAAGTGTCCGAAGCGACCTTCGGTGGCGAGTTCAACGAGACTCTGGTTCACCAGGCAGTCGTGGCCTATATGGCTGGCGGTCGTCAGGGCACCAAAGGTCAGAAGTCCCGTTCCGACGTTTCCGGTGGCGGCAAGCGCCCCTGGCGTCAGAAGGGCACTGGTCGTGCTCGTGCTGGTACCACTCGTGGTCCGATCTGGCGTGGCGGTGGTGTGACCTTCGCAGCGTCCACCCGCAACCATGATCAAAAGCTGAACAAGAAGATGTACCGCGCAGCACTGCGCTCCATTCTTGCTGAGCTGGTTCGTACCGACCGTCTGGTCGTGGTCGAAGACTTCGCCGTTGACGCGCCGAAGACCAAGACCCTGCTGGCCAAACTCAATGGCCTGGGCCTGACCGACGTGCTGATCGTATCCGACGCTGTCGATGAGAACCTGTACTTGGCTGCCCGCAACCTGCCGCACGTTGATGTACGCGACGTTCAGGGTTCCGATCCGGTCAGCCTGATCGCGTACGAGAAGGTGCTGGTCACCGTTTCGGCCGTGAAGAAATTCGAGGAGCTGCTGGGATGAACCAGGAACGCGTATTCAAAGTGCTGCTTGGCCCGCACATCTCCGAGAAGGCCACGGTTCTGGCTGACAAGCAAGGTCAGTTCGTTTTCAAAGTCGCTACCGATGCGACCAAGCTGGAAATCAAGAAGGCTGTCGAAGGCCTGTTCAACGTGAAGGTTGAGCGCGTTACTACTCAGAACGTTCTGGGTAAGAGCAAGCGCACCGCTCGCGGTCTGGGCAAGCGTAACGACTGGAAGAAGGCAGTTATCTCCCTTCAGCCGGGCCAAGAACTCGATTTCACCAGCAGTGCTGAGTAAGGAAGGGGTGCATCATGGCAATCGTTAAATGCAAACCGACTTCCGCTGGCCGCCGTTTTGTGGTCAAGGTGGTCAATCAGGAGCTGCACAAAGGCGCTCCGTACGCTCCGCTGCTCGAGAAGAAGTCGAAGTCCGGTGGTCGTAACAACAATGGTCGTATCACTACCCGTCATATCGGTGGTGGTCACAAGCAGCATTACCGTCTGGTCGACTTCCGTCGCAACGACAAAGATGGCATCCCTGCCACTGTCGAGCGCGTGGAATACGATCCGAACCGTACTGCTCACATCGCTCTGCTGAAGTATGCCGACGGTGAGCGTCGCTACATCATCGCCCCGAAAGGCGTGGTAGCTGGCGATCAGCTGGTAGCCGGCATCATGGCGCCGATCAAGCCGGGCAACAGCCTGCAGCTGCGCAACATTCCGGTAGGTTCGACCGTTCACGGTATCGAGCTGAAGCCGGGTAAAGGTGCTCAGATCGCTCGTTCCGCTGGTGCTTCCGCTCAGCTGATCGCACGTGAAGGTGCCTATGTGACTCTGCGTCTGCGCTCCGGCGAAATGCGCAAAGTCCTTTCCGAGTGCCGTGCGACCCTGGGCGAAGTCTCGAACTCCGAGCACAGCCTGCGTTCGCTGGGTAAGGCCGGTGCCAAGCGCTGGCGCGGTGTTCGTCCGACCGTTCGTGGTGTTGCCATGAACCCGGTTGATCACCCGCACGGTGGTGGTGAGGGTCGTACCTCCGGTGGTCGTCATCCGGTGTCGCCATGGGGCTTCCCGACCAAGGGCGCGAAAACCCGTGCTAACAAGCGCACCGACAACATGATCGTCCGTCGTCGCAAGTAAATAGAGGGATACGACAGTGCCACGTTCTCTGAAAAAAGGTCCTTTTATCGATCTTCACCTACTGAAGAAGGTCGAAGCGGCGGTGGAAAAGGGCGAGCGCAAACCGGTTAAAACCTGGTCGCGTCGTTCCATGATCCTGCCGCAGATGGTCGGTCTGACCATCGCTGTGCATAACGGTCGTCAGCATGTCCCGGTCCTCGTGAACGAAGACATGGTCGGCCACAAACTGGGCGAATTTGCCGGCACGCGTACCTATCGTGGTCACGTTGCCGACAAGAAAGGCAAGCGTTAAGGGGTTTGGAAATGGAAGTAGCCGCTAAGTTGTCGGGCGCTCGCATCTCCGCCCAGAAAGCTCGCCTGGTCGCCGACCAGATCCGCGGGAAGAAGGTGGGCGAAGCGCTCAACCTGCTGGCTTTCAGCAGCAAGAAAGCCGCCGAGATCATGAAGAAAGTGCTGGAGTCGGCCGTTGCCAACGCCGAGCACAACGAAGGCGCAGACGTTGATGACCTGAAGGTCAGCACCGTTTTCGTCAACGAAGGGCGTTCGCTTAAGCGCATCATGCCGCGTGCCAAAGGCCGTGCTGATCGCATCGTCAAGCGGTCTTGCCATATCACTGTCAAGGTTGCGGACAAGTAACGGAGTCGATCAGATGGGTCAGAAAGTACATCCCGTTGGCATCCGCCTGGGAATCGTCAAGGATCACACTTCGGTTTGGTATGCAGATGGTCGCACTTACGCCGACTACCTGAACGCCGACCTGAAGGTTCGTGCATACCTGCAAGACAAACTAAAAAGCGCGTCCGTTAGCCGTATCGACATCGCTCGCCCGGCTCAAACCGCACGCATCACCATCCACACCGCTCGTCCCGGCATCGTGATCGGCAAGAAAGGTGAAGATGTTGAGAAGCTGCGTCAGGACCTGACCAAGCAAATGGGTGTGCCGGTGCACATCAACATCGAAGAGATCCGCAAGCCGGAGCTCGACGGTATGCTGGTTGCACAGAGCGTAGCTCAGCAGCTGGAGCGCCGCGTAATGTTCCGTCGCGCCATGAAGCGCGCCGTACAGAACGCCATGCGTATTGGTGCCAAGGGCATCAAGATCCAGGTGAGTGGTCGTCTTGGTGGCGCTGAAATCGCCCGGACCGAATGGTATCGCGAAGGTCGTGTGCCGCTGCACACCCTGCGCGCTGATATCGATTACGCCACCTACGAAGCGCACACCACTTACGGTGTGATCGGCGTCAAGGTTTGGATCTTCAAGGGTGAGGTCATTGGTGGCCGCACTGAAGAGCTGAAGCCGCAAGCGCCCGCTCCTCGTAAAGCTGCTAAGAAATAAGGAGTACGCATCATGTTGCAACCAAAGCGTACGAAGTTCCGCAAGCAGATGACCGGCCACAACCGTGGTCTGGCTCAGCGCGGTAGCAAAGTCAGCTTCGGCGAGTTCGCGCTGAAGTCTGTTGCCCGCGGTCGTCTCACCGCTCGTCAGATCGAGTCCGCTCGTCGTGCTCTGACCCGTCACGTTAAGCGTGGCGGCAAGATCTGGATCCGCGTCTTCCCGGACAAACCGGTTACCAAGAAGCCTCTCGAAGTGCGTATGGGTAAAGGTAAGGGTGGCGTTGAATACTGGGTAGCCCAGATCCAGCCAGGCAAAGTCCTGTACGAGATCGAAGGCGTATCCGAAGAGCTGGCGCGCGAGGCATTTGCCCTGGCTGCTGCAAAGCTGCCGCTCGCCACCACCTTTGTTAAGCGGACGGTGATGTGATGAAAGCGACCGAACTTCGTGAAAAAAGCGCACAACAGCTGAACGAGCAACTGCTCGAGCTGCTGCGCGACCAGTTCAATCTGCGTATGCAGAAGGCAACTGGCCAGCTGGGGCAGTCTCACCTGCTCTCGCAAGTGAAGCGCGACATCGCTCGCGTCAAGACTGTCCTCAGCCAGCAGGCAGGTAAGTGATCATGGCCGAAGTTGAAAAAACAGTCCGTACGCTGACCGGCCGTGTTGTCAGCGACAAGATGGACAAGACCATCACCGTTCTGATCGAGCGTCGCGTCAAGCACCCGATCTACGGTAAATACGTCAAGCGTTCGACCAAACTGCACGCTCACGACGAAACCAACCAGTGCAAGATCGGCGACAAGGTTTCCATTCGCGAAACCCGTCCGCAGTCCAAGACCAAGTCCTGGGCTCTGGTTGAAGTCGTTGAACGCGCCGTCGAAGTCTAAGAGCTAGGGGTCGGAGAAATTTTATGATTCAGACTCAATCCATGCTCGATGTGGCTGACAACAGCGGTGCACGTCGCGTCATGTGCATCAAGGTGCTGGGCGGCTCGCATCGTCGCTACGCCGGCATCGGCGACATCATCAAGGTCACCGTCAAGGAAGCAATTCCGCGCGGCAAAGTGAAGAAAGGTCAGGTCATGACCGCAGTGGTCGTTCGTACCCGTCACGGCGTTCGCCGTGCCGATGGTTCGATCATTCGCTTCGACGGCAACGCTGCTGTTCTGCTGAACAACAAGCAAGAGCCGATCGGCACCCGTATCTTCGGGCCAGTGACCCGTGAACTTCGTTCCGAGAAGTTCATGAAGATCGTCTCGCTCGCCCCTGAAGTGCTTTAAGGAGATCCGACATGCAAAAGATTCGTCGTGACGACGAGATCATCGTGATCGCCGGCAAAGACAAAGGTAAGCGCGGTAAGGTGCTCAAGGTTCTCGCTGACGACCGTCTGGTCGTCGGTGGCATCAACCTGGTGAAGCGCCACACCAAGCCGAACCCGATGTCGGGCGTTCAAGGCGGTATCGTCGAGAAAGAAGCGCCGCTGCACGCTTCCAACGTTGCCATCTTCAACTCTGAGACCAACAAGGCTGACCGCGTTGGCTTCAAGACCGAAGACGGCAAGAAAATTCGTGTCTTCAAGTCCACCCAGAAGCCGGTTGGCGCTTGAGAATCCGTAGGTAAATACCATGGCACGACTGAAAGAGATTTACCGGAAGGAAATCGCGCCCAAGCTGAAGGAAGAACTGAAGCTGGCGAACGTGATGGAAGTTCCGCGCATCACCAAGATCACCCTGAACATGGGCCTGGGCGAAGCGATCGGTGACAAGAAAATCATCGAAAACGCTGTAGCCGACCTCGAGAAGATCACCGGTCAGAAAGTCGTTGTGACTCATGCCCGTAAGTCGATCGCTGGTTTCAAGGTTCGTGAAGGCTGGCCGATTGGCGTCAAGGTCACTCTGCGTCGCGAGCGTATGTACGAGTTCCTGGATCGTCTGCTGTCCATCTCCCTGCCGCGCGTGCGTGACTTCCGCGGTCTGAATGCCAAGTCCTTCGATGGCCGTGGCAACTACAGCATGGGCGTGAAAGAGCAGATCATCTTCCCGGAAATCGATTACGACAAGATCGATGCGCTGCGTGGTCTGGACATCACCCTGACTACCACTGCCCGTAACGATGATGAAGGCCGCGCTCTGCTGCGTGCTTTCAACTTCCCGTTCCGCAACTGATCGGAGTCCTGGACAATGGCCAAGACAAGCATGAAGAACCGCGAGCTGAAGCGTCAGCAAACGGTTGCCAAGTACGCCAAGAAGCGTGCCGAGCTGAAAGCCACCATCGCTAATCCGAACACCAGTCCGGAAGCGCGTTGGGAAGCCCAAGTCGCTCTGCAGAAGCAACCACGTGACGCCAGCGCCTCGCGCCTGCGTAACCGTTGCCGCATCACCGGCCGTCCGCACGGCGTTTACCGCAAGTTCGGTCTGTCGCGTAACAAGCTGCGCGAAGCCGCCATGCGCGGTGACGTACCAGGCCTGGTGAAAGCCAGCTGGTAATCAGCGCAAGCTGAAAAGCAGAGCCGGCCTTGTGCCGGCTTTGCCTTTTATTGAACAAGCCCCTTTTGGGGCTTGATTCATTTTTGATCGGTCTCTAGAATGTCCGGCTCTCCTGAGCCTGGTATTTCCATGCCGAGCTTTTGGATGATCCCACAGCCTTCGGGCTGTTCTTTTTGTATCAGGAGCGTCTAGCCCATGAGTATGCAGGACCCGTTAGCGGACATGCTAACTCGTATCCGTAATGCCCAGATGGCTGAAAAGTCCGTCGTAAGCATGCCTTCTTCCACTCTGAAGGTAGCAGTAGCCAAAGTTCTGAAAGACGAAGGTTATATTGCGGGTTATGAAGTCAATGGTGAAGCCAAGCCACAACTGTCCATCGAGCTGAAGTACTTCGAAGGCCGTCCGGTCATCGAGGAAGTCAAGCGCGTGAGCCGTCCTGGCCTTCGTCAATACAAATCCGTCGATGACCTGCCGAAGGTTCGCGGCGGTCTCGGTGTTTCCATCGTCTCCACCAACAAAGGTGTGATGACGGATCGCGCTGCGCGCGCTGCCGGTGTCGGCGGCGAAGTGCTCTGCACCGTGTTCTAAGGGGGGATAAGCATGTCTCGCGTTGCTAAGAACCCCGTTGTGCTGCCATCCGGTGTCGAGGTCAAACTCGCCGGTCAGCAGCTCTCGGTCAAGGGTGCCAAGGGCGCTCTGGAACTGAATGTTCACTCGTCCGTGGAAGTGATCCAGGAAGGCTCCGAGCTGCGTTTCGCTGCTCGCAATGGCGATCAGCAAAATCGCGCCATGGCCGGCACTACTCGTGCTCTGGTCAACAACATGGTCATCGGTGTCAGCCAAGGCTTCGAGCGTAAGCTGCAACTGGTCGGCGTGGGCTACAAAGCTCAAGCCAAAGGTCAGGTGCTGAACCTCGCACTGGGCTTCTCCCACCCGATCGACTACGAACTGCCGGAAGGCGTCGTGGCCGAAACCCCTAACCAGACCGAGATCCTGATCAAGGGTATCGACAAGCAACTGGTGGGTCAGGTGGCTGCGGAAATCCGTGACTTCCGTCGTCCTGAGCCCTACAAGGGCAAAGGCGTTCGTTACGCGGATGAAGTTGTCCGTCGTAAAGAAGCCAAGAAGAAGTAAGGGGCTGAAAAATGACCGACAAAAAAGTTACTCGTCTGCGTCGCGCTCGCAAAGCACGCCTGAAAATGCACGAGCTCGAAGCCGTGCGTCTGTGCGTGTACCGCTCTTCGCAGCACATCTACGCCCAGGTCATCTCGGCCGACGGCAGCAAGGTTCTGGCCAGCGCCTCTACCTTGGACAAAGCACTGCGTGATGGCGCCACCGGCAACGTCGACGCAGCCAAGAAGGTTGGTGCGCTGGTTGCTGAGCGTGCGAAAGCCGCTGGTGTAACCCAGGTGGCATTCGACCGTTCTGGCTTCAAGTACCACGGCCGCGTCAAGGCGCTGGCTGATGCTGCTCGTGAAGGCGGGCTGGAGTTCTAAGTTATGGCAAATAACGACCAAAAGCGCGACGAAGGCTACATCGAGAAGCTGGTTCAGGTTAACCGCGTTGCCAAGACCGTAAAGGGTGGCCGTATCTTCACCTTCACCGCGTTGACCGTGGTAGGTGATGGCAAGGGTCGCGTCGGCTTCGGCCGTGGCAAGTCCCGCGAAGTTCCTGCTGCCATCCAGAAGGCGATGGAAGCTGCTCGTCGCAACATGATCCAAGTTGATCTGAACGGCACCACTCTGCAGTACCCGGTCAAGTCCGCTCATGGCGCCTCCAAGGTGTACATGCAGCCGGCCTCCGAAGGTACCGGTATCATCGCCGGCGGCGCCATGCGTGCCGTTCTGGAAGTGGCTGGTGTGCAGAACGTTCTGGCCAAGTGCTACGGCTCGACCAACCCGGTGAACGTGGTTAACGCCACCTTCAAGGGTCTGAAGACCATGCAGTCTCCAGAGTCCGTTGCAGCCAAGCGTGGCAAGAGCGTCGAGGAGATTCTCTAACCATGGCTAATACCGTCAAAGTGACTCTGATCAAGAGCACCAATGGCCGTCTGGCCAATCACAAAGCTTGCGTCAAGGGCCTGGGCCTGCGTCGCATCGGTCACACCGTAGAGGTTCTGGATACTCCGGAAAACCGCGGCATGATCAACAAGGCTTACTACCTGCTGAAGGTGGAGGGTTAATCATGCAACTGAACGATCTGCGTTCCGCGCCGGGTGCCCGTCGCGAGAAGCACCGTCCGGGCCGTGGCATCGGTAGCGGTCTGGGTAAGACTGGTGGCCGTGGTCACAAAGGTCAGACCTCCCGCTCCGGTGGCTCCATCGCTCCGGGCTTCGAGGGTGGTCAGCAGCCGCTGCACCGCCGTCTGCCGAAGTTCGGCTTCGTCTCCCTGAAGGCTATGGATCGCGCCGAAGTGCGTACCTCCGAGCTGAACAAGGTAGAGGGTGTTGTAACTCTGCAGGCTCTGAAGGATGCCAATCTGGTTGGTCATCACGTACAGCGTGTGAAAGTCATGCTGTCCGGTGAGGTTACCCGTGCGGTCACCCTTAAAGGTATCGCCGCCACCAAAGGTGCGCGTGCGGCTATCGAAGCAGCTGGCGGTAAGTTCGAGGACTAAATGGCTAAGCAAGGTGCTCTCTCAGCGCTGGCAGGTGGCGGGTTGTCCGAACTCTGGGCTCGTCTGCGCTTCCTGTTCCTGGCGATCATCGTCTACCGGATAGGTGCGCACATCCCGGTTCCTGGCATCAACCCAGACCGACTGGCGGATCTGTTCCGGCAGAATGAGGGGACCATTCTTAGCTTGTTCAACATGTTTTCCGGCGGCGCGCTGGAGCGGATGAGCATCTTTGCACTGGGGATCATGCCGTACATCTCGGCATCGATCATCATGCAACTGATGACCGCCGTCAGCCCGCAGCTGGAGCAGTTGAAGAAGGAAGGTGAAGCTGGCCGTCGCAAGATAAGCCAGTACACCCGCTACGGCACTCTCGTCCTGGCATTTGTTCAAGCCATCGGCATGGCCGTTGGTTTGGGTAGCCAGGGCGTAGCGTTCTCGGTCGATTTCGGCTTCCACTTCGTGGCGGTTACCACTTTTGTGGCGGGCGCGATGTTCATGATGTGGCTGGGCGAGCAGATCACCGAGCGCGGTGTCGGCAACGGTATCTCGATGCTGATTTTTGCTGGCATCGTGGCCGGTCTGCCGTCGGCGATCGGGCAGTCTTTCGAGTCTGCTCGTCAGGGCGATATCAACATCTTCGCTCTGATCGCCATCGGCCTGCTGGCAGTAGCGATCATCGGTTTCGTGGTGTTCATTGAGCGTGGCCAGCGTCGCATTGCGGTGCACTACGCCAAGCGTCAGCAGGGCCGCAAGGTCTTCGCTGCGCAGACCAGCCACCTGCCGTTGAAGGTGAACATGGCGGGCGTAATCCCGGCCATTTTCGCCAGCAGCCTTCTGCTGTTCCCGGCCTCGCTGGGTGCCTGGTTTGGTCAGTCCGAGGGTCTGGGCTGGCTGCAGGACATTTCGCAGGCTATCGCTCCTGGTCAGCCGTTGAACATTCTGCTGTTTAGTGCAGGGATCATTTTCTTCTGCTTCTTCTACACAGCGCTGATGTTCAACCCGAAAGACGTAGCGGAAAACCTGAAGAAGTCCGGTGCCTTTATTCCGGGCATCCGTCCGGGCGAGCAGTCGGCACGCTATATCGATGGCGTTCTGACCCGCTTGACCATGTTCGGTGCTCTGTACATGACGGCCGTGTGCCTGCTGCCCCAGTTTCTGGTGGTTGCGGCCAACGTTCCGTTCTACCTTGGCGGGACCTCGTTGCTGATCGTGGTCGTGGTTGTCATGGACTTCATGTCCCAAGTGCAATCTCACCTCGTGTCTCACCAGTACGATTCCCTGATGAAGAAAGCCAACCTGAAGGGTTATGGCAGCGGCATGCTCCGCTGATCCACCCGTAAGGTTCGAGGAGTTGGTAATGAAAGTTCGTGCATCGGTGAAAAAGCTGTGCCGTAACTGCAAAATTATCCGTCGCGAAGGTGTCGTGCGGGTGATCTGCAGCGCAGAGCCGCGTCACAAGCAGCGCCAAGGCTGAGTGTGAACCACGCGTGATAAGCCCGGCAGCTAGTGCGCTGCCGGGTTGATTATTTGTTTTTACAGCGTTAATATCTCGCGCCCTATTTCTTGGCTTCCGGGGCGTAGGTAGCTGTCAATTGGAGTTCCACTGAATGGCCCGTATTGCAGGCGTTAACATTCCGGATAACAAGCACACTGTTATCTCGTTGACCTACATCTTCGGTGTTGGTCGCACCACTGCACAGAGCATCTGTGCCGCTGCTGGCGTAAACCCGGCTGCGAAAATCAAGGATCTGACTGACGAGCAGATCGAACAGCTGCGTGGCGAAGTAGCCAAGGTGAATACCGAAGGCGACCTGCGTCGTGAAGTGAATATGAAGATCAAGCGCTTGATGGATCTGGGTTGCTACCGCGGCCTGCGCCATCGTAAAGGTCTGCCGGTTCGCGGTCAGCGCACCAAGACCAACGCTCGCACCCGTAAGGGCCCGCGTAAGCCGATCCGCAAGTAATCGCATTCGCGAATCGACAGGAATTTAGTCATGGCAAAACCTGCTGCTCGTACTCGTAAGAAAGTCAAAAAGACGGTGGTTGATGGCATCGCCCACATCCACGCGTCTTTCAACAACACCATCGTGACCATTACCGACCGTCAGGGTAACGCCCTGTCCTGGGCTACCTCTGGTGGTTCGGGTTTCCGCGGCTCGCGTAAGTCCACTCCGTTCGCTGCCCAGATCGCCGCCGAGCGCGCTGGTCAGGCTGCACTGGAGTATGGCCTGAAGAACCTCGACGTTAACGTCAAGGGCCCGGGTCCAGGTCGCGAATCTGCCGTGCGTGCGTTGAACGCCTGCGGCTACAAAATCGCCAGCATCACCGACGTGACGCCTATCCCGCACAACGGGTGCCGTCCGCCGAAGAAGCGTCGCGTGTAAACAGGAGACAGTGAGAAATGGCTCGTTACATTGGTCCCAAGTGCAAACTGTCTCGCCGTGAAGGCACCGATCTCTTCCTGAAGAGCGGTGTTCGCGCGCTTGAATCTAAGTGCAACATTGAAGCAGCTCCCGGTATCCACGGTCAGCGTCGCGGTCGTCAATCCGACTACGGCACCCAGCTGCGTGAGAAACAGAAAGTTCGTCGTATCTACGGCGTTCTGGAGCGTCAGTTCAGCGGTTACTACAAGCAAGCTGCCAGCCAGAAGGGCGCCACCGGCGAAAACCTGCTGCAACTGCTGGAGTGCCGTCTGGATAACGTGGTTTACCGTATGGGCTATGGTGCTACCCGCGCCGAATCCCGTCAGCTGGTTTCGCACAAAGCAATCAGCGTCAACGGTCAGACCGTAAACGTACCGTCCTACCAGGTAAAAGCTGGCGACGTCGTTGCTGTTCGCGAGAAATCGAAGAACCAGCTGCGCATCGCTCAGGCTCTTGAGCTCTGCGCCCAGCGCGGCCGTGTTGAGTGGGTAGAAGTAGACGCTGAGAAGAAGTCTGGTGTGTTCAAGAACGTACCGGCTCGTGGCGATCTGTCCGCTGACATCAACGAGAGCCTGATTGTCGAGCTCTACTCCAAGTAAGGGCTAGAAAATAGGTGCATCCATGCAGATTTCGGTAAATGAGTTCCTGACCCCCCGTCACATCGATGTGCAGGAGGTCAGTTCGACCCGCGCCAAGATCACCCTCGAGCCTCTCGAGCGTGGCTTTGGCCATACCCTGGGCAACGCGCTGCGTCGCATCCTGTTGTCCTCCATGCCTGGCTGTGCAGTAGTCGAGGCCGAGATCGACGGCGTACTCCACGAGTACTCCGCGATCGAAGGTGTGCAGGAAGATGTAATCGAGATCCTGCTCAACCTGAAAGGTCTGGCTATCAAGCTGCACGGCCGTGACGAAGTGACCCTGACTCTGGCTAAGAAGGGCCCGGGCGTAGTTACCGCTGCCGATATTCAGCTGGATCACGATGTCGAAATCGTCAATGGCGACCACGTAATCGCCAACCTGGCCGCCAATGGCTCGCTGAACATGAAGCTCACCGTAGCTCGTGGTCGCGGCTATGAGCCGGCTGACGCTCGTCAGAGCGATGAAGACGAGAGCCGCAGCATTGGTCGCTTGCAGCTGGATGCTTCGTTCAGCCCTGTGCGTCGGGTTGCTTACGTGGTGGAAAACGCCCGTGTCGAGCAGCGCACCAACCTGGACAAACTGGTTATCGACCTGGAAACCAACGGTACCCTGGATCCTGAAGAGGCTATCCGTCGTGCCGCGACCATCCTGCAGCAGCAGCTGGCCGCGTTCGTCGACCTCAAAGGTGACAGTGAGCCGGTGGTGGTCGAGCAGGAAGACGAGATCGATCCGATCCTGCTGCGTCCTGTCGATGACCTGGAACTGACCGTACGTTCGGCCAACTGCCTCAAGGCAGAGAACATCTACTACATCGGTGACCTGATTCAGCGCACCGAAGTAGAGCTGCTCAAAACCCCGAACCTGGGCAAGAAATCCCTGACCGAAATCAAGGATGTTCTGGCTTCTCGCGGTCTGTCCCTCGGTATGCGCCTCGACAACTGGCCGCCGGCAAGTCTGAAGAAAGACGATAAGGCCACTGCCTGATCGTCATCATCACCGAACGAACAAGTTTGGTAAGGAATTGAACCATGCGTCATCGTAAAAGTGGCCGTCACCTCAGCCGCACCAGCGCTCACCGCAAGGCCATGTTCCAGAACATGGCGGTCTCGCTGTTCGAGCACGAGCTGATCAAAACTACCCTGCCGAAAGCCAAGGAGCTGCGTCGCGTTGCCGAGCCGCTGATCACCCTGGCCAAGGAAGACAGCGTTGCCAACCGTCGTCTGGCCTTCGACCGTACCCGTTCGAAAGCCATCGTCGGCAAGCTGTTCAACGATCTGGGCAAGCGCTACGCCACCCGTAACGGCGGCTACCTGCGCATCCTCAAGTGCGGCTTCCGCGCTGGTGACAACGCTCCGATGGCTTACGTTGAACTGGTTGACCGTCCGGTCGGCGGTTCGGTAGAAGCTGCCGAGTAAGTTGCTGTTTGTACAAGAAACCGGGCCTAGTGCCCGGTTTTTTGTTGCCTGAAATAACGCCCCGGGCGCAGCTTCTTGGCTGTTTTCAGCGGCCGCGGCTGCGTTGCCGCACAGTTGGGCCTCACGAAAGAAAATAACTATCGCGTCGTTACGCTTCATGAATTGGTTTGCCTGACAAAGCAGGTCTAGGCTTGTCCCATTGTTGGTCGCACTCGCTGCGGCCGACCCGATGAGGAGAAGGAGAGAACCATGTCGAATCAAGGCAAATGTCCGTTCAACCACGTAGCGGGTGGCGGCACGACCAATAAAGATTGGTGGCCTAATCAGCTGCGTGTGGATCTGCTGAATCAGCACTCGGACCGATCCAATCCGCTAGGCGAGCAATTCAACTACGCCGAAGCGTTCAAGAAGCTCGACTACAAGGCGCTCAAGGCCGATCTGGTCAAGCTGATGACCGATAGCCAGGACTGGTGGCCGGCCGACTTCGGTCACTACGGCCCGCAGTTCATCCGTATGGCCTGGCACTCCGCCGGCACCTATCGCACTACCGACGGCCGTGGCGGTGGTGGCCGTGGTCAGCAGCGTTTCGCGCCGCTCAACTCCTGGCCGGATAACGTCAACATCGACAAGTCGCGGCGCCTGCTGTGGCCCATCAAGCAGAAGTACGGCCAGTCGATTTCCTGGGCTGACCTGTACATCCTGGCCGGTAACGTCGCGCTGGAGTCGATGGGCTTTCGCACCTTCGGTTTCGCCGGTGGCCGGGAAGACGTGTGGGAACCGGATCAGGACGTCAACTGGGGCGCCGAAGTCTCCTGGCTGGGTGTCGATCCCAAGCGTGTCAACGACGATCGTGAGCTGACTGCACCGTTTGGCGCCACCCACATGGGCCTGATCTACGTGAACCCGGAAGGCCCCAACGCCAGTGGTGACTACCTGGCTGCGGCCAAGGACATTCGCGCAACCTTCTACCGCATGGCCATGGATGACGAGGAAATCGTTGCCTTGATCGCGGGTGGTCATACCTTCGGCAAATGCCACGGTGCTGCTCCCGAGTCGCACAAGGGCCCCGAGCCGGAAGGCGCGCCGATCGAGGCGCAAGGTCTGGGCTGGACCAGCAACTTCGGCAGTGGCTCTGGCAAGGACACCGTGTCCAGCGGCCTGGAAGTGACCTGGACGAAGACGCCAGCGCAGTGGAGCAACAACTTCTTCGAGAACCTGTTCGGTTTCGAGTGGGAGCTGACCCAGTCGCCAGCCGGCGCCAAGCAGTGGGTGGCCAAGGATGCGCCGGACATCATCCCGGACGCCCATGTGCCGGGTAAATTCCACAAGCCGACCATGCTCACCACTGACCTGACCATGCGTTTCGACCCGGAGTTCGGCAAGATCTCCAGGCGCTTCCATGACGATCCGCAGGCTTTCGCCGACGCCTTCGCCCGCGCCTGGTACAAGCTGACCCACCGTGACATGGGGCCGAAAGCCCGTTACCTCGGCCCGGAAGTGCCGAAAGAAGACCTGATCTGGCAAGACCCGCTGCCCGCAGCCACGCACAACCCGAGTGCCGTAGATATCGCTGACCTGAAGGCGAAGATTGCGGCCTCCGGTCTGTCTGTCGGTGATCTGGTGTCCGTGGCCTGGGCTTCGGCCTCGACCTTCCGTGGTGGCGACAAGCGTGGCGGCGCCAACGGTGCGCGCCTGGCCCTGGCGCCGCAGAAGGACTGGGCGGTCAACCAGCGGGCGCTCAAGGTGCTGCCGAAACTGGTGGATATCCAGCAGGCGTCGGGCAAGGCATCGCTGGCCGATGTGATCGTGCTGGCGGGTAATGTCGGTGTCGAACTGGCAGCCAAGGCTGCTGGTGTCGTGGTGGATGTCCCCTTCGCTGCCGGCCGCGTCGACGCGCGTCAGGATCAGACCGATGTCGAATCCTTCGATGTGCTGGAACCGGTTGCCGATGGTTTCCGCAACTACAGCAAGGGCAACCTGGGTGTGCCCACCGAGGCCATGCTGGTGGACAAGGCGCAGCTGCTGACCCTGACGGCTCCTGAGCTGACCGCGCTGGTCGGTGGTCTGCGTGTGCTGGGTGCCAACCACGATGGTGGTCAGCATGGTGTGTTCACCGACAAGGTCGGGGTGCTCTCCAACGACTTCTTCGTCAACCTGCTGGATATGGGCATCGCCTGGAAGGCGGCCGATGACAGCAACGAAGTCTTCGAAGGACGTACACGCAAGGACGGCCAGGTGAAGTACACCGCTACCCGTAACGACCTGGTGTTCGGCTCGAACTCCATCCTGCGTGCCTACGCTGAGGTCTATGCCAGTGCCGACGGTAAGCAAAAGCTGGTCAAGGACTTCGTCGAGGCCTGGACCAAGGTGATGAACCTGGATCGTTTCGATCTGGCCTGAACCTGACTCGCGCACCCCTGGTGCGTCGCTGAACCGCAGCGCCTCCCTCGTGGAGGCGTTGTGCTTTTGCTTGACCGAGCCTTACGTCAGGCGGAGCATTGCACCCTGTTCACGAATGCAACAAGGAAAGCCGGCATGAAAGGCCATACCGAAGTCATCGACTATCTCAAACATCTGCTCAAGGGTGAGCTGGCCGCGCGTGACCAGTACTTCATCCATTCGCGGCTGTACGAGGACTGGGGCTTCAGCAAGCTCTACGAGCGCATCAACCACGAGATGGAAGAAGAAACCCAGCACGCCGATGCACTGCTCAAGCGCATCATCTTCCTCGAGGGTGTGCCGGACATGGCGCCCAATACCTTCAAGTACGGGCAGACCGTGCCGCAGGCATTGAAGCTCGATCTCGACCTGGAATACGAGGTGCGTGCAGCCCTCAGCAAGGGCATCGAGTTGTGCGAGAAGCACCAGGATTATCAGAGCCGCGATATCCTCCTGACGCAGCTCAAGGACACCGAAGAAGACCACGCCTACTGGCTGGAGATTCAGCTGCAGCTGATCGACAAGCTGGGTTTGGAGAAATACCTGCAAAGCCAGATGTAAAGCAGGCTGGTGATGAAAGAGCCCCGCATGTGCGGGGCTCTTTCGTTTCAGGCGCGGTCACGTTCCAGCAGCGGTTTGAGGAAGTGTCCGGTGTGCGATGCCGGATTGTCCGCCACTTCTTCCGGCGTGCCGGTGGCAATGATCATGCCGCCCTTGGAGCCGCCCTCCGGGCCGAGATCCACCAGCCAGTCGGCGGTCTTGATCACGTCCAGGTTGTGCTCGATCACCACCACGGTATTGCCGTGATCGCGCAGGCGGTGCAGCACGTCGAGCAGCTGCTGGATATCGGCGAAGTGCAGGCCGGTGGTCGGCTCGTCGAGGATGTACAGGGTCTTGCCGGTGTCGCGCTTGGACAGTTCGCGGCTCAGCTTGACCCGCTGCGCCTCGCCACCGGACAGGGTGGTCGCCGATTGGCCCAGCTTGATATAGGACAGGCCCACATCCATCAGCGTCTGCAGCTTGCGGGCGATGGCGGGCACCGCATCGAAGAAGGTGCGGGCGTCTTCGATGGTCATGTCCAGCACTTCGGTGATGCTCTTGCCCTTGTACTTCACTTCCAGGGTTTCACGGTTGTAGCGCTTGCCCTTGCACACGTCGCAGGGCACGTAGATGTCCGGCAGAAAGTGCATCTCCACCTTGATCACGCCGTCGCCCTGGCAGGCCTCGCAGCGCCCGCCCTTGACGTTGAAGCTGAAACGGCCCGGGCCATAGCCGCGCGAACGCGACTCCGGGACGCCGGCGAACAGCTCGCGGATCGGTGTGAACAGGCCGGTGTAGGTGGCCGGGTTGGAGCGTGGCGTACGGCCGATCGGGCTCTGGTCGATGTCCACCACCTTGTCCAGATGCTGCAGGCCGTCGAACGAATCGTGCGGGGCCGCCTCCAGAGTGGTGGCACCGTTGAGCGCGGTGGCGGTGATCGGAAACAGGGTGTTGTTGATCAGCGTCGACTTGCCCGAGCCAGACACGCCGGTGACGCAGGTGAGCAGGCCGACCGGAATCTCCAGGTCGACCTTGCGCAGGTTGTTGCCACGGGCACCCTTGAGCTTCAGCGACTTCTTCTTGTCGCGCGGGGTACGGGTCGCCGGGTACTGGATCTTCTTGCGCCCAGAGAGGTAGCTGCCAGTCAGCGACTTGGGGTCAGCCATGACCTGATCCGGTGTGCCCTGGGAGACGATCTGCCCACCATGCACGCCGGCACCCGGGCCGATGTCCACGACATAGTCGGCCAGACGAATGGCGTCCTCGTCATGTTCGACCACGATCACCGTGTTGCCCAGGTTGCGCAGGTGGGTGAGGGTGCCCAGCAGGCGCTCGTTGTCGCGCTGGTGCAGGCCGATGGACGGCTCGTCGAGGATGTACATGACGCCGACCAGGCCTGCACCGATCTGACTGGCGAGGCGGATGCGCTGCGCCTCGCCGCCGGACAGGGTGTCGGCGCTGCGGTCGAGGGTCAGGTAGTCGAGGCCGACGTTGACCAGGAACTGCAGGCGCTCGCGAATTTCCTTGAGAATCTTCTCGGCGATCTCGCCACGCCGCCCCGTCAGGTGCAGCTCGCCGAAGTAGTCGCAGGCATCGCCCACCGGTAGGCCGGTGACTGCAGGCAGGGTCTTTTCGCCGACCCAGACGTGCCGCGCCTCGCGGCGCAGGCGAGTGCTGCGGCAGTCCGGGCAGGGCTGAGTGCTGAGGAACTTGGCCAGCTCCTCGCGCACGCTGGCCGACTCGGTCTCGCGGTAGCGGCGCTCGAGGTTGGGGACGATGCCCTCGAAGGGGTGCGAGCGTTTGACGATATCGCCACGGTCGTTGAGGTATTTGAAGTCGACGCTCTGCGTGCCGCTGCCGAACAGGATCACCTTCTGATGCTCGGCCGCCAGTTCGTCGAACGGCTCTTCCAGGCTGAAACCGTAGTGGCTCGAGAGCGAGCCGAGCATCTGGAAGTAGTAAACGTTGCGCCGGTCCCAGCCGCGAATGGCGCCTTCGGCCAGGGTCAGCTCGCCGTTGACCAGGCGCTTGGTGTCGAAGAACTGCTTCACCCCCAGGCCGTCACAGGTCGGGCAGGCGCCTGCCGGGTTGTTGAAGGAGAACAGCTTGGGTTCCAGCTCGCTGATCGAGTGGCCGCAGTGCGGGCAGGCGAAGCGCGCGGAGAAGATGATCTCGTCGCCCGGCTCATCGTCCATCGGTGCGATCAGGGCGATACCGTCGGCCAGGCCGAGCGCGGTCTCGAAGGATTCGGCCAGGCGCTGTTGCAGGTCTTCGCGCACCTTGAAGCGGTCCACCACCACGTCGATGGAGTGCTTCTTCTGTTTATCCAGCTTGGGCAGCTCGTCCAGCTCATGCAGCTTGCCGTTGACGCGGGCGCGGACGAAACCCTGGGCGCGCAGCTCTTCGAACACCGACAGGTGTTCGCCCTTGCGCTCGCGGATGACCGGCGCCAGCAGCATCAGCTTGCGGCCTTCAGGCAGGGCCAGCACCTGATCGACCATCTGGCTGACGGTCTGCGCTTCCAGCGGTACGTCGTGATCCGGGCAGCGTGGCGTGCCGACGCGGGCATAGAGCAGGCGCAGGTAGTCGTAGATCTCGGTGATGGTGCCGACGGTCGAGCGCGGGTTGTGCGAGGTGGATTTCTGTTCGATGGAAATCGCTGGGGACAGGCCCTCGATGGTGTCGACGTCCGGCTTCTCCATCATCGACAGGAACTGCCGTGCGTAGGCCGACAGGGACTCGACGTAGCGGCGTTGACCTTCCGCATAGAGGGTGTCGAAGGCCAGTGAGGACTTGCCGGAGCCGGACAGGCCGGTAATCACGATCAGTTTGTCGCGCGGCAGGGTCAGGTCGATGTTCTTGAGGTTGTGGGTTCGGGCCCCACGGATCAGAATCTTGTCCACTTAAAACAGGCCTCGCTGGGCGGGCGGAAAACCGTCGAGTATAGGGCTTGCGGCTACCCTGCGGCAAAGTGTGCGCCTGTGCCGAAGCGAGCGCTGCTGCTAGAATCGCCGGCTGATTTCCTCAGGGTTTATTCGATGCACGATCCGCACAGCGAGCGCATGAGCAGTAGCGAGACCCGCGCGGCCGGCGGCCTGGCCATGGTCTTCGCGTTTCGTATGCTAGGCATGTTCATGGTGCTACCGGTGCTGGCCACCTACGGCATGGATCTGGCCGGCAGCACGCCGGCACTGATCGGCCTGGCCATCGGCGCCTACGGCTTGACCCAGGCCATGTTGCAGATTCCCTTCGGCATCATCAGCGACCGCATCGGTCGACGCCCGGTGATCTATGTCGGCCTGCTGATCTTCGTCGCCGGCAGCGTGCTGGCGGCCAATGCCGACTCCATCTGGGGCGTGATCGCCGGGCGCGTGCTGCAGGGCGCTGGAGCCATTTCGGCAGCGGTGATGGCGCTGTTGTCGGACCTGACCCGCGAACAGCACCGCACCAAGGCGATGGCCATGATCGGCATGAGCATCGGTCTGTCGTTCGCCGTGGCCATGGTGGTCGGCCCGCTGCTGACTCGCGCATTCGGCCTGTCCGGTCTGTTCTGGGCGACTGCGGGGATGGCGCTGCTGGGCATGCTGATCGTGGTCGGCGTGGTGCCCAAGGATGCCGGGCCGCTGCAGCATCGGGAGTCCGGCGTGGCGGCGCAGGCGCTATGGCCGACCCTGAAGCATGGTGACCTGTTGCGTCTGGACTTCGCCATCCTGGCCCTGCATGCGGTGCTCATGGCCAGTTTCGTGGCCTTGCCGCTGGCGCTGGTGGAAGAGGGCGGGCTGGTCAAGGAGGAGCACTGGTGGGTCTACCTGACCGCGCTGCTGGTCGGTTTCTTCGGCATGGTGCCGTTCATCATCTATGGCGAGAAGAAGCGCCAGATGAAGCGTGTGCTGCTCGGCGCCGTCAGCGTATTGCTGGCCTGTGAGCTTTACTTTGCCCTGTTCGGCCATAGCCTGCGGGCGCTGGTGCTGGGCATCGTGGTGTTCTTCACCGCGTTCAACCTGCTCGAGGCTTCGCTGCCGTCGCTGGTCAGCAAGGTAGCGCCAGCGGGTGGCAAGGGCACGGCGATGGGGGTCTATTCCACCAGCCAGTTCCTCGGCGCAGCGCTGGGCGGCATTCTCGGCGGCTGGCTTTACCAGCACGTCGGTCTGGGCGGGGTGTTCATCGGCTGCGCCGTGCTCTGTGCAATTTGGCTGGCCATTGCTGTTACTATGCGCGAACCGCCGTACGTGACCAGTTTGCGCCTGCCGCTCGATGCCGCGGCACTGGCCGATGTCGGACTGGTCGAACGCCTCAAGGCGACGCCGGGAGTGGCGGACGCCGTGGTGGTGGTCGATGAAGCGGCCATCTATATCAAAGTCGATACCCAACAAGTGGATCGCACGACGCTGGAAAGCCTGATCACATCGGCACCAGTGGCGTGCCGAGTCTAGGAGAACGTTATGGCCCGTGGGGTTAACAAAGTCATTCTGGTCGGTACCTGCGGCCAGGACCCGGAAACTCGCTACCTGCCTAGCGGCAACGCAGTCACCAACCTGAGCCTGGCCACCAGCGAGCAGTGGACCGACAAGCAGACCGGGCAGAAGGTCGAGAAGACCGAATGGCACCGTGTCGCCCTGTTCGGCAAGGTCGCCGAGATCGCCGGCGAGTACCTGCGCAAGGGTTCGCAGGTGTACATCGAAGGCAAACTGCAGACCCGCGAGTGGGAAAAAGACGGCATCAAGCGTTACACCACCGAGATCATCGTCGACATGCAGGGCACCATGCAGCTGCTGGGCGGCCGTCCGAGCGGTGACGACAGCGGTGCTCCGCGTCAATCGCGCCCGGCACCGCAGCGTGAACCGCAGCAGCAGGCGCCGCGTCAGGAACGTCCGGCTCCGCAGCAGGCCCAGCCAGCGCCTGACTACGACAGCTTCGATGACGATATCCCGTTCTAAGCGCGTGATACCGAGCTGATACGAAAACCCCGAGCTGGCCTCGGGGTTTTTCTTTATGGCTTCAGATCAGGCCTTCGGCCTTGAGCGCCTCGATCACTTTCGGGCGTGCCGCGATGCGCGCGCGGTAGGCCTGCAGGCTCGGCCACGGCTCAAGGGAGACGCCAACCATGCCGGCCCAGCCCAGCACGGTGAACAGATAACCATCGGCTACGGTGAAATGCTCACCCAGCAGGTATTCGCGCTCCCCCATCTCCGTCACGAGCCAGTTCAGGCGCTTGCTCAACAGCGCCTTGGCCGCGGCTTTCCAGTCTTCGCTCTGGGCCGGGTTGAACAGGCTGCCCATCGGTTTGTGCAGTTCTGTGGAGATGAAGCTCAGCCAGCTCTGCAGCTGGTAGCGCGCTTCGCTGCCATTGGCTGGCGCCAGGCCGCTTTCAGGCCTGAGGTCGGCGATGTACTGCACGATGGCCGCGCCTTCGGTCAGCACCTTGCCGTTGTCCAGCGCCAGGGCGGGGACATAGCCCTTGGCGTTGATCTGGGTGAAGTCGGCGCCCGACTCGGTGCGCTTGGTTTGAAGGTCGACTGCTTCCATCTCGAAGGTGATGCCGGCTTCGCGCAGGGCGATGTGTGGCGAAAGGGAGCAGGCGCCGGCTTTGTAGTAGAGCTTCATGTGAGATTCCTTGTGGGGTGGCAGGTGTACGCGAAGGAGCTTACTCTTGGCTTTCTTTTCGGCAAGTACCTACCTTTGGGTAAGTTTTGGAGGCGCTTCGATGGCCGATGATTTTCGCCCCGGCAATGTATTCAGTGGCGTCTGCCCGGCGCGGCATGTGCTGACGGTGATTGCCGACAAGTGGTCGCTGCTGCTGATTCATGCCCTGGCTCACGGCGGTGTGCTGCGTACTGCCGAGCTGCGCCGTCGCGTCGAGGGTATATCGGAGAAAATGCTGATTCAGACGCTGCGCCGCCTCGAGCGCTTCGGCCTGGTGTCACGCCAGGCTCATGCCGAGGTGCCGCCACGTGTGGAATATGCGCTGACCTCTCTGGGGCATTCGTTGAGCGAGCCGATTCGGGCGCTCGATCATTGGGTGGAAAGCCATGTCGCCGAGATCGCCCGGGCGCAGCAGGTTTTCGATCAGGCCAATGCTCCGGCTCCTGCCGAGCCTTCGGGCGTGATTGCAGGGTGACGGCTCAGGGTAAAACCAGCAGAATATCGGCCATCGTGGCCGCCATACCGGCAGGCAGAACAATTCTGGAGTCACCCGAACCACCATGCGTATGCGCCTGATGCTGCTGGGCGGCGGTAGTGCCCTGGGGCAAGCGCTGATCCGCCTCGGTGCCGAGGAAGATATCGGCTTCCTGGCGCCGCGCCCGCCGCAAGAGGGCTGGGACGCCGCCAACCTCACCGAGCTGCTCGACGATACCCGCCCGGATGCACTGGTCAATCTGGCCTATTACTTCGACTGGTTCCAGGCCGAGTCGGTGGCCGAGTCGCGCCTGCAGACCCAGGAGCGTGCGGTGGAGCGGCTGGCCGAACTGTGCCAGCACCACTCCATCGTGTTGCTGCAGCCATCGAGCTACCGGGTTTTCGATGGCGCGCGGGTCACTGCCTACAGCGAAAAGGAGGAGCCGCTGCCCCTGGGACTGCGTGGCCAGGCGCTGTGGCGTCTGGAGCAGAGCGTGCGGGCGATCTGTCCACGGCATGTGCTGCTGCGCTTCGGTCTGCTGCTCGATGACAGTCGTGATGGTCTGTTGGGGCGCTTTTTGCAGCGCGCCGAGCGCGATGAGATGCTTTATCTCGCCGATGACCGGCGTGGCAATCCCACGCCGGTGGACGATGCCGCGCGGGTGATTCTAGCGGTGCTCAAGCAGCTCGACTGCGAGTCGCCCTTGTGGGGCACCTATCATTACGGCGGCCACGAGGCCAGCACCTCGTTGAGCCTGGGGCAGGCGGTGCTGACCGAGGCGCGTCACTATCGCAGCAATCTGGTCGAGGATGTCGCGCCGCAGGCGCACGCCGCTCGCCCGGACGCTGCGGATGAGCCGCAACATGCGGTGTTGGCCTGCAAGAAGATTCTTCACACCTTCGGTATCAAGCCGCGCGCCTGGCGCTCCGGTCTGCCGAGCCTACTGGATCGTTATTACCGTCATGGCTGAATTTCTCGTAACAGGTGGTGCGGGTTTCATCGGTTCAAACCTGGTCGACGCCTTGCTGGCCGCAGGTCACTCGGTGCGTGTGCTGGACAACCTGTCCATGGGCAAGCGCAGCAACCTGCCTCTGGACAATCCGCGCTTGCGTTTCATCGAGGGCGACGTCGCCGATGCCGAGGTGGTCGCGCAGGCGGTCGCGGGTTGTGCGGGGGTGGCGCATCTGGCTGCCGTGGCCTCGGTGCAGGCTTCGGTGGATGATCCGGTGTCCACTCACCAGAGCAACTTCATTGGCACCCTGAACCTCTGCGAGGCCATGCGTCAGCATGGCGTGCGGCGCGTGGTTTACGCCTCCAGTGCGGCTATCTATGGCAACAACGGCGAGGGCGTGGCAATCGATGAAGCGACCGCCAAGGCGCCGTTGACGCCTTATGCATCCGACAAGTTGGCGGGCGAGCACTATCTGGATTTCTATCGCCGCCAGCATGCCCTGGAGCCGGCGGTGTTTCGCTTCTTCAATATCTTCGGTCCGCGCCAGGATCCGTCATCGCCGTACTCCGGCGTGATCAGCATCTTCACTCAGCGCGCGCAGCAAGGGCTGCCGATCAGCGTCTTCGGTGATGGCGAACAGACCCGCGATTTCTTCTACGTTGGCGATCTGGTCGTGCTGTTGATGCAGGCGTTGCTCAATGAGCAGGTGGTGAGTGACCCGGTCAACGTGGGCTGGAGTCAGGCCGTCAGCCTCAATCAGCTGCTGACCGAGATCGGCGCGCTGTGTGGTGGCCTGCCGCAGGTGACGCACCTGCCGGCGCGCGCGGGTGATATCCGTCACTCGCGTGCCGACAATACGCGCTTGCAGGCGCATTACCGCCTGCCGCAGCAGACCCCGTTGCGCGAGGGTTTGCGGCAGTTGCTCGGCTTGTGAATCGAGCCCATGAAAAAGCCGGCGTACGCCGGCTTTTTCATGTCTGCGAGGGCTGTCAGAACTTGTAGCCCAGGCCGACCATGTAGACGAAGGGGTCAACGTCAACGTCGACCTTGGCGCGCACGCCGAGGGCGTTGTTGTCGACATAGGCAGTGGTATCGATGTCGATATAGCGCACCTGGGCGTTGAGCATCAGGCTGTCGGTCAGCATGTAATCGGCACCCACCTGCCAGGCCAGACCCCAGGAGTTCTTGGCGCGGAAGTTGTCGAAGCCGTTGGCGCTGGCAGCGCTGCCGACGTGCTCGTCAAAGATCCAAGTGTAGTTGATGCCGGCGCCGACGTAGGGCTGGAAGGCCGACTTCGCGTCCAGCGGGTAGTAGACCAGGCTGAGGGTCGGCGGCAGGTGCTTGAGGGTGCCCAGCTTGCCGTTGGCCGCATCGAGGACGGTGCCCTTGATCTTCACGTCGTGTTCGAACGGGGTTGCCGCCAGCAGCTCGATACCCAGGTTGTCGGTGAGCATGTAGGCGAAGTTCAGACCCAGCTGAGTGTCACTGCTCATGGTTGCCTTGCCGCCGAGATCGGTACCAGCGAGGCCGCCGCGATCAACCTTGACGCTGGAAGAGTCGGCGTCTGGGTTGACGGTGATGGCACCGGCACGGATGAGAATGTCGCCAGCCTGGTGAGCATGAGCGACAGGGGAGGCGATGGCCAGGGCCAGCAGAGAGGCAGTGAACAGTGACTTGTACATATCGAGCTCCAGTTCGAGTCGGTTGTGTCTTTGGCTGGAATCAATGCTAAGCCAAGCAACAATTCACTTTTTGACCTGGCTCAATAGATCGGCTGGCTCTGCTGCGGTGTTTTGTCCATTGCTTCAAATGCATCTCTAGATGATAATGTTTCTCTTTTTGAAGCAAGCCTGTCTGTCGAGGACCCTCTGCGCATGAATCGCTTCCCCCTCCGTTCCCTGGCCGTGGCCCTGATGTTGGCCAGCGGCTCGCTGGCTGCCGCGCCTCTGGATGCCGCGCTGGATGAAAGCCAGCGTCTGGCCGCCGAGGCCAAAGCCTCTCAGGGCCGTGTCGAGCAGCTGGATGATGCCAGCCGAGAGATGCTCAATGAGTACCGAAATGCCCTGCAGCAGGCTGAGGCTTTGAAAGGTTATAACAGTCAACTTCGTGATCTGGTCGAAGCCCAGCGTCAAGAGCTGGCCAGCTACCAGAAGCAGCTCGATGGCATCGAGCGTACCCAGGAAGCGGTGAGCCCGCAGATGGTCAAGATGGTCGAGGTGCTGGGTGAGTTCATCGCCGCCGATCTGCCTTTCCTGCCCGAAGAGCGTGAAGACCGTCTGGCGCAGCTGCAGGATCTGCTGCCGCGCGCCGATGTCAGCCTGGCCGACAAGTACCGTCGTATCCTCGAGGCCTATCAGATCGAGAGCGATTACGGCCGCACGCTCGAAGCCTGGCGTGGTGAGCTGAATCAGGCCGACGGCGGTTCGCGCAGCGTCGAGTTCCTGCGTCTGGGCCGCAGCATGCTTTATTACCAGACCCTCGACGCCCATGAGAGCGGCTGGTGGAACCCGCAGACCAAGGCCTGGGAAGTGCTCGATGGCAGCGCGCGTCGTCCGCTGACCCAGGCCATCGCCATTGCCCGCCAGCAGCAGGCGCCTGCCGCGCTGTCCCTGCCGATCAAGACCCTGGCCGAGGAGGCCGCACAATGAGTCGTCGTGTTGTAGCCGTACTGGCGCTCAGCCTGTTGCCGGCACTGGCCGCCGTGGCCGAAACCCTCAACCCCGATCAACTGCTGCAGCGCATTCGCAGTGAGCGTGCCGCCGAAGTCAGCGCCATGCAGGAGCGCGAGCAGGCGTTTCTCGCCAAGCGCGGCGAGCAGGCGCAACTGCTCGCTAGCGCGCGCTCCGCACTGAATACCCAGAAAGCCGAAAGCGAGCGTCTGAAAGCCGAATTCGACCGCCAGGAAGCCGAGCTGGCCGAGCAGGAAAAACTGCTGGCGCAGCGCGTCGGCCACCTCGGTGAGTTGTTCGGTGTGGTGCGCCAAAGCGCCGGTGACGTCGCCGGGCAATGGCAGGACAGCCTGCTCAACGCCCAATATCCGGAGCGCCTGAAGCGCCTCAAGGCGCTGGCTGAAAGCCGTTCGCTGCCGTCGGCCGAGGACCTCGACGGCTACTGGATGCTGCTGCTCGAAGACCTGGCCGCCAGCGGCCGTATCGAACGCCTGCAACTGCCGGTGGTGAATGCCGATGGTTCGCGTCAGCAGCAGCAGGTGCTGCGTGTCGGCGCGTTCGCCGTGTATGGCGAGGACGCCTTCCTGCGTTACGACGCCGATGCCGGGCAACTGGTAGCGCCGCCGCGTCAGCCGTCCGGCCTGGGTCAGGTCAAGGACTACCTGGACAGCACCGACGCACTGGCCACACTGCCGATCGACCCGAGCCGTGGCAGCCTGCTGGCGCAACTGCAGCAGCAGCCGACCCTGTGGGATCGCCTGCAGCAGGGTGGTCTGGTTGGCTGGGTGATCGTCGTGCTCGGCGCCTTCGGCCTGCTGCTCGCTGTATGGCGCATGGTCTACCTCGCTCGCGTTGGCAGTGGCGTCAAGGCGCAGATGCATGACCTCAGCGCGCCGCGTAACGACAACCCGCTGGGCCGTGTGATCGGGGTACTGGGCGCCAAGCCGCAACTGGCTGACCTGGAAACCCTGGAGCTCAAGCTCGACGAAGCGATCCTGCAGGAGACGCCGCCGCTGGAGAAAGGCCAGGGGCTGCTCAAGCTGCTGGCCGCCGTTGCGCCGCTGCTCGGCCTGCTGGGCACCGTGACCGGCATGATCGTGACCTTCCAGGCCATCACCCAGAGCGGTGGCGGCGACTCGCGCCTGATGGCCGACGGTATCTCCCAGGCGCTGGTAACCACCGTACTGGGCCTGGTCGTGGCCATCCCGCTGCTGTTCCTGCACAGCCTGCTGGCCAGCCGCAGCAAGGGGCTGATCCAGGTACTGGAGCAGCAGAGCGCCGGTTTGATCGCCCTGCACCTGTCGGGAGCGCCGCGCCGTGACTGATCTGTTCGCCTTCTGGCTGCGTGCGGTCGACAGTGCCTATGCACTGCTCGACTTCATGAGCGCCGGCGGCGTGGTGATGTGGGCGCTGGCGGTGCTCTGCGTGGTGTTCTGGACCCTGGTGTTCGAGCGCTTCTGGTACATGCGCAGGATTTTCCCGCGCTGGGTGCTGGAGCGCCGCGAGGCCTGGCAGCAGGTGCTCGCCGATGACAACGGCAACTGGCAACGCGCCGTGCGCCTGGCCTGGCTGGCGCAGGCGCGTCAGCAGCTGGCGGCGCCGCTACGCCTGGGCAAGACCCTGGTCGCGCTGTATCCGCTGTTGGGCCTGCTCGGCACCGTGCTTGGCATGATCGCCGTGTTCGACGTCCTCGCTCTCAACGGCACCGGTAACCCACGCGGCATGGCCGCAGGCGTCTGGCAGGCAACCCTGCCGACCATGGCCGGCATGGTCCTGGCCATTCCTGGATTGTTCAGCCTGGCGCGCCTCGAGCGCGAAGCCAGCCAGGCCATCGAGCGGCTGGCCGACCAGCTGCGTCACGACTGAGATCGCCCAACATGAGAATGCGTCGTCACCACCAGCAGGACGAAGACACCGGCATCGACCTTACGCCGATGCTCGACGTGGTCTTCATCATGCTGATCTTCTTCATCGTCACCAGCTCCTTCATCCGTGAGTCCGGGGTCGAGGTGCAGCGCCCGCAGGCGGAAACCGCCAACCCGCAGGACAAGGGCAACATCCTCATCGCCGTCACCGCTGACGGGCAGATCTGGATGGACAAGCAGCCTGTAGACATCCGCAGCGTACGGGCTCACGTCGAGCGCATGCGCGTCGATCAGCCCGAGGGCGCGGTGGTGGTGCAGGCTGACAAGGATGCGCGCACCGGCCTGGTCGTCCAGGTGATGGATCAGGCGCGTCTGGCCGGTGTGCAGGATGTCGCCCTGGCCGCCGGTAGCGGAGTCAACTGATGCGCCTGCCGCTGTCTTTTCTCTGCGCCTGCCTGATGGCCTTGGGGTTGTTCGCCCTGATGCTGTACATGGTCGCGCCGCCGAGCGCCAAGGTCAGTCAGGACCCGGTCAGCGTGGCCAACTTCGTGCGCATGGACGGCAATACCAGCGAGACGGCCAGCCGCACCCGTCAGCAGGCGCCGCAGCCACCTCAGCCGCAAACGCCGCAGCCACCCACGCCGCCGACCCCGCAAACCGCCACGCCGAGCGCTAACCTGCCGGCGCTGGATATCCAACTGCCCAGTCTGGCCAGCGGCATCGCCGTCAACAGCGCGCCGGCGCCGAGCCTGTCCGGGCTGGCGCCCGGGGCGCCGGCACCGACGCCGCCGAGCGAAGCTGCCGAGTCCGGCGGGCAGATGGGCGGGATGGAAAGCGAGGTCATGCCACTCAACGACGTGCGTCCTGACTATCCGGGCTATGCGCTGCAAAAGGGCATCGAAGGTTTCGTCAAACTGGCTTTCACCATCAACCGCTCCGGCAGCGTGGAAAACATCCGCGTGCTGGAGGCCAACCCGCGTAACGTTTTCGAGCGCGAAGCGCGTCGTGCCGCCTCTCGCTGGCGCTTCGCGCCGCGCACCGAAGGCGGCCTGGCGGTAGACCGCGAAGCGGTGAAAACCCTCTACTTCCGTCTTCAAAGGAGGTGACCATGTACCGTTGGGTGTTGCTCGTGATGCTCAGTGCTGCGGCCATGCCTGGCATGGCCCAGCAGACCGTCGATCCGGCCGTGTTCAAGGCTCTGAATGCGGCGCAGGCCGCGCAGCAGAAGGGCGACTACAGCGCCGCGCGCCAGGCCCTGGATGCCGTCAAACCGGCCGGTGGCAGCCTCGAAGAGGCGCTGGTCTGGCGCAGCAAGGCCTATGTGGCCTGGTCGGCCGGCAACAATGGCCAGGCCATCGACTGGCTGGACAAGGCCGTGCGCAGCGGCAAGCTGGACGACGAAATGCTGGTCGGCGAGCGCCTCAACCTGGCCAAGCTCAACCTCAGCGAGCGCCGCTACGCCAAGGTCGTCGAGCTGCTGGCGCCGAGTCAGGGCACTGCCTCCGAGGAGGTCTTGCAGATGCTGGTGCAGGCCTATCAGGGCATGAACCAGCCGGCCAAGGCGCTGCCGTTGGCCGAGCGTTATGTGCAGGCCAACCCCAATGCCGCTGACATCTGGCTGCAGTTTCTGGTGGGTGCCAATGCCGACCTGAAGCGCTATGCCCAGGCCGAGCGGTGGCAGCGTCAGTTGCTGGTCCGCCAGCCAAACGATGCCAAGAGCTGGCGCCAACTGGCGAGCCTGCAGCAGATGGCCGGCAGCAATGACAAGGCGCTGGCCACTCTGCGTGCCGCGCACAGCAAGGGCCTGCGCTTCAGCGAGTCGGAGCTGGACAATCTGGTACTGCTGGCCGGCGCCGCCGACCAGCCGTGGCAGGGCGCCAAGCTGCTCGCCGGCATGCTCGACAGCGGCCTGCTGGCCAACACCGCCGCGCGTCAGGAGCGCCTTGGCCTGTTCTGGTGGCAGGCGCGTGATCGCGCGGCTGCCGTTCGTGTGCTGCGGCCCCTGGCCGAGCGCAGCGGCAACGGTAAGCACTGGTTGTACGTCGCCCAGCTGGAGTTGGAGCAAGCGCGTTGGCAGGCCGGTCTGGACGCCCTGGCGCGTGCCGAGCGCAACGGTGCCGAACGGTCCAAGGTGCGTTCGTGGCGGCAGTGGGCAGAAAGCGAGCTGCGCTTCGAGCGTGAGAAGCGGGTCGCCAGTCGCAACTGACGACAGCGTTGCCGGATATGAAAAAGCCAGACGCGACGTCTGGCTTTTTCTTTGGCGGGGTATTGGTAGGGGCGGCGGGCGGCGTTGCGATTTATCCGCGAATCCTTTCGCGGCTGAAGCCGCGCCTACGATGATCAGCTGTCGGGCAGTTCGTAGGCGTAGATCTTGTTTGCCTCCATCTGGTAGCCGACCTCGGCCAGCTCACTGCTGACGTGCTCGGTTTTCAGCGGGCCTTCGACCCAGAACGGCTGGTACAGCGCATCGAGCAGCACGCCGAGCTCACTGGTGACATGAACGATCTGGTTCGACGGCGGTGGTGGCACGTGGATGCAGGCGCCGAAGTAGGGGACCAGCAGGAACTCCACCACCCGCCCTTCGTCGGTGACATCGAGCGGAACGATGTAGCCCGGCAACTTGACCATCTGCCCATTGAGCTCCTTCACCACGGGGGCCGCAGGCGATTGCTGCATGGCCGCGGGGCCGGACTCGGCCAATGCGTCGGCCAGTTGCGAGAGGTCATGAATGGGCGCCGGATCGACGACCTGCGGCGGTGCATTCGGAGGGATCAGATCGGACCAGGTGAGTTCGCGCACTTCAGCGGCAGCCAGGGGCAAGGCCAGGGTCAGCAGCAGAGTGGCGAGCAGGGGGCGGCGCATGGACTACCTCTGTAAAGTGATTCGCCCGCACAGTGTACAGGCGAATCGCGGCTTGGAGACCTGTTCAAGGTCTAGCGAGCTAGACCAATGCAAGGCAAAAAAACAGGCGAGGGCGCGCAGTTTACGAGCTGTAAGCGAGGCGCCCGAGCCTGTTTTCAACGCAGCAGTGCCGACACCGCAGACCTCGGGCAGGTTCTTACAGGCGAATCGACAGGCCGTCGGCCAGTGACTGCCGATAGGCGCGCCAGGCCGGCACGCTGCCCATGGCCACGGCGGCGGCGAGAATCCCGCCAAGTAGTTTCCATTCGTAGCTCGACGGCGCACTGAGCGCCAGGTACAGGCCGTAATTGGCCTGTACGAAGCCCTGGCTGCCAGCGATACCCAGATAGAGCAGCGCGACACCGAAAGCGACGCCGGCCAGTGCCAGGGTGAAGGCTTCGAGCACCAGCAGGCTGGCGATATGCCAGGGGCGCGCGCCCACCGAGCGCAGGATGGCCATCTCCCGGCGACGCTCGTTGAGGCTGGTGAGGATCGCCGTGAGCATGCCGATCAGCCCGGTCAGCACGACGAACAGCGAGACCACGAACAGCGCTTGCTCGGCCGTGCCCATCAGGCTCCATAGCTCCTGCAGCGCTACGCCGGGCAGGATCGCCAGCAGCGGCTCGCCACGGAACTCGTTGATCTCGCGTTGCAGGCTGAAGGTGGCGATCTTGCTGTTGAGGCCGAGCATGAAGGCGGTGATCTGCTTCGGCTGCAGATCCATGGCACGTGCCTGATCGGCGCTGACGCGTGCATCGCCACGGGCTGGCATGCCGTTCTGCCAGTCGATGTGCAGCGCCTCCATGCCGGCCAGGGAGATGTGCAGCGTACGGTCGACCGGTGTGCCGGTGCGTTCGAGGATGCCGACCACGGTGAAGGGCTTGTCGTCGTGCTTGACCAGGCTGATGGTGGCGACACCGTGCGCCAGAACGATCTTCTCGCCGAGGCTGTAGCCCAGCGCCTGCGCCACTTCTGCCCCCAGCACCACGTCGAAAGGATCGTCGGAAAATTCACGACCCTGAGCCAGCTTGAGCGCCTGGCCACGGGCGTAGCGGTAGTGCTCGAAGTAGGCGGTGCTGGTGCCCATCACCCGGTAGCCGCGGTGCGAGTCGCCGAGGGAAATGGGAATGGCCCACTTCACCTGACGGTGGTTGGCGAAGTGCTCGAAGCTGTCCCAGCGGATGTTGTTGGTGGCATTGCCGATGCGGAAAACCGAGTACAGCAGCAGGTTCACGCTGCCGGAGCGGGCGCCGACGATCAGGTCAGTGCCGCTGATGGTATTGGCGAAGCTGGCGCGCGCCTCGGTACGCACACGTTCCACGGCCAGCAGCAGGCAGACCGAGAGGGCGATGGCGAACACCGTGAGCAGGGCAGTGAAGCGACGATTGGCCAGGCTGGCCAGGGCTATGCGTAAAAGGTGCATCTCAGACCTCGACGGGTTTGGCGGCGCGGTTGAGTTCGGCCAGCGACAGGTTGCGGTCGAACAGCGGAGCCAGGCTCTGGTCGTGGCTAACGAACAGCAGGCTGGCACCGGCGGCGCGGCATTCGGCGAAGAGCAATTGCAGGAAGGCTTCGCGGGCGTCGTAGTCCAGTGCCGATGTGGGTTCGTCGGCGATCACCAGCTCTGGCTGACCGATCAGTGCGCGCGCGGCGGCGACGCGTTGCTGCTGGCCGATGGACAACTCGTCGGCACGGCGGCCGAGCAGGTCGGCGCGCAGGCCGAGGTGATCGAGCAGTGCTGCGGCGGCATTATCGACGCTGCCATGGCGCTGGCGCGCGCGGTCGGCACGCAGGCGCGAGAAGCGGCAGGGCAGTTCGACGTTCTCGCGCACGGAAAGAAACGGCAGCAGGTTGAACTGCTGGAAGATGTAGCCGGTGTGATCGACGCGGAAACGGTCGCGGGCACCGGCGGAGAGCTGGCCCAGGTCTTGGCCGAGCAGGCGGATATGGCCGCTTTGCGCCCGCTGCACGCCGCCGAGCAGGCCGAGCAGAGTGGTCTTGCCGCTGCCGCTGGGGCCTTTGAGAAACAGGGTTTCACCGCGTGCCAGGGTGAAGGTGGGAATATCCAGCAGCTGCGCCTGGCCGGGCCAGGCGAAACCGAGATCGGCGAGTTCGATCAGAGCTTGGGTCATGGTTTCTTCGAGTCGTCGTTCAAGAAAAGCCGCGTAGGGAGGCCTGATTGTCTGAGCCTAACTCACGGATGGCGTCAATACCGCCGGAGCAGGTTTTGTGGGAGGCGCTTTAGCGGCGAGCTTGCATTCGTAGCCAAAGCGAGTCGCCACCTGGTTCTCCCACAAAGCGAGTAGGGTGGATGCGGGGCACGTCAGCTACGCGCCCCGATCCACCCTACAGCATCAGAACGACAGACGCGGCTGGGCTGCAGTCAGTTCCGCGCCCTGCTGGCCGCTCGGGCCGATCAGTTGCACATTGACCTTGTGCGTGGCGGGGAAGCGTTTGAACAGCTCGCTCAGATCCAGTTCCTTGAGGGCGTCGGCCTGCTTGCAGGAGAGCTCATAGCTGGCTTCGATATCGCTGTGCTCGTGCTCGTGCTCGTGCTCGTCGGCGTCAGCGTGCTCATGCTCATGCTCATGCGCTTCGTCCTTGTGGTGATCGTGGTCGCCGAACAGCGGGCTGTCCAGCTCCTGCTTGGTCACCTGGCAGGCGCCAGCGGCCAGGCCGAACAACTCGATGGGTTTTTCCAGCTCGGCTTTGGCGGCGGCCACCTTGGCTTTGTCGGCATCGCTCTTGGCCGCGTGCTCGAAGCCAACGAAGTTCATCGCCGGGCTGTCGATCTGCAGTTCCAGGGTCTGGCCGTCGAGCGCCACGTTGAGGCTGGCCACGCCGTGCTCGTGCGCACCGAGACTGCCGTGTTCATGGTCATGGTCGTCATGGGCCTGGGCAGCAGCCAGGGGGAGCAGGGCGAAGGGTAGGGCGAGCAGCAGATGGCGCATGGAGGTCTCCGGCATGAGTGTAGTTTCTTGTTACGTTATAACAACTTTTATGCTGGGCTGGCCAGCACACAGGGAGCATGGGAGCATGCAGTTTCCTGACTGGAGGCTGAACATGATGCGAATACGTGGGCGCATCGGCGACTGGCCGGTGGATCTGACGCTGGAGCTGGACGCTGAGGACTGGGCGCAACTGGCGCAGCACGTGGTCGCTACGCCGACACCCAGCGCGGCGGCAGCGCCCGGCGCCACTGCCGATACGGGCGACGCGCTGTGGCAGACCGCGCTGCAATTGGTGCGCGATGCCGGCCAGGTCGAAGGGCCGCGGCTAATGACGCAACTGGCCGCTCTGGCTGGCGGAGAGGCTGCCGGTAAGCGCTTGCTGGTACGTCTGCGTCATTGCGAGCAGATTCGCATGGAAACCGGCGCGGATGCGCCGATCTATCACTGGCAGGAGTAGTCGCCCAGGCTGCACACACTAGCGCTGTGATCGGCGGTGCGCATGGTGCACCTTCACGGCGAGCGCTATGTAGACCCGAGAGATCAGTAGATCGCCTGATACAGCTTGCGGCGATAGGTGGTGACCAGCGGGTGGTCGCCGCCGAGGAGGTCGAACACCTGCAGCAGGGTTTTGTGCGGCAGGCCTTCATTGTAGCTGCGATTACGCACGAACAACTTGAGCAGACCGTCCAGCGCCGCTTCGTACTGCTGGCGCGCCAGTTGCTGTACGGCCAACTGATACAGCGCTTCGTCATCCTCGGCATTCTGTGCCAGGCGGCTCTTGAGCGAGGCCACTTCCGGCAGGTCGGCGGCCTGGCGCAGGAAGGTCAGCTGCGCCTTGGCGCCGGCCAGTGCCTGCTTGTGCTCGTCACCCTTGACCGCGTTGAGTACGGCTTCCGCTTCGCCCAGTTCGCCGCGCTCGGCCAGGCAGCGCGCGTAGAGGATCAGTGCGGCGGCGTTCTCGTTGTCTTCCGTCAGCACCTGCTGGAGCAGGGCTTCGGTTTCAGCGAAGCGACCTTCGGCGAACAGCGCCTGGGCGGCCTCCATCGGGTCAGCAGCGACAGGCGCCGGTTCGGCAACGTGGGGCTTGAGCATTTCGCGGATCGCCGCTTCCGGCTGTGCGCCGGCAAAACCGTCCACCGGCTGGCCGTCCTTGAACAGCACCACGGTGGGCAGGCTGCGAATGCCGAAACGCATGACGATATCCTGCTCGATATCGCAGTTGACCTTGGCCAGCAGCAGCTCGCCGGCATATTCCTCGGTGATCTTCGCCAGCATCGGCATCAGCGCCTTGCATGGCGCGCACCATTCGGCCCAGAAGTCCACCAGCACCGGTTTGTGGAAGGAATTCTCGATCACCAGTTGCTCGAAGTTGGCGGTGCCGGAGATGTCGAAGATGTAGGGGGAGTCGCTCATGGTCGGTCTCGAAAAGCAGGGCAATGGACTATTAATGCGGGCAGCGTCGTGCGGTTACAAGGGGCGTGCGGCGTGATACAGGCTGACTTCGCGAAATTGCGCGGGCTCGGCCAGGTCCGGCCAGGTGCAGCCGTCCAGCAGCGCCAGGCGCTGGTAGAGCGGATGCTGGAAATCCTTCACCCGTGAATCGGCCACCAGGGCCTGGCGTCCGCGGCTGAGGAAATGATCGAGCAGCGGCAGGTTGGCGCGATCATAAAGCACGTCGGCGACCAGGATCAGGTCATAACGATCCGCTTCGGTGAAGAAATCTTCCGAGTAGTTCAGCGTCACGCCGTTGAGTTCGGCATTGGCGCGGCACGCGCTCAGCGCCAGCGGGTCGAGGTCGCAGGCCACTACTTCTGCCGCGCCGGCCTTGGCGGCGGCAATGGCGGCCACGCCCGAGCCCGCACCGAAATCCAGCACCCGCTTGCCGCGTACCCATTCGGGGCGCTCGGCCAGCCAGCGCGCCAGCACCAGGCCGCTGGCCCAGCAGAAGCACCAGTACGGTGGCTCTTCGAGGATGCGCCGGGTTTCCTCGGGGTTGAACGCGCGATCCATGTTGCTGGCATCGATCAGCCACAGGGCGATGTCGCTGCCGGGCAGCTTCTCGGCGACCAGGCGGGCGTCGCCGAGCAGTTCGTGCAGCGCCTGCTGCAGGTGGACCGGAGGGATCATGGTGCCGGCACCAGGTGCAGGACGCCGAGGTCCTGATCGGTCAGTTCGGCGATGGTGCGCGCCGGCAGGCGTTGCACCAGGCGCCCGGAATGGCTGACGCGGCCGCGCAGCTCCAGGCGCAGGTCCTGCGGTGCGGCCTGGGTTTGCACTGGCAGATGAAACGACAGCGGTTCGCCATCGCCACGCAGATGAACCTGGCCAAGCAGCGCGCGTGGGCGGCCGAGCATGTCAACGCCGAGCAGGGCCAGGTCGACATCGGCACCTGGCGCGACGCCGAGCAATTCGCCACGCAGGCTGGGCGGCTGCGCGGCGGCTGCCTTGGCTTCACTCATTGCCGGTGCAGGCGTGGGCTCTGGCGGGGTGGTTCCAGGCGCGCTGGCGCAGGCCACGAGCAGGCCGCTCAGGGCGAGGGGGAGGAGGTGCAGGGATCGGTTCATGACAGGTTCTGCTCTTGGAGGTGCGTCCCCATAGCTTAATTTGTCTTGCTGCCTCGCCCACGTTTTTCAACGGCCTGCTATGCGCTACCATGGCGCCTTTGCCGCCAAAAGCCCGCGCCTGCCATGCATTGTCCCTTCTGCGCCGCCAACGACACCAAGGTCATCGATTCCCGTCTGGTCGCCGAGGGCGACCAGGTCCGTCGCCGTCGCGAATGCGTGGCCTGCGGTGAGCGTTTCACCACCTTCGAAACCGCCGAGCTGGTGATGCCGCGCCTGATCAAGCAGGACGGCAGCCGTCAGCCCTTCGACGAAGAGAAGCTGCGTGCCGGCATGCAGCGCGCGCTGGAGAAGCGCCCGGTGAGTGTCGAGCGCCTCGAAGAGGCCATCGCCCGCATCAAGCAGCAGCTGCGGGCCACGGGCGAGCGCGAGGTGAAGTCGCTGGTGCTGGGCGAGTTGGTGATGACCGAACTGAGCAAGCTCGACGAGGTGGCCTACATCCGTTTCGCCTCGGTCTACCGGCGCTTCCAGGATCTCAACGAGTTCCGCGAGGAAATCGAACGTCTGGCCCGCGAGCCGTCGAAAAGCCGATGAGCGAGCGCGATCATTTGTTCATGGCGCGCGCCTTGCGACTGGCGCGCAAAGGCCTGTACTCCACTCATCCCAATCCGCGTGTCGGCTGCGTCATCGTGCGCGATGGGCAGATCGTCGGGGAGGGCTGGCATGCCCGTGCCGGCGAGCCGCATGCCGAGGTTCATGCCCTGCGCCAGGCTGGTGACAAGGCGCGAGGCGCCACCGCCTACGTGACGCTGGAGCCCTGCAGCCATCATGGGCGTACACCGCCCTGCGCCGATGCATTGGTTGCCGCGGGTGTCAGCCGGGTGGTCGCGGCGATGCAGGATCCCAATCCGCAGGTGGCCGGCAGCGGTTTGCTGCGTCTGGCTCAGGCCGGTATCGAGGTCGCCAGTGGCGTGCTGGAAAGCGAGGCACGCGCACTCAACGCCGGGTTCATCAAGCGCATGGAGCATGGGCTGCCGTTCGTGCGGGTCAAACTGGCGATGAGCCTGGATGGCCGCACGGCCATGGCCAGTGGCGAAAGCCAGTGGATCACCGGGCCGGCGGCGCGCGCCGAGGTCCAGCGTCTGCGCGCGCAGGCCAGCGTGGTGCTCAGCGGCGCCGATACCGTGCTGGCCGACGATGCGCGACTGACCGTACGCGCCGACGAACTGGGCCTCGGCGCCGAGATGACCGAGCTGGCGCAGCGCCGGCCGCCGTTGCGGGTGCTGGTCGATGGGCGTCTGCGCGTGCCCTTGAGCAAGACTTTTTTCCAGGTCGGCCCCGCGCTGGTGGCGACCTGTGCGGCGGCTACCGCCCGTGATCGCTACCAGGAAGACGGCCATGAGCTGCTCGCGGTGCCGGGCAGCAATGGTCATGTCGACCTGCGCAAGCTGTTGCTGGAACTCGCCAGTCGTGGCGTCAACGAGGTGCTGGTGGAGGCTGGGCCGCGTCTGGCCGGCGCTTTCGCGCGTGCAGGGTTGGTGGACGAGTACCGAATCTTCATGGCGCCGAAGCTGCTGGGTTCCAGCGCGCGGGCGCTGCTCGACCTGCCGCTCAACCGCATGGCCGAGGCGCCAGAGTTGCAGATTCTCGATATTCGCGCGGTGGGCGACGACTGGCAGATCACGGCGGTGCCCAAGGCGCGCAGCTAGCCTGCATGGTCGGTAGGCGCGGATTTATCCGCGACAGGCGCTGGCGCCGCAGCCGTGAGGATCGCGAATGAAGCGCAACGCCGCCCGAGATCCGGCAAGCGCATGGGTATGCGCGACATCGCCGCAAACGGCCCGTACCGGCAGCATGCGCCGCGATAATAAATATGGTAAAACGCCACGCGGCCCTTTGAGGGCCGCAACGTTCTCAGGGCGGGGTGCAATTCCCCACCGGCGGTGATGGTTCGCAGAGCCTAGCCCGCGAGCGCTCGCCATGGCATCTGCCATGCGAGGTCAAGCAGACCCGGTGTGATTCCGGGGCCGACGGTATAGTCCGGATAAAGAGAGAGCGGGATTCCCTCCCCGGGCGGTCTATGCCAGCCTGTGAAATCCCTATCGATCGGCATTTGCCCTGTTTTTGACCAAAACAGGAGTTCGTCCATGCTGTTCAGCACCATCTTCAACGTGAAACCGGAGGGCGCATGTTCACCGGCATAATCGAAGCCATTGGCAGTATCCGCGCCATGACGCCCAAAGGCGGCGATGTGCGTGTCTACGTGGCCACCGGCAAACTCGATCTGGGTGACGTCAAGCTCGGTGACAGTATCGCCGTCAACGGCATCTGCCTGACCGCAGTTGAGCTGCCCGGCGACGGCTTCTGGGCCGACGTCAGCCGCGAGACGCTGGCGCGCACCGCCTTCGTCGATCTCAAGCCTGGCAGCGCCGTGAACCTGGAAAAGGCCCTGACGCCGACCAGCCGCCTTGGCGGGCACCTGGTCAGCGGTCACGTCGACGGCGTCGGCGAAATCGTTTCGCGCGCCGATAACGCCCGTGCCGTGCAGTTCAAGGTGCGCGCCCCGCGCGAGTTGGCCAAGTACATTGCGCACAAGGGGTCGATCACCGTCGATGGCACCAGCCTGACCGTCAACGCGGTCGATGGCGCCGAGTTCGAGCTGACCATCGTTCCCCATACCCTTGCCGAGACCATCATGGTCGACTACCAGGCAGGGCGTAAGGTCAACCTGGAGGTCGATCTGCTGGCCCGTTATCTGGAGCGTCTGTTGCTCGGTGACAAGGCCGCCGAATCCAAGGCCTCGGGCCTCACCGAGAGCTTTCTTGCCGAACACGGCTACCTGAAGAATTGAGGAGACGCCCCGATGGCGCTCAACACCGCTGAAGAACTGATCGAAGACATCCGCGCCGGCAAGATGGTCATCCTCATGGATGACGAGGACCGTGAAAACGAAGGCGACATCATCATCGCCTCCGAATGCGTCACCGCCGAGCACATCAACTTCATGGCCCGCTTCGCCCGTGGCCTGATCTGCATGCCGATGACCCGCGAGCGCTGCGAGCTGCTCAAGCTGCCGCTGATGGCGCCGCGCAATGGCTCCGGCTTCGGCACCAAGTTCACCGTCTCTATCGAGGCGGCCGAGGGCGTGACCACCGGCATCTCCGCCGCCGACCGCGCGCGTACCGTGCAGGCTGCCGTGGCGCGCAATGCGGTAGCTGAGGACATCGTCAGCCCCGGTCACATCTTCCCGCTGATGGCCCAGCCCGGTGGCGTGCTGGCGCGTGCCGGCCATACCGAGGCAGCCTGCGACCTGGCGCGCATGGGTGGTTTCGAGCCGAGCGGGGTGATCTGCGAGATCATGAACGACGACGGCACCATGGCCCGCCGTCCGGAGCTGGAGAAGTTCGCCGAACAGCATGGCCTGAAGATCGGCACCATCGCCGACCTGATCCACTATCGCCTGATCCACGAACGCACCGTCGAGCGCATCAGCGAGCAGCCGCTGGACACCGAGCTGGGTCAGTTCAACCTGGTGACCTACCGCGACGGTGTGGAGAACACCGCGCACATGGCCCTGACCCTGGGCACCATCTGCGCCGAAGAGCCGACCCTGGTACGTGTGCACAACATGGACCCGCTGCGCGACCTGTTCCTGGTCAATCAGCCTGGACGCTGGAGCATGCGCACCGCCATGGCCGAGGTGGCCAAGGCCGGTAGCGGCGTGGTGCTGCTGCTGGGTAATCCGCTGACCGGGCCGGAGCTGCTGGCGCTGATCAGCCGCCAGCAACCGGCCAATCCGGCGACCTACAGCACCGTGGGCGCTGGTTCGCAGATTCTGCGTGACCTCGGCGTGCGCAAGATGCGCCTGATGAGCTCGCCGATGAAGTTCAACGCGATATCCGGCTTCGACCTCGAGGTTGTAGAATACCTGCCGTCTAAATAAGAAGCGGCTCGACAGAGCCGCATCTGATGACCCTCTCCCATTTATGGGAGAGGGTGCCCGAAGGGCGGGAGAGGGTGTTTTCGCGCGCACCGCATACCCTCTCCCTACGCGGGCCGCCCCTGCCCCTCTCCCGCAAGCGGGAGAGGGGAGCTAAAGCACGTAGCCCGGATGAAATCCGGGAAGATCGGCACACTGTCCCCGGATTGCATCCGGGCTACGCTGATAAACGAATTTTATTTTCGGAGCGCACGGCGCTCCGGCTCTTTAACCCATGTGAGACCCGTCATGACCCTGAAGACCATCGAAGGTACCTTCATCGCCCCGAAGGGCAAATACGCCCTGGTGGTAGGCCGTTTCAACAGCTTCGTCGTCGAGAGCCTGGTCAGCGGCGCCATCGACGCCCTGGTGCGTCACGGCGTTAGCGAGAGCGACATCACCATCATCCGCGCCCCGGGCGCCTTCGAGATTCCGCTGGTGACCCAGAAGGTCGCCCAGCGTGGCGAATACGCGGCGATCATCGCCCTTGGCGCGGTCATTCGCGGCGGTACTCCGCACTTCGAATATGTCGCCGGCGAGTGCACCAAGGGTCTGGCTCAGGTTTCCATGGAATACGGCGTACCGGTTGCCTTTGGCGTGCTGACCGTCGACTCCATCGAACAAGCCATCGAACGTTCCGGCACCAAGGCGGGTAACAAGGGTGCCGAAGCTGCGCTGTCTGCCCTGGAAATGGTCAGCCTGCTGGCGCAGTTGGAGGCCAAGTGAGCAACTCCGGTAACGGCCAGCCGGCCAAGAAGGGCCCCAGCGGCAAGATTCTCGCACGCCGCGAGGCCCGTACTCTGGCCATGCAGGCGCTGTACTCCTGGCACATCGCCGGGCAGCCGCTGAACGAGATCGAAGCGCAGTTTCGCGTCGACAACGATTTCAGCAAGGTCGATGGCGCCTACTTCCACGAGATCCTGCACGGCGTGCCGCGGCAGAAGACCGAGCTGGACGAGGCTTTTACGCCGCTGCTCGATCGCCCGCTGGAAGAGATCGATCCGGTCGAACTGGCCATCCTGCGCCTGTCCACCTACGAGCTGAAGAACCGCGTCGACGTGCCCTACAAGGTGGTGATCAACGAAGGTATCGAGCTGGCCAAGGTGTTCGGGGCCACCGACGGACACAAGTTCGTCAACGGTATCCTCGACAAACTCGCGCCCAAGCTGCGTGCCGCCGAAGTCAACGCCAACAAACGTTGAGGTCTATGGGATGCTTGATTCACGATCTTGCGAGCTAGAGCCATGCAAGGCAAAAGCAGGCGAGGAAGCGCAGTGTGCTGTAGCACATGAGCTTTCCGAGTCTGCTTTTAACGCAGCAAGGCCGACGCGCAGCAGATCGTTGCTTGCCCGTGAATGAGTTCGAGCTGATCCGTCGCTATTTCGCCGCCGCTCTTTGTGCACAGGGCGGCGATGGCGTGGTTCGCGGTATCGGTGATGATTGCGCCCTGCTGGCGTTGCCGGCAGGTGAGCAGATGGCGGTATCCACCGACACGCTGGTTGCCGGGGTGCACTTTCCCGACGCCTGCGATGCCTTTCTTCTCGGCCAGCGTGCGCTGGCTGTCTCCGCCAGTGACCTGGCTGCCATGGGCGCCACGCCACTGGCCTTTACCCTCGCGCTGACCCTGCCGAGCGCCAGTGAATCCTGGCTGGCCGAGTTCGCCCGGGGTTTGCAGCTGATGGCGCAGAACTGCTCATTGGCCTTGGTCGGCGGTGACACCACGCGCGGCCCGCTGAGCCTGACGCTGACCGTGTTCGGTCGCGTGCCGGCCGGGCAAGCGCTGCTGCGCAGTGGCGCGCAGGTGGGCGATCTGCTGTGCGTCGGTGGTGAGCTGGGGGATGCCGCTGGCGCCCTGCCGCTGGTACTGGGGCAACGCGAAGCCGCGCCTGATGTCAGCGCCGCGCTACAGGCGCGCTACTGGTCGCCGCAGCCACAGCTCGCTCTGGGCCAGGCGCTGCGTGGCCGGGCCACGGCGGCTCTGGATATTTCCGACGGCCTGCTCGCTGACTGCGGGCATATCGCCAAGGCCTCGCAGGTCGCCCTGCAAATCGAACTGGCGCGTGTGCCACTGTCTGCGCCCTTGCGTGCCTTTGCCGGTGAGGAACAGGCGTGGGGCTGCGCGCTGGGTGGTGGCGATGACTACCGCTTGGCCTTTACTCTACCGCCAGCTCTGCTCGACGCGGTTGTGCGTGACTGGCCCGAGGTTCGGGTTATCGGTCGCGTGCTGGCCGGCTCCGGGGTGCAGTTGCTGGACGCTGTCGGCCAGCCAATCGAAGCGCCGCGCAGCGGCTACCAACATTTCTGACAGGACGGAGTGCGTGTGACCGATCACCCCAACCAGGTTCCCGCCGAGTACGTACCGCCCTCGGTGTGGCGCAATCCCTGGCACTTCATCGCCTTCGGCTTCGGCTCCGGCACTCTGCCCAAGGCGCCGGGTACCTGGGGCTCGCTGGTGGCGCTGCCGTTCGTGCCGCTGTGGCAGATGCTTCCGGACTGGGGCTACTGGCTGCTGCTCGGGGTCACCATGCTGTTCGGCTTCTGGCTGTGCGGCAAGGTCGCCGACGACCTGCGCGTGCATGATCACGAGGGCATCGTCTGGGATGAAATGGTCGGCATGTGGATCACCCTCTGGCTGGTGCCTGAGGGTTGGGTCTGGTTGCTGCTAGGCTTTCTCATGTTTCGTCTGTTCGACATCGTCAAACCCTGGCCGATTCACTGGATCGATCGCCATGTGCATGGCGGTGTTGGCATCATGCTCGATGACATCATCGCCGGGGTCTTCGCCTGGCTGGCCATGCAGGGGCTGGTCTGGGCCTGGGCCAACTATGGAGCGGGGCTGGGGTTCTAAGGAGTGAGCATGCGCATGAGGCAAGTCTGGCTAGGCGCGCTACTGATGCTGTGCATGGTGGTCGGCGCTCAGGCCAGCAGTGAGCTGCCAGGGGAGATACGCCTGGCCAGTGAAACCTGGGAGGCTTATACCGAGGCGGACGGTACCGGCCTGGGCTGGGACGTCATGCGCAAGGTCTTCGAGCCAGCCGGCGTTCGCCTGAGCATCCACAGCGTGCCCTACACCCGCGCCATCGGGCTGGTGCAGCGTGGCGAAGCCGACGCCTGGGTCGGTGCCTATCGTGACGAAGTCGAGGAGCAGGTGTTCTACCCCAAGCATTTCTATGATCGTGATCAGATCGTCGCGCTTGGCCTCAAGGACAAACCACGGCCGACCCTGAACAGCCTGGGCAAGTATCGGCTGGTCTGGGTGCGCGGCTACGGTTATCAGGAATATCTGCCGAATGTGCGCGACTACCGGGAAGTGCAGCGGCGAAGCGGTATTCTCGGCATGCTCGACCTGGGACATGCGGATTTCTATATCGACGCTCGCCCCGAGGTCGAAGTCGTGCTGAGCCAGACCGACAGCCCGCAGCAGTATCGGATGACGGATCTGACGCAGTTGCCGCTCTATCTCGGCTTTGCCGATACGCCACGTGGCCATGCCCTGGCTGAGCTTTTCGACCAGCGCATGACCAAACTGATCGCCAGCGGCGAACTGCGGCCTATCTTCGCTCACTGGCGCCAGCCCTATCCCTTCGACTGAGCCGGGAGGCCGTCACACATGCAGCTTCGTCACTGTCTCGCCGTGCTGGCGCTGTTGTGCTCGAGCCCTTCATGGGCCGCGTCTCAGGTTCAGGTGGTCGGCCTGTTTCCGGGGGCGGCGGTGATCAATGTCGACGGCCAGCGCAAGCTGGTTCGCGTGGGGGCCACCGGCCCTGGCGGCGTGCAGGTGGTCAGCGTCGACAAGCAGGGCGCGGTACTGCGTGTCGAGGGTGTCGATCGCGCCTATCCCTTGAGTCGTGAGTACAGCGCCGGTTTTGCCGAGCCGCAGAAGAAGCGCCTGAGCATCGCCAAGGGTATTGGCGGCCACTACTGGGTCGCGGGTTCGGTGAACGGTCAGACCGTGCAGTTTCTGGTCGATACCGGCGCCACCTCGGTCGCGCTCAACGATGCGCATGCCCGGCGCCTGGGCATCGATTACCGGGTCACGGGGCGGCCGCTGCAGGTCAGTACCGCCAGTGGCGTCACCCGTGGCTGGCGGGTGACGCTCGACCGGGTCAAGGTGGGCGATCTGGAAGTGCTTGGCGTCGATGCCGTGGTGCTCGAGGGCGGCGCGCCAAGCGATGCGCTGCTGGGCATGAGCTTTCTCGGCCGGGTTGGCTGGCGCGAGGAGCAGGGCATGCTGGTGCTCGAATCCAAGATTTGAGCGTCAGGCCAAAGTCTGCTGCGTGTCGCTTCTGACGCGTTAGATACAGGCCCAGCAGGCCGTGTGCGGCCAACCCGTTTTAGCGAGACCCCAGCCGGGCGCGCGAAGCGAGTACTGCTCATGCAGTCAGTAGATTCCGCTTCCTTGCCTGTTTGACTCGCTGGCGCTCGCCCTACGGGCCAGCCTTCGGCTGTTACTCCCGCTGGTCGTTGCGCCTGGCATTGCTCTGGCCCGCGAGACTTTGAAGCGACTCTGATCGTGCTTATTGACGGTTTCGATACTGATGATCGGCAATTCTGACTGACCCGCCAGCGGGGGCTGCTGATACAATGCCGGCCCTGTTTCGTACTCATTGCTAGGAGTATCCGGTGTCCGTCGTGTTCGTCGCCGCCTCCCAACTGCCTACACCCTTCGGTGTGTTCACCATGCATGGCTTCCTCGATGAGGCCACCGGCAAGGAACACGTCGCCCTGACCTTCGGCAACGTCGCCGATGGTGCCCCGGTGCTCGGTCGCCTGCACTCCGAATGCCTGACCGGCGACGCCCTGTTCAGCCTGCGCTGCGACTGTGGCGCCCAGCTGCAGGCGGCATTGCAGGCCATCGCCAACGAAGGCCGTGGCGTGCTGCTGTACCTGCGTCAGGAGGGCCGAGGCATTGGCCTGCTGAACAAGATCCGCGCTTACGAGCTGCAGGATGGCGGCGCCGATACCGTGGAGGCCAACGAGCGCCTGGGCTTCGGTGCCGACCAGCGTGACTACGCCATCTGCCTGCCGATGCTCGAACACCTGGGCGTGCAAAGCCTCAAGCTGATGACCAACAACCCGCGCAAGGTCAAGGCCCTGGGTGACATGGGCATCACCGTGGATCATCGCGTGCCGTTGCAGATCGCACACAATCCCTACAACAAGCGTTACCTGGCCACCAAGGCCGGCAAGCTCGGCCATATGCTGGGCAACCAGCATCAGGGCGAGACCGAGGAAAGCCTGTGACCCGAGGCCAGGTGAAACGTCGGCTGGCGCTGCTCTGGTGGCGTCATCTGGGCGTGGCCCTGGCGCCATTGCTGGTCTTCAACCTGCTGTTCGGCGGTGGTGCCCACACGGTCTTGAGCATGCCGATGTTCATTGCCGGCCTGGCCTCGATGTTCGTCAGCCTGCCGCTGTTTTCCGCATACAAGCATGCCCTGATCGCCACGCAGAACGCGCTCGACAGCGATCAGGAGCCTGCCGCCTGGCTGGAACTCGATCGCGTCCGCCTGCGTGCTCTGCTTGGCGCAGCGCTACCGGCCTGGATCGCCGCCCTGGCAGTGTTGGCCGGCCTTGAAGCGATTCCCCTGGTGTTGTTGGCGCTGTCGTCCATCGTGCTGCACAGCCTCTACCGTATTCCCCGTCAGTTGGGCTGATGCGCGCGCTGCTCTTCGCGCTTTGCCTGCTGGCGCTGCCGCTGGCTGCGGCCGAGCGGGTGATCAGCCTGGCGCCCTCGCTCAGTGAAATCATGCTCGACCTGGATGCTGCCGACCTGCTGGTCGGCGTGCTCGAAAGTGATGAGCGTCCGCCTGCGCTGGCGCATCTTCCCACCGTCGGGCGCTATGGCCAGCTGGAGTTCGAGCGACTGTTGCAGCTGGCGCCCGATCTGATCCTTATCGCACCCGGCAGCGTACCGCCGGCGCAACAGGCGCAGTTGCAGCGTTTCGGCATCGACCTGCTGATCATCCAGCCGCAGCGCCTCGATCAACTTGGCGAGGCCTTCGTGCGCATTGGCCAGCGCATTGGGCGGGCAGAGCGGGGCGAGCGCCTGGCTGCCGAGTATCGGGCCGAACTGGCCGCGCTGCGCCAGCGCTACCGACGTGAGCAGCCGCTGAAGGTGTTCTATCAGATCTGGCACCAACCGCTTTACACCATCGGCGGTGAGCAGCTGATCGGCGACGCCTTGCACGTCTGCGGAGCGCGCAACCTGTTCGCCGACCTGCCGCAACCGGCGCCGCAGGTCAGCGTGGAGGCGGTGCTGGCGCGTGACCCGGACGTGATTCTGGGTGGCAGCAATGCCGAACTGAGCGCCTGGCAGGCCTGGCCGCAGGTGCATGCCGTGCGCTTGGGACAGGTCTGGGCTGTGCCGGACAAGGGCCTGGAGCGGCCCAGCCGGCAGATGCTCGGGGCCATCCAGAAGCTCTGCGAGCGGATGGCGGGGGCACGGTAGCCCTTCTCAGGCGACGCGCCCGGGGCGCCCTACAGCGGTCGTAGGATGCGCCGTACGCGCCAAGGTCAGAGTTGCGGCGTCCAGGTTACGGCGAAAAGCGCGGTACGCCCGGCGCTGTTGTAGCCGAAACGGCCATTGGCTGTGCTGTAGGTCGCTTCTGCGTAATCCTTGTCCAGCAGATTATCCAGCTTCAGGCTCAGCCCCAGTTCCTCATTGGCCTGCCAGGCGGCGCGCAGGCTTAGCAGACCGTAGCCGCTCATTTCGATCTCGTTGTCGGCATCGTCGTAGCGGCCACTGATTGCACGCCAGCCTGCGCCCACCGACACATCGCCAAAGCGGCGGTCGAGGTCCAGGTTCAACGTGCGTTTGGCGCGGCGTTGCAGGGTATGGCCGTTGGCGCGGTCACGCGGGTCGGTCAGGGCTAGAGCGAGACTGCTCTGCCAACCGAACAGTTCCTGCTGTACGGCAGCTTCGAAGCCATGAATCCGGGCTGTCTGGACGTTCTGTGGAATGAAGTTCTGATCCAGGACGATGGCGTCCTCGATATCAGTTCGATACACGGAAGCCTGCAACGATCCTGTGTTGCTGTAGCGGCTGCGCCATTGCAGCTCGTAGCTCTTGGAGCGTTCCGGCGCGAGGTCGGGGTTGCCGTACCACTGATCGTAGAGATCGTTGAAGGTCGGCGCTCGGAAACCTTCGCTGTACGACAGAATCAGGTCGTTGGCACTGTTAAGAGGTAGGGTCAGTGCCGCGTTCCAGGTGTTTTCGCTGCCGAACTGCTGGTTATCATCGTGGCGCAATCCCAGCTCGGTCGAGAAGATGTCGCCGGTGTAACGGTGTTGCACGAAGGCCGCACGGTTCCAGCGTGAATCCTCCGCGAAGTCCGCGCTGCTTTGCAGGCGATCCTCATACCAGTCGGCGCCAGTCAGAATTTGCTGGTGGTCGGTGAGGGTCAGGGTATTCACCCAGCTCGCCGAGTCGCGATAGGTGGTGTACGTAAAGAATGAATAGTCTGGCGCTGCCGGTGAGTCATCACCCGTGTCGCGCTGGTCTTTGCTGTGACCCATTTCCAGGCGGCTGCTCCAGCGCTCGTTGAGGCGGCCGTCGATGAACCCGGAAAGGCTGCTGACCTGGAAGTCCGTTGTCGGCAGCAGGCCGGTAAAGACATCGTCGTACTCCACCTGGCCACGCTGATCGAGAGCACTGAGCCCGACCTGCAGATCGTCATTGAATCGGTGCGACAGATTCAGGCTGAGCGAGCGGTTGCGGTAGGCATCGTCGTCGCCATTGGCGCCGAAACCGTCTCGAGTGGCGTCGATGCCGGCGGTCTCGTCCAGGGCTGCGCCCAGATGAAAACGGGTGCGCTCGTCGCCGCCGGAGAGACCGAGGCTGCGCTGGTAGGTGCTGTCACTGCCAGCCGCCAGGCGCGCGTAAGGCTTGAGGCCCTGGCCATCGGCCTGGCGGGTGAATATCTGAATCACGCCGCCAATGGCGTCCGAACCATAGAGTGCCGAACGCGCTCCACGTACTACCTCGATACGCTCGATCTGCTCCGGGGCAAGGAACTCCAGGCTACTGGTGCCACTGGAGGCCGCCGCGATACGTTGGCCGTCGACCAGCACTAGGGTTTGTGCTGTGCTGGTACCGCGCAGGAAAACGCCCGTCTGGCTGCCAGCACCACCGGTGCGGACGATGCTGAGACCCGGCACACGCTCCAGCAACTCGGCGACGCTGCTGACCTGCAGGCGCTCGATATCGTCTCGCTCGAACACGGTCGTGGCCGCGGTGGCCTGAGCTTGCGGTTCGGCCAGGCGGCCGGAGGTGACGATCAGCGGCTCGGCCACGTAGGGCTCGGCGGCCAGCGAAAGACCAGGCATGACGGCGATGGCCAGAGCCAGACGGGACAGTTTCATTCTCTTTCCTCAACGGTCGGCAGACGTTCGAGGAGGGTGGACGCAAGCGCAGGCAGGGCAGCGCTTGACCGTGTCGCCCTCCGCAACACCAGTCGCACCGCCTTGGCCGGTCTCCGGGCTGTCGACCCGCGTCCGCCTTCCCAGGCTGGGCCCAGTGGCTGTTGGACGCGGCGCAAGCTCAGCGCTTGCCATCGATTACCGTTGCGGGGGCAGCGTCGGCATCGCACCGACTTCCCGTTTAACGCCGCTAGCGCAGCGCACCCTGGCGGAACATGAAGTGCGCGCACCTTAGTGCGCGCGCATATGAATCACAAGCAAGCGCCGCTCATTTAGCGATGAGCGGGCTTCATGCTCAGGCCTGCAGGCGGGCGAGGCGCTCACGTACGGCGCGTTCGATACCGGCGTCGTCCAGGCCGCATTCGGCGAGCATCTGGCTCGGCTTGGCGTGTTCGACGTAGTAGTCCGGCAGACCCAGGTGCAGCATCGCTACCTGGCGGTTCTCGGCGGCGAAGAATTCGCTGACCGCACTGCCGGCGCCGCCCATGATGCTGTTTTCCTCGATGGTCACCAGCAGCGCGTGGCTGCTTGCCAGTTCGCGCAGCAGGGCTTCGTCCAGTGGTTTGACGAAGCGCATGTCGACCACCGTGGCGTCCAGGGTTTCACCGACGCGCAGGGCTTCGGCCAGTTGCACGCCGAAGGCCAGCAGGGCGACGCCCTTGCCTTGGCGGCGCACCACTGCCTTGCCGATCTCCAGCGGCGCCAGGCCAGCATCGAGCGGCGCGTTGGGGCCGGTGCCGCGCGGGTAGCGCACGGCGGCCGGGCCGTCGAACAGGTGGCCGGTGGTGAGCATGCGGCGCAGCTCGTTCTCGTCGCTCGGGGTCATCACCAGCATGCCGGGGATGCAGCGCAGGTAGGAGAGGTCGAAGCTGCCGGCGTGGGTCGGGCCGTCTTCGCCGACCAGGCCGGCGCGGTCGATGGCGAACAGCACGTCGAGGTGCTGCACGGCCACGTCGTGAATCAGTTGGTCATAGGCGCGCTGGAGGAAGGTGGAGTAGATCGCCACCACCGGCTTGGCGCCTTCGCAGGCCATGCCGGCGGCCAGGGTTACGGCGTGCTGCTCGGCAATCGCCACGTCGAAGTAGCGATCGGGAAAGCGCTCGCTGAAGGCCACCAGATCGGAGCCTTCCTTCATCGCCGGGGTGATGCCGACCAGGCGGTTGTCGGCGGCGGCCATGTCGCATAGCCACTGGCCGAACACGTTGGAGTATTTCGGGCCGCTGGGTTTCTTCGGCGCGGCGACCGGGGTCACCGGTTCCAGCTTGGTGATGGCGTGGTAGCCGATGGGGTCGGCCTCGGCCGGGGCGAAGCCCTTGCCCTTCTTGGTCACCACATGCAGGAACTGCGGGCCGTCCAGGTCGCGCATATTGCGCAGGGTGGCCAGCAGGGTGGGCAGGTCGTGGCCGTCGATGGGGCCGACGTAGTTCCAGCCCAGTTCCTCGAACAGGGTGCCGGGCACCAGCATGCCCTTGGCGTGTTCCTCGACCTTGCGCGCGATTTCCCAGGCGCCGGGCAGGCGCGAGAGGATCTTCTTGCTGCCCTCGCGCATGCTGGCGTAGGTGCGGCTGGAGATGATCTTGGCCAGGTAGTTGGACAGGCCGCCGACATTCTTGGAGATCGACATGTCGTTGTCGTTGAGGATCACCAGCATGTTGGCGCCGACATCGGTGGCGTGGTTGAGCGCCTCGAAGGCCATGCCGGCGGTCAGGGCGCCGTCGCCGATCACCGCTACGCTCTTGCGCTTCTCGCCCTTCAGGCGGGCGGCGATGGCCATGCCCAGCGCCGCGCTGATGCTGGTGCTGGAGTGGCCGACGCCGAAGGTGTCGTACTCGCTCTCGCCGCGCCGGGGGAAGGCGGCCAGGCCGTCCTTCTGGCGCAGGCTGCCCATGCGCTCACGGCGGCCGGTGAGGATCTTGTGCGGGTAGGCCTGATGGCCGACGTCCCACACCAGGCGGTCATCGGGGGTGTCGAAGACGTAGTGCAGGGCGATGGTCAGCTCGATCACGCCGAGGCCGGCACCGAAGTGCCCGCCGCTCTGGCCAACGCTGTAGAGCAGGTATTGGCGCAGTTCGTCAGCGAGGGTTTCCAGGTCCGCTTCGGCCAGGCGGCGCAGTTCGTCCGGCGTGTTGGCGCTGTCGAGCAGCGGCGTCAACGGGCGCTCGCGGGGGATCTCGTGGAAAGTGGTCGGCATCAGGCGAATCGTTATAGGCGTAAAAGATGCGGCAGTTTACCTGATGCCAGGAAAACAGCCCAATCTGCTATCCATTTCGCCGTCAACGGTAGTGCCTGAGCAGGAAGTCCAGCAGCAGGGCGCTGACCCGCTCGCTGCATTCGGCCTGCAGCCAGTGGCCGGCGCCGGGTAGATCGTGGCGTTCCAGGCGCGGCACCTGGTCGGCCATGCGCTTGAGTGTCGGCGCCTCGAAGCGGCCGACCGGATCGTTCTCTCCAAGCAGGAACAGCGTCGGCTGCGCCACCTGCAGCCCGGCCAGGGGTTCAGTGCGCTGCCAGTTGCGCTCGAAATTGCGGTACCAGTTCAGCGCGCCGCGAAAACCGTGGTGCTCGAAGGTGCGCAGGTAGTGGGCGAAGGTCGCATCGCTGCACCAGGGCGGCAGCGGCAGGTCGTCCGGCATGTCATCGAACAGCCGCGCATCGGCCGGCTTGTCCGTCGCCAGCAGGGCATCGCCGAGGCCGCCGAGCAGCAGGCGCAGGCTGCGGCCGATGTCTTCGTCCAGTTCCGCCTCGGCCAGCCCCGGCTGCTGAAAGTAGAGGATGTAATGAAAACGCCCGGCGTAGGCTTCGCGCATCATGTCGATGGCCGGTCGCTTAGGCCGGCCGCCGAAGGGCACCGACAGCGCACCGAGCGCCTTGACCCGCTGCGGTTCCAGCAGCGCCAGGTGCCAGGCCACCGGCGCGCCCCAGTCATGGCCGACCACCGCCACCTCGCGCTGGCCGAGCATGTCCATGGCGGCCTGGATATCGCCGCACAGGGTGATCAGGTCATAGGCCGCCGGATCAGCCGGCGCGCTGCTGGCGCCGTAACCGCGCATCTCCGGGGCCAGCACGCGGTAGCCGGCGGCGGTCAGAGCCTCGATCTGCGGATGCCAGGCGTACCAGCACTCGGGAAAACCATGCAGCAACCACACCGGCTTGCCGTGCTCGGGGCCGGCGCTGTACAGGCTGAGTTCGATGCCGTTGACGGCGAGCAGGCGGTGATCGATAGGCATTGAGATGTCCTTACCAGGTGTCGACGAATGGACGTTTCTTGCCGTCGCGCCGTGGCGGACGCGGCGCCGCATTGAGACCGCGCAGCAGCCAGGCGCGGCTGTCGGCCGGGTCGATCACGGCGTCGATCTCAAGATAGCTGGCCATGTTCAGGGCCTTGCCGTTGTCGTAGGCCTTGGCCACCAGCTTGTCGAACAGCGCCTGGCGTGCGGCCTCGTCCGGCTGGGCTGCCAGTTCCTTGGCAAAACCCAGGCGCACTGCACCCTCCAGACCCATGGCGCCGAATTCGCCGCTGGGCCAGGCGGCAGTGAACAGCGGCGAATGGAAGCTGCCGGCGGCCATGGCCTGGGCGCCGAGACCGTAACCTTTGCGCAGCACCAGGGTGAAGAACGGCACCGTAAGGCTGGCAGCGGTGACGAACAGGCGCGAAACGTGGCGCACCGTGGCCTGCTGCTCGGCTTGCGGCCCGACCATGAAACCTGGGGTGTCGCACAGCGAGACGATGGGCAGGTCATGCGCCTCGCACAGTTGCAGGAAGCGCGCGGCCTTGTCGCCAGCCACGGCATCGATGGCGCCGCCCAGGTGCGCGGGGTTGTTGGCAATCAGGCCGAACGGCTTGCCTTCGATGCGGATCAGCGCGGTGATCAGGCCGGGGGCGAACTGGCGGCGCAGTTCCAGCACGCTGCCGTAATCGGCTAGCAGTTCGATCACCTTGCGGATGTCGTACACGCGCAGGCGGTTTTCCGGTATCACCTGGCGCAACTCGCGGCTATCGCTGCACTGCCAGTCGCTCACCGGGCCCTGGAAATACCCCAGGTACTGCTTGGCCAGGGCGACCGCTGCGGCTTCGTCCTCGACCAGCACGTCGATCACCCCGTTGGGGCCTTGCACGTCGGCAGGGCCGACCTGCTCGGGGGTGAAACTGCCGAGCCCGCCGCCTTCGATCATCGCCGGGCCGGCCATGCCGATAGTCGCGTTACGAGTGGCGATGATCACGTCGCAGCAGCCGAGCAGCGCGGCGTTGCCGGCGAAGCAGCGACCGGACACCACGCCCACCGTCGGCACCAGGCCGGAGAGTTTGGCCATGGCGACGAAGGTGTGGCAGTCCAGCCCGGCTACGCCGACGAAGTCGGTATCGCCCGGTCGGCCGCCGCCGCCCTCGGCGAACAGCACCACCGGCAGGCGCCATTGCTCGGCCAGGGCCAGCATGCGGTCGGTCTTCTTGTGGTTCATCACGCCCTGGGTGCCGGCGAATACCGTGTAGTCGTAGGCGATGGCCATGCAGCGTGCGGCCTCACTGCCGAAACTCGCGGCGTTCACTGTGCCGATAGCGGCGACCAGGCCGTCGGCCGGGCTCAGCTCCAGCAGTTCCTCGGGCGAGCGTCGTCGGCGCTGGGCGGCCAGAGCCATGGCGCCGTATTCGATAAAGCTGTCTGCATCGAGCAAGTCCGCCAGGTTTTCCCGCACGGTGCGCTGGCCGGTCTTGCGGCGCTTGGCAACGGCTTCGGGGCGGCGCGCATCGGTCAGGCGGGCGTGGCGTTCGAGCACCTCGGCCAGGTCGGCGCGGATATGCGCCAGGTCGAGCGCCTGCTCGCCGTGCTCGGCGAGGCCATCGACCTCGGCCGGCTGCAGGAACGCCAGCGCCTGGCCCTCGACTATGGTGTCACCGGGGGCCACGGCCAGCGCGTGGACGATACCGCTGTGCTCGGCCTTGACCTCGAACTCCATCTTCATCGCCTCCAGCACGGCGATGGTCTGGCCGGCGGCCACGGCATCACCCTGGGCCAGCGCCAGGCTGACCAGCACGCCAGCGCAAGGGGCGCTCAGAGCCAGCGTGCCAGGCGGGGCGTCGACAGTGGCATTGGCGCTGTGCAGCGCGGCGTCAGCGGCGAAATAACGGTGCGGGTGGGCCTGTTCGCGCGCCGCCAGCAGATCGCTCAGGTGGCGCTCGACATAGCTGGTGTCGACCCGGTTGGCGATCACCGCCTCGCATTGCAGCAGGTTCTGCAGCAGATGCAGGTTGCTCGCCACGCCTTCGAGGCGAAATTCGCACAGCCCCCGGTAGGCACGGCGCAGGGCGCCGGGGTAGTCGCTGGCGCTGGCGATCAGCTTGGCCACCAGCGAGTCGTAGGCCGGGCTGACGGCGTAGCCGGCATAGCCACAACCATCCACACGCAGGCCAGGGCCGGACGGCGGCTGGTAGGCGCTTAGCACGCCAGCGGCCGGGCGCGCGCTGCCGTCGGCGAGCAAGGTTTCCAGATTCAGGCGCACTTGCACGGCGTAGCCATTGGGTGCTGGCGGCGTGAGCAGGTTCAGCTCGGCCAGGCTTCGACCTGCGGCCAGGTGCAGTTGTGTGTGCAGCAGGTCGACGCCGCTGATCTGTTCGGTGACGGTGTGCTCCACCTGCACACGCGGGTTGGCTTCCATGAAGTAGAAGCGCCCTGGTTGGTCGAGGTCGAGCAGGAACTCGAAGGTGCCGATGCCGCGATACTGCACCTCGGCGGCCAGGCGCAGGGCGCTGGCGATGATGGCATCACGGGTAGCCACATCCAGATCGGGGCTGGGGGCGATTTCCACCAGCTTCTGGTGGCGGCGCTGCAGGCTGCAGTCGCGTTCCCACAGGTGGCTGACCGCGCCGCTGCCGTCGCCGAGCACCTGCACTTCGATATGCCGGGCGCGGCGCACGCGCTTCTCCACGTACAGCGCGCCACTGCCGAAGGCGCCCTGGGCTTCGGAGGTACAGCGGGCGAAGGCCTCGGCCAGTTGCGCCGGATCGTCCACCGCACGCATGCCGCGTCCGCCGCCGCCGGCCAGGGCCTTGAGCATCACGCTGCCGTGCTCGCGTAAGAAGGCATCGGCCTGTTCCCGCGTGATGGCGTGATTGAGACCCGGCACCAGCGCCACGTCGCAGCGCTGAGCGAGTTCGCGGGCGGCGGCCTTGTCGCCGAACAGTTGCAGCGTCTCGGGCGTAGGGCCGACGAAGGTCAGCCCGGCAGCCTGGCAGCGGCGAGCGAACTCGGCGTTCTCGGCGAGAAAACCGTAGCCGGGGTGGATGGCCGTGCAGCCCTGTTCGCGGGCGATGGCGATCAGCTGATCCATGTCCAGATAGGCTGCGACGCCACGTCCTGCGAGCGGCAATGCCAGATCCGCCTTGCGCGTGTGCAGGCAGGCGCTGTCATCCTCGGCGTACACCGCAACGCTACGGATACCGAGGTCGGCGCAGGCCTGGGCGATGCGGATGGCGATCTCGCCACGGTTGGCGATCAGCAGGGCGGGGAAGGGCATGGCGGCTCCGGACGTCTTGTCGTTATGGAGCCATCTTAGGAGGTTGGTGGCCGGGGTAAAGCAAGCCTTATACGGCGATCATGCAGTCATAGATGACAATGATGGGCAGGCGGCTAGCGCGGCTGAAGCCGCTCCTACAAGAGCGGCCTGGCAGGTAGTTGTTCAACAGGCTGCTAGCTGCGCCGCTCGACGATATAGCGCGCCAGCTCGCGCAGCGGTTCGGCGCTGTTGCCGAACGGGCGCAGCATGTGCAGGGCCTGGTCGCGCAGCTCCAGGGCATAGTCCTTGGCCGCACTGAGGCCGAGCAGGGCCGGGTAGGTGGGCTTGTCGTGGGCTTCGTCCTTGCCCTGAGTCTTGCCCAGGGTCGCGGTGTCACTTTCCACGTCGAGGATGTCGTCCTGCACCTGAAAGGCCAGGCCGATGGCCCGGGCGTACTGCAGCAGGGCCTTGTGCGTCAGTTCGTCGGCGTTGCCGCTGGCCAGGGCGCCGAGTGCCACGCTGGCCTCGATCAGTGCGCCGGTCTTGTGCCGGTGCATGATCTCCAGCGCTTGCTGGTCGAGTCGCACGCCGACCGAGCCGAGGTCGATGGCCTGACCGCCGACCATGCCCGCAGGGCCTGCGGCCTGGCTCAGAATTTCGATCATCTGCAGGCGCGTCTCGGCATCCTGCGGGTTGCGCCGGCGATCGGCGAGCGCGCCGAAGGCCAGACTTTGCAGGGCATCGCCGGCGAGGATGGCGCTGGCTTCGTCGAACGCTTTGTGGGTGGTCGGCTGGCCGCGACGCAGGTCGTCGTCGTCCATCGCCGGCAGGTCGTCATGCACCAGCGAATAGGCATGGATCAGCTCCACCGCGCAGGCGGCGCCGTCGGCTCGTTCGATATCGCCCTCAAGTGCTTCGCAGGCGGCGTAGACCAGCAGCGGGCGCACGCGCTTGCCGCCGTTCATGACGCTGTAGCGCATGGCCTGGTAGAGACGTTCGAGTTCGCTGCGCGGCGCTTGAAAAAGCTCCTCCAGGGCGCCGTCGACGCGGCTCTGGCAGCGTTTCTGGTACGCCGCGATCATGCCGATTCGTCCGTCTCGAAGGGCGCAGCCTGCAACTCGCCGTCGCGCTCCAGCAGGATCTGCACCTTCTGTTCGGCCTGGGCCAGGGCGGCCTGGCATTCACGGGTCAGGCCGATGCCTTGCTCAAAGGCGGTCAGCGAGTCCTCCAGCGACAGCTCGCCGCTCTCCATGCGTTCGACCAGAGTCTGCAACTCGGCGAGGGAGTGTTCGAAGTCGGGGGCGGCTTTCTTGCGGGCCATGGCGCGGATTCTCGCTGATTCTGGAACGGTCGCGACACTAGCAGAGCCGCGCCGTACGGGCAAATCAGCGGGCTGATCGATAGGCGCTTGCAGGAGCGGCTGGGTGGCATTCCGTTCTGTCCAGGCACCCACCGGCCATCGCGGCTGAAGCCGCTCCTACAAAGGAGTCGCTTTATTACGCAGAGAAGTAGGTACTCCAGAAGTAATAGAGCGTCATCGAACTACCCACGATGATCACGAAGCTGCGCAGCAGCGCCGGTGGCAGCTTCTCGCCCAGGGCGCCGCCGGCATAGCCGCCGAGCGTGGCGCCAGTGAGCAGGATGGCCAGCTCGTACCAGCTGACCCGCCCGGCGATGACGAAGGTCAGCGTGGCGATGCTGTAGATCACCGCCGAGATCAGATTCTTCAGGGCGTTGGCGCGGGCCAGCGGGTGACCTTCGATGGAGAACGCGGCGAGCTGCAGGATGCCCATGCCGGCGCCGAAGTAGCCGCCATAGATCGACACACCGATGTGCGCGCCCAACGACAGCGGCGTGTGCGGTGGGTGTTCGGCCTCCTTGCGCCGTGCGGCGAGCCAGCGCCCCAGCCAGGGACTGGCAGCGAACAGGGCGGTGGCGGCCAGCAATAGCCAGGGGATCAGCACGCGGAACACGTCGTCGCCGCCAGCCAGCAGCAACAGGCCACCGAGCAAACCGCCCGCCAGACCAGCGAACAACAGGGGCAGCAGATAACGGCCGAGTGGTCGCAGCGAAGCGCGTGCGGCCCAGGCCCCAGCCAGGCTGGCCGGCCACAGTGCCACGGCGTTGGTGGCATTGGCCGTTACCGGCGGCAGACCGGCAGCGAGCAGGGCAGGGAAGGAGAAGAAGGTGCCGCCGCCAGCCAGGGCGTTCATGCCCCCGGCGGCGAAACCGGCGAGGGCCAACAGCAGCAGATCGGACAGAGTCATCGGGCAGGCTCGCACTAAAAGAGTGCAGCATAAGAGCTGGCGCCTCATGCAGCCAGCCCGACCAATGGCTCAGGGGGTTTTGTCGCTCATACCATCATCGATAACGATGCCTTGCTCGCGCATCTGCTCGATCAGGTGTGCGCGGGTGTCAGGAAGGTTGAGCATGCTCACCTTGCGCAGACGGGCGACTTCGTTCTCGCTGTAGGGCTGGTAGTGCTCCGGCATGCTGGCACCCGCCATGCCGTTCTTGTCCAGCAACCAGTTGAGCAGGTCGGCCAGCTGCGCATTGTTGAGCGCCGATTGCGACATGCCGGGTACGCGCACCAGGAACTCGCGCCCGCCCTCGACCTTGAGGAAGTTGCCGACGAAGTCCTTCATCTTCGGCGTGTCGTTGATCTTCGAGCCGGTGCCATCGCCCAGGTGACAGCCGGCACACTGCAACTGGTAGTTGACCGGTGTGCTGTAGCCGGCCTGGGCAATCGGCGTTTGTGGCGACTCGTTGCCCGGCGCGTGTTTCTGGTTGGGATCGGGGATCGCCCGAGCCATGGCCAGGGGGGCGACCATGGCGCAGGCCAGTCCGATGATGAGCTTACGCATGCTGGCCCCCTTTTTCTCAGATCGCGACGCCGCGGATGACGGCGATGGTGCAGTTGTAGATGTTCGACTTGGCGGCCAGGCACCAGTTGATGTCGTTGTTGTTGAAGGGGCGATACAGCGGTTCCTCGCTGTCGTTGCGGGTACAGGCGCACTGGGTGCAACTGTGCTTACCGCAGCAGTCGTTGTAGGAAATGATGTAGTCCTTGCCATCGCCCGGGTTGCGGCAGGTGCCGATCCAGCTGACCTGCGATACCTCGGTGCCCGGTGGGCAAGAGGTGACGGAGCCGCCGCAGCAGCTGCAGAGGAAGCCGTCGATGGAGCAGTAGCGCCAGTAGTCGCAGCTATTGGGGTCGCCCGGATCACCGGCCTTGGGCGCTTCGGCGGCCAGGGCCTTGCTGGTGCGGTCGATGGGCAGCAGCAGGGGCAGGGCGGCGCCGGCGACCATCAGCGAGCCGAGGCGACCGAGGAAGTTGCGCCGCGAGGTGGTGTCGGCCACGTGGCGAGTGGAGCGTTCGAACAAGCGATCTAGCAATTTCATGTCAGGGCTCCCTGGCTCAGTGGTTGTGCGCGCCGTGGGCGTGCTGGCTGTTGTGCAGGTACTGCTGGAGGGTGGCGCTACCCAGGTGCTCGGTCTCGAACAGGCTGTCGAGGTGCTCGCGGGAGTTGACCAGGCCCTTGGCGCGCAGCACGCCGGCGTTATCGATCAGGGCGGCGTAGGGCAGCTTGCCGATCTGGTAGGTCATGCCCACTTCCGGGCCGACCACGTAGGTGGCGTCTTCGAGCTTGTGCTCGGCGATCAGCGCTTTTTGCGCGTCCATGTCACCGTCGCTGACGTAGATCACGTCGAGGCGATGGGCCTGTTCCTTGGCGATGGATTTGATCGACGGCAACAGCGACTTGCAGATCGGGCAGGTGGGCGAGAGGAAGAACAGCAACTGCGCTTTCTCGCCGGCGTAGCCGAAGTTCACCGGGCGACCAACGCGGTCGACGGCAGTCACTTGCGGGGCGGGCTCGTTGACGGCCACGCCCTTGTCGACCATCAGCGCGCCGGCGGGCGCCAGGCGACCATGCAGCACGCCGATCTGGCGTACCAGGCCCATGACGGCGAAGGCCAGAGCGATCAGCAGGCACCACAGCAGAATGTTAGAAACGATCAGAGCTTCCATGATTCACCTTCCGATGAGTTTGAGCAGACGGGGGCTGTTGGCCAGCAGGCCATCAGCGGTGGCGTAGATGAGCAGGGCCACGGCACTGGCGGCGATGGCGACGAAGCCATCGAACAGGCCCAGGTCGCGGCTCTGTGGGGCAACACTGGCGACCAATGCCAGGCTTACCAGTACGGCGTTGCGTGCCAGCAACAGCGGACGGATCGGCTGATCCTGCTGCGGCCCGGCGCAACCGCAATCGATGTCGCGACGACCGCGCCACAGGTTGATGGCGATGGCCAGCGCGTAACTGGCCAGCAGGGCGGCGGCGCCGAGTGCGGCGAAATGGCGAGCCATCGGCACCAGCAGGGTGAAGGCCAATACCGCTTCGAGCCACGGCAGCATGCGGGCGACGGGGCGCACCAGCGCTTGTGGCAGCAGCTGATAGTTTTCCAGCTGACTGGCGAAGCGGGCTGGCGCGCGCAACTTGTGGGTCGCGGCGCTGGCCAGGATCACCGCCACCGTGATGGCGGCGGCTATGACGAAGATCGGATCAGGTTGCATGACGGCACCTCGTCAGTGGCTGAGGACGTAAATCGCGGTCTTGGCGATTTTTTCCACGGTACCGTTGTGCTTGCCGCTGGTCAGGTCGAAGACCTCCAGGCCGCCGATGACGTTGGCGCCGAGCAGCAGCGGCTTGTCGTCGGTGGTGGCGCGCAGGCTCCAGATCGGCGCGGGAGCTTCCAGGGTACCGATGTGCTTGTGTGTCTTGAGGTCGAAGACCCAGATCACCGGGCTAGGGTCTTCCCACTTCAGCGATTCGTGTGCGTCGTGCATCAGCACATAGAGGCGATTGAGCTTCGGCGCAACGGCAATCGACTGCCAGCCGCCCGGCGCCCAGCCAGCCTTCTTGTCGGCGGCGTCGGTCACCAGCTCCCAGGCGGGAATGATCTTCGGCTTGTCGCCGGAGAAGTCCACGCCGCGAACGGTGCCGGTGGTGCTGACGAAGTAGTAGGTGTCGCCTACCGCGTAGGCACGCTCTACCAGCTTCTCGGCGTTGGGGTCGAAGAAGGCAGTGTGGCTACGGGCGACCTCCTTGCCGGAGTCGTCGATGGTCACTACCTGCAGATTGCCGTCGCCGCACAGCGAGGCGAAGCGGCGCTTGCCGACCGGGTAGTTGAGTACGCAGCCGGGAATCGAGATCTCGCTGACCACCTTCTTGGCCTGCGTGTCGACCACCGTGACCGAGGTGGACGGGGTGAAGTTGTAGATGTAGACGAAGCGGTCGTCCGCGCTGGTGCCCAGGGCATGCGGCTCCGGCAGCATGACCCCGCGCTTGCTCGGGATCACCACTTCCCAGTCTGGCGACAGGGTGCTGGTGTTCCAGGCTGTGAGCACGTCGGTGCGGGTACCGCGTACGCCGCGCGAGTAGTAGAGGTCGGCGGTGTACAGGTGCTTGCCGTCACGGCCCAGGGTCGACGGCGCGGCAAAACCGGTGCTGATCATGCCGAGCATGCGCTTGCTCTCGGGATCGACCACGGTGATGCGGCCGGTCACCAGGTTCTCGAACTCGGCGTCGATGATGTAGGCACGGTGCGGCGATGGCGGGAAGGGCAGGGTTTCCTGGCCGATGGTGTCATTGGGTAGATCGGCGTGGGCGCTGAGCCCAGCCAGGGACAGAGCTAGCGCAAGGGCTGTCTGCCGGATGATCCAGGGGGTTCGCATGGAGTTCTCCTTGTTCTTGGGCATGCAAGGCATTGCCCTCGGAGGTTGTAGCGGTCGGGCCAGGCGGGTGCTGAACATACGGGCTTTCTCCGGGAGCAGGTGATGGGGAATGGGCATCACAACGATCCTAAAAACGCTGCCTGGTGACTTGTAAGCGCCTGCACGAAACTTGTATTTGCCTGCCAGTCTCCAGCCCTCTGGCGCTCCATGGCGCGATCTGGCAGGCATCGGCAAATGAATGGCAGGCAGATGAAAGTTCGCGCGGGGGCATTGGACATAGCGTCGAGTCTCGCCAACTCCACTCACGACACTGGGGATCGCTATGCGCAAATTGCCAACGTTTCATCTATCCACTCTTGCCTTGCTGATCGGGACCGCGTTGCCGGCCGCTGCAGTCGAACTCTATGCCGATGACGACACACGCCTGCAGGGCAATCTCGAAGCCGCATTCGGCATTTTCCACAGCGGTGAGAACTACGCGGCCAGTGGCCGCCTGCAGGAAGGCAGCTCGTCCTGGCGAGAGGGCTACGTCAAATATGGTCTGAGCCTGGATCAGGGGCTGGGCAGCATGGGCAGTGGCTATGGCGCCTTCTCCCTGCTCAGCTCGGCGACCTGGGGCGACGGTGACGCGGCGGGCTTCTCCGATGGCTCCGAGCGCACCACGAAAATCGAGGACGCCTACCTCGGCTGGCGCTCGGGCAATCTCTTCGAGGCACTCGGCGAGGACGGCGTGGATGTCTCGTTCGGCCGGCAGAACGTCATGGTCGGCGACGGCTTCCTGATCAACGGTGATGCGCTGAACATCGGCAAGGGCCTGGCCGATGGTGAGTTCAACCGTGGCGGTGCCTACTACCTGGCCGCGCGCAAGGCGTTCGACCAGACCGCCGTGCTGCGTCTGGGCGGGCAGCAGGGCTGGCGCGGCGACCTGATGTGGTTGAAGTCAGACAACCGCGCGCAGGCCAAGACCGAACTCTACGTCGGAACCCTGGAGCACGTGGCCGATGCCGGTACGGTTGGCCTCACCTACATCCGTACCCGCGATGTCGACGAAAACTACGCTTCGCCCACACAGCTTCAGCGCAAGGGCATGGAGACCTACAGCCTGCGTGCAGCGGGTAATGCCGGCGTGGAAAACCTGTCGCTGTCCGGCGAGTACGCGCGGCAGGATCGTGACCAGGGGCCTGACGAAAACGCCTGGTACCTGGAGGCCGGCTGGACCTTCGCCGATGTCGCCTGGTCGCCGACCTTGACCTACCGCTACAGCCGTTTCTCGGAAGGCTTCGACCCGCTGTTCTACGGCTTCAGCCGGGGCTTCGGCACCTGGTTCCAGGGCGAGGTGGCGGGTAACTACGCCGGCCCGTTCAACTCCAACAGCCGTGTGCATCATGTCGGGGTGCGGGCCACGCCACTGGAGAATCTCAGCATCGGTGCGCTTTGGTTCGATTTCGATACGCTCGATCGTGAGCGGGGCGATTTCTCCGGTCGCGAGTTCAATCTCTATGCCGAGCTGGGGCTGACCGAAAATCTGGTGGTGATGCCGGTGGTGGGCCTGTATCAGCCGAAGAAAAGCGCAGACGAGGGCGGTGCCCAGTTGGGCAACAACGACCGTAATCTGTACAGCCAGTTGGTCGTTGCCTTCCACTTCTGACGCCTGAAACAGCTGCCTCGCCAGAGCCTCTGGCGAGGCGCTACGGCCCGTGAGGCGCTCTGTCACGGTGCAACGAATACTGGAATTATCTATTATCCCGGCTTGTTCCCCTCGCAGCGGTCAGTCCATGAAGGTGCCGAAGAAACGTCGCAATCGCTATAACCCGATTAGCGAAGAGTTCCACAAGGAAGAGTTCCCGTTCTATTGGCTGGTGCGTGTTCATGCTCGCTATTCGATGAGCATGGAGCGGTTGTTGAAGAAGGTCGATCTCGACATTCCTCGCTGGCGTGTTCTCAACATCCTTTACGAAACCCAGGATGCCAGCATCTCGGAGATTTCCGAGTTCGCCGTGGCCAAGCTGTCGACCATCACCAAGATCGTCTACCGGATGAAGGACGATGGTCTGGTCGATACCCGCCAGAGCGATGTCGACGGTCGCGTGACCCAGGTCTCCATCACGGAAAAGGGCCGTCAGGCCTATTTCTCCATGCACGAAGTCACCGCCGAGCTGTTCCAGGCTGGTTTCAAGGGCATGACCGAGGCGCAGATCCGCAAGCTCAATCAGACCTTGGCTGCCATGTTCGACAACCTTTCCGAGATCTGACTCGCGTCGAGTCAGCCGTGCAGGTGCGCCTGGCCTGCCAGTTGGCGGCTCAGGGCGGCGGCCCGGTAAGCCCGCGGTGACATGCCGTAGCAGTGCTTGAACACGCGGGAGAAATGCGCCGAGTCGGTGAAGCCCCATTTGTAGGCGATGGTGGTGATCGGTAACGCCTGGTTGCCGGTATCGGCCAGCTCCCTGGCGCTGCGCTCCAGACGCTGGCGCTGGATATAGCGGCAGATACTGTCACCGTCGATCTCGAACTGACGGTACAGCTTGCGCACCGACACGTTCAGTTTTGCTGCCAGCTCGGTCGGTGTCGGCGCATTGGGCAGCGACTCGCTGATGATCTTTTCCGCCAGACGGCGCAGCGGTCGGCCCGGTTCGAGCAACTGTTCGTCGTGGAAGGCGGGGGGCAGCAGGGCGATCAAGGCGTTCTGCAGTGCAGAGCCGTAGTGGTTCTGGGGCGCCGAGCCGAGCTCGCCGTTGGCGATCTGCTGCAGGATGCCCTGCAGCAGGTGCCCGGTCGGGCTTTCCTTCTCCAGCTTGCCGAAGCGCCGCGCCGCCACCGGCAGCAGCGGGTCGACCATGTCCCGGCACAGGTGCACGGAAAGCTGGCGGATCAGGCCCTGCGGCTTCATCTCGAAGGCTTGCGCCGAGTCGAGCAGGGCCATGTCGCCGGGGTAGAGCACGAACTCGCGATCACCCTGGTCGATGGCCATCATTCCTTCGCGCTGCATTACCAGGAAGTAGTAGCGATCATCGGCGCGGCCACTGTTGCCACGCTGGCGATTGATGGCCATGGCGTTGGTGCTGATGTCGGCAATCTCCAGGCCGCCCAGGTCGATGCGCTCGATCTCGCCGATGAAAGACGCGTCATGCCAGGACGGACGGGTTTCGAAACGTCCGCAAACGCTGTGAACGTTGTGGTTCCAGCGTTCGAAATCACGGGATGTATGCACGCTCATGGGGCAGCCTCGCTTTATTCTTGGTGTTTTGGTGCGCTGTTTGTGTCGTTTCTGCACACTTGACAAATAACGTGAATGTTCAAGCATTTTTTGAGCCAAAAATTGCCAGGCGATGTCGATTTGAGATCGGCGGGCGATTGGCTTCGGGCAGGTGAGTGCCTGCGCCTGTAGTGGGCCGCGGGCGGTGTTCGGAGGGGCTGTGGGGGAGGCCGCAGGGGGCAGAGGAGGGTGGGCCGCTGCCTGTGGCAGGCGGCCCGTTTGTAACTTTTTAGTAGCGGATCATCACCGATTTCAGCTCGGTGTAGTCGTCGATGAAGGCGCTGCCGAATTCGCGCCCGGTGCCCGAAGCCTTGATGCCGCCGAAGGGCACCGAGGGGTCGAGGAAGGTGTGCATGTTGACGTACACCGTGCCGGCCTCGATCTGCGGGATCAGGCGCAGTGCGCGGGACAGGTCGTTGGTCCAGATGCTGGCGGTGAGGCCGAAAGGCGAATCGTTGATCAGCCCTGGCAACTCTTCTACTTCGTCATAAGGCAGCACGCAGAGAATCGGGCCGAAGGTTTCCTCGTGCAGCAGGCGGTCCTGCGGGCCGTTGGCCAGCACCACGGTCGGCTCGACGAAGTAGCCGGCGCGGGCCAGAGGCTTGCCGCCGCACACCACCTTGCTCTGCTCGCGGGCCAGTTGCAGGAACTGCGCGACCTTGTCGAACTGCGGCTTGTTGGCCAGCGGGCCGAAGTTGACGCTTTCATCCAGCGGTGAGCCGATGTTCATGCCCTGCAGTGCTGCGGTGAATTTGGCCAGGGTCTCGTCGAGGCGCGAGCGGTGCACGTAGATGCGCTCCGGTGCGGCGCAGACCTGGCCCTGATGTACGTAGCCGGTCTGGATCAGGCCGGCCACCGCACCGTCGATATCGGCATCCGGCAGCAGCGCGGCGGCGTTCTTGCCGCCCAACTCCAGGGTCACGCGGGTGAGGTTGGCGGCCATGGCGCTCTGGCCGACCTTGAGGCCGGTGGGCACCGACCCGGTGAAGGACACTTTGGCGACATGCGGATGTTCGATCAGGCTGGCGCCGACCTCGCCGGTGCCGTTGAGCACGTTGAATACACCCGCCGGCACGCCGGCCTCGATCGCCAGCTCGGCCAGGCGCAGCAGGGTCAGCGGGGTGAACTCGCTGGGTTTGAGCACCAAGGTGCAGCCGGTAGCCAGGGCGGCGGCGATCTTCCACACGCCGATCATCACCGAGAAGTTCCACGGCACGATACCGGCCACCACGCCGACCGGCTCGCGGCGGGTGAAGGCGGTGTACTGCTCGCCGGCCATGGAGGGGAACGACGGGCTCATGGTTTCGCCGTTGATCTTGGTCGTCCAGCCGGCGTAGTAGCGCAGGAAGATGGCGCTCTGGCCGACTTCGAACATGCGCGAGAGGTGGATGGATTTGCCCGAGCACAGGGTTTCCAGCTGCGCCAGTTCCTCGCCGTTGGCTTCCATCAGGTCGGCCAGGCGGTTGAGGACCACGCCGCGCTGATAAGGCGAAGTCTGTGCCCACTCGCCCTTGAAGCTGCGCCGGGCGGCCGCGACGGCCGACTCGACCTCGTCGGCGGTGGCGCAGGTGATCTGTGCGATCACTTCGCCGTTGGCCGGGTTGACGATGGGAACGTGCCGGCTGGAGGTGCCCGCGCGGTACTGGCCGTCGATGAAATGGGCATGGCTGCGCTGGAGGAACTCGCGCACCTGGGGCAGTAATTGGATTTCGCTCATGAAGCACTCCGGAGTTGAGGCGGCCCGAGGTTCTGTGCCTCTGTGGCCGGCTGGGGCATGCGGGCAGCAACGGGCCCGGGCCGAGGGTATCTGGGCGCTATTCATAGCAGCGCCCGCGAGGGTGAAATTGAACGTGAGGGACAGCTTCTTGTAGATGCCTGCCAACCTGGCGCCGGGGATGGATCAGTGGCGTGCGGCCTTGATCCGATCCCAGGCGCTGTCGAGTACCTGCTTGCGGCGAGGCGGCAGGCCTTCCAGCAGGTAGCTGCGGCGCCGTTGCTCGGCGCTCAGCACCTGGGCCGGGTGTGCGGCGACGAAGGCTTGCATGCTGGGCGAGTCGCTGGGCAGGGGCGCGTAGAAACGGGTGGCGCTGGCGTTACGAATGGCCACGGGTGGATCGATGAGAAAGTCGATCAGGCGATAGGCGAGGTCCGGATGGGCGGCGTGGGTCGGTATCGCGAGGGTATCGATGGTGATGGCCGCTCCCTCGTCGGGAATCTGATAGAGCAACTTCGGGTTGCCCTCCATGGCGCGCAATGCATGGCCGCTCCAGGCCATGGCCAGGCACAGTCGGCCGGCGATCAACTCGTCGACGAACGCCCAGTTGTCCAGGCTGTGCAGCAGTGGCGCGACCTGTTCGAGGCCTTGCAACTGGCGGGTGATCTGCCGGTCGCTGCTGGCCGCCAGGCGCCGGCCACGGTAATTGAGCAGCAGCGAGCCGGTTTCCTCGGCGGCATCCAGCAGGCCCAGGCCGCAACCGCTGAGTTGCGCTGCCTGTTGTGGGTCGAACAGCAGACTCCAGCTGCTGGGCAATAGGCCGCTGTAATGCGCCTGGGCCAGCTGCGGATCGACCACCAGGCCGATGGAACCCCACAGGTAAGGCACCACGTGGCGGTTGGCGGCGGGGATGCCGGCCAGGGTCGACAGCAGCCAGGGGTCGAGGCTGGAATAGTGGCGCAGCCGGCTTGTATCCAATGGCGCCAGGCGGCCCTCGGCGATCAATTGTTCGAGCATGAAATGGCTGGGCATCACCAGGTCATAATCGGTACCGGCAGCCAGTGCCTCGAGCAGTTCGTCGGAGGTGGTGAAACCCTGGTAGTCGACGCTGATACCGGTCTGCGCCCGGAAGTCCTCGAGCACCTGCGGGTCGATGTAGTCCTTCCAGCCATAGACGCGCAGCACTTCCTCGGCATGGGCGGTGGTGCTGGCGAGCAGGAGCAGCAAAACGAGTAGCCGCTTCATCGGAGGGCCTCCTGGCTGGGCGAGTGGAGCGAGAGGCGCCGGCATGGAGCGACGCCTTTGTGTGTCATTCAATCGCCCGTTGCCGGCTGTGGCTTGATCCTGGCGGCCAAGTTGTTGTACCTGGCTGCCAGGTTCTCAACCCTTGAGGAAGCGTTGCGCCAGTCCCAACTGTGATTCGGCCAGCTGGTGCAGTGCCTGGCTGATTGCGCTGGTGCGTCCAGCCTGCTGGCTGGTGCGCTCGGTGAAGCCGGCGATCTCGGTGATCTGCTGGTTGATCTGCTCGGCGACCTGGCCCTGCTGCTCGATGGCGGCGGCCATCTGCAGGCTCATGCCGCTGATCTGCGCGACCTCGGCGCAGATGCGCGTCAACGCCTGGCGCGCCTGTTCGGCATCGCTGCTGGCACGCAGGGCCGCCTGTTCGCCGCGTTGTGCGGTGGCCAGGGCCGTACCGCTGTCCTGACGCAGACTTTCCAGTGAACGCTGGATCTCGTGGGTCGACTCCCGGGTGCGTGAGGCGAGGCTGCGCACCTCGTCGGCGACCACCGCGAAGCCGCGGCCGGACTCGCCGGCGCGGGCGGCTTCGATGGCCGCGTTGAGGGCCAGCAGGTTGGTCTGCTCGGCGATGCTCTGGATCACCGTGGCCACGCCGCCGATGGACTCGATGGCCGCCGCCAGGCTGCCAACCGCCTGGCCTATCTCGCTCACCGAGTGACGCATGGTCTGCGCCGAATGCTGGCTGTCATCGGACAGGCGCTCGCCATCGCGTGCCAGCTGATCGGCGTTCTGCGCCGCCTGCGCGGTGTGCTGCAGGTTGCGCGACAGTTCCTGGATGGTGGCGCTCATCTGGTTGATCGCAGCAGCGGTCTGCTCGGTCTCACGTACCTGGCGATCCAGCTGCTCGACCGAGTGCTCCACCACGTCGGCCGAGGTCTGTGCCTGCTGGCGCAACACCACGCTGTTGATGCAGATGCGCGACATCACCGTGCTCATGCGTGCGCGCTGGCTGTCCAGGGCCATGGCCAGCAGGCTGGTCGGGCCGGGGTGCCGGGCGTGCAGCGGGGTCAGCAACGGGTCGCTGTAGGCCTGCATGTGCTGGGCGAGCAGGGCGCGGCTCAACTGGCGCTGACGCAGTGCCGGTTGCAGTCCGGCAAGGCTCAGCGCCAGCAGCAGCGGCGCCCCCAGCGCCAGGGGCAGATAGCCCTGCACAGTGGCCAGCGCCAGGCCCAGGCCGATCGCCAGTTGCAGGCCATGCCCCAGCAGCAGTTCGCCAAGGCGTTGCAGCGCACTCCAGGGCGCCTGGCCGCGCGCCAGGCGCGCATAGAGGCGTTCGGCCTGGCGCACCTGCGCCGGCTCGATGGGTTGGTAGACGGTACCCAGCGCTGCCAGCTTGCCGTCGTCGAACAGCGGCACCACGTAGAGGCTGCGCCACTGCGCGTCGCCCTGCTTGCGACGGATCATCACCGGCGCCGTCCATGGCACACCGGCGCGCAGCGCCTGCCACATGCTGGCGATCACCGCTGCTGGCATGTGCGGATGGTTGAGCAGTTGGTGAGGCTTGCCGAGCAGTTCGTGTTCGGCGTAGCCGCTCATGTCCAGGTAGGCGGCGTTGCAGGTAAGCAGAACGCCCAGCGGATCGAGCCGGGAAATCGGCGGTTCCTGGAAACCTGATGGGGTGTTGCTGGCAGTTTGCATGGCACGACTCCTCGGCTGTAACCCGTTGCGGCCTGCCCTGGGGCAAGCCGTCCGATTACCAGTGCATGGCCCGCTCGGCGCGCATCTTGCGCACCATGGCGGCATAGAACTGGGTGGCGAAACCGCTCTCGCGAATCAGCATCGCGGTGAGGTCGGCGCACTTGGCGGCAACGCCGTCTTCCAACGGGTTGTCCTCGCCGCCCAGGGCACCGGCGGCGCACTGGTTCTCGGCGGCGCGCTGCACCGTCCAGAGCAGGAAGAAGGTCTTTTCGATGCTGCTCTCGCCGACCGCGATGCCGTGGTTGCGCAGCACCAGCACATGCTTGTCGCCCAGGCTTTCGATCATCCGCGCCTTCTCGTCATCGAACAGGGTGATGCCCTCGAAGCGGTGGTAGCCGATACGGCCATACAGCTGGGCGCCGTAGAAATCGTCGTGGGTAAAACCGCGTTTCTTCTGCACCACGGCGGAGATCGGTGTGGTGTGGGTGTGGATCACGCACTGGATGTCGTCGCGTGCGCCGTGCACGGCACTGTGCAGGGCGAAGCCGGCGGGGTTGCCGTCGTAGGGCGAGGGTTCGAGTTTCTTGCCGTGCAGATCGACCTTGAGCAGATTGCCCGGGGTAACTTCGCTGTAGTTCAGGCCGAAGGGGTTGACCAGGTAGTGATGCGCGCGGCCAGGCAGGCGCGCGGAAATATGGTTGAAGATGGTCTCGGTCCAGCCGAACCAGTCCACCAGGTGGTAGCAGTAGGCGAGCTTGACGCGCAGGTCCCATTCTTCGTCGCTGCAATGGGCGGGCTTGCTGAAATCGGTCATGGCGTTCATGGCGAAGTCTCCTATCAAGGTGCGGGGCAATGGGCCTGACCGGACACACTGCGAAAGCGCGCCAGGGCGAGGATGTCTCGGGTGATGGGCATGCTCAGGCCCTGGTAGCCGGCCAGCTCGACCACCGCGTCGCCGATCGCGGCGATCTCCAGCGGCCGGCCCTGTTCGTAGTCCTGCAGCATCGAGGTGCGCACCGCGCCCATGCCGGCGCCCAACTCCATGAAGGTCTGCGGGTCGAAGGCGATGCGCGCGCCATAGGCCGCGGCGGTGAGCAGGGTTTCCTGGAGGATCTTGCCGGCCACCGTCTTCAGCTCGGCCTGGCCATAGAGCTGCTCCAGGGTCGCGCCGGTGACCACCGACAGCGGGTTGGAGCTGAGGTTGGCGATGATCTTGGTCCACAGCTGGTCGCGGATGCGCTCGGTGGCGCGGGCCTCGATGCCGGCGGCGGCGATCAGTACGCGCACCCGCTCCAGGCGTTCGCTCATCCGTCCGTCCGGCTCGCCGAAGATCATCAGGTGCGGGTTGTTCGAGCGCACCACGCCGGGGGCGCTGGTTTCGGCGGTGATGAACACCACGCAACCGAGCACGTGGCACAGGTCGAGGCTGGCGCTGAGCGCGCCGCCTGGGTCGACCGCCTCGACGCGGCGACCGGCGAAGCGCCCTTCGAGGCCGTGGAAATACCACCAGGGCACGCCATTGATCAACGGCACCACCACGGTCTCGGGGCCGATCAGCGGTTGCAGTTCGGGGAGCAGGCCGACCAGGGCGGGAGCCTTGGTGCAGATGAACAGCAGGTCCTGTTCGCCGAGTTCGCGGCAGTCATCGCTGGCGCTGACGGGCACGCGATGCTCGCCGTCCAGGTCGGTCAACTGGATGCCGTTTTCGCGCAGCGCGGTGAGCGTTCGACCGCGCGCCAGCAGGCTGACCGGCTGGCCGCTTGTGACCAGGCGTGCGGCGAGGGTACAGCCGATGGCGCCGGCACCGGCGATGCACACGCGTAGTGGCTTGGAGTCGGGCATGGATGGGGTTCCTTGCAAGCTGACGACGGCGCCCGCCAGGCGGGCGCCGTGGGTTCAGGTGGCGAGCATTTCCTGATGCTTGCTGGCCAGGCCGAGGTAGGCCTCGATCACCCGTGGGTCATCGGCCAGCTGCGCGGCCGGGCCCTGCATGGCGATCTGTCCGGTTTCCAGCACGTAGGCGTAGTCCGCCACGCGCAGGGCGGCGCGGGCGTTCTGCTCCACCAGCAGGATCGACACGCCCTGCTGGCGCAGGGTGGTGATGATGCGGAAGATCTCGCGGGTGATCAGCGGCGCCAGGCCCAGGCTCGGCTCGTCGAGCATCAGCAGCTTGGGCTTGGCCATCAGCGCGCGACCGACGGCGAGCATCTGCCGTTCGCCACCGGAGAGGGTGGCGGCCAGTTGCTCGCGGCGCTCCCACAGGCGCGGGAACAGCTCATAGACTTCCTTGAGCGTCTGGCCGTGGTCACGGTGGCCGCTGCGGTGGCGCTGGAAGGAGCCGAGCAGCAGGTTGTCGGCCACCGTCATGCTGCTGAACAGCTCGCGCTTCTCCGGTACCAGGCCGAGGCCGCGGCCGACCATGACCTCGACCTCCGGCACGGCTTGCAGGCTGCCATCGAAGGCGACCCGGCCACGCGAGCCGAGCACGCCCATGATGGCCGAGAGCAGGGTGGTCTTGCCGGCGCCGTTGGGGCCGATCACGGTGACGATCTGGCCCTGGCCGACGCGCAGGCTGGCGTTGGACAAGGCCTCGACCTTGCCGTAGGCGACGCACAGGTCGCTGACCTCCAGCACCGGGTTGCTCACCTGGTTCTGCGTGCGCTGCAGGTTGTGCATGGGCATGTTCATCACTCCGCTCCTCCGAGATAGGCTTCCAGCACCGCCGGATCCTTCTGCACCTCGGCCGGCAGGCCGAAGGCGATGCGCTGGCCGAACTCCATCACCACCACGCGATCGACCAGGCCCATGACGAAGTCCATGTCGTGCTCGACCAGCAGGATCGCCATGCCTTCGCTGCGCAGGCGGCTGAGCAACTGGCCGAGGGCTTCCTTCTCCTTGTGGCGCAGGCCGGCGGCCGGCTCGTCGAGCAGCAGCAGGCAGGGGTTGGCGCACAGCGCGCGGGCGATTTCGAGAATGCGTTGCTGGCCCAGCGCCAGGCTGCCGGCCTCCAGGTACAGGGCGTCACCGAGGCCGAGCCGTTCCAGCTGGCGCCGCGCCTCGCCGAGCAGGCGCGCCTCCTCGGCGCGATCCAGGCGCAGGGCAGCGGCGAGCACGCCCTTGCTGCCGCGCAGGTGGGCGCCGAGGGCGACGTTCTCCAGTACGCTCATCTCCGGCAGCAGCTTGACGTGCTGGAAGGTGCGGCTCATGCCCATGCGTGCGATGCGCCGTGAGGGGATGCCGTTGATGCGCTGGCCGCGGAACAGCACGTCGCCGGAGGTGGGGGTATCGACGCCGGAAAGCTGGTTGAACAGGGTGCTCTTGCCGGCGCCGTTGGGGCCGATCAGGGCGAGGATCTCGCCAGCGTGCACCTCGAGGTTCATCGCGTCGTTGGCCACCAGGCCGCCGAAGCAACGGGTCACATCGCGCGCTTGCAGCAGTACTTCGCCGGCGGCCGGCGCTTCACGCTGTGGCAGCGCGCTGGCCGCGTCAATGGGCAGTGTGGCGCGGCGCGGCTTCCAGCTGTCCGGCAGCAGACGGGTCAGCAGTGGCCACAGGCCGCCGGGCGCGCGCTGCATCAGCAGCACGATGGCGATGCCGAAGACGATCACCTCGTAGTTGCCGGTATTGCCCAGCAGTTGCGGCAGCAGATCCTGCAGCCACTGCTTGAGCATGGTCAGCACGCCGGCGCCGAGCAGGGCGCCCCAGACGCTGGCCACCCCACCGATCAGCGCCATGAACAGGTACTCGATGCCCATGTGCAGGCCGAACGGCGTCGGGTTCACGAAGCGCTGGGTATGTGCGTAGAGCCAACCGGAGAGGGCGGCGAACAGCGCCGAGATGAGGAAGATCACCATTTTGGCGCGGAAGGTGTTCACGCCCATCGACTCGGCCATCAGCTGGCCGCCCTTGAGCGCGCGGATGGCCCGGCCCTCACGCGAGTCGAGGAGGTTCTGGGTCAGCAGCATGGCGCACAGCAGAATGGCCCAGATCAGGTAATAGATCTTCTCGCCCTTGTCCAAGGCCCAGCCGAACAGGGAGATGCTCGGCAGGCCGCTGACGCCGGTGTGGCCGCCGAGCGACTCCAGGGTGCCGAACAGGTAGTACAGCGACAGGCCCCAGGCGATGGTGCCCAGCGGCAGGTAATGGCCGGACAGCTTCAGCGTCAGCGCGCCGAGTACCAGCGCCACGAAGGCGGTCAGGGCCAGGCCGACCAGCAGGGTCAGCCAGGGCGAGGCGCTGGCCCAGGCCAGCCAGGTTGGCAGGTCCTGCACGGTGGTCAGGTAGGCACTGGTGTAGGCGCCGAGGCCGACGAAGGCGGCCTGGCCGAAGCTGGTCATGCCGCCGACGCCGGTGAGCAGCACCAGGCCGAGCACCACCAGGGTGTACAGGCCGATGTAGTTGAGCAGGGTGACGTAGTAGGGCGGCAGCACCGCTGGCGCCACGGCCAGCACGGCGACCAGGGCGAGGATCAGGTAGCGCGGTTTCATTCATCGTCCTCCACATGACGGCTGGTGAGGGAGCGCCAGAGCAGGAAGGGGATGATCAGGGTGAAGACGATGATCTCCTTGTAGGTGCTGGCCCAGAACATCGAGAAGGCTTCGATCAGGCCCACGGCGAGCGCGCCCAGGGCCGCCACCGGGTAACTGACCAGGCCGCCGATGATGGCGCCGACGAAGCCCTTGAGGCTGATGACGAAGCCGGAGTCGAAGTACAGGGTGGTGATGGGCGCGATGAGAATGCCCGACAGCGCGCCGATGAACGTGGCCAGGGCGAAGGTGGCCTTGCCCGCCAGGGTCGGCGAGATGCCCATCAGGCGTGCACCCATGCGGTTCACCGCGGTGGCGCGCAGGGCCTTGCCGTACAGGCTGCGTTCGAAGAACAGGAACAGGCCGATGATCAGCGCCAGGGACACGGCGATGACCCACAGGGTCTGGCTGTTGAACGTCACCGGGCCGAGCGTCAGGCCGGCTTCGGAGAACGGCTCGGTCCGCGCGCCTTCGGGGCCGAACAGCAGCAGGGCGATGCCGACCATGGCCACGTGTACGGCGATGGAGACGATCAGCAGCACCAGGGCACTGGCCGAGGCCAGCGGCTGGAACACCAGGCGGTAGAGCTGCGGGCCGAGCGGCACCACCAGCGCCAGGGTGAGCAGGGCCTGCAATGCCATGGGCAGCTCTGCCAGCGGCAGATAGCGAATCAGGCCGAGCATGGCCAGGGCGTAGGCGAGCTTGAGCGCGATGCGTTTCGGGAAGTGCAAGTGATGACTGGTGCGAATGGCGTCATACAGATCCATGGCGCAGTCGGCCAGGGTCAGGGCCAGCAGCAGCCAGACCAGCGCGGTGGGGTGGCCGGCCTGGATGGCGGCCATGGTCAGCGCACCGTAGGTGACGAACTCACCCAGCGGGATCAGCAGGATGCGCGTCACGGTGAAGACCAGCAGGATCGACAACGCCAGCAGCGCATAGATGGCGCCGTTGGTGATGCCGTCCTGGCCGAGCAGCAGGGCAATCTGGAAATTCATGTCGGAAACTCTTTTGCGGTATGGGCGTGCGGGTTGGTGCGGCCCGGGCGTAGGGTGGATGACGCTTTTCTCATCCCTCCTGCCGCTACCGGGCCAGGCTCCATCCGGTGGACAGAAAGCGCTGTCCACCCTGCGGGGCTGGACTCCGCGATCAGTCGCGCTTGAGCAGCGTCCAGGTGCCGTTCTTCACCTGGATCAGCTCGCGGCCGCGTTCGTCGAAGCCGCTGTGATCCTCGGGGCTCATGTTGTAGACGCCCTGGGTGGCGGCGAACTCGTGGGTCGCCTCCAGTGCGTCACGCAGTGCCGCGCGGAACTCGGGCGTGCCGGGCTCGGCCTTGGCGGCGGCCGCCGGAATCGCCTGTTGCAGCAGCAGCCCGGCGTCATAGGTATTGGCGCCGAAGGTGGCCGGCTTGCTGCCGTTGAGCTTCTCGTAGGCGGCCACGTATTCGCCGGCGATGGCCTTGGACGGATGGCTGTCGGGCATCTCATCGAGCACCAGCATCAGGCTGGCGGCGAGGATGGTGCCTTCGACCTTCTTGCCGCCGAGGCGCAGGAAGTCCGGCAGGGCCGCGCCGTGGGTCTGGTACATCTGGCCACGGTAGCCCTGGTCGAACAGGGTGGTCTGCGGCAGTACCGCCGAGCTGCCCGGTGCCGCCACCAGCACGGCGTCGGGGCGCGAGGCGAGAATCTTCAGGCTCTGCCCGGTGACCGAGGTGTCCTGGCGCTGGAAGCGCTCGTTGGCCAGCACCTTGATGCCGTGTTCGGCCGCCAGGGCGCTCATCACCTTCGACCAGTTCTCGCCGTAGGGATCGGCGGTGCCGATCAGGCCCAGGGTCTTCACGCCACGGGCGTCCATGTCCTCGACCAGGGCCTTGGCGATCAGGTCGTCGTTCTGCGTGGTCTTGAACACCCACTTCTTCTGCTCGGTCATCGGCACCACCACGGCGGCGGTACCGACCGGCGCCAGCAGCGGCACGCCGGCCTCGGCGACGAACTGGATCACGCCCATGGCGTTGGGCGAACCGCTTGGGCCGATGATGGCGTCGACGTTTTCCTCGCTGATCAGCTTCTTCAGCGCCTTGACGGTGGCGGTGGGGTCGCTGCCGTCATCCAGGGCGATGTACTTCACCTGTTGGTCGCCTGCCTGGGTGGGCAGTAGCGGTACGGAGTTCTTCTGCGGTAGCCCGACCAGTGCGATGGGGCCGGTAGAGGAGGTGATGACACCGACCTTTACCTCGGCCTGTGCGAAGGACGCGCAGACCGCGCTGAGAAGGAGGGTGGACACAGCTCGTTTGAAGTGCATGACGTACTCCGAGGGGTTGCAAGGCTATTGGAGAGACAGAGCCAGTCGGCGTGCGCATCGAGGCGCGATGCACGAATGGTGTGTCGTCTTCTTTTTGTTCTGGCGCCTTGTGGGCGCTGCCGGTGGTTGTCCCGTCCGACACGGGCTGAATTGCACCTCCCGTGCCAGAACGCCGTGCACCGCGCTGTTGCAAGACGGCCAGCCGCCGTGTTCGAGAGGGTTGCGAGTGGGCTGGCGAAGCGCTTGTCAGCCACGTTCGAGGAGGCGCCTGTTGATCGGCTCATGGCCGATGTCATCAGGGCTGACGGCACTTTTCGATTGCCTGAAATGGGTCGTTTCTTAGCGTTTTTTTATCTAAAAAATGATCATTTTCTGCTTTGAAAATGGCGTCATTTGAGGTGCATTTTTTGTGCGATTATCGGCCGTTAAAGTGAGCTTGTCAGATGGCCTGAAAATGCGAGTGCGTGATGATAGTGTTTCTCATGTTAGCGGTAAGTGGTTGATTTTAATGGATTAAAGTGCTGATTTTGCGTGAATGTTACAGGGTTTTAGTGTTACCGAACTGCACGGGAATGGTGCTCGAGGTAGCGAAAATGCACCGAATCTACACACTCTTTTTTGGGTGATAATTCAATTGACAATTCACGTAATTCTTCCGATTCTGGATTTACGTGAATCGCGGCTCGTCCTGCGGTTCTGTCGATCAACCGGAACAGCAATGGGTGAAGCAGATGGCGATAGTGGTCGAGAAGCTGACGCTCGGTGAGCATGGCCCCCGTGTGATGGTGAAAGACACCATCGATGTGGCTGGCCATCCCACTCGTGCTTCCAGCCGCGCCCTTGAACATGCGCCGGACGCCGAGTGCCATGCCGAGGTGGTTGAGACGCTGCTGGCTGCCGGCTGTCAGCTGATTGGCAAGACCAGCCTGCATGAGCTGGCCTTCGGCACTACCGGGCTCAATGCCTGGACGGGCACGGCCGAGAACCCGCGCTACCCCGGACACATTCCCGGTGGTTCCTCCAGTGGTTCGGCCGCTGCCGTGGCTGCCGGTCTGTGCGACTTCTCCCTGGGCACCGATACCGGTGGTTCGGTGCGTATTCCCGCCGCTTGCTGCGGTGTGTTCGGCCTCAAGCCCACCTTCGGCCGCATCAGTCGCGCCGGGGTGATGCCGGCGCAGACATCGCTCGATTGCGTTGGACCCTTCGCGGCCAATATCGAGATGCTGATCAGCGCGATGAAGGCCATCGATCCGACCTTCAAGGCGCTGCCGGACGTAACCGGCATCCGTATTGGCGTGGTTCCGGTGCAGGCTCATGCCGAGGTGCAAGCTGCTCTCGATGCCGTGCTCGAGGCGGCGGATTTCGCACAGTGCGAGATGCCGCTGCCCGGCATGCAGGCGGCCTACGACGCTGGCCTGGCGGTGATCAACCGCGAGACCTGGAATGCCTGCGGGCACCTGGTGGAAACCGGCCTGGTCGGCGCCGATGTTGCCGGCCGGCTGCTGGCCGCACGCGAGACCCGCGACGACGCTCTGGCTGACGCCGAACGCTGCCGCGCCGCCTTCACCGCCGAGGTGGACGCCGCCCTGGCGCAGTGCCCGATTCTCGCTCTGCCGACCATGCCGGATTACCCGGCGCGCGTCGCAGACGCTGCCGATACCCGCGCGGCCATCGGCATGACCGCTTTCGTACGCCCTTTCAACCTGACTGGCCACCCGGCATTGAGCATCCCTTTCGAGGGGGCCTCGAAATTGCCGGTAGGACTACAACTGATCGCCGCCAAGGGCGCTGACGAACTGCTTCTGGCAGTCGCCCGCGAGCTGCTGCGGCGCCTCGAACAATAACCGTGCCCATCCTGGAGAAGCCCATGTCTTCCCTAAGCCAGCTGGATCACCAGCGCCTTGCCCCGATTACCGCGAATGAAGCCTTTCAGGCGCTGTTGACCGATATCCGCGAGCGCGCCCGGCGTGAGGAGTTCGATAAGCAGCGCTACATCTCCCATGACGTCATCGCGCGTTTCAAGGAGCTTGGCGTCTACCGCGCCCTGGTGCCCACGCGCTTCGGCGGCGAGCAGCGCAGCCCCATGGAATTCTGCGAGATGGTGGAGGATGTCTCCGCCGCTGACGGTTCCGCCGGCTGGGTCGCCAGCTTCGGCATGAACCCGGTGTACCTGGCGGCCCTGCCCCTGGAGACGCTGGACAAGGTGTACGCCAACGGCCCGGATGTGGTGTTCGCCGCCGGCATCTTCCCGCCGCAACCGGCCGAGACCATCGACGGTGGCTTCAAGGTCAGCGGCCGCTGGAAGTTCTCCAGTGGTTGCATGGGCGCCGACCTGATCGGCGTCGGCATCAGCCCCAAGACTGGCGAAACCCTGTCGCTGCCGCGCCTGGCCGTGATGCCACGGGAAAAGGTCGGCATCGAGGACACCTGGGATGTGGTCGGCCTGGTCGGAACCGGCAGCCATGACCTGGTGCTCGACGGCGTCGAAGTGCCGGAGGAGTGGACCTTCGTCCGTGGTGGCCCGGCCAACCTCGACGAGCCGCTGTTCCGCTATCCGTCACTGTCTTTCGCTACCCAGGTGCTTTCCGTGGTCGGCCTCGGTGTTGCCCGCGCCGCGCTGGATTATCTGGCTGATATGGCCAGCGGTCGCTTCTCCGTTACCGGCGCGCCGGCCTTGGCCGACCGCCCGCTGGCGCAGATGCAGGTGGCCAAGGCTGAAGCGGAGCTGCGCGCTGCCCGCGCCTGGTTCTACGACGCCATGGAAAACGCCTGGGCCAGCGTGCTGGCCGGCGATGTGGTGAGCGTCGAGCAGACCAACCTGCTGCGCCTGTCTTCCACCCATGCTGCCCGTGTGTCGGCCGAGGTGGCGCGCACCGCGCAGATGCTCTCGGGCATGACCGGCGTCTACCGCCACAGCCCGCTGGCGCGCTTCGTCAACGACGCCCAGGTGGTTACCCAGCATGCCTTCATGGGCGACATGACCTACCAGAACGCCGGCGCGATCTTCTTCGGCGGCAAGCCGATGCCTGGCTACCTGTAATCGACAACTAACGATTGGTGATTGTGATGACTGATAAAAAAGCCCTGCGTGTCCTGTTCTGCATGGGCATCAACCAGAATTTCTTCGACGCCCCACGTGAGGAGCAGCTGGAAGTCTGGGCGGCGTTCAGCGCCATGTGGAACGGCATCCACGATCTGCCCGGCGTGACGGTGTTCGGCAACATGGACGACGACCAGAGCATGGTCGGCCCATCCACCGGCTACCCCTGGACCACCTACCTGCTGGCCGACGTGCCGGACATCGAGACGGTACACGCCGCCTGCAACCTGTTCCGCACCACCGCCGTGGGCGCTGGCCCGTACAAGCTGTGGCGCTACTGCAAGGTGGAAGCGCGTACCGGTCGTGAACTGATCATCCAACGGGCCTGAGCCATGAGCCGATCCCTCGAAGCCCGCCTGCACCAGCTGGAAAGCGAGAACGCCGTGCGTGCCTGCATGAACCGCTACATGGTGCTGTGCGACGCGCTCGATGCACGCACCCCGCTGGACGAGTTGGCCGGGTTGTTCACCGCCGACGCCATCTGGGAAGGCAAGGGCGCCAAGTATGCCAAGAGCTTTGGCGGCTATCGGGGGCGCGAGGCGATCCGCGCGATGTTCGCCGGCTACATGACCGAGCCGGCGCACTTCGCCCTCAACGTGCATTTCCTCTGCTCGGAGCTGATCCGTGTCGAGGATGACCAGGCCAGCGGCAGTTGGGTGATGTTGCAGACCTCTACCTTCGCCAGTGGCGGCTCGCACCTCAACGCGGCGCGACTGACGGTGCGTTTTCGCGAAGAGCAAGGCGTCTGGCGCATGGCTCATTTTCAGACCGAGAACCTGTTCGGCCGCCCGGTCGATGCATGGAACAGCGATGCCCACCTGCCCGTGCCGGGGCAGACCGAAGAATGACTTTTATGAGTCGGTGACCTGCGCCGACGAGGAGTGACCGTGACCAACCTGATCGAAACCGTGAACCTGGCCAGCTCGCCGGCCGACCTGGTGCTGCATGACCGCGTGCACACCTCCCTGTATACCGATGCCCGCCTCTTCGATGAAGAGCTGGAGAAGGTGTTCTACAGCACCTGGATCTGGGTGGCGCACGCCAGCGAGATTCCCGACAACGGCAGCTACAAGAGCACCTTCATTGGCAAGCAGCCGGTGATCGTCGTGCGTGACCGCAAGAAGGACGTACACGTGCTGCTCAACCGCTGCCGTCACCGTGGCGCCACCGTCTGTGAGCACAAGAAGGGCAAGACCAACAGCTTCGTCTGCCCCTACCACGGCTGGAGCTACGCCCTCGACGGCAGCCTGCGCGGCGTGCCGCACCCGGAGAGCTATGCCGACTGCCTGGACAAGGGCGAGCTGCCGCTGGTGAGCCTGCGCGTCGAGCAATACAACGGCATGATCTTCGCTACCTTCAAGGACGACATCGAGCCGCTGGAAGACTTCCTCGGCGCGGCCAAGAAATGGATCGACCTGTTCATGAAGCAGGGCGCTGGCTACGGCGTGAAGGTGTCCGGCGAGCATCGTTTCCGCTTCCCCGGCAACTGGAAGATCCAGCTGGAGAACACCACCGACGCCTACCACTTCCCGCTGGTGCACAAGTCCTTCCTGTCCTCGGTGGACGAGCAGACCCTGGAGCTGTTCGATTTCGTCGAAGGCCCCGGCTACGTCGAAGACCTCGGCAACGGCCACAGCGTGATGGTGATGATCCCCGACCTGGTGGATCTGGAAGCCGACCTGGACAAGCCGATCCCCGAGCGCTTCGAGGCGCTGGCTCAGGAGCTGCGTGACGAAGGCATCGAGGAACAGCAGGTGCGCCGCATCGTCCGTGCCGTCGGCGGTTCGGGCTTCAACCTCAACCTGTTCCCCAACGTCGCCTGCTCCATGGCCTTCTTCCGCGTGCTGCAGCCGGTCTCGGTGAACGAGACCGAGATCCACCACGCGGTGATCACCATGGACGGCGGCCCGGCCGTGGCCAACCGCTACCGCCTGCGCCTGCACGAGCACTTCCAGGGTCCGATGGGCTTCGGTACCCCGGACGACTCCGAGGCCTGGGAGCGCGTGCAGAAGGGCGCCCAGGCCGGCAGCGACCTGTGGATCATGCTCAACCGCGGCCTGCCCGGCGAGAAGCCGAGCGAGGACGGCCTGGTCAGCGACGTGAGTGCCGAGACCGGCATGCGCGCGGCCTACCAGCAGTGGAAAAAGATGATGTCGGCCTGAGCCGCCGCGCCCCTCTGCCCGCACGGGTGAGAGGGGCCCGTCATGCACCTATTTGAAGAGAACCACTATGAATCTTGAACTGCTCAACCACGTCAGCGCCTTCATCTGGCAGGAAGCGGACATGCTCGACCACGGCGATTTCGACGCCTGGCTGAACCTGTGGGCCGACAAGGGGACCTACATCATCCCCATCGACCCCAACGAGACCGATTTCGAGAACACCCTCAACTACGCCTACGACGACCATCACATGCGCAAGTTGCGTGTGCAGCGCCTGATCGGCGGCGAGTCCATCTCCACCAGCCCGCGTGCCCGTACCGTGCGCAGCCTGTCGCGCTTTCGCGTGCTCGGCGAGGAAGGCGCTGTGGTCACCGTGCGCTGCGCGCAGAACCTGCGCGAGTTCCGCAAGGACGTGCTCAAGCACTACACCGCGGATGTCACCTTCGAGCTCAAGCGCGACGGTGACAGCTTCAAGATCCAGCGCAAGCTGATCCAGTTGATCAACTCGACCGATACCCTCGCCGGTATTGGTTACATCCTGTAGGACGCCGTCATGACTCAGGTAGCCCTCGTCACCGGTGCCGCCCAGGGCCTCGGTCTGTCCATCGCCAACCGTCTGTTCGCAGCCGGTTATGCGGTGGTGATCACCGACCTGTCGCTGGAGCGTGCCCAGGCCGCCGCCGATCGCCTCGATCCGAGCGGCCAGCGCAGCCTGGCACTGCAGCTCGACGTCGCCAGCAAGGCCGACTTCGAGGCAGCACTGGCCGCCGTGCTGGCGCGCTGGGGCGCGCTGCACGTGGCGGTCAACAGTGCTGCGATGACCCGCACCACACCGGTCATGCAGATCAGCCCGGAGGAGTTCGACCGGGTCATGAGCCTCAACACCCGCAGCATCTTCCTCGGCTGCCAGGTACTTGGCGGGCACATGGCAGCTGCAGGCTACGGGCGGATCATCAACATGGCCTCGCTGGCCGGGCAGAACGGCGGCACCGCCACTGGGGCGCACTACGCGGCCTCCAAGGGCGCCATCGTCACCCTGACCAAGATCTTCGCCAAGGAACTGGCCGGTGCCGGTGTGACGGTCAACGCCATCGCCCCCGGCCCCATCGAGTCGCCCGCCGTACATGCGGCGGTGCCGCCGGAGCGCATGGCCGGCTTGCTCGCCAATATCCCGGTGAAGCGTCTCGGTGATGCCGACTTCCTCGGTGATCTGGTGGTACAGCTGGCGCGCCCGGAAGCCTATTTCACCACCGGGGCGACCTGGGATGTGAACGGCGGTCTGTTCATGCGTTGAACCCCGCCCGGCAGGCCCTTCGGGTGTGCCGGGCAAACGAAAGAATGCCGCGCGTGCGAGCTGCGGACTGTAACGAACGAGAACAATCAGCACCTCGAAGGGTGCGGGAAGGTCGGTATGACTGAGCAAGTGTTGAACCTGGTGGTACGCAAGCGGCAGGAACAAGGCGAGGGCGTGGTAATCCTCGACCTCGCCGATCCGACGGGCAGCAATCTGCCGGCCTTCGAGGCCGGTGCCCACGTCGATGTCCACCTCAAGCCCGGCCTGGTGCGCCAGTATTCGCTGTGCGGTGACCCGGCCAATGCCGCCGTCTACCGCCTCGGTGTGCTGCGCGACCCAGCCTCGCGCGGCGGCTCGGTGGCCGTCCACGAGCTGCTCAGCGAAGGCGCCCACATCAGCGTCGGCACGCCGCGCAACCTGTTTCCCCTGGCCGCTGGTGCCAGCCGTTCGATCCTCATCGGCGGTGGCATCGGCATCACCCCGATGATCGCCATGGCGCACCAGCTGACCGCCCAGGATAGCCCGTTCGAGCTGCACTACTGCGGGCGTTCGCGTCAGCGTTCGGCCTTCCTCGACGAACTGGCAGGCGCCGACTTCGCCGCCTGCGTGCGCACCCACTTCGATGACGAAGGCGATACGCAGAAGCTCGACCTGCCGGCCGTACTCGGCCAGCCGGGCGCTGGCGTGCACGTCTATGTGTGTGGCCCGAGCGGCTTCATGGACTGGGTCATCGAGGGCGCGCGCCAGGCCGGCTACGCCGAGGATCACATCCACCGCGAGTACTTCCAGGTGGAGGTCGACGCCAGCGGCGACAGCTTCGAAGTGGTCGCTCAGCGCAGCGGCAAGACCGTTCAGGTCGCCGAAGGCCAGACCATCATCGACGCACTCGCCACGGTTGGCATCAAGGTGGAGATCTCTTGCGAGCAGGGCGTCTGCGGCACCTGCCTGTGCGATGTGCTGGAGGGCGAACCGGATCACCGCGACGTCTACCTGACCGATGACGAGAAGGCCGCCAATGACCAGATTCTGGTCTGCTGTTCGCGCGCCAAGTCGAAAAAACTGGTGCTGGATATCTAACACGCGAGGGCAAGATCATGGTCGACACCACAGGTTTCCGTAATGCCATGGCGCTGCTGGGCGGCGCCGTTTCAGTGATCACCACCGACGGTGCTGCCGGGCGCTGGGGCTTCACCGCCTCGGCCGTGTGCAGCGTCACCGACCAGCCGCCGACGCTGCTGGTATGCATGAACCGCGCGTCTTTCTCCAATGGCCACTTCAAGCAGAACGGTGTGCTCAGCGTGAATGTGCTGAGTGCCGAGCTGAAGGACATCTCCGGCGTATTCGCCAACCGAGATATGGACTCCGACCAGCGTTTCGCTCAGGCCAGCTGGAGCACGCTGGAAAGCGGCGCGCCGCTGCTGGACAACGCCCTGGTCAATTTCGATTGCCGTATCGCCCAGGCGCATGAGGTGGGTTCGCATACCATCTTCTATTGCGAGGTGCTGGGTATTCGTAACGGCAACAGCCAGGAAGGTCTGGTGTATTTCAACCGCGCCTATCACCGTCTGGGCGAACAGTCGCGGTCGGCCTGCTGAGGCGCTTGGGTGGGCCTTGGTCCCACCCGCCGTCTTGCCAGTGCTGCAGGAATTTCCGAACTAATGTCGGAAATAACGGATGAAGTTTCACTTCATTCTGAAACAGGCAATACCCGTCAATAAGAAACAACTGCCTGATAGTGATAGGCAGTGCCTTGCTACGACCTTTTTTGCAGTAAGTGGTTATAAAAACAAAACTGCGGATTAACTGCCTCGGAACCGGTTAAACCTGTCGCATGCTCAAGCCAGGCCCGATAAAGCCTGGCGAAGCGGACGTTTTACCGATCTCGGTTATATCAACTGCCAATTAATCTGCTTCCACTCATTGTGCCTTGCACAGGTAACAAAGGATCAAAACAATGTTCCAGAACAACTGGCTGGCCAGCGGCATTGGTGCTGTGGGCCTGATGGGCATGTTCACGTCTATTTCCGCCCAGGCGGACTTTCTCGACGATCGGCAAGTCAGTCTTGGCTTGCGCAACTTCTATATCGATCGTGACTTCAAACAACATGACGCGCCCAAGTCGCGTATTGGCAGCTGGACGCAGGGTTTCGATTTTCGCGCCATTTCCGGCTATACCGAAGGCACCGTGCAGTTCGGTCTCGACCTCTCCGCGCAATATGCCTATCGCCTCGATGGCGGTGGTGGTCGCGGCCCTGACAGCATCATTCCGTACGACGACAGCAAGGGTGAGCAGGTCCGTGATTACGGCCGCGCCGCACTGACCGCCAAGATGCGTTACTCCAAGACCGAGCTGAAGATCGGCGAGCATCGTCCTACGCTGCCGGTGGCTTTCTACGATGACTCGCGCCAGCTGATCACCACCTATCACGGTTTCATGCTGGAGTCGCGCGAGGTGGACAAGCTGACCCTCACCGCCGGCCGTTTTACCGAGATCAGCAGCCGTGAGTCGTCCAACCGCGAGAAGATGTACCTGTTCAACGGGCCGAACATTCAGCGCCGCAGTGATGGCCTGAACTTCGCCGGTGCCACCTATGCCTTCAGCCCGGCATTCTCGGCGACCTACTTCTATGGTCAGCTGGAGGATATCTACCAGCAGCAGTACCTCGGTGCGACCTACAACGCCGACCTGGGCAACGGCTTCGGGCTGAAGACCGACCTGCGTTACTTCGACAACCGTGAAGATGGCAAGGCGCTTTACGGCGACATCGACAACCGCTCCTACGGTGCCATGACCACCTTGCGCAAGGGCTCTCATGCCATCGGTGTCGGCTACCAGCGCATGCTCGGCGACAGCACCTTCCCCACGCTCAATGGCTACGCACCACAGCCGTACCTGGTGAACTGGTCCACCGTGGCCTTCGTCAAGCCCAACGAAAGCTCCTGGCAACTGCGCTACGACCTGGACTTCGCCGGCTACGGTGTGCCGGGCCTGAAACTGATGACCCGCTACCTGCGCGGCACTGGCATTGACCGGGGCAGCAACGATCTGGATCAGAACGTCGAGAGCGAGCGCAACATCGTCCTCGGCTACGTGGTGCAGGACGGCCCGCTCAAGGGCGTGGGCTTCGAGTGGCGCAACATCGACGTGAAGACCCGTTACGGCAACGGCGCGGCGTCGGGTGCCGATTACCAGGAAAACCGCCTGATCACCTCCTACACCTTCAAGTTCTGACCGGCGGCGGGGCCGGGGGCAGATCCGGCTCCGCCTGCATTCACAGGCTGCGAGAAGACGATGCGACTCTACGAACTGATCACCTTCACCTTGCGCGTACGCACCCCGGCCGAAGCGCTGAAACGTCTGCGCGAAACCCTCGCCGAGGCGCGTGACGGCTGCGTGCTGATGGGCTGCTGGGCGTCGGAAGTCGGCCCACTGAACCAGGTCGCCGTGCTGCGTGGATTTCGTGACGAAACGGCGCGGCAGGTTGAGCGCGAGCGCTTCCTCCAGGCACCGGATGCCTTCGGCATCGAAGCCTTCATGCTCGACATGAAGGTGGAAAACTACACGCTGTTTCCCTTTCTCGAGCCGCTGGCGCCCGGCAAGCACGGGCCGTTCTACGAGCTGCGCGAATACAACCTGATTGCCTCCGGCCTGGCGCCGACGATGGCAGGCTGGGAAAAGGCCGTCGGCCCGCGCACCGGGCAGGATTATTCAGCGGTCTACGCGGCGTTCTTCGCCACCGACGGGCGCACTCCGCGCTACCTGCACATCTGGCCCTACGCCAGCCAGGAGCAGCGCCTGGACGTGCGCACCCGTGCCGTCGCCGACGGCGTCTGGCCACCTGAAAACTCCGGGCCGCAGCTGCGCGAGATGCATTCCACCCTCTACCTGCCGGCGGCGTTTTCGCCGTTGCAGTAGCAGGTGAACCTTTTCATGCCCGTCTTGCTCCTTGCGGGCTTTTTTCTTCCTCTGCGCTCAGCGTTGGCGAGCGCGCGACAGCTGGTCGACCAGCGCCAGGCAGTGATCGAGCGCCGGCGAGGCGTCGCCGATACGCTGGCTGATGATGATCGGCGAGGTGGCCTGCGCTTCCTGCAGCGGCGCGTAGTCGATGTCGACGCGGTGCAGCACCTGCACCGAGGCCGGCACCAGGGTGATGCCGATACCGGCAGCGACCAGGCCGATGGCCGTCTGCAGTTCGTTGGTCCATTGCGCCACGCGAATCTGCAGGCCGTGCGCGTCGAACAAGGCCAGCACATGATCGGCGTAGCTCGGCCGCGGATTACCCGGATACAGCACGAAGGGCTCGCGGGCCAGCTCGGCCAGGCTCACCGGGCCTGGCAGCAGCGCATGCCCGGCGGGCAGGGCGGCAACCAGCGGGTCGAGGGTCAGCACCTGCTGCTGTACGGCCGCGTCGTCGATATGGATACGACCGAAGCCGATGTCGATGCGTCCGGCCTTGAGTGCCTCGACCTGTTGCACCGTGGTCATTTCCGACAGCCCCAGCTCCAGGCCGGCGTCGCTACGCAGGCGCCGGATCAGCTCCGGCAGCACGCCGTAGAGCGTGGACGGGGCGAAACCGATGCCGAGCCAGGCTTTCTCGCCCGAGCCGATGCGCCGGGTACTGTCGCAGACCTTGCCCAGTTGCTCGAGCAGGGTGCTGGAGTGCTCGTGGAAGAAGCGTCCGGCCTCGGTCAGGCGCAATGGCCGGCCACGCTCGAGCAGCGTCACGCCGAGTTCGTCCTCGAGCTGCTGGATCTGCCGGCTCAGCGGCGGCTGGGCGATGTGCAGGCGTTCGGCGGCGCGGGTGAAGTTGAGGGTTTCGGCGAGCGCCTGGAAATAGCGCAGGTGGCGAAGCTCCATGGGCGGCTTTCCTCTGAAATTGACGATACCTTCAGGGTATTGTTGCAGACAAAATCAATATTGGAACCTGCCAAAATGCAGGATCAATATCCCATCACATACATGAACAACCTGATGGGTATTGAAATGAGCCACGCCGCGATCGAGTCGCTCGAAGCGATCATCGTCGACCTGCCGACCATCCGCCCGCACAAGCTGGCGATGCACACCATGCAGAACCAGACCCTGGTGATCCTGCGCCTGCGCTGCGCCGACGGCATCGAGGGCATCGGTGAAGCCACCACCATCGGTGGCCTGTCCTATGGCAACGAGAGCCCGGACAGCATCAAGGTCAACCTGGACTGTCACTTCGCGCCGCTGTTGATCGGTCAGGACGCCAGCAACATCAACGCCTGCATGCAGCGCATCGACCGTGTGGTGAAGGGCAACACCTTCGCCCGCTCGGCGGTGGAAACCGCACTGCTCGATGCCCAGGGCAAGCGCCTCGGCCTGCCGGTCAGCGAAATCCTCGGCGGCCGCGTGCGCGACAGCCTGGAAGTGGCCTGGACCCTGGCCAGCGGCGACACCCGCAAGGACATCAGTGAGGCCGAGCAGATGCTCGAAGCCCGTCGCCATCGCATCTTCAAGCTGAAGATCGGTGCCGGCGAGGTGAACAAGGACCTGGCTCATGTCATCGCCATCAAAAAGGCCCTGGGTGAGCGCGCCAGCGTGCGTGTCGACGTCAACCAGGCCTGGGACGAAGCAGTGGCACTGCGCGCCTGCCGCATTCTCGGGGACAACGGCATCGACCTGATCGAACAGCCGATCTCGCGCCACAACCGCGGCGGCCAGGTGCGCCTGAACCAATCCAGCCCGGCGCCGATCATGGCCGACGAGTCCATCGAGTGCGTGGAAGACGCCTTCAACCTGGCGCGCGACGGCGCTGCCCCGGTGTTCGCCCTGAAGATCGCCAAGAACGGCGGCCCGCGCGCCGTGCTGCGCACCGCCAGCATCGCCGAGGCGGCTGGTATCGGCCTATATGGCGGCACCATGCTCGAGGGCAGCGTCGGCACCCTGGCCTCGGCCCATGCCTTCATTACCCTGAACAAGCTGGCCTGGGACACCGAACTGTTCGGCCCGCTGCTGCTGACCGAAGACATCGTCATCGAGCCGCCGCTGTACCGTGACTTCCAACTGCACGTGCCGCGCCTGCCCGGTATCGGCCTGACCCTCGACGAGGAGCGCCTGGCGCGCTTCCGCCGTTCCTGATCCAGCCTGAAGGAGGAAAGCCAACATGCTGTTCCACGTGAAGATGACCGTGAAGTTGCCGGTCGACATGGACCCCGCCCAGGCGGCCAAGCTCAAGGCCGACGAGAAAGAACTGGCCCAGCGCCTGCAGCGCGAGGGCAAGTGGCGCCACCTGTGGCGCATCGCCGGGCACTACGCCAACTACAGCGTCTTCGACCTGGCCAGTGTCGAGGAACTGCACGACACCCTCATGCAGTTGCCGCTGTTCCCTTACATGGAGATCGAGGTGAACGGCCTGTGCCGCCACCCGTCTTCGATCCACCAGGACGATCGCTGATCAATCTTCCAGTCGATAAAAACAAGATGAGGACATAATCATGAGCATCAAACTGTCGCACACCGAAAGCGTGCAGAAGTTCTTCAAGGAGGTCAGCGGCCTCGACAACGACCAGGGCAGCCCGCGCATGAAGGCGCTGGTCAACCGCATCCTGCTGGACAGCATCCGCCTCATCGAGGATATGGAAGTCACCACCGAGGAGTTCTGGAAGGCGGTCGACTACCTCAACCGCATGGGCGCGCGCAGTGAAGCCGGCCTGCTGGTGGCTGGTCTGGGCCTGGAGCACTATCTCGACCTGCTGCTCGATGCGCAGGACGAAGCGGCCGGCCTGCTCGGCGGCACCCCGCGCACCATCGAAGGCCCGCTGTACGTGGCCGGCGCGCCGCTGAGCGAAGGCGAGGCGCGGATGGACGACGGTACCGATCCGGGCACACCGATGTATCTGCACGGCCAGGTGCTCGATGTCGACGGCAAGCCGGTCGCCGGTGCCGTGGTTGACCTGTGGCACGCCAACACCAAGGGCACCTACTCCTACTTCGATTCGCGCCAGAGCGAGTTCAACCTGCGCCGCCGCATCGTCACCGACGCCGATGGCCGCTACCGCGCGCGCAGCATCGTGCCGTCCGGCTACGGCTGCCCGCCTGATGGCACCACCCAGGAAGTGCTCAACCTGCTCGGTCGCCACGGCAACCGCCCGGCACACATCCACTTCTTCATCTCCGCGCCTGGCTATCGTCACCTGACCACGCAGATCAACCTGGCCGGCGACGAGTACCTGTGGGACGACTTCGCCTACGCCACCCGCGATGGCCTGATCGGTGACATCGCCTTCGTCGAGAACGAAACCGCCGCGCGTGACCACGGTTTCCAGGGCAATCGCTTCGCCGAAGTGAAATTCGACTTCCAGCTGCAGAGTGCTCCTGCACCTGACGCCGAGCAGCGCAACGCTCGTCCGCGCGCTCTGCAATAAACCGGGTGCCAACCACCCCTTTATAGCCGGCTTCAGGGCCGGCTTTTTTTATGTTTTCGCGCGTCGCAGGGCGCTTGTGGAATCGGGCTGGGAGCCGGGCAGGCTTTGCGGCATCATCACTGGCCTCCGCCTTTGGTGCTCCCGATGAACATCGACACCCGAATCAAATTCCGCCACTTGCTGTGTTTTCTGGAAATCGCCCGCCAGCGCAGTTTCGCCAGGGCGGCCGATGCGATGGCGGTCAGCCAGCCGGCGATTTCCAAGACGCTCAAGGAGCTGGAGGAGATTCTCCAGGCCAGCCTGTTCGAGCGCGGCAAGAGCGGGGTGAGCCTGACCGCTGCCGGGGTGGCGTTCATGCGCTATGCCGGGCCTTGCGTGCAGGCGCTGCGTGATGGCGTCAGCAGCCTGCGCGATGGCGAGCACGAGGCCGGGCAGGTGCGGGTCGGTGTGCTGTCTACCGTCGAGAGCCTGCTGATGCCCGAAGTGGTCGGGCGTCTGCATCAGCGTCATGCGGCGCTGGTGGTCAGCGTGGCCACCGGGCCCGGTGCCTACCTGCTGGGTCAGTTGCGCGTCGGTGAGCTGGATCTGGTGATCGGCCGCATGACCGACAGCCCGGACATCCAGGGCCTGACCTTCGAGCACCTGTACAGCGAGTCGATGACTCTGGTGGTGCGCCCGGGGCATCCGTTGCTGGCCGCCGGTGAGGATGCGCTGAGACGGCTGGGCGATTACCCATTGGTATTGCCGACGACCGGCACCACCATCCGTAAACATGCCGACAGCCTGTTCGTGCAGTGCGGGGTGACACCTTCGCGCCAGCGGCTGGAAACCCTCTCGCCGGCCTTGAGTCGGCGTTACGTGCTGTGTAGCGACGCGCTGTGGGTCGCCCCGCAGGACTCGGTATGCCTGGATGTGCGCCGTGGCGAGCTGGCCGAGCTGCAGCTGCCGGTACGCGAGCCGGGCGGCTCGGTGGGGATCTGCCGTAACAGTGTGCTGGGCCTGTCGCTGGCGGGGGAGCGCTGCTGCGATGTGCTGCGCGAGGTGGCGCAGGCCTATCGCGATGGGCATTTTCCATAACCATTTGGTTATGAATTGACGGCGTCTTTTCAATTTTCAGCTGCACTGCATTGGCCGAGACTGCGCCAACCTGCCGGGGCAACATGGCCCTCGCACGACTCCACAATACCCACAACAGGAGTGCAGCATGCCTGCCGAGGACAACCGTCGCTTTGCCATTCGCGACCGCAACTGGCATCCGAAAGCCTTCACCCCCGACTACAAGACCTCCATCGCCCGCTCGCCGCGCCAGGCGTTGGTGAGTATCCCGCAGTCGATTTCCGAGACCAGCGGCCCTGACTTCTCGCACCTGCAGTTCGCCGAGCACGACAACGACCTGCTGCTCAACTTCAACAACGGTGGCCTGCCCATCGGCGAGCGCATCCTCGTCTCCGGTCGGGTCATGGACCAGTACGGCAAGCCGATCCCGCATACCCTGGTGGAAATGTGGCAGGCCAACGCCGGTGGCCGCTACCGGCACAAAAACGACCGCTACCTGGCGCCGCTGGACCCCAACTTCGGTGGCGTCGGCCGTGCGCTGACCGACAGCGAAGGGCGCTACATCTTCCGCACCATCAAGCCCGGCCCCTATCCGTGGCGCAACAACCCCAACGACTGGCGCCCGGCGCATATCCACTTCTCCATCAGTGGCCCGTCGATCTCCGCGCGTCTGATCACCCAGCTGTACTTCGAGGGTGATCCGCTGATCCCGTTGTGCCCGATCGTCAAGTCCATCGCCAACCCGGACGCCGTGCAGACGCTGATCGCCAAGCTCGACATGAGCGCGGCCAATCCGATGGATTGCCTGGCCTATCGCTTCGATATCGTGCTGCGTGGGCAGCGCCAGACCCATTTCGAGAACCGTTAATGAGCCGCCCAGGATCTGCTGCGCGTCGGCCAGACGGCGTTAAAAACGGCTTCGGAATGCTCATTTACTACTCGTAAACTGCGCTTCCTCAGCCCTTTTTGCCTTGTCTGGTTCTAGCTCGCTAGATCCTGAGCAGGCTCATAGGAGGATGACCATGCCTGTTGAATTGCTGCCGGAAACCCCTTCGCAAACCGCCGGCCCCTACGTGCATATCGGCCTGGCCCTGGCTGCGGCCGGCAACCCGACCCGCGAGCAGGAAATCTGGAATCAGATGGCCAAGACCGAGGCGCCGGGCGAACACATCGTGCTGCTCGGCCACGTCTATGACGGCAACGGCCACCTGGTGCGCGATGCCTTCCTCGAACTGTGGCAGGCCGACCATCAGGGCCAGTACGACGAGGATTACGACCAGTCCAAACCCTTCAATGGCTTTGGCCGCACCGCCACCACCTTCGATGCCGGTAGCGAGTGGTTCGCTTACACCGTCAAGCCGGGTGTAGTGAAAAACGCTGCCGGCGTGCCGATGGCGCCGCATATCAACGTCGCGCTGTTCGCCCGTGGCATCAACATTCACCTCAACACGCGCCTGTATTTCGAGGATGAAGCCGAGGCCAATGCCAAGGATCCGGTACTCAGCCTGATCGAGCAGCCACAGCGCCGCGAGACCCTGATCGCCAGGCGCTGCGAAGTGGACGGCAAGCCGGCCTACCGTTTCGATATCCACATTCAGGGGGACGCCGAGACGGTCTTCTTTGACTTCTGAGTGGTGCACGCAGGCCGGGCGCTTCATCGAAGCGCCCGGCCTGCGGCGCGCTGATGCCCCGCTTACGGATCAACAGCGCCGTGGTTCCAGCCTCACTGGACAGCCGTTTTCTGTGGCTATTTACGATAACCGCACGATGGTTCGATAATCGCCAGGTGCTGTCAGCCCAGTCTCGGAGGCCCCATGAACGAAACCCGTCCGCCGCTTACCAGTCTTGCCCCGCCGCCCTACGTGTCACCGGCCAAGCGTATCGAGGAGTTCGCTGGCGACCCCAACTTCATGACCTCCCTGGCTCGTGGCCTGGCGGTGATCAACGCCTTCCAGGAGCGCAAGCGTCACCTGACCATCGCGCAGATCAGCCACCGCACCGAGATACCGCGCGCTGCCGTGCGCCGCTGCCTCTACAGCCTGATGAAGCTGGGCTACGTGACCACCGACGGGCGCACTTACTCGCTGTTGCCCAAGGTGCTGACCCTGGGCCACGCCTACCTGTCTTCGACGCCGCTGGCGGTGTCTGCGCAGCCGTTTCTCGACCGTCTCAGCGAACAGCTGCACGAGGCCTGCAACCTGGCCACGTTGGAAGGTGAACAGGTGCTCTACATCGCCCGTTCGGCGATTCCGCAGCGACTGATCTCGGTGGACCTGAGCGTCGGCAGCCGACTGCCTGCGTACTGCACGTCCATGGGCCGCATCCTCCTCGCCGCACTGGACGATGACCAGCTCCAGGATTACCTGGCCCACGCCGAGCTGCAGGCCAAGACCAGTCGTACCTTGCACACTCCCGACGCACTGTGGGAGTGCCTGCAGCGCGTACGCCAGCAGGGCTGGTGCATCGTCGACCAGGAGCTGGAGCAGGGCCTGCGTTCGCTGGCGGTGCCGGTGTACGACTCGGCCGGCCATGTGCTGGCGGCGATGAACATCAGTACCCACGCCAGTCGCGTGCCCACCGCCGAACTGGAAAAGCGCTTCCTGCCGCTGATGCTCAGTGCCAGTCGCGAGTTGAGTGGCCAGTTGTTCCGTCCAGCCTGAAGGTGGAAGTCGTTCGATAATCGCCCGGTATGGCGATTATCGGATTGTTCTTGTTCGGGCCGTTTTCTAAGGTTGCAGTCACCCGGTACCTGCAAACTGACGAGAACACCAAGATGGCCGACATCATCACGCTGCGCGAAGCCATTTCGCGCCATGTTCACGACGGCGATTGCATCGCCCTCGAAGGCTTCACTCACCTGATTCCCACTGCCGCCGCTCATGAGCTGATCCGCCAGGGCAAGAAAGACCTGCACCTGGTGCGCATGACTCCGGATCTGGTCTACGACCTGCTGATCGGTGCCGGTTGCGCGCGCAAGCTGACTTTCTCCTGGGGCGGCAACCCCGGCGTTGGTTCGCTGCACCGCCTGCGCGATGCGGTCGAGAAGCACTGGCCGCACAAGCTGGAGATCAGCGAGCACAGCCACGCGGCCATGGCCAACGCTTACGTCGCCGGTGCCTCCAACCTGCCGTTCGCCGTGTTGCGCGGCTACCAGGGTTCCGATCTGGTCAAGGTCAACCCGGACATCAGGTTCATCGACTGCCCATTCACCGGCGAGAAGCTGGCGGCCATCCCCAGCGTGCGCCCGGACGTCACCGTGATCCACGCGCAGAAGGCCGACCGCAAGGGCAACGTGCTGATCCAGGGCATCCTCGGTGTGCAGAAGGAAGCCGCCCTGGCGGCCAAGCGCTGCATCGTCACGGTCGAAGAAATCGTCGACGACCTGCAGGCGCCGATGAATGCCTGCGTGCTGCCGACCTGGGCCATCAGCGCGGTGTGCGTGGTGCCTGGCGGCGCCCATCCGTCCTACGCCCATGGCTACTACGAGCGCGACAACCGCTTCTATCAGGATTGGGACCCGATTGCCCGTGACCGTGAAACCTTCACCGCCTGGATCGACGAATACATCCGTGGCACCGAGGATTTTGCGCAGTACCAGGCGAAAGTGAATGGGGAGGCCAAGTGATGAGCGAGTTCAACACCAATGAAATGATGACCGTGGCCGCTGCCCGTCGCCTCGGCAATGGCAGCGTCTGCTTCGTCGGCATCGGCCTGCCATCCAAGGCCGCCAACCTGGCGCGCCTGACCCACGCCCCGGAAGTGGTGCTGATTTATGAATCCGGCCCGATTGGCGCCAAGCCGAGCGTGTTGCCGTTGTCCATCGGTGACGGCGAACTGGCCGAAACCGCCGACACCGTGGTGCCGACCGGCGAGATCTTCCGCTACTGGCTGCAGGGCGGGCGCATCGACGTCGGCTTCCTCGGCGCCGCCCAGGTCGACAAGTACGGCAACATCAACACCACCGTGATCGGTGACTATCACAACCCGAAAGTGCGCCTGCCGGGTGCCGGTGGCGCGCCGGAAATCGCAGGCTCAGCGAAGAAGGTGCTGATCATCCTCAAGCAGGGCCATCGCACCTTCGTCGACAAGCTGGCCTTCATCACCTCGGTCGGCCATGGCGAGGGCGGGGATCACCGCAAGCAGCTCGGTCTGCCGGGCGAAGGCCCGGTGGCGATCATTACCGACCTGTGCATCATGGAGCCGGAAGCCGGCACCAACGAGTTCATCGTTACCTCGCTGCATCCGGGCGTAACCCGTGAGCAGGTGATCGAGAACACCGGCTGGCAGATTCGCTTCGCCGACAGCGTGACCACCACCGAGGCGCCAACCGCCGCCGAACTGGCCGCTCTGCGTGACCTGGAGGCCCGCACCGCCAAGGCCCACGGTCAGGCCGGAGGTGAAGAATGAGCCGCGAGGTATTCATCTGCGACGCCATCCGCACGCCGATTGGCCGCCTCAATGGCGCGCTGTCGGCGGTACGCGCCGATGACCTGGCGGCGATTCCGCTCAAGGCGCTGATCGAGCGTAACCCGCAGGTCGACTGGAGCGCCGTGGACGAAGTGTTCATGGGCTGCGCCAACCAGTCCGGCGAGGACAACCGCAACGTGGCGCGCATGGCGCTGCTGCTCGCCGGCCTGCCGGAAACGGTGCCGGGTGTGACCCTCAATCGCCTGTGCGCCTCGGGCATGGAGGCGGTGGGCGCCGCCTTCCGTGCCATCGCCTCGGGTGAGATGGAGCTGGCCATCGCTGCCGGCGTCGAGTCCATGACCCGCGCGCCTTACGTGATGGGCAAGGCTGACAGCGCCTTTGGCCGTGGCCAGAAGCTGGAAGACACCACCCTGGGCTGGCGCTTCGTTAACCCGCTGATGAAAGCGCAGTACGGCGTCGACCCGATGCCGGTCACCGGTGACAACGTTGCCGAGGACTACGGCGTCAGCCGCGCCGATCAGGACGCCTTCGGCCTGCGCAGCCAGCAGCGTGCGGCTGCAGCTCAGGAGTGCGGTTACTACGCCGAGGAAATCGTCCCGGTGGTGATCAAGAGCAAGAAGGGCGAGATCGTCGTCGATCGTGACGAGCACCCGCGTGCCGACACCAGCGCCGAAGGCCTGGCCAAGCTCAAACCGGTCAACGGCGAAGGCAAGACCGTCACTGCCGGCAACGCCTCGGGCCTCAATGACGGCGCCTCGGCGATGATCCTGGCCTCCGCTGAGGCGGTGCAGAAGTACGGCCTCAAGCCGCGCGCCAAGGTGCTGGGTATGGCCAGCGGCGGCGTCGCGCCACGCATCATGGGCGTCGGCCCGGTGCCGGCGGTGCGCAAGCTGCTGGCGCGGCTGAACCTGAGCATCGAGCAGTTCGACGTGATCGAGCTGAACGAAGCCTTCGCCGCTCAAGGCCTAGCTGTAACCCGCGATCTCGGCTTGCCGGACGACAGCCCCAAGGTCAACCCGAACGGCGGCGCCATCGCCCTCGGCCATCCGCTGGGTATGAGCGGCAATCGCTTGGTGCTGACCGCCGTGCACCACCTGGAGAAGGCCGGCGGCAAGCTGGGCCTGGCGACCATGTGCGTGGGGGTGGGGCAGGGCCTGGCACTGGCCATCGAGCGGGTGTGAGGTTCTGAGCCCTGTGGGAGGCGCTTCAGCGGCGACGCTTTTAATCCGTCGCGGCTAAAGCCCCTCCCACAGACGCCCTCCGTGCGCGGCCCCGCAGGTTGATGCCACACTAGCCGTACATTTTTCCCAGGAGCGTTGCGCGCGTGAGCAACCAACTTTTCGATGCCTACTTCACTGCGCCGGCCATGCGCGCGATCTTCTGCGATGCCGGTCGGGTGCAGGGCATGCTCGACTTCGAGGCCGCCCTGGCGCGGGCCGAGGCGCGCGTGGGGCTGATCCCCATCGAGGCCGTGGCGCCCATCGAGGCCGCCTGCAAGGCCGAACTCTACGATTACCCGGCGCTGGCTCAGGCCATCGCCACGGCGGGCAATTCCGCCATCCCGTTGGTCAAGGCATTGGGCAAGCTCATCGCCGCCAGCTCACCTGAGGCCGAGCGCTACGTACACCTTGGCGCCACCAGCCAGGACGCCATGGACAGCGGCTTGGTGCTGCAACTGCGCGCTGCCATCGGCCTGCTGGAAAGCGATCTGGCGACGCTGGGCGATGCCCTGGCGGCGCAGGCTGAGCGTCATATCGATACACCGCTGGCCGGGCGCACCTGGCTGCAGCAGGCCACGCCGGTCACCCTCGGCATGAAGCTCGCAGGCGTACTCGGCGCGGTCACCCGTCATCGTCAACGCCTAAAAGAACTCAAGCCGCGTCTGCTGTGCCTGCAGTTCGGCGGTGCCTCTGGCAGCCTGGCGGCGCTCGGTGAAGACGGCTGGGCCGTCAGCGCAGCGCTGGCCCAGGAGCTGGATCTGAAATTGCCCGAGCAGCCCTGGCACACCCAGCGTGATCGTCTGGTGGAATTCGCCAGCCTGCTGGGAATGATCGCCGGCAGCCTGGGCAAGCTGGGGCGCGATCTGAGCCTGCTGATGCAGACCGAGGCCGGCGAAGTCTTCGAGCCGTCAGCACCGGGCAAAGGTGGTTCTTCGACCATGCCGCACAAGCGCAACCCGGTCAGCGCCGCGGTGCTGATCGGCGCCGCCACCCGTGCGCCGGGCCTGGTGGCGACCATGCTGAGCGCCATGCCGCAGGAACACGAGCGCAGCCTCGGCCTGTGGCATGCCGAGTGGGAATGCCTGCCAGAGCTGTGCTGTCTGGTCTCCGGCGCGCTGCAGCAGGCGCTGCTGGTGGTGCCGGGCCTGGAGGTGGATGGCGCACGCATGCGCGCCAACCTGGAACTGACTCAGGGGCTGGTGCTGGCCGAGGCGGTGAGCATCGCCCTGGCGCAGAAGATTGGCCGCGACGCCGCTCACCACCTGATCGAACAATGCTGCAAACAGGCCGTGCGTGAGGGCGCTCATCTGCGCACCGTGCTCGGCGCCAATGCCGAAGTCATTGGCCAACTTTCTGCCGCCGAGCTGGATCGTCTGCTCGATGCGGCGCATTACCTGGGCCAGGCTCGCCGCTGGGTCGAGCGGGCCGTTGCCGAACACAACCAACTTTCGCGCTAGGAGCTGTCCATGCCTGCCGTACGTCTCGCCGATGGCGATCTGAACTACCTGCTTGAAGGCCCGGCTGGTGCGCCGGTGCTGGTGCTGTCCAACTCCCTGGGCACCGATCTGCATATGTGGGATGCGCAGATTGCAGCTTTCACCCAGCACTTCCAGGTGCTGCGTTACGACACCCGTGGCCACGGCGCTTCGCTGGTCAGCGCGGGCCCTTACAGCATCGAGCAGAATGGCCGCGACGTGCTGGCCCTGCTCGATGCGCTGGGCATCGCCAAGGCGCATTTCTGTGGCCTGTCCATGGGCGGGCTGATCGGTCAGTGGCTGGGCATCAACGCGCCTGAGCGTATCGAGCGCCTGGTGCTGTGCAACACCGCCGCCAAGATCGGCACGCCGGAAGTCTGGAACCCACGCATCGAAACCGTACTGGCCGGTGGCGCGCAGGCCATGCGCGATCTGCGCGATGCGTCGATCTCGCGCTGGTTCACCGCCGACTTCGCCGAGGCCAATCCGGGCAAGGTCGAGCCCATCGTCGGCATGCTGGCGCAGACCTCGCCCGAAGGCTATGCCGCCAACTGCGCGGCGGTGCGCGATGCCGACTGTCGCGAACAACTCGGCAGCATCAGCGCGCCGACGCTGATCGTCTGCGGCAGTGGCGACCCGGTCACCACCACCGAAAATGGACGCTTCATGCAAGAACGCATCGCTGGCGCCGAGCTGGTGGAGTTCCATGCCGCGCACCTGTCCAATGTGCAGGCCGGTGACGAGTTCAGCCAGCGGGTACTGGCTTTTCTGACGGCCTGATCTGGTAGGAGCGGCTTCAGCCGTGATGCGACTTTGCGGCTAAAACGCAATGCCGCCCAGCCGCTCCTGCAGATCCAATTCGAGGATTGATCGATGGACGAGAAACAACGCTACGAAGCCGGCATGCAGGTGCGTCGCGCGGTGTTGGGTGACGCCCACGTCGACCGCAGCCTGCAGAACCTGACGCCATTCAACGAAGAGTTCCAGGAGATGATCACCCGTCATGCCTGGGGCGATATCTGGACCCGTCCGGGCCTGCCGCGCCATACCCGCAGCTTGGTGACCATCGCCATGCTGATTGGCATGAACCGCGAAGGTGAGCTGAAGCTGCACCTGCGCGCAGCGAAGAACAACGGAGTGAGCCGCGAAGAGATCAAGGAAGTGATCATGCAGAGCGCCATTTATTGCGGCATCCCGGCGGCCAACGCCACTTTCCACCTTGCCGAGGCGCTGTGGGATGAGCTGGGCGTGGAGTCGCTGCAGGACTGATCCGCGCGAGCACCGCAGCGCTGCCCGGACCACGCATCCGGGTGGCGCTTTTTACCTGGCAAGATGGGCAAGTTACACGGCTTCGGCTCAAACCTTACGCCGCATGCCGAGCGCGCTCAGTTATCTTGAGCCACGGCCTGACTGATTGGTCAGCGTGCGCCGGTCGGCGATAGGCGTCGGTACTCCACGCCTGTATAGTTGCTTACCTTGCTATCTTTCAAGGCACATCCTTCAGGTATTCCATGAGCATCATTCCATTGTCCGGCACCAGTCACCCGCTCAAGGGGATTGGTCTGATGGTAATGGCGACCTTCATGTTCGCCAGTCACGATGCCATGTCCAAGTACCTGTCGGGCTTCTATCCGATCATCCTCATCGTCTGGGCGCGCTATCTGGTGCACACGCTGCTGATGGCCGGCATCTTCCTGCCGCAATCGGGTTTGCGAGTGTTGCGCACCAAACGGCCTGGCCTGCAGGTGCTACGGGCGCTGTGCCTGCTCGGCGTCAGCCTGTTGTTCACCACCGGCTTGATGTTCATACCGTTGGCCGAGGCAACCTCGGTGATCTTTCTCGCGCCCTTGCTGGTCACGGCGCTTTCGGTGCCACTGCTCGGCGAACGCGTCAGCCGGGGGCAGTGGGCGGCGGTGATCATCGGCTTCGTCGGTGTGCTGATCATCGTGCATCCGGGGGGCAACCTGTTCACCCCGGCGGTGCTTTTGCCGCTCTGCGCCGCCCTGTGTTTCAGCTTCTACCAGATTCTGACCCGGCGCCTCAGTGAAGTGGACAGTGCGACCACCAGCAACTTCTTCGCTGGCCTGGTCAATACGCTGGTGATGAGCCTGCTGGTGCCGTTCTTCTGGCATGTGCCCAGCGTCACCCACGGGCTGATGATGCTGGCTCTGGGCGGCTGTGGCATGGCCGCGCACCTGTTGCTGACCCACGCCTTTCGCTACGCGGCCCCCGCCTTGCTGGCGCCGTTCGGGTACGTACAGATCATCTTCGCCGGCCTGCTCGGTCTGCTGGTGTTCGGGCATACGCCGGATGCCACCGTGCTGATCGGCATTCTGATCATCTGCCTCAGTGGTCTCGCGGCAGCCTGGCAGAGCCGCCGCCACTCACGCAAAAAAGCCTGAGTCAGCTGCATTCGCGCACTTTGCGCCACCACCGCGCAGGGTGCGCCCGCTCATGAGTTCGCTCAGCCGCCGTCCTTGCACATCAGCCTGGGGGCGGGCCGCCTGAGGCGAGACCAGACTTGGCCGGGGCGCAGGCAATAAAAAAGCCGGCTTGTGGCCGGCTTTTCGGAGGAGGTCAGGGCTTATTTTTGGTAAGCCGCGACTGCCTTGTTGATCAGGCTGCGGGCATCTTCAGCGCCGCCCCAGCCTTCTACCTTGACCCACTTGCCCTTCTCGAGATCCTTGTAGTTCTCGAAGAAGTGCTTGATCTGCTCGATCAGCAGCGCGGGCAGGTCGGTGTATTCCTGAACGTCTTTGTAGAGAACGGTCAGTTTGTCGTGCGGAACCGCGACCAGCTTGGCGTCGCCGCCAGCTTCGTCGCTCATGTGCAGTACGCCGACCGGACGCGCGCGGATCACCGAACCCGGAGCAACCGGGTAAGGGGTCACGACCAGCACGTCGAGGGGGTCGCCGTCGTCAGCCAGGGTGTGCGGGATGAAACCGTAGTTGGCCGGGTAGAACATCGGCGTGGCCATGAAACGATCGACCATCAGGCAATCGGTATCGTGGTCGATTTCGTATTTGATCGGCGCGTGGTTGGCCGGGATTTCGATGGCAACGTAGATGTCGTTCGGCAGGTCTTTACCAGCCGGGATCTTGCTGTAGCTCATGGGGGGAACTCCCAGGGAGGGCCAAAAAAGTGGGGCGCATTATAGGCGTATTCGCATGGCGTTACTACGCCAGCCGACTCAGCCATTGGTCGTGTTTTCGACCGTCTGGTAGTCGGGGTGTTGTGCCTGCAGACGCAGCAGCCTGGCCAGGGTGTCCTGGCGATAGAACAGCGACAGCTGGCGGTAGACATCGGGAAAGGCTGCCGCGAGCAGATCCGGTGCGGTGAAGAAGTATTCGCTGGTGACCGCGAAGAACTCCGCCGGGTCTTCGGCGGCGTACGGGTCGATGGCGGTTTCGGCATTCGGGTTGGCGTCCAGTTCGGCGTTCAGCGCGTCATAGGCGCTTTGCATGGCCGTTGCCCAGTCCTGCACACGCATGTCGCGATGCAGCGGTGGCAGACCATTGGCGCTGCCGTCGAGCATGTCCAGCTTGTGCGCCAGTTCGTGGATTACCAGGTTGTAGCCCTCCCAGCCGCCGCTGGACTCGACACCCGGCCAGGCAAGGATCACCGGGCCGTGCTGCCAGGCTTCGCCGCTGCGGGCGTCGTCCCATTCGTGTTCGATACCGCTGGCATCGCGGTGGCGCTGTGGGCTGAGGAAGTCATCAGGGTAGAGGATGATCTCGTGAAAGCCCTGATACCAGTCCAGCTCGCCCAGATGTAGCAGGGGGAGTTGCGCCTGTACAGCCAGCAGCAGGCGTTGGACCGGGTCGAGTTGCAGGCCGGACAGCGCGGTCAGGTGCTTGTCATGCAGGAACAGCACGGCACGCTCGCGCAGTTTTTGCTCTTCATGCTCATCGAGGCCATCGAGAATCGGCAGGCGCCGACGTACTTCGCTCCATTCGGTGGGCGCGACAGGGTTGTGTTCGAGGGTGCGACGACGGCGCCAGGCCTTGAGTGACCACATGCATGCGGGCTCGTTGAGAAGGTCTGGTAAACATAAGGGCGCCAGGCTCTCGCTACAAGTCGGCATAAAGGCTGCAACGTCCCATTCAGCTTCGCTGCAGCAGGAGGGCTGAGCATGGCGCTGCAATTGTTGGAACACCCCGGAATCAGTGTGGCTTGTGGTGCTGGACTGGACTTGCCGCACCAGGCCGCGCGGGCTCGGGCGATGTGGCTGGCCGGTCGCCAGCAACGCCCACCGTTGCTGTTGGTCATGCTGCTATGGGCGCGGCACTGCCCTGATGTGGTGCAAGCACTGGAGCTGCAACTCGATGCCCTGTTCGCCGATTTTCGCTGTACGCCGCAGGGCTGGAGCGAAACCCAGGCAGCGAGGCAGGTGCTCGCGGCCCTGAATCTGCAGCTGTTTCGACGACAGCAGGGCGGGCAGCAGATCGCTGAACTGCATGCGGGCGTGCTGCTGGTCCAGGGCGATGAACTGCAGTTTCTGCAGGCGGGTAGCGTTGGCCTGGCGCGTGCGCAGAATAAACAGCTGCATGTCCTCAGCGGGCGCGAGGGCCAGGCTCTGGGCACTCAGGCCGAACTGGCGCTGGTGCAGCACAGCCTGCTGCCGAGCCATGGCGAGCACCTGTTGCTGGCGCCACAACCTTTGCTCGATGTCAGCGAACTGCGCCCGCTGTGCAGCCAGGCGCAACCGCCACTGGAGGCGCTGGTGCAGCCGCTGTTGCAGGCGCCTGGGGCGGCGGCGCTGTTGCGCGTAGGCGAGCACCAGGGACATGAGCCTGCGCTGCCGAGCCCGGTACGCCCAGCCCTGGTACAGGTCGCCAGTGGTCAGCAGTTCGACGGCTGGACGCTTTTGCGAGAATGCCCTTATGGGCCGCCTGGACGGATGTTTGTCGGGCGTGATGAAGGCGGACGCGAGGCCGTGCTCTGGTTCGCCGAGGCGGATGCCGATGAGGCGTTCTGGCAGCGCGAGTGGGTCTTGCGCCGTAGTCCGCAGCAGGCGCTACCTCAGGTGTTGTCGTCGCGGCAGGCGCGCAGTCATGCCTATGTGGTGCTGGGCAAACCTCCCCGTGACATGCGCAATCTGCTCGACTGGGTGGCCGCTCGCGGTGCGCCGGATGTGCCGATGCTGCTGGCCATATTGACGCAGCTGATCGCCGCCGTGCGCTCGTTGCAGCGTCGCGGTATGCAGGGGCTCTGGTTGAATCCCAGGCAGATTCTGCTCGGTGATGATGGCCGGGTGCTGTTGCTGCCGGGGGTGGCTGCCATCCTGCCTGGCGTTGGACGTCAACCGGTGCCCGAACAGGCGGTGCCACTGGCCCCGGAACTGCGCAGCGGTCGAGCGCTGGATGGTCGTGCCGACCAGTTCGCCCTGGCGGCTCTGGTCTACTGGCTGATGTCTGGGCAATGGCCGGAGGCCGCGCGCAGCGATGTCGGCCCTGGCCATTGCTACGTCCCGCTGGCGACCTTTGCCGGGCATGTGCCGCAAGGCTGGGATGGCGTGCTCGCCCGCGCACTGGCGCCGCAACCGCAGGCGCGCTTCGAGGCACTGTCGGAGTTGCAACTGGCTTTGCAGCAGCCCTTGCAGGCGCGTCGCAGTCAGGCGCTGCAGCGCGCGCCCTTGCGGCCGTCGCGTCTGGCTGCGCTGGGGCTGGTCATGCTGCCGTTGCTGCTGGGGCTGCTGCTGAGTCTTGGCGGCTGACGGGCAGCCGCCGTATCGACGTCTCGCTCAATCGGAGTTGATGGGCAGCACGTAGTTCTTGAACTGCTCATCCTCGATGAAGCCGATGGACTCGTAGACCTTCTGCGCTACCTCGTTGTCGCGGCTGGTGGCAACGCGCATGCGCACGGCGCTGGTTTCCTTGGCCATCTGCTTGGCAGTGTGCAGCAGGCGGTCGGCGACCAGTTGCCGGCGTGCCTCCTCGGCCACATAGATGTCGTTGAGAATCCACACGCGTTTGAGCGACAGCGAAGAGTAGCTGGGGTACAGCTGGCAGAAGCCGAGCAGCTTGTCTTCGTCGTCGGCCAGCGCCAGGTAGATCACCGACTCCTTGCGGCGCAGGCGCTTCTCGAGAAACTTGCGCGACGACTCGGGGTAGGGCAGTTCGTTGTAGAACTCGCGGTATTTGACGAACAGCGGGGTCAACAGGTCCAGGTGCTCCAGGGTGGCTTGGACGATGCGCATGGTGGGCCTCGGCTTCTCTCTGTAATAGGGCAGGAGTGGCGATGCAGCTGTTGTGCCAGCGGTCAGCCGATGCTGCCTCAAAGCCAGTTGAAAGCGCAATCCAAGCAAGCGTTTGATTTGATCCTGGTTGGGCAACTTGGTATTCGTGCGTCTGTCTGAACAGGGGCAGCGGTCGCCTGGCGGGCGCTGTGCTAACCTGCCGCCATCGCTTCACGCCCCGTCGTTGGGCATGTTCAGAGGTCATTCATGCACATTCACATTCTCGGCATCTGCGGCACCTTCATGGGGTCGCTGGCCGTTCTGGCCAAGGAACTCGGCCACCGCGTCACCGGTTCCGATGCCAACGTCTACCCGCCCATGAGTACCCAGCTCGAAGCTCAGGGCATCGAGTTGATGCAGGGCTTTGACCCGGCGCATCTGCAGCCGGCGCCCGACCTGGTGGTGGTGGGCAATGCCATGAGCCGCGGCAACCCGGCGGTGGAGTATGTGCTGAACAAGGGCCTGCCTTATGTGTCCGGCCCGCAGTGGTTGGCCGACCATGTGCTGCAGGGGCGCTGGGTGATGGCAGTGGCCGGCACCCATGGCAAGACCAGCAGTTCCAGCATGCTGGCCTGGGTGTTGGAGCACGCCGGCATGGCGCCGGGATTTCTGATCGGCGGCGTGCCGCAGAACTTCGGGATTTCCGCTCGTTTGGGTGACACGCCGTTCTTCGTGGTCGAGGCCGACGAGTACGACAGCGCTTTCTTCGACAAGCGCAGCAAGTTCGTTCACTACCGCCCGCGCACGGCGATCCTCAATAATCTGGAGTTCGATCACGCGGATATCTTCCCTGATCTGGCGGCCATCGAGCGGCAGTTCCACCATTTGGTGCGCATCATCCCGAGCGAGGGCCTGGTTATCCATCCGGCCAGCGAAACGGCGCTGGCGCGGGTCATCGAGATGGGTTGCTGGACGCCTGTGCAGACCACCGGCGAAGGCGGCCAATGGCAGGCGCGCCTGCTCAGCGCGGATGGCTCGCGTTTCGAGGTGAGTTTCGACGGCAAGGTCGAGGGCGTGGTGGACTGGCAACTGACCGGCCAGCACAACGTCGCCAACGCCTTGGCCGTGCTGGCGGCGGCGCGCCATGTCGGCGTGGTGCCGGCGCTGGGTATCGAGGCGCTGGGCCTGTTCGTCAACGCCAAGCGGCGCATGGAGAAGGTCGCCGAGGTGGCTGGTGTGACCGTCTTCGACGACTTCGCCCATCACCCGACTGCCATCGCCACGACACTCGATGGCCTGCGCAAGCGCGTCGGTGACGACACCCAGGTGATCGCGGTGATCGAGCCGCGCTCCAATTCGATGAAGCTCGGCGCCCACCGCGACGGCCTGGCCGAGTCTGCCGAGCAGGCCGACGCGGTGTTCTGGTACGCGCCGGCCAATCTCGGCTGGGACCTGGCCGCCACCGTGGCACAGGCGCGCAACCCGACGCGGGTGTGCGATTCGCTGGAGTCGATCATCGACGGTGTGAAGGCGCTGGCGCGACCTGGTACCCAGGTGGTGATCATGAGCAACGGCGGCTTCGGCGGCCTGCATGGCAAGCTGGCAGCAGCTCTGGAGGGATGAATGTCCGGACCTGAGAGAGTCACCCTGGCCATGACCGGCGCCTCGGGCGCGCAATACGGCCTGCGCCTGCTCGATTGCCTGGTGCAGGAAGATCGCGAGGTGCACTTCCTGATCTCCAAGGCTGCGCAACTGGTGATGGCCACCGAGACCGACGTGGCCCTGCCGGCCAAGCCGCAGTCCATGGCGCAGTTCCTCACCGAGTACACCGGCGCGGCGCCCGGGCAGATTCGCGTCTACGGCAAGGAAGACTGGATGGCCCCGGCGGCTTCCGGCTCCGGGGCGCCCACTGCCATGGTGGTGGTGCCGTGCAGCACCGGCACTTTGTCGGCCATCGCCACCGGCGCCTGTAACAACCTGATCGAGCGCGCCGCCGACGTGGCGTTGAAGGAGCGCCGCCAGCTGATTCTGGTGCCGCGTGAGGCGCCTTACTCAAGCATCCATCTGGAGAACATGCTCAAGCTGTCCAACCTGGGCGTGACCATCCTGCCGGCCTCGCCGGGCTTCTATCACCAGCCGCAGACGCTGGATGACCTGGTGGATTTCGTCGTCGCGCGCATCCTCAATTGCCTGGGCATTCCCCAGGACATGCTGCCGCGCTGGGGCGAGCATCATCTGGTGTCGGATGAGTAAGGTGTCCATTACCAGTCGTTGTTTGCTGGCAAGCGCGCTCACCTTGGCGTTGCTGCCGGCGGCCGAGGCCTCGATGCGCTGTGGTACCTCGCTGGTTTACGAGGGTGAGCTGAGTGTCGACGTGTTGCGCAAATGTGGTGAGCCCGATCAGCGCGAGGTAACGCCCCCGAGCAGTCCGCAGGGCGGCGGGGTGACGGTGGAACGTTGGGTGTACGGGCCACGCAACGGCGTCTATCGCTACTTGCGCTTTCTCGATGGCAAGCTGGTGGAGATAAGGGTCGAACGCGGATGAAGCGGCCCATGGCGCTCACCTTGCTGCTGGCGCTGAACCTGACCGGTTGTGCCACCGTGCGTACTCTGGATGCGGCAAAGCCCGACGCGCCGGTGGTTTACGCCGGCACGCGACTGGACTGGTATGCGCTCAATGGTGGCTGCTGCCCGATGGACCGTTTTGGTGCCGAGGCGCCGCGGTATGCAGGGCTGGATCTGCCCGCCAGTGCACTGCTCGATACCCTGCTGCTGCCCCTTTCCCTGGCCACCGCACTGGGGCTGAGCCTGGGTGTCAGCGGCGGGCTGTAGGCCAGCTAGATACGCCACACTCGGCCCCGGATTGCATCCGGGCTACACACCTTCCGACACCACAGTGTTCCGCTGTGCGCACCCTACGCTTGCGTCGAGCTGTTCAGCAGGCTTGCGTTTCCACTTCCTGACACACATCGATCCACTCGGCATCGACCAGTTCGGCCATGCGCTGCGGGGTAATGCGCACGGCGCTGTGGGTGGCGCCGGCCGCTGGCAGCACCTCATCGAAGGCCAACAGCGAGCGGTCGCAGTAGACGCTGAGCGGCGTGGCCAGGCCAAACGGGCAGACGCCGCCCACTGGATGGCTGGTCAACTCGATCACCGTCTGCGCATCGAGCATGCGCGCCTTGGCGCTGAAGCATTCCTTCATCTTGCGGTTGTCGATGCGGGCGTCACCGCGGGCGACGATCAGCACGTCGCGTTCGGCGATGCGAAAGGCCAGGGTCTTGGCGATCTGGCCCGGCGAAACGCCATGTGCCTCGGCAGCCAGCGCCACGGTGGCGGTACTGGACTGCAGCTCGATGATCGAAATTTCGGGCGCCTTGGCGGCGAAGAAGGCGCGTACAGAGGCCAGGCTCATGAAGCGATTCCCCCAGGGCTGTCGAGGTGCACACGACGCGGTGGCCAGTCTGCTGCTGGCCAGCAGCAGCGCCTTGCTGGCGCCAGCGTGGTCGTGAACACGGCGAAAAAACAAGCGGCCATGCTCGCGCTGCATGGCCGGCACGTCAAGGCCTGATGCTGTCAGTTCGCTAGCAGATGTGTCGTTTTCGACGCCTCATCAAGCCCATAACGACCTTTTTCATCTCGCGTTACCCGGCCCATGGCCACCTCTGGATCATGGGTGAAGACCAGCCGCCCGCCGCGTGAAAACAGGTCCGCGAGCAGTGCTTCCTTCTCCTCGATCAGGCCTTCAGGGAAACGGTCGTAACCCATGGTGATCGGTAGATGCACCCAGGGCGCGCCGGGAATCAGGTCACCGGGAAATACCACCGGTCCGCCCGGCATGGCCACTTCCGGTAGCAGTTGGCCGGGTGTGTGGCCGTCGCTCCAGTGCAGGCGCCAGTCGGGGCCGAGCAGCTCGCAGCTGTCGGTGTCATCGATCAGCAGCAGGCGGCCGCTGTGTTCCAGCAGATCGAGCAGCTCCGGGATGTAGGAGGCGCGGTCGCGGGCATGAGGGTGGCGTGCGCGCTGCCATTGACGACGGCCGGTGATGAACCGGGCGTTGGGAAACAGCAGGCGAGCGGGCTGATCTGCCTGCCAGGCGGCGAGCAGGCCGCCGGCGTGGTCGAAGTGCAGGTGGGTGAGCACCACGATATCGATGTCGGCGTCGCTCAGGCCCAGCGCGGTCAGGCTGTCGAGCAGCACATGGCGATCTTCCTGTACGCCGAAACGCTGCTTCAGCTCGGGGCTGAAGAAGGCGCCGATGCCCGTCTCGATGAGGATGTTGCGCTCATCCTCCTGCACCAGCAGGGCGCGGCAGCCGAGGTCGATGCGGTTCAGCTCGTCGGCTGGCATCCAGCGCTGCCAGAGGGCCTTGGGGGCATTGCCGAACATGGCGCCGCCATCGAGTTTCTGGCTGTTGCCGGTCAGTGTGGTCAGGGTTCGCATGGGCTTTCTCTTGTTCTTCTCTGGGCTTGCAGGGTGGATCGGTGAGCGTGATCCAGCGTGCGGCTGATGCTGGCGTAGGCCAGCTGGCGCTTTATACAGCCAGCGGCTCGTTGGCTCCGGGCTAGCGTTCGATGGCCAGGGCCACGCCCTGGCCGCCGCCGATGCACAGGGTGGCGAGGCCACGGCGGGCATCGCGGCGCTGCATTTCGTGGATCAGGCTGACCAGAATGCGGCAGCCGGACGCGCCGATGGGGTGGCCAAGGGCGATGGCGCCGCCATTGACGTTGACCTTGGCGCTGTCCCAATGCAGTTCGCGGCCGACGGCGATGGCCTGGGCAGCAAAGGCTTCGTTGGCCTCGATCAGGTCGAGCTGCTCCAGGCTCCAGCCGGCGCGCTCCAGCGCCTTGCAGCTGGCGAACACCGGGCCGATGCCCATCACCGCCGGATCGACCCCGGCGCTGGCGTGGGCGGCAATGCGCGCCAGCACCGGCAGGTTCAACTCTGCGGCTTTCTCGGCGCTCATCAGCAGCACTGCGGCGGCGCCGTCGTTGAGGGTCGAGGCGTTGCCGGCGGTCACCGTACCGTCGCTCTTGAATGCCGGGCGCAACTTGCCGAGGCTGTCCAGGCTGGCGTCGGCGCGCGGCTGTTCGTCACGTTCGACGATCAGTGCTTCGGCGCCACGGCGGGGCACCGTGACCGGGACGATCTCATCGCTGAAGCGTCCGGCGAGAATGGCCGCCTGCGCGCGTTGCTGCGAGCGCAGGGCAAAGGCGTCTTGTTCGGCGCGGCTGATGCCGTATTGCTCAGCCAGGTTCTCGGCGGTGATGCCCATGTGGTAGTTGTTGAAGGCGTCCCACAGGCCGTCCTGGATCATGGTGTCGACCAGCTGTGCGTGGCCCATGCGCAGGCCAGTGCGGGCGCCGGGCATGACGTAGGGCGCCAGGCTCATGTTTTCCTGGCCGCCGGCGATGATGATTTCGGCGTCGCCACCGCGAATGGCCTGGGCGCCGAGGATCACCGCCTTGAGGCCGGAGCCGCAGACCTTGTTCAGGGTCATGGCCGGCACCGTGTGCGGCAGGCCGGCGAGCAGGGCGCTCTGGCGCGCCGGGTTCTGTCCGCTGCCGGCGCTGAGCACCTGGCCGAGGATGACCTCGTCCACCTGGGCCTCATCCACGCCGCTACGAGCCAGCAGTTCGCGTATCACTATCGCGCCCAGCTCCGGTGCCGGGATGCGGCTCAGCGATCCCTGGAAGCTGCCGATGGCGGTACGGCAGGCGGCGACTATCACGACTTCACGCATAACTAATCCTCGCCGCTATCCGGCGCAATCTGTGGGTGTGCAGAGCACGCCCTGGGGGAATAAAAAGGCGCGGCGCCGAAGCGGCCGCGCAACACGCTCAACTGTTCAAAACTGTTCGGCGGCCAAGCCGTAAAGAGACTGGCTGCCGGCGCGAATGCTCGCCTCCAGGCTCAGGGTGCGCGGCAGCAGGCGGGCGAAGAAGAATTCGGCGGTGGCCAGCTTGGCGCTGTAGAAGGCTGCGTCTTCGCTCTGCTTGCGCTGCGCCACGGCGGCCATGCGCGCCCACATATAGGCGTAGGCGACGTAGCCGAACAGGTGCAGGTATTCCACCGAGGCGGCGCCCACCGAGTTCGGGTCGGCCTTGGCCTGCTCCAGCAGCCAGCCGCTGACGGCCTCCAGGCGCTCCAGCGCTTCGACCAGGATCTCGCCAAAAGGCGACTCGTTGGCGTGGGCGAAATCGCGCACCTCACCGGCGAACAGGCGCAGTGCGGCGCCGCCATTGGCCACCACCTTGCGCCCCAGCAGGTCGAGCGCCTGGATGCCGTTGGTGCCTTCGTAGATCTGTGCGATGCGCACGTCGCGCACCAGCTGTTCCTGGCCCCATTCGCGGATGTAACCGTGGCCACCGAATACCTGCTGGCCGTGCACGCAGCTTTCCAGCCCGGTGTCGGTGAAGAAGGCCTTGGCTACCGGGGTGAGCAGGGCGACCAGGGCTTCGGCGTTGTGCCGCTCATCCGCGTCCTCGGCGTACTTGGCCAGGTCGAGCTGCTGGCCGACGTAGCAGGCGAAGGCGCGTCCGCCCTCATTCAGCGCCTTCATGGTCAGCAGCATGCGGCGCACGTCGGCATGCACGATGATCGGATCGGCGACCTTGTCGGGGGTCACCGGACCGGTGGCAGCGCGGCTCTGGATGCGCTCGCGGGCGTAGCCGACCGCCGACTGGTAGGACGCCTCGGCGCAGCCGATACCCTGGATGCCGATGGACAGGCGCTCGTAATTCATCATGGTGAACATCGCCGCCAGGCCGCGATTCTGCTCACCGATCAGGTAGCCGGTGGCGCCGTCGAAGTTCATCACGCAGGTGGCCGAGGCCTTGATGCCCATCTTGTGCTCGATGGAGCCGCAGCTCACCGCGTTCCGCTCGCCCAGGCCGCCGTCGGCGTTCACCATGACCTTGGGCACCAGAAACAGCGAGATGCCTTTCGGCCCGGCCGGCGCGTCCGGCAGCTTGGCCAGTACCAGGTGGATGATGTTCTCGGTCAGGTCCTGCTCGCCGCCGGTGATGAAGATCTTGCTGCCGGTGATGCGGTAGCTGCCATCAGCCTGCGGTTCGGCGCGGGTGCGGATAATGCCGAGGTCGGTACCGGCATGGGCCTCGGTCAGGCACATGGAGCCGGCCCAGCGCCCCTCGTACATCGGTGGCAGGTAGGTGGTTTTCAGTTCATCGCTGGCGTGGGCGTCGATAGCCAGGCAGGCGCCGGAGCTCAGTGCCGAGTACAGGGCGAAGCTGGAACCGGCGGCGTAGAGCATTTCCTCGAAGGCCACGGCGAGCATTTTGGGCATGCCCATGCCGCCGTACTCGGGGTTGCCGGAGAGGCCGACCCAGCCGCCCTCGGTGTAGGTGGCATAGGCTTCGCGGAAACCGGCCGGGGTGCGCACGTCACCGCCTTCCCACTGCGCGCCTTCCTCGTCGCCGCTGCGGTTGAGCGGGGCGATCAGGCCGCCGGTGACCTTGGCCGCTTCTTCGAGGATGGCGTCTGCGGTGTCGGCATCGACGGTTTCCGCCAGGGCCGGCAGGCGCGCCCACAGGCTGGGCGCCTGGAACACGTCATGAAGGACGAAGCGCATGTCGCGCAACGGGGCGTTGAACTCGGGCATGGTGCAACCTCGACAGCAGGGGCGCCGCGACAAGCGCGGCGCGTGTGGAACGAAAAAGCGTCAGTCGGCTTGCGCCGGATTCTGCGGCTTATCTGTGACGCTGGTGAATTTAAGCAGATGGGTGCGTTCGACCAGAATGTACAGCGCCGCGCCTGCGGCCAGGCCCCAGCCTGCGCCGTAGACGGCGAGCACCACACCCATGGTGCCGGCGATGCCGCGTTCGGTGTTGTTGTTCAGTTGCTCGAAACCGACCATCAGGCAGATATAGCCGGTGAGGATCAGCGTCAGCGACAGGGCGATCGGCAGCACCGGCTGAAAGAAGCTGACCAGCGGCAGCATGAACAGCGCGGCGAAGCCGGTGATCCAGAAGGTGCCAGCACCGCTGTAGATCGAGTCCATCGCCTTGCGTCCGTACTTGTAGCGCTCGGCCATGGTCGCCGCCACGGCCGTCCACAGCGGGCCGGCCAGGCCCGGGTAGGGCGCGAAGAAGGCGTGCAGGGCGTTGCGGATGGCAGTCACCAGGTGGATGCGGTCGACGTTGTTTTCGATCACCTCGTCGGTACGCAGTTCATCGGCGCGTTGCATCAGTGACTGACCGACGATGATGTCGCCGAAGGCGATCACGTAGGCGATCACTGCGGTAGGCACCGCCAGCATGAACACGTCCAGGCCGGGGAAGCCGACATTGAACGGCAGGTAGTTCCACATCTCGCCGAAGGCCGGCGCGGTGATGCCCCATTTCACGTCCGGCATCTTGTATTCGCCCACGGCGATGCCGATGAAAATGGCGATCAGCATGCCCGGTACCATGCCGTAGTTGACGATCTTGCGTGCCAGCGGCACGCGTTCGGTCAGGCCCTTGAACGACACCGAGAACATCAGGTAGAGGCAGATCAGGCTGCCCAGCACCAGGGAGATCGGCGTGTTGGCCAGGCGGCCGCCGGCGCTGATCTCGCCCATCAGCGCAGCGATACCGGCGCCGATGATGATGCCGCCCTTCATCGAGTTGGGGATCAGCCGCACCAGGGCGCTGCCCAGGCGGGTCACGCCGAGGAACAGGAAGATCACGAACACCAGGAACTGCAGGGCGAACAGCGCCTGGATCGCTTGCGGGCCGGGCTCGTAGTTGCCGAGAAACAGCAGCACCACAGGGATGCCGGGGGTGATCCAGCCGGGCACCAGTGGCACGCCGAGCAGCGCCGGCAACATGAAGCCGATGCCACATACCACCACGTAGGCCAGGGCCACGTCGTAGGGCAGGCCGAGGTACTTCTCCAGCAGCGGGATCATCGCCAGGCTGACCACGAACATGATCAGCGCCTGCAGCATCTCGGCGGTTTCCCAGCGGTAATGCACGAAGGGCAGGCGCAGCTTGAACGGGCCGAGAGGCCAGTGCGGTTGCTCATCGCCGTCACGGCGCTTGAAAATTTGCATGAGGGTTCTCCGTCGGCCGTCTTGGCCGGTTCTTGTTGTTGTGAAAACGGTGCGGTTGTGCCGTAGCCCGGATGCAATCCGGGGAATCCGAATCGCTGTCCCCGGATTGCATCCGGGCTACGTGATCAAAGGGCCTTGGCCATGTCGCGCAGGACGAACTTCTGGATCTTGCCGGTGCTGGTCTTCGGCAGTTGGGTGAAGACCACGGTCTTGGGCACCTTGAAGCCAGCCAGGTGCTCGCGGCAGAAGGTCATGATGTCGCTGTCGTTGACCTGCTGGCCGGTCTTGAGGGTGATGAAGGCGCAGGGCGTCTCGCCCCATTTCTCGTCCGGTCGGGCGACCACGGCCGCCTCCAGTACGGCGGGGTGGCGATAGAGCACGCCCTCGACCTCGATGGTGGAGATGTTCTCGCCGCCGGAGATGATGATGTCCTTGAGGCGGTCGCGGATTTCCACGTAGCCGTCTGCGTGGCATACGCCCAGGTCGCCGGTGTGGAACCAGCCGCCCTCGAAGGCTTCGGCGGTGGCGCTGGGGTTCTTCAGGTAGCCCTTCATCACGGTGTTGCCGCGCATGAAGATCTCGCCGATGGTCTGGCCATCACGCGGCACCGGTTCCAGGGTTTTCGGGTCGGCGACGATCACCCCTTCCAGGGTCGGGTAGCGCACGCCCTGGCGCGCCTTGATGGTGGCGCGTTCCTCCAGCGGCAGTTCGTCCCATTCGGCGTGCCAGGCGCACAGGGTCACCGGCCCGTAGACCTCGGTGAGGCCGTAGACGTGGGTCACGGAAATGCCCATCTCTTCCACCGCACCGATCACCTTGGCCGGTGGCGCGGCGCCGGCGACCATGGCCTTGACCGGATGATCGATGGCCGCCTTGGCCTCGGCCGGCATGTTCACCAGCGCATTGAGCACGATGGGCGCGCCGCACAGGTGGCTGACCTGCTCGTCGCGGATCAGGGTGAGGATCTTCGCCGGGTCGACGCGGCGCAGGAATACGTGCACGCCGGCCAGGGCGGTGATGGTCCAGGGGTAGCACCAGCCATTGCAGTGGAACATCGGCAAGGTCCACAGGTAAACCGGGTGGTTGCCCATGTTCCAGGTCATCTGGTTACCCATGGCGTTGAGGAAGGCGCCGCGGTGGTGATAGACCACGCCCTTGGGGTTGCCGGTGGTGCCGGAGGTGTAGTTGAGGCTGATGGCCTGCCACTCATCCGTCGGCCACTGCCAGGCGAACTCGGGGTCGCCCTCGGCGAGGAAGGCCTCGTAGTCCAGGTCGCTGACCGCCTGGCCTTCGCCGTACTCGGGGTCGTCGACATCGATCACCAGTGGCGGATGGTCGAGCATGCCGATGGCGGCGTGCACCACGTCGAAGAACTCGCGGTCGGCGATCACCACCTTGGCTTCACCATGCTGCAGCATGAAAGCGATGGCTTCGGCGTCCAGACGCACATTGAGGGTGTTGAGCACGGCGCCGATCATCGGCACGCCGAAATGCGCTTCGAGCATCGCCGGAATGTTCGGCAGCATCACCGCCACCGTATCGCCCTTGCCAATGCCGCGCCCGGCCAGCGCCGAGGCCAGGCGCCGGCAGCGTGCGTAGGTTTCGGCCCAGTCGCGACGAATCGAGCCGTGCACCACCGCCGGGTAGTGCGGGTACACCGCCGCCGTGCGTTCGATGAAGCTCAGGGGGCTGAGGGCGACATGGTTGACGGCGGCGCGGCCGAGGCCCTGCTCGTAGATCGACATGGCGGATACACCTTTGGCTGATTGTTAGCTCTGGTTATTCCGGTAATGATGCAGGCATTACCGAAGCTTACTGGCGGTAATTTATAGGTCATTTCTATTTTTTATGGAAGTTGTACCAAGGTTTTATAGAATAATTACTATATGAATCTTTCGAGTGATCAGGCGGCGGTGCCGCTGCAGGCCTGGCTGCGTATCCAGCGCGAAGCGCCATCCCTCAACGAGCGGGCGGCCGCTTTGCGTCGTGCCGTGCTGGGCTGCCCGCAGGTGCGCCAGGCCTGGTACCTGACCTGGCAGCCGGCCAGCCGCACCTACGCCCAGGACGACAACGGGCCGCGGTTGCCGCCGGGCCAGGGGGATCCGCTGGCGGCCAGCGACCAGGCGCTGTTCGAGGCGCTGGCGTCGCAACCTTGTCTGAGCCTGGAGACGCTGCGTCAGTTGCCCTGCTGGCTGGCCGGGCGACTGCGCCGCGCGGCGATTCACCACGGTCAGGCGCTGGCGCTGAGTCTGGAGCCGGGCGCGGCCGGCCTGCTGTTGCTTCAGGTCGACGAGAACGCCGGCCTGGAATGGCTACCCTGGCTACGCGAGCTGCTCGCGCAACTGGTCGCGCTGGCCGGTGGCATGGCTCGCAGTGCGCCGCTGCTGTCGGCCGACCCGCAGCCGGCGCTGCTGCTCGACGAACAGGCGCGGGCGCTGGAATTCAACCAGGCGTTGCAGGGGCTGCTCGGCGAACGCACGTTGGCGCAGGTCGACGCTTTGCTGCCGGTCAACCATGTACCACTGGTGCGCGCCTGCCTGGAGCAGGGCCGCGCCATCGAGGCGGTGGAGGCGCAGGACGGCGAACGCATCCTGATCTGGAGCTTCATTCCCGACCTGGCTGAGCGCCGCGTGCTGGCGCGCTGCCGTGAGGCGACCCAGGAAATTCGCGAGCAACGCGAAGCGGCGCGGGCGCGCCGCCTGTATCGCCTGATCACCGAGAACACCACGGACCTGATTTCCCGCCACACGCCTGATGGCGTTTTCCTCGATGCCTCGCCGGCGAGCTGGACGCTGCTCGGCTACTGGCCGGAGGAGTTGCGTGGGCGCAGCGTCGACAGCCTGTTGCACCCTCTGGATCAGACCCAGCAGGCGCAGCAGGCTCGTGAGGCGCTGGAGCAGGACGGCTACCACACCATGACCTATCGCATTCGTCATCGCGACGGTCACTATCTCTGGTTCGAGACCGCCAGTCGCGCCATCCGCGAGACCTATACCGGTGCGGTGGTGGAAGTGGTCAGCGTCTCGCGCGACATCACCGCGCGCATCCATGCCGAGGAAAACAAGCGGCGCCTGGAGGACGAGCTGGCGCACACCACGCGCCTGATCACCCTGGGCGAGCTGGCCTCCGGCATCGCCCATGAGATCAACCAGCCGCTGGCGGCGGTAGTCAACTACGCCAGCGCCAGCCAGCGTTACCTGCAGGGCGTCGGTGGCGACCCGGTAGGTGTCGGCAAGGTGGCCCAGGGGCTGGCGCGGATCACCGAGCATGCCAACCACGCTTCGGTGGTGATCAAACGTCTGCGCGCCTTCCTGCGCAAGGGCCAGCGGCGCATGCAGGCACTGGATCTGGCCGAGGTGGCGCGCGAAGCCGTGCGTCTGTGCAACTGGGAGGCGGGCGCGGCGCAGGTGGCGGTCAGCGACGCCTTGCCGGACAATCTGCCGCCGGTATTCGCCGACCGTGTGTTGCTCGAGCAGGTGTTGCTGAACCTGCTGCGCAATGCCATCGAGGCCAATCGCGATCGGCATCCGGGCTCTGCGTCGCAGATACGCCTGGAGGCCGGCGAGGGCAGTGGCAGCCTGGCGATCCGGGTGATCGACCAGGGGCCGGGTGTCAGCGACGAGCAGATGGGCAAGCTGTTCACCCCGTTCTACACCAGCAAGGCCGATGGCCTGGGGCTTGGCCTGTCCATGAGCCGCAGCATCATCGAAGGCTTTGGTGGGGCGCTGGAGGCGTTTCCCGCCGACGGTGGCGGGCTGTGCCTGGAGTGTCGCCTGCCATTGGGCAGGGACGACGAGTCGTTGTCGAACGGTCGCGGCTAAAGCCCCTCCCACGCAGCTTGCAAGCTGTGGGAGGGGTGTTCGCCGCGACCGATGAAACGCATAACAACAAGAGGAGCTGCACAGGGATGCAACAACTGGTTTATGTGGTCGATGACGACCAGGGCATGCTCGACTCGACCCTCTGGCTGCTGGAGTCGGTGGGCCTTACCGGCGTGCCGTTCACCAACGGTCGCGCCTTTCTCGACGCCTGCGATGCGGCGGCCAATGCCTGCGTACTGCTCGATGTGCGCATGCCGGGCATGGGCGGGCTCAATGTCCAGGAGGAGATGCGCGCGCGCGGCATCGACCTGCCGGTGATCTTCGTCAGTGGTCACGCCGATGTGCCTATCGTGGTGCGCGCATTCAAGGCCGGTGCGGTGGATTTCATCGAGAAGCCCTACAACGAGCAACTGCTGCTCGACAGCGTGCAGCAGGCGCTGGCGCGCCGTGCTCCAGTGCCCAGGCAGGACCCACGCCTGGCCGAGGTTCAGGCGCGACTCGACCAGCTGACTCCGCGTGAGCGCGACGTGCTGCTGCCGCTGGTGCGCGGCTACACCAACCGTGAAGTCGCCGAGCAGCTCGATATCAGCGTGAAGACCATCGACCTGTATCGCTCGCGGGTGATGAAGCGCATGCAGGCCGAGAGCCTGCCAGAGCTGGTGGGGATGGCCATTGCCGCTGGTCTGGTGGATGGCCTGGCACTGCGTGCCTGAGTCTCAGGCCGCGCCCGGTGGCAGGTCGAGGGTGCTTTCGCCATAGACGCCGATGCGTTCGGCCACCTGCGGGACACCATACAGGTAGCCCTGGAAGTAACGGCAGCCCAGGCTTAGCAGGGCATCACGCTGCGCCTGGCTCTCTACGCCTTCGGCGATGACCCGCAACTCCAGCGCCTGGCCCAGGGCGAGGATGGTGCGCACGATGGCGGTGTCGCTGGCGTTGTCGAGCAGATCGCCGACGAAGCTGCGGTCGATCTTCAACTGGTCGAGTGGCAGGCGCTTCAGGTAACTGAGCGATGAGTAACCGGTGCCGAAATCATCCAGCGAGAAGCGCACACCATGGGCCTTGAGTTGCACCATCTTGTCGATCAGCGCTTCGATGTCCTGAACCAGCTGGCTCTCGGTCAGCTCCAGCTCGAGCCTGTGCGGGTCGGCTCCGGTTTCCTTGAGTGCGGCGAGCACGTCGGCGACGAAGTCCGGGTGATGGAACTGGCGGGCGCTGACGTTGATCGCCACGGTCAGCTCGGCGCGCTGCGCATCACGGGCCCATGATGCAAGTTGCTGACAGGCCGTGTGCAGGATCCAGCGCCCCATGGGCAGGATCAGCCCGGTGCTTTCAGCCAGCGCAATGAACTCGCCGGGCGGCACCAGACCACGCTGCGGATGTTGCCAGCGCACCAGGGCTTCGGCGCCAAGCAGCTCTCCCTGTTCATTGACCTGAGGCTGGTAGTGCAGGAGCAACTGGCCCTCGCTCAAGGCGCGACGCAACTCATGTTCCAAGGTGGCGCGTGCCGCCAGTGCCTGCTGCATGCGCGGGTCGAAGAAGCACAGGGTGTTGCGCCCGGCAGCCTTGGCTTCATACATGGCCAGGTCGGCGTGCTTGAGCAGTTCCTCGGGCTTCTCGTGGGGTTGGGAGAACAGCGCTACGCCGATGCTGGCGCTGCCACTGTGGCTGTAGCCGGGCAGCTCGAACGGGGTGGCCAGGGCGCGCAGGAGCTTGTCGGCGACCTGCTCGATGGCGGCGATGGCCGCTTGTGGCTCGGGCTCGAGGTTTTCCAGAATCAAGACGAACTCGTCGCCGCCCAGGCGCGACAGGCTGTCCTCGAGGCGTATCTGGCTGAGCAGGCGCTCGCTGACCTGTTGCAGCAGCAGGTCGCCCATGTCGTGGCCGAGGGTGTCGTTGAGCAGCTTGAAGTTGTCCAGGTCGATGAACAGCAGAGCGCCTTCGCGCTGGTTGCGTTTGCGGCGGGCCAGGGCGAACTGCAGGTGCTCGAGCAACAGGCGGCGATTGGGCAGGCCGGTGAGGGCATCGTAGTAGGCGAGTTGATGGATCTGCTCGAGGTTCTTCTTGTGCTCGGTGATGTCGGTGGAAATACCGCACAGGGCGTAGATACTGCCGTCGGCCGCACGCAGCGGCAGCTTCACCGAGAAGTAGGTGCGCTCGTTGCGGCCCTGGCGGTCGCGGTTGGTTTCCTCGCTTTCGATGCGTTCGCCTGCCAGTACGCGCCGGTCGTTGATACCCAGCGCTTGCGCCGTATCGCTGTCGAAGAAGTCGGTATCGGTGTGGCCGATGACCTGCTCGGCGCTGCGCCTGAACAGTTCGCAGACCTTGCGATTGGCGTACTGGTAACGCAGTTGCGGGTCCTTGATGTAGATATGCGCTTCGACGCTGTCGAGGATGGTGTTCAGGCGCGCTTCGCTGGTCTTCAGGTGACGGGTCTTGTCGGCAACCTGGCGGCGCAATAGCAAGCTGCCGCCAATGGCCAGGTTCAGCAGTGCGACCAGCAGCGCCAGGCCCCACCAGAGCAGGACGGGAACGCTGTGGCTATGAGCTTCGCCACTCCAGCGGTGCAGCACCTGGAAGTAGATCGAGTTGGGCGATGACTGCCAGGACTTCAGGTGGCGGTCGATGGCACCGAGCAGCTCGCCGTTACTGCCCTTGCGCGTGGCGTAGAACAGCTGCGCGGGCTGGAACATGATCGGGGTCGCGTTCAGGTGGTAGCGGGCCGCGTGGTAGTCACCAAACAGCTGGTTGGCCACCACCGCATCGGCTCTGCCGTCGAGGACCATGGTGAAGCCCTGGCCCAGGTCGTCGAGTGGAATCATCTGCGCTTGCAGGCCAAAGCCGTCGAGCAGGTCTTGCAGGTACTGGTACTGGATCGACCCCTGCAGGGCGGCGATACGCAGGCCGCGCAGGTCAAGCATGCTGCTCAGCTGGAGCGTCTCGTGGGCGAAAAGCTGCGACCAGCTGAACAGCGACGGAATCTGGTGAAAGTCCATCGTCTTCGCCCGCTCGTCACTGAAGGCCACATCCGGCAGCAGATCGATCTCGCCGCCCTGCACCATCTGCAGGCATTGCTGCCAAGTACAGGGCACTGCCTGCAGCTGCCACCCTTCCTCGTTGGCGATGGCCTGCAGCAGTTCGCCGAGAATGCCCGATGGTTGCCCGTTGCCATCGGCAAATATCTTCGGCTCGTTGGCGTACACGCCGACCCTTACGGTTCGCGCTTCAGCCGCGAGGCTGAAGGTGCAGCTGAGCAGACCAAGGCACAGCAACAGGGGCGCGAGGCGTGGCAGGGAGAGGGTGTACATACGCAAGTCGATTTCCATTCGCAGAATTCCAGCAATCTGCTCTGCAGTATGGCTGTCTATACGGAGGATGCGAGTCGCGCGCTGCTAGTCGGCCCAGCCGCGAAAGACATGGGTCATGGGCCTTGGCCCCTTCAGGTAGCCGCTATCCAGCTGGCGGATGTGAAAGCCACCGGCGGCGATCAGCGCAGGTATGTCGCGGTCCAGATGGCAGCCGCCAGCCACAGGCTTCCACAGCGGGGTGAGCCGGCGTTGCCAGCGCACCACTGGCAGGTCGGGCGCCAGGCCATGTTCGCAGAACAGCAGGCGACCACCGGGTTTGAGCACGCGGCGCATTTCGCGCAGGGCGGCGACGGCATCGGGGATGGTGCAGAGGGTGAAGGTGCAGACGATGTCGTCGAAGCTGGCGTCCTCGGCCTGAATCTGGCCCAGCTCCAGGGCGATCATTTCCACCGGCACCTGGCAGCGTGCGGCGCGTTCGCGGGCCAGGCGCTGCATGGCGGCGGACGGGTCGACGCCAACGACCACCTCGACCCGCTGCGGATCGTAGAAACTCAGGTTGAGGCCGCTGCCGATGCCGATCTCCAGCACGCGGCCGTGCGCCAGCGGCACGATTTGCGAACGGGCCTTCATGACCGCTCCCATGCCGCAGGCGAAATCGATCAGATGCGGCAGGATATGGCGGTCATAAAGGCCCATGGCTCAGGCCTCGTCTTGCCCTTCGTCGTCCTCGTCGTTGTCGCCACGATAGGCGGCGAAACACTTGAGGGCGTGACTGACCTCGTTGCTTTCGATCTGCCAGCTGTCGTCCGCTTCGCTGTAGCGTGCGGCCTGCACCGAAGCCAGGGAAAACTTCCACAGACGGCGCTCGCGGCCATCGATGCAGTGCACCTGCAGCAAGGGTTTGGCGGAGCTGTCGCTGCCAGCCGTGCCGGCGCTGATCTGCGCCAGCAATTCGGTGTCGAGGTCGAACTGCCAGGCATACAGGCCATCGATCTCCAGCATGTCGGCGTCTTGCAGGGCCTCGATCAGGCTTGTCGGTTTCATCGCATCATCCACGGCATCAGCGCCCCAGGCGGCGCAGGTCGGAAGACTCTATCACGCGCACACCGTCTTCCTCCTCCAGGGCCAGACGCCACAGGGCGCGGGCCAGGGCGCAGGCGTCGATGCCGCGGTACTTGCCTGGCAACCAGCGCAGCAGCGGCGCCGCCAGGCGCTCACCGAGACGGAACTCATGGCGCGTGCCGAGCAGCAGCGACGGGCGGGCGATGGTCAGCTGCGGCCAGTCCATGGCTTTCAGCGCTTCTTCGGCCTCGCCTTTGACGCGGTTGTAGAACACCGACGAATTGGCGTTGGCGCCCAGGGCGCTGATCACCACCAGATGCCGCGCGCCGAGCTCGCGAGCGCGGCGCGCGAAGGCCAGTACCAGATCGTGGTCGACGGCGCGGAAGGCCTCTTGCGAGCCGGCCTGCTTTATGGTGCTGCCCAGGCAGCAGAAAGCGGTGTCGATCTGGCCGGACAGTTGCGGCAGCAGGGTCTGCAGTTCACCCACCGGGTTTTCCAGGTGAGGGTGCGTGGCCAGGGGGCGGCGGGTCGGCGCCAGCACGCGGGCGACCGTCGGCTCGCTGAGCAGACGGTCGAGCAGGTGCTCGCCGGTGAGTCCGGTGGCGCCAGCGATGAGGATGTGCTGCGGGGTCAGGTACATGCAGTCGTCTCTTGTTCGTTACAGTTCAGCTTAACAGGCTGTTGAAAAACTACCTCGGCTTTGGCTTTCTGCATGCAGTCGTGCGTTGGCAATGCTGCGTCAAAAACCGTCTTGCCTGGCTCTCCTGTGTTTCTCAACGGCCTGTCAGTCCTTGGTCGGAGCGTTGGCCACGGCGCCGAGCGCCCGTTCGGCCTGGCTCTGGCGCAGCTCACGCCAGTGCTGGAGGACGCCGCGTGGCGCCCAGATCTGTGGTTCGGACGGTTCGAAGCCGTCGCTCTGCTCACGCTCGGCGACCCGTTCCTTGGCCAGTTCGAAGGCCCGTTCGAGGTTGTCGGTTTCGCCGAGGGCTTCGGCGAACAGGGCGCGGCCGAAATAGGTGAAGTCGTTTTCCTCGCTGCAGCCGAAGGACACCCGGTCGGCGCGCGCGGCGGTCATCACCAGGGTCTTTTCATCTTTCAGCGGCGGGATGAAACCACCGGAATAGCAGGCGGAGATCACCACCACCTTGTCGCGCTGCTTGAGGGGGGCGAGCAGGGCGGCCAGTTCGCTGGCGGGCAGATCGGCCAGTTGCAGGCGCGGTTGGTCGAGGTTGAGTTCGTGGCGGCGCGAGCCGTGGCTGGTCAGGTAGATGAAGATCAGGTCTTCCTCGCCGCTGCGCTCGGCCAGCGCCTGGATCGCGCGGGCGAGGTTCTCGCGGGTGGCCAGCGGGCGGTCGGCGAGATGGTCGCGGTGGTTGACCAGGGTGATGCCGCCATAGGCGCCGAAGCGCTCGCGCATCAGCCGGCTGACGTAGTCCGCCTCGCGCATGAACACACTTTGCTTGCCGTCACCGGCCAGGGTCAGCGCATACAGTTCGCGTGCCGGCGTCGAGGCCGGGATGGCGGCAATGGCCTGGTCGAGCAGCTGTCCTTGCAGCAGCAGGCCCAGCTCGAGGCTGTCAGGCAGGACCTGCCCCTGCTCGTCGCGCACCAGACGGCCGCTTTGCCAGGTGCCGGACTGGCGGCTGCCATCGGCCAGGGTCAGCGTGCCTTTGCCGCTGTATTCGCCACCCGAGAAGCGCCCTCGGTAAGCGCTGCCGTCAGGCAGGGTGAGCAGGCCTTCGCCTTCGTATTGCCAGTCGGCGAAGTCGCCGAGGTAGCGGGTGCCGTTTTCGTCGGTATATTCACCAGGGCCCTGCAACACGCCCTCGACGAACTCGCCGGCCCAGAGTTCGCCGCTGGCGCTCTGGTAACGGCCCTTGCCGTGAAATTCGTCGTTGAGGAAGCCGCCGCTGTAGTTGTCGCCATCGGCATTGCGGTAGCTGCCCTGGCCGCTGAGCAGGCCCTGGACGAATACGCCGCTGTACTGATTGCCATAGGCGTCGCTGCGCACGCCCTGGCCCTCCAACTGGCCGTTGACGAATTGGCCCTGGAAGCTGCTGCCATCGGCCATTTCCAGTTTGCCCAGGCCGTGGAAGCGGTCGTTGAGAAACTCCCCCTGGTAGCGTTGGCCGCCCTGTTCGAGCAGGCCCACGCCGCTGAATCGGTTGCGTTCGAAGCCACCCTGGTAACGGCTGCCGTCGCTGTAGGTCAGGGTGCCCTGGCCATGGAACATACCTTCATGGAACTCGCCCAGGTAGTGTTCGCCGCCGGGGCCCTGCCACTCACCGCTGCCTTCGAGCATGCCGTCCTTGAACTGGCCGACGAACCAGCTGCCATTACGGTAGTCCAGGCGCCCCGGGCCCTGCAGCAGGCCGTCGACGATCTCGCCGCGATACTGGCCGCCATCCGGCAGGGTGGCATTGGCTGGCAGCAGCGGGCGTGCTTCGTCGCAACCGGCGATCAGCAGGGAGAGGCACAGAGGCAGCAAACGCAAGGCGAGAGGATTCATGACGGACGTCCAGGTCGGTGCTTTGGGCGGCAGTATGCCGCAAGCCTGGACGCTTGCGCTGCCGCATCGCACGCTTTGCCGATGCGAGACGGTTCCCGTTTCGACGGTTGAAGCCGGAAACGGGAACGCGCGGATGTCAGACGAAGCAGAGGGTCAGCGGTTCGGCGATGTAGGCCGGTTTCTCCTGACCTTCGATCTCCAGCACGGTCCGCGCCTTGAGCAGCCACTGACCGGGGTTCTTCTCGGTGGCTTCGATCAGCGTCACCACCAGACGCACCTTGGAGTCGACCTTGACCGGCTGGACGAAGCGCACGCTGTCGAGGCCGTAGTTCACCGCCATCTTCAGGCCCTGCGGCAGGATCATGATCTTTTCCATCAGCATCGGTATCAGCGACAGCGACAGGAAACCGTGGGCGATGGTGGTGCCGAAGGGGGTCAGCTTGGCCTTTTCCGGGTCGACGTGGATGAACTGGTGGTCGCCGGTGCACTCGGCGAACTGGTTGATGCGCTCCTGATCGATGCTCAGCCACTCGGACTTGCCGAGTTCCTTGCCTACATAGTCCTTGAGCTCTGCTACGGGTACTAACGGCATAGTTCCTCCTTGAGGACGCGGGTGTTTTTCTTGTGTGCGTGAAACCGTTGCGGCCTACATGATCATGGGGGCGGCAGCGGGTCAAGCTTGCCTAGGCGTGATGAATGACGAGGCATAGGCCTGCTCGACGAAGCAATACGGGGGCCAGTGAAGGGGGATCGGGCCTATAATGGCCGACATGCCCCAATAGATGCCCGGAATCCCCTCTAGTAGGCCGCTGGAAAGCCATGTGCATTTTTCAGCGGCTTGCTGGTAAGCAACGCTCGCGGTCATCGCTCGTCTTCTGGAGACCACAAACATGCTGCTTCGCGGCCTTTCCTGGCTGGTGCTGTGCCAGTTGCTGGGTACCGTCCTCAATGTGCTGCTGCTGCCGATGCTGCCAGGGCCAATTATCGGCATGCTGCTGTTGTTCGTTTTTCTCATGCTGCGTGGCGAGGTGGGCGAGTCGCTCAGTATCGCGTCCAGCAGCCTGCTCAAGTATCTGCCGCTGATCCTGGTGCCGCCTGCCGTGGGGGTGATGGTCTATGCCAGTGATATCGCCGCCGATTTCTGGGCCGTGGTCGGTGCCCTGGTACTGTCGCTGCTGCTGTCGCTGGCTTTCGCCGGCTGGCTGATGCAGAAACTGATCGAGCGCCAGCAGCGCGGGGAGGACGCATGAGTCCGGATTGGCTGGGCGCCTGGCAGGCGCTGACCCATCACCCGCTGTTCGGCATCGGTATTACCCTGGGCGCCTATCAGCTGGCCATGGCCGGCTACGAGCGCACCCGCTGGGTGTTCCTGCAGCCGGTGCTGGTCTCGATGCTCACGGTGATCGGCATTCTGCTGCTGTGTGGCCTGAGCTTCGCCGAGTACCGCAACAGCGTCGCGGCGATGACCCTGTTGCTCGGCCCGGCCACCGTGGCTCTGGCCGTACCGCTGTATCTCAATCTGCGGCGGATTCGCCAGCTGTTCTGGCCGATCATCCTGACCCTGCTGATCGCCGGCACCTTCGCCACCGTGCTCGGCGCAGGGCTGGCCTGGTTGTTCGGCGCCGAGAGACTGGTGCTGATGAGCATGGCCCCCAAGTCGGTAACCTCGCCGATCGCCATGCTGGTGGCCGACCAGATCGGCGGTATCGCCGCGCTGGCGGCAGTGTTCGTGATGATCACCGGGGTCATCGGCGCCATCGTCGGGCCGACCATCCTGCGCCTGTGCCGGGTTCATCACCCCGCCGCGCAGGGCATGGCGCTGGGCCTGACCGCGCATGCCGTGGGTACGGCGCGAGCGCTGCAGGAGAGCGACGAGTGCGGTGCCTTCGCCGCCTTGGCGATGAGCCTGATGGGCGTGATCACGGCCGTGTTGTTGCCTCTGGCGATTGTCCTGTTCCTGTGAGAGCCTGCGCGGCGATCTCTGTTGCCCCGGCACCATTGCATTGATAGCAGGCCTTTAAACCATGAATCTGCCACTGTTTCCGCTCAACACCGTACTGTTTCCCGGCTGCGTGCTCGACCTGCAGATATTCGAGGCGCGCTACCTGGACATGATCAGCCGCTGCATGAAACAGGGCAGCGGTTTCGGCGTGGTGTGCATCGTCGAGGGCGAGGAAGTGGGGGAGGCCGCCAGTCGTTTCGCTGCCATCGGCTGCGAGGCGCTGGTGTGCGACTTCCAGCAGCGTCCCAACGGCCTGCTTGGGATTCGCGTGGAAGGTGGCCGTCGGTTCAAGGTGGGACGCGCCCAGGTGCTGCCGGACCAGCTGACCATCGCCGACGTGGAATGGCTCGAAGAGCATGAAGAGCTCCCGCTGCTCGGCGAACATGCTGACCTGGCGGCGCTGCTCTCGGCCCTGGCCCAGCACCCGCTGGTGGAAGGGCTGGGCATGGCCGGGTTGCCCAGTGGCCAGTTGCAACTGGCCAATCAGCTCGCCTATCTGCTGCCGCTGGAGCCCGGGCAGAAGCTGCAGTTGCTGCAACTGGACGACCCCGAGCTGCGCCTGAGCCAGCTGCAGGCCATGGTGGAGCAACTGCAGGGCGATGCCTGAGGCGACAGGTCAGTAGGCATAACGCAGTAGCGCGTTGGACAGCTGCCAGGTCGCCATGCCGCCCAGTACCGCCAGGCAGGCCGGCAGGATGATCCACCACAGGCGGGCCGGCAGCGCCGGCAACGGCTCCTGACGCTGGCACAGGGCCAGGCTGAGGCCGCAGACGGCCGATGCCAGCAGGGATCCGGCAATGATATCGCTGGGCCAATGCACGCCCAGATAGACCCGCGACAAGGCAATCGCCGCGGCTGGCAGGCACGCCACTGTCAGCCAGGCCAGGCGCAGGCGTGCGGATTGACCGCGCCCTGCCAGCACCCCGAGAACCAGAAAGAAGGCGAAGGCTGCCGAGCTATGGCCGCTGGGAAAGCTGAAGGTGCTCAGTGGCTCGCTCAGCACATCGGGCCGCGCCCGGGCGAATCCGTGCTTGAGTGTGGTGTTGCCGATAGCGGTGACCAGCAGGGTCGAACCGGCAAAAAACAGGTGGCGCCAGCGGCGCGCCAGCAGCAGCAGGGTGCAAAGTACTGCCGCCGCCACCAGCTGGATATGAAAGTCCCCAAGTCGGGTCAGGGTGCCGATCCATTGATCCAGGTGCGCCTGGCGCTGCTCCTGCACCAGGGTCATCAACCCCTGATCCAGCGCATCGAGATGCGGCCAACCGATGACGATGGCTATCAGCAGCGCCAGGCTGAGGCCGCCGCCCAGCAGGCTGGCCCGTGGTTTTTCCGCCAGGCTGGCCTGAATGGTCAGCAGCAGGATCATGCCGATACCGGCCAGCAGCACCGCCGCTTCGGTCCAGAAACCTTCCGCCATCGGCAGGCGCAGCGCGGCGCCGGTTGCCCAGCCCGGCAACAGGTAGGCCACGGCCCAGCCGGCCGCCGCCACCAGGCTGACGAGGATGAAGCGCAGCAGCGGCATGTTCAGCATGCCGGCTACCAGCGGCAGCATGGGGCGCAGCGGGCCGATGAAGCGACCGACCAGCAGGCTGGCCACGCCGTAGTGACGGAAATAGAGTTCGGCGCGCAGGATCCACTGCGGATGGCGACGCAGCACTGGCAGGCGGCCGATGTCGTGCTTGAAACGTCTGCCCAGCGAGTAGGAAATCAGGTCGCCACACAGTGCGCCGGCATAGGCCAGCAACAATGTCTGCGGCAACGTCAGTACACCACTGCCGGCGAGCAGCGCGACGCTGAACAGCAGCACCACGCCGGGCAGCACAATGCCCACCAGGGCCAGGCATTCGAGCAGGGCGATGAGAAAGATCGCCACACCCAGCCATTGCGGATTGCCACTCAGCCAGGTGGTCAGGTTGTCCAGCCAGACGCTCATCGCTCTGCTCCAGAGAGGTTCAACAATCGATAGTTACGCCCTTCGACCTGTCCTCGGCGCAAAGGGTTGCGCGTGCAGTGACGGGCATACCGGGCGTCGACGAAACGGTACGGCAAGTGCTCGTCCCGCCCCTTGGGAATGCCCAGGCGCGCGCACTGGATGATCGCTTGCGGTCGTTCGCCGACATCCTCGACGAACAGCCGTTGCTGATCGAAGCGGCGTGCATCCCAGTCCGGCACTTTCAGGCCAAGCGCCTTGCACAGCAGGGTCTGCCCGGCACACAGGCGCTCCGGCACGCGCGGCAGGCCCTGGCTGTCGGGGTTGTTGCGCTGCATCGCGGCCAGGGCATCGGCACCGCTGACGGCATCGAGCCAGGGATGGGCGGATTTGATCAGCACCGCATTGCCCGGCCCATGGGCGCTGAAGTTCAGCGAGTCACCGCCGCGTGCGTAGTACATGTAGATATGCCCGCCGTCAGCGAAAAGCGCCTTGCGTTTTTCGGTGTAGCCGAGCGAGGCATGACTACCTTTGTCGACCAGATAGTAGGCCTCGGTCTCGATGATTCTTGCGCTCAGCCACAGTGCGCCGACGCGATGGCGAATCACCTTGCCGAGCAGCTCGCGAGCGACCAGCTGCGCGTCGCGGTCGAAAAAGGCATCAGGCAGCGGCCGGGCGCCGGGCCAGGGCAAACTAAGGGTGGGTTCGGTGGGCATGAACTGTCGTATTCACTCAAGCAGGCATAGTCTGGGCGCGCGAGCATAACAACAAGAGCCTTAAAAATGCCTGAACGCGCCCGAGCCAGCAGCGCCCATATCAGCCCGTCGGCGCATTACACCGGTTACGTCTGGTATCGCCACCGCCTCGCCGAGCCTGCCTTCGTCACCGCGTTCGGCAGCCTCGTGCACAAGTTGCTGTGGCCGCTGGCCTGGGGGGCCAGGGCTGGTTTCGGGCTGGATATCGAGGCATTGCTGCTGCAACGGCACCTGCAGATCGATGCACAGCTCAGCGCTGCCATCGAGCAGCAGGGGGTGCGCCAGGTGGTGGAAATCGCCTGTGGGCTGTCGCCGCGTGGTCGCCGCTTTTGCTCGCGTTACCCTCAGTTGCAATACCTGGAGGCCGATCTGCCGGCCATGGCGGCGCGCAAGCGTCTGCTGCTGCATGGCGAAGGCTGGCTGGATGGTCGGCATCGGGTGTGTGCAGTGGACATTCTCGCCGAGCGTGGCAATCAGCAACTCAACACGCTGTTCGCGGATCTGGACCGCAGTCAGCCGGTGGTGGTGATCACCGAGGGGCTGGTCAACTATTTCCCGCTGGCGCTGATCGAGGGCTTCTGGAGCCGGCTTGCCAGCGAACTGAGTGACTTCCCCAGTGCGATCTATCTGACCGAGCTTTATCCGGATCTGCATGAACATCCGCGCTATCGCCAGCTGCGCTGGGGCGTCGAGCTGATCGGCAGGCTGACCCGCGGCAGCTATCCACTGCATTACCGCAGTCACGACGAGATCGTCGCGGGTTTCCAGCGCTGCGGCTTCGCTCAGGTTCAGGTGCTCGACCCCAGTGCCGATGCCTCCAGCCTGGGCCTCAAACCGTCGCGTTTGCCCGGACTGGTGCGGGTGATTCAGGCGCAGGTTTAGCGCCTCGCGCGGCTCGATACGTGGCCCGAGTCAGGCGCATGCGGCCGTCGGCAGGGGCGCTGGATGGATACGCTCGGCCAGCGCCAGGCAGGCCTCTGCATCGGTATGCGGGAAGACGAAGGCCAGGCCCTGCTCGTCCTGGCGCAGTGGCAACAGTGGCTGGTGCGGCAGGTCGGCGTAGCTCAGTTGCCAGCCGCGCAGCGGCAGGTCACGAGGCAGGTCGCCTTGCAGCTGGCCGCCGAAGAAGCCCAGTTCGCTCAGCTCGACTACCCATTGCTGGCCCTCCGCATGCTGCAGCCGTGCCTGACGCTGGCGGGGTGCAAGGCGGGGTTCGCAACGTTTCTCCAACTGCAGTAGCTGCTCGCCCTGCAGGCGCTTGCTGCCTGGGCTGCGCAGGGGCACAGCTCGCTCGCCAAGAAACGGACGGTACAGCGTGGCGCAGGCTTCGCGCTGTTCGAACTGGGCGAGGTGGTCGGCATGGTGGATCAGCACGCAGTCGGCACTGGCGCAGGCGGCGGCGAAGTGGGCGTGCTCCCAGGGCTGGGTGAAGTGGTCATGTTCGCCGGCCAGTACCAGGGTTGGGCATTGCGGGTGCTGGCTGAAGCCGCCGAATGCCAGCAGACGCTGACTGTTCTGCCGATAGCGCTCTACCTCGGTCGGTGACAGACGCTGAATCTGCCGTAGCAGCGCCTTGCGAAATACCGGCGAAATGCCGGTCGCCTGCAGTTGCAGCGGGTTGAGCAGACCGCATACGGCGCCATGGGCGAACTCGCCACTACGGCCTTCCTCGAGCAGGGCCAGGCCTTCCTCCAGCATTCTCCGAGCGCCTGGACGGCCGAAGGCGGTGATGCCGGCCAGCAGCAGGCGCGCGCAACGCTGCGGATGGCGTGCGGCGAACAGCGCCGCCAGTGCCGAGCCATAGGACAGGCCGATGGGCATCAGTGGCGGCAAGCGCAGTTGCTCGGCGAAGGCGGCGATCAGATCGGCCAGCTGCTCCAGGCCGAGCTCGGGGGCCAGCTGCAGATTGCCACCCTGGCTGGGCAGGTCGAGCAGGATCACGGGGTGTTCCACCAGCAGCTCGTCGACTTCCGCGGCAAAGGAACGAAAACTCTGGAACGCCCCGCCCAGCATCAGCACCGGTGCGCGAGCGTCGCGCTGGCGTTTGGAGTAGGCCTGATAGTGGAGGCGCCAGCCGGCGATCTCGATCACTTCAGGCGGGCTGGCGAGCAGGGCGGCGCTGTAGTCGGTGCGGTAACGCATAGGGTGCACTCCAGGGTCTTTTATCGTTGTTCTGGTGGGGCGGCACTCGGCGCCGTCTCGCCGGCTTCGGCAAAACCTCGATTGCAAGGTAAACATCAGGCGGCGATTTGTTTACCCAACCTTCGGGCGGCCTCTGTGCGTGGGTGTCACCGTTGCGCTGCAGGCGCCTTTGCAGCGCGGCTGCCGGCGTTACCGCCGGGTTCTGGCGAACGTGCTGTCTACCGCTTGCCAGACGCCGCTGGGCGCGGACTTGCGAGCCCGCTATAATCAGCCCCTTTTTCCAACTGCCAGACCTCCGCCGCCATGACCGAGTCCGTGCACGCATACATGACCCGCCTGGGCCAGGCCGCCCGCCAGGCTTCGCGGGTGCTCGCCCGCGCCAGCACCGCGCAGAAGAATCGCGCGCTGCAGGCCGCCGCCAATGCCCTCGACGCCGCCCGCGCCGAGCTGACCACCGCCAATGAACGGGACCTGGCCGCCGCCCGCGCCAGTGGTCTGGAGCCGGCCATGGTCGATCGCCTGGCGCTGACGCCGAAGGTGATCGACAGCATGATCGAGGGGCTGCGCCAGGTGGCGACCCTGCCTGACCCGATCGGCGAGATTCAGGGCATGCGCTACCTGCCGTCCGGCATCCAGGTCGGCAAGATGCGCGTACCGCTGGGGGTGATCGGCATCATCTACGAGTCGCGTCCGAACGTGACCATCGATGCCGCCAGCCTGTGCCTGAAGTCGGGCAATGCCACCATCCTGCGTGGCGGCTCCGAGGCCATTCATTCCAACCAGGCGATTGCCCGCTGCATCCAGCAGGGCCTGGCTGAGGCCGATCTGCCGGCTGCCGCCGTGCAGGTGGTGGAAACCACCGACCGCGCCGCGGTCGGCGAGCTGATCACCATGCCCGAATACGTCGACGTGATCGTGCCGCGTGGCGGCAAGGGCCTGATCGAGCGCATCAGTCGCGACGCCAAGGTGCCGGTGATCAAGCACCTGGACGGCGTCTGCCACGTCTATGTCGATGTCGCGGCCGATCTCGACAAGGCCATTCGCGTCTGCGACAACGCCAAGACTCAGCGCTACTCGCCGTGCAACGCCATGGAAACCTTGCTGGTGCACCAGGCCATCGCCGCACGCGTGTTGCCGCCGTTGGCCGCCATCTACCGCGACAAGGGCGTGGAGCTGCGTGGCGATGCCGCCACCTGCGAACTGCTCGGCAGCGACGTGCTGCAAGCGAGCGAGGACGACTGGTTCGCCGAATACAACGCGCCGATCCTGGCGATTCGCATCGTCGACTCGCTGGATGCGGCCATCGAGCACATCAATCATTACGGCTCGCAGCACACCGATTCGATCATCACCGAGAACTTCAGCGATGCGCGGCGCTTCCTCACCGAAGTGGATTCCGCGTCGGTGATGGTCAACGCTTCGACCCGCTTCGCCGATGGTTTCGAATACGGCCTGGGCGCGGAGATTGGCATCTCCACCGACAAGCTGCACGCTCGCGGCCCGGTCGGGCTGGAGGGGCTGACCAGTGAGAAGTACGTGGTCTTCGGCGACGGACACATTCGTACATAAATGAAAGGACTCGGCGCCCGACGCATCGGCCTGCTCGGCGGTACCTTCAACCCGGTGCATATCGGGCATCTGCGTGCCGCGCTGGAAGTGGCCGAATTCATGGCGCTGGACGAACTGCGGCTGATCCCCAGCGCCAGGCCGCCGCACCGCGATACGCCGCAGGCGACGGCGGAACAGCGTCTGGCCATGGTCGAGCTGGCGGTAGCTGGCGAGACGCGGTTGACGGTCGATGACCGCGAACTGCGCCGCGACAAGCCGTCGTACACCCTGGACACGCTGGAGTCGGTGCGTGCCGAGCTGGCAGACGACGATCAGCTGTTCCTGTTGCTTGGCTGGGATGCCTTCTGTGGCTTGCCGAGTTGGCATCGCTGGCAGGAGTTGCTCGAGCACTGCCACCTGTTGGTGCTGCAGCGGCCGGATGCCGACAGCGAGGCGCCGGAGGCTCTGCGCGATCTGCTGGCGGCGCGCAGTGTCAGCGACCCTCTGAGCCTGGAGGGGGCTGGCGGGCAAATCAGTTTCATCTGGCAGACTCCGTTGGCGATTTCCGCCACGCAGATTCGCCATCTACTGGCAACCGGCCGCTCGGCGCGTTATCTGCTGCCCGATGCGGTACTGGCCTATATCCAGGCGCACGATCTGTACCGTGCGTCCCATGCTTGAAACGCCGTGCATGTGCGCTGGCGTCCATTACACGAGGCAAATGAGTTTTTATGAGCAAGCAGAACATGCCCAGCGAAGAGCTGGTCAAGATCGCCGTGGCGGCGCTGGAAGAGATCAAGGCGACCGACATCACCGTGATCGACGTCAAGGACAAGACCAGCATCACCGACTTCATGGTGATCGCCAGCGGTAGCTCCAGCCGTCAGGTCAAGTCGCTGGTGGAAAACGTGCTGGAAAAGGTCAAGGAGCAGGGCGTGCGCCCGATCGGCAGCGAAGGTCTGGACAGCGGCGAATGGGCCCTGCTCGACCTGGGCGATATCGTCGTGCACGTGATGCTGCCGACCGCACGTCAGTTCTACGACCTCGAGCGCCTGTGGCAGGGCGCCGAGCAGAGCCGCGCCCAGCACAGCGCAGAGTAAGCGCAAGCCGTGCGGATAAAACTGATCGCCGTCGGCTCGCGCATGCCGCGCTGGGTCGAGGAGGGCTGGCAGGAGTACGTCAAGCGTCTGCCGGCCGAATTGCCGCTGGAGCTGGTGGAGATTCCGCTCAACACGCGCGGCAAGAATGCCGACGTTGCCCGCCTGATCCGTCAGGAAGGCGAGGCCATGCTGAGCAAGGTGCAGCCCGGCGAACGTATCGTCACGCTGGAGGTCCATGGCAAGCCATGGAGCACCGAGCAATTGGCGGCGGAGCTCGATCGCTGGCGCCTCGATGCGCGCAACGTCAACCTCATGGTCGGCGGCCCGGAAGGGCTGGCGCCGGAGGTCTGTGCGCGCAGCGAGCAACGCTGGTCGCTGTCGCCGCTGACCCTGCCTCATCCGCTGGTGCGTATCCTGCTTGGCGAGCAGATCTACCGGGCCTGGACCGTGCTGTCCGGCCATCCGTACCACAAGTGAGCCAGTAGTCCACGATGCCGCAGCCGATTCGCCTCAAGGATCACGAAAAGGACGCTCGCCTGGTCAAGCGCCGGGTGGTCGTCGGCGGCGTGGTGATCGTCCTGCTGACCTGTGTGCTGATCATGCGCATGTACTACCTGCAGGTGGTTCAGTACGAGCATCACAGCACCCTGGCGGAAAACAACCGTATCCATGTACAGCCCGTTCCGCCCACCCGGGGGCTGATCTATGACCGTAACGGCGTGATCATCGCCGACAACCGGCCCAGCTTCAGCCTGACCGTGACCCGCGAGCGTGCCGGCGACTGGCAGCAGGTGCTCGATACCGTGGTCGAGGTGCTCGACCTGACCGAGGAAGACCGTGCTCTGTTCGACCGTCGGGTGCGCCAGGGGCGGCGCCCGTTCGAGCCGGTGCCGATCCTGTTCGAGCTTTCCGAGGAGCAGATCGCCCGCATCGCGGTCAACCAATTCCGCCTGCCGGGTGTCGAGGTGGCTGCGCAGCTGGTGCGTCATTACCCTTTGCAGGAGCACTTTGCCCACTCGGTGGGGTACGTCGGGCGGATCAACGAGCAGGAGCTCAAGCGCCTGGATCCGACCGAATATGCGGGCACTCACCATATCGGCAAGACCGGTATCGAGCGCTTCTACGAGGATGAGCTGCACGGCGAAGTCGGCTATGAAGAGGTCGAAACCAACGCCCGTGGCCGCGTGCTGCGGGTGCTCAATCGCATCGATCCGAAGCCGGGCAAGGACATCGTCCTGAGTCTCGACTCGCGCCTGCAGGAAGCAGCCGAGAATGCCCTGGGCGGGCGGCGCGGGGCGGTGGTCGCGATCCAGCCGAAGACTGGCGAGGTACTGGCCATGGTCAGTCAGCCGAGTTTCGACCCCAACCCTTTCGTCACCGGCATCAGCTTCAAGGCCTACGGCGAGTTGCGCGACTCCATCGACCAGCCGCTGTACAACCGGGTGTTGCGTGGCCTCTATCCGCCGGGCTCGACCATCAAGCCGATGGTCGCCGTCTCGGGGCTGGATGCCGGGGTGATCACCCCGGCCACGCGGGTATTCGATCCGGGCTTCTACCAGTTGCCCAACAACAGCCACAAGTACCGTAACTGGAACCGCAGCGGTGATGGCTGGATCGATCTCAATCTGGCCATCGCCCGTTCCAACGACACCTATTTCTACGAGCTGGCGCACAAGATGGGCATCGACCGTCTGCATGACTACATGAGCCGCTTCGGTCTCGGCCAGCGAGTGGCGCTGGACATGTTCGAAGAGACCTCGGGCCTGATGCCGTCGCGCGACTGGAAGCGTGCGCGCTTCCGCCAGCCCTGGTATCCGGGCGAGACGCTGATTCTCGGCATCGGTCAGGGCTACATGCAGACCACGCCGCTGCAGCTGGCGCAGGCCACCACCTTGATGGCCACGCGTGGCAAGTGGATTCGTCCGCACCTGGCCAAGAGCGTCGGCGGTGTCCAGCCGGTGGACCCCAACCCGATTCCGGATATCGTCCTGCGTGATCCTAAGTTCTGGGAATACGGCATTCACGGCATGGAAGAAGTGCTGCACGGTGCTCGCGGCACGGCGCGCAAGGTGGGCGACAGCGCGGTCTATCGCATCGCCGGCAAGAGCGGGACGGCGCAGGTGGTCGCTATCAAGCAGGGCGAGAGGTACGACCGCAACAAGGTGCAGGAGCGCCACCGTGACCATGCGCTGTTCATCGGCTTTGCGCCGGCGGACAACCCGCAGATCGCCGTCGCGGTGATGGTGGAGAACGGTGAGTCCGGCTCCGGCGTCGCCGCGCCAGTGGTCAAGCAGGTAATGGATGCCTGGCTGCTGGATAAAGATACCGGTCAGCTCAAGGCCGAGTTCGCCTTGCCCACGCCTGCCGAGGTCAGTCAGCGATGATCAGCAATTTCGACCGTACCCTGTCCGACGAAGACGTCCTGCGCCGTCGCGCCAGCCTGTTGCAGCGCATGCATATCGATGGCTGGTTGCTGTTGCTGTTGCTGATTCTGGGGACCGGCAGCCTGTTCATTCTCTATTCGGCCAGTGGCAAGAACGTCGAGCTGCTGATCAAGCAGGCGTCGTCCTTCGGCATCGGCATGGTTGCAGTGGTGGTCATCGCCCAGTTCGACCCGCGCTTCATGGCGCGCTGGGTGCCGCTGGCCTACGTGATCGGAGTCGCCCTGCTGACGGTGGTGGAGGTCATGGGGCACACCGCCATGGGCGCTACGCGCTGGATCAACATCCCCGGGGTGATTCGCTTCCAGCCCTCGGAGCTGATGAAGATCATCATGCCGATGACCATCGCCTGGTACCTGTCGCGGCATAACCTGCCGCCGCGCTTCAAGCATATCGTCGTCAGCCTGGCCATGATCATCGTGCCGGTGGTGCTGATCGCCAAACAGCCGGATCTGGGCACCTCGCTGCTGATTCTCGCCTCGGGTGGTTTCGTCGTGTTCATGGCGGGGCTGCAGTGGCGCTGGATCCTGGGGGCGGCGGCAGCGGTGGTGCCGATTGCCGTGGGCATGTGGTTCTTCCTCATGCATGACTACCAGAAACGCCGCGTGCTGACCTTCCTCAACCCGGAGAGCGATCCGCTCGGCGCGGGCTGGAACATCATCCAGTCCAAGGCCGCCATCGGCTCTGGTGGCGTACTGGGTAAGGGCTGGTTGCTGGGCACCCAGTCGCACCTGGATTTTTTGCCGGAAAGCCATACGGACTTTATCATTGCCGTGCTCGCGGAGGAGTTCGGCCTGGTCGGTGTCTGTCTGCTGTTGCTGCTCTACATGCTGTTGCTGGCGCGCGGCCTGGTGATCACTGCCCAGGCGCAGACGCTGTTCGGCAAGCTGCTGGCCGGGGCGCTGACCATGACCTTCTTCGTCTACGTATTCGTCAACATCGGCATGGTCAGTGGTTTGCTGCCGGTGGTTGGGGTTCCGCTGCCCTTCATTAGTTATGGCGGAACCCATCTGGTCACGCTGTTGTCAGGCTTCGGGATATTGATGGCGATTCACACTCATAGAAAGTGGATCGCTCAGGTTTGATTTTGGGGGTTTTGAGTTAATGCATTCTCTGCGCAGTTGGGCAGCTCGTACGTTCATTGGCGTTGGCATCGCCGGCATGCTCGGCAACAGTGCCCAGGCGCTGGCGGCCGATTACCAGAACTCACCGCAGGTGACCGAGTTCGTCGAGGAAATGACACGCGACTACGGTTTCGCCAGCGAGCAGTTGTACGCGCTGTTCGCCGGTGTCGAGCGTAAGCAGGCCATTCTCGACGCCATCTCGCGTCCGGCCGAGAAGGTCAAACCCTGGAAGGAATACCGGCCGATCTTCATCACCGACAAGCGTATCGCCCAGGGTGTTGAGTTCTGGAGCAAGAACCAGGCGGCGCTGGAGAAGGCCGAGGCCGAGTACGGCGTGCCGCCGCAGTTCATCGTTGCGATCATCGGTGTAGAGACCTTCTACGGCGGCAACACCGGCAGTTGGCGCGTGATGGACGCGTTGTCCACCCTGGCGTTCGATTATCCGCCGCGCTCGCCGTTCTTCCGCAAGGAGCTGCGTGAGTTTCTCATGCTGACCCGTGAAGAGCAGGTCGACCCGCTCTCGCTCAAAGGCTCCTACGCCGGGGCCATGGGCCTGCCGCAGTTCATGCCGAGCAGCTTCCGCGCCTATGCCGTGGATTTCGACGGCGACGGGCATATCAACATCTGGAGCAACCCGACCGATGCCATTGGCAGTGTCGCCAGTTATTTCAAACGTCACGGCTGGCAGGCCGGTGGTCAGGTCGCCAGTCGCGTTGAGGTCAGTGGTGCGCGTGTCGACGAAGGCCTGACCCAGGGCCTGGATCCGGTGAAGAACGTCGCCGAGCTGCGCGAACTGGGCTGGAGCAGCCAGGACCAGCTGGCTGAAGACGTGCCGGTCACCGCGTTTCGTCTGGAAGGTGCCGAAGGCGACGAATACTGGTTCGGTTTGCCCAACTTCTACACCATCACCCGCTACAATCGCAGCGTGATGTATGCCATGGCAGTCAACCAACTGGCCGAGCTGCTGGTCGAAGCACGGGGTAATCGATGAGTGCATCAAAACTGCTGCCGCTGGCAGCCTGCGTAACGGCAGCGCTGTTGCTGGCGAGCTGCTCCTCCAATCGGGCGCCGCAGCCAGGCACCGCGCCCGGGCAGTCGGCCGGTATCTCCGGGCCGGACGATTTCAACCGCCCGCATCGTGATGGCGCGCCCTGGTGGGACGTCGACGTCTCCAAGATTAAGGATGCCATTCCCATGCCGCACTACGGGCCGGTCAAGGCCAGCCCCTATGTGGTGTTCGGCAAGCAGTACTACCCGATTCAGGACGCGCGCCGTTATCAGGCGGTCGGCCCGGCGTCCTGGTATGGCACCAAGTTTCACGGCCAGGCCACCGCCAACGGCGAGACCTACGACCTGTACGGCATGACCGCTGCGCACAAGACCCTGCCGCTGCCCAGTTACGTGCGCGTGACCAACCTGGAGAACGGCAAGGTCGTGATCCTGCGAGTCAACGACCGTGGGCCGTTCTATTCGGACCGCATCATCGACCTGTCTTTCGCGGCGGCGAAGAAGCTTGGCTATGCCGAGAAAGGCACGGCGCGGGTCAAGGTCGAAGGTATCGATCCGCATGAGTGGTGGGCGCAGCAGGGTCGTCCGGTGCCGCTGGTGCTGGCCAACAACCAGCCAGCCAAGGCAGCCGTCGCCCAGCCGGCGGCCCAGCCAGTAGCGCCTGCCGTCGAGAAGTACGCGCCGCCGCCTGCTCAGCACGCCGCTGCGGTGGTGCCGGTACAGATCGACGCAAAAAAAAACGATTCACTCGGAGCTTCTGGCCTGTATCTCCAGGTGGGAGCCTTCGCCAATCCGGACGCTGCGGAGCTGCTCAAGTCCAAGCTGAGCCAGACCAGCAGTGTGCCGGTGTTCATCAGCTCAGTGGTGCGCGACCAGCAGATTCTGCATCGGGTCCGAATGGGGCCGATCAGCAACCAGGGCGAGGCTGAGCAGCTGCAGAGCAGCGTGCGGCTTGCCAACCTTGGCCAACCCACACTGGTACGTGCCGACTGATGGCACTTAACCGGCTTTTGCCGGACTAAATCCGAGGCTTGCCCGTTGGCGAGCCGCAAGATGGCCCTGCGGGGCCGTACAAACCCATGCAACGATTTTCGAGAGACGGATGAACATCACCAGCTTCGTGCAACGTGCTTCACTGGTACTGACCCTTCTGGCCGCGCCACTTGCCATGGCCAACCAGCAGGTGGTGCCTGCGGCGCCGCAACTGGCCGCCAAATCCTACGTGCTGATGGACGCCGCCAGCGGCAACGTCCTGGTCGAGAACAATGCTGACCAGCGCTTGCCGCCAGCCAGCCTGACCAAGCTGATGACTGCCTACATCGCCACCCTGGAAATCCGCAACGGCAAGATCGGCGAGAAGGATCTGGTCACCATCAGTGAGCACGCCTGGCGTACCGGTGGCGCCGCCTCCGGTGGTTCCACCATGTTCCTGCCGCTCAACAGCCAGGCCACGGTCGACGACTTGCTGCACGGCATCATCATCCAGTCCGGTAACGACGCGAGCATCGCCATCGCCGAGTACATCGCCGGTAGCGAAGACGCCTTCGCCGACATGATGAATGCCACTGCCGAGCGTCTCGGCATGAAGAACAGCCACTTCATGAACGCTACTGGCCTGCCGCATCCGGATCACTACTCCAGTGCCCATGACATGGCGATCCTGGCTCGCGCGATTATCGATGAAGACGCGGAGCACTATGCGATCTACTCGCAGAAGGAGTTCCTCTGGAACAACATCAAGCAGCCCAACCGTAACCTGCTGCTGTGGCGTGACCGCACTGTCGACGGCCTGAAAACCGGCCACACCTCCGAGGCTGGCTACTGCCTGGTGGCGTCGGCCGTACGCGATGGTGCACGTATGATCACCTCGGTGTTCGGCACTGACAGCGAGCAGGCTCGCGCCGCGGAAACCCAGAAGCTGCTGACCTATGGCTTCCGTTTCTTCGAAAGCCGCACCTTCTACCAGAAGGGCGCCGAGCTGGCCCAGGCCACCGTGTGGAAAGGCGCGACGAACCAGGTCAAGGCGGGGCTGGCGGAAAACCTGACCATGACCATGCCCAAGGGCCAGCTGGAAAAACTGCAGGCCAGCATGACGCTCAACCCGCAGCTGATCGCACCGATCCAGCAGGGCGACGTGATCGGCAAGGTCGAAGTCAAACTGGGTGACGAGGTGGTGCGCAGCACCGATCTGGTGGCGCTGCAGTCGGTGGAAGAGGGCGGCCTGCTGCGTCGTCTGTGGGACAGCATTCGCCTGTTCTTCTTCGGCCTGTTCAACTGATCGGGCACGCTGGAAGCGAGCCACGTTGTGCTCCAGCATTGAAAACGGCGGAGCAGTACCCATTTACGTCTTGTAAAGGGGGCTGCTCCGCCGTTTCATTCAGCCTGTCTTCTGGGCGCTGGGTCTTGTGCCGAGCGTCTCATGGACGCGCCCTGACTTACCAGTCCGCTCCAGTCCGGGGCGGCCCTTTCTGGACGGGCCACAGGCCCGCTGACGACATGACCGATAATGACGTTCAACCACCCAAGATCGAATTTCCCTGCGAGCGTTACCCGATCAAGGTGATCGGCACTGCTGGCGAAGGTTTTTCCGATCTGGTGATCGAAGTGATCCAGCGCCATGCGCCGGATCTGGATGCATCCACGCTGGTGATGCGTGATAGCCGCAATGGCAATTTCCTCTCCGTGCAGGTGCTCATCACCGCGGCCAGCATCGAGCAGCTGCAGGCGATTCACGTCGATCTGCGTGCCACCGGCCGCGTGCACATGGTGCTGTGAAGCCGATGCCTGAACTCATCGTTCGCCACCTTGGTCTGGTCGATTACCAGCCCACGCTGGAGGCCATGCGTCGGCTCACCGTCGAGCGTGACGCACAAACGCCAGACGAGATCTGGTTGTTGCAGCATCCCGAGGTGTTCACCCAGGGGCAGGCTGGTAAAGCCGAGCATCTGCTGGCGCCAGGCGACATTCCGGTGGTGCAGGTCGAGCGTGGCGGCCAGGTGACCTATCACGGTCCTGGCCAACTGGTGGCCTATCTGATGCTCGATCTGCGTCGTCTCGATCTTGGCGTGCGTGAGCTGGTCACCGCCATGGAGCAGAGTCTGGTCGACCTGCTGGCCAGTTACGGCATCGAGGCCGCGCCCAAGGCGGATGCGCCGGGTGTGTACGTGGCGGGCGACAAGATCGCGTCCCTGGGCCTGCGCGTCAGCCGTGGCTGCTCGTTCCACGGCCTGGCGCTGAATGTCGATATGGACATGTCGCCGTTCTTGCGCATCAATCCTTGCGGTTACGCCGGGTTGAAGATGGTGCAGGTGCGTGACCTGCTGCAAGCGCCGCCGGCGTTCGACGAGGTGGCACAGCGTCTGGAGAAGGCGCTGCGTGACAGGCTGGGCTATCAGTAAGCAGCGGCAAACGTGCAGAAACAAAAAGGGGCGCCATGGCGCCCCTTTCGTTTATCCAACGCTACCCGTCAGTTCAGGTTCAGTGCCGGAATCAGGCTGGTATCGACTTCCTGGCCAGGCACCGGAACCGGTGCGGCAAGGCCTAGGTTGTTCTTCTCGAACACGCGGTCGGCGCGGTAGCTGGAGCGCACCAGCGGGCCAGCGGCGACTTCCATGAAGCCCTTCTCCAGGCCGATGTCACGGAAGCGATTGAACTCTTCCGGGCTGACCCAGCGCTGCACCTTGAGGTGATTGCGCGTGGGCTGCAGGTATTGACCGAGGGTGAGGATGTCGACGCCGATGGCGCGCAGATCATCCATGGTCTCGATGATCTCTTCGTCGGTTTCACCCAGGCCCAGCATCAGGCTGGTCTTGGTCAGCACGTCGGGGCGGTGCTTCTTGGCGTGCTCGAGGACCTTGAGGGTCTTCTCGTAGCCGGCGCGTGGGTCGCGCACCACATGGGTCAGGCGTTTGACTGTCTCGACGTTCTGCGCGAAGACTTCCAGGCCGGAATCGACCACGCGCTCGATGGCCTGGTGATCGCCGTCGAAATCCGGCGTCAGGGCCTCTACTACCACTTGTGGGGTGTTTTCCTTGATTGCGCGCACGCAGGCCGCATAGTGCCCGGCGCCGCCGTCTTCCAGGTCGTCACGGTCTACCGAGGTCAGCACGATGTAACGCAGCGCCATCAGTTCTACTGACTTGGCGGTGTTTTGTGGCTCTTCCAGATCCAGCCAGCCGTTGGGGTTGCCGGTGTCGACGGCGCAGAAGCGGCAGGCGCGGGTGCATACCGAACCCATCAGCATGATGGTGGCCGTGCCGTTGGACCAGCATTCGCCCATGTTCGGGCAATGCGACTCCTGGCAGACGGTGCTCAGGCGGTGCTCGCCGACGTTGCGCTTGACCGCTTCGAAGCGGCTGCCGCCAGGGGCCTTGACTCGCAACCACTTGGGTTTGGGTTCGAAGACCTGGGGTTCGGCCGAGGCGCGGCGCTTCTGACCATCCTTGATCGCGGTGATGCCTTGGGCGGTGCGGAATTTTTCGCCGCTGGCGACGGATTTGGGCGAGGAGGTGTCGGACATCGGAAATCAGGGCTCCGGTAGAGGCTCCGTGGGCAGGTGGCTTTTGGCCGCCGGCCAGTCTACCACAGAAGGTGTATGCAGACGCTGGGGCCGCCTGTCGACAAAATGCCGATGACACGCCTGGTCGGGCCGTTGCCTGCCAGCGATGGCAGGTAACAGGGACGGCGTTTGGGCTTAGCGTGCGCGCAGCTGTTGCAGCAGCTCGGTATTGGGGTAGCCATCGGCTGGCCAGTTCAGTTGCAGCTGCAGGGCACGGATGGCTTTGCGCGTATTGGCGCCGATGATGCCGTCGGCCGGGCCGGGATCGAATCCGGCCTTGGTCAGCAACTCCTGCAGTTCGACGCGTTCGCTACGCCCCAACTGGCGTTCGCCGCGTGGCCACTGCCCTTTGACTTCGCTCGGGCGCAGCAGGTTGTCGGCCAGCAGGCCGATGGCCAGCGCGTAGGAGGTGGAGTTGTTGTACTTGAGGATGCTGCGGAAATTGTCCAGCAGCAGGAAGGCCGGGCCCTTGTGCCCGGCGGGCAACTGCAGGCTGGCGCGTGCGCTGGCGGCGGCGCCGGTCGGCGCCAGTGGACGTACGCCAAGCTCGGCCCATTCGGCCAGCGTGCGGCGCTGGTCCGGGTCGGCCAGGGCGTAGTCGAAGCCATCGGGCAGGTTCACCTCGAAGCCCCAGGGCTGGCCACGCTGCCAGCCAGATGCCTGCAGGTAGTGCGCCGCCGAAGCCAGGGCATCGGTCGAGGAGTTCCACAGGTCGCGCTTGCCGTCCCCGTCGAAGTCCACCGCATGCTGGTTGTAGGTCGTGGGCATGAACTGGGTCTGGCCCATGGCGCCGGCCCAGGAGCCAATCATGCGCTCGCTGGCCACGTCGCCGTTCTGCAGGATCTGCAGGGCGGCCAGCAACTGCACGCGCCAGAAACCCTGACGACGACCGTCATAGGCGAGGGTGGCGAGAGAGCGAATGACACTGTTGCTACCGATGTTGTTGCCGAAATTGCTTTCCAGGCCCCAGATGGCGACCAGAATCTGCGCTTCGACACCATATTGCTGTTCGATGCGTTGCAGTACGGCGTTGTGCTGCGCCAGCAATACTCGGCCACGGCCAATACGGCTGGAGGACACGGCGCCGTCGAGATACTCCCACACCGGGCGAGTGAACTCGGGCTGGCTGCTGTCGGCCTTGAGCACTGCAGGGTCGGGGCTGATGCCGGCGAATGCGTGGTCGAACAGGCTGGCGTCGATGCCGGCGGCAATCGCTTCACTGCGCAAGGCTTGGCGCCAGTCGGCGAAACTGCTCAATGGCACTGCGATGGTGGGCTGGGGCATTGCCGGAGTCGTGGCGGTCGGCAGATTTTCCGCTGGGGCCTGGGCACAGGCGGCCAGTAGCAGGAGAGGAAGCAGAGCCAGGGCGCGACGAGGAAACTGGTGTGGCATGTCTATCTCAGGGCGTTTAAGCAGGCGGTTACCTTAGCATGCCCGACGGGGATTCTGGGCTATCAGCGAAACGAAGAGGCCCATAAAGCAAGAAGCCTCCCAATTGTGGGAGGCTTCGCGGCGGTAGCTGCCTTTGCCTTTCTGTGGTCGTTCCTGGCGGGAGCGAAACAGTGGCTGGGCGACGATGGATTTGGCCTTGTTCGGCCGTTTGCCGGTTTTCTTGCTCATGGCGTTTCCTCATGCAGACTGGTCTGCGCCAATGCAGACGGCGCGGACTATGCGCCGCTGTACAGAAAATGTCCAGCGTACCCAGGCTCAGTCGAGGCGTAGCCGTTGCCCGGACAGCTGCAGGGTCAGCATGGCCAGCTCGCTCCAGGGGTTACCAGGCGCCTGACCCTTGATCTGCGCGTCGATCAGCTGCGCCTGCTGCAGCAACTGGCCCCAGCGCTTGCTGCTGTGGCGTTGCAGCGCCTTGGAGACCAGCGGTCTGCGTTTGTCCCATACGGGCGGACGAGCGCTGGAGAAGGCCTTGTCCAGCGGGATGCCCTGGCTCTGCTGATGGGCGATGCAGGCCAGCAGGCGAATCTCGCGTGCCAGGGCCCAGAGAATCACCGGGGTTTCCACGCCTTCGCCGCGCAGTCCTTCGAGCATGCGCAGGGCGTGAGCGGCATCGCCGCCGAGCGCGCAGTCGATCAGGCCGAATACATCGAAGCGGGCGCTGTCGGCCACGGAAGCCTGGACGGTTTCAGCGTCGATCTGGTTGCCTGTGGCGAGCAGCTTGAGTTTTTCCACTTCCTGGGCGGCAGCCAGCAGGTTGCCTTCCACCCGTGCGGCGATCATGTCCACAGCGTCGGCGCTGGCGCTGAGGCCGGCCTGGGCCAGGCGCTGGCGAATCCACTGCGGTAACTGGTTGGCATCCACCGGCCAGATCTGGATGAACTGGCAGGCCTGGCCGTCGATCAGGGCCTTGGCCCATTTGGATTTCTGCGTGCTACCGTCGAGCTTGGGCAGGCTCAGCAACAGGACGGTGTCCTCGGGCGGCCGGGCCAGGTATTCCAGCAAGGCTGCGGCGCCCTTGTCGCCAGGCTTGCCGGACGGCAGGCGCAACTCCAGCAGACGCTTCTCGGCGAACAGCGACAGGCTCGCGCCCGCCTGCAGCAGATTGCCCCAGTCGAAGTTGGCTTCGGCATTGAACACCTGGCGTTCGCCGAAACCCTGCTGGCGGCAGGTATTGCGGATGGCGTCAGCGGTTTCCTGGCACAACAGCGGCTCGTCACCGCTGATCGCATAGACCGGTGCGAGAGAGCCTTGCAGGTGTTTGCCGAGCTGGGCGGGGGCGAGCTTCATCGAGGTGATGCCATCGAGGCGAGTGGATCAGGGCCACCGCAGCGGCCCTGGTGCCGTTACTGGACCGGCAGTTCGATCGGCGACTGCTGCGGGGCGACCTGGCTTTCGCGAGCACGACGCGCCGCTTCCAGGGCTTCGGCTTCTGCCTTGGCGCGGGCTTCGGCGGTCTGCTGCAGTTGGTCCAGATGCTCAGGGGTGATCTGCTGCAGGTTCTGCGCAAGTTGCTGGATCATTTCACGGCGCAGCTCGCCGCGCAGTTGAGCCGCTTCCTGGTCGGAGCCGGCCAGGTTGTTATCGTCCTGCTGGTAGTAGTTCTGCACTTCCACCTCGTTACCGGTCAGCAGCAGGTTCTTCGCGCCGCGGATCTCATATTCCAGGCGCATGGTCAGCTCGTACTCGGCGGTACGTGCGCCGCTGCTGTAGCTGGCACTGCGACGATTCTCGGTTTCGCGGGTGATCACCAGCTTGTAGGGCGCGCCGGCGTAAACGCGGACATCGTTGTTTTCCAGTACTTCACGCACTTGCTGCACGGTATCGCCATAGGCGTCGCGCGCGCTGACATCGAGTTCCTTCAGGGCGAACTGCACATCGCCGGTGCCGCGCAGCTGGAAACCGCACGCGCTGAGCAGGCCAGCCAGGCCGATGACCAGCAGATTCCGTTTCATCATTCTCATATCCCCTTGGCGGATCACGACGCCACACATGTGTGGCGCCGAGCTTAATCAGTTGGCGACTATGTTGACCAGCTTGCCTGGCACCACGATGACCTTGCGAATGCTCAGGCCTTCGGTGAAGCGCAGCACGTTCTCGTTGGCGCGGGCGGCGGCTTCGACCTCTTCGCGGGAAGCGGATGCCGGAACCTCGATCTGCCCGCGCAGCTTGCCGTTGACCTGTACCACCAGGGTCAGGCTGTCCTGCACCAGAGCGGACTCGTCGACCTGCGGCCATTGCGCATCGATCACCGCATCGGCGTGACCGAGGCGCTGCCACAGTTCGTGGCTGATGTGCGGGGTGATCGGCGCCAGCAGCAGGGTGACGACTTGCAGGCCTTCGTGAACCAGTGCGCGATCCTGTTCGGTCGCGGTGGCAGCCTTTTCCAGCACGTTCATCAGCGTCATCACCTGGGCGACGGCGGTGTTGAACTTGTGGTGCTGGCCGATATCGTTGCTGGCCTGCTTGATCGCCAGGTGAATGGCGCGGCGCACGGCTTTCTGCTCGTCGGACAGCGCGGCGACATCCAGCTGGTCCGGCAGGCCGGCGGCGACATGGCTGTGGGCCAGACGCCAGACGCGACGCAGGAAGCGGTTGGCGCCTTCGACGCCGGCATCCGACCATTCGCAGCTCTGGTCGGGCGGCGAGGCGAACATCATGAACAGGCGGCAGGTGTCGGCGCCGTAAGCATCGATCATGTCCTGCGGGTCGACACCGTTGTTCTTCGACTTGGACATCTTCTCGGTGCCGCCGATTTCCACGGCCAGGCCGTCGCTCTTGAGCTTGGCGCCGATGACCTTGGCCTTGGTATCACGCTCGACTTCGACGTCGGCCGGGTTGAACCAGTCCTTGCCGCCGTTTTCCAGGGTGCGGTAATAGGTCTCGGCGACCACCATGCCCTGGGTCAGCAGGTTCTTGAACGGCTCGTTGGAGGACACCAGGCCCTCGTCGCGCATTAGCTTGTGGAAGAAGCGCGCGTACAGCAGGTGCAGGATGGCGTGCTCGATGCCGCCGATGTACTGATCCACCGGCAGCCAGTGGTTGGCCGCAGCCGGATCGACCATGCCCTTGTCGTAGTTCGGGCTGGCATAGCGGGCGAAGTACCAGGACGACTCGACGAAGGTGTCCATGGTGTCGGTTTCGCGCTTGGCCGGGGCGCCGCATTTCGGGCAGCTGCATTCGTAGAACTCGGGCATCTTGGCCAGCGGCGAGCCGGCGCCATCCGGCACCACGTCCTCGGGCAGCACCACTGGCAACTGGTCTTCCGGTACCGGCACGTCGCCACAGCTGTCGCAGTGGATGATCGGGATCGGGCAGCCCCAGTAGCGCTGGCGGCTGATGCCCCAGTCGCGCAGGCGGAACTGGGTCTTGCGGGTGCCGTGCGCGCTGGCTTCCAGGTCGCCGACGATGGCGTCGAAAGCGGCGCTGAAGTCCAGACCGTCGTACTTGCCGGAATTGATGGTGGTCAGGCCGGTCTTGTCGCCGTACCAGTCCTGCCAGGTGCTGGCGTCGTAGTCCTTGCCTTCGCCGGTGTAGACCTGCTTGATCGGCAGGTCGTACTTGCCCGCGAATTCGAAGTCGCGCTCGTCATGCGCCGGTACGGCCATCACCGCGCCTTCGCCGTAGCCCCACAGCACGTAGTTGGCGACGAATACCGGCAGCTTGTCGCCGGTCAGCGGATGAGTGACGAACTGGCCGGTGGCCAGGCCTTTCTTCTCCATGGTGGCCATGTCGGCCTCGGCCACGGAGCCGGCCTTGCACTCGGCGATGAAGGCGGCGATGGCCGGGTTGCCCTCGGCAGCGCGCTGGGCCAGCGGGTGCTCGGCGGCCACGGCGACGTAGGTGGCACCCATCAGGGTGTCGGGGCGGGTCGAGTAAACCTTCAGTTGGCCGTCGATGCCGATGCTGGCGACGTCGTAGTCGAAGACGATGTCGGCACCGAAACTCTTGCCGATCCAGTTGCGCTGCATGGTCTTGACCTGCTCGGGCCAGCCATCGAGCTCATCCAGGCTGCTCAGCAGCTCTTCGGCGTAAGCGGTGATCTTGAAGTAGTACATCGGGATTTCGCGCTTCTCGATCAGCGCGCCCGAACGCCAGCCACGGCCGTCGATGACCTGCTCGTTGGCCAGTACGGTCTGGTCCACCGGGTCCCAGTTGACGGTGCCGTTCTTGCGGTAGATCACGCCCTTCTCGAACAGGCGGGTGAACAGCCACTGTTCCCAGCGGTAGTAATCCGGCTTGCAGGTGGTGACTTCGCGTGTCCAGTCGATGGCCAGGCCCAGCGATTTGAGCTGGGACTTCATGTAGGCGATGTTCTCGTAAGTCCACTTGGCCGGCGCCACCTGGTTCTTCATCGCGGCGTTTTCCGCCGGCATGCCGAAGGCGTCCCAGCCCATCGGCTGCAGCACGTTCTTGCCCTGCATGCGCTGGTAGCGCGCGATCACGTCACCGATGGTGTAGTTGCGCACATGCCCCATGTGTAGCTTGCCGCTGGGGTAGGGGAACATCGACAGGCAGTAGAAGGTGTCCTTGCCGGGCTGTTCGCTGACGACGAAGGATTTTTGCGCGTCCCAGTGGGACTGCGCGGCGGCTTCTATTTCACGGGGCGAGTACTGTTCGTGCATGGCTCTGGCGCTGAAGGAATGGGGCTTGCGGAAAACGTCGTAGCATACATGAGCGCCGTCTGCCGAGGGAAACCCGATTGTGCTGCCCCCGCCGTTTGTCGCGGCGCCAGGCTGCCTGCAGGGCCTTCGCTAAGCTTTACTCAAGGCCCGCAGTCGTCGGGGCTCGCGAGGTGTTAGATGGTCGATGCTTGGCAGGCGGAACGGGGTGGTGGTCTTTACGAACGACTGCTGCAAAGGCTTGCCTTGGCGCTGGAGGAGGCCGACACCGCCAACCGCCTGCATGCCGAGCCGCTGCGCGAGCTGGAGCTCGATGGATTGAGTCCGGCGGAGCTGGAGCTGATCCGCGCCTATCTCAATCGCGACCTGCACTGGCTGCGCGGTTGGCACGCAGCGGCCGAGGAGTTGGCGTTGATCCAGCGCCAGCCACTGCGTAGCGCCAAGGCCGCCGGCGGCAAACCGATGGCCAGGGTCAAGCCGCTGATGAAGCGCCGTCAGGCGCTTTGCTGTGCGCTTTGTGGCACCGCGGTGAGCTGGCATCGCGGGCAGGATGCACAGGCCTGTCAGGCCTGTGGTTCGAAGTTGTTTCGTAGCGGTAAACCTCGTTAGGCTTGGGCGCCCCGGAGGTGCCTGATGCCGATTCGCTACATCCTCAAACAATTGCTGATGCCGCCAGGCGTTCTGCTCCTGCTGATTTTGCTGGGTTGGTGGCTGCGCCGCCGCTTTCCGCGAGTGGCGGTTACGTGTTTTGCCGTCGGTTTCGCTGGGCTGTGGCTGATGAGCCTGCCGGCGGTGATGCAGTGGAGCGCCGCCTGGCTCGAGCGTGAGCCGGTACTGGAGCAGACGCAGTGGCCGACGCTGGCGCAGCGTGCCGATGCCATCGTGATTCTCGGCGCCGGGCGCGAGCAGAACGATCCGGGTTGGGGTGGAACCGATCAGCCGGGGCTGATGGCCCTGGAGCGGCTGCGCTACGCCGCTCGTCTGGCGCGTGCGTCTGGCCTGCCCCTGGCAGCCACTGGTGGCCTGCATTACGGCCAGCCGCCCAGCGAAGCTGCACTGATGGCCGATACCATGAACCGGGATTACGGCCTGAACATCCGCTGGCTGGAGGAGGAAAGCCGCACCACCTGGGAGAACGCTGTGCTCAGCGCGCGGTTGTTGCAGCCGCAGGGCGTACGACGCGTGGTGCTGGTCACCCAGGCCTGGCATATGCCGCGGGCGCGCTGGTGTTTCGAGCAGGCCGGTTTCGAGGTGATCAGCGCGCCCATGGGCTACCTCAGTGCCGGCTACAGCCGGCCCCTGGGCGGTTGGCTGCCCGAGTCACGGGTGATCTGGCAGAGCAGTCAGTTGCTCAATGAGGTCATTGGCCTGCTGAGCTATCCGCTGATATATGGCGGTGATCGAGGCTGAACCTTCGCGTAGGAGCGGCTTTAGCCGCGAGCGAGGCTGGCAGAGCTTTCGCGGCTGAAGCGGTGTGCCGCCCAGCCGCTCCTACGGTTCTGTGGCTTGGCGGCTCGATCGCGCTTCAAGGCCTGTTCGGTGTCTCGCTCCGCTACTCCTATACCGTCTTGGCCATGCGGCTGGCCAGCAGCGCCCAGCCCAGCAGTAGGGCGCAGAGTATCGCCAGCGGCCAGATGCGCCACTGCAGATAGGGCGTCAGCCCCTGCATGGGCAGGACCTCACCGTACAGCACGCCGCGTTCGAACTGTGGCAGGCTGAACTGGATGCGCCCCTGTGGGTCGATCACCACGGTCATGCCGTTGTTGGTGGCGCGGATCATCCAGCGCCCTGCTTCCAGTGCACGCATCTGCGCCATCTGCAGGTGCTGCAGCGGGCCGATGGAGGTGCCGAACCAGGCGTCGTTGCTCACGGTCAGGAGGATGTCGCTATCCGCCGCCAGCGCTGCCGCGAACTCCGGATAGACCACTTCGTAACAGATGAACGGCGCGATGTGATGTCCCTTGGCCAGTAGCGGCTGTTGGTCGGCCGGGCCGCGGGCGAAGTCGGACATGGGCAGGTCGAAGAAGGCGATCAAGCCGCGCAGCAGGTCCTGCAGGGGCACGTACTCGCCGAATGGCACCAGCTTCTGCTTGAGGTAGGTGCCCTGGCCTTCGCCGAAGCTGGTGATGGCGTTGTAGTAACGAATTTCCCCGTGCTCGTTGGACTGGCGCACGGGAACGCCTGTGATCAGCGCGCTGTTGCGGTCACGGGCGAAGCGGTCCATCACGCCGATATAGCCCTGGGCCATGTCCTTGAGCACCGGGATCGCCGTTTCCGGCCAGACCAGAATGTCGACCGGCTTGGCGCTGAAGCTGAGATCGCGATAAAGCGCGAGCTGCGCGTTGAGCTGGGCCGGATCCCATTTCATGCTCTGCTCGACGTTGCCCTGCACGGCGGCGACGCTGAGGCTGTTGCCCGATGGTCGCGCCCAGTTGTGATCCTTCAGGGCCAGGCCAGCGAGCCAGGGGCTCAGCAGCAGGAGCAGGGCGCAGACGTAGCGCGGTTTGTGCGGGCGCAGGCGCTCCAGATTGACGATCAGCGCTGCCGACAGGGCAATGACGAAGGACGCCAGCCAGACCCCGCCAACCGGCACCAGACCGCTCAGCGGGCCGTCGAGCTGGCTGTAGCCGGCATACAGCCAGGGGAAGCCGGTGAGGAACCAGCCGCGAAACACTTCCTGAGCGACCCACAGCGCGGCGAACGCCAGGGCATCGGCCAGCGGCGCTTCGCTGCGACGTAGCCAGCGTGCCCAGAGGGCGGCGGTCAGGGCGAAGAGCAGGCCCAGGCCTGCGACGAAGCCCAGGGTGAGAGCACCCGCCAATGCGGGGGAGGCGGCGCCGTAGTCGTGGATGCTGACATACACCCAGCTGGTGCCAGAGGCGAACAGGCCGAAGCCATAGCTCCAGCCGCGTAGCGCTGCCTGGCCGGGGCGCAGATGGCGCAGGCCGAAATAGAACAGGGCAATGGACAGCACGGCCAATGGCCAGAGATCGAACGGGGCGAGCGCCAGGGTGGTCAGTGCGCCTGCGCCGCAGGCGAGCAGGTGGCCGGGCCAGCCCGGACGAGTGATCCATTGCAGCATGGGTTGATCCTTGGAATCAGGGTGGCGCAAGGGTAGGGGCAGGCAGTGGCAGGCGGCAAGTCGTAGCCGGATGCAATCCGGGGAGGCGCGCTCGCCATCCCCGGATACCAGCTGTCAGCGGCTGACCGGGGTCAGGCGCAGCAGGTGGATGCGGCGGCTGTCGGCATTGAGCACGCGGAAGCGGAACTCGCCGATCTCGGTGACTTCGTTGCGCTTGGGCAGGTGGCCGAAGGCATTCATCACCAGACCGCCGACGGTGTCGTACTCGTCGTCGGAGAACTCGCTGTCGAAGGTCTCGTTGAAGCTGTCGATGGGCGTCAGCGCCTTGATCAGGTAGTCGCCGGAGGGCAGCGGCTTGATGTAGCCGTCTTCCTCGACATCGTGCTCGTCCTCGATGTCGCCGACGATCTGTTCGAGCACGTCTTCGATGGTCACCAGGCCGGCAACGCCGCCGTATTCGTCGATGACCACGGCCATGTGGTTGTGGTTGGCGCGAAACTCGCGCAGCAGCACGTTGAGGCGCTTGGATTCGGGCACGAAAGTGGCCGGGCGCAGCAGATCCTTGATGTTGAAGTTGGGCTGTTCGCCCTGCAGGATCAGCGGCAGCAGATCCTTGGCCAGGAGAATGCCGATGACGTCGTCGAGGCTCTCGCCGACCACCGGGTAACGCGAGTGGGCGGCGTCGATGATGGCGGGCAGGAATTCGCGGGGCGTCTGGGTGGCCTTGATGCTGATCATCTGCGAGCGCGGGACCATGATGTCGCGAACCTGCAGGTCGGCGACCTGAATGGCGCCTTCGACAATGGCCAGCGCTTCGCTGTCGAGCAGTTTGTTCTGGTGGGCTTCGCGCAGGACTTCCAGCAGTTCCTGGCGGTTCCTTGGTTCATGAGCAAAAGCCTGGGTCAGCTTGTTGAACCAGGACTTCTGCTCGTTGCTCGATCGGTCTTCGCTCATGGCGTTTTACTCGGGGTCCTTATCAATAGGAGATTCGTCGTCCGCATAAGGGTCGGGGTGACCCAGTTCGGCGAGCAATTGTCGTTCCAGTTCTTCCATCTCGAGGGCTTCGTCTTCCTCGATATGGTCATAGCCCAGCAGGTGCAGGCAGCCGTGGATCACCAGGTGGGCCCAGTGCGCGTGCAGGGCCTTGCCTTGCTCGGCCGCCTCGCGCTCGACCACCGGCACGCAGATCACCAGATCGCCCAGCAGCGGGATGTCGAGAATCCCATCGGGAATCTCGGCAGGGAAGGACAATACGTTGGTGGCGTAGTCCTTGTGCCGCCAGGTGTGGTTCAGCTCGCGGCCTTCGGCCTCGTCGACCAGGCGAATGGTCAGCTCCGAATCGGCGGTGCGCTGGCGCAAGGCCAGTTCGCACCAGCGGCGCAGTTGCGCCTCGTCCGGGTGCTGGCCGTCGCTGGCCAGTTGCAGATCCAGTTCAAGCATCGTGGCTGTCGCCCTTGCCGTTCAGGCGTGCGTCGTGGCGTTCGTAGGCTTCGACGATGCGCTGCACCAATGGGTGGCGCACGACGTCCTTGGGCTTGAAATGGGTGAAGCTGATGCCAGGCACGTCACGCAGTACCTCAATTACGTGCGCCAGGCCGCTCTTGGTGCCGCGCGGCAGGTCGACCTGGGTGATATCGCCGGTGATCACGGCGGTGGAGCCGAAACCGATACGGGTGAGGAACATCTTCATCTGCTCGACGGTGGTGTTCTGACTCTCGTCGAGAATGATGAAGCTGTTGTTAAGCGTGCGCCCGCGCATGTAGGCCAGCGGCGCAATCTCGATGACTTGCTTCTCGATCAGTTTGGCCACGTACTCGAAGCCGAGCATCTCGTACAGCGCGTCGTACAGTGGGCGCAGGTAGGGGTCGATCTTCTGTGCCAGGTCGCCGGGCAGGAAGCCGAGCTTCTCGCCGGCCTCCACCGCCGGGCGCACCAGCAGAATGCGGCGTACCTGCTCGCGCTCCAGCGCGTCCACCGCGCAGGCCACGGCCAGGTAGGTCTTGCCGGTACCGGCGGGGCCGATGCCGAAGTTGATGTCGTTGTCGAGGATCGCCTTGACGTAGCGCTGCTGGTTGGCGCCGCGCGGCTTGATCACGCCCTTCTTGGTGCGCAGGGTCACCTGAGGCAGGTTGCTCGGGTTGACCAGCTCTTCGACACCGGACTCCTGCAGATACAGGTGCACCAGATCGGGCGACAGCTCGGTGGCTTTGGTTTCGCGGTACAGCTTGCGCAGCAGGGTTTCGGCGGCCTGGGTCTTGTCGGCGCCGCCAAGCAGCTCGAACTGGTTGCCACGGTTGCGGATTTCCAGGCCGAGGCGCTCTTCGATCAGGCGCAGATGCTCGTCGAACTGGCCGCAGAGGTTGGCGAAACGGCGGGCCTCGAAAGGTTCGAGGGTGAAGCGATGAGGTTCTAGAGAGGCGTTCAAGGTGATGGTGTGATCGTCACTTGTCTGGGGGTTGAAAGGCAGCATAACGCCGGGCGCCCACAACGCAAGTGGGGGCGCCCGCTACATTAGTGGAGGGTGCCGGCATCCAGCAGAGTGCCGCGCAGCGAATGCGGCAGGGCATCGTCGATGTGCACGTCGACGAACTGGCCGATCAGGCGCGGGTTGTCGCAACGGAAGTTGACGATGCGGTTCTGCTCGGTACGGCCCTGGAGCATGCCTGGGTCCTTCTTCGAATAGTCGCTGACCAGGATGCGCTGCACCGTGCCGACCATGCGTCGGCTGTTCTCGAAGCCGTTCTGGCTGATGCGGTGCTGCAGCAGAGCCAGGCGCTGCTTCTTCACTTCGTCCGGGGTGTCGTCGACCAGGTCGGCTGCCGGGGTGCCCGGACGCGAGCTGTAGATGAAGGAAAAGGAGAAGTCGAAGCCGACGTCCTCGATCAGCTTCATTGTCTGCTCGAAGTCCTTCTCGGTCTCGCCAGGGAAGCCGACGATGAAGTCCGAGCTGATCAGGATGTCCGGCACCGCCGCGCGCAGCTTGCGGATGCGCGACTTGTACTCCAGTGCGGTGTGGTTGCGCTTCATCGCCGCAAGGATGCGATCCGAGCCGGACTGCACCGGCAGGTGCAGGTATTTCACCAGCTGCGGAATCTCGGCATGGGCTGCGATGATCGCGTCGGAGAACTCCAGCGGGTGGCTGGTGGTGTAGCGGATACGCTCCACACCATCGAGGGCTGCCACGGCATGCAGCAGCTCGGCGAAGTCGGCGATATGGCCGTCCGGCGCTTCGCCACGGTAGCCGTTGACGTTCTGCCCGAGCAGGGTGATTTCCTTCACGCCCTTCTCGGTCAGGGAGGTTATTTCCATCAGCACATCGACCAGCGGGCGGCTGACTTCCTCGCCACGGGTGTAGGGCACCACGCAGAAGGTGCAGTACTTGCTGCAGCCTTCCATCACCGAGACGAAGGCGCTGGGGCCGTCGACGCGCGGCTCGGGCAGGCGGTCGAACTTCTCGATCTCGGGGAAGCTGATGTCCACCTGGGCGGTCTTGGTGGTGCGCGCCGCGTCGATCATTTCCGGCAGGCGGTGCAGGGTCTGCGGGCCGAACACCACATCGACGTAGGGCGCACGGTCGCGGATCGCTGCGCCTTCCTGGCTGGCCACGCAGCCGCCGACGCCGATCACCAGATCCGGGTTGGCCTGCTTCAGCTCGCGCCAGCGGCCGAGCTGGGAGAACACCTTGTCCTGCGCCTTCTCGCGGATCGAGCAGGTATTGAGCAGGATCACGTCGGCTTCTTCGGGTTTTTCCGTGACCTCCAGGGCCTGATGCTCGCCCAGCAGGTCGACCATGCGCGAGCTGTCGTACTCGTTCATCTGGCAACCGTGGGTTTCGATATAGAGCTTCTTGGTCATGGCACTGTCTGAGGTGGTTAAAAAATGACCGCGCATTATAGGCCTGTGCCAAAGTGGATGCTACCGCTCAGTTCCCGTAGCCCGGATTGCATCCGGGCTACGCTTGCCGGGCTGTGCTATCCTGCGCGCCCCGTTTTTCCTGACTTCGAGTCTTCATGAGCAAGCGCGATCCCATCTACAAGGTGATTTTCCTCAACCAGGGCCAGGTGTACGAGATGTATGCCAAACAGATCTATCAGAGCGATCTGTGGGGTTTTCTGGAGGTGGAGGAATTCGTCTTCGGCGAACGCAGTCAGCTGGTGGTCGACCCCAGCGAGGAGAAGCTCAAGGCGCAGTTCGAAGGTGTGGTGCGCAGCTTCGTGCCGATGCACGCGATCATCCGTATCGACGAGGTGGAGCGTCTGGGCACGGCGAAGATCAGCGAAGCCAAGGGCGGCGGCAACGTGATGCCGTTCCCCATGCCGATGCCGGACAAGTAAGCCCGGAGCCCTAGGGGCGCCGCGCGCACCCGCGTTTTTAAGGCAGTGGCGAGAAGGGCGAGCGGCCTTCGGCGGTCTGCAGTTCCAGCAGGTAGCTGCGGAAGATCTGTCCCAGCACCTGGCTGGCGATTTCCAGTTCGTCGCGACGCATCTGTGCCGAGACCAGGTCGGCACTGTCCATGGCTTCGTCCGAGCCATTGACCGACGCCATCTTCAGCACGATGTAAGCCTGCACATTGTTGGCCGGTACGCCTTCGCCCCGGAAGAACATGGTGCCCAGGCGCAGTTGCGCTTCGGCGTGCCCTTGCAGCGAGGCGCGTTCGAACCAGGTCAGGGCCTGCTTGAGGTCGCGCGGGGTACGCTTGCCGTCGTAGTAGTACTCACCCAGCTCATAGGCCGCCTGCATGCTGCCGGCGCGCGCCATTTCCTGGCAACTGGCCAGGGCGTCGGGCATCTCTTCGGGGGAGGCGTTCAGGGCACAGCTGCCGCTGGCTGGGATCAGCAGGGAGTTGCCGCCTGCGAACGCAAACAGCGGGAGGAAAAGCAACAGGCAGCCCAGGGACAGGGTGCGGCCGGTGCGGTTCATCTGGATAACGGGACCTCGGCAGTTCAGGGCGGGTGACGTGCCCGGCCGGCGCAAGGCGTGCCGGCCGTCGCATTATGGAATAAACCGGGGGCTTGTTACAAAGGCTTTACCGGGCTGTTTTTTGGCTTCCTGCTTCGCTCTACCGCCTGCATCCATGCAGTCGTCGCCGACGTTTTTCAGCGCTCTGTTAACCGGGCTGTCGCTTTGCGCTTGCCGGCAGGCTCAGCAGCAGCCAGGCCAGCAGCGGGTAGGCCGGTGCCAGTAGCAGATGGAACAGGTCGACGCGGCGCAGCGGCCCGATCATGCCCTCGCTGCCAACTGCCAGGCCAGCCAGCAGAAACAGGCCCGCCGCCACGGCAGCGATGATCGCAGGTGCACGGCGTGGCCATTGCACGGCGCCGGCAAGGAGGATCAGTACCAGCGTGGCCAGGTTCAGCGCCAGGCGGTAGTCCTCCAGATAACCCAGTTGACGGAACAGCTCGAAGAACGCGCACAGTCCGAGCAGGATGCGCCCCCAGTTCGGTCGGCTCCAGGCCCAGCCGCGGCCCAGCGCCAGGGCGGCGGCGCCGAGCAGGGGCAGGCCGAGAAAACTGCTGGCTTGCGTGAGCCACAGATGTGCGGGCTGCCAGCTTGGGTCGAAACCGTAGCGAATCACGCCGACGCTGGCGGCCGCTGCTGGCAGCAGAAAACCGAGCAGGGCGCAGAACAACGCTGGCTGATCGCCCTCGCCGTAGCGCCCGCGTGCCCGGCCGATCAGCCAGGCGCAGGCGGCGCACGCCAGTGCCAGCAAGGCATCGGTGAAGGCGGTGCTGTATTGCATCAGGCTTTTTTCAGCTCGGCGAAAGCGCGCTCGGCGGCGGCGAAGGTGATTTCCAGCTCCTTGTCACCGTGGGCGATGGAGGTGAAACCGGCCTCGAAGGCGCTTGGCGCCAGGTACACGCCGCCATCGAGCATCAGGTGGAAGAAGCGGTTGAAGCGCGCGCTGTCGCTGGCCATCACATCGGCGAAGGTGACGATGTCGTCGGCACCGCTGAAGTACAGGCCGAACATGGCCCCGGCTTGCGTGGTGACGAAGGGAACGCCTGCCGCATCGGCACGCTCCTGCAGGCCCGCGAGCATGCGCGAGGTGTAGTCGCTGAGCTCGGTGTGGAAGCCCGGGCGGCTTATCAGCTTGAGAGTGGTCAGGCCGGCGGCCATGGCCAGCGGGTTACCTGACAGGGTGCCGGCCTGGTAGACCGGGCCGAGCGGGGCGATGCGTTCCATGATCGCGCGCTTGCCGCCGAAGCAGCCCACCGGCATGCCGCCGCCGATGATCTTGCCGAAGGTGGTCAGGTCCGGAGTGACGCCGTAGTGCGCCTGGGCGCCGCCGAGGGCGACGCGGAAACCGGTCATCACTTCGTCGAAGATCAGCACCACGCCATGCTTGTCGCACTGCTCGCGCAGGCCTTCGAGGAAGCCCGGCGCTGGCGGTACGCAGTTCATGTTGCCGGCCACTGGCTCGACGATGATGCAGGCGACTTCCTGGCCGACCTGGGCCAGGCACTCGGCCACGGCGGCGATGTCGTTGAACGGCAGGGTCAGGGTGTGCTTGGCGAAGGCCGCCGGCACGCCCGCGGAGTTCGGCACGCCCTGGGTCAGCAGACCGGAGCCGGCCTTGACCAGCAGGCTGTCGGAGTGACCGTGGTAGCAGCCTTCGAACTTGATGATGCTGTCGCGGCCGGTATAGCCACGGGCCAGGCGGATGGCGCTCATGGTCGCCTCGGTGCCGGAGCTGACCATGCGTACCATTTCCATCGACGGCACCAGGCTGCAGACCAGCTCGGCCATTTCGGTTTCCAGAGCGGTCGGCGCGCCGTAGGACAGGCCGTGTTCCAGCTGGCGGCGCACCGAATCGAGTACGTCCGGGTGGCTGTGGCCGAGGATCATCGGGCCCCAGGAGCCGACGTAGTCGACGTAACGCTTGTCGTCTTCGTCGACGACATAGGCGCCAGCGGCGTGCTTGAAGAACAGCGGGGTGCCGCCGACGCTGCGGAAGGCGCGCACCGGCGAGTTGACGCCGCCGGGAATGTGTTTCTGGGCGTTGGCGAAGAGGATCTCGGAGCGGGACATGACGGGTTCTCTCTGCAAAAGGGTCAATCGAACAGCGCGGCGAAGGCGCGGGCGCGGTCTTCTACCTCGAGGGCGGAGTCCGCAGCGAACAGGGCGTGGATCACGGCGACCATGCTGGCGCCGCGGGCGATGAGGCCTGGCGCGGTGCCTAAGGTCACACCGCCGATGGCGACGATGGGCTGGGCAAAACGCGCGCGCGCTTCATCCAGCAGCTCCACGGTGGCAGCCGGGGCGCCAGGTTTGGTGTTGGAGTTGAAGAAGCGGCCGAAGGCGATATAGCTGGCGCCTTCGGCGACTGCACGTTCGGCCAGCTCCAGCTGGGCATGGCAGGTGCCGCCGATCACCGTATCGGCACCGAGGCGGGCACGGGCGGCGGCTAGCGAGCCGTCGCTTTGCCCCAGGTGCAGGCCAACGCCCAGGCGTGCGGCCAGCTCCAGGTCGTCGTTGATGATCAGCGTGGCGCCGTGGCGTTGGCACAGCTCGGCCAGGGCCTGGGCTTCATCGAAGCGGCGTGCGGCGTCGGTGGATTTGTCGCGGTATTGCAACAGGCGCGCGCCGCCGCGCAAGGCCGCTTCGGCGTAGGGCAGCAGCTTGCCGCCGGCCAGCAGCGGGGTGTCGGTGATGGCGTAGAGGCCGCGCAGGCTCATTGGCCGTAATCCAACGGCAGGCGGCGCGGCACGTACTGGCCGTGGCCGGGTTGCTCGGCGTCACGCAAGGTGCACCAGGTGTAATCGAGGGCGCTCTTCACTGCACTGACCAGTTTCTGTCCGAGGGCCAGGCGACCGGCCAGAGTGCTGGCCAGGGTGCAACCGGAGCCATGGTAGCTACCGGGCAGGCGCGCGCAGGTGAAGGTGTGACGGCTGCCGTCGCGGCAGTACAGGCGGTTGTGCACTTCGGCTTCGTCACCGTGGCCGCCAGTGATCAGCAGGTGCTCGATAAACGGCAGCAGCTTGTCGGCGCATTCGTCGGCGCTGCCTTGCGGCAACTCGGCGAGGATACGTGCTTCCGGCAGGTTCGGTGTGGCGATGGTGGATGCGGCGAACAGGCGCTCGCGCATGGCATAGCCGACGTCTTCCTTGCCCAGCGAGCCGCCGCCGCCAGCGCGCAGCACCGGGTCGCAGACCAGTGGGACGCCGGGTAGCTGGCTCATCACCTCAAGCACGGTGTCGACCATCTCCACCGAGCCAAGCATGCCCAGCTTGACGGCTGCGACGGGCATATCGGCGATCACGGCGCGGGCCTGGGCCAGTACCCAGTCACGGTCGAGTACGCGGAAATCGCTGACGTTGACGGTATCCTGCACGGTCAGGGCGGTCACCGTCGGGGCGGCGTGGCAGCCTTGGGCCAGCAGGGCTTCGATGTCGGCCTGCAAACCGGCACCACCGCTCGGGTCGTGGCCGGACATGCAGAGCACTACGGGGCGGAAGTTTGGCGTTTTCATGGTGCGCGAGCTTATCACTAACCGCCTGTCGGTCGCTGCATGCCATGGCGCTGGGCAGCCGTTGTGATTGTCGCAGGCATCGAAGCTGGCCAGTCTGGGAATGGCATCATTCCGGGCCACCACCTCGGGTTGCATCGAACGAGCGCTGTGCTCCATGCCGGAGCGCGCGCCTCGGTGCCTTCGAGCTGAAGCCGTAGCGGGGTGTCTGCCTAGCCGTACCTGGCTGCGACTATGGTCTACACACTGCTGAAACTGCCGCCTGAATCTGGAAAAGCGTCCCAACAGTCCCTAGAGTAGAGCGATTCGAATATAAGTCTGCCGTGCGTGACGGCGCCATCCGATGGGCTAATGGGGGCCTGGGCGTCGTTCGACAGGGTTTTGGAGTCGTATGTACCGGCTGCTCCTGCTCATCCTGAGCCTCGTTCTTCCCTCGCTTGTGGGCGCCGTTACCTTCGACGAACAGACGCGTGCGCTGCCGCTGGGACAGAGCATGTACGTGTTCGAGGACGTGCGTGGCGACGCCAGCATCGACGATATCGCCTCGCCGGCCGTGCAAGGCAGCTTCCGTCTGCATGACAAGCCGGTGCTCAATGCCGGCTATTCGCGCTCGGTATTCTGGCTGCGCCTGGACCTGCATTACCTGCCTCACAAGGCGCGGGGCGCGCGCAACTGGTTGCTGGAACTGGCCTATCCGCCGCTCGATCACCTGGAACTGTATCTGCCGGATGAGACGGGCGGCTTCGCCCTGGCTCAACGCACTGGCGATGCGTTGCCGTTCGACAGCCGGCAGATCCGCCAGAACAACTACCTCTTCGAGGTGAGCCTCGAGCCTAACCAGGAAAAACGCATCTACCTGCGCCTGGAAAGTCAGGGCTCGATCCAGGCGCCGCTGACCCTCTGGGCACCCAATGCCTTTCTGGAAGAGCAGCCGGGGCGCATCTACGTGCTCGGTATCATCTACGGCGTGTTGCTGGTGATGCTGTTCTATAACCTGTTCATCTTTCTCAGCGTCCGCGACACCAGTTACCTCTATTACATTCTCTATATCGCCTCGTTCGGCCTCTATCAGATCTCGGTCAACGGTGCCGGCATCGAGTATTTCTGGCCCGACAACCCCTGGTGGGCCAACGCTGCGACTCCTTTCCTGATTGGTTCGGCGGCGCTGTTCGGCTGTCAGTTCGCGCGCAGCTTCCTGCACACCTCGGAGCACAGTCCCTGGGTCGACCGCCTGTTGCTGCTGCTGATGGCCTGTGGCGCCGGGGTCATGATCCTGGCGCTGTGCCTCAGTTACGCGACGGCGCTGCGCCTGGCGACCTACCTGGCCCTGCTGTTCACCGTGGTGATCTTCGCCGCCGGCATCCTCGCCTGGCTGCGCGGCATGCGTGTGGCGCGCTACTTCATCTTCGCCTGGAGCGCCTTTCTCATCGGTGGCATCGTCAACACCCTGATGGTGCTGGGCTATCTGCCCAACGTCTTTTTCACCATGTATGCCAGCCAGATCGGTTCGGCGCTGGAAGTGGGCCTGCTGTCGCTGGCACTGGCCGATCGCATCAACGCGATGAAGGAAGAGCGCACGCGCATCCTGCAGGAAGCCGGCCGCAAGCTCGAAGCGTTGAACCAGGAACTGGCCGACAGCAACCGGTTCAAGGACGAGTTCCTTGCCACCGTCACCCACGAGTTGCGCACGCCGATGAATGGCGTGATCGGCTCGCTGGAGCTGATGCAGACGGTGAAGATGGACATCGAGCTGGAGCAGTACCAGAAGACCGCGGCGGCGTCCGCACGCGACATGATGCGTATGGTCAACGACATCCTCGCCCTGACCGAACTGCAGGCCGGCAAGCTCTACCCGCGGCGTGAGGCGTTCAGCCTGCGCGGACTGTTCGACGGCCTGCGCGCCCAGTACGCGCCGCGTGCGGAAGAGAAGGGGCTGACCTTCACCCTGGAACTGGATGACCACCTGCCCGATACCCTGGATGGCGACGCGGCCAAACTGGCTCAGGCCCTGGGTTACCTGCTGGACAACGCCATCAAGTTCACCAGCGACGGTGGCGTGGTTCTGCAGGTCGGCCGTGCCGGTAGCGTGGGCAGCAGTCTGCCGCTGAGCGTGGTGGTCAGCGACAGCGGGATCGGTTTCACCCATGAAGGCGACCTGTATCAGCGCTTTCATCAGCTCGACGGCTCCATGACCCGCAAGTATGGCGGCCTTGGCATCGGCCTGGCGATCTGTCGCCAGTTGGTCGACCTGCTCGGCGGCAGCCTCAGTCACGAGTCGCAGCCTGGCGTCGGCAGCCGCTTTCGCCTCAACGTGCCGCTGACCCTGCCGGAGCAGCAGGCGGCGCCGGCTGCGCGTCCGCCGCGCGCACCGACTGGCACGGTGCAGCGCCAGGCGCAGCAGTGCACGGTGCTGATTGTCGAGGACAACGCGATCAACCAGCTGGTAACCCGCGGCATGTTGCTCAAGCTCGGCTACCGGGTGCGCACCGCCGACAACGGTGCCGAGGCGCTGGAGCTGCTGCGCGGCGAAACCGTCGACGCCGTGCTGCTGGACTGCCAGATGCCGGTGATGGACGGCTTCGCCACCTGCCGGGCGATCCGTGCGCTGCCAGGTTGCGTCGAGTTACCGGTGCTGGCGATCACGGCGCATAGCCACAGCGGCGACCGTGAGCGCTGCCTGGCCGCAGGCATGAGCGATTACCTGGCCAAACCGGTGAAGTTCGAGGAGCTGCGCATCCTCCTGCATGAATGGGTGCTGTGCCATGCCGCTACGGTTTCCGGCGGTTCCGCGCCGGCCTGAGCGGCGGCCTGCTCCAGCTCGTCTGCTTCCCGATTCAGCGGCAGGTTTGGCCGGATAGCCTCTTTAGCCATGGTCTGAATCCTGATTCACTGCATACATGTGAATCAGGATTCAGACCATGGCTTATCGCATCACTGAAGCTCGACTCGACCGCGATCATGCGCAGCGCCAGCGCATCCTCGATTGTGCCTTGCTGCGGGTGGCCGCGGGTGGTTTCGCCGCCCTGACCATGCAGGCACTGGCCGATGATGTCGGTATCGCCACCGGCAGTCTGTACCGGCACTTTCGCAGCAAGGGCGAACTGGCCGCCGAAGTCTTCGCCGCTGCCAGCCAGCGAGAGGTCAACGCCCTGGCTGCCGCCTTTCGTGGTCCGGGGCGTGCCAGCGAGCGCCTGCGCATCGGTCTGGAACAGTTCGCCGCCCGCGCCTGGCACAGCCGCCGCCTGGCCTTCGCGCTGATCGCCGAGCCGGTCGATCCGGAGGTCGACGAGCAGCGCCTGCTCTATCGCGAAGCCTACGCCGAGCTGTTCATCGATTTGCTGGAGGAGGGCGCCGCTGCCGGCGAGTTTCGCCTCGAGCAGATCGGTCTTACGGCGGCCTGCCTGGTCGGTGCGATTGCCGAGGCGCTGGTCGGCCCCCTGTCGCCACCTGCCCGCGCCGCTCGCGAAGCGGGTAGGCCCACCCTGGAGCTGGCGCAGGTCAGCGCCAGCCTTGCCACCTTCTGCCTGCGCGCCGTCGGCGCCGAGGAGCTCACGCGATGAACCACAGCCTGAATGCCGAAACCCACGAGGTGTTCAACCAGGTGCCGAGCCTGGACGGTGCCAACCTGTATCGCCTCGACCTGCCCTTGCAGGAGTGGACTCGTCGTTACGACGGCGGCTGGGCCTACGAGCGCCTGAGCGCCTATGGCGCGCTGACCGGCGGCGCCCTGATGCAGGCCGGCTTTCTCGCCAACGAGAACAAGCCGGTGTTCAAGAGCCATGATCGTTACGGCAATCGCATTGACCTGGTGGAGTTTCACCCGGCCTATCACGAGCTGATGCGCACGGCGGTCGAGCATGGCTTGCCGTCGCTGCCCTGGACCGATCCGCGCGCCGGTGCGCATGTCGCCCGCGCCGGCCTGACCTACCTGCACAGCCAGGCCGAGGCGGCCAGCGGCTGCCCGCTGACCATGACCTTCGCTGCGGTGCCAGCCATTCGCTTGCAGCCCAACGTGGCCGAGCAATGGCTGCCGAAGATCCTCTCCACCGAGTACGACCCGCGCAACCTGCCGATGGAGCAGAAGGCCGGCGTCACCATCGGCATGGCCATGACCGAGAAGCAGGGCGGCACCGACGTGCGCGCCAACACCACCCGCGCCTATCCCATCGGCTTGGGCGGGCCGGGGCAGGGCTACGAACTGGTCGGCCACAAGTGGTTCTGCTCGGCGCCGATGTGCGACGCCTTCCTCACCCTGGCCCACACCGACAGGGGCCTGTCGTGCTTCCTGTTGCCGCGTCACCGCCCGGACGGCACGCGCAACCAGTTCTACATCCAGCGTCTGAAGAACAAACTGGGCAACTGGGCCAATGCCTCCAGCGAGGTGGAATACCGTGGCGCCTTCGCCTGGATGCTCGGCGAGGAAGGGCGTGGCGTGCCGACCATCATCGAGATGGTGGCCATGACCCGCTTCGACTGCATGGTCGGCTCCAGCAGCCTGATGCGCCAGGCACTGACCCAGGCCGCGCACCACTGCGCGCATCGCCTGGTGGGCGGCAAGCTGCTCGCCGACCAGCCGCTGATGCAGAACGTGCTGGCCGACCTGGCGCTGGAGAGCGAGGCCGCGCTGGCGCTGTGCATGCGCATGGGCCGTGCGCTCGACCACGCGCATGACGCGCAGGAAGACAAGTTCGCTCGCCTGGTCACCGCCGTGGGCAAGTACTGGATCTGCAAGCGCGCCCCGGAAATGATCTATGAGGCCAGCGAGTGCATGGGCGGCGCCGGTTACGTCGAAGAAACCATCCTGCCGCGTCTGTATCGCGAAGCGCCGGTCAACTCGATCTGGGAAGGTTCGGGCAACGTGCAGTGTCTGGACGTGCTGCGCGCGCTGTCCAAGGAGCCGGGCGTGCTCGACGCGCTGTTCGCCGAACTGGGTGATGGCCACGGCGATGCTCGCCTGAAGGCGCATATCCAGCGCTTGCAGGCCGATTTTGCCGACACCGCCGACATCCAGTACCGCGCTCGCCAACTCACCGAAGACATGGCCGTGGCGCTGCAGGCCAAGCTGCTGCTGGAGGCGGGCAACAGCGTGGTGAGCGATGCCTTTATCGCCAGCCGCCTGGAAGGGCGTGGCCGGGTCTACGGCACCTTGCCGCGTGGTGTCGACGTCGAGGCGCTGTTGGCGCGCAGTGCGCCCCACCTGGCCTGAGCGAGTGCCGAGGGCGGATTGCCTGGCGCGCTGTTTTTTAGCCGGGCAGGCGAGTAATCTTGCGGCCGATGGTTCTGCGTGCACGCCTGTGACGCGGATGAAAAGGGAACAGGGTGCGGCGAATCTCGCCAATGCCCTGGCTGCCCCCGCAACTGTAAGCGGCGAACGATGCCCTCATGCCACTGACTTCGGTCGGGAAGGCGGGCGAAGTGCCAAGCCGTGAGCCAGGAGACCTGCCATCGACAACGGGCGTTTTGCCTACCCTTCATCCGAATCGTCGCGCGGTGGGCGCGGCAAAGGAACTCGCATGCATATCGAACCGGGCGTCGTCGAAGGCGCCAAGATCCTGCTCAGCTACGCAACGGCCGTCACCGCTTTTGGCCTGACCGCCAAACTCGCCCTGGACAGCGTCCGCAACAACGGCGGCGTCGCCGCCCTGGCGCTGCGCAGCCTGCTGACCACCGCTCTGGTGTTCTGCTTCTTCGAGGTGTTTCCGCATCATGCGGTGGGCGTTTCCGAGGTGCACCTGATCCTCGGCTCCACGCTGCTGCTGCTGTTCGGCGCCGGTGCCACGGCCATCGGCCTGGCTGCGGGGCTGTTGCTGCAGGGCTTGCTGTTCGCCCAGTTCGACCTGCCGCAGTACGGCATGAACGTCACCACGCTGTTGATCCCGCTGTGGGGCATCAGCCTGCTGGCCAAGCGCATCGTCGCGCCGGGCACCGCCTACGTCGATCTTTCCTACAAGCAGGCGCTGGCGCTGTCGACTGCCTATCAGGGCGGCATCGTTGCCTGGGTCGCGTTCTGGGCCTTCTACGGTCACGGTTTCTCCAGCGAGAACCTGGCGGCAGTGGGCAGCTTTGGTCTGGCCTACATGAGCGTGATCCTGATCGAACCGCTGGTCGACCTGGGCGTGCTGGCCGCTGCCAAGGCCATGTCGCGTTTCAGCCTGGGGCCGCTGTTCAACGTGCGCCTGCACCAGGCGGCCTGACCCCGCCGCTCAGCGGCGGCGCTGCCAGATCATCTTGCCGGTATTGCTCTCGGTGACCAGGTACTGGTCGCTGAAGCGGTAGTAGGCGGCGGGTTGATAGTCGGCGGCGCCTGCCAGGCGCACCATCAGCATGCCGTCCTGGCTGCGCCAGTGGCCGCTGTACTGCACTTCGCCCGGGCTGTCGTAGCTCCAGTCGCTGCCGCCGCCAGCAGAGCGGCTCCACTGGGTGACGCTGCCGTCGGCGTTCAGCTGCAGGGTCATCAGGGTGTTGAACGAGGCGAAGTTGGCACCGCCGCTGTTGATGATCTTCTCGTGCACCCAGGTGCCGACCAGCGCCGGGTCCTGCGCGCCGGCAGCGGGCGGCGTCGCCGCCGTTGCTGCGGCTTCGCGTTTGAACAGCGCCTGGCGTTCCAGCACCTCGCCGTTGCGAGGGTTGCGCGCGGCAATACTGGTATTGAGCATGGCATTGGCGTAGGTGGCGTTCATGTTGGCCAGCAGCAGGCCGGACTGCGGATCGCTGATCTCTGCGCGCAACACCTGGCCGTCGTAACGCCCCCTGAGGTTCAGGCGCAGGGTGCGATTCTCCACGTACTGCCCTTCGACCTGTTCGCCCTTCTGGCGCAGGATCAGCTCGGTAGGCTGGCCATCGAGGGTGGCCCGGTAATGCCCATCGAGGTCTCCGGACCAGGCGCTGACGCATGAGGCGCTGGCCAACAGCAGAACGATTGCACGACGCATGAAGATGACCTCTGACAGTTTGATCCAAGACTAGTCGCTGCTAGTGAGGGGCGAGGGTTGTCGCGCTATGTTTTCCTCTCCGTATGCAGGCAAGATAGACACGTACGTTCAGTCAGGAATATGCACAGTGAAAGCCTGCTCAGATGATTTCATCATTGCCCACACCCCCGAAGAGGCAGTCGACCGCCTTGCCGCCCTGCACCAGGAAGCCACTGGTGCGTTGAGCCAGGCGCTCAAGCGTTACCTCAAGGAGCGTATCCGCCCGGATGCCAGCGAGCATTGCCTGTTCCGTTATCCCGAACTGCGCCTGACCTACCTGTGCCAGGGCGAGGTGCCGACCACCGTGCGCGCCTACGCCAAGGTGCAGATTCCGGGTACCTACGCGATCACCGTGACCCAGCCGGCAGCGTTTCGCAAATACCTGCTCGAGCAACTGCGCCCGCTGATGAGTGACTTCACCCTGCGTGTCGAGGTCGGCCGCAGCCAGCAGAACATTCCCTATCCCTACGTGGTCGAGGGCGGCGATGAACTGGCCGGCAGTGGCGTGACCGCCGCCGAGCTGGCGCGGGTGTTCCCCAGCACCGACCTGTCCGCCGCCACCGACGGTACCGCTGACGGCCTGTACGACTGGGAGAACATCGACCCGCTGCCGCTGGCGCTGTTCGACGCCGCGCGCACCGACTTTTCCCTCAAGCGCATCCAGCACTACACCGGCAGCGACTGGCATCACGTGCAGCCGTGGATCCTGCTGACCAACTACCACCGCTACGTCGACCAGTTCATTCGCCATGGTCTGGACATGCTGGTGGGCAACTCGCGCTTCACCCGCATGGTGCTGCCGGGCAACGTGGTGGTCGAGCGAGGCATGGCCGAAGGCGAGATGCAGGCCATCATCGAGAACGTGGTCTGGCACCGTTACCAGATGCCGGCCTACCACCTGCAGGCCGAGGACGGTCACGGCATCACCCTGGTCAATATCGGCGTCGGTCCGTCCAACGCCAAGAACATCACCGACCACCTGGCCGTGCTGCGCCCGCACTGCTGGCTGATGATCGGCCACTGCGGCGGCCTGCGTCAGTCGCAGACCATCGGCGACTACGTGCTGGCCCACGCCTACATGCGCCGTGACGGCATCCTCGACCGCGTGCTGCCGCCGAACATTCCATTGCCGGCGCTGGCCGAAGTGCAGCAAGCACTGCAGGAGGCCGCCAAGCTGGTCACCGGCGAGCAGGGCGATGAGCTGAAGAAGCGCCTGCGCACCGGCACCGTGCTGACCTACGACGACCGCAACTGGGAGCTGCGCTGGGCCCAGGAGCGACCGCTGATCAACCTGTCGCGTGCGGTGGCGGTGGACATGGAGAGCGGCACCATCGCTGCCCAGGGTTATCGCCTGCGGGTGCCCTACGGCACGCTGCTGTGCGTGTCGGACAAGCCCCTGCACAGCGAGATCAAGCTGCCCGGCGCGGCGGGCGCCTTCTACGAGCGCGCTGTGACCCAGCACCTGCACATCGGCATCGCGGCGCTGGAGCTGATGCGCAGCCAGCTGAACTCGTTGCATTCGCGCAAGTTGCGCAGCTTCGACGAGCCGCCGTTCCGCTAGGGGCTGATCCGACAGCGTGGCCTGGCGCACAGTCCGGCCACGTCTGTGCGGCGTTCGTTCACGCTCGGGTTTAAACTCGCGCCCGTCATGGACGAACGAGGCGATACGCATGGAACAGGCACGCTTGCTGCTCACGGCGTTGTGGGAACCCTTCAGCTTTTTCAGTCTTTTCCTCTACACCGGCCTGGCCCTCACGCTGGGTGCTGCGCTCGGCCTGTTGCTGGCCTTCAAGCTGCAGCGCCTGGGCTGTCTGGCGCGTAACAAGCGCTGGCACCACTTGCTGCTCAAACTCTACTTTCTGCTGCTGCCCCTGGCCGGAGGTTTTCTCGGTTTTCAGGGTGGGCTGCTGTACGGCAGCCAGCAGCAGATCAACCGCCATCTCGACAGCTATGCACCGGTGGTGCAGGAATTGGCCGATGGCATCTGGAGCGACTTCCAGGCTTACGTCGAGGCGCAGGGCCAGCAGGGTGCCCTGGCGGTTCGCGATGCCAGCGTGCAGGAGGTGCTCAACCAGCTGGCGCTGGACTACCTGCGCAGCGAGCGGCTAATGGAGGCCGAGGCGCGTGCCGAGGCCTCTACCGCCGAGCGCATCGCCTTCGACCTGTTCGACCGACTGCGCGCCAGCCTGCTGGGCAAGGCGCTGGGTGAGATGGCGGTAGAGGAAACCGCGCGCTACAGCGGGCTCAACGAAAAGGTGCTGACGCAGGTGCTGGATGCGCGTATCGAGCAGCTCTTCCACGCCGAGTTCCTCTTGGGTCTGCTCAAGCGGCAGATCGGCCATGTATTCAAACCCTTCTATATCGCGCTGCTGATCCAGCTCGGCCTGCTGCTGAGCGTGATCGCGGCGGAGTGGGGCCTGTCGCGCTGGTTGCGGCAGATACCCGCTCGCCTGCCGCCTGCCGAGTCCCTTGCCATGGCCTGAGTTCAGGCGGCCGCCGGCGCCGCGTCGCTCAGCAATTCGGCCAGCGCTGAGCGGTCGATATTGGCGCCGCTGAGCACCACGGCCACGCGCTGGCCGGCGTTGAGCTCGCGCTCCTGCAGCAGGGCGGCCAGCGCCGCTGCACCGGCGCCCTCGGCAAGATTGTGGCTGTCCTCGTGATAGCTGCGGATGGCGGCGCGGATCTCCTCGTCATCGACCCGCACGATGCGCGCGGCGCCAGCGCGGATCACGTCCAGCGCCAGTTGCTGCGGCTGGCGGCAGGCCATGCCGTCGGCCAGGGTGATGGCGCGTTCGGTTTCGATCAGGCGGCCCTGCTCGAAACTCTGTGCGTAGGCATCGGCACCGCTGGCGACCACGCCGACGATCTCGGTGTCGAGGCCAAGCAGGTCACGGGTGCGGATCATCCCGCAGATGCCTGAGCCGAGGCCGATGGGCACGTACACCCGGCGCAGATTCGGCACCGCCTCCAGCAGTTCCAGAGCATAGGTGGCGACGCCGCGCACCAGATCTTCATGCAGGGATGGCACCCAGTGCAGGCCGTCGCGGTCGGCCAGGCGCGCGGCCTCGGCACGGGCTTCGTCGAAATCGCGGCCATGCTCGATCACCTCGGCGCCGAGGGCGCGCATCGCCGCGTTCTTCTCGCGGGCGTTGCCATGTGGCACCAGGATACGGATCGCCAGCCCGGCCTGGCGTGCAGCCAGCGCCAGGCTCTGGCCGTGGTTGCCACGGGTGGCGGTGACCAGGCCGCGCACCTGTGGCTCGCGGCGTAGCAGAGCGTCGATATAGACCAGCCCGCCACGCACCTTGAAGGCGGCGGTGGGCGCGTGGTTCTCGTGCTTGACCCACAGCTCGCACCCCGTGCGCTCACTCAGCAGCGGCCAGTTCAGCTGCGGCGTGGGTGCCATATGGCGGTGAACCAGTTGTGCGCTCTGGCGCAGTTGGGCGAGGTCGAACATGACGGATGCTCCGGGTGGCGTTGACCCCGATGCTAGTGCGGCGCATTGTATGGGTAAATACTTATATTGCATGGCAAACAATGTGGCTTCCTGATCTGCACGACAGTTCCCTGCCCACTTACCTGGCACTGGTCGAGGCGATTGCCGCGGCTATCGGCCGGGGCGAGCTCAAGCCCGGTGAGCGCCTGCCGCCGCAGCGCCGTCTAGCCTGGGCGCTGGGTATCAATCCGAGCACGGTGATGCTCGCCTACCGCGAGGCGGCGCGTCGGCATCTGGTATCCGGCGAGGTCGGGCGTGGCACCTACGTGCTCGCTGGCAGCCGCGAGGCGAGCCTGTTCCGTCTCAAACAGCCGGCCACGCAGGGCGCGCTGATCGACCTGTCGACCAACGTGCCGGTGCATGACCCGGACAACCACGATCTTTCCGCCAGCCTCGCTGCGCTGGCAGCACGCGGCGAGCTGGATGCGCTGCAGGCCTACCCCTCGGCGGCGCTGGTCGAACGCGCGCACCTGGCCGGCGCCACCTGGCTGCGCCGCCGTGGCGTGCTGCTGGCGCCGGGTGGCCTGCTGCTTTGTGCCGGTGCCCAGCAGGGCGTCTCCGCTGCTTTGCTGGCGCTGTGCGAGGCGGGCGAACCGATCCTGGTGGAGCGCTACACCGCGCCGGGGATCAAGGCCGCCGCGCGCCAGTTGCGTCTGCCGCTGCACGGCGTGGCGATGGACGCGCACGGCATTCTGCCCGATGACTTCGACCGCCTGGCGCGTGCCACCGGTGCGCGTGTGGCGGTGCTCACGCCCTGTCTGCAGAACCCCACTGGCGCCAGCCTGAATGCCGAGCGCCGCGCGGCGATTGCCGAGGTGGCGCAGCGCCGCGGCTTGTGGATCATCGAAGACGACGTCTACGGCGTGCTCGGCAGCGAGGCGCCGCTGGCAGTGCAGGCGCCCGAGCGCTGTCTGCTGATCAGCAGCCTGTCCAAGAGTGTCGCGCCAGGCTTGCGCCTGGGCTTTATCGCGGGCGCGCCGCAGCTGCTCGAACGCATCGACCCCGAGGCCCAGGCCACGCGCTGGGCGGTGACGCCGCTGAGCCTGGCGCTGGCCTGCGAGTGGATCGAAAGCGGGATTGCCGATCAGCGCCTGGCCTGGCAGCTCGACGAGCTACAGCAACGCTGGCGCCTGGCCGCGCGCGTGCTCGGGCCGCGCATGCCGCAAGGCCGGGCGGTGGCGCCGCATCTGTGGCTGGACGTTGCGGCGCCGGCCGGCCTGGCCGAGGCCTGTCGGCAAAATGGCGTGGAGGTGGTGCCGGCCGAGGTGTTCGCGGTGGAGGCCAATCCGGGCTGCGCCGTGCGCATCAGCCTTGCGGCGGCAGCCAGCCGGGTGCAGCTCAAGCAGGCGCTGGAAGGGATCGTGTCCGCTTGGCCTATTGGCTGAGCGTCATATGCAGGATGGGGAAGGGCCGTCCGCCCCCGTCCAGCCGCGAGCGCTCGGTGACCACGAAGCCCAGATGCTGGTAGAAGCCCACGGCCTGCGGGTTCTGCTCGTTGACGTCGACGCGGGTGGCGCCCAGTTCGTCGATGGCATGGCGCATCAGCCGCTTGCCTACGCCCTGGCCATGGCAGGCCGGGTCGACGAAGAGCATTTCCACCCTGTTCTCTGCGCAACCGAGAAAACCCAGTATCCGTCCCGCTTCGTCTCGCGCGCAGGTCAGTTGCACGGCCGGGAAATACTGCTCACGCAGCAACGGCTTGATCACCTGCAGGTCGCTTTCCGGCAGGAAGTGGTGAGTGGCGCGCACGGCGGCCTCCCAGATTTCCACCAGGGTGGGCAGGTCGGCTGCAGTGGGGGTGTCGAGCATCATTGGCATGCTGGCAGGTATCAAGGGAGAGCAGGGCGCAGAGCATGCCAGCTCTGCGCCTGTGCTGTCATTTGCTGGCGTCGAGCACCACGCGGTAGCGCGCCTTGCCGCTGCGCAGGTGATCGATGGCTGCATTCACCTGGCTCATGGGAAATTGCTCGACCTGCGGCAGGATCTGGTGGCGGGCGCAGAACTCGAGCATGGTCGCCATGGTTTTCGGCGAGCCTACTGGCGAGCCGGACAGGCTCTTCTGCTGCGGGATCAGGTTGAACACATGCACCGGGATGGCACTGGGCACGATACCGACGAAGTGCAGGCGACCCTTGCCGCCCAGGGTGCCGATCAGTGCCGCCCAGTCGAGGTCGGCACTGGCGGTGACCAGAAGGAAATCCAGGGTGCCGGCAATCGCCTTCATCGCCGCGCTGTCGGTGGAGGCCACCACCTTGTGCGCGCCCAGGCGCTTGGCTTCGTCCTGCTTGTTCAGCGATGAGGTGAAGGCGGTGACCTCGCAGCCCCAGGCGTTGAGAAAGCGCAGCGCCAGATGACCGAGGCCACCGATGCCGACCACGCCGACGCGGTCGGTGGGCTTGATGTCGAACTCCAGCAGTGGGCTGAACACCGTGGAGCCTGCGCAGAACAGCGGGCCGACCAGGGCCGGGTCGAGGCCCTCGGGCAGCGGCACGGCCCAGGCCCAGTGCGAGCGCAGGCGATCGGCGAAGCCGCCGTGGCTGCCGACGATGGTCGGTTTCACCGAGCGGCACAGGTTGTGCGAGCCTTCCATGCACGAGCCGCAGTGCATGCAGCTGCCCTTGTACCAGCCGATGCCGACACGTTGCCCCAGCTTGAGGCCGCGCGCCTGATCGCCCAGGCGGACGATGGTGCCGACCACTTCATGGCCGGGGATGAAGGGGTAGCGAGCATTGCCCCATTCGTTGTCGATCATCGACTGGTCTGAGTGGCAGATGCCGCAGTACTCCACCGCCACCTCCACCTCTTCGGCGCCGAGCGGGCCGGGGTCGTAGCTCAGGCGTTCCAATGGCGCCTTGGGCGTGGTGGCGGCCCAGCCGGTGAAGGTGGCGAGTTCGGCGTTGTTGCTCATCGGTGGCTCCTGATCGCAGGGTAGAACCAGCAGCTTAGTCGCTCTGGCTGGACGTGGAAGCACCATCAGCGGCGCTTATCGTGGGTTACACTGCGCGGCCCGGTTCCAGCGAAGCCCGTTGCATGTCACGCCCTCGTTCCCCTGCCAATCGCCGTCCAGCCGCTCCCCGTCGCGTGGCCAAGGCGCCGCCTGCACAGCCACGCCTGCTGCTGCTGAACAAACCGTTCGACGTGCTCACGCAGTTCAACGACGACCAAGGCCGCGTCACGCTCAAGGACTTCGTCGAGGTGCCTGGTGTTTATCCGGCCGGGCGCCTGGATCGTGACAGTGAGGGCCTGCTCCTGCTGACCAACGATGGCCGTCTGCAGGCGCGTATCGCCGACCCCAAACACAAGTTGCCGAAGACTTACTGGGTGCAGGTAGAGGGCGAGCCGAGCGAGGCGCAGCTGCAGCAGTTGCGCGAGGGCGTGACGCTCAATGACGGTCCGACCCTGCCGGCCGAAGCGCGATGCCTGGACGAACCCGAACTGTGGGAGCGCAACCCGCCGGTACGCTTTCGCAAGAACGTGCCGACCGCCTGGTTGGAGCTGGTGATTCGCGAGGGACGCAACCGTCAGGTGCGGCGCATGACGGCCGCAGTCGGTTTGCCCACGCTACGCCTGGTGCGCGTGGCCATCGGCCCCTGGCGTCTGGAAGGGCTGCAGCCCGGCCAATGGCGCGAGGAGCCGGCCAGGCTGGATTGAACTCAGGCGTTTTGTCGCAGGGGCGGCCCCGGCGAACATGACCTGAGTCAATAACCGGCCTTGATCACGGCGATACCTTTGTTCAGCACTTCACGCCAGGCCTGGCGCACATCGGCGTCGCATTCCTTGTCGTGTTCGCTGATGGTCAGCAGCAGTGCGTCGAGCCACAGGTCGTAGAGTTCCGGGCGAATGTCCAGATGCTGGCGCGAGTGGGATTCGCCGAGGGCACGCAGCTTGGTGTCGGACATGCCGCGGGCGTGCATCACCAGATTCATGATGCCCTGGCGCAGCAACTGCTTCTGCGCGGTCATGTCGGTGTCGACGAATTTCTCGCGGATCAGCGGCGAGCTGGCGAGGAAGTGGCGGTAGAAACTGTCGAAGAAATCCGGGCTGGCGCAGCAGCGTCCATAGCTTTGCATCACCAGATTGGCGGCGCTCATGTGTAGCTCCTTGAGTGGACTGCAGGCCGCACCTGGGCGACCTGGCATCGAACGGATATGTCGCGTTGGCCGGGCAGTCAGCCGTGAATGCCGCGCGCGGTCTCGATGATATAGGTGATGATCGGCTTGGCAAGGAAGGCGAACAAGCACAGGCCCAAGCCAAGGAACAGGATGGCGGTGCCGAGGCGGCCTGCCTTGGACTTCTTCGCGAGGTCCCAGATGATGAAGAACATGAACAGCATCAGGCCGCCCACCAGGACGTACATCATCAGGGCTTCAAATTGTTCGGTTTCCATGGTGCCTCGTAGTTCGTACGGAAAGCGCAGGGCGGAAATTATACGCGCCCTGACCTGGTGCGCGGCATGATCCGCCTCAACCTGCGACTTTCAGTCGCGCAGGTGCTGCAATGGCAACTGCGTACTGGACAGAATCTGCTGCAGCACGAAGCTCGAACGCACGCTGGAGACACCGTCGATACGGGTCAGGGTGCCCAGTAGCAGTTTCTGGTAGTGGTCCATGTCCGGTACCACCACCTTGAGCTGATAGTCGGCGTCCATCCCGGTCACCAGGCAGCACTCCAGTACTTCCGGGCATTTGCGGATTTCATCCTGAAAGTGCTCGAAGCGCTCCGGGGTGTGCCGGTCCATGCCGATCAGCACGTAGGCGGTCAGGCTCAGGCCGAGCTTCTTGCGGTCGAGCAGAGCCACCTGGCCGGTGATGTAGCCGTCGTCTTCCAGCTGTTTGACCCGACGAGAGCAGGGCGAGGGGGACAGACCGATGCGTTCGGCCAGCTCCTGGTTGGACAGGGCAGCATTGCGCTGCAATTCGGCGAGAATATTCAGGTCGTAGCGGTCGAGTTTGTCCATTTTTTGATTGGCTCATTATTTGATTGCGCTAGATAGTGCTCCTTTAGCTTTAAATTGCGCAATTGGTAAATTTGTAAGCAATATTAGCAATCTTATTTCGGTGCGGCGGGCGTAAGCTTTCTCTCAGTTTCACGGCCCGGACGACAAGTCCTACCGGCCTCGCCCAACCAGGTGAGCCGGCGCCGACGGTCCTACCGGATCGCACCGGCACCCGGGTCCGCACTGCCCAACCAGGCGGGCGACGAAAGCGGCGACAACATCGCCAGTACCGGACAGATTCCCCAAGGGGGCCGCAAGGCCCCTTTTTTATTGCCTGGAGTTTCTGTGGCGCGAGGATCGGAAGGCGGGCAGGAAGGGCGCAGCGCGCTCAGTGCTGGACGACTTCCTGCGGGTCGGCGTGCACCAGCACTTCGGCGCGCGGGTAGTGCTCATGGATCGACTTTTCCACCGCCTCGCAGTGTGCATGGGCCTCGGACAGGCTCATCTCGCCTGGCAGCTCCAGGTGCAACTGGACGAACCAGCGTGTACCGGAAATGCGGGTGCGCAGGTCATGGGAGCCGAGTACCCCAGGTACGGCGTTGGCCAGTGCGTACATGTGCTGCGTGGTGTCGCTGGGCAACTCCTCGTCCATCAGCACGGCCACCGCGCCACGCACGATGCTGATGGCACTCCAGAAGATGTAGAAGGCGATACCGATGGCGAAGATCGCATCCATCTGCAGCCAGCCGAATTGGGTCAGCAGCAATGCAAGGAGGATGCTGCTATTGAGCAGGATGTCGGAGCGGTAGTGCAGCGAGTCGGCGTGAATCGCGGTGGAGCCGGTCTCGCGCACCACCTTGCGCTGGAACACCAGCAGGGCGCCGGTCAGCGCCAGCGACAGCAGCATGACGGCGATGCCGACACCTTCGCCTTCCAGCGGCTGCGGCGACTGCAGGCGCTCGATGCCCTGCAGACCAATGAGCACGGCGCTGACGCCGATGAACAACGCCTGGCCCAGCCCTGCCAGGGCTTCGGCCTTGCCGTGGCCGTAGCGGTGATCCTCGTCGGCCGGACGTAGCGCGAAGTGCACGGCGATCAGGTTGATCAGCGAGGCGGCGCTGTCGAGCAGCGAATCGGTGAGGCCGGCCAGCAGGCTGACCGAACCACTGAGCCACCAGGCAATCGCCTTGGCCAGCACCAGCGTCAGCGCCACGCCCAGCGCGGCGCGGGTGGCCAGGCGCATCAGCCTGGCATGCTGCGGGTTGTGCATGGACTCAGGCCGCCGGACGCAGGCCGTACGCGGCCAGTTGCTCGCTGCTGCCGCTGTGCTGGATCAGGCGCGGATCGTCGAGCGGCAGCTGGTGCCCGGTGCTGGTTTCGATCAGGGTTTTCAGCGCGTACTGGTCGACCTTGCCGTCTGCGTCGATCAGTTGCTTGAGCTGTTGCGGGTCGACCTGGGCGCTCTGGCCTTCGGGCAGGTAGATGGCACCGGTGGCGAAGTCCACGGCGAAGGCGATCAGCCCCGGAATCACGTAGAACAGGATGCCGATGGCGTTGGCCCCGGCGATCACCGGGTCGATCTTGCCTTCGATCTGACCCCGACGATCCGGGTAGAAGATCGAGCCGCAGGCGGTCAGTTGAGCGAGCAGGGTGGCGGCGACAACGCCGGCGATGACGCGGGATTTCGTGCGCATGGGCACCTCCATAAATAAAGTGGCGCAACTATAGCAAGGCGATGATTGCAAAACTGCTGCCCGCTGTTTCAGACCGGCAAGTCGGCTGGCGGTTCGCCGCTATAATCGGCGGCCTGTTGTGGAGAAATGATGAACAGCCTGCCAATCGACATCCTGTTACCTGCTTTGCGCGACGCCCTGGCCGAGCGTCACGAAGTTGTACTGGAGGCGCCGCCCGGCGCCGGCAAGACCACCCGTGTGCCCCTGGCGCTGCTCGATGCGCCCTGGCTGGCCGGGCAAACCATCCTCATGCTCGAACCGCGTCGCCTGGCTGCGCGCGCTGCGGCCGAGCGCCTGGCCAGCGAGCTGGGCGAACGGGTCGGTGAGACGGTCGGCTACCGCATTCGTCTGGACAGCAAGGTGGGGCCGAACACGCGCATCGAGGTGGTCACCGAGGGCATCCTCGCCCGCCGCCTGCAGGATGACCCGGCGCTGGATGGCGTCGGCCTGGTGATTTTCGACGAATTCCATGAGCGCAGTCTCGATGCCGACCTGGCCCTGGCGCTGACGCTCAACGGCCGCGCCATGTTCCGTGCGGCCGACAGCGGTGAGGCGCCGCTCAAGGTGCTGCTGATGTCGGCCACGCTGGAGGGCGAGCGCCTGGCCGCGCTGCTCGGCGAGGCGCCGGTGCTGCGCAGCGAAGGGCGCATGTTCCCGGTGGATATCCGCTGGGGCGCGCCGTTCCAGCCAGGGGAATGGATCGAGCCGCGCGTGCTGCAGACGGTGCAGCAGGCGCTGGCCGACGAGCCTGGCAGCCTGCTGGTGTTCCTGCCGGGCCAGGCCGAGATTCGCCGCGTGGCCGAGCAACTGGGCGAGCTCCTGGCGGGGCGCGATGACATCCTGCTCTGCCCGCTGCATGGCGAACTGGAGCTGACTGCCCAGCGCGCGGCCATCGAGCCGGCTCCGGCCGGCAAGCGCAAGGTGGTGTTGGCTACCAATATCGCCGAGACCAGCCTGACCATCGACGGCGTGCGCGTGGTGATCGATGCCGGCCTGGCACGGGTGCCGCGTTTCGATCCGGCCAGCGGCATGACCCGTCTCGACACCCAGCGCATCTCCCGCGCCTCCGCCACTCAACGCGCTGGGCGTGCTGGCCGTCTTCAGCCCGGCGCCTGCTATCGGCTGTGGTCGCAAGCGCAACATGAACAGCTCAGCGCCTATTCCGGCGCGGAAATCCTCGCGGCCGATCTGGCCGGGCTGGCCCTGCAACTGCTGCGCTGGGGCGTGACGCCGCAGGAGCTGTGCTGGCTCGACGTGCCACCGCCTGCGGCATACGCCCAGGCCGTCGACCTGCTGGCTCGTCTCGGTGCGCTGGACGAGCGTGGCGCGCTCAACGTCCATGGCCAGGCCATGGCCGAGCTGCCCAGCCATCCGCGTATCGCCCATCTGCTGCTACGCGGCCAGGCGCTGGGCCTCGGTGCGTTGGCCTGCGACCTGGCGGCGTTGCTCTCGGAGCGCGACATTCTGCGCGGCGGTGGCGCCGATCTGCACAGCCGCCTGGCCCTGCTCAGTGGCGAAAGCCGCGCCGGGCGCAATGCCCAAGGTGGCGTGCAGCGCGCGCGGCAGTTGGCCCGGCAATTTGGGGGGCTGCTGAGAGGCCGGCCGATCAGTCAGGCGGTAAGCGACCCCGAGCATCCACGCTGGCTCGGCTGTCTGCTGGCCTTCGCCTACCCGGATCGCATTGCCCAGCAGCGTCGTGCCGGTGGCGCCGACTACCGCCTGGCCAATGGCCGCGCGGCGCAGTTCGGCGAAGCCGACGCATTGATGAAGCACGAATGGCTGGTGGTGGCCGATCTGGGCAGCCGCCAGGGCCAGCGCGAGGAACGCATCTACCTGGCCGCCGATCTCGACCCGGCGCTGTTCGCGGGTGAGCTGGCCGAGCAGGTCGAGGTACTGGAGGTGCTCGACTGGGACGAGCGCGAAGGCGTGCTGCGCGCCGAGCGTCAGCGCAAGGTCGGCGAACTGGTGCTCGAGCGTCAGGCGCTGGCTGCGCTGGACGAAGAGGCGCGGGGTCGCGCCCTGGTCGGCCTGGTACGACACAAGGGCCTGGAACTGCTGCCGTGGACGCCCGAGCTGCGTCAGTGGCAGGCGCGGGTGGCGCTGCTGCGTGAGCTGGACATCGAGCAGCAGGGGCAGAGCGAATGGCCGGATTTGTCCGATGCCGCGCTGCTGGCCAGCCTGGAACAGTGGCTGACGCCGTTTCTGGGCAAGGTCAATCGCCTCAGCCACTTCGCCAACCTCGACCTGCCTTCGATCCTGCAGACGCTGTTGCCCTGGCCGCTGCCGCAACGCCTCGACGAGCTGGCGCCGCGTGCGCTGGGTGTGCCGTCCGGCTCGTGCATCGCCATCGACTATACGGAGCACCCGCCGGTACTCGCCGTGCGCCTGCAGGAGCTGTTCGGCCTGGCCGCCACACCACGCATCGCCGGTGGGCGTCTTGGCCTCAAGCTGCACCTGCTGTCACCGGCGCGCCGGCCAGTACAGGTGACCCAGGATCTGGCCAGTTTCTGGGCCAACACTTACATCGATGTGAAGAAGGATTTGAAAGGTCGGTATCCGAAGCACTACTGGCCAGACGATCCCTTGATTGCCGAACCCACTGCGCGGGCCAAGCCGCGCAAGTGAGGGCTCAGGGTGTTTCGCGGCGTAGCGCTGCGCCCAGTTGCACTTCCAGGCCATCGCCATGGGCGATGAACTGCAGGGTGCAGCCGCAACGTTCGGCGATGGCCTTGACGATGGAAAGGCCGAGGCCGCTGCCATCGCTGTCGGCGCTGCGCCAGAAGCGTTCGGTGAAGCGCTGCAGGCGTTCAGGGGTAATGCCCGGTCCCTGGTCGCGTACCTTGAACAGCACGCCATGCGGGCCATCAAGGGCTATGTGCAGAGACACCGAGGTTCCTGCTTTGGTATGGCGGCGGGCGTTTTCCAGCAGATTGCGCAATGCCGCGATGGCCAGGGCCGGTGGCATCGCCAGGCAGCGTTCGGGCAGATCGTCGGCGCAGCTCAGCTCGATGGCCGCACCGGTTTTCTGCGTGGCATCGGCGATAGCCTGACGAGCGATCTGCAACGGTCGGCAGGGCAGGCCTTCATCGAACGGCAGGTTGCCCTCGACCCGTGCCAGCATCAGCAACTGCTCGAGGATGCGTTGCAGGCGGTCGGCGCCCTGTTCGGCCATGGCGATGGCCGTGCGTGCGTTGTCGCCCTCGGTCATCGCCGCCACTTGCAGGTGGGTTTTCACTGCCGTCAGCGGGCTGCGCAGTTCGTGTGCGGCGTCGTCGGTCAGCCTGCGCTCGCGCTCCAGGGTGTCGCCGATGCGTTGGAACAGTTGGTTCTGCGCCTCGACCAGGGGCGCCAGTTCTGCCGATAGACCGGTCAAGGGCAGCGGCTCGCTGGTATGGGCGCTGCGCCCGGCGAGTGCGGCGCGGATTCGTTCCAGTGGCGCCAGGCCGCGACCGAGCCCGATCCACAGCAAGGCCAGGCTACCAAGCAGGGCGACCACGACGGGCAGCGCCGCAGCTAGCAGAATCGAGCGTTTCAGCGTGGCACGCTCATCCAGGCGATCGGCCGTGGTGATGCGCAGATCACCCTGGATCAGGGTGAAGCTGCGCCAGGGGCGGTCACCGATGATCTGGTCGCGAAAACCTTTCTGACCCGCGTCGAGCAGGTCGTTCGGTGTCGAATGGCTGCGCGCCAGTACCTCACCGCGCAGCGAGCTGATCTGGCAGGCCAGGCCGTTGGGAATACCCAACTGCTCTGCGCTCAGATGTGGCACGCCATCATTGGCCGTGCGTGCCTGCGGTAGTTGCACCAGCAAGCCCGCGACCATGCGCGCGGAGGCGGCCAGGCGTTCGTCGAGCGACTGCATCAGTTGGTTGCGCAAGTCATAGAGCATCCAGGTCGCGGCCAGCGACCAGAGCAGGACGAAGGCGGCGCCGAGGCCCAGGGTCAGGCGCAGACGCAAGGTCATGGCTGCTGCCCCCCATGTCCGGCAGGGCCGAGGCGGTAGCCCAGGCCACGCACCGTTTCGACGATGCCGTTGCCGAGTTTTCGCCGTAGGTGATGGATATGCACGTTGAGGGCGTTGCTCTCGACCTCGTCATCGAGGCCGTAGACCGAGTCCTTGAGGTGTTCGCTGCTGAGGATGCGCCCCGGATTCTGCAGCAACGCCTGCAACAGCGCCTGTTCGCGGCGCGAAAGATCGATGGGCTGGCCGCAAAGACTCACCGCACAGGTGGTCGGGTCGTACTGCAATGGCCCGTGATCGATCAGGTGCGTGGTCCGGCCTGCGGCGCGGCGCAGCAGGGCGTGCAGGCGGGCAGCCAGCTCGCGCAGATCGAAGGGTTTGGTCAGGTAGTCGTCGGCGCCCGCTTGCAGGCCGGCAACCCGCTCGGCAACGGCGTCGCGTGCGGTCAGGATCAGGACCGGCAGCACCATGCCGTCGCGGCGCAGACGTTGCAGCAAGGCCAGGCCGTCTTCGTCGGGCAGGCCGAGGTCGAGAATCAGCAGGTCGAAATGGCTGTGCTGCAACAGGCTTTGCGCCGCCGCCGCACTGGCAGCATGGGCGACGGTGAACCCCAGGGCTTGCAGGCCGGCGATCACGCCGCTGGCGATCAGCGAGTTGTCTTCGGTAAGCAGAACATGCATGGGCGGTAGTGGCGGCAGAGGGCGAGTCGACAGTATCGCTCATCGCGATTAAGGCAGGATTATTGGCGCTGATTGGCGGGCTGTTAATCGGCTGTTAATTGCACTTTGGCATCCTCGACATCTCCTCAGTTGTGCGGTGCCGTCATGCGTTCGCTCGTTGTTCTCCTTAGTCTGTTCTGTAGCGCTGCGTTTGCCTCGCTGCCCATCGACGGCCTGCGCTCGGGCGATGATTTTCTCGCTGCCGAGCAGGCATTCGTGCTCGACGTGCAGCAGCAAAGCGAAGGTGAAACGACGCTGAGCTGGGACATAGCACCGGGTTACTACCTGTATCAGCAACGGCTCAAGTTCACTGGCCTGAGCGATGAACAGGCGCCAGAGCTACCGCCAGGCCTGGCTCATGAGGACGAGTATTTCGGCGCCTCGCAGATCTATCGCGAGCGCCTGCAACTGACCCTGCCAGCCGAGGCGCGCGGGCGTATCGAGGTGCAATGGCAGGGCTGTGCCGATGCTGGCCTGTGTTACCCACCGCAAACCCGGATGCTCGATCTTGGTGGTGCTGGCACCGACGAAGCCGGTCGGGCCGATGACCTGGCTTTGCTCGATGGTCTGCAGCAGCAGGCGCTGTGGCTGAGCATGGCAGTGTTCTTCGGCCTGGGCCTGCTGCTGGCATTCACCCCTTGTTCACTGCCGATGCTGCCGATTCTCGCGGGTATCGTGGTGGGTAGCCGCGCTTCGCCATCACGTGGCTTTGCCCTGGCGGGTACTTATGCGCTGAGCATGGCGCTGGTCTATGCGCTGCTCGGCGTACTGGCGGCAGCGCTCGGCGCCAATCTGCAGAGTCTGTTGCAGCAACCCTGGTTGATTGGCTCGTTCGCGACGCTGTTCGTGCTGTTGGCGCTGCCGATGTTCGGTTTCTTCGAGTTGCAATTGCCGGCTGCGCTGCGTGATCGCCTGGAGCGGGTCGGGCGCGGGCAGCAGGGCGGTAGCCTGGTGGGGGCCGGTTTGCTCGGCGTGCTTTCTGGTCTGCTGGTCGGCCCCTGCATGACCGCACCGCTGGCGGCTGCCTTGCTGTTCATCGGGCAGAGTGGCGACCTGTTGCAGGGCGGCCTGGTGCTGTTCGCGCTGGGGCTGGGCATCGGTACGCCGCTGGTGCTGCTGGTAACGCTGGGCAATCGCCTGCTGCCCAAGCCGGGGCTGTGGATGGAGCGGGTCAAGGCGGTGTTCGGTTTTCTCTTCCTGGCCACGGCGCTGTACCTGCTGCGGCCACTGCTGGCCGAGTCGATCTGGCTGGCGCTGAGTGGTGCCTGGTTGATCCTGGCGGCCAGCAGCCTCGTGCACCTGGCCGCTCAGCTACAGGCGCAGCGTGCGCTGGCCCATGCCGGCGCGGCGTTACTCGGATTGTGGGGCGTGGCGATGCTGCTGGGCGCGGCGGCTGGCGGCAGCGATCCGCTACGTCCGCTGGGGGTGTTCACTGCTGTCGCTGCGCCCCAAGCCGAGGTACGCACGGCCAGCTTCGTCGACGTGCGCGAGAGCGAACACCTGCAGCGCGAACTGGATGCAGCCAAAGCGCAGGGACAATGGGTACTGGTGGACTACTACGCGGACTGGTGCGTGTCGTGCCAGGTCATGGAGCGCGAGGTATTCGGCAACACCGAGGTGCAGGCGCGCCTGGCCGATGCGCGCAAGCTGCGTCTGGACGTCACCGCGCCGGGGGCGGCAAGCCGTGAACTGCTCAGCCGTTATCAGGTACTGGGGCCGCCGACCCTGCTGCTGATCGGCCCGGACGGCGAGGAGCGACGCCAGCAACGCATCACCGGCGAGGCGGATGCACAGCAGTTTTTGCGGGTCTGGGATAGCACGATGGAGCGTGGCTGATGTTGACGATAGGTGTAGGTCCGCTGGCGCTGGGCGTCGGCCATGTATTGCTGTTGCTGAGCCTGCTGCTGGCGACCCTGGTCGGCTGGTGGCTGGGGCGCAAGCGCCAGGTCAATCCGGAAAAACTGATCTTTCGCCTGTTGCTGGCCGCCTTGCTGGGCGCGCGCCTGGCTTTCGTCGCGCTGTATTTCGAGCACTATCAGGATGCGCCCTGGCGCGTGATCGACATCCGCGACGGCGGCTTCATCGCCTGGGGCGGCTTGCTGGCGGCTGGGCTGCTGGGCGCCTGGTATCTGTGGCGTCACGCGCAGTTGCGAGTGGCGCTGGGCGGTGGCATGGCCACGGGGCTGCTGATCTGGGGCATGGGCAGCCTGGTGCTGCACACGCTGGAGCAGGGCACACGGCTGCCGGAACTGGCCCTGCGCGATGTCCAGGGGCAGTCGGTGGTGCTGCGCGAACAGCTTGGCCAACCCATGGTGATCAATCTCTGGGCGACCTGGTGCCCGCCTTGCCGGCGGGAGATGCCGGTACTGGCCGAGGCACAGCGTGAGCATCCGGGTGTGACCTTCGTCTTCGCCAACCAGGGCGAGGGTGCTGGAGAGGTCAGTGCCTTTCTCACTAGCCAGGCGCTGCAACTGGACAACGTGCTGCTCGACAGTGGCGGCCGCCTCGGGCAACTGGTCGGCTCACGGGCGCTGCCCACCACCTTGTTCTACGACGCCGAGGGTCGCCAGGTTGGCAGCCACCTCGGTGAACTGTCCCGCGCCAGCCTGGCCCGGGCCCTGGAAACCCTGAAGACGGACGAATGATCATGAACTCAATCAAGTCTCTAGCCTTGCTCGGCTTGTTGCTGACGCCACTGGCCCAGGCCGATGAGCTGCCTGCGGCGATCAAGGCTGTCGAAGGCCGTGGGGCCAAGGTAGTGGGCAGCTTCGACGCGCCTGGTGGACTCAAGGGCTATGCCGCGCGCTACAACGGCCAGGGGCTGGCACTGTACCTGACGGCCGATGGTGAGCATGTGCTGATCGGTACCTTGCTCGATGCCAAGGGTGAGGACCTGACCAAGGAGCCACTGGAGCGCCTGGTCTATCAGCCGCTGGGTCAGGAGATGTGGCAGCAGTTGCAAGGCAGCACCTGGATCGCTGACGGCGACGACAAGGCGCCACGCGTCGTTTACATGTTCTCCGACCCCAACTGCCCTTACTGCAACATGTTCTGGCGTCAGGCGCGGCCTTGGGTCGAGGCCGGGCGTGTGCAGGTACGCCACGTCATGGTCGGCATGCTGCGCCCGGACAGCCCCGGCAAGGCGGCGGCGCTGCTCGCTGCCAGCGATCAGCGCAAGGCGCTCGGCGAGCATGAATCGGCCGGGCGCGAAAGCACGCTCAAACCACTGGGCAAGATCCCCGAAAAGATCACGGAGCAACTGAACGCCAACATGGAGCTGATGGGCGAAATGGGCGCCTCCGCGACGCCGGCCATCTACTACCTCGATGATGCGGGCCGTCTGCAGCAGCAGAACGGTGCGCCGCGTCCGGACATGCTGGAAACCATCATGGGCTCTGCCAAGCCCTGAGTGACGGTGCACAGCCTTGGCTGTGCATCTGGAAAGCCTGATAACAACTATTGAAGAGGATGCCAATGAGAGCCTCTCGTTTATCTCTGCTAGGGCTGTGTGCGACGTTGACGTCCAGCGTGTTCGCTTTCGAGCCGCTGCCGCTTGCGCAGCAAGGCGGCGTCAGCCAGGTGATGCTGACTTGCACGGCGTGTCACGGCGATGCCCTGATGGGCGTGGCGGCTGCCGGTTTTCCACGTCTGGCCGGGCAATCTGCCGACTACCTGGCCAAGCAGCTCTATGACTTCAAAGCGGGCAATCGCTCCAATCCCTTCATGCAGCAATTCGCGGCCGGACTGAGCGATCAGGACATCCAGTCCGTGACGAGGTTCTTCGCTGCGTTACCAGCGGCTCAGTACGCAAGACCCAACCGTGCCGCAGCGGCCAGCGACCTCGGTGCGCGCCTGGCTTTGCGTGGCGCCTGGGAACGCAATATTCCCGAGTGCGTGTCCTGTCATGGCCCGGGAGGTGTCGGCGTTGGCAAGACCTTCCCGCCCCTCGCCGGGCAGCCTGCTGCGTACCTGGCCAATCAGTTGCACGACTGGCAGAAGGGCGTGCGCCGCAATGATCCAAACGACCTGATGGGGCATATCGCCAAGGCCCTGAACGAAGAAGAAATCCAAGCCGTGTCCGACTACTTTGCCGGCCTGCCTGCCGGAGGTGCCCGATGAAACACCTGATCCCGTTCGCGCTTGGCCTGGCCAGCGCTGCCACCGCCCATGCCGCGACCATCGCCATGGAAGACCAGAGTCAGCTACCCGCAGCGCCGGCCAAGGCCGAACACAGCGAGTGGTTTCAGCCTCCGCATGAGCAAGACCTGCCCAACGATGGATTCGGCCAGCTGGTACGCGAGGGGCGAGCGATCTTCGTCGATACCCGCAACCAGGCCGGTGAGTATGTCGGCAATGGCATGAACTGCACCAACTGCCATCTGGATCAGGGGCGCAAGGCAAACTCGGCGCCGTTGTGGGGTGCCTACACCATGTATCCGGCCTATCGAAAGAAGAACGACAAGGTCAACAGCTTCGCCGAACGCATCCAGGGCTGCTTCCAGTTCAGCATGAACGGCACCGCGCCAGCGGTGGACAGCCACATCATCAACGCCATCACGGCCTATTCGTACTGGCTGGCGACCGGTGCACCGGTGGGCAAGGCGCTACCGGGGCGGCTGTATCCAGTGGTGCAGGAACCGGCGGGGGGCTATGACCTGGCCCGTGGCGAGCAGGTCTATCAGCAGCAATGCGCGGTTTGTCATGGCGATAACGGTGAGGGGCAGAAAGCCGGCAAGGACTATGTCCTGCCGCCGCTATGGGGCAAGGACTCCTACAACTGGGGGGCGGGCATGCACCGTATCAACACCGCAGCCGGCTTCATCCGTCACAACATGCCGCTGGGCAAGGGCGGTACGCTCAGCGATGCCGATGCCTGGCATGTGGCGGCCTACATGAACAGCCACGAGCGCCCGCAGGACCCTCGGTTGATCGACGGCTCGATCGAGAAAACCCGCGACAAGTACCACGCCGATGATGGTGTGAACCTGTACGGCAAGGTCGTCAACGGCGTGATGCTCGGGCAAGGGGTGGACTGAACCCGTGCCCTGGAGAGCTGCCGATATCTCGGATCAGTACAGCCACAGATCCTCGCCGGCATCCTGCAACTGCTGATACACCCGATCCAGGTCCTCGCGCAGGCGCTCGGCTCCAGGCGCGTGGCGGGAGTAGATCAGCCGCAGCGACAAGCGCTGCAACTCGACGAAGGGCAGTTCACCGATGTCGAGTGTGCGCTTGGCCTGGTCGATGGGGGCCTGGTAGTCCAGCAGGTAGTCGCCGCGGCGGCGCTGGAGCATTTCCAGGGCCGAAGCGTGGTTGGAGGTGCGGTGCAGGGTGATGTTGCGCGCCGGGTCCCGCAGCCACTGATTGACGCCCTGCCAATAGCTGTAGCCATTGATCAGGATCACCCCGCGATCCTGCAGGTCTTGTGGAATGCGCGGTATGGGCGTGTCGGGGCGAAAGTACAGGTTGAGGCTGATATCGCCCAGCAGGTGCTGGCTTTCGAGGGTGTGTTCGGCTAGCTCCGGTTTGCCTGAGGCGCCGAGCCAGAGCGCGATGCTGCCATCGAGCAGACCGCTGTACAGGCGTGCGCCGGGGTAGGAGCGAAAGTCCGCCTGGTATCCCGCCTCCTCGAGCAGGCGCGTGGCCAGCTCCAGGCCCGAGCCGCTGGGCAGGCCTTGCTCGTCGGTGTAGGAGTAGGGCGGAAACTCGTAGTAACCCACGTGAACGCGGCGCTCGGCCTCGGCGGCATGGGCGGCGTGCAGCCATAGCAGGGCGATGAACATCAGGCAGCAGCGTGTTGGCATCCGTGTACCGCGGCTCTTCGCCGTCTTGTCGTTGTTATCGAGTGGTGCTCGGGGAGCATGGGCAAGCCCCGGCGGACTTGTCCAGTCCGGCGCGCTTCATTCCTGGTTCGGCAGGAAGAAGCGACCGATCACCGGCAAATGATCGGAAATGCTCAGGGTGTCGCGCTGGCGAACCAGGCTGGCGAGCGGCGTCAGGCGTGGGCTGTATAGCAGGTAGTCGAGGGTACGATCCGGACCGCTGGCCGCCGGGTCGTTGGGGTAATGGGTATACCAGCTGGCCTGGTCCTCACCGCTGGCCTGTTGCAGGCTGGGGATCATCGGATAGCGGCGGGCCATGGCCTGCAGCTCACTGTCAGGTGCGTACCAGCTGCGCTGGGCCTCTGGCAGACGCTGGAACTGGCCGGGCGGCAGCAGGTTGAGATCGCCGCCCAGCACCCAGGTCTTGTCGTCGTTCTGCAGTTGCTGGAGCAGAGCGTCGGTCATTTCCACCTGGCGCTGCATGGTATCCGTGCCTTGGGCGAAGGCATCGAAGTGGGTGTTGATGGCCACCAGTTCGTCGCCGCCGCGAATCGGCAGGTAGCTGACCAGCAACGCGCGCTTGAGCTGGAACTGGCGGCGCAGCAGGTCGCTTTCCGGCATGGGCAGTTGCAGGCGTTCGGCGCGGGCGATCTGGAAGCGGCTGAGGGTGCCGAGTTTCATGCCGACGCTGCCAAGGATGCGCGGATGCGGAACGAAGCCGGCCTTCCAGTAGAACGCCTGGGTGCTGCAAGGGTAGAGGTCGCCCAGGCGCGCCTGCAACAGGCCCAGTTGGTCCTGATAGTCACTGGCCTTGGCGTTGTCATGCAGCTCCTGCAGCAGCACAACGTCCGGTTGTTCGTCACGCAGTACACGCACCACTTCATCCAGCGTCAGGGCCAGGTCCTCGCTGCTCGGGCGTTCGTCCGGGCCATCGCCGCCGGGCAGGTCGTACCAGAACACATGACGTTTGCCAGCCAGGTACTGCACGTTCCAGGTCATCACCTTGAGCGCCTGGCCGGGTTGCAGCGGTGCGACCTGGCCGTTGCATGACACGGCCGCCTCTTCCTGGGGTGGCGGGCGCCAGGTCAGGGCATAGGTCAACGCCAGCAGCATGGCGAGCGTGAGCAGCGCAACGAGCAGGAGCAGGCGAAGAGGGCGAGGCAGAGACATGGCGAAACGGACGACTATGCTGGAAGGAGGCCGAGAATACCCGAGTGTGCCGGATCGGCCCAGGCATGTGCGTGGCATTGTCGCTGCACTCGTTTCGCCGCACCGTTCGCCAGCAAGGACAGCGGCAAGGGGCTGCAGTACCATGCCGAAAGGTTCGACAAGCCGCGCCGTCGGTCGCCCTGGCGGATCAAGGCTGACGGTACTTCCAACACTTGGCCTCCGGGAGCCGTGCATGTATCGCAAGGTATTTGCCAACAAGGTATTCGACCGCAAGGTGGTGCTGATCACCGGCGGCTGTGCCGGTATTGGTCGGGCGCTGGCCATGCGTATGGCGCAGGCGGGTGCGCGGCTGGTGATCCTCGATCTCAATCAGGCCGCGCTGGACAGTCTGGTGCAGCATCTGGCCGATCATCACAACGCCGAGTCGCTCGGCCTGCTCTGTGACGTCGCCGACGCCGAGGCGGTGCAGCGCGCCGTGGCGCTGGCGGTCGAACGATTCGGTGGCATCGACGTGCTGGTCAACAATGCCGGCATCACCCACCGCAGCACCTTCGCCGAGACCAGCCTGGAGGTCTTCCAGCGGGTCATGGCGGTCAACTATTTCGGCGCCCTGCATTGCACTCAGGCAGCCTTGCCCAGCCTGATCGCCCGGCGAGGCCAGATCATCGTGCTCAGCTCGCTGTCGGGTATCGCGCCCTTGCTCTATCGCAGTGCCTACAACGCCAGCAAGCACGCGCTGCATGGGCTGTTCGAGACCCTGCGTTACGAGCTCAAGGGTTCGGGGGTGAACGTGATGCTGGTGTGCCCCGGCTTTACTGCCACCGATCTGCGCAAGAACGCCCTGGTCGGCGACGGTTCGGTGGCAGCGCAGCCGCCGCTGGCGATGGGCAAGGTGGCCTCGCCACAGGACGTAGCGGACGCCATCTACCAGGGCGCGCTCAAGCGCCGCCGACTGCTGGTGCTGTCGAATGTCGACTGGCGAGCGCGGGTGCTGGCGCGCTTCTTCCCCAGGCTGTTCGAACGTGTGCTGCTGCCACGGCTGTCCGGCCTGAAACCGCGAAATCAGGGGCGCATCTGATGCGTGCCTGGCTGTTCATCCTGCTGGTGCTGGCGCCTCTGTGCCGGGCCGGTGAGGTGCAGCCGCTGCGAGTGATGACCGACCTCTGGCCACCGTTTCGCATGCTCAAGGAAGATGGCCATCTGCAGGGGTTGGACATTGATCTGCTCAACGAGCTGTCACGCCGCACCGGCATGCGTTTCGAGGTAAGGCGGGCGCCGTGGGCGCGTGGCCTGGCTGCGTTGGAGCAAGGCTCCGCGGACATGATGACCGGCCTGGCCAAGACCGCCGAACGTGAGCGTTATATTCGCTACCTGGATGCGCCGTACTACGCCTGCGCGCCGCGTTTCTACGCCAGCCCGGCGCTGGCCACGCTCTTGAACGACTATGCGTCGCTGCGCGGGCTGCGTATCGGCTATGTGCTGGAATCGGTGTATTTCCAGCCGTTCGACAGCGACAAGGCGCTGGACAAGGTCGGCGTCAGCAACGAGCAGCAACTGCTGGAAATGCTCGCGCTTGGCCGCATCGATGCTCTGGTCGGCACCGACTGCCAGGTCGACTATTCCCTGCTCGACCCCAAGCTGGCCGGGCGCATCGTCAAGGCCGCCTACCAACCCCAGGCGCGTACCGAGCTCTATATCGGCTTCTCACGCAAGCGCCTGGAGCGCATGCCGGAGTTGGCCGCTGCGCTCGATACCTTGCTGCGTGAGGGCTGGATCGCCAACGCCGCGTTGCGCTATCAGCCGGTGGTGGCGCACCAGTAGGCGCACCGCGTTTCAGCCGTGGTTGTGCTGCGCTGCACCGGCCAGCATCAGCTCCATGTCCCAGAAGGCCGCCTCGATCTTGTGGCCGTCGAGGTCCCTGACGAAGCAACCATAGTAGGGCTCGCCATAGTCCGGGCGCGGCCCTGGCTGGCCTTCGTCCTGGCCCCCGGCGGCCAGCGCCGCTTCGTGAAAGGCATGCACCGAAGCCTTGTCCGCGGCGACGAAGCCGAAATGACAGCCGTTGCCGAGTGTCGCCGGCTGGCCGTTTATCGGCGTCTGCACCCAGAACTCCGGGTATTCGCGGCCGAACGCCACGGCACCGGGGTGACGCATGATCTCTCGGCAACCGAGAGTGGCCAGCACCTTGGCGTAGAAAGCGCTGGCGGCGTCGAAGTCGTTGCTGCCGATGGATACGTGGGACAGGATGCTGGGGTTGGTGTCGCTCATGACGCTCTCCGTGCTCTGGCCAAAGCTGCAAGCCTAGTCGCTGTTTTCGCTATTCGCCGTTTGCTGCGGTTCGAGCAGCATGTACAGGCGAAACAGCACCACGATGGCGAACAGTTGCAGGAAGCCGTTGCCGGTCTGATGCAGCACCCACAGCAAGGTGTCGCTCTGGCTCGGCAGCGTCCACCAGTCGAGCAGCCACAGCGGTACCAGCACGTTGACCAGGCAGGCGAACACCGGCCAGAAACGTCCTTCGGTCATGGTGAAACTGGCCTGCAGTGCGCGCAGCGGTGGCTCCTGGCGCAGCACCAGGATCAGTTCGGAGAAAGCCAGGCGCATCATGATCCAGATGCCCGGCACGATGAACAGCGACAGGCCGAGCATGATTGCCAGGGTGCTCAGCCCGGTCATCAGAGCGAAGCTCGGCCACAACTGCAGGCCTGCCGCGAACAGCTGCGCGCTGCCCGGCGTCTGGCCGTTGCTGCGCGCATGCAGGAAGAGAATCAACGGCGCGGCATACAGCGGGTAGAAGAGGATGCCGAGCAGGACCCCGTAGGCCGGGTTGGCGTCTTCGCCGAGCTGGGCAGCGAGTATCGCCTGGGCGACGGCCTCGATGAGCAGCAGCGGCAGGGTCAGGCGGGCAATCGCCGCCAGGTTGTGGCTGGAGAAAAACCAGGCATCACGGATGATGGAAAGTGGGTTCATCGGCAGGTTACCAAGTATCGGGGCGTGGCCGCTGAGGCCGTGCGCCAGGGCAGTCGAATGGGCTCAAGGGTACTCCAGCTGGCTGTTGGGCAGGGCGCCGAGCAAACGTGGCAGTTCGCCGCCGGGCACTTCCAGGGTCAGCTCGGGTGGGCCGGGTGAATACAGCAGAAAGTCGCAGGCCAGCACCGCGCGGTCGATCAGCAGGGTGATGCTGGCGTCATGGCCGAACGGGCAGGCGCACATCGGGACGCACCCGGTGTGCTCGCTCAGCTCCTCGTCGCTGGCGATGCGCGGGCGACTGCCGAGCAGCGCCTTGAGCCGGGACCAGTCGGCGCGAGCGCCTTCGAGGGTGACCAGCATGGCGTAGCGCTGCGCCCCCGTGCGCAGGAACAGGCTCTTGCTCTCCATGCCGCGCAGGCCGAAGCGCTGGCGCACGGCGTGGGCGGTGGGATAGTCCAGTACCGGCTCATGCTCGACCAGACGATGGGCGATATCCAGGCGCTGGAGCAGGTCGATATTGCGCTGGCACAGCTGTTGTAGAGGCGTCATGGCGGCAAGGATAGGGGCTGCGTTGCGCTCGGGCCAGCCCCGGGCGCGCCTGCCGCCCAGCTCTGGCATACTGGCGCCTTCGTTGCTCCCCGAGGACTCCCGGTGAAGAAGATCGCCGTATTCGCCGATGTGCAGAACCTCTACTACACGGTGCGCCAGGTCTACGGCTGCCACTTCGACTACAGCGTGCTCTGGGCCGAGGTCAGCCGCCGTGGCGTGATCGTCGAGGCCTACGCCTATGCCATCGACCGTGGCGATGCCAAGCAGCAGCAGTTCCAGCAGATCCTGCGCAAACTGGGCTTCACCGTGAAGCTCAAGCCCTACATCCAGCGCAGCGACGGTTCGGCCAAGGGCGACTGGGATGTCGGTATCACCATCGATGTGCTCGACGCCATCGGCCGGGTCGATGAGATCGTCCTGGCTTCCGGCGACGGTGACTTCGACCTGCTGCTCGAGCGCGTGCGCAGCCAGGGTGTGGAGGCTATCGCCTTCGGCGCGCCTGGGCTGACGGCGCAGTCGCTGATCCGCGCGGCCAGTCTGTACGTGCCCATCGAGGGCGATCTGTTGTTGCGCAATGACTGAGCCCTTGTAAGCGCTGCGCCTGGAATCTCGCACGTTGGCGGTGCTCGCAAGGCTCATGGTTTTCAATACACTGCGCTTGCTGTGCGCCGGCCCGGCACGACCTGCCTGCGCTCGCGACGACTTTTTCAAAAGCTCTGAGGTTTTACGTGGAATCCATCGCCGTCATCGACTTCGAAACCACCGGCGTCTCGCCAACCCAGGCGCGCGCCACCGAAATCGGTGTGGCCATCATCGAAGGCGGGCGTATCGTCGACCGCTATCAGAGCCTGATGAACAGCGGTGCCTGGGTGCCGCCGTTCATCGAGCAGCTCACCGGCATCAGCAATGCCATGCTGCGCAAGGCGCCGCCGTCGGATCAGGTGATGCACGAGGTGGCCGACTTCATCGGTGAGCGGCCACTGCTGGCGCATAACGCCTCCTTCGACCAGAAGTTCTGGGACGCTGAGCTGGCGCGCGTGCGCCGTCGTCGTGCGCAGCCCTTCGCCTGCTCGCTGCTGCTGTCGCGCCGCCTGCTGCCAGAGGCGCCGAGCCACAAACTGGGCAACCTCAACACCTGGGCCGGCCTGCCGGACACCGGCCGCGCCCACCGCGCCTTGGCGGATGCCGAGATGGCGGCGAACCTGACCCTGCACCTGTTCGGTCTGTTGCGCGAGCGCCATGGCCGGCACCAGGCCGATCATGCCTTTCTCTGCCAGCTGCAGAGCCTTTCGGCGGCCAAGGTGCGGGCGCTGCTGGCCACTGCCAGCTGAGTTTGCCTCGAACCTGTAGGAGCGGCTGGGCGGCATCCCGCTTCAGCCGCGAGCCTTTGTCGCGGCTAAAGCCCCTCCCACTGTTCTGTCCTGCTGCAGGCTGCGGACATTTCGCGGCTGAAGCCGCTCCTACGGGTTGGTAGCCCGGATGCAATCCGGGGAGGCGGTGGCAATGGCCCCGGATTTCATCCGGGCTACCTGAAATTACCGCTGTACCTTCTGCATCTATGCAGTCGTAGCGGCGAGCCTTTATCGCGGCTAAAGCCCCACCCACTGTTTTGTCCTGGCACAGACCTCGGGAATTTCGCGGCTGAAGCCGCTCCTACGGCGAGTGTGAACGGGTAAACTGCGCGACTGTTTCCATTGCCATTCTGGTTGCCCCATGACCTTCGCCTCCCTCGGTTTGATCGAGCCGCTGCTGCGTACCCTCGCCGATCTCGACTACCAGACCCCGACCCCGGTACAGAGCCAGGCCATTCCCGCCGTGCTCAAGGGCCGCGACCTGATGGCGGCGGCGCAGACCGGCACCGGCAAGACCGCCGGTTTCGCCCTGCCGCTGCTGCAGCGCCTGACCCTGGAAGGCCCGCAGGTCGCCGGCAACAGCGTGCGTGCGCTGGTGCTGACGCCGACCCGCGAACTGGCCGAGCAGGTGCTGCAGAGCTTTCTGAGCTACGGCCAGCACCTGCCGCTGACCAGCTACGCGGTGTACGGCGGGGTCAGCATCAACCCGCAGATGATGAAGCTGCGCAAGGGCGTCGACGTGCTGGTGGCCACGCCGGGCCGTCTGCTCGATCTGTATCGGCAGAACGCCGTGAAGTTCTCCCAGCTGCAGACCCTGGTGCTCGATGAAGCCGACCGCATGCTCGACCTGGGCTTCGCCCGCGAGCTGGACGAGCTGTTCAGCGCGCTGCCGAAAAAACGCCAGACCCTGCTGTTCTCCGCCACCTTCTCCGATGCCATCCGGCAGATGGCCGGCGAGCTGCTGCGCGACCCGCTGTCGGTGGAAGTCAGCCCGCGTAATGCTGCCGCCAAGACCGTCAGGCAATGGCTGATTCCGGTGGACAAGAAGCGCAAGAGCGAGTTGTTCCTGCACCTGCTGCGGGAAAAGCGCTGGAGCCAGGTGCTGGTGTTCGCCAAGACGCGCAAGGGGGTCGATCAGCTCGAACAGGAGCTGCTGGCCATGGGCGTGGCGGCTGATTCGATTCACGGCGACAAGCCGCAGCCGAGCCGTCTGCGCGCGTTGGAGCGGTTCAAGGCCGGCGAGGTGCAGATTCTGGTGGCCACCGATGTGGCTGCGCGTGGCCTGGATATCGACGACCTGCCGTTGGTGGTCAACCTCGACCTGCCGATCAATGCTGAAGACTACGTGCACCGCATCGGCCGTACCGGTCGCGCCGGCAGCACGGGGGAGGCGATCTCCCTGGTCTGCGCCGACGAGGTGGATCAACTGGCAGCCATCGAGAACCTGACCCAGCAGTTGATCAAACGTGTCGATGAGCCGGACTTCATCCCCGATCACCGCGTACCGCTGACTGCGGTGGGTGGCCAGGTGCTGAAAAAACCGAAGAAGCCCAAGCAGAAGCTGATCCCGGGCGCGGCCAAGCCGGCCGGCAAGGGCAATATTCACCTCGGCCGCTGGTTCGAGGACGACGACGCCAAGCCCAAGGCCAAGGCGGTGCGCAAGGTACCGAGCTTCGGCAGCAAGCCCAAGGGCGGCAAGAAGTAGTTATCGGAAAAGCGCGCGGCTAGAGCGGGCGCTCCCACATCACAGACGCTCTACCTGTGGGAGGGGCTTTAGCCGCGACAGGGCATAGGGCGGACAACGCCAAGCTTGTCCGCCAATGATGCTCAGATGTTCTGCGCTATGCGCCAGAGCACGCCGCTGGGGTCGAACACCATGAACTCGCGCATGCCCCAGGGTTGCTCCTGTGGCGGTATCAGACGCGTGCCGAAAAGTGTCTCCAGGCGTGCCACCTGAATCTGCTCCCACCAGGCATCGACTTCTTCCACCAACAGGTGCATGACGAAGTTCTCCGCCTGTTCTTTCACGTAGAAGTTCTGCAGCAGGAAGGCGCAGTGCTCGCCATGGCTGAAGTAGGCCATCTGTTCGTCCGACCAGCCTGGTCGAAAGCCCATCGCCTGGTAGAAGTCCTTGCTCAGGGCGAAGTCCCGTGCCGGGGCGAAGGTTTTCAGTTCGATGCTGCGCAGCATGTAAATCCCTTTCCTTGGCGCCGTAGCCTGGATGCAATCGGGGAGCATTGTATTCAGCCTGACCCGGATTGCATCCGGGCTACGACAGTCTCAACTCGTAGACTGCATCTGCGCCGCCACGGCCGCTGCGGTCATGTCATAGATCACCAGGCACACGTGCTCCACTGGCTGGCCGGCCAGCGGCAGCAAGGTCACGTTCTGGTACATGAAATCGGCCTGGCCGGTGATCGGCTGGTAGCTCTTGAAGCGCATCAGGTAGGGGCGCTGTTGCCACAGGCTGAAGGCGCGGGTGCCCAGTTGCACCACGCTTTCCACCTTGCGCTCCAGCCAGGGGCGATCAATGTCGGGGAACAGCTCGAACAGCGAGCGTCCCTGCACCTGGTCCGGGCCGAGGCCGGAGTGGTTTTCCATGAAGGCGTTCCACACTTCGACGTGGTACTGGCGGTCGAGCACCACCACGCCAACGTCGATGCACTGCACGATGTCGAGCAGCCAGTGGACTTCCTTGATATCGATCTGCGCGGGCATCGCCTTACTCCATCAGGTAGCCGATCTTGCCGGTCAGGCGTTTGATCGAATCTTCGGTGAACAACAGCAGCAGATCGAAATGGATGGCATGGCCTTCCAGGCTGTAGCTGATTTCCACGGCCAGGGTCTTGCGCCAGCGCTGGCGGTTGACCTGGATGATCTGGTCGAGGCTGGCGTGCTGGCCGAGCAGTTGCGGGTGGCCCTGGGAGAAACGCAGGTCGAGCTGTTCGGCGATACCGGCCAGGCAGGCGCCAATGAGGATGCTGGCCAGGTCCAGCAACATCTCCGAGGTCTCTGCTTCGTTCTTCGGTTGCCAGCCGAGCAGGCGGGCCATGTCGTTCACTTCCGAATCATGGAACAGCAGCAGGGCTTCACCGGCGATGGCTTCGCCGATGAAACCCTGGCAGATGGCACTGAAGCGCTCGCCGCGTTGGGCGTCGAGCAGGGTCATGTGCAGTTCGCTGACTTCGAAAATGTTCACCTGCGGCACCGGCAGCTGCACGAAAACGCCCAGCACCTTGGCCAGCAGCGCGGCGGCGCGGCCCATGGCGACGTTGCTGACTTCGCGCAGGGCGTCGCGGAAGCTGATTTTCAGGTCCGACAATGCCGCTGCCTGAGCCTGCGCCACGGCTGTGCCTTGTGGATTGAACAGGCCCAGTTCGATCAGCGTCTGGCGCAGAATCTCGGGGTCGGCAGGTTTCTTGATGAAGGCCAGGGCACCCAGCTCGCGCACCCGGCGTACGGCTTCTTCCTGCACGTCGCCGGAGACCACGATGACCTGGCTGTTGAGTCCTTCGGCACGCAAGGCGGCCAGGGTCTGGTAGCCGTCGAGCACCGGCATGGTCAGGTCGAGCAGCATGACCTGGCCCAGGCCCTGACGGATTGCCGTCAGCGCTTCCTCGCCATTGCTGGCTTGGCTGAGGGATACCGGCCATTCAGCCGGCAGGGCGCGGATCAATTGCTTGCGCGCCATGTTGGAGTCATCGCAGACCAGCAGAGGAATCACGGCACAAGGTTACCTGTGTGGGGAGCGCTGGGGTTGAGCATAGTCGCAGCCTGCGCGGCATCACAGGGTTTTTCAGCGCTTTTTCACGCTGCCCTGGAGCCAGTTCAGCATACCCTGCGCCGCAACCCGTCCACTGGCGAAGCAGGCGGTGAGCAGGTAACCGCCGGTGGGCGCTTCCCAGTCGAGCATCTCGCCTGCGCAGAACACGCCTGGTAGCGCCTTGAGCATCAGTCCGTCATCCAGGGCCGCGAAGGGCACGCCGCCGGCACTGCTGATCGCCTCGTCCAGCGGTCGGGTGCGCAGCAGGGTAATCGGCAGCGCCTTGATCCAGGGCGCCAGCGCGGCAGGATCGGCGAAGGTCTCGGCGGGCGCCAGCTCGCGCAGCAGCGCGGCCTTCACCCTGTCGAGGCCGGCCTGACGGTGCAGGTGCTTGGCCATCGAGTGCTTGCCGCGCGGCTTGGCCAGCGCCTGTTGCAGCTTGGCCAGTGGCATCTGTGGCAGCAGGTCGAGGTGGATCACGGCCTGGCCATCGGTTTCGATGGCGCGGCGGATCTCGGCGGAAAAGGCGTACACCAGGCTGCCTTCGATGCCGCCTGCAGTCAGCACGAATTCACCGATGCGGCCAGGCTGGTCGGGCAGGGCCAGGGCGACGTTCTTCAGCGGCGCACCGGCGAATTTCTCGCGCAGGTATTGGCTCCAGCCGGCCACCTCGAAACCGCAGTTGCTCGGCTTCAGCGTCGCCACCTCGATACCTTTGGCTTGCAGCAGCGGCACCCAGGCGCCGTCGGAGCCCAGGCGCGCCCAACTGCCGCCGCCGAGGGCGAGCAGGCAGGCATCGGCGGCCAGGGCGCGCTCGCCGTCCACGCTGGTGATACGCAGGCTGCCGTCGTCGTTCCAGCCCAGCCAGCGGCTGCGCGTATGGAGGGTCACACCCAGTTCGCGCAGGCGGCGCAGCCAGGCACGCAGCAGCGGCGCGGCCTTCATGTCGCTGGGGAACACGCGGCCGGAGGTGCCGACGAAGGTGTCGATACCCAGGCCATGGATCCAGGCGCGCAGGGCGTCGGCGTCGAAGTCCTGCAGCAGCTTCGCGACCTCTGCCTGGCGTTCGCCATAGCGAGCGATGAAGGCGGTCTTGGCTTCGGAGTGGGTGATGTTCATGCCGCCGACGCCGGCCAGCAGGAACTTGCGCCCCACCGAGGGCATGGCGTCGAACAGCTCGACGCGTACGCCGCCTTGCGCCAGTACTTCGGCGGCCATCAGGCCGGCAGGACCACCGCCGATGATGGCGACGTGAGGAGCGGTGGACTGAGGCGTGGCATTCATGGCGGCAGGACGGTCAGGAAACGGCTGGGCATTCTACCTGACCGTGCCCTGGCCTTGTCATTTGCCCGGGGTTAGGGCAGGTTCTGGAGCTATCTTCCTGCCTGGAGTCCGTTATGTCCCAGATCTGCCCCGACATCGATCCCGATGGCCTGATCGAATATTCGGTGGTCTACACCGACCGCTCGCTGAACCATATGTCGCAGTCCTTCCAGGGGGTGATGCGCGACATCTCTGCCACCCTGAAGCAGGTCTACAACGCCCATGCCGTGGCGGTGGTGCCGGGCAGCGGCACCTATGGCATGGAGGCGGTGGCGCGGCAGTTGGCGACCGACCAGAAGTGCCTGGTGATCCGCAACGGCTGGTTCAGCTACCGCTGGACGCAGATCTTCGACATGGGCCGGATTCCCGCCGAGTCCCTCGTGCTCAAGGCGCGCCCGGTGGCCGAAGGCCCGCAGGCTGCCTTCGCCCCGGCGCCGCTGGACGAAGTGCTGGCGACCATCGCTGAGCAGAAGCCGCAGGTGGTGTTCGCCCCGCACGTGGAAACCTCCTCGGGGATGATCCTGCCAGACGACTACCTGCGCGCGGTGAGCGACGCGGTACATGCGGTCGGCGGCCTGTTCGTGCTCGACTGCATCGCCTCCGGCACCCTCTGGGTGGACATGCAGGCCTGTGGCATCGACGTGCTGATCAGCGCCCCGCAGAAGGGCTGGAGCGCCTCGCCGTGCTGTGCCCTGGTGATGCTGAGCGAGGCGGCGCAGGCGCGCGTCGAGGCGACCCAGAGCAGCAGCTTCGCCTGTGACCTGAAGAAGTGGCTGCAGATCATGCAGGCCTACGAACAGGGTGGCCACGCCTACCACGCCACCATGCCCAGCGACGCTCTGGCGCGCTTCCGCGATGCCATGCTGGAGGCCAAGGCGCTTGGTTTCGCCAAGGTGCGTGAGCAGCAGCAGGCGCTCGGTGATCGGGTGCGCGCACTGCTGGCCGCGCGTGGCTTCAAGAGCGTCGCGGCCAAGGGCTTCGAGGCCCCCGGCGTGGTGGTCTGCTACACCGACGATGTGCAGATCAAGAGCGGCGCCAAGTTCGCCGCCATCGGCCTGCAGATCGCCGCCGGCGTGCCGCTGCAATGCGACGAACCGGCGGACTTCCAGACCTTCCGCCTGGGCCTGTTCGGGCTGGACAAGCTGGGCCATATCGAGCGCAGCGTGGCGACGCTGGAGCAGGCCCTGGACAAGGTGCTGGCTGGCTGAGCAGCGCGCGCCGTCAGCGATTCTTCACCGCCTGCAGCGTGTAGCTCAGCGGCAGGCGCTCGGGCCGCGAGCGCAGGCGCCATTCGCCGTCTGCGCCCAGCTGCATCTGTCCGGGCAGGGCCTCCCAGGGCACGCTGTCGTGCTCTTCCAGCGCGGTAAGCGTCAGGCCATGGCGCAGCAGGGCCGAGATGATCTCCCCCAGGCCGTGATTCCATTCGTGGGTCAGGGTGGCGGTCAGCTTCGCGTCGGTCTGCACGTAAGTCTGCTCGTCGTCCCAGACCTGGGGCTCGCGGTGTTCGAAGTACGGATGGGCAATGCGCAGTTCATCCTCGCAGCTCTCATCCAGGCTCAGCAGAATGGGATGCGCTTCGCGCAGAAACAGCCGCCCACCGGGCTTGAGCAGGGTTGCGACGTTCTGCGCCCAATCATCGATGCGGGGTAGCCAGTTGAGGGCGCCTATGCTGGTGTAGACCAGCTCGTAGCGCTGCTCACCGAGCTTTTGTGCTGCCTCGTAGACCGAGGCTTCGACGAACTGGATGCCCTGCTGGCAGGCTTCAGCCAGGCGGCGTGCCTGCTCCAGCGAAGCGCAGGAAAAATCCAGGCCGGTGAGGCGCGCGCCCAGGCGAGCCAGCGACAGGGTGTCGGTGCCGATATGGCATTGCAGATGGAGCGCTTCCAGCCCGCGGATGTCGCCGAGGCGAGGCAGGTCGAAGCGCACGACATCGGACAGGTGTTCGGCCGAGTCGATGAATTTCTGCACCTGATAGTCGGGTGAGGCCGCGTGCAGGGCCGCGCGTTCGTTCCAGTTGGCCTTGTTCAGCTCGAATGAATCGTCCATGAGGCTATTTCCATGCAGTGACAAAAGGTGATTATGCCGAGGTGTGGTCAGGCGTGCTCGTCAACTCAAGCCGCGCGCGGCCCAGACCTTCGCTGCGCTGTGATGGAGGATGCCGTGGCGGCGGGCGAGGGCGGCGTGATCCTTGGAGTAGCCGCCGCCGATCACCCCCAGCACTGGAATATCGCGGCCCAGGCAGTGCTGCAGTACGGCTTCGTCGCGTGCGGCCAGGCCGGCGTCGGTCAGTTGCAGGTAGCCCAGAGCGTCATCCTTGTGCACGTCGACGCCGGCGTCGTAGAGCACCAGATCCGGCTGGTAGATTGGCAGCAGGTAGTTCAGCGTGTCGTCCACCACTTTCAGGTAGTCGGCGTCGCCCATGCCGCGAGGCAGGGGGATGTCCCAGTCGCTCTGCGCCTTGCGCGCCGGGAAATTCTGTTCGCAGTGCAGTGACACAGTGATCGCATCCGGCTCGTTTTCCAGCAGCCGTGCGGTACCGTCGCCCTGGTGCACGTCGCAATCGAAGATCAGCACGCGCTGCACGCGGCCGGCTTCGAGCAGGTAGCGGGCGATCACCGCCAGGTCGTTGAAGATGCAGAAACCCGAGGGGAAGTCGTAGTGCGCATGGTGCGTGCCGCCGGCCAGGTGGCAGGCCAGGCCGTAACGCAGCGCCAGTTCGGCGGTCAGCAGCGAGCCGCCCACGGCGCGCACGGTGCGCTGTGCTAGCGCATCGCTCCAGGGCAGACCGAGGCGGCGCTGATCGTCGTAGGAGAGTTCGCCAGCCATGTAGCGGGCGATGTAGTCCGGGCAGTGAACCAGGGCGAGAATCTCTGCCGGACACAGGTCGGGCCGTTGCAACTGGGCATCGCTGGTCAGGCCGCTGTCCACCAGGTGATCGCGCAGCAGGCGGAATTTTTCCATGGGGAAACGATGCCCGGTGGGAAAGGGCGGGCTGTAATCCTCGTGGTAGACCAGCGGTAGCGGCATACAATGGGTGCTCATCGAATCGAATCACTATGGTCGCAGCCCGTCGAGACAATCGCCATGCCCCTGATCGAAACCTCCACTCAGCGCCTGTTGCTGCGCGCCTGGCGCGACAGTGACCTGCCGGCGCTGGCCGCGCTCAATGCCGACACCGAGGTGATGCGGCATTTCCCGGCGCCACTGGATGCCGAGCAGAGCGCGCAGTTGCTGGCGCGCATAACAGCGCATTTCGCTGAGCACGGGTTTGGCTTCTGGGCGCTGGAGCGGCGTGATACTGGCGAACTGATCGGTGTCACCGGTCTGGCGCAGGTCAGCTTCGATGCGCCGTTCGTGCCTGCGGTGGAAATCGGCTGGCGCCTAGCGCGTGCCCACTGGCGTCAGGGTTACGCCAGCGAGGCCGCGCGCGCCGCACTGGCCGTGGCGTTCGAACGGCTTGGGCTGGATGAGGTGTTGAGTTTCACCGTGCCGGCCAATCTGCCGTCGCAGGCGGTGATGCGCAGCATCGGTATGCAGCGCGACGAGCGTGGTGATTTTCTCCATCCACGGGTGCCGGCCGGTCATCCCCTGCAGCCGCACGTGCTCTACCGCATCCGCCGCGAGCAATGGGAAGCGCAGCCATGACGGACGTGCTCACCTATCACCAGCTCAGCAAACACGCGCCCGAGCGCTTCGCACCCGGGCCGGGGCAGCTGGACTGGGCGACCCAGCCAGCGCCATTTCGCCGCTACCAGGGCGCGCGACTGATCGAGCTGTACCACCGTCCGCTGGAGGAGGGGCCCGCCTACGACAGGGTATTCGCCGGGCCGCAGACGGCGCCCGCAGCCCTGGATCGCGTCAGCGTCTCGCAGCTGCTGTACGACAGCCTGGCCATTTCCGCCTGGAAGGAGGCCGGGGGCAATCGTTGGGCGCTGCGGGTCAACCCGTCATCGGGCAACCTGCACCCTACCGAGGCTTATCTGCTATTGGCGCCGGGCGTGGTCGGCGACGATGGCGTGCTGGCCCACTACGCGCCGGATATCCATGCCCTGGAGGTGCGCTGCGAGCTGCCGGCGGCGCTGGGCCAGACGCTGGCGAATAGCCTGCCGCCGGGTGGTTTTCTCCTCGGCCTGAGCAGCATCGCCTGGCGCGAGGCCTGGAAGTACGGCGAGCGCGCTTACCGTTATTGCCAGCACGATCTCGGTCATGCCGTGGCGGCGCTGGCCATCGCCGCCAGTGTTCAGGGTTGGCAAGTACGGATGCTGCATGGCGTGGCCGAAGCACGCCTGGATGGCCTGCTGGGGCTCGATGGTGAAGGGTTCCACGAAGCCGAACACGGCGACTGCCTACTATGGATCGGCCCGGCGCAGGCGATGGAATTCCCGCTGCCCGAGACGCTGCTGACGGGGTTGACGCAGCTGCAGTGCATCGGCACGCCGAATCGTCTGTCACGCGACTATCGGCAGTGGCCGGAACTGCAGCGTGTGCACGGCCTGTGCCGCGTGCCAGCCCGTCCGCGTGCGCTCTGGAGTGTGGAGACGGCCGGTGTTCATGCCGACAACCCCGGCCTGCCGCTGCGGCCCATCCTGCATCGCCGGCGCAGCGCACAGGCCATGGACGGGCGCAGCGGCATCCAGGCCGACCTGCTGCTGGCCTGGTTGCGCCGCCTGATGCCGGCGCAGTCGCCGGTGCCGTTCGCCGTGAGCGGCGAGCCGAGCGAGGTCGACCTGCTGCTGTTCGTCCATCGTGTGCAGGACCTGGCGCCCGGCCTTTACTGGCTGGATCGCACGGGCAGCGGTGTGCAGCCACTGCGCGAGGATTACCTGTGGCAGCGGGTCGACGACGAGCTGCCGCTGTATCGTCTGCTCGAAGGTGATGCCCGGGGGCTGGCGGGCTTTCTCAGTTGCGGCCAGGACATCGCCGCCGACGGCTGCGTCGCCTTGGCCATGCTGGCGCGGCTGGAGCGCGCCGTTGCCAATGGCAACTGGCGTTATCCCAGGCTCTACTGGGAATGTGGCCAGATTGGCCAGTTACTCTATCTGGAGGCCGAGGCAGCTGGGCTTTCCGGGACGGGGATTGGCTGCTATTTCGACGACGCTCTGCGCGAATTGCTCGGAGATGCCGACAATGGCTGGCAAAGCCTTTACCATTTCACCCTTGGCCGCGCCGTGTGGGATGAACGCCTGACGTCGCTACCGGCCTACCCGCAATTGCGTATACCCCCGTGCAAGGAGACCACACCCCATGACTCAGGTGCTCGATGATCTGGTAGCGCTGCTCAGCCTGGAGCAGATCGAGGAAAACCTGTTCCGTGGCCGTAGCCAGGATCTCGGTTTTCGCCAGCTGTTCGGCGGTCAGGTGCTCGGCCAGTGCGTTTCGGCGGCCAGCCAGACGGTCGAAGAGGCGCGCCATGTGCACTCCATGCACGGCTACTTCCTGCGCCCGGGCGATGCCAGCCTGCCGGTGGTCTATCAGGTCGAGCGCACCCGCGATGGTGGCAGCTTCAGCACCCGTCGCGTGGTGGCGGTGCAGAAGGGCAAGCCGATCTTCTTCTGCAGCGCATCGTTCCAATACGACGAGGAAGGTTTTCACCACCAGAGCCAGATGCCGGATGTGCCCGGCCCCGAGGGCCTGAAGTCGGAGACCGAGTTGGCGCGCATGGTGGCGTCGATGATTCCCGAGCGCATGCGTGAGCGCGCGGTCAGCGACAAGCCCATCGAAATTCGTCCGGTCACCCTGATCAATCCCTTCGCCCCGCAGCCTTGCGAGCCGGTGAAGTACGTGTGGTTCCGTGCGGCGGGCGAACTGGCGGACGACCCGCAACTGCACAAGTACCTGCTGGCCTACGCCAGCGACTTCAACCTGCTCACTACGTCGATGCAGCCGCATGGCGTGTCGGTGTTCCAGAAGTTCATGCAGGTGGCCAGCCTCGACCATTCGCTGTGGTTCCACCGGGATCTGCGCATGGACGACTGGCTGCTGTACGCCATGGACAGCCCCTGGGCCGGCAACGCCCGTGGCTTTTCTCGCGCCAGCATCTACAACCGTCAGGGCGAGCTGGTGGCTTCGACCGCGCAGGAAGGTCTGACGCGTGTGCGTGAGGACTGGAAATGAAGGCGCTGCGCGAAGCGCGCCACTGGGTGTTCGACATGGACGGCACCCTGACTCTGGCGGTGCACGACTTCCCGGCCATCAAACGGGCGCTGGGCATCCCGCAGGAGGACGACATCCTCCATCACCTGGCGGCACTGCCTGCAGACGAGGCGGCGGCCAAGCATGCCTGGTTGCTCGAGCATGAACGCGAGCTGGCGGTGGCTTCGCGCCCGGCGCCCGGTGCGATCGAACTGGTGCGCGCGCTGAGCGAGCGTGGCTGCCAGCTCGGTATCCTCACGCGCAACGCGCACGAGCTGGCCTTGCTGACGCTGCAGGCCATCGGCCTGGATGACTGCTTCGCCAAGGCGGATGTCCTCGGCCGTGACGAGGCACCGCCCAAACCGCATCCGGACGGCTTGCTGCATCTGGCCGAGCGCTGGAGCGTGGCACCGCACGAACTGGTGATGGTCGGCGACTATCGCTTCGATCTGGAATGCGCCCAGGCTGCAGGCGCGCGTGGCGTGCTGGTCAACCTGCCGGACAATCCCTGGCCGGAGCTGACCGAGCTGCATGCACAGGATTGCGCTGAACTGTTGAGACAATTGGGCTGAAGCGCCCTGGCCGGGAACCTGGTCCGAAGTGCATTTTGGTCAGTTTATGGATCCAAATATGCCTGGTTTGACTCTGTAAAGTTCCGGTGTTCGATCATCGAACACAATATTGCCTTCCATTGTTTAGGTCAAAAGCCGCTATCCATAAGGCTTTGGTGCGTTTTTAGGCGGTTCGATCTGTCGCTGCCAAGGTGCTGGTGAATTGTTCTTTGGATCCATCTCTGCGAGCTTCGCATCAGTGGTTTCCCGATAAGAACAATCAAGGGTTTGCGCTGATGACTCATGCCTTCTTCCTCACGGCAGGCGGTGCCTGGCTGTCTTCCTCCTTTTGCTCCCTGGGCGCACGACTGCCGGTATCCGGCTGGGCTGGTGCGCGATGAGCGATCTGCGTCAGATCGTCGATCAAGGCCCGATGCGTGGTTTTCAGTGGCTGGCCATCGCCGTGTGCGTGGTGCTCAACATGATCGATGGCTTCGATGTGCTGGTCATGGCCTTCACCGCTTCGTCCGTGACGGCGCAATGGTCGCTGAGCGGTGCCGAGCTGGGCATGTTGCTCAGCGCCGGTTTGCTCGGCATGGCGTTGGGCTCGCTGCTGCTCGCGCCCTGGGCTGATCGCATTGGTCGGCGTGCGCTGATTCTGCTGTGCCTGATGCTGTCCGGTACCGGCATGGTGCTGTCTTCGCTGAGTCAATCGCCTATGCAATTGGCGCTGCTGCGCGGCCTCACCGGCCTGGGCATCGGCGGCATCCTGGCCTGCAGCAATGTCATCGCCAGTGAATATGCCTGCGCGCGCTGGCGCGGTCTGGCGGTAAGCCTGCAATCAACCGGCTATGCCCTGGGGGCGACGCTCGGTGGTCTATTGGCTGTCTGGTTGCTGTCGCACTGGGGCTGGCGCTCGGTGTTCCTGGCCGGCGGGCTGATCACCTTCGCGGCTATCCCGCTGGTGCTGCTGTGGCTACCGGAGTCGCTGGACTTTCTCCTGAGCAAGCAACCACGTAACGCCTTGCAACGCGTCAATGCTCTGGCTGCGCGCCTGCACCAGCCGAGCCTGAGTGCCTTGCCAGCTCGGCCCGTTCAGGTGGCCGGGAGCAGTGGCAATCCGGTACTGCGACTGCTCGAGCCGGGCATGCTGCGCAGTACCTTGCTGATCTGGCTGCTGTTCTTCCTGGTGATGTTCGGCTTCTACTTCATCATGAGCTGGACGCCCAAGCTGCTCACTTCGTCCGGGTTATCGGTGCAACAGGGGGTTACCGGCGGGGTTTTGCTGAGCATCGGCGGCATCTTCGGCGCCACGCTGCTGGGCTTGCTCTCGGCGCGTTTCCCTCTGTCGCGGGTGCTGGCTGCTTTCATGCTGATCACGGCCGTGATGCTGCTGCTGTTCACGGGGATCGGTTCGTCTTACCTGGCGGCGCTGGGCATGGGGCTGTTGATCGGGCTGTTCTCCAATGGCTGTGTCGCGGGCCTGTATGCGTTGTCGCCGTTGCTCTATGGCGCATCGATTCGCGCGACCGGCGTGGGTTGGGCCATCGGCATCGGTCGTGGTGGTGCGATTCTTTCGCCGACCGTGGCCGGGTTGATGCTCGATGGTGGCTGGCAGCCGCTTGAACTGTACGGCTGGTTCGCCCTGGTGTTCGTTGCGGCGGCGCTGCTCCTGCTGGTGCTGTTGCCGGCAAGGCAGGCGGCGGGCTTGAGATCGTCGCAGGCTTGATCATCCTTGCCTGGGCAACCACTCTGCGCGACCTTCTGCCGCTCGCGAGGGCGGCGTCGGCACGGCCTGAGTCCCCCAGGCAGCTTGCCGCGTTGCGCTGACCGCTATTGCATCGGCATAAAAAAACGCCCCCGCAAAGACTGCGGGGGCGGCGCGTTGTAGAAGGTCGTCCTTGAAGCGGGTTACGCGCAATCAACTTTGTGGGGCATTGCTCCCGGCATTGCTCCAGCCGCCACCCAGGGCCTTGTACAGCTCCACTTCGCTGCTGAGCTGGGCCAGGCGGTCGGTGATCAGCTGCTGGCGCACGCTGAACAGCTGACGCTGGGCGTCGAGCAAGGTCAGGTAGCTGTCCACGCCGGTGCGATAGCGGCGTTCGGCCAGGTCGTAATAGGTCTCGGTGGTTGCCAGCAGGGCACGCTGGGCGTCCAGTTGCTGGCGGTAGGTGGTGCGCGCGGCGAGGCGGTCGGCAACTTCCTGGAACGCCACCTGGATGGCTTTCTCGTATTGCGCGACCTGGATATCGCTCTGCAGCTCGGCGTAGTCGAGGTTGGCGCGCAGACGACCGGCGTTGAAGATCGGCAGGCTGATCTGCGGCTGGAACAGCCAGGTGCCCGAGCCACTGTCGAACAGACCGGACAGCTGGCTGCTGGCGGTGCCGGCGTTGGCGGTCAGGCTGATGCTGGGGAAGAACGCCGCGCGTGCCGCGCCGATATTGGCATTGGCCGCCTTGAGCTGGTACTCGGCCTGCAGCAGGTCGGGGCGACGCTGCAGCAGGTCGGCGGGCAAACCGGCAGGCACCTGCTCGAGCAGTTCGGCGCTCAGCGCCAGACCCCGTGGCAGGTCGGCGGGTAGGCCGGTGCCGAGCAGCTGGGTCAGCGCGTTGCGATCCTGGGCGACCAGGCGCTGGTACTGCGCCAGGCTCACCCGTGCGCTGTCCACTGCGCTGCGTGCCTGGCTCAGGGCCAGGGCATCGGCCACGCCGACATCGAAGCTGCGTTGGGTCAGCTGGTAGCTTTCCTCGAAGGTCTTCAGGGTGTCCTGGGTCAGCTGCAGCAGCGCCTGATCGGCCTGCCACTGCAGGTAGGCGTTGGCGACGCTGGCCACCAGGCTGATCTGCGTGCTGCGCTGGGCCTGTTCGGTAGCCAGGTATTGTTGCAGGGCCTGCTCGCTGAGGCTGCGGATACGGCCGAAGAAGTCCAGCTCCCAGGCGTTGACGCCCAGGGTGGCGCTGTACTGGCCGCTGGTGCGTGCTTCGCCGGTCTGGGTCAGGTCGCCCGGCAGGCGCTGACGGGTACCGGCGCCATCGGCGGAAACCGAGGGCAGCAGGTCGGCGCGCTGAATGCGGTACAGCGCGCGATAGGCTTCGACGTTCAGCGCGGCGACACGCAGGTCACGGTTGTTCTCCAACGCCAGCTGCACCAGTTGCTGCAGAGCCGGATCGCGGAAGAACTCGCGCCATTGCAGGTCGGCAGCGGCGCGGCTGCCTTCACTGGCAGCGCTGCCGTAGGCTTCGCCCTGCGGCCAGTCGGCCGCCACTGGAGCGTCAGGGCGTTCATAGTCGGGAATCAGGCTGCAGCCGCTGAGCACAGCGGCGGCCACGGCCAGGGACAACAGGGACTGCCTCATTGCAGTACCTCCTTCTCTTTTTCACTGGCCTGCTCGGGGCGTTTTTTCTCGAACAGCGAGCAGACCACCACGTAGAACAACGGAATCCAGAAGATCGCCAGCACCATGGCGCTGAGCATGCCGCCGATCACCCCGGTACCGATGGCGTGCTTGCTGCCCGCGCCGGCGCCACTGGCGATGGCCAGCGGCAGACAGCCGAGGATGAACGCCAGCGAGGTCATGATGATCGGGCGCAAACGCATGCGGCAGGCTTCGATGGCCGCTTCGGCGAGGGTCATGCCCTGTTCGTACTGCGCCTTGGCGAACTCGACGATAAGGATCGCGTTACGCGCCGACAGGCCGATGGTGGTGAGCAGGCCGACCTGGAAGAACACGTCGTTGGACAGCCCGCGCAGCTCGGTGAACAGCAGGGCGCCGATGATCCCCAGCGGCACGGTGAAGATGACCGCGAACGGAATCGACCAGCTTTCATACAGCGCCGCCAGGCAGAGGAACACCACCAGAATGGAAATGGCGAACAGCGCGAGCTTCTGCGAGCCAGCCAGACGCTCCTCATAGGACAGCCCCGTCCAGGCATAACCGACGCCTTCCGGCAGCTGCTTGGCGATTTCCTCCACCGCAGCCATGGCATCGCCCGTGCTGTAGCCCGGTGCCGCAGCGCCGAGAATCTCCACCGCCGACACGCCGTTGTAGCGCGCCAGCTTGGGTGGGCCGTAGACCCACTCGCCACTGGCGAAGGCACTGAACGGCACCATGCGTCCCTGATCGTTGCGCACGTACCACTTCTTCAGGTCTTCCGGGCTCATGCGCGCTTCGGACTCGCCTTGCAGGTAGACCTTCTTCACCCGACCGCGGTCGATGAAATCGTTGACGTAGCTGGCGCCCCAGCCGATCGACAGGGTGCTGTTGATGTCCGACAGCGACAGGCCGAGGGCGCGGGCTCGCTCGTCATCGATCAGCAACTGGTACTGAGGCTCGTCACGCAGGCCGTTGGCGCGTACCGAGTTGAGTACCGGGTGCTGGTTGGCCAGCTTGAGGAACTTGTCGCGTGCCTCGTTCATCACCTCGTGACCGACGCCGGCCTGATCCTGCAGGAAGAAATTGAAGCCGGTGGCGTTGCCAAGCTCCATCACCGCTGGCGGGGCGAAGGCGAAGACCATGGCGTCACGGAAGCTGAAGAAGTGCATCTGCGCACGCTGCGCCAGCGCGGCTACGCCATTCTCCTCACCCGGACGTTCACCCCAGGGCTTGAGCATGATGAAGGCCATACCGGAGCTCTGGCCACGACCGGCGAAGTTGAAGCCGGTGACGGTGAATACCGATTTGACCGTGCTCGCTTCGTCTTTCAGCAGGTACTCACGCATTTCATCGACCACCACCTGGGTGCGCTCGGCACTGGAGCCAGTCGGCGTCTGCACCTGGGCAAAGAGTACGCCCTGGTCTTCCTCGGGCAGGAAGGAGGTGGGGATGCGGGTAAACATCCAAAGCATGATGCCGACCACCACCAGGTACAGCAGCAGGTACGGCGCCTTGCGTTTGAGCATGCCGCTGACGCCACGCTGATAAGCGTTGCTGGTGCGGTCGAAGTTGCGGTTGAACCAGCCGAAGAAGCCGCCTTTGGCATCGTGGTGATCGCCATCGATAGGCTTGAGCAGGGTGGCGCACAGTGCCGGGGTGAAGATCAGTGCCACCAGCACCGACAAGGCCATGGCCGAGACGATGGTGATGGAGAACTGGCGGTAGATCACCCCGGTGGAGCCGCCGAAGAAGGCCATCGGCAGGAACACGGCCGACAGCACCAGGGCGATACCGATGAGCGCGCCCTGAATCTGACCCATGGACTTGCGCGTCGCCTCCTTGGGCGAAAGACCATCTTCGCGCATCACCCGCTCGACGTTCTCCACCACCACGATGGCGTCGTCCACCAGCAGGCCGATGGCCAGCACCATGGCGAACATGGTCAGGGTGTTGATGGAGAAGCCGAACGCTGCCAGCACACCGAAGGTGCCCAGCAGCACCACCGGCACTGCCAGGGTGGGAATGATGGTCGCCCGCAGGTTCTGCAGGAACAGGAACATCACCAAAAACACCAGCACGATGGCTTCGAACAGGGTGTGGACCACCCCTTCGATGGAGGCCGAGATCACGGGTGTGGTGTCGTAGGGGAAGACCACTTCCATGCCGGCCGGGAAGAACGGCTTGAGGTCGTCGATGGTCGCCCGCACGGCCTTGGCGGTATCCAGCGCGTTGGCGCCGGTGGCCAGCTTGATCGCCAGGCCGGAAGCAGGCATGCCATTGAACTGGGCGTTGATCGAGTAGTTCTCGCCGCCCAGCTCGACCTTGGCCACATCACCCAGGCGCACCTGCGAGCCATCGGCCTGAACCTTGAGCAGTATCTTGCGGAATTCTTCCGGGGTCTGCAGGCGCGTCTTGCCGATGATGGTGGCGTTGAGCTGGTTACCCGGTACGGCGGGCAGGCCGCCGAACTGGCCGGAGGATATCTGCACGTTCTGCGCCTGGATGGCGCTCTTCACGTCTACCGGCGTGAGCTGGAAGCTGTTGAGCTTGGCCGGGTCGAGCCAGATACGCATGGCGTACTGCGCGCCGAACACCTGGAAGTCGCCGACCCCCTTGGCACGTGAGATCGGATCCTGCAGGTTGGAGACGATGTAGTCCGACAGATCCTCGCGGGTCATGCTGCCGTCGGTGGAAACCACCCCGATCACCATCAGGAAGTTCTTCACCGCCTTGGTCACGCGGATACCCTGTTGCTGGACTTCCTGCGGTAGCAGCGGGGTTGCCAGTTGCAGCTTGTTCTGCACCTGAACCTGAGCGATATCCGGGTTAACCCCCTGCTCGAAGGTCACGATGATTTCCATGCTGCCGTCGGAGTTGCTCGACGAGCTGACGTAACGCAGGCCGTCGATACCGTTGAGCTGCTGTTCGATCACCTGCACCACAGTGTCCTGCACCGTCTGCGCCGAGGCACCCGGGTAGCTGACCTGGATGGAAACGGCAGGCGGGGCGATGCTCGGGTACTGGTTGATCGGCAGCTTGAGGACGGACAGGCCGCCGGCCAGCATGATCACCAGGGCGATTACCCAGGCAAAGATCGGCCGGTCGATAAAGAATCTGGACATTCAGTACTTCTCCGTTAGTCCTGGCCGTTGGCTGGTTCGGCGTCTTGGGCAGGCTGCTCGGTCTTGATGTTGCTGGCCGGCACGGCTTTGACCTCGGCGCCGGGCTGCACGAACTGCAGGCCTTCGGTGATCAGGCGATCGCCTTCCTTGAGGCCATCCTCTACCAGCCAGGCGTTGCCGGCGGTGCGGTCGGCCTTGAGCACGCGCTGCTCCACCTTGTTCTCGGCATTGACCACCAGCGCAACGGGTTCACCGCGTTGGTTGCGGGTCACGCCCTGCTGCGGGGCGAGAATGGCGTTCTGCTTGACCCCGGAGAGCAGCTCGGCATGCACGAACATGCCCGGCAGCAGCAGGTGATCGGGGTTGGGGAACACGGCGCGCAGGGTGACCGAACCGGTGCTTTCGTCCACGGCCACCTCGGAGAACTCCAGGGTGCCTTCGTGTGCGTAGCGGCTGCCGTCTTCCAGTTTCAGCGCGACCTTGGCAGCGCTTTCACTGACCTTCTGCAGGCGGCCGTCGGCCAGATCGCGGCGCAGACGCAGCAATTCCGTGCTCGACTGGGTGACATCGACGTAGATCGGATCGAGTTGCTGGATGGTGGCCATGGCGTTGGCTTGGCCGTTGCTGACCAGCGCACCCTCGGTCACGGCGGAGCGGCCGATGCGACCGCTGATCGGGGCCAGCACCTTGGTGTAGCGCAGGTTGATGCGTGCCTGATCCAGGGCGGCGTCCGCCTGCAGGCCGGCGGCCCGGGCTTCATCGTAGGCCTGCTGGCTGACGGCCTTGTCGGCGACCAGCAGCTTGTAGCGATCAGCCAGGGACTTGGCAGAGACCTGAGTCGCCTGGGCGCTCTTGAGTGCGGCCTGGTAAGTGGCAGCGTCGATCTGATACAGCTGCTGCCCCGCCTTGACCTCGCTGCCCTCGGTGAACAGGCGCTTCTGGATGATGCCGTTGACCTGTGGGCGGACTTCGGCGATGCGGTAGGCGCTGGTACGCCCCGGCACTTCACTGGTCAGCGTGAAGGGTTTGGCCTCGAGCGTGATCACTCCGACCTGTGGCGTTTGCTGGGTCTGTGGTGCGCTGGATTCCTGGCAGCCGGTGAGACTGAGCGTTGCCACGGCGATGGCGGAAACCAAGACAGCGAAGGCTGGCTTCGAGTGCATCTGAGAACCTCGTTTTAATCGAATCATGGCCCCAAGGGGCGAAGGGGACGAAGGCAGGGAAAAATCGATGGAGGAATATACTTACGTACGTGAATGTTTGTAAATGCCTAAAGCCGCCTGCATACTCTCGCCCGTCCTTCTTTACCGAAGGGTTACGGCAAGGCAAAAGCAGGTGACATATGGCCAGAAGAACCAAAGAGGAAGCGCAGGCGACGCGGGTGCACATACTCGACGCTGCCGAGCGGGTGTTCCATGCCCAGGGCGTTTCCAGGGCGTCTCTGGCTGAGGTGGCGAAAGAGGCCGGCGTCAGTCGTGGCGCTATTTATTGGCACTTCGAGAACAAGATAGACCTGTTTCAGGCCATGCTCGAACGTCTGCGCCTGCCGCTCGAGGAACTGGCGCGTGCCAGCGAGAGCGAAGACGAGCCAGACCCGTTGGGCTGCATGCGTGAATTGCTGATCAAGGCGCTGACGCAGTTGGCCAGTGATGCGCAAACCCACCGCGCCCACGACATCCTGCGTTACAAATGCGAGTACACCGGTGAGCTAATTGGTCTGCGCGAGCGCCTGCAGGCATTGAGCCTGGAATGCGATCAACGGATCGCCAAGGCATTGAGCAACGCCGTCAACAAGGGGCAATTGCCAGGTGATCTGGATTGCTCGCGGGCTGCGGTTTGCCTGCATGCCTATATGGAGGGCATCGAGGCCAACTGGCTGCTGGTGCCCAACTTCGACCTGGCGCAGCAGGCGCCGGCGCTGGTCGATACCGTGCTGGATATGCTGCGCAGCCCGGCGTTGCGCCTGATGCCGGTCGAACCGGTGGCAAGCCAGGCGTAGGGGCGCACAGCGAACCCTACGCCATGGCTGCTTCTCAGCTCGCCATGCGTTGCGCGGGCCAGTCGGGCAGGCTGTGTGGCTCGCGCAGTCGCGCTTCCAGCCTGGCTACGAACTGGCGCGCCTCTTCTTCGCTGCGAAAGCTCACGCAATGCTGATCCAGGCGAACCTGCCAGAGGCGTTCGTCACCCTGTTTCTGCGGTTGGACGACAATCTTCATACGGACTACCTCCTTGAGCTGCGACGAGTCGTCGGCGCTTGTGGGGAGGCTCAGCATAGTCCGCCTGCATGACCTTTTTCTGACGAGGATCAATCCGGCGACCGGCATCAGGGCTGTTTTGCGATGGACGGTGCCGCGAGCAGGGGGCCAGTCGAACGCGTCGCCTGCCCTGCGCTGTCGTCATCAGGGCGGGGCGGCATTCGCCGCAATCCGCCATCGCGCCTCAGAATCCCTCGAGTACGATCTTGCCTTTGGCCTTGCCACTTTCCAGCAACGCATGGGCGCGGCGCAGGTTGGCAGCATCGATGGTGCCGAAATGCTCACCGAGCGTGGTCTTGATCACGCCGCTGTCGACCAGCGCGGACACCCGCTCGAGCAAGCGATGCTGCTCGATCATGTCCTCGGTCTGGTACAGCGAGCGGGTGAACATCAGCTCCCAGTGCAGCGACAGGCTCTTGCGCTTGAGTTGCATGACATCCAGCGGTTGTTGCGGGTCGTCGATCAGCGCCAGGCGTCCCTGGGGTTGCAGGCACTCGATCAGTTGCGCGTAGTGCTGGTCGGTCTGCGTCAGGCTGGCGACGTGAGTCACCTGGCCGACGCCGATACGTGCCAGCTCCTCGCTCAGGGGCTTGCGGTGATCGATCACGTGATGCGCGCCCAGCTCCCGCACCCAGGCCTGGGTTTCCGGGCGCGACGCGGTGCCGATCACGGTCAGGCCGGTCAGGCGGCGGGCCAGCTGGGTGAGGATCGAACCGACACCGCCGGCGGCGCCGACGATCAGCAGGCTCTGGCCCAGGTCGCTGGAGCCTTCGGCGACCTGCAGGCGTTCGAACAGCAGTTCCCAGGCGGTGATGGCGGTCAGGGGCAGGGCGGCAGCCTCGGCGAACGACAGGCTGTTCGGCATATGGCCAACGATGCGTTCATCGACCAGATGCAGCTCGCTGTTGGCACCGGCGCGGTCGATGGCGCCGGCATAGAACACCCGGTCGCCAGGCTGGAACAGGCTGACCTCGCTGCCCACGGCCTGGACGACGCCGGTGGCATCCCAGCCGAGCACCTTGGCGCTGCCGTTCGGCGGGGTAACGCCGAGGCGGATCTTGGTATCGACCGGGTTGACCGAGATGGCGCGAACCTCGACCAGCAGATCGCGTGGACCCGGAGTCGGATCGGCCAGCTGCACGTCCTGCAGGGCTTCAGGATGGTCGGCGGGCAGGGATTGGTAGTAGGCGACGGCTTTCATGGGAAATGGTCCTCTGTGAGAAATCAGGCGAGGCGTTGCAGCGGGAGCAGGTCGATGCCCGCCAGCCGCTCGCCGAAGTCGTGGGTGAACAACAGGAAGTGCGGTGTTGCGCGATGCAGCTCCAGCGCGTCGGCATCGCGCCATCGCTCGATCATCACGAACTGATTCGTATCGACCTCGCTGCGGTGCAGTGCGTACTGCAGGCAGCCTGGCTCTGCTCGGCTGGCAATCACCAGCTGTCGCAGGCCAGCGGCCACTGCCTCGGCATGTCCTGGCAGCACTTTGATGGTGGCGATCAGCGTTAGCTCGGTGGTCATGGCGGGCTCCGGAAGTGAAACTGCAGCCATGCTCGTTTATTTGTGTGGCGAGAAAAAGTGGCTGGTAATAGAGTCTCTTTCATTATTATTTTGAAAGTGAGCGACCATGCTGCGCTTCGACGATCTGCAACTGTTCGTGCGCACGGCCGAGACCGGCAGCCTTTCGGCAGCTGCCCGGCTGCTGGATGTCTCGCCTGCCGTGGCCAGCGCTGCACTCAAGCGTCTGGAGCAGCAACTGCAGGTGCGTTTGCTGGTGCGCTCGACGCGCAGCCTGCGTCTGACGCCCGAGGGCGAGTTGTATCTGGTGCACGCCCGGCTGGCGTTGCAGAGCCTGGAGGAGGGGCGCCAGCAACTGCTCGGCAGTCAGCAGGGCATTCACGGCGTGCTGCAGTTGTCGGCACCGTCGGATCTGGGACGCAACACGCTGCTGCCCTGGCTCGACGCGTTTCAGGGTGAGCATCCGCAACTGCAGTTGCGCCTGTTGCTGGCCGACCGGGTGACCGATCTGTTTCGCGAGCCGGTGGATATCGCCTTGCGCTATGGCGCGCCGGAAGATTCCAGCCTGGTGGCGCTGCCGGTGGCGCCGGACAATCGCCGGGTGCTCTGCGCGGCACCGGGCTACCTGGCCCGACACGGCTCGCCCCAGAGCCTGGACGATCTGCATCGGCACAATTGCCTGCTGTATATGCTGCATGGTCGCGTGCATGACCGCTGGCGCTTTCAGGATGGCAAGCGCGAAGCGGTGATGAACGTTGCCGGCGACCGGGTTTGCGACGATGCCGACGTCACCCGGCGCTGGGCCGTGGCCGGGCGGGGTGTGGTGTACAAGTCCTGGCTGGATGTGGCCGAAGACGTGCGTGAGGGGCGCTTGCAGGTGCTGCTGCCGAACTGGCTGGGCGAGCCGACGCCGCTGTACCTGGTCTGTGCGCACCGCGCCCAGCTGAGCAAGGCGGTGCACCTGCTGCGCGAGTTCGTGCAGCTGCGTTGTGAGACCCTGCTGGCTACGGCGCCCTGGCGCGGCTGAGTGCCGCAGTAACGATGAGCGCGCGGCTCTGCTAGACTCCTGCCGCAAATGCCTGCGGCAACGCACCGCAGTGTCGTGCTGCCATCCTCTGTTTAGAGTCGCGCCCCATGAAACTGGCTCGCAAAGACCGCTCACTGACCGCCTGGATGCTGTACTTCAGCGTCCTGTTCAGTGCGTTCGTCTGCGCGATCAGCCATGGTCAGATGGCCGGCATGCAGCTCAGTGGCCTGGACGGTCAGTACTGCTCGTTCGATGGCAACTTCGGCGCAGGCGCCGACCTCGACGGCTCCGGTATCGTCGCGCCGAATCCGGCTACCGGCACTGGCTGCGTCCTGGGCAGCCTGTTCAGCGCGATCATTCTCGCCGCCTTCTTCGGCCTGTTGGGCCTGCTCGCCAGTGACAGCGTACGGCCCTTGCCGACGCTGCACATTCCCCGTCTTACCCGCTATCGCTGGCCACCGGCCAATCCTCGCGCCTCTCCGTTGACTGCCTGATCCGTCCGCCCTGAACCGGGCGTTTCCATCATGCGCAGTCGTCGTCTGCTTGCTCGCAGCCGACTTGGGAGAGGCTTCATGTCGTCGCGTTTCGACACCCCTGCAGGTGCAGCCATGCGCCCGCAACCTTCGTTCTACAACCTGGCCTGGCGCTGGCATTTCTATGCCGGGCTGTTCGTCATTCCGTTCTTCATCCTGCTGTCACTCACTGGCTTGATCTACCTGTTCAAGCCGCAGCTCGATGACCTGATGTACGCCGACCTGTTGCAGGTGCCGGTGGCCGGGCAGCGCCTGGCGGCTGACCAGCAACTGGCGCGGGTACGCGAGGCCTACCCGCAGGCCGTGATCAAGCAATACCTGCCGCCGACTGCGGCGGACCGCAGCGCCCAGTTCGTCATCACCGAGCAGGGGCACGACCTCAATCTGTTTCTCGATCCCTATCGCGGTGCGGTGCTCGGCACCCAGGACGCGCTGTGGAACCTGCAGGCCGTGGCGCGCAAGCTGCACGGCGACTTGCTGATCGGCACCGCGGGTGACCGCCTGATCGAGTTGGCCGCCGGCTGGGGCATCGTGCTGGTCGTCTCGGGGCTGTATCTGTGGTGGCCGCGTGGTCGTAGTGGCGCCGGCATCCTCTGGCCGCGCCTGAGTGCTCGTGGGCGCCTGTGGTGGCGAGATATGCACGCCGTCACCGGCTTCTGGGGCAGCGTCATCCTGCTGCTGATGCTGCTCACCGGCATGACCTGGACCGGCTTCTGGGGCGCGCAGTTCGCGGCGGTGTGGAACCGGTTTCCCGATGCGATGTGGAACGACGTGCCCAAGTCCGGGCAATTGACCGGCAGCCTCAACAACAGTGCCCGGCAGACCGTGGCCTGGGCGGTGGAAACGGCGCCGCTGCCGGCTTCCGACGCGCATGCAGCGCATCAGGGCCATGGCGACCATCAGGGCCATGGCGCTCATTCGCAGCCTGCCGCTACCGGCAGTGCTGCTGCGCTGCTGCAGCATGTGGTCGATACCGCCGAGGCGCGTGGCGTGCAGCCCGGTTACAGCATCACCCTGCCCAAGGGCGAGCAGGGCGTGTACACCGTCGCGCTGTTCGCCAGCGACCCACGCAACGACGCCACCCTGCATGTCGACCAGTACAGCGGCGAGGTGCTAGCCGATGTGCGCTGGGATGACTACGGCCCGGTCGCCAAGGCCGTGGAAAGCGGCGTGATGATCCATGAGGGGCGCATGTTCGGCTTGCCCAACCAGTTGCTGATGGCCGCGATCTGCCTGCTGATCCTGTTCAGCTCGATCAGTGGCCTGGTGCTGTGGTGGAAACGCCGCCCGGCCGGGCAGCTGGGGGTGCCGCCGCTGCGTCACGACCTGCCACGCTGGAAGACGGCCATCGGCGTGATGCTGGCGCTCGGTGTGGTCTTCCCGCTGGTCGGCGCCTCGTTGCTGCTGGTGTGGGGCCTGGACTGGCTGCTTGGCCTGTGGCGTCGCCAGTCGGTACCCAGTGCGCCTGTGGCCTGACCTCCTGAAGTTGGCCGGGCGCCATGCAGGCGTCCGGCCGCGACCGATCATTGCGGTGCCTGCCGAGGTGGGCTGCCGCGACTGGAATTGAATACATGCAAGCAATACTCAAACGCTCGATTCACCTGGCCGCTCTGGCCCTTGGTCTGCAGGCCCTGCCGGCCTCGGCCGACAGCACCTTGGCACTGGGCACCGTTACCGTAACCGGTGAGGAAAAAGGGCCGCTGTCGAGCCACAACATCCTCAGCTCGGTGGACTACGTCGGCAGCGACGTGCTGGAAAAACAACCCGTGCAATACAGCTGGGAGCTGTTCAACCGTGTGCCGGGGGTGATGCTGACCCAGTTCAACCAGGGCACCACCTCCGGCAAGCTGTCGTTTCGCGGCTTCAACGGCGAGGGCGAGGTCAATGCGGTGAAGCTGTTGATCGACGGCATCCCGAGCAACACCAACGACGGCAACATGCCGTTCATCGACATGGTCTTCCCGCTGGATATCGAGGACATCGAAGTGGTGCGCGGCACCAACGATCCGCGCTACGGCCTGCACAACATCGCCGGCAACGCCAGCATCAACACGCGCGTCGGCGGTAACGAGGGCAAGCTGCGCCTGCGCAGCGGCAGCTTCGATACCCAGGAGCTGCAGGCGATCAAGGGCATCGAGACCGGCAACTGGTCGCAGAACTACTTCGTCGCCTACCAGAAGAGCGGTGGCTATCGCGATCACGCCGATGCCGAGCGCCAAAGCTTCGCTGGCAAATGGTTCTACACCGCCGATGCCGGCTGGCGCGCCGGGCTGATCGCTCGGCACTACGAGGGCGAGGCGCTGGAGGCTGGCTACCTGAGTCACGCCGACGCCCACGATGATCCCCGTCAGTCCTATGCCAACAACGCCACCGACAAGGGCGAGCGCAGCATGGATCAGCTCAGTCTGCATCTGGACACGGATGTCGCCGAGGATCTGGCCTGGTCGAGCAAGGCTTACTACAGCCGCTTCAAGGATCGTCGTTGGGTGCGTTACTGGCGTACCGTCAGTCAGCAGGAGCGCTTCAACGACGAGGATCAATACGGCGCCATCAGCAGCCTGAGCTGGCGACCCGAGGTGCAGGGCCTGTATGACTTCGCCCTGGAGGGAGGGGCGGATATCCAGCGTCAGGAGGTGGTCAGCGAGCGCTATCGCACCGTCAATCGCGTGCGTGCCGGGCAGACCCGTGATCAGGTGTTCGATCTGACCACCACGGGTGTTTATGTGCAGGCCGTGATTCAGCCCTGGGAAAGCCTCAAGTTGATCCCGGCCTATCGCGTCGATCGCATCGAGGGTGATTACCGCAACGAACTGAGCGGCGAACGAGCCAGCGCCAACGACTACGGCAGCATCCGCCAGCCCAAGTTCAGCCTGGTCTACTCACCGTGGAAAGCGGCCAGTTTCTACGCCAACTGGGGGCGTACCTTCCAGGTCGGTGTCGGCTCCGGCGCCTACAAGCTGGCGGGCCAGGCCGATGACCTGAAACCCTCGATCAACGAAGGCTGGGAAACCGGCATCAAGTTCAGCCCGCTGGCCTGGTTCGACGGCCGCGTGGCCTACTGGGAGCAGCACGCTACCGACGAGGTGCAGCGCAAGCTCAACGACGCCGTCGGCGACTCGGAGAACGTCGGCGAGACCCTGCGCCGTGGCTACGACCTGCAGCTCAATCTGTACCCGAACGATCTGGCGCGTGTCTGGCTGTCCTACTCGCGGCAGTTCTCCGAGATCCTCGAGCCGAGCCCCAACCTGCCAGCCAGCAAGGGCAAGGAAATCGACCACATGCCCCATCATCTCTATGCCCTGGGCGCCGACTATCAGGCCAGCGACAAGCTCAAGCTGAGCGCCTGGGTCAACGGCCAGAGCGACTACTATCTGGAGCGCACCAATGCCACCGGCCAGTACGGCGGCTATACGCTGCTCAACCTCGGCGCCGAGTACCGTGTCAGCGAGTCGGTGAGCGTCGACGTGCAGATGAAGAACGTCACCAACCGCTACTACGAATACGTGTGGTACGACAGCACCGCGAGCGTCGCCCAGTCCCTGCATGCACCGGGCGACGGCCGTGCGCTGTATGCCGGTTTGACCCTGGATTTCTGATGTTTTCGTTTTCCCCCAAGGAGGCAACACCCATGACCCTGAAGAAAACCCTGCTCGGCCTGACCCTGCTGCTGCCGGCGCTGTTGGCCCAGGCGCATGAATACGAAGTTGGCCCACTGCATATCGACCATCCCTGGTCGCGCGAGATGCCGCCGGTGGCGCCGACTGCCGCCGCCTACTTCGTGGTGCACAACAAGGGCAGCGAGGCTGATCGCCTGCTCGGCGTCAGCACGCCGGTGGCGGGCAAGGCCGAGTTGCACGAGCACCTGCATGCCGATGGCGTGATGAAGATGCAGCAGGTGCAGGACGTGGTGATCCCCGCCGGCGGCGAAGTGAAGTTCGAGCCCATGGGTTATCACGTCATGCTGTTCGACCTGAAGCAGCAGGCCAAGGCCGGCGAGCGTTTCCCGCTGACTCTCGACTTCGAGAAGGCCGGCAAGGTCGACGTCGAAGTGGCAGTGCAGAAAGAGGCGCCGGCTGACCATGACCACGCTGCGGGTCACGGCGAAGGCGAACACTCGCACTGATGCTGTTCACGGCACGCAGACGAACCCTTGCGGCCCGGCTTGGGCTGCTGGCGTTCGTCCTGATCGTTCTGGCGCCACTGGCGTCGCAGCTGCGTGCCGAGCCGGCTGACTGGAGCTGGCTGAGCGAGCTCAGCTGTCATGACGGGACTGGTCGCGCGCCGGCCCCCGGTGGCAGCCCCGAGCCTGTGCTGCAGGTGGACGCGTGCGGCTACTGTTCGCTGCTCTCGCATTGTCCCGTGCTGGCCGACGTCGGTTCGATCGGCGCGAGCCGGCTGCAGCCGTCCCACTGCGTCGCCCAGGCGTGGCCCGAACAACCGCTGCCGGGCGCTCACTTTCCTCATGCGCTATCACGCGCACCGCCCATGCTTGCCTGAAATCACTGGTTTCTCTTCATCAATCGACTTTTCAGGTATTCGCATGTCCGTTTCCTTCGTTGCGGGCGCCGCTTTCGTGCGCCCTCGTTTTCCCCTGTCCGCGCTGGCCATCGCCTGCGGTCTGTGTTCCATCGGTACTGTGCAGGCCGAAGAGCATGTGCACGAACTGCCGCCCAGCGTGATCACGGCGATTCAGCAAAGCTCACCGCTGACCGTGGTGGCCGATCCCAAGGATCCGCGCCAGCCGGTGCCGGCCAGCGATGCCGCCGACTACCTCAAGACCATTCCCGGTTTCTCGGCGATTCGCAGCGGCGGTAGCAACAGCGACCCGGTGCTGCGCGGCTTGTTTGGCTCGCGCCTGCTGCTGCTCACCGATGGCGGACAGATGATCGGCGCCTGCCCCGGTCGGATGGACGCACCCAGTTCCTACATCTCGCCGGAAACCTTCGATCTGCTGACCGTCACCAAGGGCCCACAAACCGTGATCTGGGGGCCGGGTGCTTCAGCCGGCGTGGTGCGTTTCGAGCGTGAGCCGGAGCGTTTCGGCGAACTGGGCGCGCGCCTGCATGCCAGCGTGCTGGCCGGCTCCAACGGCCGCTTCGACCGCCTGATCGATGGCGCCGTAGGTGGCGAGCAGGGCTATCTGCGGGTGATGGGCAATCGCTCGCAGTCGGACGATTACGACAACGGTGACGGCGACACCATCGCCTCGCGCTGGAACAAGTGGAACGCTGACGTGGCCCTGGGCTGGACGCCGGATGCCGATACCCTGGTCGAATTCAGCGCCGGTCGTGGCGATGGCGAGGCGCGCTACGCCGGGCGGGGCATGGACGGCACCCAGTTCAAGCGCGAAAGCCTCGGCCTGCGCATCGAACGCAGCAACCTGGGCGGCGTGCTGGATAAGCTCGAGGCCAAGGTCTACTACAACTACGCCGACCACATCATGGACAACTTCCGCCTGCGTGTGCCGGACCCGAGCAGCATGATGGCCGGGCCGATGGCGGCACAGGTCGATCGCCGCACCCTCGGCGCACGCCTGGCCGCGACCTGGAAGTGGGACGACGTCGAGCTGATCACCGGTGTCGATGCGCAGCGCAGCGAACACCGCGAGCGCAGCTCCAGCGGCGGCATGATGGGCATGCCCTATGTCGACGCCAACCGCTTTCCCTGGGACAAGGACGCGCTGATGCACAACTACGGCGTATTCGCCGAAGCCACCTGGAGCCTGGCCGAGCGTGATCGGCTGATCTCCGGCGGGCGCCTGGATCGCGCCTCGGCCAAGGATTACCGGCAGAACTTTCGCAGCATGATGGGCATGACCCGGCCCAACCCGACAGCGGGTGAGACCCGCGCCGATACCCTGCCCAGCGGTTTCGTGCGCTACGAACACGACCTGTCCGGCTCGCCGACCACCGTCTATGCCGGTATCGGCCATGTGCAGCGCTTCCCCGATTACTGGGAGCTGTTCTCTGCCGGCCTCAATGGCCCGGCTGGCGCGGACAACGCCTTCGCTGGCATCGAGCCGGAGAAGACCACCCAGCTCGATATCGGCATCCAGTATCAGGACGACAAGCTGCAGGCCTGGGCTTCGGCCTATGCCGGGCAGATCCGCGATTACATCCTGTTCGACTACCGGGGCATGAACACCCAGGCCGACAACGTCGACGCGCGCATCATGGGCGGCGAGCTGGGCGTGGCTTACGCCTTCGATTCCAACTGGAAGGCCGACGCCACACTGGCCTACGCCTGGGGCAAGAACAGCTCGGATGGCGAGGCGTTGCCGCAGATGCCGCCGCTGGAAGCGCGCCTGGGCCTGACCTACCAGCGTGACGACTGGAGCGTCGGCGCGCTGTGGCGTGTGGTCGATGGTCAGGGCCGCATCGCCGAAGGGCGTGGCAACGTGGTCGGGCAGGACTTCGCCGACAGCGCCGGCTTCGGCGTGCTCTCGCTCAACGGCGCCTACCGCGTCAGCCAGCATGTCAAGCTCAGCGCCGGTGTGGATAACCTGCTCGACAAGAACTACGCCGAGCACCTCAACCTGGCCGGCGATGCCGGTTTCGGCTTCCCGGCCGAAAGCCGTATCGATGAGCCAGGCCGCACCCTCTGGGCCAAGGTCGATTTCGATTTCTGAGGCGTTTGTGGGAGGGGCTTTAGCCGCGACTGACAAGGTTCCAGTCCCTCCCCGCAGTTATTGGATGCGTAGCCCGGATGCAATCCGGGGCGGCCGGCAGGACAACTCCCGGATTGCATCCGGGCTACATATTCGTACGCGCTAATACGGCCTTAAGGTTGCGGCGCGAAAGTAGCCCCCGCAGACACCCTTACCCCTGCATCGAAGAGGACTTCATCATGCGCAAACTGCTTCTGCTGTCTCTGGTTCTGGCCAGCCCGCTGACCTTCGCCGCTACCGAATGCACCACCGTCGACAAGGCCCAGTGGCAGGATCAGGACAAGTTCCAGGCCGACCTCAAGGCCCAGGGCTACGAGATCAAGAAGTTCAAGGTCACCGGTGGCAACTGCTACGAAATCTACGGCCACGACAAGGATGGCAAGAAGGTCGAGATCTACTTCGATCCGGTCAGTGGCAAGCCGGTCAAGAGCAACGTGGAAGGCTGATGAGCACCGCGACCGTGCGCTTGTGGGATCCAGTGGTGCGCCTGTTCCACTGGTCCCTGGCCGGCGCTTTCCTGGCCAACTACTTCTTCACCGAAGAAGGCGAGGACTGGCATCGCTGGCTCGGTTATTACGCCGTGGCCTGGCTGGCAGTCCGCCTGGTGTGGGGTTTCGTCGGCACGCCGGCGGCGCGCTGGGCGGATTTCTGGCCGAGCCGTGCGCGTTTGCGCGAGCACCTGCATGCGCTGATTTCCGGGCAGCCGTATCACCGCCTGGGCCATTCGCCGCTGGGCGCGCTGGTGATGATCCTGATGATGGCGCTGATGCTCGGCCTGGGCGTGACCGGCTTCCTGATGGAGGAGGTCGACTATTTCTGGGGCGCCGATCTGCCGCTGGAAATCCATGAATTCTGTGCCAACGGCCTGATGGCACTGGTCGGCCTGCATATTGGCGCGGCCTTGTTCGAGAGCTATCGGCTGCGCGAGAACCTGCCGCTGTCGATGGTGACCGGCAAGCGGCGCAAGCTTTCGGAACACTGATACTGCAGTCGCGGCTGAAGCCCCTCCCACACTTTACCCACTCAGTGGGAGGGGCTTTAGCCGCGACGCTCTGGCTCAGGCCAGGCGCGCGTCCAGGCTGTTCTGCGCCAGGCGCTTGGCCTGTGCTTCGGTCATGCCCAGGTGCTCGTGCAGAGCGGCGAAGTTCTCGCCGACGTAGCCACCGAAGTAGGCCGGGTCGTCCGAGTTCACCGTCACCTTCACGCCGCGCTCGAGCATCTCGAGAATGTTGTGCTGGCCCATGTGCTCGAACACGCAGAGCTTGATGTTCGACAGCGGGCAGACGGTCAACGGAATCTGCTCGTCGATGATGCGCTGCATCAGGCGCTCATCCTCGATGGCGCGCACACCGTGGTCGATGCGTTTGATCTTGAGCAGATCCAGCGCTTCCCAGATGTATTCGGGCGGGCCTTCCTCGCCGGCATGTGCCACCGCGTGCAGGCCTTCGCTGCGTGCTTTGGCGAATACTCGCTCGAATAGCCGTGGCGGGAAGCCCTTCTCCGAACTGTCGAGGCCGACGCCGATGAAGGCATCGCGGAACGGCATGGCCTGTTCCAGGGTCTTGAACGCTTCCTCTTCGGGCAGGTGACGCAGGAAACTGAGGATCAGGCCGTGGCTGATGCCCAGTTGCTGTTCGCCGTCGCGCAGCGCCTGCTGGATGCCGCGCAGCACCACCTCGAAGGGAATGCCACGGTCGGTGTGGGTCTGCGGATCGAAGAAGGGTTCGACGTGGATGACGTTCTGCGCCTTGCAGCGTTGCAGGTAGGCCCAGGTCAGGTCGTAGAAATCCTGCTCGGTGCGCAGCACGTTGGCGCCGGCGTAATACAGGTCGAGAAATTCCTGCAGGTTGTTGAAGGCGTAGGCCGCGCGCAGGGTCTCGACATCGGCCCAAGGCAGGGCGATCTGGTTGCGTTCGGCCAGGGCGAACAGCAGTTCAGGCTCCAGCGAGCCCTCCAGGTGCAGGTGCAGTTCGGCCTTGGGCAGGGCGTTGAGCCATTCGGGCATGGTCGGTTCTCGTTGTCAGGCTTCGGTAGCGGCAAAGTTTAACCGCTGAGACAGGATTGTGCTGCGCCGGTGGGCGTACCTGGTCTGTGTGTGAGGGGCTTTAGCCGCGACAGATCGGCCATTTCGGCTGTCGCGGCTAAAGCCCCTCCCACTTTTTCATGGATTCCCCTGGCGGATTTCGCTAGCGACAAGAGCGGCGATCCGTTCGCGAGGCTGGCGTAGGGTGGACATCGCTTTCATGTCCACCAAAGCGTTGATTCCGGCTGCGTGAACGGTGGATGAAAAGAGCGTCATCCACCCTACGATGCTGTACGTTCTGTAGGAGCGGATTCATCCGCGAATTTCGCGACTGAAGTCGCTCCTACAGTTGGAGGCATTCAGCCCTACGCCTCCTCCCGCCGATAGGCATAGGTATCGGCGAAGCGCGACAGCAGGTAGGCGGCGCTGGTCACGGGCGTGTACTTGACCGGGTTGTCCGCACTGGAGCAGTTCGGCAGGCAGTCGATCAAGGTGTCGGGATGCGGCTCGGCGAAGAACGGCATGGAGTAGCGATCCACCCCCAGCGGGCTGATCACCCGATGCGGTGTGGAGGTGTATCGATCATTGCTCCAGCGCGCCATCATATCGCCGATATTGACCACGAAGCTGCCGGCAATCGGCGGCGCGTCGATCCACTCGCCACTGCGCGCACGTACCTGCAGGCCGCCAGCGTCGTCCTGATAGAGCAGGGTGATGCAGCCGTAGTCGGTGTGCGCGCCAGCGCCCTGTTGCTCGGCGCTGCTGGCGGTGTGGCGCGGTGGGTAGTGGATCATGCGCAGCACGCTGATCGGCTCATGAAAGCGCGCGTCGAAGAAGTCGTGCGCGATGTCCAGCGCCATGGCCATGGCGCGCAGCAGGGTCTTGGCCAGCGCCTGCATGTCGGCGTAGTGGCTTTCCATCAGCGCTTCCCAGCCGGGCATGTGCGGATGGCGATTGGGTCCGCGCAGCGGTTTGCCGGCCAGCACCTCGGGGTGATCGGCGGGCATATGGAAACCCATGTCGAAGGTTTCCTTGAGATCGCTCGGCTTGCTCGGGTCGAGCTGCTCGGTGGCGATGGCGCCATAGCCACGGTGGTGCGTGGTCTGGGTGATGTCGATCCTGAGTTTTTCCTCGTCGGGCAGGGCGAAGAAGCGCTTCGCCGCACCGAGCAGGGCGTCGATACGCTCACTGCCGATGGGGTGGCCAACGATGTAGAAGAAACCCCAGTCGCGGCAGGCGCGGTCGATGGCTTCGGCCACGGCAGGCCAGGCCGAAGTGTCGGCGGCGTAGAGAGGGGCGATGTCGATGATCGGTAGGCTGTTCATAAAAGCTCCGGGGTGTTGCTGCGAGTCTTCTCGTACCCAGGGCAGCGATGCGTGGCACCAAAGGCCGGCGCCACGGTGATGCGGTTCTGCTGAGATAAGCAGGGACGGCATCGGTGATTTCTAGATCATCGCGGCTGAAGCGCAATGCCGCCCAGCCGCTCCTACAGGAGTGGGAGTAGGAGCGGCTTCAGCCGCGATAGCCTGTGGCCTCCGCCACAGGCTGCGCCATTGCGCTTACTTCGGCATTTCGGCCTTCACGTTTTCCACGTAGTAGTTCATCGAGGCCAGTTCGGCGTTGCTCGCGCTCACGCCATCGGCGATGCGCACCGAGCCGCTCTGATCCTTGATCGGGCCGGTGAAGGGGTGGAACTTGCCGCTGCGAATGTCGGCGATGATCTGCTCGGCCTCGCTCTTCACGTCAGCCGGCACCAGGTCGCTGATCGGCAGTGAGAGGGTGTCTTCGGCCAGGCCGCCCCAGAAGTCCTGTGGCTGCCAGGTGCCATCGATCACCGCCTGGGTGGATTTGATGTAGTGCGGGCCCCAGTCGTTGACGATGGAGGTGAGCACGGCTTTGGGTCCGAAGTGGGCCATGTCCGAGGCGTAGCCTACGGAGTAGATGCCGCGACGCTCGGCGGTCTGGATCGGCGCCGGGCTGTCGGTGTGCTGGAACATCACGTCCACGCCCTGATCGATCAGCGCGTTGGCGGCGTCGGATTCCTTGCCCGGATCGAACCAGGTGTTGACCCACACCACCTTGATCTCGGTACCCGGGTTGTACTTGTCCAGCGCCAGCTGGATGGCGTTGATGTCGCGGATTACTTCGGGGATCGGGAAGGAGGCGATGTAGCCGACCTTCTTGGTCTTGGTCATCTTCGCCGCGAGGAAGCCGCCGACGTAGCGCCCTTCATACGAGCGCGACAGGTAGGTGCCGACGTTCTTGGCCTGCTTGTAGCCGGTGGCGTGCTCGAAGGTGACCTTGGGGAATTGCTTGGCCACCTTGATCGTCGGGTTCATGTAGCCGAAGGAGGTGGTGAAGATCAGGTCGAAACCACCCTTGGCCATGTTGCGAATCACTCGCTCGGCGTCGGCGCCTTCCGGCACGTTCTCGACGAAGCTGGTGGTGACCTTGTCGCCCATTTCCTTGATCAGCATCTGCCGGCCCTGCTCGTGCTGGTAGGTCCAGCCGTGGTCGCCAATGGGACCGATGTAGACGAAGCCGACCTTCAGCGGATCGGCGGCCGAGGCGCTGAGCATGGCGCCAAAGCCCAGGGCGGCGACGAGGGTGCGCAGCAGCGGTTTCTTGCTCTTCTCGAACATGGTGGATGGAGCTCCAGTCTTGGTATTGGGATGGCCTTTGCTTGGCTGCTGCCATGACTGCAAAAAGCTGACCAACAAGACAGATAGGCGGGGCGACGGCGCTCTGTCTGTGTACCTGCTCAGGAGTGGGGGCGGTATTGGTGCGCGGCAGACTGGTATGACGTGTTGTGGTGCGTCGCTCCTAGCCTTGTACGGAGGAAACGACGGTCGCGGCTGAAGCCCCTCCCACAGGTTGGCGCTGTTCTTGTGGGTGTGGCTTTTGTAGGAGGGGCTTTAGCCGCGACTCAGCCGGTAGCCTGGGTTTCACTGCACTCGCCCCAGCCTACGCAATCGATGTCAGCCCGCGATCAGCTCACGCGCCGCCTGGCGGTGATCGGCGATCAGTTGTGCCACGTCCAGCCCCTCGATCTGCCCGTCGATGACGCGCCAGGTACCGCCGATCATCATCCGGTCGGCGCGGTCGGCGCCGCACAGCAGCAGGGCGGAGAGCGGGTCATGGCTGCCGGAGAAGCGCAGTTCGTCGAGCTTGAACAGCGCCAGGTCGGCCTGCTTGCCCACTGTCAGTTCGCCGATGTCGCTGCGGCCCAGCAGTTGCGCCGAGCCCTTGCTGGCCCAGCCGAGCACGCGCTGCGGAGTGATCTGCTCGGCGCCGTAGCGCAAACGCTGGATGTACAGGGCCTGGCGCGCTTCGAGAATCATGTTCGATGCATCGTTGGAGGCCGAGCCGTCGACGCCCAGGCCCAGCGGCGCACCGGCGGCCTCCAGTTCGACGCTGGGGCAGATGCCCGAGGCCAGGCGCATGTTGGAACTGGGGCAATGGCAGATACCGGTGCCGGCGGCGCCGAGGCGGGCGATTTCGTCGGGATTGAAGTGGATACCGTGGGCCAGCCAGGTGCGTGGGCCGAGCCAGCCGACACTGTCCAAGTAATCCACCGTGCGCAGGCCGAAGCGTTGCAGGCAGAAGTCTTCCTCGTCGAGGGTTTCCGCCAGGTGGGTGTGCAGGCGCACGTCCAGTTCCTCGGCGAGCTGGGCGCTCTGGCGCATGATGTCCTGGGTTACCGAGAAGGGTGAGCAGGGCGCCAGGGCGATCTGGATCTGCGCGCCGTCGCCGCGCTGGTGGTACAGGCCGATCAGGCGCTGGCTGTCGGCCAGGATCACCTCGCCCTGCTGCACCGTCTGCTGCGGCGGCAGGCCACCGTCGGCTTCGCCCAGGCTCATCGAACCACGGGTGAGCATGGCGCGCATGCCCAGCTCGCGCACCGCCTCGACCTGTACGTCGATGGCATTTTCCAGGCCACCGGGGAACAGGTAATGGTGATCGGCCGCCGTGCTGCAGCCGGACAGCAACAGCTCGGCCAGCGCCACCTTGCTGGCCAGCGCTAGCTTTTCGGGAGTGAGGCGTGCCCAGACCGGGTAGAGCGTTTTCAGCCAGGGGAACAGCGGCTGGTTGACCACCGGCGCCCAGGCGCGAGTAAGGGTCTGGTAGAAGTGATGGTGGGTGTTGATCAGGCCCGGTAGCACCACGTGCTCGCGGGCATCGAACACTTGCTCGCAGGGTGTCGAAGGCTGCTGGCCTTTGCCGAGCACTTCGGTGATACGGCCATCCTCGATCACCAGACCGCCGCAAGCGTCCAGGTCGTTGGCAGTGAAGATGGCGAGAGGGTTCTTGATCCAGATGCGGGTAGCTGCCATGAGCAGGCTCCTCTGAGGTTGATGTCAGGTAAGCCAGCTCAGTGTTGACCCTGTCTGCTGATCCAGGTGCGTCGGCATCGCGACGTGGGCGCAAGATAGCTGACTTTCAGGTCAGCATGCAATCCGCGTCAGGCGCGTAGCGGGCAAGTGGTCGCCAGGCGCTGCAGAGTCTGCACCACGGCCTCGGCCTGTCCGGTGCGCTGCCGCCATTCGAGCCGATGCATATGCTGCTGGCCAACCTGATGGGTTCGATCGTCTGCGTCTGGTCGGTGCTGCGTATCCGCGACTCGCAAGTGGTATTCGGTCGCTATGACGCGGCCGGTCGCCTGCTGTTCTCCATCTGGCATATCTACGCCATGATGCACGGCGCAACGCCGCTGATCATGATTTTCCTGGTCGTCGAACTGGTCTGGGGTGTGGCGCAGTTGTGGCCTGTTAGGGCGAAGTAAGCCTGTCGCGGCTAAAGCCGCTCCCACAGGTTGGCGCTGTTCTTGTGGGAGGGGCTTCAGCCGCGACTACCAAGGTCAGAGCCACACCGAATCCCACAGCGGGTAATCGCCCACCCGGCTGACCAAGCCTGCTCTTAGAGGATTGGCGACGATATAGCGTGCTGCCGGCAGAACATCTTCCTCCCGGCGCAGTGCCCGATCATGAAAGCCATCCTGCCAGAGCTTTCCCTGGCGATCTGCCAATGCGTTGATTCGCTTGGCGCTGCGCCCTTTGATACTGCGCATCAGTTCGCTGAGTGACCCTTCGTGCAAGGCAACCAGCCAGTGAAGGTGGTCGGGCATGAGAACCCAGGCCAGTGATTCGGCCAGGCCATCTTGCTGGGCGGCTTTCAGCTCGGCGACGACGAGTCGACCAAGCGTGAAGTCCGAAAACAGCGCTTCGCGGTTTTCGGTTGTGGCAGTGAGGAGATAGATGCGCTGTGTTTCCGAGAAACGGCCGGCGCGCAAGCTGGATGAGTGGGGCATTCCTTTGCCTACCGATCAGGGTGTGACAAAGGTATAGCCGAAAAAGGCTTGTCGCGGCTAAAGCCCCTCCCACGGGCCCATATGACACCCGTGGGCAGGCTTCTGTGGGAGCGGCTTCAGCCGCGATTCATGGGCGCACTAATGCCCCGGCTGCCAAGGCTGGCCCAGCGATACCGGCGCGTACAGCCGGGTCTTGATCGCATCACGCGAGAGCAGGACCAGCACGACGATGGTGGCGACGTAGGGCAGCATCGCCAGCAGGTTCGACGGAATCGACAGGCCGATGCCCTGCGCCACCAGATGGAGGATGCTGGCCAGGCCGAACAGGTAGGCGCCGAGCAGCACGCGCAGTACCCGCCAACTGGCGAACACCACCAGCGCCAGGGCGATCCAGCCGCGCCCGGCGGTCATGTTCTCCGCCCACATCGGCGTGTAGGCCAGCGACAGGTAGCCGCCCGCCAAACCGGCCATGGCGCCGCCGAACAGCACCGCCAGGGTGCGCACGCGCAGCACCGGCAGGCCCATGGCACTGGCGGCGTCCGGGTTCTCGCCAACGGCCTGGATGATCAGGCCGATACGGCTTTTCAGCAGCACCCAGGCCACCAGCGCGAACAGGGCGAAGGACAGGTAGACCAGCAGGTCCTGGGCGAACAGCATGCGCCCGATCAGTGGGATATCGGACAGCAGCGGGATGACAATGGGCTCGAAACCGGTCAGCGGCTTGCCGACCCAGGCGGCGCCGACGAAGGTGGACAGGCCGACGCCGAAGATGGTCAGGGCCAGCCCGGTGGCCACCTGGTTGGCGTTGAAGCCCAGCGCCACGGCGGCGAACAGCAGCGACAGCAGCATGCCGGCGGCAATCGCCAGCAGCACGCCGAGCCACAGGCTACCGGTGCTGAAGGCGACGATAAAACCGATCACCGCGCCGAACAGCATCATGCCTTCCTGGCCGAGGTTGAGCACGCCGCTCTTCTCGCACACCAGTTCGCCCAGGGCCACCAGCAACAGCGGTGTGCCGGTGCGGGCCATGGCGTAGAAGATATTGGTCAACAGGTCGAGATCCATGGGGATTCCTTTGCTTTCATGCTCGTTGTGGGAGGCGCTTCAGCGGCGAGCTTTTGTCGCGGCTACAGCCACTCCCACAAGAAAATAGGAGTCAGGTGGTCGCTTCAGCGAGCCTCTCGCGCTTCGCCCATTTCCACTTCAGCCGTGGCCGGTAGAGGATCAGCACGTCACAGGCCAGCAGGTAGAACAGCATCATCCCCTGGAACAGTTGGGTTATCGCCTGCGGCAGGTTGAGGTTCATCTGCGCGTTCTCGCCGCCCAGGTACAGCAGCGCCATCAGCAGGCTGGCAGCGACGATACCGAGCGGGTTGAGTCGGCCGAGGAAGGCCACGGTGATCGCTGCATAGCCGTAGCCGGGCGATACCTGCGGCACCAGTTGGCCAATCGGCCCGGCCACTTCGCCGACACCTGCCAGCCCGGCCAGCGCGCCGCTGACCAGCAGGGCGAACCACACCAGGCGCTTCTCGCGGAAACCGACGAAACCAGCGGCGCGCTTGTCCAGACCTAGCACCTTGATTTGGAAGCCGAGAAAGCTCTTGTGCAGCAGCACCCACACCGCCACCAGGGCCAGCAGCGCCAGGTACAGGCCGCCGTGCAGGCGCCCGTCTTCGCTGACCAGCGGCAGACGGCTGGCATCGCCGAACATCGCCGACTCGGGGAAGTTGAAACCAGCGGGGTCTTTCAGCGGGCCATGCACGAAGAACAGCAGCAGGTTCAGCGCGATGTAGTTGAGCATGATGCTGGTGAGGATTTCGTTGGCGTTGAACTGCGTGCGCAGCCAGGCGGTCAGCCCGGCCCAGGCCGCACCCGCGCAGGTGCCGGCCAGCACGACCCAGGCCAGCGCCCAGCGACTTTCCCAATCGATCAGTTGCAGGGCCATGGCGCTGCCGGCCAGGGCGCCGAGTAGCAGCTGGCCTTCGGCGCCGATGTTCCAGATGCGCGCCTGGTAGGCCACTGCCAGGCCCAGGGCGCAGAGCAGAATCGGCAGCGCCTTGACCAGCAATTCGGATACGCCGTACCAGTCGCTGACCGGGGCGATCAGCAGGGTGTGCAGGGTCTGCAGCGGGTCATGGCCGAGCAGGGCGAACAGCAGCATGCCGCTCACCAGTGTCAGCATGGCGGCAAGCAGTGGCGACAGCCAGAGCATGGGGCGCGACGTCTGGCCGCGCGGTTCCAGGGATAACAGCATGACGGGCTCCGTCAGCAGGCCGCAGCGGCGGCGGGTTGATCGAATTCGCCGGCCATCCAGCGGCCGACTTCCACGGGGCAAACCTGCGCGGTGTCGGCCAGCGGCGACAGGCGCCCGCTGCACAGCGCGCCGATGCGGTCGCTGATCTGGAACAGCTCGTCGAGGTCTTCGGAGATCACCAGGATCGCCGCGCCGGCATCACGCAGGGCGATCAGCGCGCGGTGGATGGCGGCAGCGGCGCCGACGTCCACGCCCCAGGTCGGGTGCGCGGCCACCAGCAGTTTCGGGTTTTGCAGAATCTCGCGGCCGAGGATGAATTTCTGCAGATTGCCGCCAGACAGGCTGCGCGCGGCGGTGTCGGCATTCGGCGTCTTCACCGCGAAGCGCTGGATGATCTGCTCGGCCAGCGCGCGTACCTTGCCGCGCTGCACCAGGCCGCCCTTGACCAGGCCCTGGCCGAAGGCGGTGAGCAGGGCGTTGTCCACCAGGCTCATCTCCGGCACCGCACCATGGCCGAGGCGTTCGGCGGGCACGAAGGCCAGGCCCAGCCCACGGCGTGCATCCGGGTGCAGATTGGCCACCGGCGCGGCATCCAGGCTGATCCGCTCGCGTTCGCTGCGTGATAGGCGCGTTTCACCGCTGAGCAGGGCGAGCAATTCGTCCTGACCATTGCCAGCTACGCCCGCGATGCCGACGATCTCGCCGCTGCGCACCTCCAGGCGTATACGTTCGAGCGAGCAGCCGAAGGGATCGGGGTTGTGCCAGCTCAGATCATCGACGCGCAGTCGTGGCAGGCCGCCGCTGACTTTCGGGTAGCTGCTTTCCAGCCCCTCGGCATCGCCGACCATCAGTCGCGCCAGTTCCAGGTCGCTGCATTCTGCCGGCACGCAATGACCGGATACCTGGCCGCCGCGTAGCACCGTGGCGCTCTGGCACAGTGCGCGCACCTCGCCGAGCTTGTGGCTGATGAAGAGGATGCTGCAGCCTTCGGCGGCCAGGCGACGCAGGGTGACGAACAGCTCGTCGGCCTCCTGCGGGGTGAGCACCGAAGTGGGCTCGTCGAGGATCAAGAGCTTGATGTCCTGCATCAGGCAACGGACGATCTCCACCCGCTGACGCTCGCCGATGGACAGGCTGTGCACCAGCCGGGTCGGCTCCAGCGCCATGCCGTAGCGCTGCGACACCTCGCGAATTTTCGCCTCCAGCTGCTCCGGCGTACCGGCCTGCGCGCCCATGGCCAGGGCGATGTTCTCGGCCACGCTCAGGGTCTCGAACAGCGAGAAATGCTGGAACACCATGCCGATACCCAGACGGCGCGCCATGGCCGGATCGCGCATGCTCAACCGTTCGCCCTGCCAGCGAATCTCGCCGCTGCTGGGCTGGGTCACGCCGTAGATGATCTTCATCAGCGTGCTCTTGCCGGCGCCGTTCTCGCCGAGCAGGGCGCGGATCTCGCCGGGGGCGATGGCCAGGTCGATACGGTCGTTGGCCAGGCAGCCAGGGTACTGCTTGCTGATGGCGGTCAGCTGCAGGCGTGGGGAAGCAGGTGGGGCGGACATGGGAAACGCTCATGGAGAGAACTGAGCGGGGCTAAAGCAAAAACCTGGCCAGTGAGTCAGAAAACCATTTTCTGCGCGCTCGTCCATGGCCGAGCGCACGGTCGTGCCTGTCATTGGTGCGCGTCTCTCCGTGCGCGGCGCTCAATGCACCGTATGCGAGCGTTCGCGGCTAAAGCCCCTCCCACAAAAGCAGCGCCCGCCTGAGGGGGTATCAGCCAGTAGCCTGGGTAGAGCGCAGCGAAACCCGGGGGCCATCGATGGGTTTCGTGGGTTCAATCCATCGATGGCACTGACCAATATCGGTTCGCAGCAAGGCTTACCAGGGCAGCGGATTGCCCTCGAAGTCCTGATAGCGCAGACCGGGTTGGCCGACGGCGGCGCTGACGTGTTGGACCATGCCCTTGCAGCTGCTGTCGATGTCCAGCGGGGCGTCGGCGCCGCCCATGTCGGTGCGCACCCAGCCGGGGTGCATCAGCAGTACGCCGAGGTGCGGATTGTCCTGGCCGCGCACGAAGCACTGCACGAGGTGGTTGAGCGCGGCCTTGCTGGCGCCGTACAGCGGCATGCCCAGGCCGGCGCCGGCCTCGATGCTGCCGAGGATCGAACTCATGAACACGATCAGGCCATGCTCGGCCGACAGCTGCGGCAGCAGGCGTTCGGCTACCCGCAGCGGGGCGACGGCGTTGGTCAGGAACAACTGGCCCATTTCCTCGGCATTGGCCTGTGCGGTGCTGTGGTGCGCGGGGCCGGCAACCCCGGCGTTGACGAAGATGACGTCGAACTGCTGACCGCTCAGGCGACCGGCCAACTGCTCGAGGCTGCCCGGATCGGTCATCTCCAACTGCTCCACGCGAACGCCGGGCAGTGCCTGCAGCGGCGCATGTTGCGCGGCGCTGCGCACGGTCGCGGTAACGGCCCAGCCCTGGGCGGCGAATTCACTGGCCAGACCAAGGCCGAGGCCGCGTGAGGCACCGATGATCAAAATGGATCGAGGCGCAGTCATATTCAGGCTCCATGACGGATGAGTGAGGCGCGTCAGCATAGCGTACTTGCTCTGTCAGCCAGGCGCCCTGGCTGCGGCCGCAAGCGGTTTGCCGGTCGCGCGCTTCAGGGCGCTTTCAGGCTCTCGCGGCCACGGCTGATATCGCCCAGCAGCCGCTCCAGCGTGGCGCGCTCGGCCGGTGCCACGGCCAGCTGCAGGCGCGCGCCGGTGGCGTCGTAGGCCTCGCTTTCGATCAGGCTGTCGAAGTCGTTCAGGCGCGCCTTGAATACTGGCAATTCGGCGAACTGCAGGTGACAGGTAAAGGTCTGGCGCACGACCAGTTCGCGGCGTTCGCCAGCCTGCAGGCACTTGGCTGCGCTGCCGCCATAGGCGCGGGCCAGACCGCCGGTGCCGAGCTGAATGCCGCCGTACCAGCGAATCACCAGCACCACCACCTGGTCGCAGTCCTGCCCTTCGATGGCCGCCAGTATCGGTCTGCCAGCGGTACCGCCGGGCTCGCCGTCGTCGTTGAAGCGGTACTGGTTACCGACCTTCCATGCCCAGCAGTTGTGCGAGGCGGCCGGTTCGCTGTAGCGGTCGATGAAGGCTTGCGCTTCGGCCGCGCTGGCAATCGGCGCGGCGAGGGCGATGAAGCGGCTCTTGCGAATCTCCTCGCGGTATTCGCAAGGGCCGAGCAGGGTGAACGCCATCAGGCTTTGGCGGCAGGCGTCAGGCCGCAGCCCTTGAGGATGATCTGCACCAGCTGGTCGGAGGCTTCCTCGAAGTCCTGCTTGGTCAGCCGCGAGCACTGCTTCACGCGGCAGATCTGCGAGGCGAAGTCGGCGTAGTGCTGAGTGCTGCCCCACAGCAGGAAGATCAGATGAATCGGGTCGACCGGGTCCATCTTGCCGGCGGCGATCCAGCTTTCGAACACGGCGGCGCGGCCGCGAAACCAGTCCAGGTAGTTCTGGTTGAAGTACTGCGACAGGCACTCACCGCCGCTGATCACTTCCATGGCGAAGATGCGCGAGGCTTTCGGATGACGCCGGGAAAACTCCATCTTGGCGCGAATGTAGCGCTCCAGCGCCTCGGCCGGATCGTCCTCGACGCTGAGGTTGTTGAAGGTGCTGTCCCAGAGTTCGAGGATGTTGCTCAGTACCGCCAGATACAGACCCAGCTTATTGCTGAAGTAATAGTGCAGGTTGGCCTTGGGCAGGCCGACGTTCTGCGCGATGGTGTTCATGCTGGTGCCCTTGAAGCCATGCCGGGCGAACTCTTCCTCGGCAGCCTTGATGATGGCTTCTTCGTTCTTCTGGCGGATGCGTCCGGCGGGCTTGCCGCTGGCGCTGTGTGCGTGGACTTCGAAGGTCATGGGCGATTCCGGAGTGATCTGGGAGCGGAGCGATTGCACAGATACCCCAGCCTTGGCCGGGTGACAAGCATCTGGGCGTGAAAAAGCCCGTTAAAGTCGGCCATGTCACGCTGCCTGGTCGGCCGTGGGCAGTGGCTGCCCACGGTTGTGTCGGTCACACCTTGAAGTTGGCGAGCAGGCCGTGCAGGTTGCGGGTCATGCCGGTCATCTCGTCGCTGACGTTCACCGTGCTCTGCGCTTCGTGGGCGTTGCTCTCGCTCAGGCTCTTGATCTCCAGTGTGTTCTGTTCCACGCCTTGCACCACTGCCGCCTGTTGCTCGGCCGCCGAGGCGATCTGGATATTGTGGTCGATGATCTGATCCATGCTGCCGGTGATCTGCTCGAAGATGCTGGCCGTCAGGGTGATCTGCTCGACGCTCTGCGCCGCGCTCTGGTGGCTGCCACGAATGGTCTTCACCGCGCTGCCGACCTGCTGACGCAGGCGGGCAATGGTCTGGTCGATCTCGCCGGTCAGCTCGTGAGAACGGATCGCCAGGCTGCGTACCTCGTCGGCCACCACGGCGAAACCGCGGCCCTGCTCGCCGGCCCGCGCCGCCTCGATGGCGGCGTTGAGCGCGAGCAGGTTGGTCTGTTCGGCGACGCTCTTGATCAGGTCGACGGCCTTGGCGATTTCTTTGCTTTCCTTCTCCACCGAGGTGATGGCGCCGATGGAGTCGTCCATCTCGCTGAACAACTGGGTGATGCGTGAAACCGCATGGTCGACCTGCACCCGGCCTTCGCGGCATTTCTCACCCGCCGTGTTGGCCTTGTCGGCGGTGACGTGAGAGTTCTGGCTGACCTCCTGAACGTTGCTGACCAGCTCGCTCATCGAGGTGGCGATCAGTTCCAGCTCGCTGGCCTGGCGCTCGACGCTGCGCTGGCTGGTGGAAGCGCTGTCGCTGACGCTCTGCGCCTTGTCCAGGGTGGTTTCGGAAAAATCTGCGACCTGAGCGATCAGCTCGCTCATGCGTGCCTGCATCTCGTTGAAGTCCTGGGCCAGGTCGCCCAGTTCGTCGCGTGCTGCAGTTTCCACGCGCTGGCGCAGGTCACCTTCGGCCATGCGCCGTGTGGCGCTGGTCAGGTCGCGAATGGCGCCACGGACCGAAAGGTAGAAACCGATGAACAGGTACACCAGCACGCTTACCACCAGCAGCAGGGAGCCGGCCCACAGACCCAGCTCGCGCTGGTTGGCGTCGGCGCGTCTTTGCAGCAGTGCGGCGGTTTCCTCCAGCAGCAGGCTGCTGGCCTTGTCCAGTTCGGCAGCCTGCGGTGCGTAGGACTGGTAACGCTGCAGCCACTGCTCCACCCCCTTCTGGTCGAAGTAGCCGCTCTGCGTGTAAGTGTCGATGATCTCGCGCTTGTACTGTTCGGCACCGCTGCGTGCCGCGTCGCGCATCAGCTGCTGCGCCTCGGCATTGCCTTTGGCCTCGGCGCCTTCGGCATAGCGTTGCAGGGTATTGAGCTGGTTGACGATGGCCGGGCGCGACGAGGATTCGAGGAAGCCGTAGGCGGTCATGTAGCTGGCGTAGGCGCGGGTCTGGTTGAGCGCCTCGTACAGCGGCAGCATCTGGTTGAGCAGCAGATCCACGTTGCGATAGATACGTGGGTTGCTGTCCTGGCTCAGCTTGGAGGCGGCGGCGATCTCGCGCATGTTGGCGCTCAGGACGTGCACGGCGGCCATGTGTTCGATCATCTGCGAACTCAGTCCCTGTACCGACAGCTTCTTGTCCAGGGCTTTGCCAGGGTCGGCTGCGGCCAGCTTCATGTTGACGAACTGGCTGCCGTCGAGCCAGGCATTGAGGGCACCGATATTGTTCACCAGCGATTCGCTGCGCCGCTCGATTTCCTGTTTGGCGTCATCCTTGTTACGGGCGTAGCCGATCACATGCATGCCCGCCTGCTCCAGTGCCTGGCGGTACACCGGCAGGTACTGCTCGATGGTCTGCAGGCCATGCAATTCATGATGCGATTGCTCCAGTGCATCGTTGACATCGGCCAGTTTGCTGATCGACAGCCAGCAGTAGGGCAGCATGAACACAGCGAAGATCAGTAGGAACTTGTGGGCATAGCGCGCGCGGTTCATCAACGTCAGAACCGGGGTGAAGAAAAACATTTCAAGCCTCGAAAACCAGGAGTCACGACAGCCAAGCCTACGGCCAGGGCGTTTGGGGGGGGGGAGGTGCAAACCTCTCTGGCGATCTGCCAGCAAGAAACTTGCCGTCATTTATATGACGACGAGAAGCCGGCAAAAACCTCTGCGCTTTGCCCGACTCGAAAGCCTGTCGCGTCGCAGGGCCTGAACCTCGGATTGAGCGCGTGCGCTGAGAATCTTGCTCGGGTTTGGTGCGTCGTGCGTTGGCGTGGTGCGTGAATCAGGCCTCGGCCAGGGCTTCGAGAAAACTCTCCAGCACCAGGTGTGCGCGTCGCCCCTTGCGGGTTACAGCGGCCAGGTTGATGTCGTAGTAGCGGCTGCTCGCTTTGAGTGTGCGCAGGCGTCCCTGTTGTACCCAGGCCTGGGCATAGTGATCCGGGAGGTAGCCAATGTAACGCCCGGTGAGGATCAGAAAGGCCATGCCTTCACGATCCGAGGCGCTGGCCGTGCAGTTCAGTGCCTGATAGTGGCTTTGCACTTCAGGGGGGACACGAAAGGTCGGGGCGATGGCCTCCTGGGCGTTGAGCCGCTGGTCTTCGAGCTGCTGGTCATCGACGTAGAACAACGGGTGGCCGACGGCGCAGTAGAGCAGCGAGCGTTCGTCGTACAGCGCCTGGTATTCCAGACCGGAGAGGGCGCCGACCTGCGGCACCACGCCGATGTGCAGGCGGCCGTCGAGCACGCCCTGTTCCACTTCCGAGGGCGGCGTCATGCGGATATGGATGCGTACGTCCGGCCCCTGCACCTTGAGGCGGGCCAGGGCATTGGTAATGCGCATGTGCGGGATGGTCACCAGGTTGTCGGTCAGGCCGATGTTCAGCTCGCCACGCAGGTGCTGGTGCAGGCCGTTGACCTCGGTGCGAAAGCTCTCCAGCGCTGCCAGCAGTTGCAGGGTGCTCTGGTACACCTCGCGGCCTTCCTCGGTGAGGGCGAAACCGGCGCGGCCGCGCTGGCACAGGCGCAGACCGAGGCGCTGTTCCAGGTCGCTCATCTGCTGGCTGATGGCCGAGCGGCCGATGCCCAGGGCGCTTTCCGCAGCGGAAAAACCGCCACATTCCACCACGCTGCGAAACAGTTTGAGCAGGCGGATTTCAAAGTCGCTGACCTGGGCCAGCGGATCGGGACGGCGGCTGCTCATTTGTTTAGTAGGCCTTGAACTGAAGATAAGAAGAGTATTGTTTTACTGACTCTATGCCCGTGGCACCTTTGCTGGCAACTGATGCCCTTACTTGTAGGAGCGGCTTCAGCCGCGATGGCTGTCGACAGTCGCGGCTAAAGCCCCTCCCACCAAGCCCCCGATCACACCGCCACTGCCGAGGCCACCCAGATGAACATGCCGCAGACCGCAACCCCGTCCCTGGCCAGCCAGCTCAAGCTGGATGCGCACTGGATGCCGTTCTCCGCCAACCGCAACTTCCAGCGCGACCCGCGTCTGATCGTCGGTGCCGAAGGTAGCTGGCTGACCGACGACCAGGGCCGCAAGGTCTACGACAGCCTGTCGGGCCTGTGGACCTGCGGCGCCGGTCACTCGCGCAAGGAAATTCAGGAAGCCGTGGCCAAGCAGCTCGGCACCCTCGACTATTCGCCGGGCTTCCAGTACGGCCACCCGCTGTCGTTCAAGCTGGCCGAGCAGGTCGCCGACCTGATGCCGGGCGAACTCAACCATGTGTTCTTCACCGGCTCCGGCTCCGAGTGCGCCGACACCGCGGTGAAGATGGCCAAGGCCTACTGGCGTCTGAAAGGCCAGGCCTCCAAGACCCGCTTCATCGGCCGTGCCCGTGGCTACCACGGGGTCAACATCGCCGGCACCGCCCTCGGTGGCATCGGCGGCAACCGCAAGATGTACGGCCAACTGATGGACGCCGACCACCTGCCGCACACCCTGCAGCCGGGCATGGCCTTCACCAGGGGCATGGCCGAAACCGGTGGCGTGGAGCTGGCCAACGAACTGCTTAAACTTATCGAGCTGCACGACGCCTCGAACATTGCGGCGGTGATCGTCGAGCCGATGTCCGGCTCCGCTGGCGCCATCGTGCCGCCGGTGGGCTACCTGCAACGCCTGCGCGAAATCTGCACGCAGCACAACATCCTGCTGATCTTCGACGAAGTGATCACCGGCTTCGGCCGCATGGGCAAGTGGAGCGGCGCGGAATTCTTCGGCGTCACCCCGGACCTGATGAACGTCGCCAAGCAGATCACCAACGGCGCCATCCCGCTGGGCGCGGTGATCGCCAGCAGCGAGATTTACAACACCTTCATGCAGCAGCCGTCGCCTGAGCACATGATCGAGTTCACCCATGGCTACACTTACTCGGCGCACCCGGTGGCCTGCGCCGCCGGCCTTGCCACGCTGGAACTGCTCAAGCGCGAGAACCTGATCCAGCAGTCCGCCGAGCTGGCACCGAAGTTCGAGGCCGCCCTGCATGGCCTCAAGGGGGCCAAGCACATCGTCGACATCCGCAACTGCGGCCTGGCTGGCGCTCTGCAGATCGCCCCGCGTGACGGCGACGCGGTGATCCGTCCCTTCGAGGCCGGCATGGCCCTGTGGAAGGCCGGGTTCTACGTGCGCTTCGGTGGCGACACCCTGCAGTTCGGGCCGACCTTCAACGCCAAGATGGAAGACCTCGACCGCGTCTTCAACGCCGTCGGCGACGTGCTGAACACGCTGGACTGATTCCTGTGGCAGGGGTTTGAGCCGCGACATTCATACGGTCACGGCGAAAACCCCTCCCACCCACCTGACTTTGGAGATTCCCATGAGCCACATCCCTCACCTGATCAACGGCGAACGCGTTGCCGGCAACGATCGCAGCGCTCCGGTGTACAACCCGTCCACCGGCGACTCCACCAGCGCCGTGGGTCTGGCCGACCGTGCCACCATGCAACTGGCCATCGACGCCGCCAAGGCGGCCTTCCCGGCCTGGCGCAACACGCCGCCGGCCAAGCGCGCGCAGATCATGTTCCGCTTCAAGCAACTGCTGGAGCAGAACGAAAACGAGATCGCCGCACTGATCAGCGCCGAGCATGGCAAGACCCTCGAAGACGCCGTCGGTGAGCTCAAGCGTGGTATCGAGAACGTCGAGTTCGCCTGCGCTGCCCCGGAAATCCTCAAGGGCGAATACAGCCGCAACGTCGGCCCGAACATCAACGCCTGGACCGATCTGCAGCCCATTGGCGTGGTCGCCGGGATCACCCCGTTCAACTTCCCGGCCATGGTGCCGCTGTGGATGTACCCACTGGCCATCGTCTGCGGCAACTGCTTCATCCTCAAACCGTCCGAGCGTGACCCCAGCTCAACCCTGCTGATTGCCGAGCTGCTGCTGCAGGCCGGTCTGCCCAAGGGCGTGCTCAACGTGGTCAATGGCGACAAGGACGCGGTCGACGCGCTGATCGAGGCGCCCGAGGTCAAGGCCCTGAGCTTCGTTGGCTCGACGCCGATCGCCGAGTACATCTACAGCGAAGGCACCAAGCGCGGCAAGCGCGTGCAGGCCCTCGGCGGGGCCAAAAACCACGCCGTACTGATGCCCGACGCCGACCTGGACAACGCTGTCAGCGCGCTGATGGGCGCGGCCTACGGCTCCTGCGGCGAGCGCTGCATGGCCATCTCGGTGGCCGTGTGCGTGGGCGACCAGATCGCTGACGCGCTGGTCAGCAAGATCGTGCCGCAGATCCAGGCACTGAAAATCGGTGCCGGTACTCAGTGCGGCCTGGATATGGGGCCGCTGGTCACTGCTGCTGCACGTGACAAGGTAGTGGGCTACATCCATGACGGTGTTGCTGCGGGTGCCAAGCTGGTGGTCGATGGCCGTGGTTACAGCGTGGCCGGTCACGAGAATGGCTACTTCGTCGGCGGCACCCTGTTCGACCGGGTCAAGCCTGACATGCGCATCTACAAGGAGGAGATCTTCGGCCCGGTGCTGTGCATCGTCCGCGTCGGCAGCCTGGAAGAAGCCATACAGCTGATCAACGATCATGAATACGGCAACGGCACCTGCATCTTCACCCGCGATGGTGAAGCCGCAAATCTGTTCTGCGACGAAATCGAAGTGGGCATGGTTGGCGTCAACGTGCCGCTGCCGGTGCCGGTGAGCTACCACAGCTTTGGCGGTTGGAAGCGCTCGCTGTTCGGCGACCTGCATGCCTACGGCCCGGACGGCGTGCGCTTCTACACCCGCAAGAAGGCCATCACCCAACGCTGGCCGGCACGCAAGAGCCACGAAGCAGCGCAGTTCGCCTTCCCCAGCAATGGCTGAATGAGCTGCAGCACTGAAGCAAAAGGCCGGTCGCGAGATCGGCCTTTTTCTTGGTCGCAGTGTCGCGGTGCTTGGGCTTCTCGTAGGAGCGGCTTCAGCCGCGAATGAACGTGCAAGCACCAGCGATGCAATACCTGACCAACCTTACGGCGCTGGTAGCAATGGTTGATTCGAACGGGCAGAAAAAAGGGGAGCCATTGGCTCCCCTTTTTCGTCAGCGGGAAAGGCGGTGGTTTTTCCGCAGGTCGACCAGATCCTGATAGGTGCAGGTTTGTGGCGTCGGGCCAGTCAGGTCGTAGCAGCGCTGGCCGAAGCCCATCGGCCAGTAGGCGATGCCCACCGGCGGCCAGAAGATCGAGGCAACGCGAAAGCGTGTCTTCAGGCGGCCGCTCTGGATGACATGCGACTGTTTGTCTTCCAGGCGATAAGGCACGCCGCCTGCTGCGCCCCAGGAGAACGGACGCGTCTTGACCAGGCCTTGGTTGTGCTGCGCCGGGCGTTCATTGACGATGAGGGCGCTATCGTCGGGGAGTTTGACCCAGGTGGCAGTGGAACAACCGCTGACGATGATGGCGGCTGCCAGCATGGCGGCAGACTTGAGCGAAGACATCCGGAATACATCCTTGTCGTAGTGCTGATAGGGGCGCGTACTATAAAGGCTTATGGCTATCAGGAAAGTGCCGAATGTCCGTTACCAGTGGATAGCGGCAAGGCATTGAAGAAAAAGCCCGGCTCTGGCCGTAATGCTGTTCGCTTAAGGTTGCACGCGTTTGGCTCCCCTCTCCCATTTATGGGGCGTAAGCGGAAATAGCGAAGCACTGCTTCGCCCGCTGAAGCGCCCTGAGCTCTGCGAAGGGCTGGGGCGCAGGGCGGGGGCTGGGGGAGAGGGCCGAAAACACCGCAAACCTGCCAGTTTTCCCCTCTCCGAACGCGGCCCGCCCTAACCCTCTCCCCAAAGGGGCGAGGGGACTAATCGCGTCCGACCATTTCTTATGTGAACAGCATTACGGTCATGCGAGCGGCCTTCCTGGTATCAGGCGGCGCATTGTTCCCAGCCACGGGCCGCCGCTCACTGCGCCTGATCGATGGCCTGTTGCAGGCGCTGGGTGCTCGCCGCATTGGCCTGGTCGATCTGCTGTTTGAGTTGCTCCATCTGCTGCTGCGCCTGTTTGGCCTGCTCCGCCTGGAGCGAGGCCGTGGCGGCCGTCTCCCCGGCGCCGCAGCCGCTCAGGGCGAACAACAGGGCAAAGGTGCAGAAGCGGTGCAGGCGCATCATGGAGTCCTCGAACGAGCGTGTGTGCTGGAAGACAGATTGGCGCATTTTTGCCGGTTTGTATGTGCCGGTTGCCGCAAACCGAAGGCGCTGATTCGATTACGGCAGGTGGCTTGTGGCATGTCGTCTATCCATGTCCTCTGGTAAAACGGTCGCCAGGTAGAAAAGGGAGATGCACGATGACAGCGCCATTGTTGCTGGATCTACACACCTATCTCGGGCGTCTGGGCTATTGCTCGGCGCCCCCGGCGACCCTCGACACTCTGCGCGAACTGCAGGCGCGGCACACCGCCGAGTTTCCCTTCGAAACCCTGGCGAGCATGCTGCGGGTACCGGTGGAGGTCGAGCCAGCGGCGATCCAGGACAAGCTCCTGCGCCAGGGCCGTGGCGGTTACTGCTTCGAGCTCAACCGCCTGTACCTGCTGCTGTTGCAGGCCTTGGGCTTCGACGCGCGCGGTTTGACCGGCCGCGTGGTGATGGGCGGCCCGGAAGATGCTCTGCCGGCTCGCACCCATATGCTGGTGCTGGTAACCATCGATGGTGTGCGCTACATCACCGATGTCGGCTTCGGCGGCATGGTGCCGACCGGGCCCTTGCTGCTCGACAGCGAGGCGCAGCAGTTCACGCCGCATGAGCCCTATCGCCTGACACTGGTGGACGGCACCTACACCCTGCGTGCATTGGTGGCCGGCAGCTGGCGGGCGATGTATCTGTTCGATCTGCAGAAGGTGGCGGATATCGATTACGTGGTGGGTAACTGGTACGTGTGCACCCACCCAGATTCGCCCTTTCTTGGCCAGATGATCGCTGCGCGCACTGGACCAGGCCTGCGCAAGACGCTGAACAATGGCAGCTTCGCCATCCATCGCCTGGGACAGGCCAGTGAACGGGTGCAGTTGCAGGGTGTCGACGAGGTCCTGAAGGTGTTGCGCGAGGAGTTCGGCATTCGGGTGCCGGAGCATCCCCAGCTTCGAGAGATCATCGCGCGTTTGATCGCCGGAGCGTGAAAGCGGAGGCTGGCCGGTATCGTCGAGCTTTTGTAGGAGGGGCTTCAGCGCGACCCAAAGCCCCCAATCTGTAGGAGCGGCTTCAGCCGCGAAAATCTCTCAGCCAATCAAGATCGCTGAAAGAACGCGATCAGTCCCCCTTTTCCATACACGAGAGAGGCTTTGCGCCCGGTGTGCGTTCAGGCCTCGCGAAGGGGGAGTGGTGAGTTCCTATCATTTGCTCGGTTTTCGATTTCGCACGGCGAGAGCCTGACCACCGGTCGTGGTCGCCCCCAGAACTTGCAGCTCAAAGCGGTCATTTTGCGCCTTGATCAGGTCGCTCAGCTTCTTGAAACCGTACATCCGCGCGTCAAAGTCCGAGCGTATCTTGCTGATGTTCGAGCCCAGCAGGCCCAGGTGGCACCAACCGTCCTCATCGGAGTTGTCGTCGATCACTTTGGCGATGAAGTCCACCGGCACTTTCAGTGGTTTGACCTTGCTCGGTGTTGGTTGCGCGGCGGGTTTGCTTTCCGCCGAGGCGGCAGGTGTCGGTGCTGCGGCAGATGCGTCGCTGATGGCGCTTTCAGGCTCCGCAGCCGGTGCGTCGTTGCGCAGCAGCTCGGTATAGATGAATTTGTCGCAGGCCGAAACGAACGGTTTGGGTGTTTTCTGTTCACCGAAACCGATGACTTCCAGGCCTTCTTCACGTATCCGGGCGGCCAGACGAGTGAAGTCGCTGTCGCTGGAAACCAGGCAGAAACCTTCGAAACGCCGCGTGTAGAGCAGGTCCATGGCATCGATGATCAGCGAGCTGTCGGTGGCGTTCTTGCCCTTGGTGTAGGCGAACTGCTGGATCGGCTGGATGGAGTGTTCGAGCAGCACTTTCTTCCAACTGCCGAGGTTGGGCTGCGTCCAGTCGCCATAGATGCGCTTGACGCTGGCGACGCCGTACTTGGCGATCTCTTCGAAAAGGCCTTCGACTATGGCTGCGGGGGCGTTGTCTGCATCGATCAGGACGGCGAAGTGCTTGTGCTGGCGGGCGCTGCTGGGTTTGCTGGCCATGGTGCGTCCTTGCGAGGGCGATGCACCGACCTTACTGCGAAATGAAGGCTCTGCGCCATAGCCCGAAAGGCTATGGCGCTTTGCTTTGAATCAGCCGTTGCGGCTACTCAGTTGCCAGGCGCCTTTGCCGTCCAGGTCGAGCTGGTGGCTGTGGAAGGCGGCGAGGGTGTGGCGGTGGCCGACGCTGATCAGCAGGGTGTCGGGCAACTCGCGGCGCAGCAGGGTGTAGAGCGACTGCTCCAGACCTTCGTCCATCGCCGAGCTGGATTCGTCGAGAAAAGCCACCGCCGGGCGGTTGTAGAGCAGGCGGGCAAAGGCCAGGCGTTGTTGTTCGCCCAGGGACAATACCCGGCTCCAGTCGCCGGGTTCGTCCAGGCGGCCTGCCAGGTGCGGTAGGCAGACTTGCTCCAGCACCTGTTGCATACGCTCGCGGTCGTCGCCCGGTTCGGCGGGGTAGGCGAGGGCGCTGCGCAGATCGCCCAGTGGCAGGTACGGGCGTTGCGCGAGGAACAGCGCCTGGTGCCCGGTGGGCCGCGCCACCTGGCCGTCGGCGTAGGGCCAGAGGCCCGCCAGGGCGCGCAGCAGGGTGGTCTTGCCGCAACCGGAGGGGCCGCGCACCAGCAGGGCCTGGCCAGCGTGCAGGTCAAGGTTGAGGCCATCGACCAGCAGCTGGCCGTCCGGGCGTTGCAGGTGCAGGTTTTCGACGTACAAGCCGCTGGCTTGGGCGTGGGTGGTGACGTGCGGCAGTTCGCGGGCCTGCTGGTTGGCGTCGAGCAGGCCGCTCAGGCGGTTGAGGGTGGCGCGGTACTGGGCGAAGGCGTCGTAGCTGCTGCGGAAGAACGACAGGGCGTCCTGCACCTGGCCGAAGGCCTGCGCGGTCTGCATCACGTCGCCGAGCTTGATGGCGCCGCTGAAGAAGCGCGGCGCCTGGATGATGAAGGGGAAGACCACGGCTACCTGGCTGACGCCGAGGTTGAAACCGTCGAATTTCAGGGTTCGGTAGACCAGCGCCCAGAGGTTTTCCACCAATGCGGCGAAGCGGCCCAGCAGGGTGCGCCGCTCCACGTCACGGCCCTGGTAGAAGGCGACGTTCTCGGCGTATTCGCGCAGGCGCACCAGGGCGTAACGGAAGTTGGCCGAGCGCTGCTCGTTGAGGAAGTTCAGGCGGATCAACGGGCGGCCGAGGCGGAAGGCGATCAGTGTGGCGATGATCACGTAGATGTACACGGCGAATACCATGGCCCGGGGGATTTCCACGCCGGCCACCGTCAGTGGTGCGGACAGCCCCCAGAGAATGGCGCTGAAGGCCACCAGCGAGACCAGCGAGCTGACCGCGCCTAGCGAGAGTCGCAGCGAGCCGGAGACGAAGGCGGCGACGTCCAGCTCGATACGCTGGTCGGGGTTGTCGATCGGCTGGTCGAGGAACTGGCCACGGTAGTAGGCATCGCCCTTGAGCCAGTCATCGGTCAGGCGCTGGTTTAGCCAGGTGCGCCAGTGGATGCTCAGCGCCTGGTTGACGTAGAAGTCGAACAGCGCCCGCGTGACATGGATGGCGGCGAGGATGGCGAAGATCCCCAGCATGAACCAGAACGCCTGCTGATCCAGCTCCTGCAAGGCGCTGTAGAAGCCGTTGTACCAGAAGGAGAACAGCACGTTCATGCGCACCGCGAATAGCGACAGCAGCAGGAGCAGGGCGAAGGTCAGCAGCGGTCGCCAGCTGTTGCGCGGGTTGAGGTAGGGCCCGGCGATCTGCCAGAACTGGCGACCCCAGCGGGTGAATCGCACCAGGGCGAAGGCGGTGAGGCTGAAGCCGACGAGGGTGCACAGTGAAGCGATGGCCAGCCAGATCAGGCTGTCGGTGAGGGCTTGGTGCCAATCCATAAGGTGTGGGTTCCGCGATGCTTCGACAGGGAGGGGGGTGCCGGAGGGCCGGCTGCCGAGACTGCAGGCGTGAGTTATACGCCTGTGTTGCAGACTTTTCGCCGCTTCGTGGGTTCCGGGGGCTACGGCCTTTGTGAAAGTCGGACGGCTGCCGTTCAGGTTGCGATCGGTTGTGGCTATTGCGCCTGTTTCAGCGCCTGTTGCAGGCGATGGGTATTGGCCGCGTTGGCCTGGTCGATCGGCTGCTGGGCTTGCAAGCTGGTGCCGGCGGCGGTTTTACCCGCGCCACGGGCGCCGAGGTTGAGGCGCTGGGCAATGGGGCGACCGCATGGTGGGCCTCAAGCGAGTGATAGCAACTCAATAGAGTGGCGATTTCGCCTGGTTTGTATGCGCCACCATGCGCAATGTGTTGCGATCAGGCCAGTGCGGTGCGTTGCCGGCCTTCCACCCGGCGTTTCAACGCCGCGCCTTCGACGATATCCAGCCCGCCGCCTTGGGCTCGGGCAGAGCGGCCCCAGTCTTCCAGCAGTTCCATGCAGGCGTGGTCGATGTAGCGCACGTTGGCCAGGCTCACCTGCAGGCGCGTGCCCGGAGCGACTTCGCCGAGGACGGCCGCCAGTTGCGGTACGCGCAGGAAGGTCGCCGCGCCCTTCATGCGCAGCTCGGCGCTGTCCGGGCCGGTGGCTACCAGCTTCACGCGCAGGCGCGAGGCGTTCCACACCAGCTTCAGCAGGGTCATGGCGAAGCCCACCAGCACGCCGGTCAGCAGGTCGGTGAGGACGATGCACAGCGCTGTGGCGGCGTAGATGAACACAGGCGCGCGGCCATACTGACCGAGGCTGCGCATGGCCTTGGGATCGACCAGCTTGCAGCCGGTGTATACCAGTACCGCGCCGAGGCTGGCCACCGGAATGCTCTGCAGTACGCTGGGCAGCAGGGCGACCAGGGCCAGCAACCAGGCGCCGTGGAGGATGGTCGAGGCGCGGCCGCGTGCGCCGGCCTGGACGTTGGCCGAGCTGCGCACGATCACGCCGGTCATCGGCAGCGCACCGACCGCGCCACAGAGCATGTTGCCAATGCCCTGGGCCGACAACTCACGGTTGAACCGCGCGCGCGGGCCATCGTGCATGCGGTCGACGGCGGCGGCGGAGAGCAAGGTCTCGGCGCTGGCGATGAAGGCCAGCGCCAATGCCGCGATCAGCAGTTGCGGGTCGGCCAGGCTGGCGAGCCCCTGCGGGGTGATCCAGTCGATGGCGTCGCCAAGATTGGCCGGCAGCTCCACACGCTTGACCGGCAAGGTCAGCCAGAGACTGATCAGCGTGGCCAGTGTCACGCCAACCAGGGCGCCGGGCAGAAAGCGCAGCGGCGCCGGACGAAAGCGCTCCCACAGCCAGATGCTGGCGATGGTGCCGAGACCCACCGCTCCGGCGATCATGGCATTGCCACCGGCCAGGCTCAGGGCATCGAGCACGGCACCGGGAAAGGCCAGCAAATTGTCCAGGCCCGATGCCTGAGGCGAGGCATCGATCATCACGTGCACTTGCGACAGTACGATGAGGATGCCGATGCCGGCGAGCATGCCGTAGACCACCGCCGGCGCAGTGACGCGAAACCAGCCGCCCAGGCGCAGGCTGCCAGCGACCAGCTGGATCAGGCCGGCGAGCAGCAATACCGGGCCGAGCGCGGCCATGCCGTGGGTGCGTACCAGCTCGAATACCAGCACCGCCAGGCCGGCTGCCGGACCACTGACTTGCAGTGGTGCGCCGGCGATGAAGCCGACCACCAGACCGCCGATGATGCCGGTGATCAGGCCCTTGGCCGGCGGCATGCCGGAGGCGATGGCAATGCCCATGCACAGCGGCAGGGCGACGAGAAAGACCACCACGGACGCCAGCGCGTCCCGTGGCAGTGTGCGAAATACATTCATGGTGCTATCTCTCCTTGTCCACCTCGTGAACAAAAGCAGCCAGTACCCGCGCCGTTCCAGGCGCAGGCAGGGGGAAACGAGTGATCAGGCGCTGGCGTAGCGCGGTTGCGGGGTGGCGCAGGGCTGCTCGTCGCCGTCCAGCGCCAGGAAGTTGCCCGAGGCTGCGTCATAGGCGCGAATGCCGCCGCTGTCGATGTCGTAGACCCAGCCGTGGATGTGCAGCTGGCCACTGGCGATGCGCGCGGCGACCGAGGGATGGGTCCGCAGGTGGTCGAGTTGGGCCACCACGTTCTCCTCGGTCAGCACACCGAGGGTTTCGTGGGCGCTGCCACAGCTGCAGTTGTCCGCCACCACGCTGCGCGCCACTTCGGCGTGGCGCAGCCAGGCACGTACCGTGGGCATGCCATCGAGGCTGGCCGGGTTGAGCACGGCTTTCATCGCGCCACAGTCGGAATGGCCGCAGACGATGATGTGCTGCACGCCTAGCGCCAGTACCGCGTATTCGATGGCGGTGGAGACGCCGCCGTTCATCTGTCCGTAGGGTGGCACCACGTTGCCCACGTTGCGGGTGACGAAGAGGGTGCCGGGGTCGCTCTGGGTGATCAGCTCCGGCACGATGCGCGAATCGGCGCAGGTGATGAACATCGCGCTGGGCGACTGTGCCGAGGCCAGGCGCTTGAATAGCGCCTGCTGCTGCGGGTAGACCTCCTGACGAAAACGCCGAAAGCCCTGTACCAGTTGGTGCAGAGCGGTCTGGGCGGTGTCCTTGGCTACGGGACGCAGGGTGTTGCCGGTTCGGGAAGCGGTTGAGTTCATCGTTGCATCTCCTGTGATCTTCATCGGTGACGTTCTCGACTGCCAGCCAAACGCCTGTGACCAATTGGTCACTTCCAGGGCAACGATAAGGATTATTACTTAATCAAAACTGAACGGAAGGCTCTAAAACGCCACTATCCGGCCATTCCAGGGGGCAATTTCTGCAGCAAAAGGGCGTTCGCGAGGGATGGGGATCGATGAACGGTGCGTCTGCTCGGGTTGCGCGGGTACGAGCCGCCAGGCGATTCACCTGCAGATACAGGGTGCATCACCTGGCGAACAGTGGGCTGTGCTGTGGCTTAGTGCTCGCCCTTCAGCGCGCCGCTGAGGCCGAACATCAGCACCAGCAGGTTGGCGTCGGGCTTGGCCACTGGTTGCCCCTGTTTACGCAGGGGCGCAATGGGGCAGGGGGCCAGTGCTGAGCAGTCATGGGTTTCCAGTACGCGCGGGCCGGGCTCCTGCCAGGCGGCGGCAGCAATCGCCGTTACGCTGAGGGCGAGGCCGAGAAACAAACCTCGTGCTATTCCTAACTTCATTTTGCTAACCCCTTGAAAGCGCTGCCAAACGCTGTTCGCTAAACCTAGATCACCCATTTCGATACTGCCGTTCTGTGCGACGAACGGTTCTGTCACATGGCTGGCACCCGCCGGGGCTGTGCTGAGACACAGGCCGCGTCGGTTTGTTCAACCATGGTGCGGGTAACGTCTTAACGTAACCTTAGGTGCCCGTGATGGCGCCCTGTAACGGCCGGTCCTGGCAGCTGCAGTCGCCTGCAGACTTACTCTTTGCCTGGCGCAAAGGCGCGCGCTAGAGCCACTTCCTGGTGGGGGGATACGGATGTTGCCGATACAAGACTACCGGTGCAGGGCCGGCAGTCGTTTACTTAGGCAAGCTCTGTGCCGAGGCCCTTGGCGCCGTCGGCGAAGACCTGGCGATAACCTTGCAGCAGTTGCTGCCAGTCTGCGTCGCACCAGGGGCTGTGGCGGCGCAGCTGGGGCAGGTCGTGCTGGGCGGCCTGGACGCGGGTCAGGCGACGACGGCTTTTCTCCAGATCCAGCAGGGCCACCTGCGGCGTTTCGCCGTCAACGCGTACGAAGATGTGCTTGGCATACAGGCAGCCGTGCTGCCAGCGGCCCAGGTGCATGCGCGCCAGCGTGACACCGACAAGTTGCAGCAACTGGCTGTGTACGGCTTCACCGCAGGCTTGCCGGCCACCTTGCTCATACCAGTGCTCGATGTTCTCGAAGCCTTCCAGGGCCTCGGTGACCAGCAGGCCGCGCCAGCCTTCCTGGGCATCGTAGTCGATGCCGCAATAGATCATTTTCGGTACCAGCACCCCTAGAGAGGGCAGCGCCTGCAAGGCTTTGCGTTCGCGCAAGACGGTGGGGCGCCCCTGCGGATGCAGCAGGCTGCGATAGATGTGGCCGATCTGTTTCTTGGCGTAGAGCACGCCGTTTGCATCCAGCAGGCGTTGTACGCCGCTTTTACCACCGCGACGAACGTTGGGTTCTTCGACCCAGTCGCCTTGCTGTTGCCACCATTGCTGGAATGCCTGCTGAGGGATTTCGCTCGTGCTGCATAGGGCCATGTTGTTCTTCTTCTATTGGTGGGTTTGCGCCGCACTCGTCTCGTGAACGGTAATGCGTCGTTCAAGGTTGTAACAAAACATAAGCAAACAACGTTCCCGAGTCCACAGGAAATGTCCACGGGGTTTCCGAGCGGTATCACTTTCTTGCGCAAATAAAAAACCCCGCGACTGGCGCGGGGTTCTTTTTTTCCTGCTTGGGAGCCGGTCGGCTTACATCATGCCGCCCATGCCACCCATACCGCCCATACCGCCCATGTCAGGCATGGCCGGAGCTTTGTCGTCAGCCGCGTCGGCAACCATGGCCTCGGTGGTGATCATCAGGCTGCCGATGGAGGCAGCAGCTTGCAGAGCCGAACGGGTGACCTTGGCCGGATCGAGAATACCCATCTCGATCATGTCGCCGTAGGTGTCGGTCGCGGCGTTGAAGCCGAAGTTGCCCGAACCCTGCTTGACCTTGTCGACCACGACGCTCGGCTCGCCGCCGGCGTTGGAAACGATCTGACGCAGCGGCGCTTCGACAGCGCGACGCAGCAGAGCGATACCGACGTTCTGGTCTTCGTTGTCGCCTTTCAGGCCATCGATGGCCTGCAGAGCGCGCACCAGGGCAACGCCACCGCCAGGCACCACGCCTTCTTCCACAGCAGCGCGGGTAGCGTGCAGGGCGTCTTCAACGCGGGCTTTCTTCTCTTTCATCTCGACTTCGGTGGCAGCGCCAACCTTGATCACGGCAACACCGCCAGCCAGCTTGGCCAGACGCTCTTGCAGCTTCTCTTTGTCGTAGTCGGAAGAGGTTTCTTCGACCTGCTTGCGGATCTGCGCAACGCGGGCTTCGATGTCGACCTGGGCACCAGCACCATCGATGATGGTGGTGTTGTCTTTGTTCAGGACGACGCGCTTGGCGTTACCCAGGTGCTCCAGAGTGGCGCTTTCCAGGGACAGGCCAACTTCTTCGGAGATCACGGTGCCGCCGGTCAGGATGGCGATGTCCTGCAGCATGGCCTTGCGACGGTCGCCGAAGCCCGGAGCCTTGACGGCTGCAACCTTGACGATGCCGCGCATGTTGTTGACGACCAGGGTAGCCAGGGCTTCGCCTTCGACGTCTTCAGCCACGATCAGCAGCGGACGGCCAGCTTTGGCAACGGCTTCCAGAACCGGCAGCAGTTCGCGGATGTTGCTGATCTTCTTGTCGACCAGCAGCAGCAGCGGGCTGTCGAGCTCGGCAACCATGGTGTCCGGCTTGTTGATGAAGTACGGCGACAGGTAGCCGCGGTCGAACTGCATGCCTTCTACGACGGACAGTTCGTTTTCCAGGCCCGAGCCTTCTTCAACGGTGATCACGCCTTCCTTGCCGACCTTGTTCATGGCTTCGGCGATGATGTCACCGATGGAGCTGTCGGAGTTGGCGGAGATGGTGCCGACCTGGGCGATGGCCTTGGAGTCGGTGCACGGTTTGGCCAGCTCTTTGAGCTGGGCGACGATGGCGCTAGTGGCCTTGTCGATGCCGCGCTTCAGGTCCATCGGGTTCATGCCGGCAGCGACGGACTTCAGGCCTTCGTTGACGATGGCTTGAGCCAGAACGGTAGCGGTGGTGGTGCCGTCACCGGCAGCGTCGTTGGCCTTGGAGGCAACGTCTTTCACCAGTTGGGCGCCCATGTTTTCGAAGGCGTCTTTCAGTTCGATTTCCTTGGCGACCGAAACACCGTCTTTGGTGATGGTCGGGGCGCCGAAGGATTTGGCCAGAACCACGTTACGACCTTTCGGGCCGAGGGTGGCTTTGACGGCGTCGGCCAGTACGTTGACGCCAACGAGCATTTTCTTACGGGCGGAATCGCCAAACTTGACTTCTTTAGCAGCCATGTTGATCAGACCTCAAATTCTTGAAGGTTAAACGGAGACTCGTGGGAATCAGGCTTCGACGACAGCGAGGATTTCGTTCTCGCCCATTACCAGCAGGTCTTCGCCGTCGACTTTGACGGTGTTGCTGCCGGAGTACGGGCCGAATACCACCTTGTCACCGACCTTGACGGCCAGCGGACGGACTTCGCCGTTATCCAGAACCTTACCGGTACCGACGGCAACGACTTCACCTTGGTTCGGCTTCTCGGCGGCCGAACCCGGCAGCACGATGCCGCCTGCGGTTTTGGTCTCTTCTTCGCTGCGACGGATCACGACGCGGTCATGCAGAGGACGAAGCTTCATTGTCGATCTCTCCTAACAATTGAATGGCCAACTTGCCGACTCTTGCTTGGTCGGCGGGTTTGTAAAATCCGGCGAGGCCGGGCGCGGCACGCTGGGCGCACCGCGAAAGTTGGACTGCCTCGATGGGCAGGCACCTTGCGGTGACTGGTACATGTGGGCGGGCAAGGGTATTTCAAGGGGCGGCGGTGAAATTTTTTGCGTGGGAGAGGGGGGAAATTACAGATGACGGGCCGATGCCGGCCCTATGCGGGGGTTGCCATATGCAGGCTGTGGCTACCGGCGATCAGGCTTCGAGGTGATCGCCGGCAAGTTATTGTTGAGCATGCCTATTCGCGGCGTTCGTATTCGCCTTCGAGGACGTTTGGGCGGGTCTGTCCGGAGCGGGCCGCCTGGTCATCGAAGAAGGCGCGCTGGCGCAGGGCTTGTTCTTCGGCGCGGCGGCGAATTTTGCCGACCATGAGGCGTCGCGTGAAAGGAATCAGGCAGAGCACGCCGAAAATGTCGCTGATGAAGCCCGGCAGCAGCAGCAGGCCTCCACCGACGGCGATCAGCAGGCCTTCGAGCATCTCCTGTTCGGGCAACTCGCCGCGAGCGAGTTTTTCCCGCGCGCGCCAGGCCGTGGCAACCCCGGCGACGCGCAGGAGAATGCTGCCGAGAATCGCAGTGCCGATGATCAGCAGCAGGGTGGGCAGCACGCCAATGGCGCTACCGACCTTGATCAGCAATGCCAGTTCGATGATCGGGAACAGCAGGAAGAGAAACAAAAACGCGCGCATTTCAGTGGGTCCTTGGCGGAAGTGGACTTCCAGTAGGAATAAAGTATGGGGCCGTGGCCTGAATTCAAGCTTAAGGGGCGCCGTCGGTCGGCCAGCTCTCGGCGCGAGCCAGTGTCACCAGGGCTTCACGTACCTGTCCCGGGTTGTTGCAGGGTACCGGAAATGCCAGCCAATGCAGACTCTGGCCGATGCGCAGGTGGAAGCCTTCCTGGTCGACGCCGACCATCTGCGCCGGCTCATGCTGAGGCAATCCGGCCAGTTCGACGTAATGGGCAATGGCCTTGGCATGGTCTTCATTCATGTGCTCGACCATGCTCGCTTCGCTGCCGTCCGTCGCAAAGGGGTTGGCCAGGGCGACCTGGTCGAGCCAATGAATGGCGCCGAAGCCGCCAATGAAGCGCCAACGCACCGGCTCCAGCCGCCAGAAATCGAAGTCATGCGCCCGGTGGTAGTCGCGCGATTGGGGGAAAAAGCGGTAATAACGTTGTGCGGCCGCTTCGATTTGCTCTTCGTCACGCAATTGTCGTGCTTCGGCGAGCAAAGTGAGGCGGCCGACCGCCTGCACATCCTCTGCGCCACGCTCGCCGACCAGTAGCGAGCATTTGGCGTCCTGCCCGAGATTATGGGTGTGCTGGGCGATACGGCTGATCAGGATCAGCGGCCTGCCCTCGGCGTCCAGGCAGTAGGGCACCACCGATCCGAAAGGGAAACCCGGCATGGCCTTGGAGTGGGTGCTGAGCACCCCACGGTATTCCTTGAGCAGCAATTCTCGTGCATGCTTGCCGGCTTTCACGCTCACCTTATGACTCCTCGCAAAGAATCCGTCAGAAACGGACAGACGCCCTAGCATAGCGGTTAGCGGGCATCTGCGGGGTCGGAAAATGCTGCACCTTGAGGGGATAAAGCGATGCAACTGAAAGACAAAGTCATCATCATCACTGGCGGTTGTCAGGGACTGGGCCGCGCCATGGGTGAGTACCTGGCGGCCAAGGGTGCCAAGCTGGCGCTGGTCGATCTGAACCAGGAAAAACTCGACGAAGCCGTGGCCGCCTGCAAGGCTGCCGGTGGCGACGCTCGAGCCTATCTGTGCAACGTCGCCGATGAAGAGCAGGTCACGCATATGGTTGCCCAGGTCGCCGATGACTTCGGCGCCATCAACGGCCTGGTCAACAATGCAGGCATCCTGCGCGATGGCCTGACCATCCGCGTGAAGGATGGCGAGATGACCAAGATGAGTCTGGCGCAGTGGCAGTCGGTGATCGACGTCAATCTGACCGGCGTGTTCCTCTGCACCCGTGAAGTGGCGGCGAAGATGATCGAGCTGAATAACCAGGGCGCGATCGTCAACATCTCCTCCATTTCCCGCGCGGGCAACATGGGCCAGGCCAACTACTCCGCTGCCAAGGCCGGCGTCGCTGCCGACACCGTGGTCTGGGCCAAGGAGCTGGCGCGTTACGGTATTCGCGTCGCGGGCGTGGCGCCGGGCTTCATCGAGACCGAGATGACCGGCAGCATGAAGCCGGAAGCCCTGGAGAAGATGACCTCGGGCATTCCCCTCAAGCGCATGGGTAAGCCGGCCGAGATCGCCCATTCGGTGGCCTACATTCTGGAAAATGACTACTACACCGGTCGTATTCTGGAGCTGGACGGCGGCTTGCGTCTGTAATCTGCTGCGCCGAAATGAAAAACGCCCCGACTGGTTCGGGGCGTTTTTGTTTTGCCAGCGCGGTGTATCGCGAGCCCGTAGCCGGATGTAATCCGGGAATGGCTATATCCCGTAAACCCGCCCCCGGACTGTATCCGGGCTACCTGTCTGGTCTTGTCAGGCTTAGTGCGTACGCGCGACAGCGAAACGGCTCAGCTCGATCAGTGCGTCGCGATACTCACCGGCTGGCAGTGCTTCCAGGCAGGCGATGGCGCGCTCGGCGTAGTCGCGAGCGAGCTGTGCGGTGTAGTCCAGAGCGCCAGCGGCGTCCACGGCGGCGCGGATGCTTTCCAGGTCTTCGATACCGCCTTTCTGAATGGCTCGACGCACCAGGGCAGCCTGCTCTTCGCTGCCTTCGCGCATGGTGTAGATCAGTGGCAGGGTCGGTTTGCCCTCGGCGAGATCATCGCCGACATTCTTGCCCAGCTCGGCGGCGTCGCCCCTGTAGTCGAGCAGGTCGTCGACCAGCTGGAAGGCGATACCCAGGTGGTCGCCGAAGGTGCGCAGGGCTTCGCGCTGCGTTTCGTTGGCGCCGGCCAGCGCTGCGGCGGCGTGAGTGGAGGCCTCGAACAGCATCGCGGTCTTGCCGCGAATGACCTCCATGTAGGTCTCTTCCGTGGTGCTGGCATCGCGCACCTTGGACAGCTGCAGCACTTCGCCCTCGGCAATCACGCGGGTGGCGTTGGAGAGGATCTTCATCACCGGCATGGAGCCGAGTTCGACCATCATTTCGAACGAGCGTGAATAAAGGAAGTCGCCCACCAGCACACTTGGCGCGTTACCCCATTGGGCATTGGCGGTGCTGCGGCCACGGCGCATGTCGGACATGTCGACCACGTCGTCGTGCAGCAGGGTGGCGGTATGCAGGAACTCGATGGTGGCGGCCAGCAGGCGCAGGTCATCGGCCTGATAACCCAGCGCACGACCGCTCAGCAGCACCAGCAGCGGGCGCAGGCGCTTGCCGCCAGCAGAGATGATATAGTCGCCGATCTTTTCCACCAGCGGCACGCGCGAGACCACCTGTTGACGGATGATGGCATCGACGGCGGTGAAATCGTCCGCTACCACGCGGTAGAAAGCCTGAGGTTGCATCGGCGATTAGTGCTCCTTTGAGGTTGCGCGGCATGCTAGGTGGCGGGGTAGGGGCTGTCAAGGCAACTGCCTGTGGCCCTTGCGAAGCGTTCGGCGCTTGCGTACAATCGCGCACCCTGAACTTCCCCCTGGGCATTTCCCTGCCTTACGCAATTGCAAGGGTGTCACTTCCGGCCCCGAGCAGCCATGCCAGCCAATAACGATTCTTCTAAAGCGCTGGGTGAGCAGGATCAACGGAGATTTACCATGTACGCAGTAATTGTTACTGGTGGCAAGCAATACAAAGTCACCGAAGGCGAATTCCTCAAGATCGAGAAGCTCGAAGTCGCCACCGGCGAAGCCGTGACTTTCGATCGCGTTCTGCTGATCGGCAATGGCGACGACGTTCAGATCGGCGCTCCGGTCGTAGACGGCGCTAAAGTGGTTGCCGAAGTCGTGTCGCAAGGTCGTCACGATAAAGTGCGCATCATCAAGTTCCGCCGTCGTAAGCACCACATGAAGCGTCAGGGCCACCGTCAGTGGTTCACTGAGATCAAAATCACCGGTATCCAGGCCTGATTCGTCGGTCCCGATCCCTTTATAGGAGTATTGACTCATGGCACACAAAAAAGCTGGCGGTTCTACCCGTAACGGCCGCGATTCCGAAAGTAAACGCCTTGGCGTGAAAATGTACGGTGGTCAGGTCATCAAGGCCGGCAACATCATCGTTCGTCAGCGCGGCACCGAGTTCCACCCGGGTTTCGGCGTGGGCATGGGCAAAGACCACACCCTCTTCGCTAAAGTCGAAGGCGTGGTCAAGTTCGAAGTGAAGGGCGCTTTCGGCCGTCGCTACGTGAGCGTCGTTCAGGCCTAATCGCCTGCGCGCTGGAAAAGCCCTGTCCGTAGGACGGGGCTTTTTTATTGGCCCGCCATTCATGGCGGCAACCCTGCGGGCCGTCGCAGGCGACGTTAAAAACGCTCCAGGCGTTTTTTTCGTTTGTGTATCTTTGGTTCGCTTGCCAGATCCGCTAGTTCTGGATGATCCGGCAAGCGTTCCCCCAGCCCGCAGATGACGCGGGAGGCATATCCATGAAATTCGTCGACGAAGTTTCTATTTTTGTAAAGGCCGGTGACGGCGGTAACGGCATGATGAGCTTCCGCCGCGAGAAGTTCATCGAAAAGGGTGGCCCCAACGGCGGTGACGGTGGCGACGGCGGCTCGGTGTTCCTCGAGGCCAACGAGAACCTCAACACCCTCATCGACTACCGCTACACCCGCAAATTCAACGCGCAGAATGGCGAGAAGGGCGGCAGCACTGATTGCACCGGCGCCAAGGGCGAAGATCTGATCCTGCCGGTGCCGGTCGGCACCACGGTGATCGACGTCGCGACCCAGGAAGTGATCGGTGATCTGGTCAAGGCCGGTCAACGCCTGATGGTCGCGCATGGCGGCTGGCACGGTCTGGGCAACACCCGCTTCAAGTCCAGCACCAACCGTGCGCCGCGCCAGACCACGCCGGGCAAACCGGGCGAGTCGCGCGACCTCAAGCTGGAGCTGAAAGTGCTGGCCGACGTCGGTCTGCTCGGCCTGCCCAACGCCGGCAAGAGCACCTTCATTCGCGCGGTTTCCGCAGCCAAGCCGAAGGTCGCCGATTATCCGTTCACCACCCTGGTGCCGAACCTGGGCGTGGTCAGTGTCGACCGCTTCAAGAGCTTCGTGGTCGCCGATATTCCGGGGCTGATCGAAGGCGCCTCCGACGGTGCTGGTCTGGGTATCCGCTTCCTCAAGCACCTGGCGCGTACTCGTCTGCTGCTGCATCTGGTGGACATGGCGCCGCTGGACGAGAGCGATCCGGCCGAGGCAGCGCAGGTGATCATCGACGAGCTGGGCCGTTTCAGCCCGGCGCTGGCCGAGCGTGATCGCTGGTTGGTGCTGAACAAGATGGACCAGGTGCCCGAGGACGAGCGTGAAGCGCGCAAGGCCGATATCGTTGCCCGTCTGAACTGGCAGGGCCCGGTTTACGTGGTTTCTGCAATCAGCCGCGACGGTACCGAGCGCATCAGCCGCGACATCATGCATTACCTGGAAGTGCGCGCCGAGCGCATCGCCGAGGACCCTGTGTTCGCCGAGGAACTGGCCGAGCTGGATCAGCGCATTGAGGACGAGGCGCGCGCCCGTCTGCAGGCGCTGGACGACCAGCGTGCGTTGCGCAAGTCCGGTGTGCGCAGCGTCGATGACATCGACGAAGATGATGACTTCTTCGACGATGAAGACGACGATGGCCCGGAAATCATTTACGTCCGGGATTAAGCAAATTTTCAACGCCGCTTAATTGCGGCGTTTTTGTAGGTGGGGTGGACCCCATCGTTTTCTGGCTAAGGTTGGAAGATCATGCGTGACAAGGTGACCGGCGCGAAGCGTTGGGTGGTGAAGATCGGCAGTGCGCTGCTGACCGCCGATGGGCGTGGCCTGGATCGTGCGGCCATGGCTGTGTGGGTCAAGCAGATGGTGGCGCTGCGTGAGCAGGGCGTGGAGCTGGTGCTGGTGTCCTCCGGCGCGGTGGCGGCCGGCATGAGCCGTCTCGGCTGGACCAGTCGACCGAGCGCGATGCACGAGCTGCAGGCTGCTGCCGCCATCGGCCAGATGGCGCTGGTGCAGGCCTGGGAGTCGAGCTTTGCCGAGCATGGCATGCGCACTGCGCAGATTCTCCTGACCCATGACGACCTGTCTGACCGCAAGCGCTACCTCAATGCCCGTAGCACTCTGCGCACGCTGGTGAATCTCGACGTGATCCCGGTGATCAACGAGAACGACACCGTGGTCACCGATGAAATCCGCTTCGGCGACAACGACACCCTGGCCGCGCTGGTGGCCAATCTGGTCGAGGCCGACCTGTTGGTGATCCTCACCGACCGTGACGGCATGTATAACGCCGATCCGCGCCACAATCCCGATGCCGAGCTGATCTCTGAAGCCCGCGCGGATGATCCGGCGTTGGATGCCGTGGCCGGTGGTGTGGGCGGTGCGCTGGGCCGTGGTGGGATGCAGACCAAGCTGCGTGCCTCGCGTCTGGCCGCGCGCTCCGGCGCGCATACCGTGATCGTTGGCGGCGCCATCGAGCAGGTGCTGGCTCGCCTCAGGGGCGGCGAGCGTCTGGGCACGTTGCTGGCGCCCGAGCGCGGCCTGCTGGCGGCGCGCAAGCAGTGGCTGGCTGGCCATCTGCAGACCCGTGGCACCCTGGTGCTGGACGCTGGCGCGGTGAAGGCGCTGAGCCAGGACCGCAAGAGCCTGCTACCGGTGGGCGTGAAGGCGGTGCAGGGCAGTTTCCGTCGTGGCGAGATGGTGGTCTGCGTATCGCCTGACGGCCGTGAGATTGCCCGCGGCCTGGTCAACTACAGTGCGCTGGAGGCGCAGAAGATTATCGGCCAGCCATCCGATGCCATCGTGAAGCTGCTCGGCTACGTGGATGAGCCCGAACTGGTGCACCGGGATAATCTGATCCTGGTTTGAATGCGAAAGGAGAGTGCGATGAATCTGTTCAAGGGATGTGTGCTGAGCCTGCTGGTGCTGCCCAGTCTGGCGCTGGCCGAAACCATCGGCGAGGTGTCGACGGTGTTCAAGTGGGTCGGTCCCAATGACAAGATCGTCGTCGAGGCCTTCGATGATCCCAAGGTGGAGGGCGTGACCTGTTACCTGTCGCGTGCCAAAACCGGTGGCGTGAAGGGTGGTCTGGGCTTGGCCGAGGATCGCGCAGAGGCCTCCATCGCCTGCCGTCAGGTCGGTCCCATAGCATTCAAAGACAAGCTCAAGGACGGCGAGGAGGTGTTCAAGGAGCGCACCTCGCTGGTGTTCAAGACCATGCAGGTGGTGCGCTTCTTCGACAGCAAGCGCAATACGCTGGTGTATCTGGTCTACAGCGACCGGGTGATCGAAGGCAGCCCGCAGAATGCGGTAACGGCCATCCCGATCCTGCCATGGGGTCAGCAATAAGCCGATCAGCGCCCACAAAAAAACCGCCCCGAGGGGCGGTTTTTCATGGCTGACGATCAGGCGCTGGGCGTATCGAGTTGCAAGCGCTGGTTCGATTGCGCCTGCACCTGGCGATAGCGTTCGGCGTCGTGGGACAGCACGTCGGCCATGGCCGGGAAGATCTCATTCAGCTTGGCCTGCCAGCCCTCGCTCTTGGTCTGCTCGGGGAAGCAGCGGCGCAGCAGGTCGAGCATGATCGACACGGTCACCGACGCACCTGGCGAGGCGCCGAGCAGGGCAGCGATGGTGCCGTCCGCACCCGCCACCAGTTCGGTGCCGAACTGCAGGATGCCGCCTTTGTTGGCGTCCTTCTTGATGATCTGCACGCGTTGGCCCGCCACCTCCAGGCGCCAGTCCTCGGCCTTGGCTTCGGGGTAAAAGCCGCGCAGGGTGTTCAGGCGCTGTTCCTCGGACTGCATCACTTCCTTGATCAGGTAGCGGGTCAGGTCCAGGTTGTCGCGCGCCACCGCCAGCATCGGGCCGAGGTTGTTGGGGCGTACCGACAGCGGCAGGTCGAGGAACGAGCCGTACTTGAGGAACTTGGTGGTGAAGCCGGCGTACGGACCGAACAGCAGGGATTTCTTGCCGTCCACCACGCGGGTGTCGAGGTGCGGTACCGACATGGGCGGCGAGCCCACCGCCGCCTGGCTGTAAACCTTGGCCTGGTGCAGCTTGACGATCTCCGGATTGTCGCAGCGCAGCCACTGGCCGCTCACCGGGAAACCGCCGAAACCTTTGCCTTCGGGGATGCCGGACAGTTGCAGCAGGGGCAGCGCGCCGCCACCGGCACCGAGGAAAACGAACTTGCTCTTGAGCTTGCGCGTGGTGCCGGAGCGGGTGTCCTTGATAGTCACCAGCCAGCCTTCACCGTCACGCGTGAGGTCGGTGACCTTCTGGTTGCAGGTGACCTTGGCGTTGGGTTGGGTGGTCAGGTAGGCGAGCATCTGCTCGGTGACTGCACCGAAGTTGACATCGGTACCCGCGTGTACGCGGGTCATCGCCAACGGCTCGCTGCTGTCGCGGCCCGGGATCAACAGCGGTGCCCACTCGGCGATGGTGGCGCGATCCTCGGTGTATTCCATCTCGGTAAAGGCGTGATGCTGGCGCAGGGCTTCGAAGCGCTTCTTGAGGAAGGCGATGCCGCTGTTGCCGCGCACGAAACTCATGTGCGGGACCGGATTGATAAAGGTCTTCGGCGAGTTGATCGCGCCTTTTTCGATCAGGTAAGCCCAGAACTGCTTGGACTCCTCGAACTGGGCGTTGATGTTCACCGACTTCTTGATGTCGATGCTGCCGTCAGCGCCTTCCGGGGTGTAGTTCAGCTCGCACAGCGCGGCGTGACCGGTACCGGCGTTGTTCCAGGGGTTGGAGCTTTCCACTGCGCCGGACTCGCGCAGCTCAATCACTTCCAGAGTGATTTCGGGGTTGAGTTCCTTGAGCAGTACGCCCAGGGTCGCGCTCATGATGCCGGCGCCTACCAGCACCACATCTACGCTTTGGGAATCGTTGTGCGCCATTAACCTCTCTCCAAGAAAAACTGCACCAGATGGGCGGCCGTTCGGCCTTTCAGGGCGATACCGGCAGACTCAGGCGTGATGCCCCGTCGTTCGGCGGTGAGGGTCAAGGCTGGGGTTTGCGGACGCAAAACTGTTCATCTGTTCGCCACACTCTTGTGAAGTTGTAAAAACCGTTTTTTCACGCTCTTTTGGAGCGGTGAACCTCAAAAGCTCGACTGCCTCGGCACGCTTTCTCCCGTGCAAGTCATGCACTGCATGGCTGCCATTGGCTCTGCATATGGGCGGAAAGCGGCTAGCCGGAAGCGGCAGCTCGAAGTGGGCGACTCTCTGAGGCGGGGCGATGACGTTGCATCGGCGAGGTCGTGCGGCCCGATCAGGAGACGTCCTTATAATCGGGGCGCGATTATAACGGTGAATGAGGGGAAATTGATCGCCCCTGCGTGACTTTTATTCTTCCGCCGGTCAGGCCGCCAACGGGCGAACGGTCGATGCGTGTGTGACGACCGGCGTGATGCGGGCGCCGGCGGGCAGGGGGGCGCCCAACCAGGAGATGTTTGGCTCGCGAACTTCCACCCAGCCCGCCTGGGTCGGGTGTTCCTGCATCTGGCGCAGCGCGCAACAGCGCCCACGATCATCGATCAGGGCGAAATGGCGCATCGGGCGAGGGCGACTGAACAGGCGGCGCAAAAGCATGGCGAAGGCTCCAGCGGGGGACTGTCGCCTTTATGCCAGGGGGCGGTGACAGCCTGATGACAGGAACCGCAGCCGTGGGCGGGCTGTCCTATGCAGCGCCCCTGTCGGCCCAAGGCCGCGCTGGGTATACTGCCGGCCACTTCTAACTCACTCGGAGAGATGAGCATGCTGCACCGTGCGTTGATCGCCTTGCTTGCTGCCACCAGCCTGACTCTGGCCGGTTGCGCCCTCAGCCCTCAGCAACTCACCCCGCAACCCAAGCTCACCAGCTCGCTGACGCCAGTCGGGCAGGGCCAGCCGGTGGTGGTGCGCGTGGTCGATGGTCGCTCTTCACCGGTACTTGGCACGCGCGGCGGCCTGTATCCGGAAACCAGCTCCATCAGCGTCAGCCCGGAATACGTGCTGCCCAAATTGCAGGCTGAGGCCGAAGCCGCCGTCCGTTTGCTCGGCTTCACTCCGTCGCCCAATGCCTATAACGCTCCGCAACTGACCATCACCCTGGCGGACCTGAAGTATCAGTCGCCCAAAGAAGGGATGTACGTTACCGAGGCGGATATCTCTGCTTCCATTCGCGCCGACGTGCAGGGCAGCAGCCGCCGTTATACCGGTCGTTACGGTGCCTCGCTGAACCAGCGTTTCGGCACTGCTCCGAATCAGCGGACCAACAGCAAGCTGGTGAGCGATGTGCTCAGTGACGCGCTGACCCGTGCGTTCAAAGACCCGACCATTGGCCAGGTTCTGCTTCAGTAAGCCGTCGCGCTGTTAAAAAAACGCCCCGCATTGCGGGGCGTTTTCATTTGTCTCGGGCCTTCAGGCTGCTTCGGCGTAGAACTCCGGCAGGCTCATGCCGGTACGGTTGTCGATATCCGGCAGGTCGTAGTGCTCATGGCCGCCGAGGGCGCAGTACACCAGCCAGTGCTGGTCCTGCACGTTGAAGGAGAGTTCATCGACCACGGCGTCCACTTCATCCAGCGAGTCGATCAGGTAGTCGCGATCCAGCGGTTGTGAATTGAGCATGGCAGGTCCTCCAGGGACATTGAGGTTTGGCTCCAGCAACAGCGGTGACTGTTTGGTCACTCTGAGAGATACAAACCCTAGGCCAGGCATATGACAGTTTTCAGACGATTTCGGGATAGAGAGCTGCGTTCGTCGGAAACGAACCTTATAAAAGATGGGTTTCAGTACACTGCGCAACGACTTTTCGCTGGCTGAGAAGCGTGCTTTTCAGCTGAATTCCCCATTCTGGTGCAGTGGCGGGGCTGCTGCACCATGCTGTACTCGAGGTGTCGCATGTCGCTGCAGGTGTTGTGGTCACTGTTCGTCGCCCACCCGGCCGGGGCGGTGAATTCGCTGGCCTTGTTCTTTGCCCTGGCGGGTGCCTGGTTGTGTCTGATGACCCGACTGCGCGAGCAGCGCGGGATGGCGCGAGTGATGGCGCAGGGGGCGCTGGATGAGGCTGAGGTGTTGGACGAGCGCACCTGGCGTATCAATCGCTTCTTCTATCGCTTTGGCGCCCTGTGCCTGGGGGCTGCGTTGTTGCTGTCCTGGTTCAGCACGCGGTTTTGACGCTTGAGCGATTAACGAAAACGGCAGCCCTGGTGGCTGCCGTTTTGGTTTGTAGCGGAGCGCTTAGAGGGGCAAGCCGGCCTTGATTCGATACTGGTTACGGACCGGATTGGCGTATTGCAGGATCAGAAACGGCTTTTCTTCGGCGCTGCAGGCTGCCAGGCGTTTGTTCCACTGCGCTTCGGCCGCGGCCAGTTCTGCCTCGGGGAATACCTCGCTTGCCGCCGGCACGTTCAGCTCGCTCTCGCGGCCTTCCCACATGGCGTAGGCCAGGTAGTGGACGGGGAACAGGCGGTACTGGCCGAGAATATGGCGATCCAGCGCCTGCGCCAGCTGCTTGGTATCTTCCAGGCCGGCCATCGGCGGGCTGAAGTGCAGGTGCACGCGTCCTTTATAACCGGTGATGCCCAGGGCGATGCTGGCGTCGTCCTCGCCTGGTGCCTTGGTGTAGTTGCCGGTGGCGGCGCGTATGCTCAGCTCGCGGGCCTTGGCCAGGTCGCAGGGATCGTACTCGTAGCTGATCGAAACCGGCACCAGGTTCAGCGAGTCGATGACCTCGGCGAACGGCTCGTCCTTGCGGCTCATGTGGAACATCTTGAGGATGGCCGAATCGGTGCGGTCGTCCCCATCCTTGGCGCGGCCTTCGGCCTGGGCGATCCAGATCGATTCGCCGTCTTCGCAGATCGAGTGATTGATGTAGGCCGAAAGCAACTGATAGGCCGCCAGCTTCTCGCGTCGCCCGCTGATCGAACGGTGCACGATGAAGCTCTTGTTCAGGCGCATCAGGTCGCTGACGAAGGGGCGCTGCAGCAGGTTGTCGCCGATGGCGATACGCGGTGTCTGCAGGCCGGCATGGTAGACGGCGTAGTTGACGAAGGCCGGATCCATGACGATGTCGCGATGGTTGGCCAGATACAGATAGGGTTTGCCCGGCTGCAAGTGCTCCAGGCCGGAGTAGCTGATGCCGTCACTGGCATGCTCGATGGTACGGTCGATGTAGGGCTCGATCTTTTCCTGCAGCTTGTTGACCGAGTCGATGCTGGCGAATTCGCTGCGCAGCCGCGCGGCGATCAGCGGTTTGAGCAGCCAGCCTAGCGGGCTGGCCAGTCGTGGGAAGCGAAAACGGGTAAGGGTACCGAGGAACGCCGGGTCGGCGAGCAGGCGCGCCAGCACGGGGCGTACTTCTGCATCGGCATAGGGTCGGATGGCATCAAATGCGCCCATCATGCTCTCTTGTTGTAAAACGGCTAAGGTTGAAAGGGGTCTGCTTAACAGGGTGAGCAGTAGACCGGCGATTATACAGCCAAGTCACAAGGAGGCCGCGATGCTGGAAAGCGAGTCGTATCATTGCCCCTATTGCGGCGAACCGGCCGAGGCGCTACTGGACCTGTCGGGCGGTGATCAGTCCTATATCGAGGATTGCCCGGTGTGTTGCCGGCCGATCGAGTTCGAGTTGCGTACGGACGGTGTCGAGTGGGCGTTGGAAGTACGCGCGGAGAACGATTGATGCAGCGAATCTACGAGCCGGAAAATCTTCTGGAAGGTCAGATGCTGGTGGACATGCTGGCCAGCGAGGGCGTCGAGGCGCACCTGCTCGGTCAGCATCTGGTCGGTGCCGTGGGAGAGCTGCCTGCATGTGGCCTGCTCGGTTTGCTTGTCGCGGACTGCGACGCTGAACGGGCGCGTACGCTGATCGCTGAGTACAATACGGCGCAACCTGTGTCTGGCGATGAGCCAGAGTCCTTTCAGGGCGTGTTGCTCTGTTGATGTGCCCCCTGCCTGTCGAGTCGTTTCATGTGTGGACGTTATGCCCTGTTCCGCTGGTCGCCCGCTTTTGCGGCGTTGCCCGGCTTTCCTGCTGATCAGAAGCCGCACTGGAACCTAGCGCCCAACGGTCAGGTCCTGATGCTGCGCGCAGGCGAGAATGGGCCGCAGGCCGCCGCGGCGCGTTGGGGGCTGACCCCCGCCTGGCTGAAGGATCTGTCCAAGGCGCCGGCTCATGCGCGGGCCGAAACCCTTGGCGAGCAGCCGATGTTTCGTGAGCCCTTGCGCCTGCGCCGCGCTCTGTTGCCGGCCAACGGCTTCTACGAGTGGCGCGGGGCGACACGCAAGCGGCCGTACTGGATGACCAACGGCGACTCGCTGATGTATTTCGCCGCCTTGTGGGAGGTGTATCCGGTTACCGGGCACGACTACCTGAGTGTGGCGTTGATTACCCAGGAAGCCGCGACGCTGCGTCGCCCGCTGATTCTTGACGAGCATGAACGGGCACTGTGGTTGAGCGACGACACCACGCCCGAACAATTGGCGGCGTTACTGGCCAAGCCGCAGGTCGCGTTGCGAGAACGCGCCCTGGCGACCCTGGTCAATGATCCGAAGCTCGATGCGCCGGAATGCCTGACCCCAGCCTAGGTACGCCGTGCGCACCCGGACGGAGGAGCATTTGGCCTGACGCCTCCGGCGTCGCGGCCTGCCTGAGGTGAATGCTCCCTACACCTTGAACTGATTGATCAGGCGCCGCTGCTGTTCGGCCAGCTTGGTCAACTGCGCGCTGGCCTGGCTGGCTTCGTCGGCACCGCCTGCCACGTCGTTGGCGACCTGCCCGATGTTGGTGACGTTGCGGTTGATGTCCTCGGCTACCGCACTCTGCTCTTCGGCTGCGCTGGCGATCTGTGTGTTCATGTCGTTGATCACCGACACCGCCTGGGTGATGGACTCCAGCGATTGGGCGGCCTGGCTGGCATGTTGCACACTGTCGTCGGTCTTGCTCTGGCTCTGCTCCATCACCTTGACCACTTCGCGTGTGCCTTGCTGCAGCTGCTGGATCATGCTCTGGATTTCTTCGGTGGCTTGCTGGGTTTTCTGCGCCAGGTTGCGCACCTCATCGGCGACCACCGCGAAGCCACGGCCCTGTTCGCCGGCGCGGGCCGCCTCGATGGCCGCATTGAGCGCCAGCAGATTGGTCTGCTCGGCGATGCCACGAATGGCGACGAGGATCGCGTTGATGTTCTCGCTGTCCTTGGCCAGGTTCTGCACCACGCTCACGGCGCGGCCGATCTCGGTGGCCAGCGCAGCGATGGCAGCAGAGGTTTGCTGTACCACCTGCTTGCCCTGATTGGCTGCATGGTCGGCGTGGTTGGCCGCTTCGGCCGCATGTGTGGCATTGCGTGCGACGTCCTGCGCGGTGGCGGTCATCTCGTGCACGGCCGTGGCCACCAGCTCGATCTCGGCCAACTGCTTCTGCACGCCCTGATTGGTGCGGATGGCGATGTCGGCAGTGTGCTCGGAGGAGTCACTGACCTGCTGCACCGAGGTCACCACGGACGCGATCATCGTCTGCAATTTGGCCAGGAAGGCATTGAAGCCGGCTGCGATCTGCCCGAGCTCGTCCTTGCGATCGACTTGCAGGCGTACCGTCAGATCACCTTCGCCCTTGGCGATGTCGTCGAGCATGCCGACCATCTGCCGCAGGGGGCGGGCGATGCCGTAGCCGACGAACCAGATCACCAGCAGGCCCAGGCCGGCGATCAACAGGCCTACCAGTGTCATGCCCAGGGTGTCGCCGTCGCGCTGCGCGGTCAGGTCGCTCTGCAACTGGAGCAGGTCGGCCATCACGGCTTTGAGCGGTAGCACCAGTATCAGCACCCAGCGCGTGTCGCTCTGGCCGATATTGAAGCTGAGAAATAGCTCGATATGACTGTGTTCCGGGTCTTCCTTGGCATCGATGGAATAAATCGGTTGGCCGGGCTGCAGTTTGCCGAGATTAGCCACTTCGTTGGCGTCGAGCAGAACGGTGGCCGGTTCGCCGAGTTTGTCCGGCGCCTTGGTCGAGGCGACCAGGCGTCCATTGCTGGCGATCAGCGCGATCTCGCCGGCTCCGCTGTAGAGTTGGGCATCGGCCTTGACCAGCAACTCCTGAATGAAATTCACCGCCAGGTCGGCGCCGGCGATGCCACGGAACTCGCCGTTGACCAGAATGGGAGAGGTGAAGGAGGCGAGCATGGTCATCTTGCCGCCGACATCGTAAGGGGCCGGGTCGATCACGCAGGGGCGCTTGCGCTCCTTGGCGCAGAGATAGTATTCACCTTCGCGCACACCGGTAGGCAGCAGCTTCTCGCTCTCCATCGAACCGATGGCGTCGATGCCCAGGCTGCCGTCGGCATTGCGGTACCACCAGGGCAGGAAGCGGCCGCTGCCGTCGTAGCCGTTTTCCTTGCTGCCGGCATAGATGTCGTCGCTGGCGTCGAAGGCGTTCGGCTCCCAGCCCAGATAGCTGCCGAGCAGCTTGGGATTTTGCGCCGTGGTTTCGTGTACCAGATTGGCCAGCTCTTCACGGCTGATGCTGAGCATCGGGCTGCCGTTGGTGTCGGTCATGCCGAGCATGGCGTTGACCCGCGCCAGATCGGCGGTGATCTGCAGTGGGGCTTCCAGCTCCCGCTGAATTTCGCTGACCTGCGCCTGAGCCAATGCCGACAGACGCTGTTCGATGACTTGCTCCAGTAGTTTCTGCGTGCGCTCCTGTACCAGGTTTTGGGTTCGGCCGCTGGCGAACAGGGCGTAGAGCACCAGAGCCACGACCACTGCGAGTACGCTGGCGCCGGCTAAGAATGCGACGGAAAACTGGATCGACTTGAACTTCATGTAGGCTCCCGGACGCAGAGTGCGACTGTCTCCTGCTATCGGCAGTGGCAGGTGAAAACCTTAGTGGGTGGGTGCTGACAAGCAGGTTGGTGTCGTATTCAGCGAAGGTGGCGTGCGCTCATCGCGCAAGTGGCGCAGCTGCTCGTATCAAGAGTGCAGTCTGGCCGGCTCCTGAGAGTCTGGGCGAGGCAGGCGTGAATCGCCGAAAAAGCGGAGCCTGGGCCGTGTACATGAGCATTTGATTGCTGCTGATCGAGGCACGCTCAAGCGAGTTGGTTTGCGGCTGTCAGGCTGTTTTTACGTGGGACTGCCAACGTAGGTAAGTTGTCAGCGGGCTGCTAGCATAGGGTGTCCGATTCAAGGAGATAGCTCGATGAGCAAGGTTTTCTATCTGAGTGGCCTGGCTGCGGCGCTGCTGTTGAGCGGTTGCCAGGCGGTCAATACCACCAGCGGCGGTGCAGTCGGTGTGGAGCGCAAGCAGTACATGTTCAGCATGCTGTCCGCCGATGAAGTCAATCAGATGTATGCGCAGTCCTATCAGCAGACCCTGAGCGAGGCCTCGAGCAAGGGCATGCTGGACAAGAGCAGTGCCAACGCCAAGCGTTTGCAGACTGTCGCTGGTCGCTTGATCCCGCAGGCGCCGCGTTTTCGCCCGGATGCCGCCAACTGGCAGTGGGAGGTCAATCTGATCAAGAGCCCTGAGCTCAACGCCAACTGCGGCCCTGGCGGCAAGATCATTTTCTACAGTGGCATCATCGAGCAACTGAAGCTGACCGATGACGAGATCGCCGCGATCATGGGGCACGAGATGGCTCACGCCTTGCGCGAGCACAGCCGTGAAGCGATGTCCAAGGCCTATGGTATCGAGGTCGCCAAACAGGGCGCCGGGGCGTTGCTCGGCCTCGGCGAGAGTGGCATGGCGCTCGCCGATACCGTGGTGCAGTACAGCCTGACGCTGCCCAACAGCCGCGGTAACGAGAACGAGGCCGATCTGATCGGCCTGGAACTGGCTGCTCGCGCGGGCTATGACCCGAATGCGGCTATCAGCCTGTGGCGGAAGATGGAGGCTGCCGGTGGTGGCGCACCGCCCGAGTTCATGAGCACTCACCCGTCGTCCAGCAGCCGTATCGCTGCGCTGCAGGCGGCCATTCCCAAGGTCATGCCGCTTTACCAACAGGCCAAGGCCGGGCGCTGAGTTTGGCTATGAAAAACGGCGCGGCGTGATGGTTCACGGCGCGCCGTTGGCATTTCAGGGCAGGGCCGTTTCGGCCAGGGGGCGCGGCTGCAGGCCCAGTTGGGCGCGGAAGCTCTCCATGTCGAACATGGTGCAGATTTCCTGAATCTCATTACAAGGTGTCAAGGTCCAGAACGCCATCGCCGAGATGCTCAGCACCTTGTCGCTCGGCGGGTAGCCCAGTGCGGGGTTCTGGATGGTGCCGATCAGCGTGCACCAGGTCACCACCTTGTAGCCTTCGGCGATGCACTCTTCGATCATGATCTGCAGGTCCGGCATGGCATGGCGGACGGTCTGCACTATCTGGGCGAAGCCGGCGCTGCCGACCGGGTGCCCGATGAACGAGCTCTTGTAGAGAAAGTCGCGACTGTGCAGTTGTTCGGCCAGGGCCAGGCGGCCCTTGTTCCAGCTCAGGTCGATGTGTTGGCACACCACCCTCTTGCGATCATCCAGTGACATGCTGCCCTCCCGACTGCATAGCTGAACCATGTGACGTGGCACGCACTTTAGCAGCAGGCAGGAGGGGGCTGGAATTGGCCGAAATGCCAGTTGGTTGACGTCAGTAATGTGTCAGATCATGCCGCTCAGCTTCAGTGCCTGATAGCCGGCATAGATCGCCAGTGCAGCGAAGGCGCAGGCTGCCAGGCGGCGAATCAGTGTCAATGGCAGGCGTTCGGCCGCGAAGTTGCCCGCCAGCACCACCGGTACGTTGGCCACCAGCATGCCCAGCGTGGTGCCGATCACTACCAGGATGAAGTGCGGATATTGCGCAGCCAGCATCACGGTCGCGACCTGAGTCTTGTCGCCCATCTCGGCGAGGAAGAAGGCGATCAGGGTGGTGAGGAAGGGACCGTATTTCTTCAGGCCGGATTCCTCGTCGTCGTCCAGCTTGTCTGGAATCAGGGTCCAGGCCGCCACCACGACGAAGCTGGCGGCAAGAATCCAGCTCAAGGTGGCAGGCGAGAAGAAGCTCGCAACCCAGCTGCCAATGGCGCCTGCGGCAAAATGGTTGGCCAGGGTGGCGACGACGATGCCCCAGATGATCGGCCATGGCCGGCGAAAGCGAGCGGCCAGCAGCAGCGCGAGCAATTGCGTCTTGTCGCCAATTTCGGCGAGGGCAACGATGAAGGTGGGGACGAACAGGGATTCCAGCATCAGGCTTCCTAAAGGGGCGGGTCAACACGGCTTATGACACGAACGACCTTCCCGCCCCGGGTGAGGTTGTGCGTGTCATAGGTCTTGTCAAACCGCAGGCCTATCGACGTAGGCCTTGGGTCGCATGCGCCATGCTCTGCGGAGCAAGTGTGTTGACGCATACCGGGCGAGCTGGGCGCTCGCGGGAGACTACTCCCCTAGGACGGGCGCAATTGTGCCCAAGCGCCAAGCTGGGAGCAAGCCCAATTCAGCGCCGCGCGCTGTAGATGCGAAAACCCTCGGCATCGGCCAGGGTGCGGCAGGGCCCCAGGTGTCGCTCGATCAGCGGGGGATACTTGAGGAAACTGTTGGCCACCAGGCGCAATTCACCACCTTTGACCAGATGGCGCGCCGCCTGGGTCAGCAGGTTCTCGCTGGCCTGATAATCGGTGTGCACGCCCTGATGAAACGGGGGATTACTGACGATGGCGCTCAGTCCTTCAGGCGCTGATTCGATCCCGGTGCCGGCGATCAGGTTGGCTGACAGACCGTTGCGTGCAAGCGTCAGGCGGCTGCTCTCCAGGGCGAAGGCATCGACATCCAGCAGGCTCACTTCGCTGGACGGGTAGCGCCGTTTGAGCGCAGCACCGAGCACACCGGCGCCGCAGCCGAAGTCGAGCATGTGGCCGCTGGGCAGTTCATCCAGATGCTCCAGCAGCAGCGCGCTGCCCCGATCCAGGCGGCCATGGGCGAACACGCCGGGCAGGGTGACGATCTCCAGCGCGCCATCGTTCAGTTGCAGTGAATAGCTCTGTGCCAGGGCGTGCAGATCCGGTACTGCTGGCGCTTGATCCACCTCGACGCACCAGAGCTGGCAATGCCGCGCGCTGTCGAGCTTGCGCGGTTTGCCATAGACCGCCAACTGTTTCGCCGCGCGCTCGATGCCGCCCCGTTTTTCGCCCACCAGGTACAGCGGCTTGCCGGCCAGGCGCGAAGCCAGGGCGTGCAGCAGGTAATCGGTCAGCTCGCGTGACTTGGGCAGGAACAGCACGGCTGCGCGGTAGTCGCCCTCCGGCATGCGTGTGTCGAACTGGCAGCGACCGGCAAAGCGCGCAGCAAGCAGCGCCTGGTCGCCGGCATGCCAGGTCCAGCCACGTGCCTGCGGCAAGGCGCCGAGCAGGTCGTCAGCCGGAAGACCGGCCAGCAACAGCTCGCCACTGAACAGCTCGGCCTGACGCAGGAGAACTTCGCTTCGCGCATCCATGGTGGGTTCCTGCCTGAAAAAGCTGCGCAGCTTACCCGACGACTCGCAGCGGCGCACCGGCGAAGAAGCCGGCTGCGTTGTCGACCATCTGACCGACGATGCGCTGGCGTGCTTCCTGGCTGCCCCAGGCGCTGTGTGGCGTGACGATCAGACGGGGGATGTCCGCTGCCAGCAGTGGATTGCCGTCCTTCGGGGGCTCCTGCAGCAGCACGTCAGTGGCGGCGCCGCCCAGGTGGCCGCGGCGCAGGGTATCAGCCAGCGCCTGTTCGTCGATCAGGCCACCGCGTGCGGTGTTGATCAGAAATGCTCGCGGCTTCATCAGTGCCAGCTCATCGGCGCCAATCATGTTGCGTGTCTGCTCATTGAGCGGGCAGTGCAGGGTCAGTGCATCGACCTGCGGCAGCAGTTCGTGCAGTGGCAGGCGATCAGCACGTGCCGGGCGGCCGGGCAGTTGGCCAAGCAGTACGCGCATGCCGAAGGCTTCGGCCAGACGGGCGACGGCACCCCCCAGCTCACCATGGCCGAGCATGCCCAGGGTCTTGCCTTCGAGTTCGACGATGGGGTGATCGAGCAGGCAGAACTGGCTGGCTTGCTGCCAACGGCCTGCAGCGATGTCGCGTTGATAATCGGGCAGACGCGTGGCCAGGGCCAGCAACAGCATCAGGGTATGTTGCGCCACGGAGGGCGTGCCGTAGCCCTGGCAGTTGCAGACGGTTACGTCGTGGGTGCTGGCGGCTTTGAGGTCGATGTTGTTGGTGCCGGTGGCTGACACCAGCACCAGCTTCAGTTCGGGGCAGGCGGCGAAGGTGTCTGCATCCAGCGGGACTTTGTTGCTGATGGCGACCTGGGCGCCTTGCAGGCGTTCGGCGACCTGATCCGGACGCGTGTGGGCGTGCAGGGTCAGCTCGGCGAAGGCCTGGTGCAGCGGTTGCAGGTCGAGGTCGCCAAGGTCGAGAGAGGCGTGGTCGAGGAAGACGGCGCGGGGGCTTTTGCTCATCAGCTGTACCTTTTCGCAGGAGGGGCGCAGGAGTAGATTGGCGAGCCTACCAGACCTTCACCGTCGATGCGGAGCCGCCATGTACTGGAGTGAATTTCTCACCGTTGCCCTGATTCACCTGCTGGCAGTGGCCAGTCCAGGGCCGGATTTCGCCATCGTCGTACGTGAGAGCGTCGGCTACGGGCGCCGGGCCGGCCTGTTCACCGCATTCGGTGTGGGCACCGGCATTCTGGTGCACGTCACCTATTCGCTGCTGGGCATCGGTCTGATCGTGTCGCAGTCCATCGTCCTGTTCAATGCGTTGAAATGGTTGGCGGCGGCTTATCTGCTGTATATCGGCATCAAGGCGCTGCGCGCGCGCCCGGCCGACCCGGCCAGTGCCGAGCTGAGTCTGGCAGCCGGCGAGCGCAGCGGCTGCGGTGCGTTCGTCACTGGGTTCATCACCAATGGGCTCAACCCCAAGGCGACGCTGTTCTTCCTTTCCCTGTTCACCGTGGTGATCAACCCGCACACGCCAGTGGCGGTGCAGGCCGGCTACGGCATCTATCTGGCAGTGGCCACGGCCGTCTGGTTCAGCCTGGTGGCCTGGCTGTTCAGCCAGCAACGCGTGCGTGCCGGCTTTGCCCGTTTGGGGCACTGGTTCGATAGGTTGATGGGGGCGGTGTTGGTGGGGATCGGGGTCAAACTGGCGCTGACCGAAATGCGCTAAAGCAAAGAGCCCCGCAATCGCGGGGCTCATTGGTGATGGGCTGGCTTACAGCAGCTCGATGGCCACCGCGGTGGCTTCGCCGCCACCGATGCACAGCGAGGCGATGCCGCGCTTGCCGCCTTTTTTCTGCAGGGCGTTGATCAAGGTGAGGATGATCCGCGAGCCGGTGGAGCCAACCGGGTGGCCCTGAGCGCAGGCCCCGCCGAAAACGTTGACCTTGGCGTGGTCCAGACCGTGTTCGCGCATCGCCAGCATGGTCACCATGGCGAAGGCTTCGTTGATCTCGAACAGGTCGACCTCGTCCTTGCTCCAGCCGGCTTTCTTCAGCAGGTTGCTCATCGCACCGATGGGTGCCAGGGTGAACTCGCTCGGATCCTGACTCTGGGTCGCGTGGGCAACCACCTTGGCCAGCGGTTTGAGACCGCGCTTGGCCGCTTCATCGGCGGTCATCAGCAGCAGCGCGCTGGCGCCGTCGGAGATCGAGCTGGCGTTGGCCGCGGTGATGGTGCCGTCCTTCCTGAAGGCAGGCTTGAGCGCGGGGATCTTGTCCAGGTTGGCCGTCAGCGGCTGCTCGTCATCCTTGACCACCACCTCGCCCTTGCGCGACGTGACGGTGATCGGGACGATCTCGGCGTCCAGCGAACCGTCCTTGATCGCCACTTGTGCGCGGCGCAGCGATTCGATGGCGTAGGCATCCATTTCCTCGCGGCTGATGCCGTACTGGTCGGCTGTCTCCTGGGCGAAGGAGCCCATCAGGCGGCCAGTGCGGGCGTCCTCCAGACCGTCGAGGAACATATGATCCTTGACTTCGGCGTGACCCATGCGCAGGCCGGTACGGGCTTTCTCCAGGATGTAGGGCGCGTTGGACATGCTTTCCATGCCACCGGCGATCATCACCTGATTGCTGCCGGCTTTCAGCGAATCGAAGGCCATCATCACGGCCTTCATGCCCGAGCCGCACAGCTTGTTGATGGTGGTGCAACCAGTGGCGGCGGGCAGGCCGGCGTTGAGCGAGGCCTGGCGCGCCGGGCCCTGCTTGAGCCCTGCCGGCAAGACGCAGCCCATGATCACTTCCTGCACGTCGGCTGACTCGATACCGGCACGCTTGACCGCTTCGCGAATGGCGGCCGCGCCCAGCTCGACCGCTGGCACACCGGCCAGGCTGCCTTGAAAACCGCCCATGGGCGTGCGTGCGCCGCTGACGATGACGATGTCGGACATGGTGTTACCTCGAACGAAAGTTTGGCGTGGTGCAGCCTGTTTCAGAACTGGCTGGTTGGTTCGATTCTACCCTGTGACTAAAAGTGTCCATAGAGTCACGTGGCAAATCATTCTTTGGGCTGATTTAGCACTGCGCGAGCCGCTCTAGAGTCGCTGCATACCCATTCCTAGCGTGCCCAAGGTGATTTCATGCTGCAGACTCGACTGATCCCTCCCGCTGAAAACGCTCATGCCTATCCGCTGCTGATCAAGCGCCTGCTGCTGTCCGGTAGTCGTTACGAGAAGACCCGTGAAATCGTTTATCGCGACAAGCTGCGCTACAGCTATGCGACCTTCAACGAGCGTGTTGCACGCCTGGCCAACGTGCTTAGCGAGGCCGGGGTCAAGGCCGGTGATACCGTGGCGGTGATGGATTGGGACAGCCATCGCTATCTGGAGTGCATGTTCGCCATTCCCATGCTCGGCGCGGTGCTGCACACCATCAATATTCGCCTCTCGCCGGATCAGATCCTCTACACCATGAACCACGCCGATGATCGCTTCGTGCTGGTCAACAGCGAGTTCGTGCCGCTTTACAACGGCATTGCCGGGCAACTCACCACCGTCGAGAAGACTCTGCTGCTGACCGATGGCGAGGACAAGAGCGCCGATCTACCGAACCTTGTCGGTGAGTATGAGAGCCTGCTGGCTACAGCGAGCACGCACTACGATTTCGCCGATTTCGACGAGAACTCGGTGGCCACAACCTTCTATACCACCGGTACCACCGGCAACCCCAAGGGCGTGTACTTCACCCACCGGCAACTGGTGCTGCACACCCTGTCCATGGCCACCACCATGGGGGGCCTGGACAGCATCCGCCTGCTGGGCAATGACGACGTCTACATGCCGATCACGCCGATGTTCCACGTGCATGCCTGGGGTGTGCCCTACGTGGCGACCATGCTCGGGGTCAAGCAGGTGTACCCCGGCCGCTACGAGCCGGACATGCTCTGCCGCCTGATCAAGGAGGAGAAGGTCAGCTTCTCCCACTGCGTGCCGACCATCCTGCAGATGGTGCTGGGCGCACCGGGGGCGCAAGGGCACGACTTCGGTGGCATGAAGATGATCATCGGTGGCAGTGCGCTCAACCGTTCGCTGTACGAGGCGGCCAAGGCGCGCGGCATCCAGTTGACGGCCGCCTATGGCATGTCGGAGACCTGTCCGCTGATCTCTTGCGCCTACCTCAACGAGGAGCTGCGTGCGGGCAGCGAGGATGAGCGCACGGCGTACCGCATCAAGGCCGGTATCCCGGTGCCGCTGGTGGAAGCCGCGATCATGGACGATGAGGGCAAGCTGTTGCCGAGCGACGGCGAGGCGCAGGGTGAGCTGGTGCTGCGTGCGCCGTGGCTGACCCAGGGGTACTTCCGCGAACCGGAGAAAGGCGAGGAGCTCTGGGCCCACGGCTGGCTGCACACGGGGGATGTGGCGACCATCGATGGCATGGGTTTCATCGAGATTCGCGACCGCATCAAGGACGTGATCAAGACCGGTGGCGAGTGGATTTCCTCGCTCGAGCTGGAAGACCTGATCAGCCGTCACGCTGCCGTGCGCGAAGTGGCGGTGGTGGGCGTGCCCGATCCGCAATGGGGCGAGCGGCCGTTCGCCTTGCTGGTGGTGCGTGACGGCGAGGCGCTGGATGCCAAGGGGCTGAAGGAGCACCTCAAGCCTTTCGTCGAGCAGGGGCACATCAACAAGTGGGCCATTCCTTCGCAGATCGCCCTTGTTACCGAAATTCCCAAGACCAGCGTCGGCAAACTGGACAAGAAGCGTATTCGCGTCGAAATCGCCCAGTGGCAGGAGGCGGGCAGCGCATTTCTCTCCACGCTGTGAGTGGCGCGCTGGCTGGGCGGTGAAAGTGACCGCCCAGTCAAACAAGCGTTTGGCTTGCTAATTGCTGTTTCGCGTCCATGCTTGGCTAGGCGCAGGACGTGAAACCTGCGAGCCAGAGTGCGTGGGGACTGCAAATCACACTTTCGAGGGATCAAGCAGTAGTACCCGCTGGCTATAGTCCAAGCATCCATAACAAAAAACACATGGAGTAGCGTCGATGACAACAAGAACAAAACCCTACTGGCGTTTGGCGAAACTTCCGCTGGCCGTCAGCCTCGCTTCCACCCTTGCCGCTCCGGCATTCGGCGTCACTTTCAATATCGGTGAGATCGAAGGTCAGTTCGATTCGTCGCTGTCTGTGGGTGCCAGCTGGTCCGTACGCGGAGCCGACAAGGACCTGATCGGCGTGAACAATGGTGGTGATGGCCTGTCCCAGACCACCGACGACAGTCATCTCAACTTCAAGAAAGGCGAGACCTTCTCGAAGATCTTCAAGGGTATCCATGACCTCGAACTGAAGTACGGAGACACCGGGGTATTCGTTCGAGGCAAGTACTGGTACGACTTCGAACTGAAGGACGAGAGCCGCCTGTTCAAGGACATCGACGACAGCAACCGGAAAACCGCCGCGCAGGCCTCTGGTGCCGAAATCCTCGACGCATTCGTCTATCACAACTACACGATCGGTAACCAGCCGGGTTCGGTGCGCCTGGGTAAACAGGTGGTGAGCTGGGGTGAAAGTACCTTCATCCAGAACAGCATCAACTCCATCAACCCGATTGATGCGGCTGCATTCCGCCGTCCTGGCGCGGAAATCAAGGAAGGCCTGATTCCGGTCAATATGTTCTACGTGTCGCAAAGCCTGACCGACAACTTGTCGGCCGAGCTTTTCTACCAACTGGAATGGGATCAGACGGTCGTCGACAACTGCGGCACCTTCTTTGCCCAGCCAGACATCATTGCCGATGGTTGCGACAACAATCTGCGAGTACTGAGCAACAACCTGGCAGCCGGCGCGTCGGTCAACAACGCACTGACCAACGTTCTTGGACGGCCGGACCTGGTGATCGACCAGAACTCCGAGGGTGTGTTGGTTCGACGCAGCGGTGATAGAGACGCTCGTGACAGCGGCCAATGGGGCGCGGCCTTCCGCTATTTCGCTGAGGAGCTGGATACCGAATTCGGCCTCTACTTCATGAACTATCACAGCCGCACGCCGGCGTTCAGCGCCGCCGCACCGGGAGCTGACGTTTATGCCACCGCAGGGCTTACAGGCGCGGCGGCACCGCTGGTGGTGGCCGGTAACTCCACCTACTTCCTCGAGTACCCGGAAGATATCCGCCTTTATGGCCTGAGTTTCTCGACCACGCTGCCTACCGGTACTGCCTGGAGCGGTGAAATCAGCTACCGACCCAATGCCCCTGTTCTGCTGAACACCACCGATATCCTGTTTGCGGGTGTTCGTCCGCTCGGGGTCTCCATCTTCCCCAATGCGTCCCTGATCGACGGGCAGCCTGGTGATGAGGTCAATGGCTACCGCCGTAAAGAAATCACCCAGTTCCAGACCACCTTCACTCACTTCTTCGATCAGGTAATGGGCGCAAGCCGCCTGACTCTGGTCGGTGAGATCGGTGTGGTGCACGTCGGAGGCTTGGAGAACTCAAATGACCTGCGTTATGGCCGTGACCCGGTATTTGGCCCAGGTCCTCTGCCTGCAACTGGGCCTGTCAATACCTGCCGTGCGCTGAACACCAGCACCCTGGGCAGCGCCAGTGCCGAGAACGTCAGCAAGTACTGTGAAGATGACGGCTTTGTAACCAGCACCTCCTGGGGATACCGTGCGCGCGCAATCTGGGACTATCCGGACGTTTTCGCCGGTGTGAACCTCAAGCCCAGTGTTTCCTGGTCGCATGACGTGAATGGCTACGGTCCTAATGGCCTGTTCAACGAGGGGGCTAAAGCCGTCAGCCTGGGGCTGGATGCCGAGTACCAGAATATGTACACGGCCAGCCTGTCCTATACCGATTTCTTCGGTGGCAAATACAACACTGCAATTGACCGTGACTTCGTCGCGCTCAGCTTCGGCGTGAACTTCTAAGCGGCCAGGAATTTCGAGGAATGAAGATGCAAACGAAAACAACAAAAAAACTGTGGCAAAGCGGCATCCTGACCCTGTCTCTGCTGGCCACCAGCGTGATGGCGGCGGTGTCGCCGGACGAAGCGGCGAAGCTGGGTAACACGCTGACCCCGGTTGGCGCCGAGATGGCCGGTAATGCCGATGGCTCGATCCCGGCCTGGACCGGCGGCCTGCCGGCCAATGCCGGCACCGTCGATGGCAAGGGCTTCCTGTCCGACCCGTTCGCCAACGAGCAGCCGCTGTTCACCATCACCGCGCAGAACGTCGACCAGTACAAGGACAAGCTGACGCCTGGCCAGCTGGCCATGTTCAAGCGCTACCCTGACAGCTACAAGATGCCGGTCTACCCGAGCCACCGTTCGGCGAGCCTGCCACCAGCGGTGATCGAGGCGGCCAAGCAGAATGCGGTCAACACCAAGATGGTAGAGGGTGGCAACGGCCTGGAGAACTTCCAGACCGCCAACCCCTTCCCGATTCCGCAGAACGGCCTGGAAGCAATCTGGAACCACATCACCCGCTACCGCGGTGGCAGCGTGCGCCGTCTGGTCACTCAGGCGACCCCGCAGGCCAGCGGTTCCTACTCGCTGGTCTACTTCCAGGACGAGTTCACTTTCCGTGATGCGCTGACCGACTTCGACCCGAGCAAGGAAAGCAACGTCCTGTTCTACTTCAAGCAGCGCGTGACCGCTCCGTCGCGCCTGGCGGGTAACGTGCTGCTGGTGCACGAAACCCTCAACCAGGTGAAGGAGCCGCGTCTGGCGTGGCTGTACAACGCCGGTCAGCGTCGTGTGCGTCGTGCCCCGCAGGTGTCCTACGATGGTCCGGGTACTGCAGCTGACGGCCTGCGTACCTCCGACAACTTCGACATGTACAACGGTGCGCCGGACCGTTACGACTGGAAGCTCGAAGGCAAGAAGGAGATCTACATCCCCTACAACGCCTACAAGCTGGACTCGCCGAGCCTGAAGTACGAGGACATCATCAAGGCTGGCCACATCAACCAGGACCTGACTCGCTACGAGCTGCACCGCGTATGGCATGTGACCGCGACCCTCAAGCAGGGTGAGCGCCACATCTATGCCAAGCGCGACTTCTACCTCGACGAGGACACCTGGCAAGCGGCGCTGATCGACCACTACGACGGTCGTGGCACCCTGTGGCGCGTAGCCGAGGCGCATGCGCAGTACTACTACGACAAGCAAGTGCCGTGGTACACGCTGGAAGCGCTGTACGACCTGCTGTCCGGTCGCTACCTGGCCCTGGGTATGAAGAACGAGGAGAAGCAGGCCTACGACTTCAACTACAAGGCCTCCAGCAGCGACTACACGCCGGCGGCCCTGCGCCAGGCGGGCGTTCGCTGATAGTTGCTCGCGATACGACGAAGCCGGCCTTGTGCCGGCTTTTTCGTTACGGACTGTAGCAAGCGCTTCTAAAGGCCACTGCAAGTCGCTAGGCTGAGCTCAGATCGAGCCCCAGACAGAAGACTTCCAAGAATCGGCCGATGACAGACCTTTCCCGCTCCCCAGCCTTCCCCTATGCACCGGCTACGCCGGCGGAGGCGCGTTTCTATCGGCCACCGCTGCCGGCCGGGCACATGCCCAGGCCCAGGCTGTGCGAACGCCTCGAGGAAGGGCTGCAAGGACGCCTCCTGCTGGTCAGCGCGCCTGCCGGCTTTGGCAAGAGCTCGCTGGCGATCGAATTCTGCGAACGCCTGCCGAATCACTGGCGCAGCCTCTGGCTGGGCCTGAGCGAGCGGGATCGTGATCCCGGGCGCTTCCTCGAACGGTTGTTGCAAGGCCTGCAGCAGTCGTACCCGGGCCTGGGCGAGGACGCCCTTGGCCTGCTGAAAATGCGTCAGCGCCATCAGCCCTTCGCCTTCGAGCAGTGGCTCGACGGTCTGCTCGATGAGCTGACCCAGCAACTCGACGATGGTCAGCCGCTGTTGCTGGTATTGGACGACTACCATCTGGCGCAGGGGCCGGTGCTGGATCGTTGCCTGCAATTTTTCCTCAACCATTTACCGCCCGGCGTGCTGCTGCTGGTTACCAGTCGTCAGCGGCCGGACTGGCATCTGGCCCGCCTGCGACTGTCGCGACAGCTGCTTGAGCTCAACGAGCAGGATTTGCGCCTGACCGCAGCTGAGCTAGACGCACTGCTGACCAGTCAGGGCGCGCGTCTTGAAAAACAGCAGGTCACGGGGATTTTGCAGCGTAGCGAGGGCTGGATCGCCGGGTTGCGCCTGTGGTTACTGGCTGTCGAAGAACTGGGGCCATCAGGCGAGGGACTGCAGTTGCACGGCGGGGAAGGGCTGATTCGAGAGTACCTACTCGAGGAAGTCATCGAGCGGCAGCCCGCCGAGGTGCAGCAGTTCCTCTACGATACCGCCTGCATGGAACGCTTCTGCGCTGAGCTGTGTGATGCGGTGCGTGACAGCCGTGACAGCGCCGCGATCATCCGCCAGTTGCAGGCCAATCAGGTATTTCTCGTGCCGCTGGACGAGCAGGGGCACTGGTTTCGTTATCACCATCTGTTTTCCGACCTGCTCAATGCGCGCCCTGCCGAGGGCGCCAAGCATTCGCGTGGTTGCGCTCACCTACGTGCCTGTCGCTGGTTCGCTGCACAAGGCATGCTGGATGCTGCCATCGAGCAGGCGCTGCTGGCGGGGCAGGCCGATGTCGCGGCCAACTTGGTACAGAATCTTTCCGAGGAGCAGATGCTGGCGGAACAGAACATCGCCATGCTGCTGCGCTGGAAGACCAATCTGCCGGACGATCTACTGGTCAGCACGCCGCGACTGATCATGCTCTATGGCTGGGCATTGGCGTTGGCTTGCCAGCTGGATGCGGCGCAGGAGCTGCTCGATCATCTCGAGCGCTTCCTTCCAGCGGCCGAGCCGCTCGCTCAGCGGAGCCTGCTGGCGCAGTGGCAAGCGCTGGACGGGGTCATTGCCCGAGGCCGTGGTGATGGTGTGCGCGCCGAGCAGCAGTGCAGTGAGGCACTGGCCGGCTTGCCGGCGGAACGCTACGGCCCGCATTTCATGTGCCTGTCGGCATTGTCCAATCTGGCCATGGTGCGTGGCGATCTGTGGCGTGCGCGTGGCCTGAACCGCGATGCGCTGGAGTTGGCGCAGCGTATCGATAATCCGCTGTTCGAGGCGCTTGCCCACTATGAGCGTGCCCGCGTGCTGCAGGCCCGCGGGGAGGTGCTGCGGGCGCAGGAAGAAGTGCATCAGGGCTTGCTGCTGGTGCAGTGCCTGCCGGCTCAGCGCAGCTACTCCGTGCGGGCGCGGCTGACGATTTATGAGGGGTATCTGCTCAGTCTGCGGCTGCAGCCACAGGCGGTGGAGCGCTTGCGGGCGGGAATAGCCGAAGCCCGGGCTTGTCGTGACGTCGGCGCGTTGATCGGCTATTGCGTGCTGGCCTGCCTGGAAGGGCAGGATGGACGCTCTGCCGAGGCCTTTGCCCTGCTCGGTGAGGCAGAACGCCTGATGCACGTCTGGGACGTGCCGGCGATCTACTACCTGGCGATGATCACGCTGATCAAGTGCGAGCTGTGGTTGCGGCAAGGGCAGGTCGAGCTGGCAGCCGCCTGGCTACCGCAACTGGCTGAAACCTATGGTGAGCAGGGACGAGCGCTGGCGCCGGAGTTCCACCCACAGCTGGCGCTGCATATCGATCTGCAACTGGCCGCTCTGGAGCGCCTGCAGGGTGGGCAGGAGAATGCCGAGCGCCGTCTGCGCGCACTGCAGCAGCGTGCACAGGGTGTGGGCGGCCAACTGGTGGGGCTGATGGCGCAGGCGCAGCTCGCGCAATTGCTGAAGCAGACCGGGCGAGAGCGCGAGGCGCAGCAACAGCTCGATAGCTGTCTGGACCTTGCTCAAGGCGGAGCGCTGCTCACCTTCATCGAGCTGTTGCAGCATCAGCCGCAGTGGCTGCGTGAGCGTCTGCAGGGACGTAGCGCCTGTCTGCTGCGCGACGACTTGCTTGCGCGGTTGCCGGCAGAGCAATGGCCCGATGAGCCTCCCGAAGTCGAGGAGGGGCCGCTCACTGAAAAACTCAGCGGCCGCGAGCTGGCCGTGCTGCAACTGATTGCGCGCGGCTGTTCGAACCAGGAGATCAGCGAGCGCCTGTTCATCTCCCTGCACACGGTCAAGACCCACGCACGGCATATCAACAGCAAACTTGGCGTCGAAAGACGGACCCAGGCGGTGGCTCGTGCCAAAGGGTTGGGCCTATTGCGCTGAGGTCGGTGCCGACAGATCCAGCACTGGCGCTTTGGCCTCTGGCTTCACGGGTTGCGCCAGTTTGCGCTGCACATCCTCATGAATCATCCGCAGCACCGGTAACAAGGCCGCCATGTCCTGGCCGACCTCTGGGTAACGATGGCCTGTGCTGAGTCCTTCGATACGTGCCAGCAACTGCGCCTGTACATCGGCGGATAGATGAACGAAGAGTTCGGGAAACTGCTGGCTCAGTTCGGCGCTGTACAGCAGCAGCTCGTCGCGGCCAAAGGCCTGGGTCAGTTCCAGGTAGTCCAGGGCACTACCACTGAGCATGGCTGCCGCCGCTTTGGTCTCCTGTAGCCCCTGCAGGCGCACCGGGTTGCCTTGTTCGCTCTGTGACAGGGTCATCCAGAACTCGGTGGTGAGGGTGAACAGAATGGCCTGCTGGCGCAGTGAGTAACTCATCAGGCCCAACGCTTCGGCAGCGTAGGGTTGCTGTTTGGCGCGAAAGTCGAAGTACAGGTGCATCAGCTCCTTGAGTTCGAACAGCACCTCGCGCGCCTCGTTCTGGCGCAGCTCCAGCGGCGCATAGATGTTCAGTTGCGGGCGGAAGTTTTCCGCCGAGACCATGCGCTCATAGATCGGCCCGGTGAACTCGCCGCTGCGCCGCGGTAGTGCGTTGGCCTGAGTGCTGTCGACCTGCTCCAGGGCTTCGCGTAGCTGCCGATAGTCGCCAATGCGCCACGGCTTGTGGATATCCGGGATGCGTTGGCCAAGATAGAACAGCTCGGTGGCTCCCAGCGGCGGTAGCCAGACCAGCAAAAGGATGGCCAGCGGCCAGAGCAGGTGACGTGCTAGGGTGGATGACACGATGATTATCCGCGGCTAGAGGCGGCTCCAGAGTACTCAGCTCGCGGCGCCACGTCACCCGCGCCTTGGTTGGGAAAGCAGTATGGACGAGTTGGCCGAGCACGGTGCGATACGCGCGGTTTTCGAGGACCTGGGCGGTTATGGCGCACTCGCCTCGCAGCAGGTTGGCGGTGGCGAGGGCCCGTTGGTTGGCCATCTGCAGCGCACCAACATCCAACTGGCGGCTATTGCCGTGTTCGCCCGCAAGGGCCTGGAGCAGGCGACGGTGAATGACCTGCTGGAGGCGGCGCAGGTCTCGCGGCGCACCTTCTATAAATACTTCGCCAACAAGATCGAGGTGCTCGAAGGCATCTACCAGACTTCGGTGATGTTGCTGCTGGCGCGTTTTCGCGAGATGCAGCAGGTGGCCGGCAGTCCGCAAGAATGGCTGAGGGCGATGGTCGGGCGCTTTTTCGATTATCACCTGGCGGTCGGGCCGATCATCCGCCTGATGCAGGAAGAGGCGTTGCGCGCACAATCGCCTCTGGCTGCCCATCGCCAGCGAGCGCACCAGGAGATGCTGCGCCTGCTGGTCGAGCGCCTCGAGCCGGAGCTGGCGCCACGCGATCCCCTGGTCTATCAGGCGTTGATCTGGGCGCTGGAAGCGGCCTCTCTCGACCTGCTCGGGCGGCGTGCCAGCCGCGAGGAAATCGAGCGGGCCAAGAGGGTTCTGGCGGATCTGCTGATTGCTTCGTTGTGCCCGCGCTCCTAGGCGTTCTCGTAGCTGGGATGGGCCGTGATGGCCGCCAGAGATGACCTGTTAACAGACCCAAGGTTGGGCGCTAACGTGCAGAGGCTCATGCTTTGATGCGGCTACCTACAACAAGATTCGAGGTACGCCGCATGACCGCCAACAGCCTGTCCCTGCAACCGCCGCTGGCTGCCGGATTCGCCCGCCTGGGTTTCGGCGCTCTGCCGCTGGAGCGCCTCAAGGGCCGCTACGGTAGCGCTGCCGATGGCTCGCGCTATATCGAACTCGACGGCTTCAATATCCACTACCGGGATGAGGGGCGCCGCGACAAGCCGGCATTGGTGATGATTCACGGCGTGGTCGCCTCGTTGCACACCTGGGACGCCTGGGTGCAGGCGTTCGCCGCCGACTACCGCATCATCCGCTTCGATGTACCGGGGTTCGGCCTGACCGGCCCCGCGCGTGACGGCCAGTACTCGGCCGAGCGCATGATTCGTGTGCTCGGCCTGTTGCTCGATTACCTGCAGGTGGACAAGGCGGATATTGCCGGCAACTCCCTTGGTGGCTACATCGCCTGGAACTTCGCCCTGGCGCAGCCGCAACGGGTCGGCAAGCTGGTGCTGATCGACCCGGCCGGCTATCCCATGCGCAAGGTGCCGTGGATGATCGCCGCCGCCGCATTGCCTGGCGCGACCGTCGCCATGCCGATGTGGATGCCGCGTGCACTGATCGCTCAGGGCATCAAGGAGGTCTATGGTGAGCCGGGGCGCATCAAGCCCGGTGTGGTCGATCGCTACTACGACCTGTCGCGGCGTCCAGGCAACCGCCGCGGCATGATGGAAATCTTCCGCGTGCTGCTGAAGGTCAACAAGGACGAACTGCATACGACGCCTGAACGGGTCGCGCAGATCAAGGTACCCACCCTGCTGATGTGGGGTGAGCGTGATCGCTGGATTTCGCCCAAGCACGTGCCGCTGTGGCAGCGTGATCTGCCGGGGATTCAGGTCAAGGTCTACCCTGGCGTCGGGCATATCCCCATGGAGGAGATTCCCGAGCAGAGCGCCGCCGACGCGATGCGATTTCTGAAGGGGTGAGCGCGCACTGGACATGAAAAAGCCCGGCCAGAGCCGGGCTTTTTCATACGTCGCTTGGCAGCAGTAGCGCGTCAGGCAGCGCTGGCCTGGACCTGTGGGCTGCCATCGAACTCTTCGCGGGTGGCGTGCAGCACGTCCAGGTTGTCGTGCTCCCAGGGATGGAAACCGTCCTTGAAGAAGTCCAGATAGGTGCGGATCAGCGGGCGGAACACGCCTTCCTTGCCCCACATCCAGCGGATGCCGTCGCGCCATACGCGCCAGTTCCACAGTAGGCCGTCGACCTTGAGCATATGCGCCAGGCCGCGCGTAGTGTCGAGGACGAAGAACATGGTGCCCATGAGCATCGCCCGGCGCAGCAGCTTGCGGCTGCCACAGACCTGGTTGTAAACGTCGAAGGCCACCGCCTTGTGCTCGGTCTCCTCCAGCGCGTGCCAGCGCCATAGGCGGGCCAGCGACGGATGAGCACCGGCCAGGTGGGCCTCGTTTCTCAGCAGGCCATCGGCCATGATCGCGGTGATGTGCTCCAGCGCCGCAGTCGCCGCCAGCTGCCGCTGCGGCGAGAACTTCTTCTGCGTGTAGCGGATGCGCGCGCGGGCGCGTTTCTCGATGCGCTCGACGTTGTAACCCAGGTCACGTAGACGCTGGCTGTATTCGAGATGTTCACGGCTGTGATGGCCTTCCTGGCCGATGAAGCCGCGAATCTGTTCCTTGAGTAGCGGGTCGTCGATACGGTCGCGAAATTGGCGCACCGAGTCGATGAAAAAGCGTTCGCCATCGGGAAACAACACCGACATGGCATTGAACAGATGGGTCTTGAAGGCGTCGCCGCCGTTCCAGTGGCGCGGCAGCGGGTTGGGCAGATCGAAATTCATGTGCCGGGGGCGAATCTGCAATCCTTCCGGTGTGGTGCTGGCCATGAGGGCTCCATTGCGCTGTTTGACTGGCATTCACTATGGGCGTCATTCGCGGTTGGGCACAGGTTCGTAACAGCCAAGGTGGCAGTCATATCTGGCCAGTGCGCTGTTCCAATGGAAAGTTGGGGTGGCCGCAGAGCGGCGAACACGGATTCGCTGAGTTAAGGTTCATCGTCAGGACGGTCATTTGCGGCCAGTCGCCGGAACAACCCACCCATGAAGAACACCCTCAACTTCACTGCCGAACTGGTGCCCGTGGCTTATGCCGAGGCACTGCTGGCGCTGGCCGAAGAACTCGGCCAGGCACGTGCCGAGCTGTTCGTCGCGGCACGGGTACGCCCTGAAGTGCTGGGCAGTCCCAATGGTCGATTGTCCTTTCTCGACTTTCACCAGTTGACCCAGGCGGCGCTTGAGCGCTGCGGCGAACCGGCGCTTGGCCTGGTGCTGGGGCAGCGCCTGAACGTCTCCACCCACGGCATTCTCGGTTACGCGGTGTTGTCCAGTGCCAATCTGGGCAAGGCGCTGCAGTTCGCCCTGAAGTACTACCGCGTGCTGGGTCTGGCGTTCGAGTTGGAGTTGGTCGAGCAGGGCGAGGACATGCAGTTGCGTGCAGTCGAGTCCTTTCCCATGGGGCCACAGTCACGGTTCGCCGCCGAGGGGCTGCTGACCAGTATCCACACCATCGCGCGTTTTCTGCTGGGCGAGGAGTTGCAGGGCGTGGCCGTTGGCTTCGCTCATTGCGCCCCAGCCTACGCTGCGCGCTACGCCGAGGTGTTCGGCGTAGCGGCGCAGTTCGAACAGCCCTATCACTGGTTGCGCTTGCCCCGGCATTACCTGCAACGGCCCATGGCGCTGGCCAACCCGGCCACGGTGCAGATGTGCGAGCAGCAGTGCGAAGCGCTGCTGGCCAGCCTCGACGTGCAGGATGGGCTGCTCACGCGGGTGCGCCGCCTGTTGCTGGCGCGTCCTGGTGACTTTCCTGATCTGCAAAGCGCCGCGAGCGCCTTGCACACCAGCGGCCGCAGCCTGCGCCGCCACCTGGCGCAGATGGGCACCAGCTATCAGCAGGTACTCGACGATGTGCGCAAGCGTCTGGCTTTGCAGTACCTGACGACCACGCATTTGCCTCTGTATGAAATCGCCCAGTTGCTGGGCTTCAGCGACCCTTCCAACTTCCGCCGTGCATTTCGCAAATGGACCGGTAAACTGCCCGGCGATTACCGCAACGAGGCCTCCTGATGACCACCGCCGAACGACCCGCCCTGATTCGCGAAACCTTCCCCGTCGGGCCTTTGCAGTGCAACTGCACCATCATCGGCGACCCGCTCACTAAAAGGGCCATCGTGGTCGATCCGGGCGGTAATCCCGATCTGATCATGGCGCGTCTGGAGGCCCATGGCCTGAAAGTGGTCAGCATCATCCACACGCATGCGCACCTTGATCACTTTCTCGCCTCGGGGCAGATGAAGGAGAAGACCGGCGCCACCTTGCACCTGCACAAGGAGGATCAGTTCCTCTGGGACAATCTGGAGATGCAGTGCAGCATGTTCGGCGTGCCCTACACGCCGGTGCCGGCGCCGGACAAGTGGCTGGCCGATGACGAGGAGCTGGCCTGCGGCTGCGGTGTGGCGCTGCATACTCCCGGCCACACCCCGGGTTCGATGAGCTTCTGGTTCGAGGACGCCAAGCTGCTGATCGTCGGCGACACGCTGTTTCGTCGGGGGATCGGCCGTACCGACCTGTGGGGCGGTGACTACGCCACCATCGAGCGTTCGATCAAGCAACGCCTTTATAGCCTCGACGAGGACGCTACCGTGGTCACCGGTCATGGGCCGGACACTCGCCTGGGCGATGAAATGCGCGAGAACCCCTTTATTCGTGCATGACAGGGCACTAATGGCGGTGTGAGGACTCAAACAGCCATCACCCACCGTTCATGGAGACTCCTTCATGTTCCGCCTGCCCGTCATTGCCCTTTGCACCTCTGCGCTGCTGCTCGGCGGTTGTGTTTCGCAGAACCCTTATGATCAGAGCGCGCCGAGCTCCAACCGCACTGCGACCTATGGCGGTCTCGGCGCGCTGGCTGGCGCGGCCGCTGGTGCGTTGATCAACCATGACAACCGGGGCAAGGGCGCGCTGATCGGCGCCGCCGTAGCCGGTGCCGCCGCGGCAGGTTACGGCTACTACGCCGACAAGCAGGAAGAGGAGCTGCGCCGCAGCATGCAAGGCACCGGGGTCGAGGTGCAGCGCCAGGGCGATGTGATTCAGCTGATCATGCCCGGCAACATCACCTTCGCTACCGACTCCGCGCAGATCGCCAGCAGCTTCTATCAGCCACTGAACAACCTGGCCAACTCTTTCCGTCAGTACAACCAGAACAGCATCGAGATCGTTGGTCATACCGACAGTACCGGGTCGCACAGCCACAACATGGCGCTGTCGCAGCGTCGTGCGCAAAGCGTGGCCGATTACCTGCTGGCACAGGGCGTCGACCCCAGCCGTCTGAGCACACGAGGCATGGGGCCGGACCAACCGGTGGCGAGCAATGCCACGGCAGATGGGCGAGCGCAGAATCGTCGTGTCGAGGTGACCCTGCGGCCTCTGCCAGGCGTGCAGTAACGCTCCGTAGCGTGCAGACCTGCTCTGGATCGCAGCCCTCATGCGCTCAGGCTGATAAGCTTGGGCGGAACTTCACTGTGCCCTGGCGGTTCGAAGACTGTGGCATGTCTGCCCGATATCAGAAGAAATCCTAAGGAAATGTTATGAAGACCAGACGCAATCTGATCGCAGCAACTGCGCTCATGGCCATGCTGGCTGGCTGCACCACCAACCCCTACACCGGTGAAAGCCAGGCTGGTAAAGCCGGCATCTACGGTGGTGTCGGCGCCGTTACTGGTGCGGTGATCGGCGCCGCGACATCGAGCAAGAAAGACCGCGCCAAGGGGGCGCTTATCGGTGCGGCCGTTGGTGGCGCTGCCGGTGGTGGTTATGGCTATTACGTCGACACTCAGGAAGCCAAGCTGCGCCAGACTCTGCAAGGCACAGGCGTACAGGTACAACGCCATGGCGATGATCTGAAGCTGATCATGCCGGGCAATATCACCTTCGCCAGCAACTCGGCGGACATCTCCAGCAGCTTCTACCCGACCCTCAACTCGCTGGTGCTGGTGTTCAAGGAGTTCGACAAGAACGGTGTGAACATCGTCGGTCATACCGACAGCACCGGCTCGCAGGAGCTGAACCAGAGCCTGTCGCAGCGTCGCGCGCAGAGCGTGGCCAATTACCTGACCGCCAACGGCGTGCCGGGGCAGCGTATCTCCGCCTACGGCGCGGGCCCGAGCCAGCCGATTGCCAGCAACGCCACCGATGCTGGTCGCGCGCAGAACCGCCGCGTCGAGATCAACCTGCGCCCGCTATAAGGCTGGGTTGCGTTGCACGAAGCCTCCCTCTGGGAGGCTTTTTTATGTCGCCGACAATTCACCGCTATGAATGTCTTTTCAGCGACGTTGCCAGAACATCCTTGCGAGCCTGTTCGCGACCACTTGTCGTGTCCCTTCTGGCAAAAGGCCACTCATTCAAAACCTGACTAGACTGCTGTTGTGGTTCTGTGATGTCCGCGTGCGGGGTGTCCGCGCGCGTTGGTTCTGGATGACCGAAGGAGAGCGAATGGAAGACAGAGCTGTCGAGCTGCCGCCAAGGCCCTGGACGCCGTTACTGGCTGCACTTGGCCTGTTGCTTGGGCTGGGCGGATTGATTTTCTGGCAGTGGGACACCCTGCAGGATCGTGAGCGGGAAGACAGTCAGAGGCAGTTCCAGCAGCAGTCACAGGAGATCGGCCAGCGTGTGCTGGCGCGTATGCGCGCATACGAGATGGTCTTGCGTGGCGTGTCCGGGCTCATGATCGGCAGTGACCATGTCTCGCTCGCCGAATGGGACCGGGCCATCGATCAGCTGCAACTGCAGGAGCGCTATCCCGGTATCCAGGCGGTGGCCTGGTCGCGTTATCTGTCACCCGAGCAGCTCGCTGACTTTGCCGATGAGTTGAGGGCCGATGGTCGCTCCGACTATCAGATATTTCCAACAGGTGAGCGCGAGCACTATCTGCCGATCGATTACGTCAGTCCGCTGGACTGGCGCAACCGCCGCGTACTCGGTTTCGACATGCTCAGTGAGGCCGTGCGGCGAGCCGCGATCGAGCGCAGTATCGATACCGGTGATGCCAGCCTGAGTGGGCCTTTGATCCTGCGCCAGGAGGTGGATGTCAACGTCCAGTCCGGCGTGCTGCTCTACTTGCCGGTTTTCCGCCCAGGGTTGCCCGTCAATACGGTCGAGCAGCGCCGGGCGGCGTTGCTGGGGATGGTGCATGGCGGATTCCGCAGTCAGGACCTCATGGACGGGATACTCGGCTCCCAGACCCGCTTGTTCGACATCATCCTGAAAGATCCGCAGGCCACCGATCTGCAATTGCTCAGTGGCGAAACTCAGGCCAACGGCTGGCGCCCGCGTTTTCGCAGTCAGCAGCAATTGCCGCTCTACGGGCGCACCTGGGCGCTCGAGGTCATCGGTACGCCCGAGTACGAACGAAACCTGATCGATCGCACCGGCACGCTCGGACTTTGGGCCGGGTTGGCCGCGGCGCTGTTGCTGTCGACGCTGGTTGGCGGTTTTCTCTATCAGCGAGATCGCAAGCTGCAGATCAGTGAACGGGCTGCGGTGGCCTTGAGCGAGCGTGAAGAGCGCTTTCGCTTGTTGGTCGAGCGGTTGCCGGTCGCGACCCTGTTGTGCGACGACAAGGGCCGTATCGAGATGGCCAATCGCAGCGCCGCCGAGCTGCTCGACTGCCCGCTCAATGCTTTGCCGGGCGAATCTGTGCTGCGCGTGCTGCCCAATATCGAGTCACCGAAAGATCTGCAGGAGCAACTGGCCGAAAGCGACGAACGTATGGTGCGCACGTTGCGCGGCGAGTCGATTCCGGTCGGCATCAGCCTCAATCCACTGCATGAAGGCAGCAGCTATTTGATCAATCTGGTCGACCTGCGTGCGCGCAAGGTAGCCGAGGAGCGCTTCAGGCTGGTGGTCGAAGCCTCGCCCAATGCCATCGTGCTGGTCGATGGCCTGGGGCGCATTGCCATGGTCAATCGGCAGACCGAGCTGCTGTTCGGCTACGAGCGTCAGATGCTGCTCGACGAGCCCGTGGAAATGTTGCTGCCCGCAGCGCAGCGTGGCAGCCATGTGGCGATGCGCCGTGGCTATCAGGCGATGCCCGAGCAACGCCGCATGGGCGGTAATCGTGAACTGTTTGGCCAGCATCGCGAAGGGCGTCTGATTCCGTTGGAGGTAGGGCTGTCGCCGATTCGCAGTGGCGACGAGAACCTGGTGCAGGCGGTGATCATCGACATCAGCGAGCGCAAGGCGGCCGAGCAGAAATTGCGCGAGCAGGCCGAGCAGCTGTTGTTGGCCAACCGTTACAAGTCAGAGTTCCTGGCCAACATGTCCCACGAACTGCGTACACCGCTCAACAGCATCCTGATTCTCAGCGATCAGTTACGGCAGAACCTGGCCGGTAATCTCACCGAGAAGCAGACCAAACACGCGGATATCGTGCATCGCGCCGGCTGCGACCTGCTGCAGTTGATCAACGACGTACTGGACCTGGCCAAGGTCGAGTCCGGGCGCATGCAGCTCAAGCTCGAGGCGATCAACATGCAGGACGTGCTGGTGGAGCTGGATGCCAGCCTGCGCCCGATGGCCGAACTCAAGGGCCTGCGCCTGCACACCCAGCTGGAAGCCGGCGTGCCGCGCGTGATTCACACCGACCGTGTGCGCCTGCATCAGATCCTGCGCAACCTGTTGTCGAACGCGTTGAAGTTCACCGATCAGGGCGAGGTCGCTCTGACCGTCAGCAGTGAGGGGCGACAGGAGGATGAGCGTGAGCTGCTGAGTTTCAGCGTGCGTGACACCGGTATCGGCATCGATCCCGCGCAACATGAACAGGTGTTCCAGGCCTTCCAGCAGATCGACGGCTCCACCAGTCGGCGCTTCGGCGGCACCGGGCTGGGGCTGGCCATCACCCGGCAGCTGGTGCTGGCGCTGGATGGCGATATCACCCTGCAAAGTGCGCCCGGACAGGGCTCCACCTTTACCGTCCGCCTGCCGGTTCAGGCCGCTTCGATCAGCGTCGAGGCGCCGGTCCAGGGGCCGCAGCGTGCCGGGGATGGACCGCCGCTGCTGATCATCGAAGACGATGCCAATTTTGCCGCGGTGATCGCCGAAGAAGCCCACGCCCATGGTTTTTCCAGCGTGCACTGTCGTACCGGGTTGCAGGCGTTGGGGCTGCTGCAGCAGGAGTCGTTCAACGCGGTGATCCTCGACATCCTGCTCCCCGATCTCAGCGGCTGGCAGCTGTTTCGCCGTCTACGGGCCCAGCCGACCCACCGGCACACACCGGTGCACATCATTTCCTGCGTGCCACAGCCGGCGGGCTGGAACGATGATGGCACGCGCTACCTGGTCAAACCCATCGGCCGCGACGAGTTGGAGCAGGTGTTCGTCGAGCTGCAGCATGGCGCGCAGCAGGATAGGGCTCTGCTGCTGGTAGAGGATGTCGAGGCCGAGCGTGAGCACTATCGCCAGCAACTGACGGAGCTGGGCTTTCAGGTCACTGCCTGCGCCGATGGCGAGCAGGCTCGCGCGGCTTATGCGCAGGGACAGTTCTGCGCACTGGTGATCGATCTGGACCTGCCCGATCAGGACGGTTTCGCGCTGCTCGACAGCCTCAATCAGCTACGCCAGTTGCAGGGCACGCGTGTGGTGATCAACACCGGCGTCGATGTCACTCAGCAGACCTTGCAGCGTTTGCGCCGCTACAGCGCCGTGGTGGTGCGCAAGCATGGCGACGACACCGACGCACTGTGCAAGGCGGTGCAGGGCTTTCTCGGTGACGTGCGTGCGCCGCAGGCGGCGCACTTGCGGCTCAATCCGCTGGAGGGCAAGCGCATCCTGCTGGTGGATGACGACGTACGTAACGTCTACGCGCTGACGGCACTGCTGGATGAAGTGGGGCTGCACGTCAGCTCCGCCACGGACGGCATCGAGGCCATCGCCGCCTATCAGAGTGATCCATTTGATCTGATCCTGATGGACATGGCCATGCCCAACATGGACGGCTATACCGCCACGCGCCTGCTCAAGCAGGAGCATGCGTGCATGATCCCCATCATCGCGCTCACCGCCCATGCCATGAAGGGCGATCGCGAGAAATGCATCACGGCAGGCGCGGACGACTACATGGCCAAGCCGATCCAGCGCGATGAGCTGCTGGCACTGCTGGAGCGCTGGCTGAGCATGCCGGTCATGTCTTCTTCCGGTGATGGACTAACCTGATGGCAGGAGTGAGTAGGACAAGGGCATATGGATAGAGGAGTGATGATGGCCCAGGCGCAGAACAAGAATGCCATCGTGCCCGCCAGGCAGGTTCTGCTGGTGGTGGATGATCGAATGGAGAACCTCGAGGCCATGCAGGCGCTGCTCGAGGATGGTGAATGGCAGTTGCGCTGTGCCAGTTCCGGTGAAGAGGCCCTGCGTTGTCTGCTCGAAGAGGACGTCGGGCTGGTGCTGCTCGACGTGCAGATGCCCGGCATGGATGGTTTCGAGGTCGCCCGCCTGATGCGCGGCAATCCGCGCACGCGGCTGACGCCGATCATCTTCGTTTCTGCCATCGCACAGACCCACGACGCCGTGCTGCGCGGCTACAGCACGGGCGCGGTGGACTTCGTGCTCAAGCCGTTCGATCCCAGTGTGCTGCGGCACAAGATCCAGAGCCTGTTGGAGCATGAGCACAATCGCTGTGAGCTGCAGGTGCTGTCGCAGCAGCTCGAGCGCGCCAGGGCGTTCAATGCATCGGTGCTGGACAACGCCGCCGAGGGCATCCTGGTGGTCGGCGAGGACGGCCGTATCCAGTTCGCCAACCCCGCCATGGCGCACATGCTCGATGGCGAGGTCGCGGATCTGGAGGGCTCCGACCTGTTGTCCTTCCTCAAGAATCCGGCTAGCGAGGGTGGCTGGCAGCAGTCCGAGTTCTACCTGCACTTCAGGCGTGAGGCGACCTACCGCGTACACGAGGCGATGATGCGCACGCTCAAGGGTGGTTGCCTGCCAGTGGCGCTGTCCTGTTCGCCGCTGCCCCGGCAACAGCACGCCATGGTGGTGATCGCCCTGGACATGTCGGTGGTGCGCAACCTGCACGCGCAGCTGGAGTCGCAGGCGGTGACCGACTCGCTGACGGGGCTGCTCAATCGGCGCGGCTTTCACCAGGCGCTGGCGTCGGCGCTGGCGCGTATCGAGCGCAGCGGCCAGCGGGTGGCTGTGCTGTATCTGGACCTGGACGGGTTCAAGCGCATCAACGACTCGCTTGGCCACGATGTCGGCGACCAATTGCTGCGTCGTGTGGGCGAGCAGCTCAAGGCCTGCTTGCGTCCCTATGACAGCCTGGCCCGTATTGGCGGTGACGAGTTTACCGCGTTGCTGGACAACCTCGGTCATCCCGAGGATGCCGCCAAGGTTGCGGAGAAACTGATCGAGCTGGTCTCGGTGCGCCATACCCTCGATGGCGTGGATTTCACCTTGGGCGCCAGTGTCGGCATCGCCTGCTTCCCCGAGTGCGGGCAGAGCGTCGAGGGTCTGCTGCGCTCCGCCGACATGGCGATGTACGAGGCCAAGCGTGCCGGTCGCCAGCAGTACCGCTTCTTCTCGCCAGAAATGAACGGTCGTGCGCGTTCACGGCTGATGCTCGAGGAGAGCCTGCGTCACGCCATCGAGAACGACGACTTCGTGCTGGTCTATCAGCCACAGTTCCAGCTGGAGACCGGGCGCCTGCGTGGTTTCGAGGCCTTGCTGCGCTGGCAGCATCGGGTCGCCGGTATCGTGGCGCCGAACGTGTTCATTCCGCTGCTCGAAGAAACCCGCCTGATCAACCGCCTCGGTGAGTGGATCTTTCGCGAGGGCGCCAGGCAACTGGCCGTTTTCAAGCAGCAGTTCGGCGAGGACATGGTGCTCAGCCTCAACGTCAGCCCGGTGCAGTTCGGCATGCCGCAACTGGTGACCGACCTGCAGCGCGTACTGGCCATGCACGGCCTCAAACCCAGCCAGCTGGAAGTGGAGGTCACCGAGAGCGCCCTGATGCAGGACCTGGAACTGACTCAGGCTCAGCTGCGTCAGCTGCGTGAGTTAGGGGTGAAGATCGCCATCGACGACTTCGGCACCGGCTATTCGTCACTGGCGTATCTGCGTCATTTCGAGCTGGATACGTTGAAGATCGACCGCCTGTTCATCGCCAATATGCTCGACTCGCCGCGCGATGCGGCGGTGGTCAGCACCATCATCGATCTGGGGCGCCACCTCGGCCTGGAGGTCATCGCCGAAGGCGTCGAGACTCAGGAGCAGCGCGAGTGGTTGACGCAGCACCACTGCAACATCATGCAGGGCTTTCTGGTGGCGCCGGGTGTGCCGGCCAGCAGCGCCATGCAGGTGCCGGCGCTGCTGGACTGGAGCAAGGTGCCCCTGCCGCGTGGTGAGTGATGCGCCAGTTACGCTTCAGGCTTGCTGGTGCAGGCTGGCCAGCTCGGCGTCCTTCTCTTCCCACAAACGGTTGACCCACTGCTGGAAGGCCAGGCGATAGTCCTCGTCCTGGTCGTAGTTGCGGCCGATGAATTCGCGCGGAATGTCGACCTGTCTGAAGCGCACCTGCACGGCATCCAGACGACCGCTGAGCAGGTCCCAGAACCCCGGCACGCCATGCGGGTAGTGAATGGTGACGTTGACGATGGCGTGCAACTGCTCACCCATGGCATCGAGCACGAAGGCGATGCCGCCAGCCTTGGGCTTGAGCAGGTACTTGAACGGCGATTTCTGTTGCGCATGTTTGGCCGGCGTCAGGCGGGTGCCTTCGAGAAAGTTGAATACCGCCACCGGGTTGGTCTTGTAGCGTGCGCAGGCCTTGCGCGTAGTGGCCAGGTCCTGGCCGCGCTTTTCCGGGTACTTGGCCAGGTACTCCTTGCTGAAGCGCTTCATGAAGGGAAACTCCAGCGCCCACCAGCACAGGCCGATCACCGGCACCCAGATCAGCTCCTGCTTGAGGAAGAACTTCAGCAACGGCATGCGGCGGTTGAGCAGGTGCTGCAGCACCAGAATGTCCACCCAGCTCTGGTGGTTGCTGGTCACCAGATAGGAGTGCTGCGTGTCGAAAGGCTCCAGGCCCTCGACCTTCCATTCGATGGTGCCGACCAGGCCCATCCAGAATTTGTTGACGCCTATCCAGCTTTCGGCAATGCCGTGCATGACGAAACGCAGCGCGCGCTGGATAGGGGCGAACGGCAGCAGCAGTTTGAGCAGGGCGACGAAGAACAGCGGCCAGCACCAGAACAGGGTATTGAGCGCCAGCAACAGGCTCGCGATCAGGCCGCGCAGCGGCGCGGGAAGAAAGTGCAACATCGGGCGAACGCCTCCGTAGGCAGGCTGCACGCGCGGCGGGCAGCCTGAGAAAGGGGCTTTCTCTGCGCCCCGTATCAGTCGAAAGAGCTGCGGCGTTCCATGCAGCGAGCTGGTTCGGCGCCAAGGTTAACGGTTGTGCACTGACCTGCAAGTGCCAGCTGTGACCCTTAGGTTCTCCCCGGGCGGTAAACCAGGCCGGGCGCGCCCTAGTCAGGTGCGCGCGGCTGCCTTGGCTGTTCAGTCGTGATCGGCTGCCTGGATCGCCGTCAGCGCGATGGTGAAGACGATGTCGTCGACCAGCGCGCCGCGCGACAGATCGTTCACCGGCTTGCGCAGACCTTGCAGCATCGGTCCGACGCTGATGCAGTCGGCGCTGCGCTGTACGGCTTTGTAGGTGGTGTTGCCGGTGTTCAGGTCGGGGAATACGAACACCGTGGCCCGGCCTGCCACCGGGCTGTTCGGTGCCTTCTGCCGGCCCACGCTCTCGATGGCGGCGGCGTCGTACTGCAACGGGCCGTCGAGCAGCAGGTCGGGGCGTTTGTCACGGGCCAGGCGGGTCGCGGTGCGAACTTTCTCCACCTCCTCGCCACTGCCGGAGTCACCGGTGGAGTAGCTGATCATCGCCACGCGCGGCGGGATGCCGAAGGCCTGCGCCGACTTGGCGCTTTGCAGGGCGATTTCCGCCAGTTGTTCGGCGTTCGGGTCCGGGTTCACCGCGCAGTCGCCGTAGACCAGCACCTGATCCGGCAGCAGCATGAAGAACACCGAGGACACCAGGTTGTAGCCAGGCGCGGTCTTGATCAACTGCAGGGCCGGGCGAATGGTGTTGGCGGTGGTGTGGATGGCGCCGGAGACCAGGCCGTCCACCTCGTCCAGAGCGAGCATCATGGTGCCGAGCACCACGGTGTCTTCCAGTTGTGCCTCTGCCATCGGCGCATTGAGGCCCTTGCCCTTGCGCAGTTCGACCATCGGCTCGATGTAGCGTCCGCGAATCAGGTCCGGGTCGAGGATCTCCAGGCCATCCGGTAATTCGATGCCTTGCGCGCGCGCCACGGCCTGCACTTCGTCCGGCTTGGCCAGCAGCACGCAGCGAGCGATGCCGCGCGCCTGGCAGATAGCGGCGGCCTGCACGGTGCGCGGCTCGGCCCCTTCGGGCAGGACGATGCGCTTGCCGGCGGCCTTGGCGCGCTGCACCAGTTGGTAGCGGAAGGCTGGCGGCGACAGGCGCAGTTCGCGCGGTGTGCCGCAGCGTGCGCTCAGCCAGTCGTGGTCGATATGCCCAGCCACGAAGTCGGAGACCTTCTCCGCGCGTTCGCGGTCATCCAGCGGGATTTCCTTGTTCAGGCGGTTGAGGTGCGTGGCGGTGTCGTAGGAGCCGGTGGCTACCGTCATCACCGGCAGGCCGCTGGCCAGGGCGCCCTGGCACAGCTCCATGATGCGTGGGTCGGGAGCGAAGTCGCTGCACAGCAGCAGGCCCGCCAGCGGCACGCCATTCATCGCTGCCAGGCAGGCGGAGAGGATGATGTCGTCGCGATCACCCGGTGTCACCACCAGGGTGCCAGGCTTGAGCAGCTGCACGCTGTTGGCCACGGCGCGGGCACACAGCACGATCTTCATCATGCGCCGCTGCTCGTAGTCGCCAGCGTTGAGGATGCGTGCCCCGAGCAGTTCGGCGACGTCCTTGGTGCGCGGGGCGTTCAGCTCATCGAGCCAGGGGATGCAACCGAGCAGGCGGAAATCATCGCTCTTGAGCAGCGGCGAGATCTCACCCAGGCGCGTGGTGAAGGCTTCGATGCCATCCTCGCTGCGCACCTTGTTGAGGATCACGCCGAGCACCTTGGTATCTTTTGGCCCACCGAACTGCTGGGCCTGGATCTCGATACGGTCGCACAGCTCGGTGAGGTTCTCGTCTTCCGGTGCGCTGACCAGAATCACGTCGGCATCCAGGCTCTTGGCCAGATGCAGGTTGACCCGTGCGGCGTAGCTGGCATGGCGTGTCGGCACCATGCCTTCGACGATGACCACGTCCTTGCCGACTGCGGCTTGCTGATAAAGGCTGATGATCTCTTCCAGCAGCTCATCCAGCTGGCCGTCACCGAGCATGCGCTCGACATGGCTGAGCGGTAGCGGCTTGGGCGAGTTCAGGCCGTGGGTACGGGCGACCAGTTCACTGGAGCGCTCCGGGCCGAGGTCGCCGGCATGTGGTTGGGCGATGGGCTTGAAGAAACCGACCTTGAGGCCGCTGCGCTCAAGCGCACCGACCAGGCCGAGGCTGATGGAGGTAAGGCCGACACCGAAACCGGTGGGGGCGATGAAGAAGGTATGCATGAAAAAGCCTCAGTCGAGCAGGGCAAGGGTATCGAGGGCGATCTGCCGCTCTTCGTTGGTTGGCACCACCAGCACGCGGGTGTGGCCGTCGGCGTGAATGGCACCGGCAACGCCGCGCACGCAGCGTGCGTTGGCCTGGGCATCCAGTTGCAGCCCAAGCAGGCCGAGGTGATCCAGAGTCTTGCTGCGGATCAGCGCCGAGTTCTCGCCGATGCCGCCGGTGAAAATCAGACCGTCGAGGCGGCGCAGCGCGCAGCTCATCGCCGCCAGAGACTTGGCCAGGCGATAGCAGAACACCTCGATGGCCAGGGTGGCGCCGGCGTGACCCTGTTCCCGAGCCTGTTCCAGTGTACGCATGTCGTTGGACAAGCCGGACAGGCCGAGCAGGCCGCTGTCCTTGTTGAGCATGCTGTCGATCCGCTCCAGGCTCCAGCCCAGGGTCCGGGCCAGGTGGCTGTGCAGGTTGGGATCGACATCGCCGCTGCGGGTGCCCATCACCAAGCCTTCGAGCGGGGTCAGGCCCATGCTGGTGTCGCGGCTGCGGCCGTTCTCCACGGCGCAAGTGGAACTGCCATTGCCCAGGTGGGCGACCAGCCAGCTACTGGCGTCGAATGCCAGGCCGCTCATCTGTGCCGCCTTACGGCTGACGTAACGATGGCTGGTGCCATGGAAGCCGTAGCGACGTACGCCGTGTTCGGCGTACAGCGCCTGGGGCACAGCGTAGCGGTAGGCGTGCTCCGGCAGGCTCTGGTGGAAGGCCGTGTCGAACACAGCCACCTGCACCAGATCCGGGAACAGCTTCATCGCCGCTTCGATGCCGAGCAGGTTGGCCGGGTTGTGCAGCGGTGCCAGTGGCGCGACCTGGCGGATCGCCTGCAGGCTCGCGGCATCCACGCGGCTGGCGCCGGAGAAGTGTTCGCCGCCATGCACCACGCGGTGGCCGATGCCGTGCAGTACGCCAGCGGCGGTCTGCTGCACGATGGACAGCAGATGTGACAGCGCCAGGCCATGGTCTGCGCTGGGCAGGGCCTGGCTGTGCTTGTGTTGGCCGTGCTGCCAGTGCAGCACGGCCTCAGGGCTGCCAAGGCGCTCGGCCAGGCCGCTGACAATGAAGGTTTCCTGCGCCTCGTTGACCAGGGCGAACTTGATCGACGAGCTACCGCAGTTGATCACCAGAATGTTGCGTGCGGACATCTAAGCTTCCTTGAATTCATCGTGCGACCGCTCCATGGCGCACCAGCCACAGGGGAAGAGGCTGCCCAGCCTGACTTGGCGCTGTTCGGGATCGAGTACCCAGGGGCGATTCTGCCAGGGCGGTCGGTGGCGTATATGCTGAGTATGGCCACAAGACAAGACTGCCACCCAGTCGCCATGCTCGTCCTGACGGAAATCAACGATCCACACGGCCCGTTTGTCTGGGCTCGGGTCGCAATCCGGGGCGGGCTTGGTTAGAATTCCCCGTTCATTTCTCTTTTGCAAAAGGTCTTCCCATGCTGATCGCCGCCAACAAGGCTGTCTCCATCGACTATACCCTGACCAACGATGCCGGCGAGGTGATCGACAGTTCCGCTGGCGGCGCGCCGCTGGTGTACCTGCATGGTGCAGGCAACATCATCGTCGGCCTGGAGAAGGCCCTGGTCGGCAAGCAGGCCGGTGACGAAGTCGAAGTTTCCGTCGAGCCCGAAGAAGCCTACGGCGAATACAGTGCCGAGCTGGTCGCCACCCTGAGCCGCGCCATGTTCGAAGGTGTCGATACCCTGGAAGTGGGCATGCAGTTCCACGCTTCGGGTCCGGACGGCAGCATGCAGATCGTCACCATCCGCGACATCGATGGCGATGACGTGACCGTCGACGGCAACCACCCGCTGGCGGGTCAGCGCCTGAACTTCAAGGTCAAGGTCGTCACCGTGCGTGATGCCAGTGAGGAAGAAGTGGCCCACGGTCACATCCATGGCGAAGGTGGTCATCACCACTGAGTCGCTTTATCAGGCGACTTGCGGTCGTTCCGATTGGGGCAACCGCTGCTAAGCTCAAGCTTGCGATAAAGGCGCCTCAGGGCGCCTTTTTCATGCATGGCGGCTGGCTCGCTGGTAGCCGCTTTGTCGATTGACCGGGCCTTGCGCTCGCTGCACTGAATTCGCTGAGGAAGTTCGTCATGAGTGCCTTTCACGATCTCAATCTACGTGCGCTGGATGGCCAGGAACTGCCGCTGGCGCCTTACAAGGGGCAGGTGGTGCTGGTGGTCAATGTCGCTTCAAAATGCGGCCTGACCCCACAGTACGCCGGGCTGGAGAAGCTCTATCAGCAGTACAAGGGCAATGGTTTCACCGTACTCGGTGTGCCATGCAACCAGTTCGCCGGTCAGGAGCCTGGTAGCGAGGAGGAAATTCGCGAGTTCTGCAGCCTCAACTACGGGGTGACCTTTCCGTTGGGCAGCAAGCTCGAGGTCAATGGCCCCGCGCGTCATCCGCTCTATCGGCTGCTGGCGGGTGAGGGGGCCGAGTTTCCCGGCGACATCACCTGGAACTTCGAGAAGTTTCTGGTCGGCCAGGACGGCCGCGTGCTGGCGCGCTTCTCGCCGCGCACCACCCCGGACGATCCGGCGCTGATCCAGGCTGTCGAGAAAGCCCTTGGCCTCTGAGCGCTCGTCAGTCTCTCGTTAGCCGCCTGGTCAGTTGGCTGGGTGGTTGATGAGGTGGGTGCGTTACTGACCTGGATCAAATCGTCCGATCTTGAATACGGCGTAATCGTCCTCATCTAGTCTGCATCTCGGCGGGTTTTGTGTTTCGGGGATGTTGTCCCGGCCCGCCATTCTGGAGGAAGGACATTTATGCGTATCGATCGTTTGACCAGCAAGTTGCAACTTGCACTCTCCGACGCCCAATCCCTGGCCGTGGGCATGGATCATGCCGCCATCGAGCCGCTGCACCTGATGCAGGCGCTGCTCGAGCAACAGGGCGGCTCGATCAAACCGCTGCTGATGCAGGTAGGCTTCGACATCAACAGCCTGCGCCAGGGCCTGACCCGTGAGCTGGATCAGCTCGGCAAGCTGCAGAATCCTACCGGCGACATCAATCTGTCGCAGGATCTGGCGCGTCTGCTCAACCAGGCTGACCGTCTGGCGCAGCAGAAGGGCGATCAGTTCATTTCCAGCGAACTGGTGCTGCTCGCCGCCATGGACGAGGGCACCAAACTGGGCAAATTGCTGCTTGGCCAGGGCGTATCAAAGAAGGCCCTGGAAAATGCCATCGCCAACCTGCGCGGCGGCCAGGCCGTCAACGATCCCAACGTCGAGGAATCGCGCCAGGCGCTGGACAAGTACACCGTCGACCTGACCAAGCGCGCCGAGGAGGGCAAGCTCGACCCGGTGATCGGCCGTGACGACGAAATCCGCCGCACCATCCAGGTGCTGCAGCGCCGCACCAAGAATAACCCGGTACTGATCGGCGAGCCTGGCGTCGGCAAGACCGCCATCGCCGAAGGCCTGGCCCAGCGCATCATCAATGGTGAAGTACCCGATGGTCTGAAGGACAAGCGCCTGCTGTCGCTGGACATGGGCTCGCTGATCGCTGGCGCCAAGTTCCGCGGCGAGTTCGAGGAGCGCCTCAAGGCGGTGCTCAACGAACTGGGCAAGCAGGAAGGCCGCATCATCCTGTTCATCGACGAGTTGCACACCATGGTCGGCGCTGGCAAGGCCGAGGGCGCCATGGATGCCGGCAACATGCTCAAGCCGGCCCTGGCCCGTGGTGAGCTGCATTGCGTCGGTGCCACCACCCTGGACGAGTACCGCCAGTTCATCGAGAAGGATGCCGCGCTGGAGCGCCGCTTCCAGAAAGTGCTGGTGGACGAGCCGAGCGAGGAAGACACCATTGCTATCCTGCGTGGCCTGAAGGAGCGCTACGAGGTGCACCACGGGGTGACCATCACCGACGGCGCGATCATCGCCGCGGCCAAGCTCAGCCATCGCTACATCACCGACCGCCAGCTGCCGGACAAGGCCATCGACCTGATCGACGAAGCCGCCAGCCGCATCCGCATGGAGATCGACTCCAAACCGGAGGCGCTCGATCGCCTGGATCGTCGCCTGATCCAGCTGAAGATCGAGCGCGAGGCGCTGAAGAAGGAAGATGACGAGGCGACCCGCAAGCGCCTGGTCAAGCTGGAAGAAGACATCGCCAAGCTGGAGAAGGAATACGCCGACCTGGATGAGATCTGGAAGTCGGAAAAGGCCGAGGTGCAGGGTTCGGCACAGATCCAGCAACGCATCGAGCAGGCCAAGACGGAGCTGGAAGCGGCGCGGCGCAAGGGTGACCTCAACCGCATGGCCGAGCTGCAGTACGGTGTGATTCCCGATCTGGAGCGCAGCCTGCAGATGGTCGACCAGCACGGCAAGAGCGAGAACCAGCTGCTGCGCAACAAGGTTACCGACGAGGAAATCGCCGAGGTCGTGTCCAAGTGGACCGGTATCCCGGTGAGCAAGATGCTCGAAGGCGAGCGCGAGAAGCTGCTGAAGATGGAAGGTCTGCTGCACCAGCGGGTGATCGGTCAGGACGAAGCCGTGGTCGCCGTGGCCAACGCCGTGCGCCGTTCCCGTGCCGGGTTGGCCGATCCGAACCGACCGAGCGGCTCGTTCCTCTTCCTCGGCCCGACCGGCGTGGGCAAGACCGAACTGTGCAAGGCGCTGGCCGAGTTTCTCTTCGACACCGAAGAAGCGCTGGTGCGCATCGACATGTCCGAGTTCATGGAGAAGCACAGCGTCGCCCGTCTGATTGGCGCGCCGCCCGGCTATGTCGGCTATGAAGAGGGCGGTTATCTGACCGAGGCGGTGCGTCGCAAGCCGTATTCGGTGGTGCTGATGGATGAAGTCGAGAAGGCGCACCCGGACGTGTTCAACGTGCTCCTGCAGGTGCTCGAAGACGGCCGCCTGACCGACAGCCACGGGCGTACCGTGGACTTCAAGAACACCGTGATCGTGATGACCTCCAACCTGGGCTCGGCGCAGATCCAGGAACTGGTCGGGGACAGGGAAGCGCAGCGCGCGGCGGTGATGGATGCGGTGAGCAGCCACTTCCGCCCGGAGTTCATCAACCGCATCGATGAAGTGGTGGTGTTCGAACCGCTGGGCCGCGAGCAGATCGCCGGCATCGCCGAGATTCAGCTGCAGCGCCTGCGTGGCCGTCTGGCCGAGCGCGAGCTGAGCCTGGAGCTGACCCCGGAGGCGCTCGACAAGCTGGTCGCCGTGGGTTACGACCCGGTCTACGGCGCGCGTCCGCTGAAGCGAGCGATCCAGCGCTGGATCGAGAACCCGCTGGCGCAGCGCATCCTGGCTGGCGACTTCGCACCGGGGGCGCAGGTCAAGGCCAAGGTGGCGGGCGACGAGATCGTCTTTGCCTGATCGATTGCCGTGTAGACACGAAGGCCCGCCAATTGGCGGGCCTTCGTTTTTGTGCTGGACATCGGTTTCTGCCGGCCCCGGATTGCATCCGGGCTACGTGCTCGTCCGTAGGAGCGGCTGGGCGGCATTCCGCTTTAGCCGCGAAGTAGACACAAAATTTGCGGCTGAAGCCGCTCCTACGTAAAGCTTTAGCGTCCTAGCAGCAACCGCCCCAGTGTTTCTTCTTCGAGGTATGACCGATGCCGGGGTTGAAGGTGTTGGTCGGGTCCAGCTCGCGGTAGAAGCCGGCCAGCGCCGGTTTGGCCACGTACAGATGGCCGACGTTGTGTTCGGCCGGGTACTCGGCGCGGCGCTCGTCCAACAGCTTCCACATGGCGTGTTCCATGGCGAGTGGGTCATCACCCTTCTTGACGATGTAGTCCTGATGGAACACATGGCAGAAGAAGTGCCCGTAGTAGAGCTTGTGGATGATCTGCTCTTCCATCTCCTGCGGCAGTGTCTCGACCCAGTCGCGGTCGTTGCGGCGCAGGGCGATGTCCAGGGCGAGGATATCCTCGACGCTGCTGCGGTGCGCCTCGCGGTAGCGGATCGCGGCGCCGGCCACGGCGAAGCGGTGCAGGAAGGCCTTGCGCCCTTCCTCGGCGTCGCACTCGAAGTAGGCGCCGCTGGTGCTATTTGCGAAGTACTCGCTGAGGAAGGCGCGAGTCTCCTCCAGGGTGTCGTTGGAAACGCGCACCAGCAGATGGTGCTCGAAACGGTCGCGATACTCGCGCATGCGCGCCGGCAGGTGGCTGGGCAGCAGGTTCATCAGCGCCTGGATCACCTTGTCGGTCACGCCGCGCAGGCCGAAACGCTCGAAGAAACCGTCGACCCGGCTCTTCATGGCGAAGGCAGCCGGCACCTTGGACGTGCCGAACCTGTCGATCACCAGGAAGGTGTCCTTGCCGTATTTCTCGCCGATGTCGAAGGCGGTGCGGTGGATGTACTCCCCGGCAATCGGCAGACGCGGCAGCCTGGCCAGCAGGTGGCGACGCACCTCGGTCAGGTCGTGCGGATCGTTGCTGCCGATGTAGAACACCGTGCTCGGCTCTTTCGGGAAAGTGTCCAGGCGCACGGCGAACAGGCACAGCTTGCCGGCCGAACCGGAGGCCTCGAACAGGCGCGACGGGTCGGCATTGAAGCGCGCCGGGGTGTCGGCATCGACGTCGCGCACGTGCTCGCCGTAGCGCGCATCGGAGGCCTTGGCGGTGTCTTCGTTGTGCACCTGCTGCGCGCTGTAATCGCCTTTCTGCAGGCGGGTGAGGATTTCCTCGGGGTTGTCGCCCAGCTCGATCCCCAGGTGGTTGACCAGCTCCAGCGAGCCGTCGTCCTTCACCTGCGCATACAGCGCCAGTTCGGTGTAGGCCGGGCCCCGGCGCACCAGCGCGCCGCCGGAGTTGTTGCAGATGCCGCCCAGCACCGAGGCGCCGATGCAGGATGAGCCGATCACCGAGTGCGGCTCGCGGTTCAGCGGTGCCAGCGCCTGCTCCAGGCGATCCAGCGTGGCGCCGGGCAGGCACACCACCTGCTGGCCATCGTTGATCAGCTGTACACCGGTGATACGCAGGGTGCTGATCAGCACGATCTCGCGGTCGTAGTCGGCGCCGTCAGGGGTGGAGCCACCGGTCAGGCCGGTGTTGGCCGCCTGCATGATGACGATGCGGTCGGCCGCTACTGCCGCCTGCAGGATACGCCACTGCTCCAGCAGCGAAGCGGGGCGCACCACCGCCAGGACATTGCCCTCGCCCGTGCGGTGGCCCTTGCGGAAGCGCCGCGTGGCTTGTTCGTCGGTCAGCACGTGGCTGCTGCCGACGATCTGGCGCATCTGCGCCAGCAGGGCGTCGCGGGTAATGGAGGCAGCGGCAGTCATGGGTTCAACGCTCCTTTACCAGCAAATCCGGGGTGATCTCGGCGATGGACTTGGCGCCGGTCAGGACCATGGCCACGCGCATTTCCTTCTCGATCAGGTCGAGCAGGTTGCTCACGCCAGCACCACCGGCTGCGGCCAGGGCATAGAGGAAGGCGCGTCCGAGCAGTACGGTGTCGGCACCCAGGGCGAGCATGCGCACCACGTCTAGGCCGGTGCGGATGCCGGAGTCGGCGAGAATCTTCAGCTCGCCCTTGACCGCATCGGCAATGGCCGGCAGCGCGCGGGCGCTGGACAGCACACCGTCGAGCTGACGACCGCCATGGTTGGAGACGATGATGCCGTCGGCGCCGAAGGTCACTGCGTCACGCGCGTCTTCCGGGTCGAGAATGCCTTTGATCACCATCGGGCCGTCCCAGAAATCGCGGATCCACTCCAGATCCTTCCAGGAAATCGACGGGTCGAAGTTGGCGCCCAACCAGCCGATGTAGTCGGCCAGGCCGGTCGGGTTACCGCGGTAGGCGGAGATATTGCCCAGGTCATGCGGCTTGCCCAGCAGGCCGACGTCCCAGGCCCACTGTGGGTGAGTCATGGCCTGCAGCATGCGGCGCAGTGCGGCGTTCGGGCCACTCATGCCGGAATGGGCGTCGCGGTAGCGTGCGCCGGGTACGGGCATGTCGACGGTGAACACCAGGGTCGAGCAGCCGGCCGCCTTGGCGCGCTCCAGGGCGTTCTTCATGAAGCCACGGTCTTTCAGTACGTAGAGCTGGAACCACATCGGCCGGTCGATGGCCGGCGCCACTTCCTCGATCGGGCACACCGAGACCGTCGACAGGGTGAAGGGTATGCCCTTGGCCGCTGCCGCCTTGGCAGCCTGCACTTCACCGCGACGGGCGAACATGCCGGTCAGGCCGACCGGGGCCAGGCCGACCGGCATCGACATCTTCTCGCCGAACAGCTCGGTGGACAGGTCAAGCTCGGCCATGTTCTTCAGCACGCGCTGGCGCAGTTCGATGTTCGACAGGTCCGCGACGTTGCGGCGCAGGGTGTGCTCGGCGTAGGCGCCGCCATCGGCATAGTGGAACAGGAAGGGCGGCAGCTTGCGCTGGGCCGCGGCGCGATAGTCGGTAGAGGCAGAAATGATCATGGGCTCATCCTGTTACTGAAAAAGGGGAAGCGTAGCCTGACGGCAAGAGCCCCGGCTCGGCCGGGGCGCATTCGACGGGTTGTGTTCAGCGCACGACCAGCGGGTCGCTGACGCCCAGCACGTAGATCGCGACCAGCGCGATGATGCCGGTGAACAGCACGTAGTACAGCGTCGGCCAGATGGTCTTGCGCAGGGTACTGCCTTCGCGGCCGAGCAGGCCAACGGTGGCCGAAGCCGCGACGACGTTGTGGATCGCCACCATGTTGCCGGCGGCAGCGCCAACGGCCTGCACTGCGACGATCAGCGCGCTGGAAATACCCAGGCTGCTGGCGACGCCGAACTGGAACTGGCTGAACATCATGTTGCTGACCGTGTTGGAACCAGCGATGAAGGCACCCAGGGCGCCGATGCTCGGTGCCAGCAGCGGGTAGATGCCGCCAACGCTGTCGGCCACCCAGCGGGCCATGAGAATCGGCATGCTGGCCAGCTCGGCACCGTTGACGCCGGAGTTGATCAGGATGCGCACCATCGGCACGGTGAACAGCAGCACGAAGCCGGCGCTGAGCAGCACGCTGGAAGATTCCTTGACCGCCTTGCCCAGATCACGGGCCTTCATGCCATGCAGGAAGAAAGTGGCCAGGACCACCGCGACCAGGATGCCGCCTGGCAGATACAGCGGCTGGAAGTTGGCGCTGACGCCGGCCTCGCCCAGCAGGTCGGGGAAGTTCACCACCACCGCTTTCAGCGCGTTGCCCACGCTCGGGAATACGCGGCTGATCACCAGCAGCGCGCCGACCAGAACATAGGGCAGCCAGGCGCGCAGTGCGCTCATCGGCTTGGCGGTCAGTTCGTCCAGCTTCATCTCGACGGTGCCCAGCCATTCGCTCGGCCATTTGTCCGCCGGGGCGAAGTCCCAGGTCTTGCTCGGTACCAGAAATCCGAAACGTGCGGCGCTGGTGACGATGGCGAGGCCGATCAGGCCGCCGAGCAGCGACGGGAATTCCGGGCCCAGGAACACACCGGTGAGGGCATACGGCACGACGAAGGCCAGGCCGGCGAAGATCGCGAACGGCAGCACTTCCAAGCCGGCTTTCCAGCTTTTCTCCTGACCGAAGAAACGGGTCAGCATCATCGCCATGATGGTCGGCATGACCACGCCGACGATGGCATGGATGATCGCCACTTCACTGGTGATCAACTGCAGGAACTGCGCCCAGGACGAGCCTTGTTCGACCAGATGAGCGCCGATTGTGGCGGTGTCGAGGCCGGTGTTGACGCCGACGATGATCGGCGTGCCGACCGCGCCGAAGGATACCGGCGTGCTCTGTACCAGCATGCCCATCAGCACCGCAGCCATGGCCGGGAAGCCGATGGCGACCAGCAACGGCGCTGCGATGGCCGCCGGCGTGCCGAAGCCCGAGGCGCCCTCGATGAAGCAGCCGAACAGCCAGGCGATGATGATTGCCTGGATGCGGCGGTCGGGGCTGATAGTGGCGAACCCGGCGCGGATCGCGGTGATACCGCCGGAGTGCTTGAGGGTGTTGAGCAGCAAGATGGCGCCGAAGATGATCCACAACAGCCCGAGCGTGATTAGCAGGCCTTGCAAGGTCGAGGCGAGCACGCGGTTGACGCTCATGTCCCAGGCGAACAGGCCGACGGCGGCGGTAACCAGGTAGACCAGCGGCATGGCGTGTTTGGCCGGCCAGCGCAGGCCAATCAGTAGAACGGCAGCAAGCAGAATCGGCGAGAACGCCAGCAGGGCGAGAATTCCGTTGGACATTGGGACTTACTCCACACGAGCGCGCGGCTGGCGCGGCAGGGATGAGGCGTGATCGAACAGGCTTGCAGCGTGTTGGGCTGTCATGGCGTGACCTCGATGGATTGTTGTTCTTGTTGGTTAAATTGGTAATACCAATTTACAAAGTAGCGGGCTCAGGTTAAAAGTTGCTCAATGGGCTGTCAAATCGAGATGCTAAGACTTTGGTCGTAGAGTGCTTGCTTGTTCGGCACGGAAGGGCGCTATAGGCTTGCGCTGTGAGGCCTTGGGCCTGGTCAAACCAATGGAGATGAGGGCGATGGAAGTAGGTCTGGTTCGGCAGCGGCGTCTTTCCGATGACATCGTCGCGCAGCTGGAAACCATGATTCTCGAAGGCACCTTGCGCGCCGGTGAGCGCTTACCTGCCGAGCGTGCGCTGGCCGAGCAGTTTGGCGTCTCGCGTCCATCCTTGCGCGAGGCGATCCAGAAGTTGGTAGCCAAGGGCTTGCTGGTCAGTCGTCAGGGTGGTGGTAACTACGTCGCCGAATCGCTCGGCTCGACCTTCAGCGACCCGCTGCTACAGCTGCTGGAGCACAAGGAAGATGCCCAGCGAGACCTGCTGGAGTTCCGCCATACGCTGGAGGGCTCCTGCGCCTACTACGCGGCCAAGCGCGCCACCGATATCGACCGCCAGCGTCTGGCCGAGGCGTTCGAGGCCTTGCAGGATTGCTATGCGCGGGTCGGCAAGGTGACCCGCGCCGAAGAGGGCGCGGCGGATGCTCGGTTTCACCTGGCAATTGCCGAGGCCAGTCACAACGCGGTCCTGTTGCACACCATTCGTGGCCTGTTCGACCTGCTCAAGCGCAACGTCGTGACCAATATCGGCGGCATGTACGCGCAGCGTGAAGAGACGCGCGACATGCTGATCAACCAGCACCGGGCGCTGTACGAGGCGATCATCGAAGGTCGCGCGGAGGATGCGCGCGACCTCTCCAACCAGCACATCGACTATGTGCAGGAAGTGCTCTCGGAAGTGCAGTTGGAAGCCCAGCGGGTGGCGCGTGCACAACGCAGGCAGGGGCTTTAGACATCAGCGCAGGCGATCATGTCGAGCATCATCGCCTGCGCGGTGAAGCGGGCGTTTAGTCTTCCTTGCCCTTGCTGCGCATCGCGCGTTGAACCTCGCGATCGGCGTCACGTTCCTTCTCGGTGTGACGCTTGTCGAAGTCCTTCTTGCCCTTGGCCAGGGCAATCTCGCACTTGATCAGATGCTGCTTCCAGTACAGCGACAGCGCTACGGCGGTGTAGCCCTTCTGCTGCACGGAGCCGAACAGCTTTTCCAGCTCGCGCTTGTTCAGCAGTAGCTTGCGCGTGCGGGTCGGGTCCGCGATGACGTGAGTGCTGGCGGTTTTCAGTGGCGTGATGTGGCAACCCATCAGCCAGGCCTCGTCGTCCTTGAGCAGCACGTAACTGTCGACCAGCTGTGCCTTGCCGGCACGCAGACTCTTCACTTCCCAGCCGGACAGCACCAGGCCGGCCTCGAACTTGTGTTCGATGAAATAGTCATGCTGCGCCTTCTTGTTCAGCGCGATGGTGCCTTGGGGATGTTTCTTTTGCTTAGCCATAGGGCGCGCATTATAGGGAGTCGTCCGCGCCTGCGCCATGGGCGCTTTGCCGAGCCAAACTTGAGCCCGTGCAGCTAATCTCCGACAATGCGCGATCTTTTTTCCCGCAGTCTGGGGTCTTGGCCGCAATGGCGAGCGACAAAGTTTCAATTCATGGTGCCTGGGCCAGTCGCTGGGTGTTCATTCTGGCGGCCACCGGTTCGGCTGTAGGCCTCGGCAATATCTGGAAGTTCCCGTACATGACCGGGGTCTATGGTGGCGGTGCGTTCGTCGTCATGTACCTGTTCTGCATCGCCCTGGTGGGCGTGCCGATCATGCTGGCGGAAACCCTGATCGGCCGCCGTGGCCGGCAGAGCCCGGTCAACGCAATGAAGAGCCTGGCCTTGGAGGCCGGCGCCTCGAAGCACTGGTCACTGGCCGCGCTGATGGGCATGGTCGCTGCGCTGCTGATACTGTCCTTCTACAGCGTGGTGGCTGGCTGGTCGCTGGACTACATCCTCAGCATGGGGCGTGGCGACTTCACCGGCATCAGCGCCGACGGCGCCGGTGCGGCGTTCGGTGGGCTGACTGCCGACCCGTGGCGACTGACGCTGTGGCACAGCCTGTTCATGCTGGGGACCGCGTTCGTCATCGCCAAAGGCGTGGTGGCCGGGCTGGAGCGCAGCCTGCGCATCATGATGCCCCTGCTGTTCGTGCTGCTGCTGGTGTTGCTGGGCTACAGCTTCAGCACCGGGCATTTTCGCGAAGGTTTCGACTTCCTCTTCCATTTCGATCCCAGCAAGGTGCAAGGGGGCATTCTCGCCGCCATGGGCCATGCGTTCTTCACCCTGAGCGTCGGTGTCGGTTCGATCATGGTCTACGGCGCCTATATGCCGAAGAAGGCTTCGATTGGCGCAACGGTGCTGACTGTCGGCCTGCTCGATACGCTGGTGGCGCTGACCGCCGGCATGGCGCTGTTCCCCATCGTGTTTGCCGCCGGGCTCGAGCCGGGAGGCGGGCCGGGGTTGATGTTCGTGACGCTGCCGATCGCCTTTGGCAACATCGCCTTCGGCCAGGTGATGGGCCTGATCTTCTTCGTGCTGGTGGCCGTGGCGGCCTGGAGTTCATCGATCTCCATGCTGGAGCCAGCCGTTGCCTACTTCGTCGAGAAGACCGGGCGCAGTCGCGTCAAGGTCACCGCCGTGCTGGCGCTGTTTTGCTGGCTGATGGGGATGGGCACGGTGCTGTCGTTCAATTTGTGGGCCGAGGCCAAGTTCTTTGTCTTCGCCGAGGACGGCTTCCATCTGCTGCAGTGGGGCGTCGAGGGCGGCAAGACCTTCTTCGACAGCATCGATTACCTCACCAGCCGTATCCTGCTACCGCTGGGTGGCCTGGCGTTCGCCATGTTCGCCGGTTGGGCGCTGAACCGCGAAGCGGTGCGCGAAGAGTTGGCCATCAGGAGCCCGCTGCTGTTCAATCTGTCTCTCTGGCTGATTCGCGTCGTGGCGCCGATCGGCGTACTGATCGTTTTCATCGCGGAGCTGAGCAAGTAAATGACTACTCGAATCCAGCGCTCGGCGTTGTTGCCTTACCCGGCGCAAGCGCTGTTTGATCTCGTCAACGATGTCGCCAGCTACCCGCAGTTCCTGCCCTGGTGCCGCTCCAGTGAGGTGCTGGAGGTCAGTGAAACGCATATGCTGGCCAGCCTCGAAGTCGCCAAGGGCAGCATCGGTCAGCGTTTCGTTACGCGTAATGTGCTGACGCCTGGCCAGCGTATCGAGATGAATCTGCAGGAAGGGCCTTTCACCAGCCTCAACGGCGTGTGGGAATTCAAGGCGCTGGGTGACAAGGCCTGCAAGATCAGTCTGGACCTTACCTTCGACTATGCCGGGCCTCTGGTGCGCGCCACATTGGGCCCATTGTTCAATCAGGCGACCAACACCATGGTCGACGCCTTCTGCCAGCGAGCCAAGCAGTTGTATGGATAAGCCGAGCATCGTCATCGAGGTGGTCTACGCGCTGGCCGAGCGGCAGAAGCTGCTGCGTTTTTCCGTGCCGGCTGGCACCACGGTGCGTGAGGCTGCGCTGCGTTCCGGTATGCAGCAGTTCTTTCCCGAGCTGGACCTGAACCAGGCGCCACTGGGTATTTTCGGCAAGGCGGTCGGCAAACCGGAGGAGCGTGTGCTGGAGGAGGGCGAGCGTGTCGAGATCTATCGGCCGTTGATCGCCGACCCCAAGGAAGTGCGCAAGCAGCGCGCGGCCAAAGCCAAGGCCAGGGAAGAGGGCGAAGAACCCGCCTGATGATTGCCGTCGTTTGGCTGATCAGGCGGCAGATACGAAAAAGCCCGGATTCGCTCCGGGCTTTTTAGTGTCCGCGTGTTACTGCGGATCGGTGTCCAGCGGCTCCGGCGTCGGCACCGGGACGGTCTCGACCTGGTCCACTTCGCGCTGGATCTGCTCCAGCAGCGAGCCGGGTGCTGGCGGCGTTTCATCCTGCGGTTTGGCTTGCGGCTGAGCACTGCTGGTGTCGCTGTCTTCGCCCATGATCGCCTGATCACGGCTGACGCCGGGCATGAAATCGCCGGCCAGGCCAACCAGCTGGTCGCTGCCGTCGAATACCAGGCTGACGCGTTCCTGCAGGCGCTGACCGCCGCCCGGCTGGATGCTGTACAGATAATCCCAGCGATCGGCATGGAAGGTGTCGGTGATCAGCGGGTTGCCCATGATAAACCGCACTTGGCGCCGGGTCATTCCTGGGCGCAGCTGGTCTATCATGTCCTGTGTCACGACATTGCCCTGTTGAATGTCGATCTTGTAAACCCCGGGGAATGAACAACCGGCGAGTGCGAAGAGCCCGGTCAGCGACAGGCTGGTCAGCAAGAGCTTGGTTTTTTGCATCGGAGGGTGACTTCCACTATCTTGGGCAACTTGAACCCCGGATCATACCCGTATTGAAGGGTGCTGCGAAGCAGCATCCATGAGAAAGCAGACCATGGTTGAAAATAACGAACTGCGCAAAGCTGGACTGAAGGTGACCCTGCCACGGGTCAAAATCCTGCAAATGCTGGATAACGCCGAGCATCGCCACATGAGCGCTGAGGATGTCTACAAGGCGCTGATGGAGGCCGGTGAAGACGTCGGACTGGCTACCGTATACCGCGTCCTGACCCAGTTCGAGGCTGCTGGCCTGGTGGTGCGTCACAACTTCGATGGCGGCCATGCCGTATTCGAACTGGCGGACAGCGGCCATCACGACCATATGGTCTGTGTCGATTCCGGTGAGGTGATCGAGTTCTTCGACGCCGAGATCGAGAAGCGCCAGAAGGAGATCGTGCGTGAGCATGGCTTCGAACTGGTCGATCACAACCTGGTGCTGTACGTGCGCAAGAAGAGCTGATGCTTCTGCGGCAATGAAAAAAGGCGACCTTCGGGTCGCCTTTTTGCTGTGTCGTAGCCTGGATGCAAGCCGGGGGAATGATGCTTCTGCATCGTTTCCGGGCTGCGGCGTTTCAGGCCGCCTGGGCGCTGGTCACCATCTTGCGCGCATGAGCGAGGGATTCCTCGGTCAGGTCGACGCCGCCGAGCATGCGGGCGATCTCCTCGACGCGACCGCTCTCATCCAGTTTGCTCACGGCGGTGGAGGTGGCGTCCTCACCGCGGCGCTTGTGCACGAATAGATGCTGATGGCCTTGTGCGGCAACCTGCGGCAAGTGAGTGACGCACAGTACCTGGCCTCGTTCGCCGAGGCGGCGCAGCAGTTGGCCGACCACTTCGGCGGTTGGCCCGCCGATGCCGACATCCACTTCGTCGAATACCAGGGTCGGTACCCGCGAGGTTTGCGCGGTGATCACCTGGATCGCCAGGCTGATACGCGACAGTTCACCGCCAGAGGCGACCTTGGCCAGGCCGCGCAGTGGCTGACCGGGGTTGGCGCTGACCAGGAACTCGACCATCTCCAGGCCATTGGCATGCGGCTCTTCGCTGTTCATCGTCTGCAGCTGGATGTTGAAGCGCCCACCTGGCATGCCCAGCGCCTGCATCTCCTGTTCTACGGCGGCAGACAGGCGCTCGGCGGCATTGCTGCGCAGCGAGCTGAGTTCCGTGGCCTTTTCCTGATAGTGGCGCTCGTAGGCGGCCAGTTCCTCGGCCAGGCGTTCGCTGGCCTGGTCATCGGCATTGAGGCTTTCCAGTTCATCGAACAGCTTTTGCTGCAGGGCCGACAGCTCGGTGGGCTGGATGCGGTGCTTGCGCGCCAGGGTGTAGATGGTGTCCAGGCGTTCTTCGAGAAACTGCTGGCGCTGCGGGTCGGCGTCGAAGTGGTCGACGAAGCGGTTGAGCTCGCCAATGGCTTCTTCCACCTGAATCTGGGCGCTGGCCAGCAGGTTGCTGGCTTCACCGAGGGCGCCACCCTGGCCACCGAAGGCACCCAGGCGGTTGAGGCTGGCGGTCAGTGCTGACAGGACGTTGCCGGCATCGCTTTCGCTGCACAGCTCGAGCACTTGGCGACAGGCTCCGATCAGGGCTTCGGCGTTGCTCAAGGTCTTGTGTTCCTGCTCCAGTTGCTCCAGTTCGTTGTCACCAAGGGCGAGGTTATCCAGCTCTTCCAACTGGTAGCTGAGCAGTTGATGGCGGGCGCGTTGCTCGTCACCCTGGCTGGAAATGCGTTCCAGCTCGTTACGTGTCTGCTTCCAGCGCTGTGCAGCGAGTTGCACCTGGCGCGCCAGTTCCTGACTGCCGGCGTATTCGTCGAGCAGGCGGCGGTGGGTGTCGCTCTTGAGCAGCGACTGGTGTTCGTGCTGGCTGTGGATGTCGATGATCAGCTCGCCCAGGGCCTTGAGGTCGGCCTGTGGGCAGGGGCTACCGTTGATGTAGCCGCGTGAGCGACCTTCGGCGGTAATCACGCGACGGAGGATGCACGGGCCGTCGTTGTCCAGGTCACGTTCCGCGAGCCAGGCGCGAGCTTCGGGAATGTCCGCCAGGTCGAAGCTGGCGAGAATGTCCGCCTTGTCGCTGCCAGGGCGCACCACGCCGCTGTCGGCGCGATCGCCCAGGCACAGGCCCAGGGCGTCGAGCATGATCGATTTGCCGGCACCGGTCTCACCGCTGATGGCGCTCATGCCGGCATCCAGTTCGAGATCCAGGTGGTCGACGATGGCGTAGTTGTGAATGGACAGGTGCACCAGCATGGCGAACGCTCCCGAATTAAGGTCTGGTTATTTATACAGTGTTTTTTCTTTTCCTGGCAATCCTCGTCTATCGCCCCTTGAAAGCTGTGGAATTGACTCCATATAGGCGGCAGGAGTGCGAGCCGGACTCGCGCCGATTCATTCGATAGGAGATAGGCATGGCTGACGAACAGAACCTGGATACGCAGAACCCCGAGACTCAGGCGGCCGAGAACGCTGCGTCGAGCGACGACCTGGCGGCTCGCGTACAGGCCCTGGAAGAGCAGCTGGCTGCGGCGCAGGACCAGTCGCTGCGCGTAGCGGCCGAGCTGCAGAACGTGCGCCGTCGCGCCGAGCAGGACGTGGAGAAGGCGCACAAGTTCGCGCTGGAAAAATTCGCCAATGACCTGCTGCCGGTGGTCGACAGCCTGGAACGTGGTCTGGAGCTGTCCAGCCCTGACGACGAAGCCATCAAGGGCGTGCGTGAGGGCATGCAACTGACCCTCAAGCTGTTCATTGACACCCTGGCGCGCCACCAGCTGGAAGCGGTCGATCCGCACGGTGCCCCGTTCAATCCGGAGCATCACCAGGCAATGGCGATGGAAGAAAGCGCCAAGGTCGAGCCGAACTCGGTGCTCAAGGTGTTCCAGAAGGGCTACCTGCTCAATGGTCGCCTGCTGCGCCCGGCCATGGTCGTGGTCAGCAAGGCGCCGACCACGCCGCCGCCATCCATTGACGAGCAGGCTTGAAATTCTCGGCAGCGCCCCCATTTCTAAGTCAAGCGTTTTAGTGCTACCGGCGCCTACGAAACCAGGCGGCGGAAAAATCAAAGTTTCGGGAGAATTTTCATGGGTAAAATCATCGGTATCGACCTGGGGACCACCAACTCCTGCGTCTCCATTCTGGAAAACGGCAACGTCAAGGTGCTCGAGAACGCTGAAGGCGCTCGCACCACGCCGTCCATCATCGCGTACGCCAACGACGGCGAAATCCTGGTTGGCCAGTCGGCCAAGCGCCAGGCTGTGACCAACCCGCACAACACCCTGTACGCGGTGAAGCGCCTGATCGGTCGTCGTTTTGACGAGGATGTCGTGCAGAAAGACATCCAGATGGTGCCGTACAAGATCGTCAAGGCTGACAACAGCGACGCCTGGGTCGAGGTCAACGGCCAGAAGATGGCGCCGCCGCAGATCAGCGCCGAAGTGCTGAAGAAAATGAAGAAGACCGCCGAGGACTACCTGGGCGAGCCTGTGACCGAAGCGGTGATCACCGTTCCGGCCTACTTCAACGACAGCCAGCGCCAGGCCACCAAGGATGCTGGTCGCATCGCCGGTCTCGACGTCAAGCGCATCATCAACGAGCCGACCGCGGCTGCGCTGGCCTACGGCATGGACAAGGCGAAAGGCGACCACACCGTGATCGTCTATGACTTGGGTGGCGGTACCTTCGACGTGTCGGTGATCGAGATCGCTGAAGTCGACGGCGAGCACCAGTTCGAAGTACTGGCCACCAACGGTGACACCTTCCTCGGTGGTGAGGACTTCGACATTCGTCTGATCGACTACCTCGTCGACGAATTCAAGAAAGAAACCGGCATGAACCTCAAGGGCGACCCGTTGGCCATGCAGCGCCTGAAGGAAGCTGCCGAGAAGGCCAAGATCGAGCTGTCCTCGAGCCAGCAGACCGACGTCAACCTGCCGTACATCACTGCAGATGCCTCCGGTCCGAAGCACCTGAACGTGAAGATTTCCCGCTCCAAGCTGGAGTCGCTGGTCGAGGATCTGGTGCAGCGCACCATCGAGCCGTGCCGCACTGCGCTGAAGGACGCCGGTATCGACGTCAGCAAGATCGACGACGTGATCCTGGTCGGCGGTCAGACCCGCATGCCGCTGGTGCAGAAGACCGTTGCCGAGTTCTTCGGCAAGGAGCCGCGCAAGGACGTCAACCCGGACGAAGCCGTGGCCATGGGTGCTGCCATTCAGGGCGCGGTGCTGGCTGGTGACGTCAAGGACGTGCTGCTGCTGGACGTTTCTCCGCTGACCCTGGGTATCGAAACCATGGGCGGTGTGATGACTGCGCTGATCGAGAAGAACACCACCATCCCGACCAAGAAGTCGCAGGTGTTCTCCACTGCTGATGACAATCAGAACGCCGTGACCATTCACGTGCTGCAGGGTGAGCGCAAGCAGGCCGCGCAGAACAAGTCCCTGGGCAAGTTCGACCTGGCCGAGATTCCGCCAGCTCCGCGTGGTGTGCCGCAGATCGAAGTGACCTTCGACATCGATGCCAACGGCATCCTGCATGTGTCCGCCAAGGACAAGGCCACTGGCAAGCAGCAGTCCATCGTGATCAAGGCCAACTCCGGTCTGTCCGAGGAAGAAATCGAGCAAATGGTGCGTGATGCCGAGGCCAATGCCGAGGAAGACCGCAAGTTCGAAGAGCTGGCCACTGCGCGCAATCAGGGCGATCAGCTGGTGCATGCCACCCGCAAGATGCTCACCGAGGCTGGCGACAAGGCCACTGGCGAAGAGAAAGCGGCCATCGAGAAGGCCATTGGCGAGCTGGAAGTTGCCGTGAAGGGCGACGACAAGGAAGCCATCGAAGCCAAGATGAACGCGCTGTCCGAGGCCACCACGCCGCTGGCGCAGAAGATGTACGCCGAGCAGCCGCAAGGTGGTGCCGCCCAGGCTGACGCTGGCGATGCCAAGGATGCCGCCGGTGACGACGTGGTCGACGCTGAGTTCGAAGAGGTCAAGGAGAACAAGTAAGGGATGCGGCCTGCTCAGCGGGCCGCCTCTTCTTTACGCTCCACCGTCGCTCGCGACGGGCAGGATTCGCCGCGCGGGAGCCTTCTCCCGCGTCGGCGTATCTGGAGCTCACGAATCTGAGAGTGCAGCACTACTATGGCAAAACGTGACTATTACGAGATCCTGGGGGTCGAGCGCGGCGCCAGCGAGGCCGAGCTGAAGAAGGCCTATCGGCGCCTGGCGATGAAGTATCACCCGGACCGCAACCCGGACGACAAAGACGCCGAAGAGAAATTCAAGGAGGCCAACGAGGCCTACGAAGTGCTCTCCGACGCCAGCAAGCGTTCGGCCTATGACCAGTATGGTCATGCTGGTGTCGATCCGCAGATGGGCGCAGGTGGTGGTGCCGGTTTCGGCGGCGCCAACTTCTCCGACATCTTCGGTGACGTGTTCAGCGATTTCTTTGGCGGCGGTGGCGGACGTGGTGGTTCGCGCGGCGGTGCCCAGCGTGGCTCTGATCTGCGCTACACCCTTGAGCTGGACCTCGAAGAAGCCGTGCGTGGCACCACCGTGACCATTCGCGTGCCGACTCTGGTTGGTTGCAAGACCTGCGATGGTACGGGCGCCAAGAAGGGCACCAGCCCGGTCACCTGTACCACCTGTGGTGGTATCGGCCAGGTGCGCATGCAGCAGGGTTTCTTCTCCGTACAGCAGACCTGCCCGCGTTGCCACGGCAGCGGCAAGATGATCACCGATCCCTGTGGCAGTTGCCATGGTCAGGGGCGAGTGGAAGAGAGCAAGACGCTGTCGGTCAAGGTGCCGGCAGGTGTCGATACCGGTGATCGCATTCGCCTGTCCGGTGAGGGTGAGGCGGGGGCGCATGGCGGCCCGGCCGGTGACCTCTATGTGGTGGTCAACGTGCGTGAGCATGCGATCTTCCAGCGCGACGGCAAGCATCTGTACTGCGAGGTGCCGATCAGCATCGTCGATGCGGCGCTGGGTGGCGAGCTGGAAGTGCCGACCCTCGATGGCCGGGTCAAGCTGAAGATCCCTGAAGGCACGCAGACCGGCAAGCTGTTCCGCCTGCGTGGCAAGGGCGTGGCCCCGGTGCGCGGTGGCGCGGCCGGCGATCTGATGTGTCGGGTGGCGGTGGAGACGCCGGTCAACCTGAACAAGCGTCAGCGCGAGCTGCTCGAAGAGTTCCGCAAGTCGCTGCAGGGCGACGACTCCCACTCGCCCAAGGCCAGTGGCTGGTTCGAAGGCGTCAAGCGCTTCTTCGGCGACGTTTAATCCCAAAGCGCCCCGGCATGGCCGGGGCGACAGCTTGGAGCTGATGTATGCAACGTATTGCAGTGATGGGCGCCGCCGGGCGCATGGGCAAGACCCTGATCGAGGCCGTGAGCCAGGCTGAGGGTGCGCAGCTCAGCGCCGCCATCGACCGTGCCGACAGCAGCCTGATCGGCGCCGATGCCGGTGAGCTGGTCGGTCTGGGCAAGGTCGGTGTGGCCCTGGCGGGCGATCTGGCAGCGGTTGTCGATGATTTCGACGTGCTGATCGATTTCACTCATCCGTCGGTGACGCTGAAGAACCTGGAAGTCTGCCGCCAGGCGGGCAAGGCCATGGTCATCGGCACCACGGGTTTCACGCCGCAAGAGAAGCAGCAACTGAGCGAGGCGGCCAAGCAGATACCCATCGTCTTCGCTGCCAACTTCAGTGTCGGCGTCAACCTGTGTCTGAAGCTGCTGGATACCGCGGCTCGCGTGCTGGGTGATGACGTGGATATCGAGATCATCGAGGCTCACCATCGGCACAAGGTCGATGCACCGTCCGGCACGGCGCTGCGCATGGGTGAAGTGGTCGCCGATGCACTGGGGCGTGATCTGCGCAAGGTTGCCGTCTACGGCCGTGAAGGCCAGACCGGTGCGCGTGAGCGTGAAACCATCGGCTTCGCCACTGTGCGCGCCGGTGATGTGGTCGGTGATCACACCGTGCTGTTCGCCGCTGATGGCGAGCGCGTGGAGATCACTCACAAGGCCTCCAGTCGCATGACCTTCGCCAAGGGCGCGGTGCGTTCGGCGTTGTGGCTGCAGCAGCGTTCACCTGCGCTATACGACATGCAGGACGTGTTGGGCCTGAGTTGACGCAAATGTGTGACTGAAGCGTCTTATCGGGTGGACCGAAAAAGGGTTCTCCTGTAAGCTTCCTGTTTTAGTGTGTCCACTAAAAGTTACGCAGAATGGCTCAAATAAAAAAGCGGGATGACCTTCACACGTCATCCCGCTTTTTTACAACCTGCGTTTGCTTCAAGCCTTGATCGAGACGGAGGTCTTCTTGACTAAGCCAGCCCCCAAACCTGCCATTTTGGCCCTTGCTGACGGCAGCATTTTTCGCGGCGATTCCATCGGGGCCGATGGCCAGACGATCGGAGAGGTGGTGTTCAACACCGCCATGACCGGCTATCAGGAAATCCTTACCGATCCATCCTATGCCCAGCAGATCGTTACCCTGACTTACCCGCACATCGGCAACACCGGCACCACCCCGGAAGACGCCGAGTCCAATCGTGTCTGGGCCGCTGGCCTGATCATTCGCGACCTGCCGCTGATTTCCAGCAACTGGCGCGACAAGCAGCCGCTGGACGAGTACCTGAAAGCCAACGGCACCGTCGCCATTGCCGGCATCGATACCCGTCGCCTGACCCGCATCCTGCGCGAGAAGGGTTCGCAGAACGGTTGCATCCTGGTGGGTGATGACGCCACCGAAGAGAAAGCGCTGGAGCTGGCACGCGGCTTCCCAGGCCTCAAGGGCATGGACCTGGCCAAGGTGGTCAGCTGCACCGAGCGCTATGAGTGGCGCGAAAGCACCTGGAATCTGCAGAGCGACAGCCATCCGGAAATCCCGGCCAGCGAGCTGCCTTATCACGTGGTCGCCTATGACTACGGCGTGAAGCTGAACATCCTGCGCATGCTGGTCGAGCGTGGCTGCCGCCTGACCGTGGTGCCTGCGCAAACTCCGGCCAGCGACGTGCTGGCGCTCAATCCCGATGGCGTGTTCCTGTCCAACGGCCCTGGCGATCCCGAGCCGTGCGACTACGCGATCAAGGCGATCAAGGACGTTCTGGAAACCGATATTCCGGTGTTTGGCATCTGCCTTGGCCACCAGTTGCTGGCTCTGGCCTCCGGCGCCAAGACCCTGAAGATGGGCCACGGCCACCACGGCGCCAACCACCCGGTGCAGGACCTCGACAGCGGCGTGGTAATGATCACCAGCCAGAACCACGGTTTCGCCGTGGACGAGAGCAGCCTGCCGGGCAACGTGCGCCCGATCCACAAGTCGCTGTTCGACGGCACCCTGCAGGGCATCGAGCGCACCGACAAGGACGCCTTCAGCTTCCAGGGTCACCCAGAGGCGAGCCCAGGCCCGCACGACGTGGCTCCATTGTTCGACCGCTTCATCGAAGCCATGGCCAAGCGCCGCTAAGCCTGCCGACTGACCCAAGGATTCGAGAGTAAGAAAATGCCAAAACGTACAGACATCAAAAGCATCCTGATCCTCGGCGCCGGCCCCATCGTCATCGGCCAGGCCTGCGAGTTCGACTACTCCGGTGCCCAGGCGTGCAAGGCGCTGAAGGAAGAAGGTTTCCGCGTCATTCTGGTGAACTCCAACCCGGCCACCATCATGACCGACCCGGCCATGGCCGACGCCACCTACATCGAACCGATCAAGTGGGCCACCGTGGCCAAGATCATCGAAAAGGAGCGTCCGGATGCACTGCTGCCGACCATGGGCGGCCAGACCGCGCTGAACTGCGCGCTGGATCTGGAGCGCCACGGCGTGCTGGAGAAATTCGGCGTCGAGATGATCGGTGCCAACGCCGACACCATCGACAAGGCCGAAGACCGTTCGCGCTTCGACAAGGCGATGAAGGACATCGGCCTGGCCTGCCCGGTATCCGGCATCGCCCACAGCATGGAAGACGCCTACGGCGTGCTGGAGAAGGTCGGCTTCCCGTGCATCATCCGTCCGTCCTTCACCATGGGCGGCACCGGCGGCGGCATTGCCTACAACCGTGAAGAATTCGAAGAAATCTGCGCCCGTGGTCTCGATCTGTCGCCGACCAGCGAACTGCTGATCGACGAGTCGCTGATCGGCTGGAAGGAATACGAGATGGAGGTGGTCCGCGACAAGAAGGACAACTGCATCATCGTCTGCTCCATCGAGAACTTCGATCCGATGGGCGTGCACACCGGTGACTCGATCACTGTCGCACCGGCACAGACCCTGACCGACAAGGAATACCAGATTCTGCGTAACGCCTCTCTGGCGGTACTGCGTGAGATCGGTGTGGAAACCGGCGGCTCCAACGTGCAGTTCGGCATCTGCCCGAACACCGGGCGCATGGTCGTGATCGAGATGAACCCGCGCGTATCGCGCAGTTCGGCGCTGGCCTCCAAGGCCACCGGCTTCCCGATCGCCAAGATCGCCGCCAAGCTGGCCGTCGGCTACACCCTCGATGAGCTGTCCAACGACATCACTGGTGGTCGTACCCCGGCGTCGTTCGAGCCGGCCATCGACTACGTGGTGACCAAGGTTCCGCGTTTCGCCTTCGAGAAATTCCCCAAGGCCGATGCGCGCCTGACCACCCAGATGAAGTCCGTGGGCGAGGTCATGGCCATCGGTCGCACCTTCCAGGAGTCGATGCAGAAAGCCCTGCGTGGCCTGGAAGTCGGCGTTGCCGGCTTCGATCCGAAGCTCGACCTGAACGACCCGGAAGCCGAAAGCACCCTGCGCCGCGAGCTGACCGTACCCAGCGCCGATCGCATCTGGTACGTGGCCGATGCCTTCCGTGCCGGCAAGACCGTCGCCGAGGTGTTCGAGCTGACTCGCATCGACGAGTGGTTCCTGGTGCAGATCGAAGATCTGATCAAGGACGAGGCGACCGTTCAGACTCTGGGTCTGTCCTCCATCGACTATGACCTGATGTTCAAGCTCAAGCGCAAGGGCTTCTCCGATGCGCGTCTGGCCAAACTGCTGGGCGTTTCCGAGAAGAGCCTGCGCGCTCACCGCCACAAGCTGAAAGTGCTGCCGGTGTACAAGCGCGTGGACACCTGCGCCGCCGAGTTCGCCACCGACACCGCCTACATGTACTCGACCTATGAGGAAGAGTGCGAGGCCAATCCGTCGACCCGCGACAAGATCATGATTCTCGGTGGCGGCCCCAACCGTATCGGTCAGGGCATCGAGTTCGACTACTGCTGCGTGCACGCGGCGCTGGCCATGCGTGAAGACGGTTTCGAGACCATCATGGTCAACTGCAATCCGGAAACCGTCTCCACCGATTACGACACCTCCGATCGTCTGTACTTCGAGCCGGTGACCCTGGAAGACGTGCTGGAAATCGTCCGCGTCGAGCAGCCCAAGGGCGTCATCGTCCAGTACGGCGGCCAGACTCCGCTGAAGATCTGCCGCGCGCTGGAAGAAGCAGGCGTGCCGATCATCGGCACCAGCCCTGAGGCCATCGACCGCGCCGAAGACCGCGAGCGCTTCCAGCAGATGGTGCAGCGCCTGAACCTGCGTCAGCCGGCCAACGCCACTGCGCGCAGCGAAGACGAGGCCCTCGCGCTGTCCAAGGGCATCGGTTACCCGATGGTGGTGCGTCCGTCCTACGTACTGGGCGGACGGGCGATGGAAATCGTCTACCAGGAAGAAGAGCTCAAGCGCTACATGCGCGAAGCGGTGAAGGTCTCCAACGACAGCCCGGTGCTGCTCGATCGCTTCCTCAACTGCGCCATCGAAGTGGACGTGGACGCGGTCAGCGACGGCGAAACCGTGGTCATCGGTGCGATCATGCAGCATATCGAACAGGCTGGCGTGCACTCCGGTGACTCCGCCTGCTCGCTGCCGCCATACTCGCTGCCGGCACACATCCAGGACGAGATCCGCGAGCAGGTCAAGAAAATGGCCCTGGAACTCGGCGTGATCGGCCTGATGAACGTGCAGATGGCCGTGCAGGGCGAGGACATCTACGTCATCGAAGTGAACCCGCGTGCCTCGCGTACCGTGCCGTTCGTTTCCAAGTGCATCGGCGAGTCGCTGGCCAAGGTGGCCGCGCGCGTCATGGCCGGCAAGACCCTGGCCGAAGTGGGCTTCACCAAGGAAATCATCCCGCCGTTCTTCAGCGTCAAGGAAGCGGTGTTCCCCTTCGCCAAGTTCCCGGGTGTCGACCCGATCCTCGGCCCAGAGATGAAGTCCACCGGTGAGGTGATGGGTGTCGGTGACAGCTTCGGCGAGGCCTTCGCCAAGGCGCAGCTGGGTGCCAGCGAGATCCTGCCGAACTCCGGTTGCGCTTTCATCAGCGTACGCGAGGACGACAAGCCGGAAGCTGTTCAGGTCGCTCGCGATCTGGTCGCGCTGGGCTTCGAGGTGGTCGCCACCGCAGGCACCGCCAAGGTGATCGAGGCTGCCGGTCTGCCGGTACGCCGGGTGAACAAGGTGACCGAAGGTCGTCCGCATGTCGTCGATATGATCAAGAACGACGAAGTTACCTTGATCATCAATACCACCGAGGGGCGTCAGTCCATCGCTGACTCCTACTCGATCCGTCGTAACGCCCTGCAGCACAAGATCTACTGCACCACCACCATCGCGGCGGGGCAGGCGGTCTGTGAGGCGCTCAAGTTCGGTCCCGAGAAGACCGTGCGCCGACTGCAGGATCTGCACGCAGGAATCAAGGCATGAATAAATACCCAATGACCGTCCAGGGCGCTCGCGCCCTGGAAGAAGAGCTGGCGCACCTGACCAAGGTGCGTCGCCCCGCTCTGAGCCAGGCGATTGCCGAGGCTCGCGAGCTGGGTGACCTCAAGGAAAACGCCGAATACCATGCTGCCCGTGAAGAACAGGGCATGGTCGAGGCACGTGTGCGTGATATCGAGGGTCGCCTGCAGAATGCGGTGATCATCGACGTCACCACCATTGCCCATACCGGCAAGGTAATTTTCGGCACCACTGTGGAAATCGCCAATGTCGAAACCGACGAGAGCGTGACCTACCAGATCGTCGGTGAAGACGAAGCCGACATCAAGCAGGGCAAGATTTCCGTTGGCTCGCCCATCGCTCGTGCCCTGGTGGGCAAGAGCGAAGGTGATGTGGTGACGGTGCAAACCCCCAGTGGCCTGATCGAGTACGAGATTGTCGAAGTCCGTCACATCTAAACCACATCAACCGTCGCGGGCCGCTGCCGTCAGTTGGCAGCTGGCCCAGACCCTCTGGGTCGGCGGTCTGTGGTTGTTGCAATTCGTCATTCTGCCGGCCATCGGTCAGATCGGCCTGGCGCCTCTGCTGACGCAGGAAATAGCCGAACGGCTGGTGCCACTGCTGATCGGCCTGACGGCCGTGTGCGTAGCGCTGCAGGCGTTTGCCTTGCTGCGCGGCGACGGGCTTTCGAGTCTGGTGCGTGATATGCGTGGGCAGTTGCTGTTGACCGTTGCGGCCATGGCCCTGAGTTACTTCGTGGTCCTGCAGTACTGGCCCGAGGCCGAATACTGGCTACGCTTCAGCTACTTGGTGATGGCATTCTGCGGGCTGCTGCTGGTGCTGCAACCGGTTCCAGGTAAATCGCGCGGCGCCTGACGTCGACAGTGCAGGCGCTGCACGCAGTCGTCAGCCCTGATAGCGAATCACGTTGGACAGGTTGCGATTCGGCTTGGGGTTCTTGCGATAGAGCAGGGCGACCTTGCCGATGGACTGGACCAGCTCGGCCCGTCCGCTTTGGCACAGGGCTACGATGGCAGCCTGGCGATCTTCGCGTTCGCTGAGGCGCAGCTGTACCTTGATCAGTTCGTGATCGTTCAGGGCGCGGTCCAGCTCGGCCAGCACGCCTTCGGTCAAACCATTGTCAGCCACGATCAATACAGGTTTCAGGTGGTGGCCGATAGATTTGAATTGTTTCTTCTGCTCTTGAGTGAGCGGCATAATCGTTAGTACCTAATTCGGTCTGGAAAACGGCGCCTATCTTACCCGAGCCCGCGCAGTTATTCATGACCCGTTGAGTTCGAGGTTTCAGTGGCACGTTCCAAGACCAGCCAGCGTTGGCTGAAAGAACATTTCGACGATCCTTACGTGAAGATGGCGCAGAAGGACGGCTATCGGTCGCGCGCCAGCTACAAGTTGCTGGAAATCCAGGAGAAGGATCGCATCCTGCGCCCCGGTATGACCGTGGTCGATCTTGGTGCTGCGCCGGGGGGATGGTCGCAGGTCACCAGCCGAGTGATTGGTGACAAGGGACGTTTGATCGCGTCCGATATTCTGGAAATGGACGCGATTCCCGACGTTACCTTCATTCAAGGCGATTTTACCGATGATGCGGTGTTCGCCCAGCTTCTCGAGGCCATCGGGGAAAATCCGGTCGACCTTGTTATTTCCGATATGGCCCCCAATATGAGTGGGGTAAGAACCGCTGACCAGGCGCGTGCGATGTACCTGTGCGAGCTCGCGCTGGACCTGGCCGGACGTGTCTTGCGTCCAGGTGGTGATTTTTTGATCAAGATTTTCCAGGGCGAAGGCTTCGATGCGTACCACAAGCAGGTGCGTGAAACCTTCGACAAGGTACAGATGCGCAAGCCACTGTCTTCGCGTGATCGCTCGCGTGAGCAGTATCTGCTGGCGCGTGGTTTCCGCGGGGCGTGAGTTGAAACTGGTGGCCGCCACGTCGGTCTCAGTGGCAAAGGTCTCATAAAGGGTTACAGACGGTGCCTGCGGGACGCGGGCGTTTGGTGTAAGTTAGGTCGGTATATCATTGGTCGTCATGGGAAGCCTGCTTCGCCACGAGGCCTGCTTCAGAGGGTAGCTAATTGAACGACATGGCAAAGAATCTGATCCTGTGGCTGATCATCGCGGCGGTGCTGGTTACCGTGATGAACAACTTCTCCAGCCCGAGCGAGCCGCAGACCCTGAGCTACTCGCAATTCATCGAGCAGGTGAAGGAGGGGCGCGTCGAGCGCGTCACCGTCGACGGTTACGTGATCACCGGTAAGCGCACCGATGGCGAAGGCTTCAAGACCATTCGTCCGGCGATTCAGGATGGCGGTCTGATCGGCGACCTGATCGACAACAACGTGGTCATCGAAGGCAAGCAGCCTGAACAGCAGAGCATCTGGACGCAGCTGTTGGTGGCAAGCTTCCCGATTCTGGTGATCATCGCCGTGTTCATGTTCTTCATGCGCCAGATGCAGGGCGGTGCCGGAGGCAAGGGCGGGCCGATGAGCTTCGGCAAGTCCAAGGCACGTTTGCTCTCAGAAGACCAGGTCAAGACCACCTTCGCCGACGTCGCCGGTTGCGACGAAGCCAAGGAAGAAGTCAGCGAGCTGGTCGAGTTCCTGCGTGATCCGGGCAAGTTCCAGCGTCTGGGTGGCCGGATTCCGCGTGGCGTCCTGATGGTTGGCTCGCCGGGTACCGGTAAGACCTTGCTGGCCAAGGCCGTGGCCGGTGAGGCGAAAGTGCCGTTCTTCACCATTTCCGGTTCCGACTTCGTCGAGATGTTCGTCGGTGTGGGTGCCAGCCGTGTGCGCGACATGTTCGATCAGGCCAAGAAGCACGCCCCCTGCATCATCTTCATCGACGAGATCGACGCCGTTGGTCGCCATCGTGGCGCCGGCATGGGCGGCGGTCACGACGAGCGCGAGCAGACCCTCAACCAGCTGCTGGTTGAGATGGATGGCTTCGAAATGAATGACGGCATCATCGTCATTGCCGCCACCAACCGTCCTGACGTACTGGACCCGGCGCTGCTGCGCCCTGGTCGTTTCGATCGCCAGGTGGTGGTCGGTCTGCCGGATATCCGTGGTCGCGAGCAGATTCTGAAGGTGCACATGCGCAAGGTGCCGATGGGTGACGACGTCAATCCGGCTGTCATCGCGCGCGGTACTCCGGGTTTCTCCGGTGCCGATCTGGCAAACCTGGTCAACGAAGCATCTCTGTTCGCCGCTCGCTCTGGCAAGCGCCTGGTGGAAATGAAGGAGTTCGAGCTGGCCAAGGACAAGATCATGATGGGTGCCGAGCGCAAGACCATGGTCATGTCCGACAAGGAGAAGCTCAACACCGCTTACCACGAGGCCGGTCACGCCATCGTCGGTCGCCTGGTGCCCGAGCATGATCCGGTCTACAAGGTCTCCATCATTCCGCGTGGTCGTGCCTTGGGTGTGACCATGTTCCTGCCGGAAGAGGATCGTTACAGCCTCAGCAAGCGCGCCCTGATCAGTCAGATCTGCTCGCTGTTCGGTGGGCGTATCGCCGAGGAGATGACCCTTGGTTTCGATGGCGTCACCACGGGCGCCTCGAACGACATCATGCGCGCCACGCAGCTGGCCAAGAACATGGTCACCAAGTGGGGCTTGTCGGAGAAGCTGGGTCCGTTGATGTACGCGGAAGAAGAGGGTGAAGTGTTCCTCGGTCGCAGCATGGGTAGCCAGAACAGCAATGTTTCCGGCGAGACTGCCAAGCAGATCGACGAGGAAGTGCGCCGCATCATCGACGAATGTTACGCCACCGCCAAGCAGCTGCTGGTGGAAAACCGCGGCAAGCTCGATGCCATGGCAGAAGCGCTGATGAAGTACGAAACCATCGATGCTGAGCAGATCGAAGACATCATGAGCGGTCGCGAGCCCCGTGAGCCGCGTGGCTGGGGCGGTGGCGACGACTCCGGTGCGCCGCAAGCCAAGGTCGACGAACCCAGTCTTCCCGAGAAGCCCATCGGTGGGCCGGCGGCCGAGCACTAAGGTCGCTTATGTCCAATACGCAATACCCGAGCCGGCTGCCCTGTGGCAGCCGGCTTCTTGATTTGTCCCGTCCGCACGTGATGGGCATCCTCAATGTCACCCCCGATTCCTTTTCCGATGGCGGACGCTTCACGGCTCGTGACGCGGCGTTGCGTCATGCCGAGCAGATGGTCGCCGCTGGCGCGACGCTGATCGATGTTGGAGGGGAGTCCACTCGCCCAGGCGCTCGTGCAGTTTCGCCGACCGAGGAGTTGGAGCGAGTTGCGCCGATGGTGGAAGCCATCGCGGGCAATCTGGATGTGATCATCTCGGTGGACACCTCGACGCCTGCGGTCATGCGCGAGAGTGCAAGGCTGGGGGCTGGGCTGATCAACGACGTGCGTTCGTTGCAGCGTGACGGCGCTCTCGATGCTGCTGCCGACAGTGGCCTACCGGTGTGCCTGATGCACATGCGCGGTGAGCCGGGCAACATGCAGGACAACCCTCAGTACCCGGATATCGTCAGCGAAGTGCACGACTTCCTCGTCGAACGCATGAGTGCATGCGCGACGGCTGGTATTGCCGCCGAGCGGATCGTGCTCGATCCGGGCTTTGGATTTGCCAAGACCCTGGAGCACAATCTGGCCCTGTTCAAGCGGATGGCCGAGCTGTCCGCACTTGGGCGGCCCTTGCTGGTTGGTGTATCGCGCAAGAGCATGATCGGTAAGGTGCTTGGTCACGAAGTTGGCGGGCGCCTTTACGGCAGCCTGGCTCTGGCAGCCCTGGCATTGACCAAGGGTGCACATATTCTGCGTGTGCATGACGTCGCCGAAACGGTGGATGTGGTGCGCATGATCGCTGCGGTTGAAGCAGTGCAATAACAAGGAAAGCGTCATGGCTAGAAAATACTTCGGTACCGACGGCATTCGCGGGCGCGTCGGTCAGTTCCCCATTACTCCGGACTTCATGCTCAAGCTTGGCTGGGCCGCTGGCATGGCGTTTCGCAAGCAGGGCAAGTGCCGCATCCTGATCGGCAAGGACACGCGCATCTCCGGCTACATGTTCGAGTCCGCACTGGAGGCGGGTTTGGCTGCGGCCGGGGCTGACGTGCAGTTGCTCGGGCCGATGCCGACACCGGCCATCGCCTATCTGACGCGGACCTTCCAGGCCGATGCCGGCATCGTCATCAGCGCCTCGCACAATCCTCACGACGATAACGGCATCAAGTTTTTCTCCAGTGAGGGCACCAAGCTGCCCGACGATGTCGAGCTGATGATCGAAGAGTTGCTCGATCAGCCGATGACCGTGGTGGAGTCTGCCGGTATTGGCAAGGCTTCGCGAATCAACGATGCGTCCGGGCGTTATATCGAGTTCTGCAAAGGCAGCGTACCCAGTGGTACCAGCTTCAAGGGGCTGAAGGTCGTTCTCGATTGCGCCCACGGTGCCGCTTACAAGGTCGCGCCGAGTGTGTTTCGTGAGCTGGGTGCCGAGGTGCGAGTCATTTCGGCGCAGCCTGATGGGCTCAACATCAATGACGGTTGTGGCTCTACGCACCTCGCCGCGCTGCAGGCCGAGGTGGTCGCGCAGCAGGCTGATCTGGGCATCGCCTTCGATGGCGATGCTGATCGCGTGCTGATGGTCGATCAGTACGGCGCGGTGGTCGACGGTGACGAGCTGCTGTTCATCATCGCTCGTGACCTGCAGGAGCGCGGGCGCTTGCGTGGCGGTGTGGTCGGCACGCTGATGAGCAACCTGGGGCTCGAGCTGGCCCTGGCTGATTTGAACATTCCGTTCGTGCGGGCCAATGTCGGTGATCGCTACGTGATTGCCGAGCTGCTGGGGCGCAACTGGCAACTCGGTGGCGAGAACTCGGGGCACCTTGTTTGCTTCCAGCACACCACCACCGGTGATGCCATCATTGCCGCTCTGCAGGTGCTGATGGCGCTCAAGCGGCGTGATCAGAGTCTGGTCGAGGCGCGCAGCGATCTGAAGAAATGTCCTCAGGTGCTGGTCAATGTGCGGTTTTCCGGTGCCCTCGATCCGCTTGAGCACCCCTCGGTCAAGGAGGCCTGCGCGCGGGTTACCGAGAGCATGGCGGGGCGTGGTCGCGTGCTGCTGCGTAAGTCGGGTACCGAGCCGCTGGTGCGAGTAATGGTCGAAGGTGACGAGGAAACTACGGTTCGCGGCTATGCCGATGAATTGGCTAAGATTGTTGCCGAAGTCTGTGCTTGATTGCGCTTGCTACCGAGGGTGCTCTTGGGTAACATCTGCGCCCTCTTTGATCGACGAGGTAAAACATGCGTCGCCCCTTAGTCGCCGGTAACTGGAAAATGCACGGTACCCGCGACAGCGTCGCAGAACTGATCGAAGGGCTGCGTCAGCAGGATTTGCCGGCTGACGTCGATGTTGCGGTGTTTCCCTCCAGTCTGCATATCGCTCAGGTTGTTGAAGGCCTGAGCGGCAAAGCAGTGGAAGTTGGAGCTCAGGATTGTGCGGCACAGGTAGAGCAGGGTGCCTTGACCGGTGAGCTGGCAGTCAGTCAGTTGGTCGATGGTGGTTGCGAGCTGGTGCTGGTTGGTCACTCCGAGCGTCGCCTGATTCTGGGTGAAGATGACGAAGTGGTCGTGCGCAAGTTTGCGGCAGTGCAGGCGGCGGGCTTGACTCCCGTGCTCTGCGTTGGTGAAACCCGTGAGCAGCGTGAGGCGAATGCAACGCTGGGTGTGGTGGGTGGCCAGTTGGCCGCGGTGGTCGATGCCCTGGGTGTCGATGCGCTGAACAATGCCGTAGTTGCTTATGAGCCTGTATGGGCCATCGGCACCGGGTTGACCGCTACGCCTGAGCAGGCTCAGGAAGTGCATGCAGCCATCCGTGCGCAGGTTGCGCAGCTGGATGCTGATGTCGCGAGTCAGTTGAGAATTCTTTATGGCGGCAGTGTAAAGGCCGCCAGTGCAGCCGAGTTGTTCGGTATGCGGGATATCGATGGGGGGCTCGTAGGTGGAGCTTCTCTGAATGCGGATGAATTCGGTGCGATCTGTCGCGCTGCAGGAAACTGAAGAATGCTGGAAACAGTCATTGTTGTTCTGCACCTGCTGGGTGCGATCGGGATTGTAGTGCTGGTGCTGCTGCAGCAAGGCAAGGGTGCTGACGCGGGTGCGTCGTTCGGTTCGGGTGCTTCTGCAACCGTATTCGGAAGCCAAGGTTCCTCTACCTTTCTGAGTAAGTTTACTGGTATACTCGCAGCCGGTTTTTTCATTACTAGCTTGGGCTTAGCGTTCTTTGCTAAAGAAAAAGCTGATGCACTGACTCAGGTTGGTCTGCCAGACCCAGCGGTTCTGGAAGTTCAACAAAAACCGGCCGCCGAAGACGTGCCGGTGCTCGAAGAGCAAGCTCCAGCGTCCGATACTTCGGATGTGCCGGAGGCTCCAGAGCAGTAACAGTTTTGCCGAGGTGGTGGAATTGGTAGACACGCTACCTTGAGGTGGTAGTGGCCATAGGCTGTAGGGGTTCGAGTCCCCTCCTCGGTACCATACTCAAGAAAGCCCGCTGTTCGCGGGCTTTCTTGTTGCTGGAGTGTTTGGTTGACCCTCGCCAGGGGGTGGCCGTATAATTCCGGCCCAGCTTTGACGCGGGGTGGAGCAGTCTGGTAGCTCGTCGGGCTCATAACCCGAAGGTCGTAGGTTCAAATCCTGCCCCCGCAACCAGTTTCAGCAGGCCCCTTTTCAGGGGCTTTTTGTTAGCTGAAAGACAGTGTCCGTTGGTGGTTGCAGCGGATTGAAGGGATGGGCGTTTCGCCCATTTTTTATTTGCACAGCATGCACGAGGGCCGTTAAGTGTCGAGCAAGCTAGAACAGTTGCAGGCCTTGTTGGCCCCGGTAATCGAGGCGCTCGGTTATCAATGTTGGGGCATCGAGTTCCTGTCGCAGGGGCGTCATTCGCTACTGCGTGTCTATATCGATAAAGCCGATGGCATCCTGATCGAAGATTGCGAAATCGTCAGCCGTCAGCTCAGTGGTGTGCTCGATGTCGAGGACCCGATTACCTCGGAGTACACGCTTGAAGTTTCTTCTCCTGGCATGGATCGCCCGTTGTTCACGCTCGAACAATTTGCGGCGCATGCCGGTGAGCAGGTGAAGATCAAGCTGCGTTCGCCTTTCGACGGGCGTCGTAACTTCCAGGGCCTCCTTCGCGGTGTGGAGGAGCAGGACGTGGTAGTTCAGGTGGATGACCACGAGTATCTGTTGCCGATCGACCTGATCGACAAGGCCAACATCATCCCCCGATTTGATTGATATGCGCATTCTGCGTCGCTGCTGGACAGCCAAGTGTTGGCGCAGCGTGGGCGACACAGATGACGCGAGGGTAGCGCGGTAACGCACGAATGTAGCGCCCATGGCGTGAACGTGATGCGGATTGCGCAGAACCAATGGATTGCGAAAGGCGAGGCGTACGATGAGCAAAGAAGTACTGCTGGTTGTTGAGTCGGTATCCAACGAAAAGGGTGTACCGGCCGGCGTGATTTTCGAGGCGCTGGAGCTGGCTCTGGCGACTGCCACCAAGAAGCGTTTCGAGGACGAAGTCGATCTGCGTGTATCGATCAATCGTCAGAACGGTAGTTACGAAACCTTCCGCCGCTGGACGGTGGTCGACGAGTCCGAGTTCGAAGATCCGGCCTATCAGCTGACCGATGACATGCCTCAGGCCGTCGAGGCCAACGCCAAGATCGGTGACGTGCTCGAAGAGAAGGTCGACTCCATCGAGTTCGGCCGCATCGCCGCGCAAACCGCCAAACAGGTCATCGTGCAGAAAGTGCGCGAGGCCGAGCGTGCTCAGGTTGTCGACGCCTACCGCGAGCGCCTGGGAGAGATCATCTCCGGCACCGTGAAGAAGGTCACCCGTGACAGCGTCATCGTCGACCTGGGTAACAACGCCGAGGCACTGCTGGCTCGCGAAGACATCATCCCGCGCGAAACCTTCCGCGTCGGCGTGCGTCTGCGTGCCCTGCTCAAGGAAATTCGTACCGAGAACCGCGGCCCGCAGCTGATCCTGTCGCGTACCGCGCCGGAAATGCTGATCGAGCTGTTCCGCATCGAAGTACCGGAAATTGCCGAAGGGCTGATCGACGTCAAGGCCGCCTCCCGTGATCCGGGTTCGCGCGCCAAGATCGCCGTGCGCTCCAAGGACAAGCGTATTGACCCGCAGGGCGCCTGCATCGGTATGCGCGGTTCCCGCGTACAAGCCGTTTCCGGTGAGCTCGGTGGTGAACGCGTTGATATCGTGCTGTGGGACGACAACCCGGCGCAGTTCGTGATCAATGCCATGTCGCCGGCAGAAGTGGCCGCGATCATTGTCGACGAGGATGCCCATGCCATGGACATCGCCGTTGGCGAAGACAACCTTGCCCAGGCCATTGGCCGCGGCGGTCAGAACGTGCGTCTTGCCAGTCAGCTGACCGGCTGGACCCTGAACGTGATGACCGAGGCGGATATCCAGGCCAAGCAACAGGCAGAAACCGGCGACATCATGCAGTCCTTCATCGATGAGCTGGAAGTCGACGAAGAACTGGCTCAAGTCCTGGTCGAAGAGGGTTTCACCAGTCTCGAAGAGATTGCCTACGTACCCATGGAAGAAATGCTCAGCATCGATGGCTTTGACGAGGAGATCGTTAATGAGCTGCGTGCACGGGCCAAGGATCGTCTGCTGACCAAGGCGATCGCCAACGAGGAGAAGTTGGCCGATGCCCATCCGGCAGATGATTTGCTGGAACTGGAAGGCATGGACAAGGCGCTGGCTCTTGAGCTCGCGTTGCGCGGCGTGATTACCCGTGAAGACCTGGCCGAGCAGTCGATTGACGACCTGCTCGACATCGACGGCATCGACGAAGAGCGTGCCGGCAAGCTGATCATGGCCGCCCGAGCCCATTGGTTCGAATAAGCGGTTGCGGCCTGAGGAGAAAGATGCATGACGCAAGTCACGGTGAAAGAACTGGCCACAGTGGTCGACACCCCGGTTGAGCGCCTGCTGCAGCAGATGCGCGAAGCTGGCTTGTCCCACAGCAGTGCCGAACAAGTAGTGACCGATAGTGAGAAACAGGCCCTGCTGGCCCATCTCAAGAGCAGTCACGGCGACAAGGTCGAAGAGCCACGCAAGATCACCTTGCAGCGCAAGACCACCAGCACCCTCAAGGTTGCTGGCAGCAAAACCATTAGCGTTGAAGTGCGCAAGAAGAAAACCTTCGTCAAGCGCAGCCCGGAAGAGCTCGAAGCCGAGAAGCAGCGCGAGCTGGAAGCTCAGCAGGCAGCTGCCGAGGCCGAGCGTCTGAAGGCCGAGCAAGAAGCCAAGCGCAAGGCTGAAGAAGAAGCCAAGCGCGAGGCCGCCAGCGCCGGCAGCGAAACCGCCGCGCCTGCTGCTGCGCCGGCTCCGGCCAGCGAACCGGTTGTCGCGGCTCCGGTCGTCGACGTCGAGCGCAAGAAGGAAGAAGTGCGTCGTCCCGAGAAGGCGCGCAGCGACGAAGACGAGCGTCGTGATCGCAAGCACGCTCAGCATCGCCCGACCCTCAAGGAAAAGGCACCGGCTCCGCGTGTTGCACCGCGCAGTGTCGACGAAGAGAGCGACGGTTTCCGCCGTGGCGGTCGTGGCAAGGCCAAGATGAAGAAGCGCAACCAGCACGGCTTCCAGAGCCCGACTGGTCCTATCGTGCGCGACGTATCGATTGGCGAGACCATCACTGTTTCCGACCTGGCCCAGCAGATGGCCATCAAGGGCGCGGAAATCGTCAAGTTCATGTTCAAGATGGGCACTCCGGTGACCATCAACCAGGTTCTGGATCAGGAAACCGCACAGCTGGTCGCCGAAGAGTTTGGCCACAAGGTCAAGCTGGTCAGCGATAACGCGCTGGAAGATTCTCTGGCCGCGTCGCTGAAGTTCGAAGGCGAGGCGATGTCCCGTGCGCCGGTGGTGACCGTAATGGGTCACGTCGACCACGGTAAGACCTCGCTGCTCGACTACATCCGTCGTGCCAAGGTGGCGTCCGGTGAAGCCGGCGGCATCACCCAGCACATCGGTGCCTACCACGTGGAAACCGACCGCGGCATGGTCACCTTCCTCGATACTCCCGGTCACGCCGCGTTCACTCAGATGCGTGCCCGTGGTGCCAAGGCCACCGATATCGTCATCCTCGTCGTTGCCGCTGACGACGGTGTGATGCCGCAGACCCAGGAAGCCGTGCAGCACGCGAAAGCCGCTGGCGTGCCGATCGTGGTCGCGGTGAACAAGATGGACAAGCCGGAAGCCAATCCGGACAACATCAAGAACGGCCTGGCTGCGCTGGATGTAATTCCGGAAGAGTGGGGCGGTGATGCGCCTTACGTACCCGTTTCGGCCAAGGCCGGTACCGGTATCGACGAACTGCTCGAAGCCGTACTGCTGCAGGCAGAAGTGCTCGAGCTGACCGCTACGCCGAGCGCGCCTGGTCGTGGTGTGGTCGTCGAATCGCGCCTGGACAAGGGCCGTGGCCCGGTGGCCACCGTGCTGGTTCAGGACGGTACCCTGCGTCAGGGCGACATGGTCCTGGTCGGCGTCAACTACGGCCGTGTGCGTGCCATGCTCGACGAGAACGGCAAGCCGATCAAGGAAGCTGGCCCGTCGATTCCGGTCGAGATCCTCGGCCTGGACGGCACTCCGGATGCCGGTGACGAGATGATGGTGGTGGCTGACGAGAAGAAGGCCCGCGAAGTTGCGCTGTTCCGTCAGGGCAAGTTCCGCGAGGTCAAGCTGGCCCGCGCCCACGCTGGCAAGCTGGAAAACATCTTCGAGAACATGGGCCAGGAAGAGAAGAAGACCCTCAACATCGTCCTCAAGGCCGACGTTCGCGGTTCTCTGGAAGCCCTGCAAGGCTCGCTCAGCACCCTGGGCAACGACGAAGTGCAAGTGCGTGTGGTCGGTGGCGGCGTCGGTGGTATCACCGAGTCCGATGCCAACCTGGCGCTGGCTTCCAATGCCGTGCTGTTCGGCTTCAACGTCCGTGCTGACGCCGGTGCGCGCAAGATCGTCGAGTCCGAAGGCCTCGACATGCGCTACTACAACGTCATCTACGACATCATCGAAGACGTCAAGAAAGCCCTCACCGGTATGCTCGGCAGCGACGTTCGCGAGAACATCCTGGGTACCGCGGAAGTGCGTGACGTGTTCCGTTCGCCGAAGTTCGGCGCTGTCGCTGGCTGCATGGTCATCGAGGGCACCGTCTACCGCAACCGTCCGATCCGCGTACTGCGCGAGGACGTGGTGATCTTCGAAGGCGAGCTGGAATCGCTGCGTCGCTTCAAGGACGACGTCGCCGAAGTGCGTAATGGCATGGAGTGCGGTATCGGCGTGAAGAGCTACAACGACGTCAAGGTCGGCGACAAGATCGAAGTGTTCGAGAAAGTCCAGGTGGCTCGCAGCCTGTAATCGCGAGTCGCAACACGCAACGCCCGGCCCCGCATTCGCGCGGCCGGGCGTTTGCCGCTTTTGAGTCTGCTGACGAACAGACGGCGGACGAAGTAAAGGTAAGTAGAAAATGGCCAAAGATTACAGCCGTACCCAGCGTATCGGCGACCAGATGCAACGTGAGCTTGCCCAGCTTATCCGGCGTGAGGTCAAGGATCCGCGTCTGGGGTTGGTGACCATCACCGCGGTCGATGTCAGTCGTGACATCGGTCACGCCAAGGTCTTCATCACTGTCATGGGGCAGGACGATGCCGATGCCGTCAAAGAGAGCCTCAAGGTACTCAACGACGCGGCCGGTTTCCTGCGCATGCAACTGGGCAAGGCGATGAAGCTGCGCAGCGTGCCGCAGTTGCACTTCCACTACGACGAGAGCGTTCAGCGCGGTGCTCACCTGTCGGCGCTGATCGAGCGTGCCGTGGCGGAAGATCGTCAGCACGACGATACCGCAGGTTCCAAGGAGTAAGGCGTGGCGCAGGTCAAACGTATTCGCCGCAAGGTCGACGGCATCATCCTGCTGGACAAGCCGCATGGTTTCACCTCCAACGCAGCCCTGCAGAAGGTGCGCTGGTTGCTCAATGCCGAGAAGGCCGGGCATACCGGCAGTCTCGACCCGCTGGCCACCGGCGTGCTGCCGCTGTGCTTCGGCGAGGCGACCAAGTTCTCCCAGTATCTGCTCGATGCCGACAAGGGCTACGAGACAGTCGCTCAGCTGGGCGTCACCACCACCACCGGTGATGCCGAAGGCGATGTGCTCGAGCGTCGTCCGGTGACCGTTGGTCGCGCTGAAATCGAAGCCCTGCTGCCGAGTTTTCGTGGAGAAATCAAACAGATACCTCCCATGTACTCGGCACTGAAGAAGGATGGCCAGCCGCTCTACAAGCTGGCGCGTGCAGGCGAAGTAGTGGAGCGCGAAGCGCGTTCTGTTACTATTGCGCGCCTGGAATTGCTGGCCCTTGAGGGTGAGCAGGCTCGCTTGGCGGTGGATTGCAGTAAAGGGACCTATATCAGGACCCTGGTCGAAGACCTCGGCCAACTGCTCGGTTGCGGCGCACACGTTGCCGAACTGCGCCGTACCAAGGCCGGCCCGTTCGATCTGACGCGTACCGTGACCCTCGAAGAGCTGGAAGCGGTGCATGCTGAAGGTGGCAACGAAGCGCTCGACCGTTTCCTGCAACCGGTCGACAGTGGGTTGCTGGACTGGCCGCTGCTGCAGTTTTCCGAGCACAGCGCGTTCTACTGGCTGCAGGGGCAGCCGGTGCGGGCACCTGAAGCGCCGAAGTTCGGCATGGTGCGGGTGCAGGACCACAATGGTCGCTTCATCGGGATCGGTGAAGTGAGCGACGATGGGCGTGTTGCGCCGCGTCGATTGATTTATACCGGTGCGTAGCACCGACAGTTTCGGCCGTAACGGCTGAAAGCCTGATGACGGCACTGTTGTCGTCAGGTGTTGCGAGGGTGGCTGTTAGTAGGCACGGTCATGCCTCTTTTTAAAACACGGGAAGCGATTCCCGGCCTATTGAGACTGCTTCGGCAGTTTCCAGATGAGAGGAAGCCAACATGGCACTCAGCGTTGAAGAAAAAGCCCAGATCGTTAACGACTACAAGCAAGCTGAAGGCGATACCGGTAGCCCGGAAGTGCAGGTAGCCCTGCTGACCGCCAACATCAACAAGCTGCAAGGTCACTTCAAGGCCAACGGTAAGGATCACCACAGCCGTCGTGGTCTGATCCGTATGGTTAACCAGCGCCGCAAGCTGCTGGACTACCTGAAGGGTAAAGACACCAGTCGTTACAGCGCCCTGATCGGTCGCCTGGGCCTGCGTCGTTAATAGACGCGAGCTGCACAAGTTGGAAGCTGGGAGTTCGGCGTCGCGAGTGGGGAGTGATCCTCACCTCGTGGCGCCGGGCTTCCAGCTTTTGGCTTTTCGAGGGATGCATCGGGTCCGACTCCCGCGCGTCTTTCCAATTTCCCCCAAGGCAACAAAGAGAAGGAAAACACCGTGAACCCGGTAATCAAGAAATTCCAGTTCGGTCAGTCGACCGTTACCCTCGAGACTGGCCGTATCGCCCGTCAGGCCTCCGGCGCAGTGCTGGTCACCGTCGATGACGACGTCAGCGTGCTGGTTGCCGTAACCGGCGCCAAGACTGCAGACCCGAGCAAAGGCTTCTTCCCGCTGTCCGTGCACTATCAGGAAAAGACCTACGCTGCCGGCAAGATCCCAGGCGGTTTCTTCAAGCGTGAAGCGCGCCCGAGCGAGAAAGAGACTCTGACCTCGCGCCTGATCGACCGTCCGATCCGCCCGCTGTTCCCGGAAGGCTTCCAGAACGAAGTGCAGGTCATCTGCACCGTGGTTTCCACCAGCAAGAAGACCGATCCGGACATCGCTGCGATGATCGGTACCTCGGCTGCCCTGGCCATCTCCGGCATCCCGTTCAACGGCCCGATCGGCGCTGCCCGCGTCGCCTTCCACCCGGAAGCCGGCTACCTGCTGAACCCGACCTACGAACAGCTCAAGGCTTCGAGCCTGGACATGGTCGTGGCCGGTACCGAAACCGCCGTACTGATGGTGGAATCGGAAGCCAAGGAACTGACCGAAGACCAGATGCTGGGCGCCGTACTGTTCGCCCACGATGAGTTCCAGTCCGTCATCAGCGCCATCAAGGCCTTCGCTGCCGAAGCCGCCAAGCCGACCTGGGACTGGCAGCCGAAGCCGGAAAACACCGCTCTGCTGAGCGCCATCCGTGGCGAGTTCGGCGAAGCCATCTCCCAGGCCTACACCATCACCATCAAGCAGGATCGTTACGCACGCCTTGGCGAGCTGAAAGATCAGGTGGTTGCCAAGTTCTCTGGCGAAGAAGGTCAGCCTTCCGCTGGTGAAGTCAAAGACGCCTTCGGCGAAATCGAATACCGCACTGTGCGCGAGAACATCGTCAACGGAAAACCGCGTATCGATGGTCGTGACACCCGCACCGTGCGTGGCCTGAACATCGAAGTCGGCGTTCTGGACAAGACCCACGGTTCGGCTCTGTTCACCCGTGGCGAAACCCAGGCGCTGGTCGTGGCCACCCTCGGTACCGCGCGCGATGCGCAGCTGCTGGACACCCTCGAAGGCGAGAAGAAAGATCCCTTCATGCTGCACTACAACTTCCCGCCGTACTCGGTGGGTGAGTGTGGTCGCATGGGCGCCACTGGCCGCCGCGAAATCGGTCACGGCCGTCTGGCTCGCCGTGGCGTCGCTGCCATGCTGCCGAGCGCTGACGAGTTCCCGTACACCATCCGCGTGGTATCGGAAATCACCGAGTCCAACGGTTCTTCCTCCATGGCTTCGGTCTGCGGCGCTTCCCTGGCGCTGATGGACGCTGGCGTGCCGATGAAGGCGCCGGTTGCCGGTATCGCCATGGGTCTGGTACTGGAAGGTGAGAAGTTCGCCGTCCTGACCGACATCCTCGGTGATGAAGACCACCTCGGCGACATGGACTTCAAGGTAGCCGGTACCGCCAAGGGTGTTACCGCGCTGCAGATGGACATCAAGATCCAGGGCATCACCGAAGAGATCATGGAGCAGGCGCTGGAGCAGGCCCTGGAAGCTCGTCTGAACATCCTCGGCCAGATGAACCAGGTCATTGCCCAGTCGCGCAGCGAGCTGTCGGCCAATGCACCGACCATGCTGGCGATGAAGATCGACCAGGACAAGATCCGCGACGTGATCGGCAAGGGTGGCGCCACCATCCGTGGTATCTGCGAAGAGACCAAGGCTTCGATCGATATCGAAGACGACGGCTCGATCAAGATCTTCGGCGAAACCAAGGAAGCGGCCGAGGCTGCCAAGCAGCGCGTTCTGGCCATCACCGCGGAAGCCGAGATCGGCAAGATCTACGTCGGCAAGGTCGAGCGCATCGTTGACTTCGGTGCCTTCGTCAACATCCTGCCGGGCAAGGACGGTCTGGTGCACATCTCCATGCTGAGCGATCAGCGCGTTGAGAAGGTCACCGACGTGCTGCAGGAAGGCCAGGAAGTGAAGGTTCTGGTACTGGATGTGGACAACCGCGGCCGTATCAAGCTGTCGATCAAGGATGTCGCTGCTGCTGAGGCCTCTGGCGTCTAAGCACGGCTGACCTGTTCGAACGAGAAGGGCTCCTGCGGGAGCCCTTTTTTGTGCCTGCTGTTCAGCGCTCGGTTGTGCTGTAGCGGTCGCGGCCCTCGGCCAACACCGACATGCTGCGGTGCAGCGCCTACGCGAAGCGGGGGAGGGCGTCGGTCGCGTCAGGGTCATGCAAATTGCCCGAGGGTTTTTGGCCAAACCGGCGAAATGCAATCAGGTACGTGCCTTTCTATTTTGTTAAGTTGTTGTTTTTAAAGGTTTTATTTTATTTGGAAAAGCTGGCACAGGCCCTGCAACAGTACTAGTGAACCTGCAACCAGGAGTTGGTTTGCAGATTGTCTGGAATGTACAGGAGTCGAACAATGAAACAGCCAATCAACCGTTTTGCCGCTACTACCCTGGCTGCCGCTGTACTGAGCATGTCGCTGGCCTCGGCAGCTTTCGCCGCAGAGCCGACCATGCTGGCGGCCAATGACACCATGGATAAAGCCGAGCAGGCGGTATCCGACACCTGGATCACCAGCAAAGTGAAGTCTACCTTCGTCGCTGATTCTGCTCTCAGCGCGCTGGACATCAAGGTCGAGACCAACCAAGGCGTGGTTTCCCTGTCTGGTGTAGTCGCGACTGACGCCGAGCGTGATCTGGCCATTGCCAAGACCAAGGAAATCGAGGGTGTGCGTGACGTGTCCGCCGATGCCCTGAAAACCGCAGACTGATTAGCCGAGCCGGCCGGGTTACGGCCCGGCCCCACCTTCTGTCACTGGGAGAATGACCATGAATAGCGACATCATCAAAGGCAAATGGAAGCAGCTCAACGGTCGCATCAAGGAGCGTTGGGGCAACCTGACCGATGACGACCTGGACGTCGCCGAGGGCCACAGCGAGTACCTGGCCGGCAAGCTGCAAGAACGTTATGGCTGGACCAAGGAAAAGGCCCAGCAAGAGCTGCGCGAGTTCAGCGACAAGCTCTGAGCAAGGACTGCCTGGCAGGGACGCCGTTCAAGCACGGATGGCTGCAGGCGGGATGCCTCATCAGCACGGACGGCTCAGGCAGGACGCCTTATCAGCACGGATAGCGACAGGCATGGATGCGCGAAGGCCCCGCCGGTGTAGCCGGCGGGGCCTTGATTTTTTGTGCCGGATGCACGGGTCGTCAGCCCGCATCGGGCTGCAGATCAGCTGCCGCGCTTGCTGCGGATTTCGGTCAGGCGTCCACCCTCGAAGCGCAGAAAGTGATACATGCCGCTTTTCGGGCCGTAGATCCACTCCTCGACACTCACCTCGTTGCGAAAACCGTAGCTATCGACCACTTCCTTGTAGCCGAGAAAATCGCGGCTGGAGGGCTCGCCGCATTTGCTCAGCACTTCTGCTGAGGGCGCGGTGGTGCTGACCAGCGAACTACCGCAGCGATAGGTGGACGACGCCTCGGCCATCAGGGGCAGGCAGAGCAGAGTGAGCAGATATCCGAATGTGCGCATGAGAGCCTCCTGCTCAGCGTTCGCGACGGCGTTCGATGGCAACCAGGCGATTACCCTCGAAGCGCAGGATGCTGAGCATGCCGTTGCTTGGGCCATACACCCATTCTTCGATCATGTACTCGCGGCGGTCGTAGGAGCCCAGGGTGTAACCGACAGGGTCGCGGTGTACCGGCTCACCACATTTGCGTTCGACCTCGAACGGCCGGTCGCCAAGGCTGACCAGGGCGCTGCCGCAGCGCAGGGTGTCGGCCTGCGCGGTTGCGCTGAGCAGGCCGGCAGTCAGGGTGACAAGTGTGGCAAGGGTTGAGCGGCGCATGATCATTGGCTGTCCAGGTGCAGGGTGGTGAGTACGCGGCCATCGGCTTCTGGTTCACCCAGGTTGGCATCGATCAGATAGACGCGTTCATCGTACAGCCCGCCTTGCTCAACCAGATAATCCTTGATCGTTGCAGCGCGTTGCTGGGCCAGTTGGCGCAGTAACAGCTTGCTCTTGGCCCAGGAGTCCAGCACGGCCTGGCGCATGTTCTGCAGGCGTTGCTCGCTGTCCAGCGCGGCCCATTCGGCGGGCGGTTGCTGCTTGAGACGGGTGCGATAGATGCCTTCGAGCAGGGCGGCCTGTTCGTCTGCGCTGACCGTCAGCTCGTCGGGGCTGGCCGGCACCTTGTCCCCGCGACGTTGCAGCACCTTGTACCAGGTTTCGCGGAATTCGCGTTGCAGGCGCTGTTCGGCCAGTAGCGGGCCGTCGGCACTTTGTGCGGCCCGGCCTTCCACTTCCAGGCGCAGGTTGGGACGCTCCTCCAGCGCTTTGGCCAGCGTGTCCAGCGCCTGGCGCGCGTCGCCTTGCAGCTCTGCAGAGCCGGCGCTGAATGGCACGGTGCTGAGGTCGACATTGCTGCCGCCGACCAGCCCGGCGATGAACTTGAATGGCGCCTGTGCGGCGCGCAGCACCAGGTTGCGCAGGGTCTGCCAGACGATGGGCATGACGCTGAACTGTGGGTTGTTCAGGTCGCCCTGTACCGGCAGCTCGATGGAAATGCGTCCCTGGGTGTCCTTGAGCAGGGCCACCGCGAGGCGAATCGGCAGGTCCACGGCGTCCGGGCTGTCGACCCGCTCACCCAGCTGCAGGTTTTCCACCAGTACCTTGTTCTCGGCATTGAGCTGGCCTTTCTCGATGCGGTAGTGCAGGTCGAGGTTGAGGCGGCCCTTGCGGATACGGTAGCCGGCGAACTTGCCGGAGTAGGGGGTAATGGTGGTCAGCTCGACGTTCTTGAAGCTGGTGGCGATATCCAGGCTGTTGAGCGGATCGAAGGGCGTCAGCTGGCCTTTGATACTCATCGGTGCGTAGCGGTCGACCTTGCCCTTGATGTCGACGTTGGCCGCCTGCGGCTTCTGGTTGTCGAGCACGCCGATGCGGCCATTCATCTGCTGAATCGCGGTGGCGAAGCTGGGAGTCAGGCTGAAGTCGGCGAAGTTGGCCGAGCCGTCATTGATCGCCACGCCGCCGATGCGGATCGCCAGCGGCTTGCCCGCATCGGCCTCGCTCGGCTTTGGCGCCTCCGGCTGCGGCACGACGAGTTCGCTGACGTTGGTGGTGAGATTCTCGTTGATCACGAAGCGTGCGTAAGGCTGGTCCAGTTCGACGCGGCCGATGGCCAGGCTTTCCCCGTGGCGATAGTCGAGACCCTCTACCCGAACCTGCTTCCAGCGTACGAAATCGCGCTCGTGCAGGGTGTCGAGGGTGTGCAACTGATCGATGTGCGCGCTGCCGGTAACATGCAGGGCCAGTGGCTCGGTGCTCTTGAGCTGCACGTCGAGGTCGCTGCCGAGCAGGCCGCTGCGCAGTTCGAGGTGTATGAAAGGACTCAGATAGGCCTGCGCCAGGCGCAGGTCGATGTCTTGCGTGCTGACCTTGAGTTGAGCGCTGGTCGGGCTCAGTTGTACATTGCCGGCCGCCAGCAGCTTGCCTTGCTTGCCCAGGCCGCTATCGAGCCTCAGGTCGAAAGGCTTGTCGCCGAGGCTGTCGAAGTTCTTCAGATCGAGGTTCAGCGGGCCGACCTCCACGGCTACCTCCTGCTGCGGTACGCGGTCGGCCAGGTGAGCCTTGTAGTCACGCAGCTGCACATCCTGCAACAGCACCTGCCAGGGCTTGCTCTCGCTGCTCTGCTGCGGCGAGTCGGCCGTCTCGCGCTTGGCGCTTTCGGGCGTGCTGAACAGCTTCTGCCAGTCCAGCTGGCCGTCGGCCTCGCGCGCCGCCCAGGCTTCCAGCCCCTGGCTGCGCACCTGGCCGACCACCACCTGCTGCTTGGCCAGGTCGAGGCTGGTGTTGTCGATATCCAGGCGTTGCAGGCGTACCAGCGGTTTGCCTTGCGGATCATCGATGGCGAAGGGCGCCAACTGCACCTTGACCTTGCTCAGTTGCAGCTCGGTGCCACTGGACAGGTCAAGGTGGTAGTCGCTGCTGAGATCGACCTGGCCTTCCTTGAGCACCAGCGGCAAGGCGTCCCGTACGTAGGGCCAGAAGGTGCTCAGGCGGCCATCGCTGATGCTCAGGCTGCCGCTGGAGGTGATCGGTGTCAGGCTGACCTGACCGCGCCAATCGATCCGCGCACCGTAAGGGCCACTGGCGGTCATGGTCATTTCGGCATTGTCGCCGGCCAGGGTGCTGAGGTTGTGCAGGTCCAGGTCGAGCGCGTCGTAGGCGAACTCCACGGGCTCGCTCGGACGCAGGTCCTGGAAGCGCAGCGACTTCTCACGCAGGCGAATGCTGTCGATACGCAGCGGGAAGGGCTCGCTGTTCTCGGCCTTGGGTTCGGCCTGGCTTTCCGGTAGGCGGAACAGCTGGGTGAGGTTGAGCGTGCCGTCTTTGGCGAACAGTATTTCGCTGCGTGCCCCGTCGAGTTCGACGTCACTCAGGTGCAGGGCTCCGCTCCACAGGCTGTCGCTCTGCAGGTTGGCGTAGAGACGCTGGAAACTCAGTTGCTCCTGGCCACTCTCGCCGACACGCAGGCCCCACAGGCTCAGCTCGAGCGTGAAGGGGTTGAGCTGCACACGCTGCAGCGAGGCGGGCACCGTGGCGTACTGCGCCAACTGCTGGTTGGCGATACGCAGGGCGATACCCGGCAGAATCAGAAAGCCGATCAGGCTGTAGAGAAATACGGTGATCAACAGCGCGCTCAGCGCGCGCTTCAGTCCTTTGGGCATGGCTTGGCGTCATCTATCCAGACGAGGAGACGACTTGGAGTATGGCACGACGGTTCGGTTCCGGTGGTTATCGCCGCATTTGTATTGCGTGTTCGCCGTGCTTCACAGCTGCAGGATCAGGGTTTTCAACGGCGGCTTGCCGTCATGCGAGGGGAAGTCCGGCGCTGGAGCGATCACCTGGCAATCGCGCACCGGGCGGCCCAGTTTCTCGGCACAACGCAGCACCTGCGTGCGCCAGTCGCTCATCTCCACTTTGGCCAGGTTGTTGCAGCACACCAGTGTGCCACCCTCGGCAGTGGCCAGCAGAGCTGGCTTGAGCAGGCTCTGGTAGTCGCGCAGTAGGTCGACCGTGCCAAAGGCGCTCTTGGCCCAGGCCGGCGGGTCGAGGAAAACCAGATCGAACTGGCGTGGTTGCAGGCGCGGATAGCTCGGCAGCTTCTGCCCGCGACGGCTGCTGATCGGCAGCCCGGCGAACTGGCGGATGGCCGGGAAGTAGTCGGACTGGATGAACTGCATGGCGGGTAGCTCGGGGTTGAGCGTGCCGTTCTCGCGGCCGACTGCCAGGTTGCCCTCGGCGAAGTCCAGGTTGACCACTTCGCGAGCACCACCGGCGGCAGCGCTCAGACCGACACCGCAGGTGTAGGCGAACAGGTTGAGCACGGATTTGCCGGCGCTGTTGGCCTTGACCCAGCCTCGTGCGTTGCGCAGGTCGAGAAACAGCAGAGGGTCCTGGCCCGCATGACGGCCGCGCACGCGGTAATTCAGCCCCCACTCATGAGCGATCAGATCCTCCAGCGCCGCGTCCGTAGGCTGGAACAGTGTCGGGTCGCGGTCGATGCGCGAGTTGCCTTTGGAGCGATCGTTGTAGACCAGCAGCGTCTGGCCGAGGTGGCCCTCGACGATCTCGCTCAGACTTTGCAGGTCTTCGGGCGGTAGCGGCTGATGAAAGCTCTGCACCAGCAGCTGCGCACCGTAACGGTCGACGGTCAGACCTGGCGCGCCTTCCTGGCTGCCATGGAACAGGCGGTAGCAGTCGGTGCCCTGGGCATGCAGCTCGGCGAGCAGGTTTTCACGGGCGGCAAGGGCGGCGCGCAGCGCCTGGTCAAGAGAAGGCATGCGCGGCGTCTCGGAGGAGGGAGGGCCGGCAGTTTATCAAGAAAACAGCCGGCTTCCTCTGCCGGGCGAAGCCTGCGCGCCATGAGGGGGCTGCGCTGGTGACCGTCGCCCAGTCTCGCCACAAGCTGGGGCCGGTGTCAGCTCGCTGCTGCGCGCTCTACCGTACCAGTCGGCGCTGAGCGCGTTGCGCGGCACTGTTACGAATCGCCCAGCGCAGCAGGGTGGCGGTGCGCTGCACGCTGCTGCGGATCAGCGGGCGGCGCCAGGCGGGTTGCCGTTCGCCGAGCAGGTCGCTGGCCCAGTCCGGCAGCAGATCGACGCCCGCCTGCATCATCAGCTTGCCAAAGGGCTTGGCGAGAATGCTGGGTACCGGCGCGGCATGCAGCAGCCGCACCACTTCGCGGGTGCGCTCATCGCAGAGCAGCTGCGGGCGCATGCGTTCGAGGTAGGCGCTGATGGCCTGGCGCGATTTGGGCACGTCCTGGGCGCCCAGGCGTTCGGCGATCAGCGCCACCTCGCGGTAGTAGCGATCCTGCTCGGTGACAGCTAGCTGCGGATTGACGTAACGCAGGTAGCCGGCGAGGAACTGGCTGACCTCGGAGACGTGTACCCAGGTCAGCAAATGTGGATCGCTGGCGGCGTAGGGGCGACCGTCCGGCGCGCTGCCGACCACCTGCAGGTGAATGGTGCGCACCTTGTCGATCAACTGTTCGGCGTCGTGCTGGCCGCCATAGGTGGTGCCGGCGATGAACAGGCTGGTGCGGCGCAGGCGCCCGATCATGTCCTGGCGGAAGGTGGAGTGATCCCACACACCGGCCAGGGCCAGCGGATGGAGCATCTGCAGCAGCAGGGCGGAGACGCCGCCGACCATCATCGCGGTAAAGTCGGCGTGCACTTCCCAGACCATCGACTCGGGGCCGAACAGACCCGCGTCGCCACGCGGCTGGTCGAGGTCGAGCACACCCAGCGAGGCGCCGGTAAGGCTGTGCACCTGTTTTTCAATCTGACGACGTAGGCTTTCCATGGCGCGCAGTGTCGGCGCTTGGCTGGCCCAAGGCAAGATGCCGCATTGCCCCGCAGGTGCGGGGCAATGGGCGTGCGGTTCAGCGGTTCAGACGCTGCTCGATCAGGCTGTCGACCACGCTGGGGTCGGCCAGGGTGGAGGTGTCGCCCATGTTCTCCAGTTCGTTGCAGGCGATCTTGCGCAGGATGCGGCGCATGATCTTGCCCGAACGGGTCTTGGGCAGGCCCGGGGCCCACTGGATCAGCTCCGGCTTGGCGAAGCTGCCGATCTCCTTGCCGACCAGGCTCAGCAGGTCCTTCTTCAGTTCCTCCGAAGGCTCCTGGCCGTTCATCAGGGTGACGTAGGCGTAGATGCCCTGGCCCTTCACATCGTGCGGGTAGCCGACCACCGCTGCCTCGGCCACGGCATCGTGTAGCACCAGGGCGCTTTCCACCTCGGCGGTGCCGATGCGGTGGCCGGAGACGTTGATCACGTCGTCCACGCGCCCGGTGATCCAGTAGTAGCCATCCTCGTCGCGACGCGCGCCGTCGCCGGTGAAGTAATAGCCGGGGTAGGGCTTGAAGTAGGTGTCGACCATGCGCTGGTGGTCGCCATAGACGCTGCGGATCTGGCTCGGCCAGCTCGCCTTGATCGCCAGCACGCCGTTGCCTGGGCCGTCGATCTCCTTGCCCTGCTCATCGAGCAGCACCGGCTGTACGCCGAAGAAGGGGCGCGTGGCCGAGCCCGGCTTGAGGTCGGTGGCGCCGGGTAGCGGGGTGATCAGGATGGAGCCGGTTTCGGTCTGCCACCAGGTGTCGACGATGGGGCAGCGCGTTTCGCCGACTACATGGAAGTACCATTCCCAGGCTTCCGGGTTGATCGGCTCGCCCACCGTGCCGAGCAGGCGCAGGCTGCTGCGCGAGGTGGCCTTGACCGGTGCTTCGCCTTCACGCATCAGCGCGCGCAGGGCGGTCGGCGCGGTGTAGAAGGTGTTGACCTGGTGCTTGTCGATCACCTGCCAGAAACGCGAGGCGTCCGGGTAGTTCGGTACGCCCTCGAACATCAGGGTAGTGGCGGCGTTGGCCAGCGGGCCGTAGACGATGTAGCTGTGCCCGGTGACCCAGCCGACATCGGCGGTGCACCAGTAGATGTCGCCCTCGTGGTAATCGAACACGTACTTGTGGGTCATCGCTGCGCCGAGCAGGTAACCGCCGGTGGTGTGCAGCACGCCCTTGGGTTTGCCGGTGCTGCCCGAGGTGTAGAGGATGAACAGCGGGTCTTCGGCGTCCATCGGCTCGGCCGGGCAGTCGGCCTCGACGTCCTTGAGCGCCTGGTGATACCAGAGGTCACGGCCCTCGACCCAGGCCACATCGCCCTGGGTGCGCTCGACCACCACCACGGTGGAGACGTCCGGGCAACTCTGCAGCGCCTTGTCGACGTTGGCCTTCAGCGGGATGTACTTGCCGCCGCGTACACCTTCGTCGGCGGTGATCACCGCGCGGCAGTCCGCATCGAGGATGCGATCACGCAACGCGTCCGGGGAGAAACCGCCGAACACCACCGAATGCACAGCGCCGATGCGCGCGCAGGCGAGCATGGCGTAGGCCGCCTCGGGGATCATCGGCATGTAGATGCACACCCGGTCACCCTTCTTCACGCCACGGCTTTTCAGCACGTTGGCCAGGCGGCTGACGTTGTGGTGCAACTTGTTGTAGGTGATGTGCGCCGACTCGGCGGGGTTGTCGCCTTCCCAGATGATGGCGACCTGTTCACCGCGCTTTTCCAGATGGCGGTCGATGCAGTTGTAGGCGACGTTGAGCTGGCCGCCCTTGAACCATTCGGCATGGCCCTGCTTCAGGTCGCTGCTGTGCACCTGATCCCAGGGCTTGAACCAGTGAAGAAAGGCCTTGGCCTGCTCGGCCCAGAAGGTTTCTGGCTGTTCGACGGACTGCTGATAGAGGCGCAGGTAGGCGTCGTTGTCCAGGTGTGCACGCTGGCGCACCGCATCGGGCACGGGATGGCGAGTGATCTCGAACATGGCGGGGTCCTTGTAATTGTGTGTCCGCAACAACCACAAGGGTGCACCCAAGCAGGCGCTTGGTTCAAGGGCCGATGTTCGAGGGCAAGACTGCTGAGGGTCGTCAACGCTGCCCGGCGCTTGGCGCCGGGCAGCGGCGGAAGGGGTTGGCTCAGCCGCGATGATGTTCGCGGAAATGTTCGATCAGACCCTGGGTCGAGGCGTCCGATGCGCCGCTCTCGATCTGGCCGGTGAGGCGCTGATAGACCTCCTTGCCCATCTCCTTGCCCAGCTCCACGCCCCACTGGTCGAAGGCATTGATGCCCCAGATGGCGCTCTGCACGAAGACCTTGTGCTCGTACAGCGCCACCAGTGCGCCCAGCTCGAAGGGGGCGATGCGATTCATCACCAGGATGTTGCTCGGACGGTTGCCGGGGATCACCTTGTGCGGCGCCAGGCGCTGCACTTCGGCTTCGCTCAGGCCCTTGCCACGCAGCTCGGCTTCGGCCTCTTCGCGCGTTTTGCCCTGCATCAGGGCCTGGGCCTGCGACAGGCAGTTGGCGAACAGCCACTGGTGATGGTCGGACAGCGGGTTGTAGCTGTTGACCGGCACGATGAAGTCCGCCGGCACCAGCAGGCGGCCCTGGTGCAGCAGCTGATGGTAGGCGTGCTGGCCGTTGCAGCCGACGCCACCCCAGATGATCGGCCCCGTGGCGATGTCCAGTGCGCTGCCATCCTGGCGCACGCTCTTGCCGTTGGACTCCATGTCCAGCTGTTGCAGGTGCTTGGTGAAGTTACGCAGGTAGTGATCGTAGGGCAGGATGGCGTGGCTCTGCGCGCCCCAGAAATTGGTGTACCAGATGCCCAGCAGGGCCATCAGCACCGGCATGTTCTCGGCCAGTGGCGCCTGGGTGAAGTGCTGGTCCATGGCGTATGCGCCGGCCAGCAGTTCCTTGAAGTTGGACACGCCGATGGCCAGGGCAATCGGCAGGCCAATGGCCGACCACAGCGAGTAGCGCCCACCGACCCAGTCCCACATGGGGAAGATGTTCTCTTCGCCGATACCGAATTCGATCGCCGCCTTGCGGTTGCTGGTCACTGCGATGAAGTGGCGGTGCAGCTCCTCTTCCGGGCCGCCCATGGCCAGGTACCAGTCGCGCGCGGCCAGGGTGTTCTTCAGGGTTTCCAGGGTGCCGAAGGACTTGCTGGAGACGATGAACAGCGTGGTTTCCGGGTCCAGGCGGGCCGTCAGCTCGCGGAATTCGCTGCCGTCGATATTGGCCAGGTAGTGGCAGCGTACGCCGCGCTGGGTGAACGGGCGCAGCGCTTCGGAAACCAGTTGCGGGCCAAGGAACGAGCCACCGATGCCGATGTTCACCACTTCCTTGATTGGCTTCTCGCTGTAGCCACGCCACAGGCCGCTGTGAATGCGGCTGACCAGTTCGGTGACCTGGTTCAGGACGCGGTGTACCTCGGGGATGAGGTCCTTGCCATCGACCAGCAGACGACGGCCGATCGGACTGCGCAGGGCCGTGTGCAGCGCCGCGCGGCCCTCTGAGGCGTTGACCTGCTCGCCGCTGTACAGGGCTGCGATGGACTCGTGCAGGCGGGCCTGTTCGGCCAGTTGAATCAGCAGCTCGAGGCCGCGTTCATCGATCAGGTTCTTCGAGTAGTCCAGCAGCAGACCGCAGCTGTCGAGGGAAAAACGCTGGAAGCGGCGTGCGTCCGCGGCGAAGGCCTCGCGCATGCTGAAACCGGCCATCTCGGCACGATGTTGCTGCAGGGCCTGCCAAGCGGGCAGGGTGGTGACGTCTTGAGGCTGCTGGTAGTAGGCCATTGGAGCTCCTGATCCACAAAAGCAAAAGGCCCGGGTTGATCCGGGCCTTTGAGAGTGTAACCGCCTGCGTTCGGGCACAGCTACTGGCTAGCGGGCTCGACCACAAGATTGTCGATCAGGCGGGTGTTACCGAGGTGGGCCGCAGTGAGGATCACCAGGTGGCGATCATCGACCTGTGCCGGACGCAGGTTCACCGCGTTGCGGATCTCCAGGTAGTCGGGTACGAAACCGGCGGCCTGCTGCTGAGCCTGGGCCTGCTCGATCAGCCTCTGGTAGTCGCGGGCGCCACGACGCAGCGCCTCGGCAACTGCCTGCAGGCCCCGATACAGCGCAGGCGCGACGGCACGCTGCTCGGCGCTGAGGTAACCGTTGCGCGAGGACAGGGCAAGGCCGTCCTCAGCGCGTTGCGTCGGCGCGCCGATGATCTGGATCGGCATGTTCAGGTCCTGCACCAGGGCGCGAATCACCGCCAGTTGCTGATAGTCCTTCTCGCCGAACACGGCCAGGTCGGGCTGGACCATGTTGAACAGCTTGGTTACCACCGTCGCCACGCCTTCGAAGTGCCCTGGTCGGCTGGCGCCACAGAGCCCTTCGGAAACGCCAGGAACGCTCACGCGGGTCTGGTCGCCCATGCCGTGTGGGTAGATTTCCTCGACGTCGGGGTGAAACAGCAGGTGGCAACCGGCCGCCAGCAGTTTTTCCCTATCGGCGGCGAGGGTGCGGGGGTATTTGTCCAGGTCTTCCCCCGCGCCGAACTGCAGCGGATTGACGAAGATACTGGCGACCACGAAGTCGGCACGTTGGGCGGCGATCTCCACCAGCGAAACGTGGCCCGCATGCAGATTGCCCATGGTCGGTACGAAACCGATCTGCTTGCCCTCGGCGCGTGCCTGAGCGATGGCTGCGCGTAGCTCGCGCAGTGTCTTGACCGTGGTCATGCGGAAAAACCATGTTCGGCGGCTGGGAAGCTGCCGTCTTTCACGGCTTTGACGTATGCGTCCAGGGCACCCTGGATGCTGCTCTGACCTTCCATGAAGTTACGCACGAACTTGGCGACACGGCCCGAGAGCGACAGGCCGAGCATATCGTGCTGAACCAGCACCTGGCCGTCGGTTGCGCTACCGGCGCCGATGCCGATCACCGGAATCTTCACCGCCTGAGTGATTTCCGCAGCCAGCTCGCTCGGCACGCATTCGAGCAGCAGTATGGCTGCGCCGGCCTGCTCCAGTGCCATGGCGTCGGCGCGCATCTGCCGTGCCTGTGCCTCCTGGCGGCCCTGAACCTTGTAGCCACCGAGGATGTTCACCGCCTGTGGGGTCAAACCCAGGTGCGCGCACACCGGCACGCCACGTTCCGCCAGCAGACGGATCGGCTCGGCCAGCCAGCCGGCACCTTCCAGTTTGACCATGTGGGCACCTGCCTGCATCAGCTTGGCGCTGTTGTGCAGCGCCTGCTCGGTGGTGGCGTACGCCATGAACGGCAGATCGGTAACGATCAGTGCGCCCTGGTTGCCACGTTTGACGCAGGCCGTGTGGTAGGCCATTTCTTCGACGCTGACCGGCAGGGTGCTGTCGTGGCCCTGCAGGACCATGCCCAGGGAGTCGCCGACCAGCAACACTTCGACACCCGCCTGGCAGGCCGCATGGGCGTAGGTGGCGTCGTAGCAGGTCAGCATGGCGATCTTTTCACCGTTCTGCTTGAGGCTCTGCAGGGTGCTCAGGGTAACGTCAGGCATTTCAAAGGTCCTCGCTCAGACTCGGTATACCGCTTCTATATGGCGGCAATCCGGCCTGGATTGGCATCAAAGGTGCGCCCGGCGCGGTGCGACGGGACGCCTATAGTCCAGATGGGGGGCTATGAAGTCAATTGCAGGTGTTACCGCCCTGTTACTGGCGTTACCGCCAATGCGCGGGATGTCGGGGGTGCGCAAGGGGCCGTCCTGTGGGAGGGACTTCAGCGGCGAGCTCGTCGGGTCGCGGCTGAAACCCCTCCCACGGAAGCCGGCTGGGTTACTCAGCCAGGCGTTCCAGGCCGGTAAACGGGCAGGCTTCGAGCAATGCACCGAGACTGCGGCCGTCCGGTAACTGCAGTTGCGCGGCCAGCTCGGCCAGCGGATAGAGCACGAAGGGACGCGCATGCATGTGGTAGTGCGGCACGGTCAGGCGTTCGTCGTCGATCAGGCGTTCGCCGAATAGCAGGATATCCAGGTCCAGCGTACGCGGGCCCCAGCGTTCGGTCTTGCGTACGCGGCCTTGCTCCTGCTCGATGCGCTGCAGGGCGTCGAGCAGTTGCCAGGGCTCCAGCTCGGTATCCAGTGCTGCCACGGCGTTGACGTAACGTGGTTGATCGGCAGGACCAAGTGGATCGCTGATGTAGAACGAAGAGTGCGCCTGCAAACGGCTGTGCGGCAGCTGGGCGATGGCCTGCAAGGCCGCACGCAACTGTTGCAGCGGTTCGGCCAGGTTGCTGCCAAGGCCGATATAGGCCCGCTCCATCATTCGCCGCTGCTTTCTTCGCTGCGCTTGCGGCGATTGCTGTTGCGGCGACGCTTGCGCGGTGCGTTGCCGGTGCTCTCGCCTTTGCCGGCGAGGTCGCGAATCATCTGCCGGCGCTCGCTATCGTTGGCGTCCTGATAGTCCGTCCACCATTCGCCCAGGCCGCCAGTGTCTTCCCCGGCCAGCTCGCGCAGCAGGAGGAAGTCATAGCCAGCACGGAAACGAGGATTCTCCAGCAGCAGGTCGGCGCGTTTGCCGCTGCGTCGCGGCAGGCGCTCCTGCATGTCCCAGATCTCGCGAATCGGGATGGTGAAGCGCTTGGGCACGGCGATGCGCTGGCATTGCTCGGCAATCAGTTCGTGCGCGGCTTCCTGCATCGCCGGAATCGGCGGCATGCCTTTGCTCTGCAACTGCAGCACGCGGGCGGGCAGGGCCGGCCACAGCAGGGCGGCGAAGAGAAACGCCGGTGTAACCGATTTACCGTCATGGATGCGGTCATCGGTGTTGATCAGAGCCTGGCGAATCAGCTTCTCGGTGTACTGCGGGTTCTGCTTGAGCGCTGCGCCACTGGCCGGGAACAGCTGGGCGAACAGGTCGTGCTCGAGCAGCAGGTCGAAGGTGTACTCGGCGTAACCGGCGAGGAACAGCTTGAGTACCTCGTCGAACAGGCGCGCCGACGGAATGTCACGCAGCATCGGCGCCAGGCGGCGAATCGGCGCGGCGCTGTGTTTCTCGATCTCGAAGTCGAGCTTGGCGGCAAAACGCACCGCACGCAGCATGCGCACCGGGTCTTCCAGGTAACGCTGCTCCGGATCGCCGATCAGGCGTACCAGGTGGTTACGCACGTCGTGCATGCCACGGGCGTAGTCGAGGATGTGTTCCTGGGTGGGATCGTAGTACAGCGCGTTGATGGTGAAGTCGCGGCGCTGGGCATCGTCTTCGAGGGTGCCGTAGACGTTGTCACGCAGGATGCGGCCGCTCTCGTTGCGCGCGGCGTGATTGCTGTTTTCCTCTTCCTCGCCCTGTGGGTGATTGGCGCGGAAGGTGGCGACCTCGATGATCTCGCGGCCGAAATGCACGTGAACCAGCTTGAAGCGGCGGCCAATTACCCGTGCGTTACGGAATTCGGCGCGCACCTGCTCGGGCGTGGCGCTGGTGGCGACATCGAAATCCTTGGGATCGATATCCAGCAACAGATCGCGTACGCAACCGCCGACCAGGTAGGCCTGGTACCCGGCCTTCTGCAGGCGATCGACCACGCTGATGGCGTGACGGCTGATCTCGTTGCGATTGAGCGGATGTTGTCGACTGCTCAGCACTTCGGGGGTGCTGCGTGGGCGTGGGGCACGGCGCAGAGGTGAGCGGAAAGACTTGAACAGCTTTTTCAGCATGGGATGCACTGTTTGGAGTAGTGGTCGGCCTGCTGCGCATGCGCTTGAAAATCGAATTGTGTGGGCATCATGGCGTTATTGGCAGTCTGCTCAGACAGGGTTTTTCAACTGCATGCGAAACGATGACCGCATGATTGCTGCGGATTCTAGCATCGTGTAGGGAGAAGGTGTGTAGAAGGGCGCAGGCGGGGGATCCGGGGACCGGAAGCTACTGGGGGAGCCGAAGCTCCCCCCCAAGTTGGTGCGTGCTATGTTTTTATTGTTATTGAGGGTCTGTTGTTTTTGTTGTCGACCCTTCCCGGCTCGCCGTGGCTTACCGGGTGCTCCCTAGAATGGGGAGCCAATAGCAAACGGATTTCTTTGGACGCTGATGCTGCCTTAATCAACCAGTTCCGGCTCTGCCTTGAGGCAGTTTTATTATTCTCAGCCTGGTCGCTGGGGCGAACCCCTTGCGGCAACTCCTCTCCAAAAGAATCAGTTAGCTGCGCCTCCGTACCTTGTTGTTTTTGTTGTTCTGGAGTCGTTACGTCTTGTTCTTATTGTGTAGGGCATTGCTTGTTATTGTTGTTGTGCCAGAGATAAAGCAGATGCCGTGCCAGTTTTTACGATTCCTTGTAAATCAAGGGCTTGAGGCAATCGTGGTGGTTCGGAGGGGGGAGAAAAGGCCGTGTTTTCGTTACCGATAGACCCGGCCTTTGTTACGAGATATTGAAACGGTAACAACCTGTGGAACCTGTGTGCGGGCAGGTTGTCACCGATGCCCCGGCGTCAAGGGCCACTGGTCACGCCGGATTTGCGTCGTGGAATGCCCAGGCGCTGGCGGCGTTCCCATAGGCATTTGCGGCTGATGCCCAGCTTGCGAGCCAGTTCGGTCTCGGTCATGTGGTCCTGATGCTCGAGGACGAAATGCTGGAAGTAGTCCTCCAGCGACAGATCCTCGGTAGGCTCGTGACTGTTGCCACTGCTTTGCACGCCAGCGGCAGCCAGACTGAAGTCCTCGTCATCCAGATCGTCCAGCTCGATGTCGATGCCCAGCAGGTCGGCGGAAATATCCGAGCCCTCGCAGAGAATCACCGCGCGCTCGATGGCGTTCTCCAACTCACGCACGTTACCCGGCCAGGGGTAATGACGGATCGCCTGCTCGGCGTCGTGGGCGAAGCGCAGCGGCTCGCGGCCCATGCGCGTGTACTGGCGCACCAGGAAGGCCTGGGCGATCTCGATCACGTCGCTGCCTCGCTCACGCAATGCCGGCAGCTTGAGTGCGATGACGTGCAGGCGGTAATAGAGGTCTTCACGGAATTGGCCAGTCTTGGCCAGGGTCTTCAGGTCGCGGTGAGTCGCGGCGATCAGGCGCACATCCACCTTTTGCGATTGCACCGAGCCAACCCGACGAATTTCGCCTTCCTGCAGCACGCGCAGCAGGCGCGCCTGGGCCTCCAGCGGCAATTCGCCAATTTCGTCGAGGAACAGCGTGCCACCGTCGGCGGCTTCCACCAGGCCGGCACGCCCGGCGCTGGCGCCGGTGAATGCGCCCTTCTCGTGGCCGAACAGTTCGGACTCGATCAGGGTTTCCGGAATGGCGGCGCAGTTCACCGAAATCAGCGGCGCCTTGGCGCGCTTGGACAGGTTGTGCAGGGCACGTGCGACCAGTTCCTTGCCGGTACCGGACTCGCCCTGTACCAGTACATTGGAGTCGGTGGGGGCGACCTTGCGAATCTTGCTGTAGAGCTCTTGCATGGCTGCGCAGGAGCCGATGATGCCGATTTCGCCATTGGCGTTGTCTACCGCCTTCTCGGCAGTTGCACCCCGTGTGCTGCTGGTCGCGGCTGGCGCTGCTGGTGCGCTCTTGGCTTCCTGGCGGTCGCGCAGAATACGGGCGACCGCCTGCAGCATCTCGTCGTGATCGAAGGGCTTGGCGATGTAATCGACGGCACCCATCTTCATCGAGTCCACCGCCGAACGCAGGCTGGCATAACTGGTCATGATCAGCACCGGTGTGCCTTCGGCCAGTTTGATCAGTTCAGTGCCAGGCGCGCCAGGCAGGCGCAGGTCGCTGACGATCAGGTCGAAGGTGGGGATGCTGTAGCGCTCCTGGGCTTCCTGTACCGAGCCAGCTTCGCTGACTTGGTACTGATTGCGTTCGAGCAGGCGGCGCAAGGCAGAGCGGATAATGGTTTCGTCTTCGACGATAAGAATATGTGGCATCAATTCGGTCTCTCGACGGTCACGGAGGTGCTGCTGGCACCTTCTGTCGCTGTTTACATCGCTACGGACGTCGTCTCGACATGCCTTGGCAGGGTGACCCGAATTCGAGTGCCCAATTGGCGCTCGGGGTCAGCCGGGCTGTCGATTGTTATCTGTCCATAATGCTCTTCCACGATCGAATAGACCAGTGCGAGGCCCAGACCGGTCCCTTCTCCGGGGTCCTTGGTAGTGAAGAAAGGTTCGAACAAACGGTCGATGATCGCCTTGGGAATGCCGCTGCCTTCGTCCTCGACGATCAGATCGACGGTGTGCTCGCTGGCTTCGCTGCGTACACGGATGGCGCCGCCGGGTGGCGAGGCGTCACGGGCGTTGGACAGCAGGTTGATCAGAACCTGGGCCAGGCGCTGCGGGTCGCCGCAGGCCCAGTGCTGCGGGTCGCAGAGGTTGTAGAACTGGATCTCGAAGTTGCGCTTGTTCAGCGACAGCAGGCCGATGGCGTCCTGCGCCACGTCGGCCAGGCACACCGGCTCGTCGCTGCGCTGATGACTACCGGAGTGGGCGAAGCTCATCAGCGACTGGACGATGCGTGATACGCGCTTGGTCTGCTCGAGAATCTGCCCGCTGATTTCGGTCAGCTCGGCGTCGGTCTCACGTTCCTCGCGCAGGTTCTGCGCCAGGCAGGCGATGCCGGTGATGGGGTTGCCGATCTCGTGGGCGACGCCGGCGGCGAGGCGACCGATGCTGGCCAGGCGCTCGGAGTGCACCAGTTTGTCTTCGAGCATCTGGGTTTCGGTCTGGTCTTCGACCAGCAGCACCAGGCCACTGTTGCCGGGTGCCAGTGGCTCGTTGATGGCGGCCTTGTGCAGATTGAGCCAGCGAATCTGACCATCGAGCGCCAGATGCTGTTTGTGCAGATGCTGGTCGGGGCGTTCGATGAAGTCCTGCAACAGGCTCTGCCAGGGTTCGCTCAGGGTGCTCATGCGCGAGCCGACGACACGCTGCGCAGGAATGTCGGTGAGCTCTTCCATGGCCCGGTTCCACATCAGGATCTCCTGATCCTTGGCCAGCGAGCACACCCCCATGGGTAGCTCCTGCAGGGTCTGGCGATGGTAGCGGCGCAGCGCATCGAGTTCGGCAGCCAGACCGGTGAGGCGCGACTGGTAGTCTTCCAGGCGGCTTTCGATGAAGTGGATGTCTTCGGTGACGTAGCCTTCGCTGCCGGATTTGTAAGGCAGGAAGGTCTCCACGATGTCCTGCGCCACGCTCGGCCCCATCAGGCCCGACAGGTTGGCCTCGATGCGGTCGCGCAGACGGCGCAACGCATAAGGCCGGCTTTCGTCGAAGGGCAGATGCAGGTCGCGCAGGGCTTGCTCCACCTCGCGCTGCGCGGTCTTGGCGCCAAGCGGCTTGGCCAGTTGTGCGGCAAAGTCCTGCGGCGACACGGCGACCAGTTCGCGGCGCTGCGGGCGGCGTACGTTATCCACTGCGCAGGCTTCGGCGGCGCTCTTCTCCTCGGGGCTGGCTTCGGTGAACAGCGATACAAGGGTGAATGCCAGCACGTTGGCGGCGAGCGAGGCGATGGCCGCGAGGTGCCAGCTGGCATCGTCGAGTACATAGATGACGTCGAACAGCGGCAGGTAGAAGCCTTCCAGGTTGCCCAGCAGCGGCAACAGCATGGTCAGTGCCCAGACGCTGATGCCGGCCAGCAGGCCGGCGAGGAAACCGCGGCGATTGGCCGTCTGCCAATACAGCACCGAGAGCACGCCGGGGAGGAACTGCAGGGTGGCGACGAAGGCGACGATACCCAGGTTGGCCAGGTCCTGTTGGGCGCCGAGCAGCAGGTAGAAGCCGTAGCCGGCCATGATGATGAAGGCGATCAGCGCGCGGCGTGTCCACTTCAGCCAGCGATAGATGTTGCCTTCGGCTGGTGGCTGGTACAGCGGCAGCACCAGGTGGTTCAGTGCCATGCCCGACAGCGCCAGGGTCGAGACGATGATCAGGCCGCTGGAAGCCGATAGCCCGCCGACATAGGCCAGCAGTGCCAGGGCTTCACTGTTGACCGCAATCCCCAGCCCCAGGGTGAAGTATTCCGGGTTGGTGGTCGCGCCGAGCTTGAGGCCGGCCCAGAGAATCAGCGGCACCGCCAGGCTCATCAGCAGCAGAAGCAGCGGCAAGCCCCAGCTGGCGCTGACCATGGCGCGCGGGTTGAGGTTCTCGGTGAAGGTCATGTGGTACATGTGCGGCATGACGATGGCCGAGGCGAAGAACACCAGCAACAGGGTGCGCCACGGCCCTTCCTGCAGGGGCGTGTGCAGCGTCGACAGTGCCACCTGGTTCTGCACCAGCCACAGTTCCAGTTCGCGCGGCCCACCGAATACCTGATACAGCGCGTACCAGCCGATGACGCCCAGGGCGATCAGCTTGACCAGCGACTCGAAGGCGATGGCGAATACCAGGCCTTCGTGCTTCTCGCGCGTGGCGATATGGCGCGCGCCGAACAGGATGGTGAAGAGGATGATCAGGCCGCAGTAGCTCAGCGCGACCTTTTCCTGCAGTGGCTCGCGGCTGAGGATGCCGATGGAGTCGGCCACCGCCTGGATCTGCAGGGCCAGCAGTGGCAGCACGCCGATCAGCATGAACAGCGTGGTCAGTGCGCCGGCCCAGGTGCTGCGAAAACGGAAGGCGAACAGGTCGGCCAGTGATGACAGCTGGTAGGTGCGAGTGATGCGCAGGATGGGGTAGAGCAACACCGGCGCCAGCAGGAACGCCCCGGAGACCCCGAGGTAACTGGCGAGGAAGCCATAACCATACTGGTAGGCCAGGCCCACCGTGCCATAGAAGGCCCAGGCGCTAGCGTAGACGCCCAGTGACAGGGTGTAGGTCAGCGGGTGGCGGATGATCCAGCGGGGGATAAGACCGTGTTCACTGACCCAGGCGACACCGAACAGCACCAGCAGATAGCCGGCGCTGATCAGGATCAGTTCGCTCAGGCTAAAGCTCGTCAGCATCGCGTTGGCTCTGAAGAATGAAGGTGACGACGATCAGGATCAGCCACAGCAGATAAGGCCGATACCAGGCGCCATTGGGGTCGATCCACCAGTCCATGATGGCCGGTGAAAACAGGTAGATCCCCACTACCAGGATCAGAACCAGTCGGTAGATATACATGTGGCATCTCGTCGAAAGATGCCGCGATGGTAAAGGAAGCTGCGCGCTTCAAGCCACAAACTTGAGGCTTATATGGGGCGCCATGCGCTCCGAGGTCATACAGCGCGTAGCCCGGATGAAATCCGGGGGATGCCTGCGCCATCGTTCCCGCTTTGTATCCAGGCTGCGGTTACTTCAATTGTGCTTCGGCCAGGGTGCGGCTGCGTGGGATGCGCGTGGCGTCCCAGTGGGCGACGCCCCAGGCCAGCAGCTCGCTGGGGCTGGCGCCCTGCAGTTCGGCCGTGGGTCGCTGGCCCAGCGCACGCAGGGCGCGCAGCAGCAATGGGCTGGCCTGGTCCGCGGGCAGCGGCGGCGAGCGATAACTCTTGCCCAGCTTGTGGCCATCGGGCTGGATGATCAGCGGTACGTGCAGGTAACGCGGTTGCGACAGCCCGAGCAGCTCCTGCAGATAGAGCTGGCGCGGCGTGGAGTCGAGCAGGTCGGCGCCGCGCACCACGTCGGTAACACCCTGCCAGGCATCGTCCAGCACCACGGCGAGCTGATAGGCGAACAGCCCGTCGCGCCGGCGAATCACGAAGTCACCGACTTCACGGCCCAGGTGCTGGCGAAACTCGCCCTGTACCCGGTCGATGAAGTGATAGTCCAGCTCCGGAACGCGCAAGCGGATGGCCGCGTCGTGGTCAGGGTGGCAGGCATTGCGGCAAAACCCCGGATAGATGCCGGCGTAGCCTTCGAGCTGCTTGCGCGAACAGATGCAGGCGTAGGCCAGGCCCTGGCTGAACAGCCGGGCGATCACCGCGGCGTATTCGGCGTGACGATCGTTCTGGCGCACCAGTGCGCCGTCCCACTCGAAGCCGTAGGTCTCCAGCGTGCGCAGGATTGCGTCCTGGGCGCCAGGTGCTTCCCGTGGCGGGTCGAGGTCCTCCATGCGCAGCAGCCAGCGGCCGCCAGCGGCGCGGGCATCGAGGTAGGAGGCGAGAGCGGCGACCAGCGAACCGAAGTGCAGATAGCCGCTGGGCGTGGGGGCGAAGCGCCCGATATAGGCAGTGTTCATGGAGCTAGGGCCAGAAACAGAGCGGGGCGCCTAAGCGCCCCGTCGTCAGATCAGGAACCGATCTGCTTTTCCTTGATTTCCGCCAGCGTCTTGCAGTCGATGCACAGCGTGGCGGTCGGGCGGGCTTCGAGGCGGCGGATGCCGATCTCGACGCCACAGGAGTCGCACCAGCCGTAATCGTTGTCTTCGATCAGCTGCAGGGTCTCGTCGATCTTCTTGATCAGCTTGCGCTCGCGGTCACGGGCACGCAGCTCCAGGCTGAACTCTTCTTCCTGGCTGGCACGGTCGGCCGGATCGGGGAAGTTGGCCGCTTCGTCCTGCATGTGGTGCACGGTACGGTCGACTTCCTGCATCAGCTCCAGCTTCCACTTATTGAGGATGCTGGTGAAGTGAGCGCGCATCGGCTCGCTCATGTATTCCTCGCCCTTCTTCTCTTGATAGGGTTCGAAACCACGAATCAGCTGGCTGGTGCTTTTGGCTTTTTCTTTTGTGGGCATGGATGACGCCTCTCACTCTTTCTAATCCATCGCGCAGGTTATTCCATTGCCAGGCGTTTGTCCGGCCCTGCGACTGCAAGCGGGCGAACTTACCAGATCGAATCGGGGCGCGCTACTCCCGGTTGTCTCTGCCTGGTTCGGGGTGTGAACGAAATCTGCAAGGGACTGGCTAGCAAGCGTAGCGCTGCTTTGGCGCCCTTGCCGTGGCCTCGAGCTGCCCTGCTAGAATCCGCGCCTCGCAACCCTGAAGGCAGACCCATGGCTCAGCTCTACAGTGCGCGCAGTCGCGCCATCGAACCCTTCCACGTGATGGCCTTGCTGGCGCGTGCCAACGAGCTGCAGGCCGCCGGCCACGATGTGATCCATCTGGAGATCGGCGAGCCGGACTTCACCACTGCCGAGCCGATCATCCGCGCCGGCCAGGCCGCATTGTCCGCCGGGCATACCCGCTACACCGCGGCCCGCGGCCTGCCGCAGTTGCGCGAAGCCATCGCCGGCTTCTACGCCGAGCGTTATCGCCTGAGCATCGATCCGCAGCGCATCCTGATCACGCCGGGCGGCTCCGGCGCCCTGTTGCTGGCCGCCAGCCTGCTGGTCGATCCGGGCAAGCACTGGTTGCTGGCCGACCCGGGCTACCCGTGCAATCGCCACTTTCTGCGCCTGGTCGAAGGCGCCGCGCAACTGGTGCCGGTGGGCCCGGACGTGCGTTACCAGCTCACCCCGCAGTTGCTGGAGCGGCACTGGGATTCTGGCAGTGTCGGCGCCCTGGTCGCCTCGCCGGCCAATCCGACCGGCACGCTGCTACACAAGGATGAGCTGGCCGCGCTGTCGACCTGCCTCAAGCAACGCGGCGGCCATCTGGTGGTGGACGAGATCTACCACGGCCTGACCTACGGCTGCGAGGCGCCGAGCGTGCTGGAGGTGGATGACGACGCCTTCGTGCTCAATAGTTTCTCCAAATATTTCGGCATGACCGGCTGGCGCCTGGGCTGGCTGGTCGCACCCGAAGCGGCCGTGCCGGAGCTGGAGAAGCTGGCGCAGAACCTCTATATCAGTGCGCCGAGCATGGCCCAGCATGCTGCGCTGGCCTGCTTCGAGCCGGCCACGCTGGCAATCCTCGAAGAGCGCCGTCATGAATTCCAGCGCCGCCGCGATTATCTGCTGCCGGCATTGCGTGAGCTGGGCTTCGGTATCGCGGTGGAGCCGGAAGGTGCCTTCTATCTATATGCAGACATCAGCGCCTTTGGCGGCGACGCCTTCGCTTTCTGCCGCCACTTCATCGAAACCGAGCACGTGGCATTCACGCCGGGCCTGGATTTCGGCCGTTACCAGGCCGGGCACCATGTGCGCTTTGCCTACACGCAGAACGTCGAGCGCCTGCAGCAGGCGGTCGAGCGCATCGCCCGTGGTCTGAAGAGCTGGCAGCCCGATGCGCTTTGATCCGCCGTTGGAGCAAGGGCGCCTGTTGCGCCGCTACAAGCGTTTTCTCGCCGATATCGAGACCGCCCAAGGCGAGCAGATGACCATCCACTGTGCCAACACCGGCTCGATGCTCAATTGCATGAGCGAAGGGTGCCGGGTGTGGTTCAGCCGCAGCAACGATCCCAAGCGCAAGCTGCCGGGCAGCTGGGAAATCAGCGAGACGCCACAAGGGCGGCTGGCCTGCATCAACACCGCGCGGGCCAATGCTCTGGTGGAAGAGGCTTTGCGTGCCGGGCAGATCGCCGAGCTGGCCGGTTTCACCGCGCTCAAGCGTGAAGTGCCCTACGGCGTGGAGAACAGTCGCGCCGACTTTCGCCTGGATTATCCAGACGGGCCGGCCTTCGTGGAGGTCAAGAGCGTGACGCTGGGGTTCGCTGATAGCGACGTGGCGGCCTTTCCCGATGCGGTGACTCAGCGCGGCGCCAAGCATCTGCGCGAGTTGGCGGCGTTGGCCCGTGCCGGGGTACGCACGGTGCAACTGTACTGCGTGAACCTTTCTGGCATCCGCGCCGTGCGCGCCGCCGAGGAAATCGACCCGGCCTACGCAGCAGGCCTGCGCGATGCCAAGGCAGCGGGTGTGGAGGTGCTGGCCTATGGCGCCGAGCTCAGCCCCGAAGGGATCGCTCTGGTTCGCCGCCTTGAGGTACTGACCTAGGGTGTGCTGCGCACACCGGCTTCTGTTTCGGTAGTGCGCTGGGCGCCATGTTGACGTAGCCCGGATGCAATCCGGGAATTCAGTTCTCGCCCATCCCCGGATTGCATCCGGGCTACCTGGCGGCAGCGCCTTCGATCCAGATCCCGTGCGTGTCTTCCCTGCATTCCAGTGCCTGCAGCGCCTGCCCCTCGCAAGGCCCGGCCACGCATTCGCCACTGTCGATCAGAAACAGCGCGCCGTGGGTCGTGCAGCGGATCAGGCTGCCGCTGTCATCGAGAAAATCGTCTGGTCGCCACTCCAGGGCAATACCGCGATGTGGGCAGCGGTTGATATAGGCGTGCACCTGACCGTCCCTGCGTACCGCAAGCAGGTTCAACTGATCGATCACAAAGCCCCGGCTCTGACCTTCGGCCAGATCCTGTGGGGCACACAAGCGAATCATCGCGGTTTCCCGTTAGCGTAAACGGTCGCGTAGCTGCGACCTCGGATGACCTTCCTCCGGCGGAAGAAGGTGGCGCATGGCGCCGCAAGACGGGCGGATTATCCCGCAAGAGGGAGGAGGGCGCATCCATGCGCCAAGTGGAACTCAGAACTGCCAGGAGGCAGACACGCGCAAGGAGCGACCTGGCTCGCTGTAGTAGTCGACGGGTTGCGGGCTGGCGCGGCCGCCCGCGCTGGGCACGTTGAGGGCATTCCAGTACTTCTTGTCGAACAGGTTGAACAGCCCCGCCTGCAGCCGGACGCCATCCAGCGCCGCAGGCTGCCAGTAAGCAGTGAGGTCGACCACGCCGTAGCCGGGTGCCTTGAAGTCGCTGTCGTTCTCGACCTTGTCGCGGCGGCGCGCGGCGGTCAGCATCAGGTCCGCGCCATGGTGCTGCTGGGTATAGCTGAGGCCGAGGGTGCCGGTCAGCGGGGCGACAGAGTTCAAGTGCTGTTTGGTTTCACGGTCCTTGCCCACGGCCCAGGCGACCGAGCTCCAGGCTTGCCAGGAGGGGGCGAACTGCCAGTGCGCGGTGCCCTCGGCACCATAGATGCGCACCTTGTCGCGGTTTTCCATCACCTCGAAGAAGGTCGGGAACTCCCCAGCCTGGAAGCCGTAGTCCGCTTCATTGGCAGTGATGCTGTCGATGAAGTTCTTGTAGCGGTTATCGAACAGGCTGACGGAACCCCCCAGGCGGCTGTCACCCAGGCGCGCGCCAACTTCATAGCCGGTGCTCTTTTCGGGCTTGAGGTTGGGATTGCCCACCCGCGCGTAACCCATGCCGGAGTTGGTGAAGGTGCTGTACAGCTCGTTGACGTCCGGTGCCTTGAAGCCCTGCGCCCACTGCGCATAGAGAGTGGCCAGCTTATGCGCCTGCCAGGTCAGCAGCAGGCTGCCGGACCAGTTGGAGTCCTTGTTCTCGCTGAGCATCACGCTGTCACCGGCCAGCACGTAGCCGCTGGTGCCGCTCTTAGGCTTGTATTGGTAATGGTCGTAACGCACGCCTGGCGTCAGGGTCAGGGTGTCGCTGAGGGCGATGTCGTCCTTCAGGTAGATGCCATACAAGGTGCCCGGCGTTTTCGGCATCTCGGCCTGATTGGTGTGCAGGTTGACGCAGGCGAAGTAGATGCCGGCAGGCGTGCTGTCCGGGCGCGGCGGGAAAGGTGGCACCAGCACGCTGGGGCAGGCATCGTAGCCGCCGCTGTACTGCTCGGCCTCGATGCGGCTCCACTCGGCGCCCAGGGTCAGATTGTGCTGCCCGAGCTGTTTGCCCAGGCTGCTGTTGATGCCGTACTGGGTTTTCTCGATCTCGTTGTTGCGGCCGAAGGGGCCCGCCAACGTCCCGGCGCGGGTCGCATCCACCTCGTCCTCGCGATGGAGCTTCTGCCAGTAGACGATGGTGTCGGCCCAGTCGAGCAGGCTGCCGGCTTTATCGGCGCGGTACTGGTGATCGAAGGACAGGCGCTTGCGCTCGCTGTTCTCGCGGGTGTCGTAGTGCCGAGGGTAGTTGGCGGTGCCCTGGTTGATGCGGCTGTCCATGTCCTCGGTGCGTTCGAACAGTTCGGCGGTCACGCCGATGCGATGACCATCGGCGAGTTTCTGCTGAACCTTGAACAACAGGCTGTGCTGATCGGTATCGCTGGGGTTGGCTTCGGTGCGCCGCGTGCCCAGCAGATTCTGGTTGCCCTGGTTGTCGAGCTCGTGACCCATGCGTCCACCGGCCTGGAGCAACCAGGCAGTGTCGTTGAAGCGGCCGGCCAGCGCGGCATTGAGGCCCCAGCTGCGGTCAGCGCTGTCGTAGTCGTTCTTGAGCAGGCCGGCGAATGCGTCCTTGTTGCCCAGCAGATCATCAGGGTTCAGCGTGCGCAGTTGCAGGGCGCCGCCAAGGGCGCCGGAGCCCACTTGGCTGGAGTTGGCGCCGCGCACCACGTCGATGGCGGACAGGCTGTTGAAGTCGATGCTGTCCAGGCCGCCATTCACCTCGCGTACGGCGTCGTTCAGCCAGGGCATGCGGATGCCGTCGATGGTGGTCAGCACGCGGTCGCGATCCAGGCCGCGGATATTGATGCTGTTGTTGCTGCGGTTGAAGTTCACCCCGGGTTCGGCGCGTCGCGACAGATCATCGAAGCTGCGGATCTGGCGACGCTCCAGCGTCTGGGCGTCGGTCCGGGTCGTGGTCGGCAGTGGTTGCGTGGCTGCCGGAGCAGTGATTTCGACAGCGGGGAGTTCGGCTGGCGCATCAGCCAGGGCCAGGGAAGGACACAGCAACAGTAGCGCGAGCCAGGGACGGCGAGCGTAGGGCGGGCGAACGAGCATGGTGATACTCCAGTGCATGCTTGGCAGTTCTGCGACTGCCTGGTTGGCGACGGCGCAAGACGTTAACCAGATTATCTACTTGATGCAAATAATTCTCAGGTAGATTATCGTTCTCTCAAATTGCACTGCCGTGTCGGTACGCGTTCGTGTCGCCGGCGGTGGTGGCAAGCACCCGTGAGAGAGGAATATCCCGATGAGTACCGCAAACATTGCTGCCGCACCGGCGGCCGATCTTTACCAGGCATGGCAAGCGCTGCGTCATGCACAGCCGCGTCTGCGTGCCCGCGAGGCGGCAGCGCAACTGGCTGTCAGCGAAGCTGAGCTGACTGCCAGCCGCCTGGGCATCGATGCGCAGCGCCTGCGCCCGGACTGGACCGAGCTGTTGCCGGCGCTCGGCGGTCTCGGCCAGGTGATGGTGCTGACGCGCAACGAGCATTGCGTCCATGAGCGCAAAGGGGTGTACCGCGAGGTCAGTGTCTCCGCCTCCGGGCAGATGGGCCTGGTGGTCTCCGCCGATGTCGACCTGCGCCTGTTCCTTGGCGGCTGGGCCAGCGTGTTCGCGGTTGCCGAGCAGACCGCCAAGGGTATTCAGCGCAGCATCCAGGTGTTCGACCAGCAGGGCGTTGCCGTACACAAGGTCTACCTCACCGAGCGCAGCGAGCTGGGCGCCTGGCAGCCGCTGGTCGAGCGCTTTGCCGGCGAGCAGAGTGCCGAGTTGCAGCTACTGCCACCGCCGGTCGCACCGGCGCGCAGGGCTGACGCCGAGATCGACAGTCAGGCGCTGCGTGAGGGCTGGTCGGCGCTACAGGACACCCATCATTTCTTCGCCCTGCTCAAGAAGCATCAGGTCGCGCGTACCCAGGCGCTGCGCCTGGCGGGCGAGCAGTGGGCGCAGCCGTTGGCGATCTCCGAGCTGACGGTGCTGATGGAGCAGGCCGCCACGCGTGAAGTGCCGATCATGGTGTTCGTTGGCAACCGCCACTGCATCCAGATCCACACCGGTCCGGTGAACAACCTGCGCTGGATGGACAGCTGGTTCAACGTGCTCGACCCCGACTTCAACCTGCACCTGCAGACCCGTGGTGTGGTCGAGCTGTGGCGCGTGCGCAAACCCAGCATCGACGGTGTGATCACCAGCCTGGAGGCCTTCGGTGCCGACGGCGAACTGGTGGTCCAGTTGTTCGGGGCGCGCAAGCCCGGTATGGCCGAGCGCGATGACTGGCGTGAGTTGGCCGAGTCGCTGCCGGTTCTGGCCTGATCCGAGGGTGCCGGCTATCCATGACGGATGGCCGGTCGATGTCACGTTCGAGGAGTCGAGGCCATGCGTCTTGCGAATATTCTGGGCGGCCTGGCGGCCGTCCTGCTGTTTCCCAATCTGGTACTGGCCGCGGAGCCATTGCCGCAGCGCTGGGTGAGTTCCGGTGGCGCTCTTAGCGAGTGGGTGGTGCTGCTGGGCGGCGAGAGCAAGCTGGTGGGAGTCGATACCACCAGTCGTCATCCTGCCTCGCTGACCAAGCTGCCCAGCGTTGGCTATCAGCGCCAGTTGGCAGCCGAGGGCATTCTTGCCCTGCGTCCGGACCTGCTGCTCGGCAGCGAGGAAATGGGCCCGCCACCGGTGCTCGAGCAACTGGCGGCGGCCGGTGTGCGTATCGAGCGCCTGACTGCGCGAGCCGAACTGGACAGCCTGCAGACCAATTTGCAGCGCCTGGGCCACCTGCTCGGTGATGAGGCGGCAGCGCAGCGTGCCTTCGCCGACTACCGGGCACGCTTGCAGATCCAGCAGCAGTGGGTCGAGCAAGCCCAGCACAGCCAGCAGGCGCCCGGTGTGTTGTTGCTGCTCGGGCATGCCGGCGGTAGCCCGCTGGTGGGCGGCGTCGATACGGCGGCGGACTGGCTGATCCGTCGCGCCGGCGGGCGCAATCTGGCCAGTCATGATGGATACAAGGCACTGTCCAGCGAAGCGCTGCTGGCGCTCGATCCGCAGGTCGTGGTGGTCGCCGACCGCGCCCTGGAGGGCGATGCCGCGAGGCAGGCCTTGCTGCAGCAGAACCCGGCGCTGGCCGGTACCCGGGCGGCACGTGAGGGACGCTTGCTGGCGCTCGACCCGACCTTGCTGGTTGGCGGTCTTGGGCCGCGTGTGCCGGATGGGCTGGCGATGCTCGCCGCAGGCTTTTATCCTGCCAGCCAACCCCTGACTGCCGAAGCCAAGCGCGAGCCATGACCTCACCTTTTTCGACGCGCCCGTTGTTCATCACGCTGGGCCTGTTGCTCGTGCTCGTGTTGTGGCTCTCGCTGGCGCTCGGGCCGGTCAGCCTGCCGCTGGGCGATACCCTGCGTGCCGCACTGCGCCTGCTGGGCTTGCCTCTTGCGGCAGATGCGGCGGTACAACAGGCGGAACTGATCCTTTCGCAGATCCGCATGCCGCGCACGTTACTCGGGCTCGCCGTGGGCATGGTGCTGGCGCTCTGCGGCGTGGCGATGCAGGGGCTGTTTCGCAATCCATTGGCTGACCCGGGCCTGGTCGGTGTTTCCAGCGGCGCCGCACTGGGTGCTGCGCTGGCCATCGTTGGCGGCTCCGCGTTCGGCGGTTTGCCCGAAGCGTTCGCGCCCTATCTGCTGTCGGCCTGTGCCTTCGTCGGTGGCTTGCTGGTGACGGCGCTGGTCTACCGCCTGGGCCGGCGTGACGGGCAGACCCATGTGGCGACCATGTTGCTGGCCGGCATTGCCCTGACCGCACTCGCCGGCGCGGCCATCGGCCTGTTCACCTACCTGGCCGACGATGCGACCCTGCGCACCTTGACGTTCTGGAACCTGGGTAGCCTCAACGGTGCCAGCTATGCGCGGCTTTGGCCGTTGTTGCTGGCCACGCTGGCCGTGGCGTTGTGGCTGCCGCGACGGGCGCGTGCATTGAATGCGCTGCTGCTGGGCGAATCGGAGGCGCGCCACCTCGGTTTCGACGTCGAGCGCCTCAAGCGCGAGCTGGTGTTCTGCACCGCGCTGGGCGTCGGCGCTGCGGTGGCTGCTGCTGGCCTGATCGGTTTCATCGGCCTGGTGGTTCCACATCTGATGCGCTTGCTGGTCGGTCCCGATCATCGCCTGCTGTTGCCTGCATCGGCACTGGCCGGTGCCAGCCTGCTGCTGCTGGCCGATCTGGTCGCGCGCCTGGCATTGGCGCCTGCCGAGTTGCCAATCGGTATCGTCACGGCGCTGATCGGCGCGCCTTTCTTTCTTTATCTGCTGGTGCGGGGGCGAAGCTGATGCTGCGGGTCGAACGGCTGGAAGTCCGTCGCGGGCACTGCGTGGTGCTCAGTGGCATCGATCTGCAACTGCATCCCGGTGAGGTGCTGGGCGTGCTGGGGCCGAACGGCGCGGGCAAGAGCACCTTGCTGGCGGCGCTGACCGGCGAGCTGCCGGCCAGCGCCGGGCAGGTGACGCTCGATCAGCGGGCGCTCGATGACTGGTCGGGGCCGGAGCGCGCCCGACGCCTGGCCGTGCTGCCGCAAAGTTCGAGTCTGAATTTCGCCTTCCGCGTCGAGGAGGTGGTCGCCATGGGCCGCCTGCCTCACGACAGCGGCCGTGCGCGCGATGCGCAGATCGTGCAGGAGGCTCTGCTCGCGGCCGATGCTGCGCATCTGGCTGGGCGCAGCTACCTGGCGTTGTCCGGTGGAGAGCGTCAGCGCGTGCACCTGGCGCGGGTGTTGGCGCAGCTGTGGCCGGGCGGTGATGAGCAGATCCTGCTGCTCGATGAGCCGACCTCGATGCTCGACCCGCTGCACCAGCACACCTGCCTGCAGGCGGTTCGCCGTCTGGCCGAGTCCGGTGCGGCCGTAATGGTGATTCTCCACGACCTCAATCTGGCTGCACGCTATTGTGATCGCCTGCTGCTGCTGGAGCAGGGTAGGGCGCATGCGCTGGGCACACCTGCCGAGGTGCTGCGCGCCGAACCCCTGCAGGCCGTGTTCGGTCTGGAAGTGTTGGTGCAGACTCATCCCGAGCGCGGCCATCCGCTGATCATTGCACGCTGAATGTTGGAGACCTCGATGCGAGCCGTTCTGCTGAGCTGTCTGATGCTGCTAGCCGCCTGCCAGAGTCGAGATGCGTTGCCGCCTCCGGCGCCGCTCGCCCCGCTGGGTCGGGAGCATGCCGATCTCGGCCGTATCGTCGATCTGGCCAGCGGGCAGAGCATCAGCCCGGAGCAACTGCTCAGTCGCCTGGCACCGGCTCAGCGAGTGCTGGTCGGTGAGCAGCACGACAACCCTGATCACCATGCGCTGCAGCTGTGGCTGTCGCGTGAGCTGTCCCGGCAGCGCCCGCAGGGCAGTGTACTGATGGAAATGCTCAATCCCGATCAGCAGGACGCGGTCGAGCAGGCCCAGGCAGCCGCGCGCGCGGGGCAAGCGGTTGCTGATCCTTTCCAGGTGCTGGCCTGGCAGCCAGGGTGGGATTGGTCGCTCTACGGACCGCTGGTGCTGCATCAGCTGCGTCAGCCTTATCCCCTGCTCGCGGCCAATCTGGACCGCGCCGAAATCATGCAGATCTATCGCCAGCGCCCGCTCCTGCAAGGCGAGCGCTCCAGCGCAGCCAAGGTGCAGGAGCGCTTGCTGGCCGATATCCGCGAGTCGCACTGCGGCCTGCTGCCGGACAGTCAGTTGCCGGCGATGCTCGCCGTGCAGCAACAGCGTGACCGACGCATGGCCGAAGCGCTGCTGGCCGCACCGCAGCCAAGCCTGCTGCTGGCTGGTGCCTTCCATGTACGCAAGGACCTCGGCGTTCCACTGCATCTGGACGATCTGGGGGCGCAGACGGGCAGCGTGGTGCTGATATTGGCCGAGGTCGGCCGTGCGGTGGACGCGTCCATGGCGGACTACGTGTGGTTCACCGCCGCGCAGCCGGAGCAGGATCACTGCGCCAAACTGCGACACTAGCCGCCTTTCGCCTGCAGATCGCAAGGTATCCTCGGCGCTTTGCCGCTCCGGAGCCTGCCCCTATGTCCACTGACGTTCGCGACCTGCTGCAAGGTTATTTCAATGCCCTCAATGATCGCGATATCCGCGCCTGCCTGGCGCTGGTCAGTGACGATCTGATTCTGGAGCCCAACCAGGGCTTTGCCGAGCATGGGCGCGACGCCTTCGCCGCTTTTCTGGAGCGGCAGCTGCATTGCTATCGCGAGACCGTCGATTCTCTGGTCATTCTGGCCGGGCCAGAAGGGCGGCACGCCGCCTGCGAGTACCGCGTTTGCGGCGAATACCTGGCAACTGACGACGGCCTGCCTGAGGCCTGTGGACAGCACTACGAGATGCGCGTGGGGGCGTTCTTCGAAATCGGCAATGGGCTGATCACGCGCATCAGCCTGCATTTCAACCTGCCGGACTGGCTGGCTCAGGTCGACGACTGATAGACGCCGAGCGGCTCTGTCGTCAATCCGGTGAGCTGTTCTTGCCGCTGGGTGAACTGGAAAACGACGGGCAAAAAAAGACCCGGCAAGAGCCGGGTCAATAACCGTGATTAGCCTGATGAGGAGATAATCTGAAGAGTCCGACTGAATGGTCTCTTTAGCTTATCGGCTGATCTCGCGACCAGTTGAGATAATAATAACAATTCTCATTTCATAGTCAACGCCCTTTTGAGAATTTTTCTCAGAAAGTTTTCTCTGGCTCAGAAATGCAAAACCCCGGCAGTGGGCCGGGGTTCGTCGATACGGAGCCGAAGGTCAGGATTCCCCTGGCAGGCGCAGCTGGGTGACTTCCTTGTTCAGCAGGTCGATGCGCCGGGCCATGCTCTCGATCAGGCTGTGAGCGATGCGCGGGTTGCTCTGCATCAGGCTGAGAAATTGCTCCTTGGGAATCACCATGACCGTGCAAGGCTCGCTGGCGACCACCGTGGCACTGCGCTTCTCGCGCGTGAATACCGCCATGGCACCGAAGATTTCGTCCTTCTGCACGTCACCGACCTTCTGGCCGTCGACGTAGGCTTCGGCGTGACCTTCGATGATGATGAACACGTGGTCGGCTTCATCCCCCTGATGAATCAGATCTTCGCCGGCGGCAAAGTGCTGGAAGCCGGTTGCCGGGCGAATTTCCGGCTGCTTGAGGCGCGCCAGTGCATCGGAGAGCAGGGCGGTATGGCCGATCAGGTACTGGATGAACTGTTCCTGGCGCTGTTCGCTGGCATAGATGTGCTGGAACACCTCGCTGCGCGAGTAGGGAATCAGGCTGATGGGTTCTTCGCTGCTGTAGCGGCAGGATGGCAGGTCGATGCCCTGACGCAGGCCGACCAGGTCGCCTTCCTGCAGATAGAACAACGGGCGCTCATCGACCAGTGCATGCAGCAGACCGTTCTCGATGATGAACAGCTGGTTGCCAGGCAGTACCTGAGCCAGGTCATCGACGCGTTCCAGACGCAGCGGTTCGCCCGCAGGTTGCAGTCCTTCCAGCAGCTGAGTGGGGATACTCTGCAGGCGATTGATCAACTGATCGGCGTAGGCCGGTTGCTCCCCGAGTAGATACATAACCGTAATTCCTTGAACTGGCTGTGCTGGCTGACCGCACGAAGGTCCCTGAAACAATAGGCTGCGCGGGCCTTCGAGTAAATCACCTTGCGCTGGTGTTGTGAGCTAGCTCTTGTTGTGATCTTGGGCCGCGTCCAGCTTGCCGTTCAGTGCTGCCTTGTGCGCAGGCGGAAGTTCACTCCAGTGCACGTCGAGCAGCGCGCCTTCGATGGCGTAAAGCAGCACCTTGGAGGCACGAAAGCCACGCGCCCTGACCGCGCGATAGGCCCCAACAGCACCGTAGCGGCGCAGGTCGTTGGCACTGTGGATGCCTACGGCGTGCAGCCATTGGGCCGAGGTCTTGCCGAGGTTCTTCAGGTGTTGCAGTTCGTCGTTCATTGGGCCTCCATGCGTGCAGATCGAAGGTTCACGTTGGCATGCCTGCCAAAAAGTGTAGCGGCCAATTGCCTGAGTGCAGCTTGCCGTGGCTGGTACTGACCTACCTGGTGCGATAACGCAGACGCGTGCCGAAATTGACCGACATGAGAATCTCGTCAGCGGTTAGCTCGACAGGGAAGTAGGCGCCGGAGATCTGCGCGTGGGCCAGGCTGGCGCCTTCTATTTTGGCGTTGCGAAAGTCCAGGCCACGCAGGTCGGCTCCACGGAAGTACGCGTCGGTGAAATTGACCGCGTCGGTGTCCATGTTGCGCAGGTCGAGTCCACGAAAGTCGCCGCCAGACAGGTCGACTTCGCTGCCCTTGGGCTTTTGCGCATTGAAGCCCTTCACATCGTCGTTGTGTAGAAGGTGGTAGAGCGGATGGTCAAGCTGACGTGGTTGGCTCATGGTGAATACCGGTGATGGTCTCACCGGCAGTATAGAAGCCCTGCCAGGGTTTGCCTGGCAGGTTGAGAGCGCTGGCCATTGGAGAGGGCGGCGTTGCTCAGATCCCCGGCAGGCGCTGGCGAATGCGTTCCACCAGGCTGTCCAGATTCGCGCTGTCATGCGTGTCGACGTGTTTGCTGTGGCTCAGCTCCTCGTCGTCGAGCGGTTCGCGGCTGGCCTGTTGGGCCTGGATCACTTCCAGCGTCGCATCGGACGGGTCCTTGTCTTCGCTCTGACGCTGCGCCAGCCAACTGGCGATAACTGCCTCGGGGGCGTGACAGTCGAGAATGATGAAGGGCACGCCGGTTTCCTCGGCGACCTCACTGGCGGCCTGGCGTTGCGCGGCCTTGAGGTAGGTCGCGTCGATCACCACCGGGAAGCCGGCCTGCAGTGTCTGGCGCGCCAGCTGGTGCAGGCGCTGATAGGTGGCCTGGCTGGCGTCGGTGCTATAGATACCAGCGGCCAACTGATCCTTGGCCTCGGCACTCTGCTCGCCGAACAGGCGTTTGCGTTCGATGTCGGAGCGCAGGCGAATGGTGCCCAGCGCTTCTACCAGACGCATGGCGACATGGCTTTTACCTACGGCGGAAACGCCGTGGGTGATGGCCAGGAAGGGGGAGGGGATAGCGCTGTAGCTCTCTGCGAGTGCGGCATAGCCACGGTATTGGCGCAGAATGACGGCGCGCTGCACCGAATCCTGTTCCTGGCCAAGGCGGAACAGTGCGACCTTGCCGCGAACCATGGCGCGGTAGGCCTTGTAGAAGTTCAGCAGTTGCAGGGCTGCATAGTCGCCCGTGCGCTCCAGCCAGCCGTTGATGAGGCGCCGAGCCAGGCACTTGAGTCCGCGGTCTTCGAGGTCCATGGCCAGAAAGGCGATATCCGCGGTGACGTCGGTGAAGCGGAAGGGTTCGTTGAATTCGATGCAGTCGAAGAGCACCACTCGGCCGTCGATCTGGGCCGCGTTACCCAGATGAATATCGCCGTGACATTCACGGATGAAACCCTGCGTTTTGCGTTCGTTCAGCAGTGGTTGCAGGCGTTCGTAGCTGGACTGGGCCCAGGCTTCGAGCGCGTCGAGCTGCTGCAGGTCTGCCGGCTCGCTGAGCATCGGGCGAATCTGATCGAAGTTCTGCTGAACCGGGACCATCACCGCCTCTGCGCTGCCCAGCGGGTGTTCCTGCGGCACCTTCGGCGTATTCAGGTGGAAGGTGGCGATCTGCTCGGCCAGCGCGTCGATATGCGCGTCGTTCAGCTCGCCGCGTGCCTGAATGGCGCTGAGCAACTGTTCCTGCGGGAACTGGCGCATTTTCAGCACATATTCGATGGCCGGCGTGCTGCCGTCGAGGCTGGGAGCGTCTTCAGTACCGCTGATCGGCAACACTTCCAGATACAAATCCTCGGTCAGGCGCTGGTTGAGGCGCAGCTCTTCTTCACAGAAATGACGACGAGCGTCGAGCTCGGTGAAGTCGAGAAAACCGAAGTTGACCGGCTTTTTGATCTTGTAAGCGTAGGGGCCAGTGAGCAAAACCCAGGAAATGTGGGTCTCAATGACCTGAAACCCATCCACAGGGTGCGGATACAGGGCCGGGTTCTGCAATGCGGCAATCAGGGCTTGGCTCACGTTCGATCCTTGTTCTAGACGCTGTTCGAGCTGGGCATTATGGCCGCTGTGAGCTGCTCTGCAAACCATCCGGGCGGCTCTGCTGGCCCCTTTGTAAAGTGCGTATAATCCCGCCATGACTCGAAAACGCTCTCCCCGCTCAAAGAAAAAATCCCGCTCCTCCGGTCTGCGCCCCTGGCTCGCCTGGGGCTTCAAGCTCGGTCTGGTTGGCCTGGTGATCCTCGCCGGCTTCGCCGTTTACCTCGATGCAGTGGTGCAGGAGAAGTTCTCCGGCAAGCGCTGGACCGTGCCCGCGAAGGTCTACGCCCGGCCGCTTGAGCTCTTCGTTGGCCAGAAATTGACCAAAACCGACTTCCTGCGCGAACTCGACGCCCTGGGCTATCGCCGTGAAAGCACGGTCAATGGGCCGGGCGCGGTATCGGTCGCGGGTAACAACATCGAACTTAACAGTCGCGGCTTTCAGTTCTACGAGGGCGCCGAGCCTGCGCGGAAAGTACGGGTGCGCTTCTCCGGCGACTACGTGGCCGGTCTGAGCCAGGCCGACGGTAGCAACCTGGCGGTGGCGCGGCTGGAGCCGATGTTGATCGGCGGGCTTTATCCGGCGCACCAGGAGGATCGCATCCTGATCAAGCTGGATCAGGTGCCGGCCTATCTGATCGACGCGCTGGTGGCGGTCGAGGACCGTGACTACTTCGATCATTTCGGAGTATCGCCCAAGGGCATCGCCCGTGCGCTGTGGATCAACGCGTCCTCCGGCCGTCTGGTGCAGGGCGGTAGCACCCTGACCCAGCAGCTGGTGAAGAACTTCTACCTGACCAACGAACGTACCCTGCTGCGTAAAGTCACCGAAGCGATGATGGCGGTGCTGCTGGAGCTGCACTACGACAAGCGCGAGATCCTCGAGGCTTACATGAACGAGGTGTTCCTCGGCCAGGATGGGCAGCGTGCAGTGCATGGCTTCGGTCTCGCCAGCCAGTACTTCTTCAGCCAGCCGGTATCCGAGCTGAAATTGGAGCAGGTCGCGCTGCTGGTGGGCATGGTCAAGGGGCCGACCTACTACAATCCCCGGCGCAACCCCGAGCGCGCGATGACCCGGCGTAACCTGGTGCTCGACCTGCTCGCGGAGCAGGGCACGATCACCGCCGAGGAGGCCGCAGCGGCGAAGGCGAAGCCGTTGGGCGTGACGTCGCGCGGCAGCATGGCCGACAGTTCGTTCCCGGCATTCCTCGATCTGGTCAAGCGTCAGCTGCGCGAGGACTACCGTGAGCAGGACCTGACCGAAGAAGGCCTGCGCATCTTCACCAGCTTCGATCCGATCCTGCAGCTCAAGGCCGAAGAGGCACTGGGCGAGACGCTCAAGCGCCTGGCCGGTCGCAAGGGCGTGGACGAAGTACAAGCCGGGATGGTGGTGACCAATCCCGAGACCGGAGAAATCCAGGCGCTGATCGGTAGCCGCCAGCCGCGTTTCGCGGGCTTCAACCGGGCGCTGGATGCCGTGCGGCCGATTGGTTCGCTGATCAAGCCGGCGATCTACCTGTCGGCGCTGGAGCGCCCCAGTCAGTACACCCTGACCAGTTGGCTGGAGGACGAACCCTTCTCCATCAAGGGCCAGGATGGTCAGGTCTGGACGCCGCAGAACTACGACCGCAAGGCCCACGGCACCATCTACCTGTACCAGGGGCTGGCACACTCCTACAACCTGTCTACCGCCAAGCTCGGTCTGGAGATCGGCGTGCCGAGCGTGCTCAAGACCCTCGAGCGACTGGGTGTCGAGCGCAAGTGGCCAGCTTATCCGTCGATGCTCCTCGGTGCGGGTGCGCTGACGCCGATGGAAGTGGCGGGGATGTACCAGACCCTCGCCAACGGTGGCTTCAACACCCCGCTGCGCGGTATCCGCAGTGTGCTGACTGCCGAAGGCGAGCCGCTCGGGCGCTATCCGTTCAAGATCCAGCAGCGCTTCGATCCAGGGGCCATCTACCTGCTGCAGAACGCCATGCAGCGCACAATGCGTGAAGGCACCGGGCGTTCGGTCTACAGCCAATTGCCCAGCTCGCTGAACCTGGCAGGCAAGACCGGCACCAGCAATGACTCGCGTGATAGCTGGTTCGCGGGCTTCAGTCAGGATCTGCTGTCGGTGGTGTGGCTGGGGCGTGACGACAACGGCCCGACCCCGCTGACCGGCGCGACCGGTGCGCTTCAGGTCTGGACCAGCTTCATGCGCAAGGCCGATCCGCTGCCGCTGGATATGCAGATGCCGGACAATGTCACCGAGGCCTGGATCGATCGCCAGACCGGTTTGGGCTCGGCTTCGGGCTGCCCGAATGCGGTACAGATGCCTTATATTCGCGGCAGCGAACCTGCCCCCGGCTCCGCTTGCGGTATCCAGGCACCGGTAGACTCGGTGATGGACTGGGTGCGGGGTTGGTTGGAATGACGGCCGGGCCGATTGGCTCGGTGTTACCTGAAGAGGATTGGATGTGAACAAGAAGTGGCTTGCCACGATGCTGGCAACAGCGGTTCTGAGTGGTTGCAGTACGGTGCCACAGGGTTCGATTCCGGTGATCGATGCCGGCGCGCCGCTATCGTCGGGCGGTTCTGGCTCGTCGAACGGCCCGGGCCCTGCTGCTGCGCCGCAGCAAATCGAGGAAGATTCCGGAGTGGTGGTGATGGTGCCGCAAGGTGCCGTGTCGACGCCGCTGCAGACCGATTCGCAACCGATCACCTCCAGTGGCGGCCTGACGTTCGACCCGCCGCTGAACACCGAACCCTCTGCGTCCAGCCAGGGTGGTTTCGGATCGTCGGCGCCGAGCATGCCTAGCGGCATCCCCAGCGGCGGAGGCCTGGCTGCTGACGAGCAACTGGATGGGCCGGTGCTGGCTCTGCTGACCACTGCTCAGCAGCAGCAGGGTGGTGGTGATCTCAATGGCGCGGCGTCCAGCCTGGAGCGTGCCCAGCGCATCGCACCGCGTGAGCCGCAGGTGCTTTACCGCCTTGCCGAAGTCCGTCTGGCTCAGGGCGATGCGGCCCAGGCCGAGCAGTTCGCCCGTCGTGGCCTGACCTACGCCAGCGGTCGCCCGGCATTGCAAGCCAGCCTGTGGGGCCTGATCGCTCAGGCGCGTGAGCGTCAGGGTGACCCAGCCGGCGCAGCCCAGGCCCGTGAGCGCGCTCGGGTCAATCTCTGATGGAGGCGCGTGTGAATGCGCTGGCCGAGCATCTGCTGCTGATCGAGCGCGAGTTGCGGGTGCTGGGCTGGTGGCAAACGGAGGCGCCTAGCGCTGATGCCCTGGCGAGTCCGGAGCCTTTTTGCGTCGATACGCTGACGTTCGAACAATGGCTGCAGTGGATTTTCTTGCCGCGAATGAAGGTTCTGCTGGAAACCGGCGCGCCCTTGCCTTCGGTGTCAGGTGTGCAGGCGATGGCCGAAATGGTCTATCAGCAGCAGCCGCGCGTTGCGCGTCGGCTGCTGGAGTTGCTTGGCGAGTTCGACCGCCTGCTTACGCGCGCGTAACGCGTCATTTGCAGTTCTCTGTAATGGATTTCTTCAGTTCGGTGATGCGTTCCTGGCGCTCGTTCTCGTCGAGGCGGCGAACTTCGCCACCATCCTCGATGCGCACGCGCGGATTGTTCTCCAGCTGAGCCAGGTTGGTTCGCGCATTCTCGCAATACTGCTTGCGCTCAGCTTCCTGCTTCGCCACGTCCTCCTTGACCTTCTTGTCGATGGCCGCCTGCTCGGGGTCGAGCTGCTCTTCGACGCTCGGCGCCGGCTCGCTTGGTGCCTGTCGGGGAGGCGGGGTTGCGGTATTGATGGTCGTGGCCTGTTGACCCTGTGGAGGCTGTGCGCCGAAGTGGGTCACGCCTTTGTCATCTACCCACTTGTACACCTGGCTGGCCATGGCGGACGTGCTCAATGCGAGCATCAAGGTGCCAGTAAGAATCATGTGGCGCATGCTGTTTCCTTTATCGAGAGCTGCAGTGCTGTTGGTTACTATAACCAAAAGCCGGCAATCTTCATCCTGCGCTGCGTCACAGCAGTAGGTTGAATAATCGGGCGCACATCTCTTGACTTGCCCCCGCCGAACCCGAACAATCCAGCCTTCCCCCGTAGTGGAGTCCGCCGCAAGCGTCCTTCAGCTCGGGGAAAAGAGGCGCTACCCGCGCCGAACCGTGACACCCGCAACGCGTTACCTCGCGCTGGGAGGGCCAGCCCCGCAAGACCATGGGCTGCCCCGTTACTCGTCAAGCTGATGTTCCGAATCCACGATCACCGTCGTGCGTGTCTGCTGACAGTAAGAACCTACTTAGGGCTGCCCGTTGGCGGGTGGCATACTGGCGTTCAAGAGGTGAACAACGTGGAGCTTTTATCCGGCGCTGAAATGGTCGTCCGCTTCCTGCGTGACGAAGGCGTTAAGCATATCTATGGGTACCCTGGTGGTGCTCTCCTGCACATTTACGATGCCCTGTTCAAAGAACCGGAAGTGACCCACATCCTGGTGCGTCATGAACAGGCAGCGACTCATATGGCTGACGGCTATGCCCGCGCCACCGGCAAGGCCGGTGTCGTGCTGGTGACCTCCGGCCCAGGCGCGACCAATGCCATTACCGGTATTGCGACTGCCTACATGGACTCCATTCCGATGGTGGTGATCTCCGGCCAGGTGCCGAGCGCCATGGTCGGTACCGATGCCTTCCAGGAAACCGACATGGTCGGTATTTCCCGTCCGATCGTGAAGCACAGCTTCATCATCAAGCACCCGTCGGAAATCCCCGAGACCCTCAAGAAGGCGTTCTACCTCGCCGAGTCGGGTCGTCCGGGCCCTGTGGTCGTGGATATTCCGAAGGATATGGGCGATCCGACCCAGAAGTTCGAGTACGTCTATCCGAAGAAGGTCAAGCTGCGCTCCTACAGCCCGGCGGTCCGTGGTCACTCCGGCCAGATCCGCAAGGCGGCAGAGATGCTGCTGGCGGCCAAGCGTCCGGTCATGTACGCCGGCGGTGGCGTGATCATGGGTGGTGCTTCCGCACCGCTGACCGAGCTGGCGCAGATGCTCAATCTGCCGGTGACCAACACGCTGATGGGACTCGGTGGCTATCCGGGTACCGATCGCCAGTTCATCGGTATGCTCGGCATGCATGGTAGCTACACCGCCAACCTGGCGATGCACCATGCCGACGTGATCCTGGCTGTCGGTGCTCGCTTCGACGATCGCGTGATCAACGGTGCGGCCAAGTTCTGCCCGAACGCCAAGATCATCCATATCGACATCGACCCGGCTTCGATTTCCAAGACCATCAGAGCTGACATCCCGATCGTCGGTCCGGTGGATAGCGTGCTGACCGAAATGGTCGCCATCCTCAAGGAAATCGGTGAAACGCCGAACAAGGAAACCGTCGCCAGCTGGTGGAAACAGATCGACGAGTGGCGTGGCAACGGGCGTCTGTTCCCGTACAACGAGGGTGACGGTTCGATCATCAAGCCGCAGACCGTGATCGAGACCCTGTGCGACGTGACCAAGGGCGACGCCTTCATCACCTCCGATGTCGGTCAGCATCAGATGTTTGCTGCTCAGTACTACCGGTTCAACAAGCCCAATCGCTGGATCAACTCCGGTGGCCTGGGCACCATGGGCTTCGGTTTCCCCGCCGCGATGGGCATCAAGCTGAACTTCCCGGAAGCCGATGTGGCGTGCGTGACCGGCGAGGGCAGCATCCAGATGAACATCCAGGAGCTGTCGACCTGCCTGCAGTACGACCTGCCGGTGAAGATCGTCAACCTGAACAACGGTGCGCTCGGCATGGTTCGCCAGTGGCAGGACATGCAGTACAGCAGCCGTTATTCGCACTCCTACATGGAATCGCTGCCTGACTTCGTCAAGCTGGCCGAGGCCTATGGTCACGTCGGCATGCGCATCACCTCGCTGCAGGACCTCAAGCCCAAGCTGGAGGAAGCCTTCGCCCTCAAGGACCGCCTGGTGTTCCTCGATATCGCGGTGGATTCCAGCGAGCACGTCTATCCGATGCAAATCAAAGACGGTGCGATGCGTGACATGTGGCTGAGCAAGACGGAGCGGACCTAAGATGCGACACATCATTTCCCTGCTGCTGGAAAACGAGCCGGGCGCACTGTCCCGCGTGGTCGGTCTGTTCTCCCAGCGTAACTACAACATCGAGAGCCTCACCGTTGCGCCAACCGAGGATCCGACGCTGTCGCGTCTGACCCTCACCACTGTTGGTCAGGATGAAGTGATCGAGCAGATCACCAAGAACCTCAATAAGCTGATCGAGGTGGTCAAGCTGGTCAACCTGTCGGAAAGCGCCCATATCGAGCGTGAACTGATGCTGGTCAAGATCAAGGCCACCGGTGCTCAGCGTGCCGAGGTCAAGCGTACCACCGACATCTTCCGCGGCCAGATCGTGGATGTGACCAGTAGCGTCTACACCGTGCAGCTGACCGGTACCAGCGACAAACTGGACAGCTTCATCCAGGCCATCGGTACGGCGTCGATCCTGGAGACGGTGCGCAGTGGTGTCACGGGTATCGCCCGTGGTGACAAGGTACTGAGTATCTGATCACTGTGGTAAACAAAAGCCCCGCCTCGTGCGGGGCTTTTTGTTGGCCGAGATTTACCGTTGGCGGTTCCAGAAGGCAGCGATCAGCGGATCCTTCAGACGTTTTTCCAGCGCGAACAGGCCAATGTCATAAGCGGTGAGCGGTGGCTGGATGTCGTAGATGCGAATGCGTGCGGCCAGTGGGCTGTTATCCAGCACGATCTGCGGCACTACGCCGATACCGAAACCCAGGCTGACCATGCTGACGATCGCTTCGTTGCCGCTGACCTGGGCATAGATGCGGGGCTTGATGTTGTGGCTTTTCAGCCAGCGATCGGTACGCGTTCGCGCCAGGCCTTCCTCCGAAAGAATCATCGGCACGTCTTTCCAGTTCTCCGCCGTTGGGTTCTTCAGTTGCTCCTCGTTCAGCAGTTGCGGCGCCTGGGGGCCGATGAAGCGCAGTTCCGAGCGGGTGATCGACTGAAACTCCACGCCGCTCGGCAGGCTGTCGGGGAGGGCGCCGATGGCCAGGTCTTCCAGCCCCTGCTGGACGCGCTCGACTGCTTTCGCCGGGTCACCGGTGTGCAGTTTCATTTCGATGCGCGGATAGTCCTGGCGAAAGCTGCTGAGGATGTCGTAGAGGAAGCTGTAGCTCGCGGTGACCGAGCAGTACAGGGACAGCTCGCCGTGCAGATTCAGCTGGTCCTGCATGAACGTCTGGCGAATCGCCTGCCAGCCATTGATGACCTCGCTCGCGTACTCGCGAAACTGCTGCCCCTCGCGTGTCAGGCGGACCGACCGGTTGTCACGGACGAACAGGGTGGCGCCCAGTTCGTCCTCGAGCTGCTTGATGCTGCGGCTGAGTGCGGAAGGGCTGACGTGCTGCTCGCGACTGGTGCGGCCGAAGTGCAGATTGTCCGCCAGGGAGAGAAAGAGCCTGAGGGAATGGCTGTCCATTTATGTTTCATATATCGGCATGTTGTGTTGCAAATATATCATTTTACGCAATGCATGTGATCACTTAAGGTGTCTGCGTCGCGGTGCTCCGCACCCCATCCCTTTCGATTCAAAAGAGCCAAGAACATGAAAGTTTATTACGACAAAGATTGCGACCTCTCCATCATCCAGGGCAAGAAAGTCGCCATCATCGGTTACGGCTCCCAGGGCCATGCCCAGGCCTGCAACCTGAAAGATTCCGGCGTAGACGTCACCATCGGTCTGCGTAAAGGCTCGGCTACCGTTGCCAAGGCCGAGGCCCATGGCCTGAAAGTGACCGACGTGGCCAGCGCCGTTGCCGCTGCCGACCTGGTCATGATCCTGACTCCGGACGAGTTCCAGGGCCAGCTGTACAAGAACGAGATCGAGCCGAACATCAAGAAGGGCGCGACTCTGGCCTTCTCCCACGGCTTCGCCATCCACTACAACCAGGTCGTACCGCGTGCCGACCTCGACGTGATCATGATCGCGCCGAAAGCTCCGGGCCACACCGTGCGTACCGAATTCGTCAAGGGCGGCGGCATCCCTGACCTGATCGCTGTTTATCAGGACGCTTCCGGCAATGCCAAGAACGTCGCGCTGTCCTACGCCTCGGGCGTTGGTGGTGGCCGTACCGGTATCATCGAAACCACCTTCAAGGACGAGACCGAAACCGACCTGTTCGGTGAGCAGGCCGTTCTCTGCGGCGGTACCGTCGAACTGGTCAAGGCCGGTTTCGAAACCCTGGTCGAAGCTGGCTACGCGCCGGAAATGGCCTACTTCGAGTGCCTGCACGAACTGAAGCTGATCGTTGACCTCATGTACGAAGGCGGCATCGCCAACATGAACTACTCCATCTCCAACAACGCCGAATACGGCGAGTACGTGACCGGTCCGGAAGTGATCAACGCCGAGTCCCGTCAGGCCATGCGCAACGCCCTGAAGCGTATTCAGGACGGCGAGTACGCCAAGATGTTCATCAGCGAAGGCGCCACTGGCTACCCGTCGATGACCGCCAAGCGTCGTAACAACGCTGCGCACGGTATCGAAGTCATCGGTGAGAAACTGCGCGGCATGATGCCGTGGATCGCTGCCAACAAGATCGTCGACAAGACCAAGAACTAAGGTCTGCGATGTGCGAAAGAACGCGGCTTTGTGCCGCGTTTTTTCGTTATGCGGCGAGGCTTCTGGTATAAAGCCTGCTCGCGTAGGTGGCGAACTGAGTCCAGTCGCCCCGGTCGAAATTCGTCAAACCCGTTGCAAGGTGCTGTTCATGAGTGAAGGTCCCGAGGATCAAAAGCCGGCTGGAGACAACCTAGAAAGCCTGCTGCCGATCGACGAGCACGTAGAGGAAGGGCAGGATGCGGAGGGGCGCAAGGTGCGTCACCGCGGCATTTACCTGCTGCCCAATCTGTTCACCACGGCAAACCTGTTCGCCGGTTTCTACTCCATCATCAACGCGATGAACGGCAACTTCTATGTCGCGGCCGCCACGGTGTTCGTTGCCATGGTGCTCGATGGCCTGGATGGTCGAGTCGCGCGACTGACCAACACGCAAAGCGCCTTCGGTGCCGAGTACGACTCGCTCTCGGACATGGTCGCCTTTGGTGTCGCACCTGCGCTGCTGGCGTTCGAGTGGGCCCTGGGCAGCATGGGCAAGGTCGGCTGGATGGTCGCATTCATCTATGTCGCCGGTGCTGCGCTGCGCCTGGCGCGCTTCAACACGCAGATCGGTAGTGTCGACAAGCGTTACTTCATCGGCCTGGCCAGCCCGGCTGCGGCCGGAGTGGTCGCCGGCACGGTCTGGGCCTTCAGCGATTTTGGCATCAAGGGCTCGAACATGTCGTTTGCCGTGGCGCTGCTGGTTGCGGCGGCGGGCTGCCTGATGGTCAGCAACATCAAGTACTACAGCTTCAAGGACCTGGATCTGAAAGGGCGTGTGCCGTTCGTGGCGATTCTCGCCGTCGTGCTGGTGTTCGCCGTGGTGTTCAGCGATCCGCCTCGTATCCTGTTGCTGATCTTCCTCGCTTATGCTGTCTCGGGTCCGATTCAGTACCTACTGCAATTGCGGCGTCGTAAATCTGTCTGACGCTGTAATTTCTCCTGCGCTGCGTTGTCTACAGTTCGTTTCTCGAACTGTAGACGCGGAGTTGCCATGCTCATCCGAGTTCCTTCCTCCTCCCGGGCTCTCGAGTCCGAAGTCACCCCCGAGTCCGTTTATCTTTCTCGTCGCAAGCTGATGCAGGGCTCGCTGGCCTTGGCTGCCCTCGGGGCGATGCCGGGTTGGGCTCGTGCCGATGCTCAGGGCGTGTATGCCGATGTCGAGCTGGCGAAGGCACCGGGTTGGTTCGACGAGAAGCTGGCTCGTGCTCGCTGGCAAGCGGTCGTCGCTGAAGGTGAAAGCATCACGCCGTTCAGGGACGCGACGCACTACAACAACTTCTATGAGTTCGGCACGGGCAAGGGTGACCCGGCAGCCAATGCCGGCAAGTTGCAGGTCGAGCCCTGGACGGTGACGGTCGACGGCGAGGTCGGCAAGCCCGGGCGCTACGCCATCGAGGATCTGGTCAAGCCGCATGCCTTTGAGGAGCGTATCTACAGGCTGCGCTGCGTCGAGGCGTGGTCCATGGTCATTCCCTGGCTGGGTTTTCCTCTGGCGGATTTGCTCAAGCAGGCCGAGCCAACCTCTGCAGCGCGCTACGTGCGCTTCGAAACACTGGTCGATCGTGAGCACATGCCAGGCCAGCGCTCGGGTTTTTCCCTGATCGATTGGCCTTATGTGGAAGGTCTGCGGCTCGATGAGGCCATGCATCCACTGGCCTTCATGGCCGTCGGCATGTATGGGCGTGTTCTGCCAAACCAGAACGGCGCGCCGCTGCGTCTGGTGGTGCCGTGGAAATACGGGTTCAAAAGCATCAAGTCCATCGTGCGCATCAGTCTGGTCGAAGAGGCGCCCAAGACGACCTGGGAGCGCATTGCGCCGAACGAGTACGGCTTCTATGCCAACGTCAATCCGCAGGTTGACCATCCGCGTTGGTCGCAGGCAACCGAGCGGCGTCTGCCCAGCGGGTTGTTCAGCCCTAATGTGATCGATACCCGTATGTTCAATGGCTATGAAGAGGTCGCCAACCTATATGCGGGTATGGATCTGGCGAGGGACTACTGATGCGCTACCGGGTTTGGCGCCTCGCCGTGTTCCTTGCTGCGTCGGTGCCGCCGCTGTACTGGCTGTACTGCGCTGTGTTCGGTCTATTGGGGCCTGACCCTGGCAAGGCGCTGGTGGATAACCTGGGGCTCGGTGCGCTGATCCTTCTGTTGATTACCCTGGCCATGACGCCTCTGCAGCAATTGAGTCGCTGGGGTGGCTGGATCGCCGTGCGCCGGCAACTGGGTCTGTGGTGCTTCTCTTACGTCGCTTTGCATCTGTGCGGTTACGTGCTGTTCATCGCCGGGCTGCGCCTGGAGCTGGTGCTTCGTGATCTGACCGAGCGTCCTTACATAATCGTGGGTGCGTTGGCGTTTACGGGCTTGTTGGCGCTGGCTGTTACCTCGAACCGCTTCAGCATCAGAAGATTGGGGCGCAAGTGGAAGGCGCTACACCGCCTGGTCTACGTCATCCTGCTGCTGGCTTTGCTGCATATGCTCTGGGTGGTGCGTGCTGATCTGGGCGAGTGGCTCGCTTATGCACTGATAGGTGGTGCGCTGTTGCTGATGCGTGTCTCCACTGTTGCGAGTGGACTGCAGCGCGTCGGCGCCCTTTGGCGAGAAAATCCGAAGAAAGTTGAAATATAAGCTTGACGCGCATTCTGCTGGCGGTAGAATGCGCGCCACTTCAGCGATGAAGCTCTTCAAAAACTTCTTGTTAATCAATAAGTTAAGTTTAAAAGAGGGGTTGCAAAGCTGAAGGCGGTGTGTAGAATGCGCACCGGTCGACAGGGTGCTGGTCAGGTCCTGTTGATGCTTCGGTCGAGTGGATCGAAAGCGGTTGAAAGAGGTGGTTGACAGCGGTTTTGAACGCTGTAGAATGCGCCTCCCGCTGGAGAGAAGAAGTTCTGATCGAAGGCGCAAGTTGTTGAGTAGAAAGAAAAAATTCTTCGAAAAACAGCTTGACAGAAAGAAAGGCTGCTGTAGAATGCGCGGCCTCGGTTGAGACGAAAGACTTAACCAACTGTTCTTTAACAACTGAATCAAGCAATTCGTGTGGGTGCTTGTGAGGTAAGACTGATAGTCAAGTGATTATCAGCATCACAAGTAACACTCGTGAATTCGAGAGTTTATTTGCGATTGCTGAGCCAAGTTTAGGGTTTTCTCAAAACCCAAGCAGTATTGAACTGAAGAGTTTGATCATGGCTCAGATTGAACGCTGGCGGCAGGCCTAACACATGCAAGTCGAGCGGTAGAGAGGAGCTTGCTTCTCTTGAGAGCGGCGGACGGGTGAGTAATGCCTAGGAATCTGCCTAGTGGTGGGGGATAACGTTCGGAAACGGACGCTAATACCGCATACGTCCTACGGGAGAAAGCGGGGGATCTTCGGACCTCGCGCCATTAGATGAGCCTAGGTCGGATTAGCTAGTTGGTGAGGTAATGGCTCACCAAGGCGACGATCCGTAACTGGTCTGAGAGGATGATCAGTCACACTGGAACTGAGACACGGTCCAGACTCCTACGGGAGGCAGCAGTGGGGAATATTGGACAATGGGCGAAAGCCTGATCCAGCCATGCCGCGTGTGTGAAGAAGGTCTTCGGATTGTAAAGCACTTTAAGTTGGGAGGAAGGGTTGTAGATTAATACTCTGCAATTTTGACGTTACCGACAGAATAAGCACCGGCTAACTTCGTGCCAGCAGCCGCGGTAATACGAAGGGTGCAAGCGTTAATCGGAATTACTGGGCGTAAAGCGCGCGTAGGTGGTTCGTTAAGTTGGATGTGAAAGCCCCGGGCTCAACCTGGGAACTGCATCCAAAACTGGCGAGCTAGAGTACGGTAGAGGGTAGTGGAATTTCCTGTGTAGCGGTGAAATGCGTAGATATAGGAAGGAACACCAGTGGCGAAGGCGACTACCTGGACTGATACTGACACTGAGGTGCGAAAGCGTGGGGAGCAAACAGGATTAGATACCCTGGTAGTCCACGCCGTAAACGATGTCAACTAGCCGTTGGAATCCTTGAGATTTTAGTGGCGCAGCTAACGCATTAAGTTGACCGCCTGGGGAGTACGGCCGCAAGGTTAAAACTCAAATGAATTGACGGGGGCCCGCACAAGCGGTGGAGCATGTGGTTTAATTCGAAGCAACGCGAAGAACCTTACCTGGCCTTGACATGCTGAGAACTTTCCAGAGATGGATTGGTGCCTTCGGGAACTCAGACACAGGTGCTGCATGGCTGTCGTCAGCTCGTGTCGTGAGATGTTGGGTTAAGTCCCGTAACGAGCGCAACCCTTGTCCTTAGTTACCAGCACGTTATGGTGGGCACTCTAAGGAGACTGCCGGTGACAAACCGGAGGAAGGTGGGGATGACGTCAAGTCATCATGGCCCTTACGGCCAGGGCTACACACGTGCTACAATGGTCGGTACAAAGGGTTGCCAAGCCGCGAGGTGGAGCTAATCCCATAAAACCGATCGTAGTCCGGATCGCAGTCTGCAACTCGACTGCGTGAAGTCGGAATCGCTAGTAATCGTGAATCAGAATGTCACGGTGAATACGTTCCCGGGCCTTGTACACACCGCCCGTCACACCATGGGAGTGGGTTGCTCCAGAAGTAGCTAGTCTAACCTTCGGGGGGACGGTTACCACGGAGTGATTCATGACTGGGGTGAAGTCGTAACAAGGTAGCCGTAGGGGAACCTGCGGCTGGATCACCTCCTTAATCGAAGACATCAGCTTCTTCATAAGTATCCACACGAATTGCTTGATTCATAGTCGAAGACGATGCTGTAACGCGACCCTGTTATAGGTCTGTAGCTCAGTTGGTTAGAGCGCACCCCTGATAAGGGTGAGGTCGGCAGTTCAAATCTGCCCAGACCTACCAATTGCTTGGTGCAGAAGAATACGGGGCCATAGCTCAGCTGGGAGAGCGCCTGCCTTGCACGCAGGAGGTCAGCGGTTCGATCCCGCTTGGCTCCACCACTCTCTACGCGTTACGTTGCAAGAGAAAGAGTTCAGAAATGAGCGCTTCAGGTTTGGCCTGTTGAGTGCTGATTTCTGGTCTTTTGACCGGTACGAATATCGTTCTTTAAAAATTTGGATATGTGATAGAAGTGACTGATTAATTGCTTTCACTGGCAATTGATCTGGTCAAGGTAAAATTTGTAGTTCTCAAGACGCAAATTTTCGGCGAATGTCGTCTTCACGATTGAGACAGTAACCAGATTGCTTGGGGTTATATGGTCAAGTGAAGAAGCGCATACGGTGGATGCCTTGGCAGTCAGAGGCGATGAAAGACGTGGTAGCCTGCGAAAAGCTTTGGGGAGTCGGCAAACAGACTGTGATCCAGAGATCTCTGAATGGGGGAACCCACCCGGCATAAGCCGGGTATCTTGTACTGAATCCATAGGTGCAAGAGGCGAACCAGGGGAACTGAAACATCTAAGTACCCTGAGGAAAAGAAATCAACCGAGATTCCCTAAGTAGTGGCGAGCGAACGGGGACTAGCCCTTAAGTTGATTTGAGTGTAGTGGAAGGCTCTGGAAAGTGCCGCCGTAGTGGGTGATAGCCCCGTACACGAAACGCTCTTATCAATGAAATCGAGTAGGACGGGGCACGAGAAACCTTGTCTGAACATGGGGGGACCATCCTCCAAGGCTAAATACTACTGACTGACCGATAGTGAACCAGTACCGTGAGGGAAAGGCGAAAAGAACCCCGGAGAGGGGAGTGAAATAGAACCTGAAACCGTATGCGTACAAGCAGTGGGAGCCTACTTTGTTGGGTGACTGCGTACCTTTTGTATAATGGGTCAGCGACTTATATTCAGTGGCGAGCTTAACCGAATAGGGGAGGCGTAGCGAAAGCGAGTCTTAATAGGGCGCTTTAGTCGCTGGGTATAGACCCGAAACCGGGCGATCTATCCATGGGCAGGTTGAAGGTTAGGTAACACTGACTGGAGGACCGAACCGACTACCGTTGAAAAGTTAGCGGATGACCTGTGGATCGGAGTGAAAGGCTAATCAAGCTCGGAGATAGCTGGTTCTCCTCGAAAGCTATTTAGGTAGCGCCTCGTGTATCACTGCTGGGGGTAGAGCACTGTTTCGGCTAGGGGGTCATCCCGACTTACCAAACCGATGCAAACTCCGAATACCAGCAAGTGTCAGCACGGGAGACACACGGCGGGTGCTAACGTCCGTCGTGAAAAGGGAAACAACCCAGACCGTCAGCTAAGGTCCCAAAGTTATGGTTAAGTGGGAAACGATGTGGGAAGGCTTAGACAGCTAGGAGGTTGGCTTAGAAGCAGCCATCCTTTAAAGAAAGCGTAATAGCTCACTAGTCGAGTCGGCCTGCGCGGAAGATGTAACGGGGCTCAAACCATACACCGAAGCTACGGGTTCATCCTTTGGATGAGCGGTAGAGGAGCGTTCTGTAAGCCTGTGAAGGTGAGTTGAGAAGCTTGCTGGAGGTATCAGAAGTGCGAATGCTGACATGAGTAACGACAATGCGAGTGAAAAACTCGCACGCCGAAAGACCAAGGTTTCCTGCGCAACGTTAATCGACGCAGGGTTAGTCGGCCCCTAAGGCGAGGCAGAAATGCGTAGTCGATGGGAAACGGGTTAATATTCCCGTACTTCTAGTTACTGCGATGGAGGGACGGAGAAGGCTAGGCCAGCACGGCGTTGGTTGTCCGTGTTTAAGGTGGTAGGCTGATTTCTTAGGTAAATCCGGGAGATCAAGGCCGAGAACTGATGACGAGCGTTCTTTTAGAATGCGAAGTGGTTGATGCCATGCTTCCAGGAAAAGCTTCTAAGCTTCAGGTAACTAGGAACCGTACCCCAAACCGACACAGGTGGTTAGGTAGAGAATACCAAGGCGCTTGAGAGAACTCGGGTGAAGGAACTAGGCAAAATGGCACCGTAACTTCGGGAGAAGGTGCGCCGGTGAGGGTGAAGTATTTACTACGTAAGCCCATGCCGGTCGAAGATACCAGGCCGCTGCGACTGTTTATTAAAAACACAGCACTCTGCAAACACGAAAGTGGACGTATAGGGTGTGACGCCTGCCCGGTGCCGGAAGGTTAATTGATGGGGTTAGCGCAAGCGAAGCTCTTGATCGAAGCCCCGGTAAACGGCGGCCGTAACTATAACGGTCCTAAGGTAGCGAAATTCCTTGTCGGGTAAGTTCCGACCTGCACGAATGGCGTAACGATGGCGGCGCTGTCTCCACCCGAGACTCAGTGAAATTGAAATCGCTGTGAAGATGCAGTGTATCCGCGGCTAGACGGAAAGACCCCGTGAACCTTTACTATAGCTTTGCACTGGACTTTGAGCTTGCTTGTGTAGGATAGGTGGGAGGCTTTGAAGTGGGGACGCCAGTTCTCATGGAGCCATCCTTGAAATACCACCCTGGCAACCTTGAGGTTCTAACTCTGGTCCGTTATCCGGATCGAGGACAGTGTATGGTGGGTAGTTTGACTGGGGCGGTCTCCTCCCAAAGAGTAACGGAGGAGTACGAAGGTGCGCTCAGACCGGTCGGAAATCGGTCGTAGAGTATAAAGGCAAAAGCGCGCTTGACTGCGAGACAGACACGTCGAGCAGGTACGAAAGTAGGTCTTAGTGATCCGGTGGTTCTGTATGGAAGGGCCATCGCTCAACGGATAAAAGGTACTCCGGGGATAACAGGCTGATACCGCCCAAGAGTTCATATCGACGGCGGTGTTTGGCACCTCGATGTCGGCTCATCACATCCTGGGGCTGAAGCCGGTCCCAAGGGTATGGCTGTTCGCCATTTAAAGTGGTACGCGAGCTGGGTTTAGAACGTCGTGAGACAGTTCGGTCCCTATCTGCCGTGGACGTTTGAGATTTGAGAGGGGCTGACCTTAGTACGAGAGGACCGGGTTGGACGAACCTCTGGTGTTCCGGTTGTCACGCCAGTGGCATTGCCGGGTAGCTATGTTCGGAAAAGATAACCGCTGAAAGCATCTAAGCGGGAAACTTGCCTCAAGATGAGATCTCACTGGAGCCTTGAGCTCCCTAAAGGGCCGTCGAAGACTACGACGTTGATAGGTTGGGTGTGTAAGCGCTGTGAGGCGTTGAGCTAACCAATACTAATTGCCCGTGAGGCTTGACCATATAACACCCAAACAATCTGCCCTCAAAGCAGAGGGTGTCGATGGTGAAGTCGACAGAAAGCCGAAAATTTGCAAGAACTACAAATTATCTATCACGTATCCAAGGGAGCGCGTCTCACGACGATCTCCCAACCGAATTGCTTGACGACCATAGAGCGTTGGAACCACCTGATCCCATCCCGAACTCAGTAGTGAAACGACGCATCGCCGATGGTAGTGTGGTGCTTCACCATGTGAGAGTAGGTCATCGTCAAGCTCCTATACGAAACCCCAGATCGCCTAGCGGTCTGGGGTTTCTTCTTTGTGCGCGGAAAAAAGCAGGGCGCGCTGCGCAATTCGCGAACGTTCTGCTGCGTGTGCTGAACCCTACGATATGTCGGCGCTTGTCTGCGCTCGGGTAGAATGCGCGAATTCTCCTGGGGACCTGCATGTCTGACTCGCTGCCCGAACCATCCTTGTCATCCTTGCCGATCGAGCAGTTGATCGCCTGTCATGAGTGCGACCTATTGATGCGCAAGCCGGTGCTGCAGGACGGCGAGAGTGCCGAGTGCCCGCGTTGTGGTTATGAGTTATTCCGTCATCGCCATCATGTGGTGCGACGCAGTCTGGCCCTGGTCGTGACGGCTCTGCTGCTCTATATCCCGGCCAACTTCCTGCCGATCATGCAACTCAATCTGCTGGGACAGACCTCGCAGGACACGGTCTGGAGTGGGGTGATCGGGCTGTATGAAAGCGGTATGCAGGGCATCGCCGTGGTGGTGTTTCTGTCCAGCATGGCGGTGCCGTTGCTCAAGCTGCTTTGCCAGTTGCTGGTGCTGCTCAGCATTCGCATCGACTTTGGTCGCAGCTACGGCTTGTTGCTCTACCGGATCTACCACCACATGCGTGAGTGGGGAATGCTCGAGGTTTATCTGATGGGCATCCTGGTGGCGATGGTGAAGCTGATGGACCTGGCTGACCTGAGCCTCGGCCTGGGCCTGTTCTGCTTCATCGCGCTGTTGCTGGTGCAGGTCTGGCTGGAGGTGACCATGTCGCCGCATCAGATCTGGGAAGCCTTGTCCGGGGAGGATATCCATGCGGGCGATTGATGCGGGGTTGTTGGTCTGTCACGAGTGTCATCAACTCAACCCTGTCGACGTCGAGGCCAAGCATCAGTACTGCAGTCGCTGTGGTGGCCTGATTCATGCGCGCCGGCCTGACAGTCTGATCAGAACCTGGGCGCTGCTGCTGACGTCGGCGATTCTGTATATCCCGGCCAACCTGCTGCCGATCATGACGGTCAACAGCTTGGGCAAGGGGTCGCCCTCGACCATCATGGGCGGCGTTCTGGAGTTGATTCACTTGGGCATGTTGCCGATTGCCGCAGTGGTGTTCATCGCCAGCATTCTGGTGCCCACCTTCAAGCTGGTGGGTATTGCTCTGCTGTTGTATTCGGTACAGCGACACCAGCCGATGTCTGCCAGACAGCGGATGCTCATGTACCGCTTCATCGAGTGGATTGGCCGTTGGTCGATGCTCGATATCTTCGTCATCGCCATTCTGGTGGCCGTGGTGAATTTTGGCAGCCTGGCCAGTATCGAAGCTGGAGCCGGTGCCGCCGCCTTTGCCAGTGTGGTGATACTGACCATGCTGGCTGCACTGACTTTCGACCCCCGTCTTATCTGGGACAACACGGAAACCGATCATGACTGACCTTCCTCTGGCCAAGACACGTCCTGCTTCGAACTGGTCGGCCATCTGGGTCCTGCCTCTTATCGCACTGCTGATCGGTGGCTGGCTGGCCTGGCGTGCCTACAGCGAGGCCGGTATTCAGGTCGAGTTGATCTTCGCCAGTGGCGAGGGCATCCAGGCCGGCAAGACCGAGTTGATGTACAAGGGCATGGCGGTCGGCAAGGTCACGGCCATCAGTCTGGATTCGTCCGGAGACAAGCGTGGCGTCCTGGCGCAGCTGGAGGTCAACAAGGAGGTCGAACAACTGCTCCGCGAAAAAACGCGTTTCTGGTTGGTCAAACCCAATGTCAGTCTGGCCGGTATCAGTGGTCTGGAAACGCTGGTTTCCGGTAACTACATCACCTTCAGCCCCGGTGATGGCGAACCCTCGCGCAGCTTTACTGCCCTGAATCAGGAGCCGCCGATGGGCGACGATGTTCCGGGGCTGCATATCACGCTGAAGGCTGAGCGGCTGGGCTCGCTCAATCGTGACAGCCCTGTGTTCTACCGACAGATTCAGGTCGGTCGAGTCAAGAGTTACACCTTGGGCGAGGATCAAAGCACGGTAGAGGTGAAAGTGTTCATCGAGCCTGCTTACGCGCATCTGGTGCGCAAACACACGCGCTTCTGGAATGCCAGTGGCATCAGCGTCGATGCCGATCTTTCCGGTTTCAAACTGCGTAGCGAGTCGCTGGCCAGCATTGTCGCTGGCGGTATCGCTTTCGCTACGCCCGAACACCGTAAAGACAGCCCGCCCACCGATCCCTCGCTGCCGTTTCGTCTTTATGAGGACTACGACGAGGCCCAGGCGGGGATCAAGATCGTCGTGAAACTCAGCGATTTCGATGGTTTGCAGGAAGGCCGAACGCCGGTCATGTACAAGGGCATTCAGGTGGGTTCGCTGAAAGCCCTGAAGGTCGATCGCGATCTCAACAGTGCCACGGCCGAGCTGACCATCGACCCACTGGCGGAAGACTACCTGGTGGAAGGTTCGGACTTCTGGGTGGTCAAGCCCTCGATTTCTCTGGCTGGTATCACCGGCCTCGAGGCATTGGTGAAGGGTAACTACATTGCCGTGCGCCCAGGCGAGAAGGGCAGTCCGCCGGCGCGCAGTTTCGTCGCCCGCAGCAAGGCTCCACCTCTGGATCTCGGTGCGCCGGGCCTGCATCTGGTGCTGTTCACCGATCAGCTCGGCTCCATCGAGGTCGGCAGCCCGGTGCTCTACAAGCAGATCAAGGTGGGGTCGGTACAGAGTTATCAGCTGGGACGCGATAACCGCCAGGTGGTATTGGGCGTGCATATCGAGCCGGACTATGTGCACCTGGTGAATACCTCCACACGGTTCTGGAATGCCAGCGGCATCACCCTCAAGGGCGGGTTGTCTGGTGTCGAGGTCAAGAGCGAGTCCTTGCAGACTCTGTTGGCAGGTGGCGTCGCCTTCGAAACGCCTGACTTGCAGGCGGCCAGGTCGGGACGTCAGGTGCAGCGCTTCGCTTTGCATGCCGACCGCGAAAGCGCTTTGCAGCTAGGGCAGCAGATCACCATCCGCGTCGCCGATGGCGATGGTCTGCAGCCAGGTACGGCTGTGCGCTACAAAGGTCTGGAGGTCGGTAAGGTCGAGAACCTCAGCCTGACCGATGACCTGAAAGCGGTGACGCTCAACGTGCGAATCACTCAGGCTGCCGAGCAGATTGCCCGTGAGGGTTCGCGGTTCTGGGTGGTGAAGCCGGAGCTGAGCCTGACCCGTGCAGAGAACCTCGGCACGCTGGTCAGCGGTCAGTATCTGGAGGTACAGCTGTCGACGCAGAAAGGCGCCCGCCGCACCCAGTTCACTGCACTGCCAAGCCCGCCGAATCAGGCAGTGCGCGAGGATGGCCTGCGCCTGGTGCTGAGCGCACCACGGCGTGGTTCGATCAAGCCGGGGGTGATCGTCAGCTACCGCGAGGTGCCAGTGGGCAAGGTGGTGGATTTCGAGCTGGGGCCGACCTCTGATCGTGTGCTGATCCATGTATTGATCGAACCACGCTACGCACCGCTGGTGCGCTCGGGCAGCCGTTTCTGGAATGCCAGTGGTATCGGTGTCGATGCCGGTCTGTTCAAGGGACTGAAGGTGCGCACCGAGTCGCTGGAAGCGTTGATCGAGGGCGGTATCGCTTTCGCCACGCCGAACAATCCGGAGATGGGCGGGCCGGCTCAGCCGGGGCAGACCTTCGCGCTGTTCGACGAGCCGCAGGAGGCCTGGATGCAGTGGGCGCCGAAGATCGTGCTGGAGCAGTGAGCCAATCATGGCAATGAAAAGGGCCGCATTGAGCGGCCCTTTTCATTTTGGCGGCTATAAAAGATCGCGGCTGAAGCGGAATGCCGCCCAGCCGTGACCGTAGGAGCGGCTTTAGCCGCGATGCGTTCAGGCCGGCTCGGTGGCTTCCTCCTGCACAGGCGCCTGAGCCTTGGCACTTTCGCGCGGCTTGATGAACTTCCAGTCCGCCTCGTCGATATAGATGCCGTTGGGGCCGCTGCCGCCTTCCAGGTCGATGGCCACGTGGGCCGAGACCTGCGGCTTGACCGAGGCCAGGATCGGTACGAAGCCCAGCTGCAGGCTGGTTTCGATCAGTGCCTGCTGGTTGCGTTCGTCGATGTCCGCAGCCTCGTCGAGGTAGTAAGGCAGGCGCACGCGCCCGGCCTGCTCGCGATCCATCAGGTGCAGCAGCAGGTACATGTTGGTCAGCGCCTTGATGGTCATGGTGGTGCCGTTGCTGGCTGCGCCATCGATGTCGGTGTGGATGATCGGCTGGCCATGCACCTTGGTGATCTCGAAGGCCAGCTCGAACAGATCCTTCAGGCCCAGCTGGTTGCCGTTGGCGGCGACCAGGCGCGACAGATAGTCCTTGGCTTCCTCGTTCTTGGCATCCTGATCGGCCGACTGCGACAGGTCGAACACCGACAGGGTTTCGCCTTCCTCGTACTGCCCGGCGCTGTGGATGATCTGGTCGATATGGCGCAGGGCTTCCTTGTTCGGTGCCAGGACGATGCGGAAGCTTTGCAGGTTGGAGACCTGGCGCTTGTTGATCTCGCGGTTGAACAACGCCAGTTGGTGTTCCAGGTTGTCGTAGTCGCTGCGGATATTGCGCAGGGTACGGGCGATATCGGTGACCGCTGCGCGGCGCGCCTTGGCCAGGGTTAGCGCCTCGTCCTGACGGTGGGCATAGGCGTTTACCAAGAGTTGCAGGCGGCGCTCGACGTCGTCCTCGCTGTCGAACTTGGCCACGCCTTTCAGGCGCACCTGGGCGTACAGCGCCTCGATCTGGTTGTCGATACGCTGCAGCGCCTGCCAGGTGTCCTGATAGTCGTTGAGTAGCGGCAGCAGGTTGTCCAGCGAGTCGTCCACCGGCTCCATGAACGGCGTGCCGAACGGCAGGTCGGCCGGCAGCAACTGGCGGCGACGCAGGGCGTCTTCCAGGGTGCGTTCCTTGGACTCCAGATCACCGATCTGACGGCTGATCAGTTGCAGCTTGGCGGAAATCTGCTGCACGCGCTCGGCGAAGGCATCGCTGGCGCGCTTGAGTTCATCCTGGGCGCCTTCCAGTTCAGCCAGGCGCTCCAGCTTCTGCGGCTCCTCGGCGGCCAGGGTCTGGCTCTTGCGGAAGTCCTCCAGGGCTTTCTGTGCGTCCAGCACGGCCTGGTACAGGTTTTCGGCCTGGGCCTTGCTGGCGGCGCGGTCAGCGGCGACCGACTGCTGGGTCTTGAGCTGCTTGAGCTCGCGCTCCAGGCGATCCTTCTGGTCGCGCAGGGCGGCGCGGTCGGCCAGTGCCTGCAGGGCTGGCGGCTCGATATGGCTGAGGTCGATGGACAGGCCTGGCACGGCGAAGGTGTCGCCCTTGAAGCGATCGAGCACCGCTTCGACCGCCTTGACCCAGTCGTCACCGTCGGCCTGGATACCTTTCTCGCCCAGCGGCAGGCTGAACAGTTGGCCGTTGAACAGGCGCATCAGGCGGTCGACGTCGGCCTGGCTGAACTCCTCGCGCAGGCGCGAGTAGCTGTTGTTGTCGGCGTGATCGAGCTGCTGCTTGACCGACTTGAGGCGTTTTTCCAGGTCGCGCAGACGCTCGTCCAGGTCCTCGCTGGAGAACTGGCGCGACTGCGCCAGAGCGCCGGCCAGTTCGTCGTGGGCATCCTTGGCGGCGAGCAGTTGCTCTTCCAGCACCTTGGCGTTTTCCACCAGGGCGAAGCGGTTCTTCAGCACGGACAGCTCGCCCAGCCAGCGCTGGATTTCGCTGATTTCGCGCTCCAGGCGCATCAGCTCACTGGTGCCGCCACGCTGCTCGTTCTGCAGGCCATCCTGTTCGTTCTTGTAGTGCTCGGCCTGGATCACCAGCTCTTCCTTGCGCGCATCGGCGTAGTCGTGCCAGGTGCCCAGCAGGTTGTCGAGCAGCGGCGACAGGCGATGCAGCTTGCCGCGCAGGATCTCGCGCTGGCCAACGCCCGAGGCCAGTGCTTCGATCAGCGGGCCGGCGGTGACCAGGGCCTGGTAGTCCTGCTCCATGCGGCGTACGTCGCGGAAGGCTTCCTCGGTGGCGGCGATGTAGTCGACGCTGCCCGAGCGCAGGCTGTGCTCGAAGGCATCGAGGAACAGCTGCTTGAGCTTGGCCGCGGTGATCTCGCGCATGTGCAGCAGGTTGATGAACAGCGCGCGGAAGGTCTTCAGGCTTTGCTCGCTGGTCGAGCGCAGCGGGATCAGGGTCAGGTCCAGCGGGATGCTGGTGTGACCGCCGACCAGCAGGCGACGCAGTTCGTCGGGCTTCAGCTCGTAAGCGGTGATGCCGGCCTGGCCGAGGTTCTTGAACAGCTCGCGTTGGCGCAGGCAGGTGCCGTTTTGCTGGTAATGCTCCAGGTCCAGCTCGCCGGCGTAGGCGAAGAACTGGTGGCCGAAGCCGCCACCCGGGCCACGACCGGCCACGCCGATCACATGCGGGCCGTGGGGCAGGGCAACTTCGACGAGGATGTAGCTGGTGTCACTGGCGAAGTAGAACTTGCGCGAGGCTTCCAGGCTGTACTTGCCGAAGCTCATGTCCGACATGCGCGCCAGGATGGGGAACTGCAGGGCGTTGATCGAGGCGGATTTGCCCAGGTTGTTGGCGCCGTACACCGACAGCGGGTTTTCCAGCGGGAACAGGCCGAGGCTGTAGCCGGCGGTGTTCAGCAGGGCGAAGCGGCGGATGCCGTAGCGTTCCTGGCTCATGCGTCCATCTCCTGTGCGGCACGTTCTTCGGCCATGGCACGGGCCAGGGCATCTTCCTCGGATTCTTCGCTGTCGATGACAGCCGTGTCGGCGTCGCCGTCATCGTCCAGCAGCACCGGTGCCGGCAGCGGCAGGTCGCTGCTGTGCAGACTGGCGGCCAGGTCGCGATCGTGTTGCACCGACAGGCAGACATCGAGGAAACGGTGCATCGGCGGCAGGAAGCGGTACACGCCGTTGCTGTCCTCGGCGAAGCCGAGCTGGATGAGGCGGCGGATGATCTTGTCTTCCAGCTCCTCGAAGGTGGTCACCTCGGCCTGCAGGAACAGGTCGCGGTACTTCTCCAGCAGAGCGGGCAGCTCGTCACGGCCAATGCTGCCGCCATCGAGCACGGAGAGCGGGTCGCGGCCCTGGTCAGCGAGATGTTCCACGAGGATGAAGGTGAACAGCGCCAGGCGCTGGGCGGTCTTGTTCACCTGCGGCGCGACCTGCTCGGGCACGAAGTAGTAGAAGCCGCGCGGGTCGCAGACCAACTCGAAACCGAGGGCGCGGAACAGGGCGCGGTACTGGTCCTGCATGCTCGACAGCTGGGCGTAGCACTCCGGCTCACTGCGCGAGATGTGGTAGCCCTTGAACAGGTCGCGGAAGGCGGCCGCCAGCTGGGTCATTTCTTTCAAATCAATGTTCATACGTCGTGCTCACGGGCAGTCGTAGGGTGGACGGCGCTGTATCCGTCCACCGCATGGCAATCAAAAAGGTGGAAAAAAGCTGGCGTTGGCTGCGCGCCCCGGTCCCCCCTACGTGTTGGTCATGCATCGGGGCGGCCCACCAGGGCATAGGAGCTGATACTGATTTCATGCTCGCGGGTCAGGTAGGTCTGACGTTGCAGGCGGTCGCGCTGGAAGCGGCCTTCGCGCGACAGGCGCGAGAACCAGTAGAGCAGCTCGTCGGTGGCGCCTTCCGGCTCCTGTTCCAGCAGCCAGGTCATCAGATCCGGCAGCGGCAGGGCCTGTTCGCAGCGTTCGATCATCTCGCGCGCGGTCTTCGGCGCCTTGGGCGCGCCGCCCTTGCGGCTGCCGCTGGCCTTGGGGAAGTGCGCCGGCTTGGCTTCGAAGCGGGCCAGGGCGTAGACGTAGGCCTCGACCTGGCTGGCCGAGCCCAAGAAGTTGCTCTGCGGCCGGGTGAACAGCGGCATGGCCGCCTGCGGCACGGCGTCGATGCCCTTCTTGCGGATTACCGACAGTGCCAGCGCCGCGCCACGGGTCACGGCGTTGTGCCGGCGCGCTTCCTCGCGCAGCGGCAGCAGCAGTTCGCGGGCCTTGCGCAGGGTCAGCTGGGCGGTGGTCTGCATTTCCAGGATGCGTGCGTGGGTGCGCAGCAGCAGGTCGTCGTCGACAAGCTGGCCGAGGCGCTGCTGGTCGCCGAGCAGGCGCAGCAGTACCTGTTCGACGCGGCGCACGCCCTGCTCGAAGGCGCCGTCGGCGGCGACCAGCTGGATCATCGGCTCGACGTATTCGTCCCAGGTGGCCAGCACCTCGGCGTAGCGCTGGCGCAGCGGAATCTGCCGATCCGAGGTCTTGGCCCGGTCGGCCACCCCGACCAGCGCCTGTTCGTCGTTGGCCAGCTTCTTGAGGACGTCCCTGACGCGCATATCGAGCAGGCGCAACTGGCGCGCCAGGTCGTTGGCGTCGCGTACCTCGAAGGCGTCCTGGATGTAGCCGGCCAGGCGTTCCAGATGGCGCAGGTAGGCTTCGATCTCCAGGCACAGGCCGAGGCGGTGCTCGCGGCGCAGGTAAGCGAGAAAGTCGTGAATCTGCGCGTTGAGCTCGAAGCGGTTGGGGCTCTTGGCCACCGGCACCAGGATGTCCAGGCGAATCCAGGTGTCGAGCAGGGCTGTGGTGTCGCTGGGCGTGGAGTCGGGCAACTGCGTGGTGAGCTGGCCGCGCAGCTCGACCAGGCTCAGGGTGCCCGCGTCGAAACGTTCGCAGAGCGGTTCGAGCAACGTCCAGTGTTCGGCGAGGGCGCGCAAAACGCGCTTGGGATCGATCATCGAGGCGCCGGGTTCCAGGCAAGTGAAAAGGGGCAATTGTACTGCAAGCTGCAGGCCGGGTTTGAGTCCGAATCGATCAGAGGCAGGTGACTCGTTGCACGGAGCAGGCAGGTTGCCTCGCGTGGAAAGTGAGGTGTTACGTCGTTGTTGCCGCCGGTAACACCAGTCGGGCGGCGAACTGGGCGCTGGCGGCCATTTGCCTGCTCTTTCTCGACTATGGGTCGGGCCGCTCTGGCGCTGCTGTCCCTATAGTGGCCATAAGGATTCGAGCCGGAGTGCTCGACGTCACTATAAGAACAGGGGTTTTGCCATGCGCCAGTCCTTTCGCTTTGCTAAACATGCTCTGGCATTGGTATGCGCCGCGGCCTTGAGCGGCCCGGTCCAGGCCAACATGGTCGAGCTGGAGGACAGCGAGCTGTCGGACATCACCGGGCAGGCGTTCATCAACCTCAGCACCGATGCCGCTGGATCACTCAATTACACCCGGATCAATTTTGGCCTCAAGGTGGACACTCAGCTCAACATCAAGAAGTTGGAGCTGGGTGGGTACACGCGCGCGGGTGAAACGCGGGCCTCGGACATTCTGATCAACAACTTTGCCCTGGGCACAGTCGGTGCCAACGACAGCATCAACCCTTTTCAGATCGTGGATCCGTACCTGGAACTGGCATACGAGGGGAATCAGGTCGTTGGTGTGCGTATTGGTTTCGGTGAAGCCAAGGGTGTGCTGTCGGGCGACATTTCTCATCTGACCGGCAAGATCGCGGTGGATCTCGAGGGTAAGGCCAAACCGCTGCTCGACGAAGCCAACTTCTTTCAGCGTTTGCTGCTCGGTGCGACGGTGAACGAGAACTCGACCATTCGTTCCGAGGCCGAGTTGGTGAACAACGGCACGCCGGATTCCGTACGGGCCAACCAGGCCGGGCTGAAGGATGGTTCGGTCGTGCAGTGTGTCGCCAACTGCAATCTACTAGGTGGGTTGTTGAGCGCGTTTCCCTCTCAAGGTTGTCAGATCATCGGCATTTCCACCTGCTTTAACCTCAGTCAGTTCCAGTCGCTGAACATCGGTAACGTCAGCGCGCCTGGTATGGATCAGGCTGCCAAGGGGGTCTTCATCTCGCTGCAATTAAAGGATCTGCAATGGCGAGATATGGATACTTCCGAACTGATCAATACCGTCGCAGGTGCGTTTCTCAATATTCCCAAGTACCGCGATGCCAACGGCAACCTTGTGGCGGGGATAAAATTCGACTTCAACCAGGCGCTTAACGGTATCCCGCGCCAAGACACCTGCCTTGGCAGCGCCGTCTCGGGGTGCTGACCATGGATATTCGCGCACTCCACTTGCTGCTTGGCGTAATGCTCGGCGCTTCGGCCCAGGCGATGGAGCCGTTGAGCGATGCCGAGCTGTCCGACGTGCAGGGCGCCGGCCTTGGTTTCGTGCTCGATCAGGTGCTGCTCGACGGTTCGGGTGCGCAGATCGTGATCAACGACATCACCGACGGCCAGGGGCGCAACGTGCCCATCTCGGTGAAGAATCTCTACCTTGGTGCTGCCGGCAGCAACAAGGGCAGCAACCTCAATCCGGTGACCATCGGCAGCATCGATCATCCGTTCGAACTGGAGCTGGCCAAAGGCGAAGAGCTGCGCAGCCTGCGCGATGACGGCCAGTGGGTACAGACCACGCCGAACGATATCACCGTGCTGTCGTTCAAGTTTCCCGAACGCCTGGTCGCCGGTGGCAATCCCTGTCTCGATGGCTATGCGGCGGCTGGTTCGAACTGTTCTACCGGTGCCAGTGGTCGCGCCGATCTCGGCGTGCGCTTCGACTTCCAGGTGGCGGCCGGGCGCACCGAGATGCTCGCGCTGGACTTTCACCAACTGGTAATGGACGGCTCCTACCTGCGCCTGTGGGGCGACCCCGGGCAGAACGGCAACGGTGAGCTGGTGGGCGAGGCACGCATCAATATCTTCGCCAAGACCCTGGAGGTGATGTCCTGCGCCCAGGCCGACTGCAACACCGCGGGCGAAACCGCAGCGCAGCGTGGTGCGCGCACGCTCTATATCACCAACGGCTACGCCAACATCGCCCTCGGTTACGGCAAGTCGCAGCCGCTGCGCCTGCGCTCCAGCGCCGACGGTCAGTTCGTGCTGGAACTGCAGAATCCCACCAGCGGCGCCTCCACGGCGGCGCAACGCCAGGCCCTGGCCAGTGACTTCTATGCCAACGCGCCGCGCACCAACCTGGTGTTCGAGAACCTGACCGTCGGCGGTACTCGAAGCAGCCCTACCGCGGTGCCCACCGGTGGCTACAACTTTGGCCGCAACGAAATCTCCGGGCTGAGCTTCAACTACCTGAAGGTGAGCAGCTATGACCTGCGCTAGAACGGTTGGAGTACTGCTGTCGTTGCTGCCGGCTCTGGCGCTGGCGGAAATGCAGGCGCTGGACGACAGCTCCCTCAGCGAGATGACTGGGCAGGGCGGGGTTTACCTGTCTGGCGAGTTCAGCATCAACAAGGATGGTGGTGTGCTCTGGGGCACGCCGACGACCAACGACCCGGCGCAGTGGACGGCCAACCAGCGTAGCTGCGCCCTGGCCGGTGCAGCCAGTCCGGAAAGCTGCGGCATGCGTGTGGCCGTGCGCTCCGGTGCCAACTCCGGCTGGTACGTGCTGGACAACCTCAAAGGCATCTTCAGTTTCGAAGGTCTGACCCTGGACACCCGCACGCTGACCAGCGCCAGTGGTGAGCGCGAGGTGCTGGCGCTGGGGCTGCCCAACGAGATTCGCTTCAAGGACGGCAACTTCTCCTTCGGTGTGGCCAGCCAGGGTGGCTGGAAGAACAAGGCGCTAAGTGCCGCCAATGGTGGTGATCCGAGCTATCAGCAGACCAACATCTTCTCGGCCAAGATCGATGGCGCCATTCGCATGCAGGGCAGCGTGCTGGTGTTTCCCACGAACTGAGGAGGGCGGATCATGCAGCGTTATGGATGGCTGGCGGCGCTCGCACTTGGCAGTTCACCGGTGTGGGCCATGCAGGCGTTGGACGATGACGGCCTGGCTAGCGTCAGTGGTCGTGGTGGTATCAGCATCGAAACCGCCGGTGGCGGCTGGTCGGCCGAAAGTCTCGAATACCGCGAGGACGGTCAGAGCCTGCGAGTCGAAGGTATTTCCAGTCGGCCGCAGCAGGCCGGCAGTGTGTCTACCACGACGGTCGACGTGATCGATGATCGCCTGCATGTCGAGCACCAGGGGCGGCCGAACGAACTGGCGGTGAATGCCATCGGTTTCGCTGGCAGCGACAAGAGCTTCGGCGCCTTTCGTGCTTTCTATACCCTCGGCGCCAGCCTGAAACTCAGCGGCGGCGGGGCCAGCGGCGTGGCTGGTTTCAGCGTCGATGGCAGCCGCTTGAGTCTGGATGCGGTGACCTTCTATTACCGTGACAACGGCTTCGATCTGATCGTGCGTGATGCCTCGTTCGATGCCTACCTGAACAACGCCTACCTGGACATCGTCAGTGGTGGCAACGGTTCCGCCGTGCGCCTCGATCTGGGCGATACGCGCTTCGTCGCGCATGTCGGCGGCATCGGCCTGGATCTGGCGCATGGCGATCCGCAGGTCGGCGTTGCGGTAACGCCCGACCTGCCGGATACGCGACACCCGGACCATGCGCGCAGTTTTGGTCAGCTGGACATGGATCTGCGCCTGGGCGGCAGCATCCGCATTGCCGGGGGTGGCGCCAGTGGTGAGGGGTTGCGCTTGATTCCGCAGATCACCATCGCCAGCAGCCTGTTCCAGTACAAGGACGACGGTGTGCTGCGCGCCGAGAACTTCGTCGGCGTGCTCAGCAGCCAGAACGGCATCACCCTCGATCTGGCCGAGGACAGCAGCGGGCACTATGCCCAGCTGGCCTTCCAGGATCTCAAGCTCAATGCCGGCCTCGGTGGCCTGATCATCGGCAACCCCAACAATCAGAAGATCGGCAGCCTGGCGCTCGACCTCAATTTTCAGGATGAGGGCGCACGGCAGAACTGGTTCAAGCTACGGCCGGGTGGTGACCCCAACTCAGGGCTCAAGGGCATCACTGCGGACGTGTCATGGAACATGGTCAGCAGCTCGGTCTCGCTCACCGATAACGGCAACAGCATGTGGTTCAGTGGCCTGCGCACTCATGGCAGCGGCCAACTGACGGTCGACCTGACCAGAAGCTGCGCCGGAGGGATCAGCCTCGGCTGTTACGCCGGCAGTGCCAATACCCAGCCTGGCAGCGGCGGCTATGACGGTCATTTCGACGGTCTGCGCCTGGGTTTGAACAACGTCAAGGGCAGCTACAGCTTCGATGGTCTGCGGGTCGGTCGCGCCGATGCGCCGTTGCAGGGCGGTACCGAGTTGCTGGTCCTGCTGGAAATCTTCCCGGCCTACGATTTCACCCTCAACGGCCAGCTCACGTTGCGCCCCGGCGGCGCCAGTGGCGACGGCGTAGGCTACAACGCCGATTTCTTCGTCACCGAGGCCAATGCGGCGATTACCGTCGATGAAACCGGCAAGGGCCTGTGGCTGGCGGGTACGCGCTACGACATGCACTTTCGCGACGGTTCGCTGGACGTGACCCAGAATGGCGTGCAACTGAACAAAGGCACCTACTGGTCGACCCTCGATGTGCACGACGTGCGCTGGGGTGACCGCAGCACCGGGCAGAGTCTTGGCCGCATCGTGCTGCGGCGCTACGAGCAGGGTTCGACTCTCAGTATCAGCTCTGGTGGTGCGGGGGCGCTGTGCGTCGGTGGCAGCGGCGCCAGCGCATCGGCCTGCACCTCCAGTGGCGGTCGCTGGGAAGATCGTGGCAACGAAGGGCTGACGGCGGGCTTGAAGAACGTCTTCGTGCGCGATGCTTCGGGCAATCCGGCAGCTAGCGTGTCGACCAGCGAGAAACGCAACCAGCTGATCATCGAGACGGATCGGGTCGGCGGCGTCAACGGCACGGGGGCGCAACTGGTGGTGGACAACTTCCACACCTCCGATGGCAACCCGAGCGATGCCAATGCCAACACCTATGGCGTGCGCGTGGACCTCAACCTCGACGTGGCGCCGACCAAGGTCTGCGACAAGAGCGCCAGCGGCTGCCCGCCGGTCTCACCGGACCCGTTGGGTTTTGCCGTCAATGGCCGGGTGCACTTCAAGGAAATCAACATCGACCGCATCCAGAACGTGCACCCGACGGGTGGTGCGGTCACCTCCATATATGGCATGAAACTGCAAAATGCCGATATTCGCGCCAACCTGACCGCTACGCCGATCAACTGATAGGCCTGCAGGCAGTGACCGGCGCGGCCAAAGCCCCTCCCACAGAAATGGCCGCCGGATCGGTCATACCGCTGTAACCGCCCTGTCTTAAGGTCTTCGTCCAGGCGGGCCAGGCTCCGGTCATCACCGGTTGTACAAAAAATCCCCAATGCCCTTTCGATATGCGTCGGTTATCGGCACAATTCGCGTCCACTTTTTTTCGGGGGCCCTTGAGGCACCCATTGGCTGACCTTGCTGGGGCGACGACATGATCCAGACGCCGTACTACCTCATCGACAAACAGAAGCTTCTGGTCAATCTGGAGAAGATCGCCTACGTGCGCGAGAACTCCGGTGCCAAGGCGCTGCTGGCGCTGAAATGCTTCGCCACCTGGTCGGTGTTCGACCTGATGCAGCAGTACATGGACGGCACCACCTCCAGCTCGCTGTACGAGCTGAAGCTGGGCCGGCAGAAGTTCGCCGGTGAAACCCACGCCTACAGCGTGGCCTGGGCCGACGACGAGATCGAAGAGATGGTCGCCAACTGCGACAAGATCATCTTCAACTCCATTGGCCAGCTCGAGCGCTTCGCCGAGCGCACCGAGGGCACCATCCGTGGCCTGCGCGTCAACCCGCAGGTGAGCAGCTCCGACTACCTGCTGGCCGACCCGGCGCGTCCGTTCAGCCGCCTGGGCGAATGGGACCCGGCCAAGATCGAGCAGGTCATGGGGCAGATTTCCGGCTTCATGTTCCACAACAACTGCGAGAACGGCAGCTTCGAGCTGTTCGACAAGATGCTCACCACCATCGAGGAGCGTTTCGGTCACCTGATCGCCCAGGTCGAGTGGGTCAGCCTCGGTGGCGGCATTCACTTCACTGGCGAGGGCTATCCGATCGATGCCTTCTGCGCGCGCCTTAAAGCCTTCTCCGAGAAGTACGGCGTGCAGGTGTATCTGGAGCCCGGTGAAGCGGCGATCACCCTCAGCGCCTCGCTGGAAGTCACCGTGCTCGACACCCTGTACAACGGCAAGCACCTGGCCGTGGTCGACAGCTCCATCGAAGCGCACATGCTCGACCTGCTGATCTATCGCCTCAACGCCAAGATGGCGCCCAATGACGGCGAACACACCTACATGGTCTGCGGCAAAAGCTGCCTGGCCGGCGATATCTTCGGCGAGTACCAGTTCGACAAACCGCTGCAGATCGGTGATCGCCTGTCGTTCATCGACGCCGCCGGTTACACCATGGTCAAGAAGAACTGGTTCAATGGCCTGAAGATGCCGTCCATCGTGGTGAAACAACTCGACGGTAGCATCGAGGTGGCTCGCCAGTTCGGTTTCGACGACTACCTGTCCAGCCTATCGTGATGCCAGGTAGGGTGGACGACGCTTCATTCGTCCACCATTTGCCAAACGAGGGTGGATGAGAAACGCGTCATCCGCTCTACGCTTTCCAACGTAACAATTGTCTAGAAACGCAGTACCCAGGAGGTGGAACAATTGAAGAAGAATGTCCTGATCATTGGTGCAGGAGGTGTTGCCAAGGTGGTGGCCCATAAGTGCGCGCAACACAACGACGAACTCGGTCGTATTGCGATTGCGTCGCGCAACATCTCCAAATGCCAGGCCATCATCGACAGCGTACAGGCCAAGGGCGGGCTCAAGCAGCCCGGCGAGATCAAGGCCTATGCACTGAACGCCCTGGACGTGGAAGCGACCAAGGCGCTGATCCGTGAAACCGAGTCGCAGATCGTCATCAACGTGGGCTCTGCCTTCCTCAACATGTCCGTGCTGCGTGCCTGTATCGATACTGGCGTGGCCTACCTGGACACCGCGATCCACGAAGACCCGAGCAAGATCTGTGAAACCCCGCCGTGGTATGGCAACTACGAGTGGAAGCACCTGGCCGAATGCCAGGAAAAAGGCGTGACCGCCATCCTCGGGGTCGGCTTCGATCCGGGCGTGGTCAACTCCTACGCCGCTTTGGCGCAACAACAGTACTTCGACAAGATCGAGTCGATCGACATCCTCGACGTCAACGCCGGTTCGCACGGCAAGTACTTCGCCACCAATTTCGACCCGGAAATCAATTTCCGCGAATTCACCGGCACGGTCTACAGCTGGCAGAACAGCCAATGGACCAGCAACAGCATGTTCGAAGTCAAACGCACCGACGATCTGCCGGTGGTGGGCGAGCAGAACCTGTACCTGACCGGCCATGACGAGGTGCACTCGCTGTCCAAGCACCTCGACGTACCGAACGTGCGCTTCTGGATGAGCTTCGGCGACCACTACATCAACGTGTTCACCGTGCTGAAGAACCTCGGCCTGCTCTCCGAGCAACCGGTCAAGACCGCCGAAGGTCTTGAAGTGGTGCCGCTGAAAGTGGTCAAGGCCGTGCTGCCCGATCCCGCCTCGCTGGCGCCGGGCTACAGCGGCAAGACCTGCATTGGTGATCTGGTCAAAGGCACCAAGGATGGCCAGCCGCGCGAGCTGTTCATCTACAACGTCGCCGACCACGCAGATGCCTTCGCCGAGACCGACAGCCAGGGTATCTCCTACACCGCCGGCGTGCCGCCGGTCGCCGCTGCGCTGCTGGTGGCGCGTGGCGAGTGGGATGCCAAGCGCATGGTCAACGTCGAAGAGCTGCCGGCCGAGCCGTTCCTGGGGCTGCTGGATGTGATGGGCCTGCCCACCCGCATCAAGGACGAGCACGGCGACCGTCCGTGGAATCAGCCCGTCTGAGATCGCGCGCAGCATGAAAAAAGGATCGCCTCGGCGATCCTTTTTTCGTTACGCGGCGCGCTTCACACCGTGACCACGCCCAACAGCGCGGCGGCGGCCAGCATCACCAGGCTGATGCCCCAGGCCCACAGCACGGTGTAGCGGATGTGTTTGTACAGCTCGACCCCCGCCAGGCCGATGGCCAGGTACACGCTCGGTACCACCGGGCTGACGCCAAAGCCGGTGTTCTCGCCGATCAACATGGCCTTGGCCACCGCAGCCGGGTCGACACCCGCTGCTACGGCGACATCGCGGATCACCGGCAGCAGGGCGAAGTAGTAGGCATCCGGTGAGAACAGCATGCCCAGCGGCACGCCGAAGGCGCCAATGATCACATGCAACCAACTTGCCGAGCCTTCCGGCAGCACGTTGATCATCCAGTGCGCCATGCCGTTGGACATCCCTGCGCCGGACAGCACGCCGAGCAGGATGCCGGCGGCGAGCATCACCAGGGCCATCTGCAGGGCGTCGCTGGCATGGCGCATCACGGCGGCGTTTTGCTCGCTCAGGCTTGGGTAGTTGAGCACCAGAGCCAGGCCCAGGCCGACCATGAAGCAGGCGAACAGCGGGAAGGCGCCGGTGAACAGACAGGCGAGGATGGCCACGGTGAGCCCCAGATTGCCCCAGTAGCGCCAGGTGCGCGGGCTGAGCAGGGTCGCGTCGTTGTCGGCCGAGGTTGCGGCCGAATGCTTGCCGGTGTCGCCAGTGCCCGCCAGGCTGCGTTGTGCGCGGCGGCCGAGGAACACTGCCAGGCCCATCACCAGCGCCAGGCCGATCAGCTGAATCGGGATCAGCGAAATCCACAGCTGCGAGGCGTCGATGCCGGTCACGGCCGAGGCGCGCGCGGTGGTGCCGCCCCAGGGCACCATGTTCATTACCCCGGCACTGAGCACCACCAGGCACAGCAGCATTTCCCGCTTCATGCCCAGACGCAGGTACAGCGGCAGCAGGGCGGGAATCACCAGCAGGAAGGTGGCGGCGCCGATGCCGTCCAGGTGAGTCACTGCCGTCACTGCGACGGTCACTACCGCCACGGCCAGCGGCTTGCCACCGGTGCTGCGCAGCAGGAAGTTGACCAGCGGGGCGAACAGGCCGCGCTCGCGCATGATGCCGAAATAGAGGATGGCGAAGATGAACAGCGTTGCCGTCGGGGCCACGGCTTTCAGCCCCTCGGTAATGAACTTGCCGATTTCGGCCGGGGTGAAACCGGCCAGCGCACAGGCGATGACCGGTAGCAGGGTGAAGGCGACCAGTGGGGTGATACGTCGCATCAGAATCAGGGCGACGATGACGAACATCAGGGTAAAGCCGAGGGCAGTGATCATGCCGGTATCTCCGATTTTATTGTTGTTGGAGTCGCGGTGAGCGGGGAAGGGCGGTCAGCCAGGCGGCGGCAGCCTCAGGTCGAGCAGCAGGTAGCTCAGGCTCTTGCCGTGGCGGTCGATACCGGGGCTGGCGTTGACGCCGCCTTCCAGGGCGTCTTCGACGACGAAGTTGAGGCCGCCCAGGTTGGGCAGCTCATAACGCCGCACCTGGCCGATGCGCCGGTGTGCCAGGCAGGCGGCGACGCGCTCGGCGGTTAGTTCGGCGGCCAGCCAGGGGTAATGCGCGGCGTCATAGGCGAACACCGCGACGCTCAGGGTGTTGCCCTTGTCGCCTGCGCGGGCGTGGGCGTAGTCGCACAGCAGTACTTCGGCGCTCATCAGAACCACTCCACGTATTGTTGAACCTGGTCGCGCTCGATGAGAAAGCTCGCCGTGGACAGCGACTCGCTCAGGTAGCGGCGCACCCCACCACCACCGGCCGGGCCATTGGTGTAGAGCGATTCGGCGTCGAGCAGCAGGCGTTCGAGCAGCGTCTTGTCGCGGTCGATGAAGCTGATGCGCACACGCACGTCCTGCACCTGCTGCGCCTGCGCCAGGCGTGCGTCCAGCCACTGGCCGGCGCGGTCGTTGAACAAGCTGGCGACGCCGATCAGGTCGATCCAGGGTGTCAGCCGTGGCGCCAGCCGCGCGCTGCGTTGCAGCAGGATGTCGCGGGCCAGGGCGGCGCGGGCCAGGGCACCTGGGCCGGCATAGGAAATCTCCGCCTCGGCGAACCACTTGCCGCGCAGACCGACCAGGCCCTTGAGGCGCGCCGGGCGTGGATGGCCGCGCACACCCTCGACCGCTACCTGGTCGGCGGCCACCTGGCGCACACGAGCCTGGCTCAGATCGAGGGTCACGTCCGGGGTCAGGTAGGCCGCCGGGTCGTGGACTTCATACAGCAGCTGCTCCTTGACCGTCTGCTCGGTGACGCAGCCGCCGGTGCCGGCGGCCTTGCCGATGATGATCTGCCCATCGGCGCTCACCGTGGCGATGGGGCAGCCAGGGTTGGCTGGATCCGGCACGTCCTTCAGGCCCGGATGGGCAAAATAGCCGCCCGTGACCTGGGTGCAGCATTCGAGCAGGTGGCCGACGGTGGTGGCCAGCGCCAGGTGATCCCAGTCATCGGCCTGCCAGCCAAAGGCATGGCGCAGGGGGCCAACGGCCAGGCAGGGGTCGGCGACGCGGCCGCAGAGCACGATGTCGGCGCCTTCGCCGAGCGCCTGGGTGATGCCTTCAGCGCCGGTGTAGACGTTGACCGACACCACCTCGCCATCGAGTGGTGCGGGCAGCCACTGTTGCAGGTCGATGTCGCGGGCCAGCAGGTCATCGCCCAGTACGCAGGCGATACGCGCCGCTGCGTGGCGGGTGCCCTGCAGGTGCTGGCGCAGGCGCCTGGCGGCGGCTGCCGGGTTGGCCGCGCCGCCGTTGCTGATGATGGGGATGCCGGCGTCCAGGCAGGTTTCCAGCACCGGCTCGAGAAACTCGAACAGACGTGCGGCGTAGCCGCTGTCGGCATCGTGCAGACGGCGCAGTTGCGCCTCGGCCAGAGTGCGCTCGGCGAGCAGTTCGAAGAACAGGAAGCGTTGCCCGTCGCGACCTGCCAGGTCGTTGGCCAGCGCCAGGGCGGCATCGGGGCGGTCGTTGGCGAAGCCAGCGCCGCAGCCGATATGCACGGTTTTTGTCATTGTCGAGCCCGTTTGCAATTCGCTATGGCGCCATCCTGAGTGGGCTGGATTAAGTTGTGAATTCGAAATGTGGTATCAATTGATAAGACATTTTTATAAGAGGGGGTGATTGTGGACGTCAGCTTTCGCCAGTTGCAGGCTTTCGTGCTGATCGCCGAGCACCGCAGTTTCAGCCGCGCCGCCGAGCGTATCCATCTGTCGCAGCCGGCGCTCAGCTACAGCCTGCGCAAGCTGGAGGACGCCCTCGGGCTGGCCTTGCTGGCGCGCAACACGCGCAGTGTGGAGTTGACCGAGGCGGGGCTGCGTTTTCTCGAACAGGCGCGGCGTTTGCTGCGCGACATGGACAACGCCGTGCACGATGCACGCGAGCAGTTGCATCTTCAGAGCGGCTCGCTGCGTATCGCCGTGCTGCCCTCGGTGGCCATCGACCCGTTGCCGCGGGTCCTGCAGGAGTACCGGCGACGTTACCCCGGCATCGACATCAGCCTGAGCGATGGCCGCGCCGGGGAGATCCGTCAGTGGGTCAGTGCCGCCGAGGTGGATTTCGCCATCACCTCGGCAGTGGAGGATCTCGGCGCGCTGGATTTCCAGCCGCTGTACGACGACAGCCTGGTGTTGCTGGTGCGCGGTCATGAGCGGCTGCGCGGCAGGGCGCTGCTCGCTGCGCTGCGCGAGCAGGACTACATCGCCACCACCCGCGACACCAGTCTGCGCGGCATGGCCGACGAAACCCTGCAGCGCATGGGGCTGCTGCGTGAACCCGCCTGGGAGGTGGCGTACATGAGCAGCGCCGCCGCACTGGCGCGCGCGGGGTTGGGGTTCGCGCTGCTGCCGGCCAGCGTGGCCGATACCTTCAACAGCGATGGCAGCCTCGCGGTACAGGTGCTGAGCGAGGCGCCAGCGCGCAGCATTGGTCTGCTGCAGCGCAAGCCGTGCTACCTGAGCCCGCCGGCGCAGGCCTTCGTTGCCTTGTTGCGTCAGCAGATGGGCGGTGCTCAGGGACTATCCGCGACCGTCGATTCACGCGACAATCGCCCCCCTATTGAATGACTGCACGGGATACTTCTGCTTTGAACGCCGAGCTGCGCCGTCGAGCCTATCTCGATGCCATGCAGGTGGCCACCTGGTTGCCACGTACCGAGCTGCCCTTCGCTGCGCCGTCGCGTATGGAGCTGCTTGCGCCGCCGCCTGTCGACGAGGCGCCGGAAGTTGCCAGTGAGCCGCTGGCGGTGGTCGCCGAGGTGGTGCGCGAGGCACCGGCCGTACGGCCGAAGATCGAGATTCCGCGCCCGGGCGCCCAGCCGCGCCAGGCAGTTGTTGAACCGGTGGCGGAGGCTGAGCCTGTCGAGGAAAAGCCGGTTCGGGTCAGCGTTCCTCCGCCGCGATTTGCCTTGCAGCTGCTGCGCGCCGGGGATTGCGCCCTGCTGGTGGAGTTACCCACCGGCCAGTCTTTCCAGAGCCGCGATCCGGCTTACATCCTGCTCAAGGATCTGCTGCGCGCCGCCGGCCTGCCGGACAGCCCGCAACTGCTCGGCGAGCCGGTGCGCTGGCCGCTGCTGGTGCGCGGCAATATGGATCAGGGGCCGCAGGCAGCGCTGGAGTTCGTGCAGAGCTTCGTTGCCGCGCGCCTCGAAGAACAGCCCTGCACCTGCCTGTGGCTGGTCGGTCTGCCGGCCATTCGTTTCGCCGGCGAGGCTGACGAGCAGAGCTACAACCGCGAGTTGCAGATCGAAGGCCTCGGCGCCTGCTGGGCTGTGCCCGGGCTGGAGCTGCTGATGGAAGAGCCAGCGCGCAAGCGCGAGCTGTGGCAGGCCATGCGGCGCACGCGTCAGCGTTGGCTGGCGCCTGCACATTCCTGAGAACCCTGTCTTTGCGCCCGAGTGACGCCCAATGAGCGATGCGATTTCCTTCCGCCCGATGACCGAGGCGGATCTCGATGCCGTGCTGAAGATCGAATATGCGGCCTTCAGCCACCCCTGGACGCGCGGTATCTTCACCGACAGCCTCAAGTCCTATAACTGCTGGCTGATGTTCGAAGGCAATCAGCAGGTTGGTCATGGCGTGATCAACCTGATTCTCGACGAAGCGCACCTGCTCAATATCACCGTCAAGCCGGAAAGCCAGGGGCGTGGCCTCGGCCTGCGCCTGCTCGAACACCTGATGCAAGAGGCCTATGCCCTGGGTGGTCGTGAGTGCTTCCTGGAAGTGCGTGCCAGCAATCAGAGCGCTTACCGCCTGTACGAGCGCTTCGGCTTCAATGAAGTGGGTCGTCGTCGTGACTACTACCCGGCAGTCGGCGGCCGCGAGGATGCCCTGGTGATGGCCTGCACTCTGGTCGATTGAGGCAACAGAAGAGCGTCACGCTTTATCGATCCGCGCTGGTGATTGCCGATCCACATCAGCCCGGATGCCCATCGACCCGCGCTCGCCACAGCATCGGTGCGTAATGCCAGGCAAACAGGGCGAAGGCCGTGCTCCAGCATGCCGCCGCCAGCCATAACCCTCCGCTACCTGCTGTCACCCGAATCAGCGCGCCCAGATTGAGCAGGCCGAAGGCCCAGGCCATCGCCCTGGGCGGCTGCAGCGCGCGGCCGGTATGGCCGAGGCTGACCCGCGCCATCATCGCCAGAACCAGCCCACCCATGGCGCCCACCGCCAGCGCATGGCTGGCCAGGCTGGGTTGCCTCAGCCAGCCCAGATGCCAGGCAACCATGCCCAGCGTGGCGACCAGCAGCCAGGCGTAACCCAGGTGCAGTGACCACAGCAGCGGCACGCGCCAGATGCCATGCAGGTGCCAGCGCCACAGACGCAGACCATGCAGTACGCTCAGCACGATGAACGGCGCCGCCAGCCAGGGACTGGCCAGCAGGTTATGCCCGCTGGCGAACAGTGCGGCGACCAGCACGCCGCAGGCCAGTAGCAGGCGATCCAGCCAGGGATGCGCGGCGAAGGCTTCGACCCGGCCCAGACCGCGCTGGGTGAAGAAGGGGATCACCCGACCACCGATCAGGCTCAGCAGCACGGCGACCAGCCACAGTGCGGCCAGGACCCCGCGACGTTGCAGCTCGTCGTTGCCTTGCGCCAGGCCGGTCAACGTCAGCGACTGGCATAAGGCGAGCAGGCTCAGCACCAGAAGGAGCGGGTAGTTGTTGCGCTGCCTCGTCGTGATCAGCTGGCGTGCCATCTGCGCGATGAACAGCCCGATGAAGCCCAGTTGCAGCATGATCAGCACTGCCAGCGGCACGGGTATGAACCAGGCCAGACGGGCTGCCAACCATAGCCCGAACAGCGCAATCAGCGGTCGTCCGCTCAGGCCCGGACGCCCCGTCCAGGTCTGGACCGCGGTGAGCAGAAAGCCGGCGATGATCGCCAGGCCGAAGCCGAAAGGCATTTCGTGACGGTGCCAGGCCAGCATGCCGCCCGCTACCGCCGGGTTCGTCAGGCCATGCAGCGCCGCCGCCCAGAGGGCGACGGCGAGTAGGGCGAACAGAGCACCGGCGACGAAGAACGGGCGAAAGCCCAGGCGCCACAGAGGCGCGATGGCCAATGCCCGCTGGCGATCAAGCAAGTGCATACGCGCATGCCTCGTCTTTCAAGCGCTGCTTCGCGATCAGGCGCAATACGTAGCCGATCTTCAGGATGCTCGGGCCGAGCAGTGTCAGGCTGTGGGCCAGCACCAGCGTTGCCACATTCAGGTGCTGCTCCAGGCCATAGGCTGTCACCAGCCCCACCAGCAGCAGGATCAGGCCACCCCAGAGCAGTTGGCTGGACAGATGCAGAATGTGCGCAGGTGCAAGATTGAGCGGGTACATGGTTCACCTCCTCATCGATCAACTGTCCAGGGCCGAGGCCGGGCCGAAGAATTCGTAGCGGCTTTGCTCATCCGGTACGCCCAGCGCCTGCAGGTGACGTTTGACCTGTGCCATGAAGGGCTTCGGGCCAAGGAAGTAGGCATCCAGATCACGCTCGGCCGGCAGCCACTGCTGCAGCAGCTCGCGGCTGAGCAAACCTTCGGCATCGGCCTGGTCGCCCGCGCGCGGCTCGCTGTAGCAGACGTAGTGGCGAATCTGCGGGTGCTCGGCCGCATGGGCATCGACCCAGTCGCGGAAGGCATGCACCTCGGCATTGCGCGCGCAGTGGATGAAGTGGATCGGTCGGCCGCTGTGGCGTGCGGCATCAAGCATGGCCAGTGCCGGGGTGATGCCGACGCCGGCGCTGATCAGCGCCAGGGGCTTGTCCGACTCGCTCAGGGTGAACTCGCCTGCTGGCGGGAACAGCTCCAGCTCATCGCCGACCTGGACGTTATCGTGCAGATGGTTGGAGACCCGGCCGCCCGGTTCGCGCTTGACGCTGATGCGGTATTCGCGGCCGTTGGCCAGGGCCGACAGCGAGTAGTTGCGGCGCACTTCCTCGCCGTTCAGCAGCAGGCGCAGGCCGATGTACTGGCCAGGCTGATGGTCGAGCAGGGTGCCGCCATCGACAGGCTGCAGGTAGAAGGAAACGATCTCGGCACTCTCGGCCACCTTGCGCGCCACACGGAAGGCCCGCGCGCCGCGCCAGCCGCCGGGGGCTGCGGCATTTTGCGCGTACTGGCTCTCTTCTGCGCCGATAAGGATGTTGGCCAACTGCTGGTAGGCCACGGCCCAGGCCTCGATCACGGCGTCGGTGGCGATCTCCTCGCCCAGCACTTCGCGGATCGCGCGCAGCAGGCAGCTGCCGACGATGGGGTAGTGCTCGGGGAGAATCTGCAGCGACACGTGCTTGTTGACGACCTGCGCCACCAGCGGGCCGAGGGCTTCGAGGCGGTCGATGTGGCGGGCGTACATCAGCACGCCACCCGCCAGGGCGCGCGGCTGGTCGCCGCTGGCCTGGTGCGCCTGGTTGAACAGCGGACGCACCTCGGGGTACTCGCTGAGCATCATCTTGTAGAAGTGCGTGGTCAGTGCTTCGCCGCCGCTTTCCAACAACGGTACGGTGGCTTTGATCAGGTCACGTTGAGCGTGGGTGAGCATGGGGTATCTCCGCAAGGCAAATAAAAGGCGCCGGTGTGGCTCGTCTGGCCAGGTGTGGCGTGCTAGCGTTAGCGCGAGATACCTATCAGTAAGCGTGCCAGATAAATAATCTATAAATATCAATGGTTTGCTTATAATGCTGTGTTAATGACTCGCTGTGCATCTGGGTCATAAAGACAATGAGTAGTCGAAATGACCGCTAATCCTCTGCTGGAAACCCTGATTCCCCTGGTCGCCGATCTGTCCCGTGAGCTGGATGATGGTGAGCGTTACCGTCGCCTGCTCGCTGCGCTACGCCAGCTCTTTCCTTGCGATGCCGTAGCGCTGCTACGGCTCGATGGCGAGGTGTTGGTGCCGCTGGCGGTCGAGGGCCTGAGCGTCGATAGTCTGGGGCGGCGCTTCAGGGTCAGCGAGCATCCGCGTCTGGCCGCGCTGCTGGAGCATGCCGGGCCGACCCGTTTCGCTGCCGACTGCGGCCTGCCTGACCCCTACGACGGGCTGGTCGAGGGGCTGCATGGTCATCTGGAAGTGCATGATTGCCTAGGTTGTCCGCTGCATCTGGACGAACAGCTCTGGGGCCTGCTGACTCTGGACTCGCTTGACCCGGCCCGCTTCGGCCAGCTCGATCTGGACAGCCTCGATGCATTCGCCAGTCTGGCGGCCGCTACGGTCAAGGTCAGCCAGCGCATCAGTGTTCTTGCGCAGCGGGTCGAAGCCGAGCGCCAGCTCACCGAGCTGTACAAGCAGGCGCGCCAGCAACCGCGCGAACTGGTGGGGCAGAGCGCAGCGCTGCGCAAGCTGCAGGACGAGATTCGCCTGGTCGGCGACAGCCCGCTGACCGTGCTGATCACCGGCGAGACCGGCGTCGGCAAGGAGTTGGTAGCCGAAGCCATTCACGCCGCCTCGCCGCGTGCGCAGCGGCCGCTGGTCAGCATCAACTGCGCGGCACTGCCCGATGCGTTGGTGGAGAGCGAGCTGTTCGGCCACGTGCGCGGCGCCTTCTCCGGAGCGATGAGCGAGCGCAGCGGCAAGTTCGAGCTGGCCGATGGCGGCAGCCTGTTTCTCGACGAGGTGGGCGAGCTGCCGTTGGCGATCCAGGCCAAGCTGCTGCGTGTGCTGCAGAGTGGCCAGTTGCAGCGGGTCGGCTCGGATCGCGAGCACCGCGTCGACGTGCGGGTGATCGCTGCCACCAACCGTGACCTGGCGGCGGAGGTGCGCGCTGGCCGCTTTCGCGCCGACCTCTATCACCGGCTGAGCGTCTATCCGCTGCCGGTGCCGCCGCTGCGCGAGCGTGGCCGCGATGTGCTGTTGCTGGCCGGATATTTCCTCGAAGAAAACCGCGCCCGGCTCGGGTTGCGTAGCCTGCGCCTGAGTGCGGAGGCGCAGAAGGCGCTGCTGGGCCACGACTGGCCAGGCAACGTGCGTGAGCTGGAGCACCTGATCGGCCGCGCAGCGATCAAGGCGTTGGCGCGCCATGGCGAGCGCCCGCGTATTCTCAGTCTGGATGTCCAGGATCTGGACTTGCCTGCCAGCGAGACGCAGGTCATTGTCGAGGCGGTGCTGGCGTCCGGCGAGCCGGTGCCGGAGGGCGTGGAGCTGCGCACGGCGGTGGATGCCTTCCAGCGTCAGTTGATCGAACAGTGCCTGGCGCGCCATCAGGGCAAATGGGCCGACGCGGCGCGCGAGCTGGGGGTGGATCGCGCCAACCTCAGCCGCTTGGCCAGGCGCCTGGGCATTCGCTAGCCGGATTGTCGGATGGGCTTTAGCCGCGATCTGTTCATGTCGCGGCTAAAGCCCCTCCCACATTATCGGCATCTGCTCGTAGCCCGGATGCAATCCGGGGTCAGCAACTTCCGGATTTCATCCGGGCTACAGCTGGAATACCAGCGCCTTCAGGCCGCTCTCGGGGGAGATGTCGGGAAACTCCGGCGGGTTGTCCAGGCGCTCGACGAAGCGCAGTTGCGGCGCCTCGGCGGCCATGCCTTGGATAAGAAAGTCCGGGCCGATATCCGGGTCGTTGACGCAGGCCAGCACCGTGCCGTGCTCCGTCAGCAACTCGGGCAGGCGGCGCAGAATCTTGGCGTAGTCCTGGGTGAGGGCGAAGCTGCCTTTCTGGAAGCTCGGTGGATCGATGATCACCAGATCATAAGGGCCGCTCTTGCGCACCTTGCCCCAGGACTTGAACAGCTCATGACCGAGAAACTCCACTCTGGAGAGGTCGTGCTGGTTCAGGCGATGGTTGTCGCGCCCGCGTGACAGCGCGGCGCGTGCCATGTCCAGGTTGACCACCCGCTCGGCGCCACCGGCTATGGCCGCGACGGAGAAGCCGCAGGTGTAGGCAAACAGGTTGAGCACGCGTTTGCCGGCAGCCTGCTCACGCACCCACTGGCGACCCAGGCGCATGTCGAGGAACAGCCCGCTGTTCTGCTTGCTGCCCAGATCCAGCAGGTAGTGCAGGCCGTCCTCCATGATCGGCCATTGCGCCTGTGGCTCGCCGGCCAACCATTCGCTCTCGCTGCCGTGCACGTAGCGGTGCTGCAGCAGCAGACCGCGTGCGCCGCTGGCCTGCCATTGCGGCGTTGCCAGCAACTCGATCAGCAGCGGCTTGAGCTCGGGTGAGGGCTCGCGAAACAGCATCACCAGCACGATGCCGGACAGCCAGTCGACGGTGATCTGCTCCAGCCCAGGCCAGCAGCGGCCACGGCCATGGAACAGGCGCCGGGTCTCGCTGCCGGGATGGTTGTCCAGTGCCTGTAGCAAGTGCTCGCGCAGGGTGGTGAGGGCGGCGTCAGTCATCGCGGGTCAGCACTTCCAGCAGTTCGATCTCGAAGGTCAGGTCGGCGTTGGGCGGGATCGAACCGACGCTGCGTTCGCCATAACCCAGGTGCGCGGGGACCTGCAGCTTGCGCTTGCCGCCCACCTGCATACCTATCAGGCCCTGGTCCCAGCCCTTGATCACACGGCCCGTGCCGATCACGCACTGGAACGGCTTGCCGCGCGAGAAGGAGGAGTCGAACTCCGTGCCGTCGGCCAGCCAGCCGCGATATTGGGTGGTGATCAGGGCGCCCTTGACCACGGCCTTGCCGTCGCCGGGTTGCAGCTCTTCGATGATCAGTTGGTCAGTCATGTCGGGATGTCCTTGCGGTGACGGTTTTGGCTGGCCTGCACCGAGCGCTCGGCGGGCACGCGCAATTGAACCAGCAGGTAATCGGCAAAGGCGGGCGCATAGTTCTGCAGGGCGATGGCGCCGGCCATGCAGCTCAGCCAGCTTTCTGCCAGCGCCTGGTCGATTGGCCACTGCGCATGGAAGGCCGGGATGCTGATGCTGCCGTACTTCTCGGCGAACAGCCGCGGCCCGCCCAGCCAGCCGCTGAGAAAGCACACCAGCTTGTCACGCGAGGCGCTCAGGTCGGTTGGGTGCAGGGCGCGCAGGGCGGCGGCTTCGGGGCGTTCGTCCATCAGTCGGTAGAAGTCGTCGACCAGACGGCGCAGGCCATCGATACCGCCAGCAGCCTGGTAGGAGGCATCGCCGTTGCCGTAGGGAGGTGTGGTGCTCATCGAACCATCGTCCGGAAAAGGCGCCATTGTAACCGCTGGCGTAGAATGCTCGGCCAGTTTGGTTCGAGGTAATGGGCAACTGCAGAGGCTGTTTCTCCCCTCTCCCATTTATGGGAGAGGGGCCGGGGGAGAGGGGAAAGCTCGCACCCTCTCCCCAGCCCTCTCCCGCAAGCGGGAGAGGGGGTAGGCCGTGCTTGTCTGAAACGAAAATGACGCAACCCCAGCAAGGCTTCGTGCTCAGCCGCCATTGGCGCGATACGCCGGAGGGCACGGAAGTGGCCTTCTGGCTGGCGACCGATGCCGGCCCGCGCCAGATACGCCTGCCGTGCCAGGAATCGGTGGCCTTTATTCCGCTCGAGCAGCGCGCCTGGGCCGAGCCGCTGTTGCGCAATGAGCAGGGCGTCGAGCTGCGTGAACTGGCCCTGCGCGACTTCAAGCGCCGTCCGGTGCTGGGCCTGTACTGCCGCCAGTACCGCCAGTTGCTGCAGCTGGAGAAGAAGCTGCGTCAGGTCGGCGTAGACGTCTACGAGGCCGATGTCCGCCCGCCGGATCGCTACCTGATGGAGCGCTTTATCACCGCCAGCGTGCTCTTCGACGGTATCGAGCAGCCTGACGGCAGCCTGCTGTGCAAGTCGCTCAAACCCGCGCCCGAGTACCGCCCGACGCTGCGCCTGGTGTCGCTGGACATCGAGACCAGCGCCCATGGCGAGCTGTACTCCATCGCCCTGGAGGGTTGCGGCCAGCGCCAGGTCTATATGCTCGGGCCAGCCAATGGCGACGCCAGCCGCGTCGACTTCGACCTGGAGTACTGCGCCAGCCGCAAGGCGCTGCTCGAACGCCTGAACGCCTGGCTGGCGCAGCACGACCCGGACGCCATCATCGGCTGGAACCTGGTGCAGTTCGACCTGCGCGTGCTGCGCGATCACGCCGAGCAACTCAAGGTGCCGCTGCTGCTGGGACGTGGCGGCGACGTGATGGGCTGGCGCCAGCACAACAGCAGCCAGCATTACTTCGCCGAGGCGGCGGGGCGGCTGATCATCGACGGCATCGAGGCGCTGCGCTCGGCGACCTGGAGCTTCCCTTCGTTCAGCCTGGAATCGGTGGCGCAGACCCTGCTCGGCGAAGGCAAGGCCATCGATACGCCCTATGCGCGGATGGACGAGATCCAACGCATGTTCGACGAGGACAGGCCGGCGCTGGCGCACTACAACCTCAAGGACTGCGAGCTGGTCACGCGCATCTTCGCCCACACCGATCTGCTCGCCTTCCTCCTCGAACGTTCCAGTGTCACCGGCCTGGCGGCTGACCGCAGCGGCGGCTCGGTGGCGGCCTTCACCCACCTGTATCTGCCGCCCATGCATCGCCTGGGTTTCGTCGCGCCGAACCTCGGCGACATCCGTGGCGAGAACAGCCCCGGCGGTTTCGTCATGGATTCGCGCCCAGGGCTGTACGACTCGGTGCTGGTGCTGGACTACAAAAGCCTCTATCCCTCGATCATTCGCAGCTTCCTGATTGATCCGCTGGGCCTGGTCGAAGGGCTGCACCAGCCGGACGACGAGCACTCGGTGGAAGGTTTTCGTGGCGCCCGTTTCTCACGAACACGGCACTGCCTGCCGGCCATCGTCGAGCGCGTCTGGCAGGGGCGCGAGGTGGCCAAGCGTGATGGCAACGCGGCGCTGTCGCAGGCGCTGAAGATCATCATGAACGCTTTCTACGGCGTGCTCGGCTCCAGTGGCTGTCGTTTCTTCGATCCGCGCCTGGCTTCGTCGATCACCCTGCGCGGGCACCAGATCATGAAGCGCACCCGCGAGCTGATCGAAGCCGAGGGCCATGCAGTGATCTATGGCGACACCGACTCCACTTTCGTCTGGCTCGGCCGCGCCCATGACGAGGACGAGGCGACGCGTATCGGCCGTGCGCTGGTCGCCCGCGTCAACGCCTGGTGGCGCGAGCATCTGCAGAGTGAGTACGGCCTGAGCAGCGCGCTGGAATTGCAGTACGAAACCCATTACCGGCGCTTTCTCATGCCCACCATTCGCGGTACCGAGGAGGGCAGCAAGAAACGCTATGCCGGCCTGGTGCGGGCCGCCGATGGCAGCGAGCGCATGGTGTTCAAGGGCCTGGAGACGGTGCGCACCGACTGGTCGCCGTTGGCCCAGCGTTTCCAGCAGGAGCTGTATCGCCTGGTGTTCGCCGGCCAGCCCTATGAAGACTACGTGCGCGATTACGTGAAACGCACGCTAGCCGGTGAGCTGGACGAATTGCTGGTGTATCGCAAGCGCCTGCGCCGTCGCCTTGATGACTACCAGCGCAACGTGCCGCCACACGTACGCGCCGCGCGCCTGGCCGACGAGCACAACCAGCGCCTTGGTCGGCCGCTGCAATACCAGCGTGGCGGCTGGATCAGCTACCTGATCACCACTGGCGGGCCACAACCGCTGGAACGTCTGTTGTCGCCGGTGGATTACGAGCACTACATCAGCCGCCAGCTGAAACCGGTGGCCGAGGCCATCCTGCCGTTCGTCGGCGGCGAGTTCGAACGCCTGGTGGACGGCCAGCTCGGGCTGTTCTGAAAAGGCCCGGCGACCGCTCTAGCCTCAGGCTTTTGCGCTGCGACAAGGTCGCCAGGCCTGAAATACCCTGCAAAATTCGTCTCGTTGAGCGGCGTTCGCGGCCTGAGTATCGTTGCGCCCGTGATGCCGGGCCCCTCTGGCGGTTAACACCGCGATGTCGGAATCACAGTCTGTTCAATCTGACTGTAGGAGGGGCTCATGACTGCCCTAGAACCGTTTCTCTTCGCCGACTTCCTCGGCACGGCCACCTGGTTGTGGCTGGTCTTCATCGCTGTCGTCATCTCCCTGCTGGCCTTCGACCTTGGTGTGCTGCATCGCGATAACCGCGAAATCGGCGTGCGCGAGAGCCTGTTGCTGTCCGCCGGTTACATCACTGCGGGTCTGCTGTTCGGCGTCTGGGTGTTCTTCCAGAAGGGCGGCGACGCCAGCATGGATTACCTCACCGGCTTTCTGATCGAGAAATCGCTGTCGATGGACAACGTGTTTCTCATGGCCATGATCTTCAGCTTTCTCGCCATCCCGCGGCAGTACCAGCACAAGGTGCTGTTCTGGGGAATCATGGGCGTGCTGGTGCTGCGCGCGCTGATGATCGGCCTGGGCGCCGCGCTGATTCATGAGTTCAGCTGGATTCTCTATCTGTTCGGCGCCTTCCTGTTCGTTACCGGCATCAAGATGCTGTTCTCCAAGCTCGACGATGCGCCGGATCTGCAGAACAACGTGCTGGTGAAGTTCCTGCGCAAGCACCTGCGCGTGACCGATGATCTGCACGGCCAGCGCTTCTTCGTGCGGCAGGACGACGGTCAGGGCCGCAGCGTGCTGTGGGTGACGCCGCTATTCCTGGCGCTGATCCTGATCGAGTGCGCCGACCTGGTATTTGCCATCGACAGCGTGCCGGCGATCTTCGCCATCACCCAGGACCCCTTCATCGTCTACACCTCGAACATCTTCGCCATCCTCGGCCTGCGCGCCCTGTACTTCGCCCTGGCAGCGCTGATCCACCGCTTCGCCTACCTCAAGTACGCGCTGGCGCTGGTGCTGGTGTTCATCGGCGCGAAGATCTTCCTGGTCGGCATCATCGGCAAGATTCCGGCGGCAGTGTCGCTGAGCGTGACCCTGGGCCTGCTGATGGGTGGCGTGCTGCTGTCGCTGTACAAGACCCGAGGCCAGCAAGCCGAACCGCTTTGAAGTCCTCCCGGCCTCGCGTTTGGCGTGGTCGGGGCAACCTGAAACTGGAGAACCCTGGATGAACATCCCTTGCAAGAACCCCCTGGCGCTGGCGTCCCTGGCGATGGCCCTGATGATCCTGGTCGGTTGTGACGCGGCCGAGCAGTCGGCGCAGAAGCTCGCCGAAGAGGCGAAGAAGGAAGCACAGGCGTTGCTCGAGAACTCGGTCGGCGAGGTGGTCGATGAGGTCAACCGCCAGGTGGACGCGATGCAGGAGTCCACCAACCGTGCTCTGGGCAAAGACGACAAGGAGCGCGAACAGGACGCCGAGACGCCGCGGGTGGCGCCCGATAAGCCACTCGAGCAGGGCGTCGAAACCTGATCGCAAGCTGGCGCCGTTGACGACCGCTGGGCGGTTGGCTGGCGCCGTCACTTCCTCCTTGGCGAGCCCGGGTTTATCCTGCGCGCCTCTTTGGGGAGTAGCCTGCCGTCGCGTCAGCGTCGGCGCGTTGGTCAACATTCTCGGCAACCTGCCGTGGCCAACGCATCCGCTGGGATTGGTGAGACCAACGACAGTCCTGTGCCAGGTCGGGCGCGCAGTGGCGTGTCGTTGACTCAGGCCCGGCTGGAGTTTCCCTTGAATCCTCTCTCGCTGCTTCTTCTGTCCTTCGCCATGTCGACGGACGCCTTCGCCGCTGCCATCGGCAAGGGCTCGGGTCTGCACAAACCGCGCTTTGCCGAAGCCCTGCGTGCCGGGTTGATCTTCGGCAGCATCGAAGCCATCACGCCGCTGATTGGCTGGCTGATCGGCCAGGCCGCCAGTCGCTTCGTCCTGCAATGGGATCACTGGATCGCCTTCGTGCTGCTGCTCGGGCTCGGCGCGCACATGATCCATGCCGGGCTAAGCGCTGATAACGACGCGCCCGAAGACAAGCTCTCGCGCCATTCCTTCTGGGTGCTGGCCGTCACCGCCCTGGCCACCAGCATCGATGCCCTGGCAGTCGGCGTGAGCCTGGCGTTCGTCGAGGTGAACATCCTGGTCGCAGCACTTTGTATCGGTTTGGCCACCACCCTGATGGTGACATTGGGCATGTTGCTCGGTCGTATGCTGGGCCAACTGGTCGGCAAGCGCGCCGAAATCCTCGGTGGCGTGGTGCTGATGCTGGTGGGCGCGACGATTCTCTACGAACACTTTGCGAGTCTATAAACATGAACATGCCCCTGCGCTTTCTGCGAAACGCACTGCTGGCTGCAGCCTTGCTGGTCACCGCTGCCCTGACGTTCTTCGCCTGGCAGTACTTCTTTCCGGTACAGGCTGCCAGCGGCTGGTCGTATCGCGTCGCCTACGATGGCGTGCAGAAGGCCGCCGGGCTGGCGCGGGATGCGGGTGGCGGCATCCTGGTCAGCCAGGAGCTGCAGGATGGCCGAGGCAATATCCTGCTGATGCAGCCTGATGGTGATCGTGAAGTGGTGGTCGAGGGCCTGTCCAAACCCGATGGCCTGCTCAGCGCGCGCGGAGGCCTGGTGTTCAGTCAGGAGTCGGGCGACAAGCCGGTCAGCTTCCTGCAGGGCAAGCGGGTCTCCGAGCTGTTCGAGGGCGATCAGGTGCAAGGGCTGTGGGACGACGGTCGTTACCTCTATGCCATCGAGGATCGCAAGGGCAACGGCCGGCTCTGGCGCTACCGCTGGGATGACCGGCAACTGAGCGTGGTGCGCGACAACCTGTCGGAAACCGAGTCGATCACCCGCTGCACGGACGGGCGCATGCTCTACAGCGAAAAGGAAACCGGGGTGATTCGCGAGCTGCGCGAGGATGGTCGCGACCCGGTGGTGATCGAGGGGCTGCGTAACCCGACCTTCATGCTGTGTGACGAACAGGGCCTGTGGATCAGCGAGGACTCGACCCATCGTGCCCGCCTGCTGCTGGTCGATGCCCAGGGCGAGCAGACCACGGTGCTGTCCTTCCTCAAGGCGCCGCAGGCGATCCTGCCGTTGGACGATGGTCGCTACCTGATCGCCGAGGGCGGTCGGGATCGAGTGCTGGAGTTGAGTGTGGTGAAAGCGGCTGGCCGCCTGAAAAAGGCCGAGGGCACCACAGGCCGGCAGGGCGGCTGAAGCCCTGCTGACTGCTCAGCTGCGCAGGCGCAGCGGGCTGAGCAGCGCCTCGCTAAGGCCGGCTCTCAGCAGCTCTTCCGGCAGCGGCTGGCGACGGATCAAGGCTGCACAGGCCTGGCCCATGGCGGCGCTGGTCTGAATGCCGTAACCGCCTTGTGCCGCCACCCAGAAGAAATCCTCCGCCTGAGGATCGAAGCCGCCGACCAGATCGCCGTCGGCGACGAAGCTGCGCAGGCCAGCCCAGGTGTGCGCGGGCCGGCGAATCTGCAGTGTGGTGTGGCTTTCGATCTGGTGGATGCCCAGGGCGATGTCCAGCTCCTCGGGCTGCACGTCGTGCGGCGCCACCGGATCGGCATTGGCCGGCGAGCCGAGCAACAGGCCTGCATCGGGTTTGAAGTAGAACGACTCATCCAGGCTGACCAGCGCCGGCCAGTGCTGGCAGTCGATGCCTGCCGGACCGTTGAAGGTGAAGGCTGCACGGCGCTTGGGCTGCAGGCCGATGCCGGGCAGGCCGGCCAGACGCGCGATGTCGTCGCACCAGGCGCCGGCCGCATTGATCAGTACGTCCGCGCGATAGCTCTGCCCGGCACAATCTACCTGCCAGCCGTCGGCGTGGCGGCTGATCGACAGCACCTCGCGGTTGCAGTGAATCTCCCCGCCTTGCTGGCGGATGCCACGCAGGTAGCCCTGGTGCAGCGCTGCGCTGTCAATATCGGCGGCGCTGGGGTCGAGCAATGCGCCATGCACGAGTTCGCGGCGCAGTACCGGAACCAGCGCGCAGGCCTCTTCAGCGCCGAGCAGGCGAGCCTCTGCCACATGCTCGCGGGCCTGTTCGTACTGGCGTTGCAGTTCGGCGGCGTCAGCGTTGAAATCCACCACCAGCTCGCCACGCGGAGTGAGCAGGGCGTGCTCGGCGAAACCGGCGGGAGGGGCGTCGTAGAAGGCACGGCTGGCGGCGGTCAGTGCGCGGACCTGCGGCGTGCCGTAGGCCACCGTATACAGCGCCGCCGAGCGGCCAGTGGCGTGATACCCGGGTTGCGTCTCGCGCTCGAGCAGCAGCGTCCTGCCGTGGCTGGCGAGAAAGTAGCCGGTGGAGGCGCCGGCAATACCGGCGCCGATGATGAGGTAGTCGCAGTGTTGCATGGCGTATCGATCAACTGGGTCAAATGAAAAAGGCGAAGCTGGAGGGCTTCGCCTTTGTTCTGCCTCTGCCGTCTCAGTGCTTGCGCGGCACCGGCTTGAGCAGCTCGTCCGGCGGCATTTCGCACTGGATCTTGCGGCCGATCAGCTCCTCGATGGGCGGCAGGGCGAAGGCGTCGTCCTCACCGGCGAAGCTGATCGAGGTGCCGCTGGTGCCGGCACGACCGGTGCGGCCGATACGGTGCACGTAGTCGTCGGGGTCTTCCGGCAGGGTGAAGTTGATCACGTGGCTGATGGCATCGACGTGGATGCCGCGACCGGCCACGTCGGTGGCGACCATGACGCGGATCTTGCCTTCGCGGAAGCCTTCCAGCGCGCGGATACGCTTGTGCTGAGGGATATCACCGGACATCTGCACGGCGCTGATGCCGTCGCGGGTCAGGCGCTCTTCGATGCGCCGTACTTCATCCTTGCGGTTGGCGAAGACCATTACCCGGGTCCAGTCGTTCTGGCTGATCAGGTTGTACAGCAGCTTGTACTTGTCGCTGGAGGCGACGGCGTAGACGTGCTGCTCGACGGTGTCGCTGGCAACGTTTTCCGGCTCGATCTCGACGATGGCCGGGTTGACCGTCCACTGCTTGGCCAGGTTCATCACGTCTTCGGTGAAGGTGGCGGAGAACAGCAGGGTCTGACGGTCGCCCTTCATCGGCGTCTGGCGGATGATCTGGCGTACCTGCGGGATGAAGCCCATGTCGAGCATGCGGTCGGCTTCGTCCAGCACCATCACTTCGACCATGTCCAGGTGTACTTCGCCGCGCTGGTTGAAGTCCAGCAGGCGGCCCGGCGTGGCCACGAGGATGTCGCAGAAGCGCGATTCCAGCTGCTTGAGCTGTTTGTCGAAGTCCATGCCACCGACGAACTGCATGACGTTGAGGCCGGTGTACTTGGTCAGCTCCGCTGCGTCCTTGGCGATCTGTACCACCAGTTCGCGGGTCGGCGCGATGATCAGCGCGCGCGGCTCACCCATGTAGCGCTCTTTCGGCGCCGGGGTCTGCAGCAGCTGGGTGATGATCGAGATGAGGAAGGCGGCGGTCTTGCCGGTGCCGGTCTGGGCCCGGCCGATGGCGTCCTGACCCTTGAGGGTATAACCCAGCACGCCGGCCTGGATCGGTGTGCAATAGGGGAAACCGAGGTCGTGGATGGCGTGCATCAGCTCGGGTGCGAGCTTGAAGTCATGGAAGCGGGTCTTGCCTTCGGCGGGTTCGACCACGAAGTCTTCCAGTTTCCAGGTGTCCACCGGTTTGGCCGGGCGCTCGCGACGCGGTTTGTCGGCTTTGGACGAGCGTGGCTGCTGTGGCGCGGGGCTCTCGCCGGCGCTCTCGCTGGCAGTGCGGGCGGGCTTGTTCGTGCGGGGATGCTTGTCTTCGGCGTCACGGCTCTGGGCCGGCGCTGCTACGGGTGACGGCGCTGGTTGTGGCTGCTCGTCTTCGGCTTTGCCGAACATTTTCTTGAGTGCTTTGAGCACGGGCTTCTCATCGATTGGTTAAGGAGTGAACGCTCGCCAGTGTAATGCAAGACGCGAGCGTGGCGAAGTGCTTCGCTCGCGTCTGTCAAGAGCAGGCTGCAACCCGTGCCTCAGTTTTCCGGCAGGCTGGCCAACAGCAGGCGCTGCACGTTGCCGCCCATGATCGCGGCGATGGCGGCATCGTCGAAGCCGGCGCTTTGCAGCCCTTCGGTGATCTGTGCCAGGCCGGTGACATCGAACGGTGTATGCACGGTGCCGTTGAAGTCCGAGCCCAGGGCCACGTGCTCGACGCCGACCAGGTCCGCCGTGTAGCGGATGGCCTTGACGATGGCGGCGACCGAGGTGTCGCACACCGCGGTGCTCCAGTAGCCGATGCCGATTACCCCGCCGCTGGCGGCGATGGCCCGGATGTGCCTGTCGCTGAGGTTGCGCGTGCCGGCGCAGGTGCCCTCGACGCCCGTGTGCGAGACCAGCACCGGGCGCGTGGCCATGGCCAGCACGTCGTCGATCAGCGGGCGCGAGGCGTGGGCCAGGTCCACCAGCATGGATTTCTCTTCCAGGCGTGCGATCACCTGGCGCCCCAGCGGGGTCAGCCCGCCTTTTTCCAGACCATGGGCCGAGCCGCCGACCTCGTTATCGAAGAAGTGGGTCAGGCCGGCGATGCGGAAGCCCGCGTCATATAGCACGTCGATGTTTTCCAGCTTGCCTTCGATGGGCTGCAAGCCTTCGGTGGCCAGCAGGCCGGCGACACGACGCGGATCCTGTTGCCAGGCTTCGATGAAGCGTGCCAGGTCCGCGCGGGTGCGGATCAGCACCAGGCGTCCGTCACTGCCGGCGCTGGCGTCCTTGAGTTTCTGCGCCTGGTACAGCGCACGCTGCAGCAGGCTGCTCCAGGTTTCCCGCGGCCAGCGCTGGGCCATGGCCAGCAGGGTGATGTTGTCGCTGTCGGCGCCATTGCTCTCCATGTTCAGCCCGCGTGGCGTCTTGGTCACGGTGGAGAACACCTGCAGGCCGAGGCGGCCTTCGAGCATGCGCGGCAGGTCGGAGTGGCCGTAGTCGTAGCGCTTGAGCAGGTCGCGCTCCCAGAGCAGGGCGTCGTCGTGCAGATCGGCGACGAACAGCCCCTGGTGCAGCTTCTGCGCACCGGCGCTGGCGGGGTAGGGCGGCGGGCTGGCGACGCTGTTCATCTGTGCGTCGAGCACTTGGGGCAGGCCCAGAACGGCCAGGGCGGAGAGGGGGACGAGCAGGAGTCCGGCGATCAGCAGTTTGCGCATGAGGAGCCATCCAGGCGTGTTGTTATGCCGGCCACTCTAGCAGGGAATGCGAGGCGCGCTGCGCTTGGACTGTCAACCGCTGAGGCAGTTACGCCCTTGCTGCTTGGCCTGGTACAGCGCGGCATCGGCACGCGCGATCAGGCCCTGCAGGCTGTCCTGATGTTGCATCTGCGCCAGGCCAATGGAGATGGTAACGCCAGGCAGTACGCCGACTGGCGAGTAGAAGGAGGTGATCTGCTCCAGGCTGATGCGCAGGCGTTCACCGATGCTGCGTGCGTCCTCAGCGGCGATCTCCGGCAGCAGAATGACGAATTCCTCGCCACCGAATCGAATCAGGCTGTCCTTGGGGCGTAACTGGCTGCGCAGGGTATGCGCGACCAGGCACAGTGCGTAGTCACCCGCGAGGTGGCCGTGCTGGTCGTTGTAAGCCTTGAAATGGTCGACATCCAGCATCAGTAGCGAAATGGGGTCGTCGTTGAAGGCGCAGCGGGTGCTTTCGCGCTCGAACACGTGATCCAGCCAGCGCCGGTTGAAGCAGCCGGTGAGGGTGTCGACATTGGCATTCTGCTCGCTGTCGAGAATCTGCCGGTTGCCCTGGCGCACGCGTTCGCAAAGCAGTTCCAGCAGGTTCTGCATCATCTGCGGAGAGTGCTGGAACAATGCGACCAGCGACTCGCGATGCAGGCGCAGCACGGTGGAGGGACGTTCGGCCACCACGTAGGCGGAAGGGTGTTCGTTGTCGATGAAGCTGATTTCACCGGCGCAGTCGCCTACTTCGAGGGTGCTCACGGGCTGGTTGTCCAGTGAGCCCAGGTAGACGCGCAGCTGCCCCTCGATCAGCAGATAGAGGTGCTGGTTACGGTTGAATGGGGAGAGCAGCACTTCGCCAGCTTCCAGCTCGCAGGCGCGAAATTCCTGCAGCAGCTGATTCAGGCTGCTGGTGGCGACATTCTGAAAGAGTCGCAGGTGCTGAACTTGCTGCAGGTCTGCCTGCCAGTGCGCCGGTTTCATCGCGATCTCGTCGGGCCTGGCCGAGCGAATAGGCCTGAGGGCACCGTCAACGCTCCCTGTCGTGTCTACGGATGGTTTTAGACAGTATTCCCGGCACTCGGGCGTGGCAAAGCTCGGCCGACCAGCGGTTGCACTAATGTACGAGGTTGTTAACTGGCGCGCGTCCCTGCGCGTTTTCAGTCACGGCATGAAGTGGATGCGATGGCCCACCGCGTAGCCGGCCAGGCGCTCGCCAATGGCGGCTGCCAATGTCTGATCCTGAGTTGGCAGGTAGATGTGGGCCAGCTGGCCGGCCTTGTCGTCACTCAGCACCTCGACCGTGGCAGCCGGATGCAGCTCGGCCACAGCCGCCTGGTAAACCCGGGCGATGGCATCGAAACGCAGCGCCGGTTTGAAGGTCTTGCCCACTGCTGTCAGCGGAATCGCCTCGATGATCCAGGCGTCCTTGGGTATGGCGGCGCGTTCGGGGATATGGGCAGCGGCATGCGCCAGCAGATCGGCCTCGCTGGCTTGCGCGTCGGGTTTGAGCTGGACGTAGACCACGGGTAGTTCGCCGGCCTTCTCGTCGGGCTTGCCGACCGCGGCAGCCATGGCCACTGCCGGGTGCTTGTGCAGCGCCTCCTCGATCATCTGCGGGTCGATGTTGTGCCCGCCACGGATGATCAGGTCCTTGCTGCGGCCGGTCAGCCAGATGTAGCCGTCGGTATCGACGCGGCCGAGATCGCCGGTATTGAACCAGTCGCCATCGACCCAGATGCCGGCGTTCTTGCTCGCCGGCAGATAGCCCTTGAACACCGTGGCACCGCGAATGCACAGGTTGCCGATCTCGTTGGGCGCCGCTTCGCGCAGGTATTGTCCATGCTCGTCGAGTACCTTGATGCGCACTTCGCAGTAGGGCATGGGCAGGCCGATGGAGCCCGGCCGGCGTTCACCTGCCGGTGGGTTGGCGCAACTGCCGCAGGTGCCCTCGGTCAGGCCGTAGCCCTCGATCAGGGTCAGACCGGTCTTGGCCTCGAACTGGCGAATCAGCTCCACCGGCATCGGCGCGGCGCCACACAGGGCGTACTTCAGCGAGGACAGGTCGTGGCCTTCGCTGGGTATCTGCAGCAGGCCGGCATAGATGGTCGGCACGCCGCTGAAGAAACTGACCTTATGGCGTTCGATGACCTTCCAGAAATGGCCGATCAAGCTGCTGTTGCGATAGCCCTGCGGGGTGGCCAGCAGCACTTCAGCACCGCCGATGAAGGCCGCCAGACCGGTGACGATGACGCCGTTGACGTGGAACAGCGGCAGACCGCAGAGCGTCACGTCGCCGACGCCGAAGCGGGTGACCAGGTTCATGCTGTAGGCCATTGCCACTTCGTTGCCGTGGCTGTGCGGCGCCAGCTTCGGCGTGCCGGTGGTGCCGCCGGTATGAAAGTAGCTGGCGATGTCGTCGGCAGCGATCACGCGGCCACTTTCCAGGTGATCCGCCGGGCAGGCGGCGATGGTCTCGTCGAAATCCAGCACACCTTCGGGCAGTGGGCCGCGCTGCGCCTTGATCGCACTGCGTTGCAACTCAGGCAGCAGGTTGGCCATGTCCACGCAGAGAATCGCCTTGAGTGCCGGCAAGCGATCGCGCAGGGCGTCGACCTTGTCCCACAGCTCGGTGCCGGGGAAGGGCGCCAGGGTCACCAGCAACTCGGAGTCCGAGGCGTGGATCAGCTCGGCGATGTGCTCGGGTTCGAGCAACGGGTTGATCGCGTTGACGATGCCGGCCGCCTCGCCACCCCAGATGGTGTAGTGGGTCTGCGGCAGATTGGGCAGCAGGAACGAAACCGCCTTGCCCGGGCGCAGACCCAGGCGATGAAAGGCGTTGGCCGTCTGCGTGATCTTGCCGAGCAACTCGGCGTAGGTCAGATGCAGCGGCGTTTCTTCGGCCGTGCCTTGCAGGATGAACGAGAGTGCCGGGGCATCGGGATTGGTCTGCGCCGTGCGGCGGATCAGCTCAAAGGTGCTTTCGGGCAGGCCACGATCGCTCAGCGGGGTGCTCTCGATCTTCTCGATGTCCTGCAGGGTGCGAATCAGGGGCGCTGTGCTCATTTATCGTGCGTCTCTTCGGTTCGGTCAGTCGGTCAGTAGCTGGCCCAGCCATTCGGCGATGTCGCGAATCTCCTCCGGCAGCACTTCGTGTGCCATCGGATAGTCACGCCATTGCACCGGTACTCCATAGGCGTGCAGGCGGTCATATGCGGCGCGGCCCATGTCGGGTGTCACCACGTCGTCGAATCTGCCATGCAAACACAGCGCCGGCAGTTGTCTTTTTGTATCCGCCAGTGGCATTTCAGCGCTGAAAGTCGGCGCGTAGGTCGAGAGTGCCAGTACGCCGCCCAGGGGCTCCTGATAGCGCAGAAAGGCAGTGTGTAGCACCACCGCGCCGCCCTGGGAGAAGCCTGCGAGGATGATGCGCTCGGGGGCGATGGCGCTTGCGAGCTCGGCCTCGATCAGGGCGATGACCTGATCGGCCGACTCCTCCATCTGCGCCTGATCGATGGCGCGCGCCGGAGTCATGGCGAGGATGTCGTACCAGCTCGGCATGCTCCAGCCGCCATTGATGGTCACCGGGCGGGTGGGCGCCTGCGGGAGGATGAAGCGCGTACTGGGCAAGCGCTCCTGCAACATCTCGGCGACTGGAAGGAAATCGTAGCGGTCAGCACCCAGCCCATGCAGCCAGATCACGCTGGCGTCTGCTGGTTGTGGGGGCTGCAAAATCATGGGTGCGGTCATTGGTAGCTCCAGTGTGGTGCGGGCGCCTTAATTTAGGGCGGCGCCTTGCGCGAGGCTTGGCTAATCTGTGAAGAAGTTGTCGCACGGGTGCAACTTTTGCTCTTGACCCTTGCATATCCGGCCATTTGCCATGTGCTGGTACGAGGCTTGCTATGGCTCATATGAACTGACGACGTGGTGCGCTAACGGTAACACTGTGCCATCGCGCACCGCTCAACAGGCAGGAATCTGCTGTGTGGGGTTCCTAATAGACCGTCGGGGCGCTGATCGCCCAGACGGATGACGATCCGTCTCAGGCCCGTTCAACCAATGGGCTGGGTAGGAGCGGTTGGCCAGCAGAGGGTTAAGCCGACTAGACTCCCACCTGACGTTCGAACTTCTCGTCGATGCCGTTGCTGCCAGCGGATCGCGTGCCTCAAAAGGGTGGGGAAGCAGGACTGAGACTCCAACACAACAAGAGCAACTGGAGGTTTTTGATGAAGATGGTGAAATCCACCCTGGCTGTGCTGACCACCGCAGCTGTGCTCGGTGTCAGTGGCTTTGCTCAGGCAGGCGCCACTCTGGATGCAGTGCAGAAGAAAGGCTTCGTGCAGTGCGGTATCAGCGACGGTCTGCCTGGCTTCTCCTACGCCGATGAAAAAGGTAACTACCTGGGTCTGGACGTCGACGTCTGCCGCGCTGTTGCGGCTGCGGTCTTCGGTGACGCCACCAAGGTCAAGTACAGCCCGCTGACCGCCAAGGAGCGCTTCACCGCGCTGCAGTCCGGCGAAGTCGACATCCTCTCGCGCAACACCACCTGGACCAGCTCGCGCGACTCGGCGCTGGGCCTGAACTTCACCGGTACCAACTACTACGACGGTCAGGGTTTCTTGGTGAACAAGAAGCTGGGCGTTTCCAGTGCCAAGGAGCTGGACGGGGCTACCGTCTGCATCCAGGCCGGTACCACCACCGAACTGAACCTCTCCGACTACTTCCGTGCCAACGGCATGAAGTACACCCCCATTACTTACGATACCTCTGACGAAAGCGCCAAGTCGGTCGAAGCCGGTCGTTGCGACGTGCTGACCTCCGACCAGTCGCAGCTGTACGCACAGCGCATCAAGCTGGCCAATCCGGACGAGTACGTAGTACTGCCGGAAGTCATCTCCAAGGAGCCGCTGGGCCCGGTCGTACGCCAGGGTGACGAAGAGTGGTTCGACATCGTGCGCTGGACCCTGTTCGCCATGCTCAACGCCGAAGAACTGGGCGTGACCTCGGCCAACGTCGAAGAAACCGCCAAAACCACCAAGAACCCGGATGTCGCCCGTCTGCTGGGCGCTGAAGGTGAGTTCGGCAAAGACCTCAAACTGCCGAAAGACTGGGTCGTGCAGATCGTCAAGCAGGTCGGTAACTACGGCGAGTCTTTCGACCGCAACGTAGGCGCCGGCAGCGAACTGAAGATCGAGCGTGGTCTCAACGCCCTTTGGAACAAGGGTGGTCTGCAGTACGCACCGCCGGTGCGTTGACCGTCCACAGCGGCAGGCCTAGTGCCTGCCGCTGTCGTTTCCGATTTAGTGAACTCCGGCTGGCTTGCGTGCGGCCGGGGCTTCCGTGAGGGTTGTCATGCAAACGACTGCTAATGCCCCGCGCCCGCGAGGATCGCTTCTGAACGATCCGCAGGTGCGCGCCTGGGCTTTCCAGATTATTGCCGTTGCTGCCGTTGTGGCGCTCGGCTGGTTTCTCTTCCAGAACACCCAGGCCAACCTGGAGAAGCGCGGAATCATTTCCGGCTTCGCGTTCCTCAATAACAGTGCCGGGTTCGGTATCGCCCAGCATCTGATCGACTACACGGAAAGCGACAGTTACGGTCGCGTTTTTCTGATCGGCCTGCTCAATACCTTGCTGGTGTCCTTCATCGGCATCGTGCTGGCTTCGATCCTCGGATTTCTGCTGGGGGTGGCGCGGCTATCGCCGAACTGGCTGATCAGCAAGCTGGCCACCGTCTATATCGAGATCTTCCGCAACATTCCGCCGTTGCTGCAGATCCTGTTCTGGTACTTCGCGGTCTTTCTCGCGCTTCCGGGGCCTCGGCAAAGCCTCGAACTCGGGGACACCTTCTTCCTCAACAGTCGCGGTCTGTACATGCCGTCGCCGGGGCCCTCGGAGAGCTTCGGTGTGTTCGCCGTGGCCGTGCTGGCGACCATCGTCGGCATCATCGCCCTCGGGCGCTGGGCCAAAAAGCGCCGTGAGGCGACGGGCCAGATCTTCCCTCTGCTGTGGACATCGCTGGCGCTGATCGTGGTGATTCCCGGTCTGACTGCGCTCGTTGCGGGCAATCCGCTGCAGTGGAGCGTACCTGCGCTGACCGGTTTCAACTTCCGTGGCGGCTGGGTGATGATTCCCGAGCTGATGGCCCTGACCCTGGCGCTGACCATCTACACCGCAGCCTTCATCGCCGAGAACGTGCGCTCCGGGATCATGGCGGTCAGCCATGGCCAGACAGAGGCTGCACGTTCGCTGGGGCTGCGCCCGGGCGTCACCCTGCGCCTGGTGATCATTCCGCAGGCGCTTAGGGTGATCATCCCGCCGCTGACCAGCCAGTACCTCAACCTGGCGAAGAACTCCTCGCTGGCTGCCGGTATCGGTTACCCGGACATGGTGTCGCTGTTCGCCGGCACCGTACTCAACCAGACCGGCCAGGCCATCGAGGTGATCGCCATCACCATGAGCGTGTACCTGGCAATCAGTATCAGCATTTCCCTGCTGATGAACTGGTACAACAAGCGCATCGCGCTGACTGAGCGGTAAGGAGCAGCCATGCAGACTCATACATTCAAACCGGACCTGCCACCGCCGCGCATGAGTGTCGGCGCAGTAGGTTGGCTCAAGGCCAACCTGTTCTCCAACTGGTTCAACACCCTGCTGACATTGTTGGCCGCCTACCTGATCTGGCTGATTGTGCCGCCGCTATTGCAGTGGGCCTTCATCGACGCTAACTGGGTAGGCAGTACCCGTGCCGATTGCACCCAGTCAGGCGCCTGCTGGGTGTTCATTCAGCAGCGCTTCGGCCAGTTCATGTACGGCTTCTACCCCAGCGAACTGCGCTGGCGCGTAGATGCCACCCTTTGGCTGGCCGTCGTCGGTGCTGCGCCGTTGTTCGTGCCACAGATGCCGCGCAAGGCCTTTTACGGCCTGGCGCTGCTGGTGATCTACCCGGTCATCGCCTGGTGTCTGCTGCACGGTGGCGTGTTCGGCCTGAGCGTGGTGTCCACCAGTCAGTGGGGCGGCCTGATGCTGACCCTGGTGATCGCCTATGTGGGGATCACCGGTGCTCTGCCGCTGGGCATTTTGCTGGCGCTGGGGCGACGCTCCAACCTGCCGGCGATCAAGGTCATCTGCGTCACCTTCATCGAGTTCTGGCGCGGTGTGCCGTTGATCACCGTGCTGTTCATGTCCTCGGTGATGTTGCCGTTGTTCCTGCCCGAAGGCATGCATTTCGACAAGCTGATGCGCGCGCTGATCGGGGTGATCCTGTTCCAGTCCGCCTATATCGCTGAAACCGTGCGTGGTGGCCTGCAGGCGATTCCCAAAGGTCAGTACGAAGCAGCTGCGGCCATGGGCCTTGGCTACTGGCGGATGATGGGCCTGGTGATTCTGCCGCAGGCGCTCAAGCTGGTGATTCCGGGCATCGTCAACGTCTTCATCGCCCTGTTCAAGGACACCAGTCTGGTGATCATCATCGGCCTGTTCGATCTGCTCAACAGCATCAAGCAGGCGACCACCGACCCGGCGTGGCTGGGCATGGCCACCGAAGGCTACGTGTTCGCCGCCCTGATCTTCTGGATTTTCTGTTTCGGCATGTCCCGCTATTCGCTCCATCTCGAGCGGAAGCTGGATACCGGCCACAAGCGTTAGGAGTGAGTCATGAGTGAAGCAATCAAACAACCCAGCGCTGAGCCGATGATCCTGCTGCAGGGTGTGAACAAGTGGTACGGGCAGTTCCATGTGCTCAAGGACATCAACCTCAGCGTGCAGCCGGGTGAGCGTATCGTGCTGTGCGGGCCGTCCGGGTCGGGCAAGTCCACCACCATTCGCTGCATCAATCGCCTGGAAGAACATCAGCAGGGCCGTATCGTCGTCGATGGCACCGAGCTGACCAGCGACCTCAAGCACATCGAGGCGATTCGCCGCGAAGTGGGCATGGTGTTCCAGCACTTCAACCTGTTCCCGCACCTGACCGTGCTGCAGAACTGCACGCTGGCGCCGATGTGGGTGCGCAAGATGCCCAAGCGCCAGGCCGAGGAAATCGCCATGCACTTTCTCGAGCGCGTGCGTATTCCCGAGCAGGCGGGCAAGTTTCCGGGGCAGCTCTCCGGTGGTCAGCAGCAGCGTGTGGCGATTGCCCGGGCGCTGTGCATGAAGCCGAAGATCATGCTGTTCGACGAGCCGACCTCGGCCCTCGACCCGGAGATGGTGAAAGAGGTTCTCGACACCATGATCGGCCTGGCCGAAGACGGCATGACCATGCTCTGCGTGACTCACGAAATGGGCTTCGCCCGTACCGTGGCCAACCGGGTGATCTTCATGGACAAGGGCGAGATCGTCGAGCAGGCCGAACCCAATGCCTTTTTCACCAACCCGCAGAACGAGCGCACCAAGCTGTTCCTCAGCCAGATCCTGCACTGAGTCGGCATCGCACCCTGGATCAGGGAGCCTTCGGGCTCCCTTTTTCGTTTCTAGCCACGGCGCATGCGCTTGCGGAAGGCGCCGGGCGTTTCCCCGCACAGTTGCTTGAAGCGCTTGGCGAAGCTCGCGCGGTCGGCGAACCCGACCTGGCCGGCGATCTGCTCCAGCGATTGCGCCGAATCGGCCAGTGCCTGCTGCGCCAGGCTGATGCGCAGGCGCTGCAGATAGTCGCCAGGGGTCAGCCCGGTCGTCTGTTTGAAGCGGCGCAGCAAGGTGCGTACCGAACAGTGGGCTTGTTGCGCCAGCCGGTTGAGATCGATCGCTTCGGCATGATGCTCGCGTAGCCAGCTCAGCAATGGGGCCAGGGTTGTGTCTTCGCTGCTCGGCAGCAGCGGCGCGAAGCGGGTCTGCGTGCCGCGCTGACGTTCGATCACCATGGCGTCGGCGACCTGCTGCGCCAGCCATTCGCCGGCATGCTGGGCGATCAGGTGCAGGCACAGGTCGAGCCCGGCCTGGGCGCCACCGGAGCAGAACAGCAGGCCATCCTCGGTCAGCAGCAGGTCGCTGCGCAGTTTCACCTGGGGGAAGTGGCGGGCGAATGCCTCGGCCAGCGCCCAGTGAGTGGTGGCCTGGCGACCATCGAGCAAACCGGCAGCGGCCAGCAGGAAGGCGCTACTGCACAGACTCGCCACCTGCTGCCGGTTGCGCCGGGCCAGCCACGGCAGAAGCCTGGCGTTGCTGTCCAGGGTGCGGGCAATGGCGCTGCCCGTTGCAGGCACTATCAGCAGGTCGGCCTGTTCGGCCAACGGCAGGCCACCATCGACCTGAATCTGCGCGAACTCCAACTGCACGGGCTGGCCGTCGAGGCTGAAACGCAGCAGCTCGAAATGTGGCGTACCGGCCAGACGATTGGCCAGGCTGAAGGCGTCCTGGGCCATGCTCAGGCTGGAACAGACGGTTTGCGGACAGACGTACAAGGCGATGCGCAGCATGACTGTGAGCTCGAATGGGGTTGGCGATTATTGACACAAAGTTGTCTTTATAGCCAATCGCCGCATGCTCCTCCTGCGCCCAGACTAGGCTGCATTCACCAACGAGCACGCAGGAGCGAGCCATGAGCCACCCCAACGCCGAGTTGATCCAGCGCTTCTACAGCGCCTTCCAGGCGCTCGATGCCGAAACCATGGCAGCTTGCTACGCCGAGGACGTGCGTTTCTCCGATCCGGTGTTCATCGGCCTGCGCGGTGCTGAGGCGAGCGATATGTGGCGCATGCTCTGCAGCCGAGCCGAAGGCTTCTCGCTGACCTTCGACTCGGTACACGCCGATGACCATGCCGGCAGTGCCCGCTGGGTCGCCCGCTACCGGTTCAGCGCCACCGGTCGTCAGGTGGTTAACACTATCCAGGCGCGCTTCGTGTTTCGCGACGGGCTGATCGTCGAGCATCGCGATCATTTCGATCTCTGGCGTTGGGCCCGTCAGGCGCTGGGTGGCAAAGGGCTGCTGCTGGGCTGGGCACCACCGGTTCAGGCTGCCATTCGTCGACAAGCGGCACGCGGTCTGGCCCAGTTTCGCGGTACTCGCTGAGGCGTGTGAAGGAACGCAGTGGTAGGCTAGCCGGTCTTAGCCTTCAATAAGAGAGTTCGCACATGGGGTGCGGCCTCTCCACTGCCAATCGAGACCTGCCGTGACCGAACTGATCGTAGCCGTAAAACAGGCCAAGGCCTGGGGGGTGCATGCCGTCACTGCCAGTGGGGTGATTCTCGCCCTGCTGGCACTGCTTGCCGTGCTCGACGGCCAGCCCAAACAATGCCTGATGTGGCTGGGGCTGGCGCTGCTGGTCGACGGGCTCGATGGTTCGCTGGCGCGACGTTACGACGTCAAGGGCGTGCTGCCGCACTTCGACGGCTCGACCCTGGACCTGGTGATCGACTACCTGACCTACGTGTTCATCCCGGCGATCTTCCTCTATCGCTTCATCCCGCTCCCTGACTACACCCCCTTGTTTGCCGTGGGGCTGATTCTGCTGTCCTCGCTGTTCTGCTTCTGCAACCTGAACATGAAGAGCAAGGACAACTACTTCGTCGGCTTCCCGGCGGCCTGGAACGTGGTGGTGTTGTACTTCTACATTCTTGACGTACACCCCTGGGTCACTCTCGGCATGATCGTGCTGTTGGCTGCTCTGACCCTGACCAAGATGAAGTTTCTGCATCCCTTCCGCGTACGCCAGTTCATGCCGCTGAACATCGTCGTGACCTTCGTCTGGATGCTCTCCAGCGCGCTGCTGATTGTGCAGTACCCGCACAATTCGATGTGGGTACTGGGCCTGTGGTTCGCCGCCTCGGCCTATTTCGTCGGCATGTGCCTGTGGCGCTCGGCGCGTGAGTGGTTCCCGGCACGCGGATGACGGCGGCACTGGAAAAGCCCTGGTTCGTCTACCTGGTGCGTGCCGCCAACGGCGCTCTCTACTGCGGTATCAGTGATGATCCGCAGCGACGCTTCGCCCAGCACCAGAGTGGCAAGGGCGCGCGTTTCTTTCATACCAGCCCGGCGCTGGCGCTGGCCTACGTTGAGGCCTGTGCCGGAAAGGGCGATGCCCTGCGCCGCGAACGGGCGATCAAGCGCCTGAGCAAAAGTGCCAAAGAGGCGCTCATTCTGGCCGTTGATGGCGATTCATCAGCCTGAGGCGGTGTGCGTGCGTGGGCTGCAGGGGTAAGCTGGACGCTTTCGAACTGACGCGGAGCGCGCCATGCACGAGCTGATTCTTCACCATTACCCGACCTCTCCATTTGCCGAGAAGGCTCGTTTGCTGCTGGGCTTCAAGCAACTGTCCTGGCGCTCGGTGATGATCCCGCCTGTGATGCCCAAGCCGGATCTGACCGCGCTGACCGGTGGCTACCGCAAGACGCCGGTGTTGCAGGTAGGTGCCGACATCTACTGCGACACCGCACTGATCTCCCGCCGTCTGGAAGCGGAAAAGAGCACGCCGCCGCTGTTCCCGGAAGGGCAGGGCTTCAATGTCGCGACCCTCGCCCAGTGGGCCGATTCGGTGCTGTTCCAGCACACGGTGTCGCTGGTGTTTGCCCCCGAGTCCATGGCCGTGCGCTTTGCCAAGGTGCCGCCGGAGTTCGCCAAGGCTTTCGCGGCCGATCGTGCGGCCCTGTTTTCGGGCGGTACAGCCAGCCGTCTGCCGTTGGAGCAAGCGCGTCACCAGTGGCCGGCGCTGATGGGGCGCCTGCAGCAGCAACTGCAGCAGGGCGGTGGTGACTTCCTGTTTGGCGAGCCCTCGATTGCCGACTTCGCCGTCGCGCACCCGCTGTGGTTCCTGCGCGGTACGCCGGTCACGGCAGCGCTGGTGGACGAGTACCCGGACGTAGCGGCCTGGTTGGCCCGGGTGCTCGGCTTTGGCCATGGCGCGCTCAGCGAGATGAGCAGTGAGCAGGCCATCGCCGTGGCGCGCGAAGCGACGCCGGCGGCGCTGCCCGATGAGGTATTCAACGAGCCCAATGGCTTCAGCGCCGGTCAGCGCGTGACCATCGCGGCGGTCGACTATGGCGTCGACCCGGTGGCAGGCGAGTTGGTGTTCGCCGGGCGTGAGGAGCTGATTCTGCGCCGTGAAGACGAGCGTGCCGGCACCGTGCATGTGCATTTCCCGCGTTGGGGCTTTCGTATCGAGGCCTGCTGATCGGTCGTAAAGAGCGCGGCTAAAGCCCCTCCCACAAAAGCTGTTTTCACAGCACCCAGCTAACAGGTTGATGACCTGTGGGAGGGGCTTTAGCCGCGACAGAGGCGGTTGGGGCGGCGGATGAAGCGTCGCCTATCCTGCGATGGCTCAGCGCTGATCCGGCAGCAGTAATCCGTAGCCCGGATGCAATCCGTGGATGCTGTGCCAGGGATTCCCGGATTGCATCCGGGCTACGTGGGGGGCCAGTGCGTAGGGTGGATGACGCTTTTTTCATCCACCCAGGCGCGTACCGTAGGCGCTGACCAACCGTCTCAACGCTTGTCCGGCAAGAGGAAATTGCCCGGCCCGGCGTTTTCCAGCGTCGGCACTTCGGCTTCGTCCTTGAGATCGACGCCCGAGAGTTGGCGGCGGCAAGCCTCGCGCATCAGGTACATCAGGCGGAAGGTGGCCATGCCGTAGCTCAGGCCCTCCAAGCGCACGTTGGAGATGCAGTTGCGGTAGGCGTCGTTGAGGCCGACCTTCGGCCCGTAGGTGAAATACAGACCGAGGCTGTCCGGCGAACTCAGACCGGGACGTTCGCCAATCAGGATCACCGTCATCTTCGCCCCCAGGCGCTGCCCCACTTCATCGGCCACTGCCACCCGTCCCTGTTCCACCAGGGTGATGGGCGCCAACGACCAGCCCTCTGCCTGCACCTGTTCCAGCAGGCGTTCCAGAAACGGCAGGCTGTGCCGTTGCACCGCCAGCGAGGACAGGCCGTCGGCGATGACGATGGCCAGGTCGTAGCCCCGGCCGTGCTCTTCGGCGTATTCGTCGAGCCGTTGCGCGGCATCTTCATGCAGGCGCCGGCCCAGATCCGGGCGTTGCAGGTAGGTGTGGCGGTCGGCGGCGGCACTGTGCAGCAGCAACGTCGGCAATTGACGCTCGTGCAGCGCCTCGCGCAGGGCCGTGTGGTCGAACGGCAGGTGTACGGCGTCACGCGCCTGGGCGTGGGCGAACTGGAAGTCCAGTTGCGCGGCGGTCGGCAGGCTGGTGCCGGCCCGCCCCAGGGCAATGCGCGCCGGTGTCAGCTGGCGCAGCTGCTGCCAGGGGTTTTCGGTGGCGGGGGACTTTTCGCTCATGACAACCTCGAATGATCAGGCCAACTGGGCCAGAGCCTGGCGAAATGCCGGTGGCAGTTCCTTGCCCATGCGCAGCTGGCCGCCCTGTTGCTGGAAGATGCCCATGCGCGCCAGCCAGGCCTCGAACTCGGGCGCAGCATGCAGGCCGAGCACCTTGCGCGCGTAGAGCGCGTCATGGAACGAGGTGGTCTGGTAGTTGAGCATCACGTCGTCGGAGCCGGGAATGCCCATGATGAAGTTGATGCCGGCGGCCCCGAGCAAGGTCAGCAGCATGTCCATGTCGTCCTGGTCGGCCTCGGCATGGTTGGTGTAGCAGATGTCGCAGCCCATCGGCACGCCGAGCAGCTTGCCGCAGAAGTGATCCTCCAGGCCGGCGCGGATGATCTGCTTGCCGTTGTACAGGTACTCCGGGCCGATGAAGCCGACCACGGTATTGACCAGAAACGGGTTGAAACGGCGGGCCACGGCATAGGCGCGGGTCTCGCAGGTCTGCTGGTCGACGCCATGGTTGGCGTTGGCCGACAGCGCGCTGCCCTGGCCGGTCTCGAAGTACATCAGGTTGTTGCCGAGGGTGCCGCGCTTGAGGCTCAGACCGGCCTCGTAGCCTTCCTGCAGCACCTTGAGGCTGACACCGAAGCTGGCGTTGGCCGCCTCGGTGCCGGCAATGGACTGGAACACCAGATCCAGCGGCGCACCGCGCTCGATGGCGGCGATCGAGCTGGTGACGTGAGTCAGCACGCAGGACTGTGTGGGAATCTCGTAGCGCTGGATCACCGCATCGAGCATTTCCAGCAGAGTGCACACCGCGCTCATGCTGTCGGTGGCCGGGTTGATGCCGATCATGGCATCGCCATTGCCGTAGAGCAGGCCGTCGACCACGCTGGCAGCGATACCGGCCGGGTCGTCGGTGGGGTGGTTCGGTTGCAGGCGGGTGGACATGCGTCCGCGCAGGCCCTGGGTGTTGCGAAAGCGGGTGACCACGCGGGTCTTCTGCGCCACCAGCACCAGGTCCTGAATGCGCATGATCTTCGACACCGCCGCGACCATCTCCGGTGTCAGGCCAGGGGCCAGCGCCGTGAGGCTGGCTTCGTCGGCGACATCACTGAGCAGCCAGTCGCGAAATCCGCCCACCGTGAGGTGGCTGACCGGGGCGAAGGCCTGGACGTCATGGCTGTCGATGATCAGGCGGGTGACTTCGTCGCTCTCGTAGGGGATCAGCGCTTCCTGCAAGAAGTGCTTGAGCGGCACCTCGGCCAGGGTCATCTGCGCGGCCGCCCGCTCGGCGTCGCTGCTGGCGGCAACCCCGGCCAGGTAGTCGCCGGAGCGCGCCGGGGTGGCCTTGGCCATCAGCTCGCGCAGGCTGTCGAAGCGCCAGGTCATGTTGCCGATGCTGTGGGTGAAACTTGCCATGTCGTTCCTCCTGTCGCGGTCGCCGCAAGGCGACCGCTTGGGTATTTCAGCGCAGGGAGCGTTCGGCGGCCTGGATGGCGGCGAACTCTTCCTCCGGTGTGCCGGACACCAGATGGTGGCGGCTGTACAAGGCGAAATAGGCAATGAACAGAGCGTAGATGAGCGCAGCGCCGATCACGACCCGTGGGTCGACCAGGAAACCTGCGACCAGTGCCACCGCCGCCAGCACCAGCGCCACCGAGGAGGTCAGTACGCCACCGGGCGTGCGGTACGGACGCGGCATGTCCGGGCGACGGATACGCAGGGTCACGTGGGCGGCCATCATCATCACGTAGGAGATGGTCGCACCGAACACCGCCACCAGAATCAGCAGGTCGCCCTGGCCGCTCAAGGACAAGCCAAAGCCGATAATCCCAGGCACGATCAGTGCCAACACCGGCGCCTTGTTGCGGTTGGTCAGCGACAGGCTGCGTGGCAGGTAGCCGGCGCGCGACAGAGCGAAGATCTGCCGCGAATAGGCGTAGATGATCGAGAAGAAGCTGGCGATCAGCCCGGCCAGGCCGACCAGGTTGACGAACTGGCTCATCCAGGTGGAGCCGCCGTAGACCTTTTCCAGTGCCTCGACCAGCGGGTTGCCCGAGGCCATCAGCGCCTGGGCACCGGCGCCGCCCGGACCGACCAGCAGAATCAGCCCGGCAAAGGCCAGCAGCACCAGCATGGCGCCGATCAGGCCACGGGGCAGGTCACGCTTGGGATTCTTGGTTTCCTCGGCGGCCAGCGGCACGCCCTCGACCGCCAGGAAGAACCAGATGGCGTAGGGCAGGGCGGCCCAGATGCCGAGGTAGCCGAACGGCAGGAAGGCACTGGCGCCGGTGGCTTCGCTGGCGGGAATGTCGAACAGGTTGGCGGCGTCGAAGTGCGGCACCATGGCGACGATGAACACCCCCAGGGCGATGGCCGCCACGGCGGTGATGACGAACATCAGCTTCAGCGCCTCGCCGGCACCGAGGATGTGGATGCTGATGAACACCACGTAGAAGATCAGGTAGATGACCCAGCCACCGATGCCGAACAGCGACTCGCAGTAGGCGCCGATGAAGCAGGCGATGGCCGCCGGAGCGATGGCGTACTCAATGAGGATCGCCGTGCCGGTGAGGAAGCCGCCCCAGGGGCCGAAGGCGGTGCGGGTGAAACCGTAGCCGCCGCCGGCGGTGGGGATCATCGAGGACAGTTCAGCCAGCGAGAAGCACATGCACAGGTACATGGTGGCCATCAGCAGCGTGGCGACGAACATGCCGCCCCAGCCGCCCTGGGCCAGGCCGAAGTTCCAGCCGGCGTAGTCGCCGGAAATCACGTAGGCCACGCCGAGGCCGATCAGCAGGATCCAGCCGGCGGCGCCTTGCTTCAACTGGCGGTTGGCGAAGTAGTCGGCGCTGACCGCTTCCGTTTCCACACCGCCTGCCGAGGCCTGCGTGGTGAGGGTTTCTTTGCTCATGGGGAAAACTCCTTCACACCCCGTGGCCTGGCCACGGGGTGATCGTGTCGAGGGAATGGCAGATCAAAAGAAGCCCAGCGGATTGATGTCGTAGCTGACCAGCAGGTTCTTGGTCTGCTGGTAGTGGTCGAGCATCATCTTGTGGGTTTCACGCCCGACCCCGGACTTCTTGTAGCCGCCGAAGGCAGCATGCGCCGGGTACAGGTGGTAGCAGTTGGTCCATACGCGGCCCGCCTTGATCGCACGGCCCATGCGGTAGGCGACGTTCATGTCGCGGCTCCACACGCCGGCGCCCAGGCCGAACTCGGTGTCGTTGGCGATGGCCAGCGCCTCGGCCTCGTCCTTGAAGGTGGTCACGCCGATCACCGGGCCGAAGATTTCCTCCTGGAACACGCGCATCTCGTTGCTGCCCTTGAGTAGCGTCGGCTGGATGTAATAGCCGCTGGCCAGGTCGCCCTCCAGGCGCTCGGCCGCCCCGCCGGTGAGCACCTGGGCGCCCTCCTGCTGGGCGATCTCCAGGTAGCTGAGAATCTTGTCGAACTGCTGCTGCGAGGCCTGGGCGCCGACCATGGTGTCGGTGTCCAGCGGGTTGCCGCGCTTGATCTGCTTGACCTTCTTCATCACCTCGGCCATGAACGGCTCGTAGATCGACTCCTGCACCAGCGCGCGCGACGGGCAGGTGCACACCTCGCCCTGGTTGAAGAAGCCCAGCACCAGACCCTCGGCGGCCTTCTCGATGAAGGCCGGCTCGGCGTTCATGATGTCGGCGAAGAAGATGTTCGGCGACTTGCCGCCCAGCTCGACGGTGGACGGGATGATGTTCTCGGCCGCGCACTTGAGGATGTGCGAACCGACCGGGGTGGAGCCGGTGAAGGCGATCTTGGCGATGCGCTTGCTGGTCGCCAGCGCTTCACCGGCTTCGCGGCCGAAGCCCTGGACGATGTTGAGAACGCCCGGCGGCAGCAGGTCGCCGACGATTTCCGCCAGCAGGGTGATCGACAGCGGGGTCTGCTCGGCCGGTTTGAGCACGATGGCGTTGCCGGCAGCCAGGGCCGGCGCGAGTTTCCAGGCGGCCATCAGCAGCGGGAAGTTCCACGGGATGATCTGCCCGACCACGCCCAGCGGTTCGTGGAAGTGATAGGCCACCGTGCCGTCGTTGATCTCGGCGGTGCTGCCTTCCTGGGCGCGGATGCAGCCGGCAAAGTAGCGGAAGTGGTCGGCGGCCAGCGGCACGTCGGCGTTGAGAGTTTCACGCACGGCCTTGCCGTTGTCCCAGGTCTCGGCCACGGCCAGCAGCTCGAGGTTGGCTTCGATGCGGTCGGCGATCTTCAGCAGGATATGCGAGCGCTCCTGCACGCTGGTACGGCCCCAGGCATCGGCGGCGGCATGCGCGGCGTCCAGCGCCTTGTCGATGTCGGCGGCGTTGGAGCGAGGGAATTCGGCGATCACCGAGCCATCGACCGGGCTGGTGTTGCTGAAGTACTGGCCACTGAGCGGGGCGACGAACTCGCCGCCGATGTAGTTGCCGTAGCGCGGCTTGAGGGTGACGACGGCGCCTGCGGTACCGGGTTTGGCATAAATCATGAGGAGTCTCTCCGTAACGACGGTTGTTGTAGTTATGTGCAGCGAGGGCTGTGCAAGGAGCACTCACCACGATCATGAAACGATTTCATGTGATGAACTTGACGCTACAGCTGAGCGGCTGTCGTCTGCAGTCAAGTTTCGGCCTTCGGGGATGAGCGTGTCGTAAAGGGATAAATTCCACTGCCCTGTTCGGGTGCGAGTGTTTCCATATGACTCGTTTTGGGGCGTGATCGGGCGGTGGGGTTTGCTCTTGGGGTCTCTGGAGCGAGGCCTGGTGTGCGTTCGATGATCGCTTTCGGTGCCCGGTGTGTTTCTTGCTTCTTTTGCAGGCTTGTCACCGAGGAGGCATCGATGAGTTCCCTTACTGCCCAGCCCACAGGTTTGTCTTCCCAGCAGGGCGCGCCGAGCAATGCCGGCGTGTTGGCTGCAGCCGCCAGCGGGCTATGCGGTTTCATCGAGAAGCATGGCGGCGACGCTGACCGCATCCTCGGTGTGTCGGGCATCGATCCCGAATTGCTGCGTCATCCGACCCTGAGCCTGGCATTACCGAACTACTGTCAGGTGCTGGAGGAAGCGGCGCGTCAGTCCGGCTGCGATAACTTCGGCCTTTACTACGGGCAGCAGTTCAGGCCGCAGGCGCTTGGTCTGCTGGGCTATATAGGCTTGTGTTCGGCGACGTTGGAACAGGCGCTGATCAACTTCGCCAGAGCCTTTCCGCTGCATCAGCGCAACAGCCTGATTCGCCTGGTCGATGCGGGCGAGTGTTACCGCTTCGATTATCAGATTCGCCACGGCGCGATTCTCAGCCGCCGTCAGGACGCGGAGTTGACCCTGGGCATGGCGCTCAATCTGATCCGCCACGTACTGGGTAGCCAATGGGCGCCGCGGGCGGTGCACTTCGAGCATCCACGCCCGGAGCACTGGCATGAGCACTGCAAAGTGTTCGATGCGCCGGTTTATTTCGAGCAGCCATTCAATTCTCTGCTGATCCCCAAGCGCGGCCTGAACCGGGCGATGCCGGAGCACGATCCGGTGCTGTTGCTGGTGATGCAGGATTCGCTGCGGCAGCTCAGTCAGCAGAGCATGCGCAGCGAGCAGGATATTGCCGACGACACCCGCGCGCAGATTCGTCAGCAGCTGCTCTCAGGCGAGCCGACACTGGAAGGCGTGGCCGAACAGATGGGCATGACCAGCTGGTCCTTGCAGCGACGCCTGCGTGAGCAGGGGCTGAGCTTCTCGACGGTGGTGGACAAGCTGCGTTGCGAGCTGGCGACTCATTACCTGAGCCAGCAGCAACTGCCGATCACCGCCCTGGCGCCGCTGCTCGGATACTCCGAGGCCAGCGCATTCTCCCGCGCGTTTCGCCGCTGGTTCGGCGTCAGCCCGCGGCAGTGGCGGCGCGAGGGCGACGCTTCAGATTGAGGCGTCAGTAGGCTGCACGGATGGCGCGCACGTCATAGCCGTGGATGACCTGCCCGCGCATGTCGATCACCGGTATGCCGCGCCCGCCCAGGGCCTGGTAAGTGGCACGACCGGCGCTGTCCTTCTCGATATCCACTTCGCGGTAGGCGATGCCGTCTTCGGCGAACAGTTCGCGGGTCTTGGCGCAGTAGCCGCACCAACTGGTGGCGTAGAGGACGATCTCGCCACTGGCGTTGCCGGCCTGTGGCGGGTTGAGCCAGCGGTCGAGTTTGTCCCAGTTTTGCCACAGGGCCAGGGCAGCGAGAATCAGCAGGATCTTCTTCATGGCAACACGTCCTTGTGCGTGGTGGCGGCCGTCAGTTGTTGCAGAGTAAAGGGTGCCGGCTGATCCGGCCACTGCAGTTGCAAACGCTCCAGCTCGCGGGCCAACAGGCTGGCCAGCAGCAGGTCGCGCAGCCAGCGCTTGTGCGCGGGGATCACGTACCAGGGCGCGTCGGCGTGGTGGCTGGTGCTCAGCAGCTCGCTCCAGCGGCGCTGACGCTCGTCGAACTGGCGATGTGAGCGCAGGTCGCTGCTCTTGAGCTTCCAGCGCTTCTCCGGTTTTTCCAGGCGATCGACCAGGCGCCGGTACTGCTCGGCCTTGTCGATCTGCAGGTAGCACTTGAGGATGTGGATGCCCTGCGCCGGCAACTGCCGCTCGAAGGCCAGCACGTCGGCCAGGCGCTTGGGCAGTGCGTCCTCGCCACAGAGCCCGTCCAGCGGGTCGCTGATCAGCGCTTCGTAGTGGCTGCGATTGAACACCCCGAGCATGCCTGGCGCCGGCAGGCGCTGGCGATAGCGTTCTAGGAAGTGTGCCTGGCGCTCCCGCGCGCTCGGCACCTGGAAGCTGTGAATGCTCAGGCCCTGTGGGTTGCAGGCGCTCAGTACCCGGCGGATCACACCGTCCTTGCCACTGCAGTCAGGCCCTTGCAGCACCAGCAGCACGGCCTGGCGCCGGTTGGCCCAGAGCCGCGTCTGCTGCTCCAGCAGCCAGGGCTTGAGCTGCTCCAGGCGAGCCTTGGCTTCGTGTTTGCCTAGGCCGAAGGTGCGCGCCGGGTCGTCAGTCAGCGGGGCTTCGCGCTGGCACAGGCAGGCGTCGAGCACCTCATCCGCCAGGCGCGCGCTCATCTCAGTCCTGACGGCGCTTGAGCTGATCCTTCAGCTGGGTCGGCAGCTGGCGAATGATCAGCATGTCGCGACCCTCGTCATACTCGACCTTCGAGCCCAGCAGGTGCGCTTCGAAGCTGATCGACAGGCCTTCGGCGCGCCCGGTGAAGCGCTGGAACTGGCTCAGGGTGCGCTTGTCCGCCGGAAATTCCGGGGCCATGCCGTAGTCCTTGTTGCGGATGTGCTCGTAGAAGGCGCGCGGGCGGTCTTCGTCGATCAGCCCGGACAGCTCGTCGAGGGTGATCGGCTCGCCCATCTTGGCCTGGCTGGTGGCGTAGCCGACCAGGGTCTTGGTCTTTTCGCGGGCCTGTTCTTCGGGCAGGTCTTCGCTTTCGACGAAGTCGCTGAACGCCTTGAGCAGGGTACGGGTTTCGCCCGGACCGTCGACGCCCTCCTGGCAGCCGATGAAGTCGCGGAAGTAGTCCGAGACCTTCTTGCCGTTCTTGCCCTTGATGAAGGAGATGTATTGCTTGGACTGCTTGTTGTTCTGCCACTCGCTGATGTTGATGCGTGCGGCCAGGTGCAACTGGCCAAGGTCCAGGTGTTTGGCCGGGGTCACGTCCAGCGCGTCGGTCACTGCCACGCCTTCGCTGTGGTGCAGCAGGGCGATGGCCAGGTAGTCGGTCATGCCTTGCTGGTAGTGGGCCAGCAGCACGTGGCCGCCGGTGGAGAGGTTGGATTCCTCCATCAGCTTCTGCAGGTGCTCGACGGCCTGGCGGCTGAAGGCGGTGAAGTCCTGCTCGCCGTCGAGGTAGGCCTTGAGCCAGCCGCTGAACGGGTAGGCGCCGGACTCCTCGTGGAACAGGCCCCAGGCCTTGCCCTGCTTGGCGTTGTAACTCTCGTTGAGGTCGGCCAGCAGGTTTTCCATGGCTTGCGAGGTGGCCAGCTCGCTGTCGCGGGCGTGCAGTACGGCAGGGCTGCCGTCGGGCTTCTTGTCGATCAGGTGGACGATGCAGTGACGGATCGGCATGGCGGTCTCGATGGGCAAATTCAAACAGGGGCGCAGTTTACCCGAAGCGGGTCATGGATTCTGGTGCGGATGCATCGTTGAAGGGGATGCAGCAGATCGCGGCTGAAGCCCGCGGAAGTCGTCGCGGGCTACAAAGCCAGAGCTTTCGCGGCTGAAGCCGCTCCTACAGGGAGACGTCTTGTAGGAGCGGCTTTAGCCGCGATCGCTGTTCTGGTTGCGTAGGCTGGATTTATCCACCGCGTCGGCATCAGGACCTGCGCATCGGTGGACATGAACAGCGATGTCCCCCCTAGGATTGGCGGCGCTGCTGCAGCGCGCGCAACCGCTCGATCACATAGCGCACGTGCAGGTGCAGCTCGTACAGCTGGTTGGAGTACGACAGCGGCACTTCCACGGCGGCCAGCTCCTGTTCCAGGTGTTCCAGGCGCTCGATTTCACTGTCGAGTTCGGCTGGCAGTGAGCCAGCGTGCAGCTTGCGATCGACTTCACGCAGGTACTTGTACCAGCGGTAGATGCGCGCGCGGATGCGCCACTGGTAGATCGGCCCGACCGCCTTGAACAGCGGGATCATCACCACGATCAGGGGGATCAGCAGGATGATGTAGCGGTCGGCCAGCGAGGCGATGCGAAATGGCAGGTAGCGCTGCAGGATCGGCAGGCCCTTTTCATAGTAGTGCACGGCATCCTTGTGCAGTTCGAAGGTGCGCGGCTCGGCGCTGGGGAAGGTGCCGGCAGCGTCGAGCAGGGTGCCGTCGCGCATCACTTCGCGGCTGGCTTCGAGAAACAGTGGCACCAGGCCGGGGTTGAAGTCTTCGTTGACCACCAGGGTGGCCACCGGGGCCAGAGTGACGATGTCGCGATCCGGGGCGTTGCTGGCCAGGTCGAGCAGGCCCTCGCCGACGGTCACCTGATTGAAGAACGGCAGGCGCGCTTCGTAGGCCGCCGCGCGGCGAAAGTGCGCCAGGGCGATATCCGGGTTGGCCGCCAGTTGCTGCACCAGGGTATTTTCCGCCGGCCCGACGAAGAAGGCCGCGTCCAGTTCGCCCGCCATCAGCGCGCGGGCTGCCTTGCCTCCGCCGAGGCTCTGCCAGCTCGGTGGATATTGCTCCGGCGAGATGGCGTTGGCGCCGAGGATGGCATCACTGGCGGCACGGGTGCCGCTGCCTTCGCCGCCGAGGCCGAGGCGCAGCGGCAGCAGATCGGCGATGCGGTCCAGGCTGACGTCACGGCGGTAGAACAGCCACAGCGGTTCCTGATAGATCGCCCCCAGGCTTTCCAGCTGGTGCTGCTGCTCGGGCGCCAGCTGGCGCTCCAGGCCGCTCTGCACCAGGGCGATCTGTACTTCCGGGTCCTTGGCCAGCAGGCGCTGCAGGTTGTCGCGCGAGCCGGACGACGGCACCAGAGTAAGCTCGAAACCCTCCTTGGCCAGTTCTTCCTTGAGGCGTTCTGCGAACTGCTGGTAGGCGCCACCCTGGGCGCCGGTGGCCATGCTGGCGCTCATCGGCGGTGGCGGCGCGACGAACTGGAACAGCGCCCAGACCAGGCCAGCCACCACCGGGACGATCCACAGGTTGGCCAGGATCATGATTTTCAGGTCATTGAGTACGCGGCGCATGGGGCTTCCTTTCAGCGAATTCAGCCTAAGGATAGAACCCCATGCGCCCCGAGGTCATCTGCAGTGTGGCTGGCCGCTAGCAACACGGTGGACAGGCGTAGGGCGGACGACGCTTCACCCGTCCACCGACAGCGCCTTGCGCGATGGCGAATGAAAAGAGCGTCATCCACCCTACGCCAGCGCCTTGTGCCTGGCGCGCAGGTGGCTGAACAGCAGCAAGGCGGCGAGCAGCACCAATGCATACAGCGCATCGCTGCCCAGCATGGCCAGCACCGCTGCACAGAGCAGCGCGCTGAGTCCGGCCAGCAGGCGCCAGACGCCGCGCAGCAATACCCAGCCTGCGGCCATGCTGAGCAGGTAGATCAGCACGAAGTTGCCGTTGGCGTAGCGGATCAGGTCGTCCACCGACAGATTCATGGTGGCCGACAGCACGGCGCACAGCGCGCAACTGATCACCACCAGCAGCAAGGCCTTGCCGGGTACGCCCTGGCGGTTGCGTACGGCCAGTGCAGCGGGCAGGCGGCCCTCCTCGGCCAGGCTCCAGATCAGCCGGGCGAAACCCTGGATGTACACGTTCATCGAGGCGAAGCAGGCCAGATAGCCGAGCACCGCCACCAGCACTCGCGCCCGCTCGCCCAGCAATTGCTCGAACAGGCGGGGCAGGGCGGTGGTGTCGCTGTGTACGTCGCCGTAGGTGGCGAAACTCAGCACCGCCACCGAACAGGCCCAGTACACCAGGCCGGCCAGCAGCACGCCGAGCAGCAGCGCCAGGGGAAAGTCCCGCTCCGGGTGTTTGAACTCCTCGCCCAGATGGGTGAAGGCCTCGATACCGACGAAGCACCAGAACATCACCCCCAGCGCTGTCGGCAACAGGTGCCATTGGCCGTCCATGGCCGGCAGCAGGGGCTGGCTGGCGCGTGGCAGATCACCCATCCACCAGATCAGCGCCACGCTGGATACGATGGCCACGGCGATCAAGCCCTGCAGCAGGCCTGATGCCTTTGGCGGGCGCTGGCCGAGCAGGAGGATGGCGCCCAGTGTGGCCAGTTCGATGGCCAGCAGCCCGGCCCGGTCGAGATCGAACAGCGCCAGCCAGAAGCCGCTGGCGATATGCAGCGCAGCGGGCAAGCCGACCGGCAGCACGGCGAGAAACAACAGGGCGCTGACGCCTTCCATGCGCAGGCCGAAGGCGCGGCCGATCAGATGCGGCGCGCCGCCGGCGTGGGGGAAGCGCTTGCCCAGTTGGGCGAAGGTGAAGGCCACCGGCAGCACCAGGGCAATCAGGATCATCCAGGCCCATAGCGACGCCTGGCCTGCGGCGGTGGCGGCCAGTGCCGGCACCACGAAGATGCCAGTGCCGAGCAGCGAGGTGCTGAGTAGGGCGATACCCTGCAGCAGGCCCAATTCCTTGTTCAATCGACTCATGGGGTATGCTCGTCACTTTTCAGATGCTGCCATGGTAGAGCGCCGCCCGATTACAGGCTGTCGCCTTTTGCCGACGAAATGGCGGTTTCCACCGTCAACCTGATTGCCACCCCGAGAAGCCCCGTGGACAAGTTTGATCGTCAGATCCTCGCCCTGCTGCGCAGTGATGCGCGCACCTCCGTCAGCCAGATCGCCCGTGAGGTCAACCTTTCCCGTTCGGCGGTCAGCGAGCGGATTCGCCATCTGGAACAGAGCGGGGTGATTCGCGGCTATCACGCTCAGGTTGCGGTGCCGGGCGAGGGCGGGGTCAGGGCTTACCTCGAACTCTTCTACCAGAACGCCCGTTGCCAGGACTACGTCGAACGCATGCGCGAATACCCGGAAATCCGCCATTGCAGCGGCATCAGCGGCGAGACCGACATGCTGGTACTGGTCGAGGCGCCGAACATGGCGCGCCTGAGCGAAGTGCGCGCGGCCATCGAAGCCTTCCCGCAGATGCAGCGGGTCAAGACCCATGTCGTGGTACAGGACTGGCCGCTATGAGCCTGCGCGTCCTGCACAGCTCCGACTGGCACCTGGGCCAGCACTTCATGGGCAAGACCCGCCAGGCCGAGCACCAGGCCTTCTGCGCCTGGCTGCTGGAACAGGTACGTACGCACCAGGTGGATGTGCTGCTAATTGCTGGTGATGTATTCGACACCGGCGCACCGCCCAGCTATGCCCGCGAGCAGTATTACCGCCTGGTGGTCGAACTGCGCGATGCCGGTTGCGCTCTGATCGTGCTCGGCGGCAACCACGACTCGCCGGCCATGCTCGGCGAGAGCCGCAGCCTGCTGGCGCAACTGGGCACCCAGGTGGTGCCGGGCGTGGGGCTCGACCTGGCCGAACAGGTGCTGCTGCTCAATGATCGCGCCGGCCAGCCCGGCGCCATCCTCTGCGCCATCCCCTTCATTCGTCCGCGTGACGTGCTGGCCAGTCAGGCCGGGCAGAGCGCGCAGGACAAGCAGCAATCATTGCAACAGGCCATCGCCGCGCATTACCAGGCCTTGTACGAGCTGGCGCTGGGCAAGCGCGAGGCGTTGGGCCAGGCGCTGCCGATCATCGCCACCGGCCACCTCACCACCGTCGGTGCCAGTGCCAGCGAGTCGGTGCGCGAGATCTACGTCGGTAGCCTGGAAGCCTTCCCCACCAGCGCCTTCCCGCCGGCTGACTACATCGCCCTTGGCCATATACATCGCCCACAGAAAATCGGCGGCCTGGAACACATCCGCTACAGCGGCTCGCCGATTGCCCTGTCCTTCGACGAAGCGCGCCAGCAGAAGGAGGTGCTGCTGCTGGAGTTCGGCACTGCCGCGCTGCAATCGATCACGGCATTGCCCGTGCCGGTGTTCCAGCCCATGGCCAGCCTGCGTGGCTCGCTCAAGGAACTGGCCGATGCCATCGCAGGCATCGCCAGCCAGGGCACGCCCGAACGGCCCGTCTGGCTGGAAGTGCAGGTGAGCAGCGACGACTATCTCAGCGATCTGCAAAGCCGCATCAACACTCTGTGCGAAGGGCACCCCGTGGAAGTGCTGCGCATCCGCCGCGAGCGTGGCAATGCGGCAGCCGGCCTGGCCAGCGAAGCACGGGAGACGCTGGACGAGCTGAGCGTGGAGGACGTCTTCGCCCGGCGCCTGCAGCAAGAGACATTTGAGGAAGAGGATGCCCGGCGCCTGCAGGGTTTGTATCGGCAGGTGCTGGAGGCGCTGCCCAAGGCTTAGCGGCACAGACCCTGTAGCCCGGATGCAATCCGGGAATGGCGGTCGCGATAATCTCTGTCGGCCTAGCAGACTCTGAACTGCGCAGATATCACTAACCGGCGCCCAATTGCCAACCATCAGAGAAAGGCGTTGACCTCGGCAGTATCAGTAATTGGCTGGTAATAGCATTATTTGAAAGAGTTTTTCAGGGCGAGGATGAGGAGGGTGCGGAGTTATACGGAAGACTCTACTATCGGATTAGTGCTGTCTCCACCTAATCACTGTTAGGCCTGCCACATGACCGAAACTCTCCTCCTCTTCGCCATCGTCGCGTTCATCGGCATCGCAACGCCCGGCCCCACGGTGTTGCTGGCGCTTACGAACGGCTCCCGCCTTGGCGTCCGAGCGTCGGTTCCCGGCATGGTCGGCGCGGTGTTGTCCGACTTCCTCCTCATCGGAGCCGTGGCGCTTGGCCTCGGCGCCTTGCTCGCCGCCTCGGAATTCTGGTTCTCGGTCTTCAAGTGGGTTGGTGTTGCGTACTTGGCCTATCTGGGCCTGCGCCTGTTGCGATCCACCGGTTCACTTGCACTTCCATCAGAAGAGAGTGGGGGCTTTGCGCCCAGTCGGCGCACCGTCTTCCTCCGTAGCCTGCTCGTCGCAGTCACGAATCCAAAGGGATACCTCTTCTTTTCCGCATTCCTGCCGCAGTTCATTGTGCCCTCGGAGCCCCAGTGGCCGCAGTACTTGGCACTCGCGGTCACCTTCGCAAGCATCGACTTCGCCGTCATGCTCGGCTATGCATGCGCCGGAGCCCAGGCAATGAAGGTGCTTCGGGCAAAGGGTGCACTCTGGTTGGAGAGAGTTTGTGGTGGTGCCCTTCTCGCATTGGCCGGCTCTCTGGCGCTCTACCGAAAGCAGGCCTAACCCTCCGCTTAAGCGGCCGTCGTCCGCCGCTCAGCTCAAACATCAGGTGCACTCATGGAAGAACCCGCAAAACCTGCCCAGGCAAACACCAGCAGTAACTTGGTCTTCTATGGCATTGTCATTTGTGGGCTAGGTGGCAGTTTATGGCTCATATACATGGTCTATACAGCCATAATCATGATCATCTCTGACAAAGGGCTAGAAACTTTATAGAACCTTCTGGTTAGTACAGTTTAATTGGTATGGTTTTCTTGCTTTTGCAGTAGCGTGTACTGGTGCTATTGTCATTTTTCTTTGGTTTCGGTGGCACGAAAAAATGCAATGGAAAAGCCTTCAGAAAATATGCTCGGCGTAAACGCACACCTAACTAGTGTATATGGACTCTCCCCACAAGTAGTGAGCAAAGCTTTGCTTTTGCACTTGTCGTCAGCGCGGTTGCATTCGTATATCCGGCCTGTGTTGGGCTTTGCCGCCCTGGCCATTCTGTAGTTCGCGCAGCGAAAAAAGGGGGCAGATTTATTTATGGCACAGCGCTATCAGGCTAAAAATAAATTTGTCCCCTTTTCGGAAAGCAATGGGCACATTGGGGCGTACTTCCAATCGGAGAATAAACCTGCTCCTTTTATCCTTTCACTCTCCATAGACCTTAATGAACATTGATCGAGCCACCCTTTCGGACGTTCGTGCAATAGCAGAGATTCATGTTGATGCGTGGCGTTCGGCTTACGCCCGAATCCTGCCTGCGGACTATCTAGCTTCACTATCGGTCTCTCAGCGAGAGGCCATGTGGAGGGCTGTCGTCGAATCTGGGCAGCCGGATCTGCTCGTCGCCAAGGACAACGGCGATGTCCTCGGTTGGGTAGCTTTTGGCGATTGCAGGGACCAGGATGCAAAACCTGCTCAGGCGGAGGTCTGGGCTATCTATGTCGCACCGACCAGTTGGTCTGCGGGCGTTGGTCGCCAACTGTGGCAGCGGACCCGAGACATTCTGTCCGAGCGGGGTTACAGCGTATGTAGCCTGTGGGTCTTGCCAGAGAATGAGCGGGCAATCCGTTTCTATCGGTCAGTCGGGTTTGGGGCAGATGATGTACCTCCGCAGCAGTTCGAACTGGGTGGTAGCTGTTTTCAAGAGGTTCGCTACATTTGCCCACTTGTTGCCTAGTTCTTCTGCTTTCATTGGTGCATATCAGGTCATCACTACTATCTTGATAGCAGGCCTTAAAGGAAGCTTCAGGAAGGGGGTGGTATGCGCAATCAATCATGGCTGCTGGTTTCTCTCGTCGGCGTGTTTTCTCCAGTTGCGGCGTGGGCTGAATCAGGGGCGGCTGATTTCTCTTTGAAAGCGCGGCAAGACGGCGGCTTCTTTGCCGGTGTGGATGTGCTGACCGGCAAGGCTTATGGCTCGTCCGATACGAAGGATGGTGGTGCACCGTTCGCGGGTGGCGGTGTTGTCGATGAGGTGAAGTTCAAGCGCACGACCGGGCTCGGTGGTCACGTTGGCTACCGCTTCGATTCGGCGTGGTCGGTTTTCGTCAGTTACCAGCACTCGCGGGGCGACGTCAGCTGGAACGCGGATTTCCCCATGCTGGGCGTGGCCTCTTCATACAAAGGCAAGGCCACCAGCAATATCGTGATGGGCAACGTGGCCTACGACCTGGCACTGTCGAAGGCGACTGCGTTGCGCCTGAGTGGCGGTGTCGGCGTGGCTTACAACAAGCTGGCCGATGTGGAGGAGCATAATCGACCTGGTGGTGAGTACCTGTCCGAGCTGGCTGAGGAAACGAAGCGCAATTGGGCAGCCCAGGTCGGCGTTGGCCTGCGTCACCGCGTCACGACGAATACCGAGCTGGGGCTGGATTTACTGGCCACCTATACCGGCGGTTTTGAAACCGGTGATAGCCGCTTCGGCAATCTTGGCGAAACCGAGATCAAGCCCTATCGAATCGACGATGTCTGGCGAGCCGATCTCAACGCTTCCGTGCGCTATACGTTCTGATCGAGAGTACTGTCGAGTGCTCTGTGAGGGCCGCAGGCCCGCTTCGCAATGAGGCGGGCTAACCTCTCATCGACGCCGATACCATTCGCCAGTGGCTTAACTCCAGTGTCAGGCAATTGAGCATGATCATCCTCGAAACATCCTGGCTTAACGCCTGGTCAGATCTCGACCTACAGCCTCCGGCAGGTCTGTTCGAGCAGCTGGTTGGTGCCTACGAGCAACCGCAGCGGCACTATCACTCGCTGCAGCATCTGCGCGAATGCCTGATGCATTTCGAGCAGTCACGGCATTTGGCGCAGCGACCGGGGGAGGTGGCCATCGCGCTCTGGTTCCATGACGCCGTCTACGACGTGCGCGGCAAGGACAACGAGCGCCAGAGCGCGGATTGGGCGTGCCGGGTGCTTGCGAGCTGTCAGGCCAGCCAGGTGACGTTGGCGCGGGTCGAGAAGCTGATCATGGTCACCCGACATGACGCGACGCCCAGCGAGCCGGATGAGCAGTTACTGGTGGATATAGACCTGGCGATTCTCGGGGCTGCGCCAGAACGTTTCGCCGAGTACGACGCCCAGGTACGTGCCGAGTACGCCTGGGTGCCGGGCTTCGTGTACCGAATGAAGCGGCGCTCTGTGCTCAAGTCATTTCTTGCACGACCGACTCTCTACAGTACGGATCATTTCAGAGCGCGTTACGAGGCGCAGGCGCGGAGCAATCTCGCTGCCGTGCTGTGAAGCAGGGCCAGGGTGGCGATCCGCATCGCATCGGGCGCGAATAGCGTTCTATGCTGTGCAATAGTGGCTTTTCGACAGGGGAGTGAAAGTGCCGTTGTTCAATGCCTTGCTGCGAGCGCTTGACCCTTTGCATGGAGTGCCCGAAGCGACTCGGCAAGCCTTCGCCTGCTGGTATTTGCAGGCGAAGATTGCGCAGATCCGCTACGTGGCTTTTCTTACTACCGGGCTGTACCTGATCTATGCCGCCATCGAACAGAATGTCGAGGCCGACCAGCCTTTCGCGCGGCTGATCGTTCATGCGTTGCTGGTGCCGGGGCTGCTGCTGGCGATCGGGCTGCTTAGCTTCCAGCCAAGGCAGCAGCCCTTGATGCTGGGTTTGCTGTCGGCCGCTCCAATCATCTCGGTAGTGGCCAATCTCTACTTCAACTTCGGCTCGCCGCGCTTTACCTTCTACGCACCGGAAATCTACCTCAACCTGATGTGGACCTTCGCCGTATCCGGGCTGACGCTCAAGCGCGCGATGCTCACGTCTCTGGTTTCTCTCACGGCGATCCTGCTGGTCACTCTGGAGCAGTCGCTGATGCCCGGCATGCAGCGCCTGCATCTGATCTGGATCCTGGCGTCGTTCTCCTTCGGACTGCTCAGCGCCTTTCTGCTGGAGAAGGCGCACAAGCGCATGTTCCTGCATCAGGACAGCCTGGCCCTGAGCGCCAGCATCGACAGCCTGACCGGGCTGTGGAATCGCTCGCGCACCCTGCATTTTCTGGTCGAGGAGGGCGCTCGGGCCAATCGCTACGGCACGCCGTTCTCGGTGGTGCTGATCGACATCGATCACTTCAAGAGCGTCAATGACACCCATGGCCATGCCGTGGGCGACAGCGTGCTGCGTCAATTCGCCGGTCTGCTGCGCGATGGCGTGCGTGTGGTGGACAAGGTCGGGCGGCTCGGTGGCGAGGAGTTTCTCATCATCCTGCCGGAGATCGATGCGGCCCACGCGGAGCAGGCGATGCAGGCTCTGCAGCAACGCATTAACGGCTTTACCTTCGACCGGGTGCAACGCAAGAGCGCCAGCTTCGGCATCGCCGAATATCGTCCGGGGGAGAGCCTGGACAGCCTGATGGAGCGTGCGGACCAGGCGATGTACTGCGCCAAGGCCGGTGGCCGCGACCGTATCGCGATACTGTGAGTGCAGCTCTGAACCGGCCATGAACGGTATCGGTCGAAATCGTTACACCCCTTCCAGTGGAGAGCGTCATGCAAATAACTGCACCGTTTATTCTCGCGGCTGTGGCCGTAGCGTTGCTGGCCGGCTGCGCCAAATCCTCCGGCGCGCACGACGCCAAGGTGACCGAGCAATGGCTGGGTCGCTGGAATGGGCCGGAGGGCACTTACCTGGACATCACCGGCTCGCCTGCCGATTACCGCCTGACCATCGCCAACCTCGATGGTCCACGGCGTTTCGTCGGGCGTGCGCAGGGGGCGAAGATCGTCTTCGTGCGCGACGGTGTGGTGGAGAGCATCCGTGCTACCGACGGCGAAGCCACCGGCATGAAATGGCTGCAGGACAAGCGCAACTGCCTGACCGTGCGCAGCGGCGAGGGCTATTGCCGCGACTGAGCCTGCAAGGCGCGGCGGACAATGCCAGAATGACGGCCTTCATCGGCTTACGACCTGTGCATGAAAATCCTCAGCCTGCGCCTCAAGAACCTCAATTCCCTCAAGGGCGAATGGAAGATCGACTTCGCCGCCGAGCCCTTCGCCGGTAGCGGCCTGTTCGCCATCACCGGGCCGACCGGCGCGGGCAAGACCACGTTGCTCGACGCCATCTGCCTGGCCCTGTATCACCGCACGCCGCGTATGAGCACGCTGTCGGCCAGCGGCAACGAGCTGATGACCCGGCACACCGCCGATTGTCTGGCCGAGGTCGAGTTCGAGGTGAAAGGGCAGGGCTATCGTGCCTTCTGGAGCCAGCGCCGCGCGCGGGACAAGGTCGACGGTGCGCTGCAGGCGCCCAAGGTCGAGCTGGCGCGGATCGAAGGCGGCGAAATCCTCACCGACAAGATCCGCGAGAAGGAAAGCCTGACTGCCGAACTGACCGGCCTGGACTTCGAGCGTTTCACCAAGTCCATGTTGCTGGCCCAGGGCGGTTTCGCCGCGTTTCTCGAGGCCAACGCCAACCAGCGCGCCGAACTGCTCGAAGAGCTGACCGGCACCGAGGTCTACGGTCAGATTTCCCAGCAGGTTTACGAGCGCACCAAGGCCGCCGAGCAGGCGCTGAATCTGCTGAAAAGTCGTGCCCAGGGTATGGAGTTGCTGGACGAGGCGCAGCGCGCCGAGCTGCAGGCAGAGACCGAGCGCTTGCGTAACGAGGAGGCGCCGCTGCTCGCCAGCCAGCAGCAATGGCTGGCGCAGCGCCGTTGGCGCGAGGACCTTCAGCAAGCCGAGCAGCAACAGCAGCAGGCGCGTCAGGCTTTGCACCAGGCGCAGCAGACGGCCGCCGCCGCAGCGGCTGACTTGCAGCGCCTGGCTGCCAGTGAGCCGGCCGCGCGTTTGCAGCCGTTGTATCAGAGCATGCAGCAGGCGCAGCGTGATCACCTGCAGGCCGACGTCAGCCTGCAGGCCCTGCAGCAGCAACTGCAGAACAATGCCGAGGCCGAGGGTCAGCAGCTGTGGCTGGCCAGCCGCTATGCCGGGCAGGCACTGCTGCAGCGGCAGGCCCAGCTGCAGCATCTGGCTGTGCAGCATCAGCGTGTGCAGGCGCAACTTGATCAAGCGCCGCAGCGAGCGCAGCTGGGGGAACTGCTGGGAGGCTGGAGGGCGCAGTTCGACCGGCGCAGCCAGTTGCAGGCCGAGCAGCACGGCCTGCAGACGCGACTGCAGAACACCGCGCAGCAACTGCAGCGGGTGCAGGACGAGGTCGTCGAACTCGAACGCCAGACCCACGACGCAGGTGAAAAACTCGCTGCCGCTCAGGCCGCCGAGGTGCAGCAGCAACAGGCTCTGCAGGCGCTGCTGGGCGAGGGCGGTGAGGCCGGCTTGCGCCAGCGTTGGCAAGCGCTGCAGCAGCGCCTGCGTGGGCTGGAGCGCCTGCAGCAGCTGGCCGATACGCGCGCGCAACTGCTGACGCAGATCGCCGCGCTGCAGCCGCAGCTGGTCCGCCAGCAACAGCTGCATACCGAGCGCAACGAACAGATCGTCGCGCTGCGCGAGCGCTACAAGACGCTGCGCGAACAGATCGCCGACAAGGAGAAACTGCTCGAACAGGAGCAGCGCATCCAGGCACTGGACGTCTATCGCCAGCAGCTGCAGGCCGGTGACGCCTGCCCGCTGTGCGGCTCCCACGAGCATCCGGCGATCAGCGAATATCAGGCGCTGAATGTCCCGGCGACGCAGCAGGCGCTGCAGTTGGCCCGTGAAGAACTGGAGCGCCTGAAAAACGAGGGTTCCAGCCTGGGTGAGGCGCAGGCCAAGCTCAGTGCGCAGATCGAGCAGCAGCAGTTGCAGCTCGATCAGGCCCGCGAGCATTTGGCGCAACGTGATGTGCAGTGGCAGCAACTGCAAGCCGAGCAGGCGTTCGAGCTGGCTGACGCGGCCGCGGTGCGCGAGCAACAGCAGATACACGAAACGCAGCTGGCCGAGCTGCAGGCGCGGCAGACCGCGCTGGACAGCCAGCAGCGCGTACTCGACCAGGCGCGCGTGGCCCGTGAAGCGGCCAGGCAGATGCTGGAGGCGCTGGAGAAACGCCACCTGCAGGCGCAGGGCGAGCGTCGCACGCTGCAGACGCAGCAGGCCGATCAGCAGCAGCAACTGGATGCATTGCTGCACACGCAACAGGCTCAGGAACAGGCGCTATTGGCGGCGCTGGATGGTTTTGCCGAGGCGTTGCCGGCTGATGGACAAGCCTGGTTAACCGCGCAGCAGGATGCCTGGCAGAGCTGGCAGCAGAACCTGAGTCAGGCGCAGCAGCTACAGGAGCAGCAGCGTGAGGCTCAGCGCCTGCTTGGCGAAGCTCAGGCTCAGGCCGAACATTGGCTGCAGCGCTGGCAGGCTGCCGGCAGCGCGCCGCTGGCCGAGCCTGACCAGGAGGCGCAACCGGCGCAGGCGCTGGACACAGCGCTCAGCCGTCTGGCAGCGGTGCAGCGCGAAGGTGCCGAACTAAAAGGGCGCGAGCAGAGCTTGCAGGCGCAACTGGCGCAGACGCAGGCGCGGCTGGACGAGACTGGGGGGCACTGGTTGCAGGCGCTGACGACCAGCCCCTTCGCCGATGAAGCGGCATTTCTCGCGGCGCGCCTCGATGACGCCGAACGCGAACGCCTGAGCGCCCTGCAGGCGCGTCTGCAGCAGGCGCAGAGTGAGGCCGGCACCTTGCTTGCCGCCGCCGAGGCGCACTGGCAGCAATTGCACGTGCAGGCGCTGAGCACATTGAGCCTGGCCGAACTGGATGAGCAACTGCTGGCCGTGCAGGCGCGCTTGCGCACCTGCAGCGAGCGCCTTGGCGAGCTGCGTGGCCAACTGCAGGCCGATGAGGCGCGGCGTAGCAGCCAGCAGGCGCTGTTTGCCGAGATCGAGACGCAGGCCGTTGAGCAGGCCTTGTGGCAACAGCTCAACGGCCTGATCGGCTCGGCCGACGGCGCCAAGTTCCGCAAGTTCGCCCAGGGCCTGACCCTCGACCATCTGATCCACCTGGCCAACCGCCAATTGGCACGCCTGCACGGTCGCTACCAATTGGCGCGCAAGAGCAGTGGTGAGCTCGAACTGGAGGTGTGCGACACCTGGCAGGCTGACGTGGCGCGCGACTGCCGCACGCTGTCTGGCGGCGAGAGCTTCCTGGTCAGCCTGGCGCTGGCATTGGCGCTGTCGGACCTGGTCAGCCACAAGACCAGCATCGACTCGCTGTTTCTCGACGAGGGTTTTGGCACCCTGGACGGCGAGACGCTGGAGGTGGCGCTCGATGCCCTGGACAACCTCAACGCCAGCGGCAAGACCATCGGTGTGATCAGTCACGTCGAGGCGATGAAGGAGCGTATTCCCGTGCAGTTGCGGGTGCACAAGGGTGTCGGCCTGGGTTACAGCCGGCTCGACGCGCGTTTTGCGGTGAAGGAAGGAGCGTAGCGATGCTGATGCGAGCGAAGGATTCCACCCTGCTGGTGATCGACCTGCAGGAACGGCTGCTGCCGGCCATCGACGGCGGCGCGGCAGTGGTCGAGCAGGCCGCCTGGCTGGTGCAGGTGGCGCAGCGCCTGCAGGTACCGGTGATCGCTACCGAGCAGTACCCCAAGGGGCTGGGGTATACCGAGCCGAGCCTGCATGAGCTGCTGCCGGGGGGCGGGCTGCGGGAGAAAATTCATTTCTCGGCAACCGCCGGGGCCGGGGTATTCGACTTACCCGGTGGCGAGCGCCAGCAGTTCATCGTCTGCGGTACCGAAACCCACGTCTGCGTCCTGCAGACGGTGCTCGGCCTGCTGGCCGCCGGGCGCGAGGTGTTCGTGGTCGACGAGGCGGTGGGCTCGCGCCGGGCGCGCGACAAGGCACTGGGCCTGGCGCGCATGGAGCGGGCCGGGGCGGTGATCGTCTCGCGTGAGATGGTCGCCTTCGAGTGGCTGGAGCAGGCCGGCACGGAGGTATTTCGCGAGGTCAGCAAGGGCTTTATTCGCTGAAGCTGTCGCGGCTCAAGCCCCTCCCGCATTCCAGGCCAGGGCGTCCCGTGTGGGAGAGGCTTTAGCCACGACACGCGAACAAGGATTCCGCCGCGTGTGATCTACGGCTAGAGTGCTGGCGCCTGTCTCATCCTTGGATGTTTCTGCATGACCTTCGCCTCGTGGCTGACCATCGGCTTGTTTGCCTTCACCTATCTCGGTATGGCTGCCGGCGGCATTCGCGGCCTGCGCATCGACCGCAGCTGGATCGCCTGCTGCGCCGCGGTGCTGTTGCTGGTCAGTGGGGCGTTGGGCATGGAAGAGGCTGCCCATCATCTGGACCCGGGCGCATTGTTGTTGCTGCTGGCGCTGATGCTGATCTCCGCGCAGTTCGATTTTTCCGGGGTCTATGCCTGGCTCAACCGCTACCTCACCGAGCATGCCGAGCGTCCAGCCGTTCTGTTACTGGGCGTGGTGCTGCTCGGCGGCGTGCTCTCAGCGGTGCTGGTCAACGATATCGTCGCCTTCGCCCTGACCCCGCTACTGTGTCGCAGCCTGCACCAGCGAGGCCTGGAGCCACGGCCGTTTCTGTTGGCGCTGGCGTTGTCGTGCAATGCCGGCTCGGCCGCGAGTCTGATCGGCAACCCGCAGAACATTCTCATCGGCCAGGCCGGCGGCCTGGATTTCTGGGGATACGTGGCCGTGGCGGGGCCGCCTGCGCTGGCTGCGATGGCGATCGTTTACGCGGTGATCTGGCTGCAGTGGCGGCAACGCTGGGGGGAGGCCAGGCCGCTGACGGTGGACGACACACCGGTCGAGCATATCTATGGTGCGCACAGCTATCTGAAGCCGCTGCTGGCCAGCGTGGCATTGCTGGCGCTGTTCGCCACGGCGATGCCGCGCGAGCTGTCGGCGCTGCTGGTAGCGGTGCTGGTGATGGTCTCGCGCCGCGTGGACAGCCGTGACTATGTGAACAAGGTGGACTGGAACCTGCTGCTGTTGTTCGTGGGGCTGTTCCTGGTCAGCGGCGCCGCGCTGCAGCTACCACAACTGGCGCAGGGCGCCACCTGGCTGGCCGAGCAGGGCCTGTTGCCACAGGGCGTGGTATCGCTGGCCACGGCCGCTCTGGTGGCGGGCAATCTGATCGGCAACGTGCCCTTCGTGGTGCTGCTGCTGGGGCTGATGCCCGATCTGTCACATTCGGTGCTGATCGGCCTGGCGGTCATGTCGACGTTGGCCGGCAACCTGTTACTGATTGGCAGCGTGGTCAACCTGATCGTCGCCGAAGCGGCGAAACGCCAGGGCGTCAGCCTGGGTTTCGTCGATTATGCGCGCAGCGGCGTGCCGGTGACGCTGCTGAGCATGACGGTGGCCGGGCTTTGGCTGGCGCTGGGTGGCTGGCTGCCCTGGTAGAAGGAACTGCCAGCCAGCTGGCTCAGCGCCAGCGACTGTCGCGCCAGGCGCTGCGTGCTGGCGCATCCTTGAAGGTCCAGGCCACCAGGCGGCTTTGCTTCTGTCCCTGGGACATACCGAGGATGCGGACTTCGGCAGCGCCGGCCCTGGCCAGCCAGCCCTGTAGCAACTCCACATTGCTGCCTTTGGAGACCAGGCTGCTGAACCACAGCACCTGCTTTGCCACCTGCGCGCTTTCGCTGGCCATGCGCTTGAGAAATCCTGCCTCACCACCAGGGCACCAGAGTTCGGCGGCCTGGCCGCCGAAGTTGAGTACCGGCAGCTTGCGTTTCGGGTCGAGCTTGCCGAGGTTGCGCCACTTGCGCGTGCTGCCGCTGCTGGCTTCGGCGGCGCTGGTATGGAAGGGCGGGTTGCACAAGGTCAGGTCGAAGCGCTCGTCGCTGTGCAGCAGGTCGGCGAAGATCTGCTCGGCATGAGGCTGCAGACGCAGCTCGATGGCGCCGCTCAGTTGCGCGTTGGCGTCGACGATGGCGCGTGCCGAGTCCAGCGCGGCGGCTGCGATATCGGCCCCGAGAAAGTGCCAGCCATATTCGCAATGGCCGATCAGCGGGTAGATGCAGTTGGCGCCGACACCGATATCCAGCGCGTGAACCCTGGCTCCCTGGGGGATCTGCGCATCGTTGTCGGTCGCCAGCAGATCGGCAAGGTTGTGCAGGTAGTCGGCGCGCCCGGGAATCGGCGGGCACAGGTAGCCATCGGGGATGTCCCAGTGGCGAATGCCGTAGTACTGCGCCAGCAGCGCGCGGTTGAATACCTTGACCGCCGCCGGATTGGCGAAGTCGATGCTCGGCTTGCCGTAGGGGTTGGTGATGACGAACTCGCCCAGCTCGGGGCTTGCCTTGATCAGCGCCGGGAAGTCGTAACGCCCCTGGTGACGATTGCGCGGGTGCAGCTCGCCCTTGCTCGGTGTGCTCTTCACGGCAGCGGGGGCGGGTTTGCGCGGGCGTTTCGGCGGCTGGGGCATGGTGGTCATCTGCTCAGGCGGGCGCGGGATTTTCCCACGCTTTGCTCGCCGACAGTAACCCGAGATTAAGGCAAAGCCATCTGTGCGCTGTTTAACGAAATATGGCGAGTGGACATAAAGCAGCCAGCCTCGCGTTGACCCACGTCAATGGGGTGCTCGCCTGCCGTCTTAGACTGCCAGCCTTTTCGATCAGCAGCTTGGAGGCACTGTGGCATATCTGCAATGGAGTGATGACTTGGACACCGGTATCGCGGTCATCGATGATCAGCACAAGCGTATCGTTGCCATGATCAATCAGTTGGACGATGCCCAGCACGCCGCCAGCAGGAGCAGGGTGGGCACGGTGATCGACGAGTTGATCGATTACACCGTCTCGCATTTCGCCTTCGAGGAGGCGATGCTCGAGGAAGCTGGCTATGTCTTCACCAAGGCGCACAAGCGGGTGCACGCCCTGTTCATCAAGCGCGTGGAGGACTACCGCCAGCGCTTCATCAGTGGCGAGGATATCGCCGACGAACTCAAGGGGCTGCTGGGGCGCTGGCTGTTCAGCCATATCCGCAGCGACGATCGAAACTATGTCGAAGCCGTCAATGACAACCTGCGTCGACTCAGTGCCGATGTCTCCGAGGGCGGTTGGCTACGTCGCGCCGGGCGGCGCTTCTTCCGTGGTGCCGCGTGAGCCACCTCAGAGCGGAAAGAGCAGCGGTACCAGCGCCACGCTGACGATCATCACCAGCAGGGTGAAGGGCACGCCGACACGCACGAAGTCGCCGAAACGATACTGACCCGGACCGAGCACCAGGGTGTTTACCGGTGAGGAGATCGGTGTCATGAACGCCGCCGAGGCGGCCAGGGCCACGGTCATGGCGAAGGGCAGCGGCGAGGCACCCAGCGCCTGCGCGGTGGCAATGGCCACCGGCGCCATCAGCACCGCTGTGGCGGTGTTGGAGATGAACAGGCCGATCACGGCGGTCAGGACGAACAGACTGGCGAGGATCAGTCGTGGCCCGGCATCGCCCAGACCACCTACCAGTCCTTGTACCGCCAGTTCGACGCCACCGGTCTGTTGCAGCGCCTGGGCGAAAGGCAGCATACCGACGATGAGGATCAGCGTCGGCCAGTGAATGGCGCGGTAGGCGCTGTCCAGGTCGATGCAGCGGAACGCGCCCATCAGCAGGCAGGCGATCAGCGCGGCCTGCACGTTGGGCACCAGGCCGCTGACCATCAGCAGCACCATCAGCGCCAGGCTGAGCAGTGCGTAGGGCGCCTTGCGTGCAGCAGGGGCCACCTCGGCCACTTCCGCCGGCAAACTGAGCACCAGGAAATCCCGATTCAGCCCCTGCAGGCGGTGGATGTCGCGCCAGGCGCCGGCTACCAGCAGGGTATCGGAGGCCTTGAGCTTTTCGTCCACCAGCACGCCCTCCAGCGCCTGGCCCTGGCGGCGCAGGCCGACCACGTTGAGCTTGTGCCGCGAGCGAAAGCCCAGCTCCTGGATGCTCTTGCCCGGCAGTTGCGATTCCGGCGGCAGCGCCACTTCGGCCAGGCCCAGTTCGTGGGCGTGCAGGCTGAAGTACGAATGCGGCAGCGGCATGGGCGCCAGGCCCAGGGCCTGGTAGCTGCCGAGCAGGCCGATGGTGGGGCTGGCGATGTCCACCAGCAGTATGTCGCCCGGCTCCAGCAGGGTATTGCCGCTGGCCATCAGCAGCAGGGTGCGCAGGCGCTGGCGGCGTTCGACGGCGATGACATTGATGCCATGCTCGCGGCGCAGTTGCAGTTCGTTGAGCACCTGATTGACCAGCGGCGAGTCGGCGCGCACTTGCAGGCGCCGCTCGCGCTCGCTGAGGCGATAGCGCTCGGCTAGATCGGCCAGGGTCAGCCGCGGCGGTTCGGCGTTGCCGTGGGCGTCATTGCGCACCAGCCAGCGCCGCGCGATCAGCATGTAGCCAACGCCCAGTACCAGCACGGCCAGGCCTATCGGGGTGAAGGCGAAGAAATCGAAGCCAGCCAGTCCGGCGCGGCGCAGCTCGGCATGCACCACCAGATTCGGCGGCGTCGCAACTAGGGTGAGCATGCCGCTGATCAGCCCGGCGAAGGCCAGTGGCATCATCAGTCGCGCCGGGGCGATGCGCAGCCGTGCGGCGACGCCGAGCACCACGGGGATGAAGATCGCCACCACGCCGGTGGAACTCATCACCGAACCGAGGCCGGCCACCGCGAGCATCAGCAGGATCAGCAGGCGCGTCTCGCTGCTGCCAGCTTTGGCCACCAGCCAGTCACCGAGGCGGTAGGCGATGCCGGTGCGCACCAGGCCGTCGCCGATGATGAACAGCGCGGCGATCAGGATGACGTTGGCGTCACTGAAACCGGCCAGGGTCTGCTGCAGGTCGAGCACGCCGGTCAGCGGCAGGGCAACCAGCACCAGCAGGGCGACCACGTCCATGCGTGGTTTGCCGATGACGAAGAGGGTGATGGCGCCGGCCAGCAGGCCCAGCACCCAGAGCAGATCCAGATTCATCGCGCTTCCTATTGGCTAGGGCGCGATTATCTCAGGGATAACCGAGCGTGGTTTTGATCTGCTGCAGGTTGGCGGCGATCCAGCGCTTGTCGATCGGGCCCCAGTCGCGAATCCGGTAGTGGCCGGCGTTGTTGCGTTCACCCTCGTTCTGTTCGAACTGGCAATCGATGTCCAGCTCGGCCAGGGCGGCCAGGGTGTCCTGCGCGGTGCGCCGCGGCATGCCGGTGGCGTCCATCAGCGCCGGCACGCTGACCGCCTGGCCGCTGTCGATCAGCCAGGCCAGGTAAAGGCGGCGGTAGAAGCTGGTGCGGGTCTTGCTCGTCTGCATGGTGACTCCCTGTACGGTGCCGAGCGCCGCGTGGATCAGGCGGCGAACATCAGGATGTAGGTGGCTGCGCCGGCCAGGTAGCCGATGAAGGCCAGGCCGGTGATCTTCTTCAGATACCAGATGAAGTTGATCTTCTCCATGCCCATGGCCGCAACGCCCGCTGCTGAGCCGATGATCAGGCAGCTGCCGCCGGTACCGGCGCAATAGGCGAGCATTTCCCAGAAGTTGCCATTGACCACGAAGCTGCGCAGCCATGGCAGCTCGTCAGCGGCCGCCGTCGCCAGGGCCTCGGGGCTGATCAGCGGGTACATCTTCATGGCCCCGGCGACCATCGGCACGTTGTCCACCACGGCCGAGAGCATGCCGATGGAGATGGCGATGCTGTAGACGTTACCCAGGCCGTCCTTGAGCAGGGTGGCCACCTGAGTCAGGTGGCCGGCGCTGGACAGCGCGGAAACCGCGAGCAGGATGCCGAGGAAGAACAGCACGCTGGTGATGTCGATACGGCGCAGCACGCCGACCACCGACAGCGGGTCCTTCTCTTCGCTGTTCTTGCTGCGGTGGATGATCTCGGTGGTGATCCACAGCAGGCTGAGACCGAAGAGGATGCCCATGTACGGCGGCAGATGGGTGACGGTCTTGAAGATCGGTACGAAGATCAGTGCACCCAGACCCAGGCTGAACACCAGGTTGCGCTCGAACGGTGTGGTCGGATCACGGCGGCTTTCGTTGCTTTCCTTGATGCGCGGTTCGGCCACTTCGCCCTTGAGGCGAAAGCTCATGATCAGCAGCGGCACCAGCAGGCAGACCAGGCTGGGCAGGAACAGCTTGACGATGATGCCGGTAGCGGTGACCTGGTTGCCGATCCACAGCATGGTGGTGGTGACGTCACCGATCGGCGACCAGGCGCCGCCGGCGTTGGCGGCGACGACCACGATGCCGGCGTAGAACCAGCGCTCATGCTGGTCGGCGATCAGCTTGCGCAGCAGCGAGATCATCACGATGGTGGTGGCCAGGTTGTCCAGTGCCGAGGACAGGAAGAAGGTGATCAGCCCCACCAGCCACAGCAGGTGGACGCGCTTGTGGGTGCGGATGCGGTCGGTGATCACCTTGAAGCCTTCGTGGGCATCGATCAGCTCGACGATGGTCATCGCGCCCATCAGGAAGAACAGGATTTCGGAGATCTCGCCGAGGTGGTGGCGCAGTTCCTCGACCACGTGATGGGTGTTGGTGCTCGAGCCTGCGGTACCGGTGCCGAGCAACGGCAGGATGCTGTCTGCGCCGATGACCAGAAGGGTCCAGGCAATTACGGCGGTGAGCAGTGCGGAGGCTGCCTTGTCGATCTTTAACGGGTGTTCGAGTGCAATGCACAGGTAACCGAGGACGAATACGAGTGCCATCAACGCATACATGGAGGGTCCGCCTGTTTTCTTCTGTTGATATTGAAGGTCGGTAGGCGGGGGAAGATGCCTGAAACACCTTGTAAAAGGAAAGGACTTAATGCCGCAGCGGCGCTGCGAGGGCGATCCATGCCGCTCGCGCGCAGGTGAGCAGGGGCTACTGTGCCGCGCTGGTGCGGCGTGGCGGCAGCAGGTAGGCCAGGCTGATGGCCAGCACCGGCATGATCAGGTTGAAGAAGCAGTACGGTAGATAGCTCAGGGTGGCGACGCCAAGCGTGGCAGCCATGTAGGCGCCGCAGGTGTTCCAGGGCACCAGCACCGAGGTCAGGGTGCCGCCGTCTTCCAGTGCGCGCGACAGGCTGGTCGGAGCCAGGCCGCGCTTCTCGTATTCGGCGCGGTACATGCGACCCGGCAGCACCAGGGCGATGTACTGGTCGGCGGTGATGACGTTGGTACCGATGGTGGTGGTGATGGTACTGGCGACCAGGCCGCTGTCGCTGCGCACCAGGCGCAGCGCGCTCTGCAACAGGCGTTGCAGCAGGCCGAGGCGCTCCAGCACGCCGCCAAAGCACATGGCGCAGATGATCAGCCAGACGGTGGTGAGCATGCTGGCCATGCCGCCTTTGGACAACAGACCATCGAGCTCGGCATTGCCGCTGGCCGATTCATAACCGGCGAACAGTGCGCTCCATACCGTTTTCAATGGCGCCAGGGCCCCGGCCGAGGGATCGGCCAGCCGCGCCATCACGTCGGGCTGGAAGGCGATGGCGAACAGCGCACCGAGCAGGGCGGCGAGAAATATCGCCGGGAAGGCGGCCCATTGGCGTACCGCCAGCAGCAACAGGAAGGCCACCGGCAGCAGCAGGTGCCAGCCCAGGCGGAACTGGGCTTCCAGCGCAGCGAGGACCTCGCTGATGCGCCCGGTGTCGTGTTCGGTGCTGGCCTGCTGGCCGAGGGTGAAGAAGATCGCCAGGGCAATCAGCAGCGCCGGCACCGTGGTGCGCAGCATGTTGCGGATATGCGCGAACAGGTCGGCGCCGGCGGCGGCTGGCGCCAGGTTGGTGGTGTCCGACAGCGGCGACAGCTTGTCGCCGAAGTAGGCACCGGAAATGATCGCGCCGGCGGTGATCGCCGGGTCCAGGCCAAGGCCGGCGGCCACGCCCATCAGGCCGATACCGAGGGTGCCGGCCACCGTCCAGGAGCTGCCGATGGACAGCGCGGTGAGCGCGCAGATCAGGCAACTGGTGACATAGAAGTACTCGGCGCTGATCAGCTTCAGGCCGAGCCAGATCATGGTCGGCACGGTGCCGGCGAGAATCCAGGTGCCGATCAGCGCGCCGACCGCGAGCAGGATCAGGTTGGCCTTCATCGCCATGTGGATGCCGGCGAGTATGCCTTCCTCGATCTCGCTCCAGCGCAGGCCGTTCTTCAGCCCGACCAGGCCGGCGACGAAGGCGGCGCTCATCAGGGCGATCTGGTTCGGGCCGCTGGAGGAGCCATCGCCGAACAGGTAGACGGAAAGACTGAGGAGAACGACGAGCACGCCGATAGGCAGTAGCGCATCGGCAAGGGAAGGGGAGCGGGCTGTCATGGGTATACCGGGCAATCAAACTAACCGTGGGAGGGGCTTCAGCCGCGACTTTGCTGTTAAAGCTCGCGGCTGACGCCCCTGCCACAAAAAACAAAACCCGCGCCTTTCAGGGCGCGGGTCTGTGGGTGTTGCGCGATGATCAGAGTGCGGCGATCTTGCCGCGCTGCTCGACCATCTTGGCCAGGGCCTGCTCGGCCTCGGTCAGTTTGGCGCGTTCCTTCTCCAGCACTTCGGCCGGGGCCTTGGCGACGAAGCCTTCGTTGGCGAGTTTGCCGCTGACGCGTTTGACTTCACCTTCCAGGCGGCCGATCTCCTTGTCCAGGCGCGCCAGTTCGGCGTCCTTGTCGATCAGCCCGGCCATCGGCACCAGCACTTCCATGTCGCCGACCAGGGTGGTGGCAGACATCGGCGCTTCTTCACCGGCGGCCAGCACGCGTACCGATTCGAGTTTGGCCAGCTTGTTCAGCAGCGGTTCGAAGTCGGCCAGGCGGCGCTGGTCGGAGGCCGAGGCGTTGGCGACGATGATGTCTATGCGCTTGGCCATGGAGATCTTCATCTCGCCACGGATCTGGCGTACGCCGAGCATCAGCTGCTTGACCCACTCGATATCGCCTTCGGCGGCGGCGTCGATGCGGCTCTCGTTGGCCACCGGCCAGGGTTGCAGCATCAGAGTCTCGCCCTGCACACCGGCCTGGCCCTTGATGCGTTGCCAGATTTCTTCGCTGATGAACGGCATGAACGGATGTGCCAGGCGCAGGATCACTTCCAGCACGCGCACCAGGGTGCGGCGGGTGCCGCGCTGGCGTTCGAGCGGCGCGTTCTCGTCCCACAGCACCGGCTTGACCAGTTCCAGGTACCAGGCGCAGTACTCGTCCCAGACGAATTCGTAGAGTGCCTGGGTGGCCAGGTCGAAACGGAAGGCGTCGAGGTGGCGGGTTACGTCCTGCTCGCAGCGCTGCAGCGCGGAGATGATCCAGCGGTCGACCGGCGACAGGTCCACTGCCTCGCCATTGATGCCGGTGTCCTGGCCATCGGTGTTCTCGATGACGAAGTTGGCGGCGTTCCACAGCTTGTTGCAGAAGTTGCGGTAACCCTCGACGCGGCCCATGTCGAACTTCACGTCGCGGCCGGTGGTGGCTAGCGAGCAGAAGGTGAAGCGCAGGGCGTCGGTGCCGTAGCTGGCGATGCCGTCCGGGAATTCGGCCTTGGTCTGCTTGGCGATCTTCTCGGCCAGCTTGGGCTGCATCATGCCGCTGGTGCGTTTTTCCAGCAGCTCGTCGAGGGTGATGCCGTCGACGATGTCCAGCGGATCGAGCACGTTGCCCTTGGACTTGGACATCTTCTGGCCCTGGCCATCGCGCACCAGGCCGTGCACGTAGACGGTCTTGAACGGAATCTGCCCGGTCAGGTGGGTCGACAGCATGATCATCCGGGCGACCCAGAAGAAGATGATGTCGAAGCCGGTGACCAGCACGTCGGTGGGGTGGAAGGTCTTGAGGAAGTCGGTCTGCTGCGGCCAGCCGAGGGTGGAGAAGGTCCACAGGCCGGAGCTGAACCAGGTGTCGAGCACGTCTTCGTCCTGGCGCAGAGCAGCATCGCCGAGGTTGTGCTTGGCGCGCACTTCCGCCTCGTCACGGCCGACGTAGACGTTGCCGGCTTCGTCGTACCAGGCCGGGATGCGGTGGCCCCACCACAGCTGACGGCTGATGCACCAGTCCTGGATGTCGCGCATCCAGCTGAAGTACATGTTCTCGTATTGCTTGGGCACGAACTGGATTTCACCGCTCTCGACCACGGCGATGGCTTTCTCCGCCAGCGGCTTGGTGGAGACGTACCACTGGTCGGTCAGCCACGGCTCGATCACGGTGCCGGAACGGTCGCCCTTGGGCACCTTCAGGGCGTGGTCTTCGATCTTCTCCAGCAGGCCGGCGGCGTCGAAGGCGGCAACGATCTGCTTGCGCGCCTCGAAGCGATCCAGGCCGGCGAACTGTGCCGGAATGTTGGCTTCGACCTGCTCGTTGACGCTGCCGTCGAGGTTGAACACCTGGGCAGTGGCCAGCACGGCGGCGTTCTTGTCGAAGATGTTGATCAGCGGCAGGTTGTGGCGCTTGCCCACTTCGTAGTCGTTGAAATCGTGGGCCGGAGTGATCTTCACGCAGCCGGTGCCGAACTCGGGGTCGCAGTAATCGTCGGCGATGATCGGGATGCGGCGGCCCAGCAGCGGCAGTTCGACGTAGCTGCCGATCAGCGCCTTGTAGCGCTCGTCTTCCGGGTGCACGGCCACGGCGCTGTCGCCGAGCATGGTTTCCGGGCGGGTGGTGGCGACGATCAGGTAGTCATTGCCTTCGGCAGTCTTCTTGCCGTCGGCCAGCGGGTAGCGCAGGTTCCACAGCGAGCCTTTCTCGTCGTGGTTTTCCACTTCCAGGTCGGAAATGGCGGTGTGGAACTTGGTGTCCCAGTTGACCAGGCGCTTGCCGCGGTAGATCAGGCCGTCTTCATGCAGGCGGACGAAGGCTTCCTTGACCGCTTCGGACAGGCCGTCGTCCATGGTGAAACGCTCGCGCGACCAGTCCACCGACGAGCCGAGGCGGCGGATCTGCCGGGTGATGGTGCCGCCGGACTGGTTCTTCCATTCCCAGACCTTCTCCAGGAACTTCTCGCGGCCCAGGTCGTGGCGGCCGATGCCGTCGGCGGCCAGCTGGCGCTCCACCACCATCTGCGTGGCGATACCGGCGTGGTCAGTGCCCGGCTGCCACAGGGTGTTGCGGCCCTGCATGCGGCGGAAGCGAATCAGCGCATCCATGATCGCGTTGTTGAAACCGTGCCCCATGTGCAGGCTGCCGGTGACGTTCGGCGGCGGGATCATGATGGTGTACGGCTCACCGCTACCTTGGGGGGCGAAGTAGTTGTTCTGCTCCCAGTTCTGGTACCAGTTGGATTCGATGGCGTGCGGCTGGTAGGTCTTGTCCATGCGCGGCGGGACCCTTGTGACGGCTGATCGGAAAAGCCGACAAGTATAACGGGGATGGGCCTTGCGGCGTAAGGGCTGCGCGTCAGAGGACGGTGGCGCGCTGCTGAGTTCGCGCTGCACCGCGTGCCTTGAGGCGTGTCAGGGTTTGCGCGGTGGCAGCAGGCGCGGCAGGCGGGCTTCGAGGCGGCGCTTGAGCTCGGCTTCGATCTGCGGCACGAAATCGTCGATCACGTCCTGCAAAATCAGTTGCGCAGCGGCGCGCAGTTCACCACTCAGGTGCTGAAGGTCGCGGGCACTGTCGTGCAGGCGCGGCTCGATGCGCTCGCGCAGCGGGCTCGGGGCAGCGCTTGCAGCAGGCTGCGCTGGGGCGGCCGGCTTGGCTGGCGGTGAAACATGAAAAGGGGGTGGCGGGCCGGGGGGCGCGCTGACGATGTCGGAGAGCACCGGAATGCTGTCCGGATCGAGTGACTCGATCAGCAGCGGCGGCTCGGAGCTGTCGTCACCCAGCAGCTCGCGGATCGACTCCAGGTCGTGCAGCAACTGAGCAGGTTTTTGTGGCGGCTTGGGGGTGTCCATGATGATCGGCACAGCGAGAAGTTGGGCGGGAGTGACATGAGTTGTGAGCGTGCACGGACACTAAAGTTCGACGCGTTGTGGATCATACCCGCGCTGGCGATAGGTGCGGAAATTCTCGCGACAGGCGCCCAGCAGTTCAGGCTGCTGATTGACGATCTCGATGATGCGTGAAAAACGTTCGACATGCGGCGACAGGCTGCTGCCAAGGTTGATCAGTACGCCTTGCTCGGCGCTCGGCACTTCGTCGATACCCAGTACCACGGGCGACAGCGGGGCGTCCTGGTACAGATCATGGGGCACGAAACGTTCGGCCTTGAACTGCCAGAGCATTTCGTCGAGCTCGCCGCACTGCGCCTCGTCGCTGCCGCGCACGAACACCGGCAAGCCGGCGCTCCAGGCCTTGAGCGCCAGTTGGCAGGCCGCGCGCAAGCGACCTGTGGCGTCGCTGGAGGAGAGAACGTAGAACTCGATTCTGGGCATTCGGTTTTCAGTAGGTCAGGGGTGGTGGCTGAATGCTGTAGGAGCGATTTCATCGCGAGTTATCGCGGCTGAAGCCGCTCCTACAGGGGCGTGGCCCGGCTATGGCATCAGGCCTTGGCGCGATCCAGCAGGTATTGGGTCAGCATCGGTACCGGACGGCCAGTGCCGCCCTTGTCCTTGCCGCCGCTGATCCAGGCGGTGCCGGCGATATCCAGGTGCGCCCAGTGGAAGTTCTTGGCGAAGCGCGACAGGAAGCAGCCGGCGGTGATGGTGCCAGCCTTCGGCCCGCCGATGTTGGCGATGTCGGCGAACGGGCTGTCGAGCTGCTCCTGGTACTCGTCATGCAGCGGTAGCTGCCAGGCGCGATCGTCGGCGCTTTCGCCGGCCTTGAGGATCTGCTTGATCAGCGTGTCGTTGTTGCCCATCAGGCCGGAGACGTTGCTGCCCAGGGCGACGATGCAGGCGCCGGTGAGGGTGGCGATGTCGATCACAGCCTGCGGCTTGAAGCGCTCGGCGTAGGTCAGGGTATCGCACAGCACCAGGCGGCCTTCGGCGTCGGTGTTGAGGATTTCCACGGTCTGCCCGCTCATGGTTGTGACGATGTCGCCAGGGCGGGTGGCGCGACCACTGGGCATGTTCTCGGCGCAGGCCAGCAGGCACACCAGGTTGATCGGCAGTTGCAGCTCGAGCACGGCCTTGAGGGTGCCGAACACGCTGGCGGCGCCGCACATGTCGTACTTCATCTCGTCCATGCCGGCAGCCGGCTTGATGCTGATGCCGCCGGTGTCGAAGGTGATGCCCTTGCCGACCAGGGCGAAGGGTTTCTCATCCTTCTTGCCGCCCTGGTAGTGCATGACGATCATCCGCGGCGGCTGCTCGCTGCCCTGGGCTACGGCGAGGAAGGCGCCGGCGCCGAGCTCCTTGAGCTTCTTCTCGTCGAGGATCTCGACCTTGAGGTTCTTGTGCGCCTTGCCCAGAGCCTTGGCCTCTTCGGCCAGGTAGCTGGGGTGGCACAGATTCGGTGGCAGGTTGCCCAGATCCTTGGTGAAGGCGACGCCGCTGGCAATGGCGCGGGCATGCTGCAGGGCACGTTCGGCATCGGCCAACTCGGCCTTATCGACGACCAGGGTGATCTTCTTCAGAGCACGCGGGTCGGCTTTCTGGCTCTTGAACTGCTCGAACAGGTAGGTGCCGTCGGCCAGGGTTTCCACGATCAGGCGGGTCTTGCCATAGGTGTCGCGGCTCTTGACCTTGAGTTCGCCCAGGGCGAGCAGGGCGTCGCTGCCGCCCAGGCTCTTGAGCACGCCATGCACGCTGGCAACCAGCTTGCGCAGTTGGCGGTCGGACAGGTCGCCCTTGCCGCAGCCCACCAGCAGTACGCGTTCGGCCTTGAGTCCTGGCAGACTGTGCAACAGCAGGGTCTGGCCTGGTTTGCCGGCGATGTCGCCGCGCTTGAGCACGGCGCTCAGTGCGCCATTGCTGGCCAGGTCGACGGCCTTGGCGGCATCGCCGAGCTTACGGCCTTCACCGATGGCGACAACCAGCGTCGCGGTTTTCAGGGTTTCCGGGCGGGTACTTTTGACGAGCAATTCCATAGTGAGCTGTCCCCAAGACAAAGAGTCGGGTTTGACGGATAATGGCCGCCATTTTTCGAGGGTCCACCCTGCGGTGGGCCGGCAAGTAGGTGCGGCTAGTTTGAGCGCTCGCGCCTGAGCCTGACAACCCTGGAGCGTCCGGTTTGATCGTCTTCCGTTATCTGTCCCGCGAAGTGCTGGTGACCCTCAGTGCAGTGAGCGCTGTGCTGTTGGTAATCATCATGAGTGGTCGTTTCATCAAATACCTGGCCCAAGCCGCACAGGGCGTGCTCGATCCTGGCGTGCTGTTTCTGATCATGGGTTACCGGATTCCCGGCTTCCTGCAGTTGATCCTGCCGCTTGGTCTGTTCCTCGGTTTCCTGCTGGCCTACGGCCGCCTGTACCTGGACAGCGAGATGACCGTGCTGTCGGCTACCGGTGTGAGCCAGCAGCGCCTCACCGCCTACAGCATGGCGCCGGCCCTGATCGTCGCACTGCTGGTCGGCTGGCTGAGCCTTGGCCTGGCGCCGCAAGGCGTGGCCAGCGTGGCACGCATCATCAGTGAGCAGGATGCCCTGACCGAGCTCGATACTCTGGTGCCGGGCCGCTTCCAGTCGCTGCGCGATGGTTCCCGGGTGACCTATTCGCAGGAGTTGTCGGCCGACCGCAGCGAGCTGCGCGGCGTGTTCATGTCGGAAAAGCGCTTCGCTGCAGATGGCCGTTCCGAGCGCGGCATTACCGTGCTGGTAGCCGAAAGCGGTCGTCAGGAAATTCAGAAAGATGGCAGCCGTTATCTGATTCTGGAAAATGGTTACCGCTATGACGGCGAGCCGGGCGAGGCGGATTACCGCGCCATCCAGTACGACACCTACGGCGTGTTGCTGCCCAAGCCCGAGGTGGCCGTCGAAGCCAGCGAACGTGAGGCGACGCCGACTCGTGAGCTGTTCGGCAGCGAGGACCCGCGCATGCAGGCCGAACTGCAATGGCGCCTGTCACTGCCGTTGCTGGTGTTCATCGTCACCTTGCTGGCCGTGCCGTTGTCGAAGGTCAATCCGCGCCAGGGGCGCTTCCTCAAGCTGCTGCCGGCGATCTTCCTTTATATGGCTTACCTTGGCTTGCTGATCGCTGCACGTGGTGCGCTGGACAAGGGGCAGCTGCCGCCGGCGCTGGGGTTGTGGTGGGTGCATGGCATCTTCCTCGCCATTGGCCTGTTGTTGCTTTACTGGGAACGTCTGAGTCTGTGGTGGGCCAGTCGTCGTGCGCCGGTGTCGGAGGTGGCTCATGGCTAAGTTGGATCGCTATATCGGTGCTCAGGTGTTCTTCGCCATTCTGGCAGTGCTGGGCATCATTCTCGGCTTGGCGCTGCTGTTCGCCTTCATCGACGAACTGGGCGACTTGAACAAGGGTGACTACGGCCTCGGCCAGGCGCTCTGGTACGTTCTGCTGACCGCGCCGCGCCGTGCCTACGAGATGCTGCCGATGGCAGCGCTGATCGGCTGCCTGATTGGCCTCGGTACATTGGCCAGCAACAGTGAGCTGACCATCATGCGCGCTGCCGGAGTGTCCATCGGGCGTATCGTCTGGGCGGTGATGAAGCCCATGCTGGTGCTGATGCTGGCCGGTATTCTGATCGGCGAATACGTCGCTCCGATGACCGAGAACCAGGCTCAGGCCGATCGTGCGCTCGCCCAGGGTGGCGGAGCGGCGCAGAGTTCCAAGCGCGGTATGTGGCATCGCCAGGGCCAGGAGTACGTGCACATCAATGCCGTGCAGCCCAATGGCATTCTGCTTGGGGTGACGCGTTACCGCTTCGATGATGAGCGTCGCCTGCTTTCGGCCAGTTTCGCCCGTCGCGCCGAGTACCGTGACAACCACTGGATGCTGCGCAACGTGCAGACCACGCTGCTGCATGACGATCATTCCGAAGTGCTCAATCAGCCGGAAGAACGCTGGGATATCGAGCTCAATCCAGAGCTGCTCGGCACCGTGGTGATGGAGCCCGAGGCCCTGTCGGTCACCGGGCTGTGGCAATACATCCATTACCTGGGCGAGCAGGGGCTGAACAATGCCCGCTACTGGCTGGCGTTCTGGACCAAGGTACTGCAGCCGCTGGTAACCGGCGCGCTGGTGGTGATGGCGATTTCCTTCATCTTCGGCCCGCTGCGTTCGGTGACGCTGGGCCAGCGCGTGTTCACTGGCGTGCTGGTGGGGTTCGTCTTCCGTATCGCCCAGGACCTGCTGGGGCCATCGAGCCTGGTATTCGGCTTCTCGCCGCTGCTTGCGGTGCTGGTGCCGGCCGGCATCTGTGCGCTGGCGGGTGTATGGCTGTTACGCCGCGCTGGCTGAGTCGATGGCGGGCATGAAAAAGCCGGTTCAATGAACCGGCTTTTTCGTATCTGCTCCGAGGTTACTTCTTGTGAATGTTCTTCGGCAGTTGCACCACGCGGCTATCGGAATAGATGTCGTGCCAGGTGCGGCCCTGTTTATCCCATAGCTGCCAGAGAAAACCGAGGCCGGCGAACAGCCACGAGCCAATGGCGACCACGAAGCGCAGCAGCGCCTGCCACAGGTCGATGGCCGTACCATCGGCATTCTGGATGCGCAGGCCCCAGGCCTGCATGCCCAGCGTCTGGCCGTTATGGGTCCAGAACTTGGCGAAGAAGGCGAACAGCGATAGAAGTGCCAGGCTGGCGAGAATCGGGTCATGGTCCAGGGCGCCGGCTTCGGCCATGGCTCTGAGCGTATCGCCTCCGTGGATCAGGCGCAGGATGCCCTGCTGGTAGACCAGGGTCACGACCATGACCAGGGCCACGCAGAGCAGAAAGTCGTAGAAGAGGGCCGCCAGGCGACGAATCAACCCGGCAGTGGGGAAATCTCCCTGCGGGCGCAGCTGGTGTTTCGGCATGATGGGCTCGCTGTGACGAAAGTGCGCGCCATTCTAACCGCGACTTTTCCTCAGGCATAAAAAAACCCCTGATAGAGATCAGGGGTTCTTCAAAGCAGCGGCGATTAGCCCAGGACTTGAACCTGGTCAGCCTGCATGCCTTTTTGACCTTGCACAGCTACGAAGCTGACTTTCTGGCCTTCTTTCAGGCTCTTGAAGCCGTTACCTTCGATCGCGCGGAAGTGCACGAACAGATCCGGACCGCTTTCAGGAGTGATAAAACCAAAACCTTTCTCGTCGTTAAACCACTTGACGGTACCGTTCTGACGATTCGACATGTCTTTTTCCTTGAAACTAGAGTTGATGACAGCCTCCAAGTATAGAGGGCTGAGACTGGTTGCAAGGAGTAATAGAAGTCGAGCGGGATGTAGCGGATCTTGATGATCTGCTGCACCAGAGTCACGATTCACAGCGACCCATGCAAACAGTTCGTTCACTCTACGCTAAGTTTTGCGCAATTGCCAACCCCCGCCAGCAAGGTCGCCAGCCAGGTTTTACGGGGCTTGCCGAGGTGCCGAAAAAGTTCCTCTGCAACCTGCTTGCAACAATTGCCCAAGTTGTTCGCGTAAAAACGAAAAAGCCCGCAAGACCAATGTCTTGCGGGCTTCGAATCGTGGTGCCCCGGGGGAGACTCGAACTCCCACTCCTTTCGAAAACGGATTTTGAATCCGCCGCGTCTACCGATTCCGCCACCGGGGCACGATGGCGGCGCAGTATAGGGATGCGTCTGGCGCTGGTCAATCGGCTGCAGTGCTGTGATTCGCTATTGGCGCGTTCCTGTACTAACAACCAATGGTAATGCTGATTGCGTCCGGCTTTTATGACCAGCTAACGGCTAAAATCGCGGCTGTCATCAAGACCGCCGAGTATGGCGTTTATATCAATGATTTCGGGGTGATGCCGTCGTGGGAGCCGTTGTGTGACCAGAGTATTGTGCCGGGCGCTGGTTGCCGCTCTGCTGCTCGTGCCGGGCGCTCGCGCCGAGACCCTGACCTACGCCGTGACCGATGAGAGCTGGGCGCCGTACTGGATCGTCGATGGGGCGCGTGTCAGTGGCATTCTCCACGACTTCATGCTCGCGCTGGATCAGCGTTTGCCAGAGCAGTTGCAGGCCAGTCATCCACTGCCGCCGCTGCGTACGCAGAAGCTTTTCCGCGAAGGCCATCTGCAGATCGAGTGCTGCGTCAGCAAGAGCTGGCGTAGCGATCGCGGGCAGATGGGGGTGTCACTGTGGACGGTACCGGTGCTGCAGGCTGAGGAAATGCTGATCTTCGCGCCGGGCAGGCGGTTTCCCTATCAGAGCCTGCAGGACTTGCGTGGTCGCTCGATCGCCACTGTGCGCGGTTATGGCTACGCTGGCAGTGAGTATTTCCAGCGCAACGATGGCGCCGATGCTCGGGCGCTGATCTATCTGGTAGCCCAGGGGCGCAGCGAGGCCGGCATTCTGGACCGCCTGGAGTGGCGCTACCTGCAGCACCAGAATTCGCAATCGCAGGCCTCGCGCTGGGAAGAGGTAGAGGAGGGGCCGACGATCAACCGCTCTCAGTTGCGCTTACGCCTGCATCGTGACCAGGCTGGTCGGCTGGAGGCCTTCAATGCCGCCATCCGCGCCCTGCAGGCCGACGGCACCTTGGCGCGTATTGTCGCCAACTACGCTCCGTAGGCTCACGTGGTCGGACAAGTGGAAATCCGGTAAGCTTTGCCACCCTGCAGAAATACCCCCTCCGAATCATGCGTGTTGCCGATTTCCACTTCGATCTTCCCGAGTCGCTGATCGCTCGTCACCCGTTGGCCGAGCGCCGCGCCAGTCGCCTGTTGCAGCTCGATGGAGCAAGTGGTGAGCTGCGCCATGGCCAGTTCACCGATGTGCTGGAGCAACTGCGTCCTGGCGACCTCATGGTGTTCAACAACACTCGAGTGATTCCGGCGCGCCTGTTCGGTCAGAAGGCCTCTGGCGGCAAGCTCGAGGTGCTGGTGGAGCGCGTGCTCGATCAGTATCGCGTGCTCGCTCACGTGCGCTCGAGTAAATCGCCCAAGCCCGGTTCGCAGATTCTCATCGACGGTGGTGGCGAGGCCGAGATGGTCGCGCGCCACGATGCGCTGTTCGAGCTGCGCTTTGCCGAGCCGGTGTTGCCGTTGCTCGAGCGTGTCGGGCACATGCCGCTGCCTCCTTATATAGACAGGCCGGATGACGAGGCGGATCGCGAGCGTTATCAGACCGTCTACGCGCAGAAGGCCGGCGCCGTGGCGGCTCCGACCGCGGGTCTGCACTTCGATGACGAATTGTTGGCGGCGATCCGCGCCACGGGGGTGGAAACCGCCTTCGTGACGCTGCATGTCGGTGCTGGCACTTTCCAGCCCGTGCGTGTCGAGCGTATCGAGGATCACCACATGCACAGCGAGTGGCTGGAGGTCGGCCAGGATGTGGTCGACGCCGTGGCAGCCTGTCGTGCGCGTGGCGGGCGTGTGGTTGCGGTGGGCACGACCAGTGTGCGCTCGCTGGAAACCGCAGCGCGAGACGGTGAGTTGCAGCCCTTCAGCGGTGATACCGACATCTTCATCTATCCAGGCCGCCCGTTTCATGTGGTCGATGCCCTGGTGACCAATTTCCACCTGCCCGAGTCGACCCTGCTGATGCTGGTGTCGGCCTTTGCCGGTTATTCCGAAACCATGGCCGCCTACCGCGAAGCCGTGGCGCAGGGCTATCGCTTCTTCAGTTACGGTGATGCCATGTTCATCACCCGCAATCCCGCCGCGCGCGGGCCCGAGGTTTGAGTATGACGCGCACCTGTCGCATGTCCTTCGAGTTGCTGGCTACCGATGGCAAGGCCCGTCGTGGTCGCCTGACCTTCCCGCGCGGTGTGGTCGAGACCCCGGCCTTCATGCCGGTGGGTACCTATGGCACGGTCAAGGGCATGCTCCCGCGCGACGTCGAGGGTATCGGCGCGCAGATCATTCTCGGCAATACCTTCCACCTGTGGCTGCGCCCAGGCATGGAGGTGGTCAAGAAACACGGTGACCTGCATGATTTCATGCAGTGGCAAGGGCCGATCCTTACCGACTCCGGTGGCTTCCAGGTGTTCAGCCTGGGTGCCATGCGCAAGATCAAGGAGGAGGGCGTGTACTTCGCTTCGCCGGTCGATGGCGCCAAGGTGTTCATGGGGCCGGAAGAGTCGATGCAGGTGCAGCGCGACCTGGGCTCGGACATCGTGATGATCTTCGACGAATGCACGCCCTATCCGGCCGAGTTCGACGTGGCCAAGCGCTCCATGGAGCTGTCGCTGCGCTGGGCCAAGCGCTCCAAGGTGGCGCATGGCGAGAGCAGCGCGGCGTTATTCGGCATCGTCCAGGGCGGCATGCATGAAGAGTTGCGCATGCGTTCGCTCGAAGGGCTGTGCGAGATCGGTTTCGACGGTCTGGCCATCGGCGGTCTGTCGGTTGGCGAGCCGAAGGAAGAAATGATCCGCGTGCTGGACTTCCTGCCGCCGCACATGCCAGCCGACAAGCCGCGTTACCTGATGGGCGTGGGCAAGCCGGAAGACCTGGTCGAGGGCGTGCGCCGTGGCGTGGACATGTTCGATTGCGTGATGCCGACGCGAAATGCGCGCAATGGCCACCTGTTCGTCGACACCGGCGTGGTGAAGATCCGCAATGCCGTGCACAAGCACGATGATTCACCGCTGGACCCGAGCTGCGACTGTTACACCTGCAAACATTTCTCGCGCGCTTATCTGCACCATCTGGACAAGTGCGGCGAAATGCTCGGTAGCATGCTCAATACCATCCACAACTTGCGGCATTATCAGCGGGTTATGGCTGGTTTGCGCGAGGCTATCGGACAGGGTACATTGGCCGCCTTCGTCGAAACCTTCTATGCCAAGCGTGGCCTGCCTGTGCCGCCGCTTGACTGATTCCTGAACGATTCAAGATCCTTTCCATTAGGAGTGTTACATGAGCTTTTTCATCCCCGCCGCCTACGCTGACACCGCGGCTGCTGGCCCTGCCGGCAGCGGTTTCGAGTGGGTATTTTTGATCGGTTTTCTGGTCATCTTCTATCTGATGATCTGGCGTCCGCAGGCCAAGCGTGCCAAGGAACACAAAAATCTGCTCGGCAACCTGCAGAAGGGCGACGAAGTGGTCACCAGCGGCGGCATCGCTGGCAAGGTGTCCAAGGTTGCTGAAGATTTCGTGGTCATCGAGGTGTCTGACACCGTCGAGCTGAAATTCCAGAAACAGGCCATCGCCGCCACCCTGCCCAAGGGCACGCTGAAAGCCATCTGATTCGGTTCTTAGTTTCCATTCGACGGGGCGCTTTAGGGCACTTCTAAAAACGTAGGCGAGGCAGCCAGCGCAAGGCAAAAACAGGCGAGAAACGGCCGGGGTCGCGACCGACTTTACGAGCGATTTTCGAGCATTTTGAGCCTGTTTTTAACGCAGCGATGGCAACGCAGGTAGTTTTTAGAGGTGCACTTTAGCGCCCCGCGTCATAAAGCGGGCGGCTCGTTCATGCTCAATAAATACCCTCTGTGGAAGTACCTGCTGATTCTGTCCGTACTGGCGATCGGTCTGGTTTACTCCATTCCCAATCTTTACCCTGACGATCCTGCCGTGCAGATCAGCGGCGCCAGCTCGGCGCTCAGCATTCAGCAGACGGATATCGATCGCGCCAGCAAGGCGCTGCAGGACGCCGGTATCTCCGTCAAGGCGGCCAGCATCGACGAGCGTGGTCGTGGTGGCCTGATTCGCCTGACCCGACAAGATGATCAACTGCCGGCCAAGGACATCGTTCGCCGTGCATTGGGCGACGATTACGTCGTGGCGCTGAACCTGGCGCAAACCACCCCCGACTGGCTGCGCAATCTGGGCGCGAGCCCGATGAAGCTGGGTCTGGACCTGTCCGGTGGTGTGCACTTCCTGCTGGAAGTCGACATGGAAAAGGCGCTGGATGTGCGCCGCAAGGTCTATGAAGGCGAAGTCAAGAGCCTGCTGCGCAAGGAGCGTGTGCGCTACCGCAGCATGCCGGAAAGCAATGGCCGTATTCAGCTCGGTTTCGCCGACAGCGAGACGCTGGACAAGGCCGAGAGCCTGATCCGCAAGGATTACAAGGACTTCGAACTGACCACCGTCGAGCGTGGTGGTCAGCAGGTTCTGCAACTGGGGCTGACCCAGGCCAAGATCGCCGAAATTCGCGAGTACTCGATCAAGCAGAACCTCACCACCGTGCGTAACCGGGTCAACGAGCTGGGCGTGGCCGAGCCGCTGGTGCAGCGCCAGGGTGCCAACCGCATCGTGGTCGAGCTGCCGGGCGTGCAGGACACTGCCGAGGCCAAGCGTATTCTCGGCAAGACCGCCAACCTGGAGTTCCGTTTGCAGGCTGAGCTGGACGCGCCGCGTGGTGCGACCGAGGACTTCGGCTTCCGTGAGGCCGGTCGTCCGCCGGTACAGTTGGAGCGCGAGCTGATCATCACCGGTGATCAGGTGACCGATGCCCAGGCCAGTTTCGACGAGAACGGTCGCCCGCAGGTGAACATTCGCCTCGACGGTCACGGCGGCGATCTGATGAATCGCGCCACGCGTAACAACGTAGGCCGCAGCATGGCGGTGATCTTCATCGAGCAGAAGCCGGTCACCCGCTACGTGCGCCAGAACGTCGATGGTGTCGAGCAGGAAGTCGCTGTTTCCTCCTTCGTCGAAGAGAAGAAGATCATCAGCCTGGCGACCATCCAGTCGGCACTCGGCAGCCAGTTCCGCATCACCGGTCTGAACGGCCAGGGCGAGTCCTCCGAGCTTGCGCTGCTGCTGCGTGCCGGTGGCCTGGCGGCGCCGATGTACTTCGCCGAAGAGCGCACCATCGGCCCAAGCCTGGGCGCCGAGAACATTGCCAAAGGTGTCGCTTCCACCGAGTGGGCGATGCTCTTCGTGGCGATCTTCATCATCGCCATTTATCGCTTCTTCGGTGTGCTGGCGACCGTGGCCCTGGCGTTCAACCTGGTGCTGCTGGTCGGTCTGATGTCTGCTATCGGGGCGACGCTCACCCTTCCGGGTATCGCCGGTATCGTGCTGACCCTGGGTATGGCGGTTGACGCCAACGTGCTGATTTTCTCGCGGATACGCGAGGAATTGGCCAACGGCTTGCCGGTGCAGCGAGCGATCCACGAAGGTTTCGATCGTGCCTTCTCGGCGATTCTAGACAGTAACCTGACCACCCTGTTGGTCGGGGGCATCCTGTTTGCCATGGGCACCGGTCCGGTCAAGGGCTTTGCCGTGACCATGTCACTGGGGATCGTGACTTCGATGTTCACAGCCATCATGTTCACCCGAGGTCTGGTCAACCTGATCTTCGGTGGTCGCAACGTCAAGAAGCTGTGGATCTGAGGTGCAGTCATGAACAAATCAATCATTCGTTTCATGGCGATCCGCAATATCGCCTTCTCCATCACGGTCGTGCTGACGCTGATTGGCCTGGGTGCACTGTTCACCAAGGGGCTCAACTTTGGCCTGGACTTCACGGGCGGCACGCTGATCGAGCTGCAGTACGAGCAGTCGGCGAATCTTGATCTGATCAAGAACGAGCTGGGGCAGGCTGGCTATACCGACGCAGTGGTACAGAGCTTCGGTGCCAGCACCGATGTGCTGGTGCGCCTGGCGGGTGACGACGCCGATCTGGGTAACCAGGTCGCTGCGGCGCTGCGCAAGGTGGATGCCGCTGCGCAGTTCGAGGTCAAGCGTGTCGAGTTCGTAGGCCCGCAAGTGGGCGAAGAGCTGCGCGACCAGGGCGGTATCGCCATGCTCCTGGCGCTCGGCGGTATCCTGCTGTACCTGGCTTTTCGCTTCCAGTGGAAGTTCGGCGTTGGCGCCATCGCCTCGCTGGTGCATGACGTGGTGATCACTCTGGGCGTGCTGGCATTCTTCCAGATCCAGTTCGACCTGACGGTGCTGGCTGCGGTACTGGCGATGATCGGTTACTCGCTCAACGACACCATCATCATCTATGACCGGATTCGTGAGAACTTCCGTGTGCTGCGCAAGACCTCGTTGATCGATAATGTCGATATCTCGATCACCCAGACCTTGCTGCGTACCATCGCCACTTCGTTGTCCACCGCGCTGGCGCTGCTGGCCCTGCTGTTCTTCGGCGGCGACGTGCTGGCCGCGTTCGCCCTGACCTTGCTGGTCGGTGTGGTGGTGGGTACCTACTCGTCGGTCTACATTGGTGCCTCGGTGCTGGTGTGGTTGAAGCTCAGCGTCGAGGATCTGATTCCTCCGGTGGCCGAGGCCGAGGTCGACGACGGTCGCCCCTGATGGTGTGACGGGCTTCAAGAAAGACAGTGAAAGCCGCGGTAAGTCGAACTTGCCGCGGCTTTTTGCTGTCCTAGGCAGGGAGAAGAGCGCGAGTCGCCGAGCCTAGGAGACACAAAAAATGAATAAATCACTATTGGTAGGTGCCGTACTGGGTGCTGTTGGTGTGACCGCAGGTGGTGCTGTCGCTACCTACAGTCTGGTTGATCGTGGCCCGGATTATGCCGAGGTGCTGGCTGTAACGCCGATCAACGAAACAGTGAAAACTCCGCGGGAGGTGTGCAAGGACGTGGCCGTGACTCGTCAGCGTCCGGTGCAGGACCAGCATCAGCTTGCCGGTACCGCTATCGGTGCCATCGCTGGCGGTCTGCTGGGTAATCAGGTTGGTGGCGGCAACGGCAAGAAGATCGCCACCGTGGCTGGTGCTGTTGGCGGCGGCTATGCCGGCAACAAGATTCAGGAGGGCATGCAGCAGCGTGACACTTACACCACCACCGAAACCCGCTGCAGCACCGTGACCGATACCAGCCAGAAGCTGGTAGGTTACGACGTGAAATATCAGTTGGACGAGAAGGTCGGTACCGTGCGCATGGATCGTGATCCGGGCAGCCGTATTCCGGTCAACAAGCAGGGTGAGCTGGTGCTGGTGCAGCAGGCCCAGTAAGGATCTCGAGCAATAAAAAAACGCCCCTCGGGGCGTTTTTTTGTGGCCTGCCATCCATGGCGGCCTCCCATCGGGCCGTCGCTGCGCGACGTCAAAAATCGCTCCGGGCGATTTTTTATGGCCTGGCGGAAGCTCAGCGCTTCATCGAGGGTGCCAGGTGCGGCTGGATCGCGGTCAGCACGGCCTTGAAGCACTTGGTGTTACCGGCGACGATCTGGCCTTTCTCGAGGAATTCATGGCTGCCGCTGAAGTCGCTGACCAGGCCGCCTGCTTCCTGAATCAGCAGGGCGCCGGCCGCCATGTCCCACTCGGACAGGCCGAACTCCCAGAAGGCATCGAAGCGGCCGGCAGCGACGTAGGCCAGGTCGAGGCTGGCAGCGCCTGCGCGGCGGATGCCGGCGGTTTGCCCGGTCAGGCTGCGGAACATGTTCAGGTAATTGTCCAGATGGTCGAGCTGACCGTCGCGGAACGGGAAGCCGGTGCCGAGCAGGGCGCCTTCCAGGCTCTTGCGGTTGCTGACGCGCAGGCGGCGGCCGTTGAGGGCCGCGCCGCGGCCGCGGCTGGCAGTGAACTCTTCCTGGCGAACCGGATCCAGCACGATGGCGTGCTCAAGGCGGCCGCGGTACTTGCAGGCGATGCTGATGGCGAAGTGCGGTACGCCGCGGACGAAGTTGGTGGTGCCGTCCAGCGGGTCGATGATCCACTGGTAGTCGGCGCCTTCGCCGCTGCCTTCCAGTACGCCGCCTTCTTCTCCCAGGAAGCTGTGGGTCGGGTAGGCCTTGCGGATGGCCTGGACGATCATCAGCTCGGCGGCCTTGTCGACCTCGGTGACGTAATCCTTGGCATCCTTCTCGTCGACCGAGATGACATCCAGGCGCTCGATGGAGCGAAAGATCATTTCACCGGCGCTGCGAGCGGCGCGCAGGGCGATATTCAGCATGGGCTGCATGGGAGGTTCACCTGGGGCGTTAAAGAAAGCCGGCCATGTTAGCAGAAAACCAATGTTGATGAAGTGCCGTCTGTACCTCGCATGGTAATCGCGCAGGGGCTTGGGTAAGATCGTTGCCCCTAAACGTTTCTGAGAGTGTCTGCGTTGCTGGACAATATTCGCGTCGTTCTGGTGGGTACCAGTCATCCGGGCAATATCGGCGGTGCCGCGCGGGCGATGAAAAACATGGGCCTGTCGCGTCTGGTGCTGGTCGCTCCCGAGGATTTCCCCAGTGGGGATGCCGTCGCGCGCGCCTCCGGTGCCACCGATGTGCTGGATGCTGCGCGGGTGGTCGAGACGCTGGAGGAGGCTCTGGTCGGCTGCACGCTGGTAATTGGCACCAGTGCGCGTGATCGGCGCATTCCCTGGCCGCTGCTGGATCCGCGTGAGTGTGGCGTGACCAGTTGTGAGCAGGCGGCTGCTGGTGGTGAAGTGGCGTTGGTGTTTGGCCGTGAATATGCCGGTCTGACCAATGAAGAGCTGCAGCGATGTCAATACCACGTGCATATTCCGTCGAATCCCGAGTTCAGCTCGCTGAACCTGGCGGCGGCGGTGCAGGTGCTGGCCTATGAAGTGCGCATGGCCTGGCTGACAGCGCAGAATCTGCCAAGCAAGGTGGAGAAGCTGGAATCCACGGCGATGCTCAATTCCCAGGCTGCGACGGCAGATGAGCTCGAGTCTTTTTACGGTCATTTGCGTCGTGTGCTGGTGATGATCGGGTTTCTCGATCCGCAGAAGCCTAGGCACCTGATGACTCGCCTGCGTCGTCTTTACGGGCGCAGTGCGGTGAGCAGGTTGGAGATGAATATCCTGCGCGGCATCCTTACCGAAACGGAGAAGGCCGTGCGTGGAGAGCCTCACAAGCAGGGGAAGTCTGATGTTTGAGCGCATTCGAGAAGATATCCAAAGCGTTTTTCACCGAGATCCAGCGGCGCGTAATGCCTTCGAGGTGGTGACCTGCTATCCGGGGCTGCATGCCGTGTGGTTGCACCGTGTGGCGCATGCTCTGTGGCGCTCGGGTTGGAAATGGCTGGCGCGCGTGGTGTCCAATTTCGGGCGCTGGATGACCGGTATCGAGATTCATCCGGGGGCGAAGATTGGGCGACGCTTCTTCATCGACCATGGCATGGGCATCGTGATCGGCGAGACCGCCGAGATCGGCAATGACGTCACGCTGTATCAGGGTGTAACCCTGGGTGGTACCAGCTGGAACAAGGGCAAGCGTCACCCGACGCTGGAGGATGGTGTGGTGGTGGGCGCCGGTGCCAAGGTGCTGGGGCCTTTCACTGTCGGTGCGGGCGCCAAGATCGGCTCCAATGCGGTGGTGACCAAAGCGGTGCCGGCGGGTGCGACTGCTGTCGGTATTCCCGGCAAGATCATCGTCAAGTCCGACGACGAGCAGGAGGCCAAGCGTCAGGCCATGGCCGAGAAGATCGGCTTTGATGCCTACGGCGTCGGTCAGGACATGCCGGACCCGGTGGCGCGCGCCATCGGCCAACTGCTCGATCATCTGCATGCGGTCGATGGTCGTCTGGAGGGTATGTGCAAGGCGCTGACGGGGCTGGGCAGTGACTACTGCGCCAAGGATTTGCCGACTCTGCGCGACGAAGATTTCGCGGACGTGTGCAAGGACCAGCAGCAGAGCGACAAGCCCGCAGCGTAATGCGTAGCGAGGCGGCATTTGCTATAGTGCCGCCTCGTTTTTGCGGTCAATCCTGAGTAAATTAATAGGTCTTATAGTTGACTTAAATACTCGGGAATCGCATACTTCGCCGCAATTCAGTGATTCGTGGTAGAGCCATGCGACTGACCACCAAAGGCCGTTACGCCGTTACCGCCATGCTTGACCTGGCGCTGCATGCGCAGCACGGTCCCGTTTCCCTGGCCGATATTTCCGAGCGGCAGGGCATCTCTCTGTCCTATCTCGAGCAGCTGTTCGCCAAGCTGCGCCGCGGCAGCCTGGTTTCCAGTGTGCGTGGGCCGGGTGGCGGTTATCAGCTGTCGCGTGACATGCGCGGCATTCAGGTAGCTCAGGTGATCGATGCGGTCAATGAGTCCGTGGATGCCACGCGCTGCCAGGGGCAGGGCGATTGTCACTCTGGTGACACCTGTCTGACCCATCACCTGTGGTGCGACCTCAGTCAGCAAATTCACGAATTTCTCAGCGGCATCAGCCTGGCTGATCTGGTCGCGCGCCATGAGGTGCAGGAAGTCGCGTTGCGTCAGGATCAGCGTCGCTGCTCCGGCAGGGGCACTGCACCGCTTTTGGATAAGATTGAAGCGTCTGCCATCGAGTGAGCAGGGCGTTTGCCTGATAGGAGAAAACCAATGAAATTGCCGATCTACCTCGATTATTCCGCCACCACGCCGGTAGACCCGCGTGTTGCGCAGAAGATGAGTGAGTGCCTGCTGGTCGACGGTAACTTCGGTAACCCGGCTTCGCGCTCTCACGTATTCGGCTGGAAGGCAGAAGAAGCTGTCGAAAACGCCCGTCGTCAGGTTGCTGAGCTGGTGGGCGCCGACCCGCGTGAAATCGTCTGGACCAGCGGCGCTACCGAATCCGACAACCTTGCCATCAAGGGTGTTGCGCACTTCTACAGCAGCAAGGGCAAGCACATCATCACCTCGAAGATCGAGCACAAGGCGGTGCTGGACACCACTCGTCAGCTCGAGCGTGAAGGTTTCGAAGTGACTTACCTTGAGCCGGGCGAAGATGGGCTGATCACGCCCGCCATGGTCGAGGCAGTGCTGCGCGAGGACACCACGCTGGTCTCGCTGATGCACGTCAATAACGAAATCGGCACCATCAACGATATTGCTGCCATCGGTGAGCTGACCCGCTCCCGCGGTGTGCTGCTGCATGTCGATGCTGCGCAGTCCACTGGCAAGGTCGAAATCGACCTGGAGAAGCTGAAGGTCGACCTGATGTCCTTCTCCGCGCACAAGACTTACGGCCCCAAAGGCGTTGGCGCCCTGTACGTGCGTCGCAAGCCGCGCGTGCGTCTGGAAGCACAGACTCACGGCGGTGGCCATGAGCGCGGCATGCGTTCGGGCACTCTGGCCACTCACCAGTGCGTTGGGATGGGTGAAGCCTTCCGCATCGCCAAGGAAGAAATGGCTGCCGAGAATCAGCGCATCACGGCTCTGCGTGATCGTTTTTATCGCCAGCTGGAAGACATGGAAGAGCTGTACGTCAACGGCAGCCTGACGGCCCGTGTGCCGCACAACCTCAACCTGAGTTTCAACTACGTCGAGGGTGAGTCGCTGATCATGGCGCTCAAGGACCTCGCCGTATCGTCCGGTTCGGCCTGTACCTCGGCTTCCCTGGAGCCGTCTTACGTGCTGCGCGCCCTGGGCCGCAACGACGAACTGGCGCACAGCTCGATTCGCTTCACCTTCGGTCGTTTCACCACCGAGGAAGAAGTCGACTATGCCGCTGCCAAGGTCCGTGAGGCCGTGGACAAGCTGCGCGAACTGTCGCCCCTGTGGGATATGTTCAAAGAAGGTGTCGACCTTTCCTCCGTGGAATGGGCAGCACACTAAAAGCTGCCGAGGCGGATCGTTCGCTGAGCGCTCCGCCGGAGAGCGGCACCTGATGAGAGAGGAAGTACAACATGGCATACAGTGACAAGGTCATCGACCACTACGAAAACCCGCGCAACGTCGGCAAGCTCAACGCCGAGGATCCGGACGTCGGTACCGGCATGGTCGGTGCGCCGGCCTGTGGTGACGTCATGCGCCTGCAGATCAAGGTCAGTGAGAGCGGCGTCATCGAAGATGCCAAGTTCAAGACCTATGGCTGCGGTTCGGCTATCGCCTCCAGCTCCCTCGCCACCGAGTGGATGAAGGGCAAGACTCTGGATGAAGCCGAGAGCATCAAGAACACCCAGCTCGCCGAAGAACTGGCGCTGCCGCCGGTGAAGATTCACTGCTCCGTACTCGCCGAGGACGCCATCAAGGCTGCCGTGCGCGACTACAAGCAGAAGAAAGGCTTGCTCTGATACGAGGTTTGTAATGGCCATCACCATGTCTGAAGCAGCAGCTCGTCATGTGCAGCGTTCCCTCGAGGGGCGCGGCAAGGGCGAGGGCATTCGCCTCGGTGTGCGTACTACCGGTTGCTCCGGCCTGGCCTACGTGCTCGAGTTCGTCGATGAACCGGCAGCGGAAGATCAGGTTTTCGAGAGCCATGGCGTCAAGGTGATCATTGATCCCAAGAGCCTGGTGTATCTCGATGGCACCGAATTGGACTTCGTCAAGGAAGGCCTCAACGAGGGCTTCAAGTTCAATAATCCCAACGTGCGTGGCGAATGCGGCTGCGGCGAGAGCTTCAACGTTTGAGGCTCTGTCGTGGGTAATCCGTGCCATTTCGCTTTGTTCGATCTGCAGCCGAGTTTTCGCCTCGATCTGGATCAGCTGGCCGTCCGTTATCGTGAACTGGCGCGCCAGGTGCATCCCGACCGATTCGCTGATGCGGGCGAGCGCGAGCAGCGCCTGGCGCTGGAGCGTTCGGCCAGCCTCAACGAGGCCTATCAGGTCCTGAAAACACCTTCGCAGCGTGCGCGCTACCTGCTGGCGATGCGCGGCCCCGAGCTGCCGTTGGAAGTGACGGTGCAGGATCCGGATTTTCTGCTGCAGCAGATGCAGTTGCGCGAAGAGCTGGAGGAATTGCAGGACGACGCCGATCTTGCTGGCGTTGCCGCCTTCAAGCGTCGCCTGAAGTCGGCGCAGGAGCTGCTCAATGACAGCTTCGCGGCGTGCTGGGACGATGAGGCTCGCCGCGAAGAGGCCGAGCGTCTGATGCGCCGCATGCAGTTCCTCGACAAGCTCTCTCATGAAGTGCGCCAGTTAGAAGAGCGCCTCGACGATTAACCTGTAGGTCGCCTGGGCGGCCTGCCTGATGATTTCAAGAAGACCATGGCCTTATTGCAGATCGCCGAGCCAGGACAGAGTCCGCAACCGCACCAGCGTCGGCTGGCAGTGGGCATCGACCTGGGTACTACCAACTCGCTGGTTGCCGCTGTACGCAGCGGTCTGGCCGAGCCTCTGGCTGACGCTGATGGCGAGGTCATCCTGCCTTCCGCCGTGCGCTACCACGCAGCAAGCGTCGAGGTTGGTGGGTCGGCCAAGCTGGCCGCCGCCTCTGATCCTTTCAATACCGTGCTGTCAGTCAAGCGCCTGATGGGGCGTGGCATTGCCGATGTTCATCAGCTTGGTGAGCAGATGCCGTATCGCTTCTCCGCGGGCGAGTCGCATATGCCCTTCATCGAGACGGTGCAAGGGGCGAAGAGCCCGGTAGAAGTGTCGGCAGAAATTCTCAAGACCCTGCGCCTGCGCGCCGAGCAGACCCTGGACGGGGAGCTGGTTGGTGCGGTGATTACCGTTCCGGCTTATTTCGACGATGCTCAGCGTCAGGCCACCAAGGACGCTGCGCGCCTGGCGGGTCTCACCGTTCTGCGTCTGCTCAATGAGCCGACTGCTGCTGCGGTCGCTTATGGCCTGGATCAGAAGGCCGAGGGCGTGGTCGCCATCTATGACCTCGGTGGCGGTACCTTCGATATTTCCATCCTGCGCCTGACTGGCGGTGTGTTCGAAGTGCTGGCCACCGGCGGCGACAGTGCGCTGGGTGGCGATGACTTCGATCATGCCATTGCCGACTGGATCATCCAGCAGGCTGGCATTTCCAACGATCTCGACCCGGCGACCCAGCGCAGCCTGTTGCAGGCCGCCTGTGCGGCCAAGGAAGGACTGACTGAGGCAGCCTGTGTCGAGCTGAGCCACGGCGACTGGCGTGGTTCGTTGTCGCGTGAGCAGTTCGAGGCACTGATCGAGCCGATGGTGGCGCGCAGCCTCAAGGCTTGCCGCCGCGCGGTGCGCGATTCGGGTGTCGAGCTGGAAGAGGTCAGTGCAGTGGTCATGGTGGGCGGTTCGACCCGTGTGCCGCGTGTGCGCGAGGCGGTTGGCGAGCTGTTCGGTCGTGCGCCGCTGACCAATATCGATCCGGATCAGGTGGTGGCCATTGGCGCCGCGATCCAGGCCGATGCCCTGGCCGGCAATCAGCGTAGCGATGGCGAAGAGTTGCTGTTGCTGGACGTGATTCCGCTGTCGCTCGGCCTGGAAACCATGGGCGGGTTGATGGAGAAGGTGATTCCGCGCAATACCACCATTCCGGTGGCGCGTGCGCAGGAGTTCACGACTTACAAGGATGGCCAGACGGCCATGATGATTCACGTGCTGCAGGGTGAGCGCGAGCTGATCGCCGATTGTCGCTCCCTGGCGCGCTTCGAATTGCGCGGCATCCCGCCGATGGTGGCAGGGGCGGCGAAGATTCGCGTGACCTTCCAGGTCGATGCCGACGGCCTGCTCAGTGTCGCGGCTCGCGAGCTGAGTTCGGGTATCGAGGCGAGCATTCAGGTCAAACCCTCTTACGGTCTGACCGATGGCGAAATCGCCCGCATGCTGCAGGACTCCTTCCAGAACGCTGGAGATGACAAGGCGGCCCGTGTACTGCGTGAGCAGCAGGTCGATGCCCAGCGCCTAATCGAGGCGGTCGAAGCTGCGCTGGAGGCCGATGGTGAGCGTTTGCTGGATGCCGAGGAGCGCGAGGTCATCGAACTGCAGGTGCAGGAGTTGCGTGATCTGCTTGCGGGTAGCGATGGCGCGGCGATCGAGCGGCAGACCAAGCGTCTGTCGCAGGTGACCGATGCGTTTGCTGCCCGCCGCCTGGATTCGACGGTAAAAGCCGCGTTGGCAGGGCGTAATCTGAATGAGATCGAGGAATAATTGATGCCGCAGGTAATTTTTCTGCCCCACGAGCGATTCTGCCCGGATGGTCTGGTGGTAGAGGCCGAGCCTGGCGTTTCCATCCTCGAGCTGGCGCATGAGCACCACATCGAGATGGAGAGCGCCTGCGGTGGTGTATGTGCCTGCACCACCTGTCACTGTATCGTGCGCGAAGGCTTCGATTCGCTGAACGAGGCCGACGAGCTGGAGGAAGACTACCTGGACAAGGCCTGGGGGCTCGAAGCTCAGTCGCGCCTGGCGTGTCAGGCCATAGTCGGTGAGCAAGACCTGACCGTCGAGATTCCCAAGTATTCGCTTAATCACGCGGCTGAAGCGCCGCATTAATCCAGGAAGCATCATCATGAGTCTGAAATGGGCCGATGTACTGGACATCGCCATCGAGCTGAGCGAGCAGAAGCCGGATGTCGATCCGCGCTACGTGAACTTCGTCGATCTGCACCGTTGGGTCGTATCCTTGCCAGAGTTCTCCGATGACCCGCAGCGCGGGGGGGAGAAAGTGCTGGAGGCGATACAGGCCGCCTGGATCGAAGAACTCGATTGAAACAGGCGCTTACGGCGCCTGCCCTACGCTTTTAACCGGAACCCGCGTATAATTCGCGGGTTTAATTTTTCGCTTTAACCCTAAAGTTTCTGGAGCTTCACATGGCTGTTCAACGTACTTTCTCCATCATCAAGCCTGACGCCGTTGCCAAGAACGTCATCGGTGAGATCACCACCCGTTTCGAAAAAGCCGGCCTGCGCGTTGTCGCTTCGAAGATGGTGCAACTGTCCGATCGCGAAGCTGCTGGTTTCTACGCTGAGCACAGCGAGCGTGGCTTCTTCAAGGATCTGGTTGCCTTCATGACTTCCGGCCCGGTCATCGTTCAGGTTCTGGAAGGCGAAGACGCCGTCCTGAAAAACCGTGAACTGATGGGCGCTACCAACCCGAAAGAAGCTGCTGCCGGCACCATCCGTGCTGACTTCGCCGTTTCCATCGACGAAAACGCCGTTCACGGTTCGGATTCCGAAGCGTCCGCTGCTCGCGAAATCGCTTACTTCTTCTCCGCTACCGAGCTGTGCGCGCGCATTCGCTGATTGGCGAATGAAGCGAGGATGAAGCCATGACCAATACCACCGGCAAGATCAACCTGCTGGGCCTGACCCAGCCGGAAATGGAACAGTTCTTCGAGTCCATCGGCGAGAAGCGCTTCCGTGCCGGCCAGGTGATGAAGTGGATTCACCATTTTGGCGTCGATGATTTCGCCGCCATGACCAATGTCGGCAAGGCCTTGCGCGAGAAGCTCGAGGCCTCTGCCGAGATTCGTGGCCCGGAAGTGGTCAGCGAAAATATTTCCGCCGATGGCACGCGCAAGTGGGTCGTGCGTGTGGCGTCTGGCAGCTGCGTGGAAACCGTGTACATCCCGCAGAATGGCCGCGGCACGCTGTGCGTGTCGTCGCAGGCCGGGTGTGCCCTGGATTGCAGTTTCTGTTCCACCGGCAAGCAAGGCTTCAACAGCGACCTGACCAGTGCCGAGATCATTGGCCAGGTATGGATCGCCAGCAAATCCTTCGGCTCCGTGCCGGCGAAGATCGACCGCGCCATCACCAACGTGGTGATGATGGGCATGGGCGAGCCGCTGCTGAATTTCGACAACGTCGTCTCCGCCATGCAGATCATGATGGACGACCTCGGCTACGGCATTTCCAAGCGCAAGGTGACCCTGTCCACCTCCGGCGTGGTGCCGATGATCGACAAGCTGGCCGAAGTGATCGACGTGTCCCTGGCTCTGTCGCTGCATGCGCCTAACGATGAGTTGCGCAATCAGCTGGTGCCGATCAACAAGAAGTATCCGCTGGAAATGCTGTTGGCCGCGTGCAAACGCTACATCTCCAAACTGGGCGAGAAGCGTGTGCTGACCATCGAGTACACCCTGCTCAAGGGCGTCAACGATCAGCCTGAGCATGCTGAGCAGATGATCGCACTTCTGGCCGATGTACCTTGCAAGATCAACCTGATTCCGTTTAATCCCTTCCCCTTCTCGGGGTACGAGCGGCCGAGCAATAACGCCATTCGCCGCTTCCAGGACCTGTTGCACAAGGCTGGTCATAACGTCACGGTACGTACGACGCGTGGTGACGATATCGATGCCGCCTGTGGCCAGTTGGTTGGCCAGGTCATGGACCGTACTCGGCGCAGTGAGCGTTATATTGCCGTGCGCCAACTGGGCAGCGAGGCGCAAGAGCCTCATGCTGCCACCAATCGAAATTGAAGAGAGGATGCCCATGACCTTGCGCCCTGCGCTGTTGTTGCTAGTTGTCAGTCTGCTCGGTGGTTGTGTGACCACTGGCGATGTCGACCCCATGCGTACGGCGAAAGGGCGTGATGAGGCACGTGATGCCTATGTTCAGCTGGGCCTGGCCTATATCCAGCAAGGCGATACCCAGCGCGCCAAGGTGCCGCTGAAGAACGCGCTGGACCTGGACTCCTCCAACGCTGATGCGCATGCCGCGCTGGCCATCGCATTCCAGCTGGAGATGGAGCCGAAGCTGGCCGACGAGCATTTCCGTAAAGCCCTGTCCCAGCGCCCGAAGGATGCTCGCCTGCTGAACAACTACGGCGGTTTTCTGTTCGAGCAGAAGCGCTACCAGGAAGCCCTGAGTACTTACCTCAAGGCTGCTGAGGACAATCTGTATCCGGAGCGCTCCCGGGTTTTCGAGAACTTGGGGCTGACAGCACTGCAGCTTGGTCAGCGCGAGCAGGCCAAGGAATACTTCCAGCGCGCCTTGCGCCTGAGTAGCCGGCAACCGCGCGCCTTGCTGGAGATGGCTGTGCTGTCCTACGAGGACAAAGAATATGTACCGGCTCGTCGTTACTACGACAGCTACAGCGAAATAGCACCGCAGAATGCTCGTAGCCTGCTGCTCGGTGCGCGCCTGGCAGAAGTGTTCGAGGACCGCGACCGGGCAGCCAGCCTGGGCCTGCAGCTACGACGTCTGTATCCGGCTTCTCAGGAATATCAGCAATTTGTTTCGGGGCAACGATGAACGCGGCACATAGTGAAGTGACATCTCAGTCGATGCCGACCAATCCAGGCGAAACTCTGCGCCAGGCCCGAGAGATCAAGGGCTTGGGCGTTGCCGAGGTGGCTGCTCAGCTCAACCTGACTCCGCAACGGCTTGCCCAGATCGAGGCGGGTGCTTTCGACAAACTCCCGGGTACCACCTTTGCCCGTGGCTACATTCGTGCCTATGCCAAGCTTCTGGAGATGGATCAGAACCGACTGGTGCTGGAGTTCGACCAGTTCACGGGCACTGATGCCACTGGCAGCAACGTGCATGCACTTGGTCGTATCGAAGAGCCCGTGCGTTATTCGCAGAGCATCCTGCGCCTGGTGAGTTTCCTGCTGCTGCTGGCGCTGATCGGCGCCGGTTTTCTCTGGTGGCAGGATCAGGGCCGTCCAGGTGCCAACTTGGCTGATCTGGGGCTGGAGCATGTAGAAGTGGAGGGGGCCGATGGCACCACCCAGGTGCACTCGCTCGCCGAACCAGAAGACCAGGCAGTGGCAGATGCTCAGGGTAGCGACCAGGGCACTCCCTTGCTGTTGCCGGTCGAGCCGGGCGAAGCGCCGGAAGATTCCACTGCCGTAGAACAGCCTGCCACCCAGAGTACGGCGCCTGAACAAAGCGCGCCAGAAGCGCCGGCTGCTCCCGTATCGACCGAGCCAGCTGCCGCTGCCAGCGTGCCGGAGTCTGCTGCTGCGCCTGCCGCCCCGGTGGTCGCGACTGCCGGACAAGGTGCGCTCAACGTGCAGTTCACCGCCGATTGCTGGACACAGGTGACCGATGCCGATGGCAAGGTGCTGCTCAGTGCGCTCAAGCGCAGTGGCGAGCGTATCGACCTGACCGGCAAAGCACCGCTGGAGCTGCGCCTGGGTTTCGCCCGGGGCGCCCAGGTGACCTACAACGGCCAAAGCGTGGACGTTGCGCCGCACATGACCGGCGAAACCGCGCGCCTGAAACTGGGGTTGTAAAGCATGCATTGCGAATCGCCGATCAAGCGCCGACTGTCGCGCAAGATCTGGGTTGGCTCGGTCCCGGTGGGCGGCGATGCGCCGATCGCCGTACAGAGCATGACCAACACCGACACTAACGATGTGGCCGCCACCGTGGCGCAGATTCGTCGCCTGGAAGATGCCGGCGCCGATATCGTGCGTGTTTCCGTGCCGGACATGGATGCAGCCGAAGCTTTTGGCCTGATCAAGCAGCAGGTGCGCGTGCCGCTGGTGGCCGACATTCACTTCGACTACCAGATCGCCCTGCGCGTGGCTGAGCTGGGCGTCGACTGCCTGCGTATCAACCCGGGCAACATCGGCCGTGAGGATCGTGTCAGGGCAGTGGTCGAGGCCGCGCGTGACAAGGGCATCCCGATTCGCATCGGCGTCAACGCCGGCTCCCTGGAAAAGGACCTGCAGAAGAAGTACGGCGAGCCAACGCCGGAAGCGCTGGTCGAGTCCGCGTTGCGCCATGTCGAGCATCTCGACCGTCTGAATTTCCCCGACTTCAAGGTTAGCGTGAAGGCCTCTGACGTATTCATGGCCGTCGAGGCTTACCGCCTACTGGCCAAGCAGATCGAGCAGCCGTTGCACCTGGGCATTACCGAAGCCGGTGGCCTGCGCTCGGGGACGGTGAAATCCGCTGTCGGCCTGGGCATGCTGCTGGCCGAGGGCATTGGCGATACCATTCGCATTTCTCTGGCTGCCGATCCGGTGGAGGAGATCAAGGTCGGTTTCGACATCCTCAAGTCCCTGCGCCTGCGTTCGCGTGGTATCAACTTCATCGCCTGCCCGAGCTGCTCGCGGCAGAACTTCGATGTGGTCAAGACCATGAACGAGCTGGAGAGCCGAGTCGAGGATCTGCTGGTGCCGCTCGACGTGGCCGTGATCGGTTGTGTGGTCAACGGTCCTGGTGAAGCCAAGGAGGCACATATCGGCCTCACCGGCGGTAGCCCGAACAACCTGGTCTATATCGACGGCAAACCAGCCTCGAAACTGACCAACGAAAACCTGGTGGATGAGCTGGAAAAACTCATCCGCGACAAGGCGGCCGAGAAGGTCGCCGCCGATGCTGCCGTGATCGTGCGCGGCTGATCGCTGCGCTTTAAGGATTCTTAGTGAGCAAGTCCCTACAAGCCATCCGTGGCATGAACGACATCCTGCCGGAGCAGACGCCTGCCTGGCGCTACCTGGAAAGTACCCTGGTCAGCCTGCTCGATGGCTACGGTTACAAGGAAATCCGTCTGCCCATCGTCGAGTACACCGAGCTTTTCGCTCGTGGTATCGGCGAGGGCACCGACGTGGTCGACAAGGAGATGTACACCTTCCGCGACCGCAACGAAGAGTCCCTGACCCTGCGTCCGGAGGGCACTGCCGGTTGTGTGCGTGCTGTGCTCGAGCATGGTCTGGCTGGCGGCGGTCAGGTGCAGAAACTGTGGTACGCGGGGCCGATGTTCCGCTACGAGAAACCGCAGAAAGGTCGTTACCGGCAGTTCCATCAGGTTGGTGTGGAGGCGTTCAATCTGCCCGGCCCGGATGTCGATGCCGAGTTGATCGTGCTCACCTGGCGCTTGTGGAAAAAACTCGGTCTGGCCGACGCCGTTACCCTGCAGCTCAACAGCCTGGGCTCCAGCGAGGCACGCGCAGCCTATCGTGACGCCCTGGTGGCCTATCTGCAGGAGCGCTTCGAGCAGCTCGATGAAGACAGCCAGCGCCGTCTGACCACCAACCCGTTGCGCATCCTCGACAGCAAGAACGCGGCGACTCAAGCTGTTCTGGTCGGCGCGCCGACCCTGGGCGATTACCTCGACGAGGAGTCGCGTCTGCACTTCGAGGGTGTCAAGGCGCGTCTGGACGCAGTCGGCATTCGTTACGAGATCAACCACAAGCTGGTGCGCGGTCTGGATTACTACAACCGCACGGTGTTCGAGTGGGTCACCACCAAGCTGGGCGCGCAGGGTACTGTCTGCGCTGGTGGCCGCTACGATGGTCTGGTCACTCAGCTGGGCGGCAAGGCCACACCTGGCGTCGGCTTCGCCATGGGTGTCGAGCGCCTGGTTCTGTTGCTGGAAACCCTGGAATTGTTGCCGGCCGACCTCAATCGTGCGGCCGATGTTTACGTCTGCGCCTTTGGCGAGGCGGCCGAGCTGGCTGCATTGACTTTGGTCGAGCGCCTGCGCGACCAGTTGCCGGGCCTGAATCTGCTGCTCAACAGCGGTGGCGGCAGTTTCAAAAGCCAGTTCAAGAAGGCCGACAAGAGCGGTGCACGCTATGCACTGATTCTGGGGGACGACGAATTGGCAGCACGCGTGGTAGGTTGCAAACCGCTGCGCGATGATAGCGAACAAAAAAGCGTTGCCTGGGATGCTCTGGCCGAGCATCTGGCCGCCTGTCAGCAACAGGCCTGAGCAGGCTCTCGATTAGGAGTACGGGGTTAGACATGCAGACCGAAGACGAACAGATCGCGCAAATCAAGGACTGGTGGGATCGCAACGGCAAGCCTTTGCTGGCTGGCGGTGTGCTCGCGCTTGTCGCCGTGCTCGGCTGGCAGGGCTGGCAGAAGTACCAGACCAATCAGGCTCAGGGGGCCTCGGCGCTTTATCAGCAATTGCTGGAAACCGCACTGGATCCGGCTGGCAAGCCCGACGCCGGTAAGGTGGCGGAGCTAGCCGGCAAGCTCGACAGCGAGTTCGGTGGTACTCATTACGCCCAGTACGGCAACCTGTTCGTGGCCAAGGTCGCTGTTGAAGCGAACCGCCTCGACGATGCTGCCGCTGCGTTGCAGGGCGTATTGGACAAGCCCGCTGACGCGACCCTGGATGAGCTGGCGCGCCAGCGTCTGGCCCGCGTTTTGGCCGCTCAGGACAAGACCGATGAGGCGTTGAAACTGCTCGATGCCAAGGTCGATGATGCTTTCCTCGCCAGCCGCGAAGAACTCAAGGGCGACCTGCTGGTGCAGTTGGGCCGCAGCGATGATGCTCACGCCGCCTACCAGAAGGCCAAGGACGCGCTGGCCGAAGACGCCGCCGTTGGTGGTTTGCAGATGAAGCTGGACGACCTGGCAAAAGGGGATGCGTGACGTGATGCGTTGGAAGAATGCCGCACTGCTGGCTCTGGCCCTTCTGGCCGTGGGTTGCAGCAGCAATAGCAAGAAGGAACTGCCGCCCGCCGAACTGACCAAGTTCGATGAAGAAGTCGAGCTGCGCACCGAATGGAGCCGCTCCATCGGTGATGGCCAGGGCGAAACCTTCAACATGCTGGTGCCTGCCATCGATGGCGACGTCATTTATGCCGCCGATGTCGAAGGCCTGGTCATGGCCATGGACCGCACCAGCGGCAAGGTCATCTGGCGCAAGAAGCTTGAAATCCCGGTCTCCGGCGCTATCGGCGTTGGCTACGGTCAGGTGTTGCTGGGTACCCTCAAGGGCGAAGTGATCGCCCTGGACTCCAGCGACGGTGAAGAACAGTGGCGTTCGCGCGTGACCAGCGAAGTGCTGGCGGCTCCGGCCACCAATGGCGATATCGTCGTGGTGCAAACCCAGGACGATCGTCTGATCGCTTTCGATGCCAGCACCGGTAGCCAGCGCTGGATCGTCGAGAATACCCCGGCCGTATTGACCCTGCGCGGTACTGGCGCTCCGCTGGTGACCAACCGTCTGGTGGTCGCCGGCCTGTCCAGTGGCAAGGTCATTGCCGTTGACGCCCAGCGCGGCCTTCCGGTCTGGGAACAGCGCGTCGCCATTCCGCAAGGTCGCTCCGAGCTGGAGCGCGTGGTCGACATCGATGGCGGTCTGCTGTTGTCTGGCGGCACCGTCTACGCGGTGAGCTACCAGGGCCGTGTCGCGGCCATGGATCTGGAGTCCGGTCGCGTGCTTTGGCAGCGCGAGGCGTCCAGCTCGGTGGGTGTGGCTCAAGGCTTCGGCAATCTCTATGTCAGCATGGCCAGCGGAACCGTCGAAGGTATCGACGAGCGCAGCGCTTCGGCCCTGTGGAGCAACGATTCGATGGCCCGCCGCCAGCTGTCCGGGCCGGCGGTATTCTCCAGTTATGTCGCCGTGGGTGACTTCGAGGGCTATCTGCACCTGCTGAGCCAGGTCGATGGACGCTTTGTCGGCCGTACCCGTATCGACAGCGACGGCCTGCGTGCCCAGCCGCTGGTGGTGGGTGACTGGCTGTACGTCTACGGCAACAGCGGCAAGTTGGTGGCACTGACCATCAAGTAACGCGCTATGCTGGCGGTACCCCCGACAGCACGAAACATCCTGGCCGCTGCCCATGCAGCGGCCTTTGCATTTTCTGAATTAACCGAGTGGAGAGCCTGATGGTTCCCGTAATTGCCCTGGTGGGCCGGCCGAATGTCGGCAAGTCCACGCTCTTCAACCGCCTGACCCGCAGCCGCGACGCCATCGTCGGCGACCTGTCCGGTCTGACCCGCGACCGCCAGTATGGCGAGGCGAAGTGGCAGGGGCGCACCTATATCGTGATCGACACCGGTGGTATCTCTGGTGACGAGGAAGGCATCGACGCGAAGATGGCCGAGCAGTCGCTGCAGGCCATCGAAGAGGCCGATGCCGTGCTGTTCCTGGTGGACGCGCGCGCCGGTATGACCGCCTCCGACCAGATGATCGGCGAGCACCTGCGGCGTCGTAACAAGCAGAGCTTCCTGGTGGTGAACAAGGTCGACAACCTCGACGTCGACCTGGCCCGCGCCGAGTTCAGCCCCATGGGCCTGGGCGAGCCACTGGCGATTGCCGGTGCGCATGGCCGCGGCATCACCCAGATGCTGGAAGTCGTGCTCGGTGCGTTCCCCAAGGACGCTGGCGAGCTGGAAGAGGGCACCGAGGAAGAGGAGGAAGTGCTCGAAGGCCAGGAGGCCAAGCGCATTCCCGGGCCGAGCGAGAAGGACGGCATCAAGCTGGCCATCATCGGCCGGCCGAACGTCGGCAAGTCCACTCTGGTCAACCGCATGCTTGGCGAGGAGCGGGTCATCGTCTATGACCAGGCCGGCACCACGCGTGACAGCATCTACATTCCCTTCGAGCGCGATGAAGAGAAGTACACCCTGATCGACACCGCCGGCGTGCGCCGTCGCGGCAAGATCTTCGAGGCCGTGGAGAAGTTTTCCGTGGTCAAGACGCTGCAGGCCATTCAGGACTCCAACGTCGTGGTGTTCGTCATGGACGCCCGCGAAGGGGTGGTCGACCACGACCTCAACCTGCTCGGCTTCGTGCTGGAAAGCGGTCGTGCGTTGGTCATCGCCCTGAACAAGTGGGACGGCATGGATCAGGGCCAGAAGGATTACGTGAAGACCGAGCTGGAGCGCCGGCTGTTCTTCGTCGACTTCGCCGACATCCACTTCATTTCCGCCCTGCACGGTACCGGCGTCGGCCATCTGTACAAGTCGGTGCAGGCGTCGTTCAAGTCGGCCATCACCCGCTGGCCGACCAGCCGCCTGACGCAGATTCTCGAAGATGCCGTCAGCGACCATGCACCGCCTCTGGTCAACGGTCGCCGCATCAAGCTGCGCTATGCCCACCTGGGTGGCGCCAACCCACCGCTGATCGTGATTCACGGTAACCAGGTCGACGCCGTGCCGCGTGCCTACAGCCGTTACTTGGAAAACACCTTCCGCCGCGTATTGAAGCTGGTGGGTACGCCGATCCGCATCGAGTACAAGGGCGGCGAGAACCCCTACGAGGGCAACAAGAACAAGCTCACGGATCGTCAGGTGAACAAGAAGCGCCGGTTGATGAGCCACCACAAGAAGGCCGAGAAGAAGCGCAAGGACAAGCGCTAGTAATCTTTGTGCCAGGGTGTGCGCCGGTGTTAGTCCGGCGCGCACCGCATAAGCTTCCAACGCTTTTTCATAAGCGCTGCGGGTGCCGCCTGTGGCGCCCTTCGGCTATCCTCGCGGCTTGCCTAGTTCTTCGTAGGAAGTCGCGATGCTCGTCAGCAAACTGCCCAACGTCGGCACCACCATCTTTACGCGGATGTCCCAGCTTGCGCTGGAGACCGGCGCGATCAACCTGTCCCAGGGCTTCCCCGACTTCGACGGGCCGCAGGCGCTGCGTGAGGCCGTGGCGCGTCATGTCATGGACGGGCGCAACCAGTATTCGCCAATGACCGGGCTGCCGAGCCTGCGCCAGCAGGTAGCGGCCAAGTTGGCGCGCAGTTATAGCGTGCAGCGCGATGCCGACAGCGAGATCACCATTACCCCGGGCGCTACCGAAGCGATCTTCTGCGCGGTGCAGGCACTGATTCGTGCCGGTGATGAAGCCATCGTGCTCGACCCTTGCTACGACAGTTACGAGCCCTCGGTGGAACTGGCTGGCGGACGCTGCGTGCATGTGCCGCTGGCACTGCCGGATTTCGCTGTCGATTGGCAGCGTCTGGCCGATGCCATCGGCCCGCGCACGCGGCTGATCTTCCTCAACTCCCCGCACAACCCGAGCGGTGCGCTGCTCAGCCGCGCCGATCTGGACAAGCTGGCCGAGCTTATTCGCGGGCGCGATATTCATGTGATCAGTGACGAGGTTTACGAACATCTGATCTATGACGGCCAGCGTCATGCCAGCGTACTGGCCCACGATGAGCTGTATCAGCGGGCGTTCGTGGTCAGCTCCTTCGGCAAGACCTATCACGTGACTGGCTGGAAGACCGGCTACGTGGTGGCGCCGCCGGCGCTGACGGCCGAGCTGCGCAAGATTCACCAGTACGTCAATTTTTGCGGCGTGACGCCGCTGCAGTTCGGTCTCGCCGATTTCATGGCCGCGCACCCTGAGCATGTCGAGGAGTTGCCGGCCTTCTACCAGACCAAGCGCGATCTGTTCTGTGGCCTGCTGGCTGACTCGCGTTTTACCTTCAGCCGCGCACCGGGCACCTATTTCCAGCTGGCGGATTACTCTGCCATTCGCCCGGATCTGGACGACGTGGCCATGGCCGAGTGGCTGACCCGCGAACATGGCGTGGCGGCGATTCCGGTATCGGTGTTCTACCAGTCGGCGCCCCAGGATATGCGCCTGGTGCGCTTCTGCTTCGCCAAGCGTGAGGACACCCTGCGCGAGGCTGCCGAGAAACTTTGCGCTGTATGAGCGCCTACCGATTCTCCGAGGCATCGAAATGAGCAACAAACCTGACATCGAGCTGGCGCTGATCCAGACCACCCTGGCCTGGCACGATCCTGCCGCCAACCGAGAGCACTTCCAGGCGCTGCTGGAACAGGCGCGCGGCGCCGATCTGGTGATCCTGCCGGAAATGTTCACCACCGGTTTCTCCATGGAGTCGTCGGTGCTGGCCGAACCGGAAGATGGCCCCAGCAGCGCCTGGCTGCGTGAGCAGGCCCAGCGAATTGGCGCAGTGATCTGCGCCAGCCTGATCATCCAGGCCGCCGATGGCAGCTACCGCAACCGTCTGCTCTGGGCTCGCCCGGACGGCTCTGTGGCGCATTACGACAAACGCCACCTGTTCCGCATGGCTGGTGAGCACAAGCACTACCGGGCTGGCGAGCAGCAGGCGGTGTTCGATCTCAAGGGGTGGCGCGTGCGAGCGCTGATCTGCTACGACCTGCGCTTCCCGGTGTGGAGTCGCGATGCAGCAGGCACTGACCTGCTGCTGTACACCGCCAACTGGCCGGGTGCACGTCGTCAGCACTGGAACCGTCTGCTGCCGGCGCGGGCCATCGAGAACCTGTGCTATGTCGCGGCTGTGAACCGCGTCGGCGAGGACGGCAAGGGCCACGGTTATACTGGCGATTCCCAGGTGCTGGACTTCCAGGGCGAGGCGCTGCTGGCGGCTGGCGATGGCGATGGTGTATTCCGCACCTGGCTATCGAGCGAGGCGCTGAGTGCCTATCGCGAGCGCTTCCCCGCACACCTGGATGCGGATGTTTTCACCTTGAACTGATCAGGAGCTACATGACATGGACGTACAACAGAGCAATCCCTTCCAGACGCCGCAGGCTGACCTGCAACCGGCCACCACCACTCGGTCGCCGCTCTACAGCATTGCTGGTATCGGCGTGGCGACGTTCATCGGCACGCCGCTGGCCGGCGCATGGCTGCTGGCGCACAACCTGCAGTTGCTCGGCAAGGCCGATCGGGTTGCGCTGGTGTGGGGCCTTTCTGTCGTATTGCTGCTGGTCACGCTGGTATTGGCCTTCGTGCTGCCGGAATCGGTGCCGGCCATGCCATTCGCCATCGCGCAACTGATGGCGATGATCATGCTGGCCAAGAATCTGGTCGAGGCGGATCTCAAGCAGCATGCCGAAGCGGGCGGTGCAGTGCTTTCCAACTGGCGGGCGGCGGGTATCGGTCTGATGTTCACCATCGGCCTGGCCGCGCTGATGTTCGCCGTGCTGATGATGTTCGATATCTGAGCAAACCTTATCTTGGGCCTTCTTCGGAAAGCAGGCTCCAGCTGATTCAAGCACGCAGCCTCTCGAGTGCCGGTGGAACTGGTGGCAGCGAATGCGCTACCGGACATAGGCAATTCGCCAATAAATTCCGGACGGCCGCTACCAGCGGGTTTCGCCGGTGGTCAGCTATTGAGCCTCGGCAGAAACGAAGAACCCCGCCAGTTGGCGGGGTTCTTTTTTTCAGCCTGGTCGTGTTCAGGCCGCTTCGGTTTTCAGCTCGGCCTGCTTGACGGCGCGGTTCAGCGCACTGAACAGGGCGCGGAAGCTGGCGGTGGTGATGTTTTCGTCGACACCGATGCCATGCAGTGGGCGCTGACCCTCCAGACGAATCTCTATGTAGCAAGCGGCCTTGGCATTGGCGCCACCACCGATAGCGTGCTCATGGTAGTCCATGACTTCGACGGCGACCGGCAGGCTCGATGCCAGCGCTTCCAGCGCGCCTTTGCCGGTGCCATTCCAGCGTTGTTGCTGGCCGTCGACCTGAACCTTCACCTCGACGCTGCTTTCGCCGTTCTCTTCCTGCAGGCGGTGGCCTTCCAGAGCATAGGGCTGGGTCGCTTGCAGATACTCGGTTTCCAGCAGCTTGTAAATTTGAGCGGCAGTCATTTCCAGGCCAAGGCGGTCGGTTTCGCGCTGCACCACCTGGCTGAATTCGATCTGCATGCGGCGCGGCAGGCTGATGCCGTATTCCTGTTCGAGCAGGAAGGTGATGCCGCCTTTGCCGGATTGGCTGTTCACGCGGATCACGGCTTCGTAGTCACGGCCGATGTCGGCCGGATCGATCGGCAGGTACGGCACTTCCCACAGTGCGTCTTCCTTCTGCTGGGCGAAGCCCTTGCGGATGGCGTCCTGGTGCGAGCCAGAGAAGGCGGTGTGTACCAGGTCGCCCGCGTAGGGGTGACGCGGGTGCACCGGAATCTGGTTGCAGTCCTCGACCACCTTGCGCACGGCGTCGATGTCGGAGAAGTCCAGCTCGGGGTCGACGCCCTGGGTGTAGAGGTTCAGCGCCAGGGTCACCAGGCACACGTTGCCGGTGCGCTCACCGTTGCCGAACAGGCAGCCTTCGACGCGGTCGGCGCCGGCCATCACGGCCAGTTCCGAAGCGGCGACACCGGTGCCACGGTCATTGTGCGTGTGCACGCTGATCAGCACGCTGTCGCGGCGGTCGACATGACGGCCGAACCACTCGATCTGGTCGGCGTAGTTGTTCGGCGTGGCGCATTCGATGGTGGCCGGCAGGTTGAGGATCAGCTTGTTCGCCGGGGTCGGCTGGAACACGCCGATTACCGCGTTGCACACCTCGACGGCGAAGTCGATCTCGGTGCTGCTGAACACTTCCGGCGAATACTCGAAGCCCCACTGGGTTTCCGGTGCGGCATCGGCCAGGCGCTTGATGGTGGTGCCAGCGGCCACGGCGATGGCTTTGACGCCAGCCTTGTCCTGGTTGAAAACGATCTTGCGGAAGCTCGGCGCGCAGGCGTTGTAGTAGTGGACGATGGCTTTCTTAGCGCCCTTGAGGGACTCGAAAGTGCGCTCGATGAGGTCGTCACGGGCCTGGGTCAGCACCTGGATGGTGACGTCGTCGGGGATGTGGCCGCCTTCGATCAGTTCGCGGACGAAGTCGAAGTCGGTCTGCGAGGCGGACGGGAAGCCCACTTCGATCTCTTTCAGGCCCACGGCCACCAGGCACTTGAAGAAGCGCATCTTCTTCTCGGCGTCCATCGGTTCGATCAACGACTGGTTGCCGTCGCGCAAGTCGGTGGACAGCCAGATCGGCGCCTTGTCGATGACCTGGTCCGGCCAGGTGCGGTCCGGAATCTGGATCTGGGTGAAGGGGCGGTACTTCTTCGACGGGTCTTTGAGCATGGTCATGGTGAGAATCCTTGGGTCCAGACGCCTTGTCTGGGAAAACGAATAGGGCGGTCGACGGTGGCCGGATGGCCGCAGAGATTCAGCCCCGCAGTCGCGGGCTGACCAGGCGTAGGCAGCGATGTTGCCGTAGCAGAATGAGGGTGTGTGCAGTGTTCATGCAGCCAACCCTAGTGATATTGGGGAAGGCTGGCAAGCATTGCGTAAAAATTGGTAGAAACGATCTTATTCTGCGCTGTGGAGACGTTTTATGGCGCTGCGTGGCGATTGATTGAAGGAACATTGCGCAGCGCGCGCAGAGGGTCGAGGCCGGGCAGGGCCGGCCTCTTCGTCGTGCCTCAGTTCGTCTGCTGAGCCACCAGGTTCGGGCGCAATTCACGCATGTCCGCACCACTCGGGTGCTGGAACACGCGCAGGCCGAACTCGGGGAGGATGGCCAGCAGGTGGTCGAAGATGTCCGACTGGATACCTTCGTAGGCACTCCAGGCGATGGTGTTGGTGAAACAGTAGATTTCCAGCGGCAGGCCATCGGCAGTCGGGCTGAGCTGACGCACCATCAGGGTCATGTTCTGGTGGATGTTCGGGTTGTGTCGCAGGTAGTGCTCGACGTAAGCGCGGAAACTGCCGATGTTGGTGATGCGCCGGGTATTGACCGCTTCCTTGCCGTGTTCGGCCAGCTTGGTGTTCCAGTCCTGCAGTTCCTGGTCCTTGTGGTCGAGGTACTCATCCAGAAGCATGAAGCGGCGCAGCCGTGCGATGTCCTCTTCGCTGAGAAAATGCACGCTGGTCTGGTCCAGATAAAGAGCGCGCTTGATTCGACGCCCGCCAGACTCCTGCATGCCGCGCCAGTTCTTGAACGGGTCGGTGATGAAACGTCGGGTCGGGATGGTGGTGATGGTCTTGTCCCAGTTCTGCACCTTGACCGTGTGCAGGGCGATGTCGATCACGTCGCCGTCGGCGTTCAGGTTGGGCATCTCTACCCAGTCACCGACGCGAATGATGTCGCTGGAGGAAATCTGCACGCTGGCCACCAGTGACAGCAGCGTGTCCTGGAAGATCAACATCAGCACGGCGGCCATGGCGCCGAGGCCGGACAGCAGGATCAGTGGCGAGCGGTCGATCAGGGTGGCTACCATCAGGATCGCGGCGATGGCGAAGATGGCGATCTTGAATACCTGCAGGTAACCCTTGATCGGCTTCAGGTGCGCGTTGGGACGACGCTGGTAGAGGGTGTTGAGGATGTCCAGCAGCGCGCCGATGGCCAGGGCTATGGTCAGCACGACGAAAGCGCCGCAGACGTTCTGCGTCACAGTCACCACGGCCTCGGGCATGCCAGGCACCAAGGCCACGCCGGAGGAGAGCACCAGCGCCGGGACGACGTTGGACAGGCGCTTGATGATGCCGCTTTCCTTGATCTGGCCGTGACGGCCCAGGGCCGTTACGCCGACCACGCGGTAGATGGCGCGTACCAGAATGCGTTTGACGATCCAGTTCGACAGCCAGGCGGCGAGGATCAGGGCGAAAGTGGCAGTGAGGGTGAGCAGTTCTGGCTGCGTATTCAGCCAGTCCATCCAGATTTTCAGCTCATTCGGCATTTCCGACTCCGAAGCGGGCAGGAGCAAGGCCGACTTAAGGGCCGGCCATTTGAGCCGCCGTACCCTAGCAAAAACACGCCCTTAACCCAAACGGCAGGTGTTGCAGACTGCGTCGGCTCAGGGCTTGAACGCGCCGATGAAGATGGCCGGGTCGACGCGGGCGTCGTTGAGGCTGACGTTCCAGTGCAGGTGCGGGCCGGTGGCGCGCCCGGTAGCACCGACCTTGCCGACATGGCCGCCGCGCGGGATCTCGTCACCCAGCTTCACGTCGATGGCCGAGAGGTGGCAGAACATGCTGATCAGCCCCTGGCCATGGTCGAGGAACACCGTCTTGCCGTTGAAGAAGTAGTCGCCGATGAGGATGACCTTGCCGGCTGCCGGAGCCTTGATCGAAGTGCCACGGTTGGCCGCGAAGTCCAGGCCCGAGTGTGGGTTGCGCTCCTCACCATTGAAGAATCGGCGCAGGCCGAAGGGGCTCGACAGCGGGCCATTGACCGGTTTGTCGAACAACAGGTTGCTCGGCTGGCGCGCGCTCAACTGCCGGTAGGCGCGGGTCTGCTCGGCCAGTTCGCGCTCGATGCGTGCGAGATTCTTGGCGTTGGGGGTGACCTGCTGCTGGTTCTTGATGGTGATGCGCTGCTCGGCGTAGTGCTTGGCGCCGACCTGGAAGCTCAGCTTCTGGCCGCCTTCGACCTCGACCTGCTGGCTGCCTGGCTTGGTGCTGAGCGGGACGCCGACTATGGCGATCCAGCGCTGGCCGTCCTCGTGCACGGTCAGCACCGGTTTGCCCTGATAACGCACCTTCGGCGCCTGCGCCGGATTGCCCAGGTCGATCACCGCTACACCGCCGGGCACCGGCTTGTTCAGCAGGCGGGTGATGAAACCTTCGGCATGGGTAGGCAGAGCGAGCAACAGGGCCAGCAGGCCGGCGAACATTTGTGTGTGGGTTGCGCTGTACATCGGCTTTCAATCCAGTAGCGACAGGGTCGCCGGTTGTATGTGGTTGTCTTCGACGCGCACGTCCAGCTCGCCTTCGCTCAGGCGCGCCTTGAGGCGTTGCCCTGGCCGGGTCTGCGCGGCACTGCGCACGGCCTGGCCGCGCTCATCGAGGAGGATGCTGTAGCCGCGGCCAAGGGTGGCTAGTGGGCTGACGATCTGCAGTTGCGCGGCCAGTGCGCCCAGTTGCTGGCGCTGGCTGCGTAGCTGAGCTTGCATCGCGCGTGGCAGGCGCGTGGCCAAACCATCCAGGCGCTGGCGCAGCAGGGCCAGGTTGCGCCCCGGATGCTGCGCAGCCAGGCGAGCATCAAGGCGCGCCAGGCGTTCGCGCTGGTTGCCGAGCTGCTGGTTGAAGGCGCGGCGCAGACGCATGTCCAGGTCGTCCAGGCGCTGGGCCTGCTGGCGCAAACGCTCACCAGGGTGACGCAGGCGTTTGCTGACACCCTCGAGGCGCAGGCGCTCGCGGGCCAAGCGACCCTGCATCTGCAGCCGCAGGCGACGTTGCAGGTTGTTGAGGCGCTGCACCAGTTCGCTGCTGTCGGGGGCCAGCAGTTCGGCGGCGGCCGATGGCGTCGGGGCGCGCACGTCGGCGACGAAGTCGGCGATGGATACGTCCGTCTCATGACCCACGGCGCTGACGATGGGGGTCACGCAGGCCGCCACGGCGCGGGCCACGGCCTCCTCGTTGAAGCACCACAGGTCTTCCAGCGAGCCTCCGCCACGGGCCAGGATCAACGCATCGAAACCCTGCGTGTCGGCGCGTTGCAGGGCGCGCACGATCTGCGCGGTGGCTTCACGGCCCTGCACGGCAGTGGGGATCAGGTTCAGCTCCACCTGCGGCGCACGGCGGCGGAACACGCTGATGATGTCGCGGATCACTGCGCCGGTCGGTGAGCTGACGATGCCGATGCGCTTGGGATGAACGGGCAGGGCGATCTTGCGCTCGGTCGAGAACAGGCCCTCGGCGCCGAGCTTTTCCTTGAGCGCCTCGAAAGCCAGGCGCAGGGCGCCGTCACCGGCCGGCTCGACCGCGTCGAGGATCAACTGGTAGTCGCCACGGCCCTCGAACAACGAGACCTTGCCGCGCACCTTGACCGCCAGGCCATCGCGCAACGCCTGGCGCACGCGCGCGGCGTTCTGCCGAAACAGTGCACAGCGCACCTGGGCCTGGCTGTCCTTGAGGGTGAAATAGATGTGGCCGGAGGCGGGACGGGCGAGGTTGGAGATTTCCCCCTCGACCCAGATGCCGGAGAACACGTCCTCCAGCAGCAGGCGAGCGCGGTTGTTGAGCTGGCTGACGCTGAGCACCTCGCGGTCGAGGTTCAGGCGGGCAAAGGGATCATTGATCATGGGGCGGCATGATAAGCGCAGAGGCGCTCAACTGTCTTCGAGCAGACGGTCGAGCAACCAGGCTGCCACCGGCCCGAGTTCACGCTGGCGCGACCAGATGGCGTCCACCGTGACCCGGCGCGGCCAGCCGTTGCAGGGCAGTTCATGCAGGCCGCCAAAACCGTAGGCATCGACCAGTTGCCGGGGCAGTTCGGCCCAGCCGAAGCCCAGGCGCGCCATTTCCAGCAGCATCAGGTAGTCCGGCGCAGCCCAGCAGCGTCCGCCGCTGCCGGGCAGGTCGTCGCTGTTCGCATCGTCATGGGCGACGCTGCTCAGGCGCAGCAGGCGCCAGCGCGACAGGTCGTCATGACGCACCTGTGGCAGTTTGCTCAGCGGATGGTCCTTGGCCACGAACAGGCCGAACTCGCTGCTCATTTCCAGGCGGGTGTGGGCAATATGTGGTGGGTAGGCCGGCAGTGCCGCGATCAGGCCCAGCTGTGCGCGGCCCTGAGTGACCAGGTCGAGCACGTCGGCCTGTTCGGCGATCAGGCTCTCGAACTGCAGGTCGGGAAAGCGTTGGTCCAGCTCCTGCAGGCGCATCTCGTATTGTTTGGGCTGGTAGGCATCGGACAGCGCCAGGGTCAGACGTGCCTCCTGACCCTTGGCCAACCCTGCGGCGTGTCGCGCCAGGCGATCGCTGGCACAGAGCACTTCCTCGGCATGGGCCAGCAAGCTGGCGCCGGCTTCAGTCAACTGCAGCTGACGCGGGCCGCGTTCGAACAGCATCACGCCCAGGTCGATTTCCAGGCGGGCGACCGCTTCGCTGATGGTCGACTGACTCTTGCCCATACGCCTGGCCGCTGCGCTGAACGAGCCACTGTTGGCGGCATGGGAGAACGCCTGGAGGGATTCGGGAGATATGTTCATATCGGTTAAGCCGATGGTTGCTGCCTTTGAGTTGGCTGGTATGCCGATGATCATAGCGCTCATCGCCAATCATCACGAGGTTCGCTTCATGACTCAGCCCCTGCCGCGCTCCCTGCGTGAGCGCATCGGTCACGCCCTGGCCTTCGAGGGAATCGCCGTGCTCATTTGTGCGCCGGCCATGGCCTGGTTCATGGATAAGCCGCTGCTGCACCTGGGGCTGCTGACCCTGATGTTTTCTACCGTCGCGATGCTGTGGAACATGCTGTTCAACTACCTGTTCGACCGCGCACAGGGGCGCCTGGGCTTCGAGCGCGGCCTGTGGGTGCGAGTCAGCCATGCACTTCTGTTCGAGGGCGGTCTGGTCGTCACCCTGGTGCCGCTGGCGGCCTGGTGGTTGTCGATTGGTCTGCTCGAGGCGTTGCTGCTGGATATCGTGCTGATCCTGTTTTTCCTGCCTTACACTCTGGTGTTCAACTGGAGCTATGACGTGTTGCGCGCTCGCTGGCTGGCGCGCCGTGAGGTGCAGGCGGCCGCTTCGATCTGTCGCGGGGCTTGATTTGCTGGCGGTAGCGCCTAAGCTGCCGGCTTTTCTTGCCAGCCGCCCGAACACCATGACCGCGCAACTGATCCTCGTCCCACAGATATCCACGCTTCCCGCTCATGAGCACAAGGCCCAGGCCATGCTGCGCTGGCTGGTCAAGCGGGAGATCGTCGAGGCGCTGCCGACCACCTGCGGCCAGGGCGGCAACGGTATGGCCTACGCCATCGGGGCGGGCGCTCGGCGCATCGCCCAGCATTCCGAGTTGCTGCCTTACGGGCAGCCGCACAATGGTCTGGAGATCATCGCCAAGCGCTGCATCTACGTGCCGACGCGCGGCTTTCTCGAAGAGGCGGGCTGCGCCGAATGTCGCCGCGAAGTGGGCGTGCCGCTGTTCGACAGCCTGGAAGTGTGGTGGCCGGGGGAGACCGACAACTTCACCTGCCCGGAGTGCGGGCATGAAGACGACATCAACGGCTTCCTGTTCCTGCAACCCTGCGGCTTTTCCAACCTGGGTTTCATCTTCAACGGCTGGGCCGATGCCGGACTGCGCCCGGCGTTCCTCGAGGAATTCGGCGAACGCCTGGGTTTTGCGGTGCGTCAGGTGCGGGTCGAAGATCCGGTTTGAGCGGCTTTTCAGTCGCTTGTGGGAGGTTTAGCGGCGACTTTTGCTGCCTTCGGTCGCCGCTGAAGCGCCTTCCACAGGCGCTCAGTAGGCTCAGAACTCGACGCTGGCCGACAGGCGTAGCGAGCGCGGCTGACCGACATTGACCTGCAGCGGGCTGCCGGTACTCGACGGGTAGTAGTGCTTGTCGAACAGGTTGTCGACGTTGAGCTGCAGGCGTGTCCCATAGTCGCGAGTCGGCAGATCCCAGCGCAGGAACGCGTCGCTCACCGTGTAGCTGCTCATGTAGTAGCTGTTTTCGTTGTCGCCGGCGCGCTCGCCGACGTAACGGGTGCCGGCGCCCAGGTGCCACTGGCCGAAGCTCTCGGGTGTACGCAGGTGGTGAGTGAGGTAGAGGCTGGCGCTCTGGCGCGGCGCCTGGGTCAGTCGGTTGCCCTCGTTTTTCGGGTCGTCGAGGATTTCCGTGTGGGTGTAGGCGTACGTGGCGATCATCTGCCAGCGCTCGGCCAGGCGCCCGGTCAGATCCACTTCCACGCCGCGTGAACCGACCTTGCCGGCGGCCTCGCTGATACTCAGGCCGCCGACGTTGGTGTTGGTGACCACGTTTTTCTTGACGATATCGAACAGCGCCAGGTTCAGGCTCAGGTTCGGATTGAGGTCGTACTTGGCGCCCACTTCATAGCTGCGACCTTCCTCCGGGTCGAACACCTTGTTCTGGTCGTCGACGGTGGTGTTCGGCACGAAGGAGCGGCTGTAGTTGCCGTACAGCGATAGCGCGTCGTCGAGCTTGTAGACCAGCCCGGCGAAGGGGATGAAGGTCTGGTCGTTGCTGTCCAGGCTCGGTTCGCGGTCGGCGGCGAGGCCCTGCACGCTGTACTGGTCGTAGTGCTGGTAACGGCCACCGAGCACCAGGATCCATTGCTGGTTCAGGTGCCAGTTGTCCTTGAAGTACAGCGAGGTGGAGGTCAGCTCGTTACGCGTGTTGCTGCGGTTGGCGTCGACCACGCTGGGCTCGCCCAGGTCGCCGTAGTGGGGGTTGTGAATGTCGATGTTGCGCCGGGTGCCGTTGGGGTTGCGGTAGGTGGTGCCGCGAAAGTTGTCGTTGACCTCATTGTCGATGCCCAGCAGCAGTTCGTGGGTCTGGCCGAACAGGCGCTGCTGGCCGATGAAATCGAGGCTGGCGTAACGCGTTTCGTAGTCGTACCGGCCGCCGTTGGCGGTGCGCAGCAGCTGGTTGCCGCTCAGCGAGACCGGCTGGGCGATGGCCAGATCATAGCGATCGTTGTTCCAGGCGTAGGTCAGGCGGGTCTTCCAGGCGTCGCTGAGCTCGTACTCGAAACGCGCACTGGCGCTTTCGCCAATGCCTTCATTGCCTTCCCATTTCTCGCCCAGGCGCTTGTCGTAGTCGATATCGGCCGGGTGGCCGTCGACGAACACCGTGCCGCGGTCGAACGGGGTGCTGTAGTCGTTGTATTCGTAAGCCAGGGTCAGGCTGGCGCGCTCGCCGACCCAACTCAGCGAGGGAGCGACCAGGGTGTGCTGGTCGACGCCATAGTTGCGCCAGTAGTCGCGGCTCTGCCGTTCGGCGACCAGGCGATAGGCCAGGCCGCTGTCGCCCAGTGGCCCGGTGGTGTCCAGGCTCAGGCTGCCGCCGCCTTCGCCGAAGGCCGTGCCACCGATCTTGGTGCGTTGCACGTACTGCGGCTGCTTGCTGATCACATTGATCAGGCCGCCGGGCTCCAGTGCGCCATACAGTAGTGAAGCCGGGCCCTTGAGCACCTCCACGCGCTCGGTGGTGGCGCCGAAACTGCGCGACAGGTTGGAGCGCACGCCATCGCGCAGCACCGAACCGTCGGAGTTGTTGCCGAAGCCGCGCTTGATCAGGGCGTCACGGGTGTTGCCCAGGGTATTGCCCTGACTGATGCCGCTGACGAACTTCAGCGCATCATCCAGCGTGTTGGGCTGAAAGTCCTCGATGGTCTGCGGGGTCACCACCTGTACCGACTGAGCCTCATCCTTGAGTGCGACTGAGGATTTGCTTGCCGTGCTGGCGCGCTTGGCCTGGTAGCCGTCTACATCGGCGATGGGGGAGGCGACGATGTCCTGGCTGGGCAGCTCCAGCTCCTGGGCCAGCAGGTTGCCGGCTGGAAGCAGGCAAAGGGTGAGCAGAGCAGCGCCGTGGCCACTCAAGGAACAGCGGTTGAATTTCATTTGGCACTCAGGTGCAGGGGTTTTTGAGAATCATTATGTTATGCGTTTCTAGGTATGACTGCCTAGACACACACTTTGCATTGAGTGAAATGAGGTGGCTGGGTATAATGCCGCGCTTCTTATTTTCCCGCTCGGGAGCCCTCCATGCTGCGCATCAGCCAAGAAGCACTCACTTTCGACGACGTCCTGCTTATCCCGGGTTACTCCGAGGTTCTGCCCAAGGACGTCAGCCTGAAGACCCGCCTGACCCGCGGCATCGAACTGAACATCCCCCTGCTGTCCGCTGCCATGGACACCGTCACCGAAGCACGTCTGGCCATCGCCATGGCCCAGGAAGGCGGCATCGGCATCATCCACAAGAACATGACCGTCGAGCAGCAGGCTGCCGAAGTGCGCAAGGTCAAGAAGTTCGAAGCCGGCGTGGTCAAGGACCCGATCACCATCGAAGCCGACGCCACCGTGCGTGACCTGTTCGAGCTGACCCGTCAGAACAACATTTCCGGCGTACCGGTGCTTTCCAATGGTGATCTGGTCGGTATCGTCACCTCCCGCGACGTACGCTTCGAGAATCGCCTGGACGCTCTGGTGCGTGACGTGATGACCCCGAAAGAACGCCTGGTCACCGTCAAGGAAGGCGCTTCCAAGGAAGTCGTACGCGAGCTGCTGCACAAGCACCGCATCGAGAAAGTGCTGATCGTCGATGACGCTTTCGCCCTCAAGGGCATGATGACCGTCAAGGACATCGAGAAAGCCAAGGCCTATCCGCTGGCGAGCAAGGACGACCAGGGTCGCCTGCGCGTTGGTGCTGCCGTTGGTACCGGTGCCGACACCGCTGACCGCGTCGCTGCTCTGGTCAATGCCGGCGTCGACGTGATCATCGTCGACACCGCTCACGGCCACTCCAAGGGCGTGATCGACCGCGTGCGCTGGGTCAAGGAGACCTTCCCGGAGGTCCAGGTGATCGGTGGCAACATCGCCACTGGCGCAGCGGCCAAGGCACTGGTCGAAGCCGGCGCCGATGGCGTCAAGGTTGGCATCGGCCCAGGTTCGATCTGCACCACCCGTATCGTCGCCGGTGTTGGCGTACCGCAGATCAGCGCAGTGGCCAATGTTGCCGCCGCCCTGGCCGGCACTGGTGTACCGCTGATCGCCGACGGTGGCATCCGCTTCTCCGGTGACCTGTCCAAGGCCATCGTTGCCGGTGCTTCCGCGGTGATGATCGGTTCCATGCTGGCCGGTACCGAAGAGGCTCCGGGCGAAGTCGAGCTGTTCCAGGGCCGTTCCTACAAGGCATACCGTGGCATGGGTTCGCTGGGTGCCATGGCCCAGGCGCAAGGCTCGAGCGACCGTTACTTCCAGGACTCCTCTGCCGGTGCCGAGAAGCTGGTACCGGAAGGCATCGAAGGCCGCGTACCTTACAAGGGCGCCATGGCTGCCATCGTCCACCAGCTGATGGGTGGCCTGCGCGCTTCCATGGGCTACACCGGCTGCGCCACCGTCGAGGAAATGCGCACCAAGCCAGAGTTCGTGCGCATCACCGGTGCCGGCATGGCCGAATCGCACGTCCATGATGTGCAGATCACTAAAGAGGCACCCAACTACAGAGTTGGTTGATTCGCCGCAATGTATGAATAACGGGGCTGTTCGATCAGCCCCGTGTCATTTGTGAATACCTACGAGAGACGGCCATGGCCCACGACATTCACGCCCACCGCATCCTCATTCTGGACTTCGGTTCCCAGTACACCCAACTGATCGCCCGTCGCGTGCGCGAGATTGGCGTCTATTGCGAACTGCACCCCTGGGACATGAGCGACGAGGACATTCGCGCCTTCGCCCCGCGCGGCATTATCCTCGCCGGTGGCCCGGAGTCGGTGCACGAAGCCAATAGCCCGCGTGCGCCGCAGGCGGTGTTCGACCTGCAGGTGCCGGTACTGGGCATCTGCTACGGCATGCAGACCATGGCCGAGCAGCTCGGCGGCAAGGTGGAAGGTTCCGAGCTGCGTGAGTTCGGTTATGCCCGGGTCGACGTGGTCGGCAAAAGCCAACTGCTGGCCGGCATCGAAGATCACGTCGACGCCGATGGCGTATTCGGTCTGGACGTGTGGATGAGCCACGGCGACAAGGTCACCCGCCTGCCGGAAGGTTTCCACATTCTCGCCAGCACCCCGAGCTGCCCGATCGCCGCCATGTGCGACGACACTCGCCACTACTACGGCGTGCAGTTCCACCCGGAAGTGACCCACACCAAGCAGGGCGGTCGTATCCTCACGCGCTTTGTGCTGGAAATCAGCGGCTGCGAAGCCCTGTGGACCCCGGCCAACATCGTCGAAGACGCAGTTGCTGCCGTGCGCGCCCAGGTCGGCGATGCCAACGTGCTGCTCGGCCTGTCCGGCGGCGTGGACTCCTCGGTGGTCGCGGCGCTGCTGCACAAGGCCATCGGCGATCAGCTGACCTGCGTGTTTGTCGACAACGGCCTGCTGCGCCTGCACGAAGGCGACCAGGTCATGGCCATGTTCGCCGAGAACATGGGCGTCAAGGTCATCCGCGCCAACGCCGAAGAGCAGTTCCTCGGCAACCTGGCCGGCGAAGCCGATCCGGAGAAGAAGCGCAAGATCATCGGCCGCACCTTCATCGACGTGTTCGATGCTGAGGCCAGCAAGCTGGACAATATCCAGTTCCTCGCCCAGGGCACCATCTATCCGGACGTGATCGAGTCGGCTGGCGCCAAGAGCGGCAAGGCCCACGTGATCAAGAGCCACCACAACGTCGGCGGCCTGCCCGAGGAAATGAACCTCAAACTGGTCGAACCGCTGCGTGAACTGTTCAAGGACGAAGTGCGCAAGATCGGCCTGGAACTGGGCCTGCCCTACGACATGGTCTACCGCCATCCGTTCCCAGGCCCGGGCCTGGGCGTGCGCATCCTCGGCGAAGTGAAGAAGGAATACGCCGACATCCTGCGTCGTGCCGACCACATCTTCATCGAAGAGCTGCGCAAGGCCGACTGGTATCACAAGACCAGCCAGGCGTTCGTGGTATTCCAGCCGGTGAAGTCCGTCGGTGTGGTGGGTGACGGCCGTCGCTACGCCTGGGTCGTCGCCCTGCGCGCCGTGGAAACCGTGGACTTCATGACCGCGCGTTGGGCGCACCTGCCCTACGAGCTGCTGGAAACCGTCAGCGGCCGCATCATCAACGAAATCGACGGTATCTCCCGCGTCACCTACGACGTGTCGAGCAAGCCGCCAGCGACGATTGAGTGGGAGTGATCCCTCAGTGCTGCATGAAGAAACCGGCTTAGGCCGGTTTTTTCATGCCTGCATGCTTTCAGCGTTGCAGCAGGGACAGCGTGACGGTGAGTACGAACAGGCTCAGGCTTAGCGCGCTGATCAGCAGCATGCGCCTGTCCTGACGAATCTGGCTGGTGAGTATCGCTTTGCGCTGGCGCCAGTCGCAGGCGATGGTGATCCATCGTTTCTCCAGCAGTTGGCGCCAATCGTCCTCGCTCAGCCAGCAGGCAACATGGTGTGCCGGCAGATCCAGCGCGGGGAACAGCTCTTCGCAGGTCAACGGGCCCAGGGATATCTCGAAGCGCTGTCCATGGCGCTCGCAATCCAGCGCGAGGCGTATTTGCGGGCGGGTATCCTGGACGTGGATGTCCTCGGGATCGGGTGTGAGGACTTCATAGGCCGTGATTTGCGCCGTACCTGGGCGCAGCAAAGCTAGGTGGATTTTTTCCCAGAGCAGTCGCGCGAGTTTGTAGAAGCCCCAGGCAGAAAAGGCTAAAAGCAGCAGGCTGATCAGCCACAGCAGGCCGCCGAGCAGAATGAAGACCACGATCATGCTCAGAGCCCTGTCAGCAGGGTCGGCGCGGCTTCCCAGATCATGTAGCCCATGATCATCAGCATGATCGCGGCGAAGGGCGATGCGGCGTTTGGTGATTCCGGGGTGGCATCGGCCGGGTTCGCTTTGGGAACGTAGAGTAGAAAGGTACCAGCCTGCTGGTTGAGCTCGACGTGCTCTTGGTTGAGCACGAGATGCTCCACTTCGTAGGTACGCTGTTCGTACTCGTAACGCAGGCGATAAACCGGCTTGAGGGTGACCATTGTGGTTTTGCCAGCGCTGATGCGTGCGTTGACGAGCTTCTGACCGATGATCGCCGCTTTCACGATGTCGTGCGGGCGGCTGAGCCTGTAGCAGTCCGCCCAGATCATTTCGCCGAATGCGGCCATGAGCCCGATCCACATCAGCAGGAGCAGGGGCGTGATCGCTGCGATCATGATCCCCAAGGGTACGTCGAATAAAAGGCTGTCCATGTCTGGTTGAGCGTGTCCTGTTGATCGCTTGGGGATTCTATCCCGGTAAGCACCGTCTTTTCTCGGCGTTATCTCGCAGTGGCGTCCGCGGCAATTTGTCTTTCCAGAGCACTCGTCGCACTAGGCATGAAAATGAGAAGATACCGCAATTGAGTATGCCTGCAGATTGCCGAGGATGAAGATGTCGTTTACCCGCAGACAAGTGCTCGCCGGCCTGGCCGGTCTCGGAGTTGTCGGTCTGGGCGCCGGTGGCGTGCGTTACTGGCTGGGTCGCCCGGAGAATGTGGCGACCCATGATTACGAGCTGATCGCTGCGCCAGTGGACGTGGAACTGGTGCCGGGGCATATGACGCCCGCCTGGGGCTATGGCGGGCAGGCGCCTGGTGTCGAGTTGCGCTGCCGTCAGGGCGAGCGCTTGCGGGTGCGCTTCATCAACAAGCTGGAGCAGCAGAGCACCATCCACTGGCATGGCATCAGGCTGCCGCTGGAAATGGACGGCGTGCCCTATGTGTCCCAGGCGCCGGTGTTGCCGGGCGAGTATTTCGACTACGACTTCATTTGCCACGACGCGGGCACCTTCTGGTATCACCCACATACCACCAGCGCCGAGCAGCTGGGGCGCGGCCTGGTCGGGCCGCTGATCGTCGAGGAGCGCGAGCCGACCGGGTTCCTTCATGAACGTACGCTGAGTCTGAAGACCTGGCATATCGATGAGCAGGGCGCCTTCACGCCGTTCATGGTGCCGCGCCAGGCGGCGCGCGAAGGTACCCGCGGGCGCCTGACCACCATCAATGGCGAACCCAATCCGACTATCGAGCTGCCGGAAGGACAGGTGGTACGCCTGCGCCTGGTCAACCTCGACAACACCGTCACCTATCGCCTCAATCTGCCGGGCGGCGAGGCGCGTATCTATGCGCTGGACGGTAATCCGGTGCCGCCGCGGCCGCTGGGCAAGGAATACTGGCTTGGCCCGGGCATGCGCATCGATCTGGCGCTCAAGGTACCGGCTGCCGGTGAAGAGCTGTCGTTGCGAAATGGGCCGTTGCGCCTGGCGACGCTCAAAGGTGCCGTGAGCACTCAGGTGGCCGGCGACTGGCCGCCGGCGCTTCCGGCCAACCCCATCGCCGAGCCGGACCTGTCACGTGCCGAGACGCTGCGCTTCAACTTCGAGTGGGCCGCAGCGCTGGCCTCGCCGGCCGATGAAGCGGCTGGGCGCTACAAGTACTGGCAGATCAACGGCCAGGCCTGGGACATCAACGACAAGACCTGTGCCGACCGGCCGATTGCCACGTTGAAGAAGGATGGCCACTACATCTTCGTGCTGCGCAACATGGCGCAGTACCAGCACCCGATCCACCTGCATGGCATGACCTTCAAGGTGCTGGGCTCGGACCGGCGCAAGATCACTCCGTATTTCACCGATACCTATTTGCTGGGCAAGAACGAGACGGCGCGCATCGCCTTCGTGGCCGATAACCCCGGTGTGTGGATGTTCCACTGCCACGTCATCGACCATATGGAAACGGGGCTGATGGCGGCCATCGAAGTGGTGTAGGGTAGGCGCCGTTTTTCAGGCCGCCCAAGGTGGCGGGTTGCCCTACGGATTGATGCAATGAAACGACCGCAGATCATCGACCGCTCGCGTGACGAGCATTTCATGCGCCTGGCGCTGGCGCAGGCGTGCCTGGGTGCCGAGCAGGGTGAAGTGCCGGTTGGCGCCGTGCTGGTGCAGGACGGTGAGGTGGTCGGGCAGGGCTTCAATTGCCCGATTCTGCGGCATGACCCCAGTGCCCATGCCGAGATGGTGGCGATCCGTGCAGCGGCGGAAAGTGTGCAGAACTATCGGCTGCCAGGCAGCACCCTGTACGTCACGCTGGAGCCCTGCAGCATGTGCGCCGGGCTGATCGTGCATGCACGCATCGCCCGCGTGGTGTTCGCAGCCAGTGAGCCGCGCGCGGGGGTGGCGATCAGCCAGGGGCAGTTCTTCGATCAGGGCTTTCTCAATCACCGCGTACAGGTGGAGGGCGGCTTGTTGGCCGATGAGAGTGGGGCGCTGCTGAAAGCATTTTTCAAGGCTCGGCGCGGCTGATCAGTCGCCGTTTCACAGGTGCGGCGCGTCGTCGTCCCGCGATGCTCTTAATTGGGGCGAGGCGGTTGGATACGCCGTAGGACGAGATATCGGTTGTCGCTAAGCTGATCGCGCTCGGTGGAACAGGTAGTAGACCGCCAGTCCGGGAGCAAGGAACAGGAGCCACAGCAGTCCTCCGAGAGCCAGCAAGAGACTGACGAAGAGAGTTTCCATCGTTATATCCAGGCCAGCTTGAAGAGGGCTCTAGCTGGCGTAAGCCTTATCAGGCGGCCGTCAGGGCCATTTCTCTCGGCTGCTATGGCTTTGTGGTATCACACTTGCTTAAGCTTTAGAGTGCTGGGGGGCAGGGCTTCTGCTGATAAGTTTCGTGCTCCAAGTGCAGAAACCTTTGGTGCACTGCTGAGAGCTGAGTAGGCGGTTATCAACGCGCTTACTTGAAGTGTGACCTGCCCCGCTCAATACGTGAGCGAAGCTCAAGTCGCAGTTTGGCAATCAGAAACTGCGCTGCCAGGCTTTTATTACTGTGCTCTGAGCTTGGCTGGCAGGATGGTCCGACGCCAGTTTAAGAGCCACATTGCACTCAGCTCTCGCTGTGATCGAGGTATTGGGCGAGTGATTGATTAGAAGGTAGGATTTTTGTGGCGCTTGATTTCAACACCATACTTCTGATGATGGCGGTCATTTCATGCCTGTCAGCTATCGCGCTTTATTTACTTTATCGTTTGTTACCGGAAACTCCCGGCCTCAGGCACGCGGCTATTGCCGGCGCCTGCCAGGCGGTCACCCCTGTGGTTCTCCTGGCCCGTGGCATCATCGACCCGATGATATCGATTCTGCTGTCAAATGCGGCCTACCTTCTCGCAGGCGCGTTCTACTATCAGGCAGTACGGCAGCTCTGCGATCTCGCCATGGAGTGGCGTTGGCCAATGACCATCATACTGATGTTCTACCCGCTGATTATTATTTTTCTAGATGGTGAGGACCTGAGTAAACGCGTTTTCATCAGCTCAATAGCGATAGGCTGTCTTACCTTTATGAGCAGCTGGGTGTTATGGAAAGGTCAAATACAGTTATCTCGGCGCGCTCTGGCAATCGTTTTTGCGACGGCTACCCTACTTTGTGTGATCAGGGTTTTCTTCATTCTGGGTCAGCCGAGCATGAGTCAGTCAGACTTTAAGAGTGCTTACTTGATATTCATGCTGGGAATAGTTACCAGCATTGGTGTAATGGTCGGTATTGTTGTAATTGTCTTTGATCGCCTGCGTGAGCAATTAAAGTTCCAGTTGCAGGAGGTTACGGCGGCCCATGATGTCGCGCGTATTGCCTTGCGTGAGCAGAAAGATTTCATGGCCATGCTATCTCATGAGTTCAAAACCCCATTGAGTATCATCAAGGCCAATGCCGATGCGGTGGCGATGATCGATAACCCACCAGCACCCTTCATTAGAGAAAGTTTGGAGCGAATACAGCAAACTTCCTTGCGCCTGAGCGATCTGGTTGATGGCTGCCTGAGTGATGAGCGGATCTCGACCGTTATCGAAGAGAATGAATTGTTCATGACGTCGCTCGATCTGGTCGAACTATTGAGGGGCTTGAGTCAGGAGTACGGTGTTCGTTTTGTCGATGCGCATGCTCCCGCGGCGCTGCACATACAGGGTGATCGCTACCTTGTGTCGATTTTGTTTTCAAGCCTGATAAGCAACGCCCGGAAATTTGCACGCAAACACGAGAATACTGAAATTCGGCTGCTATCCCCGCCGCAGAATAGTGCCGCCCCGATAACGGTGGAAGTATTTGACGACGGCCAGGGTGTTGCGGAGCAGGAACGCCAACGGATCTTTGATAAATACTATCGTGTGTCGTCGGAAACACAGCCGCAGGGATCAGGGCTGGGGCTTTTCTTTGTCAAACGGATTGTTGAACTGCACGGTGGTACGGTGAGTGTCGAGCGCCGGCAGGGGACCATTTTTTCCGTGACATTACCTGCTGGGGGAGCGGTCAGATGCAACAGTTGCGCGTATTGATCGTCGACGATGAGGCACACTTCCGTGCACCCATACGCGCCGTGCTGGAGAGTATCGGGATGGACGTCATGGAGGCCGGTTCGGCAACGCAGATGGATGCCATCATGAGCCGTTTCGAGGTCGATATGCTGCTGCTGGATGTCAATCTGCCCGGCGAGGGCGGTTTGCAAATCGCCAGTCGCCTCAAGCAAACAAGGCGTATCGAGATCATCATGATGTCAGCCTTGGGCGATGTTGAACATCGCGTCAACGGTCTGTCCTCGGGGGCCGATTACTATTTGCCCAAGCCAGTTGATATCAGAGAGTTGCTGGCAGTGATGCAACGCTGCAAGCGACACGGCAGTGTTGAAAAGGCAGCGCCCACCCCCTGGCAGTTTCAGGCAGCCAAATGGTTGCTGATCACGCCGGACGGTGAAGCGCATGAGTTGTCAAAGTCCGAGCGGGATATATTGGACCGGTTGATATCTCTGGCCGGAAAGCCCGTAACCCGACAGCAACTGTATGCTGCCATGGGTGTTCCAAATTACCCGCCGGAAAGCAGAAGCCTGGATGTCCATATCACCCGCATTCGCCGCCGTTTTACGACCGGTAGTTATGCCATCCCGATCAAGACCGTACGCAATGTCGGTTATCTGTTTTCCGAAGCGGTGCGTGTGCATCATTGAGGTTTATCGGGGCTTTAATAATTTGAGTGCTGTCGTGCGCCTAGGCCTGCTTTAGTGATGTAAACCGGTTTCTTATCAAACTCTAAAACCAGCCCTTTCCTGACGGCGCTGTTGATTGAGCATTGCTGGTCTTCAGCATTACTGCCGCCATCCAGTAGCTACGTCATGTCGTTCTATGAGTCGACGCCGAATTCTGCCGTGGCCATGCTTATTACTGATGGTTTATTGGCTGTACTTGGTTGCTTTGTTGTGCGCGTGATTCTTCGTGATGCATGAAGTTTGGTGGGCCTGAAATTATTTAACTTTCAATTTTTGTCTTATGCAAAGGGTTGATCAGCCAAGTCCCTGTCATGTTACACGGTGAAACATAAGCTTTTCTCGCGTTGTGCTAGTGTCGCGTTTTCGTTGTTTCTCAGGGGACGCTTGTTTCGTCTGCGCAGACTTTCTGCGCCCTGAGAAAAGAGATGCGTGCTAGCTCAATTTGATAAAAGCAAAAGGTTTTCGCAATGAACAGGATGTATAAGATTGTCTGGAGTGCTGCTCGTCAGGTATGGGTAGTGGTGGGTGAGTTGGCCAAAGGCAGAAGAAAAAGTTCCTCATCTCAATCAACCATCGCCCTTGCAGGCCTTGTTTCATCTCGTTGCGATGTCACGCCTTTTAAAAAGTGGAGCTGGCGCTATAGCGCTTTGCATGCTGCCGTGATCTCGGTGGTGGCCCTGGGGAGCGCGATGTCGATGTCCGCCTATGCGCAGGATCCAGCTGCTGGCGGCCAGGGCGGTGGGCGTGACAATTTTGGTGGTGGCTCAGGCGGGACATCAAGCCTAACGGGCGCCGGTGGAGATGGCAGCCAAGGGAGCTTGGGCTCTTCCTCTGCTGGCGGTGGCGGTGGTGGTGGCGCCGGGATCGGTGCGGCTGGCGCTGGCGGTGCGGGCGCTGAACACGGTGGTGTGGATGATGGCGCTGGTGGGGCCGGCGGCGCAGGCGGGGCTTCGGATGGCGCCAACGGCGGAGATGGTGGTGACGGGGGCGACGACAACATCCGTGCGGGCGGCGGCGGTGGTGGTGGTGCGGGTGCCGTGGGCGGTGTGGGTCTTCTCAATGATCTTCCATCGACCGTAACGGGCGGGGCGGGCGGAAACGGTGGAAACGGTGGCTCGTTGACCGCCAACACAGGCCTTTCCAGCGGCGGCGGTGGTGGCGGCGGCGTAGGCGGCTACGGCTTTGTGTCCACGGACAGCGATCCAGCCACATTGTCCGGGTTCACCGTGCAGGGCGGTGATGGCGGCGCCGGCGGCAATGGCGGTCGCGGCGGCAATAACTCCCAAGCGGGTCACGATGGTGGTGGCGGCGGCGGCGGCGGGCTCGGCCTACTCGTCCAAGGTGCAGGGGTGTCACTCGTCATTGGTTCCACGGTAGCCGGGGGGGGCGGAGGCAATGGCGGTCGCGGGGGCGATGCGGCGGTCGGTTTCCTCCTAGGGCGTGGCGGCGCCGGCGGTAATGGTGGTGACGGCTTGATATTCACGCAGGCTGCAGCAGCCAGCATCGAGGGCAGCGTCACCGGCGGGAGCGGCGGCAACGGCGGCGCCAGCGGTGATTCGGGTGGGGCTCCGGTCATCAGCGGCAGGGCGGGAAACGGCGGCAACGGCGGCAGCGGCGTGGTTCTCGAGGCCGGCGGCAGTGTTCAGATTTCCGGCACTGTCACTGGTGGTGCCGGTGGTGATGGCGGCGAGAACATCAACAACACGAACGCTAGTGCGGGTGGCGCGGGCGGTGCCGGTTTGCTTGGGCTCAATGGCGGAACCATCGAAGTCACCGCCACTGGCAGTGTCACCGGTGGCGATGGTGGCGACGGCGGCGCCTCCTTGGGGGATGATGGCGTCGGTGGCGCCGGCGGCGTTGGCATCCAGGGTTCTAACCTGACGGTTACTGTTGCTGGCAGCGTTAGCGGCGGCGTCGGCGCCGATGGAACCGAGGCCAACGCCATCGAATTCACCGGCGGCACCAACCAACTGATCGTGCTCGGCGGCTCCCGGGGCGGCGCGGTTGTCGCGAACGGGGAGCACGACACGTTGACGATTGGTGTAACTGGTGAGTTTGACGTCTCGGGATTCGACAGCGTCAGCGGCGACTTCAGGGGCTTTGAGGCCTTTGAGAAGATCGGTGCCGGTACCATGGCGCTCGTCGGTTCGACCGCGGAGACGACGCCATGGACGGTATTGGCGGGTACGCTTTCGATCGATAGCGGCGGTGCGCTGGGTACATCGGACAGTCTGCTGACCCTCAACGGAGGGGCGCTTGCCGTAACCGCTGATACCACGGTGGAGAATAATGTGCTGATCGGTGCTGACAACGGCACGATTTCCGTCGCCAATGGTGTGGCGGCCACGGCAAGTGGGGCGCTTTCCGGAACTGGCGCCTTCACCAAGGACGGCGCTGGCACGCTCACTCTCAGCGGAACCAACAGCTACACCGGCGGCACGACCATTTCGGCGGGTACATTGATCGGTGACACGACAACTCTGCAGGGCGACATTGTGAACAATGCCGCGCTGACTTTCGATCAGGGTATGAATGGCACTTATGCTGGTGCCCTCTCGGGTATGGGCGTGTTGACCAAGGAAGGCGATGGCGAACTGGTCCTGAGCGGAAACAGCTCTACCTATGCAGGAACAACCATTCTCAGTGGCGGTCTGCTGAGCGTGAACAATGCACTCGGCGGCACCGTGAACGTGACGGGCGGCAGGCTCGGTGGTTCTGGCTCGCTGGGCGCTCTCAACGCCGCTTCTGGCGGTACGGTGGCGCCGGGTAACTCCATCGGCACTCTGAATGTGAACAGCGACTTCAGCCTGGGGGCGGGCTCGACGCTGGAGGTGGAGCTGAATGACGGTGGCAACGTCGCCGGTGTAAATAATGACCTGGTGAATGTGACGGGTACCGCCACCATAGAAGATGGTGCCATCGTTCATGTGATGCCGGTCGCTGGCAGCGGCTCCAACTACGCCGCCGGTACGACCTACACCATCCTTGAGGCCGGAACCCTCGACGTTCAAGGCACGCAGAGGCTGAACATCGACTTCGACTACGCCTACCTGAGCTTTGTGCTGGGGCAGGTTGGTAATGCCCTCACCCTGACCAGTAGCCTGGATAACGCCCTCGGGCAGACCTTTGCCCTGGCTGGCATGAGCCGCAACCAGCGCTCGACGGCGACGGGGGTCTTTACGCAGGGAGCGGGTAAGGCTGTCTTCGATCAGGTGCTCAACATGAGCGAGCGTCAAGCGTTTGCCGCGATGGATGCCCTGTCGGGCGAAGTGCACGCCAGTGCCCGAACCGTTCTGCTCGACAGCGCCAGCCAGGTACGCAGCGCTTTGCTGCAGCGCGCGCGCAGCACCGAGCGCAGCGAAGGGCAGGGCGTATGGTTCGAACTGCTCGGTGGTCGCATGAATCTGGATGGCAACGGCAATGCCGCAGCGCTGGACAGCGACGAGCAAGGGCTGTTGCTCGGCATCGATAAGCGTCTGAGCAATGGCTGGCGCGTCGGCCTGTTCGGCGGTGCCAGCTACAGCGACTTCGACGTCAATGACCGTACCTCCAGCGGCGAAAGCGACAACTACCACCTTGGGGTCTACGCCGGTCAGAACTGGGATCAGCTCAGCCTGAACCTGGGCTTGGGGTACACCCGATCCCAACTGGAGACCAAACGAGGCGAGGTGCTCGGTCAGACGCTGCGCGACGACTATGACACCGACAGCCTGCAGGCGTTTGCCGAGCTGGGCTACCGTATCGAGCGTGAAGGCTACTGGCTGCAGCCTTTCGCCAATATCGCCTGGGTCAACCTGCGCAACGAGGCGAGCGAGGAGCGCGGTGGCAGCGCGGCACTGCGCATCAAGGCCCACGACACCGCTACCGGCTCCAGCACTCTGGGGCTGCGCAGCGGTACGGATATCAGCGTGGGTGGCACCACCGCCAACCTTTACGGCTCGCTGGGTTGGAAGCATGGTTTTGCTGACCTTGAGCCGGACAGCCGCCATGCCTTTGTCGAGGGTGGCAGCAGTTTTACCATCCATGGTGCCCCCTTGGCCCGCAATGCGGCGGAGGTGGAGGTTGGCGCGGCATTCCAGGTCACACCTGAGTCGACCCTGAGCGTGAGTTATCAGGGCGAGTTTGCCAGCAACGCCCGGGATCAGGGCGTGCGACTGAACTGGGGAATGCGTTTCTGATGGTTCACCTGGAAAGTGGCTGACGGGTAGAACTTCAACGCTATACCTATGCGCTTTGCAGGTTTGGTCAGGTGAGGCGGGGCAAAGGCCCCGCCTCAGCGTTTACGGCCGGCCTGATCTGGAACTGGGCGATTCAGGCTTTCAGGCACTTGCGGACGGTTCCTGTGGCCGGTTGTTAGATGTGTCTGGTAAGTTTCCATGCCAAGCACCCGTGGTCAGTGTTACGACTGGGTCTAGCGTCCTGTTCCGTAACGATGCAGGCGCCGCTCTGGCCTCATCGTGCATGCACGTATCGCCCGTGTGCTGTTCGGTACCGGTGAGCCGCGCGCGGGGGGGGGCGATCAGCCAGGGGCAGTTCTTCGATCAGGGCTTTCTCAATCACCGCGTGCGGGTTGAAGGTGGCTTGCTGGCCGAGGAGAGCGGGGCGCTGCTGAAAGATTTCTTCAAGGCTCGGCGAGGCTGAGCGTCGTCACTGGGAATGAGCATGAACAAACGGATCTTGAGTCTGCTGGCGGTTCTGGCTGCGCCAGCGTTCGCGGAGCAGCCTGAGGTGTATCTGGTCGCCAGTGTGCAGCTGGGCGGTTCCAATCTGGCGCAGAGCATTTTCCTGCACGAGCCGCAGATCACCACGCTGGAGGCGTGCCAGGAGGCTGTGCGGGTCGGTCAGCGTGATCGCGACTGGCAGCACTATCACCACATCTTCATGCGTGATCGCTTCCAGGGCTTTACCGGTCATCTGGACTACCGCTGCGTGTTCGCCACCCAGCGTTTCAGCGCCTGGAACGACCGCGCCCGCTACAGCCATCCCTACCTGATCAGCATTGATGAACAGGCCAATCTGCAGGTCGAGCGGATGCCGAGTCAGGCGCAGTGCGCGACTCGACTCAAGGGGCTGGTGCAGGCACGGCAGGCGATCAGTCGCTGTGCGGTGGGCAATCAGAGTTTGCTCTGACAGCTCAGAGCGGCGGGGTTTCTTCTTCGGGCTTGCGCTTGTCGATGCCGGGCAGGTGGATACCGTTCTCGGCGACCTGCGAGCCCTCCAGCTGGGGCTGGGTTACCCAGGTGAGGATGTCGTAGTAGCGGCGGATGTTGCGTACGAAGTGCACCGGCTCACCACCACGGGCGTAGCCGTACCGGGTCTTGCTGTACCACTGCTTCTGCGCCAGGCGCGGCAGGATCTTCTGTACATCGGCCCATTTGTTCGGGTCCAGGCCTTCGGCTTCGGTCAGCTTGCGGGCATCTTCCAGGTGGCCGCCGCCGACGTTGTAGGCGGCCAGGGCGAACCAGGTGCGATCCGGCTCGGCGATACCTTCCGGCAGTTGCTGGTGCACCTGGATGAAATAGCGGGCGCCGCCGTCGATGCTCTGCTTCGGGTCCAGACGATTGGACACGCCGACCGACTGGGCGGTGCGCTGGGTCAGCATCATCAGGCCGCGTACGCCGGTCTTGGAGGTGGCGTTGGGCTGCCACAGCGATTCCTGGTAGCCCATGGCCGCCAGCAGGCGCCAGTCGATCTGGTGAGTGTGGGCGGCCTGGCGGAACATCTTTTCGTAGCGCGGCAGGCGCTTTTGCAGGTGCTGGGCGAAGGTGTAGGCGCCCACGTAGCCGAGCACGTCGACATGGCCGTAGTAGCGCTCCTTCAGGCGCTGCAGGGTGCCGTTGGCCTCCGCGCGCTTGAGGAAGGCATCGATTTCCAGCAGCAGGCTGTCATCCTCACCGGAGGCCACTGCCCAGCGCATGCTGTTGGTGTTGCCGAGGTCGAAGGCCACGCGCACGTTGGGGAAGTACACCTGGTTCATTGCCAGTTCGTTGGAGTCCACCAGGGTCAGGTCGATCTGCCCCTCGTCGACCATGCGCAGCAGGTCGACCACCTCGACCGCGTCGGAAACCTCGAACTCCAACTCGGGCAGCTCCAGCTTGAGAGCCGCCAGCTGTTCGGCGTGGCTGCTGCCGGCCAGCACCAGAATGCGTTTGCCGATCAGGTCTTCGGGTTTGGTCGGGCGGCTCTCGCCCTGGCGATAGATGACCTGCGGCGTGACTTCCAGATAAGGGATGGAGAAGCGCGCCTGACGCTGGCGCTGCGGTGTGTCCACCAGGCCTGCGGCAGCCATGACCGGACCGTTGGCGCGGCCAAGGCTGGCGAACAGGCTGTCGAGGTTGTCGGCGGTTTCGATCTTCAGTTCCAGGCCGAGATCGGCGGCAAAGCGCTTGGCCAGTTCATATTCGAAACCGGTGGCGCCGTTGCGGTCCTGGAAGTAGGTGGCGGGGCTGTTACGAGTGACCACGCGCAGCTCACCCTCCGCCTTTGCCTGCTCAAGTACGCTGGGCTTGGGTTCTTCGCCACAGCCAGCAAGCATCAGGAGGGTTCCAATCGCCAACAGCCCTTTGGCGCAACGCATGCGTATCGCAGGTCGTGCAAACATCGGCGCAGTATACGCAAAGCGCAGGCGGCGCCATATCTCGACAGCGCTTCGCTTCTCTGCTAGTGCGCGTTCGTCCTTAAAGGGCCTGGCTACAGGTGCCGCCGGCTGTCGCTTTAGGGTAGAATGCCCGGCCTCCAGCACACCCCTTCCCAGAGGCTGTTCCGACGATGTTGATTCTGCGCGGCGCTCCCGCCCTTTCCGCTTTCCGCCATGGCAAATTGCTCGAGCAACTGACCAGCAAGGTGCCGGCCGTGACCGGGCTGTACGCCGAGTTCGCGCACTTCGCCGACGTCACTGGCGTGCTCAACGCCGATGAGGAACACGTGCTGGCCCGGCTGCTCAAGTACGGCCCGAGCGTGCCGGTGCAGGAGCCCAGCGGCAAACTGTTCCTGACCATTCCGCGTTTCGGCACCATTTCGCCCTGGTCGAGCAAGGCCAGCGACATTGCCCGCAACTGCGGCCTGGCCAAGATCCAGCGTCTGGAGCGTGGTATCGCCTATTACGTCAGTGGCGAGCTGAGCGAAGCTGACAATGCCGCTGTCGCCGCTCTGTTGCACGACCGCATGACTCAACTGGTGCTGAGCGCCCTCGAGGACGCCGCCGCGCTGTTCAGTCACGCCGAGCCCAAGCCGCTGACCGCCGTGGACGTCCTTGGTGGTGGCCGCGCCGCGCTGGAGCAGGCCAACCAGGATCTGGGCCTGGCCCTGGCCGAAGACGAAATCGACTACCTGGTGAAGAGCTTCAATGACCTGGGGCGCAATCCGCACGACATCGAACTGATGATGTTTGCCCAGGCCAACTCCGAGCACTGCCGCCACAAGATCTTCAATGCCAGCTGGGACATCGACGGCCAGAGCCAGGACAAGTCGCTGTTCGGCATGATCAAGAACACCTACCAGATGCACAACGAAGGCGTGTTGTCTGCTTACAAGGACAACGCCTCGGTCATCGTCGGCCACACCGCCGGTCGCTTCTTCCCCAATCCTGAGACCCGCCAGTACGGCGCGGTGCAGGAGCCGGTACACATTCTGATGAAGGTGGAGACGCACAACCACCCGACCGCCATCGCCCCGTTCCCGGGCGCTTCCACCGGTTCCGGTGGCGAGATCCGCGACGAAGGTGCGACCGGTCGTGGTGCCAAGCCGAAGGCCGGCCTGACCGGTTTCTCGGTCTCCAACCTGAACATCCCCGGTTTCCTCCAGCCCTGGGAAAAGCCCTACGGCAAACCCGAGCGCATCGTCAGCGCGCTGGACATCATGATCGAAGGCCCGCTGGGCGGCGCCGCGTTCAACAACGAATTCGGTCGTCCGGCGCTCAACGGCTACTTCCGTACCTTCGAGCAGGCGGTCAGCAGCCCGCGCGGTGAGGAAGTGCGCGGCTACCACAAGCCGATCATGCTGGCCGGCGGCCTGGGCAACATCCGCGAGAACCACGTGCAGAAGGGCGAGATTTCGGTTGGCGCCAAGCTGATCGTGCTCGGTGGCCCGGCCATGCTCATCGGCCTGGGCGGCGGCGCTGCTTCGTCGATGGCCACCGGTGCCAGCTCGGCCGACCTGGACTTCGCCTCGGTACAGCGCGAGAACCCGGAAATGGAACGCCGCTGCCAGGAGGTCATCGACCGCTGCTGGCAGCTGGGCGAAGACAACCCGATCAAGTTCATCCACGACGTCGGTGCCGGTGGTATCTCCAACGCCTTGCCGGAGTTGATCAACGACGGTGGTCGTGGTGGTCGCTTCGAGCTGCGCAACGTGCCCAACGACGAGCCGGGCATGGCCCCGCACGAAATCTGGTGCAACGAGTCGCAGGAGCGTTACGTCATGTCCGTCGACGCTGCCGATTTCGAGCGTTTCAAGGCCATCTGCGAGCGTGAGCGCTGCCCGTTCGCCGTGGTCGGCGAGGCCACCGCCGAGCCGCACCTGACCGTGACCGACAGCCACTTCAGCAATACCCCGGTGGATATGCCGCTGGAAGTGCTGCTGGGCAAGCCGCCGCGCATGCACCGCAGTGTCAGCCGCGAAGCCGAGCAGGGCGATGATTTCAGCGCCGCCAGCGTGAGCATCGAAGAAGCGCTGGGCCGCGTACTGCGTCACCCGGCCGTGGCCAGCAAGAGCTTCCTGATCACCATCGGCGACCGCAGCATCACCGGCCTGGTGGCGCGCGACCAGATGGTCGGCCCCTGGCAGGTACCGGTGGCCGATTGCGCCGTGACCGCCACCAGCTTCGACGTCTACAGCGGTGAAGCCATGGCCATGGGCGAGCGCACCCCGCTGGCCCTGCTCGACGCCCCGGCGTCCGGCCGCATGGCCGTCGGCGAGACCATCACCAACCTGGCTGCCGCGCGCATTGGCAAGCTGTCCGACATCAAGTTGTCGGCCAACTGGATGGCCGCCGCTGGCCACCCGGGCGAAGACGCCCGTCTGTACGACACCGTCAAGGCTGTCGGCATGGAGCTGTGCCCGGCGCTGGGTATCACCATTCCAGTGGGCAAGGACTCCATGTCCATGAAGACCCGCTGGCAGGACGAGGGCGTCGACAAGAGCGTGACTGCGCCGCTGTCGCTGGTCATCTCCGGCTTCGCCCCGGTGCAGGACATCCGCCAGACCCTGACCCCGCAACTGCGTATGGACAAGGGCGAGACAGACCTGATCCTGATCGACCTCGGTCGTGGTCAGGACCGCATGGGCGCCTCGATCCTGGCTCAGGTGTATGCGCAGATCGGCCAGCAGGTTCCGGACCTCGATGACGCCGAAGACCTCAAGGCCTTCTTCGCCGTGATCCAGGGCCTCAATGCCGACGGCCACCTGCTGGCCTACCACGACCGTTCCGACGGCGGCCTGTTGACCACCGTGCTGGAAATGGCCTTTGCCGGTCACTGCGGTCTGTCGCTGAACCTCGACGCGCTGGCTGACGACAGCTCCGAGCTGCCGGCCGTGCTGTTCAACGAAGAGTTGGGTGCGGTCATCCAGGTACGCCAGGACGCCACGCCGGAAGTGCTGGCGCAGTTCAGCGCAGCCGGCCTGGACGACTGCGTGGCGGTGATCGGTCAGCCGGTCAACAACTGCGACGTCAGCATCAGCTTCAACGGCGAGCCGGTGTTCAGCGGTGATCGTCGCCTGCTGCAGCGTCAGTGGGCCGAGACCAGCTACCGCATCCAGCGTCTGCGCGACAACGCCCAGGGCGCCGACCAGGAATTCGACCTGCTGCTGGAAGAAGACAATCCCGGCCTGTCGGTCAAGCTGGGTTTCGACGTCAACCAGGATATTGCCGCGCCTTACATCAAGAAGGGTGTGCGTCCGCAGGTGGCGATCCTGCGCGAGCAGGGCGTCAACGGTCAGGTGGAAATGGCCGCCGCGTTCGATCGCGCCGGTTTCTCCGCTATCGACGTGCACATGAGTGACATCCTCGCCGGTCGCATCAGCCTGGATGAGTTCAAGGGCCTGGTGGCTTGCGGCGGCTTCTCCTACGGTGACGTGCTCGGCGCCGGTGAAGGCTGGGCCAAGTCTGTGCTGTTCAACGCCCGTGCTCGTGAAGGCTTCCAGGCCTTCTTCGAGCGCAAGGACAGCTTCGCCCTTGGCGTGTGCAATGGCTGCCAGATGATGAGCAACCTGCATGAGCTGATTCCGGGCACCGAGTTCTGGCCGCATTTCGTGCGCAACCGCTCCGAGCAGTTCGAGGCGCGCGTGGCTATGGTCCAGGTGCAGGAGTCGGCGTCGATCTTCCTGCAGGGCATGGCCGGTTCGCGCATGCCGATCGCCATCGCTCACGGCGAAGGCCATGCCGAGTTCGAAAGCGAAGAGGCGCTGCTGGAAGCCGATCTGTCCGGTAGCGTGGCCCTGCGCTACGTCGACAACCATGGCAAGGTCACCGAAGCCTACCCGGCCAACCCCAACGGTTCGCCGCGTGGCATCACCGGCCTGACCAGTCGTGACGGTCGCGTGACCATCATGATGCCGCACCCGGAGCGGGTATTCCGCACCGTGCAGAACTCCTGGCGCCCGGACGAGTGGCAGGAAGACGGTGGCTGGATGCGCATGTTCCGCAACGCCCGCGTCTGGGTGGACTAACAGCGGCCGCGTAGCGGCCTTCTGCTGACCCTCTCCCGCTGCGGGAGAGGGGAGCAGGGCGCCGTAGCCTGGAGGCAATCCGGGACAGCGCAGCTACACCCCTCCCCGGATTTCATCCGGGCTACGCAGGCCCTGCGATGGCCGATGATTCCCAGCAGACCCTCCCCGAAGTTCGCCAGGTCAAACCCGGTGAAGTTCATCGCCTGTGCCGCTGCGGGCACTCACCCAAGATGCCGAACTGCACATCCGGCTGCGCCCAATCCCTGATTCTGTACCCCGAGCGCGAGCAGCGCCTGCTGCTTTGCCGCTGTAGCCGATCCGCGGATCTGCCCTACTGCGATGGCAGCCACAGCCCTCCCGTCAGTGGTCTTGCCGACAGATGGCGGCGCTTTTTCAGCGGCCGTTGAGAACGTCACGCCTGTCGACCGAGTCGAAAGCGGTGAAGCGTTTTAACGCTACGCTTGGATTTGTGCGGGCGGTCTCAAGACAAGTCCATGTCAAAATGCCATCATATTGGCGCCATGGATTGTCTGTTGTTCGGTTGCCCATCTGCGGAGAGTTTGATGTACAAACTGTGTTTCTACGTGCCGGAAGCCCATCTGGAACCGGTGAAAAAAGCGGTGTTTGCAGCGGGAGGCGGACGTATCGGTCTGTATGACAGTTGCTGCTGGCAGGTGCTGGGTGATGGCCAATTCCGTGCTCTGCAAGGTAGCCAGCCGTTCATTGGCCAGGTCGGCAGCGTCGAGCAGGTCGCCGAATGGAAAGTGGAAATGGTCGTCGCCGACGAGTTGATCCATGATGCCGTCAAGGCTCTGAAAAAGAGCCATCCCTACGAAACCCCGGCCTTCGATGTCTGGCGGTTGTCCGACCTGCAGTTTTGAGTCGATATTAAAAAGGCGCCGATGGCGCCTTTTTCAATGCAGGGCTCAGGGCCTGATTTCGATCAGTGTGCCGTCCTTGACCAGGCTCCACACCTCACGCATGTCGTCGTTCTTCATGGCGATGCAGCCCTCGGTCCAGTCCAGGGTATGGAAGAACCACTCCGGGTATTCCTCGTCCAGTGGTGTACCGTGGATCATGATCATGCCGCCCGCTGGCACGCCGGCAGCCTTGGCCTTGGCCAGATCACGGGCGTTGGGGTAGGAAATGTGCAGCGACAGTTGGTACTTGTCGCTCGGTTTGCGCCAGTCGATCCAGTAGAAGCCCTCCGGCGTACGCAGATCGCCTTCGCGCTGCTTGGCGCCACTGGGCTGTTTGCCCAGGGAAATGCGGTAGGACTTGATGGTCTTGCCGTGTTGCTGCAGGTGCAGTTTGCGCTCGGACTTGAGTACCAGCACCTTGTCCACGGTGCGGCTGCTGCTCACGGGCGTGGCGCTGGCCATGGCGTTGAAGCTGAGGATCAGGCAAAGCAGGGGCAACAACCAACGCATCGGGGACGTCCGCAGGGTCAACGGGGTGTGTAATGGGCACGCAGCGCTTCGAGAGGCTCGTTGCGTACCGGAAAGAGATTCTGCCGACGGTCGGCGAAGAAGCATTCTAAGGTACGGCCTATGGTCGGGAAAGCCAGCTCTGACCAGGGAATCTGCGATTCCTCAAACAGGCGTACTTCCAGGCTCTCTTCGCCGGCGGCGAAATCCAGGTCGACCAGCTCGGCGCGGAACAGCATGTACACCTGGCTGATATGTGGCAGGTCGAAAAGGGTATAGAGGCTGAGGTCGCGCACGCGGGCGCAGGCCTCTTCGAGCGTTTCACGGGTGGCGGCTTGCTCGGTGGTCTCGCCGTTCTCCATGAAGCCGGCCGGCAACGTCCAGTAGCCGCGGCGTGGCTCGATGGCGCGGCGGCACAGCAGCACTTGGTCGCGCCACACGGGCAGGCAGCCGGCAACGATGCGCGGGTTTTCATAGTGCACGGTGGCGCAGTGGCCACAGACATGGCGCATGCGGTTGTCACCAGCCGGGATCATGCGGCTGACCGGGTTGCCACACTGGCTGCAGAATTTCATGCCCGCTCCTCTTTTCTGGGGCTATCTTGGCGGCCGGCGTGCTGGCCGGCAAGCCCGCTAGCGGGCACCTCTAAAAACTACCTACGTTGACATCGCTGCGTTAAAAACAGGCTGGAACGCCAGCTTGGTCAAATGCTCATTTACAACCCGTGAACCCGAATGCGGGCCCAGTGCTTTTTTTTCCCCTATTTTGCCTTGCGCTGGCTGCCTCGCCTGCGTTTCTAGGGCGCCCGAGTACGGCCAGCTTGTGCCGTCGTCGGGGGTTGGGCGGGCGGCCGCTTTCATGCCATGATGCCTGGTAAAACAAGACTCCGAGTATGCCCATGCTGGACGAGTTGCTCCACCGCGTGCGCGGCTACAGCCCGCGCCCTCTGGAGACCGAGCGCAGCTTCCCCGAGGCGGCGGTGCTGGTCCCGATTACCCGCAGTGATGAACCGGAACTGGTGCTGACCCTGCGCGCCAGCGGTTTGTCGACTCACGGTGGCGAGGTCGCCTTCCCTGGTGGCCGGCGCGATCCTGAGGACCGCGATCTGGTCGATACCGCGCTGCGTGAGGCCGAGGAAGAGATCGGCCTGCCGCCGGGCTTGGTCGAGGTGGTCGGGCCGCTCAGTAGTCTGGTTTCACGGCATGGCATTCAGGTCACGCCCTATGTCGGGGTGGTGCCCGATTACGTCGAGTACAAGGCCAACGATGCCGAGATCGCCTCGGTATTCTCGGTGCCGCTGGAGTTCTTTCGCTCCGATCCACGTGAGATGACCCATCGCATCGATTATCTCGGGCGCAGCTGGTACGTGCCGTCCTACACCTATGGCGAGTACCGCATCTGGGGCCTCACGGCGATCATGGTGGTGGAGCTGGTCAATCTGGTCTTCGACGATGCGCAGATTGCCCTGCACCAGCCGCCCGAACACTTCATACACCTGCGCTGATAGCGCCGAGGACTGACGAGCATGAAATACCGCCTGGGAAGCTTCCGTGTCGACGCCCATCCCGATAGCTGGGTTGCGCCAAGCGCCGACCTGATCGGCAAGGTCCGCCTGGACGCGGGGGCCAGCGTCTGGTTCGGTGCGGTGCTGCGTGGCGACAACGAACTGATTCATATCGGTGAGAACAGCAATGTGCAGGACGGCAGCGTCATGCACACCGACATGGGCTTTCCCCTGACCTTGGGCAAGGGCGTGACCGTCGGCCACAACGTGATGATGCATGGCTGCACGGTGGACGATTACAGCCTGATCGGCATCAACGCGGTGATTCTCAACGGCGCCAAGATCGGCAAGTACTGCATCATCGGCGCCAACAGCCTGATTCCCGAGGGCAAGGTCATCCCCGATGGCAGCCTGGTGATGGGCAGCCCGGGCAAGGTGGTGCGCGAACTGACCGAGCAGCAGAAGCAGATGCTGGAGGCCAGTGCCGCTCATTACGTTCATAATGCGCAGCGCTATTCCCGTGAACTGGTACCTGATGACGATGAGTGACGTAGAAAAGCCCGTGCGTTCGCCCTGCGTGCATGTCTGCGCGCTGGATGAGCAGGACGTCTGCATCGGCTGTCAGCGTACCGCTGCCGAAATCACCCGTTGGGGCCGCATGGACAATGCCGAGCGCCGCGTGGTGCTGCAACGCTGCCTGGAGCGCGCCCGTGCTTCAGGCCTTTTAATGCCTTCCTGATTCACTGTTCGAGGAACCCTCATGCCCCGTATTGGAACCCCTTTGTCGTCCTCCGCGACCCGTGTACTGCTGTGTGGCTGCGGCGAGCTTGGCAAGGAAGTGGTGATCGAGTTGCAGCGCCTGGGCTGTGAAGTCATCGGCGTCGACCGTTACGCCAATGCGCCGGCCATGCAGGTGGCGCACCGCAGCCACGTCATCGACATGCTCGATGGGGCGGCTCTGCGTGCCGTGATCGAGAAGGAGCAGCCGCACTACATCGTGCCCGAGATCGAGGCCATCGCTACTGCCACGCTGGTCGAGCTGGAGGCCGAAGGGTTCAACGTGGTGCCCACTGCCCGTGCCGCGCAACTGACCATGAACCGCGAAGGCATTCGTCGCCTGGCAGCCGAAGAGCTGGGCTTGCCGACTTCGCCGTATCACTTCTCCGATACCTACGAGGACTACGCCGCAGCGGTGAAGTCGGTCGGTTATCCCTGCGTGGTCAAACCGATCATGAGCTCCTCCGGCAAGGGCCAGAGCGTGCTCAGAAGCGATGCCGACCTGCAGAAGTCCTGGGACTATGCCCAGGAAGGCGGCCGTGCCGGCAAGGGCCGGGTGATCGTCGAGGGCTTCATCGATTTCGATTACGAGATCACCCTGCTCACCGTGCGTCATGCCGGTGGCACCAGCTTCTGTGCGCCGATTGGTCATCGTCAGGAAGGCGGCGACTATCAGGAGTCCTGGCAGCCGCAGCCTATGAGTCCGAAGGCGCTGGCCGAGTCCGAGCGCGTGGCGCTGGCGGTGACCGAGGCGCTCGGTGGTCGTGGCCTGTTCGGCGTCGAGCTGTTCGTCAAGGGCGATCAGGTGTGGTTCAGCGAAGTCTCGCCGCGCCCGCACGACACGGGGCTGGTGACGCTGATCTCCCAGGAGCTTTCCGAGTTCGCCCTGCATGCCCGTGCCATTCTCGGCCTGCCGATCCCGGTGATTCGTCAGATGGGGCCGTCGGCTTCGGCGGTGATCCTGGTCGAGGGCAACTCGCAGCAGGCCAGTTTCGCCAATCTCGGCGCTGCGCTGAGCGAGGAGGACACGGCGCTGCGTCTGTTCGGCAAACCTGAAGTCAAAGGTCAGCGCCGCATGGGTGTAGCGCTGGCGCGCGATGAGTCCATCGAGGCCGCTCGTGCCAAGGCGCTGCGCAGCGCACAAGCGGTACGCGTCCAGTTGTGAGCCGGCATGCGCTGTGGTGGCTGGCGACCTTGCCATTGCTGCCACTGGCGCTGCCGTTGGCCCTGCATACCCGGCGCACCGCTCTGCGTCTGCCGGTTGCCGAGGGTGAACCCTGCGGTATCGCCGCTGCGCATTTTCCGGGGCAGCCCTTGCGCCTGTTGCTGATCGGTGAATCGACAGTGGCAGGCGTCGGGGTCAGTCACTTCGAGCAGTCACTGGCGAGTTGCCTGGCCGCAGCCCTGGCCGAGCGCCTGCGGCGACCAGTGCGCTGGCGTGCGTGCGGCGAGAACGGCATCACCGCGTCTCAGGCCCATGAGCGCCTGCTGCCGTTGGCGTTGGCAGAGCCGGCCGACCTGGCGCTGCTGGTCTTCGGTGTCAATGACACCACTCATCTCACGCCGAGCGAGCGCTGGCAGCAGGCCCTTGCCGGCATGGCGGATGCATTGGGCGAGCGGGGCTGTCGCGTGGTCTTCAGCGGGGTGCCGCCGCTGCAGCATTTCACGGCCTTGCCCTGGTTGCTGCGACAGTTGATGGGCTGGCGGGCCAGTTTGCTGGATGCTGAACTGCAGGGCCTGGCGCAACGCCTTGGGGCGTTGCATTGCCGGCTGGACCTGCCGTTCGAGGCGCATTACCTGGCCGAGGATGGCTACCACCCGTCGGCATTGGGTTACCGGCAGTGGGCCAATGGCCTGGCCGAACGCCTCACTCCGTTGCTGTTGTGTCCGGCTTGACCTTTTTCACCTGCCATACGCGCACGCTCTTCACCCGGTTATCCGCTGCCTGGAGAATTTCCAGGCGATAGGGGCCGATCTTCAGGCACACGCTGCTGTCAGGGATGCTCTCCAGCGCTTCGGTGATCAGGCCGTTGAGGGTCTTGGGACCATCGCTGGGCAGATGCCAGCCGAGCGTCTTGTTCACTTCGCGAATGTAGGCGGCGCCGTCGATGACCAGCGTGCCGTCTTCCTGCGGGTGGATGTCGGGGCTGCGCAGGCTGTCCTGATTGCTGAAGTCGCCGACGATCTCTTCCAGAATGTCTTCCAGGGTGACGATGCCGATCACGTCGCCATACTCGTCGACGACGATGCCGATGCGTCGCTTCTGTTTCTGGAAGTTGATCAGCTGGGTCGCCAGGGGCGTGTTTTCCGGAATGAAATAGGGTTCGTTGCAGGCGGCCAGCAACGCTTCCTTGGTCAGCTGGTTATGCGTCAGCAGACGGGCGATCTGGCGCATGTGCACCACGCCCTCGATCTGGTTGATGTCGCCACGAAACACCGGCAGGCGTGTGTGCGGCGTGCTGCGCAACTGGCCAACGATGGTTTCCAGGTCGTCTTCGAGGTCGATGCCGGCCACTTCGTTGCGCGGGATCATGATGTCGTCGACCGTGACGCGCTCCAGGTCGAGGATGCCCAGCAGCATGTTCTGGCGGTTCAGCGGCAGGTCCGAGCCGGACTCGCGCACCACGCTGCGCAGCTCCTCGGTGGACAGGCTGTCGCTGGCGCGTTGCGACGGGTCGACGCCGAGCAGGCGCAGCAGGCCGTTGCTGATCGCGCCGGTCAGCCACACCACCGGATAGAGCACGCGCTGCAACAGGCTCAGCACGCGGCTGGCGGGAAAGGCCACCAGCTCTGGGCGCAGGGCTGCCAGGGTCTTGGGTGTGATTTCGCCGAAGATCAGCACGACGATGGTCAGGCCAGCCGTTGCGATGGCGATACCGGCTTCGCCCCACATGTCCACGGCCAGCACGGTGGCGATGGAAGCCGCAAGGATGTTCACCACGTTGTTGCCAACCAGAATGGTGCCGAGCAGGCGGTCCGGGCGGTCGAGCAGGCGGGTGACGCGCTTGGCGCCGCTGTGCCCTTCCTTGGCCAGATGCTTGAGCCGATAGCGGTTGAGGCTGAGCATGCCCGTCTCGGAGCTGGAGAAGAACGCCGAGCAGAGAATCAGGAAAATCAGCAGGCCGAGCAGGTAGCTCGAATGAAGTTCGTCCACGGCGTCTGCCTCAGATGTGCAGGATGAATTCGCGCACCAGCTTGCTGCCGAAATAGGCCAGCATCAGCAGGCAGAACCCGGCGAGGGTCCAGCGAATGGCCTTGTGACCGCGCCAGCCGAGTTGGTGGCGACCCCACAGCAGAACGGCGAACACCACCCAGGCGAAGCAGGAAAGGATGGTCTTGTGCGCCAGGTGCTGGGCGAACAGGTCATCGATGTACAGCGCGCCGGACAGCAGTGACAGCGACAGCAGCAGCCAGCCGGCGAAGAGGAAGCCGAACAGCAGGCTTTCCATGGTTTGCAGGGGCGGGAAGTTGCGGATCAGCCCGGACGGGTGCTTGTGCTTGAGCTGATGGTCTTGCAGCAGCAACAGAATCGACTGGAACACGGCGATGGTGAGCATGCCATAAGCCATGATCGAGAATAGGATGTGGGCCAGGATGCCGGGGTGCTCGTCGATCGGATTGATGGTGCCGCTGGGCATGAACTCCGCCGCCAGCACCGTCAGTGTGCCGAGCGGGAAGAGCAGCAGCAGGAGGTTTTCCACCGGGATGCGCAGGCAGGCCAGCAGGATCAGGCCGATGACCGCCCAGGCGATCAGGCTGGCTGCGTTGAAGAAGTCCAGGTTGAGGCCGTGCACGTCATACAGCTGGTAGAACAGGCTGATGCCATGCAGGCACAAGGCGAGCACGCCTAGCGACGCCAGTAGGCGTTTGTCGGGGATGCTGCGCTGCGTCAGGCGCAGACCTTGGTAAGCGGCGGCGCCGGCATAGAGGAGGGCGGCGGCGAGACTGGGCAACAGAGGGTGCATAAATCCGTGTAAGGCGAGCCCGAAAGGCGCTGAGTGTGGCACAGATGGGCGTCAGCACGAAAGACTGCCGGCGGTGTCGGCAACTCGGCGAGTTCGCTATAATCCGCCGCCTGTCGCACACCCGGCGCGCCGGGTCGCCCCTATCGAAGGAACGCGCATGTTCGAAAATCTTACCGATCGCCTGTCCCAGACGCTGCGTAACGTCACCGGCAAGGCCAAGCTGACCGAAGACAACATCAAGGATACGCTGCGCGAAGTGCGCATGGCCCTGCTCGAGGCCGACGTGGCTCTGCCAGTGGTCAAGGACTTCGTCGGCAAGGTCAAGGAGCGTGCCGTTGGTACCGAAGTCTCCAAGAGCCTGACTCCGGGCCAGGCCTTCGTGAAGATCGTTCGCGCCGAGCTGGAAGAGCTGATGGGCGCGGCCAACGAAGATCTGGCACTAAACGCCGCACCGCCTGCCGTGGTGCTGATGGCGGGTCTGCAGGGCGCGGGTAAGACCACTACCGCCGGCAAGCTGGCCAAGTTCCTCAAGGAGCGCAAGAAGAAGTCGGTGTTGCTGGTGTCTGCCGACGTCTACCGGCCGGCGGCGATCAAACAGCTGGAAACGCTGGCGGGCGATCTGGGCGTCACCTTCTTCCCGTCCGATGCCAGCCAGAAGCCTGTGGATATTGCCAATGCGGCGATCCGCGAGGCCAAGCTGAAGTTCATCGATGTGGTCATCCTCGATACTGCCGGTCGCCTGGCCGTGGACGCCGAGATGATGGCCGAGATTCAGGCGCTGCACGCGGCGGTCAAGCCGGTCGAGACCCTGTTCGTGGTCGACGCCATGACCGGCCAGGATGCCGCCAACACGGCCAAGGCGTTCGGCGAGGCGCTGCCGCTGACCGGTGTGGTGCTGACCAAGGTCGATGGTGACGCCCGTGGCGGCGCCGCGCTGTCGGTGCGTCATATCACCGGCAAGCCGATCAAGTTCATCGGTATGGGCGAGAAGAGCGATGCGCTCGAGCCCTTCCATCCGGATCGTATCGCTTCGCGCATCCTCGGCATGGGCGATGTGCTCAGTCTGATCGAGCAGGCCGAACAGACCCTCGATCGCGAAAAGGCCGAGAAACTCACCAAGAAGCTGAAGAAGGGCAAGGGCTTCGATCTCGAAGACTTCCGTGATCAGCTGCAGCAAATGAAGAGCATGGGTGGTCTCGGCGGCCTGATGGACAAACTGCCGTCCATCGGTGGCGTCAACCTGTCGCAGATGGGCAGCGCCCAGGGTGCAGCCGAGAAGCAGTTCAAGCAGATGGAGGCGATCATCAACTCGATGACGCCTGCCGAGCGTCGCGACCCGGAGATCATCAGCGGCTCGCGCAAGCGCCGCATCGCTCTCGGTTCCGGCACCCAGGTGCAGGACATCGGACGGCTGATCAAGCAGCACAAGCAGATGCAGAAGATGATGAAGAAATTCACCGCCAAGGGCGGCATGGCCAAGATGATGCGCGGCATGGGTGGCATGCTTCCGGGCGGCGGCGGAATGCCGAAATTCTGAGGTCTGCGCCCCGGTCGATGGCCGGGAGGAAAAAGAGATTTGCAAACCGCCGCATAATCCTTAAAATATGCGGCCTTTCGGGCCTAGGCCCATTTTTGATGTGTGCCTCAAGTTAGCACCGACTACAGGAACGATGTTCTCATGGTAACTATTCGTCTCGCTCGCGGCGGCTCCAAAAAGCGCCCCTTCTACCACCTGACCGTGACCAACAGCCGCAATGCGCGCGACGGTCGCTTCGTAGAGCGTATCGGTTTCTTCAACCCGGTCGCTTCGGGTGCTGAAGTCAAGCTGTCCGTGAACCAAGAGCGTGCCACCTACTGGCTGAGCCAGGGTGCGCAGCCGTCTGAGCGCGTTGCTCAGCTGCTCAAGGAAGCTGCCAAGGCTGCTGCCTAAGCATCTTTTATGAGTACGACGCCGGCCGTCGCCGAGGATTTGATCGTTCTCGGCAAGATTGTTTCGGTGCACGGCGTCAAGGGCGAAGTGAAGGTGTATTCCTTTACCGATCCCATCGATAACGTGCTCGATTACCAAAGCTGGACGCTCAAGCGTGACGGTGAGGTAAAGAAAGTGGAATTGGCCAGCGGCCGCCTGCAGGGCAAGGTGCTGGTTGCCAAGTTGAAAGGTCTGGATGATCGCGAAATTGCGCGTACTTACGCCGGTTTCGAGATTTGCGTGCCGCGTAGCGAGCTGCCAGATCTGGAAGACGGCGAGTTCTACTGGTACCAGTTGCAGGGCTTGAAGGTCATCGATCAGGCGGAGCAGTTGCTCGGTGTGGTTGACCATCTGTTCGAGACCGGTGCCAATGATGTGATGGTGGTCAAACCCTGCGCGGGTAGCCTGGATGATCGCGAGCGCCTGTTGCCCTATACGGAGCAATGCGTACTTTCGATCGATCTGGCAGCCGGCGAGATGCGGGTCGACTGGGATGCGGATTTCTAAGGCTCATGCGCGTAGAAGTCATCACCCTGTTCCCGGAAATGTTTGCCGCCATCGGCGAGTACGGCATCACCAGTCGTGCGGTCAAGCAGGAGCTGCTCAAGCTCAATTGCTGGAACCCGCGGGACTACACCACGGATCGCCACCATACGGTGGATGACCGCCCTTTCGGCGGTGGCCCGGGGATGGTGATGAAGATCAAGCCTCTCGAGGACGCCCTGGCCAGTGCCAGGCAGGCCGCGGGAGAGGCGGCGAAGGTGATTTACCTGTCGCCGCAGGGGCGTCGTCTGAATCAGGCAGCGGTCCGCGAGCTGGCGCAGGAGGATGCATTGATCCTGATCGCCGGTCGTTATGAAGGTATCGACGAGCGTTTCATTGAAACGCATGTCGACGAGGAATGGTCGATTGGTGACTACGTCCTGTCCGGCGGTGAGCTGCCGGCCATGGTACTGATCGATGCGGTGACGCGCCTTTTGCCTGGTGCATTGGGTCATGCCGATTCGGCCGAGGAGGATTCCTTTACGGATGGCCTGCTCGACTGCCCGCACTACACCCGCCCGGAGGTGTATGCGGATAAACGTGTTCCTGAAGTGTTGCTTAGTGGCAACCACGAACACATCCGGCGCTGGCGTTTGCAGCAGTCCCTTGGTCGGACCTGGCAGCGCCGCGCTGATCTTCTGGATAGCCGCTCGCTTTCTGGAGAAGAGAAGAAGCTGCTGGAGGAATACATCCGCCAGCGGGACGATAGTTAACGTATCGATGGCAGGCCGGGAGGCTTGTCTTAGGAGCGCAGCATGACCAACAAGATTATCCAGATGCTCGAAGCTGAGCAGATGAACAAAGAAATCCCGACTTTCGCCCCGGGTGACACCGTAGTGGTTCAAGTGAAGGTGAAGGAAGGCGACCGTCAGCGTCTGCAGGCCTTCGAAGGCGTCGTGATCGCCAAGCGTAACCGCGGCCTGAACAGCGCCTTCACCGTGCGCAAGATCTCCAGCGGTGTTGGTGTTGAGCGTACCTTCCAGACCTACTCGCCGCTGGTCGACAGCCTGAGCGTCAAGCGTCGCGGTGACGTGCGCAAAGCCAAGCTGTACTACCTCCGCGATCTGTCCGGCAAAGCCGCACGCATCAAGGAAAAGCTGTCCTAAGTTCGGACGCTTCTCAAGAAAAAAGCAGCCTGCGGGCTGCTTTTTTCGTTTCTGGGCCGCGTTGACCGACGGGTTTCGCGGTCAGCTCCATCCATCGAATGAGCAGTCGTGGCATGACCTTGAGAGAGCAAGAAATTCAGCGGCGCACTGCGCTGTCGGAGACCCGCGTGACCAAGGCGGTATTTCCGCCAACCACCAATCATCACAACACGTTGTTCGGCGGCACGGCGCTGGCCTGGATGGACGAGGTGTCGTTCATCGCTGCCACGCGTTTCTGTCGTTTGCCGTTGGTGACGGTGTCCAGTGATCGTATCGATTTCAAGCATGCGATACCGGCGGGCTCCATCGTCGAGTTGGTCGGCCGGGTGATCAAGGTTGGCAATACCAGCCTCAAGGTGGAGGTCGAGGTGTTCGTCGAGGGCCTGTATCAGGAAGGGCGCGAGCGGGCGATCAGTGGCAGTTTCAGCTTCGTCGCCGTCGATGACCAGCAAAAGCCCGTGCCGGTATTACCGGGCTTCGCTCACTAGGCCGTCATCGCGGTCAGGGGCGCAGGCTGATTTTCAGGCTGGCCTGTGACAGGTCGATATTGTGCAGGCTCAGGCTGCCGAAACTCTGGCTGGTCGGGGCGTCCTTGACGCGGATGTTGTCGAAGCGCAGTTCGCCGATGGAGCTGGGCAGGTTGACGTTGAACGAGCCATCGTCGTTCAGCGTCGAGCGCAGCTTGCTGGTGTCGTAGCGCACGTCGCGCAGGCTGGTTTCAGCGTCCAGGTTGTCGAGTACCGGCATCACCAGCTTGGCCAGTTGCTTGACCGTGCCCAGGTCGTCACCGCTTTCCGCGCGCAGCAGCAAACCTTGCAGTGCTTCGTCGAGGCCTTGGGCGCTGACCGCGCTCATCTCGCTGTCGCTCAGCGACTGCATGCCGCGCGGCGTTTCATCCTGGCTGATGGTGCTGGGGGGCTGCAGTCGCTGAATGTCGGCGCTGGCCATTTGAAACGGTGTCATCAGCGCTGCCACCAGGGTGGCGGCCAGGCGCAGATTGCTCTGCTTCTTCAGTGCCTTGCTCAGTTGTTTCTGGGTCAGCAGTCCCTGCTCCACCAGAACTTCGCCGAGCCGCTTGTGGCTGGTCAGTTGGGCCTTGATTGCAGCATCCAGCTGCGTGGCGCTAATCAGTCCCTTGTTGATCAGAATCTGGCCGAGTCGCGAGTTGACGTGTTGGGACATGAGAAGCTACCGGGAAGGTGATGGCATGGTGAAATCATCGTTCCGCCCGGCCTGCCTGTCACCCAACCAAAGATAGGCTGGCCGCGCGAATCGTCATGTGGCTGCGGGTTCTTGCTGCACAGTGCTCTCGGTCGTTGTTTCTTCTGTTTCGATTAGTGCCATCAGCGTCCAGCCTGTGCCGGGTGTGAAGGTCAGGGGTTGCGTGGCGATATGCAGCCAGCCATTGGGCGCGCGGGCCAGCAGCAGGGTCGCGCGTTTGCCGTACAGCGCGTTGTAGGCGTTCCAGTCGAAGGTCTCGGTGAGGGTGGTACTGCGCACTTCGTCACCACGTGCCAGGCGGCTGGCGAACTGCGGATAGCTCAAGGCCTGGCCGCCCAGCGCCAGGCCGCGCACCTCGTCACTGCTGCGGTGCTTGTCGCTGCGTCGTCCGTCGGCGCTGGTGGGCAAGGTAAAGCGCCGGTTGCTGGGGAAGTCGTGACGGTAGTGCATGCAGGCCAATGCGTTGAGTTCTGCCGAGGGCGCCAGTGCCAGCAGGTGACCCAGGCCGACCAGGTCCAGGTGTGCTTCGGCATGCTGCGAGGTTGGATTGCCAAAGTAGGTGGGTAGACCGGACATGCGCGCCGCGCGAATATTCTCCCAGCTGGAGTCGGTCAGCAGGACCTGGCTACCCAGGCCCTGGATGGCCTTGCCTATCGCTCGCGCGACCGGGTTGGCGCCGACGATCAGAAAGCCGCTGGGAGAGGGCTCGGCGACCTTGAGCAGGCGCGCCAGTGGGCGTGCGGTTGCGCTCTGCAGGACCACGGTGCCAATGATCACCAGAAAGGTGAGCGGCACCAGCAGTTGCGCCTGCTCATTGCCCTGTTGCTCCAGGCGCAAAGCGAAGATCGCCGAGACCGCAGCGGCGACGATGCCGCGCGGTGCGATCCAGGCCAGCAGCGCGCGTTCGCGCCAGTTGAGGCTGGAGCCCAGGGTGCAGACGGCGATATTCAGTGGGCGCGCGACCAGCTGGATGACCGCGAGCAGGGCCAGCGTTGCCGGGCCCAGCGCCAGCAGCGCCTGCAGGTCGAGGCGGGCGGCGAGGATGATGAACAGGCCGGAGATCAGCAGCACGCTGAGGTTCTCCTTGAAGTGCAGGATCGGCCTGATGTCCACGCCGCGCATGTTGGCCAGCCACATGCCCATGACCGTCACGGCCAGCAGGCCGGACTCGTGCACCATCAGGTTGGCGGCGATGAATATGCCCAGTACTGCAGCGAGGGAGGCGAAGTTGTGCAGGTATTCCGGCAGCCAGCGCCGCCGCAGGACGACGCCGAAGGCCCAGCCGGCAGCCGCGCCGAGCAGGCTGCCGCAGGCGATCACCGCGGCGAAGGTGCTCAGGCTCTCGCTCAGGGCGTTGCCTTCTGCGTAGCTGACGATGAAGGCAAAGGTCACCACGGCCAGCAGGGCGCCGATGGGGTCGATGACGATGCCCTCCCAGCGCAGGATGTTCGCCACTGCCGAGGTGGGGCGCACCACGCGTAGCATCGGGGCGATCACCGTCGGGCCGGTCACCAGGGTCAGGGTGCCGAACAGCAGTGCCAGGTCCCAGGAAAACCCCAGCAGGTAATGACTGGCGATGCTGATCACTGCCCAGGTCAGCAGTGCGCCGATGGTCACCAGGCGATGCACGACCTTGCCGATCTCGCGCCACTCGGAGAGGTGCAGGGTCAGACTGCCTTCGAACAGGATCAGCGCCACGGCCAGCGAGATGAACGGAAACAGCAGTGGGCCGAACAGCTCCTGCGGGTCGAGCACGCCCAGCAGCGGCCCGGCGAGAATGCCGCCGAACAGCAGGAACAGGATGGCCGGCAGGCGCAGTCGCCAGGCCAGCCATTGACTGGCCAGGGCCAGCAGGCCGATGCCGCCCAGGCTCAGCAGGATGTGTGTCTCGCTCATCGGATCTCCCTATCGAGCATTTCTGGCAACTGGCTGTGGTGCCATTGCCGCGTTGAAGGCGAGCGCCTGTATGAGTCAGATGGCATGCCCGATAAACTTCGCTTCTCGCCTGCTTGATTCGCTGGCGCTGACCCTTCGGGCGTTACTCCCGTTGGTCGTTGTGTCTTGCTCTGGCGGCCCCGTCTGCGTTTTTCAGTTGCCCTGTCGCGGTGGGGCTGTGGAACACTGGCGCTCATCTTTCTTCGTGGACTCTCGATGGCAACGTTAACTCATCCTCTGATCGAGCGCTTCCTCGAAGCCTTGTGGTTGGAGAAGGGGCTCTCCGCTCACACCCAGGCCGCCTATCGCAGTGATCTGGAGCACTTCAATGCCTGGCTCGATGCTCGCGGGCTGGAGCTGCCGCATATCGGTCGTGACGCCATTCTCGATCACCTGGCCTGGCGTCTGGAACAGGGCTATCAGGCGCGCTCCACCGCACGTTTTCTTTCGGGGCTGCGCGGTTTCTATCGGTTTCTGCTGCGTGAAACGCTGATCGGCGAAGACCCGACCTTGCAGATCGATTTGCCACAGATAGGTAGGCCACTGCCCAAATCGCTGTCCGAGGCGGATGTCGAAGCGCTGCTGCAGGCGCCGGATCTGGATGACCCGATTGGTCTGCGCGATCGCGCCATGCTCGAGGTGCTCTATGCCTGCGGTTTGCGCGTCAGTGAACTGGTCGGGCTGACGCTGGAGCAGGTCAACCTGCGCCAGGGCGTGCTCCGGGTCTTCGGCAAGGGCAGCAAGGAGCGTCTGGTGCCGCTGGGTGAAGAGGCGATTGCCTGGATCGAGCGCTACATGCGCGAGGCGCGCCCGTTGTTGCTGGGCGGCAAGCCCAGTGATGTGCTGTTTCCCAGTCTGCGCGGCGAGCAGATGACCCGGCAGACCTTCTGGCATCGCATCAAGCACCAGGCGCAGGTCGCGGGAATCAGCAAGTCGTTGTCACCGCACACGTTGCGCCATGCCTTCGCCACCCACCTGCTCAATCACGGCGCCGACCTGCGTGTCGTGCAGATGCTGCTGGGGCATAGCGACCTTTCTACCACGCAGATCTACACCCATATCGCGCGTGCCCGATTGCAAGAGTTGCATGCCAAGCACCACCCGCGCGGCTGAGGGCGCCGTCTGGTCGTCCAGGCGCTGCCGGCCGGGTCATCTGTGGTAGGCTGTAGCGATTTTCACCGGTCCGTCGTTCGACAGGAGTGTTCATGTCCCTGCCCCGTATTTCCATTGCTCTGGCGCTCGCGCTGGGCAGTAGCGTCACCCTGGCTGCCGACCCTGATCAGGTCATTCGGCAGTCGCTCAAGTCGCTCGACGCCAACCTGCCGATCGAGGCCATTGCCGAGAGCCCGATGACGGGTATTTACCAGGTACAGCTCGAAGGCGGTCGTCAGCTCTACACCAGCGCTGACGGTCAGTTCCTGATTCAGGGCTATCTGTTTCAGGTCAAGGACGGCAAGGCCGTCAACCTGACCGAGATCGAGGAAAGCCGTGCGGTGGCGCAGCAGATCAATGCCATTCCGGCCAAGGAAATGGTGGTGTTCGCGCCGAAGGATCCGAAGACCCACATCACCGTGTTCACCGATACAGACTGTGGCTATTGCCAGAAGCTGCACAGCGAGGTGCCCGAGCTCAATCGTCTGGGCGTCGAAGTGCGTTACGTGGCCTTTCCGCGTCAGGGCATGAACAGCCCGGCTGCCAAGGAACTGGCCAGCGTCTGGTGCAGCAAGGATCGCCAGGCGGCGATGAATCTTGCCAAGACTCGCCAGCCAGTGCCGGAAGCGACCTGCGACAACCCGGTGGCCAAGCAATACCAGCTCGGCCAGATGATCGGGGTCAACGGTACGCCGGCCATCGTCCTGGCCAACGGCAAGCTGATTCCGGGCTATCAGCCGGCGCCGCAGCTGGCCAAGATTGCGCTGGAGTCGAACGACTGACGGTGGATTGACTAACAAACAGCCGCTTCGTAAGGTGCGGCTCTTTATCTGCGGCCGGAGCATGCTCCGGCCGTTTCGTGCAGTGCTGATGGGGAATTGAGTGTGAAGCCGGTCAAAGTGGGCATCTGTGGGTTGGGCACCGTCGGTGGCGGTACTTTGAATGTACTCAAGCGCAACGCCGAGGAGATTACTCGGCGTGCCGGTCGCGGCATCGAGATTGCCCAGATCGCCATTCGTTCGCCCAAGCCGCAGTACGACACCACCGGCATTGCCATGACCAGCGACGTATTCGAGCTGGTCAACAATCCCGAGATCGACATCGTCATCGAGCTGATCGGCGGCTACACCCTGGCCAAGGATCTTGTGCTCAAGGCCATCGACAATGGCAAGCACGTGGTCACCGCTAACAAGGCGCTGATCGCCGTGCACGGTAACGAGATCTTCGCCAAGGCGCGCGAGAAGGGCGTGATCGTCGCCTTCGAAGCCGCCGTAGCCGGCGGCATCCCGGTGATCAAGGCGATCCGTGAGGGGTTGGCGGCCAACCGTATCAACTGGCTGGCCGGCATCATCAACGGCACCGGCAACTTCATTCTCACCGAGATGCGCGAGAAGGGTCGTGCCTTCGAAGATGTGCTCAAGGAAGCGCAGGCGCTGGGTTATGCCGAGGCCGATCCGACCTTCGACGTCGAAGGTATCGACGCCGCGCACAAGCTGACCATCCTGGCGTCCATCGCCTTCGGGATCCCGCTGCAGTTCGACAAGGCCTACACCGAGGGCATCACCAAGCTGACCACGGCCGATGTGAACTACGCCGAGGCGCTGGGTTATCGCATCAAGCACCTGGGCGTGGCTTGCCGCACCGAGGCCGGTATCGAGCTGCGCGTGCACCCGACGCTGATCCCGGCCGATCGCCTGATTGCCAACGTCAATGGCGTGATGAATGCGGTGATGGTCAATGGCGATGCTGTTGGCAGCACGCTGTACTACGGTGCTGGCGCCGGCATGGAGCCGACCGCTTCGGCGGTGGTGGCCGACCTGGTGGATGTGGTGCGTGCGCTGACCACCGATCCGCACAATCGCGTGCCGCACCTGGCCTTCCAGCCTGACTCGCTGTCCGATCACCCGATCCTGCCCATCGAGGCATGCGAGAGCGCCTACTACCTGCGTATCCAGGCCAAGGACCATCCGGGTGTGCTGGCGCAGGTGGCGAGCATCCTGTCCGAGCGTGGCATCAACATCGAGTCGATCATGCAGAAGGAAGTCGAGGAGCAGGACGGCCTGGTGCCGATGATCCTCGTGACCCATCGCGTGGTCGAGGCGCGTATCATCGAAGCCATCGCCGCCATGGAAGCGCTGGATGGCGTGACCTCGCCGGTCATGCGTCTGCGCGTCGAACAGCTCAACTAATCCCGTGTCCATCCGCAGGTTTCGCCCTGCGGATGCTGCAGAACGAAGGTTTATCCCATGCGCTATATCAGTACCCGTGGCCAGGCGCCGGCCCTGAATTTCGAAGATGTGCTGCTGGCTGGCCTGGCCAGCGATGGCGGCCTCTACGTGCCGGAGAATCTGCCGCGCTTCACCGTCGAGGAAATCGCTTCCTGGGCGGGCTTGCCGTATCACGAGCTGGCCTTCCGGGTAATGCGCCCGTTCGTTGCCGGCTCCATCGCCGATGCCGATTTCAAGAAAATCCTCGAAGAAACCTACGGCGTGTTCGAGCACAACGCTGTCGCGCCGCTGCGTCAACTGAACGGCAACGAATGGGTGCTGGAGCTGTTCCACGGCCCGACCCTGGCGTTCAAGGATTTCGCCCTGCAGCTGCTCGGTCGCCTGCTCGATCACGTGCTGGCCAAGCGCGGTGAGCGCGTGGTGATCATGGGCGCCACCTCCGGCGACACCGGCTCGGCGGCCATCGAAGGCTGCAAGGCCTGCGATAACGTCGACATCTTCATCATGCACCCGCACAAGCGCGTGTCCGAGGTGCAGCGCCGGCAGATGACCACCATTCTCGGTGAGAACATCCACAACATCGCCATCGAAGGCAACTTCGACGACTGCCAGGAGATGGTCAAGGCCAGCTTCGCCGACCAAGGCTTCCTCAAGGGCAATCGCCTGGTGGCGGTCAACTCGATCAACTGGGCGCGGATCATGGCCCAGATCGTCTACTACTTCCACGCTGCGCTGCAGCTCGGCGGCCCGGCGCGTTCCATCGCCTTCTCGGTGCCGACCGGCAACTTCGGCGACATCTTCGCCGGTTACCTGGCGCGTAACATGGGCCTGCCGGTCAGCCAACTGATTGTCGCCACCAACCGCAACGACATCCTGCACCGCTTCATGAGCGGCAATCAGTACGTCAAGGAAACCCTGCATCCGACCCTGTCGCCGTCGATGGACATCATGGTGTCGTCCAACTTCGAGCGCCTGCTGTTCGACCTGCACGGTCGTAATGGCGCTGCCATCGCCAGCCTGATGGATGGCTTCAAGCAGGGTGGTGGTTTCAGTGTCGAGGAAGATCGCTGGGTCGAAGCGCGCAAGCTGTTCGATTCGCTGGCGGTGAACGACGAGCAGACCTGCGAGACCATCACCGAGGTGTACAAGGAGTGCGGCGAGTTGCTCGATCCGCACACTGCCATCGGTGTGCGTGCCGCGCGTGAGTGCCGCCGCAGCCTGGCAACGCCGATGGTGGTGCTGGGCACCGCGCACCCGGTCAAATTCCCCGAGGCGGTGGAAAAAGCCGGTATCGATGCCGTTCCGGCGCTGCCGGCGCACCTGACCGATCTGTTCCAGCGCGAGGAGCGCTGCACGGTGCTGGCCAACGACCTGAAGGCCGTGCAGCAGTTCGTCGCTGCCCACGGTAATCGCGGCAAGCCGCTCTAGGCTGGCTGCTTCGATGAAACCGGCGCCCTAGTGGCGCCGGTTTCGTTTGGGCGTTGCTCAGAGGGCGAAGATCAGCGCCGCAAGCGCCATCAGGACGATCAGTGTCAACCAGATCAGCGCATTGAGGCGGCTGGCGCGGAGGATGGCGGCGCCGCGCAGGTGCGCGGGCGGGTTCTCTTCCAGGTACTGATCGACGCGGCGCTCGGCTTCCTCCTGGTCGTTCGCCAGGTATTCGCTCAGCAGGTCGATGGCTGCCTGGCGTTGGTCGGCCTGTGCGAGTTGGCGTACTGCGGGTGGAAGTTCTTGCATGACGCTACCTCTCTCCTGGGGTTGGTCAGGGGCGCAACTGCGACCCGGTTAGCGCTTTTTTCCGTGCGCGGCGAATGCGCCTGAGGTTTAATTCGACACTTCGCGAATGGATGCGTTTTAACCGAATCATGGATGACTTCTGCTGCCTGTCTCTTTTCTTTCCATTTCAGTCTGCTTTTCGGCCAGCCTTGCGCCGAGGATGACATCTGCGCGCTCATCTGACGAACGGCATCACATTTATCACATGTGATTACTTTACGGTTTACATGTAAGGGTCTAGGCTGCATTCATGGATAGCAAATCATCAGCCCATTACCAGCGTCTTTATCGTCAGCGCCTGCGCGAGCAGGGGTTGGTCAAGAAGGAAGTCTGGATATTGCCCGAGCACGCGCCGCTGTTGCTTGCGTTCGAGCGAAAACTGCGCCAGCCACAGTCGCTGCTGGCTTCGATGGAGAAGGAGGAGGGTATGAACATGCCTCAGGTTTGGACCGCTCAGGCGCTGCATGAAGCGCTGGCGGCAACGGAACTGTTCCAAAACGGCCAGGCCGGCATCGAGCTGCTTCAGGGGGCCGACGCCAGTCTTCACATCACCATGCACGAGTACGGCGACCTGCCGCTGTTCGTCGCCGTGTTCGGCGAGCAGATCATCGTCGAGGCACTGCTTTGGCCGGCGGCGGACGTCGAGGATGCTGCAGCCTTCAATGAAGAGGTGCTGCGTACCCACAAGCTGTTCCCGCTATCGTCCATCGGCCTGGAAAGAACGGCTGACGGACGTGATTGCTACACCATGTTCGGCGCACTGAGTTCGTATTCGAGCCTGTCCGACGTGGTGTTCGAGATCGAGCTGCTGGCGGACAACGTGATCAAGGCCACCGAAGCCTACGAAGGCTTCCTCAAGGGTTAAGGGAGAGTGCGATGAACGTCTGGAGCAAATTGCTGACGGCGCTGCGTGGCGGCGCCAATGAAGTGGGTGAGGCTGTGGTCGATGGTCAGGCCCTGCGTATCCTCGATCAGGAAATCCGCGACGCCGATGTCGAGCTGCGCAAGTCCAAGGAAGCGCTGGCCGAGATCATGGCCAAGCACAAGCTGGCCAGCGACAAGGTGAGCAAGAGCGCGGCGAGCATCGCCGAGTACGAGCAGTACGCGCTCAAGGCGCTGGACGCCGGTAATGAGACTCTGGCCAAGGAAGTGGCCGAGAAGATCGCCAATCTGGAGCTCGAGCAGGCCAGCGAGCGTGAGCAGGCCGAAGGCTTCGCCGCCAGCGTGGCGCAACTGCGCAAGGCCGTGACCCAGGCCGAGGGCAATATCAAGCGCCTCAAGCAGCAGGTGGATACGGTCAAGGCCACCGAGAGCGTGCAGAAGGCGCAGATGGCCGTGGCCCAGCGTTACGGCGGCTCCCAGGCCAAGCTGCAGACGGCGGTCGAGTCGCTCGAGCGCATCAAGCAGAAGCAGGCCGAGCGTGCGGCGAAGATGGAGGCCTCGGCCGAACTGGCCGCCACCAGCGCGCCGGACGACTCGCTGGAGGTCAAGCTGCGTGCCGCTGGTATCAAGGCCGATAACGCCAGCGCCGACAGTGTGCTGGCGCGCCTGAAGGACAAGTCCAAGGCTTGACCCTGGTGTGAAAGATACGGGGCGCTCGCGCCCCGTTTCCCTGATTCGGGAAAGGAATAAATGGAACTCTTCCTGCAGACTTCGCTGTCGTTTCCCACTGCCATCTACAGCTTCCTGCTGTGTGTGGCGGTCATCTATTGGCTGGTGGTTGCGGCTGGTTTGATCGAAATCGACCTGCTCGACATCGAGGCCGATTCGATGATGGACGGCGGCGGCCAGACCGAGGGCCTCGCCGGCCTGCTCTACAAGTTCAAGCTCGACGGTGTGCCGGTGACCCTGGTGCTGACCCTGCTGTTCTTCATCGGCTGGTTCATCTGTTATTTCATCGAGCTGTGGCTGCTGCGTCATTTGCCGCTGGGCATTCTGCGCTACCCGCTGGGGCTGGTGGTGATCGCCGGCGCGCTGGTTGTGGCGGCGCCGCTGTGCGCGGCCATCTGCCGGCCACTGCGCCCGCTGTTTCACAAGGTCGAGGCGATCAGCAGCAAGTCGGTGCTGGGGCAGGTGGCGGTGGTGCGCAGTGGCCGCGTTACCGCCAGTCATGGCGAGGCGTTGCTGGAAGACGGTGGCGCCGGGTTGATCCTGCGCGTACGTGCCGATGAGGCGCTGGGCTTCAAACGCGGCGACCGTGTGGTGTTGCTGGAATACCTGGCCGCCGAACACGCCTATCGCATCATCACCGAAGAAGAGTTTCGCGGCGTATAGCGTCTGCCGACAATCCGTACGTCACACAGGGCTGGCAGGGTAGGGCATCACCGAGCCGGTCTGCACAATTAGCAAAGGAGTACAGCTGTAATGGAAAACCTCATCCCCTTCATCGTCGGGGCAGGGCTGGTCGTCCTCTTCGTGATCGCCTTGATCGCTCTGTTCAAGGCCTTCTACATCAAGGTTCCACAAGGCACCGCGCTGATCGTCAACGACATGAGCTCGACGCCCAAGGTGCACTTCACCGGCTCCCTGGTGTATCCGGTGATCCACCTCAAGGAGTTCATGAAGATCTCCCTGATCACCCTGGAAGTCGACCGCCGCGCCAAGGACGGGTTGATCTGCCGCGACAACATGCGCGCCGACATCACCGTGGCCTTCTACCTGCGCGTCAACGAGACCCAGGAAGACGTGCTCAAGGTGGCCAAGGCCATCGGCGTGGACCGCGCCTCCGATCGCGCAGCAGTGAACGAGCTGTTCAACGCCAAGTTCTCCGAAGCACTGAAGACCGTCGGCAAGCAGTTCGATTTCGTCCAGCTGTTCGAGAATCGTCAGGACTTCCGTGATCGCATCGTCGAAGTTATCGGCAACGACCTCAACGGTTACGTGCTGGAAGACGTGGCCATCGATTATCTGGAGCAGACAGCCAAGCATTCGCTGGACCCGAGCAACATTCTCGATGCCGAAGGTATCCGCAAGATCACCGAGCTGACTGCCGCACAGAACGTCATCACCAACGAGCTGGAGCGTAACGAAGAGCTGGCGATCAAGAAGAAGAACGTCGAGACCCGCGAGGCGACCCTGTCGCTGGAGCGCCAGCAGGCCGATGCCGAGGCCCGTCAGAAGCGCGAGATCGAGACCATCCAGGCCCGTGAGGAAGCGGAAACCCTCAAGGTGCGCGAGGAGGAGCGTCTGAAGGCCGAACAGGCACGTATCCAGACCCAGCAGGAACTGGACATTCGCGCCGAGAATCACCAGCGCGAAGTGGAAGTGGCGCAGCAGAACCGCCAGCGTGCCGTGGTCATCGAGGTGGAGAAAGTCACCCGCGCCAAGGATCTGGAAGTGGTCTCGCGCGAGCGCGAGGTCGAGCTGCAGCGCATCGAGAAGGAAAAGGCGCTGGAAGAAGAGCGCAAGAACATCGCCGCCGTGGTGCGCGAGCGCGTCGCGGTCGAAAAGACCGTGGCTCAGGAAGAAGAGCGCATCAAGGAAGTGCGCGAAGTGTCCGAGGCCGAGCGCTTGAAGCAGGTCACCGTGCTCAACGCCCAGGCCGAAGCCGAGCAGGAGCTGGTGCGTCAGGTCAAGCAGGCCGAAGCCGACGAGACCCGCTCCAAGCACAAGGCGGTGGAAATCAACAACCTCGCCCAGGCCGAGCTGGAAGCGGCGGCCAAGAGCGCCGAAGCCAAGAAGAAACTGGCCGAAGGTATCGAAGCCGAGCGCGCCGCGCCTGGCCTGGCCGATGCGCGTGTGCGTGAAGTCACTGCCGCGGCCAAGGAGAAGGAAGGTCTGGCCGAAGCCCGCGTGCAGGCCGAGCGTCTGATCGCCGAAGCCAAGGGCGAGCAGGAGAAGGGCCTGGCCCTGGCACGTGTCACCGAAGCGCAAGCGGCGGCCAAGGAAAAAGACGGCCTGGCCGATGCCAAGGTGCTGGAAGAGAAGCTCGGCGCCCAGGCCCGTGGCGAAGAACAGCTCGGCACTGCCAAGGCCAAGGCCACCCAGGACCTGGGTATGGCCGAGGCGCAGGTCTTGCTGGAGCGTCTCAACGCCGAGGCAGAAGGCCTGAGCAAGAAGTTCGGCGCCCTGGATGCGCTCAGCGACAACGCGCGTCAGCACGAAGAGTTCCGCATGCAACTGGAAAAGAGCTTCGAGGAGGCCATGGCCGCCATCGCGGCGAACAAGGAAATCGCCAAGGATCAGGCCGAGGTGCTGGCTACCGCGCTGGCCAAGGCGAAGATCGAGATCGTCGGCGGCGAGGGCGACTTCTTCAATTCCTTCGCCAAGTCGCTGTCGGTGGGCAAGGCCATCGAAGGCGTGGTGGGCAAGAGCCCGGTGGTACAGGACGTGCTTTCCCGTCTGCTGGCGGGCAAGGCAGCGCCAGCCGCGCCGGTGGCCGCACCGAACACCGGTTCGGAGCAGGCCTGAGTCAGGCCTGAAAAGTGTAGGGTGGACAACGCGAAGCTTGTCCACTGCTCTAGGCGTCGCCAATGGTGGACAAAAAGAGCGTTGTCCACCCTACCGGCCACAGCATGCCGAGCCTTGTGGGAGGGGCTTTAGCCGCGAGCCTCCCACGCTTTTTCCAGACCCCTTGCCTGCTGAACGGGCGAGGGTGCTCGATGCCGCATATCCAGGAAGAACACGATGTCGGACGCACAAACACAGGACGTATTGGACAAGGCCGTCGCCGAGGGTGGCGCCTACGAGGTGCTGCACAAGCGCCTGCAGGAGCAGGGCCAGCGCCTGCGCAGTTTGACCGAGACGCTCAATGGCCAGCGTCTGGCCGAGTTTGGCAGCAGCCACATGGAGGCTGTCGGTCGGGTGCGTATCCGCACCGAGAACAACTGCATCGCCCGCGACATCGTCCAGGTCGGCGACTGCCTGCTGTTTGGCTACAACGTGTTCATCGGGCTGAAGAAGGAAACCGGCGTTTCCGACGTGTTCTCCCTCTACCGCCTGGTGGAGAATGCCGAAGGTTACGAGGCCGAGCCGGTGCCGCTGGAAGGCAGCTTCCTGGCGCAGTCCAGTTTCGTCGCCGACTTCAACGAGCTGTACACCTACTACAAGAACACCCGCCTGCTGCAGCTGGCCATTCGTGACGGCAAGCTGCTGGCGAGTTTCCAGATCGGCGAACGGATCACCGATATCCGCGTGTTCCGCTGGTCGATCTCGGTGGATGGGCGCGAAGTGCGCTACATCGACAACCGCGGCGAGCGCGATATTGCGCTGCCGGCGCCGTTCGACTTCGAATGGCAGAAGACTTCCCGCGAGATGGTGGTCATGGGCCGCCATCCGCACATGAACATCCTCGACACCGTATTCGTCGAGACCGTGGGTGGCGACCTGACCATCAAGGTCGAGAACAACACCCAGGACGGCCTGGGCATCTACCGTGAGCCGGTGGTGGACAAGACCCAGTCGCTCGATGATGCGCAGATCGAATACGCCCGCCTGGGCAGCCTGATCCTGCTCAAGGTGCTGCCGTACCGCGAGGAGCAGTGGCGCTATCTGGTGTTCAACAGCCTGACCAATCAGGTCGAGCGCATCGATGCCATCGGCCTCGCCTGCGTACAGCTGCCGGAAGACCACGGCATCATCTTCCCCGGTGGTTACTACCTGCAGAGCGGCGAGTACAAAACCTTCGAGCAGCCCATGGGCGGCATGCGCTTCAAGCGCTCGGTGCGCTCGCCCAATGGCGAGGACGTGCAGTACATCTTCTATCACCCGGAAGAAGGCCGCGCGGCGCTGTTCACCTACAACATGATCAACCGCCAGCTGCATAACCCGATCTTCGGCCACGGTTATGCGCGCCTGGAAGACGGGCGCATGGTGATCTTCTCCGCCGAGGGCAGCGAGCCGACCCGCATCCACCCGATGCAGATCTGGCAGACGCCGTTCGAGAGCGACGACCATGCCGCCCGCCAGCCGGCGCGCAGCGGCTTCTTCGGGCGTATCGGCAACGCCGAGCTGGTGCGCGGCGTGTCCGACCTGTTGGGCCTGAGTCGCGAGATCGACAGCCGCGAAGTGTCGGTGGCGCGTTACACCCAGCTGTGCCAGAACACCCGCCGCCTGTTCGACGTATACCACTGGCTGGGCGACGCTCAATGCGCCGAGCTGGCGCCGCTGCTGCGTGAGGTGGCGGCCACCTCCGAGCTGGTGCTCGATGAGTTCGAGAAGGTCGAGAGCATCCGTCAGCAATCGGCCCGCGCCATGGCCGAGGCCGAGACGCAGCACAAGAGCCTGCTTTCCGGCCTGCTGGTCGACAGCTGGGACGAGGTGCAGCACTTCGTCGAGGCGCTGGGTGCCATCAACGCGCAACGCGGCCAGCTGCTGACCATCCGCGATTATCGCTACATCGACGTGGCGCGCATCGACGCCATGGAAGCCGAGTTGCTGCAAGCTCAGGAGCGGGTGGCCACAGCCACCTCCGCCTTCCTCGCCAGCGACGCCGCACTGCAACCCTACGTGCAGCGCCTGGGGGAACTGGATGGCCTGGCGCAGAAGGCCGAGACCGTCACCCAGTTGAACGAGCCGCTGGCCGAGATGCAGGTCATGGCCGGCAACCTCGACATGCTGTCGAGCCTGATGGCCTCGCTGAAGATCGACGATGCCACTCAGCGCACCGCCATCGTCGAGTCGATTTCCGAGGTCTACGCCCACCTCAACCAGGCCAAGGCGCGTGCCGAACAGCGGCGCAAAGGCCTGGGCTCGGCCGAAACCGTGGCGCAGTTCGGTGCCCAGTTCAAACTGTTCAGCCAGGGCATTACCAACGCCCTGGCGCTGGCGCAGGATCCGGAGAAGTGTGACGAGCAGCTGTCGCGCCTGCTGGTGCAGCTCGAAGAGCTGGAAAGCCAGTTCGGTGACCACGAACAGTTCCTCAGCGATATTCTCGGCAAGCGCGAAGAGCTGCTGGAGACCTTCGAGTCGCACAAGCAGAGCCTGCTCGACGACCGCCAGCGCCGCGCCCAGGGCGTGCTCGACGCCGCTCAGCGCATCCTCGATAGCCTGGGCCGACGCACCGCGCGCCTGAGCCAGATGGAGGAACTCAACGCCTTCTTCGCCGCCGACCCACTGATCCTCAAGCTGCGCGAGATGGCCGAGCGCCTGCGCGAGCTCAAGGACAGCGTCAAGGCCGATGATGTCGAGGCGCGCCTCAAGGCCGCCCGCGACCAGGCGGTGCGCGCCCTACGCGACAAGAGCGAGCTGTTCGAAGAGGGCGGCAACGTCATCAAGCTCGGCCCGCGTCACCGCTTCAGTGTCAACACCCAGGAACTCGACCTGACCCTGATGCCGCGCGGCGATGCGCTGTACCTGCACCTGACTGGCACCGATTTCCTCGAACCGCTGCGCGACGAGACCCTCGAAGGCCTGCGTGACTACTGGCAGGTATCGCTGGAGTCCGAATCGCCCTCGCTGTACCGCGCCGAATACCTCGCCGGCCTGGTGCTCGATGCCGCCGTGGCGGGCCGGGAAGGCCTGAGCCTGGATCTGCTCAAGACCCACCTGGCGCAGCCGGAAACTCTGACCCGGTTGATCCGCGACTTCGCCGCGCCGCGTTACAAGGATGCCTACGAGAAGGGCATTCACGACCACGACGCGGCGCTGATCCTCGCCCAGTTGCTGCCGCTGCGCGAAAGCGCCGGTCTGCTGCGTTACGCGCCGAAGGCGCGGGGCTTCGCCGCGCTGTTCTGGAATCGCTGGGGGCAGGATATCGAGGCCGAGCTGTGGCCGGAGCGGGCGCGCAGCAGCCTGCACCTGCGCCAGTTGTTCGGCAGCGAGGACGGCGTGCAGCGCCTGCGCGAAGAGATCGACGCGGCCATGCTGCGCTTCCTGGGCCAGCATCCGCTGCCTGTGGATACTGCGCAGCGCCAGGCGGCAGCGGCCTATCTGATCGAGGAACTGGCGGCCAAGCCCATCGAATTCAGCTTCAGCAAGTACGCCCGGCAACTGCTCGACACCCTGCAGCAGCGCATGCAGGCCAGCCATGTCTGGGACGATTACCGCGCCGCGCTGGACAACCTGCGTGGCCGCCCGCTGCAGCGCTGGTCGCTGGCGCAGACCTGGCTCGACGGCCTGTGCGCGCAGGACGCCGCCATGGCCGAGCTGGCCGACTACGTGCCCGAAGCGATCGCCGTCAGCCTGCTGGATGACGAGTTCCCGCGGCGCTTCACCGAGGTCGACCTGCGCTTTACCGTCAGCGGCCTGCTCGGCGATCACCCGCGCTTGCACGAGGGACGTCTGTCCCTGGCCATCGACGACTACTTCGCCCGCCTGCAGCAGCATCTGCACGACTTCGTGCCGCAGTTGCAGCGTTACCAGGCGTTGCGCCAGGAGGTCATCAACCGCGAACGCGAGGCGCTGCGCCTGAGCGAGTTCAAGCCACGGCCGTTGTCGTCCTTCGTGCGTAACAAGCTGATCAATGACGTCTACCTGGGCTTTATCGGCGACAACCTGGCCAAGCAGATGGGCACCGCCGGCGAGAACAAGCGCACCGACCTGATGGGCCTGTTGATGCTGATCTCGCCGCCCGGCTACGGCAAGACCACCCTGATGGAGTACGTCGCGCACCGCCTGGGCCTGATTTTCATGAAGGTCAACGGCCCGGCGCTGGGCCACGAGGTGCGCTCCATCGACCCGGCGCAGGCGCCGGACGCCACCTCGCGCCAGGAGCTGGAAAAGCTCAACCTGGCGCTGGAAATGGGCAACAACGTGATGCTCTATGTCGACGACATCCAGCACACCCACCCCGAGTTCCTGCAGAAATTCATCTCGCTGTGCGACGGCACACGGCGCATCGAAGGCGTGTGGAAGGGCAAGACCAAGACCTACGACATGCGCGGCAAGAAATTCTGCGTGGTGATGAGCGGCAACCCGTACACCGAGTCCGGCGACGTGTTCAAGATTCCCGACATGCTCGCCAACCGCGCCGACATCTACAACCTCGGCGACACCCTGGGCGGCATGCAGGAGGCCTTCGCGCTGTCCTACATCGAGAACAGCCTGACCTCCAACCCGGTGCTGGCGCCGCTGGCCACCCGCGATATGGCGGACGTCTACCGCTTCGTCGCCAAGGCCGAGGGCAAGCCGTTCTCCGCCAACGAGCTGAGCCACACCTACGGCGCTGCCGAGATCAACGAGATCAGCTCGACCCTGCAGCGTCTGATGCAGGTGCGCGACGTGGTCGGCCGGGTCAACCAGCAGTACATCGTCAGCGCCGCGCAGGCCGACAGCTACCGCACCGAGCCGCCGTTCAAGCTGCAGGGCAGCTACCGCAACATGAACAAGATGGCCGAGAAGATCAGCTCGGTGATGAACGATGCCGAGCTGCTGCAACTGATCGCCGACCACTACCAGGGCGAGTCGCAACTGCTCACCACCGGCGCCGAGGAGAACCTGCTCAAGCTCGCCGAGCTGCGTGGCAATCAGACCCCCGAGCAAGCCGAGCGCTGGGCGCAGATCAAGCGCGACTTCATGCGCAACAAGGCCATGGGCGGCAGCGATAGCGACGTCGGTGGCCGCGTGGTGGCGCAACTCAACGACCTGGTGGAAAGCGTGCGTGGCCTGGGTGCCGGCAAGCCGGCCAGCGAGGCGGCGAGCATTCCCTGGGCGCAATTGCTGGCCGGGTTGGACAACCTCGGCAAGCTGCATCCGCAGGTGGAGGTGATCGCACCGCCGCAGCCGGGCACGCAGAAATTGCTGGAAAGCCTGGCCGATAGTCTGGAAAACAGCTTCCTGCCGCTGATCAAGTCGATGGACAAGAAGATCGACATCGACTTGCGTACCCACAATCGCATGCTGGAAATCTCCACCCAACTGCGTGACCTCGGCACGCTGCTGGGCCAGGAGCGACGCAGCGACCCAGCCGATAACGAGGCGCCGTGAGACGAGGGTGGCTGATCGAGCTGCGCCCGCTGCTGCTGATCAGCGGCGTGATGCTGCTGGTGCAACTGGTCAATGGTGCCCTTGGCGGTGCCTTGAATGTCTGGGGCCTGCTGCCCCGGCATATCGAGGCGCTGCCCGGGATTCTCTTCGCGCCCTGGTTGCATGGCAGTTGGGCGCATCTGCTGAGTAACCTCAGCGGTCTATTGGTGCTCGGCAGCCTGGTGCTGCTGCGCTCGCGCCGCGATTTCTTCCTCGCCAGCGCCTTCATCATCATCGGCAGTGGGGTGCTGGTCTGGCTGTTCGGTCGCACCGGTCTGCATGTCGGCGCCAGTGGCTGGCTGTTCGGCTTCTGGGGACTGTTGCTGGCGCGCGCCTGGTTCGAGCGCAGCCTGCTCGATCTGCTGCTCGCCGTGCTGGTGTTCTTCCTCTACGGCGGCTGGTTCTTCGGCCTGCTGCCGCGTGCCGGCGTTTCTTTCGAATACCATCTGGCGGGGGCTTTTTGTGGCGTGCTGTACGCCGCCTTGTCTCGCCCTCGCCGCAACCATCGATAAAAGGGATTTTCCATGGACTTCAATCGCCTTGATCAGCAATTGCGCGAGAGCATCGCCGACCTGCGCCTGAGCAATGAGGAGCGCGACGAGCTGCGCCAGCTGGGCAGCGAGCTGAGCAGCGATCAGGTGCGCTTCATGCGCAACCGCGCCTTTGCCCTGGCCCGTGAGCTGATGCGCGAGCCGGGCAATGTCGAACCGGTGCTGAAATGGCTGGAGCAGGTGGTCAAGACTCTCGACAGCGTTGGCAGCGCGCCGCGCGTGGAACATGCCACGGCGCACTTCAGTCCCGGCGAGAGCTGCCGGCGCAAGATCCGCGAGTTGTGCCGGCAGGCGCGCAAGAGCGTGGAGATCTGCGTCTACACCATTTCCGATGATCAGCTCAGTGAAGAGGTGTTGGCGTGCCATGAGCGGGGTATCGCCGTGCGCGTGATCACCGACAACGAAAAACAGTTCGACGTTGGCAGCGATATCCAGTGGCTGCGCGACAAGGGCGTGCCGCTGCGCATCGACGCCGGGCCTTATCACATGCACCACAAGTTCGCCTTGTTCGACGGTCGCCTGTTGCTCAACGGCAGTTTCAACTGGACGCGCAGTGCCAGCACCAGCAACGAGGAAAACCTGCTGGTGATCGACCACCCGCAACTGGTGGCGGCCTACAGCCGTGAATTCGAGTCGCTCTGGGCGCGTTACGAAGGTAACTGATGAGTCAGCCTCACGCCCGCCAGCTCCTCGGCTTTTATCGCAGCTGCTACCTGGCCGACAGCCGTGATCTGGATCTGGATAACCTGGCCAAGCTGCCCGCCAAGCGCTGGGCCTGGCTCGATGGACGTGAGGAACTGGCCAGCGGTGGCGTGCCGCTGTTGCCATTGTCGGCTGAACTGGGCCAGGCCCTGGCCGAGGCGCAGGCGCTCTATCAGCGCGAGCTGCAACTAGTTTACGGCGTATTGCCGATCTGTGGCCGTCTGCAACTGGAAACCGGTGCCTCGCAGGCGATCTGTGGTCCGCTGTTCTATTACGAGGCCAGCCTGCAAGCGACGGTGGATGGCCAGAGTCAGCTGCTCGCCATCGACGTGCAGCGTGCGCATGGCAACTGGCGCCTGTTGCGCCGCTTGTTCGAGGAGCACGGCAACGAGAGCCTCGATGCTCTGCCGCTTCCGACAGGCGCGTTGGATGCCGCCTCACTGGGGCAATTGCTGGGCTGGGTAGAGCGCAACACGCAGGTGCGTGAGGTCAGCGAAGCCGCAGGTTTTCCGCAGCTGGCCGGTGACGAGGTGTTGGCCAAGGCCCTGCGTCGGCGCAGCCTGTCGCTGCAGCCCGGCGCCTTCGTCGCGCTGGTGCCGCGTGGCAGCGGTAGCCGCGGTATCGCCCATGAGCTGCAGCTGCTGCAGGAAGCCGAGCAACTGTCGCCTGCCTTGCTGCAACTGCTCGGTGAAACGCCAGCCGTGCAGGCGCCGGGCTCGATCAGCACGCCGCAGCGCTTGCCGGCGCAGCTCAGCGCGGCCCAATGCCGGGCGCTGGCCAATGCCGCACGTTATCCGCTGAGCCAGATATCCGGCCCGCCCGGCACCGGCAAGAGCTACAGCCTGGCCGCACTGGCACTGGATCGTTACCTGCAGGGCGAGAGCGTGCTGCTGGTCAGCCGCAGCGCCCAGGCGGTGCGGGTCATCGCGCACAAGCTACGCGAGGATTTCGGCCTGCGCGACGGCGTGCTCGAAGGCGATGGCCAGAGCCTGCGTCAGGCTCTGCGCGAACGCCTGGAACGCATGCTGCAGGGTGAGATTTCCGATGTCTCCGAGCAGCTCGAGGCGCGTCAGCGCAGCGAACTGGAAGTGCTGACCCAGGCCGAGCGGCGCCTCTACGCGGATTTCCGCCAGCGCTGCGAACAGGCCGTGCGCTGGAGCCGCTTGCTGCTACGCGCCCAACGCGGCAGCCTTGCCTTCTGGCAGCGCTGGCTGCAGGTGCCCTGGGTGCGCAAGCGGGTTGGCAGCAGCGTACGTCCCTGGGCCTTGCTGGACGAATTGCGCGACAGCCAGCAGCACCGCCAGTTGCTCAGTCGCGAGCACCTCAACAGCCATCGCAGCCTGGCGCTCAAGCGCCTGCTGCTGGCTGACCGTGGGTTGTTCGTGCGTTACAACCAGGCCATTCGCGCGCGCAATTCGCAGCGCCAGCTGGCCCTGTTCGAGGATATCGACCCGGCGCGTCTGCTGGCGGCCTTCCCGATCTGGGTGGTGACGCTGGACGAGCTGCACCGCCTGCTGCCGCTGCGCCCGCAGCTGTTCGACGTGATGGTGATGGACGAGGCGACCCAGTGCGACATCGCCTCGGCGCTGCCGGCGTTTCAACGCTGCAAGCGTGCGGTGGTGACCGGCGATGCGCGCCAGTTGCGGCACATTTCCTTCCTCTCCCGTGTGCGCGAGACGCAGCTGTTGCAACGCGCCGGCCTGCAGGCCGAGGCGCGTGAGGCCTGGAGCTACCGCGACAATAGCGTACTGGATCTGGTCGGCCTGCAACTGGCCAGCCAGGAGGCGGTGGTGTTTCTCGACGAGCACTTTCGCAGCCGCCCGGCGCTGATCCGCTTCAGCAACGAGCTGTTTTATGACCAGCGCCTGCGGGTGATGAAGGAGCGGCCGGGCGGTGAGGCTTGCGACAGCCTGCAGTTGCTGCGCATTCAAGGCCAGCGCGGGCGCAATGGCGTCAATGAGGCAGAAGTGGAACGGGTGCTAGCGCTGATCACCGCGCACCTGGCCGAGTACGGCGGCAGCCCGATCAAGCCCAGCATCGGCGTGTTGTCGCCGTTTCGCGATCAGGTCGAGCGCATCCGTTTGCGCATCGGCGAAACCCTGCCGCTGGAGCGACTGCGCGAGTTCCGTCTGCTGGTGGATACGCCCTACGGCTTTCAGGGCGAGGAGCGCGATCTGATGATCCTCAGCTTCGCCATCGACCGAGAATCGAGCCAGGCGGCGGCCTACCTGAATCGTGCCGACCTGTTCAACGTCGCCATCACCCGCGCCCGCGAGCGCCAGGTATTGCTGTTCAGCGGCGACGAGCGCCAGCTGCCGGCCACGCACCTGTTGCGCCGCTATCTGGAGTACCTGGAGAAGCCCAGCGCGGTCTGGCAACCCGGCGCCACCGAGGCGGCGCGGCAGACGCTGTGCGCCGCGTTGCAGGCCCAGGGCGTCAGCGTCTGGAACCACTACCCTTTGGCCGGGCAGGTGCTGGACCTGTTCTGCCGGCGTGGCGACAAATGCCTGGCCATCGACCTGATCGGTTTTCCGGGGGAGGGCGAGGGCTTCCTCGAACTGGAACGCTACCTGGTGCTGATACGCGCCGGCCTGGAAACCCTGCCGCTGAGCTACGGCCTCTGGCACGAGGCGCCGGAGCAGGCGCTGCAAGCGGTGCTGGCGCGGCTCTGAGTGGTATTCAGCCAGCACCCTGGATGTCAACTTGCCCCCAGCTGCGCCAGGACTGGTCGTCGTTCAGACGCTCATGCAGTTGCGTTTGCAGACGCTGATAGCGTTGCGCATCCGCCTCCTTCATCGCCGCGATGGAGTGGTGCAGGCGCTGCAGGTTGGAGGTGCCACAGCTACCGATCAGCGTGTGCAGGTCGATGCAGGCGAGCGCTTCCTCCAGCAGACCGGCATCGAGATAAGCCGTCATCAGCGGCTGCTTCATGCCGTTATCGGCACGCTTGCGAGTCAACATGTCCCTGGCTTGCTCGAGTTCGCCCATGTCGATCAGAGCCTGCGCGATTTCGTTGTAGTGATAGCGCGCATCTTCTGGCTCGATATCCTCTCCTGCCTCCAGTTGCTGGCGCAGCTGCTGCAGTAGATCCCTGGCCGCCTCGGGTTGACCCAGTTTATCCAGTAGCTGGCTGTAGAGGATGCGCTCGCTCAGGCTGTCTTCGGGGGCGAGTTCGGCGTGCAGCCGTTCGGCCTCTTCGAGGAAGTTGCGCAACGACCAGGTGTCGCGCTGAGCAGGCGTGCGGCCGGCCTGTTCACGTAGCAGGTGCTGCAGGTGATAAAGGCGCATGCCTGGCCATGAGGCCTTGCCTTGTTCGCCGACGAGCAGGCGCTCGGCCTGGCGCCGCAGGCTGGTCGCCCATGACGCGTTGCTCTGGGCATGCTCCTCGGCCAGGCTCAACACCAGCCAGTGCTGCACCGAGGCATCCAGGCGCTGTATTTCTCGATCCAGTAGTTGCTGGGCCTGGGTGATGTCGCCACGCCGTGCATGCCAGCTGACATGGCACTGCAGCAGTTGCGACGTCAGACCGTCCTTCTGCGTTGCAAGCAGGCGCTGCAGGAGCTCGGGACGCTGGGCTTCGATGAAATACTCGAAGAGCTGCGGCGCGTCGATCATGTAGGTTTTCGAGGCATCCGTAGCTGCCAGCAGTTGCAGTGCCTGGTCATATCGTCCGTGGGCCGCCAGAAGCTCCACGATGCTGTATCCGGGCAGATCGCTGCGCTGGGCAAGTTGCAGCAGCTGTGGAAAGCGTTGCAGATCGGCCAGTGTTTGCAGCAGCGGGCGCCAGCTGAAATCGGGTTCGTTATTGCTGTCGAGCTGCGCCTCGACCCTGGCCAGAGCAGCATCGGCCAGCTCTGTCTGGTCGCAAACCTGTCGCAGGCGAGCGAGTTCCAGCAGTTGCCCTTCACCGATCTGCTGATTCAGGTCCAGGGCGTCCAGTGCTTGGCGAGCTTCTTGCGTTTTGCCCTCGGCCAATAACAGCGTGCCGTGCGCTAGTGGTGAGTTGGAGCAGGTGACGTCGAAACGGTTCTGCAATTGGAGAGCCTTGCCGGTATCGCCTCGGTTCACCAACTCCTGCAGCATCGTTTGCAGGGCCTGCTCGCGGTAAGCGGAGTCAAGTTTCCAGAGCAGCTCCAGAGCCTCTTCTTCGCGATCCAGCAGCATCAGTCTTGAGCTGAGGGAGACGTGGGCGAGTTGCCAGGCGTCGCCCCAAAGCTGTGCGGCCAACTGCAGGGCGAGGTCGGGGGCGCTGCCTTGCAGCACGAATAGGCGGTTGAGTTGAGTCGCCTCGCTGGGGGTGAGGCGAGCGGTGCCGCCCTGCAGCTCTAGCCTGGGCTCTTCAGGCGCATTGGACAGGTGAAGAACGAACAGAACAACGACGACAGCGATGACCCCAACGAACAGCTCCACGACGACTTCCTTATCAGCTAACGATCCCTGGCCAGCCTTTTGCTCATGTTTCGGCCGAGGCGTTTTATACGGATTGCCAAGCGGGCTTACAACCGCGTTGCACAGCATTTGCCAACCGGTTTGAAGGTGAGGCGCATGTTCCCGGCAGCGGGGCGTGTGGCAAGCTAATCTCGCGGGGTGGCGTGACGAACGAAACGAGGGTGACCTAGGTCTTCTGAAAGACCATCTAGATGCCGGGGGGCTCATGACATTGCGTAACGCTGTTCAGCTGATCACCTATCCCGACCGCCTGGGGCGCAACCTGGGGGAACTCTACCAATTCCTGGATCGGCACCTGGGCGATGCCCTGGGCGGCGTGCATATCCTGCCGCTATATCCGTCCAATGCCGATGGCGGCTTCTCGCCGCTCACGCACATGGAGGTGGACCCGCGCTACGGCGACTGGACGGATGTCGAACATATCTCCGCACGTTTCGACCTGTGCGTCGATCTGGTGATCAGCCATATCGCCGATGAGTCGCCGGAGTTTCTCGACTTCGTCGCCAAGGGTCAGGACTCGGCCTACGCCGACCTCTTCGTGCAGGTCGACGGCCTGGGTGAGATCAGCCATGACGACCTGGCCAAGATCCATATCCGTAAGGAAAAGGAGCCATTTCGCGAGGTGCGTCTGGCCAATGGCGAGACCTGTCGGGTCTGGTGCACCTTCACCGAACGGCAGATCGACCTCAACTACGATTCGCCGCAGACCTACCAGTTGATGGAACAGTACATGGCCTTTCTCGCCGCGCGCGGGGTCAAGCTGTTCCGTCTGGATGCCTTCGGCTATACCACCAAGCGCATCGGCACCAGTTGCTTCCTAGTCGAGCCGAACGTCTACCGCATCCTCGAGTGGTTCCGCGAAACCGGGGCCAAGTACGATGCCGAGATGATGCCGGAGGTACACGACCACATCAGCTACCAGTACGCCATCTCGCGGCGGCAGATGCGTCCTTACGGCTTCGCCCTGCCGCCGTTGGTGCTGCATGCCCTGCTCAGCGGCAGCAGCCGCTACCTGAAGAACTGGCTGCGCATGTGCCCACGCAACCAGGTCACCGTGCTCGATACCCATGACGGCATCTGCATCCCGGATGTCGAAGGCATGCTGCCCGAGGCGCAGATCCAGTACCTGATCGATGAAGTCTCGACCCGCAGTGCTGACCCCATCCTGCGGCGCTCGGCGGTGAACGTGCATAGCGTCGGCGCCATCTATCAACTCACCTGCACTTTCTACGAAGCCTTGATGCGCAATGACGAGGCCTATATCGCCGCGCGTGCCATCCAGTTCTTCGTGCCCGGTATCCCGCAGGTGTATTACGTCGGCCTGCTGGCTGGCTGCAACGACTTCGACCTGCTCGAGCAGACCGGCGAGGCGCGTGACGTCAATCGCCATTACTACAGCCTGGAGGAAGCCGAGCAGGCCTTGCAGCAGCCGCTGGTCCAGCGCCTGTTGGCGCTGATGCGCTTTCGTTGCCAGCACCCGGCTTTCGAGGGGCGCTTCGAGCTGAATTATTCGACGGACGATCAGCTGCTGCTGGCCTGGCGCCATGGTGAGCATTACTGCCGCCTGCACCTGGATCTGAGCAGCCTGCAGGCGATCATCGACTACACCGATGAGCAGTTGCGGATCACCCGAATGACCTGCTGAAGGTCGGCGGGGGCCATGCTTTCGCGGTAGACTGGCGCTCTTTCGACCAGTCAAGAAGCCCGCCATGGCCCTGCCATCGACCACCTACAAGATCGACCTGAACCTCACCGACATGGATCGCAGTGTTTATGAAAACCTGCGTTTCACCGTCGCGCGCCATCCTTCGGAAACCGAGGAGCGCCTGGCCGCACGGTTGATTGCCTACGCGCTGTTCTACCACGAGCAACTGGCGTTCGGCCGTGGCCTGTCGGATGTCGACGAGCCGGCATTGTGGGAGAAGAGCCTGGACGATCGTGTGCTGCACTGGATCGAAGTCGGCCAGCCGGACAGCGAGCGCATCACCTGGTGCTCGCGGCGTACCGAGAAGTTCAGCCTGGTGGCCTACGGCAATCTGCGCGTGTGGCAGGGCAAATGCCTCGACCCGGTGCGCAGCCTGAAGAACATCAATGTGGTCGCCCTCGGTCAGGAGGCATTGGCTGACCTGGCGCTGGACATGCCGCGCTCGCTGTCCTGGAGCGTGATGATCAGCGATGGCGAGCTGTTCGTCACCGACGAGCGTGGTCAGCACGAAATCCCGATGGAGTGGCTGGCTGGCGAACGTTGAGCCAGATGCGTGGCGTAGGGCGGACGACGCTGTTTTCGTCCGCCATAGTGAGCGCCCATGGTGGACGGATGAAGCGTCGTCCACCCTACGAAACCTGATGCTTCAAGGCGGGGCAACCCGCCAGGCCGTAGCCCGGATGCAATCCGGAATACGGTGCAGTTCCCTCTTCCGCAAGCGCGGGAGGGGAGACAACCCCCGTCCCATCTGAACAAGTGACACCCTGCCCATGCGTATCGAAGCCCGTCCCTTGCCCGCTCAGTTGCCTGATCTGGGCAACCTGCCGCCCCTGCTCACACGCCTCTACGCCGCCCGTGGCGTGCAGAGTGCCGAAGAGCTGGACAAGGGCCTGGCGCGGCTGATTCCGTATCAGCAGCTCAAGGGCATCGATGCCGCAGTCGAGCTGCTGGTCGCGGCGCTGGAGCAGCGTCAGCGCATCCTCATCGTTGGCGACTTCGATGCCGATGGCGCCACAGCCAGTACGGTCGGCGTGCTCGGCCTGCGCCTGCTCGGCGCGGCGCATGTCGATTATCTGGTGCCCAATCGCTTCGAATACGGCTACGGTCTGACCCCGGAAATCGTCGCCGTGGCGCTGCAGCGCCAGCCCGACCTGCTGCTGACCGTGGACAACGGCATTTCCAGCGTCGATGGCGTCGCTGCAGCCAAGGCCGCCGGGCTCAAGGTGCTGGTCACCGACCACCACCTGCCGGGGCCGGAGCTGCCGGCCGCCGATGCCATCGTCAACCCCAACCAGCCGGGCTGCGAGTTCCCGAGCAAGGCCATGGCCGGGGTCGGGGTGATGTTCTACGTGCTGCTGGCGCTGCGCGCACGCCTGCGCGAGAGCGGCTGGTTCGCCAGCCATGCGGAGCCGAATCTGGGCGAGCTGCTCGATCTGGTGGCGCTCGGTAGCGTGGCCGATGTGGTGCCGCTCGATGCCAACAACCGCATCCTGGTGCACCAGGGCCTGGCGCGGATTCGTGCCGGGCGTGCGCGGCCGGGGTTGCGGGCGATTCTCGAAGTGGCCGGGCGCGACCATCGGCGTATCACCTCCACCGACCTGGGTTTCATCCTCGGCCCACGGCTGAACGCGGCAGGGCGCCTGGACGATATGAGCTTGGGGATAGAGTGCCTGCTCTGCGATGACGAGGCCCTGGCCCGCGACATGGCAGTGCAGCTCGATCAGCTCAATCAGGACCGCAAGGCCATCGAGCAGGGCATGCAGCGCGAGGCGCTGGCCCAGCTCAAGGATCTGTCACTGGACGACATGCCGTTCGGCCTGTGCCTGTTCGAGCCAGACTGGCACCAGGGCGTGATCGGCATTCTCGCCTCGCGCCTGAAGGAGCGTTATCACCGCCCGGCCATCGCCTTCGCCGATGCCGGTGATGGGCTGCTCAAGGGCTCGGCGCGCTCGGTGCCGGGGCTGCATATCCGCGATGCGCTGGATGCGGTTGCAGCCAAGCATCCGGGGCTGATCAGCAAGTTCGGCGGGCATGCCATGGCCGCCGGACTGTCACTGCCGCAGGCCAATTTCGGCGCCTTCGCCGCCGCCTTCGATGCCGAGGTGCGCCGCCAGCTCTGCGAGGACGACCTGACCGGTCGCCTGCTGTCCGACGGCCAGCTCGATGCCACCGAATTCCACCTGGAGCTGGCGCGTGCCCTGCGCAATGCCGGGCCCTGGGGCCAGCACTTCCCCGAGCCGCTGTTCCACGGGGTGTTCCAGATCGTCAATCAGCGCATCGTTGGCGAACGTCATCTGAAGCTGGTGCTCAAGACCGAATGCGGTAGCGTGCAGCTCGATGGCATCGCTTTCAACATCGACCGCGACGTCTGGCCCAACCCCACGCTGCGCTGGGCCGAGCTGGCCTACAAGCTCGACCTCAACGAGTTTCGCGGCAACGAGAGCGTGCAGTTGATGGTGGCGCATATCGCCCCACGCTAACGCGCGAGGCTGGCCAGCACCTCTTGCAGGTGTTCACGCGTCGCGGTGGTGCAGGGCAGCAGTGGCGCTCGCGGGGCTGCATCGTCGATCACGCCTTCAAGCGCAAGCGCAGCTTTGATCGCCGCCGGGTTGGCTTCGCTGAAGGCGGCCTGCATCCAGGGCAGCAGGCGGTAGTGCAACTGCCGTGCGCCCTGCAGATCGCCTTGCGCCACGCGCTGCTGCATGGTCACGAATAGATCGGCGCGAATGTGCGCCGAAGCGCAGATAGCCCCCGCGCCGCCCAGGCACAGGGTATTGAAAATCTGCACGTCTTCACCGGTCAGCACCTGCACCTGAGCATCGGCGATCAGCGCCATGGTGGTTTCGGCATCGCCCCCGCAGTCCTTGATCGCCTGGATATTGGGGTGGCGGACGATGCGTCGCAACGTTTCGCGCTCGATGCGCACGCCGCTGCGGTAGGGTACGTCATACAGCACCAGCGGCACTTCGGCGGCGTCGGCCAGGGTGGTGAAGAAGTGCTCCAGACCCGCCTGGGACGGACGGATGTAGTAGGGCGCTGGCACCAGCAGGCCGGCCAGTGGGCGGCGCTGGATTTGCCGCTGCAGGTCGAGCAGGGCGCTCAACTGGTTACCGGCCAGACCCATGATCACGCGCTGGGCGGGTACGCGCTGGAGCACGGCATCGAGCACCGCCAGTTGTTCGCTCTGGCTCAGCGCCGCAGCTTCGCCGGTGGTGCCGCAGACCACCAGGCCTGCGACGCCATCTTCCATGAGGGTGCCGACCAAGCGGTCGAGACTGGCGAAATCGATCTCGCCGTTGCGAAAAGGGGTGACCAGCGCCACCCAGATACCGTTGAAGCCTGACATGCGAAAAACTCCTTGCGACTGACCGTCTGGGTCGCCGTCAGGGAGGGTGAGGGTTACGAGCGGGAGGGGAGATGCAACCTGGCGCTTGTCCTGTCAGCCCATCTGACGGGACAGCACGCCCCGGTCAAATGAGCGACTGTTTCTTGGATTTCTTGGCAACGACGACGCACGCGCACTGGCAGGCAGTGAAGCCTGGGAGCAGTGGCAGAGTGTCGAAGGTGGCGTACATGGAAGGCCCGTTGCCTGAATCGTTCGGCGATGTTGCTTGGCCGCGCGCACGGCTGTCAAGCGGGGCGCGCGGTAATATCTGGAAGCATTCCGCTGGCTGCCGGGCAAATCGCCGAGGCCTACACTCGGGCGGGATTTCCTTTGGAGGATGCTCGATGAATACCCGTGGCTTGCTCGATCAACTGCTCAAATCCGGTCAGGACATGCTGCAACAGAAGGGCGCTGGTGGCGCTTCTTCCGGGCTGGGTGGCGCGCTCGGTGGTCTGCTCGGTGGTGGCGCAGGCAAGGCCAAGGGCGGCGGCAGCGATCTCGGCTCCATGCTCAAGGGCGCCGGTGGCGGCGCGGCGCTGGCCATGCTCCTGGGCAACAAGCGGGTGCGCAAGGTGGGGGGCAAGGTGGCGGTCTATGGTGGTCTGGCTGCGCTCGGCGTGCTGGCCTACAAGGCATACGGCAACTGGCAAGCGCAGCAGGCCCCGCAGGGCGGGGCGCAGCCGGTAGAACCGCAGACCCTGGATCGCCTGCCGGCGCCGCAGGTCGAGCAACACAGCCATGCGATTCTCAAGGCACTGGTGGCGGCGGCCAAGGCCGATGGCCATGTCGATGATCGTGAGCGTCAGTTGATCGAGGACGAACTGGGCAAGCTGGCGCAGGATGCCGAGCTTCAGGCCTGGCTGCATACCGAGCTGAACAAGCCGCTGGACCCGGCCGATGTGGCGCGCGCCGCCTCCACCCCGGAAATGGCCGCCGAAATGTACCTGGCCAGCGTGCTGATGGTGGACGAGGAACATTTCATGGAGCGTGCCTACCTCGAGGAGCTGGCGCGCCAGCTACAGCTTCCAGCGGCGCTCAAATCCGAACTCGAAGCTCAGGTCCGGGCGCTGCCGGCCGGCGTCTGACGCACGCTCTTCACCTCAGTCCGCATGCCAGGTTTGGTGGCCTGGCATTGCCTCTGCTCCGTGGTCGCTCAGGTAGTCATCGACAGCCGCGCCTACCGTGGGCTGATGATGTCGCTCGAACGCTTCAGGCAGCAGGCCGAAGCGGCGCAGCTTGTCCTTGACCGGTCCTTTGACCTCGGCGAAGTGCAGCTCTATGCCGGCGTCCGTCAGCATCTGTTGCAGTTCGCCCAGCATGTCGGCCGAGGTCACGTCGATACTGGTTACCGGCTCGGCGGCGACTACCACACGGCGTATCGGGGCGGGTGATTGTGCGATCGCCTGCAACAGGCACTGCTGGAACAATTCGGCATTGGCGAAGAACAGCGGGGCGTCCCAGCGAAACAGCAAAAGGCCGGGGATCTGCCGGGCATCGGGATGTCGCTCGATGTCGTGGAAACCACGGATACCGCCGACGCGGCCGAGAACGGCGTAGTGCGGGCGCCAGCCATCCCAGAGAAATTCGATCACTGCCAGCGCCACGGCGATGCCGATGCCGGGGATGACGCCGAAGGCCACCACGCCGGCGAAACAGGCCATCGATAGCCAGAACTCCCATTGTTGCACGCGGAAAATGCGCTGCAGATCGGTGATGACGAACAGGCCGATGACGGCGGCGATCACGACTGCGGCCAGTGCGCTGCTGGGCAGGTGCTGCATCAGGTTGGGGGCGACGACCAGCAGCAGGGTGACACTCAAGGCACCGACCACGCCGGTGACCTGCGTCTTCGCACCTGCTGCTTCGGCAACGGGCGTGCGTGACGCACTGCTGCTGATGGGAAAGCCCTGGAACAAGCCGCCCGCCAGGTTGGCTGCGCCGAGGGCGACCAGCTCCTGATTGGGGTCCACCGGGCGCCCGGTGCGGGCGGCATAAGTTCGCGACAGCACGCTGGTGTCGGCGAAGGCCACCAGGGCGACGGCGATGCCACCCAGCACCACGCTGGCGAGATCGATACCGCTGAGCCACGGCAGCGTGAAATCAGGCAAGCCTTGCGGCAGTTCGCCGAGCACCTGGACGCCCTGTGCATCGAGATCCAGCAGGGCGACCGCGAGTGTTGCCAGGGTCACGGCGATGAGAATGCCGGGCAGTTGCTTGAAGCGGCTCAGCAGCAGAATCAGCGCCAGCGTGCCGCCGCCCACGGCCAGACTGTAACCATTGACCTGGCCAGCCAGCACCGCGTTGATGATTGCCCGGAGGTCGCTGATCGGGCCCTGGCTGTCGATGGAAAAGCCCAGCAGCTTGGGCGTCTGGCTGATCAGAACGCTGAGGGCAATGCCGTTCATGTAGCCGTAGCGGATGGGCTTGGACAGCAGCTCGGTGATGAAGCCAAGGCGCAGGAGCCCGGCGATCACGCAGGTCAGACCGGCCACCACGGCCATCATGCTGGCCAGGGTCACCGCGCGCATCGGATCGCCGCCGGAGAGTGGCAGCACCACTGCGAGAATCAGCGCCGCCAGGGCCGAGTCGGGGCCCAGTACGAGAATGCGGCTGGGGCCGAACAATGCGTAAGCCAGCAACGGCACGATGGTCGCGTACAACCCGTAGATACCCGGTACGCCGGAGGCTTCGGCGTAGGCGATGCCCACCGGCACCAGCATGCTGGTCAGCACCAGGCCGGCGGCGATATCCCTGGGCAGCCACGCCAGGCGATAGTCCTTGAGTACTCGCAGGCCGGGAAGCCAGCGTTGCCAGCCGCTCTGTTTGGGGACGACGGGCAAGGGCTTGCGCGTGGGGCTCGATGGGCTTGGCGGCATCGCGGCAGGGCTCGGACGGAAACAACTGCAAGTAAAGCGCAGAGCGCCGCTGTTTCACCACAGGTATTGCCGGGGCATGGGCGAACATTCATCCCGGGCATCAGACCAAAAGATCATTCTGCCTGGCTTGCGAGCAGGCTAGTCTCCAGGTTCCGATTCGCAGGTCGCGAGGATATTCATGACGCAGTTGCTCCAGGACACTTATGACTACCTGATCGTCGGCGCCGGACCGGCCGGTTGCCTGCTGGCCAATCGGCTCTCCGCCGACCCTGGCGTCAGCGTGTTGCTGATCGAAGCCGGTGGTCGTGACAACTATCCCTGGATCCATATTCCCGTCGGTTATCTCTATTGCATTGGCAATCCGCGTACCGACTGGTGCTACAGCACCGAGGCCGATCCCGGCCTGCACGGTCGCTCGCTGAAATACCCGCGCGGCCGTGTGCTCGGTGGCAGCTCCTCGATCAACGGCATGATCTACATGCGTGGTCAGGCGGCTGACTACGATGGTTGGGCTGGCGCCGGCAATCCCGGCTGGGCCTGGCGCGATGTGTTGCCGCTGTTCAAACGCTCGGAAAACCATTTCGCCGGCACGAGTGAAGTGCATGGCGGCGACGGCGAGTGGCGGGTCGAACGCCAGCGATTGTCCTGGGAGATTCTCGAGGCCTTCCGTGAGGCGGCGGCGCAGAGCGGTGTCGCCAGCATCGATGATTTCAACGGTGGCGATAACGAAGGTTGCAGCTACTTTCAGGTCAACCAGAAACGCGGGGTGCGCTGGAATGCTTCCAAGGCCTTTCTGCGCGACATCCGCCAGCGTCCCAATCTGCAGGTGCTGACCGGCGCCGAAGCCGAGCGTCTGGAGCTGGCCGATGGGCGTGCCAGTGCCCTGCACCTGCGCTACCACGGGCGAGCGCTGCGCGTCACGGCGCGGCGCGAGATCATCTTGTGTGCTGGCGCCATCGGGTCACCGGCCTTGCTGCAGCGCTCCGGCATCGGCCCGCGCGCGCTGCTCGAAAAGCTGGGTGTCGGTGTTCGCCACGAGCTGCCCGGTGTCGGCGGCAACCTGCAGGATCATCTGCAGTTGCGCCTGATCTATCGGGTCGAGGGCGTGAAGACGCTCAATCGCATCGCGGCCACGCCCTGGGGCAAGCTGGGCATGGGCCTGGAGTACCTGCTCAAGCGCAGCGGCCCCTTGTCGATGGCGCCCAGTCAGCTCGGCGCCTTCGCCAAGTCCGACCCCGGGCAGGCGCGCGCCAACCTGCAGTATCACGTACAGCCCTTGTCTCTGGAGCGCTTTGGTGAGCCCTTGCACGACTTCCCGGCTTTCACCGCTTCGGTGTGCAACCTGCGCCCGCATAGCCGCGGCCGTGTGGACATCGCCTCGGTCGATGCCAGCGTCGCCCCGCTGATCCGTCCCAACTATCTGAGTGATGAGCGGGATCTCAAGGTGGCCGCCGATGCCATTCGCCTGACCCGGCGTATCGTCGCCGCGCCTGCGCTGGCGAGCTACCGGCCCGAGGAATACAAGCCGGGGCCGGCCTATGACAGCGAGGAGGATCTACAGCGCGCTGCTGGTGAGATCGGCACCACCATCTTCCATCCGGTGGGCACCTGCGCGATGGGGCGGGGGCGTGAAGCGGTGGTCGATGCGCGCCTGTGCGTGCACGGCATCGCTGGTTTGCGCGTGGTCGACGCCTCGATCATGCCGAGCATCACCTCGGGCAACACCTGTTCGCCGGTGCTGATGATCGCCGAGAAGGCTGCGCAGATGATCACCGAGGACGCGCGACGCCAGCACCAGGCGAGTTCGGTGCGTGAGACTGCGCTCAGTTGAGGCGCTCGTCCTGGCCGTCGTGGAATACGGCGCGGTTGCGCCCGCCGTGCTTGGCCTTGTATAGCGCCTCGTCGGCCAGTTGCAGGACCACGCTGAGTTCGGCGTGATCCACTGGCCAGAGCGCGCCGCCGACGCTGCAACCGACGCGCACGTCGGCGACCTCCAGCAGTACCGGCTGGCCAAGTGCGGCGATGGCGCGCTCGGCTACCAGGCGTGCGTGGCTTTGCCCATCCTGCCCGGGCACTTGCAGCACCATGAGAAACTCGTCGCCGCCTAGGCGCGCAACCATGTCGCCGTCACGCAGGCAGCCGCGCAGGCGTTGGGCGATCTCCCTCAACAGGTGGTCACCGCTGGCATGGCCGTGGGTATCGTTGACCGGTTTGAAGCCATCGAGGTCGAGATAGAGCAACGCCAGACAGTCATGTTGCAGGTGGCTGCGTTGCTGGGCCTGGGGTAGAAATTTCTCCAGCGCCATGCGGTTGGGCAGGCCCGTCAGTGCGTCGTGGTGGGCGAGGCTTTCCATCATGCCCAGTGCTGTCTGCTGCAGGGTCAGGCTTTCCACCAGGTGGCGGATGGACTGACTCAACTGGTGAATTTCACGACTGCCGCGCAGTTCGGGTATCTCGGTGATCTCCCCGGCGCTGAGGCGGTCCGCTGCATTGGCGATGTCGCGCAGCGGCCGGGTGAAATAGCTGCTGACCAGCCAGCCAATCACCGCGAACACCAGTGCCAGGCCGCTGCCCCACAGCAGGATGCTGCGCAGCAGGTTCTGCGCCGGAGCATCGGCGATTTCCAGTGATTGCCGCGCTACGACCGTCCAGCCCAGACCGGGGTAGTCCCGATAGCCCTGGCTCAGGGTCAGGCCGGTAAGGTATTCGTTGCCGTCCGGCCACTGCTGCACCTGCCAGCGACTCTGCCCGGGCTGCAGTCCGGCCAGGGCTGGCAGCTCCAGCTTCTGGCCGATCAGGTCCTGCGGGCCAAGCAGGATGTCGTGGTCCTGGCCGATCACGAAGAATTCGACCAGGTGCCGATCCTGGCTCGGGCCAAGGATCGAATCGCGGATCTCGTTTGCCCAGGCCCAGGACAGGTGACTGGACAGGACGCCGGCCAGGCTGCCGTCGTCTGCGATGACCGGCAGGCTGATGTCGACGAACTTCATCGCCTCACCACTTGGGTTGGGCAGCAGCTTGGCCAGCATGGCCGCTTCGTGCACATCGCCGATGAACAGCCCGTTGCGTCCTTCCAGATAGACGGGCCTGTGCGCGATGCTGACGTTTTCCAGTATGCCGTTGCTCGACGCCAGGACCCGGCCGTTCGGGTCGGTGAAGCCGATCCAGGCGATGCTCGGGATTTCCTGCTGCAGGCTGTCGAGCAGGCGTCGTACCTCGGCGATGTCATCGGGCTGGCGTAGCGCCTGGAGGTTGCCGAGCACCCGCAGCACCGAGGCGCGCGATGCCATGTCGCGATCCAGTCGATCGACCATCGAGTAGGACAGCTCGGCCATGTCGCGGCCCACATCCTGGCGAATCTGCTGGCTGGTGTGCTGGCCGATCAGCGTGCCCAGCAGCCAGCTGAGGGCACACACCAGCAGGGCGACGAAAAGGGCGAAGATGCTGCGCAGGCTGTAGGTGAAAGGCATGTAAAGCGATTCCTGAAGCATCAGGCGAAGAGTAGTAGGGCGTATTCCACATAAACACCACACAATCTGCAAACTGCATCCACAGTGGCGTTGCAGCATCGCGGGCATTGATTCCCTCTACAAGGATGCCTGCGATGCTACGCCGTCTGATGATTCATTGTGTTGTGCTGCTGCTCATGGTGCCGCCAGCGGTACTTGCTGATGAGCAGGGCTTCAGCCCTTATTTCGCGCTGGATGGCGCTGACCCCGAGCTGGACCGGCTGCCGCTCAAGTCCACGGCGGTCGAGGTGCAGGTGCTGGGCATGATCGCTGATGTGCGGGTGGTCCAGCAGTACCGCAATGAAGGCAGCCGTGCCCTGGAGGCGCGCTACGTGTTCCCTGCCTCGACCCGCGCGGCAGTGCATCACATGCAGGTGCGGATCGGTGAGCGCGTGCTCCAGGCGCAGATCCGCGAGAAGCACAAGGCCCAGGCTGAATTCCAGCAGGCCAAGAGTGAGGGCAAGACCGCGGCGCTGCTGACCCAGCAGCGAGAAAACGTGTTGCAGATGAATGTGGCCAACATCCTGCCAGGTGATGTGGTGGATGTGGAGCTGCGTTATACCGAGCTGCTGGTGCCGCGCGAGGGTGTGTACAGCTTCGTTTATCCGACGGTGGTGGGGCCGCGCTACAACGGCGCGCCGGGTATGGCGAGCCACAAGCCGCTGGGCTGGACGGCGACCGCACATCTGCCAGAGGGTGTGCCGCCGGCAACCGGTTTCAGTCTGCAGGTGGAGCTGGCCAGCCCGACCTCGCTGACCTCGGTGGTCTCGCCGACTCACCGTATCGAGCAGCAGGTGCTGGGGGAAGGGCGGGTCAAGGTGAGCCTCGCCGATGACGGTCGTCCGGCGGACAACCGTGATTTCATCCTCGATTACCGCCTGGCCGGCGACGCCCTGGAAAGCGGCGTGCTGCTCAGTCAGGGCGCCGAGGAGAACTTCTTTCTGGCGCTGATCGCACCGCCCAAACGGGCGGCAGCGAGCATGGTCGTGCCGCGCGAGTACATCTTTGTGGTGGATATCTCCGGCTCCATGCACGGTTTTCCGCTGGACACCACCAAGGCGCTGCTGCGCAATCTGATCGGTGAACTGCAGCCGACGGACCGCTTCAATGTTCTGCTGTTTTCCGGCAGCAATACCGTTTTGGCGCCGCGGCCGCTGGCAGCCAGCCAGGACAATATCGACAAGGCGCTCAAGTTGCTGGAAACGCGCATGGGCAGTGGCGGTACCGAACTGCTGCCGGCGCTGCGCGAGGCCATGGCCATGCCGCGTGACCCGGAGCGCTCGCGCAATCTGATCGTGGTCACCGATGGATATGTCACTGTCGAAAGCGATGCCTTCCGCCTGGTGCGCGAGAACCTGGGGCAGGCCAACCTGTTTGCCTTCGGTATCGGCAGCTCGGTCAACCGTGCCTTGATTGAGGGCCTGGCCCGGGCCGGGCAGGGCGAGCCGTTCGTGGTGCTCAATAATCAGGATGCGCAGCTGGAGGCTGAGCGCCTGCGGCGGATGATCGAGGCGCCGCTGCTGACCCAGGCGCAGATGAGCTTCCATGGCCTGGATGTGTATGACGTCGAACCAGCGGCCTTGCCCGATCTGTTCGCCGACCGTCCGTTGCTGATGTTCGGCAAATGGCGCGGGAAGCCGCAGGGCTACCTGCAGGCCGGCGGGTTGAGCAGCCAGGGCAGCTTTCACACCGAGGTACCGATTGGCCCGGCGCAGGTGTTGGAAAGTGGACAGGCGCTGCGCCATCTCTGGGCCCGGCACAAGGTGGCGGCGCTGATGGACGAGGAGAACCTGAGCCGGGGTTATGCCCATAGCCAGGCCATTCTCGATCTGGGGCTGAAATACGGCCTGCTGACTCCCTACACCTCGTTCGTGGCGGTCGACGAGCAGGTACGCAACCCGCAGGCCGCTGAGACTGCGACCGTCGACCAGCCGCTGGCGCTGCCGCAGGGCGTGAGCAACCAGGCGGTGGGGGCTATGGTGCCGTCGACGCCGGAGCCGGGCGTGTGGGCAATGTTGCTGCTGGCTGCTTGCCTGGGAGGCTGGATGTGCTGGAGGCAGCGTGATGCACGCTAGGTGGCAATTGCCGGGTGGCGTCTGGCTGTTGCTGCCGGTGGTGGCTCTGTGGCCGCTGTGGCAATGGAGCGCCAGCCGTCTGTTCGATGGTTCGGACGACCCGTTCGGCATTCTCGCCCTGCTGGCGCTGCTGCTCCTGCTTGGGCGTGAGCGTGCACGGCTGCTGCCGGCGCCGCGTCCATCTTGGTTGCTGGGGGCGTTGCTGCTCAGCGCCTGCGCCACCTTCAGCGCTGCTGCCTGGCCGATGCTGCTGCGCGCGGCGTTAGGCGTGTGCGCGGTGATGGCGGGCATTCAGGCGCTGCGCCAGCCCGCGCAGCCGCGCCTGGCGTGGTTCGGTCTGGCCGTTCTGGCGCTGCCGCTGCTGGCATCGCTGCAGTTCTTTCTGGGGTATCCGCTGCGGGTGATTACCGCCGAGGTCAGCAGCTGGCTGCTGCAATTGGGTGGCGTGGCGGTCGAACGGCGCGGCAGCACCTTACAGGTGGCGGGGCAGTTGGTGATGGTCGATGCGCCCTGTTCGGGCATTCAGATGATCTGGGTGGCCTACTTCACGGCGTTTTTCAGTGCGGCCTGGTGGCGTGTAAGTGATGGCAGTCTGCTGCGGCGCCTGCCACTACTCGGCGCGCTGGTGCTGGTCGGCAATATCCTGCGCAACAGCGTGCTGGTGATGTTGGAAAGTGGTCAGTGGCAGGGCGCACCGTGGTTGCACGAGGGCGTGGGGCTGCTGGTGTTCGCGGTGGTCTGCCTGCTGGTGCTGCGGCTGATGGCTGGCGCGCCGCAGGCGGCTTCGCCTGCGCAAGCGCTGCAAGGTGTGCAGGCACTGCCTGGGCGACCCTTGCTGCTGGCGGCCTTTGCCGGTCTGGCGTGCTGGCCGTTGCTGGGCGAGCAGGCGAGTGCAGGAGCGCCGCAAACGAGTTTCGTCGAATGGCCGCAGCAGTTCGAGGGGCGGCCGTTGCAGCCCCTGGCTCTGTCGGAGGTGGAGCAGCGCTTCGCCGCCGGTTTCCCTGGCGCCATCGCGCGCTTTGATGATGGCGAGCGGCTGCTCAGCCTGCGCCATGTCACCCGGCCGAGCCGCAAGCTGCATCCGGCGGCCGACTGCTATCGCGCGCTGGGTTTTGTCATCGAACGCATCAGCCTGCAGCGCCGGGTCGGCAATCCGGGGCTGCAACGCTGCTTTACTGCCCGCGACGGGCAGTCCGTGCAGCGCGTGTGCGAATACATCGAGGACGCCGCGGGGCAGAGCTTCACCGACACGTCCGCCTGGTATTGGGCAGCGCTCAGTGGCCGTTCTGCGGGGCCCTGGCTGGCCGTGACCACGGCGACGGTTATCACGGCGCAAACGCGCTGAGTGGGTGTGCACATGGCGGCTTGCGCAGATGGTACCGCCTGCCGCTTGGCCCTTATCCCCGGGCGGCGCTCTAAGGTATACTTGCGGGCTTTTCCGCAAACTTCGGGTCGCGGCCGGCCAGCAGCCCAGCCTTAGCGTCGTCGCCGCCACCCTTCAGCCTGAATGAGTGCCGTCCGCCATGGAAATCAATCCGATCCTCAACGCCATCAAGGACCTGTCCGAGCGAACCCAGTCAATTCGGGGGTATCTTTGACTACGATCACAAGCATGATCGCCTTGTCGAAGTAAACCGCGAGCTGGAAGACGCCAGCGTCTGGAACAAGCCCGAGTACGCGCAAGCGCTGGGCCGTGAGCGCGCCATGCTGGCGCAGATCGTCGAAACCATCGACGATCTGACCGGCAGCCTGGCCGACTCCAAGGATCTGCTGGACATGGCCGCCGAAGAGAACGACGAAGGCGCGGTGAACGACATCGTTGCCGAAGTCGAGCGCCTGCGCGAGATCCTCGAGAAGCTGGAATTCCGCCGCATGTTCAGCGGCGAGATGGACCCGAACAACTGCTACCTGGATATCCAGGCCGGCTCCGGCGGCACCGAGGCCCAGGACTGGGCCAATATCCTGCTGCGCATGTACCTGCGCTGGGCCGACAAGCGCGGCTTCAGTGCCGAGATCGTCGAACTGTCCGAAGGCGAAGTCGCCGGCATCAAGGGCGCCACCGTGCACATCAAGGGCGAGTACGCCTTCGGTTGGCTACGCACCGAGATCGGCGTGCACCGCCTGGTGCGCAAGAGCCCGTTCGACTCCGGCGCGCGTCGCCACACCTCGTTCTCGGCGGTGTTCGTGTCGCCCGAGATCGACGACAAGGTCGAGATCGAGATCAACCCGTCCGACCTGCGCGTTGACACCTACCGCTCCTCGGGCGCCGGTGGTCAGCACGTCAACACCACCGACTCGGCAGTACGTATCACCCACGTACCGACCAACACCGTGGTGGCCTGCCAGAACGAACGTTCGCAGCACGCCAACAAGGACACCGCCATGAAGATGCTGCGGGCCAAGTTGTACGAGCTGGAAATGCAGAAACGCAATGCCGCCTCGCAGGCATTGGAAGACAGCAAGTCCGATATCGGCTGGGGCCACCAGATCCGCTCCTACGTGCTCGATGATTCGCGCATCAAGGACCTGCGTACTGGTGTCGAACGCAGTGACTGCCAGAAGGTGCTCGACGGCGACCTCGACGGTTACCTCGAAGCCAGCCTCAAGCAGGGCCTGTAAGCCCAGTAACCCATCCGTGGGCACCGAGCAGTCGGTGCCTGCTCAAATTTTGTACGATACGCCAGGCAGATAAAGCGACCATGAGCGACCAACAACTCGACCAGAACGAACTGCAACAGGAAGAAAACAAGCTGATTGCCCAGCGCAAGGAAAAGCTTGCTGCCGTCCGTGAGCAGGGCATTGCCTTCCCCAACGATTTCCGCCGCGACAGCCTGTGCGCTGACCTGCAGAAACAGTACGAGGGCAAGAGCAAGGAAGAGCTGGAAGCCGCTGCCATCCCGGTCAAGATCGCCGGGCGCATCATGCTCAATCGCGGCGCCTTCATGGTGCTGCAGGACACCTCCGGTCGTCTGCAGGTCTACGTCGACCGCAAGGGCCTGCCGGCCGAGACCCTGGAAGCGATCAAGACCTGGGACCTGGGCGACATCATCGCCGCCGAAGGCACCCTGGCGCGCTCCGGCAAGGGCGACCTGTACGTGCACATGAACAACGTGCGCCTGCTGACCAAGTCGTTGCGCCCGCTGCCGGACAAGCACCACGGCCTGACCGACACCGAGCAGCGCTACCGCCAGCGCTACGTCGACCTGATCGTCAACGACGAAGTGCGTGACACCTTCCGCGTGCGCTCGCAGGTGATCGCCCACATTCGTCGTTTCCTCAACGAGCGCGGTTTCCTCGAAGTGGAAACCCCGATGCTGCAGACCATCCCAGGTGGCGCCGCGGCCAAGCCGTTCGAGACCCATCACAATGCGCTGGACATGGCCATGTTCTTGCGTATCGCCCCGGAGCTGTACCTCAAACGGCTTGTTGTTGGCGGCTTCGAGAAAGTCTTCGAGATCAACCGCAACTTCCGTAACGAAGGCGTTTCGACCCGGCACAACCCCGAGTTCACCATGCTCGAGTTCTACCAGGCCTATGCCGACTACCGCGACAACATGGACCTGACCGAGGAACTGTTCCGCGAGCTGGCTCAGGCCGTGCTGGGCAGCACCGACGTGCCGTATGGCGACAAGGTGTTTCACTTTGGTGAGCCGTTCGTGCGCCTGTCGGTGTACGACTCGATCCTCAAGTACAACCCGGACATCACCGCGGCTGACCTGAACGACGTCGAGAAAGCCCGCGCCATTGCCAAGAAAGCCGGCGCCAAGGTGCTTGGCCACGAAGGTCTGGGCAAGCTGCAGGTGATGATTTTCGAAGAACTGGTGGAGAGCAAGCTGGAGCAGCCGCACTTCATCACCGAGTACCCGTTCGAAGTGTCGCCGCTGGCCCGTCGTAATGACCAGAATCCGGCCGTGACCGACCGCTTCGAGCTGTTCATCGGCGGTCGCGAGATCGCCAACGCCTACTCCGAGCTCAATGACGCCGAAGACCAGGCCGAGCGCTTCCTCGCCCAGGTGGCCGAGAAGGACGCCGGTGACGACGAAGCCATGCACTACGACGCCGACTTCGTCCGCGCCCTGGAGTACGGCATGCCGCCCACCGCCGGTGAAGGCATCGGCATCGACCGCCTGGTCATGCTGTTGACCAACTCGCCGTCGATTCGTGACGTCATCCTGTTCCCGCATATGCGCCCGCAGGCCTGATGCCTCACAGAAAGCCGCCTTCGGGCGGCTTTTTGCTACTTGTCCGTGTCGATTACCTGGCAATTTCGTTTGGCTCGTCGCCTGCAAGCGAAGCGGGGCCTTTTGGTTGTTTGTCCAAGCTATTACTCTGCCAGTCATAACTAGAACCTCGAGGGTCGACCCACCGTGAGCACCGTACCTGCATCCCCGAATGCCACCCGGGCTGCCAACGCCGTCGCCGAGAGCGTTCAGTACCAGGGCCGCAAGGCCAGCCGTCAGGGTAGTGAACAGCGTCGTCAGGCCATTCTCGATGCCGCCATGCGCATCATCGTGCGCGAAGGCGTACGCGCCGTACGCCACCGCGCGGTGGCTGCCGAGGCGCAGGTTCCGTTGTCGGCCACGACCTACTATTTCAAGGACATCGATGACCTGATCACCGATACCTTCTCCCAGTTCGTCGAGCGCAGTGCGGCGCAGATGGCTGCGTTCTGGGCCAGTACTCAGGGGGTGCTGGAGGAGATGGTCGGGCGTCTGGATGGCAGCGAGGGCGCGCGCAGGCAACTGGCTGACGAAATCGCCGCAATGGCAGTGCAGTACGTGCAGCGCCAGCTACGCGAGCGCCGTGATCACCTGGTCGCCGAGCAGGCGTTCCAGCAGGAGGCCCTGCTCAATCCGCGCCTCGGTGACCTGATGCGCGCCCATCGGCAGATTCTGCAGCAGGGCGTTACCCACTTCTTCGAGGTGCTGGGCTCGCGCCAGCCCGAGCAGGATGCGGTGCTGTTGACGGCCACCATCGTGCGGATGGAGTATCAGGGCCTGCTCGACGGTGTCGAGAATCTGGACAGTCAGGGAATGCTGGCCATCCTTAAACGTTACATGAATCTGGTTCTGGGGCTTTGATGCCCGACCGGCTGGTGGTTTTCACAAGGAGAGCGTAATGAAAGCCTGGCGCGCACTGGTCGCCCTGTCCTTCCTGCTATTGAGTGGTTGCCTGGTCACCTTCAAGGATCCCATCCCGGCCAACGAGGCGGCACCCATCCCGCTGCTGGGGGAGTGGACCCGGCAGGACGAATGGGGTGATCAGCTGTATCTGGAAATCACCCGTGCCGGCTCCAACCTCTATGAGGCGCGCATCTACGAAGGCAGTCCGGACAACGCCGGCGACCTCGAGGAGTTCGGCTTTACCGTCGCCCACCATGGCCGCCGCTGGTATCTCTCGGCGGGCCTGCCGAAGAGCTTGGGGGCCAACTTCGCCATCGCCGGTTTCGAGTTGACCAAGGACAACGAGCTGGTGGTGTACAACCTCGACACCGACCGCATTCTTCAGGATATGGACAAGGGCCTGCTCGAAGGGCAGACCGTCTCCATGCCGGAAGCTGACGGCGCACTGATCACCAGCCCGCTGGACAAGGTGTTCGCCTATCTCGACGATCCGGCCAACGCCGACCTGTTCGTCGAGGTCGCGCGCTACCAGCGGGTGGCCGAGTAGGAATCGCAATGAACAGCCAGCAAAAACTGGACGATTATCAGATTTGCATACGCGCGCTCAGCGACCGCATCGTCGAAGCGCAGACCCCGATCCGAGTGCTGGATGCGGTGAAATGGGACGACGGCGTCCGCGATGCCTTTCTCAAGGCCAAGGGCACGCAGCCGCCGGCGGTGGATCGCGACTACTACCTGAGTCGGCCGCTGGCTTTCGATGCCGCGGCGAAGAAGCTTGAATTTCAGAACATCGAGCGTGACATCACCCGTCAGCTCGGCCAGTTCAATCCGGTCGGGCAGATCATGCGGCGCATGTGCAAGGAATACCGCATGGTCATCCGCATGCTCGAGGCGCGTGGCACCGAGGACTTCGGCCTGATCAGCCAGGAGCTCTACGGTGCGGCTTCCGACGCCTTCCATGCCGGTGATCCGACCCTGGCCGACCTCGGCCTGATGCTCTCGGACTACCTCAATAACATCGCCGCACGTGGCGACCTGGAGGACGAGCCCAAGACCCTTGCCGCCAGCGACGCCGTCAACATCCTGCAGCAGCGCCTGGCCGGCGTGTTCGGTGATGACACCGTACGGGTGTTGGAGTCCGATGGCATTCTCGCCGATGCCGCCGCTGGCGCCGACTACATCAAGATTCGCAGCGATGCCCGCTTCAACGAGCGCGACGTCAAGGCGCTGGAAGTCCACGAGGGGCTGGTGCACGTCGGCACCACGCTCAATGGCCTCAATCAGCCGATCTGCACCTTCCTGGCCAAGGGCCCGCCCTCGTCGACCGTGACCCAGGAGGGGCTGGCGATCCTCATGGAAGTGATCGCCTTCGCCTCCTACCCGACTCGCCTGCGCAAGCTGACCAACCGCACTCGCGCCATCCACATGGCCGAGGAGGGCGCGGACTTTCTGGAAGTGTTCGAGTTCTTCCGCGAGCAGGGTTACGGTCTGGAAGGTGGCTACAGCAACGCCAGTCGGGTATTCCGTGGCTCGCTGCCCAATGGCCTGCCATTTACCAAGGACCTGTCGTATCTGAAGGGTTTTATCCTCATTTACAACTACATCCAGCTAGCGGTGCGCAAGGGCAAGCTGGAGCAGATCCCGCTGCTGTTCTGCGGCAAGACCACCCTGGAGGACATGCGTACCCTGCGCAAGCTGGTGGACGAAGGCCTGGTGCAGCCACCCAAGTACCTGCCACCGCAGTTCCAGGACATGAACGCGCTGTCGGCGTGGATGTGCTTCTCCAACTTCCTCAATCATTTGAGCCTGGATCGCATCGAAGCGGACTACGCCAACATTCTCTGAATCACGCCGCACACCGGGTGCGCTGCGCGCATCGCTTGCCAGCGCATGGCCTCGGTGTGGATCGTTGCGGTGTGAGCAACCTGTCTTAGCCCGGATGACGTCCGGGCCACCCGGAGACCAACCCGTGCCCAGCCATCAACTCGAATACGAAATCCTCGGTGCTTCGGCGCAATCGGTAGAGATCATCCTCGATCCTGGCGAGACGGTGATCGCCGAAGCCGGGGCGATGAACTACATGACCGACGGCGTGCGTTTCGAAACGCGCATGGGGGACGGCTCGTCCAGTGGTCTGCTGGGCAAGCTGTGGAGCGTCGGCAAGCGCATGCTCACCGGTGAATCGCTGTTCATGACCCACTTCAGCAATGCCGGCAAGAGCCAGGCGCGGGTCGCTTTCGCGGCGCCTTATCCAGGCACCGTGGTGCCTATCGATCTGGCGCAGATCGGCGGTCGCTTGATCTGCCAGAAAGACGCCTTCCTCTGTGCGGCGCATGGCACCAGCATCGGCATCAGCTTCGCCAAACGCCTGGGCGCCGGATTCTTCGGTGGCGAAGGGTTCATCCTGCAGAAGCTCGAAGGAGACGGCCTGGCGTTCGTGCATGCCGGTGGCACGGTGATCCGCAAGGAGCTGAACAATGAAACCCTGCGCCTGGATACCGGTTGTCTGGTCGCCTTCAGCGGCGGCATCGATTACGACATCGCCCTGGCCGGCGGACTGAAGAGCATGCTCTTCGGCGGCGAAGGGATCTTGCTGACCACGCTCAAGGGGACTGGCACCGTGTGGATTCAGAGCCTGCCGTTCTCGCGCCTGGCTGAGCGTGTCTATGCCGCAACCGTTCAGGCGCGTGAAGAGGTTCGAGCCGGTGGCAAGTAGTCTGCGAGCGCTGGCGTTGCTGCTGGCCGGCCTGTGGCTGGCCGGTTGCAGTGGCCTGTTGTTCTACCCGGAGCCAGGGCTGCCAATCACCCCCGAGCGTGCCGGGCTGGAGTACCGCGATATCGAACTGCATGCCGCCGATGGCACGCGTCTGCATGCCTGGTGGCTGCCGGCCAAGGCCGGGGTGAAGGTCAAGGGCACGGTACTGCATCTGCATGGCAATGGCGGCAATCTGGCCTGGCACCTGGGCGGCGTGCACTGGCTGCCGGAGCAGGGCTATCAGGTACTGATGCTGGATTACCGGGGGTATGGTCTGTCTGCAGGCAAGCCGCGGTTACCCGAGGTCTATCAGGACATCGATGCGGCCTTTGCCTGGCTCGAACAGGCGCCGCCGGTACAGGGGGCGCCGCTTTTCGTGCTGGGACAGAGCCTGGGTGGTGCTTTGGCCGTGCATTATCTGGCGGAGCACCCCGAGCGCCGGTCTGCCGTGCAGGCCATGGCGCTCGATGGTGCGCCGGCCAGCTATCGTGACGTCGCTCGTTATGCCCTGAGCAACTCCTGGCTGACCTGGCCGCTGCAGGTGCCGCTGTCCTGGCTGGTGCCGGATGGTGACAGCGCGATTCACAGCATCGAACGACTCGAAGGGCTGCCTCTGCTGATTTATCACAGTGTTGACGATACGATCGTGCCGCTTTCCAATGGCCAGCGTTTGTATCAAGCTGCGCGCCCGCCACGTGCCTTTCAGGCGACTCGTGGCCCGCACGTGCAAACCTTTGCCGAGCCCGTCTGGCGCCAGTCACTGCTGGCGTTCTTCAGCGCGCCGCAGGCTTATGTCGAGCGCCAGGCGCCGATGACCGAATCCGCAACAGAGAGTCCGCAATGACCGAACGCAATCCTATCCCTCTGATCCTTACGGGTGTCGCCAGCGTCTTTGGCACCGTCGCTGTGCTCTGGTACTACGGCTACGTCCATTTCGCCAAGCCGGAAGACGCGCTGCTGTTGTCCGAGTTCACCATGCTCAAGACCATTCCCGGCGAGGACTACAAGGTTTCGCTGAAACCGGCCAGCCAGGTAGCGCAATGCGTCGATGGCGTGCTGGTGCTGTTCGATCTGGAGCAGAAGGGCCTGACCGGTGTGCTGGTCGACAGCAAGAAACAGGCGGTGCGCTGCATGGGCCAGGAAACCCCGGCGTTGCAGCAGTAATGCCCAGGCGTCCCCCGCGTAAAAAGAAACCCGCCTGATGGCGGGTTTCTTTTTTGCAGCGCTGCGATCAGGCGCCAGCGGAGGAGCGCGGAGCTACCGGCTGGTTGTCGTTGGAGATGGTCACCTCCACGCGACGGTTCTGCGCACGACCGGAGTCGCTAGAGTTGTCCGCAACCGGATACTCCTTGCCATAACCCTGAGCGACGATGCGTGTCGGCTCTACGCCAGCGCGAATCAGCGCGCGGCGTACGGACTCGGCGCGACGCTCTGACAGGCTCTGGTTGTAGCTGGCCGAGCCGACGCTATCGGTATAGCCCTCGACGATCACCTGACGCTCCGGGTTCTCCTGGAGGAAGCGCGCCAGCTGCGTGACGTTGGGCAGTGCGCTGCTCTTGAGTTCGGCCTTGTTGAAGTCGAACAGAACGTCACCGAAGGTCACCAGGGTGCCGCGTTCGGTCTGCTTGGCGTCGAGGCTGTTCTGCAGTTTGCGGATTTGTGCATCGCGAGCGTCGAGCAGGGCCTGGGCGCGCTGAGCCGAGGAGTTCTTCAGGTCTGCTTCAGCAGTGCGCAGAGCGATGGTCTGCTTGGCGACCTCGACGCGTTTGTTGGTCAGGTAGGCCAGTTGGTCGACCTTCTTCTCGTCTTCTTTATCCATGTAGGCCTTGTCGGCCTTGTTCAGCCATTCCTGGGCTTCCTTGGTCTCCAGCGCGGCCACCTTGTTTGCCTGCGGGTCGCTCTGCAGCGAGGAAAAGTTGCTGCGCGCAGATTCCAGGTTGGCATTGGGCTGGTGCGAGCAGGCGGCCAGGCCGACGCTCAGGGCCAGAAGGGCGGGGATCATCACGTGTTTACGCATGGCGTTCATCCTTTGATCTGTCAGCGAATGGGTGGGTGACATGCCGCTCATTGAGCGTTGCGCATGCCTTCCTCACGCAGTTCCTGAACACCCTGGCGGGCGTCCTGCAAAGCCTGCTCGGCCTTGGCGGCCTGGGCCTTGCGCTCGGCGAGTCGAGCGTCCCACTCGGCCTGCTCGGCCAGGCGACGGGCTTTCTCGTACTCTTCATCGTGCATGGCGAACTCGGCTTCTTTGAGCTTGTCCTGCGCGGCCTTCATCTCGACTGGGGCGAACTCGGTGCCCCCGGCGCTGATCGCCGAGTTCACGGCAGATTGCGTCACTGCGTATTGCTCGCTGGGCGGGTTACCAGCACAGCCAGCCAATACCAGGCTGCTACCCAGCACCAGGGCAGCCAGCTTGATGCCGTGCATGCGGCTGCGCGGGGCTTTTTCGGTATGGGTCTTCATGGCGGCTAACTCCATTTGAAACACTCCTATGAACGACGATATCCGTAGTGATTGGCCTGTCGTGTTGTCCGTCAACCAAGTGGTTTGGCGATGTCGGCATGTCACGCTGGCCTGCAGTTGGGACCGGTCGTTTTTTTGAATGGTTCAGAAAAAAACACAGCCTGCTTACGATTTTCAGGATGACCGGTTGGTCAGGTTTTCGTATTCGGCAAGAGCTGCGAGCGGCTTTTTACGTTCGCTCGGGATGCTCATGGAGTCCTCTGATTTAGAGGGTTTGGCTGGTTTTTGTGGGGCGAAGGCAGGCCGTAACGCAGACGCGCTCGCTGATGTTGGAGGAGCCCTTCGCGGGTGCGTGAAGAGCTGAGTGGGAGAGGCGCTGTCTCCCTGAACATCCGAGATTGAGCAATATGTCGAACGTCAGAGGCCGTTCAAGGCGTCAATGGCTCGTTTCATTGCCTATGTCGTTGAGTTCGCGCAGGTATTTGCGCGAGAGCGCCAGAAAGCGCGGCGTCGGACCGATGTCCTCGTACAGCGGGTCGCCCTGTTCGTCCAGCGCCACCACCTTGCTGCCGCGTACGTAGGGCAGGCTGGCCTCCAGTTCCTCGAGCGCTGCACCAATTAACTCGCCGAGCAGTTCTTCGCTGTGATGCTTGGGATACATCTCGGTAAGGGCCGCCAGGCGAGCAGCCGATTCGATGTCCAGATGAATGTGGTAGCGAGTCGGGGTCAGGTGACCCTTGGCGTTCTGTTCCCAGTGTTTTGCCAGTTCGCGAATTCTCATGTCGTAGCTCCTCACGGCGGGCGCAGATGGTGCCGGTTGGCGAATCCGCAGCGCCCAACAATTAGCCTAGACCCAGCACGCAGGCTTACCTCGGTGTGCGTCGCACGCTTGTAAGAAGTTGGCGCGCTGGGCACTCTGTTGACACTGGATGGGACAAGGAGTGCGACATGGCGGAAATCGATGCGCGTCTGCGTGAAGAAGTGCACCTGCTCGGCGATCTGCTCGGGCATACCATCAGCACCCAGCTGGGCGATGAGTTTCTCGACAAGATCGAGCGCATACGCAAATCGGCCAAGGCCGGTCGTCGTGGTTCAGCCGCAGGTGCCGAGCAACTGACCAGCACCCTTGGCGATCTGGGCGACGATGAGCTGCTGCCGGTGGCGCGTGCCTTCAATCAGTTCCTCAACCTGGCCAACATCGCCGAACAGCAGCATCGCGTGCGTCGCCGCCGCGCGGATGAGCCCGAGCCCTTCGAGCTCCGTGTGCTCGACGAACTGCTCGAACGTCTGCTCGCTGCAGGGCAGAGCGCAGATGAGCTGGCGCGGCAACTGGGGCGCCTGGACATCGAGCTGGTGTTGACCGCTCACCCCACCGAAGTGGCGCGCCGTACGCTGATCCAGAAGTACGATGCCATCGCGGCGCAATTGACGGCACTGGATCACAGCGACCTGCTACCCACCGAGCGTGAAGCCATTGTCCAGCGCCTGCAGCGGTTGATCGCCGAAGCCTGGCACACCGAGGAAATCCGTCGTAGCCGGCCCAGCCCGGTGGATGAGGCCAAGTGGGGCTTCGCTGTCATCGAGCATTCGCTGTGGCAGGCGGTGCCGCAGTTTCTGCGTCGGGCCGACCGGAGTCTGCATGGTGCAACGGGGTTGCGCTTGCCGCTGGAGGCCGCGCCGATTCGCTTCGCCTCGTGGATGGGCGGCGACCGCGACGGCAACCCCAATGTCACCGCGCGGGTGACACGCGAGGTGTTGCTGCTGGCGCGCTGGATGGCGGCGGACCTGTATCTGCGTGATATCGACCAACTGGCCGCCGAGTTGTCCATGCAGCAGGCCAGTGACGAACTGCGCGCTCAGGTTGGCGACAGTGCCGAACCCTACCGCGCATTGCTCAAGCAACTGCGCGAGCGCCTGCGTGAAACGCGCAGTTGGGCGCAGCAGGCACTCAGTGCCGATGTGGCGCCGAGCGCCGCAGTGCTGCGTGACAACCATGATCTGCTGGCGCCGCTGCAGCTGTGCTACCAATCGCTGCATGCCTGCGGCATGGGCGTGATTGCCGATGGCCCGCTGCTCGATTGCCTGCGCCGTGCGGCCACCTTCGGCCTGTTTCTGGTGCGTCTGGATGTTCGTCAGGACTCCAGCCGGCACGCGGCGGCGATGTCGGAAATCACCGACTACCTGGGGCTCGGTCGCTACGCCGAATGGGATGAGCAAACGCGCCTGAGCTTCCTCCAGCGCGAACTGGAGAACCGCCGGCCGCTGCTGCCAGGCGACTATCGACCCTCGGCCGACACCGCCGAGGTGCTCGCCACCTGCCGTGAGGTGGCTGCCGCCCCAGCCGCTTCGCTAGGCTCCTACGTGATCTCCATGGCCGGTGCCGCCTCCGATGTGCTGGCCGTGCAACTGTTGCTGAAAGAAGCCGGGTTGCGCCGACCGATTCGAGTGGTGCCACTTTTCGAAACCCTGGCTGATCTCGACCACGCCGGGCCAGTGATCGACCAGCTGCTGGGCTTGCCCGGCTATCGTGCGCGCCTGCACGGCCCGCAGGAGGTGATGATCGGCTATTCCGATTCGGCCAAGGACGCCGGTACAACCGCAGCGGCCTGGGCGCAGTACCGCGCGCAGGAGGAGTTGGTGCGGCTGTGCCGTGAGCATCAGGTCGAGCTGCTGCTGTTCCACGGTCGCGGTGGCACCGTCGGCCGTGGCGGTGGCCCTGCGCATGCGGCCATCCTCTCGCAACCTCCTGGATCGGTCGCGGGGCGTTTCCGCACCACCGAGCAGGGCGAAATGATCCGCTTCAAGTTCGGTCTGCCGGATATCGCCGAGCAGAATCTCAACCTGTACCTGGCGGCAGTGCTGGAAGCCACGTTACTGCCGCCGCCGGCGCCGGAACCGAGCTGGCGCGCGATGATGGATCGTCTTGCCGATGTTGGCGTGAAGGCTTATCGCGGTGTGGTGCGCGAGCATCCGCAGTTCGTCGAGTACTTCCGCCAGGCCACGCCGGAGCAGGAGCTGGGGCGCTTGCCGCTGGGCAGTCGCCCGGCCAAGCGGCGTGAGGGTGGTGTGGAAAGCCTGCGGGCCATTCCATGGATCTTCGCCTGGACCCAGACGCGCCTGATGCTGCCGGCCTGGCTCGGCTGGGAGCAGGCGCTGGGGCAGGCGCTCAAAGGTGGGGATGCCGAGCTGCTCAAGCAGATGCGCGAGCAGTGGCCGTTCTTCCGCACGCGCATCGACATGCTGGAAATGGTGCTGACCAAGGCCGACGCCAGCATCGCTGCGCTGTATGACGAGCGTCTGGTCGAATCGGGGCTGCAACCGCTGGGTGCACAATTACGCGACCTATTGTCGCAGGCGTGCGCTGCCGTGCTGGAATTGACCGGCCAGACTCGACTGCTCGCACACAGTCCGGAGACCCTGGAATCGATCAGCGTACGCAACACCTATCTCGACCCGTTGCACCTGCTGCAAGCCGAGCTGCTGGCGCGCTGCCGGCAACGCCAGCAGGCGCCGGAGAGCCCTCTGGAGCAGGCGCTGCTGGTCAGCGTGGCGGGTATCGCGGCGGGTCTTCGCAACACCGGCTGAGCTCGCCAGTGCGCTGAAAAACAGGGAGCCAAGCGGCGCGTGATGCCAGGTCCAGGCCGCCAGGAGGAGGGTTTTTATCCGACTTTTGGCGGCTTGTGCGCCTGGGGTGCGCTGTGTATCTTGATCAGCCTTTTGGCCGCTACAGCTGCCGCCTACCACTTAAGAGATTGGCCCCACGAGGCGAGTCCGACCGATTACTACATAACTCTTGAGGAGCACATCGATGCGCGTGATTCTGCTGGGAGCGCCCGGTGCCGGCAAAGGTACCCAGGCTCGCTACATCACCGAGAAATTCGGCATTCCGCAAATCTCCACTGGCGACATGCTGCGTGCTGCGGTCAAGGCTGGTACCGAGCTCGGTCTGAAGGCCAAGAGCGTGATGGACGCTGGCGGTCTGGTCTCCGACGACCTGATCATCAATCTGGTCAAGGAGCGTATCGCTCAAGCCGATTGCGCCAACGGTTTCTTGTTCGACGGTTTCCCGCGCACCATTCCCCAGGCTGAAGCCCTGCGTGATGCTGGCGTCGCTCTGGATCACGTGGTGGAAATCGCCGTGGACGACGAAGAAATCGTCAAGCGCCTGTCCGGTCGTCGCGTGCACCCGGCTTCCGGCCGCGTTTACCACACCGAGTACAACCCGCCGAAGGTCGCAGGCAAGGACGACATCAGCGGTGAAGAACTGGTCCAGCGTGAAGACGACAAGGAAGACACCGTGCGTCATCGCCTGTCCGTCTACCACTCGCAGACAAAGCCGCTGGTGGACTTCTACCAGAAGCTTTCCGCTGTTACCGGCACCCCGAAATACAGCCACATTCCGGGTGTAGGCAGCGTCGAGCAGATCACCGAGAAGACCCTGGCCGCACTGTCCTGAGTCGATCGGCATCACCCAGCGCCCTGCCTGGCAGTCGGCGCTCCCCACAAAGGCCCGTTACGGGCCTTTGTCGTTTGTGCAGGCCGAATCGACCAGTTTCGGTCGACATCGGGCATGAAGTCCTCGGCGAAGCACGCTAGCATCAGGCTGCTGTCTTCGGCTCACGTCGCCTCGTGGCAAGCGCGCGGCATGGGTCATCACCCAAGGAAAGAGGACATTCAATGACCGAGAAATCAGCACATCGCCGCATCTGGCTGGGGCTGGCTGTTGCCCTGTTGAGCGCTCCCGCGGTGCAGGCGGCGGACACTGCGTCTGCCAAGCCCGATTGCGCGGTGGCGGAATTCACCATGGGGCTGCGTTTTCAGCAGCAGTCCGCGGAAATCCAGGCGCTGCAGTTGCAGGCCTACAACATCGCCACGGAGAGGCTGGACAAGGCCGTCGCGGCGGCCAAGGATCCATCGAAGCTGGCCATCGTCACTGACCTCGATGAAACCGTGATCGACAACAGCGCCCTGTTGGCGCGCGATCTGGCCAACTGTCACCAGTACGACGCGTGGGACACCTGGCTGCCGTGGGAGCGTGACGGCACGCCCGAGCTGATCCCCGGCGCGAAGCAGTTTCTCGAGCATGCCGACAAGCTCGGCGTGACCATCCGCTACATCTCCGACCGTGCCGACGAGCAGAAGAAATACACCCTGGCCACCCTGAGCAAGCTGGGCCTGCCACAGGTATCGGAGCAGAGCGTGCTGTTGCTGGGGCCGCCCAAGGTCGAGCGCCGTGCCATCGTCAGTGCCGATCACCAGATCATCATGTTGCTGGGCGATACGCTGCATGACTTCGACGCGCGTTTCCGCAAGACGCCGCTCGATGCGCAGCGCAAGACCGTTGCCGAAGAGTCGGGCAAGTGGGGCGTTGAGTGGATCGTGTTCCCCAATGCCGGCTATGGCACCTGGTCCAAGGCGCCGCTCAAAGGCTGGGATGCCGAGCCGGTGGTCGAACCCTGGTAAGGCCGCGCTGGTCCCCGTCGGTCGCTCGGCGCGAGCCGGGCACCGTCATGGCGCTGGAAAAAATGTTGTCGAGCCGGTCTAATGCCGGCTCTTTTTCTTCAGCTGTCCGAATGCAATGACCACTCTCCTGGCCCTCGATACCGCCACCGAAGCCTGCTCCGTCGCGCTGCTGCACGATGGTCGCGTGCTCAGCCATTACGAAGTCGCCCCGCGCATGCATGCGCAGCGCCTGTTGCCGATGATTCAGCAACTGCTGGGGGAGGCGGGTATTGCCGCATCGGCGCTGGATGCCATCGCCTTCGGCCGTGGTCCGGGGGCATTCACTGGCGTGCGCATCGCCATTGGCGTGGTGCAGGGCCTGGCCTTTGCCCTGGAGCGGCCGGTGCTGCCGGTCTCCAACCTGGCCGTGCTGGCCCAGCGTGCGCTGCGTGAGCAGGGCGCGACCCGGGTGGCCGCCGCCATCGACGCTCGTATGGACGAGGTTTACTGGGGCTGCTATCGCGCCGAGGCCGGTGAGATGCGCCTGCTCGGTCAGGAGGCGGTGTTGCCGCCGGAACAGGCCGAGGCGCCGCGTGGTGCTGGCGAAGATTGGTTCGGTGCCGGTACGGGCTGGGGCACTTTCGCCGCGCGCATCGCGCTCAGGCCGACCAGCATGGATGGCAGCATGCTGCCGCATGCCGAAGACCTGCTGACCCTGGCCCGTTTTGCCTGGGCACGTGGCGAGGCGCTGCCGGCCGATCAGGCGCAGCCGGTGTACCTGCGTGACCAGGTCGCCACACCGAAAGCACCGCCGGCATGACAATTGGTCGGATGCCCGCGGCCAAGTTCCCTTCGGGATTTGCCAAGGGCGCAGCCCGCCGCTACATTGCCAGCACTGTCCCTTGTTCAGCCAGGCCCACCGAGCAGCCCTAGATGCGGATCGACGGTTACCTACCTTCCTACTCGCCAGATCGCGGCCCCCGTTCGGGGACTGCGGTCACGCCCTATCGTGAGGCGCAGCGGGAAGTCGAGGCTCAGCGTGAGCAGCCGGCCGCTCCGGCCAGCAGTCAGGGGCTGGAGCAGGCACCGCAGATTCGCCGTGTACAGGCCAGCAGCAGTAATACCGACAGCCTGCCGGCCCGTTCGCAGGATCTCGGTTATCAGCAGCCCACGCTGAGCAACCGTGCTGCTCAGGCGTTGTCCAGCTACAGCACCACCGCCGCTTACGCCAGCGAGTACGATGCGCAGGAAGTGCTCGGGCTCGACCTCTACGCGTAACTTCGTGTCACGGCGTGCTTCACGCCCTCAGCCAGGCCCGCCACTTGTCGATGAGCGCTGCGCTTCCCTATTACCTTGGTTGTCCGTCCTGGAGCGAAGCTGCCTGGCGCGCCACCTTGTATCCGCAGAACACCCGGCCCACCGAGTTTCTCAGCCGCTACACCGAAGTGTTCAATGCGGTGGAAGGCAACACCACGTTCTATGCCAGGCCCAGCGAGCAAACGGTGGCACGTTGGGTGCTGGCGATGCCGGCGCACTTTCGTTTCTGCGCCAAGTTGCCGCGAGATATCAGCCACAGCGAAGACCTCTGCCAGCAACTGGATGAGGTCACACGGTTTCGCCAGTTGCTGGCGCCGCTTGGCGAACGGGTGGCGCCGTACTGGTTGCAACTGCCCGCCAGCTTCGCACCATCGCGATTGGCGGAGCTGGCGGCGTTCATCGAACAGTGGGGCGACTGGCCACTGGCGATCGAGGTGCGCCACCCGGAGTTCTTCGCCAAGGGCGATGCCGAGCGCGTGCTCAATCGCCTGCTGCACGAGCATGGCATCGAGCGTATCTGCCTGGACTCGCGTGCGCTGTTCAGCTGCGACTCGCAGGAGCCCGCCGTGCTGCATGCGCAAGCCAAGAAGCCGCGCCTGCCGACTCGGCCTGCCGCGTTCAGCCAGCGCCCGCAGTTGCGCTTCATCGGTCACCCCGAGTTGCTGGCCAACGACCCCTTCATGCTGCCCTGGCTGGACAAGGTCGCCGGCTGGATCGAGCAGGGCCTGCGCCCTTATGTATTCGCCCATACTTCGGACAACCGCCTGGCGCCGGAGCTGGCGCGACGCTTTCATGAGCAGCTGATGCAGCGCCTGCCCGGCTTGCCCGAGCTGCCGGTGCTGCAGATCGAGCCGGAACTGGAGCAGTTGGGCTTACTCTGATGGAGCATGGATATGCTGATACGGATAATCGGCCGGTTGCTGTTGCTCTCCCTGTTGTTGGGCGCAGCACTGCTGGTAGCGCTGTGGCGTGGCTGGCTGGACGTGGCCCCGCGTTTCAACCCCTGGGCGCCGCTGGACGTGCGAGAGACGCCGAACCTGCTGACCTCCTTCAAGCTCTGGCGCCTGAGCGATGACCGCGAGCTGTGCGATCGTGCCCTGGCGACGTCCGGGCTGCGCTTCACCCGTCTGGCCGACAGCACGCCGCACCCGGGCTGCCCGGTAGAGAACGCCGTGCGCATCCAGGGCGCCAACGTCAGTCTGAGCAGCAGCTTCATGGCCACCTGTCCGCTGGCGGTGAGCTTCGCCCTGTTCGAACGACATGGCTTGCAGCCGGCTGCGCAGGCGGTGTTCGGTCAGCCAGTCAGTCGTGTCGAGCATGTCGGCAGCTTCGCCTGTCGCAGCATTGCCGGTAGCCAGCGGCCCAGCCAGCATTCCTATGCCAATGCACTGGATGTGGTCGGTTTCCGGCTGCGCGATGGCCAGCACATCAGCGTTCTGCGCGACTGGCCGGGGCAGGGCGACAAGGCGCACTTTCTGCGTCTGGTGCAGGAGGCGGCCTGTGACAGTTTCAACGTCACTCTGGGGCCGGAGTACAACGCTGCCCACCGCGATCACTTTCACCTGGATATGGGCATGTGGCGGATGTGCCGTTAGTGGGGTAGGCCACCGATCAACTGTCGGTCGGCGGCTATACGTGGAGTGCGCCGTGCGCACCCTACCTGCATGCCGGCGTGGCGCGACTAGCGTTTGGCCAACAGCAGGTCGGCCGCCTGTCCGCTGCGCCCATCGGCGAATTCGAAGCGGCCCAGCTGCGCGATCTGATCATATGCACCCAGGGCGATGCTGACATCGCGGGCGCTCAGGTCGATGGCGCTGACCCCGGCTTGGCCGAGCGTCTGCAGCTGCTGGCGGCCCTGTGCGTCGAAACGCAGCAGGCGCAGTTGGTCGAACACGGCGTCGGCCGCATCGATACGCCCGTCACCGTTGTCGTCGAAGCGTGTCAGTTCGGCGAAGCCATTGGCTGCGCCATGCTGATCACCGAACAGTTCGCGGCCATCGTCGATGCGCCCGTTGCCGTTGCGGTCCAGCGCCAGCAGCGCATCGTCGCCGGTGGGTGCGCTGATCGCATCCAGGCGCCCGTCGGCATCCAGATCGAAGCGTACGGGGCGGCTCAGGCCACTGGTGGAAAAGCCGTTGCCGGCCAGGTCCAGCACCAGCGGGTCGACCTGCTGCGGGGGCTGTGCGCTGCTGACGTTAAGCTCCAGGCTGCGTTGGTCGATCACGGTGACCGCTACGGCATTGCTGGTGACGGCCGGTGGCGCGGTCGTCTGCCGCAGCTCGCGGGCGATCTCTCCGGGCTTTTGCTCGTCCTCTATGCCCAGCGTGCGGCGCAGAATCTGATAATTGATGGAGTCGTGCGCCGCGCGGTCGAGCTCATCGTCCGGTGGGCGCGGGCTGGTGGCGGTGTTGCTTGGGCGTGGAGCGGAGAGGGCGTCGAACATGTTCACTCTCGATGCGGCTGTCGGCGGCCGGGTCTGGCAGAATGCCGCTTCTTCGATATCGGCCGCGTGGCCGGTGATTTGAGTGATTTTTGAGCAGAACGAGCCAATGACCGACGAGCGGCACAACGCCAGCATCCGCATCCAAGCCTTGCATCCCCAGTACGCCGACGCAGCCGCCCGATGGGCGTCGCGTCTGGGCCTGACGCAGGAGGGGGAAACCGAGTTCGCCCTGCAACTAGGTGACGACGGGTTGCAACTGGTCGAGCTGGGCGACAAGGCGCCTGGCCCGGTCAGGGTGGATTTCGTCGAGGGCGCGGCGGCGCATCGACGCCAGTTCGGCGGTGGCAGCGGGCAGATGATCGCCAAGGCGGTCGGCGTGCAGTCGGGCGTTCGCCCACGGATTCTCGATGCGACGGCGGGGCTGGGGCGCGATGCCTTCGTACTGGCCAGCCTGGGTTGCGAGATGACCCTGATCGAGCGCCAGCCGCTGGTGGCGGCGTTGCTGGAAGATGGTCTACAGCGTGCTGCGCTGAACCTCGACGTGGCGCCCATCGTCGCGCGCATGCGCCTGCTCACGGGTAACGCCATCGAGCTGATGAGCAACTGGCAGGGCGAGGCGCCGCAGGTGATCTACCTCGACCCGATGTTTCCGCATCGCGACAAGAGCGCGCTGGTGAAGAAGGAAATGCGCCTGTTCCGGCCTTTCGTGGGCGATGACCTGGATGCGCCGGCGTTGCTCGAAGCCGCGTTGGCGCTGGCCAGCCACCGGGTCGTGGTCAAGCGTCCGCGCAAGGCACCGGCAATCGAAGGCAGCAAGCCGGGCTATGTGCTGGAAGGAAAGTCCAGCCGTTACGACATCTACCCGAAGAAGAAGCTGGAAGCCGGCGCCTAGGGCTCAGGGCCGGTAAGCGCGCAGAAACAGCTGCACTGCGTCCTGTACATGATGCTCGGCGGCTTCGCCCTGCAGCGGTTCACCACAACCGATCAGCAGGCGGAAATGCGCGCCACCCTTGAGCAGGCTGAAGAAGTGATCGGCGGCCAGGTGTGGATCGTTCAGGCGCAACAGGCCGCGTTGGCTGGCCTTGTGCAACAGCACTTCCATTTCGTCCTGTACCCGCTTCGGGCCGGCCTCGTAGAACATCTGCGACAGCTTCGAGCCCTGGCTGGCCAGGCTCACCATCATCCGGTGCATTTCCACTGACTCGCGGCTGTTGACCAGCGCCAGGAAGCCGCGAGCAATGCCCAGCAACTGGCTTTCCAGCGGCACGTTATCCGGCAGTTCGAACAGCAGTTCAGGGAGTTGCTCTTCGCACTTGGCCTTGATCGCCGCGGAGAACAGGGTCTCCTTGTCGGTGAAATGGCTGTACACGGTGAGCTTGGAGACGCCGGCTTCGGCAGCGATGGCATCCATGCTGCTGCCGTCGTAGCCATTACGCAGGAACAGGCTCTTGGCCGCCTCGAGAATGGCGCGGCGTTTGGCGGGATCCTTCGGACGACCGGGACCGGAAGGTTGTAACAACTTGTCAGGCATTGGCGGATTTTAATACTGGACTGGGGAGTTTGCTATTTTTACTATACCCGGCAGTACAAATATTCCAAAGGGCATCTCAAGAAGCGTCGACGAAGTGGTCAGCGCAAGGCGAAAGCAGGCGAGGATGCGCGTAAATGAGCATTCCTGGCCCGTTTAAATGCAGCGATGATGGCGCCGTTCGCGTTTGCAGGTAGCCCTAAACCTTCTCCGAAAGGTGTTTGACATGTCCCGCCATGTTCTTCTGCTCGCTGCTTCTCTGGGTCTCGTATTTCTGTTGTCTGCCTGCGGTAATGGCGAACAGATGGAGCAACCAATCCGTCCTGCCATGGTGGTGCACCCCCAGCCGGCTACCGCGCTGGTCGACAGTTATCCTGGCGAAGTGCGCGCCCGCCTGGAGCCGGAACTGGCGTTCCGCATCGCCGGCAAGGTGAGCAAGCGCATGGTCGACGTTGGCGACCGGGTGAAGAAGGATCAGGCGCTGGCCGAGCTGGATCCGCAGGACGTACGCCTGCAGCTGGAGGCCACCCGTGCCCAGGTGGCGGCAGCCGACGCCAACCTGCAGACCGTTCGTGCCGAGCGTGAGCGCTACAAGACGTTGCTCGAGCGCAATCTGGTCAGCCGTTCGCAGTTCGATAACGTCGAGAACCAGTATCGCGCCGGCCAGGCGCGCCTGAAGCAGGTCAAGGCCGAGTACGACGTGGCCCGCAACCAGACCGACTATGCCGTACTGCGCGCCTCCCAGGATGGCGTGATCGCGCGGCGCACGGTGGAGGTCGGGCAGGTGGTGGCGGCGGGGCAAACGGTCTTCACCCTGGCTGCCGATGGCGAGCGAGAGGTTTCGATCAGCCTGCCGGAACAGAGCTTCGGCCGTTTCGAGATCGGTCAGCCGGTAGAGGTGGAGCTCTGGTCGCAGCCTGATCTGCGTTTCCCCGGGCGTATCCGCGAGATGGCACCGGCGGCCGATTCGCAGTCGCGCACCTTCGCTGCTCGCGTCGCCTTCACCGAAGGCAAGGTACCGGCCGAGCTGGGGCAGAGCGCGCGCGTGTTCATCGCCAGCCAGGGCGACGTACCGCTGTCGGTGCCGCTGTCAGCGCTCAGTGCCGAGCGCGGGCAGCCATTCGTCTGGGTCGTCGATCCCAAAGTATCCACAGTGCAGCGTCGCCCGGTGCGCGTCGGCGCCTACGGCGATAACCGCGTCCCCGTGCTGGAGGGCCTTGCCGCTTCCGACTGGGTGGTGGCTGCGGGTGTCCAGGTCTTGCGCGAGGGGCTGCAGATACGTCCGGTGGATCGCGACAATCGCAATGTCGAACTGGCCGCCAAGGAGTAAGCCCGCATGAGCTTCAACCTGTCTGCCTGGGCGCTGCGTCACCGTCAGATCGTTCTGTACATCATGCTGCTGTTCGCGGTGGTGGGGGCGATTTCCTACACCAAGCTGGGGCAGAGCGAAGACCCGCCGTTCACCTTCAAGGCCATGGTGATTCGCACGATCTGGCCGGGCGCCACGGCGGAAGAAGTTTCCCGTCAGGTCACCGAACGCATCGAGAAGAAGCTGATGGAGACCGGCGAGTACGAGCGCATCACCAGTTTCTCCCGTCCGGGTGAATCCCAGGTCACCTTTATGGCGCGCGACTCCATGCACAGTGCGGAGATTCCGGACCTCTGGTACCAGGTGCGCAAGAAGATCAGCGATATCCGCCATACCCTGCCGCCAGGCATCCAGGGGCCATTCTTCAACGATGAATTCGGTACCACCTTCGGCAATATCTACGCACTGACCGGCAGCGGCTTCGACTACGCCGTGCTCAAGGACTACGCCGACCGCATCCAGCTGCAACTGCAGCGGGTCAAGGACGTCGGCAAGGTCGAGCTGGTCGGCTTGCAGGACGAGAAGATCTGGATCGAGCTGTCCAACACCAAGCTGGCCACGCTTGGTTTGCCGCTGTCGGCGGTGCAGCAGGCGCTGGAGGCGCAGAACGCGGTGGCCGCCGCCGGTTTCTTCGAAACTGCCAGCGAGCGTATCCAGCTGCGCGTGACCGGGCGTTTCGAGTCCGTGGATGAGATTCGCGAGTTCCCCATCCGCGTTGGCGGCCGCACGTTCCGCATCGCGGATGTCGCCGAGGTCAAGCGCGGCTTCAACGATCCGCCCGCGCCGCGCATGCGCTTCATGGGCGAGGACGCCCTTGGCATTGCCGTGTCGATGAAGGAGGGCGGTGACATTCTGGTGCTGGGCAAGGCGCTGGAAGAGGCCTTCGCCCGCCTGCAGCAGACGCTGCCGCTGGGCATGGAACTGCGCAAGGTGTCGGATCAACCGGCCGCGGTGAAGACCGGCGTGGGCGAGTTCGTCAAGGTGCTGGTGGAGGCCCTGGTGATCGTGCTGGCGGTCAGCTTCTTCTCCCTCGGGCTGCGCACGGGGCTGGTGGTGGCCCTGGTGATTCCGCTGGTACTGGCGATGACCTTCGCCGCCATGTATTACCTCGGCATCGGCCTGCACAAGATATCTCTCGGCGCACTGGTACTCGGCCTTGGCCTGCTGGTGGACGACGCGATCATTGCCGTGGAGATGATGGCGATCAAGATGGAACAGGGCTACGACCGCCTCAAGGCGGCCAGTTTTGCCTGGACCAGCACGGCCTTCCCCATGCTCACCGGCACGCTGATCACTGCAGCCGGTTTCCTGCCCATCGCCACGGCGCAGTCCGGCACCGGCGAGTACACCCGCTCGATCTTCCAGGTGGTGGCGATCTCGCTGATCGCCTCATGGATCGCGGCGGTGATGTTCGTGCCTTACCTTGGCGACAGGCTGTTGCCTGACCTGGCCAAGCTGCACGCCGCCAAGCACGGTGGCAGCGATTCAGGTCACGACCCCTATTCGACGCCGTTCTATCGCCGCGTACGGGCCACGGTGCAATGGTGCGTGCGCCACCGCGGCACGGTGATCATGCTGACCATCGGCCTGTTCGTTGCGTCCTTGCTGCTGTTCCGTTTCGTGCCGCAGCAGTTCTTTCCGGCTTCTGGCCGTCTGGAGCTGATGGTCGACATCAAGCTGGAGGAGGGCGCTTCGCTGAGTGCCACCGAGGCGGAGGTGCATCGGCTGGAGAAGCTGCTCAAGGACCAGCCCGGTATCGACAACTACGTGGCCTACGTCGGCACGGGTTCGCCGCGTTTCTACCTGCCGCTGGATCAGCAGTTGCCGGCGGCCAGCTTTGCCCAGTTCGTGGTCCTGGCTTCGAGCATCGAGGAGCGTGAACGCCTGCGTGGCTGGTTGATCCATGTGCTGAACGAGCAGTTCCCGACCTTGCGCAGTCGTGTCAGCCGCCTGGAGAACGGGCCGCCCGTGGGTTACCCGATCCAGTTTCGTGTCAGCGGCGAGCACATCGAGGAGGTGCGTGCGCTGGCGCGTCAGGTGGCGGACAAGGTGCGTGAGAATCCGCATGTGGTGAACGTGCACCTGGACTGGGAAGAGCCGAGCAAGGTGGTGATCCTCAATATCGATCAGGATCGCGCCCGTGCTCTGGGTGTCAACACTGCCGAGCTGTCGCGCTTTTTGCAGGGTTCGCTGTCCGGTACCAGCGTCAGCCAGTACCGCGAGGGCAACGAGCTGATCGAGATTCTCCAGCGTGGTACGCCGCAGGAGCGCAAGTCGCTGAGCCTGCTGCCGAGCCTGGCAGTGCCGACCGACAGTGGTCGCAGCGTAGCGCTGTCACAGGTGGCGACTCTGGAGTACGGCTTCGAGGAGGGCATCATCTGGCACCGCAATCGCCTGCCCAACGTTACCGTGCGTGCTGACATCTATGGCAAGCAGCAACCGGCGACCCTGACCAAGCAGATCCTGCCGACGCTGGAGCCGATCCGCGCCGAACTGCCGGCGGGGTATCTGCTGGAGGTCGGTGGCACGGTGGAAGATTCCCAGCGCGGACAGAAGTCGGTCAACGCCGGTGTCCCGCTGTTCATCGTGGTGGTGCTGACGCTGCTGATGCTGCAACTGAAAAGCTTCTCGCGCTCGGCGATGGTGTTTCTCACCGCGCCGTTGGGGCTGATCGGGGTGACCTTGTTCCTGCTGATCTTCCGCCAGCCATTCGGCTTCGTCGCCATGCTCGGCACCATTGCCCTGGCCGGGATGATCATGCGCAACTCGGTGATTCTGGTCGATCAGATCGAGCAGGACATCAGCCACGGCCTGGATCGCTGGAACTCGATCATCGAAGCCACCGTGCGTCGCTTCCGGCCCATCGTGCTGACCGCCCTGGCGGCGGTGCTGGCGATGATTCCGCTGTCGCGCAGCGTGTTCTTCGGGCCGATGGCGGTAGCCATCATGGGTGGGCTGGTGGTGGCCACGGCGTTGACTTTGCTGTTCCTGCCGGCGCTGTATGCGGCCTGGTTCCGGGTCAAGGAAAGCGAAGCGCATTGAGTTGTGGGGCGCTTGAGTTGCGATTTGCCATCGCGCTTCAAACCCCTTCCACGCGCTTTGTGATAGCGATAAAAAACGGGAGCCAAGGGCTCCCGTTTTTTCGAGCGATGCGAACTTATTCGTCCATTTGCGACTGCAGGTAGTTCTGCAGGCCGACGGCTTCGATCAGGCTGAGCTGGGTTTCCAGCCAGTCGATGTGATCTTCCTCGGAGCAGAGAATTTCTTCCAGCAGTTCGCGGCTGGCGTAGTCACCGATGCTCTCGCAGTAGGCGATGGCAGCCTTGAGATCACCGTGTGCCTTGTGCTCGATCTTCAGGTCGCACTCGAGCATTTCCTTGGTGTTTTCACCGATCAGGATCTTGCCCAGGTCCTGCAGGTTCGGAATGCCCTCGAGGAACAGAATGCGCTTGATCAGCTTGTCGGCATGCTTCATCTCGTCGATGGACTCGTGGTACTCGTGCTCGCCGAGCTTCTTCAGGCCCCAGTCTTCGTACATGCGCGCATGCAGAAAGTACTGGTTGATGGCGACCAGTTCGTTACCAAGAATCTTGTTCAGATGTTGAATGACCTTCTTGTCGCCTTTCATGTTCGCTCCTGCTGTTTCAATGACCGTGTCGGGCATGAATTTTCGGCTTCGTTTTTCTTTATGTCAAACCTAAGTAGTTGAAACATAAGTGAAAATAAAACCGAATAAGAATGTTTTTATTCCGCATCATGGCGCCAAGTTATTGAATTGACGCAATAAAAAAGTTGCTGGAAGTTTGCTGATGAGGCGATTGGGCAAATACCGGCGGTTTTTTATTTTTCTGTGCCCATAAAAAAGCCCCGCAACGCGGGGCATGGGGCACGCAGCATTCAGGCGGCATGAGCCGAATGCGGGTCGCGGCTGCGCAGATAGTCCTGCAGACGGGTTTGCTGCGCGGGCGTCATGAACAGGCCCAGCTTGCTGCGTCGCCAGAGAATGTCGGCGCTGCTGCGCGCCCATTCTTCGCGACGCAGGTAATCCACTTCGCGGGTGTAGAGCCCGGCACCCAGGTGTTCGCCAAGGTCGGTGAGGTTGTGCACGCCATCGAGCAGGCGCCAGGTGCGGCTGCCATAGCTGGTGGCCCAGCGTCTGGCCAGGCTGCTGGGGAGCCAGCCGTGACGGTCGCAAAGGGCTTCGACCAGAGTGCTCTGGCTTTCCAGGTCCTCGCCGCCGGGTAGCGCTGCGCTGGCTGTCCAGCTCGGCCCCAGGTCAACGAAGTAGGGCGCCAGTTGCTGCATGGCAGACTCGGCGAGCTTGCGATAGGTGGTCAGCTTGCCGCCGAACACCGACAGCAGCGGTGCTTCGCCCGGCGCACCGGAGAGCGACAAGGTGTAGTCGCGGGTGATGGCCGAGGGTTCATCGGATTCGTCATCGCACAGCGGGCGTACGCCGGCGAAACTGTGCAGCACGTCGTCGCGGCTGAGCTGCTGCTTGAAGTGATCATTGACCACCTTGAGCAGGTAATCGGTTTCCTCGGCGGTGATCGCCACTTCAGCGGGGTCGCCCTGATATTCACGGTCGGTGGTGCCGATCAGGGTGAAGCGCTCCAGGTAGGGGATGGCGAAGACGATGCGGCGGTCTTCGTTCTGCAGGATATAAGCCTGCTCACCCTCGTAGAGGCGCGGCACGACGATGTGGCTGCCTTGAATCAGGCGAATGCCGTAAGGCGATTGCTGCTTGAGGTCATCACGGATGAAGCGCGCGACCCAGGGGCCGGCGGCGTTGACCAGGGCGCGTGCGCGAATCGACAGCAGGCTGCCGTCGCTGCGCTCCAGGTGGATATGCCACAAGCCTTTGCTGCGCCGCGCACTGACGCAGCGCGTACGTGGGTGAATGTGCGCGCCATTTTCCCGGGCGGCCATGGCGTTGAGTACCACCAGGCGGGCGTCGTCCACCCAGCAGTCGGAATATTCGAAGCCGCGGCTGATTTCCGCTTTCAGCGGGCTGCCGGCGCCGAAACGCAGGCCGCGCGAGGCCGGCAGGCGCTTGCGTTTGCCCAGGTGGTCGTAAAGAAACAGTCCGGCGCGAATCATCCAGGCCGGGCGCAGGTGGGGGCGGTGCGGCAGGACGAAGCGCATCGGCTTGACGATGTGCGGCGCCTTGGCCAGCAGCACTTCGCGCTCGGCCAGGGCTTCACGTACCAGGCGAAATTCATGATGTTCCAGGTAGCGCAAACCGCCGTGAATCAGCTTGCTGCTGGCCGAGGAGGTGTGATTGGCCAGGTCGTCCTTTTCGCAAAGGAACACGGAGAGGCCGCGACCGGCTGCATCGGCGGCGATGCCCGCACCGTTTATACCGCCGCCAACGACGGCGAGGTCATAGACTTCCGCAACAGGGCTGGCGAACTGGTCGTGGGGCATGTGGCACGCTCGGCTATTGGATTCGAATGTGTTTATGTTCACTTTCGAAAATATGCTAGACGAAGATGTGCAGCTTCGCTACCCCGGCGCGCGATTGCGCGCCGAGTGGTCGTGGCGAGAATTGGCTCAAAGCTGGCGCTGTGAGTAGGGTCAGACCAGGTCGAGCTGGACCTTGTGGCTGTGCAGCAGGCGGGTGATGGCTGCCGACGGGGCGCTATCGGTGAATACGCGATCGACCAGGGCGACGGAGCCCAGGCGCACCACGGCGTTGCGGCCGAACTTGCTGGAATCGACGGCAAGGAAAACCTGTCGGGAATTGTCGATGATGGCCTGGGAAACCCGCACTTCCTGGTAATCGAAGTCGAGCAGGCTGCCGTCGTCGTCTATGCCGCTGATGCCGACGATGGCGTAGTCGACCTTGAACTGCTGGATGAAATCCACCGCCGCCTGGCCGACGATGCCTCCGTCGCTGCGTACCGTGCCGCCGGCCACCAGCACCTCGAAGTCGGCCTTGGCGCTGAGTTGCGCGGCGACGTGCAGGTTGTTGGTGATGATCTTCAGGCCCTTGTGGTTCTGCAGTTCGCGGGCGATGGCTTCGGTGGTGGTGCCGATGTTGATGAACAGCGAAGCGTGGTCGGGAATCTGCGCCGCCACGGCCTCGGCGATGCGCTGTTTCTCCTCGCGCATCTGCCCGGCGCGCATGCCATAGGCCGTGTTCTGAATGCTCGAGGCTTCGCAGGCGGCGCCGCCATGGGTTCGACGCAACAGGCCATGATCGGCCAGTTGGTTGATGTCGCGGCGGATGGTTTGCGGGGTCACGGCGAAGGCTTGAGCCAACTCGTCGATGCTGACGTAGCCGCGTTCGCGGGCGAGGTTGAGAATGTCGTGCTGGCGCGGAGCGAGGTTCATGAGCGCTTCCTGTGATGGTCACTCATTATAGGATGTGGCGGTGGTGGATTTGGGCCTGCTACTGTAAGGCATCTTTCATTGTGTTTTCACATTCGAACATGACGCCAGCAATCGATCTGTTGAAAAAGGCCAAGGCCGAACATCGGGTGCACAGTTACCAGCATGATCCCAAGGCACCGTCCTACGGGCTGGAGGCGGCGGAAAAACTCGGGCTGGCGCCCGAATGCGTGTTCAAGACCCTGCTCGCGACGACGGACAAGGGCGAGCTGCTGGTGGCCGTGGTGCCGGTGGTGGGCAGTCTTGATCTGAAGGCGCTGGCGGCAGCGGCGGGGGCGAAGAAGGCTGACATGGCCGACCCGAGCGCTGCGCAGCGCGCCACCGGTTATCTGGTCGGAGGCATCAGCCCGCTGGGGCAGAAGAAACGCCTGCGCACCTTCATCGACGAGAGTGCACGCCAGCATCCCAGCATTCACGTCAGCGGCGGCCGGCGCGGGCTGGAGCTGGAACTCTCGGCCGAAACCCTGGCGCAGCACACTCAAGGACAGTTCGCCGCTATCGGCAAGTCCTGAGCGCAGCAGTATGCTGCAGTCGAATACGCCCCTCTGCGGTCAACAGCCTGCTACCGATAACAACAAGGAATCTTGCATGAGCCAATACCTGCTAGCCATCGATCAGGGCACCACCAGCTCCCGCGCCATCATTTTCAGCGCCGAGGGATTGCCGGTTGCGCGAGCCCAGCAGGAGTTCAAGCAGTATTTCCCGCAGGATGGCTGGGTCGAGCACGACGGTGAAGAGATCTGGTCGTCCACGCTCAAGGTGTGCCGCGATGCCATTGCCAGCAGTGGCCTGCAGCCTGAGGCGATCGCCGCCATCGGCATCACCAATCAGCGTGAAACCACCCTGGTGTGGGACGCCGTCAGTGGCGCGCCCATTCATCCGGCCATCGTCTGGCAGGATCGCCGTACTGCCGATTATTGCGCCGGGCTCAAGGAGCAGGAGCACGAAGCGATGGTCTCGGCCAGGACCGGCCTGCTGATCGACCCGTATTTCTCCGCCACCAAGCTGCGCTGGATTCTGCAAAACGTGCCGGGTGCCCGTGAGCGTGCCGAGCGTGGCGAGCTGCGTTTCGGCACCGTCGACAGTTTTTTGCTGTGGCGCCTGACCGGCGGCAAGGTGCATCGCACCGATGCCAGCAACGCATCGCGCACGCTGATGTTCAACATCCATACCCAGCAGTGGGACGAAGAGCTGCTCAAGTTGTTCGAGATTCCCGCCAGCCTGCTGCCCGACGTGCTCGATTGCGCCGCCGATTTCGGTCACACCGACAGCGAGCTGCTCGGCGCCAGCATCCCGGTGCTGGGCATGGCGGGTGACCAGCAGGCAGCCCTGATCGGCCAGGCCTGCTTCGAGCCTGGTATGGTCAAGAGCACCTATGGCACTGGCTGTTTCATGATCCAGAACACCGGCGATCAGCCGGTGAGTTCGAAGAATCGCCTGTTGACCACGGTCGGTTATCGCCTCGATGGCAAGGTGACCTACGCGGTGGAGGGCAGCATCTTCGTCGCTGGCGCGGCGGTGCAGTGGCTGCGTGACGGCATCAAGCTGATCAGCCATGCGCGTGACAGCGAGGCGCTGGCCGAGGCGACCGGGGAGGCCTGCGGCGTCTATCTGGTGCCAGCCTTCACCGGGCTGGGCGCGCCGTATTGGGACCCCAAGGCGCGTGGTGCCATCTTCGGCCTGACCCGCGATACCGGGATCAAGGAAATCGTCACCGCCGGTCTGCAGTCGGTTTGCTATCAGACCTGCGACCTGCTCGAAGCCATGCGCCAGGATGGCGCGGCGGCGCCCAGCGCGCTGCGTGTCGACGGCGGCATGGTGGAGAACAACTGGGTCATGCAGTTTCTCGCCGATATTCTCGGGGTCAGTGTCGAGCGCCCCGAAGTCACCGAAACCACGGCGCTCGGAGTCGCCTACCTGGCAGGTCTGAAACTCGGGCTGTATCAGGACCTCAAGGCCATTGCCAGCCACTGGCATCGTCAGCAGCGCTTCGAGCCGCGGATGGACGAAGCGCATCGCCAGCGTCTCTACGCCGGATGGCTGGATGCAGTGAAGCGGGTGCGCAGCGAAGCGTGAGAAAACCGGCCCTGTTTAGCCAGGTCAGCGCTGCCGTGCTGCTGACGCTGCTGCTTTGCAGCGGCCTGGCGCGGGCTGAAAAGCTGGTGATCGCCGGTGACCTGTGGTGCCCGATCAACTGCGCCGTGGATGCACAGAAGCGCGGCATTTTCGTCGAACTGGCCGAGCAGATCTTTGCCGAGTCCGGTATCGAGGTTGAGTACCGCGTGATCAACTGGGCGCGCGCGGTGCACGACACCCGGCTCGGCAAGCTGGGGGCGGTGATCGGCGCCGGGGTGCAGGATGCGCCGGACTTCATCTTCACTCCCACGGCCCCCGGTATTTCGCGCATGTGCTTCTACGCCCTGCGCGGTGGAACCTGGCGTTATCAGGGGTTGCAGTCGTTGCAGGCCGTGCGCCTCGGTGCGATCTACGGCTACAGCTACGGCGCCGACCTCGACCTGTATCTGAGTAATCATGATGACCCGGCTCAGGTGCAACTGATGACCGGTGACAGCGCGCTGCTCAGCAACCTGCGCAAGCTGCACCATGGACGCATCGATGCGTTGGTGGAAAATGCCTGGGTGATGCAGGCGCTACTCAGCGAGCGCTACCTGCATGGCGAGATCGTCGAAGTTGGCTGCCGTCAGCCGGACATTCCCATCTACCTGGCGTTCGCTCCCGGCTTGGCCGACAGCCCGCGTTATGCCCAACTGTTCGAGCAAGGACTGCAGCGCTTTCGCGAGGACGGGCGGATGGTGGAACTGTTGCGGCGCTACGGCCTGCGCTGAGGCGCACTGTTCGGGAAAAATACAGGCCCTCTGTACATGGCTCGTCTTCGCTGAACTGGGCATGCTTTGCTTTCCCCACCTTGGCCAGGAACGCCCCATGCCCCTCGAATTTCACCAGATCGACGCGTTCACCGATCAGCCCTTCGCCGGTAATCCGGCCATCGTCTATCGCCTCGAGCATTGGCTCGATGAGGCGCTGATGCAGCGCATCGCCGCCGAGCACAACCTGGCGGAAACTGCATTCGTGGTCAAGGAGGGTGGCGCCTGGCATATCCGCTGGTTCACACCGGTCAGCGAGGTGCCGCTGTGCGGGCACGCTACCCTGGCAGCGGCCAAGGTGCTGTTCGACATCTATCAGGAACCCGCCGAGGTGCTGGATTTCACCTGTTTGTCCGGGGCGCTGCAGGTCACCCGCCAGGGAACGCGCCTGGAGCTGGATTTTCCGCTAAGGCGCGCACAAGTGGTCGCGCGGCCACTGCATGAGCAGACCGAGCACGCGCTGGAGCGCCAGGTGGAACAGGTGCTGGCACTGGGCAATGCCGATGGCAGCGTGCAGGAGCTGATGGTGGTGCTGGGCTCCGAGGCTCAGCTGCGCGAGCTGAAGCCGAACCTGCCTGCACTAGCGACCTTGCCGGGGCTTGGCGTGCTGGTCACTGCCGCCGCAGAGCAGCATGACTTCGTCTCGCGCTATTTCGCGCCGAGCATCGGCATCGATGAAGACCCGGTCACCGGCTCGACCCACTGCATCCTGGTGCCTTACTGGGCCGAGCGTCTGGGGCGTACCACGCTCAACGCCTTCCAGTGCTCGGCACGTGGCGGTGAGCTGCTATGCCGGTTGGAGGGGGAGCGGGTGAAAATCGCTGGCCACGCGCGACACATCGCCAGTGGCCAGCTGATGCTCTGATCAGTCGCTGCTGACCCGGCGTACGCCGCCTGACTCGCTCAACTGCAATTGGGCGGCGACGCTGCCCAGGGCTGGGAAGGCCACCAGGTGGTCGGCGGCAATGCGGATGCCCACTTCGTCGCCCGGCTGGTGGTCGGCATGGCTGGGGAAGATCGATTCCAGCTGGCTGCCGGTGGGCAGCTGCAGGCGATAGAGGGTGGCGGCGCCGAGGAAGGTCTTGCCGACGATGCGCCCCTTCAGCGTGCTGCTCTCGTCCGGCACGATGTCGTCCGGGCGCAATAGCACATCCACCGCACTGCCCTGTGCCCAGGTATAGGCACGGTTGCCGCGGATCACGCCGAGTTCGGTCTGCACCGTTTCCGGGGTGAGCAACTGGCCGCGGATGAAGTAGCCCTGGCCGATGAAGCTGGCGACGAAGGGCGTCAGCGGCTCGTGATAGAGATTGAACGGCGTGTCCCATTGCTCCAGGCGGCCATCCTTGAACACACCGACGTGGTCGCTGACCGCGAAGGCTTCTTCCTGATCATGGGTCACCAGGATGGCGCTGGTGCCGCGCATCTTGAGGATCTCGCGCACTTCATGGCTCAGGCGTCGACGCAGTTCGCCATCGAGATTGGAGAAGGGCTCGTCGAGCAGCAGCAGTTTCGGCGCTGGTGCCAGGGCACGGGCCAGGGCCACGCGTTGCTGTTGGCCGCCGGACAGCTCGTGCGGGTAGCGTTTGGCCAGATGGCCGAGCTTGACCAGCTCCAGCAGCTCCTGGGTCGCGCGCTCGGCATTGCCCTGCTTGCGAATGCCGAAGGCGACGTTCTGCGCCACGCTCAGGTGGGGGAACAGGGCGTAGTCCTGAAACACCATGCCGATCTGGCGTTTCTCCGGTGCCAGGGTGAAGCCGGCGCGGGAGATGACGTCGCCATCGAGCACGATCTCGCCTTCGAGTACCGGCTCGAAGCCGGCGATGGCGCGTAACGTCGTGGTCTTGCCGCAGCCGGAGGGGCCAAGCAGGCAACCGATATCGCCAGCGTTGAGGTGCAGGTCGAGATCCTGCACCACCTTGTGCGCGTGGTAGCCGCAGTTCAGCCCGTTCAGCTGCAGCAGGGGTGGGTTCATGCGTGGTGGTACGCCGGATCGACCAGCATCTCCAGCAGCGCTTTCTGTGCGTGCAGACGGTTTTCGGCCTGACTCCAGGCGACCGAGCGGGGATCGTCGAGCAGGTCGACACTGATTTCCTCGCCGCGGTGGGCCGGCAGGCAGTGCATGAACAGCACGTCCTGGGCGGCTGCATCGAGCAGCTCACGGGTGACCTGGTAAGGACGGAACAGCGCCATGCGCTGCTCGGCTTCGTCTTCCTGGCCCATGGAGGCCCATACGTCGGTGCTGACCAGATGGGCGCCGGTCATCGCTTCACGCGGGTCACGCAATACCTGCACGCGATCACCGGCCAGGGCCAGGAAGCGCGCGTCCGGCTCGTAGCCCTCGGGGCAGGCGACTTTCAACTGGAAGTTGAACTGGATCGCCGCCTCGATGTAGGAGTTGCACATGTTGTTGCCGTCACCGATCCAGGCCACCGTCTTGCCGGCGATGTTGCCGCGGTGTTCGAGGAAGGTCTGCATGTCGGCAAGCAGCTGGCATGGATGCAGATCGTCGGACAGGCCGTTGATCACCGGCACCCTGGACTTGGCGGCGAACTCGGTGAGGTTGCTGTGGGCGAAGGTGCGGATCATCACCGCATCGAGCATGCTCGACATGACGATGGCAGCGTCGCCGATCGGCTCGCCTCGGCCCAGCTGGGTATCGCGCGGCGAGAGGAAGATGGCCTGGCCGCCGAGCTGGATCATGCCGGCTTCGAACGACAGGCGGGTACGGGTCGAGGCTTTCTCGAAGATCATGCCCAGTACGCGGTTCTTCAGCGGTTCGAACAGCACGCCGCGATTACGCAGATCCTTCAGCTCGATGCCTCGGCGGATCAGTCCCACCAGTTCGTCCGGTGTGTAATCCATCATCGAGAGAAAGTGTCTGACGCTCATCGTTAACTACCTTTATCACTACAGTTCGCAAGTCTGTGGCCGGTGACAAAACCGACAAAAACAGCAGAGCTTGCGGCAGGAGGCCGCAGGGTGCGACGAAACAGGGGAAGCCGCGATCCTATAAGGAAATGGCGAGACGACGCAAGTTACCGCCTGCGAGTGCGCAGAATCCTGTTTTACAAGCTTTTTTGCCAAAGCTTTGGCGCCAGCGATAGCACAGACTTCAGCGCCTGGATCGGCACCCATGATGCCTGCCGATTCACGGGACGAACGCTGCTGGCGTCGCCCTCGGGCTCGGCCCATAGTTCATGACCTGCGACCTGACCGGTCGTCTCGGATCAGAACAAGAGGCCAGGCCATGACCAAGTCCCTCCATTACCGTGCATGCCATCTGTGCGAAGCCATCTGCGGCCTTGCCATCGAAACCGAAACCCAGCCCGACGGCAGCACGCAGATTCGCTCGATCAAGGGCGATGCTCAGGATAGCTTCAGCCGAGGCCACATTTGCCCCAAGGCCGTGGCGCTGCAGGACATCCAGAACGACCCCGACCGTATCCGCCAGCCCATGCGTCGCATTGGCGAGCAATGGCAGGCCATCGCCTGGGAAGACGCGTTCGAGCTGGTAGCCGAGCGCATGAGCGCGATTCAGGCCGAGCATGGGCAGAACGCCGTGGCCGTCTATCAGGGCAATCCCAGCGTGCACAACTACGGGCTGATGACCCACAGCAACTACTTCCTCGGTCAGCTGAAAACCCGCAATCGGTTCTCCGCTACCTCGGTCGACCAGTTGCCACACCACCTGACCAGTCACCTGATGTATGGCCACGGCCTGCTGATTCCGATTCCCGATATCGATCACACCGATTTCATGCTGATCCTTGGCGGCAATCCGCTGGCTTCCAACGGCAGCATCATGACGGTGCCGGATGTGGAAAAGCGCCTGAAGGCCATCCAGGCCCGAGGCGGCAAGCTGGTGGTGGTCGACCCGCGTCGCAGTGAGACCGCAGCCATCGCCGACCAGCATCTGTTCGTGCGCCCTGGCAGCGATGCCGCGTTGCTGCTGGCGCTGCTCAATACCCTGCTCGAGGAGGGCCTGACCCGTGACAGCCATCTGCCGGTGGAAGGCCTGGAGCAGGTGCGCGCGGCGATTGCCGGCTTCGATGCCGAAGCCATGAGCGCGCGTTGTGGCGTGCCGGCACAAACCATCCGCCAGTTGGCGCGCGACTTCGCCGCGGCAGACAAGGCGGTGTGCTACGGCCGCATGGGTGTTTCCACCCAGGCATTCGGCACCCTGTGCCAGTGGCTGGTGCAACTTATCAACCTGGTGACCGGCAATCTGGATCGCAGTGGCGGTGTGCTCTGCACCACGCCAGCGGTGGATCTGGTAGCGAGCACTTCGGGTGGACATTTCAATCGCTGGCAGAGCCGGGTATCCGGGCTGCCGGAATACGGTGGTGAACTGCCGGTTTCGGCCCTGGCCGAGGAGATGCTGACCCCCGGCGAAGGGCAGATTCGCGCTCTGGTCACTGTGGCCGGCAACCCGGTGCTGTCCACGCCCAATGGGCGTCAGCTGGAGCAGGCGCTGGACGGCTTGGACTTCATGCTTTCGGTGGATTTCTACATCAACGAGACCACTCGCTACGCCGATCTGATCCTGCCGCCGACCGCGCCGCTGGAGCATGATCACTACGACACTACCTTCAATGTTTTCGCGGTGCGCAATGTCACCCGCTTCAACGAGGCAGTGCTGGCCAAGCCGGACGGCGCCTTGCATGACTGGGAAATCTTCGTGGGGCTGGCCAAGGCCTTCGCCGCGCGCAATAACCTAGAGCTGAAGCCGACCCTGGCGCCGGAGCAGATGATCGACATGGGTTTGCGCTTCGGTTCCTACGGTGATCGCAGTGAACGCAAACTCAGCCTGGCTGCCTTGCGCGAGCATCCCCATGGACTCGACCTGGGGCCGCTGCAGCCGAATCTTGCTGCGCGCCTGAAAACGCCGAGCAAGGCGGTGCAGGCCGCGCCTGAGCTGCTGCTGGCCGATCTGGCGCGGTTCGCCGAGCAGCAACAGCCCGCCGCTCATGAACTATTGCTGATCGGCCGTCGCCATGTGCGCAGCAACAATTCCTGGATGCACAACTATCACCGTCTGGTGAAGGGCAAACCGCGCCACCAATTGCTGATGAATCCGCAGGATCTGGCCAGTCGCGGTCTGGCCGATGGTCAGCGCGTGCAGGTTCGTTCGCGGGTCGGCAGTATCGAAGTGGAAGTGGCTGCCAGCGACGAGGTGATGGCGGGTGTGGTCAGTCTGCCCCATGGCTGGGGCCATGCCCGGCCGGGAGTGCAGATGGAGATCGCGCGTGCGCAACCAGGTGCCAGTGCCAATGACCTGACCGATGAGCGCAGGCTCGATGCCTTGTCCGGTAATGCGGTGCTCAATGGTGTGCCGGTGGAGGTGGTGGCTGCTTAGCTTGGATGCAATCGGGGGTCGCATCAAGACAATGTGACGACGGCAAGGCCGAGCATTATGCTCGGCTTTTCGCTACAATCGCGCCACCGTGGCGACCGTCGGGTCGCGAAGTCTATGCTGAGGTGCCCCCATGGATATCATCGAAACCATCAAAGAGCAGATCGCCAACAACACCGTTCTGCTGTACATGAAAGGCTCGCCCAATGCGCCGCAGTGTGGCTTCTCTGCCCGCGCTGCCCAGGTAGTGATGGGCTGCGGCGAGAAATTCGCCTACGTCGACATCCTGCAGAATCCGGAAATCCGCGCCAACCTGCCGAAGTACGCCAACTGGCCGACTTTCCCGCAGCTGTGGGTCGGTGGCGAGCTGGTCGGCGGTAGCGACATCCTTACCGAGATGTTCGAGAAGGGCGAGCTGCAGACCCTGATCAAGGACGCTGTAGGCAAAGCCGACGCCTGATCGCTGCGCTTGCAAAGCAAAGAACCCGCCTAGGCGGGTTTTTTCGTTTCTGCCAGCTGCTCTCTATTTCTGCAGCCACTGGCCATTGAGCTGGATGAACTGGCCCTTGGGGGTACGCTCGATGGCCTTCTTGCCGGCGATGGCTTCCACGTCGCTCAGGCTGATGCCGTTGTCCTGGGCCACCTTCTGGTATTCGGCGCGACGCGCCTGGTTGATCAGGCGGGCGATTTCATCGGCCTGGCCGCCAGGTTTGACCACGCCGAGGTAGCCATTGGCCTGCTCGCCCAGTTGGCCGCTGGCCTTGGCGTCGCCGAGGGCGCTCATGGCCTGGTTGAGGTTCAGTGCGTAGGCCGGCAGGCTGAGGGTCAGTGCCAGTAGCAGGGTCGAAATGTATCGAATCATCGTCTCTCTCCGTGGAGCCTTTTCACGCCGTAACGGCGGGCTCAAAACAGACCACTGTCTTCGTTGAATACGTTGTCCAGCGCCTTGTCCACCTTGATGTAGATCTCGTGCTCGACCTTGACGTTGAGGTTGATGTTGATCGGCTCGTTGGGCATGGCCAGCTGCACCGTCGGGGTACAGGCCTGGCAGAGCAGGCCCAGGCTCATGGAGACGAGGAGGCGGTACGTACGCATGGCGCTACTCCTTTGATTCTTGGGGGACACGCTGACGCATCCGTTGCTGAATCCGTTGCTGGATGATGTCGTTGACCTTGTCGGTCAGTTGCAGGCTGGCCAGCAGGGTCGGAATGTCTTCTTCCAGGTTGATGTTGAAGTGGATAGGCCGGCCCTGTTCGATGGCCGGGTTCTGTCCATGTAGACGCATACCGAGGCGCAGTGTGCCGGACGAATCATAGTCGAGGCTACTGCTGAGCAGGTCGTAGTGAAAATCCTCCAGCGCGTCGGTGACCAGCTTCATGCCCGGGTTGGCCAGGCCCATGGCGCGGATGCGTGGCGAGTGAAAGCGTAGGCGCCCGCCCGGTGCTCGTGCTTCGATCAGCCCCTGCTCGATGCTGATCGCCTCGCCCAGGCGCAGCGGCAGCGTGCCGTCGATCAGGCCATTACCCGCCAGCCCTTCGGCCGGATACACGCGAAACAGTTCTTGCAGATCCAGACCGCGAAGCTTCAGTGGCAGCAGCTGGCTGGGCCGCTCCAGCGCCCAGGTCGCCGGTTCCAGACTCAGGCTGCCACCAAGGATGCCCAGTTCCGCCCGCTGATGGCTGAGGCTGCCAGCCAGGGGGCGTTGCACGCTGGCCTGATAGCTGGCCTGCAGCTGCAAGGGGCCGAGGGCGATGCCCGGGTCGATCTGTTTCGCGCTCAGGCTCGGCAGCTCCAGCGTCAGGCGATCGCCCGCCAGTTGCAGGCGCAGCTCAGCGTCCACACCGCTCAGCGTGCTGCGGTCATAGATGCCTGCCAGGCCCTTGCCGGTCAGGTTGGCCCGCAGGTGCAACGGCTGGCCAGTGGGCAGGCTGAGGTTGGCGTCGCCCTGGATGCGGCCGTTGTCCAGGGTCAGCAGCGCTGGCCAGCTGGCCAGGGTTCGTGCCAACGGGTTGCCTGCGCGCAGGAAGAGTTCGTCGAGCCTGGCGTTGAGCGTCAGCGCATCGGTTGCGTGGTCCAGGCCCAGGGTCATGCTCAGCCCCGAATCAGCCAGCAGGGCGCCTTCGAGTGTCTGGCTGGCGCTGTCTGCTGCTACCCGGCCTTGCCATTGCCAACCCTGCGCTTGCAGTTGCGGGTGTTGCAGGCTGTGTATGCGCAGTGCCAGCGGCCCGCTCAGTGTCGCTGAACTTGGAGCGCCAGCCAGTTCGAGAGCGCCGAGTGTCAGTCGAGTCTGCTGCAGCTGCAGATCGCCGCTGCGCAGCTGCTGGATAGTCAGGTGAGCGTCTTCGGCCAGGTTGAATTGCAGTTGTTGCGTGGTCGCGCTGCCGCTCAGGTCCAGTTTCAGCTGCAGATCATCGGCCCGGCTGCCTGCCAGGTCCACGCGCTTGCTGCGGGCGTCGAGTTGCAACTGGCGTACGTTCAGCGACCAATCGGGGGCTTGTCGCAGGCCAAGCTCGGCGTTCGCCTGCAGCTCGAGTGCGCCCAGGCCGGTGAGCTTGAGTTGCACGGCCAGTTCGTTGTCGTGGCTGCTCTGCACTGGCGTCAGCTGCATCTGCAGATGGCTGGGTTGCAAGCCGCTCGGCAGCGTGGCCAGCCAGGCGGCGTCCTGCATGTCGAGTTGCAGGTTGCCGTGCAGCTTGCGTGCTTGCCAGGTGCCGCTGGCGTTGAGCAGGTCGAGCTGCAGTTCGCCGCTGAGCAGGCCCGCGCCGGGCAGCGGCCAGGGCTGCGGCAGCTGGGCGTCGACCCGCAGCCATCCAGGCGCGGCGAGCAACTCGCCGAACTCGCGGGTGGTCTGCGGCAGCTGCAGTTGCCACTGGGCGATGATCCCGGCTTGCTGCGGTGTCGTGGGCAGGTTGGTGGCGTCGAGTGGGGTCCATTCGCTCAGCCAGGTACCGACCCAGGCAATCTCCTGCAAAGGTGCGAGCAGCAGGTTGCCGGCCCATTGCATTGCGTCGCCCTCGGCGCGTAGATAGCTGCGCAGCTCCATTTGCTGCTGATCGTCGAGGTGCAGGCTCATCTGTAGGTGGCGCGTGCTGTCTGGTGCGCTGCCCAGGCCCTGCCAGCGGGCATCTAGCTGTGCGCTGTGAGTCTCACGCTCAAGCTGCAGGTGCAACTGCAAGGCATCGTTCAGATGCTGCAGGCTGAGGTTGCCGGCAAGCGTGCACAGGCCGCTGTGGCAGGGCAGCCGCGCCTGGGTGTCGCGTAGGTCGATCTGTCGCGGCAGCCATGGCAGGGTGTCGAGCACTGACTGGAAGAGGGCGTCGAGGTCGCTCTCGGTTGATGGCTGCGTCGCGGTCGATGCGGGTTGCCAGTCGATTTGCAGACTCTGGACAGCAAGGCGATAGCGTGGCGTCTCGCTGGCCAGCCAATCGAGTTGCAACTGGCTGGCCTGCGCGTGCAACTCACCGCCCTGGCGCTGCGTCAGGCGCAAATCGTGCAGCTGCACACCGCGCCAGGACAGGCTCAGTCGCTGCCAGTCCAGTTCGATGTGTTGCTCCTTGAGCAGTTGCTGCACGCGGTAGCTGGCATAGCCGATCAGTAGCGACGGCAGCGCCAGAGTCGCCACGCAGATGCTCAGCCAGAAACGCCGGCGGCTCATGAATGCTCCTTGTCAGATGCCGTGAAGGGACGGTACCCCATGCTCGGGTAGGTGCCAAGCGGCTATCCGTGCTATTGTGTGTTTGCAGCTTTTATTATTTTTTTTGTTCTAAACACGCGTAGGAGGACATGATGAGTGCAGTCACTCGCAGCCAGCCTGACGCCGATGCGGTACTGGCCAAGGCCTTGCTCAGTACCCGCGAACAGCTGGGGCTGACCCAGCAGGAGCTGGCCGATATCGTCGGTGTGCATCGCAGCGCCATCAGTCGCTGGGGTGAGCAGGGTGGTTTGCGACCGCAGAGCAAGACCGGTGAACTGGCCCTGCTGCTGATTCGCGCCTACCGCGCCCTGTTCGCCCTGTTCGGCGGCAACCAGCAGGACATGCGCCACTTTTTGCGCACCGAAAATCGCCATCTGGCCGGCGTGCCGTTGCAGCAGATGAGTCAGGTGCAGGGACTGGTGCGCGTCGTCGAGTATCTGGACGCCATTCGCGGCAAAGTCTGAGAGCCTGCTCAAAGCCTGCTGCGCGTCGGGCCTGCTGCGTTAAAAACAGACTCGGTAGGCCGTTTGCGGCCAACGCACGTTAGTGCGGCCCCGAAGGGGCGAGCGCAGCGAGTCATGCGAATGTACAAAAGTACAGTTGTCCGCGACTCCGACCGTTCCTCGCCTATTTTTGCCTTGCACGGCTCTAGCTCGCGATGCTTTGAGCAGGCTCTACGCTAATTGGAGGTATCGCCTTGGACATCTGGCAACTATGCGACGGCGAGCGGCAGGTGCGACCGTTGCGCGGCAAACTGCTGCGCATGGTGGAAAGCCAGGCGCAGGTCGCGACCCTGCAACTGGTGGATAACCTCGCCGAGCAGGCGCTGCTCGAAGAGTTGCTCGAGAGCAGCAAGCCGCCGCTGCCCGAAGCCAGCGAGCCTCTGCACTATCTGCTGAAGACGCCGTTTCGTTATCCACCGCTGCGCTGGGGGTCGCGCTTCGGCAACGTTTATGAGCCCAGCCTGTTCTACGCCGCACAACGTCTGGAAACGGCGATGGCCGAGGCCGCCTATTATCGCTTCGTACTGTGGAACGGCATGGCCACGCCGCCGCCCAGTGGTCGCATCCTTTCCGAGCATTCCACCTTCGAGGCGCGTTATCGCGTCGAGCGTGGTATCCAGCTTCACAAGCCGCCTTTCGATCAGCATGGCTCCCTGCTGGCTCATCCCAGCGATTACAGCGTGTCCCAGCGTCTCGGCACGGCGATGCGTGCGGCGGGTATCCAGGCCTTCGAGTACCGCTCGGCACGTTGCCCGGAGGGGGGCAGCAATGTCGCTCTCTACGTGCCCGCTGCCTTCGCGGAGAAGCGACCGCGCAATCTGACGGCCTGGTTGTGCGAAACCACGGCTGACTACGTGGCGTTCAAGCACGCGCAGACGCCCGATCAGCCACGACTGTTTCACTGGGAGCAGTTCCTGGTGCAGGGGCAGCTGCCGCGCCCCGCCTGAGCGCGGCGCTGGCCGTGCAGATGCCCCGAAACAGAGCGCTGCGCGGATATGCCGCAGAGAGTTGTGCACAAAGCTGGAGCGGGCTGTCACATCACTGTCAGAATCGCCGCTAAACGTTTGATTTTTCGTGGTTGTTTTTTAAGTCAATGAAAAATATGCATTTTTTTCATTGGTGAAAAAATCGTCAGTTTGACTGAGAGCCCCATAGCATAGGGTCTGTAAGGCATTTCTCCCAAGTTGTGCACGGAGTTATCCACAGCTTCTGTGGATTGTGAGGGAACTCTTTTCTGGTGTCGAAATCGTTCCGGCAGTCGGGGCTTTACCTTCAGAAAAAAAGGAGTAGAGTGGCGCGCCCCGGCACTCACCCCCCTGTTTTTTATGCCTCGCGCTTTACCGTCTTCATCCTCCGCTGCCCGTCCAAGCTCTTCTCGTCTGCCCATGCGCGTTGCGCTTTGGCTGCTCGACAGTCCGCGTCTGGGACAAACGCCCAGCGTCAAGCGTATCGCTGGCAATCTGCTCAAGCAGCCGGCGCGCAAAGGCTGTGTACAAGCGCAAAGTCGGCTGGGCCAACTGCTCTGCCGCGATTGCGGCAATACCCGCGACCGCCGCATCGGCTTTGAACTGTTGCGTCAGGCGGCGCGAGCAGGTGACCGTGGTGCCCAGCTGGAACTGGAGCGTCTGTCGCGCTGACTGCGTGCTGGCCCTGTGTAAATCGCCGGCTGGGTATACTGCTCGGCGGCCAAACATGGAGCCTCTATGCCAATCGATCCCCTTTCTCTCGCCATTGGTGCTGTCGTCGCGCTGGTTCCGCTGTTGGCAGGCCTCTGGTCCTTGCAGCGCCGGCTGACTCGCGAGCAGGGCGAGCAGGCGCTGCTGCAGGAGCGCCTGGAGCATGCGCAGCTCAGCCAGACCGGGCTACTGGCGCAACTCGATGATTGCCGCGCCGAGCTGGCCGAGGTCAGCGAGATCAAGGTGGAGCAGCAGACCGAGCTGGCCGGGCTGCGCCGCGAGAACGAGTTGTTGCAGCAGGAGCGGCAGATTGCTCGTGAAGCCGCGCAGTCGTGGAATCAGCAGCGCGAGCGCAACGAGGCAGAGCTGCGCCGGCTCAGCGCCGAATGTGCAGCGCTGGCCGCCGAGCTGCAGGAGAACCGCGACAACCAGCAACAGCGCCTGGATGACCTGCAGGGCGCACGCAACGAACTGCGCGCGCAGTTCTCCGAGCTGGCGACGAAGATCTTCGATGAGCGCGAGCAGCGTTTTGCCGAGAACAGTCAGCAGCGCCTCGGCCAGCTGCTCGATCCACTCAAGGAACGCATCCAGGCATTCGAGAAACGCGTCGACGAGAGCTATCAGCAAGAAGCGCGCGAGCGTTTTTCCCTGAGCAAGGAGCTGGAGCGTCTGCAGCAGCTCAATCAGCGTCTGGGCGATGAGGCGACCAACCTGACTCGCGCGCTGAAAGGGCAGAAGACCCAGGGCAACTGGGGTGAGCTGGTGCTGGAGCGGGTGCTGGAGCATGCCGGCCTGGAGAAGGGCCGCGAGTACCAGACCCAGGTGAGCCTCAAGGGCGCCGGCGGTGAGCGTTTCCAGCCTGACGTGCTGATTCGCCTGCCGGGCGACAGGCAGGTGATCGTCGACGCCAAGGTCAGCCTCAGCGCCTATCAGCAATATGTCGCGGCGGTCGACGAGCCGATCCGCCAGCAGGCGCTCAAGCAGCACCTGCTTTCTGTACGCAGTCACCTCAAGGGGCTCTCCGGTAAGGACTACCAGCGCCTGGAAGGGCTGCACAGCCTGGATTTCGTTCTGCTCTTCGTTCCCATCGAAGCGGCTTTCGCTGCGGCATTGCAGGCCGAGCCGGATCTGTTTCAGGAAGCCTTCGAGCAACAGGTGGTGATCGTTAGTCCGACCACCTTGCTGGCCACGCTGCGAGTGATCGACAGCCTCTGGCGCCAGGAGCGCCAGGGCCAGAACGCCCGTGAGATCGCCGAACGTGCGGGGCAGCTATACGACAAGTTCGTCGCTTTCGTTGCCGATCTGGACGAGATGGGCAGTCGCTTGCAGCAGCTGGACAAGGCCTACGCCAGTGCTCGCAACAAGCTGGTCGACGGTCGCGGCAACCTGGTCGGCCGTGTGGAAAACCTCAAGCTGCTGGGGGCTCGTGCCAGCAAGAGCCTGCCGTCGGAGCTGCTGGAGCGTTCAGCCGACCTGCCGGCACTGGACGAACTGGGCGAGTGAGAGCGCCCTTGGCCCGCTATCGCAGCGGCGCTTGCTGGGGTGCCTGCTCCAGCCTGTTCACATAGTCACGCAGCCAGCCGGCCAGGGCGCTGGGCTCGGCCAGCAATTGCCAATGGCCGGCATGAACTTCGCGGCGGCTCAGTAGTGGCGCCCAGTGCTGCAGGTCCTCGAACAGCTGCGGGCGCACGAAGCGGTCGTTCAGTGGCACGATCAGTTGCACCGGTACGCGGGTGCTGCGTGAGCGAGGTCTGAGCAGGCTGCGGATGAAGTTGGCGCGATACAGCTGCACGCCACGCATGCCGTCTGCGCGCTGCGTAGGGCTCGGTGGCAGATGACGTATGCCTTCGAGGCGACGCAGCAGCCAGGGCCAGGCGCGATCCAGCCCCAGGTGCCAGCACAATTCCGGCAGCAGTGGGATATGGAAGAAGGCGATGTACCAGGAACTGAGCACCTGCCTCAGCGCCTGCAATAGTGCATCAGGACGACGCAGACTCAGGCGCTCGCGCAGCCAGTGGCCGACATGGTCGAGACAGGGACCGGATATGCTGGTGTAGGACGCCAGCAGCGGCTGGATGCGCGCTTCTGTCACCGCTTCCCAGCTCTGGATCGAGCCCCAGTCATGGGCGACCAGGTGCACCCGGCGACCTGCGCTGGTGGCGTGGATGACCGCTTCAAGATCGCCTGCCAAGCGCTCCAGTCGATAGTCAGGCAGGCGCTTCGGTACCTGCGACGCGCCGCAGCCACGCACGTCGTAGGCGACGATGCGGTAGTCGGCAGCCAGTTCATGGATCAGCGGCAGCCAGATCTCGTGGCTGTCCGGATAACCGTGTACCAGCAGCAGAGTCGGCGCGTCGGCCTTGTCCCAGATGTAGGTGCACAGACGCAGGCCTTGGCTGTTCACGTCCAACTGTCGTGGTGGCCGTTCGTGGCGTTGCAGTGGCGCGTTCATCGAAGGACGCCGGGGTGATGGGCGGGCGAGAACATGGCAGGCTCCGGAATATGACAATTACATTGTTTGATGTCATCGTCATTGTTGAGCGCCATGTTGCCTTTGCCTAGCCATGCGCACTGGCCCTAAGGCCTGCGTTACTTCGTTACCTGAACTGCCCGGGCCGCTCTGTTAAGAGGCTTGGCGGTGGGCTTGGGCGGTTGCTTGTCGGAGTGCGGTCGTGCAAGTCCAGCCCTTGGTTGGGGCCAGCGATGCGGTTGGCGGGGGCTCCGCTCGGGACTATGATCGGCGCATGACTGACGTTTCCCTGTTCTTCCAGCGCCTGCTCGGCAGCGCTGACCCGATGGCTGCGGCGGTTGCCGCCGAATATACGGTCGACGAACTGGCGCAGGCGGCGCAGACCACCGTGCGTAACGTGCGCGCCTATCAGGACCGCGGCTTGCTGTCGCCGCCGGAGCGCCGCGGGCGTGTCGGCATTTACAGCGGCGAGCATCTGGCGCGTCTGCGGCTGATCGGCCAACTGCTGGAGCGCGGCTACAGCATCGCCAGCATCCGCGAACTGTTCGACGCCTGGGCCCAGGGCCGTGATCTCGCCCACGTGCTGGGGCTCGACCAGGCCATCCGCGGCCCCGGTGAGCCCGAGCAACCCGGGCGCCTGGAGTTCGCCGAGCTGCAGGCGATCTTCGCTGACGATCTGGATGACGCGATGATCGAACGAGCCATGGCCATGGGCCTGTTGCAGTTCGCCGGTGACCATCTCTGCGTACCCAGCCCGCGCTTGTTCGCTGCGGGTGTCGAGTTGTACCGCGCCGGCATCCCATTGCCGGCGCTACTCGATGAGCTGGAGTCGATTCGTCGGCACGTCGAGCAGGTATCCACCGGTATCGTGCAGATGATCGTCGGCCACCTGGTCAATCCGCTGCTGCAGAGTTCGCTGCCTCGCGTCGATCAGCTGGAAGGGCTCAGCGCCCAACTGCTGCAACTGCGGCCGCTGGTCGAGCAGGTGGTCGAGGCGGAGCTGGCGCGCGGCCTGCCGGTGGCGGCCAACCGCGAACTGAGCGAGCGGGTGCATCAACTGCTGCAGGGGTTCCTGCAGCGCGGTTGATGCCCGTCGGGCGCCAGTACTCCTTAGCCGCGCAGCACCAGATGGCGGCTCAGCAGAGCGCGCAGGGCGGCTGGCTTGACCGGCTTGGGCAGGTAGTCGAGGCCGGCGGCATGCACTTCGGTGATCAGCTCGGGACGGCCGTCGGCGCTGATCACCACACCGGGTACCGGCTCGCCCATGCGGGTGCGCAGCCAGGCCATGAGTTCGGTGCCGGTTTCGCCTTCGTCGAGGTGATAGTCGACCAGCGCCAGTTGCGGATGCACGTTCTCGCTGAGCAGGTGTTCGCATTCCAGGCGATTGCGCGCCGTCCATACCTGGCAGCCCCAGCGTGACAGCAGGCTGTGCATGCCGGTGAGAATGCTGTCTTCGTTGTCGATACAGATCACCTGGGTACCCTGCAGCGGTTGGCCGTCTACGGTCGGCGCGCTGGTGCTCTGCGGTTTCGTCGCCGGTCTTCTCGCCAGTGGCACGCTGACGCTGAACACGCTGCCCTTGCCCGGCCAGGAGCGCACCTCCAGGCGGTGGCTGAGCACGCGGCACAGCCCGTCGGCAATCGCCAGGCCCAAGCCCAGGCCTTTCTCGGCGCGCGTCTGGTGGCTGTCGAGGCGCTTGAATTCTTCGAAGATCACCTTGCGCTTATCCTCGGGGATGCCCATGCCGCGATCCCACACCTCCAGGCGCAACTGCTCGCCCTCGCGCCGTACACCCAGCACCACGCGGCCCTTGGCGTAGCGGAAGGCATTGGTCAGGAAGTTCTGCAAGACCCGGCGCAGCAGCTTGATGTCGCTGTCGATCCACTGCCGGCTGCCACGTACGCGCAGGTCGATGCCCTGCTCGGCAGCCAGTACGCCGAACTCGGCGGCGAGGGTGTCGAACAGGTTGGCCAGGGCGAAAGGATGGCGATCCGGGGTGATCCGGCCGTTTTCCAGTCGCGAGATGTCCAGCAGGTCGGTGATCAGGTCCTCGGCCGAACGCAGCGAACTGTCCAGGTGACGGACCAGCTCCTGGGCCTCGCCGGGCAGGGCGTCGTCCTGGTGGGACAGCGCTGCGGAGAACAGACGAGCGGCGTTGAGCGGTTGCATCAGGTCATGGCTGACTGCGGCGAGAAAGCGCGTTTTCGACTGGTTGGCGGCTTCGGCGTGGGACTTGGCCTCGGTCAGCGCCTGGTTCAGCTTCGACAGTTCATGGGTCCGTTCGGCAACCCGCTGTTCGAGGCTTTCGTTGGCGTCCTTGAGGGCGCGCTCGGCTTCGCGGAACTCGGTGATGTCGGTGAAACTCATGACGAAACCACCGCCCGGCATCGGGTTGCCGATCAGCTCGATCACCCGGCCGTTGGGGAATACCCGCTCATAGCTGTGCGCGGTGCCCTGGCGCATCCAGTACAGGCGCTTGGCGACGTTCTCTTCCAGGTCGCCGCCGCCGAGCATGCCGCGCTCGGCATTGAAGCGGATGATCTCGGCAATCGGCCGGCCGACGTAAATCAAGCCTTCGGGGTACTCGAACAGCTCCAGATAACGGTGGTTCCAGGCCACCAGGCGCAGGTTCTGGTCGACCACGCTGATGCCCTGGGTGATGTTCTCGATCGCCCCCTGCAGCAGGGCCCGGTTGAACTGCAGCACCTCACTGGCTTCGTCGACGATGCGCACCACGTCTTCGACCTGCATCTCGCGGCCTTCGATGGCAGCCTTTACCACCGCGCGGGTCGAGGAGGCGCCCAACACACCGGCGAGCAGGCGTTCGGTGTGGGCGATCCACTCGCTGTTCGCCGGCTGGTTGGGGTCGAAGTCCTTGCCTTTGCCCTGGTGCAGGGCGAAACGGGTGAAGCTCTGGCGGGCGCGTTCTTCGCCGACGAAGCGGCTGGAGAGCATCAGCAGGTCCGCCACTTGGACGGCCAGCAGGCTGCGGTTGCTCGGTTTGGTACCCAGGTCATGGCCGATGAAGCGCCCGGCCTGCCAATGTTCGGAGACGCGTGTGCGCGAGAACCAGGAAACCCAGGCGAACAACAGCATGTTGCCGGCCAGCGAAAGCACCACGCCGCGTGTCAGCGGGTCGACTTGCAGGCCGATGGGGGCGTGGAGCAGGGCCGTGAGCCCGGGGAAGCTTTCCAGCGACCATCCCATGCCACGTGCCGCCAGCGGTAGCACCAGGGTGTAGAACCAGAGCAAGGCGCCGAAGATCAGGCCGGCGAACACGCCACGGCGGTTGGCCTGCTTCCACACCAGTGCACCGAACATGGCCGGTGCCAGCTGGCCGATGGCGGCGAACGAGACCTGGCCGATGGTCGCCAGGCTGGTGCCCTCGCCGAGCAGGCGATAGCAGACGTAGGCCAGCAGCAGGATCAGCACGATGCTGACCCGCCGGGCCGTGAGCATCCATTGGCGGAAGGCCTCGAACGGCCGCTCGGTACTTTGCCGGCGTAAAAGCCAGGGAAGCAGCATGTCGTTGGAGATCATGGTCGACAGCGCCACCGAGGCGACGATCACCATGCCGGTGGCGGCCGATGCACCGCCGATGAAGGCCAGCACCGCCAGACCCGGGTGGGCTTCGGCCAGGGGCAGGCTGATGACGAAGGAGTCCGGTGTCACGCCGGCCGGCAGCAGCATCTGCCCGGCAAGGGCGATGGGGACGACGAACAGCACGGCCAGCACCAGATAAGCCGGGAATACCCAGCGCGCCAGGCGCAGGTCCTTGGGTTCGATGTTCTCCACCACGGTGACATGGAACTGCCGCGGCAGGCAGACGATAGCGATCATCGCCATGCCGGTCTGCACCAGCATCGCTGGCCAGTTCACCGCCTCGTTCCAGAAGTCGTCCAGCTCGGCGGTGTTGTGCGCCTGCTCCAGCAGGTCGTTGAAACCGTTGTACAGGCCGAAGGTGACGAAGGCGCCCACGGCCAGGAACGCCAGCAGCTTGACCAGCGATTCGAAGGCAATCGCCAGCACCATGCCGCGGTGGTGCTCGGTGACATCGAGGTTGCGGGTGCCGAACAAGATGGTGAACAGCGCCAGTGCCAGCGACACGATCAGTGCCGTGTCCTGGGCGCTGGTGCCGGTGTCCAGCGCGTGCTCGCCGATCAACAGATTGACCCCGAGCACGATGCCCTTGAGTTGCAGGGCGATGTAGGGCAGCACACCGACCAGGCAGATCAGCGCCACGACGATGGCCAGCGACTGCGACTTGCCGTAGCGCGCGGCAATGAAGTCGGCGATGGAGGTGATGTTCTCCTGTTTGCTGATCATCACCATCTTCTGCAGCACCCAGGGCATGGTCAGCAGCAGAATGATCGGGCCCAGGTAGATCGGCAGGAACGACCAGAGTTGTTCGGCGGCCTGGCCGACGGCGCCGAAGAAGGTCCAGCTGGTGCAGTAAACGGCCAGCGACAGCGAGTACACCCAGGCGCGGATCTTCGGCGGCATGGGCGCGCTACGGCGGTCGCCATAGAAGGCGATGGAGAAAAGAACGGCCATGTAGATGAGGGCGACCGCGGCGATCAACCCAGGGGACAGCGACATGCAGACTCCGAAACGCGCAGTGGGACGAACTGAGCCTGGCCGCCGAGGCGAGGCCGATGCTGATCAGTGTTGCACAAAGCCAGGCGCTGTCGGCTGCGACCAAGGTCGCAGGGCGGTTCGCGTGCTTTGCGACGACGCTCGATTGTGCCGCAGCGCTGGGGCTGATAGCTTGGTCGGTTTGCGATTCTGCCCAAGGAAGGACCCGAGGAAACCCCTATGTTCAAGCCGCAGCTGGTGACTTTGCAACGTGGCGCACTGCGCCTGGAGCCGCTCTCTGACGCCGATATTCCGGCCTTGGTAGCGTTGGCCGAGGCCAATCGTGAGGCGCTGCTGTACATGAGTGGCACCCAGCGTCTGGATTGGTACCGCAGCGCCCTGGCCGATCTGCGTGAGCAGCGGGCCTTGCCATTCGTCATTCGCCTGGGTGACGAACTGGTGGGAACCACGCGCTTCGCCGACTTCATGAACAACCTGCCAGCCTGCGAAATCGGCTGGACCTGGCTCGATCGCAGCCAGCATGGCACCGGCCTGAATACCACCATCAAGTACCTGATGCTCAAGCATGCTTTCGACAACTGGGGCATGGTGCGCGTGCAGTTGAAGACCGCCGGCAGCAACCTGCGCTCGCAACGCGCCATCGAGAAGCTTGGCGCGGTCCGTGAAGGGCTGCTGCGCAACCATCGCCGGCTGGCCGATGGCCGCCTCGACGATACCGTGCTGTACAGCATCACCGACCAGGAATGGCCAGCCTTGCGCGAGGCGATGGAGGCAGGCTTCGGCGCTTGAGCAGTATGCAGACTCGTGAGCAGACCCGCTTCTGGCAAGCCTCCGCATTGAGAGGGGTCGAGCTGTTGCAGGCGCACTACCTCGAGCAGCGTTTCGCGCCACACGTGCATGAAGGCTTCGTGTTTACCGTGATCGAGCATGGTGCCCAGCGTTTTCATCATCGCGGCAGCGATCACCTGGCGCCGCAGGGCAGCATGGTGCTGATCAACCCGGATGAAGTGCACACCGGCTCCAAGGCGCACGAAGACGGTTGGCGCTATCGCGGTTTCTATCCCGACAACGCCCAGGTACTGGGCGCGCTGCAGGAGCTGGGCCTGGCCAGGGCCGGGATGCCGTCGTTTTCCTTTAGCGTGTTGCACGATCCGCGCCTGCATGCGGCCTTTCTGCAACTGCATCAGTTGCTCGAGCATGGCGCCGAGGCGTTGCAGCAGCAACTGGCCTGGCGTGAAGCGATACTATTGCTGTTCCAGCACCATGCGCGGCTTGCTGAGCCTCGAGCAGCCGGGCGTGAGCCCTGGGCAGTGTCCTGTGCCAAGCAGATGCTGGCCGAGCGGCTGGTCGAACCGCCCTCGCTGGAGGAGTTGGCCGCCGCGGTCAATCTTTCACCCTTCCACTTCGCCCGCGTCTTTCGCCGTGCAACGGGCCTGCCGCCACATGCCTGGCTCAAGCAGCGCCGTCTGGAGCAGGCACGGGCGCTACTCAAGAGTGGCTGCGCGGCGGTTGCCGTGGCGATGCAATTGGGCTTTGCCGATCAGAGCCATCTGTCGCGCCAGTTCAAGCAGGCCTATGGTGTGAGCCCCGGCGAGTACCGCAGCGCGGTGGCCCGGAGCTGACCGCAGGAATAAAAAGGTTCTTCGCATTTTCGCGGGGAGGATACGTTGACACCGGACTGGCAAGTTTGTGTGCGTATTGCTCACGGGCTTAGCAATATCCGTTACCGCGTGCGCTGAACGTTTGGGTTGCGCCCCTTACGGGCGCCACACCTTGATTCGCTGCGCTCACCCTTCGGGCCAGCCTGCGGCTGTTACTGCGCTTCGCTGCGTTTCTTTGCTTGCCCAAGAAAGGTGTGCCAAAGAAGGGCACCCCGACATCCGGGTTTCGCTACGCGCCCCTCGCTCCAGCGCCGCTCCGGGGAGCCAGATCGCAAGCTTGCGACAGCTCTGGAAGATCAAAGTCGGTAGCGTTTGGCTTTTGCTCTTGAAGCGCGATCTCACAGACGACACCCAAGTCCCCTTCAGGAGGCCGAGTGGAATCGCCACGTAAGGGGTTGAGCGACATGGATGTCGCGAGAGCCACGATGGGCCAGGGATGGCCCTTCGTGGCGTGCCCCAGGAGTGGTGATGTAGCGAGGGAACCCCGGCGCAGCCGGGGCCGGATGGTGGGGTGCCCTTCTCTTTGGTTACTTTCTCTTGGGCAAGCAAGAGAAAGTGACTCGCCCGTGAGGGGCGAAACCAAGACGAAAGATCGACACGCTAATGATCGTGGCCCGGAGATAAATAGCGCTGCGTACAGAACACACAAACTTGCCAGTCCGACGTCAAGCGTATCCTCCCCGTCAGAATGCAAAGAACCTTTTTCTTTGAGCAGCAAATGCCAGGTGCGCACGGCGCCCCCTACGCGGCGGACACCGTCCGTAGTTATGCACCGCACACACTGCCTTTGGCAAAGCGGCCTGAATAGCCGCACCAACCCAGCACCCCAAAGCAGATCAAGCACCATCTCGGTGCGCAATCGGATACATCCAAACCACTTCCCGACCAGCACTTTGCAATCACGCAACTGACTGCGAGGTCAAGTTTTTGATCACAAAATACAGATTTTTTGTGTGCAATTTATCCGAAAGCCATATTCATCAATGCATTTTCTGTGTACAAGACAATCAGGTTCCTACCGAATCACTGTCGAATTGGCTGTATACACTGAATCAGTCATGACGCGAATACAAAACCGGAACGAAACCTGCAGACAAATCTCCTCATAGAACGCCGCGGCGCAAGAACAAAACTGGGAGCTGTCCATGTCCAACACCGAAGACTTTCGCATCAAGAACATTGATCCCTCGCTACACAACGAGGACCTCGCCCCGCTGGCTCCCGAGAAACGCACCTGGGGCTGGTTCGAGATCTTCAACGTCTGGTCGAACGACATTCAGAGTCTGTTCGGCTACACCCTGGCGGCGACGCTGTTCATCTCCTACGGGCTCAATGGCTGGGCCGTGCTGGCCGGCATCGTGCTCGCCGGTTTCATCGTCATGGGTCTGGTGCAACTGACCGGCAGACCGAGCGTCAAGTACGGCATCCCCTTCCCGGTGTTCGCCCGCGCCAGCATGGGCGTGCGCGGCGCCAACTTCCCTGCGCTGGTGCGCGGCATCGTCGCGATCTTCTGGTACGGCGTGCAGACCTACTTCGCCTCCACCGCCGTGGCACTGCTGCTCAATTCATTGCTGCAACCGCAGGACCCGGCTCTGTACCTGGGCCTGACCGCCATCGGCTGGCTGTCCTACGTGATCGTCTGCCTGTTCCAGGTCGGCCTGTTCGTCTGCGGCATGAGCTGGATCACCCGCTTCCTCAACTGGGCCGGGCCGCTGGTCTACGTGGTGATGATCGCGCTGATGGGCCTGATCTGGTACAAGGCCGGCCCGAGCCTGCTCAGCGAGCTGGGCAACATCTTCAGTGGCACGGGTGAATACAAGGCCGGTCCGGTGACCGCGTTCTTCGCCGTGGTCGGCACCATGGTCGCCTACTTCGCTGCAGTGGTAATCAACTACGGCGACTTCGCCCGCTTCGTCAAAAGCGAAAAGCAGATGACCATCGGCAACTTCCTCGGCCTGCCGGTTAGCCTGGCGTTCTTCTCGCTGATCGCCCTGGTGATCACCGCCGGCACCGTGGTGGTGTTCGGTGAAACGTTGACCAACCCGACCGACATCGTCGCACGAGTGGACAACCTGACCCTGACCATCATCGCCGCGCTGACCTTCTTCGCCGCGACCGTGGGTATCAACCTGGTAGCCAACTTCATTCCGCCAGCCTATGACCTGGCCAACCTGGCGCCGGCGCATATCAGCGCACGCACCGGGGGCTTCATCACTGCCGGCATCGCCTTCTTCATCGGCGCCCTGTGGGTGGCCTTCATCAGCAACGTCGGCATCGCTGCCTTCGTCGACACCCTGGGCGCCGTGCTCGCGCCGCTGTACGGCATCATCGTCGCCGACTACTACCTGGTGCGTCGGCGCAAGCTCGACCTGCAGCAGCTGTTCAGTGCCGAGGTGGGTTCGACCTACTACTTCGATGGCGGCTGGAACCGCAAGGCGATGCTCGCCTTCGTCGTCGGCTCGGTGTTCTCCGTCGCGTCGGTGTGGGCGCCCGGCCTCAGCCAGCTGTCCGGCTACGCCTGGCTGCTCGGCGCCCTGCTCGGCGCAGTGCTGCACTATGGCCTGATGCACGGCCATGCACAGGCACTGAAACGCGCCGACGCCAGTCTCTGAGCAATCACTGACGGGACGAAGCCGGCGCCTGCGCGCCGGCTTTTTCTTTCTGCCGCTCGAGAAAGTCCACCTTCCATTGCTCGACCCCCATGTACTCACTATCGAGATTGGCCTCTACCCGATAGCTCGCCTTGAGCGCCGCCACCTGGGCCGCGTGTTCCGCGAGAAAACGATCGAAACGGGTGATCAGCTGCGGATGGCGCAGGCTCGACAGATGAAAACTGCCACGGGTGTGCGGCAACTTGGGGTCGAACACCAGGGCACCAGGCCGGGCGCGAATGTTGTCCAGATAGTGGGTGGCCACCACCACGTTGAAGTAGGCACCATCGGCGTCCTGTTTCAGCGCTTGGCGAATCATCTGGCGCAGGTCCTCGCTGTAGCTCAGCTGGATCTGCCCGCTGTCGATGGCCTGCTCGTAACCCCGCGGCGTCCAGCCCTGCACCATGGCCAGCCGATGGATGCCCGCCAGCGTTCGCCCCTTACGCTGCGGCGCCACCAGCACACCATCGACGTAATCGACCACGGCCTGACTGTAGTGCAGCGTCATGCCGGCCTTCTGTGCTGCGGCCCAGTGCGGACTGTCGGGATACTTGAGGTCGATCTCGCCACGCTGCAAGGCCGGCAGCAACTGATCCACCGCCAGCGCCTTGTAGCTCAGGCTGACACCACTGTCGGCGGCGAAAGCATCCAGCAACTCGCGAGCGAAACCACGGTACTGGCCTTCGTCATCGAGGCTGTAATGCGGTGCGAACGGCAGATCCTCGACGCCGACCACGTAGGTCTGGGCCAGGGCGCCGGGGGCCACAAGGGCAAATAGCAGACACAGTCGTACGGGCTTCATGTAGAGCCTCCTTATTGTTGTAGTGGAATCCGAAGGCGGTTCTACCCGCCGGTGATGCTCATGAAGCGCACCACCTGGACCTGCTCGTCGGTGGCGAAGTGGTGCCGCTCGGGCTTGAGCCGCAGCGCCTCGATCAGCGCCTGACGCAGGCGCTCGCCGTCACCCGGATGAGCGCGCAGCAGGCGCTTGAGATCCAGTGCGTTGTCGTGGCCGAGGCAGAGCACCAGCTTGCCCTCGGCGGTGACCCGCACACGATTGCAGTCGCCGCAGAAGTTGTGGCTGTGCGGTGAGATGAACCCTACCTGAGTCTGCGTACCGACCACTTGCCAGTAGCGCGACGGCCCGCCGGTGACCTTGCTGCTGCGCACCAGCGCATGACGCTGCTCGATGCGCTGGCGCACTTCGTCACTTGAGCAGAAGGTCTGCTCGCGGCTGTGGCTGACCACGCTGCCCAGCGGCATCTCCTCGATGAAGCTGATATCCAGGCCGCGCGCGATGGCGAACTCGACCAGGTCCAGTACTTCGTCGTCGTTACGCCCGCTCTGCACCACGCTGTTGAGCTTGATCCGCTCGAAGCCGGCGGCACGCGCCGCGTCGATGCCGGCCAGCACCTGATCGAGCTTGTCGCGCCGGGTAAAGGCGGCGAAACGCTCGCGCTGCAAAGAGTCCAGGCTGATGTTCAGGCGCCTCACGCCCGCTGCGCGCAGCGGCGCGGCCATCTCCACCAGTTGCGAACCATTGGTGGTGATCGCCAGGTCATCCAGTTCCTCGCGCTGCCCCAGGCGCTGCAGCAGGCTCAACAGGTTCTTGCGCACCAGCGGCTCACCGCCGGTGATGCGAATACGCTGCACACCGAGGCCGATGAAGGCGTCGGCCACGGCGTAGAGTTCTTCCAGGCTGAGAATCTGCGCGCGCGGGGCGAACTGCATGTCTTCGCTCATGCAGTAGGTGCAGCGAAAATCGCAGCGATCGGTCACCGACAAACGCAGGTAGGTGATACGCCGACCGAAGGGATCAACGAGCTGATGGGTATTCACGGTGGGTCTCCTGCAGCGTCACGCGCCGAGACTTTTTGTCATGGATAACGCTGTGCGCGATAGAAACAGAAAAGCGATTTCCTGTATACAAAAATTTGACTACGGAGTCAGTTAAGCGCTGAGCAGCCCGTGGCCACTGCCTTGAGCCTCGCGCAAAGCCGGTGCTACCATGCCCGACCGCCGTCCGGCGGCAGAGCAAACCACAGGGCCTTATGACCAGCATCCGCGAGCGTAACAAAGAGCTCATCCTGCGTGCAGCCAGCGAGGAGTTCGCCGACAAGGGCTTCGCCGCCACCAAGACCAGTGATATTGCGGCCAAGGCAGGCCTGCCCAAGCCCAACGTCTACTACTACTTCAAGTCCAAGGAAAACCTCTACCGCGAGGTCCTGGAAAGCATCATCGAGCCGCTGCTGGCCGCCTCTGCCCCCTTCAACCAGCCGGGCCACCCGAGCGAAGTACTGACTGCCTACATCCGCTCGAAGATCCGCATCTCCCGCGAACTGCCCCATGCTTCCAAGGTGTTCGCCAGCGAAATCATGCACGGCGCGCCGCACTTGTCAGCGGAACAGACCGAACAGCTCAACGCCCAAGCCAAACACAACATCGCCTGCATCCAGCGCTGGATCGATCAGCGGCAAATGGCGCAGGTCGACCCACACCACCTGCTGTTCAGCATCTGGGCAGCGACCCAGACCTACGCCGACTTCGACTGGCAGATCTCCACCGTCACCGGCAAGGCCAGCCTCGATGATGCCGACTACGAAGCCGCCGCACAGACCATCATTCGCCTGGTGCTCAAAGGGTGCGACGTCAGCCCGATGCCGTCGAAGGCTTCCGAGCTGATCACCAGCGCCTGAGTCGAGTCCGCGGCATATACCGAACCCGTAGGGTGCGCCGCGCGCACCGAGTTTACGACACGGACGTTCGGGAAGCCTTGGTGCGCACGGCGCCCCTGCGAACTGGTGGATGTAAAAAGCGACATCCACCCTACGCATAGCCGAAAACCGTGGGAGGCGCTTTAGCGGCGACGCTTCGATGCGGGAGTCGCGGCTGAAGCCCCTCCCACAGTCGTAGCCCGGATGCAATCTGGAGCATCGCGCAGTCGTGATCAAACCGGTGCGCAGCCTAGGCGGCCCCGCAACACCCTACGCCCCCGCGTCGGCCTTCAGGCCCAGAGACTCCAGCGCACTCACCGCACATTGCTCATCGATATCCGAGGTGTCGCCGGTGATCCCGACGGCGCCGATCACCTCGCCGTGTGCATCACGGATCAGCACCCCGCCCGGCGCCGGCACCAGGCTGCCCTGGGCCAGATTGTTGACCGCACCGATAAAGGCTGGGCGCTGCTGTGCATCCGCGGCGATCAGGCGCGAACCCTTGCCCAGCGCCAGCGCGCCCCAGGCCTTGCCAATGGCGATCTGCGGACGCAGCAGACTGGCACCATCCTCGCGCTGCAGGCTGATCAGATGCCCGCCGGCATCCAGTACCGCGACCGTCAGCGGTGCAGCGTGAAGCTCACGACCAACGGCAAGCGCGCTGTGAGTGATGCTCACGGCGGTGGACAGGTTGAGCGCATTCATAAGGATTCTCCAAAAACCGAACAGGAAGTCGCCGCATGCGCGAACGGCAGCATGCGACATGAGAAAGCGCCTTATGCAATAGCCGAACAGAAGGATTGTTTCAACAAAAAAGAACAAAACAACTTAAAAATGTACACAATAAAAATACCCATGAATAACAAGATAAGTATCGAATAAGTACCTCATCCTCCCCTTACCTCCCAGTATCCAGGGGCGTTGTAGATGTCCTTCAGGTAGTCGATGAAGAAACGCACCTTGGCCGGCAGATAACGCTGCTGCGGGTACACCGCCTGGATGTCGTAAGCGGGAATCTCGTAGTCATCCAGCACCGTCACCAGCTCACCGGCCTTCAGCTCCGCCTGAATCTCCCAGGTCGACCTCCAGCCGATTCCCAGCCCCTGCTTGACCCAGTCGTAGAGAAGCTCGCCATCGTTGCAGTCGAGATTGCCGGCCACCTTGACCGCCACCTGACGGCCGTCACGCAGGAAGGTCCAGCCGCGCTGCTGGCCGCCCTGCAGATTGAACGCCAGGCAGTTGTGCCGCGCCAGGTCTTCGAGGGTGCGCGGCACGCCATGCAGCTCGAAGTAGCTGGGTGCGCCACAGACCACGCGGCGATTGGGGAACAGCTTCACTGCAACGTAGTTGGGGTCGGTCACCTCACCGATGCGGATGCCCATGTCGTACCCCTGGCGCACCAGATCGACCAGGCTGTCGGTGAAGTTGAACGACAGCTTCAGGTCCGGATAGCGCTTGAGAAAAGCCGGCGCATGCGGCGCGATATGACGCCTGCCGAACGCGGCAGGCGCCGACACCACCAGGTGCCCGCGCACCGACCGGCCACCACGCGCCACGCTGGCGTCGGCTTCATCGAAGTCCTTGAGCAGGCTGCGGGCACGGTCGAGGTACTGCTCGCCAAGGTCGGTCAGTTGCAGGCCACGTGTGGAGCGATGCATCAGCTTGACGCCGAGGTGGCGCTCCAGCGTATCGAGGCGACGCCCCATGACCACCGGGGTGACGCCTTCACTGAGCGCAGCAGCGGCGAAGCTGCCGTTGTCAGCGACCAGAACGAAACTGCGAATGAGGGTATGACGGTCCATTCGGTACTCCAAGTATCGGCAGAACTGAAGTATCCGACAATTCCGTCCCCCCGGTACAGCCGTCATCCTTGCTCCCAAGAAGAAAAACCACTGACTCGGAGAACAATGGTCATGGCCAGAATGAGAGCAATCGAGGCCGCCGTACTGGTGATGCGTCGCGAAGGTGTCGATACCGCGTTCGGCGTCCCCGGCGCTGCCATCAACCCCCTGTATGCCGCACTGAAGAAACTCGGTGGCATCGATCACGTCCTGGCCCGTCACGTCGAAGGCGCTTCGCACATGGCCGAGGGTTACACCCGCACCAATGCCGGCAACATCGGCGTGTGCATCGGCACCTCCGGCCCCGCCGGCACCGACATGGTCACCGGTCTGTACTCGGCCTCCGCCGACTCCATTCCGATTCTGTGCATCACCGGCCAGGCGCCGCGTGCCCGCATGCATAAGGAAGATTTCCAGGCCGTCGACATCACCAGCATCGTTGGTCCGGTGACCAAATGGGCCACCACCGTGATGGAACCCGGCCAGGTGCCGCGTGCCTTCCAGCGCGCCTTCCATGAGATGCGCAGCGGCCGCCCCGGCCCGGTACTGATCGACCTGCCGTTCGACGTGCAGATGGCCGAGATCGAATTCGACATCGATGCCTACGAACCGCTGCCGGTGGCCAAGCCGAGCACCAGCCGCCTCCAGGCCGAGAAAGCCATCGCCATGCTCAACGACGCCGAGCGCCCGTTGCTGGTCGCTGGCGGCGGCATCTTCAACGCCGACGCGGCAGGCAAGCTGGTGGAATTCGCCGAGCTGACCGGCGTCCCGGTGGTGCCGACGCTGATGGGCTGGGGTGCGATCCCTGACGATCACAAGCTGATGGTCGGCATGGTCGGCCTGCAGACTTCGCATCGCTACGGCAACGCCACCCTGCTCGCTTCCGATCTGGTGTTCGGCATCGGCAACCGTTGGGCCAACCGTCACACCGGCTCGGTCGACGTCTATACCGAAGGTCGCAAGTTCATCCACGTCGACATCGAACCGACGCAGATCGGCCGCGTGTTCAACCCGGATCTGGGCATCGTTTCCGACGCCGGCAGCGCGCTGGACGCCTTCCTCATCGTTGCCCGCGAATGGAAGGCCGCCGGCAAGCTGAAAGACCGCAGCACCTGGGTCGAAGCCTGCCGCGAGCGCAAGCGCACCCTGCAGCGCAAGACCCACTTCGACAACGTGCCGGCCAAGCCGCAGCGCGTGTACGAAGAGATGAACGAAGCCTTCGGCAAGGACACCTGCTACGTCAGTACCATCGGTCTGTCGCAGATCGCCGGCGCGCAGTTCCTGCACGTGTACAAGCCGCGCCACTGGATCAACTGTGGCCAGGCCGGTCCGCTGGGCTGGACCATTCCGGCGGCCCTCGGCGTGGTCAAGGCCGACCCGCAACGTCAGGTCGTGGCGCTGTCTGGCGACTATGACTTCCAGTTCATGATCGAGGAGCTGGCCGTCGGTGCGCAGTTCAACCTGCCGTACATCCACGTGCTGGTGAACAACTCCTACCTGGGCCTGATCCGTCAGGCGCAGCGCGGCTTCGACATCGACTACTGCGTGCAGCTGGCGTTCGAGAACATCAACGCGCCGGAGCTCAATGGTTACGGCGTCGACCACGTCGCCGTGGTCGAGGGCCTGGGCTGCAAGGCGATCCGCGTGTTCGACCCGAACGAACTGCAGAACGCCTTCGCCGAAGCCAAGCGCCTGATGGCCGAGCACCGCGTACCGGTGGTGGTCGAGATCATCCTGGAGCGTGTCACCAACATCTCCATGGGCACCGAGATCAACGCCATCAACGAGTTCGAAGAATTGGCCGAGCGCGGCGTCGACGCGCCGACTGCCATCTCGCTGCTCGACTGATGCAAACAATCTCCTCTCCCGCTTGCGGGAGAGGAGAGACAAACGAAAGGAGCGACACCATGCCCCGTTTTGCTGCCAACCTGTCCATGCTGTTCACCGAGGTGGACTTCCTGGACCGTTTCGCCGCCGCCGCCGAAGCCGGTTTCAGCGGCGTGGAATACCTCTTCCCCTATGACTTCCCGGTCGAAGAGATCAAGGCCCGCCTGGACGCCAACGCGCTGACCCAGGTGCTGTTCAACCTGCCGGCCGGCGACTGGGGCAAGGGTGAGCGCGGCATCGCCTGCCACCCGGACCGCATCGAGGAATTCCGCGCCGGCGTCGACCAGGCCATCGCCTACGCCAAGGTACTGGGCAACCAGCAGATCAACTGCCTGGCTGGCATCCGCCCGCAGGGCGTGGACTGCGCGACCGTGGAAAAGACCTTCGTCGACAACCTCCGCTACGCCGCTGACAAGCTGGCCGGCGCCGGCATCCGCCTGGTCATGGAAGCCATCAACACCCGCGACATTCCCGGCTTCTACCTGAACAACACCCGGCAGGCCCTGGAGATTCGCGACAAGGTCGGCAGCACCAACCTGTACCTGCAGTACGACATCTACCACATGCAGATCATGGAAGGTGACCTGGCCCGCACGGTTGAAAGCAACCTGGCCGCGATCAACCACGTGCAGCTGGCCGACAACCCGGGCCGCAACGAGCCGGGCACCGGCGAGATCAACTACCGCTTCCTCTTCGAGCATCTGGACCGCATCGGCTACCAGGGCTGGGTCGGCTGTGAATACAAGCCGGCAACCACCACCGCTGCCGGCCTCGGCTGGATGAAAAGCCACAACGCAATCTGAAAGCGACATCTGTAGGAGCGGGTTCACCCGCACTGCATGGCGCCGGCCTCGCCGGTGTTCGCGGATGAATCCGCTCCTACAGGCTCACCCCCTACATCGAGGTTATCTCTCATGGCTAAAATTGGATTCATCGGCACCGGCATCATGGGCAAACCCATGGCGCAGAACCTGCAGAAAGCCGGCCACACCCTGTTCTTCTCCGAGCACTTCGACAAGGCCCCGGCCGATCTGGTTGGCGACAACGGCATTGCCCTGGCCAACCCCAGGGAAGTCGCTCAGGAAGCCGAGTTCATCATCGTCATGGTGCCGGACACCCCGCAGGTCGAAGACGTGCTGTTCCGCGCTGATGGCGTTGCCGCTGGCGTCGGCGCCGGCAAGGTAGTGATCGACATGAGCTCGATCTCGCCCTCCGCCACCAAGACCTTCGCCGAGAAGATCAAGGCCACCGGCGCCACCTACCTGGACGCTCCGGTGTCCGGCGGTGAAGTCGGCGCCAAGGCCGCGACCCTGTCGATCATGGTCGGTGGCTGCCCGAATGCCTTCGAGCGCGCCCTGCCGCTGTTCCAGGCCATGGGCAAGAACATCACCCGCGTCGGCGGCAACGGCGACGGTCAGACCGCCAAGGTGGCCAACCAGATCATCGTCGCGCTGAACATCCAGGCAGTGGCCGAAGCCCTGCTGTTCGCCGCCAAGAACGGCGCCGATCCGGCCAAGGTGCGTGAAGCGCTGATGGGTGGTTTCGCCGGCTCGAAGATTCTCGAAGTGCACGGCGAGCGCATGATCAAGGGCACCTTCGATCCGGGCTTCCGCATCAGCCTGCACCAGAAGGACCTCAACCTGGCGCTGTCCGGCGCGCGCGAGCTGGGCCTGAACCTGCCCAACACCGCCAACGCCCAGCAAGTGTTCAGCACCTGCGCGGCACTCGGTGGTAGCGGTTGGGACCACTCCGGCCTGATCAAGGGCCTGGAGCACATGGCCAACTTCAATATTCGCGGCGAGTAAAAAAGTGCCCTCTCCCCCGGCCCCTCTCCCGCATGCGGGCGAGGGGAGACAAGCAACTCGGTGTTACACGGATTTTCGACCTACGCCACACCAGCCGCTTCTCACACTTGTGGGAGAAGCGAGACGAGCAGCTCGGCGTTACACGGATTTTCGGCGTACGCCAAGCCAGTCCCCTCTCCCACTTGTGGGAGAGGGTTAGGGAGAGGGGCTTTGCTTCTGGCCCACCCTTTCGACCTTCCTGGCAGGAGGTGTCACGGCCCGATTGCCAGGTCGGTCGATTCCACTCCCCAGGCGCTGCCAGGCGGCGCCTGCGGACTGGAATCGATCCAGCACCACCCAAGAGCCTATTCAAGGTCTCGCGAATTGGAGCCTGTTTTTAACGCAGCAGGGCCGGCGCGCAGCAGACGTTGAACAGGCTCCAAGAACAAGAGAACACCGCCATGACCTTCGACCCGCAACGCCTGCTGCGCGACCTGTTCGCCACCGCCATCGCCGCCGCGCATCCGCGCCAGGTGCTGGCCGATCACCTGCCCGCCGAGCGCAGCGGCCGCGTCATCGTCATTGGCGCCGGCAAGGCCGCCGCGGCGATGGCCGAGGTGATCGAACAGGAATGGCAAGGCGAGATCAGCGGCCTGGTGGTGACCCGCTACGAGCACGGCGCCGACTGCAAGAAGATCGAAGTGGTGGAAGCCGCGCACCCGGTGCCGGACGATGCTGGCGAGCGCGTTGCGCGCCGCGTGCTGGAGCTGGTGTCGAACCTCAGCGAAGACGACCGGGTGATCTTCCTCCTCTCCGGCGGCGGCTCCTCGCTGCTGGCGTTGCCGGCAGACGGCATCAGCCTCAAGGACAAGCAGGCGATCAACAAGGCGCTGCTCAAATCCGGCGCCACCATCGGCGAGATGAACTGCGTGCGCAAGCACCTCTCGGCGATCAAGGGTGGTCGTCTGGCCAAGGCCTGCTGGCCGGCCACCGTCTACACCTACGCCATCTCCGACGTACCCGGCGACGAAGCCACGGTGATCGCCTCCGGCCCCACCGTGGGCGACCCGACCACCTCGGCAGAAGCCCTGGCGATTCTTGCCCGCTACGCCATCGACATCCCGGCCAACGTGCGCGCCTGGCTACAGGACCCACGCTCGGAAACGGTCAAGCCGGGTGACCCGGTGCTGTCACGCAGCCACTTCCAATTGATCGCCACACCCCAGCAGTCGCTCGACGCCGCCGCTGCCAAGGCCGAAGCGGCCGGTCTGCCGGTGCTGATTCTCGGCGACCTGGAGGGTGAATCGCGTGACGTCGCCAAGGTACACGCCGGTATCGCTCGCCAGGTGCAGCTGCACGGCCAGCCGATCAAGCCGCCCTGCGTGATCCTCTCTGGCGGCGAAACCACCGTCACCGTGCGCGGCAATGGCCGTGGCGGGCGCAACGCCGAATTCCTCCTCAGCCTCACCGACAGCCTCAAGGGTCTGCCCGGCGTCTACGCGCTGGCCGGTGACACCGACGGCATCGACGGCTCCGAAGACAACGCCGGCGCCATCATGACGCCGTACAGCTATGCCCGTGCCGGCATCAAGGGCCTGAGCGCCCGCGACGAGTTGGACGACAACAACGGCTACGGCTATTTCGCCGCCCTCGACGAGCTGATCGTCACCGGCCCGACCCGCACCAACGTCAACGATTTCCGCGCTCTCCTGATTCTCGAGGCCCCAACCCAATGAACGCTGACAAGAAAGTGAAGATCCTCGCCACCCTCGGCCCGGCGATCCGCGATGCCGCGCATATCCGCCAACTGGTGGAAGCCGGGGTCAACCTGTTCCGTCTCAACTTCAGCCACGGCGAACATGCCGATCATGCCCAGCGCTACCAGTGGGTGCGTGAAGTGGAACGCGAGCTGAACCAGCCGATCGGCATCCTCATGGATCTGCAGGGACCGAAACTGCGCGTCGGCCGTTTTGCAGAAGGCAAAGTGCAACTGGTCAACGGCCAGAGCCTGCGCCTGGATCTGGACACGACGCCCGGTGACGCCAACCGGGTCAACTTGCCCCACCCGGAAATCATCGAGGCGCTGCAGCCGGGCATGAGCCTGCTGCTGGACGACGGCCGCCTGCGCCTGAAAGTGACCGCCAAACAGAATGATGCCGTGATCACCGAAGTGATCGCCGGTGGCGAACTGTCCGACCGCAAGGGCGTCAATGTGCCCGAGGCCGTGCTGCAACTGTCGCCGTTGACCGAGAAGGACCGCCGCGACCTGACCTTCGGCCTGGAGCTGGGCGTGGACTGGGTGGCGCTGTCGTTCGTGCAACGCCCCGAGGACATCGTCGAAGCCCGCGAATTGATCGGCGGCAAGGCCTTCCTCATGGCCAAGATCGAGAAACCGTCGGCGGTGATCCACCTGGAAGAAATCGCCAAACTGTGCGACGCCATCATGGTCGCGCGCGGTGACCTGGGCGTGGAAGTGCCGGCCGAAAACGTGCCGCGTATCCAGAAAGATATCGTGCGCACCTGCCGCCAGCTTGGTCGCCCGGTGGTGGTCGCCACGCAGATGCTCGAATCCATGCGTTTCTCGCCGGCGCCGACCCGCGCCGAAGTCACCGACGTGGCCAACGCCGTCGCCGAAGGCGCCGATGCAGTGATGCTGTCGGCCGAGACCGCCTCCGGTGATTACCCGCTGGAAACCGTGCAGATGATGAGCAAGATCATCCGCCAGGTAGAGAACGGCCCGGACTACCAGAGCCAGCTCGACGTCGGCCGCCCGCAGGCCGAAGCCACCGCCAGCGACGCCATCAGCTGCGCCATCCGCCGCATCAGCTCGATCCTGCCGGTCGCGGCCCTGGTCAACTACAGCGAGTCCGGTGCCAGCAGCCTGCGCGCCTCACGCGAGCGCCCGAAGGCGCCGATCCTCAGCCTGACGCCGAGCCTGACTACCGCGCGGCGCCTGACCGTGGCCTGGGGCATCTACTCGGTGGTCAACGAACGCCTGCGCAAGGTCGAGGAAGTCACCAGCACCGCGCTGGAAATCGCCCAGGCCCAGGGCATGGCCCAGCGCGGCGAAACCGTGGTGATCACTGCCGGTGAACCCTTCGGCCAGCCCGGCAGCACCAACAGCCTGAGGATCGAAACGCTGCATTGACCCTACACGGCTCCTCCAAGCGACACGGACCGCTCCCCCTCTCCCATTTATGGGAGAGGGGTTGGGGGAGAGGGCCCTTGGCACAGACATCATGCCTCCACTACCAACCTCACACCCAACCCTGCAAAGCCTGCGTGCCCTGCTCAGCGGCTTCGCCCAGATATTTCTCCAGCAACACCCGGGCTGTGGCCTGCTGGTGCTGCTGGCCATCCTTATCGGCGCACCCGATCTGCTACCTGGCGCGCTGCTCGGCGGCCTGTCCTCGACCCTGATCGCGCAGCGACGCGGCCACCCGCCTACGGACATCGCCATCGGCCTGTACGGCTACAACGGCATCCTGCTCGGCCTGCTGCTCAGCCTGAAGTTGCCTTGGACTCCGCTGTTGCCCGTGCTGATCATCGCCAGCGCAGCCCTCTCCAGCCTGTTGCTGGCGCCCTGGATGCAGCGCATGCGTATACATGGCTGGCTGCCTGCTTTCACCTTTCCCTTCGTGCTGCTCGGTTGGCTGTTGCTGGCACTGATCGTCCAGCTCGAGCTGCCAGTTGCGCAGCCCAGCCATGCCCCCGAACAGCCGGAGCTGAGCGTTCTGCAGTTGATGCTCGCGGTGCTGCGCGGCCTGAGCCAGGTCATCTTTCTCGACTCACCATTGGCCGGCCTGTGCCTGTTGATCGGCTTGCGCCTGGCCGATGGGCGCACGGCACTGTGGGCGCTATTGGGGTCCGCTAGCGGCACAACCCTGGCCCTGTTCTACGGCTGGCCCGCCGAGGACGCGCTGGCGGGTGTGTACGGCTACAACGCCAGCCTCGCCGCCATCGCACTGGCGCAGGTCCACCGCTGCCCGCTGGTACCGGCCTTCGGCGTCCTCCTCGCACTGGTGCTGCAGCCGGGCTTCAGCGCCCTTGGCCTGCCCGCCCTGACCATGCCGTTCATCCTTGCCTGTTGGCTGATCAGAGCCGGCGCGCAAAGCTGCCAGCGCGCAGCCCGCAACCGCAGGCCCACAGGCTGATCCCTCAAGGGGGAAACCATCACGCGATGTCATTCAATTGTCATCCCCTTACCCTAGGGTCCTGCGCATCCAAAGCAGGAGCTACCGTGATGCATGACAATCAATTGACCGACCTTGAACGCCTGACACTGTCCCGTCGCCGCTTCATCAGCGCGGGCGCTCTGACTGGCGCTGCTCTGTTTCTTGGCGGCGGTCTGCTGGGGCGCAGCGCGCTGGCCGAGGCGGTCAGTGCCAACAGCCGCAGCCCGCTGATGGGCTTCGCCAATATCGCCGCCTCCAGCGCCGACACCATTACCCTGCCGTCCGGCTATTCGTTCAATACCCTGATCAGCTGGGGCCAGCCGCTACATGCAGGCGGACCGTCGTTCAAGGGCGACGGCAGCAACAGCGCCGCCGAGCAGCTGCTGCAGTTCGGCGACAACACCGACGGTATGAGCTTCTTCCCCTGGCCGGGTGACGCGGATCGCGCACTGATGGCGATCAACAACGAGTACGTCAACTACCGCTACCTGCTGCCACACGGCGAGCTGCCGAAATCCGCCGAGGACGTGCGCAAGGCGCAGAACGCTGAAGGCGTGACCGTGATCGAGGTGCGCCGCCAAAACGGCGCCTGGAGCTTCGTCCAGGGCTCGCCCTACAACCGCCGCATCCACGGCAACCTGCCCATCGAAGTCAGCGGCCCGGCCCGCGGTCACGACCTGCTCAAGACCAAGGCCGACCCGGCCGGCATCGAGGTGCTTGGCACCTTCCAGAACTGCTCCAGCGGTCAGACCCCGTGGGGCACCTACCTGACCTGCGAAGAGAACTTCAGCGACTGCTTCGGTAGCAACGACGCCAACCTGCAATTCAGCGCCGATCAGAAGCGCTTCAGCGTCGAGCACGACAGCGGCGAAAACCAGTGGCACCACTTCGACCCGCGTTTCGATCTGGCCCAGAACCCGAACGAGCTGAACCGCCACGGCTGGATCGTCGAAATCGACCCCTTCGACCCAACCTCCAAGCCGATCAAGCGCACCGCCCTGGGCCGCTTCAAGCACGAGAACGCGGCGCTCACCACCACTCGTGATGGCCGCGTGGTGGTGTACATGGGCGACGACGAGCGCGGCGAGTTCATCTACAAGTTCATCACCCGCGACCGCCTGAACCGCAGCGACGCCAAGGCCAACCGGCATATCCTCGACCACGGCACCTTGTACGTCGCGCAGTTCGATGCTGGTAACGGCGACGCCGACCAGCCGCGCGGCCAGGGCCGTTGGATCGAGCTCAGCGCCGGCAAGAACGGCCTGACCGCAGCAAACGGCTTCGCCGACCAGGCCGAGGTGATGATTCGTGCACGCCAGGCCGGTACCCTGGTTGGCGCTACCCGCATGGATCGCCCCGAGTGGATCACCGTCAGCCCGCAGGACGGCCAGGTCTATTGCACCCTGACCAACAACAGCAAGCGCGGCACGGACGGCCAGCCCGTCGGCGGCCCCAACCCGCGCGCCAACAACCTCTACGGGCAGATCCTGCGCTGGCGCGAAGCGGCCGATGACGCCGCGGCCGACACCTTCGCCTGGGACCTGTTCGTGGTCGCTGGCAACCCGGTGGTGCATCCCGGCACGCCCGAGGCAGGCAGCCACGCAATCAACGCCGACAACATGTTCAACAGCCCTGACGGCGTCGGTTTCGATGGCGGCGGTCGCTTGTGGATCCAGACCGACGGCAAGTACAGCAACGAGGGCGACTATGCCGGCATGGGCAACAACCAGATGCTCTGCGCCGACCCGCAAAGCGGCGAGATCCGCCGTTTCATGGTCGGCCCCGTGGGCTGCGAAATCACCGGCCTGGCCTTCTCGCCGGACTACCGCACGATGTTCGTCGGCATCCAGCACCCTGGCGAAGCGGGCGGCTCGTCCTTCCCCGACCACCAGCCCGGCGTGCATCCGCGTTCGAGCGTGGTGACCATCACCCGTAAAGACGGCGGCGTGATCGGCGCCTGACGCCGGCAGCGGCATACGACGCGAGCCCTGCGCAGGCTCGCGTCGTTAATACCACCAGAAATGCCCTATAGTCGTGATGCCTGCCGCAAGGCTGCCACTGGACGACACACGCATGAAAGGATGGATTCTAGGCCTGAGCCTGCAATTGCTGGCCACACTGCTGCTGGCTGGTGAGGTGACGACAGTGATCGGGCCGGTGGAGCAGATCGAAATCCTCGAGATCGGCCAGGGCCCCAATACGGCCGTGGACAGCTGCCAGGAATACAGCGTGACAGCAGAGGAAGTCGCCGACTTCCTGCGCCACGCCATCGTCATCACTCACCGCCAGGAACACGACTGGTACCTCTACGGCCCCTGCTACGCCAGTGGCACGCTGACCAGTCGCTACGGCCACTGGCACTGGCTGCTGCGCAACATGGGCACCGGCTGGCTGACGGCCGTCACCGGCGAGACCTTCGTGCTCGCTGATCCACGGCAGGAGTCGTCGCTGGGCGACGATTAACCTGACAACGGCCTGTTGAGGCGTTTTCAGGAGAAACTGCCCTCGCCTCCGCGGCGTCTGATCCACCGCTCGCGCACGCTCAACCAGGCAGGCGGCAAGACGTTTCCCCGGTACCCGATGTCGCTGCCACGACTGGCTCCGTTATCCGACCCTGCTAGCGTGCATGACCTACAGCCCTTATCGAGCGAGAACGACATGCTGCACAGCATCAAGCAAGGCATCACCCTGGACGAACTGGAACTGGCCGGCACCCTCGAGGACATCGGTGTCGAGATGCTCGAAGGTGACAACGCCATGTTCGCCCTGACCACCTTCGCCACCGAGGACGAGTCGGTCAGCGCCGGCTACTTTGGCGTGCGCCGCAGCCGCTTCCGCCTGCCCTACACCTTCCACGAGCAGGCAGTGGTAACCCTCGGCGAAGTGAAGATCACCAACGAAGCCACTGGCGAAACCGCCCACTACAAGGCCGGTGATTCCTTCTTCGTCGCCAGCGGCACCAACACCCTCTGGGAAGTCGTGAGCGACAGTTTCACCAAGCACTACCTGGCCGTCGACTGAAGGGCACCTCTAAAAACTACCTGCGTTGCCATCGCGGCGTTAAAAACAGGTTCACAGCCGAAGGCTGAACGTGCTTTAGCGCGGCCCCGAAGGGGTGAGCGAAGCGAATCAAGTGCTCATTTACAGCTCGTAAACTCCGCTTTTTCGCCTGTTTTTGCGGGGCCGCCATCGGTATTGCGCTGGCTGCCTCGGCTCGGGCTTCCTGCTTCGCTCTACCTCCTGCATCCATGCAGTCGTCGCATACGTTCTTAGAGGTGCCCTGAAACGACAGATGTTCAGAAGGTAACGCCGGCCACCAGCGCGATATTGCTGTAGGGCCGGCACTCGCCGGTGCGGATTTGCACCCGCGCCGTGCGGCAGGCAGCTTTGAGCTCTTCATGGCTGACCAGTTGCCGCTCACCCAGCTCACCCGCTGCGGTCAGCGCCTCGATGGCCTCCAGGGTCAGAGGCGCGACTTCAAGGGTTTCGCGGGCCAGCAGATGGCCCTGCACCTGCATTTCGCTGAGCACCACCTTGAGCGTGGTGACGAAATCCGGCACGCCAGCGGTCAGCGCCAGATCGATGCACGGCGTGCCCGGCGGGATCGGCATACCGGCATCGCCGATGACGATGACATCGCCATGGCCGAGCCGAGCGATGGCGGCGGAGAGTTCGGCGTTGAGCAGCGGAGTCTTCTTCATGCGGGCAACTCGTGACGATGAGGGATCGAGGGTTGGGCGCCTGGCCGGGTAACGGCCAGGGCGGCGGCCTGCTGGCCAAGGGTGATGGCCGCCTCCAGGCTCATGCCTTCGGCCAAACCGGCGGCAAAACCACCGACGAAGGTGTCGCCGGCGGCCGTGGTGTCCACGGCGACCACCGGCGCGACCGGTACGTGCAGGTGGCGAGTGGCATCGGCATACAGCACGCCCTGACGACCCAGGGTGATCAGCACGCGCCGGGCGCCGGCCTCGAGCAAGCACTGAGCAGCGCGCAAGGCGGTTTCCGGCGAGTCCACCGGCAGGCCGGTCAACAACGCGGCCTCGCTTTCGTTAGGAATCAGGTAATCGACCAGGCCGTACCAGTGCGCCGGCAGCGGGCCGACAGCCGGAGCCGGGTTGAGGATCACCATACGCCCCAGCGCATGGGCGCGGGACAAGGTGGCCTCGACTGCCGCCGCTGGCACTTCCAGTTGCGCGATCACCACCTCGGCATTGGCCAGCAGCGCCTCGTGGCGCTCGACGCGCACGGGGCTCATCTCACCATTGCCACCGGCGACGATGACGATGGCGTTCTGCCCGGCATCATCGACCAGAATCGAGGCGATGCCGGTTGGCGTACCGACAGCGACATCAACCGCGCTGCAGTCGATACCCTCGGCCAGCAGGCCACCGCGCAGCTCGCTGCCGTAGGCGTCATCACCCACGCAGCCCACCATCGCCACTCGCGCGCCGAGGCGCGCTGCCGCCACGGCCTGGTTGGCGCCCTTGCCACCGGCAGCGGTGAAGAAGCCATGCCCGGCCAGGGTTTCACCGCCAACCGGCAGACGCGGCGCGCGCACGATCAGATCCATGTTCAGGCTGCCGACTACCACTACGTTCGCTTGCATTGCAGGTGTTCCTCTCCATCGAGCACAAGGCTGCGGGCCTTGCGCTCGATCATGCGTCAGGCGCTGCACTGGACTCGCGCAGCACCAGAATGGGTTCGATCAGTTGCTGAGTAACGGCCAGCCCCGGGGTGCGGATACGCTCCAGCAGGCGTGCGGCGACCTGTTCACCCAGCTGGCCGATGCACTGACCAACCGTGGTCAGCGCCGGATGCAGATAGCGGCTCACTTCGATGTCGTCGAAGCCCACCACCGACAGCTGCTGCGGCACCTGCAGCTGGCGTTCGGCGGCGGCGCGCAGCACGCCCAGCGCGATCATGTCGTTGCCGGCGAAGATCGCCGTAGGCCGTGGCTCGGCAGCCAGCAGCACCTGCGCGGCAGCGTGGCCGGCCGGGCTGGTAAACGGGCAATCCACTACCGCCAGTGCCTCGATGCCCGCCTCCTCCAACGCACCGCGATAACCGGCGGCGCGCAGCTGGGCCACCTGGGTGCTGGCCGGGCCGCCGATGCAGGCGATGCGCCGATGGCCCAGTTCCAGCAGATGGCGGGTCGCGAGATAAGCGCCCTGCTCATGATCGACGCGCAACTGGTCGGCGCTGACGCCGTCCAGCGAGCGGTCGACCAGCACCAGCGGCACACGCAGACTGGCCAGCGCTTCGGCGAAGGCCGCGTCGCTGGCCACGGTGGCGACGATCAGGCCGTCGATGCGCCGCTCCAGCAACACGCGCAAGTAGCGCAGCTGTTTGTCGATGTCGTCGTCGGAGTTGCACAGGATCACGCTGTAGCCGTTGCGCTCGGCGTGATCCTCGATGCCGCGGGCCAGCTCGGCGAAATACGGGTTACTGGCATTGGGCAGCAGCAGGCCAAGGGTGCCGGTGGCACGCCCCCGCAGCGAACGGGCCACGCCGCTGGGCACGTAGCCCAGCTCGGCAATGGCCGCTTCGACCTTGCGACGAACCTGCTCGCTCACAGGGCGAGTGCCGTTCACCACGTGAGACACCGTGGTGTAGGAAATGCCGGCGCGGGCGGCGACGTCCTTGATGGTGGCCATGGACGGTCAGGCCCGGCGCTTGGCGCGGTAGCTGCGGTAGGTGTCGAGAATCACCGCGACGACGATCACCGCACCGGTGATGATGCGCTTGGTCGGCTCGCTGGCGCCGATCTGCGCCAGACCCGCCGCCAGCACGGAGATGATCAGCACACCGAAGAAGGTACTGATAACCGAACCACGCCCGCCCATCAGGCTGGTACCGCCGATCACCACGGCGGCGATCACTTGCAGCTCCAGGCCGGAGCCGGCGTTGGGGTCGGCGGCTTCCAGGCGGGAAATCTGGAACAGCGCGGCCAAGCCGGCGAGCAGGCCCATCAGGGCGAACACGGAAATCTTGTACGGCTTGGGGTTGATGCCGGCCAGGCGTACCGCTTCCTCGTTGGTGCCGATGGCCACCAGGTAACGGCCGAACACGGTGCGGGTCAGCAGCAGGTGCGCGGCGCCGATCACCAGCAGCGCGATCACGAACGACGGTGAAATGCCGGCAACCAACGGCGTCGACAGCCAGGCATAGGCGTCGCCAATGTAGGCAGTGCGCGAGTCGGTGAGCTGGTAGGCCACGCCCCGTGCCATCTCCAGCACGCCGAGGGAAACGATGAACGAAGGAATACCCCAGGCCACGGTGATGATCCCGGTCACGCTGCCGGCCAGCGCGGCGCAGGCCATGCCCAGCAGCGCGGCGGGCAGGATGCCCCAGCCGAAGCCGAGGGTGGCGACGCTGACCACCGCGGCGGCCAGGGCCAGCACCGAGCCCACCGACAAGTCGATGCCGCCGATGATCAGCACCAGGGTCATGCCCACCGCCAGCACCATCAGGTCGGGAATCTGGTTGGCCAGGGTGGTGAAGGTCGCATAAGACAGAAAATGGCTGCTCAACGAAGAAAACAGCACGATCATCGCCAGCAGCGCGCCGGCCAGGCCCAGGTAGGTGCCCAGGCCCTGATGGGTGCCGCTGCGCTTGGCCGGCGTGGCGGATGGAGTGGTCATTGGCAAAGCTCCTGTAACGGGGGGGCGACGTCGCCGAGCAAGGCCTCACGGCTGCGGTAGCCGGCGAAGGCGGCGGCCAGCAGACGATCCTGGCTCCAGTCATCGCGGTCGAAGGTTTCGATCAGGCGGCCAGCAGACAGCACGCCGATGCGGTCGCAGATCAGCATCAGCTCGCGCAGGTCGCTGGACACCACCACCAGGGCCTTGCCCTGGCGCGCCAGCTCACCGAGCAGGCCATAGATTTCGAATTTGGCGCCGACGTCGATGCCACGCGTTGGCTCGTCGAACAGCAGCACCTGGCAGTCGCGCTCCAGCCAGCGGCCGATCACCACCTTCTGCTGATTGCCGCCGGACAGCTCGCCAACTGCCTGATGAGCGCCATTGCAGCGGATGCGCATGGCATCGATCTGCCGCTGCGCCAGGGCCTGCTCGGCCGCCGGGCGCATCAGGCCGTGTTTGGACACCGCTGGCATATTGCCCAGCGCCAGATTGGCGGCGATTGGCTGGCCGAGTAGCAGGCCTTCGCCCTTGCGGTCTTCGGTGATCAGCGCGATGCCGTGGCGCACCGCCTCGGCAGGCGAGCGCACCTGCACCGGCAGCGGCGGATTGCCGATGGCCACCTGGCCGCTGTCGGCGCGATCGGCGCCGTAGATCAGGCGCAGCAGCTCGGTACGGCCAGCGCCGATCAGCCCGGAGATGCCGTAGATTTCCCCTGCCCGCACGCTGAACGATACGTCGTCGACCTTGCCGCGGCGGCTCAGATTGCTGATTTGCAGCAGCGGCGCGCCGATCTGCCGTTCGCCCAGATCGATGGCCTCTCCGACCTCGCGGCCGACCATCAGGGTGACCAGCTCGTCGCTTGAGTAGCGGTCGATGGGCTCCACCGCCACCAGCTGGCCGTCGCGCAGCACGGCGATGCGCTGCGCCACCTTGGCCAGTTCTTCCAGGCGGTGGGAGATGTAGACGATGGCCACCCCTGCCTCACGCAGGCGCTGGATCTGCTCGAACAACAGATCGACCTCGCGGGCGGTGAGCATGGCCGTCGGCTCGTCGAGCACCAGCACGCGGCACTCGCCGATCAGGTTGCGGGCGATCTCGACCATCTGCTGATGGCCGACGCCCAGCGCCGCCACCGGTGTATCCGGATCGATGGCCTCCAGGCCGACCCGCGCCATGGCTTCGCGCGCCATCTCGCGCAGGCGACCACGGGCAATCCAGCCAGCCCGGCTGGGCAGGTTATCGAGAAACAGGTTCTCGGCCACGGTCAGGGTCGGCAGCAGGTTGAGCTCCTGCAGCACCATGCGCACGCCGAGGCGCTCGGCCTCGCGGCGACTGGCCGGCGCATAGGGCTGGCCGAGGAAGCTCAGCGAGCCCGTGGTCGGTTGCTCCAGCCCGCAGAAAATCTTCGAAAGGGTACTTTTGCCGGCGCCGTTCTCGCCGGTCAGCGCCAGCACTTCACCGGCGCGCAGCTCCAGCTCGACCCCGCCCAGCACAGGCTGGACGTAGGTCTTGCCGATATCGCGAGCGGCGAGAACGGTCTCGCCGCCGGTTACCGCGTGGGTCACGGTTTGGTCACGAGTTCGACAGGGGTCTCGATCACGCCGTCTTTGGCACCGGTAGACTCACCCTTGACCAGCTTGAGCGCCGCTTCGATACCGAACACCGCCTGGCGCGCCGCAAACTGGTCGGCGGTGGCGAGTACGCGACCGTCCTTGAGCATCGGCTTGATGGCGTTGATGTTGTCGTAGCCGACCACCTGCACCTGGTCCTTCTTGCCAGCGGCGCGTACAGCCGACACGGCGCCCAGAGCCATGCTGTCGTTGCCGGCCAGCAGTGCTTTGAGGTTCGGGTATTCGTTGAGCATGGCCGAGGCCACGGCGTTGCCACGGTCGATTTCCCAGTTGCCGGACTGCACACCGACGATCTTCATGCCGGCCGCTTCCATGGCGTCCTTGAAGCCTGCGGTGCGCTGCTGGGCGTTGGTGGTGGTGGACACGCCTTCGATGATGCCGACTTCGTCACCAGCCTTGAGTTTTTCCTTGGCCAGGTATTCACCGACCAAGCGCGCGCCCTTGCGGTTGTCCGGACCTACGAAGGGCACGTCCAGACCTTTGCTCTTGACCACTTCGGGGTCGAGGCGGTTATCGATGTTGACCACCTTGATACCGGCATCGCTGGCCTTCTTGATCACCGGCACCAGGGCCTTGGAATCGGCGGGCGCAATCACCAGGGCATCGACCTGGGAGACGATCATCTGCTCGACGATGCGGATCTGCGCCGAGGTATCGGTTTCGTCCTTGATGCCGTTGGCGATCAATTCGAACTGGCCGGGGTGTTCTTTCTGGTAGGCCTTGGCGCCGTCTTCCATGGTGCGGAAGAACTCGTTGGCCAGGGATTTCATCACCAGCGCGACGCGAGGCGGCTCGCCTTCGGCGGCATGGACACTGGAAAAGCTGACAAGGGCGGCGGCGCCAAGGGCGATGGCAGCGCAGAGACGGGCAGGACGGAAAACGGACATGAGGAAGCACTCCGTGGTTATTGTCGTTTTTATCGGCACGCAAACGTTTGCGAGGCGCTGAAATTATGAAACGCTCGGAGAATTGTCAAATTTTCAGAGAGGCCGGGAGCGGCAAACACCGTTCGCACGGGTCTGTCACTTGCCCTCATGGCGTCGTCCTGCCTAGGCTTGCCCCTCGCATCACAAGGAGAGTCACGCCGTGGCCAAAGACCAGACCTGGCGCCAGCGCCTTTACATCATCATTTTCGAGACCAGCACGCCGGCGGCGCAGCGTTTCGACAACTGGCTGCTGGTGGCCATTCTCGCCAGTCTGATCGTGGTGATGCTCGACAGCATCGAGCGCTTTCACAACCAGTACGCCGGCATGTTCAGCGCGCTGGAGTGGTTCTTCACCGCATTGTTCGCGATCGAATATGGCTTGCGCCTGTACTGCTCGCCCAAGCCCCTGCGCTATGCCTTCAGCTTCTTCGGCCTGGTCGACCTGCTGGCCGTGTTGCCCGCCATCCTGGCACTGGTGTTCGTCGACGCGCAGTACCTGATGATCGTCCGGGCCATCCGAATGGTGCGTATCTTCCGCGTGCTCAAACTGCGCCACTACCTGACCCAGGCCAATTTCCTGCTGGTGGCGCTACGTGGCAGCAAGCAGAAGATCGTCGTCTTTCTGGTCAGCGTTTCTACCCTGGTCACAGTGTTCGGTGCGCTGATGTACGTGGTCGAAGGCCCTGCCCACGGTTTTACCAGCATTCCCACCAGCATCTACTGGGCAGTGGTGACGCTGACCACCGTGGGTTTCGGTGACATCACGCCGAAGACCCCGCTGGGCCAGATGCTGGCGACGATGGTGATGATTACCGGTTACTCGATCATCGCCGTACCGACCGGCATCTTCACCGCCGAGCTGGCCAATGCCATGCGCCAGGACGGTTTGCTGGAACACGACTGCCCGCACTGCCACAAGAATCGCCACGAGCACAGCGCAGCGTTCTGCAGCCGTTGTGGTGGACCATTGTTCAGCAGACAGGCCGAGCCATCACCGTCGGCGCAAAGCACGCCTGAAACAGACTGAAGCAAAACCGATCGGCCATCGCGTGGTCATAACGTCGCCCTGTGGGCTATAAAGCCCGACTTTTTAGCTGAAGGAAGCGCGCCATGGCCGTTACCACCAATGAATCCACGGCACCCGCCAAGGCTGCCTGGATCGGCCTGATTCTGGGTCCATTGTTACTGCTCGCCTGCCTGGTCACCGAGCCGCCAGCCGGCCTTTCCAGCACGGCCTGGGCCACCATCGGTCTGACCCTGCTGATGGCCACCTGGTGGTCGACCGAAGCGATCCCGATCCCGGCCACTTCGCTGCTGCCGATCCTGTTGATCCCGGCGCTGGGCATCGACAGCCTCAATGCCGCCACCGCGCCCTACGCCAACCCGACCATCTACCTGTTCCTCGGTGGTTTCGTGCTGGGCCTGGCCATGGAGCGCTGGAACCTGCATAAACGCATCGCCCTGATGACGCTGCTGGCCATGGGTAGCAAGCCGAGCAAGCAGATCGCCGGCTTCATGATGGCCACGGCCTTTCTCAGCATGTGGGTGAGCAACACCGCCACCACCATCATGATGCTGCCCATCGGCCTTTCGGTGATCGGCATGCTCACCAGCGAGAAGAACACCGGCGAGGCCGAGCGTGAACGCTTCGCCACTGCACTGCTGCTGGCGATTGCCTATGCCGCCAGTGTCGGCGGTATCGCCACGCTGATCGGCACCCCGCCGAACGCCCTGCTCGCCGCTTTCCTCGCCGAGAACTATGACGTGCAGATCGGCTTCGGCCAGTGGATGCTGCTCGGCGTTCCAGTGGCGGTGATCATGCTGGCGTTCATCTGGTGGTGGCTGACCCGTGGCGGCTTCAACCTGGCCGGGCATGACAGCACGCAGCTGATTCGCGGCGAACTGGCCGAACTCGGTCCGCTGAGCCGTGGCGAGAAGCTGGTGGCCATGGTGTTCGTCGCCACCGCACTGGCCTGGGTGTTCCAGCCGTTGATCTCCGACTGGGTGCCCGGCGTCAATGACACCAGCATTGCTATCGCCGCGGCACTGGCGCTGTTCATCATTCCGGTGGACACCAAACAGCGCGTATTCCTGATGAACTGGGAAAGCGCCAGCAAGCTGCCCTGGGGCGTACTGCTGCTGTTCGGCGGCGGCCTGTCGCTGGCGGGGGTGATTCGCAGCACCGGCCTGGCCGAATGGATTGCGCAGAGCCTCGGAGCCCTGGGCGCCCTGCCAGTCATCGCGATGATCGGCGTAGTGGTGCTGGTGATCATCTTCCTCACCGAAGTCACCTCCAACACCGCCACCGCAGCAGCCTTCCTGCCGCTGCTCGGCGCGCTGGCCGTGTCGCAGGGCATGCCGGCCGAGCTGCTGGCGATTCCTGCCGCCATCGCCGCCAGCTGCGCCTTCATGATGCCGGTGGCGACGCCGCCCAACGCCATCGTGTTCGGCACCGGGCACATGAAGATACAGTCGATGATCAGGGCGGGCTTCGCCCTCAACCTGTTCGGCGTGGTGCTGGTGACGGTGATCAGCTACCTGCTGGTGGGCATGATCTGGGCACATTGAGCCTGGATCGCACCAACAAGAACGGCGCCTTCGGGCGCCGTTTTTTATGGTGCGTCGCTTTTGCCGAGGGAAAGATACGATTGATACCGGACCTTTCCCAAACTATTCGAAGCGCCTTAAAAAATACTGTCCCAGCTCCGGGTGGTAAATGCGCTGATAGCTATATATTCACCGCTCCAGGACTTGAACGTCAGCGTGCCATTAAAGTCCGGATAGACCGTCTTCTTTTCATTCAGCAGCCACAGTTGCACATTTTCAATCGGTTTCGAGGTGACTTTCAAATCGCCACTCTCTGGCGCCATATGCGGCAAGCTATAAACAGCGCGCTTTAACTGCCCGCGATAGCGGTAAATCATCGGACTGCGATAATCCTGCGTTTTTGGCCGGTAATACTGGTTGTAACCAACAATACTGACTTCATTGCCACTAAAGCTGACGAACATGAAATTGGGGGTTTCGCTGGTAATCAGGCTGTTATCCGCCAGCATTCTCGATACATCTTCACGACTTAACAGGCTGTTATCCCTGCGGTCGAGGCCGGTGTAAACATGAAGACCCTGCAGATCGGTCATGGCTTTCAACAACAGCTCTTTCGAGGGCGTCGGGTGCATCCAGCGCACCGAACGAGACGTACAACCGCTGACAATTAACAAAATGATCAGACATATCGCTAACCGGCCGGCGGTAGCGGGGGTTACATACGAAGATCTCAGCACAGCACCAGTCCTCGCGGTTGTAATTGCAGATTGAGTTGCTCGATTTTGGGCTGCTCAGTGATGACGCAGATGAAACGCGGATTTTCATGCAAATAGACGTTGCCATCACGCTGCAGCATACCGACCTCCAGCAATTGCAACCCGGCCTGTTGTAATTGCTGCTGCAACACCGGCAGATAAAAACCACCGGCGTCATACAGGAACGCTTCACGACTGATGTCCTGAACCGGAAAGCCCTGCTCATCATAAAGACTGTCGGTAGACAAGGTAATACCGGCCTGCTGAACCGGTGCCAATGCGTTTAATCCATCAACACCCCAAGGATCAAATTCCTTCCATTCGACATAACAAAGATAACGCTCACCCAACAGTGCATCCAGCCAATAGAGTTGCTTATACTCCCCCTGCCGCTCATCAACCGCAGGCACTGCAGTATATTTTTCCGAGAACCCCGGAATGGCTTGCGCCAAAGCAATTAACAGTGCTTCATCACTCATACTTTATCCTTTTAGCTTATGTAGGTGAAGTGTCCTTACTCTTTTAAGTTGCTGAAGCGACTAGCCAATCATTACGGCAGAGGAATAGGCGGCTATGTGAACCGCCGTGCATCCAGAAGAGGCTGACGGATAAATGGAAAACGGCGCCAGAGGCGCCGTTGAAAGGCCAAAACAAATGCCTCACCGAGATTGGTAGTGCCGGTACAGCCCTGGCGGAATGCCCGAGCTGTCGGTTTCCTGCCACGGCCCGCCGGCTTGCGAAGACCAGCTCCAGCCGCCGTCCCAGCGATAGAAGACGCGCTCGCGGTAGTACAGGTCGCGCGCCCCTTCGACCACGTAGACGCCCAGCCCCGGATTCCAATGACTCTTGACCCCGGGTGGTGGCGCATAGCGCGGATGCGATGGCTGCTGCACCGGCGGCAGCTCACCCACCGGCGCACTCGGCTGCTGCAAAACGCAGCCACTGAGGCCAAGCCCGAATGCGCAGGCGAGGATCAGGCGCTTCACTGGGCCTGCCCGTCGCGGCTGTCGATCAACAGCGTCTGCACGTCACGAGCGGTGTTGGCAACTGGGCCGGTCTTGCCGCTCCACTCGCCCTGGGTGGCATTGCCAGCGCGGGAAACGCGGGCCACCAGCTGTACCTGGTCGAATCGGGAAATCTTCAGTTCGGGCATCATCGCATCCACGTCGGAGAGGCTGACTTGCGCCGGCAGGTCAGAGACCTTCAGGCGTTTGACCGCCAACGGCATCGGCGGGCCGCTGAGAGCGCGAGCGAAGACGAATACGGCATCGTCCGGCTGCACGTTCTTCTGCACCTCGGGCGACAGCGACACGCTGACCTCCAGCGCATGCACCTTGGCCTCCGGCGCTGCAGCCGTGCTCGGCTGCTCACCCTCACCCAGTTGCTGACGGGCGCGTTCGATGCCGCCGACGATGGCCGCGCGGGACGGGTCCTGCTCCGGCAACACGGCGACCAGGCGCTCCCAGTAACGCACTGCATCAGCATAGCGCTGACTTTCATAGGCCGCGATGCCGAGCAGGCCAAGGCTGGTGACCTCCTGCGGGTCCGCCTTGAGCGCCTCGTCGGTGAGTGCCTGGAGTTGCTCGTTCCACTGTTTGCCTTCGGCAAAATACAGCGCCTGCGCCCACTGACCGAGCAGCTCCGGGGCACGCCCGGCAATCTGCACGGCGCGTTCGAACGCCTTGGCGGCGTCGCCGGCACGCTCCTGCGCCATGTAGGTACGTCCCAGGAAGTACCAGGCTTCGGCCGAATCTGGCTGCTGCTTGACGGTCTGCTCCAGGCGCGCGGTCATCTCCTCGATGCTCTGCGGCTGCATGGCCGCCAGCTGACGGGTCTGCTCGACCTGGTCGAGCGCGCCCCAGTGCAGGTACAGGGCCACACCCAGCACCGGGACCAGCAGCGCCGACACCAGCGGAATCTTGCCGCCGAGCACGCTGCTGCGGCGCTGCACGCCTTCGGTGTCATCGAGCAGCTCGCGCGCGGCCTCGGCGCGACCGGCCTCCAGCTGCGCATCATCGAGCACGCCAGCCTGGCGCTGGACTTCCAGCTCCTGCAGGCGCTCCTGATAGAGAGTGACGTTGAGTGCGGTGCGGTCTTCTTCGGCCTGCAGCTTGCGAATGCGCAGCACCGGAATCAGCAGAAACGCCAGGGCGGTCAGCAACAGCAGCCCGGCGGGCAACCAGAAATCGATCATCGGTCTTTCTTGTCCTGAGAGGCTTGGTCGAGCAGTGCGGCGAGGCGCGCCTGCTCATCGACGGAGAGGCCTACGGCCGAACGGTTTTTCTGCTGCCCACGACGGCGCAGGACGATCACCCCGAGCACGCCAAAACCCAGCACCAGCAGGCCGGCCGGGCCGTACCAGAGCAGCAGCGTGCGACTGGTCAGCGGCGGTTTGTAGAGCACGAAGTCACCGTAACGCGCGACCAGGAAATCGATGATCTCATCGTTGCTCTTGCCCGCTTCGAGCATGCGGTAGATCTCGTTGCGCAGGTCCATGGCGATCGGCGCATCGGAGTCGGCGATGTTCTGGTTCTGGCACTTCGGGCAACGCAGCTCTTCGACCAGGTTGCGATAACGCTGGCGTTCAGCCTCGTTGGCAAACTCGAAGGTATCGATGGCGGCATGCGCGCTGGCCAACAGGCCCAGCGCCAGACCGGCGGAAATCAGCAAACGCTTCATGGCTGGGCCTCGTCGACCAGTTGCTGATAGACCGGCGCCAGTTGCTCACGCCAGATGCGCTCGTCGATGGCGCCGACGTACTTATGACGAATGATGCCCTTGGCGTCGACGAAGAAGGTTTCCGGCGCGCCGTACACGCCCAGGTCCAGACCGAGGCTGCCTTTGGCATCCTCGATATTGAGCTGGTAGGGGTTGTGCAGGTCACGCAGCCACTTCTGCGCCGGCTCGAGCTGATCCTTGTAGTTGATGCCGTGGATCACCACTCCGGCTTCGGCCAGCTTGTTCAGTACCGGGTGCTCGTGCCGGCAGGCCGGGCACCAGGTGGCCCAGACGTTGACCAGCGCCGGCTTACCCTTGAGATCGTCCTGGGTCAGGGTGCGCGACGGATCGGTTACCGAGGGCAGGCTGAAGGCCGGAAATGGCTTGCCGATCAAAGCCGAAGGCAGCTCGGACGGGTCGAGGAACAGGCCGCGATAAAGGAACACGGCAATCGCCAGAAAGGCCAGCAGCGGCAACAGCAGCAGCAAACGTCTCATGCGTTGGCCTCCTGCATGCCCAGGGCTTCGCGCACGCGGGTTCTGACCTTGATCCGGTAGCGCTTGTCAGCCGCGGCGAGGAAGCCGCCGAAGGCCATCAGCAGACCGCCGAGCCAGATCCAGCGCACGAAGGGTTTGATGTGAATGCGCACGGCCCAGGCGCCCTGCTCCAGCGGCTCACCCAGGGCAACGAACAGATCGCGGGTGAAACCGGCGTCGATGCCCGCCTCGGTCATGGTCGACTGCTGCACGGTGTACAGACGCTTCTCCGGGTGCAGCACCTTGATCTGCCGCTCGCCGTCGAAGACCCGCACCGTCCCCTTGTCGGAGATGAAATTGGGCCCTTCGTGGTGCACCGCGCCTTCGAACTGGAAGCGATAGCCCGCCAGTTCCACCGATTCACCCGGCGCCATGCGCAGGTCGCGCTCGTAGCTGCCCAGGCTGGTGAGCACCACACCCAGGGCGCACACAGCAAACCCCAGGTGCGCCATCTGCATGCCCCAGTAGCTGCGGGTCAGGCTCGGCAGGCCCTTGATCAGGCCCTTGTGGCGCGTCTTGTCGAGAATGTCGCGCACCCCGGCCAACACCACCCAGAAGGCCAGCAGGCAGACCGCCAGCACGGCCCAGTGGAAATCGCCATGCACGAAGGTGGCGATCAGCGCCAGCACTACGCTGGCGATCAGCACCGGAGCCAGCATGCGCCCCAGCCAAGTCAGCGGGGTGTCCTTCCAGCGCACCAGTACACCGACAGCGATCACCGCCATCAGCAGCGCCATCAACGGCAGGAACAGCGCGTTGAAATAAGGCGGGCCGACCGACAGCTTGGCGCCGGTCAGGGCGTCGAGCACCAGCGGGTAGAGGGTGCCGAGCAGGATCATCGCGGCCGAAACCACCAGCACGATGTTGTTGACCAGCAGCAGCGTTTCACGCGACCACAGGCCAAAACCGACCTGGCTCCTGACCACCGGCGCACGCACGGCGAACAACGCCAGCGAGCCGCCGACCACCACCAGCAGGAAGGCGAGGATGAACACGCCGCGCTCCGGATCCGTGGCAAAAGCATGCACCGAGGTCAGCACACCGGAGCGCACCAGGAAGGTCCCCAGCAGGCTGAGGGAGAACGCGGCGATGGCCAGCAGTACGGTCCAGCTCTTGAACACGCCACGTTTCTCGGTCACCGCCAGCGAGTGAATCAGCGCGGTGCCCACCAGCCAGGGCATGAAGGAGGCGTTCTCTACCGGGTCCCAGAACCACCAGCCGCCCCAGCCGAGTTCGTAGTAGGCCCACCAGGAGCCGAGGGCAATACCGATGCCAAGGAAGGCCCAGGCGATGATGGTCCACGGCCGCGACCAGCGCGCCCAGGCGGCGTCGAGTTTGCCGCCGAGCAACGCGGCAATGGCGAAGGCGAAGGCCACGGAGAAACCGACGTAGCCCATGTACAGCATCGGCGGATGCACGATCAGGCCGAAGTCCTGCAACAAGGGGTTGAGGTCGCGACCATCGGTCGGAGCATTCGGCAGCAGGCGCTCGAAGGGGTTGGAGGTGACGATCAGAAACAGCAGGAAGCCGACGCTGATCATGCCCATCACCGACAGCACGCGGGCGAGCATCTCTTCCGGCAGATGGCGCGAGAAGATTGCCACGGCGAAGGTCCAGCCAGCCAGGATCAACGCCCACAGCAGCAAGGAACCTTCGTGCGCGCCCCACACCGCGCTGAATTTGTAGTACCAGGGCAGCGCCGTGTTGGAGTTGTTGGCCACGTAGGCGACGGAGAAATCGTCGACCATGAAGGCATAGGTCAGGCACAGGAAGGAGAACAGCAGAAAGGCGAACTGCCCCCAGGCAGCCGGCTGCGCCAGGCTCATCCACTGGTGGTCACCACGCCAGGCACCGATCAGCGGCAGAGTCGCCTGTACCAGGCACAGACACAGGGCCAGGATCATCGCCAGATGGCCGAGCTCGGGGATCATTGCGCGCTCTCCTGCTGATAGCCCTGTTTGGCGGCCTTGGCCTCATTGTGCTTCTGCATCATTCCGCTCTTTTCCAGTGCCTGCATGACTTCAGGCGGCATGTAGTTCTCGTCGTGCTTGGCCAGCACCTCGTCGGCCACCAGCACACCCTGTTCATTGACCCGACCGAGGGCGACGATGCCCTGCCCTTCACGGAACAGGTCCGGCAGGATGCCGCTGTAGCGAATGGTCACGCCATGCGCGCCATCGGTGACGACGAAGTCCACCTCCAGCGAATCGGCGGAACGCTTCAGCGAGCCCTCTTCCACCAGGCCGCCGGCACGAATGCGCGTATCGACCGGCGCCTCGCCATTGGCGATCTGGCTCGGGGTGTAGAACAGGTTGATGTTCTCCTGCAGTGCGGTCAGCGCCAGCGCCACGGCGATGCTGACGCCGCAGAGGATGGCCAGAATGATGTACAGACGTTTCTTGCGAACCGGATTCACTTCGACTTCTCCCGGCGCAAACGGCGCGCCTCGTCTTGCAGGTAACGGCGACGGGCCAGAATCGGCAGCGCCACATTCAATGCCAGGATTGCCAGGCTGATGCCGTAGGCGCTCCAGACATATGCGCCATGGGTGCCCATGGCGAGAAACTCGGAGAACGAGGAAAAGCTCATGCCTTGCCCTCCACCAGATTCTGCACTTCGGCTTTCACCCAGCTGCTACGCGCTTCGCGCTTGAGCACTTCCAGGCGCATGCGATAAAGCAGTACGGCACCGAAGAAGCAGTAGAACCCCAGCACCGCGAGTAGCAACGGCAGCCACATTTCCACCGGCATGGCCGGCTTTTCGGTGATCTTGAACGTGGCGCTCTGGTGCAGCGAGTTCCACCACTCCACCGAGTACTTGATGATCGGGATGTTGACCACGCCGACGATAGCCAGTACCGCGCAAGCCTTGGCAGCGCTGTCGCGGTTGCTGATGGCATTACCCAGGGCGATGACACCGAAATAAAGAAACAGCAGGATCAGCATGGAGGTCAGCCGCGCATCCCAGACCCAGTAGGTACCCCAGGTCGGCTTGCCCCAGATGGCACCGGTCAACAGCGCGATGGCGGTCATCCAGGCACCGATGGGCGCAGCTTGCTGCAGCGCTACGTCGGCCAGTTTCATCTTCCACACCAGGCCAACCAGGCCGGCAATGGCCAGCATCACGTAGATGGACTGAGCGAGAAAGGCGGCAGGAACGTGGATGTAGATGATGCGAAAGCTGTTGCCTTGCTGGTAGTCCGGTGGCGCGAACGCCAGGCCCCAGACCAGACCGGCGACGATCAGCAACACCGCAGCGATGCTGAGCCAGGGCAGCCAGCGGCCGCTCATCTCATAGAACCACTTGGGCGAACCCCATTTGTGAAACCACGTCCAGTTCATGCTCGACTCATTATTCAGGCCTGATCCGGCGGTTATCCGGTTCAGATGTCAGTCACGGTTCGTTGTTATTCGCCGACGCTGATGGTCAGACCGGCGGCAATCGCAAAAGGTGTCAGGGTCACCGCCAAAGCAGTGAGGCTGGCCAGCCATAACAGATGACCGGTCGCCGGCAATCCTTGCAGGGCCGCCTGCAACGCCCCGCTGCCAAGAATCAGCACCGGGATGTACAGCGGCAGAATCAGCAGCGCCAGCAGCAGACCGCCGCGCTTGAGACCGACGGTGAGCGCCGCGCCCACCGCACCGAGCAGGCTCAGCACCGGAGTGCCGAGCAGCAGGGATATCAGCAGCACTGGCAGGCAACGCCCGGGCAAACCGAGCATCAGCGCTAGCAAAGGCGCCAGCAAAACCAGCGCCAGACCACTGAACAGCCAGTGTGCCAGCACCTTGGCCAACACCAGAAGAGGCAGGGGGTGCGACGAAAGGACCCACTGTTCGAGCGAGCCATCTTCGAAATCACTGCGGAAAAGCCCGTCCAGCGAGAGCAGCACGGCCAAAAGCGCCGCCACCCAGACCAGGCCGGGAGAAAGGGTTTGCAACAATTGCGTCTCCGGCCCCACCGCCAGCGGAAACAGGGCGATGACGATGGCGAAGAACACCAGGGGGTTGGCCAGATCGGATGGACGGCGCGCCAACAGGCGCATCTCGCGCGACAACAGCTGAGTGAAGACATTGCTCATGCGGCGTACTGCCCCAGATCCAGATCGCGATAAGTCGCCGGCTTGTGCTGCAGGCTGTGGTGGGTGGTCAGCACCACCACGCCGCCGCGCTCGCAATGGGCGGCCAGATGCGCTTCGAGCTGCGCCACACCGCCCTTGTCCAGTGCAGTGAAGGGCTCATCGAGCACCCACAACGGCGGTGTATCGGCAAGGTACAGACGCGCCAGGGCCACACGACGCTGCTGGCCGGCCGACAAGGTATGACAGGGGACGTCCTCGAAACCACGCAGGCCGACTGCCTCCAGCGCCTGCCAGATCGCCTCGCGGCTGGCCGGGCGATGCAGCGCGCAGAGCCAGGCCAGGTTCTCTTCGGCAGTCAGCAAGCCCTTGATGCCAGCGGCATGACCAATCCACAGCAGGTTGCGCGCCAGTTCGCCGCGTTGCTCGGACAAGGTCTTGCCCTGCAACAGGATGTCACCGGAGGTCGGCTGGCGCAGGCCGGCGACCAGCCGCAGCAGACTGGTCTTGCCACTACCGTTGGGCCCGCTGATCTGCAGCATGTCACCGCCATCGAGACGAAAGGCCAGTTGCTCGAAGAGCATGCGCCAATCCCGCTCACAGCTGAGCGCCACGGCTTCTAGAAGGGGAACGGGACGGGTCATCGATACCTGGCAGGGTTAAAGTCGACGGTGCTCCGGCCGCTATACTGACGCGTGCCGGAGGTACTATGCGCAGCGGGGCGGCATTATACATGGCGCGCCGCTGTCCCCGCAGTCAGCATTTTCGACAGGGTGTGAATCGCGTAGGCTGGGCCATGCGCGCCAGCAGTCGAAACCACCGCACCAGGCGCAGCCCTACGGCACCAGCACAGGACGGAGCCTCACCAAAGCCCATGAGCGAAATCAGCAGTCCACGCCCGCTCCCCCCTGCGGCTCCTGTCATCCGTAACACGGCGACGGCCGCCGATATGGCCGTGCGCCTGCTGCAACCGCTGGAAGGTATGCTGGCCGCCGGCGAAAGCGCCAAGGCCGAAGTGATAGCCGTGCGCGAGCAGGCGCAGAGCTTTCAGTTGCTGCTCAAGCTAACCCTGGAAGGCGGCCGCCAGGCCACCGTGCAGGCCGACAGTTCGAGGCCGCTGGCCCAAGGCACGGCCCTGACCGTGACCGCCCTTTCCGATACGCGCCTGAGCGTACTGCTGCAACCAGGTAGCGACAAGGCCGTGACCCAGCTTGACCTGCAGCAACTGCCACCCGGCACGCTGGTGCAGGGCAAGGTCGTCAGCAACGCCCCAATGCCCACGCCAAATGCGCAGAACGCGCAGAACGCGCAGACGATCTATCGCCTGGTGGTCAACCTGCTCAACACACCGCTGGCGGGCAACAAACTGGCCATCGACAGCCCCTTGAACCTGCCGCTCGGCAGCCTGCTCAGCGCCCAGGTGCAAGGCAGCCAGAGCCTGGCGTTTCTGCCGCTCAGTGGCCGCCTGGACCAGCTGGTTCTAGGTCAACAGCTGGCCGCTCAGCAGAACCGCCAGGCCTCGCTGGAAGGCCTCTTCAAAGGCCTGCAAGGGTTGGCTGGTGCTGACGAGGCGCTGCGCGGTAGTGTCGACAAGCTACTCGGCGCCCTGCCCGACAGCAGCCAACTCAGTACCGCCAAGGGTCTGGCGCAGGCACTCGAGGGCAGCGGCCTGCTATTGGAGGCCAAGCTGCTGCAAGGCCAGACCAGCGGCCTGGCGCAGGACCTCAAGGCCAACCTGCTACGCCTGATCGCACAACTGGCCCCGCAGCTACCTGGCGGCGCTGGCTCCCTGGCCGGGCTGCAGAACGCGCTCAATCAGAACCTGCCGAACCTGGCCAGGCAACTGCTCGGCGTCAATGCCAACGGCACGGCCCGCCAGCAGGCCCTGACCTTCCCCCTGCCCTCGCGGCTGCTGCAGAACATGGATGGCGAAGCCGACCTGGAAACCCTGCTCAAGCTCGCTGCTTCTGCCATATCAAGGCTGCAGACCCATCAATTGTCCAGCCTGGCGCAGACTCAGGTAGACGCCAACGGCAACCAGTTGACCACCTGGCAGCTGGAACTGCCGATGCGCCACCAGCAGGAGGTGATTCCGCTGCAGATCAAGCTGCAGCGCGAGGAGCAGAACGCCAAAGGCGAGAAGAACGAAACCAAGGAACCACTATGGCGGATCGATCTGGCCTTCGACCTCGCTCACCTTGGCCCGCTGCAGGTTCGTGCGCAGCTGCTGCGCGGCAGCCTGTCCAGCCAGCTCTGGGCCGAGCGTGCCGACACGGCATCGCTGATCAGCGCCGAACTGGGCAACCTGCGTGAGCGTCTGCAGGCCGCAGGCCTGGAAGTGGGCGAGCTGGCCTGCAGCCAGGGCATGCCTCCACAGGGGCCGAAAACCTCGCTGGAGCAACGCTGGGTGGATGAAACCGCATGAGCCGCAAGCAGCAGCAACCCCAGGCTCGCCAAGCCATCGCCCTCAATTACGATGGGCAGAGTGCCCCTGTACTCAGCGCCAAAGGCGATGACGAACTGGCTGAAGCCATTCTCGCCATTGCCCGTGAATACGAAGTCCCGATCTACGAGAACGCCGAACTGGTACGCCTGCTCGCGCGCCTGGAACTCGGTAATGCGATTCCAGAATCACTGTATCGCTGCATTGCCGAAATCATCGCCTTCGCCTGGTACCTCCAGGGCAAGACACCGCCCGGCTTTACGGCGGATGCCGAGCGCGACGTCACCCCGCCGCTGCCATTGCTCAAGGGCCCGCCCCACTGAGTATCAGTCGCTCGCCAGGCCCTGGCGTAGCGCCTGCCAGAAGCGACAGATGCACTGAACTGCCCGCGGCACGGGCGACCATTGCAGAATTTCACGGATTCGACAGCGCAGGGCAAAAGCCCGGCAATGATCGGCCAGGCGGACGATCGGTGACTCAGGGGCCCTGACGAGGTGCTCGACAGAGCGTCAGGGCCGGGCCGCTAGCGCGACTGCCCCGCTTTGGGCTTGTGCAGCCGGCTGATCAGCTCAGCCTCGGCCGTACTCAGGCCGCAGGACTGGGTGAGATCATCGACGCTGGCCCCCATGCCTACCAGGCGAGCGGCCTGAGTGAAGGACAGACTGCTGGGGTCGCGCTGCTCGATCTGGCTGACCTTGTCCGGTAGCGGCGCCACCACTCGGCGCAGCTCATGCAGCTCTTCACCCATGCGAATGCTGCCGGTCAGGTAAGCATCCAGCCGCTTGTTCAGCTCCTTGATCCGCGCGTCGCGCACGGTGTCGCGCTTGGCCTGCTCAGCCAGCAGACGCTGCTGGTTGCGATACAGGCCATTGCAGGCGATGCCCAATGCCACGCATAGCAGCGCCACGAAGGCCAGGGCCGCGGCAAGCATGGCAAACTCGGACATGGCTCAGATGCTCTCCAGCTCCGACCACTCTTCCTCGGACATCATCTTGTCCAGCTCGACCAGGATCAGCAGTTCGCCATTCTTGTTGCACACGCCCTGGATGAACTTGGCCGACTCGTCGTTACCAACGTTCGGCGCCGTCTCGATCTCGGACTGACGCAGGTACACCACTTCAGCCACGCTATCGACCAGGATGCCCACCACCTGCTTGTCTGCCTCGATGATGACGATGCGGGTGTTGTCGGTAACCGGCGCCGAACCCAGGCCAAAACGCTGACGGGTATCGATCACGGTGACCACGTTGCCGCGCAGGTTGATGATGCCCAGCACATAGCTCGGCGCACCCGGCACTGGAGCAATCTCGGTGTAGCGCAGTACTTCCTGTACCTGCATCACGTTGATGCCGTAGGTCTCGTTGTCCAGGCGAAAGGTCACCCACTGCAGAATCGGATCTTCGGCACCTTGTGCAGAACTTTTCTTCATGTCCCTAGCCTCGTCAAAAACCGCTCAGTGCGGCATGCGCGGGTCGACCCGCTTATCATTAACTATAGAGCCGGTTGGCACAGGCTCACCAATTCTCAATGCACTTTTCCGCCATTCAGGCGTTTCGCGCCACCACTGGCGATCAGTTCGGCCAGCGCCTCCACGTCCAGCAACGCGCACATATGTTCGATCACCGTGCCGGCCAACCAGGGGCGCTGCGCTCGCTGACTGCGCCATTTGACCTCGCTCGGGTCGAGGCGGATCGAGCGGCTGACCTGATGAACCGCCAACCCCCACTCGTAGCCCTGAACCGAGATCACGTACTGCAGGCCCTCGCGGAAGTCTTCGCGGTAACGGTCCGGCATCACCCAGCGCGCCGTGTCCAGCACCTTCAGGTTACCGGCCTGGCTCGGCAGAATACCGAGGAACCACTCCGGCTGACCGAACAGCGGAGTCAATTCCTGGCCTTCGAGCGGATAGATCGAACCCAGGCAGATCAGTGGCACGGCAAGGGTCAGCCCGGCAACGTCGAACAACAGGCACTCGAAGGGCTCCTCGGCCCACGCCGGACGACCATCGGCCAGCAAGGCGGCTGGTTGCGGCGCCTGTTCAGCGGCCGTGGCGACCTCCGGCGGCGCCTGTTCGACGACAGGCGCCTGTACCGGTGCCAGCAACTCCACTGGAGCAACCAGCACCGGCGCCTGCGACTCGAGCACCGTGGCCAGGGCAACCGGAGCAACCGGGGCCACAACAGGCGCTACGGGTTCGAGCAGCCTGGCATCACGCACCTGCTCCTCGAGCACTGCGGCCTCGAACTCGTCGAGACTGACGGACATTTCCAGTTCAGCAGCGGCATCCTGCAGCAGACCATCGAGATAGGACTGCAGGGCGAGCTGGGAACGCGTGGCAGTGGCGAGGTTACGACTCATGACTGAAACCCGGGATAAGATCTTTACAGCCTATCGGCCGCAGCATGCTCCGACTTGAGTGACGCAGTTCAACACAGACGCGCATTTCAGGCCACCTGCGTCGCAGGCTGATGGCTGAGCAGGTGCTTGAGCAGCGCCCTGTAGGCAATCACGCCACGGCTGCCGGCATCGAACTGCGAAGGCGTGCGCCCCGCCCGACTGGCATCGCGCAAGCGCGTGTCGACCGGAATGTAAGCCGGCCACAGGTGTTCAGGATAGGAATTGCGCAGCACCCGCAGCGTGCTCATGGACGCCTGGGTACGACGGTCGAACAACGTCGGTACGATGGTGTAAGGCAAGGCCTGCTTGCGCGAGCGATTGATCATCGCCAGCGTGGTGATCATGCGTTCCAGCCCCTTCACCGCGAGGAACTCGGTCTGCACCGGGATCACCAGTTGCTGACTGGCCGCCAAGGCATTGACCATCAGTACGCCAAGCAGTGGCGGGCTATCGATGATGGCGTGATCGAAATCCTCCCACAGCTGCGCCAGGCTCTTGGCAATCACCAGGCCCAGGCCGCTCTGCCCCGGCGACTGACGTTCGAGCGTGGCCAGCGCCGTGCTCGACGGCAACAGGGAGATATTCTCGTGGCTGGTACCGTGCAACAGCTGCTTGGGCAGGCCCTGCGGCACGTTGCCCTGGTGCAGGAACAAGTCGAAGCAACTGTGCTCCAGCGTATCGGGATCATGACCGAAATAACTGGTCATCGACCCATGCGGGTCAAGATCGACCACGACCACACGCTTGCCGGCATCGGCCAACAGGCCTGCCAGGGCGATGGAGGTAGTGGTCTTGCCGACCCCACCTTTCTGATTGGCTACTGCCCAGACTTTCATCTTCTCTCATCCTCCCGGCAAGAGGCGCTCAGGCCGAGAATGGCTGTCGCACGCACGCAGCAGGCGACTGGGATTTGACGGCTCACGACTGTGGAACCCCCGACGCAGACGCCGGTGCAGGTTGCGTGCCAGCTCCCGACTGCTGAGTCGCGGCACTGCCAGCGCTACGTCGCGTGTCGAGATTGCGCGAAATCACCAATACCACGCGGCGGTTTCGCCCCCTGCCCTCCGCTGTGGCATTGTCGGCTACCGGCTGGAACTCACCATAGCCTACGGCCGCCAGACGTGAGGGGTCGACACCATCCATGGCGAGCATGCGCACGATGCTCGACGCACGCGCCGAAGACAGCTCCCAGTTGGTTGGATACTGGGCAGTCTGGATCGGTAGATTGTCGGTAAATCCCTCGACCTTAACCGGGTTCTGATAAGGCGCCAGAATCTTGGCGACCTTCTCGATAATATCGAATGCCTGATTGTTCGGGATCGCATCGCCGCTGGGAAACAGCAGGCTGGAGCTCAGCTCGATTTCGATCCACATCTCGTTGCCACGCACGGTCAGCTGATCGCTCTGGATCAACTCACCAAATGCCTCTCGCACACTGGAGGCAATGTTTTGCAAGGTGGAATCCGAACTGGGATCGTCGAGCGCGGTGTTGTCGGGCTCACTGGTGCGAGGTCGCTCCTCACCAACGGGAATCGGCTTGATCGAGCGATCAGGCTGATTGAATACACCGGTCAGAGACTCCGAGAGAATCTTGTACTTGCCTTCGTTGATCGAGGAGATCGAATACATCACCACGAAGAAGGCGAACAACAAGGTGATGAAGTCGGCGTAGGAAACCAGCCAACGCTCGTGATTCTCGTGTTCCTCATGATGCCGCCTGCGCGCCATGCCATACCTCCATCAGTCCATGAAGCCTTGCAGCTTCAGCTCGATGGAACGTGGGTTTTCACCCTCGGCGATGGACAGGATGCCTTCGAGAAGCATCTCGCGATAACGCGACTGGCGCAGCGCGATGGACTTGAGCTTGTTGCCCGCCGGCAACAGCAGCAGGTTGGCGAAACCGACGCCGTAGATGGTGGCGACGAAGGCCACGGCAATACCGCTACCGAGCATGCTCGGGTCGGCCAGATTGCCCATCACGTGAATCAGGCCCATTACCGCGCCAATGATACCGATGGTCGGAGCGTAGCCGCCCATGCTCTCAAACACCTTGGCCGCCTGGATATCGCGCGCCTCCTGGGTGTAGAGATCGACCTCGAGGATGCTGCGAATGGACTCAGGCTCGGCGCCGTCGACCAGCAACTGCAAGCCCTTGCGCGCGTACGGATCGGGCTCGGCATCAGCCACTGCCTCCAGACCCAGCAGGCCCTCCTTGCGCGCCACCATGCTCCAACCGACCACGCGATTGATGCCGCCCACCAGATCGATGCGTGGCGGGAAGAAGATCCAGCGCACAATCCCCATGGCGCGCTTGAACACCTGCATCGGCGCCTGGAGAAAAGCGGCGCCCAGCGTACCGCCAATGACGATCAGCGCCGCCGGGCCGTTGAGCAGCGCCCCGGCGTTGCCCCCTTCAAGGTAATTGCCACCCAGAATGGCAACGAACGCCAGGATGACGCCGATTAGGCTCAATACATCCATGCGCAGGTTCCACACTTAGCCTTGGTCACTGGCACGCCTCGGTCAGGTGCCGACCGATGTCATCCAGACCGTAAACCGCATCGGCCAGGTTGGCCTTGACCACCGCCATGGGCATGCCATAGATCACGCAACTGGCTTCATCCTGCGCCCATACCTGACTGCCCCCCTGCTTGAGCAGGCGCGCACCCTCGCGGCCATCGGCGCCCATACCGGTCAGCACCACGGCAAGAACCTTGTCGCCGTAGGATTTGGCGGCAGAGCCAAAGGTGATATCAACGCAGGGTTTGTAGTTGAGACGCTCGTCACCGGGCAGAATCTTCACCACGCCACGCGCGTCGACCATCATCTGCTTGCCGCCAGGCGCCAGCAGCGCGAGCCCGGGACGCAGGACATCGCCGTCCTCGGCCTCCTTGACCTGAATGCGGCACAGCTTGTCCAGGCGCTCGGCGAAGGCCTTGGTAAACGCGGCGGGCATATGCTGGATCAGCACCAGTGGCGCCGGGAAATTGCCCGGCAACTGAGTCAACACGCGCTGCAGCGCCACCGGACCGCCCGTGGAGGTGCCGATGGCCACCAACTTGTAGGCCTTGCGCTTGGGCGCTGACGATACAGGAGCTGCGCCACCGGCCGAGACCGCCGGACGTGCAGCAGCGGTGGGCGCCGGAGCAACCGGCCGCGTCGAAACGGCTGGACGACTAGTCGGCGCCGCACTCGGGCTGGCTGCGGTCGGCGCCACTGCAGCGGAGCTGAAACGACGATTGCTGCGGGCGATGCTGTGGACCTTCTCGCACAGCATCTGCTTGACCTTCTCGGGATTGCGCGAGATGTCTTCGAAGTTCTTCGGCAGGAAATCCACCGCACCGGCATCCAGCGCATCGAGCGTAACGCGGGCACCTTCATGGGTGAGCGAGGAGAACATCAAGACCGGAGTCGGGCAACGCTGCATGATGTTTCGTACTGCGGTGATGCCGTCCATCATCGGCATCTCGTAATCCATGGTGATCACGTCTGGCTTGAGTGCCAGCGCCTGATCGATGGCCTCGCGCCCGTTGGTGGCCGTGCCCACGACCTGAATGCTGGGGTCAGCAGACAGAATTTCCGAAACGCGCCGGCGGAAGAAACCGGAGTCGTCCACCACCAGAACCTTAACAGCCATACACTCTCCTAGACGGCGCGAAGCCATGGCCCGCGCCGCAAAACATCAGAAACGTCGAGCGTAGCGCTTGAGCATGCTCGGTACGTCGAGAATCAACGCGATGCGTCCGTCGCCGGTGATCGTGGCGCCAGACATTCCGGGCGTGCCTTGCAGCATCTTGCCCAGTGGCTTGATTACCACTTCTTCCTGCCCGACCAATTGATCGACGACAAAACCGATGCGTTGGCTGCCAACGGTGAGAATCACCACGTGACCTTCGCGCTGCCCTTCGTGGAAGGCCTGCGGCACCAGCCAGCGCTTGAGATAGAACAGCGGCAACGCCTTGTCGCGCACGATCACCACCTCCTGACCGTCGACCACGTTGGTGCGCGACAGATCTAGGTGGAAGATCTCGTTGACGTTGACCAGCGGGAAGGCGAAGGCCTGATTTTCCAGCATCACCATCAGCGTCGGCATGATCGCCAGGGTCAGCGGCACCTTGATGATGATCTTCGAACCCTGGCCCTTCTGCGAGAACACGTTCACCGTGCCGTTGAGCTGGGTGATCTTGGTCTTGACCACGTCCATGCCCACGCCACGGCCGGACACGTCGGAAATCTCGGTCTTGGTCGAGAAACCCGGGGCGAAGATCAGGTTGTAGCATTCGAACTCGTTGAGACGATCGGCTGCGTCCTTGTCCAGCAGGCCTTTCTCCACCGCCTTGGCTCGCAGCACGTCGGCATCCATACCTTTGCCGTCATCGGTAATCGACAACAGGATATGGTCGCCTTCCTGCTCGGCGGACAGCACCACGCGGCCTGCGCGGGCCTTGCCAGCCTTCTCGCGTTCTTCGGGGGTTTCCACGCCGTGGTCGACGGCGTTGCGCACCAAGTGCACTAGCGGGTCGGCCAGCGCCTCGACTAGGTTCTTGTCGAGATCGGTCTCCTCGCCCACCAGCTCGAGGTTGATTTCCTTCTTCAGGTTACGCGCCAGATCGCGGACCAGGCGCGGGAAGCGGCCGAAGACCTTCTTGATCGGCTGCATGCGGGTCTTCATCACCGAGGTCTGCAGATCCGCCGTGACCACATCGAGGTTCGACACCGCCTTGGACATGGCTTCGTCGCCGCTATTGAGCCCCAGGCGCACCAGACGGTTACGCACCAGCACCAGCTCGCCGACCATGTTCATGATTTCGTCGAGACGTGCGGTATCGACCCGTACGGTGGTTTCCGCTTCGCTCGCGGCAGGTGCCTTGTCAGCGGCCGGAGCCGCAGCGGCAGGAGCACGGGCAGGCGCAGGTGCGGGCTCAGACTTGGCTGCAGCAGGCTTGGCTGCCGGCGCAGCGGCCTTGGGTGTGGCAAGCGGTTTTTCAGCGGCTGCAGGCGCAGGCGTCGGCTCGCTGGGCGGCACGAACTTGCCCTTGCCGTGCAACTGATCGAGCAAGGATTCGAATTCGTCGTCGGTGATCTCGTCGCCGGCCGGAGCTGGCGCGGCGGCAACAGCAGCGACCGGCGCTGCCGCTTCGGCCGCAGCGGAGAACTGACCTTTGCCATGCAACTGGTCGAGCAGCGCTTCGAACTCGTCGTCGGTGATGTCATCGCCTGCCGGCGCGGCTGCCGGAGCCGAGGCCACTGGCGCAGCGACAGGGGGCTCGACCGTGCCGGCGAACTGCCCCTTGCCATGTAGCTGATCGAGCAGCGATTCGAACTCGTCGTCGGTGATCTCGTCGCCACCAGCACTGGGTTCAGGGCTCGCATTGGTCGCCGGGGCCTCACCCAGCGCGTCGAGCAGTTGCTCGAATTCGCTATCGGTGATGTCGCCAGACGCGACAGGCGCGGCAACGGACGCGGGCTCTGGTTCCGGCTCGGCCTGCTGCACCGGCGCAGGCGCCGGCTCGGCACCTGCCGGTTCAGCCAGGCGCGCCAGTGCGGCCAGCAGCTCCGGCGTGGCAGGCGTCGGCTCGCGGCGCTCACGCACCTCGCCGAACATGCCATTGACAGCATCAAGAGCCTCGAGCACCACATCCATCAGTTCCGAGTCGACGCGACGCTCACCCTTGCGCAGGATGTCGAAGACGTTTTCGGCGATATGGCAGCATTCAACCAGCTCGTTGAGCTGGAGGAAACCCGCTCCGCCCTTCACGGTATGGAAACCGCGGAAGATGGCGTTGAGCAGGTTCATGTCATCCGGTCGGCTTTCCAGCTCGACTAATTGTTCGGACAACTGTTCGAGAATCTCGCCGGCCTCTACCAGAAAATCCTGGAGGATCTCTTCATCGGCGCCGAAGCTCATATTGTGTGCTCCTTAGAACCCTAGGCTGGACAGCAGGTCATCTACATCGTCCTGGCTGGAGGCGACGTCATCACGCTTATCGGCATGAATCTGCGGACCTTCACCCCGCGATGGCTCTTTTAATTTTTCCTGTTCGGTGCGCAGCTCTTCGTGATCGTGCTGAATACCGGCAAAACGGTCGACCTGGCTGGCCATGAGCATCAGCTTGAGCAGGTTGCTTTCCACTTCGGTCACCAGTTGGGTGACACGCTTGATCACCTGACCGGTAAGGTCCTGGTAATCCTGCGCCAGCAGAATGTCGTTGAGGTGGCCGGACAGCTTGGCGCCATCTCGTTCGCTACGGGCGAGAAACAGCTCGACGCGCTTGGCCAGTTCACGGAAACCATCGGCACCGATTTCACGGCGCATGAAGCGACCCCATTCGACGCCCAGGCTCTGCGCCTCGTCGCTCAGGTCATTGACCAGCGGCGCGCTCTGCTCGACCAGATCCATGGTCCGGTTGGCAGCCTTCTCGGTCATGGTTACGACGTAGTTGAGGCGCTCGGTCGCGTCGGCGATCTGCGACAGCTCCTGAGCATGCGGCATGCGCGGGTCGAGCTGAAAATTGACAATAGCGTTGTGCAGCTCACGGGTCAGTTTGCCGACCTCATGATAAAGACCTCGATCACGAACCTTGTTGAGCTCGTTGATCAGTTGCACCGCGTTGCCGAAGTTACCTTTTTCGAGGCTATCAACCAGCTCACGGGCATTGGTTTTCAGGGACGACTCAAGATCGCCCATCGTGGAATCATCGTGTTCCATAGCACCCTCGCGGCTGACATCAGCCGTTGACCCGCTCGAAGATCTTCTCGATCTTTTCCTTCAGCACCTGGGCAGTGAAGGGTTTGACCACATAACCATTCACGCCGGCCTGAGCCGCCTCGATGATCTGATCGCGCTTGGCTTCAGCGGTCACCATCAGCACTGGCAGGTGCTTGAGGCGCTCATCGGCACGCACGGCACGCAGCAGGTCGATACCGGTCATGCCCGGCATGTTCCAGTCGGTCACCAGAAAGTCGAAGCTGCCGCTCTGCAGCATCGGCAGCGCCGAGGTGCCGTCATCGGCTTCCGCGGTGTTGGTGAAACCCAAATCCCGCAAGAGGTTCTTGATGATCCGTCGCATCGTCGAGAAATCGTCAACGATGAGGATTTTCATGTTCTTGTCCAAGTCGACCTCCGTACAGTCCCAAACGTATTGCGCTTGCAACTACGTCCTTTAATCGTGAAACCGCTTCCGCCTGCGAGTACGTCGCCTTCAGCCAGCGCGCCATTCGCTCAACCGTGAACGCAGACGCGCTGCGCATTGGCTGTGCAACTGGCTCACACGTGACTCGCTAACCCCCAGCACTTCACCGATTTCTTTCAAGTTCAGTTCTTCATCGTAATACAGCGCCAGCACGAGGCGTTCACGCTCCGGCAAACCGGCAATGGCATTGGCCAAAGCCGTCTGGAAACGTTCGTCTTCGAGGTCCCGCGAAGGTTCGAGGTGGGTGTGCCCGGCGTCTTCGTGCAACCCGCCGTGCTCGCCGTCCTGCACCAGGTCGTCGAAGCTGAACAGGCGGCTGCCCAAAGTGTCGCCAAGAATGCCGTAGTAATCCTCCAGACTCAATTGGAGTTCGGCCGCAACCTCGTGATCTTTAGCGTCACGTCCGGTTCTCGCCTCTACGGCGCGAATCGCATCGCTGACCATCCGGCTGTTGCGGTGTACCGAACGAGGCGCCCAGTCACCCTTGCGCACCTCGTCGAGCATGGAGCCGCGAATGCGAATACCGGCGAACGTTTCAAAGCTGGCACCCTTGCTGGAGTCGTATTTGCGCGAGGCTTCGAGCAGGCCGATCATGCCGGCCTGAATCAGGTCGTCGACCTGCACGCTGGCCGGCAAGCGGGCCAGCAGGTGGTAGGCGATACGCTTGACCAGAGGCGCGTAGCGCTCGATCAGCTGATGCTGGGAATCCTGCGCCTGAGCCTTGTTGTACATACGAAGTCCAGAGGCTGCTGTCATACGGCCGAGTCTGCAGTCGGTTGCTGCACCAGACGCTCGACGAAAAACTCCAGATGGCCACGGGGATTGGCCGGCAGCGGCCAGGTGTCAACCTTCTGAGCTATCGCCTTGAACGCCAGAGCGCACTTGGAGCGAGGGAAGGCTTCATACACAGCACGCTGCTTCTGTACGGCTTTGCGCACGCACTCGTCATAGGGCACGGCACCGACATACTGCAGAGCAACATCGAGGAAGCGATCCGTCACCTTGGTCAGCTTAGCAAAGAGATTGCGACCTTCCTGCGGACTGTGGGCCATGTTGGCCAACACGCGAAAGCGACTGATGCCGTGATCACGGTTGAGCAGCTTGATCAGTGCGTAGGCGTCGGTGATCGAAGTGGGCTCGTCGCACACCACCACGAGGATTTCCTGCGCGGCGCGAACGAAGCTCACTACCGCGTCGCCGATACCAGCCGCAGTATCGATCACCAGCACGTCGAGATTCTCGCTGATATCGCTGAACGCCTGGATCAAGCCGGCGTGCTGCATTGGCGTCAGGCTGACCATACTCTGCGTACCGGACGCTGCCGGCACGATGCGGACACCGCCCGGCCCTTGCAGCAGCACGTCACGCAGATCGCACTCGCCGGCGATCACATCGGCCAGCGTGCGCTTGGGCGTCAACCCCAACAGAACGTCGACGTTGGCCAGACCAAGGTCGGCGTCCATCAGCATTACCCGGCGACCGAGATCGGCCAGGGCCATGGACAGATTGACCGACACGTTGGTCTTACCGACGCCACCCTTGCCGCCAGTCACCGCAATCACCTGTACGGGATGCATACCCATGTTCTCTTTACACCTTGTCTAACTTCGACTTGGCCGTCAGGCCGTTCACTCCCACACAACCTGCGCGAGAGGGTGCAACATTATCGCCGCTTCAGCCGGCTCGCTGCGTCGGGTTGTGATAGAGGCCGGCGAACATCTGCGCCATGGCATCTTCACTTGGCTCCTCGGCGGCCTGCAAACCTACTGCCCGGCTCACCAGCTGATGGCTGCGCGGCACCTGCAGATTGTCCGGAATCCGCGGTCCGTCTGTCACATAGGCTACCGGCAGTTGCTGGCCTATAGCCAGGCCTAAAACCTCGCCCAGGCTCGCGGCCTCGTCCAGTTTCGTCAGTATGCAGCCTGAAAGGCCACAACGCTTGTAACTATGGTAGGCCGCCTTGAGCACTTGGCTCTGACTTGTTGCAGCCAGTACCAGATAATTTTTTGCCTTGATGCGCGCCGAAGCCAGACTTTCCAGTTGCAGGCGCAAGGCGGGATCGTTGCCCGGCAAGCCGGCGGTATCGACCAGCACCACGCGTTTCTTGGCTAGCGGCGCCAGGGATTGCAGCAGAGACTGCCCCGGATCGACCTGGGTCACCGACACACCGAGGATACGCCCGAGGGTCTTGAGTTGCTCCTGCGCACCGATGCGGAAGCTGTCCATACTGACCAGAGCGACCTGTTGCGAGCCGTACTTAAGCACGTAGCGTGCAGCCAGCTTGGCCAGCGTGGTGGTTTTGCCCATGCCAGCCGGGCCGACCAGAGCGATGACACCGCCCTCCTCCAGTGGCTCGACCTTGGGCGTCTTGATCGCATGCGCCAGATGCGCCAGCAGCATGCGCCAGGCCTGACGCGGCTCGGCAACGCCAGCCACCTTGCTCAGCAGCGCCTGCGACAGTTCGGCGGACAAGCCCATGCGCTGCAGACGACGCCACAGATTGGCCTGTTGCGGACGGCGAGTTTGCAGTTGCCCCCAGGCGATGGAGCCCAGTTGCACCTCGATCAGCTCGCGCAGGCCGTGCAGTTCGAAACGCATGGCATCCAGCGCCCTTGGATCGACTGCGGGCGTGGCAGGCGCTGCGGCTTCGACCGGGCGCTGCGGTTTGACCGGCGTTGCCAGCAGCTCGGGTGCCAGCAGCGATTCGTTGGCGAACAGTTGACGATCCTTGCCGCCATCCTGTTCGGCACGCGTGGTCAGCTCGGCCTGGGCGTTGGCAATACGCGCCTGGGTCTTGCGCAACTCGGCCTCCAGCGCGGGGTTCGCACGCACCGGTGCCGGCGCCTGGTAGTCCAGCGCAGCAGTCAACTCGACGCCACCGGCGACACGGCGATTGCCGATGATCGAGGCGTCAGCACCCAACTCGTCACGCACCAGTTTCATGGCGGTCCGCATATCGGCGGCGAAGAAGCGTTTGACCTGCATGACCCTTTACCTCAGTTCTGGCCAACCGTAGCGACTATGGTGACCTGCTTGTTGTCCGGAATTTCCTGGTACGCCAGCACATGCATGCTGGGCACCGCCAGCCGCGCGAAGCGCGAGAGCATCGCCCGGACCGGTCCGGCCACCAGCAGAATCACCGGTTTGCCGAGCATTTCCTGGCGCTGCGCCGCTTCCACCAGGGAACGCTGCAGCTTCTCGGCCATGCCAGGTTCGAGGAGGATGCCATCCTCACTGCCCTGACCGGCCTTCTGAAGACTGTTCAGCAATATCTGTTCCAACCTTGGCTCAAGGGTGATCACAGGCAGCTCCGGCTCTAGTCCCACAACGCTTTGCACGATGGCGCGGGCCAGCGAAACGCGAACGGCAGCGACCATGGCGGCGGGATCTTGACTCTTTGGCGCGACGTTGGCGATCGCCTCGGCAATGGTACGGATGTCGCGCACCGGCACCTGCTCCTGCAGCAACGCCTGCAATACCTTGAGCAAGGTCGACAGCGACACCAGTCCCGGCACCAGCTCCTCGGCCAGCTTGGGCGAGCTCTTGGCCAGCAACTGCAGCAGTTGCTGCACTTCCTCGTGCCCCAGCAGCTCATGGGCGTGCTTGTGCAGGATCTGATTGAGGTGAGTGGCGACCACGGTACTGGCATCGACCACGGTGTAGCCCAACGATTGCGCCTGATCGCGCTGACTGGGATCGATCCATACCGCTTCCAGGCCGAACGCCGGATCCTTGGCGGCGATACCATTGAGCGGACCGAACACCTGACCGGGGTTGATCGCCAGCTCACGATCCGGATAGACCTCGGCCTCGGCGACACTGACGCCCATCAGCGTCAAACGATAGGCATTGGGCGCCAGATCGAGGTTGTCGCGGATATGCACCGAAGGCATGAGGAAACCCATTTCCTGCGAGAGCTTCTTGCGCACCCCCTTGATCCGCGCCAGCAGCTGGCCACCCTGGTTGCGATCGACCAGCGGGATCAGCCGATACCCCACTTCCAGGCCGACCATATCCACCGGAGTCACGTCATCCCAGCCCAGCTCCTTGACCTCCTGAGCCTTCTGCGCCGGCAGCAGCTCCTGTTGACGCTGGACTTCCTTGACCTCTTCTTCCTTGATCTTGCGCTGGCGATGGGCGATCCAGTACGCGCCACCCGCAGCGATCAGGCCCAGGCCGATGAAGGAAAAGTGCGGCATGCCCGGCACCAGGCCCATGGCGATCATGATCGCCGCCGCCACGGCCAGCGCACGGGGCGAGGCGAACATCTGCCGATTGACCTGCGCGCCCATGTCCTCGGAGGTGGATACGCGGGTCACCATCACCGCTGCCGCCGTGGACAGCAACAGGGAGGGAATCTGCGCTACCAGACCGTCACCGATGGTCAGCAGGGTGTAGACCTTGCCCGCATCGGAGAAGGCCAGGCTGTGCTGCAGCACGCCGATGGCGATACCGCCGATGAGGTTGATGAACAGGATCAGCAGACCGGCGATGGCGTCACCGCGAACGAACTTGCTGGCACCGTCCATGGAGCCGTAGAAATCGGCCTCCTGAGCCACTTCGCTGCGGCGCTTCTTGGCCTCGACCTGATCGATCAGGCCGGCATTGAGGTCGGCATCGATAGCCATCTGCTTGCCGGGCATGGCATCCAGGGTAAAACGCGCGCTGACTTCGGAAATACGCCCGGCACCCTTGGTGACCACCACGAAGTTGATGATCATGAGGATGGCGAAGACCACGATACCGACCACGTAGTTGCCGCCAATCACCACCTCGCCAAAGGCCTGGATCACCTGGCCAGCAGCGCCGTGCCCCTCATGCCCGTTGAGCAGCACCACCCGCGTTGAAGCGACGTTCAGCGCCAGACGCAGCAGCGTGGCGGCCAGCAGAATGGTCGGGAAAACCGCGAAGTCCAGCGGGCGCAGCGCGTAGATACTGACCAGCAACACCACGATCGACAGCGCGATGCTGAAGGTGAACAACACGTCCAGCAGGAAGGGTGGGATCGGCAGCATGACCATGCCGAGCATGACCAGCAGCAGCAGGGGAATCCCCAGATTGCCGTGACGCAAGCCCGCCAGATTGCTGCGAACATCACCGATTAACTGTGCGCGATCTACTGCCACGTCCCTACCCCGAGCCATTCAATCTTTTGACGCGAAAATGCGCCTTGAAGGGGTAATGGCAAGAAGCGTTCCAGAAATGACGCAGTAGCGTGCAAGGCGCTCTTTACGAGTCGCGACGCAGGTCCGCAGGGATCGGCAGATCCGGCAACGGACCGGGCCGCTTGCCCTTGCCCGCCCGGTATTGCCGCAGCTGATAGACGTAGGCCAGCACCTGAGCCACTGCCAGGTACAGGCCTGCAGGAATCTCCTGATCCAGCTCGGTGGAGTAATACACGGCACGCGCCAGGGCCGGCGACTCCAGCACCATCACCTGGTGCTCCTGGGCAATCTCACGAATTTTCAGCGCCAGGAAGTCGCCACCCTTGGCCAGCATCACCGGCGCCCCGCCATTCTCCGGATCGTACTTGAGCGCTACCGCGAAGTGGGTCGGGTTGGTGATCACCACGTCGGCCTGCGGTACGGCCTGCATCATCCGCCGCTCGGCCATTTCCCGCTGCAGCTGGCGAATACGGCCCTTGACCTCGGGCTTGCCCTCGGTGTCCTTGTACTCGTCGCGCACTTCCTGCTTGGTCATCATCAGCTTCTGCTTGTGACTCCACAGCTGGAACGGCACATCCACCGCCGCGATCAGGATCAAGCCGCACGACAACCAGAACGCACTCCAGCCAACCACCTTGAGGCTATGTAGGATGGCGGCTTCGAGCGGCTCGTTGGCAATCGCCAGCAGGTCGTCCTGGTCCACCGACAGCACCACCAGGGCGACCGCGAGAATCACCAGAAACTTGGCCAGTGCCTTGAGCAACTCGACCAGGGCCTGAACCGAAAACATACGTTTGAGGCCAGCCAGAGGGTTCATCCGACTGGCCTTGGGTTGCAGCGCTTCGGCAGAAAACAGCCAGCCGCCCAACGCAATGGGACCGATCACGGAGGCGATCAGCAAGGCGATCAGAAATGGCTGCGCCGCCAGCAGCGCCTGCTTGCCCGAGGCCAGCAGGTGCAGCGCCATGCTGCCCTCGTTCATCAACACGTCACGCGGCAGGCTGAAATTACCGCGCATGATGTCCAGCAGCGCATTGCCCATGTAGGCGCCGAAGATGATCAGGGCCACGGTGCCGGTGAGGGTCACCGCCAGGGTGTTGAGTTCCTTGGAGCGAGCGATCTGACCTTTCTTGCGCGACTCTTCAAGCCGCTTGCCTGTGGGTTCCTCGCTCTTGTCGGCGCCACTCTCGCTCTCAGCCATGCTCGCCCCTCATCGCGTCAGGGCGAATTCGCCCAACTGCTGCAGGGCTTCGCTGGCCAGCGCCTGGAACAGGCTGCCGAAGTCGGAGAGGCTTACCCAGAAGATCACCAGGCCCATGGCCAGGGTCAGCGGGAAACCGATGGAAAAGATGTTCAGCTGCGGCGCAGCGCGGGTCATCACGCCGAATGCCAGGTTGATCACCAGCAAGGCGGTGACGGCAGGCAGGGTCAACAGCAGGCCGGCACCGATCACCCAGCCCAGCTTGCCGACCAGCTCCCAGTAGTGATTGACCATCATCCCCTGGCCATACGGCAGGGTGACGAAGCTCTCCGCCAGAATTTCCAATGCCACCAGGTGACCGTTGATGGCCAAAAACAGCAAGGTCACCAACATCAGCATGAACTGGCCGAGCACCGGCACGGAGACGCCGTTGGCCGGATCGACCATCGAGGCGAAGCCCAACCCCATCTGCATGGCAATGATCTGTCCGGCCACGGCGAACAGGTGGAAGAACAGCTGCAGGATGAAACCGAACATGGCGCCGATGAGCACCTGCTCGAGGATCAGCAACAGACTGCGCAGGCTCAGCGCGTCCACCTGCGGCATTGGCGGCAATGTCGGCACCAGCAGCACGCTGATGGCCAGCGCCAGGTAGAGCCGCACGCGCGTCGGCACCAACTGGGTACCGAAGATCGGCATGACCATCAACATTGCGGCGATGCGAAACAACGGCAGCAGAAACTGGCCGACCCAGGCGCTGATTTGCTCGTTGCTCAACTCCAGCATCGCGCCCTGCCCCTCAACCTATGAGGTACGGAATGTTCTGTATCAACGTCTGGGTGTACTCCATCAACTGGCTCACCAGCCAGGGGCCGGCCCAGATCAGAGTCAGCAGCATCACCATCAGACGCGGCAGGAAGCTCAGGGTCTGTTCGTTGATCTGCGTGGCTGCCTGAAACATGGCGACCACCAGGCCCACCAGCAGACTCGGCACCACCGCCAGACCAACGATCAGGACGATCAGCCAGAGCGCTTCGCGAAACAGATCAACTGCTACCTCGGGAGTCATCGTGAGCCTCGCTATATCGTGCCGAAACTGGCGGCAAGCGTCCCCATGATCAGCGCCCAGCCGTCGACCAGGACGAACAGCATGATCTTGAACGGCAATGAGATGATCAGTGGCGAAAGCATCATCATGCCCATTGCCATGAGGATGCTGGCGACCACCATGTCGATGATCAGAAACGGAATGAAGATCATGAAGCCGATCTGGAACGCAGTCTTCAGCTCGGAGGTGACAAACGCCGGTACCAGGATGGTCAGCGGCACGTCCTCGACACCCGCCAGGTCGGTGCGCTTGGACAGGCGCACGAACAGCGCCAGATCGCTCTCACGGGTCTGCGCCAGCATGAAGTCACGGATCGGCCCCTCAGCCCGCGTCAACGCCTCCTGGGCGACGATCTCTTCGTTGAGATAGGGCTGCAGGGCGTCGTTGTTGATGCGGTCGAACACCGGCGCCATGATGAACATCGTGAGAAACAGCGCCAGCCCCACCAGGATCTGGTTCGACGGCGTCTGTTGCAGACCCAGCGCCTGCCGCAGGATGGAGAAGACGATGATGATCCGCGTGAAGCTGGTCATCAACATGACGAACGCCGGGATGAAACTCAGCGCCGTCATGATCAGCAGAATCTGCAGGCTGACCGAGTATTCCTGCTGCCCCTGAGCGTCGGTGGACAGCGTGATGGCCGGGATCGACAGCGGGTTGTTGCCCTGCTGAATCAGCGTAGTGGCGCCAGGTGGGTCTTCGGCGAAAGCCAGTGAAGCAGCCAGGCTCAGCACCAGCACCAGCAACAAGCGCAGCATCAGGATTTGTCCTTCTGATCCTTGCCCAGCAGCTCCATCAGGCGCTGGGCGAACTCCGGCGTGGCAGGCTCGGCGTCTGGCAGGTGCACCGGCTCCTTGAGTACATGCAAAGGCGTGATGCGCCCCGCCGACAGGCCCAGCAGAATCTGCTCGTTACCCACCTGCACCAGCACCAGGCGATCGCGCGGGCCGAGCGCCTGGCTCGACAGCAGCTTGATCACCTGCCCGCCACGCGGGCTCAGTCGCTGCACGCGGCGCAGCAGCCAGGCAAGCAGGAAGATCAGCCCGATGACCAGCAACAGGCCCAGCAACAATTGGCCGAGCTGGCCGGCGATATCACTGCCAGCCATGGGCGTGGCAGCCTTGCCGGCGGGTTCGGCAGCCAGCGCCAAACCCGGCAGCACCAACAGTAACGCGATGAGTCGGGCCATGATCAGCGCAGCTTCTTGATACGTTCGCTGGGGCTGATCACGTCCGTCAGGCGGATGCCAAACTTCTCGTTGACCACCACCACTTCACCGTGAGCGATCAGGGTGCCATTGACCAGAACGTCGAGTGGCTCGCCGGCCAGACGATCGAGTTCGATCACCGAACCCTGGTTGAGCTGCAACAGGTTACGGATGGTGATGTCGGTGTTGCCCACCTCCATGGAAATCGACACCGGAATGTCGAGAATCACATCCAGGTTCGGCCCATCCAGGTTCACCGGCAGATTGCTCGGCGGCGGAGCGCTGCCAAATTCTTCCATCGGTGCACGGGGTGCTGCAGGTTGCGCAGGCTCAGCAGCGGCCTGCCCGGCCAGCATCGCATCGATATCGTCCTGATCGGCATCGCCCGCCTCGGCCAGCGCCGCGGCCCACTCATCGGCCAGTGCCTGCTCCTCGGGAGAGGTGTTTTCTTCGTCTGCCATCGTCTTTCCTCGCCTGGCTCCAGCTATTCGTTCGCATCGGGCTTGTCAGCCCGGAAGAGTTACCAGCACCTCAGCGCTGGCGTTCGATGGGCTCCAGCACCTGCAGGGCCAGATTGCCCTTGTGTGCACCCAACTTGACCTTGAAGGTCGGCACGCCATTGGCGCGCATGACCACGTTCTCGGGCAGCTCCACCGGGATTACATCGCCCGGCTGCATATGCAGGATGTCGCGCAGCCTCAGCTGGCGGCGGGCAACGGTAGCGCCCAGCGGTACGCTGACATCGAGAATGTCCTCGCGCAGCGCCTTGATCCAACGCTCGTCCTGGTCGTCGACATCGGACTGGAAACCGGCATCGAGCATTTCGCGAATCGGCTCGATCATCGAGTACGGCATCGTGATGTGCAGGTCGCCACCACCGCCGTCGAGTTCGATGTGGAAGGTGGACACCACCACCACCTCACTGGGGCTGACGATGTTGGCCAGCGCCGGGTTGACCTCGGAGTTGACGTATTCGAAATTGATGTCCATTACCGCGTGCCAGGCCTCGCGCAGATCGACGAAGGCCTGATCGAGCACCATGCGCACCACGCGCAATTCGGTAGGGGTGAATTCGCGGCCTTCGATCTTGGCGTGACGCCCATCGCCGCCGAAGAAGTTGTCCACCAGCTTGAACACCAGCTTGGCGTCGAGGATGAACAGTCCGGTGCCACGCAACGGCTTCATTTTCACCAGGTTGAGGCTGGTCGGCACGTACAGCGAGTGCACGTATTCGCCGAACTTCATCACCTGCACGCCACCGACGGCGACGTCAGCCGAACGACGCAGCAGGTTGAACATGCTGATGCGGGTATAACGGGCGAAACGCTCGTTGATCATCTCCAGGGTCGGCATGCGCCCACGGACGATACGATCCTGGCTGGTCAGGTCATATTGCTTGACGCTCCCAGGCTCCGCAGCGTCCTCGGTTTCGACCAGACCGTCGTCAACACCATGCAACAGCGCATCGATCTCGTCCTGGGAAAGCAGGTCTTGCACGGCCATCTTCGGCTCCCGCTACTGCAACACGAAATTGGTGAACAGCACCTGCTCGACCACAGTGCTGCCGGTTTCCTTCTGCGCCAGCTCCTGCACGCTGGCCAGCGCCTGCTGCAGGAGCATCTCCTTGCCCAGCGGCGTTTGCAGCGTGGCAAAGTCCTGACCGGACAGCAGCATCACCAGGCGATTGCGCAGTACCGGCATATGCACCTTGAGCTTCTCCATACCGGCTGCATCACGGCCCATCAACGCCATGCTCACCTGCAGGTAGCGGGTACGGTTCTGGTAGTTGAAATTGACCACGAAGGCCGGCATCAGGTCCTGGTAGATGGCCGGCTGATGCGCTGGAGCCGCCTCAGCCGCAGCCTCTTCTGGCTTGGTCTCCTCGTGCTTGTCACCCTTGCTGAGAATGAACCAGGTACCACCCACGGACAGGCCGACGGCCAGCAGCAGCCCCACCACGATCAGGATGATGAGTTTCAGCTTGCTCTTGCCGGCGGGTTGTCCGTCGGCAGCCGGTGCTGCTTCTTTCTTAGCCATGCCAATAATCCGTCACTATCGGAGTTCTTTCCGCATTCAAAGGGTTAAGAGCAAGTGTTATGCCAGCATATGAGCAGGCTTGTCTAACTCTGGGCTGCGGATTTAACAGCGCCAGCTCCTTGCTGTCACCCTAAATGCATTCGCCCGGGTGCCTTTTGGCAACCCGGGCGAATGCAAGTCTAGCGGAGGATCGACGCTCACCGGACATTGGTCAGTGCGACTACCCAACCCTGACGTCACTCACGCGTAGTAATCGACCAACCCACGACCCGAGGCCAGACGTTCGCTACGCACATCCTGATGAGCAACTGCTTGCAACTCATCACCGGCAAGCGAGTCGCCACGCGAGCCGGAGCCGCCCCGACCGCCTTCGCCCTGCCCCTGCCAGCCGCGGTTGAGCGATTGATCGGAGACGTTGGCATCGGCCAGGTTCATGCCTTGCTGCGCGAACAGCTCACGCAGGCGGTGCATCTGCCCTTCCAGCGCCTCCCGCACCCCGGCATTGGGGCTGGCGAAGGTCACCTGGGCCTGATCCTGAGACATGTTCACCCGCACCTCGAGACGCCCCAAATCCGCCGGATCGAGCTGAATTTCAGCCGACTTGAGGTTCTGACTGGACAGCCACATGACGCGATCCACCACCGCCTCGCTCCAGCCCCCCTGATGCATCGCCACTGGCTGACCGGGCACCAGAGGCGCCCGCTGAGCGGCGCCGGTCTGGTGATTGAGCGCCTGCGTCAACGCATTGAGCTTGCTGACGAACTGATCCGGACGATTGGGCTGAACGCTGTCCTTGAGACTCTCCTGAGTGTCCTTGGCCAGGCTTTCCAGTGGCAGATCCAGCGCCGCCTCCTCAGTGCTCTCGGTCGACTCTTCGCCCTTGCCCATGGAGGCCATGGCAGCGGCGAAGTCCGTGCTGGTTGCCACTCGCGCACTCTTGTTCGCGGCGTCCTGAGGCAACTGCGCCTTGCCCGCCTCATCCGCTGGCAGCTTGAGCTGCGCCAATGGGTCGAGCGCCTCTTCCTCCAACACTGGATCGGCATTCTCGACGCCTTCGCCTTTGGCGCCGGTTATCACCAGCGCCGGCAGATCCGGCGACTCCTCGGTTACCTGGGCATCGTCGACTTGCGCCTGAATGCCGCTCAGCGCCATTGCCAGCAACGGATCGAGCTCTTCTTCAGCCCCCTCCTGCGTCGGCAAGGAATTGCCGGACGCGGCAACCGCAGGCTCTTCGGCGGCAGCAGAAGCGCTATCGGACTCTTCTGCTGACGGCGCAGACTTCTGCTCCTGGCTAGTTTTATCGGTACTGCCAGCGCGCTCGCCGGGCTTGGCCTGGCGCTCCTTGGCATATACCTCGGCAAAGCTGGAAGCACCGTTCTTGCTGGGCTCCGGCGCTTTGGCCGGCGGCTTCGCTTTGCTCTTCACCTCAGGCGTAGCCTGCAGGCGTAGGTCGGGCAACGCGGACATGGACGCTCTCCGTCTGATGGGTCGTGACTGGATCAGAGCAAAGGACGGGCCAACTTGTGAGAAGACGTCAGACGCGGTAACGCTGACGCTCGGATTTGAAGAGAATGCGGACAATCGCAAACTCGCGCTCGATCTGCTCGATCAGGGCCGGAACCAGTTCCAGCTCGTCGCGCCGCCCCGCGTCCTCCAGCTCTTTGCACAGGCTAGCCAGCAGCACCGCGCCCATGTTGCTGCAACTGCCCTTGAAACTGTGGGCAGCCAGACGCACCCCCTGAGCATCGCCTTCGGCCTGAGCCTCATGCAGCAGGCGCACGCGCTCTTCGGAGTCGGCCACGAAGGTATCGAGCAGAATCGGATATTCGTCCTCCATGACATCCTGCAAGGATGCCAGGACAGCATCGTCGAGATGGATATCGGACACTGGGTCACTCCATGAACATCGAAGCGCGAATTATGCCTCAGTGGACCAGCAAAACTCCACGCTGACGCCCCGTCCGTCGGAGCAATGCCCGAAGCCATCGCTTAGCTCACGCACCAACGACAGCCCCCGCCCACAGAGCGCATCATCGGCCGTATCGATGACACTGGCTGGGTCGAAACCAGGCCCGCTGTCTTCCACTCGCACGATCAGCCGACCGCCGTTCGTCTCGGGCAGCATCTGCAGATGAAAACGCACATAGCCGTCATGCAGCGACGCCAGGCGCAGACGCCGCTCCCGGTAGTACTCGGCAAAGCCACTGGCATCCCTCTTGAGCGACGAGTCCAGGCCCATCACACCATGCTCCAACGCATTGGAGTAGAGCTCGGCGAGCACGGTATACAGCTCACCGCCACGTGGCCGCAGTGCTTGCACGTCCAGCAGCAGCTGCAGCAGAAACGGCAAAGGGTTGAAATGACGCAGACTCAGTGCACGAAACTCGAAACTGGCCGACCAGTCCATCACGCTACTCTGGCCGCTGTCGGCAAAGGCCAGCGGCCGGGGACGTTCATCGTCTTCGGCCAAACCGACCTGGACCATGCTGACATCGTCCTGTTGCTCACCGCGAAATGCCACCAGCGCCTGCTGGATTTCCTCGAACAGCGCCTGCGGTTGGCGATTGGCATCCAGCAGACCGAGCAGGCGCGCCTCGCCGAACAACTCCCCTTGCTTGTCGCTGGCTTCGAGAACACCGTCACTGAGCAGGAAAATGCGATCCCCAGGCGCCAGCGGGTAGACCTCACAACGGTCGCTGAAGGCCGCAGGCCCTAGAATCCCCAACGGCAGATGGCGTGACACCAAAGGCTGACGCGGACGGCCATCGGCATGCAGCAGGTAGCCATCGGGCAGCCCGCCGTTCCAGACTTCGAGCAAACCCCGCTTGCTGCTGATATTGAGCACGGTGGCGCAGCAGAAAACGCCGACCGGCAGGATACGCTTGAGCTTGGCGTTGATCTCGCGAAGGATTTCGGCGAGCGCATGCCCCTTGGCAGTCATGCCGTAGAACACCTCGGCCAGCGGCATGGCGCCAATGGCCGCCGGCAAGCCATGGCCGGTGAAGTCGCCAAGCAGCACATGCATGCCACCGGACGGGTTGTACGCGGCCAGTAGCAGATCGCCGTTGAACAGCGCATAAGGCGACTGCATGTAGCGGATGTTCGGCGCATCCAGGCAACCGGAATGCGCCACCTTGTCGAATACCGCCTTGGCCACGCGCTGCTCACGCAGCAGATGCTCGTTGTGCCGGGCGATCAGGTCGCGTTGCCGCAGCACCGTGTCATGCAGCCGGCGCAGGCGGTCCATCGCACCGATCTTGGCTTCGAGTATCACCCGGTTGTAGGGCTTGGCGAGAAAGTCATCGCCACCGGCCTCGAGGCAACGCACCAGCGCCTCACCTTCGGTCAGCGAAGTGAGAAAGATGATCGGCACCAGCGCCTCGCCGGCCTGCTGCTTGATCCGCCGGGCAGCCTCGAAGCCATCCATCACCGGCATCAGCGCATCCATCAACACCAGGTGCGGGCGCTCCTGCTCGAATAGCGCCACCGCCTCCAGGCCATTGCTGGCGGTAAGCACGCGATGGCCCTGGCGACTGACGATGGTGGACAGCAGCATGCGATCAGCCGCGTTGTCCTCGGCAATCAGAATCGCAAGACGATCAGGCATCAGCTGATCTGAAACAGCTGCTCGAAGTTGGAGATCGCAAGGATCTTGCGCACATCGCTGCTGCAATTGAGCAGACGAATTTGCGCAGAATCGCCGCCGGCATGGTCACGTAACAGCAGCAACATGCCCAGCGCCGAACTATCCAGGTAACTGGTATCACGCAAATCGACCTGATAGCGCTTGGGCGCGACGTTTACACGCTCGTAGGCGTCGCGAAACTCCTGATGAGAGGCGAAGTCGAAGCGTCCTCGAATCACAATGGTCAGCTCTTGTCCGTCCGCGGACGGCTGCGAAGTGATGGCCATGTCTACTCCTTTGTCGAGACTCTGCCAAATGGGGCGGTTCACGTCTCAAGGTGTAGCATCTGGCAGGCGACGAAACAACTTCTATTCAGGATTCACCGCGATCGACCAGGCGTTGCGCCAGCTCGTCGAGCAATTTCTGCTCACGCTTGTCCTCGGCCAATCGGGCTTCGTCTATGTAGCGCTGCACCAGTTTGCGCAGCCCTTCGAGCCGCGCATAGCGCTGCTGCCACACGGCACGCATCTTCTCAAGGTTGGCACGATGCCACTCGAGACTCTGCTGCTGCTGGCCGACCGCCGTTTCCAGTTGCGACAAAAAGCGTTGATAGTTCATCAGCCACTGGCCGGAAACGCCCTTGCTGCCCTCGCTGATCCACTGCTGCTGATAGTCACCGCGAAAACGTTCCAACTCGCCCAACTTGGCTTCGGCCTGGCCTACCAACCCCTTGCAATGCCCGAGCTGGCGGGCTGCCTCGCGCTCGGCCCTTTCTGCCATTTCGACGACCGGCTGCAGACGCTTGGCGCGACTGAGACTCATGACTGCATGACCTCACCGACGTCACAGGATTTGCGGGTCAACAGCATCATTGCCCCAGCACGGTGGCCAGTTGTTCTCGGCTCTGCTGCATACCCACGCTGTCATCCAGGCCCTGGCGCAGATACTGAGCCATCAGCGGCTGGCGCGCGATGGCCAGGTCAGTATCCGCATCACCACCAGGAACATAGGCCCCGACGCTGATCAGATCGCGACTTTGCTGATAACGCGACCACAGCTGCTTGAAACGCTGCGCCTGCTTGAGCTGCTCAGGCGGTACCACCTGCGGCATGACCCGGCTGATGGATGCCTCGATATCGATTGCCGGATAGTGCCCCTCCTCGGCCAGACGGCGAGCCAGGACGAAGTGTCCGTCGAGCACGCCGCGCGCGGCGTCGGCGATAGGGTCCTGCTGGTCATCGCCCTCACTCAGGACCGTGTAGAAGGCAGTGATCGAACCACCGCCGGCTTCGGCATTACCGGCACGCTCGACCAGTTTCGGCAGTTTGGCGAATACCGAGGGTGGATAGCCCTTGGTCGCTGGCGGCTCACCGATGGCCAGGGCAATTTCACGCTGAGCCTGGGCATAACGGGTCAGTGAGTCCATCAGCAGCAGGACGTTCTTGCCCTTGTCGCGGAAATATTCGGCGATGCGCGTGCAGTACTGCGCGGCACGCAGACGCATCAGCGGCGCATCGTCGGCCGGCGAAGCGACCACCACGGAACGCTTGATGCCCTCCTCGCCGAGGATTTCGTCGATGAACTCCTTGACCTCACGCCCCCGCTCGCCAATCAACCCGACCACGATGATTTCGGCCTCGGTGAACCGGGTCATCATGCCCAGCAGCACGGACTTGCCCACGCCGGTACCGGCGAACAGGCCCAGACGCTGACCGCGTCCGACGGTAAGCAGGCCGTTGATCGAACGGATGCCGACATCCAGCGGCTGACTGATGGGGTCACGCTTGAGCGGGTTGATGCTGGGGCCATCCATCGGCACCCAGTCTTCGGCCTTCATTCCGCCCTTGCCGTCCAACGCGCGCCCTGCGCCGTCGAGCACTCGCCCCAGCATGGACATGCCCATGGGCAAGCGCCCGGCGTCCGGCAGCGGCACGACCCGTGCGCCTGGCGCGATGCCAGCCAGGCTGCCGACCGGCATCAGGTAGATCTTGCCAGCGGAAAAGCCCATCACCTCGGCCTCGACCTGAACCGGGTGATAGCTGTCTTCATTGATGACCAGGCAGCGACTGCCAATTGCCGCGCGCAAGCCTTCGGCTTCCAGGGTGAGGCCGACCATGCGCAGCAGACGACCTTCGAGTATGGGCTGACTGGGCAGGCTGATCGCATCGCTGTAGCCCTCCAGACGCCGGGCGAAGCTCACACGATCAAGGCGCATCGGCGCTGTCCAGTTCCAGATTGATGTCCGCCTCGGGCGGCTGGGTAGCCTGCGCGCGCTGCTGCTCGAACAATTGCTTGAGAGCCTGCGCCATGCGCGTCTCGACACTGGCATCGATCTGACTGTGCTCGGTCTCGATGCGGCAGCCGCCCGGCAGCAAGCTGTCGTCCTCGAGAATGCGCCAGCTTTCCTCGTGACGCTCACGCATCGCCTTGATGGTTTCGAAGTCTTGCGGGTTGATCTGGATGCGCACGTTGTCGGCGCCCATGGGCAGCAACTTGAGCGCTTCGCGCAGCACCTGGCGAATCTGGCTGGAATCAGTGTTGAGCTCGCGCTGAATGACCTCGCGCACCATATGACTGACCAGGCGCACCACGGCCACTTCCATCTGCTGGTCCTGCTCGGCAATGGGCTCGAGCAACTGCGACATGAGCGTTTCCAGGCTGCCGACCTTCAGCGCCAGCGCGGCATCGGCCTCCTGTTTGGCCTTGATCTGGCCGGCATGAAAGCCGTCCTTCTCGCCGGTGGCGAAGCCTTCGTTGTAGGCATCCTGGCGGATGGCCTCAAGCTCATCGAGCGTCAGTGGTTTGACATCTTCGAGGGCGACTTCCTCGACCTGCGCAGCATCCTGCTCCTCTACGGCCGCGGCAGGCGCTTGCGCCTGCTCATCTGCGGCCGCATCGGCGTCGCTCGGCTCTGTGCCCGGCGCATCGAAGCTGGGCAGCGCCCAACGGTCGAATGTGCCCAGATCCTTGGCGCGAATCAGCTCGCTCTCAGGCTCCTTGGCTGCCATGGCTTAAACCATTTCCTCGCCGCCCTTGCCGCCGAGCACGATCTCTCCGGCTTCGGCCATACGCCGGGCAATGGTGAGAATTTCCTTCTGCGCACCTTCCACGTCGCTGACGCGCACCGGCCCCTTGGCTTCCAGGTCGTCACGCAGCAGCTCGGCCGCACGCTTGGACATGTTCTTGAACACCTTGTCCTTGATCGCCTCGTCGGCGCCCTTGAGCGCCAGCACCAGCACTTCGGACGAGACTTCGCGCATCAGTGCCTGGATACCACGGTCGTCGACATCGGCCAGGTTGTCGAAGACGAACATGAGGTCCTCGATCTGCGTCGACAGGTCTTCGTCCACTTCGCGAATGGAGTCCATCAACTGGCCTTCCACCGAGCTGTCGAGGAAGTTCATGATGTCTGCCGCACGCTTGACGCCGCCCATGCTGGCGCGTGTGGTATTGGCACTGCCGGAGAACTGCTTCTCGAGGATCTGGTTGAGTTCCTTGAGTGCCGAGGGCTGCACGGTATTGAGCGAAGACACGCGCAGGATGATATCCAGGCGCACCTTGTGATCGAAATGACTGAGCACTTCACCCGCCTGGTCGGGGTCGAGGTAGGCCACCACGATGGCCTGAATCTGCGGGTGCTCGTAGCGAATCACATCGGCCACGGCGCGCGGTTCCATCCATTTCAGGCTATCCAGGCCGCTGGTGCTACCACCGAGAAGGATACGGTCGATGAGGTTGCCGGCCTTGTCCTCGCCCAGCGCTGCGGTGAGCATCTTGCGGATGTAGCCGTCAGAACCCACGCCCAGGCTGGTCTGGTCGCCGACGATGTCGACGAACTCGCCCATCACCTGCTCGACTTGCTCGCGGTGGATGTTGCGCATACCGGCCATGGCGACGCCGACGCGCTGCACTTCCTTCGGTCCCAGGTGGCGCAGCACCTGAGCGGCGTCGGTCTCGCCCAGCGACAGCAGGAGAATCGCGGCCTTGTCGACCTTGGTCAGCTTGGTAGCGGTACGATTATCACTCATCGGAATTGATCCACTCTTTCACCACCTGGGCGACACGACCTGGGTCTTCCGCCACCAGGCTCTTGATAGCGTTCAATTGTGCATCATACCCCTCGCTGGGGCTGGGCAACATAATGCTCTGTGGGCCGCCGAGGCTGACACGATCATCGGACAGCTCGCCGCCCAGGCCACCCATCTCACCCAGCTCGACATCGCCGGAACCTGTCAGCGCCTTGCCACGACCGCCACCGGTGATGTTGTTGAGCACCGGGCGCAGCACACCGAACACCAATACCAGGATGAACAGGACACCGAGCACCTGCTTGACGATGTCCCAGAACCAGGGCTGGGTGTAGAACGGAATGTCCGGAATCTCTTCGCCCATCGATGCGGTGAACGCCGTGTTGATCACACTGACGCTATCGCCACGACTGGCATCGAAGCCCACCGAGTCCTGTACCAGACGCGTGAACCGCGCCAGGTCGTCGGCTGTCCACGGCACCCGGCTGCTTTCGCCAGTGGCCGGATCGACACGCACCTGATCATCCACCACCACGGCAACCGACAGACGACGCAGACGCCCCTGCTGCTGACGGGTGTAGCTGATGGAGCGATCAAGCTCAAAGTTGCGCGTGGACTGTTCGCGCTTGTCTGCCGGGTACGGCGCCAGCATCGGCTGTCCGGTTGCCGGGTCCATGATCTGTTGACCGTTGGCATCGACCAACGGCTGCCCGGCTGCAATCGGACCGGCCGGAGCGGCGGCGCCGCCTGCAGCCTGCTGCGGTGCGGCAGCCGGGCCAGGTGGCTGGTTGGACAGCGCGCCCGGCACACCCTGTGGCGGCAGGCTGCTCTGGCGCTGCTCGTTGACCTGCTGTTCACTGCGCAGCGCCGGCTGATCCGGATTGAACATCTCGGAGGTGGATTCCACCGCGCTGAAGTCCACGTCAGCTGATACTTCCGCCTTGTAGCGGCCAGTGCCCAGCACAGGTTGCAGAATGTTGTGCACACGCTGGGTGAACAGCGTTTCCATACGACGGGTGTAGTCGAACTGCTTGCCAGCCATGGTCAGCTCGGACAACTCCTGCTGATCGGAGAGCAGGTTGCCCTTCTGATCGACCACGGTGACCTGGCCCTTGTCCAGCTCAGGCACGCTGGTCGCGACCAGATTGACGATGGCCATGACCTGGCTCGGCTCCAGCGCACGCCCCGGGTAAAGCTCGACCAGAACGGAGGCCGAAGGCTTGCGCTCGTCACGCACGAACACCGAAGCCTTGGGCATGGCCAGGTGCACACGTGCCGCCTTGACGTTGTTGAGGCTGGAGACAGTACGCGCCAATTCGCCTTCGAGGCCGCGACGATAGCGGGTTGCCTCCATGAACTGGCTAGTGCCGAGGCCCTGTTCACGGTCGAGAATTTCAAAGCCGACGCTATTATCGGTGGGCGCCACACCGGCAGCGGCCAAACGCATGCGCGCACGCGCCAGATCATCGGCCTTGACCAGCAGCGCGCCAGAATTCGGTTCGATGGTGTAGTCGATGCCGGAAGCAGTCAGGGTCTCGACCACCTGGCTGGCATCCATCCCGTTGAGGCTGCCATAGAGCGGACGATAATCCGGCTGCTGCGACCAGAGCACCACGGCGAAACCGATCGCCACACTGGCAGCCAGCCCGACCAGAAGCCCGAGCTGACGCAGCACCGACATCTCGGCGAGGTTTTCAAGGAAGCTCAAGCCGAACAGCGGCTTCCTGGGCTCACCTGCATCGGCTTTGGCCGGTACGTTTGCTACTGCTGCTTCAGCCATGAATCAACCCTCAGACCGGCATCTGCATGATGTCTTGATAAGCCTGGACCAGCTTGTTACGAACCTGGGTCATGGCCTGGAAGGATACGCTGGCTTTCTGCGAGGCGATCATCACGTCGGTCAGATCGACCCCGCTCTGCCCCATCTCGAAAGCGGTAGCCAGTTTATTGGAGGCCTGCTGGGTCTCGTTGACCTTGTTCACCGCCTGGCCGAGCATTTCCGAGAAGCTCGGCGCCCCTTGCACAGGCTCGCTCACAGCCGGCTTCTGCCGTGCCATGGCCTCGGCCTGCATGGAACGCATTTCCAGCATCAAGCGATTGAATTCGACACCCTGGCTCATGACTTCCTCCACTGCCCGCTTTTTGACACTAGCGGCGCTATGCAGGGGTATCTGCAACAAGGGTGCCAGAATGAAAAGAAGCTCGGAGAGCGGCACAAGCGGAGAGCGGAGCGCCATGATCGATGTGCACGGCGCGCCCTACAGCCGGAGGATCAGACAGAGGGTGCCTGATGACGCTGAAGCGCCACGCAGCGCCGCAGCCGCAAAGGCCGCGACGCGCCGTGGCGAGCGACCTCAGCTGGCGTACAGATAGGCCTCGACGTCCATTCCGGCGTCACGCATCTGCGCCAGCTTGTAACGCAGGGTGCGCGGGCTGATACCCAGGCGCTCGGCAGCCTCCTTGCGGCGGCCACGCTCGGCGCGCAGGGTGTCGATGATCACCTGGAACTCTCGGCGGCGAAGGTCTTCGCCAAGCGCGCCGGAATCCACCACGCTCGCCGACTCGACCGGCGGAGCCACTGGAGACGCAACGCTCGGCACGACGGCCAGGCGCGGCGCAGCGCTCTGTACCGTCTGGCCGATAGGTGCGTGCAGACAGAGATCCTGGGCCTGAATCACCCCGCCCTGCTGCAGAATCAAAGCCCGCTGAATGGCGTTATCCAGCTCGCGCACGTTGCCCGGCCACTGATGCTGCACCAGGCTCTGCGCAGCCGACTCGGACAAACGCACCGGTGCCTGATTCATTTTTTTGACGTGCTTGGTCAGCAGCCGCTCGGCCAGCGGCAGAATGTCGGCAGGACGCTCACGCAGCGGTCGCCAGGCCAGGGGGAAGACCGACAGCCGATAGTAAAGATCCTCGCGGAAGCGCCCTGCGGCGACCTCACTCGCCAGATCCCGGTTGCTGGTGGCGAGCACGCGAATGTCCAGGTTGATCGGCTTGCGTGCGCCGACCCGTTCCACCTCACGCTCCTGCAGCACGCGCAGCAATTTTGCCTGCAGCCCCAGCGGCATTTCGGAAATCTCGTCGAGCAGAATGGTCCCGCCATCGGCCAGCTCGAACTTGCCTGGCTGCGCCGTGACCGCCCCCGTGAATGCGCCCTTCTCATGGCCAAACAATGTTGCTTCGAGCATGTTGTCGGGAATCGCCGCACAGTTGATGGCGATGAAAGGGCCGGATGCACGGGGCGATTGTTGATGGATATAACGCGCCAGTACCTCCTTACCCGTTCCAGATTCGCCGGTGATCATCACCGTCGAATCACTCTGCGCCACGCGGGAAGCCAGCTCCAGCAGCTGCACGCTGGCCGGCTCGAGCGCCACGGGACCGTCACGGTCCCCTGCCGTCAACTTTCCGAGAGCATGCTTGGCCACCAGCTCCAGCAATGTACGCGGCTCGAAGGGCTTGACCAGATAGTCGGCGGCGCCCTGGCGAATGGCATCCACCGCACGCTCCACTGCACCGAACGCCGTCATCAGCAAAACCGGCAACTGCGGGTAGCGACTGCGAATCTGCACCAGCAACTGGTGGCCATCCATGCCCGGCATGTTGACGTCGCTGACCACCAGGCCGAACGGCTCCTCGGTCAACGCGACCAATGCAGCTTCGGCGCAATCGACCGCCCGATAATCATGCCCGCCCAGGCACAGGGTGTCGGCCAGGGCTTCGCGCAGGGCGCGATCGTCTTCAACCAGCAGGACTTTGGCAGCCATGGGTTACTCCTGATTCGAGTGAGGCGCTGCATCGAGCAGCGGCAAAGAAACGATGGCGCAGGTACCGCGACCCGCGCGCGATTGCAGCAGCAACTGGCCCTGATGGGCGCGCGCCACAGCCTTGACCACAGCCAGGCCGAGGCCAGTACCCGTGGTTTTGGTGGTGAAGAACGGCTCACCCAGGCGCACCAGGGTTTCCCGGCTCATGCCGGGGCCGTTGTCACTGACGCACAGGCGCAACAGGTTGTCGCGTCGGTACAGATGAATCTTCAGGCGCGCATCGCGCCCAGCCGCCTGTATGGCGTTATCAATGAGGTTGAGCACGGTGCCGACCAGCGTGTCGCGGTTGCACAGCAACTCGCCGTCACGCACGTCGCACTGCCAGCGGACCGCCATCTCGCCTACATGTGCATCGGCCGCAGCGCGCAAGGCGTCGAACAAGACCGAAGGTGGCAGCCGATCCGGCAGCGGCAGCTCGCCACGGGCGAAGATCAGCATGTCGCGCACCTGATTCTCCAGCTCGTGCAAGCGCTCCTTCAAACGTCCAGCGAAGCGCTGCTGCTGCTCGGCAGGCAGCACCTGCTCATTGAGGTGGCTTGCGTAAAGCAGCGCGGCGGAAAGCGGTGTACGGATCTGATGCGCCAGGGAGGCGACCATTCGCCCTAGCGCGGAGAGACGCTCGTGACGAGAAAGCTGGTCCTGCAGGCGACGGGTTTCTGTCAGGTCGGTCAGCAGCACCAGTTGCCCCGGCTCCCCGTGCAGGGAACGGGTGGCGATGGATAGACGACGGCCGTCGCGCATGGAGATTTCGTGGCCATCGTCTTCGCGCGGCGCGAAATTGCGAGCGATCACCTGCCGCCAGAGCATCCCCACCAGCGGCTGACCGAGCAATGCGCGCGCAACCGGGTTGGCCTCACGCACGACGCCCTGGCCGTCGATCACGATCACCCCACCGGGCAACAGGTCCAGCAGACTTTGCAGGCGATGAGCCAGACGCTCTTTCTCAGCGAGTTCCTGCATGCGCTGGGCGCTGACCAACGCCAGCTGCCCTTTCAGCTCATTGACCCGAGCCTCGAGCAGGCTGTAGGACTCGCTGAGCTGGCTGGACATCTGATTGAACAGGGCAAAGGCCTGCTCCAGTCCCGCACGGCTGGCTTGTTCGAGCGGTGCGGAGGCACTGGGCTCGGCTGACTCGGTAGGACGAAGGTTGGCTTCCATCTGCTTCTCTCGTACGACGCACCGTCAGAAGACGGTCAGATACAAGAGCTTTAGCAATCCCCGTGCCTACTTTTTTATTCTTATTTATCAGTCACTTGAAAAAACAAAGCCGGAGCTTGCGTCAAAGCTCCGGCTTTATCTGTGGCATTTACCCAAAACGCAGGATCAATCCTCGTCTTGGCCGTCCTCGTCGCGGCGGCTCATGCCGTACTTGCGCATCTTCTCCACCAGCGTGGTCCGACGAATACGCAGACGTTCAGCCGCACGCGCCACCACGCCACCCGCATCATCCAGCGCCTGCTGGATAAGGCCCTGTTCCAGATTGCCGAGGTAATCCTTCAGATCCAGGCCTTCCGGGGGCAACATGGCCGGCGTATCGAGGCCCGGCAGACCCGCCATGATCGCCGCGCGCTCTTCCATCTCGTCACGCAAGCTGGCCGCGAGGTGCTCATCCTCGTCATCGACATGACGGAATTTCTTCGGCAGCTCGCCGACACCGATCACGCCGTAGGGATGCATGATCGCCATGCGCTCCACCAGGTTGGCCAGCTCACGCACGTTGCCCGCCCAGTCGTGGCGACACAGCGACATGATCGCCGCCGAGTTGAAACGAATGGAACCGCGCTTCTCGTGCTCCATGCGCGAAATCAGCTCGTTCATCAGCAGCGGGATATCTTCGATGCGCTCGCGCAGCGGCGCCATCTCGATGGGGAAGACGTTGAGGCGGTAGTAAAGATCCTCACGGAAACTGCCGTCCTCGATCATTTTCTCCAGGTTCTTGTGCGTAGCGGCAATGATGCGTACGTCAGCGGTCTGCGTCTTGTTGCTACCGACGCGCTCGAAGGTACGTTCCTGTAGCACGCGCAGCAGCTTGACCTGCATCGGCAGCGGCATGTCGCCAATTTCGTCGAGGAAAAGCGTACCGCCGTTGGCCAACTCGAAGCGCCCTGCCCGGCTGGTGATAGCGCCGGTGAAAGCCCCCTTCTCATGACCGAACAACTCGCTCTCGAGCAGCTCAGCCGGGATAGCGCCGCAATTGACCGGAACGAAAGGCGCCTCACGACGCTTGGAGTGGTAGTGCAGATTACGCGCCACCACCTCCTTGCCAGTCCCAGACTCACCCAGAATCAGCACGCTGGCCTCGGTATCGGCCACCTGCTGCATCATCTGCCGCACCTGCTGAATGGCACGACTGGTGCCTACCAGGCTGCGGAACAAATTGGGTTCGCGCTGACGACCACGATCACGGGCCTGGTCATACATCTCGCGATAGACCTGAGCGCGGTGCAGGGAGTCGAGCAGCTTGTTGTAGCTGAGCGGCGTCTCCAGGCTGGCGAGTACACGCCTGCGCAAATCTTCAGGCCACTCGGCCAAACTGGAGTCGCCCACCGTCAACAAGGGCAGAAACTCGTCCCAGCCAGCAATCTGTTTGGTCAGTTCCAGGGCACCGCCCTTGGCTTCAACGTCACCCAGCAAGACACTGAGCACTTCACGGCTGGAACTCAGCTCGGCCACTGCATTGCGCCAGTCCTGGCTCGTGCAGGCTAAATGCTCTTCCCCTAGGAAACTCAGAATGATCGCCAACTCGTGACGACGCGCAGCATTGTCATCGATCAACAGGATTTTGGTTTCACGCCACATCTTGTGTTTGTCTGACCCGAGGAGTGAGAGATCGCGCGCCAGATCTTCGGCGCGCACCAGCATTTGGCCACTAGTAAAGTCAAAAAATTGAAGCCAGTCAAATTTATGACGTAACTTTTTTGCCCGCACGTGAAACTAGCTAAGCAGCCGTTTGCAGAGAGGGGTAGTGATAGCAGATAAAAAAGAAGGAGAAACGATAGGATCAAAAAGCAAAACCGAGCCGAACCTGCTGGTTAAACTCGGTAAATGCGGAGTAATCAGCCGAAAAGCTGATAGACCTTGGCGCCCTGACGGGACTGATTGAGCTGCACCAACTCACCGGCCAGACGCTGCTGCTCGGTCTGACAAACGGTCACCAACTCTCGATAGAGCGACAGCAGGTTTTCCAGACCACTGCGCAGCTCTTCCTCGTCACGACTGTCGACCATGGCAGCATCGACTGCCATACGGCACTGCAGATCGAGCTCACCAATCGCAGCCCAGTCCTGCTTGGCCAGTGCATCACGCAGGGCGGAACCTGTCGCTTCCAAACGCTGGACAGATGAACTCATTGCCTTTCTCCTCCGATGCTCGCTCATTACTGAGCGATGGCATCCCAACCCTGTTTGACGTTGCGCAGCAGCATCGACACTTCCTCGAGAAGCTCCGGCTCGTTACTGACATTGGCCTCGGTCAAACGGGCGATCATGTATTCGTACAGGCTGTCGAGATTACCGGCCAGCTCACCACCTTGCTGATGGTCGAGACTCTCGCGCAGTCCCGCGACGATGGCAATACTCTTGCCGATCAACTCACCCTTCAACGCAGTCTGTCCGCGCTCCATGGCACCCCGTGCCTGAGCGATACGGGACAGACCGCCCTCCATCAACATCTGGATCAGACGATGAGGGCTGGCCTCTGCGGCCTGCGCTTGGTTGTTGACGGTCTGATACTGTTTGAGGGCCGCCATTGCGTTCATAGTCGCTCTCGCTCTACCGATGGGCTGATACTTGATATATCGACCCTGCGGCTCAAAGCTTTAACGCTTTTGTCGCTGAAACGGCACAGCCAAACCGAAAACGAAACGATCAATCAGCCAGCAGGCGCCGGTTCGACCTCGGGGCCGATGGCATCCCAGGCACTCTTGATATTGCTCAGAAGCGCTTGCACTTCATCCAGAGAGCGCGGCGTGCTATCCAGTGCCACTCCCGCCAGGCGGCGAGTCATATAGTCGTACAGCGCATCCAGGTTCTCGGCAATTTCACCACCGAGCTCCTTATCCAGAGCGGCCTGCAGCACACTAAGAATGGTAATGGTGCTACCCACTGCCATGCCTCGAATCTCGGTATCGCCTTCAGCCTGAGCGTGTTTGGCCAACATCACTCGCTGCAAAGCGCCTTCGAGCAGCAGCTGCACCGTGCGATAAGGCGACACCTCCTGGCTGGCTTTAACCTGCTTATAGGCATCGATAGGGTTCTTGCTCATGAATTACTAATCCTTTTTGACGAAGCCCGGCAGGTTGGCGAGCATGCTGCCCAGGCTTTCGCTGGTGCGCGAAAGCTGCCCGACCAGAGAATCCATGGCGTTGTATTGGGCGTAAAGGCGTTTTTGCAGACTTTCGACACGCTTGTTCAGCGACTCGCGCTGTTTATCGACGTCCATCTTGGTAGCTTGCAAAGCATCTGTGCGTTGCTTCAAGACACCGTCGGTTGCCACATAACCTGAAACGAACCCGGACAAACGCCCCATCAATCCATCGTCGCCGGTTAGATAGCCACCCACCTGCTCGAAATTGCTATCAAGCGCTTCTGTCAGCAGGGTGTCATCCAGAGAGAGTTTACCGTCCTTGCTGGTGGTAATACCCAAGCTAGCCAATGCACGAACGTTACTTTCGCTGCCACCGGTCATCTTCACAATTTCGTTACGCAGGCCAGACATAACATTGCGCACCGTGGAATCGCCAACCAGGGGGCCGGTCACCGGCTCATTGGAGCCATCGACTTTCACTACAGCTGTCAGTTGAGCCGTAGAGGACATCAATGCGTTATAGGCGTCGACGAACTTCTGCAGATTGCTTTTGACGCTGCCCTTGTCTACACCCACGGTCAGGTTGATCGTCTTGCCATCAGCAAGATCGGTAGTGCTTTGGGCAGACACCAGATCGAGTGTAACGCCCTCCAAGGCATCCTCGATCTTGTTGCTGTTACGCACCAGTTGCAGGCCATCAATGGTCAGCTTGGCGGACTTGGCTTGGGTGATTACGCCACCCGCTCCGGTATCCGAGCTGGGCTTCAGAAAGGCCTCTGCATCATCAGGATCTACCGTGGGGGTAAAAGCCTGGCCACTGAGAGCGTTATTGCCCGACGTGACACCATCTTCGGTAACGGCCACCTGGATATCATTACCGGCACCTGTCTTGGTCGAGCTGAGCACTAGGCGCGAGCCAGAGTCATCGGTAATGATGGCCGCACTGATGCCGCTATCTTTACCAGCCTCGTTGATGGCGTCACGCATACCTGCGAGCGTGTTGTTGGCTGCGGTGATATCGACACTGATACTGGAACTGCCAGCGGAAATTTCCAGCGTGCCACTGTTGAAAGTCGCCTCGGTTCCACCGGAAACCGATTGCAGCGCCACCTTGCTACTAGCTGCCAACTGCTGAACCTGAACGCTGTAAGTACCGGCAGGCGCCGTGGTGGCGGCCGTGGCCTTCAGCACGCTACTACTGGAAGTGCTGGCAGTGCGTGACTCGAACAGCGAAGACTTGTTGAGCGCATCCACGGCCGTTTTGAACGTATTCAACGCCCCGGTGAGGCTGCCCATTGCCGAGATGCGCGTGGTGGTCTGTTTCTCGAGATTATCAAGCTGATTGGTCTTCGGAGCACGCTCCGCATTGACCAAAGCCGTGACAATCTCGTCAATTTTGATGCCCGAACCGAGCCCAGTGATACCCGCCATGACTTTGCACCTCGTCAAAAATCCGACTGAACGCTATCCTTAACAGGACGTCAGTCAAAATTCATGCCAGGGCTGTAACTACGCCTCGGCCTTGAATAACAAGCTGCGCACCTCTGACAGGTTCTCCGCCAGCTTGAGCGCTTCTTCGGACGGAATCTGGCGGATCACATCGCCCGACCCTGAATCCGTCACCTTCACCACAACTCGCCCGGAACCATCATCCACCGCGAAGTTGATGTTGCGACGAACCGACTGCACGAACTCCTGAATGGTCGCTACCGCATCTTCAACATCTTCACGGCTGACCTCCTGAGCAGGAGTGACTGCTCGAGCGACAGTCTGTTCGTCGGTATTCGAAACCGTCGCAAGACCTTGTTTCTGCCGAGCTTCAGCAGCACTGGAGACGCCACCATCGCGGACAACCGTGGAATTGACCTGGGGCTTAATTGAGCTGACGTCCATAAATTTCTCCTCAGAATGAGGTAACGGGGGAAAGAGCTAAGCCCTTCCCCCCGTAGTCTAGCGCCTTCGAGCTTAGCCCAGGAGACTGAGAACAGCCTGCGGCAGCTGGTTGGCCTGCGACAAGATCGCGGTACCGGCCTGCTGCAGGATCTGATTCTTGGTCAGTTCCGAGGTTTCAGCAGCGAAGTCAGTGTCACGGATCCGGCTACGAGCAGCGGAGGAGTTCTCAGCGATGTTCTGCAGGTTCGAGATGGTGTTCTCGAAGCGGTTCTGCACGGCACCGAGCTGAGCACGCTGGCTGTCGATGTTGGAGATCGCACCGTTGATGATACCCAGTGCATCCTGAGCCCCAGTTGCGCTACTGATGTCGATGGTGTTCACCGCATCCAGCTCACTGAAGCCATCGGCACCCAGGCCACCGCTCATGCCGCTAACCTGGAAGGCATCAGCTGCTTCGAGCTGAACCTGACCGTCGGCGCGAGCACCGCCACCAGCAACAATGGTAGCAGCAGTGCCGACGTCGTCTTCGCCATCGAAGCTCTTGGCTTGCAGAGTTGCACCACCCGAACCGGCGTAGTTGGTGATCTGGATCGCATCGCCGCGCGAGCTGACCAGCTCGATGGTGTCGCCTTTGGAAACGGCCGAGATACCAGTTTTGCCAGTCTCGCGGTTGATGGCATCAGCCAGAGAGGTCAGGCTAGTAGTATCGGTCACGACCGCGGAAACGGTAGCAGCTTCGGTTTCCAGCGACTTGCTGGTCAAGCCCGACAGATTGAACGACACGGTACCGGAAGTAGTGATGCCACCAAGAGTAGCCACAGTGCGAGCGTTGGCGGTCACACCAGTTTCGTCGCTCTTGGCGTTGATGGCACGAGCCACTTCGCTGGCCGAACCACTGGCAGCGCCGGAGATGGCGACATCACCGTCAGACAGTTTGGAGCTGATGTTGAACGAGGCGCTGCCATAGGCACTGCCCGAGGTGGCGCTGAACGCTGCACCTGACGCGCTGGCCTGAGCTGCACCGCCGTCAGTGGTGAAACGGTTGATACCGATGCGATCAGTAGCGGCCGAACCGATGGAAACGCTGATGGTTTCGTAGGCGTTGGCACCGACCTGAAAGCTCTGCGAGCCGAAGCTGCCGTCGAGGATCTTGCGACCGCCGAAACTGGTGGTGTCGGAGATACGGTTCAGCTCTTGCTGCAGCTGAGCCACTTCACCCTGAAGGGCGGCGCGCTCGGTAACGCCGTTGGAACCATTGGCCGATTGCAGGGCCAGGTCACGCATACGCTGCAGGATGCCGGTGGATTGCTGCAGAGCACCTTCAGCAGTTTGCGCCAGGGAGATACCGTCGTTGGCGTTACGGGTAGCGACGCCCAGACCGGTGATCTGGCTGGTCAAACGGTTGGCAATCTGCAGACCAGCAGCGTCATCTTTGGCGCTGTTGATGCGGAAGCCGGTGGACAGGCGCTGGAGGGAAGTATCCAGGCCTTTGGACGAGCTGTTCAGGTTACGTTGGGTGTTGAGGGACGCAACGTTGGTGTTGACTGTAAGGGCCATGGTATTGCCTCCAGATGACCTTGAGAACCGTTTGTCTGAGCTTGCGAGCTCGGGCCTGCATGCTCAGACGCCCAGAGAGTTCGCATTCGATCTCTTTATCGGCGCTTGCCTAAGGAGCTTTAGAGACAATTTTCAGCTTTTTTTTATTCTTTTCACTCAGTCACTTAACTGGCCATTGATAGCCAAAGGCCGGCTTTGACTGAAAACCGTCGGACCAAGCGAGGGGTCCGACGGCCCATTTACTCATCAATCAGGCGTCCAGGCCTGACGCCAACGCTGCAGATTCTGCCCTTCGAGCATCCAATCGCGGTAGACCGCATCACGCAAACGATCCCCCGCGATTGCAGCCGCATCGAGATCGTTGATATGCATGCGGATGGCGTCAACCCAGTCACGGAAGCGATTCTTCACCCGAGTCACCGGCAGATCGCCGCGATAGCACACCAGATCACTGCACACCACCGGGAAACCACAGGCGCCATATTCGAGGAGGCGCAGATTGCTCTTGCACTCGTTGAACAGGTTCTGCTCCACGGGCGCCAGGGCCAGATCCAGATCCAGACTGGCCAGGGCAGCCGGGTAAGATTCGATATCGACACCCGTGTGGATTTCATTAACGTACGGCCGGATCGCGTCCGGGCACATGCCCATGAACACCCACTCGACCTCACCCGCCAGCTCGCGCACGACATCGACGATCAGGTCCAGGTCACCGGTATGGCTGACTCCCCCCGCCCAGCCGACACGCGGCTTGCGTCCACGCCGGCGCTGGCTCTCCAAGCCCTTCCACCATTTCACTGGCAGGCGGTTCTCGATTACCCGGATATCGCCATGCAGCCCTGCAAATGCCTCGGCCAGCGGCGCCGTGGACACCACGAAGCGATCGACGAACTCCAGCCCACGACGCAGCGACTTGAGGATGTCACGCGGCATCTGCGCGCGGTGCACACTCTTGAGTGGCAGGTTGGGCAGGTAGTCGTCCAACTCGTAGATCTTGAATGCACGCGAAAAACGCTGGATACGGCGCATGGCCTCCAGGCGCTCGTCACCGATTTGCCGTTGCAGCACGACCACGTCGGGGTCATAGCGTTCGAAATCAGTCACCGTCAGCAGCCCCATGGACAGGGTGCCATCGGCCAGCCCTTGCGCCTTGAGCGCCGCCAACGGCTGAATGACCCGGTAGTGGCCGCAGCCCCAGGGATCAGCGGGATGGGCCAGCACCACTGGCGAGGGCCGCCAGCTCAACGGGCGCCAGGTAAGCGACACGTCGCTCTCGAGATCGAAACCGCGCCCGCTCAACGCCAGGTTACGGTTGTAGGCGGTGTCGTTGGCCAGCTGCGGCAGATAACGCTCGTAGAGCTGATCCTCCGCGGCAACGTCCGCACGCGGCTGCTCGGCCTCATGCAGCACGATTGCATTCGCCGCCCAGACCGTCAGGTAACCTGCCGCACGAACCCGCAGGCACAGATCCACATCGCGGAAGGCTGCCAACTGTGCATCCAGGCCACCCAGCTGTTGGAAGAGCTCCGCACGAATCATCAGACAGGCTTCGCCAACGGCGCTGTAGTTCTGATCGACCTGGAGGCGATGCAGGTAGCCCGCAGCCTCCATGGACTCGCCTGCAAAGGCGGGCGTTGCCGGACCATTGAGCCCAAGCAACAGGCCAGCCTGTGCAATGCGCCCGCCAGGAGTCAGTAGTTTGCCACCCACCACTCCGACCTCGGGGCGCTGGGCATGGTTGAGCAGTTCGTCGAGCCAATCGGCGTTGACGATGGCGGCGTCACCGCCAAGCAACAACAGGTACTCTCCCCTCGCCTGCTCCGCAGCCCGATTCTGCGCCAAGCCACTGCCCCCTGCGAGCACTCTAACCTTGTCATCGCCGAGCGCCGCCACCTCACTCAGCCAGGCGCTGACATCCGGCCGATTACCATCATCGGCCAGCAACACTTCATAGTGGGCGTAAGCGGTTTTCTCCAACAGGCTCTCAATACAACGCTGCAGGGCGGCCAGCGGCACGTCCGTGCTGAGGACGATCGACACCGGTGGCGTAGCAGCGTGACCGTAATGAACCCGATAGCGGCCCGGCAGACCCGGCAGCACCTTGGCCTGATAACCGCGATTGCCCAGATGGCGCTCGATCACCCGGCGCTCGTCCGGGTTGTCACGCAACGCGGGGGCATCAGTGATCAGCAACGGTTCATCGATGTGCCCCAGCCCGGCCAGCCCCTCCTGCTCGATGAGCCGGGTCAGCAGTTCGAACTCGAAGGCGTCGGGGAACGCCACGTCGAAGCCGCCACAGGCGCGGAACAGATCGCGACGGAACAACCAGTGGCGCGCCATCACCATGGGGAAGCTGAGCAACAGATCGAGATTGAAGCCCGGCAGGAAAGCCCCGCCCAGATTGCCGTCCGGCAGGCGCTGCAACTGGTCGCCATAGACCGCGCGGCATTCGGGATTGCGAGCCAGCTCCAACCCCGCCACCATCAACCCACTCTGGGTGAACTCGTCGCCTGCGCTCGCCAGCATGAACCACTGGCAGTCACTCGCCTCGACCGCACGATTCACCTGCGCAGCCAGGGGCTCGTCGGTCATGCGCAAAAAATGCAGCTTGTCTGTCGCCGAGGTCGACGGAGCATCCGCAGACGTGATTACCAGAATGCGTAACGTCGAATACAGGCAGCGCTCACCGATCAGGCTCTGGAGCGTCACCATCAGCGCTTCGGATTGCCCATCCGCATCGACGACCACCACGCCAATCAGCGGTCCACCCTGGTGACTCTGCAGGTACTCGCCGATCTGGCGATTCTCGCTGGCCGTCGGCAGACGCTCGACCAGCCATTGAGCCAGGTCGCTCCTGACCGGCTCGCCAAGGCTGCGCAGCATCTTCTCGCGCTCATGCTGCAACCCGTCACTGGAGGAGCCCGCGTAACGGCCATAGAGCTCTCGGTACAGTGCAGGGAAGTTCTTGCGCTCACGCCCCAGCATATGATCGCCGCCGGCGCCAGGCGCCCGCGTATGCACTTCACTGGTGACGGTCGGGACATGCACGAACGGGTAGCGCGTGGCCAGACGCAACAGCATGTCCCAGTCTTCGAATGCGGCAAGATCGGTATCGAACTCACCGACAGTAGCGAGCATCTCGCGCGGATGTGCCCAGGTATTGACCGGAATATAGTTCTGCACGAACAACCGGTCGCGGTCGAACGTGTCGTGCTTGAACGGCTGGCCACGGCCCAGCTCGATGCGCTGCCCGCCCTCCAGCCGCTCGTTGACGTATTCCACCCCGGTATAGATGACACTGCCAGGATGCTGCTCGAAAGCCTCGGCCAGCACCGCCAAGTGATTGGGCAGGTAGATGTCATCGTCGTCGAGATAGACGATGTAGCGACCACGCGCCAGCGCAAGGCCCGCGTTACGTGCAGCCGAAAGCCCCTGGTTGCGGCCCTGGCGAATATAGGTGACGGGAAAGTCGTAGGCCGCCAGCAGTTGCTCGACGGGCTCACCGTTGTCGTTGATCAGGATGACTTCGAAGTCACGCAGGGTCTGGCTACCGACGCTGGTCAGGGCGTCCTTGAGCAGATCGGCGCGGTTGTAGGTGGTGAGGATGATGGAGAACAGAGCGCTCTCACCCAATGCGGCAAGCGCCTCAAGGCGCTCGCAGAGATTGCAAACGCGCACGCCCAGCGCTGAGTTCGACTCGCTCGGGTACAGGGCGAGCCGGCGGCGCAGATGTGCAGCGACATCAAGCTCTCGGCCCCGCAACACCCCCTCGGAGCCTCGCTCGAAGACGCCCTCGACGATGTAGACATGATCTTCGAGCGGAGCTGCGGATGCATAGAATTGAGTGGAATGCTGTGCCTGATGCACACGGTAGCCAACACCTGGGGTACTGGTGAATATGAAATCCGGGTTATGTTCCGCCAACTGCACGACCATATCCCAATCCCCCGCACCTTTCAGATGAGGGTTCCAGCGCCAGTCTGTCAGAAATGCGTGACGCCGGATGATGCTGGCAGAGGGCGTGACGTAGTTGTCGAATATCAATAAATCGGCGACTTCGTTTCGACCACCGACATAATCTACCGCCCTGTGCCCAGGGTGAGGTGGTGAAGCTAAAGACGTTCCACGTTCATCTATGTAATTGACTGGTGCGTAGCCAACCGCAACTTCAGGGTGAGCCTGTAACAAAGGCAATAATCGTCGAAAATGGCCGCTGAGCAAAATGTCATCCGCCATCAGGACTGTCATGAACTGTCCAGTGGCAATGCGAATCCCATTGAGCACGTTGTGGCTCGGCCCAATATTCCGGCGGTTACCCATGAAGCGCACTCGCGCATCGGTGGCGAACGCCCTCATTACCTCAGCCGTCTCGTCTGAGGAGGCGTTATCCAGTACCAGAACCTCTAGCGATTGCACGCCTTGCGCCAAAACCGAGGCAACGGTTTGCCCTATGAAGCGCCCATAATTGTAAGAAGGGATGATCACGCTGATCAGGGGCGCCTCGTCCCTTGCCTGAGCGGCATCAGCAGCGACAGCAGCTGTCAGAGCATTGATCCAGGCGTCAATCGAATATGGATAGCTATCCGGACTCGCCCGAAAGTGCCGCATCGTCTCCACCATCGCCCGATATTCTTCAGGTGCCATGGTGTCTAGAAACAGCTCAAGCGTATCGCGGTCAGGAAAGCGCCTGCCGTCCACATAGCTGTTCTCCGGAATCCAGGCAGGCACTGGCCAGTCCGCAATATGCACAGGCACCATGCCGGTAAGCAAGCAATCCAGCCAACAATCGGACAGCCAGCCAGCACTACGCTCAGGCGCGTGGCAATAGGCGAAATGCGCCTTTCCAGCATCGTGAACATCGCGACTATAAATGACGACCTGCCCTGCCTCGAATGAACGCTGGGTAAGCGGCTCAGCCATGTCAATTGCTGGATTGAGGCAGACCAAACGCTCATCGTTGAAACGGCCGCCAGCAGGCATGAAGATACGCGCAAAATCTTGCTCATACTTCGCATCCAAGCGTTGATCTGCGTCCAGCAGCAAAAGATAACGACGTGACTGCGATCCTACGTAGACACTCTGCTGAGACTCAGTACTGAGAACAATAAGCAACAATGCATCGAAGCTCTGCGTGTCGACACCACTCAAAGGTTCGAACGACAGGCCATTGGCATTGCCATATTCATGCAATACCGACAAGGGCAACAGCTCGCTCAGCCACTTCCAGTCAGTGTCGGTGAGCACTAAGGCCCGCTGTGGATCATCCACAGAAGCGCCCGCGACCCCAACCCGCCAGAGCGCTTTCGGACACCGCCCGCCTGCAATACCGGCCCACTCCATCCTGCTCACCCCTGTCATGTCACCTGCCAGCCGGCAAGATCTGTCAATCTATTTCACTCACCGCAACCATGGGCTCTAACCCAGGCAGCCATGCTGTCTATCGAGGCATCCAGCGATGTCCACACATCCAACCCCAACCCTCGTGATCGATTGATGTTGGGCACATAGAACGATCGTTCTGAGGGATCAGCCTTGCCCAGTATCTGTATGCCTTTGCCTGGCGCGACCCTGGCCACGACACGCCTTGCCAGATCCGCGATGCTGATGGCCTGGTCGGAACCAACGTTATAAACCTGGCCTGGGTTGCCACGCACCAGTAGAGCCAGCAGCCAACCTGCCAAATCAGCTCCATGCAGGTAACTGCGCATGGCCTGGCCGCTGGAGTTCAGAACAATTGCCTCGGCAGACAATGCATCACGCACGAAGTTACCGATCGCAAAGTGTCCGTCCAGTGGCAAACCCGGGCCCGAAAATGCAAAACAGCGCGCCATGATCACGTCGAGCCCATAAGTCTGTGCATAAATCGCACCCAATACTTCCTGAGCACGCTTGGCCTCACCATAGACACTGCTGGCACGCGAGCTATCGCAAGCTCCCGAATAGTCCTCGGCCACCGGCTGGGAAGCAGGCAGTACACCGTACTGAGCGCCGGAGCCAATCAGCAGGATGCGCCCGCCCCCGCTATGCAAGCCCAGTTCGAGCACTCTTCGCGCCCCGCCGACAATGCTGTCGAACAGCTCCAGCGGTCGAGCATGAGCAGCAGCAGAGGTATCGGCTGCCGCATGCAGAATCATGTCCGGTACTCGGTTGACCGGCATTTGCAGATCACGCACATCGCCGCGTATCCAGTGCAGCCAGGAACAGTCGCGATAATAGGGCTGTGCGGCAAGAAAACGTGCTGGATCACGAGACGATACCGAAACCTCGACACGCGCGCCCTGAGCGTTGATTTGCGTCAAAAGCGCCAGCAGCCATCGCCCAAAGAACCCGGTAGCGCCGGTGAGCAGCAGGTGACGCCCATCTAACGCATCGTGCAGACCAAGGGTTTCAGGGATGCTCTGCAAATCGGCCCGAATCCTTGCGGACTCGGGCGAAAAGGATAGTTCCTGCATTTCAGGGGTACCTCGCCAGCACACCCATCACCTGACTTTGCCGCCACCCCAGATCGATAGTTAACAAATGGCTATCGACCAGTACCAATCCTGTACTGTCGAGCAAGCTATGCAGCGCCTGCTGAGTAAAGAAATTGACATGTTCATGCCAATGACGTTTCAGCCCGGCCAATTCAAGACTACCGGGATTTTCACGCATCAGTGCTTCATGCGGTACTTCCAAGTACACCAGCGTCTGTTCATGCAAAGCCGGAAGAATCTGCTTGATCAAATCCAATGGAAATGGCACATGCTCTAGTACTTGGCTACAAACAATCAGGTCATAGCGTTGTGCTGCAAGTTGCGAAGTATTCACACGTTCGACACCGGGCATGAGTTCCACGGCGGAAATATCGTGCACATGCAGTTTGCCGCCCTGGTAGAGAAACGGGGTGTTCAATCCGCTGCCACCGCCCCAGTCGAGCACAACTGGACGCGGCGGCAAGTGCGGAGCCAGCCATGACTCGACATCGCGAATGTATGCCTCGCGCTGCTGATAATGGTCAGCAATTGCGGCATAACCCGGTTCGTAATGATTACGTTGGCGGGTATAAATCTCATCACGATAGCCATGGTAAAGCGCCGCCATTTGTTCCTCGGTAAAGCGATAGTCGAGGAACAACACACCACAATGCTGGCACTGCAGCGAACTGCACAGGGTATAAGCCATGCCAGGTAGCAAATCGCGCAACCCCCACTCCTCGGTAATTTCCACCGGCTCGTGGCCGAAAACACGGTGAGCGATGAAGGGCATTAGAACCGCAGGTGAACGCCGTAACTGATCGCTACCGCAGCAGATGCAATGCCGGGCGATCAGTTCACGGCTCACCATGTGCTACGCCCTCCGTCCATCACGAGGTTGGCGCCGTTCATGTAGGTGGAGGCATCCGAGCACAGGAAGGCGATGGCGCCCCGGTACTCGTCAGCCGCTGCCATACGGCCCAGCGGGATCAGTTGCGTGAGCTTGCTGACGAACACATCGTTCTGCCCGGCGTAGACACCGCCAGGCGAGAGCGCATTGCAACGCACACCCTGCTCGCACCAGTAGGTGGCGAGGTACTTGGTCAGGCCGATCAGGCCATGCTTGACCACTGAGTAAGTCACTGGTTTGACCGGCTGCTGCTCGGCCTCGCGCCCTTCGACCCGGTACAGACGCTGATCTGGCGCGATCACGCCCAAGTCGGAGGCAATATTGACGATCACCCCGCGCCCCTGCCGCGCCATCTGCGCGCCGAACACCTTGGCGCAGTTGAACGCGCCGCCCAGGCCGGCATTGAGGTCGAGCTGCCACTGCTCCCAGGGGAAGTGCTCGAGACGAGAGAAGTCCTTGTCACCGGCGCTCTCCACCTTGGGGTTGCGTGCGGCATTGTTGATCAGGATGTCCACCCGACCATGCTTGGCTAACAGTTGCTGCTTAATGGTTTCAAGTACCTGCAGGTCGGTGATATCGACCACGTAGGTCGGCGCCTGACAGCCGGTTTCCTCGGCCAACCTGGCGGCGTTGGCGGCCAGGGCTTCACCATTGATATCCAGCAGCACCGGGATTCCGCCGAGCCCGGCGATGGTCGCGGCATGCTGATACCCCAGCAGACCCGCGCCCCCGGTGATGACGGCCACGCGACCGTCCAGACGGAACAGACTGTCCACACTAGCCATGCACGTTCACCTCGCTCAGCGCCACTTCCCTACCCTCCTTCAGCGAGCGCAGTGCCGCCAATGCCAGGCGAAGGCTCTGCAGGCCATCGTGCAAGCTCACCTGCGGTGTGGCCGAGCCGTTCACACAATCGAGAAAATGACGGGCCTGGGCCAGGAACATGTCGTTTCGCACGAAACCGGGGAAGTCATTTTCCTCGCTCAACTCGCCCTCGGCGCCATAAACGCGCAAGCGGTTGGCCAGTAGGTCGATCTCCGCATAGCCGGCATCACCGACGATCTTGAAGCAGCGCACCGGCGGGCGTTGCAGGTAATCCTGATGCAGCAAGATGGGAAAGCTGCCCACGGCGCCGTCACAGCGCATCAGTGACGAGGCGGTGTCTTCGACGTCGATCTCCAGATGGCTGAGTTGGCCGCCATGGGTGACGATGCTGCGTGGCAGGCCGAAGAACCAGTAGATCAGATCCATCTCGTGAATCTGCGACAGGATCACCCCACCGCCCTGATCGGCACGCGCGGCGTACATCTGCCGGTAGTCCTCGTAGCGATGCCAGTTGGGCAGGTACTCGCCGATTTCCGAACGCACGCTCAGCAGGCGCCCGAAGAAGCCGCTGTCGAGCAAGGCCTTGAGGCGCTGCAAGCCTGGGTGGAAGCGGAAGTTGTAACCGACGTGGAACGGCAGACGGAGCTGCTCCACCTCGGCCAGCAACTGGTCGATACCGACAAGATCGCTGGCCAGCGGTTTTTCCATGAACACCGGTACACCGGCACGTACGCAGCCCAGTGCCACCGGCACATGCAGCGAGTTTGGGTTGCAGATGAAAGCGGCATCTGGTTTTTCCGCCAGGGCCTCGGCTAGGTCGTGATGCACGACGATTGCATAGTCGTGCTCGAGGTCGGCGCCTTCGTCGACGGTCAGGTTGTCGCGCAGTTTGATACGTTGGCCACGCACGCGGTAGGCATGAACCTGCAGCTCATCACCGAGCAGTTGGCGCAGGTTGCGCAAATGGCGCTGGCCGATGCCACCCAGGCCACAGAACAGAATCTTCACGATGTTTTTCTCTCGTTGAGGGCCGTACCGCGCAGCCAGTCGGATGCGAGTGCTGCCATTCTGGCGAGCCAGCGCGATTCGTCACCCGTTTCGCCACGGGCGACCTGCAGGATGAAGTCGCCACGATAGCCGTACTGGATCAGTTGCTCACGCAAGCTGGGAAAGTCGGTATCGCCCTCCCCCAACGGTACGGTAGTAGCACCCAGGCAGCGATCCTTGATGTGAACGCTGCCGACGCGCGTGCCATAGGCGTCAAATTCATCCGCCGGGCGATAGCCCAGCGACGCGCTGTTGCCAGCATCGTAGTTGACCTTTACCAGCGGGTGATCAAGTAGGTCGAGCAGCTCACGAAACGCCCGCGGCGCCAAGTCGGTTTCCAGGTGCAGTTCAACGCCATGGCGTTCGGCCTGCGGCAGCACCTGGCGCAGATTGGCCACCACCTGGTCGCGCTCGTTCTCGTCACAAATGCGCGAGGCGTCGACGAAAGGCAACACCAGGCGTCCCACGCCCATTTCCGGGCAGATGCTCATCAGCCATTGCAGGCGTTCGATCAGCTCGGCGCTCTCGGCCTGACTGCAGCGCAGCAGCGGACGATCCATGAAATAGTCGGCGCAGATCGACACCACGGCGACACCGTGCTCAGCCAGCAGACCGCGCAGCTCCTCACGCCCTTCGGCTGTCTCCAGCGGGTTGGCGCCCTCGCCGAACAGGTCATAGATCCACTCGATGCCGCGCAGGCCGATCTCGGCGGCGCGAGCAATTTCCAGGCGCCAGCCCTGACGCGGGAACGACTGGAAGCGCCCTTCTTCCGGGGCGCCCAGACGGCCCTGCATGGTGTAGAGGCCAGCGTCGGCGTATTGGCTCAGGTAGTCGCTCATCATCATTCGTCCACCAGCGGAATCAGCATGTTGGCGCGCAATTCGTCACGCTCCAAAAAGGGAAACAGGTCTTCCAGCGGGTTGGAAACCATGACGCCGTTCTGACCGATCTTCGAGGTGATGCGCGGGCCGATGGCCTGATCGGACTCGACCATTACTTCGCACAGTACCGGGCCCTCCAGCGCCAGCGCCTCATCGATGGCCTGACGCAGGTCGGACTTGCCATCGATACGAAGCACCGGCAGTCCGAAGGCGGTAGCCAGAGCGGAAATGTCCGGCAGGGTCATCCCGGAGTCCGGGTCACAACCGATGGTCTGCTTGAAGTAGCCACCTTGCGAGGCGCGAATCGAGGCATAGCCGTTGTTGTTGAGCACGAAGTACTTGATCGGCAGACGCAGACGGCGCACTACCTCCAGCTCCTGGATGTTCATGACGAAACCGCCATCGCCATCGACCGAGATGGTGCGGCGGCTGCCGCTACCCAGGCAGCCGCCGATGGAGGCCGGCAGGCCATAACCCATCGAGCCAAGACCACCGGTCGCCACGGCGCGCTGACCGCGCTTGAGACGCACAGACAGCCAGAAGGTGTCCAGCGCGGCGCCGGAACTGCCGGGGATGATCTGGTCGCCCTCAGCCATCGCCTCGGACAGGGTTTCGCTAAAGACGTAAGTGTTCACGTAGTCGCTGGGTTTGCGGTACTCGGGCAGCACCACCGGGTAGGCGGCCTTCCAGGCCTGACAGCGCTCGCGCCAGCTTTGACAATCCAGCGCCTGCGCACCACTGGCGGCCAGGAGTTGCTGCATGAACGCTCGCGCATCGCAGACGAAGCGCTCGTCCGGCATATCGCCCAGTTTGGCGATTTCCGCCGGATCGATGTCCACCACCACGATTTCGGCCTGACGCGCGAAGTGGCTGCGGTTGAAGCCGGTGATGGAAAAGTCCATGCGACAACCGATGGCCAAGACCAGGTCGGCGTTCTGCACGCTGAAGTTGGCACCACGTTGGGCCACGGTGCCACAACGGCCAACATAGAGCGGATGCTCGTATTCGAGCAGATCGGCGCCGATCCAGGTGGTCAGCGTCGGCAGCCCCAGCGTCTCGATCAGCTCGCGCATGGCTACCTCGCCACCGGCGGCATGCACGCCGTTACCCACCAGTAGCACGGGGCGCTTAGCCTGACGCAAGCGTTGCACCAGTCTTTGAACAGCAGAGTCGTCGGGAGCCAAAGGCTGCGTATCCACCTCAGGCGTGTAGCCAACAAGCTGCTCCGGTGCGATCTCGGTGGCCTGCACATCCAGCGGTACATCCAGCCACACCGGGCCTTTGCGACCGCTGAGCATCAGGTGCAGCGCCTTCTCCAACTCATAGCGCACGCGCAGCGGATCAAGCAGGGATACCGCGTATTTGGTCAGAGGCGTGACCACGCTGACGATATCCAGCTCCTGAGTACCGAGTTGGCGTAGGCCGCTATCGCCCTTGAGGTCGGCACGCTTGACCTGTCCGGAGACGAACAGCGCCGGAGTCGACTCGAACCAGGCACCGGCCAGGCCGGTGATGGCATTGGTTGCGCCCGGCCCGGAGGTCACCAGGCAGGCACCGAATTTACCACTGGTGCGCGCGTAGCCTTCGGCGGCAATCGCCGCACCCTGCTCATGAAGCATGCTCACGGCAGTCAGTCGCGGTTGACGAAACAAGGCGTTGTTGAGGTGCATGGCCCCGCCACCCGGCAGGAAGAAAACATGGCCGACGCCCTGGTTGGCAATGAAATCGAAGATGTAATCGGCGACACGCATAGGGATCACTCGGCAAAAGAATGCTGGGGGAGTCGGTCATTGGGAACGGCATAGAGCACTAGATCCCACCCCTCGGCTAGATGCGGACCAAGACGGAAGTGGTAGCACGGTTGATAGGCGTGCAGTTGCAGCAGGATCGTCCACAGATGGTTCTGCTCGTGATAGACGCACACCGCAATCAGCGGCTGTCGCTCAATGATCAGCTTGCGCCCGCCTTCGAGACACTGCGGCTCGAAACCTTCGATATCGATTTTGATGAAGGTGGGCGGCGCGATACGCTCGCAAAGCGTATCCAGCGTGGTCACCGTGACCCGCTCACTACCACTGCCCACGCGTGCGGCCGGACCGCCCTGGGCCTCGATCAGCACCTCACCGCAAGCATCCCCTACCGCCAGTTGGTGGGCATGAAAACTGCCGCGGCCTTGCAGACGCAGCAGGGTATTGAGCAAAGCCTGATAGTTGCTTGACGAGGGCTCGAACGAATGAATTTCGTGAAAGGGCCGACCACTTTCAAGATAGCCCAACACCGAGTCACCGTTGAAGGCACCGATGTCGTACACCACCTCATCGGCATATTCGTTACTGAAATAGCGGTCGAAATAGATCGCCTGCGGCGCTGCAGGTGGCAGCAGGTTGTAGTCGAGAAACAGTCGCCATTCGATGTGGTCAACGAACAGGCGTCGCGATTCATCGTCCCCCAGCAAGCCGAAGGCCGTGCGGATGCGCTTGGCATCAGCCAGCACCTTCTCTGGCAAATCCAGGGAATAATGCGGCAGAAAGCTCTGCGGATAACGCCAGGCCAGATGACCGAACAGAGCGATTCGCTCGAAACCCAGAGCCTGCAGCGGGCCCAGGCGGTCGATCATGCGGTCGGTCGCTTCGCCGCACCAGATGGTCGCGATCACGCCCGGCAGCGGCCCCTGCCATTGCTGGGCCAGCGTAGCGGGTGCTAACACCGGCACCCGCTCGATCTGCGTGCCCCACAACGCGGGGTTGTTGTCGATGAAGGCCTCTGGCTTGACACCCATAGCCTGCAGCACGGCCAATGCTTTGCGCCCCAGGTTGCCGGCACCGAACAGGATGAATGGCTGATCCAGCCCACCGAGCAAACAATCTAGGGTTTGCTCCTGTCGCCTGCGCACCGCGTCGAGCGGCTCGGCGAGCAGTCGCTCCAGGCGCTGCGTGAGGGTTTCGCTATGCATGGCTGCTGCCTCGCAGTGATTGCAGGTAACGCAAAGCCGACCAGAACCCTGCGCCATGATCCTTGTGCCCCTGCCAAACCTCGGGGATGAAGCTGACCTGTGGATGCTGGCGAATCTGCGCCCAAGTGGCCGGCCAGTCGATGTCGCCGGTACCCATCAGCACGCCTTCACCGTTGGTGCCTTTGGCATCGGCCACGTGCAGGTGCGCAGAATGCGGCAGCAGCAGGGCCAGCGCTTGCTGAAAATCGAGACCGAAGTGGAAGCAGGTCATTTGCAGGTGCGACAGATCCAGGCATAGGCGCAGACCGTGCTCACGCGCTTGGGCGGCCAGTTCCTCGGGCATCATGAAGATGTTCTGGTGACGCTGACCGCCGAAGTGCCAGGGGAACGGCGCCATGTTCTGCGGGATCAGTTCGGTTCCGGCGAAATCCACCTGGCGGCAGGCTTCGTGGAAGCGCTCGTAGAGTTCAGGGCGCATGGCCAGCGGACGCGGCTCGTCGGCGGAAAAGCCACCGATGTTGGCCACGATCAAACGCGCATCGGCGTTGGGGAAGAACTCACCAATCTGCAGGGTCGCGTCCACCACACGCTGCAGGTTATCGATCGAGCGCTGGCGATAGATCGGATCATCCGAGGCCAGATCCAGTAACTCGCTGTTCTCGAACAGCTCCGGCGCATGCACCACCAGGCGCGAACAGTCGACCTCGGCGAGAAACGTCTGTGGTTTGAGGCTGAGGTCACGGTAGGACAGGTGGAACTCGAACAGATCCGGGTTGATCCGCCGGCGGTAATCGAGGAAGTCGTGATAGCGCACCGGCACGCCCCAGCGAATAGGCAGCTCGAACGCCAGACGTTGCTCCTGAGCCTGCTCGCTGAGATCGCTGTCGAAGAGAAAATCGCCTAGGGCGATATCGCGCGCTGCCGGTTTGCCCAGCAGCTCCGGCAAGCGATACGGAGGCAGGCCCTGACCAGGGCTGGCGATGCGCAGCATCGACGCCTCCAGAACGGTGCCGCGAGCAATATCACGTGCGGCGATCACGCTCTTGCCGAGGTTCTCGCGGTTGAGCAGCTCGCCCTGGCTGGCATGGCGAGCTGGGCCTTGCCAGGGCAAGGCCAGCTCCAGTTGGCGGATGCCGTCGACCAGTTGGCGGAATTCGCCCGGCTCCAGACTGGCCAGGTGATCCGGCCCCTCCATGCCGCGATCCAGGGTGATGTGGCGTTCCACCAACTTGGCACCCAGCGCCACGGCGCCGAGGGTGATGGCGATACCGCGCTCATGCCCGGAGTAGCCGATCAATCCGTGCAGCTCCTGCAGGCGCTGCAGATAACCGAGCTGAATGTCCGACTCAGGCGCCGGGTAGGCACTGTTGCAATGCAGCAGTGCGAACGGCGTACCGAGCGTCTTGAGCTGCTCGATGGCGCGCACGATTTCATGCTCGAAGGACATCCCAGTGGAGAGAATCAGCGGCTTGCCCAGACTGGCGGCCTTGGCGATCAAGTAGGGGTTGCACAGATCCGCCGAGGCAATCTTCAGTGCCGCAACATCGAAGCTGGCCAGCGCATCGACGCTGGGTTCATCCCACGGAGTGCACAGGTAGGTGATGCCTTTCTGCGCACAATAGGCACGCACATGGCGGTGCTCGTCGAGGCTGAGTTCTACCTTGTCCAACAAGTCCTGAATGTACTCGACGCCCAGATCCTCGGCACGCGAGCCATCGGCCTTGCGCCGATACAAGGCGTCCCGGTTGCGCAACTGGAACTTGACGCAATCAGCACCGGCCTCGATAGCCGCGTCTACCAGTTGCCGCGCCAGCGCCAGCGAGCCGTTGTGATTGTTGCCGACTTCGGCGATGACGTAGACGCGCTCGCCGCCAAGCGCGAAGCCGTCAATGTGAAATTGGGTCATTGGATTTTCGTTCGCCATGAGGTCACGCCGCTCGATTCGAAGCGGAAGTTCTGGGTCTGACAGCCCAGCGCGCCGACGGCGTTGATCACACGCTGGCGGTGCTGGGGCTGGACGTAGAACAGGAAAAAACCGCCGCCGCCAGCGCCCAGCAGCTTGCCGCCGCAGGCCCCAGCAGCCAGGGCGGCTGCATAGATGTCGTCGAGTCGGCCATCGCTGATGGCCGAGGAAAAACGCTTCTTCAACTGCCAGGCTTCATCCAGGCAGGTGCCGAACGCCTTGAGCTCGCCCCGGATAAGAAAGTGGTGCATGCGCCGGCACAGGGTGACGCTGGCGCTGAGCAGTTCGGTTTGCGACAGCTCGGCCTCGATTTCCTCGCGCTGCAGTTCGTGCAGGCGCCCGGAGTCATGGGAGATACCGGTGTCGCACAGCACCAAGCAGGACTCCAGCTCATTGCGGATGGCGTCTTCCAGACGAATCGGGTGCACGAGATTGCGCTGATTTTCGAACTCGATCAGGTTGAAACCGCCGAACGCCGAGGCGTACTGATCCTGCCAGCCACCGGCGATACCGAAACACAGGCGCTCGGCCTGGAATGCAAGCTCGGCGATTTCGTAAGTGTTCCAGCGATCCTGACGCAGCTCGTTGAACACGGCGATGGTCGCGGTGGTGGCCGCCGATGAGCCGCCCAGGCCAGAGCCAACGGGGAAGTCCGAACGCAGGTAGAGATCGAAGCCATACTTGGGCTTGATCACCGCGACGATGGTGGCCAGCAGGCTCTTCTCCGGCGCGGCCAGCAACTCGGCCAGGGAGCTGTAATGCTCTTCGCGTTTCAGGTCTTCAGCGAAGATGCTGATGCACCCATCGTCACGTGGGATCAACGTGGCATGGGCATACAGCCCCACGGTGCAACTGAGCACCGCCGCGGAGTGGTCGATGAAGAAATAGGTGAGATCGGCACCGCCGCCGCAGAAGCTCATCCGCACCGGTGCGCGAGCACGCGCCAGGACAGGCACCTCGGCGCTGGCGGCCATCTGCCGGGTGTACACCTCAACCAGGCGGCCTTGCTCGTCCAAACCCGGCAAGGCAATGTAGCCCAGGTCGAATGCCTTGAGCAGATCCTCACGCGGCACGCCAACCTGCACCGAGCGAAACTCCTCGTTCATGCAGGCGGTCACTGGCTCGTCCGTTTTACCGCCTTGCAGCAGATGGCGGCGCACATCTCCGTTGGTCACGACCCCCAGCAATCGCATGTGCTCGTCCACCACGAAGGCAATCTGCAGGGCGCCGGCCTCGATGCATTCGACCGCGTCTAGGATGCTCTGCCGTTCGCGGATGCTGAGGGTTTGTACGAGCACGCTCATGATCGAGATTCCATCCGAAAATCATTGGCATAGCGCTCAAGCGACTCCGGCGTACCGATGTCGATGAAGCGACCGCAATACTCGATGACGCTCACGGTCTCGCGGGCCAGCAAATCGGGCAACAGTTCCTGCTCCATCGAACACGCCCGCACGGTAGCGCTCGCGAAAGTTTCGCAGGTGAAAGCGTAGACGCCTGCATTGATCAAGCCTGGTCCTTCGCGCCCCTTCTCCAGTAGCGCACGCAACCGGCCACACGCATCGACCTCCAGGCTGCCGTAGCGACTGCGGTCATCCACCCGCACAGCCAGCAGCGCACTGCCATGCCCCTGCGTCATCAGCGCGTAACCATCGGCATCGACAAAGGTATCGGCGTTGAGCACCAGATAGCGTCCCTGCGGCGGTTGCTCGCGCAAGGCATTGAGCAGTGCACCGCCCGTCCCCATGGGGCTGGGTTCGACCACCAGCAGCAGGTGCAGTCCGGCGTCCCGCGCCAGATCTGCCAGCTGTTCAGCGACCTGCTCGGCCCGGTAGTGAGCACAGAGTACCGCCTCGCTGACGCCGGCCCGCGCCAACTGGCGCAACACGCGCGCCAGAAAAGGCTCGCCGTGTACCGGCACCAGCGCCTTCTGGGCGTCCGTCACGCTGCGCAAGCGCGTGCCGAAACCGCCACAGAGCACGTAGGCACGCATCAACGCAGCCTCCGCACATAGGTTTCCAGGCTGCGCGCGGCGTGCTCCAAATGATCCTCGGACAGCCCCGGCCACAGGCCGATCCAGAAGGTGTCACGCATCACCTTGTCGGTCATCGTCAGCTCACCGCACACGCGGTACACCTGGCCCTGCATGTAGGGTTGACGCGTCAGGTTACCGGCGAAGAGTAGGCGCGTACCCACGCGTTGCTCATCCAGATAACGCAACAGCCCGACCCGCTCGATACCGCAACCATCGCTCAGGGTCAGCGGGAAGCCGAACCACGAGGGATCACTGCCAGGCGTTGCCTGCGGCAGGATCAACTGGTCGGCGCAGCCGGCCAAGCGTTCGCTGAGCCAGGCAAAATTGCGCTTGCGCGCGGCAATGAAGTCATCCAGGCGATCCATCTGCGCCAGTGCGCAGGCGGCCTGCATGTCAGTGATCTTAAGGTTGTAGCCCAGGTGCGAGTAGGTGTACTTGTGGTCGTAGCCTTCCGGTAAGTCACCCAGTTGCCAGCAAAAGCGCTTGCCACAGGTATTATCCTCGCCGGGCGCGCAATAGCAGTCACGCCCCCAGTCGCGAAACGACTCGACGATGCGCTTTAGCAACGGCGAGTCAGTGAAAACCGCCCCCCCCTCGCCCATGGTGATGTGATGCGCGGGGTAGAAGCTGAGCGTACCCAGATCGCCAAAGCTACCCACCTGGCGACCTTCGTAGGTCGAACCGAGGGCATCGCAGCAATCTTCGATCAGCCACAGGCCATAACGATCACACAGCTCGCGGATGACCTTGAGGTTGAACGGGTTGCCCAGCGTGTGGGCAAGCATGATCGCCTTGGTACGCGGGCCGATGGCGGCTTCGATCAAAGCCGGATCGATGTTGTAAGTGCCCAGTTCGATATCGACGAACACCGGCACCGCGCCGAACTGCAAGATCGGGTTGACCGTAGTGGGAAAGCCTGCTGCCACACCAATCACTTCATCGCCCTTGCGAATCGCTCGCTCGCCCAGACGCGGCGAGGTCAACGCGGAGAACGCCAGTAAATTGGCCGAGGAGCCGGAGTTGGTGGTCAGTACGCAGCGGCGCCCGAGATACCGGGCCAGACGCTTTTCGAAAGCCTCGTTGAAACGCCCGGTGGTCAGCCAGCCGTCGAGCACGGCCTCGGTCATGTTTTTCAGCTCGCCAGCACCGATCACTTTGCCCGATGGCGGCACGGCATCGCGGCCAGCTTCGAAGGCAGCAGGTGCCAGTTGCAGCTCGGCATAACGCTCCACCAGCTCGGTTATCTGCTGACGTAGCGCTTGCGCCGTCTGTTCACTCATGGATTTCGCCTTGATAGGCCGCAATCTGGGCGCGGCTGAATGTCTGCATGTCCTCGCCGGTCTGCCAGGCCTGGTGCCAGTCGAGGGTTCGTTCGATGGCCTGCTGCAAAGTCCAGCGTGGCCGCCAGCCCAGACGAGTACGCGCCTGACTGGAGTCCAGCGCAAGCAAGCCTGCTTCGTGTGGTTGCTCAGCCGCTTCAACCGTCCAGGACGCCTGGCCTGGCCAGCGCTGGGCCAGTCGCTCGACCAGTTCGCCGACACTGACCAGCCCCTCGTTGTCGGGGCCGAAGTTCCATGCCGAGGTCACCGCCTCGCCCTGCTCGACCAGCGCCTGCGCCAGGCACAGATAGCCATGCAGCGGTTCGAGTACGTGCTGCCAGGGGCGCACGGCTTGCGGGTAACGCAGCGTCAGTGACCGCCCGGCCTGCCAGGCACGCAAAATGTCGGGCAACAAGCGATCTGCCGACCAGTCGCCACCGCCGATCACATTGCCGGCCCGCGCCGTGGCCAGTGCGATACCGGACTCACGCAGGAACGACTCGCGCCAAGACGCGCACAGCAACTCCACGCAGGCTTTGCTGCTGCTATAGGGATCGTGCCCGCCAAGGTTGTCACTTTCGCGGTACGGCCAGAGCCATTCTCGATTCTCGTAGCACTTGTCGCTGGTCACTACCAGTACAGCGCGCACGCTGTCGCAGCAACGAACCGCTTCCAGCAGGTTGACCGTACCCATAACGTTGGTGGCGTAGGTTTCGGCTGGTGCGCGGTAGGACTCACGCACCAGTGCTTGAGCCGCCAGGTGCAGGACGATTTCCGGGCGAAAAGCCGCAACGACCTCGGCAACGCGCTGAGCGTCACGGATGTCAGCCAGGGTGCCAGGCATCCGCTGCGCCAGGCGGACGACCTGCCAAAGCGATGGCTCAGCAGGCGCCGGCAGGGCATAGCCATAGACCTCAGCGCCCAACTCCTGCAACCACAGCGCCAGCCATCCGCCCTTGAAACCGGTATGCCCGGTCAACAGGACTCGACGGCCAGCCCAGAACGCCGCATTCACGGCCATATACGCCACTCCGCCTGGCCGCTCTTCCAACGTTCTTCGAGCAACACGCGGTCACGCAGGGTGTCCATCGGCTGCCAGAAGCCGCGATGCAGGTGACTCATGAGCAGGCCTTGCTCGGCCAGTTGGCGCATCGGCTCATATTCCCAGGTGGTTTCATCACCTTCGATGTAATCGAGTACACCGGGCTCAAGCACGAAGAAGCCGCCGTTGATCCAGCCACCATCGCCCTGGGGTTTTTCCTGGAACCCCTGCACGCGCTGCCCTTGTATATCCAGCGCACCATAGCGGCCGGGCGGCTGCACGGCCGTCACCGTAGCAAGCTTGCCGTGGCTGCGGTGGAATTCGATCAGCTGTGCGATATCGATGTCGGCCACGCCATCGCCGTAGGTCAGGCAGAAGGTCTCGTCGCCCAGGTAATCGCGCACGCGCTTGAGGCGGCCGCCCGTAGCGGTGCTCTCGCCGGTATCAACCAGGGTCACGCGCCACGGCTCAGCATGGCGGTTGTGAATGTGCATCTGGTTTTCCGCCATGTCGAAGGTCACATCCGACATGTGCAGGAAATAGTTGGCGAAATACTCCTTGATCACATAGCCCTTGTAGCCCAGGCAGATCACGAAATCGTTGATACCGAAATGGGAGTAAATCTTCATGATGTGCCAGATGATCGGCTTGCCGCCTATCTCGATCATCGGCTTGGGCCGCAGGTGGGACTCTTCGCTGATACGCGTACCCAACCCACCGGCCAGAATGACTGTTTTCATAGATTCGCCCAGGTCGTCCGTGCTGACCGACAATTCGTTGACCTTATCCCACTCTTACGAACCGCAAGAGCAAAATGCATGCCGCACCGCCAGACGAGACCGGCACACGTATGAAGAGACGGAAAACGAGCGACGAATCTCGGCAGGCTTCCCGCCCGGGGTCGCGAGCGTAACAGCCTTGAGGAGAAAGCGGCTAGCTAACGCAACTGATTGAACAGATTAAGCCCGGCAATCTTCACATAGCTCTGCTGCGCCGCCTCGAGCACGATGGTCTGAAACGACAGGCGCGACAACGCCTCGGCGTAGTCGAGTTCGCGCAGCTCGGCCTGTACCGACTTGTTCACCAGTGTCACATCCTCGTTGTCGACGCTGGTGGTGTCGATCAGGTTGAGGCGCGCGCCGATTTCGGTCTGCACTTCCAGTACGTTGCCCATGCCGTTGTCGAGGTTCTTCAGGGCGATGGCGACTTCATCGCGAACAGCCAGGTTGCCGGCCGGCGAAGTCGGTGAAGACTCCAGAGCCTGACGCAGACGGGAGATAGTGTTGAGGATGCTGCGCTGCTCCTGGAACTGCGGCTGCACACCGAACTCGTCGCCACCTGCGGCAGCGGCGGGACCGGAGATGCTGAACTCAGCCCCGTATACAGCGAAGGTGGCAGGATACGGAGCGGTAACGGTTCCGGTGGTCAACACCGGGCTATTGGGGCCGACCGGCTGGGCATAGACCTCGTAGTTGGTGTCATCGGTGAAACGCAGCACCACTCCGGACGTGGGGAACTGACTGTCGAACACGGCCTGGTTGACGATGTTGCCGCCAGCCACCACGGCTGCCGAACCGTTGGTAGAGGCGCGTGTCACCGCGAACTCGGTGGGCGCCGACTGCAGGGTAAAGCTGTGCGTACCGATGCCTGGCGTGCCAGCGGTGGCAGGCGGCTGAATATCGGCCAGCAGGTTATCGAGATCCAGCTCGTTGTCGCCCTCTTTCAACACCACATCGAGCTGAAAACGCATGCCACGGAAATTGATGACGTTGCCGCCGTTGACCAGCGGATCAATCTTGCCGCCCCCCGGAATCTCGGAGGTGACGTCCGCACCACTGGCATCGTAGATACGGAACTCGGTACCACTGACGAAGGCCAGCGAATAGGGCTCGCCATTACGGAAATCGGAATTGAAGGCGCGCTCGTCCTCGACCAGCCCCGGCGAGATGAAGACGCGCTGGTCGGCAGCCGGCACCGCAGGAATGGTGGTTGCCGGCAAGGGAGGAGATGGCAATGCCGGGTTATTGACTCCGTTGCCGTTAGCCACACGGTTGGCATTGGTGACGTCTTCGAACAGGCGTTTGCCGTTGTCGTTGATCGCCACGCTGGTGGAGCTGGCCACCTGCAGGCTGCGCTGCCCCTCGTCACCGAAGTAGGAGTAGGTCCCGTCCGGGTTACGCACGAAGGGTTCGTTCTTGCCCAGAAAGCCGGAGAACAGATACTCGCCGCGGGCGTTGCGACTGTTCATCAGGTTGAGCAACTCGGCCTCGCGTTCGGATAGTTCCTTGGCGATGGAGTTACGGTCTTCCGCCGATAGCGAACCACCGCCTGCGCGCACTGCCAGCTCGCGCACGCGCTGCAGTACGGTATTAGCCGAGTTGAGCGTGGTCTCTTCCTGGGTCAGGCTGTTCTTGGCGGCGGTGAGGTTGTCGCTGTACTGCTTGAGCACCGCCTGCTGCTGCTCGAGTTGCAGCAGACGTACCGATGCCACCGGGTCGTCTGCCGGAGTGAGAATGCGGTTGCCGCTGCTGATCTGCTCCTGGGTGCGAATCAGATTCGAATAGTTGCGCCCCAGGCCGGAAACGCCGTTGTTGAATGCCTGGATGGATGAGATGCGCATGACCATGGGGCTTGCCTCTTGCAACGCCTGTCATCAGCACAGGCCGCACCTTCCCGAACGCGGGAAGGTGACTATCAGAATGTATTGATCAGAGTATCGAACAGGTTACGCGCAACTTGAATAATCTGCGCGGATGCCTGGTAGTACTGTTCGAACTGGATCAGTTTGGCCGCTTCTTCATCGAGGTTGACCCCAGACACCGAGTCACGATTATCGGTGGCCTGCTTGAGAATCGCGCCCGTCGCTTCACCGTCCACGCGCGCCTGACTGGTCAGCGTACCGACTCGCTCGACGAGGTCACCATAAGAGTCGGAAAAGCTGGAACCGGTGGTTGTGGGCGCTGCCGGATTGATGCCGATCACCGACTTGTTCTGCAGGTTGACCAGGTTCAACGCGTTACGGTTGTCCGACACGCCATTGGTGTTGAACGACACAGAGAAATTGTCGCCACCCGAGGGGCGACCGCTGATGGTCACCTGGTAGTCGAACGCAGCAGGGATCCCAGGCGGGTTGGCCGGTACGCTGATGGTCAGCGCATTGTCCTGCCCGGGGACGATGCTGCCGGTGTCGATCACGTTGCCGTTGATGTCGACCACGTCGTAGCTCTGGGTCGCTCCACCGCCAGCCCCCATCACGATGCGCAGTGGTGGCGCATTACGCAGGCTGGTTTCCAGATCTGCCTGGGCAGCCGGGTCATAGATATCGATTTCGGTCAGCAGTTTCGGCTGAGTGATCTTGCCGGTACCGATATTGGCCGGGCTGGTTTCGGCCTTGAGCGGCGCAGCGAAGGCCAGCTCCTCGGCGTTTTTCATGTCCGCACGGACATCACGACCGGCGTTGCGGGTCGGCATTACCTGAAAGCGGTCGCCTGCGGCAAAGGTGCCGCTGGCCACACCTAGGGAAAAGCCGTCTATCTCAGGTGCCGGCACGGTGGTGATATCGAAGGTTGCCGGCGTGGTCGGGAACTGCGTGCCATCGGACAGGCGCCGCACCACGTACTCGGTGGCACTGGTGAATTGCACCTCGTAGTCGCTGGTGGTCAGCTGCGTGGTGTCCGTGATGGTGACGTTGAGGTTGGCGTTAGGGTCGCTGTTGCCCACACGTGCCAGGCTACGCTGGCTGAGCAGTGCGGGATCATTGATCGAACGGAACAGCTCGTTGCCGAACTGACCATTGAGATCCAGCCCCTGCCCCAGCTGTCGGTTGATCTGATCAGAGATCGACAGCGCCAGACGCCCCACCGAATTGAGTGAAGTGTCCAGTACGTCCTCGCGGTAACGCAGCAGCCCCCCCATCTCGCCACCGGTGATCAACGAAGTGACGTTCTGTCGGGAGTTGCCACTGACGAACTGAATCTCGTGGCGCAGCGGATCAGCCTGCCCCGGCACCACCTCGATTCGAGAGGCCTGACTGCCTACAACCAGAGGCTGGCCGGAACCGATGAACAGGTTGTAGCTGTTGTCGTCCTGCGGAACGACGGTCACGCCGACGAACTCGGACAGCTTGCGCACCGCTTCTTCACGGGCATCGAGCAGGTCATTCGGTGCCTGACCATTGGACGCCGCGATGGCAATTGCGTCGTTGTAACCAGCAATCGAAGTGGCCAGCTGGTTGACCTGATCGGTAACCGCCGACAACTGCTTGTTGATGAAGGCATTCTGCTCGTACAGACGGTCGTAGACCGTGTTGAAGCGCTTGGCCAGACCTTCGGCTTCAGACAGGGCCAACTGCCGTGCCGGTACGTTCGCCGGGTCCTCCGCCGCGGTCTGCAGCGCGGAGAACAGCTTCTGCAAGCCCGGGGTAATCCCCGTGGTGCTGCCCGCCAGCAACGAATCGAGCTGATTGATCTGACTCAGATAAGCCTTGGTGTCGCTGTTCAGGGCCGTGCTGCTACGCACCTGGGTAGTCAGGAATTCGTTATAGATGCGCCGCACGTCCACCAGCGTGGTGCCCGAGCCGATGTAACCGGCGCCGCTGAATTGCGGCGTGCGCGTGGCCTGCACCGAATCCTGACGGGAGAAGCCAGGTGTATTGACGTTGACGATGTTGTGACCGGTAACAGCCAGCGAGGTCTTGTTGGCGGCAAGACCGGAGAGGCCGATATTGAGTAGGTCAGCCATGGTTCAACCTCAAGTCCTTGTGGTGGCGCTATCGGCAGCGGCGATTGCCTGATAGGTCTGCATCTTGCGGGCGATCTGCGAGATCTTGCGCGCATAGTTCGGGTCGGTGGCGTAACCGGCCTGCTGCAGCTCCTTGACGAAACGCTCCGGGTTCTCGGTGACGTTCAGCGCCTTCTCATAGCGACCGTTGTTCTGCAGGAAGCTGACGTAGTCGTCGAAGCTCTGCGCGTAGGAGTCGTAGGCGCGGAAGTTGGCCGCCTCCCTCACCGCCTTGCCGCCCTTGTATTCAGTGGTCAGCACGCGAGCCGACTCACCATCCCACGTGTTGTGGGACTTGATGCCGAACAGGTTGTGGCTGCTCTGGCCATCGCCAGTGCGAATGATCGACTTGCCCCAGCCGGTTTCCAGCGCGGCCTGCGCCACCAGATAACGCGGGTCGACGCCGATCTTCTCGGCTGCAGCCTCCGCCATTGGCAGCATGGTGGCGACGAATTCCTGCGGCGAGCTGAACGCCGCCTTGCCCGGCGCCAGCGGCGGCTGGGCGATACGCCGGCCGGTCAAGGCATCGCTGTTGGCCAAGCTCAGAGCTAGCGCCTTGGGTGCAGCACTGGCCTGAGCCGGAATCCAGTCATTACCTGCCAGTGCCTTGCCCTCGCCTTCCCCTGCCGACGGCACGATGCCGGCCAACAGGCGATCGGCCAGCTTGCCCGGCACCGCCAGGCGGCGACGATTGAGCAGTGCCACGTCATCACGGAAACCTTCGCTGTTGGCGACCTTGTCGGCTTTCGCCTCACCTGTCGCGGCAACCGGCTGTTCGATCTGCGCGAAGGGATTGGGACGACTGGAGGGATGCTTGATCTTCGACATCTGCCGCACCAGCACGTCGGCCAGACCAATGCCGCGCCCTTCCTTGGAGAGCGTTACGGCCAGTTGCTGATCGTGCATGTCCTGATAGGTCTTGCTCTCGTTGCTGTTCATGAAGTTGCCCTCGCCGAACGCGGCGTTGGCCGAGCGCATGGCCTTGAGCATTTCGTTCATGAACAGCGACTCGAACTCCTGAGCGACCTTGCGGATGTTCTGCTCGGTATCACCGCCCACCTTGAACTGGTTGAGGCGGTTCAGGTCGGTGAAAGCACCGCTATCGACCGGGCTTTTGCCACCGGCCAGCAGGCCGGCTGAGAGTCGGGAATCCATATCGGCGATCCTCCTCAGATCACGATCAGGTCAGCCTGAAGAGCGCCGGCTTGCTTGAGCGCCTCCAGGATGGCCATCAGGTCGGAAGGCGCCGCGCCCACCTGGTTAACCGCACGGACGATCTCGTCGAGACTGGTGCCCGGGCCGAACTTGAACATCGGCTTGGCTTCTTGCTCGGCGCCCACGCGCGAACGGGGTACCACTGCAGTCTGCCCGCCGGACAGGGCCTCGGGCTGGCTGACGATAGGGTCTTCGGTGATGGTCACAGTCAGGCTGCCGTGGGTGACGGCGGCCGGTTGCACCTTGACGTCCTGACCGATCACGATCGTGCCGGTGCGCGAGTTGATGATGACCTTGGCCACTGCCTTGCCGGCTTCGACCTGAAGATTCTCGAGGATCGACAGGTAATCGACACGCTGATTGGGATCGAGCGGCGCACTGACGCGAATCGACCCGCCATCGATGGCCTGCGCGACGCCCGGGCCAAGCAGGTCGTTGATCTGATCGACGATGTTCTTCGCCGTGGTGAAGTCGGGCCGATTGAGGTTGAGGGTCAGGGTGTTGCCCTGATCGAAGCCGCTCGGTACCGGACGCTCCACCGTGGCACCACCCGGAATACGGCCGGCGGACGGCACGTTGACGGTGATGCGCGAGCCATCGGCGCCGCTGGCATCGAAGCCACCGACCACCAGGTTGCCCTGGGCGATGGCGTAGACGTTGCCGTCGATGCCCTTGAGCGGCGTCATCAGCAGGCTGCCGCCACGCAGGCTCTTGGCGTTACCAATGGAGGAAATGGTGATGTCGATGGTCTGGCCTGGTTTGGCGAACGCCGGCAGGTCAGCATGCACCGACACCGCTGCGACGTTCTTCAACTGCACGTTGCCGCCTGGCGGCACCTTGATGCCGAACTGGGCCAGCATGTTGTTGAAGGTCTGCACGGTAAATGGCGTCTGGGTAGTCTGGTCGCCACTGCCATTGAGACCGACCACCAGGCCGTAACCGATCAACTGGTTGCTGCGCACCCCCTGGATCGACGCCAGATCCTTCAGGCGCTCGGCCTGGGTCGGCAGGCTCAGCAGCATGCACGCGAGCATGGTCGCCAGCAGCAGCCAATCGTTGGCACCGCGATGGCGATAGCCACGATGAGCAACGGCGAACTGCCGACGGCACGCCCCTGCCTGTGCCGACTCGAGGCGGTCAAGTCGCGCGCCTCGCTTGGCGCTCGAGGTGACGGTAAAAGCCTTGCGCGCAGAGCCGCCAGCCGTCACTCGCGCATACCAGTGAGACAGACGATTGAACAGCACGTACGGGGAATGAGTCAGCCAGGTTTTCATCTACAGCTCCCCGCGATCAGAACGGCCACAGTGGGCTCATGAAGAAACGACTCATCCAGCCGGGTTGGCTGGCATCGGCGAAGGCACCAGTACCCGAATAGGTGATGCGCGCATCGGCGACACGAGTGGAAGACACGGTGTTATCGGTGGAAATATCGTCGGCTCGCACCAGCCCGGAAATACGCATCAGTTCATCGCCGGTATTGAGCGTCATCCACTTCTCGCCGCGCACAGCCAGAATGCCGTTGGGCAGCACCTCAGCCACGGTCACGGTGACCGAACCCGACAGGCTGTTGCTCTGCCCGGCCTGACCGGAGCCAGTGTTGGCGCGCTTGGAATCCCAGCTCGAATCCAGACTCAGGTTGTTGTTGGTCATACCCAGAGCACTGAGGCTGCGCAGCGGGTTGTCTGGCGCGACGGCCATACCGAACAGATTGGGCACCCCCAGGGTGCCGCTGCTGTCTTTCTGCAGCGCACTGTTGGCGTTCTTACTGGCCTGGGTCCGTTCGTTCAGCGAGATGGTGATGATGTCACCCACGCGAAATGCCTTGCGGTCGTCATACAGGCCGTTCTCGAAACCCGCCTGATAGATCGAACCATTGTTCTGTGCAGCCGGAAGCGGCGTACGCGGCAGCACCGGCGCGTAATAGGGATCATCCGGCTTGGCTGTCGGCGCCACGCAACCGCTGACAAGCAGCAAGCCAGCCAACAGGGGGAAACAGAAAATTTGCCGGTTCATAACCACTACCTCGCGGCGTTCACAACAGAGTCAAAAAATCAGAGGTTCTGCGTCACGAAGGACAGCATCTGATCAGCGGTGGAAATCACCTTGGAGTTCATTTCATAGGCACGCTGGGTGGTGATCATGTTCACCAGCTCCTCCACCACACTGACGTTGGAGTTTTCCAGGGTGTTCTGCAGCGTGGTACCCAGACCATTGAGCCCTGGGTTGCCGACCTGTGGCGCACCGCTGGAACCGGTCTCCAGGAACAGGTTGTTGCCGATGGCTTCAAGGCCTGCCGGGTTGACGAAGTCAGCCAGCTGAATGTTGCCGATCACCTGCGGCTGCGCGTTGCCGGCGGTGGTCACCGAAACGGTACCGTCCTCACCGACGGTGAAAGTGCGCACTTCGGCGGGCAGGACGATGGCCGGCTCCAGGGCAAAGCCCTGGGAAGTGACAATCTGCCCGTCGGAGTTCAGATGGAAGCTGCCATCACGGGTATAGGAAACGGTGCCGTTGGGCTGCAGGATCTGGAAGAAGCCACGGCCGTTCACTGCCAAATCCAGCGGCTGCTCGGTGGTCTGCAGGCTGCCGGCGGTGAAGATCTTCTGCGTTCCCACCACGCGCACACCTGTACCCAACTGCAGACCGGACGGCAGTTCGCTGTCCTGGCTGGACTGGCCACCAGGCTGACGACGGATCTGATAGAGCAGATCCTCGAACTCGGCGCGATCGCGCTTGAAGCCGGTGGTCGCAACGTTGGCCAGGTTGTTGGAAATGGTGGTCAGGTTCATGTCCTGGGCGGACAAACCGGTCTTGCTGACCCACAGTGCCGGAAGCATATCGTTTCTCCTCGGGCGCCGGTTTTACGGCGCCGCGTGCTGGTAATTAGCTAATCTGCAAAACCCGCGCCATGGCCGACGAGTTGTCCTCGGCGGTGCGCATCATCTTCACCGACAGCTCGAACTGGCGGGACAGGGAAAGGATTGCGGTCATCTCCTCGACGGCATTGACGTTGCTCGCCTCGAGAAAGCCGGAGGTCACCTCAACGGTGGCATCCGCCAGCACTTCAGGCTGGCCCTTGACGCGAATCAGGCCATCGGTGCCCTTCTCCAGGCTCTTGGGATCCGGGTTGACCAGCTTAATGCGGTCAACTTCAGCCAACACATTGGGGTTCTCACCCAACGCACGAATACTGATGGTGCCGTCCTGGCCGATTTCCACTTTCTGCTCCGGCGGCACGGCAATCGGCCCGGCATTGCCCATCACCGGCAAACCGTTGCCGGTGCGCAACATCCCCAGCGCATCGATGTTCAGACTGGCAGTGCGCACATAGGCTTCGCTGCCATCAGGAGCCTGCACGGCTATCCAGCCCTTGCCGCCCACCGCCACATCCATGTCACGCCCGGTTTCCTGCAGCGAGCCCGGACGAAAATCGGTGGCGGGACGTTCGCTCATGGCAAACACCCGAGCCGGAAAGGTTTCACCGAACAGCGGCATGGAGCGCGCCTGCTCGAAATCACGGCGGAAACCCGTGGTGGAAACGTTCGCCAGGTTGTTGGCGTGGGCGCGCAGCCCCAGGGTGTTGTTCTGCGCTCCAGTCATGGAGACATACAGCATCTTGTCCATGGTAATTCTCCGAGTGGGCGACACGCCCTTGGCTCTTTGCAAGCTTTAAAGCAAGCGCTGTGCCAGCCACGAAAAACAAATACAAGAGACTGATTTAAAAGGATTTTATAGGAAGAGAGAGATTGCAAAGAAAAGCCGGCGGCGGGGTTTTGCCGGCCCTTGAACGGCAAAGCGGCAAGCCTGGCTTGCCGCTTTGCCTCTACCGCCAGTCATCAACGCAGATTGATGATGGTCTGGGTAATGGCGCTTTCGGTCTCGATGGTCTTGGCGTTGGCCTGGTAGTTACGCTGCGCAACGATCAGGTTCACCAACTGGTCGGACAGTTCGACGTTGGAGTCCTCCAGCGCACCTGCCTGCAAGGCGCCCAAGGTGCTGCTGCGTGGCGTACCGACCACCGGCTCACCCGACTCGAACGACTGCACCCAGCCGGTCTTGCCCACAGGGGTCAGCCCCTGAACGTTGGCAAAATTCGCCAACAGCACCTGCCCTTGCACCTTGGACTGGCCGTTGGTGTAGCGGGCGAAGATCACCCCCGTATCGTCGATCTCGATACCAGCCAGCTGACCGGTGGTGTAACCATCCTGGCTCACGGCATTGACCCCGAAGGAGGCGGCGTACTGGGTCGAACCGCGCATATCGAAGGTGAAGGCCTCGCTATCGGCGCCATTGGCCACCATGGTGCCTGGGTTGGCCGGATCCTCTTCAGCCGGCACCCAGTCGGTATCGGCGAGCGCAAAGACACCGTTGGGCGTTCCGACCGGGATGGCGGGTGCATCCAGAGCCGGATTCGCCGGCGTGCTGGCCAGCGGCGTCAACGCCGGATTCGCCAGTTGCCCTGCGGCATCGTAGTTCACTGCATAGCTGAACGGTTGGTTGCTGGTGGGATCACGTGGGTTGACGCCATCGATCAGCACATGCATGACCCAGCCATTGTTAGCCGGAGCTTCGTTCTTGACGAAGTACTGGCTCATCACGTGGGCATTACCCTGCGAATCGTAGATGTTGGTCGAGGTCGACCAGTTGAAGGATTTCGAATCACTCGGGTCGAAGGTCGGCGCCGCCATGGTCCCGGCATTGGCGGGACGAACGGCATTGGAGTTCAGGTTGGTCCGCTGGGAGACGGTGGTAGTCGCCCGGGGCTCCTGCTGGCCAGCACTGACGCGCAGATCAGCCTGCACCGGCAAGACGTTGCCGCTGTCATCGGCCGCATACCCCTGCAGGCGGTAGCCGAAGTTGTTGACGATATAACCATCGCGATCAGTGCCGAAATAACCCGCCCGGGTGTAGCTCATCTCACCGTTGTTGCTGGTCATGAAGAAGCCATTGCCGTTGATGGCCATATCCAGCGCATTGTTGGTGTAGTTGACGTTGCCCTGATTGAACAGCTGCGAAACGTCCGCCAGCAGCACACCGCTGCCCTGAGCGTTCTTGCCGGTACCCAGCACGGAAGCGGCGTAGACATCGGCGAACTCGGCACGAGACTGCTTGAAGCCTGCAGTGCCGGCGTTGGCGATGTTGTTACCGGTGACGTTGAGGTCGCTGGTCGCAGCACGCAGACCGCTAAGACCAATATTGAACGACATGGAAAACTCCTTTGCCGGAACTGCCGGCGGCAATAGTTATTGGCCGATGACCTGCACTTGAGAAAGCGGAACGCTGCCCAGACCAGCAAGGTTGAGCATCAGCTCACTGCCGCCCAAGGTGACGCTGTCGACGTTGGCCGGCAGCAAGGTGTACAGCCCCTTGGTCTCGCCGTCGTAGGTGGCCTGAGCCTCGAATTTATAGGTACCCGGCGGCACCACATTGCCGTCGGAGTCCTTGCCATCCCAGATGAAGCTGACGTTACCGGCAGCCTGCTCGCCCAGGTTGACGCGCGTCACCAGCGAACCGGAATTGTCGTAGACATTGACGTACACGTTGCTGCTGCTGACCGGCAAAACGGTACTGGCCTTGAAGCTCTCGCTGGTATCGACCACGGCTTTCTCGCTCGGCACGATCACCTTGCGCCCGACCAGAGAAGACGCTTGCAGCGCCTGCGAGGACTGGAAGCTGGAAAGCATCGACCCCATGCTGGTGTTTAGCTTCTCGATTCCTTCCACCTGACTGAACTGCGCCAGCTGGGCGATGAACTCACCGTTCCCCTGAGGCTCCAGCGGGTTCTGGTTGTTGAGCTGCGCCACCAGCAGGTTCAGAAACTCGTTCTTGCCAAGATCCTTGCTTTTCGGACCTTCCGGCTTGAGCTGGTATTGATCCAATACAGAGCCAGCGCCATTTACGGTACTCATGTGATTTCCTCGTCTCGGCTTACTGACCCAGCGTCAGCACACGCTGCAGCATCTGTTTGGCGGTGTTCATCATTTCAACGTTGGTCTGGAAAGCACGACTGGCAGAGATCATGTCGGCCATCTCCTCGACCACATTGACGTTCGGGTAGTAGACATACCCGTCGGCATTGGCCATCGGGTGATCAGGCTCGTAACGCGGCATCAGGCTGCTCTGATCCTCGATCACACCCAGCACCTGCACACCACGACCGGCCTCATCCTGCTCGGCGAACAGCGAACCACGGTCGCCGTTCTGCGCCTGCTGGAACATGGTGGCGAACACCGGATGGCGCGCACGGTAGGTCTGATCCAGGCTCGAAGACACGGTCTCGGCGTTGGCGATGTTGCTGGAAATGGTGTTCAGGCGAGTGCTCTGGGCGCTCATGCCGGTTCCGGCGATGTTGAAGACACTGGCAAGGGACATGGTCGCGCTCCTTATTCGCCGCGCAGGGCTGCAGTCAGCCCTTTGAATTTGCTATTGAGAAAGGTGAAGCTGGCCTGGAACTGCACCGAGTTCTCGGCGTAGTTCGATTGCTCGATCTGCAGGTCGACGGTGTTCTGGTCCAGCGAGGCCTGGAACGGCGTGCGGTACGGCAGCTCAGCTTCGCCGCTGCTGACGCCTTCGGCCGGGATGTGGCGGCTGTCGGTGCGATTCAGGGAAACGCCACCGCGCTGCATGCGATTGCTTTGCTCGGCCAGGACGCTGGCGAAGTCCAGATCACGCGCCTTGTAGTTCGGGGTATCGGCGTTGGCGATGTTGTTAGCCAGCACCTCGGCGCGCTGGGCGCGGAAACCGAGTGCCTGTTCGTGGATGCCGAGTGCTCTGCCGAAGTTGATGCTCATGTTCCGAACCTTTGCCGCTTGGGCCATGTGGTCTCTGTTGCAAGCTACTCAGCAAAGGCTGTGCCAACTAAAATAAATCAATAAAATCAATAACTTATAAAAATAAACAGCTAACAAAAGCGGCAAGGCGGCAAGGCCTTACCGCCTACTGGCAAGCGAGCGGCAACACCCAGAACGGAGATTGCCGCCCACGGAAATGCGGCGCGCACCCTGCGCGCTGCCCATGAAGTTGCGTCAGATTGCCGGTGCGCCCTCTCCATCCAGCGATACGCAGCCGAACCGCCATGGCCAACCCCAGAAACGCAAACGGGAGGCCATTGGCCTCCCGTTACTGGACTGAACACACCGCGCGGCTATTTGGCCTTGTAGATGATCCCTGGACTGCACTGCACCATCTGGTACTTTTCCGGCAGGCCATTGAGCGCCTCGGAAGCACCAAGGAACAGATAACCACCCGGCTTCAACGTGGCGTGAATGCGCGTGAGGATGTCCTTCTTCACCTCGGCCGAGAAGTAGATCAGCACGTTGCGGCAGAACACGATGTCGAACTTGCCCAGCGCCGCGTAACTATCGAGCAAATTGAGCGGACGGAACTCAACGCGGCTCTTGATCGGCGCCTTGACCTGCCAGCGACCCGGCCCTTTCGGATCGAAGTAACGCTGCAGGCGCTCCTGTGAAAGCCCCCGGCCCATGGCCAGGCTGTCGTACTCACCGGATTTGCAGTTGCTGAGCATCGACGGCGAAAGGTCGGTGGCAACGATCTGCACACCGGCCTTGAGCTGGCCGAGGTTGCTGCGCTCGAACTCGTCGATGGACATCGACAAGGAATAAGGCTCCTGACCGGACGAGCATGCCGCCGACCAGATGCGCAAGCGCTGAGCCGGATAGGCCTTGATCAGCTCCGGCAGCACGCGACTCTTGAGCACCTCGAAGGGATAGGTGTCGCGAAACCAAAGCGTCTCGTTGGTCGTCATGGCATCGACCACCTGCTCGCGCAGCCCTCCGCGCGGCTGGCTTTGCATACGCTGCACCAGCTCGCCCAGGGTCTTGATGCCGTTCTGTTCCATCAGCTTGTTCAGACGGCTGGAGACCAGATACTGCTTGTTGCTACCAAGCAAAATACCGCAGGCCTTTTCCAGGAAAGTCCGGAACTGCTCGAAATCCAAATTACCTGAAGACACTAATGCCGCCTCACCAACCATAACGTTCGCCAAAGGTCGTCCCTTCAGCCCCCTTCCGATACACGAATGCGATCGACCACACGCGCTGCCAGATCATCTGGCTTGAACTTGGCAAGGAAGTCGTCAGCCCCCACCTTCTTCACCATCGCCTGGTTGAACACACCGGAAAGCGAAGTATGCAGGAGGATATGCAGCTTCTGCATGCGCGGATCGCTACGAATCTCCGTGGTCAACGTATAGCCGTCCATCTCCGGCATCTCGATGTCGGAAATCAGCATCAGCAATTCCTTGTCAGGATGCCGCCCTTCCTCCGCCATTTTCTTCAGGTAATTGAGCGCCTCGCGGCCATCATTCAGCGCGGTCACTTCAACACCAACAGTCTGCAGGCAGCGCGAAACCTGTTTTCGCGCCACCGAGGAGTCATCGACGATCAGCACATGCTTGGTCACCGCCTGACTCTGAACCTGATCATCGATGACGCCAGCGGAGATCACCTCGGAGGTCGGCGCGACCTCGGCAAGGATCTTCTCGACGTCGATGATCTCGACCAGCTGTTGGTCGAGCCGCGTGACTGCGGTCAGGTAGTGATCGCGACCGGTACCCTTGGGTGGCGGATGGATCTCCTCCCAGTTCATGTTCACGATCCGTTCGACCGAGCGCACCAGAAAACCCTGAACCTTGGTGTTGTACTCGGTGATGATCACGAAACTGGTCTTCAGATCTCCCAGCGGCGCACGGCCGGTAGCAATGGAGAGATCGAGAATCGGAATGGTGCCCCCACGGATATTGGCCACGCCCCGCACTACCGGGCTGGATTTGGGCATGATGGTGAGGTTCGGGCACTGCAGCACCTCTTTCACCTTGAACACGTTGATCCCGTATAGCTGTGGGCCTTCCAGGCGAAACAGCAACAACTCCAAGCGGTTCTGCCCCACCAGCTGAGTTCGCTGGTTAACCGAATCCATCAACCCGGCCATGCCCGGACTCCTTCTCGTCTAGTCACGCGTACCCCGTTGAGCCTAGCAGGCGGCACGGGGCTTGCTTTGCATTGCTTATGAAACAGAGAACGTCATCATTCCGTCAGCCGCTGGCAAAGTGCCTTGCATCTTTGTTCGTTTTACTCGCTTTGCCGACACTCGGCTACAGCGGCACGGCGGCGGCTGGCTTCACCAGCACTGAACAACTTATCGGCGTCACCGAGTCTTTTCTTGAGCAGGCGACCACCGAATATCTACAGCGTAGCGAAATTCAGGGCCGCCATGAGATTCGTGTCAATCGGCTCGACCCGCGTCTGCGCCTACCGCTATGCGACCAACCCCTGACCACCACGCTGGAAAGCCCGGCGCAGCCACTGGGCCGCGTCACCACCAGGGTCCGTTGCGATGGCAGCGCCCCATGGACGGTGTTTGTCCCTGCTGAAGTCCGTCTGTATCGCCCCGTCGTCATACTGACGCGCCCCCTCAAGCGCATGAGCGTAGTCAAGGCTGCGGATCTGAACCTGGTTGAACGCGATGTCGGGCAATTGGGACAGAACTTCCTCACCGACCTGAACCAGGCGATCGGCAAGAAATTGACGCGTCAACTCGGCAGTAACCAGATTCTTCTCTCGACTCATCTGCAAGTGGCCGAGGTCATTCGTCGGGGCGATCAGGTGGTGATAAGCGCTCGCGGCACCACCGTCAACGTGCGCATGCCCGGCGAAGCCCTTACAGACGGGGCGCCGGGCGAGCAGATCAACGTACGCAACCTGCGCTCGCAGCGAGTGGTGCGAGCCCGTGTGGTCGGCCCAGGGCAGGTGGAAGTATCCATGTAGGCATGTTTCTTGTAGCGCAAAGGTCTGGCGATTCCCTACACTGTCCCAAGACGCAATGAAATTAGTCCTAAAGTTTTCCCGGCAGTGGCCGAAAAGCATGGCAAGCGTCCACCATATCGTCCGAGGTTCTGCATCATGGTCATCGACTTCAACCGGCTGAACAATGCCAATACGCCCGCTAACACGGGACGTACCGGCGCGACTCAGACTGGCAATCGCAACGAGTCGGCGCAGCCGAGCAAGGCGCCTGTCACCGGTAGCGATGAGCAAACCAACGCCAAGAGCGGTGAATCCGTGCAACTGAGCCGTGAGGCACAGCAGTTGCAAACTATCGGCGAGAAGCTGCGTGATCAGCCAATCGTCAACAAGGAGCGTGTGGCCGAGCTGAAGCAGGCCATCGCCGACGGCAGCTATCAGGTCGACAGCAAACGCGTCGCCCAGAAACTGCTCGACTTCGAATCCCAGCGCTAGTCCCAGGGCTGCGCTGGGGGTGTTGGACGCCCGACCCCCAAGAGCCCGCCATGCACGACACAGCCTTGCTTGACCTGTTCTCCTCCGATATCGGCACCGCCGAGCAATTGCTTGAGCTGATCGATAGCGAATTCCAGGCGCTCACCGAACGTGATCTACCACGCCTCGATAGCCTGCTCGGTGAAAAACAACCCCTTCTTGCCCTGCTCCAGCAACATGGCAATGACCGTAGCCGCCTCCTGCAAAACGCCGGCCTGAGCGCTGACCGCGACGGACTGACCGCGCTGGCGAGCCAATCCCCCGTGGGCGGACAGCTCATGGCACGCAGCGAAGAACTTTCCACCTTGCTGCAACGCTGCCAGGAAGCCAACCTGCGCAATGGTCGCCTGATCCGCGCCAGTCAGGCCTCGGTCGGTAGCGTCCTGGGTATTCTGCGCGGTGGAGAGACACCCGGCCTCTATGACAGCCGTGGCAGTGCCGCTAGAATCGCGCAGCAAAGACCGCTCAGCCAGGCCTGAGCCATCCCCCCAACAAAAAGCACAGGGACATGCAGGCACTCCGCCAGTATGCTAGTGCCGTTGTAGCCCATGATTCGGAGAGTTCCGACCTGTGTCCAGCGCGTTCAACGACGAGAGCGGTCCTCAACCGCCCAAGGTGCTCAAGACATCCATAGAGATCATTGCCACCCTGCGTCAACTGCAACAAAACCATGACCCCCTGATCATTCAGTTCAAGGGGCGTGGCCTGCGTTTCCAAAGCTACCTCGTTGAGATCGACAAGGATCGCGCACGTGTGGCGCTGGACGAAATCATCCCCAACGATGGCGAGCGCTTTCTCAAACAGGGTGAAACCTTCAATGTCGAAGCGTTTCGCGACGGTGTACGAGTCGCCTGGACCTGTGATCACGATGTACAACTCGGTGAGCTGGAAGGCGCCCCCTGCTACTGGACACCGCTCCCCAGCGAAGTGATCTATCACCAGCGCCGCAGTGCCTTTCGCGCACAGTTGAAGCAGGGCGACCTGGTCAAGGTTGTGCTCAATGGCGACAAGCTACGCGAACCGCTGCCGGGGCACCTGCTGGATATCTCGGCTACCGGCTGCAAGCTGCGCTTTGCCGGCAATCTCTCCCAGCAGTTGAACAACGGCCAGGTACACGAGCGCCTCACCGCCTACCTGCCCTTTGGCAACATGACCTGCGCCGTGGAACTGCGTCACGTGCAGTACGACGACAAGGTCGACATGACCTTCGTCGGTACGCGCTTTCACCGCATGAACGGTCTGGAACAACGCCAGGTCGAGCGCTTCGTCTATCAACTGCAGCGCGAGGCGCGCCGCACCGAGAGCGACGGCCCCTTCTAAGTCACTGCAGCCTCTACTGGGCTGCCTGCGCCTTCTGCTGGTCTTCTTCAGCCGCCGCTGCTGCCGCAGCAGCGGGCTCCTGCATCTGCTCCTGCACGTCCTGCTCATCCACGCGCGGATCGAGCGCAGCGACCAATGGCGAGCTGGTGACGTTACCGGGCATGGCCATGTGCTGCAGCGGTGCGTCATCGACTTGATGCAGATGAGTCACCACCTCCGGACGAATGCGCCAGATCAGGATCAGCGCGCAGACGCAGACGAACACGTACAGCATGTTGGCCCCGTAGAAACGCATCAGCACGCCGGTCAGCAACGGGCCGATACAGGCGCCGACACCGAACGTCACCAGCAGCATGGCGGTGAGCGACACACGCCGCTCCGGCTCCACGTGGTCGTTGGCCAGTGCCACCGCCAGCGGATAGAGGCTGAACTGCATCAGGCTGACCAGAAAACCAATGCAGATCAGCAGACCGAGAAAGACTTTCGGCAACGCCGCCAGCGGCAGTGCCGCTAACAGCAGCAAGACGGCGCAGCCGCGAATCAAGCGCACGCGGTCTTGACGATCCGATAGCCAACCCAACGGCCATTGCACCAGCAGGCCTGCCAGAATGCAGCTACCCATGAACAGACCCACCTGCTCGGTCGACAAGCCCATACGCGTGGCATACAGCGGCGCCAGACCATAGAAGGAGCCGATCAGCAGGCCGGCCACTGAAATGGTGGTCAGCGACAGCGGTACACGCTTGAGAAAGAAACGCAGTTCCAGCGGTGCTGGATGCAGGGGCGCCGGGTGCAGACGACGGGTCAGCGCAACCGGCACCAGACAAAGGGCAAAACACAACGCCACCAACATCAACAGCTCCAACCCCAGCGTGGGGTGAACCACCAACGTCAGCTGCCCGAGAATCAGCCCCAGATAAGAGGCGGCCATATAGCCACTGAACACCAGACCGCGCTGCTTGGCTTCGGCCTGCTCGTTGAGCCAGCTCTCGATCACCATGTACTGACACATCATGCCCAGGCCAACGAGCATGCGCAGAAACAGCCAGAACGGCAGCCACTCCACCAGACCGTGCCCCAACACCGCTGCAGTGACCACCCCGGCACAAGCTACGTAAGCACGGATATGCCCGACCCGGCCGATCAGCCGATGCCCCAGCTTGCCACCCAGTACCAGGCCGAAATAATTGGCCGCCATCAACGCACCGACCCACAGACCGTCGACCGTATCGGCCAGACGCAGCGCCAGGTAGGTACTGAGCAGACCGGAGCCGAGCAACATCAACAACGTGGCGAAGTACAACGAGCGGAATGACTTCCAGATCAGTCGCATTGGCGGGTAAAGCTCCTTGTGCGGTACCGGGGTCGGCGTCAAGCCTGCGCGGCGAGAACACGACGCTCCCAGGGCGTAATTTCATCGTAGAAACTGGTCAGTTCCATGGTCTTGCTGGCGATGTAACCTTCGATGAATTCCGCACCGAACAGTTCGATTGCCAGCTCACTGCGTTTCAGACGCTCGATGGCCGCGTGCATGGTACAGGGTAGCGCCAATTCGTCAGGCACCTCGAATTCACCCTGGATCGCTGCGCTTGGTTGCAGCTCGCATTCCAGGCCATGCAGCCCGGCAGCCAGGCTGGCCGCCAGCGCCAGATAAGGGTTGGCATCAGCGCCTGGCAGGCGATTTTCAACTCGTCGAACTACCGGGGCGCTGGCTGGAATGCGCAGCCCGGCAGCACGATTGTCCGCCGACCAGCAGGCATTGTTCGGCGAGGCATAGGGATGACACAAGCGCTGATAAGAATTCACGTGCGGCGCGAAAAGCAGAGTGAAGTCGGCCATTGCAGCCTGCTGGCCACCAATGAAGTGATAGAAAGCCGGCGTAGCCTCACCATCGTCGGCGCTGAAGATATTGCCGCCGCTACCCTGCTCCACCACGCTCTGATGAATATGCATGGAGCTGCCCGGTGTATGCGCCAGGGGTTTGGCCATGCAGACCACGGACAGGCCATGCTTGAACCCGACCTCCTTGAGCAGGTGCTTGAACAGGAAGGTCTGATCGGCCAGCTGCAGCGCATCGCCATGCAACAGGTTGATCTCGAACTGACTGACACCCATTTCGTGCATGAAGGTGTCGCGCGGCAGCCCCAGCGCCTCCATGCAGCGATAGACCTCGGCAAAGAACGGCCGCAGGCCATTGCCGGAACTGACGCTGAACGCCGAACCACCATCCTCACGACGGCCATCCAACCCCAGCGGCGGCTGGAACGCCTGCATCGGATCGGGGTTGGCGGCAAAAACGAAGAACTCCAGCTCGGTCGCAACGACTGGCTGCCAACCGTGCTCGGCGTAGCGCGCCAGCACGCGCTTGAGCAAGCCACGCGTGGACAAGCCGGAACTGCGCCCGTCCAGTTCGTCCGCATCGCAGATGGCCAGTGCGCGCGGCGCGTCGCTCCATGGCAGGCGGTGAATCTGGCTCGGCTCGGCATTGAGCGCCAGGTCGCCGTCATCGCCGCCGTAGAAACGTGCCGGCGGATAGCCCCCCATGATGCACTGCAGCAGCACCCCGCGAGCGAGCTGCAAACGACGACCCTCGAGAAAACCGGCTGCCGTCATCACCTTGCCGCGAGGGACGCCATTTAGATCGGGGGTGACGCACTCGACCTCGTCGATCCCCAAAAGCAGGGTTTCCAGGTCACCGCGGCTGGTAGCACTCATCTTCGATTGTCCTTGGCAGATGCCGCTCTGCGGCGGCGTTTCGTACAAAATACGCATCAGACGTTCAATATTTCAAGCAGACGAAGCTTGCCGAGATGCGACACCGGCTTGCACCCTGTCGTCCTGTTGCCTGCGTCTGGCTCGAAGCCTCACAAGGCTGTGCTAGAGTCGCGCGCTATTTTTTCGGACCACCTCTCGAAGGCGGTGCTGGAAGCCCTCTCGATCCAGGCACGACGCCCATTGCACCGTGCTGCGCAACCAGAGAACCACTTGATGTCCCAAGCTATCCACCCTGCCCTGCAGTTTCTCAACCGCACCAGTCTGGTGACGCAGATCATCATCGGCCTGCTCGCAGGTATCGCCCTTGCGGTCATCGCTCCCCAGGCTGCGCTGTCCGTCGGTTTCATCGGCAATGTCTTCGTGTCCGCGTTGAAAGCGGTGGCGCCGGTACTGGTGTTCATCCTGGTGATGGCCTCCATCGCCAACCACCAGCACGGTCAGCAGACCCATATCCGCCCGATTCTGCTGATGTACCTGCTCGGCACCTTCAGCGCCGCACTGGTCGCCGTGGTTGCCAGTTTCGCCTTCCCCTCGTCGCTGGTGCTGAGCAGCCAGGCCGCAGAACTGACACCCCCCGGCGGCATCGGCGAAGTCCTCAAGACCCTGCTGATGAACGTGGTCGATAACCCGGTCAACGCGCTGCTGCGCGGCAACTTCATCGGCATCCTGGCCTGGGCCATTGGCCTGGGCTTCGCCTTCCGCCATGCCAGTGCCGGCAGCAAGCAATTGCTGGGGGACCTGTCGGGCGGCGTCACCTCCATCGTCAAGCTGGTGATCCGCCTCGCACCGCTGGGCATCTTCGGCCTGGTAGCCGCCACCCTGGCCGAGTCCGGCTTCGACGCCCTGCTCGGCTACCTGCACCTGCTAATCGTGCTGGTTGGCTGCATGCTGCTGGTCGCCCTGGTGGTCAACCCGGTACTGGTGTACTGGAAGATTCGTCGCAACCCTTATCCGCTGGTGTTCACCTGCCTGCGCGAGAGCGGCCTGACTGCCTTCTTCACCCGCAGCTCGGCGGCCAACATTCCGGTCAACCTGCAGCTGTGCCAGCGCCTGGGCCTGCACGAGGAAACCTACTCGGTGTCCATTCCGCTGGGTGCCACCATCAACATGGCCGGTGCTGCCATCACCATCACCGTTCTGACCCTGGCCGCGGTGCACACCCTGGGCATTGCCGTCGACCTGCCCACCGCCCTGCTGCTCAGCATTCTGGCCTCGATCAGCGCCTGCGGCGCTTCGGGCGTAGCGGGCGGTTCGCTGCTGCTGATCCCGCTGGCGTGCAGCCTGTTCGGCATTCCCAACGAAGTGGCCATGCAGATCGTCGCCATCGGTTTCATCATCGGTATCGTTCAGGACTCGGCGGAAACAGCGCTGAACTCCTCCACCGATGCGCTGTTCACCGCAGCGGCCTGCCTGGCCGAAGAACAGCGTCAGGGCTGAAAAGCAAGAAGGCTTGTGCAGTGCACAAGCCTTCTCTCTATCGCGCACAATCTTGTCGAACGCGGCTCACTGCTGCGCAGCCAGAGCGAACCCCTGAACAGACTGGGCGGCCTGATAGAGAATCTGCCCGACATGTTCGATCTCGGCCTCGCTGATGATCAGCGGCGGCAGGAATCTGACGGTCGCCCCATGCCGCCCGCCCAACTCCACGATCAAGCCGCGCTCCAGGCAGGCACGCTGAAATTTGCGCGCGCGCTCGCCATCGGCCAGCGGCAGGCCAGCGCCGTCACTGCGCGCTGGATCGACGATTTCCATACCCAGCATCAGACCACGCCCACGCACATCGCCAACCCAGTCGAACTCGGCCTGCAAGCCCTGCAATAGCGTATTCAAGCGAGCGCCGACGCCGCGCACATGGCTGGTGATGCCTTCGCGTTGCATGAAGCGCAAGGTGGCATCGCCTGCAGCCATGGCCAACTGGTTGCCACGGAACGTACCGGCATGAGCGCCTGGTTGCCATTGGTCGAGCTCGCCACGGTAGACCACCACAGAAAGTGGCAACCCTCCGCCAATGGCCTTCGAGAGCGTCATCACGTCAGGGGTGATCGTGCTGCGTTCGAAGGCGAAGAGATCGCCAGTGCGCCCGATGCCACATTGGATCTCGTCGAGAACCAGGGGAATGCCATGTTCGCGGGTAATCGCTCGCAGTCCCTGTAGCCAACGATCAGGCGCGGGAATCACCCCGCCCTCACCCTGCACCGTTTCCAGAATCATCGCCGCCGGCTGAGTCACGCCGCTTTCCGGATCGCTCAGCAGGTGGCGGATGTAATGCAGGTTGGCATCGATCGACTGCTCACCGGAGAGGCCGAACGGGCAGCGATAGTCATGCGGATAAGGCAGGAACTGCACGCCGGAGAGCAACCCGCCCAGCGCGCTCTTTGGCCCGAGATTGCCGCTGATCGAGAGCGTACCAAGGGTCATGCCATGATAAGCGCCATGAAACGCCAGCACGCTGTGCCGTCCCGTTGCCGTACGTGACAGTTTGAGCGCGGCCTCCACTGCATCCGCACCGGTCGGACCGCAGAACTGAACGCGCGCATCCTTGGCGAAATCGCCCGGCAACAGGTCGAACAGGGTCTGCACGAAGGCATCCTTGATCGGCGTGCTCAGATCCAGCGTATGCAGTGGAATGCCCGATGTCAGGGTTCGCTGGATCGCCTCCACCACCACCGGATGATTGTGCCCCAGCGCCAGCGTGCCGGCGCCAGCCAGGCAGTCGATGTAGACCTGCCCACGCGAATCCTCAACATAGACACCCTGTGCGCGCTTCAGCTCCAGTGGTATGCGCCGCGGGTAGCTGCGCGCGTTGGACTCGCGCTGTTCTTGCCGCTGCAACGCCGGTGTGCTGTCGAGGCAATAGCGCTGGCGAAGCCCGCTGTGCCGGCTCTGTAGATCGACAATCGTCGTGGTGTAAATAGGGGTGATCGCATTCATGAGTGCATCCTCGTGACGCGCAAATGGCGCGTGATCTGACAGACAGCGCTGGATTGAGCAGAAAGCAGCACGGCGGTGCGGCTGATCGGCCCTCAGCAATGCACCCCGCACACTTCTAGCAAGTCATGAATGATAATTACTATCATTATATTAATCAAACACGGCACAGGCACTGCGTCACAACCACAAGCCGCGCCTTGCTCCGATTCGAGATGCCCTGGCGCCCGCGATCAGCGCGCCATACAACTGACACGACTGACTGAGCGGTAGCGGCAAGGCTGAATGAGAGGACTGATCTCAGTTGACGGCCTGCCGCAGCGGCTCGCTCACAAGCAGACGCTGTACAAGCTCAAGCAACTCGGTTTCCTGCTCGAACAGATAGAAGTGCCCGCCGGGAAACAGCCATGTCCGACACTCGGCGTGGCTTTCCTGAGCCCATCCATCGAGCAGCGATAGAGGCACGCTGGCGTCGGTTTCTCCGGCCAGCACGTGAATGGGGCACGACAACTGCGGCGCTGGGCGGTAGCAATAGTCTTCGCACAGCGCGAAATCATCGCGGATGATCGGCAAAAACAGATCGACCCACTCAGGATTGTCGAGCAACTCCTGAGGCAAACCGTTCATGCCACGGATGATCTCGAGAAATTGCGCCTGCGGCAGATCCGCCACCCGCTCGCGCCAACCATGGGCGAGCGGCGCCGTGCGCGCAGAAACCAGCAACTGGGCTGGCGACAGCCTCTGCCGAAGCAGTTGGCGCGCTGTCTCGAATGCCAGCAATGCCCCCATGCTGTGGCCGAAGAACGCGAAGGGAATGCCATCGGCGCTGGCCTGGGCAACCGCTACGGCCAGCGCTTCAGCCAAGTCGGCCAACGAAGTGGCGCGAGGCTCGCCGAAGCGCGCGCCGCGCCCCGGCAACTTGACCAGAGCCAGCTCAATATCGCTCGGCAAGCCGGCGCGCCAATGCTGAAAAACCGTGTGCCCCGCCCCCGCATAGGGAAAGCAATAAAGCCGCAGCGCAGGCGGCTGACTACTGCCAGGCAAGAATGAAAACCAGGGGTTGGATGAGCGAGGCATCAGCCGCGTTCCTGCCCCTGCATGGCTTGACGCAGACTGAGCGGACGCATGTCGGTCCACACCGATTCGATATAGGCCAGGCACTCTTGCTTGCTGCCCTGCTTGCCGGCTTGCTTCCAGCCTTGCGGTATCTCCTTGTACTCGGGCCAGATGGAGTATTGCTCTTCAGCGTTGACCACAACCAGGAAGCGCGTTTCAGGACTGTCCAGACTCATGTTTCACTCCGTTTTCAGCTGACGATGCGAATGCTCGCGGCCATCGATTGATCACCATGCAAGCGCACGCAGAATAATACAGTTAATAACAATTATCATTAACCAAATTTGACGTTCCTCTCACCCCCGGCAGCACTGTCCGGTTCGCTTGCAGGATGAGGTGTGTTTATACTGCCGCCACCTCAAGTGATAACGAGTCTCAGCAGCAAGTATCAAGCATGGTTCAGATAACCCATTCCCCTCTCGACCAACCTCCAACGCGGCCTTGCGGCGGCAACGAGCGCCTCTGATGATCGACAGTCTTGCCCCGCTGTTCAGCGGCCCGCTGGCTGCCTATGGGGAAAACCTGCAACTGGCCAGTGATCAACAGCAGGTAGTTTCCGGCTCGCAACTGTTTCAGCCGGACTATTTCGCCGAGTTCATTCGTGAGCTGGCAGCCCGCCATGGCAGCGACGATCTGCTGGCACTGACCTCTATCTGGTCGAAATGGTATTTCTGCTTCCTGGCCCCCACCGTGGCGGCCAACCTGCTCTTGCAGCGCGAGTTGCCTATCGCCCTGAGCGATGTCGGCGTCGCCCTCTCGGCAGAAGGCAAACCGCTTGGCCTACGTTTGCCCCATGACGGCAGCTGTCTGCCGCCCTGCTCGCCCTTCGAGCGCTTCAGCACCTTGATACAAGGGCATCTGGAACCGGTGATCGAGGTAATGGCCAGCGTCTCGAAAGCCTCGCCACGACTGTTCTGGAGCAACGCCGGCAACCTCTTCGAATTCGCCACCACACAAATCGAACTGCATCCACTGGCGACGGCCGGCTGCTCCGCCCCGGCCAGAGCCGTACTGGAAAGCCGCCTGCGCCCCGATGGTCGGCGCAACCCGCTGTTCGCCCCGGTGTACTACAAGGACGTCGGCGCCAGCGAACCGCAGCGGCTACGGCGTATCTGCTGCATTCGCTACCGCCTGCCCGGCATCGACTATTGCAGCAGTTGCCCGCTCGATCGCGACAAGACGCCCGAGTAACCCACTACCCGACCACCTGGAAAGGGCTCTCGCTGTTGCGGTCGTAATCCACCAGTTGGCCGTAGTCGAGGCGGTAGATACGATCGGCCACGTCGAAGTAGCGGTCATCGTGACTGATGGCGATGACTGTCTTGCCGGCGGCCTGCAATTCGGGCAGCAGCTCGTGGTAGAAGACGTGGCGGAACACCGGATCCTGATCCGCCGCCCACTCGTCTAGCAGCAGCACCTCGCGGCCCTCCATCATCAGCAACAGCAGGGCCAGGCGCTTGCGCTGCCCCTGGGACAGCGCCGTGGTGGACAAGCGCCCGTCGACGAACTGCACCTTGTGCGCCAGCCCCAGGCGCTGCAGGTAATGATCGACCCGCTCCTCCAGCCCATCGAGCTGGCCGTTCTCACCGAGTACATCGGCGAACAGGTAGAAGTCGGCAAAGATCGCCGCGAAATGCTCGCGGTGCCACTCGCCGTGCGCAGCATCCAACGTCACGCCATTGAGCGAGACCGTCCCCGCGCTGGGCAGGTAGAGTCCGGTCAGCAGCTTGGCCAGGGTCGACTTGCCGCTGCCATTGCCGCCGACGATGAAGATCAGTTCGCCACGGCGAACGTGCAGATCGATGGGCCCCAGCTGGAAGGCGAACTCGTCGCTCTGCCCGGGGTAGCGGTATTGCACGTTGCTCAAGCGCAACTCACGAAAAGGCTCGGCGGCCTTGGGCGGCAAGGTGAAGTGCACCGTCTCGCCCAGGGCCAGGTCATCGATGGCCTGCAGCGCCACATGGCCGCGAATTACCGCCGGGACCGCATCGAGAATCATCGAGATCGGCGTACGCAGAAACATGATCGCCAGCACGTAGCCCACCACCACCTGCTGGCTCAACAGCCCGAAGCCCTGACCGAGGAAGAACAGCGTACCGATCAGCACGAACACCAGCAGCGAGGTCCAGTTCAGGTTGATCGCCCACAGGGTATCGGCGCGTACCGAGGCCTGCAGCGAAGCCTTCGCGATCGGCTCCAGGCGCTGGTTGTACAGCAGTTGCCGACGCTCGCGGCTCAAGGCCAGTTCGCAACGGCCGCTGATGGTCGCCTCGAACTGCTCGGTCAAGCGGTCGTCCTGCTGCCGCACCTGCTGCATCAGGCGCTTGACCTTGCGCCCAAGCAGCACGTCGAGCGCTACACCGAAGGCGATCACCGCCAGGGTCAGGGCGAAGAACGGCAGGCTCAGCCAGGCCATGTAAGCCAGGCCTGCCAGCAGCAGCAGGCCGTTGTACAGGGAGATCGGCAATTGTTTGAAGGCCGTGGCCACGGTGGTCACGTCCTTGGTCAGGGCGTTGTAGATGCGCGGGCTGCCCAGTCGCTCGATGCGCTCCAGCGCAGTGCCGAGCACCTTGCCGACCAGGCGCAGGCGCAACTGATAGACCAGGCGATGGCCAATCTGCACCAGCAGCCACTGGGCCAGGGTACCGCTGACGAACAGCAGCAACAGCAGGCCGGCGAACAGCGCCAGCGCCTGGCTCAGGTCATCCAGCCCCTGCTCCAGGCTGCGGTTGATATAGCCGATCAGACCGATGCTGCACGCCGCACTCAAGGCACTGCACAGCACCGCCAGGAAAATGCGCCAGCGCGCGTCAATCAGCAGCTCCTTCAATAACATCATCAGTCAGGCACCCTCTCGGCTTGGTGTTGCGGCGCAGTGCTTGGCGCCAGCAAGGACAACAGTTCTGCACTCAGACGCGGCTCGGCAAGGATCGCATGATGGCCGACATCCAGGCTCCGATAATGCAGCGCCTTGCGTGTGTGCGCCTGCCAGGCGGCGCGCAGGTCGCCGTGGGCATTGCTGCGCCACAGCCAGATGGGCACGTCGACCACCGGTAAGGCCTGTTCGTACAGGCGCGTCTTGATCGTCCGGTAGCGCACCATCGCGGCCTGCAACTCGGCCTCAGCGCCCTCCCACTGCAGATGCTCGCGCACTTCGGCGTCGGCCAGCAGGCGGGCCACGCCCTCGGCATAATCGCAATCGACCAGTTGCCGGGCCAGACGCTCGCGCAAGGTATCGCCAAGCGGCCGCGCACGGCTGCCACACAGGAACACCAGGTCGGCGAGCAACTGCCCACCCTCGTCGCCATCGCCAGCCAGGCTGCGCTGCGCATCATGGTCCACCACCGCCAGGGCCTGGACGTTGAAGCCTGCGGCCTGCAGATGCGCCGTCAACAGCAGCGCCAGGCGCGACGCCAGGCACCAGCCGAGCAGCACCAGCGGCCGCTGCTTGAGCGACTCGGGAATGCTCTGCACATAGCGCTGCAGCAGCGCGTTCAGATCCTTGCTTTGCCAACCCTCGTCAAATGCCGTCAAGCCATAAGCGGCCTGGTTTTCGCCCAGGTGTTTCAGCAACGGTCGGTAGTCTTTCAGGTGGCCTTCCGCGCCATGCACCAGGAGCAAGGCAGGCGCATCACCGGCCACCTCGTTCAGCACCTGCCAGCCCTCGCCACTCGCGCCCTGATCGAGGCTCTGCACCAGTTCGCGCACGGTTTGCCGCTCGAACAGCAGATTGGTTGGCGGGTTGAGCCCCAGTTGCTCGCGAATCAGCGCCACCACCTTGATCGCCGCCAGGGAATGCCCGCCCATGGCGAAGAAGTTGTCGGTCACGCCGAGATCCTCGACACCCAGCACGCGGCACCAGATTTCCAGCACCTCGCTCTCCAGCTCGCCGACCGGGGCCACCCGCGCGCCCTGCATGCGCTGCCGGGCACGCTCCAATAGCGTCTGGCGATCGAGCTTGCCATTGCTGTTCAGCGGCAGGGCTTTCAACGCGAAGATACCGGCGGGCAGCATGTAGTCCGGCAGTTGCCGGGCCAGGTCGTCGCGCAGCAGGCTGGTTGCCCGGCTCTGCCCCTCCTCCTCCACGATGAAGGCCAGCAGGCGCTCGCCATCGAGCAGCACCGCTGCCTGCTGCACGCCCGGCAGGCCACGCAAGGCCTGTTCGACTTCCGCCAGTTCCAGACGGAAACCGCGAATCTTCACCTGCTGATCGTTGCGCCCGAGGATACGCAAGGCGCCATCGGCCTGGCGCAAGGCCAGGTCACCGGTGCGATACAGGCGCGTGCCGGACAGCGGATCGCGGCCGAATGCCGAGCTGCCGACATTGCCCAGGTAGCCACGGCCGACACTGGCCCCGGCCACGCACAACTCGCCCGCCTGCCCGCAGGGCACCGGGCGCTGTCGTTCGTCGAGCAGGTAGATGCGGTTGTTGCCGAGCACCTGGTTCAAGGCCGTGCCGCTCGCCCCCTGTCCGCTGTCGATGGCGCGCCAGAGCACGCCGACCGTGGTTTCGCTCGGCCCGTAGTGGTTGTACAGGCGGCAGCCAGCTCCTGCCTGTGCCAGGCGCGCCAGCAGGCTCTCACCCACCGCTTCGCCGCCAAGCACCAGCACCTTACGGGGCAGCACACCTTCCAGCGGATGCTCGCCGATCAATGCCTCGAGGTGCGACGGAACGATCTTCAGCACATCCAGCGGATGCTCGCGCAGCTCCTCGGCGAAGGCCTGCGCATCGGTGACGCTGGCCTGGCTCAGCAGGTGCACGCAGCCCCCCTGCAACCAGGCCGGGTACAGCACGGTGTTGCCCAGGTCGGCGAGCAGCGACGACACCAGCCCGTAGTGCGCGCCGGCCGGCAAATCCAGGGCATGGATTATCTGGCTTGCATAATGGCGTAGCTGCCCCTGCTCGATCTGCACGCCCTTGGGCTTGCCACTGGTGCCCGAGGTGTAGAGCACATAAGCCAGGTGCTGCGGCGCGCTGACCACGGGCGCAGCGAGTGGTGCAGCGCTGCTGGCCTTAGACCAGGTCAGGCTGAGCACCTCGCAGGCCAGGCTCGACTCATCCAGATGCAGCACAAGCGCTGGCTTGGCATCGTCGAGAATGCTGGCCAGGCGTAGCGGTGGCAACGCCGGGTCCAGCGGCAGGTAGGCCGCGCCGGCCTTGAAGCAGGCGAGCATGGCCACCAGCATCTGCGCGCCGCGCGGCAGCAGCAGCGCCACCACCTGATCCGGGCCAACGCCAGCCTGCTGCAGGCTGCCGGCCACCCGCTCGCTCAGCTCGTCCAGCTCCGCGTAAGACAGCACCTGCCGACCATCGCGCAGCGCCGGGCTGTGCGGCTGGTTGCGCGCATGGGCACGGAAGCGCTCGACGATATCCACGTCCACTGGCAGCTCTCCGACAGTTGCCGCCGGTTGCGCCTCCTCTGCCAGCAAGGCATCCAGGCTGTCCAGCGGCGCTTGCGGCGCCTGCAGCAGTTGGCCGATCCAATGCACGTAGCGGCGCAGCAGGAGTTGCATCTGCTCACGGCGATACAGCCCGCTGTCGTACACCAGCGCCAACTGGCCCTGGCCGGATTCATCCAGCAACCAGTGCAGTTGCAGCTCCACCGGCGTGTCGAAGGACAAGGCCTGCAGTGCAGGTACCTCGGCCAGATGCTGCACACGCAGCCCGGCCTGATAGCTGGCGCGCCACTCCGGCAGCAACTCGGCCTGGCCGAGGTACTCCTGCCAGAGCACGGCGTTTTCCAATTGCCGGGCCAGTTGCCGGGCCAGGCTGAGCCAGCTGGCGTGCTCGGACAGATGCACCTGCATGGGCAGGGTCTGCTCGAACAGCCCGTAGGCGCCCTGCAGTTGCTCATAGTCGTCACGCGGGTCGTGCTGCAGGCCCAGTTGCGCATGGCGCTGACCGTTCAGGCGGCCGAGCAAGGCACCCCAGGCTGCCAGGGCGAGCGGCTCGACGGCCAGCGCTTCGCCCTCGGCCAGTGCCTGCACGGCACCGCACAAAGCAGGTTCGAGCGCCTGCTGCACGCAGCCACGGGCACCGCTGGCCATGCCATAGCGTTCGATCAGACGCAGCCCCGGCACCTCCTGCAGGGCCAGGTTGCGCCAGAACTGCATGCCCTGCTCGGCGTCCTCGTCCAGTTGCAGGCCGGCGATCCACTCGGCGTAATCGCTGTACTGCATCGGCTCGTCATCGCCCGCAACGCCATCCCCCAACAGCTCACGGCGCAGTTGCTCGAAGCTGCGCAGATCCAGCGAGTAGGCCGGCAGTGCCAGCCATAGCTGCTCGTCGCGCCACCAGGCCAGCAGATCGGGTTGCTGCGCCTGGCACTGGGCCTGGGCCTCGCGCTGCCAGGCAGCCGCATCGACACCGGCATCCGCCTGGCGCCAATCCAGGCGCAATTCACCGGGCTCGGCCACGCGCTGGCGCAGGCCAGTGGCGCCGAGCGGGCGTTGGTAGCGCAGGCGCAGCGCCTCATGGCTGTTCAGCAGATCACGCAGACATTGTTCGACCCGCTCCGGGGCAACACCGGCGATCGCCATGCGCACCCAGCGATACGCCTGCGGGTTGGCCTCGGCCAGTTGCTTCTGGGCCGGGGAAAGCGGCAGACCAAGATCCATCATGGTGTCATCTCCAAAGCGTTTTCCTCGGCCATGGCCGGTGCGGCCGCCACCTGATCGCGGCGATAGATATCGCCCATGGCGACGACGATGCGCCGCTCGCCCTCGAAGGGGTCGCGGGCATGGGCAGCAAGCATGTTGTCGAGCATCACCACATCGCCGCGCTGCCAGTCGAAACGCACCGCGCACCGCTCGTAGGCAGCGTTGATCGCCTCGATGGCGGCCTCTTCCAGCTCGCTGCCATCGCCGTAGAACACCTGCCGGGGCAGCACGCTGTCGCGCCCCTTGAGGAACTGCTCACGGATATCGGCATCGAGAAACGCCGGGTGGTAGAGCTGGATCTGGTTGAAGAAGCTGGCATCGCCGGTCAGCGGATGCAGGATCACCGCGGGACACACCTGGCGCGTGTGCAATTCGTTGGCGCCGCGCCACTCGAATTCGATCCCGCCCTCGCGGCAGATGCGCTCGGCCTCGGCACGCTCCTCGGTCTGGAAGAAGTGCTGCCAGCTGACATCCAGGCTGGCGCTGAAATTGCGCACGTACATCAATTGCTTGCGGCGCAGCTTGTTCTGCAGCCAGGCAGGCAGTTCGCGGTACACCTCACGGCTGTCGACTATGGGCGTGGCGCCGCCGCTGGCAGCCGGTGTCTCGCAATAGAACCACTGCCGACGCGGCCAGCGATGCTGGTGGGCGCTCTCGTTGTGGAACAGGATCATGCGGTCTTTCGGATAGGGCGTGGACTTGTAGATCTTGTTGCCGCCCTCCTTCTTCGGCAGATCGCCGTACTGGCCGTACAACTCCGGGCACAGCGCCTGGCAGAACTGCTCGAAGTCCGCCGGGGTCGGCAGATCGAAGCCGCGAAAGAGAATCCCACCGTGTTCGCGCAGCCAACCTTCCACTTTCTCGCGATTGGCTTCGGCCCACACCGCTGGCGCCAGTTCGCGATCGCGCAACTGCACCAGCAGCGGGAAACTGGAGCCCGCGCGCAGTGGCCGGGTTTCGATCGGTGTGGCAGCGGCAGCCGGACCGCTCTGGCGCATCTTGCCGAGTTTGCTCATCTTGCGTTGCAGCGGATTGTCCGTAGCGGTGGACATGGCAGCAGCTCCCTTGGAAGGCAGAGGTAAGGCGTCGATAGGGCTGTCTGGCGCACCCAGCGCAGCGTCGAGCAGCGCCAGGAAGTTGTCGCGCAAACGCTCGATGGTGGCCGTGCGGAACAGGCTGGTGCGGTACACCCAGCGCAGGCTGAGGGCATCGCCGTCGGCACTGGCGAACAGCGCCATATCGAACTTGGAATGGTGTTGTTCACCCGTCAGCGGCGTCACCTCGAGGTCGCCGAGGCGGCGTGGCTGACGCGGCGTGTTGTCGAGAACGAAGAGCGTCTGCAGCAACGGATGCTGGTTGGCCACACGCGGCAGATCGAGGCCTTCGACCACCTGCTCGAACGGCGTGTCCTGCCAGGCGAAGGCATCCAGACAGACATCGCGCACCAGTGCCGCCTGCTCACGGAAGCTCAGCTCCGGCTGCACGCGGATGCGCAACGCCAGCAGGTTGACGAAGAAGCCGATCAGCGCCTCGGTGGCCGGGTGTTCGCGGTTGGCCACGTCGGTGCCGATGACCAGATCGCGGCCCTGGGTTTCGCGTTGCAGCACGGTGGCATACACGGTCAGCAACAGCATGAACAGAGAAACCCCGCTGTCGCGCTGCAAGACCTCGAGACGCGCCAGCGTTGCCGCCGGCAACTGGAAGTCCAGGGCCGCTCCTGCACTGGCGTCAGCCTCGGCGCGCGGGAAGTCGAACGGCAATGGCACCTGGCTTGGGATGCCGGCCAGGGTGCGTTGCCAGAACTGCTGACCCTGGCGCTGACGAGCCCGCAGCGCGGGCGAAGCCTGCCACGCGGCATAGTCGACGTACTGGATTTCCAGTTCCTGCTCGACCGGCGCCTGACCCTGGCTATAAGCCTCGTAGCCCTCGACCAGCTCACCGATCAACACCGAACCGGACCAGCCGTCGGAGGCGATATGGTGCAACACCAGTTGCAGCACATGCTCCTGCTCACCCAGGCGATACAGCACCGCACGCAGAGACGCCTCGCTGCTTAGCTCGAACGGCCGCGTGGCCAGCTCATGGGCTGCCTGCGTCCACTGTGCTTCGCTGACGCTCACCTGCTGCAACGTCAGCGTCGACTGCTCATGGATACGCTGGCGCGCCTCGCCCTGCTGCTGGTGGTAGGTGGTGCGCAGGATCGCATGGCGACGCACCACGCGCTGCAAGGCACGCTGCAGCGCCTCGACATCGAGCTGGCCACGCAGACGCACGTTGTTGCTCATATTGAAGCTGCTGTCATCCGGCTGCAGTTGCTGCATCAGCCAGACCCGTTGCTGCGCAGGCGATAGCGGCTGATCGAATTGCTGATCAATCTGCGCGATGTGCAGGCCAGCCGGGTCGATGGCGGCGGCCTGGGTCTCCAGGCGCGCCGCCAGTTCCGTCAGCAAGGGCGTCTCGAACAGCCAGCGCAGCGGCACCTCGAAGCCCTGCTCGCGCAACCGCGAACGCACCTGCGCAGCCATCAGCGAATGCCCGCCAAGCTGGAAGAAGTGCCCATCGAGCGGCACCGCATCGAGCTGCAACACCTGCCCCCAGATCTCGCTCAGCAGCGTCTCGCTGGCGCTCATCGGCCGCTGTGCGCTGCTTGCCGTGCGAGGCACGTCACTCATCTGCGGCAACTGCTTGCGATCCACCTTGCCGTTGCTGTTGAGCGGCAATGCGTCCAGCGCTTGCAGATGGGTCGGCAGCATATACACCGGCAGGCGCTCCTGCAGATGCTCGCGCAGCGCGTCTGCGCTCGGCTCGGCACCAGCCTGCGCGACCCAGAACGCGGCCAGGTGCTCGCCCTGCACCGCCACCACCGCCTGGGCGACATCAGGATGAGCGAGCAACGCCGCCTCGATCTCGCCCAGTTCGATACGGAAGCCGCGCAGCTTGATCTGATCGTCGCTGCGGCCCAGGTAATACAACTGGCCGTCGGCCTGCCAACGCGCCAGATCACCGGTGCGGTACAGGCGCCCGCCTGTGCCGAACGGGTCGGCGATAAAACGCTCGGCGCTCAGCGCCGGCTGCTCGGCATAACCACGGGCCAGCCCGTCTCCGGCGATATACAACTCGCCGACACGACCCGGCGGGACTTCGCAGAGGAACTCGTCGAGCACATGGCAGCGCGTGTTGAGCAGCGGCCTGCCAATCGGCACCACCGGCTGAGTCAGCTCAGTCACTGGCGTTTGGGTCGACCAGACACTGGTTTCGGTCGGCCCGTAGACGTTGATCAGGCAGCCCACGACTTGGCGCAGCTCGCCGGCCATTTCCGCCGCCAGCGCCTCGCCACCGGCCAAAGCGACACGCCCGGCCAGCACCTGGCGATCGCCCTGCAGCAGCATGGCCCAGGTCGCTGGGGTGGCCTGGATCAGCTCCACCTCACGCTCACGGATCAGTTGTGCCAGCAGCAGCGGATCCTGGCGTTGCTCGTCATCGGCCAGTACCACGCTGCCACCGCGTACCAGCGGCAGGCACAGCTCCAGGCCGCTGATATCGAAGGTCACGGTGGTCAGCGCCAGGTAGCGCTGTACACCGTCCAGCGGCAAGGCGCGCTCCATCGCCAGAAGGAAGTTGGCGAAGTTGCCCCGGCTGATCTGCACGCCCTTGGGCTGCCCGGTGGAACCGGAGGTGTAGAGGGTGTAGGCCAGTTGCTGCAGGTGCCTCGGCAGCGCCGGTGCATGGGCCGGCTGCGCCGACAAGGCCAGATCCTGCCAGCGCTGACAACGCAGCGTGGCCGGAAAATGCTCATCCTCACGTTCGCACAGCAACAGGTGCGGCCGTGCCCGCTGCAGGATAGCCGCCTGCCGCGCAGGCGGATGGCTGGGGTCGAGCGGCAGATACTGCGCCCCGGCCTTCTGGATGCCCAGCAGGCAGACCAGCAGGCGCTCGTCGCGCGGCAGGCAGAAGGCAACAGTCGATTCCGCCGTTACACCCTGGCTCAGCAACCAGTGGGCAAGCTGGTTGGCCTGCGTCTGCAACTGCCCGTAGTTCAGTTGCCGGTCGCGGCAGAACAGCGCAGTACGCTCAGGATGCAAGGCGGCCTGCAGCTCGAAGCGGGTCACGAAATCCGCCTCGACATCCAACTCGGCAGCATCGCCAGCACGCGACAGACGCTGGACCGACGCCAAGGGCAAGTCCAGCAGCGGCCGCTGCAGATCCAGATGCGCCAGGCTGGCCAGCACGCCCAGGTAGTCGTCCACCAGGCACTGGATGCGTGCCGGGTCGAACAGCGCGGTGGCGTATTCGACGATCAGTTGGCTGCTGGCCTCATCGCCACGGCCCTGGCTGAACAGGTTGAAGGTCAGGTCGAACTTGGCGCTGACCGCGCCCTGCGGCAGCGCCAGGGGCGCGACCGTGACGCCAGGCAGGTGCAGGTTGCGCTCGCCGAGGTGATCCACCTGATAGTTGAACAGGGTCTGGAACAAGGGCGTGCGGTCAAGGCTGCGTTCGACCTGGAGCACCTCGAGCAGGCGCTCGAAGGGCAGTTGCTCGTGGGCCCTGTCATCGGCCAGGCGCTGGCCAAGGCGCTGCAGGAAATGCTCCAGGCTTTCCCGCTCTTCAAGCTGCACGCGGTAGGCCAGAGTGTTGACGAACAGGCCGACCAGCGCCTGGCTGTCCGCCGCTTCGCGCCCGGACACCGGCAGGCCGATGGCGAAATCGCGGCGCCCGGAATGTTTCCACAGCAGCAGTTGCTGCGCGGCGAAATACAGCACGAAGGGTGTCACCCCAAGCTGCCTGGCGCGGGCCGCGAGTGCCGAGGTCAGCTCGCCCGGCAATGGGAACTGCTCACGGGCGCCGGCATAGGCTTGCAGTGCCGGGCGTGGGCTTTCACTGAGGGTCAGCGGCTCATCGCTCAAGCCCTGCAGGCGCTGCTGCCAGTAATCCAGCAGTGCCTGGCCGGCATCCCCTTCCAGCGTCTGGCGCTGCGCTTCGATCACCTGCAGCAGGCCGGTGGCCGGCGCCGCCTGGCGACCTTCATAGAGGCTGGCCAGATCCTGCACCAGCAACCCCATGGACCAGCCGTCCACGGCGATATGGTGAGCATTGAACAGCAGGCGGTAATCATCGTCGCCGCACTGAAACAGGTCGATGGCCACCAGCGGCCCCTGGGCCAGGTCGAAGACCCGCTGCGCGGCCCGGGCAATCGCCGTCTCGCGCGCCTCAGCCGACGCTGCACGCAGATCGTGCAGGGCGAAGCTGGTCTCGGGCGCCGCGTCCAGGCGCTGACGCACCTGCCCGTTGTCCTCGAAGAAGCGGCAACGCAGGGCTTCGTGCCGTTCGATCAGGCCCAGGCAGGCGCTGTGCAGGCGTGGCACGTCCAGCTCGCCGTGCAAGGCCAGCAGTTGCGTGACGTTGTAGGCGGTGGCTTCGGGTTCGAGCTGCTGCATAAACCACAGCCGCTCCTGGGCATGGGACAGCCGTGCCACGGCGCTGACCGGCGCGGGCGGTGCATCTGCCGCAGCGGTGCAGGGCGCAGCGGCGGGCTCCAGCGCGGCCGCCAGTTGCCGTGGCGTGGGGTTTTCCAGCAACTGGCGCGGCATCAGGCGCAGATCGGCCTGACGCAGCCGGGCGATCAGTTGCAGGCTGAGAATCGAATCGCCGCCAGCGGCGAAGAAGTCGTCGTCCAGCCCCAGTTGCGGCTGGCCGAGCAATTCACGGAAGGCCACCAGGATATTGGCCAGGCGCGGCTGCGCGCGGGAGTCGGCACTCGCCGCCATGGCCGCCAGGGTCGATTGTTCCAGCACGTCGCGCGGTTGCAGTTTGAGCCCCTGACGAGCGGCCAATCCGATTAGTTGCAGGCTGAGAATCGAGTCGCCACCGAGGGCGAAGAAGTCGTCCTGACGACTGACCGCGGCGCAGCCCAGCACCTGACTCCAGAGCGCAGCCAGCACTTGCTCGCTGGCACTCTGCGGCGCCTGCCCGCTCTCATCCACGGCCACACTGGTTTGCGGCTCGGGCAAGGCACGGCGATCCAGCTTGCCATTGGCGGTCAGCGGCAAGGCGTCCAGACTCGACCAATACGCCGGTTGCAGCGCTTCGGGCAGTTGCGCACGGGCTTGCGCCTGGAGGGCGCTCAGCTCGTCCGGGATCAGGCGCGGCGCGACATAGGCCACCAGTTGCAGACGACCCTGAATCTCGCGCGCCAGCACGGCAGCTTCGCGCACCAGCGACTGTCGGCTTAGCCAGGCGCTGACCTCGCCGGGTTCGACGCGGAAACCACGAATCTTCACCTGATCGTCCTGGCGCCCGAGAAACGACAAGCGCCCATGGTGATCCAGGCGTACCCGATCCCCGCTGCGGTAGAAACGCCGACCTGCGTCATCGATAAAGGCAGCGGCCGTGGCTTCGGGTTGGCCGAGATAGCCCTGGGCGACCTGCGGGCCGCCGATCAGCAGCTCGCCGGCCACGCCGCGCGGCACCGGCTGGCCCGCCGCATCGACGATACGCAGCTCGGCACCGGCCAATGGCTGGCCCAGCGGCAGGTAAGCGCCCTGCCCGGCCTCCGTCACCTCGCCACAGACCACGCCGACGGTGGTTTCCGACGGGCCATAGTGGTTGAACACGCGCAGCTCCGGCGCCAGTTCGCGGATGCGGGCGAACAGCGCCGCATCGAAGCCTTCACCGCCGAGAATCAGCAGTTGCCGAGGCAATACGCGCTGGGCAGCATCCAGCGCCAGCAGGCCGCGCAGGTGCGAGGGGGCGATCTTCAGGCAGTCGACGGGATGCTGCGCCAGGAAGTCGGCCCAGCCCGGTGGATCGAAGGCCAGCGCGGCCTCCGGCAGGATCAGCGGATCACCTGAGTGCAAGGCGGCGAATACGCAGGTCAGGCCGAGGTCGGCGGCCACCGTGGCCAGGGTCGCCCAACAGCTGCCGGCACTGGCCTGCAAACGCTGGCTGACGGCGGCGGCGTAGTGCGCCAGGTTGGCATGGCTGACCAGCACGCCCTTGGGCTGGCCGGTAGAGCCCGAGGTGTAGATCAGGTAGGCGGCCTGCTCGGGCTGGCTAAGGCTGGCCACCGGCTGCTGCGGGGCGGGCGCGGCAAGGTCGGCGGCGCTCAGTTGCAGGCGCGCCACTGCGGCGTTCAGCGCCGGCGCCTCGGCCAGGGTCAGTAGCAGGCTCGCCGCGCTGCTTGCAAGCAGTTGCTCAAGACGCTGCGCGGGCTGTGCCGGATCGAGAAACAGGCAAGTCGCGCCACGCTGCCAGCAGGCCAGCATCGCCAGCACCTGCTTGGCGCTGCGCGGCATGCACAGGGCCACCACCTGGCCGGGCTCGACACCCTGCTCGGCCAGGCGCAGCGCCAGGGCCTGCACGGCATTGCCCAGCTCGCCATAGGCCAGCGTCTGCCGGGCCTCGCACAGGGCGGGCGCTTGTGGCGTACGCGCGGCCCATTGCTGCACCTGGCGGTCCAGCGGCTCGGGGCTGGCGTTCAGCGCGGGGCCCTGCAGTTCGCTGCGCGGCGAGGCCAGGCGCAGCGCCGACAGACGCCGTTCGGGATTGCTTGATGCGTCCTGCAGGATGGCCTGCAGATCGTCGAGCAGTTGCTCGATGGTGGCGGCCTCGAACAGCTCGTCGCTGTATTCCAGCTCGCAGCGCAGGCGCTGGTCGGCGCAACGCAGCAGGCGCAAGGTAAGGTCGAACCGGGCATGGCGCTGCGGCGGGTCGAGCACCTCGACGCTCACGCCTGGCAAGCTCAGGGTGCGGCTTTCCGGCAGCTCAACCTGCACGAACATGGCCTGGAACAACGGGCTGGAGCGCGGCCGGTCGAGGGCTTCGAGCACCTTTTCGAAAGGCAGGGTCTGCTGGTCGAAGGCGGCTGCCACACTGTCGCGGGTGCGCAGCAGAGCACTGCGAAAGTCCGGGTCATCCTCCAGGCGTTGACGCAACACCAGAGTGTTGAGCAGCGGCCCAATCAACGGCGCCAGCTCGGGGCGATCGCGTTGTGCCACCGAGGTGCCCAGGCACAGGTCGCGTTCGCCGCTGTAGCGCGCCAGCAGGCAGGCGAAGGCCGTCAGGCCGAAGATATACAGGGTCACGCCCTGCTCACGAATCGCCTTATCGACCTGCGCCGACAAGGTAGCCGGCAGCTCACGCACTCGCACTGCACCACTGTGGCGGCGCTGGTTGGTCGGCGGCTGCGGGTGGTCGTATGGCAGAGCCAACGGGCCAGGCGCATCGGCCAACTGGTTGCGCCAGTAATCGAGCTGCTGGCGGCAGGCGTCGCTGGCTAACCATTCGTGCTCCCAGGCTGCGTAGTCGGCGTACTGGATGCTGAGCGATGGCTGCTGAGCGGGTTCGCCCAGGCTCAGCGCGCGGTAGCCCTCGGCCAGTTCGCGGGTCAGTTGCTGGGCCGACCAAGCGTCGTAGGCAACGTGGTGGATGGTGAAGAACAGCCAGGTGCTGCCCTGCTCAGCATCGCTGAACGCGCGCCAGCGCCAGGGCACCTCGCGGCTCAGGTCGAAGGGCTCGGCCAGTTGCCGAGCGTACTCGTCGGCGCACCATTGCTGCGGGTCAGCGATAGCTTCTGGCGGCAACGGCTCGACCGCTGGTAGGCCCGCCGTCCAGGTCTCGCAATGCGCCTGCAAGCGGCCATGGGCATCGGCCAGATAGCGGGTGCGCAGGATGGCGTGGCGCTCCACCAGTTGCTGCATGGCCTGCTGCAGGCACGCCAGATCCAGCCGACCATCGAAGCGCAGCACCGAGCAGAGGTTGTACAGCGCGCGGCTGCTCAGGGCCTCAGCGGAGAGAAAACGCAGTTGCGCATGGGCCAGCGGCACCGCGGCCCCCTCCCCGCCAGTGGCCGGGACGATAGGCAGGCGCCAGCTATCGATGCCCTTCTCGGCCAGGCGCTGACGGAACAGTTGCTTCTTGTCCGCTGGCAGCGAGGCCAGGCGCTGGGCGATCTCGACAAAGGCCTGTTGGTTGGTCGCATTCATCTTCAGTCTTCCATCTCTGCCAGCAAACGCTGCATCTCATCCAGTGCCTGGTCGGTCGAAGGCCGCTGCGGGTTTTCGATCTGTTCGGCCAGGCCGGCAATGGTCGGGTTATGGAACAGGCTGCGCAGCTCGACCTTGACGCCGAAGCGGCTCTCCACCCGGGTCATCAGGCGCATCGCCAGCAGCGAATGGCCACCGAGCTCGAAGAAGCTGCTGAGCACGCCGACCTGCGGCAGATCGAGTAGCTCCTGCCACAGCTCGGCCAGTTCGCGCTCCAGCGCCGTGCGTGGCGCCACCCCTTGCTCGGCCTGCGCTTGCGGCGCCGGCAGGGCCTTGCGGTCGATCTTGCCGTTGGCATTAAGAGCGAAACGCTGCACCTGGATGAAACCGGCTGGCACCATGTAGGCCGGCAGCAGGCTTTCCAGATGACGGCGCAGCGCCGCCTCGTCGACCGGGCTCGGGCTTTGCAACCAGGCAAACAGGCTGTGACTGCGACCATCGAGCATCACCACCGCCTCTTCCACGCCGGGGTAACGGCGCAGCAGCGATTCGATCTCCCCCGGCTCGATGCGGAAACCACGCACCTTGACCTGGAAATCGGCACGGCCGACGTAGGCCAGGCGCCCATCGCTGCGTCGGCGCACCAGGTCGCCGCTGCGGTACATGCGGCTGCCAGGCTCGCTGGCGAACGGGTCGGGCAGGTACGCCGCTGCGGTGATCGCCGGCGCCCGCTGGTAACCACGGGTCACCCCGCTGCCGGCGATATACAGCTCGCCGGTGCTGCCCAGCGGCACTGGCCGCAGGCATTCGTCGAGCACGTAACAACGGGTGTTGAGCAGCGGCATGCCGATATCGGCCACGCCGGCCGGCACTTCGCGCAGCGCCTGGGTGGTCGACCAGACGGTGGTTTCCGTCGGCCCATAGGCGTTGATCAGTTGCACGCCCTTGGCTTGCAGCAGTTTGACCAACTCGGCCGGCACCGCTTCACCACCGATCAGGCCGCGCAGGGCCGGCCAGTCGTCACGCCCGGTTTCCAGCAGGAGCTGCCAACCGGCTGGGGTGGCCTGGAACACCGTGGCACGGCGCAGCAGCTCGAACAGGCGGTGACCATCGACCACCTGCTCGCGCCGCGCCAGAAGGATGGCCGCGCCCTTGAGCAGCGGCAGGAACAGCTCCGGCTTGCACATATCGAAGGCATAGGTGGTGCTGGCCAGCCAGACGTCCTCGACCGTCAACGGCAACTGCTGGTCGAGACCGACGAGCAGGTTGCTCAGGTTGCCACGGGTGACCTGCACACCCTTTGGCGTGCCGGTGGAGCCCGAGGTGTAGATGACATAGGCACGCTGCTGCGGCGCCACCGGCAAGGCCAGGTCATGCGCGGGCTGTGCATCCAACGGCAGGTGCTCGACGAGCGTGCTGTCGACAGCGCCGAGCACCTCGGCGCAGGCCTGCTCGCTGAGCACCAGTGCAGGCCGTGCGTGCTCGATGATAAAGCGCAGGCGTTCGCCCGGTTGCTGCGGATCCAGCGGCAGGTAGGCCGCGCCCGCCTTGTGAATCGCCAGAATGCAGGGCAGCAGCCAGGGGCCACGGCTCAGGCACAGGGCAACCAGATCGTCGCAGCCGACACCCTGGGCGCGCAGCCAGTGGGCCAGGCGGTTGCTCAGGGCATTGAGCTGGACATAGCTGTAACGCTGCTCCTGGCAATCAACGGCCAGTGCATCTGGGCTCTGCAAGACCTGGCGCTCGAAGCGGGCGATGAGGTCTTCCGTCTCGCTCAGGGTGTGCGCCGGCAGGTTCCATGGGCGGCGGGTCAGGGCGTGATCGGCATTGGCCAGGTCGATATCCCACAGCCGCGCCTCGGGTCGCGCCAGCATACCGTCGAGCAGGTGACGGTACTCGTCGGCGTAGCGCTGCATGGTTCTGGCGACGAACAGCTCGGTGTTGTACTCCAGCACGCAGTGCCAGGCGCTGCCGTGCTGCTCGATATGCAGGCCGATGTCCACCAGGGCGCTGTCGCTCTCGACATCCAGGCGCTGCGCCGGCAGGCCGGCGAAGCCCTGGCCGACCGCCGCCACGTCGTCGCGCTGGATCAGGTTGAACAGCGCCTGGAACAGCGGCGTATGGCTGAGATCACGGCGTACCTGCAAGGCTTCCACCAAGCGCTCGAAGGGCACGTCGCCGTGCTGCTGGGCGGTCAGGTGGGTGGCTTGCAACGCCTGCCAGAACGACGCCACCGATTGCAGCGGATCGATCTGGCTGCGCAGCACCTGAGTGCTGGCGAAGTAGCCGATGAGGTTGTCGGTGTGCGCCTGCTGACGCTGCGCCACCGGCAGGCCGATCCACAGCTCGCGCTGCCCGGAATGCCGGGCCAGCAGCACCTTCCACGCCGCCAGCAGCGGCGCGAAGGCGGTCAGGCCATGGCGCTGTGCGGTGCTACGCAGACGCTCGACCAACTCGGCAGGTAGCTCGAAGCGCAGGCGCCGCCCGTGGTAGCCCTGCTCGGCAGGGCGCGGCAGGTCGGTGGGCAAATCCAACACCGGCGGCTCGCCGGCCAGGGTCTGCCGCCAGTAGTCCAGTTGCGCCTTGATCAGCGCCTGCCCGGCTGAGCTCTGCCAACTGGCAGCAACGTCGCTGAACTGCAACGGCAACGGCGCCAGCGCCGCCTGGGCTCCGCTCAGCTCGGCCTGATACAGGCGTTGCAGCTCATCGAAGAAGATTTCCAGCGAACGGGCGTCGGCGATGATGTGGTGCAAGGTGGCCTGCAACACGCTGTGCCCCTCGCCCTGGTACAGGCGCACGCGCCACAGCGGCGCGCGAGTCAGGTCGAAGGCACGCTGCGCCTCCTCACTCAGGGTGCGGGCAAAGGCCGGCGAACGTACATCCTGCCGCAAGGGTGCGACGCTGAGCAGCGGGCCGTGCCACTGCACGACCTGCTGCCGTGCGCCTTCGTCCGTCTCGCTGAACACGCTGCGCAGGCTGTGCTGACGCTGTACCAGTTGCGCCAGGGCGCGTTCCAGTACATCGGCTCGCAGGGTGCCGTGCAGGTGCATGGCCAGGGACAGATGGTAAGCCTGGGTATCGCCCTGCAAGCGGTCGAGGAACCATAGCCGCTGCTGGGTGAAATGCAGCGGCGCCGGCACCTCGCCGAATGGCCGCAGGATGCTCTCCTCTGCGCCCTCGACAGCAGCCAGGCTGGCCGCCAGCTCGCCCAGGGTCGGGCACTCGAACACGCTGCGCAGCGGCAGTTGCCGCTCGTAACGCTCGGCGATGCGCGCCACCAGCCGTGCTGCCAGTAGCGAATGGCCACCGAGGGCGAAGAAGTTGTCGCCTGCGCCCACCGCGTTGCAACCGAGCAGTTCGCACCACAGCTCGGCCAGTTGCGCTTCCCAGGGCTGGCTCAGTTCGCTGTCGCGCTGGCCTTCATGTTGCGTGGGTGCCGGCAGCGCCTTGCGCTCGACCTTGCCGCTGGGGCTCAGCGGCAGGCTGTCGAGGCGCACGAACTGGCTTGGCAGCATGTATTCCGGCAGGTGCTGCGCCAGTTGCTCGCGCAGCACGGCATCAGTCAGCGCGCCCGCCGCCTGCATGACCGAGTAGTAAGCCACCAAGCGCGCACTGTCGCCGCTGCCGAGCAGCACCACCGCCGCTTCGCGCACACCGGCGACGCGCGCCAGCAAGGCCTCGATCTCGCCCAGTTCGATACGGAAGCCACGCAGCTTGACCTGGAAATCCAGGCGCCCCTGGTAGTCCAGGCTGCCTTGGGCGTTGCGCCGCACGCGGTCGCCGGTACGGTACATGCGCGCCCCCGGCACGAAGGGGTCGGGCAGGAAGCTCGCCGCGCTCAGGGCAGGCGCGGCGAAATAACCACGGCCCAGGTTGGCACCGGCCAGGTACAGCTCGCCGGACACGCCCGGTGCCACGGGTTGCAGGTCAGCATCCAGCACATAGGCGGCCGTATTGACCACAGGCTGGCCAATCGGCACCTCGACCCCGCTGCTGTCGCCCTGGCGCGGCTCGAAGGTGCTGTAGACGGTGGCCTCGGTCGGCCCGTAACCGTTGATCACCTGGGCGCCACGCTGTTCCATGGCCTCGGCCAGCGCGGTTGGCAGGGCCTCGCCACCGGAAATGGCGCGCACGCCCTGCCAACTGCGCTGGGTGTGTGCCACCAGCATGCGCCAGGTGGCCGGCGTGGCCTGCATCACCGTCGGCTGGCCGGCCTCGATCAGGCGGTCGAGGGCTTGCGGGTCGCGTGCCTGCTCACGGTCGGCGAGCAGAATGCTGGCCCCGCGACCGAGCGGCAGCAGCAGCTCGACGATGGCGATATCGAAGGTCGCGGTGGTCAGCGCCAGCACCTTGTCCTGCGCCGTCAATGGCAGCACCTGCTGCACGCCGAGCATCAGGTTCATCAGATTGCCGCGCTCGATGGCCACGCCCTTGGGCTGCCCGGTGGAACCCGAGGTGTAGAGCACATAGGCGAGCTGGGCAGGATGCACGCTCGGCGCGCGGTAGGGCTCGGTGGAGCTCAGCGCGTCGATATCCAGCAGTTCGACATCACTGCCCCACTCGGCCAATTCCGCCAGGGCCTCGGCATTGCTCAGGCACAGCCGTGGCCACGCGTGGGCAAGGATGTAGCGACCGCGCTCGGCCGGGGTGTCCTCGGCCAGCGGCACATAGGCGGCGCCCACCTTGAGGATGGCCAGCATGGCCATGGGCAGCCGAGCATCACGCGGCAGGCGCAGGGCCACGCGATCCTCGGCGCCGACGCCACGGGCCTGCAAGGCGGCGGCCAGGCGTTCGGCCGCCTGGTTCAGTTCGGCATAGCTCAGGCGCTGCTGGCCAGCCTGCACGGCGATAGCCCCGGGCCGCTCGGCGACCTGCCGGGCGAAGGCCTGCAGGATGTCTTCCCGGCCCTCTACAAGCTCGCCGTGCAAGCGGGCCAGCGCGCGCTGTTCAGGCTGCCAGGCGAGTTCGCCGAGCACTTGCCGAGGCTGCTCGAGCACGGCGTCGAGCAGCGCCAGGTACTGCTCGAGCATGGCGCGGGCGGTCTGCTCACGGAACAGCTCACTGCTGTATTGCAGACTCAGCGCAATGCCGTGCTCGCTGTCGCGCACGTCCAGATGCAGATCGCACAGAGCGCTGTCCGGGCGATTGTCGAGCGGCTCGGCGATCAGCTCGGTCAGCTCGAAACGCTCCAGGGCATGGCCAGGGAAATAGTTGAACATGGCCTGGAACAACGGGTTGTAGCTGACCTGACGGGCCACGCCGAGCTGTTCGATCAGGTAGTCGAAGGGCAGATCCTGGTGCGACTGCACCGCCACCGACAGCGCCTGCAATTCGTTCATGTGCTGCAACAGGCTGGTCGTGCCGGAGAGCTTCTGGCGGTACACCAGGGTGTTGACGAAGCAGCCCACCAGCGGCTGCAACGCCGCATGGTGACGGTTGGCCGCAGGCACCCCGACGAGGATGTCATGCTCGCCGCTGCGGCTGCGCAGCAGCAGTTGAAAGGCGCAGAGCATGGGGATGAAGTTGCTCCAGCCGTGACTCGCGCTGAAGGCGCGCAGGCGCGCCGCCAGCGCATCCGGCAGGCGCTGCTCGACGCGCCCGCCAGCCTGGCTGGCATGGGCCGGACGGGGGAAGTCCGCCGCCAGTTCGAGCACCGGCAACTCGCCGGACAACTGCTCGCGCCAGTAGGTCAGTTCGTACTGACAGGCGGTGCTGGCCATCCACTGGCGTTGCCACAGGGCATAGTCAGCGTATTGCATCGGCGCCTCGACCAACGCCGGTTCACCTCCCTGACGCAGCTCGCGGTAACGGGCACAGAGGCCGTCGATGATCAGTTGCAGCGACCAGCCATCGGCGACGATGTGGTGGCAATTGAGCGCCAACACGTGCGCCTGCGGGCCCAGGCGATACAGGCAGGCACGCAGCAGCGGCGCGCTGTCCAGGGCGAACGGGGTCATCGCGTCCTGGCGCAGCAGCTCGTGCAACTGCGCCTCGCTGGCCACCTCGATCAGCGGCAAGGCCAGCTCGGCCTTGGCGAGGATGACCTGCACCGGCTCGCCGCCATCGCTGACGAAACGGGTCCGCAGGATTTCGTGCTGGTCGACCAGCGCCTGCAAGGCGGCCTGCAAATCAGCCAAATGCAGGTCGCCACTCAGGCGCACCGCGCCGGCCAGGTTGTAGGCCGGGCTTTGCGGCTGTAGCTGCTGGAGGAACCACAGGCGTTGCTGGGCGAACGACAGCGGCAGGTTCTGCGGACGCGGCAGGCGCATCGGCGCGTTGCTCTCGCCGGCCTCCTGCTGCTCCAGCCACTGCGCCATCGCGGCGATGGTCGGACACTCGAAGACCACACGCAGCGGCAGCTCCTTGCCACTGAGCTTGCCGATCTGGCCGATCAGTTGCGTGGCCAGCAGCGAATGCCCGCCCAGCTCGAAGAAGTGATCCTGGATACCGACCCGCGCCAGACCGAGCACGGATTGCCAGGCCTCGGCCAACTGCGCTTGCAGCTCGGTGCTCGGCGCTACGTAGCGCGCCTCGCTCTGCGCGGCGAAGTCGGGTGCCGGCAGCGCCTTGCGGTCGATCTTGCCGTTGGCGTTGAGCGGCATGCGTTCGAGCAGCATGAAGGCACTGGGCAGCATGTAGGGTGGGAGGTTGGCGGTGATGAACTCGCGCAGCGCCTCGATGGAGGGCTGCGGCTCGGCCACCACGTAGGCCACCAGCACCTTGGCGCGCTGTTGGTCGTCGCGGGCCAGCAGCACCGCTTCACGCACGCCGGGATAACTGGTCAGGCAGGCTTCGATCTCGTCCAGCTCGATACGGTGGCCGCGAATCTTCACCTGGTGGTCGGTACGCCCGACATACTCCAGTTCGCCATTGGCCAAAAAGCGCGCCAGGTCGCCGGTGCGATACAGGCGGCTGCCGTCATTGGCGATGGGGTCGGGTAAAAACACCGCCGCCGTGCGCGCCGGGTCGGCCATATAGCCACGGCCAACACCGACACCGGCGACGAAGATTTCCCCCACCGCACCGCGCGGCACCGGCTGCAATTCGGCATCCAGCAGATACAGACGGTTGTTCAGGGTCGCGCGGCCAATCGGCACGCTGCTGCGCGCCTCAGGCAAGCGCTCGGTGAGCGGATGGAAGGCCACGTCGTCGGAGCATTCGGCCGGGCCGTAGGCGTTCATCAGCGGAATGCCCGGATAACGCTCGAACCAGCGCCGCGCCAGCGCTGGTGGCAGCGCCTCGCCAGTGGCCAGCACCCAGCGCAGCGCGCTGCTCTCCAGGCCGGCATCCAGCAGGCTCTGCATCAGCGACGGCACCGCTTCGAGAATGCTCACGCCGTGGCGCGCGATGGCTTCGGCCAGGGCCTCGGGGTTCTGCATCACACAGTCGCCGAGAATCACCGTGCGCGCACCCAGCACCAGGCCGGCCAGAGTCTGCCAGACGGAGATGTCGAAGCACTGCGGCGCGCTCTGGGCGATCACGTCCTGCTCATTCAGACCCAGGCCCGGCAACTTGCCGAGGATGTTATTGAGCATGCCGGCGTGGGCCACCATGGCGCCCTTGGGCGTGCCGGTGGAACCCGAGGTGAAGATGCAGTAGGCCAGCGACAGGCCATGCACGGGGAGATCCAGATCGGCATCGCTGTAGTCGCTCAGGGCCGCTGGCTCGTAGCGGATCGCCGCCGGCGGCTGGGCCATCTGCTGCAGCGCCTGCAGGGCCAGGTCGCTCTGCTCGGCGCCATGGATCAACAACGGCGAACGGCTCTGGGTGAGCACCTGCGCCAGACGCTGCGGCGGGTTGCGCGGGTCCAGCGGCAGCCAGCCGGCACCGGCCTTGAGCGTGGCGAGGATCATCACCACCAGGTCGAGGCCGCGCTCGTCGAGCAGCGCCAGCAGGTCGCCGTCCTGCACGCCATTGGCGCGCAGGTGGCGGGCCAGGCGGTTGGCAGCGCAGTTCAGTTGATCGAAGCTCAGGCTGCGCTCGCCATGCACCACGGCGATTCGCTCGGGCGTTTGCCGCACTTGCCGTTGCAGGCGCTCGACATACAGCGGCTGCAATTGCGCTTCGTCCGTCGCTAGGCCACCTGTAGCCCAGGCGTGCTGCTGAGCAATCTCCGTGGCATCGAGCATGGTCAGGCGTTGCAGCGGGGTGTTCGTATCGCGCGCCAGGGCTTCGCCCATGTTCAGCAGCAGCGTGCGGAAGTGGCGCAGCATCTGCTCGATTTCATCACGCAGGAACCAGTCGGTCTGGTAGGTCAACTGCAGGTGCAGGCGCTCGCCGGGCACGATCACCACGGTGATCGGATAGTTGGTGTGGGTGCGGTTAGCCATGTCGCTGATCAGGTAGTCCAACTGGCCCTGACGCAGGCTGGCGGAGATCGGTGCGTTCTCGAAGACGAACAGGCTCTGAAACAGATCCTGGCGTTGCACCTCGCTCCAGCTCTGAATCTGCGCCAGCGACACGCTTTCGTGCTCGCGCAGGCTCAGGTTCTCCGCCTGCAGGGCCTTGAGCCAGGCGCCGAGCGATTGTTGCGGCTGCCAGTTCCAGCGCAGCGGCAGGCTGTTGATGAACAGCCCGACGATGCTTTCCATGCCCTGCATGTGCACCGGACGCCCGGCCACGGTGACGCCGAACAGCAGATCGCGATTGCCGCTGTAACGCCCCAGCAGCAAGGCCCAGGCGCCCTGCACCAAGGTATTGAGGGTGATGCCCAGACGGCTGGCGGCCTGCTGCAGGCCCTGGGTCTGCTCGACGCTGAGGTGCTCGACGCAATCCTCCACCGGCTCCGGCGCATCCGTAACGCGCCCAGGGTGGCCGAAGCCAAATTGATTGGGCGTGTCGAAACCGGCCAGGCGTTGCTGCCAGAAGGCCTGATGCTCTTCAGGTTTCTGCTGTTCCAGCCAGCGGATGAAGTCGCGGTACGGGCGTGGCTTGGGCAGTTCCAGGCGCCGCCCCTCACGCGCCGCGCGGTAGCCGTCGAGGAAGTCCATCATGATGATGGAGAAGCACCAGGCATCCATCAGGATGTGGTGATAGCTGCGCACGAACTGGTAGGTGTCTGGCGCCAGCTTGAACAGGCGCACACGCATCAGCGGCGCCTGGGTGAAATCCAGGCCCTGGCGGCGCTCCTCGGCCAGCAGATGCTCCAGGCGCGCCTGCTGCTCGGCCTCGTCGATAGCCGACCAGTCCTCGTAGGCAATGGGCAGTTCGACCTGCTTGTGCACCACCTGCATCGGGCGCTTCTGCTGCTTCCAGACGAAGGAGGTGCGCAGCAGTTCGTGGCGCTCCACCACCTGTGCCCAGGCCTGGCGAAAAGCCTGCAGATCGAGCTGCGGCAGCACCATGACATGGCGGTACTGCAGCAGATACATGCCCTTGCCCGGATGCATCAGGCTGTGAAACAGCAGCCCCTGCTGCATGGGCGCCAACGGGTAGATGGCCTCGATATTGCGGGAAAGTGCCTTGACCTTGTCGTTCATGCCGAGGGTCTCCTTGCCGTGGGCTGGGGATATGGGGGCGCCAGGGGTGGTCATTGCAGTTGCTCCAGCAGGCCGAGGAATTCGTCATCGGAAAGCCCCGAGTCGGCGAAGTCGGCGGCAGTGGCGCGACCGGCTTCGGGATCCAGGCAGTGTTCGAGCAGGGCTTCGATGCGCTGCTGAAATTGCTGCGCCAGCTCGCGGATCAGGGCCTGCTCATGCACCTGCGGGGCGTAGCGCCATTCGATGTGCAACTGGCCCTGGTCGACCAGGGCGGTGACGTCGAGCAGATGGGTACGGCGGGTGTCAGCGGCGCGCATGGCCGGGCACAGCGGCTGCGCCAGGCGCCACAGGCGCGAGCCGCCGAGCCACTGATCGACACGGCCCAGGTAGTTGAAGGTGAGCAGCGAGGCGGCACCAAGCTGCTGTGGATCGAGGCGCAGCAGGCCGTAGCCGATGCCCTGCTCCGGCACGCGGCGCAATGTCTCCTTGGCAGCGATGATCGCCTCTTCCGGCTGTTCGGCAGCGGGCACGGCCAAGGGGTAGCGGCTGGTGTGCCAGCCCACCGAACGCGACAGATCCGGGCCCTGCTCCCAGCCGCTGCGACCGTGGCTTTCCATCTCCAGGGTGACCTGCTCGCGTCCCAGCCATTGACCGATGACAGAGGCCAGGGCGGCGACCAGCAGATCCTGCACCTGAGTGCTGTAGGCCTCATGGCAATCGCCCAGCAACTGCTCAGTCTTCTCGGCAGACAGACGCGTCTCCAGCGTGCGGCTTTCGCCGTACAGGCTGACCACGCGGGTCACCTCGCCCTCCTCTGCCAACTGCGCCTGCCAGTATTCGCGCTGAGCCAAAACGGCCGGCTCCTGACGATGGCGCTGCAGAGCCTCACTCCAGCGATGGAAGCTGGCGGAAGCGGCTGGCAGCTCGGCCTGCGGATCGAGGTAGAGGCTTTCCAACTCCTCCAACAGCACCTGCCAGGACACGGCATCGACCAGCAGATGGTGCGCCGTGCACAGCAAGTGCCCGCTGCCGGTGAAATACACCCAGCGAATCAACGGCGCTCGATCCAGTTGCCAGCCCTGCTGCCACTGCTGCAACAGCGCATCGTCCAGTGGTTGTTCGACCACCTGCAGCAGCTTGCCGGCCATCTCTGCCGACCACGGCTGATAGCGTTGTTGCCAATCCTGTACGCCCCGTTCGAAGACCAGACGCAAGCTGCTGTGACGCTGCAGCAAGGTAGCCAGAGCCTGGGCCAGGCGCGCCGACTCCAGCGGCTGCTGAACGGCCAGCAGCAGGGACTGGTTCCAGTACTGCGGCGTGTTCTGCTGCTGATCGAAGAACCAGGCCTGGATCGGCGTCAGGGCGAAAGCGCCGCTCGGCTCGGCGCTATCGACCTTGGTTTGCTCGGCCACACTGGCGAGCTCCACGGCCTGCTCGGCCCAGCCGCTGACCGAAGGGAACTCGAAGATCTGCTTGGGCTTGAGCTGCAGGCCCTGCTGCTTGGCGCGGGCGATGATCTGCAGGCTGAGGATCGAGTCGCCGCCGACCGCGAAGAAGTTGTCGTCGGCTTGCAGCTCAGGCTTCTCCAGAATCTCCCGGGCAATCGTCAGCAGGCGCTCGACCCTGGCCCGCTGCGGCGTCTGCGCAACACGCGCCAGCGCACGCACGCTGGGTTCGGCGAACAGTTGCTTGGGCGTGAGGGTGATCCGCTGCTGGCGTGCGCGGGCGATGATCTGCAGGCCGAGAATCGAGTCGCCGCCATGGGCGAAGAAGTTGTCGTCCGGGCCGATGCTGGGGTTGCCCAACAGTTCGCGCCAAATCGCCAGCAAAGCGCGTTCGACTTCGTTCAACGGCTGCTCGGCACGCGCTTCGATGCTGCGCGGCGCTTGCTCGGTCAGCGTCAACAGCGCCAGACGATCGACCTTGCCATTGGCCAGCAGCGGCATGGCCTCCAGGCAGTGCCACTGCGCCGGCTGCATATAGTCCGGCAGGCGTGCCTGCAGAGCCGCCTGAATGCCAGCCAGTGCGCTCGGCGCGGCGACCAGGAAAGCCACCAGGCGATTGCCCGTCAGCGGCGTCGGTGCGTTGAGCACGCGCACGTCCTCGACCTGTGGCAGCGCGCGCAATTGCGCCGCCACCTCCGAAGGCTCGACGCGATAGCCGCGAATCTTCACCTGCTCGTCCAGACGCCCAAGGAACAGCACTCGACCCAGATGATCGAGGCGCACCCGGTCGCCCGTGCGGTAACCCAGCTTACCGAAGCGCGCCTGATCGACCTCGCTGGCACTCAGATAACCACGCGCCACGGTGGCGCCCTCGATATACAGCTCGCCGCTGACGCCAGCCGGCAGCACTGCGCCATCCGGCCCGCGCACGCTGATGCGCACGTTGCCCAGGGGACGTCCGAGCGGCGCGTCGCCCTCGCCTTCAACTTCATGGGTCAACACACCCACCGTGGTTTCGCTGGGCCCGTAGTGGTTGACGATACGCAGGCTCGGGCTCAGGGCACGCACCCGTGCCAGCAGATCGGCGCCCAAGGCTTCGCCGCCAAGTACCAGACACTGACGCGGCAACAGACGCTGCGGCTCGCTGGCCACCAGCAGGGCATTGAGGTGCGAGGGTACGATCTTCAGCATGTCCACGGGCTGCTGCCCGAGCAGCGCCGCCAATTCCTCGGCGTCGAAGGCCAGCGCCTCGTCCAGCAGACGTAAGCGCCGGCCGCAGAGCAGTGCGCCGAACAAGGCGGTGTGGCCCAGATCCGTGGCGCAACTGGCCAGGCTCGTCAGGCTGGCTTCGTAGCTCAGTTGCAGGCGTTCCAGGCAGGCGCTGACGTAGTGAATGAGGTTGCCCTGGGTCACCTCCACGCCCTTGGGCCGCCCGCTGGAGCCGGAGGTGTAGACCACGTAGGCCGGCAGATCCGCGGGTAGACCGGCACGCAGCGGTGCATCGCTAAATAGCGGCGCACTCGGCACGACCAGCCACTGTACCGACGTTGGCAACCAGTGCGGGCGCTCCCCCATACCGACACAGACCCTGGGCGTGGCATCCAGGCAGATGCCCTGCAGGCGCGACTCGGGCCACTGCGGGTCGAGGGCCAGATAGGTGGCGCCGCACTGCCAGGCGGCGAGCATATGCATCACCAGTTCGCGGCTGCGTGGCAGGCACAGGGCAATCCGATCTCCCAGCGCGCTCAGCGAGCCTTGCAGGCGCTCGCCACGGGCGACCACGGCTCCGGCCAGCTCGGCATAACTCAACAGGCCCTGCCGATCCTCCAGGGCGATGGCCTGCGGTTTTGCCGAGCAGTGTTTGGTGAAGGCCTGCCAGGCACTCTCCTCCAGCACCGGCAGAACCTCGCCAGACAACTGCGAACGCTGTTCGGGAGCCAGCCAGTTCAGCTCGGAGAAAGGCACGTCCGGCTGCTCCATGGCCGCCATGACCAGGGCAAGGAACTGCGCCTGGAAACGCTCGACGCTTTCGCGCCGATACAGCGCCTTGCTGTAGCGCCAGCGCCCGATGAACTCGGGCAGGTCATCGATGATCACCAGGTTCAGTTCGTGAGCCGCGCCACGCTGCTCGCCGATCATGCGCTCGATGTAGCGCTCGAACGGCACGTCACGTTCCTTGTTCAGCGTGAACATGTGCTGGAACACCGGCGCCCGGCCCATCTGCCGCGGCAGATCCAGATGCTTGGCCAGCCGCGCGAAGGGATAGTGACGATGGCGCAAGGTCTGCCTGACAGTGGCCGCGACCTGCTTGGCCCACTCAGCACTGGACAGGTCACGACGCAAACGGCAGCGCACCGGCAAGGGGTTGACCAGATAGCCCGGCAGCTCGGCCTGCTCGCGCTTCAGACGCCAGCCGCTGGGCGTGCCGAGGACGAAATCATCCTGCCCCGACAGCACGCCGAGAAACTGCTGGAACAACGAGAACCAATAAACGTAGGGCGTCACACCCAGACGCCTGGCCACCGCACGCAGGCGCTCGCTGTCGTCGGCGCCAAAATGAAACGACAGCTCCCCACCGTCGAAGCCCTGACTGCTGCCATAGGCGAAATCGGTCGGCAGCTCCAGCGTCGGCACATCAGCCAACTGCGTTTGCCACCAGGCCAGCTCCTCGGCCTCGATCGCCTCGCTGCGCACGTACAGATCGCAACACCAGTTGCGGTAGGCCTGAGGGTCGACATCGGCAAGCGCTTGCTCATCGACCTGGGCGAACAGCTCACTGAACAGCACATCGAAGGTGGTCAGGTCGGAGGCGATATGGTGAATACCCAGCAATACCGTGTGCTCGGTACGTTCACCCAGCTCATTGCTCAACAGCACCAGGCGGCTGACTTCACCAGCGGCCAGGTCGAAAGGCGTATCAGCCAGCTCGATCACGCGGCGCTGGATACTGGCTGCATCTGCACCCTGCAAGGTTTCGCATTGCAGCGAGGTGGGCTGCGGGCGGCTGTCCCATTGCAGTAACTCGCCATCACGCTCGACATAGGCGCTACACAGGTGCGGGTAGCGCTGCTGCACCACCTGCCAGGCCCGCTCCAGACGCTGCGGCAGATCGGCCCAGAGGTACTGCGGCCTGACCCGCCCAGCCAGTGCGATGTTGTAGGCGCAACTGTTCGGCTCCATGCGCTGCAGAAACCACAGAGCCTGCTCGTTATCGCTGAGCGGGCGCGCCGCGAAATAATCCGCGTGGAGCTCGAGCCACGACAGAATCTCACCGCTGCGTGCCAGCAGCTCCTGTTCCAGATCGGCATTCAAGGCCTGCGGCGTAGCGGCCGCAATCATCAAACGGCCTTCACTCGCGGACAGGCGAATACCGCGCAGCCAGCAGTCACGCATCAAGCGATCGAGCATGTGTCGTCCTTCTTCTTGCAGATTCGAGGTCTGCCGCCTGCGCGGCGGCATCAGGAGTGAGGGCATCAGCCCGCTGGTGCGGGCTCGGCCATGGCCACCACGACCTTGCGCGGCCCCTGGAAGGTAGAACGTCCGTGGGCGACCAGCATGTTGTCGAGCATCAGCGCATCGCCGGCCTGCCAGGGAAAACTGACCTGAGTGCGCTGCAGCACATCGCGCACATGCTCCAGTGCGTCCAGCTCGATGGGCGAGCCATCGCCGTAGAAGACGTTACGCGGCACGCCCTCCTCGCCGACGATGGACACCAGCGTTTCGCGCAGTGCCGTCGGCAGGTTGGAGATATGGAACAGGTGCGCCTGATTGAACCAGACCCACTCCCCCGTGACCGGATGCTGAGCAATGGCCTGACAGATCTGGCGCGTACGCAGCTCGCCATCGTCCTTCCACTCGAAGTCGATCTGGCTGAGGCGGCAGAAGCGCTCGACCTCATTGCGATCTTCGGTGCTGAAGGCCTGCTGCCAGGTGAGATCCAGCCCATTGCCGTAGTTGCGCACGTACATCAGGCGCTTGTCGGCGAAGCGCTGACGAATGACGGGATCGATGCGTTGATAGACCAGGCGACTGTCGGCAATCGGGGTTTCGCCACCGGCCTGCGCCGCCTGGATGCAGTGAAACCAGATTTTCATTGGCCAATTCAACGAGTAGGACTGTTCGTTGTGCAGCGGAATGACCTGGTGAGCGGGGTATTCGGTCGAGGTGTAGACGCGGCTGTTGAGCTTGGTACGCGGCGTGGACGCATAGTCGTAGGTCAACAGCTCATGACCGAAGCTGCGGGCAAAATCCTCGAAGTCACCGGCGTCGCGAAAGGCGAAATCACGGAAGAGGACGCCGCCAGTGGTCTGCAACTGACTGTCGACAGTGCGCCTGATCAGATCGGCATGATCGCGCCAGGACTCGCCCGGCACCGGGGCACGCAAGATGAATGGCAGAGCACCCTCGCTATCTGCCTGAACCCTATCCAGTGAGTGGTCTGCGCGGGAGAGCGAGTCGGTAAGCATCTGGAGTCCTTGGCGCTACTGATTAGGCGCACCAAATTATCGCAAAACACACTCACTATCAAACAGGAATTAATATTATTTGAGAATAAAGCACGAATCGTTCACAGCGTCGCGGCAAACCCCGAAACAGGCGGGTCAGAGCCACTATTGGGCCATGCCGAAACAGAGCACCATCATTTTTCCTGCAGGTTGTAGGCGCGCTCACCAATGTGCGACAGCAGCAGATAAGCCGAACCGATCATGCCCTGCATGGTGTCGGCGAAGCGGCTGCGGTTGAAGTAGAGGAACTGATGATTCTTCACCGCGAACAGGTTCTGCCATTGCGGCGAACGGCGAAACGCCTCGGTGCCGGCCTCCGAGTCGAGCATTTCCTCGTAGGTATCGATGATGAAGTCGCTGTCGAAGTCGCCAATGCGCTCCAGGCTGTAAGGCACATTCTGGCGCGCCTCTTTGAAGGCCGCCACGCGCCCCAGGCCGAAGTCGGCGATCACGTCATCCATGCCGGAGCGACCAATCAACTGGAAGCCATCCGGGTAGACCTCCAGGGTGGTTACGGTGATGCGACCGGGATCCTTCACCCGCTTGGCGAACTCGCCAACGATCCACTGGTACTCCTTGAGCATCTCCTGGTAGCGCTGCTGCTTGCCCACCAGATCGGCCAGCTCCTTGGCGTAGGTCTTGATATCCGCCTCGCGCGCCGGCAGCAGCACCACGGGCGCGATCTTGCTCAGCCGCTCCTTGAGCTCCTCGTGATAGGACAGCCCGACGATCAGGTCCGGCTTCAGCGCGGCAATGGCTTCGAGATCGGGCGACTGGTGCGAGCCGACATAGCGGATGGCGGAAACGTCGAAACGCTGCTGAGCACCACGAAACAGCGCATCGGAGAACAGCTTCTTGCGCCCGGCGGAGCCGCAGGGCGTCACCCCTAGCTCGAGCAACTGCGTAGTCAGGCTGAGGTCGTGCAAGGACACCACGCAACGCGGCGCAACCGGCACCTCGACGCGGCCAAACTGATTCTCGAACACCCGCATCTCAGCAGCGAACGCCTGCACGGAAGTCAGGCCAACCAACGCACAACCCAGCAGCAAAAAAGCTCTCAGCTTTACCATCATCGTCGTCATGTCCTTGAGTGAAGGCGCGTCAACGGTTGCGTTGCCGCGCCAGCAAAACCAATAGATAGGGTGCACCGATAAGCGCCACTACCAGCCCGGCAGGTAGCTGCAGCGGTGGCATTAACGCCCGGCCGAGGGTGTCGCCGAGCAAGACCAGTACGGCGCCGAACAGCGCCGACAGTGGCAGCAACGCACCATGTCGATCACCACAAAGCTGGCGGGCCAGGTGCGGCGCGACCAGACCAACGAAGGTCATCACGCCGATATTGGCCACCGTCGCGGCGGTCAGCATCACGCTGCTGAGCAACAACAGAAGCATCAGCCCGGTCAGGTTGAGGCCTCGACTCAGCGCCACGCCCTCGCCCAACTGCATGAGATTGAGCTGACGATGGCACAGCAGCAGCGGCAACCCTGCGATCAGCAACCACAACGCCAGGCTCTGTACCTGCGGCCAGCCACCACGGTGCAGGCTACCGCCCAGCCACATCAGTGCCGACTCGACGCGATCGATATTGCCGTAGGTAATCAGCAGGTCAGCGACGGCGCCGAGCATGGCCGTCAGCCCCACACCAACCAGAATCAAACGCAGCGGTGCGATGCCGCCGCGCCAGGACAGCCCGACGATGAACAACGCCACCGCCAGTCCGCCCAGCAACGCCGCCATTGGATAAAGCTGCAGCGGTAGCGCTGACGGCCATAGCACCAGAATCAGCAGCATGGTGACGCTGGCCCCCGCCTCCACCCCTACCAGGCCGGGCGCCGCCAGAGGATTACGCGTCAGCGACTGCATCAGCACGCCTGCCAAAGCCATGGCCGCGCCACCGAGAATCGCCAGCAAGATGCGTGGCAGGCGCAACTCCCACAGCACGTTGTCCTGTATGGCCGACAGATCGCCGATAAACAGGCTCTGCCAGAGCTGAGCCATACCCAGCGAATAGCTGCCCACCGTGGCGGCGTAGAGCGCCAACCCCAGCAGCAGCACGACCAGTAACAGCGCGGACAGCATATCGATCGGCCGGCCGATCCAGGGCAGCCCGGCGAGACGTCTGGGCGTCGTCAGCCAGCGGCTCATTTCAACTTCCTCAGCACCAGGACGACGAACACCGGGCCACCGATCAGCGCCGTGACGATACCCGTGTTGAGTTCATAGGGGCTGACCAGGGTACGCGCAACGACATCGGCCAGAATCAGCAACAAGCCGCCCAGCAATGGCGTCGCCAGCAGCAGGCGACGCAAGTCATGCCCTACCAGCAGCCGCGCTGCATGCGGCACCACCAGCCCTACGAAACCGATAGGCCCGGCCAGGGCCACCGCGCAGCCAGACAGCAGCACAACCGCAGCCAGACTCAGCAGGCGCATGCGCAGCAGATTGACGCCCATGCTCGAAGCCACCTGCGCCCCGAGACGATAGGCATTCAGTGCCCGGACGTTGATCAGGCAAAGCACCACACCTGCGGCCAGGTATGGCCAGAGCCAGCTTGGCAGGTTGGCGCCAGCGATGCCCAGCGAGCCGGTCAGCCAACGGCGCAGACTATCGAGCCCCTGCTGATCGAGCAGCAGCAAGATAGCCGTGATGGAACCGAACAGCGCGGCCATCATCGCCCCGGAAAGCGTCAGGCGCACCGGATTGGGCCTACGCCCCGCCAGCAGCATGACCCCAACTGCGGCAACCAGAGCACCACTGAAGGCGAACAGCGGAATCATGCTCATGTCGTTGCCGGGCAACACCAGCAGCCCCACCACCACGAACAGTGCCGCACCACTGTTGATACCGAGAATGCCCGGATCAGCCAGAGGGTTGTCCCCCACGGCCTGCATCACCGTGCCCGCCAGGCCCAGACAGCCCCCCACCGCCATCGCCACCCACAGGCGCGGCAGACGAGAGCCCTGAATCACACTGTGATCGGAATTACTCGGGTCGTAGGCCACCAGCGCCTGCCAGACATCGCTCCACGGGATCGACTTGGCGCCCACCGCCAGATGCAGCATCGAGGCCAGGCCGATACCCACCAGAATCGACAACCAGATCGGCCAGGCCCACGCACGCATCACAGGCTTACCAGGCAATCAACGACGCGAGAGCGCGTGGAGGAAGCCGGTACGCACAAAGGGTCGCCCGAATGCGGATCGGTAATGATGTGCGCATCCAGATCGAATACGGCCTTGAGGTTGTCCGGCGTGAACACATCCGCTGGAGCCCCCTGCGCATGCACCTTGCCCCGGCGCAGCATCACCAGATGATCCGCGTAGCGCGCAGCCTGGTTCAGGTCGTGCAACACGGCGACGATGGTGCGCCCCTGGTCACGCAGTTCGGCCAACAGCTCGAGCAAGGCAATCTGGTGGGCAATATCGAGAAAGGTGGTGGGCTCGTCGAGCAGGATCACCGGAGTGTCCTGCGCCAGGGTCATGGCGATCCAGCAGCGCTGCAGCTGGCCACCGGACAGGGTGGACAAGGTGCGATCCAGCAGCGTGGTGATGTCGGCCAGCGCTACCGCTCGATCCACTGCCTGCTGATCCTTCTCGCTCCACTGCTGCCACCAGTTCTGCCAGGGGTAGCGCCCCTGCATGACCAGCTCACGCACCGTGATACCGGCAGGTGAGGTGGTGCGCTGTGGCAACAGAGCAACGCGCTGAGCCAACTCGCGCCGCGAAAACTGCGCATGCGGCCTGCCCTCGAGCAGCACCTCACCACTGGCCACACGCTGCATGCGCGCCAGCACATTGAGCAAGGTGGTCTTGCCACAGCCATTGGCGCCAATCAGCGCGGTAAAGCAGCCATCGGGAATCGTCAGGCTGATGTCATCCAGCACCTTCAGCTCGTCAAACCGGAGCTGAAGTCGCATCGCTTTCAACATGCGCACACACTCGAATTCGAACCACGCCGCCAACCACTGACCAGCTCGAAGGCCAGACAGACTGACGGACATACGGGGTTCACCGCGAAAATCGTACCCAGCTCGACTTGCCTTGCTCCGTGCCAGTGTTCGAGCCTTGGGTCATTGCGCGTAGCTTGCAGCAATAGCCTAGTGAAGACAATAAATTGTTAAGTAGTACAAATCTTTCTCATTTAGATGTAGAGTTCACGGCGCTATAGCAACCTGCCAACAGCGCTGCGCCATGATGGATCGTCAGAATGTCCTCGGCCACGCGCAGACATACCTCTAAAGACAACAGGACCCGTCACGCATGCGCCACGTATCGTTGCAAGAACGCCCGGAACACACCGCTCGACGCCCAGGATTTCGTCTTACAGCTATCGCCCTGGCTATGGCTAGCCTGAGTTCAGCGGGGTTATCTGCAGCCGAGCGAGACACCACGAATGCCACTCAGCCAGTGGAACTCGGCGCCACGACAGTGACCGGCCAGGCCCAGGAAAAACCCACGGGCTACGTGCCGGGTTACGTGGCCAAGCGCAACATGAGCGCGACCAAGACCGATACGCCGATCACCGAAACGCCGCAGTCGCTGTCGGTGGTGACCAGCGACGAGATCCGCGACCGCCAGTCGGAAACGTTGGCCCAGGCGCTGAGCTACACACCAGGGTTCACCGCCAGTTCGACCGCTTTCAACCGCACTGCGGATCGCTTCCGTATCCGCGGTTTCGAGGTCGAGTCCGGCACCGGCGGTTCGCTGCGCGATGGCCTGCGTCTGCAGAACAATTCCTACGACGGGATTCAGGAGCCTTATGGCCTGGAGCGCGTCGAGGTCGTTCGCGGCGCCGCTTCGGTGCTCTATGGTCAGCTCTCGCCCGGCGGCATGGTCAATGGCGTCAGCAAGCGTCCGACCGAAACGCCCTTCCATGAGCTGAACCTGCAAGTAGGCTCCCACGACCGCAAGCAAATCGCTGCAGACTTCAGCGGCCCGCTGGCTGGCAGCGACACCCTGAGCTATCGCCTGACCCTGCTCAGCCGCAACAGCGACACCCAGCAGGATCATATCAACGACGACAAGTTCTACATCGCCCCGGCGCTGACCTGGCGCCCCAACGAAGACACCTCGCTGACCCTGCTGTCCTTCTACCAGAAGACCGATACGCGCTTCCCCGCGTCCCTGCCCTATCAGTTGGTCAAAGGTGTAGGTGATAGCGCTTTCAAGATCGGTCGCCACGATTTCATCGGCGAGCCGGACTACGACGACATGAACGGCGAGATGTCGACGCTGGGCTACGAATTTCAGCACCACTTCAACGAAAACTTCACGCTCAATCATAAGCTGCGATATTACGAGTCGGATGTGAAGTTCAACTACGTTCAGCTTCCATTCTCGGGAGCGGCCAGAAGAGCAGCAATTGCGCAAGCCTCAGCCACTGGCATTCTGGCACGCCAATACAGTGATCGACGCGAGCGCGCGCGAACCTGGGCCAGCGATACCAATATTGAGTCGAAATGGCAGCTCGGTAGCACCGAGCACACCGTACTGGTTGGTTTCGACGGCTACGACACCTCCTACGACTCGCATAACTTCCGTGGCAACGCCCCAAGCCTGGATCTGACCCGTTACAACTATGGACAACCGGTAGTAGTAAACAAGGATCGCAGCCTGGATCGCGGCTCACAGCTCGACACACTACAAAAGGGTGTCTATTTCCAGGATCAGATCAAGTTCGACGACAAGTGGATATTGCTGCTCGGCGGCCGCCATGACTGGGCCGATCAGCAGCAAATGGCGCATCGCAATGACACCAAGGCCAGTCAGGATGACGAAGCCACTACTTACCGCGCAGGACTGGTCTACGTCGCAGATAATGGCCTGGCACCCTATATCAGCTACAGCGAGTCGTTCTTCCCGGTTTCCGTTGCGTCAGTCACCGGCCAGACCTTCGACCCCACCGAAGGCAAGCAGTATGAAGTCGGCGTGCGCTATCAGCCCAAGGACAGCAACCTGCTACTCAGTGCTGCCATTTACGAGTTAACCCAAACCAACGTCCTGAGCACCGACAACAATGGCGATCCTCAGCAGACAGATGAAGTCCGTTCCCGGGGCCTTGAACTCGAAGCCAAAGCGGACGTCACCACGGCTCTTAGCCTGATCGCCTCCTACGCTTACACCGATGCTCGTATTACCAAGACCGTCGACCCTGATAAAAGCGTTGGCCAACGCAGCGACGATACGCCCTACCACCAGGCCGCCCTGTGGGCCAGCTACGACTTCGCCAACTGGGGTATTCCGCAACTGACCGTAGGCGCCGGCGCTCGCTACATGGGTACAACCCAGGCCTCGGAAATGGATTCGGCCATGCCTGCCTATACCCTGTTCGACGCCATGGCCCGCTACCAGATCGACGACCACTGGAACGTGACCGTCAACGCCAGCAACCTGGCCAACAAGCGCTACACGCAGTGCTCGTTCTCCACCTGCCAATACGGTGACGAACGCACCCTGCTGACCTCGGTGAACTTCAACTGGTGATGCGTCCATACCCAGCAAACCGATGGAGTGGCAGGCTTCTACCGAAGCCTGCTGCCATCCTTGCAAACCACCAAAAACGAAAAAGCCGGCTGCAATAGCCGGCTTTTTCGTTGCGGAGTCGATGGCGTCCCCTGCTGGAATCGAACCAGCATCTAGCCCTTAGGAGGGGCTTATTCTATCCGTTGAACTAAGGGGACACGGCCGTATTGGCAACGACCGGGCCGCATCTTAGCGGCGACGCACGCATTTGTCATGTCGTGCCCCTCTCGCTGCCTAGCGCTGCCAGCTTTGGGAAACCACCCTGACGGCCGCTGCAGCGCGCAGTGGTTGCACACCGCCGCGCAGACGCTCCAGCGCCATGCGGTCGGCAATCGCAGTGGTGGTCTCGCCTTCGCGTTCAGCGCGCTGGAAGATTTCCGTCAGGGTCGGGCCGATACCTTCGATATGCGCCTTGAGCTCAGCCGCAGTGCCGCCGGTGCGCTCGTAGCAGACGTCGATGATGCCACCTGCATTGATCGCATAATCCGGCGCGTACAGGCACTCGCGGCGGCGCAGCAGCTCGGCCAGGCTGGCATCGGCCAGCTGATTGTTGGCGGCGCCGGCGATGATCGGTGCACGCAGTGCTTCGAGGGTTTGCAGGTTGACGATGGCGCCCAGCGCGCACGGCGCGAACACGTCCACGTCGAGGCGGTAGATGTCGTGCTGGCCGACCGCAGTGGCGCCTAGCTGGCTGACCGCGCGCTGCACGTTGGCCTCGAAGATGTCCGTCACCCATAGCTGCGCGCCGGCTTCCTTGAGCAGCTTGGCCAGGCCAAAACCGACTTGGCCGACACCCTGGATGGCCACGCGCACGCCTTCAAGATCCTGACGCCCCAGGCGATGCGCTGCGGCCGCCTGGATGCCGATAAATACGCCATAGGCGGTCGAAGGCGACGGATCGCCGTCACGGCTGCCACCGCCGAAGGCTTCACGCTGCCCGGCGCCGGCCACATGGCGGGTGCGCTCGGCCATGATGCGCATCTCGGCCACGCCGGTGCCCGAATCCGCCGCAGTGACATAGCGCCCGCCCAGGCTGTCGACGAAATCGCCCATGGCCTGGAACAGCGCCTCGCTCTTGCCGGTGTGCGGGTCGCCGATGATCACCGCCTTGCCGCCGCCAAGCGGCAAACGGGCCAGCGCCGATTTGTAGGTCATGCCGCGCGACAGGCGCAGCACATCGCGCAGTGCCTCTTCGTCAGTGGCGTAGTTCCACATGCGGCAGCCGCCCAGTGCCGGGCCGAGCGTGCTGTCGTGGATGGCGATGATGGCTTTCAGGCCGCTGGCCTGGTCGTGGCCGTAAACCACCTGTTCGTGCTGATCGAAGTCGACGTGAGTGAAGACGGACATCGGGTTACCTCGGATGTAAAAAGCCGCCCCTCCCCCGCAAGGGAGAGGGTGGCAAAGGGGATGGGAAGGTCAGGCAGCCGGTTCGAACAACTGCACCGCGGCGATCTCGCTGACGGTCAGACGCGCCTTGAGCTGCGTTGCCTGTTCGCGCGCCTTGGCCAGCGCCGCGTCCTTGACGTGGCCGTAGCCGCGGATCTGCTCCGGAATCTCGGCCAGCGCCACTGCCGTGCGGTAGTTACCGGCGTTGAGCTCGGCGAGCAGGTAGGCCACGTTGGCTTCGTACTCCTCGATCAGCTCGCGCTCCAGGCGGCGCTCGGCACTGTGACCGAACGGATCGAGCACGCTGCCACGCAGGAACTTGAAACGCGCCAGCACGCCGAATGCCTTGAGCATCCAGGGACCGAAGCTGCGCTTGCGCGGCTCGCCGGTGACCGTATCCGGCTTGCTCAACCAGCTCGGCGCCAGGTGGAACTGCAACTGGTAATCGCCTTCGAACTGCGCTTCGAGCTGTTTGCGGAAGGTCTCGTCACTGTACAGCCGCGCCACTTCGTACTCGTCCTTGTAGGCCAGCAGCTTGAAGTAGTAGCGCGCCACAGCCTTGCTCAGGCGCTGCTGGGCATCGCTGTCGGCCTTGCGCACACGCTCGACCAGCGCCCGGTAGCGTTCGGCATAGGCCGCATTCTGATAGGCGCTCAGGCGCTGCACACGGTCGGCGACGATCTCATCGAGCGTGCTGCAATGCGGCGCTTCGACGACCTTGGGCGCAGCGACTTTCTCCACTGCGGTCAGGTCATGCGCGGCGCGACGGCCCCAGAGGAAGGCCTGCTGGTTGAGCTGTACGGCCACGCCATTGAGCTCGATGGCCTTGTTGAGCGCCTCTGCCGACACCGGCACCAGACCCAGCTGATAGGCATAGCCGAGCATGAACAGGTTGGTGGCGATGCTGTCACCGAGCAACCGGGTCGCCAGGCGAGTGGCATCGACGAAGCGGGTCTTGCCCTCACCCACCGCCTCGCTGATCGCTTCGCGCATGGCAGCGCCGGGCACCTGGGCATCGGGATTGCGGGTGAATTCGGCGGTCGCCGACTCGTGACTGTTGATCACCGCATGGGCGATCTTGTCGTTGAGCTTGGCCAGCGCCTCCTCACTGGACGACACCACCAGGTCGCAACCCAGCAGCAGATCGGTTTCTCCGGCGGCGATGCGCACGGCGTATATATCGCTCTGCCGCGCGGCGATACGGATGTGGGTGATCACCGGGCCGAACTTCTGCGCCAGGCCGGCCTGGTCAAGCACCGTGCAGCCCTTGCCTTCGATATGCGCGGCCATGCCCAGCAGTGCACCGACGGTGGTCACGCCACTGCCACCGACGCCGGGCAACAGGATGTTCCAGGGCCGACTCAGGGCCGGCTGCTTCGGCTCCGGCAAGGCGATGAACAGCGCGCCCAGGCCAACGGCCTCGGGCTTGCGCAGGCTGCCGCCATGCACGGTGACGAAGCTCGGGCAGAAGCCCTCCAGGCAACTGAAGTCTTTGTTGCAGGCGCTCTGGTCGATCTCGCGTTTGCGCCCCAACTCGGTCTCCAGCGGCAGTACCGAGAGGCAGTTGGATTTGACGCTGCAATCACCGCAGCCTTCGCACACCGCCGGGTTGATGAAGGCGCGCTTGGCCGGATCGACCAGCTTGCCGCGCTTGCGCCGACGGCGCTTCTCGGTGGCGCAGGTCTGGTCGTAGAGGATCACCGAGCAGCCCTTGACCTCGCGCAACTCGCGCTGCACGGCGTCCAGCTCGCGGCGGTGATGGAAGGTCACGCCCGGGGCGAAGGTGGCGCGGGTCGGGTACTTGTCCGGCTCGTCGCTGACCAGGGCGATGCGTTTCACGCCTTCGGCATGCACCTGCTGGCTGAGCTGGTCGATGCGCAGCTCACCGTCGATGGGCTGGCCGCCGGTCATGGCCACCGCGTCGTTGTAGAGGATCTTGTAGGTGATGTTGACCCCGGCGGCCACGGCGGCGCGCAGGGCCAGGTGACCGGAGTGGAAATAGGTGCCATCACCGAGGTTCTGGAACACATGCGGGGTGTCGGTGAACGGCGCCTGGCCGATCCAGGTGGCACCCTCGCCGCCCATCTGGGTAAAGGTATCAGTGCTGCGGTCCATCCACTGGGTCATGTAGTGGCAACCGATGCCACCCAGGGCACGGCTGCCTTCCGGCACCTTGGTCGAGCTGTTGTGCGGGCAGCCGGAGCAGAAATGCGGGGTGCGCACAGTCTTGTGCTTGGGCGCGGCCAGGGCCTTTTCCTTGGCATCGAGGAAGGCCAGGCGCTCCTCGATGGTCGGGCTGCTGTAGATCGGCGCCAGGCGCTTGGCGATTACCCGGGCGATCATCGCCGGGGTCAGTTCACCGAGGTTGGGCAGCAGCGAATTGCCTTGTTCATCGAACTCGCCGACCACCCGCGGGCGCTTGCCTACCGGCCAGTTGTAGAGCTGCCCCGTAAGCTGGTCTTCGATGATGCTGCGTTTTTCCTCCACCACCAGGATCTCATCCAGGCCTTCGGCGAACTGGTGCACGGACACCGGTTCCAGCGGCCAGCTCATGCCGACCTTGAGCACGCGCAGGCCAACCTTGGCGCACAGCGCCTCGTCCAGACCGAGGTCATCCAGGGCCTGACGCACGTCGAGGTAGGACTTGCCGGTGGTGATGATGCCGAGGCGCGGGTTGGGCGAATCGAGTTTGACCTGGTTGAGGTTGTTGGCCAGGGCGAAGGCACGCGCGGCGTAGATCTTGTAGACGTTGAGGCGTTTTTCCTGGGCCAGGGGCGGATCCGGCCAGCGGATATGCACGCCGTCTTCCGGCAGTTGGAAATCCTCGGGAATCTTGATCTGGATGCGCAGCGGATCGACGTCCACCACGGCAGAGGAATCGACGTTTTCGGCGATGGTCTTCAGCGCCACCCAGCAGCCGCTGTAGCGCGACAGTTCCCAACCGATGATGCCGTAGTCTAGCACTTCCTGGACGTTGGCCGGGTTGAGCACCGGAATCGATGCGGCAATGAAGGCATGCTCGCTCTGGTGGGCGATGGTCGAGGACTTGCAGCCATGGTCGTCACCGGCCAGCAAGAGCACACCGCCGTGCTTGGAGACCCCGGCCGAGTTGCCGTGCTTGAACACGTCGCCGCTGCGGTCGACGCCCGGCCCCTTGCCGTACCACATGGCGAACACGCCGTCGTAGCGCGCGCCGGGGAACAGGTTGGCCTGCTGGCTGCCCCACACTGCCGTCGCGCCCAACTCTTCGTTGACGCCAGGCTGGAAGTGGATGTGGTTTTCCTTCAGGTAATCGCGCGCATCCCACAGGCTCTTGTCCAGACCGCCCAGAGGCGAGCCGCGATAGCCGGAGATGAAGCAGGCGGTATTGAGTCCGAAGGCGGCGTCACGCTGCTTCTGCAGCATGGGCAGGCGGGTCAGCGCCTGGGTGCCGGTCAGGTAGAGGTGACCAGTAGCGAGGCGGTATTTGTCATCCAGGCGGATTTCGGCCAGTGACATGGAGCGCTCCTTTTATTCTTATGGCGAGCACAGAGAGCGCGACGGTAAACACGCTCCGTTGGACCCTGCCGCAGGATCACTGCGACGGATTTGCCTAAATCATGACCGGAGGGTTCCGCTTTTTTCTTTCTATTTTTCAGCAGCGAGGGCGATACTTCGCATGATCATTCCAACAATTACAAAAAATCGGAAACAATCATGCAGGACAAGCTCAGCCCCATCGACCGCCGGATTCTCCGCCTGCTGCAACACAATGCCGACCTCTCGGCTGCAGAGGTGGCAGAAAAGGTCGAGCTGTCGCAATCGCCTTGCTGGCGGCGTATTCATCGTATGCAGGAAGAAGGACTGATCGAGCGCAAGGTCGCCCTGCTCAATCACAAGCGCCTGGGCTTCGGCATCACGGTGTTCGTCGACATCAAGCTATCGGCCCACGGCCGCGGAAATCTGGACGAATTCGAGCAGGCCGTGGTGGGTTATCCGCAAGTGCTGGAGTGCTACAGCATGGCCGGCGGCTCGGACTACCTGCTCAAGGTGGTGGCCAAGGACATCGCCGATTACGAGCGTTTCCTGCGTGACCACCTGCTGCAGCGCCCGCATGTGCATGAAGCGCACTCGCATATCGCCATGAGCGAGGTCAAACGCACCACCGAGCTGCCGCTGGATTAAGACAGGGCCTGGCGCCTGGCTCTGCGCGCCCGCACAGCGGCCAGCAGCGACGGGCCGAGTGCGGTGAGTGCCGAGCCGAGCACCACCACCACGGCGCCTGCATAGGCGATCCAGTTGACCTGTTCGGGCAGCACATGGTCAGGCCACCAGGTCGATGCCAGGGCCACGGACACGAACGTCACCAATGGCGTCAGCGCCAGGGTCGCGCTGACTCTCGAGGCCTCCCAGTGCGCCAGTGCTTCGGCGAAGGCGCCGTAGGCCACCAGGGTATTGAGGCAGCAGGCCAGCAGCAGCCAGCCCTGCAGCGGGCTCAGCTCGAGCACCTGCAGCGGCTGCGCCCAGGGCGTCAGCAGCAGTGCGCAGGCCAGGTAGATGACCATCATCACCTGCACCGAGCTCCACGAGGTCAGCAGTTGCTTCTGCGCCAGGCCGTAGAAGGTCCAGACGAAGGCGGCAGCCAGGACGGTGAGCACTCCGGTGGTATAGGTGGTCAGCGAGGTCAGCAGTTCGCCCAGGCGCTGATTGAAGAACAGACCGAAGCCCAGCAGCATCACCATCAGGCCAATCGCCTGGCCCAGGCTGAAGCGCTCGCGAAAGACGAACAGGCTGCTGATCAGCAGCAGGATGGGCGCCACCTGGATCACCAGTTGCGTGGTACCGGGGCTGAGCAGATTGAGCCCGACCAGATACAGCACATAGTTGGACGTCAGCCCAGCGATGGCCAGTGCCAGCAGCCAACCACCCTTGCGCCCCAGAGGACGAAAACGTGGCAGCCGGCGGCTCGCAGCGAGGTAGGCCAGCAGCAGGGAGCCGGCCACGGCCAGGCGGTACCAGGTGACCGTCACCGGGTCCATCACCTGCAGTACTTCTTTCAATTTGATCGGCAGGATGCCCCACAACACTGACGTGATCAGGGCCAACAGCAGGCCGTACATCCAACGGCCGGATGAAATGTGCATGACAACCTCTGGCAGGCAGCCAACAGAGCGTGTCGACCGCAGCAGAGCATTCTAGGAGAGGCCACCACACCGACACAGCAACAGTTCAGCCTGGTTGCAGCGCAGAACTGTACTGCTGGGCACACCAGCGACGCCAACCAGCCGGCGTCAAAAACCCCAAAAAACCACAGAAAAGCAGCCAAAAGGACGCCAAAGTCGACCACCTGTCGCCTGGCCAGGCAGGCCGCATCGCCCACAGTAGACTCAGCTTATCCAGCCCCTGCAGATGGAGCCCTCACCATGTTCGGCCAACGCAGCCTCGACCCTCAACCGGGTACGCATTACCGCAGCTCACGCGTCAGCGCCGTCAATGGCCAGTATTTCTTCGCCACACGCGAAGGCACGCTGGAAGGCCCCTACCGCTCGCGCCACGACGCCGAACAGAGCATCGTGCGTTACATCGAACGCATGGTCATGGCCGACAAGCTGATGCGCCACAGCAGCGAGCACATCGATAACCTGCAGCGGCGCGAAGCGATCAAGCACAACCAGGAGCCTTGAGTGCTCACGCTACAGGTGCGCCAACCCCAGGTCGCCTCGATGCGCCGCCAGGTGTGGCAAGACCGCCGCCAGCAGCGGCTCCTTGAAGGCATCCTGAAAGCGGTGCGCCAGGCCCGGAATCAACTTGAGCTCGGCGCCCTTGATATGCGCCGCCACGTGCACGCCATGCATCACCGGCAACAGCGGGTCGGCGGTACCGTGTACCACCAGTGTCGGCACCTTCAGGCGATTGAGCAGTTCGACCCGGCTGGACTCGGCAAGAATCGCCAGTAACTGGCGCTGCACCCCTTCGGGGTTGAAGGCACGGTCATAAGCGACCTCAGCCTGGTGCAGAAGCAGGGCACGATCATCATGCACCGCCGGGCTACCGAGCGCCGCCAGCAGGTCCGCCTGTTGCTGTAACGCCGCCTCGCGACTGCCCGCCTCGCGTCTTGCCAGCAGCGCCACCAGCGCGTCGCTGGGGGCCGGCAACCCCTGGGCACCCGAGCTGGTCATCACCAGCGTCAGGCTCAGCACCCTCTGCGGCGCCAGGTCGGCCAGGTGCTGGGCGATCATGCCGCCCATGCTCGCGCCCAGCACATGAAAGCGCTCGACACCGAGCTGATCCATCAGCCCCAGAGCATCGCCGGCCATGTCCCGCAGGTGGTAAGGCACGCCGAGGGACAAACCCAGGCGATAGCGCAGCACTTCGTAAGGCAGATTGATGCTTGGCGCAGGCTTTCGCCAACTGCTCAGACCCACATCGCGGTTGTCGAAGCGTACGACGCGAAAACCCTGCTGGCACAAACGCTCGACCACCTCGTCAGGCCAGTGGATCAACTGCCCGCCCAGCCCCATTACCAGCAGCAGAGTCGGATCGCGCTCACTGCCAACACTTTGGTAGGCCAGGCGCACATCGCCAACGTCGGCGTAGCGGGTGGGCTCATTCAGATCACAACGATTGGCCGCAAGAGTCGGCAGGCCGCATAGCAATGCGGCGAGAAAGATCAGTACACGCATGAAAAACACCAGAAACGCAGAACCCCACTGAAACGCGAGTCTGATGAAAGTCATTCGGCGGCGCTGCCACACAAGCGTGACAGTTTGATGAAGGAGGACGAACGGTTGCCCGGATGGTGACCAAAAGCCCAGCCCAGAGCGTCGCGCTGCCCTCCCCTCAGGTGCCCGAGGGAGGGGCAGCGCGACTGGCGGCAATCAGGCCAGCTCGACGCGCAACTGCCTGGCAGCGGCGACCATGTTCACCAGCGCGGCTTCGGTTTCCGGCCAAGCGCGGGTCTTCAGGCCGCAATCGGGGTTGACCCACAGGCGCTCCAGCGGAATGCGCCGTGCCGCCTTGCGCAGCAACCCGGCCATCTCGGCACTGTCAGGCACACGCGGCGAGTGAATGTCATAAACGCCCGGGCCGATCTCGTTGGGATATGCGAAGCGCTCGAAAGCCTCCAGCAACTCCATGTCCGAACGCGAGGTCTCGATGGTGATGACGTCGGCATCCATCGCCGCGATGGACTCGATCACATCATTAAACTCGCTGTAGCACATGTGGGTATGGATCTGCGTCTCGTCACGCACGCCGCTGGCGGTCAGGCGGAAGGCTTCGGTAGCCCAGCCCAGATAGTGCTGCCAAGCCGCCTGACGCAGCGGCAAGCCCTCGCGGAACGCAGCCTCGTCGATCTGGATGATCTTGATGCCGGCCACTTCCAGATCCACCACCTCGTCACGAATCGCCAGCGCCAGTTGCCTGGCCTGCACTTCACGGGCCACGTCCTCGCGCGGGAACGACCACATCAGCATGGTCACCGGGCCTGTGAGCATGCCCTTGATCACCTTGTCGGTCAGGCCCTGAGCGTAGGTGATCCACTCCACGGTCATGGCCTTGGACCGACTCAGGTCACCGACGATCACCGCCGGTTTGACGCAGCGCGAACCGTAGCTCTGCACCCAGCCGAAGCGGGTGAACGCGTAGCCGTCGAGTTGCTCGGCGAAGTACTCGACCATGTCGTTACGCTCGGCCTCGCCATGCACCAGCACGTCCAGACCCAGGCGCTCCTGCACCTGCACCGCAAGGCGAATTTCGCTGTGCATGGCCTCGGTGTACTCGGCGTTGCTGAGCTTGCCCTGCTTGAACGACTGCCGCGCCAGGCGGATGGCCGAAGTCTGCGGGAAGGAGCCGATGGTCGTGGCCGGCAGCAAGGGCAGCTGCAGGCACTCGCGCTGCTGTTCGATACGCGCGGCGAACGGCGACTGGCGCTGGGCATGGCGCGGACGAATCGCCGCCAGGCGGGCCTGCACCTCGGGCTTGTGAATGCGCGTTGAAGTGGCGCGAGCTGCCTGGACTGCGCGACTCGCCTCCAGCGCCGCTTGCACCGCGGCATCCTGCGGCGCCTCCAGGGCCTTGCCGAGCAATGCCACCTCCTGGCACTTCTGCACGGCGAAGGCCAGCCAGCCTTTCAGCTCCGCGTCGAGCTGGTCTTCACGGGCCAGGTCCACCGGGCTGTGCAGCAGCGAGCAGGACGGCGCCACCCACAGACGCTCGCCCAGACGCTCGTGAGCGTGACGCAGCACCTCGAGGGCTTTATCCAGATCGCAGCGCCAGACGTTGCGCCCATTGACCACGCCCAAGGACAACACCTTATAGGCCGGCAGACGATCGAGAATGGTCGGGTACTGCTCGGGCGCACGCACCAGATCGATGTGCAAGCCGTCCACCGGTAGGTTGGCGGCCAGGCCCAGGTTGTCTTCCAGGCCAGCAAAATAGGTGGCGATCAGCTTCTTGCATGGCTCGCGCTGGATCAGGTTGTAGGCACGCTCGAAGGCGTTCTTCCACGCCTGCGGCAGATCCAGCACCAGGATCGGCTCGTCGATCTGCACCCACTCCACGCCCTGTGCAGCCAGACGCTGGAAGATCTCGCCATAGACCGGCAGCAGACGTTCGAGCAGCTCCAGCTTGTCGAAGTCGTCGCCCTTGGCCTTGCCCAGCCACAGATAGGTCAGCGGACCGATCAGCACCGGCTTGACCCGGTGACCGAGCGCCTGAGCTTCAACCACCTCCTCGAACAGTTGCTCCCAGCTCAGGGCGAACCGTTGATCCGCACTGAACTCCGGCACCAGGTAGTGGTAGTTGGTATCGAACCACTTGGTCATCTCTTGCGCATGAGCGCCGCCACAACAACTGCTACTGACGCCACGCGCCATGGCGAACAGGGTATCCAGCGTCGGCTTGCCCGCAGCCGAACGAAAGCGCTCGGGAATCACCCCGAAAGCCATGGAGTGACCGAGTACCTGGTCGTACCAGGCGAAGTCCCCCACGGGCAGCAGATCGATGCCGGCATCCTTCTGCAGCTGCCAGTGCTCGGCACGCAGGCGCTGGCCGACGGAACGCAGACCGGCTTCGTCCAGCTCGCCTTTCCAGTGCGCTTCGAGGGCTTTTTTCAGTTCACGGTCGCGACCAATGCGCGGAAAACCGAGAGAGTGAGACAGGGCCATGTGGTGAAACTCCAGAATCAATCGAGATGGCGCCATTCTCGGCATCACGTCAGAGTGAGACAAACTCAAGATTTTCGTCTTGATCTAAAGTTTTACTCATGTAGGCTGTATGAACCATTTTCATCCAGTTACGGCATTGGATGAATGAAGCCCTAGTAGAGACCCGTCATGCTCGAACTCCGCCACCTGAAAACCCTGCACGCCCTGCGCGAAACCGACAGCCTGGTGGAAGCCGCCGAGCGCCTGCATCTGACCCAGTCGGCGCTTTCGCATCAATTCAAGGAACTGGAAGAACGCCTCGGCCTGCAGCTATTCGTGCGCAAGACCAAGCCGGTACGCTTCACCAGCGCCGGCCTGCGTCTGCTGCAACTGGCCGACGCCACCCTGCCCCTGCTGCGCGGCGCCGAGCGTGACCTGGCGCGCCTCGCTGGCGGCACTGCCGGCCGCCTGCACATGGCCATCGAGTGCCATAGCTGCTTCCAGTGGCTGATGCCGACCATCGACCAGTTCCGCGACGCCTGGCCGGAGGTGGAGCTGGATCTGGCTTCGGGATTCTCCTTCGCCCCGTTGCCGGCGCTGGCCCGTGGCGACCTGGACCTGGTGGTGACCAGCGACCCCATCGAGCTCGCCGGCATCACCTACGTACCGCTGTTCACCTACGAAGCCATGCTCGCCGTGGCCAACCAGCACCGCCTGGCACACAAGGCCTGCATCCAGCCGCAGGATCTGGCCACGGAAACCCTGATCACCTACCCGGTGGAACGCGACCGCCTGGACATCTTCACCCGCTTTCTCGAACCCAACGACGTCGAGCCGGCACAGGTACGCACCTCCGAGCTGACGGTGATGATGATGCAACTGGTGGCCAGCGGGCGTGGCGTATGCGGCCTGCCCAACTGGGCGCTGCACGAGTACAGCTCGCGTGGCTACGTCAGCGCCAAGCGTCTGGGCGAAAAAGGCTTGTTCGCCACCCTCTACGCGGCGATCCGCACCGATATGCTCGACGCGCCGTTCATGCGTGACTTCCTGCTCACCGCCAAGGACACCTCGTTCGCCAGCCTCGAGGGCGTCAGCGTCGCGCGCTGAGCGTCCTTTCACACACAAGGCAGCTGGCAGCCAAACGAATTTCGTCGGCTGCCCGCGTGCTTCGCCCTCATCGTGGGCAGGCATGTGACGCCCTGCCATCCGTAACAGCCGCGGCCTGCGAGCAACGAGCCTGGCCGGTAATTGCCTTGTTACAACTCTCGCCTTGCTGCGCCGTGACTGACGGTCATAGCATGACCGCCGGTCACGTCAACTGCGGAAATGTCCATGCGCTACCAGGATCAACTCTTCCAGCAACGCGAAAGCGCCCTGCTCGAAGCCGCCCGCCAGCTGTTCCAGAGCCAGTCCTGGGACCGCGTCACCATCGCCGAAGTGGCACGCCATACCGGCATCGGCAAGGGCACCGTGTACAAGCACTTCCCCAGCAAGGAAGCGCTCTATGCGCGCCTGGTGCTCGATCGTTCGCGCATGCATCTGACCGAGCTGCGGGCACTTTCTCACTCCGCACCGGCGCCGGAGGCCATGCGCCGAATGATCCGTCGCGCCTTCGAGCAGTTGCTGGCCGACCCACTGCAGGCCCAGCTATGCCTGCACTGCGATCGACCGGCCTTTCAGGAACGACTGGAACCGCCCTACCGCGAGCAATTCCTCGAACTCGAAGCCGAGTACGTGGCCCTGTTCGGTGAATTGCTGCAGAACAGTTTCGCCGGTCTGCAGCTCTCTGCCGAGCATTGCCAGCACCTGCTGTGGGGCGTGGAGGCCTGCATCAACGGGGTGATGACGCGCATTGCCTCGGGCGGCTTCGAGCATTGGGCCGACCCCATTGCCTTCGACGCCTATTTCGAGCGCGTCACCGACTTCATCATCGCCGGCCTGCAGGGCCAGGCCGCCGCGCTGCTGGCAGCGCCCGCCATCAACGAGTGAGCCATCGCCATGTTCGCGCAATTGAGCAAACGCCCCTGGATCATCGCCGTCGTCATCGTCGTTGTGTTGCTGCTTTGGCTGCTCAGCGGAGACCGCTTCATGGCACGCGACGACGTACAAGCCGAGCCCGACAAGCCTGCCGCAGCGCCCGAACTGGCCAGGGTCGAGGTGCAATGGCTGGAAGCACAGCCCATGCAGCGCCAGCATGTCGTGCAAGGTCAGGTCGAAGCCTGGCGGCGGGTAGAGCTGCGCGCCCAGGTCACCGGCAGTGTGCAGAACCTGGATCAGGACAAGGGCAATCGGGTGGCTGCCGAGCAACTGCTGCTCAGCCTCTCGCCAGATGACCGCCCGGCCCAGGTCGCACGCAGCGAGGCCGATGTACGCCAGCGTCAGAGCGATGTCAGCGCAGCCAAACGCCTGCGTGAACGCAGCCTGGTCTCGGCCAATGAACTGATGCGCCTGGAGAGCGAGCTGGCCAAGGCCCGCGCCGAACTCGACAGCGCCCGTCTGCAGCAACGCAACACCAAGATCAGAGCGCCGTTTGCCGGCATCTATGACCAGCGCATGGTCGAACTCGGCGATTTCGTCCAGCCCGGGCAAAGCCTGTTGACCCTGGTGGATATCGACCGACTCAAGGTCAGCGCACAGATTGCCCAGCAGCAGGTCATCCAGCTCGAATTGGGCCAACCCGTCACAGTGGAACTGCTCGACGGCCGCACGCTGCGGGGCGAGCTGTACTTCATCGCCGCTGCCGCCGACCCTGGCTCGCGCAGCTTCCGCATCGAGGTCAAGGTGGACAACCCGGACGGCCTGCGCCTGGCTGGCGCCAGCGCCACGCTGCATATCCAGACCGGCGAAACCATGGCCCACCGCCTGTCCCCCGCGCTGCTCAGCCTGGACGAAAACGGCCGCCACGGCGTCAAGTGGGTCAATGATGCGCAGCGCGTGGAGTTCACCCCGGTCGAGCTGATCAGCGTCGATAACCAGGGCGCCTGGGTCAGCGGCCTGCCAGCGAAGGTGGCCTTGATCACCCTTGGCCAGGGCTTCGTCCAGCCGGGTCAGCAGGTGCGCACGCAACTCGCCGAGGGCAGCTGAGATGCACGCACTGATCTCTGCCGCTCTCGACCGCAGCCGCACCACCATCCTGATCCTGCTGTTTCTGCTTTGCGGCGGACTGGTGGCCTATATCGCCATGCCCAAGGAGTCCAACCCGGACGTCGCCATCCCGATGATCTACGTCTCGGTCACCCTTGAAGGCATCAGCCCGGAAGATGGCGAACGCCTGCTGGTGCGCCCGCTGGAGCAGGAACTGCGCAGCCTGGAGGGCGTCAAGGAAATGCGCTCGGTGTCCAGCGAGGGCCATGCGTCGGTGACGCTGGAGTTCGACGCAGGCTTCGATGCCAAGGTGGCGCTGGCCGATGTACGCGAGAAAGTCGACACCGCTCGCAGCAAGCTACCAGAGGAAGCGGACGAGCCTACGGTCACCGAAGTCAACGTGGCGCTGTTTCCGGTGCTGTCGGTGGGGCTGTCCGGACCGATTGCCGAAACCGAACTGGTGTACATCGCCAGGCGCCTGAAGGAGAACATCGAAGGCATCGCCGAAGTGCTGTCGGTGGAAATCGGCGGTGACCGCGAGGACCTGCTGGAGATCGTCGTCGACCCGCAGGTGCTCGACAGCTACGGGATCGATTACAACGAGCTGTTCAACCTGGTCAGTCGCAACAACCGCCTGGTCGCTGCCGGCAGCCTGGATACCGGTGCCGGCCGCATGAGCATGAAGGTGCCCGGCGTCATCGAAGACCTCGAAGACGTGATGAACATGCCGATCAAGGTGGTCGGTGACAGCGTGGTCACCTTCGCCGACGTCGCCACCATCCACCGTACCTTCAAGGACCCGACCGGTTTCGCCCGCATCAACGGCCAGCCGGCCATCGTGCTGGAGGTGGCCAAGCGCAGCGGCGCCAACATCATCGAGACCATCGATCAGGTCAAGGCGCTGATGGCGCAGGCGGCGCCCCTGCTGCCGCCGGGCGTGGAAGTCAGCTACATCATGGATCAGTCGCAGGAGGTGCAGAGCATGCTCGGCGACCTCCTCAACAACGTGCTGACCGCCATCGTCCTGGTGTTGATTCTGGTGGTGGCGAGCATGGGCATGCGCTCGGCACTGCTGGTCGGGCTGACCATTCCCGGCGCTTTTCTCAGCGGCATTCTGCTGATCTGGATGCTCGGTTTCACCCTCAATATCGTCGTGCTGTTCAGTCTGATTCTGGTGGCCGGCATGCTGGTCGACGGCGCCATCGTCGTCTCCGAGCTGGCCGACCGCTACCTGCAGCAGGGACAGACGCCGCGTCAGGCCTGGGCCAACGCCGCCACGCGCATGGCCTGGCCGGTGATCGCCTCCACCGCAACCACCCTGGTGGTGTTCCTGCCATTGCTGTTCTGGCCCGGCGTGGTCGGCCAGTTCATGAAGTACCTGCCGGCCACGGTGATCATCTGCCTGCTGGCCTCGCTGGCCATGGCACTGGTATTCCTGCCGGTGCTCGGCGCCGTCACGGGCGGCCAGGCCCGACCGCGCGCGCCGTCTACCCACCTCGCGGGCAGCGTCTATCGCCAGTTGCTGGAAACCCTGCTCAAGCGTCCCGGCCTCACTCTGCTCGGCATGCTCGCGTTGGTTGCGCTGATTTACGTCGGCTACGGGCGCTTCAACCATGGCGTGGAATTCTTCCCCGACGTCGAACCGGAAAGCGCGCAGATCTGGCTGCGCGCACGCGGCGATCTATCGGTGCAAGAGAAGGACGCCCTGCTCAAACAGGTCGAGAAGCAGGTACTTGGCATGCGCGAGGTCAAAGCGCTGTATGCCCGCTCCCTGGCGCAGCCGGAAGGCCAGCTCGGCGCTGATGTGATCGGCACCTTGCAGTTCCAGTTCGTCGACTGGCACCAGCGCCGCCCCGCCAAGGAGATTCTTGCCGACATGAGCCAGCGCACCGCCGGCATCCCCGGCGTGATACTGGAATTTCGCCAACAGGAACAAGGCCCCACCGATGGCAAACCGGTGAAACTGCAGATCAGTGCGCTGGATCCGGCACAGGGCGAAGCGTGGGTCGAGCGTATTCGCGGGGAAATGCACAAGCTCGGTGGTTTCGTCGATATAGAAGACGACCGCGCCCTGCCCGGCATCGAATGGCGGATCAAGGTCGACCGCGAGGCCGCCGCGCGCTTCGGCGCCGACGTGCTCAGCGTCGGCAACGCGGTACAGATGATCACCAATGGCCTGAAGCTCGCCACCTACCGCCCGGAAGATGCCACCGACGAAGTCGACATTCGCGTGCGTCTGCCTGGCAACTGGCGCTCGCTCGACCAGCTCGGCCGCCTGACGCTGAACACGCCGGCGGGCCAGGTGCCTCTGAGCAACTTCGTCGACCTGCAGCCGGCACCCAAGGTCGGCACCCTGCGCCGCGTCGACGGGGATCGCACCATCACCCTGCAGGCAGATCTGGCCGAAGGTGCGCGCCTGGATGAACGCCTCAAGGCATTGCGTGAAGCGCTCGGCGAAGTGCCGGCCGAGGTCAAGGTGACATTCGCAGGTGAAGATGCTGACCAGCGTGAGGCCGCCACCTTCCTGATGACGGCCTTCGCCGTCGCCATCTTCCTCATGGCGATCATCCTGGTGACCCAGTTCAACAGCCTCTACCAGGCTGCGCTGGTGCTGTCGGCCATCGTCCTTTCCACTGCCGGGGTGTTGATCGGGTTGCTGGTCAACGGCCAGTCGTTCGGCATCGTCATGGTCGGCATGGGTCTGATCGCCCTGGCCGGCATCGTGGTCAACAACAACATCATTCTGATCGACACCTATAACCAACTGCGCCGCCAGGGCCTGGAGCCACGCGAAGCCGCGCTGGAAACCGGCAGCCTGCGCTTGCGTCCGGTGCTGCTGACCGCGGTGACCACCATCCTCGGCCTGATGCCAATGGTACTCAGCGTCAATGTCGACCTGATCAGCCCCAGCCTCGGCTTCGGCGCACCCTCGACGCAGTGGTGGACCCAACTGTCCAGCGCCATCGCCGGCGGCCTGGCCTTCGCCACCGTACTGACCCTGCTGCTTACGCCCTGCATGCTGGTACTCGGTGCTCGCTTCGAGCGCCGCCCACCGTCACTGGAGACCTACGACACCGACCTGCTCGACCTACCGGAAAACCTCATGCCCCCTCGCCCGAACGCGGTGCGGCGGCAAAGTACCGACTGAAACAGCCTCCCGAGAGGGTGCATGGCAAAATGCCATATATCGTCTAGACTACTCAGCAATGACGACCAAGGGCGGGGATGGAGAGGCAGCAGGGATGCTATTTACAGGCAGCGGGCGCACAGCGCCCTGCAGAAACGACAAAGCCCTCTGCGTGAGGGCCTTGTATTTCACTCGCCTCGCAGACCAGCGAAGGCAATGAAGACCGAGCTAACGAAGTGTATGGGGTCGGCGTCCTGCCTGTTGGCCACTTCGTTAGCCCGGTACCCGGAGAGTAGATCAGGCAGTGGCATTGTGCCAAGCAGCAATTACGTGGCGCCCTTCACATAGCAAGAAGCTCCTCGACGTACTGCAGCACGCGCCAACCCCAATAAAGCATCTACCGCGTAACACTCCGCAACTTAGCACTAACGTCACAGAGCATGTTTCGCACAACTTTCGAGCAAAACCGAAAACTCACGCCACACAAGCATGCACGGAGAGATGTTGTTTTTATGGCGCCATAAAAACAACATGAAATAACGAGACTGTTTTTTGACGCCCAAAAAAGATCAAAATATAAGTTATTGTTTTTATTATAAAAATAACAAAAAATCGCCGAATTAAAAAACAACTAAAAGTTTGGTTCAGGTTTTGCTTGAAATGCCCTAACAGCCAACTTAGTATCCGCGCCATCTCAGATCCCCCCGACGTAATATTGCAGTAATTAGCCTGCAATCTTATCGGTGCGATCATGAACACGGATGTTGGTCAGCACTTTTGAAATAGACCGACTCAACTACTGCGAGATATGGAACCATGAGAATCAGCATCTTTGGATTGGGTTATGTAGGCGCTGTTTGCGCCGGGTGTTTGTCGGCCCGTGGCCACGAGGTCATTGGGGTCGACGTTTCTCAGACCAAGATCGACTTGATCAACCAGGGCAAATCGCCAATCGTCGAACCCGGCCTAGCTGAACTGCTCGACGCTGGCGTACGTTCCAAGCTGCTGCGCGGCACCACTGACGTCAGCGCAGCCGTTCTGGCCAGCGAACTCTCGTTCATTGCCGTCGGTACACCGAGCAAGCGCAATGGCGATCTGGACCTCGGTTACATGGAATCGGTGTGCCAGCAGATCGGCACCGCCCTGCGTGAGAAGCAGGAACGTCACACCATCGTCGTGCGCAGCACGGTGTTGCCTGGCACGGTAAAGAATGTCGTGATTCCACTGATCGAAGCGGCATCCGGCAAGAAAGCCGGCATCGATTTCGGCGTGGCCACCAACCCCGAATTCCTGCGCGAAAGTACCGCGATCAAGGACTACGACTTCCCGGCGATGACCGTAATCGGCGAACTGGATGAACAGTCCGGCGACCTGCTTCAGGAGCTGTACAGCGAACTCGACGCCCCGATCATCCGCAAGTCGATCGAAGTCGCCGAGATGATCAAGTACACCTGCAACGTGTGGCATGCCGCCAAGGTCACTTTCGCCAACGAGATTGGCAACATCGCCAAGGCCGTCGGCGTCGATGGCCGCGAAGTGATGGACGTGATCTGCCAGGATCACAAACTCAACCTGTCCAAGTACTACATGAAGCCCGGCTTCGCCTTCGGCGGCTCCTGCCTGCCCAAGGATGTGCGCGCCCTCTCCTACCGCGCTGGCAGCCTCGACGTCGAAGCGCCGCTGATCGGCTCGCTGATGCGCAGCAACGCAGCCCAGGTGAAAAGAGCCTTCGACATCGTCGCTGGCTACGACAAGCGCCGTATCGGCCTGCTGGGCCTGAGCTTCAAAGCCGGTACCGATGACCTGCGTGAAAGCCCGCTGGTAGAGCTGGCCGAAATGCTCATCGGCAAGGGTTACGAGCTGAGGATCTTCGACAGCAACGTTGAGTACGCCCGCGTGTTCGGGGCCAACAAGGAATACATCGAATCGAAGATCCCGCACGTCTCCTCGCTGCTGTGCAAGGAGCTGGACGAGGTTGTAGCGGCCTCCGACGTCGTGATCATCGGCAACGCCGAACCACGCTTCGCCGAGGTGGTGAAGAACATTGGAAAGGACAAGCAGATCGTCGATCTGATCGGTTTCATGGAGCACGCCACCCAGGCGAACCAGGAAGGCATTTGCTGGTAAGCAAAAGCTAACAACAACGTAGGCGGCACCTCTCGGTGCCGCTCGACTGGTTACGGCGCCTGCCGGTTTCCTGCCAACAGCCCTGAATCGATGATTGCAAGGAGCGATACCATGATCCCTCTGATTTTGTCTGGCGGCAGCGGCTCTCGCCTGTGGCCCCTGTCACGCAAGCAGTATCCCAAGCAGTTTCTCGCCCTGACCGGAGGCGAGACGATGCTCCAGCAGACCCTCGGGCGCCTGGCGATCGAGGGCATGAGCAAGCCCATCGTGGTGTGCAACGAAGATCACCGCTTCATCGTCAGCGAACAGCTCGCGAGCATCGATCAGGCCGCGCAGACCATCCTGCTCGAACCATTCGGCCGCAACACCGCTCCCGCAGTGGCGATCGCCGCCATGCATCTGCTGGCCGAAGGTCGCGACGAACTGCTGCTGGTCCTGCCAGCCGACCACGTGATCGAAGACGTGTCGGTGTTCCACCAGGCCCTGGGTGTAGCTCGCAAGGCTGCGCTAGAGGGCGCGATGGTGCTGTTCGGTGTACCGGCTGAACGGCCGGAGACTGGCTATGGCTATATAAAGACCGGCCACGACGCTGAAGGCCTGCCGGCTGGCGTCCTCTCGGTCGAGGCATTCGTGGAGAAGCCCGACCTGGCGACGGCCAGTGAATTCGTTGCGCAAGGCGACTATGTCTGGAACAGCGGCATGTTTCTGTTCCGCTGCAGCCGCTACCTGGAGGAGCTGCAGCGTCACGATCCGGACATCTATGACACCTGCCAGCTGGCCCTGAGCCGTAGCACGCGGGACTTGGAGTTCATCCGCATCGACCCGAGCGCTTTCGAGTGCTGCCCTGACAACTCCATCGACTACGCCGTGATGGAGAAAACCGACCGGGCCTGCGTGGTGCCACTTGCCGCTGGCTGGAACGACGTCGGCTCGTGGTCTGCGCTATGGGACGTGCAAGACAAGGACAGCAACGGCAACAGCCAGTCCGGCGACGTGATCCTGCACGATAGCCGCAATTGCCTGGCGCACAGCCAGAGCAAACTGGTGACCCTGGTCGGCCTGGACGATGTGGTAGTCGTGGAGACCAAGGACGCCGTCATGGTCGCGCACAAGGATCGCGTGCAGGACGTCAAACAACTGGTCAACAACCTGACCAGCAAGGGTCGCAGCGAAGCGGACAACCACTGTCAGGTGTATCGCCCCTGGGGCAGCTACGACTCGATCGACAGTGGCAATCGCTTCCAGGTCAAACGCATCGTCGTGAAACCGGGCGCCAGCCTGTCCCTGCAAAAACACCATCACCGCGCCGAACACTGGATCGTGGTATCCGGCACGGCCCGTGTGACCTGCGACGACAAGACGTTCCTGCTCTGGGAAAACCAGTCGACCTACATCCCCATCGCCGCCGTTCACCGCCTGGCCAACCCCGGCAAGATTCCCCTGGAAATCATCGAGGTCCAGTCAGGTAGCTACCTGGGTGAAGACGATATCGAGCGTTTCGAGGATGTCTACGGCCGCACCGGCGACGTGACGATCAGCTAACCCGGCTAGACGTGCCCACAAGGCTTCAATGGAGGAAGCACGCCCATGCTCAGGCTTTTTACAGCACCTTTGGCCTCACCAGGCTTCGTCAAACTGTGCGGTTGGCTCTGCCTGTTCGCACTGATTGCACTCGCCTCGGAGATGGTCGACCCCAGCTACCTGGACCCGTCGAGTCAGAAGTTCATCTTTCTGATCGGTGCTCTGGGCATGTGGCGCTATGGCAACGCAGCGACCCACTACCTGCGCGGCATGTACTTCTTGCACTGGCGGTTCCCGCGCATGCGCAAGGCCGTCGAACGCATGGGCGACGCCGCCCTGCCCGAGCACATGTTCATGGTGGTGACCAGCTTCCGCATTCCGACGCACACCACCTTCAAGGTCTACCAGTCGGTGTTCCAGGAAGTGCAGCGCATGCCGGTGCCCTGCACCATCATCGCGTCGATCGTGGAGAAGGGAGACGAGAACTTCATCAAGGACATCATGCGCCAGGAGGTACGTGATCGCGATGACATCAAGCTGATCATCGTGCGCGCCCGCGGTACTGGCAAACGTGATGGCCTGGCACACGCCTTCCGCGCCCTGTCACGGCAGATGCCGCTGGAAAATTCCGTGGTCGGCGTCGTCGACGGCGACACCATGATGTTGCCAGGCTGCGTGGAACGCGCCGTCACCCTGTTCGCCTATCTGCCCAGCGTTGGCGGGATTACCACCAACGAGTTCTGCGAGGTGGAAGGCAGCAAGCTGATGCAGGAATGGCACACCATGCGTTTCGTCCAGCGGCACATCAACATGTGCTCGATGGCACTGAGCAAACGCGTGCTGACCATGACCGGGCGCCTGTCGTTCTTCCGCGCCAGCGTGATGACCGACCCGGACTTCATCAAGGACGTCGAAGCTGACTTCCTCGACCACTGGCGTCTTGGCCGCTTCCAGTTTCTCACCGGCGACGACAAGTCCTCCTGGTTCAGCCTGATGCGTGCCGGCTGGGACACCTTCTACGTACCGGACAGCCATACCCTGACCGTCGAGCATCCACCAGATAACAGTTTCCTGCGTGCCACGCGGCAACTGATGTACCGCTGGTACGGCAACTCGCTGCGGCAGAACTTCCGTGCGACGCGCCTGCTGGGCCTCGACCGCCTCGGCATGTTCACCATGTACGTGCTTTACGACCAGCGCGTGTCCATGTGGACCTGCCTGATGGGCCTGAGCGCCTCGGTGGTGGCCGGCATGCTGTTCGGCATTCAGTACCTGTTGATCTACCTGTTCTGGGTACTGCTGTCGCGCACCCTGGTGACGCTGTTGTTCTTCTTCACCAAACACCCGGTCGATCCAATGTATCCATTCGTTCTTTATTACAACCAGATCGTCGGCTCGGTGATGAAGGTTTACACCATGTTCCACATGGACCAGCAAAGCTGGACACGACAGAAGACCACGATCAGTAACGGCAACGTGAGCTTCGATGCGGCACTCAACCGCTGGACGTCGAAAACCATGTTGTTTTCCTCCATTGCCATTTTCTTCGGGGTCATCTCGGTCCTGTTGGAACTCACGCAACCATAAGCGAAGGCGCGAATGCCATGAGTAGCACTACTGTCCTCCCTACAAACGTTGTTCATGAAGCGATCGATGAACGCCAGTTCGTTCGCGCCAAGATCCCTGCCCGCCTGGTCCTGCAAGGTGGCGGCGCCAAGGATATGGAATGCGAGATCCAGGATATCTCCCTGGGCGGGATCGGCCTGCTGTTGGATCAACCGCTGAAGATCGGCAGCCTGTTCAATGGCTCGATCAAGCTGAAGCTGCACACGGTCGACCTGAACATCGATACCAAGCTGAAGATCGTCTCGCAGCGAGGCCGTGAAGTCGGCGCCGAGTTCGTCGAGCTCGACCGGCAGAAGCGCGACATCCTGCGCTACATCATCTCCGCCTACATGTCCGGCGACATTGCCGACATCAATGGCCTGTTCAACGTGATGCAGCGCGAGAACTACATCAAGGAGCGCAAGACCAAGCAGGCCAATGCGCGTACGGCCGGTGAACGCCTGAAAGCAGCCCTCGGCTCGTTGTTGTTCTTCTGCGCCGGCGCCGCTGCACTGGCCCTGATCGTTTACAAGAGCTACCTGCTGTTCTTCCAGATGCCTGCCGCGCAAGCGGTCGTCAGCGCCAACGCCTATATCATCAGCATGCCGGAGAACGGCAACCTGCGTTATCTGATCGACCCCGGTCAGACCAGCGTCAGCGTCGGCCAACCTCTGGCCAGCGTCTCCACGCAACTGGCCAGCAGCCTCACCAGCCCAGCCGACATTGCCGCGATGGCCAACCTCAGTGATCAGGACGCTGCCGCCCTGCTCGGCCGCGTGACGGTAGAAACCGTAATCGCCAGCCCCTGTGATTGCAGCCTGTACTTCCCGGCCCCGCGTCTGGACGGCTTCGCCTACAAACAGCAGGAACTGGTACACCTGCTTCCAAAAGACCAGCCCTTGAACATCAAGGCCAGCGTCCCGTTTGATCGCATGGACAAGCTCGAGCGGGTTCGTGCCGTCGAAATGCGCGTACTGGGCAGCGACGAGACCCTCTCCGGCGAGATCGTCTCCAGCCGCGTAGATGATCAACGGCAGATGGTCGAACTGACCATCAAGCCGGATCGCCAACTGCCGCTCAGCGACTATCAGTTGCCAGCCGCTGTCGAGTTCAAACTCGGCCTGCCTCTGCGCTGGACATTCTGAGGTCACCATGTCGCTCAGATCCCTCCTTTGTACCACTGCCCTGTCGCTGGCGATCGCCAGCCAGGCGCACGCGGCCCGCAGCCTCGATCAGATTCGCTACGCGCTGTTCCAGGACAACCAGGCAGCAGTCGAAGAGGATCTGCGGGCCCTGGCCGCACGCGGCGACCTGGGCGCGACGCGGCTGCTCGGTGAAGTACTGGCCGGCCGCAGCCCGGCAAACGCCGCGCGCGCCATCGAGTTGTTCAAGCAGGCGTTCGCCGATGGCCGCGGAGACATCGGCGCCCTGGTGCCACTGGCACGCCTGGTGGACTACAAGCCGCGCTGGCAGCAGGCCAACCGCGCCTACATGCGCCAGGCGCTGCAGCGCTTCACGGCTGGACGCGACTTCGTCAACGTCGACACCCGCCTGGAAGTGTTTCTGGTCTTTCCCGACCTGTTCAGCGAGGCGGAAGTCGCGCAGTTGATCGAGCTCTATGACCGCGCCTGCCTGGTGTACTGTCACGCGCCGCTCTATCGCGCAGTCGCGGCGGCACGCGCCGGGGACACGGCAGCGGCGGACAAATGGTTCCGTCTGGCAGTCGAAAACGACCCGCGCGCCGTCTACCGCTACTACGACTTCCTCGGTGAGGCGCGTAACGAGCGTTTCCGCGCCTTCGCCGAACAACTGACGCCGCGCATGGATACGCTGCCGGTCGATCTGGTGCAGCGCATCGCCCAGCAGCTGACGGAAATACGTAACGCCGAGATCAGCGCCTACAACAACAGCCGCCCGCAATCACGCGCGCAGACCGACGAAGAAAAACAGGCCCGCGAGCTGAAAGCCCAGGCGCACGCCAGCCTCGTCGAACAGCTCGACCGTGAAGTATTGCTGTGGCTGGACAACGCCATCGCCCGGGACTTCGGCCCGGCAATGATGAGCAAGGCCAACTTCCTGATGACCGCCCCGGACCGCTACGGCCCGGAGCCGGTCGTCGACCTCGTCCAGCGCCTGGAACAGCGCCGGGGGGAGAACCTCAGCCTGAGCATGGCCGAGCGTGAACAGCCCATCACCGAGCAAAACATCAAGGCACTGCGTGCCAGGCTGCACATGGTGCTCTGGCGCACCCTCGACCCGCACCTGAGCCAGCGCCTGATCGCCGAGCTGCAGGCCGAGCACTACCCCGAAGCCACCCTGCTCGAAGGCGACATGTACAGCCAGGGCGTCCTGAATGAACCCGATCAGGAACGCGCCCTGGCCTTGTACCTGCAGGAAGCCAAGGCCGGTTCGATCAATGCGCTGATGCGCATTGCTCGCCTCTACACCTACGGCCGCGCCATCTGCCGTGACAACGCCAAGGCCTACACCTTTGCTTTCGCCGCCCAGGAACTGGGCGATCAACGCGCTGCGGCGCTGGTGGAGGCACTTGGCTCCAGGCTCACACCCGAGCAACGCACCACCGCCACCCGTGACGGCAATCGTCTCATCGAGGAGTTCGCCCTGTGATCCGCCCCAATACCCTGCGCTGCGCCGCACTGCTGATCGCTTGCCTGCCTCCCGTCCTGGCGCAAGCCGAGGAAGTCGAGAATCAGCCGGTGGCAGCCAGCACCCTGTCGCCCGAGCTCGAACCGGTCACCTCGCTACTGACCCACAAGGTCTTCATGCGCACCGGCTACGGCCCCGACGAGACCCGCCTTGGCGAAGATCGTCGCACCTTCTTCAGCCTGCGCTACGAACCGTCCTACCGCTGGTTCTCGCCCGAGCAGCGCTGGGCCAAGTGGGAAGCCTTCGGCCGCCTGTGGCTGAACTACGACACCGATCCGAACGCCCTGCAGGACACCGAGGGCAACGACGAGAACCTGAGCCGCCGTCGCCATGCCTACAGCGAGGCCCGCGAGTTCTACATACGCCGTAACCTGTTGGGCGACGACCCACGTTTCTCCGCCACCTTCGGTCGTCAGCGCTTCAGTGATCGTTTCGGCATCTGGTGGGACGACAGCATCGAAGCCCTGCGTCTGGACTACAACGACAGTTTCGCCAGCGGCTTCGTCGCCATCGCCGAGAAGTTCTACTACTACAACTCCGACGACAACCGCCTCGACCCGCAAGACAAGAACATTCGCTACCTGATGGCCGAGTACGCCTGGCGTTGGCATGCCGATCACTGGATCGGTGCCCGCCTGCTGCACGAGGACGATTATTCGGGCAGCTCGCCGGATGACCGCCAGGACTTCGACGGCTTGCGCTACGGCGTCTTTCTGCGCGGCGACACGCGCGAGCTGACGTCGCTGATCAGCGACTACCAGTTGGAGGCCGTCAGGCTCGACGGCACGCAGGACATCACCCAGAACAACGGTCAGCGTGACCGCAGCGACAAACGCGGCTGGGCGGTAGTCGGAGACGTTGGCAAGCGCTTCGAGAGCCTGCCCTGGACCCCACGCGTTGGCTTCACCGCAGGCCTGACCGATCGCCCGGACGACAGTGGCCGCGACGGCTTCAGCCTCAACCGCATCCAGTCGGACCGACGCAACGATCCGTTCAGCTACAGCAGCCGCCTGGTCAGCAACCTGGTCAGCGTCAACCTGAGCAACCTGGCGTTCTATGGCGTCAGCCTGGAAACACGGCCGACCGATCGCAGCCAGCTGGACGTACGCCTGAGCGATCTGCGCCTGCGCAACGCTTCCGCGCAACTGCCGCTGCGTACCACCAACGAGGGCGTGGTGCGCGACACCGGCTCATCGCACCTGGGCCAGGTGATGGATATCAACCACTACTGGCGCATGTTCCCGCTGGCTTACGACGGCAAGCGTATCCAACTCAACACCCTGACCAGCCTGAGTTACTTCAGGGCCGGTAGCGCACTGGAAATCGGTGATGACTACCAGGTGACGCTGGGCATCACCCTGACCTACTGACCGAGAGCAGCGCCAGCATGATCTTCGCCTCCAATGTCTTTCTGTTCCTGTTTTTGCCGGTGTTTCTGCTGTGCTACTACCTGGCCAGAGATCATTGGCGTTCCTACGTGATCGTGCTCGGCAGCTACCTGTTCTATGCCTGGTGGCGCCCTGACTTTCTGTTACTGTTCGTGGCGATTTCCTACTGGAACTACTGGTTCGGCCTGCGCATCAAGGCACGCATGGACGCAGGCGAGAAGAAGATCGCCTTCCGCCTGCTGACCGTTGGCGTGATCGGCAACCTGGCCACCCTCGGCTATTTCAAGTACGCCAACTTCGGCGCAGACGTGCTGGTCGCGGTGCTCGAGCCGCTGGGTATCAATACCTTCACCCTGGAACACATCATCCTGCCGCTGGGCATTTCCTTCTATGTGTTCCAGGCCCTGAGCTATATCGTCGACATCTACCGACGCAACGCCGAACCCACCGAGCGTTTCGTCGACTTCGCCGCCTACATCGCCCTGTTTCCGCAACTGATCGCCGGGCCGATCCTGCGCTACAGCCTGATCGACAAGCAGCTCAAACAACGCAGCCACTCCCTGGAGCTGTTCTCCCTGGGTGCCTGCCGCTTCATGCTCGGCTTTATCAAGAAGGTGCTGATCGCCGACTCCCTGGCGCCGATGAACACGCTATTCGTCGGCGGTGGCGAACTGCAGATGGCGGACGCCTGGTTCGGCCTGCTGATCTCTGCACTGCAGCTGTACTTCGACTTCTCCGGCTACAGCGACATGGCCATCGGCCTGGGCATGATGATGGGCTTCCGCTTCGCGGAGAACTTCAACCAGCCCTACATCGCGCAGAGCATCACCGAATTCTGGCAACGCTGGCACATGACCCTGGCCGACTTCCTGCGCGATTACGTGTACATGCCACTGGTGCGCAAGCGCCTGGTCGGCATGCTCACCGGCCTGGTCATCACCATGGTGCTTTCCGGCCTGTGGCACGGGCCGAGCTTCGCCTTCATCTTCTGGGGCCTGTTCTTCGGCATAGCCATGGTCATAGAACGACAGCTGGGCATCGCCACCAAGGTCAATACGCCCTACAACTTCTGGCGCAATGTCCGCTGCATGTTCGTCCTGGCATCCTGCATGCCGCTGTTCTTTACCGGTGCCCTGCCCCAGGCCCTGGAGATCTACAAGGCGCTGATCGGTCTCAACGGCTTCGGCTCGCTGGACCTCTACTGGTTCGGCACCTCGGCCATGACCATGACCTTCACCCTGATTGCCCTGCTGTGGATCGTCATCGCCGGCTCGATCAACATCCGCTATTACGCCAGCTCGGGCAAGGAACCCTACTTCATGCAGCACGTCAGCGGCTTCGGCACGCTGCTGCTGTGGCTCGGCTTCCTGCTGACGATCACCCGCCTGGCAGCGAATTCGTTCTCCCCTTTCCTGTACTTCCAGTTCTGAGGTTGCCGACATGTTTCCGGTGATGAGCTCGGCCAGCAAGATCAATGGCATCCTGTTCTGCGTGTTGCTGTGCGGCATGTTCCTGTACTCACTGCCCGCGGTGATTGCCTTCTCCGGCACCCAGACACAAGCCCTGTCGCTGTTTCTCGACGGCAAGCTGGTGCGCAAGTTCGAGCATTTCTACGACAAGCGTCTGTTCCTGCGCGATCCATCGGTCGAGCTGTGGGCCAATATCCAGCAAGCCCTCTTCCGCGAGGGTGCGAGTGGCGTGGTGCTGGGTCGCGATGGCTGGCTGTTCACCAACCAGGAATACCTGGTGCCCAGCGATATGGAGCAGAACCTGGACAAGCAGTTGGCACTGATCGACAAGATTCATCAACAGCTGGAGCAGAAGGGCAAGCGCCTAATCATGCTGCCGGTGCCGATGAAACTCGACACCTACGCCGAGCACTCGACCTACGTGCCCAGCGAACCCATCAGCGACCTCTATCAGCACTTCCGCCAGCGCCTGGCCGAGCGCGGTATCGACACGGTGGACCTGCGCAGCACCTACCAGAGCGTCGCTGCCTCCGAACCGCTGTTCCTGCGCAACGACACCCACTGGAGCCCGAAAGGCGCCGAACTGGCGGCGCAGACCCTGGCCCAGCAATTCCCCGAGCTCTTGGGTGACACGCCCTACATCACCCAGGCCGCTGGCGAAAAACAGATCAGCGGCGACCTGCTCAACTACCTGAAATTCGACCCGAGGCTGGCCCCCAGCTATTTCGAGCCGGTATACATCCAACTGCATGAAACCCTCAAACAGGAGAAAGGTGGCCTCGATGACAGCCTGTTCGGCGAAGAGGCCATTTCCCTGGCGTTGGTGGGTACCAGCTACACCCGCATCGATGACTGGAACTTTGCCGGTTTTCTCAAGCAGGCCCTGCAACGCGACCTGGTGACCGTCGCCCTGGAAGCACGCGGCCCATTCGAGTCCATGAACGAGTTCCTGGCCGGCCCTGCCGCCGCGGGCGACGAGGTGCAAACGGTTATCTGGGAGTTCCCCCTGCGTACCCTGCTCGCCCAGCGCCAGATTCCTTCGCCCTGACATACCCAGACACTAGCAAGAGGTATCCGTATGCCCATGTTCATTCTTCGAGTCCTGACCCTGCTGCTGCTCGGCGCCACCGTCGCCCAGGCCGCCCAGGACAACAACGCCGACCTCTACGACCCGGTCGCCCCTGCCAACTCGGCGTTCGTCAGGGTCCTGAACCTGAGCGATAGCAACATCGAAGTCACGCTCAGCGGCAAGAACAAACCGCAGTCCGTCACTGCCGGGCAGTTTGGTGGCTATCGCTTCGTCGCTCCCGGCATGCAGCGCATCGCCGCCGCCGGCCAGGTACTGGAGCGCGAACTCAAGGCCAATACCGCCAGCACGGTGGTGTATCGCGACGGCCAGCTGTTGCTGATTGCCGACCAGTTCGTCAACGAACCACGCAAAGCCCAGATCGCCTTCTACAACTTCACCGACAAGCCGGCAGCACTCAAGACCCTGGATGGCCAGCATGTCGTGGTCGACACGATCGAGCACGACCAGACCGGCAGCCGTATGGTCAACGAGCTGAAAATCGCATTCGCCGCCTACGCCGGCGACGCCAAACTGGTCGACTTCGACGAGCTGTTCTTGAAAAAGGGCCGCTCCTACAGCTATGCCCTGCTGCCAGCTGGTAGCGGCTTCCGTGCGATAACCCTGGCGAACAGCATCGATCCTACGGAATGAATCCCGAAGGCCTGGTCAAACAAGTGAGTGGACGATGACCTCCAAGAGCATGAAGCACTATTTCCTACTGGCCATCGGCAGCCTGATTGCCGCGGGCGCGCACGCCACTCCAGCCGTTACGCCAACAGAGCAGGCCGAAGGCTGCAAGGACCTGCAATGCCTGATCTGCCCGCGCCTCAGCGCGCCCGAGGAGTATGCCGAGGGCAACATGAAGGCGCTCAAGCAGATCGTTCCCGGAAAGGACCGCTGGCTGTTTCGCTCGGAGGTCGACCTGACCAATAATTTCGGCATTCCAGCCGCCGCACAGCCGGAATTCGCGCGCCTGATGCAGGCCTTCGCCAAGCACGGCACGCAGGTCGCGGTCGCCGTACAGCCGACCCGTGGCCTGATGCACCGTGCCCAGTTGCTGCCCGGACAGGCACACGGCTTCGACTACCAGAAAGCCAGCGGCAACCTGCGCCGGTTCCTGCAGCAGATGCGCGACGCCGGGGCCATCGTGCCTGACATCATGCCCCTGGTGGAAAACCCGCCGAAGGACTTCTTCTTCCGTCGCGACCACCACTGGACGCCTGTGGGCGCAGAGTCCACCGCTCGCGTAACCGCCGAAGCCATTCGCCAGAGCCCTGTCTTTGCGAAGCTGCCGCGCAAGAACTACGTCACCGAGCAGACCCTGACGCTTTACAAGGACGGCACGCTGAACCTCGGGCTGTCGGCAATCTGCGGCAACCACTTCGGCTATCAATTCGTGCCCGGCTACCAGACCGTGCCGGAGAGCAATGACGCCGCACAGTTGTTCGAGGAGCAACCCGACCCTGAAGTGGTACTGGTCGGTACCAGTAACTCCGCCGCTCGTGAAGACGAAACCAAGCAGTTCAACTTCGACGGATTCCTCAAGCAATACCTGAGCACCGATCTGATCAACTACGCGCTGCCGGGCGCCGGTCAGGACGGTTCGTTGCTGGAATACCTGCTGTCGAGCAACTACTCGCCTGACAAGGCGCCGAAGCTCATCATCTGGGAGCTGCCAGCCAACTACCCACTGGACGGAGAGCTGACCTACCGCCAGCTGATCCCGGCGGTGAACGGTGGCTGCAAGGCCAGCGACAGCGTGCTCGAAGCCCAGCTGGAACGCCCGAGCATGGGTCTGAACGACCGCCTGGAACTGCTCAGCAACACAGGCGAAGGACGCCGGGATCTGAAGGGGCGCAATGCCGTGCTCGACATTCGGATCAGCGACCCCAACATCAAGAACTTCTACATCATCACCTACTACGACAACGGCACCCGCGACAAAGTGTGGTTCCGTCGAGAGGCCGTCGTCACCGGTGGTCAGTACTACCTGGAGCTGAGCCGTGCTCCGGAGTTTCGCGATGCCAACCTGCTGTCGGTGCTGCTTGAGCCCACACAGACCGTTGAACAGCCTTTCAAGGTCGAGACCAAGCTATGCCTGTAAGCCCCCGCCTGACAGCCCTGCTGCTATTGCTCTGCGGTTCGCTGAGCGCCAACGCCACCCAATCGATCTGGGCGCCGCAATCAACGGTGGCTGCAGGGCTGGTGGGCGACTATCGACAGGAGCGCTGCCCCAAGACGCCACCTGCCGCCTATACCGGCCACCTGCAACTGGACAGCAAGTATGACCAGAGCGACGCCAGCAAGAGCCGCCTGGTCGCACAGCAGAGCAAGGACACCCAGCGCATCCGCAAGCAGGTGCAGGGCTACATAGGCGGGTTGATCAAGGCCGCGCAGGTTTTCCAGCGCACCCGCAAGGCCAACGAAGCCAACATCGCCCTGGCCTGCCTGGATCAGTGGCTCGATGCCTGGGCCAGCAAATCGGCCCTGCTCAGCGATGACGCCAGCAAGACCGGTGTCGCCTCGCGCAAGTGGGCCCTGGCCGCCATCGCCTCGACCTTGCTCAAGGTGCAGGCGCTGAGCGACCAGCGCTACCAACTCAGTGCTGCCCAGACTCGCTGGCTGCAACAGCTGTCCGCCAAGGTCGTCGCCGAGTACGAACCACGCCGCTACGACACCGGCGTCTACTTCAACAACCACGACTACTGGGCCGCCTGGGCCGTCGCCGCCACCTCCATGCTGCTCGATGACGACAAGGGCCTGGCCTGGGCTGACGTCGCCTTGCGCCGAGCCTTCAGTCAACTCACCCCCGGCGCAGGCGACTATCAGTACCTGCCACTGGAAGTGGCCAGAGGACGACTGGCCGCCGACTACAGCCATTACGCACTGGTTCCGCTGACGCTGCTGGTCGAGGCGGCAGAGTTCAACGGTCGCCCGCTCAACGAACAGGAACGAGCCAAATTCGCCGGCCTGGCCAATTTCGCCGCCCGCGCCGTGCTCGAACCCAAGACCTTGCCTGAGCTGACCGAGCGGCAGAGCGATGTCGGCCCGCACAAGATGGTCTGGCTGTTGCCCTTCCTCAACCGCTATCCGCAGCACCAGTGGGGCCGCCGCCTGTACCAGGCAGAGGGTGAAGAGATCAACAACTACAGCCAGGTTGGCGGCGATCTCAAGCCGCTTTACCCCCAGCTAAACTGACCCAGGATGTCGCCATGTCACAGGCACTGACTCTATCTCGCGTAATGCTGCTGATGACCTGTACCGTCAGCCTGGCAGCCCTTGGCGCCCCGGCAGCCTTGCACACCCTCGACCCACAGTGGCAACAGCAGCAGCAACAGCAAAGCAGTGCCCTGATCATGCAGCGCAGCCAGCCGCCTGTACTCGACATCCAGGCTCCCAGGCAGCGCGGCAGTGTCAGCCTGGAGCCCATGTACTCCGCGCAGGCAGGCAGTTGGCCTTTCGAGCCCTTCGTACACAACGGCCTGTTCCGCGCGATTGCCGGCTATCAGGCGCAGCACCCGCGTGCGGTGGTCATCCGCGGCGGCAGTGTCACCCTGGAAGAACTGCGGACACGCTTGAACGACGCCAAGGTCCTGAGGCGCCATGACGATGGCTACCTACTCAGCTACCCGCTGATGATTGCCAACGATGCCGCGCTGCTGATCGATGACCAGGTCCTCTACCTGTTTGGCCCATCGGGCACGGCGCTGATCAATCAGGGCTTGCTGCGCGTGCAGAACTCGCGCCTGCAAAGCTGGAGCGACGGCCGCGCCGCTGCCACCGACCGCCCTACCCGCCCCTTCATCATGAACTGGGCTGGCAGCCGGCTACTGATCGACAACTCGCAACTGGTCAAGATCGGCTATAACGCCAACCTCTCGCGCGGCGTCAGCAGCGGTCTGAGCTCGCAACAGTCGGCCAATAGCGCCCCTGCCCAGATCCAGATCGACAACAGCCGCTTCGAAGAAATGGCCAGCGCGCTGGAGCTGAACCATAGCCAGGCGCTGGTTCGTAACAACCAGTTCACCAAGCAACAACAATATGCCATCGACCTGGGCAACAGCCGCTTTCTGATTGCCGACAACCGCATCGACGGCGTGAAGAACAACAGTGGCGTGCGTGTCAGCGGCAGCAGTAGCGGGCGCATTCAGAACAACCTGATCCTGCACGCCGGCAAGAGCGCCATCGAAGTCAGCGCGCAAAACGGCGCCCTGCTGATTCAGGGCAACCGCCTGGGCGCCTCTCAGGGCTACGGCATGATGCTGCGACAGATCGGCGACGGCTCAGGCCTACTGATCCAGGACAACCTGATCGCCAACAGCAAACTGAGCGCCATCGACGCCGCAGAACTGAGTGGCGCGCTGATTATCGACAATCGCATCCACTCGACTCCCGAGTACGCCATCAGCCTGCGCAACGCCCAGCCTACGGCCGGCAAGCTCGTGATCACTGGCAATACGCTGGAGAGCATCGGCAAGGCGATGATCCGAGTGGAAGGCATGCAGAACACCGTTCTGGGTGACAACCACTACAAGGCCACCCCGCTGCTGCAGAACCTGCTGATAGGCGACCTGCTGCCGCTGCAAAGCCAGATACTCGACAGCACAGTGCGCCGTCACTGCCACCTGCAGATTTCCCAGACCACCAGCGAAGTGGCCCAGGCCCCTGTCTGCAACAACTAGCCAATCCGCATACTCAGCAAGCAGCGCTGGCCAAACCACAAGTGACGGCTAGCGGTGCTCGACCTGCAGCTGGCTGAAGCTTACCGCGCCGGCGTTGGTTTCGTTGCCGCTGTTGTCGAGGGTGTAGACCCCAGCCTTGAAATACAAAGGATGGCTTGCCCACGCCTTTTTATAACTACGGCTCCAGGTTCTCACTGCCCCGCCTGGCTCGACCAGGCCGACAGTCAGCGTGCCATTCTTGGCCAGGTGGATTTCATAGCTGAAGTCCTGATCCAGCTTGATCTTGCTCGCCAGTACGATCTTCGCCGAATCGGCGTCGGCGGGATGCGCGCGGAACGCGATCACCACGTTGCCATAACCACTCTTCGGCAAATACTGATAACCCAGCATCAGCGCTGGTGAGGTGCCCTGCTTCGAGTGAATCTGCGAGAACGCCAGAATGCCACTGGCCGGCACCTGGGTGATCCTGACGGTAGCGCTCAGCACATCATTCGCGGCGGTGTAGGACCAGTTGTGCAAGGTGCCGTCGGGGTAGGTTTCCCTCAGTTCGCTGCGTGGGAACGTCGAATTGCTGGTGGTAGAGCCATTGGCCGGTGCCCAGAAGAAAATTCGCCCCTCGCGGGACTGAAAGTAATCATCCTGATACCCACCCGCCAGCACGGGCGTATCGATGACAGCAGCAGGGACGCCTACGGGGATAGTCAGGTTCCAGGTGGCTAGATCGATCATGACAGAACTCCATGGATAAAACGGTCATCGCAGGCCTCGCCAGATAGGCCCACGACCTGAGCGACTGCGGCTTCCGGCGTGCAACCAAGCTTATCTTCGAGTCTAGCGACCATCTATCACTATTTTGGCGCTATTTTTTTGACCCATGAGCTTATGACGACTGAACGCCCAGCCCTTTGCCTCGCCACATAACGATTCCTTGCCTGCAGACACGACCAAACACACCCCAGCCCTCATGTTTGCGCGGCCGAAGTGAATGCGAGGAATGTGAGCGAATCGAGGCTTTGGGGAGAGCAACGAGCGCTATCCGACGCCCCAAGAAACGGCTGCTGGCTTGTTTATCCGGCTGGGAGAGGTTGGATGCGCGCTTTCACCAGAGACAGTTCGTCAGAAGGCGATGGGAGATAGTAAAAGCCTCGAAACCCTAGGGATTTCAGGGGGCTTAATTTGGGGATATGGCGGGAAGATAGAGATCTTGAACCCGTTTTAGCGTTTGTCCAGCGCTGCCCTTGCCTGCCCAACGCGAGAAAAATCAGGGCTTTCGTCTCGTGCCTACTGCCCATTGCGGCACTCTGTCGCCCGTTGATTTCGACACTTTTTCGACACAGCAGCTAGACAGGCCCGGCGGCTATGGCTAGCTTTTGGCCATCACCCCCTGTACTGCAGGTCTTCTGTGTCGCTTTTTCAACCTGAGAATGTCGTGTTTCTCACCTTTGATACGTTATAAATCAAAGAATTGTAGCGACTCAAGGTTAATTATCAGACATTACCGGAGATGTTATGCGACAGCAATTCCGACTAATTTATAGTTAGACTGAAAAAAGCAAAATCAGCCAACAAGGAGGATATATGCCATCTTACGAACAACTAAAAAGTGAGCTGCTGGAAATCTCAAAGGTCATCGAAAAATTCCCAGAAGCAGTAAAACCAAAAGTCTATGATCTATTAGTTGGTCAATTTCTCGGCCACGAACCATCTGTTACCAATTCAAATTCATCTGAGAATCAGGAGCAGCCAGCATCCACGGCGAAAAAAACAAGCACCAACTAAAAACAACAGTGCGTCTCAGCAAAAACCCAAGAAAACCACATCAAATGAATCCTACTCAATTGATCGCCATCTTAATCTAAGAGGGGATGGCAGCATTCCATCATTCAAAGAATTTTTTGATGAGAAAAAACCTAATGGAGCCAAACAAATAAATGCCGTTGCCGTTTACTATCTAAGAAAAATCCTAGGCATATCCGAAGTAACGCTAAATCATGTTTACACATGCTATTTGGAGGTTAAGCAAAAACCACCAAAAGCCTTCCGTCAAAGCTTTATAGATACAAAAAACAAAGAAGGATGGATTGAATTCAACGAGAATGGGCAGTTAGAAATTCCGCATAGAGGAGCCGTCTATGTAGAGCATGATCTCCCAAAGGAATCTAGTGACTAATGGATATAAAGGCTTATTCAAAACTGGTTGATCTTCTGCAAAAGAAGGAGATCGAAAAAGTTAAGCTTTTAGCTTACTTCCACCAAAAAACATCTGGCAGTTCGGATTTCTCAAGATCGCACATCAGCGAATGGTTTCTATTGCTCGATCTGCCAAAGCCGAATCTATCAAGAATCGAGAAAAACCTTTCAGTTTCTAGGGACTTCATTAAGGGTAAAACCAAAGATAGCTATAAGCTCCATCCCATAGCGTTCGACCTTCTTCAATCTGAACTACCTGGAATACATGTGGCAAGTGAAGAGGTGATTTCAGATGATGTGATTCTGCCAAAGCCAATATATGAGGATTCAAGAGGCTTCATTGAATCATTATCAAAGCAAATAAACGCAAGTTATGAGTTCAATATATTTGATGGCTGCGCGGTTTTAATGCGGCGTCTTTTAGAAATAATGCTGATACTTTCTTATGAGCATCTCGACATAGGAAAAGCTATTAAAGGCAATGATGGCAACTATCAAATGCTGGAAAAAATCGTCAACGACGCAAAAACAAACACAACCTTGAAGCTATCCCGGGACGCAAGGTCGGTCCTTGACGACTTTAGAACAGTTGGGAATTTTTCTGCTCACAAGATTTACTATAACTGCCGAAGAGCAGATTTAAAGAACATAGCAGTTCATTACAGAGCAACTATTGAAGAGCTTATGTACAAGTCAGGTATTCGCAAGTGAGAATAGCTCACCGGACAAAATACTCGCTTCAAAAAGGGGACAGATTTATTTTCACTACAACCAAGGCCTGACCTCATATGACTAAACGTTTTATTCTATTACCAGCCGTTATACTTCTCGCAGCATGCTCATCAACTCATAACCTGCCGCCGAAATGTATTGTCAGCAGCCCCACTTCTCCTCCCCCCGAAATTTCCGAATTATGTTCCGGGAAGAAATGTGATTGGCAGGTACTTTTTCCATCAGGAGAATACCCGGCAACCACGAAAGACTGCAGGTCACCTGTGGTACAGAATCCGACTTACCTTTTTTACCCACAAAAAGCACTTATGCAGTGCATTGAAGGGCACGTTTGGGTAGCAATATTTCTGAATAAAGACGGAGTCACGACTTCAGCAAAGATACTTCAATCATCAAATGTAGCTTTCGATAAAGCTGCCTTATCACAGGCCCGTCAATTATCTTTTGAGCCTATGAAGTGCCAATCCGAGGTCTATGACTCTGTTGTTTTCAAGTCATGGAGTTACATAATAGAATCCAGGTCTCATTATTGATCTTCACAAAAAAAGAAAGAAGAAAGGGGACAGATTTATTTTCAGACTGGCGAGCGCAATAGATAAATTCGTTCCTTTTTTGCCACGGGCATTCAAATGTCGGGTGAAATCCAGATAGCCTTGGCTGCGACTGCCACTTCATACGTCGACACGCGAGGTTTCAATGACCCAATCTACCTACGTACCGCCGAAGGTCTGGCAACACCTGACAGCATCCGGCGGCCAGTTCTCCAAGATCAACCGCCCCACCGCCGGCGCGACCCACGACGCGGAATTGCCGGTCGGCAAGCACCCGCTACAGCTCTACTCCCTGGCAACGCCCAATGGCGTGAAGGTGACCATCCTGCTGGAAGAACTGCTCGCGCAGGGCCATGAGGGCGCCGAATATGATGCCTGGCTTATTCGCATCAACGAGGGCGAGCAGTTCTCCAGCGGTTTCGTGAGCGTAAACCCTAACTCGAAGATCCCCGCCCTGCTCGACCGCAGTACGGCTAGCCCCATCCGCGTGTTCGAGTCCGGCTCGATCCTGCTCTACCTGGCGGAAAAATTCGGCGCCTTCTTGCCAAAGGATCTGGCAGGCCGCACCGAAACTCTCAACTGGCTGTTCTGGCAGATGGGCTCGGCGCCCTACCTGGGCGGCGGTTTCGGTCACTTCTACGCCTACGCCCCGGAGAAGTTCGAGTACGCCATCAACCGTTTCACCATGGAAACCAAGCGCCAGTTGGACGTGCTGAACCAGCGCCTCGCCGATAACCGCTACCTGGCCGGCGACACCTACACCATCGCCGACATCGCCGTATGGCCCTGGTATGGCGAACTGGTGAGGAACAACGTCTACTCCGCCGCCGAGTTCCTGGCCGTTCACGAATATCCGCATGTGCTGCGCTGGGCCGAAGAAATCGCCAAACGCGAAGCGGTACAGCGTGGTCGTCGGATCAACCGCACTTGGGGCGAGGAGTCGGAGCAAGTGCCGGAACGGCACCAGCCTGCTGATTTGGATTAAGACCTGAGACGAGAAAGCACAGGACCAAAGCCTGCAGATTCCCTGACACGAAAAAGCCCCGAATCGTAATACGATTCGGGGCTTTTGATATGGCGGGAAGATAGGGATTTGAACCCGTTTTCGCTGGTGCCCGTTGCTGCCCATCGTTGCCCAAAGCCAGCAAAATCGGGGCTTTCGCCTCATACCTTCTGCCCATTGCGGCACTCTATCGCCCGTTGATTTCGACACTTTTTCGACACGTATCCTCGCTGTCCTTGCGCCGTCGCAGTGCTTTTGTGTATATCTGTCCAGTAGTAATGAAAGCGCAAAATGTGGAAGTCAAGCGAATACGCTCAGTCGTAAAGCCTTCTGTGTAAGCTATTGATTTTTAAGTGCTTGCTATGGATGACTGCACCCTGCAGTGCGGAGTTATACCGCCGGCTCTACTAATGTGTTAGTGAAGAAGACTATCTAATCACTGTTAGGTGCCTCTATGGAACTTGATCTGTCGATTCCAGGCGCTCGCGAAGAGCGGGCTAAGCTGAAGTTATTCCACAGCCACCTGAACCACCCTGAAGTTGTCCCTGAACAGGTCTACCGTCGAAACTCCAGCGGTTACCCTTTAGTTAGCTATTTGAACAACATTTGCGGCCTATACCTGAGCAAAAACTACGAGGTAATTCCAGTTTTTATCAGTAGAGCTCATCAGCACATGCAAGAGCATCCAGCGTCGGCTAATTCAAAAGCATATTATGAACTAGCATCTATCTATATTCGCCAAATGGCTTATGTCATTAGCAGCTATACAAATATCACTAAAGAATGCCTTGGACTTATCCCAGCCGAAATCCTCGATGCGGGCCCACAGGCTTCTGTACTGAGCAAGGCACCTAACTAGTGGTTCAAACCGTTCGCTTCGCTCTCTGGGACGGGCTAAAGCCCGCCCCTTAACCAAACGTTAGGCATCAACGTAATGTCTGTCGAAATCACAGAGTTCCGGCAAATGCTAGAGGCGGGCCAACGCTACGTGGGTGGCAATTGCTCCATCCAAGAGCTCAACGGCCATATCAGCCATTGCCGTGACGCGGCTCGGTTCTGGGGTGGTCATCCTGCGCTTGCCCGAGTCGCGGACGATTGGTCCCAAGTTATTGACCGGCGCTGGAATGAATGGGGGCATTCGCCAGACCCACTTTCGGAGCAGCAGTTCAAGTCATGGCTGGGCCAGCAGCTCACATTGCTTTCGGCCCATGCCTAACATCTCATTCAAGCGGACGGCTGCGCCGCCGCTTAATTCCAGCGTTAGGTTCCATGATGAATTGGCGTCCGCTTACAACCTGTGGAAAAGACTCACTTGGGAGAGGTGTAGTATTTCGCTTTCCGTCAAAACAACCATTCGAAAAAATCGTCGACTTCATGATTATTGAAGATCATGACTCGCCAACTTTTTATAAGATCATATGTTCTTCTGGCTATCACGCAGGTCAAACGGAGCTAGTATTTCCAGCAGAAGCAAAGCATGAGTCCGGCGGAATATCAGTAGACTGGCTAAAGAAAAACTGGTCGTTTTGGGTTTACCCAGAATGCGAGCTTGCAAACGTAAATTACGTTGATTGCTATCCTTCCGGGCATGGCGTAGAAACCTAACTAGTGGTTCAAATCGCTCGCTGCGCTCACTGGGACGGGCTAAAGCCCGCCCCTTAACCAAACGTTAGGCATCAACGTAATGTCTGTCGAAATCACAGAGTTCCGGCAAATGCTAGAGGCGGGCCAACGCTACGTGGGTGGCAATTGCTCCATCCAAGAGC
>NZ_LSSW01000030.1 GCF_001567565.1 Ectopseudomonas composti
CCATCGGCGCCGGGCCTTTTCAAGGATTTCCCGATGACCACTGAAACCCTCGCCAAAACGCCACTGCACGCCCTGCACCTCGAACTCGGCGCGCGTATGGTGCCATTCGCCGGCTATGACATGCCCGTGCAGTACCCGCTGGGCGTGATGAAGGAACACCTGCACACCCGCGACGCCGCCGGCCTGTTCGACGTCTCGCACATGGGCCAGATCCTGCTGCGTGGCGAGCACGCGGCGCGCGCCCTGGAAACCCTGGTACCGGTGGACATCATCGACCTGCCGGTGGGCACACAGCGCTACGCCATGTTCACCGACGCCCAGGGCGGCATCCTCGACGACCTAATGGTCGCCAACCTGGGTGACGACACCCTGTACCTGGTGGTCAACGCCGCCTGCAAGCATCAGGATCTGGCGCACCTGAACAAGCACATCGGCGCACAGTGCCAGATCGAATGCCTGTTCGAAGAGCGCGCCCTGCTCGCCCTGCAAGGCCCGAAGGCGGCCGACGTACTCGCGCGCCTGGCGCCAGAAGTGAGCAAGATGACCTTCATGCAGGTCGCCCGCGTACGCCTGCTGGGCAGCGAGTGCATCGTCAGCCGCAGCGGCTACACCGGCGAAGACGGTTTCGAAATTTCCGTCGCCGTCGACCAGGCCGAAGCCCTGGCGCGCAGCCTGCTGGCCGAAACCGAAGTCGAGGCCATCGGCCTCGGTGCGCGCGACTCGCTGCGCCTGGAGGCCGGTCTGTGCCTGTACGGCCACGACATGAGCAGCGCCACCACGCCGATCGAAGCCAGCCTGCTGTGGGCCATCTCCAAGGTGCGCCGTGCAGACGGCGAGCGCGCCGGCAACTTCCCGGGCGCCGAGCGCGTGTTCGAGCAACAGCTCAAAGGCGTGGCGCGCAAGCGCGTCGGCCTGCTGCCGCAGGAACGCGTGCCGGTACGTGAAGGCGCGGAAATCGTCGACGCGGACGGCCAGGTGATCGGCCAGGTCTGCAGCGGCGGCTTCGGCCCGAGCCTCGGCGCACCAGTGGCCATGGGTTACATCAACGCCAGCCACGCCGCTATCGACAGCAACGTCTGGGCCGTGGTGCGCGGCAAGCGCGTGGCGATGAAAGTGGCCAAGACCCCGTTCGTGCCGCAGCGCTACTACCGCGGCTGATTCGCAACGTAGCCCTGCGCTGTAGGAGCCGCGCCTCACGGCGAGGCTCGCGCTCTGCTCCGTAGCCCGGATGCAATCCGGGGATGCCCTGAAAAGCTCCCGGATTACATCCGGGCTACGTCGTCTCTACCCCCTGATCCGCTCATAGGGCACGCGCTCGCGTCCTGCACGCAGCGTCTGCGCCCACCAGTTCAGCTGCACCAGCGTATGCGCCAGCGCCGAGTTGGCGCGTCGCGGTTCGCTCAGCTCGCCCTTGTCGTCGAACTGCTCCCAGGCATTGGTGAAACTCACCGAGCCACGCACCGTCATGGCGTGCAGCTCCGCCAGCACCTGGCGCAATTGCTCGACCGCACGCAGCCCGCCGGATACCCCGCCATAGCTGACGAACCCCACCGGCCGTGCTTCCCAGGAGGCCGGCACCTCGTCGATGAACTGCTTGAGCGCCGCCGGATAGCCGTGGTTGTACTCCGGCGTGACGATCAGAAAGGCGTCAGCACGCAGCAACTGCTGCAACGACTGATGACGCTGCTCGGCATGCGCCTGCGGCTCGCCGGGCTGACGCAGCATCACGGCCGGGTCGACCAGGCTCAGCTCGAATTCGCTGCGCTGCTCGATCTGCTCACGTGCCCAGGCCACTACCTGATCGCAGAAGCGCTCTTCACGCACGCTGCCGTAAATCACTACCAGTCGGATGCGATCCTGCATGGAAATACCCTCGGGGTTGTCTATCAAGGCCAGCGAGGGTAAAACCTCAACTTAACTTGAGGTCAACAGGGATTTTTCATGGACATGCATCGTCCCTTCCACGAACGCCCGCTGAGCGTCGGCCAGGTCGCCGAGCGTAGCGGTGTGGCGGTTTCCACGCTGCACTTCTACGAAAGCAAGGGGTTGATCCAGAGCCAGCGCAATGCCGGCAACCAGCGGCGCTATCGGCGTGACGTGCTACGCCGCGTGGCACTCATCAAGGTGGCGCAGCGCCTGGGAATTGCGCTGGCCGACATCGGGGCAGCACTCGCCACCCTGCCCCGCGATCACCTACCCACGGCAGCGGACTGGCAGCACTTGTCGGCGCAGTGGCAGCGCGATCTGGACGCGCGCATCGCGCAGATGACGCGACTGCGCGACCAGCTCACCGGCTGCATCGGCTGCGGTTGTCTGTCGATGCAGGATTGTCCGCTGCGCAATCCCGGGGACGAACTCGGCGAACAGGGTGCCGGGGCGCGTCTGCTGGAAACGGACTGATCGTCCATGCAGTTGCGCCTGCTGCTGAATACCGCGCGACGACTGCCGCGCACGTCCTGGGAAATGGCCGGCACCTGCGGCAAGCGCTGCACCAGCCCCCGTTCGTCGACGTCACTGCGGCCGGCCAGCACGTAGCAGGTCAGGTGCACGAACAGGCCCAGTCTCGTCCGCCTGGTCATGCGCCGATTGCTCTCGCTCCCGTGGCGCCATCGACTCACTCACCTCGCAGACGGCTTCGACCAGGCAGTGCGGCACGAATAACCCTCGATGCCAGCAAATAAGTCATACGTTATCACACGACAAACTCGATAACAGATGCCTTGCTCACTCTGCGCAGAACCGCGCCGAAAGCCGTCTATCTCGCCAATAACGCCGCAATACGGGGAAAATACACTCAGACTTTAGTCTATCCATGCGTTGACAAGAGCCGGAAAGGCTGTCGATAATCCGATAAGTTGTATGACGACATATGACAACCATAACAACAAGAATCAGGGCCAGAACATGACTACCCTCGCCTTCCCTTCAGCGCAGCAGCTCCTCACCTGCCCGGCATCCATCGCCGCCACACGCCATAGAACCGGATTCGCCGGAGGCTGAAACCAGCCACTGGCAATGACCGGTCGCGTCAGGCCGGCCTGCCCTGCGGGGCACTTCAACCACCAACCCGACATGCAGGCTGCCAACAGCCAGCAGGGGAAGGTTCGTTCAAAAACTGGGAGCACAACAACAATGACCGCACGCAACATCCTTCCCTTGGCTCTGCTCGGTAGCACCGCGCTGGCGCTGATTCTGCCTGCCACCACGCATGCTGCCGGTTTCATCGAGGACGCCAAGGTCTCACTGAACCTGCGCAACTACTACTTCAACCGCAACTACCTGAACGGCACCGATCCGCTGATCCAGGGCGAACGCCAGGGCCAGGCCGAAGGCTGGACCCAGAGCTTCATCCTCGATGCCCGCTCCGGCTATACCGAAGGCACCGTCGGCTTCGGCCTCGACGTGCTCGGCCTGTACAGCATCAAGCTCGATGGCAACCGTGGCACTGCCAACACCACCCTGCTGCCCATCCACGACGATGGTCAAGCCGCCGACCAATACGGCCGCACGGCCGTGGCTGCCAAGGCCAAGATCTCCAAGACCGAGCTGAAGGTCGGCGAGTGGTTCGCCGTACTGCCGATTCTGCGTGCGGATGACGGCCGCTCGCTGCCGCAGACGTTCCAGGGCGCGCAGCTGACCTCCAACGAGATCGATGGTCTGACCCTGTACGGCGGTCAGTTCTGGAAGAACAGCCAGCGTCAAGATGCCAGCCGCGAAGACATGTCCTTCGGCGGAGTGAAAGGCGATGACTTCAACTTCGGCGGCGGTGAGTTCCGCTTCAATGACAACCGCACCATGGTCGGCGCCTGGCATGCACGCCTGGAAGACGTCTACCAGCAAAGCTTCCTGCAACTGACCCACAGCCAGCCGGTGGGTGACTGGGTACTGAGCGCCAACCTCGGCTACTTCAACGGCAAGGACGAAGGCGCCTCGAAAGCCGGCGAGCTGGACAACAAGGTCTATCAGGGCGCGCTGTCGGCCAAGAGAGGCAGCAATACCTTCCAGGTCACCTACCAGCGTCTGAGCGGTGACACCAAGTTCCTGCGTATCGACGGCGCCAGCGGTGGCTCGCTGGTCAACGACGGCTACCTGTCGGCCTTCGACAACCCGCAGGAGCGTTCCTGGCAGCTGCGTCACGACTACAACTTCGCGGGTCTCGGCATTCCCGGTTTGGTCCTGATGAACCGCTACACCAGCGGCTCCAACATCCATGCCGGTGGCCGCACCGATGCCGAAGAATGGAGCCGCGAAACCGAGCTGGGCTACACCATTCAGGACGGCACGCTGAAGAACCTGAACGTACGCTGGCGTAACTCCAACGTCCGCCGCGACGTTGGCCAGGATCTGCACGAGAACCGCCTGATCATCAACTATCCGCTGTCGATTCTGTAACACCGGACGCAGCACTGCGTCCTATTGACTCCTGTGTGTTAACGGCACTTTATGCCCGTCCTCGTGACGGGCTTTTTTATGCCCGACAGATCCGCCCGCCCCGTGACTGAAGCTGCCATATTTTTCTCGGACAATTGAGATTCGAGAGCCCCCTTGGGTGATCCAACCGACAACAGGTGGCGACACAATGCACATTCGGCGTATCGCAAAGGACGAGCTAGAGCAGCTATTGGCCCTGTATCAACATCTTCATCCACAGGACGAGCCTCTTACCGAGATGGAATCGGTCAACTCGACATGGCACGAGCTGATGGGCAATCCACGCTACCAATACCTCGGCACATTCCACGCAAACCAGTTGGTCGCCAGTTGCGTCCTGACGCTGGTGCCAAACCTGACACATGGCTGCAAACCATACGCTTTGATCGAAAATGTCGTGACGCATGGCGAGTACCGTCAGCGCGGCCTTGGCAAAAAGCTGCTGGCCCATGCGCTGGAGCTAGCCTGGGAGGAAGGTTGCTACAAAGTCATGCTCATGACCGGGCGCAAGGACGAAGCGACGCTGGGTTTCTATCAGGCAGCAGGTTTTGACCCGAACGACAAACAGGCCTTTGTCGCCAGGCCAATCCTGCACACGCGGTAAGCCCCCACGATGTAACCCAAGGGACTCAGCGCAAGCGCCCGATCATCTGCGCCAGCACTGTCAGCACATCTCGCCCCAACTGCTGCGAGCGGGCACCGTTCCAGCCGGTACGCGGCTGCGGGCTGTCATCGTGGTCCTTGAACGGCATCTCGATGGTGAACGACAGGCAGTCGAAGGCCTCGCCCACGGCGTTGCAGGCCAGGGTCAGGTTGGCCTGGCCGGGCTGGCTGCGCGGGTAACCGAAACGGGTCTGGAACTCGGCGCCGATACCGACCAGACGGCTGCGGAAGTCCTCCTCCAAGGCAGCCAGGCGCGGCGTGTAGCTCGGATTGCCCTCACAACCGGCGGTGAACACGTGGGGTATTTCCTCATCGCCGTGAATATCCAGAAACAGGTCGACGCCAATGCGCTGCATGTGCTGCAGCACGAACAACACTTCAGGGCTGTGCTCGGAGTTGGCCGACTGCCAGGCGCGGTTGAGGTCCTGCCCGGCATAGTTGGTGCGCAGATGACCGCGATAGGCGCCGTCCGGGTTCATGTTCGGCACCAGATAGAACTCGGCCTCGGCCAGCAGCGCGGCGATCTCGGCATCCTGCGGGTTCTGCAAACGCTCGATCAGCCCCTCCATGAACCATTCGGCCATATGCTCGCCGGGATGCTGCTGGGCGATGATCCACAGCTTGCGCGCGGCGCCGGCCTGGCCGCCGATACGCAGCAGCTGGATGTCGCGCCCTTCGAGGCTTCTGCCACAGGCCACGAGCGCCGCACCGCGCTCCAGCGCCGTGGCGACCAGGCGCTCATGCCGCGCTCGGGAATAGGGCTCGAAATAAGCGAACCAGGCGCGCTCGTGCTCGGCCTGCAATTCAAAGTGAAGCTGACCATCCTGGTAACGCGTCGGCACGCGAAACCAGTCTTGCTGGTCATAGCTGGCCACGGCCTGGTAACCGTCCCAGGCGCTGTTGTACGCCGACTGTGCCGCATTGTTCAGGCTGAAGCTGTGGCGTTGCCCCGGCTGCAGGCCATCGGCCAGAAAGTGAAACCACTGGAAATGATGGCTGTTGAGGTCCGGCCGCATGGCCAGCAGCACGCGCTGTGGGTCACTGGCGTCGATGACCTGGATATTGCCGCTGTCGAAATCCGCGCTGATCTTCATGACTGCCTCGTATGCGAAATCAGTGCTCAGGATTGCAGCTCATGGCGCAAGTGTGAAGTCGCCGCGAAACAGGCCGATCAACGACTGCCTGCTGGTGCAGAACCTGGACGCCTGCATGAATGCAGGAGGCAGAGCGATGCAGAAAGCCAGGGCCGAGATCGTTTTTCAACAGCCGGCCAGCGAACTAAGGTGGTCAGGGTCAGCCTAATAGCGACTTGCCCTGTTTATCGCCTACGGAGTCACTGCCATGCCCAGCCCGACCAATCTGCGTCTCGCCGCCACCGCCCTGCTCGCCCTCGCGCTGTTGGCCGGCTGCGCCGGACGTGAACCCGACTCCGCCACGCCGGAAAAACAGCCGCAGAGCGAACAGCCGATCACCCAGACCGAGCAAGACCAACTGCGCCAGCAGGCCCTGCGCGGTGATCTGGACAGCCAGTTCCAGCTCGGCAGCAGCTACTTCGTCGGCCAGCCGGAAAAAAACCTCAAGCAGGCCGAATACTGGTGGAAGCAGGCCGCAGACAAGGGCCATGCCATGGCTGCCGTGAGCCTGGCCTACCTCTATACCGGGCGTGATGCGCCGGAGTTTGCCAACCAGCGCGACATGCTCAAGTACCTCAACCAGTCAGCCGCCGCCGGCAACCCGATGGCGCAGCATGTGCTGGGCAATCTCTACCGCCGCGGCGAGGGCGGCGTACCGCGTGACCCCGACCAGGCCCAGCGCCTCTACCAGAGCGCCTGCCAGCAGAACTACGAGCCGTCCTGCGCGGCGCTGGGTCGTCAGTGATCCGAGCGGCGCTGTATCAAGGCTGTAGATCGAACAGCGCCTTGCCGCTTTCCATATCGCAGGGCGCGGAGAAATGCTCGTGAAAGATCAGCCAGCGGCCGCCCTGGCGGCGCAGGCACTGAGTCACGCGCATCCAGCAGGTTTCCAGCTCGCCCTTGTCATTGGTGCCACCGCAGTGCAGCAGATAGTGGGTGACACCAAGATCACCATCGGCGGTGAAAGTCGGCTCGTGCGGTTCGAAGCGGCCTTCGCCACTGCACATTTCCATGCAGGCCTGCCAATGCGCCTGGTACGCCGGGCGCCCTTGGAAACGCAGCGGCCCCACGGCGTCGTAGGCGACCACGCCTTCCGCGTAGTGGCTCATGATGCGCGCCACGTCCTTGCTGCGGCAGGCGTCGGTCCAATCATTCAGTGCGTCTTGCAGTTCGTGCTGACTCATGTTGTTTCTCCTTCGCTGGGGTTCAGGCCTTGTGGCAGCAATCGTGGGCAGGCACGTGCTGCTCGTACTCATCGTGCAGGCGCGTCCAGTTGAGCCCCTTGCCGTCCAGATCGGGCATGCCGTCCCACCCTTCAGCGCGGCCAAAGGGCGTGAAGTCGAGGAAATGGAAGCTGCTCATCAGCATCTCCACGCCTCGGCCATAGGTGGAATAGGTGTGGTAGATGCGCCCCTGATCACGCAGGAACACACTGACACCGGGCTGCTCGCCCTGGACGTGGTAGTTCAGGCCCAGGCGCTGCAACTCTTCTTTATCGCGGTAGTTGTACTCGACCGGTGCGACCTGCTCGTCGGTGGTGGCGTGGTAGTCGTAGTTGAAACGGCTGCCATAGGAGCTGTACCAGGGCAGCGTCCAGCCCATGCGTCGCTTGAAGGCTTCGAGATCGGCCAGCGGTGCGCGTGAGACCAGCACCAGATTGGTATCACGGGCGTGCAGGTGGGACTGGTGGCCGATGTTGTCCACCAGGCAGGAACAGCCGTCGCAGCCCTCGCCGCGGTCCATGTGGTACATGAAGTGGTAGACGATCAATTGGCTGCGCCCGTCGAACAGGGCGTCCAGCCCGACCTCGCCCTGAGGCCCGTCGAAGCGGTAATCCTCCTCGACCAGCACCATGGGTAGCGCGCGACGAGCACGATTGAGTGCGTCTCGCTGACGGGTCAGCGCCTTTTCCTGCTCGAGCAGGCTCTTGCGAGCGGCCAGCCACTGCTCTCGCGTGGCGACTTCGGGAATATAGCGACGGTCCATGAGGGTTCTCCTGCTCAACGATGGCGGCTCAGTGCTGAGCGACCGGGTCGACATCCAGTTGGCGAATCGGCCGCACCTCCACGCAGCCGACACGGGCGGCGGGAATATGGCCGGCGAGTTGTATGGCCTCGTTGAGATCGCGAGCCTCGATCAGGTAGAAGCCGGCGAGCTGCTCCTTGGTTTCGGCGAAGGGACCATCGGTAATGGCCAGCTTGCCGCTGCGCATGCGTACCGTGGTGGCAGTCTGCACCGACTGCAGCGCCTCGGCGGCGAGCATGCGCCCGCTCTCCTGCACACGCTGGGCATAGGCGTGACATTCGCTGTCATGCGGGCTTTCGGGGGAGCCGTGCAGCTCCTGTTCGTTGGCGTAGACGAGGCAGAGGTATTTCATGACGCACTCCAGTTCCTTGGCGGTGGATACTGGATAGTCGAACGCGGCGAGCGCATTTCGACATTGGCCGGAAAAACATCCTCTGAGCCGACGAACGGCAGGGCACGCCATGCGCACCGGCTTCCGTTCGCAACTACCTGAAGGGCGTGCACGGCGCCCTACTCGGGGACCTCGACGCTGACGTGAATGGCGTCATGGCGCCAGAACTCCAGGTCGCAGTCGATGATGCGGCCGTGCTGATCGCGGTTGACCCGTGTAATGCGCAGCGCCGGGCTGCCGGGGGCGACGCGCAGGCTGGCAGCCGCCTCGGTGTGCAGGGCCGTGGGCACCATGTCGAAACGCACCCGGCCATAGTGAATGCCGTATTCGCTGGCATACAGGTCGGTCAGCGAGCGCGTCAGATCGAATTCAAGAATGCCGGGGAAGTAGGCCGGGTTGAGGTAGTGCTCGACATACAGCACCAGACGCCCATCGATACGCCGCGCGCGGCACACCTGATAGACGCTCGACAGCGCCGGCAGCTCAAGCACCTGACAGACCTGCGCACTGGCCGGCATCAGCCGCGCACTCAGGACTTCGGTGGCGGGCACCCGTCCCTGTTCGGCGACCATGGCGTGGAAGTGGGTACGCACCAGCGGGTTGTAGGCCACCCGTCGCGGCGAAACGAACCAGCCACGCCGTTCCTCGCGATAGACCAGCCCCTGCGCCTCCAGCTGGCCAAGTGCTTCGCGCAGGGTAATGCGCGTGGTGTCGAACAGCTCACTGAGCTTGCGCTCGGCCGGCAACTTGCTGCCGGAGGGCAACAGGCCCCGGTCGATTTGCTCCTGCAGTGCGCGGCAGATGAGGGTGACAGCCCGCGGCGCTTCTTCGCGCATCAATATTTCCCCTTTTGGACTAGTCCAGCCCCATCACAGGGCAAAAGTCGCTTACTTAGACGGGTTACAAGACTAGGTAGTCTAGATGACCGGTAGATGACAGCTTTGCTGCAAGCACGCCGCATGCCACCGCCACACGCACTCGCAGCCAGCAAAATCAGCGACTTATCCATGGTCTACGCTTGATGAGCGCACCGCCCGGATAGGCCTAGACATCTGCCACAGGCAACCGGACATAAAACTGTCATCGAAGGCGCCTAGATTGGCTCGGGTATTGCTGATCTAGACCAACACTCACACCGCAAAGGAGTTTCCGATGAAACAACTGCTGCTGGCTTCTCTGATGGGTTCGGCCATTGCTCTGGCCACTTCCGCCATGGCTGCAGGCACCGACCTGCAGGCGCTGGAAAAAGCCGCTCGCGCCGAGGGCACCGTGAACAGCGTGGGCATGCCCGACAGCTGGGCCAACTGGAAGGACACCTGGAACGACCTCAATAGCAAGTACGGCCTCAAGCACTCCGACACCGACATGAGCTCGGCGCAGGAGATCGCCAAGTTCGCTGCCGAGAAGGACAATGCCACCGCCGATATCGGCGACGTCGGCGCCGCCTTCGGCCCCATCGCCGTGCAACAGGGCGTGACCCAGCCGTACAAGCCGAGCACCTGGGAGCAGATCCCGAGCTGGGCCAAGGACGCCGACGGTCACTGGATGCTGGCCTACACCGGCTCCATCGCCTTCATCGTCAACAAGCAACTGGTCAAGGAAGTACCGAAGTCCTGGGCCGACCTGAAGAATGGCAAGTACCGCGTCGCCATCGGTGACGTCAGCGCTGCTGCCCAGGCCGTCAACGGCGTACTGGCCGCTGCTATCGCCAATGGCGGTGACGAGAAGAATATCCAGCCGGGCCTGGACTTCTTCGCCGCCATCGCCGAGCAGGGCCGCCTGTCGCTGTCCAACCCGACCATCCAGACCCTGGAGAAGGGTGAAGTGGAAGTCGGCATCGTCTGGGACTTCAACGGCCTGTCCTACCGCGACCAGATCGACCCGAGCCGCTTCGAGGTGCTGATCCCCTCCGATGGTTCGGTGATCTCCGGCTACACCACCATCATCAACAAGTACGCCAAGCACCCCAACGCGGCCAAGCTGGCGCGTGAGTACATCCTCTCCGACGCCGGCCAGATCAACCTGGCCAAGGGCAATGCCCGGCCGATCCGCGCCGAGCACCTGACCCTGCCGGCCGAAGTGCAGGCCAAGCTGCTGCCTAACGAGCAGTACGCCAAGGTCAAGCCGATCACCGACGCAGCGGCCTGGGAAGCCACCTCCAAGGCACTGCCGCAGATGTGGCAGGAGAACGTGATCATCAATATGGAATAACCCGGCGCTCGGTGGGAGGCGCTTCAGCGGCGACAGTCGCGGCTGAAGCCCCTCCCACAAGCTGCTCCTGATACCTGTAGGAGCGCGTAGGGTGGACCGGGGCGCGTAGCTGACGCTTCATCCGTCCACCTTGCCGTTTTGGCGTTTACCCATGCGGTGGATCGATGAAGCGCGATCCGCCCTACGTTTTTCAGGATTCCCCATGCCTTCCAAGGTCATCCTCGTCGTGCTCGACGGCCTTAGCCACTCGGTCGCGCAACACGCCATGGGCCACCTGCATGCCTGGTGCGACGCCGGGCGTGCGGCCTTCTACCGCCTCGACTGCGAGCTGCCGGCCCTGTCGCGCCCGCTGTACGAGGCCATTCTCACCGGCGTGCGCCCCATCGACAGCGGCATCGTGCATAACGATGTCTCGCGCCTGTCACGCGAACGCAGCCTCTTTCACTACGCCCGTGATGCCGGCTTGAGCACTGCTGCAGCGGCCTATCACTGGGTCAGCGAGCTGTACAACCGCTCGCCGTTCAATGCCGTGCGCGACCGCCACACCTGCGATGAGTCGCTGCCGATCCAGTACGGCCACTTCTATTACGCCGACCATTACCCGGACTCGCACCTGTTCGTCGACGCCGAGAGCCTGCGCCTGCAGCACGCCCCCGACCTGCTGCTGGTGCACCCGATGAACATCGACGACGCCGGCCACAAGCATGGTCTGGACAGCCCGCAGTACCGCAACGCCGCGCGCATGGCCGACGTGCTGCTGGCCGACCACTTGCAGAACTGGGTCGATGCCGGCTACCAGGTAATGGTCACCGCCGATCACGGCATGAACGTCGACCGTTCGCACAACGGCCTGCTGCCGGAAGAGCGCCAGGTGCCGCTGTTCGTCATCGGCGACGCCTTCAGCCTCGATGCCAGTGCGCGCCCACGCCAGCTCGAACTGTGCGGCAGCATCTGTCAGTTGCTCGGCGTGCCGCACGACAAACCCTACTGCGCGGAGTTGCTGAAATGAGCGCGCCCTCCTCCCTGCGGCGCTGGCTGCCGCTGCTGTTCGTGCTGCCCTTCGCCCTGTTCTTCCTGGTGTTCCAAGTGGCGCCGCTGGTGTGGGTGGCGATCAACAGCCTGAACAGTCCCAACGGCTGGGGCCTGGGTAATTTCGAGAAGATCTTCGCCTCCAGGTTCTACCTGCAGGCGATCAAGCACAGCCTGCAGATCGCCTTCTGGTCGAGCCTGTTCGGCATGGCCATCGCCATTCTCGGCAGCTATTCGCTGCGCCAAGTGGACTCGAAGCTGCGCGACTTCGTCATCGCCTTCTCCAACATGACCAGCAACTTCTCCGGGGTGCCGCTGGCCTTCGCCTTCATCATCCTGCTCGGTTTCAACGGCGCGCTGACCCTGCTGCTGATCCAGCTCGGCCTGATCGAGAGCTTCAATCTCTACTCGAAGAACGGCCTGATCGTGCTCTACACCTACTTCCAGATCCCGCTCGGCGTGCTGCTGCTCTACCCGGCCTTCGATGCCCTGCGCCAGGACTGGCGCGAGTCGGCCGCGCTGCTCGGCGCCGGCACCTGGGACTTCTGGCGGCACATCGGCCTGCCGGTGCTGACCCCGGCGCTGCTCGGCACCTTCGTCATCCTTCTGGCCAACGCCCTGGGTGCCTACGCCACGGTGTACTACCTGACCACCGGCAACTTCAACGTGCTGCCGATCCGCATCGCGGCGATGGTCTCCGGCGACATCTCGCTGGACCCGAACCTGGCCAGCGCCCTGTCGATGATCCTGGTCGGGCTGATGGTGCTGATCACCATCGTTCACCAGCTACTGCTGAAAAGGAGCCAGCATGTCACGCGCTGATGCCCCCACTGCCAGTCTTTATCACCGCATCGTGGTCTGGTTGCTGTTTCTCATTCTGCTGCTGCCACTGGCCGGCACCCTGCTCTACTCGCTGTCCACCAGTTGGTCGGCGACCATCCTGCCGGACGGCCTGACGCTCAAGTGGTACGCCGCGCTGTGGAGCGACGAGCGCTTTTTGCGCGCCTTCGGCCAGTCGCTGCTGGTGTGCTTCGGCGCCCTCGCGCTGTCGGTGGTGCTGATCCTGCCGCTGATGTTCGTGGTGCACTACCACTTCCCCAAACTCGACACGCTGATGAACGTGCTGATCCTGCTGCCGTTCGCCGTGCCGCCGGTGGTGTCCTCGGTGGGTCTGTTGCAGCTCTACGGCTCCGGGCCGCTGGCGATGACCGGCACGCCGTGGATCCTGCTCGGCTGCTACTTCACCATCGCCCTGCCGTTCATGTACCGCGCCATCGCCAACAACCTGCAGGCGATCAACCTGCGCGACCTGATGGACGCCGCCCACCTGCTCGGCGCCAGCACCTGGAAGGCGGCCTTGCTGGTGGTGCTGCCGAACCTGCGCAAGGGCCTGATGGTGTCGTTGTTCCTCTCGTTCAGCTTTCTGTTCGGCGAGTTCGTCTTCGCCAACATGCTGGTCGGCACCCGCTACGAGACGCTGCAGGTGTACCTGAACAACATGCGCAACAGCAGCGGCCACTTCAACAGTGCGCTGGTGATTTCCTACTTCTTCTTCGTCCTGGTGTTCACCTGGGCGGCCAACCGTTTGAACAGGGACAAGGCATGAGCTTGCTGAGCATCCAGAACCTGCATAAAAGCTACGGCGACACCCGTATCTTCAGCGACATCAACTGCGAGATCGGCCAGGGTGAGTTCGTCACCCTGCTCGGTCCCTCCGGCTGCGGCAAGTCCACCCTGCTGCGCTGCATCGCCGGTCTGACTGGCGTGGATGGTGGCCAGATCCTGCTCGACGGGCAGGACCTGGTGCCGCTACCACCGCAGAAGCGCGGCATCGGCATGGTGTTCCAGAGCTATGCGCTGTTCCCCAACATGAGCGTGGCGCAAAACGTCGCCTTCGGCCTGCGCATGCAGAAGGTGGCCAAGGCGGAAAGCGAGCAGCGTGTGCGCGAGGCGCTGGAGATGGTCGAGCTAGGCGAATTCGCCGCACGCTACCCGCACCAACTCTCCGGCGGTCAGTGCCAACGTGTGGCCCTGGCCCGCTCGCTGGTCACCCGCCCACGCCTGCTGCTGCTCGACGAACCGCTGTCGGCCCTCGATGCGCGCATCCGCAAGCACCTGCGCGAACAGATCCGCGCGATCCAGCAGGAGCTGAACCTGACCACCATCTTCGTCACCCACGACCAGGAAGAGGCGCTGACCATGAGCGACCGTATCTTCCTGATGAATGCCGGCCAGATCGTCCAGAGCGGCGATGCAGAAACCCTCTACACCGCGCCGGTGGATGCCTTCGCCGCCGGTTTCATCGGCAACTACAACCTGCTCGAAGCCGACGCCGCCAGCCGCCTGCTCGGCCAGCCGCTGACCTCGCGCGTGGCCATCCGCCCGGAGGCCATCGCCTTCGCAGGCAACGGCATCGCTGCACGGATCATCAGCCACAGCCTGCTCGGCAACGTCATCCGCTACCGCGTCGAAGCCGAGGGCTGCCAGCTATTGGTGGACGTGCTCAACCGCTCGGCATCCGACCTGCATGGCAACGGCCAGACGGTCAGCCTGCAGATCGACGCGACCGCAATCCGGGAGGTGGCGTGATGGCCCTGGCGATCTTCGATCTCGACGAAACCCTGATCCATGGCGACTGCGCCAGCCTGTGGACGGCGGAAATGGTCAAGATCGGCTGGGCCGATGGTGAATCCTTCCTCGCCCACGAGCAGGAACTGATGCGCCAGTACGCCGCCGGCACCCTGGCCATGGAAGACTACATGGCCTTCACCCTGTCGCCACTGGTCGGCCGTACGCCCGAGGAAGTCGCCCATGTGGTCGAGCCCTTCGTCGAGGACGTGATCGAGCCGATCTTCTACAGCGACGCCAGCCGCACACTGGCCGCGCACCGCGCAGCTGGCGACCGTCTGCTGGTGATCTCCGCCTCGGCGCATTTTCTGGTCAGCGCTATCGCCGAGCGTTTCGGCATCGACGAGGTGCTGGCCATTGACCTGGAGCAGCAGCACGGTTTCTACACCGGTCGGACCCAGGGCGTGCTGACCTACCGTGAAGGCAAGGTGACGCGCCTGAACGCCTGGCTCGCCGAGCAGGGCGAAAGCCTGGCCGGCGCCAGCTTCTACTCCGACTCGCGCAACGACCTGCCGCTACTGCAACGGGTCGACAAGCCCTTCACCGTCAATCCCGACCCAACCCTGCGCGCCCATGCCGAGCAGGCCGGCTGGCCCATTCTGAGCTGGAGTTGAAGGTAGGCTATAACCGACGCGCCGTATCAGGTACGCGCAGGCGCAGCCGTGCCTACAGCGCCATGATGCCTGCGCAGGCCTCGATCAACGCCGCTGCCAACTCGCGCGCGTAACCGGGTAACTGGTTGCGCGCATGCAGCGCAACTTCCACCGGCGCCACTGGGGCAAAACCTTCGGCTTCGCCGAGTTCGCGGTGCGCGGCCGTGATCAATCGGCGCGGCAGCAGGGTCAGGCCCAACCCGCCTTCGGCTGCGGCGCTGACGCCGGGCAGGCTGCTGCTGACATAGGCGATGCGCCAGGGTTTGCCCATGGCATCCAGGGCGTGGGTCATCTCCAGGCGATACAGGCCGTTGGGTGGAAACACCGCCAGCGGCACCGGGTTGCGCGCCAGCACCGGGCGCGCGCGACTGTCCAGCCAGGCCAGCGGCTCGGCCCAGCTGGCCATGCCCTTGGCGCTGCCGGCGCGCTGCTTGATCAGTGCTAGGTCGAGTTCACCAGCGTTGAAGGCACGCCACACGTCATGACTGAGGCCGCTGGTGATCTCCAGGCGAATACCCGGATGCGCATCGGCAAAATCGGCCAGGTAAGGCGTCAGGCTGTTGGCGGCGAAATCATCCGGCACGCCGAGGCGCACTTCGCCTTCCACCGCGCTCTGCCCCAGCGCCAGCATGGCTTCGTCCATCAGCGCGACGATGCGGTTGGCATACCCCAGCAGGCGCTCGCCCTCGGTGGTGGTCACCACGTAGCGGCCACTGCGGTCGAGCAGCTCGGCGCCGATCTGCTCTTCCAGTCGCCTAACCTGCTGGCTGACCGTGGACTGCGTCAGGTGCAGGCTGGCCGCCGCGCGGGTGAAGCCGCCGGTCTGCACCACGGCGAGGAAACTGCGCAACAGCACCGGATCGAGCATATCGCCACCCATCATGAAATCCACTGACAGGCATTCTACTATTTAATTTCCGAATCCAGCCGCGAATTCCTATAGTGCAGGGGAGTCAGTTTTCCGCGCCGGGTTCGATCCCTGCGCCCTTCACCCGCCGAGGCAATCTCTCGATGAGCAAATCGCCCTACTACTACGCACCGCATGGCGGTCATCCCGGTCAGGAACAACTGCTGACCGACCGCGCCATGTTTACCGAAGCCTATGCCGTGATCCCCAAAGGCGTGATGCGTGACATCGTCACCAGCCACCTGCCGTTCTGGGACAACATGCGCATGTGGGTCATCGCCCGCCCGCTGACCGGCTTCGCCGAAACCTTTTCGCAGTACATCGTCGAAGTCAGCCCGAATGGCGGCAGCGACAAGCCCGAGTTGGATCCGACCGCCGAAGGCGTGATCTTCGTCGTCGAAGGCACCTGCGACCTGACTCTGAACGGCACCCAGCACGCCCTGCGTCCTGGCAGCTACGCCTTCATCCCGCCAGAAAGCGCTTGGTCGCTGCGCAACAACGGCAGCGAAGCCGTGCGTTTTCACTGGCTGCGCAAGGCCTATCAACCGGTCGAAGGCGTGCCTTACCCGGAAGCCTTCGTCACCCACGAGCAGGACATCGAGCCGATCGTTATGCCCGGCACCGAAGGTCGCTGGAGCACCACGCGCTTCGTCGAGATCAGCGACATGCGCCATGACATGCACGTCAACATCGTCAATTTCGAGCCGGGCGGCGTGATCCCCTTTGCCGAAACCCACGTCATGGAACACGGCCTGTACGTGCTGGAAGGCAAGGCGGTGTATCGCCTCAACCAGGACTGGGTCGAAGTGGAAGCCGGCGACTTCATGTGGCTGCGCGCCTTCTGCCCGCAGGCCTGCTACGCCGGTGGCCCGAGCCGCTTCCGCTACCTGCTGTACAAGGACGTGAACCGCCAGATGCCGCTGACCCTGGGTGGCCTCAAACGCTGAATGATCGCGTGCCCGTAGGAGCGGCTTCAGCCGCGATCAGATCGCCGCTCAAGCGCCCCAACAGAGCACGAACAAAAAAGGCCACCCCTCGGGGTGGCCTTTGCGTTTCCGCAGTGCTCGATCAGTTATGACGAATCAGGTGATCGAAGGCGCTCAGCGAGGCCTTGGCGCCCTCGCCCACGGCGATGACGATCTGCTTGTAGGGCACCGTGGTGACGTCGCCAGCCGCGAAGATCCCCGGCAGCGAGGTCTGGCCGCGGGCATCGACGATGATCTCGCCGCGCGGGCTCAGCTCCACCGTGCCCTTGAGCCAGTCGCTGTTGGGCAGCAGGCCGATCTGCACGAATATGCCTTCCAGTTCGAGAGCGTGGAACTCGCTGGAATTACGATCCTTGTAAACCAGACCGTTGACCTTCTGACCATCGCCGGTCACTTCACTGGTCAGGGCGCTGGTGATCACGTCGACGTTCGGCAGGCTGTAGAGCTTCTTCTGCAGCACGGCATCGGCACGCAGTTGGCTGTCGTATTCCAGCAGGGTGACGTGGGCGACGATACCGGCCAGGTCGATGGCCGCCTCGACGCCGGAGTTACCGCCGCCGATCACCGCCACGCGCTTGCCCTTGAACAGCGGGCCGTCGCAGTGCGGGCAGAAGCACACGCCCTTGGCCTTGTACTCCTGCTCGCCGGGTACGCCCATCTCGCGCCAGCGTGCGCCGGTGGAGAGGATCACGGTCTTGGCCTTGAGCGACGCACCGTTCTCGAACTTCACTTCGTGCAGGCCGCCTTCGCTGCTGGCAGGTACCAGCGCCGAAGCACGCTGCAGGTTCATCACGTCGACTTCGTATTCCTTGACGTGCTCTTCCAGAGCGCGCACCAGTTTCGGGCCTTCGGTCTCCTTCACCGAGATGAAGTTCTCGATGGCCATGGTATCGAGCACCTGACCACCGAAGCGTTCGGCGGCTATAGCAGTGCGAATGCCTTTACGTGCGGCGTAGATGGCCGCAGCAGCGCCAGCCGGGCCACCGCCGACCACCAGCACGTCGAAGGCTTGCTTGGCGCTCATTTTCTCGGCATCGCGGTTGGCGGCACCGGTATCGATCTTGGCGAGAATTTCCTTCACGTCCATACGGCCGGACGCGAAGACCTCACCGTTCAGGTAAATGCTCGGCACGGCCATGATCTGGCGACGCTCGACCTCTTCCTGGAACAACGCACCGTCGATGGAGACGTTGCGGATATTGGGGTTGAGCACGGCCATCAGGTTCAGTGCCTGAACCACGTCCGGGCAGTTCTGGCAAGAGAGCGAGAAATAGGTCTCGAACTCGAACTTGCCTTCGATGCTCTTGATCTGCTCGATGGTCTCGGCATCCAGTTTGGACGGATGGCCGCCCACCTGCAGCAATGCCAGCACCAGCGAGGTGAACTCGTGGCCCATGGGGATACCGGCAAAGGTCAGGCCGATATCCGCACCGGGGCGCACCAGCGAGAACGACGGGCGGCGGGCATCGCTGCCGTCGGTCTTCAGGGTGATCTTGTCGGTCAGGCCGACGATGTCTTCGAGCAGGCCCTGCAGCTCCTGAGATTTCGCGCTGTCATCGAGGGACGCGACGATCTCGAACGGCAGGGTGACCTTTTCCAGGTAGGCCTTCAACTGGGCTTTAAGATTGGCGTCCAACATGGCGGAAATTCCTCAAATACGAAAATTCGGGCAATAAAATGCCCGGACGGATCGCGCCCGGGCATCGGGCACCACAAGGGCCGGTAATGGCCCAAACAGCGCAGGTAGCAATTGCAAAACGGAATTCAGAGCGTCGCGAGCGACGGCTAGGCAAGGCGTAATCTGGCGAGGGCGCGGAGTGTACTGAAGTACATGACAAGCCCGAGTCTGATTACAACGCTGCCTAGCCGAGCGCAGCAGCTCTGAAGCCGTTTTTAGATCTTGCCAACCAGGTCCAGCGAAGGAGCCAGAGTGGCTTCGCCTTCTTTCCACTTGGCCGGGCAAACCTGACCCGGGTTGGCGGCGGTGTACTGGGCGGCCTTCAGCTTGCGCAGGGTCTCGGAAACGTCACGAGCGATTTCGTTCGAGTGGATTTCCAGGGTCTTGATCACGCCTTCCGGGTTGATCACGAAGGTGCCACGCAGCGCCAGACCTTCTTCAGCGATGTGCACGCCGAAAGCGTTGGTCAGTTGGTGAGTCGGGTCACCGATCAGCGGGAACTGAGCCTTGCCAACGGCAGGCGAAGTTTCGTGCCAGACCTTGTGCGAGAAGTGGGTGTCGGTGGTCACGATGTAGACCTCGGCACCAGCCTTCTGGAACTCGGCGTAGTTGTTGGCCGCGTCTTCGATTTCGGTCGGGCAGTTGAAGGTGAAGGCAGCCGGCATGAAGATCAGTACGGACCACTTGCCTTGCAGGCTCTGCTCGGTGACTTCGATGAATTCGCCGTTGTGGAAAGCGTTGGCCTTGAACGGCTGAACTTGAGTATTGATGAGGGACATCTCTGACTCCTTCTGAGGTTTCTGTGAGGGTTAGAAAATCTACGGTCGCTATATTAGCTACCTAACGGAAAAAAGCTTATTGATTACGACCATGATATCGATTGAATGCACCAATCGATGTGGCAGCCCGCGCCAGACGCGGGCTGCAGCGCTGGATCAGACCAGGCTGGGGTCAATCAGCAGCGCAAGTTTACCCGCGACTTGATTACCAGCGAGTGTCTCGAACGCCGCTTCACTGTCTTTGAACGCAAAACTGCGCTCCAGTTGCGGCTTCAATCGCCCTTCGGCGAACAGCGGCCAGACCTGCTGCTGCAGGTCGCGCAACAGGTCGGCCTTGAACTGGTCATCACGATTGCGCAGGGTCGAACCGATCAGCTGGATGCGCTTGCCCAGCACCTGAGCCAGGTCCAATGTGGCCTCGCGCCCACCCATCAGGCCAATATTGATCCAACGACCATCGCGGGCCAGCAACTCCAGATTCAGTGCCGCATAGTTCCCGCCGACCGGATCGAGAATCACGTCGAACGGCCCGAAATCACGCAATGCCTGCAGATCCTCGCCGCGCAGGGCGCCACCCTGAGCGCCTAGCGCCTCGCAGTAGGCCAATCGCTCGGCAGAGCCAACGCTGACCCAGCACGGATTGCCGAACGCCTTGCACAGCTGGATCGCCGCCGAGCCCACGCCGCTGGCACCGGCATGCAGCAGGACCTTCTCACCCGGGCGCAGGGCACCGAGCTGGAACAGGTTGAGCCAGGCCGTGGCGTATACCTCCGGCACCACCGCGGCTTCGGCCAGGCTCAGCCCCTCGGGCACCGGCATGGCGTGGCGGGCATCGAGCACCACCTCCTCGGCCATGCCGCCGCCGGCGAGCAGGCAACAGACCCGATCCCCCACCTGCCAGGCGCTACCGGCGCCGACCTCGACAACCACCCCAGAACACTCCAGCCCCAGCGCCTGGCTGGCACCAGGCGGCGGCGGATACAGCCCGGCACGCTGCAACAGGTCAGCCCGATTGAGCCCAGCGGCAGCCACCTTCACCCGAATCTGCCCCGCATCACAGGCCTGTGCCGGTTGTTCCAGCCACTCTGCACGCCCTTCGACGCCTTGCAATGCCTTCATGCTGCCTCCATAGTGCAAGTGAACCGAGCCCAGCGCTGACCGCTGGGCTTTTGCCTAGCGCCAACGGAACCTGGCGCCCTCAGATGCGGCCTAATATGCGTTATCAACTGCCACTACGTCGAATCAGCATGAAGCGATCTCTAGCAAGCACCGCCCTCGCCCTCGTACTCGGCTTCAGTGCCCTGCCGCTGGCGGCCAAGACCACCACAGCGACCAATTGGGACTACCTGCAGCCGGATCGTGACCAGGTGATCGCCAGTCTCAACGTAGTGGAACTGCTCAAGCGCCACCACTACAACAAGCCGCCACTCAATGACGAGCGTTCGATTCAGATCTATGACAACTACCTGAAGTTGCTCGATCCGTCTCGCAGCTATTTCACTGCGGCCGATATCGCCGAATTCAACCAGTGGCGCACCAAGTTCGACGACCTGCTGAAAAGCGGCGACCTCGAACCAGGCTTCACCATCTATCGCCGTCACCTGACGCGCCTGCAGGAGCGTCTCGACTTCGCCCTGGCCGAGCTGGCCAAGGGTGTCGACAAGATCGATTTCAGCGTCGACGAGGACCTACAGGTCGACCGTGAGAAAGCGCCCTGGGCCAAAGACCGCGCCGAGCTCGACGAGCTGTGGCGCAAGCGCGTCAAAGATGAAGTGCTGCGCCTGAAAATCGCCGGCAAGGAAACCAAGGACATCCAGGAGCTGCTGACCAAGCGTTACAAGAACCAGCTCAAGCGTCTCAAGCAGACCCGTGGCGAGGACGTATTCCAGGCCTACATCAACGCGTTCGCCACCACTTACGACCCCCACACCACCTATCTGTCGCCGGATAACGCGGAAAACTTCGACATCAACATGAGCCTGTCGCTGGAAGGCATCGGTGCCGTCCTGCAAAGCGATAACGAGCACGTCAAGGTGGTACGCCTGGTGCCTGCCGGCCCGGCCGAGAAGAGCAAGCAGATCGCACCGGCCGACAAGATCGTCGGCGTTGCCCAGGGCAACGATGAAATGGTCGACGTGATCGGCTGGCGCCTGGACGAAGTGGTCAAGCTGATTCGCGGCCCGAAAGGCTCCACCGTGCGCCTGGAAGTCATCCCGGCCAGCAATCCGCCCAGCGACCAGAGCAGCAAGGTAGTTACTATCACCCGTGAGGCGGTCAAGCTCGAAGAGCAGGCAGCGAAGAAGAAAGTGCTGCACCTGACCCAGGATGGCCGCGACTACAAGCTCGGCGTGATCGAACTGCCGGCCTTCTACCTTGACTTCAAGGCTTTCCGCGCCGGCGACCCGAACTACAAGAGCACCACTCGCGACGTCAAACGCCTGATCGATGAGCTGCGCGAAGAGAAAGTCGATGGCCTGGTCATCGATCTGCGCAACAACGGCGGCGGCTCTCTGCAGGAAGCCACCGAGCTGACCAGCCTGTTCATCGAACAGGGCCCGACCGTCTTGGTGCGCAATGCCGACGGCCGTGTCGACGTGCTGGCCGACGAGAACAAGGGGATCTACTACAACGGCCCTCTGGCCGTACTGGTCAATCGCCTGTCCGCGTCAGCCTCGGAGATCTTCGCCGGTGCCATGCAGGACTACCACCGCGCACTGATTCTCGGTGGCCAGACTTTCGGCAAGGGCACGGTGCAGACTATCCAGCCGCTCAACCACGGCGAGCTGAAGCTGACCCTGGCCAAGTTCTATCGCGTCTCCGGGCAGAGCACCCAGCACCAGGGCGTACTGCCGGATATCGCCTACCCTGACGTCATGCACACCAAGGACATCGGCGAGAGCGCCCTGCCCGCGGCCATGCCCTGGGACAGCATCCGCCCGGCAATCAAACCGGAGCTGGACCCGATCAAGCCGTTCCTCAAGCAACTGCAGAGCAAGCATGACCAGCGCACCGCGCACGATCCGGACTTCCTCTTCACCCGCGCCAGCATCGACCTGTCGAAACAGCTGATGGCCGAAACCACCGTTAGCCTGAATGAGGCGAAGCGCCGGGCACGGCAAGCCGATATCGAGGCCAAGCAGCTCAAGCTGGAAAATGATCGCCGCGTTGCCAAGGGCGAGAAACCGCTCGCGGCGCTAGCCAAGGAAGATGAAGACGCGCTGCCCGTCGAGGACAAGGGCACACCAGAGGACGATGCCTATCTCTCGGAGTCCGGGCATATCCTCATCGACTACCTGGGGCTCAACCCATCCCTGGCGCTGCATTGAGGCGTTTCCACTAGCGTCATCAAATCGTCATCGAACTGTCGTGAAATGAAGGGCCGGCCATCGCCGGCCCTTTCGTTTCCGGCAGATCGAGAACACCATGACCGTCACCGAGCAGTTGAGCGCACTGGGAAATATCCTTGCTCACGGCGACCTCAGCAGTCTGTTCCAACCTATCGTTTCGCTGTCCGAACAGCGCATTCTCGGCTACGAGGCGCTGACCCGAGGCCCCTCCAACAGCCCGCTGCACTCACCCTTGACCTTGTTCGCCGTGGCCCGCCACGCTGGCCGCCTGAGCGAACTGGAAATGGCCTGTCGCAAGAGCGCCTGCAAAGGCTTCAGTGCACTGGGCCTGGGCGGCAAACTCTTTCTCAACGTCTCGCCGGAGTCGCTGCTCGACCCCCGCCACCAGCCGGGACGCACCCTGAAGTTGCTGCAGGCCTTCGGCATCCCGCCCAGCCAGGTGGTGATCGAACTCACCGAACAGTCGCCCACCGAAGACTTCGCCCTACTCGACAATGCCCTGCATCACTATCGCGCCATGGGCTTTTCCATCGCCCTGGACGACCTCGGCGCCGGCTATTCCAGCCTGCGCCTGTGGTCGGAGCTGCGCCCGGACTACGTGAAGATCGATCGCCACTTCATCGACGGCATCCACCTGGATGCGGTGAAGCGCGAATTCGTCGGCTCCATCCTGAAAATGGCCGAAGCCTCGCGCGCCCAGGTGATCGCCGAAGGGATCGAGCTGCCCGAAGAGCTGGCCGTGCTGACGGAGATGGGCGTTGACCTGGTACAGGGCTACCTGCTCAGCAGGCCGCAGGAAAAACCGCCACGCGATGCGCGCCAACTGCTGCCTCAGGTGATGAGCAACCAGACCAGTCTCAGCGAAGACAATCATGACCTCAGCGCCCTGCTCAACGAGCAACCAGCGGTCGACCAGCACACGGCCATCGCCGAGGTGCTGGATGTCTTCCGTGCGCAGGCCAACCTCAACTCTCTCGCCGTGCTGGATGCGCAGCACCAGCCAGTCGGTATCGTCCACCGCCATTCGCTGTCCGAAGCGCTACTCAAGCCATTCGCCACCGATCTGTTCGCGCGTAAACCCATCAGCCGCCTGATGAGCCAGGACTTTCTCGCCGTTGAGCTGACGCAATCACTGCAAAAGGTCAGCCGCCTGCTCACCAGCCGGGCGCGCCAGCGCATCGAAGAAGACTTCATCATCATCCAGAATGGCCGCTATCTGGGCCTGGGCAGGGTGATCGACGTACTCAAACTGATCACCGAACAGAAGCTGCAGCAGGCGCGTCACGCCAACCCGCTCACGCTGCTGCCAGGCAATGTACCGATCCAGCAATGCCTTGGCCGTCTGCTGCAGCAGCAGCGCGAGGCGGCGGTGTGCTATGTCGACATCGACAGCTTCAAGCCCTTCAACGATCTCTATGGCTATGCCAAGGGCGACGAGGTGCTGCTTTGCCTGGCGCAATGTCTGAACGACCGAGTCGATCCGGCGCGCGATTTCGTCGGCCACATCGGGGGGGACGATTTCATGCTGGTACTTGGCTCGACGCAGTGGCGCGACAAGCTAGGCAAACTGATCGAGGACTTCCAGAATCAGTGCCGACGCTTCTATCGCGAAGAGCATCTGCAGGCCGGCTGTTTCATCGCCCACAATCGCCACGGGCAGCGCCAGGAATATGCACTGCTGTCGCTTTCGATCGGCGTGGTACACGTGAGAACGCAAGACTGCGCACAGCTCGATGCCTCGCGCCTGGCGGAGCTGGCCTCAGAAGCCAAGCGCCATGCCAAGGCCGTTCCCGGCTACAGCCTGCATATTATCGAAGGCTCAGTGGCCTGAACGAGCGCCGTGCTGCGCCATGGCGGCATAGCGCTCGGCGGTTTGCGCATCCGGCTCCAAGCCGCAAGCCCCCTCGCGATAGAGCTGGCTCAGGCGGCTAGCAGCCAGAGGATGGCCGGCCGCCAGCGCCATCTCCCACCAGCGCACCGCTTGCATGGCATCCGGCGCCTGGCGAGTGTCTCCCTGCAAGGATTGCACGCCCAGCTGATAGGCGGCCTTGCCATCCCCGCCATTGGCCGCCAGGCGCAACAGCCTCAGCCCTTCCTCGCGCGCCCCGAGACCCTGACCACGAAACAGCAGGATGTGGCCATAGAAGCTCTGTGCACGGGTATCACCAAGATTGGCCATGCGCCCGTACTGACCTTGCATCCATTGCCATAGACGTGGCTGACGCAACGCCGCAGGCCAATGAAACAGGCGCCGAGCCAGCCAATAGCCCAGCTGCGCACGTAACTGCCAGAGCCACCTAGACATCGGCGGGATAATCGAATTCGAACACCCTGACCACTTCGGCGGCATGCCAGGAAGCAGCGGCCACACCGTCGGAGGCACCGCTGAAACGCCCCAGACGGGTGACACAGTCGAAGAACCCGGTGCGCGGCAGGCGGCTGGCCCCCTGGCTGATGACCAGGGCGCTGCGCAGCGGTCGTTCAGCGCGCGCATCCAGTGCGGCCAGGTGCTCCAGCGCAGCAGTCAGGGTCTGCATGGCCGGCGTCGGCAAATCGAGTCGCTCGATCAGTGCCCGATAGGTAAGCAGATGGCGCTGACGGCGCGCGTCGTCCAGTTCGGTCAGCAATGCCTGCCAGTGTTGGCGACTGATACGTACACTCAAGACCAGCCCTCCAGCCCCAGTTCCCAGGCCAGCGAGCGCTGAATCGCGGCATCGGGTTGGCGCTCGCCACTCTCGATCATCGCCAGGTAGTGCGGGCTGATCCCGACACTGCGCGCCAGGCTCTCTGCCGCCAGCCCTTTGGCCTCTCGCAGCACGCGAAGCTGATCGAGCCCTGGCCGCTGCGCCTCGACAACCCGTGCAGCTGCGCTGGGCGCTGCTGCAGGTTGGCGCCCAGCGGCCTGCAACAAGGCCTGATAGTCAGCCCAGGGCAGCACCGCATATTCCGGCTCGCCATCACGGGCAATGATTTGCACAGTCATGAGTCTCTCCGTTGGAAAGCAGGGCCGACGACCTCGACCCCTTCCTTGTAGCGGCCATCTTAACAGGCGTGTAGCGCCAAGGGCGTGATCTATACTGCCAAGGTATGAGCACGGTTCCCATGGCCGGATCACGCGGGAGCGGTGCCTTATATCTGCACGTGGGGAGTCGTCTTGAGAACGTACTGCGCATTGTCGCTGGGCTTGCTGAGCAGCTTCGCTAATGCCGAGAGCCTGCTGTGGGGTTATGGCCCGGCCGACACCATGCCTTATGTGGGCGTTGAGCAGCAGCAGGTGCAATATGGGCTGGCTCACAGCCTCGGCCAGGAAATAAGCAAACGCTTCGGGCTGCCCGTTGAGTTTCGCGAAACCCCCAACAATCGCCTGGAACCCTACCTGCAACAGGGTCGCCTGCACCTGATCTGCAACAGCAACCCCGAGTGGGTCAGCCAGCCGCAGCAGTATCACTGGTCACCGCCGCTGTACGACGAAGAAGACGCCTTGCTGCAGCGTACGGACCAACCGGAGCTGACCGACCTGAACAGTCTCTATGGCAAGGTGCTGGGTACCAGCCTCGGCTATACCTACAGCCAACCTTTGATGAACGCCTTAGCCAGCGGCCAGGTCAGCAGGCAGGACGTGCGCGACCTCGAGACCAGCCTGCACATGCTCGACAAGGCGCGGCTGGATGCGGTCATCGATATGCGGCGCAACCTGGCCTACAAGCTCGCCCAGCACCCGGAAATGCACCTGCGCTTCAGCCCCTGGGTGGTGCAGCGCTATCAGGTGTACTGTGCCTACAGCCGCCACCTGCCCATTGCAGCCAAGCGAATGGACGAGTTTTTTCAGGAACTACGTGATCGACATCTGATCGACCGCTGGCGGGATGAAGCCTTCAGGAGTTCAGCGGATCGACCCGTTCAGCATTCGGCAGATGCTCAATGAGCGCCAGGCGCTCCGGACTCTGCTCGTCACGCCACGCCTTGAAGGCTTCCAGCTCTCCACGCCAGGTACGCATCACCCAGGCCAGAACGGCCAGGTCATCGACGAAGCCAACGCCAACCAGCCAATCGGGGATGGCGTCGAACGGGGTGATGAAATACAGCAGTGCAGCCACCACCATCAGCAACGCCTGACTGCTGATCTGCCGGTACTCACCCTTGAACCAGGCCAGGCTGAGCGCACGCAACAACTGCAGATCCTCCTTCAGAGCGGCGAAGCGTTGTCCTTGTGGCGTGCGCTTGTCACCGACGGCACGGAGCAACTCAGGCAACCTGCCCTCGCGTAGAAAGCGGGCAGCCAGCGGCAGGTAACGGGTCAGTTTCCAGGGAGTTTTCATTCGACCTCCTCGGCAACCCAGGCGCTATCTGGGCTTGCCACGCTTACCCACAGAAGCTGTGGATAAATCTGTGCAAAGACTTTCGACAAGCTTATCAAAGCCCCGTGGTACGGGGCCTCGGCTCAGATCGGATATTTTTTATACAGCATATAAAATCCATTAAAATCAACAAGTTGCTGATTGACACGAGCAGTGCTCGGCGGTAGTGCAAACTTGTTAGGAATGCTTCCCATAATGTGCATAAGCGTAACACCCCGAACGTCACGAACCTGCCGGTCAATCCCTGAAACGAAAACGCCCCGTCAAGACGGGGCGTTTTCATCGAGCAACGAGTGTTACTGCTCGGTCGGCTCGGTCTGCTCGGCAGCCGCCTGGTCCTTGATGCCGATCAGTTCCAGATCGAACACCAGCACCGAGTTGGCCGGAATTGCCGGGGACGGGCTCTGCTCGCCGTAGGCCAGCTCGCTGGGGATGTACAGTTTGTACTTCTCACCAACGTGCATCAGCTGCAGGCCTTCCACCCAACCCGGGATCACGCCACCGACCGGCAGGTCGATGGGGGTGCCACGAGCGACGGAGCTGTCGAAGACACTACCATCGGTCAACTTGCCTTCGTAGTGAACGGTCACTACGTCGCTTTCCTTCGGCTGGGCGCCGTCGGTCTTCTTGATCACTTCGTATTGCAGACCGGAAGCGGTGGTGACGACACCTTCACGCTTGCCGTTCTCTTCGAGGAATTTCTTGCCGGCTTCAGCGGCTTCCTTGTTCAACGCAGTCATGCGCTCTTGCGCACGGTTCTGCAGGAAGGAGAAGGCCTCGACCATGTCTTCATCCTTGATGCGCGGATCCTTCTTCGCCAGCGCGTCCTCGATACCCTGAGCGACGGCCTTGGAATCCAGATCGTCCATGCCTTCCTCGGACAGACTGCGGCCCATGTTCAGGCCGATGCCGTAGGAGGCTTTCTGCGCAGGGCTCTTGAGTTCGACTTCGCTGGTTTGCGAATCGCAACCGGCAAGCACCAGGCCCACCAGGGCAACCGCTGCCGCCAAACGATGCTGTTTCATGCTTGTTCCTTGTAGATGCGCCCGAAGGCCGTCGTGTGAAAGCGCGAGCTTAGCAGTACGCCGCAATCACTGGCTACGGCATAGGAGCCGTGCGATGCGCATAAGTTCAAGCAAACAAAGGGATTTTTCGAAAAAATTCGGCGGACGCCGAGATGTTGTCACAGGAGGGGATGAAGCGAGGAAAAGAATGGCGCAGCGGACGGGACTCGAACCCGCGACCCCCGGCGTGACAGGCCGGTATTCTAACCGACTGAACTACCGCTGCGCGTAACTGCGAGATTGGTGGGTGATGACGGGATCGAACCGCCGACCCTCTGCTTGTAAGGCAGATGCTCTCCCGGCTGAGCTAATCACCCTTCACTCTCGAAGTGGGGCGCATTCTAGAGAGCGATCCGCACCTTGGCAAGCCCTCTTCGCAAAAAAATTTACCGGCGCAGCAAGAACTTAGGCGCTACCGGCGAATTTCCTGCAGGACTCGTTGTCAGGGTTGGCCTGAGCACGCCAGCGGAGAATAATGCGCGCTCTGTGTGGGCGGTTGCCGTTGTTGGCCCGCCACCCTTATCCGTCGCTGCGCGCCGGCTTTCCTCGAAGCAATTGCCCAAGGACGGCGCCGCCCCGCGACTTCATCATCAATGGAGAGTCACCCGCCCATGTGGTTTCGTAACCTGCTGGTCTACCGCCTCACTCAGGACATCCCTTTCGACGCCGAAGCGCTGGAGACAGCACTGTCGAGCAAGCCGGCACGTCCCTGCGCCAGCCAGGAGCTGACCACCTACGGTTTCACCGCCCCCTTCGGCAAAGGCGCGGATGCTCCGCTGGTGCACGTCAGCGGCGACTTCCTGCTGATCGGCGCGCGCAAGGAAGAACGCATCCTGCCGGGTTCGGTGGTGCGTGATGCACTGAAGGAAAAGGTCGACGAGATCGAGAACACCCAGATGCGCAAGGTGTACAAGAAAGAGCGCGACCAGATCAAAGACGAGATCGTCCAGGCCTTCCTGCCGCGCGCGTTCATCCGCAAATCCGGCACCTTCGCCGCCATCGCGCCGAAGCAGGGCCTGATCCTGGTCGACAGCGCCAGCGCCAAGAAAGCCGAAGACCTGCTTTCCACCCTGCGTGAAGCCATTGGCTCGCTGCCGGTGCGCCCGCTGTCGGTGAAGATCGCGCCGACCGCTACCCTCACCGACTGGCTGAAGAACCAGAGCGCTGCCGAAGGCTTCTTCGTGCTCGATGAGTGCGAGCTGCGCGACACCCACGAAGACGGCGGCGTGGTGCGTTGCAAGCGTCAGGATCTGACCAGCGAAGAAATCCAGCTGCACCTGTCCACCGGCAAGCAGGTCACTCAGCTGTCGCTGGCCTGGCAGGACAAGCTGTCCTTCGTGCTCGACGACAAACTGACCATCAAGCGCCTGCGCTTCGAGGACGTGCTGCAGGAACAGGCCGAACAGGACGGCGGTGACGACGCCCTGGCTCAGCAGGACGCCAGCTTCATCCTGATGATGATGACCCTGGTGGAGTTCCTGCCAGAGCTGTTCACCGCTCTGGGCGGCGAAGAGATTCCGCAGGGCATCTGATGAGCCGCAAGGTGGATGAGGCTTATCCACCACTCGGACAGACGGTGGACAAGCTTCGCGTTGTCCACCCTACCTGTTCAGACCAGCGACTCTAGGCTTTCGGTAAAGGCACTGGCCCCCTGCTCGGCTGGGCTGAAGTTGTGGCGCATGAAGGCGAACAGCTCGCGCCCACAGCCACTGGCCGGAGCAGGCCGCGCTGCCGGCTGGCGCGAGGCGAACTCGGCCTCGTCGACCTGCAGCAGCAGCTCGCCGGTCTGGCCATCGACGCGAATCAGATCGCCATCGCGCACCCGCGCCAGCGGCCCGCCATCGAAGGATTCCGGGCAGACATGAATGGCGGCCGGAATCTTGCCCGAGGCGCCGGACATCCGCCCGTCGGTCACCAACGCCACCTTGAAACCGCGATCCTGCAACACGCCCAGGTAGGGCGTCATCTTGTGCAGTTCCGGCATGCCGTTGCAACGCGGCCCCTGAAAACGCACCACGGCGACGAAATCGCGCTCCAGCTTGCCCGCCTTGAACGCCTCGACCAGATCCAGCTGATCCTCGAAAACCAGCGCCGGTGCTTGTACCACCTGATGCTCGGGCGCCACTGCGGACACCTTCATCACCCCACGCCCGAGGTTACCCTGCATCAGGCGCAAGCCGCCTTCTGCCGAGAACGGCCGCGCCACGGGACGCAGCACCCCTTCCTCCAGGCTTTCGCTTGGCCCGTCGCGCCAGACCAGCTTGCCATCCTCGAGGAAAGGCTCCCGGGTGTAGCGCGACAAGCCACGCCCGGCCACGGTATTGACCTCTTCATGCAGCAGCCCGGCGTCGAGCAGCTCGCGGATCAGGAAGGCCATGCCGCCTGCGGCCTGGAAGTGATTGATGTCGGCCTTGCCATTGGGATAGACGTGCGCCAGGGTCGGTACCACTTCCGATAGATCGGCCATGTCCTGCCAGGTCAGCAGAATGCCAGCGGCGCGGGCGATGGCCGGCATGTGCAGGGTGTGGTTGGTGGAGCCACCGGTGGCATGCAGGGCCACGATGGAGTTGACCAGGCAGCGCTCGTCGACGATTTCGCCGATGGGCATGAACTGGCCGCTTTGCTTGGTCAGACGCGTAACCTGCTGCGCCGCCTCACGGGTCAGTGCATCACGCAGCGGCGTACCCGGATTGATGAAGGATGCACCCGGCAGGTGCAGGCCCATCACCTCCATGAGCAGCTGGTTGGTGTTGGCCGTACCGTAGAACGTACAGGTACCTGGCCCGTGGTAAGCAGCCATCTCCGCGGCCAGCAGCTCGTCGCGCGTCGCCTTGCCCTCGGCATAACGCTGACGCACGTCGGCTTTCTCCTTGTTGGACAGCCCCGAGGTCATGGGCCCCGCCGGCACGAACATGGACGGCAGATGACCAAAACGCAGGGCGCCCATCACCAGCCCTGGCACGATCTTGTCGCACACCCCCAGGTACAGCGCAGCGTCGAACATGTTGTGCGACAGCGCCACGGAGGCAGACATGGCGATCACCTCACGACTGGCGATACCCAGCTCCATGCCCGGCTCGCCCTGGGTGACGCCATCGCACATGGCCGGTACGCCACCGGCGAACTGCCCAACCGAACCCAGCTCACGCAGGGCCTGCTTGATCTGCTCAGGAAAGGTCTCGTAAGGCTGATGCGCCGACAACATGTCGTTGTAAGCAGAAATAATGGCCACGTTGGCCGCATCCATCAGACGCAAGGTCTGCTTGTCGTCACCACTGCAGCCGGCCACCCCGTGAGCGAAGTTGGCGCATTGCAGCTTGCCACGCTGCGGCCCTTCGCTGGCGGCGGCGCGGATCATCTCAAGGTAGCGCTGACGCGTGGCGCGACTGCGCTCGACAAGACGTTCGGTAACTTCAACAACGCGGGGATGCATGGGGAATCTCCAGGCTAGCAGCTAGCGTCTGTTTGTATTTACAACAAAATACTGCCACTCAGCGGGCTTGATTTCTAGAGCAATGGGCATAATCTTGTAATTCTAACAACAAATTTACGAGACCCTCGCCATGACACTACGAATCGCCATCAATGGCTTCGGCCGTATCGGCCGCAATGTACTACGTGCACTCTATACCCAGAATTATCGTCAGGACCTGCAGGTCGTGGCCATCAACGACCTCGGCGACAGCACCATCAACGCTCACCTGCTGCAGTACGACAGCGTTCACGGCCACTTCGCCGAAGAGGTCAGGGTCGACGGTGAAAGCCTGTGGATCAAGGGTGATCGCATCGCCGTCAGCGCCATTCGCAACCCGGCGGAACTGCCCTGGAAGAGCCATCAGGTGGATGTCGTGCTGGAATGTACCGGGCTGTTCACCGATCGCGACAAGGCCGCTGCGCATCTCGCCGCCGGTGCGCGCAAGGTGTTGATCTCCGCCCCCGCCAAGGGCGCCGATGCCACCGTGGTGTATGGCGTCAACGAGCAGGTGCTGACGCCCGACATGCAGATCATCTCCAACGCCTCGTGCACCACCAACTGCCTGGCGCCGGTCGCGCAGGTGCTGCACCGTGAACTGGGCATCGAACAGGGCCTGATGACCACCATCCACGCCTACACCAATGACCAGAACCTGTCCGACGTCTACCACAGCGACCTGTACCGAGCACGCTCAGCGACCCAGTCGATGATCCCGACCAAGACCGGTGCCGCCGAAGCGGTCGGCCTGGTGCTGCCGGAGCTGGCCGGCAAGCTCACCGGCATGGCGGTACGCGTACCGGTGATCAATGTCTCGCTGGTCGACCTGACCCTGCAGATCAAGCGCGAGACCACCGCCGAGGAAGTCAACGCCCTGCTCAAGGCCGCCAGCGAGCAGTCGCCGGTGCTGGGCTACAACGCGCTGCCGCTGGTGTCCTGCGACTTCAACCACAACCTGCTGTCATCGATCTTCGACGCCAACCACACCAAGCTCAGCGGCAGGCTGCTCAAGGTCATGGCCTGGTATGACAACGAGTGGGGCTTCTCCAACCGTATGCTGGACAACTGCAGGGCCCTGGCCCGCCTTGACTGAACGAGGAGGCTCGATGAGCCGTATCAGCTTCACCCTTGCCCGGCTGCCGGCGCGCAAGCGTATCGCCCTGGTGGCGCATGATCATTGCAAAGGCTTCCTGCTGGACTGGTGCGAACGTCAGCGCGAGCGACTGGCCAAGCATCAGTTACTGGCCACCGGCACCACCGGCCTGCTTCTGAGCAAGCGCCTGGACCTGCCGGTGGAGAGTATGATCAGCGGCCCGCTGGGTGGCGACCAGCAGATCGGCGCGCGCATCGCCGAGCAACGCGTGGACATGCTGGTGTTCTTCTGGGACCCGTTCGAGCCACAGCCACACGACCCGGACATCAAGGCCCTGCTGCGGGTGGCTGCGGTGTGGAACATCCCGGTGGCCTGCAACGAGAGCAGCGCCGATTACATGCTCAGCAGCGCCCTGCTGGAGCAACAGCACGAGTACCGCATTCCCGACTATCAGGCGTATCTGGCGGCACGCGGCTAAAAATCCACCTTGCCCCGTCCCGCCTTGATCGCCCCGCGCTTGCTCTTGCCATCCAGGCGGCGCTTTTTCGAGCCGAGGGTCGGCTTGGTCGGGCGGCGCTTCTTCTCCACCTTGCCGGACGTGCGGATCAACTCGGCAAGGCGCTCGAGGGCGTCGGCGCGATTCTGCTCCTGGGTACGGTATTGCTGCGCCTTGATGATCACCACGCCGTCAGCGGTAATGCGACTGTCGGCAAACGCCAGCAGGCGCTCCTTGTAGAACGGCGGCAGCGACGACGCCTGACTGTCGAACCGCAGATGCACCGCACTGGACACCTTGTTGACGTTCTGCCCACCCGCCCCCTGGGCACGGATGGCGGTCAGTTCGATTTCTTCATCGGGAATGTGAACACTGTTGGAGACGATCAGCATGGCCATGTTTTCTTGAAGGTCATGATCATCAGGATACCTGTCACAGCTGTAATCTTTGCTTGAAATTTCCCCACGGCATTCGCGCGGCGCCTCGGCTAACGTAGCAGCCTGTCTTTTTCCGGAAGCACGTGATGGACTCCATAACCCAGGCAGTACTTGGCGCCAGCATTCAGGGCGCGCTGCTCGGCCGCTGGCAAGGGCGCAAGGCACTGCTGTACGGCGCCATACTCGCCACCGTGCCCGACCTGGACGTGGTCATGGAGTACGGCGATGCCGTGGCCAACATGACCTACCACCGCGGCTTCAGCCACTCGCTGTTCGTCCTCAGCGGCTTTGCCCTGCTGCTGACCTGGCTGGCCAGGCGCTTTCGCCCTCATCCGGGATACTCGGCCAATCGCCTCCTGCTGACCCTCTGGCTGGTACTGATCACCCATCCACTGCTGGACGCTTTCACCAGCTACGGCACCCAGCTGTTCTGGCCGCTGATGCCGACGCCCACGGCCTGGTCGAGCCTGTTTATCATCGACCCGCTGTACACCGTGCCGCTGATCGCCGCGGTACTGATCAGCCTGTTCACCGGGCTACGCGAACAGAGCTGGCGCGTGCCGGCTGTGGCGCTGGCGATATCGACGCTGTACATCGGCTTCAGCCTGGCCGGCAAATTCATGGCCGAACAGCGCGTGGAGCGCGAGCTGGCGCGCCAGGGCATCCAGGCCGAACAACTGTTCACCACACCAACGCCGTTCAACACCCTGCTGTGGCGCGTCATCGTGCTCGATGGCGAGGACTATCACGAAGCGCTGGTCGGCTGGTTCGACGACGAGCCGCCGCAGCTGCAACGTTTGCCGCGCGGCACGCACCTGCGCGAGCTGCTGGCGGATGCGCCCATGCACCAGAGACTGCAATGGTTCACCGGTGGCGTGCTGCGCTACGACCAGGTCGATGGGCACTTGATCGTCACGGACCTGCGTCTGGGCATGACCGGCTTCCACCCCTTCCGCTTTGACTTCGCCCAGCTGCAGGACGGCCAATGGCAGGTTCACGAACGTATCGACCGCCTGCCGTTCGAGCGCGGCGAGATCGAACACCTGGCCCTGCTGTTCAAGCGCATCTGGCACCCCGAGCTGAAGGTTCCACTGCTGGCCTGGGCCGGTGGACTGCAGAAACCGCTTTTAACTGAGACTCGCTCGCACTAACGGCGCTACTATCGGCGTCCAACCCTATTGAGGCAGGATGCCTGCAATGTTGTTTCGCCGCTTCGAATCCCTGATCGACGTCTTCAAACCCAGCCCCGACGTCGCCCCGCCAACCGGCATGCTGCGCTTCTACGGCCACTACCTGAAACAGGTGTGGCCGCTGATGCTGGCGGTGCTGGTCATCGGCTTCTTCGCCGCCCTGATCGAGGTGGCGCTGTTCAGCTTCCTCGGCCAGCTGATCGACATGGCCCAGGCCAGCACGGATGCCAGCAGCTTCTTCAGCGAACATCGGAACGAGCTGCTGTGGATGCTGCTGGTGACGCTGGTCATCCGCCCCATCGTGTTCGGCCTGCACAACCTGCTCACCCATCAGGCGATCAACCCGGGCCTGACCAACCTGATTCGCTGGCAGAACCACCGCTACGTGCTCAAGCAGAGCCTGAATTTCTTCCAGAACGACTTCGCCGGGCGCATCGCCCAGCGGGTGATGCAGACCGGTCCCTCGCTACGCGACTCGGCGATGCAGGTGATCGACGCGCTGTGGCATGTGGTGGTCTACGCCGGCAGCGCGCTGTACCTGTTCGCTGCCGCCGACCTGCGTCTGGTGGTGCCACTGGCCTTGTGGATCGTCGGTTACAGCGCGGCGCTGTGGTACTTCGTGCCGCGCATCAAGGCGCGTTCGGCTGCCGCCTCTTCGGCGCGCTCGAAGGTCATGGGGCGAGTGGTCGATGGCTACAGCAACATCGCCACGCTCAAGCTGTTCGCCCACTCGCAAGAGGAGGAAAGCTACGCCCGCGAAGCCATGCAGGACCTGCTCGAAAAATTTCGCCTGCAGTCGCGCACCATCACCGCACTGGATTTTCTCGTCACCTGCCTCAACGGCGTACTGATCGTCGCCACTGGCGCCCTGGCCCTGTGGCTGTGGAGCCAGTCGCTGATCACCACAGGGGCCATCGCCCTGGCGCTGGGCCTGGTGATCCGCATCAACAACATGGCCGAATGGATCATGTGGGTGGTCAACGGCATTTTCGAGAACGTCGGCACGGTGCAGGACGGCATGCAGAGCATCGTTCAGCCCCGCCAGGTGCTCGACCGCGCTGACGCCAAGCCGATCGAGGTGCAGCAGGGCAGCGTGCGCTTCGAGGACATCCACTTCCACTACGGCAAGCAGGGCGGCGTGATCAGCGGCCTGGACATTGCCATCGCACCCGGCGAAAAAATCGGCCTGGTCGGCCCCTCCGGTGCCGGCAAGTCGACCCTGGTCAACCTGCTGCTACGCCTGTACGACCTGGAAAGCGGCCACATCCTGATCGACGGCCAGGACATCGCCACGGTTACGCAGGAGAGCCTACGCGCCAACATCGGCGTGGTGACGCAGGACACCTCCCTGCTGCACCGTTCGATCCGCGACAACCTGCGTTACGGCAAACCCGGCGCCAGCGACGACGAGCTCTGGGAAGCGGTGCGCAAGGCACGCGCCGATGCCTTCATCCCCACGCTCGATGACAGCCAGGGCGGACGCGGCATGGATGCGCAGGTGGGCGAACGTGGCGTGAAACTGTCCGGCGGCCAGCGTCAGCGCATCGCCATCGCCCGTGTACTGCTCAAGGACGCGCCGATCCTGGTGCTGGACGAGGCCACCTCAGCGCTGGACTCGGAAGTGGAAGCGGCCATTCAGGAAAGCCTGGACAGCCTGATGGAGGGCAAGACGGTGATCGCCATCGCTCACCGCCTGTCGACCATTGCCCGCATGGATCGCCTGGTGGTGATCGACCAAGGCCTGGTCATCGAAACCGGCACCCACGCCGAACTGATCGCCCGTGGCGGCCTGTATGCACGCCTGTGGCAGCATCAGACCGGTGGTTTCGTCGGGGTGGAGTGAAACGGTAGGGGGCTTCAGGCAGTAGGGTGGATGACGCTCTTTTCATCCACCATCGCGATCACAGAGCGGTGGACGGATGAAGCGTCGTCCACCGTTCTGTGATCACTCTGCAGCCGGCTTCTTGCGCTTGAGTGGCGCGCTGCCGTCTGCACTGACCAGACCTGACGGTTTGCCAGCCGGACGCGGGCCGGTCTTGCGCTTGGACGCGGTGGCCTTCTTCGGGTCTTTCTTCTCGGTCTTTTTCTTCTTGCTGCCGGCGGCCTTGCCGGAAGCCTTGAGGTTCTTCGGCCCCTGGTAGACGCCTTTGAGCTCCTTGATGGTGCGGCGCTCGAAACGCTGCTTGAGGTAGCGCTCGATGCTCGACATCAGGTTCCAGTCGGTATGGCAGATCAGCGATACCGCCAGGCCCTCGCCACCGGCGCGGCCGGTACGACCGATGCGGTGCACGTACTCGTCGCCGGAGCGCGGCATGTCGAAGTTGATCACCAGATCCAGGCCTTCGACGTCCAGGCCGCGCGCCGCCACATCCGTGGCCACCAGCACCTTGACCGCGCCCTGGCGCAGACGCTCGATGGCCAGCTTGCGATCCTTCTGATCCTTCTCGCCGTGCAGTACGAAAGCCTTGATTCCGGCGGTCACCAGCTTGCCGTAGAGGCGGTCGGCCTGCACCCGGGTATTGGTGAAGACGATGGCTTTGTCGTAGGCCTCGTTGGTCAGCAACCAGTCAACCAGCTGCTCCTTGTGGTAGTTGTGGTCGGCCGTGATGATCTGCTGACGAGTGCCTTCGTTGAGCTGGCTGACGCTGTTGAGCATCAGGTGCTGCGGGTCCTTGAGGACCTTGGCGACCATCTCGCGCAGCCCGTTGCCACCGGTCGTGGCGGAGAACAGCAGGGTCTGGTGCGGGCCGCAGGCCTCGGCCAGGCGCTGGGCGTCTTCGGCGAAGCCCATGTCGAGCATGCGGTCGGCCTCGTCGAACACCAGCACTTCGACCTCTTCCAGAGGCAGGTTGCCCGCGTTGGCGTGCTCGATCAGACGGCCCGGCGTGCCAATCAGAATGTCGATCTTGCGCATGACCGCAGCCTGCACCTTGAAGTCCTCGCCACCGGTCACCAGGCCAGCCTTGAGGAAGGTGAACTGGGCGAAGCGCTCGACTTCCTTGAGTGTCTGCTGGGCCAGTTCGCGGGTCGGCAGCAGGATCAGCGCACGAATGCTCAGGCGCTGCTTGGAATTGCCGTCACCGAGCAGGCGATTGAGCAGCGGCAGGACGAAAGCGGCGGTCTTGCCGCTACCGGTCTGGGCGATCACCCGCAGGTCCTTGCCCTCCAGTGCAGGCGGAATCGCTGCCGCCTGCACCGCAGTTGGCTCGACGAAATTTAGCTCGGCCACGGCTTTCAGCAGGCGTTCATGCAGGGCGAATTGGGCAAACACGGGGGCACTACCTCAAAGAAATCGACAAAACGGTGCATAGCCTAACGGTTTCCGCCGTCGGGGCCGAATTTCTTTGCATGAAACTCGCATTCAGGCGACGACGAACGGCAAAATCCGGGCAACATCCACAATGGGTGACGAGGAACCGGGAGGGCTAAGCTGATATCCAATCAGCACCAACCAAAGAGTCGTGCGCCATGACCAACAGAATTCAAACCACCCTCAGCATCGGCCTGTGCATCCTGCTCGCGGCATCGCCAGCGTTGGCCAGCCCACCTCCCGGCAAGGGCAAGCCAGGCCAGCACGACGACGGCGTACGTATCGACATGCGCGGCCCCAGCGTGGACATCGGCCAGGTGCGCATCATCCTTGGCGACAATCGTCAGCTGATCGGCCCGACCTCTTCACTTCCGCCTGGCATCGCCAAGAATCTGGCCCGCGGCAAACCACTGCCCCCGGGCATCGCCAAGAACTTCGACAGCCGCGTGACCTCGCGCCTACCCCATTACGACGGCTACGAGTGGAAGCAGATCGGCCGCGACGTGGTGCTGGTCGCTGTCGCGACGGGGATCATCTACGAAATCCTGCGCAACGTGCTGGACTGATCAGTTATTGCACAGCCAGCCGACAAGCGGCACGGCGTACGACGAACTTGTCCCGGCGGCGCCACTCCAATTTTCGGATGGCCCGCCGAGGTGCAACGATGAACACGTCACTGATCTACCACGTCACGTCCAGCCTCGATGGCTACATCGCTCGCCCCGATGGCCGCCTCGACTGGTTCGACTCTCTACGCAAGGCCGATGAAGAGTACGCGTTTCAGTACTTTTACTCCGCTATCGATGCCCTGCTGATGGGCCGTGGCACCTACGAAGCGCTGCTCAAGCGGGGCGGCCCCTGGCCCTACCCCGGCAAGCCCTGCGTGGTGCTGACGCGCCTCGCCCTGCCACGCGCTGCGGACGAAATCCAGCTGACCCACTGCACGCCCGCCCAGGCCGTGGCGGCGCTGAACGAGGCCGGTTTTCAGCGTATCTGGCTGGTTGGCGGCAGCCTGCTGGCAGGCAACTGCTACACCGCCGGCCTGATCGACGAAGTGGTGATCAACCTGGTGCCACACCTGCTCGGTGCCGGTATTCCGCTGCTGGCGACCGGCATGGAGCGCAGCCTGACGCTGAGTGACCAGCGCCGCTTCAACAGCGGCACGCTGCAGGTGCACTACCAGGTGCAGAAGCCGCTCAGCATGCCAACGCAGATCCCAGCGCCGCGTATCAGCGCGGCCTGATGTTCTCGAGCTGCTGCTTGCGCAGCAGCCGGGCGCTGTCCCACCCCACCAGCAGCACAGCCACCCAGATCGGCAGGTAGGTCAGCCATTGCCCGGTATCGAAGCTCTCGCCCAACACCAGTAGCGACACGGCGAACAGCAACACCGGCTCGACATAACTGAGAATGCCGAACAGCCCCAAAGGCAGCATCCGGCTGGACGCCATGTAGGCGGCGAAGGCCAGCGTGCCGATCAACGCCATCACCGGCACCAGCAGCCATAGCAGCGGGCGCTCGGCGAATGCGCCAGCGGGACCGTAGGCGACGATCAGCCAGATCGCCAGCGGCGCCAGCATCAGCATCTCCAACACGAATCCGGACAGCGCATCCAGACGCATCCAGCGGCGCAAGATGAAGTAAGGCGGATAGCCCAGCGCGGTGATCAGCGTCAGCCAGGAGAACGCCTGGGTGCGCCAGAGTTCGTGCAGTACGCCGAGCACCGCGCAGGTTACCGCCAGCTGCTGCAACGGCCGCAGGCGCTCGCCATAGAACAGCCGGCCGGTCAGCACTATCGCCAAGGGCAGAAGGAAGTACCCCATGGACACTTCCAGCATGTGTCCTGCCAGCGGCGCCCAGAGAAACAGCCCCCACTGCACGCCGATCAGCGCCGCCGCCACCGGACAGGCGACCAACAGCAGCGGCTCGCGGCGCAGACGCAGGAAGGTCTCGCGCAGCAATGCGGTCTGCCCCGCCAGCAGCACCAGCAGCAGGACCAGAGGAATCGACCAGAGCACGCGCTGAGCGAATATCTGCACGCCATCGAGCGGCGCCAGCCACTGCACATAGCCAGGCAGCACGGCGAACAGCACCGAAGCGGTAACCGACAGCGCCACACCACGCCCGGACAGTTGCATCAATGCACCTCGGCAGGCGGTCGGCGCGTACGCCCCAGATTGACCAGTGGCAGCGACGCCGCGATCACCGCCCCGCCCAACGCCAGGCGCAGCAGATCGGCATCGTGGTTCCAGATCAACAGATTGACCAGCAATCCGGCCGGCACCAGCGCGTTGTTCATCACCGCCAGAGTGCCGCCATCGACCAGGCTGGCGCCCTTGTTCCACCAATACAGGCCGAGCCCTGAGGCGACCACGCCGAGCCAGACCAGCACACCCCACTGCAACGGGGTGCTGGGCAGGCGCTCGCCGTTACCCAGCAGCAGGAAGGCTGGCAGCGCAATCAGCAGCGCGCCCAGATAGAAGAAACCGAAGCGCTTGTATTGCGGCTCGCTCGAGGGGTGCCTGAGCAGCAGATGCTTGTACAGCACCTGACCGGCCGCGAAGGTGAAGTTGGCCACCTGCAGCAGCAGGAAGCCGAGCAGGAAGCCACTGCTGATGCCGTCGTACCGGATGATGCCCGCCCCCATCACGGCCACCAGCGCGGCAGCCAGCGCCCAGGGGTTGAACCTGCGATTGAGCGCATCCTCGATCAGCGTCACGTGCAGCGGTGTGAGTATGGTGAACAGCAGCACTTCCGGCACGCTGAGCACCGAGAAGCTGAGATACAGGCAGACGTAGGTGATGCCGAACTGCAGTGCGCCGATCAGCAGCATGCCGCGCACGAAGGCCGGGGCATGACCACGCCAGCGGGTCAGCGGCGCGAACAGCAGACCGGCGATGACGATGCGCGTCAGTACCGCGAAGTAGCTGTCGACCCGACCAGCCAGGTACTCACCGATCAGGCTGAAGGAAAAAGCCCACAGCAGGGTCACTATCAGCAGATATCGCACAGCCACCTCCGAACGAAGGCGGCGACCTTAGCGCGTTCCCCCGCGCCGGACAATCCATACCCCGGCGAGCCGCTGGGCAGCCCTATAAAAAGCCGGCCACTTCAGGGGAAGCGACCGGCATAGCACGCCCGCGAACGGGCGCTCAGGAGAGTCGGAACGTTATCAGGCCACGTCAGCCAGCTTGGCCTTGGCCTGGGCCAGACCTTTCTCGCTGAACTCGGCGCCCATGTTCAGGCCTTCGGCGTGAATGAACTGCACATCGTGGATACCGATGAAGGCCAGCGCCTGACGCAGGTAGGGTTCCTGGTGATCCAGGCCGCTGCCGGCGTAGATGCCGCCGCGGGCGGTGAGCACGAAGGCACGCTTGCCGGTCAGCAGGCCCTGCGGGCCGGTTTCGGTGTACTTGAAGGTGACCCCGGCGCGCAGCACATGATCCAGCCAGGCCTTCAAGGTGCTGGGAATGGCGAAGTTGTACATCGGCGCGGCCAGCACCAGTACATCGGCGGCCAGCAGTTCATCGGTCAGTTGATTGGAGCGCGCCAGGGCAGCTTTCTCGGCTTCGCTCTGCTGCTCGCTCGGCGTCATCCAGCCACCCAGCAGCGTGGCGTCGAGGTGCGGTACGGGCTCGGCTACCAGGTCACGTAGCTGAATCTGATCAGCCGGGTGCGCAACCTGCCAGTTGGCGATGAATTGCTGGGTCAGCTCGCGGGAGACCGAACCTTGCTGGCGGGCACTGCTTTCGATTACGAGAATACGGGACATGTCTGAGGCTCCATCGAGGTGAACAAGAGTCGATGGAGCACAGAGTAGAGATGCAACTTTCGATTAAAAAGCGTAAATATCCGCTTACATATATCGACTAATTTGATTTATTGCTTCGCCACATCTAGGCTTTGATCACTTCAGATTGCAGGTCAGATTGACCCGCAGGCGAATCACGCTACGGGTGAACTTGACCGTCATGTTGTTGCTCGCGCCGGGCGCCAACAGGGTACGCCGGGTGCGTGGCGCTTCGGGGCCATTGCGGAACACGGCGCTGCACTCGGCCTCGCTCTGACCGTAGTTGTAGAGCATCAACGCCGCCATGTTGTGGTCTATTTCCTGAGTGGTCGCGGAGACCTCGGCGCCGTTGAACTGTTTTTCCACCTCGATGGGGTAGGCATTGGCAGCCAGGGGCACGAAAGCGAACAGCAAGCAGATTATTTTTTTCATCGGTGCTCTCCAACATGGGAGAGCCAGTGTAGGTGGAGATCGTCGGCGATAACAGTCGACTCAGGCAGGATGATGCAATGAAAGCTCCTCGCGTAACCCTGGATCAATGGCGCACGCTGCAGGCGGTGGTAGACCAGGGCGGCTTCGCCCAGGCCGCCGAAGTGCTGCACCGCTCGCAGTCCTCGGTCAGCTATACCGTGGCCCGCATGCAGGAACAGCTCGGCGTACCGCTGCTGCGCATCGATGGGCGCAAGGCCGTACTGACCGAGGCCGGCGACGTGCTGCTGCGTCGCTCACGGCAACTGGTCAAGCAAGCCAGCCAGCTGGAGGACCTGGCCCACCACATGGAACAGGGCTGGGAAGCCGAAGTGCGCCTGGTGGTGGACGCCGCCTACCCCACCGCCAATATCGTCCGCGCGCTGACCGCCTTCATGCCGCAGAGCCGCGGCTGCCGCGTGCGCCTGCGTGAGGAGGTGCTGTCCGGGGTCGAGGAGGTCCTGCTCGAAGGCACCGCCGACCTGGCCATCAGCGCGCTGAACATCACCGGCCATCTGGGCATTGAGCTCAATGAGGTCGAATTCGTTGCCGTGGCCAATCCGGAACACCCGCTGCACCGCCTGCAACGCGAGCTGAGCTTTCAGGATCTGGAAGGCCAGATGCAGGTGGTCACCCGCGACAGTGGCCGCCTGCAACCGCGCGACGCCGGCTGGCTGGGCGCCGAGCAGCGCTGGACGGTGGGCAGCCTGCCGACCGCGCGCACCTTCGTCAGCAGTGGCCTGGGCTTCGCCTGGCTACCCCGCCACCTGATCGTCCGCGAAGTCCAGGAAGGCCTGCTCAAACCGCTGCCACTGGGCCAGGGCGCCATTCGCAAGCCACGCTTCTTCCTCTACAGCAACAAGGATCGCGTGCTGGGCCCGGCTACGCAGATCCTCATCGAGCTGATCAAGAACTTCGATGCCGTCCCCTTGGACGCGCCCTTCGCCGCACCGCAGTCCACCAACTGAGCATTGCGCCATGCCCTATTTCGACAACGATGGTTGCCAGCTGCATTACGAGGATTACGGTCACGGTGCGCCCGTGCTGCTGGTCCACGGTCTGGGCTCGAGTACGCGCGACTGGGAATATCAGATCCCGCTGCTCGCCCAGCACTACCGGGTGATTGCTCTCGACGTGCGCGGCCATGGCCGCTCGGACAAGCCGCGCGGAGCCTATCGCATCATCGACTTCGCCGAGGATGTCACCGCCCTGATCGAACACCTGCAGCTGCCCGCCGTGCACCTGGTGGGCATTTCCATGGGCGGCATGATCGGCTTTCAGATTGGCGTCGACCACCCCGAGCTGTTGCGCAGCCTGACCATCATCAACAGCGCCCCCGAGGTGAAGGCCAAGAGCGCACGCGACTGGCTGGAGATCGGCAAGCGCTGGACGCTATCGCGCCTGCTCAGCCTGGAGACCATCGCCAAGGCCCTGGCCAAGCTGCTGTTCCCGCACCCGGAACAGGCCGAGCTGCGGCGCAAGATCGAAGAGCGCTGGCCGCAGAACGACAAGCGTGCCTACCTCGCCAGCCTCGATGCGATCATCGGCTGGGGGGTGCGGGAACGCCTCAAACGCATCACCTGTCCTACCCTGGTGATCGCCGCCGACCACGACTACACGCCCGTTGAACGCAAACGCGAGTACGTGGCAGAAATGCCCAACGCGCGCCTGCTGATCATCGAAAACTCGCGCCACGCCACACCAATGGATCAACCAGAACGCTTTAATAACGCCCTGCTCGCCTTTCTCGGCGAGACTGCCAACAAGGAAAACTGACCATCATGCTCAAGCAACTCGTTCTCGCCACCGGCGCCCTGCTGCTGTCCTCCAGCCTGCTGGCCGCGGAAAACCCCAAGGTTCTGCTGACCACCAGCCTGGGTGAAGTGGAAGTGGAGCTGGCCGCCGACAAGGCGCCGATCAGCACGCAGAACTTTCTCAAGTACGTCGACAGCGGCTTCTACAACGGTACCCAGTTCCACCGGGTGATTCCGGGCTTCATGGTCCAGGGTGGCGGTTTCGATGCCGACATGCGCCAGAAGGACACCGACGCGCCGATCAAGAACGAGGCCGACAACGGCCTGCACAACGTACGTGGCACCCTGGCCATGGCCCGTACCCAGGCCCGTGACTCGGCGACCAGCCAGTTCTTCATCAACCACAAGGACAATGCCTTCCTCGACCACAGTTCGCGCGACTTCGGCTACGCCGTGTTCGGCAAGGTGACCCGCGGCATGGAGGTGGTGGACAAGATCGCCCAGGTGCCCACCGGCAACCGCGGCATGCACCAGAACGTACCGCGCGAGCCGGTGCTGATCATCGACGCCAAGCGCCTGTAAGACGCTGATGTAACCTGTAGCCCGGATGCAATTCAGGAGATTGCAATTACGCCCCCCCCGGATTGCATCCGGGCTACGGTGAATCGCCTAAAACGACAAAGCCGCCCATGGGGCGGCTTTGTCGTTTAACGGAGGCGCTTATTTTTCCACGAAAGCGCGCTCGATCAGATAATCACCCGGCTCACGCATGCGCGGGGAGATCTTCAGGCCGAAGCTGTCGAGCACTTCGCTGGTCTCATCGAGCATGCTCGGGCTGCCGCAGATCATGGCGCGGTCGTCCTGCGGGTTGATCGGTGGCAGGCCGATGTCGGCGAACAGCTTGCCGCTGCGCATCAGGTCGGTCAGGCGTCCCTGATTCTCGAACGGCTCGCGGGTCACGGTCGGGTAGTAGATCAGCTTGCCTTTCAGCGCTTCACCGAAGAACTCGTTCTGCGGCAGATGCTCGGTGATGAATTCGCGGTAGGCGACTTCGTTCACGTAGCGCACACCATGAACCAGAATCACCTTCTCGAAACGCTCGTAGGTCTCCGGGTCCTGGATCACGCTCATGAACGGTGCCAGGCCGGTGCCGGTGCTGAGCAGATAGAGGTGTTTGCCGGGGTTGAGGTCGTCGAGCACCAGCGTGCCGGTGGGCTTCTTACTGATGATGATCTCGTCGCCTTCCTTGAGGTGCTGCAGCTGCGAGGTCAGCGGACCGTCCGGCACCTTGATGCTGAAGAACTCCAGGTGCTCTTCCCAGTTCGGGCTGGCGATGGAGTAGGCACGCATCAGCGGACGACCGTTGTCCTGCTGCAGACCGATCATCACGAACTGGCCATTCTCGAAGCGCAGGCCCGGATCACGGGTGCACTTGAAGCTGAACAACGTATCGTTCCAGTGGTGGACGCTGAGCACGCGCTCGACGTTCATATTGCTCATGATGATTTCCTCGAATACTACGACGCCAAGAGCGCTGTTGCGCGGCATTCTATTCGCGACAACAATATCTGTTAAGTGGATTATCAAGATATAGGTTATCGGTTATATAGATATGCGATTTACCCTCAGACAACTTCAGGTATTCGTTGCCGTGGCGCAGCATGAAAGCGTCTCGCGCGCGGCGCAGTCGCTCGCATTGTCGCAGTCGGCCACCAGCACCTCGCTGACAGAACTGGAGCGCCAGTCCGACTGCCAGTTGTTCGACCGCGCCGGCAAACGCCTTGCGCTCAACGCCCTGGGCCGACAGTTGCTACCCGAGGCGGTAGCGCTGATCGACCAGGCCCGCGAGATCGAACGCCTGCTGGGCGGCAAGAGTGGCTATGGATCGCTGAACGTCGGCGCTACCCTCACCGTGGGCAACTACCTCGCCACCCTGCTGATCGGCAGCTTCATGCAACACCATCCCGAATGTCGGGTGAAGCTGCAGGTGCATAACACTGCCCACGTGGTGCAGCAGATCGCGCACTACGAACTGGATATGGGCTTGATCGAAGGCGACTGCCAGCACCCGGATATCGAAGTGCAGCCCTGGGTCGAGGACGAGCTGGTGGTGTTCTGCGCGCCGCAACACCCACTGGCCCAGCGCGGCAGCGCGACCCTGGAAGAACTGACGCACGAAGCCTGGATCCTGCGTGAACAGGGGTCGGGCACGCGGCTGACCTTCGACCAGGCCATGCGTCATCACCCGCGCAATCTGAATATTCGCCTGGAGCTGGAACACACCGAGGCGATCAAGCGCGCCGTGGAGTCCGGCCTGGGCATCGGCTGCATCTCGCGCCTGGCGCTGCGCGACGCCTTCCGTCGCGGCAGCCTGATGCCGGTGGAAACGCCGGAACTGGATCTGCGTCGGCAGTTCTACTTCATCTGGCACAAGCAGAAGTACCAGACGGCAGCCATGCGCGAGTTTCTCGAGCAGTGTCGCGCACTGACTGCCGACGTCAGTCGTAGCGATCAGATCGTGCTGCCGCCGATCGTCTGAGTGTTTCAGCCAAGCAGGATGATCGCCCAGACCGAGGCGATCATGCCCAGCGCCACCAACTGCGCGGCACTGCCCATGTCCTTGGCGTTCTTCGACAACGGGTGACGTTCAAGGGAAATACGGTCGATGGCTGCCTCGATGGCCGAGTTGAGCAACTCGACGATCAGCGCCAGCAGACACACGGCCACCATCAAGGCGCGCTCGCCTCGGCTGACGTCGAGCAGAAAAGCCGACGGAATCAGTACCAGATTGAGCAGCACCAGCTGACGAAAGGCCGCTTCGCCGAGAAACGCTGCGCGCAGGCCATCGAGTGAATAACTGGCGGCGTTGAGGATACGTTTCAGGCCAGTCTGGCCCTTGAATGGCGACATGCGCCTCACCCCTGCAGGAAGAGGCGCGCAGCTTACTGCATCCGCTGCGCAAGAGCATATGCGAGCCAGAGGGCTGCAAGGAGGCCGCGCGGTTTACTGGCTTTCAACGCAGCAACACCAACGCGCAGCAGATAACGTCTCACTGCGCGGGGATCGACTCCATCTGCTGCAGCAACAACGCCGCCTGGGTGCGGGTGCGCACGCCAAGCTTGCGGAAAATCGCCGTGACATGCGCCTTGACCGTCGCTTCGGACACGCTCAACTCGTAAGCGATCTGCTTGTTCAGCAGGCCTTCACAGACCATGGTCAGCACACGGAACTGCTGCGGTGTCAGGCTGGCGAGACCGGCGCTGGCGGCCCTGGCCTCGTCGGAAACCGGTGCGCCCTCCTCGGCCAGAGGCGGCCACCAAGTGTCACCATCGAGCACCTGGCGCACGGCTTGCTGCAGGGTTTCCAGAGGGCTGGATTTGGGAATGAAACCGCTGGCACCGAACTCGCGGGAGCGGTTGACCACGCAAGCCTCTTCCTGGGCGGAAATCATCACCACGGGGATGTGCGGATACTGACCGCGTAACAGCACCAGGCCGGAAAAACCGTAGGCGCCGGGCATGTTGAGGTCGAGCAGGACCAAGTCCCAATCGTTCTTGGTAGCCAGGTGGCCTTCAAGCTCGGCGATGCTGGCAGCTTCTACCAGACGCACCTCTGGCCCCAGCCCCAGGGTCAGAGCTTGTTGCAAGGCGCTGCGAAACAACGGATGGTCGTCGGCAATCAGGATTTCGTAGGCAGCCATTGGCAGATCCTGTTCTTGTTATGAGAGGCACCGAGGTAAGTATGGCAGTGCTTTTCGCCTGAAGACCCGCTCAAGCCTGCACATGCTGCATCACAGACTCCCCACTCGGACCGACGGCGGCGCTCAGCATGCCGAGCTGTGGCGGGGTGGTCAAGCTCAATGCTTTTGCGGCAGGATGCGCAGCTTTCCTGCCGAGACGCTCCAATGCGAAGCCAAGCCCTGCGCGCCGACCTGTTGATGCTGATTACCGCGATGATCTGGGGCAGCGCCTTCGTCGCTCAACGCCTGGGCATGGATAACATCGGCCCCTTCCTTTATACCGGCTTGCGCTTTGCCCTCGCCTGCGTGGCACTGCTGCCTGTGCTGGCCCTGCTGCAACGTCGCCAGCAACGCCCCGCTGCACCGCTGAATCGCAACCTGCTGATCGGCGGCGTGGTGATGGGCCTGGCACTGTCGCTGGGGATCAACCTGCAGCAGGTCGGCTTGCTGTTCACCACGGTGACCAACTCCGGTTTCATCACCGGCCTGTACGTGATCGTGGTGCCGATTCTCGGCCTGCTGATCGGCCAGCGCAGCAGCGCGGGCATCTGGTTGGGCGCCAGCCTGGCAGTGATCGGCATGTTCCTGCTCAGCGTCGGCGAAGGTTTCAGCGTAGCCTCCGGCGACTGGCTGCAGTTGGCCGGCGCCTTCGTCTGGGGGATTCACGTGCTGCTGGTGGGGTTCTTCGCCAGCCGCCACGATCCGCTACGCCTGGCATTCATCCAGTTCGCCACCTGCGCGGTGATCAGCCTGTTGCTGGCAGCGCTGTTCGAGACGGCAACGCTGGCCGGCATCCTGGCTGCCGGCCCGGCCATCCTCTACGGCGGCCTGTTCGGCGTGGCGGTGGGCTTCACCCTGCAAGTGGTAGCGCAGCAGCATGCCATCGCCTCGCATGCAGCGATCATTCTCTCGCTGGAAGCGGTGTTTGCGGCCATCGCCGGTGCTCTGCTGCTGGGCGAAGTGCTGGAAATACGCGGCTACCTGGGTTGCGCGCTGATGTTTGGCGGCATGCTGCTGGCTCAGCTGTGGCCCAAGCCACTACCCAGCGAACTCAGCGATATGACTGCAAACGCAGGTGCAGATCGTCGTTGAGATCCAGCGGCAGGCGGCGCTTGGCAGCCAGGTAGTGCTGGCTGAAGGCATCCAGGTAATCGTCTAGCGCCTCACCGGCGCGCAGATCGCCAGCCAGCTCCAGACACATGGCGGCCACTTCGGCAGTACAGAGGTGCTCGCCGCGAGTGGAACGACGCAGGCGATAGCGCGATAGCTGCGCCGGCGTCAGGCTCAACACCGGCAGCGCATCCAGATAGGGGCTTTTGCGAAACATCTTGCGCGCCTCGGTCCAGGTGGCATCGAGCAGCACGAACAGCGGCCGCTTGCCGGGCGCCAGCGTCACCTCCTCGACCACGCGCTGCGGCGCCACGTATTCGCCGGGAAAGACCAGATAAGGCTGCCACTGCGGATCGGCCAACAGCTCCAGCAGTGCCGGATCGACAGCAGTACGCGTCCAACCGAAGGCGTGAGTTTCAGGCACCACATCAGCGATCAGCCAACCGGTATTGCTCGGTTTCAGTGCCTCGATATCGTGCATCACCAGGCACATCGCGGCGTTGGCCTCGACCTGAGGACGCCAGGCACACAGGCAATGCGTCGGCTGCACCCGGCAATGCGGGCAGCGCTCGGCACGCGAGCCGCGGGCGACGAAGGGTTTCAGGCTGCGCGCCAGACGTTCGGTACGCAGGCGGGCAACGGCATGTGGGGCTGGATGGGTCATGGAAGGCGCGACAGCGAACGGGGGCAGGATTCTACCACCCCCGATCGCCGCTCTGCCGCTCAGAACCTGTGGTTCAAGGCCAGGCCGATGAAATGAATGCGCGTCTCGTACTCACCGGTGTAGTTGCCGCCATTGCCGGTACAGCGCACACCGCTGTCCTGATACAGACCACCGGCCCCTGGCGCCCAGCCAGCCGGGGAACAACCATCGTGGTAATCCATCTTGCCGCTGGAGAACTGCACGTAGCTGTAGGCCAGGTCCACCGAGGTGTCGCGTGTCACCTTGTAGTTGGCGCCGAACGACAGCCAGTAGCGATCGGCATCGGGAAAGGCCGGGTGGCGCAACTGCGGCGAGCTGACCGGTGAGCGGTCATAGGCGACACCGGTACGCAGCAGCAGATCATCGCTGTACTGGTAGTTCATGCCCAGGGAGATCTTGTAGCTGTCCTTCCAGTCCTGCTTGACGCTCAGATCGCCCTCGGTAACCCCATTGAAGTAGGGGTAGCCGGCGACCTGATCGATACCGATACGCACTTCATCGAGCCGCGAATGGCGGGTAAAGGTCAGATCCGCCATCAGCGCGATCTTGTCGTTGAGTTGGTGGAAGGCGTTGAAGGAGAGCATCTCCGGTGTATCGATGGCAGTCTTGGCCTTGGAGTTGGGATGCAGCCGGGTGGCGGCGAACTCCCCAGGGTTGACCCAGTTGCCCTGATCGAACAACTCCTGCAGGGCGTCGGTCGGGGGGACGTAGATATCGACGATGGGGATGGTGAAACCACCCTCCAGCGAGGTATCCGGCGAGGGGACGCTACCCTGCACATCGGCGAAGCTCCATTTGGTCTCCCCTTCGAGGGTGTGGCGGATATTGGAGCGATAGGACACGCCGAAACGCGTCGACTCGGTCGGTTCCCACAGGTAACCGATATTCCAGCCAAAGCCCCAGTCATCGCCCTTGACCCGGAAATAACCGTCACCTTGTACGTTGTCAGCGAAATTGCCCGCCACGCAGTCAACGAATCCATCTCTATCCGCCACGCCGCGACAGGACGTGATTTCATCCGGCACCGGAACCCCCGCGATGCCCCCTACGATAGGCCCCAGGATCGGATCGGCAGCATTTCTGGTGCTTTCATAGTTCGCCTCGACGAACTGCCCCGCCAACTGCCTCGAAGCCCCCTTCACATCGGCGGCACCGCGCTGCACCGACTTGATGTACTGCGCCGACACACCGAAACCGACGCTGTGGTGCTCGTTGAAACGAAAGGAAATGCTCGGATTGAAGGTCACCGTCTCCAGGCTGGCCGACTGGATGCCATAGCGCCCGGCCCAGTCCTCCTTGTAATCAAGCTTGGCACCGAACGGGGTGAAAATACCGAGGCCGATCGTTACCCGGTCGTTGATCTCGTGAGAGAAATAGAAGTTGGGCGCGGCGGCGGCATCGGGCAGAAACTCGCCCGCATCTCCAGACACCGGGTTGCCGAACACGTCGCGGCTTCCCTTGTCCTCATAATCACCGTCTGGCAGCACAACGGTAAGACCGGAGGTCACCTGGGTGCCCTTGAGCCGGGCCAGGCCGGCCGGGTTGTAGAAGATGGTCGAGGGGTCGGCGGCTTCGGCACCGTTGGCATGCGCCGAACCCTGCGCTGCCACTGACTGTGAACCAAAGTGATAACCGGATGCCTGCACCTGCGCGGTGGGCAAAACCAGTAAACTGCCGACCATCACTCGCGATGGCCAGCGCCGAAAGAGCATTGTCATTGTTATTCTCCTGCACGCTGCTTGAACACCACGCAGCCCGGCGAACACCAGCGACAGACTTCAGGCAGGTCTGCACTGGCGACGAGGTCCGGCTACGACGGCGGCTCAATGTTTGTGACGTACAGGTTTGGCTGACGATCCCCAGCCTTTGGTCGTGGTGACGGACGGCGGCCAGAGGCCAGCATGTCCCCATCGGTAACACATTGTTTCAGGCAGGCAACTGGCTATCAGCGCGAACATTCGCGGCGAAGGCCTGTCCAACCCTCGTCCACGCTTTCAGGAGTCACACTACATGTTGCGTTACATCCTTCCCGCCCTTGCGCTCAGCCTGATGCTTCCCACTGCCCAGGCGGCTTCGCTGAAGGAGATGGAGCTGACTCGCACTCTGGAGCAGGTCGCCCGGCAAAGCAGCGAAGGCACGCCGCGGGCGATCAACGAGGACATTCTCGATCAGGGCTATACCGTGGAAGGTCACACGCTGATCAACCACCTCAGCGTGCGTGAAGCGCATGCCGCGAAGATGCGCGGCAACCCCGATACCGTGCGCACGCAGCTGGCAGCCAGCGTCTGCCGCAACCCGGGCTACCGCAGTTTGCTGGCAAAGGGCGCGCAACTGCGCTACCAGTTCAGCGAGTACCGCAGCAATCGCCCGGTCACCGTCGAAGTTTTCGACAAGAGCGATTGCGGCCTCTGATCCGGGGCTGAACTCAGCCCCTTTGCGCTCGGCGCTGCGCGTCATCGGCGCGCAGTTCGGCCAGCAAGGCCTCCATGTAGCGCGAACGCCGTATGCCGCCTTCGAGGCGACGCATGCACTCATCCTCCAGACTCATCTGATTGGTTCGTGCAGCCTGTTGCAGCATACGATGGAGGTCCGGTTCGATCTCCAGAATCAACTTGGGCATACCTGCCACTCCCTTCCTGTTCACACACAGCAGACTCGACGTGACGGATGAGGTTCCACCTAGCCGTCGGGGCCGCCCAATTTCCCGCCCGCCAGCCTCGAGCGAAGAACCTCAGCAGCAATTGACGGCCGATCGATGCGTGGCAGCTGCAAGCCGCCGCACCCGGCGCTTTGCGCTACATTCCAGAGAGCACTGCCCGGAACGCATCCTGCTCTATGCAAGTAAATCAGACGCACGTCCGGAGCTTGCTCGCTCGGACGAATGGCAGGGCACAGGTCAGCTGCGCCGAGAGAATCGCCCCAGACGCCGGCTGACCTGCATCAAGGCCGGCAACGCGCGGAACCGGCAGACTCTTCTCATCATCACGACGAGGACAGAACCATGGCCCTGCTCACCTTCATTGGCGCGATCCAACAAGTCACGGGCTCCTGCTATCTGATAGAGAGCCGCGATGGCGCCAAGGTCTTGCTCGAGTGCGGCATGCACCAGGGCCGGCGCCAGGAGGAGGATCAGAATCGCAGCGCCTTCCCCTTCGATCCCAGAGCCCTGGATGCCGTGGTCATTTCCCACGCCCATCTCGATCACAGCGGGCTACTGCCCCGCCTGGTCGCCGAGGGTTACCGCGGGCCAATCCACGCCACCGAAGCCAGTTGCGAACTGCTCGAACTGATGCTGCTGGACTCGGCCTTCCTGCAGGAAAAAGACGCTGAATGGGAGAACCGCTGGCGCGCACGCCAGGGCAAGGCGGCGGTCAAACCGCTGTACACGATTGCCAATGCCGAACAGGCGCTCGGCCAGCGTCGTCCACATGCCTACGGTGCAACGGTCGAGGTAGCCAAGGGCGTGCAGGTCACCTTTCACAATGCCGGCCATATCCTCGGCTCGGCCATTGTCGAGATACAGGTAGAGGATCACCACCTGCACCGCCATCTGGTGTTCTCCGGTGACCTGGGCAATACCTGTTCGCCACTGATGCAGGAACCTGCACAACTGAAGCAGGCAGACGTGCTGCTGATGGAGTCGACCTACGGCGACCGCGACCACCGTGCCAGCGACGAAACCCTAGAGGAGCTGGCCGACATTCTCCAGCAGGCTCACAAGGAAGGCGGCAATGTACTGATCCCTTCATTCGCCGTCGGCCGCACCCAGGATCTGATCTACTACCTCGGGCGTTTCTACCAGGAAGGCAGGCTGCCACAACAGGCGGTGTTCCTCGACAGCCCCATGGCCATTCGCGCCAACGCCATCTACAGCCGCTTTCACGAACAGTTCGCGGCCGCCGATCGCGCAGCGCTGCAAGCCAGGGGCGTCAAACGCATCGAAGACTGGCTGCCGATCCTGCGCTGCACGCCGACAGCCGAAGAATCGATGGCGATCAACCGGATCAAGAGCGGCGCGATCATCATCGCCGGCGCCGGCATGTGCAATGGCGGGCGCATCGTCCATCACTTCAAGCACAACCTCTGGCGCGAGAACTGCCACCTGGTATTTCCTGGCTTCCAGGCCAAGGGCACGCTCGGCCGGCTGATCGTCGACGGCGCCGAGACGGTCAAGGTGCTGCATCAGCGCATCGCGGTGAAAGCCCAGGTGCATACCCTCGGCGGCTTCTCCGCGCATGCCGGGCAATCGCAGCTGCTCGACTGGGCCAGCCAGTTCGAACATCACCCCGAGCTGTACCTGGTACATGGCGAGCTGGAGAAAATGCAAACCTTGCAACACGCCCTGCGCGAGCGTCTGAACTGGATCGCCAACATTCCTGATCCGGGCGAACAGATCGCCCTGTAACCAGTGCTTACGAAAAGCTGACGGCGAAATGGCAAGCGGGCTGTGGCAAGCTCAGGGACACTCCATAATCAAGGAACCGGCTCAGCGAGAACGTCATCGGCGTCTCGCTGAGCTCAGAACAGGAGAGCCTTCATGCCCTACGAAGCGGACGATTATCTGTCCCGTCATGTGCAAACCAGCGAAGTCGATCTGACCAGCAAGGTGGACGAGCTGGTGGCGCTGGCAGCCCCCGGCAATAGCCCGAATCTGCAGCTTTACCGCGAAATGCTGACGACCGTCATCCATATGGCTCAGGCGGATCGCAACCGCTGGGACGCCAAGATCATGCTGCAGACCCTGCGCGAGATGGAGCACGCCTTCGGTGTATTGGAACAACTGAAGCGACGTCGCAAGGTCACCGTATTCGGCTCGGCACGTACGCCCGCCAACCATCCGCTGTACCAGCAGGCTCGCGAGCTGGGCGCGCTGCTGGCACACCGCGACCTGATGGTGGTCACCGGCGCTGGCGGCGGCATCATGGCCGCCGCCCATGAGGGCGCCGGCGTGGAAAACAGCCTGGGTTTCAACATCACCCTGCCCTTCGAACAGACGGCCAACTCGACGATGCGTGGCAGCAATCACCTGCTGTCGTTCCATTTTTTCTTCCTGCGCAAGCTGTTCTTCGTCAAGGAGGCCGATGGCCTGGTGCTCTGCCCTGGCGGCTTCGGCACGCTCGACGAGGCGCTGGAAGTCCTGACACTGATCCAGACCGGCAAAAGTCCGCTGGTACCCGTGGTGTTGCTCGACCAACCAGGCGGCAGTTACTGGAAAGACGCGCTGGACTTCATCCGCCGCCAGCTCGGCGACAATGGCTACATCCTGCCTGCCGACCTCAACCTGATGCACCTGGTCTACAGCGCCGAAGAAGCCGTCGATGAAATTGCCCGCTTCTACCGCAACTTTCACTCCAGTCGCTGGCTCAAGGATCGCTTCGTGATTCGCCTCAACCATGCGCTCAACGAGGCCACGCTGACGAGACTGCAGGACGATTTCGCCAGCCTGTGCAAGGAAGGTGGTTTCATCCAGCAGCCCTATTGCGAGCAGGAACGCGACGAGCCTGAGCTCTGCCACCTGACCCGCCTGGCGTTCGTATTCAACGGACGCGACTACGGCCGCTTGCGAGCGCTACTCGATGTGGTCAACGAACCGGAGAATTGGGCGACCTGAGTTGACGAGCTGCCCGGGTGAAATCCGCGGGTATTGCCGACTCGCCACTCGCGGAGTGCATCCGCGCTACGCAAAGCAAGAAGCCCAGCATTGGCTGGGCTTCTTGTTGACGGCTAGCGGTCAGGCGTTACCCGCGACCTTCATCCGGGCGGCCTGGGTGAAGTCGAGCATACGCTTGAGCGGCTTGATCGCCTTGGGGATCAGTGCCGGGTCGACGTGAATCTCGCCAGAGCCCTGGCGCAAGCCGGTCAATACGCGCTCCAGAGTGTTCATCGCCATCCATGGGCAGTGCGCACAGCTGCGGCAGGCAGCCCCGTTGCCGGCCGTCGGCGCCTCGATGAAGGTCTTGTCCGGACACAGCTGCTGCATCTTGTAGAAGATGCCGCGGTCGGTGGCGACGATGAAGGTCGAGTTCGGCAGGGTCTGCGCCGCCTTGATCAGCTGACTGGTGGAACCCACAGCGTCAGCCAGCTCGACCACGCTCTGTGGCGACTCGGGGTGCACCAGGATGGCAGCGTCAGGGTACAAGGCCTTCATATCCAGCAGCTGCTTGGACTTGAACTCCTCATGCACGATGCAGGCACCGTCCCACAGCAGCATGTCGGCCCCGGTCTCGCGCTGGATATAGTTACCCAGGTGCTTGTCCGGCGCCCAGATGATGGTCTCGCCGTTGTCCATCAGGCTCTCGACGATCTCCAGCGCGCAGCTGGAGGTGACCACCCAGTCGGCACGCGCCTTCACCGCCGCCGACGTGTTGGCGTAAACCACCACGGTGCGCTCCGGGTGCTGATCGCAAAAGGCCGAGAATTCGTCCACCGGGCAACCCAGGTCGAGCGAACAGGTCGCCTCCAGCGTCGGCATCAGCACACGCTTTTCCGGGTTGAGGATCTTCGCCGTCTCGCCCATGAACTTGACCCCGGCCACCACCACGGTCTGCGCCGAGTGCTGATTGCCGAAGCGGGCCATTTCCAGGGAGTCGGAGACGCAACCACCAGTTTCCTCGGCCAGGGCCTGGATCACCGGGTCGCAGTAATAATGCGCCACCAGCACCGCGTTCTGCTTCTTCAGCTCGGCGGCGATTTCGCGGCGATAGAAAGCTTCCTCCTCGGCAGTCAGCGGCTTGGGCTGCTTGGCATCGAGGTGAGCCTGGACCAGAAGGCGTTCGGAAATCTGCGTCATATCATCGAACCTGCGGCGCTCTTGAGCGAGCTGCGAGTATACCCCCTGGCCGACCACCGCCACAGGCAGGGCAGCATCGGCTACCGGGCTTTTCCGAGAGCAAAAAAAAGCCAGTCTCACGACTGGCTTTTGCGATCTGGTGGGTCGTGTAGGATTCGAACCTACGACCAATTGGTTAAAAGCCAACTGCTCTACCAACTGAGCTAACGACCCAACGCGAGGCGCATGATACTGATTTAATTCAGGAAATCAACACTTCGCGAAAACTTTTTCAGAAATACCGGGTTGCATCGGCTACGCCGGCAGCGGCGAAACCGGCTGCACGCAGGCGGCAGCTGTCGCACTTGCCGCAGGCACGGCCCTCATCATCGGCCTGGTAGCAGGACACCGTGAGCGCGTAATCGACCCCCAGGCGCGTGCCTGCCTGGATGATTTCGCCCTTGCTCATCTGCTGCAACGGCGCACGGATAGTGAAGCCCTGCCCCTCTACCCCCGCTCTGGTCGCCAGGTTGGCCATGCGCTCGAAGGCGTCGACGAACTCCGGCCGACAATCCGGGTAACCCGAGTAGTCCACCGCGTTGACGCCGATGAAGATGTCGCGCGCCTCCAACACCTCGGCCCAACCCAGGGCGAGCGCCAGGAACACCGTATTGCGTGCCGGCACGTAGGTCACCGGAATGCCCTCGGTTGGCGACTCGGGCACCGCGATACTGCTGTCGGTCAGCGCCGACCCGCCGATACCGTTGAGATTCAGACCAATCACCTTGTGCTCGACCACACCCAACTGCCGGGCTACGCGCTCGGCTGCCTGCAACTCGGCGCGATGGCGCTGCCCGTAATCGAAACTCATGCTGTAGCAGCTGTAGCCCTCAGCCTTGGCCATGGCGACCACGGTGGCCGAATCCAACCCTCCGGAAAGGAGGATGACCGCATTTTTCTCGCTCATGATCAGTGTCCCGGCTCGTCGTTCCAGAGGATCTTGTGCAACTGCAGCTGCAGGCGCACCGGCAGGTTGTCGGCCACGATCCAGTCAGCCAGCGCACGGGCATTGACCTGCTGATGGCTGGGCGAAAACAGCACCTCACCGGCCCTTGCGGCCAGGTCGTACTCGATCAGCTTGGAGACCGCCCAGTCGTAATCTTCACGCGAACAGATGACGAACTTGACCTGGTCGTTGCGCGTCAACAACGGGATGTTTTCGTAGCGATTGCGCTGCACTTCGGCAGAGCCGGGGGTCTTCAGGTCGAGCACCTTGCTGACCCGCGGATCGACCGCCGAGACATCGAGCGCACCACTGGTCTCCAGCGACACTTCGTAGCCTGCGTCGCACAGGCGCGCGAGCAGGGCAATGCAGTTGGGCTGAGCCAGCGGCTCGCCGCCAGTCACACAGACATAACGCGGCCGGTAGGCGGCCACTTGATCAAGGATGCTGCCCAGCTGAAGCAATTCACCGCCGCTGAAGGCGTAGGCAGTGTCACAATACTGGCAGCGCAGGGGACAGCCGGTCAGGCGCACGAATACCGTCGGCAAGCCGGCGGTACGCGTTTCCCCCTGCAGCGAGTAGAAAATCTCGGTGATACGCAGGGTTTCTTGCATGGTAGCCACGGGCGTGATGACGAAACAGGCCATCCGCCTCCGTTGCGTTGAAAGACAGGAACGCAGGCCTGGGCCTGCATTCGACAGAGCATAGAGGCAAGGAAATCAGCCGAGCTGAAACCATGCGCGCCACGCGAGCAGGCATTCTAATGGAAGTCGCGAGTGGCGGATAAGAAAAACCCGCGACAAGCGCGGGTTCGTTCTGCGGCGATCAACTTACAGCCGTTGCAAGTCACGCTGAGCCAGTTGAGCGGCAGAGCTGCCGGGATACTGGGCGATGACCTGCTGAAGAATGCCACGGGCCTTGTCGTTGTGACCCAGGCGACGCTCGACATCGGCCAGCTTGAACAGAGAATCCGGCACCTTGGCATGGCTTGGATAAGCCTGGCTGACCTTGGCAAAGGCCTGACCGGCAGCCTGCAGATCACCCTTGGCCAGATTCACCTCACCTAACCAGTATTGTGCGTTGCCGGCGTACTGGCTGCTGGGATAGCGATTGAGAAAGGCAGCGAATGCCTGCGACGCCTTGTCAAAATCCTTGGCCTTGATCAGGTCGAAGGCGGCGTCGTAGTAAAGTTTTTCCTTGGCCGGATCACCCGGCTCTGCGCTGCTCTGCTGCGCGGCAGGCGGCGTCGGAGTGCCATTGGCGTTGACTGCGCCATCGGCTGAATTCTGTGCGGGAGCTCCACCGGCGGCAGGACCGGAAGAAATACGTTGATCCAGATCCTGGTAACGCTCCAGCCCTTCCTGCTTGAGGCGCTGGATTTCATTTTGCTGTTCTTCGACCATGCCACGCAGTTGCGCAAGTTCCTGCTGCATCTGCTGGAGCTGGTTGAACAACATACCCTGCGCAGAAGCGGGCGCTTGCGCGCCCGCTCCGGCAGAGGCGCCGGTCGTACCATAACCCGCCGGTGGATAGCTGCTGCCTTGTTGCATGGAGCTGCTTTCCAGTACGGGAACTTCCGCCATCGCCGCGAGCGGCAAGGCGAGCGTCAGAAGGGTCAGGATACGACGGCAATCTCGCATGGCAGCTTACTTACGCAGCTCTACGCGACGGTTCTGAGCCCAGGACTGCTCGTCGTTGCCAGTGGCAACCGGACGCTCTTCGCCGTAGGAAACGACTTCCAGCTGAGCCGGGGAAACGCCCTGCAGAACCAGGTAACGCTGAACGGCCTTGGCGCGACGCTCGCCCAGAGCCATGTTGTATTCACGGGTACCGCGCTCGTCAGCGTGGCCTTCCAGAACGACGCGAGCGCCGTTGGCTTTCAGGTCCTTGGCGTGTACGTCCAGAGCGCGCATGGCTTCGGCTTTCAGGTCGGAGCTGTCGTACTCGAAGTAGAAGGTGGTGATAGCGCGCAGAGCCGCTTCTTCGCTCAGGCTGCCGTCAACAGCGCCAGTGTTGGCACCGTAGCCAGCGTTCGGGTCAACAGCACCTTCGCCAGCAGCGTCGCCGCCTTTGGAGGAGCAACCTACGGCAACAGCGAGAGCCAGGGACAGTGCAGCGAACTTACCGAATTTCAGCATTTCCATCATGTAACTCCTAATGAACCCCAGTTGTGTTAAGCAAAAAGGTGTAGCGCCGCATCAGTTCAGGTAAGGGGACCAAGAAGGCTCTCGAACTTCGCCTTGAGCGGTAGGAAGAGGGAGCCTCACGCGACCGTTTGTGGACGCTAAAATCAAGACTCCCCGGCCCTGCTGGCGGGTGGCGTAGATTAGCATGGTGCCATTGGGCGCAACAGTGGGCGACTCATCCAAACTTGTGTCTGAAAGTATGCGCAAACGGTTGGTTTCCAGGTCCTGTGCCGCCACCTTGAACACGGTAAAACCATCCTGGCGATGGATCATCACCAGGGTTTTTTCATCCGCCGACAATTTCGGGTTGGCGTTGTAGTTACCGACGAAGGTCACTCGCTCCACGGCCCCGCTATTGATATTGGTCTTGTAGATCTGCGGCTTACCGGCACGATCCGAAGTGAAGTAAAGGGTCTGACCATCCTTGCCCCAGAAGGGTTCGGTATCGATGGCGTAATGGTTGGTTACGCGGCGCATCTGCCGGCTGCCCATGTCCATCACGTAGATCTCCGGGTTGCCGTCCTTGGACAGCACGAAAGCCAGACGCGAACCATCCGGCGACCAGGCCGGCGCACCGTTGAGACCCTCGAAGTTGGTGACCTGCTCGCGGCGGCCGGTGTCGATGTGCTGCACGAAGATACGCGGACGACGCTGCTCGAAGGACACATAGGCGATACGGCGGCCGTCCGGCGCGAACGACGGCGACAGGATCGGCTCACGCGATTGCAGCAGCGTCACCGCACGGGCACCGTCGTAGTCGGAACGCTGCAGGGTATAACGAGTGTTGTTGGTCCCCATGCGCTCGGCTGTGACATAGAGCAAGCGAGTGGAGAAGGCCCCTTTCACGCCCGTCAGCTTCTCGAACGACTGGTCGGCGATGTGGTGGGCCATATCGCGCAGCTGGTCGGTGCCGCCACCGACATTGCCGGTCATGACCTGCTGCTCGGTATTGACGTTGAACAGCGCGTACTGCACCTGCAGACGGCCACCGTTGGGCACGATGTTACCGACCAGTACGTACTGGGCGCCGAGGGCTTTCCAGTCGCGATAGATGACTTCACTGGCCTGGGTCGGCAGGCTGATCATGTTCTGTCGCGGGATGGGTTCGAAGTAACCGGAGTTGCGCAGGTCGTTGCCGATGATCTGCGACATGTCCTCGGGCAGCACCGAGCCACCCTGCCAGCCGAACGGCACGACGGCGATAGGTGTGGCACGGTCAGCGCCTTGCGAGATCACCAGCGGATCGGCCGCCTGGACGCTACCGACCAGCATGACCAGCCCCAGCAGGGCGATACGAATCAGGTTGTTCACAGAGCTCAATCCTCCGGTTTAAAAATGACGCGACGCTGCCTGTACATACGGTCGAAGGTAGCGCGATCCAGTTGTTGCATCTCGGGAATACGCCCGACGTTACGTACAGCGGCAACGGCTGAATTGTCGAACGGCGCATCGCCACTGGAGCGCGATACGCTGGCGTTGGTCACGGTGCCGTCAGGCAGCATCTGAATCAGCAACTCGACGCTCATGCCACGGCGCGCCGACATGGGCCGCTGCCAGTTTTCGGTGATCAACTTGATGATCAGGTCATCGAGGTTACCCGCTACCTGATCGCCATGAGTTTCGGCCAGCGCTTGCTGGTTCTGCACGTTGTCCGACAGCAGCTCGGCCAGCGCCGCCGCTTTCTGATCCTCAACAGCCTTGCGCTTGGCGGCTTCGGCTTTCTTCTTGGCGTCCTCGGCTGCCTTTTTCTTCGCAGCTTCGGCAGCGGCCTTCTTCTTGGCCTCCTCCGCCGCTTTCTTCTTCGCGTCCTCGGCTGCCTTCTTCTTGGCATCCTCGGCGGCTTTTTTCTTCGCCTCTTCTTCGGCACGCTTCTTGGCAATATCGGCCTGGCGTTTTTGCTCAGCGGCCTTCTCGGTCTCGGCTTTCTTCGCCGCTTCGGCCTTTCGAGCCTCCTCAGCCTGCTTTTGTTCCTCGGCTTTCTTGGCTGCGGCGACCTTATGCGCCTCGGCCTGAGCCTGCTTCTGCTCTTCGGCCTTCTTCTGCTCCAGTCGCTCGGTCTCGAACTGCGGTGCAGAAGTCTTCTGCGCTTCGCCTGCAACCTTCTGCGTGGTTTGCGTCGTGGCCTGGCTCTGCGACTGCAACTGGTACAGCGTAGCCTGTACCACCGGACGCGCCGGCGGCAGCTCCGGCGTGAAGGCGAAGCTGACGAACAGCATGGCGAACATCAGGACGTGCAAACCCACGGCCCAGACGATGGGCCAGAAGTAGCTTTCCGATTGCGGACGCTCGGTTTGCTGCATCAGGGAGCCTCGGTAATCAATCCGACGTTACCCACGTCGGCCTGCTGCAGACCACCCATGGCCGCCATCACGGTGCCGTAGTCGACCGACTTGTCACCGCGCACGAACACTTGCACCTGCTTACCCTGGCGACGGTTCTCGGCAATGATCGCCGTCACCGCCTGAGTCATCTGCGGCAGCGTGGAGGCGCGCTCCTGCTCGGTGTCGACGTCGACCTCGCTACCCATGTTCCAGTAATAGGTCTTGTCGGCCTTGATGGAGATGGTCAACACCTGCGCGTCGTTGTCCTGCGGCAGCACTTCACTGCTGACCTTGGGCAGATCGACCTTGACCCCCTGATTGAGCATCGGCGCGGTGACCATGAAGATGACCAGCAGTACCAACATCACATCGATGTAGGGCACCACGTTCATCTCGGCGACCGGCTTGCGTCTGTTGCGAATTCTCGCCATGGTAAAAACCTGTCCTCTTCGCTCGCCTTAGTCTTCCGAGGTGTGCACTTTGCGGTGCAGGATGGCCTGGAACTCGTCGGCGAAGGTGTAGTAACGGCCGATCAGCATTTCGCCACGGGCCGAGAAGCGGTTGTAGGCGATAACTGCCGGAATTGCCGCGAACAGGCCGATGGCGGTAGCGATCAGCGCCTCGGCAATACCCGGCGCTACAGTGGCCAGGGTCGCTTGCTGCACCTGAGCCAGGCCGCGGAAGGAGTTCATGATGCCCCACACGGTACCGAACAGACCGATGTACGGGCTGGTGGAACCGACGGTGGCGAGAAATGGCAGAGCGGTTTCCAGCTTTTCTTCTTCACGGGAAATCGCCACACGCATGGCACGGGCCACGCCGTCCATCACCGCATCCGGATCGACGCCCTGCTGCTGACGCAGACGGGAGAACTCCTTGAAGCCGGCACGGAAGATCTGCTCCAAACCGGAATCCGGATCGGGGTTGCTGCCCGCCTGGCGATACAGCTTGGACAGGTCGATCCCGGACCAGAAGCGGTCCTCGAAGTTGTCCAGGGCACGCTTGGCGGCGCGAATCGAATTACTGCGCTGGAAGATCATCACCCAGGAAATGACCGAGGCGGCCACCAGGGTCAGCATCACCAGCTGAACCACGAAGCTGGCGTTACTGATCAGACTCCACATCGACATATGGTCAACGGCGTTAGCTTCCACGCTTACTCTCCTGCTGCAATTAAACCCGGTGCCTGCCTCCCGGCGAACGCGTGTCGCAGGGTTTCGGGGATAGCCCGGGGTTTCAAGTTGTCGGCGCGCACACAGGCCACCAGGAACTGCCCTTCGCAGAGCAGCACATCATCCGCAGCCCGCCTGACCTGTTGACGAAAGCGCAGGCTGGCACGGTTCAATTCGATCACATCGGCGCTGATCAGCAGCTCGTCGTCCAGTCGCGCCGGCGCGTGGTAACGCGCTTCGGCTGAATGCACGACGAACAACAGGCCCTCACCGGCAAGCGTCGACTGGGCATAACCCAGCTCACGCAGGCGCTCGGTGCGAGCCCGCTCCATGAATTTGAGGTAGTTGACGTAGTAGACGATGCCGCCCGCATCGGTGTCTTCGTAATAGACCCGGCAGCGGTGGCTGAACGGCTGCACTTCGTTTGGCGCGCGCATACTCTAGTCTCCGGCCTGCCACTTGCCAATCCGGGCTGAGAACAATTTTTTCGTCATTGATCACCTGCCGAGAACAGATCGCCACCGGGCTGTTCACCCGAGCGTTTGGGGATATTCAGGCCGAAGTGCAGGTAGGCGTGACGGGTCACCACGCGCCCGCGCGGCGTGCGCATCATGTAGCCCTGCTGAATCAGGTACGGCTCGAGCACATCCTCGATGGTGTGACGCTCTTCGCCGATGGCTGCTGCCAGGCTATCGAGCCCCACCGGACCGCCATCAAACTTCTCGATCATGGCCAGCAGCAGACGCCGGTCGGAATGGTCGAAACCACGCTCGTCGACGTCCAGCAGGTTCAATGCCTGATCGGCAGTGGCCTGGGAGATCTGTCCGTTCCCGCGCACCTCAGCGAAATCGCGCACACGGCGCAGCAGCCGGTTGGCGATACGCGGAGTGCCACGGGCACGTCGGGCAATCTCGTAAGCACCTTTGGCCTCGATAGCCAGGCCGAGAATCCCGGCAGAGCGCGAGACGATGGTGGCCAGGTCGTCGATGCCGTAGAACTCCAGGCGCTGGACGATGCCGAAGCGGTCACGCAGCGGGTTGGTCAGCATGCCGGCGCGAGTGGTAGCGCCAACCAGGGTAAAGGGCGGCAGGTCCAGCTTGATCGAGCGCGCCGCCGGGCCTTCGCCGATCATGATGTCGAGCTGGAAATCTTCCATGGCCGGGTACAGCACTTCCTCGACCACCGGGGAAAGACGATGAATTTCGTCGATGAACAGCACATCGCCGCTTTCCAGATTGGTCAGCAGCGCAGCCAGATCCCCAGGGCGTTCGAGCACCGGGCCGGAGGTGCTCTTGATCGAGCTGCCCATTTCTTCGGCAATGATATTGGCCAGGGTGGTCTTGCCCAGACCTGGCGGGCCGAAGATCAATGTATGGTCGAGCGCTTCCGCCCTGCCCCGTGCGGCCTGGATGAACAGCGCCATCTGTTCACGCACGACGGGCTGACCGATGTAGTCGGCCAGGCGCAGCGGACGAATGGCACGGTCCTGCTGCTCTTCGCGCTCTCGTGGGCTGGAGGTAATCAGGCGATCGGCTTCGATCATCAATAGGGTTCCACTAAACCATGCCGCGCAGTGCGCGTCGGATCAAATCTTCGCTGCTCATACCTTCTTCCTTGACCGCTGCAACGGCTCGACTGGCCTCCTGCGGCTTGTAACCGAGGGAAATCAGGGCACTGACGGCGTCATTCTCCGCGCTTGAGACTGCCTGAGCCAGTTGAGGTTCAACCACCAGGGGCGCAATGGACGGGATCGACTCCCAGGCCTTGAAGCGATCCTTGAGTTCGACCAGCAGACGCTCTGCGGTTTTCTTGCCCACCCCAGGCACCTTGACCAGCGCCGCCGTGTCCTGTGCCTGCACGCAGCGCACCAGTTCATCGACCTCCAGCCCCGACATCAACGCCAGCGCCAGCTTGGGGCCGACGCCATTGAGACGAATCAGCTCGCGAAACAACTCGCGCTCACGCTTTTCGAAGAAGCCATACAGCAGATGCGCATCCTCACGCACCACCTGATGAGTGTGCAGCGTCAGCGGCTCACCCACCGCAGGCAGACGATAAAGGGTGGTCATCGGCACTTCCAGCTCATAACCAATGCCATTCACATCCAGAAGCAAATGCGGCGGCTGCTTTTCCGCCAAGGTGCCGCGCAAACGTCCGATCACCAGCGCTTTCCTTTATATCGATTACAAACGAAGACGGCCGCCGCGCCGCTTGGCGCCGGCCAGCCCATGGGGAATAAGACTCTGCCGGTGGTGCGCATGGCACAAGGCGATACCCAGGGCGTCGGAGGCGTCGATCTGCGGCTTCTGCACCAGCCCCAGCAGGTGCATGACCATCATCTGCACCTGCTGCTTGTCCGCGGCCCCAGTACCGACCACGGCTTGTTTGACCTGGGTGGCGGTGTACTCGCTGACCTCCAGCCCGGCTTCCACTGCGGCGACGATGGCAGCGCCTCGCGCCTGCCCCAGCTTGAGCGCCGAATCGGCATTGCGCGCCATGAACACTTGCTCGATGCCCATGGTCACCGGGCCGTGGGTGCGAATCACCTCACTGACGCCACGGAAGACGATTTGCAGGCGCTCGGCCAACGAGCCGTTACCGGTGCGTATGCAGCCCGAGGCCACGTACTCGCAGCTACGCCCGGTATCGCGCACCACGCCATAACCGGTGATGCGCGAGCCGGGATCGATGCCTAGGATCAGAGTCATATCAGCAACTGTCTATTTATCCAGTTGGCGAGTATACGGGCCGCCCTTGGCAACGTCATCCGCCAAGCGCCGACCTGACGAAAAAAGCCGGAAGCGCCTTGCAGCGTTTCCGGCTTCGTCAAATCCTGAATCCAGTTCGGTGGAGGCCAGAGCCTCAGCTCAACTGTTCCATGATCTCGTCGGCAACTTCGGCGTTGTGGTAGACGTTCTGCACGTCATCGAGGTCTTCGAGCATGTCGATCAGCTTGAACACCTTCTGCGCAGTTTCCAGATCGGCAATCGGCGCACTGATCGAAGGAATCATGGCGATTTCCGCTTCCTCGGCCTTGAAGCCAGCCGCATTCAGCGCTTCGTTGACCGCATGGAAGTCGGTAAAGCTGGTCGATACCAGGCCCGAGCCATCCTCGCCCATTTCCACGTCATCGGCACCCGCCTCCAGCGCCGCTTCCATCAGAGCATCTTCATCGACACCTGGCGCGAAGCTGATCTGCCCCTTGCGGTCGAACATGTAGGCGACCGAACCGTCGGTACCCAGGTTGCCACCGCACTTGGTGAAGGCATGCCGAACTTCGGCGGCGGTACGGTTGCGGTTGTCGGTCATCACTTCGACGATGATCGCAACACCGCTCGGCGCATAGCCTTCGTAACTGAACTCGACGACGTTGTCGGCTTCGTTGTTGCCAGCGCCACGGGCGATGGCGCGATCGATCACGTCACGCGACATGTTGTTGGTCAGCGCCTTGTCCACGGCCAGGCGCAGGCGCGGGTTATCTGCCGGAATCGGGCCGCCATGCTTGGCTGCCACGGTCAGTTCACGAATCAGCTTGGTGAAGATCTTGCCGCGCTTGGCGTCCTGGCGCCCTTTGCGGTGCTTGATGTTGGCCCATTTGGAATGACCAGCCATAACTCACTCCGTCTTTTCCACTGATGATTGCCAGGGCATGGACGTGCATGCCCCATAACGAAGAAGCCTGGAAATCCAGGCTTCTTGTACAGGCTTATTCGGCCTTGGGTTGCTCGCGCAAGCGGATGTGCAGCTCGCGCAGCGACTTGTTGTCCACCTCGCCCGGCGCCTGGGTCATGACACAAGCTGCACTCTGGGTTTTCGGGAAGGCGATCACTTCACGAATCGACTGCGCGCCGGTCATCAGCATCACCAGGCGATCCAGACCGAAGGCCAGGCCACCATGGGGCGGCGCACCGTACTTCAGCGCATCGAGGAGGAAGCCGAACTTCTCCTGCTGCTCGTCTTCGCTGATGCCGAGCACACGGAACACGGTCTGCTGCATGGCCTTGTCGTGGATACGGATAGAACCGCCACCCAGCTCGGTGCCGTTGAGCACCATGTCATAGGCACGCGACAGCGCGGCAGCCGGGTTGGCCTCCAGCTCGGCCGGGCTGCAGCTCGGCGCGGTGAAGGGGTGGTGCATGGCAGTCAGGCTGCCGTCGTCGTTTTCCTCGAACATCGGGAAGTCGACGACCCACAGCGGCGCCCACTCACAGGTCAGCAAGTTCAGATCGTGACCCAGCTTGATGCGCAGCGCGCCCAGGGCTTCACTGACGATCTTGGCCTTGTCGGCGCCGAAGAACACGATATCTCCATCGACCGCGCCAACGCGGTCGAGAATGACGTTGATGTTGTCCAGCGGGATGTTCTTGACGATCGGCGACTGCAGGCCTTCGACGCCGGCGGCACGCTCGTTGACCTTGATGTAGGCCAGGCCCTTGGCGCCGTAGATGCCGACGAACTTGGTGTAGTCGTCGATCTGCTTGCGCGGCATGCTCGCCCCGCCCGGAACGCGCAGCGCGGTGACGCGGCACTTGGGATCGTTGGCCGGGCCGGCGAAGACCTTGAATTCGACGTCCTTGAGCTGGTCCTCGACATCCACCAGTTCCATCGGGATACGCAGGTCCGGCTTGTCCGAACCGAAGCGACGCATGGCCTCGGCCAGGGTCATGTGCGGCAGCTCACCGAACTCGACGTCCAGCACTTCCTTGAACAGGTTGCGCACCATGGTCTCGGTGATGCCCATGATGTCTTTTTCATCGAGGAAGCTGGTCTCGATGTCGATCTGGGTGAATTCCGGCTGACGGTCGGCACGCAGGTCTTCGTCGCGGAAGCACTTGGCGATCTGGTAGTAGCGGTCGAAGCCGGCCACCATCAGCAGCTGCTTGAACAGCTGTGGCGACTGCGGCAGGGCGAAGAAACTGCCAGCGTGAGTACGGCTCGGCACCAGGTAGTCACGCGCACCTTCCGGGGTGGCGCGGGTCAGGATCGGCGTCTCGACGTCGAGGAAGCCGTTCTCGTCGAGGTAACGACGGATGCTCGAGGTGATGCGCGAACGCAGCTTGAGCTTCTCAGCCATTTCCGGACGACGCAGGTCGATGAAGCGATAACGCAGACGCGTTTCTTCACCGACGTCGGTGTATTCGTTGAGCGGGAACGGCGGGGTTTCCGCCTCGTTGAGAACTTCCAGCTCGTAACCCAGCACTTCGATGGCGCCGGACGCCATGTTCGGGTTGCGCGCGCCTTCCGGACGCAGACGCACCTTGCCGGTGATCTTGACCACATACTCGCTGCGCACGCGGTCGGCCTTGGCGAAGGTATCGGCGCGATCCGGGTCGAAAACCACCTGAGCCAGGCCTTCACGATCACGAATATCGAGGAAGATCACCCCGCCATGGTCGCGGCGACGGTGTACCCAGCCGCAAAGGGTGATTTCCTGGCCATCCAGGCTCTCGTTCAACTGGCCGCAATAGTGGCTGCGCATCATGATCGTGTTTCGCTTCTCTAAGGTCTTGGATAGGTCAGGCAGCCCCCAACGCCCTGGGCAGGAGCTACACCGCGGAGAACGTCCAACCGCACGCCGCGCTTCGATAAAGAGCGGGATTATATAGCTTAAATCGTCATGACGCAGCCGCCCGGCAGATGGCTTCTATAATGAACAGCGCCTCCTGCCTGGAGAACGAGCATGGCCCTCCCCCATCACAGCGACCTGTCCAATGATCTGCTGGAAGACTTTCGCCTTGACGCCGCCGAGCAGTTTCCCCGTTGCGAACAGTTACTGATCGAACTGGAGCGAGCCCCGAGGAGCGCGGAGCGACTGCGTGAGCTGTTTCGCCTGATCCATACGCTCAAGGGCAATCTCGGCTACGTCGAGCTCAACGAGCTGATGCCATTGCCGCAGGCCATGGAGGATGTGCTCGATGCCCTGCGTTCAGGTCGCATGACCTTCGACAGCCTGCTCGGCGACATCCTGCTGCTTAGCCTCGACCACCTGCGCGCACTGATAGCCCAGGCCTTGACTGGAACGGCAGCGCCGCCAGAGGACGCACAAACACAGCAACTGTGCAGCGCACTGCAGGCGTTGGCCATGGCTCCCCCCACGCAGCAGACCGAGCGGCGCAGCGAACTGCTACAGCAACTGGACCCAGGCACTCGCCTGCAAGCGCCGGAAACAGCAGAGCCCAGCCATGCCGAGGCGCTGTTTGCCCGCCACGAAATCGACCCTACGTCCGACCTGCAATTCTTCTACGCCCTTGCAGAAGCGGCGGAGCAGCGCTCGCCATACTGGCACGGGCGCACCCTGCGCCTGCTGGAGTTGGCGCTGAGCATCAACGCCGCAGGCGGTTACGCGGAGCAGCCGGAGCAACTGGCCGCAGCAGTCTGCCTGCATGACCTGGGCATGGCGTTTCTACCGCTGGAACTGCTGCACAAGCAGAGCCACTTCAGCCGCGAGGAACGGCGCATGATGCAAGGCCACCCTCGCCTGGCCAGTGACCTGCTCAAACGCATGCCTGGCTGGTCAGCCGCGATGGAGATCATCGTGCAGCACCAGGAACACGCGGACGGCAGCGGCTACCCGAAAGGCCTGCGCGAAGTGGAGATCACCCCCGGCGCCCTGATCCTTCATATAGTCGACACCTTCGACGCACGCACCCATGAGCGCGCGCATCAGACCTTGAGCAAACGCCCACTGCTTCGCGCCATCCTCGAAATCAACAACCTGGCCGGCCAGCAATTCAGTGCCCGCTGGGTAGAGGCCTTCAACCATACCCTGCAGCAGAGGCCAACACTGGCCCGTCGCTGAACAGCCCGCGACGAGCGGTAAGATTTCCTGGCCAGAATTGAACCGCGAGTTATCAATAGCCTCTAAACATCGCTTCCATTGATATAAGCCAAGATCATCTCGACGCCCTGCGTGTTAGGCTCGTTCCAACACTGCGGGATAGAAACCCTGGGCTCACCTGAAAGGAGAACAACCATGGAAATCAATATCGGAATCGCCGAACAGGACCGCGCCGCAATCGCTGAAGGCCTTTCGCGCCTGCTGGCTGACACCTATACCCTGTACCTGAAGACCCACAACTTTCACTGGAACGTCACTGGCCCGATGTTCAATACCCTGCACCTGATGTTCGAAGGTCAGTACACCGAACTGGCGCTGGCCGTCGACGCCATCGCCGAGCGCATTCGCGCCCTGGGGTTCCCGGCGCCTGGCACCTACGCCGCCTACGCTCGCCTGTCCTCGATCAAGGAAGAGGAAGGTGTACCCAGCGCCGAAGACATGATCAAGCAACTAGTACAAGGCCAGGAAGCCGTCGTACGCACGGCCCGTGGCATCTTCCCGCTGCTGGACAAGGTCAGCGACGAGCCCACCGCGGACCTGCTGACCCAGCGCATGCAGGTGCACGAGAAAACCGCCTGGATGCTGCGCAGCCTACTTGCTGCCTGAGAAACTCTAAGGCCCGGCTATCCGGGCCTTTTCATTAGGCATGCAGCCCCAGCCTGATCTATGCTCTGGCCATTCGCCAGTGAGTTTCCAGCATCCATGAGTCAGCCAGCCAAATCGCCCAGCATCATCGACCTGTATCCGGAGGAAACCCGCAAGGCGGCCGAGCTCCTGAAGCAGGCCGTGCCGCTGATGATGCGTCACGATATACCGCCGAACCCCGTGCACTACGCGCTGTGGTACACCTACAGCAGAGGTAGCGAACCAGAACTCAATCGCCGCCTGGACAAGGTAGTCGAAGACTTCGACGTATTCCCCCCGGAAACCGCCAGCCGGCTGTTTCGCGACTACATCATCCGCGGCGAGCTGGAAGAAGCACGCGCCGGACAGCAGCAAGTCATCGAACTGGTCGACGATATCGAAGGCGATGTTTCACGCAGCGTGCTCGGCAGCCAGCATTACCAGCAAAGCCTGAGCCAGGGTCTCAGCGCACTGCAGGAGCCGATCATCGACGATTTGCCCAGCGTGCTCAGCGAGCTGCAGGAAAGTACCCAGATGATGCATGAGCATCAGGAGAAGTTCCTTTATCGCCTGCGCGCCGCGCAACAGGAGATCAGCCACCTGCGCAGTCAACTGGAACGCGCGCACCTGGCCGCAACGCTGGACAGCCTGACCCGGGTGTTCAACCGCCATGCCTTCACTCGTTTGCTGGAGCGCGCCCTGAACGAGTCGCAGCAGGGCCTGGCGCTGGTGATCCTGGATATCGACCACTTCAAGCAGTTCAACGACCAGTACGGCCATCCGCTGGGAGACCGCGTGCTACAGCATGTCGGACAACTGCTGCGCGACCTTCTGCCACCCGGCGCATTCGCAGCACGTTACGGTGGCGAAGAGTTCTGCGTGGTACTGCGTAACTGCGCCAACCTCAGCGAAGTGCTCGATTTCGCCGAGCAACTGCGCCACAAGATCCAGTCACTGAGGGTGAAGATTCGCCGTACCGATCAGGTTCTCGACAGCATAACCGCCTCCTTCGGTTGCTCCATGGCGAAAGCCGACGACACGCTCGAGTCGCTGCTGACGCGCGCCGACGATGCGCTCTATCAGGCCAAGCGGGCCGGACGCAACCAGGTGCACCCGACTACCAGCGAAACGATGCTAAGCGCTTGATTTGAGAAGCCCTCGGCTTTGCTGTTAAATAGCCCCGCGCGCCGCGCTACCATCTCGCGGCGCCACTAACCTTGTTTGCCGGCGCGCGCGGTGGCCTTTCATCTGGCCACCAGCAAAGTGCGCTCCCTCCGCAGCACCTTGAGTCATCATTCAATCAGTGAGTTCATCAAAGATGTTGAAGATCGCCCATCTCGTCACAGGGTTCGCCGCCCTACTGCTGTCTGCCGTACCCGGTTTTTCCACTTCACTGCTCTCCACTCCGGATGCCATCTACCTGGCCCTGACCGGCCTGCTCAACCTGCTCGCCGCGTCGCTGCAACAGAACACGCCCACCGCACGCCAGCAACTGCTGGGCCTGACCTCCGCACTATTGATCCTGGCCACCGTGGTACAGAGCCTTATCCTGCTCGCTCCATTGCCCAGCATTGGCGGCCAACCGGCCATCTGGTTGCCGCTGCTGATCATCGTCGTCGCCGTGGCACTGAGCCTTGCGGCGCAGCTGAGCACACAGCCGCGCCCGCAAAAGCAGGAGCCTTTCGCGCAAACCAGCCCCAGCGCCCCTCTGGAAGACCGCGAGACCGGCACGGTCAAGTGGTTCAACACCTCCAAGGGCTTTGGCTTCATTTCCCGCGACTCGGGCGAGGATATCTTCGTGCATTTCCGCGCCATTCGTGGTGAAGGCCACCGCGTGCTGATCGAAGGTCAACGCGTGGAGTTCTCGGTCATGCAGCGCGACAAAGGCCTACAGGCGGAAGACGTGATCGCAGCAGCCCCCGCGCGGCGTTAAGCAACGCGGATGAAAAAGCCCGGGAAACCGGGCTTTTTCATATCAGTAATGCGGTGGAGGCGCCTCGTCTTCGGCAATTCCCGATAGCCCATTGAGCTCCTCCTGACGCCGCGCCAGTGCCGTCAATTGCAACTGCATCCGCTCGATGCGGCGATTCTGTTCGAGCAGCTCATCGCTCAGCGCCTGAATGGTGTCGTCCTGAAAAGCCAGACGACTCTCCAGCTCCATGATCCGCGACTCGAAGTTCATGCGAAGGCTCCGGTGAACTGAAAATCCTCGGTCAGCACCAGACGCAGCTTGTCGACGACCTGTACCACCTGCTGCTCACTATAAGGTTGCGCCGGATGCCGCCCCCAAACCGGAGCAGGCCAGGCGGCGTCCTCACGCCGGCGCACGATCACATGCATATGCAGCTGGCTGACTACATTACCAAGCGTGGCCACGTTCATCTTGTCAGCTGCGAAGGTGTCCTTCAGCGTTTCAGCCAGCAAAGTGGTTTCGTGCCAGAGCTGGCGCTGGTCGGCGGCATCGAGCTGGAACAACTCGCTGACCTCCTCGCGGCGCGGCACCAGGATGAACCAGGGATAGCTGGCGTCATTCATCAACAGCAGGTGACAGAGGGGAAAGTCCCCGACCAGCAGGCAATCCTGCTGAAGGCGTGAATCCAGAGTGAACATGGCGGCCCTCCTTTGTAAACGGATCATTCGAGCGCAGCACCAAGGGCAACCGCGCAATGGCGCGCAGCATACGCCGCCTCGATGGACAATTCACTCGCAGGACGCGCACCACGGCAAGGCACCCCACCCCCACACGCACCGCCGGCGTGCACCATTTTGTTTCTTCCCGTAATAGACATCCCCAAGCGTTACCGCGAGAGCGATGTGAACGAAGGTGGCAGCACGTGCCACCGACTGATCACAAGAACTGCGCAGCGCTTGGCCAAACCCGCACCGGGCGCGGCGTCAACGCCACTACGAGGCGCACTGCATGCCAGAAAATCAAGGTTTTAGAAGCGCATTCGGGTTTTGAGCACGACTTTTGCTACCGGTGAGATCAATGCTCGGCGAGCCGTGCAGTCGATCAATAACAGCGGCCCCAGGCACCTCAGAGCCGCGAAAGCGTTGGCATAACGAAGCGCAAGTACAGAGCTACAGATTTGCGACATTCCTCATGACTCGATGCGACACCGGCATGAATGAAGTCGCACTGAATAGACTGCAACTATCGCCAATATTGGCTGCGTGCTATAAGTTACCGCCGACACAAAAAGAAAGAGCCGCCCATATAACAAAACAGTGGGCAGCACAACTCTTCTAAACCCAAGGAGCAATCACGATGCAAGTGATGAAGTGGAGCGTAATCGCCCTGGCAGTAGCCGCGGGCACCAGCCAAATGGCAGTGGCTTCCAGCCAGTCCGAGTCGAACGGTTTCATCGAAGACAGCAGCTTCAACATCTTCAATCGCGCTTTGTACATGAACCGCGACTTCCGCTCCGGCGGCTCTCAGCGTAGCGCTCAGAGCTACCGCGAAGAAACCGGCCTGGGCATCCGCCTGCTGTTCGAATCCGGCTTCACTCAGGGTACCGTAGGCGTCGGCGTCGACGCTCACTCGCTGAGCAGCATCAAGCTCGATGGCGGCCGTGGTCACCGCGGCAACGGCCTGTTCGACCGTGCAGGCAACGGCCACAGCGAAGACACCCAGACCGAAGTTGGCGGCGCTATCAAGTTCCGTATTTCCGACACCGTCCTGAAGTACGGCAGCCAGGAAGTAGCCAGCCCGGTATTCTCTACCGATGACAGCCGCCTCCTGCCGGAAGTTGCTACCGGTACCCTGGTGACCAGCAATGAAATCGCTGGCCTGGAACTGACTGCCGGTCGTTTCACTGCAATGAGCAGCCAGACCAGCACCGACCGTGACACCTTCGGTCTGAAAGAAATCAATATCCTCGGTGCTTCTTACAGCTTCACCGACGATCTGAGCGCTGCTCTGCACTACTCGGATGCTGACGACAACTTCAAGAAGTACTACGTCAACCTGAACTACAACCTGCCGCTGGCAGAAGATCAGGCTCTGAACTTCGACCTGAACGGCTACCGCACTCGCGGCCAAGGCAAAGAGCTGCTGGGCGAGATGGACAACAACATCTGGAGCCTGGCTGCTGCCTACTCCCTGGGCGCCCACAAGTTCACCGTTGCTCACCAGCGTTCCAGCGGCGACACCAGCTATCGTTATGGCGATATCGACGGTGGCGGCACCATCTGGCTGTCCAACTCCGTTCAGTACTCTGACTTCAATGCCAAGGACGAAACTTCCTGGCAGGTTCGCTACGACATCAACATGGCCTCCTACGGCGTACCGGGTCTGAGCTTCATGACTCGCTACATTGTTGGTGACAACATTGATGTAGCAGGGATTGATTCTGACGCCTCGGAACGCGAACTCGACATCGAAGCCAAGTACGTTATCCAGGAAGGTGCTGCGAAAGACCTGTCCTTCCGTATTCGTAATGCGTTCTACCGCGCTGACAACGATTACGGCGGCGACGTCAATGACTTCCGCCTGATCGTCGAGTACCCGCTGAGCGTTCTGTAACGCCTGCGTAACTCGACAATGAAGAAACCCGGCCTTGGCCGGGTTTCTTCATTTATGGCTCGGCGTTTTAGAGAGGCAGTGCATAAGTGCCCGTCACATGCGCAACCAGTTCACTCTCATTACCAGCCGAATACAGCGAAACTTCGCACACTGCCTGACGCCGACTCAGACGCAGAATGCTCGCTTCGGCCAGCAGGTCCACCGGCCGGGGCTTGACCAGAAAGTTGATATTGAGATTCGACGTTACCGCCATCTCCACTCGGCCGAGACGCCCCAGCACAACCGCGTACATCGCCGCATCCCCCAGCGCCATGATGGTCGGGCCCGATAACGTGCCGCCCGGACGCACCAATTTGGCATGAAAGGGCACGCGTGCCAGCACGCCCTCCTCGTCCAGCCGGTCGATCCGCAGATCGATATCCTCGGCCATCGCCAGCCCATCCCGAATCAGGGTCTGAACCTCAAGCGCAGTCAATCCCACCGTTTGTTCCTCCCGCCAAAGGCAATGGCACTTTCGCGCCTGCAACCGTCCTGTACGCCACTGTATAGGCACCGTACAATGCCGGCCTATTCCAAGCCCTAGCAACCGACAGAACGGCCAAACATGCGTACCAGTCAGTTCCTGCTCTCGACCCTGAAAGAAACCCCCTCCGATGCCGTGGTGATCAGCCACCAGCTGATGCTGCGTGCCGGCATGATCCGCAAGCTGGCCTCCGGCCTGTACACCTGGCTGCCGATGGGCCTGCGCGTGCTGCGCAAGGTCGAGAACGTGGTGCGCGAGGAAATGAACGCCGCTGGTGCTCTGGAGGTGCTGATGCCCGCCATCCAGCCTGCCGAGCTGTGGCTGGAGTCCGGGCGCTGGGTGCAGTACGGCCCCGAGCTGCTGCGCGTCAAAGACCGTCATGAACGCGAGTTCTGCGTCGGCCCGACTCATGAAGAAGTCATTACCGATCTGGCGCGCAACGAGCTGAACAGCTACAAGCAGCTGCCGATCAACTTCTATCAGATCCAGACCAAGTTCCGTGACGAGATCCGCCCGCGCTTCGGCCTGATGCGCGGCCGCGAGTTCATCATGAAGGACGCCTACTCCTTCCATGCCGACCAGGCTTCCCTGCAGGAAACCTACGACCGCATGCACCAGGCGTACTGCAACGTGTTCACCCGCCTGGGCCTGAACTTCCGCCCGGTGCAGGCCGACACCGGCTCCATCGGCGGCACCGGCTCGCACGAATTCCATGTGCTGGCCGACTCCGGCGAAGACGATATCGCCTTCAGCGACAGCTCCGATTACGCCGCCAACATCGAGAAGGCCGAAGCCCTGCCCCGCGAGAAGGTGCGCCCGGCGCCTAGTGAAGAGCTGCGCCTGGTCGACACCCCCGATGCGAAAACCATCGCGGCCCTGGTCGAAGGCTTCAACCTGCCTATCGAGAAGACCATCAAGACCCTGATCGTGCATGCTGCCGAAGAAGGCAAGCTGATCGCCCTGGTGGTGCGTGGCGACCACGAACTCAACGAGATCAAGGCGGCCAACCTGGAACAGGTCGCCAATCCGCTGACCATGGCCACCGACGCCGAGCTGCGTGCCGCCATCGGCGCCGGCGCCGGCTCCCTCGGCCCGCTGAACCTGCCGCTGCCGATCATCATCGACCGCTCCGTGGAACTGATGAGCGACTTCGCCATCGGTGCCAACATCGACGACAAGCACTACTTCGGCGTCAACTGGGAGCGCGATCTGCCGGTTCCGACCGTGGCCGACCTGCGTAACGTTGTCGAAGGCGACCCCAGCCCGGATGGCCAGGGCACCCTGGTGATCAAGCGCGGCATCGAAGTCGGGCACATCTTCCAGCTCGGTACCAAGTACAGCGAGGCGATGAACTGCCAGGTACTGGGTGAGAATGGCAAGCCGGTGACCCTGACCATGGGTTGCTACGGCATCGGTGTTTCCCGCGTGGTCGCTGCCGCCATCGAGCAGAATTTCGATGAGCGTGGTATCCGCTGGAACGACGCCCTGGCGCCCTTCCATGTCGCCCTGGTACCACTGCGCTACGAAACCGAGCAGGTTCGTGAAGCCACCGACAAGCTGTATGCCGAACTCACTGCCGCGGGTTACGAAGTGCTGCTGGATGATCGCGACAAGAAAACCAGCCCCGGCATCAAGTTCGCCGACATGGAGCTGATCGGCATCCCGCACCGCGTGGTCGTCAGCGACCGTGGCCTGGCCGAGGGCAACCTCGAGTACAAGAGCCGCGCCGAAACCGACGCGCAAGCCGTGCCACTGGCCGAGATCCTGTCCTTCCTGCAAGCCCGTATCAGTCGCTGATCACGCCCTACCGAGCCATCATGCCCACGAGCAACAACCTTTGCCTCATCGGCGCCGCCCTGTGCGGCGCCCTCTTGATCAGCGGCTGCGCCAACCAGCTGCCGCAACGCAGTGAACATGAGGAGCGCATCGAGCGCAAACTGCTGGATCACCAGCTGCAGATCGATGCCGGCGAGCCCAAGGTACTGGAGTTGCCGCAACGCCGCGTGCGTGTGCATGACCAGAAGAGCTACGAGGTCACCGCCTTCGAAGTGACCCGTCGCTACGATCGCTATACGCCCTATCAACCCTGGCGCGAAATCTACGAAGTGCCAATGGGAGCAGTCGCTGTAGTGGCCGGCGTGGGGGCCAACGTCCTCAACGTCGTGTTGCTCGGCAGCCTGCCGGAAACCGCGACCCGCGACTGGATCAGCTACGGCATGGCCGGCCTCAATCCGTTCATGAACGTCGAGTCCAACGGCCGCGCGGAACAGAACCTGGCGAGCATCGAGGAGCTACAGCGCGACCGTCGCATGGAATACACCAACCTGCCCTGGTCCGAGCGCCCGGTGCAGGTCAAGGCGGGGGATCAGCAGTTCGAGCTGCTCACCGACAGCAGCGGCGTGCTACGCGTCAATCTGCTGGACAGCCCCTTCACCGAACAGGACATCACGCGCCTGAACATGCTGCAGCTGAGCGTCGAAGACCGCCTTGGCGACGATGTCGCACGCGCCGAAACGACGCTCATGGTCAGCCATACCCTGCGCGGCAAGCTGAGCGAAGCGCATGACCTGATCTTCGATGACCTCGAAGGCGGCGATGTAGCCCAGTGGGTACACCGGGTCAAACGCCTCTCCGACCTGGGTCTGGAAGAAGAAGCCAGCGAGCTGGAACAGAGCCTGATCGAACTGACTCGCAACGACCCTGAATTGCAGGATGCCTTCCTCAAGGCCCTGCTCAAGGATGCCGGACGTCTGGCTGCCGACCCGGCCAACTGACCTCGCGCGATGAGCGACAGGACAACCTGGCGCTCACCCCACAACGTCCCTCAGACCATCTCCAGCGCGCGCTTGCTCCGCGGCGGGGCAAAGGCCTGGTCCAGCAGAGCCAGGTCATCCACAGTCAAGCGTATCGAGGCCGCCGCCGCGTTATCGCGCAGATGCGCGCTGCCGACAGCCTTGGGGATGGCAATCACGCCGTCCTGCCTGATCGTCCAGGCCAGTGCGATCTGCGCCGACGTAACGCCATGGCGTTGGGCCACCTCGAGCAAGGCCGTCTGCCGCAACAGGGCGCCAGCCTGGCTGAGCGGACAGTAGGCCATCAGCGGCATCGCGGTGCGCTGTTGCCAGGGCAGCAGGTCATACTCGATACCGCGCGCCTCCAGGTTGTACAGCACCTGATTGCTGCGGCACGCAGGCTGATCCAGCTCCAGCAGGTCATCCAGATCGAAGTTGGAAACGCCCCAGGCGCCGATCTTGCCCTGTTCTCGCAGCCGCTCGAACCCCTCAACGGTTTCGGCAAGCGGGTAACGGCCGCGCCAGTGCAGCAGGTACAGGTCGATATGCTCGCAGCCAAGGCGCTTCAAACTGCGCTCACAGGCAGCCTGAACACCCGCCAGGCTGGCGTTGTGCGGGTAGACCTTGCTGACCAGAAACACCTCGTCACGACGCCCGGCAATCGCCTCGCCCACCACCTGCTCGGCGCCACCCTCGCCATACATTTCGGCGGTGTCGACCAAACCGAGTCCCAGGTCCAGGCCCGCACGCAGCGCAGCGACTTCGCGTGCGCGCTGGCGTTGATCTTCCCCCATGTGCCAGGTGCCCTGGCCCAACACGGGCACCTGCACGCCGGCCAGATCAATTCTGCGCATCGTTTTCCCCCGAGTGGGTCATGACCAGGTCGTACCCCTCACCACGCCATTGCACAAAGCACAGACCGTGGCCGAAGGGGTCGCTCAGGGTAACCAGGCGTCCCCAGTCGTATTCGTGGATTTCGCCTTCCTGCCGAGCACCGGCAGCGATCGCCCGCGCCAACGCCGCATCAAGATCATCGACGACCACAGCGGCATCCAGTGACGACGATAGTCGCGCTGCACGCCCTGTCTTGGGCAAGGTTGGGTGGCGTCCGACTTGCACAACAGATAGAGCGGAACGGCGGCGCCGAGCATCTCGACCACCGTGCCCTCGAACAGACGCCGCCCGACGCTCAAACCAAGCGCCTGCTGGTAGAAGGCAACCGCAGCTGGCAGGTCGGGCACGTCGAGGTTGAGCAGCAACTGCATGATCAGACTGGCTTGAGCAACAGCAGCAGGGACACCGGCTGAACACTCTCGGGGTGCAGCGGCTCCTGCAGCCATTCGAGACGCCAGCCGGTCTCACCGAAAAGCGTCAACCAGGATTGCAGGGTGCGGAAGAACCAGGGCATGGGCGCCTGGAAACCCTCCCCGAAGCCGACGAAGTCTTCGACCCGCCAACCATCCTGGTAGGGCTCGCCATGGCTGGCGCGCCACGGGTGCAGGGTCTGAATCAGCAGGCTGCCGCCAGACGCGAGCAAACCATGCAGGCTCCGCAGGGTCGGCTGTAGCGGCTCCTCGAGCAGGGCGAAGTTGCAGACCAGCACCTCGAAACGCCCGAGTTGCTCGGCATGTGCCTCCAATTCGGCATAGCCACAAACGCGGTACTGACTGCGCCCGTCACATGCCGCCCGAGCGGCCTCGATCAGCGGCGCCGAGGCGTCCACACCGACTGGTTCGATACCATGCTCGGCCAGGCCACGACACAACCAGCCTTCACCGCAACCGATGTCCAGCACGCGCTTGGGCTGTAGCGCCAATACGGCCTGGATGATCGCGGCATCGGTGACCAGCCGCCGACTTTCGATGCGCTGCTCACGCACCGCAGCAGCCCAGGCATCGGCATTGGCCTGCCAACTTTGCTGGAGCTGTTCTCGGTGGTCGCGCTGCATGGTGATTGCCTGCATCGATGCGATCCCGCGAGTCTAGCAGGCCTGCATGCGATAGCGGTACAAGCCGCGCAGCACGCAGAAACCGCCCGCCAGACGCCACGCCAGCGTCTAAACTGATAGCGAGACAAACGAGACGAGCGCAGCCCGGCCGACCCAGGGTCAGCATCCGGCAGAGGCAATCTCGCGGCGTTTATGATGCTGACAAAGCGGTCCGGTGACTTATGGGCGCATCATGGCAACATAATCGACAGCCACCTGAGCTCGCCTCCCCGGCGGGCACTCAGGGCAGCACCAGGTCGAGCAGCGCTGCCGGGCACCCCTGGCGCCTGACCTTCTATCTGTTGCTGATCCTGCTGCTCCTGGCGGCCACCGCCCTGCTGGTGTTCGAGGTCCGTAGCGCCCATTTTCAGTCACGCGAGCTCAGCCGCTATGCTGCAGGCCTTACCTACAAGGTCGAAGCGGGCCCCAGCCAGCGGATCATCTACCCGACCGATGGTCCCTTCGACAAACGCCAGGGCTATGCCTACCTGCCACTGATGCTGGAACGCCTACAGCAGCGCGATTACCAGATCAGCGCACAGGCGCGTTTCTCCGACCAGCTGATGGATTACAGCCGCCGAGGCCTGTTCCCGCCCTTCACCGAGAAGAGCCAGAGCGGCCTGAGCATCAGCGACTGCCGCGGCACGCCCTTCTACCAGTTTCGCTACCCGCAACAGGGCTATGCCGACTTCGCCAACATTGCACCACTGGTGGTCAACAGCCTGCTGTTCATCGAGAACCGTCAGTTGCTCGACCCCGCGCAGCCGCTGGCCAACCCGGCAGTGGACTGGCCACGTTTTGCCATGGCGGCGCTGTCACAGCTGGGCAAGATGCTCGACGTGCAGGACCAGTCCGCCGGGGGTAGCACCCTGGCCACACAATTGGAGAAGTACCGCCATTCCCCCGACGGGCTGACGTTGTCTGCCGGGGAAAAACTGCGCCAGATGATATCCGCCAGCGTACGCGCCTATCAGCATGGGCCGCAGACGCTCGAAGCGCGTCAGCACATCGTCCGTGACTATCTCAACAGCGTGCCGCTGTCCGCCGCGCCGGGACACGGTGAAGTGCACGGTCTGGCCGACGGCCTGCGCATCTGGTACGGCGCCGACTTCGAGCACAGTAACGCCCTGCTCGACCCGCGGCGCTCGCCCGACGCCAGCCTTGCCGAACGCGGTCTGGCCCTGCGGCAGATACTGTCGCTGATGATTGCTCAGCGCCGGCCCTCCTATTACCTGGCGCAAGGACGTCATGACATGGAGGCGCTGACCGAAAGTCATATTCGCCTGCTTGCCAGCGGCGGCCTGATCGACGCCGACCTGCGCGATGCCGCGCTCGCGCAGAAACTGCAGTACCGCGACTGGCAGCTGGAGCCAAACCTGCGGACCGTGGACAGCGACAAAGGCATCAGCGTAGCGCGCTCGCGCTTGTCCAATCTGCTCGGCATGCCGCTCTACGACCTTGATCGCCTGGACCTGTCCGCACGCAGCACCCTGCAGCGCGACCTGCAACAGCAGACCAGTGCCTACCTGCAGAACCTGGCCGACCCAGAGTTCGCCGGCAAGATCGGCCTGTTCGGCGAACGCCTGCTGTCGCCCGAGAAAACCGCAGAAGTGCGTTACAGCTTCACCCTCTTCGAACGCACCCCGACCGGCAGCCGGGTACGGGTGCAGACCGACAACACCGACCAGCCTTTCGATATCAACGAGGGCAGCAAGCTGGAGCTTGGCTCCACCGCCAAACTGCGGGTATTGGCCACCTACCTGGAAATCATCGCCGAACTGCATCAGCGCCACGCAGGCAAGAGCCCGGACGAGCTACGTCAGATCGACATCGCCGAGCAGGACCCTCTGAGCCGCTGGGCCGTGGGCTACCTGCAAGCCAATCCTGCGGCGGATCTGGCCGGCATGCTGGACGCCGCGCTGGAGCGGCGCTACTCGGCCAGCCCGAATGAGCGATTCTTCACCGGCGGCGGCCTGCACACCTTCGGCAACTTCCGCCGCCAGGACAACGGCCGCAACCCGACGCTGCGCGAGTCCTTGCGTGAGTCGATCAACCTGCCCTTCGTACGCCTGATGCGTGATCTGGTGCGCTACAGCACCTACCAGAACAGCGCCGAGCTGCTCAAGGACGACAAGGACCCGCGCCGCCAGGAATACCTGCAGCGCTTCGCCGACCGGGAGGGGCGCACCTTCCTCTTGCGCTTCTGGCGCAAGTACAAGGGTCAGCCGGAGCAGCAGCGCCTGGAAACCTTCATCAGTGGTCTGCGCCAGACCTCGGTACGCCTGAGCGCCGTACATCGTTACCTGCTGCCAGAGGCCGACGAAGCGACCTTCGCTGCATTCCTGCGGGCGCAACTACCGCAGGAAAAACTCACCGACCAGCGCATCGCGCGCCTGTATCAGGACTACGGCCCCGGAGCCTACAGCCTGCCGGATCAGGGTTATATCGCCCGCGTACACCCGCTGGAACTCTGGCTACTGGGCTATCTGATCAGCAACCCGCAGGCCAGCTTCAGCGATGCCGTCGCCGCCAGCATCGACGAACGTCAGGAAGTCTACGGCTGGCTGCTGCGCACTCGGCACAAGAGCGCCCGAGACAGCCGCATTCGCATCATGCTGGAGGTCGAGGCCTTCTCCGACATTCATCGGCGCTGGCAGAACCTGGGCTATCCCTTCCAGTACCTGGTGCCCTCGCTGGCCACCGCCCTGGGCAGCTCCGGCGACCGGCCAGCGGCGTTGGCCGAGCTGATGGGCATCATCCAGAACGACGGCATTCGCCAGCCGGTTCTACGCATCGACGAGCTGCACTTCGCCGCCGACACGCCTTATGACACAAGGGTCGAGCGTGATACCCACAGTGGCAAGCGGGTGATGCAGTCCGAGGTGGCTGCGGCACTGCGCAATGCCCTCTCGCAAGTGGTGGAAGGCGGCACTGCGCGGCGCCTGCAAGGCACCTTTCAACTGCAGGACGGCCGCAGCCTGGCGCTGGGCGGCAAAACCGGCACCGGCGACAACCGCATCGAAAGCGTCGGCCCTGGCGGCCGGGTCATCAGCTCACGTGCGATGAACCGGACAGCGACATTCGTGTTCTTCCTCGGCCCACGGCACTACGGCACCCTCACTGCGTTCGTACCGGGACGCGAAGCCGAGCGCTTCACCTTCACCTCGGCGTTACCGGTGCAGGTCCTCAAGGGCATGGCGCCAATCCTTGTCCCCTACCTGGAGCCTGGCAGTGCCACGCTCTGTGAGGCGCCGATGAGCGCGCCGCAGATCAGCCGGCGGTAACACTCGGTAACTACAGCGCTCAGGGGCTTGCGAAACCCGGCAGCGGATATGCAGTCCATGTCAGCATCCCCAACTGCCGTTCATGAGTATCGCCGATGCCCTCATCCTGGTTCGCCCTGCTACGCCGCCGTCGCCTGAGCCTGATGATCCTGGCGTGCCTGCTGGTATTGCTGCCGATCGGCTGCGCCAAGCTGGAGCAGACCGAACGCGAACTGGTGTTTCGCATCGAGCCTGGTAACGCCCGCTGGTTCAGCGGCCTGCCGACTGGCGTCGAGAGCGTGCAACTGCAATCGCCTGAGCTGACGGCCGATGAGAGTCTGCATGCCTGGTGGTGGCCGGCCGCACGCAAGGACGCCCCGGCGCTGCTCTACCTGCATGGCTCACGCTGGAACCTGACCGGCCAGCTGTTTCGCATCGAACAACTGCATGCCATGGGCTTCTCGGTACTGGCGGTGGACTACCGCGGCTTCGGCGAAAGCCGTGGCGCCCTGCCCTCCGAGCGCAGCGTCTATCAGGATGCCCTGATCGCCTGGCAGCATCTGGTGCGCCTGCAGCCAGAGGCAGACAAACGCTTCATTTACGGCCATTCACTGGGCGGCGCCGTGGCCGTCAACCTGGCGCACGAACTGGCGAGCGAAGATGAAACGCAAGCTGCCGGGCTGATCGTCGAATCCAGCTTCACCAACCTGGGGGATGTCGCTGCAGCGGTCACCAACACTTCGCTGCCGGTACGCTGGCTGTTGTCGCAGGAGTTCGACTCGCTGAGCAAGATTGGCGAAGTCGGCATCCCGGTGCTGATTGCCCACGGTCGCGACGACCGCTACGTGCCCTCACGCTTCAGCCAAGCGCTGTTCGACGCGGCCAGCGAGCCCAAGCAACTGCTGCTCATAGAGGGTGCCAACCACAACAACGGCCTGCGCATGGCCGGTAACCACTACCGGCAGGCCCTGCAGGCACTGGGGCTTGAAATCAACTGAAGCGCTGAACGACTTCAGGATCTGAATAACTGCAGGTAGAGCTGCTCCACCTTGTCCCGCGCCCAGGGCGTCTTGCGCAGAAAGGTCAGGCTCGACTTGATACTCGGCTCGTGCTTGAAACAGCGGACATCGACCTGACGGGCAAGGCCCTCCCAACCGATGCGCTCCACCAGGGCGGTGAGAATCGCCTGCAGGGTCAGGCCGTGGAGCGGGTCATTGCTGGTCATGAGAGCATCCGTCGAAAATGGTGCGGGTATATTAGGGCCAGAAACGCAAAAGGCGATGACTGCCGAGCAGTCATCGCCTCCGGTTCAAGCCGACAAGGTTACACCGACTTGTATTCGCTTTCGGCCTTGTCGAAGCGGCTCAGCATCGACTGGCTCGGGGCCTTACCAATACGGCTGAAGATGACGATGGCCAGGGTGGCGAGGATGAAACCCGGAATGATCTCGTACAGACCCAGACCGATCCAGTTCTTCCACACGATCACGGTAGTGGCACCGACCAGCATGCCGGCCAGGGCGCCATTACGGGTCATGCCTTTCCACACCAGGGAGAGGATCACCACCGGACCGAACGCGGCGCCGAAACCTGCCCAGGCGTAGGACACCAGGCCCAGCACACGGTTTTCCGGGTTCGCCGCCAGAGCGATGGCGATCAGCGCGACCAGCAGAACCATGGCGCGACCGACCCAGACCAGCTCGGTCTGCGAAGCGCCTTTACGCAGGAAGGCCTTGTAGAAGTCCTCAGTCAGGGCACTGGAGCACACCAGCAGCTGGCAGCTCAGGGTGCTCATCACGGCAGCCAGAATGGCCGACAGCAAGATACCGGCAATCCACGGGTTGAACAGCAGCTTGGCCAGCTCGATGAACACACGCTCCGGGTTCTCACCGACCGGGCCCGCCACTTCCGGGTGTACCGAGAAGTAGGCGATGCCGAAGAAGCCGACGGCAACGGCGCCGGCCAGGGTCAGGACCATCCAGGTCATGGAGATGCGACGGGCAGCCGGAATCGACTTGACCGAATCGGCAGCCATGAAGCGCGCCAGGATATGCGGCTGACCGAAATAGCCCAGGCCCCAGGCCATCAGCGAGATCACGCCCACGAAGGTCGCACCCTTGAGCATGTCGAAGTTGGTGGCGTCGACTGCCTCGATGGCGACCATGGCTGGATCGAAACCACCGGTAGCGATCATCACCACGACCGGCGTAATGATCAGTGCGAAGATCATCAGTGTCGCTTGCACGGTGTCGGTCCAGCTCACTGCCAGGAAGCCACCGATGAAGGTGTAGGCGATGGTCGCAGCGGCACCGGCCCACAGCGCGGTCTCGTAGGACATGCCAAAGGTGCTCTCGAACAGGCGAGCACCGGCCACCACGCCGGAAGCGCAATAGATGGTGAAGAACACGAGGATCACCAGTGCCGAGAAGATGCGCAGGATGCGGCTGTTGTCTTCGAAGCGATTGGTGAAGTAGTCAGGCAGGGTCAGGGCGTTGCCGTTGTGCTCGGTCTGCACACGCAGGCGGCCGGCGACGAACAGCCAGTTGAGGTAGGCGCCGATGAGCAGGCCAATGGCGATCCAGCTTTCGGAGATGCCGGCGACGAAGATCGCGCCTGGCAGGCCCATGAGCAGCCAGCCGCTCATGTCAGAGGCGCCGGCGGAGAGCGCGGTAACGAAGCTACCGAGGCTGCGGCCACCCAGGATGTAGTCGGAAAGGTTCTTGGTACGCAGATAGGCGATCAGGCCAATCAGTACCATGGCTGCGATGTACACCACGAAGGTGACGAGCATTGGAGTACTAGCTGTCATTTGGGGGGCTCCCCTCTCGTTTGTTGTTCTCGGGCACCGTGCCCTGATTGGCAAAGTGCACCCGTTTTTTTGCGGATGCGGGCTCCGGTCTCTCTTCCTCGTCACACCGATATCGAATGAACATGGCCAGAGCCAGCGCAGTGAAACCGCCACTGCATCGGCAAGTGCCTGAGCACTTTCCCTGACCTCCCTGGCTTGCGCCTGCGGCCACCGAATCGCGTTACCACCAGGTTTCGCCTGCAAGAACCTCTCTTACCGGTCTAGCCCAGCAACGCTGGTCTGACCAATCTATGCAGACAAAAACGGCCATAACGAAAGTGAAGCGCGGAATTTAGTGGCAGAAGCGAACGAGCTTCTTGCTGAAAGCTCTGGAGTTTTTGCAGAAATCTCCGACCTGGGGAACTTCCGGCAAACAGCAGCTTCGGCCTGCGACGATAACCTGATCGCTCGGTCAGCCGTCATTGGTCTGGCGAAAAGGCAGATGGATTCGCGCCTCTTGCGCGTAAACCCGCACGCCAGAGCGCTCCTGCTCAAGAAACTCGGCAACGGCAGCATGCAACCCCGGGTGGCAGAGATAATGCCACGAATGGGTAATGACCGGCTCGAACCCCCGGATCAACTTGTGCTCGCCCTGCGCGCCGGCATCGAAGCGCTGCAGGCCTTCGGCGATGGCCTGCTCCATGCCCTGATAGAAGCAGGTCTCGAAATGCAGCCGATCGAACTCGGCCAGACACCCCCAGTAGCGACCATAGAAGGTATCGCCATCGACCAGGCTGAACGCCATGGCCAGCGGACGCCCGTGCTGCGTGGCGAAGACCACGCGAATCATCTCGGGCATGCGCTCAGCCAGCAGACTGAAGAAGTCTCGCGTCAGATAAGGGGCCTGCCCACGTACATGGTAGGTGTTGGCATAGCAGGTGTAGACGAAATCCCAGTCGACCTCGCTCAACTCATGCCCCAGACGCCAGCCGAACTCGATGCCTTGCCCCGCCACCTGCTCGCGCTCCTTGCGCATCTGCTTGCGCTTACGCGAGCTGAGCGCATCGAGAAAGTCCTGGAAATCACGGTAACCGCGATTGTGCCAGTGAAACTGGCAACCCAGGCGTTGCAGCCAGCCCTGTCGCTGCGCCATCACGGCGTCACAGGCAGGGCTGGTGAAGTTGATGTGCAGGCTCGACAGCCCCTGCGCAGGTAACTCCGCCGTGAGCGTGTCGAGCAGTTGCCCGGCTGCCTGGGCATCACCCAGCAAGCGTGCCCCAGTGACCGGAGAGAACGGCACAGCGCCCAGCAGCTTGGGGTAGTAGCCGATGCCAGCCCGCCGACAGGCATCGGCCCAGCCGTGATCGAACACGTATTCGCCATAGGAGTGCTGTTTCAGATAAGCCGGCAACGCCGCCTGCACCTTGCCCTGTTCGTCGCTCCAGAGTCGGTGCGACGACAGCCAGCCACTGCGCCCGCCCACACTGCCGCTGTCCTCCAGCGCACTGAGAAAGGCATGACGCAGAAACGGCTGCGGCCGCTCCAGCAGCCCATCCCAGACGTCGGCGGGCAGCGCTTGAAGCGAGTCGATGATGGTAACGGGCATGAGCTCAACTCCAGAAGCCAGACTGCAATATATCTCTAACAATGCACCCGCAATATGAGAAGGCCAACTCTTATAACCTTAAGCTCTGTAAAGGAGTTCCCCATGCAAAAGTCCCTTCTCGCCCTCGGCGTCGCGCTCCTGCTCGGCACTGGTAACGCTCTCGCCCAGCAGTCGATCACCCACCCCTTTCACGCGAGCCAGGCAGAAGACGCACCGAACAACGTGCATATGGCCGTAGAAATCCCGGCAGGCAGCTTCACCAAATATGAGATCAACGAAGAAGGTCTGGTCTTCGTCGACCGTTTCCAATCCATGCCGGTGGTTTATCCGGCCAACTACGGCTCGCTGTCTCGCACGCTGGGTGGCGACAATGATCCCCTGGACGGCCTGGTACTGACTCGCGAGCCCCTGCACCCGGGCGTGCTGATCAAGTTTCGTCCGATCGGCTATCTGAAGATGATCGACGGTGGCGAAGCGGACGAGAAGATCATCGGCGTGCCCAGCAGCGATATCGATCCGAGCTACGACGATATCAAAGACATCGATGATCTACCTTTGATTGAGCGCCAGCGTATCGAGGCCTTCTTCCGCGTGTACAAGCAACTGCCGGAGGGGCGCAAGAAAGTCGAACTCAATGGCTATGGCAATGCCGCCGAAGCCCGCCAGATGATCCAGAAGGCCCTGGACAACTACAAGAAGAACAACTGAGTAATAGTGACAAGGCCCAGCCAGGTGCTGGGCCTTTTCAATTGCAGCCCTCAACTTTTTCCGGCCAGGGCCTTCTTGTAGCGGGTGGCATAGTTCAGCTTGCGGCCGGCTACCTTGTTCAGCTCCTTGCGATCCATCGACGAATAGCCGCCCAGCTCACGGGCCTTGAAGCCACTGTCACCGACTTCGTCTTCCGGCGCGAGCGCCACCATCTTCCTCGCCGCCGCTTCGACTGCGTCGCGGTAATCGCCACGGTCGCTAAGATCATAGCCATCCAGCGGCATCACCGAGCGCAACCAGTTGCCCCAGTAGAATTCCAGAAACTCGGGAGCCACTTCGCCAGAGCGCGGCTTGTCGTAGCCGACCTCACGGGTGAAGTACACCAGTGCCCGATAGGGGTCGTTGGCCAGGTGCTGCAAGCCGAGCTGGCTCGGTATCTGCTGCGCATCGATGACCTGGCCATTGCCGTCCTTCAACCAGACCTTGCGCGCCTGCGCCATGCGCTGCCAGAAACTGGCCATGTCCGCGCTGTCGCTGAAGTTGTCGGTCACCCGCACCCACATGTCGAGGTTTTCGCCCCCGTTGGGGTGCTCCAGCAACACGGTGAAGGTGTGATGTCCATCGGTCAGGAACAACTTGCCCTGCGGGCCAATGACCACGGTCTTCATGTCACTGCGACGGGCACCGATCTTGTCCTGGCATGTGAAGCTCTCGGGTTTGTGCAGGTCGGCGTCACTCGGCACCTTGGCACTCTCGCCCTGCCCGTTGGCTTCGCAGTACTCGTCGAACAGCTTGTTGCGCTCCTGCGCGAAGCGGCCGAGCTTGTAGTAGATCTGATCGTAACCGACCGCGGCCTGGGTCGGATGCAAGGCCTGCAGGGGCACCTGCAGCAGCTCGCCGGGCTGGGCTGCACTGTAATCCTGGGCCAGAACGGCCGAGCTCAGGCCCAGCGCAACCAGCAACAGAGTGATGTGACGCATCGAATGATCTCCAAAGAACTTGGCGATAAAAAAGCCCCGCCAATGGCGGGGCTCAATCAGGAGCAACGGATAAAGTCGTTGCTTAGAACACGTACTGCAGGCGACCTACGATGGCCTTGCCATCATCCTGCACGCTCTTGCCACCGACTTGGTTGGAGGTGTTGATGTTGTCTACCTGATAGTCGACGTAGTTCAAGCTGGTACGGACGGACGGGGTAACGAAGTAGTTCACGCCCACCACCATGGCCTTGGTCTTGAACTCGTCGTTGACGTCGTCAGCAACGATACCGGCCAGACCCAGGTTGCCCGGAATGGCACCTGCATCGGAGTCGATGGTGGCGCTTTCATAGCGAGCGAAGACTTCCCACGAGCCTTTCATGTTGTCCGGCTTGTCCCACTTGCCGTCAGCAGCCTTGTACTGGCGCACGCCGTTGAACATGTAGGAAACCTGAGCGTAGTAACCGCTGAGGTCGACGTCGGACTTGGCACCGGCCAGGGTTTCGCCGCTGATCTGGCGCTGGAAGTACTCGGCCTGAGCACGGAAGGCACCGAACTGAGCGCCGGACTCCAGCACCCATTCAACGTCCTTGTCAGCCACACGCACGTCGCCGAAGGTCAGGCGGAAATCGTTGTCGCTGCGGATACCCATGCGGGTACGAGCACGAGCACGGTTATCGTCGGACTCGCTGTTGTGATAGTTGGCGGCCAGGTGAATAACGTCGGTACCGTTGAGGTACGGCGCCCAGTGGGCACGCAGGGTGTAGCCGTAGAGTTCGTCGTTGTCTTCGTTCTTGTAGTTGTTGTCACCCCCATAGGTGGCAACCTGAGCCATCAGACCGTAGTTGTCGCCTGAATGCTTGAAGTTCACGCCGAACTGGGTGTCTTCATCACCGTTCAGGAAATCGTACATGAACGGGCGCTCGATGGCGGTGATCCAGGAAGAGCTGGTGGTGTTCTCCAGACCGTAGTCGCCACCAAAACGGCCAACGGTGAACTTACCGATATCCAGGCCGGTGTAGGCGATGTACGCGCGGTCGACTTTGGTGTCATCGCCTTCGTCGTAGCTCAGACGCAGACCCCAGTCCCAATCGCTGTAGGCGGTGCCTTCCAGGCCGAACTCACCGCGACGGATGAAGGTGTTGAAGGTATCGTCGAACGGTTTGTTCTGGTCGGCAGCCATCAGACCATCGAACTGCGTGGCATCCCACTGCAGCTTGCCGCTCAGCTTGAAGCTGAACGCCTTGTCGGTGGTAGCGACTTCCAGGCCGCCTTTGGTCTTGATCACGAGGTCGGCGCCGTCAGTGCTGACAGTACCGGCGAAAGCCTGGGCGGAGACGGCCAGAGCCAGGGCGCTGGCTGCGAAACCGGCGAAGTGCTTACGGATCATCGAGGATTCCCCTGTTGGACTTTAAGTGTTGAAAACACCCGAGCGATGGGCTCGTTTGTGTTGGGGGGAATCTTGGCGAGGGGTTATTTCAGCGCAGTTGCCGATATATAAAGATTTGATGACAGCGGAACTTTTTACTTCCGTTGCTTATAAGCGAGTCAGGAGGTGTGCAAACGTGGTCCCAGCAGGATGATCGCGGCGCCAGCCAGACACAGTGCTGCACCCAGCCAGTCGCTGAGCATTGGCCGGGTCTTTTCGATCAGCGCCAGCCACACCTGCGAAGCGACGATATACACGCCACCGTAGGCGGCATAGGCGCGACCGGCAAAGGATGCCTCGACGCGAGTCAGAATCAGGGCGAAGAGCGCGAGACTCAGCAATCCAGGCAACACCCACCAGGCGCTGCGATCGAGCCGCAGCCACATCCAGAAGGCATAGCAACCGGCGATCTCGAACAGGGCTGCCAGCAGAAACCACAGGTAGTTGATCATCGAGGCGACCTATCCGCGCAGAGCGCCTTCACGCTCCCAGGCGCAGCGCACACGCAGCGCGCCCTCCTGCGGGCTGTGAAAGCCGCTATCGGACTCCCAGCGGAAGGTGTGGATGCCGCCCAGTTCGGTTTCCAGGTGAACCACCGCACTGGCCCAGTACAGACGCTTGAGCAGCGCCTCAAAGGTTTCGATCCACAGGTTCCACTCATACTCCACCGCACAGTAGCTCGCGCCGAAGTGGATCACCTGAGTCTGATAGAGGCCTGCGCCGGGCAGATCGCAGAAAGAGAACATTTCCCGGCCAAGAAAGGGCCACAGATCACCCGAAGGTAGTTCGGCCAACACGCCGTGATTGGTTTCGCGGCGCAGACGGCGCTGCTCGGGATCATCCGAGGGCCAGTCGCGGATACAGCCATAGACGATGGATTCGGACTCCACACCGGCACTCCTGAAAAAGCAGAAAGCCTTCTAACACAGCACGCCTGGGCATGAAAGGAACTGCTGCCAATTGTTCAGCGAGACTGGCGGCGGTTTCGCCCCAACAACCAGGCCACCAGCGTCATCACCAGCGCCAGCGCCGTGAGCACCGCGAATGGCAAGCGGTAGCTGCCGGACAGATCGCGCGCCAGGCCGGTCAGAATGGGCGTCAGACAGCCCAGGCTGTAGCCGGTGAACAGCATCATCGCCGTCCAGCGGCTGACCGCCAGCGGCGAGCCGGCTTCGTAAAGCGGCAGTACCAGCGACAGGGCGAAGGATCCGCCCAGCGAGAAGCCCAGGATCACCGCCCACAACTCCGGCAGCCAACGCGGCATGAAGGTGACCATCGCCAGGCAGGCGCAGGTGATCGCCCCACACGCCAGCAACAGCGGATAACGCGCGTTGTAGCGCTGCGCCAACCAGGGCAGCAGGAACGAGCTGGGCAACCCCATGAGCATCGCCAGACTGAGCAGCGAATTGCTGCGCAGCATGCTCAGCCCGGCTTCGTGATAGCGCGCCACGGCCCAGGTCGCGATGGCATAGAACAACCCCGCCTGGATGGCGAAGAAGCAGCTGATCAGCCAGGCTCGCGGCTGCCGCCAGGGCAAGCCACCGCTTTCCTGCTCGTCGGCTGCGCCGGCCTGGTTGGGCAGCCACAGCCAGAGCATGACCCCGAGCAACGCGGGTACCGCCCATACGGCCAGGCCCAGGTGCCAGGCGTCGCCAAACAGCGCAGTGGCCGGCGCAGTCAGCACCGCGCCACCAGCACCGCCTATGGCCATGCCCAGCGAATACCAACCCACCACACGGCCCATCTGGCTGGCGAAATGACGCTTGATAAAACCGGACAACAGAGGCCCGGCGACCGCGATGGCCGCGCCCAGGGCGATGGCGCTGCCAATCAGCACCGTGCTCTGGTGTGCAGCCAGACGCGCCAGCAGCGCCAGGCCGATCAGCCCGAGGCAGAGCACGATGGTGCGTTCGAGCCCCCAACGCATGGCCAGACGCGGTGCCAGAGGCGCAAGCAGGCCCATGCACAGCACTGGCAAGGCGGTGGTGAGGCTGATGAAACTGCGGCTCAGCGAGAGCTCGGCAGCGATGCGTTCGATCAGTGGGGCGAGGGACGTGATGCCGGGGCGCAAATTGATCGCCGCCAGCACCAGGGCCACCAACAACAGGGCCCGAGGGACTGGTTTCACGAGGTATCCGAGGTCATTGCGGCAGGCAGGCCGGGCCGGCCACCCTACCCCTGCAGGCCACGCCAGGCAAGCCTGCAGGTAGAAATAACTGACCTTTCGGTCAGCCCGCGGACTTGACCTTTCCGCGCATCTTCTCGGCCATGCTGGCCATCTCGTCGTACAGCGCCTGCGGGTTCTTCTGCTTCAGTGCCCAGGCCATGCGGCCCATCTCGTGCGGCAGAATCAGGAAGCTGCCCCTGGCCACCTCGTCATGGATGTAGTTGGCAATGTCCGCAGCACTGATCGGCGAGCTTTCCAGCAACTTGCCAACCTGCGCCTTCATCGCCGGCGTCGGGCCACGGAAGGAGTCCAGCAGATTGGTCTGGAAGAACGACGGGCAAACCACGTGCACGCCGATATCCTGCTGACGCAGCTCCACCAGCAAGGTTTCCGACAGGGCCACCACGCCAGCCTTGGCGACGTTGTAGTTGCTCATGCCCGGGCCCTGCATCAGGGCCGCCATCGAGGCGATATTGACGATCTTGCCCTTGCTCTGCTCCAGCAGCGGCAGGAACGCCTTGCAGCCCTTGACCACGCCCATCAGGTTGATCGAGATCTGCCAGTCCCAGTCTTCCAGTGACAACTCGCTGAAGAAGCCGCCGGACGCAACTCCGGCGTTGTTGACGATGATATCGATGCCACCGAACTGCTCTTCGCAGGCCTGCGCCAGGGCCGTCAGCTGACTGTAGTCACGCACGTCGCAACGACGGGTGAAGCCGTCACCGCCAGCCTCCCGCACCAGCGTGAGGGTTTCCGCCAGGCCGGCCTCGTTGACATCGGCCAGCGCCAGGCGCCAGCCCTCGCGAGCCCAGCGCAGGGCAATTTCGCGTCCCAGGCCGGAGCCCGCGCCAGTGATCATCATGCGGTTTTGCATAGCAGCCCTGCCTTCAATGTTTGGTTGCAATGGCTGCCAGTGTAGCGAAGGAGATAAAGCCGCCGTGCCTTCATCAGGCTCATGAATGGCCAAGGCAAATCACCGCTGCGTGCGTTTGCACCGGACCATGAGCAGATAGGCGTAAACCGCGACGTTGATCAGCACCACGAAACCGCCCAGCCAGAGCTGTACCTGAGGTGTCAGCCCTGCCGGATAGATCACAGGAATCAGGTAGTGCTCGATGAAGCCGCCCTCATAACCGGCATCACCGGCCGCCTGCCGCAGCTGGTTCTCCCAGGGCGTCAGCGGACATAGCAGATGGAAGAACTCCACCGTCACGCCCCACGCCACTGCCGGCAGATGCAGCCAGAGCAAGCGCGGCCAGCGCAGCAGCAACAGACCGCCGAGCAACACGAAAAGAATGAATCCCAGGTGGATCACTACCAGAGCATCGGCAGCCAGACGCCAACCCATCGCGGCTCAGTCCACCACGAACAGGCGTGCACCGGACGCGGTCGAGGAACGGTGAGCCTCAGCACCATCCGCCACCTGATAACTCATACCGGGTTTGAGCACGAATACCCGGCCATCTTCCAGTTCGGTGTTCAGCTCCCCCTCAAGGCACAACAACACATGTCCTTTATGGCACCAGTGGTCGGCCAGGTATCCCGGGGAATACTCGACCATACGCACACGCAGCGAACCGAACTGGCAGGTGCGCCAGCGCGCCACTCCACGCTCCCCCGGATGCTCGGTCACAGGTAGCGACGCCCAGTCCGTCACACCAAAGGGTACATCGCTGATTTGCATAGACCGACTCCATTGCAATAGAGCGCCACCTTGGCGCAGCGCCAAAAAGCGCATAGATAGAAAAATACTTCAAAGAAAAATAAATCGATTTAAAAGCGCTATGAAAACCATGCAAAGGCCACATTTCCCGGCTCAAACGAACAGGACTAGCCTGTCACACAAGACGAAATGATTCTCAACGAGGCGCATCATGCTCAAGACCCTGACCTTCACCCTCATGCACTTCTGCATCGCCTTCGGCGTCACTTACGCCCTGACCGGCAGCGTCGCCGCCAGCGGCATGGTGGCGGCCATCGAGCCCCTGTGCAACTCGGTGGGTTTCTACTTCCACGAGAAAATCTGGCAGCGTTTCGAGCGCCGAGGTCAGGCGACCGCAGAGCGTCCCAAGCATGCCTGGCTGCACCACCACGCGTAACTGAAGCAGCCTACAACCAGCCAGGCTTGCATGGCATGCATCACAACTGCGCATGTTTCCCCGAGATCAGGCAGGATAGTCTGGCACTTTGCCCCGCTTGCTGCTGTCATAAGCCAGCTGTTCAATCCAGACGTTCTCTTATTCAAAGGGACTTAACTACATGCCCAGCCTTGCCCGACTCGCCGCCTTGCTCGGCGGCCTGGTCTTCTGTGCCTCCGCAACGGCGGCCGACGTGGACGCCGAAAGCTATGGCTATCCACTGGCCAATCCGTTCGAGGCGACCATCACCACCACGCCGCCTGAGCTGCGCCCCGAGTTGCCGGCCGATGACGACATCCGGCAAAGCGACTACTCGGTGCGTCTGCGCCCGGATCGCGAGTTCGAGCTGCTGGACAACTTCTGGCCAGTGACCAAACTGCATTACCGTCTGGCCCGACAAAAGGGTCGCGCACCGCTGATCTTCATCATTTCCGGCACCGGCGCGAACTACGCCAGCGGCACCACCGAGTACCTGAAGAAGCTGTTCTACGGCGCGGGTTTTCACGTCGTGCAACTGTCATCGCCGACCAGCTACGACTTCATGGCCGCCGCCTCGCGCTCGGCCACGCCAGGCTACAGCCCGGATGATGCCGACGACCTGTACCGCGTGATGCAGGCCGTGCGCGCCCAGCACCCTAAGCTGGAAGTCAGCGAGTACCTGCTCACCGGCTACAGCCTCGGCGCGCTGCATGCCGCCTTCGTCAGCCAGCTGGACGAAACCCGCCGCGCCTTCGATTTCAAGCGAGTGCTGCTGCTAAACCCGCCGGTCAACCTCTACACCTCGGTCAGCAATCTGGACAAACTGGTGCAGACCAAGGTGCAAGGCATCAACAACAGCACCAACTTCTATGACCTGGTGCTCGGCAAGCTGACCCGCTACTTCAACGACAAGGGCTACCTCGACATCAACGAGGCCATGCTCTACGACTTCCAGCAGTCCAAGGAGAAGCTCTCCAACGAGCAGATGGCGATGCTCATCGGCACCTCGTTTCGCTTCTCGTCTGCCGACATCGTGTTCACCTCGGACCTGCTCAACCGCCGTGGCCTGATCACCCCGCGTGACTACCGCATCACCGAGAGCACCAGCCTCACGCCGTTCTTCCAGATGGCTCTGCGCTGCGACTTCGACTGCTACATCGCCGAACAGCTGATGCCCATGTGGCGGGCACGCTACGACGGCGGCAGCCTCAACCAGCTGATCGACGAGAGCAGCCTCTACGCGCTGGAGGATTACCTCAAAGGCAGCGACAAGATCGCCGTGATGCACAATGCCGACGACCTGATTCTCGGCCCGGGCGACATCGGCTTCCTGCGCCGCACCTTTGGCGACCGCCTGACTCTTTACCCGCGTGGCGGGCACTGCGGCAACCTCAACTATCGCGTCAACAGCGACGCCATGCTGGAGTTCTTCCGTGGTTAAGCACAGCACCTTTCTGATTGCCCTGCTGCTGGCCAGCGAGCAGGCCCTGGCCGAGCGCCATGTCGACGCCGACGGTTTCACCAACCCGCTGCAGTATCTGCAGTTCAACCCAGGGCTGGATCAGCAGGAGTTCGAGCGCGCCTCCAGCGACGCCCTGCAGGTCTATGACCCGCTGGAGTCGTTGAACCGCCGCGTCTATCACTTCAACTACCGTTTCGATCAGTGGGTGTTCCTGCCCGTGGTCGACGGCTACCGCTATGTCACGCCGAATCTGGTGCAGACCGGCGTGCACAACTTCTTCAACAACCTCGGCGAGATCCCCACGCTGGCCAACAGCGTGCTGCAGCTCAAGGGCAAGCGGGCGATGAACAGCACCGCCCGGCTGCTGTTCAACACCATTCTCGGGGTAGGCGGTATCTGGGATCCGGCGACGAAGATGGGCCTGCCGCGCCTGAGCGAGGACTTCGGCCAGACCCTGGGTTACTACGGCGTACCGGCCGGTCCTTACCTGATGCTGCCGCTGCTCGGCCCGTCGAACCTGCGCGACACCGGCGGCCTGGTGGCGGACTACAGCCTGGAAAACGCGGTCAACTACCTCGACGTGGCCGACGCCAGCCGCAGCAATCCCGGCATCACCGCGCTGCGCATCGTCGACACCCGCGCCAATACCGGCTTCCGCTATGGCCAGCTGAACTCGCCATTCGAGTACGAGAAGCTGCGTTTCTTCTATCACGAGTCGCGCAAGCTGAAGATCGCCGACTGATCTTCCGGGCCATGCATCGAATTAATCGATGCATGGCCCGGAAATTTTCCACCCAAACATCGATTCAATCCGCATAGCATGGCGGCATTCCTAACGTTCAAGGAGCCCGCCATGACCTCGCCACGCCGCGTCATCAGCATCCAGCCTGGCCAACCTGCATCCGACGGCGCCGGCGTGCGCCTCAACCGCGTGATCGGCGGGCCCGGTCTGGAACGCTTCGATCCGTTTCTGATGCTCGACGAGTTTTCCACCGACAATCCTGACGACTACATCGCCGGCTTCCCGCCGCACCCGCATCGCGGCTTCGAGACCATCACCTACATGCTCGAAGGTCGCATGCGTCACGAGGACCACCTGGGCAACGTCGGCCTGCTCGGCAGCGGTGGCGTGCAGTGGATGACCGCCGCGCGCGGCATCATCCACAGCGAGATGCCCGAGCAGGAGTCCGGTGCCATGCGCGGCTTCCAGCTCTGGCTCAACCTGCCGGCCAAGGACAAACTGGGCGACGCCGGTTATCGCGACATTCCGGCCAGCGAGATCCCGCGCGTCAGCACGGTGTCAGGCGTCGAGGCAGTGGTGATCGCGGGCGAATTCCATGACGGCGAGATTCGTCAGGCCGGCGCCGTGCAGCGCCCGCACACCCAACCGCAACTGTTCGACCTGCACCTGCCAGCCGGCAGTCAGGTTTCGCCACGCCTGGCCGATGGCCAGCGGATCATGCTCTACGTCTACCAAGGTTTGCTGGAGCTGCCCGAGGCGAGCGCCCAACCGGTCAGTGCCGGACGCCTGGTAAGGCTGTCGGATGAGGGCACGCTGCACCTGGCCAGCGCCCATGGCGCGCGGGTGCTGCTGATCGCCGGCACACCACTGAACGAACCCATCGTGCAATACGGGCCGTTCGTGATGAACAGCCGCGAGGAAATCGAACAGGCGCTGCGTGACTTCCGTGATGGCGTGCTGGCCTGAAACGCTAGAGCGACACATATCTCAGGATGCGCCGTGCGGCTGACGCGCGCGGCGCTCCCTGGCGCAGATCAGATGATGCGCCTCAAGCAGACTGCGCCACTTCGGCCAACCCGAGAAAACGACTGAGCTCGGCCTTGCGCGTCATCGCATCCTGATAGCCCAGTTCGATCAGTTCACTGCAGTAACCGGGCTCGAACAGCAGGTAGCTGAGCACACCCGCGCCACCGGTCTTGGTCGCACCCGGGCCACGCAGGAACAGGCGCAGCGCCTTGGGCAGCTCACGCTGGTGGCGTGCGGCGATCTGATCCAGCGGCTGGCTCGGAGCGATCACCAGCACATCCACCGGATTCAAACCCAGACCGCGCGGACGCCGCTCAGGCGGCACCAGCGCGCTCATCTGGTTGAGCCGTTCGAGCAACTCGATATCGGTTTCCAGGCTGTCGATGAAGGTGCTGTTGAGCATGTGTCCACCGATCTGCGCCAGACTCGGCGGCCGATTGGCCGTAACCACCGGCACAGAGGGGTTGCTACTCGTGTTGCCACTGACCCCGATCACCAACACGCGACTGGCCCCCAGGTGCAACGCCGGGCTGATCGGCGCTGCCTGGCGCACCGCACCGTCACCGAAATATTCGCGATTGATCTTCACCGGCGGAAAGATCAGCGGAATCGATGCACTGGCCAGCAGGTGCTCGAGCTGCAGACGCGTCGGCACCCCAACCCGGCGATGGCGAAACCAGGGATCGATGGTGGCGCGCCCCTGATAGAAGGTCATCGCCTGGCCGCTTTCGTAGCCGAAGGCCGTTACCGCCACGGCGCGAAGCTGACGAGAACGCACCGCCGCCGCGATACCGGAGAAGTCCAGCTCGCGCTCCAGCAACTCGCGCAGCGGCGAGCTGTCGAGCAAGGCCACCGGAGCATCGCGCCCCAGACCCAGCAGGCTGTGGCCAACGAAGTGCGCCGCCTGGCGCAGCACCCCGGGCCAGTCGCTGCGGTACACCATGTGAGTATGAAAGCCCTGCCAGACGGAGGTCAGGCGACGCACTGCCTCGCCGAACTGCATCGCGCCACAGGCCAGGCTGACGGCGTTGATCGCCCCGGCCGAGGTGCCGACTATCACCGGAAAGGGATTGTGCGAGGCATCGGGCAGCAGGTCGGCGATGGCCGACAGTACGCCCACCTGATAGGCAGCCCGCGCCCCGCCCCCAGAGAGGATCAAACCGGTAACGGGAGCATCGGGACGTGCAATCACTGTCATCGGCTGATCCTGTTTTTCGTTGCAGTATAGATGGGCTACTTGTCCTTTCCGTAGAGCTTCGCTTCGCCCTCGGGGCGGGTCTTGAAGCGACGATGGGCCCACAGGTACTGCTCGGGGCAGGTGCTGACCACCTGCTCGATCCACTGATTGATGCGCAGGCAGTCGGCTTCTTCGCTCTCGCCCGGAAAGTCGTCCAGCGGTGGGTGGATCATCAGGCGATAACCGCTGCCATCGGCCAGACGCTGCTGAGTGAAAGGCACCACGCGCGCCTTGCCCAGGCGCGCGAACTTGGTGGTGGCGGTAACCGTCGCCGCCTGGATGCCGAACAACGGCACGAAGATGCTCTGTTTGCGGCCGTAGTCCTGATCCGGCGCGTACCAGATCGCCCGACCGGCACGCAGCACCTTGAGCATCGCGCGGATGTCCTCACGCTCGATGGCAGTCGCATCGAGGTTGTGGCGCTCGCGACCACGGCGCTGAACGTAGTCGAACAGCGGGTTGTCGTGCTCGCGGTACATGCCATCGATGGTGTGCAACTGACCGAGCAGCGCGGCGCCGATCTCCAGAGTGGTGAAGTGCACGGCCATGAGAATCACGCCCTGCCCCTCGGCCTGCGCCTGCTGCAGATGTTCGAGGCCTTCGACATGCGCCAGGCGCGCCAGGCGTGCCTTGGGCCACCACCAGCTCATGGCCATCTCGAAAAAAGCGATACCGGTGGAGGCAAAGTTCTCCTTGAGCAGACGCTCGCGCTCGGCAACGCTCTTGCCGGGGAAGCACAGTTGCAGGTTGCGCGCAGCGATCTGCCGGCGCGAGCTCGCCGTGAAGTACATCAGCCAGCCCAGCGCTCGCCCCAGCTTCAGTTGCACGCCATAAGGCAACTGCACCACCAGCCACAGCAGCCCAAGGCCCAGCCACAACGGCCAGAAACGCGGATGAAGAAAACAGGCGCGAAAGCGGGGGCGATCCATGAGGCGTATCCGATCACTTACAAAGCCGCGCATTCTAACGCAGTTTTCCCGCCCGGCTCGGTGGCATCGCTGCCGCCACCGCAGGTGACCGCATGGAATCGACAGCCCGCGTGCACAGCTGACGGCGCGGCGCTCCTGCATGGCTGACGCACGCAGCTTGCGGCAGGCGGGCGATGCCGTTATAAGTCCGGGCATCTTTCGACTCGCCAGAAGGCCCATCGCACCACCATGAGCCAAGCCGACCTCCTCGCCCAAGACCCCGTATTCCAGCTCAAGGGCAGCATGCTCGCCATCACAGTGATGGAACTGGCGCACAACGACCTCGAACGCCTCGACGCGCAGCTGACGGAAAAAGTCGCCCAGGCCCCGGCCTTCTTCAGTAACACGCCGCTGGTGCTGGCCTTGGACAAGCTGCCAGAAGGCGAAGGCGAGCTGGACCTGGCCGAGCTGATGGCCGTCTGTCGCCGTCATGGCCTGCGAACCCTGGCCATTCGCGCCTCGCGGGAAAGCGACGTTGCCGCCGCCGAAGCCATGGACCTGCCAGTGCTGCCGCCCTCTGGTGCACGTGAGCGGCCGCTCGACCCAGCCCCGAAGAAGGTGGAAGAAAAACCACCGGAGCCCGAACACAAGCCCAGCCGCATCATCACCAGCCCGGTGCGCGGCGGCCAGCAGGTCTATGCTCAGGGTGGCGACCTGATCGTACTGGCGCCGGTCAGCGCCGGGGCGGAACTTCTCGCCGATGGCAACATCCATGTTTACGCGCCCATGCGCGGCCGCGCCCTGGCAGGTATCAAGGGCAACACCCAGGCACGAATTTTCTGTCAGCAAATGGGCGCCGAAATGCTGTCGATCGCCGGCCACTATAAGGTCGCCGAAGACCTGCGACGCGACCCGCTGTGGGGCGATGCGATACAGGTCAGCCTGTCGGGTGACGTGTTGAACATCACCCGCCTTTAACGGATACTTCCGCCACTTTTTACGGACACAAAAAGGGCATCTGGAAGCCTCGAATGGCCTCAGATTCCCGCGTTATTTTCATTTTTTGGGGTGAATCACCTTGGCCAAGATCCTCGTAGTCACTTCCGGCAAAGGTGGCGTCGGTAAAACCACCACCAGCGCCGCCATCGGTACCGGCCTCGCTCTGCGCGGGCACAAGACCGTCATCGTCGACTTCGACGTCGGCCTGCGTAACCTCGACCTGATCATGGGCTGCGAGCGCCGCGTGGTGTACGACTTCGTCAACGTCGTCAACGGCGAAGCCACCCTGACTCAAGCCCTGATCAAGGACAAGCGCCTCGAGAACCTCTATGTGCTAGCCGCCAGCCAGACCCGTGACAAGGACGCGCTGACCCTGGAGGGCGTAGAAAAGGTCATCGCCGAGCTGTCGCAGAATTTCGAGTACGTGGTCTGCGATTCGCCGGCAGGTATCGAGAAAGGTGCGCACCTGGCGATGTACTTCGCCGACGAAGCCATCGTCGTGACCAACCCGGAAGTCTCCTCGGTACGTGACTCCGACCGTATGCTGGGCCTGCTGGCGAGCAAATCGCGCCGCGCCGAGAAAGGCGAGGAAGCGATCAAGGAGCACCTGCTGCTCACCCGCTACAACCCCGAGCGCGTTACCAAGGGCGAAATGCTCGGCGTCGAAGACGTCGAGGAAATCCTCGCCATCCGCCTGCTCGGCGTGATCCCCGAATCCCAGGCCGTGCTCAAGGCATCCAACCAGGGTATCCCGGTCATCCTCGATGACCAGAGCGATGCGGGCCAGGCCTACAGCGACGCAGTCGATCGCCTGCTCGGCAAGGAAGTGGCGCACCGCTTTCTGGATGTGAAGAAGCAGGGCTTCCTGCAGCGCCTATTTGGAGGTCGCGAATGAATATTTTCGACTTCTTGCGTTCGCGCAAGAAGGAAACCACGGCCTCCATCGCCAAAGAGCGCCTGCAGATCATCGTTGCCCACGAACGTGGCCAGCGTACCCAGCCCGACTACCTGCCCGCTCTGCAGCAGGAGCTGGTTGAGGTGATCCGCAAGTACGTCAACATCGATTCGGATCAGGTTCAGGTCGCCCTGGAAAACCAGGGTAGCTGCTCGATTCTGGAATTGAATATCACCCTGCCGGATCGTTGATCGAGACTGGCGGTGCTCACGGCGGCTTCGGCCGCCGTATTCGTTTGTAGCAACACGCATCTGTAGGAGCGGATTCATCCGCGAAGCTTCTACAGGCCAAAGCATCGCGAATGAATTCGCTCCTACACCAGCCCACACACCATGCCGCTAAGCCAGATCGAAATTCTCCACCAGGACGCCGCCCTGCTGGTGATCAACAAACCTACCCTGCTGCTGTCGGTGCCCGGCCGCGCCGATGACAACAAGGATTGCCTGGTCACCCGCCTGCAGGAAAATGGCTACCCCGAGGCGCGCATCGTGCACCGGCTGGACTGGGAAACCTCCGGCATCATCGTCCTGGCGCGCGACGCCGACAGCCACCGCGAGCTGTCGCGGCAGTTCCACGACCGCGAGACCGAGAAGGCCTATACCGCCCTGTGCTGGGGCCAGCCGCAGGCCGACAGTGGCAGCATCGACCTGCCGCTACGCTACGACCCGCCTACCAAGCCGCGCCATGTCGTCGACCACGAACTGGGCAAGCACGCCCTGACCCACTGGCGCATCGTCGAGCGTTGCGGCGACTGGTGCCGGGTCGAGCTCACGCCCATCACCGGCCGCTCGCACCAGCTGCGCGTGCACATGCTGTCCATCGGTCACCCGCTGCTGGGCGACCGCCTCTACGCCCACGAACAGGCCCTGGCCGCCCATGAGCGTCTGTGCCTGCACGCCAGCATGCTCGCCCTCACCCACCCGCAGACCGGCGAGCGCATGCGTTTCGAGTGCCCGGCGCCGTTCTGATAACTCCCGGCACTCACTTCCCGTAGGGTGCGCCGTGCGCACCGACGGTTACAGCAGCGCAGCCCTTCAATCCTCGACCATGGATAGAGGGCGGTGCGCACAGCCAACCCTACCCAGATAGCCTGGAACTATCGCCCCAAACGAGTGCGCGAGCGGCACAGCGCGATGCAAATTGGTTACACTCGCGCTATCGTTGCCCGGAGTCCCTATGCGCGAAGAACTGATCCAAGGCCTGCTCGATTTTCTCAACGCCTCGCCGACCCCCTTCCATGCCACCACCAGCCTGGCCATGCGCCTGGAAGCCGCGGGTTACCGCCATCTAGACGAACGCGCGCCCTGGCACCTCGAGGCTGGCGGCCGCTACTACGTGACCCGCAACGACTCCTCGATCATCGCTTTCAAGCTCGGCAAGCGTCCGGCGGTAGATGGCGGCATTCGCCTGGTCGGCGCACATACCGACAGCCCCTGCCTGCGCGTCAAGCCGAGCCCGGAGCTGCAGCGCCAGGGCTATTTCCAGCTTGGCGTGGAAGTCTACGGCGGCGCCCTGCTCGCGCCCTGGTTCGACCGCGACCTGTCGCTGGCCGGCCGAGTGACCTACCGCCGTGACGGCAAGGTCGAGAGCCAGCTGATCGACTTCTACCAGCCCATCGCCGTGATCCCCAGCCTGGCCATCCACCTCAATCGCGAGGCCAACCAGGGCTGGGCGATCAACCCGCAAACCGAGCTGCCGCCAATCCTGGCCCAGCTCGCCAGCAGCGAAACCGCCGATTTCCGCGCGCTGCTCGCCGAACAGCTGGCCATGGAGCACGACTTCAACCCCGACGCGGTGCTCGACTACGAGCTGAGTTTCTACGACACCCAGAGCGCCGCCATCGTCGGCCTCAACCAGGATTTCATCGCCAGTGCGCGCCTGGACAACCTGCTGTCCTGCTACGCCGGCCTGCAGGCGCTGATCGACTCGGACGACGAGGAAACCTGCGTGCTGGTGTGCACCGACCACGAAGAAGTGGGCTCCTGCTCGGCCTGTGGCGCCGACGGTCCCTTCCTCGAGCAGGTACTGCGCCGCGTGCTGCCGGAAGGCGACGCCTTCGTGCGCAGCATCCAGCGCTCGCTGCTGGTATCGGCCGACAACGCCCATGGCGTGCACCCCAACTATGAAAGCAAGCACGACGGCAACCACGGGCCCAAGCTCAACGCCGGCCCGGTGATCAAGATCAACAGCAACCAGCGCTACGCCACCAACAGCGAGACCGCCGGCTTCTTCCGCCACCTGTGCCTGGAGAACGAAGTACCGGTGCAGAGCTTCGTGGTGCGCAGCGACATGGGCTGTGGCTCCACCATCGGCCCGATCACCGCCAGCCAGCTCGGCGTGCGCACCGTCGACATCGGCCTGCCCACCTTCGCCATGCACTCGGTGCGCGAACTGGCCGGCAGCCACGACCTGGATCACCTGGTGAAAGTGCTGACGGCCTTCTACTCCAGCCCCGAACTCCCTTGAGGTTCCGAGACCTGCCATGATCGAACATATCCGCAACAGCCTGCAGGAAGCCCAGCGCGCGCTGGAAGCCTTCCTCGCCAACGAGCAGACCCTGGGCAATATCCAGAAAGCTGCCGAACTGCTGGTCGAAAGCTTCGAGCACAAGGGCAAGGCGTTTTCCTGCGGCAACGGCGGCTCGATGTGCGACGCCATGCACTTTGCCGAGGAGCTGACCGGGCGCTACCGCAAGAACCGTCCCGGCATCGCCGCCGTGTCGATCAGCGACCCCAGCCACATCAGCTGCGTGGCCAACGATTTCGGCTACGACTACATCTTCTCGCGCTATATCGAGTCGCACGGCCGCGAAGGTGACGTGTTGATCGCCATCAGCACCAGCGGCAAGAGCCCCAACGTGGTCAAGGCCGCCGAAGCGGCGAAAACCCTGGGCGTGAAGGTGATCGCCCTGACCGGCAAGCCCGGCTCGCTGCTGGAAAGCCTGGCCGACGTGTGCATCTGTGCTCCGGGCGGCGACTTCGCCGACCGCGTGCAGGAGCTGCACATCAAGACCCTGCATATTCTGATCGAGCTGATCGAGCGCAAGCTGAGCCCGCAGAATTACGCCTGAGCAATCCTCGCTCCCGCGCGCGGGAGTGACGGCAAAGGCAGTGGTTTTGAATGAACGGTAGCGCTGCGCCAGGCGCTACCCACATCGTATCCGATGCTACGAGCCGGATAGTCAGGGTGAAGCTGCTGGAGCGGCTCTGCTGACGAACGGCTCAAGCCGCACGCAGGCGCTTCGGGGTCAGGCCCATATAACGGCGCATGGCCGTGGTCAGCGCGCTCTGGCTGGAAAAACCACACTCCTCAGCGATTCGCACCAACGGCAGATTACTTTCGCGCAGCATGCGCGCGGCACGGTCGAGGCGGGTCTGCAGCAGGTACTGGTGTGGCGTGAGGCCGACGCTGTCCTTGAATTGGGCGTGGAAGTGGCTGGGGCTCAGGCACATTTCCTGCGCCAGCTCGGCAACGCTGATGCGCCGTGCCAGGTGTTCACCGATGTAATCATCCAGACGCTGCAGGTCCATCGCCCCCTGGGGCTGCCGGCGCTGTTCGCCGAACAGGCGCAGATGCAGGGCCCGGAGCAATACGCCACCGAGGGAGCGGGCAAGGATCGAGTCGCTGCCATAGCGCTCCAGCTCCGCGCCGGCATAGGTCAACAGGTGCTGGAAATCGACGTCGAGGGCGGGATAACGGGGGGTTTCGAACAGACGATGGAGCAGCTCCAGGTCTTCGCTGGGCGTGTCCTGCTCGTCCAGATCGAGAATCAGCATGCGGTTATCGCCCATGCCGGCGAACTGGTGAGCGGCATCGCCCGGCACCAGGCAGGCGCGCATGCGGCACACTTCGCCACCACGACCACCGACCTCGAATTCGGCGCGGCCGACCAGGGACATCACCAGTTGATGATGGTCATGGGCATGTTCATGGGCCTGTTCATCCAGGCGGATCACACGGGCTTGCAACATCGCAAAAGACTGGCGGCACGAAACAAGGGTTGCACTTTACTCTTTTTCAACGAAAAACGCCGCAACCACCCATCAGCGAAATGGTTGCACCTTTAGCAACCCACGCACCGAATAACACCCGCCAACCACTTCAGGCCCTATTACCGTGCACCCAGCAACGCCCGCACAACCGCATCATTCGACGCTCAGGCAGATGGCAGGAGAGTTGCTTCACTGCTTCCGTCCGACAACAACAAGCGAAACGCAATGAGCGACAGCGCCCTTATTCTTTTGCCCCTGCTGATCCTGCTGCTGGTCCTGGGATACGGGTTCAGTCAGCGCGCAGATCGCCGCCAACTCGATGCCAGCAAACAGGCGAACACGGAAATCGTCCAGCGTTGCCTGGACCTGTTGCAGGCGCTGCAGCAACACCGAGGCCTGGGTGCACAGGTGGATGCCGAAGACGTAGCGCAGCGTAATGCGTTGGCGCATCAACTGGACCAGCTCTGGCTCGAATGGCCCGGCGCCAGCCTGTTGCTGCCGCCGCTACAGCAACACTGGCCGCAGTTGCGCCGCAAGCCCGCCGACTTCGACGCACATTGCCGACTGATCGAGTCGCTGCTGGAGGTGATCGAACTGCTCGAAGATCGCCTGTATCGCCAGGATCACTTCAAGATTCGCGGCCTCGGTGAAGCCTGTCGCTCGCTGGAGGATCTCGCCAGGTTGCGCGGCCTGGCGACACGCGCAGCCAATTACGAGCGCTGCCCGCCGGGCCTGCAGATGCAACTGCGCTTTCTCTGCAAGCGCCTGCTGGACCAGGAGCAGGACCCAGCTCTGCTGGCGTTGATCGAGCGCCTGCAGTGCGACCTGATCGAGTCAGCGCAGATTCGCCTGGCGCCCGGCGAATGCTTCGCGCTGCTTACCCCGCTGATCGAACAGCGCCTGCAAGGTATTCGCCTGAGCCTCGACTGAAACGTTGAAATAGCCCTGCAGTCGCCCCATGTAGCAACCAACGTGCAAGCAAAGGTGCTCCATGAACGATCAGGACATCCACTCCGAAGCTGTCGACGACAACGTGCAGTCCACCACCGGCGTGGTGCTGCCGGCACAAATGCTACCGGACAAGCTCTACATCATCCCCATCAACAACCGCCCGTTCTTCCCCGCGCAGGTGCTGCCGGTGATCGTCAACGAGCATCCCTGGGGACGCACACTCAAGCGCGTGGACAACACCGAGCACAAATGCCTGGCGCTGTTCTATGTCGATAACCCGCCCGATGAACACGGCGAGTTCGACGTCGACAGCTTGCCCGAACACGGCACCCTGGTGCGCGTGCACCATATCAGCGAGGAGGGCGGCAAGCTGCAGTTCGTTGCTCAGGGCCTGACCCGTGTGCGCATCCGCAGCTGGCTCAGCCGCCGTGGCCCGTACCTGGCCGAAGTGGAATACCCACAGGCGCCCAATGACCCGCGTGATGAGGTCAAGGCCTACGGCATGGCGCTGATCAACGCGATCAAGGAGCTGCTGCCACTCAACCCGCTGTACAGCGAGGAGCTGAAGAACTACCTCAATCGCTTCAGCCCCAACGAGCCCTCGCCGCTCACCGACTTCGCCGCCGCACTGACCACTGCCGCCGGCCAGGAGCTGCAGGAAGTGCTGGACACCGTGCCCATGCTCAAGCGCATGGAGAAGGTGCTGCCGTTGCTGCGCAAGGAGGTCGAGGTCGGCCGTCTGCAGAAAGAACTGTCGGCCGAGGTCAACAAGCAGATCGGCGAGCGCCAGCGTGAATTCTTCCTCAAGGAGCAGCTCAAGCTGATCCAGCAGGAACTGGGCATCAGCAAGGATGACAAGAGCGCCGACCGCGAGGAATTCCTCGCCCGCCTGGAAGGCAAGACCCTATCTGCGCCCGCGCAAAAGCGTATCGACGAGGAGCTGAACAAGCTATCGATCCTCGAAACCGGTTCGCCGGAATACGCCGTCACCCGCAATTACCTGGACTGGGCAACGGCCCTGCCCTGGGGCATCCATGGCGAGGACAAGCTCGACCTGGGCCGCGCGCGCAAGGTGCTGGACAAGCACCACGCCGGCATGGACGACATCAAAGAGCGCATCACCGAATTCTTGGCCGTCGGCGCCTTCAAGGGCGAGATCGCCGGCTCCATCGTGCTGCTGGTCGGCCCGCCCGGCGTAGGCAAGACCAGCATCGGCAAGTCCATCGCCGAATCCCTCGGCAGGCCGTTCTACCGCTTCTCGGTCGGTGGCATGCGTGACGAGGCGGAGATCAAGGGCCATCGCCGCACCTACATCGGCGCCATGCCCGGCAAGCTGGTGCAGGCGCTGAAGGAAGCCGAGGTGATGAACCCGGTGATCATGCTCGACGAGATCGACAAGATGGGCACCAGCTACCAGGGCGACCCGGCCTCGGCGCTGCTGGAAACGCTCGATCCGGAGCAGAACGTCGAGTTCCTCGACCACTACCTGGACCTGCGCCTGGATCTGTCCAAGGTGCTGTTCGTCTGCACCGCCAACACCCTCGACTCCATCCCCGGGCCGCTGCTCGACCGTATGGAAGTGATCCGCCTGTCCGGCTACATCACCGAGGAAAAACTGGCCATCGCCAAACGCCACCTGTGGCCCAAACAGCTGGAGAAGGCCGGCGTGCCGAAGGCGCGCCTGTCCATCAGCGATGCGGCGCTGCGCGCGGTGATCGAAGGCTATGCCCGCGAGGCCGGTGTGCGTCAGTTGGAGAAGCAACTGGGCAAACTGGTGCGCAAAGCGGTAGTCAAGCTACTGGAAGACCCCGAGTCGAAAATCCGCATCGGCGCCAAGGATCTGGAAGAAGCGCTCGGCATGCCGGTGTTCCGCAACGAGCGGGTGCTGGCTGGCACCGGGGTGATCACCGGCCTGGCCTGGACCAGCATGGGCGGCGCCACCCTGCCGATCGAGGCGACGCGTATCCACACGCTCAACCGCGGCTTCAAGCTCACCGGCCAGCTCGGCGAGGTGATGAAGGAGTCGGCGGAAATCGCCTACAGCTACGTCAGCTCGCATCTGAAGCAGTTCGGCGGCGACCCGACCTTCTTCGACCAAGCCTTCATCCACCTGCACGTGCCGGAAGGCGCCACGCCCAAGGACGGACCCAGCGCCGGCATCACCATGGCCAGCGCCCTGCTTTCGCTCGCGCGCAACCAGGCGCCGAAAAAAGGCGTGGCCATGACCGGCGAGCTGACCCTGACCGGTCAGGTGCTGCCCATCGGCGGCGTGCGCGAGAAGGTGATCGCGGCGCGCCGGCAGAAAATCCATGAGCTGATCCTGCCGGAGGCCAACCGCGGCAGCTACGAGGAGCTGCCGGACTACCTCAAGGAAGGCATCACCGTGCACTTCGCCAAACGCTACAGCGATGTGGCCAAGGTGTTGTTCGACTAGACCGGCAGGTGTGGGAGCGGGCCCCGTTCGCGGCGCTTTTCAGCCGCGCGGATATCCGCGAGCCAGGCTCGCTCCTGCACCAAACCGCCCGCCTCTGCGGTCGCCACCGACAAGCCAATACAGCTATGCTGGGCCCAGGTTTCGTCGACTGGAGTTTCTCATGCACGCCACCTTGCGCCTGCTCACCCTGCCCGCCCTGGCCCTGCTTACGGCCTGCGCTCATCAATCCGGCACGCTGGAATTGAAGAAGGACCGGCAGTGCCCGCTGACGCTGAACAAGGGCCAGCAACTGATCCTCAGCCTGCCCAGCAACCCCACCACCGGCTTTCGCTGGGAAGTTCGCGACGGCGCGGAGACTGTCCTGCAAAGCCTAGGCCCGGAGGTCTACAGCAATCCGGAAGACGCCGGGCTGGTGGGCGCTGGCGGCATCTCCACCTGGCGCTTCAGCGCGCGTGAGCCGGGCGAAGGCCGCCTGCTGCTGACCTACCAGCAACCCTGGGAGCCGAATGTGCCACCGGCAGAAACCTTCGAGTGTGAACTGCGAGTGAAGTGAGCAAGGCGGATTCCGTGGGAGGGGCTTTAGCCGCGACGACTCGAAACGGGTCGCCGCTGAAGCGCTTTCTACCGGTCCGCAGGGCGGTACAACCCGCCACCCAACCAAGGAAGTTACTTTTGATTTGCGGAGAGGATCATGAGCGAAAACAATCACCCGTTTCCAGACTCGACATTCAAAGGCTTCACGTTCACACAGTCAGATATGACTGCAGCAAAATTCAACGGCGTTGACCTGTCCGACGCGCATTTCTGGGCAGTGTTGAAGCATGCCCAGTTCAACGACTGCAATTTGCAATCAGCCAGATTCGATGACGTCAACTTGTCGAACAGCTCGTTCGAAGACATCGATCTAAGCCACTCAACATTTAGCAACATCAACATGTCTGGCGTCACGCTCAGCCATCTCAACCTGGCCAATGTCGAGATCACCGATGCGAACGTGGAGGGCATGAAAATCAATGGCGTGCTCGTGACCGAGCTCATAGGGTGCTACGAGCAAAAGCGCTCACGAACAGACTAGCCCCAAGGCGGGGCACGCCTTGTCGATCCGCGCAGCGGTGGATGTAAAAAGCGACATCCACCCTACGCCATGCCTCAGCTCTTGAGCCGGTAACCGGTCTTGAAGATCCAGCCCACCAGCAGGATGCACAGCGCCAGAAAGCCCAGCACCATCGCCAGGCTGACGCCGACGTTGACGTCGGACACGCCATAGAAACTCCAGCGGAACGCGCTGATCAGGTACACCACCGGATTGAACAGGGTCACCGTCTGCCAGGCCGGCGGCAGCATGCTGATCGAATAGAAGGCGCCGCCGAGGAAGGTCAGCGGCGTGACGATCAACGCCGGGACGATCTGCAGCTTCTCCCAGCCATCGGCCCACACGCCGATGATGAAGCCGAACAGGCTGAAGGTCAGCGCCGTCAGCACCAGGAACGCCGCCATCCACAGCGGATGCTGAATCTCGAAATCGACGAACAGCCTCGCCGTGAACAGGATGATCAGACCGAGGATCACCGACTTGGTCGCTGCCGCACCGACATAGCCGATCAGAATCTCCAGATAGGACACCGGCGCCGAAAGAATCTCGTAGATGCTCCCCGAGTACTTGGGCATGTAGATGCCGAACGAGGCGTTGGAGATGCTCTCGGTGAGCAGCGCCAGCATGATCAGGCCGGGGATGATGAAGGCGCCGTAGCTCACGCCCTGCACCTGGGTCATGCTCGAACCGATGGCCGAACCGAACACCACGAAGTACAGCGAGGTGCTGATTACCGGGGTGGCGATGCTCTGCAGCAGGGTGCGCCAAGTGCGCGCCAGCTCGAACAGGTAGATGGCCTTGATGGCGTACAGGTTCATGCGCGCGACTCCTTGAGCAGGGACACGAAAATCTCCTCCAGCGAACTCTGGCTCGACTGCAGGTCCTTGAAGTCGATGCCGTGCTGAGCGAGATCGCGCAGCAACTCGGCGATGCCAGTGTTCTCGTGCTGGGCATCGAAGGTGAACACCAGGGCATGGCCCTGATCGGCCAGCTCCAGCCCATAGCGCGCCAACTCGGCCGGCACGCAGGACAACGGCTGCTGCAATTGCAGGGTCAGCTGCTTCTTGCCCAGCTTGTGCATCAGCACCTGCTTGTCCTCCACCAGGATGATTCGACCCTGGCTGATCACCCCAATGCGGTCGGCCATTTCCTCGGCCTCTTCGATGTAGTGGGTGGTGAGGATGATGGTCACGCCGCGCTCGCGCAGACGGCGCACCATGTTCCACATGTCGCGGCGCAACTCGACGTCGACGCCGGCCGTGGGTTCGTCGAGAAAGAGAATCTGCGGCTCGTGGGAGAGCGCCTTGGCGATCATCACCCGGCGCTTCATGCCACCGGACAGTTCCATGATCTTGGCATTGCGCTTGTCCCACAGCGACAGGTCCTTGAGCAGTTGCTCCAGGTAGGCCGGATCGGGCTTCTTGCCGAACAGGCCTCGGCTGAACTTGACCGTGGCCCAGACGGTTTCGAACACGTCGCTGACCAGCTCCTGCGGCACCAGGCCGATCTGCGAGCGGGCCGCGCGGTAGTCGCGGACGATGTCGTGCCCCGCTACCAGCACCTGGCCCTCGCCCGGATTGACGATGCCGCAGATGATGCTGATCAGGGTGGTCTTGCCGGCGCCGTTGGGGCCGAGCAAGGCGAAGATCTCGCCCTGGCGAATCTCTAGGTCGATGCCCTGCAGGGCCGGGTGGCCCGAGGCATAGATCTTGTTCAATTGCGCGATGGAAATGATCGGCTGCACGCTGGATCGCCCCTTGCCTGCGGAAAACGCTGCAGTTTACAGGGCTTGTGCCAGCGACATCAGCGCACAGCAGAAAAAACGGCGCACTTGTGGTGCGCCGGGGATGCTGCAGGTGAGGTAAGAAACGTTCGCAGCGCTTGTGACGCTGTGACGATAGGCCGGACGGCGAACCCGCCCGGCCATATTCCGTGGGACCTCAGAGCGGCGTCAGCAGTTTGCCGGTGGCGATAAAGGCGCGCAGGTTGTCCAGCACCAGTTCGGCCATCTGCTGACGGGTCTCGACGCTGGCGCTGCCAACGTGTGGCAGCAGCACCACATTGTCCAGCTCGCGCAATGCAGCCGGCACCTGGGGTTCGCGTTCGAAGACATCCAGCCCGGCGCCGCCGATCACCTTCTGCTCAAGTGCAGCGATCAGCGCCGCTTCATCGACCACCGAACCGCGCGCCACGTTGATCAGAAAGCCATCAGGCCCGAGCGCTTCGAGCACCTCGGCGTTGATCAGATGCTGGGTGGCCTTGCCACCCGGACAGGTCAGCACCAGAAAATCCGCCCAGCGCGCCAGCGCCAGCAGATCCGGCTCATGCTGGTAAGGGCTGCCCTCGACCGCACGGCGATTGTGGTAACGCACCGGCATGGCGAACCCGGAGGCGCGCAGCGCCACCGCCTCGCCGATGCGGCCGAGGCCTACGATGCCCAGGCGCTTGCCACTGACCCGACGCGCCAGCGGGAAGCCCGTGGTGCTGTTCCAGGCGCTGCCGCGCACGAAGCGGTCGGCCTCGGACAGGCGCCGCGCGCTGTCGATCATCAGGCCCATGGCCAGGTCGGCCACGCAGTCGTTGAGCACATCCGGCGTGGTGCTGAGGGCAATGCCCCGGTCACGCAGCAACTCCAGCGGATAGGGGTCGTAGCCCACACCGAAACTGCAGATGGCGCGCAGGTTGGGCAGCAGCGCGAGCTGATCGGCCGTGCAGCCGAAACGTGCCGAGGACACGATGTAGATGAACTGCTCGCCCCGCTCACGCAGGAACGCCAGCGGCTCGGCCTGTTGCCACAGCGCACTGACCTCGTATTCTTCGGCCAGCTCGCGGTTGAAACGCTCGCTCAGCGGGCCGATCTGCAGCACCTTGGGTTTGCTCATGAGGCCTCCTGTTTAGGTTGTGCCATTTACAGCATTTTGCCCGGGTTCATCAGCCCGGCTGGATCCAGCGCCTGCTTGATGCGCGCCATCAGCTCCAGCTCCAGCGGAGCCTTGTACTGTTGCGCGGCCAGGCGCTTGGACTGGCCCAGGCCATGTTCGGCGCTGATGCTACCGGCATGGTGCAGGGTCTGATCGTAGATCACCCGCATGATCGCCTCGGCCTGCACCTTGAACGACGCGTCCTCGGCACCAACCGGTTTGCTGATGTTGTAGTGCAGGTTGCCGTCGCCGACATGACCGTAGGCGACGATGCGCACACCGGGAAACGCCTGCTGCAGCGCCTGATCGGTACGCGCGATAAAGTCCGGAATACGGCTGACCGGCACGCTGATATCGTGCTTGAGACTCGGTCCCTCGTGGTTCTGCGCTTCGGAAATACCCTCACGCAGCGCCCACAAGGCGCGCACCTGCGCGTCGCTGGCAGCGACTACTGCATCCAGCGCCACGCCTTGTTCGAAGGCGGCACCGAGGCCCTCTTCCAGCAATTCGTTCAACGCCGCGTTGGGTTGGGTGTCGCTCAGCTCGATCAGCACGTACCAGGGGTGCACCGCGGCGAACGGATCGCTGACACCGGCGACATGGCGCAGGACGAACTCGACGCTCTGTCGCGACATCAGCTCGAAGCCGGTCAATCGCTCGCCGCAAAGGCTGCGCATCTGCCCGATAAGTTCGACGGCCGCCTGCGGGCTGGGCAGCGCCACCCAGGCGGTGGTCAGGCTGCGCACGGCCGGGAACAACTTGAGCACGGCGGCGGTGATGATGCCCAGGGTGCCCTCGCTGCCGATGAACAGATGCTTGAGGTCATAGCCCGTGTTGTCCTTGCGCAGCCCGCGCAGACCGTCCCAGATGCGCCCATCGGGCAGCACCACTTCCACGCCCAGGGTCAGCTCGCGCATATTGCCGTAGCGCAACACCGCGGTGCCGCCGGCATTGGTCGCCAGGTTGCCGCCGACCGTGCAACTGCCCTCGGCGCCCAGCGACAGCGGGAACAGGCGGCCGACTTCGGCGGCGGCTTCCTGCAGCTGCTGCAGGATCACCCCGGCTTCGACGGTGATGGTTGCATTGCCAACGTCCACGTCGCGGATGCGCTTCATACGTGTCAGCGACAGCACGACTTGCGCGCCGCTGTCGTCCGGAATCGAGCCGCCGCACAGGCCGGTATTGCCGCCCTGCGGCACCAGCGCCACGCCGGCCTGCGCGCACAGCCGCACCACCGCCGCCACTTCTTCGGTCGAGGCCGGGCGCAGCACCGCAGCCGCCTGGCCGCGGTAGGCGCCGCGCCAGTCGCTGAGGTAGCTCTGCATACGCTCGGCATCAAGGATCAGGCCAGCCTCGCCGACCACCTCGCGCAATGCCTGGAGCAGATCATCGGAAAGACCACTCATCTCAGGTCACCGGCGCCGGGTTGAACAGCACCAGGTCGTTGTGCAGGCGCAGGTGCTCGGCGCAGGTCTGCTTGCGCCCGCTGGCCACGTCCAGGTAGAGCTGGAAGATGTGCCAGCCCATTTGCTCCAGCGTCATGCGCCCGGAGACGATCTGCCCGGCGTCGACGTCGATCAGATCCGGCCAGCGTTCGGCCAGTTGCGTGCGCGTGGCCACCTTGATCACCGGCACCATGGACAGGCCATAAGGCGTACCACGCCCGGTGGTGAAGATGTGCAGGTTCATGCCCGCCGCCAATTGCAAGGTGCCGCAGATGAAGTCGCTGGCCGGCGTGGCGCAGAACCACAGGCCCTTGCCACGAATGCGCTCGCCCGGCGCGACCACCCCCGCGATGGGGCTGTTGCCAGACTTGGCGATGGAGCCCATGGCCTTCTCGACGATGTTGTTCAGCCCGCCCTTCTTGTTGCCCGGCGTGGTATTGGCGCTGCGGTCGGCCATGCCGCGCTGCAGGTAGCGGTCGTACCAGTCCATCTCGCGGATCAGTGCGTCGGCGACTTCGACGCTGGCGGCGCGCGGCGTGAGCAGGTGAATACCGTCACGCACTTCGGTGTTCTCGGAGAACATCACCGTGGCGCCGGCGCGCACCAGCAGGTCGGCAGCGACGCCGAGCGCCGGGTTGGCGGTAATACCGGAGAAGGCGTCGCTGCCGCCGCACTGCATGCCGACCACCAGCTCGGAGGCCGGCACGGTCTCGCGGCGGCGCTGGTCGAGCACCTTCAGACGCGCCTCGATCATGCCCATGATCTGCTCGACCATGCCGCTGAAACCGGTGCCGGAATCCTGCAGGCGGAACAGCCAGTCTTCCTCGTCCATGCCGTTGGTGAGCTGATCGCCATCCATCAACTGGCTGGCCTGCAGCTTCTCGCAACCGAGGCTGATCACCAGCGCCTGGCCGCCGAGGTTGGGGTTGCGGCTGATGTTGTACAGGGTGCGGATCGGCACCACCGCGTCCGGCGCGTTGATCGCCACGCCGCAGCCGTAGCTGTGCGACAGCGCCACCACGTCATCGACGTTGGGGTAGTTGGGCAGCACTTCCTTGCGCACGCGCTCGACCACGTGATCGAGCACGCCGACCACGCACTGCACGGTGGTGGTCACACCGAGGATGTTACGTGTGCCGACGCTGCCGTCCGGGTTGCGGAAGCCTTCGAAGCTGTAGCCGTCCAGCGGCTCGCCGGGCGCGGCCTGGATGGTTGCCTTGGGCAGGTTGTCCAGCACCGGCGGCTCGGGCATGCGCAGCACCTGTTCGGTGACCCAGCTGCCAGCGGCGATAGGGGTGAGCGCATAGCCGATCACCTCGCCATAACGCACCACCTCACCACCTTCGGCGATGTTCAGCAGCGCCACCTTGTGACTCTGTGGAATGCCTTCAATAGCCGTCAGGCCGTCGTCGAACTGGCCGCCCGCGGCCACGCCCTGGTCATTGACCACCACGCCGACGTTGTCGCTCGGGTGCAGGCGAATGTAACGGGGCGAATCCTGATGGGGAATCAACTGCATGTTGCTTGCTCCTGTCATGCGTTCAGGATGCCGAGCCGGACGTGGCGCCAGAGGGGCCCTCGCCCAGTTCGACCCTGCGAATTTGGCCGACGATCAGACCGAAGCTGACCACCGCCAGCAGGGCATTGAGGCCAACGTAGACCAATGCCCCATCGAAAGAACCACTATGGCTGACCAGGTAACCGATGATGATCGGCGTGGTCACTGCCGCCAGATTGCCAAAGGTGTTGAACAGCCCCCCAGAAAGGCCGAGGATCTGCCGTGGCGAAGTGTCGGCCACCAGCGTCCAGCCCAGCGAACCGAGGCCCTTGCCGAAGAAGGCCAGGGCCATCAGCGCCACCACGGCCGTATCGCTGTCGACGAAGATGCACAGCACCACCGCGCTCGACAGCAGCAGGCCGAGCACCATCGGCAGCTTGCGCGCCAGGGTCAGCGAATGGCCGCGACGCAGCATGCCGTCGGACAGCAGCCCGCCGAGCACACCACCGATGCAGCCACTGATGGCCGGCAGCGCGGCGGCGAAACCGGCGCCGAGAATGCTCATGCCGCGCGCCTGCACCAGGTACACGGGGAACCAGGTGAGAAAGAAGTAGGTAATGGCGTTGTTGCAGTACTGGCCAAGGTAGATACCGATCATGGTGCGCTGGCGCAGCAGCAGCCCCAGGTAGCGCCACTGCGAACCGCCGCTACCGCCGCGCTGCCCTTCCAGGTCGATCAACGCCCCGCCCTGCTCCAGGTGCGCCAGTTCGGCCGCGCCGATGCGCGGGTGCTGACGCGGGCCGTGCAGTTGCTTGAGCCAGACGAGCGACAGCACCAGGCCGAGACAACCGAGCACGATGAATACCGCTTGCCAGCCCATCGTCTGCACCACCCAGCCCATCAGCGGCGCGAACAGCGCGGTGGCGGCGTACTGCGCCGAGCTGGAGATGGCCGTGGCAGTGGCGCGCTCGGCCGTGGGAAACCAGGAGGCAGTGATCCGCGCATTGCCGGGAAAGCACGGCGCACTGGCAAAGCCCACCAGCAAGCGCAGGAGGAACATCGAGGTCACCGCCCAGGTGCCCGGCAGCCAGCCGACGAAGCCCTGCAGCAGGGTCAGCGTCGACCAGATGAACAGCGCCAGGGTATACACCGGCTTGGTGCCGAAGCGGTCGAACAGCCAACCGCCGGGAATCTGCCCGATCACATAGGCCCAGCCGAACGCCGAGAAGATGTAGCCGAGCGTCACCGCGTCGATGCCCAGGCCGGCCTGCATCGCCGAACCGGCGACGGAAAGACTGGAGCGATCGGCGAAGGTGATGGTGGTGACCAGAAACAGCATCAGCAGAATGCGGTAGCGCACCCGACCTGGTTTGGCGTCCGGCATCGGTAAGACTCGCGTATGGAAACGACAGGCCCGATGCACAGCACCGGGCCGCTGGATCACCGTACCAGGCAGGGCTTCTTGTTATTGAAGGTCCAACCAGGGATCAGGTACTGCATGGCAATCGCATCGTCACGCGCGCCCAGGCCCTTGGCCTGGTACAGCTCGTGCGCCTTGGCCAGCGCGTCCCAGTCCAACTCGACGCCGAGCCCCGGCGTCTTCGGCACCTGCACCAGGCCACCTTCGATGCGCAGCGGGTTGCGCGTCAGGTACTGACCGTCCTGCCAGATCCAGTGGGTGTCGATGGCGGTGACTCGCCCCGGCGCTGCGGCGGCGACATGGGTGAACATGGCCAGGGAAATGTCGAAGTGGTTGTTCGAGTGCGAGCCCCACGTCAGGCCCCAGTCGTTGCACATCTGCGCCACGCGCACGGAGCCGGCCATGGTCCAGAAGTGCGGATCGGCCAGCGGGATGTCCACCGATTGCAGGGAAATGGTGTGGCCCATCTGCCGCCAGTCGGTGGCGATCATGTTGGTCGCGGTCGGCAGGCCGGTGGCGCGGCGGAACTCGGCCATCACCTCACGGCCGCTGTAGCCGTTCTCGGCGCCGCACGGGTCTTCGGCATAGGCCAGCACGCCATGCAGGTCGCGGCACAGGGCGATGGCCTGATCCAGCGACCAACCGCCATTGGGGTCGAGGGTCACGCGGGCATTCGGGAAACGCGCAGCCAGGGCACGAATCGCCTCGACCTCGGCCTCACCATGCAGCACACCGCCCTTGAGTTTGAAGTCGTTGAAGCCATAGCGCGCATGCGCGGCCTCGGCCTGGCGGACGATGGTTTCCGGGGTCAACGCGGTCTGGTTGCGCACACGCTCCCAGGTGTCGTCGGCGTCGCGCTCATCGCGGTAGCCGAGATCGGTCTTGTCCTTGTCACCGACGAAGAACAGATAGCCGAGCATTTCCACCGCATCGCGCTGCTGGCCTTCGCCAAGCAGGGCCGCCACCGGCACACCGAGGTGCTGACCGAGCAAATCGAGCAGCGCCGACTCCAGCGCGGTGACGGCATGAATGGTGATGCGCAGGTCGAAGGTCTGCAGGCCACGGCCGCCAGAATCGCGGTCGGCGAAGGCACGGCGCACCTGGTTGAGCAGCGCGTTGTAATTGCCGACCGGCTGGCCGACGAGGATCGAGCGGGCGTCTTCGAGGGTCTGGCGAATGCCCTCGCCACCGGGGACTTCGCCGACACCGACGTGGCCGGCGCTGTCCTTGAGAATGAGGATGTTGCGGGTGAAGTAAGGGCCGTGGGCACCGCTCAGGTTGAGCAGCATGCTGTCGTGGCCGGCGACCGGCACGACTTGCAGCTCGGTGATCAGCGGAGTACCGACAGCGGCAGGATTCTGTGAAGTCATGAGCGTTACCCTGTTGTTCTTATGCGGGTTCGACAATGGTGCAACCATGTCGCGCCCGGCCTGCCGGGGCGCGACTGCGCCGCTCGCCGAGGCGAGCGGCTATCTGCGCTGTTACTGCGCGCCTTGCGCTTCGATCAGCTTGGCCAGGGCTTCGTATTCGTCCGGCAGCAGATCGGTCAGCGGTGCACGTACCGGGCCGGCATCGTAACCGACGATCTTGGCGCCGGCCTTGACGATGCTCACCGCATAACCGGCCTTGCGGTTGCGGATGTCCAGGTACGGCAGGAAGAAATCGTCGATCAGCTTGCCAACGGTGGCGTGATCTTCCGCAGCGATGGCGCGGTAGAACGCCATGGCGGTTTTCGGGATGAAGTTGAACACGGCCGAGGAATACACCGGTACACCCAGCGCCCTGTAGGCAGCGGCATAGACTTCGGCGGTCGGCAGGCCGCCGAGGTAGGTCAGGCGCTCGCCCAGGCGGCGACGGATCGACACCATCAGTTCGATGTCACCCAGGCCGTCCTTGTAGCCGATCAGGTTCGGGCAACGCTCGGCCAGTTGCTCCAGCAGGTTGGCGTTGAGGCGGCAGACGTTACGGTTGTAGATCACCACACCGATGTTCACCGACTTGCACACCTGCTCGACGTGAGCGGCAACACCGTCCTGCGAGGCTTCGGTCAGGTAATGCGGCAGCAGCAGCAGGCCCTTGGCGCCCAGGCGCTCGGCTTCCTGTGCCATCTGGATGGCAACGCGGGTCGGGCCACCCACGCCGGCCAGGATAGGTACGGACTTCTCGCAGGTATCTACGGCTGTCTTGATCACGGCGCTGTACTCGTCCGGCGCCAGGGAGAAGAACTCGCCAGTACCACCGGCGGCGAACAGGGCGGAAGCACCATAAGGCGCCAGCCACTCAAGACGGCGCACGTAGCCCGCCGGGTTGAAATCACCGGCAGCATCGAAGTCGGTCACCGGGAAAGACAGCAGACCAGAGGAGAGGATGGACTTAAGTTCTTGTGGATTCATTATGCGAACACCCTGTAAAGCGAGTTGTGAGGAATGGCGTCAGCCGCAGCTGTAGAGATACGTTATCGTACAACAATAAAAAAAACACCAGTTTTTCTATCGTCCGTTCGTCGCAGTCTTTTCGCTGCGGCCAAGCCCGCCCGCAAAACCACCCCGCAGCGCCAAAGCTCAGCGTAGAGCAGGCCCCATCATGACGCCAGAAAATATGCCAGCGCAATCATCATCATTCATGAGCGGCGTTGACAGGCCAGGAACAGGCTGGTACTAATTTCACCAAGTCATACGACAACCTATGACATTCCAATAAAAACAAACGAGGCCCAGGTCATGTCACAGACCTTCACTGCCACCACCTGCTCTCGCCGCGTACTGCATTGCCGCGTTGCCAGCTCTGGTCAGGACAACGCCGCTTGCGCGAGCTTCGTTGCCGGCTTCGCCCCCGCTCTTGTCTGCTGCCGCCTGGATCGCCTGCTGATCCCGGTGCACGGCTGAACCGTCCCTTCGCCATTGCGGCCGAGGGCCGCACCAAGTCCGGAGCCCCTGCCAAGATGTCCAACACCCCTCAGATAGTCGACATGCAAGTCATCCCGGTCGCCGGACATGACAGCATGCTGCTCAACCTGTGCGGCGCCCATGCCCCCTACTTCACCCGCAACCTGGTGCTGCTCAAGGACAATGCAGGCCGCACCGGTTGTGGCGAAGTCCCTGGTGGCGAAGGTATCCGCCAGGCGTTGGAGCGCTGTCGCGAGCTGGTGATCGGCCAATCGGTCGGCCGCTACAACCACGTGCTCAATCGCCTGCGCCAGGCCATCGCGGGGCCGGCCAAGGGGCCACAGACCACCCAGCATCAGGTCACGTCCGAATCCGAAGCACGGGTGCTCAAGCAACCGCACGAAATCAACCTGCGCCTGGACAACGTGATCACTGCGGTCGAAGCCGCCCTGCTCGACCTGCTCGGCCAGCATCTCGACGTGCCGGTGGCCGAACTGCTCGGCAGCGGCCAGCAGCGCGACAGCGTGCCGATGCTCGCTTACCTCTTCTATATAGGTGAGCGCCAGCGTACCGACCTACCCTACCTCGCCGGCAAGGGCTCGCACGATGACTGGTATCACCTGCGCCACCAGGCCGCGCTGACGCCCGCGGCCATCGCTCGCCTGGCCGAAGCCGCGCATGCGCGCTATGGCTTCAACGACTTCAAGCTCAAGGGCGGCGTGATGCGCGGTGCCGAGGAAATGGACGCGATCCGTGCAATCAAGGCGCGCTTCCCCAATGCGCGCGTCACCCTCGACCCCAATGGCGCCTGGTCGCTGGACGAGGCTATCGCCCTGTGCCAGGGCCAAGGTCATGTATTGGCCTACGCCGAAGACCCCTGCGGCCCGGAAAACGGCTACTCGGGCCGCGAGGTGATGGCCGAGTTCAAGCGCGCCACCGGCATTCCCACCGCTACCAACATGGTCGCCACCGACTGGCGGCAGATGGGCCACTCGCTGCGCCTGGAAGCCGTCGACATTCCCCTGGCCGACCCACACTTCTGGACCATGCAGGGCGCCGTGCGCCTCGGCCAGGTGTGCGAAGAATTCGGCCTGACCTGGGGTTCGCATTCGAACAACCATTTCGACATTTCCCTGGCCATGTTCACCCATGCCGCCGCTGCCGTACCGGGCCGCGTCACGGCCATCGACACCCACTGGATCTGGCAGGAAGGCGAAGAGCGCCTGACCCGCGAGCCGCTGCAGATCAGCGCTGGCCAGGTACAGGTTGCCGACAGGCCCGGCCTCGGTATCGAGCCGGACATGGAGCGGATCATGGCCGCTCACGAGCTTTACAAGAAGGTGGCAAGCGGCGCGCGTGACGACGCCATGGCCATGCAGTACCTGGTTCCGGGTTGGCAATATCACCCGAAACGTCCCAGCCTCGGCCGCGACTGACTCGCGCGGCTTTCATCCCAACCGGAGTATTCCAATGAAAAAAACATTCCGCGCCTCCCTCCTTTCCGCTGTCGTCGGTATCGGTGCCCTGGTCAGCAGCGCTGCCACGTTCGCCGATGAGGTCAAATGGCCGACGCGGCCGATCCAGGTGGTGGTGATCGCCAACCCTGGCGGTGACACCGATTTCAATGCCCGCATGATGGCCAAGTACTTCAACGAGATCACCGGCAAGACCATGGTGGTGACCAACGTCGCTGGCGGCGGTGGCACCCTGGCGGCCGAGCAGGTCAAGGGCGCAGCAGCGGATGGCAACACCATCCTCTTCACCCACCCGGGCCAGTTGATCGTCAACGAAGTCGCCGGTCTGACCGAAGACAGCTTCAATACCTTCGACGTCGCCTGCATCGCCGGCGTCGACAAGAGCACCGTGTTCGTCGCTTCCAAACAGTCCGGCGTGACCAGCATGAAAGACCTGGTCGACAAGTCCAAAGCCAACCCGGGCAGCATCACCTACGGCACCGAGATGGGCAGCTTCTCCCACCTGCAAGGCCTGATGCTGGAGAAGCTCACCGGCGCCAAGCTGAAGATGGTCGACGGCGGCACCGTCTCCGACCGCGTGGTCGGCATGCTCGGCGGTCGCCTGGACATGGGCGCCATCACCTATGGTTCGGTGCAGGACTACGTTCAGGGTGGGCAGATGGTCGCACTGGGCCAGCCTAACGCCGAGCGCAACCCCATGATTGGCAACGTACCGACCCTCAAGGAGCAGGGCCTGGATATCACCATGGACAAGCCTTACGTCGTGGCCTTCCCGAAAGGTACCGATCCGGCGATCGTGGAAAAGATGTCCGCCATCATGAAGCAGATCACCGAGCAGCCCGGCTACGCCGAAGACCTGAAGAAATTCAAACAGCCAGTCGCCTTCTTCGGCACCGAAGAGGCCAAGCAGATTCTGGCCAAGACCCGCGAAGACTTCATGCAGTTCAAGGATGAGCTGCGCAAGGCCAAGTAAGCCACAACGCAGCGCCGGCCCGATCGACTTGGGCCGGCGCTGCACCTCAGAACATCGAGGTACGCGATGAACACCCTCAACAAGAAAGAACTGATCATCGGCATCGCCATGCTCGGTGCGAGCCTTGCCTACCTGCTCGCGGCGCAGCAGTTGCCCGGGCATGACGGCGTCGATGCGGCCACCGTGCCCAAGCTGCTGGCCGGGCTGCTGTCTCTACTGGGCGTGATGCAACTGGTCAGCGCCTTTGCCAGACCCAAGGCGGCGGCCGAACCCGCGAGCCCGGCACCGGCAGACGCCGAAGAGCCGAGCGCCGATGTCGTCGAACCGAAGACAGTCTTCAAGACACTTGGCCTGATCCTCGGCTACATGGCCCTGCTCGGCCCTGTGGGCTTCCCGATCATGACCGTGGTTTACCTGTATCTGCAGTTCCTCGTGCTGACCCCGGCGAACCAGAAAGCCAGGCACCTGACCTACCTGTTGATCGCCGTCACCTGCTCTGCGCTCATCTTCCTGCTGTTCCGCGAGGCCTTCGACCTGTTGCTGCCCGCTGGTCTGCTGAACAACTTCCTCTGAGGATCGACCATGCTCGAATTACTGCAGCAAGGCTTCGGTGCCGTCTTCTCATTGCACATTCTGATGCTGATGGCCGTCGGTGTGGCCATGGGCATTGTCTTCGGCGCCGTGCCCGGCCTGTCGGCCACCATGGCCGTGGCGCTGTGCCTGCCGCTGACCTTCACCATGGGCCCGCAGGCGGGCCTGTCGCTGCTGGTGGCGCTGTTCATCGGCGCCACCTCCGGCGGTTTGATCTCGGCGATCCTGCTGAAGATTCCGGGTACGCCCTCCTCCATCGCCACGGTGTTCGATGGCGGCCCGCTGATGGAACAGGGCCACGGGGTCAAGGCACTCGGCGTCGGCATCGTGTTTTCCTTCCTCGGCACCATCTTCAGCATCGTCGCGCTGATGTTCATCGCCCCGCAGCTGGCCAAGGTCGCCCTGAGCTTCGGTCCGCATGAGTACTTCGCCATCGCCATATTCTCCCTGACCCTGATCGCCACCCTGTCGGCCGGTTCCATGGTCAAGGGCCTGTTCGCCGGTGCGCTGGGCATCGCCGTGTCCACGGTGGGCATCGCCCCGGTCGAAGCGGTACGCCGCTTCACCTTCGGCGTCAGCGAGCTCAATGGCGGCTTCTCCATGCTCACGGTGATGATCGGCATGTTCGCCGTCGCCGAGATCATCAAACTCGCCGAAACCGGCCGCCATGCCGTGCAGGGCAAGGCCCGGTCGGTGAGCATGAAGAACATCAAGGGCTTCGGTTTCTCGCTCAAGGAATTCCGCGAGCAGCTGCCCAACGCCGGTCGCTCCGGCCTGATCGGCCTGGGTATCGGCATCCTCCCGGGCATCGGTGCCGGCACCTCCAACCTGGTGTCGTACATCATCGCCAAGAAGCGCGCCAAGGACGGCCACACCTATGGCAAGGGCAACATCGGCGGCGTGGTCGCCAGCGAAACAGCCAACAACGCCGGTATCGGCGGCGCCATGATGCCGCTGATGACCCTGGGCATTCCCGGCGACACCGTCACCGCGATCATGCTCGGCGGCTTTTTGATCCACGGCATCCAGCCCGGCCCGCTGCTGTTCATCAGCCAGGGGCCGCTGGTGTACACCATCTTCGCCGCGCTGATCGTCGCCACCTGCATGATGCTGTTCATGGAGTTCTACGGCCTGCGCCTGTTCATCAAGCTGCTCGACGTACCCAAGCACATCCTCCTGCCGATCATCCTGGTGCTCTGTGTGGTCGGTGCCTTCGGTCTGTCCAGCCGCCTGTTCGACGTCTGGTCGATCCTGCTGTTCGGCCTGCTCGGCTACGGCTTCGTCAAGGCGGGCATGCCGGCGGCGCCATTCATCATCGGCTTCATCCTCGGGCCGATGGCGGAAACCAACCTACGCCGGGGCCTGATGCTGTCGGACGGCAGCTTCGCCGACTTCTTCACCAACCCCATCGCCGGCACCTTCCTCGGCATGGCAGTGGTGTTCGTGCTCTGGCAGGTATTCAGTGCGCTGCGTCCCAAGCCCAGTGCGATCAACGAAATCCTGCGTACCTGATCCCCTCCCACCATGCCGCCCCCTCTGCTCAGGGGGCGGTTCATTTCTGACTCCCGCCTCTTTCGCCTCCAGCCCTCTACAACGCCAACTGCAGCGGCTTGAGCAAGATAATGGACGCGCTCATTGATCCAGGTCTAATCTAATCCATCACTTGATTGATACCCAGATTGGATCAATGTTCGACCTCGCCCAACTGCGCTGCTTCACCACTCTCGCTGCAGAGCTGAATTTCCGTCGCGCTGCCGAGCGCCTGAACATGACCCAGCCGCCACTAAGTCGGCAGATCCAGTTGCTCGAACATCAGTTGGGCGTGACGCTGTTCACCCGCAGCACTCGCTCGGTTGCCTTGACGGCGGCTGGCCGTGCCTTCTTCGTCGAAGCCCAGGCGCTGCTCGATCAGGCCCACCGTGCCGCGCAAAGCGCCCGCCTGGCTGCCATCGGTGAAAGCGGTTCGCTGAACATCAGCTTCGTCGCCAGTGCGGTGTACGACGTGCTGCCACGTGCGATCACCACCGCCAAGCGCGAACGCCCTGGCGTGGATATCGTCCTGCAGGAAATGAGCACCTTCGAACAGGTACAGGCGTTGCGCGCCCGGGGCGTCGACCTGGCCATCGTGCGGGCACCGTTGCAGCAGCCCGGCCTGGTCAGCGAATGCCTGCTGCGCGAGCCCTTCGTGCTGGCAGCCCCGGCCGAGCATTCCCTGGCGCAGCACGAACGGCCGACCCTGGAAATGCTCCATGGCCAGCCCTTCATTCTCTATGCGCATACGGCCTGGCAGCCGTTCAACGAACTGCATACCGGCCTGTTTCGCGCCAGCGGCATCCAGCCGGATTTCGTTCAATCTCTGGGCTCGACCCTGACCATCCTGTCGCTGGTCAATGCCGGCATGGGGCTGGCACTGGTGCCGCGCAGCGCCAGTGCCATTCGCTTCGAGCAGGTGCGCTTCCGCGACCTGCCGCTACCCAAGGGTGTGTGTGGCGAGCTGCATCTGCTCTGGCGCGACGACAACGACAACCCCGCACTACCGGCGGTGATCGATGCCGTGCGCCAGGCTGCTCGCGACATCTATCCGCCGAGCTGAAGATCAGGCGCGCTTGCCAACTTCCGCCTGCTGCACCGTCCAACCGGCGACCTGCTCGCTCAGGCTCAGGCCAAGCCCCGGACGGGTCGGCACCAGCATGCGCCCGTCACGGGTTTCCAGGCGCTCGTTGAACAGCGGCTCCAGCCACTCGAAATGCTCGACCCAGGGCTCACGCGTATGGCTGGCGGCCAGGTGCACGTGCAGCTCCATGGCGAAGTGTGGCGCCAGGGTCATGCCGGCCTGCTCGGCCAGGGTCTGCACGCGCAGGTAAGGCGTGATGCCACCGAGGCGTGGCGCATCCGGCATGAGAAAGTCGGCACCGCGCTGGCGGATGAACTCCCAGTGCTCGGCCGGACTGGTGAGCATCTCGCCGGTGGCGATCGGTGTATCGAACAGGCGCGCCAACTCGGCGTGACCCTCGGCGTCGTAGCAGTCCAGCGGCTCCTCGATCCAGATCAGGTCGAAGGGCTCCAGACGCCGGCACATGCGCCGCGCGGTCGCCCGATCCCACTGCTGGTTGGCATCGACCATCAGCGCGAAGCTCTCGCCCAGATGTTCACGCACCCTGCTGACGCGGTGAATATCCAGCGCCCAGTCGGGTTGGCCGACCTTGAGCTTGATGCCACCGATACCCTTCTCGCGGGAGAGGTCGGTGTTCTTCAGCAGTTGCTCGAGCGGCGTATGCAGGAAGCCGCCGGAGGTGTTGTAGCAACGCACCGAATCGCGGTGGCTGCCGAGCAGGCGCGCCAGCGACAGCCCGGCGCGACGTGCCTTGAGGTCCCACAGGGCGACATCGAAGGCACCGATGGCCTGGGTTGCCAGGCCGCTACGACCAACCGAGGCGCCGGCCCAGCACAGCTTGTCCCAGAGCTTGGCGATATCGCTGGGGTTCTCGCCGATCAGGTTCGGCGCCACTTCCACAGCATGGGCGAACTGGCCGGGACCACCAGCGCGCTTGGAATAGCTGAAGCCCAGGCCACAATGACCGTCACGGGTTTCGATCTCGGCGATCAGGATGGCGATCTCGGTCATCGGCTTCTGCCGGCCGGTGAGTACCTTGGCATCGCTGATCGGGTTGGCCAGTGGCAGGGCTACCGAACGCAGGCTCAGCCAGGCAATGCGATCGTCGTCGGCGCGTGGGGTGGCGTGATCAGTCATGACGTCTTCCTCGTGATGAACTCGGCACCCTCTGGGCCGCCGAAAATGGACAACCCGAGCCAGATTAAGATGATTGCGCAATCATTCAAGCATCAGAATCTTCTACTGCTCTCTGACTCATCAGCACTGCGACAACTCATCTAGACATTTCACAAATCTGCAACATTTGCCAACTACGCTGAATATGTCCCGCTCCGCCTGACCTCCGAGGCACCTCATCATGTTCCTGCAAAAATCCCTGCGCGCGCAGATTCTCACCCTGCTCGGTGGCAGCCTGGCGCTGATCCTGGTCACCGCCCTGGCCTGCTTCAGCTTTCTCTCCAGCGGCATTCAGTCCTATCGCGGCCTGCTCGACGGCCCGGTGGAATCCTCACGCCTGATCGACGCGGCCAATGTGGAGTTCAAGATCCAGGTACAGGAGTGGAAGAACGTTCTGCTGCGAGGCCAGGACAGCGCCAACCTGCAGCGCTACTGGAGTCAGTTCGAAGAACAGGAGCGCAAGGTGCAGGACACCCTCGGTAAACTGGCTCAGGTAGCCGCTGCCGACCCTGCCCTGAAACAGCAGGTCGAGCGCCTGCGCAGCGAACACCAGGCCCTCGGTGCCAACTATCGCAAAGGCCGGGATGCCTTCATTGCCGCTGGCGCCGATGCCAAGGCCGGCGACGCGGCGGTAAAAGGTATCGACCGCGACGCCAGCGAGCAGATGACGGCACTGGTCGAGCAACTGCGGCAAAACAGCCTGAGCCAGGCCGAGCAGATCAACGCCAACGCCGCTCGCACCATTCTTGGCGGCACCATCGTGATGCTCTGCGCCGCGCTGGTCATCGCCGTGTTCAGCCTGTGGCTGGTCAACCGCAACCTGATCATCCCCATTCGCCACCTGATCGGTCACGTCGATCAGCTCAGCCATGGCCAGTTCGGTCAACGCGTGGAGAGCACCCGCCAGGATGAACTGGGCCTGCTCGCTCGCGCCGCCAACACGTTGCGTGACTTTCTCGCCAGCACCAGCGAGCGCCTGCACCACAGCACGCAGAATCTCGACAACGCCAGCAGCGAGCTGAACGCCATCGCCTCGCGCATGACCGAAGGCGTCAGCGAGCAGTTCGAACGTACCGACCAGGTCGCCACGGCCATGCACGAGATGTCCGCCACTGCTCAGGAAGTGGCCCGTCACGCCGCCGATGCCGCCCACGCCGCCAACGATGCCGACGACTCTGCACGCCAGGGCGGTGCGGTGATGCAGTCGACCATCGCCACCATCACCGACATTCGCGGCGAGATCGCCAATACCGCCGAAGTGATCCGTCGCCTGGAAAGCGACAGCGGCCGCATCGGCAAGGTGCTCGAAGTGATCCGTGGGATTGCCGAGCAGACCAACCTGCTGGCCCTCAACGCGGCCATCGAAGCTGCCCGCGCCGGCGAGCAAGGCCGAGGCTTCGCCGTGGTCGCCGATGAGGTGCGTCATCTGGCGCAGCGCACGGCCGAGTCCACCGCGGAGATCAATCAGATCATCGACACCGTGCAAATGGGCGCCCTCAATGCCGTGCGCGCCATCGAAAGCGGCCAGCAGCGCAGCGAACAGGGGGTCACCCAGGTCACCGAAGCAGGTGCCATGCTGCAGCGCATCACCGAAGCGGTGGAAGCGATCCGCGACATGAACCAGCAAATCGCCACCGCCGCCGAAGAGCAAACGTCGGTGGCCGAGGATATCTCGCGCAACCTCACCGAGCTGACGGCCATTGCCAGTGCCAATCAGGACAACGTCGAACGCACGCAATTGGCCAGCCGCAACCTGCACGAGATGTCCGGAGAACTGGGCGAAGTCACCCGTCGCCTGGGCTCCTGAGCCCATTGGTCAGCCGGCACAGGGAGGCGCCGGGCAGGCGGTAAGGCTGAGGCACACGAGGCGCTTTGACAGCGACTGCAACTGGCACTAAGGTTCCTCTCTTGCCTATTCCCAGGCCCCTCCCGCTTGCCAAGGAAACGGAATATGTTGCTCCGTCGCATGCTCATCATGCTCGGCGTGGTACTCGTCGTGGTACTCGCTCTCGCCGGCTATAAAGGCTTCTCCATCTACCAGCAGATCCAGATGTTCTCGGCCCCGCAGCCGGCCATCAGCGTTTCTGCCGCGCATGCCGAAGAGCAGCCATGGCAGAGCCGCCTGCCAGCCATCGGCACGCTCAAGGCGTTTCAGGGCGTGGATCTGGCCGCAGAGGTCGAAGGTATCGTGCGCGAGGTGATGTTCGAATCGGGGCAAAAGGTGACCCAGGGTCAAGCGCTGATCCAGCTCGACAGCGAAGTGGAACGCGCCAGCCTGGCCACCGCCGAAGCCGAGCGCAGCCTGGCGCAGATCGAGTATGAGCGCGGGCGCAGCCTGGTCAGCCGCTCGAACATTTCCAAGAGCGAGTTCGATCGCCTGGCCTCGGCCCTGCAAAAAGCCACGGCCAGCGCTGCCCAACTCAAGGCGCAACTGGACAAGAAGCGCATCAACGCGCCCTTCGCCGGCACCATCGGCATTCGCCAGGTCGACACCGGCGACTACCTCTCGCCGGGCGCCACCATCGCCACCTTGCAGGACCTGTCGCACCTGCACGTCGACTTCTTCCTGCCGGAGCAGCGCGCGCCGCAGCTTCAGGTCGGCCAGCCGGTGCGCCTGAGCGTCGCCGCCTACCCCGACGAGCAGTTCGAAGGCCGCATCGCCGCGATCAACCCCAAGGTGGAAAACGAGACCCGCAACCTGCAGGTGCGCGCCACCCTGAGCAACCCGGACGAGAAGCTGCTGCCCGGCATGTTCGCCAACCTGGAGGTGCTGCTGCCCGATGACCGACCGCAGATCGTGGTGCCGGAAACCGCCATCACCTACACCCTCTATGGCAACTCGGTGTACGTGGTGACGGAAAAGCAGGGCGAGGACGGCAAGACGGTCAAGGACGAAGACGGCACGGCCCAGTTGACCGTCGAGCGGCGCTTCGTCGAGACCGGCGAGCGCCGTGCCGGCCGCGTGGTGATCAGCAAGGGCCTGAAGGCCGGCGAGCAGGTGGTCACCTCCGGCCAGCTCAAGCTGGACAACGGTGCTCACGTCGTCATCGTCGCCGACCCGGCGCTGCAACTCGAAACAGACGAAGCGGCCGACGCCGCGCAGTAACGTTCGCGTCCAGTTGTAATGTTGTTCAACTAAGCGTCGACCAAGCGCGATTAGTCCCCTCGCCCCTCAGGGGAGAGGGTCAGGGAGAGGGGAAAACGGGCCATTACCTGGTACTTCCGGCCCTCTCCCCCAGCCCCTCCTCCATAAATGGGCGAGGGGAGCAAAACGCGCGCAACTGCTGATAGACAGGCCGCCGCAGGGCGGCCAAGGAAATCTCCATGGCTTTTACCGATCCCTTCATCCGCCGTCCGGTGCTGGCCACCGTGGTCAGCCTGCTGATCGTCCTGCTCGGCTTCCAGGCGTTCAGCAAGCTGACCATCCGCCAGTACCCGCAGATGGAGAACGCCCTGATCACGGTGACCACCGCCTATCCCGGGGCCAACGCCGAGACCATCCAGGGCTACATCACCCAGCCGCTGCAACAGAGCCTGGCCAGCGCCGAAGGCATCGACTACATGACCTCGTCGAGCCAGCAGAACCTGTCCACCATCTCCATCTACGCACGCATCGGCGCCAACAGCGACCGCCTGTTCACCGAGCTGCTGGCCAAGGCCAACGAGGTCAAGAACCAGCTGCCGCAGGACGCCGAAGACCCGGTGCTGTCGAAAGAGGCCGCCGACGCCTCGGCGCTGATGTACGTCAGCTTCTACAGCGACGAGTTGTCCAACCCACAGATCACCGACTACCTGTCGCGCGTGATCCAGCCCAAGCTGGCCACCCTGCCCGGCATGGCCGAGGCGCAGATTCTCGGCAACCAGGTGTTCGCCATGCGTCTGTGGCTGGACCCGGTGAAGATGGCCGCCTACGGCGTCACCGCCGGTGACCTCAACAACGCGGTGCGCAAGTACAACTTCCTCTCCGCCGCGGGCGAGGTGAAAGGCCAGTACGTGGTGACCAGCATCAACGCCAGCACCGACCTCAAATCGGTGGAGGCCTTCGGCGCCATTCCGGTCAAGACGCTCGGTGACACCCGCGTGCTGGTGCGTGACATCGCCCGCGTGGAAATGGGCGCAGCCAACTACGACTCGATCAGCTCGTTCGACGGCATTCCCTCGGTGTACATCGCCATCAAGGGCACGCCGAGCGCCAACCCGCTGGACGTGATCAAGGAGGTGCGCAACGCCCTGCCGGAGCTGGAGGCGCAGCTGCCGCCGAACCTCAAGGTGGCCATCGCCTACGACGCCACGCTGTTCATCCAGGCGTCCATCGACGAAGTGGTGAAGACCCTGGCCGAAGCGGTGCTGATCGTCATCGTCGTGGTCTTCCTGTTCCTCGGTGCGTTCCGTTCGGTGTTGATCCCGGTAATCACCATTCCGCTGTCGATGATCGGCGTGCTGTTCTTCATGCAGCTGATGGGTTATTCCATCAATCTGCTCACCCTGCTGGCGATGGTGCTGGCTATCGGCCTGGTGGTGGACGACGCCATCGTCGTGGTGGAGAACATCCACCGCCATATCGAAGAAGGCAAGACGCCCTTCGATGCCGCCATCGAGGGGGCGCGCGAGATCGCCGTGCCGGTGATCTCGATGACCATCACCCTGGCCGCGGTCTATGCCCCTATCGGCTTCCTCGAAGGCCTGACCGGCGCCCTGTTCAAGGAGTTCGCCCTGACCCTGGCCGGTGCGGTGATCATCTCCGGCATCGTCGCCCTGACCCTGTCGCCGATGATGTGCGCCAAGCTGCTGCGCCACGAGGAGAACCCCTCGGGCCTGGCCCATCGTCTGGACCTGATCTTCGACCGACTCAAGCAGCGTTATCAGAAGATGCTGCACGGCACCCTCAACACCCGCCCGGTGGTGGTGGTATTCGGTGTGATCGTCATGGCGCTGATTCCGGTGCTGCTTTCCTTCACCCAGAGCGAGCTGGCGCCCGAGGAAGACCAGGGCATCGTGTTCCTCTTCGCCAACGCACCGCAGCCGACCAACCTCGATTACGTCAACGCCTACACCGACCAGTTCGTGGAGATCTTCAAGACCTTCCCCGAGTACTACTCGTCGTTCCAGATCAACGGCTTCGACGGCGTGCAGTCGGGTATCGGGGGGTTCCTGCTGACGCCCTGGAACGAACGTAAACGCACGCAGATGGCGATCCTTCCCGAAGTCCAGGCCAAGCTCAACCACATCCCCGGCCTGCAGATCTTCGGCTTCAACCTGCCGTCACTGCCGGGTACCGGTGAAGGCCTGCCCTTCCAGTTCGTGATCAACACGCCGAACGACTACGAGTCGCTGCTGCAGGTGGCTGAGCGAGTCAAATCGCGCGCCCAGGAATCGGGCAAGTTCGCCTTCCTCAACATCGACCTGGCCTTCGACAAGCCGGAAATCGTCGTCGACATCGACCGCGAGAAGGCCGCGCAGATGGGCGTGTCCATGGAGGACCTGGGCACCACCCTGGCCAGCCTGCTCGGCGAGGGCGAAATCAACCGCTTCACCATCGACGGACGCAGCTACAAGGTGATCGCCCAGGTCGAGCGCGCCTATCGCGAGAACCCGAGCTGGCTGGATAGCTACTACGTGCGTAGCGAAAGCGGCGCCATGGTGCCGCTGGGCACCCTGATCAGCATCAGTGACCGCGCGCGGCCGACCAAGCTCAAGCAGTTCCAGCAGCTCAACTCGGCGATCATCGAAGGCGTGGCCATCGTCAGCCAGGGCGACGCCATCGACACCATCACCGCCATCGCCCGTGAGGAAGCGCCGCGCGGCTACAGCTTCGACTATGCCGGGGCCTCACGGCAGTACATCCAGGAAGGCAGCGCGCTGTTCGTCACCTTCGCCCTGGCCCTGGCGATCATCTTCCTGGTGCTGGCGGCCCAGTTCGAAAGCTTCCGCGACCCGCTGGTGATTCTGGTGACCGTGCCGCTGTCGATCTGCGGCGCACTGATCCCGATCTTCCTCGGCTTCTCGACCATGAACATCTACACCCAGGTGGGCCTGGTGACGCTGATCGGCCTGATCAGCAAGCACGGCATCCTCATCGTCGAGTTCGCCAACCAGCTGCGCCACGAAAAGGGCCTGCCGCTGCGCGAAGCCATCGAAGAGGCCGCCGCCATTCGCCTGCGTCCGGTGCTGATGACCACCGCAGCTATGGTCTTCGGCATGGTGCCGCTGATCTTCGCCACCGGTGCCGGCGCGGTGAGTCGCTTCGACATCGGCCTGGTGATCGCCACCGGCATGAGCGTCGGCACGCTGTTCACCCTGTTCGTCCTGCCCTGTGTCTACAGCCTACTGGCCAAGCCGGATGCCAAACCGCAGGAACAGGCAGAGGTCTCGCCCGCGCACTGACCGAGCCTGTGGGAGGCGCTTCAGCGGCGACTGTCGCGGCTGAAGCCCCTCCCACAGGCCGCCTTATCGCCAGCATCGATTCACGCAAACGACAGAAGGTCGCAATTAACCCTTGCTATTTATGTAATAGGAATTATTCTCAGTTACGTAATGACGGCCAAGGAGACCTGCCATGACCTACCTGATCGATGCCTGGCTGGACCGCCCGCATCCCTACCTGCGCATCCTCAACCGCGAAACCGGTGAAGTCTGCGCCATGCTCGAAGAAGAAGCGCTGGACGAGCTGCGCGACCAGGGCGACCTGGATCTGCACGAACTAAGCTCCAGCGAACCCAGCGTGCTCAAGGAGCTGGTGCGCAGCCTGTTTCTGTTCTGCTATGCCCGGGCCTTGCGCCCGGCCTGAAAACAAAACGGCCCTTCTACTCAGCAGAAGGGCCGTTTTGTATGTACGCAGACTGGCAGCGGTTCATCCGCCCCGCCGCTGTCGCAGCGATGGACAAAAACAGCGTTGTCCACCCTAGACACTGCAACGCAAACGGGGCGTAGGGTGGACGACGCCTCACCCGTCCACCATCACCGCGATGGAGGACAAAAACAGCCTCGCCTCCTAACGATTACGCTTACAGAATGTCGAGCAGCTCGACATCAAATACCAGCACGCTGTGCGGCGGGATGCTGCCGACGCCCTGGGCGCCGTAAGCCAGCTCGCTCGGCACGTGCAGGCGCCACTTGCTGCCGGTGTTCATCAGTTGCAGCGCCTCGACCCAGCCTGCAATCACGCCACCGACCGGGAATTCAGCCGGCTGGCCGCGCTCGTAGGAGCTGTCGAATACGGTGCCGTCGATCAGCGTACCGTGGTAGTGAACACGTACCTGATCCTCGGCCGAAGGCTTGGCACCCTCGCCTGCCACCAGCACTTCGTATTGCAGGCCAGAGGCCAGAACGCTCATGCCGTCACGCTTGGCATTCTCGGCCAGGTAAGCACGACCTTCACCGGCGGCGGCTTCGGCCTTGGCGGCAGCTTCGGCCTGCATGACTTCGCGGATCACCTTGAAACTGGCGCCCAGCTCGGCTTCGGAAACGCGGCTGGCCTGGCCGGTGAAGGCGTCGGTCAGACCGGCGAGGATGGCCTGCAGATCGACACCTGGCGGCGGGTTGTCGCGCAACTGACCACCGAGTTGACGACCGATGCCGTAGCTGACGCGACCTTCATCGGAGGACAGATCGGGGCTGAAGTTGAATTCGGACATGAAAGGCTCCGCTTGGGGCTGTGAAAAAGGCCGGCCAGCCTAGCACAGAACATTGAGCCAACGGACACCCGCCCTAGCGCCCATCCATGCAGCGCGCTTGATCCTGCGCAATATCTACTACCTTTAGCTAAGCCTTGCTTAAGAAAAGCCCTGATATCATATAGACATCACTCCGTTCGCCCAGCAGGAGCGCGCGTCATGCAAAACGGCTCTCGAGTCAGTCTTCGGACCTGGATATGGCGCGCTTTCGTACAGACGGCCCTGATCCCACTGATTCTGGTGGAGACAGTACTGATCAGCGTCTACCTGATCACCAACGTGTCCATCCGCGACGCGCAGATAACCCACCTGCGCGAGACAGCCCTGAACGATCTACAGGCGGCCGCCAGCCAGGAAGCCCACCTGGTCGAGAGTGAGCTCGGCCATGTCGCCCGCCTCACCAGCACCTATGCATCCCTTGCCCAGGAAACGCTGAACGACAACCAGCCAGTCGCCCCGGCAGAACTGGCAGTGACTCCCAGTGGCGTGCGCTACAGCCCTCGCGATGACGGCGGCGCGGCGTCCTTCTACTCCAACGCCACGCCGCTGGAGAAACAGGATCTGCTCAAAGTCGCGCGCCTTGCCGCCCTCGACCCGCTGATGCGTGAAACCGTACAGCAGAATCCGCTGGTCGCCAGCATCTATTTCAACAGCTGGGACAGCTACAACCGCATCTATCCCTGGTTCGACACGCCAGCCCAGTATCCCCACGACATGGTGATCCCGGACTACAACTTCTATTACCTGGCGGACGCCGAGCACAACCCCGATCACAAGGTGGCCTGGACCGACGTCTACCTCGACCCGGCCGGCCAGGGCTGGATGCTCTCGGCCGTTGCGCCGGTGCTGCGCGGCGACTTCCTCGAAGGTGTGGTGGGCCTGGACATCACCGTCGGCAAACTGCTCGAGCACATCCAGAGCCTCGATGTGCCCTGGGACGGTTATGGGGTCATCGTCAGCAACGAGCTGAACATCATGGCCCTGCCGCCGGCCGGTGAAGACGACTTCGGCCTGGATGAGCTGACCACCCACTCCTACGACGAGGCCATCAGCTCGGAGCTGTTCAAACCCGAAGACTTCAACCTGGGCAAACGTGCCGATACCGAAGGCCTCGCCAAAGCCATTGCGCGCCAGGACAACGGCGTGCTCTCCGTCCGCCTCAACGGCCGTCCACATCTGGTGGCCTGGTCAACGATTCCAGCGACCCGCTGGCACCTGCTCACCGTGGTTGACGAGGCTGAAGTCTTCAGCCAGACCAACGAACTGGCCAGCCACTACCGCGATATCGGTTACCTGTTGATCGGCGGTCTGGTGCTGTTCTACGTGGTGTTCTTCGCCTTCATGTGGGGCCGCGCCCGCGAACTGACCGAGCGCTTGCGCAAACCCATTGGCGGCATCGTCGCCATGCTTCGCGAGATTGGCGAGGGCAACTGGAAACCCAAGCGCCCGGCAACCACCATCACCGAACTCGAAGCCATCATCGATGACGTCGAGGCCATGGGCCAGCGCCTGGAACGCAGCGCCACCCAACTGCAGCGCGCCAGCCGCGAGGCCCAGGAAGCCAGCCGAGCCAAGAGTCAGTTCATTTCCAGCATGAGCCATGAGCTACGCACCCCCCTCAATGCGATTCAGGGCTTCGCTCAACTGATGCGCATGCAGCAAGGTCCGCAGACGCAGCAAGACACCGACTACCTCGAAGAAATTCTGCTCGCCAGTCGCCACCTCAATCAGCTGGTGGGCGACATCCTCGACTGGTCGAGCCTGCAGAGCGAACAACCACGCCTGGAAATGAGCAAGGTCGACGCCGTTGCCCTGATGAACGAGTGTGCTGATCTGGTCGCCCCGGAAATCGAAGCTCATGGCCTGACGCTCGAGTTGTCACTGCCCGAAGGCACGCTGCCGGTGCTGGCGGACCAACGACGCCTACGCCAGGTGCTGCTCAACCTGCTGTCCAATGCCATCAAGTACACCCCGGCTGGCAGCATCAGCCTGAGCTGCACCGAGCATGGCGGGCGTGTACGACTGATGGTCAGCGACACCGGCATGGGCATCTCCAGTGAGCTGCAGCCGCTGCTGTTCGAGCCCTTCCAGCGCCTCGGCCAGGAGAACGGTGCCATCCAGGGCACTGGAATTGGCCTGTCGTTGTGCAAGGAATATGCAGCCTTGATGAATGGCGAGATGGGTCTGCACAGCCAGCCGAACCAGGGCAGCCAGTTCTGGATAGACCTGCCGCGCTATGTTGCCCCCCTCCAACCTGAAGTGGCCGAAGTGACGCAACACCAGGCCTGCGTCTATCACGGCGACCTCGACAGCAGCAACCGCGAGGTGGTCAGACAGGCGCTGGCGGATATCGACCTGCAGCAGTTCGAGGATGGCCACCAGCTGCTGACGGCGCTCCACACCCGGCGCCCTGACGCGCTGCTCCTGAGTGTCGACCTGAACGGCCTGGACGGCCGTGACCTGCTGCGCACCCTGCACCAGAGCGCAGAGCTGGCGGACCTGCCAGTCATACTGCTGAGCCGTGAAGACCAGTTGCAGGAGCTGGTCGGCCTGGGCGCCAGCGCCCTGCTTGGCGTACCGATCGACCCCAACGAACTGCACCAACTGATCTACGACCTGACCGGCAAGGAGGCAAGTGATGCTGTCTAATGGCTTTAACCATTCACGGGTGGTCATCGTCGATGACGTGGTCGCCAACAGCCGCCTGCTGGAGTCCAGTCTCAAGGCCTTCGGCTTGCGCGACACCATCAGTTTCTCCGATTCGGCAGCGGCGCTGGAGTGGTTGCAGCACAACGCCTGGAACCTGCTGCTGCTCGACCTGGACATGCCGGCGCCAAACGGATTCGACATCCTCCGCGCGCTGGCCGACCGTGACCGCAGCAGCAACCCGATCATCATCATCACCGCGTTGAACGACAGCGTCAGCCGCCGCACAGGCCTGGAGCTGGGTGCCAACGACTACCTGAGCAAACCGGTCGACCTGCCCGAGGTGATCCTGCGCGTACGCAGCAACCTGCAACTGAGCCAGGCCAGCCTGGCCCTGAATGAAGCCAACACGACGCTGGAGCGGCGCGTGCATGAGCGCACTGCCGAGCTCAGCCAGAGCTATGGCGCCGTGGTGCGCACCCTGGCACGTGCTGCCGCTTACCGTGACAGCGATACCGGCAACCATATCCTGCGCATCGGCGAGTCCGCCGCATTGATCGCCAAGACCTACGGCATGAACGCCGACTGGGTCGAACTGATTCGCCAGGCCGCGCCCATGCACGACGTCGGCAAGATCGGCATTGCCGACGAGATTCTCCTCAAGCCTGGCCCACTGACCGAAGCCGAACGCTCGTTGATGCAAGAACATCCCCGGATCGGCCATTCGATCCTGTTCGACCAGCATGCCTCGGAGCTGACCGCTCTGGCTGCGGAAATCGCCCTGAACCACCACGAAAAGTGGGACGGCAGCGGTTACCCCCGCGGCCTGAGCGGTGAGGACATTCCGCTTTCCGGACGCATCGTCGCCATATGCGACGTCTACGATGCCTTGCGCATGCCTCGCCCCTACAAGGCACCCTGGCCGCAGGAAAAGGCAAGAGCCTACATCCGCGAACAATCGGGCAAGCACTTCGACCCCACTCTGGTCGACCTGGTCGAGGGCCTGTACGAGCAGATGGAAACGCTGCAGCATGACTTCAGTGATCACCCGCTGGCCGAGTGACGTTCGGCGACCGCAACCTGGTGATCGCCGGCGCCACCGAACAGCAGGTCCATTCGCCCGCGAAGTGGACCGCAGCCTGGTCAACACTCGCGCCCTGTCGAGCCTGACTGCCAACATGCGGGGCATGCTCGCGCTCGCTCAGGCCTGAACCTTCACAGTCGGTGCCCGGAACTGAGGCCGCTCAGCGCGAGCGCCGGCAGCGCTCCGAGCAGTAGCGCACCTCCTCCCAGCAGCGCGTCCACTTCTTGCGCCAGATGAACGGCAAGCCGCAGACCGCACAGGTTTTCACCGGCAACTGGCTCTTGCTCACAGCATCTCCCCGGCATCGAGCTTGGCCAGCAGGCGCTCGCCCCAGTCCCACAACGCCTGCTGCTTGGCGTCGGTCATGCGCGCCAGGTTGCGGTAGACCATGCCGATGCGCGGGTTGCGTTCGAGCGGCTCACGGTGACGCATGAGAAAGTGCCAATACAGCGCGTTGAACGGGCAGGCCGACTCGCCGGTGCTCTCGCTCACCTTGTAGCTGCAGCCCTGGCAATGGTTGGACATGCGCTTGATGTACTGGCCACTGGCGCAATAAGGCTTGGAACCGAGGTAGCCACCGTCGGCATGCATCACCATGCCCAGGGTGTTGGGCAACTCGACCCAGTCGAAGGCGTCCATGTACACGGCCAGGTACCAGTCGCAGATAGCCTTGGGCGCGATGCCGGCGAGCAAGGCGAAGTTGCCGGTGACCATCAGCCGCTGGATATGGTGCGCGTAGGCGTGCTCCAGGGTCTGGCCGATGGCCTGGCGCATGCAGTTCATCCGCGTTTTGCCGGTCCAGTAGAACTCGGGTAGCGCTCGTGAATTGCCAAAGCGATTGCCCTCGGCGTACTCCGGCATGCGCAGCCAGTAAATGCCGCGCACGTACTCGCGCCAGCCGATCAGTTGACGGATGAAGCCTTCGGCGGCGTTCAGCGGTACATCGCCGGCACGATAAGCGGCCTCGACCTCGGCGCAGATCCGCCGCAGGTCGAGCAGGCCGATATTCAGCGCGGCGCTGATGCGCGAGTGAAAGAGAAAGGGTTGACCATCGGCCATGGCGTCCTGATAGTCCCCGAAGTCGGCCAGGCCCCGGGCGAGGAAGTGCTGCCAGAGGCGTTCGGCCTGCTCGGCCGTGACCGGGTAATCGAAACCCTCCAGGCTGCCGTAATGGCCGGCGAAGCGTCGCTGCACCAGCGCCAGCACCTCGTGCGTGATGGCGTCCGGCTCGACGCGCAGTGGCGTGGGCGGGCGCACGCCCTTGGGCAAGGCCTTGCGGTTATCCGCATCGAAGTTCCAGGCACCGCCCTCCGGCGTGCCGTCCGGGTTGAGCAGCAGAGCGCTGTCGCGGCGCATCTCGCGGTAGAAGAACTCCATGCGCAGTTGCTTGCGCCCCCTGGCCCAGGCGGCGAATGCATCACGGCTGCAGAGAAAGCGGCTGTCCTGATGCCAGTGAATCGGCACGCCGCAATGACGCAGCGCCTGCTCCAGGCGCCAATCGCCGCACTCGGTCAGATGCACCTCGGCCGGATCGAGCCGCTGCGTCCAGCGCAGCAGCTCGCCAGGCAAGGTGCCGCTGTTGTCAGGATCGTCCAGGGCCACGTAGTGCACGTGCAGGCCCTGCTCACCCAAGGCTTCGGCAAAATGGCGCATGGCGCTGAAGATCAGAGCGATCTTCTTCGGGTGATGCGGCACATGGCTGGCTTCTTCCATCACCTCGGCCAACAGCACGTGGTCGTGCTGCGGATCGATGTCCTGCAACGCGCCGAGGCCGTGGGTGAGCTGGTCCCCCAGGATCAGAATCAGACGGCGTGCAGTCACCGCGGCACGGTCTCCATGCTCGGCTGGCCCGGTGCGGAAACGGCCGTCACCAGCCGCTGCGAAAGGCAATGGGCACGCGCAGGCTGTTGTCAGCCGAAGGCATGCCGCACATTTCGTCATGGACCGAGCTGTGCACCAGGTACAACGGCAGCGTCGGCATTTCCTGCAGCACGTCCCGTGCGTGCTCCACTGAGCGCAGGTTAAGCGTGCCGCCCTGCGTGTTCACAACAGGATGCGCACGCCCGTCCATCCGCGCTTCCAGCACATAGATACCGCCCTCGAGCGAGATCAGGTTCAGTTCATCGATACGCCCGGCCTGGGCGTGAGTGGACAGATCATGCAGATTCATCAGGGCTTGCCTCCGACCTTTACTATACAAGACTTATACAAAAACAATTCTTGTACAACAAAGAAAAAGCTCAAGCCCAGAAAACAAAACGCCCGTCCTGTTCGGACGGGCGGTTGTGAAGCAGCTTCACATCAGTCGTGCTTGGTGACCTTGTCCAGATAGCCCATGGCGAAGGCAGAGCCAACGAACGTCAGGTGAATCAGCACGTACCATTTCAGGTACTCCAGATCGTAACTCTTCGCATCCATGAACACCTTCAGCAGGTGAATGGACGAAATGGCCACGATGGACGCCGCCACTTTCATTTTCAACGAGCTGGAATCCATCTTGCCGAGCCAGCTGAGCTTCTCGGTGTCTTCATGAATGTCCAGGCGAGAAACGAAGTTCTCGTAGCCGGACAACATCACCATGACCAGCAGGCCGCCCACCAGCGCCATGTCGATCAGCGACAGGAGTTTGAGAATCACGTCGGCTTCGGCGAGGGAAAAGATCTGCGGCAGGATGTGATAAAGCTCTTGGAAGAACTTGACCGACAATGCGAGCACGGCAAGAGAAAGACCAAAGTAGATCGGCGCCAGCAACCAGCGCGATGCGTACATGGTGTTTTCGATAAAGCGTTCCATGGAGAACTCACTGAAGGGGGAAATCGCGGCGAGTATACCCATCGCACTGCACCAACAGAAGGTGCCTGGCATTGTGGATAACCCCAGCCTCGCAGCCGTGCACGGATGGCCCCGGCGCGCTTTGCTTCGGGGATTTCAGCTCTGTCCGTCGGTTTCGGGGTGACGCTGGAATGACCCGGAGGGGTGATGGCGCTCACCGTTGACCCGGCGTAGCTCGGCCTGCAGGTGCAGGCGCCAGATCGGCGGTTCACTGCATTCGACGTAGCCTTGCAAGGCCAGGCTCTCGGCGATCGCCGAGAGGGCTCCCTCTGCAACCGAAGGCCCGTAGAACGGGCCCTGCGCCTTGATCGCAGAAGGCTGAGCGCCCGACATACCGGCGGCGCAAAGTAGTGTCCAACGTCCGTTGTCTCCAGCCAGCGGCCTGATCACGCACTCGATGCGAGTGACCAGGCCCAGGCATTGGCGGGTGAGGCAGAGGCTGCGCGACATGGCGGCGACCCTCGCAGAATCCAGGCTTCAGCCTACACCCCGAGCGGCCGCACTGTGAAGGCCAAAGTTATCCACGCAATCTGTGGATAACTCTGTGCATGAGCCGTGAGCAAAACGTTCGATGCAGCTGTCCCGGGCGATCCGGGACAATCGTGCGAGATTTGCTCAGCCCGCACTGCCCTCTCCCTCGTCCTTCTTGCGCCGCGGCGCCTTGGCTGGTTTCGCCGCTGCCACCTCGGCTTCGGCTTTCGCCTTGCCGGCCTCGGCTGGCTTGCTTTCTTCCTCCAGGCCGATTTCGGCGATGTCGCGCAGGCGCTCGACCACACGGGCGTTGACGCTGCCCTTGGGGAAGCGCCCTTTCTCGTCCGGGTGCCCCGCCGCCTCGCCGACCAGCAGGCTCAGGGCCTCGTCGACGTGGCGCACCGCGTAGACGTTGAACTGCCCCTCTCGCACGGCCTGCAGCACGCGCTCGTCGAGCATCAGGTTGGCGACGTTGGAGTGCGGGATGATCACACCCTGCTCGCCAGTCAGGCCGCGTGCCTCGCACAGGCGGAAGAAGCCTTCGATCTTCTCGTTGACGCCACCGACCGCCTGCACCTCGCCAAACTGGTTGATCGAGCCGGTGATGGCGAAACACTGCTTGAGTGGGGTGCGCGACAGTGCCGAGATCAGCGTGCACACCTCGCCCAGCGAAGCGCTGTCACCGTCGACGTAACCATAGGACTGCTCCAGGGCGATACTGGCGGAAATCTCCAGGGGGAATTCCTGCGCATAGCGGCTGCCGAGAAAGCCGGTAAGGATCATCACGCCCTTGGAGTGGATCGGCTGGCCGAGGCTGACCTCGCGTTCGATATCGACGATACCGCTACCGCCGGGATAGACAGTGGCGGAAATGCGCGCCGGCACCCCGAAAGCCGAGTCGCCGACCTCCAGTACGGTCAGACCGTTGCACTTGCCCACAGCAGCACCGCAGGTGTCGATAAGAATGATGCCGGCCAGCATATCGTCGATGATCCGCGCCGAAACGCGTCCGGTGCGCGTGGCCTTGGCCTTCAGCGCCCGTTCGATATGGCCGACGTCGGTGATCGTCTCGCCAGCCAGCTGGCGAATGAAGTCGGCCTCGCTGACCAACTGGAACAGGTCGCCGATACGCGCAGACAGACGCCCCTGGTGCTCGGCCAGGCGTGCGCTGTAGGTGGCCAGACGCGCCACGGCAGCACCGGTCATCGGCGCCATGCCCTCTTCCGAAGTACGGGTTTTCATCAACTGGGCGAACTGCTCCAGGCTGTCCTCGGCGAGCGGGATGTCCTCGTCGAAGTCGACCAGCACGCGGAACATTTCCTGGAAGTCCGGATCGGCATCCTGCAGCGCGTAATACAGCTGGCGCGAGCCGATGATGATGACCTTCAGTTGCAGCGGGATGACCTGCGGGTTGAGCGTGACGGTGGCGATGCGGCCGAGATCGCCCAGCGGCGACTCCATCTTCAACTGACGCGAATGCAGGGCGCGCTTCAGCGCTTCCCAGACGAAGGGTTCGCTGAGCAGTTTTTCCGCTTCGACCACCAGATAGCCGCCGTTGGCGCGGTGCAACGCGCCGGGGCGCAGCTGACGATAGCTGGTGTACAAGGCGCCCTGATCGGAGCTGTATTCGATGCGACCGAACAGGTTGTCATAGGTCGGGTGCGACTCGAACACCACCGGCGCACCGCCATTGGCATGGTGACCGACCACCAGGCTCGGGCAGTACATCTCCTCCAGCAGCTTGCGCAGTTGTGGATCAGCCTTGTCGACATCGACCAGTTGCTCGACGGCGGTTTTCAGCAGATTGACCTGCATGGCCTGGAGATAGGCGCAGACACCGGCGTTTTCCGAGTATTTTTCCGACAAAGGCGCCAACAGCGGCTGCAAGGCAACGGTGATGGTCTCTTCATTGAGCTGACGCAGCAGGTTGCTCGACTCGCGCTTCCACTGCGGCAGGCTGGCCAGCTCCTCGTTGAGGCGCTCTTCCAGCGCGGCGATATCGGCGTGGAAACGCTCGCGCTCGGCTTCGGGCAACTGCGCGAACTCGGCTTCGTCCAGCGCCTTGCCGTCAGCCATCGGGGTGAAGGCGATATTGGTGCTGTCGCGGTACAGGGCCACGCCCTTCTCCAGCGACAGTCGTTCGATCACGTCCAGCGCCTGGTCGTAGCGCTTGTTGAAGCTGCGGTCGATGGCGCTTTTCTTCTGCTGGTAGGTCGGCGTTTCGAACACCGCCGGGAAGGTGGCCAGCAGGTTGTCGATCAACTGATTGATGTCGGCGATAAAATCGCTCGCGGTGCCGGCTGGCAGCTCCAGCGCACGTGGCTCGCGGGGTTCGTCGAAGTGATTGACGTAGACGCGGTCGGCCGGCGTTTCCATGCGCTTGGCTTCGGCCTTGAGATAGCGCTGGACGAAGGAGAAGCGCCCGGTGCCGGGCTCGCCCATGACGAACACGTTGTAGCCGGGGCGCGGCATGGCCACGCCGAACTGCAGCGCCTCGACCGCACGGGACTGACCCAGTACGCCGCGGAAAGGTTCGAGGTCATCGGTACTGCTGAAGCTGAACTGCTCGGGGGAGAAGGGGCGGGTCAGAGATTCGGGGGCAAGGCGCAAAGCATCGAGGCTACGCTTGGACATTGGCGATCCTTATAGCGGGCGGAAGTTTCCGCAAAACATGGGGTGATTCTGGGCCTGTGGCGCGAAGAGGATCAAGGCTTGATTCAAGGCAATGCGCAAAAACGCCGCATCGATAAGCTGCCATGCATTGCTGCGCCAAGCCTGCAACAACGACAGGCAGCCCCATGACCAGGAACCTTGCCTATGAGTGCCTTTCAGGAAATCGCAGCCCTGCTCAGCCTGTCCGCGCTGCTCGGCATGCTCGCCGTGAAGCTGCGCCAGCCACTGATCATCGCCTACATTCTGGTTGGCATTCTCGCCGGCCCGGCGGTGATGAACCTGTCCGGCGATCACAGTTCCATCAGCCTGCTATCGGAAATCGGCATCACCGTGCTGCTGTTCGTCGTTGGCCTGAAACTGGACATGCACCTGGTCCGCACCCTGGGTGCGGTGGCCCTGGCCACGGGCCTGGGACAACTGGCCTTCACCATCCTCGCGGGGCTGGCCCTGTGTCGCCTGCTGGGCCTGGACTGGACGAGCGCCGGTTACGTGGCCGTCGCGCTGACCTTCTCCAGCACCATCATCATCGTCAAGCTGCTATCGGACAAAGGCGAGATCGACTCGCTGCATGGGCGCATCGCCATGGGTTTTCTCATCGTGCAGGACATCGCCGTGGTGCTGGCAATGCTGGTGATCAGCCTGTATCAGCCGGCCAACAGCGAACACGCGGGCCTGTCGCCGCTGGCACTGATCGCTGCGCTGCTGGCCAGCCTGCTGGGGCTCTATGCACTGATGCGCTTCGCCCTGCCCCGCCTGCTGACGCCCATGGCCCGCTCCCCCGAGCTGCTGATGCTGGTCGCAATCGCCTGGGGCACGCTGCTGGCAGGCGGCGCCGAGGCCCTTGGCCTGTCCAAGGAGCTGGGCGCGTTCATCGCCGGCTTCTGCCTGGCCTCCACACCGCTGCGCGAGGCGATCGCCAGCCGCCTGACCAGCCTGCGCGACTTTCTCCTGCTGTTCTTCTTCCTGCACCTGGGCATCCAGCTGGACTTTTCCTACCTGCACCAGCAGATCGGCAGCGCCGTGCTGCTGTCGCTGTTCGTGCTGATCGGCAACCCGCTGATCGTCATGGCCATCATGGGCGCCATGGGCTACCGCAAGCGCACCGGTTTCATGGCCGGGCTGACGGTGGCGCAGATCAGCGAGTTCTCCATCATCTTCGTCGCCATGGGCATCAGCCTCGGCCACGTGGGCGGGGCGGCGCTGGGGCTGACGACCCTGGTAGGAATCATCACCATCACTCTGTCCACCTACATGATTCTCTACTCGCAGCCGCTGTTCGAACGCCTTGCGCCCTGGCTCGGCCTGTTCGAACGGCGTGTCGCCCACCGCGAGAATGCCGAGGACAACGCCCCCGCACAGGCGCAGCCACAAGTCATCGTCTACGGCCTGGGCCGCTACGGGCGTGAGCTGGCGTATCGCCTGCAGGACGGAGGCCTGCGCGTGCTGGGTGTGGACTTCGACCCACAGGCGCTGGCCAGCGCGCGCCAGGCAGGCCTGGCCGTGTGCTACGGCGATGCCGAGGACGCCGACTTCATTGCCCACCTGCCCCTGGCACAGGCACGCGCACTGGTCAGCACCATCCCCCAGCGCGAGGTCAATGCATTGCTGCTGCGTGCAGCACGCAGTGCCGGTTTTCGCGGCAGCGTGACCCTCAGCGCCTTTCGCGAAGGCGACCTGGAAGCCTTCAATCGCGCCGGTGCGGCCAGTGTCCTGCAGCCCTATATCGATGCCGCCGACTCGGCCGCCCGGCGCCTGTTGCAGGAAGTCGAAGCGCCGCTCAGTTGAACTCGGCGCAGTGCAGGCAGTACTCGGCAACCGGCATGGCGGCCAGGCGCGCCGCGTCGATCGGCTCACCGCAGCACAGGCATTCGCCATAACGGCCTTCGGCCAGGCGCTGCTGTGCCTGACGCACCAGCACCAGTCCATGTTCGGCCTCCGCCAACAGGGCTTCGAGCACTTCATCGTTCTGCCGCTGCTGCGCCTGCTCGGCGAAATCCGCCGAGTGGCTGCGCCCCAGATCGCGGCGAATCGCCTCGGCGCGGGTCGTGTAGTCATGCAGCAGAGCGTCCAACACATCACGGTGAGCCATGAGCCATCTCCTTGGGTAATAAAGAAGGCTCAGTGTGATCGGCAGCGCAGCGTGCCTGACTGACACCGATCAGCACTTGCGCGAAATGCCAACCTCGGCTGCCTTGACACCCATCAACCGCCTGGCCAAAGCTCGGACATCGCCATGACCAGAAGAACAGCGACCTTGAAACGGATATTCACCGCTCTCGCCCTGAGCCTCAGCCTGCCCCTGCATGCAGCCACGGTCGAACAGCTGGCCAACGATCCCTACTGGATCGCCCTCGGTCACTACGAAACCGGCAAGCTCGGCGGCTGGCGCAGCTATGTCGACGATGACGACTTCTTTCTCGCAGAACAGGGCGCCAGCGACCCGAGCGCCGAGCTGCAGGCGACCGTCAAGGCGCTGTACCAACCTGCCGAGCTGGGCGACCGCCACCCGCAGTGCATCTACCCGGCGCGCACACGCTGGCTCAAGGCGCAATTGCAACTCGATGACCTGCCCCAGCCGGACTGCGCCGAATATCGAAACTGGTTCGCCGACGTCAATCCACACAGCACCGTACTGGTGTTTCCGGCCGCCTATCTGAACAGCCCATCATCGATGTTCGGCCACACCCTGCTGCGCATCGACCAGCCCGACATCGACAGCCACAACACCGCACTGCTGAGCTACGCGCTGAATTTCGGCGCCTTCATCGAAGGCGACGACAACAGCATCCTCTATGCCTGGCGCGGGCTGATGGGGGGCTACCCCGGCCTGTTCGCCCTGGTGCCCTACCGCGACAAGCTCAGCGAATACAACCGCCTGGAAAACCGCGACCTGTGGGAATACCGGCTGAACCTCACAGCGGAAGAAACCGCGCGCATGGTCGAGCACGTCTGGGAGCTCAAACAGATCCGCTTCGACTACTTCTTCTTCGACGAGAACTGCTCCTACCGTCTGCTCGAGCTGCTGGAAATCGCCCGCCCCGGCATCGAGCTGACCGAACACTTCCCGCTCACTGCCATCCCCACCGACACCGTGCGTGCGGTCAAGGACGCGGGGCTGATCGAACGTATCGACTATCGCCCGTCGCGTGAGCGCGAACTGCTGGCGCGCGCCGAACCACTTGATCGTGACGAACAAGCCTGGGTGCTGCGCCTGAGCGAAGACCCGACGCAACTCAAGGAGGCCGATTTTCTCGCTCTGCCGGCCGAGCGCCGCGCGCTGATTCAGGATGCCGCCTTTCGCCTGGTGCGCTACCACGCCAACGACGAAGAGCGCAGCAGCAACGCCCAGCGCAGCTTCCAACTGCTCGGCGCGATCAACCGCAACCCGCCACCGCCCCTGGAAGTCGAGCGCCCGCCGCTGCCCGAGGAAGGTCACGAGTCACGCACCTGGCAGCTGGCCGGCGGTAGCCGTGATGATCGCGCCTTCGCCGAGTACGGCCTGCGCATGGCCTACCACGACCTGAACGACAACCTCGACGGCTTCCCCCTCGGCGCGCAGATCGAGATTCTCCAGCTCAAACTGCGTCAGTACGAGAACAACCACTGGCAGCTGCAACGCCTGGACCTGGCCAATATCCGCTCACTTACACCACGCAATGCACTGCTGCGGCCGCTGTCCTGGCAGGTCGGCGGCGGGCTGGAGCGCGTACTGGGTGAAGACGGCGATAGCCGGCTGGTCGGCCATTTCAGCGGTGGTGCCGGCGCCAGCTGGCAACTGAGCGACGACCTGCTCGGCTTCGCCCTTGGCACCGCACGCCTGGAATACAACGAGGATTTCGCCGCCGTCATCGCCCCCGCGATGGGCTTCGACACCGGCCTGCTCTGGCGCCACCCAGTGGGCAACCTGACCCTGGAGGCAGCCGGCGACTATTTCCACAACGGCGAAGTGCGCCGCCGCCTGTCGCTCAACCAACAGTGGGAAGTGTCACGCAACCTCGGCCTGCGCCTGAGTGCCCAGCGTGAATTCAGCCAACTCGCCAGCCCGGTCAACGAGGTAAAACTGGAGCTGCGTTGGTATCACTACTGACACACCGCCTGCCAATCCAGGCCGAAGCGCGCCAGGTACTTGCGCAGGCGGTCGGCATCGTTGGGTTGCGCCTTGGCCAGGCGTGACACCTGATACAGGCGTCTGCCCGCTTCCGACAGGCTGTCGGCCTGGCGGCACACCTCGATCACCGCCTGCAGCTGCAGACGGTCGAACAGATCGAGGCCGGCAGCCTGCTCACCGAGCAGGTCGCCCAGCGCGTCCTGCTGCTGGGCCAACCCCCAGGCTCGCCGCAACCGCGTGATTTCCTCCTCGACCTGCGCCTCGTCGATACGCCCGCTGTCGGCCAGGGTGGCCATGCGTGTGATCGAGGCCGACAGCTCGCGGAAGTTGCCCTGCCAGGCCGCCTCGCTCGAGCTGGCAAACGCCAGGTAGCGGCGCCGGGCCTCCAGGTTGAAGCGCACCATGCGCCCCTGCTCGCGGGCATGACGCTCCAGCTCGAAGTCGATGTTCGGCTCGATGTCCTCACGGCGCCCGGCCAGCCCCGGCAGCTCGAAGGTCCACAGGTTGATGCGGGCGTAGAGGTCCTCACGGAACAGGCCCTCGGCGACCCGCGTACGCAGGTCGCGGTGCGTGCCGGCGATCAGCAGAAAGTCGCTGCTGACCTCCTTGTCCGAGCCCATCGGAAAGAAGCGTTTTTCCTCGACGGCCTTGAGCAGCATGGCCTGCTCGTCGAGGCCCAGCTCGCCGATCTCGTCGAGAAACAGCATGCCGCCATCGGCCGCGCGCAGCAGCCCATCGCGGGCATTCTGCGCACCGGTGAAGGCGCCCTTAATATGGCCGAACAGCGCCGACATAGCGCCGTCGCCGCGCAAGGTGGCGCAGTTGACCTCGACGAAACGCCCCTCGACCAGATGGCGACTGCGCTTGAGTTCGTACACGCGGCGAGCGAGGAATGACTTGCCGGCACCGGTCGGGCCGATCAGCAGCATCGGCGCCGAGGAGCGCAGCGCGACCCGTTCGATCTGCTCGATGCTACGGTTGAAGGCGTCATTACGCGTGGCGATGCCGGACTTGAGGAAGGCCAGGCTTTCCAGGCGCTTGCTCTGAAAGCGCGAGGCAATAAGGTCATAGCGCGACAGGTCGAGGTCGATCAGTGCATGGGTACCGGTGACCTGCGCCGCCTCATCACGCTTGCGCGCCGGCGAGGTCTGCACCAGCCGTGCCGGCAGATAGCGCGCCTCGGTCAGCAGGAACCAGCAGATCTGTGCCACGTGGGTACCGGTGGTGATATGCACCAGGTAGTCCTCGTGCTCGGTATCGAAGGCATAACCACTGGTGAAGTCATGCAGCGCGCCATACACCTCCTCGAAATCCCAGGGGTTGCGCAGGTGCATCGGCTGCAGGCGCACCTCGGTTTCCGGGGATATCTGTTGGATGTCGGCGCGGATGCGCTCGGCCAGGCTGAGGTCGCGCGCATCGGTACCGTGAATCAACTCCAGGCGATCGATCAACAGATCGGCCTGCTGACACAGACCGATGCTCGGCCGCCACTTGTTCCAGCGGTTGGCGCCCTTGCCGACCCGGTCCAGGGTCGTGCCGATGAAACCGATGGCGACTGTGCGTTTGCCATTCATATCCACCGCCTCAGAAACTATCCATAAAGATAAGAAACGATATTATCAGATATAAAAATCAGAGCGAACGCTGCCAAGCAGTTTTCCATAACGGGCAAAAATAAAATATTAAATTCTTATAAATCAATAACTTAAAAATAAATCACAGCAAGAAAACGAAACCTGGCACAGCCGCTGCAATAGTTCTGGCACAACGGATAAACACAGCGAGACGCCACGATGGCCAACTTCAATCTGTTCAACACCCGGGCCGCGCAACTGCCGGCCAGCGACACCCTGAATCAGCAGCAGGCACCGGCTTATGCCTACACGCCCAAGCACAAGCTGGCTCAGCTCGCCGTCACCGGCTGCCTGAACCAGACCTTCTACGCCGATGCTGAAACGCAGCTGGCCGAAGTGCTGAAGCTGGTCGCCGGACTCGACGCCCGCTACGTGGCCAAGGCCGCACTGTACGCCCGCAAGAAAGGCCACATAAAAGACATGCCGGCCCTGCTGCTGGCAGCCCTGGCCGCCCAGCGTTCGAGCCTGGTGCCGGCGCTGTTCGAGCAGGTGGTGGACAACGGCAAGATGCTGCGCACCTTCGTGCAGATCCTGCGCAGCGGCGTGACCGGGCGCAAATCGCTCGGCTCGCAGCCCAAGCGACTGGTGCAGAACTGGCTGAACACGGCCAGCGAACGCCAGCTGCTGCAGGCGGCGATCGGCAACCAGCCGTCACTGGCAGACGTGGTGAAGATGGTTCACCCCAAGCCGAGCGAAGCCTGGCGCGCCGCCTTCTTCGCCTGGCTGATCGGCAAACCGGCCGATGCCGCCGCCCTGCCGCCGCTGACCCGCGCCCTGCTGGCCTTTCGCAGCGGCGCCAGCAGCGAACTGCCGGACGTACCGTTCCAGTTGCTCGGCAACGAGACGCTGAGCGCCGAGCATTGGGCCGAACTGGCTGGACGCATGGGCTGGCAGGCACTGCGCATGAACCTCAACACCCTGCAGCGCCACGGCGCACTGGCGGTCGAGGGTTGCGCAGAGCGGGTTGCACAGCGTCTGGCTGATGCCGAAGCCGTGGCCAAGGCACGGGTTTACCCGTACCAGCTGCTGGCCGCCTACCGCATGACTGGCGACGGTGTGCCGCTGGCCGTGCGCGAGGCGCTGCAGGACGCCCTGGAGCTGTCGCTGGCCAACGTGCCGGCGCTGAGCGGCCATGTGGTGGTGTGCCCGGACGTGTCCGGCTCGATGCACAGCCCCGTGACCGGCTACCGCCAGGGCGCGACCACGGCTGTGCGCTGCATCGATGTCGCGGCGCTGGTGGCAGCGGCCATCCTGCGCAAGCAACCGCGCGCTCAGGTACTGCCGTTCGAGAACAAGGTGGTGAAGGTAGCGCTCAACCCACGTGACAGTGTGATGAGCAACGCTTCGAGGCTGGCGGCGGTCGGCGGTGGCGGCACCAGCTGCTCCGCGCCGCTCAAGCAACTGGCCGACGCCAAGGCCAAGGTGGACACACTGGTTCTGGTTTCCGACAACGAATCCTGGATCGACGCCCGCCGCCACGGCGCCACCGAAACCCTGCGGCAGTGGGAGCGGATCAAGCACATCAACCCGCAAGCGCGGCTGATCTGCATCGATCTGCAGCCCTACGGCACCACGCAGGCGGCGGACCGCAAGGACATCCTGAATGTCGGCGGCTTCAGCGACGCGGTGTTCGATGTGCTGGCACAGTTCGCCAGCGGCCGCTTCGGCGCCGGCCACTGGGTCGACGCCATCGAGCAGATGGAGTTATGACAACGCGCCCGGCCAATTGCGGCCGGGCACACAGATCAACGATTTCGAGCGCATTCGAATGCCGATGGGACTACATCCAAGACGTCTCATCACACCCTTGTCGACTGCGCACGAAGGCACGAATGCCAGTGGCTGTACATTGGTTATGCCGGTTTCGATACCGGCCCGTGGCAACACGGAACAGTCACTCATCTTGTCGTGCCACCTGATTCAGAGTTTTGCGACGAATGCCGGTGGAACTACACCCTTCCACGGTCGAGATGCGGGTTCGAATCCCGTCGACTCCATCACTGCGGGGTCGTAGTTCAATGGCAGAACACGAAAACGTTTCACCACACCTTGTCGTCGCATCTTTTTTGGCCCGCCACGGCGGGCCGGCAGCGAATGCCACGGGTACTACATTGGGTCGCGGGTTCGAATCCCGCCAGCCGCAAGGCTGTAGCTCAGTCGGTAGAGCAAATGTGCCCGTTATCTCGTCGCTGCGCGGAGGCCCGGCCTCCACTTTTTTGCTTGACCCGGCGAATGCCGGTGGAACTACAGAACGTGAAGGTTGCGGGTTCAACTCCCGCCCCGGCAACGGGTAGCTCAATGGGATAGAGCAGCGCGCATGTTTCACCACCTCTAGTCGCCTCACTGAACACACGCCGGATAACCGGCACGAATGACGAGTGAATGACGATGCAAACCAAGACTTACAACCTGCTGGAAGTGGCCAATGGCAAGCCGATCAAGCTGTGGACGCAAGGCGTCCCGGTCGAGGAGGACGCCAAGCAGCAGTTGATGAACACGGCGCAGATGCCGTTCATCTTCAAGCACCTGGCGGTGATGCCGGATGTGCACCTGGGTAAGGGTTCGACCATCGGCAGCGTGATCCCCACGGTCGGTGCGATCATCCCGGCGGCCGTTGGTGTGGATATCGGTTGCGGCATGATCGCCGCGCGCACCACGCTGATGGCCCACGACCTGCCGGATAACCTGGCCGGCCTGCGCGCTGCCATCGAGAAGGCCGTGCCGCATGGCCGTACTTCCGGGCGCGGTGCCCGCGACAAAGGCGCCTGGGAGAACGTGCCGGAGCAGACCGACCACGCCTGGTCGGCGCTGAGCGAGCGCTTCAAGCTGATCACCGACAAGCACCCGAAGCTGGAGAAGACCAACAACCGCAAACACCTGGGAACCCTGGGTACCGGCAACCACTTCATCGAGGTCTGCCTGGATGAAGCCAATCGCGTGTGGTTCATGCTGCACAGCGGATCACGCGGCGTGGGGAACGCCATCGGTAACCTGTTCATCGAACTGGCCCAGGCCGATATGCGCCAGCACATCGCCAACCTGCCGCACCGCGACCTGGCCTACTTCGAAGAAGGCAGCCAGCACTTCAACGACTACGTGGAAGCCGTGGGCTGGGCGCAGGACTTCGCCAAGCAAAACCGCGCACTGATGATGCACGCGGTGATCGCGGCGGCGCGAGGCGTGATCAGCAAGCCGTTCGACGTGGCACTGGAAGCGGTGAACTGCCACCACAACTATGTGCAGAAGGAGCGCCACTTCGGCGAAGAGGTGCTGGTAACGCGAAAAGGTGCGGTGTCGGCGAAGAAGGGAGAACTGGGGATCATCCCCGGCTCCATGGGGGCCAAGAGCTTCATCGTGCGCGGCCTGGGCAACGAGGAAGCGTTCTGCTCCTGCAGCCACGGCGCCGGCCGAACCATGAGCCGCACCAAGGCGAAGAAGCTGTTCACCGTGGACGACCAGATCAAGGCCACGGCCCACGTCGAATGCCGAAAGGACGCCGACGTGATCGACGAGATCCCGATGGCCTACAAGGACATCGACCAGGTAATGGACGCCCAGCGCGAGCTGGTGGAAGTGATGCATACCCTGCGACAGGTGGTGTGCGTGAAAGGATGAGGTAAGGACATGCTGCAACCCATGCAAAGCCAACGACTCGACGAACTACGCATCCGCCTGGAAGCGGCGGGCTGCGTGTTCGACTTCGTGGTGATGACGCTCGACCCGACGGCTACGCCCGGCGAGGCGGAACACCGGCAGGCGTTGCAGTTGCTGTTCGAGGGCATTGAGGAACGCGCTCGCCTTGGCCGACTTGAGCTGATTGCACAAGACTCGCGCTTTGCTAAACAACGCTGGCCCGACCTGACACCCGATTTTGCACAAGCACACCCAACGGCTCTCAACCCTATAGAGCTGCATGAGCTGGCCAGTGAGGATGGCTTGCTGTGTCGGAACTTTCGCGACCCGCCCTACGGCACACAGCTGCAAGTGACGGACTTTCGCGAGTGGCAAAAGACACTGCGGCTGTATCCCGACGAGGGGCTGCAAGTGTTCGACTGGGTCGGCAACGCGGATACCGAACCTCACCGCAGCACCTGGAGCAGCTACTTCGACGAAGGCAAGGAATGGTGGGGAGTCTGGTGCCTCACGCTGTACAACCCGCGACGAAATACCTTGTCGGCGCTGGCCGCCAGCGCAACAGATTGAGCAAGGACCTCAAACATGGACATGCAACAACGCCACCCGCTCAGCGACGCCATGCGCGCACGGGTGCTGGAAGAACTTGAGCGCATAGAGCGCGAGCGCAACGTCAAGGTGCTGTATGCCTGCGAGTCGGGCAGCCGCGCCTGGGGCTTCGCCTCGCCCGACAGCGACTACGACGTACGCTTCGTCTACGTGGAAAAACCGGACTGGTTCGTCCAGGTCGACACACCACGCGACGTGATCGAGCGGCCGCTGGACGACGAGCTGGACGTCAGCGGCTGGGAGCTGCGCAAGACCCTTGGCCTGCTGCGCAAATCCAACCCGACGCTGCTGGAATGGCTCGACTCACCGTTGGTGTATCGCCAGGAAGACGACGCCACGGCGCGCCTGCGCGAACTGGCCGAGCTGTTCTACAGCCCGCCTGCGGCGCGTCATCACTACCTGTCGATGGCCAAGAAGAATTTTCGCGGCTACCTGCAAGACGAGACGGTGCGCTTCAAGAAGTACTTCTATGTGCTGCGCCCGCTGCTTGCCGTACGCTGGATCGACCAAGATCGCGGCCGCCCGCCGATGACCTTCGCCGACCTGCTGCAGACTGTGGACGACCGCGCCCTGCTGGCGGAAGTCGATGAGCTGCTGGCGCTCAAGCGCAGTGCTGACGAGTCGGCCTACGGCCCACGTCGTCCGGCCCTGCATGCGTTTATCGAAACGCAGCTGGAACAGACGGTAGCGAGCCTGCCACGCACCCGAGCGGACGATAGCGTGCTCGACACCTACCTGCGTGAGACGGTTGAGCGATACGCCTGAATGAACATGCCCTCGCGCCGCAAGGGCATGTTCAGCGAACACAAGGACACAACATGAACACGGACTTCCTCGAACTGGACGGCGCCATCGGTGGCGGCCAGATTCTGCGCAGCGCGCTGAGCCTGTCGATGCTTACCGGCCAGCCGTTTCGCATCCACAACATCCGCGCCAAGCGCAGCCGGCCGGGCTTGCTGCGCCAGCATCTGACCGCAGTGACTGCCGCCGCGCAGATCAGCTCGGCCAACACCTGCGGTGTCGAGCTTGGCTCACAGAGCCTGAGTTTCGTACCGGGGCCGATTCGCGGCGGCGATTACCGCTTCGCCATCGGCACCGCCGGCAGCTGCAGCCTGGTGCTGCAGACGCTGCTGCCCGCCTTGCTGCAGGCCGACACTCCGAGTCGCATCCATCTAAGCGGCGGTACGCACAACCCGCTGGCGCCGCCGTTCGAGTTTCTCGCGCACAGCTGGCTGCCGTTGTTGCAGCGCATGGGCGCCCAGGTCGAGCTGCAGTTGCTGCGCCACGGTTTCGTGCCGGCCGGCGGTGGTGAAGTGACCCTGCAGATAACCCCTGGCACCCTGCAGCCGCTGCACCTGAGCGGCCCCGGCGAGCGCCTCGGCCAGCAGGCTCGGGCACTGCTGGCCGACGTGCCGGGGCATGTAGCCGAACGCGAACTGGCTCGGGTCAGCAAGCGCCTGAAATGGCCGGACGAAGACCTCAAGGGTGTATGGCTGGATCGGGACATCGGCCCCGGCAACATATTGCTGCTGGAGGTCACCTGCAGCGATGTCACCGCCGTATTCAGCAGCGTTGGGCAAACCAGCGTGCGCGCCGAACAGGTAGCCGACCAGGCCATCGAACAGGCGCGCACCTGGCTCGGCAGCGGCGCTGCTGTCGAGGAGCACCTGGCAGACCAACTGCTGCTGCCGCTGGCCATGGCCGGTGCAGGCAGTTTCACCACACCGCACATCAGCGAGCACTTGAGCAGCAACATAGAGGTCATCCGACACTTCATGGATATCGACATCCAGTGCGACAAATCGAACGGTAACGTTCTGGTGCGCGCGCTGCGACGCTGACGGGTTTCGCCGATAACCGGCCACTGACTCAAGCTCTCCTATACTGCAACTCCCAACACCCGTTTCAGGAGAGTCACCATGCGTCGCACGCTCATGTTTCTCGCCGCTGCCCTGATCAGCCTGCCGCTATGGGCCATGCACTGCCCGCAGGACATGGCCAAGATCGATGCGCTGCTGCAAAGCGATCCACCGTCCGATCCCGAGGTGCTGGCCAAGGTCAAGGAGCTGCGCGCCGAGGGAGAAACACTGCACAAGGCAGGCGATCACGCAGAGTCGGTCAAGGTCCTCGGCGAAGCGCTGGATCTGCTGTCAGCCAGCGAGTAAGCCTTCAGAAGCCGCTATAGAGCAGACCCAACGCCACCTGCCTGACCTCCTGTAGATCCACCGGCTTGCTCAGGCAGGCCGACGCCCCGCGAGCCTTGGCATCCTCGAACAGACGGGCGTCGGCCACTGCACTGATCACCATCACCGGCACATCACGTAGCCGTGGCTCGGCACGCATGGCATCGAGCACTTCCAGCCCGTTGCCATCGGGCAGGTCGATGTCCAGCAGCACCAGCGCCGGCTCGCTGCCCTGCAGTTCAGCCAGCGCACGCTGGCAGGAACCCACGCCTCTGACCTCGGCAAATTCACGCAACGATGCCTGGAGAATCCTCAGGCAAGCTGGGTGATCCTCCACGCACAGCACCTGCACCAGACTCTGCACACTCTGCGCGGGGGCGTCGTCAGCCTCGCCGTACGGGCCTTCAGGGCTCGCCGCACTGGGAATGTCGAGCCAGAAGCGGCTGCCTACCCCGGCTTCGCTGCGCACACCGATCTCGCCATCCATCAGCGTGGCCAACTCCCGGCACAACACCAGCCCGATGCCGGTCCCCGGAATATTCGAGCTCTCCCGCCCGAGACGCTGGAATGGCTGGAACAACTGCGCCTGCTGCTCACTGGACAATCCAGGTCCAGTGTCGTCGACCCACAGTCGCATGCAGTCGGCGCGCACCTCGTAGCCCATGCGGATCATTCCGCGCAGGCTGTTGTACTTGATCGCGTTGGACAACAGGTTGAGCAGTATCTGCCTTACCCGCCGCGGATCGCCCTGCACGAACAAGGGAGGATCGGCTGCCTCCATCACCTGCAGCTGCAGCTGTTTCTGCTGCACTTCGGGCTGCACCAGCTCGGCACAGCCCTTGAGCAGGCTGCCAATCTCGATCGGCTGCAACTGCAACTGCTGTCGCCGGCTCTCGATGCTCGACAGGTCGAGGATGTCATCCACCAGCGAAGTCAGATGGCGACTGGCACTGACGATCTCACGCGAGTAATCGGCCTCCAGTTTGGCGTCCTGCTTGTCCTGCACCTCCATCTCGATCAACTGGGCAAAGCCGTGAATGGCATTGAGCGGGGTACGCAGTTCATGACTCATGCTCGACAGGAAGCGACTCTTGGCCTGACTGGCAGCGAGCGCCTGCAGGCTGGCGTGACGCAGCTCCTCCTCGACTTGCTTGAGCCGGGTAATGTCGACGTGCGTACCGGCGATGCGCAGCGGCCAGCCGTTCTCATTACGCGACAGGACCTTGCCTCGACTGAGCAGCCAGAGGTACTCGCCACGGCAATCGAGATAGCGATACTCGGCGTCAAAGTAATCTTCGCCATTGTCCGCGAACAGCTTGCGCAGATGACGCAGGCGCTCCAGGTCGTCCGGATGTACACGCTGATTGAACTCGCTCAACGTCAGCAGCGATGCGCCCAATCCGAAGCGCCGCACAAAGCGCTCGCTGAGCTCGATGGTCAGCGAGCTGGTATCGATCTGCCAGAGGCTTTCGGTTGTGCTCTCCAGTACCAGTTGCAGGATGCTCTGCGCTTCCTGCCGCTCACGTTCGCTGGCCTTGAGCTGTTTGCCAGCCTGTTGCACGGCATCGGCCAAGCGGCTGACCTCGGCGATATGGCTGTCCGGTGCCGCTGGCAGATACTTGCCCTGTCCAAGGCTGGCGGCCATGTCGACGATGCCATTGATGGGGCCCGCCAGTTGCTCGCTGAGGTTGCGCGAGCGCAGCCACATCAGGGCAAAAAACAGCAGGTAGAAGCCGCCCAGGCCGGCAATCAGCAGATAACCGATCTGCATGTAGCGCTCGGCCAACTGGTTGGTGTCCTGAAATATCTGCTGCTCATCCACCACCAGCAACAGACGCCAGCCGGTCTGCGGAACCTCGCTCCAGGCCACCAGTTGCTTGCGACCGCCAAGCAGCACCTCCTGCACACTGCCATCACCTGAGTTCATCGCCTGCAGCAACGACGCCATGCCCTCGCGCGTGGCCAGGTTGAAATCCTCGGGCTTGAGCACCTCGCGGCGCACGGCTTCATCGTAGGAATACTGAGTCAACTCACGCAGGCCGAAGTCCCGCTCACCGGCCTTCGGCAGCGCCATGATGTTGTGGTCATGGCTGACCAGCATCGCATAGCCCTGCCAGGGCACGTCGAGGTCCCCGATCTCCCCCAGAATCTGACCGACCGTCACGTCGAGACCGACCACACCTTCGAGAAAATCATCCCGATAGACCGGAGCGATTGCCGACATCATCCAGCCCAGCCCGGCGGGGTCGAGATACACCTCGGTCCACATTACCTTGCGTTGCGGGTTGTGCTTGGCGTCGGCGAGGTAATAGAAGTTGTAGTCGGGTATCACCATGTCATGGGGATACTGCGCAGGCGTATCGAACCAGGGGTAAATGCGGTTGTAGCTGTCCCAGGTATTGAAATACAGGGCAGCGACCAACGGGTTGGCCTGCTGAATCGAACGCATCAAGGGATCGAGCTGCGACAGGCGCATCACCTTGTCGTGATCCTGTTGCGCCAAGGGTGTGCTGTTGGCGTAGAACGACGCCGCGCGCCCATCATCGCTGCGGGTATAGAAAACGCCGCTGTCGGTCACGGCATGGCGCTGACGCTCAAGGCCGTCAGCCTGGAAACGGCTATCGAACAAAGCCTTGTGGGTGGCATCACGATACACCTGCACCAGCGACTCGATTGAGCGCAGGCGACCGTCGATCACCTGACTTTCACGTAAAGCGGCACTGGCCAGATCCTGGACTGCCGTCTCCTGCAGATGGCCGATCTGCGCATCGCGGATCGCCTGATTGCTCAGCAGGTAAACCGTAATCAGCACCGACTCCACCAGAATCAGCGGGATGAGCGCACTTTGCACAAACGCGCGCCAGATCCACTGACGTAGAGGGTAGCGGCTACAACTCGGCATTACGGTTCCTTGCAGAGGGCGCAGGCAGATGCGAGCCGTCATCATAGCGTCCCGAGAGGGAATCCGCAGTCGACGCTGAGGAACCTTTGCCGTACACTCTGCGTCCTATCTGTAACCACGCAGTTTTGGGGCCGATTAGGATTCGACGCCGGTAGCGAAGCTCGAGGTGCATGCCGACTTGGTAACAGAAGTCGTAAATAAACTGTTGCAACTTTCTATAGTTGCCAATGACGAAAACTACGAGGGCTACGCTCTCGCTGCGTAAGCGGCGCGACTAGTCCTTCTGGTAGCTTCGGCTCCAGCGATCACTAGGGGATGCCTGTAAACCTGAAGTGATTGTCATGCAGAACAGGATCGCCGCGTAGTACGTTGTGGACGAAGTGGCTAAAACTTACACAACTCGCCCAATGCACCCTGCCCGTCGGGCGGCTGAGGGTTAACTCAATAGACACGGCTAAGCATGTAGTACCGACAGTGGAGAACTGGCGGACGGGGGTTCAAATCCCCCCGGCTCCACCAAATAAACCCCTGATTTTCCTAGAGAAAGTCAGGGGTTTTTCTTTGGGGTGTCGAAAAAGTGTCGAAGCGTTAAGCCTGCTGGAGAAGATCGCTTTCGATGTCTGAAAAGTTACTGATCTTCACCGAACCATCGGGAAACCGGGCAATGACATCCAACTGACCACCCATGGCTTCGATGTGGCTACGCAAAGTGGAAATGTACATGTCAGTACGCTTTTCCATCTTGGCAATGGATGGTTGCTGTACATGCAGCACCTCAGCCAGCACCTTCTGTGACAACCCACGAGCCTGGCGCAGCTCATGAAGCGGCATCTCTGCAAGCAACTCCTGGGCTTTGGCCTCTACCCTGGCCTGAGCCTCAGGCGCCATTTTTGCGCGCAGCTCTGCAAATTTCTTAGCCATCTATCAAGCCCTCCTTTCGAAGCTGTTCCAGATGTTCGTCATACAGTCGATCAGACAGCGGAACGTTAATGTCATACCAACGATCATCACCAGTCTTGTCGCCACCAATCAGCAAAATAGCCGAGCGCCTGGGATCGAACGCATACAGGGTTCTGTATGGCCGGCCTTCGTGCTGCGTCCTCAGCTCGCGCATATGGCTGTGACGAGAGCCGTTGATTCCGCTGCTGTGTGGAAAGCCGAGTGACGGGCCTCGCTCCTCCAGAAGCTGGACTGACACCGCAACGGACTCCTGCTCCTCAGCAGACAAGCTTTCCCACCACTCACCGAATTCGTCGGTGTATTCAATATCCCAAGTCATGGCGGAAATATAACCCTGAAGGAATATTCCATCAATGGAATATCTGAATCATAGAGACCAGAGCGGGCCAAAGCGTACCGCATCCTGTAGATGATCCGGCGCCAAGTGCACATAGCGCATGATCATCGCCAGGCTCGAATGACCCAGGATTATCTGTAGCGTGAGGATGTTCCCGCCCTTCTGCATGAAGTGGCTGGCGAAGGTGTAGCGCAGTGCTTGGCTGGCCTGCCCTCTCGGCAGCTCGATGCCAGATGGGTTGAGCGCTCGGCGGAACCAAGTGATAGGCCCGGTCGGGCTGGAGGCGGCTGATGCTCGCGATTCCAGTCCCTAATCAGCATGCCCGCGACCCTGCCAACAAAGCCCTACGCGCGCTCAGCGGAGGCGCCCAGTGCAAACGCCCTGACATTGGCGAAGGCCTCGCCGAAGTAGGCTTCGTAGCTGTGCTTCTCGACATAGCCCAGGTGCGGGGTGCAGAGGATACGCGGATGGGTCAGCAGCGGATGATCGGCCTGCAGGATCGGTTCCTGCTCGAACACGTCCAGCGCTGCCTGGCCAGGACGGCCGCGGTTCAATGCATCGAGTAGTGCCCCCGGCGCGATCAGTTCCGCGCGACTGCTATTGACCAGCAGTGCGTCGGGCTTCATGCGCGCCAGATCGTCGGCGCCCACGCAATGCCGTGTGGCCTCTACCAGGCGCAGGTGCAGGGTGAGGATATCGGCTTGCTCGAAGAAGGCCTCGCGTGTCGCCGCTGCCTCATATCCGTCGGCCACGGCCGCCTGGCGCGACGACTCGCTGCCCCACACCAGTACCTGCATGTCGAAGGCCCGCGCATAACGCGCCAGGCGCTGGCCGATCTTGCCGTAGCCCCATATGCCCAGCGTCTGGCCATAGAGACGCTGGCCCAGGTTGACCTGCCAGTGCCCGGCATACAGACCGTTCATGGCCTCGCGCAACTGCCGCCGGGCATTGAGGATCAGTGCCCAGGTCAGCTCGGCTGCTGCGATGGGCGAGCCGGTACCTTCGGCAACCGTTACGCCGCGTTCGCGACAGGCGTCCAGATCGAGGTGCGGGCCGGCTCGCCCGGTCTGGCTGATCAGTTTCAGGTGGGGCAAGCGCGCCAGCAGCGCGGCATCGATACGTGCGCGTTCGCGAGTGAGCACCAGCGCTTCAGCATCGGCGAAGCGCTCGGCCAGCACATCCGGATCGCTGACAGGATCGTGATACAGGCGAACATCGAAACCATCCAGCAGGCTGAAACAATCGAGCGTTTGCACGACCCGCTGATAGTCATCCGGTATCACGATACGCATGCCGAGCCTCCGAATCAGGCCACGCTGGCGGCGCGGCCCTGCTGACGACGCGCACGCCAGGCGCGCCAGAATGGCAGCACGATCATCACGGCCACCAGGCCCCAGACCACCCAGGTGATCGGGCTGGCGAACAGGATACCGATATCGCCGCTGGACAGGGACAGCGCGCGGCGCAGATTCTGCTCCATCATCCCGCCGAGGATGAACCCCAGGAGAATCGCCGACAGCGGGAAGTCCATCTTGCGCAGGACGTAACCGAACAGGCCGATGGCGATCATCAGATAGAGGTCGAAGGTGGTTGCATGCACCGCGTACACACCGATGGCCGTGACGATCGCCACCGCGGGCACCAGCGCCCAGTACGGTACGGCCAGCACCTTGGTGAAGACCTTGATCATCGGCACGTTCATCACGATCAGCATGATGTTGGCGACGAACAGCGAAGCGATCAGGCCCCAGACGATGTCCGGCTGGTGCTGGAACAGCAAAGGCCCTGGCGTAATGTTGTACAGCGTCAGGGCGCCGAGCATCACCGCGGTGGTCCCCGAACCCGGCACGCCGAGGGTCAGCATCGGCACCATGGAGCCGCAGGCAGCGGCGCTGTTGGCGGTTTCCGGTGCAGCCAGGCCACGCAGGTCGCCATTGCCGAACTTGTTGTCCTTCACCGCCATGCGCTTCTCGCTCATGTACGACACCGCACTGGCCAGCGTCGCGCCAGCACCCGGCAGCACGCCGAGGACGAAGCCAACCACGCCACTGCGCAGGTTGGTGGCGAGCACAAAACCACCTTCCTTGAGGGTGAAGAGCATGCGGCCGCTGGCCTTGATCGCCTTCTGCCCATGGTGGGTGCGCTCGAGCAGCACCAGCAGTTCACTGACCGAGAACAGGCCCAGCACCAGCACCACGAACTGGATACCGTCAGCCAGCCCGAGGCTGCCGAAGGTGAAGCGATAGACACCGCTGTTGGCGTCGATGCCCACGCACGACAGCAACAGACCGATCAGCGCGGCAACAGCGGTCTTCAACGGCTTGCTGCCGGCCATACCGGCCAGACAGGTGATGGCGAAGACCATCAGCACGAAGTATTCGGCCGGGCCGAAGGCCACTGCCCACTTCGCCAGCAAGGGCGCAAACAGCACCACACCGATGGTGGCGATCACGCCGCCGATGAACGAGCTCCAGGCCGACAGCGACAGGGCCACGCCCGCCTGCCCCTGACGCGCCAGGGGATAACCGTCGAGGGTGGTCATCACGGCGGATGCCTCACCCGGAATATTGAGCAGGATCGAGGAGATACGGCCACCGTACTCGCAGCCCAGATAGACCGCAGCCAGCAGGATCAGCGCCGTCTCCGGCGGCAGACCGAGGGCGAAGGCGACCGGAATCAGCAGCGCCACGCCGTTGATCGGGCCAAGGCCCGGCAGCAGGCCGACCACTGTGCCAATCAGGGTCCCGCAGAGGGCGGTGAGCAGGTTGTAAGGACTCAGCGCCACGCCGAAGCCATGGCTGAGATAACCGAGCGTTTCCATGGGTTAGCTCTCCAGATTCGCGAGGATGCCGAGCGGTAGCGGTACCGCGAGGGCTTTGTCGAACAGCAGATAAAGGCCGATGGCGAGCACCACGCCACTGATCACGCTGTGCAGCCAGTTGCCGCCATACAGGCGCGCCATGCCGATACCGAAGAGCACACTGGCCAGAATGAAGCCGAGGCTCTCGAACAGCATCGCGTAACCAAGCATCAGGCCGAGGAAAGTCACCGACTTGAGCAGCACCGCACGATTGAGCGGTGGCTCCTCGCCTTCGGCTGGCGCTGGCGGGTTCAGTAGAAGCTGCACGCAGCCGAACGCGATCAGCAACAGCAGCAGCAACGGGAAGGCTTTGGGCCCGACCGGCTCATAGGAAAAAGGCGCGCTGTAGCCCCAGGCCAGAACAGCCAGGACGCAGCAAAGCAGCAAGGTGACCCCTGCAAAGATACGATCATGCATGGTGTTGCTCCGCAGCAATGCGCCGCCCGAAGACGGCGCATGGGACTATCACTCAACCAGGCCGAACTCTTCGCCCAGCTTGCGGTACTCCTGAACCTGCGTCTTGACCAGCTTCTCCAGCTCCGGGCCAGTCACGTAGTCGGGCAACACATCACGATCAGCCAGGTAGGTCTGGAAGTCCTTGGAGGCATGCAGCTTGTCGAACTGTGTGTGCCACCAGGCAACGTCTTCTTCCTTCACGTCCGGACCGAGGAAGTAGCCACGGATCAGCGGCCACTGAATTTCATAGCCCTGCTCGCGAGCCGTGGGGATGGAGGCCAGGTCGCCGTCCAGGCGTTTTTCGCTGAAGATCGCCAGGGTGCGGATCTTGTTGCCCTGCTGCGCACGGATCTCGCTGGCACTGCCGGTGACCAGATCGACGTGCCCGCCCATCAGCGCCATGTAGTGCTCGGCACCGCCTTCGAACGCGGCGTAACGCAGGTCGCGCGGATTGACACCGGCGGCACGTGCCAGCAGCGCGATCTTCATCCAGCCCTGACCTCCGATGCTGCCGCCGCCACCCACGATGATGCTCTTGGGGTCCTTCTTGAGGGCCTGCACCACGTCGTCGAGGTTCTTGTAGGGCGAGTCGTCGCGCACGGCAAGAGTGCCGTAGTCGTTGCCGATCACCGCCAGCCAGTTCACTGCGTTCTCATCGAAACGGCCGTACTTGCCCAGTGCCAGGTTGAGCAGCGAAGCACCGGAGAAGGCCACCAGGGTGCCCGGCTCGGCACGGCGATTGGCGGCGATGGAGTTGTAGGCCACGGCGCCGATACCACCCGGCATGTAGGTCACGCGCATTGGCGATTTGAGCAGACCTTCGTCCTTGAAACCGGCCTGGGCCAGCTTGCAGGTCAGGTCGAAACCACCGCCCGGCTTGCTCGGGGCGATGCATTCCGGGCGCGCCGGCTCATTGGCCAGCACGGAGGCGCTGGCCAGCAGAGCGGCCATGGAAAGCGGCAGGATACGGCGAATGGAACGAGTGATCATGATGGGTTCCTCTTATTAGATTTGTAGGCAAGGGCGCTGGGTTACCACAGCGGCACGATGTAACTCAGGATCAGGCGATTCTCGTCCAGATCACGGACGAAGCTCGACCGGTAGGTGGCGTTTCTCCAGGTCACCTTGAGATTTTTCAGCGGGCCATCGCTGAAGGCGTAGGCGATATCGGTGTCGCGTTCCCACTCGCGCCCCTCGCCTACCGCCAGGTCGACCTGATCGCCGCGTACATAGCGGGTCATGAAGGTCAGACCAGGGACGCCGACCTTGGCGAAGTCGAAGTCGTAGCGCAGCTGCCAGGATCGCTGGTCGGGACCGGCGAAATCGTTGATCTGCAGGAAGTTGGTCAGGTAAGGCGTGGCACCGTTGACGTAGGTGAAGGCATCGTCGCCGAGCATTTTCTGGTAGCCGAGCCCCAGAGAATGCCCCGAGACGCTGTACGTGAACATGGCGTTGACCGCTTGGTTATCGATCTTGCCAACCCGCTCGCGACCCGTTTCGCTGTTATTGAAATAACGCAGGTCGCTCTTCAGCTTGCCGCTGCCCAGTGGCAGGTTGTGCTGCAGCCCGACGAAATGCTGGCGATAGATATCACTCAACTCGGCGTAGTGATAGCTGGCCAGCAGCTGCGGATTGATTGCGTAATCGACACCTGCGTAGCGCAGTTCGTCGCTTTCCGGGCTGGCGCCAAAACGGCCGTTCTTGTTGTTCAAGGCAAGTTTGTCCGAACCGGACACGTTGCGCTGAACCACACGGTTGATCTCGCCCAGGGTGAAGGTCGCCCCCTCGAGGTCCTTGCTCTGCAGCTGAACGCCTTCGAACACCTGCGGCAGCAGGCGCGAGTTGCTGTACTGCAGGTAGGGCATCTTCGGCATCAGCGTGCCGACGCGCAGCTGGCTCTCGGCGAAACGCACCTTACCGGTCACGCCCAGCTTGCTGTAGTCGTCCTCGGCGCGATTGCGGCTATTGCGCGGCAGCAGATCGGTGCCGCTGCGGTCAGGGGAAGAGTCGAGCTTGACGCCCAGCATGCCGATGGCATCGATGCCGAACCCCACGGTGCCCTGGGTGAAGCCGGACTCCAAATTGAGAATGAAGCCCTGCGCCCATTCTTCGCGCTTGTTCTGCCCGGCATTCTCGCGAAAGTCACGGTTGAGGTAGAAGTTGCGCAGCTCGAGGCTGGCCTTGCTGTCTTCGATGAAACCGGCGGCGTTGGCGCCAACTGCAGGCAGCGCCATGACCGTCATACCGACGACGGAGTAGCTGAGGGATTTTTTTCTTGTCATTGTGGTTGGCCCTACGGGTGTGGTTGTAGTGAAGCGGAATCAGGTGCCGGTGCGCCTCAGGCTGGGGATGTACACCTCGCCCGAGAACAGTCGACGGGCAGTGCGTACCAGCGAAGCGCGCAGGTGCTCGGGGTTACCGTCAGCGGCAGGCTGCAGGGAAACCTCGATTTGCCCGCCTGGATGCTCCAGACGAACCACCGCCTCGCCTTCGATGGGCGCGACCTGCTGGGCGACGCTGCCCGGCAGCGCACACGCCGTGGCCAGGCCGATGGCACCGGTGGCAGCCACGGAGCGATGGCAGGTGTGCGGCATGAAATAACGCACGCTCAGCGTGCCGCCCTGGCGTGCAGGCGCCAGCAGCACCGGCTTGGGAATGACCATCTGGGATACGTCGCCGAGCCCCATGGCCAGGCCCGCCTGCAAACGGATACGTTCCAGGCGCTGGAGAAATTCGCTGTCGGCATCCAGCTCGGCAGGCGACTCGTAGCCAGTCTTGCCCAGTGCCTCGGCATGCATCAGCACCATCGGCATGGCCATGTCGATGCAGGTCACCTCGACGCCGTCGAACGTGTCACGCACGCGGCCAGTGGGCAGCAGGCGGCCGGTCTTGGCGCCAGCGGCATTGAGGAAAGTCAGCTTGATCGGAGCAGCGGTGCCCGGCACGCCGTCGATGGCGGTGTCACCGTCGTAGCGCACACGGCCACCCGGCGTCATCACGTCGGAATCGACGAAGGTGTTGGTGTTGAGGTTGCGAATGCGCACGCGGGTCGTCGGCGAACCGGCATTGACCAGGCCGTGCTCGATGGCGAAAGGACCGATGGCGCAGAGCATGTTGCCGCAGTTGGGCGCGGTGTCGACGCGGCGCTGGGTGACCATGACCTGCACGAACAGGTAGTCGACATCGGCATCCGGGTGCGGCGAACGACTGACGATTGCCACCTTGCTGGTCTGCGGGCTGCCGCCGCCGATACCGTCGATTTCCAGCTCGTGGCCCGACCCCATCAGGCTGAGCAATACCTCGTCGCGCTGCTGCGGGTCGGTGGGCAGGTGATTGGCCAGAAAGACTGGCCCTTTCGAAGTACCGCCTCGCATGAGTACACAAGGTACCGTCCGCATGATGCCTCCAACGCAATAAAAACAGTGATTGTTGCTTTGCGTGGATTATGGAGAGCGAGTCTTTATTCTGTAAATTGCATATATTTTGATATTTATTCCAAATAACGCATTAATGCACGCTCCGTATTTCCTCGCTTGCCAGCCCTGAACGGAAAGACTAGGGTTCATTGGTAACTAGCAAGCAAAAATATGCACAACTGATAACCCAAGCGCATGAATTACGAACTGCAAGATATCCGCGCTTTCGTGAAAATCGCCGAGTTCGGCAACTTCCACGAAGCCGCCAATGCCATCCACCTGTCTCAGCCGGCGTTGACTCGACGCATGCAGAAGCTGGAAGAAAGCCTCGGTACGCAACTGCTGGACCGCACCACGCGACGCGTCAGCCTGACTGCCGTGGGCCGGGATTTCCTGCCCAAGGCGCAGCGCCTGCTGGATGACTTCGAGCGCTCGATCCTGGGCATCCGCGAGTTGGCCGAGCGCCAGTCCGGCCAAGTCACCCTCGCCTGCATCCCGACTGCAGCCTTCTACTTCCTGCCGACGGTCATCCGTGCGTTCAACCTGCAGTACCCGAAAATCCGCATTCGCATCCTTGATCTCAGCGCCCATGAGGGGCTGGAAGCGGTGATCCGCGGCGAAGCGGATTTCGGCATCAACATGCAGAGCGGGCAAAGTGCGGAAATCGACTTCACCCCGCTGGTCAACGAGCCTTTCGTGCTCGCCTGCCGGCGCGATCATCCCCTGGCCAAACGCTCGGAAGTGGCTTGGCGCGAGCTGAGCGACTACCGCCTGATTGGCGTCGGCCGCCTCAGTGGCAACCGTGTGCTGCTCGATCACGGCCTGGCCCATCTCGACTGGCGTCCAAGCTGGTTCTACGAGGTACAGCACCTATCGACCTCGCTCGGCATGGTCGAGGCCGGGCTCGGTATCGCCGCCCTGCCCAGCCTGGCCATGCCCGCCGAGGACCATCCGATTCTGGTCAGCCGGCCGCTGGTCGATCCAGTGATCAGCCGCACCCTGGGCCTGGTCCGCCGCCGCGGCTCCTCTCTGTCGCCAGCGGCGGAGCAGTTCGTCGAAACCCTGCTGCGGCAGTGGCCGAGCTACACCTCCATCGGTACCAGCAATCCCGCAGAACTGGAAAGCTGAGCCCTCGCTCGGGCCGGCGTCGCACCCGCCGCCGGTCCGGCGCGCCTTGATCGCCAGCCACCAAGCAAGACAGGCCGCCGAAAACCCGGATAATGGCGGCCATTTCGTTTTGCTTGCCGGTGCCGCTCCATGGAAATCAAGGTCAACTTTCTCGACAACCTTCGCCTCGAAGCCAAGTTCGATGACTTCACGGTGATCGCCGATCAGCCGATTCGCTACAAGGGCGACGGCTCGGCGCCGGGGCCGTTCGACTATTTCCTGGCATCCTCGGCGCTGTGCGCGGCCTACTTCGTCAAGCTGTACTGCCAGACCCGCGACATTCCTACCGAGAACATTCGCCTGTCGCAGAACAATATCGTCGACCCGGAGAACCGCTACGCGCAGATATTCAAGATCCAGGTCGAGCTGCCGGCCGATATCTCCGAGAAAGACCGCCAGGGCATCCTGCGCTCCATCGACCGCTGCACCGTGAAGAAGGTGGTGCAGCAAGGTCCCGAGTTCATCATCGAAGAGGTGGAAAGCCTCGACGCCGATGCCCAGGCGCTGCTGATGCCGGTGGCAGGTACCACCACCTACATCCCGGGCAAGGATCTGCCGCTGGAGCAGACCATCGCCAACATGTCGGGCATCCTCGCCGAGCTGGGCATGAAGATCGAGATCGCCTCCTGGCGCAATATCGTGCCCAACGTCTGGTCGCTGCATATCCGCGACGCGCAGTCGAACCTGTGCTTCACCAACGGCAAGGGTTCGACCAAGGAAAGCGCCCTGGCCTCGGCGCTGGGCGAGTTCATCGAGCGGCTGAACTGCAACTTCTTCTACAACGACCAATTCTGGGGCGAGGACATCGCCGCCGCCGAGTTCGTCCACTACCCCAACGAGCGCTGGTTCAAGCCAGGGCCGAAGGATGCGCTGCCCGAGGAAATACTCGACGAGCACTGCCTGGCCATCTACAACCCGGATGGCGAACTGCGGGGCTCGCACCTGTACGACACCAACTCGGGCAACACCGTACGCGGTATCTGCTCACTGCCCTTCGTGCGCCGCAGCGATGACGAAACGGTGTATTTCCCGTCCAACCTGATCGAGAACCTGTACCTCTCCAACGGCATGAGCGCCGGCAACACCCTGGCCGAAGCCCAGGTGCAGTGCCTGTCGGAAATCTTCGAGCGGGCGGTCAAACGCGAAATCCTCGAAGGCGAACTGTGCCTGCCGGACGTGCCGCAAGAGGTGCTGGCCAAGTACCCGGGCATCGTCGCCGGCATCCACGGCCTGGAAGAACAAGGTTTCCCGGTGCTGGTGAAGGATGCCTCGCTTGGCGGCGAATTCCCGGTGATGTGCGTGACGCTGATGAATCCGCGCACCGGCGGTGTGTTCGCCTCCTTCGGCGCCCACCCGAGCCTGGAAGTGGCGCTGGAGCGCAGCCTCACCGAACTGCTGCAGGGGCGCAGCTTCGAAGGCCTCAACGACCTGCCGCAGCCGACCTTCGACAGCCTGGCGCTGACCGAGCCGAACAACTTCGTCGAGCACTTCATCGACTCCAGCGGCGTGGTGTCCTGGCGCTTCTTCGGCGCCACGCCGGACTTCGAATTCGTCGAGTGGGATTTCTCCGGTGAAGGCAGCGATTCCAACGAGCAGGAAGCCGCGACCCTGCTTGGCATCCTCGAAGACATGGGCAAGGAAGTCTACGTGGCCACCTATGACGACCTCGGCGCCAACGCCTGCCGCATCCTGGTGCCGGGCTATTCGGAGATCTATCCGGTCGAGGACCTGATCTGGGACAACACCAACAAGGCGCTGCTGTTTCGCAAGGACATCCTCAACCTGCACGCCCTGAGCGACCGCGAACTCAAGTCGCTGCTGCGCAACCTCAACAACAGCGAAGTCGACGACTATACCGACATCACCACGCTGATCGGCGTCGAGTTCGACGACAACACGGTGTGGGGCCAGCTGACCATTCTCGAGCTGAAGCTGTTGATCAACCTGGCGCTGAACAAATACGACGACGCCAAGGAACTGGTCGAGGCCTTCCTGCAGTACAACGACAACACCGTCGAGCGCGGCCTGTTCTACCAGGCGGTAAACGCCGTGCTGGAGATCCAGCTGGACGACGAACTGGAGCTGGCCAACTACGAGCACAACCTGCGCCGTATGTTCGGTAACGAGCGCATGGACGCGGTGATCGGCTCGGTAAATGGCAGCGTGCGTTTCCATGGTCTGACCCCGACCAACATGCAGCTCGAAGGCCTGGACAAGCACCTGCGCCTGATCGACAGCTACAAGAAGCTGCACGCCGCTCGTGCCAGGGCAGCCGGGCTGGCCGGCTGAGCATGTGCGCCGAGCGCCCTGCCCTCCACGTTGCGGCGTTGATGCTGGCGGCCGGTTACAGCCGCCGCTTTGGCAGCGATAAACGCCGTGCAAGCCTGGCCGATGGCCGCTCGCTGCTCACCGCCAGCCTGGCGCTGCCCTGCGCGATGCTGGAGGAAGTCTGGCTGGTGCTGCGCCCGGACGAAGCGCCAGCAGCGCTGGATCTACCGACGGGTGTGCATATCGTGCAGAACCCGGCCACCGCCCAGGGCATGGGCCACAGCCTGGCTGCCGGCGCCGAACGACTAGTGGCTGAATCCAACGCTGATGCCGTGGCGATCTTTCTCGCCGATATGCCGTTGATTCGCCGGGACAGCCTGGAAACCCTGCTCGCCCACGCCAGCGCCAACGCCATCGTGCAGCCCAGTTACCAGGGCAAACGCGGCCACCCGGTGCTGTTCGGCCGCGATTTCTGGCCGCAGCTTGCCGCACTGAGCGGCGATGCCGGTGCACGTACGGTGCTGCAGCTCAACGCCGAGGCCGTGCAGATCGTCGAACTGGCCGACCCCGGTATCCTTCAGGACGTCGATACCCAGCAAGACTGGCAGCGCCTCAGCACGCGCTGAGCACTCAAAGTGGTTCCTTGCGATACTCGGCGCCCAATTCACGGGCCAAGGCAATGAAATTGGCCACCTGCGGCGACTGGTGCAACTCGCGGCAGACCAGGGTGATCGGCGCGACCAGGCGCGGCTTGGCATCACGAATAGAGCGATAAGCCACACTGTGCTCGTGGAAGCCGCGCATCGATGCCGGCACCACTGAGACCCCAGCCCCAGCCGCCACCAGGCTGACGTTGGTCAGCATGCGCTCAACCTCGAACGCCACGTTTGGCTCGAAACCGGCATTACGGCAGGCCTGCAGAAAGTTGGCGTACATCCCCGGCGCGCCAGGGCGACGCACCAGAATCAATGGCTCGTCAGCCAGATCCCTCAGCGAAACAGGCCCTTTGCCCGCCAGCAACCGATGCCCGACGGGCAGGGTGAGCAGCAACTCCTCGTTGAGCAGGCGGTGATAGGCAACGCCGGCTGGGTCGGCCACGGGCGCACGCAGGATTCCAATATCGACTCGCTCACTGACCACGTTATCGGTCAACACCCTGGCACTGCCCTCGTTCAGGGCAATATCCACCCCCGGATAGTCCTCTCGATAACGGCGAATGATCTTGGGAATAAGCGGATGCGAGGCCGCGGAACTGGTAAACCCCAGCCGCAACGTTCCTTCAATGCCCTGAGCAGCGCGCGCAGCCTTGAGTCCGCCCTGTTGCACACGCACAAGGATGTCCCTGGCCTCACGCAGAAACACTTCGCCGCCGACTGTCAGGTCGACGCCTTTGGCGTGACGAATGAACAGCTCGAATCCCAACTCCTGCTCCAGAGCCCGAATCTGTTGACTCAAGGGCGGCTGCTGCATGTTCAAGCGCGCAGCGGCGCGAGTGAAATGACGCTCTTCAGCGACCATGACGAAGTAACGCAGGTGACGAAGCTCCATTGGGATAGTTCACCGTAAGGGAGGATGACAGCAGGGCCGAACAATACCGAATAGCACCAGCGATGGGGTAGGATGGCCCTGCTCGCAAGCTGCGGGCAGCCGATACCCATAACTACAAAAACAAAGTGCAATGATCCACCGACTGGTCCGCTCCGGTATTGCCCGACTGCTTCTGGCCGTTCTACTCGGCGGTACGCTCGGTGTCTGGAATCCACCTCTGGCCATCCAGATGAAACCGTTCAGTGAAGTGTTCCTGAGCGTCATCGGCTGGCTGACCCCCTTCGTGATGTTCATCCTGCTGTGCTCCAGTGTCGCCAGACTTGTCGGTTACCCAGGCAGCGCAAAGCTGGCGTTCAGGATGCTGGGCTACTGGCAACTGGTCTCTCTGCTGTCGCTCAGTACCGGGCTCGTGGTGGCGCTGGTGCTGCAACCTGGCAGCGAGTCCTACGCCTCACCGACGCCAGAGAGTGCGACGAGCACAGAGGTCTTCGCTCAACTTCCCGCCTTGGTGCTGCATTCGCTCGAGCAGAGTGTGATTCTCAAAGTACTGCTCGCCGCATTGCTCTGTGGCTACCTGCTGGGGCTTTCCGGCGCCGCGGGAGCCCCTCTGCAAAAACGACTGGATCAGAGCGTTTCACTGATATTCGCGCTGATGCGCGGCATCGTGCACTTTGCTCCCCTCGCCGCCTTTGGCGCCATCGCGTTCACCATCGGCAAGTACGGCGCCACTGCAGCGCTGCCGTTGCTGAAGTTCCTGCTCACCATATACCTGGCCAGTTTTCTCTACGTCACCTTGGTACTGGGGCTGATGCTGCGCCTGATAGGTTTGCGCCTGTGGCGGCTGATTCCCTACATCAAAGAGGAGCTGCTGCTGGTTGCCACCACCGGCTCGTCAGTGGCGGCGCTGCCGCGCTTGCTCGACAAGCTCGAAACCGCTGGTTGCCATAACCAGGTGGCCCGTCTGGTACTGACCGGTGGCTACAGCTTCAACCTCAATGGCTCCAATCTCTACCTGACCGTAGCCATGGTGTTTCTCGCGCAATTGACGGGAAACGACCTGAACGGCCAGCAGCTTCTGCTGTTGCTCTGCGCCAGCCTGTTCACCTCACTGGGGGCCACCAGCGTGGCGGGGTCAGCCTTCATCATGCTGACCGCCACACTCAGCGTCTTGCAGTTCGCCCCCCTGGAAACGCTGGGTATCCTCATTGGTGTCGAACGCCTGATGAAATGCCGCTCACTGACGAACGTTCTGGGCAATTGCGTGGCCTGCCTGTTCATCAGTCGCTGGAATGGGGCGCTGGACAGTGAACTATCCCGGCAAACGCTGGGCAGGCCTCCACGGCGACGCGCACTCCTCCTCGATGGCAAGTGAAGGCTGATCGGAGCGTCTGGAGCCTCGGCAGCGAATCGGGCGGAGCGCGACAAGCAGCCGAACACGGCGAAGCGCTGCCACCGATTATCGATAGCAGCGCGGGCAAGCAGAGCAGATGCTTACTGGCTACCTTAGCGGGTCATGGCTGCGCGAGACGATTGAAAGCCTTGTCCAGCGCCTGATCTGCATCGAGCAGATGCTGGCGCCGCTTGCTCATCCAGTTCTGATCGGCCACCAGCACTTTCTGCGCAGCGGCCAGCATCCGCTTGACCTCTGCCGGCTGCGGCCCGCCCGTGCCCTTGCGCGTTTCGACCATGGTGCGAGGAGACAAGGTCGCGCGGAACTCGGACTCGCTCAACGGCAACTTCTGCTCCTGCCATTTGTACTTCTGCGCGGCCTTGGTATAGAGCTTCTGGGCATCGGCATAAGGAAAGTTCTTGGGCAGCAAGCCTTCCTTGCGCGCCTGCCCAACGATCAGCGACGCGAAGCTGTGGCCGATGCGAAATGGCACCTTGTGCTCCCGCTCGAGGGTATCGGCCAGTTCCATCGACGTGGTCCAGTCGTTGTCCAGCTCCTCCATGGCCCGCTCGGGGTTGATCACCAGAGCATCGAGCACCGAGTCCAGGCGCTTGAACATCTGCGTAGCCGACTCGAACAGGCCGAGCTCGTCGAAGGCGATCTTGTAATCGGTCATGCCGGTGGTGACGTTGTGCGCGCGGATCGTCGTGGCGCCGGCCAGACCGACGACATTGGACGCCGACTCACGGGTACGCATCAGCAGGCCTGGGTTGCGCTTCTGCGGCATGGCACTACTGGTATAGGTCGAGCCCTCCTCGAGCAGCAGCCAGGGCCGGGTCTGGTGATACTGGGTGTGAATGTCGCCGATCAGCGCACCGACACGAATCGCCGACGAGGACGCGATACCGGCCGCCTCCAGAGGAATGTCGAACGTCGAGACCTGACTGGAGTCCAGTGAGTTCTCGCGCACGCCATCGAAACCGAGCAAGGTGGCCAGGCGCTCGCGATCGAGCGGCCAGCCCGAATTGGCCAGGACTGCCGTCCCCATCGGGCTAAGGTTGAGCCGCTGGTACAGCTCGTGAATACGCTGGGCATCACGCTGGAATGCGGCCTCGAACGCCAGCAGGTAGTGCGCGTAGCTGATCGGCATGGCCTGCACACCGTTGGTATAGGCCGGGATCAGCGTGTCGACGTTGTCGCCGGCGACTTTCAGCAGGCGCTCACGCACGCTGTTGAGACCATCGCTGAAATCCAGCACCTGAGCACGCAGCACGGCCAGGCGATAGGTCGCGTACATGTCCTGCCGACTGCGCCCGGAATGGATCAGCGATGCCTCGGGGCCGATCTTGTCGATCATGATCTTCTCGACCTGCAACACGTCGCTGGGACGCTTGCCATCGGGCTGCCCAGCCTGATCGATGACATGCTGCACGCCGCTGGCGATACGCTTGCCCTGCGGGGCGCTGACGATGCCTTGCTCGGTGAGCATGACGATGGAAGCCTTGTTGATGCGATTCATCCAGGCGAACTGACTTTCGTAGGCACCGCCTTTCAGCGCGCGCTTGTCAGTGCTCGCACCAATCTTGGCAGCCTGCGCGGCACACTCGGCAGTACTGTTGCAGGGAACGTCGGCGGTGTTGGCGGCCTGGAGGCTGAACGGCAGGAACAGCGCGGCGCTAATGGCCAGGTGCAACAGGGTCTTGTGGGTATTCATGTATGAATCCTCGCGAATGCACCGGGCCACAGCGGGCCCGGTATCAGGCAAAAAAGGGGTCAGAGCAGCGGCAGGGTGTAGCTGAAGATCAGACGGTTCTGGTCGACATCGTTGCCGCCGTTACTGCGGTAAGTGCCGTTACGCCACTTGACGCCGAAGTTCTTCAGCGGACCGTTCTGCACCACGTAGCCAATGTCGGTGTTGCGCTCCCATTCCTTGCCCTCGCGGCCTCCTGCACGTTGGAAGTTGTCGCCGCTGATGTAGCGCGTCATGAACGTCAGGCCAGGCAGCCCGAGCGCAGCGAAATCGTAGTCGTAGCGCAGTTGCCAGGAACGCTCCTCGGGGCTGGCGAAATCCGCCGAGATCATCACGTAGTTGACCAGGAAGGAGTTGGTACCTTCGATGTGCGGAAAGCCCGTATCACCGCTCATCTTCTGATACGCCACAGCGAACGAATGGCTGTTGAGGTTGTAGGTGAACTTGGCGCCAACGGCGGTGTTGTCGACGTTGCTGTTGCCATCGCGGGTGGACCGCGCATAACGGATGTCACTGTCGAACGAATGCCCTTCCATGATCGGCAAACGATGACGCAGGTTGACGATGTGCTGCTTGTAGTTGCTGTCCAGGTGGCCGTAGTTGTAGGCGGTGGTGAGGTTCTTCGACCACTTGTAACTGGCACCTGCGAAGTTGAATTCATCGCTGGCCTGCCCGCCACGGATGCCTTTGCCGGCGACCAGCATGTCATCACTGGCACTGGAGTTGCGCAGGCTGTTGTGCGTCAGCTGGCCCACGTCCAGGGTCAGCCCGTCGATTTCCCTTGATTGCAGTTGTGCACCGCGAAACGTCTGCGGCAACAGGCGCGAGTCGCTGGGCAGGACCGTCGGCAGCTTTGGAATCAGGGTGCCGACGTGCAGCGTGCTCTTGGAAATGCGCGCCTTGGCCGCGAAACCCAGCTGGCTGTAATCATCTGGGGCCTTGTCATCGCCCACCGGCAGCAGGCCGGTGCCCTGGCGATCGGGACCGGAGTCCAGCTTGAGGCCAAGCAGCCCCAGCGCATCGACACCAAAACCTATCGGCCCTTCGGTGAAGCCGGACTGATAGTTGAGCAGGAAGCCCTGTGCCCACTCGTCTCGCTTGGACTGGCTGGCGCCGTCCTGGCGAAAGTCATGGTTCATGTAGAAGTTGCGTAGCTCGACCGTGGCCTTGCTGTCTTCGAAGAAGGCGGCGTTGGTGAGGACGGGAAAGGCGAGGGAACTGCCCGCTGCGACAAGAGCGGTCAGGCGCGAGGTAGGTCGTATCATTTTCATGCCTCGATTCATTGTTGTTGTTAGCTACCAGGCAACTGGCATGGGGATGCTAAAGACAACGAATCGAGATTAAAAATATATAAATAATCTCGAATTGATACTTTAAAAATATATCGATCCAGCAACGATCTATTCGCTATCGGCCATCCCAAGCAAGGTTTCACTCAACGCCTGTGCCGCACTGGACAGTTGACGCCCGGCCTGGTGCAGCAAGCCCACCCTGCGCGACACCTGCGGCTCGCTCAGCGGCAGGCAGCGGGCGCCCAGGTCTTCCATCTGCTGACGGCACAACTGCGGCACCGCGCTGACGCCCAGGCCTTCGGCGACCATGCGTCCCACCGTCACCAGTTGGTGACTCTCGAACGCCACCGGCAACCGGCCATGGCTGGCGACCACGCTGTCTTCCAGCAGCAGGCGCACCGCCGAGGGTCGCTGCAGGGTGATGAAGGGCTGCTCCAGCAACTGTGCCCAGGTCAGCGCTGCCTGCCCGGCCAGAGGGCTCTCGGCCGGTACCACGGCGACGAAACGATCATCGTACAGGGCAGTGAATTGCAGGCCATCGAGGCTCAAAGGCTCGAAGGCGATGCCCAGCTCGACGCGACCGTCGCGCACCATCTCCATCACCTGTTCGTTGATCACGTCGTGCACCGCCACGTTGACCCGTGGGTAAGCACCACGAAACGCGCGCAGCACCGCCGGCAGACGGTTGCCGGCGAACGACGGCATGGCCGCCACCGCCACCTTGCCCATCTGCAGGGTGAAGTGCTGGCGCAGCAGATCCTCGGCGTTGTCCCAGTCGGCGAGCAGGCGCACGGCAATCGGCAGCAGCGTCTCGCCCTCGGGCGTCAGCGCCACGCTGCGGGTGGTGCGCACCAGTAGCTGACCGCCTAGCGACTGCTCCAGGTTCTTGATCGCCAGGCTCAGCGCTGGCTGCGACAGGTGCAGGCGCTCGCAGGCCTGGGCGAAGCTCAGGCTCTGCGCCACGGCAAGGAAGGCACGCAGCTGTTTGACGGTCATTGATTTATTTACCTGATCAATACAGAGGAAAAACAAACTTAACAAATAAGCTCACAGCGCTGAAGCTTGGCCTCACTCCTGATAACAACAAAGAGGCAGCCTCGAATGAGCGGACTCGACAAACGCGTCGGCAGCTACGCAGAAGCCCTGGACGGCCTGCAGGATGGCATGACCGTGCTGGCCGGCGGCTTCGGCCTGTGCGGCATCCCCGAGAATCTGATTGCGGAGATCCGCCGCCGTGGCGTACGCGATCTGACCGTGGTGTCCAACAACTGCGGCGTCGACGGTTTCGGCCTCGGCGTGCTGCTGGAAGACCGGCAGATCCGCAAGATGATCGCCTCCTACGTCGGCGAGAACGCCCTGTTCGAGCAGCAGTTGCTCAGCGGCGAGCTGGAAGTCGAGCTCACCCCGCAGGGCACCCTGGCCGAGAAGCTGCGCGCCGGCGGCGCCGGCATCCCGGCCTTCTTCACCGCTACCGGCTACGGCACCCCGGTCGCCGAGGGCAAGGAAGCACGCGAGATCAACGGCCGTCACTACATCCTCGAGCCGGCCATCACCGGCGACTTCGCCATCGTCAAAGGCTGGAAGGCCGACCACTTCGGCAACGTGGTCTACCGCCACACCGCGCAGAACTTCAACCCGGTGGTCGCCAGCGCCGGGCGCATCACCGTGGTCGAGGTCGAAGAGATCGTCGAACCCGGTGAACTCGACCCGACGCAGATTCACACCCCCGGCATCTATGTCGACCGGCTGATCTGCGGCAGCTTCGAGAAACGCATCGAAAAACGCACCCTGCGCGCCTAGGAGAAACCAGCATGGCACTAACCCGTGAACAAATGGCCCAGCGCGTGGCCCGCGAGCTGCAGGACGGCTTCTACGTCAACCTCGGCATCGGCATCCCGACTCTGGTGGCCAACTATGTGCCCGAGGGCATGCAGGTGATGCTGCAGTCGGAGAACGGCCTGCTCGGCATGGGCGCCTTCCCTACCGAAGAGCAAGTGGACGCCGACATGATCAACGCCGGCAAGCAGACCGTCACCACAGTCAAAGGCGCGGCGATCTTCGACTCGGCGCAGTCCTTCGCCATGATCCGTGGCGGCCACGTCGACCTCACCGTGCTCGGCGCCTTCGAGGTGGACGTGCGCGGCAACATCGCCTCGTGGATGATCCCCGGCAAGCTGGTCAAGGGCATGGGCGGCGCGATGGATCTGGTAGCCGGCGCCGACAACATCATCGTCACCATGACCCACGCCTCGAAAGATGGCGAGTCCAAGCTGCTGGAGCACTGCAGCCTGCCGCTGACCGGCTGCGGCTGTATCCGCAAGGTGCTGACCGACCTGGCCTACCTGGAGATCGACAATAACGCCTTCATCCTGCGCGAGCGTGCGCCGGGCGTCAGCGTCGAGGAAATCGTCGCCAAGACCGCTGGCAAGCTGATCGTTCCAGAACACGTACCGGAAATGAGCTTCTAAAGTTGTCTAGCGTTGCGCAGGCGCCACCACGCACGGCGCCTGCGCAGCGTTTTTTGCCTATGTCCTACACCCTGTAGGAGCGGATTCATCCGCGAAGCGTTCTCCGCCCTACCGCGCCAAGAGGATTTCCCATGCAAGACGTCGTCATCGTCGCCGCCACCCGCACCGCCATCGGCAGCTTCCAGGGCAGCCTGGCCGATATTCCCGCACCTGAACTCGGCGCTATCGTCATCAAGCGCCTGCTGGAGCAAACCGGCCTCGACGCCGCCCAGGTCGATGAAGTGATCCTCGGCCAAGTGCTCACCGCCGGCAGTGGTCAGAACCCCGCACGCCAGGCCGCCATTCGTGCCGACCTACCGCATGCCGTGCCGGCCATGACCCTGAACAAGGTCTGCGGCTCGGGTCTCAAGGCCCTGCACCTGGCCACCCAGGCCATTCGCTGCGGCGACGCCGAGGTGGTGATCGCCGGCGGCATGGAGAACATGAGCCTGTCGCCCTACGTGCTGCCCAAGGCCCGCACCGGCCTGCGCATGGGCCACGCGCAGATGATCGACAGCATGATCGTCGACGGCCTGTGGGATGCCTTCAACGACTACCACATGGGCATCACCGCCGAGAATCTGGTGGAGAAATACGGCATCAGCCGTGAAGCCCAGGACGCCTTCGCCGCTGCCTCGCAACAAAAAGCCGTGGCGGCCATCGAAGCCGGTCGTTTCGATGCCGAGATCACTCCAGTGCTGATCCCGCAGCGCAAAGGCGACCCCATTGCCTTCGCCCGGGACGAGCAGCCGCGTGCCGGCACCACCGCCGAATCCCTGGCCAAACTCAAGCCGGCATTCAAGAAGGACGGCAGCGTCACCGCTGGCAACGCCTCCAGCCTCAACGACGGCGCCGCCGCCGTGCTGCTGATGAGCGCGGCCAAGGCTCAATCGCTCGGCCTGCCGGTGCTGGCGAAGATTGCCGGCTACGCCAACGCCGGCGTCGACCCGGCAATCATGGGCATCGCCCCGGTTTCCGCTACCCGCCGCTGCCTGGACAAGGCCGGCTGGAGCCTGGATGAGCTGGACCTGATCGAAGCCAACGAAGCCTTCGCGGCGCAGGCACTCTCGGTTGGCCAGGAACTGGGCTGGGATGCTGACAAGGTCAACGTCAACGGCGGCGCCATCGCCCTTGGCCACCCCATCGGCGCCTCGGGCTGCCGCGTGCTGGTGAGCCTGCTGCACGAAATGATTCGCCGCGACGCCAAGAAAGGCCTGGCCACGCTGTGCATCGGTGGCGGTCAGGGCGTGGCGCTGGCCATCGAGCGCGCCTGAGCGCCAGGCAATAGTCGCCGCTGAAGCGCCTGCCACAACGCCGGCCTGGTGCCTGTGGGAAGGGCTTTAGCCGCGACGATTCACAATAGAGGTAGCCCGGATGTAATCCGGGGAGTCCCTGGCAGATTTCCCCGGATTGCATCCGGGCTACGCAAACAGCTCGGCCTCGGCCGGGCTTTGTAGTATCCAGGCGTAACCAACCTCGAATGCCTGGTCAAAGCCCCAGAACCTGTTCAAAGCCTCGCGAGCTAGAGGCATGCAAGGCAAAAACAGGCGAAGAAGCGGAGTTTACGAGTTGTAAATGAGCATTCTGAGCCTGTTTTTAACGCTGCAGGCCCGACGCGCAGCAGGCTTTTAACAGGTTCTTACACAACCATAAGAAAGAGGCGTACCCCATGTTCAACACCCTCACCCGCATGAGTGTGAGCCTGGTACAGAAGTACCTGCCCTCACCCTTCGTTTTCTCCGCCTTGCTGACCCTCGGCGTCCTGCTCGCCGGTATCGTCTCCACCGGCCAGTCGCTACCGGCCATGGTGCAGCACTGGAGTGGCGGCTTCTGGACCTTGCTTGGCTTCGCCATGCAGATGGCGCTGATCTTCGTTACCGGCCATGCCCTGGCCAGTGCACCGATCATCAACCGTCAGCTCGACCGTCTGGCCAGCCTGGCGCGCACGCCCGGCCAGGCGATCATCATGGTCACCCTGGTGGCGCTGGTCGGCTGCTGGGTCAACTGGGGCTTCGGCCTGGTGATCGGCGCGGTGTTCGCCCGCGCCCTGGCGCGCAAGGTCGATGGCGTCGACTACCCGCTGCTGGTGGCCTCTGCGTACTCGGGCTTCCTGGTCTGGCACGGCGGCCTGGCTGGCTCGATCCCGCTGTCGATGGCCACCGGCGGCCCGGATCTGGCGCGCATCACGGCCGGCGTACTGACCGCTCCGGTGAGCATCAGCGAAACCCTGTTCAGCACCCTGAACCTGACCATCGTCGCGCTTCTGGTAATCGGTCTGCCGCTGCTCAACCGCGCCATGCACCCACGCCAGAACGCCAAGGTGGCCGACGCCGCCAAGCTGGTGGAATCGCGTGCCGAGCTGCCGGCCCGTGAAACCCCGGCACAGCGCCTGGACGACAGTCGCATCCTCGGTCTGGCGCTGGTGGCCATGGCCGGTATCTACCTGTTCAACCACTTCGCCAGCAAGGGCTTCGTGCTGGGCCTGGACGTGGTCATCGCCATCTTCCTGTTCTGCGGCCTGCTGATGCACGGCACCCCGGAGCGCTACATGCGCGCGGTGGACGAGAGCGTGCGCGGCATCGGCGGCATAGTCCTGCTGTTCCCCTTCTACGCCGGGATCATGGGCATGATGATGGGCGCCAACGCCGACGGCATCTCCCTCGGCCGGCAGATCACCGAGTCGTTCATTTCCTGGTCGTCGGCCGACACCTTCCCACTGCTGGCCTTCCTCAGCGCTGGCGTGGTCAACGTGTTCGTACCGTCCGGTGGCGGCCAGTGGGCCGTGCAGGGCCCGATCATGCTGCCGGCGGCCCAGGCCCTGGGCGTCTCGCCTACCGTTACCGCCATGGCGATTGCCTGGGGCGACGCCTGGACCAACATGATCCAGCCGTTCTGGGCGCTGCCGCTGCTGGGCATCGTCGGCCTCGGCGCACGCGACATCATGGGCTACTGCCTGATCATGCTGCTGTACTCGGGCGTGGTGATCTGCGGCGCGTTCTATCTGCTCGGCTGAGCTCTCGGCTTTTCTGCCCGCTCGCGATCAACGCTCTGTGAAGCCTCGCGAGCTGGAGCGATGCAAGGCAGAAGCAGGCGAGCAACGGTCGGATTTGCGGGCGACTGTACTTTTGTACATGAGCATCCGACCGGGCTGGCGCTCCAGCCTGCTTCTAACGCAGCAGCGCCGACGCCCAGCAGGCTGTGCCGAACTCAATCGCCCATCAGCCCCTGCGCCTTGGCCATGGCCACAGCCTGGGTGCGTCGTTGCACCCCGAGCTTGACGTTGATCCGCCGTGCATGGGTCTTGACCGTGTGCAGCGAGATGAACAGGCGATCGGCGATTTCCTGATTGGAGCAACCCTGCGCGATCAGGTGCAGCACCGCCAGCTCGCGCGCACTGAGTAGCGCCGTACCGGCACTGGCCGGCTCATCCAGCGCCGGCGCAGGTTCGAACAGACGCTGATGCAGGCTCTGCCCCGCCTCACCCGGCAACAGGCGCTCCAGCCATGGCCCCTGGCGTTGCTGCAACCCCTGCAGAGGCCGTAGCAGGCGCAGTTGTCGCGCCTCAGCCAGTGCCTGCTGCAGCAGAGCATCGGCCTGCTCGTGCTGCTCCTGCACGAACAGCGCCTCGGCCAGGCTGACCCGACATTCGCAGGCAAGGCTGCGATGCCCGGCAAGCTGGCATTCGTCCAGCAAAAGGCGCAGGGCATGTTCGGCGGCGGCGTGGTGGCCGATCAGCAGATCACTCAGCGCCAGGTACAGGCGCAGGCGCGGCAGCAAATCGTAGAACTCCGATGGCGCCAGCTGCTGGCGTTGCTGCAACTGCTGCAGGGTCTGGGCGAACAACTCACGCGCGCGCCCGGTCTGTCCCTGGCGCAGCAACAGCCGACCGGCCTGCAACTGCAACACGCAGCGGTAGCGCACTTCCGGTACGTGCGACCACTGCATCACCCGCTCGGCCTTCTGCAGCCATTGGTGCGCCTCGTCGAGATCGCCACGGCTCTCCGCCAGCTCCAGCATGCCGAGATAGCCGGAGATGATGTAGGCATCCTCGCAGTGCTCGGCTTCCTGCAACCCCAGGCGATACGCCTGCTGCGCAGCCTCATCGAGCCCCTGGCGTGCCAGCAGGCTGGCGCGCACCAGCAGCAGCCGGGCCACCACCGGACTGTGGCTGAAGCGCTCGCGTAGCAGCGCCAGAGACTGCTCGGCCAGCTCGGCTGCGCGCCCCGCCTCACCATGCATCTGCAGCAGCAGGCAATGATCGGTATTGAGCAAGGCCTCGTAGATCAGGCTGCCGTGCACACGCGCCAGGCGCAGACCCTGATCCAGCGCCTGCTTGGCCTGGACCAGGGCATGTTCAGCCATGTGCTGCTGAGCCAGCGCCTGATAGCAGAGCACGCGCTGCGACCAGCTGCCTTCGTCCAGCACCTGCAGGGCCTGCTCGCAGTGCAGCCGGGCATCACGGCGGCCACATTGCCGCGCCAGCACGCCCATCAACGCCTGCCAATGGGCGATCAGCTTGCTCTGGCGCCGCTCATCGGGCTGCGGCATGAAATACGCCAGCCCCTGAATGCAGTCGCGGGCCTCATCGAAACGGGCGCAGATGATCAGGGCCCAGGCCTGCAACACGATCAGCCGCGGTGAACTGGCGAACAGCCAGTCTGGCAGTTCCTCGCGCCACTGCAGCAGCTGCGCCACCGATTGCCCTTGTAGCAGCTGTTCCTGATCGAAACGCTGCAGGTAGTTGACCGCCACTTCGACCTGCCCGGCGAGCAAGGCGTGCTCGACAGCCTCGCGAATATCGCCATGCTGGGCGAACCACTGACAGGCGCGTACATGCACCGACGCCGGCAGCGGTGCGCCTGGCAGGCGGCGCAGCACCTCGGCCAAGGTTCGCCACAAGCGAAACCAGGTGCCGCTGCTGTCGAGGCTACGCACGAACAGTTGGCGCCGCTGCAGCTCCGCCAGCAACTGACTGCCGCGCCCATCGAGCAGATGCTCGCAAAGCGGCAGGGAAAAACGCGGCAGCAGGGCCAGCGCGTGCAGGTCGCTGCGCAGCTCCTCGTCCAGGTCGGCCAGCACCTCGCGCTGCACGTAGTCGCGCAGCACCGGGCAGCCATCCTGCAAGCGCTGCCGCAACGCATCCTCGTCGGCATCGAGCAGCAACAGGCGGATCGCCGCCAGCCAACCTTCCGTGCTTCGTAGCAGCGCCTGCTGGACGTCTTCGGCGAGCGTCACCTGCAGCGCCGCCAACAGCTCGCTGAGCGCCGCCTGGTCCAGCGCCAGCTCCTCGCCCTTGAGCTCCAGCAGGTCACCCTGCAGCAACAGGCGAGGCAGATTCCACGCTGGTATACGGCGGCTGGCGACCCACCAGACGACCTGCTGCGGCGCCGCGGCGAACAGCCGGTCGAGGCAGGCATCGAGCATGTCGTCGGCCTGTCGCGGGTAGTCGTCGATGAAGATCCACAGGCGCTGCGCGCGCTCGTGCAGGCAATCGACAAGGCCCGCTTCGTTGGCCTGCTCGGCGGGTATCTGCAGCAGCACCGCCAGGCGCTTGCACAGCTGTGCCGGGGTCAGGCTACGCCCACCCAGATCGAGCCATATGCGCTCCATGGCCACCGGTGTGTGGCGCGCACACAAACCGAGCAGCACGCTCTTGCCGGTACCGGCAGGCGCGCACAGCAGGCGCAGGCGCGCTTCACTGGCGAGCAGACGCTGCTCCAGGGCAGGACGGGAAACGACGCACGGCGGCAATCGTGGCAGATCGGCAGGTTGCGCCTGCACCGCAGTCGGGCGGGCGATGGCAAGGGTCGGCATGGCAGCGGTTCTCTCTGCTTGTCATTGTTGAACCACATGTCGATGGTACCCCCCTCACCTCTGGCGACCACCCCCTGGGGCTTATGGCGCGAGATTCACGTGAGCGTGGCACGCAGAAAAAAGCCGGCGACGCACAGGGCGGCACCGGCTGGTTTCAGCCTGGGGCGAACTCAGCGTACGCCGGCGTTGCGAAGCGCTGCGGGGGTGAAGTCCTTGGCCGAGGCCTGGGTACCGTACTGCACCGCACTTTTCTCCTCGTTGGCCATGCCGATGGCGATATAGCGACCGGCGATGACATCGTACAGCGCCTCGAACGCGTATACCGGAACCTGCTTGTCGTACTGCTGGAACAACATCGCCTCGCCCACGCGCCAGAGTTGGCCGCGACCGTCGTAGTGCTCGGACAGGGCGATCTGCCAGGAGTCCTCATCGACGTAGAAGCGGCGCTTGGCGTAGATGTTGCGCTCGCCGGACTTCAGCGTCGCCTCCACTTCCCACACCCGGTGCAGCTCGTAGCGGATCAGGTCCTGATTGACGTGGCCGGCCTTGAGGATGTCGGCGTACTTCACTTGCGGCGAGGCGACCCGGTAGTTGTTGTAGGGGATGAACAGCTCGCGCTTGCCCACCAGCTTCCAGTCGTAACGATCCGGCGCGCCGCTGAACATGTCGAAGTTGTCGGTGGTGCGCATGCCGTCAGCGGCAGTGCCGGGGCCGTCGTAAGCCACCTGCGGTGCACGGCGCACGCGGCGCTGGCCGGCGTTGTAGATCCAGGCCATGCGTGGCTCGCTCACCTGATCCAGCGAGTCGTGTACCAGCAGCACGTTACCGGCCAGACGCGACGGTGCGGTGACGCGCTGCTTGAAGAACAGCAGGGTGTTTTCCGCCTTGCCCGGATCGATGTCCGGAATATCCTCGGGGAAGGCCACCTCGTCCTCGAAGCTCACCAGGGTGTAGGCGCCGTTGGTCTGTGGCGAAGCCTGCACGATGCTGCGCTTGAGGTTGCCGCCGCGATAACGGGTGATGTGGTTCCACACCACCTCCAGGCCGCTCTGCGGAATCGGGAAGGCGTAGTAGCGGCTGTCGGTGAAGCCGGTCAGGCCGTTGCCACCGTCACGCAGACCGGTCTTCAGCGCGCTGGTCATCGCCGCAGCGTTGATCGCCTCCGGCACTGCAGCGCTGCGGTGCGTCGGGTACACCTGCATGCGATAGGTGTCCGGGTAGCGCGTGAACATCGCCAGTTGCCCGGCCGAGAGCTGATCGCGGTACTGCTCCAGATTCTGTGCGGTGATGGTGAACAGCGGCTGCTCGCTGGCGAACGGGTCACTGAGAAAACCGCGTGCATCCACCTGCCCGGCGTCGGTGGCCAGGCCGCCCGTCCAGGCGGGGATGGAGCCGGCGGCGTTGCCGGCCATCTCACCGCCCAACGGGGTCAGACTGGTGCCGAGCTTGGCCGCTTCCTGCTCGCTGACCGCGGCCAGCACGCCGCTGGCCAGCAGGCTCAGGGAAAGTGCGCCGAGCATCTTCAGGGTTGTATTCATCTGCATTCCTCAACTGATCCTGATGGCCTAGAAGCTCACGCCGAAGCTGAGCGCCAGGAAGTCACGGTCGACCGCGACGTTGTAATCGCCGCCGAAGAAGTCGGTGTACGACAGGCTGGCGGTGTAGGTATTGCGGTAGTCGGCGTCGATACCGAAGCTCACGGCCTTGGCTCCCTCGTTGAACAGGCCGTTGGGGCCGTAGCCGTCGACGTCATGCGACCAGGAGATGTTCGGCTTGAGGTTCACCCCGGCGAACGCGTTGCTGTACTCCCAGATGCCGCGCACGCGGTAACCCCAGGAGGTGCTGGTGACGAAGCCGTTGGTGTCACCACGGAAGCCATAGGCGCCGAACAGCGAGTCACGGCCATAACGCAGGTCTTCGCGGCTCTCCAGCCCGCCGACGTGAGCCACGCCGATTTCGCCGACCAGGGTGAAGCGTCCCGCGCCCATCACCTGATCGAAGAAGTGGGTGAAGGTGGTCTGCACCTGGGTGACTTCCTTGCGCCGGTAGCCGACGTTGTCCTGGCCCGCCCCGGCAGTGACCGGCGAGGTGCCAGCTGCGATGGGGTTGAGCAGGCTGAGGGTGATGTCGGTGGTGTTGATCTGCAGTGGCAGGTTCGGCCGGTAGCTGATCTCGCCACTCCAGGCCGTGCCGGTGGGCAGGGTGGTGGAGAAGCTCAGGCCATAGAGGCGGATGTCCTCGGGGTACTCGAGGTAGTAGCGGCCGTTACCGAGCATCACGCTCTGCGCCAGGCCCTGACCACTACCAGGCACAATGGCATTGGCAGCGCCGATGATCCCCAGCAAAGAATCCAGGGTCGCCTGCCCGGCGTTCTGCGTGCTGACGATGGGCGTACGGCTGTGATAGTTCATGAAGTAGGCGCCGTACTCGGTCTCGTCACCGAGCCAGCGCAGGGCCAGGCCCCACTGACCGCTGTCACGGGCATCGCGATCACCGGCACGTGGCAGGATCACCCCTTCGCTGTCGACACGGAACCCCTGACCGAACGCGGCAGCGACCGGCTGCAGCGGCGCGATGGCCGGCGAGCCGATGTGATAGCCATTGTCGCAGCCATCGGCGGCCACATCGGCGGTAGAGAAGAAGGTGCCGCAGTTGTCGATGATGGTCTGGTCCCACTCCAGCTGGTAGAAGGCCTCCATGCTCAAGCGGTCGGTAAGGCTCTGCGACAGGTAGAGCATGTTCACCGGAATCAGGCCTTCCTTGATCTCGGCTCCCGGGCGGCGGAAGGCGGCCACGTCGATCGGGTTGATCGAGTTGATGCTGTTGCCGATGAAGGTGCTCTCGCCCCAGCTCACCACCTGTTTGCCGACCCGCACCGTGCCGGGCAGATCGCCGATGGCGTAGTTGTGATAGACGAAGGCATCGAGGATTTCCGCACCCGAGGATTTGGCGCCCTCCTTGCGATTGCTGTCATCGATGTCCTTGAACAGGCGGCTCTCGTCCTTCAGCTCGAAGTCGTACCAGTACTTGCCGCGGACGAAGACGCCGGTATCGCGATAGCGCAATTCGAGATCGTGGATACCCTTGAAGATCTTCGAGAAGGTCTCGCCTTTCTTGAAGTTCAAGCGGCCATCGTCACCGGTCTGCGCCTGGCCCTGACCACCGTTGTTGGGGCCGACCAGATCGCGATCCGGGCTGCGCATCGACCAGCTGGCACCGACCGACAGCGAGCTGTCGAACTGCCCTTCGATCTCACCGATGTTGAAATTGACGGCCTGTGCCGGTGCGGCGAAACCGACGGCGACGGCCAATGCCAAGGTGTGCGGCTGGAATAGTCCGGGCCCTGTTGTTGTTGTCATGCGGGTCTCCTGATGTAGGGGTACAGCTGCAGGAAACCCTACGCAGCACCCACACCACGGATAAGCGCACCAAGGAGGGATTTCATCTGTCGCCCGAAAGGATGAGTGGCGCCCTGGCGCGGGCGCGCGCAGGCCGACCTCAACTTGCTGAATGACGGGGTATCAGGCAGGAGGGGAACTATTTGTGTCAGGCCATACCGGGCGTGGATCGACGGCTGTCGATCCACGTCTGGGCAGCTACGACGTCAGGGTGCCGCTGTCTCCGGTGCGCTGGCAAAGAAGTTGAGTTCACCGAACAGAGTGCTCGGCAGGTATTGCGGCAGATAGAACGCCAGCAGGAGCGAAGCGGTGAATGCCCCCAGTACCAGCAGGCCGGTGGATGCTTTGCCAAGACGGCTCATAGACGGATTCGGTGGGCCGAAACGGTTGCTTCGCTCCCGACCCGGTAGCACGACCAGCAGCAGAAGAACCACGGTTCCCAGAGCCGGCAGCAACGCAGCGATCACGCCCCAGATCGGGCTCCAACCCAGATCCCGTGCACGACGCATCAGCAACGAGCAGAACAGCAGGCAAGAGACCACCAGCACCACAGCCAGGGCGATGCCCATCACTACCAGCTGATGCTGGAGCCCTAACACGAGGAAAATGATCAGCGCTGTCGGTATGACAAAAACGAAGGGCACATGAAACAGCCAATAACGCGCCAGGGATAGGCGTCCGGAGAAGTCGAAGACTTTCGGCAAAGGCGAGCAAGCGGGCTCATCATGGCTCAACGCGGCCTCACTGACCCGGTAATAGTCCGGCTCCTCATCGACGGCGGCGGCCGACTCCAGAATGGGTTCTAATCTCTCTCTCTCACAACAATAAGTCCTTATATTGAAGGTTCCAGCACTGACTGACGCTGGGTGTCAGTCAGACTCTTCCGTACCAGTCGATCCGCTCAAGTGATCGGTCAGGTCCCGCCTCAATGCGAAGGGAATGACGACCCACCCGAGCCCAGCGATGAGACAGGAGATCAGCACGGAAAACGCGACGTAGCTGGGGCTGATGCAGCCTTTTCTACAAGCGCTGAGCAGACAGAACAGTGAAAACGGGATGGTGACAATCACCGTCAAAAGGGAAGCGGCCAAGACCAGGGGAACATGGCCGGGGCTGACAAACAGGGCCAAGCTGACACCCCCTACGAACAGTAGCGCGGCCAGGTATAGCAGGATGATCGTCAGCTGGTTCAGAAAAATCAGTAAACGCATTCGTCCCTCCGCCAGCTCCACTCGCCATGAACATCGGAACCAAGCATCGGTAACGTTCGGAGAGACGGAAAACGCCCGTCAGCGGGAAAGTGCACCACGTACATACCACAGTCCTTAAGGTGCAGGTCTCGGTCAAAGTCGCCGAGAACCATGATATTGGCACGGCACCTTAAGCATTCCTTGACGCGGCGGCAAGCGCATGCAGCTCTAGCGCCAGCGATCGAGCAGGTTCACCGCCAGTCGGTCCAGCCAACCCCACAACCGTTGTTGCGCGCGCCGCCACCAGGGGCGCTGGCGCCAGTCGGCGAGGGTGATCTCGCGGCTGACGGCGAAGTCCTCGATGAAGCTGGCCGTTACCGCCTGGGTGAAATTCGGATCGAGCGCCTCGACGTTGGCGTCGAGGTTGAAGCGCAGGTTCCAGTGATCGAAGTTGCACGAGCCGACGCTGACCCAGTCGTCCACCAGCACCATCTTCAAGTGCAAGAAGCGCGGCTGGTACTCGAAGATGCGCACCCCGGCCTTGAGCAACCTGGGGTAGTAGCGCTGGCCGGCAAAACGCACTGGCGGATGATCGGTGTGGCGCCCGGCCAGCAACAGGCGCACTTCGACGCCACGGGCAGCGGCGCGGCGCAAGGCGCGGCGGATTTTCCAGGTCGGCAGGAAGTAAGGCGTGGCCAGCCACACCCGCTGCTTGGCGCCACGCAAGGCGCGCAGCAGCGAGAGCAGGATGTCGCGGTGCTGCGCCGCATCGGCATAGGCCACGCGGCCCAGGCCTGCACCGGCCGGAGGACATTGCGGCAGGCTCAATGCAGCAGGCCTGTGGCTGGGACGCCAGGAAAAGCGCGCCTGCCAGAGCTGCTCGAACAGCTGCTGCCAATCGCCGACCAGCGGCCCCTCGATTTCCACCATGACTTCGTGCCAGGGGCTGCGTGACTCGTTGGGTAGCCAGAACTCATCTGTAGCGCCCGTGCCGCCGACATAGGCCAGGCGCCCGTCCACCAGCAGCAACTTGCGATGATCCCGATGAAAATTGCGGATGCCACGGCGCCAGCGCACCGGGTTGTACCAACGCAGCTGCACACCTGCCGCGAGCAGGCGCTCGCGCATCAGCGCGCCCAGCCCTGCCGCACCATAGGCATCGAACAGCGCCCGCACCGTCACACCCCGCTCGGTGGCGCGGCACAGGGCGTCGATCAGGCGCTCGCTGCACTGGCCATCTTCGATCAGGTAGAGCTCCACCTCCACCTGCTGCCGGGCGCCCTCGATGGCCGCCAGCATACGAGGGAAGAACGCCGCGCCATCGAGCAGAAGCTCGAAGCGATTACCCGCTCGCCAGGGATAAATAGTCCCACGCGTGGACACCAGTCAGTTCTCCGTGAACATCACGCACGTCGCGTAGCTCTTCGTCCTGCGGCGCGCTGACAAGTTCAACGCGCACAGCGAGACAGGCGAACGATACCTGTCATTGCGCCGGCAGCAACTGGCAACCCTGGCGCTCACCCAGCCAGACGGCGCTGTGGGTACGGCCCAGGCCGCTGGCGGTCACGCGCTTGGCGCTTTGCTCATCCAGCAGGCTGCTGATCGGCACGTACTGCGCGACATAACCTTCGCAATAGGCCGCCGGGTTGCCACTGACGTAACGGCAGGAGCAGTACTCCTTGGCCGTGTAGGCACTGATGATGTCAGGGAACGCCTGCAGATACACACGGTTCGGCCAGGCCCAGGCCAGCAGCAGAAGCAATAGCAGTACCAGCACGCTGAGGAACGGATGGCGACGGATCACGGCTGCACCTCCGCGGCAAAGGCCGCACGCACGCGTTTGAGCAGTTCGTTGTGCTGGAAGCTGCCATCGCGGTCATCGGCGTATCGCACCACCACCAGGTTCTCGCTGGGCATCACATAGAGGCCCTGCCCCCAATGCCCGAGCGCGGCAATGGTATCGGCCGGTGCATCCGGCCAGGGGCGCGCGCTGCCCGGCAGTTCGGCGTTGAGCCACCACTGCCCGCCCGGCACCGCATCGCCCGGCGCGAAGCCCTGTGGCTGATAATCGGCGAACGGCGTAGAGACGAAGTCGACCCAGGCCGTAGGCAGCAACTGGCGCTCGCCCCAACGCCCACCGCGCTGCATCAAAAGGCCGACGCGGGCCAGGTCGCGCGCACTGAGGTAGGCAGAGGACGAGGCGATGAAGGTGCCGCTGGCGTCGCGCTCCCACACGGCATGGCTGATGCCCAGCGGTTCGAACAACGCGGTCCAGGGATAATCGGCATAGGCCTGCTGATCGACCATGCCACGCAGGGCTGCCGCCAGCAGGTTGCTGTCGCCACTGGAATAACGAAAGCGCGTACCCGGCGCGGCGTCGGCCGCATGCGCAGCGGTGAACGCGGCCATGTCGTCGCGACCACGGGTATAGAGCATGGCCACCACCGAGGATTTCAGCGGGGCGTATTCGTAGTCCTCTTGCCAAGCCAGGCCCGAGGCCCAGTTGAGCAGGTGACCGATCTTGATCTGCGGGTGCTCGGCCATCGGCGGGTAATACTGCGCCACCGGAGCATCGAGCTTGAAGCGCCCTTGGCCATAGGCCACGCCGAGTACGGTGGCGAACAGGCTCTTGGCCATCGACCAGGTCAGGTGCGGCGTCTGCGCGGTGGTCGGTTCGGCGTAACGCTCGTAGACGATCTGCCCATCGCGAATCACCAGCAACGCATCGGTGCGCACGCCCTTGCGTTCGGCATCGTCGCGCGGGGCAAAGGCATAGGTTTCCAGCTCGTCGATGGCGGCCGAGCGTGGCGCGGGTTGACTCCGCCAATCGGGTTGCGGCCAGTTTTCCGCCTGGGCGGCGCTGGCGAACAGGACCAGCGCCAGGCTCAACCGGCTTAGGAAGGAAGTGGGCATGGCGGGCCTCGCTGAGAAATCGTGGCGCACCCTAGCACGCGCATGATGACGGCTTGAAGCGACGAAACCGCCATCTCCCACCCTCATTTGGGCAGTTGGTAATCCTCAGGTCCCATCAGGTCGAGGCCGCATTCGAGGTTCTCGATCCAGTGCAGAAAGGCGCTGATCATTTCCCCACCGACGAAGGGCCGGCCATGCTGCGGCACGATCATCGCCACGTCCATCTCACGCACCATCGCCGCCCACAGACGACAGGCCTTGTTGCCAGCCATGTAGCGGCGGTGGAAGCCTTCCATGTTCGGCACGTGGTTGACGAAGTCGCGTACCGGCGTGGCGTCATCCACCAGCGAAGCGCCCATGTCGCCGGAGAAGAGAATCTTGCTCACCGGGTCATAGAGCTGGAAGTTGCCTACCGAATGCAGAAAGTGCGCCGGCACAGCCTTGAGCGTGCACTTGCCCAAGGGGATGTTCTGGCCGCGATCAGGCAACGCGATGATGCGATCGAAGGTGTTGATGCCGCGACTCAGGACCAGGTAGTTGGCCGTCAGGTGCGGCAAAAAGCGCGCCCACAGCTTGGAGCAGATCACCCGCGCGCGGGTGTGCAGCAGCCACTTGTCCAGCGAGGCGATGATGTCCGGGTCCTGGTGCGAGGCGAAGATATAGGTCAGATCCTGCACCGGGATGTGCTTGGACAACTCCAGCGACAGCGGCGTGTAGGTCAGATCACCGCCCGGATCGAGCAGCAGGTACTGCTCGTTGTCGGTGATCAGGAACTGGTTGGACTGCACGCCTTCGCCGCTGACCAGGTCATCGAACATCAGGCATTGATGGCGGCCGTTATCAAACAGCACGATGGGCTCGCGGCGCATGGAAACCTCGTTAGCAGGCCTTTGAAAAACGTAGGCGAGGCAGGCAAGACAAGGCAAAAACGGCCGAAAAAAGCACTGGGCCCGCACTCGGGTTTACGTGCTGTAAATGAGCATTTTGAGGCCGTTTTTAACGCAGTATTGCCAACGCAGGTAGTTTTTCAACAGCCTGCTAGTGAATCGCGAGGCAACCTTATGCGCAGGCAGACCAGCCGGTACTGATATGGATCAACAGCCGGCGACAATCTGCCGCGCTTTCTCCAGGCGCTTGCTGCGCGCCGCCTCGGCGATGCGCAGCAAGCCCTTGTCGCGCTGCCACAGCGCGGCCCAGGGCGCCGGCCCCGCGGCGAAGGCTGCATCCAGTTCGTCAGCCAGCGCCTGCTGCTGGGCGAACAACCCGGCGAGCAACAGATGAGTGGTGGCGGCATTGGGCGCCTGTCGTGCCACCTCGGCACAACCGGCCAGCAGCCCCTGCAGGCGCAGCATCAATGATGATGACCAGCTGCATTCGCGGCCAACGCCAAACAGCCAGGCGGCGACGGCAGTAAGCACATGGACATCTTCCAGGGTGCGGAAGGGTTTGACGTAATCATCCCAGCCATCGCCGGCCAGGCGTTCGCCCTGCGCCTGGTCCAGATGCAGGCGGGCATGGCCGATATCCGGCATCAGCGGCAAAGCCGGCAGCGCTTCGATGCGCACCCCCGGCGCGCCCTGGCGTACCACGCCCAGTGCCAGCCGTGGCGACTCCTCAGCAGCGTCCTCGCGCGCCGCCACCAGCAACCAGTCGGCGCATTCGGCGGCAGTGACGAAATCCTTGCGACCACTGATGTACAGCCCGTATGTGCGCGTGCTCATGTCCGCCGGACGGGTGCTGCGGTTCTCCGTCACGCACAGCGCCCCGGCCGTCCACGGCGCCGCGGGCCACAGCACTCGCAAAGCGGCCTGGTAACCGGCGAGAAAGGCCAGCCCCGGCGTGGCGGCCTGCAGGCCACCTACCAGCGCCAGCTCGAACGGTTGCGGCGTACCGTCCAGCTGCGCCAGCAGGCGTGCGTACCAATCCTCCAGGCCCGCTTCGGCAGTCAGGCGCTCGATGGGCTGAAACAGGCTCGACCAGGGCATCGCAGCTCTCCTCGCGGCAACACCTGGGCCGCCGTCACATAAGCGTAAAAAAAGCTTCACGGTGGTGACACCGCCACTACCTAGCCTGAGATTGCCCAACAAGATCGACCGGCTGCAAGCATACAGCCGGCACACGGAGGATCTGGCATGACTCAAACCGCTCGCCGTCTGCAGGCCGAACGCCTGCAAGGCCCAGCCGCCCTGCGTGAAGCTCAGGCATTGCGCTACCGCGTATTCAGCGCGGAATTCGACGCCAAACTCAACGGCGCCGAACTGGGTCTGGACATGGACGACTACGACATCCACTGCCGCCATATCGGTGTGCGCGACATGCAAAGCGGTGAGCTGGTAGCCACCACCCGCCTGCTCGATCATCAGGCTGCCGCCGGCCTGGGTCGCTACTACAGCGAAGAAGAATTCGCCCTGCACGGCCTGACCAAGCTCGAAGGTCCGGTGCTGGAGATCGGCCGCACCTGCGTCGACACCGCCTACCGCAACGGTGCCACCATCGCCGTGCTCTGGGGTGAGCTGGCGGAGGTCCTCAACGAAGGCGGCTATCGCTACCTGATGGGCTGCGCCAGCATTCCCATGCAGGACGGCGGCATCCAGGCACAAGCGATCATGCAACGCCTGCGCGAGCGCTACCTGTGCACCGAACACCTGCGCGCCGAACCCAAGCACCCGCTGCCGCAACTGGACCTGCCGGGCAACGTCATCGCCGAGATGCCACCACTGCTCAAGGCCTACATGCGCCTGGGCGCCAAGATCTGTGGCGAACCCTGCTGGGACCGCGACTTCCAGGTGGCCGACGTGTTCATCCTGCTCAAGCGCGACGAGCTGTGCCCACGTTACGCCCGGCACTTCAAGGCCGCGGTCTGAAACCTGAGCGTGGGAACGAGCGTTGCTCGCGCGGGCGGCTGTTCGCCATGCGCGTGCAGCGCTCGCTGCAACACGACAGCCTGACCGCCAGGCATCGCCAAACGACGCTATCCATGGATAATGCCGGCACACGTCTTCAAGCGGAGGCCTTGATGGCCAAACTGCGTCTATCCATACGTCTGCTTCACCTGGCCCTGGTAATCACCTTCGGCGCCCTGCTGGCCAGCATCGTCAGCCTGTACGAGCGCCTGGTGCGGCACGACCTGATGCCGTTACGTCAGCGCCTGACCCGCTGGTTCCTGGCGCGCCTGGGCGGCGCCTTGCCATTTCGCGTGCGGGTCGAGGGCGAGCTGCCGACGCAGCCGATGCTATGGGTCGCCAATCATGTGTCATGGACCGACATTCCCCTGCTCGGCGCCCTGCAACCGCTGTCCTTCCTGTCCAAGGCGGAAGTCCGTGGCTGGCCGCTGGCCGGCTGGCTGGCGCACAAGGGCGGTACGCTGTTCATCCGTCGCGGCGCGGGCGACAGCAGCCAGGTGAGCCAGCAGCTCACCCAGCACCTGCAGCGAGGCCATCACCTGCTGATCTTTCCTGAAGGCACCACCACCGACGGCCTGGCCCTGCGCACCTTTCACGGTCGCCTGCTGAGCAGCGCCATCGACAGCGGTGTGGCACTGCAACCGGTGGCCATCCGTTACCTGCGCGACGGTCAACCCTGCTCGGTGGCGCCATTCGTGGGCGACGACGACATGCTGTCGCACCTGCTGCGCCTGCTGTCGAACTCGGCCTGCGAGGTCGAGATACGCCTGCTGGCTCCGATCCCCAGCGAATCACGCAGCCGCAACGAGCTGGCCCGGCACAGCCAGGCCATCATCGCCAGTGCCCTGCGCCTGAACGCCGCCGAGACGGAACAGGTCGAAGCCGCCTGAGCTATCAGTCAGCCGGCGGCACGATCAAAGCGTCGCTGTCGAGCGAGGCCAGCAGGCGACTGGCGACGCTGCCCAGGAAGAAGCGCGAAACGCCTTCACGGGCATGGGTACCGAGCACCAGCAGATCGGCACCTGAGTGCTTCAGGGCCTCGCCGATTACCCCTTCGGGTGAGCCGATCTGTACCAGCAAGCGTTCATGGCCCAGCTTCGCGCCGATGGTATCCAGGCGCTCCACCAGCTGCTTGCGCAACTGCTCACGCTGGCTCTCCAGCACCTCGGCACTGACCCCGACTTCCATCACCGCGCCTGCCGCCAGCGGCTCCACCGCGCTGGCCACATGCAGGTTGTCCAGGCTCGCCAGCCCCAGCTCGCGGGCCCGACTCAACGCCTGTTGCGAGGTACGCGACAGATCCATCGCCAACAGCGCATGACGGTACTCGTGCGTCACCGGACCATTGACCCGCAACACCGGAAGATGGCTGCTGCGCACCACTCGCTCGAGCGTGGTGCCGACGAAGAAATCGCGCAGCGCCGACTTGCGATGCGCCCCCACTACCAGCAGGTCGGCCCCCGTCCCCTGGGCGCTTTCGACGATTACCGTGGCCGCTTCGCCAGTGCCCACGATCACCCGTGGCACGCTGCCGGCCTGCTCGCCGAGGCGTTCAGCCTGCGCCTGCAGCAGGGTTTCGGCTTGCTGCACCTGACGTTGCACGTGTGCGGCCGGCGCATCGTCATCGATCACGTGCAGCAGGCTCCACTCACCGCCGCCCTGATGACGGATCAGTTGCACGGCACGCTGTACCGCATGCGCCGAGCGCTCGGACAGGTCGGTTGCTACCAGAATCTTGATCATCTCGTGTTCCTCCATCCGTATGACACCGCGTTACATTCAAGCGCCTCCCGAGTTCGCACGCCTTGATGCAGGTCAGCTCGGGCGCGGTAAAGCGCTCCAGGGCAGCCATAACCATCGGCGATAACGCCCCGCTCAGCGCAGGTGATACATGCCGATCCGGCCCCCTTTGAAATAGTGACCACGCCCGGCCCGGATTGACTGCACAAAAACGCTCGCAGCCCGGCGCGGCGACGCACAGGAGCGTGGCCGCCGCCAGGCAACGGCAGGTCGGTGCAAGGGTTTGAGTACTGCTCAATGCGGGCAAAGCGCCGGATTGCATCCGGGCTATGGCTTGCTCGCGGCCAGCTCGGCGGCAGCGAAGGCCATCAGCTCGGGATAGAAAGCGCGGAAGTCCTCGCTGAGCGGTTCATACAACCGCTCCAGCTCGCTCAGGCTGCCGTCGAGCAACTGCGGTTTGGACAGGCGCCGCTGCATGCCGGCGATAACCTGCTCCAGCACCGCGAACTCGCGGTAGCTGCCCAGCCAGTCCTGCGCGGCCATGCGTGGCGCCATCAGCGCCAGGCGCCCCGGCAGTTCGGGCTCAGCCGCCAGCACCTGATAGACCCGCCCGGTGAAGTGATCCAGCGGCTGCAGCGCGTAGCTCGACCAGTCGCGGGCCAGACAATGGTCGAAGAACAGGTCCAGCAGCATGCCGGCCATGCGCCGCCGCTCGACGGGAAAGCGGGCGCGGGCACGCGCCTGCAGCGGGTGACTGTCGGTAAAGGCATCGATGCGCCGGTGCAGGCGAATGGCCGCCTCGATGGGCGCCGGCCAGGCCCCGTTCAGTGGGCCTTTGACGAAATCGCCATAGAGGCTGCCAAGCAGTTGCGGCGGCGCGTCGCCGCCAAGATGCAGATGGGCGAGGTAGTTCATGCCCCGAGCTTAACGCCGACGCCAGGACAATCGAAGCCGTCGATGGAGACTATTGGAACAATCGATCTGTATATCGCTCAGAGACGATATAAGGTTCGCCACATGACGATACGGACCGACACCACCATGGAAATCGACCTCGACGCCATCATCAAGGCCCTCGCCCATCCGGCACGCCGCGACATCCTCGATTGGCTGAAGGAGCCCGAACGCCACTTCGCCGCACAGGATCATCCGCTGGAAATCGGTGTGTGCGCCGGCAAGATCTTCCAGCGTACCGGGCTGTCGCAATCCACCGTTTCCGCCCATTTGACCACCCTGCAGCGCGCCGGTCTGGTGACCAGCCGCAAGGTCGGCCAATGGCACTTTTTCAAGCGCAACGACGAGCTGATCCAGACGTTCGTCGAGCGCCTCGGCCAGCAACTGTGATTTGACCTTTCCTTCGGAGAAACCACCATGCCCACACTGTTCGACCCCATTCAGATCGGCGATCTGCAACTGAACAACCGCATCATCATGGCGCCGCTGACCCGCTGCCGCGCCGACGAAGGCCGCGTGCCCAACGCGCTGATGGCCGAGTACTACACCCAACGCGCCTCGGCCGGCCTGATCATCAGCGAAGCCACCGCCGTCACGCCGATGGGCGTGGGGTATCCGGATACCCCCGGCATCTGGTCCGACGAGCAGGTTCGCGGCTGGAGCAACATCACCCAGGCCGTGCACGCCAACGGCGGCAAGATCGTGCTGCAGCTGTGGCACGTCGGGCGCATCTCCGATCCGACCTATCTGAACGGCGAACTGCCGGTCGCGCCGAGCGCGATCCAGCCGGCCGGCCATGTCAGCCTTGTGCGTCCGCTCAAGGACTACGTCACCCCGCGCGCACTGGAAACCGAAGAGATCGCCGATATCGTCGAGGCGTATCGTCAGGGCGCGGAAAACGCCATGGCCGCTGGCTTCGATGGCGTGGAAATCCACGGTGCCAACGGTTACCTGCTCGACCAGTTTCTGCAGAGCAGCACCAACCAGCGCACCGACCGCTATGGCGGCAGCGTCGAGAACCGTGCGCGCCTGCTACTGGAGGTGACCGATGCGGCGATTTCCGTGTGGGGCGCCGGCCGCGTCGGCGTGCACCTGGCGCCGCGTGCCGATGCCCATGACATGGGCGACGCCAACCGCGCCGAAACCTTCGGCTACGTTGCCCGCGAACTGGGCAAACGCGGCATCGCCTTCATCTGTGCCCGCGAAAAGGCTGGCGATGACAGCCTGACCCCGCAACTGAAGAAAGCATTCGGCGGCGTGTTCATCGCCAACGAGCGCTTCACCAAGGATCAGGCCAATGCCTGGCTGGCAGAAGGCAACGCCGACGCCGTGGCCTTCGGCATCCCCTTCATCGCCAACCCGGACCTGCCAGAGCGCCTGCAGCAGGATGCCGCGCTGAACGAGCCGCACCCGGAAACCTTCTACGGTTCCGGCCCGGTCGGCTACATCGACTATCCGCGCCTGTAATCGTCAGCCAAGCCCCTCCCCGGGCATGACACCTGTGGGAAGGGCTTTAGCCACGAGCAAACAAAAACGCCCCGCATTGCGGGGCGTTGGTTTATCGAGGTAATGGCAATCAGCGCTGATTGATCTGCTGCTGCAGGTTCACCACCTGACTCTGCAGGGTGTTGATGTTGCGCGTCATCTGCGCGCGAAAGGCATCGAACTCGGCGGTGTTGGGGCCGGCGCTCGGGGCCGGGCGATTGTCCAGCTCGCTGCGCAGTACCAACAGGTCCTGCTCCAGGCTGCGAATGGCCTGGGCCGGGTTGCCCTGCTTTTTCAGCGCATCGATATCGCCGCCGAGGGCCTTGATACGACTGTCGAGCTTGGCCAGCTCAGCCTCGGTGGCCTTGGCATCGCCCTGCGCAGACTTCAGTGCCGCCTGCTCGCTGGTCAGCGTTTGCAGACGCTTGTCGAAATCGGCGCTGGCGCCGATGCCGCTCTTGAGCTCTGTACCCAACTGCTCGACGCGCTTGTCCAGCGCAGCCTGCGCGCTAGCGCTCTGCTGTTGCTGCTTGCCCAGTTCGGCCAGGCGCGTTTCCAACTGCTTGACCTGCAGCTTGAGCGCCTCGCTGCCAGTGGTGACGCTGGACTCGGTCGCCACCACCTTGCCGGAAATATCCTGAATACGTCCGGCCGCTTCCTCGCTGATGCGCGCGAAGCTTTCCTGAGTCGCCACCAGGCGCTGCTCCATCATGCCGATCTGCTGCAGGCTCCACCAACCCAGGCCTGCCAGGGCGAAACTCAAAGCGCCAACCAGCGCCCACAGCGGCCCGGTGCTGGCACCCTTGACCACAGGCGCCTTGCTAGCGCTGGGGCGGCTGCTGCGCGGCGCTGGTTCGTCGCGCGGTTCGACAAACTCCTCACGGCGGTCCGGGGTCAGGCTGGGCAGGTTGTCGAGCTCGTCGTTGGCGTCGTTACGCATGGTCGGACCTATGGTTTGGAACGAAGAAACGGAAATGCCGCGCAGTATACCGATTCGCCATTACACCATCAGCGTCGCGCCAAGCAGGTGCGCGACGCACCGACGAAGGGCGCGACAGGGCCATCGACTCGTCTGCAACCCAGCAGTTCCGCAAAACATGAACTGGTACGCACTTTGCTTTTCTCCTGTCGCGAACACGCCGGTAGAGCGTCGCTAACGAGCCAGCAGGCGGCCTGAAAATTCTGCAACGCACAAAAAAGAGTTCCAGTCGCAGGATGAAGGCTGGCGCGGTTACGGATGGCGAGGAAGGCCCGATTCCGTGACCCCTCAAGCAAACGGGGGAAGTGGCAATGGAACTGAACAAAGAAGTGCTGGACTGCATGAAAGCGCTGCGTCGTCGCCTGCGTGACGAGCAGGCCATGGACATTCGCCTGAGCCAGGTCGACGCGATCGACGCCATGCTCGATGGCAGCATGAAGTCCGCAGATGAAGAAACCCGCCGCCTCGGTCAGCGCCTGGCGCAATTGTCCGATCAACCGCAGCGCGCGACGGTCACTGCACTGGCAGCGGCCGGGCTACAGTCCGGCGCGCCTACCGGCTCGGTGCGCGTCTATCGCGGGCAGCGCATCTACGCCTGAGGCCCCATCTGCGCCTGCCACCAGGTGCAGAATTCATCCAGCGCATCCCACAGGCTGGCCCTGGGTTCGTAGTCGAGCAGATCGCGAGCGCGGTCGATGTTCAGGGAGAAATCCCTGGCCATCACCGCCACACCCAGGCGAAACAGGCTCGGCTCCGGCCGCCCCGGCAGCACCCGACACACACCTTCATTGAGCGTCGCTGCCGCATAGGCCAGCGGCAACGGCACATGCCGCGTCACCGCGGGCAACTGCAGGCGCCGCAACACGTAATTGACCACGTCCCACAACGGCACCGGGGCGCCGTTACTGATGTTGTGCGCCTGGCCAAGCGCGGCATCGCCAACCTGCAACGAGCTGAACAAGGCATCGTTGAGGTTGTGCACGCTGGTGAAGTCGACCTTGTTCAGGCCATTGCCGATGATCGCCAGGCGGCCTTTGCGCTGCATGCCGATCAACCTTGGGAAGATGCTGGTATCGCCTGCACCGGTGACGAAGCGCGGACGCAGGGCAATGACCTCGAGACCGAACTCCTGCGCGGCGAACACCTGCTGTTCGGCCTGGTACTTGGTCTTGCCGTAGTGATCGGAGAAGCGTTTGGGCACCTGCTCCTCGCGGATGTCGACATGGGACCTTCCATCGAAGTAGATCGATGGCGAAGACAGATGCACCAGGCGCCGGACCTTCTGCTTGAGGCAGGCGTCGACGATGTTTTCGGTGAGGGTGACGTTGGCCTGATGAAAATGCGCGTAGTCGCCCCACACGCCAACCGCTCCGGCGCAATGCACCACCGCCTCGACATCCCGGCACAGCGCCTGCGCCAACTCCTCGTCGGCAAGGTCACCTGAAACGAATTCGGCGCCACGCTTGATCAGGTGCTGCACACCTTCGGCACGACGGCCGTTGACTCGCACGGCCAGCCCCTGTTCGAGCGCGAAACGAGCGAAGCGCCCACCGATGAAGCCACTCGCGCCGGTGACCAGAATCTTCATCGCCATCCCCTACCCTGGATTCTTGTCATTGCCGCACTCTAGCAGCGCCATCGTCGTGGCGCGTTGTCGGCGGCGGCCATAACTACGACCCTGCGGGCCGCTCATAGGTGCAACGGCACCAGCACCGAGGCAGAGTGAAGACGCAGCTGCTGGGTCAGTTCGCTGAGCAACTCCCCACCATTGCGCCAGTGGTGCCAGTACAACGGCACATCGATGCAGCGCTCGGGTACCAGGTCCACCAGCCTGCCGCTGGCCCGCTCCTCACGCACCTGCAATTCCGGCACCAGGCCCCAGCCGAGGCCGCCTTCGGTCATACGTACGAAACCTTCGGACGACGGGCACAGGTGATAAGCGAAGGCCCCCGAGACACCGAGGCCTGCCAGATAGCGATGCTGCAGTTGATCATCCGGGCCGTAGACGATGGCCGGCGCACGTGCCAGTGCCTCGGCAGTGACGCCACCGGCAAAATGCCGGGCGATGAAGGCCGGGCTGGCCAGCGCGCGATAACGCATCGCGCCCAGCGCCAGGCTGCGCGCCCCCGCCACCGGACGCTCGGCAGCACACACGCAGCCAGCTACTTCGCCCGCGCGCATGCGCTTGAGGCCGACCTCCTGGTCCTCCACCACCAGTTCCATCAGCACCTGCTGGCTGGCGCAGAACGTGGCCGTCGCCGCCGCCCACCAGGTCGCCAGGCTGTCGGCATTGATGGCGATGCGCAGGCGCTCGGGCAAGGCCTGCTCGTCCAACCCTGGAACCTGGCCCTGCAGGTCGCGTTCGAGCAGACGCACCTGCTGCACGTGGTTGAGCAGGCGCCGCCCGATCTCGGTGGGCGCCGGTGGCGTGGCACGCACCAGCACCGGCTGGCCGACCCGCGCTTCGAGCAGCTTGATGCGCTGCGACACCGCCGATTGCGACAGCCCCAGCACCTGCGCCGCGCGTTCGAAGCCAGCCTGCTCCACCACCGCCGCCAGAGCGGCAAGAAGCTTGTAATCGAACAATCGATTTTCCTAATGAGCGATCAGTAATATTGGTTTCTCTTATACATCCAGACGTCGCAGACTCGCCAGCATTCAGCCCAATCAGGAGCCCGCAATGTCCGGCGAAACCAACCTCGCGCGCCTGCTGCGCAGCATGACGCCGCAGCTCAACCCAGGTCAGTACGTGTTCTGCTGCGTCCCGGTCGAGCATGACTGCAGTGCCCTGCAACCGATCGCCAGCCTGCGCGAAGCCGAAGGCCTGAGCCTGGTGCTGACCCGCGAAAGCGCAGACGCCCATGGCCTGCACTATGACTACGTCGCGGCCTGGATCACCCTGCAGGTGCACTCGTCACTGGCGGCCGTCGGGCTGACCGCCTCCTTCTCCGCCGCCCTGGCGCAGACAGGAATCAGCTGCAACGTGGTCGCCGGCTTTCACCACGACCACCTCTTCGTCCCCAGCGAGCGCGCCGAAAAGGCGCTGTACACCCTGCGCGCCCTGTCGGCAGCGTCCATGCCGGAGCCAGCGTGATGTGGCAGAGCTACAGCAACGGCCTGCTGGTCGCCATCGGCCTGATCATGGCCATCGGCACGCAGAACGCCTTCGTCCTGGCGCAGAGCCTGCGCCGTGAACACCATCTGCCCGTAGCCGCCCTGTGCATCCTCTGCGATGCGATTCTGGTCGCTGCCGGCGTGTTCGGCCTGGCCACGCTGCTGGCGCAGAGTCCGACCTTGCTGGCCATCGCCCGCTGGGGCGGCGCCGCGTTTCTGATCTGGTACGGCAGCCAGGCGCTGCTGCGCGCCGCACGGCCGCAATCGTTGCAGGCGGCCGGCAGTGAACCACGCTCATTGCGCGCCGTGCTGCTCGCGGCCCTGGCGGTCACCCTGCTCAACCCGCATGTCTATTTGGATACCGTGTTGCTGATCGGTTCGCTCGGCGCCCAGCAGCCCGAGCCAGGCGCCTATGCAGCGGGAGCCGCCAGCGCCTCGCTGCTCTGGTTCAGTGCGCTGGCCCTCGGTGCCGCGTGGCTTGCGCCCTGGCTGGCCAGACCGCTGACCTGGCGCCTGATCGACCTGGGTGTGGCGGCGATGATGTTCACGGTGGCCGCGCAACTGATCCTGGGCGCGCTGTAATCGCGCATAATGCGCCTGGCTCATTACGCCAGGAGCAACAATGGATACCTTGCATGCAATGCGCGTGTTCGTTCAGGTGGTCGAGCGCGGCAGCTTCACCGCCGCGGCCCAGACACTCGACCTGTCCACCGCACAGGTGTCACGGCTGATCGCCGACCTGGAGCAGCACCTTGAAGCACGCCTGCTGCAACGCACCACGCGGCGCCTGGCCCTGACCGAAACCGGCGAGCATTATCTGGAGCGCTGCCGGCAGATTCTCGATCAGGTCGACGAGGCCGACGCCGAAGCCCGCGGCGCCCACCAGACACCCAGCGGCCGCCTGCGCGTGCACACCATGACCGGCCTCGGCCTGCAGCACATCACCCCACTGATCGCCCGCTATGCCGAACACCACCCTCAGGTCGTGGTGGAACTGACCCTGGCCCAGCGCACCCCCGACCTGCTCGAAGACGGCCATGACGTGACCATCGCCTTCGCCCGCGACCTGCCTGACTCGCAACTGGTCGCGCAGCGCCTGGGGGCGATCCACAGCGTGATCTGCGCAGCCCCCAGCTACCTGGCTGAATACGGGATTCCCGAGCACCCGGCTGACCTCCAGCGCCATCGCCATCTGCGCCTGACCGATCCGCTCTACCGCGGCCAATGGGATTTCAGTGACGACCCGCTGCAGGCGCTGCCGGCCGAATGCTTCCAGGTCAACGTCGCCGAGGCGCTGGTCAAGGCGGCCCAGGCCGGCATGGGGTTCTGCCTGCTGCCCTCCTTCGTCGCCAGCCAGCCGCTGCGCGAAGGGCGCCTGCTCCGCCTGCTGCCGCAACACCGGCTGCGCGCGCTGAACATCTACGCGATGTATCCGTCGCGACGCTTCCTCGATGCCAAGACGCGCACCTGGGTGGAGTTTCTCAAGGCCGAACTGCCGCCGCTGCTGCTCGCCGACGAGGCGGTGCTGGACGATGCGCAGCACTGGGCAAGCCCGGAGAAATTGTTGCGCGAAAGGTAATGGTCATTCACCCGGATCGCGCTTTTTCGGGCTCAGCAGCCTCAATAGGATGACTTCGAACCCACGAAGAGTCCGCAAGAGGATCGCCCCCATGAAAAACCTTATCACTGCCGCTGCCCTGTCCCTTTCCGCCCTGCTTGCCACTCAGGCCTGCTTCGCCGAAGAGTCCCCCGCGTTCGTCGCCCACCAGCAGGCCTATCAGCAACATTCGCACAGCGCCCCGACCCAGCAGGCGCAAGCCGCGAGCACGCAGAACGCCGATCAGCACGGTTGAACCCAGGCTTCCCTGGCGCCGGCCCTGCTCCTGACCGGCGCCCCTCGGGCCGCTGATCCGACCCTTTTTCCCGAACATCGAGGCCATCATGAAACGTATCGTCTATCTATTGGCGCTCGCCTGTGCGACCACCCAGACGCAGGCCGAAACGCCCGAGCATTACCACTACGGCATGCACCTGGACATTGCCAAGGTCATCAGCCAGACCTTGCCGCAAGGCTGCGAAACAGGTGAAGCCCAAATGGTCTATCTGGACTCCAAAGGTGAGCAGCACACACTGACCTACCTGCGCATGGGCGAAGGCTGCGATTACTGACTACTGCCCGCGCCCGCACCGGCCGCGCTGAGCATCAGCCTGCCCCTGATCGCCGCCGCGCCAGCGATCCAGGGCCTACCGGACTTATGCGAATGCGCTGTTCAACCCCCCCGCCATCCAGGCGCATGCATACCCCACCCTGCGCCTCTATCACGCCCACCGCCGACCTTCACCGCCACCCTGCGCGAACACGCCAGCACAACGCGCCCGACGACCGGGAACCACACCCCGGCAATCTCGCGGTCTATGCTCAATAGAGGTTACCGAGTTGCGATAGCGCTCGACGCCTTGGTCATCCCGCTGGCAAGCGACCGCGCGCGGGTAGCACCTAGGTTGCACCAGCATGGCGCAGCGCATCGACCCGCAGCATCAGGCGAATGTTTCTCAGCGCCCGCGTCAAGACTGGCGAACACCCCTCATGCCGCGTAAGCCAGCATAAAACGGGGCTTGAGCAGCATTATCCAGCGCGGAATGAACGTCCGTCGGGACGCTGATCTAATTGGTTGCACCTAGTTGCACCAAGGACCAAAGCAGGTTTAATCTCCCGCAGCTTTTTTGCTGCCCGCCATTCATGGCGGCAACGCATCGGGCCGTCGCAGGCGACGTCAAAAATTGCCCAGGCAATTTTTCTACCGTGCATAACCTGACAATAAGTAGGACTCTCCATGGCTACTACCACTCTTGGCGTAAAACTCGACGATGCCACCCGCGAGCGCCTGAAAAAGGCCGCCGCGCAGATCGACCGTACGCCGCACTGGATGATCAAGCAGGCGATCTTCAATTATCTGGAGCAAGTCGAGAGTGGCCTGACGCCCGCCGAACATGCCGGCCTGGCTGCCGCAGCCGGTGAGGAAGCCCTGGAGTCGCTGACCGAGCAAGGCCTGCAGGTGTTTCTCGACTTCGCCGAGAGCATTCTCCCGCAGTCGGTACTGCGCGCCGCCATCACCAGCGCCTACCGTCGCCCGGAGACCGAAGTGGTGCCGATGCTGCTGGAGCAGGCACGCCTGAACCCGGAACAGGCCGAGGCTTCGCAGAAGCTGGCCCTGGGGATTGCCGAGAAGCTGCGCAACCAGAAGAACGCCAGCGGCCGCCAGGGTCTGGTACAGGGTCTGCTGCAGGAGTTCTCGCTGTCGTCGCAGGAAGGCGTGGCCCTGATGTGCCTGGCCGAAGCCCTGCTGCGCATCCCTGACAAGGCCACCCGCGACGCACTGATCCGCGACAAGATCGCCAATGGCAATTGGAGCCAGCACCTCGGCCAGAGCCCGTCGATGTTCGTCAACGCGGCGAGCTGGGGCCTGCTGATCACCGGCAAGCTGGTGTCCACCCACAACGAGGCCGGCATGACCTCGTCGCTCAACCGCATCATCGGCAAGAGCGGCGAACCGGTGATCCGCAAGGGCGTGGACATGGCCATGCGCCTGATGGGCGAGCAGTTCGTCACCGGCGAAACCATCGCCGAAGCCCTGGCCAATGCCGCCACCCTGGAAGCCAGGGGCTTCCGCTACTCCTACGACATGCTCGGTGAAGCCGCGCTGACCGAGGAAGACGCCAAGCGTTACCTGGCCTCCTACGAGCAGGCCATCCACGCCATCGGCAAGGCCTCGCACGGTCGCGGCATCTACGAAGGCCCGGGCATCTCGATCAAGCTCTCGGCCCTGCACCCGCGCTACAGCCGCGCCCAGTACGAGCGGGTGATGGACGAGCTGTACCCGACCCTGCTGAGCCTGACCCAACTGGCCAAGCAGTACGATATCGGCCTCAACATCGACGCCGAGGAAGCCGACCGCCTGGAGCTGTCGCTGGATCTGCTCGAACGCCTGTGCTTCGAGCCAAGCCTGGCCGGCTGGAACGGTATCGGTTTCGTCATCCAGGCCTACCAGAAGCGCTGCCCGTACGTGATCGACTATGTGATCGACCTGGCCAAGCGCAGCCGTCACCGCCTGATGATCCGCCTGGTGAAAGGCGCCTACTGGGACAGCGAAATCAAGCTGGCCCAGGTCAACGGCCTGGAAGGCTACCCGGTGTACACCCGCAAGCCGTACACCGACGTCTCCTACATCGCCTGCGCGCGCAAGCTGCTGGCCGCGCCGGAAGCCATCTACCCGCAGTTCGCCACCCACAACGCCCACTCGCTGTCGGCCATCTACCACCTGGCCGGGCAGAACTACTACCCGGGCCAGTACGAGTTCCAGTGCCTGCACGGCATGGGCGAGCCGCTGTACGAGCAAGTGGTGGGCAAGCTCAAGGATGGCAAGCTGAACCGTCCGTGCCGCATCTACGCCCCGGTCGGTAGCCACGAAACCCTGCTGGCCTACCTGGTACGCCGCCTGCTGGAAAACGGCGCCAACACCAGCTTCGTCAACCGCATCGCCGACCACAGCATCTCGCTGAAAGACCTGGTGCTCGACCCGGTGCTGCAGGTCGAGCAGATGGCCGCGCAGGAAGGCAGCATCGGCCTGCCGCATCCGCGCATCGCCCTGCCGCGTGACCTGTACGGCCAGGAGCGGGTCAACTCCGCCGGCCTGGATCTGGCCAACGAACACCGCCTCGGTTCGCTGTCATCGGCGCTGCTGTCGACCGCCAACCTGAACTACCTGGCCGAGCCGATGCTCGGTTGCGATGGCGCCAACCCGGGCGAGCCGGAGCCGGTGCGCAACCCGGCCGATCACCGCGATCTGGTCGGCCACGTGCGCGAAGCCAGCATTGCCGACGTCGACAGCGCCATCCTCTGCGCCCTGGCCAGTGGGCAGATCTGGCAATCCACCCGGCCCGCCGAACGCGCTGCCGTGCTGGAGCGCGCCGCCGACCTGATGGAAGCCGAGCTGCAGCAATTGATGGGCCTGCTGGTGCGCGAGTCCGGCAAGACCTTCGCCAACGCCATCGCCGAGGTGCGCGAGGCGGTGGACTTCCTGCGTTACTACGCGATCCAGGCACGCAGCTTCGGCAACGATAGCCACCGCCCGCTGGGCCCGGTGGTGTGCATCAGCCCGTGGAACTTTCCCCTGGCGATCTTCAGCGGCCAGGTGGCCGCCGCACTGGCCGCCGGCAACACCGTACTGGCCAAGCCGGCCGAACAGACGCCGCTGATCGCCGCCCAGGCCGTGCGCATTCTGCTCGAAGCCGGCGTGCCGGCCGGTGCCGTGCAATTGCTGCCGGGCCGTGGCGAAACCGTCGGCGCGCGCCTGGTGGGTGACGAGCGTGTGCGTGGTGTGATGTTCACCGGTTCCACCGAAGTGGCCGGCATCCTCCAGCGCAACATCGCCGGGCGCCTCGACGCCCAGGGCCGCACCATTCCGCTGATCGCCGAAACCGGCGGCCTCAACGCCATGATCGTCGACTCCTCGGCGCTGACCGAGCAGGTGGTGATGGACGTGGTCGCCTCCGCCTTCGACAGCGCCGGCCAGCGTTGCTCGGCCCTGCGCGTGCTGTGCGTGCAAGACGACGTGGCCGACCGTGTGCTGACCATGCTCAAGGGCGCCATGGCCGAATACACCCTCGGCAACCCGGAGCGCCTCAATACCGACATCGGCCCGGTGATCGACGCCGAAGCCAAGGCCGGCATCGAAACCCATATCGCCAAGCTGCGTGAGAAAGGCCGCAAGGTCACTCAACTGGCGCGCGTCAACGGTGACGAGATCAAGCGCGGCACCTTCGTCGTACCGACCCTGGTCGAGCTGGACAGCTTCGATGAGATGAAACGCGAGATCTTCGGCCCGGTGCTGCACGTGGTGCGCTACCAGCGCGCCGATCTGGGCAAGCTGCTGCAGCAGATCAACGACAGCGGCTACGGCCTGACCCTCGGCGTGCACACGCGCATCGACGAGACCATCGCCCAGGTGGTCGGCACCGCCAAGGTCGGCAACCTGTACGTCAACCGCAACATGGTTGGCGCCGTGGTCGGCGTGCAGCCGTTCGGCGGTGAAGGCCTGTCCGGCACTGGTCCGAAAGCTGGTGGTCCGCTGTACCTGTTCCGCCTGCTCTCGACCCGCCCGCAGGAGGCTGTCGCCCAGTACCTGCAGCAGGCCGAGGTGCAGGTACTGCCGGCCCCTACCGAGCTGGACAAGCTGCGCACCGCCTTCGCTGAGTGGGCGAGCAAGCAGGAACCGGCCATCGCCGCGCTGTTCGAGCAGTATCGCGCACTGTCGCAGAGCTACAGCGCGCACACGCTGACCGGCCCGACCGGCGAGCGCAACAGCTACACCCTGCTGCCGCGCGAGCACGTGCTGAACCTGGCCGACGAGCGCGGCGATCTGCTGGCGCAGCTGGCTGCCACCTTGGCCGTCGGCAGCCGGGCGATCTGGCTGGAAAGCCAGCGCGCGCTGTACAGCGAACTGCCGAAGGAGGTGCAGAAGCACATCCAGCTGGTGGGTGACTGGAACAGCGTCGACGTGGAGCTGGACGCCATCCTGCACCACGGCGACTCCGATCAGCTGCGCGCGGTGAGCGAGCAGGCGGCGCAGCGCAAGGGCGCGATCATCAGCGTGCACGGCCTGAACAAGGGCGAGACCGACATCGCCCTGGAGCGTCTGCTGGTGGAACACGCCCTGAGCGTCAACACCGCAGCCGCTGGTGGCAACGCCAGCCTGATGACCATTGGTTAAACGCCAAGGTCATCGATAAGTCATGCCGTGGAAAGCTGGCTGAAAGCTTTCCACGGCATGCTGTACCCACATGACGCAACTGCCTGCAGGGGCTACCCGCCCGGCGTCGTGCTCCTTCCTTTGACCTTAGGGTCTGCGCCAGCCTACCCGGCCAGCGCGTCGAGCGGGGCCAACCGCCCCGCCCGCTCCCTCCCCTTCAGCGAAACGACCCCCAGCCTGCGATGCAGCTCGCAAAGGTGTGCGTCGATAAACCCTGAGCATTGATTCAGATCAGGGTGCTACGCTGGCCAAGCGCGCTCAATACCTCAGTCCCCACAGGTGACATGGAGGTAATTGAGATGTCTGCTTCGACGCAAAAACTCCGCCTCGGCGCCCTCGTCGCGCTGGTCGTCGGCTCCATGGTTGGCGGCGGTATCTTCTCGCTACCACAAAACATCGCCGCCAGCGCCAGCGCCGGCGCTACCCTGATCGGCTGGTTGATCACCGGGGTCGGCATGCTGACTCTGGCATTCGTGTTCCAGACCCTGGCCAACCGCAAGCCCGAACTCGACGGCGGCGTATACGCCTACGCCAAGGCCGGTTTCGGCGACTACATGGGCTTCTCCTCGGCCTGGGGCTACTGGATCAGCGCCTGGATCGGCAACGTCAGCTACCTGGTGCTGCTGTTCTCCACCCTGGGTTACTTCTTCCCGGTATTCGGCGAAGGCAACACCCTGCCAGCGGTGATCTGCGCCTCGATTCTGCTCTGGCTGCTGCACTTTCTGGTGCTGCGCGGGATCAAGGAGGCAGCCTTCATCAACACGGTGACCACGGTGGCGAAGATGCTGCCGCTGGCGCTGTTCATCATCATCGCCGCCATCGCCTTCAAGCTGGACGTGTTCACCACGGACTTCTGGGGCGCTGGTAATCCCGAACTGGGCCGCGTGATGGATCAGGTGCGCAACATGATGCTGGTCACCGTCTGGGTGTTCATCGGCATCGAGGGTGCGAGCATCTTCTCCGCCCGCGCCGAAAAACGCAGCGATGTCGGCAAGGCCACGGTGATCGGCTTCGTCGGCGTGCTCCTGCTGCTGGTGCTGGTCAACGTGCTCAGCCAGGGCATCCTCGCCCAGGCGCAACTGGCCGGGCTGAAGAACCCGTCCATGGCCAGCGTGCTGGAGCAGGTGGTCGGCCCCTGGGGCGCCCAGCTGATCGCCATCGGCCTGATCGTCTCGCTGGCCGGCGCGCTGCTGTCCTGGACGCTGCTGTGCGGTGAGATTCTCTTCGCCAGCGCCCGCGACCACACCATGCCCGAGTTCCTGCGCAAGGAGAACGCCAACCAGGTTCCGGCCAATGCGCTGTGGCTGTCCAACGGGCTGATCCAGCTTTTTCTGATCATCACCCTGTTCAGCGCCTCCACCTACCTCAGCCTGCTGTACCTGGCCACTTCGATGATCCTGGTGCCGTACTTCTGGTCCAGCGCCTATGCGGTGCTGCTGGCCGTACGCGGCGAGACCTACGCAAGCGCCTCCGGCGAGCGCAACAAGGATCTGCTGATCGCGCTGATCTCCACCCTGTACGCGCTGTGGCTGCTGTATGCCGCAGGTATCCAGTACCTGCTGCTCTCGGCGCTGCTCTACGCCCCCGGCGCGATCCTCTTCGCCAAGGCCAAGCACGAGCTGGGGCAGCCCGTTTTCACCGCTCTGGAAAAACTGATTTTCGTCGCCGTACTGATCGGCGCCGCCATCGCGGCCTACGGGCTGTATGCCGGTTTCCTGAGTCTGTAACACCGCTGGCCATGAGCGGCCCGCGACGGGGCGCCGGCCAGCCTGAAAACTCGCTCTACGAGAAGGAGTTCGACATGTCCAAGAAAGCCCTAGGCGTTCATTCCGAAGCCGGCAAATTGCACAAGGTGATGGTCTGCTCGCCGGGCCTGGCGCACCTGCGCCTGACCCCTGCCAACTGCGACGAACTGTTGTTCGACGACGTGATCTGGGTGTCCCAGGCCAAGCGCGATCACTTCGACTTCATGACCAAGATGCGCGAACGCGGCATCGAGGTGGTGGAGATGCACAACCTGCTCGAGGAGACGGTGCGCGACCCGCAGGCGCTGCAGTGGATCCTCGACCGCAAGATCACCGCCAACAGCGTCGGCCTCGGCCTGCTCACGGAAGTGCGCGATTTCGTCGAGTCCCTGGAGCCGCGACGCATCGCCGAGTTCCTCATCGGCGGCGTGTCCGGCGCCGACCTGGCCAAGCACCAGGAATCCGAGGCGGCGAAGATGTTCAACGCCTACCTGGGCGAAGCCAGCTTCATCTTCCCGCCACTGCCCAACACCCAGTTCACCCGCGACACCACCTGCTGGATCTACGGCGGCGTCACCCTCAACCCCATGCACTGGCCGGCACGGCGCCAGGAAACCCTGCTGGCCAGCGCCATCTACAAATTCCACCCGGACTTCGCCGGTGAACAGTTCGAGATCTGGTACGGCGACCCGGACAAGGATCACGGCTCGGCCTCGCTGGAAGGCGGCGACGTCATGCCAATCGGCAACGGCACCGTGCTGATCGGCATGGGCGAACGCACCACGCACCAGGCCATTGGCCAGGTGGCCCGCGCACTGTTCGCCAAGGGCGCGGCGGACAAGGTCATAGTCGCCGGCCTCGATCGCTCCCGTGCGGCCATGCACCTGGACACTGTGTTCAGCTTCTGCGACCGCGACCTGGTGACCATCTTCCCGGAAGTGGCCAACTCCATCGTGCCCTTCACCCTGCGCCCGGACGAGAGCCGCCCCGGCGGCATCGACGTGCGCCGCGAGGACAAACCCTTCGTCGAGGTGGTCGCCGAATCGCTCGGCCTGGCCAAGCTGCGCGTGGTGGAAACCGGCGGTGACGCCTACGAGGCCGAGCGCGAGCAGTGGGACGACGGCAACAACGTGATCTGCCTGGAGCCGGGGGTGGTGATCGGCTACGACCGCAATACCTACACCAACACCCTGCTGCGCAAGGCCGGCGTCGAGGTCATCACCATCAGCGCCAGCGAACTGGGGCGCGGCCGTGGCGGCGGCCATTGCATGACCTGCCCGATCATCCGCGACCCTATCGATTACTGACCCCGCCAACCCCGGCGGCCATCCGCTGCCGGGGTGCTTCGACGGCCCACAAGGAGAGAGAACCATGGCGTTCAACATGCACAACCGCCACCTGCTCAGCCTGATGCACCACAGCACCCGCGAGCTGCGTTACCTGCTCGACCTGTCGCGCGACCTCAAGCGCGCCAAGTACACCGGCACCGAGCAGCAACATCTGCACCGCAAGAACATCGCGCTGATCTTCGAGAAGACCTCCACCCGCACCCGCTGCGCCTTCGAGGTGGCCGCCTACGACCAGGGCGCCAACGTCACCTACATCGACCCCAACTCCTCGCAGATCGGCCACAAGGAATCGATGAAGGACACCGCCCGCGTGCTCGGGCGCATGTACGACGCCATCGAGTACCGCGGCTTCAAGCAGGAGATCGTCGAAGAACTGGCCACCTACGCCGGCGTGCCGGTGTTCAACGGCCTGACCGACGAGTACCACCCGACGCAGATGCTCGCCGACGTGCTGACCATGCGCGAACACAGCGACAAGCCGCTGCACGACATCGCCTACGCCTACCTCGGTGATGCGCGCAACAACATGGGCAACTCGCTGCTGCTGATCGGCGCCAAGCTCGGCATGGACGTGCGCATCGCCGCGCCCAAGGCGCTGTGGCCGAGCGACGAACACGTCGCCGCCTGCAAGCGCTTCGCCGAGGAAAGCGGCGCGCGCCTACTGCTCACCGAAGATCCGAAGGAAGCGGTCAAGGGCGTCGACTTCGTCCACACCGACGTCTGGGTGTCGATGGGCGAGCCGGTGGAAGCCTGGGGCGAGCGTATCCAGGAACTGCTGCCCTACCAGGTCAATGCCGAAATCATGAAAGCCGCCGGCAACCCACGGGTGAAGTTCATGCATTGCCTGCCCGCCTTCCACAACAGCGAAACCAAGGTCGGCAAGCAGATCGCGGAGAAGCACCCACAGCTGGCCAACGGCATCGAGGTCACCGAAGAGGTGTTCGAGTCGCCCTGGAACATCGCCTTCGAACAGGCAGAAAACCGCATGCACACCATCAAGGCGATTCTGGTGGCCACTCTGGCTGATATCTGACGCGGCTCGCTTGTCTCCCCTCTCCCGTTGATGGGAGAGGGCCTGGCCGGCAACTCAGTCACGTAGCCCGGATGCAATCCGGGAATGACCTGCACCTCCGCCCCGGATTACATCCGGGCTACGAACACGAACAAGGAGAATCGCACATGCGACTCGTCATCGCCCTGGGCGGTAACGCCCTGCTTCGTCGCGGCGAAGCCATGACCGCGGACAACCAGCGTGACAACGTGCGCGTCGCCTGCCAGCAGATCGCCAAGGTAGCGCCAGGCGTTGAGCTGGTGATCGCCCATGGCAACGGCCCTCAGGTCGGCCTGCTGGCCCTGCAGGGCAACGCCTATGATGCCGCCAACCCTTACCCACTGGACGTACTCGGCGCCGAAACCGAAGGCATGATCGGCTACATGATCGAGCAGGAGCTGGGCAATCTGCTGCCCTTCGAGGTGCCCTTCGCCACCATCCTCACCCAGGTGGAAGTGGATGGCGCCGACCCGGCCTTCAAGCACCCCAGCAAACCCATCGGCCCGGTCTACAGCAAAGAAGAGGCCCAACGCCTGGCCGCCGAAAAAGGCTGGAGCATCGCCGCCGACGGCGACAAGTTCCGCCGTGTGGTGGCCAGTCCACGGCCGCAGCGCATCTTCGAGATCCGCCCGATCAAATGGCTGCTGGAAAAGGGCAGCGTGGTGATCTGCGCGGGTGGCGGTGGCATCCCGACGATGTACGACGGCCAGCAGTTGCGTGGCGTCGAGGCAGTGATCGACAAGGACCTGTGCTCGGCACTGCTGGCCGAACAGCTGGCTGCCGACCTGCTGGTGATCGCCACCGATGTCGACGCCGTCTACATGGACTGGGGCAAGCCGACGCAGCACTCCATTGCTGCAGCCCATCCCGACGCGCTGGCAAAGCTCGGCTTCGCTGCCGGCTCCATGGGACCGAAAGTGCAGGCCGCCTGTGAGTTCGCGCGCAATACCGGCAACACCGCGGTGATCGGCTCGCTGGAGAACATCGAGGCCATCGTCCAGGGGCATTGCGGCACACGCATCAGCCTGGACTGCAACTGCATCGTCTATCGCTGAGAGATGCACTCATGTTCACGCCCGGCCATCTGCATCGCGACAACCTCGACCTTCCGGCCTCCCTGCGTCACGCACCGCCGTTCACGGTCGATTTCTACTATGACGTGCGCCAGGACCCAGAGCGCGGCCCCATGCTGCACATGCGTCTTGCTGGCGACGTGGACGGCAAGCCATTCGCGGAAGAATTCGAGCTGTACCGCGATGTTGCCTACAACTTCGCCAGTGTCGCCACCCGCGTCGCCGCGCGTCACGGCCTGCCGATCAAGGCCAGCCCGGTGATGCGCAGTCACGAGGAGTACGACCGCATTTTCGCCGACATTCGCGCCAAACTGCATGCCAGGCCGGGCGAGCCGGTGAACCTGAATCACGTGCTCTGACACATCTGCATCCGAACAAACGCAGCGCCTGCAGAGGGCGCCGCGCGCATCGCTGAAGCCGCTCGACTACCGCCGTCAGCAGCGCTCGCAGAAGTGGCTGCACCTCAAGACGCCCGCCCAAGTGCCGATCTAGATCACATGGCGCGGCAGCTAGCTGCGCGCGCAGGACAGCACAAACCAAGGGATGTGGACATGACACACTTCAGCGTGGAAGGACTACTGGCATACCGCTCCTTCAAGGCGGGCTCGGCTAACGCCGTTATTCAACGCGACGCCGCTCCATCCAAGTCATCACCTGGCCCACAGGCCGTCGGTAGCGACACGGGCGTGAAGGTAACCCTCTCGCCCGCCGCCACGAAGATATCCTTGCTCCTGAAAAACGAGTCCGCGGGCAAGGCCAGCGCGGCGGTCGGCTTCGACGAGTTTGTGGAAAGCAACCACCAGCAGATCAAGGCACAGGGCAAGAATGCCGACTTCCTCAAGGAAGTTCCTCAGGATCCGAGCCCGGAACGACAAGTCCTGGCCCAGCAAGCAGCCAACTACCTTCTCAGCCATCATTACGGTGAAGAGAAGCTGCATAGCAATCGCTCGGCGGAAAACCCATTCGCAGCACTGGATCGAGTGACGCTTTCAAAAATTTCCTTCGATGACTCAGGACTGTTTACTACAGCAGAGCGCCAGGTCGCGTTTCTGGAAATGACCAATCGAGATCTGGTGCATCGCAACGAAACATATGAGTTGAGTGAGACACTGCAAAGAACGGATGACTCCGCGCCCTGGTTCATGGTGACCAGTTATCTCAGAGATGCGCAGTTGCTCGGCAGCATGAGCGAAGGCGAGAAGGCCTGGCGAAACTGGCCACCCGCGACCGAGCTGGAGGCCTTTGCAGCGTCGATGCTACGCAACGACCCCAGCCGGGAGCCAACCCTGCCGGAGTATCAGAACCTGAATAACCAGGACAACCCCATCCTGGCCTACGTGGTTGGCAAGGATGGTTCAGGCAGTTGGCAGAACCTCGCAGTCGAAGACCTGGCGTCGGACACCATGCCGCTCAAACTCATCCAATCCTTGATCGAAAAAAGCAAAACCAGCCAACCCGAGCATCCGTGGCTATCGCTCTATCTCAGTATCGACAGTCTCAGCCGATAGCCACGCACCTCTCAGGCCTGCATCGTCCAGCCATGCACGCCCATCGCCGCCTGACGCCCGGCTTCCGAACGAGTCGGGTGCGGGTGGCAGGTCAGCGCGATGTCCTCGGCCGAGGCTGAGAACTCCATGGCCACGCAGTACTCGCCGATCAGCTCGCCCACGCTCGGACCGATCATGTGCACGCCGAGAATCTGGTCGGTGTTGGCGTCGGCGAGAATTTTCACGAAGCCTTCGGTTTCGTGATTGATCTTCGCTCGACTGTTAGCGGTGAAGGGGAACTTGCCGACCTTGTAGGCGCGGCCCTCGGCCTTCAGCTCCTCCTCGCCCTTGCCGACGCTGGCCACTTCCGGACGGGTGTAGATCACGCCGGGAATCACCCCATAGTTGACCTCTGCCGCATGCCCGGCGATGCGCTCGATGCAGGCCACGGCCTCGTCCTCGGCCTTGTGTGCGAGCATCGGGCCGGAGGTGACGTCGCCGATTACCCACATACCGGGTACGCCGCTCTGGTGTTTTTCGTTGCCGAGCATGCCGCGCTTGTCGGTGTTTAGGCCGACGCTGTCCAGCCCTAGTCCGTGGGTATAGGGGCGCCGCCCGATGGCCACCAGCACGTAGTCGGCGTCCAGGGTTTCAGCCGCGCCGCCGGCAGCTGGTTCCAGGCTCAGACTGACGCCCGCCTCGCTGGTCTTGGCCCCCGTGACCTTGGTGCCCAGCTTGAAGCTCATGCCCTGCTTGCCGAGCGTGCGCTGCAGCGTCTTGGCGGTTTCGCCGTCCAGGCCGGGGCAGATGCGCTCGAGGTATTCCACCACGGTCACCTGGCTACCCAGGCGACGCCATACCGAGCCCAGCTCCAGGCCGATCACCCCGGCGCCGATTACCACCAGATGCTTGGGCACCTCCGGCAGTGACAGCGCGCCAGTGGAATCGAGGATGCGTACATTGTCGATAACCACGCCCGGCAACGGCGTCGGTTCGGAGCCGGTGGCAATGACGATGTTCTGCGTCTCCAGCAGGCGCTCGCCGCCTTCGCTCAGTTTGACCTGTACACGCCCGGGGCCGTCGATGCGCCCCCAGCCCTTGACCCATTCCACCTTGTTCTTGCGAAACAGGAATTCCACCCCCTTGGTCAGTGCGTCGACGCTATCGGCCTTCTGCTTCATCATCTGCGCCAGGTTGAGCGTCGGCGTGACCTCCACCCCCAGCGCACTCAGCTCTCCGCCGGCAGCCGCCTCGTAGAGTTCGGAGGCATGCAGCAGCGCCTTGGATGGCATGCAGCCGACGTTCAGGCAGGTGCCACCGAGGGTTTCGCGCCCTTCCACACAGGCCACTTTCAGGCCCAACTGGCCGGCACGAATGGCGGCGTTGTAACCGCCGGGGCCGGCGCCGATGATGACCACGTCATAGCTGCTCATTACTTTGTCCTCGGATCAGGGGAGTTTGCCGAGCGCCGCAGTCGTGGCGACCGGGCGCAGGCGCAAGAAATGGAAGAACAGAAACGCCAGCACGGCGAACAGCGCGTTCAAGGCAACCATAGGCCAGGCCGAGCCATCCTGCAGGGCGCCCAGCAGCAGGCCAGCGACGGTGGCGCCGGCCATCTGCGAGAAGCCCATCAGCCCCGCCGCCAGCCCGGCGCACTGGGGGTTGGGAATCACCGCGCCAGCCACGGCGGCCGGCAGCAGCATGCCGCCGCCCAACGTCACCAGCACCTGCGGCAGTGACAGCCCCAGCAGCGACAGGCCGAACAGCAGATAGACCACCAGGGTCAGCAGCGACCCGGCCAGCACCAGCGCCACACCGATACCCACTACCCGTTGCGGCCCCAGGCGCTGCACATTGCGCAGGGTGAACACTGCACCACCGAGCAGGCCGGAAACGATCAGAGCGAAGGTCAGGCCATACTGCGCGGCGCTGAGGCCCAGCAAACCGATGTACACCGACGACGAGCCGGCTACCACAACGAACATCGCGCCATAGGTGCAGGCGATGGTCAGCGCCAGCGCGCGGCAACTGGGCCAAACCTGCAGGTAGCTGGCCAGCAAGCCCTTGAGCCGGCCGGCCTGTGGATCACGCTGCAGATGCGTCTCGCGGTAGCTGCCGAGCACCGACAGCAAGGCCAGGCTGCCCAGCACCAGGGTCGCCAGCAGCGGTGCGCGCCAGCCGCCGTATTGGGTCAGCAGGCCACCGACCACCGGTGACAAGACGATGGCGGCGAACATGCCCAGCACCGCCAGTGCCAGCGCCGGCCCCGCACGCTCCTGCCACACATCGCGGACGATGGCCCGCGCCAGCACCAGCGCCGCACAAGCGCCCAAGCCCTGCAGCACGCGCAGACCGATCAGCACCTCGATGTTCGGCGCCAGCAGCATACCCAGGGTCGCCAGCAGGTAGAGGCTCAAGCCGGCGAGCAATACCGGCCGGCGCCCCAGGCGATCCGACAGCGGCCCGAGCAGCAGCTGGCCAAGGCCAAAGGCGCCGACGAACAGCGACAGCGCCAGCAGGCTGCTACCCGGCTTGGCATTCAAACCACGCTCCAGCTCGCCCAGCGCAGGAATGAGCAACTGGGTGGAGGTTTCCCCCAGCGCAGTGAGCAGCATCAGGATGATCAGCAGAACTCGGGAAGGTGGCATGACAAGGCTCCGATGGGCAGCGACTGGCGGCCATTTATATTTCGACCATAATATGAAACATTGAATGTCGTCCATCATATTTATCTGGAGCCTGTATGACCGCCCTATCCCGAGATGCCCTCCTCGCCGCCTGGATCGCCGAAGAGCAGGCTGTGCGCAGCCAGCTGGCCGCGCCCGGCACCCTCAGCCTGGCGGAAGTCGCCGCCATGACGCCGATGGATTTCTTCGACGGCATCGGCCGTGGCGAGCTGCCGTCGCCACCGATCAACGCCGTGCTCGACTTCACCCCGGTGCAGTGGGCCAGCGGCCTGTTCGTCTTCCAGGGCATGCCCGACCAGCGCCACTACAATCCGCTGGGCAGCGTACACGGAGGCTACATCGCCACCCTGCTCGACTCCTGCATGGGCTGCGCCGTGCACACCCTGCTCAAACCGGGCCAGGGCTACACCACCGCCGACTTGCGAGTGAGCTACATCCGCGCCCTGCGCAGCGAGGCCGGCCCGGTGCGCGCCGAGGGCCGCATCATCCACCTCGGCCGCTCCACCGCACTGGCCGAAGGCCGTCTGTATGACGTCGACGAACGCCTGTACGCCGTCGCCTCCACCACTTGCCTGATTCTCGATATGAATGCGCCGCGCCAGAACAACGACGCGGGTGTAAGATGACAGGCAACATTTGATAGACGAGGCCCGCCATGCGCTATTCGGAAGATCACAAGGCCAAGACCCATCAACGCATCATCGAGGAAGCGGCACTGCGCTTTCGCCGCGACGGCGTTGGGGCCACGGGCTTGCAGCCACTGATGAAGGCGCTGGGCCTGACCCATGGCGGTTTCTACGCTCACTTCAAGTCCAAGGATGACCTGGTGGAAACGGCGCTGCAGCACGCCGTGCAGACCCTGGAAAGCAGCACGGCCGAAGTGCTGCACAGCGCCGAGTCGCCCTTGCCGCTGTTCATCCAGCGCTACCTGTCCGACCTGCACCGTGACAATCCCGGCGCCGGCTGCCCATTACCGACCATGTCTGCCGAACTGGGCCAGCGCGGTGAACCGAGCGCCACCACCGATGCGATGGTGCGCAATCGCCTGGCACTGATCGAGCAGAACCTGGAAGGTGAAAACGCGGAGGACGAAAGCGTACTGATGCTCTCGGCCATGATCGGCGCACTGCTGCTGTCGCGTAGCGTCAAGGACCCGGAGCTGTCCGACCGCCTGCTGCATACGACCCGCCGCCTGTTGATCGAAAAGACGCAAGACCAGTAACGGCCTTGCGCCTGGCATCACTTGTAGCGCGCTGCGGCCTTGTCGTGAGACAGGTTCGGCCCCAGCGCCGCACGTGCCTTGACGAAGGCATCCCAGTCGGCGGCGTCGGGTAACGAGGGAATGGTCACCAACTCCTGCTGATCGAAACCAGCCAGCGCGGCATCGACCATCTCACCCACTTCCATGATCATCGACGGCGGCAGCGCCGAAGCGTCGGTGCCGCTGCGCTGCCAGATTTCGGTGCGGGTCACGCCCGGCATCACGGCCTGTAGTTGCACACCCGAACCCCGCAGCTCGCCAGCCAGGGTCTGGGTCAAACTCAGCACATAAGCTTTGGTCGCGCTGTAAATGGCATTGAACATTTCCGGCGCCAGTGCCACCACCGAGCCGAGGTTGATGATTCCGCCGCGGCCGACTGCGGAGAAGTTGGCCGCGGCCGCCGCTGCCAGACGGGTCAGCGCCACGACGTTGAGCTGGATCATGCTCTCGGCCTGCTCCAGATCAGCGGACGCCAACGGACCATTCATGGCAACGCCCGCGTTATTGACCAGCAGCGCGAGGGACGCATCCTCCCGCAGGCGCTTTTCCACCTTGAGCACATCGGCCTTGCTGGTGAGATCCGCCGGCATCACTTCGACCGCAACGCCGTACTCCGCGCCCAGACGCTTGGCCAGTGTATCCAGGCGCTGGGCATCACGCGCGACCAGCAGCAAGTCGTAGCCGCGCCGTGCCAGGCGTTCGGCATAAGTGGCGCCAATGCCGGACGAGGCACCAGTGATCAGAGCGGTTCCGGGGGTATCTTGGGCAGTCATGATGAGTCTCCAGGGTGGTGTGGTGAGTGAGAGGGCATCCTCCCACCAATAGAATTACAGCCATAATTTAATATTTATATTACGACCATAATCAAACTAATCAAGCACACCCCTGAGAAAGCGCTGCAGCCGCCGCCAAACGGTTGCGCACCAAGTTATGGCTTTTTTGTCCTATCGGTCAGAAAACAGTGCACCCGATACAACGAAACGATCCTGAAAATCTGTTTATACGATTGATTTGCAAGGGATATGCGCAATCACGAAAATTGGCGCCGTTCTTGCTCTAGCAGCACCAGCCTGACCAGGCGGACAGGTTTAAAACCGACGCGAGCGCTGCTCAACGTCGCTCAGCAGCGACCCGAAAAGTGTCCGCCAGAGATCCCAGGCCAAAAAAATCATAACGACACGTCTTAACCACCAGGAGCTTTCATGAATCGCACACTTTCTTCGCTGGCGCTGGCCGGCGGTCTGCTGGCGGGCGGCCAGGCCATCGCCGGTGACCTGCTGCAGTGGCAGAACAACAGCCTGACCTATCTCTACGGCCAGGACTTCAAGATCGACCCGGAAATCCAGCAGACCATCACCTTCGAGCACGCCAGCGGCTGGAGCTTCGGCGACCTGTTCTTCTTCACCGATTTCATCAAATACAACACTGACGCCACCAATGGCGCAGGTGACGGCCATACCTTCTACGGCGAGTTCAGCCCACGCTTCTCGCTGGGCAAGATCACCGGTGCCGACCTCTCCTTTGGCCCGATCAAGGACGTGCTGATCTCGACCACCTACGAGTTCGGCGAAGATGACGTCGAGTCCTACCTGATCGGCCCGGCAGTCGACCTGGACATCCCCGGTTTCGATTACTTCCAGCTCAACACCTACCTGCGCACCACTGACGGCAGCCGCGCCGGCAGCAATGTCTGGCAGATCACCCCGGTGTGGAGCTACACCATCGCAGTGGGCGAATCGGACATTCTCATCGACGGTTTCATGGACTGGGTGGTGGACAACGACAGCAACCGCCATGGCGACTACCACGCCAACCTGCACTTCAACCCGCAGATCAAGTACGACCTGGGCAAGGCGCTGAAGTGGGGCGAGAAACAGCTGTACGTGGGCATCGAGTACGACTACTGGAAGAACAAGTACGGCATCAAGGATGGTGGCTTCGTCAGCGAGAACTTCGTGGGCTCGACCGACCAGAACACCGCCAGCCTGCTGGTCAAAGCGCACTTCTAACGGTAATCCCCCGCCCGAATGGCCAAGGTCGCAGCCACTTGCGACCTTCTGCCAATGCCATCGCCCAGCCTGACGTGGTTAGCTGCCAGGCATCACCAGACCTTCAGCCAAGGATGGACGATGCCACCGCGTATCCTGCTGCTAACCTGCCTTGCCATGCTGGCCTTCGCCGGCAACTCGCTGCTGTGCCGCCTGGCGCTGCGTGAAACCGATATCGATGCGGCCAGCTTCACCGCCATCCGCCTGCTTGCCGGCGCGCTGACGCTCTGGCTGTTGCTCAAGCTGAGGCAGACTAGGCAACCCATCGCCGGCAACTGGCCTGGGGCACTGGCGCTGTTCACCTATGCCGCAGCTTTTTCCTTCGCCTATCTGCAGCTGGATACCGGCATCGGCGCCCTGCTGCTGTTCGGTGCGGTGCAGTTGAGCATGCTGCTCTGGGGCTTGCTGCGCGGCGAACGCCTGGGCCTGGTCGCCAGCCTCGGTACGGCGCTGGCCACGGCCGGCCTGCTGGCGCTGCTGCTGCCCGGCGCCAGCGCACCACCGTTGCTGGCGACCTTGCTGATGCTGCTGGCCGGTATCGCCTGGGGCGCGTACTCGTTGCTCGGGCGCGGCCAGGGTGATCCGTTGGCCGTGACCGCCGGCAACTTTCTGCGAGCGGCTCCCCTCGCCGTGCTGTTGGCGTTGGTGCTGTTGCCTCAGCTCGACTGGGACGGCCCTGGCCTCTTCTATGCCGTGCTGTCCGGCGCGCTGACCTCGGGCGTCGGCTACGCCATCTGGTACAGCGCCCTGCCCGGCCTGCGCGCCAGCCAGGCGGCCACGGTGCAGTTGAGCGTACCGATTCTCGCCGCGCTCGGTGGCAGCCTGCTGCTCAACGAAGCGCTGTCCCTGCGCCTGACCTTGAGCGCCGTTGCCGTGCTCGGCGGCATCGCACTGGTACTGGGCGCAAGACAACGCGCCGGGAGCTAATGGCGCACACAGCTGTCTTCTATCCTGCCCCCATAACGTCCAGGGAAGATTGTCATGCCTCGTCTGCTTCGTCTTTGCTTGATCAGCATGTTCGCGGCCACCCTGGGTGCCTGCGCCAGCCTGGGTAATCGTGATCCGCTACGGGTCGATCTGGTTGACCTGGAACCCTTGCCCGGCCAGGGGCTGGAAGTGCGTTTCGCAGTCAAGTTGCGGGTGCAGAACCCCAATGACAGCGCGGTAAGCTTCAACGGCATGGCGTTGGATCTGGACGTCAACGGCCAGCCGCTGGCCAGTGGCGTCAGCGACCAGAGCGGCAGCGTGCCACGCTTCGGTGAAACGGTATTGAGCGTGCCGGTAAGCATTTCGGCGTTTTCAGTGATGCGGCAGGCCTGGGGCGTGGCCGGCTATCAACCCGGCCAGGAGGTGCCCTACGTGCTGCGCGGCAAACTGGCCGATGGCCTGTTTGGTACGCGCCGCTTCAAAGACAGTGGCACCCTGAACTGGCCGCAACCGCCGAGCCCCTACTGACGCAGGGGCTGGCAGGTTCAGGCAGCGCGACGACCATTGCGCGAGGCAACTCGGCGGTGGCAGGCGTCACCAAAGGCCTGGAAGATCTTCACCGAATCGGGGTTCAGCGCAGCCTGCCATTCCGGGTGCCACTGCACCGCAACCAGGAAAGGCGAGAGGCTCGGCGCATGAACCGCCTCGATCAGGCCATCCTCGGCGGTGGCCAGTACTTCCAGGCCCTTGCCCAGGTTGCGAATGGCCTGGCCGTGCAGGGAGTTGACCTGAATCTCGTCCTTGCCCATCAGCTCGGCGAACCAGCTACCGGGAAGCGGACGCACGCTGTGGCTGGGGGCGTACTGCACCTCGACCGGGTCGTCGGGATTTTCCCGATGGTCGTTGAAGCCAGGCTCGGCATAGACCTTCTGGTAAATGTCGCCGCCCAGCGCCACGTTGATTTCCTGCATACCCCGGCAGATACCGAAGATCGGCAAGCCGCGGGCGATAGCGGCACGAATCAGCGGTAGGTCGAACAGGTCGCGGTCGCGATCCTGCCCCTTGTTCGGCGTTTCGTTCTCCTGCCCGTAAAGCGCCGGGTCGATATTGCTGCCGGCGCCGGTCAGGTACACGCCATCGACCATATCCAGATACTGCTCGAGGTCCTCGATACCACAGCAGGTGGGCACCAGCACCGGCACGCAACCGGAAAACTCGACCAGGGGCTGGATGTATTTGTGAGTCATTACCTGATAGTCGTGGCCCTTGCGCTCTTGAGCGCCCATGGACATCAACACGACGGGTTTGCGGGGATTGTTGCGGTTCTTGTTGTTGGACATAAGTCACCTTGGGACAGGCCGGGCCTATCGTTGCTGTGCAGGCCGGCGGCCAGCAGAACCCTCTGCTGTAGCACGTGCGGCCTGTTTGGCTAACCCCATGCACCGAGGCTCATCCTGAGCCTGAGTGCCGCCTTCCGACGGCGGCTCGAACCGGGTCAACTCCATCTGGAGAGGGGCTGCAGCAACGCAGCCCATTACCCGATTCGGCAACGGAATCTGCAGCCAGTCTGCCCGAGCCGTAAAATATGTCAAACAAATCAACCCGAAATCTTGCACTACCTCAGCTCCAAACTCCCCGTTTAATGCCCTCTAAGAAGAAAAAGCTGCCATTCCAGCGAAACCACCACGTTGCAAAAGGTCCAATATTTAAAACACCCAAGCACTCGGACGCACCACTTCCCAGGGCGGCGTTTTTCAACAAAACCCTATATAATCTGCGGTTTCTCACCCGTACCGAGGACACCCCTTGACCGCTCTGCCGCCCTGCCCCAAATGCAACTCCGAATACACCTACGAAGACGGCGATCAGCTGATCTGCCCCGAATGCGCCCACGAGTGGAAAGCCGGTGAAAGCGCCGACGCGGGTGATGACGCACGGGTGATCAAGGATTCGGTAGGCAACCTGCTGCAGGACGGCGACACCATCACCGTGATCAAGGATCTCAAGGTCAAGGGCTCGTCGCTGGTGGTCAAGGTCGGCACCAAGGTGAAGAACATTCGTCTGGTCGACGGCGATCACGACATCGATTGCAAGATCGATGGCATCGGCGCGATGAAGCTCAAGTCCGAGTTCGTGCGCAAGGTCTGATTCAGTCACACAGCGCCCTCCCTTCCTCGCAGAAATTGGCTAGCCTCAGATACAGGCCAGCCACGAGGAAACCGCCATGCGCTATCTGCTAATTGCTCTACTGGCGCTGACCAATTCGCTGGCAGCACAGCCCTGGCGGGTGGTGGGCGACGAACAGTTCGCCCCTTACAGCTTCGTCACTGCCGAGGACGATACTCCGCGCGGGCTCGACGTCGAACTGGTCGACGCGGTACTGGACGAAGCCAACGTAGCGTACGAAATCCGTCTTTATCCCTGGGAGCGGGTCAAGCGCATGCTCGATCGCGGCGAGGTGCAGATGGCCTTTCAGTTCGCCGGCACCCCGCAGCGTCAACGGCAATACGAACTGGTCGGCCCGCTGCGCAGTGGCTCGACGGTGTTCATGACCACGGCCAAGACTGCCATCGCGGACTGGAAGACGCTGCGTGACCTGTCGCCGTACGTGATCGGCCAGGTTCGCGGTTACTCCTATGAGGAGAACTTCGACCACGCCGATCTGGCCCGTGACACCAGCGCGCAGAATCCACGGCAACTGGTGTCGATGCTGCTGGCCGGACGCATCGACATCATCGTCGGCGACCATACCCAGTTGCTCTACTTCGTTCGCGAACAGCGCGCGCAGAATCAGGTGCGCGTGCTCCCTCGCCCGCTGATCCAGATGCCACGTTTCGTCGCCTTCGCCAAAGGCGATATCGAGCGTGCACGGCAGTTTTCCGAAGCGCTGGTGCGCCTGCGCAACGCCGGCAAGCTGGACGAAATTCAGCAACGCTGGAATCAGTGACGCGCTACTGCACCGGGAGGAAATTCAGCAGGAAAAGACTCTGCGCGTAATTGGCGCCCATACGCCGGTAGCGCTCCTCCAGCACATGGGTGAGCAGATCGAGACGCGCCACCATCTTGCCGAACTCCACCGCATAACTGAGGTTGTTACCCTGCTCGGAGAACTCGTTCGATAGCAGCAGCGGCCGACCCGTGGCATCACGCCGCTGCGACAGCATCCAGCCGGCCTTCTCCAGATTGCGCGCGGCGTTGTGGATGAACTGTGCATTGAAGCTGTCGGTCAGGTAGAACTCGGTGCGACCACCGTGAGCGGTCACCAGCATGCTGCCAATGGCATAGGTGAAAGCGGCCACACGGTCGCCCTGGAAGGCCGGGCTCAGCGAATAATCCAGTGCGGCGACATCGCGCCTGCCGCCCAGGGTTGGCCAGTCCTGATTGTGTTCGATGGCGTACTGGATGGCGCGCTCTGCGCTGGCGGCATCGGGCAGCGAGTTCTTGCGCCATTCACGCGGGTTGCGCTGGTAGAGCTTGTGCATCAGCCGGTACAGGCTGTTGAGATTGTTGCGCATGGCCAGGGTGGCCATACGATCGACGTCAGTCTGCAGCACTTCGGTGGGCTTGATCGGACTGCGTGTATTGAGAATGGAGTCGTTATCTAGACGACCGCTGCAGCCACTGAGCAGCATCAGCGCGGCCAACCCGGGCAGCACTGTCCGCAGCCAGAATGCCGAGCTGTTGAATGGCCTGCCCCATGCGGCAGACACGGGCCTCACTCCCATGCAAAGGTTCCCTGGCTGGCACGCGCCACAGTGGCGCGCGCAACACTCAGAACATCAGTAAAGCGCAAAAATTCCACAGCGCCCGTGCACTGGCGCATAAAACGTGCCGATCATTGCTCGGCACGCGAGGAAAAAGCGTCTGTTCAGGCCGGATTGGCGGCCCATTGCTCCAGCCGCGTTACGCTTTCACGGTAGGGCTTCAAGCTCTTGCTCAGCAGGATGATCGACATCGACACCGCCAGGGTGGTGACGATCAGCAGCGAATAGCGCAGAGCACCGTCATCGGCAAAGACGAAATCAGTCACCAGCGCCACGGCAGTCGGCCCAACGCCCAGACCGATCAGGGTGATGACGAACAGATAGATGGCCGACGCCTGGCCGCGCATCGAGTTGGGCATGATTTCCTGGATCGCCGCCGGCGCCACACCGAACGGCATGCTCAGGCAGAACACCGTCGGCGCCATCAGCACACTGGCCCAGAAGGCGCTGTCCATCAGCGGGAACAACACGACCAGCGGCAGCGCCCCCAGCGCGGCATAGAGGCCGACACGCATGTTGGCATCGCTGCGCCCGCGCTTGGCCATCCAGTCCGCCAGGCGCCCACCAAAGACGATCCCCAGGCAGCCAAACACCGCAACGATGCTGCCGTAGACGATGCCGACCTGGCCGGCATCCCAGCCGTAGGTGCGGATATAGAAGGTCGGCACCCAGGCTGCGCTGCCATAGCCAGCGAAGGCCAGCCCGGCGAAACCGAAGTTGTGCAGCAGCACGGTGCGGCGATTGGCGCGAATGTAGCGTCCCACCTCGCTGAGCGGTACCGCGACACCCGCGCCGGCACCGCGCCGGCTCGGTTCCTTGACCGCCAGCATCAACAGGGTGAAGAGCACCCCGGCAACCCCGAGGATCAGAAAGATCAATTGCCAGGGACGCACCTCCCCCAGCACCGGCAAGGTCACGTCACCCTGCGCGGAGGCGAACTGGATGACCAGACCTCCGACCAGAAAGGCCAAGCCCGAACCCAGGTAGACGCCCATCGAATAGACACTGATGGCCGTGGCACGGCGCTCGGCAGGAAAGCTGTCAGCGATCAGCGAGTAGGCCGCCGGCGACAGCGCCGCCTCACCCACGCCCACGCCGATGCGACAGAGCAGGAACTGCCAGTACAGCTTGGCCATGCCACAGGCTGCGGTGGCAGCACTCCAGAACAGAATGCCCACGGTGATCAAACCGCGGCGGCTGCGGGTATCGGCCACGCGCCCCAGCGGAATGCCGCAGATGGTGTAGAACAACGCGAACGACAGCCCCATCAGCAGACTCATCTGCGTATCGTTGATCGCCAGGTCACGGCGGATGGGCTCGACCAGCAGGTTGAGAATCTGCCGATCGACGAAGGACAGAACGTACGCCACCATCAGGATGGCAACAGTGGCCCAGGCGCGGACACTGGAGGGGTAGCCGTTATTGTTGTTATGCACGGACGCTCTCCTCGGCACCGCTTGGGGGTGCTTTTAAAAACGTAGGCGAGGCAGTCAGCGCAAGGCAAAAACCGGCGAAAAAGCGCAGTTTACGAGCTGTAAATGAGCATTTTGAGCCTGTTTTTAACGCAGCGATGACAACGCAGATAGTTTTTAGAAGCACCCTTGACGCGATGCGCGGTGGTTGAAAGAGCCGTCAGCTTAGGACGATATAAACAGCGGTGAGTATCGCTCGAAGGTGTTATCAGATCGGCGAATGCTTCATACCCGCCGAGGCGAATGCCTCGCCCCGACGTTCAACGGACGTTCAGACCATCACTGGCGCGCGCTCGCACAGCACCTTCAGTGCCGCCGCCCAATCAGCATGATCGTTCAGGCAGGGCACCAGCTGCAGGCTTTCGCCACCGGCTTCGACGAACTGCTCGCGGCCACGGTCGCCGATCTCCTCCAGGGTCTCGATGCAATCGGCGACGAAGGCCGGGCACATCACCAGCAGCTTCTTCACGCCCTGCGCCGCCAGTTCGTCGAGACGCGTCTCGGTGTAGGGCTCGATCCACTTGGCGCGGCCCAGGCGCGACTGGAAGCTCACCGACCACTGCTCCGGGCGCAGGCCCATGCGCTGGGCGAACAGCTCGGCGCTGCGCAGGCACTGCGCGCGATAACAGGTGGCCAGCACTTCGGGCGAAGCACTGCGGCAGCAGTCGTCGCCTTTCAGGCAATGGCCGCTGGGGTCGAGCTTGTGCAGGTGGCGTTCCGGCAGGCCGTGGAAGCTCAACAGCAAATGGTCGAAATCCTGCTCCAGGTAAGGCTTGGCGCTGGCCACCAGGGCATCGAGGTACTCCGGCTGATCGTAGAACGGCGGTAGCGTGGACAGGCGCATGTCCAGCCCGCGCTCACGCACCACCCGCTTGACCTCCTCGATCACCGTGGTGGTGGTGCTGTCGGCAAACTGCGGATACAGCGGCGCCAGGGTCACTTCACGAATACCCTGCGCGGCCAGACGCTGCAGGGTCGACTCGATGGAGGGCTCGCCATAGCGCATGGCCAGCTCGACAGGGCCCTGGGTCCACTGCGCCTTCATCGCCTCCTGTAGACGGCGGCTGATCACCACCAGCGGCGAACCCTCCTGCCACCAGATCGAGGCGTAGGCATGTGCCGATGCCGCTGGACGCTTGATCAGAATCAGCGACACCAGCAAACGACGCAGCGGCCATGGCAGGTCGATGACATAGGGATCCATAAGGAACTGATTGAGGTAACGGCGAACATCGGCTACTTCGGTGGACGCGGGCGAACCCAGGTTAACCAGCAACAATGCGTGATCGGTCATGCGAAATCCCAGCAGGCTTTTGAAAAATGTTAGCGAGGCAGCCAGTGCAAGGCGAAACCGGCGAGGAAGCGCAGTTTACGTACTGTAAATGATCATTCCGAGCCTGTTTTTAACGCCGCAATGGCAACGCAGGTAGTTCTGCAACAGCCTGCGCTCATTGATGACCCAGCAAATCCACCAGGGCCACATCCAGATGGGTGAAACGAAAACTGAAGCCCGCCTCCAGCAAACGCGCCGGCACCGCGCGCTGACCACCCAGCAGCAGCTCGGACATCTCACCGAGTGCAGCGCGCAAGACGAAGGCCGGTGCCGGTAACAGGGTCGGTCGACTCAGCGCCTGTCCCAGCGCCTTGCTGAACTCGGCATTGCGCGCCGGCATGGGCGCGCAGGCATTATAAGGACCGCGGGCGTCGCCCTGCTGCAAGAGAAAATCCATCAGGCCGATTTGATCGGCAATATGAATCCACGGCATCCATTGTCGGCCGTCGCCGATGCGCCCGCCCAGCCCCAACCTGAACGGCAGCAACAGCCGCTTCAGCATGCCGCCATCAGGGCTCAGCACCAGGCCGGTGCGGATCAGCACCACGCGAATCCCCAGCTCCTCGGCGCGCAGCGCGGTTTCCTCCCAGGCGCCGCACAGTTGCGCGGCGAAATCGTCAGTTACCGCAAGCATGCCCTCATTCAGCTCGCGCTCGCCGCCGTTGCCGTACCAGCCTACCGCCGAGCCCGACAGCAGCACCGCAGGACGCTGCGTACGCCCCTGCAGCCAGCTCAGCAACTGCTCGGTCAGGCCGATACGGCTGGACCACAGCAGCGCCTTGCGCTTGCTACTCCAGGGCTTGTCGGCAATCGGCGCGCCGGCCAGGTTGATCACGGCGTCCAGGGGTTCTTCGCCCAGCTCCTCGAGCCGGGCGACACCTCGAACGTCAGCACCGCAAAGGTGCGCGACCTTGCTCGGCTCGCGGCTCCAGACAGTCAGGCGGTGGCCCTGCTCGGTCCAGTGCGCGCAAAGCGCTCGACCGATCAGACCGGTACCGCCGGTCAGCAGGATATGCATGGCATCGTCCTCGCATGGCAATGGAAGAAACTTCACCTTTAGTCTGGTTCATGACGCGCACACCTGTCGCGTTTGTCCTAAACCTAAAGCAAGGGAGCGCCACTCAGAACCTGTTCAAAGGCTCGCGAGCTAGAGCTATGCAAGGCAAAAACAGGCGAGGACGCGGAGTTTACGAGTTGTAAATGAGCAGTCCGAGCCTGTTTTTAACGCCGCAGAGCCGACGCGCAGCAGGCTTTGAGCAGGTTCGAACGGCATCAGCTGTACATGAAAACACTCTTGTATAGCTTTTGTCCAAACCTTAGCCTGTATAGCATTCAGCGCTGACGAGGTAACCATGAACGCACCCATCGCCATCATTGGCACCGGCATCGCAGGACTCTCAGCCGCCCAGGCCCTGCACGCTGCCGGCCAGGACATCGAACTGTTCGACAAGAGCCGAGGTAGCGGCGGGCGCATGGCGAGCAAGCGCAGCGACGCCGGCAGCCTGGATCTCGGCGCTCAATACTTCACCGCCCGCGACCGTCGCTTCATCGAGGTCGTGCAGCAATGGCAAGCCCGTGGCTGGGTCGCCGAGTGGCAACCGAGCCTGTACAACGCTCAGGACGGCCAGCTCAGCGCCTCTCCCGATGAGCAACTGCGCTGGGTCGGCAGCCCACGCATGAGCGCCATCACCCGCGCCATGCTCGGCGCCCTGCCGGTCAAGTTCAGTTGCCGTATCACCGAAGTGTTCCGCGGCGACCGCTACTGGAGCCTGCAGGATGCCGAAGGCAACAGCCACGGCCCTTACAGCCACGTGATCGTCGCGACACCGGCCCCGCAAGCGAGCGCCCTGCTGGCTGCCGCGCCCAAACTGGCCGGTACAGCGGCGAGCGTGATCATGGATCCGACCTGGGCAGTGGCGCTGGGCTTCGAGCGGCCGCTGGACACCCGCGTCGAAGGCTGCTTCGTACAGGACAGCCCGCTCGACTGGATGGCCCGCAACCGCAGCAAGCCCGGCCGCGACAACCACTTCGACACCTGGGTGCTGCACGCCAGCAGCGCCTGGAGCCGGCAGCATCTGGATCTGCCCAAGGAGGCCGTGATCGAGCAACTGCACGGCGCTTTCGCCGAGCTGATCGGCTGCGCCGTGCCGGCCCCCAGTCTCACGCTTGCCCATCGCTGGCTCTATGCCCGCCCGGCCCAGGCGCACCAATGGGGCGCGCTGGCCGACGCCGACCTGGGCCTGTATGCCTGCGGCGACTGGTGCCTGTCGGGCCGCGTCGAAGGGGCCTGGCTCAGTGGCCAGGATGCTGCGCGCCGCCTACTCGAGCACTTGCAATGAGCACGCCCGGCAAGCGCCGCCTCAACCCGCGCAAACTGCTGCTGTCGAAATGGACGGCGGCGCGGCCGCAGAACCGCGAGCGCCACTTTCTGGTCACCGAACTGATCCGCGACGAGGCAGACAACGTCATCGGTGTCGAGCTTCAGGCCGTACTGACACACCGCAGCCAGCCACTCGACTGGCGCCAACTGCAAGACAGCGAACACTGGCTGCAAGGCTGGCGCTGACCCTCCCGCGATACCTGGCGGCCCCTCGGCCGACGCCGCCTGCCTGCACAGAAAAACCAATACCAAACCTATACAAAGTATTTGACTTGTATAACTGCGCATCTATAGTGGACACAAGTTGTACATGAATCACTTCATGTACAAGGTCTCATGAGGTCAGGTTATGCAAGCGAGCAAAGCCAAACTGGGTATCAGCGCCTGCCTGCTGGGTGCCGAAGTCCGCTACAACGGCGGCCACAAGCTGTCGCGCCTGTGCAGTCGCAGCCTGACCGAACACTTCGACTTCATCCCGGTCTGTCCCGAGGTGGCTATTGGCATGCCGATACCACGGGAACCGATTCGCCTGGTCGGTGATCCGCAGGCGCCGCGCGCCGTGGGCACCGTCGAGCGTTCACGTGACGTCACCGATGCACTGGCCGCCTACGGCGAACGCATGGCCAATGAACTGCAAGGCATCAGCGGCTACATCTTCATGCAGCAGTCACCCTCCTGCGGCCTGGAGCGGGTCAAGGTCTACCAGGAAGGTGGGCGCCCGAGCGAACCGGGCCGTGGCATCTTCGCCGCCGCCTTCTGCGCCCGCCATCCGGACCTGCCGGTGGAAGAAGACGGCCGCCTCAACGACCCGGTGCTGCGCGAGAACTTCATCACCCGCGTGTACGCCCACGCCGCATGGCAACGCCTGCTGCAGCAGGGCCTGACGCGACGCGCGCTGATCGCCTTCCACTCACGCTACAAGTACCTGCTGATGGCCACCGACCCGGTGCGCTACAAGTCACTCGGCCGCCTGCTCGGCGAACTCGCGCAGCACGATCTTGGTGAGCTGGCGCCGCAGTATTTCAGCGAGCTGATGAGCGCACTGAAGAAATGTGCGACGCGCGGCACCCACAGCAACGTGCTGCAGCATCTGAGCGGCTACCTCAAGCGCGCGCTGAGCGCCGACGAGAGACAGGAAATGCAGCAACTGATCGGCCAGTACCGCGACGGCATCGTGCCGCTGGTGGTGCCGCTGACGCTGCTCAAGCACCACTTCCGCCGTCACCCGGATCGCTACATCGCCGAGCAGGCTTACCTGCAGCCGCACCCCGAGCCCCTCAGCCTGCGCAATGCGCTGTGATGCCATGAGCCGCGAAACCATCGCCGACGAAGAGGTCGGCCACGACTACCGCCAGGCACTCGAAGAAGGCTACCTGCCGATTCGCGAGGTGGCGCGCAGCACCGGCATCAACGCCGTGACCCTGCGCGCCTGGGAGCGCCGCTATGGGCTGATCGTGCCGTACCGCACGCCCAAGGGGCACCGCCTCTATTCGCCAGCCAACCTCGAACGCATCAACACCATCCTCGCCTGGCTGGCGCGCGGCGTCGCCGTCGGCCAGGTCAAGGCGCTGCTCGACCACGGTCAGGTGCCCCAGACCACCAGTACCGACAACTGGTCACGCCAGCGCAACGAACTGCTCGCCTGCATCATCCAGCTCAACGAACGACGCCTCGACGACCGCTTCAACTCGGCCCTGGCGCTCTACCCTGCCAGCACCCTGGCCGAGCAACTGTTCTGGCCGCTCCTGGGCGACCTGCGGCAACGCTGGCAAGGCCAGTTCGGCGCACGCGCCGAGCAGGTGTTCTTCCTCTCCTGGCTGCGCAGCAAGCTGGCCACCCGTCTCTACCACTGCAATCGCCAGGTCGGTGGCGCGCCGCTGCTGCTGATGAACCTCGGCGAGGCGCCGATGGAGCCGGGCCTGTGGCTGTGCGCCTGGCTGGCCAGCGCCAGCGACTGCCCAGTGGAAGTCTTCGACTGGCCGCTGCCACCCAACGAACTGCTGACGGCACTGGAATTCATCGCCCCGCGCGCGGTGCTGCTGTACGCCGAAGAAGCACTGGAGGGCACCCTGCTGCGCCGCCACCTGCCGCGCCTGGCCGAACTGTGCCCTGTGCCCCTGCTGATCGCCGGCCCTGCCGCCCACATTCACCGCGATGCGCTGACCGGCCTGGAGTCGGCCTGTGACCCGCTCGCCGCCCATGCCTGGCTGCTCCGCCACGGCCTGATTGGCGCCAAAGAGGTAACCCCATGCAGCAACTGATTTGGTTTCGCAGCGATCTGCGTACCCAGGACAACACCGCCCTGAGCCGGGCCATGGGCAGTGGTGCGACCGTCGCCCTGTATCTCGTCACACCAGGCCAATGGCAGCGTCACGACGACGCCCCGAGCAAGGTGGACTTCTGGCTGCGCAACCTGGCCGAACTGAGCAAGGCCCTGGCTGCCCTCAACGTGCCACTGCTGGTGCGCCACTGTGACGACTGGAGCGAGGTGCCGGCGCAGGTCGCCGAGGTCTGCCATGCACACGACATCTGCGCCGTGCACGTCAACGAGGAATACGGCAGCAACGAGAGCCTGCGCGATCAGCAGGTCGCCGCGTACCTCGGCCAGCAGGATATTGCCTGGCATAGCCATCTCGATCAGTTGCTGTTCAAACCGGGCAGCGTGCTGACCCGCTCCGGCGGCTACTTCCAGGTCTACAGCCAGTTCCGCAAGGTGTGCTACGAGCGCCTGCACACCGCACTGCCGGCGCTGATACCAGCACCCAAGGCGCAGGCGCCCCTGGCCATCGACAGCGACGCCATCCCAGGCAGCGTCGAAGGTTTCGCCACCCCCAGCGCCAGCCTGCGCCTGCTCTGGCCAGCCGGAGAACGCGTGGCTCAGCAGCGCCTGGAGTGCTTCGCCGACGAACAGGTGGCCTTCTACAAGGACGAACGCGACTATCCGGCCAAGCCCGGCACCAGCCAGCTGTCGGCTTACCTGGCCGCTGGCGTGGTCTCGCCACGCCAGTGCCTGCACGCGGCCCTGGCGGCCAATCAGGGCGAGTTCGACAGCGGCAACCCAGGCGCCGTTACCTGGATCAACGAGCTGCTCTGGCGCGAGTTCTACAAGCACATTCTGGTCGGCTACCCGCGTGTCTCGCGACACCGCGCCTTCCGCCTGGAGACCGAGGCGCTGCCGTGGCGCCGCGCACCGGAGGAGCTGGCCGCCTGGCAGGAAGGCCGCACCGGCCTGCCGATCATCGATGCGGCGATGCGCCAGCTGCTGGAAACCGGCTGGATGCACAACCGTCTGCGCATGGTCGTGGCCATGTTCCTGACCAAGAACCTGCTGATCGACTGGCGTGAGGGTGAGCGTTTCTTCATGCGCCACCTGATCGACGGCGACCTCGCAGCGAACAACGGCGGCTGGCAGTGGAGCGCCTCCACCGGCACCGATGCCGCACCCTACTTCCGCATCTTCAACCCGATCAGCCAGTCGCAGAAGTTCGACCCCGACGGCCAGTTCATTCGCCAGTGGTTGCCGGAACTGGCCGGCCTGAACAAGCGCGACATCCATGATCCGTCGGCGCTCGGCGGACTATTCGCGCCCACCGCCTATCCGCGCCCGATCGTCGACCTGTCACGCTCGCGCCAGCGCGCCTTGGACGCGTTCAAGAACCTGTCTGCGCGGGAGGTTCCGGCATGAGCAGCTTCCTGGAAACCTTCGCCGAGCGTTTCACCGCACTGAACAAGGACAACCTCGACCTGCTGGGTGAGCTGTACAGCGACGACGTGCTGTTTCGCGATCCGCTGCATGAGGTGCACGGGCTGAGCGCAGTGCGGCGCTATTTCGCCGAGCTGTACGCCAATGTCGAGACGCTGCACTTCGAGTTCCACGGTTTCGATGAGGTCGCGGAAGGCGAGGGCTACCTGCGCTGGACCATGCGCTATCGCCACCCACGCCTGCGTGGCGGCGAGGAAATCGCCGTCGAGGGCTGCTCGCACCTGCGCTGGCGTGACCGCGTCTATCAGCACCGCGACTACTTCGACGCCGGCGCATTGCTCTATGAACACCTGCCGGTACTGGGCGGCGTAATCGCCTGGCTGAAACGGAGGCTGGCATGAAACGTATCTGGCTTACCGGCGCCAGCAGCGGCATCGGTGCCGCACTGGCCGAACAATTGCTGCAAGCCGGCCACCAAGTGGCCGTCAGTGCCCGCAGCAGTGGCCCGCTTGAGGACCTCGCCACGCGCTACGGCGAGCAGGTACTGGTGGTGCCGGGCGACCTGACCGACGCCGAGCAGGTACGCGCCATCGGCGAACGCATCGCTCGCCAGTGGGGCGCGCTCGATTGCGTGATCCTCAACGCCGGCACCTGCGAATACATCGAAGTGCGCCAGTTCGAGGCGGCGATGATCGAACGCGTGGTCAGCACCAACCTGTTCGCCGCCAGCTACTGCATCGAGGCCGCCCTGCCCCTGCTGCGCCAGGGCAATCGTCCGCACCTGGTCGGCGTCGGCAGTTCGGTCACCTTCCTGCCATTGCCGCGCTCCGAAGCCTACGGCGCCTCCAAGGCGGCCATGCGCTATCTGCTGCAAAGCCTGCGCATCGACCTGGCCGCCGAGGGGATCGACGTCACCCTGGTCAGCCCGGGTTTCGTCGACACCCCGCTGACGCAGAAGAACGACTTCCCCATGCCCATGCGCTGGCCCGTGGAACGCGCCGCGCGGCATATCGCCGAACGCCTGGACAAGCGCCCGCGCGAAATCGCCTTCCCCACTCCCTTCATCGCCATCCTGAAACTGCTCGGCAGCCTGCCGAGCAGCCTGCAACTGGCCATAGGTCGCCGTCTGGCGCGTAACGAGGACAACGCATGAAAATCGCCATCGTCGGCAGCGGCATCGCCGGCCTGACCTGTGCCTACCTGCTCAACCGTCAGCACGACATTCAGGTGTTCGAGGCCAGCGACTGGATCGGCGGCCACACCCACACCGTCGACGTTGAAGTCGAGGGCCGCAGCTATGCCGTCGACACCGGTTTCATCGTCTTCAACGACTGGACCTACCCCAACTTCATCCGTCTGCTGGAGCAGGTCGGCGTCGCCTTCAAGCCCACCGAAATGAGTTTCTCGGTCAGCGACCCGGCCACCGGCGTGGAATACAACGGCCACGACCTCAACACCCTGTTCGCCCAGCGCAGCAACCTGCTGTCGCCAGCGTTCTGGGGCATGCTGCGCGATATCCTGCGCTTCAACCGCCAGTCGCAGGACGACCTGGCCAACAACCGCATCGGCGCCGACACCACGCTTGGCCAGTACCTCGACAGCAACGGTTATGGCCGCCGCTTCATCGAGCACTACATCGTGCCGATGGGCTCGGCCATCTGGTCGATGTCGCTGACCGACATGCTCGGCTTCCCGCTGCAATTCTTCGTGCGCTTCTGCAAGAACCACGGCCTGCTCTCGGTCAGCGACCGCCCGACCTGGCAGGTGATCGAAGGCGGCTCACGCAGCTACGTGGCGCCGCTGACCGCCAGCTTCGCCGAGCGCATCCGCCTCAACTGCCCGGTCAGCCGCGTGGTGCGCGATCAGGACGGCGTCACCCTGTACAGTGCTGCCGGCAGCGAGCGCTTCGACAAGGTGATCTTCGCCTGCCACAGCGACCAGGCGCTGGCGCTGCTCGATCAGGCCAGCGCAGCGGAACGGGACATCCTTGGCGCCCTGCCCTACGCCAACAACGACGTGGTGCTGCATACCGATACGCGCCTGCTGCCCAAGCGCAAGCTGGCCTGGGCCAGCTGGAACTATCGCCTGGGTGGGCCACGTGAACAGATGGCTGCCGTGACCTATGACATGAACATCCTGCAGGGCATCGACAGCGATACCACCTTCTGCGTCAGCCTCAACCAGACTGCCGCCATCGAGCCGAGCAAGATCCTCGCGCGCTTCCAGTACGCTCACCCGCAGTACAGCCTGGCCGGCACGGCAGCGCAGGCGCGCTGGGAAGAACTACTCGGCGCTCAGCACACTTATTACTGCGGCGCCTACTGGGCCAATGGCTTTCATGAAGATGGCGTGGTCAGCGCGCTGCGCGTGGCACGCGCCTTCGGTGAGACACTCTGATGCACAGCGCCCTGTACAGCGGCTGGGTGCAGCATCGCCGCTTCGCCCCGCGCGCCCATGCCTTTCGCTATCGCATGGGCCTGCTGTATCTCGACCTGAGCGAACAGGCGCAGCTGTTCGCCTTGTCCAAGCTGGCCGGCTCCGGCCGCTTCGCGCCGTTCGCCTTTCGCGAGACCGATTACCTGCCCGAAGCCACCCGCCAGGGCGTGGCGCTGCATGAGGCCGTGCGCAATCGCGTGGAGGAAGCACTGGGCACACGCCCGCAAGGTCGCATCTGCGTGCTGACCCAGCCGCGCAGTTGGGGGCTGGCGTTCAATCCGGTGAGCATCTTCTACTGCCATGACGCCGACCAGCGGCTGGTGGCGATCCTCTGTGAAGTCCGCAATACGCCATGGCGCGAACGCTATCACTACGTGCTGCCGGCCGCTGGCGAAGGCCGCCAGCAGGCCAGCGTGGACAAGGCCTTCCATGTCTCGCCCTTTCTGCCGCGCGAGCTGCAATACCGCATGAGTTTCAGCGCCGTCGGCGAGCGTCTTGGTCTGCACATGGCCGACTGGCAAGGCGACACCAAGGTCTTCGACGCCAGCCTCAGTCTGTGCCGTGAAGCGCTCGACCGCAGCAGCCTGCACCGCTATCTGCTGAGTTTCCCCTGGATGACCGGCAAGACCCTTGCCGCCATCTACTGGCAGGCCATGCGCCTGCTGTTCAAACGCATCCCGATTTTCGACCACAAGCCAGCGGAAGGCAGCTTCCGTGTCGCCCGCACGCAAGTGAAGGACATGCCCCATGAAAAGCTCTAGCCTGACCTCCACCAGAAACCTGGTACGCAGTGGCAATGGCATTGGCGCCGGCCTGTTGCGCCGGGCCGTACTGCGTCAGCTGCAGAACCTGCGCCATGGCCTGCTGGTTGTCCATGAAGCCGGCGAAAGCCTGCACTTTGGCCAGCCGCAGGCCCGCCTGCGCGCCGAGATCACGGTGCACGACCCGGCCGTCTGGGGCCTGGTCGCCGGCAACGGTTCGATCGGCTCGGGCGAGGCTTATATCCATGGTTACTGGAGCACGCCGGATCTGACTGCGGTGATTCGCATCTTCGTCGCCAACCTCGATGTGCTCGATGCAATGGAGGGCGGCCTGGCGCGTGTGGGCCGCCCACTGATCCAGGGCCTGCACTGGCTCAACCGCAACACCCGGCAGGGCTCGCGACGCAACATCGCCGCGCACTACGACCTGGGCAACGACCTGTTCGAACAGTTCCTCGACCCGACCATGATGTATTCGGCGGCCATGTTCCGCAGCGAAGACGACAGCCTGCTGCAGGCCCAATTGAACAAGCTCGAGCGCATCTGCCAGAAGCTCAACCTTAAACGCAGCGACCACCTGCTAGAGATCGGCACTGGCTGGGGCAGCATGGCCATCCACGCCGCCAGCCGCTATGGCTGCCGGGTGACCACTACCACTCTGTCACGCGAGCAATATGACCACACCCAGCGGCGCATTCGTGAACTGGGCCTGGAGGATCGCATCACCCTGCTGCTGGAGGACTACCGCGACCTGGAAGGCCAGTACGACAAGCTGGTATCCATCGAGATGATCGAGGCAGTCGGCCACCGCTTCCTGCCCACCTACTTCGAGCAATGCTCACGGCTGCTCAAGCCTGACGGCCTGATGTTGCTGCAAGCCATCACCATTCGTGACCAGCGCTACGAGCAGGCCTGCCAGTCGGTGGACTTCATCCAGCGCTATATCTTCCCCGGTGGCGCCCTGCCGTCGGTGCACAAGATGCTCGAGGTCGTGACTCGGCATACCGACCTCAACCTGCATCACATGGAGGATTTCGGCCTGCACTACGCACGCACCCTGCGCCTGTGGCACGACAACCTGCGCCAGGCTAGGCAGCGCCTCGAACAGCTGGGGTACGACGATTACTTCTATCGCCTGTGGGAGTTTTACCTCTGCTATTGCGAAGGCGGCTTCCTCGAACGCACCATTGGCACCGCGCAACTGCTGCTGGCCAAGCCAGACGCTCGTCCTGCCCCACTGTTAGGAAACCTCAATGCCTAAGCTGATCGCCAATGCCATCCTGTTCCAGCTCGGCTGGCTGGTCTGCGTCTTCGCAGGCGACAGCCCCTGGCTGCTGGTGGTGGCGGCGATCATCGCTGTGCATCTGCTCTGGGTCAGCAGTTGGGCTGCCGAAGGCAAGCTGCTGCTCAGCGTGTTTCTCGCCGGCAGCGCGCTGGACAGCTTTCTGCTCAACCTCGGGGTGTTCGATTTCGGCGAGGAGCGCCAGCTGATCCCGCTGTGGCTGGCCTTGCTCTGGCTGCTGCTGGCCAGCACCCTCAATCATTGCCTGGCCTGGACCGCACGCCCCTGGTGGCGCGCCAGCCTGCTGGGGGCGCTGAGCGCACCGCTGTCGTACTACGCTGGCGCCAAGATCGCCGGCGTCAGCCTGCCGCTCGGAACCTGGCAAACCCTGGCGCTTCTGGCGCTGGTCTGGGCCGTGGTCATGCCGGTCTTGCACGGGTTCGCCAAGCTGTACCGCGCGCAGTACGAACAACTCCTGCGTAGCCGCCAAGCGGCTTAGTGCGCGCACGCCTGTCAGCGCAAACCCCGCGCCGGTCCTGCATGGCGTACACTGCCGCACCATGAGCCAGACCATCCCCCATACTCAACTGCCAACCGAACCCGAGGTCAGTTGCAGCACTTGCGCGGCCTGCTGCTGCCAGCTGGAAGTGATGCTGTTCGGCGATGAAGGCGTGCCGCAACGCTTCATCGATACCGACCAGTGGGGCAGTGAAGTGATGCGTCGCCTGGACGACAACTGGTGCGCTGCACTGGACCGCGACAGCATGCGCTGCACCATCTACGAGGTGCGCCCGATGATCTGCCGGGAATTCGAGCTGGGCGCCAGCGAGTGCCTGGAAGAGCGTCGCGGCATCGCCCAGGCCTATCGCTAGCCAAGCGCAGGCCCGCGAGGCACAATGAAAAAGACCGGGGCTGGCCCGGTCTTTTCATTTAAAAGCTCATGCGGTAATGCACGGTGTAGGCCTCTGCGCCATCGTTCGGCTGCTTGATGCCGGCGTTGGAATAGTGGACGGCACGCAGGCCGATCTCCTGACCCGCGAAGCGCAGGCCTACGCCGAGGCGATCTTCGAACTGGAAGGAGGAGCCCAGTTGGTTGCTCTCCAGCTCGGTGCTGGAGAAAGCCGCGACACCGATACCGGCTTCGATGTAAGGGCGCACGTTCTGCCCGGCGAACTCGTAAACGAATACCGGCGCGAAGGAAACGCTGTGGTTGCTCGCCGTTTTGTCGCCATCCCAGTAGGTGTAACCCAGGTCCCAGTAGCCGGTCAGACGACCATAGCTGCTCTCGAGCCAGCTGTGGTTCCAGTCCCACTGCGCACCCAGACGGTAAACCATGGTGGAATCGCCACTCTGACCAATAGCTGCGGTTACATCCGCAGCCTGTGCAGCCCCCATGGTTCCGAACGCAAGGGCAGCTGCTGCAGCAAAGGCGCATAGCTTCTTCATGAGTCATTCCTTTAATAGCGAGAGGGTTATCAAGCTCGTTACAAAATATAGAAACATCCAATATCAGGGAAACCCTGATCTGAAAAAAATTCACTATATCGAAAGAACTTCGGCCTCTTCATTCAACAAAATCGGCAATACTCGACGAAGTTGCGCCGCCTCCCCGCTGCTCCAGTAGCGCGTCGGCTGCGCCGCCTCAGTGGCCAGCAGGTCGTGCTGTGCGAGCAGGCGCTGCAGTTGACGCGCCACGGCCGCGCCGGTGTCGATGAGGGTCACCGAAGGTGGTACCAGCTCACCCAGCAGCGGACGCAGAAAGGGATAGTGGGTGCAACCGAGAATCAGCGTGTCACAACCCTCGACCAACAGCGGCGTGACGTAGCCCTGCAGCAGCTCACGCGTCGCCGCCGCCTGCAGCTCGCCGGCCTCGATGCACTCCACCAGCCCCGGACAGGGCTGGGTGATCACCCGCGCATCATTGGCGAAGCGATCGAGCAGCGCGGCGAACCTGGCGCTCTTGAGCGTGCCGGTGGTCGCCAGCACGCCAACCACACCACTGCGGGTCGCCGCGGCAGCCGGCTTGACCGCAGGCTCCATGCCGACGATGGGCAGGTTCGGGTAAAGCTCGCGCAACTCGGCAGCGGCTGCCGCGGTCGCGGTATTGCAGGCCAGCACCAATGCCTTGGCGCCCTGCGCCAGCAGGTGCTCGGTGATCAGCACGCAGCGCTCGCGAATGTATTCCGGGGTTTTCTCGCCGTAGGGCACGTGACCGCTGTCCGCCACGTAGAGCAGTGTCTCGCTCGGTAGCAACTGGCGCATCTCGCGCAGTACCGACAGGCCACCGACGCCCGAGTCGAAAACGCCAATCGGCGCGTTACTGGGCATCGCCACAAACACCGCAGGCCGGGTCGCGCTTGACCCGCAACTCGCGAAAACGCGTGCCCAGTGCGTCGATCAGCAGCAGGCGCCCCACCAGCGGCTCGCCGAATCCCGCCAGCAGCTTGAGCGCCTCCAGCGCCTGCAGGCTGCCCACCAGCCCCACCAGCGGGCCGACCACGCCGGCCTCGCTGCAGGTCAGCTCGGCCTCGCTGCCATGGCCATAGAGGCAGTGGTAGCAGGGGCTGGTCGCATTGCGCGGATCGAATACCGAGAGCTGCCCTTCCAGGCGGATCGCCGCACCGGAAACCAGCGGTTTGCCCGCCGCGACGCAAGCAGCGTTGACCGCTTCACGGGTGGAGAAATTGTCCGAGCAGTCCAGCACCAGATCGACGCCAGCGACAGCAGCAGCCAGCGAATCGGCGTCCAGCGCCTGGCGGTGTGGCACCAACCTGACCTGCGGATTGATCGCCGCCAGACGCGCCATGGCCGAATCCACCTTGGCCTGGCCGATGCTGGCGGTGTCGTGAGCGATCTGCCGCTGCAGGTTGGTCAGATCCACCGTATCGAAGTCGGCCAGGTGCAATTCGCCGACACCGGCCGCCGCCAGGTACAGCGCCACGGGCGAACCCAGCCCGCCCACGCCGACGATCAGCACGCGGCCCTGTTTCAGGCGCAGCTGGCCTTCTACATCGATCTGTTTCAGCAGGATCTGCCGACTGTAACGCAGCAGTTCATCATCGCTCAGCATCTGATCACTCACGGTCGAAACGTCCCAAACTGATGCGCTCGTGGCCGCCCAGGTCACGCCGGCTCGCGACCTCGGCGAAACCGCCGTCGCGTAGCAAGCTGCGCACATCCTCGGCCTGGTCGAAGCCATGCTCCAGCAACAACCAGCCGCCGGCCAGCAGATGCTGCGGCGCTGCCCGGATGATCGCACGAATATCGTCCAGCCCGTCGCGGCCGGCGACCAGGGCGCTACTCGGCTCGAAACGCACATCCCCCTGGTCGAGGTGCTGGTCGTCGGCGCGAATATAGGGTGGATTGCTCAGGATCAGGCCATAGCGCTGCCCGGCCAAGGCGGAAAACCAGTGGCTGCGCACGAAGCGCGCGTTGTCCAGCTTCAGGCGCTGGCGATTGCGCTCGGCCAGGGCCACTGCCTCCTCGACGCGATCTACACCCGTCACCTGCCAGGCCGGACGCTCGCAGGCCAGGGCCAGGGCGATGGCGCCAGTCCCGGTGCCCAGATCCAGCGCTGCAAGCGGCGTAGCCGGCAGCAACTCAAGCGCGGCTTCCACCAGCAGCTCGGTGTCCGGACGCGGGATCAGGGTATGCGGCGCCACCTCAAGATCCAGGCTCCAGAAGCCCTGGTGACCAAGAATGTAGGCCACCGGCTCGCCCTGGCGGCGGCGTTGCAAATTCGCCAGGAACGATGCCAGTTGCTCGCCATCGAGCTCGCGCTCCGGCCAGGTACGCAGGTAGCTGCGCGGCTTGCCCAGCGCAGCGGCCAGCAGCAGCTCCGCATCCAATCGCGGCGTGGGCGAGTCGGGCAGGTCAGCGCTGTTGAGCAGGGTTTCGATGGTGGCCATGGTGTTCTCGTAGCCCGGATGCAATCCGGGAAATCGGTCCCCGGATTGCATCCGGGCTACGGTTCTTGAGCGGCGTAGGGTGGATCATGCTGCATCGCTCCACCAACGGGAGGGTGGATGAAAAAAGCGTCATCCCCCCTACAGCGCTGTTAGTCCCCCAGCGCCGCCAACTGATCGGCCTGGTACTCGGCCAGCAGCGGTTCGATCACCGCTTCCACGCCGCCAGCGATCACTTCGTTGAGCGAATACAGGGTCAGGTTGATGCGGTGATCGGTCACCCGGCCCTGCGGGAAGTTGTAGGTGCGGATGCGCTCGGAACGGTCGCCGGAGCCCACCAGCAGCTTGCGCGTCTCGGAAATTTCCTTGTGCGCCGCCGCTTCCTGCTGGTCCTGCAGCTTGGCCGCCAGCCAGGCCATGGCCTTGGCTCGGTTCTTGTGCTGCGAGCGTTCTTCCTGGCACTCCACTACCGTGCCGGTAGGAATGTGGGTGATGCGGATCGCCGAGTCGGTGGTGTTGACGTGCTGACCACCGGCGCCGGAGCTGCGGTAGGTGTCCACACGCAGGTCGGCCGGGTTGATCTCGATGGCTGCCTGCTCGTCCGGCTCCGGCAACACCGCCACGGTGCAGGCCGAGGTGTGAATGCGCCCCTGGGATTCGGTTTCCGGCACGCGCTGCACACGATGCGCGCCAGACTCGAACTTGAGCTTGGCGTAGACGTTGTCGCCTTCGACGCGTGCGATCACTTCCTTGAAGCCGCCGTGTTCGCCCTCGTTGGCCGACAGCACCTCGACGCGCCAGCCCTGCTTCTCGGCATAACGCGAATACATGCGGAACAGGTCGCCTGAAAAAATCGCCGCCTCATCGCCGCCGGTGCCGGCACGAATCTCCAGGTAGACGTTGCGCCCGTCGTTGGGGTCCTTGGGCAGCAGCATGCGCTGCAGGCGATCCTCCAGACCGACCAGCGCTTCCTTGGCCTGGTCCACCTCCATCTCGGCCATCTCGCGCATATCCGGGTCGCTGTCCTTGAGCAGCGCCTGGGCACCTTCGAGGTCGCTCTGCACCTTGCGCAGCTCGCGGAAGGTGGCGATCACCGGTTCGATCTCGGCGTACTCCTTGGAGTAGGCGCGGAACTGCGTCTGCTTGGAAATCACCTCGGCATCGCCGAGCAGCGCCGTCAGTTCCTCGAAGCGGTCGCTGAGGTTGTCCAGCTTGTTCAACAGTGAAGCTTTCATTGCAGACCTTTGTCCTGCGGCGCGCTCTCGTCGAGGGCGAACAATTCCTGGGCCAGGCTGAGCGCGTCGACGCGCCCCTCGGCAGTGAGTTTCTTCATGCGCACGCTGGGTGCATGCAGCAGCTTGTTGGTCAGGCCCCGCGCCAGTTGCGCCAGCACGTCATCCGGGTTGCTGCCGTTGGCCAGCATGCGCTGCGCCTTGGCCAGTTCCTCGTCACGCAGGCGCTCGGCCTGCTGACGGTAGGCCTTGAGCACATCGACCGCTGCCAGCTCGCGCAGGCGCTGCATAAAGCCATCGGTGCCGGCGGCCACCAGCTCCTCGGCGGCCTGCGCCGCGCCCTGGCGGCTCTTGAGGTTTTCCTCGATGACCTCATGCAGGTCATCGACGGTATAGAGGTAAACGTCATCCAGCTCGCCCACCTGCGGCTCGATATCGCGCGGCACGGCGATGTCGACCATGAAGATCGGCTTGTGCTTGCGCTTTTTCAGCGCACTTTCCACCGCGCCCTTGCCGAGAATCGGCAGCTGGCTGGCGGTGGAACTGATGACGATGTCGCTGTGCACCAACTCATCGGGAATGTCCGAGAGCAGCACGGCATGCGCGCCGAACTGCTCGGCCAACTGGCTGGCGCGCTCCAGCGTTCGGTTGGCGACGACGATGCGCTTGATGCCCTGGTCATGCAGATGGCGCGCCACCAGGCTGATGGTTTCGCCGGCGCCGATCAGCAGCGCCTGACTGCGGTGCAGGTCAGCGAAGATCTGCTTGGCCAGGCTCACCGCGGCGAAGGCCACGGACACCGGGTTCTCGCCGATGGCGGTATCGGTGCGCACGGTCTTGGCGGTGCTGAAGGTGGCCTGGAACAGACGCCCGAGCAGCGGCCCCACGGTGCCGGCCTCACGCGCCACGGCATAGGCGGACTTGAGCTGACCGAGAATCTGCGGCTCGCCGAGGACCATCGAGTCCAGCCCACAGGCCACGCGCATCATGTGGCGCACCGCGTCGTCATCACTGTGCACGTAGGCACAGGCGCGTAGCTCGTCGATGCTCAGGCGATGGTAGTTGGCCAGCCACTGCAGCACTTCATCGCTGCTCAGCTGATCCTGCTCCAGGTACAGCTCGCTGCGGTTGCAGGTAGAGAGGATCGCCGCCTCACGGCTGGGCGTCAGCCGGCACAGCTGCTGCAGGGCCTCGACCAGTTGCTCCGGAGTGAAAGCAACGCGCTCGCGCACCTCTACCGAGGCGGTCTTGTGGTTGATACCGAGGGCGATAAAGGCCATGCAGGGTCGCTGAGGGGTAATACGAGAGCCGGCAATTGTCCTACTTCGCCCCGGAGAGAACAACTCCCGCGACCTATTGTCCCAATAGACAGTTCGCCGCATCGTCCTGGCCAGTGGGCTTGCTCAAAGGCTTGTGTCATGATGCCGCGAACGTCGCAGGGCACGAGCCAGCACGGCCCTCGCCCCGGAATAACGCACGACAAGGCACTATGAACAGACCCCTCGCGTTAGTTACCGCAATTGCTCTTCTCAGCGGCTGCCAAACCTTCGCCCCCAGCGAGCCGGATGGCACGCCACCGGTGCAGGAAGCCGACCAGACCACTCAGCTGCAACCGAGCGAATACGGCTCGTTCAGCCAGGAAACCCTGTTCGCCCTGCTCACCGCCGAGCTGGCCGGACAGCGCAACCGCTTCGACATCGCCCTCGGCAACTACGTGCAGCAGGCGCAGGCCACTGGCGATGCCGGCGTCGCCGAGCGTGCCTTCCGCATTGCCGAATACCTCGGCGCCGAGCAAGCGGCACTGGAAAGCGCGCTGATCTGGGCGACCAACGCGCCGAGCAACATCGACGCGCAACGTGCCGCCGCCGTGCAGCTGGCCCGCGCCGGCCGCTACGACGAATCCATGACCTACATGGAGCAGGTGCTGCAGCGCCAGGGCGATACGCACTTCGACTTCCTCGCCCTCTCCGCTGCGGAAACCGACCCGGACACCCGTGCCGGTCTGCTGCAAGGCTTCGACCGCCTGCTCAGCAAGAACCCGGACAACAGCCAACTGCTGTTCGGCAAGGCCATCCTCCTGCAACAGGACGGCCGCGCCGAAGAAGCCCTGGAACTGCTCGAAGACAGCCCGGCCAGTGCCGACCAGGTTTCTCCGATCCTCCTGCGCGCGCGCCTGCTGCAAAGCCTCGGCCGTGGCGACGAGGCCCTGCCGCTGCTGCAGAAGGGCATCCGCAAGAACCCCGACGACAAGCGCCTGCGCCTGACCTACGCACGCCTGCTGGTCGAGCAGGATCGTCTCGACGACGCCAAGGGCGAGTTCTCCAAGCTGGTGCAGGAAAATCCCAACGACGACGACCTGCGCTTCTCCCTGGCGCTGGTCTGCCTGGAAGCCGAAGCCTGGGAAGAAGCCATCGTCTACCTGGAAGAGCTGGTCGAACGCCGCAGCCATGTCGACGCCGCGCACTACAACCTGGGCCGCGCTTACGAAGAGCTGAACGACAACGACAGCGCCCTGCTGGAATACAACCTGGTCGGCCCGAGCAACGACTACCTGCCGGCCCAGCAACGCCAGGCCGAGCTGCTGTTCGCCCAGCAGCGCAACGACGAAGCCAGCGCACGCCTGGCCCAGGCTCGCGATGCACAGCCCGACTACGCCATCCAGCTGTATCTGATCGAAGCCGAAGGCCTGAGCAACAACCGTCAGATCGACTCCGCCTGGAAAGTGATCAACGACGGCCTGGAGCAGTACCCCAACGACCTGAACCTGCTCTACACCCGCGCCATGCTGGCGGAAAAGCGCGATGACCTGGCGCAGCTGGAAACCGACCTGCGCTACATCATCGAGCGCGAGCCGGAGCACGCCATGGCCCTCAACGCCCTTGGCTACACCCTGGCCGACCGCACCACGCGCTACGCAGAAGCACGCGACCTGATCGCCAAGGCGCACCAGCTCAACCCGGACGACCCGGCGATTCTCGACAGCCTCGGCTGGGTCAACTACCGCCTGGGCAACCTCGACGAGGCCGAGCGCCTGCTGCGCCAGGCCCTGGAGAAATTCCCCGACCACGAAGTCGCCGCCCACCTCGGCGAAGTGCTCTGGGCCCAGGGCAAGCAGCGTGAAGCCCGCAGCGTCTGGCGCGATGCCCTGAACGCGACGCCCGACAGCACCATCCTGCGCGACACCTTGTTGCGCCTGACCGGTTCCGAGACTCTTTGATGCTTCGTCACCTCCTCGTATTCAGCCTCATCGCCCTGCTGACCGGTTGTGCCGGCCTGACCTCGCACGAAGCGCTGGAAGGCCAGGGTGATCCGGCCAAATGGAAAGCCCACAAAGAGCAGATCGCCCAGCTCGACGGCTGGCAGATCAACGGCAAGATCGGCATCCGCGCCCCGCGTGACTCCGGCAGTGCCACGCTGTTCTGGCTGCAGCGCCAGGATTACTACGACATTCGCCTGTCCGGCCCGCTGGGTGGCGGTGCCGCACGCCTGACCGGTCGCCCGGGTGACATCCTGCTGGAAGTGGCCAACCGTGGCCGCTACCGCGCCGAATCGCCGGAAGCCCTGCTGCGCGAGCAACTGCGCCTGGACCTGCCGGTCTCCAACCTGCTCTGGTGGATTCGCGGCCTGCCCGCTCCGCAAAGCCGCAGCCGTATCACCCTCGACGGCGAGAGCCACCTGGCGCAGCTGGAACAAGACGGCTGGAAGGTCGAATACCAGCGCTATACCGAACAGAACGGCTACGCCCTGCCGGAGCGCATGAAGCTCTACGGCCAGGACCTGGAAGTGACCCTGGTGATCAAGGACTGGCAGCCGCGTCAGTTGGGGCAGTAGGCGACCACATCCTCCGTGGGAGGGGCTTCAGCCGTGAACGCATTGGCAACCTCCCCGCTGGCCCGGCGTTTCAACCGAACATTTCGCGGCTAAAGCCGCTCCTACAGGGGTTGCTGCGGTGCTTCGTAGGAGCGGCTGGGCGGCATTCCGTTTCAGCCGAGATAGTTTTTCAAGCAGTCGCCGCTGAAGCGCCTCCCACGGTGCCAACAGCTACAACCGCGCCAGCTCAGAACCCCACACAACCTGTGGGAGGGGCTTCAACCGCGAACGCATCGACAACCTCCCCCGCTGGCCCGGCGTTTCAACCGAGCACTTCGCGGCTAAAGCCGCTCCTACAGGGAGGGCTGCATTTTTGTAGGAGCGGCTTCAGCCGCGATGCTCCTCTGCCACCTGCCGATGCATTTCCCGCATACAATCGCCACATGCCTCACAACGACACCCCTGCCCCGACCATGAACGCCATTCCCGCGCACGCCGAACTGATCCTGCCCGCCCCTGCCAAGCTCAACCTGATGCTGCATATCCTCGGCCGCCGCGCCGACGGCTATCACGAACTGCAGACCCTGTTTCAGTTTCTAGAACATGGCGACGAGCTCGGCTTCAGCGTGCGCCAGGATGGCGAAATCCATCTGCACACGCCCATCGAAGGCGTGCCGCATGACAGCAACCTGATCGTGCGTGCGGCCAAAAGGCTGCAGGAAGCTTCAGGCACCGCACTGGGCGCCGACATCTGGCTGGACAAGCGCCTGCCGATGGGCGGCGGCATCGGTGGTGGCAGCTCGGATGCCGCCACCACCCTGGTCGGCCTCGACCACCTGTGGCACACCCAACTGGGCGAAGATCGCCTGGCCGAACTGGGCCTGGCGCTGGGCGCCGACGTGCCGGTATTCGTGCGCGGCCGCGCTGCTTTTGCCGAGGGCGTTGGCGAGCATCTGACCCCGGTGCAACTGGACGAGCCCTGGTTCCTCGTCGCCGTGCCGCAAGTCTTTGTAAGCACAGCAGAAGTTTTCGGCTCGCCCGAGTTGACACGGGATACGCCGCCCATTAAAGTTCGCAGCCTTCTTGCGGGGGGTGGTCGAAACGACTGCCAGCCGGTTGTAGAGAAGCGTTACCCAGAAGTTCGTAACGCTTTGATCTTGCTGAACAAATTTGTTCCAGCTAGATTGACCGGCACTGGAGCTTGCGTATTTGGGAGCTTCCCAAATCAGGACGATGCTGATAAAGTCGCCCGCCAACTTCCAGGCACTCTGCCGAGCTTTGTCGCTCAAGGTCGCAACATCTCGATGCTGCACCGCAAGCTCCAAGCACTGGCCAAGAAGTGAATGCTCAGCATTCGGTTATACGATACAGGGGCGTCGCCAAGCGGTAAGGCACCAGGTTTTGATCCTGGCATGCGTTGGTTCGAATCCAGCCGCCCCTGCCATAACCTCTTCCGGGAGGCATCGGCAACCGATTCAAAAAGCGTTCGACACAGAATATAGGGGCGTCGCCAAGCGGTAAGGCACCAGGTTTTGATCCTGGCATGCGTTGGTTCGAATCCAGCCGCCCCTGCCATTTTCCATACCCATCCAGGTATACCCTCAGCCGGCAGGTACTGCGCGTGTCCAAGATGATGGTCTTCACGGGGAACGCAAACCCCGATCTGGCGCGACGGATCGTTCGTCAGCTGCACATTCCTCTCGGCGATGCTTCGGTCGGTAAGTTCTCCGACGGCGAAGTCATGATCGAAATCAACGAGAACGTTCGCGGTAAGGACGTCTTCCTGATTCAGCCGACCTGTGCGCCCACCAACGACAACCTGATGGAACTGGTAGTGATGGCCGACGCCTTCCGCCGTTCCTCGGCCACCCGCATCACTGCGGTCATCCCCTACTTCGGTTACGCCCGCCAGGATCGCCGTCCGCGCTCCGCACGCGTGGCGATCAGCGCCAAAGTGGTTGCCGACATGCTCACCGTGGTCGGTATCGACCGCGTGCTGACCGTCGACCTGCACGCTGACCAGATCCAGGGCTTCTTCGACATTCCGGTGGACAACATCTACGGTTCCCCGGTCCTGGTCGACGACATCGAAGACCAGCGCTTCGACAACCTGATGATCGTCTCCCCCGATATCGGTGGCGTCGTTCGTGCCCGCGCCGTGGCCAAGAGCCTGGGCGTCGACTTGGCGATCATCGACAAGCGTCGTGAGAAGGCCAACCAGTCCGAAGTGATGCACATCATCGGTGACGTAGAAGGCCGTACCTGCATCCTGGTCGACGACATGGTCGACACCGCCGGTACCCTCTGCCACGCCGCCAAAGCGCTGAAAGAGCGCGGTGCCGCCAAGGTCTACGCCTACTGCACCCACCCGGTGCTGTCCGGCCGCGCCATCGAGAACATCGAGAATTCCGTCCTGGACGAGCTGGTGGTGACCAACACCATCCCGCTGTCCGCTGCGGCACAGTCCTGCTCGCGCATTCGCCAGCTCGACATCGCCCCGGTCGTCGCCGAAGCGGTTCGCCGCATCAGCAACGAAGAATCGATCAGCGCGATGTTCCGCTAAGGAACCCGCTGACGTTAAGCGCCCCGCCTTGTGCGGGGCTTTTTGCCCTACCGCCCGAGGCTGGTCGCAAGCCGTACGGCGGTTTGGTTATTTTGGAGAAGTGAAATGACTGTTGAATTTGCCCTGAATGCCGAAGTGCGTTCCGACCTGGGGAAAGGTGCGAGCCGCCGCCTGCGTCGTAACGTGTCCATGGTGCCTGCCGTAATCTATGGCGGCGAAAAAGCCCCGCAATCCATCAGCCTGCTGGCCAAAGACCTGGCCAAGCTGCTGGAAAACGAAGCGGCCTTCAGCCACGTTCTGAGCCTGGACGTTGCCGGTACCAAAGAAAGCGTCCTGATCAAAGCCCTGCAGCGCCACCCGGCCAAAGGCTTCGTACTGCACGCTGACTTCGTTCGCGTCGTTGCCGGCCAGAAACTGAGCGCCCACGTACCGCTGCACTTCATCAACGAAGCCAGCTCCGTTGGCGTCAAGCAAGGCGGCGGCGAAGTCCTGCACGCCCTGAACGAAGTCGAAGTTTCCTGCCTGCCGAAAGACCTGCCGGAATTCATCGAAGTCGACATGGCCAAGGTCGCTGTTGACCAGACCGTTCACCTGTCCGACATCAAACTGCCGAAAGGCGTCGAGCTGGTTGCTCTGGCCCACGGCAGCGACCTGCCGGTAGCCAGCATCCACCTGCCGCGCGTTCGTGAAGAAGCTGCCGGCGAAGGCACTGCCGAGTAATCGTCAGTAGCTGGCCCGGCATGCGATCACGCCGGGCCATGTTCTCGAAAGGGCTCCTGTATGACTGCCGTACAACTGATCGTTGGCCTGGGTAACCCCGGCCCCGAATACGACCAGACCCGGCACAATGCAGGGGCCCTTTTCGTTGAGCGCGTGGCAGCCAGCCAGCGCGTCAACCTCAGCGTAGATCGCAAGTATTTCGGCCTGGTGGGCAAGTTCGTCCACCAGGGGCGCGAAGTTCGTCTGCTCATCCCCACCACCTACATGAACCGCAGCGGCCAGTCCGTGGCGGCATTGGCCAATTTCTTCAAGATCAAACCCGAAGAGATCCTGGTGGCCCACGACGAACTCGACATGCCACCCGGCGTCGCCAAGCTCAAACAGGGCGGCGGCCACGGCGGCCATAACGGCCTGCGCGACATCATCGCCCAGCTCGGCAACCAGAATAACTTCCATCGCCTGCGGCTCGGCATCGGCCACCCGGGGCACGCCAGCCTGGTATCCGGCTACGTGCTCGGACGCGCCCCACGCGGCGAACAGGAACTGCTCGACAAGAGCATCGACTTCGCCTTGGACGTCCTGCCGGAAATACTCGCCGGCGACTGGACCGTGGCCATGCGCAACCTGCATAGCCAGAAGGCCACCAAGTAACCACCTTTCCCCCGAGGGACACACCATGGGATTCAACTGCGGCATCGTCGGCCTGCCCAACGTCGGCAAGTCCACCCTGTTCAACGCCCTCACCAAGTCCGGCATCGCCGCAGAGAACTTCCCCTTCTGCACCATCGAGCCGAACAGCGGCATCGTGCCCATGCCCGACCCGCGCCTGGATGCCCTGGCCGAGATCGTCAAACCCGAGCGGGTGATCCCCACCACCATGGAGTTCGTCGACATCGCCGGCCTGGTAGCCGGTGCGTCGAAAGGTGAAGGCCTGGGCAACAAGTTCCTCGCCAACATCCGCGAGACCGACGCCATCGCCCACGTCGTGCGCTGCTTCGAAGACGAGAACGTCATCCACGTCGCCAACAGCGTCGACCCCAAGCGTGACATCGAGATCATCGACCTCGAACTGATCATGGCCGACCTCGACAGCAGCGAAAAGCAACTGCAACGCGTTGCCCGCACCGCCAAGGGTGGCGACAAGGAATCCGTGGCGCAGAAGGCCCTGCTGGAAAAGCTCATCCCCCACCTCACCGAAGGCAAGCCGGCACGCAGCCTGCTCAAAGACCTGGGTGACGAAGAGAAGCGCCTGGCCAAGACCTTCCACCTGCTCACCACCAAGCCGGTGATGTACATCGCCAACGTCGCCGAAGACGGTTTCGAGAACAACCCGCACCTCGACGTGGTCAACGCCATCGCCGAAGCGGAAGGCGCCATCGTCGTGCCGGTGTGCAACAAGATCGAGGCCGAAATCGCCGAACTGGACGATCTCGAAGAAATGCAGATGTTCCTCGAAACCATGGGCATGGAAGAGCCGGGCCTGAACCGCGTGATCCGCGCCGGTTACTCGCTGCTCAACCTGCAGACCTACTTCACCGCTGGTGTGAAGGAAGTGCGTGCCTGGACCGTCAAGATCGGCGCCACCGCCCCGCAATCGGCTGCAGCGATCCACACCGACTTCGAAAAAGGCTTTATCCGCGCCGAAGTCATCGCCTACAACGACTTCATCCAGTACAAGGGCGAAGCCGGCGCCAAGGAAGCCGGCAAATGGCGCCTGGAAGGCAAGGACTACATCGTCAAGGACGGCGACGTAATGCACTTCCGCTTCAACGTTTGATCGTTTTAAGTAGTGCATAGACAAAACCCCGCCTTGGCGGGGTTTTGTTGTTTTTGGGGGTGGGGAATTGCGGGCTGGGGATTATGAATCTGCTACGAGCCGCCTCGCTGAGCCAGTGAGCCCCATAAAACCGGGCTTTCATCGTTTCAGCTACCTCACTACTCCAGAGCCTTTCAAAAAAAGCTGACGAAGTAGTCACCTCTGTTAGATACTCGCTTCCTAGCTACGCTATGGAGAGTCACCCATCCTTAGCGAGCGCCTCACATGCTGGGCCTATGCGCCCTTAGCATGATAGGTATCGCTGGATGACGAAGCTTTTTCTTTGCGTATAGCTGATAGAACATTTATTCACTATCTGCTTTGATATATAACAGCTTCCAGATCTAATATTCAAATAAAATAGTAGTCTCAAGGGGCGGGTTAATGCCAACTCAAAATGGAATTCGAGGGGCTGGAGGCACTGCTCAGTCACATTCGAAAGAGCTTTTGAGTATTGCTTACATTCAGGCTTTATGTGCAACCGCTGGCCTGAATTATAGCGAACCAAAAATTGATAATGATGGCGTAGATATCACTATCCGTGGAAAGGGGTTTTCAGGCAACTACTCATGCCCAAGGATAGAATTTCAACTCAAGTGCACTAGCTCTCATTCATATATTGATCACTCCACTAATGAGCTCGTATACCCGCTCCCCGTTCATAACTATAATTATCTTGTATCTCCATCCGTAGTTCCCATCTTACTAGCTGTCCATTTTTCCCCTATCGATCAAACTTCTTGGTTACAGCACAAAGACCTTGGAATGACTCTTCGCTACGCCACGTATTGGTGTAGCTTGGCAGGATTACCTGTAAGCAATAATAACTCTTCTGTTACTGTCAGAATACCTCTCTCCCAAAGGCTCGGCCCTAATACGCTTATCTGGATGATGCAGCAAGTAAGCTCGAAAAATCCCATCATGAATAGTGCGAGCGCCCCCATATGACTACATACAATGAGGCTATACGCTATTCTTTGCTAAGATTTCTAGCCCACCATGATTGGTTCCTCTCCGGCGAGGCTAACGCCCCCTTTTCTGTTTATCACTCACCAGATGGCATAGAAGTCTTAATTCCCAATAAGGATTTTGTTAATCATAAGCAATCCCTTGATTTACTTGATGAGGCCGTTGAGTTAGTCGCCCTTTCTGTTGGCCGAAGCTTTGATCAAACGCGCAAGCTTCTTCTCCAAGCTGATTATGATCACTTTTCTTTGCGTGAGTCTGGTGATGCACTATCTGAAGGATCCATTTCTTTAGCATCAGGATTATCTGTCGTTTCCGGCGTTTACGGTCTATTTAAAATCGCTGCCAGCTCAGCTGTAAACATTAAAGGCAAACGAAAAATTTCTCGCGGTTATTTGGACTCAATAAAAATGTCTGCCCCGACTAAGGGGAGCTTTGTATTTAACTTCGAAGCCAAGCTTTACAGCCCTATCGGCGCCGACACCCCCATCCTTAACGTTGCAGGCGTGAGTTCAATGGGGCGACTTATAAACACAAACTTTGCTAATAGAATAAAAAGATTCAAGTCAATTCTTGATGGCGACCAAGAGAAAGTAAAATCAAAGCTTCTACGTGAAGGCATTGACTATAGATATTGCAATGGAATCTCCAGTGCATTTGCTGACGAAGCTGAGAATATTGATTTTAGTTTCGCGTGGTCATTTTTAGAGCCCGCAGCAATTTCAGCACCTGAGAAAATATCCTTTGACAAGAAGGATCACGCCCGTATTTTCGAGTATTCAAAGATACTTATGAACTATCAATCTGCCAGGGTCGATGGACTCCCTGCGTACCTTGAAAGCTTTACACGCAGAGAGGGCGATACGGAGGGCCGGGTATATATTCGCTTCTCCTATGAGCGCAAAGACTTCTCGACATCGGTACTAGTTGATGGAAATCTATATGAACGCCTTAACGAGAAACACGTAAAGAAGCAGCGAGTATCTGTTAGTGGCAATTTATTTTTCTCTGATGGAGGCCGTGCAAAAGTTGAGGCTTTTGAAGTCAAGTCAGTTCGACTCGCAGACGATCTACTTATTGAACTAATTTGACTTACACCCGGCCTACCAATCCTTGGTACGCAAACCCTCCATGCACTCTTTCACGTCATCATCAATGACGTTCCCAGGCTTGATGCATTCCTTCATGGTGCGACGAACCCCGCGATTGGCTTCGCGTTCTCGTTGATCTTGGGCTTTGAGGTTGGCTCTGGCTGCATCGCCAAGCGGGCCTTTGCTGGCACCAGCCATGTATTCGTTGACCAGCCGGTTCATGGTCTTGCCATAAGCCAAAAGGGGACAGATTTATTTATCACGTCATAGGCGGGGCTTGTCTGACCATTCTCTGGCATCAAATCGCCAGTAAGCAAGCACCACTAATGTCTACTTCTGCCTTACGCCCTCACCCGCTTTCTACGGGCCGATACAACTGGGGCGGCCATACATACCGTCCCCCACACGCCGACCAGTATCTTGTGACCAGGCAGCATCACGCTATTGGTCATAAACCAAGCTATAAGCGCTACCACCACCCAATCGAATACATAGGGCTGCCTTAGCCCTAGAAGCGGACTCCAACGTTTTGACGAGAGGCTTAGCCAGATAATGGATGCGAAACACGTGAGGCAGTAGAAGCCGGTGTAGAGGCTTCCGTAAAAGCTGAACCCGATATAGAGCAAGCCGCTTACAGCGCTGCCTGCCACGATTGAAAAGCCTAGGTTGTTACGCCTTTCGAGAGCTTCGAGTGTGATCATTGCTTGCCATCCTTGAGCTGCCAGCCGGCGCCCCGGCGCTTAGCTATATCCTGTGCAATCACTACTCGCGTTTGGGTTGGTGAGATCCTGGCCGGTCTATTCGATGTCAGGACTGATCTCGCCATTGGCAGGATCGACCCGCCCCGTTCTCAGCCACAGAGAGTATTCAGGATATCGCTCCGCCATCAAGTCGAGCTCGCTTGTCCTCAGGTTCGCTCGCTTGTCGTATCGGATCGTCTTGCAGCGCTCCTCCTTGATGCCAGTGGCTTCACTGACCTCGCGGTGACCGATCTTAGACAAGAAAATGCGAACTCTATCGTGGGTTGATTCCATAAAGGTCTTAACAATAGCCTATTGAAATATTCCACAATCACAGGAAAGTGGTATTATTCCACCCGAGCGCTTGGCACATCTCACTGCCATTCAGGTGCTCCCCGATTATAGGGACTTTGTCACGGAACGGTCTGATGTGCCGAGCTTCCGAGCGCAGCTATCCACGAAATCCATGCAAGTTCAGCCACAGGACGCGGCAGGGATCAGAGACGACCAGGCGCCTGCCTGAATCTACGGAGACATTTATTTATGGAAGAAAGCTATGTCCCCTTGCTGCTGATGCGCCACAACCGTCCGCTGCGCGGCGTGATGATCGACCGCCAGCCCTGGGTCTGCGCCAAGGAGTTCGGCTTGTTGATGGGGCACCGCCATCCGGAACGGATCTGCCGGCTGATGGATGACGACCAGGTACGCACGGTGATCTTCTGTAGCCACCAGGGCGATGCGGAGCCTGTGCAGATGCTCAGCGAATCCGCGCTTTACCGCGCCCTCTGCCGTTTCAGCCATCCCGAGAATCGCCACCTGCGCCGCTGGCTCACTCATGAAGCCCTGCCCGCTCTGCGCGATGCCTGGGAGCATCGCGCACAGGAACCCAAGCGCACGCTGATGGCCTGGGATCGCCAGCGCATCAGCCTGCTGGAATGGCAAGGCGATCTGTGGATCGCCCTGCGCGATATGCCGCGCTTCGCCCCGCCCTCACCACCCGGCGAGCGCTCGCTGCGCGCCCTGCTCAATCGCTGGTGGCGCTGATGGCCAGCCTGACCATCCGCATGGACGACGACCTAAAGCAACGCTTGCGCGCCCAGGCAGTTCGCAACGGACGCTCAATGGCAGAAGAAGTGCGGCAAATCTTGCGGGATGCTCTCTCGATCACTACCCAGCACGGCTCACAGGTAACTTGCGCACGGCAGCATCGCTCGCTCAATTCTCCTTGCGCTATCCATCCCGGCGAACTGCTGCGCGAAGCATTTCTGAAAGAGCTCGGGATGACGCACTCCGCACTTGCTCGTGCGCTAAATGTGTCAGCCTCGACCATCAGAGACATCGTGCGGGAGCGACGGAACATCACTGCTGTCATGGCCATACGGCTTGGCCGCTACTTCGGGACCTCAGCCCAACTCTGGATGAATCTGCAGAGCGTGCACTCTCTGACCAAGGCGTACGCTGAGCGCAGCGATGAGATTGAAAGGGAAATAAAGCCTTTCAAACCTCCAACCAATCTACCCCCAGCGTAGGGCTCGATTTATGCGCTGCTTGCGTACCAAGAACGAAGATTCGAAGGGTGCCGATCCCGGCAGGACTGGAGAAGCTCGTTCTGTCTCGTGGCTACCCTGGAAACGGCAAGCTGTTCAGCTCCTGCAGGTCAGCCTTCCGCAAAGCCTACGAGCGCACCGGCCTGCATACGCCAGGGCAGATGACCCACATACTCCGCCACACCTTCGCCAGCCACTACATGATGCAGGGCGGGAATATCGTCACCCTGCAGCGCATCCTGGGCCACGGCGACATCAAGATGACCATGCGCTATTCGCACCTCGCTCCTGATCACTTCGCGACTGCCCTGACCCATTCGCCGCTGGCTCTAATTACGAACCGAGACTAAATAGCCACCATTAAAATGGCTATTTGCCATTCCTTTGCTACACCTAAAACACCACAACCATTCACAGGGATGTAGCTATGAAAATCAGCGGCTATTTAGCTCTCACTCTCCCTCTATTTCTAAACGCCTGCGCTAACGCACCTGACGTACCCACCCCTGTTGTTGACGCCGTCATGGCAGTAGGTGGAGAGCAAGCTCCGCAGGATGATGATCAGTTCCGTCAGCTATTCGAGGCGAAGCTGAATCAAGCTCTTGAGTTCTGCACCCCCATCCTTTCTGGAATGGAAGCAGAGTCAGAGGATGGCGCTAGAAAAGCGTTCTGGCTCTCGATGGGCGGCCTTGTTGCCGGGTCTGTTCTTGCGCCAGGACTTACTGCTGCGAATGCATCCGCAAATGCGGGATGGATCGGCGCTCTAAGTGGTTTCGGCGGGGCGGCTGGATTCGCTGGCAAAAATTACGAATCACTAGGCCTCAATGGGAAAGGCCAAGCTACACAACGTAATGACATCGTGGAAAGATTCCGAGCCCACATTACAACAGCCCTGAATATTCAGGAGGCGAAGCAAACGCGCCTAAATGCACTGTACGGTGCAAAAATTGAGTGCGTCATGTACAAGGCGTTCACACCCCAGCTATCCGCAGAAGAGTAGCGCTCGCGCATTTGCAGGGACAAGAAAGGGACAGTTAGGGGACACCGGCCCAAATAAAAAGGGGCTAGCTTGCGCTAACCCCTTGAAATTTATGGTGGCTACACCGGGACTTGAACCTGGGACATCAGCATTATGAATCCACTACGAACCGCCCCGCTGAGCCAGAAAGCCCCATAAGCTGAACCTTTCAGCCCTTCCCCAAGCTGGCTAGGCCAGTCTTTTCCAGAGAATGTTGGCATTGTAGTCACTAGTGCTCTTCAACATAGCGCACCTATTCAATGCCCCCCAATCTAGACATTCATTTTTTACCCTTATCAAGTGCTACATCAATTCTTCTGACGCCCTCCACAACGGTATCAGCTGTAGAATTGAGAACCTCTTCCACGAAAACAGGAAGAGCCTCTCTAAGCTTATCTTTAACTACAAAGCTATCTTTAAAGCCTTTATAGTCTACAGCCTTCACCATTTTCAAAATAGGCAAAACGCTATGAAGTGAGTGCAATGGTATAGATGGATTATCAGGTTCAATAACCGAATAATATTTATCAAGAAACTCAAAGACGCTGAGATTCTCGTTCGACTCTGAATATTTCATCAATGCATAACTAAGAAGATCAAGATGATACGTAGATCGCCTAAAGATAACATCAAGCAGCTCACTCACACTTACCATACCATCCTTGATAACTGAAGCACTTTCTGTCCCTTGTTTCTTTTCCGCAAGAGCATCCAACATAGCCCGACTTGCTTTACTCATGTCTTTGACATGATCTTGCATGCCTTTAGCTATATCTATAGAGCTCCTCATATTGGTATCTAGATCATCCAACCTACTGGCAATGCTAGATATCTTTTCCAGCTGCTTTGAAATTGAACTACTACTACTAGACAATTCTGGAATGTACTTCCTTAAATCCTCGGCTTGTTCTTTCAACATTCCAGATGTTTTTGCACCCGACTCGCTCTGTATAAATCCATAAATAATAGCTATTACCGCCAACAATATAGAGGCGATTGCAGCTGCAAAAGATATAAAATTAACCACCTCCTGCCATCCAACAAATGTATAGCTTACAGAGATTAACCAGTACTCAGCCATCATAAGCACTGCAACTGCAAACAACCACTCGCGCCTTGAGAACTCTTTTCCACTCATACTTCCTCCCCCCTCACCATCAACCTTCAAGCTTGGCTTACCAGAAGATTCCTTATTTATAAATTTCTGCATTAACTCTTTTATTTGCCTGTTTATTTTCGACCACACGCTCCCCATCCCAATATGCCCTCTGACTCCACTCAACCCCAAACCGCTTCATAGCTCTTGCCCGGAAATTGGAGCAATCCATCTGAGTCCATTTCATGTCATGCGGATTGCAAGAAGGATGCTGAATAAAAACGCTATTGAATGTTCTGATATATGTCGCCCAATCGACCGGGGGCATTCCTTTCGGATGCACGTAATACGCCGAAGATTCTCCATTCTTTGGCTGTACGTTTGTTCTTTGTGGGACTGACGTTTCTGGAGTTGCGGTGACTTTAGGCTGCTCCCTTGCTGGCTCAGTGCTCCAGCTTTTGGGCTCAGCCTTGCCATTCACTACGAAGGCTTCCTTCAATTTATGAAGGTCTATCGTCACTCCCCATCCCGTTGAATAGAGGTACATCATCCCGCTTGAGAGCAAAGCTGAAACGGCTATTGCTGCCGCATACGGTCGCCACCTTGCATGGCTGACTTTTCTTTGCGGCCGATCGTGGATATCTACCTTCACTCCCCCTCCTTGGCATCTCTTCGGGCGTACCAGCGCCTAGCTACTTCCTGTGTGATCGCTATCCCGCGTTTGGATTGGCCAAGTTTCGGTTGGCTTCGTCGAATTCGGGGCTGGTCTGGCCTATCTCCGGCGCGATCTCGCCGCTGACCAGCCATAGCGAATACTGAGGAAATACCTTCACGACGGCATCTATCTCGGCGTCAGACAGTCGTGCCTTACCGCTACGGATGTTTCCCCACCGGTATCGGTCGATGCCGGTCTCCTTCTCAAACCAGACGCTCGTCCGCTTACTGTCGAAAAGGCTTATAAGCCGATCTCTTATCATTCCTAAAAATTCTACTTAGTAGCTTGTACTTAGTAGGAAAGCGCCCGACAATGGGGCCACCTAGTAAATATTACTTAGTTAGTCTGTCAGGCAATTATAGGACATTCGCATGGAACAGTCTGGTGTAGTGGGGCTTTCGATTTCGGGGGACGCCCAACGCGTAACGGATTTCCGCGACGCACCGTTCTGCACGAAATACGTGCTGGCTCAGCTCCTGGGCACAGAGCAAATCAGCGAAGACGTGGTGCGCGGCTGGATCGAAAGCCACACCGTCCCGACCGTGAAAATCGGCCGTCACCGCGTCATCAACCTGCACCGCATCCGCCGCGACCTCGACCGAGGCAAAACCATCTTCTGCGCGGGGGATTACAGCGATGACTGATCAGCTGAAGCCCTTCCTGTACTCCCTCCTGCACATGCTCGTTGACTACCGCATGCAGCCCCGTGATCTGCGCGGCCAGTTCCATGACTGGGCCAAGTGGGGCCGTATTTCTGGCCGGATTGACCTTGCCTATGAGTTCGGTTTGATCACCCGTGATCAGTGCGCTGATCTTCATCGGCTCCTTACCAGCGCATCTGACTGCCTTGGGAATCCCTTCCCGCACCGGGCCAATGGTGGGCCTGTAATGCCTATTTCTGTTGAGTTTTGTCGGCGGCGCCCGGTGCTAAAGCCCCAAGCGCAGGACTCGGCCAATGAAAAGCCTGAGCCAGTACCTGCGCCAACCTCACGCCGACAACTGCGACTGCTCTGTGTGCTGGTCAAAACGAAGCTGGGAACCGCCCAAGCCGGTTGCCTGCCGATCCACACCCTGCACCGAGTGCCGCCCCGCGCGATGGTCCGTGGTCAATGGTCGAACCCACGTTACGCCGGCTTATACCTGCGAGAAACACACGCCACCGAGCCGACCGCCGAGGTACTGGAGCGTTGTGCACGACACCGGCAAACCTACGCCCTTCGTGCCCCTGCGCGAACCGTTCGAACTGGTGGGGTGATCGCATGATTTGCTTCTACATCTTTCTGGCCTGCGGTCTGGCCGTTCTTTTTCTGATTGACGTTGATGATCGCTCACAAGAAAGCGCTTCTGAGCAATCGCCTCCGGCGTCCGTGACTGGCCACCCCGGTCTCCCTGACCTAACAGCGCAATCACCGCCAGTCGCGGGCGACGGTGGCGAAACGGGATGACAAGGGCGCGGCCCTTGGTGTTAACGAACTAACAGGCTGCACAAGCGGCAACTGAAACCCCGGCAAGTCGAGAAGCACCCTCGGGCGAAAACGAAAGTTTGCCCGTGCGGGATCGCTCGGCCTGCTGAAAGGCAAACCCGCGCAATAAGGCGCAACCAAGCGAGGAAACACAAATGGCACGTTCGACTATGGAAGTTGCATTCCTAGGCACTCAGAAGCTGGCGTTTAACCAGAATGGCCAGGATGTACGCGTTTACAAAGTGTTCTACGGCGACGAACCGGACGGTGTTACCGAAAACGGCCTGTCCATTGTGAGCATGGACGTTCCCGCTGATGTTGGTGAGGAGGTCTTTGCTTCGGGGGCTCAATTTGCCCCACTCGAAATGGTCCGTATCACCTTCGATGTGGCCCGCGCTGGTAAGCAGAAGGGCAACAACCTTTGCGTCCACCTGGAGTCGGTCAAGCCGGCTTCCGGTCACGTTCCCAAGCCCGCTGCCCAACCCGGCCAGCAACAGCCCAAGTCGGCTGAAGCGCCCAAGGCCTAACCCCAGGCCATCGCCATGCTGATTCACGGCCGCGTCCTCTGTGACCTGTGCTTGGCCAACATGGGCCAAGTCTATGGCCAGCCTGCTGACTCCAGCGGCTGGGCGTCTGACTTCGGCATGGCGCCTGACTACGCCGTCTGCCCTGACTGCAAAGCCCTGGCTGAGCAAGAAGAAGACGGCGCAGCGCTCACGGACACAACGCAATAGGTGCCGGTATGGGATCGCTCGAAAGCTACCTCGCCAACGTCACCCTGGGTGATCTGTGGGCCCTGCAATTCCTTCAAGGGATGGTCTATCTGGCCGCCCTTGGCCTCATTCACGGGCACCAGAGGTAACGGGAAATGGCATTCACCTGGGGGCAATACCTCGTTATCGCTGGGCTCTTCATCGGCTCTCTCGGGCTCGGCGTCGCCTGGGGTGCTTTCCGGCTCGGCTGGAAAGAAATGATTGACGCATCAACCAACTGAGGAAACTCACCATGAAACAAACCCAACTCGCCGTGGCCGTCCGCCACGCCCACTCCAGCGAAGACACCCGTGTCGGTAAAGCACGGGGCGCCAAGCCGGTTGCCATGCTCACCGTGATTGCTGGCGGCATGACCGCTGGTGCGGCCAATGCGGCCATCACTGTTCCACCGGAACTCCTCGAGGTCTTCACCGATCTGGCCACCGCCTTCGGCACCCTGGTGGCTGCTGGTGCGGTGCTGTTCGGTGTCATCCGCGGCACCCTGGCGCTGTTCAAACTGGCCCGCAGCGTCTTCGGCGCCGCTGGTGCTTAACCGCTGAGGAGGCTGATAGATGCGCGCGGCTATCAGCCTTCGCCTGCTGCTTGCCCTCGCCCTTATGGGGTGGGGGCATTCCGTTTTTGCGTCAACAATCACCTACTGGACCGGGAGCAACTTGTCTCGACATGCATCTGGGTCCGCCGCCTGTAAGTCTTATAACTCCACTGCCATTTTTATTCAGGAAACCACTACTGTCGGCCGATGTGAGCTTCCTGGCGCTATGTTCATTGCTCAGGTCAATCGCGCTACGCTGCCTTGCCCAAATGGCGATAACGGCTCTTTCCAGTGCAATGCTTCCTGCGATCCACCCAAGCAAGTGGTCGATGGCAAGTGCATCACCCCTGAGCCCGAGCCCGACTGCTCCACCCACCTCGATCAAATGAAGTTTGCCGCTGTCGACTGCGCGGCCTCTCCTTCCGGTGTTTACGCCACACCATCGGCTGTTTCCATCGGCGGCGCCGAGTACGTATCGGCTCCCCAGCTCGGGGTAAACCAGCGCGTCAAAAAGAACCTCGACGGTTCCGGCACCGGCATCTGTGTTGCGCGCTATCAAGGCACCGGCAAATGCCAAGCCCCCGCTGAGGGTACGCCGGGCGTACCAGATGGCGCCTATGCCGATGCCACTCCCGAGGGCAATCAACCGCCCTGCTTCAACTTCGGCGGCAGTGAACTGTGTCTCTCCCCTGATAGCGCCGGATGCGATGTCTACAAGGGCAATCCCTGGTGCTACCAGACCGGCGACACCTGCGGCGAAGTTGGCATTGGCGGCAGTAAGGAGTTTGTTTGCTTTCCGAACACCTCCCGCCAATGCACCTACGTCAACGGCAAGATGGAGTGCATCTCCACTGGTAATCCTCCAGGCAGCAGCCCGCCCTCGGTCATCCCGGGCAACTCCTCCGACCACCCATACAACGGTGGCAACGCTGACGGTAACGACAAAAACGACCCCAAGGCCCCTGGCGCGGCAGACGACACCAAGTACGTAGGGGGCGGTGGCCCGCCTACCGATATGCGCGAAACCAATGAGGCCATCGCCTCCGTGGGCGACAAGGTCGAAGAGTCCAAAGGCATCCTGCAGGACATCCTCGACCTGCTCAACGGCGACGGCTCAGACGATTCCGGTGACCCTGACGGCTCCCCTGCAGATGCCGAAGCCGAGGGTGCGGCACTCGGCAACACCATAGCCGACTCGCTCACCGCCCAGATGCAAACGGTCGATGAAGAGCGCAACGAAGAAGTCGAAACCGTCCTCGATCAACTGCCCAACCAAGTCGGGCAATGGTTTGGTGCTGATGGCTCCGCTGTGGGGCTCGACTTCATGCACAGCATCTTGCCTTCGCCGGTCGCCTGCGCGGACTACATCGTCCCTCTGACCCTGGCCGGCTACACCGCCAACCTACGCCTGCCGGTCTGCGCGCTGATTCCCTACAAACCGATTCTTGAATGGGTCATCTGGTGCCTCACCGCTATCGGTGCCTGGCGCATCGGCTACGCCGCCCTCCGTCAAGAAGACGCCCGCCACAGAACCTAAAGGGAGCACCTAAGCCATGGGCTGGTTACTCAACTTCTTCAAAAAGCTCTTTCCCAACGCCTTCGCCTGGCTGGCCAAGTTCCTGCTGGGCTTCATCATGCCCATCCTCGGCCCCGTCCTGCAGGCTGCTGCCGCCCTGCTGCGCAAGGTCGGCATCTTCCTGCTGATCCTCGCCGCCATCGGTTCGGCCATTGCCGTGCTGGCTACAGGCATCGACTACGTCGTGTCCCGCCTCGCCTCATTCGCCGCGCCTGATCTGGTCATCGTCGGGCGCATGTTCCTGCCGGACAACCTCTCCTTCTGCATCTCCCTGCTGGTCTTCCTCAAGCTCAAGTCCCTGGCGTTCTACTGGGTCACAAAGCTTTCCGAAAAACTCATTCACACCTGAGTTCAGCCATGGCCGTCTATATCGTCACCGGCAAGCTCGGAGCCGGAAAAACCCTGCTCTGCGTCATGCGCATCCTGGCCTACCTCAAGCAAGGTCGCCGGGTGGCGGTCAACGTCGACGTGAAAATGGGCAAGCTGTGCAAGCGCGGCAACAAACACTCGCGCCTGGTCCGCCTGCCTGATCTGCCAACCGCCGATGATCTGGTTGGCCTCGGTGTTGGCTGCGATATCTACGACGAAGAACAGTTCGGCGGCATCTTCCTGGATGAAGCCGGCGTCTGGCTCAACTCCCGCGACTGGAACAGCGGCGGGCGTACCGACCTGCTCAAATTCTTCCTGTTCCTGCGCAAACGCCGTTGGGACCTCTGGCTATGCGTCCAGAACGTCAGCGTCATCGACAAGCAGATCCGCGAGTCCATCGCTGAACACGTCGTCTACATCAACCGCCTCGACCGCATAAAGCTGCCGTTCCCGATTGGCCCGCTGCTACGGCTGCTCTCCCTCGGCTTCTTCAAAGGCCGCCTGCCGAAAATGCATCAGGCCATCGTCAAGTACGGCGCCAAGTTCAACTCGCCCAAGGTCGATGACTGGTTCTATCGCGGCGAAGAGTTCTACAGCTTCTACGACACCACCCAGGAATACGACAAGGAATACGACAAAGGCTCGTATTCCATGCTGCCGCCCGGCTACTGGTACCGCCCACTGCCCGCCGCCAAGCGCGATATGGGGTTCTTCATGCGCACCACGAAAATCTTCTTCCGCCGCGTTCGCGTCATCAACGCCTTCTTCATTGGCGCCCTGGCCGCTGCCGCCATCTGCGTGCCCGTCTTCGCAGGCATCGCCATCACCCGCAGCCATCCCAGCGAGCCCACTGCCGCTAGCGCAAGCCCCACGCAACAGCCCGCCACGGGCCAACCTCTCGAAAGCGAATTCGCTGACTACCGCATTGCCACCTACGGCCAGTTGGGTGGGGAGAGCTTCTACGTGTTCGTCGATAGCACTGGCCGCCGCATAAAGTCCGACGACCTCCTATCCCGCGATGTGCTCGTTCGTGATCGCGGCCCCCGTGAAGCCCTGCTGGTCCGGGGCGACGACTACCTTTCCCTCTACAGGTGATCCGTCATGTTTCTTCATGCCTTCCGCAAAGTCGCCTTCTTCCTGTTCTGCGCCTGGGTGTATTGCCTTCCCCTGCAGGTTATCTATCTCGCACTTTTCTCTTCATGCTCAGCGCATGCAGCTGAACGCATCGAACTGTATGACGCCACCCTACAAGACTTCGTGGAATGGTCATCGCAGATGCTCAACAAATCCGTGGTCGTCGGCTCGGATATCCGCAATGCCCCCATCAGCATCTTTGCCAACTACCGCGATAACGACGAACTCGAAGCCCTGATCGCTAACGCCGTCACCTCGTCCGGTTTTCACTTCGCTGCACGTGGCAACACCCTGCTGATCAGCGCGCAGCCCATCCCTGAACCGCTCGACCTGAAAACCAAGGTGTTCCAGCTCCAGCACCTGCAATCCGATTTCGCCTACCAGTCGATTCTCGACGTGCTCCGATCACAGCAGGGCCAAAACCAGCAGTCCGGCCCATCCCTGATGGCGACCCCTTCGCCGACTTCAAACGCCGTGATTGTAACCGCCACAGAATCACAGCTCGAAACCATCGCCAGCGTCCTGGCTGAAATCGACAAGCCACGTCGCCAAGTCGTCATCACCGCCGTGGTGGCTGAGCTGGCCGACAACGACTTCGAAGCCCTCGGCCTCAATGTGGGTGCCAAAAACGAACGAACCGACCTGGGCGGGATCAGCCTGCGCGGCGCCGACAAATCCGACCTCGGCTTCAGCCTCACCTTCAACGGGCCAACCCTGTCGGCCTTCCTGCAGGCCGTCAAAGTTACCGGCAACAACCGCATCCTCTCAACGCCCCAACTGCTTACCCTCAACCGGGAAGCCGCCTCCATCGTCGTCGGCCAGAACGTCCCCTTCATCACCGGTCAAACCACCAGTGGCTCGACACCGGCCTCTGATCCCTTTCAAACCATCGTCCGCCAGGATGTGGGCGTCTCACTCGATGTAACGCCCTTCATCACCCCATCAGGGGCCATCGAACTCAGCGTTAACCAATCCGCCTCGACCGTCTCTGATGATCGCAGTGCCGCCGACATCATCACCAACACCCGTCGCATCACCACCAAGGTGCAGTTACCCGATGGAGGGGGTGTGCTCCTGGGTGGCCTCCGATCGGAGCAAACGGACGAATCCGTCTCTCGGGTGCCCTTCCTCGCGGATATCCCGCTGATTGGTCCCGTCTTCCGCTCGACCTCTGTCCGCACCCGTGGAACCAACCTCGTTGTCTTGCTCACCGCAGCCATACACACCGAGGAAAGAGGGGTAGCCGTGCCTGATGCAGTAAGTCCGCTGGTTCCGCAGGCGGTCGAGCAGGCGCGCGGGCACTTCGGCGCAGCCGGTGGGACCGCGCGCCTAGCCGACCGCTAGGCGCGCTGACGTCCCTGTAGCACGTCAGATAAACAGATTTAAGTAACCACGTTGCACCATAGAGATACAGAGAATGAGCGCACCAAAGGACTACTACCGCATTGATATCGAAACCGGAAAAGAGAACCCGAAAAGTCGTCTGTTCTGTGATCCTCGGGCGGGTGGTTTCGTGGATCTGTCCAACGTCCGAATTCTGGCCTGTAGCGTCGATACCGTCCGCCAGTTGTATCGCGGTCTGATCCGTCCGGAAATCATGTGCCTATTCGACAAGCCAGGGACCATCGTCGATTTCGCTGGCCAGCGTTGGCACTCCGGTCGCGTCAGCAAGGATTCCGGCTACCAGTACAAGCTCCAGAATGCAGACCTGGGCATCATCCTGTTGGTGAAGAACTTCAACGCCAAAATCGAGAACATTGGCCCACACCTGAAAATCGAAGTGTCTCCGCATGCCATCGATCAGTTCTGCCCCGAGCGCCTGCAGGAACGTCTTGACTACTACGCCAGCCACGTCCTGACCAACATTGAGCGCAACCAATGCGCCGTCCACCTCGCTCTAGACCTGCAGGGATGGCAACCGCCCGCTGATCTGGTTGCCCGTATGCACTGCCGCGCACGTGCTGCC
>NZ_LSSW01000031.1 GCF_001567565.1 Ectopseudomonas composti
TCCCCTAGGGGACGCCACTTCAAGTTGTATCGCGGGAATAGCTCAGTTGGTAGAGCACGACCTTGCCAAGGTCGGGGTCGCGAGTTCGAGTCTCGTTTCCCGCTCCAAATAAACGAAAACGCCGCTCAATCGAGCGGCGTTTTCGTTTCTGTCGTTTGCCTTCAACAGCCTGTTAGGCCGTCTGCGCCAGATACAGCAGCGCATAGCCCAGCCCACACAGGCCCCAGCCCAGCCAGGGCGAGAACAGGGCGCGCCACAGCCAGTGGCGCGGGGCGAAGCCGACGCCATGGATGAAGGCGCAGGACACGCCCCACATCACCAGCATCAGTAGCGAGTGGCTGTAGCGGCCCTGGCTGTCGAGCATGGCGCCAGGGTGGATCAACAGCAACAGTGCCAGCGGCGTGGCCAGTAGCCAGGAGAGCGCGCGCAAGGGCGTACGCTCACTCAGGGTGATGTCACTCATGCTCGCTCTCGGTATCGAGATTCTGCGTGGTTTCCAGCCACAGTGCGTTGATGATGCCGAAACTGCTGGCCAGCAGCACGCCAAGAATCCAGGTGAAGTACCACATCGCGTTTCTCCTCAATACAGGCCGTGGGGGTTGGCTTCGATGCTGCTGTCATTCAACTTGCCCCACATCTTCACGTAGCCCCACAGGGTGTAGATGAGGATGATCGGTACGAAGATGCAGGCGACGACGAACATGATGCCCAGGGTCTTGTGGCTCGATACCGCGTCCCACACCGTCAGGCTGGAAGCCGCATCGAGGCTCGACGGGAAGACGAAGGGGAACAGGGCGAAGCCTGCGGTGCAGATGGCGCCGACGATCATCAGGCTGCTACCGATGAAGGCCAGGCCGGCGCGGCGCCAGGTGCTGGCGAGAATCGCCAGCAATGCGCCGAGTATGCCCAGCACGGGGGCGCCCAGGGTCAGCGGATAGCGGCTGTAGTTGCCGAGCCAGCCGGCGTTGTCGGCCAGTACCTGCTTGTTCAGCGGGTTCAGCGCGGCGCCGGTTTCGACGGCGCTGGCCAGGCTCATGCCGTTGATGCCGAGGGCCAGCCAGCTGCCAGCCAGCAGGAACCCGATCAGGAAGACCAGGGCGCTGAGGAAGGTGGCCTGGCGCGAGCGGGCGGCCAGGTCGCCTTCGGTGCGCATCATCAGCCAGGCGCCGCCATGGCTGCAGAGCATGCTCAGGCTGACCACGCCGCAGAGCAGGGCGAAGGGGTTGAGCAGGGCGAAGAAGGAGCCGTGGTAGGTCGAGCGCATCATGTCGTCGAGCTGGAACGGCAGGCCGAGGAACAGGTTGCCGAAGGCTACGCCGAACACCAGTGCCGGTACCGCGCCGCCGACGAACAGTGCCCAGTCCCAGGCGCTGCGCCAGCGGGTGTTTTCCAGCTTGCTGCGGTAGTCGAAGCCCACCGGACGGCAGAACAGGGCGAACAGCACCAGCAACATGGCCCAGTACAGCCCGGAGAAGGCCACCGCGTAGACCATCGGCCAGGCGGCGAACAGCGCGCCACCGGCGGTGATGAACCACACCTGGTTGCCGTCCCAGTGCGGGGCGATGGTGTTGATGGCGACGCGGCGCTCGTTGTCGGTCTTGCCGACGAAGGGCATCAGCGCCATGGCGCCCATGTCGAAGCCATCGGTGAGGGCGAAGCCGATCAGCAGTACGCCGATCAGCACCCACCAGACGAGTTTCAGGGTTTCGTAGTCGAACATGGCGAAGTCCTCAGGCGTGGGCCGGCTGCTGTTGCTCGAAGTGGTAGCGTCCGCTGTGCAGGCTCGAGGGGCCAAGGCGGGCGAACTTGATCATCAGGTACATCTCCACCACCAGCAGCAGGCTGTAGAAGGCGATCAGCGCGGTCAGCGAACCCCAGATGTCACCAGCCGACAGGCTGGAGGTGGACAGGTGGGTGGGCAGCACCTCACCGATGGACCAGGGCTGGCGACCATGCTCGGCCACGTACCAGCCGGTCTGCGCGGCGACCCAGGGCAGCGGCAGGCTCCATAGCGCCCACTTGAGCAGCCAGGGTTTGCTTTCTTCGTTCTTCTTCGCCGAGGCCCAGAAGGCGCAGGCGAACAGTGCGAGCATGAGGAAGCCACTGGCGACCATGATGCGGAAGGTCCAGAACAGGCTGAACACGTTGGGGATGGTATCCAGCGCCGCCTGCTTGATCTGCGCCTCGCTGGCGTCGGCCACGTTGGCGGTGTACTTCTTCAGCAGCAGCCCATAGCCCAGGTCGTTCTTCACTTCGTTGAAGGCAGCGAGGGTCTCGGCCGACTTGTCGCCGCCGCGCAGGCGTTCCAGCAAAGCGTAGGCGGTCATGCCGGTGCGGATGCGCGCCTCGTGCTCGACGAGCAGGTCCTTGATGCCCTTGACCTCCTTGTCCAGCGAGCGGGTGGCGATCAGACCCAGGGCGTAGGGGATCTTCACCGCGTAGTCGGTACGCTGCTCATCCTGATTGGGCAGGCCGAACAGGGTGAAGCCAGCCGGCGCCGGATGGGTGTCCCATTCGGCCTCGATGGCGGCCAGCTTGGTCTTCTGCACGTCACCGATTTCGTAGCCGGATTCGTCGCCGAGCACGATCACCGAAAGGATCGAGGCCAGGCCGAAGGCCGAGGCAATGGCGAAGGAGCGGCGGGCGAAGCCCAGGTCGCGCTTGTTCAGCAGGTAGTAGCTGGAAATCGCCAGGACGAAGATCGAGCCGGTGACGTAGCCGGCGGCCACGGTATGCACGAACTTGACCTGCGCCACGGGGTTGAACAGCAGCGCGCCGAAGTCGGTCAGCTCCATGCGCATGGTCTCGAAGTTGAACTCGGCGCCCACCGGGTTCTGCATCCAGCCGTTGGCGATCAGGATCCACAGTGCCGAGAGGTTCGAGCCAATCGCCACCAGCCAGGTGACGACCAGATGCTGCACCTTCGACAAACGATCCCAGCCGAAGAAGAACAGGCCGATGAAGGTGGATTCGAGGAAGAAGGCCATCAACCCTTCGATGGCCAGCGGCGCGCCGAAGATGTCACCGACGTAGTGGCTGTAGTAGGCCCAGTTGGTGCCGAACTGGAACTCCATGGTCAGCCCGGTGGTGACACCGAGGGCGAAGTTGATGCCGAACAGCTTGCCCCAGAACTTGACCATGTCCTTGTAGACCTGTTTGCCGGTCATCACGTAGACCGACTCCATGATCGCCAGGAGGAAGGCCATGCCCAGGGTCAGCGGCACGAAGATGAAGTGATACATCGCTGTCATGGCGAACTGCAGACGTGACAGATCGACGACTGATTCCGAGATCATCTCGGTTTCTCCTCGGTGGGTAGTGAAGAAGGGGCGCTGGCCTGGCCCAGCAGGTGGGCCTCAATGCGTTGCTGGCCGTCCTTGGGCACTGTCGGCGCGCTGAACCAGATGGCCTTGATGCCCAGCAGCAGGGTCAGCTTGATCAGCAGGATCACAGCGATTTCGCGTACCAGCGGAATGCGCCAGTGGGAAGTAGGTGCGCGTTCGGGCATCTCGACACTCCGGTTTTGCCGACGCTGGCACTGATGCAGCGTCGGCAGAGTGGATGTGTCTTAATGTTACTGGGTACCCGTGGGGGTATGTAGTGGCGACCATTGATATAGGTCAGGGGAATGGCAGTTAGTGGGGAAAATCCTGCAGCAGCTGGCCTTGGCGGCTCAATCGAAGGCCGGCAGGGTAGGTGTCAGCAGCTCGAGACCGGCCGCTTGCCAGGCTTCGATGCCGCCGGCCAGAGACACCACGTAGCGATAGCCCATGTCCTGCAGGGCACGTGCAGCCAGGGCCGAGCGGCCACTGTTCTTGCAGTAGAGCACCAGTTTGAGCGTGCGCTCGGTCAACTGCGGATCGTTGCTCAGCTTGAACTCCAGCAGGCCGCGGGGAATGTTGACGGCGCCGGGAATGTGCGCGGCGCCATATTCGTCCGCTTCGCGCACGTCGATCAGCAGGTCGGCGTCGCGGATTACCGCTGTGGCCTGCTGTAGATCCACTTCCGTGATATGGGTTTTGGCTTCGAGCACCAGGTCATGAGCGCTTTTCATGGGAGTTTCCTTGCCGGCAGGGTGGTTGAGAATCGGGTGGGGCGAGCTGTCTGAGCGCCTCGAACTGGCTGATGAACACCTGGCCGCCGAAGTGCTGCAGGAAGTCGGAGCGGCGCAGGCGATCCATCACCGGCCCCTTGACCTCGGACAGGTGCAGCTGCACGCCGGCGGTGTGCAGGCGCTCGACGATGGCGTTGAGCGAGTCCAGCGCGCTGGCGTCGATCAGGTTGACCCCCGAGCACATCAGCACCAGGTGGCGCACCTGCGGGCGGCTGGCAATCAGCTCGCCGACGCGGTCTTCCAGGTAGCGGGCGTTGGGGAAATACAGGCTCTCGTCGACGCGCAGCGACAGGACACTGGGCGACTCGATCACGGCGAAGCGCTCGACATTGCGAAAGTGCTCGCTGCCCGGCACCTGGCCGACCACGGCGATATGTGGCTGGCTGGTGCGCCAGAGAAACAGCAATAGCGAGAGGCCAACGCCAAGCAGGATGCCGGCTTCGACACCGATCAGCAGCACGCCGAGCAGCGTGGCGATCTGCGCCGCGCCGTCCTGGCGTGAGTAGCGCCAGGTGTGGCGCAGCGACTGCAGATCGACCAGGCTGAGCACGGCGACGATGATGGTGGCGGCCAGCACGGCCTGCGGCAGGTCGTGCAGCAGGGGTGTCAGCAGCATCACGCTGAGGCCGATGCCGAGGGCGGTGAACACGCCGGCCATGGGCGTCTGCGCGCCGGCATCGTAATTGACCACCGAACGGGCGAAGCCACCGGTCACCGGAAAACCACCGCTCAATGCCGCGCTGATGTTGGCGGCGCCGAGGCCAAGCAGCTCGTTGTCTGGCCCGATGCGCTGGCGCCGCTTGGCCGCCAATGTCTGGCCGACCGAGACCGATTCGACGAAGCCCACCAGGCTGATCAGCAGCGCGGCCGGCAGCAGTTGCATGGCCAGATCGAGATCCAGTGTCGGCAGCGTGAGCCCCGGCAGACCCTGTGGCACCAGGCCGACCACTCTGACGCCGGCGTGCTCCAGTTGCAGCAGGCTGACTGCGACAATCGCGACGATGATCGCCAGCACCGGGCCGGCCTTGGCCAGGTTACCGGCCAGTTGCGGCGACAGGCCAAGGCGCTGCAGTCGCAGCTTCAGCCGGGTTCTGGCCCACCATAGCCACGCCAGGCTGAGCGTACCGATGAGCAGGGTCGGCCAATGCGTAGCGGGCAGTGCCTTTAGAAGTTGTGGCAGCAGATGTGGCAGATTTTCGCCGGAGGCCGAGACACCAAGCAGGTGCTTGAGCTGGCCGACAGCGATCAGAATGCCGGAGGCGCTGATGAAGCCGGAGACCACCGGATGGCTGAGGAAGTTGGCGATGAAGCCCAAGCGCAGCATCGCCATCGCTGCCAGCAGCAGCCCGCAAAGCAAGGCCAGGAGCATGGCGGCGCCGGCGTATTCGGCACTGCCGGCCGGGAACAAAGGCGCCAGGGTGGCGGCGGTCATCAGCGAGACCACGGCCACCGGGCCGACTGCCAGGGTGCGGCTGGAGCCGAACAGGGCGTAGGCCAGCAGCGGCAGGATACTGGCGTAGAGTCCGGTCACTGGCGGTAGGCCGGCGAGCATGGCGTAGGCCAGGCTCTGCGGAACCAGCATCAGAGTGACAATCAGGGCGGCGAGGCTGTCCTGCGCCGCGCTACGCCGGTCGTAGGATCGGCCCCAGTCCAGGCAGGGTAACCAGTGGCGCAGCTTCATGTCCGGCCCCAGCTGAGGGTTGCTCTGCTAGAGGACATCGAGCGGAATCTTCAGATAGCGCGTGCCATTGTCTTCGGCCGGGGGCAGTTGCCCGGCCCGCATGTTCACCTGAACCGAAGGCAGGATCAGGGTCGGCATGCCGAGTGTGACGTCGCGCGCCTGGCGCATGGCGACGAACTGGTCTTCGCCGATGCCCTGGTGCACATGGACGTTGTGCTGTCGTTGCTCGCCGACCGTGGTCTGGTTGCGGAAGTCGTCGCGGCCCTCGGCCTTGTAGTCGTGGCACATGAACAGGCGGGTCGCGTCGGGCAGGGCGAAGAGCTTCTGGATCGACTGGTAGAGGAGGTGTGCGTCGCCACCAGGGAAGTCGCAGCGCGCGGTGCCATAGTCGGGCATGAACAGGGTGTCGCCGACGAAGCCAGCATCACCGATCAGGTAGGTCATACAGGCCGGGGTATGGCCGGGCGTGTGCAGGGCTCGACCCTGCAGCTCACCGATACGGAAGGTGTCGCCATCGCACAGCAGGTGGTCGAACTGGCTGCCGTCGGTGGCGAACTCGCTGCCGGCGTTGAACAGCTTGCCGAAGGTGTTCTGTACGACGGTGATGCGCTCGCCGATGGCCAGCTTGCCGCCTAACTCATGTTTGAGGTGTGGCGCAGCGGACAGATGGTCGGCGTGCACGTGGGTCTCCAGCAGCCACTCGACGTGCAGGCCGCGTGCCTTGACGAAGTCGATGATGCGCTTGGCGCTGGCACGCGAGGTGCGCCCGGAGGCGGGGTCGTAGTCCAGTACCGAGTCGATGATCGCGCAATGCTGGGTGACGGGGTCGATGACCACGTAGCTGTAAGTGTAGGTGGCGGGGTCGAAGAACTCGACGACATCGGGGCGCATGATGAGGCTTCTCTCTTATACCCATGGGAGTATTCAGTTAAGGGTAAGCGTAACTGTTTTTTGGTTCTATGCTTAGATTTAAATGAAATAAGAGAAAGAGCCTTGTTCAGCTCAGCTATAACCGCTGCTCGGGCCTTTGCAGTACCTGGTTCTCGCTGGGCAGAGTGGGCTTGGCGCACGCGAACGCTGCGCCGGGAGGGCATCAGGTGTACTTGGTGAATATCTCGCGCACGCGCTGCAGGGAGGCATCGGTGTCCTGCTCGGGGTCGAGCATGGCCTCTTCGATCAGGCAGGTCAGCATCAGCCGGTAGGATTTGTCCAGCGCGCTACGCGCCGCCGAGAACTGCTGGGCGATAGCGGCGCAGTCCTCACCGCGCTTGATCATGGCCTGGATGCCACGGATCTGTCCTTCGACCCGGGCCAGGCGTTTGAGCATCGCCTGCTGCTGCTCGAGCATGCGTACGTGTAGGTCGGTAGGTTCGGTCATGGCGTTTCCTTTGCGATGGGGCGGCTCAGGGTGAAGGCGCCGCGCAGCTCACCAAGCTGGTAGCCGCGGGCCTGATCATGCGGATAGTACTGGTCAATCACATTCTCTACCTCTGTGCTGATCGCCTTACCGTGACACGCCAGGCACGGCTCGCCGACGGCAATGGCCTGCATGTAGCGGTATTGCCCGTCGATTTCCTCGGCATGGCGCAATTGCGTGACGGGCGTCCCGCTGGCGGCTGCGGCGGCGAAGCTCTGCAGCACGCTGCGCTCCCAGGCATCGGGGGCGTTGTCCGGGTTGCGTACCTTCAGGGATGTGCGACCGATCTGCCAGGCCTGCTGGCTGTGCTCGCGGGCAATCTGCGGCGCCAGCGCCTGACAGGCCTGCACCGCTGCACCTGGCCCGCCATCGGCAATGGCCTGGCGCACGGTGCCGAGCAACTGCTCGGCGAAGGCGGGTATCTGCTTCGCCGCGTCATCCTGCCAGGGCGTGGCGGCGTACAGTGTGTTGCTGGTGAGCAGGGCGGTGAGCAGTAGCGTGCGCATGATCGATCCTCATAAATACTGGTGGGAGTATTTATGCACGAAAAAGGCAAGCTGTCATCGGCGCGCCCTGCGACATTACGACTCGTGAGATAGCCGCTGCGGATCAGTGCTTGGAGCCGTCGGTGGGCAGGGCCAGCAGCTGTTTTTCCTGGTTCCAGTCGAACGGCTCGTCGTTCTCTTCGGCTTCGAAACGGCGCTCGTCGAGCGTCTGGTACAGGGCGATTTCCTCGTCGGGCATGAAGTGCAGGCAGTCACCGCCGAAGAACCACAGCAGGTCGCGCGGTACCAGATGAGCGATCTGCGGGTAGCGGTGGAACACCTGGCTGATCAGGTCCTGGCCCAGGTACTGGCTGGAGACCGGGTCACGCGGCAGTTCGGCGAGCAGCTCGTCGTAGCGCTCGAGGAACAGGGCGTGGCTGTCGTCGAGCACCTGTTCGGCTTCGCCCAGGGCGACGAGAATGCCGCGCAGATGGTTGAGCAGGGCGAGGTGGTGTTCGAGATGGCTGGCCATGGTGCAGGCTCCTGAAGGGTAAAACGGGCGCAGGAGTATAGAGTTCCTGGCGCCCGCTGTCCCGTTTGGCTGGCCTTGCGTAGGAGAGGCTTACGGCTCGGGCATCCTGCTTCGCTCTACCTCCTGCATCCCTGCAGTCGTAGCCGCGGCACAAGAAACTCGCGGCTAAAGCCCCTCCCACACGCGGTCGCGTCAGCGAACCTTGCCGCGACTGAGCTTGAGCTCTTCCTTGGCGAAGTCGTCGACGTCGATCACCCGGCGCCGCGCCGCCTCGGCCGCGTGCAGGCGCTGGCCCTGTTCGCCGTCGAGAATGCCGGCCGCGATCGCCGCTTCGATGGCATCCTGGCCCGGCGCCGGTTGCAGGCTGCCGTCCTTGAGCGCCTGGTGCAGGCGTTTGCGCGCGTCCTGGCTGGCGTGCACCAGGTTCAGCGCATGTTGCAGGGCGCCGACCGAATCCTGGTCGGCCTGCGGGCGGTAGCAACCTTCCAGCACCGACTCCAGGGCCGGGTCGCCAGCCTGGCGGCCGATGATCGCGGCCACTTCGGCATCCAGTTCGTCGCTCGGGCCCTGATGACGGCGGCCCAGCGGGAACACCAGCACCTTGAGCAGGCAACCGAACAGGCGGTTGGGGAAGTTGCTCAGCAGGTCATCCAGCGCCTGTTCGGCATGGTAGAGGTTTTCCTCCATGGCCCAGCGCAGCAACGGAAGAATGTCTTCTGCATAGTCCAGGTCGTGGTAGCGCTTGAGTGCGGCCGAGCCCAGGTAGAGGTGGCTGAGCACGTCGCCCAGGCGCGCGGACAGGCGCTCGCGACGTTTCAGGTCACCACCGAGCAGCATCATGCTGCTGTCGGCGCACAGGGCGAAGGCCGCGGCCAGGCGGTTGAGCGCGCGGTAGTAGGGTTGGCTGAGGTCGTCACCCGGTACGGTGCCCAGGCGGTTCAGCGTCAGGCCGAGCAGCAAGCTGCTGGCGGCGTTGCCGACGGCGAAGCCGATATGGCTCATCAGCAGCGAGTCGAACTCGGCCAGGGCCTGGTCCTTGTCGTCGCGGTCGGCCAGGGCCATTTCCTTGAGTACATAGGGATGGCAGCGGATGGCGCCCTGGCCGAAGATCATCAGGTTGCGCGAGAGAATGTTGGCGCCCTCGACGGTGATGAAGATCGGCGCACCCTGCCAGGAGCGGGCCAGGTAGTTGTTCGGGCCCATGATGATGCCCTTGCCGCCGTGCACGTCCATGGCGTGGCTGATGCACTCGCGGCCGCGCTCGGTTAGGTGGTACTTGAGGATTGCCGACAGCACCGAGGGCTTCTCGCCCAGATCGACGGCGTTGGCGGTGAGGATGCGCGCGCTGTCCATCAGCCAGGCATTGCCGCCGATGCGCGCGAGCGCCTCCTGGATACCTTCGAACGCTGCCAGCGGCACGTTGAACTGCTCACGCAGCTGGGCGTATTGGCCGGTGGCCAGGCTGGTGAACTTGGCGGCGCCGGTGCCGACTGCCGGCAGGGAGATGGAGCGCCCGACCGACAGGCAGTTCATCAGCATCATCCAGCCCTTGCCGAGGTACTCCTGGCCACCGATCAGGTAATCCAGCGGAATGAACACGTCCTTGCCCGAGTTCGGGCCGTTCATGAAGGCGGCGCCCAGCGGCAGATGGCGACGGCCGATTTCCACGCCGGGGGTGTCGGTGGGGATCAGCGCCAGGCTGATGCCGAGGTCTTCCTGGTCGCCCAGCAGGTGATCCGGGTCGTAGGCCTTGAAGGCCAGGCCGAGCAGGGTGGCCACGGGGCCAAGGGTGATGTAGCGCTTTTCCCAGTTCAGACGCAGGCCGATCACTTCCTCGCCGTTGTGCTGGCCCTTGCAGATGATCCCGGTGTCCGGCATGGCGCCGGCGTCGGAGCCCGCCAGTGGGCCGGTGAGGGCGAAGCAGGGAATGTCCTCACCGTGTGCCAGGCGCGGCAGGTAATGCTGGCGCTGTTCTTCGGTGCCGTAGTGCAGCAGCAGCTCGGCCGGGCCGAGGGAGTTGGGCACCATCACGGTGGAGGCCAGGTCGCCGCTGCGGGTTGCCAGCTTCATCGCCACCTGCGAGTGGGCGTAGGCCGAGAAACCCTTGCCGCCGTATTCCTTGGGAATGATCAGGGCGAAGAAACCATGTTGCTTGATGTGCTCCCAGGCTTTTTCCGGCAGATCCATCTGCTGGCCGACCTGCCAGTCGCTGACCATGGCGCAGAGTTCTTCGGTGGGGCCGTCGATGAACGCCTGTTCTTCTTCGGTCATTTTTGCCTTGGGGTAGGCCAGCAGCTTGTCCCAGTCGGGCTTGCCGCTGAACAGCTCGCCATCCCACCACACGGTGCCGGCTTCTATGGCATCGCGCTCGGTGGCCGACATCGGCGGTAGCACGCGCTGGAACCAGGCGAACAGCGGGCTGGTGAACAGTTGCCGGCGCAGGTCGCTCAGCAGAACGAAGGCAGCGACGGCGCCGGTGACGATCCACAGCAGCAGTTGCAACCAGCCCGGGACCGGGCTGAACAATGCCATGGCGACCAGATAGGCCGCGGTGATGCCGAGGGCGGGTAGGGCGGCTGTGCGGCTGTGGGCCAGGTAAGTGACCCCGAGCAGCAGAACCAGCAACCAGATGACGAGCATGTGCATTCCTCCATGATTCGAACGGGCAACGCCCCGAGCATAGCCTTAATTGGCGGCAGGGGCGGTGAGCTTGGCCGGATCGTCGTGAACGTTGCGTAATGGGCAGGATTAGACTGAAGCGAACTTCAGGAGTATCCGTCATGCAGACCTATCTACGTCCCGGCCGCTTCATTGACAGTGACCACCCAGCGGTAATCGAGTTCGCCGAACGTTGGCGTGGCACGTCACCAGAACCGCTCGGTCAGGCCGTGGCCCTTTATAGCGCAGTGCGTGACGAGATCCGCTACAACCCTTATACCTTCAGTCTCGATGCGCAGACGTTGAAGGCCAGCCACGCCTTGGCGGCAGGGGAGTCCTACTGCGTGCCCAAGGCCAATCTGCTCGCCGCGTGCGCACGGCATTGCGGTATTGCCGCGCGGATCGGCCTGGCCGACGTGCGCAATCACCTGTCGACGCCGCGCCTGCTGGAGCTGCTGCGCAGTGAGGTGTTCGCCATGCATGGTTATACCGAGTTGTATCTGCATGGGCGCTGGGTCAAGGCCACGCCGGCGTTCAACGAAGCGCTGTGCCGGGTGTTCAAGGTGGCGCCACTGGAGTTCGACGGCGTGCATGACAGCGTCTTTCACCCGTACAACGACAAGGGCGAGCGTTACATGGAGTACCTGCATGACCACGGCCAGTTCGACGATCTGCCCGAACGATTGTTTTTCGATCATCTGCGGCGCTGTTACCCGCATCTGTTCGAGGCGGGTGCGCTGCAATTGAGTGGCGATATGCAGCGTGAGGCGGGTGTTATCGACTGAGTCGATAATCAACATCGCCAGGACGGTCTTTTCTCTATGTGTCCGGGTCGGTAGGGTGCATGCCAGCAACGAGTGGGCGAAACACGCGGTTGCAATCCACTGTGTCCGCCCACATCTATAACGACCTCACTCTCGCGCGGGAAACCCCATCTTCATGAGCTCCGCCCTGACCATCCGCCAGTTGACCAAGACCTACGGAAACGGCTTCCAGGCCCTGCACGGTATCGATCTGGACGTCGCCGAAGGTGACTTCTTCGCCTTGCTCGGCCCCAATGGCGCCGGCAAGTCCACCACCATCGGCATTCTCTCCACGCTGGTGAACAAGAGTGGCGGCACGGTCAGCGTGTTCGGCCATGACCTCGACCGCGAGCCCTACGCACTCAAGCGTTGCCTGGGCGTGGTGCCGCAGGAGTTCAACTTCAACCAGTTCGAGAAGGTGTTCGACATCCTCGTCACCCAGGCCGGCTATTACGGCATTCCGCGCTCCATTGCCAAGGAGCGCGCCGAGCAGTACCTGACCCAGCTCGGCCTGTGGGACAAACGCGACGTCGCCTCGCGCGAGCTGTCCGGCGGCATGAAGCGACGCCTGATGATCGCCCGCGCCCTGGTGCACCAGCCGCGTCTGCTGATTCTCGACGAGCCGACTGCCGGGGTGGACATCGAGCTGCGCCGTTCGATGTGGAGCTTCCTCACCGAGCTGAACAAGCAGGGCACGACCATCATCCTCACCACTCACTACCTGGAAGAGGCCGAGCAGCTGTGCCGCAACATCGGCATCATCGACCACGGGCGCATCGTCGAGCTGAGCAGCATGAAGGATCTGCTGAAGAAGCTGCACGTCGAGACCTTCCTGCTCGACCTCAAGGATTCCTTCAGCGAGGCGCCGAACCTGGTCGGCTACCCGGTGCGCCTGGTCGACCACCACACTCTTGAGGTGCAGGTGGAGAAGAGCCAGGGCCTCAACGCGCTGTTCCAGCAACTGGCGCAGCAGCAGGTGCAGGTGCTGAGCCTGCGCAACAAGAGCAATCGCCTGGAGGAGCTGTTCGTCTCCCTGGTGGAAAAGAACCTGGCCAAGGTGGCGCAATGAATACCCCGTACCTGAACAGTGAATTCGCCGCCAACCTGGTGGCCCTGCGTACCATCGTCCACCGTGAAGTGCGCCGTTTCGTGCGTATCTGGCCGCAGACCCTGCTACCGCCAGCGATCACCATGGTTCTGTACTTCGTCATCTTCGGCAATCTGATCGGCCGGCAGATCGGTGACATGGGTGGTTTCACCTACATGGAGTACATCGTGCCGGGGCTGATCATGATGTCGGTGATCACCAACAGCTACGGCAACGTGGTGTCGAGCTTCTTCGGCAGCAAGTTCCAGCGCAACGTCGAGGAGCTGCTGGTGTCGCCGGTTTCGCCACACACCATTCTTATCGGCTTCGTCGTCGGCGGCGTGCTGCGCGGGCTGGCAGTGGGGCTGATCGTCACCATCCTGTCGCTGTTCTTCACTCATCTGCAGGTGCATCACCTGGGCGTGACGGTACTGGTGGTGTTGATGACGGCGACCATCTTCTCCCTCGGTGGCTTCGTCAACGCGGTGTATGCGCGCAATTTCGATGACATTTCCATCATCCCCACCTTCGTGCTGACGCCTTTGACCTACCTCGGCGGGGTGTTTTACTCCATCACCCTGTTGCCGCCGTTCTGGCAGACGGTGTCGCTGGCCAACCCCATCCTGCATATGGTCAACGCCTTCCGCTACGGCATTCTCGGGGTGTCCGACATTCGCATTGGTGTGGCCATCGCTTTCATGCTGCTGGCGACCGCTGCGCTTTACACGCTGTGCATCCGCCTGCTGGTCAGCGGCCGTGGCATGCGCCAGTGACGCCGGACCCTCGCGCTTTTGTGGGAGCGGATTCATCCGCGATTTTCGCAGCGCAGGCCGCGCCTACACGTTTGCGTCGTCCGGGCTTACTGTTGGCGCTCGCGGCTGAAGCCGCTCCTACGGCGCCAGGCAGCGCTAGAAAAAACATAGCGAAATAACTTGCGCACCTGTCAGTAACGCAGCAGCCGGTTAGACTCCGCCTCTACCGAGAAAAAGGGGCTGATCATGACCGTGCTGTTACGTGCTCTTCCATGGTTGTTGCTGGGTGCATTCGCGCCGCCTGCCAGTGCAGCCGAAGGGCCGATGGTCGAGGTCGTGGCGGTACGCCAGATGGAGGTGCGCGACGAGCTGATCACCTTCGGTTCGTTGCGTTCCGACGAGTCGGTGATGATCCGCCCGGAAGTGGAAGGACGCCTGGCGACTCTGCATTTTCGCGAAGGCCAGGCAGTGACCGCGGGCGATCTGCTGGTCAGTCTCGATGATGCGATCGCTCGCGCCGAGTTCGCCCAGGCTCGGGCCAACCTCGATCTGGCCGAGAAGAACCACCAGCGTGCGCAGATGCTGTTCCAGCGCGGCGCCAGTAACGCCCAGGCGCTGGATGAAGCGCAGAGCCAGCTGCAGGCCGCACGCGCCAGTCAGGCCCTGGCCCAGGCCCGGCTCGACAAGACCCAGATCAAGGCGCCTCATGACGGCACGCTCGGCCTGCGCCAGGCCAGCGTCGGTGACTACCTCAGCGCCGGCCAGAACATCGTCAACCTGGAAGTGCTCGACCCGCTGAAGGTCGACTTCCGCATCCCGCAGAAGGCCGTGGCTCAGGTGCGCCTCGGCCAGACCGTGGAAATCACCCTCGATACCTACCCGGATGAACGCTTTCGTGGCGAAATCTTCGCCATCAATCCGCGCCTCGATGAAGCCGGGCGTAGCCAGGCGATCCGCGCGCACATCGGCAATGCCGACCGCCGCCTGCGCCCGGGCCAGTTCGTCCGCGTTTCGGTGATTCTCGAAGAACGCCCCAATGCACTGGTGATCCCCGAAGAGGCGGTGATGCCCCAGGGTGACAAGCTGCTGGTCAATCTGGTGGCAGACGGCAAGGTCGAGCGCCGTGAGGTGCTTCTGGGCAAGCGCTTCGAGGGGCTGGTGGAAGTACGTGAAGGGCTGCAAGGCGACGAAACCATCATCAGCGCCGGTTGGCAGCGGGTGCGTGAGGGGCTGGCGGTGCGCACCAAGAGTGGGGAGCGCCAGCCGTGACGCTGTCGGATATCTGCATTCGCAGGCCGGTATTCGCCACCGTTCTGTCGCTGATCGTGGTGCTGCTGGGGCTGATGGCTTACGACCGTCTTAACGTGCGCGAGTACCCCAATATCGATGTGCCCATCGTCACCGTGCAGGTCACCTATCCCGGTGCCAGCCCGGAGATCATGGAGTCGCAGGTGGCGCAGCCGGTGGAGGACGTGCTGTCCGGCATCGAAGGGCTGGATTTCGTCACCTCCATCAGTCGCGCGGAAAACACCCAGATCACCGCGCAGTTTCGCCTCGGGCGCAGCGCCGATGAAGCGGCCAACGATGTGCGTGACCGCCTGGGGCGGGTCCGCAGCCTGCTGCCGGACGAGGTCGACGAGCCCATCGTGCAGAAGGTCGAGGCCGATGCCCAGCCGGTGGTGTGGATCGCCTTCCACAGCCAGCAGCACAGCGCCATGGAGATTACCGACCTGCTGGAGCGGGTGATCAAGGATCGTCTGCAGACCATTCCCGGTGTGTCCGAAGTGCAGGTGCGGGGTGCGCGTACCTTTTCGATGCGCATCTGGCTCGACCCCGAGAAGCTTGCCGCGCACAACCTCACCGTGCAGGACGTGGAGGACGCCCTGCGCCGGCAGAACGTGGAAATTCCGGCGGGCCGCATCGAGTCGCGCGAGCGCGAGTTCAGCGTGCTCTCGGAAACCGATCTGCGTACGCCGGAGCAGTTCAACGAGCTGATTCTCGACGATTCGCAAGGCTATCTGTTGCGCCTGTCCGATGTCGGCCGCGCCGAAGTGGGGCCGCGCGACGAGCGCAGCGTAGTGCGTTTCAATGGTCTGCCAGCGGTGACCCTGGGTCTGGTCAAGCAGGCCACAGCCAACCCGCTGGATATTTCCGACGGGCTCCAGGCCGCCTGGCCTGACGTCAAGGCGCTGTTACCCGACGGCATGAAGATAACCGTGGCCAACGACAACTCGCAGTTCATTCGCGAGTCCATCGACAACGTCTTCACCACCATCTGGGAGGCGGTGGCGCTGGTCATCCTGATCATCTTCATCTTCCTGCGTTCGCTGCGTGCCACGCTGATCCCGCTGGTGACCATTCCGGTGTCGCTGATCGGTGCCTTCGCCCTGATGTCGCTGATGGGCTTTTCCATCAACACCCTGACGCTGCTGGCCATGGTGCTGGCCATCGGCCTGGTGGTGGACGACGCCATCGTCATGCTGGAGAACATTCACCGCCATATCGAGGCGGGGATGAAGCCCATGCAGGCAGCCTTCACGGGCAGCCGCGAGATCGCCTTCGCGGTGATCGCCATGACCCTGACCCTGGCCGCGGTATTCGCGCCCATCGGCTTCATGCAGGGCACCACCGGCAAGCTGTTCACCGAGTTCGCCTGGACCCTGGCCGGCTCGGTGCTGGTGTCCGGCTTCGTCGCCCTGACGCTGACGCCGATGATGTGTGCGGTGATGCTCAAGCCACATCAGCACGGGCAGCGTCATGGCCGCGTGTACAACCTGATCGAAGGCTTCCTCAATGGCCTGACCTACAGCTACAAGCACAGCCTGGAGCGTGCCCTGCGCGCCTGGCCGCTGGTGCTCGGCGTGCTGCTGGGTGCTTTCGTGCTCTGTGCCTGGCTGTTCGGCGGCCTGCGTTCCGAGCTGGCGCCGACCGAGGACACCGGCACCATCGTCGGTGTGTTCAATGGCCCGGATGGCGCCACCATCGACTACACCGCGCGTTATGCCCGCGAAGTGGAGGCGGCCTATGCCAGCATCCCCGAGACCAACCGCTATTTGGTGGTGGCCGGTTTCCCGACCGTGGCCCAGGGCATCTCCTTCATGAAGCTGGAGGATTGGGCCGAGCGAAGCCGTAGCCAGTTCGAGATCCGCAACCAATTGCTGCCCAAGCTGCAGGACATCGCCGGCATGCGCGTCACCCCGGTCAACCGTCCGCCACTGGGGCAGAGTGCGCGCAACCAGCCGATCAACTTCGTCATCCGCTCCTCGATGGAATATGCCGAGCTACAGGGGTATGTCGACCAGTTGATGGAACGCATGCGCGATTATCCGGGGCTGGAAGGGCTCGACAGCGACCTCAAGCTCAACTCGCCGCAGCTCAAGATCGCCGTCAACCGCGAGCAGGCCGTGGCGGTCGGTACCGACGTGTCGCTGATCGGCCGCAGCCTGGAAAGCCTGTTCGGCAGCCGTCAGGTGACGCGCTTCAAGCAGAACGGCGAGCAGTACGACGTGCTGGTGCAATTGGCGGACATCGACCGCAGCAATCCGCAGGATCTGGATCGCGTCTACGTGCGTGACCGCGACGGTGGCATGGTGCAGCTGTCCAACCTGATCGAGGTGCGCGAGACGGTGGCGCCGCGCGAGCTCAACCACTTCAACCAGTTGCGCGCGGTGACCATCAGCGCCAACGTCGGCACCGGTTACACCCTGGGCGAAGCACTCAATCATCTGGAAGGCGCCGCCCGCGAGGTGTTTCCGCCCGAGACGCAGTATGACTACACCGGTACTTCGCGCGATTTCAAGGAATCCAGCTCGGGCATCGCGCTGATCTTCGCCCTGGCGCTGGCGTTCATCTTCCTGGTGCTGGCGGCACAGTTCGAGAGCTTCAGCGATCCGCTGATCATCCTGTTCAGCGTGCCGCTGTCGATGGCCGGAGCCTTGCTGGCGCTGAAGCTGTTCGGCGGCACCTGGAACATCTACTCGCAGATCGGCCTGGTGACCCTGATCGGCCTGATCACCAAGCACGGCATTCTCATCGTCGAGTTCGCCAACCAGTTGCTGCGTGAGGGCAGGGCGCTGCGCGAGGCGGTGATCGAAGCATCGGTACAGCGTCTGCGGCCGATCCTGATGACCACGGGTGCCATGGTGCTGGGTTCGCTGCCGCTGGCCATTGCCACGGGCGCCGGCGCCGAAAGCCGCCAGCAGATCGGTCTGGTGATCGTCGGCGGGCTGCTGGTCGGTACCTTCTTCACGCTCTACGTGATTCCGACCCTGTACCTGCTGCTGCGCCGTTGGGCGCCGCTGCGTGGGATCGGGGACGAGCCAGTGGCGGTATGACTCCTGTAGGAGGCGCTTTAGCGGCGAGCTTTTGAGACAGTCGCGGCTACGACTGCAGGAGGTAGAGCGAAGCAGGATGCCCGAGCCGCAAGCCCCTCCCACGGATTGCCGTTCAGCGTTCGGTCGGCGGGTGCGGCGGGGCGGTCAACCCGTTAAACTCGCCCGGTTTTTCGCCACCCTGGATTGCGCACCATGCAGCACCCCGCCGAACATTCCCCGCTGGGCAAGTCCAGCCAGTACATCGCCGAATACAGCCCCGAGCTGCTGTTCCCCATCTCGCGTACCACCAAATGGGCGGAGCTGGGTCTCGATGGCGCCAGCCTGCCGTATCAGGGCGTGGACTACTGGAATTGCTACGAGCTGTCCTGGCTGCTGCCGTCCGGCAAACCGGTGGTGGCCATCGCTGAGTTCGCCATCCCGGCCGACTCGCCCAACATCATCGAGTCGAAGTCCTTCAAGCTGTATCTCAACTCGCTGAATCAATCGGCTTTCGCCACCTGGGACGAGGTGCAGGCGACCCTGGCGCGTGATCTCTCGGCGGTAGCCGGCAAACCGGTGGCGGTGCGTCTGCGCTCGCTGAGCGAGGTGTCGGCAGAGGGGGTGGCGAGATTGCTGGGGCAGTGCATCGACGAGCTGGACATCCGCGTCAGCCAATACGATCACCCGCAGCCCGAACTGCTGCGCTGCGATGCCGGCCGTGTGGTTGAGGAGAGCCTGCACAGCCACCTGCTCAAGTCCAATTGCCCGGTCACTGGCCAGCCGGACTGGGGCAGCCTGGTCGTGCAGTACCGTGGCGCAGCGCTGGATCACGCCAGCCTGCTGGCCTATCTGGTGAGTTTCCGCCAGCACGCCGACTTCCACGAGCAGTGCGTCGAGCGCATCTTCCTCGATCTGCAGCGCCTGCTGCAGCCGCAGTCCTTGACCGTCTATGCGCGTTACGTGCGGCGCGGCGGGCTGGACATCAATCCCTATCGCAGCACCGAGGCGCTGGCCCCGGAAAACGCCCGCCTGGCGCGTCAGTAGTCCATGAAAAATGCCGCCCGATGGCGGCATTTTCTTGAGTCGCTGCAGGGCGTTCAGATGCCCATGTTGGCCAGGCTTTGCATGATGTTGCGCAGGGTGCCGGCGAGGGTGGGGTGGCTGGCCTCGAAGCGCTCCACCGCCAGATTGACGCCATCGACCAGCGTGGCGTCTGGCGCTGACGCGGCTTCGCGCGCCAGTTGCACCTCGATTTCCTGGGTCAGCAGGTAAAGCGATGCGCGTTCTTCCTCGGTCAGCGGCGTGTCCTGAGCCAGGTGTTGCTGGAGCGCTTCCAGTTGCTGCTGCAGATCGCTTGCTGGCATAGAGTTCTCTCCTTGTCGAATCGGCATAGACATGGACCTCCAGCACTGCCGGAAGTTTTCAGCCCGTACCTGAAGGTTAATCCAAGCGCGCGGGCTTTGCCTGATCCGAATCAAGGGCTCAGGGCTTTTCCCCCTTGCTGCGGCGCAGGCCAATATCTTCCAGGCTGGCTTCGATCTCGCCCAGATGATCGACCACCGAATGCACGCCCAGGCGGTAGAGCTGCAACGTGGCTTCGGCGCGCAGGCGTTCCTGATCGCTTGTGCCGAGCGCCTGCCAATCAGCTGGCGCATGACCGCACAGCGGCCCGCAGGCAGCCAGGCCTATGGTCCAGCAGCCGGCATTGAGCCCGGCTTGCAGCAGCAAGGGGTTGCCGCTGACGACAATACAACCCTCCAGGCGCTCGACGCCTATCTGGCTCAATGCCTGCCAGCAGCTGTCGGGTGCAGGCCAGGGTCTGGTCGGACGCGCCAGCACGGCTTCGACAGGCACTGGCAGCGCCTCGGCCAGGCGCAGGCTGGCGTCGGCTGGCAGGTCGTCGAGCCAGGCGCAAGGTGTGCCTTGGGCGTGCAGGGTTTGCAGCAGCTGTGCGGCGCCGGGGGTCAGCTCGGCATGCTCGCTGGCCACTTCGCTGAGTGCCTGCTGCAAGGCCTGCTGTTGCGCTGTGGTTGCCGCCTGGCCCAGCCAGGTATCCAGTGCCTGCAGGACTGTACCTGCCACAGCAGGGTTGGCGCAGCTGGGATGGAGTCGCTGCAGCGCGACGGGCAGGGTACGGGCACCGAAGTCGACCAGGCAGCCGGACAGTTGAAAGATCAGGGCGGTGCAGGGGGAGGGCATGGGATCATCCGTGGCATTGGCCCTGATCAATCTAGCGCCCGCGGATGACCGAAAGATGACCGTCAGGTTACGCCGAAGAGCGCCCGCACGTGCTCGGGCAGGGCCACGGAATTACCTTTGGCATGATCGATCCACACCAGCTTGCAATAACCCTCGCCGTAGACCGTCTGCGGCTCTTCCACGGTCATCAGCCGGTGTTCTATCACCAGGCTGCTGCGTCCGACCGCGCCGGCGCGCAACTCGACCACTACGGTGGCAGGGTGCACCACCGGCTTGAGATAGGTGTGCTGGGTCTGCAGCACCACCGGGCCGAATGGCACGTTGCTCATCGCCACGCCGGCCAGTTCGAACCAGGCGACACGCGCCTCTTCCAGGTACTGCATGTAGATGATGTTGTTGACGTGCCCGTAGCTGTCCATGTCGCCCCAGCGTACGGGGATGTGTGCGGTGTGCAGCAAGGTTTCGTCGGTCATCGCTTTTCTTCGCTATGCTGCCCAATAAGGGCTCCTGGCTTTATACTACGCGGCCTGCGGCCCATTGGCGGTGGCCACATTATTCCCTCAAGGAGAGATTTCAAATGCATGTGATCGGTGCTCGCTGGATCGCGCGCCTGGGCGGCCTGATGGCCCTCGTTGGCTTGAGCCTGCTGCCTGCAATGAGTCAGGCCGCTTCGGAAGAAGACCCTTGGGAAGGTTTCAATCGCCCGATCTTCCGCTTCAACGATACCGTCGACACCTATGCGCTGAAGCCGATCGCGCAGGGCTACCGGGCAGTCACGCCGCAGTTTCTCGAAGATGGCGTGCACAACGTTTTCGGCAATATCGGCGACGTTGGCAACCTGGCCAACAACCTGCTGCAGGGCAAGCTGCACAACGCCGGTGTCGATACCGGCCGCCTGATCTTCAACACCACCTTCGGCCTGCTGGGCTTCTTCGACGTGGCCAAGCACATGGGCCTGCGCAAGAACGACGAAGATTTCGGCCAGACCCTCGGCGTCTGGGGGCTCGACAGCGGGCCTTACCTGGTCATTCCGTTCCTCGGCCCGAGCAGCGTACGCGATGCCACCGGTCGCGTGCCGGACAGCTTCCTGACCCCCTATCCGTACATCGATCATGTACCGACCCGCAATGTCACCCGTGGCGTGCAGGTGGTCGACACGCGCGCCAACCTGCTGCAGGCAGAACGCCTGGTCAGCGGTGACAAGTACATCTTTATCCGCAACGCCTACCTGCAGAGCCGCGAGTTCAAGGTCAAGGACGGGCAGGTCGAAGACGACTTCTAAGCCCGCACAGATGCGAAAAAGGCGGCCCTTGGGCCGCCTTTTTCGTAAATACAGATTTCAGCTCATGGAGATGATGGCCAGCCCCAGCGACTGGCGACCATCGCCCATGTCACTGATCCGAACCACCTCGGCATGAGCATCGAGACCTGCCAGTTCGTTGTGCTCCGAGGGAATGTGCACCTTGACCTTGTCGCCCATGCTCAGCGCGACCTCAGCCTCTATTTGCATGCCGGTACTGGAAAGATCCAGGCACAGTGCGGGGATTTCCCGGCCAGCATGATGGAGGACGACTGCTGCTTCCAGTCGCATGCGGATGTAGTCGCGTTTCTCGCTGTACGCTCGATCATTCTGACTCATGGACCCTGTCCTCTTCTTATGAGCTCTCCCGTGGCTCTTATAACTCCCGCCGATTTGACCTGTAAAGCCGCCGAACGACGACCGGTCCCGGCTTGAATCGGCCGGCAGATGGGAGTACCGTCTGCCCCTTGAAATCGCCCTGGCGCCACTGATGCGGCGCCGCGCTACGGGCAGTGACCAAAAATTGCCCTGGCGCAGTTTGCCTGGATACCCCATGCACAAAACCAGTGCCACTCTGCTGATCATTGACGACGACGATGTCGTACGTGCAAGCCTCGCGGCCTACCTCGAGGACAGCGGCTTCAAGGTGTTGCAGGCCAACAACGGTTTGCAGGGGCTGGAAGTGTTCCAGCAGGAAGGCCCCGACCTGATGATCTGCGACCTGCGCATGCCGCAGGTCGATGGTCTTGAATTGATCCGTCGTATCAATGCGTTGGGCGTCGAAGTGCCGGTAATCGTCGTTTCCGGCGCTGGCGTGATGAACGACGCCGTCGAAGCCCTGCGTCTGGGCGCTGCCGACTACCTGATCAAACCCCTCGAAGACCTTGCCGTGCTGGAGCACTCGGTGCGCCGTGCCCTGGATCGTTCGCGCCTGCGGGTCGAGAACCAGCGTTATCGCGAGAAACTGGAGGCAGCCAACCGCGAGCTGCAGGCCAGTCTGCACCTTTTGCAGGAAGACCAGAACGCGGGGCGCCAGGTGCAGATGAACATGCTGCCGGTGACGCCCTGGCAGGCCGATGGCCTCAACTTCGCGCACCAGATCATCCCTTCGCTGTACCTGTCGGGTGACTTCGTCGACTACTTCCGTATCGACGAGCGCCGTATCGGCTTTTACCTGGCCGACGTTTCCGGCCACGGGGCATCCTCGGCATTCGTCACCGTACTGCTCAAGTTCATGACCACACGACTGCTTTACGAGTGGCGTCGTGGCGGTACCCTGCCGGAGTTCAAGCCTTCCGATGTGCTCGGCCATATCAACCGTGGGCTGATCAACTGCAAGCTGGGTAAGCACGTGACCATGCTCGGCGGTGTGATCGACGAGGAGAGTGGCATGCTCACCTACAGCATTGGCGGGCATCTGCCTCTGCCGGTGTTGTTCGAGAATGGCCAGGCGCGCTACCTGGAAGGACGCGGCCTGCCGGTCGGCCTGTTCCAGGAGGCCGAATACGGTGACCTGGTGATGAAGCTGCCGGAGTCTTTCAGCCTGACCCTGCTGTCCGACGGTATTCTCGATCTGTTGCCGGGTGACACGCTGAAAGAGAAGGAATTGGCGCTGCCACAACTGGTTAGCCAGGCCGGCGGTACGCTCGGTGGTTTGCGTCAAGTTCTCGGTCTGGCCAATCTTGGCGAGATGCCGGATGATATCGCCTTGCTGGTGTTGAGCAGGAACCTTGCATGAATCCTGGGATAAGCCCCGGTCGCATCCAATTCGCCGAGCAGGATGGAACATTCGTCCTCAAGTTTGTCGGTGAAGTCCGTCTGACGCTGTGTTCAGCACTGGATGCCACGATTGAAAAGATTTTCACCGCGTTGAATTTTTCGGCGATCGTCATCGATCTGACCGAAACGCGCAGTATCGATAGCACCACCCTTGGTCTGCTGGCGAAATTGTCCATTTTGTCGCGGCAAAAGGTTGGTCTGTTGCCGACCGTTGTCACTACTCACGACGACATCACCCGTTTGCTGGAGTCCATGGGTTTCGATCAGGTGTTCAACATCGTCGACCGGCCGATTCCTTGTCCGGACTGTCTGGATGACCTGCCTTCGCAGGATCAGTCCGAAGAAGTGGTGAAGGCCAAGGTGCTCGAAGCGCACCGTATTCTGATGGGGCTCAACGACTCCAATCGCGAGGCCTTTCACGATTTGGTCAACGCACTCGAGCGGCACTGATCTCCCGCTTTCTGCAGGGTGCGCCCTGCCCGGGTATTGATCTCGCCGTATAGAAAAGGGGCGTCAGCTTGGCTGGCACCCCTTTTTCGTTCAGGCCTTGGCGGCCAGCAACGCTTCGAGTTTTTCCTGATCGCGGGCGAACAGGCGAATGCCTTCGGCCAGTTTCTCGGTGGCCATGGCATCCTCGTTCAGGGCCCAGCGGAAGGCCGCTTCATCCAGGCTCTGGCGAGGCTCACCGGTTGCGCCAGGCGCGAGCTGGCGACTCAGCTGACCATCGTCCTCGGCCAGTTTCTGCAGCAGTTCCGGGCTGATGGTCAGGCGATCACAGCCCGCCAGTGCTTCGATCTGGCCAAGGTTGCGGAAGCTGGCGCCCATCACCACGGTGTCGTAGCCGTTGGCCTTGTAGTAGTCGTAGATGCGCGCGACCGACTGCACGCCCGGATCTTCACTACCCGCGAAGTCACGGCCTTCGGCCTTCTTGTACCAGTCGTAGATGCGCCCCACGAACGGCGAAATGAGGAACACGCCGGCATCGGCACAGGCCTGCGCCTGGGCGAAGGCGAACAGCAGGGTCAGGTTGGTCTGCACGCCGGCTCTTTCCAGCTGTTCGGCGGCGCGGATGCCTTCCCAGGTGGAGGCGATCTTGATCAGTACGCGTTCGCGGCCGATACCGGCTTTTTCGTAAAGGCCGATCAGGCGCTCGGCGCGGCGCAGGGTCGCCTCGGTGTCGAACGACAGGCGCGCGTCGACCTCGGTGGAAATGCGCCCGGGAATGACCTTGAGGATTTCCTGGCCGACGGCAACCGCGAATTGGTCGCAGGCCATGCCCAGGTCACCCTTGCCAGCGGCGACTGCCTGATTCAGCAGATCCGCATAACGGGGCAGGGCAGCAGCCTTGAGCAGCAGCGAGGGGTTGGTGGTGGCATCCACCGGTTGCAGGCGAGCGATGGCGTCGAGGTCACCGGTGTCGGCGACTACGGTAGTGAACTGCTTGAGTTGTTCCAGCTTGGAGGTCATGACGAGGCCTTGTCGTTGCAGATGGCATGACCTTACCCGAGGCGCCTTACAGGCTCAACGGTCTGGCCACTGACAAAATTTACCTTCTTGGTATGCGCTTTTGGCCGGCTCGTTCGTCTTTATCCATGACAGTGCGTCAGAACGTACCGAAGTCGGTGGAGTCCGATTTCAAACGAGCCAGCAGGGAGCCCGAATATGTCGACCCAAACCCCGTCTTCTCGTTCAGTCCCTGGCGAGCCGGATACTCGTCAGTGCCGCGAGTGGCTGCAGGCAGTTGGCCTGCGCTTCAGCATGCCCAGACTCAAGGTGGTGGAGGCGCTGTGCCGTGCGGATGAAGAGCAGGGCGTCTCCGTCCGGGAGTTGCACCAGCAATTGAGTGAGGCGGGTGAGCCGCTGTCGCTGGTCAGCGTGCGTCAGGTGCTGCACCGCCTGGCAGGAAACGGGCTGGTGCAGGCGACAGGGCGCAGCCGCTATCGCCTGGCAACGCCGGATCAGTGCCCGCGCAGCAGTTCGGCGGCCTGATCCAGCAGCGCCAGCGGATCCTTCACCTTGTGGATGTCCACCGACAGCAGTTGGCGGAAACGCCGCGCACCGGGGAAGCCCTGAGCCAGGCCAAGCACGTGGCGGCTGATGTGGTGCAGGGTGCCACCGTCGCGCAGATGCTGCTCGACGTAGGGCTTGAGTGCGAGCAGGGCATCCATGCGGGTGATGCCTGCGTCTTCGGCGCCGAACAGGCGGCTATCCACCTGCGCCAGCAGATAGGGGTTGTGATAGGCCTCGCGGCCTAGCATTACACCGTCGAAGGTCTGCAGGTGCTGCTCGCATTCCTCCAAGGTCTTGATGCCGCCGTTGAGGATGATCTCCAGATCTGGAAAATCCTGCTTGAGCTGGGCGGCGATGTCGTAACGCAGCGGTGGAATCTCGCGGTTTTCCTTCGGCGACAAGCCTTCGAGGATGGCGACACGCGCGTGCACGGTGAAGCTGCGGCAGCCGGCATCGCGCACCTGGCCGACGAAATCGCACAGCTCGGCATAGCTGTCACGACCGTTGATGCCGATGCGGTGCTTGACCGTCACCGGGATGCTCGCGGCGTCCTGCATGGCCTTCACGCAGTCGGCCACCAGCGCTGGATGGCCCATCAGGCAGGCGCCGATCATGTTGTTCTGCACCCGGTCGCTGGGGCAGCCGACGTTCAGGTTCACTTCGTCATAGCTCTGTGCTTCGGCCATCTTTGCGCAGGTCGCCAGGTCCTGCGGGTTGCTGCCACCGAGTTGCAGGGCGATGGGGTGTTCGCACTCGCTGTAACGCAGGAATCGCTCACGGTCGCCGTGGATCAGCGCGCCGGTGGTGACCATCTCGGTATAGAGCAGGGCATGGCGCGACAACTGGCGCAGGAAGTAGCGGCAGTGACGGTCCGTCCAATCCATCATCGGTGCCACGGAGAAGCGGCGGGACAGGGTGGGCGGCGTGGTTACGGCGTTTTCTAGAGGCATTTGGGATGACGCGTTCTGACGTGTTGACGGGGTTTTCAGGCAAAAAACTCTGGCGCGGCGCTGTTCTACTGGTATCCGTCGCGCAGTGGCGCAACTGCTGGCCGCGGCGTGCAAGTCTACCAGAGCTGTGACTTTTCTCTCGCGGCGCGTATCGGTTTAACGCTACAAGCTGCATGCTTTAGGTCGAGCCGTTCTCCAGACAGCGGCCAAATAACAACAACGCCTGCGTGAATTGCCTGCATGAAGATTCAACCTCTGCCTCCACTGAACAGCCTGGTGGCGTTCGAGTCGGCCGCGCGAAACCTGAGTTTCACCCTCGCGGCCAAGGAACTGAACGTCACCCAGGGTGCGATCAGCCGACAGGTGCGCCTGCTCGAGGACTACCTCGGCAAGACCCTGTTCGAGCGCACCACCCGCGAGATCAATCTCAGCCCGACCGGTAGCCACTACTACGACACGGTGCGCGAGTCCTTGCTGCAACTGGCCCACGCCACCGGCGAGATCCGCCACTGGCGCGGCGCGCAGCAGGTCACGGTGGTGACCAGTACCGCCATGGCCTCGCTCTGGCTGTTGCCGCGGGTCGCCGAGTTCCAGCGTGACAACGAAGAAGTGGACCTGCGCATCATCGCCTACGACCACGTCAAGGATTTCTCCCGTCTGGACTGCGACCTGGCGTTGTACTACTGCCGCACGCCGCCTAAGAACATGCAGGTGACGCCGCTGTTCGCCGAAGAAGTGTTCCCTGTGTGCAGCCCTGGCTACCTGGCCAAGCACCCGGATTTCTGCGAGCCGACGCAGTTGGCCACCGGCACCTGGCTGTGGCTGGAAGACCCGCAACGCGACTGGATCAGCTGGCCGGAGTGGTTCCAGCGCCTGGGTTACAAGGCGCGTGAGCCAAGGCATCGGATCAATATCAACAGCTATTCGATGCTGATCCAGTCGGCGCTGAGCGGGCAGGGCATCGCGCTGGCCTGGTCGAACCTGGTCGACAACTACCTGCAGACCGGCGCACTGGTGCGGCCCATCGATGTCGCGCTGCATACCGATGCGCAGTTCTGCCTGCTTGAACCGCTTGGCCGCAGCAGCCGGCAGAGCGTGCAGCGCTTTCGCAACTGGTTGATGGAGCAGGTCGCCAACGCGCCCGATGATGAGGCGCAGAGCGGCTGAGACGAGGCTGGCGCAGGCTTGTGGCCTGCGCCAGCTCGTGCATTGCCTGCAGTGCAGGCGCTCAGTGAGGAGGGCGGTTCTGCCGCTGGTGGCGTAGAACCGCTGCGCAGCAGGCAGCGTTTGCCGGCTTGGCGAATGCCTGCGGAGCGTTGCGCAGTGGCGGCAAGATGGCACCGGCGACGACGCCGGACAAACCATTTCTGATCATGAGTCGATGAGCTCGTGACATGCATGAAGCCCCGTTTTTTCTGGGCTAACTCACCTGTCTCTATCGATATTTATGATTTTTAATCATAAATATCTGCGCAAAAAATCGTTTGTCGAACAATCCCCTGCTTTTCGACACTGGTGACCAACGAGCAGCGCCCAAGCGCCTGCCGATCACCACCACCGTGCCTTGCAGGGGATAACAACAATGACTCAAGCCACTTCTCAGCAAATCCCAGTGCGTCAGCTGGAAACCATACTTGCGCCGATCCACCAAGCTACCGGCCTGTCCAACGCGTTCTACACCGATCAGAAGCTGTTCGAGCTCGAGCGCGACGAGGTCATGGGCAAAACCTGGGCCTGCGTCGGCTTCGCCAGCGACCTGAGCCAGAACGGCTCGGTCAAACCGGTCGACTTCATGGGCCTGCCGCTGCTGCTGATGCGCAACCGTGAAGGCCTGGTGCAGGTATTCCACAACGTCTGCAGCCACCGTGGCATGAAGCTGGTAGAAGAAGCCGGCACCGTGCAGGGCGTGATTCGCTGCCCCTACCACTCCTGGACCTACGACCTCAACGGCGGCCTCAAGGGCACGCCGCATGTCGGTGGTATCGACAAGCACAAGGACGAGCGCTTCGCCTGCGAAAAGCATGGCCTCAAGGCCATCCGCAGCGCCATCTGGATGGACATGGTGTTCGTCAACCTGTCCGGCGATGCGCAGCCGCTGGAGGAGATGCTGGCGCCGCTGACCGCGCGCTGGAGCCAGTTCCTTGGTGACGACGGCATGGGCCTGATGCGCCGCCGCGCCAACATGGACTCGACCACGCTCGACATCGCCTGCAACTGGAAGCTGGCCGTGGAGAACTACTGCGAGGCGTACCACCTGCCGTGGGTGCACCCGAGCCTGAACACCTACTCGCGCCTCGAGGATCACTACAACATCCTCTTCGACGAGCAGTTCGCCGGCCAGGGCAGCTACGCCTACAACCTCTCCGATGTTGCCGGCACCCACCTGCCGCAGTTCCCCAGCTGGCCGCAGGACCGTCTGCGCAACGCCGAGTACGTGGCTTTCTTCCCCAACGTGCTGCTGGGCATCCAGGCCGACCATGCCTTCGCCATGCAGCTGGAACCGGTCGCACCGGGCCGTACCATCGAGCACCTGCGCCTGTTCTATGTTGGTGACGAGGCGCTGAGCGACGAGTACGCCGCCTGCCGCAACGCCATTCTGGAATCGTGGAAGGTGGTCTTCGCCGAAGACATCGCCTCGGTCGAAGGCATGCAGAAGGGCCGTCACTCGCCGGGCTACGGCGGCGGCGCGTTCTCCCCGGAAATGGACATCCCGACGCACTACTTCCACCAGTGGGCCGCACGCAAGTTGCTGGCCCTTGCGCAGAACGCCTGAGGAGGTCGTCATGTATCCGATTGCCTCTCACTGGCTCAATTACATCGACGGTGCCTGGGTCGACAGCGCCCAGCACCTGGGCGTGAACAACCCTGGTACTGCCGAGCCCCTGGCGACCATCGCCCAGGCTACCGTCGAGGACGCCGAGCGTGCGTTGCTGGCGGCGCGTCGCTGCGCCGACAGCGGTGAATTGACCCGCGCTCGCCCGGCGCAGCGGGTCAGCTTGTTGCTGCGCATCGCCGAGGAAATCCGCGCGGTGGCGGATGAGGGCGCCTCGGTGCTGTGCCAGGAGAATGGCAAGAGCCTGAGTGACGCCCGCGACGAGTTCATCGAAGCCGCGCGCTACTTCGAGTACTACGCCGGCATGGCGGACAAGATCGAGGGCACCTCGATCCCGCTGGGTAACGGCTACATGGATTTCACCGTCTACGACCCCATGGGCGTGTCGGCGCAGATCGTGCCGTGGAATTTCCCGGTGTCCATCTGTGCGCGCTCCCTGGCGCCGGCACTGGCTGCTGGCAACGCGGTGGTGATCAAGTCGCCGGAGCTGTCGCCGCTGGGCATGTGCGTGCTGGTGCGCGCCATCGTCAAGGCCGGTTTGCCGCAAGGCGCGATCAACCTGATCTGCGGCCGTGGCCGTGAGGTTGGGGCGCACCTGGTAAGCAGCGCCAAGGTCGACCAGATCGTCTTCACCGGCTCGGTGCCTACCGGTCAGTCGATTCTGCGTGATGCAGCGGCCAACGCCATTCCCAGCGTCATGGAACTGGGCGGCAAGTCGGCCGCCATCGCCTTCGCCGACGTCGACCGCAAGCAACTGCTGGCCAGCGTCAAGAACGGCATCTTCTTCAATGCCGGGCAGGTTTGCTCGGCCATGTCGCGCCTGCTGGTGCAGCGCGAGATCTACGAAGACATCGTCCAGGCGGTGGTCGAGCTGGCCGAAGGGCTCAGCGTCGGTCTCGGCCAGGACAACCCGGACCTCACCCCGGTGGTCAGTGCAGCTCAACTCGCTGGAATCGAAACCCTGTGTCGGCGCGCAGTCGATGAAGGTGCAGTACTGGCCACCGGTGGCGAGGCTCATAGCGAACTGGCCGGGCACTTCATGCGCCCGACGGTGTTCCGCGACGTGCGGGCGGACATGTGCATCGCCCAGGAAGAGGTGTTCGGCCCGGTACTGGCCATCATCCCCTTCGACAGCGAGGAAGAGGCCATCGCGATTGCCAATGGCACCGATTTCGGTCTGGTCGCCGGCGTCTTCACCCAGGACATCAGTCGTGCCATGCGCTGCGTGCGACGTCTGCGCGCTGGTCAGGTGTTCGTCAACGAATGGTATGCCGGCGGCATCGAAACGCCGTTCGGCGGCGTCGGCCTGTCCGGCTTCGGCCGCGAGAAGGGCCAGGAAGCGCTGTACAGCTACGTACGCACCAAGAACGTCGCCATTCGCGTGGCGGGGGAGTGAACGAGATGTTCAAGACCTGGCTCTGTGTGGTTTGCGGCCTCATCTATGACGAGGCCCTGGGCTGGCCGGACGACGGCATTGTCGCCGGCACCCGCTGGGAAGACGTACCGGCGGACTGGAAGTGTCCGGAGTGCAAAGTCGGCAAGGAAGATTTCGAGATGCTCGACATCAGCCCGCTAGTCGCCGCTGCGGCAGCGCCGCTCAGCACGCCGCTGCCGGTGCCGCCGCAACCGCTGCTGGCCGTGGCGACCGACGTGCGTCAGCCCATCGTCATCATCGGCAGCGGTTATGCCGGTTATGGCCTGGCCCAGGCCCTGCGCCGCGCCGATGCCGAGGTGGAAATCCGCGTGCTGACTCAGGAATCTGGTCACCTGTATTCCAAGCCGGCGCTGTCCATCGGTCTGGCGCAGGGCAAGAGCGCCGACGCGTTGGCCGGCGAGTCTGCGCTGGCCATCGAGAAGCGCCTGAAGATTCGCGTCTACCCGCATTGCACGGTGCAACACATCGACACCACCGCGCGGCGCCTGCACACCAATATCGGTGAGATGGAATACGGTCAACTGGTACTGGCCAGCGGCGCCGCGCCGATTCGGTTGCCCATCGAAGGGGCCAGCGATGCGCTGATCAGCGTCAACAACCTGCATGACTACCGCAGCTTCCGCGAGCGCCTGGTTGGCGTGCGGCGTGTGGCGATTCTCGGCGATGGCCTGATCGGCTGTGAATTCGCCAACGACCTGGCGGCCAGCGGTTTTCAGGTCAGCGTCATCGGCCTCGGCAAGTGGCCGATGGAGCGCCTGCTGCCGGCTGAAGCCGGGCAGCACCTGCAAGACGCGTTGGCGGCGCTGGGCGTCAGTTGGCATCTGCAGAACACCGTGCGCCGCGTCGATGCGCTGGAGCAGGGTTACCGCCTGACCCTGGCCAATGGCGACAGCCTGGAGGCCGATCTGGTGCTCTCGGCTGTCGGCCTGCAGCCCAATCTGGGCCTGGCCAAAGGCGCTGGGCTGGCCGTGGGCCGTGGGATACAGGTCGATGCTCAGTTGCAGAGCTCACAGCCGGGCATCTACGCCCTGGGCGATTGCATCGAGGTCGGCGGGCAGCTGCTGCCATATCTGGCCCCAATCAATCAGGGCATCGCCGCGCTGAGCAAGACCTTGCTCGGCCAGCCGACGGCGGTGAGCTATCCGCTGATGCCTGTGACGGTGAAAACCCCGGCCGCGCCGCTGTGCCTGCTGGCGCCGGCGCCAGGCACCACCGGAGAGTGGCGCTGCACAACGAACGACGATGGCCTGAGCGCGGGTTTCTACGATGCCCAGGGGCTGGCCTGCGGCTTCGTCCTGCTCGGACGACAGGCGCAGACCCAACGCAACAGCTGGCTGCAAAGCTGCCAGAACGCACAACGATCAGTGGCCTGAGGGCACGCGCATGAGCAAGCAAATCAATCTGCCCCATGATGACAGCAGTTGCGGCTGGTACGCCGCGCTGGGGCAACAGCCCGCGTGCAAACGCCTGCTGGGTGAGCAACGCGCCGATTACGCGGTGATCGGCGCCGGTTTCGCCGGCTTGGCCGCTGCACGCCGCCTCGGCGAACTGCTGCCGGACAAACGCATCATCCTGGTCGATGCTCAGCGTGTCGGCCAGGGCGCTTCCGGGCGTAACTCCGGTTTCGTCATCGACCTGCCGCACAAGTTCGCCCTGGAGCATCCCGACCCGGCGCACAAGCAGCGCCTGCTGTCGCTCAATCGCGCCGCCATCGCCCAGCTACAGGGGTTGATCGAACGCCACGGGATCGACTGTCAGTGGTCCCACGCCGGCAAGTATCAGGGCGCCGTGGGCCAGCGTGGCCTGGCGTATCTGCAGCATTTCGAAACGTTGCTGACGAACCTCGGCGAACCCTTTCGCCTGGTCGAACGCGACGAGCTGGCGCAGGTGCTGGGCAATACCTATTACAGCCGCGCAATCTTCACCCCGGGTTGCTACTTGATGCAGCCCGTGGCGTTGGTCACCGGGCTGGCGCGTTCGCTGCCGGACAACGTCGAGCTGCTGGAAGAGTCGCCCATCACCGGTCTGCAACGCGACGGGCAGGGCGACTGGCTGCTGCAGGGTAGCCAGGGCACGATTCGTACCGAGCAACTGCTGCTCGGCACCAGCATCTTCACCCAGGAGTTCGGTTACCTGCGCAACCGCCTGCTGCCGGTGATGACCTTCGCCAGCTGGACGCGTCCGCTAAGCGATGCCGAGTTGGCGGCCTTCGGTGGTCAGCTCGACTGGGGCCTGACCCCGGCCGATCACGCCGGCACCACGGTACGTATGACCCAGGATCGTCGCCTGATCATCCGTAACACCTACAAGCACGTGCCGAAGTACGGCAAGAGCACCAGCGACGCCATGCGCGAGTCGGTGCGCGACGACCATCGCAAGGCCTTCCTGGCGCGCTTCCCGCAACTGGCCGATGTGCCGTTCAGTCACACCTGGGGCGGTGTTTACGCGATCTCGCGCAACTTCACCAACTTCTTCGGCGAGCTGGAGTCGGGCGTGTTCGCCTCGGCCTGCGACAACGGCGTCGGCGCGGCCTGGGGCACCATCTCCGGCACGCTGCTGGCGGAAATGTCGGTCGGTAGCGACTCGGCGCAGTTGCGCGATATCCAGGCCGTCACCGGCATGCCGTCGCTCAATCCGCCGGAGCCGTTCCTCGGCCTGGGCGTACGCTCGCGCATTCGCCTGGCGGCCTGGAACAGTCGGAGCGAGCTATGACTCAGGTCGTTTCCGGGAAAGGTCCGGTGCTGTTGGTCGATCACCATGATCTGGAGTTCATCCCCCGTGGCGGCCCGCCCGGTGCTGCTTTCGTGGCGCGGGCGATCAGCAACGAGATCTCGCCGAACATCGGCATCGGTTTCGCCCGCTGGGAGGGCGCCGAGGTGGCCTGGACCCTGCTGTATGACGAGGTGATCTTCGTCATCGAGGGCTGCTTCGAGCTCAAGGCCAACGGCGAGTTGTATCTCGTCAAGCCGGGGCAACTGCTGTGGATTCCCGAAGGCACCGAGCTGGTCTACGGCGGGCATGCGCTGTTCGGTTACGTGGTCCATCCGGGTGACTGGAAGCAACGGCATGGTCTGGCCTAGCAGCGAGAGGGTTGACGATGGTCCAGCTTTGCTGCGCGCCCGGCTCAGGCGTGGTGGTTCTCCGTGAAAAAGGGGTGAGCAATTGCTCGGACTGACCCAGGCGTTCGCTGCACTGTATCTGGCCAGCCTGTTGATGCAGCTCGGCTCGACCCTGCTGATGACCTACCTGGCGCTGCGTCTGACTGCCGGTGGCGTCGCCGAATTCTGGGGCGGCGCGCTGATGGCGGCCAATGCCCTGGGCATGGTGGTCGGCGGCAAGGTCGGCCAGGTGCTGATTGGTCGTGTCGGTCATATCCGCACCTACGTGGCCTGCTCCGGGATCATCTGCGCGGCGGTGCTGACGCATGCCTTCAGCGAGGCGTTGCCGCTCTGGCTATTGCTGCGTTTTGTCGTCGGCATGGCGATGATGTGCCAACTGATGGTGGTGGAGAGCTGGCTCAACGACTGCGCGCAGAGCGATCAGCGCGGCAAGGTGTTGGGCATCTACATGGTCGCGGCCTATGTCGGCATGATGCTCGGTCAACTGGCGCTGAGCATCGACGGCAACCTTGGCCTGCATGCGCTGCTCGGCGTGGTCATCGCCTTCGCCCTGAGCCAGGTGCCGGTGGCGCTGACCCGCAGTACCCATCCCGCCATCCTGAGCGCCGAGCCGGTCGACCTGCGTCTGTTTCTGCAGCGCGTGCCGCAGTCGCTGATCACCGTGCTGATATCGGGGATGATCAACGGCAGCTTCTATGGGCTGTCGTCGATCTACGCCAGTAGGCAGGGCCTGAGCACGGTCGAGGTGGGGCAGTTCATGGCGCTGGCGATCGCTGCTGGTCTGCTCGCGCAACTGCCGCTCGGCTGGCTGTCGGATCACCTGCCACGCACCAGCCTGATTCGTGGTGTGGCGGCGCTGCTGATCCTGGCTTGCCTGCCGCTGGCGTTTTATCAGGGGGCGTCGTTCGGTGTGCTGCTGTTGTTCAGCGCCTGCATCGGTTTTCTGCAGTTCTGCCTGTACCCGCTGGGTGTGGCCCTGGCCAACGACAACATGGAGCCGCGCCTGCGCGTTTCGCTGGCGGGCTTGCTGCTCGCCACCTTCGGTGTGGGGGCCTGTATCGGCCCGCTGCTGGCTGGCGCGCTGATGGAGCACTGCGGCTCCGCAAGCCTCTATTACTTCTTCGCCGCCTGCTCCGGTCTGCTGGTGCTGGCGGTGAGCCAGAAACGAGTGACTGGCGAATTTCTCCAGGCGGATGCGCCGCTGCAACACCAGGCCACGCCGGTTGGCCTGGCCTGCGCCACGCTGGCCGCGGCCGTGGAGCCCGCGCAGAGCGGTGAGGCCTCGCAAGCCGAGGCGCCATTGAGCGTCATTGAGCCGCCCGCGTGACGGCGTCTCCCCATTTTATTCCCCAGGAAGTCTGGCCATGTTCGAAAACAAGAATAAGTACCTAGCAGACGAGACCGCTGCGCAGCCCCTGCGCAACCCAGTGAGCGTCGAAACGCATAAAGCGGCTTGCGCCTATCGTCTGCAACGCGTGCGTCAGCAATTGAAGGCCGCTGATTGTGCGGCCATCTTGCTGTATGACCCGGTGAACATCCGCTACGCCACCGACACCTCGAACATGCAGGTATGGACTCTGCATAACTACGCCCGCTATGCGCTGGTGTTCGCCGAAGGGCCGGTGGTGCTGTTCGAGTTCCACAACTGCGAGCACCTGCATGAAGGCAATGAGCTGCTCGACGAGATCCGTCCGGCGATCAACTGGAGCTATTTCGGCGCCGGTTCGCGGATCAGCGAGAAAGCCTTGGTCTGGGCCGACGACGTGTGCGCAGTGATCCGTCAGCATGCCGGTGACAAGGTGCGCCTGGCGGTGGATAAAGCCGATCTGGAAGGTCTTGAGTTGTTGCGTGACAGCGGCATGACCTTGGTCGAGGGGCACAGCCTGATGGAGGAGGCGCGCAAGATCAAATCAGCCGGGGAGCTGGAATTGATGCGCTGGACTATCGCGGTGTGCGAGCGCGGTATCCAGCGCATGCATGACGAGCTGCGTCCGGGGATGACCGAGAACGAGCTCTGGGCCTGGCTGCATTACGAGAATGTCCGTCACGGCGGTGAATGGATTGAGACCCGCCTGCTGGCCTCCGGGCCGCGAACGAACCCCTGGATGCAGGAATCCAGCAACCGGGTGATGAACGAGGGCGAGATCATCAGCTTCGACACAGACCTGATCGGTCCCTACGGTTACTGCGCCGACATATCTCGGGCCTGGACGGTTGGACACGTACCGCCCACCGCCGAGCAGCGCAAACTTTACCGCTTGGCCCATGAGCAGGTGCAACACAACATGAGCCTACTGCGTCCGGGGCTGAGTCACCGCGAGTTCGTCGAGCGTTCCTGGGATATCCCCGCGGCCTATTTGCATAACCGCTACTGCTGTGTGGTGCATGGCGTCGGCCTGGCTGACGAGTACCCAGCTCTGGCGCACAAGGGTGCCGATTGGTCCATTAGCGGTTACGACGGAGTGTTTGAGGAGAACATGGTGCTCTGCGTGGAGAGCTATATCGGCGAGCAGGGCGGTGCCGAAGGGATCAAGCTCGAACAGCAAGTGCTGATTACAGCGAACGGGTGTGAATCCCTGTCGCGTTATCCATGGCAAACGGACTGGCTCTGATGGCCTGCGCTAGAAGACTTCCCGAATCTGACGAAATACGCCGATCCCGCTGATGGTCATGCTGCGCGTGCACCTGCAGGACGATGCACCGCTGCAGCTTCAGGCCGCACCCAATGGCCTCGCGTGTACGGCCCTGGCGGCGGTCATCGAGCCGGCGGTCAGCGTGGAGGCGCGAGTCGAGGAGGCACCCAGCCAGAGGCTCTGAACGGTCCATCCCGATCCGCGAATGGATGCGCAAAGCTCAGCCAGAACAACGAGCCGGCAGGTGCCTGCCTGGAGGCTCGCCAGCGCCCGTGAAACATGGCTTTGGTGCGCTGTCGAGGCGCCCTGAGCAGCTGCTTATATTGATGATTAAAAGTCATAAGTCGCGCAGATTAAATGGTTTGTCGGTGGATTCGGGCCTGATCGACTATTGATCATCCGCAGCGCTTGCCGAGCCACCAACTGCACCAGCAGGGCTCGATCCGGATGCGGAGAAAACTATTACAAGAACAAAATCGAGGTGCGTGCATGAAGCCTATGGTTGCGCAAGACATCGTCGGTCGAGACTTCAATATCCGAGTGCTCGGCTTGAACTTCCATCGCGTCATATTCCCTGTTTCCTTCTCCATCATCCTGTTGCTGGTTCTCCTGGCACTGAGCAATCCCGTGGTCTTCGGCGAGACGCTGGAAGGCATCAAGGGCTGGATCCTGAAGAACTTCGACTGGTTCATCATCATCATGGGCAATCTGGCGGTGCTGTTCTGCGCCGGCCTGGCCCTGTCGCCGCTGGGCAAGGTGCGCCTCGGTGGCCGTGATGCCAAACCCGAATTCAGCACCCTGTCGTGGTTCTCCATGATGTTCGCCGCCGGCATGGGCGTCGGCCTTCTGTACTGGGGCGTCGCCGAGCCGGTGGCGCAGTACACCGCCTGGTGGAAAACACCGCTGAACGTGGCTGCCAGCACCCCGGAGGCCGCCCATGCGGCAATGGGCGCGACGATGTATCACTGGGGCTTTCACCCCTGGGCGATCTACCTGACCAGCGCGTTGGTGGTGGGGTACTTCTCCTACAACAAGGGCCTGCCGCTGTCGCTCAGCTCCGGTCTGCAACCGCTGCTGGGGCGCGGGCACCGTGGCTTGCCGGGGCAGATGGTCGACGTGTTCACCGTGGTGCTGAGCATCTTCGGCCTGGCCACTTCTCTCGGTCTGGGCGCGATGCAGGCCACCGCCGGCATTGCCCACGTGCTGGGTACACCGAATACCTTCGCCTTCCAGCTCATGTTTATCGTCGCGGTCACCTGTCTGGCAGGGTTCTCGCTGTGGCGCGGACTGGATGCCGGGGTCAAGGTCCTGAGCAACATCAATATGCTGCTGGCACTGGTGCTGTTCCTGCTGGTCGCGGTCGGTATCGGTGGCATGGCGTTCTTCTCCAACACCCTGAACGCGGCGGTCGACTACGGCCAGATGTTCCTGCCGCTGAGCAATTGGATCGATCGTCCTGATCAGGACTGGTTCCAGGGCTGGACGGTGTTCTACTGGGCCTGGTGGTGCACCTGGGGGCCGCTGGTGGGGATCTTCGTTGCCCGCGTTTCCAAGGGCCGTACCCTGCGTCAGATGGTCGGCATGGTGATGCTGGCGCCGACCGTGGTGACGCTGCTGTGGTTCTCGGCGTTCGGTGGCGGCGCCATCGCCCAGGTGATCGATGGTAGCGGTGCCCTGGCGGCTGGTCTCAGCGACGTCAACATGGCCATCTTCCAGTTCCTGGAGATGCTGCCGCTGGCTGGCATCGGCTCGCTGCTGGTGGTCGCCCTGCTGGTGTTCTTCATGGTGACCTCGGTGGACTCCGGCGCGCTGGTGATCGACAACCTGTCGGCTGGTGGTGACCCTGACACCCTGCCGGTGCAGCGCGTGCTGTGGCTGGTGATGATCGCGCTGGTGACCGTGACGCTGTTCGTGATCGGCGGCGATACCGCGCTCAAAGGCATTCAGGCCGGTGCCGTAGCCATGGGCCTGCCGTTCATGGTGCTGATGCTGTTGCTGATGATTGGCCTGGTCAAAGGCCTGATTGAAGACTGCCGCAGCTGACGTCTGCCAATCGACGCCCCGACACTCGCCGCAAGGCTGGTGTCGGGGCGTTTGCGTTTCTACGTGTACGGCTATTTACGACCAAAGGCGTGTTTTACCCAGTCGAAAGCAGCATTGTCTGGCGCTGGTGCGTTATCGAAGCTGGACGATATGCTGTCCAGAGAACCTTCGATGCCCCTGCACGCCGCGCACCTCGTGGGCGCCGCGACGCACTTCCAGCAGCGGGTTGTAGGCGGCCGAGGTCAGGTCGGTGGGGTTGAACAGCAGGCAGTGCGAGAAGCGGGAGCGCCAACCCGCGGTCAGGCTCCAGTTCTCGCCCTTGATGTCATGGATGACCGCCGAAGCGGGCCAGGAGAGCAGGGTGGGTACCACCAGACCGACGCCTTTGCCCGAACGAGTCAGTGCGAAGGTCAGGATATGCTCGGGGCCTTCATTACGCAGGTACTGCCCATCGAACTGGCCGAGGAACACGCCCGCAGGCTGGGTCAGGCCAGCATTGCGCACCTCATCCGCATCGGCCCAGCGCGCCGAGCCGTAGGTGGTGACGCGGCGTGCCTGGCGGGCCCGCCAGATAGCCATGCCAATGGCCACCACCAGTGCCAGCAGGCTGCTGCAGGCGGCGATGCTGCCGCCGACGTTGAAGACGTCCGGTGCGTAGGCATCGAAGACGAACCACCTCTCAAACAGACACCAGGGGTGATAGACCGGCGTGCCCAGCAGATCGAACCAAGGCGCTCCCAGGCGAGCCTGGGAGCCGAGTGCGGCAGCCGTCCACTGCGTGGCACTCCATACCCCGGATAGGGTAATGGCCAACACCACCAGCACTTGGCCGTACAGCACCGTCGTCGCTTGCATCCCTGAACCCAACCTCCCAGACAAGACGCACGGCACGCGTATGTGCCGCGAGCGAAAGGTTCGGTACTGGGAGAGGAAGGGTCAAAGACCGTTTTCGAGATGGCTACGAAGGATATGGCAACAGTTATGGCAGAGACGGACAGCGGATGAAACCGGCGAGGTGTGGCGACTACTGCAGGCAGATGTTCACATAGCTATTGTGTCGCCGCCGCGTCTGCGGAAGTTGCTTGTGGACGAAAATAAGATCGATAAGTCTTTAGCCCAGCCAGCGCTCGAATACGCTACTGGCGTTCTTGTCGTGCAATCCAGCGTCAAGCTGGCTCGCAATCTGGCGCTGTGAGTTATCGTCGAGGGCGTCGACAGCCAGGTGACCTCGGGCCACATGCGCGTCATCATCTGTGACGAAGTGCAGTGTTATTTCGTAGCAGTACCCTTGCAGATGGGGGGTACCGGCTTCAGTCGATGCCGAGACACATGTACTTTTGCTCAATATAGTCGTCGATGCCGTAGTGCGAGCCTTCACGGCCCAGGCCGGATTGCTTGATGCCGCCGAACGGCGCGACCTCGGTGGAGATCAGTCCTTCGTTGACGCCGACCATGCCGTATTCCAGCGCTTCGCTGACACGCCAGGCGCGGCCAAGATCGCGGGTGTAGACGTAGGAGGCCAGGCCGAACTCGGTGTCGTTGGCCATGGCGATGGCTTCGGCTTCCGTGTCGAAGCGGAAAATCGGCGCCAGTGGGCCGAAGGTTTCGTCGCGAGCGACCAGCATCTGCGCGGTGACGTCGCCGAGCACGGTCGGCTCGAAGAAGCTGCCGCCGAGTGCATGAGGGCGGCCACCGGCCAGTACCTTGGCGCCCTTGCTGATGGCATCGGCAATATGTTCCTCGATCTTCTCCACCGCCTTGGCGTTGATCAGCGGGCCCTGTTGAGCGCCATCTTCGCTGGCCGGGGCGACTTTCAGCGCGTTGACTGCGACGACCAGGCGTTTGCTGAACTCGTCGTACACGCCGTTCTGCACCAGCAAGCGGTTGGTGCACACGCAAGTCTGCCCGCTGTTGCGGAACTTGGACGCGATGGCGCCCTGTACGGCAGCGTCCAGGTCGGCGTCGTCGAAGACGATGAAGGGCGCGTTGCCACCCAACTCCAGGCTGACTTTCTTGATGGTGCTGGCGCACTGTGCCATCAGCAATTTGCCGATTTCGGTGGAGCCGGTGAAGGACAGTTTCTGCACGTCCGGGTTGCCGGTCAGCTCGGCGCCGATGGCGCGTGAGTGGGTGCCCGGTACGATGTTCAGCACGCCAGCCGGTATGCCAGCGCGCTCGCCGAGCACCGCCAGGGCCAGGGCCGACAGCGGTGTTTCCGAGGCAGGCTTGAGCACCACGGTGCAGCCGGCAGCCAGCGCCGGGCCGACCTTGCGGGTGATCATGGCGTTGGGGAAGTTCCAGGGTGTGATGGCCGCGACCACACCGATGGCCTGCTTGATCACCACCAGGCGCCGGCCCTGCTTGTCATGCGGAATCACATCGCCGTAGATGCGCTTGGCCTCCTCGGCGAACCATTCGATGAAGCTGGCGCCGTAGGCGATCTCGCCACGGCTTTCGGCCAGCGGCTTGCCCTGTTCCCAACTGAGCAGGCGGGCCAGGTCTTCCTGATTTTCCATGATCAGGTTGAACCAGGTGCGCAGGATGGCGCTGCGTTCCTTGGCGGTCCTCTCGCGCCAGGCCGGCAGGGCGGCCTTGGCCGCAGCGATGGCGCGGGCAGTTTCCGCCTGGCCGAGGGAGGCGACTTCGGCGATCAATTCGCCATTGGCCGGGTTGGTCACGGCGAAGCGCGACTGGTCATCGGCCTCGACCCACTGACCGTCGATGAAAGCCTTTTCGCGCAGCAAATTCAGATCGGAGAGTTTCATGTCGTTCTCGTAATCGCTTCAGTAAACGCCGCCGCCAGACGTGGACGGTGTCGGTGCATCCTTGAAAGTCGCAGCCAGGGTTTGCAGGCCGCGCATCAGCACGGTGGTGTCGACGCCGACGGCGACGAACTTGGCGCCCAGTTCCAGGTAGCGCCGCGCCAGGCTCTGGTCGGCGCTGAGGATGCCGGCGGCCTTGCCGGCCTTGCCGATCCGCACGATGGCGTCTTCGATGGCGGCCTGCACCTCTTGGTGGCCGGGGTTGCCGCGATGGCCCATGGACGCGCTGAGGTCGGCGGGGCCGATGAACACGCCATCGACGCCCTCGACCGCGACGATTTCATCCAGCTTGGCCAGGCCGTCGAGGTTCTCGATCTGCACCAGCAGGCACATCTGCTCGTCAGCCTTGTCCAGATAACCGGGAATGCTGTTCCAGCGCGAGGCGCGAGCCAAGGCGCTGCCGACACCGCGTACGCCGTGCGGTGGGTAGTGCATGGCGCGCACCAGCTCGCGGGCTTGTTCGGCGCTTTCCACCATCGGCACCAGCAGGGTCTGCGCGCCGATATCCAGCAGTTGCTTGATCAGCGCGGTATCGCCGATCACCGGGCGAATCACCGGCTGGCTAGGGTAGGGGGCGATGGCCTGCAACTGGCCGAGCAGGCCGCGTAGGTCATTCGGGGCGTGTTCACCGTCGATCAGCAGCCAGTCGAAGCCGGCATTGGCCGCTAGCTCGGCGCAGTAAGCGTCGGCCAGACCGAGCCACAGGCCGATCTGTGCTTCACCCGACTGCAGGCGTTGTTTGAAGGTGTTGATGGGCATGTCCATGATCGCCTCCTGCGCTCAGACGAACCGGCAGGCGATGCTGCCGAGCACGTCGTAGTCGACGTGGAAGGTGTCGCCGGGGCTGGCGGCCACCGGGCGGGTGAAGGAGCCACCGAGGATGATCTGCCCCGGTTCCAGGGTGACGTCGTACGGCGCCAGTTTGTTGGCCAGCCAGGCCACGCCCTTGGCCGGGTGGTTGAGCACGGCGGCGGATACGCCGGATTCCTCGATCACGCCATTGCGGTAGAGCACCGCCGGCACCTTGCGCAGGTCGATCTCGGTCGGTCGCACGGCGCGGCCGCCCATCACCACGCCAGCGTTGGCGGCGTTGTCGGAGATGGTGTCGAACACTTTGCGGGTGACCTTGGTTTGTGGGTCGATCTGCTGGATGCGGGCATCGATGATTTCCAGCGCCGGGATCACCCATTCGGTGGCGTCGAGCACGTCGAAGATCGTCACGTTCGGGCCTTTCAGCGGTTTGCCGAGAATGAACGCCAGCTCCACTTCCACGCGCGGCACGATGAAGCGCTCGAAGGGGATGTCGCTGCCTTCCTCGAACAGCATGTCGTCGAGCAGGGCGCCGTAGTCCGGCTCGGTGATGTTGGAGGACACCTGCATGGCGCGCGAGGTCAGGCCGATCTTGTGGCCGACCAGCTTGCGGCCATCCTTGATCTTCTGCTCGACCCAGGCGCGCTGGATGGCGTAGGCGTCTTCGATGGTGATGTTCGGGTAGTCCAGGGAGAACTGGCGGACCTGCTGGCGCGAACGCTCGGCGGAGTCCAGGCGTGCGGCGGCCTGCTGAATGATGCTGGCATCGAGCATGGTCAATGAACCTCAGGAAGTCTTGTTGAACAGGGGGTGCAGGCTGCTGTGCTTGGCGTCGAAGACCTGGCCGGGACTTTCGTCGATCTGCAGGGTGACGCCCACAGGGCGTTTGGCCAGCAGATCGTCGAGGTGCGTACGCAGCACACGCATCAGGTTGTCGCCGACCTGCTTGTGCACCACCTGGCTGCGCCCGGCGCCCATGCGCAGGTTGGCGTAGAGAAAGCCGTAGTCACCCTTGCCATCGGCCACCGCCGAATGAGCCGCCGGGTAGGCCAGCACGCGGGTGCCGCCGATGGGGAACACCGCCTTGCCGGCTTCATCACGTTGTTCGAGCATGCAGTCGGCCAGGGCGCGACACAGGGCCCCGACATCCACATCAGGTTCGACGTCGGAGGTGTAGAGCAGTACCAGGTGGGGCATCGTGATGTCCTCACAAAAGCAGGAGCGGCCGCCGCAAACCAGGGCTTCGCGGCTAAAGCCGCTCCTACGGGGTCAGAGGCGGCTGGTGGGGGCGACGCCAGCCGGGTTGGAGGCCTGGGCTTCGGGGATGGCGGAGCCGTCCTGTGGGGTGACCGGGAAGATGGCGTTGATCTGGCCGGTGCCGGAGGAGCCGAAGTAGGGCGTGACCACTTCGGCCTTGGCGTTGTATTTCGACCAGCCCAGCGCGCCGAGCAGCATGGCGGTGTCATGCATGAAGCCTTCGCCATGACCCTTGACGGCGTATTCCGGGAGCATGTTGCAGAAGGCTTCCCACTCGCCGTCCTGCCACATCTGCACTACGCGGTGGTCGAGGGTTTCCAGGAACGGGCTCCAGACCTTGGTGGCGAAATCCGGCGCCTGGCCGTTCTGGGCGAAGCGGTGCGACAGCGAGCCGCTGGCGAAGAACGCCACGGTGCCGTCGTAGTGTTCCTCCACGGCCTTGCGCATGGCCCAGCCGAGGCGGGCGCTGTCGGCCAGGTAATGCGAGGTGCATAGCGCCGAAACCGAGACCACCTTGAAGTGCTGATCCTGGTTCATGTAGCGCATTGGCACCAGGGTGCCGTACTCCGGGCCCAGGGTGGTGGCGTCGTGCGCCATGGTCTCGACACCCAGGCGGTTGCACTCGGCTGCGAGGATCTTGCCCAGCTCCGGGTTGCCCGGGAACTCGTACTCCATGTTGCTGATGAAGTGTGGCAGCTCGTTGCTGGTGTACAGCCCCTTGAAATGCGGCCCGCAGAGGACGTGGTAGTTGGCGTTGACCAGCCAGTGGGTATCGAACACGACGATGGTGTCGACGCCCAGTTCGCGGCAGCGCTTGCTGATTTCGATATGGCCGTCGATGGCTGCCTGACGGAAACCCTGACGCGGGCCGGGCAGTTCCGAGAGGTACATCGAGGGTACGTGGGTGATCTTGGCGGCGAGAGCGAGCTTACCCATGGTGATCTCCGTATTGTTCTTGTTGACGATGGGCTGCAAGGCAAGAGCAACGCTCCCGCTTGCAGCGGCGTTATACGCCCCAGCGCGGGATGTGGTGGCTGCCCATCGAGATGCACACGTTCTTGATCTCGGCGAACACCTCGAAGCTGTATTCGCCACCTTCGCGGCCAGTGCCCGAACCCTTCACGCCGCCGAAGGGCTGGCGCAGGTCACGCACGTTCTGGCTGTTGATGAACACCATGCCGGCTTCGATGCCGCGGGCCAGGCGGTGGGCCTTGCCGATGTCCTGCGTCCAGATATAGGAGGCCAGGCCGTACTCGGTATCGTTGGCCAGACGCAGCGCTTCGGCTTCGTCCTTGAACTTGATCAGGCACACCACCGGGCCGAAGATTTCTTCCTGAGCGATGCGCATGCGGTTGTCGACGTGGGCGAACACGGTGGGCTGGATAAACTGCCCCTTGGCCAGGTGCGCCGGCAGATTGGCCGGGCGCTCCAGGCCGCCCGCGAGCAGTTCGGCGCCTTCTTCCATACCGATCTTGATGTAGCCGGTGACCTTGTCGTAGTGCGCCTGGGTGATCATCGAGCCGACCTGGGTTTTCGGGTCGGTCGGGTCGCCAACGATCAGGCGCTTGGCACGGGCGGCGAACTCGGCGACGAACTGGTCGTAGACGCTCTCCTGAATGAAGATGCGCGAGCCTGCGGTGCAGCGCTCACCATTGAGCGAGAAGATGGTGAACAGCGCGGCGTCGAGGGCGCGGTCGAGGTCGGCGTCGTCGAAGATCAGCACCGGGCTCTTGCCGCCCAGCTCCATCGAATACTTCTTCAGGCCGGCGGTCTGCATGATCTTCTTGCCGGTGGCGGTGCCGCCGGTGAAGGAGATCGCGCGCACGTCCGGGTGGCGCACCAGGGCGTCGCCAGCGGTGGCGCCGTAACCCTGTACCACGTTGAGCACGCCCGGCGGAATGCCGGCTTCCAGGGCCAGGCGGCCCAGCTCGTTGGCGGTCAAAGGCGACAGCTCGCTCATCTTCAGCACCGCCGTGTTGCCCAGCGCCAGGCAGGGCGCGGTCTTCCAGGTGGCGGTCATGAACGGCACGTTCCACGGCGACACCAGGCCACACACGCCGACCGGCTGGTACAGGGTGTAGTTGAGCATCTGGTCGTCGACCGGGTAGCTGTGGCCGTCCATGCGTGTGCAGACTTCGGCGAAGAAATCGAAGTTGTGCGAAGCGCGCGGGATCAGCACGTTCTTGGTCTGGTGAATCGGCAGGCCGGTGTCCAGGGTTTCCAGCTCGGCCAGTTTCGGCACGTTCTGGTCGATCAGCTCACCCAGCTTGCGCATAAGCTTGGCGCGCTCCTTGGCCGGGGTGCCCGCCCACTTGGGGAAGGCTTCCTTGGCGGCGACCACGGCGCGGTTGATTTCCTCGGCGCCGCCGCTGGCGACTTCACCGATGGCTTCGCCGGTGGCCGGGTTGTAGTTGGTGAAAGTCTCGTTGCTCTCGACTTCCTGGCCGTTGATCCAATGCTTGATCATGTTCTGTGCCTCGTAGGTGTCACTTGCCGCGCGCGGCGAAGAATGCGGATTCGCTGACGATACGGTTGACCAGGCGGCCAACGCCTTCCACTTCCACCACCACTTCATCGTCTGGCACCACATCGGCCAGGCCTTCCGGCGTGCCGGTGGCGATCATGTCGCCGGGCTGCAGGGTCATGAAGCTGGAGAAGTATTCGATGAGATACGGAATGTCGAAGATCATGTCCGCGGTGGTGCCTTCCTGTTTCAACTCGCCGTTGATCCAGGTGCGCAGCTTGAGCTTGGACGGATCAGAAACGTCGGCGGCATCGACCATCCATGGGCCGACCGGGGTGGTGCAGTCGCGGTTCTTCACCCGCAGGTTGGGACGGTAGTAGTTTTCCAGGTAGTCGCGGATGGCGTAGTCGTTGCAGACGGTGTAGCCGGCCAGGTACTGCAGGGCGTCCTCGCGCTTGACGTTCTTCGCCGGCTTGCCGATCACCGCCACCAGCTCGCACTCGTAGTGCATGTACTTGACGTTGTCTGGGCGCCAGGTCAGCTGATTGTGGCCGGTGTAGGTGCCGGGCGACTTGATGAAGGCCAGCGGCTCGGTCGGCGCCTTGAAGGCCAGTTCGGCGGCGTGGTCGGCGTAGTTCAGGCCGAGGGCGAACATGCTGCCTTCGGCAGGCGGCAGCCACTCGACATCGGTTTCGGCGAGCAGGCGACCATCGGCCAGGCGCACGGCGTTGTCCGCCTCGACGGTAACGGCGTGGATCTGGTTCTCGTAGCGAATACGGGCGTGTTTCATCTTGCTCTCCTTACTGCGCCACGATGTGGTTGGTCAGGCGACCCAGGCCGCTGATTTCCACGCTCACTTCATCGCCGGGCTGCACGTCGACCCGACCTTCCGGGGTGCCGGTGATCAGCACGTCGCCTGCATGCAGGGTCATGAACTCGCTGAGTTCGGCGATCAGGCGCGGCACGCTGCGCACGAAGTTGGCGGTGGTGTTGTCCTGGCGCACTTCGCCGTTGACCAGCAGCTTGAGGGTCAGGGAATGCGGGTCCGCCAGCTCGATCACTTCGCTGCCGAGGGCGCAGAAGCCATCGCGGCACTTGGCCTTGACGGCGGGGCGGTAGTAGCTCTCTTCCGGCAGGCTGAATTCGTTGACGATCACATAGCCGGCGACATGGGTCAGGGCATCCTGCTCAGTGACGCGGCTGGCGCTCTTGCCGATCACCACGCCCAGGGCCGGGCCAGGCTGCAGGCGCTCGCCGGCTGGCATCACCACCGGCTGGCCGTCGCCATTGCGGGTATTAGGCGTCTTGATGAACAGCACCGGCTTGAGCGGTGGCTGCTGGTATGGCGGCTCGTTGAACTCGGCCAGGCGGCTGCGCAGCAGGCCCTGGTAGTTCAGGGCTACGCCGAAAAGTGTTCCGCTGGCGGCCTGTTCGGTGGGGCGACTCATTTCTTGTTCTCCTGCTCGGGGCGTTTGACATCGCCGGTTCGGTATCTGTCGTTAATATATTAATTTTAAAGTTAATATGTAAACGAAATTCTTGTTGCGGCGTCGGCCTGATCCTGTACGGGTGATATTGATGGTGTAGAAGGCGGCCTTTAATGGCTGTTTCAGGGAATCAATTGCACTTTTGCTGGTTTACGCGTCTGGGCGGCGGTCTTTGCTCGGCAAGGCCGCCGCGCGTCGTCATCAGTAGGTGATGCACACCGATTTGACTTCGGTGAAGCCTTCGATGGCGCTGCGGCCGAATTCGCGGCCCATGCCCGATTGCTTGTAGCCGCCGAAGGGCAGGTTGGGGTCGACCGGGACGTGGTTGTTGACCCAGACGGTGCCGGCCTCGACCTGCGGAATCAGCTCCATCACCCGGCCCAGGTCGTTGCTCCAGAGGCTGGCGGTCAGGCCGTAGCGGCTGTCGTTGACCATCTGCAGCCCTTGTTCGAGGTTGTCGTAGGGCACCACGGACAGCACTGGGCCGAAGATCTCTTCCTGCACGCAGGTCATGCGTTGCTGCATGTCGGCCAGTACGGTCGGGGCGACGAAGTAGCCGGGCAGATCCACGGGCTGGCCACCGGTGGCGAAACGTGCGCCTTCGCGACGGGCCGTTTCCAGGTAGTTGAGCACGCTGTTTTGCTGCTTCTTCGACACCAGCGGGCCGACCTGGGCGGTGGCGTCCATGCCGGCGCCGATGCTCAGTGCACCGACCTGGGCGCTGAGCGCCTCGACGAAACGCCCATAGTGGCGCGCCGGTACATAGATGCGCGAGGCTGCTGCGCAGACCTGGCCCTGGTTGAGCAAGCCGCCGCCGATGGCACCGGCCACGGCCTTGTCGAGGTCGGCGTCCTCCAGCAGCAGCATGGGGTTCTTGCCGCCCAGTTCGAGGGTGAAGCGGGTCATGTTCTGCAGCGCGGCGATGCCCACCTGCTTGCCGACCGCGGTGGAGCCGGTGAAGGACACCTTGTTCACCAGCGGATGCGCCACCAGCGCCGGGCCGACTTCGGCGCCACGGCCAATCAGCACGTTGAACACCCCGGCGGGGATGCCGGCTTCGACGGCCAGCTCGGCCAGGCGCAGGGCAGTCAGCGGGGTTTCGTCGGCTGGCTTGATGATCACGGTGCAGCCGCAGGCCAGCGCCGGGATGACCTTCCACAGCGCAATCATCATCGGGAAGTTCCACGGCACGATGCCGGCTACCACGCCTGCCGGTTCACGGCGGGTGTAGGCATTGAAGCGCGCGTGCTCCGGCATGGGGATGGACACGTCGAGCGTCTGGCCTTCGATCTTGGTGGCCCAGCCGGCCATGTAGCGCATGTAGTTGAGCGATGCGCCGACTTCGATGGCGCGCGACAGGTGGATCGACTTGCCCTGGTTGAGGGTTTCCAGCTGGGCCAGTTCTTCGCTGTGGGCCTCGACCAGATCGGCGAAACGCAGCAGGATGCGCTCACGCACGGCAGGTGCCAGCTTGCTCCAGCAGCCCGAGGCGAAGGCGCGCTGGGCCGAGGCGACGATGGCCTCCACTGCCGCTGCGTCGGCCAGCTCCAACTGGGTCAGCACCTGCGCGCTCGCCGGGTTGAAAATCTCCATCCCCTCGCCATGCCGAAGGCTGGTTTGCGCGCCATCGACAAAGGAGCTGTGACGCTTGTTCAGAAAGCTATCGACGGCGGGGAGAGTGGGTACGAGTGAGGTGGCCATGGGCGCGGAGCTCCTGCTACAAGTGGATTGCCAACATCGGGCCGTGGCTCGAGTCAGTTGGAGATCAGCATAAGAGCGGGCCGGCCGGCGAGCTTGACCGAGGCTGCCGCAGGCCATGTATGAGCATGCCAGTCGCACAGGCAGTGATTGACGGCAGGGTGTTATCTGCTTTATTTCGTTAAGCTATTTACTAATTCCGCTCTGTGAACCTTGCCATGCCCACACCTCGACCTTCCCTGACCCTTACCCTGCTGCAGGCCCGTGAAGCGGCCATGAGTTTCTTTCGTCCGCTACTCAACGAACACGGCCTTACCGAGCAGCAATGGCGGGTCATCCGCATCCTGCGCCAGCAGGGGGAAATGGAGAGCTTTCGCCTGGCCGAACTGGCCTGCATCCTCAAGCCGAGCATGACCGGTGTGCTCAGCCGTCTGGAGCGCGACGGTATCGTGGTGCGACGCAAATCCACCACCGATCAGCGCCGCATCCATATCAACCTGACCGAGAAGGGCCACGCCTGCTTCCTTTCCATGAGCGATGGCATGGAGCACAACTACCAGCGCATTCAAGAGCAGTTCGGCGAAGAGAAGCTGCAACAACTGCTTGGCCTGCTCAACGAACTCAAGCAGATCAAGCCCTGACACTGGTGAGCTGAGGGGGAGGAGCCATGCACGATCCGCAACCCATCCCCAACATCAACATCGGCCAGGTCTACGACCAGCGTTACGCGGATGCGGATGTGCATTACGAGGCCCTTGGCAAGCTGGCCGACTTCTTCGGCCGCAACATGCCGGTGCATCGGCATGACCGCTTCTTTCAGGTGCACTACGTCAAGAGCGGCGTGGTGCGGGTGTACCTGGATGACCAGCGCTACCAGCAACAGGGGCCGATGTTCTTTCTCACCCCGCCGACCTTTCCCCATGCTTTCGTCACCGACGCCGACAGCGACGGTCATGTGCTGACCGTGCGCCAGGAGCTGGTCTGGCCGCTGCTGGAGAGCCGCCAGGGGCTGGCCCAGGGGCCGCAGATCGCGCCCCTGTGCGTGGCGGTGGGCGAGCTGGACGGGCAATACGACGGCGAGGTCGCGCGGCTGAACCTGCTGTTCGACGAACTGCGCCACGAATTCGCCGACGACCGCCCTGGCCGCGAACTCAGCCTGGCGGCGCTGACCCGGCTGATCTTCGTCAGCCTGCTGCGCCTGTCTGCCCGCACCATCCAGGCGCAGCCGGCGCGTGGCGAAGACCTGCACATCTTCCAGCGCTTCAATGCCCTGATCGAAACCCACTATCAGGAACACTGGTCGCTGGGCCGCTACGCCACGCAACTGGGCGTCACCGAAGCGCGCCTCAACGACATCTGCCGCCGCATCGCCGACTTGCCGTCCAAACGCCTGGTGTTCGACCGCCTGATGCAGGAAGCCAAGCGCCTGCTGCTGTTCACCGGCAGCTCGGTCAATGAAATCTGCTACCAGCTGGGCTTCAAGGATCCGGCCTATTTCAGCCGGTTCTTCACCCGCAATGCGGGGGTGACGCCGGGGGAGTATCGGGTGGCGAAGGGAGCGGTGGAGTAGGGGCTTTGGGTGGTCAGGGTTGTGGTGATGGCAGCTCTCGGATATTGGCTGTTGAGGGCATCGTCTCTCCTCCTTGTATTGTTGGAGGCTAGAGGGTGCCTAAGGAATCGTGGTCTATACGTGGGTGGTTTTAAAACGGTTCAACTGCGATATTATTAAGCCATTATCTAGCAGTCTGTTAGTGTCTGATTAACATCAGAAAATGCTCGAATAGGGCAGGCACTTACAGGTTGGCTAGGCAATTTTGATCAATTGCTGTCAGCAGTTCATGAGGGCATAAAGATATGCAGATTAGGCCGCCATTAACAGAGTTGCATGAGACAAAACTTTACCGATATTTAGCATCGATCGACCAAGAGTATTCCGAGCGAATCACAACGTTTGTTCGCGAAATAGCACCTTTGATGGCGTCGATTGAAAGTTATTTTCCTTACTATACTCGGCATGACGCACACCACGGATACCAAGTGGTTAGGAGAATGGCTCAATGCGTACTTCCCTCCTGCTTCAACTCCTTAAAGCCAGAAGCACTAACGGCACAAGAAGTTTTTTTATTAATTGCCGCTGCATATGCACATGATCTGGGTATGGCTGTTTTTCCCGGAGAAGAGGCGGCTTTAAGAGCAAAGCTTCGCCTTGACGATGTGCCGGATTGGAAAACAAGCGGCAAGCTTCAAAGCTATCTACGGCAAAATCATTCTATCCGTGGAGGTGAGTACATCGAGAAATGTGCCGAGCAATTTGGCGTCCCTCGTAATCTGGTTTCAGCACTAGATCTACTCATGAAGGCGCATAATTACTCTATAGCTCAACTGGAAAAAGAGTTGCAGCGCCCATTCGCAACTGGCCAAAAAGAAAGCGACCTGGCTCAGTTGGCGGTAATTGTATGCGTGGCAGACGCTATAGAGTTCAGTGATACACGAGTACTTGATGGCGTACTTGATAAAATTGGAGTAGATGAAAGCTCTGCTGCCCGAATCTCTTATGCTGAGAATATGAAACACGTCTGCACTGGTGACAGTCTAGCTGTGACTGATGACGGTCGAATTATTGTCAGTGGTGCATTTCAGGATGCCGATGTCCTAGCTCTCGCTCATCGGACTTTTGATCAAATGGAAGAGTGGATTCAGGGGTACTGCGATATAGACCGTCGATGCAAAAGTAGAAGACTGAAGATTGTAGGGGAGCCTTTTCAGCGCAATCTGTCATTCAGTCGAGGAAATTTTCAGAGATTGGGTGTTAGGCTAAATAAGCGAAGTGTAATCGACTTGATCGCATCCAATGCAGTTTGGCGAACTAAACAGGGCATTGCATTGCGTGAATTAGTGCAGAACGCGGTTGAGGCATGCCGCTTTAGGGAACATCACTCTGCACGCTCGGACAAGTATTGTCCAGAAATCAGCGTAATTTTTGACAGAATACGACATGCAGTGATAGTCAGTGATAATGGATGCGGGATGTCGGAGCGTACTGTTCTGAATAACTTGCTTACTGTCGGGAGCAGTAGGTCTAGTGAGCCTGCATATATAGATAGCGAGTACGCACCGATTGCCCGCTTTGGTATTGGTTTTTGGTCGGTTTTTACCATTGCAGATGTGGCCAGCGTGTCCACCGCCGCATTTGAGGGCTATAGAGGAAGACCCGCCGAAGCTATGAATGCTCAAGGCTTCGAGTTTGACGTTCAACTCGCAGAGCTCAAAGATTTTACAGTTTTTACAGCAGTTGAAAGGCCCTGCGGAACAACCATAAAGCTAAAGCTAAAGCCTGATGTTATTATTGATGACGTATTTACAGATCTGAAAAGGCAGTTGGTTTGTTCAATGGTGCCTCTAACTTTGGTTTTGGACGAGGCAGAAGAGGTAATTGGCAGAGCTTTGCCTAAAGTTGAAGAGGTTGCTCTGTTTGGAGTGAGGCGTTTAAAGGCAAAAGAACTTGGTGTGAGGTGCTTTAACTATTCCGCTGAACTAGCTGGCGCATCTGTTTCGTTTGGCCTCGCGTATCGGACTGACGGAGAAATTACGACATTTACAGCGGAGTCTGGCGTTGCATTGCATAGAGTGTTGGATAGCTTTTACAGAAGTCAGTCAGCTGTGTGCGGATTTTCAGTGCCAGTACGAATTTCTCCATTATGCATCGATTTGGAGAGGGTCGGTACCTATAAAGTAAATGCCACCTCTCCTCGTGGATTTGAATTTTCCATCGATAGAACTCAGTTGAATGATAATGAAGCAGCTCAAGAATTCATAAAATCGGCTAGGGATATTATTCATGATGGGTATCGTGATTTTCTCAGGCAGACCAATTCTTATTCTCCGTCGGCGATCAATCGTTTGCAGAGAGAGGCTGCTGCAGGAGGTGGTAACGTATATGATCAATTCACAGGAAGCGAGCTATCTACCGCCAAATCAAGTTACCCTGATCTGATTTGCCTGGAGCTAATTCCTGTTATGCGAGATTGCGAATTCAATCATGCAAGGCGCAGCGCAAGATATGTTAGTTTAAATGAGTTGTGCAGCATGAGTGGCATAGTTTGGTGTTTGCAAGCGCAGCGCGGTAGGTTTAGTTTAAGAGGAGCGCCATATTTTTCTCTTGAAGACTCGGGGATGCTTGAGTTGGTGTACGCTTTCATACAAAGGCAGCAGGAAGCTCTAAGGGACGATATTCCTATATATATAGCGCGGCCAGATCGAAATTTTTCACTTCTATTCGACAATGATAGTCGCTCATATGCTCATGTGACCTCTCTGCCTAATGAGTTTTGCTTTCTTGCAGTCAATTTGGCGAATGTTGATTATACAGGTAATGCTGTCAACATTATTCCTGATATTAGAGGCGTGTGGACGGGGGCTATTTATTGGCGAGATTTTGATGTGTCAGATAATAAGCCATACTTATTCCTTGGCCGACATCGTGTTCTGGTTAGGCCTGGAACTGCGCTTCAGTCCCATATTCAAGCTCTTGCGGATAACTCTCGATTTTCTGCTATAGCGAATATCGTTAAGCTTCTTCAGGAGGACGAAGCAGGTCATTTAGTAGAGGAATTAAAGGGCCTGTTGTAAGGGGGATTGGGCGGCTTATGCTGCCTGGCGATAGGCTTCTTTGTTGTAAGACGCCAATCGCATGAATCTGTGAAGCGGCACTACCCGTGCCCGCGCCTCAACCCAAGCCACCCGCAATAAACCAACAACACCACACCAGCCAGCGCCATCATCCATGGGGCACCCAGATGAGCGGCCAGCAGGCCGACCAGCAGGCCGCCGAGGGCGTCGAAGCCGAAGCGGGTGGAGGTGTAGAGCGAGACGATGCGCCCGCGCAGGGCTTCCGGGGCTTCGCTTTGCAGCACGATATTGGTGCCGACGTTGCTCACGGTGATGCCGAAGCCGATCACCGCCATGGCGGTGAGCGACAGCGGCAGCATGTCGCTACCGGCGAAGACCAGCAGGGCCAGGGCAGTAACGGCGCTGGCGGCGAGTATGGTGCGCGGCAGCGACTCCACGGACAGGCGCGAGGCCAGCAGCACGGTCGATAGCAGCGAGCCGAGTCCAGCCGCGCCCCAGAGCCAGCCGAGGGTGGTGGCGTCGCCAGCGAAGATGTCCTTGGCGAACACCGGCAGCAGCACCGCGTAGCTCGACGCCGTGAAGTTGATCACCAGCACGCTGAGCATCATTGCCCGGATGCGTGGGTTGTGTCGGGCGTAGCGCAGGCCTTCGCCGAGCAGGTCGCGGTAGGAGCCGGCCGCGCGTTCGGCGGGGCGCAGGTGGATCAGCAGCAGGCCGATCACCAGCGCCAGGTAGGACAGGCCATTGAGGAAAAAGCACAGCGCCTCGCTGGATACGCCCAGCAGCAGCCCCGCCAGGGGCGGGCCGACGAAGCGTGACGAGGCGAACAGCATGGCGTTGAGCGCCAGGGCGTTGGGCAGGTCGGCGCGGTCGTCGACGAACTGGCTGAGCAGCGATTGGCGCAAGGGCGTGTCGAAAGCGTTGAGCACGCCCATCAGTGCGGCCATGGCGACGATCAGCGTCGGGTTGATCCAGCCGAGCCAGGTGAACAGGGCCAGCACCAGTGCCTGCACGCCGAGCAGGGCTTCGACGAGGATGAGCAGGCGGCGTTTGTCGTGGCGGTCGATCCAGGCACCGACCAGGGGGCCTACGAACAGTTGCGGCAGCAGGGCGACGCAGGTGGTCAGGTCGAGCAGGGCGGCTGAGCCGCTCAGGCCAGCGCCACTTGCTGGATCCAGGTGCCCAGCGTGGAGATGGCATGGCCTGCGAAGTACAGGCGGAAGTTGCGGTGACGCAGGGCGCGCAGCAGGTGAGGGCGTGCATAGAAGGGCAAGGCGGGCATCGGGCGCGTCCTGAGAGGGGGGCAAGGGGAAACTCATTAATGGATTAACTTTTTGCGTCTTGCCGCTCAAATTCCTATGGAAAGTACAATCGAGTCCTCGTAAGGTGCATTTTTAGCCCGCTGGCCAATACCCATAATGAGCGCGTCCCTCGGCCGGAATCGCACTTGATGCGCAGGCTGACGGGCTGCACGAGCAGCTTGTCAGTGTTGCCAACGAGTCGCCTGCCGCGATCTACAGCTAACAATAATCAGGGCTCGTACTCAGATGAAAAAGCCAAATCCGCTCCTCGAAGACCTCAAGGCCATCCTCCCGGCCATCGCTGCCAATGCTTCGCGTGCCGAGCAGGCGCGCAAGGTGCCCGAGGAAAACATCGCCTTGCTCAAGGGCATCGGCATGCACCGTGCCTTCCAGCCCAAGGTCTATGGCGGCCTGGAAATCTCTCTGCCGGAGTTCACCGATTGCGTCGCGGCCCTGGCCGGCGCCTGTGCCAGCACCGCCTGGGCCTTCAGCCTGCTGTGCACCCATAGCCATCAACTGGCGTTGTTTTCCAAACAACTGCAGGACGAGGTCTGGGGCGAGAACCGTGATGCCACCGCGAGCAGCAGCATCGCGCCGTTCGGCAAGGTGGAGGAGGTGGAAGGCGGCGTCATCTTCAACGGTGAGATGGGCTGGAGCAGCGGCAGCGATCACGCCGAATGGGCCATCGTCGGCTGCCGTCGGCAGAACGGTGAAAGCGGCCAGGATTATTGTTTCGCCGTGCTGCCGCGCAGTGACTACGAGATTCGCGACGACTGGTTCGCCGCTGGCATGAAGGGAAGCGGCACCAAGACCCTGCTGATCAAGGATGCCTTCGTGCCCAACCATCGCATCCAGAAGGCCAAGGACATGATGGAGGGCAAGTCCGCCGGGTTCGGTCTGTACCCCGACAGCAAGATTTTCTACGCGCCTTATCGCCCGTACTTCGCCAGCGGTTTTGCTGCCATCGGCCTGGGCATCGCCGAGCGCATGCTCGAAGCCTACAAGGAAAAGACCAAGAACCGCGTGCGCGCCTACACCGGCGTCAACGTCGGCACCGCCACGCCGGCGCTGATGCGCCTGGCCGAGTCGACTCATCAGGTCGGCGCCGCGCGGGCCTTCCTGGAAAAGACCTGGGCCGAGCACGCCGAGCATGCCGAGCGTCACCAGTACCCAGGTCGTGAAACCCTGGCGTTCTGGCGCACCAACCAGGCCTATGCGGTGAAGATGTGCATCCAGGCCGTGGATCGTCTGTTCGAGGCCGCTGGTGGTACGTCCTGGTTCGAGAGCAACGAGATGCAGCGCCTGTTCCGTGATTCGCACATGACCGGCGCCCATGCCTACACCGACTACGACGTCTGCGCGCAGATCCTCGGCCGTGAGCTGATGGGCCTGGAGCCGGATCCGAGCATGGTCTGAGTCTGGTTGCCTTGCGTTGGGGCCGCTAGCGGCCCCGCTACTCGAACAATAAGCCGCATCGCAGCGGCCAGGGAGATCCCCATGAGCACTTCCATCGACGCGCGCGCCTTTCGCCGTGCGCTGGGTAATTTCGCCACTGGCGTCACCGTCATCACCGCTGCCACGCCCGATGGCGAGAAGGTCGGCGTGACCGCCAACAGTTTCAACTCGGTGTCGCTGGATCCGGCCCTGGTGCTGTGGAGCATCGACAAGCGCTCCGGCAGCTACGAAGTGTTCCAGCGCGCCACGCATTACGCGGTGAACGTGCTGGCCGCTGACCAGATCGATATTTCCAATCAGTTCGCCCGGCCGCGTGACGACAAGTTCGACGGCATCGTGCATGAGGCCGGGGAGGGCGGGGCGCCGCTGCTGGCCGATTGCGCGGCACGCTTTCAGTGCGAGATGCATCAGCAGGTCGAAGGTGGCGATCACTGGATCCTGATTGGCAAGGTGGTGGCCTTCGACGATCTGGGGCGCTCGCCGCTGCTCTATCACCAGGGCGCCTATTCGATGGTGCTGCCGCACACGCGCATGACCCAGAAAAGCGAAGGCCAGCAGCCCAGCAGTGCCTTCCAGGGGCGCTTGAGCAACAACCTCTACTACCTGATGACCCAGGCTGTACGCAGCTACCAGAGCAGTTACCAGCCTCGTCAGCTTTCCACCGGCTTGCGTACCAGCGAGGCACGCATGCTGATGGTGCTGGAGAACGATGCGGGGCTGAGCATGTGTGATCTGCTGCGCGAAGTGGCCATGCCGGTGCGCGAGATCGAGCAGGCGGTGGCGATCCTCAAGCGCAAGGGCATGGTGGCTGATACCGACGAGCGCTACGTGCTGACCGCCGCAGGCGTGGAGCAGGCCGAAGCGCTCTGGCGCATCGCCGGTGAGCAGCAGGACAAGGTGTTCAGCGCCTTCAGCGCTGAGCAGATCGAAACCTTCAAGAGCATGCTCAAGGCGGTCATCGCCCAGGGCTGAAACCCAGTGTGGCGTTACGCTGACCGGCCCCTGGCATAGCGCCGGCGGCCGGTTTTTTATACGTGCTCAATGGCCGCATCCGGCGAAATGTTCGGCCCTGACACACCGGGGCAAGGCGGCGGCAGCCTGGTGCAAGAATTACCCCCCGGCGCAGTAGCACAGTGATAGTCGACGCGGCGCTCGACCGACGTCATATCCATGGGCACCACTGGGCCGCAAGGCCCGAGCGGGAGAATAATCGAATGAACAAGACCAACGCCCCTGACATTGCCTCGATGAAGGCGGGGAGTGCGACCTTCAAGCAGCACAAGAAACTGGGCTTCATCACCATGATGGCGATTTGTGTCGGCCTGGTGATCGTGCAGGGCTCGATGATCACCGCCACGCAGGGCATCGGCATTGGTGGCATGGGCTTCATAGCCGCGCTCATCGTCGCCTTCGTTCTGGCGCAGTTCAACGCCATGAGCTTTGCCGAGCTGTCGTTGATGTTTCCCCAGGAAGGGACGCTGGCGACCTACACGCAGAAGGCCATCGGCCACTTCCCGGCCATCGTTGCGGTTTTCGCCGGCTACGTGGTGGTTGCCATGCTGGCCCTGCCGGTGGAGATGTTCCTGGTCGATGCGATCATCGGTGAGTTGCTACCTGGCATGTTCCCACCGCTGGTGCTGCCGTTTCTGGTGCTCGGCGTGCTGGTGGTGACCAACATTCTCGGCGCGGATGTGTTCGCCAAGGTGCAGAACCTGCTGTCGTTCATCCTGGTCACAGCGCTGATTTTGATCGGTCTCTGCGCGGTCAGTGGTGCTGTCGAACCGCATGTCGAACTGAGTGGCACGCCGGTGAGCCTGAGCCTGGAGCCGATATTAAATGGCAGTTTCATCGGTCTGATCGCCATGGCCATGTGGCTGATGGTAGGGGTGGAGTTCATCTGCCCGATGATCAACGAAGTGGACAACCCACAGCGCAATATCCCGCGCGCGATGATGCTGTCGCTGTGCGCCATGCTGGGGATCTTTCTGCTGTTCGTCTGGGGCGCGACCTACTACCTGAATGTGGAAACCCTCACCGGCTCGCCGCTGCCTTATCTGGATTACGCTCATGCGGTGTTCGGCAAGGCCGGTCTCATCATCGCAGCGGTGATGGCGGTGACCGCTACCTGCAGCACGGTCAACACTGTATTGGCCGCCGTGCCGCGCATGTTGCAGGGCATGGCCGAGAACGGGCAGGCCTTTCCGCAGATGAAGATCATCAGCCGGCGCTTCGGCACGCCTTGGGTGGGCATTCTGTTCATGGCGGTAATCATCGCTATCCCGTTGCTGCTGATGGACATCGACTCGCTGATCCCGTTGGTGATCGCGGCCTCGACCAGTTGGCTGCTGGCCTACGTGGTGGCGCATATCGATGTGCTTGTACTGCGTCGCCGCCTGCCGCACCAGCCACGTCCCTTCAAGACGCCGTTCTACCCGCTGCCGCAGATCATCGGCATCGGCGCCATGCTCTATGTCGCGATGAACAACTCCCCGTCACCGGAAATGACCGTGCTGGTCTACAAGATTCTCGGCGCCATCCTGCTGCTGGTCAGCATCATCGCGCTGCTCTGGGTCAAGCTCTATATGAAACGCCCGTTGTTCGCACCTGACCTCGACTAGACGCACTACACCATGCCTCAGCTGAGGCGTGGCTGAAGGCGCGCCCGCACACGCAAGGTCAGCGTCAGTTGCCCTTGCGTAGTGCGTTGTCACTGAGTATCGACAATATCAGGGGAGTCGGATGATGAGAGGCTTGCTGCTAGCCGTGCTCATGCTGTCGAGTGTCAGCGGGCATGCCCAGACGCTACGGATCTACAACTGGAAGGACTACATCGACCCGCAGGTGCTCGCCCGTTTCGAGCACGACAGCGGAATTGCTGTCGACTACCAGACCTTCACGACGGCCCAGGAGTTGGACCAGGCGCTCCGTCAGGGTTCGTCTTTTGACCTGGTGGTGCCCTCGCATTTCCAGTTGCAGCGGCTTATCGAGGAGGGCCGCCTGCAGAAACTGGCACTGGACAGGTTGCCTCACTACGACAACCTCGATCCGAAATTGACGGCTGCCCTGGCGAGCTTTGCCGGTGCGCCGCGCTATGTTGTGCCGTACCTGTGGAGCACCGTTGGCCTGGTGATCGACCGTGATCAGGTCGAGCGTACATTGGGCCGGCAGGCACCACCGAGCTGGCGCCTGTTGTTCGATGAGCCCTATGTTCAGGCACTCAAAGCATGTGGCATCGGTTGGCTGGATGCGCCGGAAGAAACCTTCTCGCTGTGGATGAACGCCAAGGGACGGCGTCTTTCCGATGCTACGCCCAGGCGCTTGCAGGCAGTCGGTGCGTCTCTGGCAGTCAGCGCTGGCGCCGTGCATACACTGGACAACGAGGGCTATATAGAGGCGCTGGCTGCCGGGCGCCTTTGCGCGACCATGGCCTGGAGTGGGCATGCGCTGCAGGCGGCTGCGACGCGGCCATCGTTGGAGTTCCTGGTACCGCAGGAGGGCGCGCTGCTGACTGTCGACAGCTGGGCCATCCCCGCCGATGCGAAGGCGCCAGAGCTGGCCTATCGCTTCATCGACTACATGCTGACGGCCGAAAACGCCCGCCTGAATACCCAGGCCACCCATTTCTACGCGCCCTTGCGCGCTGATCTGCCGGAAATGATCGAGTTAGCCCGGCAGGCGCCGAGTCTCGTGCCGGCAGTCGGCGAGCGTCGCCGCTTGTACTTTCTCGAGCCGCTCAAGCCCGAGCAGAAGCAGGTCATCGACCAGCAGTGGCAACTGATCAAGCAGCGTGCGGCGCCCAGGCCGCCGCCCATCTGACGGGAGTAGCCGTTATGTTCTTTCGTGATCGAGGACGTGATATCGCCGAGGCGCTGGAGCAGCAGCTCGAGGCCTTGGGCCGGGGCGCGGAGCTTGCGTCGGCTCGTTGTGCAATATTGGCCGAGCAGCCCCGTTTGAACGATGCGCTGGCGCGAGTCGCTGCCCACCTGAGCCAGCTTCAGGAGCAGCAAGCGCGTTTGCAGACGCAGTTCGATGCGCAAGCCGAGGCGCAGCAACAGGCCACTGTTCGCGAGCGCCAGTTGCAGGAGCAGGTGCAGCGCCAGACGCTGGAGCTGGAGGCACTGCATGACCGGTGCCATGAGCAACACGAGGCGCTGCAGCACTGCCAGCAGGAAGCCCGGGTATGGGAGCTAGCGCAGTCGACGCTGACCGAAGGCTATTGGGACTTTATCGTGGTCAACGGGCGCATCGACGATCCGGCCAGCAGCATGCGCATCTCCAACCAGTTTCGCTCACTGACTGGATATAGCCGCGACGAGTTGCCCGATGGCCTGGAAAGTCAGGCCAGCCTCATTCATCCGGACCATCTCGGGGCCATCGCCGGTCTGTTCGAGCGAGAGATCGTCGATCCAGCCGGCAGTGGCGAGTACGTGATCGAATACCTGATGCGCCACAAGACGCGGGGCTACATCTGGTTTCGGGAGCGCGGGCGTTCGGTGCGCGATGAGCAGGGGCGGCTTTACCGGGTGATCGGGGCGGTGCGCGACATCTCCGATGAGCGCAACGCCCAGGCGGCGCATGAACGCATGCTGCAACACAACCAGGACACCTACGGGCAGATTGCTCAGGTGGTCAGCGTGATCAAGGGCATCGCCGAGCAGACCAACCTGCTTGCGCTGAACGCCGCCATCGAGGCGGCTCGCGCAGGCGAGGTAGGGCGTGGATTTTCGGTGGTCGCTGACGAGGTGAAAAAGCTGGCGCAGAACACGCGTCAGGCCACCCAGGAAATTCAGGCAATGCTGGCGCGTACCCAGTCCTCTGCGCCGCAACCCGACTGAACTCGCGTCCGCCGCTACGCTCTGCGTAGCGGCGCAAGCCCGATCCTGATTTGCGAGGCGTCTCTGCCTGCCAGGCGTACCCGACGAAAACAGCACGACCGGCCCGTTCGGGTTGTCAGCTGCAGGTTTCATGGGAAGTGGCAGTGCCGTGATGTTTGGTTATCCATGCACAAAGGCGCCCGAGTGGGCGCCTTTGCTATTGCGGCGGTGTGTTCAGGCCGTTTTCACCGGACTGCAGACGTCAGGCCGCTTGGCGCCTGCTGCTCGCGCGAGGCTGTAGCGAGCCGCTCCGGCTTCAGCAGGAAGTGCGCCAGGGCGGGAAGGAGGATCAGGGCACCGAGCATGTTCCAGAGAAACATGAAGGCCAGCAGCAGGCCCATGTCGGCCTGGAACTTGATCGGGCTCAGCACCCAGGTGATCACGCCGATCGCCAGGGTCACCCCCGTCAGCATCACCACCTTGCCTGTGAACAGCAGGGCGCGGTAGTAGGCTTGCGACAGGCTCTTGCCCGCGCGCAACTGGGCCAAGGTCACCGAGAGGATGTACAGCGCGTAGTCGATGCCGATGCCTACGCCGAGGGCGATCACCGGCAGGGTCGCCACTTTCACACCCATGCCCAGCAGTACCATCAGCGCTTCGGCCAGTACCGAGGTGAGCATCAGCGGCAGCACGGCCACCAGCACCGCACGCCAGGAACGGAAGGTGATCAGGCTGAGCAGCGCCACGGCGGCATACACCAGCACCAGCATCTGCCACCAGGCTTGCTTGACCACGATATTGGTCGCCGCCTCGATGCCGGCGTTGCCGGCGGCCAGCAGGAATTTCGCGTCCGGGGTGTCGTTGACCCGGGCGAATGCGGTGACGTGGTCGACCACGGCGGTCAGGGTGTCGGCCTTGTGGTCGCGCAAGTAGATGTACAGCGTCAGCAGGCTGCAGCCATCGTTGTACAGGCCACGAGGGGCGCTGGCGGCGACCGAGTTGAGCATGCCCTGGTTGGGCATGAACTCGTACCACTTGGGATTGGCCTCGCTCAGCCCGACCATCATGCGGCGGTTGAGCAGGGCCAGCGATTGGGTCGACTCCACACCAGGGAGCTGGCGCAGTTGCCATTCCAGGGCATCGACCCGGTTGAGGATGTCGTATTGCGCGCATTGGCCGTCCGGGCTGCTGACCAGTACCGCCAACACGTCGCTGGAGGCGCCATAGTTGGCGTTCATAAAGGCCACGTCGCGGTTGTAGCGGCTGTCGGGGCGCAGCTCCGGCGCACCCGGATCCAGGTCGCCGATCTTCAGGTGGGTGCTGACGATGAAACCGCCTACGCCGATCACCAGCGCGCCGGCTACTGCCACGCTGGCCATGGGGCGACGGGTGAAGCCATCGAGCAACGACCACAGGCGGTGCTTGCGCTGGCCACGGGCGTCGGCCTGCTCGGCCCGCAGGCTGCGCTGGGCGGCCCGCGTGCTGACGCCGGTGTAGGAGAGCATGATCGGCAGCAGGATGAGGTTGGTGAAGATCAGCACCGCGACACCGATGGAGGCGGCGATGGCCAGTTCACGGATGACCTGGATATCGATCACTAGCAGCACCGCGAAGCCCACTGCATCGGCCAGCAGGGCGGTCATGCCGGCCAGGAACAGGCGGCGAAAGGTGAAGCGCGCCGCCAGCAGCTTGGGGATACCACGGCCGATGTCCTGCATGATGCCGTTCATCTTCTGTGCGCCGTGGCTCATGCCGATGGCGAAAACCAGGAACGGCACCAGAATCGAATAGGGATCGAGCGAGTAGCCCAGCGTTGGCAACAGCCCCAGTTGCCATACCACTGCCACCAGGGAGGCAGTGACCACCAAGAGGGTGGAGCGTATGCAGCGGGTGTACCAGAACAGGGTGAGCGTGGCGATCAGCACGGCGATGGCGAAGAACACCAGTACTGCTCGCACCCCGTCGATCAGGTCGCCGACTATCTTGGCGAAGCCGGTGATATGGATGTCCAGGCCTTCGGCCTGGTATTGCTGGCGCAGTTGTTCGAGCTGCCCGGCGAAGGTCGCGTAGTTCAGCGCCTGGCCGTTGCTGTCCTTGGTCAGCAGTGGCACGTAGATCACCGTGGAGCGCGCATTGCTCGCCACCAACTGGCCGATCTCGCCGGAGCGGGCGATATTGGCGCGCAACTGTTCCAGGCTGGCCGGGCTGCCATCGTAGCCGTTGGGGATCACCGAACCGCCCTCAAGGCCATCTTCGGTCACACCCGTCCAGCGTGTCGAAGGCGTCCACAGGGATTTCATGTTGACGCGGTCGACCCCCGGCAGCAGGAATACGGCGTCCGACAGACGACGCAGGGCGTCGAGATAGTTCGGGTCGTAGATGTCGCCAGCCGGGTTCTGCACCGCGATTCGCAGCGAGTTGCCGAGGCCGGTCAGCTGGTTCTGATAGCGCTGAAAGACCTGGATATAAGGGTGCTGGGTGGGAATGGTCTTCTCGAAGCTGGCGTTGAATTCGAGCTTGGTGGTTTGCCAGGCCAGCAGCAGGGTGGTGATGGCGCACAGGGCCACCACCAGCAGGCGGTGGTTGAAGAGCAAGCGCTCGAGCAGCGAGCCCGAGCGCGGATCGAAGTCAGCGGAAGCTTCCGCCAGGTCTGTTGGCGCGTTGTTCACTTCACGTCTCCAGCTTTCAGCACACTGACACCTTCTGCGCTCACGAGGACGATATCGGCATGTGCAGTGGGCAGTAGGTTATTGAGGGGCGGCAGCAGCTGTCGGTTGCTCGGCAGCAGGCGCCCGTCTTGCTCGCGCAGGATCATGCCGGCCTGGTTGACGAATATCGGCTTGCCATTGGCCTGTAGCGCCGAGGCGGTGATCGAGGCCTCCACGGGGGAGACGAGCGGGCCCCAGCTCACACCACCGTCATCGCTGCGCAGCGCATTGCCACGCAAGCCGGCGAGCACGATCGAACCATCGGCTGGCAGTTCGAGGGTGAAGAAACTGCCGGAGTAGGGCGTTTCGACTGGGGTGAAACTGGCGCCGCCATCCTCGGAGAGCAGCACCAGGCCCTGTTCCCCAGCGATCACCACACGCTGGCCACGGCTGCGGATGGCATTGAGGTGCAAACCGCCCGGGTTGACGCTGCGCTGCAGCCAGGGCTGCCAGCTCTTGCCGCCATCGCGGCTGCGCAGGGCCAGGCCGTAGGCCCCGACGACATAAGCCTCCTGCGGGCCCTTCAGCCACAGGTCAAGGAAGGGTTTGTCCGGGCCGTCCTCGACCAGGCGCTTGGCTTCGGCTATCGCACGCGGGTTACCTTGCGCCTGCGCCGCTGCCAGTAGCGTTTGGGCGGCGCGGCGGCCATCGAGGCTGGCAGTCCAGCTAGTCCCTCCATCCTGGCTGACCAGTACGCTGCCGCCGTGCCCGACAGCGTAGCCGTGCTCGGCATTGGCGAAGCGCACAGCCGTCAGGGTGACGCTGACCGGGGAGGCGGCCTGTCGCCAGGTCGCCCCCTGGTCGTCGGACAGCAGGATAAGCCCGCGTTCGCCAACGGCTACCAGGCGCTGGCCGGCCTGGGCGAGGCCCAGCAGATAGCCCTGCGCCGGGTTGACCGTGGCCAATGCCGGGCGCTCCAGCGCAGCGCCGACCGGTTCGGCCTGCGCCGCACTGGTCAGGCACAGGCAGGCTGCCAGCAGTGCCCACGGCCAACGTCCTGCAGTGCCGCGCGATAAATGACTATGGGTGTTCATGAGCGCGCTCCGTAATGCTGTCGCGGATGGCGGGTAACAGGTCAGCGAATGCCGTCATTGGCCAGGGCGTCGGGGGTGAACTCGACATCCGGCAGGCGTTCGAGCAGCTCGTAATGCACCGGCTTCTCGTTGAACAGGCCGGCGACCATGGCCGCGCCGGAGAGCAGGTCATTGAAGCCGAAGGCGAACATGAAGTTGCCGGGTAGCTCTGGCATCACCATGACCTGGCCCCAGGTGGTCTTCCACAGTTGGCCGTTGGCATCCCAGCGATCACCCATCACGCAGGTCCAGGTGTCTTCGTCGCAGTAGTAGCGACTGCGTGCGGCCTGGTGGCGCTGGCCATTGCGCAGAGTGGCTTCGACGACCCACACGCGATGCAATTCCCAGCGAACGTGATCGGGGTTGAGGTGGTGGGCGCTCAGTACCTCTTTGTCCGAGGTCGGCTGCAGCAGTTTGTTGGCGTTGTAAGGGATGTACTTTTCCTGCTTGCCGATGATCTTCCAGTCGAAGCGATCCAGGCGACCAGAGAAGACTTCCAGTTCATCGAAGCTCATCAGACCAGCCATGGTCGGGCTTGGTGTGTCGCAGCAGGTATTGGGTAGTTTGCGCACGCGGCGTTGCCCCACCAGGTAAACCCAGGCCTGATCCTTGGCGGCGTCGAGGTTCTGCCGCCCGACGATGCCTTCGCCCGCACGGATGGCCGGGGCGGAGAGGTTGACCCGAATGTTGAAGTACAGGTTGGACTTGGCGTAATCCTCCAGACTGCTGTCCTTGAAGTAATAGGGCACCTGTTGCACGGAGCTGGCGTCGCTGGCCAGGACGGCGCGGCCATCGGAGGTCAATTGGTAGGCCGTGGCGTAAAAGCGTGCGGTCGGTGCACGCCAGCGCAGCAGGTGGTTCCAGATCACTTCGGCGCCGCTGCTAGGAATAGGGAAGGGAATCCCGCCGAACGCGCCGACCACCACGTCGTTGTCGATTTTCGCCCGGCTCGCGTTGGCCTGGGTGTTGTCGTACACCCATTGCGGCGCCGCGGCGGTGCGGTGCGTTTGATACACATCCAGGCGATAGCTGTCGGGGTACTTGGCCAGCATCGCGCGGGTGCCATCGGTCAGCTTGTCGGCGTATTGCGCGGCGTTGCCCGCGTTGATGCTGAACAGCGGCTTCTCGTCCTTGAACGGATCAGAACGGCGGCCTCCGGGTTTGTCGCCAGGGATGGGCGTGGTCAGCCCGCCTTTCCAGGCGGGAATGCTGCCGTCGGCGTTGCCGGCGCGTTCTGCACCGAGTGGCGTGAGTTCGCCTGTCAGCTTGGCGGCTTCTTCGGCCGTCACCGCAGCCATGCTCTGCTGGGCGCAAAGCAATGCCAGGCCCAGTATGGGAAGGGAGAAACGGGTCATGTGAGGTTCCTCTGCTTAGAAGGTACGCTGGATCGACAGGGCGATGAAGTCGCGATCCTTCAGCGATTGCTTGAAAGAGATGTGGTTGTCTTCGTCTACCGAGGTGCCAGCCGGCCCGAAGTAGTGGGTGTAGGTGAGGCCAGCTCGCCATTCGTTGAGGTACAGCGCGGTCAGGCCGATACTGAAGTCGCCCACCTTGTCGCCATTGAAGGCCCCGACCACTGCGGAGTTGCCGATGCCGAATCCGAGCCCGACCGGCACCGACAGGTCGACACCGGGAAACACCTGGCGATAGCGGGGCTCGTAGACAAAGCGCACGTTGGCGGCGTCGCGATCGGCCAGGGGGTTGAGCGCCTGGCGGTTCTTGGTCACGTCGAGTACACGGTTCCAGGCCACCTCACCGAGGAAGTCCGCTTCGTTGGCGATGAAAGACGGGCCTAGCGTCGCCAGCCAGGACACCTGCGCATGCAGGGTGTTGCCGACGGCGTAGCGGGCATCGCCATCGTTGTCGCCGCTGCCGTCGAGGATGGTCACGCCATCGCTGCTCAGCGGCATGTTGCGGCGGGTGGAGATTTCCGCAGCGACGTTGTAGTCGCCGAAGGTGTGGCTGACGCTGGCACCGAAGGCGCGGATGTTTTCCGGATAGACCCACTGGTAAGTGCCCAGGCGTCCGCTGGCGAAGTCGGGGGCGCCTGCACCGGGGCGAATGTAGATCTGCGGTGTCTTGTCGTGGTAGCGAACGGCATAAAGACCGAAGTCTGTCTCACCGGCGCGAAAGCGGATCTGCACGCCGCCCTGGCCGGAGTCCTTGGCCTTCATGTCCTGCTGGCGGAAGAATGCCAGGGGTTCACCACCGGGGATGACCGGGTTGGGCCCGGCGATCAGGCGCTCAGCGCCCTCGCCGATAGTGTCGAGCACCGAGAAGTAGCTGCCTGAGGCCGGCAGACGGGTCTGCTCCCAGCGCCATTGGTAGAACGCGCCGATGGAGACGTCGGGCGTCAGTTGCAGTTGACCGGAAAACTGCTCGGTGGGGCGGATCAGCTCCTTGAACTGGGTGTTGGGCACCGAGGCCGCCTTGACCGCGTCCACGGGCGCCATGGTGCCGGCAATGCCGTTTGCGCCGAAGAACAGGCTTTCCCCCCACACCAGTGCATGCCGACCGGCGCGCACCGTACCTTTGGCGTCGCCCAAATTGAAGCGGGCGAAGAGGAATGCATCGAGCAGTTCACCCTTGCGCCCATGCAGCTTTTCGGTAGCACGGGTGAACTCGTCGTGGTCGACCGAAAAGGCATTGGCGGTGGCCGCCGAGTTGTTGTCGTTACCCTCGTTGTAGACGCTGTCGTACCACGCTGCCCCCGATACCCGGGCGCCAACGTTCTTGTACATGACGTCGAATTCCGAGAGCAGGTCGAAGCGGTTGGAGATCAGGCCACGGCTGAAGTTGCGGTCGCCGTCGTCGTGGTTGGGAAGGGCGGTGAGCTGATCGGACGCGCCCTTGAGGCGGCTGGCCGTACTGTATTTGAACGTGTTGTCCCAGCGCAGCCTGAGATCGGGATCTCCGCTGTCGATCTGGAATGCCTGAACTGCAGGGGACATCGAGGCCATGATCGACATGGCCAGGGGATACAAGGCAAATTTCTTGTCCATCTCCCAGTTACCTCCGTTGCGAGACTTTTTTATTGTCAACAGGGTGTGTTTGCCCGCCTGGATAGGCGGAGACCGGGACGTGGCAGTTCGTCCGTTACGTTCAGGTTACGGAGGGGGCATTGGGCGTGTTAGCCAAAAATGGCAAAGATGCAGGCGCGAGGGTAGAAAAGCTGATACGCCCCCAGTCGCGGCTGTCATCAGTCGCGTCTGAGGGTTGGGTTAGCAGGAGGGGCGTAGGAAGTGCTGCGCCGATGGGGTCAGCGATGCAGGGTTTGCGAGGGACGTTCACCGAACATCGTCCGGTATTCGCTGGAAAAGCGACTGAGATGCCAGAAGCCCCAGCGGCTGGCGACCTCCTGCACTGACACCAGGTCGGCGCCCTGGCGCAGCTCCCGGCGCGCCGCGTTCAGGCGCAGCGTTCGCAGGTAGGCCACCGGATTGGTGCCAAGGGTTTCCTGAAAACAGTACTGCAGCTTGCGGCGACTGGCGCCCAGCGTGCGGCACAGATCGAGAATGGTCAGCGGCTCGTCCAGATGCGCCAGGGCGTATTCGCAGGCGCGGTCGACCGTGCGCTTGCGGTTCGAGGGGGTGATCTCGACGGGCTGGCTGGAGGGCAGCAGCTCGAACAGTTGCAGCATGATCGCGTCGCGGAACTGGTGACGTAGCCGCTCGTCATTCAGGTCGGCCGTGGAGCTGGCGCAGCCGTATTCGAGATTTTCCAGAATAGTGCGCAGGTTGCGTGGCAGATCCAGATCTTTGACCAGGTAGGTCTTGGGTAGGTGACGGCTTTCGAAGGCGATGCCCTGCAGGGTCAGCTCCCGTTCGAGTATTTCCATGTCCACGGCCACCACGAGCAGATCCATTTCGTCGGGCGTGCGCAACTGCGGCAGGTCATCGGCATGGGCGACCAGGGCCTTGCCTCCGGAAACGAGATTGCCATCGCAGTAAAGGTCACCGCTGAAGCTGAGCGGAATGCTGAAGTTGATGGTGCCGGGTTTGGCCGAGCCGCGCTTGATCAGAGACTGGTTGGTTCTGTCACGGATGACCTGCATCCAGTCCAGGCTGAACTCCGTCAGTTCGCCGTGAAAGCGGCCAGCGGACATCTGGTCGTAGGTCAGCTGCCAGTCGCTGACCTGCTCGGCATGCTCGTCGATATCCTGCGAGCTGACGTGCCGCGAAAAGGGAGAGGTGCTGATCAGTCGGGGAGTGGTGGATGAAGCGAATGTGTCATACATGCTCATTTAGTCCGCTCGAACGCCGTCGGTGCGGTGCTTACCGATGAGCCATTCTCCAGAGCGGAGGGCATGCGCATCATGCGCTTTGCCGTCTGCGGCGATCCATGTCCAGATGGAGTCTGGGTAGTCACCAGTGAGGCACCAAAGGATTCCCACTTGGGAAACACCTGAGCTGCAGTTAAGGAAAGGTTCTTTGTTGTTCTTGTTGAAATTTTCTTTAAGTAAGCAGCCTTTTCAGTTCGGCTCGTGGCACGACTGGGGCAGACCACCTCTCGAACGGATAGGGACGAAGGGTGATGGCTTGATGCATATGACGATAGAAGTTAAGACGTATAACTGTCTTGATCAAGCGTGCCTCCTTATTGATCGCTGCTGCCAGGGTGTCAGCGGATGAACGGTAGAGGAAGCAATTTCAGGCTGCGGTGTCACCTGAGCCCATAGGCTCTGGCAGGAATGGTCAAGTGTCAGGGCAGGGTGAATCAAGACGTGCTTGGCCTGATGAGTTCCTAATGTGATCCAGCAGAACGCAACGTGCACGGCGCCGGGCACGTTTAGCAGTCGTTCCTTCTCGAATACTTAGGTTGCTTCCCATGATCAATATCGAAACGCCTACCTACTACACGGCCACCAAGAAGTATGACCTCAGCTTTCCGTCCCTCGAGGCGGATATCGACGCAGACGTGGTCGTGATCGGTGGCGGCTTTTCCGGCATAAACACAGCTCTGGAGCTGGCCGAGAAGGGCATCACCAACATCGTCGTGCTGGAGGGGCGCTACCTCGGCTTCGGTGGTACTGGGCGCAACGGCGGGCAGATCATGGCGGGTATCGGCCATGACCTGGAGAAGATCCGCAAGGATGTGGGGGAGGACGGCCTGCGCGCGATTCTGGAGATCAGCGACCAGGGCGCGCAGATCATCAAGAGCCGCATCGAGAAGTACGCCATCGATGCCGACTTCTGCCATGGCTATGGCTACATGGGTTTCAATGCCCGCCAGGAAAAGACTCTGGCTGCCTGGGAGAAGGAGTTCAAGGCGCTGAGTCCGCAGCAGGAGATCCGTCTGCTGGTGGGCAGCGAGCTCAAGCAGATGATCGGTTCCGATGCCTATTCCAGTGGCTTGCTGCACATGGGCGCCGGCCATGTGCATTCGCTCAACCTTCTGCTGGGCGAGGCCAAGGCGCTGGCCAGTCACGGCGTGAAGATTTTCGAGTACAGCCCGGCGCTGGAAGTGACCTATGGCGAGCGCGTCACGGTGCGTACCGCCAAGGGCTCGGTCAAGGCCGGTAAGCTGCTCTGGGCCTGCGACAGCTTCCTCAACAAGATGGAGCCGGAGCTGCACAGGAGCACCATCAACACCTATGCCTTCCAGATGGTCACCGAGCCGCTGTCGGATGAGCTGATCGAGCGTATCAGCCCGATTCGCGGTGCCTACAGCGATATTCGCCCGGTCATCGACTACTACCGGGTCACCCGTGAGAACCGCCTGCTATTCGGTTCGGCCACGCCCTTCGTCGAGCACATTCCAAGCGACCTCAAGGCCTGGAACCGTAACCTGATGCTGAAGATTTTCCCTTACCTCAAGGACGTGAAGATCGACCTGGCCTGGGGTGGCCCTATGGCCTGCAGCCCCAATCTGTTCCCCCAGATCGGCACCTTGCCGCAGCACCCCAATGTGTTCTTCGTGCAGGGTTACTCGGGCTTCGGCGTTACCCCCAGTCACATCATTTGCAAGGTGCTGGCCGAGGGTATGAGCGAAGGCTCGGCGCGCTATGACCTGATCAGCTCGGTGCGTCGCATCCAGGTGATCGGTAAAGACCAGATTCGTCCGTTGCTGCTCACTGCCGGCAAATCCTGGCACCAGCTATCGGGGTACTGGAACGGGCGGCGCTGATCCATCCATTGACGATCATTAACAGAGGAAATATCCAATGACTCCCATCAAACAAGGCACCACCCTCAACGAGCTGGATACCTGGGGCACCATTGCCGACCTGGGCTCGGAGATTCTCGAAGGCGAGGGCAAGGCTTTCGGCAAGATGACCTTCGGCGCCCCAACCGATGCGCTCAGCGCCGGTTACTTCGCTGTGACCAAGAGCAAGTTCCGCATGGTGTATCCGTTCAACGAACAGGCCACCGTGGTGTTCGGCGAGGTCATTCTGACTGATGAGGCCACCGGCCAGAGCACCCGCTACAAGGCTGGCGACAGCTGGTTCGTGACCAAGGGCACTAGCGTGCTGTGGGACGTGCTCAGCGAAAGCTTCACCAAACATTACATGGCCGTGGTGTAACCCTAACCACTGGCTGCACAACCTGGCGGCCGATTCGGTCGCCAGGGTCTAACTGAGTCACGTGATCATGTATGACGCAGAGGTGGGTAGGCGTTGCCTGAACAGCTTCCTGGCGTTGCTACCCGTCTCCGCCGGTGTCTTCTATCGCATTGCCGACCAGCTCGAACCGCACGATTTCCTCCTGCAGCAGATGCGCTTGGACATGCATGAGCGCTATCTGTCCGACTATCGTCAGGTCGATCCGCTACAGCCACGCAACTGCCAGCGCACCGGCAGCAGTGTTGTGCCCTTGCAACTGGGCATGAGTGCGCAGGACGCCGCCGCCAATCGGCGCTACAGGGATTTCCTCGAGCGCTTCGGCGTTATCGATGTCGTCGAGGTACTGGCTTTCGAGCATGGGCGTCCCGTGGCGGGTATCTCGCTGCTGCGTGGTTCGCAGCTTGGCGCCTTCGCCATGCACGAACTGCAGCAACTACAGGCTCTGCAGGGACTGTTCGAGATTGCCGTGGCACCGCCAACGTCCGTCGCTTCGCGCATGCAACTGACTGCACGGGAGTGGCAAGTAGCTGAGCTGTTGCGAGCTGGCTACAGCAACAAGGACATCGCTCGACGACTCAACGTTGGCCTGCCCACCGTCAAGACCCATCTGATCAATCTATTTCGCAAGTTGGGTGTAAGCAATCGTACCGAACTGGTGGCGACGCTTTTCCTGTAAGACTTGCACGGGGTTCGCCTGACGCCCCTTCGCCTTCCATCCCACAAAACGGCCTTCGCAGCCGAACACCGCATCTGTCTTGTGCTAGCCATTTCTGGCAGGTCGGAGCCTGCTCCGAGCGGCCGGAAATGGTCGTCGTGATTCTGCCGAATTTGGATAACGGTGGTTTCAGACCGCGCCCTAGGATGCCTGCGTACCGCCGGCGCACGGTCGATGGCCTTGCATCTCGGAGCCTTTGGCAAACGCCGTAGGCAGGATCCCGAGGGGTGTCCTTGCGACGCTCGCCATGGATTCCTCTTCACTTCTTCGAGGTCTTCAGTATGTCCCTGGAACATTCCCTTGCAGGCGCGGCAGCGCCCAACGCCCGGCAGGCCAGCGGCCGGCGTGAAGGCGTGGTGCTGATGCTTGGCAGCAGCCTGACCATCATGGGTGCGGTGATGGTCGCACCCATGCTGCCGAAGCTGGCCGCCGAGTTTGGCCCGACTTCGCCACATGCCGAGCTGCTGGTGCCCCTGGCCGTGACCGGCCCGGCCCTGGCCATCGCCCTTTGCGCGCCTTTGGCCGGCTGGCTGGCCGACCGGGTTGGGCGCAAGGCGCTGCTGGTGATCGCTACCCTGTTGTACGCGTTGCTGGGAATGATCCCGGCGCTGCTCAACGATCTGACAGCCATCGTTGCTGTGCGCCTGCTCTTCGGTTGCACCGAAGCGGCGATCATGACCTGCTGCGCCACCCTGATCGCCGACTACTGGCGAGGGGAGGCGCGCATGCGCTACGTCAACCTGCAGGTGGTCACCATCGGCCTGGTGGGCGCACTGTTCTTCGTTGTCGGCGGTGCGTTGGGCGAACAGTCATGGCGCCTGCCGTTCTATCTCTATCTGCTGCCGCTGTTGTTGGTGCCGGCGATGATCCGGGTGCTCTGGGAACCCGTTCGTGAGCGGGTGGAGACGGCTTCCGACGAGGACGATGAGCAGGTCTCGATTCCGGCACTGGTCAGTGGCTATCTGCTGATTCTGGGCGGAATGATCCTTAGCCTGATCGTGCCGGTGCAGACACCCGTTCTGCTGGTGGGGATGGGCGTCACCTCCAGCACCCTGATTGGCCTGTCTGCAGGATTGGGGCTGCTGGCCACTCTCGGTGGCTCACTGATCTGGCCGCTGCTGCGTCGAGGTCTGGGTATCGCGGGTTGCAACGTTGCACTGCTGACCCTGCTGGCGCTGGGCCTGTGGTTGCTGACCCGTGCGCACAGCTACAACGAGGTCTTGCTGGCCGTGAGCGTGCATGGCCTTGGCGCTGGCCTGCTGGTGCCAAATGCCATGGCACCTGTGATGAACGCACTGAACGTCAGTACCCGGGGGCGTGGTCTCGGCCTGTTCACGGCCTGCCTCTATATCGGCCAGTTCGTCAGCCCATTGGTGGTCGCGCTGGTTGGTGCATTCACCGGCGACTTGCGCGCCTCGATTCACTGGCTGGCAGTGGCCAGCCTTGTGGCTGCGTCACTGTGGCTGGTTACCGGGCTGATCCAGCGTAAGCGTTCGGCTGAACCACTTTCTACCCACTCCTGATTCCAAGGACACTCACTATGCACAGCATTCACTCGCTGCTGGACAGTCACGATGGCTATGGGCTCGCCGAACTGGTACGCACGGGGGAGGTACTACCCGGCGAACTGCTGGAGGCGGTCATCGAACGCATCGAACAGGTCGAACCGCAGCTCAATGCAGTTTGCGAAAAACTCTATGACAGGGCCCGCCTCGATGCGCAGTCGGCCAGTACCCGTCAGGGTGCTTTCGCCGGTGTGCCGACTCTGATCAAGGATCTGTTCTCACCGCTGCGTGGTGCGCTGATGACCAACGGTTCCCAGGCCTGCGGCGAGGTGCGTGCCGATTTTGAAGCCGAGGTAGTGACGCGACTGCGGCAGGCCGGTTGCGTGTTCGCCGGCAGCAGCACGGCGCCCGAATTCGGTACGTCCTACACCACGGAGTCCACGCGCTTCGGAGCCACTCGTAATCCCTGGGACACAGAGCGCAGTGCTGGTGGCTCCAGCGGTGGAGCGGCAGCACTGGTGGCCGCGCGGGTGGTTCCTTTCGCCCACGGCAACGATGGCGGTGGATCGCTGCGGGTTCCCGCATCCTGCTGCGGCGTGTTCGGTTTCAAGCCGAGCCGTGGGCTCATGCCGTCCGGGCCGCTGGTCGGCGAAGGTTGGGCCGGCATGGGTACACCGCACGCGATCACCCTGTCCGTGCGTGACAGCGCTGCATTGCTCGATGTGACGGCTGGTATGGATCTGGGCGCGCCTTACGCGGCTCCGTTGCACAGCACCTCCTATCTCGCTGCTGCGCAGGGGCCATCGCGCCCGCTGCGTATCGCGCTGGTCGAGCATCTCGACCCCTGGCCAAGCTCTGCCGAAAGCCTGGCTGCCGTGCGGCATGCGGCGCGCCTGTGCGAGAGCCTTGGCCACTCGGTCGAGGTGACTCGGTTGCCGGTCGAGCTGCCGGTCTTCCTGGATCGCGTCTTCGACATCATCGGTGCGAGCACCCGTGGTTACATCGACATGCTGGGGCAGATGCGTGGTCAGCCGGTGGCGCTGGAGGAGTTGGAGCCGCGTACCCGCATCATCCTGCGCGAGCGTGGTGATATCGCTGGCGCACGTTATGCGGCGGCAGTCGACTGGATCCATACGCTGGGGCGTGTCTTTGCCGGGTTCCTGCAGCAGTTCGATGTGATTCTCACGCCGACCCTGACCCGTGAGCCGCCACGCATCGGTGATCTGGATGCCTTCGATGAACGGCTCAGCCTTGACGAGGTGATGGAGCAGTTCCACAGCTATTCGCCGTTTACCGCGCTGTTCAACGCCACCGGCCAACCGGCGATGTCGGTGCCGCTGTACTGGACGGCCGCAGGCCTGCCCATCGGTGCGCATTTTGCCGGTCGCTTCGGTGATGAGGCCACCTTGCTGGCTCTGGCTGCTCAGCTGGAGCAGGCGCAGCCTTGGGCGTCTCGCGTGCCTGCGGTAAACGCCCGTCAGAGCAAGGCTGCGAACTGATTGAGGGGCAGGACAAAAGCCCGCCCCTCAACCATCCGGTTGATAGGCGGGCTTCAACCGATCACGCACCATGCAGGCTCTACCCACCACTTCGAGATGTCCGCATGAGCACGAATTCCGACTGGATCACCGTAGGAGCCCTGGCCGATGGCTTTGCCCAGGAATCCTTCATCCTGCCGAACCTGGCCGACCTCGCTGGGCGAAGCCTGACGCTGCACTTTGCCAATGGCTGGCAAATCGCTCACCGCTTCGAGTCCGAGTGCCTGAGCTGGCAGGCCGCCGACGGTCATTCGCAGGGCAGTGCAACCTACCGCGCCACTTCGGTACGCCCCGGTATCTACCTGGTGGATTTCCTCAAGCACGAGCAAGGTCAGGACTGGTCGATCAGCCTGGTGCTGGATATTGGCAGCGCCTCCTTCACGGCGGTAATCGGCCGTCTGCCGGATGCTGAAACCACCCACGAAGGCCTCTATCACCGGGCTCTGGCCGGCAAACTGTTGACCGGCGTAGAGGTCGAGTTCTTCCACGGCAGCCTGGACAAACCTTGGCAGGAGGGCGCTTGCCCGCACGCGCCGACCCGCGAGCTGGTGGGGCTGCGCAATCTCTATCGCTACAGCCCGACCGAGGTTTACGAGCATATCTACCTCAACGAAAACTTCTACACCTGGCAGTGCCTGAAAGGTGTGGAAGCGGGGCTGTGCGACACCGATCGTTGTCACTACTACAAGATCGCCGATGAGCTGTACATGTTTGTCTGGCGCGAGAAGATCGTGCCGACCCTAGGCCTAGTGATGATCGACATGGCCAATCACCGTAGCGATGGCAAGATCTTCGGCTATGCCGGTGGCGGCTTCGATGAGCTGTCCAACTTCCCAGTGGCTTCCTATTGCAGCGTGATCAACCGCACCGAGTACCCCAATGAGTAAGGCGAAGACTATCGCCATCACGGGGGCAGGCACCGGCATCGGTGAAGCCTGTGCCCGGCGGCTGGCGGGCGAAGGTCATAATCTGGTGCTGGTCGGCCGTCGCCGCCAGCCTCTGGAACGTGTGGCGGCGCAAACTGGTGGCCTGGTGCTGGTTGGAGATGCTGCCAGCGCCGAGGCGTGGAGTGGTTTCGTCGAGCAGATCCGCAGCCGCTTCGGAGGCCTCGATGCGCTGCTGGCCTGTGCTGGTGGCCATGGTCTCGGCACGGCCACGCAAACGTCCGATGAAGGCTGGCAGGCCGCCATGCGCAGCAATCTCGACAGCGCCTTTCACAGCGCCCGAGCCTGCCTGCCGTTGCTGATCGAGCGGCGCGGCAGCATCGTCCTACTCGGTTCCATCGCCTCGCTGGCTGCCGGCCCGCAGGTGTGTGGCTACACCACTGCCAAGCATGCGCTGCTCGGCCTCAATCGCTCCCTGGCGCGTGATTACGGCCCACTGGGCGTGCGGGTCAACTGCGTGTGCCCCGGCTGGGTGCGCACGCCGATGGCCGACGAGGAGATGCAACCGCTGATGCAGCACTTCGGCGAAGACCTTGATTCCGCCTACGCCCGTGTTACCGCCGACGTGCCTCTGCGGCGTCCGGCCAGTGCCGAGGAAATCGCCAGCGTATGCCGTTTCCTGATCAGTGACGAGGCGTCGATCATCACCGGAGCCAGCATCGTCGCCGACGGCGGTTCCAGCATCGTCGACGTGCCGACCCTGGTGTTCGACCGTTTAGGAGGTGCCTGATGAACGCACGATTTGATTTCGCCGGGCAGACCGTATTGGTCACTGGTGGCGCCCAGGGCATCGGTCGCAGCATTGTCGAGGGCTTTGCCGCTAGCGGGGCGTGCGTGCTGATCGCCGACCTGCAGGTGCAGCCAGCCCAGGCACTGGCGCGCGAGCTGCAGAGCCAGGGGCACGATGTGCAGGCGCTGGCGATCGACCTGGCCGACGAAGCGGCCATCGCCGCGCTGCTTGGCGGGCTGGAGCGCCTGGACGTCCTGGTGCACAACGCCGGCTACTTTCCGCTGACGCCTTTCGCAGAAATCACTCCGACGATCCTGCAGCGCACCCTGGCGGTGAATCTCAGCGCGCTGTTCTGGCTCACCCAGGGTGCGTTGCCGTTGTTCGAGCGCCTCGGCAGGGGCTGCGTGCTGGTCACTTCGTCGGTGACCGGGCCACGGGTCGCCTATCCGGGGCTGAGTCACTATGCGGCGTCCAAGGCAGGGGTCAACGGTTTCATCCGCAGTGCGGCGCTGGAGCTGGCCAGGCGTGGGGTGCGGGTCAATGGTGTTGAACCGGGAATGATCCGTACTCCGGCGATGGGTAATCTGGGTGATGGTGCCCACAGTGCCGATATCGCCCGCGGGGTACCGTTGGGTCGCCTGGGCGAACCGGCTGATATTGCCGGTGCCATGCTGTTTCTCGCCTCCGAAGGTGCCGGCTATATTACCGGGCAGACCATTGTGGTGGATGGCGGTGCGACCCTTCCGGAAACCCAGGCAGCGCTTGACTGAGACTATGTCGGTGGCGACCTTCGGTCGTCGCAGCCGGTACCTGCCTGGGCTGGCCTTCCGCTACTGATCGATGGCCAGGGCGCGGTAGTCCTTGGGCGATTGCTCGAACTGTTTCTTGAACGCACGGCTGAAGTGCGCCGAGTCGGTGAAACCCCACTTGTAGGCAATGGCAGTAATCGATTCGCGACGTAGATTGGGGTTGGCTAGATCACTGGCGCTGCGCTGCAGGCGAGTTCGCTGGATGTAGCGGCATACGCTGTCGTTCTGTTCCTCGAAGAGTCGATAGAGCTGGCGCACGGATATCTGCAGGCGGCTGGCCAAGGCTACCGGCGTCAGGTTGGGGTGGCTCAGCGATTCGTCGATCAGCTGTCGTGCCTGCCGTCGCAGGCTGTTGCCAGCAATCGAGTCTGTGATTTCGGCCTGCTGTTCGCGCTGAGTCAGGGCAGGGCCGAGCAGACTGGTAAACGCACTCAGTATGGCTTCACCTTCGCAAGCATCGGCCTGGATGCCGGCTTCGCTGAGATATAGCTGGTCCACCAGCAGACGCAGCATGCGGCCGCTGGTGCAGCGAGGTGAAACCTTGCCGAAAAGCGAGCGATCATTACGGAGTGTGCGCAGGACATCTTCCCGCGGCAAATGCAGGGAAGCATGTTCGATCAATCCCTGTGGGGTGATTTCGCACGAGCCTACCGAGTCCATGAGCACTAGGTCGCCCGGTGCCAACTGCACGGTCCGGCCGTTCTGGGATATCTGTGAGCAGCCACTGCGCTGGCTTACCAGGAAGCAGTAACGGTCGTCATCGCGACCTGTCTTGGCCTTACGCGAGATCTGGCCGGCATTGGTCTTCAGGTGAGCCAGCGTCAGACCTGCGTGTTCCTTGGCATAGACGTCACCGATGAACAGGGTGCTGTTGAACGCCAGGCGGGTCTCGTAGTTGCCGCAAACGGATTGGATGGAGCGCTGCCAGTTTTCGAATGAGCTGTGCATTGCCTGCTGAGCGTGCATGGCGACCCCTTTATGCTTGTTAACATGTTACCGAATGACGCATTCGAATTTTTATTAACATGTTAAGCATGAACCGTGCCGTGTTCTTGCAAGTCATTCCTTGTTGCCGCAAAGCGCCATTGCGCAGGGCTGGAATCTGATACTCAAGCGGCCATTCGCCGACTCTCGGTGCGCTCTTTGTTACTGCTGCACACAACAGGTGCACTGTTGGCTGTGGCGCGTCAGGTCAAGTCCGCTGGCAAGTGTGGCCAAGCATTGCCGGCGTTTGCGCTCCCTAATAGCTCACACCGTTATGGAAGCTCTTCTGGTGCGCCGAGGACGTCTGCCAGGCCTGGCGTTCCGGCAATCTGGTACCCGCGCTGGTTGAGGTCGACCTGAGCGTTTATTTCAGGCGTCCGCTGGGCGGCGTCGATGATGGCTTCACTATCAAGGATTGTGGCCGCATTTCCGCCAAGGTTTCGGTCGGCGGTGAGTGGAGCCGAGACGCTGCTTCTGCTCGTCATGCCCTCGGTCTGACAGCGCTGGCAAGCAAGACCTGCCGCCTGCCCTTGGCTGCAGAGGGGTCGGTGGTTTCAATTTTTAATAATATCTTATCTATCAGGTTTCTCGCGGAAGAGCTGAGAGTGAGCCAATGATGAGAGATGTGAATTTTTTATATTCATGATTTTTAAAGAGTTATATGGTTTTCGAGAGGGGTTTTACGTAGGCATCAAAATGAGAAGGTTGACAGGGTTGGTTAAAAAGTTAATTTATTAATAAATAAGTATCCAGTGCGCGACAACTCCTCGCGCCGCCGACAACAACAAGATGGGAGCTCCACTCCTTATGAAGACCTACGCCCTGGCTGCACTCTGCGTGGCACTGAGCCTGCCTGTTCTGGCCCAGGCCGAAACGGTCACGCTGAAGGTCGCGCATTTCCTGCCGGCCAACTCCAACGCCCACGCCAACGTCATCAAGCCCTGGTGCGAACAGCTCAGCGCCGAGTCGGCCGGGCGCATCACCTGCCAGATCTATCCTTCCATGCAGTTGGGCGGCACGCCCGCCACGCTCGCCGACATGGCGCGCAACGGCGTGGCCGATATCGTCTGGACGGCGCCGGGCTATTCGGCTGGCAAATTCCCACGGGTGGAGGCGCTGGAGCTGCCGTTCGTCCTGCCCTATGGCGGACAGCGGGGCAATGCCATCATCTGGGACTACTTCGAGCAGTATGCCCAGGACGATTTCAAGGGATTCAAGGTGCTGGCGCTGTTCGGTGATGGCGGCATGGACGTGCATACGCGTGACAAGCCGATCAGGTCGCTCGAGGATTTCAAAGGGCTCAAGCTCAGAGCCTCCAGTCGCACTGCCGCCAAGACCCTGGAAAGCCTGGGAGCAAGCCCTGTGAGCATGCCGCCGGCGCAGATGACCGAGGCGATTGCCAAGGGAGTGGTCGACGGTGCCCTGGCGACCTGGGAGGTGGTGGCGCCAACCAAGCTCGACGAAGTGACGAACTACCACAGCCTGCTTGGCGAAGGGCAGCCGGCAATCGGTTACACGGTGCTGGGCATGTTGATGAACAAGCGCAAGTACGACAGCCTGCCCGCGGACCTAAAGGAAATCGTCGAGCGCAACAGCGGCAAGGTCCTGTCGGAGCGTTTCGGCAAAGCCTGGGACGAGGAGATCGCCAAGACTCAGAAGGCTGCGAAGGAGGGCAGTATCGTGGCCCTCGATGCAGGCACCTATGAGGCGATGCAGCGCGCTGCGGCACCGGTGGCCGAGCAGTGGATCGAAGAAGCGAACGGTCGTGGTCTGGATGCACAGGCGCTGGTAACCGGCTTGCGTCGTCTGGCTGCACAAAAGCGTTGATAGGATGAACGAGCCGCTGTCGTTCGACCCCGTGCCTATGCAGGCGCAAGGACCAACTCGCCGCGTGCTGAACGGGCTCACCCAGGGCTTTGCCCTGTCAGGCGGCTTGCTGTTGCTGGCGCTGATCGGCATGTCGCTGATTTCCATCGTCGGCCGCAAGCTGTTCGCTGCGCCGATTCGCGGCGACATGGAGCTCATGCAAGTCGGCGCCGCGGTGGCCATTGCTGCATTCCTGCCGATGTGCGAGCTGCGCGGCAATCACCTCAAGGCCGATGCCTTCACCCTGGCGGCTCCCGAGGCGGTAAAACGTTGCCTCGATGCTCTGGCTCATCTGCTCTGTGTTGGGGTTGCCGTCATCCTGGCCTGGCGCACCAGCTTGCAGATGCTAGATAGCCGCGAGTACGGCGATGTCACCACCTTGCTGTCCATTCCGTTATGGATTCCGTTGCTGCTGATCGTTCCGAGCCTGGTGCTTTTGGCGCTGTGCGCATTGCAGCGGGTTGCCGACATCGTCTTGCCTGGAGCCAAAGCATGAGTGGTCTGAGTCTCGGCCTATGTGCCTTGGGGGTTACCCTCACGCTGCTGGTGTTGCGGGTGCATATCGGTATCACCATGCTGGTTGGCGGTGCGCTGTGTTACTGGGCGGTCAATGCCGGTGATCTGAACGCCTTGCTGTTCACCCTCAACAACCTGGTCTACTCGAGGCTTTCCAACTACGACCTGGCGGTGATTCCGCTGTTCGTGCTGATGGGCCAGTTCGCCACCCATGGTGGCCTGTCGCGTACGATCTTCCAGTGTGCTGCCGCTTTTGTCGGTCACCTGCGCGGCGGCCTCGGCATTTCCGCCATCGGTGCTTGCGCCGGTTTCGGGGCCATCTGCGGATCCTCCCTGGCCACCTCGGCCACCATGAGTCAGGTGGCTCTGCCGGAGCTGCGTCGCCATCACTATTCGGGGCGTCTGGCCACGGCTACCGTCGCGGCCGGTGGGACTCTGGGCATTCTGATTCCGCCTTCGGTGCCGTTGATCATCTACGCCGTGTTGACCCAGGAATCCATCGCCAAGTTGTTCGTCGCTGCGGTAATTCCCGGTTTGCTGGCAATGCTCGGCTACATGCTGGTACTGCGTCTGCTGGTTAGCCGCGATGGGGCTGCAGACGAGGGTGTAGCCAAGGCCAGTGCAAGCGAGCGGGTGAGGGCGCTGATCAAGGTTATACCGGTGCTGGTGGTGTTTCTGGTGGTGATCGTCGGTATCTACGGCGGTTGGGCCAATCCTACCGAGGCGGCCTCGATCGGGGCGGCTGCCTGCGGCATTCTTGCGGTGCTGCAAGGCGGCATGCGCTGGCTGGGTGTGCGTGCCAGTCTGCTGGGCACCGCCGAGACCACAGCGATGATCTTCTTCGTACTGCTTGGCGCCGATCTGCTGAACTCTGGCCTGGCCTTGACCCAGATGCCCACCGAGCTTGCCAGCTGGGTGATGAATGCCGGCTTCGAGCCGATGCTGGTGCTGCTGGCGATTCTGCTGCTGTATCTGGTGCTGGGTTGCGTGATGGATTCGCTGGCGATGATTCTGCTGACTATCCCCATCTTCTACCCGCTGATACTCGGTCTGGATTTCTATGGCCTGGATGCGACGGCGAAATCCATCTGGTTCGGCATCCTGGCGTTGATGGTGGTGGAGATCGGTCTGATTACGCCGCCACTGGGGATGAACCTGTTCATTGTTCAAAAGGCGGCAGGGGATGTGTCCTTTGCCGAGACTGCACGAGGCGTGTTGCCTTTCCTCGTCTCCGATCTGTTGCGCATCGCTCTGTTGCTGCTCTTCCCGGGGATGTGTCTCTGGCTGCTCGGTCTGTAACCCTGCGCAGACGACCAGCGCGCGGGTTGGCCGTCTCAATCACGAGTGATCATGCATGTCCGCAGTCGCCAATCCGCAGCGTCTGATCGTTCTTCTCGCTGCTCTGACGGCCTTTGGCCCGCTCTCCATCGATCTGTATCTGCCCAGCTTGCCCCTGATCGCGGCGGATCTGCGAGCCGCAGAGGCCAGCGTACAACTTACTATCAGCGTATTTCTCGCGGGGCTGTGCTTGGGCATGCTGCTCTATGGGCCGCTTTCGGATCGCTTTGGCAGGCGTCCGCTGTTGCTCTTCGGTATTAGCCTCTATGTGGCAGCCAGCCTGGGTTGTGCGCTGGCAAGCAGTGCCGAGTCTCTGCTGCTGTGGCGCTTCCTGCAAGCACTGGGCGGCGCGGCAGCTTCTGTGCTGGCCAGGGCGGTCGTGCGTGATCTGTTTCCCCTGAATGCAGCGGCCAGGGTGTTCTCGCTCATGCACTTGGTGACCATGCTCGCCACGCTGTTGGCGCCGTTGGTAGGCAGCTACCTGATGCTGCTGGCGGGGTGGCGTTCGTTGTTCCTGCTGTTATTGGCGATCGCCGGGCTCTGCCTAACTCTGGTGGTTTCCTACTTGCCGGAAAGTCATCCGCCAGAGCGGCGAGGAGCTTCGCTGGGCCAGGTCTTTCGCGCTTACGGGCACATGCTCCGTGCACCTGTGGCGTTGGGGCTCATCCTGTGTATGGGCCTGTCTTTCGCCGGCATGTTCGCCTTCATCACTGCGTCACCCTTTGTTTATATCCAGTATTTCGGTGTTTCACCGCAGCACTATGGTGGTTTGTTCGCACTGAACATCGCCGGGGTGATCGTCGCCACCCTGCTCAATGCACGGCTGGTTCCTCGATTTGGGACGAGGCAGATGCTCAAGGCGGGAGTAGCCGTCGCGGCTTTATCCGGGATCGCCCTTGCTCTTGTGGGAACTTCGAGCCTGGGCTGCCTGCCTGCCGTGGTGATCTGCGTCCTGCTCTATGTCTGCGTGACCGGTCTGATTGGCGCCAACTGCCTGGCCAGCCTGCTGGCACACTTTCCCCATCAAGCTGGAGCCGCCGCCGGTCTGGCGGTATCGCTGCAATTTGGCCTCGGTATGCTGTCCAGCGCGTTGGCTGGCGTGTTTCACGACGGCACGGCTGCTCCCATGAGCATACTCATCGGCATTTCAGGGATCGGGTGTTCGGTGGCTTACAAGGTTGCGAGGAGATATGGCTTACAACATTAAATAGGGGACGCTAGACCGCTAGGTGGTAAAAAAGTGGTACGAACCGCTGGATTATTCTGCCCAAGGCCTCTAAATCAGTGGCCTGGGTGATTTAGGTCGTCCAATCCATCATCGGGGCGACGGAGAAGCGGCGGGAAAGGGGCGCGGGTGTGGGCGACTTCGAAGACATACGCAGATTGCTTGTTCAGGGATGAAGGAGTGGCCAGGGTAAATGGCCGAGCCCGCTCGCTGGCAGCGGGCGGGCGATTCTAGCAAGTCGGGGCGATCTTCTCTCGAAAAACGGACAGCCGAGCGGATGAATGCCTGCTGCAGCGGTGAGCTATTCGGGTCGGCAGCACACAGCCAATGTCCTTGGCGCATGCGTCACAGAGGCTGCGGGCCTTTGGTGCGCTGCCGTATCGCCTTACACCTTGAACTGATCCATCAGTTTCATCTGGTGGTTGGCCAGATTGTTGAGCTGGCTACTGATTTTCGCCGACTCGGTCGCCTGTTCGGTCAGGGTTTCGGTGACGCTGCGGATGGCCGCGACGTTGCGATTGACCTCTTCGGCCACGGCGCTCTGCTCTTCGGCGGCGCTGGCGATCTGCAGGTTCATGTCGCTGATCACCGACACCGCTTCGCTGATCCGGCCCAGGGCCTGGGCAGCGCGCTGGATTTGCTCGACGTTGGTTTGCGCATGCTGCTGGCTGGCGTGCATGGTGGTGACCACACCACGGGTCGCGCCCTGGATGCGTTCGATGACCTGACGGATTTCCTCGACCGAATTCTGGGTGCGTTTGGCCAGGTTGCGCACTTCGTCAGCCACCACCGCGAAGCCACGTCCGCTGTCGCCGGCCCGGGCGGCCTCGATGGCGGCATTGAGCGCCAGCAGGTTGGTCTGCTCGGCAATGCTGCGGATCACTTCCAGCACCGAGCCGATCTGTTCGCTGTTGACGGCCAGGGCCTCGACCTCGCTCACTGCCTTGCTCACTTCATCGGCCAGCAGGCGGATGTCCTGGCTGCTGCGTTCGATGAGACTCCTGCTCTGCTGGGCTGATTCGTCGGCGCCCCGGGCTGCTTCGGCGGCATTGGAGGCGCTGCTGGCGACCTCCTGGGCAGTGGCACTCATCTCGTTGGAGGCGGTGGCCACCTGATCGACTTCGCGGAACTGGATCTGCATGCCGTCGCTGGTCTGGCTGGCGATGTGCGAGGACTGGTCGGCCGTGCTGCGCGCCTCGGTGATGCTCTGCTTGATCTGGGCGATGGTCGGCTGCAGTTTGTCGAGGAAGCGGTTGAACCAGCTCGCTAGCTCGCCCAGTTCGTCGCGTTTGTTGTAGCGCAGGCGCTGGGTCAGGTCGCCTTCGCCGCTGGCGATGTCTTTGAGCATGTGGGCCACTTCGTTGATCGGGCGGGTGACGCCGGATGCAGTCAGCCAGATGAGTACCAGGCCCACCAGGCAGGCCACCAGTGCCACTGCCAGGGCCTTGACGGTGCCGCTGGTCTGGGCCTGGTCGAGCAGGTTCTGCAGCTTCACCGCGTCGGCCAGCAGCACCTTCTCTGGCAGGCCTATCGATACGCCCCAGGGCTTGGCATTGGCGATGGGACTGACAGGGTAGACGGCATAGATGAAATCGCCCTGGCTGAGGATGCTGTGGCTGCCGTTACCCACTGCCGCGAGGATCTTGCGGCCTTCGTCACCCTGGGTTTCGCTGATGTTCTTGCCGATCTGGCTGTCGTCGGTGCTGTAGGCGGCGAGGGTGCCGCTGGGGGAGACGATCAGCACACGACCGGCGTTGTCGAACAGGCCGCGCTGGGCTTCGCCTGCTGCCGCTTGCAGGGCGGCGAGCTCGAGGTCGACGCCCATGGTGGCGATCACCTTGTCGCCGTCCATCAGCGGAATCGACAGCGTGGTCATCAGTACGTGCTGGCCTTCCAGGGTGTCGGCATAGGGCTCGAGCAGGCAGGCGCTCTTGCGCTCACGAGGGCAGGTGTACCAGCTGTTGTAGGGCGTGCCACTGATGCTCAGCTCGGTTTTATTGAGGTCGCCCTCGGTGATCATGATGTTCATGGGCTGTGGCGTGCTGCGCGTCCAGGCACTGGAGAAACGGCCGGTTTCGTTGGAGCCATGGGCGCTGTCGTCGACGAATTCGGCATCGCGGCCATCCAGCACGTTGGGTTCGAATACCAGCCAGATGCCCAGTACCTTGGTGTTGCGCTCGAAGGCGGTTTTGATGCTCTGGTTGATCGCTTCACGCAGTGCGGCTGTCGGCATTGCGGTTTTTTCAGCCAGGACCCGCAGGTCGTTCACCTGGTCGGCGAGGCTGGTGACCAGCAGCAGGCTGTCGCCGAAGGTGCGCTGCAGGCTAACCGCCTGTTCGGATGCGCGGGCTTCCAGCAGCTGCTCGACGCCATCGGTCAGCATTTGGCGGCTGGACGCGCCAGTAAGCTGGTTGTTCTGGCTGCTCTGGTAGAGGTTCATGCCTACGATCAAGGCCGTCACACCGAGCAGGGAAAGACCCGAGAGCAGGACGATTTTCAGCCGAATGGACATGGCATTGAACATGGCGACGTCTCTTGAGGTGAGCAGCACTTCAATGAAGGCAGCGGATGCTGAAAGGATTTGGATGGGTCTTTTTGTTGTATCGGCCCGTCACGTGCTTTCGTGAGCGAGGGCGGCGCATCCTGCCTGCAGGTCCATCTTTGCACGTCCTGACATAGACACTAGTCGAGTGCCGCCATAGCGCCAGCGCAGAGCAGCCTGGGCTGCGAATCGAATCGCTCGGCGGTGGTCAACGCGTTGAATTGGCCGCGCCGGGTAACCGCTGAAAACAGAGCAGGCCATTTCGCCACCAAGTGGCTAGCGTCTTGCTACGAAAGAAGGATGGCGGCCGACGGGCTATGATCGGGAACCTGTATGGGAGTTTCTCGAGCCATCTCAATGCCTGCTTACGCTCCAACTCCGCACCGTCGGCTGCTGGCCAGTGGCGCTGTCCTGCATGTCGTCCAGCAACCCTGGGCACGACAGGCGGGCGCTTGCTTGCGGGTGGCGGCCGGCAGTCATGACGAGCCGCCGGCCTATCCGGGCCTGGCGCACTTTCTCGAGCATCTGCTGTTTCTCGGTAGCCGCGATTACCCCACTGACGAGGGTTTGATGGCCTTCGTCCAGCGCCATGGCGGGCTGGTCAATGCCTCGACTCAGGCACGGCATACCGATTTCGTCTTTGAGCTGCCGGCCGAACATCTGTCGGCAGCGCTGACGCGTCTGCTGGACATGCTGAGCCGCCCGCTGCTGGAGATCGACGCGCAGGTGCGCGAGCGCGAGGTGCTGCACGCCGAATACCAGGCGCGTAGCCAGGATGCCGACGGCCGTATCGATCATGCCCTGGGCCAGGCGCTCGCTGCCGGGCATCGCTGCAGTGAGTTTTTGGCTGGCGACCGCAGCACGCTGGTCGTGGAATCTGCGGCGTTTCAGCGGGCATTGCACGATTATCACCAGCGCCACTATCAGGCTCGGCATATGTGCCTGACCCTGGTGGGACCACAACCGGCAGAACAGTTGCTGGATATCGCAGAAGCGCTGCTTGCGGTTTTGCCAGCGGGCGATGGCCAGGCCGATTCAACGCCACCACAGGACCTGTTGCCGCTACGGGCGCCGCAGTTGTATCTGCAGCACAACCGCCCCGAGGTGTACCTGGGTGTGGCCGTGCAACTGGATACTCGCGACCTGAATGCTCCCTTGGAGCTGTTGCTGGACGCCCTGCAGGATCCTGCGCCCGGAGGTTTGCTGGCCGGTTTGCGTGAGCTTGAGCTGTGCCGGCAGTTGCAGACGCGGGTGCTGTATCGGTACGAGGGGCAATGCCTGCTGCGCCTGGACTTTCCTGACGCCACGGCAGAGCAGGGCGCGGCGTTGCGCGCGGCCGTGCAGCATTGGGCCGCGTGCCTGCACGGCCATGCGGATTGTTCGCAGCGCCTGCAGCACCATCAGCAGGCGGCAATACTCAGGCAGCTCGGGCTCAGCCCGTTGGCGGCGGCCAGGGAGCTGCAATCGCCTGCTCAGAACGACGGCCACACCTTGCGCGACCTCGATGCGCTGCTGGCTTGCCTGGCTCGCGGTGAGGGGTTGATCGAGTTGCAGTGCGGCGAACAGGCGCGGCCCCTGTGGCCGGCAATCGGGCTGGATCTGCCATTGCAGGCCTTGCCGATGCAAGCGTCAGCGCCAATCTCGAAGCGCCAGTGGCGGCTGTCCAGCGCTGAGCCATTGCTGGCCGGCGCTGCCGTGGCATCGGCCGCTCTGCCATTGGCTGCGCTGCGACACCATCCGGGGCAAGCCGAAGGAGGGCCGGCCGCCCTTTACTGGCGTGGCCCCTGGTCTGGTGCGGGCGATGTGGCCGCCATCGAAGCGGCTTTGCTGGCACGCAGTGCCGATCTGCGCTGGCGCGGTGAGCGGCTTGGCATCGCCTGCCAGCTGAACGTGCAAGCTTCCGGCTGGACGCTCTCGTTACGCGGGCCAGCGCCGCTGTTGCCGGCCTTTAGCGGCTTGCTGGTACCGTTGCTGTTGGTGGCTGTCGCTGAACCGGCCGAGCCCGCTTCCCAGGGCGTGCTGCTGCGGGCGTTGCTGCAGCGTCTGCCGCAGCTGTGCGAGCTGCCCGCAGCGTCGCGGCTGGAAGGGCTGAGCGTTGGCCTGGGGGCGAGCGAACAGGCGCAACTGGCCGAGCTGTGCACGGCGGTCGAGCCACTTGCAGAGTTGCCGCCAACACCATGTATCGACACCGGCATCGACTGGCATCAGGTCGCGCAGCCAGGCGCGGATGCGGCCTTGCTGCTGTTCTGTCCGCTACCGGCTGTCGACGCCCATACCGATGCCGCTTGGCAGTTGCTCGGGCAGATCGTGCAGGGGCGCTTCTACCAGCGCCTGCGGGGTGAGCTACAACTCGGCTACGCCTTGTTCGCCGGATTTCGCCAGGTGCAGGGCAGCAGAGGCCTGCTGTTCGCCCTGCAGTCGCCGGTGTGCGATGCGGCCGCTATCTTCGCTCATATACGTGCCTTTCTGGACGAGCAACGTCAGCAGCTCGAAGCGCTGGACGACGCGGCCGTGTCGCGTTATCGCGATGCCCTGCTGCCGCTACTGAACCCGGCCCAGGCCAATTGGCCGCGCGCCGAGCAGCTATGGCAGCTGCATCTGGCAGGCGCGCCCGAGGCGCACCTGCAACAGGTGCAGCAGGCGTTGGCGGCCTTGACCGTCAGCGATCTGCTGCGGGCGCATGCGCAATTGCTGCTCGCTCGTGACTGGCGCGTATTGGCCAGCGCAGCGCCGTCGGCCGCCTAGGCCGCGTAGTTTCCCACACCCCGATTCATCTCCATGAACCCGGCCCCGAACGGCCTGGCGTTCTGCCCTGTACGTCTGCCTGCATCTGTTGTTCAGCACTCCTGCGCGACGCGTAATTACGCCTCTACGCCCTAGGGCTGGCCCGGTACTAATACCTTTCTCCCACTACCGGTAGCAGGCCGGTCGCGAGCCCGCAGAAGTGGGCCGGTAGCGCCTAGCCAAAGCAGCAGCGAATCGCTGCCAAGGCAGCGTATGGCCCGGCTGACACGCTTTCGATAATCGCCTCCGACACGACTGCCCTGGCGGTCGCCACTCAAGCGGAGAGCGTTATGCACAACAACAAGATCGCCATCACTCGATTTCTGCCCCTGACCCTGGCTACAGCCGTCGCTCTGGCGACCGCGCAGCAGGCCGCCGCCGAGATCGTCCTGTACGACAAGGACGACACCACTTTCTCCACCGACGGCTACATCAACGCCTTCTACGTCAACAGCGACGTGGACCGTGATGGCGAGAAGTTCGACCGCCGCCAGTCGCGGGTGAAGATGGGCTTTCTGCCCAACTGGATCGGCTTCAACTTCGGCAAGCAGATCGACGATCTCAAACTGACCGGTCGCTCCTCGTTCTGGGTCACCATCAACGACAGCGAAACCAACGGCACCGACACCGCCATCGACGTGCGTCAGTTCTACGGCACCGTTTCCAGCCCGGAATGGGGCGAGGTGCTGGTGGGCAAGGACTTCGGCCTGTTCTCGCGCTCCAACATCTTCCTCGACGAGTTGCTGGCCGGTTACGGCAACGTGTCCGACACCCTGGGCCTGGTGGACGGCACCGGCGTGTCCTTCGGCAACATCGGTACCGGCTACCCGTACCCGTTCCCGACCTCGCAGATCACCTACCGCAACAACAACCTGGCCGAGGGCCTGCGCGTGGCGGTCGGCATCATGGACCCGGTCGACACCAACGACGACAGCGCCACCGGCAAGGCCTATCAGGAAAACCCGCGCTTCGAATCGGAAGTCAGCTACCAGTTCGAGGTGGGCGGCTCGACCATCTACACCTGGGTCAACGGTGCCTACCAGACCTCGGAAAACACCGACGATACGGTCGACAAGGTCACCTCCAAGGGCCTCGGTTATGGCGTGCAGGCCAAGTTCGGCGGCCTGTCGCTGACCGGCTCGGGCTTCCAGGCCAAGGGCATCAACCCGTTCTTCACCAACAACCTGGGCGAGCCGACCCTGCGTGACATCGACAGCGACGGCTACCTGCTGCAGGGCTCCTACTCCTGGGGCAAGAACCGCGTGGCGCTGTCCTACGGCAAGACCGAGGACGATGGCAACGGTCTGGGCGTGGCGGCGGATTACGAGACCCGTGGCATCGCCTACTTCCGCACCATCAACGACAACCTCAAGCTGGTCGCCGAATACAACCAGTACCAGATCGATGCCGCCGCCGGCAGCGGTCTGAACGAGGACACCGACACCTTCGCCGTGGGTGCCGTACTCAACTGGTAAGCCACGCGGCTTGTCGACGACGGGAGGCCCAAGGGTCTCCCGTTCTTTTTAGGGACTGAAAGGAAGAATCCAATGATCGGACTCTGGAGCGAATCGGCGCAAACCTACCTGCTGGTACTGGCGATCAGCACCACGCTGGTCTTCGCGCTGCCGATTTTCCTCGTACCGCTGACCTGGGCACGCCTGATGCGCTGGCGCATTCCCCAGGAAATCGATCTGGCGGTGTACTTCGGGCGCTGCCTGGGCGCCTTCATCCTGATTGTCGAGGCGCTGATGCTACGGGCGGCGCTGACCGGCGAAGCGCTGCACACCACCTTCGAGGTGCTGGCCGCCGTGGCCCTGCTGATGGTGGTGGTGCACGTGCATGGTGCGATCAGGCGCATCCAGCCGTGGACGGAAACCCTGGAGATCGGCTTCTACGTCGGGATGTTGGTATTGACCCTGATGTTCTGGCCGGCTCTGTAAGAACGCTGGTGCGCACGGCACACCCTACTAAAGCTTGGCGGTGTCCCGGCCAGGGTGCGCCATGCGCACCAGCGATCCCGGCATGTGATAACAAACGGAGTAGCCCGGATGAAATCCGGGAACGTAACCCCCGATTGCCCTTGCCGCCCGGCGTACTGCTTCGCAAGTACGTCCTACGGATCGACTACCCAGTACTCAAGTAGCATGGGTCGGGCAGCGCCGGCTTCGTAGAATTTCCCCATGACCAGCAGGTGTATTGGGGCGTGATATGGCCTTGCAACAGTCGGAAGGCGTGCTCAGCGCCGTATCCAGCACGAAGGACGTGGAACTGGCCGCCCAGGAACTGGCACGCCAGCTGATTCATCCCTATCTCGGTTTCGTGCTGTTCTTCTGCTCGGCCGAGTATGACCTCGACGGGCTCGGCCAGGCGCTGGAGGCCCACTTCGGCGGGGTGAGCCTGGTCGGCTGTACCAGCGCTGGTGAGATCACGCCGCAGGGTTATGACCGTGGTTGCGTGGTGGCGCTGGGCTTCGACCTGCGCTGCTTCTCCATCGCCAGCGTGCTGATCGACGAGATGGAGCGCTTCAATCTGCTCGATGCGCAGCATCTGGTCGATGGCCTGGTCAAGGACTGCCGCAGCAACGAGCTGGCCTCGATCAAGGGCCACAGCTTCGCCTTGACCCTGCTCGATGGCCTGTCCAGCCGTGAAGAATTGGTGCTCGGCGCGCTCAGTGCGGCATTGGGCAGCATCCCGCACTTCGGCGGCTCGGCCGGCGACGACAACCACCTGACTCACACCCACGTCTACCACGGCGGGCGCTTTCACAGCGGCGCGGCCGTGGTGGTGCTGTTCAACACCTGGCTGGAGTTCGAGGTGTTCAGCACCCACCACATTCAACCGCGTGTGGAAAAGCTGGTGGTGACCCGTGCCGATAGCGCCACGCGCCGGGTGTACGAGCTCAATGCCGCGCCGGCCGCGCAGGAATATGCCGAGCTGATCGGTGTGCCGGTCGAGGCCCTGGATCTGCGGGCGTTCGCCGCCTATCCGCTGGCGGTGCGGATCAGCGATCACTACTATGTGCGCTCGATTCAGCAGGTGCATGACGACCTCAGCCTGACCTTCTACTGCGCGGTGGAGAACGGCATCGTCCTCACCGCGATGCAGCCTGGCCCCTTGTTGCCCAATCTGCAGCAGCTGTTCGCCGGTCTGGAGCAGCGTCTCGGGCCGCTGCTGCTGACCATCGGCTGCGACTGCTTCCTGCGTCGCCTGGAGATCGAAAACGATGGCGGCGTCGAGTCGGTCGCCACACTGCTGCGCGAGCAGCGGGTGATCGGCTTCAACACCTACGGAGAGCAGTTCAATGGCATGCACATCAACCAGACCTTCACCGGTGTCGCCATTGGCCGACCTGTTGGGCGTGGCGAACGCTGACTTGCAAGCCCGCTTCACGGCGCTGGAGCAGGAGAACGCCAAGCTCAAACGCATCAACGCCGCGCTGATCGAGCGGGTCGAGTCGATCCACTCCCGGGGCGATGATGCCTACGCGGCCTTCCAGCATTCGGTGGTGCTCTCCGAGCAGGTGCGTGAACGCACCGACGCGCTGAACCAGGCGATGGCCGAGCTGAAATCCAGCAACCAGCTGCTCAGCGATGCGCGGTTGCGTGCCGAGACCGCGCACCAGCACCTGATCGATGCCATCGAGAGCATCTCAGACGCCTTCGTGCTGTTCGACGATCGCCAGCGCATCGTGTTGTTCAACAGCCGTTTCAAGGCCCTGTGGGCACGCAGCCGCGCGCGCATCGGCACCGGCACGCGGCTGGAGGAAATTCGCCGCCTGAGTCGCAGCACCGGCCTGGTGGTGGAGGCGCAGCTGGGCAAGGAGGGCGAGCCGAGCCTGTTCCGTCTGCAGGACGGGCGCTGGGTGCAGGTCAGCGAGCGGCCGACCCGTGAGGGCGGCTTGGTAATCCTCTACACCGACATTACCGAGGTGAAGCAGAGCGAGGCGCTGCGCCGTGAGCAGGCACTGGCGCAGAAGTCGCGCCTGCTGCAGCGTGCGGTCGACAATCTGTCGCAGGGCATGGCCATGGTCAATGCCGAGGGCGCGCTGGAGCTGTGGAACCACCGCTTTCTCGAACTCTGCGGCCTGGCGCCGATCAACGCCCATCGCCCGTTCGCCGAGGTGATGGCGGAAAGCGAGCTGGAACCGCTGACCCCGGACAGCCGCGATGTCGGCGGCAAACCACTGCGCCAGGTGGAAGTGCGCCTGTTCGACGGGCGCATGCTCGAGGTGCGCACCCATCCGCTGCCGACGGGCGGCTTCGTCAACACCTTCACCGACATCACCGAGCGCCATCGCCAGGCCCAGGCGCTAAGCGACAGCGAGCGCTGGATCCGCCTGATCACCGACCACGTGCCGGCGCTGATCGCCTACCTGTCGGCCGATCTGGTCTATGAGTTCACCAACAAGGTCTACGAGGAATGGTACTGCTGGCCGCGCGGCGCCATGCTCGGCCAGAGCCTGCGCGAAGTGCACAGCGAAGAGCATTGCCAGCGCCTGGAACCCTACGTCGAACTGGCGCTGTCCGGCGAGAGCGTGACCTTCGAATTCGCCGAAACCAACCACAACGGCCAGGAGCGCTACATGCTGCGTTCCTACGTGCCCAATCGCCAGGCCAGTGGCGAGGTGGTCGGCATCTTCGTGCTGATCCGCGATATCACCGAGCGGCGGCGTACCGCCGAGGCGCTGCATCAGGCTTACCAGCATCTGGAGCAGCGTGTGCGTGAACGCACCACCGAGCTGACCACGGTGAACGACCAACTGCGTCGCGAGATCGACGAGCGTACGCAGATGGAGGCGCGCCTGCGTGAAGCCAAGGGCGAGGCCGAGCAGGCCAACCTGTCCAAGACCAAGTTCCTCGCCGCCGTCAGCCATGACCTGCTGCAGCCGCTCAATGCCGCCCGGCTGTTCACCAGCGCCCTGCTGGAGAAGCGCGACCTTTCCGGCTGTGCGCCGCTGGTGCGCAACGTCAGCAACTCGCTGGAGGACGTCGAAAGCCTGCTGGGTACGCTGGTGGACATTTCCAAGCTCGATGCCGGGGTGATCAAGCCGGATATTGCGCCGTTCGCCGTCAGCGAGCTGCTGGAGAACCTGGCTGCCGAGTATCACCAGATCGCCCGCAGCGAAGGCCTGCGCCTGGATTATCTGCCCAGCTCGGCCCTGGTGCGCAGCGACGTGCAGCTGCTGGCGCGGATCCTGCGCAATTTCCTCAGCAACGCCATTCGCTACACCGCCAGCGGGCGCATCCTGCTGGGCTGTCGGCGGCGTGGCAACAGCCTGTCCATCGAAGTCTGGGACACCGGTATCGGCATCGCCGAGGACAAGCTGGTGGAGGTATTTCAGGAGTTCAAGCGCGGCGACAACGTGCAGCGCAAGCAGGATCGCGGCCTGGGCCTGGGCCTGGCGATCGTCGACAAGATCGCGCGCATGCTCGGCCACCGCATCCGCGTGGCGTCGCAGCAGGGCAGGGGCTCGATGTTCGCCGTCGAGGTACCGCTGACCCGTCGCGCGCCGCGCGTGCGTGCCGTGCAGGAGTGCCCGGATCAGTTACTCGAGCGCCTCAGCGGTGCGCGGGTGTGGGTGCTGGATAACGATGCGGCGATCTGCGCTGGCATGCGCACGCTGCTCGAAGGCTGGGGTTGCCGGGTGGTCACCGCACTTTCCGAGGAAGACCTGGCGCGCCAGGTGGACAACTACCACGCCGAGGCCGACCTGCTGATCGCCGATTACCACCTCGACGACGGGCGCAATGGCCTCGACGCCGTGGCGCAGATCAACGCCCGGCGCAGCGCGCCGCTACCGGCGCTGATGATCACCGCCAACTACAGCAACGAACTCAAGCAGCAGATGCGCGAGCTGGGCCACAGCCTGCTGCACAAACCGGTGCGACCGATGAAGCTGAAGACGGCGATGAGTCATTTGATGGAGCGTGGTGCGGGGGCTTGAAGCCCGGTGCGCACGGCGCACCCTACGATGTACCCGCGTGATACCTACTGCGCAGGCGACCTCGATCCCGTAGGGTGCGCTGCGCGCACCGAAGCTGGCCCGTAGCCCGGATGCAATCCGGGAAGGATCATAGCGTTCTGCCCCGGATTGCATCCGGGCTACGATACGGGCACATCATCAATCATCTGCGATCAGGCGTTTGCCCAGACTGACCGAGGCGTCGACCTTGTAGCCCAGCCGCTCGTAGAAGGCCAATGCTGCCGCGTTGCTGTCGCGCACCTGCAGGCTGAGTTTTGGGCAGCCCATGGCCAGCAACTGTTCTTCGATGTATGCCATCAGCTGACGGGCCAGGCCCTGCTGGCGTTGCTGCGGGCACACCGCGAGGTAGTTGACCCAGCCGCGATGCCCCTCGTAGCCGGCCATGGCCGAGGCCACCAGCTTGCCGTCGATCTCACCCACCAGAAACAGCTCGGGCTGCACCTGCAGCTTGCGCTGGATGTCCTTGTATGGATCGTTCCAGGGGCGGGTCAGGTCGCAGCGTTGCCAGAGGTCGACGATGGCAGCTTGGTCGGAGAGCTGGAAGGGGCGGATGTGCATGATGGGCTCCAATCGGTGAGCCCACCGTTTTAGCACAGGCCGATGAACTGGACGCTAGCGGCGCAGGTAGGAGGCGAAGTCAATATCGCCGGCGGAGAGAATCGCCTGCACCCGGTTATGCACGCCGAGTTTGCGCAGAATGGCAGACACGTGGGCTTTGACGGTGGTTTCGGCGATATCCAGGCTGTAGGCGATCTGCTTGTTCGACTCGCCCTTGGTCATGCGTTCGAGCACCAGCAGTTGCTTGCGCGTCAGCGCCTGCAGCAGCTCCGGGGCGAAGCTGTGGTTGTCGTGGTGCTGGCGTGAGTTGCCGCTCTTCTGCGAACGGATGATGTCCGGCGGCAGGTAGACGTTGCCGTCGAGAATCTGCGCGATGGCGTCGGTCATCTGCGCCCGTGGCGATGACTTGGTGATGAAACCCACCGCGCCATAGGTGATGGCCTGCAGCACGATCTGCTTGTCCTGCTCGGCCGAGACGATCACCACCGGAATGGTCGGCGCCTCGTTGCGCAGGTTCATCAGCCCGCCCAGGCCGTGCATGCCGGGCATGTTCAGGTCGAGCAGGATCAGGTCCAGGTCGTCATGGCTCTGGGTCAGCTCCAGGGCGCTGTCCAGGTCGGCGGTTTCCATGATCTCGCTGCCGGGAAAACCGTCGGCGATGACGTTGTGGATGGCTTCACGAAACAGCGGATGGTCGTCGGCAATCAGAATCTTGTACATGGCCTTGCACCTCGTTGTTGTGATTATGGTGTGGCGGTGGGCATGAGGAAAGCAGCAGGCAGTTCGGCAGGTTGGGCGGGTACCAGCGGCAGGCCAGCCTGTTCCCAGGCATCGATGCCGTCGCGGTACCAGTAGAGCTGACGATAGCCCATGGCATGGGCGCGGCGTGCGGCGTTCCAGCTCAGCCAGCAGTCGGAGCGGCAGTAGAACACGAAGGGTTGGCGCACGTCGCCACCGCTCTGTTGGTGCAGGTAATGGGTGAAATAGCGCTGCCATTGCGGGGCCAGGTTGCCGTCACCGGCATTGGCCAGCCACAGGCTGCCGGGCAGGTTGGCGTGGGGGCTGTCCTCGACGAAACGGTCCTGTACGAAGGGGCGGCGGTAAACGTCGATCAGGCGGGTATCCGGGCGCTCGGCAAGGAGTTTCTGCAGGGCGGGGGTATCGACGATCTGTACGCCTTCCAGGCTGGCTGGCGTGGGGCTGCGGTACTGGCTGCTGCGATAGCCGTCGGCATCGAACAGGTCATCGGCACGCACGATGCAGACCAGCAGCAGGGAGGCGAGCATCAGGCCCGCTTGCACGGGCAGACGGTACTTCATGGCGAGGTCTCTACTTATTGTTGTGCCGGTATTACAGGCCATGGTCGCAGACTTGGGAATTCTACGATGGAGAGGAAAACCAGTACCAAAGTAGTAGAAAGCTCATCCCGCCTTGCGCAGCGCCGCGTGTTGCGGGTTGAACGTGACCACGGCCAGCAGCGTCAGCAGGATGGTCAGGCCGGCGCAGATCAGCAGCGCCTCGAGGTGCAGGCGCAGGTACAGGGCGTTGCGCACCAGCTCCACGGCGTGGGTGAAGGGATTGGCCGCGCACAGCCAGTACAGCCATTCGCTGGACTCGCGCATCTTCCACAGCGGGTACAGCGCCGACGACAGGAAGAACATCGGGAAGATGACGAAATTCATCACTCCGGCGAAGTTCTCCAGCTGGCGAATGCCGTTGGACAAAAGCAGCCCCAGCGCGCTGAGCAGTAGCGCCACCAGCAGCAGCGCCGGCAGTGCGGCGAGCAGGCCCCAGGCCGGTGGTTGCACGCCATAGACCCAGGCGATGGCGAGGAAAGCATAGACCTGCAGCAGCGAGATCAGCGCCGTGGCCAACAGCTTGGCCACCAGCAGGAAGGCGCGCGGCAGCGGGCTGGTGAGCAGCACGCGCATGCTGCCCATCTCGCGGTCGTAGACCATCGACAGCGAGCCCTGCATGCCGTTGAACAGCAGGATCATGCAGGCCAGGCCCGGCACGATGTAGGTGTCGTAGGTGATGTAGGTGTCGTACGGCTCGATGATGGCGATGCCCAGCGCGGCGCGAAAACCGGCGGCGAACACCAGGAGCCACAGCAGCGGCCGCACCAGAGCACTGAGAAAGCGTGAGCGCTGCAGCACGAAGCGCAGCCATTCACGCAGGACGATGCCGCGCAGGCATTCCCAGTAGGCGGTCATGGGTGTGGCTCCGTTGTGGAATCTGTGGGATGCGCCGGGCGGCGTTCCGCTTTAGCCTCGAGCGCTTCGATATCGTGGATATCGCGGCTGAAGCCGCTCCTACGGGCCTGGGGATCCAGGTTCGGCCGCAGCGCCTCGCGCACATGGCCACGGCCCAGTGCTTCGTCACCGGTCAAGCGGGCGAAGCTGACGGCCAGGTCGTCGCCGAGCTGGCCAGCCTTGCCCCAGGCCACGCGCTCGCCGCGATGGAGGATCAGCAGGTCGTCGCTGGACTCGATCTCGTCGAGCAGGTGGGTCGTCCACAGCACGCACAGGCCCTGTTCGCGGCACAGGTTGCGCACGTGTCGGCCCAGCGCCAGGCGGCTGGCCGGGTCGAGCCCGGCACTGGCCTCGTCGAGCAGCAGCAGGCGCGGTTGATGGAGCAGTGCGCGGGCGATCTCCACGCGGCGCCGGTGCCCACCGTTTAGCGTGCGCACCCTGTCGTGGCGACGCTCGGCCAGATCCTGGCGCAGCAGCTCCTCGTCGATGCGCGCCTGCGCCTGGCGGCGCGGCATGCCGTGCAGCGCGGCGTGGTAGGCGAGGTTCTGCTGCACCGACAGGTCGAGATCCAGCGTGCTCTGCTGGAACACCACACCGAGCTGGCGCAGCGCCTGGCGCGGCTGCTCGCGCAGGCTGTGGCCGAAGATGCGGATGTCGCCCTGCTGCAGGTCATACAGGCGGGTGAGCAGGGCGATCAGGGTGGATTTGCCGGCGCCGTTGGGGCCGAGCAGGGCGCCAAAGCGCCCCGGCGCCAGCTCGAAGGCCAGATCATTCAAGGCCTGGCGCGCGCCATAGGCGAAACTGACGCCGCTCACCTCCAGGGCGCTCATGGCGTCACCACCACGCCCCAGGGGTAGCGGCCGACCTTGATCGACTTGGTCACCTTGAGGCTGTCGACGTCGATCACTGACACGTCGCCGCTGACGCCGTTGGTGGTCAGCAGGCGCTTCTGATCCGGGGTGAATGCCAGGTGCCAGACGCGCCGGCCCACCAGCAGGTAGTCGAGAATCTCGTAGGTCCTGGCGTCCACCACGGCTACATGGTTGGCCGGGCCGAGGGCGATGAAGGCGTACTTGCCGTCGTCGCTCAGCCTGACGCCCACTGGCTGCACCTTGTCCGGGTGTACGCCCTTGATGGCGAACTTGAGCACCTTGAGCACCTGCCGCGAGTCCACGTCCAGCACCGTTACCGTGCCGCCGATCTCAGCCGAGGCCCACAGGCGCTTGCCGTCCTTGTCGAACTCGACGTGACGCGGACGCTGGTCGACCAGGGTGTTGTCGACCAGTTGCTGGGTGCTGGTGTCGATCCAGTGCAGCATGTTGGTGGTTTCGCTGGTGTTGACGGCCCACTTGCCGTCCGGGCTCACCGCCATGCCTTCGGGCTCCACGCCCACGTCGATCTGCGCCAATACCTCGTCGCTCTGGGTGTCGACCACCGTGACCAGCGCATCGTCCTCGTTGGAGATGTACAGCCAGCGGTCGTTGGGGTGCAGGGCGAACTGCTCGGGGTCGGCGCCGGAGGGCAGCTCCTTGATGATCTTGCGCGTGGCCAGGTCCATTACCTGCACGCGATCCGAGTCGCTGGCGCAGATGTACAAGAGCTTGTTGTCGGAGGACAGCAGCAGCCCGCGTGGGCGCATGCCGACGTCGAGGGTGGCGGTGACTTCCAGGCTGTCGAGGTCGATGACGCTGATGCTGTCATCCTTCTCGTTGGTCACGTAGGCAGTGGCGGCCAGGGCCGAGTGGCAGGCCAGGCCGAAGGCGACAGCGCAGGCGAGACGGGTCAGGCGCATGGAGGATTCCTCTTGTTGTTATCGGGGCGACGGCCTTGGCCTGTGCGCTTGCTCCCCTCTCCCATTTATGGGAGAGGGGTCGGGGGAGAGGGCTGAAATCCCCCTCTCCCTAACCCTCTCCCCGGAGGGGCGAGGGGACAGAATTTCTTTGCCTGCGGCCATCACCTTCCGCAGGACAATCGTGCTGAATGTTGGGCCGCTAAGGCATACCCGCCAGATCACAGCTCACTTCCGGCTGGTCGTAGCCGAGGCTGTCCATCTCGTTGCTGGGGTGGAGGAAGCCGTCCTGCGGCGAGGTGCTGACTAGCGCGCGCGGGTGCACCAGCTCGATGGGCTGGCGCAATTCGCCGTTCCACGGGCGGAAACTCAGCTTGCGGCCCTTGAAACCATCCAGCGGCAGGTCGGCGGACAGCGCCAGAGCGCGAATGGCCTGCGGCTCGGCGCTGCGCAGCTTGGTCACGGCAGCGGCGATGCTGCGTACGGCCATCCACGCGGCGAAGTCGCGGTCGTTCATCCAGCGCCCGGCCAACTCCTCGAAGCGCTTCTGCAACTGCGCGGCGCCGAAGGTTTCCACCGTCTTGTGCCAGGCAGTCGGGGTCAGGCCCTGGGTGCCCGCCACCGGGCGCGGCAGCCAGGTGTTGTAGGGCAGGTATTCGCCAAAGTCGCCACGCTCATCGGCCACCAGCACCACGTCGTACTCGCTGGCCTGGGTGAACAGCGGCATCTCCGCCTGGGCGCTGCGGCGCTGGTCGTTGTCGAAGCTCCAGGGCTTCTCGGCGACGATCTTGTGGCCGAAGCGTTTGGCGGCGCGCTTGAGTGCGTCGGCGTAGGCGATGTCGTCTTCGGTGCTACCAGTCACCAGCAGCCAGCGCGTCCATTTGCGCACGGCGAGAAACTGCGCCAGGGCGTCGGCCAGCATGGCGCGGCTGGGTAGGGTGTGCAGCACGTTGCCCAGGCATTGCGCGCGGCGCAGGCCATCGTCGGCGCTGCCGGCATTGAGCAGCAGGCTGTCTGGCAGACGCTCGCTGAGCAGGCGCAGGGTGGCGGCCGGGGCGTTGACCACGAACAGGCGAATGCCGGCCTGGTGCTGCTGCTCGGCGGCGGCGAGCAGTGCCTCAGCCTGATCGCTCTCGGCGCTTTGCAGTTCGAACTGCTGCTTGAGGAAACGTCCGGTGCTGTTGCTGTCGATGATCGCCAGCTCGGCGCCACGGCGGCCGGCGTCGCTGGGCTCGGGGATGACGTTGGACAGTAGCGGCCCGCGCGGCGGCTGGTGCGCCAGATAGCCGATGCGCACCTGCAGCTCGTCCGCACTGGCGCCTGCCACCACGCCGAGCGCGGCAGCGATGCAGAACAACAGGCGACAACTGATCCGGCGCATGGGGCGACTCCTGCAGAGGGTGTCGCCAGCATAGAAAGCACCATCGGCTTGGGAAATATGCCCAAGGTAGCGCCGGACACGTACGAAGGTCGTAGTTCGCCTGGTCGCAAAGGCTGGGGTTATGCCGCGCCGCGCCAGGAAATCTGCCCAAAGTACCAACCCGTCAGTACCAAGGTAGTAACCCGGTGCCGGGCTTTACTTCCTAGCATGGCAGGCAATCTCCAATAACAAGAACCGGTGAACGCCATGCGTATTTTCAAAGCCCTGCTGTTGCCGCTATTGCTGATCATCAGCCTGCTCGGCGTCGATCAGTTGCACGCCGCCGGCGACATGACCCGCCGCCCGGTGGCACTGCCTGATCTGGTGCTGGGCAGCGACGACAGTGACTACTTCATGTCGCACAACGAATACCAGCTGGAAACCGGCCAGGCCTACCAGCTCAAGATCATTTCCAACGGCCAGAAGGAATACGCCTTCCAGGCGCCGGAGTTCGCCACTTCCATCTACTTGCGCAAGGTCGAGGCCGGTGGCGTGGAGGTCAAGGCCGTCACCCTCACCGAACTGGAGTTCGAGGACGCCGGCGAGGCGGAAATCTTTTTCCTGCCGGTCAAACCGGGCAAGTTCCGCTTCTACGCCAAGGGCCTGGAAGGCAAGGGCATGCTCGGTCATTTCGTGGTCAAGTAGATGACTGCTCTGGGTCGCATCAACCTGGTGGTCAGTCTGCTGTTCGTGCTGGTGACCCTGGCCGGGTTGGCGCTGCTGTTGCGTCAGGCCAGCCACGATGTGCAGCGCGAGCTGCAGGCCGCCGAGGCGGTGGTCGAGTACCTTGGCGAGGTGGCGCGCAGCAATCCTGGCAGCCTGCGCCCGGAGCTGACCGAGAACCTGCGACATATCCGTGTGAGCTGGCTGCGCCCCGGCGAGCAGCCCAAAGCGCAGAGCGCGAGCGCTATTGAGCATTGGATCGCCGAGCGCCTGCTGGGCTCTTCGTCGCTGGTGAGTGATGCCTGGCCGCTCGACGACGGCCGCGTGCTGCGCATCGCCCTCGATCCCTATGACGAGATCGAGGAAATCCAGGACTCGCTGCTGCAACTGTTGCTGCTCAGCGCCTTCGCCCTAATCCTCAGCCTGCTGACCATCCGCTTCGCCGTGCACCGTGCGCGCCGTGTGCTGGACGAATTGCTCGCCGGCCTGCGCAAGGTCGGTGCCGGCCATTTCGATACTCGTCTGCGTGACCACGGCCTGAGCGAGGCCAGACACCTGGCGGCGCATTTCAACGCCATGGCCACCACCTTGCAGCAGGTGCAGGCGGACAACGCCGAACTGACCCAATCCCTGCTGGAGCTGCAGGAGCGTGAGCGCACGCGCCTTGGCCAGACCCTGCATGACGACCTCGGCCAGTACCTCAGCGGCATTCGCGCCCAGGCCTGCCTGCTCAAGGTGATCGCTGATAGGCCGCAACAGGTGCAAGACACCGCGCGCCTGCTCGACGACAACTGCGAGCGCCTGCAGCAGGGCTTTCGCAGCCTGATCCGTGATCTCTACCCGGTGGTGCTGGAGCGTCTGGAACTCGGCCCGGCGCTGCAGCAACTGGCCGCCGACTGGCAGCAGGCACAAGGTATTCGCTGCCACCTGCAACTGGGCGAACAACTGCCGAGCCTGCCGTTGGCGAGCAAGGCCCATCTCTATCGCCTGGTGCAGGAGGCATTGACCAACGTCGCCCGCCATGCCGATGCCAGTGAAGTGCGCATTCGCCTGCAACGCCGTGGCCAGGGCCTGCGCCTGCTGGTGCGCGACAACGGCCAGGGCACAGCACTGCCGCTGCGCCCCGGCATCGGCCTGCGCTCGATGCGCGAACGCAGCCGCAGCCTGGGCGGCGAACTGCGCCTGCACAGTCGACCGCAAGCCGGTTGGGCGTTGTGCCTGAACATACCTTTGGAGGCAATGCGATGAAGGTTCTACTGGTAGACGACCACGCCGTGGTGCGCCAGGGTTACGCCAGCCTGTTGCGCGCCCTGTTGCCGGACGTGCAACTGCGCGAAGCCTGCGACGGCGAACAGGCCCTGCAGCGGGTGCAGGAAGAGATCCCCAACCTGGTGATCATGGACATCGGGCTGCCCGGTATCAGTGGCCTGGAAACCACTCGCCGCCTGCGCCAGCGCCTGCCGCAACTGCGCGTGCTGTTCTTCAGCATGCACGACGAACTGCCCCTGGTGCGCCAGGCACTGGATGCTGGCGCCATCGGCTACCTGACCAAGAACTCCTCACCAGAAGTGCTGGTGGAAGCGGTCAAACGTACCGCCGCTGGCCACGCCTATATCGAACAGCAACTGGCCACCCAGCTTGCTTGCAACCCCGCAAGCAGCGACGGCCTCGACCCACGCCTGCGCGAACTGACCCAGCGCGAGTTCGAAATCTTCGTCATGCTCGCCCGCGGCCTGCCGCCCCGGCAGATCGCCGAGAAGCTGTGCATCAGCGCCAAGACCCTGTCCAACTACCAGACCCTGGTAAAGAACAAATTGCAGATCGCCTCGCAGGCGGAGCTGGTGCATCTGGCGATTGATAGTGGGGTGGTCAGGGTGGGGTTGGAGAGTGCCTGAGGGGTAATGGTGGGCTGCAATGGTTCGTTGCTGGGCGACTTCCTGTCCAGGCTTAATCCCTGCGGCAAAAAGCGAAGTTTGGCCTAAGGTTAGGTACCGCTCAGACTCGCCGCAGGCCACTGATTAGGTGTAGATTGCTGGCACTAAGTCGTGGTGGGCGTGCGGTGTTAGACCCAATGGGAGATTCAATGAAACTTGACGTAATCGTTGCGCGAGCTGACGAGCTAATAGTCATGGGGCAACAGGTAGTTGCCACGCGACGTTCTTCGGGGTACGGATCAGACGTGGTTGAAAGCGCCCCGATGAAAGGTTTCCGCGCAGCGGTACTCTCTTTTATTGACCGCGTCTACGGACGTGACCATCCGCATTTCTCTGAATTTGAAGTCAGCACTAATGACAGCTGGTTTTACAATGCGGAGCATGGACTAGCCATAGTGAAAAGTATTCGCGATGAGATCGCTGGAGGCTGGTTATTGACTATTCGGGGTTTGGTTGCCGCCGAGGTTTTCGCCAATTTCCTAGAAATGGCAGGGCATCTACTCGAGTCCGGCTACAAGGATCCTGCTGCGGTCATGGCTGGCAGTGTTCTCGAAGAGCACTTGCGGCAACTATGCAACAAGCATGCAATCCCGATCGATGAACAGAAAAATGACAGGAAAGTGCCTAAAAAGGCTGATCGTCTCAATGCTGAACTGGCCGCTTGGACTGCATACTCAAAGCTTGATCATAAGCAAATTACGGCTTGGTTAGATTTGCGAAATAACGCCGCACATGGAAACTACAGCGCTTATACCGCGGAGCAAGTAGCGCAGCTTCTAGCGGGTGTCACTAACTTTATGGTTCGCATTCCAGCTTAGTATTTAGCTTAGAGATATCCCTCGCCCGTGGTGGATGAAAAAGCGTCATCCATCCTACGTTGCTATCTGCATTGCGCGGCGTATTGATTGCTCCTGCGCTCTGCGTGGGAATGTAGCCCAGACGTCCTGCGTCCAATTGCGGTCTTGTTTTTCTTATCTTGTATGGGTTGTTATTGTGCGCGTAGTAGTGCTTGCTGTTTTGGTTTTTATATTTGGATCGTGTAATGCTCTAGAGTTTGTTGAGGGTGAAAAGATTTCGAGTGAAATTTCTTTGCCTTATGGGTCATGGAAAAGCTTTGGGGCAGAAGATGGCTTAAGTCGAACTTGGTATGGTGATGGCGATCATGAAGCATTTCAGGTGCTGATAGCAAAAGACCTTCAATATGATCTTAGAAAGACCTTGTTGATAGCGGAGCAAGTGGGAAGATCAAGTTGTGATGAGTATGAGGCGGAGATTGTTTCGGCTAAGCCTGTAAATAATTATCCTGCGGTTCTTTATTATTCTACTTGTGTCAAGGGTGATAAAAAATCATTGGCAATTCATAATTTAATTGTTGCTAGTGGGGCAAGTTATGCTTTCGCGAAGTACTGGAGCGATTCATCTTTGGTAATGAATTACTCTGCATGGTTAGACTATATTTCCAATATTTCAGTGTGCAGCGCTCAAACTAGCCTTCATGCTTGCGGTGCGAGCAGTAAGTAGCCCGGACATCTCTTTCGCCAATGGTGGATGAAAAAAGCGTCATCCACCCTACGCAAGGGATTAGTAGGGTGGACAACGCGAAGCTTGTCCACCGTTTCCACAACTCAGCCGTCGAGGGTGGCAACACTTCGCGGTTTCCACCCTCAACACCTTACTCGCCGCCTTCGCGCACCACCCGCCAAACCGTATTGGCCAGATCATCCGCCACGATCAGCGCGCCGCGTGGATCGACCGTTACGCCCACCGGGCGGCCGCGGGTCTTGCCGTCTTCGTCGCGAAAGCCGGTGACGAAGTCGATGGGGTCGCCTGAAGGGCGGCCGTTTTCGAAGGGCACGAAGATCACCTTGTAGCCCACCGGGTTCTTGCGGTTCCAGCTGCCGTGCTCGCCGACGAATACGCCGTCGGCATAGCGCTCACCCAACACTTCGCTGGAGAAGTCCAGGCCCAACGCGGCGACGTGGGCGCCGAGGGCGTAGTCCGGGGCGATGGCGCTGGCGACCTTGTCCGGATCCTGCGGTTTGACTCGGCTGTCGACGTGCTGGCCGAAGTAGCTGTAGGGCCAGCCGTAGAAGCCGCCTTCCTTGACCGAGGTGAGGTAGTCGGGCACCAGGTTCTCGCCCAGCTCGTCACGCTCGTTGACCACCGTCCACAAGGTGCCGGTGCCTGGCTGGATGGCCAGCGCTGTGGGGTTGCGCAGGCCGGTGGCGTAGGGCTTATGGGCACCGGTTGCGGCGTCGATCTGCCAGACCATCGCGCGGTCGACTTCGGCGTCCATGCCGCGCTCGGTGATGTTGCTGTTGGAGCCGATGCCGACGTACAGGTAGCGGCCGTCGTCACTGACGGTCAGCGCCTTGGTCCAGTGGTGGTTGATCGCGGAGGGCAGGTCGGTGACTTTGCTCGGCGGGCCGCTGGCCTTGGTCTGGCCCTCTTGGTAGTCGAAGCGCACCAGCTCGTCCTGGTTAGCCACGTACAGGTTGCCTTCGTGCAGGGCCAGGCCGTAGGGCGCGTTGAGGTCTTCGGCGAACACTGTCTGCAGTTCGTAGGTGCCGTCGCCATCGGCGTCGCGCAGCAAGGTCAGGCGGTTGCCGCTTTCCACCCTGGTGTTGCCGCGTGCCTTGATCACACCGGCGATCACGTCCTTGGGTTTGAGCTTGGCCGCGTTACCGCCACGGCCTTCGGCGACGAGGATGTCGCCATTGGGCAGCACCAGGGTTTGCCGGGGAATCTTCAGGTCGGTGGCGATGGCGCTGATGCTGAAGCCTTCGGGCACGCTGGGTTGCTGGTCGCCCCAGGGCGTTGGCTCGGCGATGGTCATGCTTGGCAGGATGCCGCGTTCGGGTTTGGGCAGATCCGGCTGGGCGCCGTAGAACTGCTGGTCGTTGCCGGGCTCTTCGCCGCAGGCGCTCAGCAGCAGGGCCAGGGGCAGTGCGGTTAGTGCTAGGGGCGTTTTCATCGGGCACCTCCTGTGCGTGGCTGGGCCATTCCGACCCAGGTGGCGGCGACGGCCAGCAGGGTGACGATTACCGACAGGGCCAGGCCCATGGGCATGGCGGCCCAGGCGTCCTTGGCGTGTTCCAGCGCATTGATGAAGCCCAGTACCCAGGTGACCAGAAGCAGGAGGAAATAGGTGAGTGGGCGTGAGCTGGAGCGTTCACGCAGCAGACCGACCAGGGCGAACAGCAAGGCCAGACCGGTGAACACCAGCGCACCGGCGATCAGCCAGGAAGCGAAGTTGCTCCACTGGATCTGGTAGCTGCGGTAGTAGGCGATGTCGGCCAGCAGCGCGCCGAGAAACAGCGGCACCTGGCCGCACAGCAGGGTGGCGTGCAGGGGGCTGAGCATGGTGGGGTAGGCGTGTGGCGTTGCGGTGGTGGTCACGGCAGATCCCTCTTGGACAATGACTGATGGCGGCCTGGATGTTGCCGCCTCGATCAGGCTGTTCCTAAGAAGGGATTGCCCTGTGTGGGCATGGTTCAGGTTGTTTTACTTCAGGGCGAAAGGACGAGGCGTTCGGCCTGGTGCTCGCATGGGGTGTAGGAGCGGCTTTAGCCGCGATATTCACGAGCGCATCGCGGCTGAAGCCGCTCCTACCGGGATCGGGCTCAGTCCCAGCCCTTGGGGCATTGCACGCAGCCGGGCATGTTGGCGTCCTGAAAGTTGCCGAAGCGGGTGCGCGCGCCAGTGAGGTTGGCGTTCTCCAGGTTGGAGCCGCCGAGCTTCACTTCTTGCAGGTTGGCGTCCTCCAGGTGCGCGCCCTTGAGATCGGCCTTGCTCAGCCAGGTCATCTCCAGGTTGGCCGCCTGCAGTTGGACGTTGTGCAGCTTGGCCCCGGAGAGACGGGCGAACTCCAGGTTGGCGGCGCGCATGTCGGCGCCTTCGAATTGCGCCGCCTGGGCAAACAGGCCCCAGCCGCCGATGGCTACCAGGCTGGCGCCGGAGAGGTCGGCCAGGCGCAGGTTGCTTTGCTGCAGGCTGGCGCGGTTGAGATTGGCGCCACGCAGCTTGGCCTTTTCCAGATTGGCCAGGTCTAGGTTGGTATGGCGCAGGTCGGCGCCGGAAAGATCGGCCCCGGACAGGTTCATGCGACGCATGTCGAGGTTGCGCAGGTCAGCGCCGCGCAGGTTGGCGTTGGGGCATTGGCTGTCGGGTTCGATGCGGCAGCCGTTGATCTGCGGCACGCCGTCGTTGTCGGTTTCGGCGCCGATGGCGTGGCTGCCGAGTACCAGCAGTACGACTGGAATGAGTAGAGGCAGGTAGTTCATGGCGAGTCCTCGGGGTGATGGCCTGATTAGCTTCGCGGCTGAAACGGAATGCCGCCCAGCCGCTCCTACAGGCAAAGGCGCATGGCGCACCCAGGTGCGCCATGCGTTCAGCCTCTAGCGTTTGGCGGTTGCCTTGTCCCAGCTCGGCAGCTTGAACACCCAGAAGGAACCGCCCTGGGCGACCGGCTTGGTCAGCTCGGCCATGTCGCCACCCCACAGCGGTACGGCGCCGCCGTAGCCGGCAGTCACGCCGATGTACTGCTCACCGTCCTGTTCCCAGGTGATGGGCGGGGAGATGATTCCGGTGCCGACCTGGAATTTCCACAGCTCCTTGCCGTTCTTGGCGTCGAAGGCCTTGAAGTAGCCGTCGCCGGTACCGGTGAACACCAGGTTGCCCTTGGTGGCGAGCACGCCGGCCCACAGCGGCAGGCGCTCCTTGTGTTCCCAGGCGACCTTGCCGGTGGTCGGGTTCATCGCGCGCAGGATGCCGACGTGGTCATCGAACAGGCGCTTGATACGAAAGCCCATGCCCAGGTAGGCGGAGCCCTTCTTGTAATGCGCTTCCTCGGCCCAGTAGTCCTCCTTCCAGTGGTTGGCCGGCACGTAGAACAGACCGGTGTCCTGGCTGTAGGCCATGGGGTTCCAGTTCTTGCCGCCGAGGAAGGGCGGGGAGACCTCGACCGCCTCACCCTTGCTTTCGCCGGGCTTGGGTTTCGGCGGGCGCTGGCCTTCGTTCTCGACCGGACGACCGGTCTTCAGGTCGATATGGCTGGCCCAGGTGATCTTGTCGACGAAGGGGAAGGCATTCTTCAGCTTGCCGTTGGCGCGGTCGACCACGTAGAAGAAACCGTTGCGGTCGGCGTGAGCGGTGGCCTTGGTGACCTTGCCGTCCTTGTCCTTGTAGTCGAACAGCACTAGCTCGTTGTTGCCGGAGAAGTCCCAGGCATCGTTCGGGGTGTGCTGGTAGAACCACTTCACTTCGCCGGTGGTCGGGTCGACGCCGACCTGGCCGGAGGTGTACAGGCTGTCGTAGTCGTGCGGGTTGCCGCCGTCGCTGGTGCGTGCCCAGCCGTTCCACGGGGCCGGGTTACCGGCACCGATGATGATGGTGTTGGTCTCGGCATCGAAGCTGGCGCTCTGCCACGGGGCGCCGCCACCCTGGCTCCAGGCTTCCTTCTTGCCGGTCGGGTGGTTGGGGTCATCCGGCCAGCTCGGCGCCTTGATGTCGCCGGTCGGGGTGCTGTCTTTGCCGTTGAGGCGCCCCATGTGGCCTTCGACGAAGGGGCGCATCCACACTTCTTCGCCGGTGTCCGGGTCGCGGGCGAACAGGCGGCCGACCACGCCGAACTCGTCGCCGGAGCTACCGTGAATCAGCAGTACCTTGCCGCTCTTGCCGTCCTTCACGATGGTCGGCGCACCGGTCATGGTGTAGCCACCAGAGTGATCACCGAACTTCTTGTTCCACACCACCTTGCCGGTGTCCTTGTTCAGCGCGACGACGCGGGCGTCGAGGGTGCCGAAGTAGATCTTGTCGCCGTAGATGGCGGCGCCACGGTTGACCACGTCGCAGCACGGGCGGATGTCGTCGGGCAGGCGGTGGCTGTAGGTCCACAGGCGTTTGCCGGTCTTGGCGTCGAGGGCGAAGACGCGCGAGTAGGAGCCGGTCACGTAGACCACGCCGTCATGGATGATGGCTTGCGATTCCTGACCGCGCTGCTTCTCGTCACCGAAGGAGTAGCTCCAGGCCGGGGTCAGCTTGAACACGTTGTCGGCGTTGACCTGAGCCAGTGGGCTCCAGCGCTGGGCGTTGGTGCCCATGCCGTACTGCAGCACGTTGTTGGTGGTGGTGTGGTCGTTGGCAATGTCGTCCCAGGTGACCGGCTTGGCGATCGCGCCCTGGCTCAGCGCCAGGCCGCCGGCCAGCATCAGGGCAAGCGCCAGGGGGCGTGGGGTGCTGGGTAGGTTTCTTGTTGTCATCGTTGTGCTTCCCATTGGAGGTGGTAGGTCGCCGCAGCTCACCGCAAGAAAACGATCCGCGTGGTCATCGCCGACGCTTCTGGAGAGGGTCTGCAGGGGCAAGCTGATGGTGGAACCGTGCTTCCTTGGCGCCTACGGAAAAACTCCCGCCCTTACCGGGAGGATTTCCCGGTTGGCACATGACTTGGCCTTGCTGCCAAGGCATCGGCAATACCCCCTCCCAAGCCCTACTACCAAGGGACTAGAGCGCGACCACCAAAGCAGCATTCGGTGCGCTGCGCGGCCTTTCTAAGATGGTCGCCACGAGCTCTGAATGGGCTGTCTTGCGTGCATTAGATGAGGTCCTGGCCATGAACAAGAAGATCCAATCCACTCTGGCGCTGGTGCTGCTCACCGCGTCGACCACCCTCTGGGCGCACGGCGACGTGGTGCCGCAGGCGGTCAACACCGATGGTCTGGAGCCGCTGGGTGAGCAATGGCTGGACGAGAACCCCTACCGCGACAACCCGCGCGCCATCGAGATCGGCTCCTCCGCGTACAACCAGAACTGCGCGGCCTGCCATGGCCTGGAAGCCAAGTCCGGCGGTATCGCGCCAGACCTGCGCCTGCTGGAGCTGGGTGCCAGCGGTGATGAATGGTTCAAGGAGCGGGTTATTCACGGTGCGGTGCGCGATGGTCGCGTGTACATGCCGAAGATGGCCGACTACCTGAGCCAGGAAGCCCTGTGGGCGGTGCGCAGCTACCTGGAGAGCGTGCACGTCGAGGAGTAAGCGCTTGATGATCACTCTGCTGCGCTCGTGCTTCACGACCTTCGTGGTCATGCGTCGGCTGATCCTGCTGAGCGCTCTGCTGTTGTGCCTGGGTACAGCTCAGGCACAGGTGCGTGACTACGACCGCATCATGGAAGAGGGCGTATTGCGCGTGGCGCTGTACCAGGACTTCCCGCCGTACAGCTACGAGCAGGATGGCCAGCCGCGTGGCGTCGACTACGAACTGGCCAAGGCGTTGGCCGAGGGCTTGGGCCTGACGCTGCAGGTGATCTGGGCGCCGCCCGGCGAGAAGCTCGACGATGATCTGCGCGACTACATCTGGCGTGGCCGGGTGACTGCGCAGGGCGAGCTGGCCGACCTGATGCTGCGCGTGCCCTATGACCGTGACTACGCGCAGATGCGCAACGAACTGGGCGAGTTGGTCAACGAGCGCGTGGTGATGTTCGGTCCCTATCAGCGCGAGCGCTGGCAACTGGCGTTCGACCGCCGTCGCCTGGCCGAGGTGCCAAGCATCAATGCACTGCAGACGCATCCGATTGGCGTTGAGGTGGACAGCGTGCCGTCGTTCTACCTCAGTTCCGCGCGTGAGGGCTTGCTGCGTTCGCAGGCTCGCCACTACCCGTCACCGACCCTGGCTTTCGCCGCGATGCGTGCCGGTGAGGTGGATGCGGTGATGGCCCTGCGCGGCGAAGTGGACTGGCTGTTGCACGAGGCGCACGACCCGAAGCTGGCGCTGGCCGAGAACGCCTACCCGGACATGGGCCGGCAGATCTGGGAGATCGGCATGGCGGTGCACGAGAGCAATCGGCAACTGGCCTATGCCCTGGAAGAACAGCTGGAAAACATGATTCTCGACGGCTCGCTCGAGCGCCTGTACGCGCGCTACGGGCTGCGCTACGAGAAGCCTGAACAATACCAATAGCGGTTTGGGCCGCAGCGGAGGTGAACGATGGATTGGCGCAGCCTGATGTTGCTGGCCCTGTTTGCCTGGGCCTGGGAGGCGCGGGCCGCTGCGCCCGATCCGGTCACCTCGGTGATGTGGGATTACTACCACCAGCGCCTGCTCAACGGTGAGGCCTTCGTCTTCGATGACAGGATTCACCTCGAGGTGCCGCCCTTCGCCGAGGATGCACGCCAGGTGCCGATCCAGATCGACGCCAGTGCCTACCGTGGCAAGGTCAAACGCATTCTGGCCTGGGCCGAACTCAACCCCATTCCGCGCATTCTCGATTTCACCCCCGGCGCGGAGCTTGAGCCGAGTCTGGCCATCCGTATCCGCGTCGAGCAGGCCACGCCGATTCGCGCGGCGGTGCTCACCGACGATGGTGTCTGGCATATCGGCTCGGCGCGCATCGAGGCCGCGGGCGGCGGTTGCACCGCACCCAGTGTGGTGCGTGCCGAAGGTGGTTGGGAAGAGCGCCTGGGCCAGGTGCTGGGCAAGCGCTTCTTGCGCGGTGAGGACAGCCGCTTGCGCCTGCAGGTCTCGCACCCGATGGACAACGGCCTGGTCGACGGTATCCCCGAGTTCTACATCGAAGAAGCCGAGCTGCGCGATGCCGATGGCCAGGTGCTGGGGCGCATCGAGCTGTTCCCGGCCGTCAGCGAGAATCCGACGCTGACCTTCGACCTGCGCGGCGACCAGCACGCCGAACTGTGGCTACGCGACAACAACGGCAACGAATTCCAGGCCGCGTTCTGAACGCCGCGACCGGTCGGGTGCGCCGTGCGCACCAATCCCATCTAGGAGGCTTCCATGCGCTGGATGCTATTGATGACGTGCCTGCTCGCCAGCCTGGCCCAGGCGCTCGACTACCACTTGCAACCCCGGCAGATCGCCGATGGCGTCTGGCTGCTGGAGGGCAGTACCGATAATTTCGCTGCGGACAACGGCGGCAATATCGTCAACATCGGTTTCATCGAAACCGCTGACGGCGTGGTGGTGATCGATACCGGCCCGTCGCGCCGCTACGGTGAGGCGTTGCGTCAGGTCATCGAGAAAACCACCGGCAAACCGGTGGTGCGCGTGTTGCTGACCCACCATCACCCCGATCATGTGCTGGGCAACCAGGCCTTCACCGGGGTGCCCATCGCGGCGTTGGCCGAGACCACCCGGTTGCTGGCCGAGCAGGGCGATGCCATGGCGGAAAACATGTATCGCCTGGTCGGCGACTGGATGCGCGGCACCGAGGTGGTCTTGCCCAACGAAGAAGTGCAGGAGGGCGAGCTGGAGATCGGCGGGCGACGCCTGCAGCTGCTGGCCTTGCGCGGGCATACCGGCGCCGATCTGGCAATTCTCGATGAGCGTACCGGCGTGTTGTTCGCTGGCGATATCCTGTTCTATCAGCGCGCGCTGACCACGCCGAACAGCCCGGGGCTGGATGTCTGGCTGGCCGATCTGGATCGGCTCGAAGCGCTGCCCTGGAAGCAGATCGTACCCGGCCATGGCCCAGTGACCACCGATGCGGCGCCATTCGTACAGATGCGTGATTATCTGGGCTGGCTCGATGGCCTGCTGCGCCAGGGTGCGGAGCAGGGCGCGGAGATGAACGAGCTGATCCGTGCACCGATCCCCGAGCGTTTCGCCCAGGTCAAGCTGTCGCGCTATGAGCTGATCCGCAGCGTCAGCCACCTCTATCCGCGCTACGAGCGCAATGCCATGGCGCGCGTGGATCGTCAGGATTAGCAACCTGGGGTGTCACTCAGGCCACAGGTCTCGCTTGTGGGAGGGGCTTTAGCCGCAAGCCGCGCACAAGAGCGTCGCCGCTAAAGCGCCTCCCTCGGCCAGTCGCAGCCCGCATGACATCCGGGGGCTGGATGTGTTTTCCCGGATTTCATCCGGGCTACAGACTGATTTGACCCGAGCCACAGGTCACTTTTGTGGGAGGGGCTTTAGCCGCGACCGGCGCACAGGAGCGTCGCCGCTGAAGCGCCTCCCGCGGCCAGTCGCCGCCCGCATGACATCCGGGGGCTGGATGTGTTTTCCCGGATTTCATCCGGGCTACAGGCTGATTTGACCCGAGCCACAGGTCACTTTTGTGGGAGGGTCTTTAGCCGCGACCGGCGCACAGGAGCGCCGACGCTGAAGCGCTTCCCGCGGTCAGCGATCAAAGTTCTTCGTCGTCACGAATCATTACGTAATGACGGCCGTGCTCGGTCTCTTCGTGGTCGTAGACGTAATACATCACCACCTCATCCAGGCTGGACTGCACGGCTACGTAGTCACCGCTCTCGGGCATGAAGAACGCCTTGGTGGCCGGCTTGGCCAGGCACTCGATATGGGCGGTGACGAAGTGGGTGGGGTCTTCCTCGCCGTAGTAGTCCTCGCGCTGGTGTGCATCCCAGTCCTGCGGTGGCTCGAAGGCGCCAGTGATCAGGACCTTGCCATCGCCCAGGTCCTGCTCTTCGGCATCCGGGTCCTGCTCGTCGGGACGATAGACCGTGCAGTCCAGCGCATCGGGATGATCGAGAATTTCCTGGCGTGGGTGGGGCACGGGCGTCTCCGGTCGATAGGTGCGGGGCGGCCAAGTGTCGGGCAAAGCGGTGACCACTGCAATCGCGTCGATGCAGGTATTGCTACCAAGGAACGAGGAAAATCGGCTGGGGGTGCAATTGTTGGCTGGCCTGTGCGAGCCAAGAATTTGCGGCAGACCGGGAAAATTTCCCGGCAATAACAATGAACCCGCAGAGGTAGCCGCAATGAAACACGCCGGTCTTCGCCAGCCCTTCCTCCTCACCGCACTCTGTGCCGCCATGCTGTTGCCGTCCGCCGCCGCGCTGGCGGTCACCGACGCCGAGATTCTCAAGGACGCCACCACCACCGACCAGATCGTCACCAACGGTCTCGGTCTGCAGGGCCAGCGCTATAGCCCGCTGAGCATCCTCAACGACCAGAACGTCAAGGAACTGCGCCCGGTCTGGACCATGTCCTTCGGCGGCGAGAAGCAGCGCGGCCAGCAGGCGCAGCCGATGATCAAGGACGGCGTGATGTATGTCACCGCCTCCTACTCGCGGGTGTTCGCCGTCGATGCACGCACCGGGCGCGAGCTGTGGCAGTACGAAGCACGCCTGCCGGACGATATCCGCCCGTGCTGCGACGTGATCAACCGGGGCGTCGCCCTGTACGACGATCTGGTGATCTTCGGCACCCTCGACGCCAAGCTGGTGGCGCTGAACAAGGACACCGGCAAGGTGGTCTGGCGCAAGAACGTGGCTGATCACAAGGCCGGCTACTCGATCACCGCAGCGCCGCTGGTGGTCAATGGCAAGCTGATCACCGGCGTCTCCGGTGGCGAGTTCGGCGTGGTCGGCAAGATCGAGGCCTACGACCCGAAGAACGGCGATCTGCTGTGGAGCCGCCCGACCGTCGAAGGTCACATGGGCTACGTCTACAAGGATGGCAAGGCCATCGAGAACGGCATCAGTGGTGGCGAGGCCGGCAAGACCTGGCCGGGCGACCTGTGGAAGACCGGCGGCGCTGCGCCATGGCTGGGCGGCTATTACGATGCCGACACCAACCTGCTGTTCTTCGGCACCGGCAACCCGGCGCCCTGGAACTCGCACCTGCGCCCGGGCGACAACCTCTATTCCTCCTCGCGCCTGGCGCTCAACCCGGACGACGGCAGCATCCAGTGGCACTTCCAGACCACGCCGCACGACGGCTGGGACTTCGACGGCGTCAACGAGCTGATCTCCTTCGACTATCAGGAAGGCGGCAAGACCATCAAGGCCGCGGCCAGCGCCGACCGTAACGGTTTCTTCTACGTGCTCGACCGTACCAACGGCAAGTTCATCCGTGGCTTCCCCTTCGTCGACAAGATCACCTGGGCCAAGGGGCTGGACAAGAATGGTCGGCCGATCTACGACGACAGCAACCGTCCTGGCTCGCCGAGCGCCAAGGAGAAGGGCAAGAGCGTGTTTTCCGCCCCGGCCTTCCTCGGTGCGAAGAACTGGATGCCCATGGCCTACAGCCAGGACACCGGCCTGTTCTACGTGCCGTCCAACGAGTGGGGCATGGACATCTGGAACGAAGACATCGCCTACAAGAAGGGCGCGGCCTATCTGGGTGCCGGTTTCACCATCAAGCCGCTCAACGAGGAATACATCGGCGTGCTGCGCGCCATCGACCCGAAAACCGGCAAGGAAGTCTGGCGCCAGACCAACTACGCGCCGCTGTGGGGCGGTGTGCTGACCACCAAGGGCAACCTGGTGTTCACCGGTAATCCGGAAGGTTACCTGCAAGCGTTCAACGCCAAGACCGGCGAGAAAGTCTGGGAATTCCAGACCGGCTCGGGCGTGATCGGCTCGCCGGTGACCTGGGAGATGGACGGCGAGCAATATGTCTCGGTGCTGTCCGGCTGGGGTGGCGCGGTACCGCTGTGGGGGGGCGAGGTGGCCAAGCGCATCAAGCACCTGAACCAGGGTGGCATGCTGTGGACCTTCAAGCTGCCGAAGGAGCTGGTGGCCAAGCACTGATTGGTTGAAGCGTCAGACGATGGCCGGACTTTGTCCGGCCATCGTCGTTTCTGGCGTCTGCCGCGCGGCTTGCCGCTGCTGCGAAATGCCGCGGGTGAATTTGTCCGCTGGGAACGCAAGACGCGGCGAACGGGTCTAGCCTTTAGCTTCCATAGCCTTGTGCCTCGCTGCCAAAGGCCCGTGGCAGACCGTCCGTGCTGCTCTACTACCAAATGACGAGACGATCTGTGCCATGGGCGCATACCGAGGTTTTCGGGGGCTTCCTAAGATCGAACCATGACTCGCTTCCCGATTGGTAGCGAGCTCCGACAACAAGAGAGGTCAGCATCATGATTTACGCGAAACCGGGTTCCGCAGGCGCCGTCGTCACCCTCAAGCCGCGCTACGGCAACTACATCGGCGGCGAGTTCGTCGCCCCGCTCAGTGGCCAGTACTTCAGCAATACCAGCCCGGTCGATGGCTCGGTGATCGCCGAATTCCCTCGCTCCAACGCCGCCGACATCGACAAGGCGCTGGACGCCGCGCATGCCGCCGCCGATGCCTGGGGCCGCACCAGCGTGCAGGAGCGCTCGCATATCCTGCTGAAGATCGCTGACCGCATCGAAGCCAACCTCGAGCTGCTGGCCGTGGCTGAGACCTGGGACAACGGCAAGGCTGTGCGCGAAACCCTCAACGCCGACGTGCCGCTGGCCGCTGACCACTTCCGCTATTTCGCCGGCTGCATCCGCGCCCAGGAAGGCAGCACCGCCGAAATCAACGACGGCACCGTGGCCTATCACTTCCACGAACCGCTGGGCGTGGTCGGGCAGATCATCCCGTGGAACTTCCCGCTGCTGATGGCCGCCTGGAAACTCGCCCCGGCCCTGGCTGCCGGCAACGCCATCGTACTTAAACCGGCCGAGCAGACCCCGCTGTCGATCACCCTGCTGGCGGAAATCGTCGGCGACCTGTTGCCGCCGGGCGTGCTCAACATCGTCCAGGGCTTCGGCCGCGAAGCCGGCGAAGCGCTGGCCACCAGCAAGCGCATCGCCAAGATCGCCTTCACCGGCTCCACCCCGGTCGGCTCGCACATCCTCAAGTGCGCCGCCGAGAACATCATCCCGAGCACCGTCGAGCTGGGCGGCAAATCGCCGAACATCTTCTTCGCCGACATCATGAACGCCGAGCCGGCCTTCATCGAGAAAGCCGCCGAAGGCCTGGTGCTGGGCTTCTTCAACCAGGGCGAGGTGTGCACCTGCCCGTCGCGCGCGCTGGTGCAGGAGTCGATCTACGACGCCTTCATGGTCGAGGTGATGAAGAAGGTCAAGCAGATCAAGCGTGGCGACCCACTGGACACCGAGACCATGGTCGGCGCCCAGGCCTCGCAGCAGCAGTTCGACAAGATCCTCAGCTACCTGGAGATCGCCCAGCAGGAAGGCGCCCAGGTGCTGACCGGCGGCGCGGCGGAAAAACTCGAAGGCGACCTGGCCAGCGGTTACTACATCCAGCCGACCCTGCTCAAGGGCACCAACAAGATGCGCGTGTTCCAGGAGGAGATCTTCGGCCCGGTGATCGGTGTGACCACCTTCAAGGACGAAGCCGAAGCCCTGGCGATTGCCAACGACACCGAGTTTGGCCTGGGTGCTGGCGTGTGGAGCCGCGACATGAACGTGGCCTACCGCATGGGCCGCGCGATCAAGGCCGGTCGCGTATGGACCAACTGCTACCACCTGTACCCGGCGCACGCTGCCTTTGGCGGCTACAAGAAGTCCGGGGTCGGGCGTGAAACCCACAAGATGATGCTCGATCACTACCAGCAGACCAAGAACCTGCTGGTCAGCTATGACATCAATCCGCTGGGCTTCTTCTAAGTCGCAGACCCAAGAGGCCACACGTTCGCTCCAGCGTGTGGCCTGTAACCTTGGCGATGCTCCAGATCGGCAGCAGACCCTTATCGCAACGCGGCTTCGGCCGCGTTTTTTATTGGCGATGAGGTTTGGCTCTGCCTCTGCTTGAGCGTGATCGCGGATAAATCCGCTCCTGCAGAAACGGCGCGCCTGACCGGTAGGAGCGGATTTATCCGCGATATTGACCGACATCGCGCTCACCCTGATCGCGAATGCGCCATCCATACTCCGCCAAGCGCTTTGTATTGGCACATGTTTCAGGTCGGGCGATCGCTGGAACCTTCATGGCGCGATCCATTCCTACTAAATGGACGCACCTACCAATGCCAGTGCTGACTCATCCCAAAGTACCATTTGGCCTCTTGCCTGGCGGGGGCTTAATGGGGTTGCCGGAATGCCCCGGCTTCATAACAAGAGGACCGCACCATGTGGACTAAACCCGCCTACACCGATCTGCGCATTGGCTTCGAAGTGACGATGTACTTCGCCAACCGTTGATCGCTCCTGGCCCCGGTTCGTCCGGGGCATCCCTGCTGGTGACTTCCATGCATATCCAGATTCTCGGCTCCGCCGCTGGCGGCGGCTTCCCCCAATGGAACTGCAACTGCCGCAATTGCCGTGGCGTACGGAGCGGTAGCCTGCGGGCGCAGCCGCGCACGCAATCGTCCATCGCCATTTCCGATGATGGCGAGCAGTGGATCCTGTGCAATGCCTCGCCGGATATCCGCGCGCAGATCGAAGCCTTCCCGGCGCTGCAGCCGGCGCGCAAGCTGCGCGATACGGCAATCGCCGGCATCGTTTTGCTCGACAGCCAGATCGACCACTGCACGGGCCTCTTGACCCTGCGCGAGGGCTGCCCGCATCAGGTCTGGTGTACCGAGATGGTGCATCAGGACCTGACCACGGGCTTTCCGCTGTTCAACATGCTCAGCCACTGGAACGGTGGCCTGCTGCATCGGTTGATCGAGCTGGATGCCGAGCCTTTCAGCATTCCCGCCTGCCCGGCGCTGAGCATCACCGCCATCGCCCTGCGCAGCAGCGCGCCGCCGTATTCGCCGCACCGGGGCAACCCGCATCCGGGCGATAACATCGGCCTGTTCATCGAGGACAGCCGCAGCGGTCGCAGCCTGTTCTACGCCCCAGGCCTGGGCCAGGTGGACGAACACCTGCTGAGCTGGATGCGCCGCGCCGATTGCCTGTTGGTCGATGGCACGCTGTGGCGCGACGACGAGATGCGCGTGTGCGAAGTGGGCGACAAGCTCGGCAGCGAAATGGGCCACCTGTGCCAGAGCGGCCCGGGCGGCATGATCGAGGTGCTCGATGGCCTGCCGGCCGCGCGCAAGATCCTCATCCATATCAACAACACCAACCCGATTCTCGACCTGGACTCGCCCGAGCGCGCCGAGCTGGACGCGCAGGGTGTCGAGGTCGCATTCGACGGCATGAGCATCCACCTGTAACGGGCTACAAGAAAAATCCGGAGAGCCGATGAGCCAACCTGCCATGAGCCCTGCCGAATTCGAGCAGGCACTGCGCGCCAAGGGCGCGCTGTATCATATCCATCACCCGTTTCATCGCGCCATGTACGAAGGGCGTGCCACCCGCGAGCAGATTCAGGGCTGGGTGGCCAACCGCTTCTACTACCAGGTCAATATCCCGCTGAAGGATGCGGCGATCCTCGCCAATTGCCCGGATCGCGAGACGCGCCGCGAGTGGATCCAGCGCATCCTCGACCACGACGGTGCGCCGGGTGAGGAGGGCGGTATCGAAGCCTGGCTGCGTCTGGCCGAGTCGGTCGGCCTCGACCGCGAGCAGGTGCTGTCGCAGGAGCTGGTGCTGCCGGGTGTGCGTTTCGCCGTCGATGCCTACGTCAACTTCGCGCGTCGTGCCAGTTGGCAGGAAGCGGCCAGCAGCTCGCTCACCGAACTGTTCGCCCCGCAGATCCACCAGTCGCGCCTGGATGCCTGGCCGCAGCACTACCCGTGGATCGACGCCACCGGCTACGACTACTTCCGCAAACGACTGAGCGAAGCGCGGCGTGATGTCGAGCATGGCCTGCGCATCACCCTCGAACACTACCGCACCCGCGAATCACAGGAGCGCATGCTGAATATCCTGCAGTTCAAGCTGGATGTGCTGTGGAGCATGCTCGACGCCATGAGCATGGCTTACGAGCTGCAGCGTCCGCCGTATCACACGGTGACCGAAGCGCGCGCCTGGCATCGGGGGATCGCGCTATGAGTTTCGTGCGTACTAGCCAGGAGTCAGAAGCATGACCATCTCAATCCTGCCCAACGTGCCTGCCATCCGCCGTGGCTTTCGCCTGCAATTCGAGCCGGCGCAGGGCTGCCACGTACTGCTCTATCCGGAAGGCATGATCAAGCTCAACGACAGTGCCAGCGAGATTCTCCAGCAGGTCGACGGCAAGCGCTCGGTGGCCGAGATCATCGGTAACCTGCACCAGCGTTTCCCCGATGTGCCGGGCATCGACGAAGACATCCTCGCCTTCATGGAGGTGGCCCATGCTCAGTTCTGGATCGAGCTTCGCTAAGGCAGGTCATGAGCCAGGGCCGCCGCTGTGGCTGCTGGCTGAGCTGACCTATCGCTGCCCGCTGCAGTGCCCGTACTGCTCCAACCCGCTGGATTTCGCCAAGCAGGGCGCCGAGCTGTCGACTGCCGAATGGATCGAGGTGTTTCGCCAGGCCCGTGAGCTGGGCGCGGCGCAGCTGGGCTTTTCCGGCGGCGAGCCGCTGGTGCGCCAGGATCTGGCCGAGCTGATCGCAGCCGCGCGTGGCCTGGGCTACTACACCAACCTGATCACCTCCGGTATCGGCCTGACCGAAGCACGTATCGCCGAGTTCGCCGACGCTGGCTTGGATCATATCCAGATCAGCTTCCAGGCCGCCGACGAGGAGGTCAACAACCTGCTGGCCGGCTCGAAGAAGGCCTTCGCGCAGAAGCTGGCCATGGCCCGTGCGGTCAAGGCGCATGGTTATCCGATGGTGCTCAACTTCGTCACCCATCGGCACAACATCGACAATATCGAGCGCATCATCGAGCTATGCCTGGAGCTGGAGGCGGATTTCGTCGAACTCGCAACCTGCCAGTTCTACGGCTGGGCCGAGCTCAACCGCGCTGGCCTGCTGCCGACCCGCGCACAGCTCGAACGCGCCGAGCGCATTACCAACCAGTGGCGCGACAAGCTGGCGGCCGAGAATCACCCGTGCAAGCTGATCTTCGTTACCCCGGATTACTACGAGGAGCGCCCCAAGGCCTGCATGAACGGCTGGGGCAACCTGTTTCTCGACATCACCCCGGACGGTACGGCGCTGCCTTGCCACAGTGCGCGGCAATTGCCGGTGCAGTTCCCCAACGTGCGCGAACACAGCATCGAGCATATCTGGCGGCATTCCTTCGGTTTCAATCGCTTTCGCGGTGACGACTGGATGCCCGAGCCATGCCGCAGCTGCGATGAGAAACACAAGGATTTCGGCGGCTGTCGCTGCCAGGCCTTCATGCTCACTGGTGATGCCAGCAACGCCGACCCGGTGTGCAGCAAGTCGGCGCACCATGACGTGATCCTCGCCGCGCGCCAGCAAGCCGACGAGGCGCCACTGGGGCTGGAGGCGTTGCAGTACCGCAACGACAAGGCCTCGCGGATCATATGCAAGGTGTGACCGACCCCGATTCGATCTGGAGCGCCGAGCAGGCCGCTGCAGCCAGCGCCGACTTCGCCGAGCTGCATGCGGCTCACGGCGGTGTGCTGTGGGTGGCGTTCGACCCGCAGCTGGCGCGTTGCGGCTTGTACTTCTGGCGTGACGAGCAACTGCGTGAACTGACCCCGCCAGGATTTTCCGTGCGCAGTCGCGTCTACGAGTACGGTGGCGGCGCCTGCTGCGCCACCGAGCACGGCGTGGCCTTCGTCAATGAGCGTGATCAGCAGATCTACCACCTGCCGATGCCGGAGATGGTAGGAGCGGCTTCAGCCGCGATTTCTCCTGATCCGCAAAGATTCGCGGCTCAAGCGCAATACCGCACAGCCGCTCCTGCGAACAATGAGCCGCAGGCGCTGACGGCTGGCGTCAACTGCCGTTATGGCGACCTGTGTTTCGTGCCTGCCTGGCAGGCGTTGCTGGCGGTTGAGGAAAGTCACGAGGCGGACGCGGTGGTGCATCGCCTGGTGCGCATCGGCCTGACCGGCAAGCGCGAGGTATTGGTCGAGGGCGCTGATTTCTACGCTGCGCCGGTGACTGACCCCACTGGCCAGCGACTGGCCTGGATCGAATGGGATCGTCCGCATCAGCCCTGGGTTGCCACGCGCCTGTGTCGGCGCGAGTCCGGCGAGCGCACCCGGGTGTTGTCAGGTGAGGCGGGGGATCGATCCCTGCAGCAACCACGTTTCGATGCATTGGGCCGGCTATGGGTGTTGAGCGACCGCAGCGGATGGTGGCAGCCCGAGTGCGTCGATGACGATGCAAGGCGCGATGCCGCGCCCTGCGATCACGCGCCGGCGCCCTGGCAGCTGGGCGGTCGCAGCTACTTGCCGCTTGCGCATGATGAGCTGCTGCTGACGCGTTTCGAGCAAGGCACGGGCGTCTTGGTAGGCGCGCGCGGGGCCGCCCAGGTTGTGCGCACCAACGATCTTGCTGGCAACGCAGTCGGTACGCCCGTCGCACCTTACGTAGAGCGGCGGCTGGCCGAAGGGTTTACCCGTTTCCGCAGCCTGGCTGCCGACAACGAGCATTTCTACTGCATTGCCGGCGCCCCGGATCGCCTGCCGGCGGTGCTTGCCATTCGCCGCAGCGATGGAACCGTGCGGATACTGGCCGGTGGCGAGCAGCCGTTACCTGAAGAGCAGCGCTCACGCCCTCGGCCATTCAGCTGTGCGGTGGCGGAGGGCGAGCGTAGCCATGGGTTTTTCTACTCCTGCGTTGCAAACGTGGAGCGTCCACCGCTGGTGATCTTCCTGCACGGTGGCCCGACCTCGGCCTGCTACCCGGTATTCGATCCGCGCATCGCCTTCTGGACGCTGCGCGGCTTCGCCGTGCTCGATCTCAACTATCGCGGCAGCAGCGGTTATGGTCGCGACTATCGCCTGCGTCTGGCTGCCCAGTGGGGCGAACTGGAGGTGCAGGACATACGCGCCGCCATCGACGCCCTGGCCCGCGACGGCCGTATCGATCCTCGGCGCGTGTTCGTGCGCGGCGGCAGCGCTGGCGGCTTCAGCGCCTTGCGGGCACTGGTCGAGCTGCCGCAGTTGCGCGGCGGAGCCAGCCTCTATGGCGTCAGCGACCCACTGGCGCTACGCCGGCTGACGCACAAGTTCGAGGCCGATTACCTGGACTGGCTGATTGGCGACCCGCAGCAGGATGCTGAGCGCTATCGACGCCGTACCCCTGTGTTACAGGCCGCACGGATCAAGGTGCCGGTGATTTTCTTTCAGGGTGGGCTGGATGCCGTGGTGGTGCCCAGCCAGACCGAAAGCATGGTCGAGGCGTTACGCCAAGGTGGTTTGCCGGTCGAATATCACCTGTTCGCCGACGAACGCCACGGTTTTCGCCAGGCCGCCAATCTGGCCGAGGCGCTGCGAGCCGAGCATGCCTTTTTTCAGCGCCTGAGCTGATCGCAGGTCGCATTGCATAAACCCAGCAATGCAGTAGGCTGATCGCCATTCCATAACAAGAAATCTCAGGCCGTTGTATGAGCCACGATTTGAATCAACTACGCAAATTCGTTTCCCCCGAGATCATCTTCGGTGCCGGCTCGCGGCATAACGTCGGCAACTACGCCAAGACCTTCGGTGCACGCAAGGTGCTGATCGTCTCCGATCCCGGTGTGGTCGCTGCTGGTTGGGCCGGTGATGTCGAGGCCAGCCTGCAGGCGCAGGGCATCGCTTACTGCCTGTACACCCGTGTGTCGCCCAACCCGCGCGTGGAAGAGGTGATGGAGGGCGCCGAGCTGTATCGCAGCGAGGGCTGCAACGTCATCGTCGCTGTCGGTGGCGGCAGCCCGATGGACTGCGCCAAGGGCATCGGCATCGTCGTCGCCCACGGCCGCAACATTCTCGAATTCGAGGGCGTGGACACCATTCGTGTGCCCAGCCCGCCGCTGATCCTGATCCCGACCACCGCCGGCACCTCGGCCGATGTGTCGCAGTTCGTGATCATCTCCAACCAGCAGGAGCGGATGAAGTTCTCCATCGTCAGCAAGGCGGTGGTGCCGGACGTGTCGCTGATCGACCCGGAAACCACGTTGAGCATGGACCCGTTCCTGTCAGCCTGTACCGGCATCGACGCCATGGTGCATGCCATCGAGGCCTTCGTTTCCACCGGCCATGGCCCGCTCACCGACCCCCATGCGCTGGAGGCCATGCGCCTGATCAACGGCAATCTGGTGCAGATGATCGCCAATCCGGGCGATATCGCTTTGCGCGAGAAAATCATGCTCGGCAGCATGCAGGCCGGCCTGGCCTTCTCCAACGCGATCCTCGGCGCGGTGCATGCCATGAGCCACAGCCTGGGCGGTTTTCTCGACCTGCCGCATGGCCTGTGCAACGCCGTGCTGGTCGAGCACGTGGTGGCATTCAACTACAGCGCGGCGCCGGAGCGCTTCAAGGTCATCGCCGAAACCCTGGGTATCGATTGCCGTGGCCTCAATCACGCGCAGATCCGCCAGCGCCTGGTCGAGCACCTGATCGCCTTCAAGCACGCCATGGGTTTCCGCGAGACGCTCGGCCTGCATGGCGTGAGCACTTCGGACATTCCGTTTTTGTCCAGCCATGCGATGGATGACCCGTGCATCCTGACCAATCCGCGCGAGTCGACTCAGCGAGATGTCGAGGTGGTCTATGGCGAGGCGCTCTGACGAAGCGCTGGCAGGACTGCTGGGGCTTGGCAGCCAGTCGGCGCGCAAGAGTCATTACCCCGAGCTGCTGGCACGCCTGGAAGAGCTGGAAACCGAGCGCAACCGCTACAAATGGCTGTTCGAGCACGCCGTGCACGGCATCATCCAGGCCAGTCTGCAGGACGGCGTGCTGGCGGCCAATCCGGCGATGGCGCGTATGCTCGGTTATGACGATCCGCAGCAGGTGCTGTGGTCGCTCAGCGATCTGGCCCGGCATCTGTTCGTCGGCGGTTTCGATGAACTGGAGGTGATTCGAAACCGCCTGAGCCAGGGCCAGGCCCTGCTCGGTTATGAAACGCGTCTGCGGCGGCGCGATGGCAGCACCATCGACGTGCTGATGAACCTGTTGCTCAAGCCCGAAGGCGAGGGCGTCTTCGAAGGCTTCGTCGCCGACATCACCGAGCGCAAGCAGGCACAGCAACGTCTGCAACAACTCAACGACGAGCTGGAGCGCCGCGTCGCCGCGCGCACCTATGAGCTGCTCGAATCCAACCGCAACCTGCAGCGCCAGATCGAAGAGCGCGAGCGCATCGAACTGGCCCTGCGTGAGGCGCGCGACGCCGCCGAGGCGGCCAACCGCAGCAAGGACAAGTACCTGGCCGCGGCCAGTCACGACCTGCTGCAGCCACTCAATGCGGCGCGATTGCTGATCTCCACCCTGCGTGAGCGTGAACTGCCGAGCGCCGAGCACAATCTGGTCGAGCGCAGCCATCTGGCGCTGGAAGGCGCCGAAGATCTGCTCGCCGATCTGCTGGATATCTCCAAGCTGGATCAGGCAGCGATCAAGCCGGATGTCGACGTCTATCGTCTCGAAGAGCTGCTGGCGCCGCTGGCCTCTGAGTTCGACAGCGTCGCCAGCGCCAATGACCTGCGTCTGCGCGTACGCATCGCCGACTATGCGGTGCACACCGATTTCCGTCTGCTGACGCGCATCCTGCGTAATTTCCTCAGCAATGCCTGTCGTTACACCGAGCGCGGCGGCGTATTGCTCGGCGCACGCCGCCGTGGCGACTTCGTCGAACTGCAGGTGTGGGACAGCGGCCGCGGCATCGCGGTGGATCAGCTGGACAAGATTTTCCTCGAGTTCAATCAGCTGGAGGTCGGCCGCGCCGCTGAGCGCAAGGGTGTCGGCCTGGGCCTGGCCATCGTCGAGCGCATCGCGCGTATGCTGGGTTATCCGGTACAGGTCCGTTCGCAGCCTGGGCGAGGCTCGGTGTTCAGCATCCGCGTGCCACTGGCGCAGGCCATGCCGCAGCGGCAGGTGCCGTCCGTGGCGCAACCGATTCTCGGCAATCCCTTGCCGGGGCGGCGTCTGCTGGTGATCGACAACGAGGTGGACATCCTCCATAGCATGGACGCGCTGCTCGGCCAGTGGGGTTGCGAGGTGGTCACGGCGGTCGATTTCCCTGAGGCGCTGCAGCGACTGCAGGGCAGGGCGCCGGAGGTGATCCTGGCGGATTATCACCTCGATCACGGCGTGCTCGGTTGCCAGGTGATCCAGCAGCTACGTGACGAATTCTCCCGGCCGATTCCGGCACTGATCATCAGCGCCGACCGCAGTGATGCCTGTCGCCGTGAGCTGCAGAGCCTGGGCGCGCCGCTGCTGAACAAGCCGGTCAAGCCCGGCAAGCTGCGTGCGGTGCTCAGCCAGCTGCTGATGGACGCGTGAACGGCAGCCGGCTGGCGGAGTGAACCTGAGCGATTTTGGGGCTGTCTATTGGCTACCTCGTCCCTCAGGAGATAACCACAATGACAATTTCCATGAACCCCGTTATGCGCCGCCTGGCAGCCATGACCGCGCTGTTTCATCTGCTGCTGGTGGTGCAGATTCCTGCTGCGAACGCGGCAATGGTCGGCACTCACGAGGTAATCGCCGAGCAGCAGCACAAGGTGGATCAGGAGCAGTTGATGGCCATGCTCGATGACCAGCAGGTGAAGGAGAAACTGGTGTCGATGGGCGTCGACCGTGATCAGGTCGAGTCGCGCATCGCCAGCCTGACCCCGGCCGAACTGGCGCAGTTCAACCAGCAGCTGGATCAGGCGCCGGCCGGTGCGGGTGTGGTCGGCATCATCGTGTTGTTTCTGGTGATCTTCATCATCACTGATATGCTGTGCGCCACCAACATCTTCAGTTTCGTTAAATGCATAAATCGCTGATTCGCCTCTGCTGCATCGCATCGATCGTTCTACTCACAGCCTGCGCTCGCTCCCCGGTGTTATCACCGGTGGGCGAGCGTCTGCCTGAGCGGGTAGAACTCACCGACGTTCCCTTCTTCCCCCAGAACGCCTACCAGTGCGGGCCAGCCGCCTTGGCCACCATGCTCAACCAGCGTGGCGTGTTGACCACGCCCGGTGCGCTCAAGGACAAGGTGTACATCCCCAGTCGTGAGGGCAGCCTGCAGGTGGAGATGGTCGCCGCCGCGCGCAACCACGAAATGCTGGTGTATCCGCTGCAGCCGCGCCTGGAGGCAGTGCTTGCCGAGGTGGCAGCCGGCAACCCAGTGCTGGTGCTGCAGAACCTGGCCTTCGACTGGTACCCGCAATGGCACTTCGCGGTAGTGGTGGGTTACGACCGTCGCGAGCGCACGCTGGTCCTGCGTTCGGCCACCACACGCAGGCTCGAAGACAGCTTCAACAGCTTCGACAGAACCTGGGCGCGCGGTGGTCGCTGGGCGGTAGTGACCCTGCCGCCCGAGCGCCTGCCGGCACAGGCCGACATGCAGGTATGGATGAAGGCCGCCAACGACCTCGAACAAACCGGCAATGCCCAGCCGGCGCGGCGTGCCTATCGTCGTGCTGCCGAGGCCTGGCCGGAGCAGTCGCTGCCCTGGTTCGCCCTGAGCAACAGCCGCTACGCCGATGGCGATCGCAAGGGCGCCGAGCAGGCGTTGCGCGAGAGTCTGAAGCGCGAGCCAGCTTTCGCTGCGGGTTGGTTCAACCTGTCGCAGGTGCTGGGCGAGCAGGGTTGCGCCCGTGAGGCGCAGCAGGCCCAGGCTTGCGCACAGCGTCTGGCACCAGATGATGCGCGCTTTGCCGTGCCCCCCAAGGCCGCTGGCGTTGCCGGGCAGTGTCAGGCCTTGCCGCTTTGTCCGTGATGCATATGAAAACGGCGCCCGAGGGCGCCGTTTTCATTGGAGTGAAGGAAGGTTATACGCCGAGCTTGTCGCGTAGCGTGTAGTACCAGGCGCCGATGGCGCTGAACGGTACCTGGAACAGGCGACCGCCCGGGAAGGGGTAGTGCGGCAAGCCGGCGAAGGCATCGAAGCGCTCGGCCTGGCCACGCAGCGCCTCGGCCAGGACCTTGCCCGCCAGGTGCGTATAGGTCACGCCATGGCCGCTGCAACCTTGCGAGTAGTAGATGTTGTCGCCGATACGGCCGACCTGCGGCAGGCGCGAAAGCGTCAGCAGGAAGTTACCGGTCCAGGCGAAGTCGATCTTCACGTCTTTCAACTGCGGAAAGGTCTTGAGCATCTTCGGCCGAATGATCGCCTCGATATTGGCCGGGTCGCGCGCACCGTAGACCACGCCACCACCGTAGATCAGGCGCTTGTCGCCGGTGAGGCGGTAGTAATCGAGCAGGTAGTTGCAGTCTTCCACGCAGTAGTCCTGCGGCAACAGACTGGCAGCCAGTTCATCGCTCAAGGGCTCGGTGGTGATGACCTGCGTACCGCACGGCATCGACTTGGCCGCCAGCTCCGGCACCAGGTTGCCCAGGTAGGCGTTACCCGCGACCACCACGAACTTGGCCTTGATGCGACCTTCCGGGGTGTGCACCACCGGGTTGGCGCCGCGCTCGATGCGGGTAGCAGGGGACTGCTCATAGATCACGCCGCCGAGTGATTCCACCGCAGCGGCTTCGCCCAGCGCCAGGTTCAGCGGATGGATATGGCCGCCACTCATGTCCAGCATGCCGCCGATATAGTTCTCGCTGGCAACGACTTCACGGATACGTTTGGCGTCCATCAATTCCAGCTGGGTGTGGCCGTAGCGCTCCCACAGTTTCTTCTGCGCTTCCAGGTGGCCCATCTGCTTGGTGGTCAGCGCCGCGAAGACGCCACCATCCTTCAGATCGCACTGGATGTCGTACTTGGCGATGCGCTCACGAATGATGCGGCCGCCCTCGAATGCCATCTGCCCGAGCAGTTGCGCCTGCTTGGGGCCGACAGTGCGCTCGATCACGTCGATGTCGCGGCTGTAGCTGTTGACGATTTGCCCGCCGTTGCGGCCGGAAGCACCGAAGCCGACCTTGGCCGCTTCGACGATGCTTACCTTGAAACCGTTCTCCAGGAGAAACAGTGCAGTGGACAGACCGGTGTAGCCTGCACCGATGATGCAGACATCGGTTTCCACCTCGCCTTGCAGGGCTGGGCGTTGCGGGACTGGGGTGGCTGAGGCGGCGTAATAGGATTGGGGATATGCCGTGTGCGCCATATTGAACCTCTGTTCTTTATTTTTTACGAATGATCCGATGCTACCTGAGTTGAAAATAGCCGGCTAGTGGCCGTGCAAAATATTCAACGACCCGGTTTCGAAAAAAATTGGCCTATTTCAGTGAGTTAGCGAAAAAACTTGTTGACGGGCAAAAAGATCTGCGTAGAATGCGCACCCATCGAAGGCACATAGCTCAGTTGGTTAGAGCACCACCTTGACATGGTGGGGGTCGTTGGTTCGAGTCCAATTGTGCCTACCAAATCGATAAAAAGGGGTCGCTAAGCGACCCCTTTTTTATTTCCCGAATTGCTCGGGAGAAGGCGGCAGGTTTTTCCGTTTTTGTTTCAGCTGGCGGCTTGTCAGGGCTCAGGCTTTCTGAAAGCATCCGCACTCTTTACTTCCAGTGACTCTGGTTCGTTCTGGTTGGCCTTCGGGCTCCTGCCATCGTTAGGCAGGCATACCGCCGAATCGCTTCCTGGCTCATCCCAACCCACGTGACCTTTGGTAGGGGTCACCACTAGGAGAGGAGGCGCCATGCCCATCATTACTCTTCCCGACGGCAGTCAACGTTCGTTCGATCATCCGGTATCCGTGCTGGAGGTCGCTCAATCCATTGGTGCGGGTCTGGCCAAGGCCACCCTGGCTGGCAAGGTCAATGGCAGGCAGGTCGACGCCTGCGACGTCATCGATACCGATGCCACCCTGCAGATCATCACGCCGAAGGACGAAGAGGGGCTGGAGATCATCCGCCACTCCTGTGCTCACCTGGTTGGGCATGCGGTCAAGCAGTTGTATCCGAATGCCAAGATGGTGATCGGCCCGGTCATCGATGAAGGCTTCTATTACGACATCGCCATCGATCGCCCCTTCACGCCGGAAGACATGGCGGCCATCGAGAAACGCATGGCCGAGCTGATCGACAAGGACTACGACGTCATCAAGAAGATGACGCCGCGCGCCGACGTCATCGAGCTGTTCAAGTCCCGTGGTGAAGAGTACAAGCTGCGCCTGATCGACGACATGCCGGACGAGCAGGCCATGGGCCTGTATTTCCATGAAGAATACGTCGACATGTGCCGTGGCCCGCACGTGCCGAATACCCGCTTCCTCAAGGCGTTCAAGCTGACCCGCATCTCCGGTGCCTACTGGCGTGGCGACTCGAAGAACGAGCAGCTGCAGCGTATCTATGGCACTGCCTGGGCGGACAAGAAGCAGCTGGCCGCCTACATTCAGCGCATCGAAGAGGCCGAGAAGCGCGATCACCGTCGTATCGGCAAGCAACTCGACCTGTTCCATCTGCAGGAAGAAGCGCCGGGCATGGTCTTCTGGCACCCCAACGGCTGGACCGTTTACCAGGTGCTGGAGCAGTACATGCGCCAGGTGCAGCGTGAGAATGGCTACGTGGAAGTGCGCACGCCGCAGGTGGTCGATCGCATCCTGTGGGAGCGTTCGGGGCACTGGTCCAACTACGCCGAGAACATGTTCACCACGGCTTCGGAAAACCGCGACTATGCGGTCAAGCCGATGAACTGCCCGTGCCATGTGCAGATCTTCAATCAGGGCCTGAAGTCCTACCGCGACCTGCCGCTGCGTCTGGCTGAGTTCGGTGCCTGTCACCGCAACGAGCCGTCTGGGGCGCTGCACGGCATCATGCGTGTGCGTGGCTTCGTGCAGGATGATGCGCACATCTTCTGCACCGAAGATCAGGTCAAGAAAGAAGCGGCCGATTTCATCAAGCTGACCCTGCAGGTCTATTCGGACTTCGGTTTCAGCGATATCGCCATGAAGCTCTCGACTCGTCCTGCCAAGCGTGTGGGCTCCGATGAACTGTGGGATCGCGCCGAGGGTGCGCTGGCTGAGGCGCTCAATGAATCCGGTCTGGCTTGGGAATATCAGCCGGGCGAGGGCGCGTTCTACGGTCCGAAGATCGAATTCACGCTGCGCGACTGCCTGGGTCGTAACTGGCAGTGTGGTACGCTGCAGTACGATCCGAACCTACCCGAGCGTCTGGATGCGAGCTATATCGCCGAAGACAACAATCGTAAGCGTCCGGTCATGTTGCACCGTGCGATCCTCGGTTCCTTCGAGCGTTTCATCGGCATGCTGATCGAGCACTATGCAGGTTCCTTCCCGGCCTGGCTTGCACCCACTCAGGCGGTGATCATGAATATCACCGATAAACAGGCCGATTTTGCCCGCGAAGCCGAGAAAACTCTCAATCAAAGCGGTTTTCGTGCCAAGGTTGACTTGAGAAACGAAAAGATCGGCTTTAAAATCCGCGAGCATACCTTGCTCAAGGTTCCCTATCTCTTGGTTATTGGAGATCGGGAAGTCGAGACACGATCCGTTGCTGTGCGCACCCGCGAAGGCGTTGACCTGGGGTCAATGCCTATCGAGCAATTCGCGGCGCAGTTGCAGCAAGCGGTTTCCCGGCGTGGTCGCCAAGATTTGGAGTAATAACTATTAAGCGTGAAATGAGACAGGACAAGCGGGCCGCCCCTAAGGCGCCGATCAACGAAAATATCACCGCTCGTGAAGTGCGCCTTATTGGTGCTGACGGCGAGCAGGTCGGTATTGTTTCGATCGATGAGGCATTGCGCGTGGCTGAAGAAGCCAAGCTGGATCTGGTAGAGATCTCTGCTGACGCGCTGCCGCCAGTTTGCCGCATCATGGACTACGGCAAGCACCTGTTCGAGAAGAAGAAGCAGGCTGCTATCGCCAAGAAGAACCAGCACCAGCAACAGATTAAAGAAATCAAGTTTCGTCCAGGGACGGAAGAAGGGGATTATCAGGTAAAACTACGCAACCTGATACGTTTCCTTGAAGATGGGGACAAGGCCAAGGTATCGCTTCGATTCCGCGGCCGTGAGATGGCTCACCAGGAGCTGGGTATGGAGCTGCTCAAGCGGGTCGAACAAGACCTGATCGAGCTCGGCACCGTAGAACAGCATCCTAAGCTGGAAGGACGCCAGCTGATGATGGTCATCGCTCCCAAGAAGCGTAAATAATCTACCGGGCACTGGCAGGCCTGATGGTTATCAGTTGTTAATGAATGCGGAGTACAAAACATGCCAAAAATGAAAACCAAGAGCGGTGCTGCGAAGCGCTTCCTGAAGACTGCTACAGGCTTCAAGCACAAGCACGCTTTCAAGAGCCACATCCTGACCAAGATGTCCACGAAACGTAAGCGCCAGCTGCGTGGCAGCTCGCTGATCGGTCCGTCGGACAAAGCTAAAGTCGAGCGCATGCTGCGCGTTCGTTAATCGGTCAAGATACTTAGAGGTAATTACTCATGGCTCGTGTTAAGCGTGGCGTTATCGCTCGTGCTCGTCACAAAAAGATTCTGAAACTGGCTAAAGGCTACTACGGCGCTCGTTCGCGTGTGTTCCGTGTTGCCAAGCAGGCTGTCATCAAGGCTGGTCAATATGCCTACCGTGACCGTCGTCAGAAAAAACGTCAGTTCCGCGCACTGTGGATCGCTCGTATCAACGCTGGTGCTCGCGTCAACGGTCTGTCCTACAGCCGTCTGATCGCTGGCCTGAAAAAAGCGTCGATCGAAATCGACCGTAAGGTTCTGGCTGATCTGGCAGTGAACGAAAAAGCGGCGTTTGCTGCGATTGTCGAGAAGGCCAAGGCCGTTCTGGCTTAAGTCCCCCGACAATCACCGGGCTCGCCCGGTGGCAACGTCAAAGATAGGGGAAGAGCCTTAACAGCTCTTCCCCTATTTCGTATCTGGAGTCTGTAAATGGAAAATCTGGATGCATTGGTCTCCCAAGCGCTCGAGGCCGTGCAACAAAGCGAAGATGTCAATGCCCTGGAACAGCTCCGGGTTCAGTACCTTGGCAAGAAAGGCGAGCTGACAGCCCTGATGCAGACCCTGGGCAAGCTGTCGGCTGAAGAGCGCCCGCAGGCCGGCGCCCTGATCAATACTGCCAAGAACCAGGTGCAAGACGCTCTGAATGCCCGCAAATCCGTGCTTGAGCAGGCTCTGCTCGCCGAGAAGCTGGCCTCCGAGCGTATCGATGTGACCCTGCCTGGCCGTGGCCAGGCCTCCGGTGGTCTGCACCCGGTCACCCGCACGCTGGAGCGTGTCGAGCAGTTCTTCACCCATATTGGTTTCAGCGTTGCCGAAGGCCCGGAAGTCGAAGACGACTACCATAACTTCGAAGCGCTCAACATCCCCGGCCACCACCCGGCGCGGGCGATGCATGACACCTTCTATTTCAATGCGAACATGCTGCTGCGCACTCACACCTCGCCGGTGCAGGTGCGCACGATGGAATCGCAGCAGCCGCCGATCCGCATCGTCTGCCCCGGCCGCGTTTATCGTTGCGACTCCGATATCACTCACTCGCCGATGTTCCATCAGGTCGAAGGCCTGCTGGTCGACGAGGACATCAGCTTTGCCGACCTCAAGGGCACCATCGAGGAGTTTCTTCGAGTGTTCTTCGAGAAGCCGCTGGGCGTGCGTTTCCGTCCATCGTTCTTCCCCTTCACCGAGCCTTCGGCTGAAGTCGACATGCAGTGCGTGATGTGCTCCGGTAAAGGCTGCCGTGTGTGCAAACAGACCGGCTGGCTGGAAGTGATGGGGTGCGGCATGGTTCATCCCAACGTGCTGCGCATGAGTGGCATCGACCCGGAGAAGTACTCTGGCTTCGCTTTCGGTATGGGCGTCGAGCGCCTGGCCATGCTGCGTTACGGCGTCAATGATTTGCGCCTGTTCTTCGATAACGACCTGCGGTTCCTGGCGCAATTTCGCTAGCCACCGTCCCTCGTGATCGAATTCGTTTAAGGAGAACAGACAACATGAAATTCAGTGAACAGTGGCTGCGCAGCTGGGTGAACCCCGACGTATCCCGTGAGGAGTTGGTCGCGCGCCTGTCCATGGTCGGCCTAGAGGTCGATGCGGTGCAGCCGGTGGCCGGTGTCTTCAGTGGTGTGGTGGTCGGTGAGATCCTCAGTGCCGAACAGCACCCGGATGCCGACAAGCTGCGCGTGTGCCAGGTGAGCAATGGCGCCGAGACCTTCCAGGTCGTCTGCGGTGCGCCCAATGCCCGTGCCGGCATCAAGATTCCGTTCGCCATGATCGGTGCCGAGCTGCCGGGCGACTTCAAGATCAAGAAGGCCAAGCTGCGTGGCGTGGAGTCGCAGGGCATGCTGTGCTCGGCTTCCGAGCTGCAGGTCAGCGAAGACAATAGCGGCTTGATGGAGCTGGCGGCGGATGCGCCTGTCGGGCAGGACATCCGGGCCTACCTGAGTCTCGACGATGCCAGCATCGAGATCGGCCTGACCCCCAATCGTGGCGACTGCCTGTCGCTCGCCGGCCTCGCTCGCGAAGTCGGAGCCATGTACGGCGCTGCAGTTTCGCCGGTGGCTGTCGAAGTCGTAGCGCCCGCCCACGATGAAGTGCGTCCGGTCGAGGTGCTGGCGAGCAATGCTTGCCCGCGCTATCTGGGGCGCGTGGTACGCAACGTCGACCTGTCCAGGCCGACCCCGCTGTGGATGGTCGAACGCCTGCGTCGGTCCGATATCCGCAGTATCGATGCGGCAGTGGATATCACCAATTACGTGATGCTCGAGCTGGGTCAGCCGATGCATGCTTTCGATCTCGCCGAGCTCAACGGCGGCATTCGCGTACGCATGGCGGAAGAGGGCGAGAAGCTGGTGCTGCTCGATGGCCAGGAAGTCAGCCTGCGCGCTGACACCCTGGTGATCGCCGACCATGGTCGTGCTCTGGCCATTGCTGGCGTAATGGGTGGTGAACACAGCGGTGTGAGCGACAAGACGCGTGACCTGTTCCTGGAAAGCGCTTTCTTCGACACCATCGCCGTAGCTGGCAAGGCCCGTTCCTATGGCCTGCACACCGACTCTTCGCACCGCTTCGAGCGTGGTGTCGATTCGCAGTTGGCGCGCAAGGCGATGGAGCGCGCCACTGCGCTGCTGCTGGAGATCGTCGGCGGTGAAGCTGGGCCGATCATCGAGGTCGCCAGCGAGGCCGATCTGCCCAAGGTGGCGCCCATCACGCTGCGTGCCGAGCGTATCAGTCAGATGCTGGGTATGGACATGGACGGTGCCGAAGTCGAACGTCTGCTCGCCGCACTGGGGCTGGGCGTCAGCGCTCAGGGCTCCGGTCAATGGCAGGTCAGTGTGCCGAGCCACCGTTTCGATATCAGTCTGGAAGTGGACCTGATCGAAGAGTTGGGCCGCCTGTATGGCTACAATCGCCTGCCGGTGCGTTACCCGCAGGCTCGCCTGGCGCCACAGGCCAAGGCCGAAGCGCGTGCCGAACTGCCGGCTCTGCGTCGCCTGCTGGTCGCCCGTGGCTACCAGGAAGCGATCACCTACAGCTTCATCGATCCTAAGCTGTTCGAGCTGTTCACCCCTGGCGTCGAGCCGCTGCAGTTGGCTAACCCGATCTCTGCCGATATGGCTGCCATGCGTTCGTCGCTGTGGCCGGGCCTGGTCAAGGCGCTGCAGCACAACCTCAACCGTCAGCAGTCGCGTGTGCGCCTGTTCGAAAGCGGCTTGCGCTTCGTCGGCCAGTTGGAAGGTCTGCAGCAGGAGGCCATGCTTGCGGGTGTGATCACTGGGAGCCGTCTGCCGGAAGGCTGGGCCAACGGCCGTGAGAGCGTCGATTTCTATGACCTGAAGGCTGATGTCGAGGCGTTGCTGGGTTATGCCGGCGCGGCCGATGCATTCAGCTTCGTGCCGGGCGAGCATCCTGCTCTGCATCCAGGCCAGACCGCTCGTATCGAGAGGGAAGGGCGTCTGGTCGGCTTCATCGGAGCCTTGCACCCGGAGCTGACCAAGACCCTGGGCCTGGATCAGTCGGTGTTCCTCTTCGAGCTAGTGTTGGCCGAAGTCGCTGCTGGTCGTATGCCTGCGTTCAGCGAATTGTCTCGCTTCCCTGAAGTACGTCGTGACCTGGCGTTGCTGGTCGATCGCGAGCAGCCGGCCGAAGCCGTGTTGTCGGCAATCCGAGAAACTGCAGGCGAATGGCTGACAGACCTCAAGCTATTTGACGTCTATCACGGTAAAGGTATTGATCCGCATAGAAAAAGCCTTGCTGTTGGCTTGACCTGGCAACATCCATCGCGCACTCTTAATGACGATGAGGTGAGTACTACTACGCAAAACATCCTCACCTGCCTCGAACAAAGGTTCAACGCCACGTTAAGGAAGTAGCGTATGGGGGCTCTGACGAAAGCTGAAATGGCGGAACGTCTGTATGAAGAGCTCGGCCTGAACAAGCGGGAAGCCAAGGAACTGGTGGAACTGTTTTTTGAAGAGATCCGCCAGGCTCTTGAGCTTAACGAACAGGTCAAGCTGTCCGGGTTCGGCAACTTCGACTTGCGCGACAAGCGCCAGCGACCGGGCCGTAATCCGAAAACAGGGGAAGAGATTCCGATCACGGCTCGCCGTGTGGTCACTTTTCGTCCAGGGCAAAAATTGAAAGCCAGGGTCGAGGCCTATGCTGGAACCAAGTCATAACGACGAATTACCGGCAATTCCCGGCAAACGTTACTTCACCATCGGTGAGGTCAGCGAGCTCTGTGCGGTCAAACCTCACGTTTTGCGCTACTGGGAGCAGGAATTCCCACAGTTGAATCCGGTAAAGCGGCGGGGCAACCGCCGCTACTATCAGCGCCAGGACGTGCTGATGATTCGGCAGATTCGAGCATTGCTGTACGATCAAGGTTTCACCATCGGTGGGGCGCGTCAGCGTCTCTCAGGTGATGAGGCCAAAGACGATACCACCCAGTATCGTCAGCTGATCAAGCAGATGATCGCTGAGCTTGAGGACGTTTTGCACGTCCTGAAGAAGTAAGGCTAAGAAAAAGTTGCCTTATTTCAAAAGCTTAATGTATAGTTCCTCCCGCTTCCGGTCACCCGGAAGCATCGTCGGGGCGTAGCGCAGCCCGGTAGCGCACTTGCATGGGGTGCAAGGGGTCGAGTGTTCGAATCACTCCGTCCCGACCAAAAAACCCTAGAAAATCCAGTCACTTAGCGGTGACTGGATTTTTTTATGGGCGGGTGTTTTATCGGTGACTGGAATTTTGTGCCACTTTTTGTGCCACCACTGGTTCTTGCTTTGTGAGTATCAATTTTGTCGCGCGCTGACTGCGACACCCATGTAGCACCTGCATCAGGGGGGATAGTTAGTTTGGGGGCTTTCAGGAGCTGTTAAGCAGGCTAGGAGTAAAAGGTCCTATGCTCAGACATCTGTCCGAGATTTGAGGCTCAACCTTCGGGCCGATAGCAACCGCTCACGCGAGGCTGCTATCGGCCCTGCGAGCTCCGCTGTAGTACGTCAGTATCCCTCGGTATCGCGCTGCAGCGTTTTTACGCTGCAGCCTAATGCTTTCGCGGCGGCCTTCCAACTTCCTTTAGCGGCTTTGGCTTGTAGTGCCAGCTCCGCCTGAAACCGCCTGGTTTGTTCCTCACGGCTGCCTGTCCGAACCGGCTCGGGCGTTGGCGGGCTTTGGTCGGCAAGGGACCACTGTTGAATCGCTGTGTCCAGCCAGTGGGTCGGATTGCCAGGTTCGAACCAGGCCATGCAGAGTGCCGCCAAGCGTTGTAAATCACGCAGATTGCCAGTCAGAGGGTGTTCCGCCAGCCGCTTTTGCAGTGCCTGCGACCAAGGGGCGACCGCTGGAAGCCTTACGTCAACGCGGCAATCTGCCCAGACTCGTTGCCAATCTTCCTGAAGGTCTTCGCGGCATTCGCGTAAGGCGGGCAGCGACACGCAAAGGTGGCTCAGGCGATCACACAGGTCCTCGTCCAACCGCTCGCGCAGTTGGGTCATAGACAGGTTCGAGGCACAGACCAATTCGAAGTCGACGCTGATCTCATTGTCACTGCCGATGGGGCGGTAGCGTCGCTGACGATCTTGGAACACCCTCACCAGCTGGCGCTGCACGGGCCGTGGTAGATCTTGGATTTCATCAAGAAACAGAATGCCGCCACTGGCCTGCGCGAGCAGGCCATCGCGCGCTTGCGCAGCGCCAGTAAAGGCGCCCTTGATGTGGCCAAACAACATGCTTTCCGCCAGGCTCGATTCCAGGCCGCCACAGGCGAGGGTGACTACTTTGCCCTGTCGCTGCTTGAGCGTTGCCACCTGGGTTTCCACAAGACGGCTCTTGCCAGTGCCGCGCTCTCCCAGTATCAGCAACGGAGCCCCTGCCACCCGGGCATAGCGGAACAGGCAATTCATTGCCTCGCGCCGTGCTGTCGAACGTGCTTCTGGATCGTAGGATGGCACGTTCGGCTTCAACCGCTGTTGCCGACGTACCTCTGCGAGGTAGGTGCTGACCTCAAATTGCACGGCATCAAGCCGGCCGGGTTGGGATGACCATAAGCGCGTGCCGGGTGCAAATGCCCCGCCGGCATGCAGAATCAACCAGACGCTGTGCATCGCAGGAGTACCCGGCGAGAGGTTCAGGTGCAGACAACCTTCGACGTGCTTCAACTTGGGTAGTACCTGGCGCTGGATCGAGTCATGGATGGTCTGGTGCTGAGTAGGGTCAGGCAGTTCGATCCTGATCGATTCGATGTGCGCACCGTCGATGCTGCGCGGGATGTCGGCAGCGCTGTGCGTATGGACCAGATAAATGACCCGGCTGATCCGGACGCCAAGCTCGGCAAACTTGCCGAGCGCGCCTTCAAGTACCACCAGACCGGCTCGTTCCGCATGCCAGCAAAGTAGCGTATCGCTCATTGGCGTGACCTGCTGTCGATGACTACGGCGGCAGCACCGATTTCACCAAGCAGTTGGACGGCGGAGTCCAGCTCGCCTGGCTGGCTGATCGCTACCGTGAGGCGCCCGCTTGGTTCGCGCAGTACGTTGGGGGTGTAGGGGCGAGGTTTTTCCTTGCCTTGCGCGGGGCGCATGTGAGGGCTGGCCTTCGGGTTGCTGTAAGGGGCGGTGACTGTCCAGTTGCATTTCAACTGGTGAGCTGGCTCAGGCTTGGATACTTCCGGGCGGGGCGCCTCCAGGCGATGGGCGGACTCGGCAACTACCTCGCCCAGATTGACTTCAGCGACGGTCAGGATCTGTATCTGGTCCAGCCGACCGTTGCACCACAGTTGCACCTCCCCACTGAGGTCCCCCAGCACGGGGGCTGGCAGCAACCGCCAGGGCGCGACGGCCTGCCAGTGCAGCAGGCGCTGCTTGAGCTCTTCGGACTGGTGCGCATCCAGCAGCGCGCCAAGCTCGAAGCTATCGTCCAGTCCGTGCGGCTCCAGGTTTGCCGACATCACCATGGCGTCTCCGGCATCGGTCCACAGTGCCTTGGCATGCAACCACTTGAAACCGTGAACCTGCGCACCGCTTTCGGCGAGTGCCAACAGCGCTGGCATGGCCGACGGGCGTATCCGTGCTAGCACCGTCACCTTCAGCCCTTCACGGGCGCGCTGGCACAGTAGTTCGACCACCGGATGTCGCAGGTCCCAGCCGAAGCTGCTGATGATGATCTGGGTTGAGGCGTTGTTCAACGCATACAGCAGGTGTTCAGCGATGCCTTTGTGCTCGGCCGTGGTGGCGCGGATGCCGGCCTGGGGTACTGGGTGCTGCACGCCCTTGACGGGTTTGGCAGCCTTGAAGTCGTGGCCGTCGAGCAATTCATGCTCCGCCGTTTGCCACATAGCCCAGCGCAGGTACCCGGCGATGCCCTCGGCTTGTGTCGGACTCAGGCGCACTGCGAGTTCTTCGTTGCGCGTGAGGGCGCCCTCCGTGAGGTTGGCGGTGAGCAGGATGCCGGCCGGCCGGGTGTAGGGGTCGATCAGGACGACCTTGGCGTGAAAGTGCGCAGCCGTACGGAAAAGCACGGACTTGCCCAATGCCTTGAGCATCGCCTTGTGGTGCGCGTGGGTCTTCTGGTCGAACTCGCCCTGGTTCGGTTCCCTGCCCAGGCGCGCTTCCGAGGCCACCATCACATACACTCGTACGCCACGCTCAGCGGTGGCCTTCAGCGCTGCCTCGAAGACGGGGTCTGCGATCAGGAAGCTGCAGATCACGGCCATGTCCACTGCCTGATCCAGCAGTGCGATCAGTTCGGCGCGCAATGCGCCCTGGTTGCCGGAAACGTAGATCGAGTGGCCTATCTCCGAGGTTGGCAGGCGCTGCGCCCGGGCCCCTTGCCATGCTGCAGGCATGGGTAAGGCACGTTGGTCGAGCACTTCGGTGTGGGTGCGTACCCAGGGGTTGGTCATCTTGGTGTTCATCACAGTCCCCAATCTTCAGCGGCAACCAGGTGCCAGAGGGTGGTGGCGCGGCTGTTTTCTCGTCGCAGCCAGGTCTGCTCGGCAAGATCCTTGCGCCGGGGGGCGCTCAGCTCGAAGCTGAGGAAGGGGGCGTAGGCCTCCACAGTCCAGGTGTTGAAGCGTTCGCTGCTGGCATAGTGATTGACGTGCTCCAGCAGGCGCCATCGTGCCCAGCGCTGGGCGTCGTCGTGCGAGCGCGGAGTCAGTGCCACGCGGGCGATGCGCAGGTCATCGAAACTACCTAGCTCGGCAAGCTCCGGCGCGGGTACGCGCAGGTCGCCACGCAGGCTGTTGCGCTCGGCATCCGAGCTGCTGTCGAAAGACCTTTTCAATGCCCGCGCCTGATCATCCCAGTCGTCCAGCATCCCGGCCGACTGCAGCAGCCCCTGCCAGACGGCTTGTGCGCTCAGTTGCGGCGCATCGGAGGGGGTATCGATGGGCGTCCCACCGAGATTGCCGTGCAACTGCAAACAGCTCTGGTCGACGTCCCAGGTGGCAATTAGCGTCGCCTCGGTCTTCTGCGGCTGCAGGTTCTTTTCCAGAAGCTCGATGCGCAGCGCTTCCTTGTTACCTGGGGGCGTGATGGTCTTGCGCAAGGCCTGGTTCAGCCAAGTCGGGATTTTCTCGTGGGCTGGGGGCTCTTTGCTATAGACATCCTGCCTGGCACGGGGCTCCTCGAACGGTTCGACCAGCAGCACCGGGCACTCCAACAAGGGGTCATCACTGGCCCATAGCCGCCAGCAGGCGTACTCAGGCACGAACACTTGCTGGCGTTGCAAGGCGTCCTGGCCGAGTTCGGTCAGGCTGTAGCTGCGACGCCTGGGGCTCTGTGCGCCAGGCTCCGGCAACGGTTGCAGCAACCCTAGCCCGCAGGCGATGTCCAGCAGGCGCTGGGCCGCAGCCTGGCGGGAGGGCTCGCAGAACAGGTGCACGGCGATGTCGTGGGCGTCGATGGCCTCCCTCACGCCAGCCCGTTGCAGCAGCGGCAGCAACTCCGGGCGCTGGGTGGCCCGCGCCACCTCACCGATCACGTGCCAGCAGAAAATGCTCACCTGACGGCTCAGGACGATATCGCCGCGTTCGGCGTCAGTGTTTTTCATGCAGCGAGGTCTCCCAGGTCTTTTCAGCGGCGAGTTTGCCGAGCAGGCTGTCCTTGTCTTTACCCAGGGCATGGCGATCTCCCACGATGATCCGGCAGTAGCGCGCCCTGGTCAGGGCGACATTCAGGCGGTTCGGGCTGCGCAGGAAGGGGGTTATGTGATTGCGTACCAGCGACAGCAGCACCAGGTCGGCTTCGTGCCCCTGGAAACGATCGACGGTGCACAGGTCCAGGGTGATGAAGGGGCTGCCTTTCGCGCCCCTGGCGAAATGGTGCTGGGCATGGCCGTTGGCAGACCACTTGCGTAGCGCGTTGCGCAATGCCCGCTCCTGCCCGCGGTAATAGGTGAGCACCGCGACCTCCCAGGGGTGGCCATCATCCCTGCGGTTTTTACCAGCCCAACGCTCGAAGCGCTTGAGTTCTGCGATGAGCTCTTCGACCTCGGCCGGATTGTTGTCCGCTTGGCCATCGTAGCGTGCCTTGACATGCCGCCAGGTGGCGGGGTGCCGGTCGTAGCTCCAGGTGCGCTCGGCGGTCATACGCACCGGGCTGAACAGCGCCTGGCCCTGATAGATATGCTGGTGCGAAAACGCCGCGATATCGGGGTGCATGCGGTGCTGATGACTCAGCCGTACGTGCCGTGAGGCCAGGACCGCCTCGGGCAGGCCGTCGCTCAGCGCGTTGCCGTTTCGTGCTTGCCGGTTGCGGCCAAACCCTTCCTGCAGGGATTCGAGGATCGAGGGCAGGACCACCTTGCGTACCCGATCGACGTTCCTGTTCACATGATCGGGTGTCGCCCCTGAACCTTCGACCGGCATCAAGGCCTCGATCTGGCGGGCTATGCGCGTTTGTTCTGAGCGGTCGTCCTGGCTGGCGTGGCGTTGCTCGTACTCGGCATTGATGCGCCACGCAACCTCCATACTCCAGTCTGGCACGGGCTCTGCGACACTCAGGCGCGGGATCCGCCGGCGGGCTGCTGCTGCACGGCGCTCAAGCATGGCCGGGGCTTGGCCGCGCACAAGGGTGACATCCAGCGGCAGCTCATCCAGGCGTGCGCCGAGGGTTTCGCCTGCCCCCAGCACAATCCAGGCATCCTCCAGTGAGGCGGGCTCCTCCGCCTGGGCAAGCTTTACCCCCAATGCGTTGGCTTGAGCCATGTAGGCCTGGCGCGCCTGTGCGTCGGGGTTGGCGATCACGCAGCCACGCTTTTTATGGCGGGCCATGAACGCATCGACGCAGGCGTTGCGCAGCCCTGCCTTGGGCAGGCAGGCGTCAAGGTTCGCTGCCATGGCCTGATCATCCACGAAAGGTGCGAGCTGCAGCGGATCGCCAACGATGACCCAGCGCTTTGCCAGTACGGCGGGGACGAGAAATTCGTGGAACGTGGTCTTGGAGGCCTCGTCGAGAATCAGCATGTCGTATGGAGGGTGGTTGCTGTGCCTGCGCTTGAGGTCCGGATGCTGGAGGATGCCTGTGGTGGTGCCGCAGGTCAGGTTGGCGGTGCTCAGGACCAGTTCAGTGATCACGTGGTCATCCTGGCGCAGCGCATCGAGCAGTGTCCGTTGCGCCTGGCTCGGGTTTTGCTGACGGCTCAATGCCGCTTGTAGGCGCTTGCGCTCGGTTGTGCGAAAAGTCTCCAGCTGCCATTTGCGGGCTTTTTCGGAAACGTTGCGGGTATCGCCGATACGGATGGGGATGATCTGGTCGCGATGGCGGTTGCGGGCGTCCATGAGCTTTTCCAGGACATTGTCGACGGCCACGTGGGTCGAGGCACACAACAGTACTCGCTTGCCCTGTTCGGCCATCTGCAGGATCAGCTCGCAGATCGCGGTGGTTTTACCAGAGCCTGGCGGGCCTTCCAGCAACATGAAATCAGTGGTGTGCAAGGCCTGTTCGACGAAGCGGCGCTGCTCGTCGGTACCGGGGCGTTCAAGATCCAGCAGCAGCTTCCAGGCGTCGCCCGCCAGGGCAGGGGCAGCCAGCTCTGGCCAGCGCGCATGGTCGTGGCTCTCCAGCAGGCGCAGCAATGGACGGTGCCCGACCGAAGGGGTGTCCTGTAGGCAAGCGATGGCCTCCTGCTGGCGCCGGAGCGTATTGGTGTTGGGGCGCAGCAATAACTGGCTCTCGCTGGGTTGGCGCTCCAGCAGCAGCCGCTGGCCGGCGGGGTCGCGGTCGAGGATGCGCAGGGAGCGCTGGCGATTGAACCTGAACTGCACGCCCAGGCGATCGGGCGCAGCAGATTCGTAGACCTCGCGCGCGTCTTCGTCGAGAAACGCACGGAAGGTCGCTTCCGGTTCGCTGGGCCGGTCTTCGGGCGGCTCCAGGCTGATCCAGAAGCCCGCGGGGTTATCGTCGAGGCCATCCGGCCGGAAGGCGGCCGCCCAGCCCAGCCGCTTGACGGCGTGGTCGCTGCTGAGATGCTTCTCAGAGACCTGAAGGAACTCGTTGAAGTCTTTGAGGCCATGAAAAACCCGGCGCATGAGAACGTCGGGGCGGTGGTGTTGAAGGTTTTGGTAGTAGAGCAAGGCCATCAGTCAATTCCTGTTGGTACTGTCGGCAGGGTCCGTTGCAAGCGCTGTGCCTAAGCGAGCTTAGTGCTCAATCTATTGATTTATAAGTTAATTTTTATTCATGGGCGAACGCCTTGTCGGTCGTATATGTCCATCTATCGACGAATTTGTCCCGTTTGATGAACAAGCTTAACGGATGGTGGCTAAAAGCTATACCCTGTGGCACCTGCGCGAAGAGGACAAGGAGCGAGACAGGGTGTCGAACCGTAGCCAACTGGGATGGGTGGACTTTTCTAACGAAGACCGTGATCGGGTCAAGCATGCGCTCAGCCAGCTTGCACAACCCGGCACGCTGGACGAACTGGGCATCGGAGGCTTGCGCGATGCGTTCGCCGACTTGATGTTCCCCGGGTTTTCCACCCTGCAGACCCGGGCCAAGTATTTCATCAGCGTGCCGCGGATCATCCGCGATTACTTGCAGCTCAGTTGTGCGCGCCAGCGCAAGCAGCCATTCGGTCACTACCTGGAAGAGCAGGAGGCGCAGCTTTCTGAATTGCTCAGGGAGCGCCACCGTGACTCTGGGCAGACCGGTATATCCGGGTTTTCCCTGCAGAAAGGCGAACGGGTTTCCAGGCAACCATCGTCCATCTACTGGGTCGGCTTGCGCACCTGGAAGCTGATCGATACCCAAGGGTCGCTGCGTCAGTTCGCGCAGGCCATCGGCTCGGCAGATGAACCCTGGGAAGCTCAGCCGGACGAGGCGGGGGATGACAGCGACGCCTACAGCCCGTCGCGGCTCGTTCACCTGGATCGCTATGAGCCGGACTGGCTTGCCAGCGTCAGCATCGAACTGACCGAGTCGGAGGCGCGTTTCCTGAGTGAAAAATTCAAGGCGGGCCCCGAGTACAACCTCGCCACCGAGCTTGAACGATCCGGTCTGCGCGAGCAGGCGCTGGTCAAGGGGCGGGACGGGTTCCCTGCGCTGGCCGCCTGGGTGGGCGGCCAGGCGCAACTGCCTCGCCAGACGCGCGACAATGTGGCCATGGCGCAGGCGTTCAGTGAGCTGATTTATGGTGCCCATCTGCGCTTGAACATCCTGCTGGTGCGTAACGGTGCCGAATACCGACCCTTGCTGAGCAGCTACAGCGATGAATGGGACGCCTGGCGCTCGCAGGCGCATGCCCAGCCGCAGGAGATTGGGCAATGGCTGGCGCACACCCAGGTTGTGCTACCCGATCACACCAGGGCATTTCTGGATAACTGGGCGCGGGGGATTGCCGGCAATGCCCGGGAGGCTGAGCTGGACAGATTGATCGAAGCGCAAGCCAGGGCCAACAAGAACCAGCGCAGCATCCTCAACAGGCGCCTGCCCGAAGACTTCAAATGGCATGGCATGGCGCGGCTGGACTACCGCTGGGCACAGGTGCGCAATGTACTGCGCGATATTCAGGAGGGCTTGGCATGCTGAATCCGCATGCTGACCGCATCGACTACGGCGACAAGTTAACTGCGCCTGAAGGTTTTACCTTGAGCCACGCGGTGGCAACGACCTACTCGCTGGACCTCGAGACCTTGCTGTGCCTTCCACTGGCGCTGTCGTTCAGTTGCACGCCCGAAGGCGACCTGAAGGCCGACAAGCTGGCCCTGCTCGAGGCGATCAGCCAGCTCAAGGGCAAGGTCAAGGTGTTCTTCCAGCAAGGCTGTATAAAGGTGCCTCGCCAGTTCAACCTGCTTTTCTTGCTGCTCGAACCCTTGTTGGTGCCCCAGGTGCCGACGCAAGCCTTCAGTGCGTTCCACCCCAAGCTGTGGTTGCTGCGCTTCATCGATCAGGGCAAGAGGGTGCGTTACCGGTTGCTGGTCATGTCGCGCAACATGACCTTCGACCGCAGCTGGGACCTTGCAGTGGCGCTGGAGGGCGAGTTGACTGGCGCCCGCAGTGACGACAACCAAGGGCTGGTGGCGCTGCTCAAGGCATTGATGCCTGGCGCCGAGGACTTCCGCAGCGAGCTGGCGTTGCTGACCAAGGAGCTGGCGCGGGTCACCTGGGACAGGCCGGATGGCTTCAGTGCCTTGGGCACCTTGCCCGGGCAACCCGGGCAGTCGCCCCTGCTGTCATGCCCGAAGGCTGACACCGTGATGGTTATGTCGCCGTTTCTGCATGCCGATGCCCTCGAGCAGCTTGGGCAGGGCCGCACCCGCCGTTGGCTGTTCAGCCGTGCGCAGGAGCTCGACCGCCTGGGCCAGGAGCGGTTGCAAGGCTGGGAGTGCTACGCGCTCAACCCCCGCCTGATCGACGCTGAGGATGAACTCAGCCACGCCCGTGCGCAGGATCTGCACGCCAAGATGGTTGTGCTGCAGGAGGGGCCGGTCAGCCACTGGCATGTGGGCTCGGCCAATGCCACCCGGGCAGCGCTGGGCGGCATCGGTGCTCAGCCGCGCAATACCGAGTTCATGTTGCGCCTGTCGAGCAGCAACGCTCGGCAATCGGCGCAGCAACTGCGTGCCGAACTGGTGGGTGGCGAGCAGGAGCCCAATGGGGTCTTCGTGCCCCATGGTTTTGGTGGATTGTCTTTGCAGCCCGAGCAGCCAACCGAGGCCTGCCTGCGCAGGCTGTTGTACCGGTTGATTGAGGCCGACTGGTGCATGCGTGCGGTGGCCGACGCCAATGGCACCTACACCTGCTTCATCGAGTGCCCGCCAGAGGTACTGGAAGCCGAGGGCAACTGGGTGATCGAGGCGCAGCCGCTGGTCAGTGGGCAGCCCCAGGTGCTAGCCCCGCGCCTGATGTGGGAGGGCATGGAGCTCGCCCAGGTCAGCGCTTTCCTGATACTGCGGGTGCTCACCGGGGCCGAGGTGGCGAGTGAACAGATGATCAAGCTGCGCTTGGAGATCGACGGTGGCGACAATCGCGAGCAGCACATCACCACCACCCTGATCGACAGTCCGCACAAGCTGCTGGCCTACCTTCACAGGCTGCTCAGCCCCACGCATGCCCACCAGTTCGACACCCGCGCGAGGGATGGAGCAGGCAACGGCAGCGATGCTGACGCGCTCATCGGCCAGATGCTCGGCGGCCCGCTGCATGAAGCGCTGCTGCGGTGTGCTGCTCGCCAGCCGCAAAAGCTGCAACGCATCGACGATATTCTGGCGAAGCTGGCCGACACCGAGAACCTGATCCCCCCGGAGCTTCACAGTTTGTGGGCGCAGTACCAGGCATTTTCGAGGAGCAAAGCATGACTGGGTGTGTAACGGATCGCGAAAGCATCGAGCTGGCCCTGCAGCGCACCTGGTGCAAACTCAAGGATTTTCAGCGCGCCACGGTCGAGCGCATCAGTGCGCAGTTCAATGACCCGCAACATGGCGGGCGGGTGCTGGTGGCCGATGAGGTAGGGCTGGGCAAGACGATCGTCGCAAAGGGCTTGATCGTGTCGATGTTGCGTGACTGGCGCAAGCGCGAGCCCATGCGGGTCACCTATATCTGTTCCAACCTGAGCCTAGCCGCCGAGAACCTGACCAAGCTGGCGGTATTTCCCAGCGATAGTGGCTGGGTTCGTCAGCCTTCCTATGAACGCCTGGCCCACGTCGCCCTCTGTCAGCCCGAGCACGAAGATGCGGTGCTGGAAATATGCACGCTCACTCCGGCCACGTCGTTTGCGTTGACCAAGGGCACTGGCAATCGGCGTGAACGGGGCATCATCCTGGCGGCGTTGCTGCGCCACCCGCAGCTGAAAGGCTCGCGTCGCAGCTTGACGGCGCTGTTTCAGGACAGGGTACAGGATGCCAAGGGGTGGGAGGATGAGCTGCGCCAGATCGAGCGACAAGGCTTGCTCAAGCCGATCGTGGACGCCTTCCTCGCGCAGATCGACTGCGCGCAGCCAGACAAGGGGCAGAGCCTGCTGGAGCAGTTGCGCAGCGTTGCCGGCCTGCGTGCCCAGCGCCACCGCGCCAGCAAGCGCGAGATGATGCGCAAGCTACGGGTGCTATTCGCGCACTGCTGCGCCACGCAGTTGCATGCGGATCTGTTCATTCTGGATGAGTTCCAGCGCTTTGAAAGCCTGCTGGACCAGGCTGAGGACAGTGAGCACTCGCTGATTGCCCGGGAGATCTTCAGTCGCGAGCGCGACTGCAAGGTGCTGCTGCTCTCGGCCACGCCGTTCAAGGCCATGAGCACGGTGGCGGACGACGAGAACGATGATAGCCACTTGAGCAAGCTTAAGCAGATTCTAGCGTTTCTGAACCTGTCGCCTCTGCAGGCGTATGAGCCGGCGCGCAAGACATTGCAGGCTGAGTTGCTGCGACTGAGAACCGACAGGGTCAACGCCAGGGCCCTCGATGACGCGCCCAGGAGAGCTGTGGAAGGCTTGTTGCGCCCGCTGATCTGCCGTACGGAGCGCGGCCAGATAGCGCAGGATGTCGATGGCCTGATCGATGCTAAACCCTTGCGGCCCGGGCCAGAACTGCGGGCTGACGATATCCGTGCCTACGTGTCACTCGACCGGCTCGCCGTGCTGCTCGAAAACGACAGCTCGCGACAGCTGGCCAGCCAGCTCATGAGCTTTTTCAAGTCGGCGGCCTGGCCGTTGTCGTTCAGTACCGGTTACAACATCCAGCAGCTGTTGCAGCGCCATTACCAGCGCTCGCCGCAAGAGTTCAAGCGCATCAACGCCAACAAGCAGCTCTGGCTGCCTCGTGAGCGGGTGCATAAGTTCACACTCGACGTTGCCCGTGATGCACCCAATCCCCAGGTTCGCTGGCTGACCACCCATCTGTTCGCACAGAGACGCACGGCCGGCCCGGAAATGTTGCTGTGGCTGCCGCCCAGCTGGCCACACTATCCGCTCGAGGGTTTCTTCGCAGGCCATGAACAATTCAGCAAAACGCTGTTGTTCTCGTCCTGGGCCATGGTGCCGCGGATGGTCAGCGGCTTGGTCAGCTACGAAGCGGAGCGGCGGGTGCAGCAGCACCTTACCGATAAAACCGAATATTTCAGCAGGCGCCGCGCGGGGTTGGGCCAGGACGCGCAAGACACTCATGCGCTGAGGCGGCGTGCGGTGATCAAGCTCGACAGTGGCGACCTGGCCAGCTGGGCATTGATCTACCCCGCGCGCTGCCTGATCGACATCCCTGTCCAGCGTTCGCCAGCCACTCTGCAGCAGCGAATCGCCGAACTGACCCGGCACTTCAAGCAGCAGCTGGCGCCGTTCAAGCGCAGGTTTAGGGGAGGGCACAACAGCCATCATTGGTATCTGTTCGCGCCGATGTTGCTGGACAAAGTTCATGAGGGCTGGACGAGCGATTGGTTCAAAGCCCTATCGCATCTGGTGTCCGGGGGCGTGCACCAGCGTGCTGCTGAAATTGCCCGTCGCTTTGAGCAATTGGACGATCTGGGCGCCATGCCGGCCGACCTGCCGGAGCACCTTGCCAGACTGGCGCTGGGGTCTCCGTCGGTCTGTGCGCACCGTGCCCTCAGGCAGTATTACCCAGAGCAGCACTGCCTGCATGGGCATGTCAGCCGGGTGGCGCTGGGGTTCGTTAGCCTGTTCAACGGGGTGGCCGGCAGTGCGATCGCTAGACGGCTGGACGCCGAGCACCCGTGGCGCGGCATTGTCCGATACTGCGCCGATGGCGGTATCCAGGCTATGCTGGAGGAGTACATCTATCTGCTGGCCCCCGACCGCTCACTTGACGGCGTCGTGTCGACCCTGGAAAACGTGCTGCGTACCTCGCCGTCGAGCGTGAAGGTATGGAAGCTCGACCGCGACCAGGACGACACCCACCTGCGCTGCCATTACGCGGTGCCGCTAGGCGCGCAGAAGTCTACGGACGATGCAGGCCAGGTTCGCATTGTCAGCATTCGGGAGAGCTTCAACTCGCCGTTTCGCCCCTTTGTCCTGGCATCGACTTCCATCGGCCAGGAAGGGTTGGACTTTCACTGGTACTGCAGTGAGGTGGTGCACTGGAACCTGCCCAGTAACCCCATTGATCTGGAACAACGTGAAGGACGGGTTAATCGCTATCAGTCGCTGGTGGTCAGGCGGCGGGTCGTACAGGCAGTGACCGGGGCCGAAACGCCTTCAACCAGTTGGGAGCACCTGTTCAAATCTGCCGAGAGCCTGGCCTGGGGCACCGACCTAGTGCCGTACTGGCACTATCCGCAGGGCAACGCGAAGATTCGCCGGCTGATCCCGAGTCTGGCCTTCAGCGAGGAGGCCCGGCGGTACCCTAATATGCAGAAGATACTATCTCTCTATCGCCTGGCATTTGGCCAGCCCGGGCAAAGCGAGTTACTCGAGCATTTGAAAAGCTTGGATCTTGACAGCGATGCATTGGCTTATCTGAAACGTCAGTTGATGATCCGGTTGGCGCCGGTTTTGTACCGGCCGGAGTTATCGGAACTCTCATAGCCACCCGAGCAGCTCTGCTCCGTATAGAAGGGGTAGCTATCACAGGCGCGTCAAGATGCTCAGTCGGCTGTGGCTTGGCCCGCGACGGGGTTTACCCCGTTGTCCCAATTCCATACCCCGGCCTGAACACTCTCCGCCATAGTTGCTCCCCAGGTTATGTCCGCCCGTTGCCCGAAGTGTCCCTTGAAGTCCAGAGAGTGTGAGGCTGAGCGTTCAAGGTGATCTACAGTTTTCCGGTGATGCTCGAGAAGCTTCTTGATGTGGTCCTGCTTTATCTAGCGCATTTCTACTTGAGAGCCGCCGATCTTCAAGTAGCTTGAAAGTCAGGCGTTCTCTATGAGGTCGGGGCTATTTACCTCATGATATCCTTAGATATTATGAGGTAGTTAACCGATGGATAACCTCTGGAGTGATTTTCGCGAATTTGTTCACTATGCAGGGGTAAGGAATTTATTTTTATAAATTCGCCGTTCCTCATTTCCTGTCTTGCTCTCGTGAAAATTGACTCACTAAAATCATAGCGGCCCCCTGACTTTAAAATGTGACCGAGCTTTGTTAAGAGTTGTATGCTGGCCATAAGTCGATCAGAGCCAACATTGCCTCTTAAGCAACCAGGGCCGTACTGTTTTATGTCTGTTGGTATGAAACTGGTTTGTACACCTGGTCGCTGATTTTCAGGCAGCAGAGACGCTGAGCTTTGATTGTTATGGTGTTGTTCAGAGTAAGCTTTTTTTAATAGATAGTTGACCAATAAATTTGTGTCGGTGACGAGTTGTGGTTCATCGGCTAAGTGCTCCATGAAGTGGCTGGAGCACTGCCTTGAAAATTTCCAGCAGAATTCAAGTGTACTTGATTCTATTTGTGTGTCGTGCTCACTGTTGCTCTCAAAGGAATGCAGGATGGCGGCTAACCGGCTGACGTTCTCTAATAATTTTGAGGCGTGGTCTTTCAGATAGAAATACAGGCCGTTTTCTTGCATCTCGGACTCGAGGCGGCTGCTGTATTCAAACCACGCGTTTTTGGCATGCTCTGAAAAGCGAAGAATCTGGCGGTCTGTTCCCATTTGGGTGTTTAGCATGTGAAGGATTCTTTCATTGAATTCTTGTTTTTTGGGTTGCTCAGACAGCAGTTTGTTGGTGCGTTGACCTGCCATCGTGCGAGCTTTGACTACTAAGAACCTTGAGAGGAAACCAGTGCCGCGAGCTTCATCTCCGCGCTTATCCATAAAGCGGGAAATTACACTTGGCTGAACCATTAAGGCCAGCGTCAGTCTGGCATTTTGGAGTAGGAAGCTTTCTCTTGATATCCTGTCGACTATTACGGTACCTCCATCCCAAAGGGTATTAAGTTTGTCGAGCTCTTCTAGGGCTTTACCGCTAAAAATGCTATTGGCTTCGCTGGTTAATAGGCATCCGTTAGATATGTTTTCATATAGCATTTGTACTAGAGCTTGAGGGGTTGTGTCGTCATATAGGAATTTACGGGAGCGCGGGGGGGAAGGTTGAGCGCTGAGAAGCTCTGTTAATGTTTGCTGTAGTGTGTTTGCGTCAGTGTTTTTTTCTTGCGTCAAATGTTTGCTGTATTGTTTTTCCAAGCTTCTTTTTTTAATGTTCCAAAGATGATTTTCTTGTTTGTATCTGTTTTGTGCTATTTGGTTGTCGTGATATGCAGAATTATTACTCTTGTAGATTTCATCAAAAAAATAATTCTGTGCTGTGGTTTTCCTTTCGCCTGACTCTGCAATCGTTAACAACATCAAAGATGTGGGCCTTCGGTGGCCAGTGGGCAACTCCACATCTACATGTCCTTGGCAGGCTGTGGCCATGGCCCCAAAGGCGCTCATAAGAGCCATTTCTCGGGAAATCTGAAGCTCACGGCTGGCTTCAGTTACTGCGGCTTCCAGAAGACTATGTTCATGGAACCTGGGCCAGTCTTCGCCAAGAGAGTCTATCTCTAACGGCGTAAATTCATCTGAATTTGTCATTTTTTACCTGCTATTTTTGCTATTTCTAGCAGAAATAGCAGTAATTCAGCATAAGATCAACGCTATATTCGAAGGTCTGGATCAGGGGCACGTGCTAGGTGGATACCTGGCTGCGGTTTATTTGGATGGGTGGTGCTCTGGAGCCGCCTCCCTGGGATAGCTGCTTCCAAAATGGGCTTGTGATCGATACGGTGAAGCTAGCAAGTGTCTGTTGGAGAGCATGAACATCGTTAAATCACTGGTGAGCGACGGGGTGTGCCGGGGCTGGGTTTACTTAACTCCTTAGTTAATTTGGCTTGTTATGTGTCGCGGGACTCCTTTTGCTATGCGGTTGTGCGGTGTGTGGGTGGGTAAAAGTATGTCGGTTAGTTATTATTATTTGATGTGGGTTGTTCATTGGCTTTGATTTATTATTGTATGGGTGGGAGGTCTTCTATGTGTCGTTCATAGGAGATTTCTAATGTACATGTGTCCCCCTGATTCTTCGTATAGGTGGCGAGGCTTTCCTGTTCAATTTAAGCTGCATGAAATGAATTTGATTTATGTTCAGAAGATATATGGCTTGATCTTTGGCGCTTTGAGGGAGCATTCGAGATGGTCTGTCATTAGATTTGATCTTCATGTTCCTAGGGGTGGATGTCTTTGTTCGGGATCAATAAGCAAGTTTATTGACTCGGTTAAGAGTCAGTTGCTTGCCGAGAGCTTGGCAAGTCGTGCGAAAGGCGGGCGTGGACATGATCCGATGTTGCGCTATGTCTGGGTGCGAGAGACGGGGGCATCCGGTAGCATTCACTATCATGTTGCCTTCTTGCTTAATCGCGATGCTTACTATGGAGTTGGAAATTACGCAAAATTACACAGTGAAGATGCAAACTACAGTGACCTGATAGCCGGTCGTATATGTAAAGCTTGGGCTGCTGCCTTGGGTTTACACTGGCGAGAGGCAATGAGGGGTGTCCATTTCCCCGAGCGACCAGTGATGTCCTTGCTAAGGGACAGTGAGATGATTACGGATCAGGTTAGTGCTGTTTTTTATCGGTTGAGCTATTTTGCTAAGTTTCGCACGAAGAAGTACGGAGATGGTTGGCGAAACTTTGGTATGAGCCAGCTACGCTGAATTTAAGTTACACAGGACTGAGCCATCTCATGGGACAAACCAATGGAGTTTCAATCATGAGACTGATTCGACTGAAAGAAGTAATGCAGGTAACGGGGCTGGCTCGCTCGACCGTCTACAAGTACATCGCGGAAGAGGCCTTTCCGAAACCAGTCTCCTTGGGGGAGCGATGTGTCGGCTGGGTAGAAGATGAGGTGCAGGACTGGGTTGTTGCTAAAATCCAAGAGCGCAATTTGGCAAAGAGTGCTGCAGGGCGGCCAGATCGGCTGAGGTTGGCCGGCTAGATACCATTTGGCCAATGGACAGATTGCCAAACGGCCGTCGTCATTGAAGAGTCTCTACAGCTTGGCCTCGAAGCTATGCGGTCTGACGCAAAAAAAAATCCCTCAGCTCTCCTGAGGGATTTCAGAAGCTTTCAAGTGCTATTGGCTCTTTACGACAATTACATAAACAATCCAAGCCAGTATTGGGTCAATTATCATCCCGAGAATGAACCAGATCCAGAATGACCTTCCGTTTGCTTTGGCGGTAAACCCGAGCACTATGGCCAGGGTGATCCAAAGTATGACTATCAGCATTAGTTACACTCCATTTTTTAATTATGCCGATGTTTTTTCATCTGCATGATTGAGCATTTCGCCTCAGCAAGTGAGGTAAACATCTGGCACTTTCTGTGACGAAAGGGGGGCGGTACTGGGCGGGTTTTTTCCAACGAGCAAGCCATTTGAGATGAATGGCAACCCTTAAGGTTGAGTCTCGACTTTATGGGTCCTTCATGTCAACAGGTTGTGACACGACCATCTGGGATGACTGGAGGGTGTGATGTCAAAGACCGAATCGAAAAGGCTGGCTGATGTAGTGGGACGGGCGATTGCTCGGCAGCGCCTGCAATCCGGACTCAGCCAGGAGCAGGTTGCCGAGCGACTGGGGATAGGCAGCGAAGCGGTGTCGCGGATTGAGCGCGGCGTGGTCATGCCCAACATCGAGCGACTGGTGGAGTTGGCTGGTGTCTTCGGCTGCGAAACAGCTGAACTCCTGACAGAAGCGAGTGACCGTCCAGAGGACCAGGCGCGTCGTCTCCATGCTTTGCTTTCCTCCCTGGGTGGAGACGACAGGCAACTGGTGATGGAGGTTGTAGAGCGTTTGGTTGAAAGGCTGGCACGTAGTTGAGCTAAGCGCTGGATTGGGGGGCATCGAACAATGCTCCGCAGCGCAAGCAAAGACACGTGTGCCCCATGAACTGATACTTCTGCATGTCCTGAATCCAGGTGTTGATACCCTCCCATTCGGACGAGACCGCTGATGTTCCGTCAGTGATCATATTCAGCACTTGCGCCAGTGGCTGAGGGGCTGCTGGGCTGGCGCTGACGGTAGCTCGCTGAGTGCCCTTGATGAAGCTTTCCGCGATTCCAAGCGTGCGTGCAATGGCACTTGCAGCATCTCGGGTCAGAACTGCCGAGGAGTTGCATATCAAGCATTCCATGATGGTCTCCTCACAAGTAGCCAGACTCAGCTAGCGAGATGCAGCCTTCTTTGCCGACCACGACATGATCGAGCGTTCGTACGCCAACCACGTTCAACGCTTCCTGCAGCCTGTGCGTCAGGTTGCGGTCCGCATGGCTTGGCTCGGGATCACCTGAAGGATGGTTGTGGACCAGGATGATCGCTGCCGCGTTGTGCGCCAATGCCATCTTGACCACCTCTCTCGGGTAAACGCTTGCGCCGTCCAGGGTGCCTCGGAACATTTCGTGAAACGTGATCACCCGGTTCTTGCTGTCGAGCAAAAGCAGAGCAAAGACCTCGTGTTCGTAATCGGCGAGCAGTGCTTGCAAATGGATAAAAACCTCTCTTGGAGAGGTCAGTGCCCGTCCCCGACGAAGGCGTTGATTGGCGAGTTGCCTAGCCATTAGCAGGATGTCAGCTTCAGTGACTGGCGATTCAACCAGGTAGGTTCCGCTTGGCTCACTGGCCTTCAGTTTGTGCAGTTTCATGATGGTGTCCTTAGTTCTGAGGAGAGGGGGCACTCAGCCGTTGAACCTGTGATTCCAATTTCTCGCTCAGGCTGGTTTTCGGTGCGGCTTGGCAGGGGGCGGGAGGGCTGCCGCTGTCGGTGGGGTAGAACTCTTCAACGATGGCGCCTGTGTCTTCCTCACTGTCTTCGAAGGCGCCATTGGCAAAGCCTCGACGTGCTGCGTCATCCAGCGCAGCCTGATCGAAACCAGCTGCTTGTCGTTGTGCATCGAGCTCTTGGGTCGCCTGCAGCGTTTGAGTCATGTCCATGCTGTGGCGTACTGTCAGGTCGACGTAAAAGATCGGTGTGCCGTGGCTCTGGCGAGTGGACTTGCCACGCAGGCGCAGTTCCAGTGGCAAGCAGGCCAGGCGATTGCCCGAGATGGCCTGGAAGTAATGCAGCCGAGCGGCGATGGTGCGGATGCTATTGAAGCCGGTGGTACGGAAGACGAAGCTGCCCAGCGGATCCTCGTCTCCAATCACCACGTTGAGTCGGCCATAGGGCTTGCACGCTCCGCCCTTGGCCAAGGAGCAGGCATCTGGCGAAGGGCAGGGTAGAGATTGCATGCCGTCCTGCGTGACGCGCTTGCAGGTATCACCGTTGCCGACACACAACGGACGCCCAGACTGCCGATCGAACAGGGTGTAGTCGGCGCGGAAGTTCAGCTCTGGTTCGTTGAACAGTAGGCGTATGGGGATGCTGCGTAGCTTGTCGCCATCGCTTTGGCGCAGTTCGTCATTCAGTGGGTGCAGGAGCCAGCCATCCTTGCCCTGCACCTGAGAGGTAATGGTGAACTGATCATCCTTTTCCGGCAGACGCTTGCCGTTCTTCTCGATGACCTTGCCGATGGAAATCCGCCCGAGTACCGGCGGGGTGATAGCCAGACCTTTGAGCATGGTGGTTCTCCTGGAAATAAAAAAGGCCAGCCACGCAGTGCGAACTGCATGGACCGGCCAAGGGGGAAGGGCGTGAGAGGGTGAGGGAGTCAACCGACGAGAAAGCGCCGTGCTCCGGTTTTCAATAGCGGGTACTTGGCCTGCAGGTATGGCTTGTCCTTGAGCAGTTGGGCGACATCGAGCCCTACGCTGCCCTTGGCCTTGCGCCAACTGACATAGCCATTGGAGAACTCCGCCCGGCTGGCGTCGCCCATGGCCTGCTGCAGCATCTGCTTGAGTTCGGCTTCGCGCTTTTCCTTATCAGCAATCGACTGCCGAACGGCTTTCAACTCGATATAGGCCGCGGTCAGGCCGGCATGCTGGCTGAGGTCGACGGTCTTTCCACTGTCCTCTGGGTAGAGGCAGCGCAGGGCAGCTTCAGCGGAGGCCGTACCATCGGCTGGAGGTGGCGTGTCGCTTTCCACGTAATGCCAGAATTGGCGCTCCAACTCGATCAGGCGAGCGATCATCTGCTCGTCCCGCTCGATGCGATGGATCTCCAGCGTCTGGCCTCCCAGCAGCACAGCCACATCAGCAGCTTGCTTGCCAGTCACGGCGAGTTGGTGCATCACCTGTAGCTGTACATACTCCGGCACGCCCTCTTTCCAGAGACGTGCTCCATTTATGCCGGCGGTCTTACATTCGAGGATTTGCACCTCGTCCGTGCCGATCACCTCTCGATCAATGTTGGCCAGCATCCAGGGCAGCTCCGGATTGGGATGCTGCAGCACGGCGTTGATCCGCCGTACCTTGTGCTTCGTGCGCTTGCTGTAGTGCCAGGCCACGATGGGTTCCAGGACGTTACCCCAGTACATCGGGCTTTCCTCATCGTGGGGATCGGTCTTCGGTAGTTTGCTGTCGCGGCCGGTCTTTTCCAGCCACAGCTCCAACTGCGATTTGTACGGGTTCAGACCTACTGCAGCGGCAGCATCGGAGCTGCCAATGCCTTGTTTGCGAATCGCTAGCCAGTCCTCGCGAGGCAGCTCCTTGGTACTCACCAGGCGCAGAGCAGGGCGGGGCTTACGAGTGTTGCCGTTCAATGAAGTGGCTTTCATGTGCATACCTCACAGACATAAAAAAGCCCGGTCAGCGCGAAGCTGACCGGGCGTGGTTTTAGAGGGTAAGAGGTGGGTGTCTCTAGATGACTTTGCCGTTGTAGACGACGGTTGTTGCCCCTTCTTTCTTAACGCTTAGCTTGTTGTTTTCAGCAAAGGCTTCGACGGTTTCAGAGCAGCCATCAATGCTCGTTTTGCCATCGACAATTTCGCTCTTGGTGTCGTAGCTAAGGACGTATGTGGTTGCCGGGCAGGAGTTGCCGTTTTCGCCGGTTGAGACAACCAGAACGAATTTGTCCGGACCAAAGGCATAGGCTTTTTCGATTTTGACGTAGCCGGTGGATTCGGGGTCTTGCACAACCGACTCCATGAGGTTGACCACCCCTGCTCTGGATTGGTAGTTGAGTGCAGTGCCGAGATCCATGTAGGCGATGCTGAAGGGGCCCGCTGCATCGTCTGAAATCAGCAGCGCCTCGTAGGCAATGCTGGGGGCAGCTGGTGCAAGTAACTCAGGTTTTGTAGCTGCGGTAGGCTGCGATGTAGGGGACATGCACTGTCCGCTTTCGCAGATGCGGTCGCCTTTGCAATCCGTATCCTTGGCGCACATTGCCGGAGGTTGATTTGTCTGTGCGGTTTCTTCTTTGGGTTTGTCGCATCCGCTGATGGCGAGTGCGAGTAACGCAACGATAGCTATCTGTTTCAACGTGAAGATCCTTCTAGATGGTGGTGTGTGATTATTGACGAACTTCTGTCCGAGGTCGAACAGCCACCCAGCCCGCTTGGGCTGGGTAGGCTTCAGGGCAGGAGTTAGGCTGCCAACCTCAACGCAGAATCCAGCGCGCGTTGCTTGATTTGCGCACCCTGACCGAACCAGGCCGAGTCCATGCGGTACTCGTTGCTGCGTGCACGGCGCTCGTGGTCGACGTACTCGGTGACGGCATTGAGCAGGCCCCAGGCGGTGCTGCGTGCCGAGTCCAGCTGGCTGCCACGACCACGACCTTCATACAGTTCCTGTACCTTGCGCAGGGCGCGCTCGTTGGGCAGTTGTTCCGGAAGCGCACCGGTCGGGCTGGTCTCGCACATGACGTTCATAAAGAAGCCCAGTGCCTCATGCCATTGCACCTTACGCTCGGCCAGCGCGCGCATGCGGTACATGAAGTCGTCCCATTGCGAGACGGCAATACCGAGTTGCTTCTTCACTACCGTTGGATCGAAGCGGGTGTTATGCGGCACCTTGATCGCTCGGCTGGTGCCGTCCAAGGCGATGGTCAGTGTGTTATTGCAGACCACGCGCACTGTGGTTGGCGTTGCGGTGGTAGCCAGGGTTCCGTCGCAGGAAGTGGCCAGCAGTAGGTAACCGTTGACCTGGTCGTTACCCTTGAGTGCAGCGCCTTGCCCGGTACGCGCCAGCGCCCAGAACTTGCGCCCGCCTTTGAGTACGCCTGCGGTTTCCAGCTCGTAGCCGGAGACCTCGGTCAGGTCCCTGTAGAACTCCAGCACTTCGCGCGGTTGCACGGTGTGGTAGCGCTGGGAGACCACCGACAGGGGCGCCTTGGTATCCGAACGGAACAATACCTTCTGCTCGGGGAACGAGTGGATCGTGCCGAGATGGCCAATCGCGTCTGACTTGAAATGAACAGGGCTTTCCAGGATCTGCCAGTCCATACCGGCTTCGCGCTGCCAGACTTCAAGGGGCTGCTTCTGCGTAAGTTGATTACCCAGGCCGTGCCAAGGGGTGGCTCCGACGTAGGCCATTTGCTCGATGAGGTGAGCCATAAAGATCTCCTTGCCAGAGGAACTGGCTATCGCCCGGCAGTCGAATGCCGAGTTGGTGGGAATGGAAGTGAATGAAGGCGCGTGGCGCGCCTTGTAGGAGGGCTACTGGTCGAGGGAAAAGATGTGGCCGCAGGCATGGCACTCGAAGTTATCGAGTACGTGGGCATCGATTTCTTCACCCATGCGTGCACCGGCGAGGCTGCCAACTGCGCCGCCAGCCAAGCCACCCAGGATCGCACCAGCCAGGCCGCCCAAGGCCGCTCCGATGGGGCCGGCGACCGCGCCCAGAGCAGCACCACTTTGGGCTCCGGCGGCAGCGCTCGCCGCGCCGGTTGCTGCTCCGCCTACAGCACCGGCTGCACCACCGATTTTGCGGGCATGGTTGCGCGCTGTGACGCGCGCAGAGTTACAGGAAGGGCAGTTAATCGACATCGTTCAGACTCCTGAAAAGGGAAGGGCAGAAGAGGGCAATACGCACCCGTCTTCCCTTAAATGATTTAGGTCTGAAATTTCGTTATATCTCGTCGCTGCAGTCAGTGGTGGGGCCCGTCACTGCGGAGAAAAAATCAGCAGTTTCATTTTGCACCCTTCATGCAGATCTGTGAGATGAAGCACAGGAGCAACTTCACATCCCAGTACTTCCGCCAGACTGCCGACTATCTGTGCGTATTCGCCGTGCGTAATCGTCGGCGTGCCTTCAACGACTAGCAGTGCCTCCTGTGCACGATCTGACTGGTAAAGTCGCACGCGGTTTCGTAAATGCTGCAATGCTTGAAGGGCGGATTTTGCTTGCGCTGAGACGTACCTGCCGATCAGTTGTTGCGGATTCCAGGTGGCATAACTGGTCCAGTCCAACCCAAGTAAATTTGGGTTGTCCCGGGCAGCGTACAGGGCATGCCAGAAGTCGAACATGTCTTGCTCTTTCGTCCACTGATAGACGCGAATGCCGGAGGGAATCGCTGAAGTAGCTGGTCGGAGGTAATGCACATGGATGATGTCGGCGAGGCCCTTCAGACTCTGCAAATTGGCTGGCGAGGCCTTGTGGCCGCATAGCCAGTGAAGCTCGTGGAATCGCCGCGTTGGCCAGGTAGCATCCAGAGCGATTGCGTGGAAGTTGTGGCGCGATTGCCTCTGCTTGGGGAGTTCGTGGGGGCTGCTACCTCTCTCAAGGAATTCCCTGCATGTCCGAAGTGCCTCCTCCTCAGTAGCGGCGAGCAAGGCAATTTCGTAGCAGCCCTCTTGAGTCGGGGGCGACGACTGCTGCGAAACGAGTGGCACGGCGACCTGCGGGTCATCACCCATGCCCAGCAGGTAGAAGAGGTAGTCCCGAGGCCGCATGATTGGAACGCTTACCGGACTTGCACCGGAGCGTTGATGCATTTGTATCCAGGATACTGAGCTTCTGCTGTTACCCGTGCCATGGCCGAGTTCACCGCTTGGACGGTGATCGTAAAATTGGCCCGCGGCCCAGCATTCGCCACGACACGTTGTAAAGAGGCGGAGTAGGATTTCATCAGCAAGTCTCCATATTTAAGGTGGAGACATGATGCTGCCGAAGGGCGACGTCCTGTGTCGCAATCACTCGCCGGCATAAAGAGACGCCATGCGCTTAGCCGACGCTGCGATTTGCGCACGAAGGGCGGTGGGCTCGAGAACTTCCAGATGTTCACCTTGGCTCAGCAGCCACAGGTCCAAACCCTGGCTGAGGTGGATGCTGCCACTCATAAGCCACCAGTCCGTCGTTTCCGGTTCCAGAGTCTGGTCATCAGTGAGAGGGTTCTCCTGCAGGCGCTCGCTCAAGGTGTGACTGACGCGGAGTCGGATCTGGACAGGATGATCGGTTCTCAGCCCCACCAGGCTGCGCATTGCGGGGACTGAATTGATGTCGTAGTCCTCTGGCGCAGCGATATCCTCGAATATCGTGCGTGCGGTTCTGAAACGATGCAGGGGCAACGCAGCAATATTGCCTTGGGGCAACCCCTTGAATACGCATGAGAGATAGATGTTCGAATCTTGATAGGACAGCCCCAGCGGTTTCAGTTGGAGCAGCTTGGGCTCATCAGCGCCACGCTTCTGGTAGAGCGCTTCGATTGACATGCCGTCCAGAAGCGCTTGTTGAATAACGTCCAGTACCTCTTGTTTGACCACGCTGGGCTGCAAGGTGATGAAGCGCGTGTTGCTGGTGATCTTGTTGGAAATATCCTGACTGGGCCGGTTGCCTTTGAGCAGGGAGGCAGCGTAATCACGAAGCGAGGCCAGTCGTTCGACTTGCGCAGCCATCCCAAAACGCGTGGCGTGATCCATGATCATGGCTAGGTTCATGGCATCTGTGGGAAGCATCGACAGACGGGAAAGGGACTTTTCCGCCCACCACAGCGTCGAGCGTCCGTCTTTTCTGCTGTGTACATGAGGGTATTTTTCCTTCAGATCGCTCAGGTCCCGCTGGATCGTCCTCAGGTCGACATTCAGGCCTTGCCGAGCCACGCGCTCACGAATGGCTGTACTGCCCAACGCGTTTTCCTTGCCGGGAAGAATTCCCAGAATCAGGTCCTGGCGAAATAGCTGATCCACTTTTGCATCCTTGTGCTCAACACGACATGAGGTGTCGCAAGACTCATGGAAAATAGCCCTGCGATCAACGATAGGGTTGCAGCATGAGCAAATCGGTCTGTGTGTTCAATCTGCTGGAGCCATTGCTCCCGATACCTGAGCAGGTTGCGGTTGTCGCGCCGGGTGAGATGCAGCGCCTCTACAGCGGAGTTGGGATTCCATCCTTGCGTACCGCGGAGCTGGCAGGGCAGGCCAGGTTTGCCAATCTGCACGAAGTCAAAGCGGCCAATTCACTGCTGGGATTGGTTGACCCGATCGAGATTCATCAAACATACGCTTGCCTGAGGGCTGCGGCCGTTGATGGCGACCCCGATGCAATGAATGATTTGGGCTGGTTATGGCTCAATGGAACGCGCTTGGCATCTGACCCGATATTAGCCAGGCGGCTGTTCAAGCTAGCTGCTGTCGAGGGCAGCGGCGAAGCATTCTTCAACCTGGCTGAGCAGGCTTACTACGGCAAGGGGATGGTCACGAATCCTGCTCTTGCCATCGACTACTACGAGCAAGCATTCGAGCATGGTGTTCCAGGTGCTGCGCTGGCGCTGGGAGCAATCTACGAAGAGGGTGACGAAGGTGTCATGGTCGACCATGGCAGGGCCATGCTCTGGTACAAACGGGCGGTCGAAGAGGGGGATGTGCTGGCAGGTTTTTATCGTGGGCGACTGGCACTGAATGAATCATCGACAGAGCACGACATGGCCTGCGGGGTGTACTGGTTGCAGTGGTCCGCAATGCTCGGTGAGCGGTGCGCGAGCGAAGCACTTATTGAACTCTACAGTTCTCCGTTCCATTCACCACCTGATCCCGAGCGTCGGCTATACAGCTTCTGGCGTGATTTCGCTATTGAGCAGGGGAGTAACACGGCGATCGCGATGAGGGATGCAGATGAGGTTTCTAGCTTGCGCCTTGCTGAGAACAGTTGACTTATTCCAAGCCTCAGACTTTGATCTGGCGCAGCAACCAGGTTGATTCAAGATTATTTTCAAGGACGTCACGAATGGAAAAGAGCACCTACCTACAGACTCCCGCGGTAGCGAATTTCGTCAAATGGATGAGTGAGAACCTCGACGGCGATACCTTCGCGCACCAATACACGAACCGTCGTTCGGGATGCAGCTGGCGCTGCGACAGCCTTTATGATGCTTATGCCCAGTATCACTGGCCGCATCCAGGCAATCAGCGTCTCGGAGAGCCGACAGGCACCACTTTCGAATCCAGCGCAGCCACTCTTAAGGCGCTCAGTCAGGATCTTCAGAGCGCTTTGAGATCCCAGGGAAGCGATCACTCGGTTGTAACGGCTGCAGTCGACGTCATGACATGGGGTGGCGTACGTGCTGGTAACGTACGTTGGCTGCATGCGAACCAAGCCAATCTCCCTCAAATTCTATCCAGTACTAGGCAAGCCTTGGATGCAGGAAGCACCGATCATCCTCTGCTAGTTGCCAAAGATCTCCGGTTCAATGCCGGGATGACCAAGGTCTATTCACTCATCTGCGACCGCTTCGTTATTTATGACAGCCGTGTTGCTGCGGCGTTGGGTTGGGCCGTTGTGAAGTTTTGTCAGGCCGCTGGGCTGTCGGAGGTGCCGCAAGAGCTTCGTTTCCCGTGGGCTCCTGCAAAGAGCGCAGCTAATGACCCGTCCCCTAAACGGCGTAACCCAGGCCAGTCAGAATTTTTCTTTCCGAGGTTAAAGTCAGGAGCTAACCATGCTGCCTGGAATCTGAAAGCCAGTTGGTTGCTCAGTGACGTGCTGGAGCAGCCTGCGGCGCAGAACAGTCGATTCAATCAGATCGAGTGTTTTGATACTCGTCTAAGGGCGCTTGAAGCTGCGCTTTTCATGATTGGGTATGACCTGGATGCTACTCAGGCAGGCGCATCCGCGGCGATTTCCGAGCAGGTCATACACCGCGCTCAAGAAGATGAGGCCGATAGTTTTTGGAACGACTGTCAGACGCTAAGCAAGGGGAATCCCTTTCGCTACAAACTGACGGACAGTGGCATTGCTATCGAGGGTGGTCCGACCTTTACGTTGGCGGACATCTCTTCAACCTTGATGCAGCTCTGGACTGACTTTGGCTCGAGTGCGTTCCCCCTTGCAAACAGCGCTACCGATGTTCGTGATGGCACTGCCCCAAAAGGCATGGGGGCAGCCTACTTTCAGGCGACCGGCGCCAATCCGCCCAATACCAGTAAGCTCGCTGCTGTTTTGGAGGAGCTGGGGGCGATTGTTCCTATAGCGGGATATTCTGCTCGATCGCTGAGCTGGACACTCGATTTGCGCCGGCTTGGGCTCGATCAGGGCGCGCGTACGATCGATATCGATTCTTTCTGGGCTGAGGTGCTACGTGCTGAGCAAGAAGGCTGAGTTTTTGCACGTTAGGCATTGCACGGGCTCATCGGCTGCTGGTCAGGTGGCTCTAGCCTCCGCTGCTATTGCCCCGGGGAGTGCTAGTGGCGCCTAACTTGCGGTGCAGGGACTACTACCAGACGCAGTTCGCAGGGTATGCGCGCTACCCGGCATGCGGCGTTGCGCTTGATGAGTGTCTGCATGACTTTCTCGATCAACGACCAAGCGGAAAGTACACCCAGAGGCATCGTGCCTCTGGGCTGGCTGGCGCCGATTTCTGGTGGCAGCCCGCAAATGTTGAGGGAGCTGCTCTGGCCAGTCTGGCGCTTGCGCGTGTACTGCATTTTGACGACGTGATCAGTACTGAGCTGTTGGATCACCTGGCAGTTCATCACCCTGATCAGCTGCGCTGGGCCATTCGCTACTCCAAGCTTTTCACCCGTAGGGATTCGCCTCTCTGGATTCACCTTAAAGAAAACTGCACTTGCGAGCAGTGGCAGACGTTCTTCGGAGTTTGCGAGCGTCTGCTGCTGCAGCTGGAACCCTTTGAAGCCGTGATCAAGAGTGCTGAGCGACAACTGCAGTCTCTGACGCTATTGGAGCTGCTTTCCTATCTCAGCGTATTGGCCTACGCCCGTCTCGGGGATGCTGGTGACGATCCAGCAGGCATGGATTGGCTTGCTTACGCGCGGATCATCCTGCGTAAGCTGAAGTCTTGTGGCGAGTCTGATTTTCGGCTTTCTGCCGATGTGCTTGGCCGTTCGTTGAGGCAGCATCTGTCGCCCATGTTGTTTCCGCAGCCCGGGGAGGGTGCGGAGTGTGCGGCGAACCTAGAAGCAGTCGGCGTGATGATCGATGCAACGCGCGAGCTCATTGACTATGAGCGCTCCATCGACTGGTTTTGCTTCGATAGTGAATGCGATTACCGGCTTCAGCCTGGGCAATCAGTCATTTTCAACAAAACAGACGAGGGTACCCTGCGCTGGCAGCGCACTGAGCGAAAAAGCCAGCTGCTATGGTGCTACTGGATGCGTCGTGCGGTCGATGTCTTTGCGGCTTCTGAGCTGGCTGGGCAGGTCATCGGGAGTGCTGAAAACCATGAAGCCAACCAGCTTGCCTACATCAAAGCGATTCGCAGCCAGCTCTATCTGCAGGTGGTTTTTGGGCTAGGCGAAAGCATCAGGCTTAACAATGGGACGGAGGTCTCGCTGCATCACGCCATGCTGGCCAGTGAGCTGACTAACGCCTTTTTCGAGCAGGCCTATCTGCGACCTTATCGGCGATACCTGGCTGACTCCGATGATCCCATAGCGGCACTGGGGCGTTTGGCTTTTGAGGGGTTGCTGCAGGGAGAGAACCGCTTTCCCATGACCTGGTCGGAGTTGCCGGAGAAAGTGGCGCGGATCCGCGCGTGGACGGTCAGTGATGAGCATCCCGCAGGTGATCCAGAGGCCGCCAAAGCCATTCTGCAGTTTTGGACCAGCGATCTTCAGGCGCTGTCCGAGCAAACCAAGCAAGCGCCTAATCAACCGACGCCCAGACTCTACGAGAGGCCGTTCTACAAAATCGGCCGCTTCAGCTTTCAGTTTCCTTGGGTTGCGGGAAGACAGAATAGCCTCACAGCCGCGGTAAACAATTTGCGTCGAGTAGATCCGCGCAGACCTGAGCTTCGCTCCGAAACAGAGCGCGTCGAGCGCGAACTGGCTGCGTCTCTTCGGCAGCTAGGTTTCCGGGTGGTGGTGGGCTACCAGCCGCCTCGCAAGGATGAGGGCGATGCAGGAGAGATCGATGTGCTGGCGTGCCTCAAAGGCGTGTTGCTATTGCTCGAGATCAAATCTGGATTTATCCGCTCCAACGGTCATGAAGTCTGGCTCCACCGCACGAATACGTTACGTAAGGCTGCCAGACAGTTGAAGCGTAAAAGCCCTGCGTTGCTCTCTGCATTGCTGGCTGACGCTAACTTGCGTGACGCGCTGGGGCTGGAGATTTCCGATCCGTTGCCACACTTGCACGCCTGGGTTGTGGATACCTCGATTGAGCTGGATGGAGAGATTGTTGATGGTGCTCTTGTGGTATCCCGAGAAGTCCTGGAGGTCGCGCTGCGTGATGAGCCGCATTACCTGAGGGCGTTTGACCAGGACGCGGAGGAAGAGGAGGCGATCGCCACACTTTATCCGAACGGATTCAGCGCTCAGGCGTTTATCCGAGTCATCGAGCGCAGCGAGGTTTGGCGGGGTTTACTTTAAGCGGCGTCTACCTGGCGTAGGCCTTGGCAACCGGGCTTGTACTAGGCACTGACGGCAGCAGTGGCCTGCTCGTCGATCCAGCGCAGCAAAGCTGGCTATGGTGACCAGGATTTAGGTCTTATTTGGGGGCTTAAATATGCAGCGCATCTTGGCTGGCGCTGGTAGTAGGCCTGTCGCCGTGCTCAATCACAATCGCGTCATGGGATACCTGGTGCCGGCAGAGTTTTATGAGCAACTGATGGAGCGCCTGGATGATCTGGAGCTGCTCGAGGTGGGGAACGCTCTCTCGGGTGAGGAGCCTATCCCGGTGCGCTTGGAGGAGCTCTGAGCTGGAGTTTCTGCCCTCGGCACTGAAGGAATGGCTGAAGCTCGGCCATACAGTGCGCGAGCAGATCAAGGAGAAACTGCGCGATCCCAAAGTTCAGGCTGACGCCCTCAGGGGCATGCCGGGGCAGTGCAAAATCAAGCCGCGCGTATCGGGCTGTCTCTTGGTATGCCGCGTCGAAGATGAACGCGTGGTGGTCGTGCTGGTTGCCGTTGGCAAGCGCAAGCGCGAGACCGCTTACCAATCTGCCAAGGGCCGTTAATGACCGGAGGCTAGTGCTGGTTCGGATGTGCCCGAAAGCTTTACAGGCGGAAAGTTTACGTGTCGCGGCTCGTGGGGATCGAGGTTATGGTCATCTCGTCATTACCGAGGAGGCTTTCCATGATCATGCTGAGCTCACTGAGTGAGTACCTGGTGCTGCTGGGTTCGATGTTGCTGATGATTGGGTTGGCACGGCTTGCTTACGGTGGTCGTGCTATCTGATTGAGCCGGCCGGATTCAGGTGATGGAGATGGTCGACGCATTGGTAGGCAAGGTTATAAGGCCCATATCCGAATCAACGCATGCCCCAAATCTAGGTTGATGGATTCGCGCCCTTCCACCCACGTATCAGTGCGAAGACGTTTACCGGTATTGCTTTCCTGCTCACCTTTAGCAATCACCAGCGCGAATAAACGGGTTGAGGTGTTAAAGGAGCTAAGTCTTTCGATATCGGCTCGTACGGACCAATCCCCTTCTAGACACTTGGCTTGCGATGCGTCGCCCAGGCATTTGACCTCAGCGACCATGGATGTCGCGCCGCTTTCATCTCGGGCATAAAGATCAGCTTTTCGGCCTCCGCCTATTGGGAGATCGGTCCATATTTCAATGTTTTCTTCGAACCAGGCGTGCAGGCTGATTTCAGCCTGTATCCAATGCTCACGGCAGCTGTTTAGCTGCAGAACCTGCTCAAGTTTCTTGTCCATTGAGCAAAAGGCTTGCTTGAATAAGGCGATCCATTGTGCTGTTTCCAAGGTGCGGTCCTCGCGTCGTTGATGTTGATCGTGATGCTGCAAGACCAAATGAAAATGTCTTGCCAGCCATAACCGACTCAGCCAGTCCTTGATGGGACTCAACAGCTGCTAGTGGTATAGCCAGGGCTGCAGTTCATCCAGGTTGGCGACCACGATCTGCTGTGCCGTTGCCTTGGCGTGCACCTTGGTCGGGTCGATTTGGTAGCGCTGCAGGACATACTGCACCAGGGCACCGCGCGTTTCGATCACCAACTGCCCCTCGCGCATCCCGTAGTCGGTCTCGATGATTACCTTCTGCTCCGGCTTTAGTCGTGAGTCCGGTTCGATCACCACTGCCACCTGAGTGCTCCAGCCTGCATCCTGATCGCGTCCATTGGCTGAAGGGTCATCCATAAGCTCAGGCAAGCCGCGGAAGCGACTCAATACGAAGTCCCGGTAATCGCGATTCTTCTCGCAGTACGCGCGCACGTGCCAGCGCATGCCGGTGTAAATCAGCGTATGCGGAGCGATCAAGCGTGTCTCTGCATCCGGCGTAGTGAAGGATACGTACTCACACTCCAAGCGCAGCCCCTCGCGGCAGGCGCGCAGAAGCGGGCGCAGTAGTTCCGGGCGTACCGTGCGATCCGGCACCTGCAGCACTTCGGTGTGCGCATAGGCCAATGCTAGGCCCTCAACGTGTGGCGCACGGTCGTGATTCTGGTTGAGCAGGTGTAGGTAGGCGCTGGCGCTGTCATCGATGAACAGCGGCGCGAAATTCCTGCTGGGTACATACCCCTTTAGATGCTTGTCATATTCCAGATTCTTTGGCGCGTAATCGGTGATGTAGGAGTTGATGTCTTTCGACGCCTGTTGGCGGCTGATGCCGAAGCTCTGAATCAGGTGATTGGTGGTCAGACGGCCTTCCCACCAGGCCACTGTCTCGATCAGGCGATAGCGCAACGCCAGATCCCAGCGCACGGATTCGATTGATTGCTTGCGTTTCATGGCCTCTCCATCTGCTCGAAAACTTTACCTGTACGCGTAAACACTCTAGATGCGTCGTCTAAAGTTACATACCTTGACATTATCATTCAAGCCGCCCGTTGGGCTGGCGGATAGAGGGAGTGTCAAAGCATGAACATGATTGGGTTGTCGTGGATGGTAATTAGCGGCAGTTTGTTGCTGGTTGTGCTGGCGGGTGTTGCAGTCTACTGGCAGGTATTGCGCCGTCGTGAGGCGGTTACAGCCTTGCAGGTCTGTCAGTCGCAACTGGAGCAGCATATGGCTGCATCTCACCTGAAAGACGATGAGCTCCGTGAGCTGAGTGCTGGTCTGCGGGCGGAGAAGGCTCATGTTGAGCAGCTTCAGCGGCAGGTTGAATTCGCTCAGCAAGAGGCTAGTCGCTTGCGTACCGAATATCGCGATCAATCCGCTCAACTGGCCGAGGTGCAGAGCGCTGCCAGCGCCGCTCGTGCTCAGTATGGTCAACTGCTTCAGCAGCATGATGAGCTCAAGCAGGCGAGTGTCCGGCTGCAGCAAGTTCACGACGTTTTGCAGGATCGCTTTGCGGCCCTGACCAAGGAGCATGCCACGCTGAGCAGCACGCTCGATCAAAAGCAGCAGCACTTTGCCGAACAGCAGCAGCTGCTGAAGGAAAGCCGCGACCAGCTCAAGCTAGAGTTCGAGCAGCTCGCTGGCCAGATCTTCGAAGCCAAAGGCCAGGCGTTCTCGCAGCACAGCCAACAGTCACTGGACGCATTGCTTAAACCCTTCCGCGAGCAGATCGAGGGTTTCCGCACCAAGGTTGAAGATATTCACCACAAGGATATTCAGCAGCAGGCTGCATTGACCCAGGAGCTGCATCACCTAAAAGAGCTGAATCGACAGATCACCCAGGAGGCTCAGGATCTCACTACAGCGCTGAAAGGGCAGAAGAAAGCGCAGGGCAATTGGGGTGAGCTGATTCTGGAGAATGTCCTGGAGCGCTCCGGCCTAGTCAACGGCAAGGACTTCAAGCGGGAGGTCAGCTTCACCGGTGAGATCAATCGCCAGCGCCCCGATGTGATCGTTTACCTGCCTCAAGGCAAGCACCTGATCATCGATGCCAAGGTCTCGCTCAACGCGTACACCCGTTACATCAATGCCGAGGACGATGCCGAGCGACGCATGGCGCTTGCCGAGCACGTGACGGCCGTTGGGCAACGTATCAAAGAGCTCTCTGATCGCAGCTACTCTGACTTGCCGGGTCTGAATGCGCCTGAGATGGTTTTTATGTTCGTGCCCATCGAATCGGCTTTCGTCGAGGCGCTGAAGGCGGACGAGACATTGTTCCAGAGGGCCATCGAGCAGAACGTGCTGGTGGCGACGCCAACCACACTGTTGACCAGCCTGAACATCGTGCGCCAGCTGTGGCGTTTCGAGGACCAGAACAAGCACTCCGCCGAGTTAGCCGAGCGCGCCGGCAAGGTATACGACAAGCTGCGCACCTTTCTCGGCAGTATGGACGCCATCGGCCACAGCCTGGATAAGGCGCAGGATGCCTACAAGAAAGCCTGCGATCAGTTGGTCAGTGGCAAGGCTAACCTAGTCAAGCAAGTCAGTGATTTCCGTCAGTTGGGCGTGGCGGTTAAAGGCGAGCTGAACGAGGTCTGGGTCGACCGGGCGGATCTGGAGCTCAACCTGATCTCCCAGATGCCAGCTGAGCAGCAGGCGTGAGTACTGCCAAGGAGCAAAACAGGATGAAAAAACCAGCAACGGTACAGGCGCTCGAGGACCTGGGGCGCGTCCGGCTATCCAAGCACTTTTTTATGCGGGATTTCCTTTACTCGGAAATCAGCCAGATCGAGGGCATCCCCAATATTCCGGAGTATCCGGACCGCGCCATCGAAGCCGGTCGAGGACTGTGCGGACAGTTGTTGGAGCCTCTGCAGGAGCGCTTTGGACGGATCCACATTCGCTCGGCTTACCGAGCGCCGGCAGTCAACGCCAAGGGAGCCGAGAACAACAACCAGTACAGCTGTGCTGCCAACGAAAAAAACTACGCGGAGCACATATGGGATTATCCGGACGCTGAAGGGCATCTGGGCGCGACTGCCTGCATCGTGGTGCCGGCATTACTGCCTTGGTATGAGGAGCGCAAGGACTGGACACCGCTGGCCTGGTGGATTCACGACAACCTGCCGTATGCCAGCCAGTTCTGGTTTCCCAGACTTGCGGCATTTAACCTTCGGTGGAGCGCAAACCCGAACACGTTACCCAGCATCAGCACCTACGTTACCAACCCCCATACCGGTGACAAGACAGCGTTGGTGAAGGGCGGGGTGGCCACGCTGAGCTTGGATGAGCGCAAGGCGATCGTTCGCCCATGGTTGGCGAGTCTCAACTAGGTTGCAGAAAGATCGACCGATCAAGTAAGCGATCATGTAGCCGATCAAGTAACGTTGTTAAGACATGTGCTTGAAAACTTTACCTGTACGGGTAAACACGCTAGATGTATCTCGAAAGGCTACATATTTTTCGGGGTATCCGCTGCGGCAGCGGCTTTTGGGCAGCAATCATCTGGAGTGTGAATGCAATCTGTTACCTACCGTCTTGATCAGAGCCCCGTGACGCCATTTCAGTACCAGCAGGATGTCGAGAAGTACGCGGGCAATATTGAGTGCTCAGAGTGCGAGGCCAGTGCCTGGTTCGTAAGAAGTTCAGTCAGTGGCGGTCGGGAGCGTGTTGCTTGCTTCGCCGCGCACCACCAAGACGGTTGCCAGATCAAGACGGTGGTACTGGTTGTTGACGATGAAGGGGCTGAGCCAGATGAAGGTACGGACACGACGCGCATCAATGTCGATCTAGATAAGCGCAAACCCCAGGAAATCCTGGTTCCAGAGCCCAGAGAACGGCAGCCCGTCGATTCTCCGTGGGGCGTGCTACAGCGGAAATACGCAAACGCTGCAGACTACCCGATCAACAAATCACTCCGGCAGATCCTGTCGTGCCTGATCAAGAACCCCGACTACCCAGAGGATGATGTTTCGATCCGGATCACAACTGACGGTGGTCGAGTCGCTCTGGAAGGGGAAGTCCGTAAGTTGCTCTCCCATCAGCGACAGCTTGCTGGGATCGAACTCGGTACGGTTCGCTTGTTCTGGGGGCTGGTCACCAACGTCAACCGGAAGGAGGGCGAGGTCTGGCTCAACTGCGGGGATTACCGTACTGAACCAAGCCTGCTCGTCAGAGATGAGAACCTTGAAGAGGAAATGCTCAAGGCGTTCCGCCTCAAAAGTTTGGATGAGCTCGAGGGGGCCTATTTCCTTGTCATGGGATGGCTTGCCGGCTCGGAGCGCAAGCCCATAATCAACTTCGGCTTTGCGAAGTACATCGCCTTTGTTAAGTACCGCGTCAAGCATGACGAAGAGGCTTGAGCCCTCACAGGCCAGCTTCTCCGGCTTTGTGCACCAGTGATTCCCTGCAAATGGTAGAGCCTGTACTGGGCCGTACTATGCACTGCCCCATCAGACCACAGGTGGTGGGCTGCGCCAGCGCGCTACGCAACGACAATTCCGTTATTCGAAAGCTAGAGACTCAACACTTCTACCGGGTTGAACCGTGTGCGTCATCAATCCGCACGGGTTCCCCGGCAGGCTGCCCCGTTTCTGACCGAAAGCATCCTCAGGGGCTGTCAACCTGCCTGAATACTTGACCTGTATGAAAGCCCATTATTGGTGCGTCCAGTTGGGCGACATATCCTGCAGCTATGCCCACTGGATGAGCTGGATGGAGCCACCGGCATGGAGGCCTAACTCAAACAGGATGGGTTGTCACAGCGCAGAGGAGACGGGCAATGGAGTACACCACACATGCCATACATCGATGCAGTCAACGCGGTATTCGGCAGCAGCAGGTCCAGTGGCTTCTCGAATTTGGATGCCATACCTGGAATCGTGGAGCGCAGGTGTACTTCTTCGACCGAGCGCGCTTGAAGCGACTGTTGCTCAAGCTCTCCTCGGCTGAACGGCAGTTGGCCGAGAAGGCCCAGAAGGTATATGTGGTTGTGGTAGATGGCGCAGTGGTGACTGTTGGGCACAGAAGCCCCGACTTCTGCGTCAGCAAGCCAGGCGCTCACCACCATCGACGTCGACCGCAGCACCAAGCAGCTTGAGCCGCGGCAGATGACAATTTCTGGCTGATTAGGCAGGATGCGAGTGGTGGCCAGTTGATGTTATGTGTCTAATGCCTGCCAATTTGGCACCGGCAAGAAGCATTAGAAAGTAACTGGGGTTGCGAGCGCAGGTGCTGCGGAGAAAGGGAATATGAATGAGCTTAAGCCGGGCACAAAGGTGCTGCTGAGGGATAATCCCGCGCGAATGGGCATTGTCGGTGCTGGAACTGAAGGAAGTGGGCGGCGTCTCCGCCTTCAAGTTTTCCTTCTGGATGGCACAGAGGATCATTTCCCGCCTAGTGCTCTGGATCCCATCCTACAAGAGAGCAACAGTCCCACGGCTTGCTTCAACGCAGGTCGTTACTCCTTATCAAAGAATCTGCGGACAGCTATTACGCACCATCGATTGAGTGGCAAGCTGGCGAACCTCATTTACAGCTTGAAGACCACCAATACGGACTTCTACCCGCATCAGTTTAAGCCTGTACTTCAGTTCTTGGATTCACCCAGCAACGGCATTCTCATAGCCGACGAGGTCGGCCTGGGAAAAACAATTGAGGCGGGGTTGATCTGGACAGAGCTAAGAGCTCGATTCGATGCGCGGCGCTTACTAGTTATCTGTCCTGCGGTGCTGCGCAACAAATGGCGTGAGGAATTGTTAAACCGGTTTGGCATCAAGGCTGAATTGGTCAATGCCGATGAGCTGCGCGAGCGTCTCGAAAGCGTTAGAGGCAGGCCAATGCAGGACTTTGCATTGATCGCCAGTATGCAAGGGCTGCGTCCACCAAGCGATTATGACGCCTTAAACAATAAGCAGGGTGCGGCCAAGCTGGCTCGTTTCCTGGAGGATGCCGACCCAGCCGGTGATCCGTTGCTGCATTTGCTGGTGATAGATGAGGCTCACTACCTGCGCAACACGGGAACCAAGACCAATCTTCTGGGCCATCTGCTCAGGCCTCTCGTGGAAAATCTTGTTCTGCTTTCCGCAACACCTATCCAGTTAGCAGACACCGATTTGTTCAATTTGCTGAAGCTGCTTGATGAGTCGGCCTTTCCGCACGAGTACTTGTTTGACCTGAGCATGGCCGTCACACGTCCTATCGTGCAATTGCGTGATGCGGTACTGGCCGGTCGAGTTAATCGTGATGAGTTCTGTGCAGCTATACGTCAAGCCATGGACAACCAGTTCCTGGATGAAAGCGCGCAGCTTGCGTCCATGCTCAATCAGCCGCCTTCAGACGAAGAGCTCAAAGCGCCTCATAGCCGCTCCGAGATTGCGGACCGACTCGATCGGGTGCATCCGCTGAGCAAAGTTGTTACGCGAACGCTTAAGCGCGAAGTGCAAGAGAATCGGGTCATTCGTGTTCCCCTGGATTTTCGCGCACCGCTCAACGAAGTTGAGCAAGCTTTCTACGATCAGGTGACTCAACGAGTACGTGAATACTGTCAAGAGAACGGTCTCTTAACGGGGTTCATTCTTACGACACCGCAGCGCCAGATGGCCAGCTGTATGCCCGCTGCTTGTCGTGCTTGGCAGGAAAAGCTCAACCGTGGGCGTATGGCTGGCCTTGACGAAGCGATGTACGAACTGTCAGAGGACGAAAGTGATGATGAGGTCGAAGAGCCCCCGATCCTCGGCAGCCTGATTGAGCAGCTAGTTGAGATCTCGCAATCAGTTGGTGACTACGAGCAGCTGAGACTGCATGACAGCAAGTATCGGCTGCTACGAGAACATCTGCGTAAATACTGTGCGCAGTTCCCTGGGAAAAAGATCGTGCTCTTCTCATTCTTCCGGCAGACCCTTGCCTACCTGCATGAGCGTCTGAGCGAGGACGGTATCTCCTGCGTCGTTCTTCAAGGGGGCGATGACAAAGACGCGATACTGCGGGCCTTCAAAGCCGATACAGGGCCCCAGGTGTTGCTGTCGTCCGAGGTCGGCTCGGAGGGTGTCGACCTGCAGTTCTCCGCTCTGTTGGTGAACTACGATCTGCCCTGGAATCCGATGAAGATCGAACAGAGGATTGGTCGAATTGATCGGCTTGGCCAGCAATCCGACAAGATACTCATCTGGAACCTAATGTATGCAAACACCATTGATGAGCGCATCTATGATCGACTGCTGATGCGCCTGGATATCTTCCGGCAGGCGCTCGGCAGCATGGAGTCCATCATCGGGCGCGTCATCAAAAAGATGACCAAGGAGCTTTTCAGTCATCAGCTTAGTCCTGAGGAAGAAACGCTACGTATCGAAAACAATCTGCAGGCCCTTGCCGAAACCAAGCTTAGGCAGGAGCGTTTAGAGGCCGAGGCTCCAAATTTGGTGGCTCATGGCGACTTCATCATGAACAAGGTACGTGCGGCTGAGCAATTGGGGCGTTACGTGCGCTCTGATGATTTACATGCCTATGTGACCGATTTCATTCTGGACACCTACCCGGGTACTCGCTTCATCCCTGTAGATGATGAGCTGGAACTGTACAGCGTCGAATTGTCGATGGATCTGCGGGTGCAACTCAGTCAGTTTATTCAGGATAAGGGACTGCAAGGGCATACGCAGTTGCTTGATGCCAGGGCGCTCCCGGTACTGTTCGAGAACTGCCATCGTGCACCTTCTTCGCGTTTTGAACGTGTGGCTCAAGATCATCCATTGGTGCGCTTCGTTACCAGTCAGCTCGGTAGCCAGGATCAAGCCAACCAGCGTTATCCCATCAGTGCTGTCCAGCTGTCGCGCTTGGCATCGGAAGGTATTGAACCTGGTATTTACGCCTTCGTCGTTTCGCGTTGGAGCTTTAGTGGCGCACAGACGAATGAGCGACTGGTCTATGCCGCCAAGGAGCTTGATAGCGAGAATGGACTGGAAGCAGAGCGCGCCGAGCAGCTAGTGAATCTCGCCGCGTTAGCAGGGGAGGATTGGCCTGCAGCAAAAAATCTGCTGGTGCCGAATTCGGTAGTAGATGCCTACGAAGAGTGCCGCGGCCAGATTGCTGACCAGTTTAGGGATGTCAGGCAGGCAATGCGAGATGAGAACAACGACCGCGTCAATCTATTAATCAAGCTGATTCGCGACCGCTGTGACTTGGAGGTCAAGCGTATCAATGAGCGTATGGTCGCTCTCCGGCAGTCTGGTAAAGAACGCATGATCCCGGCTGAAAAGGGTAAGCGTGATGCTGCATTGAAACGACGAGAACAGCGTGAGGCCGAGTTGCTCCTCAAACAAAAGCTTGAGGCTGAGAACCACTTCGTTACAGCTGGAGTCATCAAGATCGGTTGACAAGGAGGTCACATGAAGCTCGCAGGAATATTCAAAGAAGCTTTTGAGAAAGCCGGTGTGCCTTTACCGGAGACCCCGAAGAAAAAGGCCGTTCCGGTACTGGATCAGCGAAAGAAGAAAGTTACCCGGCCAGATGCCAATAAGGAACGAAAGGCCCGGCCCAAGACTGCCAGGAAGAAAGTCAATCAGCCTGCAAAGTCGGCTCCAGAACAAAACGGCAAAAAAGTTACGGTGACGGCCAACGGAATCTGCATCACGCGTTGGTCAAGTCCGGAGTCAGTCGCCAAGGGAGCTACCAGCAAGGTTGCGGCCCAATCTTATGGGGCTGAGGGGGGTAAAGGGGGCTCTGCTGAGAGTCTGCGCAGTGATCCCGACTACTCGATCACCGCCACCGCTGGGGCCTGCGTTACTTGGCATACGCTCCAGCATGGTCGGCTAGCCTCTCTCATGGAGTGGCCGCTGGGGGGGTATGAGACTCAGTTAAACAAATGCACTGACGAAAAGTTCTTGTGCCTGGGACTGGACTTTGGCAGCTCGACGCTCAAGGCCGTCATCAGTGACGGGGAGAGGCAGATTACATACGCAGTTCCGTTCAGAGATATCCAGGGCGTTGAGGGCTACCTGCTGCCGTGTAGGGTTTATCTGGGCGAAAACGGATACAGCCTGGAAGGGCAGGGCCAGGCCTATCAGGATCTCAAGCTTGCTTTGTTAGCTAACGCCGAGTCGTTGCAAGCTCAAATGCCTGTCGTTGGGTTTCTTGCCCTGGCGCTGAGGATGATCAGAGGCTGGTTGCTGAGCACTCACGGAGAAACCTACTCAGGAGCCATCGTCTGGGATCTTGCTATTGGGCTACCAGTTGCAAGTCGCCGTGACGAAAAAACTGTAAGACTTTACCAACTGGTAAGCACTGCGGCCTGGATCGCCTCGACCGAGAGGCAGTTGACGCCAGAGACGATAGGCCTAGCACTAAAACGAGCAGAAGCCTTGTGCGGCGGTGCCGAGGCTGAGTGTGACAGCGAAGACATTGAAGTAAGGGTGGAGCCAGAAATTGCTGCGCAAATTTATGGCTTCGTCAGTTCAGGTGCCTACGACCCTCACGCCAGCAATATCTATCTAATGGTTGATGTAGGTGCGGGAACACTGGATGCCTCTGTGTTTCGTGTCGAGCGCAAGAGTGGGCAGCGCAAAGACAGCTTGGTCATTTTTAGAACCACGGTTGAGCCCCATGGAGTGATGAATTTTCACAAGAAGCGTATGGATTGGCTGCAGTCGGCGCTGGTGCAAAAGCTTCCGGATAGGCCGGACCTGCGACAGGCCGTGCAGGCCATCAGTCACTTGACTGATGCCGAGGAGGCCCTTCCCGATAGGGTAGATGGGTACTTCAGCGGGGTTGATGTCCAGTTCAAAGGTCGAAGTCTCGATCAGCTTTTTTATGCGCAGGTGAGCCGCCAAGTTGTCCAAGATACCTACCTTCACGTGGCAAATGAGAGGCTACTCGACAGGCAACAAATGGCTGGTATGCCCATGTTTCTCTGTGGTGGCGGCAGTCGTTTGGGGTTTTACGCCAAGCTGAGGGGCGACCTACATTCTGCGCGAGGGTTCAGCTGGTTTGGTGTTACTCCGAAACCGTTACAGAAGCCGCGAGGATTAGTGGCGCCAGGACTGCCCCGTGCTGAATATGACCGCCTTTCCGTTGCCTTTGGTCTGAGCCAATTGAAGCTCGATAAGCTGGTTATGGATGTTCCTGCTCTGACCGAGAAGCCCGGCGCAGTGGACTTCAGTGACCGCTACATCGAGAAGTAAGTGGCGGGTAGGCGAGAAGGGAAAGCCAGTGCTCCGGTTCGATGGCCAATTTGCGGTTCTCCGCCCCCAATCCCTCGCTGCTTCCCTTCGGCCTCATGTAACATCACGTCACGTTACAGGCCCAAGCCAGGTACTCACGCCCATGAAAACTAGCAATCGCGTTGTGATCGAGGTTGATCCTGCCCAAAAGCAGCAGATCTACGCCGCACTCAAGGCGCGTGGGTTGACCATGCGCGAGTGGTTTCTGCAGCAGGTGAGCCAGGAACTTTCCATTCCCAAGCCCACCACCCCCTCCAGTCAGTCGAGCAACGATTAAGTAATTCTCAGGGAGTCGAGCAGATGCTCAAGACAGTCAAGCAGGCATGCACATTCAACCCAATCATTCGCGACTACCGGATGAGCGAAGGGATCGAGAACCTTTCTGCGCTCATCTCTGATGAGGGTGATGGGCGTGAGTTCTTTGCACGAAACTACATCACCTCGGGCATGGAGCAGCTCTTTCGCGAGGGGATGCTGCGGCTGGATGGCAAATCAGATCAGGCAGTTTTCGAGCTGACCCAGGCAATGGGTGGCGGTAAAACCCACATGATGATCGCTCTCGGCCTGCTGGCCAAACACCCGCATCTGCGCAGCGAAGTGCTGTCGCCTGATCTTGCTAAGCGGATCGAAATCGGTGAGGTGCGAGTAGCTGCATTTAATGGCCGTAACAACCCTGAGAATTACATCTGGGGCGAGATCGCTACCCAACTAGGTGAAGAGGAAGCCATCAAGCCCTACTGGGTCAATGGCCCTCGCGCGGTCGACCAGGCTGGATGGAAGAAAATTATCGGGGACAAACCGACCCTGATCATGCTCGATGAGTTGCCGCCCTACCTTGAAAACGCGAGCACTACTGTCATCGGTGGCGGTACGCTGGCTACCGTGAGCACCTACACACTCAGCTGCCTGATGAGCGCTGCTCTGGAGTTACCGCGTTGCTGCATTGTGATTGCCAATCTATCCGGCAGCTATGTGGCTCAGACCAAGGCAATTGCCGAAGCAATCTCTAACCTCCAGCAAGAAGCCAGTCGCCAAGCCAGCACCATCACCCCCGTCCAGCTGGCGGGCAACGAGATCTACGAGATCCTGAAGAAGCGACTGATCCTGGAGCTACCCGACGAGTCCGTCATTAACGATGTCGCCGAGGAATATGCCCAGCGCATCAAGGCAGCAGCCGATGGTGGATACATTGTCGCGACCAGTCTGGAGCAGGTCGCCCAGCAGATCAGGGAAACCTACCCCTTCCACCCCTCCTTCAAGCATCTGGTTGCCTTGTTCAAGGAGAATGAGGGCTTTCGGCAGACACGAGGCTTGATGCAGTTCGCTGCGCGTTTGCTCAAGAGCGTCGATGATCGCGAAACTGATGATGTCTTCCTGGTTGGGTCACAACACCTGCGCCTGAACGACGATGCCGTGCGCGAAGAGGTCGGCCGTATCGCCAACTCGCTTCGCCCGGCCATGGCCCACGATATTGCCGACGATGGTCAATCCATCGCAGAAGAAATCGATGCCAACCTGGGCAGCGATGCCGCCCAGCAGGTCGGTGCCCTGCTGCTAGCGTCCTCATTCTCTCGGGCAGTAGGTGGTCGAATCGGCCTGACCGAGGCAGAGATCATTGAGTTCTTGGCCGCACCTAACCGTAAGTCCGATGAGTTCAAGACCGCTCTGGAGAAACTGCGTGAGCAGGCGTGGTATCTGCATCGCGAAGAAGAGCGTTTCTTCATTAAAGAAACAGAAAACCTCTCTCGCCAGATTGAGCGAAATGCTCGCGACATCCCTCAGCCGAAGATTGATCAGGCGCTGATCAACAAGCTTACTGCGGTATTGCAGCCGGTTAGCAAGGCTGCCTACCAGGATGTACAGGTGCTGCCGCGACTGGACGATCTAAAGCTAAGCGGACCTCGTGTTCTGATCGTAGTGCGCCCGGACGGCAAGCTACCGCCGAGCGAGCTGGTCAATTTCTTCGAGTACCAGCAAGAGAAGAACAATTTCATGGTGCTGTCCGGTCAGGACAGCTACCTCGCCGATACCGTTGAAGATCGTCTGCGCGACCTGTATGCAATTGAGTCCATCTGCAAGCGTTTGAAGGACGGTGACAGCCTCTTCGAAGAAGCGCGTGATCGCCTAGAAGATGCCCAGCAGCGCTTTAACAAAGCTCTTTCTGGCACCTACAACCGGATCTACTTCCCAGCCATCGACGAGATGACCGGCAATGCCCAACTCATGCAAGCCACAATTGATAATGGCCTGAACATGGGGCAAGGCACCAACTCTGCCGAGCACCAGATTGAGCAGCTCCTGGCCAGCCCTCGTGCCAATTACAAACTGATTCTCAATCTACTGGATGAGCCGGGTACCTACTGGGCGATGGCAGAAGAGGATCTTTGGCCGGCGAATGACCGCAGAACGCCATGGAAAGACGTGCTGATGCGCGCCAAAAGCAATCCAATCTGGGCTTGGATGCCCGGCACCGGTGGCATGGAGACCCTCAAGGCAGAAGCCCTGAAGCAAGGTCGCTGGCGACAAGGGACTGACGGCTACATCGAGAAAGGGCCGTTCCCGGCAGAAAAAACTGCAGTGAACGTGACAGTGCATGCCGCAAATGAAGCGACAGGCGAAACCACTTTGGCCCTGATCCCCCGCAATGCCGGTCAGAGCCCTGTGGTTCATTACGCGCCGACTGCCAAGGTCAGCACAAGCGATCCGAAGGTCGAAGACCTAGATAACTTCACGACCGACGCGGCAACTCTGTACTTCCTGGCAGTGGACAGCGAAGGCAAGCATGAAACCGGTGAGCCACAGCGCTGGGTGGCGGAGCTTCGTGTGCGTCATCAGGTCCAGGCCATCGCCGACAAGCGTATGGTCACTCTCTCCTGCATGCCTGCTGCCGATATGCGTTACACCCTAGATGGCTCGAACCCTAAAGATGGGGAACTGTACGGAGACCCCTTCGAAGTTGGCCCGCAGGCTGCCCGTCTAATGGTCTATGCCTGCTCGGGCGAGGCTACTCGTACCGCTGACTTCCAGATCCCAGCTGCCAACGACAAACAGGTTCAGATCGACGATGCCAAGCCGGCAAAGTTGGCTGAGAACAAGAAGGTGTCGCTCGACAGTACCGAAAAGGTGTTCGGCGTACTCAATAGTTTCAAAAGCTCGCCGGCTACCTTCAAGGGGGTACGTATCCATATTGGGGAAGGTGAGAACGCCGTTAGCATCAACTTTGCTGAGCGCGGGGTTACGGCTTCCGTGATCGAGGCGGCGATTAACGGTCTGCGTAAGGCCATCGGGAATGAGCAAGAAACCGTTACCGTGCAGATTCGAAGCGGAGCAGCCTTCGAGAATGGCTTCGCTGCCAAGGAGTTCGCCAAACTCAGTGGTGTTGAACTGCGCCCTGGTGATGTGATTCAAGAGGAATGACCATGGCCAACGCAGTACGTAAAGAGGATTTAGGCATGGCTCGTTCCCCGAGTAAAACCATAAGTGGGGCCAAAAAAACCAAGGCTCCTGAGCGCCCTACCATCGGTTTTGGTGTGCCGGCCACTACTGACCCTCATCACTTTATGGTGGAGGTGCCCAAGAGCTCGACTGGCGCAGTTCGCATCATCGAAAGCCTCGGGCTGCAGGCTCAGGATCAGCAAACCAGCATCATCGAGCGCGTTGTGATTGAGCGCTCGCGCTGGACAGCGATTCGCAGTGAAGTTCAGCGGGCCTTCAATGTGCGCCTAAAGGAGCACAACCTGCGCGTCAGCGCTTGGAAGGTGGGCGATAACCCCGTGGATCGCCTGCTTGGCAAAGAGCTTTGCGTACTGGCCTGGGCGGTTGAAGACATGAGCCCCGAGAAGATTCCAGTTGCAGTACGCAACTGGCTGGCCTTGCGCCCTGAAGAGCGCTGGTGGCTGTTCGGCATGACCGCCATGAGCACAGGCGGTGTGCATGACAGCAACAAGGGGTGGCGACTGGCTCTCCGGCACGCACTGGGCGACGTAGCGCATACAGAACTATTCAAGCCGCAGGCTGTGAAATCCCGCAAACCAGATACTGAGCGTCCAACGCTGGGCCTGTTCGATTAAGGAAGACCGAAATGACCGCAATGACACCCGTAAAGCTGGTGCCTTTCTCTCTTAAGGACGCGCCCGCCCTGATCGAAACCGTATTTCCAGCGCAAAAGGTGTCTTTTGAGTCACAGCAAGAGCGAACCTCGGTACAGAGTCAAACGCTTACCGGGTTGGGTTCTTACTGGAAAGGCCGCAAGCCTCTCATCTTGGTACGTGCCATCGTGCTGGCTAGCTTGCTGCCACCAACCGAAGACGCTCAGGCAGATCTTGCGATCTTTGAAAAACTGATGGCTTTTGACGACGAAGGCTTGGCGCGGCGTGCGATGGCCAGCAATGCCGCATCACCTGCCGAGATTGCAGCGCGTATCCAGCTCGAAGACCCGTGGAATTACTTCAAGGCCACGATCAAGCGAGGTGATGTCACAGGAGGGGACGTTCATTGGATGCGTTTCCCACTTGAGGCGGATGCAGAAGGTATTTCTTTGCGTTGGCAGCGCAGTCTGAGTGACGATGAGAAACTGGTGATCTATCGCAAGTTGCTGGAAACCTACGCCAGCTATGAGGAAAAGGCCAGCCTGGGCAAGCGTCCAGAAGAGTTGGATCAGGAATGGCTTTATGCCCCGGTTTGGGCTGCGGTCAATCGCCACTACGCCCATTTGGGGGTGAATGTAAGATCCTTGTCCGAACTGGTGGAGCAGCTAGGTATTCTTCGCTACGGCCATTGCCCGCGCGTGGGTGATACCTTCTCGGGTGGCGGCTCCATCCCGTTCGAGGCTGCGCGAATCGGTTGTAGCGCCTTCGCTTCCGATCTCAACCCTATCGCCTGCATGTTGAGCTGGGGAACATCAGAAATCATCGGTGCGCCCAAGCAAAGACGTGAAGAAATTACACGGGCTCAAACCATCCTAGCAAAGGCCGTCGATGAGCGTATCTCCGAGCTGGGTATTGAACATGATGCCAGCGGGAATCGTGCTAAGGCATATCTCTGGTGTCTTGAAGCACGCTGTCCAGAAACCGGCTGGATGGTGCCCCTATCCCCGACCTGGACGGTGTCCAAGACGCGCAATGCAATTGCCTGTTTAAGGCCAGACCCCACAAACAAGCGCTTCGATATCGAAATCATCTCGGGCGCATCCAAGGCAGAGATGAGCTCCGCCGAGAAAGGCACAGTGCAAGATGGCGACATGGTTTATGTCCTTGATGGAAAAACCTATCGCACCCCCATCAAGACCCTGCGCGGTGACTTTCGACAAGCCGGTGGGGTGACAGGTAACCGCCTACGCCGCTGGGAAAAACTCAACTTCAAGCCTCTCCCGGACGACATCTTTCAGGAGCGCCTGTACGCGATTCAATGGATCAGTAAGGAAACGCTGGATGCTGGTCGTCAGAACACCTGGTTTGCCGCCCCAACTGACTCAGACCTTCAACGTGAGCAGCTCGTCGAGCAACTTGTCGCTGAAAACTTAAACAAATGGCAGACGCAAGGCGTAGTGCCGGACATGGCAATCGAACCAGGCGACGAAACCGCACGCCTTTTCCGTGAGCGAGGCTGGACACACTGGCACCATTTATTCAGTCCTCGCCAGATTTTGGTGGCGGCCCTGGTGCATGAGCAAATCCAACGGATGCCTGCCGATGTGCAACCAGCATTGTGCTTGTCCTTAGCCAAGATGCTGGATTGGTCTAGCAAGCTTTGCCGTTACGGCACTGGGGCTGCGCGTGAATCAATTACGCAGACTTTCTACAACCAAGCCTACAACACTAATTTTTTCTATGGCGTTCGCTCGTTTGTAACAGGTAAGAACTACCTGTTCCTCACTGAAGCAGCAAGTAGCATTGCAGGCAGTCTGTCCGTCAAGAATAAGGAGGCTGTTGGTCTTCAGCAGGACGCCGAGCTGTGGATCACCGACCCGCCCTATGCGGATGCTGTTAGCTATCACGAGATTGCGGAGTTCTTCATAGCTTGGCTGCGTAAGAACCCACCGGCTCCTTTCAATGAGTGGAAGTGGGACTCCCGCCGTGCAATGGCGATTAAAGGAGATGGTGACGATTTCCGGCGAGGGATGATCGACGCTTATTCGGCCATGGCTAAACACATGCCGGACAACGGAATGCAGTGTGTGATGTTTACCCATCAAAGCACTGAGGTTTGGTCGGACATGGTGGGCATCTTCTGGGCGGCAGGGCTCCAGGTAGTGGCTGCTTGGTACATAGCTACAGAAACCAGTACTGAGCTTAAGAAGGGAGGATACGTACAGGGGACTGTGACGCTTATGCTGCGTAAGCGAAGTGCAGGCGAAAAAGTCGGCTTCAAGCAGCGCATTCTCCCTGCGGTTCGCAATGAAGTCGCGAGCCAGATCATGCAGATGATGCACCTCAACGATGAGGTGGAAGCCCGGATGGGTGAGCCTGTATTCAATGATGCCGACCTGCAGATGGCCGGCTATGCCGCAGCTCTGAAAGTTTTGACCGCCTACACCAAGATCGGTGAGACCGATGTCACCACGTTCGCCTTGCGGCCCCGCGTCAAAGGCGAGATCACCGTGGTGGATGAGATCGTCCAGCAAGCCTCCGAGGCAGCCAACAGCTTGTTGGTGCCTGAAGGGGTGGCGCTGGACACCTGGCAAGCCATTGATGGCATTCAGCGCTTCTACTTGCGCATGCTGGATATGGAATCGGTCGGCGCCTCAAAGCTGGACAACTACCAGAACTTTGCCAAGGCCTTCCGCGTGAATGACTACACGAAAGTCATGGCCAGCATGACGGCCAATGGTTCGCGGTTGAAGCAAGTTGATGAGTTCGGCTCTCGTGAGCTAACCGATAGCACGGAAATTGGCCCGACCTGGCTGGGCCATCTGATCATCGCTATTCAGCAGCTGCTAGCTGAGGTCGAACCGCAATCTGTGGTCAAAACACTGATGGAGGATCTGCCTGACTACCTCGAAGTCCGTCCAAAGCTGATCGATCTGGTTCGCTTCTTGGAAAACAAGTCCCGCAATGAAGCTGTTCGCTCAGCCGCTGAGGTGCTTGTTTCTCGGATGCAAACGCAGCGGTTGGATTCCTGAGAGGCCAGGGCATGACGATCACCCGTTTGTCCTCACGCACCCATGCGCTGGATCAGAGTTTTCTCGCCGAGCATCTCAAAGGAGCTCGGCGCTATCGGCGAATTGCCGGCTATTTCACTAGTTCGCTGTTTGAGGTTGCCGGAGAGCTGATCGATCAGATTCCCGAGGTGCAGATTGTTTGCAATGCGGACATTCAGGCAGATGACTTGCGGGTGGCCCAGGTGTGTGAGGCGAAGCTGCTGGGGAAGCTGAACGAACGCTCGGTCGAGATTGAATCGCTGCTGAATCGCGAACGCTACCAACGACTGGCCTCATTTCTGGAGAAACGTGGCCAGGTTATCCGGGTTGCTCCGGATAGCGCCTGTGGCTTTGTGCATGGCAAGGCTGGGGTGATCGATCTGGCCGATGGCCGCAAGCTAGGCTTCATTGGCTCAATGAACGAAACCAGCAGTGGTTGGCAGAGCCACTACGAAATCCTCTGGTCAGATGATTCCCCGGAGGGCGTCGCCTGGATCGAGGCTGAGTTTGATTACCTATGGAATGCAGCCAAGCCCCTGCCAGAAGCGGTGTGCCGGGAGATTACTCGGCGCAGTCATCGTCATGAGGTATCCATCGAAGAGGTGGAAGAACCTGAGCAAATTGCCCCGGCTGCCTTGATCGAGTCACCGCTGTATCGCGAAGGGTTTTCTCTACAACCCTGGCAGCAGGGATTCGTCACCGAATGCCTGAAGCATTACCAAGAATATGGCGTTGTCCGTTTGCTGCTAGCTGATGAGGTCGGCTTAGGAAAAACACTTTCCATGGGCACGGCTGCATTGGCGTTATGCCTACTGGCCGAACAGAAAGGACGCAGTAAGCCCGTTATCATCTTTGCACCGGCAACCCTCTGCGAGCAGTGGCAGACCGAGATGATGGACAAGTTGGGTATCCCCTGTGCGCGGTGGCAGACCCAGCAGAAAGCCTGGCTCGACGAGCAAGGACGAGCGATCTCTGCCGATGGCGCTGGCCATGTTGCAAACTGTCCGCTGAGGATCGGCATCATCTCAACCGGCCTGATGCTGCGCGACTCGCCGGAGAAGGCGCATCTGCTCGGACTACGTGGCGGCTTTGGGCTGGTGATACTCGACGAAGCTCATAAGGCGCGCACCCGGCAGGGAATGGGCAAGGATGCGGGCACACCGAATGAGCTATTGGCGTTCATCCGTGACATTGCTGCCCGTTCAGACCATGTGCTCCTTGGTACGGCAACGCCAATCCAGACTCGCCGGGAGGATTTATGGGATTTGGTCCGGGTTCTGCACCAGGGCAAAGGTAATTTCGTCTTGGGCGGAGATTTTTCAGAGTGGCACAGACCCAAGGACATTATCCCGATCCTCTCTGGAGAAGAGGACGTCACGGATGCAGGTTATGCCTGGCGGTTGCTTCGTGCGCCTTTACCCACAGTCAATTCGACTCAGGATAGCCAGGCGAGGCGGCTTTACAGCCTGATTCGCCAGGATCTTGGGCTATCGCAGAGCGAGTGGCTTGGCGGCTCATACTCCGAGCTGGGTGAGGATGCTCGTGAGGTACTTGAGGATGCGCTGGAGCGTCGTGTCGCTGGGGCTAGCTTCTTCCAGCGCGAGAATCCATTTGTGCGCCATGTCGTGCTGCGCAAACGTACCACGCTTGAAAATGAGGGGCTTCTCAAGGCCATTGGTGTGGACGTTCATCCTGACGCCGGACTGGTAAAGGATGTTCATCGCTTCCATGCATTGTTTGAGGGGTTGGCCCTGCGTTCTAGTGACGACTTCCGTGAGGCTTACAGCCAGGCTCGTGGCTTCGGCAAGGCTTTGGCAAGCAGCGGACGTGGAAGCGGCTTCATGAAGAACCTGATGGAACAGCGCATCTGCAGCAGCATCGTTGCGGGGATCAACACCGCAACCAAACTGCTGGGCGGAGAGACGATCACTGAAGAAAGTGACGAGGGCGAGGTTTCGGTGCAAGTACAAAGCACCGATGAGCAGCTGGCCCTGGAGCGGTTGCTGGACCGCCTGAAGCGGGTCAAGGAAGATCCAAAACTTAAGGCGATCCTGCACTATCTGGAGAACGAAGGTTGGCGTGAGCTTGGCTGCATTATCTTCAGCCAATACTACGATACGGCTCGCTGGGTGGCTGAATCGCTCGCTGCACGCTACCCCGATGAGGCGGTTGGCCTGTATGCGGGGGCTGGTCGGAGCCGGCTCTATCGAAAAGGTGACAGCGTGGCCATTGAGCGCGAAACACTCAAGCGCATGGTCGCAGACCGCAAGCTCCGCTTGATGATCGCTACCGATGCTGCCTGCGAAGGCCTCAACCTGCAGACGCTGGGTACGCTGATCAACGTAGACTTACCATGGAATCCGACCAAACTTGAACAGCGCATCGGCCGCATCAAGCGTTTCGGTCAGACACGCGACAAGGTGGACATGCTCAACCTCGTGAACGAGCAGACGGTGGACGAGAAAGTCTACGACCGCCTTTCCGAACGCATGAAGGACCGCTTTGATCTGTTCGGATCGTTGCCGGACACCATAAAGGACGAATGGATTGACGACATCGAGCATCTGGGAGAATTAATGGATCAGTACATCAATGCCCAGAAACAGGAAACTGGCTTCGATCTGCGCTACAACGCTACCATGCGCCCAACCGATAACGACTGGCGCAACTGCGCACAGGTCTTGTCGCGTCGAGATTTTGAGACGCTGATGAGGAAGGGCTGGTGATTGCTAGCGGCACTGCCTAACAGGCAGCATGCCGGCACCACCTGCAACGATTAGTACGAGCATGCAGACGACACCGCATACGCCTTGGTTTTGCTTCATCAAACAGAGGCTGTTACCGAGTCTGGGCAGTACCTAATGCTCCGTTAGCAAGGATCAGCGATAGCTTCTCGCCCAACAGCCGCCAAGCCTCAGTTTTTTCCTTTGCATAGTCATGATGGAGATAATGCCGGCGTACCTTGGATCCGCCTAGAAGATGGTTCTGGCAGCGGTCAATGATCTCCAGTGTGACACCCAGCTCTTGCATCATGGTCGCACCAGTACGGCGCAAGTCATGTGGTGTCCATTCACCTTTGGTGCCATTGCTCAGTACCAACGAGTCGTCGTGATGGCGGCCCGCCAGAGGCTTGCTGCGGTTCTTGAAACGGCACTGTCGGTCTCCGATGAGCTTGCTGACCGTCTTGGTGTCGACGTGGTTTTCTCCATCCTTGCTGGGGAAGCAGAACGGTGTACCGCTGGTTTCTTTGTGCAGCTGTTTGAACTGCTTAAGAGCAAAGGCTGAAAGAAAGACGTGGTGATCCTGGCGCTTACCCTTATGCCCCTTGGTTGCTTCGGCTGGGATGAACCAGGTGCCTCTATCCAAGTCCACGTGGCGCCATTCGGATTTGAGTAACTCGCCGATGCGGCAAAGCGTGCTCAGACAGATCCACACTGCACACTGAACACGCAAGTTGACAGGGCGAATACCTGAATATTTTTGGCCGGCGGGCAAGGCCTCGTAGTCACGCTCGAGGCGCTCGAAAATATTGCGGAGTTCACGGATCTCATCTGGCGAAAGCAGTCGGTCGCGCTGTTCTTCGTAGTCGTGATCCAGCAGCTTGCTCACGTCGATCAGGTCGGCGGGATTGCCGTCCGCCATCAGGGTGCGCCACGGCTTACGTTTTTCTCCCCAGCGCAGCATCTGACCGATGTCCTTGCTGCGGATCACGACTGTACGGTTCAGGCCGCGTGCTTTGACTGAGCGTAGGACGGTGAGTAAATCTTTCTCTGTCAGGCTGCGAAGCGGCTTCTTGCCAATGAGGGGGAGTACGTCTTTTTTGAAGCTGCGGATCAGTTCAGCATTGCCATCCTGCCGAGAGACGCCGTCGCTTATCCATTCGTCAAACAGGTCTGCCACTGTTTTGTTTTCAGCGGCTTCACGTTCGGCCTCAGCAATCGTAGCGACAATGGCCGCTTGTGCCTCGATCCGTGCTGCTTTGGCGGCAAGGGTAGGGTGCAGGCCTTTCGTAACAAGAGTCCGGGCTTCGTCTCGCTCAGATCGGATCTGCGCCAAGCTTTTCTTCGGCCAACTGCCCAGTCGCTTTCGGGTTCTGGAACCATCCAGTTTGAATTCATAGCTGAACTGAACCGTGACTCCACGCACGCCAGCTCGCACCTCGGCAACCAGTCCGCCATCCTCTCGGAAGACCTTTCCATGATCTTCGGCAGTGAAAGCCTCCAGTTGTTTGATCGTCAGCTTGGCCACTCTCTACCCCTAGTAAATTTTTTTCGCGTCCGAATTTTGTGCCACTTTTGTGCCACCGAAACGCTTGGCTGGTGGTGGACGATAGTGGACGCTACAGGAAGGTAAAATAGCCTGAAAGTCCCGTGAATACTAGGCTTGGCGTTGTTTGTGGTTGTCCATGGTGATCTATAAAAATCCACTAAATAAGCGCATGGGGTGCAAGGGGTAGAGTGTTCGAATCACTCCGTCCCGACCAAAAAATCCCTACATTAGAGCCTGGTCACTGATGACCAGGCTTTTTTGTGTCAAGGACTTTTGCGGGACTTTCTTCAGCCTGCCATCCTCCTCAAAACTGTCAGGGCCGGCGCGCGAGTCGGTAGCCGAAATCCTGTTGGCTTCATCGATCAGTTTGCCCAACTCGGCGGCTGAGTAGTGGCTGGTGATGCTGCCGTTTTCGTGGTCCAGCTGAGCCTTCCTGTCTTCCTTCATGATTGCTTTGCGCGCGGTAGAGCTGCCAGCCCCGGTGATCTGTGCTGTACATAGGCGTGCCCGGGGTACCGCCCGACGGCATGGGCGTGGCTGGGGGAGGTGTTTCTGGCGTGTACAGTCGCCAAGCGGTGTGTCTTGCGACACTTGTTGAGCTCGTTCTCGTATCGACGCGACGAAGGCAGAAAGCCCGGATTGCTCAACCCGCTTGCGTTCCCGAGGGCTGCAGCGATCAATATTTCAGGGGTTGTCGCGATAGAGCTTGCGCAGCAGCGCGATCAGTTGTCCGCGCTCTTGCTGGTCAAGTGAGCGGGTCGAGTCGACATCGCTCTGCTGTGCTATTTCCTTGAGTTCCTTGAGCTGGGCCTCGCCTGACTTGCTCAGGAAAATGCCGTAGGAGCGTTTGTCCGGCTTGCAGCGCACGCGCATGGCCAGGCCTAGTTTCTCCAACTTGTTGACCAGCACCACTGCTTGCGGCGGTTCGATGGCCAGCGCGCGGGCAAGGTCGGCCTGCATCAGGCCCGGATGCTGTTCGATGATCATCAGGGCAGTGAATTGCGCGGGGCGCAGGTCGAACGGTTCCAGGCGCGCCGACAGGTGCTGAAATACCTTCATCTGCGCGCGTCGAAGCACGTAGCCGAGGTAACCATCCAACGCCAGGTCGAGAAGCGCAGGATCCAGGGGGCGGTCGCTGAGTTCGGGAATTTTGGCCATGTTGTCCGAATTGATCACGCTTTAAGTTAAGTAAGTTAATTATCTTGCAGTCTCGCAAGGCGAGATGCCAGCGCTAATTGGGTTACTGATCGGCTGGGCCGTGCTTTTTCAGGCGATAGGCGAACTGCGCGCGGGTCAGGCCGAGCAGGCGTGCGGCGGCGGCCAGGTTGCCTTCTGCCTTGCTCAGGGCGTCGTCGAGCAGGCGCCGCTCCAGGTGCTGGATGTCAGGCTCGATATCTAGCTGCTGGAGCTGTTCGAGCAGGTTGTCCGGGCCGCTGGCGTTGCTGTCCGTGTTGCTGGAGAGGGTGCCGCTCTGGCTTAGCGAGTAGAGCTGCGGTGGCAGCGGTTCGTTGTGGAAGAGGTGGATGAGGTCGATGGGGCGGCCTTCGTCGCTGGCGATCAGGCCGCGCTCGATCAGGTTCTGCAGTTCCCGCACGTTGCCCGGGAAGTCGTACAGCAGCAGGGCCTTGAGCGCGCGCATGGTCAGCCCGGCGGGCGTGCGCTGGTATTCGCGGCAATAGCGGCTGAGGAAGGCATCCACCAGCAACGGGATGTCGTCGCGCCGTTCGCGCAGCGGCGGCAGGCTGATGGGGTAGACGTTGAGGCGGTAGAACAGGTCTTCGCGAAAGCGCCCGGCCTGCACCTCCTGGCGCAGATCGACGTTGGTCGCTGCGACCACGCGCACGTCTACCTTGATCGGCTGGCCGCCGCCGACGCGCTCGACTTCGCGTTCCTGCAGGGCGCGCAGCAATTTGCCCTGGCCGGGCAGGCTGAGGCAGGCAATTTCGTCGAGGAACAGGGTGCCGCCATGGGCGCGCTCGAAGCGCCCTGGGCGTGAATGGCTGGCACCAGTGAAGGCGCCGCGCTCGACGCCGAACAGTTCGGCCTCGATCAGGTTGTCGGGTATGGCGGCGCAGTTGAGCGCGACGAAGGGCTGTTCGCGTCGGGGGCTGAGGCGGTGCAGCTCGCGGGCGAAGAGTTCCTTGCCGGCGCCGGATTCGCCACCGATCAGTACTGTCGCCGGTGTTGGCGCCACCCGTTGCAGGGCGTGGCGGGCAGCGTTGAAGGCGGCGCTGACACCAATCGGGATCAGTTCGCCGGGCTCGCTGCTGAAGGGGCGTAGCGGCGCCGTCGCCTGGGCGGCGGGCGGCGTCGGGTTGGGGGTGGCATAGAGCAGGGCGAGGTCGGCACTGACGTCACCCCATTGCTCGGCGGTCTTGCCGATCACCCGGCAGACCTTGTGGCCCATGGCCCGGCACTCCACCTCGCGGAAGATCACCAGCCGCCCGAACAGGCCGCTGACATAGCCGGTGGCGTAGCCGATCTCGGTCCAGCAGGCCGAGTCCTGGCCGATGCCGTAGGCGGCGATATGCTCGTCCGCCTCGCAGGAGTGGTGCCAGAGGAACTCGCCTTCATAGAGGCCGACATCGGCGTCGAACTTGAAGTGCAACGGCTCCACCTTGGTCATGCCTTCGAGGGTGTGCAGACGGGTGCCGGCGAAGAACACGGCGGTGCGGTCGGCCTGCGGCCAGCGCGTGCGGATCAGCTGCGCGTCGCGCGCACCGGACTGGTAGCCGGTACGGGTGAACAGCCCACGTGCGCGCTCCAGGCCGAGGCTGTCGATGAATTCGCGGCGCAACGCGCCGAACGAGGAGCCGTGCATCAGCAGCATGCGCTGGTCGTTGAGCCAGATGCGTCCGTCACCGGGTGAAAAGAACAGGCACTCGGCCAGTTCCGCCGTGGTTGGCGACTGATCCTGCTGCAGCAGCGAGCTGTCGCCGCGCAACGGGCTGGGATCTTTGCCCTGGGCGAAGTCACTGAACAGGTGCTTGGGCATCTCCATGGGGCAACGCCTCGCTTCATCAAATGATCAATGGGTAAAAAGTTAATTAACATAACTTTGATCATTTGCGTAATCGCCGCTGCGCCGCAATCGTGCTTGGTTTGTTCATGAAACGGCTGAAATGGCCGGACTAGAGCCTCTTCATCGAGATTCTGAAGGAGTGGGCACAGCGCTTGCTCTAGTGCTGGCAGGGCATGACTCGTGAGCGAAGCTGCGGGTACCGCCCTCCACAAGTACAAGAACATCGGAGTGCGATATGTCCGCAGTCAAAGAGGCCGGTTTCCTGCGTGAAGCGCAGTGGCGCGAGAAGATTTTCAATGGCGGCTGGATCAGCCCGCTCGGTGGCGTCAACCCGGTGCGCGAACCGGCGACCAACACCCAACTGACCACTACCGGGTTGGCCAATGCCGAGGACATGCGCATCGCCTGCGCAGCGGCGAGCAAGGCGCAACCAGCCTGGAGCGCCCTGGGGCCACGCGACAAGGCGCTGATCTTCCGCCGCGCCGCCGACCAGGCCGAGGCGCACTTCGCTGAGCTGGCGCTGTTCTTGGCGCGGGAAACCGGCGGCAGTGTGCTCAAGGGCAGCCATGAGGTGCGCGAGGCCATCGTGCTGCTGCACCAGGCAGCCGCGATGCTCTCGCAGGGGCACGGCCTGGTGCTGCCGAGCGAGGCCGGGCGCCTGTCCTATGCGCGGCGTGTGCCGCATGGCGTGGTCGGGGTGATCTCACCATTCAACTTCCCGCTGGTGTTGTCCCTGCGGTCGGTGGCGCCGGCGTTGGCGGCGGGCAATGCGGTGGTGCTCAAGCCCGATCCGCAAACGCCGGTCAGCGGCGGTTTCCTCATCGCTCGCCTGTTCGAGGCGGCTGGCCTGCCTTCGGGCCTGCTGCAGGTGTTGCCGGGGCATGCCGAGGCCGGTGTGGCGCTGTGCGAGAACCCGCAGGTGAAAATGATCGCCTTCACCGGCTCCACCGCTGCCGGGCGCAAGGTGGCCGAGACCGCCGGGCGCACGCTGAAAAAGGTGGCGCTGGAGCTGGGCGGCAAGAATTCGCTGATCGTGCTGGAGGACGCCGACCTGCAGCTGGCCGCCAGCAACGCCGCCTGGGGCGCCTGGCTGCACCAGGGGCAGATCTGCATGGCCACCGGACGCATCCTCGCCCACGTCTCGATTGCCGATGAGCTGACCCGTTTGCTGGTGGACAAGGCGCGCGCGCTGACGGTGGGCAACGCCGCCCGCGGCGAAGCGCACCTTGGCCCGCTGATCAACGAGCGCCAGCTGGCGCGGGTCAGCCAGATCGTCGACGACAGCGTCGCGGCCGGTGCGCGCCTGGAGGTGGGTGGCCCGCACGAGGGCCTGTTCTACAAGCCCAGCGTGCTCTCCGGCTTACGCCCCGGCATGCCGGCCTTCGAGGAAGAAATCTTCGGCCCGGTGGCCTGCGTGGTGCCTTTCGAGGACGACGACGAGGCGGTCGAGCTGGCCAACGCCAGCGAATACGGGCTGTCCGCTGCGGTGATCTCACCCTCGCTCGGGCGCGCCATGGCCATCGGCGAGCGCCTGCATTGCGGCCTGCTGCACATCAACGACCAGACCGTCGCCGACGAGTGCATCAACCCCTTCGGCGGGCGTGGCAATTCCGGCAACGGCGGCAGCGTCGGCGGCCCGGCGGACTGGGACGAATACACCCAGTGGCAGTGGGTGACGGTCAAGGACACGCCGCCGCGCTATCCCTTCTGACCGAGCCTTTTAGCGAACACAACAAGAGCAAGAGGACGCGAAATATGAACCTGCAAGGCAAGACCCTGGCAGTAACCGGTGTCGCCTCCGGTATCGGTGCCGAGACGGCGCGCCTGCTGCGCTTTCACGGTGCGCGGGTGATCGGCCTGGATCGCAGCGAACCGCACATGAGCCTCGACGGCTTCGTCGAGATCGATCTGGAAAGCCCGGCGCGCATCGACCAGGCCGTGGCCCAGCTCCCGGCGCAGCTCGACGGGCTGTGCAACATCGCCGGCGTGCCCGGGACGGCCAACCCGCATTTGCTGGCGCGGGTCAACTACCTCGGCCTGCGCCACCTGACCGAGGCGCTGCTGCCGCGCATCGCGTCTGGCGGCAGCATCGTCAACGTTGCCTCGATCCTCGGCGCGCAGTGGCCCGAGCGTCTGGAGCAGCACAAGGCGCTGGCGGCCACTAAAGACTTCGCCGCCGGCGAAGCCTGGCTGGCGGCCAACCCGGTGCCACCACAGACCTGCTACCAGTACTTCAAGGGGGCGCTGATCGTCTGGAGCATCACCCAGGCGCAGCGCTGGTTCATGGCCCATTCGGTGCGCATGAACAGCGTGGCACCGGGGCCGGTGTTCACGCCGATCCTCGGCGACTTCGTGGCCATGCTCGGCAGCCAGCGCACCGAGGCTGACGCCCACCGCATGAAGCGCCCGGCCTATGCCGACGAGGTGGCAGCTGTGATCGCCTTCCTCTGCGCCGAGGAGTCGCGTTGGATCAACGGCGTCAACCTGCCGGTCGATGGCGGCCTGGCATCCACTTACCTCTGAACCTTCGGGAGTGAACCCCCGCTGATACCGGCTGCCCTGGCGGCAGTCACTGCGTCCGTACAACAAGAACAATGAGGAACGACATGAAGCACACACAAGCGAATACCCGCGTTCGCTCGCTGGCCCTGGCCGTGAGCCTGGCCAGCAGCGCGCCGGCCATGGCCGCGCAGATCGATCTGGGCGACAGCGACTGGCAAATGCGCTGGGACAATACCCTCAAGTACAGCCAGGCCTGGCGCCTCAACCGTGCCGATGACCGGCTCACCAACGCGCCCACGGCCAATGGCTTGTTCCCCTCGATCCAGAGCCAGGGCGACCGTAACTTCAGCCGGGGTCTGGTTTCCAATCGCCTCGACATCCTTTCCGAGATGGATCTGAGCCACCAGAACTACGGCCTGCGCCTCAGTGGCGCGGCCTGGTACGACCGCGTTTACAACGAGGACACCGACAGCCGCGAGCAGCCGCATTTCCTGCCCAAGACCCGCGACCTGCATGGGCGTGATGCCGAGCTGCTGGACGCTTTCGTCTACCTGCGCGGTGAGTTGGGGGAAAGCTCGCAGGGGGTGCTGCGTCTCGGCCGCCATAGCCTGGTCTACGGCGAAAGCCTGTTCTACGGCGCCAACGGTATCGGCGCGGCGCAGGGGCCGACCGATGTGGTCAAGCTGCTCAGCGTGCCAGGCACCCAGTTCAAGGAGATCCTGCGCCCGGTCAACCAGGTTTCCGGGCAGTTGCAGCTCACGCCACGACTGTCGGTGGGCGCCTACTACCAGTTCGAATGGGAGCGCTCCAGCCTGCCAGGTGCGGGCAGCTACCTGAGTGATAACGACCTGATCGGCGAAGGTTCCGGATCCATTACCGATGTCACCGGTGGCCTGACCCTGCATGCCAGTGACATCGAGGCCAAGTACAGCGGCCAGGGCGGCGTGCAACTGCGCTTCAAGCCCGAGGACACCGAACTGGAGCTGGGCCTGTACGCCGCGCAATACCACGACAAGGCGCCCAGCGGCCTGTACGGCTACGTCAACACCGCCGGGCCGTCGCCGGTGCTCTCCAGCTACCGCCAGGTGTTCGCCGAGGACATCAAGACCGTTGGTGCCAGCTTCTCCACCGCCTATGGCGACTTCAACTTCGCCGGTGAGGCCTCGTTGCGCTGGAACGCGCCGCTGGTCAGCAACCTGCAGGTGATCGCACCGGGCCAGGCGGCGGATAACGACGGTGAGGCGCGTTACGCCAAGGGCCGCACCGCGCACGTCAACCTCTCGACCATCTACCTGCTGTCGCCGTCGGCGCTGTGGGACGGTGGTTCGATCCTCGCCGAACTGGCGTGGAACCGCACGCTGAGCGTCACCGACAACCGCGCCGCGCTGGACAGCAACACCACCCGCGATGCCACCGCACTGCGCGTGCTGGCCGAGCCTGCTTACTTCCAGATCGCCGATGGCCTCGACCTGAGCGTGCCGATGGGTTTTGGCGTGGTGCTCGATGGCCGCTCTTCTGCGGTGAGCAAGTCCGGCTTCGGCAACACCCATGCCGGCGACTGGAGCGTGGGCCTCAAAGCCACCTACCTGCAGCGCTGGGAGATGGGCCTGAACTACGTGAACTTCTTCGGCGCCCCGGAGGCCGGCCTGCGTGAAGACGGCAACTTCAGCTACGCCCAGTCGCTGGCTGATCGCGACTTCGTCTCGCTTTACCTGAAGACCACTTTCTAAGAACAACAGGTGCAATGACTATGTTTAACAAGAACCTGATGATGACCCTGTGCAGCCTTGCCTTGCTCACCGGTGGCCTGGCACAGGCCGCCGTTAGCCCTGATCAGGCCGCGCGCTTGAAGACTGACCTGACCCCCATGGGCGCTGAGCGCGCCGGCAATGCCGACGGTAGCATCCCGGCCTGGGACGGCGGTTACACCCAGGCACCGGCCGGCTATAAACGTGGCGACAAACGCGCCGATCCCTTCGCTGGCGAGAAGCCGCTGTACAGCATCACTGCCGCCAATATGGGCCAGTACGGCGAGCAATTGGCCGAAGGCACCAAGGTGCTGCTGAACAAGTACCCGGACTACCGCCTGGACGTGTATCCGACCCATCGCAGCGCCGCCGCACCGCAGTGGGTGTACGACAACACCTTCGCCAACGCCACCCGTGCCCAGGTTGACGTGCCGACCGAGAAGGTCAGTGGCGCCTACGGCGGCATTCCGTTCCCGATTCCGCAGAACGGTGCCGAGGTGCTGTGGAACTACCGCCTGTCCTGGCAGGGCGGCGACACCATCAGCGCGCCGTTCGACACCTGGCTGATGACCGCTGGCGGCAAGAAGGTGCAGGCCACCCGTGCCAAGTTCAGCTACCAGTTCCCGTACTACTTCGAGGAGGGCAACCTGGAGAGCTTCGGTGGCAAGTACCAGTGGGGCAAGCTGTACACCGAGCTGCCGTCGTCCAAAGCTGGTGAGGGCCTGATGACACACTGGGACGTCGACCCCGCCGCCCGTGCCGCCTGGCAATACCTGGTCGGCCAGCGCCGCGTGCGCCGTGCGCCGAACATCGCCTACGACACCCCGGACTTCGTCACCTCTGGCGTTGGTCTGTTCGACGAGGCCTTCATGATCTTCGGCCCGACCGATCGCTACGACCTCAAGCTGGTGGGCAAGAAAGAACTGCTGGTGCCCTACAACAACAATCGAGCCGGCCTGGCCAAGAGCGATGATCTGGTTCAGCCGCGCTTTCTCAACCCGGATCTGGTGCGCTGGGAGAAGCACCGCGTGTGGGTAGTTGAAGCCACGCTCAAGTCGGGTAAGCGCCACGTGGTGCCGCGCCGCACCTACTACGTTGACGAGGACTCCTGGCAGGTACTGCTGGTTGACGGCTATGACGCTCAGGGCCGTCTGGGGCGGCAGATGTACAGCCTGACCCTGCTGGCACCGGATATGCCGGCACTGACCGCGCAAGTGATGTGGGGCAGCTACAACCTCGACACCGGGGCCTACTTCCTCAATTCCTCGAGCAACGACCTGAAAGAGCAGTACCACGCCATTGAGCGGCCGTCTGCCACGTTCTTCACTCCTGACGCCATGGCCAACTCCAGCATCCGTTGATGCGAGCGCCCCGGGGCGGTGCTGCCTGCTGCCCCGACCTTCGAGGAGGTTTTGATGAAAGTCTTAGCGAAAGGGCTCAGCGGCCTTGCCCTGGTGCTGGCCGGTGTTTTCGCCCTTGGCGTGCAGGCGGCTCCCGCCGTGCTGGAGCGCCCGGCCTTGCACAGTGCCAAGGCGCAACGCAGCGTAATGCTGGATCTGGCGCGTGCCGGGCAGCGCCTGGTTGCCGTTGGCGAGCGCGGCATCATCCTGCTGTCGGATGACGATGGCGCGAGCTGGCGCCAGGTGGACGTGCCGGTCAGCGTCAACCTGACGGCCGTACAGTTCGTCGATGCGCAGCAGGGTTGGACGGTCGGCCATCTCGGTGTGGTGCTGCACAGTAGCGATGGCGGTGAAACCTGGCACAAGCAGTTCGACGGCATTCAGGCCGCCCAGTCGATTCTGCAGGCAGCGCAGGCCTCGGGCGATGCAGATGCCATCGCGCAGGCCGAGGCGATGGTCGCCGACGGCCCGGACAAACCCTTTCTCGATCTGTATTTCCTGAATGAGCGCGTCGGCTACCTGGTCGGTGCCTACAACCTGATCCTGCGTACCGAGGACGGCGGCCAGAGCTGGCACAGCTGGATGCAGCATCTGGACAACCCGCAGGGGCTCAACCTCTATGCCATTCGCGCCTGGCGTGGCGATCTGTATATCGCCGGCGAGCGAGGCCTGCTGCTGCGCTCGCGCGATGACGGCGAGCATTTCGCCGCCTTGCCATCGCCCTACGAGGGCAGCTTCTTCGGTCTGCTCGCCGCCCGTGAAGGCCTTCTGGCGTTCGGTCTGCGCGGCAATGCCTGGTGGTCGACCGATGGTGGCGAAACCTGGCAGGCACTGGAAACCGGCGTGGAATCGGCCCTGGCCGCGGCGCTGGAGCTGGCCGACGGCCGTTTGCTGTTGGCCGGGCAGGGCGGCGAGTTACTGGTCGCGCAGCCTGGCAGTGCTCGCGTGCAGAGCCTGCCGCTGCGACTGGCGCCGGGCCTGGCCAGCGTCGTCCAGGCGGCTGATGGCAGCCTCGCCAGTGGCGGTTTGAGTGGCATCACCGCGCGGCAAATCCCTGAACAATCGGCCCAGCGCTGAGTGACCCCGTATCGGCGTGGCACGTGCCACGTCTGAGGAGTGCGTAGTGAAGTTCGAGAATCCCGCCGATGCCGCGCCGACTGTCGCCGCGCATCTGGATACCTTCGATCCGCGTTCGGGCAATGTCATCGAGCGCGCCATTTTCAATCACCGCCTGCTGGTGATCCTGCTGTGCCTGGCGCTGACCCTGCTGCTCGGCTGGCAGGCGCGCGGCATTGGTATCAATGCCAGCTTCGAGAAAACCATCCCCACCCAGCATCCCTACATCGCCAACTTTCTCGCCGAGCGCAGCGAGCTGAGCGGCGTCGGCAACGTACTGCGCATCGCCGTGGCGACCCAGCAGGGCGACATCTTCAACGCCGCCTACCTCGACACCCTGGCGCGCCTGAATGACGAGCTGTACCTGCTGCCGGGCGTCGACCGGCCCTATATGAAGTCGCTGTGGACACCGACCACGCGCTGGACGGCGGTGACCGAAGAAGGCCTCGATGGCGGCACGGTGATCCCCGATGGCTACGACGGTTCGCCCGCCAGCCTCGACGAGGTGCGTGCCAATGTCGCCCGTTCCGGGGAGATTGGCCAACTGGTGGCCGGCGACATGCATTCGAGCGTGATCTTCCTGCCGCTGCTCGACCGCAACCCGCAGACTGGCGAGGCGCTGGACTACGCCGCGCTGTCGCAGCAGCTGGAAGCGCTACGCGCCAAGTACCAGGACGAGGGCGTGAGCATCCATATCACCGGCTTCTCCAAGATCGTCGGTTACCTGCTGGAAGGCCTGGGCCAGGTGGCGCTGTTCTTCGTCATCGCCGTGCTGGTCAGCGTGGCCATGTTGCTGGCCTACACCCGTTGCCTGCGCAGCACCTTCGCCGTGGTCGCCTGCTCGCTGGTGGGCGTGCTCTGGCAGGTCGGGTTGCTGGCGTCGCTGGGTTATGCGCTCGACCCGTACTCGATCCTGGTGCCGTTTCTGGTATTCGCCATCGGCATGAGCCACGGCTCGCAGAAGATGAACGGCATCATGCAGGACATCGGCCGTGGTCTGTCGAACCTGGCTGCGGCGCGCATGACCTTTCGCCGCCTGTTCCTTGCCGGGCTGACCGCGCTGATCAGCGATGCGGTGGGTTTTGCCGTGCTCTGGGTGATCGACATTCAGGTCATCCGTGATCTGGCGATCACCGCCAGCATCGGCGTGGCGGTGCTGGTGCTGACCAACCTGGTGCTGTTGCCGGTACTGCTCAGCTACACCGGCGTCAGCGCCAAGGCGGCGCAGCGCAGCCTGCGTGACCAACAGGCCGGGCAAGCGCAGCATCCGCTGTGGAGCGGCCTGTCGCGCTTCGCCACCCCACGCCAGGCGGTGCTCGCGTTGCTGGTGGCGGGCGTGCTGGCGCTGGGCGGCAAGCTTGTCGGCAGCCAGTTGCAGATCGGCGATCTGGACCCCGGCGCGCCGGAGTTGCGCGCCGACTCGCGCTATAACCGTGATGCCGCCTTCATGAACGCGCACTACGCCGCCAGTTCGGACATCTTCGTGATCATGGTGCGCACCCCCGAGGATCAGTGCACGCGTTACAACACCCTGGCCGCGGTGGATGAGCTGGCCTGGCGCCTGGAGCAACTGCCGGGCGTGGAGGCGACCAACTCCATGGCCAGCCTGAGCAAGATGGCCAGCGCTGGCTACAACGAGGGCAACCTCAAGTGGTATGAGCTTATCCCCAACGAAGGGGCGCTGGGCGCCGTGCAAACGCGCGCCCCGCGTGAGCTGTTCAACCAGGGCTGCTCACTGCTGTCGCTTTACGTCTACCTGGCTGACCACAAGGCGGCGACGCTGGCGCGGGTGGTAGCCGAGAGCGAGGCGTTCATCGCCCAGCAGTCGCTGCCGGAGGTCAAATTCATGCTCGCCGCCGGCAGCGCCGGCATCGAGGCAGCGACCAATATCGTGGTCGAGAAGGCCATGCAGCAGATGCTCTACTGGGTCTACGGCGCGGTGATCCTGCTGTGCTGGATCACCTTCCGCAACTGGCGCGCGGTGCTCGCCGCGATCCTGCCGCTGATGCTCACCTCGGTGCTGGCCGAGGCGCTGATGGTCGGCCTGGACATGGGCGTGAAGGTGGCCACCCTGCCGGTGATCGCCCTCGGCGTGGGCATCGGCATCGACTACGCGCTGTATGTGCTCAGCGTGCTGCTGGCGCGCATGAAGGAGGGCGACAGTCTGGTCGATGCCTACTACGGCGCGCTGCTGGCCACCGGTAAGGTGGTGCTGCTGACCGGCCTGACCCTGGCCATCGCCGTGGCCACCTGGGTGTTCTCGCCGATCAAGTTCCAGGCCGACATGGGCATCCTGCTGGCTTTCATGTTCCTGGTGAACATGCTCGGCGCGCTGATCCTGCTGCCAGCCCTGGCCTGGTTGCTGCTGCCGCGTGTCCCTCGCAAGGCGGCTGACTGAGACCGAGCAGGTCGACGGGCGCCCGTCGACCCGCTATGTGCCACCCAATCGTTCGCCCCATTGCAGGAGTGCCACATGATCAAGCCATTGCAGTTTATCGCCGCCAAATTACTGCGCGCGTTCGCCAAACGGATGAAGGCGAGTTTCGTTTATGCCAGTGCCGACTATCCGCTGCAGGCGCGCCAGACCCGTTATATCGACACGCCGCAGGGGCGCGCACGCGCGCTGTTTTATTGGCCATTGGCCGGATGCGATGAATTGCGACCGGTGTACCTGAACCTGCATGGCGGCGGCTTCGTGGCTGGCGTGCCGGAGCACGATGACAGCTACTGCCAGCGCCTGGCGCACAACCTGGGTTTCCTGGTGGTCAACCTCGACTACGTGCTGGCGCCCGAGCATCCTTTTCCGGCGGGGCTTAACCAGTGTTTCGCGGTGCTGGAATGGCTGGCGGACAACGCTACCGAGCTGGGCATCGACCCTTGGCGCATGGCCGTCGGCGGACACAGTGCCGGCGGCAACCTGAGCGCTGGCGTTGCTGCCCTGGCACGCAATCATCAGCGCCTGCGTGTAGTGCATCAGGTGATCGATTACGCCGCATTGGATCTGGCGGCGCCAGCCGAGAGCAAGACCTCGCCGCTGGCAAAGCCGCTGCTGCGGCCCGGGCTGATGAACTTCTTCATGAGCTGCTATTTCTCCGACCCGGTGCAGGCACTCGAGCCGCTGGCCTCGCCGGTGTTGGCCGAGATCGAGCAATTGCGAGGTCTACCGCCGGCGACGCTGATTACCGCCGAGTACGACGTACTGCGCGCGGAAGGCCAGGCCTATGCCGCGAAGCTGCGCCAGGCCGGTGTCGCCGTGCAGGAACGTATGTTTGTCGGCTGTGACCATATGTTCACCCACCTGGGCCCGGATGAGTCCGCCGAGCAGGCCTGGCAACTGATCGAGGACAGCTTGCGTAGCGCCTTCGCCGAGCCGCCGGCATGGCAAACAGCACATCTTCCGTAGCCCGGACGCAATCCGGGCATGGTCGACTCGCAAATCCCCGGATTGCATCCGGGCTACACGGCGCCGCAAGTAGGGCGCCGTGCCTTGTTGCCGCAGGCTGCAGTCCCTACAGATCCAGTACCAGGCAAGCACTGCGCGAACGTGAGCAGCAGGGGGTGAACTGGTCGTTGCGGGCTTTTTCCTCATCGCTGAGAAACAGATCACGGTGCTCCGGCTGGCCATCCACCACGCGAGTCAGGCAGGTGCCGCAGATACCCTGGCCGCACGATACCGGGATGTCGAAACCGGCGTCCTCCAACACCTCCAGCGCGCTACGATCTTCCGGCACCTGCAGTTCCAGGCCTGAGCTGGCGATGCGCAGGGTGAAGGCGCCACCGCCGCTTTCGGCTTCCGGCGCGGCGAAGTATTCGCGGTGCAGGCGTTCTTCCGCCCAACCCTGAGCGCGCGCGGTGTTCAGCACGTACTCCATGAAGCCGTTGGGGCCACACACATAAAGCTGGCTGCCGGGCGGCTCGGCGGCGAGCAGGGCGGGCAGGTCGAGCTTTTGCGCGGCGTCGCCATCGTCGCGGTGCAGGTGGGTGTGCGCGGCGAAGGGCGCGTTGCTCAGACGCTCGGCAAAGGCGGCGAGTTTGCCCGAGCGCACGCACTGGTGCAGCGCGAAGTCCGCGCTGAGCGCGTGCAGGCGCCAGGCCATGGCCAGCAGCGGCGTGATGCCGATGCCGCCGGCCAGCAGCAGGCTGCGCGGCGCCTGCTCGTCGAGGGCGAACAGGTTGCGCGGCGCGCTGATGCGCAGGCGCTGGCCGATGCGCAGCAACTCGTGCACGGCCTGCGAACCGCCGCGCGAGGCCGCGTCACGCAATACGGCGATGCGGTAGCGGTGGCGTTCGCGCGGGTCATTGCACAGCGAATACTGGCGGATCAACCCGTTGGGCAGGTGCAGGTCGATATGCGCACCGGCCTCGAACGGCGGAAGCGGCGCGCCATCGGCAGCCACCAGTTCCAGGCCGAGGATGCCCTCGGCCTCCAGACGCATGGCGCGGATGATGACTTCGATCATGATGCGCTCCGCGCCAGGATCTGCCCGTCGGCCTGGGCCTGTTCGGCTTTGACCAGTCGCTCGATGATGCGCCGCGCCTGCACGCCGCCGGCATCGATATTGAGCTTGAGCAGGTTGCGCTCCGGGTGGCGCAGCAGGTTGCGTTGCTGGCGTTCGAGCATTTCCAGGTCTTCGCTGAAAATCTTGCCCTGGCCCTCGCGGATGCGGTCGGTGAGCTCGTTGTCGTCGACCTTGAAGCGTCGCGCCATGCCCCAGAAATACCAGATCGAGGTGTCGTTCTCCGGGGTGATGAAGTCGACCACGATGCTGCTGGCCTTGTACTGATCGGGCGCTTCATAACCGCCATGCCCGGCAATCGCCACGCCGACCTCGATCAGCACATGGCTCGGCGGGGTGAAGCGGCAGATCTGCCAGCGATCCACCAACGCGTCCTCATCCAGGCCATTGGCGCGTAGCGCCGCACGCCAGAAGGGCGGCGCGGAGATGTTCTCCATGAAGCGGCTGGTAATCACCTCGCTGCCGTCGACGCGGGTATTGACCGGCGCTTCGTCGATCTCCTTCTGGCCGATGCTGCTGGCGTGCACGTAGGTCTCGTGGGTCAGATCCATCAGGTTGTCGACCATCAGCCGGTAGTCGCAGGCGATGTGATACAGGCCGCCGCCGTAGGCCCACTCGGGGCTTTCCGCCCACTCCAGATGCGGCAGTTGCGCCGGGTCGGCCAGTGTCTCGTCACCTGGCCAGACCCAGATGAAGCCATAGCGCTCAATCACCGCGAAGCGGCGGATGCAGGGGAAATGCTGCACGCGCTGGTTGGGCATGGCAGCGGTCTTGCCGTCGCAGCCCATGGCCAGGCCGTGGTAACCGCAGACCAGCAGGCCATCCTCAACGTAACCCAGCGACAGCGGTGCGCCACGGTGCGGGCAGAAGTCTTCCAGGGCCACGGCGCGGTTTTCCGGGCCACGGTAAAACACCATCGACTCGCCGCAGATGGTGCGGCCCAATGGCTTGCTATCGATCTCGTCCGGCGTGCAGGCAACGTACCAGGCATTCTTCGGGAACATGGCAACCTCCTCGAGGCTATTGTTGTTATTGGATCCAATAGTCTGCTTCTAAGGGGTAATTGACCAGCTCAATCCAGGTTTATGGATCCATTGATGGGCGTTAATCGCACGAAAAGCCGAATTGACCTGGCCATTGGCTGCCGTAGACTGGCGCCATTGGATCCAATCAAGGAGAAGTCATGAGCGGACCGGGACAACGGGTTCTGGCGTTGCTGCGGCAGATGATTGCCGAGGGCAGCCTGGCGGCGGGCGAGCGCATCGCCGAGATCCCCACGGCCGAGCGCCTGGGCGTATCGCGTATGCCGGTGCGCATGGCGTTTCGCGTGCTGGAGCAGGAAGGCTTGTTGATTCGCCATGGCGCGCGCGGCTACGCAGTGCGCCAACTCGGTGAAGAGGAACTGGCCGGCGCCGTGGAAGTGCGCGGCGTGCTCGAAGGCCTGGCTGCGCGCCAGGCCGCCGAACGCGGCGTGTCCGAAGCCGTGCGCGCAGTGCTGTTGGAATGCCTCGCACAGGGCGATCAGTTATTCGACAAGGGCTACCTGAGTGAAGAAGACCTGGCCAGCTACCACGACATCAATCTGCGCTTTCACCAGGCGCTGGTGGAGGCCAGCGGCAACCCGGCCATCGCCACGGCCCTGGCGCGCAACGACCACCTGCCGTTCGCCTCGGTCAGCGCCCTGGCCGTTGACCGAGCCCACCTGGATCGCGAATACCGCCGCTTCAACTTTGCCCACCTGCAACACCACGCCGCCGTCGACGCCGTACTTGCCGGCCAGGGCGCACGCGCCGAAGGCATCATGCGCGAGCACGCCAACGCGACCCTGCGCTACGCCCGCTTGTTCGGCGCGGAAGAGGGCGCGAGCAGTGGGCGGACGGTGATACAGCGGGGCGGTAAGAACCTGAGCGAATAGACTCTTTAATGCAGCGTGGGGGCTTTATCCTTGGCCGGATGGCATCACGATCAACCCGCTCACCCCAGCGGGCTGACGACACCGGCAAAGCCCTGGCCCAGCACATGCGTGTAGATCTGCGTCGTGCGTATATCAGCATGCCCCAGCAGCGTCTGCACGGTGCGGATATCACTGCCCCGGCGCAGCAGTTCGGTAGCAAAGCTGTGGCGAAAGGTATGGCAGCTTGCAGGCTTGTGCAGGTTTGACTGCCGGACGGCATGCCTGACCGCCTTCTGAATGGCACTGACATGCAGGTGGTGACGAACGATCTGCCCGTCCTCATCCGTGCAAAGCCCCGTTGAGGGAAATAACCACTGCCACTCGAATGAGCATCCGGCCTTTGGATACTTGCGACGTAACGCCAAGGGCAGGCTGACGGGGGCTTGATAGAAAATGTCTCGTTGCTTCCAGGCGCGAAACATTCGCTCTCTGCGTTCTAACAATGGTGTGATCAAGGGCGCCGGCAATAGTGTCGTGCGGTCCTTGGCGCCTTTGCCGTCATGGATGGTGATGACCTGCTTGTCGAAATCCACATCCTTGGTGCGTAACCGTGCGGCCTCCACCACACGCAAGCCAGCGCCGTACATCAGCGAAGCCAGTAATTGATGAGGTTGACCCAACCTGGCAATCAGTGCTGTGGCTTCCTCGTGTGTCAGCACGCAGGGAATACGCGCCGAGCGTTTGGCACGCACCACCTCGCCAACTTGCCCAAGGGGCTGCTGCAACACCTTGTCATACAGGAATACCAGCCCATTGAGCGCCAGATTCTGGGTAGCGGCAGCCACCTTGCGCTCAACGGCCAGCCAGGAGAGAAAAGCATTGACCTCGGTAGCGCCGAGCTCCAGCGGATGGCGCAGCTTATGGAAACGGATGAAATAGCGAATCCAGTACCAGTAGGATTGCTCGGTACGGATGCTGTAGTGATGCACGCGCATCACCGTCCGGAACTGCTCTTGCAGGCGAGGTTTGCTGGAGGTTTCCATGGCCGACTCCCTGGCTGTGTTTTTATACAGTGGTAATGGTAGAGCAAAAAGAGGAAGTCAAGCGAATACGTTGCCGGGGCAGTGGTGCAGCAGTAAGGTATTGATTTAATTAGATTTACTTTGTGGCGGGATTGACGATGGTGCGGAGTTAGATGGAAGGCTCTACTATCGGATTAGTACCGCCTTCCATCTAATCACTGTTAGGGGTACACATTGAAAACATTGGATAAATGGGCTGAGCGAATATACGCGGAAACTGATGTGGGCCGGAGCATAGCCACCTCTGTAGCCGGTGTTGTGGGCTTATCAGTTTATCTCCTGTCATCAGACTGGGTAATTGCTGTATTTTCGGCGGTTATCGCGTTTCCATTAGTTCGACTTGTCGCTACTGGACTTCATGCGCGCGCAGTGAGGCGAGCACAAGGTCAAATGGAGTTAGAAGAAGCAGAGCGAATCTATGACCGCTTGAGTGAACATGAGAAAACGGTAGTTCAGGCATTTGTCCAATCAGGTGGCTCGGTTCTCACTTGGGGGTAAGTAAATCAGCTAGGTCTGCCAGGTAATGGTATAGAGTCACTCATCCAACGAGAGGTAGCTTGGACCTCAATGACCGCGGACGGCATGCGAGAAACATTTGCTATAGATTCTGCTATATTTGATGTCGGCCAAAAGCATGCACCGAATGACAGAAAACTCTAACAAGCCAAGGCTGTCGGACGCTTCGCGCCGCAGCTTGCGACGTTATGCGCCTAACATAAAAAATCAGCCACATTTGCAAAATTTAAAAGGATAGAAATTGAGCAAGGTAATTCTAAAAGGCTTCATTGTTGTGCCCAAAGCAGAGCTAACTGCTGTTATCAATGAGCTAGACAATCATATTCGTTTCACGAGATTAGAAGATGGTTGTCTGATTTTTGAAGTCACGCAAAACGAAGAAAACCCATATCGATTCGATGTGTATGAAGAGTTTAGAGATCAAGCTGCTTTTGATAAGCATCAGCTAAGAGTTAAATCTTCTACGTGGGGTAAAGTTTCCGCTAATGTTGAACGTAATTATGAAGTTACGGTGAGTTGCGCATAACAAACGCCTCAAGAGGGACTGTCAACGCGCGGCGTTTCCAGTCCCATTGAGCCGCGGTGGTTGCAGTTGTTGTGTTTGAGTTTAGTGGTCATGCGTTGTCAGCCCCTTAGGCGGGCGTTAGGCGTCAAAAACACTGGAGAACGTGCATGCATTCAGGCACAGCTATTAATCTTAAGTACCTACATGATCACATTGAGGATTCGGTGCTTGTTTATAGCCCAAGTGAATGCGCCATCTATTTAATTGCCGACGAACAAGAGTACCCCAATTCATTTGTAAAATTGAGTTTTGAAGGCGCACGTTGCATTCGCAGTGCAAGAACAGATTGCAGCCCCGCTATCGGCATATACCCGAAGGAAGCTGGCACATGCTTCGTTGTAGAATTAACAGACTCACAATGGTCCGGCGAAGCACATAAACTTTATACATACTCTAACTCAGGGCTAGAACCGAGAGGCCGTCACTTCGTGGTAACTAACCACGATATATTTCACGAGGTTCTAGCGGACTCTTTCGAAGAAAGCATTATTACTCCCGGCAGCGAAGAACATGAAAGCGTTAAGTGCCGCTTTCCAAGTTGCTCTTGCGGCAGCGCCTAACAAGTGTATACGGACTCCCCCCACAAGTAGTGAGCGAAGCTTTTCTTTTGCACTTGTCGTCAGCGCGGTTGCATTCGTATATCCGGCCTGTTGAGGGCTTTTCTGCCCTGGCCATTCTGTAGTTCGCGCAGCGGGGGCCAAGCGTTCAATCGATCACGTGGATCATCATTGTTATCGGCCTTATTCCGCTGCAGGACTCGCCTGTTCCGACAGTGCTGCTATTCACCACAACCACAAGAAAATCATCACATCTTTACTGATCACTCCCGCCGTCAGGCGGACTTTGTGCTCTGCCAATTGCCATTGAAGCGCCGCTCATGGCACCACACCGCCCAGCAGATCCGCACCAGTTTGTTGGCCAGCGCCACAGCCGCTTTGTTGTGGCCAATACGGGCTGCCGTCTCGACGGCCCAGCGCTGTAACTGGGTCAATTTCTCTGGCGTGCGTGCCTGGCATCGCTGATGCCGCTAGCAAGGCCGCTCGCGAGCCATGGATAAATAGCGTGCGCACATAGATGTTGCCTTTGCAGCTGATCCGCCCAAGCCGTCGGCGTTCGCCACTGCTGTATTCGCTTGGGGTCATGCCCAGCCAGGCGCTCAGCTGGCGACCATTGGCAAAGCGCTCTGGCTTGCCGACTGCAGCTGTCAGCGCACTGGCCGTCAGCAGGCCAATACCGCTGACCTCATCCAGTTTGCGCACGATTTCATCGTCGGCATGCCAGCTTTTGAGTTGCTGTTCGCACTCGGCCATGCACTGCTCATACAGATTGATCTCGGCCAGGACGATATGCAGCAGTCGACTCAAGGGCGTGAGTTCAGGCTGGTCAACCAGCTCATTGGCTGCCCGGATGAAGGCGACGGTTGAGGTCGGCGCTTCGATACCGGCTTCACGCAGCATGCCGCGCAGCAGGTTGGTCCGCTGGGTGCGGCTTTTCTTCCAGGTTTCGCGCAGCCCGTGCAGTTGCTATAGCAACTGCTGCTCATGGCTCTTCACCGGCACCGGATAAATATCCCTGCAGCGCGCCGCTTCCAGCATGGCGTCACAGTCGTTGCAGTCGGTCTTGTTGCGCCGTCGATAGGGCCGGACATAGCGCGCATGAATCAGCCTCACTTGAGGACCGAGCGATTGCGCCAGCCGCCCCCAATAGTGCGCTGTGCCACAGGCTTCCATCACCCACTCGACCGACTCGGCCTGCTCCTGTATATATCGGCGAAACGCCTCTCGGTTCAGCCGCTTGCGCTGCACCACCTGGCCGGAACGGACACTCTCGGCAACTTGGTAAACGGACTTGGCCAGATCAACGGCAATGCGCTTCATAACGACTCTCCCGCTCAAAAATCCTCGACACCTTGGTATAGAACTGTGGGGTGGGGAGAGTCCATTACAGCCTTCAAACCGTTCGCTTCGCTCACTGGGACAGGCTATACAAACGTAAGCGAAACCACATAGAAACCATAGCGACAACGGAGGCCCGCGACTGAATTCCGCGGAAAGTGACATGAATACAAATATCACGCTGGCATCCGCAAGTAGCATCCTTCCATGCTGGAACGGGAAATATATTACTTCCTTTATTGCGGCTGTCGAGTCTGGGTTACAGGCTGAACGAAGGCGTCTAGGGGGAAATTCATATATTGTCGTAGCATCGCGCCACCAGTACGACTACGATGGACTGACTCACTATGTTGACCTAGTGGAGGCATTTCCGTCCCAAGAGCTGGCACTAGCTTTCGCACACCAGGCTTCGAAGACTGCGTTAGTGAAGGCACTGGATATGCCGACCTACGGAAGTTACAAGTGGCATCAGGTCGACGGATGGTCTGAGTATTTCAATAGGTGCAAACAGCCACAGGTTCATATCATTGGTAGCGAGCGCTTGCACTTGGAAAACGGCTCCGGCTTCGACTTGACCTACATCGAACACTTGATTTTACACATTCAAGCCTCAGAGCCATTGGGTAACGAATTGTTTGCGTATCTCGGAGATGAGTACGAAGTCATGAGATACCTTTCCATGCAAGGTGAGCCTCGCCCCACCGCTGGAGCGTAACATCAGATACATTACCCAGCGATATCTGTCACTTGCCAAACAGCATTAAAACCGCTCACTCCGCTCGCCGTAATGAGCTACATCCAGCCCTCCAACCAAACACCATGCAGCCATGACAATTTAGTATTCAGTTATACATGGAGTAAAAATCAAGATGAAAACCAAACGTTCACTTGGCCATAGAGCGCTCAATGCCCTCAGCGTAATCCTCCTTCTTTCATCCGTGATTTATATCCTGGTCGCAGGATTTCATTCTGTTGCCATGGCCGCTGTAGCGCTATCTGTTGCCGGCGTAGCAACACCTGTCATCCTCACTGACAGCGGTCCATTGGAGATATTGTCAGGCATTCTAGAAGCCATAGTCGATGGTGTCCTAGCGATAGTCGAAGGTATAACCAGTGTGATCTCTGGACTGTTTAGCTAAACGCATGACGTTTCACTCACCACCCAGTCAAAGGCTTCGCTTTTGCCCGGTCACTATTTTAATTGCCAAGCATATCGCAATCGGATCAACAACCAAAAGAAGACCATTATGGAAGAAGTCAATCTCGTCGTCATGATCGAAGTAATGCCAGGCAAACGAGACCTCCAAATTGAGGCATATAAAAATCTTAAACCGCTAGTCCTCGCGGAGCCTGGATGCCTGCAATACGAGTTATTTAGCGATGCAGCGGATGAAAACAAGTTCTTGCTCATCGAAAGATGGACATCGCAAGACGCACTAAACGCGCACGATCAAACAGAGCACATGATTGCCGCTGACACCCATAGCCCAACATTTCGTGCCAAGCCTGCCCAAGTCATAAAAATGACCACGGTAACCGCCTGACCATAGGTTCAGATCGCTCGCGGAAGCGGACTGAGGCCGCCTCCTTAATCAAATACCAGGTGCTTTAACTGTGCGAAAGCTATTGGAGTCCGACAGTCTCATTCAGGTAAACTTGATAGCCAGCTACCTGCAAAGCAATGGCATCACCACAAAGATATTAAATGAACACCAAGACGCTATCCGCTCGGTGATTTCCTTCAACAAACCGATACACCCCGAACTCTGGGTACATCCTGAACAATTTGAAACCGCAGCCAAATTAGTCGGACGCTACCAACATGAACAAGAATTAAATGATTCACTCAGCGAAAACGAGTGGCCTTGCAAAAAGTGCAAGGAATACAACCCTGAAAATTTCATGTCTTGCTGGAGCTGCGGGAACTCAAAGTGACCATATCCAACTTAAATCGGTAGAACCCCAATGCCCTTCCCACACGATGAACACCAGGCCCTTCTGAACGTTAAAGGCGTAGGCCCGACCGTCGTGCAACGACTCGAACAGATCGGCATCAACTCGCTTCAGGAGCTGGCCGAAGCCAGCGTCGGCGATATCGTCACGGCGGTAGCCGCTCAGCTGGGCTCGACCTGCTGGAAGAACAGCCCGCAGGCACGCGCCGCTATCCAGGCGGCTATCGACCTGGCTAAATCACGTCAGTAATCCCCCCTTTCACTGCCAAGGAACTCGGCATGCCTGCTCACGAGAAGATCAATTACGTCGAATATCCCACCCGCAACCTGCCGGCCACCAAAGCCTTCTTTCAGGCCGCTTTCGGCTGGCGATTCACGGACTATGGCCCCGACTACGCCGCCTTCGCCGACGAAGGCCTCGATGGCGGATTTTTCAGCGCCGAGATGTCCGCACGCAGCGACAACGGCAGCGCGCTGATCGTGTTCTACAGTGCACAGCTGGAAGGCACTCAGGCCAAGGTCGAGGCTGCTGGAGGGGAAATCATCAAACCGATCTTCGCCTTCCCCGGCGGGAGGCGCTTTCATTTCGTCGAACCGGGTGGCAACGAGTTCGCCGTATGGTCGGAACCGAACGGCCAATAGTCGCCCACACCTCTGAGTAGCGAACCGTCGTTCCTGCACAGGCGGGAACCCGGCTCCCTGCAGCCCTGCCCTCTCCGGCCCAAAATCGTTGTAGAGACAATCTGTAACGCTTGAAACCGTGCGCCGACGGACCATCGTTTGACCCGCCGCCAGTCCCCCTATTAACGTCCGCAGCCACGGAAGATCCCTGCACAAATCAAGGAGGTACAGGATGCGAATCATGGTGATCGGCGCTAGTCGAGGTCTTGGCCGCGCCTTGGTAGACGGCTTGGCGCAAGACCACGAATTGGTCGGAATTTCGCGTAGTCATCCAGCCGATCTGCCTAGGGGCATCCAGTGGATCGAAGCCGATATGAGCGACCCACTGCGGGCGGTAGAAGCCATCGAAGCCCAGACACCGCAACAGCTGGACGCGATCATCTACAACCTGGGTATCTGGGAAGCGCGCGCATTCGAGGATGACTACAGTTTTCTGCAGGACGAGGACGCACAGATTCTCGAGATGGTCAGCGTCAATATCGGCGCGACCTTGCTGCTGCTCAAACGCTTGCTACCGCGCCTGCTCGGCCGCGCCAAACCGCAATTGATCCTGACCGGTTCCACCTCGGCGCTGCCACAAAGCGGCCGTCCGGAAGTCACGTTCGGTGCCAGCAAATTCGCCCTCAAGGGCATTGCCGAGACCCTGCGCGAAGGTTTTCGCGATCAGCGTCTGGCCGTCACCTGCCTGCAACTGGGCTACCTCAATACCCAGGACGATCTGCAAACGCCGGTCGAGCGGGCCGCGCAGCATGGCCAGGGTCAGCTGATTCCACTGCACGATGTCGTCGCCCTGGTGCGCACACTGCTGAGTCTGTCCGATGCCAGCTACGTGCGTGAGCTGGTGCTGCCGGCCATTGCTGACGAGCGCTTCTGAACACAAGGAACCCCATGCCTGATCTTTGCGTGACACTGACAACAGATCGTCTCCTGCTGCGCCCTCTGCAAGCAGCGGATGCGCCAGTGCTGTTCGCGACCTTCTCCGATCCGCAGGTCATGCGCTACTGGAACACCCCGCCCTGGGACACCGAGGCCGTGGCGCTGGATTACATCCACGCAGAACGACACGCCATGCACGAGGGCGAGCGCCTGACCCTGGCTATCGTCATCAGGGAAAGCGCCGAGCTGATCGGCAAGTGTCTGCTATTCAACTACCAGCCGGAATCTCGTCGCGCGGAGATCGGCTTTGGCATTGCATCCTCTGCCTGGGGCAAGGGTTACGTTCAGGAGGCGGCCGGCGAGTTGCTGCGCCATGGATTCGAAACCCTGGGGCTCAACCGCGTCGAGGCCGAGATCGACCCGAACAATAGCGCCTCCGGGCGCGCATTGTAGCGTTTGGGGTTCAGCCAGGAAGGGTTGCTGCGCCAACGCTGGATCATCGACGGACAGGTATCGGATTCGGCACTATTCGGACTGCTGAGCGAAGACTGGCGCAAGCGCCACAATCAACGGCAAGTCGCGAACGACAGGGGCAAGCATGCAGAGAATCGACCATATCCGCCTGATGGCACGCTACAACAGCTGGATGAACGAACGGCTCTACGCGGCGGCGTGCACCCTGCCCGACGAAGCGCTGAGTGCCGAGCGTGGTGCGTTCTTCGGCTCGATCCTCGGTACGCTCAATCATCTGCTGGTGGCCGACCGTATCTGGCTGGGGCGCTACCGCGCACACCCGGCGAACTTCCGGGCATTGCAGACTCTCGCAGAGTTGCAGACACCGACGCGGCTGGATCAGCCGATGGCGGCGGACATACGTGAGCTGGCCACACTGCGAAAGCAGCTGGACAGTTGCATCGAGGCCCTGGCTGCCGAGATGGGCGAAGAACAGCTGGATCAGCCGCTGAGCTACCACAACACCAAGGGTGTCGCCGCGCAAAAGCACTTCTTCGCCCTGCTGACGCACCTGTTCAACCACCAGACGCATCACCGAGGACAGGCCACGACGCTGTTGGCTCAGGCCGGAGTGGATGTTGGCGTGACCGACCTGCTGGCGTTGATCCCTGACGAGCCTTGAGCGGTGATCAAGCGCCTATCGAGCTTCGCCCTTGTCCACGCTCACAGCCCAGCCAGTTTCAGCCAGTGCGCGTAGAAACCCTCGGCGACCCGATTCAGCGCACTGACCTTTCCGCTCAGGTCGTCGCGCATCTCGGCAATGCTCTGCTGGCTGGGCTGGCTGGCATCGAGCAGATGGGCCCAGTCGCCGAGCCAGTGCTCGACCAGCGCCTGGGTCATTTCCGGATGCCCTTGCAGTGCCAGGACCTTGTCACCCCAGGCAAAGCCCTGATTGTCACACCAGCGACTGCTCAGCAAAGGCTGGGCGCCGTCAGGTAGCGCGAAGGTGTCGCCATGCCACTGAAAAATGCTGAATTCTTCAGGCAAGTGCGCCAGCCAGGGGCTATCGGCCGCTTCTGAGCGCCGCTGCATAATCTGCCACCCCGCTTCGGTGTAGGGCATACGGCGGATGCTCGCGCCCAGCGCCTTGGCCAGCAGTTGGCCGCCCAGGCAGTGACCGATAAGCGGAATGTCGCGCGCGATGAAGCGCTGCAGCGCCGCCACTTCGTCGGCGATCCAGGGCAGCGGGTCGTTGACGCTCATCGGCCCGCCCATCACGGCAACCGCCTTGGGCCGCTCCAGGTCGTAGCCGCGCAATTGGCCCAGATCGACGCGCAACACGTCGAAACTGCAGCCACGCGCCTGCAGCACCTGCGCCAGGTGGGCGGGTGGGCAATAATCGATATGGGTCAGGATCAGAACATCGGCCATGAGTACCTCCGCCGCGCAGTCTGCGCGAGAAGGCGTGGCAAGTCGAGGTGGGCTGGGAGTTGAAGCCATCGGCCGGGTGGCCGGCCGATGGTCTGCTGACGGATGCCGCGGCAATCCCTAACGCATGGCTGACGCTTTCACCTCCTGCGTGACGCCCCAGCCATCCATCTTGCCGCCCAGCGGGACGACGATGGACTCCAGGTCGTGTTCGAACTCGCCGATACCGGCATGGGTGGCGTACATCACTTTGCTGATCTGCAGGTGCCAGATGCCGTCCTCGCGGGCAGATATCTGGGCATTGAGCGACTCGCCGCGAAAGTTTCTGGCCGCCATTCTGGCCCGTTCTTCGTCGGGAAAGATGGCGTAGAACTCGATCGGGTGAAACTGGGCGAAGTCGAATCCCCCTTCTTTCATCCGACGCAGCACCGAAGTGCTGGAGTCTTCGTGGAAGGCTGTGCTCATAAACGACCCCCTCTCAGGCTATGGATGGATTAACCGCTTTCCCAATGCGACCGTCTTGTGGACGGTGTCGCGCCCCCTGTTGGCGCCGCCCCGAGAATCGAGCAGGTGCTCGATGTGTCTACTGCAAGCGTATCGACGACTGCCCGGCAGAACACCGGACTGAAGACCGTCTTCTCAAGAGTAGCCCGTAAATACGCGATTGGCTTCGTTCAGAAAGCCTTTGTGACAAAGCCGACGACCAGCGGCAACTGGCCATCCCGGGCACCTCGCCTGCACTCATGGGCGACTGAACCAGCCCATCAGCAACCTGTTGATCCACCCCGGCGTGACCTGCCCAAGGTTGAACTGCAGCCCCACCGGGCGATGCACGATGCTGGCGTGGGCCTGCTTCCAGGCTGATTCGGCGATCTGCTCGGCCTGCAGACACATGTCCAGGCGACGCATCACCGGTGGACGCTGCGCCTGACTGCGCAGCATCGGTGTGTCGACGAATGGCGGCATCAGCTCCCCCACGCGGTTGCCGTGCTCACGCCACTCCAGCTCCAGTGCTTCGTCAGGCCACGTACAGCGAACTTGCTGGCCGAGTAGCTCGCAGCCGTAGAGCCCCGAGGCGGGGCCCATGTTGAACGCCAGCGCCTCTGGCGTGGCCTGGCCGCGTGGCAAAGGTTGAACACGCCGAATCGATGTGGGCCTCATGCATGGTTCTAGCCCTTTCGCCCAGGCCGAAGCTACGAACGCGCCGGGATTTGAAAGTCATCTTCACGCTGACAAGCCGCAAGCGCCGAGCTAGGGTGCCAGCCATGAACATCATCACGCTGCTTCTGCCCTACCAACCGCCCTGGGACTGGCAACAGTTCCACAGCCATTTCGCCCTGCGCGCGATTCCCGGTCTGGAGTCGCTGAGCGCGGATAGCTACAGCCGCGGTTTCAGCATCGATGGCGCACCGGGCTGGTTCAGGGTCGCTCCGCTGCCGGGGCAGAACGCGCTGGAGTTGCGCTGTCGCCTGGCCTCGCCTGCCCATCTCGATCCACTCGAACGACGCGTGCGGCGCATGTTCGACCTCGACAGCGAACCCGAGGCGATTGCCCTGCATCTGGGCACTGATGAGCTGCTCGCACCATTGCTGCGGCGCAATCCGGGCCTGCGCCTGCCAGTGGCATTCGACCCGTTCGAGCAGGCAGTACGCGCTATCGTCGGCCAGCAGGTCACGGTCAAAGCCGCGGTCACCATAGTCGGGCGCCTGGTACAGCGCGTCGGCACGCCAATCGAGACGCCGGAAACGCTGGGCATCAGCCATCTGTTCCCCTCGCCGCAAGCACTTGCCGAGGCTGATCTGACCGGCATCGGCATGCCCGGCAAGCGTGTGCAGTGCCTGCAGCATTTCGCCGCGCGCATCGCCGATGGCAGCCTGAAGCTGGATATGGAAAAGGGCAGCGCGGCGCTGATCGAACGACTCTGCACCCTGCCCGGCATCGGCCCGTGGACGGCGGAGTATATTGCCCTGCGTGCATTCGGAGAGGCCGACGCCTTTCCCGCCAGCGATCTGGGGCTGCTCAAGGCGCCCGTCTGGGGAGCTGAAGGGATCGATGCGCGTCGCCTGAAACAACGTGCCGAAGCCTGGCGCCCCTGGCGCGCCTATGCGGCGGCGCACCTCTGGCATAACTATTCGGGAGGCTGAGCCATGCACTACCGTTACCACGACAGCCCCGTCGGCCCGCTGTTTCTCGCGGCCGATGAAAGCGGCCTGCAACTGCTGCTGATGGAGCTGGACAGCCGGCCCTGGCGCATCGAAGAGCATTGGCAGCCCGCTGGCCGTGAGCTGGACGCCGTGTGCAGCCAGCTGGACGAATATTTCGCCAGCAAGCGCCGTCAGTTCGAACTGCGCCTGGCGCCGAAGGGCACGGCCTTTCAGCAGGCAGTTTGGCAGGCGCTGCTGGCGATCCCCTACGGCCGCACCTGCAGCTACTCCGAGTTGGCCAGTGTCCTCGACAGGCCACAGGCGGTGCGTGCGGTGGGAACGGCCAATGGCGCCAATCCGATTTCCATCATCGTGCCCTGTCATCGCGTGATCGGCCGTGACGGCAGCCTCACCGGTTATGCCGGTGGCCTGCCGCGCAAACAGCAATTGCTGGAGTTGGAGGGTGTGTTGCAGCCGGCGCAGGCGCAACTGGCTCTGTAACCTAGGGCGCGGGTATGCGCGCCAGAGGCTCGGTACGCGGGCGCAGTGGCAGCGCCAGAATCAGCCCTTCGCCCGAGGCAGGAAAGATGCCGGTCAGCGCGGTGATGTTGACCTGATGGGAAACCAGCAGCAACGGCGCACCAAGCGGCAGCTCGTTGATCATGCGAACCAGCTCGGCGGTCTGCTCGGCACCGTCCTCGGGCTGGCCAAAGAATGAATCCAGCGCGGCGAACGGCTGCACCGGGCCGCGCAGCATGCCGCGCGCAGTGTCCAGTGCGCGGCACCAGCGACTGCTGAGAAGGCGCGGCTGCTCGATCCCCTGACGCGCGAGCAACTCGCCCCAGCGCCGGGCCTCGGCACGCCCTTGATCGTTGAGATTGCGCTGGGTTTCGCAGCGTTCCAGGCGAAAATTCGCCGGGTCGCCCGTACCCGGCGCCGTTGCGTGGCGCATGAGCATCAACGCGCGGCCCTCGCGCAGTGCCTGCCAGGCATCGGCGTTATCTGCTGCCACACTGAACAGTGGCAGCAGCGCCAAGGCCAGCAGCCACAGCCGGCTCATATCCTGACGTTGCCGCGCGGCCCCATCAGCGCCCAGATGATCAGACCGATCACCGGCAGCAGCACGATCAGCAGAATCCACAGAATCTTGATCCCGGTCTCGGCGCTGCTCTTGATCACGTTGAGGATGGCCCAGATATCCAGGGCAAGGATGACCAGGCCGATCAGGCCATTGAACATGGAACCCATGACGACACTCCTGTCTGAAAGGTTGCCTGCATAGGATAGCTGGCGACTGGCGTCGGTTCCCTCAATCACCGAGCCGGGCAAAACGGCTGGCGATATCGTCATCGGTACGCACGGGTGCATCCTCGCTGGCACTCAGGCGCACTACCAGTGCATGCGGTTCCTCACCCAGGTCGAACCAGTGGCGGGTGCCGGCTGGCAGCGACAGCAGATCGCCCCTCTCGCCCTGCAGCATGTACACGTGGCCATCGAGGTGTAGGCTGAGCTGGGCAAAGCCACCGAGGAACAACCAGGCACTGGCCGTCGACTGCGCCTGCTCGTCCAGATGACGCGCACGCAGCTCCAGCTTCTGCGGATCATTGCGCTGCAGGTTGAACAGCTCCTGCTGCACGTGACCTTCCTTGCTCATGAATGCCTGCAGCCACAGGCCGTAGGCCGCATCCAATTCGGCCTGCTCGCAGCCAGGGCGCAAGGCAGCCGGCAGTTCCACCTGACGATAGTCGATGCCCGCCGCCGCCAGCGTGCTGGCGATGTCGTCGGCGTAGTTCAGTACCTTGTTCGGCAGTTCCGGTGCGGTATCCAGGTAGACGGCGAGGCTGCTCATGACGGGTTCACTCGATTCAGGGCTGCTCGGGCGGCAGACGGGTGGCAATGATGAAGGCGGCCAGCAAGGCTACCAGACTGGCGATGGCGAAAGTCCAGGCCGGGCCCAGGCTCTTCCAGCTGTAACCGGCATACAACGCGCCCAACGCGCCGCCGATCCCGGCCAGACTGACATACAGCGCCTGGGCCTGGCCCTGTTGGCGATCAGCGAAACTGCGCTGTACGAAGTGAATGCACGCGGCGTGGAATGCGCCAAAGGTGGCGGCGTGCATGCACTGCGCCAGAAGCAGCAGCGGCAGGTACTGGGCCAGGTTGCCCAGCAACAGCCAGCGCACGGCGGTGATCAGGAAGCTGGCCAGCAACACTGCACGCAGCGAGTAACGCTGCAGCAGGCGCGCCATGACCAGGAACAGCAGGATCTCTGCCACCACCCCCAGCGCCCAGAACAAGCCGATGGCGCCACGGCTGTAGCCAACACCTTCCAGGTGCAGAGTCAGAAAGGTGTAGTACGGGCCGTTGCTCAACTGCATCAGCCCAACGCAAACATAGAACGCGAGGATGCCGGGGCGGCGCAATTGGCGCACAAAGCCCTCCGACTCCAGCGTATTCGCACGCAGCAAAGGCTGCGCATTGGGCACCCAGAGACTGCTGGCGACGATGCCGGCCATGATCACCAGCAACGCCGCCGGGTAGGCGTCCAGACTCAGCCACTCGAACAACAGGCCGAGGCCGACCACGGCGACGATGAAGCCGATGCTGCCCCACAGGCGAATCTGGCTGTAACGCGCCGCCTGCTCGCGCAGATGGGCCAGGGTGATGACCTCAAACTGCGGCAGCACCGCATGCCAGAAGAAGGCGTGCGTGGCCATGATCAACGCCAGCCAGGCGTAGCTCTGCCCGAGAAAGATGCCGGCGAAGCAAACCAGGGTGCACAGCGCGCCGAAACGCACGATCAACAAGCGCTGGCCGGTGTGATCCCCCAGCCAGCCCCACAGGTTCGGTGCCAGGCAGCGCATCAACATGGGAATGGCGATCAGCTCGCCAATGCGTGCAGGGGAAAAGCCCAGGTGATCGAAGTACAGCGCCAGGAACGGCGCCGTACCCCCGAGCAGGGCGAAGTAGAAGAAGTAGAAGCCGGACAGCCGCCAGTACGGCAAGGCCGCGCGCGCCCAGATCACAGTTGCGGCAGTACCGGCGTGGTGACGCGCACGTCGGCGTTCTGCGCGCGGTGACGCAGCAGGTGATCCATCAGCACGATGGCCATCATCGCCTCGGCGATGGGCGTGGCGCGGATGCCGACGCAGGGGTCGTGACGGCCCTTGGTGATGAGGTCCACCGGGTTGCCGTCGACGTCGATGGAACGCCCCGGCGTGGTGATGCTCGAGGTCGGCTTCAGCGCCAGGTGGGCAACGATCGGCTGACCACTGGAGATACCACCGAGGATGCCGCCGGCATTGTTGGAGAGGAAACCTTCCGGGGTCAGCTCGTCGCGGTGTTCGGTGCCGCGCTGGGCAACGCAGGCGAAGCCGGCGCCGATCTCCACGCCCTTGACCGCGTTGATGCTCATCAAGGCATGGGCCAGCTCGGCGTCGAGGCGATCGAAGATTGGCTCGCCGAGCCCCGGCATGACGCCTTCGGCAACCACGGTGATCTTCGCGCCCACCGAATCCTGGTCGCGACGCAGCTGGTCCATGTAGGCCTCCAGCTCCGGCACCTTGTCCGGGTCGGGACTGAAGAAGGCGTTGTCCTCAACGCTGTCCCAGGTCTTGAACGGGATCTCGATGGGGCCGAGCTGACTCATGTAGCCACGGATGACGATGCCCTGGCTGGCCAGGAACTTCTTGGCGATGGCGCCGGCCGCGACGCGCATGGCGGTCTCGCGCGCCGAGCTGCGGCCGCCGCCACGGTAATCGCGCAGGCCGTACTTGTGGTGGTAGCTGTAGTCGGCGTGGGCCGGGCGGAACAGATCCTTGATCGCCGAGTAGTCCTTGGACTTCTGGTCGGTGTTGCGGATCAGCAGGCCGATGGAGCAGCCGGTGGTCTTGCCCTCGAACACCCCGGAGAGGATTTCCACCTCGTCGGCTTCCTGGCGCTGCGTGGTGTGGCGGCTGGTGCCCGGCTTGCGACGGTCGAGGTCGCGCTGCAGGTCTTCCAGGACAATCTCGATACCCGGCGGGCACCCGTCGACGATGGCGACCAGCGCCGGGCCATGGCTTTCGCCTGCGGTGGTGACGGTGAACAGCTTGCCGTAGGTATTGCCGGACATGGGAAGACGCTCCGCGAAATTCAGCTCAGGCCCGGCGCTGCGCAGGCCCGATTCACAAGGTGGGCGAGTATACCTGCCACCTTCTTGCAGTTCACCCCGAACCTTGGTGCTCGGCTAGCGTCCAATGCCAGTCTGCCACTACCCTGCCCTCATCATGCTGCGAGCCCTGCTCTTGTCCCTCACCCTGATCACCGGTCTGGCCCAGGCCAGTACCACCCGGCAATCCCCCGTCAGCCTCGATACCGACCAGGGCACCCTGTATGGCAGCCTGCTGGTGCCACAAAGCGACAAGCCGCTACCGGTAGCGCTGTTGATCGCCGGCTCTGGCCCTACCGACCGCAACGGCAACAACCCCGAAGGCGGCCATAACGACGCGCTTAAGAAGCTGGCCCAGGTTCTGGCGCGCAATGGCATCGCCAGCCTGCGCTATGACAAGCGCGGCGTCGCTGCCAGCCGCGCCGCCACCCCGGACGAGCGCGACCTCAGCGTCGAACACTACGTGGCTGACGCCGAAGGCTGGGCCAGGCTGCTGAGGAAGGATCCGCGCTTCGATCGCCTGATACTCATCGGCCACAGCGAAGGTGCGCTGATCGCCAGCCTGGCTGCGCCCGCCAGCCAGGCCGATGCGCTGGTGTCCATCGCCGGCCCCGCCTACCCCATCGGCCAGGTGCTGGACATGCAACTGGCCATGCGCCTGCCACCGCCCCTGCTGGACGAAAGCCGGCACATACTCGCCAACCTGATTCGCGGCAAGCTGCAGCCCAAGGTGCCCAAGGAGCTGCAAGCGATCTATCGCCCCAGCGTGCAGCCCTACCTGATCAGCTTGCTGCGCCAGGATCCGGCAGAGAACTTCGCGGCATTGCAGATTCCCGCGCTGATCGTGCAAGGCACCCACGACGCCCAGGTCAGCCCGGACAACGCCGAGCTGCTCAAGCAGGCCAAGCCCGACGCCGAACTGGCGCTGATCCCTGGCATGAACCATGTCATGCGCATCACCCCGGCGCCCTGGAACGAACAGGTAGCGTCCTACGACGATCCGCAGCTACCCTTGGCCCGTGCTCTGGGCGAGCGGATCGTCGCGTTCATTCGCTCCAGCGCAGAGAAAAACGGTCGATAACCTGCAAAATGACCCGACCAAGCGCACAGGACGCCCATGAGCGAGAACCCAGCCCCGGAGGCGCAGGCCCCCGAAGACGCAGCCGCAGCCAGCGAAGCGGCCGCCGCGCCACACCCCTGGTCTGAACTGCCAGCCGAGCAGTTCAGCCTGCTGCGCCTGGCGCCGCTCCCCGTCGACCGCGAAACCGGGCCAAGACCGATGCGTTTCGTCCAGCTTGGCCGGGTGGAGCGTCACACCCGGAGTCTGAGCATGCTGCGCCTGACCGTTCAGGTGCCAGGCCAACGCCTGCATCGGCAGAGCAACCTGCTGGAAGTCTGGGCCGATCATCAGAACAAGGAGGTTCGTTTCGGTCCGGACAAGGGCTTCAGCGTGGAGCCGGCCAATCGCGGCCTGGGACGTTTTCTCATGGCCCAGGGCATTGCCTGGGCACGCAAGCAATTCGCCCATTACACCGTCGAAGGCGGCGCGCTGCCGACCAAGGACAACTTCAACGACGCTGCCCGTGCCCGCCGCGACCACGCCGTCAAGGCGCAGGGCTTCACCATCGAGTACAGCGACCCACTGCAGCTCAAGCCCTTCTACAGCGCGCCACGGGTCAGTTCGCTGCATGGCGACTGGCAAGCCGAGAAGGTGCAGATCATCGAACTGCTGGATGCCGCGGCGATGCTGCAGCTGGCAGACCAGAACCTGCAGGAGCAGGACGCCAAACTGCGCAAGCTGGGAGATCGGGTCGAGCGCCTCAAGCGCGAAGACAGCGGCCTGCGCTTCACCATCACCTGCCTGGTGGCGTTCAGCCTGTTTCAGGCGGGGTTGCTGATCTGGATCGCCACGCGCTGATCCATCGCGGCCGAAGCGCAATGTGGACCAGGTCATGGCGCCTTTCTCGGCATGAACCGGTGGACTGCTCGCTTCGCTACGAGCAGTCGGCGCCCCGATCCGCCCTAGGCCCTGATAGATATCGCGGCTGAAGCCGCTCCTACAGTAGGAGCGGCTTCAGCCGCGAAAAACCATCCGCTCAGCCCTTCAGCCGCGAACGAAACAGTTCCTGATGCTCGCGGCACTGCTTGGCCGCCAGCAGGAACACGCCGTGTCCGCCACGCTGGAAGTCCAGCCAGGTGAAGTCCACTTCCGGGTAAAGCGCTTCGACATGCACCTGGCTGTTGCCCACCTCGACGATCAGCACGCCGCGTTCGGTGAGATGATCGGCCGCCTCGGCCAGCATGCGCCGCACCAGATCCAGACCATCATGACCGCAGGCCAGGCCCATCTCCGGTTCGTGCTGGTATTCGGCGGGCATGTCGGCGAAGTCTTCGGCGTCGACATAAGGCGGGTTGGAAACGATCAGGTCGAAGCGCTGGCCTGGCAATTCGGCGAAGCCATCGCCCTGCACGCAGTACACGCGATCCTCCAGGCCGTGGCGCTCGATGTTGAGGTTGGCCACCTCCAGCGCATCGAACGACAGATCGCCCAGCACCACTTCCGCTTCAGGGAACTCGTAGGCACACGCGATACCGATGCAGCCGGAGCCGGTGCACAGGTCGAGAATGCGCGCCGGTTCACTCGGCAACCAGGGCGCGAAATGACGGTCGATCAGCTCGGCGATCGGCGAGCGCGGCACCAGCACACGCTCATCGACGACGAAGGGCAAGCCGCAGAACCAGGCTTCGCCCAGCAGGTAAGCGGTGGGGACACGCTCTTCGATACGACGCTTGAGCACGGCCTGCAGGTGCGCATGCTCGTCGTCTTCCAGACGGCAATCGAGATAGGCGTCGGAAATTTCCCAGGGCAGGTGCAGCGAACCGAGCACCAATTGACGCGCCTCGTCCCAGGCGTTGTCGGTGCCATGGCCGAAGAACAGTTGCTCGGCCTGAAAACGGCTGACGGCCCAACGGATGTAATCACGCAGGGTGCGTAAACGAGTAGAGAGAGCAGTCACGGGCGGCCTCCGGGTGAAAAGTGCGGAAGTTTAGCCCAGTGCAGGTCGCTCGCGCATGAATGACAGGTTAACGAAAGCTCAGGAGCGCTCGCGTTTCTTGCGCACCAGGTCATCATCCGGGCGCCGCAGCTCGCGCAGAACGGCGATGGCCACAGCGATGGAGAACAACAGCCAGAAATATTGGGGTAACTGCGGCAAAAGCGACATGGCAACTCCTTTTGCGTACGACCCCGAGTCCTTCGGGGCAGTTCCGATTCTGCTCCGGCAAAACGCACCGAGCAAGCCTTGGCGCAGATAGAGGTTCACAGAGCGCTCTGGCAAGCGGACAATGGCACATCATCACCATCAGCCAGGAGCCCGAGATGTCCCATCCGCAAACCATGTTCCAGCTCACCGGTCGTGGCCACGCACCGGCCAGCCTGAACAATGCGACCCTGCTGATCATCGACGCCCAGGAAGAGTACCGCAGCGGCGTGCTGGCGCTGCCGGGGCTCGACGCTGCGCTGGCGGAGATCGCCAGCCTGCTGGCAGCAGCGCGCAGTGCCGGTGCCGACATCGTTCACGTCAAGCACCTCGGTATTCCCGGCGGCCTGCTCGACCCCAGCGGCCCGCGTGGTCGCCACCTGCCGGAAGCGGCCCCACTGGCTGGCGAGATCGTGGTCGAAAAACGCCTGCCCAATGCCTTCGCCGGCACCGAGCTGCATGATCGCCTGCAGGCGCTCGGCCATCTCGACCTGATCGTCTGCGGCTTCATGACCCACTCCAGCGTCAGCACTACCGTTCGCGCCGCCAAGGACTATGGCTACCGCTGCACCCTGGTCGATGCCGCCTGCGCCACCCGTGACCTGCCGGCGCCAGATGGCAGCGTGATTGCCGCCGCCGAGGTGCATCGCATCGAGGTGATCACGCTGGGCGATAACTTCGCCACCCTGGTGCCGAACGCCAAAGCGCTGGTGTGAACGCGCTAGCAGTCTTGCCTGCGCGGCGGAACCCAGGCGTAACCAGCCGGTCATACCGCCGATAAGCCAAAGGAAATCGGAATGAAGCTGTCCGACGATTTCGATGCACGCCGCCTGCGCCCACGCCAGCCGAGAAACTGGCGTATGCGTATCGGAGCCGGTCTGGGTGCGCTGCTCGCCGCCTTCGGCATTCTCCTGGCAATGGCCGGCGTCGCCTCTCTGGCCGGTCGCGCGCCGGTTCTCGGGACGCTCAACGACACCACGGGCGAAGCCATCATCCTGCTGCTGTTGGGCCTGTTCCTGTTGTGGGCCGGTATCGCCTTCTGGCGTCGCTGCCGCAGGCGCTTGCGGCGCCCCAACGATCTGAGCCTGTCGCCCTCGCTAATGAAAAAGCACGACTGACCAAGCGAAACATCGCCCACAGCAGCCGCAGAAGCTGGCTTGCCAGCGACGCTGTTCGCCAAGTGGCCCGGTGAGCGCCAGTAGACCGGCTGCTACAAATTCGTCTTTCTACGCTTACACGACCGGCATTTGGGTAAAATGCCAGCCTGTTTCGCGGAGCCTCCGATGCAAGACGACGACTTTTCCCTGTTCCAGGCCGAGCTGCGCGGCGTCAAGCCGCTCAAGCACGACCGTGCCGACACTGGCAAACCCAAGCCTGACCGTAAACAGTTCAACACCCTGCGCCAGGCTGCGACCATCAGCCAGGGCGAGATCAAGGTGGACGGCCTGTCCGATCAGTTCGTCATCGACGTCGGCGCCGAAGACCCGTTGTACTGGGCCGGCAACGGCGTGCAGGACGGCCAGATGCGCAAGCTCAAACTGGGTCAGATTCCCTTCGACGGCAGCCTTGACCTGCACGGCATGAGCGTCGAGAAGGCACGCGATACGCTATGGGAGTTTCTTGCCGAAGCCACCAAACTGGAGATTCGCTGCGTGCGCGTCACCCATGGCAAGGCCGTGCGCATGGACGGGCGCAAACCGATGATCAAGAGCCATGTGAACACCTGGCTGCGTCAGCACCCACAGGTACTGGGCTTCAGCTCCTGCCTGGCCAAGCATGGTGGTACCGGCGCGGTGTACATCATCCTCAAACGCACCATGATGGATGGCCGCGACGAGTAATCAGAGCACCTGGCACTCTTGCCAGGCCCCTGTCGGCGCCCTACCCTGCGCCCTTCGATACCCAACAGGATTTTCCATGTCCCTGGAACAACACTACACCGCGATCCTTGGCCAGCTCGGCGAGGACGTTTCTCGCGAAGGTCTGCTGGACACGCCCAAGCGCGCCGCCAAGGCCATGCAGTACCTGTGCCGTGGCTACCAGCAGACGCTGGAGGAAGTCACCAACGGCGCGCTGTTCAGCTCCGACAACAGCGAGATGGTGCTGGTGAAGAACATCGAGCTGTACTCGCTGTGCGAACATCACCTGCTGCCGTTCATCGGCAAGGCTCACGTTGCCTACATCCCCAACGGCAAGGTGCTGGGCCTGTCCAAGGTGGCGCGTATCGTCGATATGTTCGCCCGCCGCCTGCAGATCCAGGAGAACCTCAGCCGGCAGATCGCCGAGGCGGTCGAGCAGGTCACCGGCGCGCTGGGCGTGGCGGTGGTCATCGAGGCGCAGCACATGTGCATGATGATGCGCGGCGTGGAGAAACAAAATTCCTCCATGGTCACCTCGGTGATGCTCGGCGAGTTCCGCAGCAACCCGGCGACTCGCGGCGAATTCCTCAATCTGGTTCGCTGAGCCAGACACCCGAAGACGGCCGCTCACTTGCGTGAACGGCCGTCGGCATTTCAGGAGTTAGAAAGATGTTGCTCAAAGCCCTTCGTATCGGCCTGGGCCAGCTCGTTGTGTTCGTCGACTGGATCAGCCGCCCGCGCAAGCTCAAGCGCAGCCCCGAGGCGCAAGCCGACGTCGAACGCGCCACGGCCAACCTGGCGCTGTACCAGTTCCACGCCTGCCCGTTCTGCGTCAAGGTGCGGCGCAACCTGCATCGCCTGAACCTGCCGGTGCAACTGCGCGATGCCAAGCACGATGCCGAGCATCGCCAGGCACTGGAACAGCAAGGCGGCCGCATCAAGGTGCCGTGCCTGCGCATCGAGGAAAACGGTCAGAGCACCTGGCTGTACGAGTCCAAAGCGATCATCGCCTATCTGGATCAGCGCTTCGCCAGCTAACGCGGTGGGCGTGGATCAGGTTTCATCGATCCACCGCTGCGCTGGACCCGCTGCAACCGATCCATCGCTTTGGTGGATGAAAAGAGCGTCATCCACCCTACCCGAGCCCAGCTGACAGCGTAGGGTGGAACACGCCCCTGCTGGCGGACCTTACTCCGCGAGCCTTGGAGCGGCCCAGCACCGGTCATTTCGCGGCTGAAGCCGCTCCTACAAGATCGGCACCTCTTTGTCCGCCTCTGCTCGCGAACAGCTCCCTAGGGTTCGATGCCGTAGACCTTGAGCTGGTCGACAAACTGCGCTTCATCCAGCACCTTGACGCCCAGTTCGCTGGCCTTGGCCAGCTTCGAGCCGGCACCGGGCCCTGCTACCACGCAATGAGTCTTGGCCGATACCGAGCCGGCCACTTTGGCCCCCAGGCTCTCCAGCTTGCCCTTGGCCACGTCGCGGCTCATAAGTTCCAGGGTACCGGTGAGCACCCAGGTCTGGCCGGCCAGCGGCAGCCCTTCGGCGACCTTCTTCTCGCTTTCCCAGTGCATGCCGAAATCACGCAGTTGCTGCTCGATCGCACGAGCCCGCTGGGCGTTTTCAGCATTGTCGAAAAACTCGCGCACGGCCTTGGCCTGTTTTTCCGGCAAGGCCTGGCGCATATCCAGCCAATCACCGCCGAGCACGCCATCCAGATTGCCGAAACGCTCGGCCAGCTTCTGCGCCGCGCCAGGGCCAACACTGGGAATGTTCAGCTTGTCGAGCATGCCGCCCAGAGTGGCAATGGCCGAAAATTCAGCGCTCAGCTCCCCCTCCTCTTGCAGCTCGAGGCCACACTCACCCAGCAGAGCGCTGATCACCTGTTGATTGTGTGCGTCCTCGAAAAAGCTGTGGATCTCGTGCGCCACTTCCAGACCGATATCCGGCAAGTAGGTGAGCACCTGCGGCAGCGCCTGACGCACGCGCTCCAGTGAGGCCAGGGAACGCGCCAGCACCTTGGCGGTTTCCTCGCCGACATCGGGGATGCCGAGTGCGTATATGAAGCGCGCCAGGGTCGGCCGCTTGCTGTCCTCGATGGCTGCCAGCAGTTTGTTGCTGGACACCTCGGCGAAGCCTTCCAGGCCGATGATCTGCTCGAAGGTCAGTTTGTACAGGTCCGCCGGCGACGCGATCAGCTCCTCGTCCACCAGTTGCTCGATGGTCTTGTCGCCGAGGCCTTCGATATCCATGGCACGGCGCGAGACGAAGTGGATGATCGCCTGCTTGAGCTGCGCCTGGCAGCTCAGGCGACCAACGCAGCGATACACCGAGCCTTCGCTGAGCGACTCCTTTCCCTTGCTGCGCTTGACCAGTTGCGTGCGCTCCACCGCCGAGCCGCACACCGGGCATTGCTCGGGAATGTGCACCGAGCGCGCGTTATCCGGGCGACGCTCGGGCACCACGGCCATCACCTGCGGGATCACGTCACCGGCGCGGCGGATGATCACCGTATCGCCGATCATCACGCCGAGGCGCGCCACTTCATCCATGTTGTGCAGGGTGGCATTGGCCACCATCACGCCGGCCACCCTGACCGGGTTCAGACGCGCCACCGGCGTGACCGCGCCAGTACGGCCGACCTGGAATTCCACGTCGAGCAACTCGGTCAGCTCTTCCTGCGCCGGGAATTTGTGGGCGATGGCCCAGTGCGGCGTACGCGCGCGGAATCCCAGCTGCTGCTGGTCTTCGATGTTGTTGACCTTGAACACCACGCCATCGATGTCATATTCCAGACTCAGACGCCGCTCACCGATGTCGCGGTAATACGCCAGGCAATCTTCGACGCCCTTGGCCAGTTTCAACTCACGACTGATGGGCACGCCCCAGGCCTTGAGCTGCTGCAGCATGGTCACCTGGGTGCCCGGCAGCTCGCCGCTGACCTGGCCGACGCCGTAGCAGCAGAACTCCAGCGGGCGGCTGGCGGTGATCTTAGGATCGAGTTGGCGCAGGCTGCCGGCAGCGGCGTTACGCGGATTGGCGAAGGTCTTGCCGCCACTCTCGGCCTGACGGGCGTTGAGTTCCTCGAAACCGGACTTGGGCATGAACACTTCGCCACGCACCTCCAGCACTTGCGGCCAGCCTTCGCCCTGCAGCTTCAGTGGTACGTTGCGGATGGTGCGCACGTTGCTGGTAATGTCCTCGCCGGTGCTGCCGTCGCCGCGCGTGGCGCCACGCACCAGTTGGCCATTCTCGTAGCGCAGGCTGACCGCCAGGCCATCGAGCTTGGGCTCGCAGCTGTACTCCACCTCGGCGCCGCCACCGAACAGATCGCCGCCCTGAAGGCCAAGACCGTTCTGCACGCTACGGTCGAACGCGCGCATGTCGTCCTCTTCGAAGGCGTTGCCCAGACTGAGCATCGGCACTTCATGGCGCACCTCGCCAAAGGCGCTGAGCGCCTCGCCACCAACGCGCTGGGTCGGCGACTCGGGCGTCACCAGTTCAGGGTGCTCGGCTTCCAGCGCCTGCAACTCGCGGAACAGACGGTCGTACTCGGCGTCCGGTACGCTCGGTTCGTCCAGCACGTAGTAGCGGTAGTTGTGCGCGTCCAGTTCATTGCGCAGTTCGGTAATACGTTGGGCGGCGTTGGTCATGCTCGGTCTCTCAAACGAAAAGAGCAGCCTCGGCTGCTCTTTTGCAATGCACTGGTGTTTCAGCGTTTCTGGGTCAACTGCCGACGCTCGAATTCGACGATGCGCTGACGGTAGTGTTCGATGGTCTGTGCGGTCATCACGCTGCGCTGGTCATCCTTCAGCTCGCCGCCCAGTTCGTGGGCCAGCTTGCGCGCAGCGGCGACCATCACGTCAAAGGCCTGCTTGGGATGACGCGGGCCGGGCAGACTGAGGAAGAAGCTCACCGCGCGGGTGCTGAAGCCTTCGATGTCGTCCAGGTCGAAAGTACCCGGCTTGAGAGCGTTGGCCATGGAGAACAGCACCTCGCCATTACCGGCCATGCTTTCGTGGCGGTGGAAGATATCCATCTCGCCGAAGCGCAGGCCACTTTCGAGAATGTTCTGCAGCAGTGCCGGGCCCTTGAAGCCGAAATCATCGCGCGCAACCACGTTGATCACCAGCACTTCCTCCACCGGTGCCGCATCGGCTGCCGGCCTGGCGGCTTTCTTCGATTCCTGGGGCTCGTCATCGACCGGATTGAGCAAGGTCGGCACCGGCTCGTCGACGGCCAGATTGAGGTCACCCTGCTGCGGCTCGTTGCGCTGACGACGCGGCAGGTCCTTGGCGCTCATCGACGGCAGGTCGTCTTCGTCCAGCTGCGGTTCGCGGTCATGATTCACCACGCGCGGCGGGCTGAGCAGATCCGGGTCACTGTCGTCATCGGGCATGTTGGCGAAGCTGCGGTCGAGCTTGAACTTGAGCCTGCCCTTGCCACCGCGCATACGGCGCCAGCCGTCGAAAAGAATGCCAGCGATGACGATGATGCCAATAACGATCAGCCACTCGCGCAGACCGAATTCCATGAAATACCTGACCCTTAACAATTCTGGTGAAAAAAAGATCCAATCAAACGGATCACAACTCGACTATAAAGCGCGGCGCCAACTTGATGTTCTATCGGACGTTTTCCGCGTGTAACAAAAGTGGGCAATAAGCTAGCACGACGAAAGACAACTTTACACAGGGAGCCACACAAGGTTTTGCCTATATTCAGTTAATCTCGCAGCGCTCTGCCATCATGCCTCCACCATCGCCAGCGCCTCCTCGACATCCACTGCCACCAGGCGCGAGCAACCAGGCTCGTGCATGGTAACCCCCATCAACTGATCGGCCATTTCCATGGCGATCTTGTTGTGGGTGATGTAGATAAACTGCACCGTGGCCGACATCTCCTTGACCAGGCGCGCATAGCGCCCGACGTTGGCGTCGTCCAGCGGTGCATCCACTTCGTCCAACATGCAGAACGGCGCCGGGTTGAGCTGGAAGATGGAAAACACCAATGCCAAAGCGGTCAACGCTTTCTCTCCACCGGAGAGCAAATGAATGGTGCTGTTCTTCTTGCCCGGGGGCCTCGCCATGATGGTTACACCGGTATCGAGTAAATCTTCGCCGGTGAGTTCCAAATAAGCGTTGCCGCCACCGAAAACTTTTGGAAAGAGTGCCTGCAAACCGCCATTGATCTGATCGAAGGTGTCCTTGAAACGATTACGCGTTTCCTTGTCGATCTTGCGAATGACGTTCTCCAAGGTTTCCAGCGCTTCGACCAGATCGGCGTCCTGCGCATCCAGGTAGCGCTTGCGCTCGGACTGCTGCTGGTACTCGTCGATGGCCGCCAGGTTGATCGGCCCGAGGCGGGCGATGCGAGCAGCCATGCGCTCCAGCTCCTCTTCCCAGGCACTCTCGCTGGCTTCGGCCGGCAGCGTGGCGATCACCCCATGCAGGTCGTAGTTGTCCTCGGCGAGCTGATCGGCCAACGCCTTGCGCCGCACGTTGAGCGACTGCCAGTCCATGCGCTGCTGCTCCAGCTGGCCGCGCAGCAGTTGCGCCTGCTGCTCGGCCTGGGTGCGGCGCTTCTCGGCATCGCGCAATTCGCGGTCGGCATCTTCCAGCGCCAAACGCGCCTGACGCAGCTCGTCGTCCACCGCCATGCGCCGTTCGAGCAGTTCTTCGAGCTTGATGCGCAGCTCTTCCAGCGGCGCCTCTCCCTCTTCCAGGTTCAGCGACAGTTGCTCACGCCGCTCGTGCAAACGTTCGGCCTGCAGTTGCAGACGCTCCAGCGCCTGGCGGGTGGAGTCGTGCTGAGCCTTGAGCGAGCCAACGCGCACTGCCAGCTGGTGAGCATGATCCTTGTGCTGACGCGCGTCCTGGCGCACCCGGTCGAGACGTTCACGCAGGCTGTCGCGACTGGCCAGCAGGCTTTCGCGCTGCTCGTTGTCCTGCGCCATGGCATCCAGCGCATCCTGCAGTTGCAGGCGTGATTCGCCCAATTGCTCCTGCTCGATCTCGCGCTGCTCGGCTGCTTCCTGCAATTCGTCCTGCAAACGACGACGGCGCAGGCCCAATTGCTCGGCCTTGGCCTGACTGGCCGACAGGCGCGCCTTCAGCTCGGCCAACTGGCGCGCCAGTTCCTGCCCCTGGCGTCGCTGCTGTTCGCGCAGTTCCTCCTGGCGGCGCTGCTCGTCACGCAGCCCCAGCAAACGCTCATCCAGTTGCGCCAGACCCGCCTCACGCTCCTCGCGCTCAAGCTGCAGGCGCTCTAGCTCCTGACCCCGCGCCAGCACGCCGCTATCGGATTCTGCGGCGCGACGCACACGCAGGAAATGCCGACCGACCCAGTAGCCGTCGCGGCTGATCAGGCTTTCGCCGTCCGCCAATTGCGCACGGGCAGCCAGCGCCTGTTCCAGGGACTCGACCGGGCGCACGCTGGCCAGCCAGGAGGCCAGGTCGTGGCTCGACTCGACCTTGTCCAGCAGGCTGCCGGCGCGGCGCGCACCGCCACTGGCCGGGCTGGCCAGACGCAGTTCGCCCTGTTCCAGGGCGGAGAAATTCAGGCCGGCGAAATCATCCAGCAGCACAGCCTGCAAGTCGGCGCCGAGCACGGTTTCCACCGCCTGCTCCCAACCGGCGTCCACGCGCAGCCCTTCAGCCAGGCGTGGACGCTGCTGCAAGCCCTGCTCACGCAACCACTCCCCCGCGCCTTGGCCAGGATCGAGCGCTGCCTGCTGCAGCGCCTCCAGCGAAGCCAGGCGACCGTTCAGCCGCTGCAGCTCGCCCTGTGCCTGCTGCTGAGCCTGACCTGCCTGCTGCAATTCCTCGCGCAGTTGTTGCAGGCGCTCGGCCTGCTGCTCCTCGGCCAGTTGCAGTGCTTCGTGCTCCAGCTCGCCGACGGCCAACTGTTCGTTCAGTTCTAGAATGGCGGCGTCTTCAGGGTCGGCCGTCAGTTGCTGCAGTTCTTCATTGAGACGGCGCTGGCGTTCGCTCAGGCGTTCCAGGCTCTGTTCCAGCTGGGCGATGCGCGACTGCTGCACCTCGGCCTGACGGCGCGGCTCGGCGCTGCGCTGGTTGAAGCCATCCCATTGTTCCTGCCAGCCATGCATGCTGGCCTCGGCCTCTTCCAGGCTGGCAGCGGATTCCTCGGCAGCGGCGGCGGTCATCTCCTGCTCGGGCAGGAGCATCTCCAGTTCTTCGCCCAGGGTGGCCAGCAGCGTGCTGTCGTGGCCGAGGTGCGACTCGGTTTCCAGGCGCGCCTTTTCCGCTTCACGCAAATCATCCTGCAACTGGCGCAGGCGCTGCTGGCCATGCTGAATGCTCTGCTCGACGCGGGCGATATCGCCGCCCACGGAATAGAAGCGGCCCTGCACCAGATTGAAACGTTCGCTCAGTTCGTGATGGCCATCGCGCAGGCGCTCGATGGCCGCATCGGCACTGCGCTGCTCGGCGACCAGGGCCTCGAAGGCCACTTCCTGGTCGCCGATCACCTGCTCGCGGCTGCCGACCTGCTGGTTCAGGGTCTGCCAGCGCAGCGCCAGCAGTTGAGCCTTGAGCTGACGCTCCTCGGCCTTGTATTCCTGGTACTTCTCCGCCGCCTGGGCCTGACGGTGCAGGCGTTCGAGCTGGCGTTCTAGCTCTTCACGCAGGTCGGTCAGGCGCGCCAGGTTTTCCTGGGTGCGGCGGATGCGGTTCTCGGTCTCGCGGCGGCGCTCCTTGTACTTGGAAATGCCGGCGGCTTCCTCGATGAAGTTGCGCAGCTCCTCAGGCTTGGCCTCGATCAGCTTGCTGATCATGCCCTGCTCGATGATCGAGTAGCTGCGTGGCCCCAGGCCGGTGCCGAGGAAGATGTCGGTGATGTCGCGGCGCCGGCACTTGGTGCCGTTGAGGAAATAGGTGTTCTGCCCGTCGCGGGTGACCCGGCGGCGGATGGAGATCTCGGCGAAGGCGGCGTACTCGCCCACCAGCGAGTTGTCGCTGTTGTCGAAGATCAGCTCGATGGAGGCCTGGGTTACCGGCTTGCGCGTGTTGGAGCCGTTGAAGATGACGTCGGTCATCGACTCGCCGCGCAGGTTCTTCGCCGAGCTTTCGCCCATCACCCAACGCACGGCGTCGATGATGTTGGATTTGCCGCAGCCGTTGGGCCCGACCACCGCCGCCATGTTGCTGGGAAAGCTCACCGTCGTCGGGTCGACGAACGACTTGAAGCCGGCCAGCTTGATGCTCTTCAGGCGCATCGCGGCTTAGCGCTCGGCCAGGGTCGCCAGCACCAGCTGGCAGTTGTGCTGACCGTAGGCCTGCAGGACTTCGCGGGCACGCTCGTGGTCACGGGCGATGATCGCCTGCAGCAGGCTGGCGAAGGTGCCCATGAACTGGCCCATCTCGCCTTTGCGGCGCTCCAGCGCCAGGTGGTAGGTGCGACTGATGGCCGGCAGCAGATTCTCCAGGGTTTCCTGCAGATAAGGGTTGTCGGCGAAGGGAAAGGCGGCGCGCATCACGTCAAAACTGCCCTCGACGAAGGCAGCGATATCGCCGCGCTCCAGGCTGGCCAGCAGACGCTGCTGGATCTCGATGAACGGCGCCAGATCGGTTTCCACCTTCCAGCGCTCGATCACGGCGCGCGCCAGCATGATGTAGAGCTCGATGCTCAGGGCATAGAGGCTGGTGACGTGATGCGGGGTCAGTTCGCTGACCTGGGCACCGCGACGCGGCAGGATCACGATCAGGTGACGGCGCTCGAGAATCAGCAGCGCTTCGCGCACCGAACCACGGCTGACATTGAGGGCCTGGGTAACTTTTTGCTCCTGGATGCGCTCACGTTCCTTGAGCTCACCGCGAATGATGCGTTCGGCCAGGTAATGGGCAATTTGCTCGGCGAGGCTGTCCGGGGCCTTGAACGTCATGACATTCCTTATTTGCGTCGAACCAGGGCAGGCGGTCGAGTCTGGGAGCCCCGCCACGGCTGGGCGGGAGCAAGAAAATCTGGCGGCGAGTGTAACACAGCGTGTTACCGCGCCAAACGCCCTCGCGGCGCACTTTCCCTTCTAAAGGTTGGGCATGGAAGTCTGGTCACGAAAATCGATTGTCCTACAATCGAACACCAATTCAACAACAAGAATTGACCGGAGAAAACCATGCTCGAACGCCTTCCTTCGCACTGGATGCTCGCCCTGAAAAAGGTCGGCTACTGGGTCTGGCTGATACCGGTACTGGGTATTCCACTGAGCTACCACTGGTCACTGGGCAGCCTGCATGCCGACGCCTGGCCCTGGCTGGTGATCAGCGTGGTGTTCGGCGTCATTCCCCTGCTGGATTTCGTCGTTGGCCGCGATCCGGCCAACCCGGATGAGCGCGACGACGTACCGGCACTGGAAGCCCAGGGCTACTATCGCCTGCTGAGTCTGGCCACGGTGCCGATGCTGCTGGCGATGCTGATGTGGAGTGGCTGGATATTCGCCACTCACGAAGGCTGGAGCTGGGTCGGCCAGCTCGGCTGGATGCTCTCGGTCGGCACGGTGATGGGCGCCATCGGCATCACCGTCTCGCACGAATTGATCCACAAGGACGCGCCCCTGGAGCAGAACGCAGGCGGCCTGCTGCTGGCAGCGGTGTGCTACGCCGGCTTCAAGGTCGAGCATGTGCGCGGCCACCATGTGCATGTCTCGACGCCCGAGGATGCCTCCTCCTCGCGCTTTGGCCAGAGCCTGTACGCCTTCCTGCCCCACGCCTACAAGCACAACTTCCTCAACGCCTGGCGGCTGGAGGCCGAACGCCTCAAGCGACGCGGCCAGCCGGCCCTGCATTGGCGCAACGAGCTGATCTGGTGGTACAGCACCAGTGCGCTGTTTTTACTCGGCTTCACCCTGGCCTTCGGCTGGCTCGGTGCACTGTTCTTCCTCGGCCAGGCGCTGACGGCCTTCACCCTGCTGGAGATCGTCAATTACGTCGAACACTACGGCCTGCACCGGCGCAAACTGGACAACGGCCGTTACGAGCGCACCACGCCACACCACTCGTGGAACAGCAACTTCCTGCTGACCAACCTGTTTCTCTTCCACCTGCAGCGCCACTCCGACCACCACGCCTATGCCAAGCGCCGCTACCAGGTACTGCGCCACTTCGACGACAGCCCGCAACTGCCCAATGGCTATGCCGGAATGATCGTGCTCGCCCTCTTCCCACCGCTATGGCGTGCGGTAATGGACCCCAAGGTGCGCGCCTACTATGCCGGCGAAGAGCACCAACTGAGTGAATCGCAGCTGACCTGAGCACCCCGCTCGAGCACATCCGATCAACCCCGGCAGCGCAGGCTCCCGGGGTTTTGTTTTGTAGGGTGCCTCCGGGCCGCCCAGGTCGTGCGCACCTGCGTTGCGAACAACCTGGGCGCACGCGGCCTGGACGCCTCGCGGCAGCCGATACACAGCCCTTGCTGGCATGAAAACCGCTACTCTCAAGCCATGAATCCGGCCGGCCGCGCTCATAACCGAAACGCATGACAAGCAGCTGACCACAAGGTCAAATATTTGTTGACCCAAAAGTCAGAAAACTCTAGATTGCCCCCAATGGCCAATCACGCCCGGGCCCTGCAATGCGTGCACACACCCGGCGAGCCAAACGATTCATAACAATAAAGTGCCTGGAGGTCGTCCTTGATCCAGTTTTTACTCAACCGGGAGCTGCGCACCGAGCATGCCCTGGACCCCAACGTCACTGTGCTGGGCTACCTGCGTGAGCACGTCGGCAAAACCGGAACCAAGGAAGGCTGCGCCTCCGGCGACTGCGGTGCCTGCACCGTGGTGGTGGGCGAGCTCGATGGCGAGCGCGTGCGCTATCGCACCCTCAACTCCTGCCTGACCTTCGTCTCCAGCCTGCACGGCAAGCAACTGATCACCGTCGAAGACCTCAAGCACCAGGGCAAGCTGCACAGCGTGCAACAGGCGATGGTCGACTGCCACGGCTCGCAGTGCGGCTTCTGCACCCCCGGCTTCATCATGTCGCTGTTTGCCCTGCAGAAGAACTCGGCCGGCTATGACAAGGGCACCACAATGGAAGCCCTGGCCGGCAACCTGTGCCGCTGCACCGGCTACCGCCCGATCATCGATGCCGCCGAGCAGGCCTGCTGCCAGAAGCAGCCTGATCAGTTCGATGCCTTCGAGAGCGATACCGTCGCCCAGCTCAAGGCCATCACCCCGCGTGAAACTGCCGAACTCAACAGTGGCGACAAGCGTTGCCTGGTGCCGCTCACCGTGGCCGACCTGGCCGACCTCTACGCCGCCAACCCCGAAGCGCGCCTGCTGGCTGGCGGCACCGACCTGGCCCTGGAGGTCACCCAGTTCCACCGTGAACTGCCAGTGATGATCTACGTCGGCCATATCGAAGACATGAAGCGCATCGAAGTGACCGACAGCGCCATCGAGATCGGCGCCGCCGCCGCGCTGTCCGATTGCTACCAAGCGCTGTCGCACGAATACCCGGACTTCGGCGAGCTGCTGCACCGCTTCGCCTCGCTGCAGATCCGCAACCAGGGCACCCTGGGCGGCAATATCGGCAACGCCTCGCCCATCGGCGACGCCCCGCCGCTGCTGATCGCTCTCGGAGCGCAGATCGCCCTGCGCCAGGGCAACACCCGACGCATCCTGCCGCTGCAGGACTACTTCCTCGACTACAAGGTGACCGCGCGCCAGGAAGCCGAATTCATCGAGAAGATCATCGTGCCGCGCAAACAGGCGAACCAGGCGTTCCGCGCCTACAAGGTGTCCAAGCGCCTGGACGACGACATCTCCGCCGTCTGCGCCGCCTTCAACCTGACTATCGAAGATGGCGTGGTGACGGACGCGCGCATCGCCTTCGGTGGCATGGCCGCCATCCCCAAGCGCGCCAGTGCCTGCGAGGCCGCGCTGGTCGGCTCGGCCTGGTATCCGGGCGTAATCGAACACGCCTGCGAGGCGCTGGCTGAGGACTTCACCCCGCTGTCGGATTTCCGCGCCAGCAAGGAATACCGCCTGCTCACTGCCCAGAACCTGCTGCGCAAGTTCTTCCTGGAGCAGCAGTCGCCCGAGGTCGAGACCCGGGTGACCGCTTACGCGTAAGCGTGCAGTGAATTGATCCGCCGCTGGCCCGCCCGGCGGCATGCGAAGTTTTGGAGGCGAAGATGTCCAGTCATATCGAACACAAATCCCAGGAAGAGCTGGCCGCCCTGTTCCGCGCCGGCATGACCAGCGGCGTCGGCCGCAGCGTCAAGCACGAGAGCGCAGACAAGCATGTGTCCGGCGAAGCGGTCTATGTCGACGACCGCCTGGAATTCCCCAACCAGTTGCACGTTTACGCGCGCCAGTCCGACCGTGCCCATGCGCGCATCGTGCGTATCGACACCCGCCCTTGCTACGAGATTGCGGGCGTGGCCATCGCCATCACCAAGGATGACGTACCCGGCCAGCTGGATATCGGCCCGGTGGTCGCCGGCGACCCGCTGCTGGCCGACGGCAAGGTCGAGTACGTGGGTCAGGTGGTGCTGGCGGTAGCCGCTGACAGCCTGGAAACTGCGCGCAAGGCAGCGATGGCCGCGATCGTCGAATACGAGGACCTGGAGCCGGTGCTCGACGTGGTCGAGGCCTACCGCAAGAAGCACTTCGTGCTCGCCAGCCACACCCACCGCATCGGCGACTCGGCCAGCAAACTGGCCAGCGCCCCGCGTCGCCTGCAGGGCTCCCTGCATATCGGCGGCCAGGAACACTTCTACCTGGAAACGCAGATTTCCTCGGTCATGCCGACCGAAGATGGCGGCATGCTGGTCTACACCTCGACGCAGAACCCCACCGAAGTGCAGAAACTGGTCGCCGAAGTGCTCGGCGTGCCGATGAACAAGATCGTCATCGACATGCGCCGCATGGGCGGCGGTTTCGGCGGCAAGGAAACCCAGGCCGCCGGCCCGGCGTGCCTGTGCGCGGTGATCGCGCACCTGACCGGCCGGCCGACCAAGATGCGCCTGCCGCGCATGGAAGACATGAGCATGACCGGCAAGCGCCACCCCTTCTACGTCGAGTACGACGTCGGCTTCGATGACGACGGCCTGCTGCACGGCATCGAGATGGACCTGGCCGGCAACTGCGGCTACTCGCCGGACCTGTCCGGCTCCATCGTCGACCGCGCCATGTTCCACTCGGACAACGCCTACTTCCTCGGCAACGCCACCATCAACGGTCACCGCTGCAAGACCAACACCGCGTCAAACACCGCCTATCGCGGTTTCGGCGGCCCACAGGGCATGGTCGCCATCGAGGAAGTGATGGATGCCGTCGCGCGCAGCCTGGGCAAGGACCCGCTGGAAGTGCGCAAGCGCAACTACTACGGCAAGACCGAGCGCAACGTCACTCACTACCACCAGACCGTCGAGCACAACGTCATCCACGAGATGACCGCCGAGCTGGAGGCAAGCTGCGAGTACGCCAAACGCCGTGAAGAGATTCGCGCCTTCAACGCCAAGAGCCCAGTGCTGAAGAAAGGCCTGGCCATGACCCCGGTGAAGTTCGGCATCAGCTTCACCGCCACCTTCCTCAACCAGGCCGGCGCGCTGATCCACATCTACACAGACGGCTCGATCCACCTGAACCACGGCGGCACCGAGATGGGCCAGGGCCTCAACACCAAGGTGGCGCAGGTCGTCGCCGAGGTCTTCCAGGTCGATATCGAGCGCATCCAGATCACTGCCACCAACACCGACAAGGTGCCCAACACCTCGCCCACCGCAGCCTCCAGTGGTGCCGACCTCAACGGCATGGCCGCGAAGAACGCCGCCGAGACCATCAAACAGCGCCTGGTCGACTTCCTGGTGCGCGAGTACAAGGTCACCCCGGAAGACGTGGAATTCCGCAACGGCCAGGTACGGGTGCGCGATCATTTCCTGTCCTTCGAAGAGATGATCCAGAAGGCCTACTTCGGTCAGGTCTCGCTGTCCTCGACCGGTTTCTACCGCACTCCGAAAATCTACTACGACCGCGACAAGGCGGCTGGCCGTCCCTTCTACTACTACGCCTACGGCGTAGCCTGCGTGGAAGTGCTGGTCGACACCCTGACTGGCGAGTACCGCATGCTACGTGGCGACATCCTGCATGACGTCGGCGACTCGCTGAACCCGGCCATCGACATCGGCCAGGTCGAAGGTGCCTTCGTCCAGGGCATGGGCTGGCTGACCATGGAAGAGCTGGTGTGGAACGCCAAGGGCAAGCTGATGACCTGCGGCCCGGCCAGCTACAAGATCCCGGCCATCGCCGACATGCCCATCGACCTGCGCGTGAAGCTGGTGGAGAACCGCAAGAACCCGGAAGACACCGTGTTCCATTCCAAGGCAGTAGGCGAGCCGCCGTTCATGCTCGGCATCGCCGCCTGGTGCGCCCTGAAGGACGCCGTGGCCAGCCTGGCCGACTACAAGGTGCAACCGCAGATCGACGCCCCGGCCACCCCCGAGCGCGTGCTCTGGGGGGTGGAGCAGATGCGCAAGCTGAAGGCTACGGCCAAGGCTGCCAATGCGGCCGAGGTCGAAACGGCCTGACGCGACCGGCCCCCTCTCCCATTCATGGGAGAGGGTTGGGGAGAGGGTGGCTCAGGCAACTCGATGGAGCCGGCAACCCTCTCCCCCGCCCCTCTCCCGCAAGCGGGAGAGGGGAGAACAGCTCGTAGGGTGGACAACCGCGAAGCGTTGTCCACCAGAGTCGTGAATGAAGAACAAAGCAGGTGTACAACAATGACAAAACACACCGAACCGAATAATCCACCCGCTCGCCCGACACCGGTACCGATTCTCGCCCCGTCGCCGAGCAACTGGCGCCTGCCGCGCCCGGGACAGACCACGCCTTCCTGGAGGCTGAGCAAATGAGTTGGATCAGCGCCCTCGCCGACCTGCAGCAACAGGGTGAAGCCTGCGTGCTGGTGACCATCATCGAGGAACGCGGCTCGACGCCGCGTAATGCCGGCTCGAAAATGGTGGTCACCGCCGAACGTATCTTCGAGACCATCGGCGGCGGTCACCTGGAATACAAGGCCATGCAGATGGCCCGCGAGATGCTCGCCAGCCGCAGCCAGGACACCCGCCTGGAGCGCTTCTCCCTTGGTGCCAGCCTCGGCCAATGCTGCGGCGGCGCCACCGTGCTGCTGTTCGAGCCCATGGGCCAGCCACAGGCGCAGATCGCCGTGTTCGGCGCCGGCCACGTCGGTCGCGCGCTGGTGCCGCTGCTCGCCAGCCTGCCGTGCAAGGTGCGCTGGATCGACTCGCGGGAGAACGAATTTCCCGAGCACATCCCGGCCAACGTGCAGAAGATCGTCAACAACGAGGTGGTCGACGAGGTGGAGAACATGCCACCCGGCAGTTACTACATCGTCATGACCCACAACCACCAGCTCGATCTGGAGCTGACTACGGCGATCCTCAAACGTGGCGACTTCGCCTACTACGGCCTGATTGGCTCCAAGACCAAACGCGTCAAGTTCGAGCATCGTCTGCGCGAGCGCGGCTTCGCGGACACACTGATGGCGCGCATGCGCTGCCCCATGGGCCTGACCGAGGTAAAGGGCAAGTTGCCGGTGGAAATTGCCGTATCCATCGCCGGCGAGGTGATCGCCACCTACAACGCGAGCTTCGGCCAGGACGTGAAGAAAGGCGAATCCAGCGTCGCCAAGCTTTTACCGGTCTCGCGCCGGTCCTGACTCTCGGTGCGCCGTGCGCACCTCCCCATTTTTAATGGTGCGCACGGCGCACCCCACGCACGAGATTCGAATGATGAGCAACACCCGCAAAGCTTACCGCGCCGCCATCCTGCACAGCCTTGCCGACCCGGCCGTAGTCGGTATCGAGCAGTCCTACGAGTATTTCGAGGACGGCATCCTGCTGATCGAAAACGGCAAGGTCGCCCAGGTAGGTGCGGCTGCAGAGTTGCTGCCGAAGCTATCCGGCGTGGACGTCCAGCATTACCCTGACGCGCTGATCACCCCCGGCTTCATCGACACCCACATCCACTACCCGCAAACCGGCATGATCGCCTCCTACGGCGAACAGTTGCTGGACTGGCTCAACACCTACACCTTCCCCACCGAACGGCAGTTCGAGGACAAGGCCCACGCCAGCGACGTGGCGGCGATCTTCCTCAAGGAACTGCTGCGCAACGGCACCACCACCGCGCTGGTGTTCGGCAGCGTGCATCCACAGTCCGTGGACGCCTTCTTCGAGCAGGCCGAGCAGCTCAACCTGCGCATGATCGCCGGCAAGGTGCTGATGGATCGCAATGCCCCGGACTACCTGACCGACACCGCCGAAACCGGTTACGCCGAGAGCAAGGCGCTGATCGAACGCTGGCACGGCAAGGGCCGCCTGCACTACGCCGTCACCCCGCGCTTCGCCCCCACCAGTACGCCGCAGCAACTGGAACTGGCCGGCAAGCTGCTGGGCGAGTACCCGGACCTGTACATGCACACCCACCTGTCCGAGAACCGCAAGGAGATCGAGTGGGTGAAAGAGCTGTTCCCCGAGCGCAAGGGCTACCTCGACGTTTACGACCACCACAAGCTGATCGGCCCACGTGCGGTCTTCGCTCACGGCGTGCACCTGTGCGACGAGGAATGTGCCCGATTGGCCGAGACCGGCTCGGCGGTGGCCTTCTGCCCGACCTCCAACCTGTTCCTGGGCAGCGGCCTGTTCGACCTGAACAAGCTGCAAGCGCATGGCGTACGGGTCGGCCTGGGCACCGACGTCGGCGCCGGCACCAGCTTCAGCCAGCTGCAATCGCTGAACGAGGCATACAAGGTGATGCAGTTGCAGGGCAACAAGCTCGACCCGTTCAAGTCGCTGTACCTGGCCACGCTGGGCGGCGCCAACGCGCTGTATCTGGACAACAAGCTGGGCAACTTCCTGCCTGGCAAGGACGCCGACTTCCTGGTGCTGGACTACAACGCCACGCCGCTGATGAGCTATCGCATGCAGCAGGCCAAGAGCCTGGAAGAGCGCCTGTTTGCCCTGACCATGCTCGGTGATGACCGCGCCGTGAAAGAGACCTTCGCAGCCGGCGTATCGGTGCACCAGCGCGACTGAAGTCGACGAACCGAGCGCCTCGTAGGAGCGGATTTATCCGCGATCAGGCTCGACAGCATCGCGAATGAATTCGCGCCTACACAAATGCGCCTCACCTCAGCCACATCGTCTCCATAACGAAAAAGCCCCGATGCGCGAGCATCGGGGCTTTTTCGTTACACGCAGTCGATCAACGATTGGCAGCGCTGCGACCGGGCTTCTTCTTGGTCTGCAGCAGGTGCGAGAACACCGCATGCAGATCGTCCGAGGCGCTTTCCTCGTCCAGATTCAGCTTGCTGTCGATGTGATCCATGTGATGCATCATCAGCTGCACTGCACGCTCGGCATCGCGCGCCTCGATGGCGTCGATCAGCTGGTTGTGCTCGTCATAGGAGCAATGCGAGCGGCTGCCGCTTTCGTACTGGGCGATGATCAGCGAGGTTTGCGACACCAGGCTGCGCTGGAAACTCACCAGCGGCGCATTGCGTGCGGCCTCGGCCAGCTTCAGGTGGAACTCGCCGGACAGTCGAATGCCCGCGCCACGATCACCGCGCGAGAAGCTGTCTTGCTCGTCCTTGACCATCTGGCGCAGCTCGGCCAACTGCTCGGCGGTGGCGTGCTCGACGGCCAGCTCGGTGATGGCGCGCTCGACCAGGCGGCGCGCATAGAAGATCTGCCGCGCTTCATCAACGCTCGGGCTGGCCACTACTGCACCGCGATTTGGCCGCAGCAGCACCACGCCCTCGTGGGCCAGACGCGACAGGGCGCGACGAATGATGGTGCGGCTGACGCCGAAGATCTCGCCCAGGGCCTCTTCGCTCAGCTTGGTGCCAGGCGCCAGACGCTGCTCGAGAATGGCGTCGAAGATATGGGCATACACGACATCGTCCTGAGTCCCGCTGCGGCTGCTTTTGCCCGCGCGCGGCTGCTTCTTGAGAGGCTGCAATTGATCGTTCATTCTGGCTCGCGTCAATGAGAGTCGGCGACACTGCGACTCTACTGTGTTCTACCCGGTAGCTGACAAGCGCCGAGCAAAAAAACATCGGAAAAAAATTGAGGCAATTGTACACAAATCAATCAGCCTCCACACCATCCGCTGTCTGACGTCATAGCTGAGCTGCCGACAAGGCATCATTCACAACAGCGCACAGAACGACAAATTCTTTCCTTATATACAGCTGCCTTCTCAGTTCATTAGGGGCTAAGAGCCTGCTCCAGGCGTCGGAACGGCACCCGACAGACAGCTGCAGGCACGCTAGATATATCCCTATCTAATTGATTTAAAAGAATTTAGCTTTTAAGAGCAAAAGGATTGTCGCCAAATCCGCTCACTTCCCTGCCAAAGCCCTCGACTGGTTCGATTAATGCAACATTAAAAACATTAATTGCATTTTTTGTATACAACATCATAATCGCGCCTGAGTGACTTCTTGACCGCTCGGTCAACAACTTAGCCAGGAAGCACCATCGAGAACACCGCCTGCCTCAGAGAGCATTGTCTTGCGCAACGCTCTGGGCGGTACACAACAAGAGAGATGAGGAGTACCCGCTGTGGAAAGCGTCAAACAAGAACAACACGCGACTCAACTGGCAAGAGGTGGCCTGCTCGACCGCTTCTTCAAACTGACCGAGCACCGCACCACCATCAAGACCGAACTGATCGCTGGCGTGACCACCTTCGTCACCATGGCCTACATCATCTTCGTCAACCCCAACATCATGGCCAGCGCCGGCATCGACCATGGTGCAGCCTTCGTCGCCACCTGCATCGGTGCGGCGCTGGGTTGCTTCCTGATGGGCCTGTACGCCAACTGGCCGGTCGGCCTGGCGCCGGGCATGGGTCTGAACGCCTTCTTCACCTATACCGTCGTCGGTGAAATGGGTTACAGCTGGCAGATCGCTCTGGGCGCGGTGTTCATCTCCGGCGTGCTGTTCATGATCATGAGCCTGTCGAAGATCCGCGAGTGGCTGCTCAACAGCATCCCGATGAGCCTGCGCTTCGCCATGGGCGCCGGGGTCGGCCTGTTCCTCGGCCTGATCGGCCTGAAGACTGCTGGCATCGTCGTCGACAGCCCGGCCACGCTGTTGACCATGGGCTCGTTCGGCAATCCTTCGGCGCTGCTTGCCGCCGTGTGCTTCCTGCTGATCGCCGTGCTCAGCCACCGCAACGTGTTCGGCGCCATCCTGTTCAGCATGCTCGGCGTGACCGCCATCGGCTGGGCGCTGGGCCTGGTGGAGTACGGCGGCCTGGTGTCGATGCCGCCGAGCCTGGCACCGACCTTCCTGGCCATGGACATCGCCGGTGCGTTCAACGTGGCGATGATCAGCGTGATCCTCGCGTTCCTCTTCGTGAACATGTTCGATACCGCCGGCACCCTGATGGGCGTCGCCCATCGCGCCAACCTGGTGGATGACGACGGCAAGATCCAGAACCTGTCCAAGGCGCTGAAAGCCGACTCCACCTCCAGCGTCATCGGCGCGATGGTCGGCTGCCCGCCGGTGACCAGCTACGTGGAGAGCGCGGCCGGCGTCGCTGCCGGCGGCCGCACCGGGCTGACCGCCATCACGGTCGGCATCCTGTTCCTTGCCGCGATGTTCTTCGCCCCGCTGGCCGGCATGATCCCCGCCTACGCCACCGCCGGCGCGCTGATCTATGTCGCGATGCTGATGATGAGCGGCATGGCTCACATCGACTGGAAGGACCACACCGACACCATCCCGGCCATCGTTACCGTGGTGATGATGCCGCTGACCTTCTCCATCGCCAACGGCATCGCCCTGGGCTTCCTCACCTATGCCACGCTGAAGCTGCTGACCGGCCAGGGCAACAAGGTGTCGCTGAGCCTCTACGCGCTGTGCATCATTTTCATCGCCAAGTTCGCCTTCCTCTGACGGCACCCTGACGCTGAACGATCCCCGGCCTTGTGCCGGGGCTTTTCGTTTGGCTCCGTCGCCGGCAGGCAACGCGTTGCGCCAGTTGGGTTCCGGATTTCATCCGGGCTACGGACTGCTTAGTCAAGGTTGCGCGCACCTAGCTACCCATCTCCCATTTATTGGCGCGCGCCGAGCGCAGAGGGATTGCCGGAGAAGGCTAAAAACAATGCAGGCAAAAAAAAAGCCCGCAGTGTGAGCGGGCATAAGGACTCAAACGAGTCTGAGGGTGACAAGCATTCGTCTGGCAGGCGGCGGCCTGCCAGTCACTCAGCTACCGCGGTAGGTGGAGTAGCTGTATGGGGAAATCAGTAGCGGTACGTGGTAGTGCTCCTGGCCGGCATCGATGCCGAAGCGCAGGACGACCACGTCGAGGAATGCCGTGTCCGGCAGCTTCACGCCGCGGGCACGGTAGTAGTCGCCGGCGTGGAAGTGCAGCTGATAGACGCCCGTACGGTAATCATCACCCTGCAGCACCGGCGCATCGCAACGGCCATCGTGGTTGGTGGTAACGGTGGTGATCAGCTCCAGCTGCGCGCCTTCGACGCGATACAGCTCGACCTTGATGTCACTCCCTGGGCAGCCGTGCGCGGCATCCAGTACATGTGTAGTCAAACGTCCCATGGGTCTCGGATGCCCGCGGCGCAGAGCGGCCCACGAACACCACACCTCCTCTACTCTGTTGAAATCGGCTCGTCGCAATGCTCCGACGCAGTGGCAGGATAGCATGCAGGTCGAATATAAAACACTTTACTCACAAATTGTACACAATAAATCCAATGGAGATGCCATCAACGCACCAAAGCGGTTCGCTGCCTTCCTTATCGCAAACCAGCATTCATGCCGCCATCCGCGCAGATTGCTGACCAGCAAGGCAGTTTCACCGGCTGCACGCGCACTGAATAAAATGATGAAAAGTCGATTTACAAACGGCAACCAACTTTGTATACAATTAGCCATCCGGTCGCGTAGCCATCGATAACCCGGCACGCAGTGACCGCAACGCTCCAGATAGGAAGACTGCAGTGAACGCTGATTACCCACGCGATCTGATCGGCTACGGCGCAAACCCACCCCATCCGCACTGGCCGGGCGACGCCCGTATCGCCTTGTCCTTCGTGCTCAACTACGAAGAGGGCGGCGAACGCAACATCCTCCATGGCGACAAGGAATCCGAGTCCTTCCTCTCCGAGATGGTCGCCGCCCAGCCGCTGCAGGGCCAGCGCAACCTGTGCATGGAGTCGCTCTACGAGTACGGCAGCCGCGCCGGTGTCTGGCGCCTGCTCAACCTGTTCAAGAAACACGACATTGCACTGACCGTCTTCGCCGTGGCCATGGCCGCCCAGCGTCACCCCGAGGTGATCCGTGAGATGGTCGCCGCCGGGCATGAGATCTGCAGCCACGGCTATCGCTGGATCGACTACCAGAACATGGACGAAGCCACCGAGCGCGAGCACATGTTCGAGGCCATCCGCATCCTCACCGAGCTGACAGGTGAACGCCCGCAGGGCTGGTACACCGGTCGCCTGGGCCCGAACACCCGGCGCATCGTGCGCGAGGAAGGCGGCTTTCTCTACGACTCCGACACCTACGATGACGACCTGCCCTACTGGGACCCGGCCAGCAGCGCAGAGAAGCCGCACCTGGTGATCCCCTACACCCTGGACACCAATGACATGCGCTTCACCCAGGTGCAGGGCTTCAACAAGGGCGACGATTTCTTCGAATACCTCAAGGATGCCTTCGACGTGCTCTACGCCGAGGGTGAAGCCGGCGCGCCGAAGATGCTGTCGATCGGCATGCATTGCCGCCTGCTCGGTCGTCCGGCCCGCCTGGCCTCGCTGGCGCGCTTCCTCGAATACGTGAAGAGCCATGACAAGGTCTGGTGCGCCCGCCGCGTCGACATTGCCAAGCACTGGCACGCCACCCACCCCTTCCGCGCGACCGAACAAGAGAGCCGCCCATGAGCCGTTTCCAGACCCTGACTCCGTCCAAGCTGAGCCGCGACGCGTTCGTAGACGCCTTCGCCGACATCTACGAGCACTCGCCCTGGGTGGCCGAGAAGGCCTATGACCTCGGCGTCGACGCTAGTGTCGACGACATCGACAGCCTGCAGCAGCGCATGGCCGACATCCTCCTGAGCGCCAGTCATGAGGCGCAACTGGCGCTGATCAACGCGCACCCGGACCTGGCCGGCAAAGCGGCCGTGCGCGGCGAACTGACCGCCTCCAGCACCGCCGAGCAGTCCGGCGCCGGCATTCATGAATGCACCGCCGAGGAGTTCGCGCGCTTCACCGAACTCAACGATGCCTACAAGGCCAAGTTCGGCTTCCCCTTCATCAAGGCCGTCAAGGGCAGCAACCGCCATCAGATTCTGGCGGCCTTCGAGGAGCGCATTCACAACACGCCGGAGCAGGAGTTCACCACCGCTCTGGCCGAGATCAACAAGATCGCCCTCTTCCGCCTGCAGCAGCTGTAATGCTGTCGCCTCACTCCAACGAACAATATAAGTAGAACAGCCATGCGTAGCCTGACCATCGAGCCCCTGAGCAAAGAAGCCTTCGCCCCTTTCGGTGACGTGATCGAAACCGAAGGCAGTGATTTCTTCATGATCAACAACGGTTCCACCCGCCGCTATCACAAGCTGGCCAGCGTGGAGACCGCACAGCCGGAGGATCAGGCCATCATCAGCATCTTCAGCGCCGAGTCGCTCGAGATGCCGCTGACCATTCGCATGCTGGAACGCCATCCGCTGGGCAGCCAGGCTTTCATCCCGCTGCTCGGCAACCCCTTTCTGATCGTGGTCGCGCCACTTGGCGATGTACCTGTATCAGGGTCCGTCCGTGCCTTCCTCAGCAATGGCAGGCAGGGCGTCAATTACCATCGCGGCGTCTGGCACCACCCGGTGCTGACGATCGAAAAGCGGGATGACTTCCTGGTGGTTGATCGCAGTGGTTCCGGCAACAACTGCGATGAGCATTTCTTCAATGAGGACGAGCTTCTTCTCCTCAACCCCCACCAATAAGAGAAGCCCGGGGCTGGCGTGCCTCCCCCGGGGAAAGAGGTACAGATCGTGGAAGCACATTTCACCGAATGGCTAAACCTGGGCATCCGCTGGATCCATATGATCACCGGTATCGCCTGGATCGGCGCGTCATTCTATTTCGTCTGGCTGGAGAACAACCTCAACCGTAGCAACCCACGCGAGGGCCTGTCGGGCGACCTCTGGGCGATTCACGGCGGCGGCATCTACCACCTGGAAAAATACAAGCTGGCCCCACCGAAAATGCCGGAGAACCTGCACTGGTTCAAATGGGAGGCCTACTTCACCTGGCTGTCGGGCGTCGCCCTGCTGCTGGTGGTCTACTACCTCAATCCGAGCCTGTATCTGGTCAAGCCAGGTGTCGATCTGGCGCCCGCCGCGGCCATCGCCATCGGTCTCAGCTCCATGGCCGTCAGCTACCTGATCTACCACTTTCTGTGCGACTCGCCACTGGGCAAGCGCCCCGCTCTGCTCGGCGCCGTGCTGTTCGTGCTGATCATCGCTGCCGCCTATGGCTTCAGCCAGATCTTCAGCGGCCGCGCGGCGTACATCCATACCGGCGCCATCATCGGCACCATCATGGTCGGCAACGTGTTCTTCACCATCATGCCGGCCCAGCGCGCGCTGGTTAAGGCGATCGAAACCAACACCACACCCGATCCCCTGTTGCCGGCCAAGGGCCTGCTGCGCTCGCGCCACAACAACTACTTCACCCTGCCAGTGCTGTTCATCATGATCAGCAACCACTTTCCGAGCACCTACGGCAGCCAGTACAACTGGGCGATCCTGGCCGGTATCGCGATTCTGGCCGTGCTGGTTCGTCACTACTTCAACACCCGCCACGACAGCAGCAAGTATGTCTGGACCTTGCCGGCCGCGGCGCTGGGCATGATCTGCCTGGCCTACGTCACCTCCCCGGCGCATCGCGCACCGGCCGCCGCTCCGGTGGCCGCCGTCGAGCAACCGGCGAGCGAGACCGTGGCCAAGGTCGAGGAAGTCGGTGAAGCCGCACCTGCCGAACACACCTCCAGTGGCAACGGCGCCGCGGCCAGCAGCGCAGAGGGCGGCGACTTCGCCAAGGTCGAGAACGTGATCCACGAGCGCTGCACCGTGTGCCACTCGGCGAATCCGACCAGCCCGATGTTCAGCGCGGCGCCAGCCGGCCTGATGCTCGATACGCCGGAGCAGATGAAGGCTCAGGCGGCGAAGATCCACGCCCAGAGCGTTGCCTCGCAGATCATGCCGCTGGGCAACATCACCCAGATGACCCAGGACGAACGCGACCTGATCGGCAGCTGGATCGCCAAGGGCGCTCAGATCAACTGATTGCCACACATGTCGCGTCCGTGACTGGGCGCGGCATCTTTTACGCCCCCGAACCGCTGGCAGCGCAAGCTGACCGGCGGTTCTTTTTTTGTGCACAATTTGTAAATAAATTGTTTTTAACCATGTCCACATATTGCTATAGTCGCCACATCCTGACCACCTAGACAACTTTCTAGCAAGCAGGAAAGAGGTGCCGTGAAGCCTCGTGTAAGCCCATGACCGTATAAAAACAAATGGCAGGCTATGACATGACCACAGACAGTAACGCCCCCACCCCAGCTACGCCCGTCGGCAACAATGACCTGATCTACCAGTTGGACGACACGCCAGCGTTCGCCCCCGCCATCTTCGCGGCGCTGCAACATGTGCTGGCCAGCTTCGTCGGCATCATCACCCCCACCCTGATCGTCGGCAGCGCCCTGGGCCTCGGCGCCCATGTGCCCTACCTGGTGAGCATGGCGCTATTCGTTTCGGGCCTCGGCACCTTCGTCCAGGCCAAGCGCATCGGCCCGATCGGTTCTGGCCTGCTGTGCCTGCAAGGCACCAGTTTCGGCTTTCTCAGCGTGGTGCTCAGCGCCGGCTTCATCGTCAAGGGCCGTGGCGCCAGCGAGGAGGAAATCCTCGCCACGCTGTTTGGCATCTGCTTCTGTGCAGCCTTCGTCGAGATCGCCTTCAGCCAGTTCATCAACAAGCTGCGCAAGGTCATCACCCCGGTGGTCACCGGCACCATCATCTGCCTGATGGGCCTGTCGCTGATCAAGGTCGGCATGACCGACCTGGCCGGCGGCTACGGCGCGCCGGACCTCGGCGCGCTGCACCACCTGGCCCTGGGCGGTCTGGTACTGGGTACCATCGTCGTGCTCAACCGCGCCGCGTCGCAGGTGCTGCGCCTGTCGGCGGTGATCATCGGCCTGACCCTCGGCTTCGCTGTAGCCTGGTTCACCGGCCAGGTGAACTTCGCCAATATGGCCGACGTGCCGCTGATCAGCGTGCCGCAGCCGCTCAAGTACGGGTTCGGTTTCGACTGGATCGCCTTCGTGCCCATTGCCGTGATCTTTCTGATCACCCCGCTGGAAACGGCCGGTGACCTGACCGCCAACTCGATCATTTCCAAGCAGCCGGTGAAAGGCCCGCTGTACATGCGCCGCATCAAGTCCGGGGTACTGGCCGATGGCTGCAACTCGGCGGTGGCCGCGCTGTTCAACAGCCTGCCGATGACCACCTTCAGCCAGAACAACGGGGTCATTCAGCTCACCGGCGTCGCCAGCCGTCACGTGGCCTTCTATATCGCCGGCATCCTGGTCCTGCTCGGCCTGTTCCCGGTCGTCGGCGCCGTGCTGCAACTGATGCCCAAGCCGGTACTCGGCGGCGCCACCCTGATCATGTTCGGCACCGTCGCGGTGGCCGGCATCAAGATTCTCAGCGAAGCCGGTCTGCACCGCCGCAACGTGCTGATCGTGGCCATTTCCCTGGGCCTCGGCCTGGGTGTAGCCGGCGTGCCAGAAGTGCTTTCGCACTTGCCGGACGTGCTGAAGAACATCTTCGGCTCACCGATCACCATCGGGGCCTTCAGCGCCATTGCGCTGAACATTTTCCTGCCGGACGAGCAGCAGGAAGTGGAAGAAGACGACTACGATCCCGAGGCGCACCTGCACACCGTGCTGCAGAACCGCCAGGACGATGGCGTCGATGAGCATAGCCTCACCACCTTGAAGCGCGACCTTACCCCGGACGCGCGCACCAGCTGACCCCAGCATACCGATCCACTCCCGGCAGCCTGCTGCCGGGGGACACCTGCTTGCACCTCAAAACAAGGACAATTCATGAAACTCAAGCATCTGCCTCACTGCTTCGCGCTGTCAGCCGGACTGTTCTCCGGTCAGCAGGCACTCGCGGGCGACCTGCTCTACTGGCAGGACAACAGCCTGTCGTACCTGTATGGCGAGAACTTCCAGCGCATGAACTTCAACGGCGAAGAACAGCGCACCCAGACCACCTTCACCTTCGAGCACGCCAGTGGCTGGGCCTGGGGCGACATCTTCTACTTCCTCGACTACATCCACGCCGACAACGTGCAGACGCGCGGCAGTTTCGACAACGGCAGCTTCCGCCAGCACGACAAGGATTCCTTCTACTACATGGAATTCTCCCCGCGCGTCAGCCTGAGCTGGCTGAGCGGACAGAAGCTGGCCGCCGGACCGATCAAGGACGTGTTCGCCGCCTTCACCTATGAAAAAGGCACCGGCGGCCCTGGCCCGGAAAACTACCTGTATGGCGTCGGACTGGACTGGGAAGTCCCCGGCTTCACCTACTTCAAGACCAACCTGTATCAGGTGAAGATCAACAATCACACCTTCTTCGCCGACCGTGACAGCAACGGCTACGCCACCCAGCTGACCGTCAGCGCGGCTTACCCGTTCAGCCTGGGCGACCAGGACTTCGTCGTCGACGGCTTCCTCGACTGGCGCTCGCCATCGCGCGATGCCGGCACCCAGACCTCGGTCGGCTCCTCGATCCAGGTCAAGTGGGACGCGGGCAAAGCCCTGTTTGGCAAGGAGCGCCAGCTCTACGTGGGGACCGAGATCAACATGTGGCGCGCCAAGTACGGGGTGAAGCCGGTGGACGACTCGGATGATCGCTTCGACCAGACCGCCGTGCAGGCACTGGTCAAGTACCACTTCTGATCACGGCCGCAACGAACCTCGCTGCCGTCGGGTAGGGACGGCGGCCAGGTAAAAGGGGGATGGGCGTTCGCGCCCTTCCCCCTTTTTCTTGGTTCTTCGCACAGTTTGGGGAAAGTGCTGGTTGACACCGGACCGGTAAGTTTGTGTGCGTATCGATTACTGACTTGGCACTATCCATCACCGAGTCCTCTGAGCGCTTGGGTTGCGCCCTTACGGGCGCCACACCTTGATTCGCTGCGCTCACCCTTCGGGCCAGCCTGCGGCTGTTACTGCGCTTCGCTGCGTTTCTTTGCTTGCCCAAGAAAGGTGTGCCAAAGAAGGGCACCCCGACATCCGGGT
>NZ_LSSW01000032.1 GCF_001567565.1 Ectopseudomonas composti
CGGCTTTGAGCGTGATGCGCGCAAAGGCCTTCTTGCCCGCCTGACAGACATGGCTCGAACCCACCTTGAACAGGAAGCCGCGATCGACCACTTCACCGTCGACGCGCACACCACCCGAACCCAGCAGGTCACGAGCAACCGCAGCGTTCTTCACCAGACCTGCCTTATTAAGGACGGATGAGATCGGCATATCTTCAGCAGACGCCAGCTCGACCTCCGGCAGGTCCTCCGGCAGCTCGCCATCTTTCATGCGATTGCCAGCGGAGCGGTGTGCATTGGCAGCCGCCTCCTCACCATGGAAACGCGCAACGAGCTCTTCAGCCAGCTTGATCTTGATGTCACGCGGATTCGCACCCTGCTCGACGTCACGCTTGAACTGCTCGATCTCTTCCATGGAACGGAAGCTGAGCAGCTCGAAGTAACGCCACATCAGCGCATCGGGCATGGAGACGAGCTTGTTGTACATCACGCCCGGCGCTTCCTGAATACCGACGTAGTTGCCCAGCGACTTGGACATCTTCTTCACGCCATCGAGACCTTCCAGCAACGGCATGGTGACGATGCACTGAGACTCCTGGCCATAGGCGCGCTGCAGCTCGCGCCCCATCAGAAGGTTGAACTTCTGATCGGTGCCACCCAGCTCGACATCAGCCTTCAGCGCCACGGAGTCGTAGCCCTGCACCAAGGGGTAGAGGAACTCATGAATAGCAATGGGTTGATTGCTGGTGTAGCGCTTGTCGAAGTCATCGCGCTCGAGCATGCGCGCCACCGTGTACTGCGAGGCCAGACGAATGAAGTCAGCCGGTTTCAGCTGATCCATCCAGGTAGAATTGAAGGCGACTTCGGTCTTGGCCGGGTCGAGGATCTTGAAGACCTGCTGTTTATACGTCTCGGCGTTATCCAGCACCTGCTCGCGAGTCAGCGGCGGACGGGTAGCGCTCTTGCCACTCGGATCACCGATCATCCCGGTGAAGTCACCAATAAGGAAGACCACCTGGTGACCGAGCTCCTGGAACTGGCGCAGCTTATTAATAAGCACGGTGTGACCGAGATGCAGGTCCGGCGCAGTAGGGTCGAAACCCGCCTTGATCCGCAGCGGCTGACCACGCTTGAGCTTTTCGATCAGCTCAGCCTCAACCAGAACCTCTTCCGCACCGCGCTTGATCAGCGCCAGCTGCTCTTCAACCGACTTCATAAAATGACTCGCAATAACCGTATTCAGAAAGGGAACCAACCATACAAGAACGCCGACAAATCACAAGTTTTGCTCAGCGTGAGACAACCCAGGCGTCGATGATTGTCTGCAGGGTTGCCTCAGGGCGGTTTTGGTTATATTTTATACAGTTAGTGCATATTCATCATGCTCTTCTTTTAATTTTCGCCTTTTCACTTCAAAAGCAGCCCTATGACCTCTACATCTAAAGCGCCGCCACTCTATCCAAAATCCCATATTCTGGCAGCGAGCGGCGTTGCCGCGCTGCTTAGCCTGGCTCTGCTGGTGTTTCCTTCGCGTGAAGTCGAAGCGCAGAAGACCTTCCTCGACCTTGATCTGGGCAACGATGCCGAGATGGTCCTGCAGGAAAAGGACGATCTCCGAGCGGGATTGCCAGTCCCAGGTGCCGCCTCGCCATTCGCCGATATCGAGCAAGGCACCGACACCGCCGATAACAGCGCAGAAGACGCTGACGAAGCCTCCTTAGAAACAGCCGACACCACTCCTCCCTCCGATCCCAACCACCACAACATCACGGTCAGTAACGGCGACACGCTTTCTACCGTGTTTGCCAAGGTTGGCCTGAATGCCAACGACCTGCATGAAGCGCTCAATAGCAGCAAAGACGCGAAGCAGTTCAGTCGCCTCAAAGTCGGCCAGGTGCTGGACTTCGAACTGAACGAAGAAGGCAAGCTCAAGAGCCTGCAGAGCAAGCTCAGCGACCTGGAAACCATCCGCCTCAGCCGCACCGACAAGGGTTTCGACTTCCAGCGCGACCAGGTCAAGCCGGAAGTGGTCACGGCCTACAGCCGCGGCGTGATCAACAGCTCGCTGTTTCTCTCGGCCAAGCGTGCCGGGCTGTCGCATAACCTGACCATGGAGCTGGCCAACGTATTCGGCTACGACATCGATTTCGCCATGGATATTCGCGAAGGCGACGAGTTCGAAGTCATTTATGAAGAGAAGGTGGTGAACGGCAAACGCGTCGGCACTGGCGACATTCTCTCCGCGCGCTTCACCAACCGCGGCAAGACCTACACCGCCGTGCGCTACACCAGCAAACAAGGCACCACCAGCTACTACAGCGCCGATGGCGAAAGCATGCGCAAGGCCTTCATTCGCACGCCAGTGGACTTCGCTCGTATCAGCTCGCGCTTTTCCACCGGTCGCAAGCACCCGATCCTGAACAAGATCCGCGCGCACAAAGGCGTCGACTATGCAGCTCCGCGCGGCACGCCGATCAAAGCGGCAGGTGATGGACGAGTAATGCTGGCAGGCCGCAATGGTGGTTACGGCAATACCGTGATCATCCAGCATGGTCAGCGCTATCGCACTCTCTACGCACACATGCAGGGCTTTGCCAAAGGTGTTCGTAACGGCGTCAACGTCAAGCAGGGGCAGATCATCGGGTACATCGGCACTACCGGCCTGTCCACCGGACCTCACCTGCACTATGAGTTCCAGGTCAATGGTGTCCACGTCGACCCACTCAGCCAGAAGCTGCCGATGGCAGATCCGATCGCTGCGAGCGAGAAGCAGCGCTTCATGCAGCTCAGCAAACCGCTGATGGCACGTATGGACCAGGAAAAAGCCACCATGCTGGCCGCTAATCAGCAGTAAGCCATGCCTCTCTATATTGGCGTGATGTCCGGTACCAGCCTGGACGGACTGGACATCGCGCTGATCGATCAGGGTCAGCGCCCCAAGCTGATCGCCACACTCTACCGCCCCATGCCAGAACAGCTGCGTTGCGAGCTGCTGGCGCTGTGCGCCTCGGGCGATGACGAGCTGGCTCGGGCGGCCATTGCCGAACAGCACTGGGTCGAGCTAGCTGCCGCCGCTATCAACGAGCTATTGCTGCAACAGAACCTGACCGCACAACAGATTCGCGCCATAGGCAGCCACGGCCAGACCGTGCGCCATGAACCCGCACGCGGCTTCACCATTCAGATCGGCAACCCGGCACTACTGGCCGAGCTCACCGGCATTTGCGTGGTCGGCGATTTTCGTCGTCGCGATGTAGCCGCTGGCGGCCAAGGCGCCCCCTTGGTGCCCGCCTTTCATCATGATCTGTTCGGCAGCAGTCAGCGCCAGGTCGCCGTGCTGAATGTCGGCGGCTTCAGCAACCTCAGCCTGCTGTCCCCCGGAAAGGACGTTCTGGGATTCGACAGTGGCCCCGGTAACGTGCTGCTCGATGCCTGGATTCAGCATTGCCAGGGTCTGACCTATGACCGTGACGGCGCCTGGGGAGCCAGCGGTAAGGTGCAGCCCGAGTTGCTGGCGCGACTGCTGAGCGACCCGTTCTTCGCCACTCAGGGCCCGAAAAGTACAGGCCGCGAACTGTTCAACCTCGAGTGGCTGCTTGGCCACCTACAAGCCCTTCCGGCGCTGCCCAGCGAGGACGTCCAGGCCACGCTGGTCGAGCTCACCGCATGCAGCATTGTCACCGCCTTGCGCAACGTACAGGCACATACAGACGTCCTGCTGGTGTGCGGCGGCGGCGCCCATAATGCCTGTCTGATGAAGCGCCTGAGCAAAATGCTGAGTAACACCCAGGTGAGCAGCACCGAGGCTGAAGGCGTAGATCCGGACTGGGTCGAAGCCATGGCTTTCGCCTGGCTGGCCCATTGCGCACTGGAAGGTATTGCCGGCAATCGTCCGAGCGTGACAGGCGCCAGAGGCCTGCGCGTACTCGGCGCCATCTATCCGGCCTGAAGCACTGCGCACAAACGAAAACGCCGCGCATAGTGCGCGGCGTTTCTTGCCAGGCCAGGCCTCAGATCGAGAAGGACGAGCCGCAACCACAGGTGGTGGTGGCGTTGGGGTTCTTGATCACGAAGCGCGAACCTTCCAACCCTTCCTGATAGTCGACCTCGGAGCCCGCCAGGTACTGGAAGCTCATGGCATCGACCACCAGGCTCACACCCTCGCGTTCGACGATGGTGTCATCTTCGGCCACATCCTCATCGAAGGTGAAGCCGTACTGGAAACCCGAGCAACCACCGCCCGTGACGAACACGCGCAGCTTCAGGCGCGGATTACCCTCTTCATCGACCAGATTCTTCACCTTGCTGGCCGCGCCTTGGGTGAAGTGCAAGGGGGCAGGGGTGAAGGTTTCGACGCTCATGCTATAACTCCCGGCGCCATGCGCCACACTGCGTTAGCAGGGTCATGAAAACAACCTGCGTGCCTGGCCGTCGACAACGACAGCCTGCTAGACGCGCATTATCCGCTTGCCCTACAAAATTGGTCAACTATTGCTCGACTTCCAGCGCAGCCGGAAGCTCGAGCGGTCGCTCGCCATCCTTGAGGTGGCAGAGACGCCCTTCGATCTGCGCCCCCCTGGCCATTTCCATCAGGCCGTAATGCAGGTTGCCGCGTACCCGCGAACGGGCGCCCAACTCCAGATGACCAGTGGCGAACACATCACCATTGACCTCTCCGTCGATCACGATATGGGGGGCACGTATCTCGCCTTCAACTACGCCACCAACACTGACGCGTACCAGCCCCTCGGTGGCCAGCAGATTACCGCTGACCCGACCATCCACCTGCACGGCGCCCTGGAAGCGCATGTCGCCTACCAGCTCGGCACCAGCGGCGATCAGGCTGGTCTTGCCGCTGAAGCGCTGCAAGTCGGGTTTGGTCTTGTCTTTACTCCACATGGGTGGCTATCGCTCCTGTTTTTATCCATTCAAATGTACGGCTCAGCGGCTTGTCGCCCTGGACCTCTGCCTGAACCTTGACCTGGCGCGGCTCGAAGCCATCAGGCAGCTGCAGTTCGCCGAAGCGGCCGGCTCCGGGGAAAGACTGGAAGTGCTTGAAGGAGAACGGAATGCTGCTCTCGCTCACCTGCTCTGAAAGCGCCGCCAGTTCCAACGTCGCCGGTTTGCCGTTCTGCTGACCTTCCACGGTGATACGCAAGCGCCCCTGCAATGCCTCATCACTGGCACCGACTCGGCTCATCAGCAACTTGTAGCGAAAGCGCTGCGGCACGTCCGTGGCTTGCAGCTCGAAGGTGCGGATGCGCAGGCCTTCGCGACGACTGGCAGGCGCCAGCACGCCTTTGTAGAAGGCCAGGTCCTGTTGCTGCTTGAAGATCTGTTCCTCCAGCAGCTTGATGGTCTGTCGGTTCTGCTCCATGGCCTGCTGGGTGACCTTGTCGCTACTGCCGACAACGGCCAGGCGCTGGCGCAACAGCTCCAGCTCCTGCTCCTGCTCGGCAACGCGGGTCAGCAGTGCATGTGCCTCCTCGGACGTCTGCTGCGGCTGCGCCTGCGGCCAATACCAACCCAGGGCAAAAGCCAGCGGGATGCACAGCACCAGCAGCAACAGACGCCAGCGGCGCCTGCGCTCGCTACGCGGATCGCTGAGGCGAACCTCCCAGCCCGGTGTCACGGCAACAGGGCCGCGTGCGACAGGCCGAGGCGCTCGTCGAGACCGAAGAGAATGTTCATGTTCTGCACGGCCTGACCAGAGGCGCCCTTGACCAGATTGTCGATCACCGACAACACCACCACCAGGTCGCCGCCCTGTGGACGGTGCACGGCGATGCGGCATACGTTGCCGCCGCGCACGCTACGGGTTTCCGGATGGCTGCCGGCCGGCATCACGTCGACGAAAGGCTCGCCGGCGTAGCGCTTCTCGAACAGCGCCTGCAGATCGACCGAGGTATCGGCCACGCGCGCATAGAGGGTCGCGTGGATGCCGCGAATCATTGGCGTCAGGTGTGGGACGAAGGTCAGGCCGACATCATTGCCCGCCGCCTGGCGCAGCCCCTGGCGAATTTCCGGAAGGTGGCGGTGCCCCTTGACCGAGTACGCCTTCATGCTCTCGCCGGCCTCACAGAACAGCGAGCCGACACTGGCGCCACGGCCAGCGCCGCTGACGCCGCTCTTGCAATCGGCGATCAGGCTACCTGCATCCGCCAACCCGGCCTCGAGCAGCGGGATCAGTCCGAGCTGAGCGGCAGTCGGATAGCAGCCGGGCACGGCGATCAGACGCGCCGTCTTGATCGCCTCGCGATTGACCTCGGGCAGCCCGTACACCGCCTCGCTCAGCAACTCGGGCGCGCCGTGCGGCTGGCCGTACCACTTGGCCCACTCCTCGGCGTCCTGCAAGCGGAAGTCGGCGGACAGGTCGATCACTCGCGTTCCCGCAGCCAGCAGCTCGCCGGCCAGGGCATGCGCCACACCGTGCGGAGTGGCGAAGAACACCACATCGCAGGCACCCAGCGTGGCGACATCCGGGACGCTGAAGGCGAGATCCGGATAGTGGCCGCGCAGGTTGGGATACATCTCATCGACGCGCAGGCCGGCTTCGGAGCGGGAAGTGATCACCGTCACCTCTGCCTGCGGATGTTGCGCCAGCAGACGCAGCAGTTCGACACCCGTGTAGCCCGTGCCGCCGACGATACCGACCTTGATCATCACATGCCCCTTTGCAAAAGCCATTGGAAAGCTGCCGATGATAAAGCCGCATCGGCCAAGCTCCAACCACGGAGGTGACGCCAGCCATCAGCAGCCTCTACTATCGAGGCCATTTTTCAGCGTGGGAAGCGAAAATGCTCTATCTCTGGCTCAAGGCTCTGCACATCATCGCCATGGTCTGTTGGTTCGCCGGCCTGTTCTACCTGCCGCGCCTGTTCGTCTATCACGCCATGAGCAGTGACGCGGCCAGCCACGAACGCTTCTGCATCATGGAGCGCAAGCTGTATCGCGGCATCATGATCCCGTCGATGATCGCCACGCTGGGTCTGGGTATCTGGTTGCTCAGCCTCAATTCGGCGTACTACCTCACGCAAGGCTGGATGCACGCCAAGCTCACGCTGGTCGTGGCGCTGGTGATCTATCACCACCTGTGCGGCGCTCAGCTCAAACGTTTTGCCCGCGGCGGGAACAGCCGCAGTCACGTGTTCTATCGTTGGTTCAACGAAGCGCCGGTGCTGGCCCTGCTGGGCATCGTCATTCTGGTCGTCGTCCGCCCCTTCTGAGGAGTTCGCCATGTCTCTGCCTGCCCTGCTCGAACAACGCCTGCGTCTGCCCCTGGTGGCTGCACCGATGTTTCTGGTGTCCAACCCGGCGCTGGTCAGCGCCTGCTGCAACAGTGGCATCGTCGGCAGTTTCCCGGCATTGAATCAGCGAGACAGTGCCGGCTTCTGCGCCTGGCTCGAAGAGATCGCAGCCAGCCTCACGACTGACGCCGCACCTTATGCCGTCAATCTGATCGTTCACCACAGCAACCCACGCCTGCAGGCGGACCTGGCCATCTGCGTGGAACGCCGCGTGCCTATCGTCATCACCAGCCTGGGCGCGGTGAAGGAAGTGGTCGACGCCGTACACAGCTATGGCGGCCTGGTGTTCCATGACGTGACCACTCGCCGCCATGCGGAAAAGGCCGCCGAAGCCGGCGTGGACGGCCTGATTGCCGTGGCCGCCGGTGCCGGCGGCCATGCCGGCACCTGGAGCCCCTTCGCGCTGCTGGCGGAGATTCGTCAGTTCTTCGACAAGACCGTGCTGCTGTCCGGCTGCCTCAACCACGGCCATGAGATTCTCGCTGCCCAACTACTCGGAGCCGATCTCGCCTATATGGGTACACGCTTCATCGCCACTACCGAGAACAACGCATCGGCCGACTACAAGGCGATGATTCTCGGTGCCCAGGCCGCCGATATCATCCACACGCCGGCAGTGTCCGGCATCCCCGCGAGCTTCATGCGCCAGAGTCTGGAGCGGGCCGGCTATGACCTGAAGCAGCTGCAGAACAAGGCCGACGTCAACTACGGCGAAAAACTCAAGCCGGTGGACGACGAGGCCAAGGCCTGGAAGACCGTCTGGTCGGCCGGCCAGGGCGTCGGCGGCATCGACGATCTGCCCTCGGTGCAAGAGCTGGTGGCGCGACTCGACCGCGAATACCGCGCCGCGCTGACACGCAGCCAGCGACTGGGACAACGCTGGCCACGATGAAACGCCGTCACCTGCTCGGTCTGGGAGCGCTGGGCCTGCTTGGCGGCTGGGCGCTGCGTCCGCATGACCGGGGGCAGGCACATGACGCCTACTTCGCCGCGCTCAATCGACAGCTGCAACGCGACAGCGAGGGTGCACCAACCCTGCTGCTCGACCTCGACCGACTCGACGCCAATGCCGACCTGCTGGCGACTCGGCTCGCCGGCCGCCTGCAGCTGCGCCTGGTCGCCAAGTCGCTGGCCAGCACCGGCCTGCTGGAGTACCTGGCCAAGCATCTGCAAACCCAGCGTTTCATGGTCTTCAATCAGCCGCAGCTGGATCACCTGGCAAGAAACTTTCCCCAGGCCGACCTGCTGCTCGGCAAGCCCATGCCGGTCGCGGCGGCGCTGAACTTCTATCGCCAGTTGCCGCACCATTTGGATTTCGCTCCCGGCCGCCAGGTGACCTGGCTGATCGACAGCCAGCAGCGCCTGCTGCACTACGCCGAACTGGCCAAGGCGCTGGGTCGGCCGCTGCGTATCGCACTGGAAATCGACATCGGCCTCGAGCGTGGCGGCTTCGCCACGCCACAGGCTCTGACGCAGGCGCTGCATCAGCTGCGCCAACTGCCGACTCTGCAGCTGCAAGGGCTCATGGGGTATGACGCCCATGTCGCCCACAACCCAATCTGGCAAAGCCAGACCCAGGCATTCAATGAGGCGGATGCACGCTACCGCCAGTTCATCGCTAGCGCGCAGGCATTCACCGGGCTCTGGCCGAAGGAAGCGCTGCTCAACGGCGGCGGCAGTCTGACCTACCCGCTGCACGTCCAGCAGAACAGCGCGCTCAATGAAGTCGCCGTCGGCTCTGCACTGCTCAAGCCGGCAGAGTTCGACACGCCACTGCTGCAGGCGCATCAGCCGGGGCTATGGATCGCCAGCCCGGTGCTCAAGGCCGTCAAGGGCGCCCTGCCCTACCTGCAGCCGCTACAGCCGGTGCTCGAAGCCTGGAACCCCAACCGGCAGAACGCCTATTACCTCTACGGCGGCCGCTGGCCGGCGCAGCCGATTTCCCCCGCAGGGCTCGACTACGACGAGCTATACGGCCGCAGCGCCAATCAGGAACGCCTGATCGGCAGCCGCGGCACGCAACTCAGCACTCAGGACTGGGTATTTCTGCGCCCTGCGCTCAGCGAAGGATTGCTGGGTGATTTCGGCGAAATACGTCTACTACGCCGCGGCCAGCTGGTCGGCCGCTGGAGCACAATAGGCAACGCCTGAAAATGCTCCGCCCCTGCGCTTCAGGCCGCTTGTATATTGGCCTCGCGGCACTCTAGGCTTACGCCTCGCCTGCTGCTGAACGGGCACTTCACTCACTCCCCTTCCGCCGACAAGGAAGCTCGCATGAATCAACCGCGCTACAAGATAGTGTTCGACGGCCAACTGATGCCCGAGGCCTCGTTGGAAACGGTCAAGACCAACCTGGCCCGCCTGTTCAAGAGCGACCTTGCTCGCATCGACAGCTTGTTCAGCGGAGCCCCGGTGGCACTCAAGCGTGATCTGGGCGAAAGCGAGGCTGAGCAGTATCTGACCGCCTTACAGAAGGCCGGTGCAAAAGTGCGCAAGGAGCTGGACCAGACAGCCAACCTCAGCCTGGTGCCGACCGAAGCGGAAACCGTGCAGGCCGAACAGGCCGCGGCCCCCACCATGACCTGCCCGAAATGCGGCCATGAACAGGCCAAGGCGGCCGAGTGTTCCGCCTGCGGCATCATCATCGAGAAATACCTCGCGCGCCAGGCGCAGCTGACCGAAACCGCGCCCGCGCCAGCCTCCGCCCCAGTTGCGGCTGCGGCATCGCCCTATGCACCGCCGCAGGCCAGCGTCGCCGAGCAGTTACCGCAATACTGCGAACTCAAGGTATTCAGCGTCAACGGCCGTATAGGCCGCGTGCGCTATCTGGGCTGGACCATGGCCATGCTGCTGTGCATGCTGCCACTGATGCTGCTGTTTGCCGGTGCCTCGGCCATGTCCAGCGTTCTGGGCACCCTGATACTGGGCGTCGCGGTGATCGCCATGATCGTGATCGGCGTGTTCATCGGCGTTCAGCGCCTGCACGATATGGGCTGGTCTGGCTGGCTGTGGCTGCTCAATTTCGTGCCATTCGTCGGCAGCGTCTTCGCCCTGCTGATGCTGATCATCCCCGGCACCCAGGGTGTCAACCGTTACGGCCCACCGCCACCGCCGAACAGCACTGGCGTCAAGTTACTGGCCTGGTTGTTCCTGCTGGTACCAGTGACCGGCATCGTCGCCGCCATCGCCATTCCTCAGTATCAGGGCTATGTAGAGCGCGCCAGCGAGTATCAGGAGCAGTAATCCCCCGACCATGCGCAGCTATGCACTGATCACCGGCGCCTCCAGCGGCATCGGCCTGGCCCTGGCCGAAGCCCTGGCGCGCCGGGGGCGCAATCTGATCCTGGTGGCGCGCCGACGTGACGCCCTGGAAAGCATTGCCTACGAACTGGCCCAGCGCTTCGGCGTCGAGGTGCTGTTTCGCCTCTGCGACCTGAGCGAGCCGTTGCAGTTATCTGGCCTGCTGTTGGAGCTGGAAGAAGGTCAGTGGCACGTCGACCTGCTGGTGAACAACGCCGGTCTGGGTTGTGCTGGTGCCTTCCTCGAACAGGACTGGAGCCGCGAGCAGGAGCAGTTGGAGGTCAATGTGCTGGCACTGACCCGCCTAAGCCACGCACTCGGCCAGCGCATGGCCGAGCACGGAGCCGGGCAGATCCTCAACGTCGCCTCGCTTGCCGCCTTCCAGCCAGGCCCTTGGATGAGCAGCTACTACGCCAGCAAGGCCTATGTGCTGCACTTTTCCGAGGGGCTGCGCGAGGAGCTGAAGGGTCGCGGCGTGCGCGTGTCGGTACTCTGCCCGGGGCCGACGCACAGCGCCTTCTTCCGCGCGGCGCAGATGGACGTCACGCGCCTGGCTGGCAGCAAGCTGATGATGAGCGCCGAGGAAGTCGCACTGATCACCGTTCGCGCGCTGGAAAAGAACCGCGCCATCATCATCCCCGGCTGGCGCAACCGCCTGCTGGCCCTGAGCCCGCGCCTGGCACCACGCTGGCTGGTGCGTAAGCTTAGCGCCCGCCTGACCCGCCCCTTCACCGGCGCCTGATCAACCCGCGTTGACCGTTCGCCCATCCGCCCACGCGCGCAACGCAGCCAGACGCTCGGCCATCACCACCGACAGCGGCGCGGTGCCCTGCAGCGCGCGCAGCACCAGCGACTGATCGACCGCCTGCTGTTGCGCCTGACCGGCGTACAGCGCGCTGACCACCGCCTGCTCGATCTCAGCTCCGGAATACCCCTCACTGGCCGCTGCCAGTTGCGCCAGATCGAAACCGGCAGGCTCGAGCTCGCGGCGCTGCAGGTGGATACGGAAGATCTCGGCACGCACCTCGGCACTGGGCAGGTCGACGAAGAACAACTCATCGAAACGCCCTTTGCGCACCAGCTCCGGAGGCAGGCGGTCGATGGCGTTGGCCGTGGCGACGACGAACACCGGCGCCTTGCGCTCGGCCATCCAGGTCAGCAGCGTGCCGAGTACGCGCTGGCTGACGCCGCCGTCATGGTCACCGCTGGCCAGGCCCTTCTCCACTTCGTCCATCCACAGCACGCAGGGCGCCATCTGTTCAGCCAGACGCAGCGCCTCGCGCAGGTTGCGCTCGGTCTCGCCAAAGAACTTGTTGTACAGGCAGGCAAAATCCAGACGCAGCAGCGGCAGGCCCCAGAGTCCCGCTACGGCCTTGGCGGCCAGACTCTTGCCGCCGCCCTGCACGCCCACCAGCATCACGCCTTTCGGCGCATCCATCAGCTTGCCTTCGAGAAAACCGGCCTGGCGCTCGCCCAACCAGCGCTTGAGATTGACCAGCCCGCCGACTTCGGCAAAACGCGCCGTGTCGTACTCGAAACTGAGCACGCCCTCCAGATCCAGCAGTTGGAACTTGGTCTTGTTTAGCTCGGGGATGTCCTCCTGAGTGATCGCCCCGTCATCGCAAATGACGTTGCGCGCCAGCGCTCGCGCCTCGGCATGACTCAGGCCGCGCAGGTTCTTCACCACCTGCTGCAGCGTCCGGTTGTCGGTGCGTACCCGCGCCCCGCGATTGCCCTCGCTCCAGCGCGTCGCCTCGTCACGCACGATGCTCAGCAGTTCGTCCTCCGACGGCAGCGCGAGACTGAAGCGGGCGGCGAAACGCTGCACTTCGGCCGGCAGCTTGAGCGCATGCGACACCAGCACCAGCGTCGGCTTGTGCGCCGCCTCGCTCATGGCGATTTCCTTGAGCAAACGCACCAGCCGAGGGTTGTCATCGAGGAAAGGATGCAAGTCGCACATCACGTAGAGGTTCGGCTGCGGATCGGCCTTGATCAAGCGCAGCGCCGCCTCCGGCTCCAGGGTTGGCGACTCGTCCACCGGCGCCCCACCGAAGCCCAGGCGCTGCAAACCTTCGGTGACCGACCAGGTATGCAGGCCGAGACCGCGCCTGACTGCCAGACCGGTCAGGGTTTCCAGCACGCGCAATTCATCCCAGGACTCGATGACCACCAGTTTGACCTTGGAATCCAGCACCAGGCCAAGATCATGAATATCGTTCTTCAACACCCGCTCCTTGTGAAGTTTGGCCAGCCAGGCAAGCAGGGTTACCATCCGCGGTTTAGCAGAATCGGGAGCTCACAGCATGGACCGTCTGAACACGCAGATCGTCGCCGGAGGCCTCGCGCCGTGCAAGTGCTGAAAGCGCACCGCGTGACAGTCGCCGCCATTGCCATCACTGCCAGCGTCCTACTGGCGAACCGACCGGCAGTCGCCACCGAGATCATCAGCGATCCGCTGCCCGGCGGCGGCCAAGGCCCCGACATGGTGGTTATACCCGCCGGCGAGTTTCGCCTGGGCGATGCCAGCGGTCGCGGCAACGACAACGAGCGCCCACCGCGTACCATCGTCTTCGCCCAACCTTTCGCCATGGGCCGCTACGAAGTCACCTTCGCCGACTGGCAGAAATATGCCGAAGCCAACAAGCTGCCCATGCCCGACAACGAAGGTTGGGGCCTTTCCGCTCAGCGTCCGGTGATCCACGTGTCCTGGCGCGACGCTCACGCCTACGCCCAGTGGCTGTCACGCGAGACTGGCGCGCGTTATCGCCTGCCCACCGAAGCCGAATGGGAATATGCCGCACGCGGCGGCAGCCACAGCTACTACTGGTGGGGCGAGGAACTCGACAGCGATGAACGGGCACCTCGTGCTCATTGCCGTGGTTGCGCCAGCTCACGCCTGCTGCGCAACAAGACGGCGGCCGTCGGTCAGTTTCCGGCCAATGGCTTCGGCCTGTACGACACGGCAGGCAATGTCTGGGAGTGGACGGCCTCGAACTTCACCCAGCACTTCGACGGCAGCGAAACACAGAGCGCCGCCCTGCTCGACAATAGCCCGCGCGTGGTGCGCGGCGGCGCCTGGAACAGCGGCCCGGTCTACCTGCGCAGCAGCATGCGCGACCTCAAGCAACCGCATCATCGCGACTATGCCCTGGGGTTTCGCGTGCTGCGCGAGCTGCCCTGAGCGCGGACGCTCGCGCAACTTTGCAGTAGACTAGGGCGTCGTTCCACCCGGAGGTGCCCCATGGCCAGCGAACGCCAGTATTCCCCCGTCGACCGCCTGCTGCTGCAGGCCGATGCCGCCCTGCGCACCCTGCTGCCCTTCAGCGGCGCCTCGGGTCGTCCCTCGCCCGCCATCGTGCAGAACGAGAGCGAGATGAGCAGTGATGAGTCCCGTCATGTCGCCGGCCTGATGCGCATCAACCACACCGGCGAAGTCTGCGCCCAGGCCCTCTACCAAGGCCAGGCACTGACTGCCAAACTGCCGGAGGTGCGCAGCGCCATGGAGCATGCGGCCGATGAGGAAACCGACCACCTGGCCTGGTGCGAGCAACGCATTCGTGAACTCGGCAGCCACCCGAGCGTACTGAATCCGCTGTTCTACGGCCTGTCGTTCGGGGTTGGTGCCGTCGCTGGTCTGGTCAGTGATCGGGTCAGCCTTGGCTTCGTCGCCGCCACCGAAGATCAGGTGTGCAAGCACCTGGACGAGCACCTGGAGCAACTGCCCGAACACGACGCCAAGTCACGGGCCATCCTCGAACAGATGCGCGTCGACGAACAGCAGCATGCCAATAGCGCAATGGCCGCTGGCGGCGTGCGCTTCCCGGCGCCTGTCAAATTTGGCATGACCTTGCTGTCGAAGGTCATGACCAAGAGCACCTACCGCATCTGAAACGAACAAGGGCGCCAATCGGCGCCCTTGTCGTCTGCAGCGAAGCTGTTCAGCCCAGCTCGATGATTTCGTAATCGTGGCTGATGTCGACACCAGCACGGCCCAGCATGATCGAGGCCGAGCAGTACTTCTCCGCTGAAAGCTCCACCGCGCGCTTGACCTGGGCTTCTTTCAACCCACGCCCCTTGACCACGAAGTGCAGGTGGATCTTGGTGAATACCTTGGGCTCCTCGCCAGCGCGCTCGGCGTCGAGGAACACTTCGCAGCTTTCTACCGGCTGGCGGCCCTTGCGCAAAATACTCACTACATCGAAGTTGCTGCAGCCACCAAGCCCGATCAACAACATCTCCATAGGCCGAATGCCGAGGTTACGGCCACCGGCTTCGGGTGGGCCATCCATCACCACGGCATGGCCACTACCGGACTCGCCGAGGAACAGAGCTTCACCGGCCCATTGCACACGCGCTTTCATCGATCTTGGCTCCCAGAGTGGAAAAGGTCCGCAGATTAGCACAGGCGAACTGCAGGCTGATGTGCTCTAAATGGGGTAAAGTTCCCCAGGATTATGTTACTCAGGTCGCAAAACGCGCCCTACCTCCCCCCCTCCTGTTAAGCTGACGCCGGATTGCTGGCACACTGGTACGGATAACCAATAAGAAATTGCCTGCGGGACAAAGGCCTACCATTTATTTTTTCCGGGACTCGGGCATGGTTGCTATCACCCTTACACCTAAAATCAAGAACCTCGACAAGCTTCTCGCGCACTGTCATCGCCGCCGCTACACCGCCAAAAGCACCATCATCTATGCGGGCGATCGTTGCGAAACGCTGTTCTTCATCGTCAAAGGCTCGGTCACCATCCTCATCGAAGATGACGACGGCCGGGAAATGATCATTGCCTACCTCAATGCCGGGGACTTCTTCGGCGAGATGGGCCTGTTCGAAAAAGAAGGCACGGAGAAGGAACGCAGTGCCTGGGTGCGCGCCAAGACCGAATGCGAGGTCGCGGAAATCAGCTACACCAAGTTCCGCGAACTGACCCAGCAGGACCCGGACATTCTGTTCGCCCTGGGCAGTCAGATGGCCGAGCGTCTGCGCAACACCACACGCAAAGTCGGTGATCTGGCCTTCCTCGACGTCACTGGTCGCGTTGCGCGCACCCTGCTCGACCTGTGCAAACAGCCGGACGCCATGACTCACCCGGACGGCATGCAGATCAAGATCACCCGTCAGGAAATCGGCCGCATCGTCGGTTGCTCGCGCGAGATGGTCGGTCGCGTACTCAAGTCCCTGGAGGAACAGGGCCTGGTGCACGTCAAAGGCAAGACCATGGTGGTGTTCGGCACGCGCTGAACCAGCCCCACAAAAAAGCCGGCTTGATTGCCGGCTTTTTTATGCGCGTTATTCGGGGTCGGTACCGATCACTGCGGGCCGGCCACGCTCGGGAAAGAACAGACGCTGCAATTCGCTGCCCGGACTTTCCGCACGCATGAAGGCTTCACCGACGAGGAAGGCATACACCTCGTTGATTTCCATCAGCTCGACATCGGCGCGATTGAGAATGCCGCTCTCGGTCACCACCATGCGATCACGCGGGATGCGCGGCAGCAGGTCGAGGGTGGTTTCCAGGCTGACATCGAAGGTGTGCAGGTTACGGTTGTTGATGCCCACCAGCGGCGTGTCCAGGGTATTGAGCGCACGTTCCAGCTCATCGCCGTCATGCACCTCGACCAGCACGTCGAGGCCGAAATCCTTGGCCACCGAGGCCAGCTCGGCCATGCGCACGTCATCCAGGCAGGAGACGATCAGCAGCACGCAGTCGGCGCCAAGGGCACGAGCTTCGACGATCTGGTACGGATCAACCATGAAATCCTTGCGGATCACCGGTAACGCACAGGCGGCGCGCGCCTGCTGCAGGTACTGATCGGCGCCCTGGAAGAAATCGATGTCGGTCAGCACCGACAGGCAGGTGGCGCCACCTGCCTCGTAACTGCGGGCGATATCGGCGGGGACGAAGTCGGCACGCAGCACGCCCTTGCTCGGCGAGGCCTTCTTGATCTCGGCGATCACCGCCGGCTGCTTGCGTGCCGCCTGCTCCTGCAGCGCGCGGGTAAAACCACGCGGAGCATCGGCACTACGCGCGGCGGCCTCGACCTCGGCCAGGCTGACCTGAACACGGCGCGCCGCCACTTCCTCGAACTTACGGGCGACGATCTTCTCCAGTACGGTTGGTACGCTCACCCTTCGTTCTCCTGTTTGAATACCGCAGTAAAGGACACCAGCTCTTCCAGCTTCTCGCGCGCCAGGCCGGTGTGCAGGGCATCATGCGCCAGCTGCACGCCTTCGCGCAGGCTGCTGGCATGATCGGCGGCATACAACGCCGCACCGGCGTTGAGCACGATCATGTCGGCGGCCTTCTGACCGTTTTCGGTCTTGCGCCGACCCAGCGCATCACGGATCAGCTCCAGCGACTGCTCGGCGTTGTCGACGGTCAGACCGATCAGGCTCTGGCTCTTGATGCCGAAGTCCTCCGGCTGGATGCGGTACTCGGAAACCACGCCGTTGTTCAACTCGGCGATGAAGGTCGGCGCGGCCAGGCTGACCTCGTCCAGGCCATCCTGGGCGTGCACCACCAGTACATGCTCGCTGCCCAGGCGCTGCAGCACTTCGACCATAGGACGGCACAGCGCCTGGCTGAATACGCCGATCACCTGATGCCTGGCGCCGGCCGGGTTGGTCATCGGGCCGAGCATGTTGAAGATGGTGCGCAAGCCCAGCTCGCGGCGCGGGCCGATGGCATGCTTCATCGCGCCATGATGGGCCGGAGCGAACATGAAACCGACACCCACGCTCTCGACGCAGCGCGCCACCTGCTCGGGCTTGAGACCCAGGTAAACGCCGGCAGCCTCGAGCAGATCAGCACTGCCGCTCTTGCCGGAGACCGCGCGGTTACCATGCTTGGCCACCTTGCCGCCGGCCGCCGCTACGACGAAGGCCGCTGCAGTGGAGACATTGAAGATATTCATACCGTCGCCGCCGGTGCCACAGGTATCGACCAGGCGCTCGGCATCGATCACCACAGGCGCGGCCAGCTCGCGCATGACGCTGGCGGCACCGACGATCTCGTCGATGGTCTCGCTCTTCATGCGCATGCCCATGAGGAAAGCGCCGATCTGCGCGTCGGTGCACTGGCCGGTCATGATCTCGCGCATCACCGCCTGCATTTCCTCGGTGCTCAGATCGAGCTGAGCGACGATCCGATTGAGGGCTTCCTTGATATTCATGCGCGCACGCCTCCGGTCTGCTTGAGGAAGTTGGCGAACAGTTCGTGGCCCTGCTCGGTGAGGATGGACTCGGGGTGGAACTGCACGCCCTCGACGTTCAGAGTCTTGTGGCGCAGGCCCATGATCTCGTCGACCGAGCCGTCTTCATGCTGGGTCCAGGCTGTGATTTCCAGACAGTCCGGCAGGGTTTCGCGCTTGACCACCAGAGAATGATAGCGGGTCACGGTGAGCGGGTTGTTGAGGCCGGCGAACACGCCCTTGTCCTCATGGAACACCGGGCTGGTCTTGCCGTGCATCACCTGACGCGCACGTACCACGTCGCCGCCATAGGCCTGGCCGATGCTCTGGTGACCCAGGCAGACGCCGAGAATCGGCAGCTTGCCAGCGAAATGCAGGATGGCCTCAATGGACACGCCTGCTTCGGTCGGCGTGCAGGGGCCGGGCGAGACGACGATGCGCTCGGGCTTGAGCGCTTCGATCTCGGCGATGCTCAGTTCGTCGTTACGCACCACCCGTACATCGGCACCCAGCTCACCCAGGTACTGCACGACGTTGTAGGTGAAGGAGTCGTAGTTGTCGATCATCAAAAGCATGGTACGGCTCCTCTTATTCCTGGGCCTGGACGGCAGTCTGTTCGGCTAGCGCAACGGCGCGGAACATGGCGCGGCGCTTGTTCAGGGTTTCTTCCCACTCCAGCGCGGGCACCGAGTCGGCAACGATGCCGGCACCGGCCTGCACATGCAGCTCGCCGTCCTTGATCACCGCAGTACGGATGGCGATGGCGGTGTCCATGTTGCCGTTCCAGGCGTAGTAGCCGACCGCGCCGCCATAGACGCCGCGTTTGACCGGTTCCAGTTCGTCGATGATTTCCATGGCGCGGATCTTTGGCGCACCGGACAGGGTGCCGGCCGGCAGGATCGCGCGCAGCGCGTCCATCGCCGACAGCTCAGGCTTGAGCTGGCCGGTGACGTTGGAGACGATGTGCATGACGTTGGAATAGCGCTCGATGACCATTTTCTCGGTGAGTTTGACCGAACCGATCTGCGACACGCGGCCAGTGTCGTTACGGCCCAGGTCGATGAGCATCAGGTGTTCGGCGACTTCCTTGGCGTCTGACAGCAGATCCTCTTCCAGTGCCTTGTCCGCTTCTTCGCTGGCGCCACGCGGGCGCGTACCGGCGATGGGGCGCACGGTGACTAGGCCATCCTCGACGCGCACCAGCACCTCCGGCGAGCTGCCGACCACATGGAAGTCGCCGAAGTTGAAGAAGTACATGTAAGGCGTCGGATTGATGCAGCGCAGTGCGCGGTACAGATCGATCGGCGCAGCCTGGAAGGGAATCGACATGCGCTGGGAGATCACCACCTGCATGCAGTCACCGGCCAGGATGTAATCCTTGATCGAGCTGACCGCGGCCTCGTAGTCGCCCTGGCTGTAGCTGGAGCGGAACGCCGGCTCCTCGCCTTGCGGCGCGGACAGATCCACACCCAGGCGCGGAGTGATCGGCTGACGCAGCTTGTGCTGGATTTCACGCAGGCGCGCTTGGCCTTGCTCGAAGGCGTCCGCCTGGGCCGGATCGACGAGAACGATGCCGTGCATCTTGCCGGCCAGGTTGTCGAATACCACCACGGCGTCGGAGACCATCAGCAGGATGTCCGGGGTGCCCAGCGCATCGGGATTGACGCCGGCGGCCAGCTTGGGCTCGACGTAACGCACGCTGTCGTAACCGAAGTAGCCCACCAGGCCGCCGTTAAAGCGCGGCAGGCCGGGGATGGTCGGCACCTTGTAGCGCGCCTTGAACTGCTCGACGAACTCCAGCGGGTCGGCACATTGGTGGCGCTCGACCTCGACGCCGTCGGTGCTGACCACGACGTCATGGCCATGCACGCGCAGCACGGTGCGCGCCGGCAGGCCGATGATCGAATAGCGGCCCCATTTCTCGCCGCCCTGCACGGATTCGAGCAGGTAGGAGTTGGGCGCGTCGGCCAGTTTCAGGTAGATGGACAGCGGCGTGTCGAAATCCACCAGGGTTTCGCAGGCCAGGGGAATGCGGTTATAGCCTTCAGCGGCTAAACGCAGAAATTCTTCATGGGTCATGATCAGCCTCATGGCTCGGGGAAAACGGTCGGGTGCAAACGGGCCGCGCGCAGCGGCAGGACGAGATCAGGCGCGCCAGCGCCAACGGGCCAGGGCCTTGATCACTTTCATCCAGAGTTTGCAGCTAACCACCACGGTGCGATCTCGACAGGCGGGGGAATAAAGAGAGCGGCCAAGGTAGCAGCTACAAGCCAAGCGCTGCAAGCGGGGCAAAGCGATAGCTTGGCGGGAGCGGATCTATCCGCGATATTCATCGCTGATTTCGCGGATAAATCCGTTCCTGCAAAAGCACAAAGAGCCCATCGACAGTTGAAGACTGGTCAGAGCAGCTCGGCGAGGCTATCGACCACCAGGTTCGGCTTTTCTTCGACAATCGGCCGGCCATGGTTGTAGCCATAGCTGACTGCAACGCAGGGCACGCCCGCCGCGTGAGCGGCCAGCACGTCGTTGCGCGAGTCGCCGACGAACAGCGACTGACCAGCCTCGACACCTGCCAGGTGCATCACTTGCAGCAACGCCGCTGGGTCAGGTTTCTGCTGCGGCAGGGTGTCGCCGCCGATGATCCAGCGAAAGTAACCGCCCAGGCCAACCTGCTCCAGCAGCGGCGCGACGAAGCGCTCCGGCTTGTTGGTCACCACTGCGAGTTCGACAGCCGCCGTGCTGAGAGCCTCAAGCAGTTCGTGCACGCCTGGGTAGAGCGCGGTCAGGCTGTGGCAGTCGGCGTAGATATCGAGAAAACGCGTCAGCGCCTGCTCCGTCTCCGCTTCGCCCACCGCCGCGTGATCCAGGCCGCCAGCCAGAGCACGGCGCACCAACACCCGCGCGCCATTACCGACCCAGTCGCGAACCTTCTCGACACCGGCCGGCGTACGACCCAGCTCGACCAGCATGCGGTCGACGGCTTCGGCCAGATCCGGCACCGAGTCGATCAGCGTGCCGTCGAGATCGAACATCACCAGGCGCGGCAACTCGTCGCCGCACAGCTCGCGCAGCGGTTTCATCCACGCACCTGGGCCAGTTCGGCGCGCATGGCGTCGATCACGGCCTTGTAGTCCGGCTGATTGAAGATCGCCGAGCCGGCGACGAAGGTGTCGGCGCCCGCTGCGGCGATCTCACGAATGTTCTGCACGTTGACGCCACCGTCGATCTCCAGACGGATTTCGCGACCGCTGGCGTCGATCAGCGCGCGGGCCTCGCGCAGCTTGTCGAGGGTGCCGGGGATGAACTTCTGCCCACCAAAACCGGGGTTGACGCTCATCAGGAGGATCATGTCGACCTTGTCCATCACGTACTTGAGCACGTCCAGCGGCGTGGCCGGGTTGAACACCAGGCCAGCCTTGGCGCCGCCGGCCTTAATCAGTTGCAGCGAACGGTCGATGTGCTCGGACGCTTCCGGGTGGAAGGTGATGTAGGAGGCGCCCGCCTCGATGAAGTCGCCGATGATGCGGTCCACCGGCTTGACCATCAGGTGCGCGTCGATGGGTGCGGTGATGCCGTACTTGCGCAGCGCCGAGCAGACCATCGGACCGATGGTCAGGTTGGGCACGTAGTGGTTGTCCATGACATCGAAGTGGACGATGTCCGCCCCGGCGGCGAGTACGTTATCCACTTCCTCACCCAGGCGGGCGAAGTCGGCGGACAGGATCGACGGGGCGATGGCGAAGGGTTGCATGGCGCACCTCTGAGTGCTTGATCACGGTGGCGGGCATTGTAACGGCTCAGAGGCTATCTGGCAGCGCCGCCTGACGACGGCGCACCAGGACAGGCAAGCCCTGCAGAGTGGGACGCGCTTCAGCGGCGAGCGTTGGCGGCTAGTGCCGATAGCAGTCGCGGCCAAAGCCCCTCCCACCGTGAGCCTGCGGCCTCAGATACCGCCGAGACAGAGGTATTTGATCTCCAGGTACTCATCCAGCCCGTACTTGGAGCCCTCGCGGCCCAGCCCCGAGGCCTTCATGCCGCCAAACGGCGCCACTTCGTTGGAGATCAACCCGGTGTTGATGCCGACCATGCCGTATTCCAGCGCCTCGCCGACGCGAAAGGCGCGGCCCAGATCGCGGGTATATAAGTAGCCAGCCAGGCCGAACTCGGTGTCGTTGGCCTGGCGCACCACCTCGGCTTCGTCACTGAAGCGAAACAGCGGCGCCAGCGGGCCGAAGGTTTCCTCACGCGCCACACACATGTCCGCCGTCACGTCGATCAGCACGGTGGGTTCGAAGAAGTTGCCGCCCAGCGCCTGGCCGCCCTGCAGCACCTTGGCGCCTTTATCCAGCGCATCGGCCAGATGCGCCTGCACCTTGGCCACGGCATTGGCGTCGATCAGCGGGCCGGTGGTCACGCCCGCTTCGCTGCCCTGCCCGACCTTCAACCTGGCCACCGCCGCCGCCAGCTTCTCGGCGAAGACGTCGTACACGCCGTCCTGCACGTAGATGCGGTTGGCGCAGACGCAGGTCTGCCCGGCATTGCGGTACTTGGCGACCATGGCGCCCTCGACCGCCGCGTCCAGGTCAGCGTCGTCGAAGACGATGAACGGCGCATTGCCACCCAGCTCCAGGGACAGCTTCTTCAGCGTCGGCGCACACTGCTCCATCAGCTTGATGCCGACGCCAGTGGAGCCGGTGAAGGACAGCTTGCGCACGATGGGGTTGGCGCACAGCTCGGAGCCGACCTCACGAGAACGCTCGGCATCGGCCGGCAGTACGCTGAACAGCCCGGCAGGAATGCCGGCGCGCTCGGCCAGCACGGCCAGCGCCAGCGCGCTGAACGGCGTCTGCGGCGCCGGTTTGAGCACCATGGCGCAGCCGGCGGCCAATGCCGGGCCGGCCTTGCGGGTGATCATCGCCGCCGGGAAATTCCAGGGGGTGATCGCTGCTGTCACACCCACCGGTTCCTTGGTCACGATCAGGCGCTTGTCCGGCTGATGACCGGGAATGGTGTCGCCATAGACCCGCTTGCCCTCCTCGGCGAACCACTCGATGAAGGACGCGGCATACAGCACCTCGCCCCGCGCCTCGGTCAGCGGCTTGCCCTGCTCGGCGGTCATGATCTGCGCCAGGTCTTCCTGATGGGCGAGCATCAGCTCGTACCAGGTGCGCAAACGCGTGGCGCGCTCCTTGGCGGTCAGCGCACGCCAGGCCGGCTGCGCGGCCTGGGCTGCGTTGATGGCGCGGCGGGTTTCGGCCGCGCCCATGTTCGGCACACAGCCCAGGGATTGACCATTGGCCGGGTTGAAGATTTCCGTGACGCTGCCGTCAGGCGCGTCGCACCACTGGCCGTCGACATAGGCCTGATGGCGCAACAAATCGGGGTCGATCAGTTTCATGTACAACTCCTACAGCCGAAGGAGCGCCTCCGGCTGCTCAACTCGAAAGAATCACTCAGCCGGCGGCAGATCCTTGGTGAAGGTCTGGTCGTTCTCGCCACGGAACATCCGCGCGCCGTAGATCAGCGCACACAGGCCGACGCCAATGGCGAAGGCCCAGCCGGCGCCCTTGATCGCCAACACCGCACCAATCACCCCGGCGATGCCCAGGTCGCGCTGGCTGCGCGCCTCCATGATGCCCAGGCGTACGCTGACATAGCCCTGGATCAGCAGGGTCAGCGCCAGCGCCACACCGAGAATCGGCTGCAACAGGGTTACCACCGGCAACAGCAGCAAGCCGGTGTTGGTGCCCCAGCGGAACCAGCCGACACCACCGTAGATGGACTTCATCGCCTTGGCGCCGCCCTTGAAGCGCTCGGTGATCACCACTTGCATGGCCGACCACTGCGGGCCGCACATGGCCACGTCCGGGCCGAAGATGCTCATGAAAGCGTTACGCCCCCCGAAGATCATGTGCGAGCGGTTGGGGTTGAAGTCGACCTTCTCGTCACTGCGCACATGATCGGCCTCGGAGAGAATCGCCCTGGCGCCGAGCACATCGCCGAACACCACCAGATAGGCGGCCAGCACGGTGGGAATGGCGGTGACGAACATCATGAGCGGCGGCATGCCGAGGCCGAACACGGTGTACTCACGCCACAGGGTGGCGAAGTCCGGCTTGCTGATGCCCCACTCGATGCTCGGCCACGGCGCCTCACCGAAGATCGGTGCAACCACCACGGCCAGCAGGATGATCGGGAAGATGCCCAGCTTGGCGAAGTTCCACCAGAAGCGGCTGCGCTTCTTCAGCTCCTGGAAGTGCATGGAGAACACCAGGTAGAAGGCGATACCGACGGCGATGGAGATGGTCCAGGGGAAGATGTCGAAGCGACCGCCCTCCTTGAACACCGTCACCACCGCACTGAGGCCGGCACCCATGATGATGCCGGCCTTGAGCGCCGAGGGCACCAGCGACACCACCTTGCGCGCCATGCCCGTCACTCCCAGTCCGATGGAGAACGCCCCCAGCATCAACTGGAAGGCAATCAATGCATGGATGCGCTCCTGCCCCTCCGGGAACTGGCTGCAGTAGGCCATCAGCAGCGGAATCGCCGGGGTGATCCAGCCCGGCACCACCGGGTCGCCGAGCAGGTGGTGGGTCAGATACAGCAGGCCGTTGAGCATGACCACCGCCAGCGCTACCTCGAAGGGCATGCCGAGAAATTCGGTCATCAGCGGGATAGCCGCCAGGTCCACCGCACACATGAGCAGGCCCTGCATGTAGTCGGAGGCTTCGAAGCGGTAATGAATGAACGGCAGACGCACCTTGAATGGCCCCAACGGCCAGTAAGGGGCTTCCACACCCAGTTCTTGTTGATGCAGTTCGGACATTTGAGTCACCCAGCTTTATTAGAGTTGTAAGCAGCGAGCCCCGGCATGAGCGGGGCTGTCCATCGGTTGTTGCAGAGAAATCAGTAGGCCGCGCGGTAGATCTGCTCGATGTCGCCGGCAGTCAGGCGACGCGGATTGTTGCGCATCAGGCGGTCGATCTTGCTGGCCTCTTCGGCCATCGCCGGGATGGCGTCCTCGGGCACGCCGAAGCTGCGCATGCCCTTGGGAATGTCGACGCTGGCGCACAGCTCGGCCATGGCCTCGACCGCCAGGTCGGCTGCCGCCTTGTCGCTCAAACCATGGGTTTGCACACCCAGGGCGGCGGCGATCTCGGCCATGCGCTCGACGCAGGCCAGTTTGTTCCAGGCCATCACGTAGGGCAGCAGCAAGGCATTGCTGACCCCGTGGGCGATGTTGAAGCGCCCGCCCAGCGGATAGGCCAGGGCGTGCACGGCGCCAACGCCGGCATTACCGAAGGCCATGCCGCCCATCAGACTGGCGGTGGCCATGTCCTCGCGCGCGGCCAGATCCGCCGGGTTGGCATAGGCCTTGGGCAGCGCCCTGGCGATCAGCTTGATGGCGCCAATGGCCAGCGCGTCGGTAATCGGCGAGGCATTGACCGACAGGTACGACTCCACCGCGTGCACCAGGGCATCGACGCCACTGGCAGCGGTGACGCCACGCGGGCAGGTCAGGGTCATCACCGGGCTGACCAGAGCCACGTCGGGCAGCAGGTAATCGCTGACGATGCCCTTTTTCAGCTGCGCCTGCTTGTCCGACAGAATCGACACGTTGGTCACTTCCGAACCGGTCCCAGCGGTAGTCGGAATGGCAATCAGCGGCGGCCCCTTGCGCTTGACCTGATCGACGCCGAACAGCTCTTCCAGCGCACCGTCGTGGCCTGCGTAACCGGCCACGGCCTTGGCGATGTCGATGGCGCTGCCACCGCCCACGCCGATCAGGCCGTCGTGGCCGCCGTCACGGTAGGCCTTGGCACAGGCTTCGACGATGGCGATTTCCGGCTCCGGCTCGACACCGTCGAAGATGCCATAAGCCCGCTCGCCCAGATGCTTGAGCACGTGATCGACCGTACCGGACTTGATCAGGATGGCGTCGGTGACGATCAGCGGGTTGGTGATATTCAGTCGAGGCAGTTCGACCGCCAGTTGCTCCACGGCGCCCTGGCCGGTCAGCAGCTTATTGGCGATCTTGAATGCGGCAATACTCATCAGCAGGCCCCTTATGCGTTGTTATGCTGAACGGGTTCGGGGCTTGCCATAGCCATTCCTGTGCCAGCTCGCTGAAAGCGGCGTGGCAGAAGGCTTGCGTCGATTTGCCACAGCGCGCTGCGGGCCGCGCTTGATCAGAAAACCAATCAGAACACCCTGATCTGATCCATTTTTCAATCAATCCTGTTCCCAGCGTTTCATCTTCTGCACCAGTGTCGCCTGGCTCAGGCCAAGCACCTTGGCCGCTTCGCGGGTGGTCTTGTGCTGCATCAGCGCCCGGCGGATAAGACGCCGTTCGAGGTTTTCCACCTGTTTGCGCAGTGGCAACAGGTCGTCGCCACCGGCATCACCGCGAGTGACGCGCATCTCCTCCGGCAGGTCGAACAGCTCTATGCGCTCGCCGCTGCTGGTGACCACCAGGCGCTCGACCAGATTGATCAACTCGCGGATGTTGCCGGGCCAGGCATAGTCGGTCAGGGCGTCGAGCGCCTCCAGCTCCCAGCTCAGCGCCCGGCCATAGCGCTGGTTGAACTCGGCCAGGTAGAAATCCAGCAGCGGTTGAATTTCCTCGGGACGCTCGCGCAAGGCCGGAATGTGGATCGGCACGACGTTGAGCCGGTAGTAGAGGTCGGCGCGGAAACGGCCCTCGGCGACCATCTTGCGCAGGTCGTGATGGGTGGCGGTAATGATGCGCACGTCCACCTCCTTCAACTCCAGCCCACCGACCGGAATGAAGCGGCTCTCCTCGATCACCTTGAGCAGCTTGACCTGCAACGCCAGCGGCAGATCGCCGATCTCATCGAGAAATACCGTGCCCTGGTGCGCCAGTTCGAGCAGACCGCGCTTGCCCTTGCTGCCGGCGCCGGTAAAAGCCCCCGGCACATAACCGAACAGCTCGGCCTCGATCAGGTTCTCCGGCAGCGCCCCGCAGTTCAGCGCCAGAAACGGCTGCGCCGCACGCGGGCTGCTCTTGTGGATGTAGTGGGCGATCAGGGTCTTGCCGACGCCGGTTTCCCCTTGCAGCAACACCTTCACATCACTGCCGGCGACCTGCCGGGCCTGCATGAACACACGCCCCGAAGCGGGCTTGTCGGCAACCGGCGAGGCATCGAGCAAATCGTCACGCTGCCCGGCATGCAGCTTGGCCGTGCTGTTGCGCAGCTGTTTCAGCTGCTGCAGCTCGTCGCGTTCATGCTTCATGCGCAGCAGCTCGGTCATGTCGCGCACGGTGCTGACCACATAACGCACCCGGCCATCGGCAGCGAAGATCGGCGTACCGCTGACCAGCAGGCGTTTGCCCTGGCTGACGCTCTGCATCAACGACAGCGCCTTGCCTTCCTTGAGCACGCGCAAGGACACCGACTGCGAGATCACGCCCTGCTCCACCAGCGCCTGCATGTGCTGGCCGACCACGTCCTCGGCACGCAACCCGGTCAGGCGCTCATAGGCGCTGTTGACCTTGAGGGTAATGCCGTCGGCATCGGTGATGTAGAGGCCGTCATGCAACGCGTCGATCAACTCGCGAAAACCGGGATCATCGAAGTCCATCTGGCCGCCTTGTTACGCCGGTAAAACGGAACATTCTACGCCCAGAAACGAACAAGGCCTCGCTGGTTTCACGGCGAGGCCCTGGTCTTGCAGTTGCGGTGATCTATTCCGGCGTCGAGGTACGCAGCTTCTCGCTACGCCCGCGCAGCCACTCCAGAGTCAGCAGCAGCAGCACCGAAAAACCGATCAGCAGCGTGGCGGCGGCGGCGATGGTCGGCGACAGGTTCTCGCGGATGCCGCTGAACATCTGCCGTGGCAGGGTGGCCTGCTCCGGACCGGCGAGGAACAGGGTCACCACCACTTCATCGAACGAGGTGGCGAAGGCGAACAGCGCGCCGGAAATCACCCCGGGCGCGATCAGCGGCAAGGTCACGCGGCGGAAGGTGGTGATCGGCGAGGCACCGAGGCTGGCGGCAGCGCGCACCAGGTTGTGATTGAAACCCTGCAGCGTGGCCGACACGGTGATGATGACGAAGGGTACGCCGAGCACCGCATGCACCAAAATCAGCGACAGGTAGCTGTTGCCCAGGCCCAGCGGCGCGAAGAACAGGTAGCTGGCGACACCGATGATCACCACCGGGACGATCATCGGCGAGATCAGCAGGCTCATCACCAGCGCCTTGCCGCGAAACTCGCCACGGGTCAGGCCGATGGCCGCCAGCGTACCGAAGCCCATGGCCAGCATCGTCGCCGCCGGGGCGATGATCAGGCTGTTCTTCAGCGAGCGCATCCAGTCGGCGGACATGAAGAAGTCCTCGTACCAGCGCAGCGAGAAGCCCTGCAGCGGGTAGACCAGAAAGGTGCCGGAGTTGAACGACAGCGGCACGATCACCAGCACCGGCAGGATCAGAAACAGCAGCACCAAGGCGCAGAAGATGCGCAGGCCGTAGTACCAGAGGCGCTCGACAGGTGACATGTAGGGGCTGAGCATGGCTGTGACTCCATTTAGCTTTTAGCTCCCCTCTACCGCTGGCGGGAGAGGGGTTGGGGGAGAGGGTTTGCTAAACAGCCGCCCTCTCCCGCCCTTCGGGCACCCTCTCCCGCAAGCGGGAGAAGGTCATCAGATGGCCTGCTACGCAGGCGTGTTCTATGGCCGCTTTTAGCCAAGCCTCAGCTTGCTGGCGCCGACCAGCCAGCTGTACACCACATAGAGCACCAGGGTCGCGGCCAGCAGCAGGCCGCCGAGGGCCGTGGCCATGCCCCAGTTGATGGTGGTGTTGGTGTAGAAGGCGACGAAGTAGCTGATCATCTGGTCGTTCGGGCTGCCCAGCAGCGCCGGGGTGATGTAGTAGCCGATCGACAGGATGAACACCAACAGGCAACCGGCGCCAACACCGGCCAGGGTCTGCGGGAAGTACACCCGCCAGAAACTGGCGAACGGATGACAACCGAGCGACACCGCCGCACGCATGTAGCTGGGCGAGATACCCTTCATCACGCTGTAGATCGGCAGAATCATGAACGGCAGCATGATGTGCACCATGGCCACATACACGCCGCTGCGGTTGAACACCAGTTGCAGCGGCTGCTCGATGATCCCCAGCGAGATCAGCGCGCTGTTGATCAGACCGCCCGACTGCAACAGCACAATCCAGGCGGCAACCCGCACCAGAATCGAGGTCCAGAACGGCAGCAGCACCAGAATCATCAGCAGGTTGCCGGAGCGTGTCGGCAGGTTGGCCAGCAGATAAGCCAGCGGATAGGCCAGTACCAGACAGATGGCGGTAATCACCAGGCTCATCCAGAAGGTACGGGCAAAAATGTCCAGATAGATGGCCTGATCCGGCGTGGCCTTGGCCAGTTCGCCCAGATCGTCGATGCGGTGATCGAGAGCAGCCAGCAGGTAATACGGCGTCACTGACGATGCATTACGGCGGATCACTTGCCAGTAGGCAGGGTCGCCCCAGCGCTCGTCCATATCGAGGAAGGCTTCCTGGTAGGACGCCGGCTCCTCGCGCAACGGCAGCTTGCGTGCGGTGCTGCTGACCAGGCTGCGAAAGCCCGCCAGCTCCATGTTCAGGCGCTTGGACAGATCGCCCAGGCTCTGGTTACGCCGCGCCTCGAGCATATCGCTGGCAATCGCCCGGTACGCTGCCTCATCCGGCAGACCACGGCCATCCCAGGCAGCAATCGCCTCGACGGTGCGCGGCAGGCTGCCAACCACTTCCGGGTTGTCGACGCTGCGCATCAGCAGCGCGCCGATCGGCAGCAGGAAGGTCAGCAGGAGGAACAGCAACAGCGGCAGGATCAGCGCCTTGGATTTCAGGCGATTGAAACGCTCGGCACGAGCCAGTCGCTGCTTCAGGCTCGGCCCGGGCAAATCGTTGGCAGGCAGTACGGCGGCCATGGACAACTCCGCAAGCAAGAGAGAAATTCAGACGGCCCCACCGCAGGGCGGGGCCGGATAGGCGACTTAGCAGGCCGTTGAAAAACGTAGACGAGGCTGGCTGGCCTAGGAAAAAACAGCCGAAAAAGCGCAGTTTACGTGCTGTAAATGAGCATTTTGACTGGGCTCGCACGCGAGGCTGTTTTTAACGACGGCCAGGCAACGCAGGTAGTTTTTCAACAGCCTGTTAACGCGCGGCCCAGGCGTTGAAACGCTGCTCCAGCTGCTCGCCGTAGTCAGCCCAGAAGGTCACGTCGATGGCCACCTGGTTGGCGATGTTTTCCGGGGTGGTCGGCATCAGGTTCAGACGTTCCGGCGCCAGCAGCTCGATGGCCTTCTTGTTGGCCGGACCGTAGGCGATGTTTTCCGAATAGGTCTTCTGCGCTTCGGGCTTCACCGCATAGGCAATGAACGCCTTGGCCACTTCGGCGTTCTTGGCGCCACGCGGAATGGCCCAGGAGTCGAAGTCGTAGATGCCGCCGTTCCACACCACCTGCAGGTTGCTCTCGGCCTGCACTGCCGCGATACGGCCGTTGTAGGCCGAGCTCATGACCACGTCACCGGAGGCGAGGTACTGCGGCGGCTGGGCACCAGCTTCCCACCACTGGATATTGGGTTTCAGCTCGTCGAGCTTCTTGAACGCGCGATCCTGGCCTTCCTTGGTGGCCAGCACCTTGTACACGTCCTTGACCGGCACGCCGTCGGCCATCAGGGCAAATTCCAGGGTGTACTTGGCGCCCTTGCGCAGACCGCGCTTGCCCGGGAATTTCTGTACGTCCCAGAAGTCGGCCCAGCTGGTCGGTGCCGTGCTCAGTTTGTCGGCGTTGTACGCCAGCACCGTGGACCAGACGAAGAAGCCCACGCCGCACGGCTGGATGGCGCCGTCGATAAAGTTGGCCTCGTCGCCGAACTGCGCCGGGTCGAGCTCCTCGAACAGGCCCTCGTCACAGCCACGGGCCAGCTCCGGCGACTCCACCTCGACCAGATCCCAGCTCACACTGCGGGTGTCGACCATGGCTTTGACCTTGGCCATTTCACCGTTGTATTCGCCGCCGATCACCTTGTTGCCGGTGTCCTTCTCGAAGGGTTCATAGAACGCCTTGACCTGCGCCGCCTTGTTCGCGCCGCCGAAGGAAACCGCTGTCAGATCCACCGCCAGTGCCGGCATGGCACAACTAACGCCCAAGGCCAAAGCCGCGAGCTTCAGGGATTTCGTCATTCTTATCAGCTCCTCTGTGTTACGGGGTAAAGGTGAAGCACTGCGCGAAAGGCTCACTCGACGTGGAGTGGATCCAGCGCGCGGACATGCTCGACAGACCAGCCGAGCGGAACCAGGTCACCAACCGTCAGCGCCGGATCGAGCTCGGCCACCGGTTGTTTGACGTAGAAATCGGATTGGCCGCAAACCTCCATGCGAATGCGCACGTGGTCGCCCAGGTAGATGAACTCGGCGATGCGCCCGGAGAAACGATTCGGGCAGGCCTCGCTGTGACCGTTCAGGCGAATGCGCTCGGGGCGAATCGACAGGCTCACCTGCTCGCCCACGGCACCGACGTTGACCGCCGTGGCCTTGATTTCCTCGCCACGCGCCAGGCGCACCACGCACTGCTCGCCATCGCGGCTGACCAGCTCGCCAGGCAGGCGGTTGTTCTCGCCGATGAACTGGGCGACGAAGGTGTTGTGCGGGGTTTCGTATAGCTCGCGCGGCGCGGCGATCTGCTGGATCTCGCCCTGATGGAACACCGCCACGCGGTCGGACATGGTCAGCGCCTCGCCCTGATCGTGGGTCACGTAGACCACGGTCACGCCCAGGCTCTGGTGCAGATGCTTGATCTCCATCTGCATGTGCTCGCGCAACTGCTTGTCCAGCGCACCGAGGGGTTCGTCCATCAGCACCAGCTGCGGCTCGAACACCAGCGCGCGGGCCAAGGCCACACGCTGCTGCTGACCACCGGAGAGCTGGCCCGGATAACGGTTGCGGAAGCTGTCGAGCTGCACCATCGACAGCGCGCGCTTGACCCGCTCGCTGATGTCGGTGCGCGACATGCCGCGCACGCTCAAGGGGAAGGCCAGGTTCTCCGCCACGGTCATGTGCGGGAACAGCGCGTAGTTCTGGAACACCATGCCGATGTCGCGCTTGTGCGGCGGCAGTTTGTTCAGCGAGCGGCCATCGAGGAGGATTTCGCCGGCGGTGGGCGTCTCGAACCCGGCCAGCATCATCAGGCTGGTGGTCTTGCCGGAACCGGACGGGCCGAGCAGAGTCAGAAACTCACCCTTGCGGATATCCAGGTTGAGGTCTTTGACGATCAGCGTTTCGCCGTCATAGCTCTTCTGCACGCCACGGAAGCTCACCAGTACATCGTTTGCCATCACACCACACCCTTGTTCTTGTCTCAGGCCGATGGCCAAGAGTAGGCCGGCGCGACAGGCTGAAAAATCGGGCGGGATGACAAGCTGATATCAGGCGCGAGGAGAATCTTGTGTAGGGCTCGCCCTACAAATTCCGAGCGATTGGCTCGGTTATCGAAGACACCCCATGGGTAGGGTGGACATCGCTTTTCATGTCCACCGATGCGGATGTACTCGTACCGCAACGGTGGATGAAAAGAGCGTCATCCACCCTACGCCGGCCATGCAACCGCGTGTTGCAGGAGCGCCCGATCAGACCAGGCGATGCTCCATGGCGTAGCGCACCAGGTCGGCCACCGAATGCGCACCGAGCTTCTGCATCAGGCGCGCCTTGTGCGTACTCACCGTCTTGTTACTCACCGCCAGGTGCAGGGCGATATCGTTGACGCCCTCGCCACGTACCAGGCGCTCGAACACCGAGAACTCGCGCTCGGACAGTTGCGCGTGGGGCGGGCGCGAATCGGTCAGGCCGACCTCGAAGACCATGCGGTCGGCCAGCGCCGGGTCGATGTAGCGACCGCCGCTGGCCACCTTGCGGATCGCCGTGATCAGCAGCGCCGGATCGCTGTCCTTGGTCGCGTAGCCGGCGGCGCCGGCCTTGAGCGCGCGCGCCGCCATCTGCGCTTCGTCGTGCATGGACAGCACCAGAATCGCAGGGGCGCCAGTCAGCGTACGGATCCGCGGAATGGCTTCCAGACCGTTGACGCCGGGCATGGAGATATCCAGCAGCACAACGTCACAGGGTGTGCGGCGCAGCACGTCGAGCAGTTGCTCGCCATTGCAGGCCTCACCCGCCACCTCGAGATCGCGGGCCATGCCAATCAGTTGCTTGATGCCTTCCCGCACGATGGTGTGGTCTTCGGCCACCAGTACCCGAATCACGCTGCGTTCTCCTCATCCAGGGTTATGCGCGCGCACAGGGTAGTGCCCTCGCCCGGCTGACTGTCAATCTGCAACTGGCCACCGAGCATGAGCATGCGCTCCTGCATGCCGACCAGGCCGAAGGATTGCCCCGGCTTGCGCAGCGCCGGATCGAAGCCCTTGCCATCGTCGGCCACCGACAGACACAGGGCGCCGCCCTCCTGCCACAGACGCACCTCGACGCTGTGCGCGCCGGCGTGACGCATGACGTTGGTCAGCGCCTCCTGGAGGATGCGGAACAGGCCGATGGCCTGGGCATCGGGCAAACGCGGCAGGTGCTCCGGCACCTCCACCAGACAAGGAATCTGCGTGCGTTCCTCGAAGCGGCGCACCTGCCATTCGATGGCCGAGGCAATGCCGGCATCGAGAATCGGCGGGCGTAGCGCCGTGGCGACATCGCGCACCAGCTGGAAGAGCTGGGCGATCAGGCGCTTCATGCTGGTCAGGCGCTCGTCCAGCTCAGGAATCTGCCCGGCGCAGACCAGCTCGCACATGGCGGTTTCCAGCTTGAGCACGGTCAGCACCTGGCCCAGCTCGTCATGCACTTCGCGGGCGATACGCGCCTTCTCTTCCTCGCGCACGCTTTCCAGGTGCGCCGACAGTTCACGCAGACGCCCGCGCGAATCGGCCAGGGCCAGCTCGGCCAGCTTGTTCTCGGTGATGTCCCAGAGAATCCCGTCCCAGACCACCCGGCCATTGCCCAGCGGGCGCGCGGTGGTACGGATATCGGCCCACAGCACCTCCTGCTCGGCGGTGAGGATGCGCCCCTGCCAGTACCAGTCGCTCTCGCCCTGCAGCGCCAGGGTCTGGCTGTTGAGGTAGCTGCTCAGATCCTGCGGGTGCACCAGGCTGCGGATACCGCGATCCTCACACTGCAGCTCGCGGGCCGGCCAGCCGACCATCTCCTGGCTGGCTTCGCTGATGTAGGCGAAATTGACCACCGCACCCGGCCCGGCACGTTCCAGACGAAACACCAGACCCGGCACGTTGCCAGCGATGCCCTTGAAGCGTGCCTCGCTCTCCTCCAGCGCGGCGCGGGCGCGGCGGCGCTCGGTGACATCGCTGAGAAACACCACCAGGTACTCGGCCTGGCGATAGCGCAGAAAACTCAGCGAGACGTCAGCCGGCATGCGGCTGCCATCGGCGCGCAGACAGTCCACCTCGAAGCTCGGTGAACCTTCATCCTGCTCACGCACGCGCTTCCACAGGTTGAGCCAGCGGTCCATGTGCAGGCCGGGCTCCAGCTGGCTCAACGGTTTGTCCACCAATTCGCCGCTGGCGTAGCCGAGCATGCGTTCGGCCGCGCGGTTGGCATACCGCAGGTGGCTGTCCCAGTTGACCCAGAGAATGCCCACGGTGCTGTGGTCAATGGAGAACTGGCTCAGGCGCAGCGCCTCGGCGGCCTGCTGGTGACGATCCAGCTCGCCACGCGCGCCAAGCAGCCCGCGCTCGAGCAGACGGGTCTGCTGGCGCTGCCGATACAGCGCCGTGCCGATGATCAGTAACAGCAGGCAGAGGAACAGTGCCAGGGTCTTCCAGAAGCCGACGAAGTCGGTGGATTGCGGATAACGCAGCGGCATCCAGGTGTCGCGCAGCTCCTCCAGCTCGCGTGCAGGCAGTGCTTGCAGGGCCCGGTCGACAATCCCGGACAACAGCGGCTGATCGCGGCGCGTGGCCAGACGCAGCAGCTGCGGCAAGCCGATATCCCCGACGATGCTCAGGTTGGAAAAGCGCGACTCGCGCAGCAGCAGGCTGAGGCTCGCTTCATCGAGCACCGCATAGCTGACCTCCTGATTCAGCACCAGCAGCAAGGCGGCGCGATCCGAAGGCGTTGCGCGCAAACGCAGGTTGCTATGGGTGCGCGCCAGATATTCGGCCGCCTGGCTCGGTGTGCGCAACGCCACCATCTGCTCCAGCGGCAGTTGGTCGAGATCCACCGCGCCACTGCCACTGCGCTCGCCAACCACCAGATGCGGCACACGCAGATAGGGCATGGAGTAATGCCAGATACGCAGGCCGGCGGGCGTCTGCTGCAGGCCTGGCGCCAGGTCGACATCGCCGGCGCTGGCGGCCCGCTCCAGCGCCGCCAGGTCTGGATACACACGCCAGTCGGGGGCGACGCCCATGCCTTCGAGCAAACGCTGCATCAGCTCGACATTGGCGCCGGTCAATTGCCGGTTCTGCCCGCGCTGTACCCAGGGCGCCTGCTGGATCAGGCCCACGCGCAACTGTGGATGTTCCTTGAGCCAGGCGCGCTGCTCAGCATCGAAAGCCGGACGCAATGGCAGGCGCGCGCTCTCGGCCCAGACGCCGGAGGTAGCCAGTACCAACAGGAAGGAGAGGAAATGGAGAAGGGACTTCATGTACGGTGAATCCGCTGACGCGATCCCCTACCTTACTCCAGTCTTGTGCCAATGCCCTGACAAAAGCGGGGCTCGGCATTGGCAGGCCGTTGAAAAACTGCCTGCGCTGGCAATACTGCGTTAAATAACATCCTGGCGTGCGAGCCCAGGCAAAATGCTCATCCGCAGCTCGTGCAATCCGCTTGTTTGGCTATCTTTCGGCTCTGCCATCGGTCGCCTACGCTTTTCAACGGCCTGTCAGGCTCTGCAGCAGACCCCAAGGAGCTTCATCGATGCGTCTCAACTCACTCGCACTGTTCGGTTTCTGCCTGTTCTGCGCCGCCACGAGTTGGGCACAGGAGCCGACCCAGGACGCTCAGAGCACTGCGCCTGGCGAGGCCGGCACACCGTCATCGAACGAACGTGCGCCACTGCCCGAGCGGAGCGTCAGCGACGCACTTGCACTGGAGCAACGCCTGGACAAACGCGAGCAGCAGATGCTGCAGGCCGGCACCGAGAGTTTCCTCGCCCTGTGGCTTCCGGCCAACGTTGGCGAGCCCAGTGGGGCGGTGATCCTGGTGCCTGGTGACGTGGAAAACGCCGACGGTGCTGCGGCCGTCGGTCCGTTGCGGCGCAAGCTGCCGGACGCTGGCTGGCACAGTCTGAGCCTGACGCTGCCGGACCCCGATGGCGACCCGCTGCCGCTGCGTGATGCCAGCGCCGAAGCTGCAGCTGCGCAAGGTGAACCTGCCACGACCGAGAACGCTCCCGCAGCCGATAGCAGGGCTCCTGCGGCGGACGGCGCACAGCCCACGGACAGCCCGGAGCAACGGCGTCAGGCTCACGTCGAGCGTGTGATGGCGCGCATCGACGCCGCCATTGCCTTCGCCAGCCAGCAGCAGGCCAAGGAAATCGTCCTGCTCGGCCACGGCAGCGGCGCCTACTGGGCCGCGCGCTACCTGAACGAACGCAAGCCCGCGAATGTGCAGAACCTGCTGATGGTGGCGGCCGAACTGCCCACAGGCTTCGCTCCACCGCTGGACGAGTTGGTCGCGCAACTGCCGGTGGCCACCGGCGACTTCTTCTACAAGGACCAGGCCACCGATCGCAGCGCAGCCCTGAAACGCCTGCAGGCCAGCAAGCGGGCCAAGCTGCCCACTTATATACAGGTGGCGATGAAGGCGCTGCCGGGCAATCTGGATGTCCAGGAAGAGCAGCTCTACCGCCGCATACGTGGCTGGCTGAAACTGCATATACGCGCCGCCGGCAGCTAGCAGGGCAAAAAAGCTCGACTAGCGCATCCCCCGACGCTGACGAATCAGCGCATAGGCCTGATGCAGTTGTCGCGTGATGTCGGTCGCCTCACGAATGCGCTCAGGTGAAGCGCCTGAACCTGCCAGCTTGTCCGGGTGATGACGACTGAGCAGGCGCCGGTAGGCACGCTTGATCTGCTCAGGCTCACTACTTTCGTCCACGCCCAGCAGCCGCAGCGCCTCCTGGTAACTGCCCCCGGCAGGCGTGGGTTGCTGACTGCGGCGCGGTGCGTATTCGTCGCCCAGGCTATCGAGTCGGGCACTGTCCCAGCCGAGCCATTTGCCCCAGAGCAGAATCAGCTCATGCTCACTGGCCGACACTCGCCCATCGACCCAGGCCATGCGCCAACAGGCTCGCAGCATGGCATCCGCGCGTTCGCGCTGACGCTGCAGAGGAGCACGCAGATTGTCACGCCCGGTCTTGCCTCGAGCGAAAGCTTCGATGGCGCGCCGCTGAGCCAGCGGGTCCAATCCCAACCGTTGCATTTCCGAGCGCGCCTGCTGGATATGGCTCTGCACCACCCGGCCGTCGCTCTTGGCCAGACGCCCCAGCATCAGAAACAGCAGCTCGTCATCCGCCGGCGCAGCACGACCCCCCAGACGCTCGCGCAGGTTGTCCCAACCATGCAGGCGCAGTCGGCGATCCAGCACCTGGCCAAGCAACCCGCCCAGCAAGGCACCTGGAATGCTGGCCAGAGCGAGTCCGGCCGCGGCGCCGAGCATAGTGGCCGGCCACAACACCTAACGAGCCTCCTGCAACAAACGCTCGACCTCGGCCAGGCGCTCGTGGGTACCGACATCGACCCAGCAGCCGCCATAACGCTCACCACTGACCTGCCCTGCCGCCATGGCCTCACGCAGCAGCGGCGCCAGCTTGAACGCGCCAGGCGTAGCACCAGCAAAGAGACGCGGATGCAGTACGGCGAGACCGCTGTAGGTCAACCGCTCCCCCGCCTCGTCTGCATCACTCACCTGCCCCTCTGTCACGACGAAATCGCCCTGCGGGTGATGCGCCGGGTTATCCACCAGTACCAGGTGCGCCAGGCCGGCGAGCGGTTTGCGTAACGCAGCGAAAGGGTAGTCGGTGAAGACGTCGCCATTGACCACCAGAAACGGCTCAGCGCCCAGTAGCGGCAGCGCCTTGAAGATGCCGCCGCCGGTCTCCAGCGGCTCTCCCTCGGGTGAATAGACGATCCGTACGCCAAAGCGCGAACCATCGCCCAGATGGTCCTCGATCTGCTGGCCCAGCCAGGCGTGGTTGATCACCAGCTCGGTGAATCCCGCCGCCGCCAGTGCCCGGATGTGGTACTCGATCAACGGCACGCCGGCCGCCTTCACCAGCGGTTTCGGCGTATGCAGGGTCAGCGGGCGCATGCGCTCACCCTTGCCCGCTGCGAGGATCATCGCCTTCATGCACGCGCCCCTTCATCCACTGCCAGAGTGGCCAACAGTTCACCCAGCTCGGCCAACTCCGGTCGGCGAGCCAGCACGGCCTCGATATAAGCGAAGAAACGCGGCACGTCGCCCAGGTACTTGGGCTTGCCATCGCGGTGACAGATGCGCGCGAAGATGCCGATGACCTTGAGGTGGCGCTGCACACCCATCAGGTCGCTGGCGCGCAGAAAGTCCTCGAACGCTGGCTGCACCGGGATACCCGACGCTTTCGCGCGCTGCCAGTAATCCTGCAGCCAATCCTGCACTCGCGCTTCGGGCCAACTGAGAAACGCATCCTTGAACAGGCAGGTGATGTCGTAGGTAACCGGGCCGTTGACCGCGTCCTGGAAATCCAGCACCCCAGGATTAGGCGTGCTCTGCATCAGGTTGCGCGGCATGAAGTCGCGGTGCACCACCACCTTGGGCTGCGCCAGGGCGCTGTCGATCAGCAACTGGCTGATGCGCTGCCAGGCGGCCTCTTGTTCAGGTGTAAAGGTACGCTGCAGATGGCGCTGCACATACCACTCTGGAAACAGCTGCAACTCACGACGCAGCAAGGCATCGTCGTAATGCGGCAGGTTGCCATCGAGCGGCAGGCGCTGCTGCTGCAGCAAGGCATTGATGGCGTCGTCGAACAGCTTGTCGGCGTTGTGTTCATTTATGACGTCCAGATAGGTCTGCTGGCCCAGATCGTCGAGAATCAGGAAACCCTGTTGCAGATCGGCAGCCAATACCTGCGGCACATGCACACCTGCACTGGCCAGCAGGGCAGCGATACGAACGAACGGCTCGCAGTTTTCCTGCGGCGGCGGTGCATCCATCAGAATCAGGCTGCGCGCACCCGCCTGCCAGCGAAAATAACGGCGAAAACTGGCGTCACTACTGGCCGCAGTGAGCTCGGCGGCAGGCACCGCCCCCCAGTCGCGCGCGGCGAACAGAAGGGGCAGTTGCTCGGCGAGCCAGGTGTGCAGCTGTTGCAGACGTACATCGTGTTCAGACATCAAGGGGTCTCCGACGGCGCTAGCCGTTGCGCGGGTCATGCTTTATTATCCAGCATCTTTTTCAGCCCATCGAGAGGCGTGCGGCCCCTGGGCCGATAACGCGCAGGAAGCCCGGACTAACAAGATGGCAGTAAAACATCCCGCGTTCCGCAAAAAATTCCCACTGCTGGTTACCGGCAGTTTCCTGGCCTTACAGCCCGTATTCAGCCTACAGTCCTTTGCCGCCGAGCAATATGATTGCCAGGCTTCGCCAACGGGCAGCTGGGCCTGCGCGCCGAAATCAGCGGCCAGCGCCCTGCCTCCGCGCCCGGTGCACAGCCGCGATGCTGTCAGCACGGGCGGCGCCACCAGCGAGGCCGTAGCCAAGCAGGACGCGGCACCGGTGCTGGTTACCGAGAGCAAGGGCCGCGCCCTCGCCTCGCGTAGCCCTGACTACAGTCACCTGGACTGGGTTCCGCGCGACAAGTTGACTGCCGCGCAACTGGCCGAGGCCGGTCCGTACTGTGCAGGTGCCTATGTCGAGCCGCTGCGTCCGGGCATGGATGACACCACGCCGCTGGACGAGTCGCCGATGTTCGTTTCAGCCAAGGCCTCGCGCTTCGAGCAGGAAAAGCAGATCGCCACCCTCGCGGGCGACGTCGTGCTGCGTCAATCCGGCCTGCAGGTCGAGGCCGACGAAGCCAGCCTGCATCAGACGGAAAACCGTGGCGAACTGGTCGGCAACGTGCGCCTGCGCGACAAAGGCACGCTGGTGGTCGGTGATCGCGCCGAGCTGCAACTGGACAACGGCGAAGCCAAGATCGACAACGCCGAGTACGTCATGCACCAGGCCCACGTACGCGGCAGCGCGCTCTACGCCAAGCGTGAAGAGACCGCGATCATCCGCCTCAAGGACGGTACCTATACCCGCTGCGAACCCGGTGACAATGCCTGGCACCTGAAGGGCAACAACATCACCCTGAACCCGGCGACCGGCTTCGGCACCGCGACCAACGTGACGCTGCGGGTCAAGGACATTCCGGTGTTCTATACCCCGTACATCTATTTCCCGATCGATGACCGTCGCCAGTCCGGCTTCCTGCCGCCGAGCCTCGGCACGTCGAGCAGCAACGGTTTCTCGCTGCAAACGCCGTATTACTTCAACCTGGCGCCGAACTACGACGCCACGTTGTACCCGACCTATATGGCCAAACGCGGCCTGCTGATGGAAGGAGAGTTCCGCTACCTGACCGAAAGCAGCGAAGGCCAGGTCGGCGGTGCATGGCTGAATGACGAGGACGACGAGCGCAAACTGCAGTCCGAGTACGAAGATCAGCGCTGGATGTACAGCTGGCAGCACAAGCAGGGCCTGAACTCGCGTCTGCTCGCCGAAGTCGACTACACCGATATCAGCGACCCCTACTACTTCCAGGATCTGAATACCGACCTGGGCATCGACAAGCAAACCTACGTCGACCAACGCGGCACCCTGACCTATCGCGGCGACAGCTACACCGCACGCTTGAATCTGCATGCATACAAGCTGGCCAATATCACCGACGTAACGCCTTATGATCGCCTGCCGCAGATCAACTTGGACGGCAAACTGCCCTTCAATCCGGGCGGCCTGGACTTCACCTATGGCACCGAATACGTGCGTTTCGATCGCAACCTGCGCTCGGGCTTCTTCGTCGACAAAGACGGTGTGACGGGGCGCCCGCAAGACCTCTGGTACGACGAACGACTGGTTGGCCTGGCAAGAGCCGATGGCGAGCGTCTGCACCTCGAGCCTGGTGTTAGCCTGCCGCTGGACTGGTCCTGGGGCTACATCAAGCCGCAGGTCAAGTACCTGCAGACCAACTACGACCTCAGCCTGGATCAGCAGGGCAAGAACACCCTTCTTGCCGAGCAGGAGTACAAGGGTACGCAGAGTCGTGGCGTCGGCCTGTTCAGCCTCGACAGCGGCCTGTACTTCGACCGCAACACCCAGCTGTTCGGCAAGGACTTCCGTCAGACCCTGGAACCGCGCGCCTTCTACCTCTATGTTCCGGAAGAAGACCAGACCGATATCCCGGTATTCGACACTGGCGAACCGACCTTCAGCTACGCCTCGCTGTGGCGCGAGAACCGCTTCAGCGGCAAGGATCGCATCGGCGACGAGAACAAGTTGTCGCTGGGCGTGACCAGCCGCTGGATCGAGCCGAACGGCTTCGAGCGTCAGCGTTTCAGCATTGGTCAGGCCTTCTACTTCGAAGACCGCAAGGTGCAACTGCCAGGCATCGATTACCGCACCCGCGAGGAAGCCACCGCGGACGTGTCGCCTTACGCGTTGGCGTACCTGTATCGCTTCAACCGCGACTGGCGCTTCTCGTCGACCTTCAACTGGGATCCGGACCAGCACGCTACCCGTTCGGGCAGCGCGATGTTCCACTACCAGCCAGAAGACAACCCGGGAAAGATCGTCAACTTCGGCTATCGCTATCGTAACGACACCGTGCGTTATGACCGTGACAGCGGTACCTGGACCACCAACCCGGACTACGGCAACGCGACCCTGGACAACGGGCAACCGAACCCCAACTACATCAAGAACTACTACAAGATCGACCAGCATGACTTCTCCGTCATCTGGCCGCTGGCTCCGCAGTGGAGCCTGATCTCGCGCTGGCAGTACGACTATGGCCGCAACCGCACGCTCGAAGCCTTCGGTGGTTTCGAATACGACAGTTGCTGCTGGAAGCTGCGCCTGATCAACCGCTACTGGATCGATTACGACGAAGTCAGCCTCGACCCATCGCGCAACGACGAGCCAGACCGCGGCATCTTCCTGCAGATCGTCCTCAAGGGCCTCGGCGGCGTTGTTGGCAACAAGGTGGAAACTTTCCTCGACCAAGGCATTCAAGGTTACCGTGAACGTGAAGACCAAGCTTTCTGATTGCCTGCGCCCCCTGCTGTTGGGCGCAGTCCTGCTGGCGGCAACGGCTCAGGCCCAGGTTCGCCCACTGGATCGCGTCGTGGCCATCGTCGACAACGACGTGGTCATGCAGAGCCAACTCGATGCTCGCCTGCGTGAAGTGCAACAAACCATCGACAAGCGTGGCGGCTCTCTGCCGCCCGAGCATGTACTCAGCCAACAGGTGCTCGAACGTCTGATCATCGAGAACATCCAGCTGCAGATCGGTGAACGCTCCGGCATCCGTATCACCGACGAAGAGCTGAACCAGGCCATGGGCACCATTGCCCAGCGCAACGGCATGAGTCTGGAGCAGTTCCGCGAAGCGCTGGCACGTGACGGCCTGTCCTATGCCGATGCGCGTGACCAGGTTCGCCGCGAGATGATCATCAGCCGCGTGCGCCAGCGTCGTGTGGCCGAGCGCATCCAGGTCACCGACCAGGAAGTGCAGAACTTCCTCGCCTCCGACCTGGGCAAGATGCAGCTGTCGGAAGAGTTCCGCCTGGCCAACATCCTGATTCCGGTTTCCGAGGGGGCATCCTCCAGCGAAATCCAGGCGGCCGACCGTCAGGCGCAGGAGCTGTACCAGCAACTGCAGCAGGGCGCGGACTTCGCTCAACTGGCGGTCTCCCGCTCTGCCAGCGAGAACGCCCTGGAAGGCGGCGAAATGGGCTGGCGCAAAGCCGGTCAGCTGCCGCCGCCATTCGACACCATGATCAGTCAGCTGAACCCGGGCGAAGTTACCGAGCCGGTGCGTACACCGGGCGGCTTCATCATCCTCAAGCTGATCGAGAAGCGCGGCGGCGATACCCAGGTGCGCGACGAAGTGCATGTGCGCCACATCCTGATCAAGCCCAGCGAAATTCGCAGTGAAGCAGAAACCCGCCGATTGGTGGAGCGCCTGTATCAGCGTATTCTCGCCGGGGAAGACTTTGCCGAACTGGCGAAGAATTTCTCCGAAGATCCAGGCTCTGCGCTCAATGGTGGCGACCTGAACTGGATCGACCCGAACGCATTGGTGCCCGAGTTCCGCGAGGTGATGAACAACACCGCCAGTGGCGAGCTGTCCAAACCGTTCAAGAGCCCTTACGGCTGGCATGTGCTGCAGGTTCTGGGGCGCCGCGCCACGGACAACAGCGAGGAGTTCCGCAAGCAACAGGCTGCCAATCTGCTGCGCAACCGCAAGTACGACGAAGAGCTGCAGGCCTGGCTGCGCCAGATCCGCGACGAAGCCTACGTCGAGACCAAGCTGTAACAGCGTTATCGCGTAGCAAAGCCCGGCCCCAGTGCCGGGCTTTTTCGTTATTGGCCCGCCAGCGTAAACTGGCCCTCCGCGCCCATACAGACAGAGAACGACCATGACTGCGCAGCAATGCTTTGCCCTCACCCCAGGCGAGCCCGCCGGCATCGGCCCCGATCTCTGCCTGCTGCTGGCTCAGCAGGCCCAGCCCGCGCCCCTGGTCGCCATCGCCAGCCGCCACTTGCTGGCAGAGCGCGCCCAGCAGTTGGGTTTGTCCATCGAACTGCTCGCGGTCGATGCGCAGCAATGGCCCGAGCGACCTGCAGCGGCAGGCACCCTGTACGTCTGGGATACGCCACTGGCAGCCCAGGTAACCCCAGGCCAACTGAACCCCACCAACGCCGCTTACGTGCTGGAAACCCTCACCCGCGCGGGTCAGGGCTGCCTGGATGGCAGCTTTGCCGGAATGATCACGGCGCCCGTGCACAAAGGCGTGATCAACGAAGCGGGCATCGCCTTCTCCGGCCACACCGAGTTTCTCGCCGAACTGACCCATACCCAGCAGGTAGTGATGATGCTGGCGACCCGTGGCTTGCGCGTGGCACTGGTCACCACGCACCTGCCACTGAAGGATGTCGCTGCCGCCATCACCGCCGAGCGTCTGGAACGCGTCACCCGCATCCTGCATGCGGATCTGCAAGACAAGTTCGGCATCGCCCAGCCGCGCATTCTGGTCTGCGGGCTCAATCCACACGCAGGCGAAGGCGGCCATCTGGGCCGCGAGGAAATCGAGATCATCGAGCCGACGCTGGAGCGCCTGCGTGCGCAAGGCATGAACCTGATCGGCCCGCTGCCAGCCGACACCCTGTTCACCCCGAAGTATCTGGAACATGCCGATGCCGTATTGGCCATGTACCACGACCAAGGCCTGCCGGTACTCAAGTTCAAGGGCTTCGGCGCCGCGCTGAACGTCACCCTGGGCCTGCCGATCATCCGCACCTCGGTGGACCATGGCACGGCGCTGGATCTGGCCGGCACCGGCAAGGTGGACATCGGCAGCCTGCAGGTCGCACTGGAAACCGCCTACCAGATGGCCGCCAGCCGCAGGCAATGACCCGCTGAGACCAAGGCCCGCGCCCGCAGGGCCATTCGCTGGTAGACTGTGCGACTTTCTTTTTTGCATCCAGCCTCGAGCACCACGCCTCGAGGCGCTGCGCGGAGCCGTACATGTCCGAATACCAACACCGCGCGCGCAAGCGCTTTGGCCAGAACTTCCTGCATGACGCCGGGGTGATCGACCGCATCCTGCGCGCCATTCGCGCCAAGGAAGGCGAGCGCCTGCTGGAGATCGGCCCTGGCCAGGGCGCCCTGACCGAAGGCCTGCTGGGCAGCGGCGCGCAACTCGACGTGATCGAACTCGACCTCGACCTGATCCCGATCCTGCAAGCCAAGTTCGGCAGCAACCCGCGTTTTCAACTCAATCAGGGCGACGCGCTGAAGTTCGACTTCGCCCGCCTCGACGCGGCGCCACGCAGCCTGCGCGTGGTCGGCAACCTGCCCTACAACATCTCCACACCGCTGATTTTCCACCTGCTGGACAACGCAACGCTGATTCGCGACATGCACTTCATGCTGCAAAAGGAAGTGGTCGAGCGTATGGCTGCAGGCCCGGGCGGCGGCGATTGGGGCCGTCTGTCGATCATGGTGCAGTACCACTGCCGCGTGGAACACCTGTTCAACGTTGGCCCTGGTGCCTTCAACCCGGCGCCGAAGGTCGACTCGGCCATCGTGCGCCTGGTGCCGCATGAGACGCTGCCACATCCGGCCAAGGACCACCGCCTGCTCGAACGCGTCGTGCGCGAAGCCTTCAACCAGCGCCGCAAGACCCTGCGCAACACGCTCAAGCAACTGATGCCGGCCGACGCCATCGAGGCAGCGGCTGTCGACGGCAGCCTGCGCCCCGAGCAGCTGGACCTGGCCGCCTTCGTTCGTCTGGCCGATCAACTGGCTCTGCAGCCTTCTGCTGCGCAGGACTAAACTGCAATCACGCCCAACGGATCATTCGCATGTCCGACCCTCGTTATCAGATCGACGTCAGCGTCACCACTCGCTACCTGGCCGCGCAATCGCAGCCGGAGCAGAACCGCTACGCGTTCTCCTACACCGTGACCATCGTCAATAACGGCGAGCTAGCGGCCCAGTTGCTGTCGCGTCACTGGATCATCACCGACGGTGACGGTCGCGTGCAGGAAGTCCGCGGCGCTGGCGTAATCGGCCAGCAGCCGCACATTGAGCCCGGCGCCAGCCACACCTACAACAGCGGCACCGTCATGGCCACCCAGGTCGGCACCATGCAGGGCAGCTACCAGATGCTCGCCGAGGACGGCAAACGCTTCGACGCGACCATCGCGCCGTTCCGCCTGGCTGTACCGGGGGCACTTCACTGATGGCGGTGTACGCCGTCGGCGACCTCCAGGGTTGCCTGAAGCCGCTCAAGTGCCTGCTCGAGCAGGTGTCTTTCGATCCGACGCATGACCAGCTGTGGCTGGTGGGTGATCTGATCAACCGCGGCCCGCAGTCGCTGGAAACCCTGCGTTTTCTCTACTCCATTCGCCATGCAGTCACCTGCGTGCTGGGCAACCACGACCTACATCTGCTGGCGGTGGCGCACAACATCGAGCGACTGAAGAAAGGCGATACCCTGCGCGAGATACTCGACGCCCCGGATCGCAACGACCTGCTCGACTGGCTGCGCCGGCAGAAACTGGTACACCACGACGCCGAGCGCAAGGTGACCCTGGTGCATGCCGGCATCCCGCCGCAATGGACACTGAGCAAGGCGCTGCGCCGCGCCGCCGAAGTCGAAGAGGCGCTGCGTGACGATGCCCGCCTGCCACTGTTTCTCGATGGCATGTACGGCAACGAACCGGCCAAGTGGAACAAGGAACTGCACGGCGTAACCCGCCTGCGGGTGATCACCAACTATTTCACCCGTATGCGCTTCTGCAAGGCCGACGGCACGCTGGACCTCAAGAGCAAGGAAGGCGTCGGCAGCGCACCGCCAGGCTTCGCCCCCTGGTTCAGCCATCCGCAGCGCAAGATGCGCGGCGAGAAGATCATCTTCGGCCACTGGGCATCGCTGGAAGGCAACTGCGCGGAGCCCGGCCTCTATGCACTGGACACCGGCTGCGTGTGGGGCGGTGCGATGACCCTGCTCGACGTCGACAGCGGAGAACTTCGCCGCTGCACCTGTCCCAAGGAATAAGCGCCCGAGGCGCCCCCAAGAATCACGCAAAGGCCACGAACATGAGCGAATTCAAGCGAATCTCCCCGCAACAGGCACAAGAGTTGCGCGCCCAGGGCGCCGTGGTGGTCGACATCCGCGACCCCCACAGCTTCGCCAATGGCCATATCAGCGGCTCGCGCCACCTGGACAACCACTCGCTGCACGACTTCATCAGCCACGCCGACCTCGACGCGCCGCTGATCGTCTCCTGCTACCACGGCAACTCCAGCCAGAGCGCGGCGGCCTATCTGGTCGGCCAGGGCTTCTCCGAGGTCTACAGCCTCGACGGCGGCTTCGAGCTGTGGCGCGCTACCTACCCAAGCGAGACCGCACAAAGTTCCGAAGAATAAATTTGTGCAGGCGGTAAGCCGCGCCCGCTCTGGCCTGCCGCCACTTCCCGACGTACGGTAACATCCAGTTATCGTTGTCCTGCCCTTGACGCTCTGCAGAACGAACTATTCTGTTACTCAGGCCATCCCACTGAAGGTAGAGCCGGCAAACCGGCATCGGGCCATCGGTAACGACTTTTAGGTTTTGGGGGATTCTTCCCGACTCATATCCGAGCCGGGGTTACCCAGCACCTGCACGCACGACCGATCCCGAGCCAGCTTTCAGCATCGAGCGAGGTGAAGTCATGAGCATTTTCAGTCACTTCCAACAACGTTTCGAGGCGACCCGCCAGGAGGAGTACTCGCTGCAGGAGTACCTCGAACTGTGCAAACAGGATCGCAGCGCTTACGCCACTGCGGCCGAACGCCTGCTGATGGCCATTGGCGAACCGGAACTGCTGGACACCTCCAGCGATTCGCGGCTGTCACGCATCTTCTCCAACAAGGTCATCCGCCGTTATCCGGCCTTTGCCGACTTCCATGGCATGGAAGAATGTATCGACCAGATCGTCTCCTACTTCCGTCATGCCGCGCAGGGCCTGGAAGAGAAGAAGCAGATCCTCTATCTGCTCGGCCCGGTGGGCGGCGGCAAATCCTCGCTGGCCGAGAAGCTCAAGCAACTGATGGAGAAAGTGCCCTTCTATGCCATCAAGGGCTCGCCGGTCTTCGAGTCGCCGCTGGGACTGTTCAACGCCACCGAGGACGGCGCGATCCTCGAAGAGGACTACGGCATCCCGCGCCGCTACCTCAGCTCGATCATGTCGCCCTGGGCCACCAAGCGCCTGCAGGAGTTCGGCGGTGACATCAGTCAGTTCCGCGTGGTCAAACTCTACCCGTCGATCCTCAACCAGATCGCCGTGGCCAAGACCGAGCCGGGCGACGAGAACAACCAGGACATCTCCGCCCTGGTCGGCAAGGTGGATATCCGCAAGCTGGAGGAATACCCGCAGAACGATGCCGACGCCTATAGCTACTCGGGTGCGCTATGCCGGGCCAACCAGGGCCTGATGGAATTCGTCGAGATGTTCAAGGCACCGATCAAGGTGCTGCACCCCCTGCTGACCGCCACCCAGGAAGGCAACTACAACAGCACCGAAGGCCTCGGCGCGATTCCCTACAGCGGCATCCTGCTGGCCCACTCCAACGAATCGGAGTGGCACAGCTTCCGCAACAACAAGAACAACGAGGCGTTCATCGACCGTATCTACATCGTCAAGGTGCCGTACTGCCTGCGCGTGACCGACGAGATCAGGATCTACGACAAGCTGCTGATCAACAGCTCGCTGGCCAAGGCCCATTGCGCGCCCGACACCCTGAAGATGCTCGCCCAGTTCTCCACCCTGTCGCGCCTGAAAGAGCCGGAGAACTCCAACATCTACTCGAAGATGCGCGTCTACGACGGCGAAAACCTCAAGGATACCGACCCGAAAGCCAAGTCGATCCAGGAATACCGTGACAGCGCCGGCGTCGATGAAGGCATGAACGGTCTGTCGACCCGCTTCGCCTTCAAGATCCTGTCCAAGGTGTTCAACTTCGACCCACACGAAATCGCCGCCAACCCGGTGCACCTGCTCTACGTGCTGGAGCAGCAGATCGAGCAGGAACAGTTCCCCGCCGAGGTCCGCGAGCGCTACCTGCGCTACATCAAGGAATACCTGGCGCCGCGCTACATCGAATTCATCGGCAAGGAAATTCAGACCGCTTACCTGGAGTCCTACAGCGAGTACGGGCAGAACATCTTCGACCGCTACGTGCTGTACGCCGACTTCTGGATTCAGGATCAGGAATACCGCGACCCGGAAACCGGCGAAATCCTCAACCGTGTGGCGCTCAACGAGGAGCTGGAGAAGATCGAGAAGCCAGCTGGCATCAGCAACCCGAAGGATTTTCGCAACGAGATCGTCAACTTCGTGCTGCGCGCCCGCGCCAACAACAACGGCAAGAACCCCACCTGGCTCAGCTACGAGAAGCTGCGCGTGGTGATCGAGAAGAAAATGTTCTCCAACACCGAGGACCTGCTCCCGGTCATCAGCTTCAACGCCAAAGGCAGCAAGGAGGATCAGCAGAAACACAACGACTTCGTCAAACGCATGGTCGAGCGTGGCTACACCGAGAAGCAGGTGCGCCTGCTGTCGGAGTGGTACCTGCGGGTTCGCAAGTCTCAGTAAGCCCTGTCCGGCGCGCGCGGCGCGCTGGGTCATTCGCTGCCCGCCTGTGTTTACGGGCGGGCTAGGGAGATGTCATGAGCTACGTGATCGACCGGCGCCTCAACGGCAAGAACAAGAGCACGGTGAACCGCCAGCGCTTTCTGCGGCGTTATCGTGAACACATCAAGAAGGCGGTGGAGGACGCCGTCAGCCGACGCTCCATCACCGATATGGAGCACGGCGAGCAGATCAGCATTCCCGGACGCGATATCGACGAGCCGGTGCTGCATCATGGTCGCGGCGGCAAGCAGACCATCGTCCACCCCGGTAACAAGGAGTTCACCACCGGCGAACGCATTCCGCGCCCGCAAGGCGGTGGCGCGGGGCGTGGCAGCGGCAAGGCGAGCAACTCCGGCGAAGGCATGGACGAGTTCGTGTTCCAGATCACCCAGGAGGAGTTCCTCGACTTCATGTTCGAGGACCTGGAGCTGCCCAACCTGGTCAAGCGCCACCTGACCGGGGCAGAAACCTTCAAGACCGTGCGCGCCGGCATCAGCAACGAGGGCAACCCCTCACGCATCAACATCGTCCGCACCTTGCGCTCAGCCCATGCACGGCGCATCGCCCTGTCCGGCTCCAGCCGCGCCAAACTGCGCGAAGCCAAGGCCGAACTGGAACGTCTGCGCAGGGAAGAGCCAGATAACTTCGGCGATATCCAGGCGCTGGTAGAGGAGATCGAACGGCTCAGCGCCCGCATTCACCGCGTGCCCTTCCTCGACACCTTCGACCTCAAGTACAACCTGCTGACCAAGCAACCCAACCCCAGCTCCAAGGCGGTGATGTTCTGCCTGATGGACGTGTCCGGCTCCATGACCCAGGCCACCAAGGATGTGGCCAAGCGCTTCTTCATCCTTCTGTACCTGTTCCTCAAGCGCAACTACGACAAGATCGATGTGGTCTTCATCCGCCACCACACCAGTGCCAAGGAAGTGGACGAGGAAGAGTTCTTCTACTCCCGCGAAACCGGCGGCACCATCGTCTCCAGTGCGCTGAAGCTGATGCAGGAAGTGATGGCCGAGCGCTACCCGATCAACGAGTGGAATATCTACGCCGCCCAGGCGTCGGACGGCGACAACTGGAACGACGACTCGCCGGTATGCCGGGATATATTGATCAACCAGATCATGCCGTTCGTGCAGTACTTCACCTACGTCGAGATCACCCCACGTGAGCACCAGGCGCTGTGGTTCGAGTACGAACAGGTGGCCGAGGCCTACGCCGACAGCTTCGCCCAGCAGCAACTGGTGTCCGCCGCGGACATCTACCCGGTATTCCGCGAACTGTTCCAGCGTCGCCTGGTGAGTTAAGAACCTGCTCAGGACCTTGCGGGCTAGAGGCATGCAAGGCACGAGCAGGCGAGAAAGCGCAGCAGGTCGTAAATAGGTTCTGAGAGGGCCACGCCATGAGCGCCACCGCCAAGAAACGTCAACCGATCTCCACTGGGTCGGAGTGGACCTTCGACCTGATCCGCCAGTACGACAAGGAAATCGCGCGCATCGCCGAACGCTATGCGCTGGACACCTACCCCAACCAGATCGAAGTGATCACCGCCGAGCAGATGATGGATGCCTACGCCTCGGTCGGCATGCCGCTGGGCTATCACCACTGGTCGTACGGCAAGCACTTCCTGGCCACCGAAAAAGGCTACAAGCGCGGGCAGATGGGCCTGGCCTACGAGATCGTGATCAACTCCGACCCCTGCATCGCCTACCTGATGGAGGAGAACACCATCTGCATGCAGGCACTGGTGATCGCCCACGCCTGCTACGGCCATAACAGCTTCTTCAAGGGCAACTACCTGTTCCGCACCTGGACCGACGCCAGCTCGATCATCGATTACCTGGTCTTCGCCAAGCAGTACATCATGCAGTGCGAGGAGCGTTACGGTATCGACGCGGTGGAAGAACTGCTGGATTCCTGCCATGCCCTGATGAACTACGGCGTCGACCGCTACAAGCGCCCCTATCCCATCTCCGCCGAGGAAGAGCGGCGGCGCCAGAAGGAGCGCGAGGAGCACCTGCAGAAACAGATCAACGACTTGTGGCGCACCATTCCCAAAAGTGCGGACAAGGGCGGCGAGAAGGACAACAAGCGTTTCCCCGCCGAACCGCAGGAAAACATCCTCTACTTCCTGGAAAAACACGCGCCCCTGCTCGAACCCTGGCAGCGCGAAGTGATCCGCATCGTGCGCAAGATCGCCCAGTACTTCTACCCGCAGCGCCAGACCCAGGTGATGAACGAAGGCTGGGCCACCTTCTGGCACTACACCCTGATGAACGACCTGTACGACGAAGGCCTGGTTACCGACGGCTTCATGATGGAGTTCCTGCAGTCGCACACCAGCGTGGTCTACCAGCCACCGTTCGACAGCCCCTACTACAGCGGCATCAACCCCTACGCGCTGGGTTTTGCCATGTACCGCGACATCCGCCGTATCTGCGAGGAACCCACCGAAGAGGACAAACGCTGGTTCCCGGATATCGCCGGCAGTGACTGGCTGACTACGCTCAAATTCGCCATGAACAGCTTCAAGGACGAGAGCTTCATCCTGCAGTTCCTCTCACCCAAGGTGATCCGCGACTTCAAGCTGTTCGGCATCCTGGACGACGACCAGAAGGACGAACTGCTGGTGCCGGCCATTCACGACGAGCCCGGCTACCGCACCATCCGCGAGTTGCTCGCAGCACAGTACAACCTGGGTAACCGCGAGCCCAATGTGCAGATCTGGAACATCGACCGCCGTGGCGACCGCTCGCTGACCCTGCGCCACCAGCAGCACGACCGCAAGCCGCTGGGCGAGTCCACCGGCGAGGTGCTCAAGCACCTGCATCGGCTCTGGGGTTTCGATATCCACCTGGAGGTGTGTCAGGGTGACCAGTTGATCACCACCCAACATGTTCCACCGCGTAGCAACTCGGAGAACGACAGCGAATACCCGCGGCTGGATCTGATCATTCCACCCATTTGATCGGTTGCCGGGTATGGCTGAGGCCATCAGCATCGAGGCAGACTCCGCGAGATGCCGTGCATGCGCCTATTTCTTGTCATTCTCCTGTGCCTGGGGCTGGCCACTTGTACCAGCCATATCCCCCAGGCACGCATCCTCAACCCTGGCGACGCCTCACTCGCCGGGCGTCCCAGTTTCGAGCTGATCGATCCGCAGGCCAGCCTGGAGGGCGACGCGCCCTTCCCCGAGCGCTATCACCAACTGCCGCGCCTGTTGCGTCATGGTCTTTCCACCCGCGGCTATCACGAGAGCCAGCAGCCGCAACTGCGTGTCTATTACTGGCTGGCCGTGCAGGACGGCCCGCTGCTGTTCAAGGCCGACGTTCCGCCGCCCAACCCGCTCGGCCCTTATCAGGCCATCCATCGCTTGCGTGACGAGACCGGCACCTTGCGCCTGCGCCTGACCGATCTCAATGGGCGCATCCTCTGGGAAGGGCTGATCAGCACTGGTCTGAGCCCAGCACGCGACAGCGCCGAACTGCTGGGGCGTGCCGTTCAGGTGCTGACGGAACAGATCCCCCTGGCCAGGCCTTAGCGCGGCGCAGCGTGCCGCGTTCTTCGGTATCCTCTGCGCTCAGTGGAGGAACACACATGCAGATCTACAAAGTTGGCGGCGCAGTCCGTGATCGCCTGCTCGGCCGCCCTGTCAGTGAAGTGGACTGGGTCGTGGTCGGCGCCAGTGCAGAACAGATGCAGGAACTCGGCTACCGCCCGGTTGGCGCCGATTTCCCGGTATTCCTGCACCCGCAGACGGGCGAGGAGTACGCCCTGGCCCGCACCGAGCGCAAGAGCGGCCGTGGCTATGGTGGCTTCACCTTCCACGCCAGCCCCGACGTCACGCTGGAGCAGGACCTGATCCGCCGCGACCTGACCGTCAATGCCATGGCCGAGGACGATGCAGGCAACCTGATCGATCCCTACGGCGGCCAGCAGGACCTTGCCGCTCGCCTCCTGCGCCACGTTTCCCCGGCATTCGCCGAAGATCCGCTGCGTGTTCTGCGCGTCGCCCGCTTCGCCGCGCGTTATGCGCCGCTCGGTTTCAGTGTCGCGCCAGAAACTCTCGAACTGATGCGCCAGCTGGCCGATTCCGGCGAACTGGGCCACCTCACCGCCGAGCGTAGCTGGAAGGAAATATCCCGCGCGCTGATGGAGCCGCGCCCCGAGGTATTCGTCCAGGTGCTGCGCGACTGCGGCGCATTGGCCGCCCTGCTGCCGGAAGTGAACGACCTGTTCGGCGTGCCGCAACCGCAGGCGCATCACCCGGAAGTGGATACCGGGGTGCACGTGCTGAGCGTGCTGTACCAGTGCGCAGAGCACGACCAACCGCTGAACGTGCGCTGGGCGTGCCTGCTGCATGACGTGGGCAAAGGCCTGACGCCAGAGGACGAGTGGCCACGTCATATCGCCCACGAGCACAGAGGGCTTGCCCTGATCCAGGCGGTCAACGAACGCTGCAAGGCACCACGCGACTGCGCCGAACTGGCACTGCTGGTCGGCGAGTTTCACACCCATGGCCACCGCGCCCTGGAGCTACGCCCTTCGACACTCCTGGAGCTACTACAGCGCTTCGACGTGTTCCGCCGCCCGCAACGTTTCGCCGAGTTCGTCGCCGCCTGCGAGATGGATGCACGCGGTCGCCTGGGCTTGGAGCAACGCCAGTACCCGCAGGCCGCCTACCTGTTGGGCGCCGCCGAGAGCGCACGCCAGGTGCCGGTCAAACCGCTACTGGAGAAGGGATTCAAGGGCGCGGAGTTGGGCGAAGCGCTCAATCGCGAGCGTCTGAATGCACTCAAGGCCTACAAGGAACAGCACTCCTCGTAGGAGCGGCTGGGCGGCATTCCGTTTCAGCCGCGATCACCACAGCTCCGCGGCCCGCTTTTTCGCGGATAAATCCGCTCCTACCGATCGTGCTCCCAAGCACATACGGTGTAGGAATGGCTCTTGTGTAGGAGATTCATTCGCGATCCTGGCGGGCACTCTGTCGCCAATTTTCGCGGATAAATCCGCCGCCACCGGTCGAGTCCGGCTACGACGAGTGCGCCTGCAACAGCTCAGCGGGCGTCAGCTCGGCGCCACGCCACTGGAAGGCCGCCGGCCACAGCTGCTGATCGATCTGCGCAGACGCCCACAACTGCGCGAACGAACGCCCATCGACTGGATGGCATACCTCGGGAGCCAGCAGAGCCAGCGGTCTGAGCACGAAAGCATTCTTGAGAATTTCCGCGCGCGGCAGGATCAGGCCGTTGTAGTTGCCGACCTGCTCGCCATACAGCAGCACGTCGATGTCCAGCGGCAGCCCCTTGCGCTCCGGCGCGTAGCGGCCATTGTCGGCCTCGATGAACTTCAACCGGCGGTCCAGCTCCAGCAACGGCAGCTCCGTCTCACCCACCACCACCAAATTGAAGAAGTTGCCGCTCTTGATGCCCACGGCGTGGCTCTCGAACACCGGCGAGCAGCGCATATCGCAGAGCAGCCCGGCCAACGCCTCGAGGCCGGCGACAAGATGAGCCTCGCGCTCGATGTTGCTGCCGAGGCCGAGAAACACCCGAGTCAGAGGCATCCGCGCTCGATCTCCACGCCCACACCACCGCGTGCAGCGGGAACCGCACCAGGCTTGGTCAGTTTCAGGCGCATCCAGGGAATGTTGAATTCTTCCATCAGGGTCTGAACCAGACGCTCGGCGAAGGTTTCGACCAGGATGAACTGCGAATCGGCGGCGAACGCCTGAATGCGCGTGGACACGCTGGCGTAGTCGAGCGCCAGGTTGAGGTCGTCACCGGCTGCAGCCGGCCGGTTGTCCCAGCCCATCTGCAGGTCCAGGCGCAGGCACTGGCGAATGTCGCGCTCCCAATCGTAGGCGCCGATCACCGTATCGACCTCCAGCCCCTCGATAAATACTCTGTCCACCCGCACTCTCCGCGCCACGACAAGGGCGCTGCACCTCGTTAGAATCGGACCACCCCATGCCTAGGAATGGCCCCCATGTTCTGGCTTCTGGCAATCCTTGCCTACCTGCTCGGTTCGTTGTCCTTCGCCATCCTGCTCAGCCGACTTGCAGGCGGGCCTGACCCGCGCGCCAGTGGCTCGGGCAACCCCGGCGCCACCAACATGCTGCGCGTCGCCGGCAAGAAGCTCGCCGTCATGACGCTGATCGGCGATCTGTTCAAGGGTCTGCTCCCGATCCTGATCGCCAAGCTGCTCGGCCTCAGCCTGCATCAGCAAGCCTGGATCGGCCTGGCAGCCGTCGTTGGCCACCTCTACCCGCTGTACTTCCGCTTTCGCGGCGGCAAGGGCGTAGCCACTGCCGCCGGCATGCTGCTAGGCCTCTATCCGCCGGCCGCCTTGCTCGCCCTGACGGCATGGGCCCTGGTGTTCCTGCTCACCCGCACCAGCTCGCTGGCCTCACTGATCGCCACGCCGCTGACGCTCCCCCTGCTGGCCTGGCAGCAACCAGCCGCCTTGCTGCCAGCTTGCGTGCTGACCGCACTGATCGTCTGGCGACATCGCCGCAATCTGCGCGATCTGTTCGCCGGTAGCGAACGGCGTTTTTAAGCAACCTGCTGGAAAGAAAATCGCGGCTGAAGCCGCGCCCACAGGGCTTAGGCTCAATTAAATCGCCGGCAGCGACTCCATCGGCCAGCGCGCCTGCACCTTGATCGCCAGGTCCTCATGCTGCCCGGCCAGCAAACGCTGGCAACCGGCGTAGGCGATCATCGCGCCATTGTCGGTACAGAAACGCGGCCGCGCATAGAACACCTTGCCCTTCATCTCGCCCAGCATGCGCTCCAGATGCTCGCGCAACGCCTTGTTGGCGCTCACGCCGCCGGCGATCACCAGGCTCTTCAGCCCGCTCTGCTTGAGCGCGCGCTTGCACTTGATGGTCAGAGTCTCGACTACTGCCTGCTGGAAGGCCAGCGCGATGTCGCGACGGGCTTGGTCGAGGTCGTCACTGCTGTCGCGGCATTGTTGCCAGGTATTCAGGGCGAATGTCTTCAGGCCGCTGAAGCTGAAATCCAGGCCCGGACGATCAGTCATCGGCCGCGGGAAGACGAAACGCCCCGGCGTGCCCTGCTCGGCCAGCTTAGCTATTTCCGGCCCCCCCGGATAATTCAGCCCCATCAGCTTGGCAGTCTTGTCGAAGGCTTCACCGGCGGCGTCGTCCAGCGACTCACCGAGCAACTGGTACTGACCGATGCCATCGACTCGTACCAGCTGGGTGTGCCCGCCGGACACCAACAAGGCGACGAACGGAAAGGCTGGCGGCTGCTCTTCCAGCATCGGTGCCAGCAGATGACCTTCCATATGGTGTACGCCAACCGCCGGCACGCCCCAGGCAAAGGCCAGCGCCTGGGCGCAGGACGCACCGACCAGCAGCGCGCCGACCAGCCCGGGGCCCGCCGTGTAGGCCAGCGCGTCGATATCGCTGGCCTGCTTGCCCGCCTCATCCAGCACCTGGCGGATCAGCGGCAACATGCGTTTGACGTGGTCGCGCGAGGCCAATTCGGGCACTACGCCACCGTAAACGCGATGCAGGTCGATCTGGCTGAACAGGGCGTCAGCCAGCAGGCCGCGCTCACTGTCATAGAGTGCGACACCGGTTTCATCGCAGGAGGTTTCCAATCCCAGTACGAGCATGGAGCTTGAGCCTTGATTTGCCGCGTGGAACAAAGGCGCGCATGATAAGCGCCGCCCGGCGGAGCGGCCAGTGCTTTTCGATCAGAGGCCTTTGCATTCCTCGGCTCGAAACGGTAACATCCGCAACCCTTAAAAACCGACGCACCCCGAGCCACATTGCCGGGTACGCGTTAACCCGGTAATTAAAGATAGGTACGACCTGGATGCCAGCCGTCAAAGTTAAAGAGAACGAACCCTTCGACGTAGCCCTGCGTCGTTTCAAGCGCTCCTGCGAAAAAGCCGGTGTACTGGCTGAAGTTCGTAGCCGCGAATTCTACGAAAAGCCGACCGCTGAGCGTAAGCGCAAGGCCGCTGCCGCTGTTAAGCGTCACGCCAAGAAAGTGCAGCGCGAGCAGCGCCGCAGCGTTCGCCTGTACTAATACAGTACAAGCAGCGCTCGAATGCCCGGCTTCGGCCGGGCATTGCATTTACAGAACTCCGCTTCGCCAGCCGGCGAATGGTCGGAGTTTTTTGCATTTGTACCAATCCGCTGTCCGGCGCCCGTGCCGAGCAGTATCCTGAGCGCCTATGGCCGGCCTGATTCCGCAATCCTTCATCGATGATCTGCTCAACCGCACCGACATCGTCGATGTGGTGAGTTCGCGCATCCAGCTGAAAAAGACCGGCAAGAACTACAGCGCCTGCTGTCCTTTCCACAAGGAAAAGACCCCCTCCTTCACCGTCAGCCCGGACAAGCAGTTCTACTACTGTTTCGGCTGCGGCGCCGGCGGCAATGCCCTCGGCTTCGTCATGGACCACGATCAACTGGAGTTCCCCCAGGCGATCGAGGAACTGGCCAAGCGCGCCGGCATGGACGTACCGCGCGAAGAAAGCGGGCGCGGACACAAACCCCGGCAGCCGGTGGACTCACCGCTCTACCCGCTGCTCAATGCCGCCGCCGAGCACTATCGCCAGGCCCTGAAAAGTCACCCGCAGCGTAAATACGCCGTGGACTACCTCAAGGGCCGCGGCCTGACCGGCGAGATCGCCCGCGACTTCGGCATCGGTTTCGCCCCGCCCGGCTGGGACAACCTGCTCAAGCAACTGGGCGCCGACGCCCTGCAGCAGAAAGTGATGATCGACGCCGGCCTGCTGATCGAGAACGCCGAGAACGGCAGGCGCTACGACCGCTTCCGCGACCGCATCATGTTCCCCATCCGCGACAGCCGCGGCCGGGTGATCGCCTTCGGCGGCCGGGTTCTGGGCGACGACAAGCCCAAGTACCTCAACTCACCGGAAACCCCGGTGTTCCACAAGGGCCAGGAACTCTACGGCCTGTACGAGGCACGCAAGCACAACCGCGACCTCGACGAGATCATGGTGGTCGAAGGCTACATGGACGTCATCGCCCTGGCCCAGCAAGGGTTGCGCAATGCCGTGGCAACCCTGGGCACCGCCACCAGCGAAGAACACCTCAAGCGCCTGTTCCGCATCGTGCCCAGCGTATTGTTCTGCTTCGATGGTGACGCTGCCGGGCGCAATGCCGCCTGGCGCGCCCTGGAGTCGACCCTGTCGAGCCTGCAGGACGGCCGCCGCGCGCGTTTTCTGTTCCTGCCCGACGGCGAGGACCCGGACACCCTGGTGCGCGCCGAGGGCACCGACGCCTTCCGCGCCCGCATCAACCAGCACGCCCAACCGCTGGCCGACTACTTCTTCCAGCAGCTTTGCGAAGAGGCCGACCCGCGCTCACTGGAAGGCAAGGCGCACCTGGTGACCCTAGCCGCACCGCTGATCGACAAGATTCCCGGCAACAACTTGCGCGCCCTGATGCGCCAGCGCCTGAGCGAGATCACCGGCCTGTCCGGCGAAGCCCTGAGCCAGGTCGTCAGCGCTCCGCGCAGCCACGCCCCCGCCCCCACCAGTCAGGCGACCGGCGGCGATTACCCGGATTACGGCGATATTCCCGACAGCGCCTACTACGACAACCTGCCGGACGTCGGCGGTTACGAGCAGCCCGCACCGCCCCAGCAGCACTACGAGCGCAGTAACGAAGGCGGCAAAGGCAGCTGGAAAAAAGATGCCAGCGGCAAGTGGAACAACAAAAAGGGCAAGGGTGACTTCGCCCCACGTGCCCCACGCACGGCGGTGAGCGTCGAATCACCGCACCTGATCGCCCTACGCACCTTGCTGCACCATCCGCACCTGGCGCAAAAGGTCGAAGATGTCAGCCATTTCGCCGACGAAGACGACACCTATGCCCAGCTTCTCGTGGCCTTGGTCGGCGCACTGCAGAAAGCGCCCAACCTGCGTTCGCTGCAACTGATCGCCCGCTGGCACGGCACCGAACAAGGTCGCCTGCTGCGGGCGCTGGCGGAGAAGGAATGGCTGATCCAGGGCGACAACCTTGAACAGCAGTTTTTCGACACCATTACTACACTTGCAAACAGTCAATCGCAGAGGCGGCGTGAAAAGGCGCTCCGCAGCATCATTCATAAAAGCCCCAGCGAGCTCACCGACGAGGAGAAGACATTGCTCAGAGAGCACTACAGCTTGACCTCCTCCCAGAGCAGCAAGTCCCCAACTGGCGCCTAAAGCGCAAGCTGAGGTATAATCCTCGGCTTGTTTTCAGCCCGCCAAGACCTTCAGTGGATAGGGTGTTATGTCCGTAAAAGCGCAGCAGCAATCTCGTATCAAAGAGTTGATCACCCTGGGTCGTGAGCAGAAGTATCTGACTTACGCAGAGGTCAACGACCACCTGCCGGAAGATATTTCCGATCCTGAGCAGGTGGAAGACATCATCCGCATGATCAATGACATGGGGATCCCGGTACACGAGAGTGCTCCGGACGCAGACGCCCTGATGCTGGCCGATGCCGACACCGACGAGGCTGCAGCCGAAGAAGCTGCTGCCGCCCTCGCCGCCGTCGAGACCGATATCGGCCGCACCACTGACCCGGTGCGCATGTACATGCGCGAAATGGGCACCGTGGAACTGCTGACCCGCGAAGGCGAGATCGAAATCGCCAAACGCATCGAGGAAGGCATCCGCGAAGTCATGAGCGCCATCGCTCACTTCCCCGGCACCGTCGACGGCATCCTCGCCGAGTACACCCGCGTCACCACCGAGGGCGGCCGCCTGGCCGAAGTACTCAGTGGCTACATCGACCCGGATGACGGCAACGTGCCTGACGAAGCCGCCGCCCCCGTTCCCGTCAAGGAAGGCGCCGCCGCTGAAGAAAGCGACGACGAAGAAGAGGACGACAGCGGCGACGACGAGGAAGAAGAAGGCGATGGCGGCCCGGACCCGGAAGAAGCGGCTCGCCGTTTCAATGCCGTGGCCGAGCAGCAGGACAAAGTCCAGAAGGCCCTGAAGAAGCATGGTCGTGGCAGCAAGCAGGCCATCGAAGAGCTGGCCGCACTGGCCGAGCTGTTCATGCCGATCAAGCTGGTGCCCAAGCAATACGACGCACTGGTCATTCAGGTCCGCGACGCGCTCGACCGCCTGCGTACGCAAGAACGCGCCATCATGCAGCTGTGCGTACGTGATGCGCGCATGCCGCGTGCCGACTTCCTGCGCCTGTTCCCGGGCAACGAAGTCGACATGGACTGGGCCGGTGATCTGGCCAAGGGCAAGGCCAAGTACGCCGAAGCCCTGGGCAACCTGCAGGCCGATATCAAGCGCTGCCAGCAGAAGCTTGCCGATCTGGAAGCCGAGTGCAGCCTGACCCTGGCCGAGATCAAGGACATCAACCGCCGTATGTCCATCGGTGAGGCGAAAGCTCGCCGCGCCAAGAAGGAAATGGTCGAGGCCAACCTGCGCCTGGTCATCTCCATCGCCAAGAAGTACACCAACCGCGGTCTGCAGTTCCTCGACCTGATCCAGGAAGGCAACATCGGCCTGATGAAGGCGGTGGACAAGTTCGAATACCGTCGCGGCTACAAGTTCTCGACCTACGCCACCTGGTGGATTCGCCAGGCGATCACCCGCTCGATCGCCGACCAGGCGCGCACCATCCGTATTCCGGTGCACATGATCGAGACCATCAACAAGCTCAACCGCATCTCCCGTCAGATGCTGCAGGAAATGGGTCGCGAGCCCACGCCCGAAGAGCTGGGTGAGCGCATGGAAATGCCCGAGGACAAGATCCGCAAGGTATTGAAGATCGCCAAAGAGCCGATCTCCATGGAAACCCCGATTGGCGACGACGAAGATTCGCACCTGGGCGACTTCATCGAGGACAGCACCATGCAGTCCCCGATCGACGTAGCCACGGTCGAAAGCCTCAAGGAAGCCACTCGCGAAGTGCTGGCCGGCCTCACTGCCCGTGAAGCCAAGGTCCTGCGCATGCGCTTCGGTATCGACATGAACACCGACCACACCCTCGAGGAAGTGGGCAAGCAGTTCGATGTCACCCGTGAGCGTATCCGTCAGATCGAAGCCAAGGCGCTGCGCAAGCTGCGCCACCCGACGCGAAGCGAGCATCTGCGCTCCTTCCTCGACGAGTGATACCAAACCCCCGGCCCAGGCCGGGGGTTTTGCTTTGCGGGCAATCGCCGCGCAATGACGCTCACACACAGTGGCCGCGCAGCAAGTGCGATCAAACTGCCATCCGTGCATCGACCGGTCTACACTGCGACGATACTGATCTCGAAACGAGGCCGTTATGCCCCGCTTGCCGGCCATTGTGCTGTTGTGCCTGGCGTACTGGATGACCCCGGCTCTAGCCCTGACACTCACCGAGGAAGAGCGCAGCTGGCTGGCAGCTCACCCCCAACTGCGCCTGGGTGTCGATGCTTCCTGGCCCCCCTTCGAATTTCGTGACGCGCAGGACAATTATCAGGGCCTGACCGCCGACTATGTCCGACTGATCGAAGCGCGCCTTGGCGTCGAGCTGCAACCCGTCGAGGCCAGCAGTTGGAGCTCGACACTGGAGCAGACGCGCAGGGGCCAGATTGACCTGCTTCCCGGCGTGATGTCCACGCCCGAACGCCAGGAATACCTGAGCTTCACCCGTCCCTACCTGGACTTCCCCATCATCATCCTGTCCCGCTCCGGCGGGCCACAGCCCAAGCAGCTCCAAGACCTGTATGGCCTCAAGGTTGCCGTCGTCCAGGACTACGCGCCACACGAACTGCTGCGCCAGCGACACCCCGACCTCAGCCTGCTGCCAATGCGCAGTGTCGCCGCAGCGCTGCAGACACTGGCGACCGGCCAGGCCGACGCGATGGTCGGCGACCTCGCCTCCAGCGTCTGGAGCCTGCGCCAGCTCAAGCTCGACGGTCTATACATCAGCGGCGAGACACCCTATCGCTATCAGCTGGCAATGGCCACTCCACGTGGCGAAACCACGCTGATCGGCATTCTCGACCGCCTGTTCGCCGAGCTCAGTGCCGAGGAAATCGCCCGTCTGCAGCAGCCCTGGGTCGGCAGCGTGCTGGACCAGCGCGCGCTCTGGCATCGGGCCCTGCTCTATGGCCTGCCCGCCCTGCTTGCGCTGCTGGCCGTCATCGCCATCATCCTGCGCATCAACCATCGCCTGAAACGGGAGATGCGCAACCGTGAAGCGCTGGAACAGGAACTGCGCAGCAGCGAAAAGCACTTTCGCGACATGGTCGAAAGCCTCTCGGCCATTACCTGGGAAACCGAGTCCAGCGCGCTCACCTACACCTACGTCTCGCCTCACGCGGAAACACTGCTCGGCTACCCTCTGCACGAATGGCTCGAGCCCGGTTTCTGGCAACGCCACCTGCACCCGGACGATTACCAGCACACCCTGCGCAGCTGCCTGGAACAATGCGCGGCCGGCAAGGACCACACCCTGGAATACCGCCTGCTCGCTGCCGATGGGCGCACCGTCTGGGTACGCGACATCGTCACCCTGCTGCAACGTGACGACCGCCAGGTCATACGTGGCCTGATGATCGACATCAGCGATGCCAAGCAGACCGAGCAGGCCCTGCGCCTGTCGGAACAGAAGTTCGCCTCGGTATTCCAGCAGTGCCCGGACATCCTGCTCATCTCCCGCCGAGACGACGGCGTACTGCTGGAGACCAACGCCGCCTTCACCGAACAGACCGGCGTCAGCGCCGAACAGGCCGTCGGCAAGACCGCCACAGAACTCGACCTGTGGGGCGTGCCCGGCATCGGCCCGAGCATGCGCCTGCGCTTGCAGGAAGAAAGCCTGCGCAACCTGGAAATGCCCTTCCGCCGCGCCGATGGCAGCCTGTTCACCGGCCTGCTCTCGGCCAGCCCATTCGTCCTCGACAACACCCCGGCACTGGTCGTGGTGGTGCGCGACATCAGCCAGCTCAAGGCCACCCAGCAGCAACTGCAGATATCCGAGGAGAAATTCGCCAAGGCCTTCCATGCCTCGCCTGACGGCCTGCTGATCACCCGCCTGCGCGACGGCATGCTGGTGGAGGCCAACGAAGGATTCAGCCATATCACCGGCTACAGCCTCGACGAGATCGGCAAGCACAGCACCCTCAGCCTGGGTATCTGGGCCGATCCGCAGGACCGTGAACGCCTGGTCCGGCAGATTCGCGAACAGGGCAGTGTGCGCGACATGATCGCCCCGGTACGCAACAAGAGCGGTCAGTTGCGCCTCTGCGAACTCTCGGCGCAGCCGCTGCCCATCGGCGGCGACGAATGCCTGCTGACCATCGCCCGCGACATCACCGACCGCCAGCAGATGCAGGAAGAGCTGCTGCAGGCTGCCACCGTGTTCGAGAGCACCGCCGAAGGCGTGCTGATCACCGACCTCGAACAGCGCATCACCGCGGTCAACCGCGCCTTCACCCAGATCACCGGTTACAGCGAGGCCGAAGCACTCGGCCAACGCCCCACCCTGCTCTCCTCTGGTCAGCACGACAACGCCTTCTACGCCGCCATGTGGCACAGCCTCGCGGCTAACGGTCACTGGCAAGGGGAAATCTGGAACCGACGCAAGAACGGCGAGCTGTATCCCGAATGGCTGACCATCAGCGCCGTGCGCAACAGCGACAACCAGATCACCCACTTCGTCGGCGTGTTCGCCGACATCTCCAGCCTCAAGCACGCCCAGGCGCGCCTCGATCATCAGGCCCACCATGACCCGCTGACCGGCCTGCCCAACCGCCTGCTGTTCGAAACGCGCCTGCGCAGCGCCCTCGATGGCTCGCGCGCGGACGACCAGCTCGGCGCCGTGCTGTTCCTCGACCTCGACCGCTTCAAGCAGATCAACGACAGCCTCGGCCATCCGGTCGGCGACCAGCTGCTCAAGGCCATTGCCGCACGCCTGAAGCTGCAACTGCGCGACATCGACACCGTGGCCCGCCTCGGCGGTGACGAGTTCATCATCCTGCTGCCCGGCCTGGCCCAGCCGCAGGACGCCGAACAGGTCGCGCAGAAACTGCTCGAATGCTTTCGCGCACCGTTCCAGCTCGATGACCACGAGTTCTTCATCAGCGCCAGCATCGGCATCAGCCTCTATCCCAAGGACGGCCTCGACGTCGCCACCCTGGTCAAGAACGCCGATGCCGCCATGTACCAATCCAAGGCCAAGGGGCGCAACCGCAGCGAGCTCTACACCCGTGCGTTGACGTTCGAGGTCAACGAACGCATGGCCATGGAACAGGAGCTGCGCCGCGCCCTGGAGCGCAACGAACTGCACCTGCACTACCAGCCCAAATTCTGCCTGCGCAGCCAGAGCCTGGTGGGTGCCGAGGCGCTGGTACGCTGGCCGCACCCGGTATTCGGCGAAATCCCGCCGGACCGCTTCATTCCCGTAGCGGAAGAAAGCGGGCTGATCCTGCCGCTGGGCGACTGGGTACTGGAAGAAGCCTGCCGCCAGCTGCAGCAATGGCAGGAAAGTGGGCACAACTTCGGCACCCTCTCGGTCAACCTCGCCGGCGCCCAGTTGCACCAGCCGAGCCTGCTGCCGCGCATCAGCGAACTGCTGCAGCGCTACGACCTGGCGCCGGAGCTGCTACAGCTGGAGATCACCGAGAACTTCATCATGAACCAGGCGGGCGAAGCGCTGGACCTCCTCCACCGCCTCAAGCAACTCGGCGTACAACTGGCCATCGACGACTTCGGCACCGGTTACTCTTCGCTCAGCTACCTCAAGCGCCTGCCACTGGATGTGCTGAAAATCGACCAGTCATTCATTCGCGGCCTGCCGGACGACCCGCACGACCTGGCGATCACCCGCGCCATCATCGCCCTGGGCAACAGCATGCAACTGACGGTCATCGCTGAAGGCGTGGAAACCAAGGCGCAGGAGCTGTGCCTGGCCGCCGAAGGCTGCCTGCAGATTCAGGGCTACGTGGTCAGCCGCCCGCTCTGTGCAGAGGCCTTCACCCGTAAATTTCTCTCGCCCGGTCAAGCCGTTGGCGCTGACGAGAACGCGCCGGTATAATCCGCCGGCCTTCTGGGGGCCTATAGCTCAGTTGGTTAGAGCAGAGGACTCATAATCCTTTGGTCCACGGTTCGAGTCCGTGTGGGCCCACCACCTTCAAAGCCGCGCATTGCGCGGCTTTTGTGTTTTTGTGCTGAGACAAATTCACCGCTACAGCCCACCAACTTCACTCCTGCCGCCCACAGAGCGTCCACGCGCCCCATGGGCTATCAAAAGCTCCGGGGATGCCAGATCTGTCCCCGCGCAATATGGGGATGATTAGACAGTGAGCCGAATAGCCCGCATTATCGGCTCACTCAATGAGCCGAATAGGCTCGCTAATCGGCTCACAGACGCCCCCACCTTATGAATGACCCGCTCTGGATCTGGCAGCAGCCCAACTGGCCGCACTTCAGTTGGCAAGCCGAAACGCTTGCACCGCTGCTGCGCGCTTGCGGTCAGGCTCAGGGGCGCTTGTTGGGTATGCTCGGCGCGGTGGGCAGCGACACCGAAGTGCAGAGCAGCCTGGATGCCATGCTGCAGAACATCGTCACCTCTTCAGCCATCGAGGGTGAGCAGCTGAATGTCGGTTCGGTGCGTTCATCGCTGGCGCGGCGCTTGGGGCTGAACGAAGAAGGCCGCACCACCTCGCGCTCCGAAGGCCTGGCCGAGCTACTGCTCGATGCCACCCAGGCGCATCAAGAGCCGCTGAACGAACAGCGACTCTTTACCTGGCACCGTTGGCTATTCCCCACCGATGAGCAACTGCTGGCTCGGCCATTACACATCGGCAAACTGCGCGGCGAAGAGCCCATACAGGTCGTTTCCAGTCGCATCGACCAACCGACCGTACATTTCGAGGCCCCTCCCCGCGCAGGGCTGGAAGTGCAGCTGAAGGACTTTCTCGCCTGGCTCGAGAACAGCCGCAGCGATGCCAGTCTCGATCCCTTTCTGCGCGCCGGCATCGCCCACTTCTGGTTCGTTACCCTGCACCCCTTCGATGACGGCAACGGTCGCCTCACCCGCGCCATCACCGATCTGGCATTGGCTCAGGGCGAGCAGCAAGCCATTCGCTTTTACGCGATGTCTGCGAGCATCCTCGACGACCGCGCCGGTTACTACCGCATCCTCGAAGCCAGTCAGAAAGGCGCGCTGGATATCACCAACTGGCTGCAGTGGTTTCTCAAAACATTGCTCAATAGCCTGGAACAGGCGCTCGCTCGCATTGACCGCGTACTGGGCAAGGCGCGCTTCTGGCAAGCACACCGCAGCCAAACCCTATCGGCGGAGCAAGTCAAAGTGCTTAACCGCCTGCTCGATGACGGCGAAAGGGGTTTCGAAAACGGTACCAGCGCAGCCCAGTACCAAGCCGTGGCCAAGGTATCCAAAGCCACCGCAACCCGCCACCTGAACGACCTGCTGGAAAAGGGCTGCATCGAGCGGCTGCCCGGTGGCGGGCGCAGTACCCGTTACCAGATAGCACGCTGAACATCTGAGCCGGCCGAATTCGCCTTTGGTGCGTCATCGCGCCATAGGACAATGGTCGCGATCCCCTTGAGTCATTGAAATCAATTAGCCATTATCCGAAGCAGTGCCTGGCAACTGGATTTCGGCACATCTGCTCGCCCAGCCATCAAGCAGCTCTGCTCAAGGAAGAAAATGGATTACAGCCCGATAGTCGCCCAGGTCTGGGGCATGCTGGCCTGGTTTATCCCGGCAGCCCTGCTGATAGGCCTGCTCAAATCGCCTTGGGCCAAGGGGCAGATCGGTGAACTGCTGGTGCGGCTGTTCGCCCATTGGCAGCTGGACAAGCAAACCTACCGCCGCCTGCACAACGTCACCCTGAACACGCCGGACGGCACCACGCAGATCGACCACGTATTTCTCTCGCCCTACGGCATCTTCGTACTGGAAACGAAGAACATGAGCGGCTGGATCTTCGGCAGCGAGAAGCAGGCGCAGTGGACGCAGAAACTCTACAAACGCAGCTTCAAATTCCAGAACCCGCTACGTCAGAACTACAAACACCTCAAAGCCCTGGAAGCCACCCTTGGCGTTAACCCCGAGCACCTGCACTCGGTCATCACCTTTGTCGGCGGCAGCACCTTCAAAACCGAGGTGCCGGCCAACGTGACTCAGGGCATCGGCTTTATCCGCTATATCCAGTCATTCCAGCAGCCGGTATTCAGCGAGGCTGAAGTCGACGCCATGCTGCACACCCTGCAAACCGGCCGCCGCGCGCCAACCCTCGCCACCCATCGCGAGCATGTGCAAAACCTCAAGCGCCGGAGTGACCCGACAGCTGAGCGACAGTGCCCGAAATGTGGCAGTGCGCTGCTGATCCGCACCGTGAAATCAGGTGCGAAAGCGGGACAGCAGTTTTGGGGCTGTTCGGCGTTTCCCAAGTGCCGGACTATGCAGGGGCTTTGAAATGCATGTGAGAACAGGAAATCGTGGTCTGCTCCCTATTGTCGTTGTAGAAATTTATAAATTAATCCACCCATCTGTAAGGATATTAAATGCACCTAACTCCCTCTGACCCTGATATCGCCACGTTGTACCGGAAGATAAAAAATAGCCGCTTAGACTTGCAGCCAAATTTTCAGAGGGGGGAGGTATGGGGCAAAAATAAAAAGCAACGACTAATAGATACAATCTTACGAGGCTGGCATATCCCGCCGATCCACGTGATTGAAATCCCTGGCAGTAGTCGCCAAGAGGTATTGGACGGGCAGCAACGCTTAGCGGCAATCAGAGACTTTTTGGAAGATGAATTTTGCATTAATGGGGAGCAGGATCCATATGATACCTTTATAGATTCTCTTGATGGCCTGTATTGGAGTGAGCTTCCTGAGGAAATCACCTCCAAAATAGAGAATTTCACAGTTCGCGTTTTGACCATATCAGACTACAAGCCTCAAGAGCCTGGAGAGCTATTTTATCGATTAAATCAGCCAACCAACCTGACCTCAGCCGAGCAAAGAAATGCATACTTTGGTGAGGCTCGCCAGCAAATAAAAGACTTAGCCGAGTACATGGTTGAGCTAGGGTTTCGCAGAGAGGTATTGGGCTTTTCTAATTCAAGAATGGCCTATGATGATGTGCTGGCAAAATTCTTGTTAACCCTTGAAGAGGGCACACTTCTTAAAAAGATCACAGCAAACACAGTTACAACCAGGTATCGTAGCGCCACCGGCTTTGACAGTGAACTTATACGTTCAGCAAAGAACTGCCTTCGCACACTTAGCGAAGCATTATCTAAAAAAGAAGCTAGATTAAACAAGGCAACAATTAGTTCATGGCTTGTCTTTATACATCAGGCAGCCGATAAGTTTTATGACACTGAATTCATTCCTGATTTCTTTTTTTCTACTTTTGAATCTTTGCGAGAAAGCTCTACGGATTCTGATGAGATTAAGGACTTACCCAAGGGTATCACCAGCTCATTTTTATCTAAGCTGATGTATATCTATCAGGATCGTGCGAGTTCACGTGTTGCTGATACCTCGTCGGTAGTTCTGCGCGACATGATTCAGTGGGGCGTGCTTGTGCTGTATAGCCCTAATATAATTGATGCGGACGAAAAGCTTAAAAAGCTTTATTCCAGGCTTCACTACTTCAGCTCCAACCATGAGAGATTCAGCGAGCAAACCTTGTTAGAAATATCCAGGGATCTATCTTGGGGGGCAGGGATATGATGAACTTGCGGCAAGCTAGGCGAGAGGATTATTGGCGCAAACTGTTTAACAGAACATACCCTTTCATGATAGAAAGAATTTTATTTCAGGGAGGCGTTCTTTTTGATGGAATGGAGGTATCCTTAAAGCCTGGCATAAATGTTTTTGTTGGGCGTAACGGCATAGGGAAAAGCAATTTAATACGCTCGGTATACAATCTATTTTTTTGCGAACAAAGTAATCAAAGTCAGTTTTTAACACCTTTGGTTGAATCGAATGGAATTACTGCCAGACTGGCAACCAAGGATGACCCCATTGAATGCAGCGACGTGTCTGGCTTCATGTTTGACCCATGTTATCTTATCCCAGACATACAGCTTCTTTTCAACTCTCAGGAGAACTTAGAGGAGCTATTGGAGCAGTTCAGCCCCCAACCTATAGTTGGTGATGACTTGCAACTCCTTAACTATCTAACCAATAGCTCGTATGAGTCCGTAAACATTAGAAGTATTGAGGACGAATTTCAGGACTATGCCTATCTGCCATTTTTTGAAGTTTCTATAGGCGGGCGGAGTTATGATAGTCGCGGAATGGGTTTAGGTGAGCTTTCATTATTTTACTTTTTTTGGTTAATGACGCGAATCTCGCAGCTGGATGGGGCTCGAATAGTTTTCATTGAAGAGCCTGAAAGTTTTTTACCTCCCTCTATTCAATTGAGGTTAGTAGACGTGCTCGCTCTTTATGGCGCGAGCATCGGCTTACCAATAGTGCTCAGCACCCATTCAGAACATATTTTAAAGAGAGTAGAACGTTCTCATGTACATATTCTACGAAAGGAGCACGCTGGAGTAAGATGCGCTACTGCATCAGACGAGCTTGAACCGCTGAGACTACTAGGCTTGAGTTCTCCGAAGGTAGGCGTTTTAATGTATGAGGACTATGCAGCGGGATGCTTCATTAAAGCACTTCTGAAAAAATCAACTAAATATGTGGCTGACGGATTTTATTTTTACTGCTGCAACTCTAATGGGCAGATTCTAAATCGTTTAAAAAATTTTCATGACTCAAATTTAGCCCTGAAATTTATTGGGATTTTTGATGGTGACTGTAGGCACTCTATGGCTCGAGACCTAAGAGATATAAGTCATTTTGCTTTTCTACCAAGCGAAACCCCTCCTGAAAGCCTCCTAATAGATATGATCTCAAGAATGGAAGTATCTGAGATTTCAAATATTCTCTCATGCACTGACATCAAAGCCCATGACGCCCTAGATCGTACCGCGGGGGCAGATATTCATGACTTTTTACCAGAATTTGCAAGAGCAATCGAGATGGATACTGGCTCTTTACTGCCAAGATTATGTGATACTTGGGTTCTGAAAAATGAAGAGTTATCACAGACTTTTTTAAGCGATTTTGAACAGCTTATGAGCTAATAGTAGCTTAGATCACCATCTTTCAAGCCGCGCAACGCGCGGCTTTTATGTTGTTTACTCCGCGGCCTAGCTGCTTATCGTTGCCACCTATGAACCTTTGCCCTTCTGGCACAGCCCGCTTTTAGAACCGTCACGAAATCAGGGTCAGATTTATTTTCCTCTGTGGCAGCACATCGCCTTGGGTGTACCAATAGCCCTAGCTCTTACCCTTTGTCCTTATTACCACTATTGCCAACCAACTCCTCCTCAAAGCGCTGCACAAAGCTACTCAAGCTAATGCCGAGCACCTGACAAATATCCCGTAGTTGGATCAGATCCAGCCGGCGGACCCCGCGTTCTACGTCGCTGACAAAGGACTGTGGGCGGTCAAGAGAGGAATCAGAGGAATCAGTGCGGCAGAGGAATCAGGGACAGACCACGATTCCCCTGCGGAATACAACTCCAGGCTACGCTTCGCAGGCCTATGCCGTGCACGAGCGGCATAAAGAACAGCCTGCTCGTCACGCCAAAACAGGACGCACGAGGCCACCGCCTCCGCCCCCTGCCATGTAAACGCCACATTTTTCCTTGAACCTTTGCCCCTATTAGCCAGTCGGCTTTTAGAACCGTCGCGCTACGCGGCGCCAGCAAAGGATGCGTGTTATGCGAGACCGCACCAGCAGGATCGCCGTTTCACCGCCGCACCTCGAACCGCTATGGCAGCGCTATCAGCGGGTACGCACCGCCAGTGAGCGGCTTTGCCAGCCGCTGGAGGCTGAGGATTACGTAATCCAGAGCATGCCGGACGTCAGCCCGCCGAAATGGCATCTGGCGCATGTCACCTGGTTCTTCGAGGCCTTCGTGCTGCAGCCCTTTCTGCCGGGCTATCGCCCGCTGGATGAGCGCTACGACCATCTGTTCAATTCCTACTACAAGACCCACGGCACGCCCTTCGAGCGGGCGCAGCGCGGGTTGTTGTCGCGGCCGACGGTGCGTGAGGTGTACGCCTATCGCCGCCATATCGATCTGGCCATGGCGCAGTTGCTCGACCAGCGCGATGTTGAGCTGGCCGACGAGGTGTTGCAACGTATCGAGCTAGGGCTAGAGCACGAGCAGCAGCATCAGGAGCTGCTGCTGATGGATATCAAGCACATCCTGGCGCAGAACCCATTGCGACCGGTTTACCGCCACGACCTCAAGCCGGGCGGCGCGGCCGCAAGCGAACTGCGCTGGATCGAGTTTCCCGCCGGGTTGCGCCAGGTCGGCCATGCCGGCGAGGGCTTTGCCTTCGATTGCGAGCGGCCGCGCCATCGGGTGTTCGTCGAGGCCTTTCAGTTGGCCAGCCGACCGGTGAGCAACGGCGAATATCTTGAGTTCATCCGCGATGGCGGTTATCGCAGCACGGCGCTGTGGCTGGCCGACGGTTGGGATCATATCCAGCGTGCCGGCTGGCAGGCGCCGCTGTACTGGCTGCGCGAGGGCGATGACTGGCTGGAGCTGACCCTGGGCGGCCCGCGCGAGCTGGATCTCGATGCGCCGGTTTGCCACCTGAGCTACTTCGAGGCCGAGGCCTTCGCCACCTGGGCGCAGGCGCGCTTGCCACGTGAGGAAGAGTGGGAAGTCGCCGCGCAGGACGAACCGCTGCGGGGCAACTTCGTCGAGAACGATCATCTGCAACCGGTGGCTGCCGGTGCGGGCGATGGCTTGCAGCAGCTGTATGGCGATGTCTGGGAATGGACCGCCAGCGCCTATCGGCCCTACCCCGGCTTTCGCCCGCTGGGCGGCAGCCTGGGCGAGTACAACGGCAAGTTCATGTCCGGGCAGATGGTGTTGCGCGGCGGTTGCTGCGCCACGCCGACAGACCACGTTCGCCCCACCTATCGCAACTTCTTCTACCCCACCATGCGCTGGCAGTTCTCCGGCCTGCGCCTGGCCAAGGAGCTCTGAGCATGGCATTGGCAATCCGTACCCACGAACAAATCCTCAGCCCAGAACAGGACGCCCTGCGCGAGGAAGCGTTGCGCGGCTTCGCGGCCAGTCCGAAGGCGATGTCGCCGAAGTTCTTTTACGATCATCGCGGCTCGCAGCTGTTCGAGATGATCTGCCTGCAGCCGGAGTACTACCCGACGCGCACCGAGGAAACCATCCTGCGCCTGGCCGCGCAGGATATCGCCGAGCTGGCCGGGCGCAACGCCAGCCTGGTGGAGCTGGGCAGCGGTGCCAGCCGCAAGATTCGCCTGTTGCTCGAAGCCCTGCGCCCGGCGCGTTACCTGGGCATCGATATCTCCCGCGAGTTCCTGCATAGCTGTACCCGCCGTCTGGCCGCCGACTATCGCTGGCTCGATGTGCACGCGCTGTGCGCCGATTTCAGCCAGCCCCTGAAGCTACCTGCTGAGGCGCTGGGGCAACGTCCGCTAGCGTTCTTCCCCGGCTCCAGCATCGGCAACTTCGACCCGAGCGAGGCGCGCGCCTTTCTGCGCAACCTGCATCAGGCGTTGCCGGCAGGTAGCGGTCTGCTGATCGGTGTGGATCTGGTCAAGGACCGTCAGGTACTGGAGCGCGCCTACAACGATCAGGCTGGGGTCACCGCGCTGTTCAACCTCAACCTGCTCGAGCGCATCCGCAACGAGCTGCACAGTGATATCGACCCTCGCCGTTTTCAGCACCGGGCCTTCTACAATGAAGCCGAGTCGCGCATTGAAATGCATCTGGTAAGCCGGCAGGCGCAGCGAGTGCGCATCGAGGATCGCGTGTTCGACTTCGCCGCTGGCGAAACCCTGCACACGGAGAACTCCTACAAGTACACGCCCAGTGGCTTTCGTGAGTTGGCCGGGGCGTGCGGCTTCACCTCGGTCGCCATGTGGCGCGACCCGGCGCAGTTGTTCAGCGTGCATTTTTTGCGGCGGGAGTGAAGGAACTTCGCCAGGGAGAAATGGCGAGCCGTCGCCAGGGGTGGGATAAGCAAATTGCTGCGTGATTTTCTGCCCTCTCCCCCAGCCCCCACCCTGTGCCCCAGCCCTTCGCAGAGCTCAGGTCGCGACAGCGGGCGGAGCGGTGCTTCGCTGTTTCCGCTGTAGCCCCATGAATGGGAGAGGGGAGAAAAGCGCGTTCAACATTAGTAGGCGAGCAAGCTCGGGACAGGCCTCAGCGTTTGGCGATGATGTACACGGCGTGGACGATACCGGGGATGTAGCCGAGCAGGGTGAGCAGGATGTTCAGCCAGAACGCGCCGCCGAAACCGACCTGGAGAAATACGCCCAGCGGTGGCAGCAGGATGGCGATGAGGATACGAATAAGATCCATGCGGTACTCCTCTACATTCCATAAGTGGTACATGAACAGACTGCGGCTACCGCTTTGCAGTTCATTCCGGGTGACGAAGCCGGCGGCAATACTGAGAACCAGACGCTGGCGCCACCGCAGATATGACCTTAGTCTGGCGACACGATGGAAATATCCAGCATGTCTGAACAATCACGACAAGAACGCATCATCGTCGCCGACGATCATCCGGTTTTCCGCGACGGTCTGTGTCGTATCGCCCAGCGCGTCTTCCCCCAGGCGTGCATCCTCGAAGCCGGAGACATGGATGAGGTGCTGAGCCTGGCGCATGCTGGCCCGGCGCCGAACCTGTTCATGCTCGACCTGCTGTTCCCCGGTCAATCGCCGCAGGCCATCAGCGCATTGCGCCAAGGCTTTGCGCGCAGCTCGATCGTGATCGTGTCGATGGTCGACAACCGCGAGCTGATCGATGAGGTGATGGCCGCAGGTGCCGACGGTTTCATCGGCAAGGCGACGCCGCCGGATGAAATCGCCGATGCGTTGCTGGCCGTAAGCGCCGGGGAGTTCATCCTGACCCTGGGCCCATCCGGCGTACCGGCCCTGGTCGCGGACCGCCATCTGCTCGAGCAGTTGACGCCACGCCAGCAGGAGGTACTGCGGCTGGTGGTACGCGGCCTGTCGAACAAGGAAATCGCCCGTGAACTGGCGATCTCGCCCTTTACCGTGCGCATCCATGTGTCGTCGCTGCTGCGCACGCTCGACGTCAGCAGCCGCGCCGCAGCCGCCGCCAAGGGCGCCAAGGCCGGGCTGGTGTAAGCATCACGCAGTCTTGAGCTTGAGCTTCAAGGCCACCAGCAGCGAACGCAGCTCGGCGGGCTGCACCGGTTTCGACAGGATCGGAATATCGCTGTCACCCACCTGCTCCTGCACACGACGCACGTCGTGCCCGGTCATGATGATCGCCGGCACCTTGCGCCCACTGCTGCGCCGCACGTGCTGGATGCAGTCGGCCCCCGACGCTTCGGTGCCGAGGTCGAAGTCGGTCACCACCAGATCGAACTGCGCAGAGGTATCGGGCAGCGTGCTGAAGGTGGCGACTTCGCAGCCCCATTTCTGCAGCAAGGTGGCGGTGGCCAGCAGCACGTTCTGATCGTCCTCGATCAGGCACACGCGCAAGCCATCGAGCATGCGTGGCGCCTGCAGGCTGCTGCCCTTTGCCGAGGACAGCACGCTCGGCGCCTCGACGCGTTGCAGGCCGTCGATCACCGCCCGCGTACCGCGTGCCTCCACGGAGCGAATGCTCACGCGCATGTCCATCAGCGCACCCAGGCGTCTGACGATGGCCAGGCCCAGGCCCATTCCCTCGACGTCGCTGTCTCGATCCTGCCGCACGCGATAGAACTCCTCGAAGACGCTGTCGAGATGGCCGGCGGCGATGCCGCGTCCCTTGTCGTAGACCTCGATGGCGACGCCTGTCCCGCGACGCCGACAGGCGATCAGCAGCGGTTTACCCGGCGCGTATTTCAGGGCATTGGACAGCAGGTTCTGCAGCATGGTGGTGAGTAGCACCGGGTCGGCATGCACGTGCAGCGGCGGGCAATGCAGGCGGATTTCCACTCCGGCCCAGCGCGCCGCCTCGGCATTCTGCTGGATGAGTTGCTGCAGCAGGCCGCGCAGTTCCAGCGGCTCCAGTTGCGGCACCACCTTACCGCTGTCGAGCGAGTACATGTCGAGAATCGTGCGGAACAAACGCGCGACGCTGTGCAGTGATTTGTCGATGTTCTCCACCAGGCGCCGCTGCTCGGTATCCAGGCTGCTGTCGCGCAGGCAGGCGGTGAACAGGCTGATGGAATGAATGGGTTGTCGCAGGTCATGACTGGCCTGGGCGAGAAACTGCGACTTGGCGCGGTTGGCAGCCTGCTCGGCCTCAGCCGCCTGGCGCGAGCGCTTGAGCAGCGCGTGCATGTAGGCCGGTGCCATCAGAGTGGTGAGCAACAACGTGACGATCAGATAGGGCTGGGACTGCCAGTACGCCGACAGGCTGGCGGCCACGGTCAGCGACAGCAATGCCATCACGGTGGCCAACAACAGGTAGCCTGAGCCGTAGCGCAAGCCATAGCCGATGGTGACCCAGAGCAGAATCGCATAGACCGGCAGCATGGCCGCGCCACCGTGTGCCATGGCTACCGTTATACCGGCGTAGTCGGTAAGCATGGTGATCAGACGCCGCCCACGATAGCTGCCTGGACGTCGCCGGATATCGAACCAGATCAGTGCGGCGGCGACGCTGAAAACGCCTTCGAGAACGAAGATCTTCCATACCAGCGCCGGATTGATCAGCGAAAGATGGTAGAGGATCACGATGTAGCAGGCCGCGACCGACATGAAGACCAGGCGCACCCCAGCCTGAGCGCGTTCGGTGTCGTAAGCGGCGGTGGCGTTCGCGGACATGCCGTTTCCCTGCTGATCACAGCTCGTGTGGTGTGCCGGCACCTTAGGCCGGAGCCCCCGAACGGCGCAAGGCACGGATGGGCAGGCAAAGAGGCACTAGTACACCCGTACTATTTAAGCCTGCATCAGCCCTTCCTAGAATCCGGGCAACCCCTCGGCATTGGGCTGGGGCACGGTCTTGGAAGGGAGTGTCTGATGAACATCAAAGGAACCCTCGGAGTCATTGCGAGCGCCACGCTGCTGGTCTCTCTGAGCGGATGCCTGGCGCAGAACACGCAAACCCAGGGTCTGCAGAACGCCCAGCTGGCCAACGATCCCTGCGCACCGAGCGCGACCAGCGACCTTATCGCCACCGGACGTAGCCTGCTGCAGATGGCCAATACCGTGCTGGAAACGCAGCAGAGCTTCAATGGCAACAGCGCGACCTATGCCAAGCGTATGGAGGTCGCGCAAAACGCGCAGAAGGTCAACCAGAGCCAGAATGTACTGAACAACATAGAGAGCCTGGCGGGTGCCGGTCAGCAGCCATGCGTGCCAGCCGCACCTGCCAGCGCAGCACGCTGATAAGCAGCACTCAAAGCCGCACGTCGAACTTGTCCAGCAGCAGCTCGGTCGGCATATCGGCGCTGACCAGTTGATTGCGGCCGCGCTGCTTGCCGCTGTACAGGCGGCGGTCGGCGGCGCGATAGAGCTCGGCGGCGCTGCGACCGTCTCGCGGCCAGGCGGCCAGGCCAAAGGTGGCGGACAGTTCGATCTGCTCGCCGTCGTAGTCCAGCGGTTGCTCGGCGATCTGCCGGCGCAGCTTCTCCACCAGCGGGTCGGCGCCGGTGCTGTCGGTATGGCGCAGCAGCAGGCCGAACTCCTCCCCACCCAGGCGCCCGAGAAAATCGGTAACGCGCAGGCGCTGCTGCAGGGTCTGGCAGATGTGCTGCAAGGCCATGTCGCCAGCCTCGTGCCCCCACTGGTCGTTGACCTGTTTGAAGTGGTCGACGTCGAGCAGCACCAGTACCAGATGCCCATTGCTGCGCTCAGCCTCCTGGATGGCGCGCTGCAGCGCATGCTGAAAACTGCCACGGCTGGCGGCGCCGGTCAGCGAGTCGGTCTGCGCCTGGCGCTCCAGCTCCTCGTAGGCCTGCATGCGCAAGCCGTCGTAGATATGCACGAACACCAGGATCAGCACGCCACACAGGGCCGCGTTGCCGATATCGATCAGGCCGTGGGTGTCGAGGTTCACGCGGTTGTCGGCGAAGTACAGCAAAAGCCCCGCGAGCATGAAGGGAGCGGTGAGCAGGAAGGCACGCTGCTTGCCCAGCAGCAGGTAGGCCAGCAGCGGAATCATGTACAGCCAGACGAAAGCTCCCGATGAGGCATCCGGCATGACGATGATGTAGAGGATGAAGCAGAAGGTCGGGATCAGGTACAGGTAGATCCACAGGTACAGACGTCGAGCACGCTCGATGCGCCAGGCGCCGAACAGCAGCAAGGCGGTGCACAGCACCTCGATGATGGCGAACGGATAGTTGCCGGCCAGCGCCTGCAGGATGGAGAAGCCGCCCAGGGTCAGGCCGGTGGCGAGCAGGATGGTACGCATCAGCGCACGCTTGCCGGACTCACGCAGCCCTTCGCAGTGCCCTGCTACATCCCTGTGATCGTTATAGTCGCCATCGCCCATTTTATTGCCCAGTACCGCCGCCCTCGATACGCCCAGCAGGCCATTGAAAACCACTCACGCTGTTTCAACGACCTGCGCCCCCCGCAGCGCACCATCAGGCAACTATAGACGTCGTTGCCCGTTTTACACCGCGTAACCCAGAACGCGCGGCAGCCACAGGGCGATTTCCGGGAAGATCGCCACCAGCAGCAGGGCGCTGGACATCACCACGACGAACAGCGCGGCCCAGCCAACGGTCTGTTCCAGGCGGATCTTGGCGACTTCCGCCGTGACCATCAGGTTGATCGCCACCGGTGGGGTGAACTGGCCGATGGCGATATTCATCGCCAGCAGGATGCCGAACCACACCGGGTTCCAGCCGAAGTGCTGCATCACCGGAATCAGGATCGGCATCAGGATCAGGTAGATGGAGATGGCATCGAGCAGCATGCCGGCCAGCAGCACGGCGAGCATCACCAGCGCCAGCAGCACCCAGCCGTTGTCCGACAGCGAGATCAGCCATTCGGCCAGATGGCGGAAGGTGCCGAGCATGGTGCCGGCCCAGGCGAAGATGCCGGCCAGGGCGATGATCAGCATCACCACACCGGAGATCACGCCCGCCTCGCCACACAGGCGCCAGAGGCTGCGCCAGTCCAGCTCACGGGTGACGAACAGGCCGACCAGCACGCCATAGGTCACCCCGACCACGGCCGCTTCGGTCGGCGTGAACAGGCCGCTGCGCAGGCCGCCGAGGATCAGCACCGGGGCGAACAACGCTGGCAGCGCCTGCTTGAAGCTTGCGCCGATAGCCGGGCGCTCGCCCTCTTCCGGGCTCTCCCAACCATAGCGACGCGACAGCAGCCAGGCTGGTAGCAACAGCACCAGGCCGGCGAGGATGCCGGGGAACAGGCCGGCGGCGAACAACGCGCGCAGGTCCACGCCCGGCACCACGATGGAGTAGAGAATCAGCGCAATCGACGGCGGAATCAGGATCGCGGTCGAGGCGGATGCCGCGATCAGCGTGGCCGAGAACGGCTTGGGGTAACCGGCCTTGGTCATGCTCGGCAGCATCACCATGGCCACGGCGGCGGCGTCGGCCGGGCCGGAACCGCTCATGCCGCCCATGATCAGGCACACCAGCACCGCGACCAGGGCCAGGCCGCCATGCCGTGGGCCGATCAGCGCCTGGGCGAAGCGTACCAATCTGAGCGCCACGCCGGCTTTCTCGAACACCAGGCCGGTGAGGATGAACAGCGGAATGGCGATCAGCGGGTACTTGGCCACGCCGTTGTAGGTGTTGGTGCCGAGGGTGGCGAGCATGTCCGGCGACAGGCCGGCGATGATTCCGATGGCCCCGGACAGGCCGAGGGCGAACGCCACCGGCACACCGAGCGCCAGCAGCACGACGAAACTGAGGATCAGCCAAAGATCAGGGCTCATCGCTGATCCTCCCGCGCAGGCGATCGACGGTCATCTGGGTCAGGCGCACGAACACCAGCAGCGCCAGGACCGGCAGCCAGATCACGTACCACCAGTTGGGCAGACCGAGGCCGGGCGACTCGGAATCCCACTGGAACTCCTCCCAGGCGAACTGCCCGCCGTACCAGCACACCAGCCCCAGTACCAGCACGCCGGCCAGCCACTGCAGCAGGATCAGCGGCGTGCGCAGGCGCGGGAACAGGCGCTCGAGCAGGCCGATACGGATATGCCGGTTGCTGCGCATGGCCACCGAAGCACCGGCGAAGGTGAGGATGACCAGCAGGAACACCGAGATTTCCTCGGTGAAGGCGAAAGATGCATCGGTGAAATAACGCACCACCACGTTGGCCAGGCTGATCAGGCTGATGATCACCAGGGCCAGGGTGGCGAGCACGCGCTCCAGCGGCGCGTCGACTTGCTTGCTCATAAGAACCTCGAATGACCGGAACAATGCGCTCATGCGGTGGCGCCCCCCCGCCCTCTCCCCCGGCCCCTCTCCCGCAAGCGGGAGAGGGGAGCAGAGCAGGCTGGGAGAGTTTCCGGTCAGATAAAACGAATCAGGGCTGGGCCACGGCCTTGCGCGCGGCTTCCATCAGCGCGTCGCCGATGCGCGGTGCCCATTTCTCCTGCACGCTGGCGGTAGCCTCGACGAACGCGGCGCGCTCGGCGTCGGTCAGTTCGATCACTTCCACGCCGCGCTCACGCACGTCGGCCAGGCGTTGGGCCTGAGCGCCACGCGACAGCTCGATCTCCCACTTGCCGGCGTCGATGGCGGCCTGGCGCAGCAGTTCGCGATCTTCCTCGGGCAGGGATTTCCACACGCGCTGGTTGACGGCGAACACCAGTGGGTCGGCCATGTAGTCCCACAGGGTCAGGTACTTCTGGCCCACCTGGTCGACACGTGCCACGTCGAACACCGACAGCGGGTTTTCCTGGCCGTCCACCGCGCCGGTGGTCAGTGCCGGCTTGGCGTCGGCCCAGCTCATTTGCGTCGGGTTGGCGCCGAGGGTGGTGAAGGTGTCCTGGAACAGCGGCGAGCCGACCACGCGGATCTTCAGGCCTGCCAGGTCGGCCGGGCTGCGCACCGGCTTGGCCGAGTTGGACAGCTGACGGAAACCGTTCTCGCCCCAGGCCAGCGGCACGATGCCGCGCTGCTCGATGGCGGCGAAAGCCAGCTTGCCGGCTTCACCTTGGGTGATGGCGTCGAGGTCGGCATCGTTTTTCATCAGGAACGGCAGGGAGAACAGGTTGAGTTCCGGCACCTGCGGCGACCAGTTGATGGTCGAGCCCACGGCCATGTCGATCAGGCCCGAGCGCATCGCGGAGAACTCCTTGGTCTGGTCGCCGGCGACCAGCTGCGCGTTGGGGTAAACGCGCAGGGTGATGCGCCCTTCAGAGCGCTCGTTGACCAGATCGGCCCACTTCTGTGCGGCCTGGCCCCAGGGGAAAGCGTCGGAAAGTACGGTGGAAACGGAGTATTCACGCGCCTGCGCGGTGGCGCACAGGGCGGTCAGCGCAGCGCCAGCGGCGAGCGCGGAAAAGAGTCGCTTGAGTTTCATCGGGGCGTCCTTGTGTGGATCTTGGAGTTGTCGTTGTGGCACCGACACAGCGGTGCGGATCCAGCGGCGGGCGGTTGGCTCGCCTGGCACGCCAGGTCGGCATGCAAAAGGGACACGGCAGGTGTCACAGCTGCCGGGCAGGCCTTGTGGGCGATCGGCAGATGCCGGCGGGTTACGCGCAGCCGCCCAACTATTCCAGAAGCGCGCGGCGATTGCCATTGTCCGATGACTGTTGACGTTGCCCGCCTGGAACGGCGCTGCCCATAATCACCGGCACCTCACTTCCGGACATTCGCCCATGGCCATCTCCCGCGACGACCTCGACCAGCACGGCCTGATCATCGGCGTCTCGCCCGAGCGCTTTCGTGCGGTGGCCATGCCGCTGCTGTTCGATCACCTGAACGCGCAGTGCGAGGGCACCATCGCGGTCAACCGCCAGGCGCGCATCGTCTGGATCAACGACAAGTACGCACAGAAGGTCGGCATCGCCGATGCGCGCACCGCGCTGGGCAAGGAGATCGAGGAGGTGCTGCCAGCCAGCCGCCTGCGCGAGGTGGTGGAAAGCGGCCAGCCGAGCATGCTCGACCTGATGGCCTTCGGCAGCGAACACTTCGTGGTCACCCGGATTCCGCTGCGCGACGAGGACGGCACCCTGGTCGGCGCGCTGGGTTTCGTTTTGTTCGACCGCGCCCGCCATCTCAAACCGCTGATGGCCAAGTACAACAACCTGCAGAGCCAGTTGCTCGCCACCCAGCACGAGCTGGCCAAGGCGCGGCGGGCGCGCTACACCATTGCCGGGTTCATTGGCGCCAGTGCTGCGGCCAGTGAGGTCAAGCGCCAGGCCCGCCGTGCTGCGCAACTGGACGCCACGGTGCTGATCCGTGGTGAGACCGGCACCGGCAAGGAGCTGCTGGCCCAGGGCATCCACAACCTGTCGCCACGGGCCAACGGGCCATTCGTCGCGGTCAACGTCGCGGCGATTCCGGAAACCCTGGTCGAGGCTGAGCTGTTCGGCACCGCACCGGGCGCCTTTACCGGCGCCGAGCGCAAGGGGCGTATCGGCAAGTTCGAGGTGGCCAACGGCGGCACGCTGTTTCTCGACGAAATCGGCGATCTGCCGCTGCCGTTGCAGGCCAAGCTGCTGCGCGTGCTGCAGGAGCAGGAGGTGGAGCCGCTTGGCTCCAACCAGGTCAAACCGCTCAATGTGCGGGTAATCGCGGCGACGCATATCGACCTGGAAGCCAAGGTGGCCGCCGGGCAGTTCCGCGATGATCTGTACTACCGTCTCAACGTGCTGGCCCTGCGCGTACCGCCGCTGCGCGAGCGGGCCAGCGATATTCCGGCGCTGATCGAACACCTGCTCGATGACCTGGCCAACCGCTCCGGCCTGGCGCCGCTGGAGCTGAGCGACGACGCCCTGGCCCTGCTCTGCGCGCAGCCGTGGAAGGGCAACGTGCGTGAGCTGCGTAACCTGCTGGAGCGGGCACAATTGGCGGTCGATGGGCGGCTGGATGGTGAGGCCTTGCGTGGCTTGCTGGTCGACCCGGTCGCGCCGAGTGAGCCGTCGCCCGTTGCTCCGGTGATGACGAGTACGACGCAGACATTGGCCGAACAGCTGGCGCAGGCCGAGCGCCAGGCGCTGCAGGCGGCATTGGTGGCAACGGGCGGCAATCGACAGTTGGCCGCCGAACGCCTGGGCATTTCCCGCGCCGGGTTCTACGCCAAGCTGGCGCAGCATGGGCTGGGGCGACGGGGCTGAGCATCGTCGCAGGAGCCTAGTTGCTGGCGATGCTCCATCCGCAACGTTTCCCCCACAACAGTCGCGGCTAAAGCCCCTCCCACAAAAAGCGTGGTGGGCCGCAATCACGTAGCCCGGATGAAATCCGGGGAGCAGGCACCCACAAAAGCCCCCGGATTGCATCCGGGCTACGGGACTGGTCGTAGGAGCGGCTTCAGCCGCGATTGTCACCGAGCCGGAAATCGCTTCGCGGCTGAAGCCGCTCCTACAAATACCGTTGTCGGCTACGTGTCCATATTTCTGGAATTCCCTCCAAATAAAATCCAAAAAAATGGAATAAATCCAGAAAACTGGACACTTATCTACGTCCGGTCTACCTACCCCGCACTCGGCACGAAAGCCTGAAATCCCCTGCCCACAAGCCTTCCAGCCCCATCGACCAAGGTCTTACCCCACCCTGGCACGACTCTGGCTCTATATCCGGCAAAGGTGCGCTGCCGTATCCGCGCCTTTCCGATAAAACGGCCTCGAGCCGCTAGAACAACAACAAAAGGAATCACCCATGGGTACCCTCGGTATTCTGCTGTCCCTCGCCTTGTTGATGTACCTCGCCTATCGCGGCATCAACGTCCTGATCCTCGCCCCGCTGCTGGCCCTGCTGGCGTTGCTGTTCGCCGGTGACATCGGCCTGCTGCTGCCCACCTACACCCAGGTGTTCATGAAGGCCATGGGCGGCTACGTGATCCAGTTCTTCCCGCTGTTCCTGCTCGGCGCGCTGTTCGGCAAGCTGATGGACGATTCGGGATCAGCCCGCGCCATCGCCCACGGCATAGTCGCGAAAGTCGGCAGCGAGCGCGCCATCCTGGCCATCGTGCTGGCCTGCGGCATCCTCACTTACGGCGGCGTGTCGCTGTTCGTGGTGGCCTTTGCCGTGTATCCGATCGGCGCCGCGCTGTTCCGTGAAGCGGGCATTCCCAAGCGCCTGATCCCCGGCGCCATCGCCCTCGGCTCGTTCACCTTCACCATGACCGCCTTGCCCGGCACCCCGGCGATCCAGAACGCCATCCCCAACCCCTTCTTCGGCACCGACGCCTTCGCCGCGCCAGGCCTGGGGGTGATCGCCGGGCTGATCATGTTCGGCCTCGGCACCTGGTGGCTCACTGCGCAGTCGCGCAAGCTGATGGCCGCAGGTGAAGGCTATGGCGAGCACCGTGACGATCCGGTCGTCGAAGAGCGCCGCGACATTCCCGGTTTCTGGCTGGCACTGCTGCCGATCTTCGTGGTGATCGCGCTGAACTTCCTGATGGCCAAGCAGATTCTGCCGACGATGGATACCAGCTACCTGGCCAAGCCGGAATACGGCGGCCTGCAGGATGCCAAGTCGCTGATCGGCATCTGGTCGATCATCGTCGCCCTCGGCGCCGCCATCGTGCTGCTGATCGCCCTACACTGGAAACGCTGGATGGACCTGAAGAAGAGCGTCAACGACGGCGCCTTCGGCTCCATGCTGCCGATCCTCAACACCGCTGCCGAAGTGGGCTACGGCACCGTGATCGCCTCGCTGGCTGGCTTCGTCGTCATCCGTGATCTGGTGCTGGGCGTGTCCAGCAACCCGCTGATTTCCGAAGCGGTGGCAGTGAATATTCTCGCCGGTATCACCGGCTCGGCCTCCGGCGGCATGTCCATCGCGCTGAAGACCCTCGGCGAGCAATACCTGACCCTGGCCAACGCCGCCGGCATCAGCCCCGAGCTGCTGCACCGCGTCGCCGCCATGGCCTCGGGCTGCATGGATACCCTGCCGCACAACGGCGCGGTGATCTCGCTGCTGGCGATCTGCAAGCTCACCCACCGTGAGTCGTACAAGTTCATCTTCATCAACACCGTGGCTTTCCCGATGGTGGCGCTGGCGGTAGTGATTACCCTCGGCACCCTGTTTGGAAGCTTCTGATGACCGCTGCAGGAGCGGTCGTGGCTGAAGCGAAACGCCGCCCGGCCGCTCCTACAGTCCTCTGCCATTCACGAGTACCCGCAATGAGCAAGATCATGACCGCCCCCGACGCCGTGGCGCGCATTCCGGACGACGCCAACCTGGCCACCGGTGGCTTCGTCGGCATCGGTTTCGCCGAGCAGATCGCCATCGCCCTGGAGCAGCGTTTCGTCGCTGAGCAGGCGCCACAGGGCCTGACCCTGGTGTATGCCGCTGGCCAGGGCGACGGCAAGGGCCGTGGCCTCAACCACCTGGCCCATGAAGGCCTGGTGCGCCGGGTGATCGGCGGCCACTGGGGCCTGGTGCCGGGGCTGCAGAAGCTGGCGGTGGACAATCGCATCGAGGCCTACAACCTGCCGCAGGGGGTGATCTCCCAGCTGTTTCGCGATATCGCCGCCGGCAAGCCGGGGCAGCTGTCGCGTGTCGGCCTGGGCACCTACGTCGACCCGCGTCATGGCGGCGGCAAGCTCAATGCGCGTACCACCAGCGATCTGGTGCGGCTGATGCCCATCGATGGCGAAGACTATCTGTTCTACCCGAGCTTCCCGATCCACGTCGGCATCGTCCGCGCCACCAGCAGTGATCCCGACGGCAACCTCAGCTTCGAGCGCGAGGCGCTGACCATCGAGAGCCTGGCCATCGCCATGGCTGCACGCAACAGCGGCGGGCTGGTGATCGCCCAGGTCGAGCGCATCGTCGAGCGCGGCTCGCTGAATGCGCGCCAGGTGAAGATCCCCGGCATTCTGGTCGACTGCGTGGTGGTGGCCGAACCGGGCAATCACCAACAGACCTTCGCCACCGCCTACAACCCGGCCTTCGCCGCCGAGACCCGGGTGGAGATGGACAGCCTGGCGCCGATGCCGCTGGACGTGCGCAAGCTGATCGCCCGCCGCGCCGCGCTGGAGCTCAAGGCCGGCGCGGTGGTCAATCTTGGTATCGGCATGCCCGAGGGCGTCGCCGCAGTGGCTGCCGAAGAAGGCGTGATCGAGCGCCTGACCCTGACCGCCGAACCCGGCGTGATCGGCGGCGTGCCGGCCTCGGGCCTGGACTTTGGCGCGGCGAGCAACCACAGCGCCTTGCTCGACCAGCCTTATCAGTTCGATTTCTACGATGGCGGCGGCCTGGACATCGCCTTTCTCGGCCTGGCCCAGGCCGATGCGGCGGGCAACCTAAATGTGTCCAAGTTCGGCAGTCGCCTTGCGGGGGCTGGCGGTTTTATCAACATCAGCCAGAACGCCAAGCAGGTGGTGTTCGTCGGCACGTTCAGTGCGGGCGCGCAGGATATCCGCATCGAAAACGGTCAGCTACTCATCGTTCAGGACGGCGACGTGCGCAAGTTCGTCGCCGAGGTGGAGCACCGCACCTTCGCCGGGCGCCTGGCCGCCGAACGCGGCCAGCCGGTGCTCTACGTCACCGAGCGTTGCGTGCTGCGTCTGACCCGTGAAGGCCTGGAACTGATCGAAGTGGCGCCGGGCGTGGACATCGAGCGCGACATTCTCGCGCGCATGGACTTCGCCCCCATCGTGCGCGAGCCGAAACTGATGGACGCGCGGCTGTTCAGGCCCGAGGCCATCGGCCTGGCGCACTGCCTGGGCTGACACCAGGACAACTTTGAGCGTGAACTTACGGGCCCGATCGGCCCGTTTTTTTTGCTCCGCCGCTGTGACGCAAGACAGTCAGCGGGCTCGACCAGACGCATCCAGCGCCCTGATGGCGCCCAAGACCAGCACCTGCTGAAAAATCCGAGGTCTATAGTGGTGGTTCCTTCCTCACCACAGCCTCTGGAGTAAACATGAGCAAGACCTACAACGTCGCCGTACTGGTCGGTAGCCTGCGCAAAGCCTCCATCAACCGCAAACTGGCCCTGGCGCTGGCTGATCTGGCACCCGCCTCGCTTAACCTGGAAATCATCGAGATCGGCGACCTGCCGCTGTACAACGAAGACGCCGACGGCGACAGCGCCCCGGCCTCCTACGCGCCGTTTCGCAGCAAGCTCAAGGCCGCCGACGCGGTGCTGTTCGTCACCCCGGAATACAATCGCTCGATTCCCGGCGCGATGAAGAACGCCATCGATGTCGGCTCGCGCCCCTATGGCCAGAGCGGTTTCAGCGGCAAGCCCGGCGCCGTGCTCAGTGCCTCGCCAGGCGCCATCGGCGGCTTCGGCGCCAACCACCACCTGCGCCAGTGCCTGGTGTTCCTCGACGTGCATGTGCTGCAGCAGCCGGAAGGTTATCTTGGCGGCGCCGGCAACTTCTTCGACGACAACGGTGCGCTCAGCGACAGCATCAAACCCTTCCTGCAGAAATTCATCGACGCTTACGCCGCCTGGGTCAGCAAGCATGTCGGCTGAACCCGCATAAACAACGCCCCGCCGTTGACCGGCCGGGGCGTCGCGACAGACTCGAAAAGGGTGCTCAGGTCATATGGGCGTGAGCACCTGAAAGATAATCGAGCAGACGCAACAGGGGGCGTTGGCCGGAGCGGCATGCGGCGCGCCGTCGCGAATGCAGGGTCCAGGCAGGCGATGATCGATCTGCTGCGCACGGCGCTCGATGGCGCCTGGGACACGCCCTGAGCCGAGTGCGCGTTGCCGATATGCCCTGATCCATGTCCTGAATGGCACTCGCCACTAGACCGACCGGTCTACATAATCCTGGCCATGACCAAGACCACACGCGACAAACTGATCGACGCCATGATCGATGCCCTGCAGCGCAAAGGCCTGCATGGCGTCGGCCTGAGCGAACTGCTGGCCGCCGCCGAGACGCCCAAGGGCAGCCTCTATCATCACTTCCCGAACGGCAAGACCGAGCTGGCGGTAGCCGCTATCGAACGCGTCGGCCAGCGCGCCGGGCAGGCGTTCGCCACGCTCTTCGAGTGTCAGGCCGATCCACTCGATGCGCTGACCACCTGGCTGCACGGCGCTCTCGGGCAGTTGCAGGACAGCGCCTTCGAACGCGGCTGCCCGCTGGCCGCCGTCGCCCTGGAAAGCGGCCCGGAAGATCATGAAATTCGTGCAGCCCTGGCCAATGCCTTCGTCACCATCCGCCAGGCGCTGCAGCAGCAGTTACAGCGCCACGGCTATCCACAGCCGGAGGGGCTGGCCGCGTTGTTCGTCGCGCTCTACGAAGGGGGTTTGCTGCAAGCACGCGTCGCCGGCAGCAGCGAGCCACTGAAACAGGCCGTCACCACCCTGCTCCATCTGACCCGCCAGCAGCACACGGAGTCCACGCCAGCATGAATGCGCCAATCCGCAGTGAAACACTGCCCCTGCTCGCCCTCGACGACTACCCACTGGCCGCCACGCGCTACCACGCCGAGCAGCCCCGAGCGCAGTTGCTGATCGCCGGAGCCACCGGGGTGCCGCAAGGCTTCTACCGCCGCTTTGCCGAATACGCCGCCGGCCGCGGCTTCAACACCCTGACCTTGGACTATCGCGGCATCGGTCAGTCCAGGCCGGCCAGCCTGCGCGGCTTCGAGATGGAGTACCTGGACTGGGCTCACCTCGACCTGGCTGCTGCCGTGGATCAGCACCGGCATGCCGAGCGCCCGCTGTTCATGGTTGGCCACTCCTTCGGCGGTCACGCCTTCGGTCTGCTGCCCAATCACAATCAGGTCGCCGGCTTCTACACCTTCGGCACCGGCGCCGGCTGGCATGGCTGGATGCCCAAGAGCGAGCAGTTGCGCGTGCTGGCCATGTGGCGGGTGATCGGCCCGTTGATGACGCGCTACAAGGGCTATCTGGCCTGGAGCAAGCTGGGCATGGGGGAGGATCTGCCGCTGGGCGTCTACCGCCAGTGGAAACGCTGGTGCCGCTTCCCCCGCTACTTTTTCGACGACCCGCAGATGCCGGGGCTGGCCGAGCGCTTCGCCCAGGTGAACACGCCGATGGTGGCGCTCAACAGCCTGGACGACCTGTGGGCGCCACCCGCCTCACGCGATGCCTTCATGGCCGCTTACGGCAACGCGCCCTACCAGGCGCGCACGCTCGACTCACAAGCTGAGGGCCTGGGCGACATTGGTCATATGGGGTATTTCCGCCCTGCGGCGCAGCGCCTGTGGGACGAGACTTTGGATTGGTTCGAGCTGCGCATGGCCGAGCGAGTGGCGGCCTGAAGATTTTCAAGCGCAGAAAAAAGAAAACCCCGCGATTGCGGGGCCTTGCAGACTGTTTGTCCTGACATCCTTGATCTGCTCACCATCCTGGCGGCTGTCCAGCGTGTCCTTGTTCGTCTAGGCGCTTCCTGCGCTGAATCCATGCTGTGCAGAGTACGCTCGTACCTGATCGGCCAACAGTGGCGATAATCGGGACATCATGTAAGCCATGGCTTACACGGCGCCATCCGCTGCCTGCAGCCCCACTTTGCCCTGGCTATCTCAAGTTGGGAGGCGTCAGGTGGCTGTGTTTTTTGTGACGTACGTCTTGCTAGACTCCAGCTTGTCCTACAAAAACAACAGACCCCGACAACGGCGGTCACTGGGGCTAGAGTATGCGCGCAGTTACCCTGCTTCTCGGTTGCCTGGCAACCTGCATCAGCACCGTCTCCCTGGCCGGCGGTCAGACTCAGCTAGGCGACCCCAAGCAGGCCATCGAGCAGGCGTTCTGGAAAGACCTGTACGGCAATGGCGGCACCACGCTCTATTGCGGCCAGAGCTTCGAACGCGAGAGCGGGGCTCTGACCGCCAGCCCAATCTACAGCAGCAAGCAGCTCAAGAGCGCGATGCGCTGCATCACCGACCGCCAGTGCACCATCATGAACCCGCGCTATCCGTTCATAGTCGCCGACCTGCACAACCACTATCCGGCCCTGAGCCGCGTCGAGCTGGTCAGGCGCAATGCGCAGTTCGGCGAGTTGGCCGATGAGCTGCCGAGCAAGTTCGCCGATATCGGCTGCGACATGAGAACCAGCTTCCAGCTGGTGGAGCCGCGTGACGAAGCCAAGGGCAACATCGCCCGCGCGATCTTCTACATGCATGTCGAATACGGCTTGCCCATCGTCGGCCTGGTGCCGATGTACAAGGCCTGGCACCGCCTGGACCCGCCGGACGACGAAGAGCGCGCACGCAACGACAGGATCGAAACGTTGCAGGACACCCGCAATCGCTTTATCGATGATCCGTCGCTGGTGGATCAGTTGATCAGCGATTAGAGCCCTGGGGCGCGCCGCGCGCACCGGGCAATCTGGCGAACATCGCTGTTGTTCAGAACCTCTCGGTGCGCCCGGCGCACTTACCCCCGCCGCTTGTGCAGCGAGCGCAGCTTGTAGCGCTCACCGGGATGAATCAGCCGTGCGTAGCTGATCAGGTGATCGCCGGACCAGGTACGGCGGATCACGCTGAGGCAAGGCATGGCCGGGTCGATCTGCAGGTGTTCGGCGGTACGCGCGTCCACCAGCACGGCCTCGACCACATGCTCGACATCCGACATCGGGCTACTCGCCACCAGCACCTCGTTGGGCGTGCGCTGGCTGAAATCAGTCGCCAGGTAATCGGGCACCCAGCGCGGATTGACGAAGCGGTCCTCGAGCTGGATCGGCAAGCCGTCCTGCAGGTGCACCAGCACGCTGTGAAACACCTCGGTGCCCAGGCGCACGCCCAGACGCAGGGCCACTTCATCGTCGGCGGCAATGGCTTCGCAACGCAGCACGCGGTTGGCGTAGGCGTGGCCGCGACCGCGCACTTCGCTGGCGATGTTCATCACCTCGTGCAGCGGCGATTCGGCCTTGCGGTCGGTGACGAAGGTGCCGAGGCCGGCCTGGCGCATCAGGTAGCCCTGCTGCACCAGGTTCTGGATCGCCTTGTTGGCGGTCATGCGGCTGACGCCGAAGTCGCGCGCCAGCTGCTCCTCCGGCGGGATCTGGTGGTTGACCGGAAACGCGCCGCCCTGGATGCGCTCCAGCAGGAAGGCCTCGATGGCTTTGTAGCGCGGGGTGGTGGTCACGAAAGCTCCTTGGCAAGACCGGGTGCGCGGATGATAGCGGAGCTAAGCGCTCCGCTCCCAGCGCCGTAGCCCGGATGCAATCCGGGAGCCTCAAAACCCAGGCCCCGGATTGCATCCGGGCTAAGCAGTTCAGCTCAAGGAAGGCAACATACCGGCCGGCAGCAGTGGCGTCAGCACGCGTTCGGCCAGTAGCTCGTCGGCGGCGGCGATGTCCGGGGCGAAGAAGCGGTCCTCGACGTAGTACGGCACCTTGGCGCGCAATGCCTGGCGCGCCTGCTCCAGGGCCGGCGTGCTTTTCAGCCCCTCGCGGAAGTCCAGGCCCTGGCAGGCGCCGAGCCATTCCACGGCGAGCACACCACGGGTGTTCTCGGCCATGTCCCACAGACGCTTGCCGGCGTTCGGCGCCATCGACACGTGGTCTTCCTGGTTGGCCGAGGTGGGCAGGCTGTCGACGCTGTGCGGGTGAGCCAGGGCCTTGTTGTCGCTGGCCAGTGCGGCAGCGGTGACCTGGGCGATCATGAAGCCGGAGTTGACCCCGCCGTTGGCCACCAGGAACGGCGGCAGTTGCGACATGTGCTTGTCCATCATCAGCGAGATACGGCGCTCGGACAGCGAGCCGATCTCGGCGATGGCCAGGGCGATGTTATCGGCGGCCATGGCCACCGGCTCGGCGTGGAAGTTGCCGCCGGAAATCACCTCGCTCTCGGCAGCGAACACCAGCGGGTTGTCGGATACCGCGTTGGCCTCGACGGCTAACACCTCGGCAGCCTGGCGCAGCTGGGTCAGGCAGGCGCCCATGACCTGCGGCTGGCAGCGCAGCGAATACGGGTCCTGCACCTTGTCGCAGGCGGCGTGGGAGCGGCCGATTTCACTGCTGTCGCCGAGCAGATGGCGGAAGGCAGCCGCCGCGTCGATCTGCCCGCGCTGACCGCGAGCGGCATGGATGCGTGCATCGAAGGGCGAGCGCGAACCCAGCAACGCCTCGACGCTGAGCGCGCCGCAGACGCTGGCCGCGGCGTACAGGTCTTCACCCTCGAACAGCCCGCGCAGGGCGTAGGCGGTGGACACCTGGGTACCGTTGAGCAGGGCCAGACCCTCCTTGGCGGCCAGGGTCATCGGCTCCAGGCCGGCGATGGCCAGCGCCTCGCTGGCCGGCAGCCATTGGCCCTGGTGCCGCGCCTGGCTTTCGCCGAGCAGCACCAGCGACATATGCGCCAGCGGCGCCAGATCACCGGAGGCACCGACCGAGCCTTTCAGCGGGATATGCGGGTAGACCTCGGCGTTGACCAGGGCGATCAGCGCCTCGATCACCTGGCGGCGAATGCCGGAGAAGCCGCGCGCCAGGCTGTTGATCTTCAGCAGCATGATCAGACGCACCAAGGCGTCATCCAATGGCTGACCGATGCCGGCGGCATGCGACAGCACCAGCGAACGCTGCAGCTTTTCCAGGTCGTCGTTGGCGATGCGGGTCGAGGCCAGCAGGCCGAAACCGGTGTTGATGCCGTAGGCGGTGCGGCCTTCGGCGATGATCTGGTTGACGCAGGCAACACTGGCGTCGATGGCTTCGTGAGCGTTGGCGTCCAGAGTCAGGTGCACGGGCGCCTGGTAGGCGGCGCGCAGGTCGGCCAGGGTCAGTTGGCCGGGTTTCAGGTTCAGGGTGGTCATGTTCTGTTCTTCCACGGAGTGAGTTCGCGCCTGGCGAATCAGAGCCGAATAATGGCTGAAATCGCGGTACTTGCAGTGATTGATGCGCCGGCCCATCGGGCCGGCGTTGAGCCTTAGCCGATCATCGGCAGGTTCAAACCCTGCTCGCGGGCACAGTCAATGGCAATCTGGTAGCCAGCATCGGCGTGACGCATCACCCCGGTGCCCGGGTCGTTGGTCAGTACGCGGGCGATGCGCGCGGCGGCTTCATCGGTGCCATCGCAGACGATGACCATACCCGAATGCTGGGAGAAGCCCATGCCCACGCCACCGCCGTGGTGCAGCGAGACCCAGGTGGCGCCGCTGGCGGTGTTGAGCAGGGCGTTGAGCAGCGGCCAGTCGGACACGGCATCGGAGCCGTCCTGCATCGCTTCGGTCTCGCGGTTGGGGCTGGACACCGAGCCGCTGTCCAGGTGGTCGCGACCGATGACGACGGGGGCGCTCAGCTCACCGGAGCGCACCATCTCGTTGAACGCCAGGCCAAGCTTGGCGCGCTGCCCCAGACCGACCCAGCAGATGCGCGCCGGCAGGCCCTGGAAGGCGATGCGCTCGCGGGCCATGTCCAGCCAGCGGTGCAGGTGGGCGTCGTCCGGGATCAATTCCTTGACCTTGGCGTCGGTCTTGTAGATGTCCTCGGGGTTGCCGGACAGCGCCGCCCAGCGGAACGGGCCGATGCCGCGGCAGAACAGCGGGCGGATGTAGGCCGGGACGAAACCGGGGAAGTCGAAGGCATTACTCACGCCCTCTTCCTTGGCCATCTGACGGATGTTGTTGCCGTAGTCGAAGGTCGGCACGCCCATTTTCTGGAAGTCGAGCATGGCCTGCACGTGCACGGCCATGGACTGCTTGGCGGCCTTGACCACGCCAGCCGGGTCGGTGGCTGCGCGATCCTTGTACTCGGCCCAGCTCCAGCCAATCGGCAGGTAACCGTTGAGCGGGTCGTGGGCGCTGGTCTGGTCGGTGACCATATCCGGGCGCACGCCACGGCGTACCAGTTCCGGCAGGATCTCGGCGGCATTACCCAGCAGAGCGACGGAGATAGCCTTGCCTTCGCTGGTGTAGCGGGCGATGCGCGCCAGGGCGTCATCCAGATCAGTGGCCTGCTCGTCGACGTAACGGCTGCGCAGGCGGAAATCGATGCTGGTCTGCTGGCATTCGATGTTCAGCGAGCAGGCGCCGGCCAGTGTCGCGGCCAGCGGCTGGGCGCCACCCATGCCACCCAGGCCTGCGGTCAGCACCCAGCGGCCCTTGAGGTTGCCGGCGTAGTGCTGGCGACCGGCTTCGACGAAGGTTTCATAGGTGCCCTGAACGATGCCCTGGCTGCCGATGTAGATCCAGCTGCCAGCGGTCATCTGGCCGTACATGGCCAGGCCCTTGGCATCCAGCTCGTTGAAGTGCTCCCAGCTCGCCCAGTGCGGCACCAGGTTGGAGTTGGCGATCAGCACGCGCGGGGCGTTGCTGTGAGTCTTGAACACCCCGACGGGCTTGCCGGACTGCACCAGCAGGGTCTCGTCGTCATTGAGGTTGGTCAGGCTCTCAACGATCTTGTCATAGCACTCCCAGTTACGCGCGGCACGGCCGATGCCGCCGTACACCACCAGCTCCTTGGGGTTCTCGGCCACGTCCGGGTCGAGGTTGTTCATCAGCATGCGCAGCGGCGCTTCGGTCAGCCAGCTCTTGGCGGTGAGCGTATTGCCGCGTGGGGCGCGGATTTCGGTGTCGCGGAACTTGGTCATGTTGCGGGCTCCTGTAGGAACGGGTCAGGGGTGGGCGGTCAGAGCCAGCCCAGAAATTGGGCGAGGTAGGCCAGCGGAATGGCCAACAGCAGGCTGAGCAGGGTGCGCTGCAGCCAGATCAGCAGCAGGTGGCCCAGGCTCAGGGGAATCCGCGTGGCCAGCACGCAGGGAATCGAGGCAGAGAGAAACAGCACGCTGCTGACCGAGACGATGGCGGTGACGAACTTCACCAGCACCTCGGCGTCCTTGAGCAGCATCGCCGGCAGGAACATCTCGGCCAGCCCGGCAGACATGGCGCGGGCCACCTGCATCGGCTCGTCCAGACCGAACAGCCAGGTCAGCGGGTAGAGCAGCACGCCGAGGGCGTCGAACAGCGGCGTGTACTTGGCAGCAAGCAGCCCGAGCAGGCCGACGGCGAGAATGCTCGGCAGGATGGCAGCGGTCATGCGCAGGCCATCGACGAAGGTTTCACGCAGGGCCGACCACAGCGACGGCGCATTACCGGCCTGCTCCATCCCGGCGCGCCAGGCACTGCCCAGGCGGCTTTCGCCGGGCAGCAGTTGCGCCTCGGGCGTGGACTCGGACGGTAGACGCGACAGTGGATAGATGCGCGCGCTGATCGCGGTGACGGCGAAGGTCACCGCCATGGCGCTCCAGAAATACAGGTTCCACTGGCCCATCAGGCCCAGGGTCTTGGCGATGATCACCATGAACGGCGCCGACACGGTGGAGAAGCCGGTGGCGATGATCGCTGCCTCACGCACGCTGTAATGGCCCTGCTGGTACATACGGTCGGTGATCAGCAGGCCCACCGAGTAGCTGCCGACGAAGGACGCCACGGCATCGATAGCCGACTTGCCCGGCGTGCGCCAGATCGGGCGCATCACCGGCTGCATCAGCACGCCGATCAGTTCCAGCAGGCCGAAGCCGATCAGGAACACCAACGCCAGCGAACCCAGCGGCACGATCAGCGCCAGGCTGAGCACCAGCTTGTCGAACAGGAACGGCAGCATGCCCGGCTGGTAAAGCGCCTGCGGGCCGAGCTGCAGCAGGTAGGCGGCGCCGATCAGCAGGCCGCACACCTTGAGCACACTGAATACGCTGTGGGTCAGGCTGCGCCGCCAGCTGCCGTCGAGCCAGGGCGCCAGCGCACCGTAGAGCATGAACAGCAGTGCCACGCCGATCACCAGTGGCCGCGCATGCAATTGCAGGGCGCTGGCCGCGTGGTCGAGGAGGATGGTCGAACGCCCGGCGATCTCGAACGGCACGAAGAACAGCAGCAAGCCGATCAGGCTGTAACCCAGCAGGCGCGCCAGGGCGCGCGGGCGCGACACGCCGCCGCTCAAGGACAGTGACTCAGGCATGGCGCGGCTCCTGGCCGCAGCGGCGGACGGTGATGAACATCGGGGTTTCCTCGTAGTTGTTGTTGTGCGGGAAAGCGTCGAGCTCAGAGGCTGAGCAGATGAATCAGCCGCGCCGCCACCTTGGCGGTGCGGTTGTCGATGTCGTATTCGGGGTTGATCTCGGCCAGGTCGGCCAGGCGCAGCTTGCCGCTGGCCTTGAGCCGTTCGAGCAGCGGCTCCAGCAGCTCCAGGCGCACGCCACGGGCGGCCGGCGCGCTGACGCCCGGCGCCTCGCAGGCCGGCAGCACGTCGATGTCGATGGTCAGGTAGAGCGCGTCGCACTCGGCGGCGAAGGCGTCCAGCTCGGCGCCGATGGCATCGAGGGTCGACTCGCGAATCTCATGATCCTCGCGCACCAGCACGTTCAGCTCAGCGGCGCGGGCGAATAGCGCGCGGGTGTTGCTGGCGCGGCTGACGCCGAGGCAGGCGTAGCGGAACGGCCAGCCGCGCGCGGCGCACTGCTCAGCGATCTGCGCGAAGGGCGTGCCGGAGGAATGCACATGGGCCGGGTCGCGCAGGTCGAAATGGGCGTCGAAGTTGACGATGCCGATTTTGGGAGCGGGGTTGCCGGACAGGTGCTCGGCCAGGCCCGACCAACTGCCGAAGGCCACTTCATGACCGCCGCCAATCACCAGCGGCAGATGGCCGGCGTCCAGCAGCGCGCAGACGTTACGACCGAGACGCGCCTGGGCGGCTTCCAGATCGCCGTCCTCGCAAGTGACGTCACCGGCGTCATAGGCTGGCGCCTGACGATGCCAGGCCAGGTTGGCCAAGGCCTTGCGCACGCTTTGCGGCGCAGCAGCGGCGCCGACACGGCCATGGTTGCGGCGCACACCTTCGTCGCAGGCAAAACCCAGCAAAGCCAGGCCGGGCTGGCTGTCTTCGGTAAGCGAGCGAATGCGCTGGTGCCAGCGCGCGCTATCGGCTTCCGGGTCGGTGCGACCACTCCAGGCGGCCATGCTGTGACGATCAGCGAGCATAGGTCACAACTCCATTGAACACGCGCTGGCGCAGACGCCCGGCCTGCACCGCGTAGGCCAGTTCGGCCGGTTGCCGGATATCCCACAGGCACAGATCCGCCGGGGCTCCGACAGCGATGCGGCCGAGGTCGGGTAGGCCGAGGGCGCGGGCGCCGTGGGCGGTCATGCCGGCCAGGGCTTCGCGTGGGGTGAGACGAAACAGGGTGCAGGCCAGGTTGGCCATCAGCGTCGGCATGCAGATTGGCGAGGTGCCGGGGTTGGCGTCGCTGGCCACGGCCATCGGTACGCCGTACTGGCGCAATAGCGCGATGGGCGGCAACTGGGTTTCGCGCAGCACGTGGAAGGCACCGGGCAGCAGCACGGCAACGGTGCCGGCCTCGGCCATGGCGCGCACGCCGGCCTCGTTGAGGTATTCGATATGGTCGGCCGACAGCGCGCCATAGCGTGCGGCCAGGGCACTGCCGCCCAGGTTGGACAGTTGCTCGGCATGGGCCTTGATGGCCAGGCCGTGAGCCTGAGCTGCCTGATAGATGCGTTCGCACTGCGCCGGGGAAAAGCCGATGCCTTCGCAGAATACGTCCACCGCATCGGCCAGTCCTTCACGGGCAGCGGCCGGGATCATCGCCTCGCAGACCAGGCTGACGTAGTCGTCGGCGCGGCCGGCATATTCCGGGGGCAAGGCATGGGCGCCGAGCAAGGTGGTGAGCACCCGCACCGGGCGCAGCTCGCCGAGGCGACGGGCCACACGCAGCATCTTCAATTCGTCGGCGACGGTCAGGCCATAGCCGGACTTGATCTCCAGCGTGGTCACGCCATCGGCCAGCAGCGCATCGAGACGCGGCAGGCTGGCGGCGATCAGCTCGTCTTCGCTGGCGGCACGGGTAGCGCGCACGCTGCTGAGGATGCCGCCGCCGTTGCGGGCGATGGTTTCGTAGCTGACGCCTTCCAGGCGCTGCTCGAATTCACCGGCGCGGTCACCGGCGTAGACCAAGTGGGTGTGGCAATCGACCAGTCCCGGGGTCATCACGCCGCCACACCCGGCTTCGACTGCGCCTTGCGCCAGCGCCTCGTCGAAAGTGCGCGACGGCCACAGGCCGGCAATGCAACCGCCATCGACCAGCAGGTTCATCGCCTCGTCCAGCTGCGCCAGGCCATCGAAGACCTGCACATCGCGCCAGAGCTGTTTCGAGGTGGAATGCATCGGCATGGGATTCTCCCGGCTTGTTTTGTATATACAATATGAGTGGATTCAATCGGCGTCAAGCCAGCACAATCCGCATAAGTTCATGATCATGGGCATTAGCGAAGCGCTCCATGTCTATGCAAATAGCGCGCGATCCAGCTAACGGCCGCTATTCAGAGACTCCACTATCATCTGCGGGATCAAAGCCGCTCGTCGCCCCGGCTATTATGTATATACATTTGGAGAATCCATGCCTTTCACCCTGCTCGATCCCGCAACTGCCCTGGCCATGCCCTGGAAGAACGGCGGCGGCATGACGCTGCAACTGGCCATCTCGCCAGCAGGCGCCGGCCTGGAGGATTTCGCCTGGCGCATCAGCAGTGCTCAGGTGGCGGTGGGTGGTGCCTTTTCCAGCTTCCCGGGCATCGACCGCAGCCTGGCCGTGCTCGCCGGCAACGGCTTGCACCTGCAACGCGAGGATGGCCAGGTCGAGACGCTGCATAGCGCTGGCGCCATAGCGGTTTTTGCTGGCGAAGAGGCCATCGACGCGCAACTGCTGGACGGCCCGATCACCGACCTCAATCTGATGACCCGAAGAAGCGCCTGGACGCATCAGGTGCAGTTGCTGAAATGGCAGGGAACCCAGGGGCTGGAGAACGATGCCGCGGTACTGCTGCTGTGGAATGCAGCGCAGAGCGCAGTCGACGTGAATGCAGGCGGCGCGATGCACCACCTGGCGGCGGGCAATGGCCTGCTGATCGAGAACGAGCGCGGCCAGCTGTACCTGCAAGCGCAACGCCCCGCCCTGCTCTACCTGGCCAGGCTGAACCCGTGCACCTGCTGAAATGAAAAGCCCCGGCACGCGGGCCGGGGCTCATTTGGACGATGCCGCGTGATCAGAACTGCGCAGCGTCCAGCAGGTACAACGATTCACTACCGGCCTTGACCGAGGCACTGAGCGAATGAATGCGCGGCAGCAGGCGAGCGAAGTAGAAGCGCGCGGTGCCCAGTTTGCTGGCGTAGAACTCGTCCTCGCCTTCCTTGCCCAGCGCAGCTCGCGCCATCAAGGCCCACATGTAGGCGTAGGCGGTGTAGCCGAAAGCCTGCAGATACTCGACCGAGGCCGCGCCGATCTCGTTGGGGTTACCCTTGGCCTGCTCCAGCACCCAGGCGGTCAGCGCGTCGAGGTTGTCCACGGCAGCCGCCAGCGGCTGGGTAAATTCGGCCATGGAAGCATCGGCCGAGGCAACGAAGGCCCTGATCTCGTCGGCGAAATGCTTGTAGTAGCTACCGCCGCTGCCGACGATCTTGCGCCCCATCAGATCCAGCGACTGGATGCCGTTGGTGCCTTCGTAGATCTGGGTGATGCGACAATCCCGGACAAGCTGCTCCTGGCCCCACTCGCGAATGAAGCCATGGCCGCCGAAGATCTGCTGGCCATGCACGGTGGTTTCCAGCGCCATGTCGGTCAGGAAGGCCTTGGCCACCGGAGTGAGCAGCGCTACCAGTTCGTCGGCACGCTGGGCGGTTGCCTTGTCCTCGCTGTACTTGGCGGTGTCGAGCTGCATGGCAACGTAGCTGGAGAAGGCGCGACCGCCCTCGTTCAGCGCCTTCATGGTCAGCAGCATACGGCGCACGTCCGGGTGCACGATGATCGGATCAGCCGCTTTGTCCTTGGCCACCGGGCCGGTCGGGGCGCGGCTCTGGATGCGCTCGCGGGCGTATTCGATGGCGCTCTGGTAGCTGCGCTCACCCAGCGACAGCCCCTGGATGCCAACGCCCAGACGCTCGTAGTTCATCATGGTGAACATGGCCGCCAGGCCCTTGTTCACTTCGCCGATCAGGTAGCCGGTGGCGCCGTCGAAATTCATCACGCAGGTGGCCGAGGCCTTGATGCCCATCTTGTGCTCGATGGAGCCGCAGCCCAGGGCGTTCTTCTCGCCCAGCGAACCGTCGGCGCCCACCATGATCTTCGGCACCAGGAACAGCGAGATGCCTTTCGGGCCAGCCGGTGCGTCCGGCAGCTTGGCCAGCACCAGGTGGATGATGTTCTCGGTCAGGTCGTGTTCGCCGCCGGTGATGAAGATCTTGGTGCCACTGATCTTGTAACTGCCATCGGCCTGCGGTTCGGCCTTGGTGCGGATGATGCCCAGGTCGGTACCAGCGTGCGGCTCGGTCAGGCACATGGATCCCGCCCAGACACCGGCATACATGTTCGGCAGGTACTGCGCCTTCAGCTCCTCGCTGGCGTGATTGAGGATCGACAGGCAAGCGCCAGCGGTCAGCATCGGATACAGGCCGAAGGACAGGCTGGCCGAGTTGACCATCTCCTCGACCTGCGCACCGATCACCTTGGGCATGCCCATGCCGCCAAAGTCAGGCGCGCCACCGACACCCACCCAGCCACCTTCGGCGTAGGTGCGGTAGGCCTCGGGGAAGCCAGCCGGGGTTTTCACCACGCCATCTTCCCAGGAGCAGCCTTCTTCATCGCCGCTGCGGTTCAGCGGGGCGATGCTGCCTGCGGTGACCTTGCCGGCCTCTTCGAGAATGGCGTTGGCAGTGTCTTCATCCACCACCTCAGCCAGGGCCGGCAGCTCGGCCCAGAGCTTGGAGACTTCGAATACTTCATTGAGCACGAAGCGCATGTCGCGCAAGGGGGCTTTGTAATCGGCCATGGCACATCCTCGAAAACGGACTTACGTGAGATGACCGAGTTTACTTGAACAACTTTATAGACACATAGGGTCGTGTTGTGACCAATGATTCACGACAGGTCAGCAACTGTCTGATGTGAAAACACCTCTGCAGAACGACCAGTATTCCGTCACGACCATTCGTCCGCCAGGACCTCATTGGCCCCCTGACGCCAGCTTGACGGCGCCACGCCGATGCGAGGCGCTGCGTATGCAGTTGCGCCCGGCGGCCTTGGCGCTGTAGAGCGCCTTGTCCGCTTCCTTGATCACCTCCTGCGGCGTGCGCTGCTCGGCCTGCCGCTCGGCAACCCCCATGCTCACGGTCACCGAGACTTCGCTGGCTGTCTTGCCGGCGCGGCGCTGCTTGCCCTCACGATCATCACGCGGCCGGCTCTGCGAGTCGCGCAGCTGCATGCGGTATTGCTCGATGGCCACGCGCACGGCCTCGATATGCGGCACGCATTGCTCCACGCTCTTGCCGGGAAACAGCAGGGTGAACTCCTCGCCACCATAGCGATACGCCTTGCCGCCGCCACCGACCTTGCGCAGCTGGCTGGCGACCAGACGAAGCACCTGATCGCCCACGTCGTGGCCGTGGGTATCGTTGAATTTCTTGAAGTGATCGACATCGACCATAGCGATCACGTAATCACGCCCCAGGCGTTGCAGGCGCTCGTTGAGCGCGCGCCGTCCAGGCAACCCGGTGAGCTCGTCACGGAAGGCCATCTGGTAAGCCTCGTGCGCCACCGCCGCCACCAGCATGAGCATCACCAGGCTGATCATCACCTGCAGCGCGTTGGCCAGGATGAACACTTGCGGCAGCATCCACAGCAGGCCGAACAAACCCACCAGCTGCGCCGCATGCAGCGGGCGGGGGCGGCGCAGGTACTGCGCCAGCAGCGCAATGAACGCCAGCAGGAAGACCAGGTAGGACAGCTGCGCGAGACTCATCCAGGCACCGTGCAGCGAAGGCCAGTGGATCTGCGCCAGCCATTCGGCGATGCCCTGTGGATAACGCCGCGCGAGCCCGACGGCCACCGCGCTGACGGCCAGCAGCACGAGCGAGCGGGCGAAGATGTCCTGCAGCAGATGCGAGCGCTCCTCCCAGCAACCGTAGAGGGCATAGAGCAGCGGCAGCAGCAGACAGATCAGATGGAAGACCAGCGCCGCATCGTCACGCACCTGACCATTGTTACGAAAGTGATCGACCTGGATATCCAGCAGGAAGTAGCCGACATACAGCGCCAGCAGCAGAAACACTTCACGCTGACGACCATAGACCAGACAGAAGGCGCCGCCGAGCAACAGCAGCAGGGTCGGCAGTACGTTGAACAGGGAGATGAAGAACTCGCTCAATACCGGCAAGCGCGCAGCCAGCAATGCCCCTACCAGCAACGGCAGCGAGGAGAAGAAGTGGCTGAGGCGCAAATTGGCCAGACGTATCACGCTGACATCCTTGGCGAGAGATGCAGGCATTCTGCCTGCTTCGCCTGTTGAAAACAGCGACAGGATGCGACATTCGCTTCAGTACCCGGCGCAAAAACGACAACGCCGCCCGAAGGGGCGGCGTTGTCGTTCAACCTAACGGATAGGGCATCGAGCCGATCTTAGAAGCCCAGAGCGAAGTGCTCTTCGTCCATGTCCATCAGGTTGCTGGCGCCGGACAGCATGGCTTCGACGTGCGTACGGGTACGCGGCAGGATACGTGCGAAGTAGAAGCGCGCGGTCTGCAGCTTGGCCTTGTAAAAAGCCTCGTCGTCGGTACCAGCTGCCAGTTTCTCGGCAGCCAGGCGCGCCATGTCGGCCCAGAAGTAGGCCAGGCAGGCGTAGCCGGAGTACATCAGGTAGTCCACCGACGCGGCACCGACTTCCTCGCGATCTTTCATCGCCGCCATACCGATCTTCATGGTGATGTCACCCCACTCCTTGTTCAGCTTGGCCAGCGGCTCGACGAACTCCTTGACGGCATCGTTGCCTTCGTTGGCCTGGCAGAACTTGTGCACGATCTTGGTGAAGTTCTTCAGGGCGCCGCCCTGCGTCATCAGCACCTTGCGGCCCAGCAGGTCCAGCGCCTGAACGCCGGTGGTGCCTTCGTACATCATGGAGATGCGGCAGTCGCGCAGATTCTGCTCCATGCCCCACTCGCTGATGAAGCCGTGGCCACCGTAGATCTGCATGCCATGGGAAGCGGACTCGAAGCCCACCTCGGTCATGAAGGCCTTGGCGATCGGAGTCAGGAAAGCCAGCAGTTCGTCAGCGGCTTTCTTCTCTTCTTCGTCCTGGCTGTGCTGAACGATGTCCACCTGCTTGGCGGTGAAGTAGACCATGGCGCGGTTGCCTTCGGCGAACGCCTTCATGGTCAGCAGCATGCGGCGTACGTCAGGGTGCACGATGATCGGGTCAGCCGCCTTGTCCGGCGCTTTCGGGCCAGTCAGCGAACGCATCTGCAGACGCTCGCGAGCGTACTTGATGCCACCCTGGAAGCCGACTTCGGCGTGGGCCAGGCCTTGCAGCGCGGTACCCAGACGAGCGGTGTTCATGAAGGTGAACATGCAGTTCAGGCCCTTGTTGGCCGGGCCGATCAGGAAGCCGGTGGCGCCATCGAAGTTCATCACGCAGGTGGCGTTACCGTGGATGCCCATCTTGTGCTCGATCGAGCCACAGGACACCGCGTTGCGCTCACCTACGCCGCCTTCGGCATTGGGTAGGAACTTGGGCACGATGAACAGCGAGATCCCCTTGGTACCAGCCGGTGCATCGGGCAGACGGGCCAGAACGATATGGACGATGTTGTCGGCCATGTCGTGCTCACCCGCGGAGATGAAGATCTTGGTACCGCTGACCTTGTAGCTGCCATCGGCCTGCGGTTCTGCCTTGGTGCGCAGCATGCCCAGGTCGGTGCCGCAGTGCGGCTCGGTCAGGCACATGGTACCGGTCCACTCGCCGGAGACCAGCTTGGTCAGGTAGACGTGCTGCTGCTCGGCGGTGCCGTGGGCGGAAATGGTGTTCATCGCGCCGTGGGACAGGCCCGGGTACATGCCCCACGACCAGTTGGCCGAACCGACCATCTCGCTGATGGCCAGGCCGAGGGATTCCGGCAGACCCTGGCCGCCGTGCTCGACGTCATGGGCCAGGCTCGGCCAACCGCCTTCGACGAACTGCTGATAAGCCTCTTTGAAGCCGGTCGGCGTCTTCACGCCGGACTCGCTCCAGGTGCAGCCTTCGGTGTCACCCACACGGTTCAGCGGTGCCAGAACCTGCTCGCAGAACTTGGCGCCTTCTTCGAGGATGGCGTCGACCATGTCCGGAGTGGCGTCCTGGCAGCCTGGCAGGCTCTGGTAGTGCGCTTCATAACCCAGCAGCTCGTCACGAACGAAACGAATGTCACGCAAGGGGGCCTTGTAGTCAGGCATAACGGTAAACCTCTGCGGTGGATTCCTAGTAGTTGGGGTGACCGTCTTGGCGGTCGCTCTCGGGATCACTCCCGGCTGCCCGGCCACGAGGTTGCGGCCAAAGCAATCAAACAGTCGTTTGAAACATACGTTTACGCCAACCCCTTGTCAAGCGCTGCCAATCGGCCAGCTACGCGACCAGATCGATGCGAGGCTGCGGCGCGGGCAATTCGCCCAGACGCCGATACAGATCAAGATTAGGCGCTGGCGGCGAAGCCTGCTGCGGCTGCTCGGTAGGCTGTTCATCGGCGGGGCGAGACGCGTCATCGGCCACCGCCTCCTCGCTGGCGCTGGTGGCCTCTGCACGCCGCAGCTCGGCCAGTTCGACGCGGGCCTGCGCCGCTTGCGCCTGGGCCAGAGAGGCTACGCGCATGTCCTGAGGGGAAGGTTCGATGGGCGCAAGCGCCGCGCGCAGGACGATCTCCATCTTGCGCAGCGTCGCTTCGGGGTCGTTGGGGACGGGGGAGGTATCGATGCCGACTTCACCGGAAACGGCATAACGCTGCCCATCGGGGCCGCGCTTGAAACTGTAGGTCGGCGCCCCCGCGTATTGCCCGCCGACGGCAGCATGCGCCTGCTCGTGGGTGCGCACCTCTCGGTCACGCTGAACGAGATCGGTGATTTCCAGCTGTTGCTGGCGCTGCTCCTGGGGGCTGGGCTCAGGCTCGCCTGCACGGCTCGATGGGCTGGCATCGCGATCCGCCTCGTCTCGACCGGAGGCCGGGGAGTCGGCCTGCTGCTCTTGCGACGCAGCGACAGGTGCCTGGTCGGCACGGGCAATGTCAGGGGAAACTTCGGGCGACAGCGGCCTTGCCGTACTGGCGGACGGCGCGGGAGTGAAAGGTGGCAGGCTGCTGCCGATCTGCATGAGCGCCCTCCTGCCCCGCTGCTGGCCGCATCCGCGCGGCCGGGGTGAGACGACTTAAGCGCGGGTATCGATCAGGGTGCCCAGCACTTCGTCGGCCGTGTCGACGACGCGCGCATTGGCGCGCACTTCGTTTTCACCGACACGCAGTGCCACGAGGCTTTCGGTCAGGTCCGGGCGGCTACGCTCGGAAACCTGCGAACTCGGATTGACCTGATTCTGCGGCGGCGTCTGAGTGGTCTGTTGCGCGGGGTTGATGCTGCCGCTGGCGATATCACCGGCTGCCTGTTCGACACGGCGTTGCCCGGCCTGAATACCGTTCAAACCCGAATTGAATGCGTTGGCGGAGATTTCCATCGGCAGCCCCCAGGGGGAAGTAGAACCTTGATACCTGTATTGAAGCAGAAACCGGCTAAAAAACGTACAGACAAAAGGCTATGGTCAGTTTGCTGGTTATTACCAGCCGGCCAATAACTCGAGATTGAGGTGCTCCGCCACCGCCGCTGGCGTCGCCTCGGCCAGATGCGGCACACGCCCCAGACAGGGAGCCGGCAGGCGCTCGCTGAGAGTCGCCAGATTGTCTTCCAGGCGTGAGGTCTTCGGCTCGACGATATTGGCCACCCAGCCGGCCAACCTCAGGCCGTCACGCTCGATCGCCTCTGCACTCAGCAGCGCATGGTTGATGCACCCCAGGCGCACACCCACCACCAGAATCACCGGTATGCCCAGTGCGATGGCCAGGTCCGACAGGTTCGCCTCACCGGCCAGCGGCACACGCCAGCCGCCCGCACCCTCCACCAGGGAGAAGTCCGCGCCCTTGTCCAGGATCGCCCGTACCGGCTGCAGCAGGCTGCTGACATCCAGTGCGATACCCACTTCGCGGGCCGCCAGGTGCGGGGCAATGGCCGGCTCGAAGGCCAGCGGGTTGACCTCCTCATAGCGCAGCGGCAATGAACACTGGGCGAACAGGGCCAGCGCGTCGTCGTTGCGCAGCCCGTCGGCGGTTCGCCTGCAACCCGAGGCAACCGGCTTGGCCGCTGCGGTGCTCAGGCCCTGCTGGCGCGCCGCATGGAGCAGGCCGGCGGCGATGGTGGTCTTGCCGATTTCGGTGTCAGTGCCGGTGACGAAGTAGGCTTGGGTCATTGCAGGTACTCCAGTCAATAAGCGCACAACGGCTTCTGCAGCACGCCATATACCACCTGATAGGTGGCCGGCAGCCCCTGCGGCTGGCGAAACTGCTCGTAGGCCTCGATCAGCGCGCGAATGCGCGCGCGCCCGGTCAGGCCGCCCGGACGGCCGGGGTTGAGATTGTGCGCGCCGAGGTCCTTGAGCGAAGTGGTCAGGCTGCGCAGGTCAGGGAAGTGCAGCGTTTCGGCCTGGCGCTGCACAGCCAGCGCCTGCAGACCACTGGCCGTGCAGATCTGCTGGTAGTCCTCGAAACGACGAAAACGATTGACGTGGACTAGGCCGTCGACCGCCTGCCAGCTGTCACGCAACTCCTGCAACGTACCGACGCACAGGCTGGAGAACGCCAACACGCCACCGGGGCGCAACACCCGCCGCGCTTCGCTCAGCACGCGCGGGAAATCTGCACACCATTGCAGCGCCAGACTGGAGAACAGCAGGTCGACGCTGGCGTCCTGCAACGGCAGGGCTTCGGCATCGCCGGCAATGAAATAGGCAGCGCCACCCAGCGGACTGGCGTGACGCAGCATGCCTTCGGCGATGTCCACCGCCAGCCCTTCACCCAGTGCATAACGTTCGGCCAGGGCACGGGTGAAATGCCCCGTGCCGCTGCCCAGATCCAGCCAGCGACAGGGCTGCAGCGAAGCCGGCAGGCGCGCCAGCAACTGCGTGCCGACGCTGCGCTGCAGCTCGGCCACCGCATCGTAACTCGCGGCCGCGCGGGAGAACGACGCAGCGACCTGGCGCTTGTCCGGCAAGGCGTAGGGAGTTGCCGGACCGCCAGGGCCACGCGCATCGGGTTCGGCACGCTCATGGGCGCTGCACCGGCTACGCAGCTCAGACATCACAGACCTCGCGGATGAAATCGAGCATCAGGGTCGCCACGACATCCGCCTGCTCACGCACGAAGGCGTGGCCACAGGCTTCCAGCACATCCACCTCACCCGTTGGCAGCAGCGCCAGCAGCGCGTCGCCAGCCGCAGCCGGCACCAGGCCGTCGTGCTCGGCCAGCAGGTGCAGCTGCGGCCCGGCGAACGTGGTCAGCGCAGCGCGATTGTCGAGGCTCGCCAGCAGACGCAGCCCGGCCAGCAGAGCAGGCTCTTCAGCGGCCGCCAGATGGCCTTGTAGTTGCCTTGACAGGCCACGTGCATCGGCACCGCCCTGGGCACAGAGCATGGCGAAACGTTTGAGCGTAGCGCTGGCGTTGTCCTGGCAGCCCTCATAGAAGGCTGCGTAGGTCTGCGTCGGCATCGCCGTCGGCCAGGTCTCGCTGGCAACGAAACAGGCATTGCTGGCCAGGGTAATCAGGCCCCGGCAGCGCTCGCCACGACGTGCAGCCAGGGCAGCGGCGAGCATGCCGCCAAGTGACCAGCCAGCCAGCCAGCAATCATGCGGCAAGCGCGTATCCAGCTCGTCGAGCCAATCGGCTGCAGCCGCACTGCCCAGTCGCGGCAGTGCCGGCACCTGCACATGGACCTGCATGTCAGGGTTCAGAGCCGCGGCCAGGGGCTGCAGCACGGCGCCGTCCAGGCCCCAGCCTGGCAGCAGAATCAGCGTCTCACGCATCGTTCTGCACCTGCGGCCAGCACTCGGCCAGCGCCTCGAGCAACAGTTCGAGCTGCGCCTCGCTGTGCGCGGCAGACAACGTCACCCGCAAGCGGGCACTGCCCGCCGGCACGGTCGGCGGGCGGATGGCACCGACCAGCAGACCGCGATCCTTGAGCAGTGCCGACAATTTGAGCGCACGGGCACTGTCGCCGACCAGGATCGGCTGAATCGGCGTGGGACTGTCCATCAGGCTCAGGCCGATTTCGGCAGCACCCTGACGAAAGCGGCCGATCAGCCACTGCAAGTGTTCGCGCCGCCAGCTTTCGCTGCGCAGCAATTCCAGGCTCTTCAATGTGGCGCAGGCCACGGCGGGCGGCTGACTGGTGGTATAGATGTAGGGCCGGGCGAACTGGATCAGCGTTTCGATCAGCTCCTCGCTGCCGGCGACGAAAGCGCCGGCAGTGCCAAAGCCCTTGCCCAGCGTGCCGACCAGCACCTGCACATCATCCTGCCCCAGGCCGAAGTGCTCGACGATACCGCCCCCCGTCGCCCCCAGCGCGCCGAAGCCGTGGGCATCATCGACCATCACCCAGGCCTGCGCAGCACGCGCCTCGGCGCACAGGGCCGGCAGGTCGGCCAGGTCACCGTCCATGCTGAACACGCCGTCGGTGACCACCAGGCAGTTGCCCGCAGCCTTGCGCAGGCGATTGGCCAGGCTCACCGCATCGTTGTGCAGGTAGCGTGAGAAGCGCGCGCCAGACAGCAGGCCGGCGTCGAGCAGCGAGGCGTGGTTGAGGCGATCTTCCAGCACGTAGTCGCCGTGCCCCACCAGTGCGGTGACGGCAGCCAGGTTGGCCATGTAGCCGGTGGAGAACAGCAGCGCCCGCGGCCGGCCGGTGAACTCGGCCAGTGCTTCTTCAAGCTCATGGTGCGGCGTGCTGTGACCGATCACCAGATGCGAGGCGCCGCCGCCGACGCCCCACTTCTCAGCGCCCTGCTGCATGGCGCGAATCACCTCGGGGTGATTGGCCAGGCCGAGATAATCGTTGGAACAAAACGCCAGCAACTCATGCTCATCGACCCGCACCTGCGGCCCCTGCGGGGTCTGCAACAGCGGGCGCCGACGGTAGAGACTGGCCGCCTGGCGCTCGGCCAAGCGCGTAGCGAGATCGAAGGACATGGAAGGCACCGGAGAACGTTGGATAACCGCAAGCGGGTTAGCCACCCTACGCACGGCCTCGGCGGCGTAGGGTGGATAACGCTTCAGCCATCCACCAGGGAAAGATCAGGCCGAAGCGGCGTTGTAGAACAGCTTGGAATCACGCTGCTCGACCAGCGCCTGCTCGATGGCGGCCTGGTGCACCTCGTCTGCATGCTCTTCGCGCTCTTGCGGCTTGATACCGAGGCGTTTGAACAGGGCCATGTCCTTGTCCGCCTGCGGGTTGGCGGTGGTCAGCAGCTTCTCGCCGTAGAAGATCGAGTTGGCGCCAGCCATGAACGCCAGGGCCTGCATCTGCTCGTTCATCGCCTCGCGGCCAGCGGACAGGCGCACGTGGGATTTCGGCATCATGATCCGCGCCACGGCCAGGGTGCGGATGAAATCGAACGGATCGACGTCCTTCTCCTCGGCCAGCGGCGTGCCCTTGACCTTGACCAGCATGTTGATCGGTACGCTCTCCGGATGCTCCGGCAGATTGGCCAGCTGAATCAGCAGGCCGGCGCGGTCGTCCACCGACTCGCCCATGCCGAGGATGCCGCCGGAGCAGATCTTCATCCCCGCCTCACGCACGTAGGCCAGGGTCTGCAGACGCTCGCCGTAGGTACGGGTGGTGATGATGTTGCCGTAGAACTCCGGCGAGGTATCGAGGTTGTGGTTGTAGTAGTCCAGCCCTGCGTCGGCCAGCGCCTGGGTCTGCTCCTGATCGAGGCGACCGAGGGTCATGCAGGTTTCCAGGCCGAGCTTCTTCACGCCTTTGACCATTTCCAGCACGTAGGGCATGTCCTTGGCGGACGGGTGCTTCCAGGCCGCGCCCATGCAGAAGCGCGTGGAGCCGATGGCCTTGGCCTCGGCGGCCGCCTCCAGCACCTTCTGCACCTCCATCAGCTTTTCCTTGTCCAGGCCGGTGTTGTAGTGGCCAGACTGCGGGCAGTACTTGCAGTCTTCGGGGCAGGCGCCGGTCTTGATCGACAGCAGGGTCGAGACCTGCACGCGGTTCGGATCGAAATGCTGGCGATGGACGCTCTGCGCCTGGAACAGCAGGTCGTTGAAAGGCTGCTCGAACAGCGCGCGAACCTCGGCGAGGCTCCAGTCGTGGCGGGTGGTGATTTCAGCGGTTGCGCTCATCTGAGAAGTCCTTCGACGCTTGGCGGCATCTGTTGTCAGGCCCACTGGGGGCATTCAGGCTTTGGCCATCATAAGTGGCGATTGGATACTGTCAACCACAACAAAGACACAGGTTTACATCTGATCATAAATCACCCAATAGAACTTATGTCATGGCATAAGGCCAAATGCTTACCCCTCCAACAGGATGTTCTGCATGCAGGTAGAAGGTTTTTTCGAAGGACTCGGCGAAGCGCTGGGTCGTGCCATCCGCTTCATCGTCGATTTGCTTTCCGGTGTGCTGGGCGCCATGGCGGACGCCATTGATGACTTTTTCCATGGCCTGGCCAGGGCCATCGGCATGGACGTTTCGATCTTCAGCATCATCCTGCTGATCATCGGCCTGCTGTTTCTGTTCAGTGGTGCTCGATCGCTGCTGCGCGGCTCGATCATCGGCGGGGTGATCTGGCTATTCTTCGGTCTGATCGTCATGGGCTGGCTGATCCGCTGAAACCGACTAGAGGCCCGCGGCAGATTCTGCCTGCTAAGCTTCAGGCACCATCGCTCATGGACGAGCCAGCATGCCGCCGTTCGACCTCTCCTTTCTGCAACGCCTGCCGTGGCTGCGAACGCACCGCCGTTGCCAGCTGTGCGACGATCCGACGGACCACCCCACACACGCGATCTGCACCGCCTGCGAGACCGAACTGCCGTGGCTCGGTGCACATTGCCAGGTCTGCGCCGTGCCATTGCCGGCAGCGGGCATGATCTGCGGCGCCTGCCAGCACAAGCTGCCAAGCTTCAGCCGCGTGGAAGCGCCCTGGCGCTATGCCTTCCCCGTGGACAACCTGATCACCCGCTTCAAGCACCAGGCGCAATGGCCACAGGGGCGTCTGCTCGCCGAGCTACTGGCCGAACACCTGCGCCACGCGTTCGATGAAGGACTGCCCCGTCCCCAGGCGCTGCTGCCGGTGCCGCTGGCTCGCAAGCGCCAGCGGCGGCGCGGTTTCAATCAGGCGCAGATGCTCGCCGGCTGGCTCGGCGCCAGCCTCGATCTGCCAGTGCAACCTGACTGGCTGCTGCGCCGCGTCGATACGCCAGCGCAGCAGGGCCTGGATGCGGCAACGCGCAAACGCAATCTGCGCCAGGCCTTCAGCCTTGAACTGCAAGCCAGGGTCAGCGGCGCCCACCTGGCGTTGGTCGACGATGTGCTCACCACCGGCGCCACGGCAGGCGTACTCGCCCACCTGCTGCGTCGTGCCGGCGCGCTGCGCGTCGACGTCTATTGCCTGGCCCGCACGCCACGGCCGGGCGATGGCTGACTTGACGCGCCAGGCGCAGTCGCGCACCTTGCCCAGCATCCTTCCTGGCCATGCCTGAATCATGTCGCAGCTCGATCCCCTCGCCCAATTGCTCAGCCGCCGTCCGAAACGCCTGGCCCTGCTCGAGCAGATCGCCGAACAAGGCTCCATCACCCGCGCCGCCAAGGCCGCCGGGCTGAGCTACAAGGCCGCCTGGGACGCTATCGACGAGTTGAACAATCTCTCGGAGCAGCCCCTGGTCAGCCGCAGCGTCGGCGGCAAGGGCGGCGGCGGCGCACGTCTGACCGCGGCCGGTGAGCGCCTGCTGGCCTTGCAGCAACGCCTGCAGGCGCTACAGGTGCAGCTGCTGCAGGCCGCCGGAGACGATGCCGACCTGCAACTGCTTGGCCGCCTGATGCTGCGTACCAGTGCGCGCAACCAGCTGACCGGCCGCGTGCGCGCGATTCACGCCCACGGACACAACGACCTGATCGATATCGAGCTGCCGGGCGGCGGCCACCTGCAGGCGCAGATCACCCATGACAGCACCGAGAACCTGCAACTGAGCGAAGGCAGCAGCGTGGTCGCCCTGATCAAGGCTGGCTGGCTGGAGCTGCAGCCACTGCAGGCTGTCCTCCCCGAAAAGCACAACGGTCTCGAAGGCCGCATCGAACAGATTCTGCCGGCCAGCGACGGCCCCAGCGACGTGCGCATCGGCCTGCCCGGTGGCCAGACCCTGTGCGCGCATATCGAGCCCGCACGACTGACTCAGCTGAACCTGCAAACGGGCGACCCGGTGCGTGCGCAGTTCGCCGCCAGCCAGGTATTGCTCGGCACTCAGCTATAGCGTGTGTGCACGGCAACCCGGGTTACGCCCGCCCTAGGCTTCGCACAAGTCGGTAGACTGAGCGCCCCCTCACGCGGAGCTGTTCATGAGCCATCCTTTTTCCACCCTCACTCCGGATCTGGTGCTCGATGCCGTGGAGAGCCTCGGCTATCTTAGCGATGCCCGCGTATTGGCCCTCAACAGCTACGAGAACCGCGTCTATCAGGTGGGTATCGAGGGCGAAACGCCGCTGATCGCCAAGTTCTACCGACCGGACCGCTGGAGCGATGCGGCAATCCGCGAGGAACACAGCTTCAGCGCCGAACTGGCCGAGCATGAAGTCCCGGTGGTGGCGCCGCTGGTACGCGATGGCGAGACGCTGTTCGAGCACGGTGACTTCCGCTTTGCCCTGTTCCCGCGCCGGGGCGGCCGTGCGCCGGAGCCGGGCAACCTCGACCAACTGTACCGCCTTGGCCAGTTGCTCGGGCGCATGCACGCCATCGGCGCCAGCCGCCCCTTCCTGCACCGCGAGACCCTGGCGGTGGCCAACTTCGGGCATGCCGCCCTGGCCTCCCTGCTCGACGGCGGTTTCGTGCCGCGCAGCCTGCTGCCAGCCTACGAGTCGGTAGCACGCGATCTGCTCAAACGCCTCGACGAGTTGTTCGCACGCGTGCGCTACCAGCCGATTCGCCTGCATGGTGATTGTCACCCCGGCAACCTGCTGCACCGCGACGACGCCTTCCACATGGTCGATCTCGATGACTGCAGGATGGGGCCGGCGGTGCAGGACCTGTGGATGATGCTGGCTGGCGAACGCCATGAACGCCTCGGCCAGCTGGCCGAGCTGGTCGATGGCTATCAGGAGTTCCATGACTTCGCCGCCCGCGAGCTGCCGTTGATCGAAGGCCTGCGCGCCCTGCGCCTGATGCACCACAGCGCCTGGATTGCACGGCGCTGGGACGATCCGGCGTTCCCCCTGGCCTTCCCCTGGTTTGCCGGCGAGCGCTACTGGGGTGACCAGATTCTCGCCCTGCGCGAGCAACTTGCTGCGCTGGACGAAGAGCCGCTGCGCCTGTTCTGAGGATTCGTGCGGGTGACACGCGACACCGCAGCTCCCGGATTGCATCAGGGCTACGCGACTGCGCGCAGTGCCGCCCAGCCGCTCCTGCAGGTGTTCACCTGCCCGGTAGGAGCGGCTTCAGCCGCGATGCTTTCCGCTCCAGGCCCCGGATTAGATCCAGGCTACTCACCGACTGCAGAAACCCCGCCGACCGATACAGTTACGCATACCTCGTAAAGTTTTCCTTACAACTTCGCCAGCGCTTCGGTATACAAAAAAACTGAACGAACAGACAAGCCTGGGACCAGAGCGCTAGAATTTCGCGACAACCGTTAGCAAGCTGTTGAAAAACCACCTGCGTTGTCATTGCTGCGTTAAAAACAGGCTCATGCGCAAGTCCGATCAGAATGCTCACTTACAACGCCTAAAGTCGGACGCGCCCCCCGGTCGTTTCTCGCCTGTTTTTGCAGGGCCGCCATCGGTGTTGCGCCGGCTGCCTCGCCTACGTTTTTCAACGGTTCGCCACCTGCCTAACCAAGGATTCTCGATGGCTACCGCCAACCCGCAACGCGGGTACGTTCTGGGCCTTACCGCCTACATCATCTGGGGCCTGTTCCCGCTCTACTTCAAAGCCCTGCAGAGCGTGCCGGCGATGGAAATCATCGTGCATCGCGTGCTCTGGTCGGCCCTGTTCGGCGGCCTGCTTTTGCTCGTCTGGAAGCACCCCGGCTGGTGGCGCGAACTGCGCGAAAACCCCAAACGCCTGGCGGTCCTGGCCGGCTGCGGCCTGCTGATCGCGACCAACTGGCTGGTATACGTCTGGGCGGTAAACAACGACCGCATGCTCGAAGCCAGCCTGGGCTACTACATCAACCCGTTGATCAACGTACTGCTCGGGCTGCTGATCCTCGGTGAGCGCCTGCGTCGCTTGCAGTGGCTGGCCGTTGGCCTGGCTGCGCTGGGTGTGCTGCAGCAACTGTGGCAGGCCGGTAGCCTGCCCTGGGTGTCGCTGGTGCTGGCGCTGAGCTTCGGCTTCTACGGCCTGATCCGCAAACAGGCGCCCGTGGCTGCGCTGCCCGGGCTGGTGGTGGAGACCTGGCTGCTGGTGCCGGTGGCATTGGTCTGGCTGGCCCTGCACCCGACGGCGATGAGCAGCCAGGCGAGCTTCTGGACCAGCAGCGAAGCACTGTGGTTGGCGGCAGCCGGGCCGATCACCCTGGTTCCGCTGGTGTGCTTCAACGCCGCGGCGCGGCATCTGCCCTACACCACGCTGGGTTTTCTGCAGTACCTGGCACCGACCCTGGTGCTGCTGCAGGCCGTCCTGTTGTTCGATGAACATTTCTCGCCCAGCACCCTGCTGGCCTTCGCCTGCATCTGGGCCGGGCTTTTTGTATACAGCCTGGATATCTGGCTGAATCTGCGCAAGCGCTCGACGCTGTAAACGGCTGGTGCGCCATGCGCACCGGCGTAAAGAAGGCGCTGAGCAGAAAATGCTCAACCATGCCCAGGCCGCGTCAGCCCTGAGGCAGCACCCGTCACCCCCGGCTTATCCACAGATCCATCCCCGGCATTTGTGCACAAGCCCTTGATCCCGCTGATTTTTTGCTCAGATATGGAAAAGCCCCGGGGCGCTAGGCAGTGCGCCGGGGCTCCCCAGCTTACTCACAGGCTGATCCACGCCTGCCGTGGATATCAGTCCTCGGCGCGCAGATTCAGCTCCACCATCAGATCATCGGCCAGGGTTTCCAGACGCGCCTGCAGCTGCTCCAGGGCCAAGGTCTCCGGCACGGCCAGCAGCGCTTCGGCGGTGAACAGCAACTCGCCGCTCATCGGCGCTGGTGACACCTCGGTGAGCAGGCTCTCCAGGTTGACGCCCTGCTCTGCCAGCACACGGGTGATGTCACGAACGATGCCCGGCCGATCATTACCCACCAGCTCCAGGCGAATCGCGGTGAAGCGCCCACCCGGCTCACTGCCACTGGCCGCCAGCTGCACACGAATGCCCTGCGCGCTGAGGGCTTCGAGTTCCTTGATCAGGCCGCCATGGGCCTCGGCCGGCACATCCACTCGCACGATCCCGGCGAACTGCCCGGCCATGCGCGCCATGCGACTCTCCAGCCAGTTGCCGCCATGATTCGCGACACAGCCGGCCAGACGCTCGACCAGGCCGGCTTGGTCCTCGGCAATCACCGTCAGTACCAGATGATCCATGTACTACCTCACTCGTTCACAGGGTTCGAAAAGGTCAGCCGCGTAGCGACAACCAATAGGTGAAGAACTGTTCGTCACGCACGTAACCAAGTCGCTCATAAAGGCTCTGGCCGGCCAGGTTGGTTTTCGCCGTTTCCAGCTGCAGACCGCAGGCGCCGGCCGCCTCGGCAAACGCGCGAGCGGCATTCATTAGCGCCTCGCCAATGCCTGAGCGGCGCGCGTTTTCGTCGACATACAGATCACTGAGCAGCCAAGCCGGTTCCAGCGCCAACGACGACTGAAACGGATAGAGCTGCACGAACCCCTGGGCGGCGCCCTGCTCGTCTCGGGCGATGAACAGCTGCGAATCCCCGCGCTGCAGGCGTTGCTCGAGGAAGGCGGCAATGTCCGCCTCGTCCCTCGGCACCTGATAGAAACGCAGATAGCCGGCGAACAGACGAGTGAGATCAGCGAGGTCGGCAGCAACAACAGCGGATACCGGCATGACAGGCTCCAGGATGGCTGAAAGGCAGTATAGGCGAGGCGGCGTAGGCCATATCGCGGCGTTTGTCAGCAGCCAAATCAATTAATCGTGTACGTTTTTACGTATTTTATGGAACAATAGCGAACTTTTTTGAACACACAGCGTGCTTTATGTGACCGCAAATAGTCTTTTGGTCGCAGACTGACGCAACCCCGCTGCATTTCCCCAGGATCTTGATGTAGTATGCCGCGCTTTGGACTACAAGACGGAAAACCCGTCCCAAAGCGGCTATTGAGTAGAGCTCAGAGAGAGTGAGGCAAGTGATGACTGAACGCGTTCAAGTCGGCGGCCTGCAGGTCGCCAAAGCCCTGTACGACTTCGTGAACAACGAAGCCATTCCCGGTACCGGCCTCGCTGCCGACAAGTTCTGGGCCGGTGCCGCTGCGGTCATCAAGGACCTGGCACCGAAGAACCGTGCCCTGCTGGCCAAGCGCGACGAGCTGCAGGCGCAGATCGATGCCTGGCACCAGGCGCGCAAGGGTCAGGCTCATGACGCGGCTGCCTACAAAGCCTTCCTGCAAGAGATCGGTTATCTGCTGCCGGAGCCGCAGGACTTCCAGGCCACCACCGCCAACGTGGACGAAGAGATCGCCCGCCTGGCCGGCCCGCAGCTGGTGGTGCCGGTGATGAACGCGCGCTTCGCTCTGAACGCTTCCAACGCCCGCTGGGGCTCGCTGTACGACGCGCTGTACGGCACCGACGTGATCAGCGAAGAGGGTGGCGCCGAGAAGGGCAAGGGCTACAACAAGGTACGTGGCGACAAGGTCATCGCCTTCGCCCGCGCCTTCCTCGACGAAGCCGCGCCGCTGGCTGCCGGCTCGCACGTCGACTCTACCGGCTATGCCATCGTCGACGGCCGCCTGGTCATCGCCCTCAAGGGTGGCAGCAACAGCGGCCTGCTTGACGACGCGCAACTGGTCGGCTTCCAGGGCGAGGCCAATGCGCCGATCGCCGTGCTGCTCAAGCACAACGGCCTGCACTTCGAGATTCAGATCGACGCCTCCAGTCCCATCGGCAGCACCGACGCCGCTGGCGTGAAGGACGTGCTGATGGAAGCCGCGCTGACCACCATCATGGACTGCGAAGACTCCGTCGCCGCCGTCGATGCCGACGACAAGGTCGTGGTCTACAAGAACTGGCTGGGCCTGATGAAAGGCGACCTGGCCGAGCAAGTGTCCAAGGGCGGCCAGACCTTCACCCGCACCATGAACCCGGATCGCGTCTACACCCGCCCGGACGGCTCCGAGCTGACCCTGCACGGCCGTAGCCTGCTGTTCATCCGTAACGTCGGCCACCTGATGACCAACCCGGCCATCCTCGACGCCGAAGGCAACGAGATTTCCGAGGGTATCCAGGACGCGTTGTTCACCAGCCTGATCGCGGTGCACAACCTTAACGGCAACACCAGCCGCAAGAACACCCGCACTGGCAGCGTCTACATCGTCAAGCCGAAGATGCACGGCCCGGAAGAAGTCGCCTTCACCAGCGAAATCTTCGCCCGCGTCGAGGATGTGCTGGGCCTGGCCCGCAACACCCTGAAAGTCGGCATCATGGACGAAGAGCGCCGCACCACCGTCAACCTCAAGGCGTGCATCAAGGCCGCCAGCGAGCGCGTGGTGTTCATCAACACCGGCTTCCTCGACCGCACCGGTGACGAGATCCACACCTCCATGGAAGCCGGCGCAGTGGTGCGCAAGGCCGCCATGAAGAGCGAAGCCTGGATCGGCGCCTACGAGAACAACAACGTCGACGTCGGCCTGGCTACCGGCCTGCAGGGCCGCGCGCAGATCGGCAAGGGCATGTGGGCCATGCCCGACCTGATGGCCGCCATGCTCGAGCAGAAGATCGCCCACCCGCTGTCCGGCGCCAACACCGCCTGGGTACCGTCGCCGACCGCCGCCACCCTGCACGCCCTGCACTACCACAAGGTCGACGTGTTCGCCCGTCAGGCCGAACTGGCCAAGCGCACCCCGGCTTCGGTGGACGACATCCTGACCATTCCGCTGGCCAAGGACACCAACTGGAGCGAAGAGGAAATCCGCAACGAGCTGGACAACAACTCGCAAGGCATCCTCGGCTACGTGGTGCGCTGGATCGACCAGGGCGTCGGCTGCTCCAAGGTGCCGGACATCAACGATGTCGGCCTGATGGAAGACCGCGCCACCCTGCGCATCTCCAGCCAGCTGCTGGCCAACTGGCTGCGCCACGGCATCGTCAGCGAAGCGCAGGTGGTCGAAAGCCTCAAGCGCATGGCGCCGGTGGTGGATCGTCAGAACGCCGGCGATGCACTGTACCGCCCGATGGCCCCGGACTTCGACAGCAACGTCGCCTTCCAGGCCGCGCTGGAACTGGTGGTCGAAGGCAGCAAGCAGCCCAACGGCTACACCGAGCCGGTGCTGCACCGCCGCCGCCGCGAGTTCAAAGCCAAGAACGGCCTGTAACTCGCCAATGAAAAAACCGCCTCATCGAGGCGGTTTTTTATGCCCGGCGCCTGCCCTCAGTGGCTGCCCGCGGCCTGCCGCGCATGCGCGCCCGTGGTGTTGTTGATCAGGCTGTCGGTGGCGGTCTGCTCGAATGCCGAGAGCTTGTGCTCCAGCCCGCTGCGCAGTTGCGCGTCATCGATCACCTCGCCGCCGGCATCGCGCCCCAGCCAGTAACGGTACAGATGCGCGTCGCGATCACGCGGCTTGACCAGGATGTGCTCGCCACTGACCAGGGCCACGGTCGGATCGCTGCCCGACGGTTTGATCACCGCCACACCGGCATCGTCTTGCGGCAGGCTGAGCAGGTCACGGCCCCAGCATTGCTGCTGGGTCGGCTCGCCCAGACGACCCATGATGGTCGGCACCACGTCGATCTGACTGCCGACGATATCGCGGCTGTTGCCGAAGGTTTCCTGCACGCCGGGACCGATCATCAACAGCGGAATGCTGAAACGCGACAGGTCCATCTCGGTGATCTGCTCGTCGTTGCCGAAGCCATGGTCACCCAGAATCACGAACAGGGTGTCCTTGAAGTAGGGCTCCTGGCGCGCCTTGGCGAAGAACTGGCCGAGCGCCCAGTCGGCGTAGCGCATGGCGGTCAGGTGCTCGTCCAGCGAGCCGTGGCCGGTGACGCGCTCCACCGGCAGGTTCTCCGGCAGCGCATAGGGCGTGTGGTTGGACAGGGTCTGCAGTAGCGCATAGAAGGGCTTGCCCTGCTTGTCCAGGCTGGCCAGTTCGGTGGCCGCGCGGTCGAACATGTCCTGATCGGACACGCCCCAGGTCGGGTCGATGAACACCGGGTCGACGAAGTCCTCACGGCCGACGAAGTTGCGCATGCCCTGGTTGGCGAAGAAGCCCGACTGGTTGTCCCAGGCGAAACTGCCGTTGTAGACGTAGACGTCATCGTAGCCACGGGCGCTGAGTTGCTGCGGCAGCCCGGAGAACTGGTGGCCGCCCTCGGGCATGCGCATCAGGTACTCGAACCCTGGCAGGTTGGGGAAGCAGGCCATGGTGGCGAACATGCCCTGGTGGGTATGGGTGCCGTTGGAGAAGACGTGCTGGAACAGCAGGCCCTGCTTGGCCAGGGCGTCGAAGTTGGGGGTGATGCCGTCGGCATTGCCCATCGCGCCGATGTAGCGGCCGGCCATGCTCTCCATGAGGATCACCACCACGTTGCGCACCTGCGGCAGGCGCCCGGCGGCCGGTGGCGTGGTGATACGGCGGATCGCCGCCTGGTCGGCGTCGATCAGGCGGTCGTTCGGTGTCAGCAGCAGCGTGCGCGTCGCCTGCAGCGCCTCGGCATCCGGCAGCGTTGCCTTCCAGCGGTTGTCGCCCTGGTCGGAGAAGAAGTAGCTGGCGGCGCTTACCAGAGTCAGGGTGCCATTGAGACCGAGGTGGTTGGCGAACATCGACTCGGTGGTATAGGCATCGCCCCAGCGCAGCGGCGGGCCGGAGCGCAAGGTGCCACGCGCCGCCACCACGCTGACCAGCAGCACCACCACGAACACCGCGGTACGTGCCGGCCAGTGCGGTGCCTGCGCATTGCCCTTGGCCCGCGTGGCGCGCTCGATGCGGCGGAACAGCCAGGCCAGCAGCGCCGTGGCCAATGCCCAGGCCAGAAGCAGGCGCAGCACCGGAAAACCATTCCAGATCATGCTCGACACCGTGCCCAGGTCTTCCTGCATGTACTGGAACACCAGGCTGTTCAGGCGCTGGTGGAATTCACGATAGAAGTTCAGCTCGGCCACGGCGAAGAACAGGCAGAGACTGGTGGCAACCGTCAGCCAGGCCACATGCAGGCGCCGCGCGCGCATCGCCGTGACGCTGAGCAGTGACAGCGTCAGAGGAATGCACAGGTAGACGATCAGACGCAGGTCGAAGCGCGCGCCGTTGAAGAAGGCCTCGACGAAGGTACTGGTCGGCGTGTTGGCGATCAGCGCGTGGTTGTAGGCCAGCAGCCCCAGGCGGGCCAGGGCGAACAGCAGCAGCATGCACAGTGCGCTGCCGAGGATGAAAGCCAGGTGACTAGCAACACTGACCTGCGCCGCCTTGCGGGCGGCTGGTACGGATGACTGCATGGATATGCCTTGCTCTTTACGAAATAGGAGGGCCGGAGCAGTCTGCCTGGGTACAGGTCAAAATTTCGTCAAATGTCCGTTCCATGCACCCTACTTAGGTGCAATGGGCAACGCGGCCAGCCACAGACACACTGACAATATCCCGAAACTGCGAGGCGCAAGCCCATGAGCAAGGCCGACGCGATGGCCGACGCGGGCAAGACTGCGGTGCTTCAGAACATCCACGGCACCATGGAGTTCCTGCAGAAGTTCCCGCCTTTCAACCAGATGGACACCGCTCACCTGGCGTTTCTGGTCGAGCACTGTCAGCTGCGTTTCTATGCCGAGGGCGACTCGATCATCAAGCCCAGCGATGGCCCGGTCGAGCATTTCTACATCGTCAAACAGGGCCGCGTGCACGGCGAACGCCCGCACAGCGCGAGGCGCGGCACCGAGACCACCTTCGAGATCACCGCCGGCGAGTGTTTCCCCTTGGCCGCGCTGATCGGCGAGCGCGCCACGCGCACCGAACACCTGGCCGCCGAAGACACCTTCTGCCTGCTGCTGAGCAAGCTCGCCTTCGTCAAGCTGTTCGCCGTCTCCAACCCACTGCGTGACTTCGCCCTGCGCGGGGTCAGCAGCCTGCTCGATCAAGTCAACCAGCAGGTGCAGCTACGCGCGGTGGAAACCCTCGGCGCGCAATACTCGCTGGATACCCGCCTGGGCGAACTGGCCATGCGCCAACCTGTTGGCTGTGCACCGGACACGCCGGTGCGTGACGCCGTGCGGCTGATGCACGAACAGCATGTCGGCAGCATCGCGGTACTCGATGCGGCCGACAAACCGCTGGGTATCTTCACCTTGCGCGACCTGCGCCGGGTGGTGGCCGATGGTATCGACCTGACCCAGCCGATCGACAACCTGATGACGCGCAACCCCTTCCATCTGCCACCGGATGCCAGCGCCTTCGACGCCGCCATCGCCATGACCGAGCGGCATATCGCCCACGTCTGCCTGGTGCAGAACGAGAAGCTCTGCGGGGTGATTTCCGAGCGCGACCTGTTCAGCCTGCAGCGCGTCGACCTGGTGCACCTGGCGCGTACCATTCGCCACGCCGGCAAGGTCGAGACCCTGGCCGGGCTGCGCAGCGACATCCGTCTGCTGGTCGATCGCATGCTCGCCCACGGTGCCAGCTCGACGCAGATCACCCATATCGTCACCCTGCTCAACGACCACACAGTATCCCGGGTGATCGAGCTGACGCTCGAGCAACTGGGCGATCCGGGCATCCCCTTCACCTGGCTGTGCTTCGGCAGCGAAGGCCGCCGCGAACAGACCCTGCACACCGACCAGGACAACGGCATTCTCTTCGAGGCCGCGAACGCTAGCGAAGCCGCCGCCATCCGCGAGCGCCTGCTGCCAATTGCCCGCGAGATCAACCAGCGCCTGGCGCAGTGCGGCTTCACCCTGTGCAAGGGCAACATCATGGCCGGCAACCCCGAGCTGTGCCTGTCGCGTCAGGAATGGTCGCGGCGCTTCGCCGGTTTCGTGCTCGAAGCGACCCCAGAGAACCTGCTGGGCTCGTCGATCTACTTCGACCTGCGCACCATCTGGGGCCCTCACGAAGGCTGCGAGCAACTGCGCGAAGAGCTGCTTGGCCGGGTTGCCAGCAACAGCCTGTTCCAGAAGATGCTGGCCGAGAACGCCTTGCGTCAGCGACCACCGGTCGGGCGTTTCCGCGATTTCGTGGTGGCGCGCTCCGGCGCCGACAAGGACACCCTCGACCTCAAGGTGCAAGGCCTGACGCCTTTCGTCGATGGCGCGCGCCTGCTGGCACTGGCCAATGGCGTCCGCGCCGTCGGCACCCTCGAACGCCTGCGCGCACTGATCGGCAAAGGCGTGATCGATGCGCTGGATGGCGCCGCCTACGAAGAGGCCTACCATTTCATTCAGCAGACGCGCATGCAGCAACATCAGTTGCAGGCACGCGATGAGCTGCCCTACTCCAATCGGGTCGATCCCGACCACCTCAACCACCTGGACCGGCGTATCCTGCGCGAGTCGTTCCGCCAGGCGCAGCGCCTGCAGAGCAGCCTGGCCATGAGGTATCAGCTATGAGCAAGTTCACCTGGTTCAGCGGCCGCGGCCCGGCCCTGACCCAGCAGCAGTTGCAGCGCCGCCAGGCGCTGAGCGCCCCGGCAGCGTTCGACGAGCGCCCGCTGCATCAACAGCGCTTCGTCGTCCTCGACCTGGAAACCACCGGCCTGAACATGCGCCGCGATCAGGTGCTGGCCATCGGCGCGGTGGTGATCGACAACGGCGCCATCGACTTCGCCGAACAGTTCGAATGCACCCTGTGCCGTGCCGATCACCAGGCCAGCGCCAGCACCCTGATTCACGGCATCGCCCCCAGCGCAGTGGCGCGTGGCGTCGACCCGGCCGAGGCCTTGCTGGATTTCATGGAGTTCGTCGGCAGCAGCCCGCTGCTGGCCTTCCATGCCGGCTTCGACCAGCGCATGCTGGCCCGCGCCCTAAAGCAGAGCCTGGGTTATCGCCTGCAGCATCACTTCTTCGACGTCGCCGAAATCGCCCCCCTGCTCTGCCCACAGGCACGTGTGCGGCGGGGCGGGCTGGATGAGTGGATCGCCGAGTTCGGCCTGCAGGTGCACCAGCGCCATCATGCCAGCGCCGATGCCCTGGTCACCGCCGAACTGACGCTGATGCTGATGAGCAAGGCGCGCCGCCAGGGCATCGACAGCCTCGGCGAGCTGGAGCGTCAGCTGGCCAGCCGGCGCCGCCGCCAGCACGCCATGTGAGCAGGCGTCCCTGATGGATGGGTGAAGCATCATCCGCCCTACCGAAGCCTACAGATCACGCATCAGCAAACCGTACTCCGGCGACACATCCGCCGGCAGCGGCAGGTACAGGACGTGGCCGTCACCCGGCGCCACCTGTTGCGCCTGGCCCCGGGCGTTCTGCAGTTGCCCCAGGGTGAAGCGCAGGTTGCCTTGCGGGGTCATCAGCTCCAGGCCGTCGCCAACGGCGAAGCGATTCTTCACCCGCACCTCGACCTGCTCGCCACGGCGCTCGCCGGTCAGCTCGCCGACGAACTGCTGGCGCTCCGCAAGCGAGCTGCCGCGCTCGTAGTTCTGGTATTCGTCATGCACATGGCGGCGCAGAAAACCCTCGGTGTAGCCACGGTGAGCCAGTGATTCGAGGCTGCCCAACAGACTCGCATCGAAGGGTTTGCCGGCCAGCGCGTCATCGATGGCGCGGCGATAGACCTGCGCGGTGCGCGCCACGTAGAAATGACTCTTGGTGCGCCCCTCGATCTTCAGCGAGTGCACGCCCATGCGCACCAGGCGCTCGACATGCTGCACCGCACGCAGGTCCTTGGAGTTCATGATGTAGGTACCGTGCTCGTCCTCAAAGGCCGCCATTTCCTCACCCGGACGCCCTGCCTCTTCGAGGACGAATGCCTGAGTCGTCGGCGCGACCTGACCGAGAGTCGGATCGACCAGGCGCACGATCTGGCCCAGTTCGTTCTCGGCAGCCGGTGTCGCCTGGTACTGCCAGCGACAAGCATTGGTACAGGTGCCCTGGTTCGGGTCGCGGCGATTGATGTAGCCCGACAGCAGACAGCGCCCGGAATAGGCCATGCACAGCGCGCCGTGGACGAACACCTCCAGCTCCATGCCCGGCACCTGGGCACGAACTTCCTCGATCTCCTCCAACGACAGCTCGCGCGACAGGATCACCCGCGTCAGCCCCTGGCGCCGCCAGAACTCGACACTGGCCCAGTTCACCGCATTGGCCTGCACCGACAGGTGAATCGGCATGTCAGGGAAATGTTCGCGCACCAGCATGATCAGCCCCGGGTCGGACATGATCAGCGCGTCCGGGGCCATCTCGATCACCGGCGCCAGGTCCTTGAGAAAGGTCTTCAGCTTGGCGTTGTGCGGGGCGATGTTGACCACCACGTAGAACTGCTTGCCCTGCGCGTGGGCCTCGCCGATACCGAGGGCCAGGTTGGCATGGTCGAACTCGTTGTTGCGCACGCGCAGGCTGTAACGCGGCTGCCCGGCATACACCGCATCGGCGCCGTAGGCGAAGGCGTAGCGCATGTTCTTCAGGGTGCCGGCCGGCGACAGCAGTTCGGGAAAACGGGGCATGACCGCACGCTCGAAAAATCAGGGGCTGGCGATTCTATGCAGGTGGCGGGGGTGGGTATTGATCTGCGTCTATGAGGCGCCAAAAACGCCCTGGACGGGCAATGGTGCGCCAGGCGCACCATTGTTCCAGCACTCAGCGTGAGGGCTGCCGGTCAGCGACAGACCTGACGGTACAGCGCGTCATCCTTGTCGATGCGTTTGAGCTGAGCCACCTGCGGCTGCTGCTTGTCGTCCAGCGGCAGCAACTCGGCGGTGGTGCAGTTGAGCAGATGCGCCTGATGCGAAACGTGGTCGACGTGCTGCTTCTCGAAACGATAGAGCATGAATTCAGCCACTTGTGCATCCGCCACCTGCTTACGCACGACGCTCTTGCTGTCGAGCACGGTGAAGGCGGTGACCATCGGCACGAAGTAGCTCCACGGGCGCCAGAACACATGACCCGCTTCGGTCGCGACCACGACCGACTCCTGGGGCTGACGCGCCAGCTGATGCTCGAACCAGGAGTACTCGTAGAACACCTGATAACCCAGCATCCCCAGGCCACCGAACAGTGGCACGATCCACCTCGGCAGCTTGTTACGCATCAGTTTGCGCAGCAGCAGAGCGATACCGGCAGCGCCGAGCCCCGATACCACGATGGCAAGCAAAGTCCACAACATAAGGCGGTTCCCGAAAAAAGACGGGCCTCCAGTGGAGGCCCGTCTGTCAGACCCTGGACCATCGGCTGATGGTGTCAGGCCAGGATTATGCTCAGTGGCTCAGAGCGGCACCAGCACCTTTGGGGGTACGCACGCTTTCCACCAGGTCCTGGATTTCCTGCGGCGGTTCGGCGGTGACCATCGACACGGCGTAGGCCACGGCGAAGTTGATCAGCGCACCGACGGAACCGAAGGAAGCCGGGGAAATACCCATGAACCACTGGTCCGGGGTGTTGGCCAGCATGTTGGTGCCCGGAATGAAGAACCAACCCAGGTAGGTGAAGATGTACACCAGCGTGATGGCCAGACCGGCGATCATGCCGCAGATCGCACCCTTGTCGTTCATCCGCTTGGAGAAGATCCCCATCATCAACACCGGGAACAGCGACGCTGCCGCGATACCGAAGGCCAACGCCACCACCTGCGCGGCGAACCCTGGTGGATTCAAGCCCAGATAGGTCGCCAGTAAAATCGCGCAGGCCATCGATATTCGCGCCGCCCTCATCTCGTTCTTCTCGCTGATCTTCGGATTGATCAAGGTCTTGATCAGGTCATGACTGATGGCCGAAGAGATCGCCAGCAACAATCCCGCCGCCGTCGACAGCGCTGCCGCGATGGCACCGGCCGCGATCAGACCCACGACCCAGCCAGGCAGGTTGGCGATTTCCGGGTTGGCGAGAACCAGGATGTCGTTGTTGACGGTCAGCTCGTTACCGTTCCAGCCACGCTCCTGAGCGGTCGCGGTGAAGGCCGGTGCGGCATCGTTGTACATCTGGATGCGGCCGTCGCCGTTCTTGTCTTCCCACTTGATCAGACCGGTGGTTTCCCAGGTCTTGACCCACTCCGGACGCTCTTCATAGGACAGCGCCGGTGCCGAAGTACCTTCCGGGTAGATGGTGGTCATCAGGTTCAGGCGCGCCATCGAGGCCACGGCTGGAGCGGTGAGGTACAGCAGGGCGATGAAGATCAGCGTCCAGCCAGCGGACCAGCGGGCATCGGCCACGCGCGGTACGGTGAAGAAGCGAATGATCACGTGCGGCAGACCGGCAGTACCGATCATCAGCGACATGGTGAACAGCACCATGTTCAGCTTGTTGTCGACATCCGCGGTGTAGGCCGCGAAGCCCAGATCACGCACCACGGCATCGAGTTTCTGCAGCAGCGGCAAGCCGGACTCGACATGGTCACCGAACAGGCCCAGCGGCGGAATCGGGTTACCGGTCAGCTGCAGGGAGATGAAGATGGCCGGGATGGTGTAGGCGATGATCAGTACCACGTACTGAGCGACCTGGGTGTAGGTGATGCCCTTCATGCCGCCGAATACGGCGTAGGCGAAGACCACGGCCGCGGCGATCCAGATACCGGTGGAGTTGCTCACTTCGAGGAAGCGCGAGAAGGCAACACCGGCACCGGCCATCTGACCGATCACGTAGGTCACCGAGATGATCACCAGGCAGATCACCGCAGTCAGGCGTGCGCCACGACTGTAGAAGCGATCACCGATGAAATCCGGCACGGTGAACTTGCCGAACTTGCGCAGGTACGGCGCCAGCAACATCGCCAGCAGCACATAACCGCCGGTCCAGCCCATCAGGAAGGTGGAGTTGGCATAACCGCCGGCGGCGATCAGGCCCGCCATGGAAATGAAGGAGGCTGCGGACATCCAGTCAGCGGCCGTCGCCATGCCGTTGGTGACCGGATGCACACCACCGCCGGCGACGTAGAACTCCTTGGTGGAGCCGGCACGCGCCCAGATGGCGATGCCGATGTAGAGCGCGAAGGACGCCCCCACGAACAACATGTTGATTGCGAATTGGCTCATGACCACTACTCCTCGACGCCAAATTCTTTATCGAGTTTGTTCAGTCTCCACGCGTAGTGAAAAATGAGCCCGATGAAGAAGAGGATTGAGCCTTGCTGCGCGAACCAGAATCCGAGGTCGGAACCGCCGACGGCGATTCCAGCGACCATCGGACGCAGGATCATGGCGAACCCGTAGGAAACCAGCGCCCAGACGATCAGGCTCCAGGTGATGAGCCGCACGTTGGCCTTCCAATAGGCCGCGGCATTTGCTTTTTCAGAAGTCATAGACGCCTCCGGTTATTGTTATTCTGATGCACCTTCAAGCTAGCAGCAGGCCAGCACTCGCCGACAGATAGACATTGGTAGTAGCCGCATCGCGACGTGCCGGGCAGTGAGTGCAAAGGCTGAAAACCGTAGAAGAAAAATGGCGACGTTCAGGGCGAGCTCCGCAACAAGAATGCATTTGATAATGATTATCTAAAACACTAGAATCCCGGGCCCTCACCTACCATCCGCCCCAAGGATTCACGCCATGCGACGCCTGGTCGTACCGCTTCTCACCCTTCCTGCTCTCGCCAGTCACAGCGCCTTCGCCAGCAGCACCCACGAAACGCCGCTGGCCCTCGAAGAAATGCAGATCACCGCCCCGAGCGAGCGGGCCGACGGCCCGGTGGATGGCTACCGGGCAAGCCGCTCCGCCAGTGCCACCCGCACCGACACGCCGATTCACGAGATCCCGCAGTCGATCAGTGTGGTGCCGGAGCAGGTGGTGCAGGACATCGGCGCGGTACGCCTGGAAGATGCACTCGACTACGCCGGCGGCGTGGAACGCGGCAACAACTTCGGCGGCCAGGGCCTGACCGAGTTTCTGATTCGCGGTTTCAACAGCCAGGAGTTCTACCGCAACGGTTTCGCAGTGAACCGCGGCTACCCCAACATGCCCGACGCCAGCACCATCGAGCGCCTCGAAGTGCTACGCGGCCCGGCGGCGATGCTCTATGGCCGCAGCGACCCCGGCGGCACCTTCAATATCGTCAGCAAGCAGCCGCAGGCCGAACGCCGCACCGTGCTGGGCAGCCAGGTCAACAGTGAAGGCCTGCGTCGCGGCACGCTGGACACCACCGGCGCGCTGGATGAGCAGGCCGATTTCACCTACCGCCTGAATCTGGTGGCCGAAGGTGGCGACAGCTTCCGCGACGACGTCGAGAGCGAGCGCTACAACGTCGCCCCGGTGCTGCGCTGGCAGCTCAATGAAGACACGGCCATCACCCTCGAGGGCGACTACCTGCACAACCGCCACCCGCTCGACCGCGGCGTGACCCGCTATGCCAACCAGCAGCACAAGCTGCCGCGTGATCGCTTCCTCGGCGAGGAGTCGGCCGGCAAGCTGACCAACGAGAACGCCACCACCCAACTGCGCATCGAGCACCTGCTCAATGACAGCTGGACCCTGCGTGGCGGCGTGCAGTATCTCGATGGCGAGATCTACGGCGGCGCCGTGGAAAACAACAGCAACAGCTACCGCGGCGGCCTGGCCGCTGGCAGCAGCGTCGTCGGGCGCAACTACAACGAACGCTGGCTGAACTGGAACGACGTCAACGCCCAGATCAATGCCGAAGGCAACTTCGACCTCGGCGGCTTCGCCCACACCCTGCTGGTGGGCGTGGAATACGACAAGTTCAACTACAACTCGCTGATCATCCGCTCGGCAGGCGGCGGCGCTTACCCTATCGACCTGTACAACCCGGTGCATGGCCAGCCACTGCCGGCGCTGACCCGCACCACCACGCACGACGCCGAGACGCTGAAGTCCTACGCCTTCTACCTGCAGGATCAGATCGCCCTGACCGAACGCCTCAAGGCCCAGCTCGGCGCGCGCATCGAGCGTTTCGAGCAGAGCTACGTGGACAAGCTCAACGCCGGCGGCAACTGGGAGCAGGCGCACAACGCCGTCACCCCGCGCTTCGGCCTGATCTATGACCTGACCGACGAGCTGGCGGTGTTCGCCAACACCTCGCGCTCGTTCAAGCCCAACCGTGGCGCCGACCGTTTCGGCAGCGCCTTCGACCCGGAAAAAGGCGTCGCCCATGAACTCGGTATCAAGTACGACATGGCCGACCGCGACCTGAGCCTGACCGCGGCGCTGTTCCATATCGTCAAGGAGAACGTGCTGACCAGCGACCCGCTGGACACCACCCGCAGCGTCGCCGCTGGCGAAGTGCGCAGCCGTGGCTTCGATATCAATGTGGCCGGCAACATCACCCCACAGTGGCGGGTGATCGGCGGCTATGCCTATGTCGACGCCGAAGTGACCGAAAGCACCAGCGCCACCATGCCGGTGGGCTCGCGCCTGGCCAACGTACCGCGCCACAGCTTCAACCTGCTCGACACCTACGAGTTCGACAGCGGCGCACTGGCCGGTCTGGGCCTGGGCATCGGCCTGAAGTACGTCAGCCAGCGCCAGGGGCAGACCAGCAACGACACCTTCGACATGGACGGCTATGGCCTGGTCGACCTGCTGGCCTACTACCCACTGACCGAGAACGTGCGCCTCAATCTCAACCTGAACAACGTGTTCGACAAGCACTACGAAGAACGCGCCTGGAACGTCTGGTCCTACCCGGGCGAGCCGCGCACGCTGCAGGCGGGGATTTCGGTCAGCCTGTAAGCACGAGCACCAGGTGAACGCGGTTCACCTGGCTTGCTACCTCGTAGCCCGGATGCAATCCGGGGATGGCCTGTTGCGCCGTTCCCGGATTGCATCCGGGCTACGTGCTTTCAGAGCGGGTCAGAGGCCAGCTCGATCGGCAGCAGGTAGCGCTCTTCGTCATACTCGATGGGCAGTTGGTAGCGATGGGTGCTTTCCTCGACGGCCTGGCATTGGTCATCGACCAGGGCCATGCGCCGTTCGACGCGGGTGTCCTTGAGCTGCAGGTCGCGATAGCCCTGATTACCGATCCGCTCGGTGATGACGACCAAGCCCTTGGTCTCACTGAATTCTCCGGCGCAATGGGTATCCAACTCGCCCCAGTAGGTATAGACCGGCAACTCGCTCAACAGCGGGCGCAGATGTTGCGAGTTCAGTTCATACAAATGCAGTCGGGTTTCGTAGAAGGGATTGGCGCTTGAGTTGTTACGACGCGATAAGCGCACCCCAAACGCCAGATCATCCCCACGCAGCCGATAAGCTGCAGTGTCGAAGCTCATCTCGTCGATGAAGATCGCATCCCAGTCCAGCCGATTGGGCTCCACTCGCTGCGCCACGAGATGTTGCCGGGCGTTGTCGAACACCAGCACCTGCAGATCCGCCTCGCCATGAGTGTCGTGCTGCGCACGCACCAGGGGCACAGCGATCAGGGTCAGTTCAGGCCGCGCCGGCCATACCTTGCAGATGGTTCGTTCGGCATCCACCCGATAGTGCCCACGCTGGTCTTCGAGCGCCTCGCCGGCCGCGTGGCCCGGATGGGCCATTTCGATCCAGCCAGGCAGTTGCTGGCGGCAATCATCGGCCAGCGCCACGCCGGCCGTCAGCAGGCTGGCCAATGCCAGCGCGCACAGTCCTTTCATCCTTGAGCTCCTCCACGTCATCCCGGCGCGAGTCTACGCGGCCGCCTGCCCACTGCCCATGACGCGCATCGCGAAACAGCCAGGCAATGCGCAGCGCCAACTGATGCCCGGCACGCGCCTCTTCGCGCAAACCGATATGCCCGCTCATGGCCGATACCACAGGCGCATGAAGCCCAGCGCCAGCAACAGGCCGACCTGGCCCAGCGCCGCGCACAGCGACAGGAACGAGCGCAGCGTGCCGTTATTCGCCGCATCCTGGATACCGGTCAGGGCATTCCAGAACCCTTCCGGCAACAGCATCAGGCTCAGGCTGGCAAGCGGCTTGCCGGTCAGCAGCAGGCCATCGATCAGGTTGAACCAGCCGCAGAACATCAGGCCGATGAGGATCATCACCGCCACCACCAGACCGAGGCCCAGGCAGGCGGAAAATTGCATGAGAAGACGCATGGGGATCACCTCCGATAGAAGGCGCGGCCTGCACTGACCGCGCCAGTCAATTCAGGCTTGCGGACCGCTACGGCCGACGCCGTACCAGTCCAGTTTGCGGGTCAGCACCATCACGCTGCCGAGTACGCCGAACACCAGCAGCGAACCCATCAGCAGGGCGTAGTCCTCGGCGTTGAGCAGGCCGTAGAGCATGGCGTACAGAGCGGCCAGCAGCGCGCCAAAGCCCAAGCCGCGTCGCCAACTGTGCAGCACGTAGCTGACGTAGAAGCCGATCAGGCCGACGCAGGCCCCCGCCGACAGGCCATAGGCCAGGGTGAACGGCAGGTGCTCGGACAGCGACAGCAGCAGCAGGTAGAACAGCGCCAGCGACAGGCCGACCAGGGTGTACTGCACCGGGTGCACGGCCAGGCGCTTGAGCACCTCGAAGAGGAAGAAGGTGGCGAAGGTCAGGGCGATGAACAGCAGCGCATATTTGATCGCCCGGTCGGTCTTCAGGTACTGATCGACCGGGTCGACGAAACTGACTCCGAAGTTGCGGCCGAACAGCTCCTGGCAACGATCACCGCCCACGCAGTCGCGCAGTGCCTCCTCCAGATTGGTGGCGAAGAAGCTGGTCTGCCACTCGGCGCTGAACCCTGCGGCGCTGATCTCACGGCTGCTTGGCAGGTACTCACCGACGAAGCTCGGGTGCGGCCAGTCGGAGTTCAGCTTGACCCGGCTATCACGCCCGACCGGTACCACCGAGAGCTGCTCGGTGCCCTGCAGCTTGAGGTCGAAGGCGAATTCCAGCGTTTGTCCACCCTGGGCATCCAGGGCCGGGATCGGCGCATGCACGCCAGCGCCGAAATTATCGTCACCACTGCCTGGCGCGAAGCTCAGGGTCTGGCCATTCAGGCGCAGTTGCAGGTCGTTGCTGATGCCACGGATATCGCTGATGCCGACCGAGAGAAAGGGTTTTTCGAAACGGTAGAAGCCCAGGTCGTCGCCCAGCCCGAGGCGCGCCGGCAGGCGGAATTGGCCACTGACCTGGCTGTCGCTGCGGTACAGGCGCGCCTGATAGATGCCACGGGCACGCAGCTCGGTGCCGACCTGCCCCTCGAGCACGAAGCGCTCCGGCAGGAAGTACAGACGACCTCGGCGCTGGCGCTCCTCGGTATAGCGCTCGCCGGTCTTCTCGTTGGTCTTCCACTCGTGAGTGGTCTTGATATACGGCAGCACCAGGATCGGCCCGGTGATCTGCTGGCGGTAGCTGGAACTGCGGGCGATATCCTGCAGCACCTCGTAGCGCAGGCCTTGGCGCTCGTCGACCAGGCCATCGATCATCAGCAGGGGAATCATCAGGAGCAGGATCAGCAGAGCGATGGCGCCCAGCTTGAAGCCCAGTGTGCGAGTCATGGTACGGCTCTCCGTAGCGAGTGAAAGTACGGCAGAGTCTGGGCAAGGGCGGTGTGAGGCGTGTGGGGCAAGCGTGGAGATTGTGTGGAGAATGGGTGAAAGAGAAAGGGCGCCGATTGAGGGCGCCCTTTCTAACTGCAATGCGGCATAAGACTGCTCCCGCGTGACGGATGCCCGGATCAGCTGATACGGCTGGCACCCACGCGGTCGGCGCCGTCTGCGGCTACGCGATTCGCACCCACGCGGTCAGCGCCATCGGCGGCTACACGGTTCGCACCCACGCGGTCAGCACCATCGGCGGCTACACGGTTCGCACCAACGCGATCAGCACCATCGGCGGCTACATGATTCGCACCAACGCGGTCAGCGCCATCGGCGGCTACACGGTTCGCACCAACGCGGTCAGCGCCATCGGCGGCTACACGGTTCGCACCAACACGGTCGGCACCATCAGCAGCTACACGGTTCGCGCCGACACGATCGGCACCGTCTGCAGCTACACGGTTCACACCAACGCGATCAGCACCATCTTCAACGATACGGAAGCGCTCCTGAGTACGCTCGGCACCGCCTTCAGCGACGCGGTTGGTGCCGACACGATCAGCGCCATCTTCGGCGACTACAGGGGCAACGGACTGTTCGGTGGAAACCTGCGGCAGGGCGAAAGCGCTGGCGGAAAGAGTGGCGATGACGAGGCTGGCGAGGATTTGCTTTTTCATGGTCGTTCTCCGTAAGAGGGGGTGAGTAACTGGCTACGGAGCTCATGTTACGCACGCCCCAGAACGGCAAAAGGCACATCTCGGGATAGTGACAATCGATGCCATCGATACCTGAAAAAGTGCTTATCGATCAGCCAGATAGTCATCAGCAACGACCATACTGAAGCTCTCTTGCCTTTTGTCTGCCCGACAGCGCAACGGGTGAACGGCACTGGCATCTGTATAAAAAACCAGTGAAACTTCGCCCCATGCTCGCCCTCGACGCTCCCGAACTCTATTACCTGGCCAACTTCCGCAAGGCCCTTGCCTGGCTCGACGCCCATCACCGCGACCTGATGGATGATGCCGAGCGCGCCTTCGTCGCCGATTTCCCCCAGTTGCCATTGCCTGCTCAGGCGCTGCTGGTGCGCCTGGTGATGCGCAAGGGCGTGCACTTTCGCGCCAGCAAGCTGCGCTATGCCGAGATTGGCGACATACCGACTGCAGCCGCCCCGCTGCTACAACTGGGCTGGCTGATCGACTGCGCCGCGCTAAGCTTCGACGAACTCGGCGCCCTGCTGCTCAAGGACGAACTGGCCGCGCATTTCGCCAGCGATCTGCCGCGCAGCAACCTGAAGAAAAGCGAAGCGCTCGACCATCTGCGCGAGCTGCACAGCGAACCCCGTAGCCTCGGCGACTGGTGCCCGCAACTGCACGAGCGCCTGCTGAGCCTGGCCATCGGGCCACTGTGCGACCGCCTGCGCCTGATGTTCTTCGGCAACCTGGCGCAGGACTGGTCGGAGTTCGTGCTCGCCGACCTGGGCATCTTCCGCTACGAGCAGGTGCCGCTCACCCCCGGTTCACGCGGCTTTCGCCAGCGCCAGGACGTCGACGACTACCTGCACCTGCGCCTCTGTCGCGAAGCCTTCGAGGCCGGTATGGCGGTGCCTGAAGTGCTGCAGCAACTCGGCGATTTCTCCAGCGACAGCGCGCATATCAACGAACGCCACCAGCGCCTGCTGCTGCAACTGGCGCAGCATCTGGAACGGGCCGGCGAGCTGGACTCGGCGCTGGCGTTATATCGCGACACCCGCGCGGTCGGCTCGCGGCAACGGCAGATCCGCGTGCTGGAGCGCCTGGGCCAGGATGCCGAAGCGCTGACCCTGGCCGAACAGGTGATCGCAGCGCCGCACAATGCCGAAGAAGCGCAACTGGCCGAGCGCGCACGCACGCGCCTGCGCAAACGCCTCGGCCTGCCGCCCGCGGCCAAGGCGGCAAAACTGATCGAGAGTCGCCTCGACCTGCGCCTGCCGCGCGCCGCCAGCGTCGAGCTGGCCGTGGCCATGCACCTGGCCGAACCGGATGCGCCGGTGCATTACGTGGAGAACACGCTGATCTGCGGGCTGTTCGGCCTGCTCTGCTGGGAAGCGATCTTCGCCCCACTGCCCGGCGCCTTCTTCCACCCCTTTCATACCGGCCCGGTGGACCTGCACCGCGCCGACTTCCACGCCCGCCGCAGCGAGCTGTTCGCCGCCTGCCTGGCGCGTCTGGACGACGGCAGCTATATCGAAGCCATACGCCGCACCCACACCGAGAAGTTCGGCATCCAGTCACCTTTCGTGTTCTGGGAGCTGCTCGACGCCGAGCGCCTGGAACAGGCGCTGACCTGCTTGCCGCCAGCCCATCTGGCCGCCTGGTTCCGCCGCCTGCTGGCCGACATCCGCGAAAACCGCGCCGGCATGCCCGACCTGATCCAGTTCTGGCCCGCCGAGGGCCGCTACCGGATGATCGAGGTGAAAGGCCCCGGCGACCGCCTGCAGGACAACCAGAAACGCTGGCTGGCGTTCTGCGCCGAGCACGGCATGCCGGTCAGCGTCTGCTACGTGGAGTGGAGCGATTGAGCCTGCGCATCGCCGTGCGCGAGCTGTGCGAGTTCACCGCCAAGGAAGGTGACCTCGACCTGCGCTTCACCCCCTCGCCCACCGCACAGGAGGGCATGGCCGGTCACGCCACGGTGGTCGCCCGGCGCGGCCCGGATTACGTTTCCGAGCTGCCGCTGATCGGCGAGTTCGAGGGGCTGACCGTCAGTGGCCGCGCCGACGGTTTCGACCCCGAGTTTCGCCTGCTGGAGGAGATCAAGACCCATCGCGGCGACATCTCGCGCATCCCCGCCAACCATCGCCTGCTGCACTGGGCGCAGGTCAAGATCTACGGCTGGCTGCTGTGCCAGGAGCTGAGCTTCGAGGAGCTGGATCTGGCGGTGGTCTACTTCAACGTCATCACCCAGCAGGAGACGGTGTTCCGTGAGCGCCACAGCGCCGCGTCACTGGGCGAGTTCTTCGCCCTGCACTGCCGCCGCTATATCGACTGGGCGCGGCAGGAGCAGGCCCACCAGCAAGCGCGCAACCAGGCGCTGGAGAGCTTGAGCTTCCCCTACGGCGAATTCCGCCATGGCCAGCGGCAACTGGCCGAAGCCGTGTACCGCGCCGCGCGCGATGGCCACTACCTGCTGGCGCAGGCCACCACCGGCATCGGCAAGACCCTCGGCACCCTGTTCCCGCAGCTCAAGGCCATGCCCGGCCAGCAACTCGACCGCCTGTTCTTCTTGAGCGCCAAGACACCCGGGCGGCGCCTGGCACTGGATGCCCTGCAACGCCTGCGCGAACCGGATACGCCGCTGCGCGTGCTGGAACACGTCGCCCGCGACAAGGCTTGCGAGCACCCGAGCAAGGCCTGCCATGGCGACTCCTGCCCGCTGGCCAAGGGCTTCTACGACCGCCTGCCAGCGGCGCGCAGCGCGGCGCTCAAGGAGCGCTGGCTGGATCAGCAGGCCGTGCGCAATATCGCCATCGCTCATGGCGTATGCCCCTATTACCTGAGTCAGGAGCTGTGCCGCTGGAGCGACGTGGTGGTGTGCGACTACAACTACTACTTCGACCTCGGCGCCCTGCTGCACAGCCTCACCCTGATCAACCAGTGGCGCGTCTGCCTGCTGGTGGACGAAGCACACAACCTGGTGGAACGCGGGCGCGGCATGTACAGCGCCGAACTGGATCAGGCGCGCTTCAAGGCCATGTGTCGCGACGCGCCGAAGCGCCTGAAAAGCGTGCTGGAACGCATCGACCGCCACTGGGACCAACTGCACCGCGAGCAAGCGGTGCCCTATCAGGTCTACCCGCTGGCGCCGGACTTGCTACTCGCCGCGCTGGGCAAGGCGGTCAGCGCCATCACCGACCTGCTGACCGACCAGCCCGAAGGCAACGCAGGCGAACTACTGAGTTTCTATCTAGACGCCATGCTGTTCTGCCGATTGGCCGAAAGCTTCGGCCCGCACTCGCTGTTCGACATCAATCGCATCGAGGCCGGCAACGGCCGTAGTTATTCAACCTTGTGCATCCGCAATATCCTGCCGGCGCCCTTTCTCGGCCCGCGCTTCGAGGATGCCCACAGCGCCACGCTGTTCTCCGCCACCCTCAGCCCCAGCCACTACTACCTCGACCTGCTCGGCCTGCCGATCGAGACTCAGTGCCTGGACGTCGCCTCGCCGTTCAGCGCCGAACAACTGCACGTGCAGGTGGTACGCAACCTGTCCACCCGCTACCAGCACCGCGACGCCTCACTGGCGCCGATCTGCCAATTGATGGCGCGCCAATATGCCGAACGCCCCGGCAACTACCTGGCTTTCTTCAGCAGCTATCAATATCTGGAACAAGTGCTACAGGAGCTGCGCCGCGACCACCCGCAGATTCCGATATGGACGCAATCACGGCAGATGGACGAAGCCGCGCGTCAGGGCTTTATCGAACGCTTCCAGATCGGCGGCCGCGGCATCGGTTTCGCCGTGCTCGGCGGCGTATTCGGTGAAGGCGTGGATCTGCCCGGCGAACGTCTGATCGGCGCCTTCGTCGCCACCCTTGGCCTGGCCCAGCTCAACCCGATCAACGAAGAAATCCGCCAGCGCATGGACGCCCTGTTCGGCAATGGCTACGACTACACCTACCTCTACCCCGGCTTGCAAAAGGTGGTGCAAGCCGCCGGCCGGGTAATCCGCACGCCGGAAGATCAAGGCGTGCTCTACCTGATCGACGACCGCTTCGCCCGCCCCGAAGTCCGCCGCCTGCTGCCGACCTGGTGGCAGGTGGAGCTGCTGCGCTTGCCGCACAAAGCCCCCACACCCGAAGCGCAACCCGACCTGTAGGATCGGCTGGGCGGCATTCCGTTTTATCCGCGATCATTGCGGCCTGAAAGCCGTAGCCTGGATTGAGCGTAACGACACCCGCGAGGAAGATCGGGAGCACCTGCAAGACACGCCTGAACACGACTTGCCAGAGGTTATCCGACATGGTGTATAACCTGCCAAACACCCCCACCGCCTCGCTGCAGCCTGCGAGATAGAGAAGGATTTCGAGAATGACCAGGAAGGTTATCCACCAAACCCCAGCAGCAGGTTATGCACCATTTGGTGTCTATTTATAGTTATAGGACTACCGTGCGTATTGCTTTAATAATTCTCATGGCCATCACAGCTAGCGGATGCATATCTGCAGATTATAAATATGGCGACTATTGGGTACTTGATGAAAAAGGCCAAAAATTTGATAAAGCTGTTACTGAGCAGTGCGCAAGCAATAAAATAAAAACCAACGGCGCAACAGCGACTTCAAGCCAAATAATCGCACCATATTTTATTCCGCTATTTTATCTTTCACAAAAATCTGACAAAAAAATAGTTGTAACCCTAGAAAATAAAAACTGTCCGTCGCTCTCAATCAAGAGCGACGACAAGAACGTTTTAGCTTACACAGCCGACTCTCTAAACAGCGAACACTGCCATATATACATCACACAGCCAAAGCACGCCAATAGAATCACAATTAACACATTAAACCCAAAATACGACTGCGAAAAATTCACAATAAATTTAGTTAAGAAAAGCTTCTTCTGTGTTCGACAAACAGAGTTTGGAGGCTCTCCAGGCTGTGAAAAATCCCTATAACAAGTGGTTCAAATCGTTCGCTTCGCTCGCTGGGACGGGCTAAAGCCCGCCCCTTAACCAAACGTCATGCACATACAAGGAATTTCGCGTGCTCACAAAATACTTATACATCGCAGGCTGCATACCATTCCTTGCACTTGGCATCCTGCATACGGTCTACACAATCACAGACACGTACAAGCCTAAAAAGCTAATACCATACAAATCTGGCGTTATGAGCCTCATGAAAGAGTCGACCTTAGCTATAACAAAAGAAACAAATATGTGGCGTGCATGGGTTGGCTTTAATATCAGTCACGGCATCGGCATACTATTTTTCTCACTCACTTATTTATATTTATCAACCTTCTATACTTCCTTCTTGGAAAGCTCCCTCTTTTTCATGAGCGCTGCGCCAATCATTTCATTAACATATTTCATACTGTCTAAAAAATATTGGTTTAGCATACCCGCCATAGGGTCAGCTATCGGTCTACTGTGTTTCGTTGCAGGGGCATTGACGCAGGTATATGCATAACATGTTGTTTAAGCCGTTCGCTTCGCTCACTCGGGACAGGCTAAAGCCCGCCCCTTAAACAAACGCTAGGCATTAGCAATGCACGAGATCCTTCAACTCATATTAGATTGGCTAAGCACCAAGCAAGGGAGCGGCCCGCGAAACGGCTATGGCTGGGAAATAATTGTTATTACTGCTTTTGCCGTGGGCGGCCTTTTAAAAGCACGTGAAAATCATTCGAAAAAAATCTCACTTAAATATAGAACATCCCAGAAACTATTAAATAACGACCTGACCGCAGATATCCTTTCAGGTAACGGAAAAAATTCAACTCACATCAGTGCCAAGCTAGAAAAAATTGGAAACAGCTATATAGTTACAACTTATGATGCAGCCAGTCCAGAAGCAGGGAGAGTCCAAGAATTCTGCAACCTTGATGAAGTAGAAAAGTTTCTGGAGAAAGAAACCATCTTCAGATTATCGGACTTCAGTGAATCTCGCCGAGTAGCCTAACACCTAGTATTCAAACCGTTCGCTTCGCTCACTGGGGCGGGCTAAAACCAAAAGTTAGGCCGCAGAGGACGTCCAACACTAATCCGCACGGGAGAGATGCATGTTTGATCACTTGGGTATCGGGGTTACCAGCCTGGCCGAAAGCAGGTCCTTCTTCCTGAAGGCATTGCAACCACTGGGCGTCTCCGTCGCCATGGAAGGGCCTCACAGCGTTGGAATCGGCCGCAACGGCAAGCCGTCGCTCTGGCTCTGCGAGTCCTCGGAGAAGCCTACTCATCTCCACATCGCCATCACGGCCCAGAATCGCATGGAAGTAGGTGCGTTCTATGAGGCTGCGCTGGCCGCAGGCGGAAAGGACAACGGTCCTCCTGGGCTGCGTCCGCATTACCATGCGAACTACTACGGCGCGTTCGTCATCGGCCCAGATGGACACAACATCGAAGCGGTTTGTCATCTACCGGCCTAGGGCCTGTTCAAGTGTACGCAAACATTTGCGTGTCTTGAGCAGCCGTCGCTCATGGCCGACGCCCACTCGCACGGATCGCCATCGACGGTCCAGCTCTAAAGATCAGGCAAAAGGAACATATTTTTTAGCCATATCAACGCTATGGAGAGGTTGCGTTGATGACATAAAAACAGGGAAAAATCGAATATGAATAAATCCCCTTTTCGCTCAATTAATATCATATAACAAGGGATTCAATTCGTTCGCTGGCACTGGCTAAGGCCCGCCACTTAACCTAGGGTTACAGCGCACAGCACGCTACCAAGGGTCGACTCGATGAAGGTAAAAAGAATAATTTCAAATGTGGCGACAGCAGACACAGATGAAGCCAGTAAATTTTATGAACGCGTCTTCGACCTCAAACTCATCATGGATCACGGCTGGATAAAAACTTTTACTTCCGGTGAAAAAATGGAAGTACAGATCAGTGTCGCTTATGAAGGCGGATCAGGAACACCCGTTCCGGATTTATCTATAGAGGTAGACGATCTTGACCTTGTGCTGGAGCGAATAACCGCTGAAAACATTCACATCGAGTACGGCCCCGTATCAGAACCTTGGGGCGTTCGCAGGTTTTATGTTCGTGATCCATTTGGAAAACTAATAAATGTGCTTCAGCATGAATAGCGCAAGATTTGCGCTGCAAAAAATGGCCACTCTGCAGTTCGCGCGGCAATTGATCTCGGGAATCAAAATCTAGGCATGCAGGCCCGGCGCTCAGCAAATAGCCCGGACAATCACTACGCAGCTAAACAGCCCGGAAGCTTCGCGGCTGAAGCGGCTCCTACAGCGCAATCTAGGCGGGTAATGCCAGCAGCACTTCCACACCACCTTCGACATTACCAATCTGCAGTTCGCCACCATGCAACTCGGCCACTTCCTGCACGAAGTTCAGCCCCAGTCCGGTGCTCTTGCGGCCGCCGTTGGGGCGCGGCAGTGAGTAGAAGCGCTCGGTCAGGCGCTCAAGTGCGTACTCGGGAATGGCATCGCCCTGGTTGAACAGGCGCAGCTCGACGCGCTCGCCCTGGCGCTCGGCGGTGATGCGGATAAGCCCGCCGGGCGCGGTGAAGTCCAGGGCGTTATCCAGCAGGTTGGCCAGCGCCTGGCGCAGCAGGAAACGCTCGCCGCGCAGACTGAGGCCTGCGGGTACAACCTGATCGATCTGCAGATTGGCGGCGGTGATACGCGCCTGCTGCGCTTGCAGCAGCTCGTCGACCAGTGGCGCCAACGGCACCGTCACGCGCTCTTCCAGCCCCTGACGTTGTTCAACCTGGGCCAGGTGCAGCAGGCGTTCGATGAGGTTTTGCAGGCGCGCGCTTTCCTGCTGGATATTGGCCACGAAGCGCTGACGCTGCTCGGGCGGCATGTCGCCGTCGAGCAGTTCGGCGGCGCCACGGATCGCGGCCAGCGGGCTTTTCAGTTCGTGAGTCAGGGTATGTACGTAGCGCTCGACATAGGCCTTGCCTTCCAGTTCGGTACGCATACGCTCGACCGCCACGGCCAGTTGCCCCAGCTCGCCGCCGCGCACTTGCGGCGCCTCGGCGCGCTGCCCTTCGCTGACCGCCTGGGCATAGCGGGTGAGCTTGCCCAGCGCCGCGCTGAGCCACCAGGAGAGCGCCGCACCGATCAGCAGGCCGAGGCCGATCAACCCGGCGCCGAGCCAGCCCAGGCGCGTTTGCGAGCGCTCGATATAGGGCTGCAGGGTGCGGTTGGGCTTGGCCACCGAGACCACGCCGATAATCCGTTCGCCGTCCTTGATCGGCGCCGCCACGTACATCACCGAGGAGTCTGGGTCGTTCGGGTCTTCACGGGTCGAGCGCGCGCCGTACTGACCGCGCAGGGTCAGCAGCACGTCGTTCCAGCGCGAATAGTCCTGACCAATGGCCTGGCCGGTGGAGTCGAGCAGGACGATGCCCTGGTCGTCGGTGACGTAGATGCGGTGATTGACCTCGGCCTTGGTCAGCCCCCAGATGGTCGCCTGTGGCTGGCGCTGACCATAGGCCGCCAGCGCATCGTTCAGGCGCCCCTGGCCCAGAGTGCCGGCCTTGACCTCGTCACGCAGGATCTCGGCCAGCAGGTTGGCGGTGTCGACCAGGGTTTCCTCGGTGCTCTGACGCACGCCGGGGCGAATCTCGTCCATCACCGTGCTCAGCACGAACCAGCCGGCCAGGCCGACGAACAGGAAGTAGACGAGGAAGATGCGTACGCCCAGCGGCATGGAAGAGCCTCTCTAGGTCTCTGGCTCGTAGCTGTAACCGAGGCCGCGATGGGTCTGGATCGGCTCTTCGCTCGGAGCGATGGCGCGCAGCTTGGCGCGCACACTCTTGATATGACTGTCGATGTTGCGCTCGTAGCCGGCTTCGCTGGCCACGCCGAGGGCATCGAGCAATTGCTCACGGGAATAGACCCGGCGCGGCTGGCCAAGCAGCGTGCGCAGCAGGCGAAATTCGTGGCGGGTCAGGCTCAGTGCCTGGCCGTGGTAGTGAATGCGAAAGGCTGCATCGTCGACCTGGAACAGGTTCGACACGCTGGCCGCCGGCACTTCACGCGGGGCAATACGCTTAAGGATGACCTTGACCCGCGCAGCCACCTCGCGCGGGCTGAAGGGTTTGACCACGTAGTCGTCGGCGCCGATTTCCAGGCCCACCACGCGATCGATTTCCTCGCTGCGCGCGGTAAGGAAGATCACCGGCACCTCGGAGAAACGGCGCAGGCGTTTGCACACTTCGAAACCGCTGATATCGGGCAGGCCAACGTCGAGAATGGCCAGGTCGAAGGCGCCGTCTTCCAGCAGCGTCAGCGCTTCGCCGCCCAGGCTCGACCAGTGCGTGACGAAGCCTTCGGCCTGCAGGGCATAGACCAGCGTATCGGCAATCGCGGCTTCGTCTTCGACTATGAGTATCTGCGGCATCGGGCGTCCTGCACCTGGGGGCGACGGCAGGAGACTGCCGGGGGCCGGGGCGTGCGTCAAGGCTCAGGCCTGGTATGCGCCTACGCACGAGCTGCGGATTGCATCCGGGCCAGGTTGGCGCCTGGCCATTATCGCGAATGAATTCGTGCCGACACGAAGCGGATGCTCCCGGATCAGGTTCGGAACCGGGAGCGAGCGGGCGGAGGCTCAGTGCTCGCCGCGAATGTACTGCTCCAGCTGGCGGATCAGGTCAGCCTGCTCGGCGATGGTTTCCTTGACCAGGTCACCGATGGAAAGCAAGCCGATCAGCTCACCTTCAGCCAGCACCGGCAGGTGGCGAAGACGGCGTTCGGTCATCAGCTCCATACAGTGCTGCAGGCTGTCGCGTGCGCCGACGGTGATCACGTCGCGGGTCATGATTTCGCTGACCTTGGCGCCCAGCATGGAGCGCTCGGCCAGGGCGACCTTGCGCACGTAGTCACGCTCGCTGACGATGCCCACCAGGCGCCCGCCGGACATCACCACCAGGGCGCCGATGCCCTTCTCTGCCATGATGCGCAGGCCGTCGAGCAGGGAATCATCTGCGTCGATGCTGTAGAGAAGGGCGTTTGACTTGGTTCTGAGGACTTCGGCAACCGTTTTCATGCTGGGGCTCCGTGTTGTTTGCATTGTTTTTAGCAGAGTTGGCCAGCCAGGTCAGCCTCGACCTCAGTCGAGACTGAAGCGTCCGGTATTTTGCGCCAACCCCTGGCTGCCCCTGCGCAGCTGTTCCGCGGCGCTGCTCACGGCCTGGGCGCCATCGAGCAGTTGGCCGGCGGCCTGATCGACCTGCTGGATATTGCCACTGACCTCATCGGCGGTGGCCGCCTGCTGCTCGGCGGCCGTGGCGATCTGCGCCAGGCGGTCGCTGACGCGCTGCACCGAATCGACGATGTTCTGCAGCTCATCGCCCATGGCCAACACGCTGCCGATGTCGCCATCGGCCTGACTGCAGGCTTCCTCCATCAGGGTGACCGACTGGCCGACCACGCGCTGCAGGTTGTCCACGGTCTGGGCGATTTCCTGGGTCGAGTCCTGGGTGCGTTTGGACAGCGAGCGCACTTCGTCGGCGACCACGGCGAAACCGCGACCGGCCTCCCCCGCACGCGCCGCCTCGATGGCAGCGTTGAGCGCCAGCAGGTTGGTCTGCTCGGCGATGCCCTTGATCACCTCGACCACACGGTTGATCTGCTGGGTCTGGTCACGCAGTTGTTGCAACGCCGCCGCGCTGTCGCCCAGGCGAGCGCTGAGGTGGCGCATGCTGGCACTGGTGCGCTCGCTACGCTGGTTGCTGCCGAGCGCCACCTCACGGGTCTGCTGCGCCTCCAGCGACGCCTGCTCGCAGCTCTGCGCCACGCTCTGCGCCGTGGCAGCCATCTGCGTCGCCGCGGTGGCGATCTGGCTCATCTGCGCTTGCTGCTGCTCGACGGCGTCGAGCGCATCGCGCGCCTGGCCACCGAGTAGCTGTACCGTGCCTTCCAGCTGCTGGCTTTCGTGGTTGACGCCCTGCAGCGAGTCGCGCATCTGCTCGACGGCGGTATTCAGTGCCTGGGCGATGGCAGCCAGATCATCACGACCGTTGACCTCCATGCGCACGCGCAGGTCGCCATCACGCAGCCTCCGGGCAGCATCGATGATGTTGCTGGTGCTGATGCGGATCGAAGCGTTCAGGCACATCAGCACGTACATCGCCAGCAGGGTCAGAACGCTGAAAGCACCGACCACCTCGATCATCGACCACAGCGCCCGCTGCCGGTAGTGGCCGAGGCTGGCGGAAAACTGCAGATAGAGCGCTTGCTGCAGTCCTTGCAGCTGAGTTTCCAGGCTTTCGACGCGCTGGACGAACTGCTCGGGCGTCAGCGCCATGGGGCTGGACTCGAACATGTCGCGGTCGATCTGGGCGAGGAATTCGTCGAACGCCTTGAGCGAGGCATCGAAGGGCTCGCTCAGTTGGCGCATGGCTCGCGGCGCCTCGCGCGACAGGGTGATCTGCGCCTTGACCAGCTGCGCCCTTTGCTCGTCCAGGTTGCGCCGCAGATCGCGGATCAGCACACGGCTCTGCAGGGTGAAGTGCTGCGAGACCACGGCGCCGTGGCCCTGAGCGGCGAAGGTGCCGAGCTGTTCGAGCAGGCGCGGCATGATGTAGGTGATCTGCTCCATCATCAGGTAGGTATCGAGGCGCGGATCGAGGATCAGCGCGCTGTCGGTTGCCACCTGCTCGCGCAGGGCGATCAGCGACAGCAGCGCCTTCTGGTAACGCTCCAGCGCATCGGGCAGGGGAACCTTGGTCAGCCCGGCGGCGCGCAAACCGTCGCGCTCGTCCTGCAAGGCCTGAAAATGCTGGCGCGCCTGGTCGCTGATCAGCTCGCTCTGTAGCGGCTCGGCCGCTTGCTGCAGCGCCTCGTCGAGCTTGCCTTCGCGCTGCAGCAACAGGCCCTGCGCGGCATCCTCGGTGCCTTTCCAGCGTGCCAGCAGGGTGCGCTGGGCGATCAGCTCTTGCTGCACCTGCGCCATGCGCTCCAGCGCTTGCGCACCTTCCACTTCAGAATCCACGGACTGCAGGCGCGACAGGTAGTCACTGCCGATGATCCACAGCGCGTAGCCCAGCGGAAGCGCGAACAACAGGAACACCAGCTGGAACTTGCGAGCAAAACTGAAACGCTGCAACAGCCGTACACCCGGCTTGAGTACTCCCGTCATAGCGACACCTCAACGACCTAAAGGGCCTACAGGCCTGGAAAGCATCTATACGAAGCAAAAAACAGGCCCGACGCCCCTTAGAGCAAGGAAGTGGTCACTGGGCACTCTCGCCGAGTGTACTGGCCAATGGGTATTAGCCTTTCCCGAAATGCGACAATTAACTCAGCATTGGGGACGATCGCGGGTGTAGCGTTCGGCAGGATCCACTGCCGCACCAAGATCGCGCATGGCACTGGCGCCAATCAACAGCGGGTAGCTGAAGGTACTGCGGTCGGTCAGGTTGACCTCGATGGTGCGCTCTTCCTCGCCCAGGCAGATCGGCATTTCGACCACCGGGCGCTGCGAGTAGGCGACTTCCTTGGCCTCGGTGTCACCTTCCTCGGTGCGCTTCTTGATCTCGGCGATGCGTACCAGCGGGTGCTCGTAAACCGTGTTCTCGGCGCCGTCGACAGCCAGGCGAAAGCGTACCCAGTCCTCGCCGTCGCGCTTGAAGGGTTCGATGTCCTTGGCTGACAGCGAGGCGGTCATCGCGCCGGTATCCATCTTGGCCTTGAGGGTCTGGCCCAGAGCGGGGAGCTTGATCAGTTCGTAGCGGCCGTAAAGGTCCGGTTGTTCATCGGCCATGGCAGGCAGACTGATCGCGGCGGCCAGCAGAAGCAGAGCGTATTTCAAGGTTCGGTCCTCTCGTTTGCGGTGACCGAACCTCCGACTGCTGCGCGCCTGTCATGTTCCGCCGAAAGCGTTACAGCGTGCTGCATGCGCCAGGTATTTTCTAACCGGGTGTTGCACCCGAACTAGCGACCGCGCCCCTCCAGCTCCATCCCGGACCACAGCTCGTCGAGCCGTTCGAAGCCCCATTCCTCGGCCGATTCACGGCCGACGATGCGGTCCTGATCGGTGATCTTGCTCAGGTCCACGACGCTCTGCGGCAGCGGCAGACGCGACTTGGCCGAGAAGAACACCTTGACCCTGGGCGCCAGCAACGCCTTGGGGTTCTGCTCGATGACCACGGCCAGGCGCCCGCTCTGCAAGCGCACCAGCGCGCCGACCGGGTAGATGCCGACGGTCTTGACGAAAGCCTGGAACACCACCTCGTCGAAGTGCCCCTTCCACTCGGCCATCTTGCGGATCGACTCGGCCGGGTCCCAGCCCTGCTTGTACGGACGGTTCGAGGTGATGGCGTCATACACGTCGCAGACCGCGCCCATCTTCGCCAGCAGGCTGATCTGTTCGCCCTGCAGGTGATGCGGATAACCGCTGCCGTCGACCTTTTCGTGGTGATGCAGACAGACATCGAGCACCAGAGCGCTGACCTGCTTGCTGGCGATCAGAATGCTGCCCCCCTCCTCCGGGTGCTTGCGTATCGCGGCGAACTCGCTGTCGCTTAGCTTGCCGGGTTTGTCCAGCAGGTCCTGCGGTACCGCCATCTTGCCAATGTCATGCAGCAGGCCGGCCAGGCCGGCCTCGCGCACGGCAGCCTCAGGCAGGCCGAGTTGCCGCGCCAAAGCAATCATCAGCGCACACACGGCCACCGAGTGCATGTAGGTGTATTCGTTGCTGTGCTTGAGCCTTGCCAGGCTGATCAGCGCATTGGGATGGCGCATGACCGACTTGGAGATCTCCTCGACCAGCAACTCCGCCTGCTCGAACTGCAGCGCCTGGCCCATGCGCGCATCGCTGAACATTTCCATTACCGCCTGCTTGGAGCGCGCGCAGAGCTTCATTGCCTGCTCCAGCTCCTGCTCCATGGACAGCACCTTGACCTTGGGTGGTTCGATGGCCGCCAGAAGACGCGCCTGCGCCTCACACTCCACCTCGGCCTCGGTTGCAGCCTGTACACCTGCCGCGACATCCTCACCCTTGCTGACATCGATCCACAATTCGCTGATCGCGCTGTCGCGAATGCGGGCGAGATCCTTGTCGGAGTTGAGAACGAACTTGGACTTCCAGAACGGGTGATCCATCCAGGAACCGCAAAACTCTTGGATATACATGCCGATACGCAGATCGGCCACTGCAATGCGTTTCAACATCGAGTCAATCCAGAACAGGTTGGCGGGAGGGTCCGCGGCCAATGCCCGTGCATTGTCGGACAATCCACTTAGATTTCACACTGACCAGCATCAAGGCCTTGCCAGTTAATAGCCATAGGCTATCAGTCGTAATTTTGAGACAAATTCTGCAGGTGCTTATGATGGTAGCTTCGCGCCTGCCGAGGAGTTGATATGCGCCCCCTGCTGACCGGCCTACTCAATATAGCTCTACTGCTGAGCAACACCCTGCTGCTGATCGGCCCGCTGCTGCTGATCGCCCTGGGCAAGTTCGTCCTGCCGGGACAAACCGCGCGTCGCGCCTGCTCGCGCGGGGTGATGTGGGTGGCCGAATTCTGGGCGGAAAACTGCAAACGCACCTTCGCTCTGCTCACCCCGACGCACTGGGACATTCGCGGCAACGCCGAACTGCGCCGCGATGCCTCCTATCTGGTGATCAGCAACCATCAGTCGTGGGTCGACATTCCGGCACTGGTGCAGGCGTTCAACCGCAAGACGCCCTATTTCAAGTTCTTCCTCAAGCAGGAGCTGATCTGGGTGCCGCTGCTCGGTCTGGCCTTCTGGGCCTTGGACTATCCCTTCATGAAGCGCTACTCCAAGGCCTTCCTGGCGAAGAATCCGCATATGCAGGGCAAGGATCTGGAGATCACCAAGGCCGCCTGCGAGAAGTTCAAGCACCTACCAGTCACCGTGGTCAACTATCTGGAGGGCACCCGTTTCACCCCAGCCAAGCAGGCCCAGCAGCAATCGCCCTATCGCTACCTGCTCAAGCCCAAGGCCGGCGGCGTGGCCTTCGTCCTCGCAGCCCTTGGCGAACAGATCGACGCGGTGCTGGACGTCACCCTGGTCTACCCCGGCAAACGGGTGCCCGGGTTCTGGACGCTGCTCAGCGGCCAGGTCCCCGAGGTGATCATCGACATCCAGACGCGCGAACTCGACCCGAGCTTGTGGCAGGGCGATTACGAGAACGACCCCGCGTTTCGCCAGCAGATGCAGCGTTGGGTATCGGAGCTGTGGCAAGCCAAGGACAACCGAATCGATGAGTTGCGCAACGAACGCAGCTGACAGGTCGAGGGGGCGCGCTCACAGCAGCGGCGTCATTCGGATTTCCGAACGCACAGCCCGGCAATAGTCGGAACGGCGAACGGAAACATCAGCCGCCTCGCTCGAGCAACAGAACAAAATCAATATAAAACAAACATTTATCTTAAATTCGAACACCTCGAAAGTGCTGGCATGCAACCTGCTCAAGTCACTTCAGGAATGCGATAGACATTCCCTGAGCAAAGTGGCGTGACCGCGCCATCACAACAACATCGAGGACTCGATTCATGCGTACCTTCCACCGTGTACTGGGCGTGGCCATCGCCGCAGCTGTTCTTTCCACTCCAGTGATCGCCGAGGAGCTGACCGGCACCCTGAAGAAGATCAAGGACTCCGGCACCATCACCCTGGGCCATCGCGACTCGTCCATTCCCTTCTCCTACTTCGGCGACAACTCGCGCCAGCCGATCGGCTACTCCCACGACCTGCAGTTGAAAGTGGTCGAGGCGCTGAAGCAGGAACTGGGCATGCCTGACCTCAAGGTGCGCTACAACCTGGTGACCTCGCAGACCCGCATCCCGCTGGTGCAGAACGGTACCGTGGACCTGGAGTGCGGCTCCACCACCAACAATATCGAGCGCCAGCAGCAGGTCGACTTCTCCGTTGGCATCTTCGAGGTCGGCACCCGCCTGCTGACCAAGAAGACCAGCGGTATCAAGGATTTCGAAGACCTCAAGGGCAAGAACGTGGTGACCACCGCCGGTACCACCTCCGAGCGCCTGATCAAGTCGATGAACGCCGAGAAGAAGATGGGCATGAACGTGATTTCCGCCAAGGATCACGGCGAGTCCTTCCTGATGCTCGAATCCAACCGCGCCGTCGCCTTCATGATGGACGACGCCCTGCTCGCCGGCGAAATGGCCAAGGCCAAGAAGCCGGACGACTGGGCCGTGGTCGGCACCCCGCAATCCTTCGAGATCTACGGCTGCATGGTGCGCAAGGGTGATGCGGGCTTCAAGCAAGTGGTCGACAAGGCCATCAGCGCCACCTTCGCCTCTGGCGAGATCAACGGTATCTACGACAAGTGGTTCCAGCAGCCCGTACCACCGAAGGGCCTGAACCTGAACTTCCCCATGAGCGACGAGCTGAAGAAGCTGATCGCCGAACCGACCGACAAGTCTGCAGAACAGATCTGACGGTGATGCGCCGCCACGCTCACGAGGCGTGACGGCCCGGGGACTCCGGGGAAGCCACTGGCTTCCCCAACCTAATTTCTGACGAAGCCGAGACCGTCCGCCTGAGCGGACAGGGGCAGCCGTTGCCCGCTCTCACGCTTCGTCATCGTAGCCGTACTGACGATCTGGCGAGCTGAAGCCGCTTGACTCGCGTTGCTCACCCTCCGGGCCAGCCTGCGGCTGTTACTCCCGTTGGTCGTAGCAACGCAGCAGAGCCGACGCACAGCAGATCGCATCCTCACCCGAGGGAACCCGCAATGAATTACAACTGGGACTGGGGCATCTACTTCAAGTCCACCGGTATCGGCAGCGAGACCTATCTGGACTGGTTCATCACCGGCCTGGGCTGGACCATCGCCATCGCCCTGGCCGGCTGGATCATCGCCCTGGCGCTGGGCTCGCTGCTCGGCGTGATGCGTACCTTGCCAAACCGCTGGCTGTCCGGCCTGGCCACCGCCTACGTGGAAGTCTTCCGCAACGTGCCGCTGCTGGTGCAGCTGTTCCTCTGGTACTTCCTGGTGCCGGACCTGCTGCCCGAACCGCTGGAACTGTGGTTCAAGCAGGATCTCAACCCGGCCACCTCGGCCTACCTCTCGGTGGTGGTGTGCCTCGGCCTGTTCACCGCCGCCAGGGTCTGCGAGCAGGTACGCACCGGCATCGAGGCGCTGCCCAAGGGCCAGACCGCCGCGGCCTACGCCATGGGTTTTCGCCTGCCGCAGATCTACACCAACGTGCTGCTGCCGCAGGCCTACCGCATCATCATTCCGCCGCTGACCAGCGAGTTCCTCAACATCTTCAAGAACTCCTCGGTAGCGTCGCTCATCGGCCTCATGGAACTGCTGGCGCAGACCAAGCAGACCGCCGAGTTCAGCGCCAACCTGTTCGAGGCCTTCACCCTGGCCACCCTGATCTACTTCACCCTGAACATGAGCCTGATGATGATCATGCGCATGATCGAGAAGAAGGTCGCCGTGCCGGGCCTGATTTCCGTAGGGGGTAAATGATGGATTTCTCCGCGATCCTCCCGGCCCTTCCGGGCCTGTGGGACGGCATGCTGGTGACCCTGCAACTGATGGTACTGGGCGTGCTTGGCGGCGTAGTGCTGGGCACCCTGCTGGCGCTGATGCGCCTGTCGCACAGCAAGTTGCTGGCGAACATTGCCGCCGCCTACGTCAACTACTTCCGCTCCATCCCGCTGCTGCTGGTGATCACCTGGTTCTACTTCGCGGTGCCGTTCATCCTGCGCTGGATCACGGGTGAGGACACTCCGGTCGGGGCGTTCAGCTCGTGCCTGGTGGCCTTCGTGATGTTCGAGGCGGCCTACTTCTGCGAGATCGTCCGTGCCGGTATCCAGGCCATCCCCAAGGGGCAGATGGGCGCCGCCTCGGCCCTGGGCATGACTTACGGGCAGAGCATGCGCCTGATCATCCTGCCGCAGGCCTTCCGCAAGATGACCCCGCTGCTGCTGCAGCAGAGCATCATCCTCTTTCAGGACACCTCGCTGGTGTACACCGTGGGCCTGATGGACTTCCTCAACGCCGCTCGCTCGCGTGGCGACATCATTGGCCAGCCCCATGAATTTCTGATCTTCGCCGGCCTGGTCTACTTCACCATCAGCTTCGCCGCCTCGCGCCTGGTCAAGCTCCTGCAAAAAAGGTTAGCCGTATGATTTCCATCCAGAACGTCAACAAGTGGTACGGGGACTTCCAGGTGCTGACCAATTGCAGCACCGAGGTGAAGAAAGGCGAAGTGGTCGTGGTGTGCGGGCCGTCCGGCTCGGGCAAGTCGACCCTGATCAAGTGCGTCAACGCCCTGGAGCCCTTCCAGCAGGGTGACATCGACGTCGACGGCACGTCCATCGCCGACAAGAAGACCAACCTGCCCAAGCTGCGCTCGCGCGTGGGCATGGTGTTCCAGCACTTCGAGCTGTTCCCGCACCTGACCATCACCGAGAACCTGACCATCGCCCAGATCAAGGTGCTCGGCCGCAGCAAGGCCGAGGCCGAAAAGAAGGGCCTGGCCCTGCTCGACCGCGTCGGCCTGGCTGCCCATGCGCACAAACACCCTGGCCAGCTCTCCGGTGGTCAGCAGCAGCGCGTGGCCATCGCCCGCGCCCTGGCCATGGATCCGGTGGTGATGCTGTTCGATGAGCCGACCTCGGCGCTCGACCCGGAGATGGTCAACGAAGTACTCGACGTGATGGTGCAACTGGCCCAGGAAGGCATGACCATGATGTGCGTGACCCACGAGATGGGGTTCGCACGCAAGGTCGCCGACCGGGTGATCTTCATGGACGCCGGGCAGATCGTCGAAGACTGCCCCAAGGAGGAGTTCTTCGGCGACATCAACGCGCGCTCCGAGCGCGCCCAGCAGTTCCTGGCGAAGATCCTCCAGCACTGACTAGCCAGCCGGGGTGCGCCACGCGCACCAATGCCCACGCACCACAGCCGGTGCGCGCGGCGCACCCTGGGTGTTGGCAACTGGCCAGTTCAGGACGACTATGATGCAATGCCTGTCCGCCAGTCCTCGCGCCAATCTGATCGTGAAACCGCGTCTGCTCCGTCACCTGTCGCTGATTCTGCTGTTCCTGCTGCTGGTGCTCGGCTGCGGCTACGCCGGCTATCACATCAGTGACCGCAACGGCATCCGCGCGCTGGCCGAAAACGGTGAGCGCCAGCTGGAGCTCAATGCGCGCGCGGTGGAAAGCGAAATCACCAAATACACCTACCTGCCCAGCCTGCTGGAGCTGGAAGGCAATGTCTCGCGCCTGGCGCTGTCACCCACCGCCTACCGCCGGCATCACGTCAACGTGTACCTGCAGGGGCTCAACGAGCGCGCCGGCAGCCTCGCCATCTACGTGCTCGACCCGGACGGCCGGGTGATCGCCACCAGCAACTGGGACAAGGCCGACAGCTATCTCGGCGAAGACCTGTCCTTCCGTGCCTACTACCAGGAGGCCATCAAGGGCCGCCCGGGCCGTTTATACGGCCTTGGCAGTACCACGGGCGAGCCCGGCTACTACCTGGCCCATGGCCTGCGCGACGGTGATCGCATCATCGGCGTGGCGGTGGTCAAGGTGCGCCTCGACACCCTCGAGGAGCGTTGGCAGCGCGCCCTGCTGGACGCCTACGTCAGCGACGAGAACGGCGTCATCATCCTCGCCAGCGACCCGATGGTGCGCCTCAAGACCGTGCGCCCGCTGGACGATGCCACCAAGGAACGCCTGGCGCGAAGCCTGCAGTATCACTGGGCAGCGCTGGAAGAGTTGCAGCTGTTCAATCGCTCGCTAATGGACGACGGCATCGAGCGGGTCAGCTTCGCCACCGGCGGCGTACCCACCGACTACCTGCTGCAGACCCGCCGCCTGGAACACACGCCCTGGCACCTGACCCTGCTCAGCCCCTTGCAGGAACAACGCAGCGCAGCCATGAGCCATGCCATGCTGGCGGCCGTGGTGACGGCTCTGCTGGCCTTTCTGCTGATTGCCTGGAACGAGCGGCGCAAGGTGATCGCCACCCGCCTGGCCGCCCGCGAGGCGCTGCAGGCGGCCAACGATGAGCTGGAGCGCAAGATCACCGAGCGCACCGCCGACCTGCAGGCCAGCAACGAACGCCTGCAAGCCGAGGTTCGCGAGCGCAAGCAGGCCGAAACCACCCTGCGTCAGGCCCAGGACGAGCTGGTGCAGGCCGGCAAGCTGGCGGTGATCGGGCAGATGTCCACCAGCATCGCCCACGAGTTGAATCAGCCGCTGGCGGCCTTGCGCACGCTGTCGGGCAATGCCGTGCGCTTTCTCCAGCGTGGCGCACTCGACGTCGCCAGCAGCAATCTGCAGAACATCGGCGAACTGGTCGACCGCATGGGCAAGATCACCGCCAGCCTGCGTGCCTTCGCCCGGCGCACCGGTGACAACGGCGAGGCCTCGCTGCTGAAGGCCGTGGATGCCGCCACCATGCTCCTGCAGCCGCGCCTGCAACGTACCAGCATGACCATCCATCGCGACTTCGCGGAAGCGCGCCTGGCCATCGAGCAGATCCGCCTGGAACAGATCCTGGTCAACCTGATCAGCAACGCCCTCGACGCCATGCGCGAGCAGGTCGACCGCCAGCTATGGCTGAGCGGCAGCGCTGATGCCAACGGCTACCAGCTGGAGGTCCGCGACAACGGTCCCGGCATTGCACCGGAAACCCGCGTGCACCTGTTCGAGCCGTTCTTCACCACCAAGCCTGGCGAACAGGGCCTGGGCCTCGGCCTGACCCTGTCCGCCAGCCTGGCCGCCGCAGCAGGCGGCAGCCTCACCGTACGCCACCCGGACGAAGGCGGTACCGCTTTCATCCTCAGCCTGCCCTACCCGCCGGAGCCCAACACATGAGCGAGAGCCTCACCGTTCTGATCGTCGAAGACGATCCCCATGTGCTGCTCGGCTGCCAGCAGGCGCTGGCCCTGGAAGATATCGACAGCATCGGCGTGGCCAGCGCCGAGGAAGCCCTGCAGCGCGTCGACGAGGATTTCGCCGGCATCGTCATCAGCGACATCCGCCTGCCTGGCACTGATGGCCTGGAGCTGCTCACGCGTCTCAAACAGCGCGACGCCAGCCTGCCGGTGGTGCTGATCACCGGCCACGGCGATATCGGTATGGCCGTCAGCGCGATGCGCGATGGCGCCTATGACTTCATGGAAAAACCCTTCTCCCCCGAGCGTCTGGTCGACGTCGTGCGCCGCGCGCTGGAACAGCGCAGCCTGGCCCGCGAAGTCAGCGCGCTACGGCGCCAGCTGGCCGGGCGCCAAGCGCTGGAGCAGCGCATCATCGGTCGCTCGCCGGCCATGCAGCAGCTGCGTGAACTGATCGCCAACGTCGCCGATACCAACGCCAACGTGCTGATCGAGGGCGAAACCGGCACCGGCAAGGAACTGATCGCGCGCTGCCTGCACGACTTCAGCCGACGCCAGAGCAAACAGTTCGTCGCCCTCAACTGCGGTGGCCTGCCGGAGAGCCTGTTCGAGAGCGAGATATTCGGCCACGAAGCACACGCCTTCACCGGCGCCAGCAAGCGCCGTATCGGCAAGATCGAGCACGCTGACGGCGGCAGCCTGTTTCTCGACGAGATCGAGAGCATGCCGCTGGCCCTGCAGATCAAGCTGCTGCGCGTGCTGCAGGAGCACAGCCTGGAACGCCTTGGTTCGAATCAGTCGATCAACGTCGACTGCCGGGTGATCGCGGCCACCAAATCCGACCTCGACGAGTTGGGCAAACGCGGCGAGTTTCGTAGCGACCTCTACTACCGCCTCAACGTGGTGACCCTGGAGCTGCCACCACTGCGTGAGCGCCGCGAGGACATCGCGCTGCTGTTCGAACACTTTCTGCAACTCGCTGCCTTGCGCTTCGATCGTGGCGTGCCGGAACTGGATCGGCCCACCCTGGCCGCCCTCACCGCGCACGACTGGCCCGGCAACGTGCGCGAACTGCGGAACGTCGCCGAGCGCTTTGCCCTCGGCCTGCCGGTGTTCAAGAAAAGCGGCCAGGCCGACAGCAATGCGCTGGGCTTCAACGAGGCCGTGGAGGCCTTCGAACGCAACCTGCTGGGCGCGGCCCTGGAACGCCACGACGGCAACCTAAGCCAGGCGGCGCAGGCACTGGGGCTGGCCAAGACCACGCTGTTCGACAAGGTCAGGAAGTACGGGCTGTAGGCGCGCGAAGGCAACGGCCGGCAATAGCTGCCACCAGGTAAAAGGCTCGGCGCGCGAAGGCAGCGCGAAAAAGAAAAGGGAGCCCGTAGGCTCCCTAAAAAAGGCGCTAACCAATACGCCTTTGCCGTGTAAACAGGCGCACCGCCACCTCGCATAGCCCGGACCAGGGGCTACGCGAATTGCCTACGCCATCACGCCGCGCTGAAGGTCTTGTGCGGGTCGATGACGAATTTCTTCGGCACACCGGCATCGAACTCGCCGTAGCCGCGTGGTGCATCTTCCAGGCTGATGACCTCTACGCCGACGATATCGGCGATGTTGAGGCGGTCCCACATGATGGCCTGCATCAACTGACGGTTGTACTTCATGACCGGGGTCTGACCGGTGTGGAAGCTGTGCGACTTGGCCCAGCCGAGGCCGAAGCGAATGCTCAGGCTGCCGATCTTGGCGGCGGCATCGACCGCACCCGGATCTTCGGTGACGTACAGACCCGGAATACCGATCTGGCCGGCAACGCGGGTGATCTGCATCAGCGAGTTGAGCACGGTGGCCGGAGCCTCGTGCTTGGCGCCTTCATGACCGTGACCACGAGCCTCGAAGCCTACGCAGTCGATGGCGCAATCCACTTCCGGCTCGCCCAGCAATGCGGCGACCTGCTCGTGCAGCGGAGTGTCCAGCGACAGATCGGCGATCTCGAAGCCCTGGGCCTTGGCGTGCGCCAGACGAGCCGGGTTGAGGTCACCGACGATGACCACAGCAGCACCAAGCAGGCGAGCCGAAGCGGCAGCGGCCAGACCGACAGGACCGGCACCGGCGACGTAGACGGTGCTGCCCGGGCCGACGCCCGCGGTGACGGCGCCGTGGTAGCCAGTCGGCAGAATGTCGGACAGGCAGGTCAGGTCACGGATTTTCTCCATGGCCTTGTCGCGATCCGGCAGCTTGAGCAGGTTGAAGTCGGCGTAAGGCACCAGCACGTATTCGGCCTGGCCACCGGTCCAGTCGCCCATGTCGACGTAGCCATAGGCACCGCCGGCACGCGCCGGGTTGACGGTCAGGCACACACCGGTGTGCTGTTCCTTGCAGCTGCGGCAGCGACCGCAAGCGACGTTGAAGGGAACGGAAACCAGATCACCGATCTGCAGACGCTCGACGTCGCGGCCCTTCTCGACCACCTCGCCGGTGATCTCGTGACCCAGCACCAGGCCGACCTGAGCAGTGGTACGACCGCGCACCATGTGCTGGTCGGAGCCGCAGATGTTGGTGGAAACGACTTTCAGGATGACCCCGTGCTCGATCTTCTTGCCGCGCGGGTCCTGCATTTTCGGGTAGTCGATCTTCTGTACTTCGACCTTGCCCGCACCGAGATAAACCACACCACGATTACCAGACATACGTAACTCTCCTTTCTTTTTGTGGACACAAGACGCGACCGATGCCGCGCGGCCTTGCACTGGAGCTTCTTTCGTCTGTTGCCGGTCACCGCCTGTGAAGCCTGGCAGGGCGGTGGCCGAAATATTCCCCGGCTTGCATCCGGGCTACTCTGCACTCCCCTTGGGGGGGCGAGGCGGGACGAGCGGTTACCCGCGTCAGCCCACCTTAAATCCGTGTTTCTCCTCGACGCCCATCAGGCATTGAGCACGACCGTGCGGTTGGCGTTGAGGAACACGCGGCGGTCGATGTGGTAACCCACTGCTCGCGCCAGCGTCAGACATTCGATGTCACGGCCCTTGGCGATCAGGTCTTCAGGGTAGTGCGCGTGATCCACGGCCTCCACGCCCTGCGCAATGATCGGCCCTTCGTCGAGGTCGTTGTTGATGTAGTGCGCCGTGGCGCCGACCAGCTTGACGCCCTTCTGGTAGGCCTGGTGATACGGTTTGGCGCCCTTGAAGCCGGGCAGCAGCGAGTGGTGGATATTGATCGCCCAGCCGTCCAGCTTGCGGCACAGCTCGGGCGACAGCACCTGCATGTAGCGGGCGAGCACCACCAGTTCGGCACCGGTCTCCTCGATCACCTTCAGCACCTTGCGCTCCTGCGACGGCTTGTCGACCGGGTCGAGCGGAAAATGGTGATAGGGAATGCCATGCCAGCGCGCCAGCGGTTCGAGATCCGGGTGGTTGGACACCACCGCCACCACGTCCATGGCCAGTTGGCCAATGCGCTGACGATAGAGCAGGTCGTTCAGGCAGTGATCGGCCTTGGACACCATCAGCACCACCTTGGCGCGATAGCCCGGCGGCGTCAGCTCGACCTGCATGCCGAACGGTGCCAGGCGCTCGGCCACGCCCGCGCGAAAGGCCGCCTCGTCGAAGCCCTCGGGCTGACGAAACTCGACCCTGATGAAGAACCGCGACGACAGCCGATCATCGAAGCTGTTGTGTTCGGTGACGTAGCAACGCTGCTCGAACAAAAAGCGTGTCACCGCATCCACGGTGCCGAGCACGCTCGGGCAATGGGCGGTGAGAATCCAGGTATCGGGGGTGCGGCTCATAACAAACTCCGATGATTTTCACCCCTCTCCCGCTTGCGGGAGAGGGGCCGGGGGAGAGGGCT
>NZ_LSSW01000033.1 GCF_001567565.1 Ectopseudomonas composti
CGTTTGCGCGCACAGCGGCTCATCTCCACCTTGCCCACATAGGGGTTGCCCCAGCCCATCACGCACGCCACCTGCTGGTTGCGTTGCTGCTCCCAGGCCTTGGGCGGGTAGGCCTTGCTCCAGGCTTCGTAGAGCTGCCGATCCTGTTTCGACAGGCGCAGCTTGTAGCGGTCGGCCATATAGAAATAGGTGCGGGCGATCATCCCGCGGATGGCCGGGCGCGGCATGACCTTGCGCGCCTTAAAGTCCACCACCGTCTCGCATCGACCGTATTGATGCGGCTTCTGCGGTAGCCAGGCAAAGCTGTAGTTGCTGCGGTCGCCGTTCACCTCACCGATGCTCGGCACCAGGTTGTGCAGGTCGGCCTCGGCCTTGCGGAACTGCGTATCGTGGGCCGTGCAATTCTTGCGTCCGCCTTTCTGCCAGCACTGGCGCTGATGGCCGATCACCCAGGCCGGGACGATATGTTCCCACTCGATGCGCTGGGCGCGATTGGCGTTCTTGCGCGGCGTGTAGCCACATGAGCGCAGGTCGACGCGATTACCGCTGTACTTGCAGCCGCAATAGAACTCGGTGGATTGCTGCTCATACAGCGGCCAGGCCAGGCGCTTGGCCTCGGCAAAGGTCGCGGGTGCAGCGTGCAGGGAAAGGGCGGTGAGACCGCACAACAGAGGGAGTAGGCGTCGAATCATGGGGCGGCAGAGTAGCCGCCACAGCCGTCGATGTGAAGATGGAAAATCAAGGTTTTTCAACGACTTATATAGTGGCAAAGCGCCCTCCTGCAGACAGGAGGGCGTCGACGCTCACGCCTTGGCCGCGGCGGTGATGGCCTGCACGCTTTCGCCACGATGGCGGCTGAACTGCGGCAGCAGCGAACCGATCAGCATGCCCGCCAGGCTCAGCAGCAGACCCGCCAGTTGCGGCGGCCAGAAGTCGGTTTCCTGGTAGGTCAGCTCCAGGGCTGCCCAACTCGTCAGACCGAAACAGATGGCCAGCAGCGCGCCCTGGGTGGTCGCACGCTTCCAGAACAGGCCGGCGAACAGCGGCACCACCGCGGCCACCAGGGTCACCTTGTAGGCATTGCCGACCATCTCGTAGATGCTAGCCGTGGAGTTCAGGGCGAAGATCGAGGTGGCGATGGTCATGGCCACCACGCTGACGCGCATGGCCAGCAGGAACTGGCGGTCGCTCATCACCGGCACGAAGTTCTTCAGGATGTTCTCGGTGAAGGTCACCGACGGTGCCAGCAGCGTGCCCGAGGCGGTGGACATGATCGCCGAGAGCAGCGCGCCGAAGAACATCACCTGGGCGAACAGCGGCGTGCGCTCCATGATCAGGTGCGGCAGGATCATCTGCGCGTCCTCCGCCAGCCACTGCTGGACCATCGCCGGATCGATCAGCGAGGCGGCGTAGGTGAGGAAGATCGGCAGCATGCAGAACGACAGGTAGAACACCGCGCCGGCCATCGAGGCGCGCGCGGCGATGTTCTCGGTCTTGGCCGACATCACCCGGGCGTACACGTCCTGTTGCGGGATGGAACCGAGCATCAGCGTCACCGCTGCAGCGATGAAGGCGACGATGTCGCGTGGCTCGAAGGCATGCATGAAGGTGAACTTGCCTTCGGCAGCGGCATGGCTTATCACCACATCGGCGCCGCCGGCCATATCGCCGATCAGCCAGGTCAGGTAGCACAGGCCGGCGACGATGATGATCATCTGCATGAAGTCGGTCAGCGCCACCGACCACATGCCGCCGAACAGGGTGTAGAGCAGCACGATGGCGGTGCCGATCAGCATGCCCTGGGTGGTGCTGATCGAGCCGTCGGAGAGCACGTTGAACACCACGCCCAGCGCGGTCAGCTGCGCCGCGACCCAGCCCAGGTAGGAGCCGATGATCACCAGGCTGGTGAAGATCTCCACGTGTGGGCCGTAGCGCTTGCGGAAGAAGTCGCCGATGGTCAGCAGGTTCATGCGGTACAGCGGCCTGGCGAAGACCAGGCCAACCAGCATCAGGCAGCCAAAGGAGCCGAACGGGTCCTCGATGATGCCGGCGAAGCCTTCCTCGATGAAGGTGGCCGGGATGCCCAGCACGGCTTCCGAACCGAACCAGGTGGCAAACACCATGGCCGCCACCAGCGGGAAGGACATGCTCCTGCCGCCGGCAGCGAAATCCTTGGAGTTTTTGACGCGGGTGGATGCATAGAAGCCGACACCGACGGTGAACAGCAGGTAGATCGCAACAAACCAGATCAGCATGGGATGAACACCAGTGGCTCGCCCGTCGTCCGGCGTGGGCAGTGCCCGCTAGGCCGCCTGGACAGACAGAATTGTTGTTTTCATGGCGTGTCACGAATGGCGATCGGTACCCCGCAGGCAATCGCCATAGCGGGTTCACGGCCACCTGCCGCAACGGGCGAGCAGTCTGCCAAAAACGTAAAATATGTCAAACAGATGAAGGGCTTTTTTTTGTGCAAAAGCGATAAACGACAAGCCCTTGATGCGGTGATTACAGCCAGATTGCGCGCCCAGGTGAATTTTCTGGATGACTGTTGTGGATATTTTACGAATGTGCTTGCCACCAATACTGCTGATCGCCAGGCGTCGCGCACGCGTTGGTCGCACCTCAAGGGACGGGCCAGGGACGATGGGGGCTGCAGCAATGGCCTGCCTTGCAGGCGTGGCTAACTGAAGCGTGGCAGGCGCCCATCGCTGGCGGTATCGGCGCGCTCGGTTTGCTGCGGCAGGCCGGCGACCTTGAGTACCGGCATCTTCTCGCCCACCAGGCGCAGGTCGCGGCGAGGCAGGGCGAAGCGCACGTCCAGCTCGCGCAGGGCGTCGAGCAGTTGCAGATTGATCTCCTGCTGGACGTCCATGTACTGGTTGTAGTCCGAGCTCAGCACGATATACACCACCTCGAAGGTCAGCTGGCTTTCATCGAAGCCAAGAAAATGCGCGCGGTCGAAGCGGGTCTTGGGCGTGGCGCGGATAATCTCGCCGACCTTGTTGGCCACCTGACGCACCTTGTCGCTCGGGGTGTCGTAGTTGATGCCGAACTTGAAGACGATACGGCGGGTGTCCATGCGCTTGTAGTTGTGCACGATCTGCCGCAGCAGATCGGCGTTGGCGCACACCACCTGCTCGCCACTGAGGCTGCGGATGCGCGTGGTCTTCAGGCCGATATGCTCGATGGTGCCGGCCACCTCGCCGAACACCACGAAGTCGCCGATCTCGAAGGGCTTGTCGACGCCAATCGATAGCGAGGCGAACACATCGCTGAGCACCGTCTGCACCGCCAGCGCCACGGCGATACCGCCAACCCCGAGGCTGGCCACCAGCGCGGTGATATCCACACCCAGATTGGCCAGGATAGACAGCAGCATCACCGACCACACCACGATCAGGATCATGATGCTCATGATGGTGGTCATCACCGGGTTGTAGTGGCCGCCGCTCTTGCCCATCACCAGGCTGCGCGACCACAGCCGCACGCCGGTATCGACCCACAGCGCGACCTGCAGGGCCAGGGCGACGAACCAGGTATGGCTCAGCGCGCCTTGCCAGGCTAGCGGCAAGTCCGCCAGACGCAACGCCAGCAACAGCGAAAACGCCAGCAACAACAGACGATTGGTGCGGCCGATGACCATGGCGATGAAATGCGCCCAACTGCTCTCCCGATCCTTCGACCCGGCCTTCAGCCGCTTGTGCAGGGTATTCACCAGGGTGCGCAGCACGCTGTAGATCAGCGCTGTAGCGACCAGGACAATCGCCACATTGAGCCAGATATCGCGGTTCAGCCAGATATTCCACTGCTCCATCGCCAGGGCCTCCAGAAAAAGACGTATAGGGTTCTGGTGGCGTTGGGGGGCAGAAGTTCCGGAGGATGGGTGAGTGGTTTGGGTTGGTTCAGTGTTGGGGGAGCCGGACCCTTTCCGGCGTCTCGCTGTGATCCGCAAAGCTCGGCTCTACTGGCCTTGCCGCCTACCCAAGACGGCATTTTTCCGCTATCTCTTGCAGTGATTTCGACACTTTTTCGACAGGCCGTCTGGACAGTTTTCAAGTCTGCCAGTAGCGTCTGGCCATTACGTTGCCTCGGCTGATCGGCTTGGTTGTGGTTTTCCGCCCACCCAGAGTCGCGCTCCTTCTTCTTGTCTTCATGCGAACCAAGACTGTACTGCATGACAAGGAACGTTATCCGACACCGCCAAGGTGTGTTATATGACAGCAATGTCGCCTAATTAATAGTTATGCTTTTTCAGAGTTAGATTCATGGAAATCAAAGTATTTATCAGCAAAGGTGGTGATGAAAGCACATCGCAAAGAGCTTTTGTTGTCGCCGTTATAGATGCGCTGAAGACTGCTGGAATAAAATCTCGGATTATGTATGAGAATGAATGGTCTCATGAGCAGCCGCTAAAAGTTATTAAAAAAACAATTAGTGAATGTGATGGTCTTTTGGTTATTGCTTATACAAGATCTGAGTTTGATAAAGGTAAAGAGCTTAGGGATAATAAAGAAAAAGAGATTCGTGATATTAGACTGCCTACAACATGGGTGCATATAGAAGGTGCGATTGCATATGCATATGAGCTTCCCATTTGGATACTTGCTGAAAGCGGATTGAAGTCTGAGGGTTTGATTGAGAAAGGCTACGATTGGAATGTTTATTGGTCAAGTTTGGATGTAGAGGAAGTTAAGTCCGATAAATTCAGAGGTTATCTCCAAAGCTGGAAATCCGCGATGGAAGAACGAAAGGAAAAAATGTCGAGTACCGCTCCTGAAATAGACTTATCTAAAATTGGTCTTGGTAAATTGCTTTCCATGATCTCTTTACCGCAGCTTTGGAAGGTTGTAGGGGTGCTAGTTGCTGCGTTCACTTTAACCGCTGTGGCGTCATATAAATTAGGTGCTGGTCAGTGGCCGGGGCAAGCCGACCCCGACCCTAACAAGTCAATCCAGCCGACCGCTGACGCTTCGGCTGATTGAGGCGTTATCAGTCGAACTGCTTCACTCGCACTTGGTCTCTCTCTGCTACGGTTTAACAGTGTGTGGCCACAAGAAAATAAATCTGTCCATTTTTTACATGGAACGCTATGTCTGCGACCCATTTGGGGTATTTGCTTGACAAAGCTTTTGATCTTATTGGCTCTTTGAGGGTTTGTGTACCTCAACCTCGTTAAAGTAAGTTACCTGGCCGTTCTCGGCTGGTTTATGGTCTGCAATGATTACTTCTGCTGCTCTTTCTGCGAATAGTAGAGCTATTTTGTAAAAGCATTCTTCATCCTCTGTAGCACCGGCAAGTGTAAATACCTCTTTTCCAAGTGCTGTGAGTGGATATGCTTTTATTGCTATATTTTTTTTGGGGGATGGGTCTTTGATTATGATTAGCTTTCTGTCGGTGAAAAAGTATCCTAGAAAAGAATCTTCAGATCGATTGTTTATTTTGTAATCTAGACCTATCGACTCTACTCCAGAAATTAATCCGATCTGTTGAAGGAATAAGAAGTTATGAAAATTTACGTTCTGATTGCTATAGTGATCAGTTAGCTCTCGGCAAATTACATTCCCCATTACGATTTTTGCAACTTTTTCAATTAACTGTGCTTCGGCCTTGGTAAGGCATTTCAAGAACTCCATGGTTCTGATTGAATAGCTGCCAGGGCTTTTTATTTCTCCCGCTAGCACCCTGCCCCACAAGCTTTGCAGTTCTTCTGAGGAAACTCTTTCTGCATATCCTCGCCATGCGAACAGCCAGTCTCTTTCAACTTCCTTGTCTGAGGGGGCTACTTCGCTCTGAGCTAGTTCGTCTTCAGCCTTAATCATGCTCTTTGCGATATTTATTTCTTTCTGCATGGCTTCGGCAGTTTGAGCTGCAGATGCCAGTCCGCATATGCTTAATTCACCAATATATGGCTCTATGCGGTCGCTCATTAACTTGTCTACTTCTTGCTCACTACGAAGTAGCTTTATTTGGCCGTTGCCACAGTATACTGCTTCGCCAGCTGCGATTTTCTTTGCGTCTTCTTCTGCTTGCGCTAGTGACAAAAGCTCGTCTCTGCGAATTTCATGTCTTGTTTTTCCAAGCCTTTTCTCTTGTGCTGGCTTTAAGATCCCACCGACTCCTTTGTCGATGAAGGAATCCCACATTTTAATTACAAGCTCTTCCCCAAAGAATTTCATCGATTTGACTCCGTTTATCGATAAATAACTTATTCCTTGATCGTGCTACGGGCATACCAGCGCCTAGATGCTTCCTGGGTGATCGCTATCCCGCGTCGGGTTGGCTCAAGTTTCGGTTGGCTTCGTCATAGGCCGCAAGGAAAAGGTGACAGATTTATTTTCCTTTCTAGCGCCTTTTCTGCCTGATCGCAAAGCGCCATCTTTCCCGGCTCAAACCCTTGCGGTCAAGCCCTTCAAACGCCAGAAACGAAAAAGCCCCGTCAGTGATGACGGGGCTTTTTCTTTGCTGTCTGGAGCGGGTGATGGGAATCGAACCCTTTCCAACCCAATGCAGTGATCCGCAATGCCCGGCTTAACTGGCCTTGCCGCCCACCAGCTACAGCTTTTTTCCGCTATCCCTTGCAGTGTTTTCGACAGTTTTTCGACACGCTAGCTAGACAGCTCTGAGGCTGAGGGGTAGCGTTTGGCTATTACAGGGAGGCCTGCCGGAGTTAGCCATGGATGACATTCCCCTATACGCAAATGATCTTGATGCGATTGTCCGTAGTGTTTCGAAGAACGGAGACTTCTTCATGGCTGCTGCGGCGCTAGCATCTGCCTCCCACATACTCAACCCAAGTCAGGCAGTCCGCTTATACGAACATATTCGGGATAATTCCGACAGACTTGAGGTGGAATGGCGGGATGATTTTATTGCTGCATTCTCTGGTGTTGAAAGCTTACTACCAGAACCTTTGTGGTGAATACGTTGATTTAAATAAATCTGCCGCCCTTTTTTAAGGATAAGATGGAACTTTATTATGTATATAAGCAAGGTGATAGTTGGAAAGTTTCGTCATCTAGAAAATGAAGAGCTTGGTCCGTTTGTGTTTAACCATAAGTCATCTGACTTGGTTGCATTTGCTGGTCCAAATGGTAGTGGGAAGAGTTCCGTATTGGAGTTAATCGGATATTCTTTGTCTAACTCATATAGCCTGAATTGGCAGCTATCTAGAACGTTTAGCGGTTTCTCATTTGAGGTTGGGATTGGGTTAAGTCCAGATGAGAAAAGAATTATTATCGATGCCTTGAAGAGTGAGTTGGCGCCAAAAGAGGAACGCCTTTCTCAGCATCTTAAGCAGATAGATGAAAATAACAATCTTGCTGATGAGCTAAAGGCGGTTGAGAAGAGAAACGTTACTGAAGTTCATCGACGCCCTTTAAAGTATCATTACGATATTCTTGAATATTTCACGCATAGCGATGTGTATTACAGGGCTTTTGAATACAATCAAGGAGAGTATGGGAAAAACTCCACGCTTCATAATCAAATTCATTCTTATGTTACGCGGGAATTAAAAGATCTTCTAAAGCGATCATTAGGTTTTTTTCTACGGGCAGACCGGCATTATCCGCAAGCAGGGTTTGATCAGAAGAAAATATTTCAATATGAGAATGTTAAGCGTAAAGAACATCTTTGGACAATGGCGTTTAATACCAGTGAGTTGCAGTATCGGGATATGTATGAGTTCTTGGTGCAGCAGAGATATCACTATTTAAGAGAGTTGGGTAATTATCATAATCAGAAGAATAAAGGAGTTCAGGTCGGGGATGAGCCGACCGATCCTTTGTTGCCATATGAGGAGCTCTTGAATAGGTTGTTCCCGTTCTACAAATTTGCAGACAAAAATGAAGCTGTTCCGTCAAACCTTTTTATAGAAATACCGTCCGGTGAAGTGATTACTTTTAATGATCTTTCTTCCGGTGAGAAAGAGGTTTTCTTTATACTCTCTTTCTTTATACGGCATAATGTTGAGAATGCAATTATTGTTATCGATGAGCCTGAGTTGCATCTGCATCCAGAGCTATCTAGGCTTCTAATTAGGAATATGAAGTCGATTCGCAATGGTAATCAAATATGGGTGGCCACGCATAACTCAGAAATAATAGATGAAGCTGGTAGAGATAAAGTCATATATGTTGCTAGAGATGTCTCTACTAGAAAGGCTAGATTTATAGCTGGTGAGCATGAGCAGGAAGTAATATCTCAGTTGAGAAATATGTTTGGTTTCTCTGGTTATATTGGAGTGGCTAAGAATCTTGTTTTTCTTGAGGGTGATAATTCAAGTCAGGATCGAAAGTTCTACAGTGCTCTGTTCCCGGGTGATAGTTCAAATTTTAAGATTGTTCCGTCAAGCAGTAGTAATAATCTGAATAAAATTAACAGCGCTGTTATGTCGATTGTTCAGGCTAATCTGGGGTGGATGAATTTTTTCCTGATTCGAGATAGGGACTATCTCACAGAGGAAATGGTTATTAAGTATAGGGCTCATTCTGAGGGTAAGGTTTTTGTTCTGTCGAAACATGAAATAGAAAATTATCTTATTAATTTTGAAGTAATTTCCATTGTTTTGTCAGATATTTTTAACATTGAAAAGAGTCCAAGTGATGTTAAGAGCTTGTTTCATCAGGCAGCTATTAAGCTATCTTCTGATGTTGTTAGGGATATGGTTTCATTTAGGTTGAATCTTATTATTAGTCCTCAAGATTTTTCTGTTGGCAAGGTCCTAAGCAAACAGCCTTACTTCGACTCAAGTGATGGGCAGGTGGTCCCGAAAGAAAGCTGTACTGAGGTTCTAAAAAATAAATTCAGTGGTGCTGCGCAGCAAATACATATGTCGCTAGCATCTTCGCTATCTCAGGATAGAATTGTTGCTATCTTAAGTGAGTGTGAGATGGAAGTGCAGTCGGCGCTTGAGTCGGATTTATGGATGAGTTTGTTTCCAGGTAAGGAATTAATAGAAACAGTATCAAAGCAGTTGGGGATTTCTAATCCAATTAGTTTTCAGAACTCTCTGATAAAAGAGTTTTCCAGTAACAGAGGTTATATTGACTCTGAGATTGAGGGGATATTTGATAGAATTAATTCTAACTAGAGTAAGCCATTTAGGGGTGGAATGGCTGATTAAAGTCCCATCCCTCTTTGTTGCAGGCTTAACAGCATCTATCGCTTTTGTGAGTGTTATTTATTTCTCTAAAAATACAACTAGAGATCACCCAGGCAAAGCCCGTAATTATCTTAATACATTCCTTCACTTTCTTTCGGGCATGCCAGTGCCTAGCTGTTTCCTGGATAATCGCTATCCCGCGTTGGGTTGGCTCAAGTTTCGGTTGGCTTCGTCATAGTCAGGGCTGGTCTGGCCAATCTCGGGTGCTATTTGCCCGCTCGCGATCCAGAAGGCGTATTCTGGGAACATCTGCACGATGGCCTCAATGTCCTGTTCGTTGGCTCGTCGCTTTCCATTTCTCAGGTGATACCAGCTGCTGCGGTCTATGCCAGTCAGCTTCTCAAGCTTAGGGGCTGAGAGCTTCTTTCTGTCCCATACGGCTATCAATCGTTCTCTGATCATTCCTTGATTACTTGCTCCGATTCCTTTCCTTAACGGGCATACCAGCGCCTAGCTGCTTCCTGGGTGATCGCTATCCCGCGTTGGGTTGGCTCAAGTTTCGGTTGGCTTCGTCATAGGCTGGGCTGGTCTGGCCGATCTCCGGCGCAGTTTTCCCGCTAGCCAGCCATAGGGCGTACTGGGGGTAAATCTTCACCAGTACGTCGATCTCGTCCGCGCTTACGCGTACAGCGCCCTTGCTGACGTTTCTCCAGCGCTCGTAATCCCCGCCTTGTTCGCTTGCTTTTTTCGGGCCTACCAGCTTGATCAATACGCGTGCTCTATCGGCTGCGCTTTCCATATAGAAAATATTTCCTGAGTAGTAATTGCTCCATCGTGGGGGATGGGTAACAATCACTCCATGGGTAGCTATTACCCATTTCGTTGGTTGCTTATCAATGCCGAACATAGTGGAACAAAGCTTATGGATACGGAAGGTCTCGACCCGCAAAAGCTGCACGGTGCACCACCCTTGATGCCGTGGCAGAAGTTCGCCGAGTGGATCGGCATGGGCGACGAACCCATCGTTGTACGCACCTGGGTAGAACGTAACTACCTGCCTTCGCAGAAGGTCGGCAAACGCACCATGGTCAACGTGGCGTTGCTGACCCGCCAGCTACTGGAACAGGAGTGGACGCTGTGAGCCGAACAGACCCGCAATTCAAGCTGCGCGTACCGCCAGAGCTGCGCGCCAAGATCGAACAGTCCGCCTTCGCCTCGCGCCGTTCGATGAACTCGGAAGTCGTCATTCGCCTGGAAGCGAGCTACGCCCAGGACAAGCCAGCAAAGGAGCCCACGCCATGACACACGTAATAGGCCGCGATCTGTGTGCCATCGATACCTTCGCCACCGCTTGTGGCGTTGAGGAACAGGAGGTGCGCGGCTGGGTACAGAACGGCACCCTGCCAAGCGTCAAGCTGGGCGATCAACGCTTCATCAACGTCAGTCGCCTGCAGGCCGATCTGCTGAGCGGAAAGGATGTCTTTGACGCGGGGGACTATGACCATGACTAGCACTGGCCTGACTCTAGATGCCGCAAGCGCAGTCGACTACATCGGCCAGACCGTTCTGGTCGAACTGTACTGGGATGATGAACCGGAGACCGTCTGGCATTGCCTGCATATCGTCGGTGTCATGCTGCCCGTTGAGGGTGTGTATCCGCATGGATGCTTCATGACCCTGGATCTGAACGGCAGTGACGACTTTCCGAATGAGGTGTTCTTTACGAACATCCGCACTATCAGGGCGATGCGGCACCGCGACCGGCGTGGTTCCGGCAACGTACTGGGCCGCATGACCCTGACCCATTCCGCCGATGGTTCCGGGTCAGGGGCCGCGCTCCCGGCTCGTCGGAACAGCTCCACCGTTCCGGCGAACGGAAGCACGGGCGCAGCGCACCCTTGACCCCACACCATGAAAACGAGCCTGACCACGGGAGAGTGGGGTAGCTTCACCACCCCGCGCTCCCGAGCCCTCGGCGGCAAGAGTGGGATGACAAGGGCAAAGCCCTTGGTGTTGATCTTCAACGCCCGCCAGTGCCGCACAACCTCCACGTCTGATCCTGGGCGTTCCCGCCTGCATCTGCTCCCGCCCACACCTGAAACCCTGCCGGGCTTCCTCGCGTTGATCCTTTACCTGCTGCTGTCCGCCTGGGGGAATAACTGGGTCTCCATGATGAGGCCAGGAAGCCCCTCGCCGAGCGCCTGGACAGTGACAGACGAAGGATGCGGGCCGGCGGTGGGGTTGCGTGCGAGGCACGAGCGCGGGTGCGCGCCGCCGGCCCGCTGACGCCCCTGTAGCACGTCAGAGAGTTAGAGAAAAACTTCCGCATTAATCAGCAATAGGTGAACAGATGAGAAAGCCAAAAGACTTCCTGAGACTCGACATGCTGGCCCGTGAAGACGCGAATGGCCGCCTGTACGTTGATCCAAGCACAACCCGTTTTGTCGACCTGTCGAAAGTCCGTCTGTTGCACTGCGGCGTCGATACCGTCCGCCAGTTGTATCGTGGCCTGATCCGCCCGGACATCATGTGCCTGTTCGACAAGCCCGGCACCATTGTCGATTTCGCGGGTGAACGTTGGCATGCCGGACGGGTCGGCAAGGATTCGGGCTACCAGTACAAGCTCCAGAATGCCGACCTTGGGTTCATCCTGCTGGTGAAGAACTTCAACGCCAAGCAAGAGAACATCGGCCCACACCTGAAAGTCGAAGTGTCACCCCATGCCATCGACAGCCTGTCGCCTGAGCGCCTGCAGGCCCGCATGGATTTCTATGCCGAACAGATCCTCACGCACGTTGAAGTGAACCAGTGCGCCGTCCACATCGCCCTGGATCTGCAAGGCTGGCAACCGCCCGTTGACTTGGTCGCTCACATGCACTGCCGCGCCCGTGCTGCCCGCGATATCTCCGGCATCAAGGAAATCCAGTGGACCCTGGAGTCGGCCACCTACGGCAAAGGCCAGTCCTACCTGTTCGGCTCGGCGGGGAGTGTCCAGCTGGGTATCTACAACAAAACCATACAGGCCCGTGCTGCCGACAAGCTCGACTACTGGGAAGGCGTCTGGAAGCGTCGTGACAGCTTCGACGAAGGCGACCCGGACAACTACGATCCCGAACAAGATGTGTGGCGCGTAGAGCTGCGTTATCACCACTCCGTCATCCAGCAATTCGCCACTGGCTCGGTCGATCTGCACACCGGCAACGCCATTGAAACGAATAGCTTTGCCGGCTTCGCGCCCCACCTCGACGGCCTCTGGCGCTATGGCCTGGGGCAATTCAAACTGCTGGCCCGCCCTGGGTACTTCGAACCCATCTGGACCCTGATCCGTGACGACGCCCGCGTCGATCTACCGGTCGATTCCCTGCTCGATGACACCGAATACAAGCGCAGCTACAAGACGTCTCGCGGCTTCTCCGGCAAGAACGTGGAACTGTTCCTGGGAAACTTCGTTAGCCTGCTGGCAAGGGAGCGAGTGGGCGTAAAAAAGGCGTTCTCCACCCTAAAACAATGGGACTGTTGGCCCGTTATACGGGATCACTACGCGGCCAAGGAAATGAGTGAGCGTGACCTCTACAAGCACATAAAAAACATCCTGGAGGAACGACACGTCAGGTGGGGCAGGGCGGTCTGATGGCGATCATCCAACAACCTGACGGACGCTGGAAGGTCGACGTCGAACCCATCAAGGGCCGGCGCTTCCGCAAGACCTTCAAGACCAAGACCGAGGCACAACGGTTCGAAACGTCCTGCCGGGCCAAGGTGATGGAAACGCCCGAGTGGGCACCCAAGCCAAAGGATCGCCGCAAGCTCTCTGAGCTGTTCGCCCGCTACTACGATCTGCACGGTCACACCCTGGCTGACTCCAAGCGCTTGCAGCAGGTGTTGGCAAACATCGCTCGCGACCTGGGCGACCCGCTCGCGGTCAAGTTCACCGCTGACCAGTTCTGCACCCTGCGCGGCAAGCAACTGGCTGAGGGCATGCACGGCAAGACGCTGAACAACCGCTTGGGCTACGTGAAGTCGGTATTCAACGAGCTGCATCGCCTAGGTGATATCGACTACCCGAACCCGTTGGCCAAGGTGCGTCCGTTACGCCTGCAGGAACGCCCGCTGTCGTACCTCACCCAAGAGCAGATAGCCGAGCTGCTGGAGACCTTCGACCACTACCCGAACTGCACGCATATGGCGTTGATTGCTCGCGTCTGTCTGGCCACCGGGGCACGTTGGGGAGAGGCTCAGGGGCTGGTGCCGTCCAGGGTGAAGAATGGCGCTGTGACCTTCGCCAATACCAAGTCGAGACGCACACGAACCGTGCCGATCGCGCCCGCCCTGGAGCGCATGCTGTTGGACTATTTCAGGGAGTACGGGCCGTTCCCGAACTGCATCCGGCATTTCAGCCGAGTGCTGCTGTCGACCTCGATCACGCTTCCGGCCGGACAAGCCACGCACGTTCTGCGGCACACCTTCGCCAGTCACTTCGTTATGGCCGGTGGCAATATCTTGACCTTGCAGAAGGTCCTAGGGCATTCCTCGGTGACGATGACCATGCGCTATGCACACTTGTCGCCTGATCACCTGCAGGATGCGCTTCGGCTAAATCCCATCGTCGACACTTTATCGACACTTCCAAAACCCGGAAACGAAAAAGCCCCGTAAAAACAGGGCTTTAACTTTGCGATTTTGGAGCGGGTGATGGGAATCGAACCCACGGCTCTAGCTTGGGAAGCTAGGGTATTACCATTATACGACACCCGCAGCGGGTGCCTTTATACCGGAAGCGGCGGCGGAAATGAAGCGCAAAGCGTATCCGCTTTGCGCTCGGTGCCCGTCATACCGCTATCGCCTGGAGGTCGCGCAGGTCGCCTTTGACCGGCAGTTGCAGGCGTCGGCTGGGGGCGTTGAAGAAGTCCAGCAGCACGCGTTGGGTCTGCAGCCAGGCGGCCTTGTGTTCCATGTCGAGGAAGTGGCCGGCGTCGTCGATCACGGCGAACTGGGCGTGGTCGATGTGCTGGGCGAACAGGCAGGCGTCTTCCACCGAGGTGTATTCGTCACGGTCGCCGTTGACGAATACCAGCGGAATGTCGATGGCCTGCAGGCATTCCTTGCTGCAGTTCGCTTCCATGTTCAGCACTTGCTTGATGTGCGTGTACATCTGCCGGTACTCGTGCTCGTCCAGGGTGCTGATGTGCTTGTGGTTGAAGCGCTTGAACAGCGACGGCAGATGCTTGCCGATGGTGCTGTTGACCAGCAGGGCGACGTTGTCGCGGTCTATCGAGCCGAGGAAGCGCAAGCCTTTGTGCAGGTAGTCGAGCATCGGCACGTTGAGGATCGGTGAGAAGGAGCAGATGGCTGCCTTCTCCAGCGTCGCCGGGCGTTGGGCCATGGCGAGCATGGAGGCGACGCCACCCCAGGAAAAGGACATCAGGTAGTTGGCGCCGTAGTGGTCGATCAGCTTCAGCAGGATCGCCGCTTCGTCTTCCTTGGTGATGGGCGTGAAATCGCTGTTGTGCGGTTTCGACTGGCCGGCGTAGGGCTGGTCGAAGGCCACCACGTTGTACTGTGGCTGCAGGTACTTGACCGTTTGCGCGAACGAGGCCGTGGTCGCCAGAGAGCCATTGACCAGGATGATGGTCTTGCTTGCTGCCGGGTTGCCGTAGAACTCCGTGTGTACCTTGTGCTTCCTGTTGATCTCGACGACTGCGGTTTCTGGCCTCATGTCGTTTCCTCCTGGCGCAAGTGTGTCAAGGCGAGCGGGCGACCGTTCGCGTTGTTTTGAGCAGTTAGAAAAGCGCCTGAGCGTGACAGCTTGATGTCAGGCTGGGGATTCTTATAAGTCTAGGAATTTCAATCAGTTAGGATCGAAACAGGCGAGCGCTCCAGGCCTTTTCGAGGGCCGGGAGAGGGCGGTGTTACCAGGCAGGAATCCAGTCGGTGCAGAGCACCAGCAACCGAAAAACATTTTCATCCGTCTAGCTGTGACCGATCAGTCACGCAAAGACTTGTGATTCGATTCAAGCAGCTCCCTTGCAGCCATGCAAGGCCGAGTCACATCTTTATGGACGATTGAGCTGACCGTTGGTCGGGTAGTCAGATTCAGGCGCAGGATGACGATCAAACGCTGGCGATTTCCGTATCCGTCAGGGCGCGGTATTGGCCCGGGGCGAGCTGCGGGTCGAGGACGATGTCGCCCATGCTTTCGCGGTGCAGGGCGACGACGCGGTTGCGGAAGTGGCCGAACATGCGCTTGACCTGGTGGTAGCGGCCTTCGAACAGGGTCAGGCGGGCTTCGTAGCTGCTCAGCATGTCGAGCTGGGCGGGTAGGGTGGTGAGGTCTTCGAAGGCGAAGTACAGGCCGCGTGCGAAGACCTCGGCGTACTCGGTGGTGATCGGCTGTTCGGTAGTGACGTAGTAGACCTTGGGTTTGCGTTGCTGCGGCTGGGTGATACGCCGCGACCAGCGCCCGTCGTTGGTGATCAGCAGCAGGCCACTGGTGTTCAGGTCGAGGCGGCCGGCCAGGTGCAGCTCGTGTTTGTCCGGCTCGTCGAGCAGGTCGAGGACGGTGCGGTGTTCGTCGTGCTCGGTGGCGCTGACCACGCCGACCGGTTTGTGCAGCATCCAGTAGCGCGCGCTGCGCCCGGCTTGCAGCAGTTCGTCGTCCAGCTCGACGCGCTGGAAGTCGCGTACGTCGAAGCGCGGGTCGTGCACCACCGCACCGTCCACACGCAGGCGTCCGGCACTGATCAGCAGGCGGCTGTCCTGGCGGCTGAAGCGGGGGAAGTTGCTGAGGAAGCGATCCAGGCGCATGGCTCAGTGCTGCTCGCCGCGCTCGACTGCATCCTGCACGCCGGCGCAGGCGGGGCACAGGCAGGCCTGGTCACGTTGCTCGGGTGTCAGGCGCTGCAGCGCGGCCGGGTCGATCTGCGCCTCGAAGCACCAGCAGGGTTCGTCGCGCCCGGCGGCGACACTGCACTGGTTGGCCTTGCCGCATAGCGGGCAGCGTTGGGTGTCCATCAGTTATCGACGCAGACGCGGTCGCGCCCGGCCTGCTTGGCGCGGTACAGCGCGCGGTCGGTGCGGCCGAGCAGGGCGTGCAGGCTTTCGCCGGCTTGCCACTGGCTAAGGCCGAGGCTGACGGTGACCTGCAAGGTCTGGCCTTCGACCTGATAGCGCTGTTCGGCGCATTGCTGGCGCAGTTTTTCGGCCAGGTCATGGGCGGCCTGGCGGTCGGTATTCTTCAGCAGCAGGATGAATTCTTCGCCACCCCAGCGGCAGAGAATGTCGGACTGACGCAGCCGCTCGCGCAGTTGCTGAGCGAAGCGTTGCAGCACTTCGTCGCCGGCCAGATGACCGTACTGGTCGTTGATCGACTTGAAGTTGTCCAGATCCAGCAGTACGGCGCACAGCGGGCTGGTGTCGCGCTGCGCTTCCTGCAGTGCCTGTTCGGCGAGGATGTCGAAGCCACGGCGGTTGGGCAGCTCGGTGAGGCTGTCGGTGGTGGCCAGGGCCTCGATGCGCTGCTGGTAGCGACGAATCGCCAGGTTGACCAGGACAAGGACGATGCTGGTGACCAGCAGGCACAACAGCAGGTTGATGTAGAGCCCCTGGCGGATGCCGGCCAGGGCCTTGTCGTGCTTGTCGACGAACAGGTACCACTCCAGTTCGGGGATGTAGCGCACGTTGAGGAAGTGTTCGTGGCCCTGTTCCTGATACTCGAACTGGCCACTCTGCGGCGTTGGCAGTTTCTCCATCAGGTTTTCCAGGCCGGGGATGTCGACCAGTTTGTCGCCGACCTTGGCGCCCAGCGGCCCGCCCTGGGCGCCGGTAAGGGTGATGCGCCCGGTGGTGTCGACGAAGTAGACGCTGCGCGAGTAGCGCTGCTGGTATTCATCGATCAGCTTGACCACCGCATCGACGGCCAGGCCGACGCCGGCAGCGCCGATGAAGTTGCCCTCGTAGTCGAGCACCTTGTAGTTGATGAAGATGGTCAGACGGTCGGCGTTGGCCATGTCGACGTCGACATTGATTTCATAGGGCTCCGGCAGCATGCGCACGCGGTAGTACCAGACGTCGCGTGGCTCGTTCGGTTTGACCTTCTTCAGCACGCCCTTGGACTGGTAGTAGACGCTGCTCTTGTCGGAGACGAAGAAGCTGGTGAAGGCGCCGTAATGCTCCTGCACTTCGCGCAGGTAGCGGGTCATCTGCTCGGTGTCCTGCTCGCCGGCCAGCACCCAGTCACGCAGGAAGGTGTCGCGGGCCATCATCGAAGAGATGAGCGTGGGGCGTACCAGGTCTTTCTGGATTTCCGAATAGACGGTATCGGAGGTCAGCGGCAGTTCGGTGTTGATGATGCTGTCGCGGATCGAGTCGCGCGAGGCGTAGTAGCTCAGCAGCGAGGTGGTGAGAAAGCCGCTACCGAGCAGGAACAGGAGCAGTAACACCAACGAGGTTTGCGTGTGCCTTTTGGGGCGCAAGGGCATGGGAGAATCCGGGAGCGGGTGGATGGCGTGATGCTAGCTTGCCGGAAGGGGATAGCGCCAGTTGTGATCACAATCGGCGCTGTTTATCGGTTGCGAATGTCTGGGGGGAGGGTTCCCGGATTGCATCCGGGCTACGGGGCTATGTAGGAGCGGATTTATCCGCGACTGGAGTTGCCGGTATTACGGTGGGGCATGAGGTTGTCGCGGCTAAAGCCCCTCCCACAGGGGGGGCTTGGGGCGTTGGCGAGATCGCGGCTGAAGCCGCTCCTACAAGGTGTTGGTGGTCTTGGGGACGCTGGTGTATCGCGACTGTAAGGGAATGCCGCCCAGCCGCTCCTAAGGAGCGCTGCTGTTCGTGGGGAGAACGCCTCCCGCAAGGACTGGTCAGAGGCGCTTTAGCGGCGAGCTTATCGAAGCAGTCGCGGCTAAAGCCCCTCCCACAGCGGGCGCTTGGGGCTTTGGTGAGATCGCGGCTGAAGCCGCTCCTACAAGGTGTTGGTGGTCTTGGGGCGCTGGTATATCGCGGCTGTAAGGGAATGCCGCCCAGCCGCTCCTATGGGGGCGCTGCTGGTCGTGGGGAGAACGCCTCCCGCAAGGACTGGTCAGGTCCTGTGGGAGGCGCTTTAGCGGCGAGTTTTTCAGGCTTCTTCAAGCACCACCACGCGCTGCCCGGCACGCACCGGCGAGCCCGGTTGCACGCGTACTTCGCGCACGGTGCCGGCTATTGGTGCGGTCAGTGGGATCTCCATCTTCATCGACTCGAGGATCACCAGTACGTCGCCGGCCTGCACCTGGGTGCCGGCCTCGACCTGCACCTGCCAGAGGTTGCCCGCTACATGGCTTTCGATGGCGTGTTGGCCGGCGGCCAGTGGCGCATCCTCGCCCTGTTCGGGCGCGGCCTCTTCGACCTCGAAGTGGGCCTGGCCGTTGTCGATCCAGCGCTGACGTTCGGCGTCGAAGGCGGCGCGCTGCTGCTGGCGGAAGGCGGCGATGCCCTCGGCTTCGTCATCGAGAAACTGCTGGTAGTCGGCCAGCGCCAGTTCGCTCTGTTCGATGCGCAGCGGGTAGCGGCCCAGCGGGAAGTCGCGGCGGATGCGCAGCAGCTCGTCGGCCGAGACCGGGTAGAAGCGGATCTGGTCGAAGAAGCGCAGCAGCCACGGCTTACCGTCGAAGGCCTCGACCGCGCGGTAGCGGTTCCACATCTGCAGGGTGCGGCCGACGAACTGGTAGCCGCCGGGGCCTTCCATGCCGTACACGCACATGTAGGCGCCGCCGATGCCGACGGAGTTTTCCGCCGTCCAGGTGCGCGCCGGGTTGTACTTGGTGGTGACCAGGCGGTGGCGCGGATCGAGCGGGGTAGCCACCGGCGCACCGAGGTAGACGTCGCCCAGGCCCATGACCAGGTAGCTGGCGTCGAACACCGTGCGGTAGACCTCGTCCAGATTTGGCAGGTCGTTGATGCGGCGGATGAACTCCAGGTTGCTCGGGCACCAGGGCGCGTCCTTGCGCACAGTGGTCATGTACTTGTCGATGGCCAGCTGGCAGGCCGGGTCGTCCCAGGACAGCGGCAGGTGGACGATACGCGACGGCACGCGCAGGTCTTGCGCGGCGCAGACGGCGTCCCACTCGCCGGCGACGATGTCGAGCAGCGTCTGCAGTGCCAGGGTTTCCGGCTGGTAGTGCAACTGCAACGAGCGGATGCCCGGCGTCAGGTCGATCACGCCGTCGAGTTGCATGGCTTGCAATGCCTGCATCAGCGCGTGGCCGCGGAAACGCAGCACCAGATCGAGTTCCGGCTGGCCAATTTCCAGCAGCAGATGGGTGTCGCCGGACAGGCGCGCGACCAGGCGGGTATCGCCTTCGCCGAGGTCGAGGACGATGGGGCTTTGGAGGGCCTTTGTGGGAGGGGCTTCAGCCGCGACAGAAGCGGCGCAATTGTCGCGGCTAAAGCCCCTCCCACCGAGTTCGGCGTATTCGCGTGCATTGCTTTGCGCCAACGCCCGCGCCGTGGCGATATCCACCGGCACGAAGCGCACCTTGTCGCCGGCCTTGAGCTGGCCGAGCTGCCACAGGTCGGCTTCGATGATGGTTACCAGACAGACGAAACCGCCCAGGCTGGGGCCGTCCGGGCCGAGGATCACCGGCATGTCGCCGGTAAAATCCACCGCGCCGATGGCGTAGGGGTTGTCGTGGATGTTGGACGGGTGCAGGCCGGCTTCGCCGCCACTGTCGCGCACCCATTCCGGTTTTGGGCCGATCAGGCGCACGCCGGTGCGGCTGGAGTTGAAGTGCACTTCCCAGTCGGTGGCGAGGAAGTTGTCGACATAGGCGGGCGTGAAGTATTCCGGCGCGCCGTGCGGGCCGTAGATCACCCGCAGTTCGCGCACCGCCGGCAGGGCCGGGCAGAGTTCGGCGGGCAGTTGTGCGCCGGCCTCACGGCTATCGAGCGGCAGCAGATGCAGCACGTCACCGGCACGCAGGGCGCGGCCGCCATGGCCGCCGAACTGGCCGAGGGTGAAGGTGCTCTTGCTGCCCAGGTAGTCCGGCACCTGGATGCCGCCACGGATGCTCAGGTAGCTGCGCGCGCCAGCACCCGCGATGGTGCCGAGGGCCAGGGTGCTGCCGGCCTTGACCAGCAGCGCGGTGTTCATTGGTTGCTGCGCGCCATCGACGCTTAGCGGTATCTCGGCGCCGGTGACGGCCAGCATGGCGTCGCAGTTGAAGCGCAGGCTCGGGCCGCTCATGGTGATTTCCAGGCCGGCGGCGCCTTCTGCGTTACCCAGCAGGCGATTGCCCAGGCGCAGCGCGCGGTCATCCATCGGCCCGGATGGCGGTACGCCTACCGCCCAGTAGCCGAGGCGGCCGGGGAAGTCCTGCACACTGGTCTGGGTGCCGGCGCTGAGCACCTCGAAGGTGCTGGCCTGGTAAACCAGATTCTCCAGGCAGCGCGTCCACGGCGAGCCGCTGGCGAAGGGCGCGTCAGTGAGGATCTGGCGCAGGTAGTCGCGGTTGCATTCCACGCCGTACAGCAGGGTGCCTGCCAGCGCCTGATCCAGTGCGGCGCTGGCCCGTTCGCGGGTTGGCGCCCAGGTGATCAGCTTGGCGATCATTGGGTCGAAGTAGGGCGGAATCTCGCAACCGGCCTCGACCCAGGTGTCGATGCGCAGGGCCTTGCCGTCGGCTTCGGGAAACTGCACGGCGGTGAGCAGGCCGGGGCTGGGCTGGAAGTCGCGACCCGGGTCTTCGGCATACAGGCGCGCCTGGATGGCATGGCCGCTGGGTTGCAGCGTTGCCGCCAGCTCACTCAGCGGCGCCAGATCACCAGCCGCCAGCTCGATCATCCAGCGCACCAGGTCGACGCCCCACACCTGTTCGGTGACGCCGTGCTCGACCTGCAGGCGGGTGTTCACTTCCAGGAAGTAGAAGCGCTCGGCCTCGCTGTCGTAGACGAATTCGACGGTGCCGGCGCTGCGGTAATTCACCGCCTTGGCCAGCTTGATCGCGGCGGCGCACAGTTCATCGGCCATGCCGGCGGGCAGGTTGGGTGCCGGGGTTTCCTCCAGCACCTTCTGGTTGCGCCGCTGCACCGAGCAGTCGCGCACGCCGAGGGCGAGCACCTCGCCCTGGCCGTCGCCGAACACCTGCACTTCCAGGTGGCGGGCGCGCTGGATGTATTTCTCGATGAATACGCCTGAGTCGCTGAAGTTGTTCTGCCCCAGACGCTTGACCGCCTCGAAGGCCTCGGAGAGTTCTGCTGCCGAGCGGCACACGCGCATGCCGATGCCACCACCGCCTGCGGTGCTTTTCAGCATCACCGGGTAGCCGACCTGTTCACCGGCCTTGAGCGCGGCGTCGAGGTTTTCCAGCAGCTCGGTGCCTTCGAGCATCGGCACGCCATGCTGTTTGGCCAGGGCGCGGGCGGTGTGCTTGAGGCCGAAGACGCGCAGCTGTTCTGGTGTTGGGCCGACGAAGGCGATGCCGGCCGCTTCGCAGGCTTCGGCGAAGGCCGCGTTTTCGGAGAGAAAACCATAACCGGGGTGAATGGCCTTGGCGCCGCTGGTTTTGGCAGCGGCGAGAATCTTGTCGACCACGAGGTAGGTCTGCGCGGCCGGGCCGTCGCCGAGGGAGAGGGCTTGATCGGCCTGCTGGATATGCAGGCTGGCGGCGTCGGCTTCGGAATACACGGCCACGCCACCGACGTTCAGCTCACGCAGGGTGCGCAGGATGCGGCAGGCGATGGCGCCACGGTTGGCGATTAGAAGTTTCTCGAACATATCCGCTCCCGAGACAGTTCAAAGCTGCTGCGCTCCACCATGCGGCGTTGGCAGGCAGTTCGAAATGCTCATTTGCTCCAGCAAACTCCGCTTTCTCACTGGCTGCCGCCTTGCCAGATGTTGGCTCGCGACGCTTTGCTTGTGCCTCGTATAAAGTGGCGGGCCGTCCCGCCGTCATTTGTCATGGGCCACGGTCGTCCGTGGTGAAATCCGGTGATGCGTGGTCCCTGTGTAGGAGCGCTCGGGCGGCGTTCCGCTTCAGCCGTGAACCGGCGCAGCCGGTGGATGTAGAAAGCGACATCCACCCTACGGGGTATCGCGGCTGAAGCCGCTCCTACAGATCTTGCGGCCTCACAGCCTGGATGCGATCCGGGTTACTGCTGTAGGAGGGGCTTTAGCCGCGAGCTCTTGAATGGCTGTCGTGGCTGAAGCGAAACGCTGCTCGGTCCTTCCCACAGGAAAATCATCAATCCCACACCAGCACTTCGGCGGGCGTCGGGTTCCAGCCGTTGCAGGGGTTGTTCAGCTGCGGGCAGTTGGAGATCAGTACGATCACGTCGGTCTCGGCTTTCAGCTCCACGTACTTGCCGGGGGCGGAGATGCCGTCCTCGAAGGTCAGGCCGCCCTCCGGCGTTACGGGAACGTTCATGAAGAAGTTGATGTTGGCGCCGATGTCGCGCTTGCTCAGGCGACCGTCGTGCAGGCTGGCGCGCAGGAAGTTGTCGCGGCAGCTGTGCATGTAGCGCTTGTCCAGGGCGTAGCGCACGGTGTTGCTCTCCTGGGCGCAGGCGCCGCCGAGGGTGTCGTGGCGGCCGCAGGTGTCGGCGACTATGGTCAACAGCGGCTTGCCGAGGTTGGAATAGAGCACCGTGCCGGTGCTCAGGTAGACCTTGTTCTGCTTGCGCAGGGTACGTTGCGGGTCGAAGCGCTCGCGCGGATTACGGGCGGCGAAGAACAGGGTATCGATGGCCTGGTTGCCTTCCAGATCATGCAGGCGCAGGGTCTGCCCGGCCTTGACCTCGAACAGGTAGGGTTCGCCCGCCGGGATGGTGTGGCGGAAGCTGGCGGTTTCGGGATGCAGGTTGCTTGCGGTCAGGCTCATGTCGGCATCCTCAGAGGTACTGGCGTTCGGTGTTGTGGAAGGCGCGGCCGTTCTCCGGGCGCGAGGTGCGGCAGAGCACGCTGATGCCATCGCTGGCCACCTTGCTCCAGGCGAGCTGCACCGGCTTGGGCGCGTACTGCGGGTTGGGGTCCATCGGGTGCTGCAGGGCGGTGAGCACAACCAGGCAGTCCATCGGCGCGTACAGCTCGATGTAGTCGCCGGCCTTGCTGTTATTCGGTTGGAAGTGGAAGGCGCCTTCGGCGTCGACATCCACGCGGCTGAACAGGTTGAGGTTCATCAACAGGTCTTGCAGGTTCAGATCCCACTTGCCCATTTCCACCAGCAGGTTGTCCATGCCGTTGCGGAAGAAGCCATTGCGCAGTTCCTGGTAGCGGCCCTGGCCATATTTCTCCAGCGTTTCCTCGGCATTGAGCACGCCGCCGAAGCTGTCGTGCCAGCCGCAGGTGTCGGCGGTGACGGCGGCGAGTACCTTGCCCATGTCCGAGTACAGGCAGTGGCCGGTGGTGAGCTTGGCGGTGTGCTGGCCCTTGAGGGTGTCCGGCAGGTTCAGCCGTTCGCTTTTCTCAAGGGCGTTGAACAGCAGCAGGCTGACGTTGGCGCCGCCTTCGAGATCGGTAATGCGCAGCAGTTGACCGCGCTTGAGGACGAAGGAAGTGTGGCCGCCGCCGGGAAGGGTTTCCTCATAGAGGGTGGCGCGCAGGGTGGGGGCAGTTGTCATGGGTACCTCGGAATCAAAGCCTGGTCGTCAGGCGCCGGCAGTGGCGCCTGATCATCGTTGCGATGGGGTTCAGGGCGGGCTTTTAGCGCTGCCCGTCAGAGCTTGCCGTCGACGGCCATCTGTATGTAGCTCGGGTCGAAACGCAGCTTGATGTTGGCGCTGTCGCCAGTGCTCACCCCGCCGGCGAAGGTCATGCCGATGGCGTCGGCGCTGCGCGCGCCTTCACCAAGGATGCCGTGTTCGAAGCTGAAGTTGGCGACCTTGGTCATGGTCTCCGGCAGGGCCGGGCTGGTGACGAAGTCCAGGGTTTCCTGCGGCGTGTAGAACAGCTTGGTGGTCGCCAGCTGGGCCTGGAAACCGGCCAGGTCGGTGCCGGAGGCCTTGGCCATGTCGGTCAGGGCTTCAGTGGCTTCTGGCGTGCCGGACTGCATCAGCTCGAGAATCTCGAACCAGGCGCCGACCAGGGCCTTGCCGAAGTCCGGGTTGTCCTTCAGGGTCTGGGTGTTGACCACCATCATGTCGAGGATCTCGCCGGGAATCTTCGACGAGTCGAACACTTCGGTGCTGCCGGGCTGGGCCTTGATCTCGGCGAGCATCGGGTTCCAGGTGGCGGCAGCCTGCACGCTCGGGGTGGAGTAGGCGGCGATGATGTCGGCATCGGAGGTGTTCACCACCGTGACGTCGCGCTCGCTCAGGCCAGCGGTTTCCAGGGCGCGGGCAAGGAAGTAGTGGGAAACCGACAGCTCCACCAGGTTGACCTGCATGCCCTTGATATCGGCCAGGGCCTTGCCTTCACCCTTGATCAGCAGGCCGTCGTTGCCGTTGGAGTAGTCGCCGACGATCAGCGCGGTGCTGTCCACGCCACCGGCGGCGGGGATGGTCAGGGCGTCCATGTTGGTCATGGTGCAGCCGTCGAACTGGCCGACGCTGTACTGGTTGATCGACTCGACGTAGTCGTTGAGCTGCACCACATCGATGTTGATGCCGTACTTCTTCGCCCATTTGTCGATGATGCCGGAGGTGCTGACATGGCCCCAGGGCATCCAGCCAGCGTAGAGCGTCCAGCAGACGCTGAAGTTGTCTTTCTTCTCGGCGTGAGCGCTGAAGCTGAGCACCGCGGCCAGACCGGCAGCGGCGAAGGAGAGCAGACGGTACTTGCGCATTTGGAACCTCCAGTCTTGATGAGTACGGGCAGGAGTCGCGGCACGTTTCGATGCGTTCGAAAGGCGCGTTCTCCCGGGCTTTTATCCCGCCGTGTAACCTCACTGGAGGTCGATGACTCTCGGACCAGTCACCCGCTTGCGCGGATCGGAACCCTAGTCATCCATTTCGCAAATTGTGGTGCCGCGATTCCGGGAAACCCCGGTGAAAACCTGCACACCCAGGCTTTAGCGAATAGCGTGCCAGCTCGCCCAGGCCCGTGATTTGGCGCTCTGCCGGCGCAGCTGGCAGATTGCGTGCTGCCTGATGGGGCTGGCGCGGTGCGATTTGCACCGTTGCGGGGCGATTTGTTGCTGGCAGGGCCGGTTGCTGTCGCCATGGTGATGGCATGGAAATCGCTATCGACTCCTGTGCAGGGGCGAGCAGGCGATCGCCCTCGGGACGACCCGACCCGCTGCTCGTCTGGACGACCAGGTAACTCACTTGTTCAAGGGAGATTGCCATGGCGCATACCCATTTCACCTCCATCCCTCTGGTCGACGTTGCCGGCCTTTATGCCGACGACCTGGCTCAGCGCCAGCGCGTTGCCGACGAGCTGGGCCGCGCTGCCCGCGAGGTCGGCTTCCTGCAGATCCGCGGGCACGGTATTGCCCGCGAGCTGCGCGACGGGCTGATCGACCAGGCACGCAGTTTCTTCGCCCGTCCGCTGGAGGAGAAGATGCGTTTTTATATCGGCCAGTCGAGCAACCATAGTGGCTACGTGCCGGAAGGCGAGGAGCAGTTCGCCGGCGGTAGCCAGGATCTGAAGGAAGCCTACGACGTCAATTACGACTACACCGAGGCGGCCCAGGTCTACCCGCTGCTGGGGCCGACGCAGTGGCCGGACTCCGCGGATTTCAAGCGCGCGGTCAGCGCCTACTACCGCGCCGCGCTGGCGCTGGGCGACACGCTGTTCCGCGGTTTCGCCCTGGCCCTGGGGCTGGCCGAGGACAGCTTCGCCGGCATCACCCGGCATCCCACCAGCCAGTTGCGCATGATCCATTACCCGCTTGACCCCGACCCGGTGGCTGATCGCCCGGGCATCGGCGCGCACACCGACTACGAGTGCTTCACCATCCTGCTACCGACCGCCGAAGGATTGCAGGTGCTCAACGGCGACGGGCAATGGATCGATGTGCCGCTAGTCGAGGACGCCTTCGTGATCAACATCGGCGACATGCTCGAGGTGCTCAGCAACGGCCAGTTCGTTGCCACCTCGCACCGCGTGCGCAAGGTCAGCGAGGAGCGTTTCGCCTTCCCGCTGTTCTGCGCCTGTGACTACCCGACGCGGATCGCGCCGATTGCCGGCCTGGCGCCGCGGGGTGAGCGGGTGTACACGCCGGTGAGTTGCGGCGACCACCTGTTCGCGCAGACAGCGCAGACCTTTCGCTACCTGCGCCAGCGCCTGGAGGACGGTTCGCTGCAGTTGCCCGATGGCACGGCAGGCCTGTCCAGCTTCGGCGCAGCCAGCCGGGAGGTGACGGCATGAACCTGCTGCAACTGGCAGCACGTTACCCACAGCGTGCCGAGGGTGGTGTGCCGGACTGGATGCTTGGGCACTTTCGCCGCCGAACCATCAGCTTCGCCGACGGCCGCAGCGACGAGCGCACTCAGGTGCACTGGCTGCAGAGCCGCACCTTCACCATCGACCTGCGCCTGCCGGACGCACCGGCGCTGCCGCCGCGTGCCTGGCACGACTACGACGCCGCCGAGCTGCGCGTGCTGGCCAATCACGAAGGCTGGCTGGCCGACAGCGTCTGGGAGAATGGCTACCTGAGCTGGCGCGGTGGTGTGTCTCTGCAGCTGCACAACCGCTGGCCGGAGCCGGCGCAGTTGCAGCGCATCGGCAACTGCATGATCGAGTTTGGCACCACGGGCGCCTATATCGAGGACTGGCGTCTGCAGGCCAGTAGCGGGCCATTGATCGGCCTGCGTCTGCTGGAGGAATGCGACGCGCAAAGCGGCCAGGTGCTGCATCGCGGCGGCGGCCTGATTCTCTGTGGCGAGCAGCTTGCCTGGGTGCAGGGGCGGGCGGTCGAGCCGGGTGAATCAGCGTTGCAACTGCGCGAGCAGGCGCAGCGTGCGTGCGGCGATGGTGCTGCCCTGGCGGCATTGTTCGGTTGCGAGACCTCGCTGGCCTACGCCGATCAGCAGGGGCGTTACCAGGTGGCGTTGTCGACCATGCCGGCACGGGTGGGGCAGATGATTTCGCTGGAGGGCTTCGAGCTACCGGGAGCAGGGCGCGTCTGTCAGCACTTGCAACGCCCGGACGGCCGTGCGGTGGTGCGGACGTTCATCATCGATACGCTGGAGCCGGATTGGCGCGCGGAACTCGCCACGCCGTGCAGCGACGAGGCGCAGCGCTGGTTTGCTGCGGAGGGCGAAACGCTGTCGCGTTATCTTGAGGTGCTGAGTTAGTCAGGCAGTGACTGTCTGATTCAGCGCTGAAAAGCGCGCCGCTGAAGCGCCTCCCACGGGGCGGGGTCCGCCACGATTCGTGGGAGGGGCTTTCGGCTCGGGCATCCTGCTTCGCTCTACCTCCTGCATCCATGCAGTCGTAGCCGCGAGGCTGTGGCTGCAGAGGTGGTGCGCCGAAATACGCTACATCTCTGGTCCGTAGCCCGGATGCAATCCGGGGACAATGTGCCGGTTATCCCCCCCGGATTTCATCCGGGCTACGGTGTTGAATTGATCGGCAACGTCTTCGGGGCGGACGGTCAGCGTGCAGCAATACGCTCGGCCACTTCGCTGGGCAATTGCGCCTGCGCGCGGCGTGCGGCGTTGAGCGGAATGTCGTAGGTGATGCGCGCGCCATAGGCGTTGGGCGCCTGCGGATCAATGCGCACCTTGTCGAATACCAGCAGGCGGGTGCCAAGGCTGAAACCTTCGGACAGGTCATGGGTGACCATGAACACCGTCAGGCGGGTTTCCTGCCACAGCTCCAGCAGCAGCGCGTGCATGTCCTTGCGGATGCCGGGGTCGAGGGCGCCGAAGGGCTCGTCGAGCAGCAGCATACGTGGTTGCATCACCAGCGCCTGGGCGATGGCCAGGCGTTGCTGCATGCCGCCGGAAAGTGCGCTGGGATATTTGTTCAGGGCATGGCCGAGACCGACCTTGCTGAGGATTTCGGCAGCGCGCTCGCGCGCTTCGCGCTTGGCCGCGCCGAACAGCCGGCCCAGCAGCTTGGATTTCGGCAGCTCCAGGCCCAGGGCGACGTTGTCCAGCACGCTCAGGTGGGGGAACACCGAGTAGCGCTGGAACACCACGCCACGGCTCGGGTCGGGTTCGTTGGGCAGCACCTGGCCGCTCAGCAACAGCTCGCCACGGCTCGGGCGTTCCTGGCCGAGCAGCATGCGCAGGAAGGTGGATTTTCCGCAGCCGGAGGCGCCGACCAGGGTGCAGAACTCACCTTCGTTGACCTTGAGGTTGAGGCCTTCGAGCACGACCAGATCGCCGTATTCCTGCCACAGGTTGCGCGCCTCGATAAAGGCGGCGTTCGAGGTGCCGTGTGCGGCGGCGCTTGAGTCAGTCATGGCAGGTTCACTCAGCGGGACGACGTGTTGGCTGAACAGGGTCATGCCTTGCCTCCTTCATGCCAGGGGAAGCACAGGCGTAGTACCTGGCGCAGGCCCAGATCCATCAGCCAGGCCAGCAGGGTGATCCACAGGACGTAGGGCAGGATCACGTCCATGGCCATGTAGCGACGTACCAGAAAGATGCGGTAACCGAGGCCATCGGTCGAGGCGATGGCCTCGGCGGCGATCAGAAACAGCCAGGCCGAGCCAAGCATCAGTCGCAGCGAGATCAGCAGGCGCGGCATCAGTTGCGGCAGCACCAGGCGCAGGATCAGCGTCCAGGAATTGGCGCCCAGGGTCTGCGCCTTGATCAGCAGTTCGCCGGGAATCTCGCGCGCGCGTTGCTCGATGTCGCGGGCGATGCAGGGGGTGATGCCGATGACGATCAGCATCACCTTGGACAGCTCGCCGAGGCCGAAGACGATGAACAGGATCGGCAGAATGGCCAGCGGCGGAATCATCGACAGCACCGTGAGCAGCGGTGACAAGGGCGCGCCGAACAGCGGCACGCTGCCGGCCGCGATGCCCAGCACCAGGCCCAGCAGCGCGGCGATGCCGATGCCGAGGGCCAGACGCTGCAGGCTGGAAGCGGTGTCCTGCCAGAACAGGTACTGGCCGCTGCGTTTGTCTTCGCTGAAGGCCAGGCGGTCGATGGCATCGACCATCTGACTGGCGCTGGGCAGCAGCTTGTCATTGGGGTTCTCGGCCAGGCGGCTGGTCGAGGCGCTGAAGTAGACGAACAGCAGCAGCGCGAAGGGCAGCAGGATCAGCAGCAGGCGGCCGCTGCGATCCGGGTGGCGGTTGATCAGGCGCATGGGGAGTCCTCGTCGGGCCTTGGGCGGAATGCGTGCGCGGCTAGCGTGCGAAGAGGGCGCAAGAGGGCAGGCGCACGGGCGTCTGGCCGTTCTGGTGGGCGGCTGGCTGCCGCTGTTGCGAGTGGGGCGTACCCATGGTGAACCTCCAGTTTGACAGGGGCGGACAGGAGTTCGCGGCGGTTCCCCACGGATGGGGCGCGTTCTCCCGGGCTTTTGTCCCGCCGTGTAACCTCGCTGGAGGTCGCTAGCTCTCGGACCAGTCGCTCGCGCATGGCGAGCCGGAACCCTAGCCGGCTATTGGCAAATTGTGGTGCCGCGATCCCGGTGAGCCGGGGGGTTCCTGCACCAGAGATTCTTAGCGAACATCGTGCCATGCGCCGTAAGGTGCAGCGCTTGGCGCTGCGCTGCGGTTCGTCGCTGGCGCCGTGCGCCGTGCTGGTGCGTGGTGTGGGCGGCGTGCTGCCTGCTGGGGCGCTACAGGGCGCCGTCTGCGGCCAGCTGCATGTAGGCGTGGTTGAAGCGCAGCAGGATGCGCTGGGGGCTGCCAATGGTCTTTTCACCGCTGAACTCGATACCCAGGTTGGTCAGGCCCTGGCCACGCTTGCCCAACAGGCCATGAGCATCGGCAAAGTGGGCGACGCGTCGCATCGTGTCCGGCAGCTTGCCGGTGCGGGCGAAGTTGAGGGCCGAGCGTGGCGAATAGAACGAGCGCAGGGTGACCAGCTGTTCCTCGAAGTCCTCGGGGCTGGTGTCCGCAGCGGTGGCCATGCGGGCTCGGGCTGCGCGCCCGGCAGCTGTCGGCAGGCCAAGCAGGCGCTGGGTCTCGAACCAGGCACCGGTCAGCGCCCGGCCGAACTCGGGATGCTGGGCCAGGGTCTGGCTGTTGACCACGGTGAGGTCGAGGATCTCGCCGGGGATGCGGTTGGAGTTGAACACCATGCTGACCTGCGTCTTGCGCTGGATCTGCGAGAGGATCGGGTTCCAGGTGATCACCGCATCGCCCTGGCCGGAGAGAAAGGCCTCGGCGATCTCGGTGTCGGAGACATGCTGGATGGTCACGTCGCTTTCCTCCAGCAGTGCCCATTCCAGCGCGCGGCTGAGCAGGTAATGGGACACCGAGTTCTCTACCAGCAGCACGGTCTTGCCCTTGAGGTCGCGGATACTCTTGCCGTTGCCGCGCAGCAGCAAACCGTCGGCTCCATTGGAGAAGTCGCCGATGATCAGCGCGGTGCTGTCCGTGCCGGCAGCGGCGGGGATGGTCAGGGCATCCATGTTGGTCATGGTGCAGGCGTCGAACTGACCCGCGCTGTAGCGCTCGATGGAAGCGACGTAATCCGGCACTTCCTGCACCTGAATGTCAATTCCATACTTGTCCGCCCACTTCTTCACGATGCCTTGCTCGGCGGCGTAGCCCCAGGGCATCCAGCCGGCGAATATCGACCAGCACAACTTGAAGGTTTTGGGGGCGGCCTGGGCTGTCGGAGCGCCGAGCAGGCAGGCGCAGAGCAGGACGGTGAGCAGGGAGCGAATGGACATGGATACCTCGGGTCATGGACGAAAGCTGGAAAGCCGGCAGCCGTGCTGCGCGTTCTCCCGGGCTTTTGTCCCGCCGTGTAACCCCGCGGCTTCCGGCCGCTGCATGAGGTCGCCGACTCTCGGACCAGCCACTCGCCCTGCGGCGAGCCGGAACCCTAGTCGGCCATTGCGATTCGCTAACACTGACGATCCTGGGCGTGGATCGGCTTTCCGCTGCGCTGAGTAAGCGAATGCCATGCCAGGGACATGGCAATGGTCCTGTGCTCTCGTGGTTTTGCGCCGTCGGTCACAGCCGACGAAGTGAATCGCACCTGTTGTGGGCGGCGCTGTCTGATGAGTCAGGGATCACCATCCCGGAGGCCGACATCGGTCGGCGTCGTCCCAGCGGTCACAGGAGGCCGCCATGCCCTACAAGATGCTATTGTCCGCGCTGTTCCTGTTGCTTTCCGGTTGTGCCGTCTATGGCGATGGCTACGACCGTAGTTATCACAACGGTCATGGCTATCGTTATTACGACGGTTACCGGCGTGATTACTACTCGCCGCCCGTCTACGTGACGCCGCGCTACTACTATGAGGATCGCCGGCACAGCTACTACTCCGCCCCTCCGCGCTACGTGCCGGCGCCGCCGCCGCGTTACCACTACGGACACGAGCAGCGCTATCGCGAAGGCTACAAACGTGATGCCCAGCCGCGGCACGACTATCGCCGAGACCAGCGCCGTCAGGAGTATCGCGGCGGGCAGGTTCAGCGCGGCTGGGAAACCGGCCGCAGCACCCAGCAGCGCTTTTCCAGCGGGCGCAGTCATGACCAGCCGCGGCGCGGCAGCGAGCGCCGCTGGTAAGCCTCGGCTCAATCCGCCGCGTGTCCAGCACGCGGCGTTTGTTCATCTACCCGACGAATCGCCTCGACCATGGCTTGCGCCGCTGGCGACAGGCTGTGGCCGGCGCGGCTGACCAGGCCGTAGGCCGAATGCTGGTGCAGCCCCTCCGCCTGCATGGGTAGCAGGCACAGCTGGCCGCTGCGAACTTCTTCGGCAATCACATCCCAGGGCGCCATGCTCAGCACGTCGCTGCCCGCGACCAGGCGCTTGAGCACCAGAAAATTGTCGCACTCCACGCTCAGCGGCTGCAGTCGGCCGCTGGCAGTGCTCAGGCTGCGCTCGACCACGTGCGGCAACTGCGTGCCGGCCAGGGGGAAGTCGAGCAGGTCGCCGAGCCTCAGCTCGCGCCGTTGCAGCAGGGGGTGCGCCGGACGGCAGAACAGCACGCCGTGATGCACCCGTAGCGGCTCGATGTGCAGTTGCGCATCGCCTTGCAGTTCGCGGATGTCGGCGACGAACAGCTCGATGGTCGACTCCAGCAGCGCGTCGCGCAGCTCCAGCCAGTTGCCGATGTTCAGTTTCACCTGCACGCGCGGATAGCGCTGCAGCAACTGGCCGAGCGCCTGCGGTACCAGCCTGGCGGCGGGGTAGGGGCCAGCGCCCAGGCGCAGCTCACCGGCCTGCAGGTTGCCCAGCTGGTTGACCGCATTGCTCAATGCCAGGCTGCCGGCCAGCAGGCGCCGGGCATGCTCCAGCACCAGCCGGCCATGGGCGGTGAGGGTGACGCCACGGTTGTGGCGATCCACCAGGGTGCAGCCGAGCTGGCTCTCCAGGGCCTGGATGCTGCGGCTCAGGGCGGGTTGGCTGAGGTGCACGGCGGCAGCGGCACGGGCGAAGTGCTGGTGCTCGGCGAGCGCGACGAAGTGGCGAAGCTGGCGTAGATCGTTCATGTGCATTGTGCATCAACTTGCTTATTCGAATGCATTGGAATTATCGAACAGGCTTTGCCAACCTGCCAGCACTCCAACAACAAGACGTCCATCGCCATGAGCACATTCTTTCGCTTGAGCGGCCTGCTGCTGGCCGCCTCCCTGCCCTTGAGCGCCTATGCCGAGCTGCCGGCCGAGCGCATCGAGCCCAGCATCAATGCCGAGCTGGCGGCCCACACCAAGGTCTTCGCCCAGCAGATCTACCGCGTCGCCGACAACGTCTATTCCGCCGTGGGCTGGCAGCTTGGCAACGTGGTGATGATCGAGGCGCCGGAGGGGCTGATCATCGTCGACACCGGCGAGTCGGTCAGCGAGTCGCGCAAGATCATGGCCGAGTTTCGCAAGATCACCGACAAGCCGGTGAAGGCGGTGGTCTACACCCACTTCCATCCGGACCATATCAATGGCGTGCAGGCGTTCGTCACGCGCGAGCAGGTCGAGTCCGGCGACGTGCAGATCTACGCCCACGACACCCTGCTGGCCAACGTCGTGGCCCAGGGCGCGCTGGTCGGGCCGATTCTCGGTGTGCGCTCGGCCTACAGTTTCGGCTCCTTCCTCGAGGCGCAGGACGAGCAGGACATGAACGGCGGTATCGGCCCGCTGGTCACCCCGGAGCCTTCCACCTTCATCGCCCCGACGGTGACCTTCGCGGACAGGCTCGACACCACCATCGCCGGGCTCGACGTGCAGTTCCTGCATGTCCCCAGCGAGGCGCCGGACGAGATCGTGCTCTACCTGCCGGCCAATCGCGTGCTGATCAGCGCCGAGGTCGATCAGGGGCCGACGCTGCCGAACATCCACACCTTGCGTGGCACCAAGTTCCGCGATCCGGTGCAGTGGGTCGAGAGCCTGGACAAGCTGCGCGCCTACCGGGCCGACTACATGGTGCCGCTGCACGGTCGCCCGGTCAGCGGTCAGGACGCGGTGGAGGAAGTGCTGCGCATGACCCGCGACGGCATCGCCTACATCCATGACCAGACCGTGCGCTGGATGAACAAGGGGCTGACGCCGGACGAGCTGGTGGAGAAGGTCAAGCTGCCGCCGCACCTGGCGGGCTACACGCCCTACCTGCGCGAGTACTACGGCACGGTGAAGCACAGCGTGCGGCAGATCTACAACGGCTACCTGGGCTGGTTCCAGGGTGACCCGGTGGACCTCGACCCGACGCCGCCACGGCAGAAGGCCGAGCGCCTGATCGCCATGATGGGCGGGCGCGAGAAGCTGCTGCTGGAGGCCGGCAACGCCTACCTCAAGGGGGATTACCAGTGGGCCGCCGAGCTGGCCGGCTATGCCATCCGTGTCGATCACGACGACCAGCTGGCGCGCGACATCAAGGCGCGCAGCTTCCGCAAGCTGGGCTACGCCAGCATGAACATCAACTGGCGCAACTGGTATCTGATGAGCGCCATGGAGCTGGAGGGCAAGCTCGACGGTGACGAGATCAGCCAGCGCTCGATCGAGATGCGCAAGGTCTTCCTCTCGCCGGACATGGTGCGCAGCTTCACCCCGCAGAGCTTCCTGCAGAACTGGGTGACCCGTATCGATCCAGACAAGGCCGGTGATGTCGAGCTGACCCTGGGTTTCAACTTCCCCGATGTGGACGAACAGTGGGCGCTGGAGGTCCGGCGCGGTGTCGCGCAACTGCACAAGGGCATTCCCGAGGGTACGGGTTTGCGCCTGAGCATGGACAAGCGCTTCATGGAAACCCTGCTGACTGGCGAAGGTGGCCTGGTCAAGGGTGCGCTGCTCGGTGATGTGCAGGTCGATGGCAACCTGCTGGAGATTCGTCGCTTCCTCAGCTGCTTCGACTTCAGCGACGAAGCATTTGGCCTGACCTTGCGCTAGGACTTGCGCCAGTCGAAAGAGGGGCGGCCTCTTGCGGATCAGCCCGGCACACTTCGGGCTCATCCACTCGGAGGCTCATGATGAACCTGCTGTCTTTCGCCAAGGGCGCCCTGGCCATGTTCTGGCTGGTGGCGCTGCTCAATCTGTTCTATCCCTTCGCCACGCCGCTTGGCGGCTGGGTCAACTGGGCGGCGCTGCTGGTGCTGCTGGCGCATGTCGGCGAGCTGTTGCTGTTTCGCACGCGCCTGCAGGGGTTGCCGGGGCAATGGTGGCAGCGCCTGCAGGTGCTGTTGTTCGGCATGTTGCATCTGCAGCACCTGCGCTGAGCGCTGATGCCAAAGGTGACGACCCTGCCGGGGTTGCCGCGCGGCGTAGCCGGCTTGCCGGCACGCAGCGCTGTTGCCCAGCGTTATTCCACGAACAGCTGCTGCACCACCGAGAAGTCCTGTTTGCCCTTGCCCTGCTTGAGCAGTAGGCGATAGAGCTGCAACGCCAGGGCGCCCATCGGTGCGCTGTTGCCTTTGTGGCTGGCGGTTTCCTGGGCCAGGCCGAGGTCCTTGGCCATCAGCTCGGCCATGAACCCGCCGCTGTAGCCTTTCGAGGCCGGTGCGCTCTCCATCACCCCGGGCCAGGGGTTGTACTTCTCCAGTGTCCAGTTGCCGCCGGAGCTCTGCCGCATGATCTCGGCCAGCACGGCCGGATCCAGGCCATTGGCCACGCCCATGGCCATGGCTTCGGCAGTGGCGATCATCTGCACAGCGAGCACCTGGTTGTTGCACACCTTGGCCACCTGACCGGCGCCATCCGGGCCGGCGTGGAAGATGTTCTTGCCCATGGCCGCGAGCAGCGGTCGGGCCTGTTCCAGAGTCTGCGCCTCACCGCCGACCATGAAGGTCAGGGTACCGGCCGCTGCGCCGCCAGTACCGCCGGATACCGGTGCATCCAGCAGGGCGACGCCGCGCTCGCGAGCGGCGGCGTGCACCGTGCGCGCGGACTCCGGGGCGATGGTCGAACACTCGATCACCAGGGTGCCGGCCGCCAGTCGACTGAGCAAACCATCTTCGCCCAGATAAAGGCTCTCCACGTGGCGGCTGGCCGGCAACATGCTGATCACTACCTGCGCCTGGTCGATGGCGTCGGTGGCACTGCATGCCGCCAGAGCCCCCTCGCTGGCCAGGGTATCGACAGCGCTGCGTACCAGGTCGAACACTTTCAGCGGATAGCCCGCCTTGAGCAGGTTGCGGGCCATGGGCAGGCCCATGTGGCCAAGGCCAATGAAGGCGATCTGGGTCATGTCGGTTCTCCTTTTCTTGTTTTGGCAGCGTGGGCCATTGTCCGGTTTTGAATGGTTCCTACAGATCCGTAGCCCGGATGAAATCCGGGGGCGTGCAACCCATTTCCCGGATTGCATCCGGGCCACGGCCAGTGTTACTGCCCGGTTTTGAACATCTCGTTGAGTTCGGCGAAGGAGGCGGCGTTCCTGGCGAAGCCGGCATCGCCCTGCTGCAGTGCGCGTGCGGCCTGGAGAAAGCCGCCGAAGGCTGCGCGTGCCAGACTGGAGCCGACGCTGACGCGGCGCACGCCCAGCTCATTGAGATCATCGAATGTCAGTGCGCAGGACGACAGCCCCAGCAGCACGTTGACCGGCCTGGGCGCCACGGCGCGCACCACGGCATCGATCTGCGCGCGGGTGCTCAGGCCGGGGGCGTAGAGCACATCGGCGCCGGCCTCGGCATAGGCTTCCAGGCGGCGCAGGGTGTCGGTCAGGTCTTCGCGCCCATGCAGGAAGTTTTCCGCGCGGGCACAGAGGGTGAAGGGGAAGGGCAGGCTGCGCGCGGCCGCCACCGAGGCGCGGATGCGTTCTACGGCCAGCTCCAGCGGGTAGATGGGCGCCTGCGGATTACCACTGGCATCTTCGATGGAGCCGCCGACCAGTCCGCAGGCCGCGGCCTGCAGCAGGGTGTCGGCGCAGCCTTGTGGCTCGTCGGCGAAGCCGTTTTCCAGATCGGCGGCCACGGGCAAGGATGTGGCTTCGACGATGGTGCGGGCGTTGACCAGAGTCTCCTCACGGCTGATCAGTCCTTCGCCGTCGGCGCGCCCGAGGCTGAAGGCCAGGCCGGCGCTGGTGCTGGCCAGGGCTTCGAAGCCCAGCGTGGCGAGGATTCTCGCCGAGCCGGCATCCCACGGGTTGGGCAGCACCAGCAGTTGCTCGCGCAGGTGCAGGGCCTGGAAGGTCAGGGCTTTTTGCAGTTGTGTATCGGCCATGCCAGCTCTCCTTGGTAAGTGTCGTGCCCGTAGCTCCTCGGGTCGCGGCTAAAGCCCCTCCCACAAAAGCCCTGCTACAGAGCCCGGAAACATCACAAATCCGCCAGCGGATGCTCGCCGTCCCAGGCCGGGGCGAAATGCGCGTCGATCACGGCCTGTGGAATTGCCGCCACGTCGGGCCAATGCCAATGCGGCGTCTGGTCCTTGTCGATCAGGCGGGCGCGCACGCCTTCGGGAAATTCCGGGTGGCGGCAGCAGTTCAGGCTCATGGCGTATTCCATGCGGAACACTTCGGCCAGCGACAGATGGCGCGCACGGCGGATCTGTTCCCAGACCAGATGGGTGGTCAGTGGGCAGCCGTGGGCCAGGGTCTTGGCGGCGCGGGCAAGCAGGGTGTCTTGGTCGTGCTGCAAGGCGCAGAGGTTGGTCACGGCAGCCGGCAGGTCGGCGACGTCGAGCAGCTCGTCGATGTGTTCGCGGCGTGGCAGCCACTGCGCGCCTGGCAGTTCGGCGCGGGCCTCGCTTTCCAGCGCTCGTAGCAGGCTGTGCAACTGGGCATCGGGCTGCTCGCGCCAGTTCAGTTGCACCAGACCGTCGAGCAGCGCGCCTTGCTGGTCATCACGCAGGAAGCGATCGGCCAGATTCAGGTCCAGCGCATCACGGGCGTTGATGCTGGCGGCGGTGAGCCCGAGGAACAGGCCCAGGCGACCCGGCAGGCGGGCGAGGAACCAGCTGCCGCCGACATCCGGGTACAGGCCGATGTTGATCTCCGGCATGCCCAAGCGGCTGCTCGGGGTGACGATGCGAATGCCGGCGCCTTGCATCAGGCCCATGCCGCCGCCCAGCACATGGCCGTGGGCCCAGCAGATGAAGGGTTTGGGGTAAGTATGGATGCGATGGTCGAGGCGGTATTCGTCGGCGAAGAAGCGGCTAGCCAGGGGCGGCACCTCGCCGGGGTGTTCGCGACACTGGTGCACCAGCTGGACCACGTCGCCGCCGGCACAGAAGGCCTTGGGGCCGTTACCGCGCAGCATTACGCAGGCGATGGTCGGATCTTCGGCCCAGGCTTTCAGGCGCTCGTCGAGTGCCTCGATCATCGGCAGCGACAGGGCGTTGAGGCTTTTCTCGGCGTCCAGGCTGGCGATGCCGATGCGGTAGCCGTGCAGGCTGGGGCGTTCTTCGAATTGCAGGTTCATGAGGTTTTCCCGCGTAGGGTGGATGGCGCTTTATCCATCCACCGTGTGGGTTGGGGTGGATGTAAAAGGCGACATCCACCCTAGGTATGCAGACACTGGACTTATTTGTTACGCCACTGCGGATCGCGTTTTTCCAGGAAGGCGTTGACGCCTTCGCGGGTGTCGTCGGCGTCGAACAGGTCGACGAAGCGCTCGCGCTCCTCCGGCAGCCAGGTGTTCGGGCCGCGCTGGCGCGCGCCCTGGATCAACGGCTTGATGGTGCGTACCGCCACCGGACTTTGCCGTGCCACCTTGGATGCCAGCAGCAGGGCGGTGCCGCGTGCTTCGCCGGTGTCCACCACCTGTTCGACCAGGCCGATACGCAGGGCGGTGTCGGCGTCGATGCGTTCGCCACAGAGGATCATGCGCTTGGCCCAGCCTTCGCCCACCAGCCAGGGCAGCGCCTGGGTGCCGCCCGCGCAGGGCAACAGGCCCACGGACGCTTCCGGCAAGGCCATCTGCGCCTGGCGCTCGGCGATACGGATATCGCAGGCCAGCGCGCACTCCAGGCCGCCACCCATGGCGTAACCGTTGATTGCGGCGATGGACACACCACGGAAGTCGCGCAGGCTCTCGAAGGCCTCGCCAAAGCGTCGCGCCATCTCGCGGGCGCGGGCCTTGTCGCCATCGGCGAACATGTTCAGGTCGGCGCCGGCGCTGAAGAACTTCGGCCCCTGGCCGGTCACCACCAGCGCGTACACCTCGTCGTCACGGTTGAGGTGCTCGATCACCTGTTTGAGGCCGATCAGCGAGTCGCGATCCCAGGTGTTGGCTGGTGGGTGATTGATGGTGATCAGCGCGGTGTGGCCATGCTTCTCCACGGTGAGCTTGTGGGTCAGGTCGAAGATGCCGGATTTGTAGGTTTCCAGTGCAGTGCTCATAGCGATTCCTCATCGATCATCGCCCCTTTTCCATATACGGGAGAGGGACGGGGCGGCCCGCGTAGGGAGAGGGCATTAAATGGTCAGAGCAGGCGATCGAGCATGCCGCCCTGCAGGAGCAGGCGGCGGGCGACGATCACCCGCATGATTTCGTTGGTGCCTTCCAGGATCTGGTGCACGCGAGCGTCGCGCACCCAACGCTCCAGTGGATAGTCGTTGAGATAGCCATAGCCACCATGAAGTTGCAGGGCCTCGTTGCACACCGTGAAGCAGTGGTCGGTGGCGAAGCGCTTGGCCATGGCGCAATACAGGCTGGCTTCAGCGTGATCGTGATCGAGCTTGTGTGCGGCCAGGCGCACCATCTGCCGGCTGGCGGTGAGGTCGGTGAGCATGTCGGCCAGCTTGAACTGCAGGGCCTGGAACTGGCTGAGCGCTTTGCCGAACTGCTTGCGCTCCTCGACGTAACGCAGGCTCTGCTCCAGCGCTGCCTGGGCTGCGCCGAGCGAGCAGCTGGCAATATTGAGGCGGCCGCCATCGAGGCCTTTCATGGCATAGACGAAGCCTTCGCCTTCCGGGCCGATACGATGGCTGGCAGGAATACGCACGCCCTCAAAGGTGATGGTGCGGGTCGGCTGCGCCTTCCAGCCCATCTTGTCCTCGTTGCGGCCATAGCGCACACCGGGGGCATCGGCTGGCACCAGGAAGCAGGAGATGCCCTTGGCACCATCCTCGCCACTGCGCGCCATGACGATCAGCACATCGGTACTGCCGGCACCGGAGATGAAGCATTTGCTGCCGTCGATCACGTAGTCGTCGCCATCGCGGCGAGCGCGGGTGCGCAGGTTAGCCGCATCGGAGCCGGCGTCCGGCTCGGTCAGGCAGTAGGACGCCAGTGACTGGCCGCTGATCAGCCCCGGCAGCCAGGCGTCTTTCAGCGCCTGGTCAGCGAAGCTGGCGAGCATCCAGGTGGCCATGTTGTGGATGCTCAGGTAGGCGGTGGTGGCCACGCAGCCGGCCGCCAGTTGTTCGAAGATCAGTGCGCTGGAGAGTCGCGACAGCCCCAGGCCGCCGTCCTCCTCGGCGATGTACAGGGCCAGGTAGCCCTGTTCGGCGGCGCGGCGGATTACCTCGACGGGGAAGTGGTGGTCGCGATCCCAGTCGGCGGCGTGGGGTGCCAGTTCCCGCGCGGCGAAGGCGCGGGAACTGTCGGTTAGCAGGCGTTGCTCATCACTGAGTTCGAAGTCCATGGCATCTCATTGCAAGGTCAAAGGTTGGCCGCCGGCGCGCCGTTCGGCCTGCCATTCGGCGAGGCTGGGCAGCGCCGTGTTGGCGTCGAGGCGGTCGACGATTTCGAAGTAGTCCTGTTTCAACGGGTCCTTGAGCACGTCCTCGCGTGGCTTGACCTTCACCGCGTAGACGGTCTGCAGGTTCTGATGGTCGAAGGCGCGCCATTGCTGCTCGTCTTTGAGCAGGCTGTAGCGGTGGCCTTCGAGTGCCTTGATCAGCGCCTCGCTATCGAGGCTGTTGGCGCGCTTGGCGGCGTCGGCCCATTGCTGGACGATGCTGTAGGCCGATGCGGCAGAGCTGGACGGGTACATCTCGTAGCGGGTCTTGAATGACTGCACGAAGGCTTCGCCGCGCGCGGACTTCTCCAGCGCCGGGACGCGCCAGGTCCAGGGTTCGGTACCGATCACGCCCTGCATCAGATTGGGGCCGGCCTGCTCGACCATGCTCTGGGTCAGGTTGGGCGCGATGACCTGCATGCGCTCGGTCAGGCCCAGGTCCTTGGCGATACGCATGGCGCGCACCAGATCTTCACCGAACAGCACCAGCGCCAGGACCTCGGCATTGCTGGAGGCAGCCTGGGTCAGGGCATCCTGGTAGTCGGCCAGGCGGGCGCCGGGGAAGGGCACGCGCACGCCCGCATGCTGGCCGACGTTGTCGGTGGCCGTGGCCTGGCGCAGCGAGGCCTCGGTGGTGTGGCCCCAGGTGTAGTCGGAGGTCACGTAAAAGTAGCGTTTGTTCGGCAAGGTCTTGCTCAGATACTGGCCAAGCACCTTGGCGCTCATCCAGGCGTTGTTGCACTCGCGGAACATGTAGCGGTGGCCATCCTTGCCAGTGGTGTCGTTGGAGTAGGTGAGGGTGCCGAAGTACAGCAGGCCGTGCTCCTTGGCACGCTTGCCGGCCGCGATGGCGACCGCGCTGGAAGAGCCGCCGAACAGCACCGCCACCCCTTCGGCGGCCAGCTTGTCGACGTTCTTCACCGCCTTGGCCGGGCGCGAGGCAGTGTCCTTGCTGGACAGGCGCAAAGGCCGTCCCAGCACACCGCCTGCGGCATTGATTTCATCGATGGCCAGCAGGGCTCCACGCATTTGCGCCAATCCCTCCTCCTTGTATGGTCCGGTGCGCGGATAGTTGAGCCCGAGGGTAATGGGCTCGGCAGCCTGCGCACAGGCAGTGATCGCGGCCCACAGGGCCAGCATGGCAGACAGTTGGCGCATTGCAGTTCTCCTTATTCTTGTTCTGCTGAGAACCCTTTTACGCCGCTTGTCCAGTTCAGGTGATCGTCTATTGGTCTAAGGTCACGCTACCCCGTTCTCATTTCAGTGAAATGGTCATGTTCGGCCCATCGCCCAGCGGCTCGTCATCGAACCAGCGGCTGGTCACCGTCTTGGTCTCGGTATAGAAGCGCACCGCCTGTTTGCCGTAGGCATGCAGGTCGCCGTAGAACGAGCCCTTCCAGCCGGTGAAGGAGAAGAACGGCAGCGGTACCGGGATCGGTACGTTGATGCCCACCTGGCCCACTTCGATCGCATGCTGGAAATGCCGTGCGGCGCCGCCGGAGCGGGTGAACAGGCTGGTGCCGTTGCCGTAGGGGCTGGCGTTGACCAGTTCGATGGCCGCTTCCAGGCTGTCCACCTCCATGCACACCAGCACCGGGCCGAAGATTTCCTCGCGGTACAGGCCCATCTTCATGGTCACGCCACGGAACAGGGTCGGCCCGACCCAGTTACCCTTCGGATAGCCCTCGACCGTGCACTGCGAGCCATCGAGCAGGCAGTCGGCGCCCTCGGCCTTGCCTTGTTCGATCAGGCGCAATACGCGCTGGCGCGCCTGCGGGCTGATCAGTGGGCCATAGGCGGCGCCGTTGTCCTGCCAGTGACCGGGGCGCAGTGCGGCCATCTGCGTCGCCAGTTCGTCGATCCAGTGTTTCGACTCGCCAACGAACACCGCCACGCTGATCGCCATGCAACGTTGCCCGGCAGCACCGCAACTGGCACCGATCAGGTTGCTGATCACCTGATCCTTGGGCGCGTCCGGCATGATCACCATATGGTTCTTGGCCCCGGCGAAGGCCTGCACGCGTTTCAGGTGCTGGGTGCCGGTGCGGTAGACATGCTGGCCGACGGTTACCGAGCCGACGAACGACACCGCGCGCACGGCCGGATGCACCAGCAGCGCGTCGACCTGCTCGCGCCCGCCATGCAGCACCTGCAGCACGCCTGCTGGCGCACCAGCCTCGATAAAGAGTTCGGCGAGGCGGTTGGGTGTCAGCGGATCCTGCTCGGACGGTTTGAGGATAAAGGTATTGCCGCAGGCGATGGCCAGCGGAAACATCCACAGCGGAATCATCGCCGGGAAGTTGAACGGGGTGATGCCGACGCACACGCCCAGTGGCTGGATCCAGCTGGCGGTGTCGATCTCGCGGGCGACGTTTTCCACCGTCTCGCCCATCATCAGGCTGGCGATATTGGCGGCGTGCTCGGCCACTTCGATGCCGCGCCAGACGTCGCCCTTGGCATCGGCGAAGGTCTTGCCGGTTTCCGCTGCGAGAGTTTCCGCCAGCTCGTCGTGATGCTCCTTGAGCAGGTGCTGATAACGCAGCATCAGGCGGGCACGTTCCGATACCGGCACCTCGCGCCAGGCGAGGAAGGCCTGCTGCGCACTACTTACTGCTGCCTCGATTTCCTCGGCGGTGGCCTTGGGCGCCAGGGCGATCACTTCCTGGGTGGCCGGGTCAGTGACTTCGATCAGGTCCGTGGCCTGGCTTTCACGCCATTGGCCGTCGATCAGTTGCGGCAGGTTACGGGGCATCGTCGCCTCCTGTTGTTCTTGTTGTGTTCTGTTATAGCCCTTGGCGATGGCCTTGTGGATTGACGATCTTGGTCTGTGGATGGACGATCTTGTCATTCGATTGAATGGTGTGAGGTGCACATGGGGATGCGTGTGGAAACGTCCAACTGGCCACTGCCGGTGGGTGGGCAGCGCTTCATCACGCCGCCGCGTCTGCGTCGCCTGCTGGCGCACCATGCCCTTAGCAGCGGTTGCTATCCGCTGGCCATGGGCTTCTATCCGGAGGCTGCCGGCCATCAGATGCGCCGCGAGCGAGCGGACGACCACCTGCTGATCTACTGCCGTTCGGGGAGAGGTTGGTTGCACTGCACGGATGGACGATTCGATGTCGGCCCCGGCGACCTGCTGCTGCTGCGCAAAGACATGGCGCATGCCTACGGCGCCGACGCGCAAAGCCCCTGGACGATCTACTGGGTGCACTTCGACGGCGCTCTGAGTGACGACTTCCTGCGTCTGCTGGGCAAGCAGCCGCTACGCCGGATTGGTGTACAGCCGCGCCTGCTGGGGGATTTCGAGGCGCTGCTCGCCGTGCAGCGCCAGGGGCTCAATGCAGCGCCGTTCATCCATGCTGCACACCGTTTGCAGGCGCTGCTCAGCTCGCTGGCGGTGCTACCGGCGCGGGTCAATCTCAAGTTTGGCCGGGTGCTGGATATCGAGGCGGTGCAGGCGGTGATGCGTGAACATCTGCGTGGCAGCCTCAATCTCGACGCGTTGGCCGCGCAGTTCAAACTGTCGCGCTTTCATTTCGCCAAGACCTACCGCGCGCTGACCGGGCATGCGCCGATTCAGGATTTCATTCAGCTGAAGATGGCGCTGGCTTGCCGCCTGCTCGATCGGGGCGAGATCGAGGTGCGCCAGGTGGCCGAGCAACTGGGCTATGACGATCCCTATTATTTCTCGCGGCTGTTTCGCAAGGTGGTGGGCATGGCGCCCAGTCATTACCGAGCGCTGCATCAAGGCTAGTCGCGCGCCCGCTACACCCGTGCGATGGTCGCCAGGCCGGTAGCCACCAGTTTTTCCTGACCGTCCTTCTCGGCGAACACGTCGGCTCGGCAGACTGCCTGGCGTTGACCGGCCTTGAGCACTTCAGCGCGGCAGATCAGACGCTCGCCAACGGCAGGGGCGAGCAGGTTGAGCTTGTATTCGCTGGTAACCACGTCTCCGACCATCGAGGCCGCGGCCCAGGCGCAGCCGCTGTCGACCATGAAGCCGACCACTGCGCCATGCATGTAGCCATGGTGCTGGCACAGATCGCGGCGGCTGCGCACTTGCAGGCTGACCCGGCCTGGCGCGAAGTCGAGCAGTTCGGCACCGAGCAGTTGGGCGAAGGTGGAATGGGCGAGCGCCTGTTCCAGACGCTCGCGGCTGATGCCGTTCGAGTCGCTCATATGATTTCCTGCACGAGTTGTGCGGGAGAGTCTCGACCTGCTCTCAGGCTTGGACAAGCTGCATCCACCTGCCTGATAAGGCTGCATAGCAGGAAGCCTCAGGCGAGCAGGCGCTTCCACAGTTGCAGTTCGCCGGCCAGCTCCTGCCGCAGTTCGGCGAGCGGTTGCTCCAGGCCAAGCTTTGCCTGCGCCGGCAGCGGCTCGGGTAGAGGAGCGTTGCTCTGCAGGGCGCTGGCGAGCAGGACCAGATCGGCCAGGTCGGCTGCGCCGTCATGCTGGCGTTGCCATTGGCCGTAGAGGCGAGTGGATTCGATCACCGCCGACGGCAACTGCCAGCGCGTGAGGATCAGCGCGCCGAGGTCACCGGACAGCTGTTCGCACAGCCGGTGCAGCGAATCGGCGTCGCGCGGCACATCCGGCCAGTGTTCCAGCTCCGAGAGCAGCGGCAGGCTGCCGATGTCCTGCAGGAGCCCGCCGAGCATGGCATCGTCCAGAGACAGACCCGTGCGCTGGGCCAGTGCCGCACAGTAGGCGGCGCGTTCACGGGCATGCTTCCAGCGCGCGCGGAAGGCCTGTTGCAGCGCAGGGTCCTGACTGGTGAACAGGTGCTGCAGGCTGAAGCCCAGCACCAGGTCAGCCAGCTGCCGGGTGCCGAGGCGACCGAGCAGGTCACGCAGTGAGGTGCAGGCGCGGTTGCCGCGCAACAGCGGCGTTGTGGAAAACTGCATGAGATAGGCGGCCAGCGGGGGATCGCTGTTGATCACGCGGGTCAGCTGTTCCAGCGAGGTGCGTGGGTCGTCCAGCAGCTTCTTGATCCGTACCGCGGCCTCGGGCATTTGCGGAATTCTGGCTTCGCCCTTGAGAAAGCGGTTCAGTAGCGCCAGGCGCAGGGTATCGACAGGGGTTGTCATCGTCTTGGGGTTCGTTCTCGGCGTCTATGGTTGCAAGGCTAGCAAAGCATCTTGCCGCGTGCCGGGGCAGCCTTCCTTGACTTGCCGCAACCCCTTCTCTAGCGTGCCTGCATTTGTGAAGATTCAGGCAGGAAAAAGTCCATGACCGACGACCGCATCAAACTCGACGCCAGCTGGAAAGAGGCTTTGCGCGAGGAATTCGACAAGCCTTACATGAGCGAACTGCGAGAGTTCCTGCGGTCGGAAAAGGCGGCAGGCAAGGAGATCTACCCGCCGGGCCCGTTGATCTTCAATGCGCTCAATTCCACGCCGCTGGACAAGGTGAAGGTGGTGATCATCGGTCAGGATCCCTACCACGGCCCTGGGCAGGCCCACGGCTTGTGCTTCTCGGTACAGCCGGGCGTGCAGACGCCGCCGTCGTTGCTGAACATCTACAAGGAGCTCAAGCGCGACCTCAATATCGACATCCCGGCACACGGCTACCTGCAGAGCTGGGCGGATCAGGGCGTGCTGCTGCTCAACACCTCGCTGACCGTGGAGCGCGCCAACGCCGGCTCGCATGCCAAGATGGGCTGGCAGTTCTTCACCGACCGGGTGATCGAAGTGGTCGGCGCGCAGCAGGACAAGCTGGTGTTCCTGCTCTGGGGCAGCCACGCGCAGAGCAAGCAGCGCCTGATCGACCCGACCAAGCACCTGGTGCTGCGCTCGCCGCATCCGTCGCCGCTATCCGCTCACCGTGGCTTCATCGGCAACGGTCACTTCAGTCGCTGCAATCAGTTCCTCAGCCAGAACGGCATGCAGCCGATCGACTGGCGCCTGCCTGCGCTGTGAAAGCCGCTTCAGCGCTGCACGACGGCCTCGTCAGCAGTGCATTGCTGTGCGGCCAGGTCGGCATGAAGGCTTTGCAAACGGTTTTCGGCCCGCTGCATCTGTTTTGAGTCGGCCTGCTCGACCAGGTCGACGATCAACTCGGCCATTGCCTGACGATTCTTCTCATAACTGGCCTGATAGGCGCGGGTGTAGAAACGCTCGCGTTGCTGCAGCAGGGCCGTCATGCGCGGGGCGAAGTCGTCGCCGCGGCGAACTTCCAGGGCTTCATGCAGGGCCTGCTGCCAGGCGATGCGGTTATCCAGCCAGATCCGGTTCTGCTCGCCAAGGCCCTGTGCCCAGCTCTGCACCCGTTCTTGCTGCGCGGCATTGAGTGTGCCGAACCAGGGCTGCAGGCGCTCCTCCATGCGTCCGGCACGGTGGCTGATCTGCTCCTGTACGGGCGGGTCTAGAAACTCCTCACGCAGTTTGCCGTTCTGCTCGTCTAGCGCAGCCATCAACTGTTCGACCTGGCGCGGACTGAGACCGCGCAGCAGCTCGATGGCGCTGGGGGTGATTTCCACGGCGATACGCTGCATGGCCTGTTCGAAGCCGGCCAACTGGCTGGCCATCAGCTCGCTGTCGCGGCGGCTGAGCGCCAGTTGGCTGCGTTTCAGCCAGTCGAGATAGCCCGGAAGTTCTACGCTGCAATGCCAGGCCAGATGTTCCTGCAACTGGGGCTTGAACCACGCGCTCTGCTCGCTGGTCAGCGCCACGTAGTCGCTGAGCTTCCAGGGGATCAGCCAATCGAGATTGCGATAGGCCAGGCCGACGCGGCTGCAGGCGCTCAGCAGCAGAGTGGCGGTCAGCAGAAGAAGCAGGGATTTGCGCATGAACGCAGTCTCGCGAGGGCAGAGTCCTTGAGACTAATACTCGTCGAACCTGATGCAAGAGGGCGGAAATATTCGCTTATGACTTCGGTGATGTGAGGTTCGGATCGTGGGCGAAAGGGATTCTTTGCATGGATTGGGAAAGTGCAGATTGATACCGGACTGGTAAGTTTGTGCGTTCTTTTGCGCTATTTACATCAGGGCAAAGATCATTGGCGCGTCGATCTTTCGTCCTGGTTTCGCCCCTCACGGGCGAGTCACTTTCTCTTGCTTGCCCAAGAGAAAGTAACCAAAGAGAAGGGCACCCCGTTCATCCGGCCCCGGCTACGCCGGGGTTCCCTCGCTCCATCACCACTCCAGGGGCGCGCCACGAAGGGCCATCCCTGGCCCATCGTGGCTCTCGCGACATCCATGTCGCTCAACCCCTTACGCGGCGATTCCACTCAGCCTCCTGAAGGGGATTTCGGCGTCGCCTGTAACATTGCGGTTGAAAAGCAAAGGCCAGACGCCGCCAATTTCAACTCAGCGAAGATTACGCAAGCTCGAGACCTGGTCCCCTTCAGGAGGCCGAGTGGAGGTGTTGCGTAGGGGAGCGAGCCGCATGGATGCGGCGAGAGGCTTAATGGGCCAGGGATGGCCCATGTAAGCCGGCCCCCGGAGCGGCACCGGAGTGAGGGAAGTTTCGCGTAGCGAAACCCGGATGTCGGGGTGCCCTTCTTTGGCACACCTTTCTTGGGCAAGCAAAGAAACGCAGCGAAGCGCAGTAACAGCCGCAGGCTGGCCCGAAGGGTGAGCGCAGCGAATCAAGGTGTGGCGCCCGTAAGGGGCGCAACCCAAACGCTCAGCAAACGCTGTAATGGATAATGCCAAGCCCGTGAGCAATACGCACACAAACTTACCAGTCCAATGTCAAACGCATCCAAATACGAACAACCAATAAAAAACCGCCCCGAAGGGCGGTTTCGATGGTGCCGGTAGCGCTCAGCCGCCGAGGTAGGCGTCGCGCACCTTGGGGTCGTTGAGCAGCTCTTCGCCGCTGCCCTGCATGACGATATGGCCATTCTCCAGCACGTAACCGCGGTCAGCCAGTTTCAGCGCCTGGTTGGCGTTCTGCTCGACCAGGAACACGGTCACGCCGTCCTTGCGCAGTTGCTCGATGATGTCGAAGATCTGCTGGATGATGATCGGTGCCAGACCCAGCGACGGTTCGTCGAGCAGCAGCAGGTTGGGCTTGCTCATCAGCGCGCGACCGATGGCGAGCATCTGCTGTTCGCCGCCGCTCATGGTGCCGGCACGCTGGGCGAAGCGTTCCTTCAGGCGTGGGAACAGGTGCAGGACCTTGTCCAGTTGCTCCTGGTTGTCCGCCTTGTTACCGAAGAAGCCGCCCATGGCCAGGTTTTCCTCGACGGTCAGGCGGGCGAACACGCGACGGCCTTCCGGCACGATGGCGATGCTCTTGCGCATGATCTCCGGGGTGTCCATGCCCACCAGTTCTTCACCCAGGTAACGGATGCTGCCGCTGGTGGCGCGCGGGTTGCCGCACAGGGTCATCAGCAGGGTCGACTTGCCCGCGCCGTTGGCGCCGATCAGGGTGACGATCTCGCCTTTCTGCACCTCGATGCTGACGTCGTGCAGGGCCTGGATCTTGCCGTAGAAGGTGGAGACGTTGTTGAAACTCAGCATGGATTACGCCTCCCCCAGATAGGCTTTGATCACGTCCGGGTTGTTGCGGATGTCGTCCGGCGTGCCGTCGGCCAGGGGAGTGCCCTGGTTGATCACGTAGATGTGGTCGGAGATGCTCATCACCAGCTTCATGTCGTGCTCGATCAGCAGCACGGTGACATTGTGCTCGTCGCGCAACATGCCGATCAGCTCTTTGAGGTCTTCGGTCTCGCGCGGGTTGAGGCCGGCAGCCGGCTCGTCGAGCATCAGGATGCTCGGCCGCGTCATCATGCAGCGGGCGATTTCCAGGCGACGCTGCTGACCATAGGCCAGGGTGCCCGCTTCACGGTTGGCGAAGTCCACCAGGTTGACCTTCTCCAGCCAGTAGCCGGCGAACTCCATCGCCTCGCGCTCGCTGCGACGGAAGCCCGGCGTCTTGAACAGACCGGCCAGATAGCTGGTGTTGAGGTGGCGGTGCTGGGCGATCAGCAGGTTTTCCACCGCGGTCATGTCCTTGAACAGACGCACGTTCTGGAAGGTCCGCACCACACCCTTGCGGGCGATCTTGTGCCCCGGCAGGCCTTCGATGGCCTCGCCATTGAGGCGGATGCTGCCCGAACTCGGCTGGTAGAAACCGGTCAGGCAGTTGAACACGGTGGTCTTGCCGGCGCCGTTCGGGCCGATCATCGACACCACCTGCTTTTCCTTGACGTTCAGGCCCACCCCGTTGACGGCCAGCAGGCCGCCGAAACGCATGGACAGGCCGCTTACTTCGAGAATCGTGCGGCTCATCGCTTCAGCTCCAGGTGGGGACGTTGCATCGGCAGCAGACCTTGCGGGCGCCAGATCATCATGAAGATCATGACCAGACCGAAGATCAGCATGCGGTACTCACTCAGCTCACGCATCTCCTGCAGCATCACCATGACGATGGCCGCGAGGATCACGCCAAGCTGCGAGCCCATGCCGCCGAGTACCACGATGGCGAGGATCATCGCCGACTCGATGAAGGTGAACGACTCCGGTGTCACCAGGCCCTGGCGCGCGGCGAAGAAGCTGCCGGCGAAACCGGCCAGGCTGGCGCCGATGGTGAAGGCCGAGAGCTTGATCACGGTGGGGTTCAGGCCCAGCGCGCGGCAGGCGATCTCGTCTTCGCGCAACGCTTCCCAGGCACGCCCGATCGGCATGCGCAGCAGGCGGTTGACCAGAAACAGGGTCAGCAGCACCAGCAGCAGGGCGATCAGGTAGAGGAAGATCACCTTGTACTGCGAGTTGTAGGCGATCTCGAAGTAACCGTGGAAGGTCGGCATGTCGGCGGGTACACGGCGTTCGAAGGACAGACCGAACAGGGTCGGTTTGTTTTCGTTGGCGATGCTCAGGCCGTTCGGGCCGCCGGTCAGGTCGGTGAGGTTACGCAGCAGGATGCGGATGATCTCGCCGAAGCCCAGGGTGACGATGGCCAGGTAGTCACCGCGCAGGCGCAGCACCGGGAAACCGAGCAGGAAGCCGAACAGCGCAGCCATCATCCCGGCGATTGGCAGGCACATCCAGAAGCTCAGGCCGAAGTAGTGCGAGAGAATCGCGTAGCTGTAAGCGCCGACGGCGTAGAAACCGACGTAACCCAGGTCGAGCAGGCCCGCCAGGCCGACCACGATGTTCAGGCCGAGGCCGAGCATCACGTAGATCAGGATCAGTGTGGCGATGTCCACCGCGCCGCGGCTGGCGAAGAACGGCCACACCAGCGCCACCATGACCATTGCCAGAATGATCCAGCGTTGGGTGGAGGGCAGGGTGAGGAAGTTGCCGATCTGGCCGCTGCCGCTGGGCAACTGGGGACGTTTGGCCCAGACCGGCGTGATGCGATCACGCAGCAGTTGCCAGAGGAAAATCAGCGTTGCAGCGCCGCCGATGCACCAGAGTTCAAACGCAGTGGCACCGTGCACTTGCAGGCCGATGCCAACAGTGGTGAGTTTCAGACCCAGGACCGGGTAGGCAACGATCAGCACCAGCAGGGCGCTGAAAATCGCCGATTTGAGGTTCTTCACGCTGGAGGTGCTCATACCTTCTCCACCTCCGGACGGCCGAGGATGCCGGTGGGACGGAACAGCAGCACCAGCACCAGCAGGCTAAATGCGACCACGTCCTTGTATTGATCACCGAAGATATCGGCACCGAAGGCTTCGGCCACGCCGAGCAGCAGGCCGCCAAGTACCGCGCCGGGGATGCTGCCGATGCCGCCGAGTACCGCAGCGGTGAAGGCCTTGATACCGGCGAGGAAGCCCAGGTGCGGGTTGATCACGCCGTATTGCATGCCCAGCAGCACCGAGGCGATGGCCGCCAAAGCGGCACCGATGACGAAGGTCAGGGCGATGATATTGTTGGTGTTGATACCCAGCAGGTTGGCCATCTTCAGATCTTCGGCGCAGGCGCGGCAGGCACGGCCCAGGCGCGAGCGGGAAATGAACAGGGTCAGACCGATCATGGCGACGAAGGTGACGATGAAGATCAGCACCTGCATGTAGGAGATGACGACGCCGTTGGTAGCACTTTCACCGAAGATGAAATTGCCAGGCAGCAGGCTGGGAATGGCCTTGTCCTTGGAGTCCTGCGAAAGCAGCACGGCGTTCTGCAGGAAGATCGACATACCAATCGCGGAGATCAGCGGAATCAGGCGGTTGCCGCCGCGCAGCGGGCGGTAGGCGACGCGCTCGATGCTGTAACCATAGGCGCTGGTCACGATCATGGTGACGACGAAGGCGCCGATCATGATCACCGGCACGGCTTCGATGCCGAACATGGAGAGACCGGCGATCACGATGAAGGCGACGTACGCGCCGATCATGTAAACCTCGCCGTGGGCGAAGTTGATCATGCCGATGATGCCGTAGACCATGGTGTAGCCGATGGCGATCAGGGCATAGGTGCTGCCAATGGTCAGGCCATTGAGCAACTGTTGCAGGTAGTGATAAAGATCAGGCATAGCCTAACTCCTGGGCAGCGCGTAAAGCGGCGCTTGTGGCGCAGCGCGAGGCCGGAATTCTTCTAATAGACAAAGCCCACTGCGGGAGGCACAGTGGGCTTTGAGTTCAGACAGGAAACTTACTTGGCTTCGGACTTGGTGCCGTCCTGGTGCCACTCGTACACCACGAAGCTGAAGTCTTTCAGGTCGCCCTTCTCGTCGAAGGCCAGGGTGCCGGTGGGGGTGTCGAAGCTGTTGGAACGCAGCGCAGCCGCTACCTTGGCGGTATCGGTGTCGCCGGCTTTCTCGATGCCTTCAGCGATGACCTGAACGGCGGCGTAGGCCGGGAACACGAACGGACCGCTCGGGTCTTCGTTCTTGGCCTTGAAGGCCTCGACCAGCGCCTGGTTCTTCGGATCCTGGTCGAAGGACTTCGGCAGGGTGACCAGCAGGCCTTCGGAAGCCGGGCCGGCAATGGCCGAGATTTCCTTGTTACCCACGCCTTCCGGACCCATGAACTTGACGTTCAGGCCGCGCTCTTTGGTCTGGCGCAGCAGCAGGCCCAGTTCCGGGTGGTAGCCGCCGTAGTAGACGAAGTCGACACCTGCCTGGTTGAGCTTGGCGATCAGGGCGGAGAAGTCCTTGTCGCCGGCGTTGATGCCTTCGAACATGGCGACTTTTACGCCTTTGCTTTCCAGGGTCTGCTTGACCGCGGTAGCGATGCCTTCGCCGTACTGCTGCTTGTCATGGATGACGGCAACGCTCTTCGGCTTGACGTGGTCGGCGATGAAGTTGCCGGCGGTCGGGCCTTGCAGGCTGTCCAGACCGATGGTGCGGAAGACCAGCTCGTAACCGCGAGCGGTGATGTCCGGGCTGGTGGACGCCGCGGTGATCATCAGGATGCCTTCGTCTTCGTAGATGTCGGAAGCCGGCTGAGTGGAGCTGGAGCACAGGTGGCCAACCACGAACTTGACGCCGTCGTTGACGATTTTGTTGGCAACGGCAACGGCCTGCTTCGGATCGCACGCGTCGTCGTAGACCACGCCTTCGAGCTGAGCGCCGTTCACGCCGCCGGCCTTGTTGATCTGCTCGATGGCCATCTTGGCGCCGATGAATTGCATTTCACCGTACTGAGCGACAGCACCGGTCACCGGACCGGCCAGGCCGATCTTGATGGTGTCGGCTGCCATCGAATAGCTGGCCGCCCCTGCCAGCGCCATTGCCGCGAACAGCTTGGAAATCTGCTTAGTAGCCTTGTTCATGAGTGCTCCACTCTTATGTTTTTCGTTGTTGTAGTTCTTGCGGCCGAAGCTGCAGAACCGGGTCAGTGACCCCGGTCGTGCCCCCGGCAACTGTACCGGAACAGTGTAGAGCGCCGGTTTGCGCCTTGAAAAGCCGGCAGCCGGAGGCGAAACGTGGGGTTGTCGCTAAATTGCAAGGAATGTATAGAAAAACGGCGTGGCCTGAGCCAGCTGACGAGCGTCGTGCGGTTGCCAGGGCATTTGCTGACGCTATCATTGCGCGCCTGCATCCAACGCCATCGACACGGGACACACCATGACGGATCAATCTAGCACCCTCTATGCCAAGCTGCTCGGTGAGACAGCGCCGATTCGCTGGCAGGAACTGCAGCCGTTCTTCGCTCGCGGTGCGTTGCTATGGGTCGAGGGCAGTCAGGATCTGGTGGCGGTTGCGCAGGCCGTGGCCGAGAACGATCAGGCGCGTGTCGCGCAATGGATGAACCAGGGGCTGTTGTGCGCGTTCGAAGATGCACGGGCCGAAGATCTGCTCACGCGTGACCCTCAGTTATGGGCGGTGGTGGTTGCGCCCTGGGTGCTGGTGCAGGAAAGGGCAGGGGACTCGACCCTGCACTGAAACGGCGCGCTGAAGGGCTGGAAGTGGCGGGCTAGACTCTTCCGCGCTCTTTTCGGGGTAGCCCCGTCGCAGTGCTATGGCAAAGGAGTGAGCGCCATGTTCGAACCTGGTCATCTGCATCGCAGCAACCTGCCAGCCCTGGGCGGGCAGCCCGGCTACAGCATCGACTTCTACTACGAGGTACGTCAGGACCCGAAAGAGGGGGCCATGCTGCATGGGCGCCTGGTTGGAGAAGTCGAAGGCAAGGCATTCGAGGACGTCTTCGAAATGCACCGCGATACCGCTTTCAATTTTGCCAGTGTGATCTCGCGGCTGATGGCCAAGCATGGCTTGCCGCCCAACCATAGCCCGATCATGAGGGAACATGCCGAGTACGATGCGATCTTCGAGGACATCCGCGCCAAGCTGCACGCCAAGTCAGGGGATGCGGTGAATTTCGAACACCTGGAGCGTGACGGTCTGTAAGGGCTGGTTCGAAGCCTGAGTGAGGGCGAAAAAAAAACCGGACTCTGAAAGTCCGGTTTTTTGTCTGCGAGCTACACGTCAGGCTGCGACGAACCCGGCTGGGTAGGCAAGCGATGCCTGGCTGCTCTGTACTTCGGCGATGGTTTCGCGAACGACCTGCTTGGCCAGGCAGGCACACTTGCCGCACTGGCTGGCGATGCCTAGCGTGCCGCGTACTTCACGGTAGCTGCAGCAGCCTTCATAGACCGCATCGCGGATCTGAGTATCGGTGACACCTTCACACAGGCAGACGTACATAAGCAGGGCTCGTCTTGGTGGTTCTGTTCGATGGATCGGATACTAATGTTAATGAGAATGCTTGTCAAAGATCGTATGTGAATGATCGCAGCAGCTGACGAACGGTATTGCGCCGTTGAGCGCGCATTAAAAAACCGGCCGAGGCCGGTTTCTTAATGCGTGCGAACGTTAGCGGTTACTGGTCGAATTCATCCCAGCCGCCCATTTCCTTCCAGCGGTTGACGATGCCGCAGAACAGTTCGGCGGTCTTCTCGGTGTCGTAGCGCGCCGAGTGTGCTTCCTTGCCGTCGAACTCGATGCCGGCCGTCTGGCAGGCCTTGGCGAGTACGGTCTGGCCATAGGCAAGGCCGGCCAGGGTGGCGGTATCGAAGCTGGAGAAGGGATGGAAGGGGTTGCGCTTGATGCCGCAACGCGCCACCGCCGCATTGAGAAAGCCCAGGTCGAAACTGCTGTTGTGGCCAACCAGGATCGCGCGTTTGCAACCAGCCGACTTGATCGACTTGCGCAGGCCCTTGAAGATTTCCCCCAGTGCATGCTCCTCGCTCACCGCCATGCGCAGCGGGTGGTCGAGCTTGATGCCGGTGAACTCCAGTGCCGCCGCTTCGATATTGGCGCCCTCGAAGGGCTCGATGCGGAAGAAGTGGGTGTGGTCCGGGTAGAGGAAACCACCTTCGTCCATGGCGATGGTGGTCGCGGCGATTTCCAGCAGCGCGTCGGTGGCACTGTTGAAACCGCCGGTCTCGACGTCCACGACCACTGGCAGATAGCCGCGAAAGCGCGCCGCCATCGGCGTGCGCGGGCCGGACGGCAGGCTCGGTTCGAGTTCGTCTTCGTAGTTGTCCTCGCTCACGCCTGACCCTCCAGCAGTTTCCAGCGCAGGGTTTCGCCAGCGCGCAGCGGTACGACGCTATTGTCGCCCAGTGGCAGGGTGGCCGGTACGGTCCATTCCTCGCGCACCAGGGTGATGCTGTCGCTGTTGCGCGGCATGCCGTAGAAGTCCGGGCCGTGGAAGCTGGCGAAGGCCTCCAGCTTGTCCAGCGCATTGCGCTGCTCGAAAGCCTCGGCATACAGCTCGATGGCGGCATAGGCGGTGTAGCAGCCGGCGCAGCCGCAGGCGGCTTCCTTGGCGTGCTTGACGTGCGGCGCCGAGTCGGTGCCGAGGAAGAACTTGACGTTGCCGCTGGTGGCGGCATCGAGCAGGGCTTCCTGATGCACATTGCGCTTGAGGATCGGCAGGCAATAGAAGTGCGGACGAATGCCGCCAACCAGCATGTGGTTGCGGTTGTACAGCAGGTGATGCGCGGTGATGGTGGCGCCAACGTTGGCCGAGGCCGCCTCGACGAACTGCACCGCGTCACGGGTGGTGATGTGCTCGAACACCACCTTGAGCGTCGGGAAGCGTTCGACCACGCGGGTCAGGTGTTCGTCGATGAAGGCCTTCTCGCGATCGAACACGTCGATCTCGGCGCGGGTCACTTCACCGTGTACCAGCAGCAGCATGCCGACTTCAGCCATGGCTTCGAGGGCCGGGAAGATCTTGTCGATGCTGGTCACGCCCGAGTCGGAGTTGGTGGTGGCGCCGGCCGGGTAGAGCTTGGCGGCATGCACGAAGCCGCTAGCCTTGGCCGCCCGCACGTCCTCGGGGCTGGTGTTGTCGGTGAGGTAGAGCACCATCAGCGGTTCGAAGCGGCTGCCGGCCGGGCGCGCCGCGAGGATGCGCTGGCGATAGGCGTCGGCTTCGGCGGCATTGCGCACCGGCGGAACCAGGTTGGGCATGATGATGGCGCGGCCGAAAGTGCGCGCGGCATCGCCGACTGTGTGTGGCAGCACTGCGCCGTCGCGCAGGTGAATGTGCCAGTCATCGGGACGCAGAAGAGTCAGGCGGTCGGACATGGAGGCTTCCAGGCGGGTAAAACGTGGCCGCATGGTAACTGAAAAGCGCCTGTTCGCGCTCGCGCCGACGCGACAATCGAACGCAGGGGGTCAAGTTTCCGCGCGCCTGACCGATACCCCTTGGGAATGCCGTGAACCGCCGTGGAGTCGACCGTGCGTGTGCCCAATTTGCTTCTGATCAGCCTGCTGGCTGGCATGCCGCTGTGTATGCCAGCACATGCCATCAGCTTCCAGACGCGGCTGGAAAAGGTGGAGTGGACCGTCGAGGGTGATCGGTTCGAATGCCGCCTGAGTCAGACGATCAGCAATTTCGGCAGTGGCGAGTTCGTGCGCCGGGCCGGGGAGCAGGTCACCTTTCGCCTCAAGGCACGTGAGCGCTGGATGGGCGCCGGTTCGGCTACCTTGCTGGCAGCGGCGGCGCCCTGGCAGCCTGGTCGCGGCGACATCAACCTGGGTGTGGTCAGTGTCGGCAATGGCGAGGTGCCGTTCAACAGCTCCCAGGAGCAGGGCGCGCGCCTGCTTACCGGCTTGCTCGAAGGGCGCAGCCCGCTGGTGCGCCACCGCACCCTCAACGGCAGCGAGAATCTGGAGGTGCGGCTGCTGCCGGTGAAGTTTCACAAAGCCTATGACGACTACCAGGCCTGTACCGCGAAGCTGTTGCCAGTCAATTTCGACCAGATTCGCCAGGCGCAGATCGGCTTTCCCGGTGGCGGCATCGACCTCGATCCGATGGCCAAGGCCAAGCTCGATATCATCCTCGACTTCGTCAAGGCCGACCCGAGCATCAACAGTTTCCAGATCGACGGCCATGCCGACAACACCGGCAATCGCCTGACCAATCGCGACCTGTCACGCCGCCGTGCCCTGGCCGTGCAGGAGTATCTGGTGGCCGGTGGCATACCGGTGGAGCAGATCACCATGCGCTTTCATGGCGAGCGTTACCCGCTGGTGCCGAACAACAGCGAAGCCAATCGCGCCAAGAACCGCCGCGCGACCTTGCGCCTCGATCGGGTGCCCGCAGCGCAAGCCCCGTCTCAGAGCGCGCCGCAGACCGCTCCCTCGAGTACACCGGTCGACCCGGCGGGAAGTGCGCCCTCCTGAGCAAAAAAAGCGGGTTGTCGCCGTCGCTTCGTCGTCACAAGCTGTCGCGCCCCTGTAAATTGAGGCGCGAGGCCAGTAGAATCACGGGTTTTACCGTACAACCCGTGGAGTGATGGCATGGCGGACGTCAAAAAGGTAGTTCTGGCCTATTCCGGTGGCCTGGACACCTCGGTGATCCTCAAGTGGCTGCAAGATACCTATAACTGTGAAGTGGTGACCTTCACCGCCGACCTCGGTCAGGGTGAGGAGGTCGAGCCGGCCCGCGCCAAGGCTCAGGCCATGGGCGTCAAGGAAATCTACATCGACGATCTGCGCGAAGAGTTCGTGCGTGATTTCGTCTACCCGATGTTCCGCGCCAACACCGTTTACGAAGGCGAGTACCTGCTGGGTACTTCCATCGCCCGTCCGCTGATCGCCAAGCGCCTGATCGAAATCGCCAACGAGACTGGCGCCGACGCCATCTCCCACGGCGCCACCGGCAAGGGCAACGACCAGGTGCGTTTCGAGCTGGGCGCCTACGCGCTCAAGCCGGGTGTGAAAGTCATCGCTCCGTGGCGCGAGTGGGATCTGCTGTCGCGCGAGAAGCTGATGGACTACGCCGAGAAGCACGCCATCCCGATCGAGCGCCACGGCAAGAAGAAGTCGCCGTACTCCATGGACGCCAACCTGCTGCACATCTCCTATGAAGGTGGCGTGCTGGAAGACACCTGGACCGAGCACGAAGAAGACATGTGGAAGTGGACTGTCTCCCCTGAGGCAGCACCGGACGCACCGACTTATATCGAGCTGAGCTACAAGGCCGGTGACATCGTCGCCATCGACGGCAAGGCCATGACCCCGGCTCAGGTGCTGGCCGAACTGAACCGCATCGGCGGCGAGAATGGCATCGGCCGTCTGGATATCGTCGAGAACCGTTTCGTCGGCATGAAGTCCCGTGGCTGCTACGAGACCCCCGGCGGCACCATCATGCTCAAGGCCCACCGCGCCATCGAGTCGATCACCCTCGACCGCGAAGTGGCTCACCTGAAAGACGAGCTGATGCCGAAATACGCCAGCCTGATCTACAACGGTTTCTGGTGGAGCCCGGAGCGTCTGATGCTGCAACAGATGATCGACGCCTCGCAGGCCAACGTGAACGGTGTGGTGCGCCTGAAGCTGTACAAGGGCAACGTCATCGTCACCGGCCGCAAGTCCGACGATTCGCTGTTCGACGCCAACATCGCGACCTTCGAGGAAGATGGCGGCGCCTACAATCAGCAGGACGCGGCGGGCTTCATCAAGCTCAACGCCCTGCGCATGCGCATCGCCGCTGGCAAGGGCCGCAAGCTGGTCTAAGCTGAGCGACCTGCGCCACAAGAGCCCCGGCCATGTGCCGGGGTTCTGCTTTCTAGAGGAGTGAAACCCGATGAGGCTACTGCACACCATGCTGCGCGTCGGCGATCTGGACACATCTATCGCCTTCTACACCGAAGTGCTGGGCATGACCCTGCTGCGCCGCAAGGATTACCCGGACGGCCAGTTCACCCTGGCATTCGTCGGTTATGGCGACGAGGCGCACAACAGCGTGATCGAGTTGACCCATAACTGGGGCGTCACTGACTACGAGCTCGGTACCGGCTACGGGCATATCGCGCTGGAAGTCGAGAATGTCTACAAGGCCTGCGAGGACATCCGTGGCCGTGGTGGCAAGATCACCCGCGAGCCCGGCCCGATGAAGCATGGCACCAGCATCCTGGCCTTCGTCGAGGACCCGGACGGCTACAAGATCGAGTTGCTCTCGCCCTCTCGCCGTGACTGAACGAGAGATACGAAAAGCCCCGCATCAGCGGGGCTTTTTCTTGCAGCGTCCGACTTCAGATATCGAAGTCGTATTCAGCCAATTGCTTATGCAGGCGACGTTCTTCGAGGAAGTTGTCGATGATGCGGCGCTTGGTCAGGTTGGTCTTGGCAACTTCCACCGCAGGCTCGGCATCGTCTGCATCGTCCGCGACAAAGTCTTCGTCCAGCTCGAGGTCTTCTTTGTCAGTGCTCATCTATTCCACTCCAGGCCAGTTACTGAGGCCATTTGCGCACCTTATAGCGGCAAAAATTGAGCGGGTAAAAAAGATTTTTTCAATCAGGAGATCGTCGGATTCTATAGACGATCAATCGTCGGAAGTCTTGGCCTTGTACTCGCACAGGTCTTCGATGCGGCAGGCGCCGCAGCGGGGTTTGCGCGCGGTGCAGACGTAGCGTCCGTGCAGGATCAGCCAGTGGTGGGCGTCGAGCAGATAATCCCTGGGCACGAACTTGAGCAGCTTTTTCTCCACCTCGACCACATTCTTGCCCGGCGCGATGCCGGTGCGGTTGCTGACGCGGAAGATATGCGTGTCCACGGCCATGGCCAGCTGGCGAAAGGCGGTGTTGAGCACCACGTTGGCGGTCTTGCGACCGACACCGGGAAGCGCTTCGAGATCCTCGCGGTTGTCCGGCACCTGACTGCCGTGCTTCTCGATGAGGAGGCGGCAGGCCTCGATGACGTTCTTCGCCTTGCTGTTGTACAGGCCGATGGTCTTGATGTACTCGGAAAGTCCCTCGACGCCGAGGGCGTAGATGGCTTCGGGTGTATTGGCTACCGGAAACAGCTTGGCTGTGGCCTTGTTGACGCTGACGTCGGTGGCCTGGGCCGATAGCGTCACCGCTACCAGCAGCTCGAAGGGCGTGCTGTAGGCCAGCTCGGTCTTCGGCTCGGGGTTGTCCTCGTGCAGGCGGCGGAAGATTTCCAGGCGTTTGGCGGCGTTCATTCGATCACCCCGGTGACGCGAACGCGACGACTTTGCGCAGGCAGCTCAGGCGCAGCGGCCTGGGCCCGTTCGGCGGCGATCTGGTCGATGCGGTTCTTGCCGGCGATCAGCAGGCCGAGGACGATGAAGGCTCCCGGCGGCAGGATGGCCAGCAGGAAGCCGCGGTAGTCCTGTACCAGGGTGAGTTTCCAGTCGGCGGCCATGGGGCCGAACAGCAGATGCATGTTGGCGAACAGCGCGCCGGTGCCGAGCAGTTCGCGAATGGCGCCGATCAGCACCAGCACCGTGCCGAAGCCCAGGCCCATCATCAGGCCGTCATAGGCGGCGCGGGCCGGGTCGTGCTTGGCGGCGAAGCCGTCGGCGCGGCCGAGGATCACGCAGTTGGTGGTGATCAGCGGGATGAAGATGCCGAGGATCTGGTACAGCTCGTAAGTGTAGGCCTGCATCAGCAGTTCGATGCAGGTGGTCAGCGCGGCGATGATCATGACGAAGGCCGGCAGGCGCACGGCGGTGTTGACCACGCCGCGCACCAGCGACACGGCGGTGTTGGAGCAGATCAGCACCACGGCGCTGGCCAGGGCCAGGCCCAGGGCATTGACTGTGGAGTTGCTCACCCCCAGCAGCGGGCAGAGGCCGAGCAGTTGCACCAGCGCCGGGTTGTTCTTCCACAGGCCGTTGAGGCTGATTTCGCGGTAGCTGGTCATTGCTCGTCCTCTACCAGGCCCAGCAACTGGGCGCGGTGCGTGTCGAAGTAGCGCAGGGCGCCGTGCACGGCCTTGACCACCGCGCGCGGGGTGATGGTGGCACCGGCGAACTGGTCGAAGTCGCCACGGTCCTTCTTCACCGCCCAGCCTTCCTCGGCGGGATCGCTCAGGGACTTACCGGCGAAGCCGAGTATCCAGTCGCTCTTGGCCAGCTCGATCTTGTCGCCCAGGCCTGGGGTTTCCTTGTGACTGAGCACGCGCACGCCGGCCAGACGGCCGTCGGCGTAGATGCCCACCAGCAGATGAATGGCGCCGCTGTAGCCGTCCGGCGCGGTCACCGGCAGGATCAGCGCGCTGGGCTGGCCGGCCTTGAGTGCCAGGTAGGCGGACTGTGGGCTGCGGTGGCCCAACTCGGGGGCGTTGAGTTCGATGCGGTTGTCCAGCAGGTGATTGTCGTAGCTGCCGGCCGGCAGGATTTCGGCCAGGGCGCGTACCTGCGCTTCGCGTTCGGCGGCGGCGATACGCTCGGCCGTACCCTGCTGCAGCAGGGCGACGCTGCCGACTGTGCCGATGGCGAACAGGCCAAGCACCAGGGCATTTTTCAGCATCGAGCGGCTGATTTCCGGCAGCATGCTCATTCTCCCAGCTTGAAGCCGCTATTGGGCTTGCGGTGGCCGTAGCTGCGCGGCCGCGTGTAGTAGTCGATGGTCGGTGCCGCCAGGTTCATCAACAGCACAGCGAAGGCCACCGCGTCCGGGTAGCCGCCCCAGGTGCGGATCACATAGACCAGCACGCCGACACCGATGCCGAACACCAGGCGCCCGCGATTGCTGGTCGCGCCGGACACCGGGTCGGTGACGATGAAGAAGGCGCCGAGCATAGTGGCGCCCGTCAGCAGGTGGAACAGCGGCGAGCCGTTGGAGTCCGAGCCGCTGCCGTTCCAGAACAGCAGGCTCATGACGAACAGCGCGGCGAGCATGCCCACCGGTGCGTGCCAGGTGAACAGGCGCTTGTGCAGCAGGTACAGGCCACCGGCGAGGAAGGCCAGGTTGACCGCTTCGCTGCCGGCGCCGCCGAAATGGCCGAAGGCCGGGTTGCTGGCGTGCAGTTCGTCGATGGTCAGGCTCTTGTTGACCTTCAGTGCGTCCAGCGCGGTGGCCTGGGCCCAGCCATCCGGCAGGTTGGCGATGCCGAGAATGTGCTGGATGCCGTCGAGTGCTGCGACGCCATGCGGCGCCGGCCAACTGGTCATGTCGACGGGGAAGGAAATCAGCACCACCACGTAGCCGACCATGGCCGGGTTGAACGGGTTCTGCCCGAGGCCTCCATAGAGTTGCTTGCCGAAGCCGATGGCAAAACCGCAGGCGATCAGCGTCAACCACCAGGGCGAGTAGGGTGGCAGTGCCAGGGCCAGCAACACGGCGGTGACCAGGGCGCTGTAGTCCTTGAGGAAGAACGCCAGCGGGCGCTTGCGTGCAGCCAACAGGGCGGCCTCGAAGCCCAGTGCGCAGAGGCTGGCCCAGACCAGGTTGAACAGGGTGCCGATGCCGAACAGCCAGGTCAGGGCAAGAATGCCGGGCACCGTGGCCAGCAGCACCTGCAGCATGACCTGCTGGGTACGGTTGCTGCCCGTGGCATGGGGCGATGTGATGCGGGGCAGGGCCATCGGCGCTCCTGTTACTGCGTTCGTATTGACCGCAGTGGTGTTCATTCCCCGGATTGCATCCGGGCTACGGTTGTCTGTGCCGCCCGGATGATCCGGCGCGACGGGGTATCTTTTGTAGCCCGGATGCAATCCGGGAAAGTTGTCAGGCTTGGTATTCCGCCAGCTTGCGTTCGGCTTCGGCCAGACGCGTGCGGGCCTGCTCCAGCGCATCGCCGGCGGCGTTGTCGTCACGCTCCAGCTTGCGCAGGTCGGCGCGGGCGAAGGCGACTTCGGTCTTCAGGGCTTTCAGCTCGGCATCCACGCCAGGCCGTTCGGTGCGCACCAGCTCCGGGGCTGGCTTGCCCGAGGCTGCCTCGGCGGTGTGCAGGGCTTGTTCAGCGGCGGCCAGGGCATCGCGTAGCGGCTGCAAGGAGGCTTCATCGGCGCCGGCCTTCTCGGCCTTCTTCAGTTCGGCGCGTTTCATCGCCAGTTCGATCTTGGCTTTCTTCAGCGCTTCGTCGCCGGCGGGTTTGGCAGCGGCAGCGGGCTTTTGGCTGTCCAGCTCGGCCAGCGCTTTCTCGGCGGCATCCAGCTGCTGGCGCACACGGGCGATTTCGGCCTGCTGCTCCTCGTCCGGGGTCTCGAGCTTCTCCAGCTTGCGCAGCTGGGCCTTGAGCATGGCGGCTTCGATCTTGGCCTTCTTCAGTGCCTCGTCGCCGGCGGGTTTGGCAGCGGCAGCGGGTTTCTCGCTGTCCAGTTCAGCCAGGGCCTTTTCGGCGGCTTCCAGCTGCTGGCGCACACGGGCGATCTCGGCCTGCTGTTCGTCGTCCGGGCTGTCGAGCTTCTCCAGCTTGCGCAGCTGGGCCTTGAGCATGGCGGCTTCGATCTTGGCCTTCTTCAGCGCCTCGTCGCCGGCGGGTTTCGGTGCTGGCACGGGTGCCGCTGCCTGGGCGTTGGCCAGCGCCTTTTGTGCGGTTTCGGCTGCAGCACGCAGTTCGGCGACCTGGGCTTGCAGCTCCGGCGTGTCGTGGGCGGCCAGTTGCTTTTCCGCCTTCTTCAGCGCGACTTGGGCCATGCTGGCTTCGATCTTGAGTTTTTTCAGCGCTTCGTCCGCCGGTGAAGCCGCCGCTACCGGAGGGGCTTCGGCTTGTGCGGCCTTGGCGCGGGCGGCTTTCTCGGCACGCGCCTTGCGTTCGGCTTCCTTCTGCTCTTCGGCGCGGCGCAGGCGTTCCTGGCGTTGCTCGAAACGCTGCTTGGAGTGTTCGGCCTTGAGTTGTTTCTGTTCCAACTCGCGGATTTCCGCCTTGGCCACGCGGTAGTACTGCACCAGCGGAATGCTCGATGGGCAGACATAGGCGCAGGCGCCGCACTCGATGCAGTCGAACAGGTTGTGCGCCTTGAGCTGCTCGTGTTCCTGGCCCAGGGCGAAGAAATGCAGCTGCTGCGGCAGCAGGCTGGCCGGGCAGGCCTCGGCGCATTCGCCGCAGCGGATGCAGGGCATGGCTGGCGGTGGTGGCGGCAGCTCGGCGGCGGTGCTGGCCAGCAGGCAGTTGCTGGTCTTGATCAGCGGTACGTCCAGCGAGGGCAGGGTGAAGCCCATCATCGGTCCGCCCATGATCAGGCGATTGAGCTTGCCCTGATCGAGCCCGGCAAAACTCAGCAGTTCGCCCACGGGCGTACCGATCAGCGCCTCGACGTTGCCGGGCCGCGCCAGCGCTTCGCCGGTCAGGGTGGTGATGCGCGAGATCAGTGGCTTGCCCAGCAGCACGGCATCGTGGATGGCCACGCAGGTGCCGACGTTCTGGCAGAGGATGCCGATATCGGCGGGCAGGCCGCCGCTGGGCACTTCGACGCCGGTGAGAATCTGGATCAGCTGCTTCTCGCCACCGGACGGGTACTTGGTCGGGAACCCCCGTACCTGATAGTCGCGCCCGGCACAGGCGGCTTGCACGGCGGCGATGGCTTCGGGTTTGTTGTCCTCGATGCCGATCAGCACCTGCTGTGGCTGGATCAGGTGGGTGAGCACGTCGATACCGGCCACCAGTTCGGCGGCACGTTCACGCATCAGCAGATCATCGGCGGTGATGTAGGGCTCGCACTCGGTGCCGTTGATGATCAGTGTGTGGATCTTCTGCGTCGGCCGTGCGGTGAGTTTGACCGCTGTGGGAAAGCCTGCGCCACCCAGGCCGTTGATGCCGGCCTCGCGGATCAGCGTCAGCAGTTCGGCCGGCTCCAGGCTGCGGTAATCGGCGGGTGGCGCCAGCTCGATCCACTCATCCAGACCGTCGCTGTCGATGACGATGGCCGGCGCCAGCATGCCGGAGGCATGGGGGTAGGGCTGCTCACCGATCAAGGCGATGGTGCCGGAGGTCGGTGCGTGCAACGGCACGCTGACAACACCGTTAGCATTGGCGATTTTCTCGCCCTTGCGCACGCGCTGACCAACCACCACGCAGGGCTCCGCAGCCGCGCCGATATGCTGGCCGAGCGGCAACACCAGGCGCCTGGGCAGTGGCGCCGGCTGGATCGGCGTGCGGTTGGACAGCTCCTTGCGCTCGGCCGGATGAATACCGCCTGGAATGTCCCAGATCTTCATGGCGTCAGCGTGGCTTGCCCGCGCTGCGCCCATGTCGTCTTTTGACATGACGCTCATGCTGCCTGCTCCCGGTCACTGGCGATCAGTTGGCCGGGCGTCAGCGGCTTGTCCCACTTCCAGCTTTGCACGCTGCTACCGACTTCGAGCATGTCGATGCAGTCCACCGGGCAGGGTTCGACGCACAGGTCGCAGCCGGTGCATTCGCTGACGATGACCGTGTGCATCTGCCGCGCCGCACCGACGATGGCATCCACCGGGCAGGCCTGAATGCATTTGGTGCAGCCGATGCACTCGGCTTCGCGGATGAAGGCGACCATCTGCGGCTTCTCGCCTTCCACCGCATCCAGCGGCTCGGCCTCGACGTCGAGCAGGTCGGCCAGTGCAGCAATGGTGGCCTCGCCGCCAGGCGGGCACTTGTTGATCTTGTCGCCGCCGGCAATGGCCTCGGCGTAGGGTTTGCAGCCGGGGTAGCCGCACTGGCCGCATTGGGTCTGCGGCAGCAGGGCGTTGATCTGCTCGGCGATGGGGTCGCCCTCGACCTTGAAGCGCACGGCGGCAAAGCCGAGGATGGCGCCGGCGATCAGGCACAGCGCGAGCAGGGCGAGTACGGCGACCAGAACCAGGCTCATAGCTTGATCAGCCCGGAGAAGCCCATGAACGCCAGCGACATCAGTCCGGCGGTGATCATGCCGATGGCCGCGCCCTGGAAGGATTTCGGCACGTCGGCGATGGCGATACGTTCACGCATGGCAGCGAACAGCACCAGCACCAGAGAGAAGCCCAGACCGGCGGCGAAACCGTTGACGGTGGCGGTGATGAAGGTGAACTCGGCCTTGTTGGCGTTGAGCAGGGCCACGCCTAGTACGATGCAGTTGGTGGTGATCAGCGGCAGGAAGATGCCCAGCACGCGGTACAGCAGCGGGCTGGTCTTGTTCACCACCATCTCGGTGAATTGCACGGTCACGGCAATTACCAGGATGAAGCTGATGGTACGCAGAAATTCGAGGTCCAGCGGTTTGAGTACGTACTGCTGCACCAGGTAGCTGCACATGGCCGCCAGGGTCAGCACGAAGGTGGTGGCCAGCGACAGGCCGATGGCGGTTTCGATCTTCTTCGACACGCCCATGAACGGGCACAGGCCGAGGAACTGTACCAGTACGAAGTTATTGACCAGGATGGCGCTGACCATGATCAGGACGAGTTCGGTCATCGGGTTGCCGTCGAGTGCACAAAGGCCATAGGAAAAGGGCGCCTATTATCGGGAAGCAGCCCTGGCCATACAAGCCGGATGCGGCGAATCGCCTGCACTTGGCGACCATTCGTCACAGCTCGATTCACTGGCGGGTGAGGCGTCGCCACAGTTTGCGCAGGCCGAGGGCCACGGGAAACAGCACGATGAGGAAGGGCAGACTGTAGCCGATGAACTCGATCAGGTTGGCGGTGCCTTCGGCGAGGTTGTCCTGCAGGCGCGAGAACGCCTCGCCAATGCGGCCCAGGGGGGAGCGCTCGTAAGGGCTGCTGAAGCTCAGGGTCAGCAGGTTGGTATCCAGACGCAGCTGCTGCTGGGCGGCTTCCTGCGCTATGGCCTGCAGCTGTACCTCCAGTGCTGCCTGCTCGCGGGCCAGGGCCAGCAGATCGGCCACGGCGAGGTCATCGCGTTGCTCGAACTGTTGCAAGGTTCGTTGCTGGTGCAGCAGTTGCTCGTGTTGACGACGGTTGTCGCTGACGGCCTGGGCCAGGTCCTCGGCGCGAGTGCTGCGGCTGACCAGCTCGCCGCCTTCGCTGGCCAGCGCGGTGATCGGCTCGACCCCCTCAGGCACTATGCGTAGGGTGAGGTCGCCACGTGGCGCCTGGCCGCTGCTTTGCTGCGCGGAGATCAGGCTGCAGGTGCCGAAACGCTCGCTCAGGCAGGCTTCGCGGGTGGCGGCGATATGCTCACCAATGCGCTCGGCGGGCAGCTCGATGGCTACATGGTGTTCATAGGCCAGGTAGCTGCCGGCCTTGTTGCGTTCACCTTGCAGGGCGCCGCCAGGTGGAGCCCCCGATTGCTCGGAGCACCCGGCCAATGCGGCCAGCAGCGCCACTACCATCCATGGCTTCATCCTTGCCTCCTGGCGTGTGCCTTACTTGACGCGCTGGCCTGGCTTGGCGCCGCTGTCCGGGCTGAGCAGGTAGATCTCTTCGCCGCCGGGGCCGGCGGCCAGAACCATGCCTTCGCTGACGCCGAACTTCATCTTGCGCGGCGCCAGGTTGGCGACGTACAGGGTCAGGCGGCCTTCCAGTTTGCTCGGGTCCGGGTAGGCGGACTTGATGCCGGAGAACACGTTGCGCTTCTCGTCGCCGATATCCAGCGACAGGCGCAACAGCTTGTCGGCGCCCTCGACGAACTCGCACTTCTCGATCAGGGCGATACGCAGGTCGACGGCAGCGAAGGCATCGAAGTTGATCTCGGCAGCCAGCGGGTCTTTGCTCAGCTCGCCGTTACCCTGTGGTTTCGGCGCTTCGGCGGCCAGGTCTTCCTTGGAGGCTGCGATCATGGCTTCGATCTTCGCTGGCTCGATGCGGGTCAGCAGCGGGTTGAAGGGATTCAGCTGATGGTTGGCCAGCGGCAGCGCCAGTTCGGACCAGGTTTGCGGCTTCACGTTGAGGAAGGCTTCGGCCTCGGCGGCCAGCTTTGGCAGCACCGGTTTGAGCATGATCACCAACTGGCGGAACAGGTTGATACCCAGGGCGCAGATTTCCTGCACCTCGGCCTGCTTGCCTTCGACCTTATTCAGGGCCCAGGGCGCCTTGTCGGCGATCCAGGCGTTGGCGCGGTCGGCCAGTGCCATGATCTCGCGCATGGCGCGGGAGAAGTCACGCGCCTCGTAGGCTTCGGCGATGCTCGGTGCGGCAGCCTGAAAGGCTTCCCACAGTTCGGGCTCGGGGTTGGCGGCAACCAGCAGGCCGGCATTGCCCTTGTGAATGAAGCCGGCGCAGCGGCTGGCGATGTTGACCACCTTGCCGACCAGGTCCGAGTTGACCTTCTGCACGAAGTCTTCGAGGTTCAGGTCGAGGTCATCAACGCCGCGGCTCAGCTTGGACGCGTAGTAGTAACGCAGGTATTCCGGGTTCAGATGGTCCAGGTAGGTGCGCGCCTTGATGAAGGTGCCGCGCGACTTGGACATCTTCTGACCGTTGACCGTCAGGTAGCCGTGTACGTTGACTGCGGTCGGCTTGCGGTAGCCCGCGCCTTCGAGCATGGCCGGCCAGAACAGGGCGTGGAAGTTGACGATGTCCTTGCCGATGAAGTGGTACAGCTCGGCGCTCGAATCCTTGCCCCAGAAGGCGTCGAAATCCAGTTCCGGGCGTTTGCTGCAGAGGTTCTTGAAGCTGGCCATGTAGCCGATCGGCGCGTCCAGCCAGACGTAGAAGTACTTGCCCGGCTCGTCGGGGATCTCGAAACCGAAGTAGGGCGCATCGCGGCTGATGTCCCACTCCTGCAGGCCGCTATCGAGCCATTCGGCGATCTTGTTGGCGACCGCTTCCTGCAGCGCGCCGGAGCGCGTCCACTGCTTGAGCATGGCCTCGAAGTCCGGCAGTTTGAAGAAGAAGTGCTGCGACTCCTTGAGCACCGGCACCGCGCCGGAGATGGCCGAACGCGGGTTCTTCAGCTCGGTCGGCGAATAGGTCGCGCCGCATTTCTCGCAGTTGTCACCGTACTGATCCTCGGTGCCGCACTTCGGGCAGGTGCCCTTGATGAAGCGGTCGGCGAGGAACATGCCTTTTTCGGGATCGAAATACTGGGTCACCGCGCGGGTGGCGATGTGGCCTTTGTCGCGCAGCGCCAGGTAGATGGATGCCGACAGCTCGCGGTTTTCGTCCGAGTGGGTCGAGTGGTAGTTGTCGAAGTCCACGCCGAAATCGGCGAAATCGGCCATGTGCTCGGCACGCACGCCGTCGATCAATTGTTCGGGCGTGATGCCTTCTTTCTCGGCGCGCAGCATGATGGCCGAGCCGTGGGCGTCGTCGGCGCAGACGTAGATCGCCTGGTTGCCGCGCAGCTTCTGGTAGCGCACCCACATGTCGGTCTGCACGTACTCGAGCATATGGCCGAGGTGGATGGAGCCGTTGGCGTAGGGTAGGGCGCTGGTAACGAGAATCTTGCGGGCTTCGGTCATGGTGATCGGCTGCACTGGTAAAACGAGGGAAGTCGACAACTATAAGGGAAGCGACAAGCTTCAAGCTACCTGCGGCAAGGAAAAGCCCGTGCTGCATTGCACCGGAAGGCTGCTGTTATGATGACGGCCTGATTTTTCTGCCTGCCTTCTGGAGTTCTTGCATGAGTGCCGTCACCCGCGAAGCGGTCGAAGCTTGTCTGCGTCAGTTCACCGACCCCCATCTCGATCAGGACCCGGTCAGTGCCGGTTGTCTGCGTGAAGTCGACATTCAGGGCGCGCGCGTATCCGTGCGTTTGGAACTCGGTTATGCCGCCGGGTTGTTCAAGAATGGCTGGGCGCAGATGTTGCAAATGGCGCTGGAGAACCTCGAAGGTGTCGACAGCGCCCAGGTGCAGGTCGATTGTGTGATCGACTCGCACCAGGGCCAGGCTCAGGTGCCGGCACTGGCCGGGGTGAAGAACGTGATCGCCGTGGCCTCCGGCAAGGGCGGTGTAGGAAAGTCCACCACCGCCGCCAACCTGGCGCTGGCCCTGGCGCGTGAAGGGGCGCGGGTGGGCATTCTCGATGCCGATATCTATGGTCCGAGCCAGGGCATCATGTTCGGCATCGCCGAGGGCACGCGACCGGAAGTGCGTGAGCAGAAGTGGTTCGTGCCGCTCGAGGCTCATGGCGTGCAGGTGATGTCCATGGCCTTTCTCACCGACGACAACACGCCGATGGTGTGGCGCGGGCCGATGGTCAGTGGTGCGTTGCTGCAGCTGATCACCCAGACGGCCTGGAACGATCTCGATTATCTGGTGGTGGACATGCCGCCGGGCACCGGCGACATCCAGCTGACCCTGGCGCAGAAGGTGCCGGTGGCTGGCAGCGTGATCGTCACCACCCCGCAGGACCTGGCCTTGCTCGATGCCCGCAAAGGCGTGGAGATGTTCCGCAAGGTGCACATCCCGGTGCTTGGCGTGGTGGAGAACATGGCGGTGCACATCTGCTCCAACTGCGGCCATGCCGAGCACCTGTTCGGCGAAGGTGGCGGCGAAAAGCTCGCCGCGCAGTACGGTGTCGAATTGCTGGCCTCGCTGCCGCTGTCGATGGCCATTCGTATGCAGGCCGACGATGGCAAGCCGACCACCATTGCCGATCCGGAAAGCCAGATCGCCATGATCTATCAGGACCTGGCGCGCAAGGTCGGCGCGCGTATCGCTATGGCGGGCAAGCCGGTCATGCCGAATATCGAGATCAGCGAGGACTGAAAGCAGCCGCGTAGCGGCATCTGATGACCCTCTCCCATTTATGGGGCGAAGAGGCGCGTTTTGGAAGCATCGCTTCCTGCGCCTATGAGCGCCTGATCGCGAAGCGATCAGGCCGGGGCGCGGAGCGGGGTGCCCGAAGGGCGGGAGAGGGTAGGCAGGCGACTCGTTTTTGGCTTGGCGAATCTCCAATTGCCCTGTGGCGTGGGCAAGCTGCAGCGTTCCACCTCTCTGTTAAAGCACTTGGTACCGAAGTGCGGCGACAGCGTTAAGTAATCGATGCACCGATCCCCTCTTTTTGTAGGAGCGGCTTCAGCCGCGAATCGCGGATAAATCCGCTCCTGCAGGGCGTGCGAACAGGCATAAAAAAACCCCGCACTAGGCGAGGTTTTTTTCAAGCGGGGTAGTGCAGGTTAGATAACCTGAACTTCCTCAGCCTGCATGCCTTTCTGGCCACGGGTAGCCACGAAGGAGACCTGCTGGCCTTCCTTCAGGGTCTTGAAACCGTCGCTCTGGATGGCTTTGAAGTGTACGAACAGGTCGTCACCGGATTGCGGAGTGATGAAGCCGTAGCCTTTCTCATCGTTGAACCACTTAACGGTGCCAGTCTGACGATTGGACATGTGATGTCTCCTAACAAAAGTAATAACAGCCCTGGAAAAGCCCAGGCCGGGACTGAGTGCAACGAGTACTAGGAGTCGGACGATGTTTGGATCGAGATCTAGGCATCTAGTAGCGATTCGCGGTGACACATGCAGCACAGTGGGGACACCATACGTGTTTTTATCGCCAAGTGCGAATAGTCGATGCAGCTTTTTTGCAAATAATGGCTTGAGGGCGCGCCGGCAATCTTTGAAGCGTGGCCTCTGCATCGGTAAGATGCGCTCACTTTTCTCGTAACCGCCCACTCAGGACACCTCGCCATGAGCATCAAATCGGACAAGTGGATTCGCCGCATGGCCCAGGAACACGGCATGATCGAGCCGTTCGTAGAGCGCCAGGTGCGTGGCGCCGACGCCAGTCGGGTGATCTCCTACGGTGTATCCAGCTACGGCTACGACGTGCGCTGCGCCGATGAATTCAAAGTGTTCACCAACATCCACTCGGCCATCGTCGATCCGAAGAATTTCGATGAGAAGAGCTTCGTCGACATCAAGAGCGACGTCTGCATCATTCCGCCGAACTCCTTCGCCCTGGCCCGTACCGTCGAATATTTCCGTATTCCTCGCGATGTACTGACCATCTGCCTGGGCAAGAGCACCTACGCGCGCTGCGGCATCATCGTCAACGTCACGCCGCTGGAGCCCGAGTGGGAAGGGCACGTGACCCTGGAGTTCTCCAACACCACCAACCTGCCGGCGAAGATCTACGCCAACGAAGGCGTGGCGCAGATGCTGTTCCTGCAGTCCGACGAGGCTTGTGAGGTGTCGTACCGTGATCGCGGCGGCAAGTATCAGGGCCAGACCGGCGTAACCCTGCCCAAGGCCTGATTTACTCGAACGCACAAAAAAGCCGGGCAATGCCCGGCTTTTTTGTGCCCGCTGTTCAGGGCACTAGCGGCAGTTCGCGTTTGTGGCGGGTGTTGTCGTAGGTGCGCACGATGGTGGCGTAGGCTTCGTCGCTGACGTTCTCGCCATGCAGGAAGGCGTCGATTTCGGCGTAGGTGACGCCATGCGCCTCCTCATCAGGTTTGCCTGGGCGCAGCTCTTCCAGGTCAGCGGTCGGTGTTTTCATCACCAGGTGCTGCGGCGCGCCAAGATGCTTGGCTATGGCGCGCACCTGATTCTTCACCAGGCCGGACAGGGGGGCGAGGTCGCAGGCGCCGTCGCCGAACTTGGTGAAGAAGCCCATCACCGCCTCGGCAGCGTGGTCAGTGCCGATCACCAGGCCATTGTTGGCGTTGGCGATGGCGAACTGGGCGACCATGCGGATACGCGCCTTGATATTGCCGACGACGAAATCGCGGCGGGCGTCGGCCAGTTTCTGCAGATGCGTGACCTGCTCGCCGAGACCGCTGACGCTGGCGGCGATATTGACCGTGTCTTCTTCATCCGCGCGGATGAATTGCAGCGAATCCTGGGCGTCGTGTTCGTCGTGCTGGGCGTTGTGCGGCAGGCGCACGGCGATGAAGCGGTAGCCGGTGTCAGCCGTTTCGGCGCGCAGTTCCTCGACCGACAACTGGGCCAGACGCCCGGCCGTCAGCGAGTCGACGCCGCCGCTGATGCCCAGCACCAGCACTTTGAGGCCGGACTGCTTGAGGGTGTTCTTGATGAAGTGCTTGCGGCGCTCGATCTCTGCGCTCAGTGCTGCCTCATCGGCGAACGGTGGCACCACGTCGAGGGCGGCGGCGATTTCGGCTTGGCGATTGCTCATGTCTGGGTCCTCACTGGTTCACGCGAAAGACGTGTTTCAGGTAACTGACGAAATTCTCGTCGCGGCATTGGGTCTTGCCGGGCGTGTCGGAAATCTTCGCCACTGGCTGACCGTTGCAGGCGACCATCTTGATCACGATGTTCATGGGGGTGACGCCGGGGATGTCGCAGGTCAGGTTGGTGCCGATGCCGAAGCTTACGTGGATTCGCTCGGAAAGTGCACGGTAGAGCTGTAGCGACTTGGGCAGGTCGAGCCCGTCGGAGAACACCAGGGTTTTGCTCATCGGGTCGATGCCGAGTTTCTCGTAGTGGGCGATGGCTTTTTCTGCCCAGATCAGCGGGTCGCCGGAATCATGGCGCAGGCCGTCGAAGAGCTTGGCGAAGTACAGGTCGAAATCGGCCAGGAAGGCATCCATGGTGATGCAGTCGGTCAGCGCGATGCCGAGCAGGCCGCGGTACTCGCGCACCCAGCAGTCGAGCGCGGCGATCTGGCTGTCGATCAGGCGCGGGCCAAGCTGCTGGTGTGCCATCAGCCATTCGTGGGCCATGGTGCCGATGGGCTTGAGGTCGAGCTCACGGGCCAGGTGCACGTTACTGGTGCCGACGAAACGCCCAGGAAAGTCGCGCTTGAGAATGTGCACGGCTTGCTCCTGCGTACGGTAGGAGAAGCGCCTGCGGGTGCCGAAGTCGGCCAGTTGGAAACCGGCCAGCTCGCTCGGCGAGGCTTCGGCCTTGAGCCAGTCGAGCTTCTCGTACAGTCGCTCGGCGGCCTGCTCGAGCAGCACTTCGCGGTAGCGATAGCGGTTGCGCACTTCGCTGACGATGGCCAGCAGCGGCACTTCGAAGAGAATCACGTGCAACCAGGGACCGCGCAGGCGGATGTTCAACTGGCCGTCTTCGATGCTGGTGTGTACGTAGCGCAGGTTGAAGCGGAACAGGCTGAGGAAGCGAATGAAGTCCGGTTTGATGAAGGGGATGCGCTCGAGGAACGCCAGCTGATCGACGCTCAGGCTCAGCTCGCTGAGGCGTTCGATCTGGTAGCGGATCTCGGCCAGGTAGGGCGTCAGGTCCTCGCTGCTGCGGCAGCGGAATTCCCATTCCACTTCGGCGTTGGGGTAGTTATGCAGCACCGCCTGCATCATGGTCAGCTTGTACAGGTCGGTGTCCAGCAGGTTCTGCACGGTGCGGTCGGCGAAGATACTCTCGCTCATCGCAGATTCTCCTTGGCGAGGGTGCCATCCAGGTGTTCCAGGCTGGCGGCAAGTGTAATGCCCTGTTCGCGCATGGCGATGCAGGCGGTTTCGGCTGTTTCGCCGGCGATCGCGCGGCAGGCTGGCAGGTAGACGATGACTTCGAAGCCGGCGCGGCGCAGCTGCAGGGCGGTGGTCTTGACGCAGTAATCCAGGGCCAGGCCGCCGACCAGTACGAGGCTGACGTCATTGTGCCGGAGAAACTCGATCACACCCGTGCTGCGCTTCTCGGCCAGATCGTGGTAGCAGGCGCCATAGGGGTGCAGGTCAGGCTCCACGCCTTTCCACACGAAGTAATCGTAATCCAGCGGCGCCGGCAGCTCGTCGAGCAGCTCGAAACCCGGCGTGCCCGGCACGCAGTGGCTGACCCAGGTCAGGTCGGCATTCGCCAGCGGCAGGGGGCGCAGCATCTCATCGTGGCTGTCGACGACCCAGGACGCCTGCGGGCTGTGCGCGTCCTTGCTGCCGATACGCAACTGGGCGCGTGCGGCCAGCTGATTCAGCGCCGGGGCGATGGTGTCGCCCCCGGGTACCGGCAGTTCGTTGGGGCACAGCGGGGTGAAGCCTTTCTGGGCGTCGACATCGAAGCTGGCAATCTTCATGGTGCGCCTCCTTCTCTTGGGTGAGTGACTACATATTTCACCTGATGAAATATGTAGTCAAGCGTTTTTACCAATTCCTGCGTGAAAAGTGAGGAGTTATTGGTCAAGATGAAATAAGTACATGAAGGAACAGGGGGCAGGATGAGTGCAGTGGAGGTTCTGGCCGGGGTGGATATCGTCGCCCTGCGTCTGAGCGAGGAGGGTGCGCTTCAGGTGCTCCTGTTGCGTCGTCAGCGCGAACCCTACGCCGGGCAATGGGCGCTGCCGGGAGTGTTGATCAACGGCCGATGCGCCGATGCCAGCCTGGATGCAGCAGCAGCTCGGGCGCTGGAGGACAAGGCGCGCCTGCAGCCGCACTATCTGGAGCAGGTGGCGACGGTCGGAAATGGTGTGCGCGACCCTCGCGGCTGGTCGTTGAGCACGTGCTATCTGGCGTTACTTGCGCCCGATGCCGAGCCGCAGGATGACAATCTGCGATTCGTCGAATTGTCCGGCCTTACCGCCGGTGCGCAGGCATTGCCATTCGATCACACGCAGCTGGTGCGTCTGGCGGTCGAGCGGCTACGGGGCAAGTCGGTCTACAGTTCGCTGCCGCTCTACTTGCTGGCGCCGCGATTTACCGTGACCGAGGCGCTGACGGCGTTTCAGGCCTGTCTGGGTGAGCCGGTGCAGCACACCACCTTGCGCGGAAGGCTGGAGCGGATGAAGGCGCAGGGCTGGATCAGCGACACCGGGCAGAAGAACTACCCGAAGATGGGGCGGCCACAGAATCTGCTGGAGCATGGCCCGCACACGGGCGAGGCCTTTATTTTCGACCGCAGCCTTCTGGCTTAGCAGGCGTTCGCTGAATTGCAGGCAAAAAAATAGGCGCCAGAGGCGCCAGGGGAGCATTTCAATCGATGCATAGTCTCTGAGCCTGCCTGCGTCGAGAAGTTCCATCTGATGATGGAGAAAAGCCATCATTTTTCTGCAGGCAAAAGAAAAGGCGCCAGGGGCGCCTTAAACGATGATCTATGGAGTAAGTCGATCATTCAGAGTGAGACGCTGGCGCAAAGGTTCAGCGCTACCCGACGAACGGTCGCTACTTCGCCGGCATCAGCAGCAGTCGCTGGTTGCCGTAGACCTTGTCCAGATTCTCCGCCTTGAACGGGAAGCTCATGTAGCCGCCCTTGAGCCATGACTCGATGCCGTCGGCATAGTGCGGGCTGGCGGGGTTGCCGGACTGGCCCGAGCTGTTGACGCCGACCAGCGGTTCGTCGGCGGCGAAGTCCACCACGATGCGCATGGCGGGAATCAGGAAGGTGTCGAAGTCCTGACCCCAGGCATAGGCCGCAACGTTCAGCGTGCTGTGATCGCCGCCGGCCGGATAGGGGCCGCGATCCAGGTAGCCTTTGAGCGCATTGATGCTGCTGCGCTGACTGGCGCTCATATAGGGCGCCATGCGTGTGGTGTCCGTTACCCACTCGTAGGTGTGCAGCTTGCCCCACTGCCAGTTGTGGCGCTGCGTGCCCAGTCGGCTCTCCAGCAACTCGATGCTGGCCGCCAGGCTGCGGGCCAGGATGGTCGGCTTGTCTTCCTGCTGCGGCGTGCGGATGTCGTTCCAGAATGGGCTGTCAGCGCGGCCAAGCAGATGATCAGCCTGTGCGGAGTAGGAGGTGTTGGCGGTTTCCACCAGCGCCTTCCACGCCGGGCTGTCTTCCGGACCCAGCTCATCGAGGAAGATCTGTCGCGCGCTCTCATGCAGGAAGGCGCCATAGATGGCGGCGTCGGCTGAGCTGGCGGCGAGTTTGCCGTCGAACGCCAGCAAACGTGTCAGCGCCTCGTCGGCACGTGCGCGCTGGCCTTCGGGCAGGGCGGCGATGGCCTGGCGCAGCGAGTCGTGCATGAGCGGGTCGTTGAACATGGCCTGCAGCTTGGCGACGAAGGGCGAGGTCTGGTCGTACTGCATGGCGATCATGCTGCGGCCATCGTGGCGGCCATTGCCGGCCAGTTCGGCGATGCGCTCGGCGCGCTCCGGGTAGTACCAGGAACTGGACAGCTGCATGCCGTAACCGGGCGGTACGCTGCGTTCGTTGGCCGTGCCCAGCCAGCCCTGTGGCGGGTCCTGGTCGTAGGGGTGCAGCATCGGGTCGGCGAAACCATCCCAGGCGTAGCGGTCGTCCCAGCCGGGTGATGGCAGCAGCCCGCGACCTTCGCGGCGATTCGGGTAGCGACCGCTGACCTGCCAGCCAATGTGCTGGGCGTCGGCGAAGACGATGTTCAGCGGCATGGCGCGGATTTCTCGCGCCGCTTCGAAGGCCTGCTCGACCGACTGCGCGCGCGACAGGTCGAAGAAGGCGTCGAGGCTCTTGTCACGTTCGAACTGGGTGGTTTTCAGTGCCAGGCCATAGCCGCTCTGCAGTGGCAGGGGCTGCAGTAGGTGCTTACGTTCGCCGAGTACCGTGTTGAGCAGCGGACCGTTGCGGGTCTCGTAGAGCGTTTCGCGAATCGGACGCTGGCCGCGGATGAAGAAGGTCTCCTGGCGCTCGCTGACCGGCAGCCACTTGCCGTCGGCCTGGTACATCAGGCGACTGCCCTCGCGTTTGATGCGTTCGAGGAAGATGTCTTGATTGTCGCCCATGACCATGGTCATGCCCCAGGCCAGCTTGCCGTTGTAGCCGGATACCACTGCCGGCACGCCCGCCAGGGAGATGCCCGCCGCCTGATATTTGGGCGAGCGGATCTGCACGAAATTCCACAGCGACGGCATGCTCAATGGCAGGTGGGTGTCATTGGCCAGCAGGCTTTTGCCGCCACGGCTGCGCTCGGGCGCGATGGCCCAGTTGTTCGAGGCTGCGACGCCGAGCATATGTCGTTCGGCGATCTGCGCTGCGGTGCGGGAAATCGCCTGCAGGCCCGGCAACTGACCGTTGAGGTCGAGACCGGCGAGTTTTTCTGCTTCGGCGAAGGGTAGCGGCTCGTCCGGGTAGATCGGCAGCAGCCAGGGCAGTTTGTCGGCGCCCACGCGCTGGGCCATGGTCAGTGCGGCGATCTCTTCCTGCAGGTTCACCGCCAGGCCGAAATTGAGCAGGCAGAACAGCAGCACCGAGTCCTCGGGCTTCCAGTACTCGGGGCGGTAGCCGGATTCGGCGAGATCCATCGGCAGGCGATCACGGTAGCGGAACAGGTAGGCGTTGACGCCGCGTGAATAGACTTCGAAGAAGCGCTTCAGGCGCGGAGAGGCGTCGGCATAGAGAATTTCCGCACTCTTCTTGAGGTTGACCGCACGCATGAAACGGTCCATTTCCAGCGCGCCGGGGCCGGCCATCTCGGCCAGTCGGCCTTGAGCCAGCAGGCGCATGCCGACCATCTGGCTGAGGCGGTCGCCGGCATGCACGTAGCCCAGGGTAAACAGAGCATCGTGGAAGGTGCTCGACTCGATCAGCGGCATGCCGAGCGCGTTGCGTCGTACCGATGCACTTTCCGCCACGCCCTGAATGCGCTCGACGCCACGGGTGGGCGGCACGCTGTCGGCATAACGGCTGTTGAGCAGAGACTGGCAGCCGGTAAGGCTGGCCAGTGAGGCGGCGAGAGTCAGGCAGGCCAGCGGGCGCATGGCGAATTTCCTTGGTGTGGGTCGGTCGCGGCCGGTCCTGCACTGACCGGCCACAAAGGCGCCAAGGTAATGAGGCCGGTGATGCCTGGCAAGAGGCCTCAGGCGTTTGCCGGAGACCTCTTCAGCCCTTCGTCCAGCAACCAGCGTGCGGCAATTCGTGCCGCGGCCTTGTGTTGCAGTTCCAGCTCGTTGAAGCGCTTTTCGAAACGGCGCCGTTCGGCTTTGTCCAACGCTTTCCAGTCCGCATGGGTGGGCACGTCGTGAGTGGCGTCGAAGAGCAGGTGAGACACCTGGCAGCGACTGTCATTGCTCAGGGCGCTGTCGTAGTTGTCGAGCAACACCTTGATGCGAATGGCGCCTTCGATCAGCGGCAGTTGCTCGTCGAGCAGGCTGCTGGCGAGGATGTTCAGGTCGCCGCCGAGGCGTTGCTGGCGCTCCTGCTGCGCTTGCTGGTGGGCGCGCTGGTTCGCCCATACGCGGCGCCACAGGTGCCAGGCATAGGCGGCCAGGGCGGCGATCAGCAGCAGGCCGGTCAGTAGCAGGATGAGGGTCAGAGCATTCATGCGCGGCTCAGGCGCCGTGGCATTTCTTGAACTTCTTCTGGCTGCCGCACGGGCAGGGATCGTTGCGGCCGACGTCCTTCAGCGCGTTGCGCACCGGCTCCTGGTGGCCGTGGTTGCAGTGCGGACCGTGCACATGACCATGGTCGTGATGATCGTGGTCATGGTTGCAGTCTGGGCCGTGGACGTGGGGTTGGTTGCTCATGGTGTTACTCCGGTATGAAATCGCCGGGAATTATCTCGCCATTGCGCGCCATGTGCACGCTGCGGCCGAACAACATGCCGGTTTTTACTTCGCCCTTGAGGCTGTAACGAATCGGCACGTCCGGTTTTTCCAGCGCCTTGACGATCTGTCGGACATGCCGCCAGAGGTTGGTGCGTACCGGTATCTCGAAGGTGTGATGGCCATGAGCGGGAACGGTGAACCACTCATTGGAGTAGCCCGTGGCCAGCTGGATGCCGTTGAGATGGACGTCGTAGTCCAGTCCGCGTACCGGCAGGCTGACGCCATTGGGGTTGTCGATTCGAAAGCGCAGGCGGAACTGCTGTTCGAGCAGCCTGGCTTTGACCACATCAACTTTGATGAGTTGGACATCCGGGTCCTTGAAGCCGCCTGTCATCCAGGTGGAACATCCTGTCAGGCCCGTAAGCAGGCCGAGAAACATCAATAGGCTGGTAATTCTTATCATTTGCGCCTGAGAAAACATTTCATACCCCCATTGCCGCCAGTGTAACAAGCAAGTGCACGGCTGCAACGGGGGCATCACCATTTTCAATGCGATAGCGTGAAGTTCTCGAGGGCGTTGGTGATCGCGATGGCATGGATGAGAAGCCTGCAGTGTCAGGGCAAAGGAACCTGCGCCATACTGAGCGGCGAATAGGACAGGAGTGTGACCATGAGTCGCTATGAGATCGCCTTCTCCGGGCAACTGGTGCCGGGCGCCCAGCCGGAGCTGGTCAAGGCCAACCTGGCCAAGCTGTTCCAGGCCGATGCGCAGCGCATTGCCCAGTTGTTCTCCGGGCGCCGCATCGTGATCAAGAACAATCTCGATGCCGCAGCTGCGGAGAAATACCGCGTGACTCTCGAACGCGCCGGTGCGCGGGTCGAAGTCGTCGACATGGACATGCTGGTCGAGGAGGTCGAGCTGGCGCCCCCACCGCCGGCCGAGCCGGTTGCGGCTCCGGCTGCTGCGCCGGTAGCGGCCACGCCGGGGCGCTTGCAGGTTGCGCCGCGTGATGAATACATGGCCGCATTCAGTGATGTGGATGCACCGGATTTCGGTATCGCTCCGGTGGGCAGCGACCTGCAGGACGCCAGACCAGAGGCCCAGGCACCGAGGGTCGACCTGTCGCAATTCAGTTTGGCGCCCGTGGGCAGTGATATGGGGCAGGCCAAATCCACTGCCCCAGCGCCTGCGCCGGATACATCGCATCTGAAGCTGCAGGACTGAGCATTCAGTCGCCTCACTGCAAACGCCGTGACTGCCTGGGCAGTCACGGCGTTTTTCTGCCTGGGGTGGCTAACCTGCCTTGCACTTGGCCGCCGCCGCCTCAGGCTTGAGGTTGCGCACGCTGGTGAAGAACAGCTCGCAGGTTTGCACTTTTTCCGCCACCTGCCATTTCGTCGTACAGGCATTGAGTGTCTGCGCCGGATCAGCGGTCGGCTGCTGGCCCATGCCGGCCTGCCAGCAGGCGGCGCTCAGGTCCTGCGCCATCACCTTTAGCCCGGCCGCATTGGCGGCATCTTCGCTGCCGTGATTGTTGGCCGGGTCGGCGGCGTACCAGATGTAGCTGGGGTGATTGGCGCCGAGCACGGAGACCTGTCGCCCAGGCGCAGCATCGATTTGACCAAGGCCAAGCACCGGTAGGGGCACGCCATATTGTTGCTGGATCCAGCTGCGCACCGGGCTGCCGAAGGCGACCATGGGCAGGCTGGCATTGGCTGGGCCGGCACTGAGTTCGCTGACCATCTGCCGTTGATACGTGTTGAAGTAGCCGTACACGCCTTCCAGTGTGCTGCCGGCGCTGGCTGGAGCGGCGATGGGGGCGATATCGACGATGGTCTGGTAGCCAGGGGTATGTTCAGGCCTGATGCCGTTGTAGCTGAGCAGTGCGGCCCAGCGGTCGGTGGTGCTCGAACGCAGGTAGTCCTGGGCCTGAGTCAGCGAGTAGTCCGGTGGGAAGTGCAGCAGCTCGACGCTCTTGCGGTTGTCCAGAGCCATGCCCAGGGGCAGGAAGAAGTACCAGTTGTATTGCCATTTGCCGTCACGATTCAGCTGGCTGGCGCCCTGATAGGCGAGATCGCCTGCATCGAGCAATTGCAGCAGCGGCTGGCCGTAGTCCGCAGGCGTGCCTGCGAAGTGCGCACGTATGCGTTCCCCCTCGCGAGTGACCTGTACGCGGGCCTCTGGGTAGCCGTCGCGAGTCAGGCTTTGCTGCAGGTAGTGTTCGACCGTCTGCTCCAGGGTCCAGTCGCGATAGCAGATCACGCTGCAGTTGTTCGGGTAGGCGAACAGGCGGCTGACGCGCTGGCTGTCACCCAGATCCAGACCTTCCCCTTGCAGCCCGCCGGGTTGATTGGCGCAGCCTGCCAGCAAGCTGGCAAGGATAAGAGCGATACCACTTTTCTTGTGCATGGCTTTCTCCTTGTTGAGTGTCCTCCGGGACGCTTCAACTCAAGCAGAAAACAGCGTTAGCGCCAGTCAGTTGCTCAGGAAGGAGGCACAGCACTTCTTGAATTTCTGTCCGCCCTGGCAGGGGCAAGGGTCGTTGCGACTGGCCTTGAGCGGGACTGTCGGATCGAGGAAGAACCAGCGTCGGTCCACCTGAACGAAAGCGGAGCATTCGCGGTGGCAATGCTCACCCTGCTCGTCATGCCAGCGAGCGACGAACGTGACCTGGGCGTGCTCCGGCTTGCCGCCGAACACTTCGCTGCCCTCGACGTGCAGGCCGAGCCAGGTGCTCTGGGCGCTCCAGGCTGCCATTGCGTCACGGTCGAGTGCCTGTTGCTGGGCGGGAAGTGTGGTGGCGATCAGATAATCCACCAGGCCCAGTACATAAGCGGTATAACGGGAGCGCATCAGCAACTCGGCACTGGGTGCAGGGGTGCCGGCGTGATAGTGACCGCAGCACTGGCTCAACGGCTTGCCAGTTCCACAGGGGCAGTTGGGATCGACAGGGTTCATCGCTCTACCACCAGTATTTCCCGAAGTTTTGTGGATTAGCCCAGAATTTTGCGTTTAACCAGTCGGGAACTTGCTTGTAATCAAGCAGATCATAGGTGAACAGATGCAGGGTCTGTCCCTCGCGCTGGAACTGTTCACTGGCTTGCAGGGCCAGGGCGAAAAAGTCGGTTTCCTGCCAATCACATGCCTTCAGGTCGACCAGTACCGCGACCCGGCTGGCGTTGAGATTGCGGATACCACCCAGTAGTTGCAGTCCATCGCGTTTGGGTAAGTGCTCCAGACAGTCGACCAGAATTGCCAGGTCGAATCGCTGTGCGGCCAGTTCGGACGCCAGGGGAGCAGCAGGTGCGGTGGTGACCTGACACTGCGGGTGGGCGCCGTGAAAGGCGCTGACTGCGGGTAGTTCGCTGGCCCCGAGTAACAGCAGTTTCTCGGGGGTATAGCGGGCAAGCAGTGCCGCAATGGCCTGCTGTGGAGTACGGGTGCTAAGGCTGGCGGTCATCGAACTTCCTCGAAAAGTCTGCAAAGACTAACGTGGTGTCGGTATCAGGCCTAGAGTGAGAGAAAATTATCCGCAGAAGCTGCTATAGCTGGCGGATTGTACAACTCCTGTCTTTACTACTATTGAGTCGGTTATGGGCCGATGAACATTGGAGACCTAAAGTATGAGTATCACAAGGAACGCAGTACCCCTGATTCTGGCTAGTACCCTGCTGACCGGCTGTGCCGGCCTGCAGAAAACCGACTGGCCCACCTGTGCCGCTGTAGGTGGCGTGGGTGGTGCTGCGCTCGGGGCAATCGAAAGCTCCACCTGGGCGGGTGGCGGCGCGGTGGTAGGTGCTGGTATGGCCGCCGCCTACTGCTGGGTACATGGTGCCGAGGCGCAGCAGGTTGCCGTCGTTGAAGAAGAGGTCATGGTCGAAGAGGTTATGGAGCCGGTCGAAGCCGTACGCGTCGAACTGGATGTCAAGTTCGACTTCGACAAGGCTCAGGTCAAGCAGGAAAGCTACGGCGACATCAAAGCCCTGGCCGACTTCATGAAACAGTACCCACAGACCAGTACCGTGGTTGAAGGCCACACTGACTCCGTGGGCAGCGATGCCTATAACCAGGGCCTGTCCGAGCGCCGCGCCACTGCCGTTCGCGACGTTCTGGTCAACCAGTACGGCGTCGAATCCGGTCGTGTGCAGGCTGTAGGCTACGGCGAGAGCCGTCCGGTCGCTGACAACGCCACTGCCGAAGGTCGTGCCATCAACCGTCGCGTGGAGGCCGAGGTTGAAGCCCAGCCGTAAGGCGCATTGCTAGCTGCTCAAGGCGTTACCCGCAAAGGCCCGGCCGATTTCCATCGGTCGGGCCTTTGCTTGTGTGGAGTCCTGCCGCCGTCTTTACTTCTGTGATACCGGCAACATGCCGGTATCACAGGAGACACCGCCATGAGAATCGAGCTTTCGAGGGTTTTACCCTTTCTCCTGGTCAGCAGTGTTCTTACCGGTTGTGCCACGACTTCCAGTACGGGAGACGCGCCGCTCAACCAGGGGAACTGGCCCCTGTGCAGTGCGATTGGAGCCCTGGCCGGTGGCGGCCTCGGAGCAATCGAGAGTTCTACCTGGGCTGCAGGCGGCGCCGTCGCTGGCGCTGTGCTGGGCACCATCATCTGTTACGTGCAGGACGGCGATGAGGACAACGACGGTGTGTTCGATCGTCGTGACCGCTGTCCGGGTACACCCGCGGGCACTGCTGTCGGGCATAACGGCTGTCCGTTGCCGCAGTACCCCGCCAGTGCGACTGCCGAACCCGCTGTGCAGCCCACTCAGGATGAGGTCATCGTTCTCAGCGATCTGGGAAATGTGTTGTTCGCCTTCGACTCTGCCGAGTTGACCAGCGAGGCGCAGCGCCTGCTCGCCGATGTCGGCACGCGACTGACCGGTGCCAATCTGGTCTCGGTCAGGGTCGTCGGGCATACCGACAGCGTGGGCTCCGATGCCTACAACCAGGCGCTATCCGAGCGTCGGGCCCGCAGTGTCGCTGACTTCCTGGTCACTCGAGGCGTGCCTGCCGGCAAACTCAGTACTGAAGGACGTGGCGAGAGCCAGCCGGTAGCGGACAACGCCTCGGATGTCGGACGTGCAGAGAATCGCCGTGTGGAGTTGCACGTTTCCCGCTGATAGCGCGCCGTGCTCCCGGCGGTTCCGCCGGGAGCATTGGGCGGCAGCCGGGAGGCACAGGGCCATGAAAAACATCCGCCGCTCTGGTGGTCCGCGTTGCGAGCGGTTAACGTGCAGCGCTATTAGAAAGTAGCTGCACGAGAGGGCGGGGATGAAAGCGATGTTGAGTGTGGGCAAGGCACTGGCCTTGACCTTCTGGCTGGTGTTCGGGGCGGCGCTGGCCAAGCGCGTCGGCGCTCCGTTCGAACACCTGATCTACCTGCTGGCTGGTTTTCTTGCGCTGCTGCATGGCGCGCAACTGTGGCTGTTCTCCGACCTTCTGTCAGCACGTCGCAGCCCCTGGCTGGATCGTGCGCAGGTGCTGCTGTTCGGTATTTTTCATCTGTACCCGCTCAAGGCTGAGCAACCGAGCGGCGCCGATGCTGTGGCCGTGAACGAGGGGGCAGCTCATGCGTAGCCTCGCGTTGGTGCTCTGTCTGTTTGCCGGCACGTCGGTGGCTGCGACGCAGATCACGGTGGCGCCCAATACCCTGATGCGCTTGCCCGTCGCCAGCAGCAGTCTGCAGCTCGAGCGTCTGGAAGTGGCGGACCATGCGACCCTGATGGTTCCGGCAAGCGTGACCGAATTGCGTATCGGTGAATTGCTGATGGGCCGTGATGCGCGCATCGGTGTGGCGCCGGGTGAACAGCCACTGCAGCTCGTCATCGAGGATGCCGATATCGGTGCAGGCGCCTGGATCAGCGCCAAGGGCGCGGCCGGGACTTATACGCGGCCGGCTACCCCGGGGCGCGAGATCAACCTCAAGCTGCACAAGCTGACGTTCGAGTCATTGACGGTGGATGTGCGAGGGGGACAAGGCAGACCAGGGTATGCCGGCCTGGATGGCGCGCACGGCCGACCGGGCGGTTGCGCCTGGGGGCAGGCCAGTGCTGGCTACGATGGTCAGGATGGCACCGATGGCCATGCCGGCGCTGCTGGCGGCAAGGTGACGCTCGAGGTGCCGCACTATGTCGAGGTCGAGCGCATGCAGGTGCTGCTCGACGGCGGCGCCGGTGGTGCTGCAGGTTCGGCGGGCCGCCCCGGCCGTGGTGGCGCCGCCAAGGGCTGCCTGGTCTATGGGGTCGAGGGTGCGGCAGATGGCAAGCCTGGTCAGCCCGGGCGAGAAGGCGCCGCAGGTCAAAGTGGCTCAGTGCAGGTGTTTCGTTTCTAACCCGCTGCAGCCCTCGCTCGCCCATGGCCAGCGAGGGCTGCGTGGTCGATCAGAATGACGGGCGCATGGCCACCAGCGTCATCAGCGCCAGGCCGATCAGCAGGTTGCTGCCTACGACCCTGCGAATGCGCCCCAGCACCTCGCCGCCTGCCGGCCAGTTCTCGCTCTCCACGGCACGCCGCAGTTCCGGCAGTTGCAGGGCCTGAACACGCAGGAACAGCGCGAGCATGACCAGGTACAAGCCCATCATGATGTGCACATAGCGCGGCGCCGCATCGAAGCCGCTGTAACTCATGTGCAGCATGCCCATGCCGGTCACCGGCAAGACCAGCACGGCCAGCCAGACCCAGACGAAGAAACGCTTGAATACGCTCAGCCACAGGCGCAGCCGCGCGGGAGGCTCCAGGGTCTCGACCGCCGCAGGGCGCAGGATCATCCAGGCGAAGAACATGCCGCCGACCCAGATCACGGCGGCCAGCAGGTGTAGTGCGTAGAGCGGGGCGTAGGGCGTCACGGGGAATCTCCATTGGTCCGTTTGGCAGCTAATTTCATTCGATTGGCACACGGGTCAGCGCCAGATCGGCGGGCGCGTTATGATAGCTGCCGCTCCGCGAATACTGAAAATTTATCCAGCCTTTTTCGTTTCAGAATCCATGCTCAGTACCGAACTCAAGTCCCAGATTCAGGGCGCCTATTCGCGCTTCCTCGAGGCCAAGTCGCTCAAGCCCCGCTATGGTCAGCGCCTGATGATCGCCGAGATCGCCAAGGTGCTCGGCACCATCAGGAGCGACGACGAGGGCAAGCGCCTGGGCGACCCGGCCGTGGTGGCGGTGGAAGCGGGGACGGGTACCGGCAAGACGGTGGCCTACAGCCTGGCCACCATTCCCACCGCCAAGGCGGCAGGTAAGCGCCTGGTAATCGCCACCGCCACCGTGGCGCTGCAAGAGCAGATCGTGCACAAGGATCTGCCCGACCTGCTGCGCAACAGCGGCCTGAATTTCAGTTTCGCCCTGGCCAAGGGGCGCGGGCGTTACCTGTGCCTGTCCAAACTCGATCACCTGCTGCAGGACGGCGCCGCGCAGAGCGCCACCGCGCAATTGTTCGAGGAAGAAGGATTTCGCATCGACGTCGATGAGCAGGGCCAGAAACTGTTCACCGCGATGATCGAGAAGCTCGCCGGCAACAAATGGGACGGTGACCGTGACAGTTGGCCCGAAGAGCTGGAAGACAGCCGCTGGGCGCAGTTGACCACCGACCATAGCCAGTGCACCAACCGCCATTGTCCGAATTTCCAGCAATGCGCTTTTTACAAGGCGCGCGAGGGCATGGGCAAGGTCGACGTGATCGTCACCAACCACGATATGGTGCTGGCCGACCTTGCACTCGGCGGCGGGGCGGTACTGCCCGACCCGCGCGAAACCATCTACGTCTTCGACGAAGGCCATCACCTGCCGGACAAGGCCATCGGTCACTTCGCCCACTTCACCCGCCTGCGTTCCACGGCCGACTGGCTGACCCAGATCGACAAGAACCTGACCAAACTGCTGGCGCAGAACCCCTTGCCGGGCGATCTCGGCCGCCTGATCGAGCAGGTGCCGGAGCTGACGCGCGAGCTGAAGACCCAGCAGCAGTTCATGTTCGCTGCCTGCGAGCAGGTCGCCGACTTCAAGGCCGGCGAGGATATGGAAGGTCGTGAGCGTCCGCGTCACCGCTTCGTTGGCGGCGTGGTACCGGAGCATCTGACCGAGCTCGGGCTGGAGTTGAAGAAGGGCTTCTCCAAGCTCAATGACCTGTTCACTGGCGTCACCGAGTTGCTCAAGGAGGCCATGGACGGCGAGGGTGCTGTGGGCATTGCCAGTCACCAGGCCGAGGAATGGTATCCGCTGTTCGGCAGCCTGATGGCGCGCGCCAAGGGCAACTGGGAACTGTGGCTGGCGTTCACCGCCGAAGACCCGGAGGAAAGCCCGCCGATGGCGCGCTGGCTGACCCTGGCCGAGAGCGGTGCGCTGTTCGACATCGAGGTCAACGCCAGCCCGATCCTGGCGGCCGAGACCTTGCGTCGCAACCTGTGGAACGTCGCCCACGGCTGCCTGGTGACTTCCGCGACGCTCACCGCGCTGGGCACCTTCGACCGTTACCGCATGCGCGCCGGCCTGCCCAAGGTGGCGGTGACTGCCGTCGTGCCGAGCCCCTTCCATCATGCCGACGCCGGCGTGCTGCGGGTGCCGGATCTGAAGGCTGACCCGCGTGAGGCGGCCGTGCATACCGCCGCCATCGTGCGTGAATTGCCGGCGCTGGTTGCTGGTAGCCGCGGCACGCTGGTGCTGTTTTCCTCACGCAAGCAGATGCAGGACGTGTTCGACGGGCTGGAGCGCGACTGGCGCAAGCGCGTGTTCATCCAGGGCAACCTGTCCAAGCAGGAAACCCTCAACAAGCACAAGGCGCGCGTCGACTCGGGCGAGGAGAGCGTATTGTTCGGCCTGGCCAGCTTCGCCGAAGGCGTCGACCTGCCTGGCGCCTATTGCGAGCATGTGGTGATCGCCAAGATTCCCTTTGCCGTACCGGACGACCCGGTGGAAGCGGCGCTGGCTGAATGGATCGAAGCGCGCGGCGGTAACCCGTTCATGGAGATCGCCGTGCCGGACGCCTCCTTGCGTCTGGTACAGGCCTGCGGTCGCCTGCTGCGCACCGAGGCGGACCGCGGCACCATCACCTTGCTCGACCGGCGCGTGGTCACCCAGCGCTATGGCAAGGCGATTCTCAATGCTCTGCCGCCGTTTCGCCGGCAGATCGACTGAGACTTACTCGCCGCCCTTGTTACGTTGCTCCAGCTCATCGCCCAAGCGGCCCAGCACAGGCCGGATACCGGCGCGATGAGCGGCGCGGGCGATGGCGTGAGCCGCCAGCGGGGCGCTGGCCAGCAGAATCAGCAGGCCGACAAAGGCTTCCAGCGCCAGTTCGCCGCTACTGGCCAGGGCCACTGCGCCGAGTAGCAGGACCGCGCCAAGAACGCCGGCCTTGCTCGCTGCATGCATGCGGCTGTAGCTATCGGGCAGGCGCAGCACGCCAATGGCGCCGAGCAGGGAAATCAGTGCGCCGCTGAGTACCAGCAACGAGGCCAGCCAGGCTTGCACTTCGTTCATGGGCGATCCTCGCGTTTCTCCGGCAGCCGGCTGTGGGCTTCATCGAACAGGAAGGCAAAGGCAGCGGTGCCGAGAAACGACACCAGCGCCAGCAGCACGGCGACGTCGAGGAACAGCGCCTCGCCGCGTATCAGGCAGAGCAAGGCCATGGCGGCGACTGCCAGCAGGGTAAGGGCGTCGATGGCGACTGCGCGATCCGGACGGCTTGGCCCGCGTAACAGGCGATACAGCGTGATCAGGCCGCTCAAGGCGAGCAGGGTGGCAGCCAGGGGCAATACCCAGGCAGCGCCAGCCAGGTGCAGGGTCATGGCGATACTCCTTCGGCTTTGCCGGCATCGAGCCAGGCCAGCAGGCGGCGTTCCAGCTCGACCAGGGTGTCGGTCACGTCCTCGCGGCGTCGTGCATCGAGGGCGTGGATATAGAGCAGTCCTTGCGCCTGGTCATAGTCCAGCGCCAGGGTGCCGGGGGTCAGGGTCAGCAGCGTGCCGAGCAGGGTCACCTTGTCCATCTCGCGGCGGGCCACCGGGTAAGCCAGTATCGCGGGCTCCACGTCGACCCGACGTGCCAGTACCAACCTGGCGACCTGGTAGGTGGCGAGAAACACCTGGGCGATGAACCACAGGCCAAAGCTGATGCCATGCTCCAGGCTGCGTGAATAACGGCGCAGGCGCGCAATTACCAGTCCGAGCGCGCGGGCCAACAGGTAGAGCAGGGCGAACGCCAGCAGGCCACCGCCCAGATGCCCGGCGCCGAGGCTCCAGGCTAGGGCTGCACTGGTCAGCAGATGGATGAGAAACGACATCAGGCACCTCCTGCGCCAGCGAAGGGTTGCAGATAGGCCTGCGGATCGGTGAGCTGCGCTGCGGCAGCCACGGCGTAGTCGATCAGCGGGCCGGCGCCGAGGCCGATCAGTACGGTCAGCAGCGCCAGTACGCCCATGCCCAGCCAGGCCGCGCGCATGCCGCCAAGCGGTTGCAGCGCCTCTTCACCCTGCGGGTGCGGCTTGAGGAATGCCTCGTTCCAGATCTTGTTCATCGACAGCAGGGTGAACACGCCGGTCAGCAGCGCGATACCGGCTGCCCACCAGGCCGCAGCGTCGAGGCTGGCCTTGACCAGCAGGAACTTGGCCCAGAAGCCGGACAGCGGCGGAATGCCAGCCAGCGACAGCGCCGGAATGGCGAACAGCAGCGCCAGCCAGGGCATGCGCTTATACAGTCCGCCCATGTCGGCCAGACGTTCGGAGCCGCAGATGCGCGCTGCCACGCCGCCGATGAAGAACAGGTTGGCTTTCACCACGATGTGGTGAATCAGGTAGAACACCGCTCCGGCCAGCGCCAGGGGTGTGGCCAGGGCCAGGCCGAGGATCATGTAGCCGACCTGGCTGACGATATGGAACGACAGGATGCGCCGTACCTCGGTCTGTGCCGCCGCGCCAAGTACCCCCACCAGCATGGTGGCGCAGGCGACCCACAGCAGCAGTTGATGGGGCAGGCCATGTTCAGGCCAGAGCAGCGTCACCAGGCGGATCAGCGCGTACACCCCGACCTTGGTCAGGAGCCCTGCGAACATCGCTGACACCGCGGTGAGGGCGACGTGATAGGTGGCCGGCAGCCAGCCGAACACCGGGAACAGCGCGGCCTTGATGGCGAACGACAGCAGCATCAGCAGCAGCGCCGGTGTTACGCCGGGCGCTGCCTCGCCGCTGCGCATGATCACCGCCAGCTCGCCCATGTTCAGTGTGCCGCTGGCGCCGTAGACGAGGCCGGCGGCGAGCAGGAAGATCAGCGTGGCGAACAGGTTCAGGGCCACGTAGGTCATGCTGCCGGCCAGCCGGCGGCTGCCACCGCCGAGCGCCATCAGGGCGAAGGAGGCGATCAGCAGCACTTCGAACCAGACGTAGAGGTTGAAGATGTCGGCGGTGATGAAGGCGCCGCAGATACCTGTCAGCAGACCCTGGATGAACAGGTGGAAGTCGCGGCCGACCTTGGTGTCGTTGTCCTTGGCGACGCCATAGAGCAGGGTGACCAGCGCCACCAGGGCGCTGATGGCGATCATCACCGCCGAAAGTCGGTCGATCACCAGGCTGATGCCGAACGGCGCCTGCCAGCCGCCGACCTGCCCGCTGAGCACCACGCCCTGAGCGGCCTGCCAGACCAGCGCCAGGCCCACCGCCAGCAGCGCGGCGGTACCGCTCAGGCTGAGCACGCGCACGGCCAGCAGGTGACGGCGCAGGATGATCGCCAGCAGCAGGCTGCACAGGGGCACGAGGATCGGTGCGACGAGTAACGCGTGGTTCATCGGCGAGCCTCCGTGGTGTTGGCGTCGCCTTCATGCTCGCTGTCGTGCCAGTCCGGCGCCGGTTGCTCGGTGATCGAGCTGAGCGAGTCGGTGGTCTTGTCGCCATGCAGTTCGCGGGTGCGCTTGAGCAGCGCCAGGGCGAAGATGAACAGGCTGAAGCCGATGACGATCGCCGTCAGCACCAGCGCCTGCGGCAGTGGGTTGGCCGTGCTGGCCGTATTGCCGGCCTCGACGAAGGCCGGGCGTTCACCGAAGAAGCGCCCGGCGGTGAGTACTCCCAGGTTGATCGCATTGCCCAGTACCACGACACCCAGCACGACGCGCTTGAGGTTGCGATCCAGAAGCATCCACAGGCCCAGGCCTGCCAGGCATCCAGTGGTGATTGCGGCTAGCCATTCCATCAGTGGCGAACTCCCGTCAGCTTGTCGATCATGTGCAGCGCGGAGCCGAACACGGTGAGGAACACGCCTATATCGAAGAGCAGGGGCGTGCCCAGCGGCAGCCCGCCAGGGAAGGTCCAGAGACCGCTGAGAAAGGCGTGACCGGCGAGCAGGCCGAGGATGCCGGCGCCCGCCGCGCAGCCCAGGCCGATGCCGATCAGTTGCGCGGGCGCCACCGGTAGCACGCGGCGAATCTGCCCATGGCCATAGGTCAGCACCAGCAGTATCAGGCCGCAGGCCGCCACCAGTCCGCCGATGAAGCCGCCGCCCGGTAGGTTGTGGCCACGCCAGAGCAGCAACAGCGAGGCGGCCAGCATCAGCCAGGCCAGCGGGCGCAGGCCCTGGCGCAACAGGCCTGAGGTGAAGGCATCTTCACCACCGTGTTCGCTGCCGACGCGCCAGCCGCTGCCCAACAGGCTGGCTGCGGCCAGGGCAGAGAGTGCGACCACGAGGATTTCACCGAGGGTATCGAAGGCACGGAAGTCCACCAGGATGACGTTGACCACGTTGTGTCCGTGGCCTCCCGGCAGGCTGTTGGCCTGATACCACTGGGCGATATCGCCCGGCAGCGGCAGGCTGACCGCCGCTAGCAGAGCTCCCGTCACGCAGAGGCCAAAGAGGATCGCCACGCCGGCATGCAGGCGGCGCTTCCAGGGGGTGCGTGCGCCGCTGGCCGGAACCCTGGGCATCTTGCGAAACACCAGGGCGAGGAAGATCAGGCTGAGGGTTTCCACCATCAATTGAGTCATCGCCACGTCCGGTGCGTTGACCGAGACGAACACCAGTGCCAGGCCCAGGCCGCAGGCGCCCAGCGCGGCCAGCAAGGTCAGGCGGCCGGGCAGGAAGGCGGCCGCCACGCCACCGGCCAGGGCCAGCAGGCAGCCGGCCAGGCCCAGCGGCGAAATGGGGCTGTAGCTGCCCTGTAGCAATTGCGGCAGTGTCGGTAGCAGGCCGACGGCGAGCAGGCCACCGACTGCCAGGGCCAGCAGCACCAGGTGCTGGCGCAACGAACCATGCTGGAAGCGTGCGGCGAGCAGACCGGCGAAGTGAAATACCCGCTTGAGCAGACGATCCCAGATCAGGTCTCCGCTGACGTTCCAGGCCGCATTGGCGCGATCGAGCAGGCGCCTGACTCGCTCACGCATCAGGTAGAACAACACTCCCAGCGACAGGGTCAGCAGGCTGGCCAGCAGCGCCGGTGTGATGCCGCCCCAGAGATAGAGGTTCACATCCACCGGGCCGCGTGCCACGGCTTGCACCGCATTGTTCACCAGCCAGGTTTCCGGCCAGGCATTCCAGGCGCCGAGCAGGAAGCCACCGACGGCCAGCAGCATTGGCCCCAGCCACATCGGCAGACCGACCTCATGCGGCGTGCGCGGGTAGTCGCCGCGCTTGCCGAGGAAAGTCTGCACGAACACCAGTCCGGCGGCGGCGAACAGCAGGGCATTGGTGAGGATCATCACCAGCGTCACCGCCCAACCGATATGCCCCATCTCGATCAGGCCCGTGTACTTGAACTCCTTGGCGATGAAACCGAAGAACGGGGGCAGGCCCGCGTTGGAGAATGCTGCCAGAGCCACGGCGGCGCCGGTCAGCGGCATGAAGCGGATCAGCCCGCCCAGGCGCGCCAGTTCACGGGTGCCGGTGGCGTGGTCGATGGCGCCGACGGCCATGAACAGCGAGCCCTTGTACAGCGAGTGCGCCACCAGGTAGAGCACGAACGCCTGCAGGCCGTAGCTGGTGTTGGTGCCGATCAGCATGGTCAGCTGACCCAGGACGGTGACCGTGGTGTAGGCCAGCAGGCGTTTGAGGTCGGTCTGACGGAAGGCGAGGAATGCGCCAAGCACTGCAGTCGCTGCGCCGAAGGTGATCAACAGCGTTCCCCAGCCGACCGAGCCGCCGAGCACCGGGTTGAGGCGGGCCAGCAGGTAGATGCCGGCCTTGACCATGGTCGCCGAGTGCAGATAGGCCGATACGGGCGTCGGTGCGTTCATCGCGTTGGGCAGCCACAGGTGGAAGGGCACCTGTGCTGACTTGGTAAAGCAGCCCAGCAGCACCAGTGCGATGATTGCAGGCAGCAGTACGTGACCTTCTATCTGCTCGGCACTGAGATCGGAAAACTGCCAGTTGCCGGTGGCGCCGCCTAGCAGGATCAAACCGGCCAGCAGCGCCAGGCCACCACCGCCGGTGATCAGCAATGCCTGCAGGGCGGCGCGGCGAGACACGGCTTTCTCGTGCTGAAAGCTGATCAGCAAGAACGAGGCGATGCTGGTCAGTTCCCAGAACACGAACATCGCCACCAGGTCGTCGGCTAGCACCAGGCCGAGCATCGCCAGCATGAACACCAGCAAGTAAGCGTGGAAGCGACCGAGGTGGGCATGGCTGGACAGGTAGCTGCCGGCATACAGCACGATGAGGCTGCCGATACCGCTGATCAGCAGCGCGAATAGCAACGAGAGACCGTCCAGGCGCAAGCTCAGGTTGATACCCAGCGCAGGAATCCAGCTCACGCTTTGCATGAGCGCATCGCCGCCGGCGATCAGCGGAACCTGCAGCACGAACCAGATGAAGGCTGCCAGTGGGGCCAGCATCAGCAGCCAGCCCGTGCGTGCACCCAACAGACGCGTCAGACCGGGCGCTGTGATGGCGGCCAGGGCGATCAGGGACAGTAGGTAAAGCACTCGTTTCTCCTGTGCCGTGCATCGGATCCAGGGCTGCCGATAGACCTTGTGCTCAGCTACAGCTGGCGTATGCCAGGCTGAAACGCGATGCATGGCGTATTGGTCATATCAGGCCGCACTTTTCCAGCATAGAAAAAACCAATCGAAGACCGCTATTTTATGAAGTTTCAGAACATTGCATGATAGGCGGCTGCCAGCATGGGGCAGCATTCGGTCACGCAGCGAAACGGGAGAACAACGTGCAGATTCAGGGCTATTTCGACTTGCGCTTCGAGGCGGTAAGAGACGCGTTCGCTGCATTGTTCGACGATACGCAGGAGCGCGGCGCGGCCCTGTGCGTCAAGGTCGGTGGTGAGACCGTGGTCGACCTGTGGGCCGGGGTGATGGACAAGGACGGCCAGCAAGCCTGGCACAGCGACACCATCGCCAATTTGTTCTCCTGCACCAAGCCTTTCGCTGCTGTCGTGGCTTTGCAGTTGGTGGGCGAGGGCAAGCTCGATCTGGATGCGCCGGTGGCGCGCTACTGGCCCGAGTTCGCCGCGGCCGGCAAGGAGCGCATCAGCGTGCGCCACCTGCTCTGTCACCAGGCCGGCTTGCCGGCGCTGCGTCAGGCGCTTCCCGCCGAGGCGCTGTACGACTGGCAGGCCATGACCGATGCGCTGGCAGCCGAAGAGCCCTGGTGGGCGCTGGGCGAAGGCCACGGCTATGCGCCCATTACCTATGGCTGGCTGATCGGTGAGCTGATTCGCCGCATCGAGGGGCGCGGCCCCGGTGACAGCATCGCTGCACGTATCGCCAAACCCCTGGACCTGGATTTCCATGTTGGCCTGGCCGATAGCGAATTCGACCGCGTTGCCCACATCGCGCGCGGCAAGGGCAATCTCGGCGATGCTGCCGCGCAGCGCCTGCTCAAGGTGATGATGAGCGACGCCAGTGCCATGAGCACGCGTTCGTTCACCAACCCGCCGTCGATCATGACCAGCACCAACAAGCCACAGTGGCGGCGCATGCAGCAGCCGGCGGCCAACGGGCACGGCAATGCACGCAGCCTGGCGGGCTTCTACGCAGGCCTGCTCGATGGCAGCTTGCTCGATGCCGAGCTGCTCGGCGAAATGACGCGTGAGCACAGCGTGGGTGATGACAAGACTTTGCTGACCCGCACGCGTTTCGGTCTGGGTTGCATGCTCGATCAATCCGATGTGGCCAACGCCACCTACGGCATGGGGGGCAAAGCCTTCGGTCATCCCGGTGCCGGTGGTTCCAGTGGTTTCGCCGATCCGGAGCGCGACCTGGCTTTCGGCTTCGTTACCAACAATCTAGGACCGTTCGTCTTGATGGACCCTCGCGCGCAGAAACTTGCGCGCCAGATTGCGGACTGTACCTGATTGAAACGGCTAAACTCGCGCCAGCCGTTCGGTATCAACGATAACGAACCGACCATTAGATCTGTGTGACCCCGGGGGCTACATGCGTGCCAACAAGATTTTTGCCTTTACCTGCTGTCTGCTGATTGCGGGCTGTGCCGGCTCGGAAAAGAAGGAGGTCAAGCCGGCTGTCATGCCTGCGCCCGAGGTGACCCGCGCCTGGCTCGACGAGTACGAGCCGAAGCTGCGTGAAGCCGTCAAGGGTAGCCATTTCGAACTCGAGCGCCGCGAGAATCTGCTGGTCGTGACTGCGCCGGTGCAGGGCTCCTTCAATCCGGATCGCCCACAGATGTTGCTGCCGGTGAGCCTGGGCCCGATCAGTCGTGTGGCCAAACTGCTGGAAACCGACCAGGACATCGCCGTGGTCGTGCTCGGCCATGCCGACTCTAGCGGTGACGATGCGAAAAACCGCGAACTGAGTCAGCAGCGCGCACGCGCCGTGACCTCGATTTTCCGTCTCAGCGGCCTCAAGCAGAACCGCCTGCAGGTCATGGGCCTTGGCTCCGACGCCCCGCGTGCCGCCAACGACAGCGCTGCTGGTCGTGCCCTCAACCGCCGCGTGGAAATTCTCCTGACCTCGCGTGACACCATGCAGGGGCTGATCGCCAAGTACAGTCAGCCGGCCAAGGCGCAGCTCAAGGATGCGCCCAAGGTAGCTGCCGTAGATCAAGGAAAACAGGGCAAGTCGGAGTAAGCTTGGCAGCATCTCCACTCTGTTGAGGGGGCCTCCGAAAAACCATGCGAGACAGTCGGCGCAGTTGGTTTTGTGGAGGTTCCCAGAGGAACTGCCATGACCCAGACCCTGGCCGATATGCGCCGCGACTACACCCGCGACGGCCTGAGCGAGACTCAGGCCCCGCTGGAACCCTTTGCCCTGTTTCGTCAGTGGTTCGATGATGCGGTCAAGACCGAGCAACTGCCGGTCGAGCCCAATGCCATGACCCTGGCGACCGTCGATGAGCAGGGCCGCCCGCACTGCCGAGTACTGTTGCTCAAGGGCCTCGATGAGCGCGGTTTCACCTTCTTCAGCAATTACGACAGCGCCAAGGGGCGTCAGATGGCGGCCCGTCCCTTTGCTGCCATGACATTCTTCTGGCCCAGCCTGGAGCGCCAGGTGCGCATCGAAGGTCGCATCGAGCGCGTGACTGCTGGCGAGTCCGACGGTTACTACCAGGTGCGCCCCCTGGGCAGCCGGATCGGCGCCTGGGCTTCGCCGCAGAGCAAGGTGATTCGCGATCGCGCCGAGCTCGAAGGCCTGCTGGCCGAGACCGAGAAACGCTTTCTCAATCAGGCGCCGCACTGCCCGCCGCACTGGGGCGGTTATCGCCTGCTGCCGGATCGCGTCGAGTTCTGGCAAGGGCGCCCGAGTCGTCTGCATGACCGCCTCAACTATCGTCTGCAGGGCGAGGCCTGGCTTCGCGAGCGCCTCGCGCCCTGAACAGGTACTGCGGCGCGGGATCGTGAAGCGCCGCTGATCTGCCTACAATGGCGGCCTCACCCGCGAGGCCGTTCCCGATGCTCGAACTCGACTCCACGTTGGCGCAGCATATCGTCGACCGCGCCATGGCCATCCTGCCGCACAACATCAATGTGATGGATGCGCAGGGCATGATCATCGGCAGCGGCGACCGCAGTCGCCTGCATACTCGTCATGAAGGCGCCCAGTTGGTGCTGGCCAATCGTCGCGTGGTGGAGATCGATGCTCAGGCTGCGGCCTGCCTGCGTGGCGTCAAACCCGGGGTGAATCTGCCGTTGCTGCATGCCGAGCGCCTGATCGGCGTGCTCGGCATCACTGGTGATCCCGAGACCGTGCGTCCCTATGCCGAGTTGGTGCGCATGGCCGCCGAGATGCTGGTCGAGCACCGCGTGTTGCAGGCCGAGCGGCACTGGCAGCGGCATCAGCAAGAGGCCTGGTTGCGCCAACTGCTCGATGCGCAGCTGCGCCTGTCCAGTCTCGAGGTCGATGCCGAACGCCTGGGCCTGCAGCTCACCTGGCCGCGGCAGATCTGCCTGCTGCAACTGGACGGGGAGGGCGATCCGTTGCCGCGCCAGGCCCGTCTGCTGGCGGCGCTGGGGGGCAAGAGCGAGCACCTGGTGGCGCCGCTCGGGCGTCACGAACTGCTCTGGTGCAGGCCTTACAGCGCCGCGCGTGATGATCGGACCTGGCTGCAGCAGGCCGACGAGCGTGAGTGGGGCGTGCGCTCATTGGCGCTCAGCGACCCGCTGCATGATCTTGCCGAGTTGCGCCAGGCCAGCCTGGTGCTGCGTGATCTGCAGGCCTATGGCCAGGCGCGTTTTCCCGAGCGGCGTCTGCTGCGCCTGGATGAGTTGCGCTTGCCAACCCTGCTCTATGCCCAGCGCCACAGTTGGCTGCTGCAGGGCTGGCTGGCACCGCTACGCCATGTGCTGGCGCAGGACCCGCAGGGCACGTTGCGTGCGACGCTGGAGGCCTGGTGCGCCCATGACGGCCAGGTGCAGGCCTGCGCCCAGCAGCTGGGCATTCATCGCAATACCCTGCGCTATCGCCTGGAGCGCATCGCCGAACTCAGCGGCCTGGACCTCAACCGTCTGGACCAGCGCCTGCAGCTATCCTTGGGGCTGGGTTTGCTCGAGCCCGACGAGGTGCCGCCGCGCGATCGGTAGGGCGTACCTGGTAGAGCCAGCGGGCTCTTCGGCTTTGTGCGGCTGCACAGCCGGCTGCGTTGGGGTGCGTTCGTTTTTGGTGCTGCCGCACAGGGTGAGGTGCGCCAGGCTGGGCCACAATGTACTGCCTGTCGGCATTCCCATCCGGGCCTTGCGCCCGCCATAACAACAATGAGGAGACTGGTCATGGGCCTGGTCCTGATCCTGGTGGCACTGATTGCATTCATCGTGCTGTCCACTACCCGTTTGAAATTGCACCCCTTCCTGGCATTGCTGGCCGCTGCACTGATTGCCGGCTTCGCCTATCAACTGCCCAGCGGCGAAATCATCAAGACCATGACTGCCGGCTTCGGCGGCATTCTCGGTTACATCGGTATCGTCATCGTTCTTGGCACCATCATCGGCGTCATCCTCGAACGCAGTGGCGCCGCCATTACCATGGCCGAAACCGTCATTCGACTGCTGGGGCAACGTTTCCCCACCCTGACCATGTCGATCATCGGCTATCTGGTATCGATTCCGGTGTTCTGCGATTCCGGTTACGTCATCCTCAACTCGCTGAAAAACGCCCTGGCCGCGCGCATGAAGGTTTCCGTGGTGGCCATGAGCGTGGCGCTGGCGACCGGCCTGTATGCCACCCATACCTTCGTCCCGCCGACTCCGGGGCCGATCGCCGCAGCCGGTAATCTGGGGCTGGAAACTTCCCTTGGTCTGGTGATTCTGGTTGGCCTGCTGGTGGCAGCGGTCACCGCCGTGGCCGGCATGCTCTGGGCCAATCGCTTCCTCAAGCAGAACGATCAGCAGTTGCTGGAAGAGGCGCCGAGCGAACTGTTGGCCGACGACGTCGACTTCGATGCACTGCGTGCCCGCTACGGCAAACTGCCCAGCGCCTGGCAGGCATTTTCGCCGATCTTCGTGCCGATCATCCTGATCTGCCTGGGGTCGGTCGCGGCGTTCCCGAGCAAGCCTTTCGGCACTGGGGCTTTCTTCGATGTGCTGAGTTTCCTCGGCCAGCCGGTCGCCGCTTTGCTGGTAGGCCTGGTCCTGGCGTGCTCGCTGCTCAAGGGTGAGGGCAAGCGTCAGCAGTTCCATGATCATGTGGCTCATGGCCTGAAAGAGGCCGCGCCGATCCTGCTGATCACCGGTGCTGGTGGCGCCTTCGGGGCCATCCTCAAGGCCACCGCACTGACCGGCTACCTGGGCGACACCCTGTCTGTGCTGGGGATTGGCCTGTTCATGCCGTTCCTGGTCGCTGCAGCGCTGAAGAGCGCTCAGGGTTCCTCTACCGTTGCGTTGGTCACCACCTCGGCCATGGTCGCGCCACTGCTGGGCAACCTGGGGCTCGACAGCGAGATGGGCCGCGTACTGACGGTAATGGCCATTGGTGCAGGGGCGATGACCGTGTCTCACGCCAACGACAGCTTCTTCTGGGTCGTGACCCAGTTCAGCCGCATGAAAGTCTCCACGGCGTACCGCGCCCAGACCATGGCGACCCTGATCCAGGGCGTTGCCGGTATGGCCACTGTGTGGCTGCTTAGCCTGGTTTTGCTGTAATCCCGCTTTAGCGGCAGGCGACTGCGGTCGCCTGCCTCCTTTCGAGGTACCTATCATGAAAATCGTCATCGCTCCCGACTCCTTCAAGGAGAGCCTCAGCGCGCCCGATGTAGCCGCCGCCATTGCGCGAGGCTGGCAGCAGGTTTTTCCCGAGGCCGAATGTTTGCTGAGGCCAATGGCAGACGGCGGCGAGGGTACGGTCGACGCACTGCTGGCTGCCGTCGGCGGCGAGCGCCGCGAGTGCGAGGTGCGTGGCCCCATGGGGACGTCGGTCAAAGCGCATTGGGGCTGGCTGGGGCAGGGCACTGCGGTGATCGAGATGGCGGCAGCCAGCGGTCTGCACTGGGTCTTGCGTGAGCAGCGTGATGCGCGTCTGGCCAGTAGCTTTGGCACTGGTGAGCTGATCCGCGAGGCGCTGGACGCGGGGGCCACTCGTATCATCCTGGGGCTGGGCGGCAGCGCTACCAACGACGCTGGCATGGGCCTGCTGCAGGCGCTGGGGATGCGCTTTCTCGACGCGCAGGGCCGTGAGCTGGCGCCAGGTGGCGCGGCGCTGGCCGATCTCGATCAGCTCGATCTGAGCGATCTCGATGCGCGCCTGCTCAAGGTGCAGATCGAGGTCGCTGCTGACGTCGACAACCCCCTGTGTGGGCCGCGCGGTGCCTCTGCGGTGTTCGGACCGCAGAAGGGGGCGACCCCTGAGCATGTCGCGCAGCTCGACACGGCGCTCGGCCGCTTCGCTCGCATCGCGGCGAAGACCCTGGGCGAGGATCACGCCGAGTTTCCAGGGGTTGGCGCAGCCGGTGGCCTTGGGTTCGCGGCTCGCGCTTTCCTCAAGGCGAGTTTCCGTCCGGGCATCGAGTTGGTTGCTGAACTCTCCGGTCTGGCTGCCGCTATCGAGGGCGCCGATTTGGTGATAACCGGGGAGGGACGCATGGATGACCAGACCTTGCATGGCAAGACGCCGGTGGGTGTGGCGCGTGTTGCGCGCGCGGTCGGGGTGCCGGTCATCGCATTATCCGGTAGTCTGGGCGACAACTATCAGGCGCTGTACGAGGCCGGTATCGAGGCTGCATTCAGTCTGGCACCGGGACCTGTGTCGCTGGAACAGGCGATGGCGGGCGCGGCAGGCGAGCTGCAGGCACGTACCACGGATATCGCCCGGCTATGGCGTCTCGCCCGGGCCTGATAGGCGAACCTAGCTGAACTCGGTCTGTCTGAAACTATTATTGTTCAGGCTTGACCGTGACAGTTACTCGCACCCGGCGTCTAATGGATCGAGATACCTCTGGAGGAATTGCTATGCGTAAACCCACTTTGCTCATCACCTCGCTGGCTGCGCTGCTGGCCCTTGGCGGTTGCCAATCCAGCCTGACCGGCGACACCTACAGCCGTGACGAGGCTCGAGCAGTGCAAACGGTGCGCATGGGGACCATCGAATCGCTGCGCCCGGTGAAGATCGAAGGCACCAAGACGCCAATCGGCGCGGGTGCTGGTGCCGTGGTTGGCGGTATCGGTGGCAGTGGCCTCGGTGGTGGTCGCGGCAGCGCGGTCCTGGCCGTGATTGGCGCAGTGGCGGGTGGTTTGCTCGGCGCCGCTGCCGAAGAAGGCCTGACCCGTACTCAGGGCGTGGAAATCACCGTCCGTGAAGACGATGGCACCATGCGTGCCTACGTGCAGGAAGTCGAGCCGAACCAGGTGTTCCGTGTCGGTGAGCGCGTGCGCATCATGACCGTCAACGGTACCAGCCGCGTGGCTCACTGATCGTTGTACACAGGCCGGAGCAGCCCTGGTTGCTCCGGCTTTTTTGTGCCCTCGCCATAGTGAGGGACGGTTGCCGGGCGCACTTCGCGCCCGTGTGCATGTTACCAAGTGTGTTTTACGCTAGTTCAATGCATGACGTTGCGTTGATAGTTATGGATAATCGGCCGTTATGCTTGTGCCGACAACGACTTAGCTGCTCCGTTGTGGTGCATGGAATATCACCGTCAGGGAGTTGCGACTCCAATTCTCGTCGTTGGGTCAGCAAGCTCGACGTACCTGCATAAGGGGTTTTTCCGATGGCGCTTGCGCTGATTGTCGCCTTGCCATTTCTTGGGTTGTTTCTGCCGGTGCTGGCCGACCGGCTCGGACGCTCGGCCTGTGCCGCTGCGGCGGCGGTCGCGCCCATCGTGGCGCTGGTGCTGCTGTTCAACTATCAATCGGCGGTGTTCGCCGGTGAGGTGCTGCGAGTCAAGCTGGAATGGCTGCCGCAGCTGGGGCTGAATCTCAGTCTGCGTCTCGATGGTCTTGGCTTCCTGTTCGCCCTGCTGATTCTCGGCATCGGTTTGCTGGTGATCCTCTACGCCCGTTATTACCTGGCCAAGACCGAGCCGATGGGGCGTTTCTTCGCCTTCCTGCTGCTGTTCATGGGCGCCATGCTCGGTGTGGTGCTGTCGGAAAACCTGCTGCTGATGCTGATGTTCTGGGAGCTCACCAGCCTGTCGTCGTTTCTGTTGATCGGTTTCTGGGGGGCGCGCTCCGATGCCCGGCAGGGCGCGCGCATGGCGCTGGCGATCACCGGTGGCGGCGGTCTGGCGCTGCTCGCGGGCATCCTGCTTATCGGCCACATCGCCGGCAGCTTCGAGTTGTCTCAGGTCCTGGCGGCTGGCTACGCGATCCGCGCGCACGAGCTGTATCCGCTGGCGCTGGTGCTGGTATTGCTTGGCGTATTCACCAAATCGGCGCAGTTCCCGTTCCACTTCTGGCTGCCGCACGCCATGGCGGCTCCGACACCGGTATCGGCCTATCTGCACTCGGCGACCATGGTCAAGGCCGGGGTGTTCCTGCTGGCGCGTCTGTACCCCGCGCTCGCTGGCTCCGAGTGGTGGTTCTACATGGTCAGCCTGACCGGCCTGGCCACTTTGCTGGTGGGGGCGTGCATGGCGCTGTTCCAGCATGACCTCAAGGGCCTGCTGGCCTATTCGACCATCAGTCACCTGGGCCTGATCACCTTGCTGTTCGGCCTGGATACCCAGCTGGCCGCCGTCGCGGCAGTGTTCCACATCATCAACCATGCGACCTTCAAGGCTTCGCTGTTCATGGCCGCAGGGATCATCGACCACGAAACCGGCAGCCGCGACATGCGCCGCATCAACGGGCTGTGGAAGTACATGCCGCACACTGCCGTGCTGGCCATGGTGGCGGCCTCGGCCATGGCTGGTGTGCCCCTGCTCAACGGCTTTTTGAGCAAGGAAATGTTCTTCACCGAAACCCTGCACCAGCATCTGTTGGGCGGTTTCAACTGGGTGATTCCTGCTGCTGCGACCCTGGCCGGGGTTTTCTCGGTGGCCTATTCGCTGCGTTTCATCCACGACGTCTTCTTCAACGGCGAGCCGATCAACCTGCCCAAGTACCCACCGCACGAACCGCCGCGCTACATGAAGGTGCCGGTCGAAGTGCTGGTATTCCTGTGTCTGCTGGTGGGCGTGGTTCCGGCCTATACGGTGGCGCCGCTGCTGGCTGCTGCCGCTTCCTCGACCCTCGGTGGTGAGCTGCCCGAGTACAGCCTGGCAGTGTGGCACGGGCTCAACCTGCCGCTGCTGATGAGTGTCATCGCCCTGTTCGGCGGAATCATCGTCTATGCATGCCGCCAACCCCTGTTCCGCTGGTACGAAGGCTTGCCGAACCTCGATGCGAAGGATGCCTTCGCCAAGGTGGTGGGGTATATGACGCGCCTGTCGGTGCGCATTACCGCGCTGCTCGAGAGTGGCTCGCTGCAGCGTTACCTGGCCTGGATGCTGGGCAGTGCACTGACCCTGGTGGTCATCGCGCTGTCGCCGCTGGAGGAACTGGCCGGTAGCGTGGAGATGACGCCGCTCGATCCGCTGACGACTATCGGCATGCTGATTCTGATGGTCACGGCAGTGCTTACCGTGGTCTTCCATCGCCGTCGCCTGGTCGCGCTGATGATCCTCAGCGGTGCCGGTCTGATGGTGGCGCTGGCCTTCGCCCGCTTCTCCGCTCCTGATCTGGCACTGACCCAGCTTTCGGTCGAGGTGGTGACCATCATCCTGCTGATGCTCACGCTGTATTTCATGACCGACCGCACCCCGGCCGAGTCGAGCAGCCTGCGCGGCCTGCGCGATATGGTCCTGGCGCTGGGCAGCGGCACCATGGTGTCGATGCTGACCTACGCGGTGCTGACGCGTCCCTATGAGAGCATCTCTTCGTTCTTCCTCGAGAACAGTGTCTCCGGGGGCGGCGGTACCAACGTGGTCAACGTGATCCTGGTGGACTTCCGCGGTTTCGATACCCTGGGCGAGATCACCGTGCTGGCGATCGCCGGCATCGGCATCTATGCGCTGCTGCACGGCCTGCACCTGCCACATCCGACCCACGACAAGAACGGTCGCCCGTGGTCCACCGATGCGCACCCGATGATCCTCGACAACCTGGCGCGTGCCATGCTGCCGATGGCGCTGCTGATTTCCGCGTTCATCTTCCTGCGTGGCCACAACCTGCCGGGTGGCGGCTTCATCGCCGGCCTGATCACTTCGGTGGCGCTGATTCTGCAGTACATCTCGCATGGTGTGGCCTGGACTCAGGAGCGCCTCAGGTTCAGCTATCACGCCACCGCCGGTTGGGGTGTGCTGATCGCCGGGCTGACCGGCCTGGGCAGTTGGGCCTTCGGTTCGCCGTTCCTGACGTCGGCCTTCGGTCATTTCCATATTCCGTTGATCGGTGAAATCGAACTGGCTACCGCCATCCTCTTCGATCTCGGGGTGTTCCTGGCCGTGGTCGGCGCCACTCTGTTGATTCTTTCCAACATCGGCCATGTCAGTCAGGACGAGTCGTGCAAGGAGGTCATCTGATATGGAGGCTGTATTCGCAATCACCCTCGGGGTGCTGACCGCCAGCGGGGTTTACCTGGTGCTGCGCGCGCGCATCTTCCCGGTGGTGATGGGGCTGACCCTGATCTCCTATGCGGTCAACCTGTTCATCTTCTCCATGGGCCGCCTCGGGACGGGCGTGCCGGCCGTCATTGGCAAGAGCGCCGAGTACGGTGATCCGCTGCCGCAGGCGCTGGTGCTGACCGCGATCGTCATTGGCTTTGCCATGACGGCGTTCGTGGTGGTGCTGGCGCTGCGTGGCATGGGTGAGCTGAAAACCGATCACGTCGATGGCGAGGAGCCGCGCGCATGAGTCACGCCATCATCCTGCCCATTCTGCTGCCGCTGTTCTTTGGCGCGCTGCTGTTGGTCGGCCACGGCTGGTCGCGTCAGGTCAAGCGCGGTATCTCCCTGGTCGGCTGTCTGGCGTTGCTGCCGGTGTGCATATACCTGGTGCAACTGGCCGGGACAGGGCAGTTGCAGGTCTACGCCCTGGGCAACTGGGCAGCGCCGTTCGGCATCATGCTGCTACTCGACCGCTTCAACGCCGCGTTGCTGCTTCTGACTTCGGTGCTTGCCGGCTTTGCGCTGATCTACGCCTGTCGCGGCGACGACGAGCGTGGGCCGAATTTCCATGGGCTGTTCCAGTTCCAGCTGCTCGGCATCAACGGCGCATTCCTCACCGCAGACCTGTTCAACCTGTTCGTGTTCTTCGAGATCCTGCTGATCTCCTCCTACGCGCTGCTGCTGCATGGCAACCGCGCCAATCAGGTCAAGGCGGGCGTGCATTACGTAGTGCTCAACCTGCTGGGCTCGTCGTTCTTCCTGATCGGCGTCAGCCTGCTGTATGGCCTGACCGGTACCCTGAACATGCCGGACCTGGCTGCGCGCGTGGCCAGCGCCAATGTCGCCGATGCGCCGCTACTCAAGGCCGCTGCTTATCTGCTTTTGATCGTCTTCGGCCTCAAGGCCGCGGTGTTGCCGCTGTGCTTCTGGCTGCCGCGTGCCTATGCCGCTGCACCGGCTTCGGTCGCAGCCTTGTTTGCGATCATGACCAAGGTGGGTTTCTACGCCATCGTCCGAGTGTTCACGCTGGTGTTCGGCGAGCAGGCCGGGCCACTGGCCAATCTTGGTCATGAGCTGCTCTGGTGGTTGGCCTTGCCGACCATTGCCTTCGGTGTGTTCGGTGCGCTGGGTGCGCGTCAGTTGCAGTCGTTGCTGGCGTATCTGGTGGTGGTTTCGGTGGGCACGCTGATGGCCGGCTTCGCCATGGGCACCCCGGCGGCGCTGAGCGGCGCTCTGTATTACATGCTGCACAGCACGTTGATCAGCGCTTCGCTGTTTCTGCTGGCTGGCCTGGTGGTTGCCCAGCGTGACAGCGCCGGCGGCGACCTGCAGCAGGAACGCGCGCTGCGCCAGCCACTGGTGCTGGGCTGCATGTTCTTCTTCGCCTCGATTTCCGTGGCGGGGCTGCCGCCGTTCTCTGGATTCCTCGGCAAGATGATGCTGCTGCGTGCAGCAGAGCCGGGCTGGCAGGCCTGGAGCCTGTGGCCGGTGGTACTGATCGGCGGGCTGCTGACGCTGGTGGCGCTGAGCCGGGCCGGCACCAGCCTGTTCTGGCTGGGCCAGCAAACGGAGGGCAAGACCTCGACCGCCCAGCCTGCTGATCGCGTGAGTCTCCTGGCGGCGCTGGGCCTGTTGCTGGCCAGCCCGCTGCTGATGATCGCTGCCGCCCCGATACTGGCGTACCTGGAAGCTGCCGCTGCGCAGTTGCTCGATCTGCAACCCTATCTGTCGATCATCGCTGGAGGTGCGGCATGAGGCGCTTGTTTCCCCACCCGCGAATGATGCTGCTGTTGGCGGTGCTCTGGCTGCTGCTGGTCAATACCCTGAGCCTTGGCCACATCCTGCTCGGCCTGTTCCTGGGCTGGTCAATCGTGCATCTGTGCGGCGATTTCCTGCTGACGGTGCCGAAGGTGCGCAAACCCCTGGGGCTGCTGCTGTTCATCGGCAAGGTGTTCTACGACATCGTGGTGGCCAACCTGCAGGTGGTCAGGCTGGTGCTGGGGCCGAAGTCGCGCCTCGAGCCTGCATTCGTCGAGGTGCCAGTCGAGATCGAGAACGAATTCATCCTGTCGACCTTGGCCTGCATCATTTCGCTGACGCCTGGCACGGTGTCCGCAGGACTCAGCTCCGACCACAAGACCCTGTTGCTGCACGGGCTCGACGTGCCGGATCACGATGAGCTGATCGCCGCGGTCAAGAGCCGTTACGAAACGCCGCTGCTGGAGATTTTCGAATGCTCGAGAACGTAGTCTTTGTGTGCATGGGCATCGTCACGCTGGCGATGCTGCTCAACGTCGCGCGCCTGGTCGAAGGCCCGAGCATGGTCGACCGTGTCCTGGCACTGGATACCCTGTACATCAACGCATTGGCGCTGATCGTACTGTTCGGCATCTGGCTGGCATCGGATCTGTATTTCGAGGCAGCGCTGCTGATCGCGGTGATGGGCTTCGTCGGTACGGTCGCGGTAGGCAAGCACCTGCTGCACGGCGACATCATCGATTAAGGGAGAATGACCATGCCATTCTGGCTGGAACTGTTGATTTGCGCCTGCCTGATCCTGGGCAGTCTGTTCGCCCTGGTCGGTGCCATCGGCCTGTATCGCCTGCCGGACTTTTTCACCCGGCTGCATGGCCCGACCAAGGCCACGACGCTGGGGGTCGGCGGTACGCTGATCGCCTCCATGCTGTTCTTCGCCCACCATACCGGCAGCCTCAGCCTGCATGAACTGCTGATCACCCTGTTCCTGTTCCTCACTGCGCCGGTCAGCGCGCATATCCTGTCCAAGGCCGCGATGCAGCAGAAGGTGCAGCTGTTCGAGCAGACCCGTGGCCAGCCGTGGGACGATGATCACTGATCGACTGTCAGGTATTTCTCGCGCCTGGCTGTGACTGTCGCCGGGCGCTGGCTCACCCTAGACTGCACCCTTGAATCAAACTATGTACTGGGTCAGGGGAGTCACGAGCATGAGCGAGCCGAGCATTCGTCAGGCCTGTGCCGAGGATATCGAGGCGCTCTGCGCGCTGATTCTCGAGCATGGGCCCAACCCCTGGAATCATCTGCCCGAAGTCGAGGTGCGCGAGCACCTGCAGGGTATTGCGACCAACGCGACGCTGGCCCTGTTGGCCGAGGAGCAGGGGCGGCTTCTGGGGTTCGTCAGTTATCGCCTGACCCGGGGTTTCGCCGTTCACCAACCTGCCGCGCGTGCCAGCCAGTTGCATGGCTACATCTGCGAAGCGGTGGTGCATCGCGACTGCGCCGGTCGCGGAGTTGGCGCTCATCTGCTCACGGAGGCCGTGCAGGACCTCTGGCGGCGGGGCGTGCACGATGTCTATATCGACCGCCATGAAGAGAACGCCGCTTCGGCAGGCATGATGCGCAAGGCCGGCTTCAGCGAGCTGCTGACTTATGCCGACCCGGTCCGGCGTGCCAATGGTTCGGGGCGTTCGACGCTGTGCTGCCTGCGGGCCAGGTAATGATCCAGCGACTGCCTGCCACGGCTTTGCCGGCGGTCGTGCAGATTCGCTTCAGAAGGCCCGGCCAGGTCGCTGACGTCCGGCCGGGCGACGCTGCCTAGCGATTCGACCCGAGCATGTCCTTGGCCACGGCCTCGGCCACGCGAATACCGTCGACCCCGGCTGAAAGAATGCCGCCGGCGTAGCCCGCGCCTTCGCCGGCCGGGTACAGGCCCTTAAGATTCAAACTCTGCAGGTCATCGCCACGGGTGATGCGCACGGGCGAAGAGGTGCGCGTTTCGATGCCGGTGAGCACCGCATCGGCCAGGTCGAACCCCTTGATCTGCTTGCCGAAGGCCGGTAGGGCTTCGCGGATGGCCTCGATGGCGAAATCCGGCAGAGAGGGCGCCAGATCGCCCAGCTTCACGCCCGGCTTGTAGGACGGTTGCACTTCACCCAGCGCAGTGGATGGGGTGCCCTTGATGAAGTCGCCGACCAGTTGCCCGGGCGCCTCGTAGTTACGTCCGCCGAGTACATAGGCATGCGACTCGAGGCGCTCTTGCAGTTCCACACCGGCCAGCGGGCCGCCCGGATAGTCCTGCTCGGGGGTGATGCCGACGACGATGCCGGCGTTGGCATTGCGCTCGTTGCGCGAGTATTGGCTCATGCCGTTGGTTACCACACGCTCCGGCTCGGAGGTGGCGGCGACCACGGTGCCGCCCGGGCACATGCAGAAGCTGTAGACCGAGCGACCGTTGCTGGCGTGGTGCACCAGCTTGTAGTCGGCAGCGCCGAGTTTCGGGTGGCCGGCGTATTTGCCCAGGCGTGCGCGGTCGATCAGCGACTGCGGGTGTTCGATGCGAAAGCCCACCGAGAACGGCTTGGCTTCCAGGTACACGCCACGGGCATGCAGCATGCGGAAGGTGTCACGCGAGCTGTGGCCGAGGGCGAGCACGACATGGCGGCTGAGCAGCTGCTCGCCGTTGTCCAGCACCACACCGGTCAGTTGGCCGTCGTCGATGAGCAGATCGCTGACGCGCTGCTGGAAGCGCACTTCGCCGCCCAGGGCCTTGATCTCCTCGCGCATGGTGGCGACCACGCCGGTCAGGCGGAAGGTGCCGATATGCGGCTTGCTGACGTAGAGAATCTCGTCCGGCGCGCCGGCCTTGACGAACTCTTCCAGCACCTTGCGTCCATGGTGGTTGGGATCCTTGATCTGGCTGTACAGCTTGCCGTCGGAGAAGGTGCCGGCGCCGCCTTCACCGAACTGCACGTTGGAGGTCGGGTCGAGCACGTTCTTGCGCCACAGGCCCCAGGTGTCCTTGGTGCGCTGGCGCACTTCCTTGCCGCGTTCGAGCACGATCGGGCGCAGGCCGGCCTGGGCCAGGATCAGCGCGGCGAAGATGCCGCAGGGGCCGAAACCGACGACGATCGGGCGTTCGTCCAGCGGTGTTTCGGCCTTGCCGACCGGTTTGTAGGTGATATCCGGTGCCGGGCCGACATGCCTGTCGTCTGCCAGGCGGGCGAGCAGCGTGGCTTCGTCTTTCACCTGGCAATCGAGGGTGTAGATGAACGGCATGTCGCCGTACTTCTTGCGCGCATCGTAACTGCGCTTGAACACGCTGAAGGCGATCAGCTCGGCGTCATCGATGCCCAGACGCTGGACGATGGCCGGGCGCAGTGCGTCAGCGGCGTGGTCGAGGGGCAGTTTCAGTTCGGTCAGGCGAAGCATGGGCAGTGTCCTGGTTGGCCGGTGGTGATCCGGCAAGGTGGAGAAGGGCGACGATTGTACGGGATTGGCTGGCCAGAGTGGGCGAACCGGCGGGCTCAGGTTCGCCGGCGTTCAATGGCGCGGCCCTGCACGAGCATCAGCGCCGCACCTGCGCCTGCCGCCATTGCGGCATAGATGATCACGGCCAGCGTATTGAAACTGTCGATGAGCAGGCCGCCGAGAATGGCGCCCGCAGCAATGGCCACCTGGAAGGTCATTGACAGCAGTGCGCCGGCACTTTCGGCGTGATCGGTGGCGGCGCGAGCGTTCCAGATCGAGATCGAAACCGGGAAGGCGCCGAAAGCGAAGCCCCATAGCGCAATCGCCAGCAACGCCACGTCGGCCTGCTTGCCGAACAGGATCAGCGCGAGGGCGACCGTGCTGATCAGGAACGCGCAGCTGCTGACCGCCCAGGCCGGGCTGCGCGCCGCGACAGCGCCCCCAGCCAGGTTGCCGAAAAAGCCACTGACACCGAAGGCCAGCAGGGCAAGGGAAACGGTCGGGACATCCATACGCGGCACTTCTTCGAGGAAGGGGCGAATGAACGTCAGTGCGGCGAAGTGCCCGGAGATGATCAGAAGGCCGGCTGTCAGGCCAATGGCCACTGCCCGACGGGTCAGGGCCGCCTTGAAGGACGCCAGGTTCGGCGCCACGTTGGCCGGCAGTTTGGGTAGCGTCAGCATCTGGATGGCCAGTGCCACGATGGCAATCCCGGAGGCGGCCAGAAAGGTGGGTCGCCATCCCCATAGTTCACCGAGAAAGGCGCCCAGCGGCGCGGCGAAGACCGTGGCCAGGGAAATGCCCATGAGAATGATCGAGATGGCTTTCGGCACCTTGTCGGACGGCACCAGGCGCAGCGCCAGCGGGGTCATCATTGCCCAGAAGCTGCCAAGGGAGAAACCCAGCAGGCCACGTGCGATCAGCAGCACCGAGATGTTCGGTGCCCAGGCCGAGAGCACGCAGGAGAGCAGCAGAACGATCATCAGGCCGCAGATGATCATTCGTCGATCCAGTCGGCCCGAACACAGCACCACCAGCGGCCCGGCGAATGCCGCGACCACGGCCGTCGCCGTGATGGCCTGACCCACCGCGCCATTGGAGGCGTTCAACTCGCTCGCCATCGGCGTCAGCAGGCTGATCGGCAGAAACTCGGCGGTCACCAGGCCGAAGGCGCCGAGGGCCAGAGAGATGACGGCCCACCACGCAGCAGGACTGGAGCCGGGGTCGTCAGTAACCGCTGAAGCGGTATGGGACATTGTGCAATCCTTGGTTTTCGTCTGGCAGCAGCGTGCGGCGAACTGCGCAGGTTCGCCGTGAGGATGGTGCGCGGTGTTGGCAATTGCCGGTGCGATGCACCGGCAAGGCGAGGCTCAGTTACGCATGGAACCGAAATAGGCGCAGCCACGCAGCACCTGGCCATCGAGGCGCAGTTCGGCCGTGAGGTGATTGACCGTGCCACTCATGTCATCGATGCAGCGCTGCGGTGCGACCCATAGGTCAAGACGCTGGCCGTTGGCTTCGCTGCTGAAGCTGAGGCGGCCGTCCGGCAGCTGTTCTTCCAGGTAGGGCAGGGCCAGCGGGGGCTTTTCGGGGCGATTGAGTACCAGGCCCTTGCTGCCGACTTCCAGGTGCCAGGACGGCTCGTTGCCGCCGGCGCGCAGGGTCAGGCGCTTGAAGTTGAGGTCTTCGCAGCCATGCCCTTCGCCTTGCAGGCGATAGATCTGGCTGATCTCGAAGCGGCCATCGCTGCCTTTGGCCTGACTGCCGCCCAGGCGCCCGGCCAGGTCGGCGAACAGGCTGGCGTGGCCGTCGCTGCCGAGGCGCATGATTTCTCGTTCGACTGAGCTGTTGCCGCCGTCTACCAGTACGAAGCGGCGCTGCTCCTGGCACGGGGTGAAAACCAGCTGACCATTTTCGGCCTGGACTTGCCCTTGCAGGCGTGTCGCTGGCGGCGGGCCTTCCGGCTTGCCGGTGTAGACCTGGCAGGCAGCCAGAAGTGGGAGCAGGGCGACGCTGGTCAGCAGGGAGCGGGTGATGGACATCGGTATCTCCAAATACGAGCGGCCACCATAGCTACAGCGCGACCTTGGCTCAAGCCGTTTGCTTTGACTGGGGCCTGCGAGTGCGGCCTAATTCGCCCGTCCCAATCCGATCGAGCAGCGCCTGCAATGCCCAGCCCCATCATGCGCCCCAGCACGCTTCATTTGCCCCAAGGCGACTGGGCGACGGTACTCGATTGCCTGTGCGATCACTTCCCTGCCATCGGCCGCTCCATCTGGCTGCAGCGTATGGCGCGCGGTCGGGTGCTGGATGCGGCCGGCGCGCCCATCGATGCCACGCATCCCTATCGGGTCGGCCTCAAGGTGCGCTATTTCCGCGAGGTGCCAAACGAGACGCCGATTCCCTTCGCCGAGCAGGTGCTGTGGCAGGACGAGCACCTGCTGGTTGCGGACAAGCCGCATTTTCTGCCGGTGATGCCGGCCGGTGAGTACGTCGAGCAGACGCTGCTGGCGCGCCTGATCAAGCGCACCGGTAATCCCGACCTGGTGCCGATTCACCGCATCGACCGGCTCACCGCCGGCCTGGTGCTGTTCTCGGTCGAGCCGCGCAGTCGTGGCCAGTACCAGGCGCTGTTTCGCCAGCGTGCGGTGGAAAAGTGCTACGAGGCCATCGCTCCGGCGTTGCCGCAGCTGCAGTTTCCCTACCTGCATCGCTCGCGCATGGTCGAGGGCGAGCCGTTCTTTCGCATGCAGGAAGTCGCGGGCGAGGCCAACAGCGAAACGCGTATCGAGGTGCTGGAACGACGCGGCGAACTGTGGCGTTACGGCTTGTCGCCAGTGACCGGGCGTAAACATCAGCTGCGCGTGCATCTGGCCGGGCTCGGCGCGCCAATCGTCGGCGACGACTTCTATCCGCAGTTGCTGGAGTCGCGCAACCTGCCGGACGACTACAGCAAGCCGCTCAAGCTGCTGGCGCGCGGCCTGCGCTTCGTCGATCCGCTCAGTGGGCAAGCGCGCGAGTTCGCCAGTCAGCTGCACTTGCAGTGGTAGCTATGGCGCAGGCGGGGAGTGGGCCGTAAAAAGGCCCGCGCGAGGCGGGCCAGGCTCGAGCAGCGCAGGCTACTGAATCAGCCCGAACTCATCGGCCAGTTTTCGGTACTCGGCTACCTGCTCATGGACGAACTGCTCCAGCTCTGTGCCGGTCTTCGACAGCGGCAGCAAATCGAACTGTTCGCGCTTGGCATTGAAGCCGTCATCGGCCAGTAGCGTTTCGAAACGCTGCTGCCACCACTTGAAGTCCTCGTCACTGACTTGCGGGCCCATGTAGAAGCCTCTGACTATCGGCCAGACAACGTCGTAGCCTTGTTCCTTGGCCGTGGGAATATTGGCCATCTTTCCTGGCAGTCGCTCTTCGGCCAGCACGGCGAGAATACGAACATTGCCGGCATCGAGCTGTGCAGTCGCCTCGCCGAAGCCGCTGACGATCGCCTGAACGTGGCCGCCGAACAGGGCCGTCATGGGTTCGCCGCCTCCTTCGAAGGCCACGTACCTGAGCTTGTCAGGTGCGATGCCGGCACTGCGTGCGATCAGCGCAGCCTGCATCCAGTCCTGGCTACCGACGGTGCCACCAGCGCCGATCACCAGGTCTGACGGTGCTTCTTTGAGTCGTGCAATCAGGTCATCGAAGGTCTGCAGCGGTGAGTCACGATGAACGATAACGGCACCGTAATCCGTGCCGATGGCGGCCAGCCAGCGAACGTCATTTTCGCTGTAGCGCCCGAACTTGCCTTGCGCCAGATTCAACAGCGAACCACTCGACCAGGCGGTGATGACGCCTGCCGCTTTGGGGCGTAAGGCAACCACGGCGTTGTAAGCCACTGCGCCTATGCCGCCGGGCATGTAGGTGACGCGCATTGGAGCCTTGAGCAGGCCGGCGTCCTTCAGCCCGCTCTGCGCGAGCTTGCAGGTGATATCGAAGCCACCGCCGGGCTTTGCCGGGGCGATGCATTCCGGACGCTTGGGCTCGGCGAGCGCCATGCTGGCTGCAAGCAGACCCGAGGTCAGCAGCGCTGCGTAGGTGAGGCGATTGTTCATGCGTTCTCCTGTGGAGTTTTATTGTGGTTCAGGCTGAGACACCGCTGGCGGCGTCGGGACAACGAGCGGGCTGCACTGTGCATCCCGCCTGTATGGGGCAACCGCTCAGTCACTGCCGAGCTTGAGGTGGTCCGGCTGGCGCTTCTCGATCGCATGCTTGAGCAGCGCCGCGCTGCGGAAGATGCCGTGGGCGAACTTGCCGTAGGGCATGGTGAGGAAGAACGCCATCACCGTGCCGAGGTGGATGGCCAGCAGCACCGCCATCGCGCCGCTATCGCGCCAGGCCAGCAAGGCCAGGCCGGTCAGGCTGATCAGCAGCAGTAGCAGGATGAAGCCGCGGTCCATCGGCGCCTGGGCGCGGTCGCCATGCTCCGGGTCACGCCGATAGTTGAGCCAGAGCAGCCCGGCAGGCCCGATCACAAGGCCGATGCCGCCCAGCGTGCCGAGCAGGACCGGCAGGCTCAGCAGCGGATAGGGCGCGTGCAGGCCGAGCAGGTAGTGATAGAGCGTGGCGACACTGGTGGAGGCCAGGCACAGCATGAAGCCGTAGAAGGTGAAGTGGTGAAAGCGCCTGCGCCACAGGGTGAAGCGATCGCTGTCGTTGTTGCAGCCTTCGCCATGGCCGCCGTCGAGGTACTTGAGCTTGAGCACCGCGCCGGAGGCTTCGGCGATGGCCGCACCACTGGCCAGCGCTTGTGCGTCGGCTGGGCTGATCGCCCGCCAGAAGCGGGTGACGCCGATGGCCAGGGCGAGGATGGCGAAACCGAAGGCACCGCCGAACATCAGGGCCAGGGTGTTGTGCGGGAAGATTGCGTAGAAGTTACCGGCCAGTGGCCCGGGAAACAGTGTGCCCTTGACCAGCAACGTCAGCAGCAGGAACAGCGCCAGCGAAGCGGCCAGGGCCGCCGACAGGGTCAGGCCGTTGCGCTGGTAGAGCGTGCCCAGCTTGCCGGGCCAGGCGTATTCGACGTAAGTGTTGAGGCGCACCTTGGCCATCGCCTGCGGTACGTTCACGGCGAACTCGTGCGGCGAGGCGTACTGGCAGGCATGCAGGCAGGCGCCGCAGTTGTGGCAGAGGTTGGCCAGGTAGTGGATGTCGGCCTTGGCGAAATCCAGGCGGCGGGTCATGGCAGGAAATACCGCGCAGAACCCTTCGCAGTAACGGCAGGCGTTGCAGATATGCATCTGCCGGTCGACTTCAGCTTCGTGGACGTTGAGCAGGGGAATCAGGTCTTGCTGCGCCGCGCTCTGGCTGGCAGCGGCGACTTGTATGACTTCAGGCGATTGCACGGGACTCTCCAGCGCTTGTTGTAGTGGGGCCATGACCGGCTGCCGCAGCGGCCTGGGTGCCGGCGATGCGGCCGAAGGCGGTGCCGATGGACATGCCGACGCCCGCCGTGTAGCCCTTGCCGAGCACGTTGCCGGCCATCATTTCGCCGGCCACGAACAGGTTCGCGCTGGGCTTGCCGGCAAAGTGCACGGCGGCGCTGTCGTCGGTCTTCAGGCCGAGGTAGGTGAAGGTCACCCCCGGCTTGAGCGGGTAGCCATAGAAGGGCGGGGTGTCGATGGGGCGCGCCCAGTGGGTCTTGGCCGGCGTCACGCCTTCGGTGTGGCAGCCGTCGAGACGGGTGTGATCGAAGTCATTGCCCACGCAGGCCTGGTTGTAGGCCTCTAGAGTTTTGACGAAGGCCTCGACCGGCAGGCCGAGTTTGCTGGCGAGTTCCTCCAGGCTGTTGGCGGTAGTACCGGGAAAGACTGGCGGCATGAAGCGGCCGATGGCCTTCTGGTCGATGATCGAGAAGCCGACCTGACGCGGCTGTTGGGCCACCAGCCGGCCCCAGATGGCGTAGCGCTTGGGCCAGAAATCCTCGCCTTCGTCGTAGAAGCGCTCGCCCTCGCAGTTGACCACCACGCCCAGCGATACGCAGTCGATACGGGTGCAGATACCACCGTCGTAGAGCGGGGCGCGAGCGTCGATGGCGACCATGTGCGCCTGGGTCGGATCGCCGATGGTCTCGGCGCCGGCATCGATCAGGCGACGCAACAGCACGCCGTTGTTGAAACGGGTGCCACGGATCAGGAAGTTGTCCGCCGGGTATTCGCCGCGTTCGTTGACGCCCCAGGCTTCGCGCAGCCACTGCCGGTTGGACTCGAAACCGCCCGCGGCCAGCACGCAGGTGCGCGCTTCGATGCGCTCGGCCGGGCAGTGCTTGCCCTCGACTTCTCGTGCTGGAATGTGCGCCGCGACGAAGCGGTCGCCGTCGAGCTCGATGTCATCGACCGGCGCGTCGTAACGAATCTGTACGCCGAGGCGTTCGGCGCTGCGGTAGTAGGCGTTGACCAGCGCCTTGCCGCCTCCCATGAAGAAGGCGTTGGTGCGCGCCACGTGCAGGGCTCCGGACAGCGGCGGCTGGAAGTGCACGCCATGGCTGCGCATCCAGTCGCGGCAGTTGGACGAAGCGCGGATGACCAGACGCGCCAGGTGCTCGTCGGTCTGCCCGCCGGTCACCTTGAGCAGGTCTTGCCAGAATTCTTCTTCGGGGTAGGCCTCGACCAGCACGTCCTGCGGGGTGTCGTGCATGCAGCGCAGGTTGCGGGTGTGCTGCGAGTTGCCGCCGCGCCACTGGCGCGGAGCGCCTTCGAGCAGCATGACGCTGGCCCCCGCTTCACGCGCCATCAGCGCCGCGCACAAGGCGGCGTTGCCACCACCTATCACCAGAACATCGATCATCTCGTCTCCTCGTTTGCAGAGGAGCACTACGTGAAAGCCCCTCTGTGGCTGGGGACTTTAAGAGGCGGCTATGGGGCCCGAAAGGCCAGGAACGCCGGGGGGTGTTCAGTATTTCTAAACACCGCGGCGAGCTCAGGCGTCGTGTTCGTCCAGCAGATGAGCGCCTGGCCAGCGGCCGTTGGCGACCAGCTCGCGAGTGGTCTCCAGAATCGCCACGCGTGCGGCCAGCGCTGCCGGGGACAGTTCATCGTCGGGCAGGGACACCAGCAGATTGCGCCGGCCGGCATGGGCATCGGCGATCTGCACCACGTGCAGGCCCTGTTCGCCGGCTCTGGCGGCCACGGCGCCTGGCTGGATGGTAGCGGCGTAACCGGCCTTGACCGTCTCCATCAGCAGCGCCAGACCGTCGACATTCATCACCACGCTGGGTTCGCAGCGCGAGTGGGTGAAGGCGTTGTTGATGGTGCTGCGCAAGCCGTGCTGGTCGCTCGGCAGCACCAGTGGCACCTGCGTCAGCTCGGCGAGCGTGACGCTGTCGCCGCTGGGCACACCCGGCAGGCCGCTGGGCGAGATCAGGAACAGCTTCTCGTCGAGCAGCGGCCTGACACGGTAGCGCCTGCCCGGGTCGCTGTGAAAGAGGATGGCCAGATCCAGCTGGCGTGCCTGCAACTGGCTGCTCAGGTAGCCAGAGAGCATTTCCACCATGTGCAGCTGGATGTTCGGGTAGCGCTGGCGCATCACCGCGATCAGCGGCAAGGCCAGAACCGAAGAGGTGCTGGGCGCGAAGCCCAGACTCACGTAACCACTCATGCGCTCTCGCTGCGCGGCCTGGGCGGCGTTTTCCGCCTGGCGCAGGGTGAGCTGGGCATGATGCTGGAAGGCGATGCCGGCGGGGGTGGGTGAAACACCGATGCTGCTGCGCGTCAGCAGCCGGGTGCTGAGTTCGTTTTCCAGCTTGCTGATCTGCTGGCTCAGTGCCGAGGTGCCGACGTTCAGCTCCAGAGCCGCACGGCCCAGGCTGCCGTGTTCGACCACCTTGAGAAAGTAACGCAGTTGTCTGAGCTCCATCGCCTGTCCGTCCTCGCTGGGGGAGTGCCGAGGATAGTGGCCTGGCCCGGGAAGGAAAGAGTCGAATGCGTGTCAGGGGCAAAAAAAAAGCCCGCACAAGGCGGGCTAAGCGTGGTTCTTGCACCAGAGCTTGAATAAGGGTTCGGCGAGAAACATCACCAGGAACAGTCTGAGCACCTGCAATGCCGTGACCAGCGCCACCGAAAGCTGAAGCGCCTCAGCAGTCAGGCACAGTTCGGTGATGCCGCCGGGCATCATGCCGAGCATCAGTGACAGGTGATCTTCGCCGGCCAGCCAGCCGAGCACCTCGCCCAGCAGGGCGGCGGTGAGCATGGCCAGCAGGGTGAAGGCCAGGACGCGGGCGAGAAAACCCGGCGCACTGCGGAAGAAGGCCCGGTCGAAATGGCAGCCCAGAGCGCAGCCGATCAGCCACTGGCCGAACTGGCCCAGGCCTGCCGGCAGGCCCAGGTGCAGATCGAAACTGGCGCTGGCCACCGCGCTGGCGACCAGCGGGCCGAGCATCCAGGGATTGGGCTGTTTCAGCCGTCCCCAGAGCAGGGCCAGCAAGGCGCCGGCAGCCAGCAGGCCTGCGAGCCAGGCCAAGTCCACTGGCGCGCGCGCCGGAGCGGGAACGTCCGGCAGGCTCCAGGTGAAGATGGCCGGGATCAGCAGCACCACCAGCAGTAGACGCAGGCTGTGCGCGGCAGCCACACGGGCTGGTTGGGCATCGTGGCGCAGCGCCAGGTTGACCATCTCGCTGGCACCGCCAGGCATGCTGGCGAAGAAGGCCGTGGCGCGGTCGACACCGCTGCGGCGCAGGATGGCAATACCGATCAGGCTGAGCAGGGTAGTGCCGATGGCACCCATGACGATGACCGGGAAATGGCTGATGACCTGTTCCAGCACCTCGCTGGTGAAGTGCAGGCCGATCCCGGTTGCAACCAGCCACTGGCCGGCCTTGCGCCCGCCCGGCAGTTCACTGAAGGCGCGGTTGGTCAGGCAGCGCACGAGGATCACCGCCAGCAAGGAGCCGACCATCCACGGCAAAGGCCAGCCGGCGAGGCTGGCCAGGTAACCGCCGACCGCACCGGTCAGCGGCGTTACCCATAGATCACGCGGCAGGGGCATCAGCCTGTGCCTTGATCTGCTTGCGTCGACGCATCCAGCGGATGCCCGGCAGGGCCAGCATCAGTACAACAAGTGCCCACAGTACCAGGGTGATCGGGCTGCCCCACAGGATGCTCAGGTCACCGGCGGAGATAGACAGGGCGCGACGCAGGTTGTCCTCCATCATTTCACCCAGTACGAAGCCGAGGATCACTGCCGAAAGCGGGAAGTCCAGCTTGCGCAAGATATAGCCGAACACACCCAGGGCGATCATCAGGACCAGGTCGAAGGTGGTGCTGTGCACTGCATAGACACCGACCATGCTGATCACGGTGATGGCAGGTACCAGCACCCAGTTCGGCACGCTGAGCATGCGCGAGAACAGGCCGACCAGCGGGATGTTCATCACCAGCAGGATGACGTTGCCGATGAACAGCGAGGCGATCAGGCCCCAGACCACGTCGGGCTGCTGTTCGAACAGCAGCGGGCCGGGCGTGATGTTGTACAGGGTCAGTGCACCGATCATCACTGCCGTGGTGCCCGAACCGGGTACACCAAGGGTCAGCATCGGGATCAGCGAGCCACAGGCCGAGGCGTTGTTGGCCGACTCGGGAGCGGCCAGGCCGCGCAGGTCGCCCTCGCCGAACTTGCCGCTGTCACCCGCCAGGCGTTTTTCGGTCATGTAGGTCATGGCGCTGGCGATGGTCGCGCCGGCACCCGGCAGGACGCCGATGACGAAGCCGGCGACCGAGCTGCGGATCATGGTCCAGAAGGTGAAGCAGTATTCCTTGAAGTTGAACAGCACACGGCCGCTCGCCTTCACGGCTTTCTGGCCGTTGTGGGTGTTTTCCAGCATCAGGAGGATTTCGCTGACGCTGAAGAAGCCGATCACCACGATGACGAACTGGATGCCATCGGACAGGCTGACGCTGTCGAAGGTGAAGCGATACACGCCGGTGGTCGAGTCCACGCCGACCGTGGCCAGGGCCAGGCCGATCAGTGCCGAGAGCAGGGTCTTGACCGGCTTGTCGCCGACCATGCCGCCCAGGCAGGCGATGGCGAAGATCATCAGCACGAAGTATTCGGCCGGACCGAAGGCCACTGCCCATTTCGCCAGGATTGGCGCGAACAGCACCACACCGCAGGTGGCAATGATACTGCCGGTGAAGGAACTCACGGCCGACAGCGACAGGGCGATACCCGCCTTGCCCTGACGTGCCAGCGGGTAGCCGTCGAGGGTGGTCATCACCGCAGCAGCATCGCCAGGTACGTTGAGCAGGATGGCGGAAATACGGCCACCGTACTCGCAACCCAGATACACCGCGGCGAGCAGAATCAGTGCGGTTTCCGGTGGCAGGCCAAGGGCGAAGGCCAATGGCAGCAGCAGGGCAACGCCGTTGATCGGGCCCAGGCCCGGCAGCAGGCCGACGATGGTGCCAACGAAGGCACCGAACAATGCAACCAGCAGGTTGGTCGGCCGGGTGGCGACGTCAAAACCCTGCATCAGAAAATGTAATGTATCCATCTCAGCTCTCCACCAACGCTTCGAACACGCCCAGTGGCAGCGGAACGTCTAGCGCATAATCAAACAATGCATACAGCAGTACGCCCATCAGGACGCCGCTAATCAGGCACGGCAGCACACGACCCGTGAACAGCAGACCGAGGACGAAGGTGGCCAGCGCGGTGCTCAGGACGAAGCCCAGGGGCTCGAAGAGAAAGGCGTAAGCCAGCAGGGTGAGGATGCACAAGCCTGCACGCTGCAGCGCTTGGCGGCTGAGCGCCTCAGTCTGCGGACCCGGCTTGAACACCAGCCAGGCGGAACCGGCAGCCATCAGTGCCAGCAGCAGTAGCGGGTAGGCCCTGGGGCCGACAGGGTCGTAGGCGAAGGGGGCCTGGAAGCCCCAGGCGATGACTGCGAGACAGGCGCACAGCAGCAACCAGATCGCAGCGAACAGGCGAACGTACATAACAGTGGTCTCTTGCGTTGGGACAGGATCGAGCGGCGAGGCGCTCAACTACAGGTTCGGCGTTGGGCGACGCCGAACCTGTCGATGCAGTTATTCCTGCATCAGGCCGAATTCACCGGCCAGGGCCTTGTACTCAGCAACCTGCTTGTGAACCAGGGCATCGAGCTCATCACCCGTAACCGACAGTGGCAGCAGGTCACGCTGTTCACGCAGCTTGGCGAACTCTTCGCTGGCCAGCAGGGTGTCGAACTGCTGTTTCCACCAGTTGAACTGCTCGTCGCTGACTTCCGGGCCCATGTAGAAGCCACGGATTACCGGCCAGCTGATGTCGTAGCCCTGCTCCTTGGCAGTGGGGATGTCGGCCAGCTTGCCCGGTAGACGCTCGTCGGACAGCACGGCGAGGATGCGCACTTTCTTCGCTTCCAGCTGCGGGGTGACTTCGCCCAGGCCACTGCTGGTGACCTGGACATGGCCGCCGAGCATGGCAGTGAGGGTTTCGCCGCCGCCTTCGAAGGCGACATAACGCAGGTTTTTCGGGTCGATACCGGCCAGGCGAGCGATCAGCGCGGTCTGCATCCAGTCCTGGCCACCGATGGTGGCGCCAGCGCCGAAGACGATGCTGGACGGATCTTTTTTCAGCGCCTGAACCAGGTCGTCGAGGTTCTTGTACGGAGAGTCTGCGCGCACGGTGATCGCGCCGTAGTCGGTACCGACCGCAGCCAGCCAGCGCACTGCGTTCTCGTCATAGCGACCGAACTTGCCCTGGGCCAGGTTCAGCAGCGAGCCGCTGGAGAAAGCGGTGATGGTGCCCGGATCCTTGGCGCGCTGGGCGACCACGGCGTTGTAGGCCACGGCGCCAACGCCACCGGGCATGTAGGTGACGCGCATCGGCGCCTTGAGCAGGCCTTCATCCTTGAGACCACTCTGGGCCAGCTTGCAGGTCAGGTCGAAACCACCACCGGGTTTGGCCGGGGCGATGCATTCGGGGCGCTTGGGTTCGGCAGCCATCAGTTGGCTGGCGAAGGCCAGGCAGGCAGTCGCCAATGCGGCGCGAGTCAGTACGGATTTCATGATCAGTGATTCCTCGTGAGTCTTGTTGTTGTTTACCAAATCGGCAGGGTGTAGCCGACGATTACACGGTTCTCGTCCGCGTCGCGGGCGAAGTCGGAGCGGAAGCTGGCGTTGCGCACACGTACGTAAAGGTCCTTGAGCGGGCCGTTCTGCACGACGTACTTGAACTCGATGTCACGTTCCCATTCGCCGCCACGGTCATCGGAGCCGGCGACGCGAGCATCGTCACCGCGAATGTAGCGGGTCATGAAGGTCAGCCCGGGAACACCGATGCTGGCGAAGTTGTAATCATAGCGGGCCTGCCAGGAGCGCTCGTCGGCGTTGGCGAAGTCATTGATCTGCACGAAGTTGGCCAGGAACGGGTCGCTGCCATCGATGTAGGCAAAGCCGGTGTCGCCGCTCATGTCCTGGAACCCCAGGCCGAACTTGTGCGCGCCCAGGCCGTAGCTGACCATGCCGTTGATGGCGCGGTTGTCGACCTTGCCGGCCTTGGCAGCACCGCTGTCGCGGCTGTAGATCAGGCGCAGGTCGCTGCTCAGGGTACCGGGGCCGATCTTGTGGCTGGTGAGCAGGCCGAGGAAGTGCTGGCGATAGATGTCGTCAAGGTCGGCGAAGTAGTAACGGCCGGTGAGACCGGGGGCGAACTTGTAGTCGACACCGGCCAGATCGAGGTGGTCAGCCTGGATGCCACCGGCAAAGCGGCGGTTCTTGCTGTTGAGCACCAAGTCTTCTTCGTCGGTCGAGGCGCGGTCGATGACCTTGTCCAGACGACCGCCAGTGAAGGTCAGACCTTCCAGCTCGGAGGAGGTCAGCAGCCCCCCTTCGAAGACTTGCGGCAGCAGGCGACTGTCGCTGGCCTTGACCACCGGCAGCTCGGGAACATGCGAGCCATAGCGGAACTCGGTGGCGGAGACCTTGACCTTGGCCGTCAGACCTACGCGGCCGAATTCGTCGGCGGAGCGACCGTCGTCATGCACGGGCAGCAGGTCGGTGCCAGTGCGGCCGCGGCCGGAGTCGAGCTTGAGGCCGAGCAGGCCCATGGCGTCCAGGCCGAAGCCGACGGTTCCTTCGGTGAAGCCGGACTGCAGATCGAGGCGAAAACCCTGGCCCCATTCTTCGCGCTTGTTCTGACCGTCGAACTGACGGAAGTCGCGATTCAGGTAGATATTGGTGGCAGTCAGGCTGGCTGTGCTGTCTTCGATGAAGGCGGCGTTGGCAAGAGGGGCAGCGCCGATAGCGGCGATTGCCAGGCAGAGCAGGCGGACAGGCGGCAGGGCCTGGCGTGAGGCTGCGAGCATCATGTGGTCTCCGTTTTTGTTCTTGTCGCCACTTGGCACCACTGCCAAGTCGCTTGAGCAGGTGGATCGAGCCACCTTGCAATGATGCTATGAGCGCAAGCTTTCACTAGGCTTTCATGGGCGAAAGAATTTCACGGCGCTATTCGCGGCGTTTTGACGAGGCGGGCGAGGCCGTGTGAATTCGCTGCTTTGGCAATTGGGCAATTCACAGCGGCTGCCGGGGCGCTACACTGCGCGCCTTTGACGATGCTGCAGTTGGAGGTAGTGGTGCGGATTCTGCTGGTCGAAGACCATCCGCAATTGGCGGAAAGCGTGGCCCAGGCGCTGAAAGGCGCCGGTTGGACCGTGGACGTTCTGCACGACGGCGTTGCCGCTGACCTTGCGCTTTGCAGCGAAGAGTACGCCTTGGCAATCCTCGATATCGGTCTGCCGCGTCTGGACGGTTTCGCGGTGCTGTCACGTCTGCGTGGCCGTGGCCAGACTCTGCCTGTGCTGATGTTGACTGCGCGCGGCGAGGTCAAGGATCGCGTGCATGGCCTCAACCTCGGCGCCGATGACTATCTGGCCAAGCCCTTCGAGTTGACCGAGCTTGAGGCGCGGGTCAAGGCGCTGTTGCGGCGTAGCGTGCTCGGGGGGGAGCAACTGCAGCGCTGTGGCGATCTGGTCTACGACCTTGGCGCGCGCCGCTTCAGCCTCAAGGGTGACGCGCTCAGCCTGACCGCGCGTGAGCAGGCCGTGCTGGAGGCGATGATCGCCAGGCCGGGCAGGGTGATGAGCAAGGAGCAGCTGGCGGCGCAGGTATTTGGTCTGGACGAGGATGCCAGTCCGGACGCCATCGAGATCTACATCCATCGCTTGCGCAAGAAACTCGAGGGCAATGCAGTACGCATCGTCACGTTTCGCGGCTTGGGCTACCTGCTGGAGGCCGTCGAGGCATGAGTCGTGGCGTCAGCTTGCGCGGGCGTTTGCTGCGACGCCTGGCCCTGCTGCTGTCGCTGATCCTGCTGCTGAGCAGTATCAGCGCCTACTGGAGTGCGCGTCGCGCAGCCGACACCGCCTATGACCGTACGCTGCTGGCGTCGGCGCGGGCGGTCGCCGACGGTCTATACGCCGAGGACGGCCGGCTGCGCGCCAATGTTCCCTACGTGGCACTGGATACCTTCGCGTACGACAGTGCCGGGCGCATCTACTACCAAGTGCTCGACCCGCAGGGCAATCAGGTTTCCGGTTACGAGGATCTGCCGCCGCCGCCGCCGGGCACGCCACGCACCGATGATTATCCGGCGCTGGCGCACTTCTACGATGCCGAGTACCGCAATCAGGGCATACGCGTGGTCAGCTTTCTGCAGCCAGTCAGTGATCCACAGCTCAACGGTATTGCCGAAATCCGCGTGGCGGAAACGCAGGGCGCGCGCGAGCGGATGGCCCGTGAACTGTTGATTGGCACCCTGTGGCGCATGGGCCTGCTGTCGGTCAGCGCGCTGCTGCTGGTGTGGCTGGCCGTGAACCTGGCCTTGCGGCCGCTGGAGGCATTGCGCCGGGAGGTGGCCGAGCGGGCCAGCGACGATCTGCAGCCGCTGCCGGACGGCGATCTGCCCCGTGAGGTGCTGCCGCTGGTGGCAACGCTGAACCAGTTCAACGAGCGCTTGCAGGGGTTGTTCGAGCGCCAGTCGCAGTTCATCGCCGATGCGGCGCATGAGTTGCGTACGCCGCTGGCAGCGCTCAAGGCTCGTATCGCTCTGGGCTTGCGCGCCGAACAGCCCGAGGAGTGGCGCAGCACCTTGGAGCAGGTGGCGCAGCAGGGCGATCGGCTGACGTCGCTGGCCAACCAATTGCTGTCCCTGGCGCGTATCGAGAGCGGTGCGCGAGCTATCACCGAGGGCGGCGCGCAGCGTATCGATCTCAGCTTGCTGGCGCGTGAGCTGGGTCTGGCCATGGCCCCTCTGGCCCATGCCCGTGGTGTCGCACTGGCGCTGGAGGCTGATCAGCCGGTCTGGATCGACGGCGAGCCGACGCTACTCAACGAACTGCTGAATAACCTGCTGGACAACGCGTTGGCGCACACGCCGGCCGGCGGCAATCTGGTTATCCGCGTCCTGGCTCCGGCGTTGCTGGAGGTCGAGGACGATGGGCCGGGGATTCCTGAGGCCGAGCACGAGAAAGTCTTCGAGCGTTTCTACCGGCGCAGCAACCTGGGCAGTGGTGCGGGCCTGGGCCTGGCCATCGTTGGCGAGATCTGTCGTGCTCATCAGGCTCGGGTCAGCCTGCATCAGGTGCAGCCGCATGGTCTGCGGGTGCGTGTCGAGTTTCCGCCTTCAGTGGTTGAGGCTTAGCGGCTGCTGAATTTCCAGCAGGTACTGGGACAGCTTGCCGCTTTCGCGCAGCTGGCGCAGGCCGCGATTGAAACGCTGCATCAGTTCGGCATTGCCGGCTACCTGGCGCGACAGCAGCAGGTGTAGGCTGTCGCTGCGCAGGGGCGTGCGGTGAAAACTCAGGCGCTGGCGCTCGGCGGCGCTGAATTTCTGATAGAGCAGGTCGAAGCCCACCACCTTGTCCACGGGAAACAGGTCGATACGCCCGGCCAGCAGTTGGCGTAAGCCCTGCTCGTCGCCATTGAGGCGCGTGACCTTGAGTTCGCCGGCGGCTTCGGCGCGTTGGAACGCCTCGCCGTAGTCATAACCACGCGTACCGGCGATGCGCAGGTCACGCAGATCCTCGACAGTGTTCCAGTCAAAGGCATCAGCCTTGCGGTGAAACAGGTAGTAACCGCTTTCGACTACCGGCTCGCTGATATGAAAGCGCTGCTCGCGCTCGGGGTTGGCCAGCCAGACGGCGCTGCCGTCGCGCTGGCCTTGCTCGGCCATCTTCAGTGAACGTGCCCAGGGGTGAAATTCCCATTGCACGTCTATTCCCTGCAGTGCAAACGCCTCGACCACGATGCGCGAGGCCACGCCATGGTGGGGCAGGGTTTCACCGAGGTAGGGTGGCCACTCGCCGTTGGTCAGGCGTACCTGTTCGGCGGCCTGGGCGCTGCCGAACAACAGGGCGAGCAGGAGAAATGCATGACGCATGGCTCTACGTCCTTGAGCGAATGACTCGAGTGTAGAGGCATTTTGTGACCTGCATCCCTGTAGATCACCCTTCGGGCCGTCGCGCCGCGACGTCAAGAAGTGTTCCCGACAATTTTTTGCCATCCGTGGCGAGGCGCTTTTATTGCAGCATGCTCATGGCCGCTTCCATGGCGGCGGAAAGGTCTTCGTCGGCCTGCATGTCGACCTGTGGGTCCAGGCCGAGCTTGGCGAACGCCGGCACCTTGCTCCAGTCCAGCTGGGTGTAGGGGTGCTCGCTACCCAGGTAGCTCTGCAGCGTGGCGACCTGGACGATATCGACGTAATCGACCTTGGCCGAGTCGCGCGTGAAGTCCAGGTACTGGCTCGGCACGATGGCGATGGGCTCGGGAAATTCCCAGGTGCGCAGGATCTTGTCGCCGATGATCGGATGGATCTGCTCGATCACGTGGTTGAGGCTGATGGAGTCGGCCAGCAGCTCATTGTGCTCTTCGGCGTAGGTGAGGATCGGCAGTACGCCGATCTGGTGCACCAGGCCGGCGAGGGTCGCCTGGTCGGGCATCAGGCGAGTGTAGTGACGGCACAGCACGTGGCAGATACCGGCGATCTCGGTGCTCTTGTTCCACACCTCGCGCATCTTGCGGTCGACCACGTCGCTGGTAGCCTGGAACATCTGCTCCATGGCCAGGCCGGTGGCCAGGTTGCAGGTGTAGTTGATGCCTAGACGGCTGACGGCCATCTGCAGGTCGGTGATTTCCTTGTTGCTGCGCAGCAGGGGGCTGTTGACCACCTTGATGATGCGCGCGGTCAGGGCGGCATCGTTGCCGATCACCTTGCTGATCTGCGGGATGCCCACGTCCGGATCTTCCGCGGCCTCACGAACCTTCAGCGCCACCTCGGGCAGGGTGGGTAGCACCAGTTCATCGTTCTCGATGGCGTGGATCAGTTCCTGTTGGACTTTTTCGGCAAGCTTGCTCATGAAATGGCTCTCTTAGGCGATCCGATGCGGCGCCAGGGAAGTTTAGTCAGCGCTGGATTTCCTGGTCGGCATCCAGCTGATAAGGCAGGTCGAGCAGGGTCAGTGTCGGGCCGTCGCTGCTGCCGAGATGGATGCGACCATCGTGTTGCGCATCCTCTTGCAGTACCGCGAGCAGCTCGACGGCATCGCCGGTTTGGGCGGCCAGCACCACTTCTCCAACGCTGGAGCCATGCACCGGGGAGAACAATTCGACGCCGACGGCCGGTAGCTCGGCAGCGACCAGGCGCAGGCGCTGCAGGCGACGCTTGAGTTTGCCCAGGTACTGCATGCGCGCGATGATTTCCTGGCCGGTGTAGCAGCCTTTCTTGAAACTCACGCCGCCCAGGGCTTGCAGGTTGATCATCTGCGGTATGAACAGCTCACGGGTGGCGCCGAACACCTGGCCCACGCCGGCGCGAACCTGAGCCAGCAGCCAGTCGTTCAGTGGTGCCTGCGGCAGTTGTGCGGCCAGGCGGCTATGCAGCCGCTCGGCGTCGGCTGCTGGCGCCCACAGCTCGGCACGGCCGTCGCTCAGGCGTACCGCCAGCAGCGTGCCGGTGTTGGCCAGAGAATCACTGGCATCGCTCAGCTGCAGGCCAAGTTCGCTCAGTACGGCGTCGCCACCTGCCAGGCCGAAGCGCACCCAGGCGCTACTCTCGTCGCTGAGCTTGGATTTGGAGAACACCGCGTATTTCTGCAAGTCGGCTTGCTGCGGCTCGATCAGTTCGCGTGCCATGGCCAGCAGGTAGCCATCTTCCTGCGGGACGATGCGAAAGCTCGACAGCATGCGGCCCTTGGGCGTGCAGCGGGCGCCAAGGCTGGACTGGCTGGCATTCAGGTAGTTGAGGTTGCAGGTCACTTGGCCCTGCAGGAACTTGGCTGCGTCCGCGCCGCGTACTGCGAGCAGGCCTTCGTGATCGAGGCGGGTGAAGTAAGCGCTATCGGCCATGGTGCAAATCGAGTCACTGAATAAAGGACAGGGGCGTCATCATAGTGGGCGTGGCAGGGGCTTGTCAGCGCAATTGCGCAGTGTCGCGGTGAACAGTTGGGCAATTCGCCGTTATACTGCCGCCCTCGTTCGAGGAGTCCGTTGCATGGTTGAGCAAAGTGAACTGAATCGCCTGTTCTGGCATAGCCGTCGTGGCATGCTGGAGCTGGACGTACTGCTGGTGCCTTTCGTCCAGGAGGTATACCCGACCTTGGATGCCGAGAACCAGGCGCGCTATCGCAAGCTGCTGGAGTGCGAAGATCAGGACATGTTCGGCTGGTTCATGCAGCGCGGCGAGCCTGAGGACGCCGACCTGCGCCACATCGTGCGCATGATCCTGGATCGTGTCCAACCCAAGTGATGTCTTCGAGTGCCATTGGCAGCCCTCTCGCTGGCTGCTGAGGCTCTATCTGTCGGTCCTGGCGCTCGCCCTGCTGGCGCCCTGGCTGGCCGACATTCCCCTCTGGTCGAAACTGCTATCGCTTGCGGCGTGCCTGCTGCATGCGAGCTGGGTATTGCCGCGGCATATGCTGCTGACCGCTCCGCAGGCTGTCACCGGCTTGCGTCGTGATGCCTTTGGCTGGCATCTGTACAGTGCCGCCGCGGGCTGGCAAGCGGTGCAGCTGCGCCCTGACAGCCTGGCCTTGCCGCTGCTGGTGGTGGTGCGCTATCGCTTGCCGGGCCAGCGCCTCAGTCGCGGGGCGTGCGTGCCGCGTGACGCGCTGGCGCCCGAGCAGCACCGGCGCCTGCGTTTGCGTCTGAAGTTCAGCCGGCGTCGCTGGGCGCAGCCTGGGGCGTCGGCGTCAGGATAGTGTCTCGGGCTTCGGCCAATTGCTCCGGGTAGTCGAGGGTGTAGTGCAGGCCGCGGCTTTCGTGGCGCTGCATGGCTGAACTGATGATCAGCTCGGCGACCAGGGCGAGGTTGCGCAGCTCGATCAGGTCGCGACTGACTTTATAGTTCGAATAGAACTCATCGATCTCGTCCAGCAGCAGTCGTACGCGATGCTGTGCGCGTTGCAGGCGTTTGTTGGTGCGCACGATACCGACGTAGTCCCACATGAACCGGCGCAGCTCGTCCCAGTTGTGGGCGATGATCACGTCTTCGTCCGAGTCGGTGACCTGGCTGGCATCCCAGCACGGCAGGCCGCTCGGCATGCTCACGCTGTCCAGTTGATCGGTGATGTCGGCGCAGGCGGAGCGGGCGTAAACGAAGCACTCCAGCAGCGAGTTGCTGGCCATGCGATTGGCACCATGCAGGCCGGTGAAGCTGGTCTCGCCGATGGCGTACAGGCCTGGCACGTCGGTGCGACCATGTTGATCGACCACCACGCCGCCGCAGGTGTAGTGCGCAGCAGGGACTACCGGAATGGCTTGCTGGGTGATGTCGATGCCGAAGCTCAGGCAGCGCTCGTAGACGGTGGGGAAGTGACTCTTGATGAACTCTGCGGGTTTGTGGCTGATGTCCAGGTAGACGCAATCTATCCCCAGGCGCTTCATCTCGTGGTCGATGGCGCGGGCAACGATGTCGCGCGGTGCCAGTTCAGCGCGCTCATCGAAGCGCTGCATGAAGCGCTCGCCGTTGGGCAGCTTGAGCAGGCCGCCTTCGCCGCGCACGGCCTCGGTGACCAGGAAGCTCTTGGCCTGCGGGTGATAGAGGCAAGTGGGGTGAAACTGGTTGAACTCCAGATTGCCTACGCGGCAGCCGGCGCGCCAGGCCATGGCGATGCCGTCGCCGCAGGCGCCATCCGGATTGCTGGTGTAGAGGTAGACCTTGGCGGCCCCGCCCGTGGCGAGAATCACGAAGCGGGCGTTGAACGTGTCCACTTCGCCCTGTGCTCGGTCCAGTACATAGGCGCCCAGGCAACGCTCGCCGTCGAGGCCCAGTTTGCGCTCGGTGATCAGGTCCACCGCTACGCGTTGCTCCAGTAACTCGATGTTCGGGCGCTGTCGCGCCTGCTCCAGCAGCGTATTGAATATCGCTGCGCCGGTAGCGTCGGCTGCGTGAATGATGCGTCGGTGGCTGTGGCCGCCTTCGCGGGTGAGGTGGAACTCGAAGCCACCGTCTTCGCGCGCGGTTTCATCGTCACGAGTAAAGGGAACGCCCTGGTCGATCAGCCACTGGATGGCTTCACGGCTGTGTTCTACCGTGAAGCGCACGGCGTCCTCGCGGCACAGGCCGGCGCCTGCATCGAGGGTGTCGGCGACGTGGGATTCGACCGTGTCGGTATCGTCCAGTACCGCCGCCACACCCCCTTGCGCCCAATAGGTCGAGCCATTGGCCAGGTTGCCTTTGCTCAAGACCGCGATGCGCAAGTGGGTAGGCAGGGTGAGGGCTAGGGTCAGGCCGGCGGCGCCGCTGCCGATAACCAGAACGTCGTGCTGGAAGTGTTGGCTCATGTCCGAGTTCCGCGTGAAAGCGAGCCCTAGTATATAGAGAGGGGCGGCGGCACAATAGGTGGCTTATGACCGACTGCAGTGCTCGGGAACTTTCTTAGTCGTTAAGGTTCCATAGAGGGTCGCCCATATAAGGGAGAGCGCTTGCGCGTGCCTGCATCCGAAGTAAGCGGAGGATGTGGAAATGAGCGGCGATAAGATTATTTGCGCACGCGAAAAAAGTTTCGTTTGCGCCATTCCTGGCAGAGAAAAGAAATCTCTGCGGGAAGCTTGCTTGGAGGGGAGAACTTTTGCGTAAGGCCCGAGTCTATCTTGGCAAGCTGATTCGCTTTTGGGCGCAGGCCTCCTTCAAGCCATATGAGGAGAGTGCATGCTAACCCAGGAAGATGATCAGCAGCTGGTCGAGCGAGTGCAGCGTGGTGACAAGCGCGCCTTCGATCTGTTGGTGCTGAAGTATCAGCACAAGATCCTCGGTTTGATCGTGCGATTCGTGCACGACACCCACGAGGCTCAGGATGTCGCTCAGGAAGCGTTTGTCAAAGCTTACCGAGCGCTTGGAAACTTTCGCGGTGACAGTGCGTTCTATACATGGCTGTACCGCATCGCCATCAACACGGCGAAGAATTATCTGGTTTCCCGCGGTCGGCGGCCGCCAGATAGTGATGTCAGTAGCGATGACGCGGAGTTCTACGACGGCGACCATGCCCTCAAGGACATCGAGTCACCGGAGCGGGCATTGCTGCGCGACGAGATCGAGGCCACCGTGCATCGAACTATCGCCCAGCTGCCGGACGATTTGCGCACAGCTCTGACTTTGCGCGAGTTCGAAGGTTTGAGTTACGAGGACATTGCCAGCGTCATGCAATGTCCGGTAGGTACGGTACGTTCGCGGATCTTCCGCGCACGTGAAGCAATTGATAAGTCCCTGCAACCTCTGTTGCAGGACGCCTAAGGCAGCGGCGACAGCCAAGAGAGGAACACCATGAGTCGTGAAACCCTGCAGGAATCGCTGTCCGCGGTGATGGATAACGAAGCGGACGAACTGGAACTGCGGCGTGTGCTCGCAGCCAGCGAGGAAGGCGAGCTGCGTGGCACCTGGTCACGTTATCAGATCGCCCGTGCAGCCATGCACCGTGAGTTGCTGGTGCCGCAATTGGACATCGCTTCTGCGGTTTCCGCGGCGCTAGCCGACGAGGCAGCGCCGGCCCGCAAGACGCCAATCTGGCGTAGTGTCGGGCGAGTGGCAGTGGCTGCATCGGTGACCGTTGCAGTGCTGGCGGGTGTGCGTTTCTACAATCAGGATGATTTGGCTGGCGCCCAACTGGCCCAGCAGGATGCTTCCCCGGTGCTCTCGGTGCCGCAGGTGCAAGGTCCTGCACTGCTGGCTGGTTACAACAGCAGCGAGGAAGTCGGCGAGCCAGCCAAGATTGGCACTGCCAGCTGGCATGAGCAGCGCCTGCCGAGCTACCTGCGTCAGCATGCGCAGGAAGCCGTGATGGGTGCAGGTGAAACTGCTCTGCCCTATGCTCGGGCTGCCAGCTTGGAAAACCGCTAAGCGCTGAGGAGTCACATGCGCGCGATTCCCCTCTACCTTCTCGGCGGTCTGCTGGCGTTGCCAGTACAGGCTGCCGAGGTGCAGGACTTGCTCGGACGCCTCGCTGCGGCTGAGCGTCAACAAAGCTTCCAGGGTACGTTCATCTATGAGCGCAACGGGAGTTTCTCCACCCACGCCGTTTGGCATCGCGTGGAGGAGGGGGGCGACGTTCGCGAGCGCCTTCTGCAGCTCGACGGTCCTGCCCAGGAAGTGCTGAAAGTCGACGGTCAGGCGCAGTGCGTCACCGGCGCTCTGGCCGATGAGATCAGTGAAGGGCAGGCATGGCCTGCTCGCCAGCTTGATGCCGAGCAGTTGAGCAACTGGTACGACATTCGCGTCGCGGGTCAATCGCGCATCGCCAACAGGCCGGCGGACGTGCTGGTGTTGGCTCCCAAGGATCAGCACCGGTATGGCTTCGAGTTGCATCTTGATCGGGAAACCGGTCTGCCGTTGAAGTCCCTGATGCTGAATGAGCGCGGTCAGCTTCTGGAGCGTTTCCAATTCGCCCAGCTGGATACCACGGCACCTGCCGAAAATGCGATGCAGCCGAGTTCCGCTTGTGTTCCGGTGCGTTTTCGTCAGGCTGAGAGCATGGCTGAGGGTAGTTGGCGATCGGACTGGTTGCCGCCTGGCTTCACCCTGACCACTGCGCAGTTGCGCCACGGGCCTTCCCCGGATGATTCCGTCACCTATTTGATGTACGGCGATGGTCTGGCTCGATTCTCGGTTTTTCTCGAGCCGCTGAAAGGTAGCGTTGTCGAAGATGCGCGCAGCCAGCTTGGGCCGACCGTCGCCGTTTCGCGGCGCATGAGCACCGATTCCGGTGATGTGATGGTCACCGTGGTGGGGGAAATTCCTCTGGGTACTGCCGAACGCATTGCCTTGTCCATGCGTGCGGGAGTGCCTGCACAGGCTAGCCAATGATCGAAGAGCAGGGGCGTGTAGTGGCGCTCGAGCCCGGCGCCGTCTGGGTCGAAACGCTACGCAAGAGCACCTGCTCGAGTTGCTCGGCCAATGCGGCCTGCGGTCAAGGTCTGATGGACCGCCTGGGTGTTGGTCGGCAGCGCGGTTACGTTCGCGCCCTCAGTCAAAAGCAGCTGGCAGTGGGCGATACCGTGGTTATCGGTGTGCGCGAAGACCTGCTGGTGCGTAGTTCGCTTCTGGTTTATCTGCTTCCTCTTCTTGGTCTGTTCGCCGCGTCGCTGCTGGCGGACGGTCTCGGTCTGCCTGAGCCTCTGGTGATTGTCGCCGGCCTGAGTGGTCTGTTTGTCAGTTGGCTGCTGGTTCGTTGGCGCGCTGCTCGTGTCGCCGAGAACCCCTCGTTGCAACCCGTTGTCCTACGTACGCTGCTGGTGCCGTTGCCAGTGGCGGGTTGAGTGTGTCCGAGTTTTACATGGGGAGTCGTAGTACGATGAGAAAACTCAAGTCCATTGCGCCGCTGCTGGCAGTTGCCCTGCTCTGGGGGCAAAGTCTGTTGGCCCAGGCCAGCCTGCCTGATTTCACCAATCTGGTAGAGGAAGCCTCGCCTGCGGTAGTCAATATCAGTACCCGCCAGAAGATGCCTGAGCGCGCCGTTGCCGGTCAGCCGGGGCTGCCTGATCTCGAGGGCTTGCCTCCGATGTTCCGCCAGTTCTTCGAGCGCAGCATTCCGCAGGCTCCGCGCAATCCCGGTGGTCGCCAGCGTGAGGCGCAGTCGCTGGGTTCCGGATTCATCATTTCGCCGGACGGCTACATCATGACCAACAATCATGTGGTCGCCGACGCCGACGAGATCATCGTGCGTCTATCCGATCGCAGTGAGCTCGAAGCAAAGCTGGTGGGTGCCGATCCGCGTAGCGATGTCGCGCTGCTCAAGGTCGAGGGCAAGGATTTGCCTGTGGTGCGCCTGGGCAAGGCCGATGATCTGAAGGTCGGTGAGTGGGTGCTGGCCATCGGTTCGCCGTTCGGCTTCGATCACTCGGTAACAGCCGGCATCGTCAGCGCCAAGGGGCGTAACCTGCCGAGCGACAGCTACGTGCCGTTCATCCAGACCGATGTGGCGATCAATCCGGGTAACTCCGGTGGCCCGCTGTTCAACCTGCAAGGTGAAGTCGTGGGGATCAACTCGCAGATCTTCACCCGTTCCGGTGGCTTCATGGGCTTGTCTTTCGCTATCCCGATGGAAGTGGCCATGCAGGTGGCCGATCAGCTCAAGGCTGACGGCAAGGTCACTCGCGGTTGGCTCGGCGTGGTGATTCAGGAAGTGAACAAGGATCTGGCCGAGTCCTTTGGTCTGGACAAGCCGGCTGGTGCGCTGGTCGCGCAGGTGCTGGAAGATGGTCCGGCGGACAAGGGCGGCCTGCAGGTCGGCGACGTCATCCTCAGCCTCAATGGCAAGCCGATCATCATGTCGGCAGACCTGCCGCACCTGGTCGGTGGCCTGAAGCCGGGCGAGAAGGCCGAGCTGGATGTCGTGCGTGATGGTTCGCGCAAGAAGCTCAACGTCACCGTCGGTACGCTGCCGGAGGAAGGCCAGGAGCTGGCGTCATCCGACTCGGCGCAGGGTGGCGAGCGTAGCAACAACCGTCTGGGCGTCACCGTAGTGGAGCTGACCGCCGAACAGAAGAAAGGTCTCGACCTGAAAGGCGGTGTGGTGGTCAAGGAAGTGCTCAACGGCCCTGCTGCCATGATCGGCCTGCGTCCGGGTGACGTGATCACTCATCTGAACAACCAGGCCATCGACTCCACCAACACCTTCAGTCAGGTGGCGCAGGAACTGCCGAAGAATCGTTCGGTGTCCATGCGTGTGCTGCGTCAGGGGCGTGCCAGCTTCATCACGTTCAAGTTGGCTGAGTAATACCGGCAACACTGAAGAGGGGCGCTTTCAAGCGCCCCTCTTCGTATCTGCCCTGCGCTGCGCGGACGTGACGCGGTCGCGAGGGATCGGGTACAATCCGCGGCTATTTTCGGCAAGCGTCTTGCCCGTGCCCTCTTCGAGTGTTGATCTGTGAGTGACCTGAGTCATATCCGCAATTTTTCCATCATTGCCCACATTGACCACGGCAAGTCCACCTTGGCTGACCGTTTCATCCAAATGTGCGGCGGCCTCACCGCGCGTGAAATGGAGGCGCAGGTCCTGGATTCCATGGACCTGGAGCGTGAGCGCGGTATCACCATCAAGGCCCACAGCGTCACGCTTCACTACAAGGCGCAGGACGGCAAGACCTACCAACTGAACTTCATCGATACCCCCGGTCACGTCGACTTCACCTATGAAGTCAGCCGCTCCCTGGCCGCCTGCGAAGGCGCGCTGCTGGTGGTCGATGCCGGTCAGGGCGTCGAGGCGCAGTCGGTCGCCAACTGCTACACCGCCATCGAGCAGGGCCTGGAGGTCATGCCGGTGCTGAACAAGATGGACCTGCCGCAGGCCGATCCGGATCGCGTCAAGGACGAGATCGAGAAGATCATCGGCATCGACGCCACTGACGCGGTGGCGTGCAGCGCCAAGAGCGGCATGGGCGTGGACGAGGTGCTCGAGCGCCTGGTGCATACCATCCCCGCGCCGGTCGGCGAGATCGATGCGCCGCTGCAGGCGCTGATCATCGACTCCTGGTTCGATAACTACCTGGGCGTGGTGTCGCTGGTGCGCGTGCGCCAGGGGCGTGTGAAGAAGGGCGACAAGATTCTGGTCAAGTCCACCGGCAAGGTGCACCTGGTCGACAGCGTCGGCGTATTCACCCCGAAACACACCGCAACTGCCGATCTCAAGGCGGGTGAAGTGGGCTTCATCATTGGCAGCATCAAGGATATTCACGGTGCGCCGGTCGGTGACACCCTGACCCTGTCCTCGACGCCTGAGGTCGAAGTGCTGCCTGGCTTCAAGAAGATCCAGCCGCAGGTCTATGCGGGTCTGTTCCCGGTCAGCTCCGATGATTTCGAGGACTTTCGCGATGCTCTGCAGAAGCTGACCCTGAACGACTCGTCGCTGCAGTACGCGCCGGAGAGCTCCGATGCGCTGGGCTTCGGCTTCCGTTGCGGCTTCCTCGGCATGCTGCATATGGAAATCATCCAGGAGCGCCTGGAGCGCGAGTACGACCTGGACCTGATCACCACTGCGCCGAGCGTGATCTACGAGATCGAACTCAAGACCGGTGAAATCATCACCGTCGACAACCCCTCCAAGCTGCCGGACGCCGCGGCGGTCGCCGATTTCCGCGAGCCGATCGTCACCGCGACCATCCTGGTTCCGCAGGAGCATCTGGGTAACGTCATCACTCTGTGCATCGAGAAGCGTGGCGTACAGCGCGACATGCAGTTCCTCGGCAGCCAGGTGCAGGTGCGTTACGACATGCCGATGAACGAAGTGGTGCTGGACTTCTTCGACCGCTTGAAGTCGACCAGCCGCGGTTATGCGTCGCTGGACTATCATTTCGATCGCTACCAGTCTGCCAACCTGGTCAAATTGGACGTACTGATCAATGGTGACAAGGTCGATGCCCTGGCATTGATCGTGCACCGTGATAACGCAGCCTATAAAGGGCGTGCGTTGACCGAGAAGATGAAGGAACTGATTCCTCGGCAGATGTTCGATGTGGCGATCCAGGCAGCCATTGGCGGCCAGATCATCGCGCGGACCACTGTCAAGGCGCTCAGAAAGAACGTACTGGCCAAATGTTACGGTGGCGACGTGAGCCGTAAGAAGAAGCTGCTCGAGAAGCAGAAGGCCGGTAAGAAACGCATGAAGCAGGTCGGTAACGTGGAAATTCCACAAGAAGCCTTCCTTGCTGTGCTCAGGTTGGATAGCTAAGGCTCTATGTCGATCAATTTCCCGCTTCTGTTGGTTATCGCGGTCGCCGTTTGCGGCTTCCTGGCCCTGATCGATCTGATTCTGCTGGCTCCGCGCCGCCGTGCGGCGATTGCGGCGTACCAGGGGCGGGTCGACGATCCCGACGACCGGGTGCTGGAGCGCCTGAGCAAGGAGCCCTTGCTGGTCGAGTACGGCAAGTCCTTCTTCCCGGTACTGGCCATCGTGCTGGTATTGCGTTCGTTCCTGGTCGAGCCGTTCCAGATTCCTTCCGGGTCGATGAAGCCGACCCTGGAAGTGGGCGATTTCATTCTGGTGAACAAGTTCGCCTACGGCATTCGCCTGCCGGTGATCGATCAGAAGATCATCGAGGTGGACAACCCGCAGCGCGGCGATGTCATGGTGTTCCGCTACCCCAGCGATCCGAGCATCAACTACATCAAGCGCGTGGTCGGTCTGCCGGGTGATCGCATCGAGTACACCCAGGGCAAGCGCCTGTTGATCAATGGTGAGCCGGTCGCCGAGAAGCTGATCGGCGAAGAGCCTGGCAGCCTGGGCAGCGCGACGCTCTATCAGGAGCGCCTGGGTCAGGTCGAGCACACCATCCGCAAGGAAATGACCCGCATGCGCCGCGACCCTGGCGGCCAATGGGTGGTGCCTGAAGGGCACTACTTCATGATGGGCGACAACCGTGACAACTCCAACGACAGCCGTTACTGGCGTGATCGTCATATCCCTCAGGAGCTGTGGGGCATGGTCCCGGACGATCATATCGTCGGCAAGGCCTTCGCCATCTGGATGAGCTGGCCGGAGCCCAAGACCAGCAATCTGCCCAATTTCTCTCGGGTCGGCCTGATTCATTGAGCACTGGTGCGCTGTTCAATACAGCGCCGCAGGCTATAAATAGTCTACGCCGCAAGGCTTCAACTAGACCGTCTATTGGGGATACACATGACTTTCGCGCGCTCGCAGCAGGGGCTTTCGATTCTGGGTTGGCTGGTGGTTCTGGCCGTGGTGGCGTTCTTCGCCAGTACGGCGTTCAAGGTGCTGCCGCATTACATGGACTACATGTCCATGGAGAAGATCATCACTTCGGTGGAAACCGACAAGGCAGCGGACGTGCGTACCGTTGGTGAGTTTTACAACCATGTGAGTAAGGGCATGCAGGTCAACAACATTCGTGACCTGAACATGCGCGACGCTCTGCAGGTCAAGGTGGAGAACAATGAATTTCTGGTCCACCTCAAATATGAAAAACGCGAGCCACTGATCGAGAACCTCGACCTGGTGGTGAATTTCGACAAAGAATTTCGTGTACGGATGCCGTGACTGCCAATCTGTCCCGCCTCGAGCGCAAGCTCGGCTATAGCTTCAAGGACCAGGACCTGATGGTCCTGGCTCTGACCCATCGCAGTTTCGCCGGCCGCAACAATGAGCGGCTGGAATTTCTCGGTGATGCCATCCTCAACTTCGTAGCCGGTGAGGCGCTGTTCGAGCGCTTCCCGCAGGCCCGTGAAGGCCAGTTGTCGCGCCTGCGCGCACGCCTGGTCAAGGGCGAGACGCTGGCCGTTCTGGCGCGCGGTTTCGAGCTGGGCGAATACCTGCGCCTGGGCTCCGGTGAACTGAAAAGCGGCGGTTTTCGTCGCGAGTCGATCCTGGCCGATGCGCTCGAAGCGCTGATCGGCGCCATCTATCTGGATGCCGGTATGGATGCCGCGCGCGAGCGTGTGCTGGACTGGTTGACCGGCGAGCTGAATGGCCTGACCCTGGTCGACACCAACAAGGATCCGAAAACGCGTCTGCAGGAGTTTCTCCAGTCGCGTGCCTGCGAGCTGCCTCGTTACGAGGTGGTGGACGTTCAGGGCGACCCGCACTGCCGAACCTTCATGGTCGAGTGCCAGGTGTCCCTGCTCAATGAAAAGACCCTGGGCCAGGGCGGCAGCCGGCGTATCGCCGAGCAGGTCGCTGCGGCTGCGGCACTGATCGCCCTTGGGGTGGAGAATGGCAATGACTGATGCACCTGTGACCCGTTGCGGCTACGTCGCCATCGTCGGCCGGCCCAACGTGGGCAAGTCGACGCTGCTCAACCACATCCTCGGGCAGAAGCTGGCGATCACCTCGCGCAAGCCACAGACCACCCGCCACAATATGCTCGGGATCAAGACCGAGGGCGAGATCCAGGCCGTCTACGTCGATACGCCTGGTCTGCACAAGCACAATGACAAGGCGCTCAACCGCTACATGAACCGCAGCGCCACCACGGCGCTGAAGGACGTCGATGTCGTGGTGTTCGTGGTCGACCGCATGCGCTGGACCGACGAGGATCAGCTGGTGCTGGAGAAGGTGCAGCACGTCAAGTGCCCGATCCTGCTGGCGGTGAACAAGGCGGATCGCCTGGAAGACAAGAGCGAGCTGCTGCCGCACCTGAACTGGCTGGCCGAGCAACTGCCGCAGGCCGAGATCGTGCCGATCTCCGCGTTGCAGGGGCAGAACCTCGATACCCTGGAGAAACTGGTGGGTGAGCACCTGCCGGAGTCCGAGCATTTCTATCCGGAAGATCAGATCACCGACCGCTCCAGCCGCTTCCTGGCTGCCGAGCTGATTCGCGAAAAGATCATGCGCCAGCTCGGAGCCGAGTTGCCGTACCAGATCACCGTGGAGATCGAGGAATTCAAGCAGGAAGGTCGCATCCTGCACATCCACGGCCTGATCCTGGTGGAGCGCGACGGGCAGAAGAAGATCATCATCGGCGACAAGGGCGAGCGCATCAAACGCATCGGCCAGGACGCGCGCAAGGACATGGAGACCATGTTCGACTCCAAGGTGATGCTCAACCTCTGGGTCAAGGTCAAAGGCGGCTGGTCCGATGACGAGCGCGCCCTGCGTTCACTGGGTTATCTGGATCTGTAGGGTTCGCTTCGCGCACCTTCTCATGACCTTCTCCAGGCGGTTGCCATCTTCATGACTCACGCCGCCTACGTACTGCATAGCCGCCCCTACAAGGAAAGCAGCGCCCTGGTGGACTTCTTCACCACGCAGGGGCGTTTGCGCGCGGTGCTGCGCGCCGCGCGCGGCAAGGTCGGCAGTATTGCCCGGCCGTTCGCGCCGCTTGAACTGGAACTGCGCGGGCGTGGTGAACTGAAGACCGTCGGCCGTCTGGAAAGCGCCGGTATCCCGCTACTGCTGAGTGGTGAGGCGCTGTTTTCCGGACTCTATCTCAATGAACTGCTGATCCGCCTGCTGCCGGTCGAGGATCCCCATCCGCTGATGCTCGAGCACTATGGCCTCACCTTGCAGGCGCTGGCCGCCGGTCGGCCACTTGAGCCATTGCTGCGTGCATTCGAATGGCGCCTGCTGGACGAGCTGGGCTATGGTTTCGCCCTGGATCGTGACCAGCATGATCAGCCCATCGACCCAACGGCACTGTATCGCTGGCAGCAGGACATCGGCCTGGTGCCGGTGATACAACTGCAGCCCGGCGTTTTCCAAGGCCGGGAACTGCTGGCCATGGCCGAAGCCGACTGGCAGACGCCGGGCGCGCTGGCTGCGGCCAAGCGCCTGATGCGCCAGGCACTGGCACCCCATCTCGGCGGCAGACCCTTGGTCAGCCGCGAACTTTTCATGACGCTCAAGGAGTCCAAGCGTGACTGAGGCCAATCGTATTCTGCTCGGCGTGAACATCGACCACGTCGCCACCCTGCGCCAGGCTCGCGGCACGCGCTACCCGGACCCGGTCAAGGCCGCGCTGGACGCCGAAGAGGCCGGCGCAGATGGCATCACCGTGCACCTGCGCGAAGACCGCCGGCACATTCAGGATCGCGATGTGCGCGTGCTGGCCGACGTACTGCAGACGCGGATGAACTTCGAGATGGGCGTGACCGATTTCATGCTCGGTTTCGCCGAGCAGATCCGTCCTGCGCATGTCTGCCTGGTGCCGGAAACCCGCCAGGAGCTGACCACCGAAGGCGGCCTGGACGTGGCCGGGCAGGAGGCGCGCATTGCCGCGGCGGTGGAGCGTCTGTCACTGGCCGGTTGCGAAGTTTCCTTGTTCATCGACGCCGAGGAGCGCCAGATCGAGGCGGCCATGCGTGTCGGCGCCCCTGCCATTGAGCTGCACACCGGGCGCTACGCCGATGCTCATACGGCAGAGGAGGCGGCGCAGGAGCTGGCGCGCATTCGTGATGGCGTCATCTGCGGTCTGAACCATGGCCTGATCGTCAACGCCGGCCATGGCCTGCACTACCACAATGTCGAGGCAGTGGCGGCGATCATGGGTATCAACGAGCTGAACATTGGTCATGCGCTGGTTTCCCACGCCTTGTTCGTTGGCTTCAAGCAGGCGGTGGCGGAGATGAAGGCGCTGATCGTCGCAGCGGCCGAACGCGGCTAATGGCAGGCGCGCACTGCGCCGCATAACGTTATGTCGCCGATCAACTCTCGCTCGGACGCTGACTTCTCGTAGGCTGTGCTGCGCGCACCAAGCAGGCACCGCGGTATTCCCGGTGCGCACGGCGCACCCCTACTTAGCCTTGCGCGAAGGCCTGGATCATCTGCGTGGCGAGCGCCGTGATGGCATCGTTGCTCGAGTGACCGCGAATCAGCTTGATATGGTAATTGCCCAGTGGTGGCAAGCCGTGCTCGGCACTCAGGCGGCGTAGCGGTGGTTTGACCAGGCTGCGCGGGAAGGGGGCGATGGCCAGGTCTGCGGTCATCGCCGCTTCCTGGCCGGCACACTGTTCGCAGGAATAGGCGATACGGTAGTTCATGCCTTGCCGATCCAGTGCATCGAGTGCCGTTCGCCGCCAGGGGCAACCAGGGCTGGCCAGGGCCAGCGGCAAGGGCGAACGCTGTATGGCCAGGCCTCCTTCACGTCCAGCCCAGACCAGTTCCTCGGTATAGATGATTTCGCCGCGCGAGTCGTCCAGACCATCGTTGCCGGCGTTGATCAAGGTCAGATCCAGCTCGCCGGCATCCAGCTTGGCCACCAGCTCCACGCTGCGTCCGACGTTAACCTCGACCTCCACGGCCGGATGGCTGCGGGCGAACAGGGTCAATACGCCGGGCAGCACGCGGTCGCCGATATCGTTCGGTGTACCAAAGCGCACGCGGCCGGTCAGTGCGGGGGTCAGAAAGCGGGATACCGCTTCTTCGTTGAGCTTTAGCAGGCGCCTGGCGTAACCCAGCAGCATCTCGCCCTCGGAGGTCAGTTGCACACGCCTGGCCTCACGGGTGAACAGGCGCTGGCCGAGGGTTTCCTCCAGGCGCTTGATCTGCAGGCTGATGGCCGCCGTGCTGCGAAACACCTGTGCAGCCGTGCGAGTAAAGCTGCCGCTGTCGGCGATGGCGACGAAGGTGCGCAGTACATCGCTTTCGAGAAGCGGCAAGACGGAGGGAGCTGGCGCGTTCATAATCGTTAAATATTTCTTAACTCATTGTTTGGTATTTGTCGTTTGATTGAACGATAGGCGCGTTTCATTCTGAGCGCAAGCCCGGTACGGACCGGCAGTGCAGAGGGAGGAAAAGCCATGAAAAGTTCGAATCATCACGACAAGACGCGTCCAGTCATGCCCGAGTTCTACATGCCGGCCATGTGGCCGCTGGATCTGCAGAACGCCATCGTCGACTGGATCGGCGCCTGGTTCTGGCGCCGCCGCATGCGCCGCCTGCTGGCACAGGACATCGAGGGCCGAATTCGCCTGGGCGGCGCCCGTGGCTTGGTCGCGCAGGGGGCGGGTGAACCGCTGCGCTCGATCGCACAGCGGCGGGCACGTTGGCTGCGACCGCAGGGCGGGTGCACCCGGCCGCGCTGAAGGTTACGGCTTGCGCGCCACCAGCACGGCGCGGGTCGGTGCCGGCAGGCCTTCGATGGTGCGGCTATGGTCCGCCGGGTCGAGGAACTCCGGCAGCGACTGGAAGCGCATCCACTCGGTGGCGCGTTGCTCCTCCACCGAGGTGGTGCTGACGTCGACGCAGCGCACGTCCTCGAAACCGGCGCGGCGCAGCCAGCGCTCCAGCGCCGGTACCGAGGGCAGGAACCAGACGTTGCGCATCTGCGCGTAACGGTCTTCCGGCACCAGCACCTGCTCGGCATCGCCTTCGACCACCAGGGTTTCCAGCACCAGTTCGCCACCCTTGACCAGGGCATCCTTGAGGTCGAGCAGGTGATCGATGGGTGATCGACGGTGGTACAGCACGCCCATGGAAAACACCGTGTCGAAGCCCTGCAGCTTGGCTGGCAGTTCCTCGAAGGCCAGTGGCAGGTGCCACACCGGTTGCTCCGGCAGGTAGCGCTTCATGGCCAGGAACTGGCAGAGGAACAGCCAGTTAGGGTCGATGCCGACCACGCTGTCTGCGCCTGCGCCAAGCATGCGCCACATGTAGTAGCCGTTGCCGCAACCGACATCGAGAATGCGCTTGCCGGTCAGGTCTAGGTGCGGGGCGACGCGTTGCCATTTCCAGTCCGAGCGCCATTCGGTGTCGATGTGCACGCCGAACAGCTCGAACGGGCCCTTGCGCCAGGGGATCAGGCCTTGCAGGGCGGTTTTCACCTGGGCGCGAGTGCTCTCGTCGCAGGCACCGCCAAAGGCGAAGCGCTGAGCCAGTTGCACCTCGCTCACCGGCACCTCTGGCAGTGCCTGGACGGCGCCGTACCAGCGCGCCAGATCGCCGTGACCGATGGCCAGCTTGGCATCGAGTTGCCCGGGCAGCTCGCATGTCCAGTCCTGCAGCGGGGTACCGGTCAGTTGCGCCTGCAGGGCGTCGAGGTCCAGATCGCGCATCATGGCAGGGCCACCAGCGAGGCGAAGTTCAGGCACTGGAACCAGGGCAGCACTTTGCTGAAGCCGGCCGCCAGCAGGCGCTCGCGGTGCTGCTGGAGGCTGTCGGGCAGCATCACTTTCTCGATGGCACTGCGTTTCTGGGCGATTTCCAGTTCGCTGTAGCCATTGGCGCGCTTGAAGGCGACATGCAACTCGGTGAGCAATTCGTGCTCGGCGGCGTCCTCGAAGCGCAGCTTCTCCGAGAGGATCAGCGCGCCAGCGGGCAGCAGGGCCTGGCGAATGCGCGTGAGCAGCTCCAGGCGCCGCTCCGGCGGAATGAATTGCAGGGTGAAGTTGAGCGTCACCAGTGAGGTGGGCTGCAGGTCGAGGGTGAGAATGTCGGCCTCGATCACCTGCACCGGCAGCAGCTCCTGGAACATGGCGTCCTGGGCATGCAGGTATTCGCTGCAGCGGGCGACCATGGCCGGCGAGTTGTCCACGGCGATCACCTGACAGCCATCGACGCGTACGTGGCGGCGCAGCGCCTGGGTCACCGCACCGAGCGAGGCGCCGAGATCGTACAGGGTGGTCTGCGGCTGGGCGAACTGGCCGGCGAGCACGCCGATGTTTTCGACGATGGTCGGGTAGCCGGGCACCGAGCGCTTGATCATGTCGGGGAACACCCGTACCACGTCCTCGTTGAAGACGAAGTCGGGCACCTCGGGCAGAGGCTGGGCGAATAGGCGATCGGGTTCTTGGCTCACGGCGTTCGCAACGGGTAGCGGAAAAGGCCGGCATTTTAGCCAAGTGCGGCGCAACAGTCAGGCGCTGTTGCTACGTTCGAAGGCCGAGGCAGCGATGCCCCACTGGCCGAGCCAGTAGGTGAGGATGATGGCGTAGGGCGCGGCGTCGAAGCTGGCGACGAAGCGGTCGATGCCAATCAGGCTGTCGGAGAGCACGAACAGTGCCGCGCCAACAGCGGCGAGCCAGGTGGATCGGGGCTGCAGATGCGGGTGGCCGATGCGGGCCAGGGCGCGCCAGAGCATCAGGCAGATCGCCGTCGCGTAGCAGGCCACCGGAATCAGCAGCTCGCCCAGGCCACTGCTGGCCAGTATGGCGAACATCGCGCCGCCGGCGATCAGCGCCAGCAGCAGGGCGGGCAGGGCTGGTTGCCGGCTGTCGGAGATGTAGGCGCGCAGGTAGGCCAGATGGCCGAGCAGGAAGGCGCCGAGGCCAAACACGAACAGGTCTTGCGGCCAATCCAGCAGAATGTCGCCGGCCAGGGAAAACACCAGGCCGATGCCGATCCAGCGACGGTAGGTGCCGGCCGGTGCCTGGCGCAGCCAGAGCAAGAGGGCGATCACCGGGATGCCCTTGGTCAGCAGGCTGAGCTGCGCATCGCCGGTGATCCGGCCGTAGAGAAATAGCGCAGCACCCGCCAGGCCGAGCAGCAACCAACGCATGACAAGATTCCCTTCGTTATTGGAATGGCGCGACTATGCCCAGTGAGTGCACGGCTGCCAATGCGAGGGGTGCCAAATCGAGTGACGGATTGTGCCGCCACTCGACGTCTTCGGTCGTATTGGGCAACTTAGGCGTTCGTCGAGGAGAAGCGCATGTCGATATCGCCACCTGTCACCGATCTGATCGAGCGGCTGTACCGCGAAGAGTCGCGCCGGGTGCTGGCCACCCTGATTCGCCTGCTCGGCGATTTCGACCTGGCCGAGGAGGCACTGCACGAGGCGTTTCGCAGCGCGGTCGAGCAGTGGCCGCGCGAGGGCGTGCCGGACAACCCACGTGCCTGGCTGGTGTCTGCCGGGCGTTTTCGCGCCATCGACAGTCTGCGCCGGCAGCGTCGCCTGCAGCCGCTGGATGAGCTGGCCGAGTGGCCGGACGAGCGCAGCATCGAAGACGGCGAGCTGCTCGAGGACGACCGTCTGCGCCTGATTTTCACCTGCTGTCACCCGGCGCTGGCCAGCGATGCTCAGGTGGCGTTGACCTTGCGTGAGGTCTGCGACCTGACCACCGAGGAGATCGCCCGGGCCTTCCTCTCCAGCCCCTCGACCCTGGCCCAGCGCATCGTGCGCGCCAAGGCGAAGATTCGCGATGCGCGCATCCCTTACGAGGTGCCAGGGCGCAGCGAGCTGCCGGAGCGCCTGGAGGCGGTGTTGCGGGTTGTGTATCTGGTCTTCAACGAAGGCTATTTCGCCAGCTCCGGCGACTCACTGACGCGCAGTCAGCTGTCCGATGAAGCCATTCGTCTCGGCCGTTTGCTGCTGGAGTTGCTGCCCGAGCCGGAGGTGCAGGGCCTGCTGGCGCTGATGCTGCTGCACGAGTCGCGTCGTGCGGCGCGCAGCGCAGCCGATGGCGAAGTGATTCTGCTGGAGGCTCAGGATCGCCGCCTGTGGAGCCGTGAGCTGATCGCCGAGGGCGAGGCCCTGGTATTGCAGGCGCTGCATTCGCGGCGTTTTGGCCCCTACAGCCTGCAGGCAGCGATTGCCGCCGTGCATGCCGAAGCCGCCAGTCTGGAACAAACCGATTGGGCGCAGATCGTCGGCCTGTATGACGAACTGCTGCGTCTGAATCCATCACCTGTGATCGAACTCAACCGCGCCGTGGCCCTGGCCATGCACGAGGGCGAGGAGGTCGGGCTGAGGGAGATCGAGCGCTTGCTGGCCAGCGGCGAGCTGGACGCTTACCACCTGCTGCATGCTGCACGGGCCGACCTGCTGCGGCGGCTGGGGCGCAACGATCAGGCGATTGCAGCCTACCGCCAGGCTCTGGCATTGGCGCAGCAGGGGGCTGACCGGCAGTTTCTGCAGCGGCGGCTGGAGGAGTTGGGTAGCCCGTAGCAGGCACCGCGCTGCGCACCGAGGGTGCGCAGCGCGGCTGCGCCTTACGAACGCTGAGGCTATGTCAGCCCGCCACCAGGATGCGGATCGCTTCCAGGCGCAGAGCGGCCTTGTCGAACATCGCCAGGCTCTGCTCGCGTTGCTCGCGCAGGGCCTCGATCTCGCTGTCACGCACACTCGGGTTGACCGCGCGCAAGGCGACCAGGCGCGCCAGTTCCTCGTCCAGTTCGGCGATCAGGCGGCGCTTGGCCTCACTCACGCGCTCGACATGGCGCGGCAGGATCTTGGTTTCAGCATCGTTGATCTGCTTGGCCAGCACGTCGCGCTGGGCCTGGACGAACTTGTTGGCGCTGGCACGCGGCACGCTTTCGAGCTGGTCGTTGAGCGTCTCGAAGCCGACCTTCGCCGCCAGGTCGTTGCCGTTGGCATCGAGCAGGCAGCGCAGCGCCGCCGGCGGCAGGAAGCGGCCCAGCTGCAGCTTGCGCGGGCCGACCACTTCACTGACGTAGAGCAGTTCGAGCAGCACGGTGCCGGGCTTGAGCGCCTTGTTCTTGATCAGCGCCACGGCGGTGTTGCCCATCGAGCCGGACAGCACCAGATCCATGCCGCCCTGCACCATGGGGTGCTCCCAGGTGAGGAACTGCATGTCTTCGCGGGCCAGGGCCTGGTCGCGGTCGTAGGTGACGGTGACCGCCTCGTCGTCGCCCAGGGGGAAGCTGGCGTCCAGCATCTTCTCGCTGGGGCGCAGGATAAGGGCGTTGTCGGAGTGGTCTTCGCTGTCGATGCCGAAGGCGTTGAACAGCTCTTCCATGTAGATCGGCAGGGTGAACTGGTCGTCCTGTTCGAGGATGGCCTCGACCAGCGCCTCGCCTTCGCCGGCACCGCCAGAGTTCAGTTCCAGCAGACGGTCACGGCCGCTGTGCAGCTCGCCTTCCAGGCGGATGCGCTCGGCGGTGGCCTCGTCGACCAGTTGCTGCCACTCGCCGTCGTCGGCGTTCTCCAGCATCGGCAACAGGCGCGGGCCAAACTGGTGCTGCAGGGCGTTGCCGGTCGGGCAGGTGGCGAGGAAGGCATTCAGCGCCTGGTGGTACCACTGGAACAGGCGCTCTTGCGGGCTGTTCTCCAGGTACGGCACGTGCAGCTGGATGCGGTGTTTCTGGCCGATACGGTCGAGACGACCGATGCGCTGCTCGAGCAGGTCCGGGTGGGCCGGCAGGTCGAACAGCACCAGGTGATGGGCGAACTGGAAGTTGCGACCTTCGGAACCGATCTCGGAGCAGATCAACACCTGCGCGCCGAATTCCTCGTCGGCGAAGTAGGCCGCGGCGCGATCACGTTCGAGGATGCTCATGCCCTCGTGGAACACCGTGGCCGGGATGCCGGAGCGCACGCGCAGGGCATCTTCCAGGTCCAGCGCGGTCTCGGCGTGGGCGCAGATCACCAGCACCTTGAACTTCTTGAGCATCTTCAGGGTGTCGATCAGCCATTCGACGCGCGGGTCGATGCGCCACCAGCGTTGTTCGTCGTCGATGTCTTCCTGCGCCTGATAGCTGACTTCCGGGTACAGCTCGGCGTGTTCGCCCAGCGGTAGCTCCAGGTATTCATCGGGGCTCGGCAGCGGGTAGGGGTGCAGCTCGCGCTCGGGGAAGCCCTGCACCGCGGCGCGGGTGTTGCGGAACAGCAGGCGGCCGGTGCCGTGGCGGTCGAGCAGCTCGCGCACCAGGCGCGCGCGCGCGTCTTCGTCACCGCCATCGATGGCCTCGAGCAGTTCGCGACCTTCATCACCGAGGAAACCACCGATGGCATCGCGCGCCTGGGCGCTGAGCTTGCCCTGGTCGAGCAGCTCCTGCACCGCTTCGGCGACCGGACGGTACTGGCTGCTTTCGGCGCGGAAGGCTTCCAGGTCGTGGAAACGGTTGGGGTCGAGCAGGCGCAGACGGGCGAAGTGGCTGTCCTGGCCGAGCTGTTCGGGGGTGGCGGTGAGCAGCAGTACGCCGGGGATGACTTCGGCCAGTTGCTCGACCAGGCTGTACTCGCGGCTGGCCTGTTCCGGGTGCCACACCAGGTGGTGCGCTTCGTCGACCACCAGCAGGTCCCAGCCGGCGGCGAACAGTGCGTCCTGGGCCTTCTCGTCGTCCTTCAGCCACTCCAGGGCGACCAGCGCCAGCTGGCAGTCCTCGAAGGGGTTGCTGGCGTCGCTTTCCATGAAGCGTTCGGCGTCGAACAGGGCCACGTCGAGGTTGAAGCGCCGGCGCATTTCCACCAGCCACTGGTGCTGCAGGTTTTCCGGTACCAGGATCAGCACGCGGCTGGCGCGACCGGAGAGCAGCTGGCGATGGATCACCAGGCCGGCTTCGATGGTCTTGCCCAGGCCCACTTCGTCGGCCAGCAGTACGCGCGGGGCGATGCGGTCGGCCACTTCGCGGGCGATATGCAACTGGTGGGCGATCGGTTGGGCACGTACACCGCCAAGGCCCCAGAGCGAGGACTGCAGCAGGCGACTGTTGTGTTCCAGGCTGTGGTAGCGCAGGGCGAACCAGGCCAGCGGGTCGATCTGGCCGGCGAACAGGCGGTCGCTGGCCAGGCGGAACTGGATGAAGTTCGACAGCTGGGTTTCCGGCATGGTCACCGGCTGATGCTGGGCATTGAGGCCGTGGTAGACCATCAGGCCGTCGATGTCCTCGACCTCCTGCACGGTGAGCTTCCAGCCCTCGAAATGGGTGATCTCGTCACCCGGGGCGAAGCGCACGCGGGTCAGGGGGGCATTGCGCGTGGCGTACTGACGGGTTTCGCCGGTGGCCGGGTAGAGCACGGTGAGCAGGCGGCCATCCTCGGCGAGGATAGTTCCCAGACCCAATTCCGCTTCGCTGTCACTGATCCAGCGTTGCCCCGGTTGATACTGCGCCATGCCTGTCTCCCGCGTGAAAAAGCCGGCTATGGTAACGGATGCCGAGCCGTCACCAAAGCGCTCGTGGCACTATCGGTGTGTCCGTCAGTCGAAAGTGTAGCGAGCGCGCCCTCAAGTCGCGTTTCGCGGGGCCGACAGCCTGACCAAAGGAGGTGCTGTTCATGCTGCCACCGATCCCCCATAGCCTGGTGCCGGTCACGGCCACGCAGGACGTGGTCAAGCCCAAGCCCGAGATTCCGCCGGTGACGCCTGCCGAGGGCAGTGCCAAGGAAAGTGCGCTGAGCCTGGACAAACGTCACCCGCAGGAAACCGAGGAGCTGCTGCGCGAAGAACAGCGCCGCCGCCAGCGGCGCGGCTATACCCCCGAGCAACTGGCCGAGGCCGAGCCGGAGGAGATGCAGGAAGCGCTGGGTGACCTGCCGAGACAGGGGCTTTGGGTGGATGTGGAAGTCTGAGACACTCCTTTCATTCTCTTTCTCGTAGATCGTCATGCTGTTCGCCGACCCCTTGCCCACACTCGCCGATGCCGAGCTGGATTACCTGCCCAGCTGGGTCGAGCCCGCGTGCGCCGACAGCTGGCTGCAGGCGCTGGTCGAGCAGACGCCCTGGCAGCAGCCGCAGCTGTTCATCCATGGCCGTTATCACCGAACCCCTCGGCTGACCGCCTGGTACGGCGATGCAGAGGCACGCTATCGCTATTCGGGCAAGGTGCATCAGCCGCTGCCGTGGACGCCGCTGCTCGACGAGATTCGTCAGCGGGTCATCGCCGAGGTGGGGCAGCCGCTCAACGCCGTGCTGCTCAACTATTACCGCGACGGTCAGGATTCCATGGGCTGGCACAGCGATGCCGAGCCGGAGTTGGGGCGTGATCCACTGATCGCCTCGCTCAACCTGGGCGGCAGCCGGCGTTTCGATTTGCGCCGCGTGGGCAGCACGCGCATCGGGCACTCGCTGACGCTCGAGCATGGCTCGCTACTGGTCATGCGCGGGCCGACCCAGCATCATTGGCAACATCAAGTGGCAAAGACGCGCCAAGCCTGCGCACCGCGCCTGAATCTGACCTTTCGCCTGATCCGGTTTCCGCTATGAGCAATGACGACAAGCTGATCGACTTCGCCGCCGAGCGCGACAAGCGCATCCACGACCTCAACGACAAGCGCCTCAACGAGATGCGCCAGGTCTTCGAGCAGGTGTTGCCGCTGGGCAAGGCCAAGAAGAAGTCCAAGAGCAAGCCGAAGAAGCGCTGAGCGCGCCTGCATTCCCCCGCTGCAGCGGCCGTTCGGCCGCGCCTCCAGCTTCGTACCCCCTCGATTTCTTGACCTGGATCAGTATTGCTCCTGACCCGGTCGCGCCTGCTCGCCGACCATTGATCCAGATCAATTTTCCCGCCGCCCGCGCTGATAACGTGAAGCCATCCCAGACAGACAGGCACAACAGGAGGCAGCCATGTTCGTCGATACAGTGGTTCTCGCCGGAGTCGGCACCGTTCTTCTGATGGTCGCGTTCTTCGGGGGCGTTGGTTACTTCATCTGGAAGGATGCTCACAAGCGCAAGCAGAGCTGATCCTTCCAGTTAACTGGGCACGCAAGGCAATTCGGGCGACTTCGGTCGCCCTTTTTTTTGCCCGAAATCGATGACGGCAACCCGTTGGACCGTCGCGTGCAGCTGATCTGGGCGGATCGACCCTCTGGACATATATAGTTAGCTAGCTAATAATTCGTTTTCCGCATGGAGGCGGAACCCAATCGCTACAGCTATGTTCAGAGCTGAGATTCTTTCAGGTAGCCACCGTGCGTGATTCCTTGCTGGCGTTTCTCGCGCCGAGCTCGCAAGCCGTTCAATTCGCGATCAAGACCCTGCTCGGCGGTGGTCTGGCGCTGTGGTGCGCGCTGCGTTTCGGCCTGGAGCAGCCGCAGTGGGCGCTGATGACCGCTTTTATCGTCGCCCAGCCGCTGTCCGGCATGGTGGTGCAGAAGGGCCTGGCGCGGTTGCTCGGTACCCTGGTCGGCACCTTCATGGCGGTGGTGATGATGGGGCTGTTCGCCCAGGCGCCGCTACTGTTCCTGCTGGCCTTCGCCCTGTGGCTGGCACTGTGCACGGCTTCCTCGACCATGCTGCGCAGCGCCTGGTCGTACTCCTTTGTGCTGGCTGGTTATACCGTGGCGATCATTGCCTTGCCGGCCATCGGCAAGCCACATGTGGTGTTCGACGAAGCGATCGCCCGCTGCACGGAAATCAGTCTGGGCATCATCTGTGCGACCCTGAGCAGTGCCTTGCTCTGGCCGCAGCGGGTCGAGCGACAACTGGCGCAGCAGGCGCGCGATGCCTGGCAGGCCGGTGTCGCGGCTTCGCGCCAGGCGCTGGCGGGTGAAGCCGACTCGCGGCAGGGTTTGCTGGAGGTGCTGGCGCGCATCGTTGCCGTGGATGCGCAGCGCGAGCATGCCTGGTTCGAGGGTGCGCGCGGTCGTCAGCGTGCGGTGGCGTTGCGCGTGCTGAGTCGAGATCTGCTCGGCATGTTGCGTCTGGCGCGTGGCGTGGCGCGGCAGTGGCGACAGCTGAGCAGCGACGAGGCGCAGGCTGTCGCGCCCTGGTTGCAGGTGGTGGATGAGCGTCTGCAGCAGGCGCAACCGCAGGGCCTGCTGGAGCTGGTCGAACAACTGCGCAGTGCGGCGCAGGACGATGAGTTGAGCGGTGGCCAGCAGTTGTGCCTGGAGCGGCTGATGGTGCTGCTGTTACGCGTCGAGGATGCCAGTCGCGCCCTGCTCGCGGTCGAGGAGGGCAGGGCCCCGGCCGATGCGCCGCGCCCTTTGTCCTGGCACCACGACTGGCAGACGGCCCTGGTCTATGGCTCGCGCAGCGCGCTGACGTTCCTGACCCTGGCCGGGTTCTGGCTGGCCACTGGCTGGACGCATGCCACCGGCGCGCTGCTCCTGGCCTGTGTGGTCTGCAGCCTGTTCGCCCGGCTCGAAGTCGCACCGCAGATCGGCATGATGTTCCTGCGCGGTATCTTCTATGCGCTGCCGGTGGCGTTTTTCGTCGGGCAGATACTGATGCCGCAGATCGATGGTTTCGTGATGCTCTGCATGGTGCTCGGTGTACCGCTGTTCTTCGGTGTGCTGGGCATGGCCAAACCGGCGACGGCCGCTACCTCGACCTCGTTCTGCCTGCATTTCATCGTGCTCTGTCTGCCCATGCCAGGTGTCGGTTACAACGTCGAGTTCTTCCTCAATGAGGCTCTCAGCATGCTGGTGGGCGTGAGTTGTGCGGTGATGGCCTTCAAGTTGGTGGTGCTGCGTAACCCCGTGTGGCACGGACGGCGCCTGATGCAGGCGATCCTGACCGACCTCGGGCGCCTGACCCGCCGAGATCTGGGGCGCGCGGAAAACTGGTTCGGCGGACGTATGGCTGATCGCCTGATTCAGCTTGCGCGGCATTATCCGGCGCGTCCGGATCAAGCACGCAGTCGCTGGGACGATGGTGTGGCTGGTCTCGATCTGGGTGATGAACTGCTGCATCTGCGCAAGTGTCTGGCCAATGCCGATGCCGGCTTGGCACGGTCGCAGCGGCGGTTTCTGGAGCGTCTCGATGAGGCGTTGGAGCATGGCCCCGCGCCCGGCCGTGAAGACGACCTGAACCGACCTGTGGCCGAGCTGCAGGAGGCCCTGCGCGCCTGCACGCCGAGTATCGACAAGCGTTTGGCCGAGGCGGCGCTGTTGCAGCTGCAGAGCGGCTGGCGCCAATGGTGCCAACTAAGAGGAGGGGCACATGGGCTTGCATGAATGGTCGCTGGGCGGCGTGTTGCTCAGCCCGATGGCGGCCTACGCGGTATTGGCGCTGTTGCTGACCGGCGTGTTGCGCCTGAGCTTGCAGCGTATCGGGCTGTCGCGCTGGATCTGGCACGAAGCTCTGTTCGATTGTGCCTTGTATGTCTGCGTGCTGGCGGCGGTAATCGCCGTCCTGGCGCATTAAGGAGAGAAAGCATGCGTTCGACCATTCGAGTCGGCATCACCCTGGTCATGGTGGCGGCGGCGATCTTCGCCGGCTCCTGGATCTGGCAGCACTACATGTACTCGCCCTGGACGCGAGACGCCCGCGTGCGCGCCGATGTGGTGACCATCGCCCCGGACGTGTCCGGCTGGGTGGTCGAGCTCAATGTGCGCGACAACCAGCAGGTCAAGGCGGGTGATCTGCTGATGAGCATCGACCGCGAGCGTTACCAGGCCGCGGTGGAAAAGGCCAAGGCGGTGGTGGACGTTCGCCGCCAGCAACTGAGCCTGCGCGAACACGAGGCCTCGCGGCGCTCGCGCCTGGGCGCCCAGGCAATCAGCGCCGAACTGCTGGAGAACGCGCAGATCAACGCCGATATGGCGCGCAGCGAATACCACGAAGCGCAGGCCGACCTGCATATGGCCGAGCTGAATCTGGCGCGCAGCGAAGTGCATGCCCCGCGCGATGGACAGATCACCAACCTGGTGCTGGCGCAGGGCAACTACGCCAAGGCCGGGCAGGCCGTGATGGCGCTGGTCGATACCCAGTCGTTCTACGTGCAGGCGTATTTCGAGGAGACCAAGCTGCCGCGCATTCAGGTCGGTGCGCCCGTGCAGGTGTGGCTGATGGGGGGGGATCAGCAGCTTCGTGGCGAGGTGGCGAGCATCAGTCGCGGCATCACCGACCGCAACGCCAGCCCGGACGGGCAACTGCTGGCCGATGTCGAACCGACCTTCAACTGGGTGCGCCTGGCGCAGCGTATTCCGGTGCGTATCAAGCTCGATGAGGTGCCCGAAAGCCTGGTGCTGAGCGCTGGCATGACTGCCAGCGTGCGGGTGGAGTAGGGCGCTTTCGCACTTGTAGGAGCGGCTTCAGCCGCGAGCTCTTCAAGGGTAATCGCGGTTGAAGCCGCTCCCACGGTCGCTGTTCGCATGAGGATTATCGTGTCTGCTCTTCTGCCGTTTGTGGGGGATCAAACTGGGCGATGTGCCCAAGTGATGGCTTGAGCGACGCATGGCCCCAGCATGCGGAAGAAGTAGGGCGTGTAGGAGTGGCTTTAGCCGCGCCCTTGACAGGTTATCGCGGCTGAAGCCCCTCCCACATTTGAGCGTCAGGCGCGTTCGATCTGCGCCGGAGTGCGGCGCATCAGCACCTTGCCGTGACGCACCGATACCAGCGCATGGCCCTGGCTGCGCACCATCTCGTAATCGTCCGGCGCCGAGAGGATCAGTAGATTGGCCGGGCGACCCACTTCCAGACCGTACCTTTCACCCAGGTTCAGCGCGCGCGCCGAGTTGTCGGTGATCAGATCCAGGCTGCGCTTGAGGTCTTCGTAGCCGAGCATGTGGCAGATGTGCAAACCCGCTTCGAGGATGCGCAGGATGTTGCCGTTGCCCAGCGGATACCAGGGGTCGACGATGGAGTCCTGGCCGAAGCAGACGTTCATCCCGGCGCGGTCGATCTCCGCCACGCGGGTCAGGCCACGGCGTTTTGGGTAGGTGTCGAAGCGGCCCTGCAGGTGGATGCTTTCGGTGGGGCAGGAGATGAAGCTGATGCCGCTCATCTTCAGCAGGCGGAACAGCTTGGAGCAGTAGGCGTTGTCATAGGAGCCCATGGCCGTGGTGTGGCTGGCGGTGACCCGCGCGCCCATGCCGCGCACGCGAGCTTCCTCGGCCAGCACTTCGAGAAAGCGCGACTGCGGGTCGTCGGTCTCGTCGCAATGCACGTCCACCAGGCAGCCTGTGCGTTCGGCCAGATCCATGAGGAACTTGATCGACGACACGCCCTGGTCGCGAGTGTTCTCGAAATGCGGGATGCCGCCGACCACGTCGGCGCCCAGCTCGATGGCCTGTTCCATCAGCGCGCGACCATTGGCGTAGGACTCGATGCCCTCCTGCGGGAAGGCGACGATCTGCAGGTCGATCAGGTGGCGGGTTTCCTCGCGCACTTCGAGCATGGCCTTGAGTGCGGCCAGGGTCGGGTCAGTGACGTCGACATGGGTGCGCACGTGCTGGATGCCGTGGTCGACCAGCATGTCGATGGTCTTCCTGGCGCGGGTCTTGGTGTCTTCATGGGTGACCAGCGCCTTGCGCTCGGCCCAGCGTTCGATGCCCTCGAACAACGTGCCACTCATGTTCCAGGCCGGCTCACCGGCGGTAAGGGTGGCGTCGAGGTGGATATGCGGCTCGACGAAGGGCGGCACGACGAGATTGCCGGCAGCGTCGAGATCGTCCGCGGCTGGGGTAGCACTGGCGGTCTGGGCGTCGATTGCAGCGATCTGGTCGCCGCTCAGGGTGATGCGGTAAAGGCCGTCGCGGCCACGCAGGCGGGCATTGTGGATGATCATCGGGGTTCCTCTCAGGCAGGCGCCGACAGGCGCCGGATCAACAGCGCAACGCTGATGTTCAGGCGGTCGTGCGGATCGTCGAACGAGCAGCCGGTCAGCGCTTCGATGCGCTGTAGACGGTAGCTCAGGGTATTGCGGTGAACGTTCAGGCGTTGCGCGGCGAGGGCCAGGTTGCCGTTCTCGGCGAACCAGGCTTCCAGTGTCGGCATCAGTACCGGCTGGTGGCGCGAGTCGTCGCGGATCAGTGGGCCGACCACACGCTCGACGAAGCGGTCGAGCAAGCTGCGATCGCGTATCGCGCCGAGCAGTTCCAGCACGCCCAATTCGTTGAAACTGCACAGGCCCAGGCGCTCGGGAAAGCGCTGCGCCACGGCCAGCGCCTGGCGCGCTTCACCCAGGCCCTGGGCGAAGCGCGGCGCCTCGCAACCGGCGCTGCCGAGGCCGAGAAACAGCCGCAGTGGGCCGAGCTTTGGGTGCAGCTCATCGAGCAGTGCGGTCATGGCCTGGCGATTGCGCGCCTCGGCGTGGGCATCGGGGCAGGGCAGCAGGGCGATCCAGTGGCGGCCCTGGCTGACCAGCGGCAGCGCGTCACCAAGCTCGCCGAGGCTCTGCTCCAGGCGCCGTTGCAGCAGTTGCTGGCGGCTCTGCAGCTGGCGCTCGGCGTCTTCGCCGGGCAGGTCGCCGAACAGTTGCTCGCTGCCGTCCAGGCGCAGCAGCGCCACCTGGCGCGGCAGGTGCAGCGCCAGGCCAAGGCTGTCGCCGCGCTGCAACAGCACATCGAGTGATTGGTAATCGCCGTCGAGCACCTGTTCCAGCACGTGCTGGCGCGAGCGGCCAAGCTGCTGCGCATGGACCAGCGCGGTGCCGATGGCCTGGGTGACCACCACCATCTTCAGCGCATAGGGCTGCTCGATCAGTGGCAGTCCAAGGCGCTCGGCCTCGTCGATGACGCTGGGCGGGATGGCCTGGATGAACTCGGCGCCGGTGAGGATGACCATGCCGGCGACCACACGCTCGTGACCCTCGCGCACCAGGCGCAGCAGGTTGGCTTCGTCACGCGGGTGGTTGATGCCAGTGACGAAAATCAGCTCGCCGCCCATCACCCAGTCGGCAATGCCTTCGTTCTCGGCCACGTAGGGCCAGCGCACAGTATTGTCGCGCCCGGCCCGGCCGGCACGCAGGTGCATGCTGGCCAGATCGGGCAGGGCCAGTACATCGGCGACGGTCAGGCTCACGCGCCGGCTACCTGCTGGCGGCCGGCCAGCGCCTTGTTCGCCTCGAACAGCACGACGTAGGCCACCGCCGCCACGGCAATGCCCACCAGCGGCGCGACCCAGGGCGAGAAGTAGGCGCTCAGCGCACCAATCAGGTAGGCACCCAGGCCGACCCAGTTGAACGCCGGCAGGCGCACATCGGCCAGTTTCGGGTAGCGCGCGCGGTGGCCGTAGAAGTAGTCGGCCATGATCACGCCGCCAATCGGCGGGATGATCGAGCCGAGCAGGATCAGGAAGGGAATCAGCATCTCATACATGCCGCCAATGGCCAGCAGCGTGCCGATGCCGGCGCCGACCAGGGTCACGGTCTTGCGCTTGCCGGTGCGCAGCAGGTTGCAGCCGGCTGCGGCGAAGTTGTAGATGGTGTTGTCTTGGGTGGTCCACAGATTGAGGAACAGCATGACCACGGCGGCCATGGACAGCCCCTGCAGCACCAGCACTTCGACCACGTCCGGTTGCTGGTAGACGATGGCGCCGTAGGCACCAGCGATGATCATCAGGCCGTTGCCGATAAAGAAGCCGAACAGGCTGGCCAGCACCGCGATGCGGCCGCTCTTGGCGAAACGGGTCCAGTTGGTCGCCTGGGTGGCGCCACTGACGAAGGTGCCGAACACCAGGGTGATGGCCACGCTCAGGCTCATGCTCTCATTGGGTTCGACCGCCAGCAGGCCGGCCAGGCCGCCGACATCACGGGTGGCGATCCACAGCGAGGCCACCAACAGCACCAGCATGGCCGGTACGGCGACGCGCGAGAGCAGGTCCAGGCCCTTGTAGCCGACGAAGGCGGTCAGGCAGAAACCGAAGCCGAACAGCACCATCAGCGGGATGGTCAGGCCTTCGGGCAGGCCAAGAATCTTCACCAGTACGATGGCGATGGTCGCCGTGCCCCAGGCGTACCAGCCGATCTGGGTGAAGCCGAGCAGCATGTCGGACAGCTTGCTGCCCACTTCGCCGAAGCAGAAGCGCCCCATCAGCACCGAGTTCAGGCCGCTGCGGCAGGCGATGAAACCCAGTACCGCGGCGTACAGGCCGAGCAGCAGGTTACCGATCACCGCTGCCCAGAGCAGGGTGGTGAAGTCGAAGGCCATGCCGATCTTGCCGCCCGCGAACATGGTGGCGGTAAAGAAGGTGAAACCGAACAGCAGGATGGCGGTGGAGAACAGCCCCTTGCGCGCGCCGTTGGGCACCTCGCTCAGGGGGTAATCGCTATCGGGGGTGGCGTTGCTCATGGACCTGGCTCCGAGAAGGGGGGGAGGCCTTGGCGATAGCAGGGGACGTGCCAGAAATCAGCGCAGCGGCTGGCTTGGCAAGGTGGTCAAAGAGGTTTGTGCGAAGTGCACAAAGAAACGCACTTATGTAGCGCCAGGTCGCTCAAGGTTTGTGAGTGTAGAACAAAAGTGGTGCGCGACGCTGCGGTCGCGCACCAGCTTGCAGCGCATCAGTTGACGGTGACTTGCGGCATCGGCGGCATGGTTACGGTCTGCTCGCTGGCCGGGGCGAGTACTTCGGCTTCGCCGTCGACCACTTGCTTGCCGTCCTGGTTGAACACGCGGGTGGCGATGCGCACGCGGTTCTTCGGCAGCTTTTCCAGCACTTCCAGCTTCACGGTCAGGGTGTCGCCGAGCTTCACCGGGCGGGTGAACTTGAGCTGTTGGCCGAGGTAGATGGTGCCCGGGCCAGGCAGGCGGCAGGCGATGGCGGCGCTGATCAGCGCGCCGGTGAACATGCCGTGGGCGATGCGCTCCTTGAACATGGTCTCGGCAGCGAAGGCCGCGTCCAGATGCACCGGGTTGTTGTCGCCGGATACGGCGGCGAACAGCTGTACATCGCGCTCTTCAACGGTCTTCTCGAAGGCCGCTTGCTGGCCGACGCTGAGAGCGTCGTAAGGGATATTGGTGACCTGACTCATGAGGGCTCCTTGATGGGGTGTCGACTGTGGCGCAGTGCCTGTTGCAACCACTCGATCAGTTGGGTGGTGACCTCGTCGCGATTGCTCTCGTTGAGCAGCTCGTGGCGGGCCTCGGGATAAAGCTTCAGTTGCACGTCGTTTACGCCGGCCTCACGCAGAGCGCCAGCCAGATGCTTCAGGCGTTTGCCTTGACTGATGGGATCACACTCGCCGCCGATCACCAGCAGCGGCAGGTCGGCATCGATCTGCGCCAGGTTCTCCACCGGCGTGATCTGCTGCAGGCCTTCGAACAGGTCGCACCACAACTGTGTGGTGCAGACGAAGCCGCACAGGGGATCGGTCACGTACTTGTCCACTTCCGCCGGGTCGCGGCTGAGCCAGTCGAAGGCCGTGCGGTTGGGCTTGAAGGCCTTGTTGAAGGAGCCGAAGGAGAGGTAGTCGATGACCTTGCTGCGACCCTTAGGTCCCAGGCGCCAACGCTCGAATCCGGCAATCAGCCTGGCGGCCTTGTACAGCGCCACCGGCTGGTAGTTGGAGCCGGAGAGCACGGCGCCCTGCAGGCTGCAGCTGTGACCCAGCAGATAGGCCATGCCGATGTAACTGCCCATGCTGTGGCCGAGCAGGAAGATCGGCGTTTGCGGGTGCTGCTGGCGAATGTGATGGTTGAGGGTCGATAGATCGCCCACCACTTTGTTCCAGCCATCTTCGTCAGCGTAGTGCCCCAGGGTGCCACGTTCGGCGGTGAGCCCATGGCCGCGCTGGTCCAGTGCGTAGAGCGCGAAACCCGCAGCTACCAGAGCTTCGCCCAGGCGTGCGTAGCGCAGGCTGTGCTCGGCCATGCCGTGGGAGAGCATGACCATGGCCCGTGGCGGCGCTTCGCCGTACCAGTGGTTGACGTGCAGCGGCAGGCCGTCGCTGGCATTGAGAACGAAGGTGTCGTGGCGCATGGCGAATCCTTGTGCCGGAGATTGCAACATTGTGCACCTTGGTCGCCAGCAGGCATAGCACCCCCGGTTTCCCCGAAGTGGTAAAGATCGGTTACGAATCACTGCATTTAATGCGAAATTCAGCCCATCAATGACGCCTTCGAGCTATTTGCGGCTCGGCTCTAAGCTGCTACTTTCCGGGCAGTCAGATCACTTCAGGGGAAGAGGACAAGAACAATGCAACCTGATTTCTGGAACGACAAACGCGCCCCTGGCGTGCCCAACGATATTGACTTGTCCAGCTACAAGTCGGTGATCGAAGTCTTCGAGCGCTCGTGCAAGCGTTTTGCCGATCGCCCGGCCTTCAGCAATCTCGGTGTCACGCTGACCTATGCCGAACTGGATCGTCTCTCCGCGGCCTTCGCCGCCTACCTGCAGAAGCACACCGACCTGAAACCGGGTGACCGTATCGCGGTGCAGATGCCCAACGTGCTGCAGTATCCGGTCGCGGTATTCGGTGCCATGCGTGCCGGGCTGATCGTGGTCAACACCAACCCGCTGTACACCGCCCGGGAGATGCGCCACCAGTTCAAGGATGCCGGCGTGCGTGCGCTGGTGTACCTGAACATGTTCGGCAAGCTGGTGCAGGAAGTGCTGCCGGATACCGAGATCGACTACCTGATCGAAGCCAAGATGGGCGACCTGCTGCCGAGCCTCAAGGGCTGGCTGGTCAACACCGTGGTGAAGAAGGTCAAGAAGATGGTGCCCGACTACCATCTGCCTCAGGCCCTTGCCTTCAAGCAGGTACTCAAGCAGGGCCAGGGCCAGGCGCTGGCACCCGTCAGGGCCAGCCATGATGACATTGCCGTGCTGCAGTACACCGGCGGCACCACCGGTGTGGCCAAGGGCGCCATGCTCACCCACGGCAACCTGGTGGCCAACATGCTGCAGGTCGATGCCTGCCTGTCGCAGCTCGGCCCGGATGGCACGCCGCTGATGAAACCGAGCCAGGAGATCATGATCGCGCCGCTGCCGCTGTACCACATCTATGCCTTCACCGCGAACTGCATGTGCATGATGGTCAACGGCAACCACAACGTGCTGATCACCAATCCGCGCGACATCCCCGGTTTCGTCAAGGAACTGGGTAAGTGGCAGTTCACCGCACTGCTGGGCCTGAACACCCTGTTCGTCGCGCTGATGGACCACCCCGAGTTCAAGAACCTGGACTTCTCCCACCTCAAGGTCACCAACTCCGGCGGTACCGCATTGGTCAAGGCCACCGCCGAGCGCTGGCAGCAGATGACCGGCTGCACCGTGGTGGAAGGCTATGGCCTGACCGAGACCTCGCCGGTGGCCAGTACCAACCCCTACGGCGACAAGGCGCGCCTGGGCACTGTCGGCATACCCGTGCCGGGCACGGCCTTCAAGGTGATCGATGACGACGGCAACGAGCTGCCGACCGGCGAGCGCGGCGAGCTGTGCATCAAGGGGCCGCAGGTAATGAAAGGCTACTGGCAGCGCGAGGAAGCGACCGCCGAAGTGCTCGACGCCGAAGGCTGGTTCAAGACCGGTGACATCGCCGTGATCGACCCGGACGGTTACGTGCGTATCGTCGACCGCAAGAAGGACATGATCATCGTCTCCGGCTTCAACGTGTATCCCAACGAGATCGAGGACGTGGTCATGGCCCATCCCAAGGTGGCCAGTTGCGCGGCCATCGGCGTGCCGGACGAGAAGTCCGGGGAAGTGGTCAAGCTGTTCGTGGTGCCGCGCGACGGCGGTGTGACCGTGGAAGAGCTCAAGGCTTACTGCAAGGAAAACTTCACCGGCTACAAGGTGCCCAAGCACATCGTGTTCAAGGAGTCACTGCCGATGACGCCGGTCGGCAAGATCCTGCGTCGCGAGCTGCGCGACATCGCCTGACCCAAAGCCCCTCCCCATTGCCGGGGGAGGGGCTTTCCCGCCTCAACTGCCATCGCGCAGTCCAATTGTTGTGATTTCGTAACCACCTCTGCCTGTTTCGGGCATTCCAGCACTGCAGTCGTCATCGATTCGCGCTAGGCTCCCCGGGTTGTAATGTGCGAGCTAGAGGCTTTTCGATTCATTGCGAAAGAAAATCAGGGTCGTGACTTTTATTCTGTTTATAGTCATTTTTGCGACTCTGTGGGCCATGTTTGGTGCTGGTGAGCATCTGGCAAAGCTGCTACTCTCGGCGCGCTTCCAGGCCGTGGGCCAGCGGGAAAGCGAGCTATACACACAACAAACAACCGCCAACGCGCGGTGAAGATCAGCTGTTGCTTAGGAGTGGGCTTCCATGACCGAAAACTTCTGGAAGGACAAGTATCCCGTTGGGGTTGCTGCCGAAATCAATCCCGATCAGTACCCGAACATCCTCGCGGTACTGAAAGAGTCCTGCCAACGCTTCGCCGACAAGCCTGCTTTCAGCAACCTGGGCAAGACGCTCACCTACGGCGAGATGTACAAGCTCTCCGGGGATTTCGCCGCCTACCTGCAAAAGCACACCGATCTCAAGCCCGGCGACCGCATCGCCGTGCAACTGCCCAACGTGTTGCAGTACCCCATCGTGGTCTTCGGTGCCATGCGCGCCGGCCTGGTGGTGGTCAACACCAACCCGCTGTACACCGCGCGGGAAATGGAGCACCAGTTCAACGATTCCGGCGCCAGGGCGCTGATCTGCCTGGCCAACATGGCTCATCTGGCCGAGCAGGTGATTCCCAAGACCGGCGTGAAGACGGTGATCGTCACCGAAGTCGGCGACATGCTGCCGACCTTCAAGCGCCTGCTGGTCAACTTCGTGATCAAGCACGTGAAGAAAATGGTGCCGGCCTATCACCTGCCGCAGGCGGTCAAGCTCAACGATGCCCTGGCCAAGGGCCGTGGCCAGAGTTTCACCGAGGCCAATCCGAGCAATGGCGATGTCGCCGTGCTGCAGTACACCGGCGGTACCACCGGCGTGGCCAAGGGCGCCATGCTCACCCATCGCAACCTGGTGGCCAACATGCTGCAGGTCCGGGAGCTGATGGGCGCCAACCTCGATGAAGGATGCGAGGTGCTGATCGCACCGCTGCCGCTGTATCACATATATGCCTTCACCTTTCACTGCATGGCGATGATGCTGATTGGCGGGCACAACATCCTGCTGACCAACCCGCGTGACTTGCCTTCGGTGGTCAAGGACCTGGCCAAGTACCGCTTCACCGGTTTCGTCGGTCTCAACACCCTGTTCGTCGCCCTGTGCAACAACGAAGACTTCCGCAAGCTGGACTTCTCCAGCCTGAAGCTCACCGTCTCCGGCGGTATGGCCCTGCAACTGGCCACCGCCGAGCGCTGGAAGGACGTCACCGGCTGCGCCATCTGCGAAGGCTTCGGCATGACCGAGACCAGCCCGGTGGCCACGGTCAACCCGTTCAGCGCCATCCAGCTCGGTACCATCGGTATTCCGGTGCCCTCGACCCTGTGCCGCGTCATCAACGACGACGGCCAGCAACTGGCCATTGGCGAGATCGGCGAGCTGTGCGTGAAGGGGCCGCAGGTGATGAAGGGCTACTGGCAGCGCCAGGAAGCCACCGATGAAATCCTCGATGCCGACGGCTGGCTGAAGACCGGTGACATCGGCCTGATCCAGGAAGATGGCTACCTGCGCATCGTCGACCGCAAGAAGGACATGATTCTGGTGTCCGGCTTCAACGTCTACCCGAACGAACTGGAAGACGTGCTGGCGACCCTGCCGGGCGTGCTGCAGTGCGCCGCCATCGGTGTGCCGGACGAGAAGTCCGGCGAGGCGATCAAGGTCTTCATCGTGGTCAAACCGGGCGAAAGCCTGACCAAGGAGCAGGTGATGGAGCACATGCGCGCCAACCTCACCGGCTACAAGGTGCCCAAGGCCGTCGAGTTCCGCGACGTGCTGCCGACCACCAACGTTGGCAAGATCCTGCGCCGCGAACTGCGCGACGAAGAGCTGAAGAAGCTGGGCAAGAAGTGATTCGAGCTCGCTGATACGAAGAACCCGCCACGGCGGGTTTTTTGTTGCCTGGCTGCCCGTGTGCCGGCCTTTCATGACTTCAAAAGTCGCCTAGTTACCGCCATTGATCATGAACAGTTGTCATGTGAGTAGATGGTGGGTATTCATTTCTCTGATAAATGAAACTGGTCATACCAGTTTTTGCTTGCCTCTGTTCTTTTGGCGTCACCATCTTGGCAATATGCTCGCTCAATAACATCAAAACGCCGGTAAAGGTGTACTGCCAATGATCTTCTCTCTGCGTCTGCGCTCCAAAGTGCTGTTGCTGGCTTTGGGGCCTATCTGCCTGTTGACCCTGTTGCTCAGCACCATCGCATTCGTCGTTCTCGGTAATCTCGCCGATCATCAGGAGGAGCAGACCCGCGCCAAGCTGGTGGCGGACCGCAAGGCGGAGATCAAGCAATACGTGGAACTGGCGGCTAACGCGATTGCCCCGATCTACCAGGCCTCAGGCGACGGCGACATGGACGCGCGGGCCCAGGCCGTCGCGGTGCTCAAGCGCCTGGCCTACGGTGCGGATGGCTATTTCTGGGGTTATGACAGCAACATTCGTCGAGTCCTGCAGGGCAATACCAACGATCGTATCGGCGAGGACTTCAGCAGCTTCCGCGACCCCAATGGTGTCTATGCCATTCGTGAGTTGGTGCGGGCAGGCATGGATAGCAGCCATTACGTCGACTACAGCTTCGTGCTGGGCGATGGCAAGGTGCTGGTGCCCAAGGTTGGCTACTCGCAGTACCTGCCCAAGTGGAAGATGGTCTTCGGTACCTCGGTCAATCTCGACGGGGTGGAGCGTGACGTACAGGCTGCGCGTGCGCAGTTCCAGCACAGCGTCGACCGCCTGCTGATGGTCATGGCCGGCTCCGCGATTGGCCTGCTGCTGGTGCTGGCCCTGTTGTCCCTGCCGCTGGCGGCATCGATCACCAAGCCGGTGCAGTTGATCAAGAGCAAGCTCGATGACATGGCCGCCGGAGAGGGTGATCTGACCCAGCGCCTGCCGGTCACCAGTCAGGACGAACTGGGCGAGCTGGCGACCTCCTTCAACGCCTTCGTCGCCAAGATTCATGCACTGGTGCAGCAGGTGTCGGTGACCACCGACCAGCTCTTCGGTCTGGTCGGCGGCGTATCCAGCCAGGCCCAGCGCTCGGAACAGGCCATGGCCGGGCAACGCCACGAGACTGACCAGGTCGCCACCGCCATCAACGAAATGTCTGCCGCCGCTCATGAAGTGGCGCAGAGCGCCCAGCGCGCCGCCGAGGCTGCACGCGAGACCGATCAGCAGGGGCAGGATGCCAAGCGGGTGGTCGATGGCAGCATCGCGCACATTCACGATCTGGTTGGTGAGGTGCGTAGCAGCAGTGAATCGCTGGACAGTCTGCGCCGCGACGTACAGGGCATTGTCAGCGTGCTGGAGGTGATTCGTGCGATTGCCGACCAGACCAATCTGCTGGCCCTCAACGCCGCCATCGAGGCCGCGCGGGCGGGCGAGGCAGGGCGCGGTTTTGCCGTGGTCGCCGATGAGGTGCGTGCCCTGGCCAGTCGTACCCAGCAGAGCACGGGCGAGATCCAGAGCATGATCGACCGCCTGCAGAATGCGACGGGCGAGGCGGTGGCGGCGATGCAGCGCGCCAGCCAGATGGGCGACAGCACCCGCGAACAGGCCAGCCACGCGGGCGAGGCGCTGGACAGCATCGCGGTACTGATCGGCACCATCAACTCGATGAACGCGCAGATCGCCAGTGCCGCCGAGGAGCAGACGGCAGTGGCCGAAGAGATCAACCGCAGCGTGCACCAGATCGCCGTCGCCGTGGACGAAGTCGCCAGTGACGCCACGCAGGGCGCGCAGGCCGCTCGCGATCTCGACGGCCTGGGCGGGCGCCTGCAGGGCCTGGTCGGCCAGTTCCGCGTCTGAGTTTCGGGCGCTTCAGTCCGGTGCCATGCCACGAGTGCGGTGTTCATGGCCAGGGCTGAAGCGCGCGGCCATGACCATCAGCAGCACGCTTGCCAGCGCCATCAACTGCCAGCTCAGGCTGAGGTCCGTGCTGTAGCGGCGCAACACGCCCGCCAGCAAGGGCGCGCATGCGGCGATGAGGTAACCGCCACCCTGGACGAACGCCAGCAGATCGCCGGTCTGCTGGGGATCTTCCAGGTGATCCTGCGCCACCACCAGCGACAGCGGAAACAGGCCGCCGATGCCGATACCAAGCAGCAGGGCGACGAGCACCACCAGGGTCTGCGGTGCCAACTGCAGGACCAGCAAACCGGCAAAAAGCGATAGCAGCACCAGCGCCAGCAGTGGGCGTCGATCAGGGAAGCGAGGCAGCAGGCTGGAGAGCAGCAGGCCGGCTGCTACCTCGCACAGCGTCAGTGCGGCCAGCAGCAAGCCGCTGCTCTGGGCGCTCCAGCCCAGGGCCGTGTAGTAGGGCGGTAGCCAGGCCAGCACCAGTGTGTAGCCGGCCGTGCCAATACCGAAGAAGCTCATCAACAGCCAGGCCCTGGGCCAGCGCCACGGCGCCAAGGGCGGGGTGGCCATGGCGATGGTTGCCGCCCTGGCTGGCGCCGCTCGCCGCCATATCGCGGCAGCGAGCACGGCCGGCAATGCCCAGCTCGCCAGCGCCCAGGACCACCCGAGCGATTGCGCCAGCCAGGGTGTGACTGCCGCGCCGAAAGCGGCGCCGGCCATAATCGCGCAACTGTAGAAACCGATCAGGCGACCGCTGTCTGCGGCGAATCGCGACTTGATCAGGCCTGGCAGCAGCGCCTGCACGAAGGCGATACCGGCGCCGGCCAGCAAGGCGCTGGCGATCAACGGAGTGGCGCTTGGCAACAACCCGCGCAACAGGCAGGCCAGGGCGATCAACACGGCGCCGAGAAAAATTCCACCGCTGTCGCCAAGGCGCCGTCGCAGCGGGCCGGCGGCCAGCGCGCCCAGCCCCATGATCACCACCGGCAGGCTGGTCAGCAGGCTGGCGCCGACATGATCCAGGCCGCTATCGAGCTGGATGCGGTCGAGCAACGGGCCGATGGCCGCCAGCGCCGGGCGCAGGTTCAGGCCAAGCAGGATGATGGCGATCAGCAGCAGGCCCTGGCGCTTCATGACTGCGCCTCCTTGGCACCGCGCCAAGCCACCAGCAGCACGCCGCCGACGATGCACAGCGCGGCCAGCAGCATGCTCAGGCTGCCCTGTTCACCGAACAGGCCGATGGCCATGGCGGCGCCGGTGATGGCCGCCACCGAGCCGATCTGGCTGAGAAACACCGTGCCGGCCAGATTCTGCAGGATGAAGAACAGCGCATAGACCGCCGCGAACAGCAGCATCTGCGCCACCAGCAGGGCGACCGCCAGTGTGCTGTCCAGACGCGGGGTGAAGTCGACACCGAGCGCGGCTGTGGCGACCAGCAGCACGGCGCCACCGAGCAACATGCCGGGTGCCAGCGACAGCGGTGTGGCACCGCTCGGCCAGTAGCGCGCGCGGTAGATATTGCCCAGTGCCAGGAACACCGGCACGCTCAACGCAGCCAGCACCCAGAGGGTCGGGCTGTCGCCTCCGTGCAGTTTGCCCAGGGCCAGCAGCAGGCTGCCGGACAGGCCGATGCAGATGCCCAGCAGGCGGATGCGGCTGAGCCCCTCCATGCGCAGTGCCAGCGCCAGCAGGTAGGTGAACAAGGGCGGAAAGGCCAGGCACATCGAGGCGAAACCGGCGCCGACATGACCGATGGAGCTGAACAGCAGGGCGTTCGGCACCGCGATGCTGAGCAAGCCGGAGGCGAGGTAGTAGCGCTGCTGTGGCAGGCCCATGCCGGGCCGCTCGCCACGCCACCAGGCGAACAGCAACAGCATCAGGCCACTGCCGAACAGGCTCCACAGCAGGTAGGCCATTGGCTGCCAGCCGACGTTGCCGGCCAGCTTGACCAGATTGCTGGTCAGCCCCATGAGCGTGCCGATCACCAGCAGCAGCGAGAGGGCCAGAAGTGGGCGGGAATTGGAGCCTGGCATGCGGATGCCTCCTTGGCGTGAATACGTTACGATGGCGACATTCTTTTTGAAAAGTATCTTGATGGCAAGATAAATCGAGGGCGACATGCAAGACCGTGCACAACTGGCTGCCGAACAATGGCGGCAACAGCGGCCTGATCTGGATGGTTCCGCCATGGCCGTGATCGGGCGCCTGGGCGAACTTTCACAGGTGATCAGCCGCGACCACCTGCTGCCGTTCTTCGCCGAACATGGCCTGCAGGCCGGCGAGTTCGACCTGCTCGCCACCCTGCGTCGCTCGGGCGAACCCCATGCGCTGATGCCCACCGCCTTGTACGAGAGCGCGATGATCTCCTCGGGCGGCATGACCAGCCGCATCGACCGTCTGGAAAAGGCCGGCTTGATCGAACGGCGCAAACACCCCAGCGACCGCCGCGGCGTGCTGGTGGCGCTGACCCCGGCCGGATTCGAATTGATAGACGGCATGCTCGCTGCCCACGTGGCCAACCTGCAGCGCGTGCTATCAGGATTGACCGCCGAGGAGCAGCGCACGTTGCATGAGCTGAATGGCAAATTGTTGGCAGGCTTGGCGCAGCAGGGCGCCGAGTGATTGAACCGCCGGTAACTGTTTTTGATCTCCCTCACGCTTCGTGAGCGCGTCCATGGCGCTCTCCTAAATGCTCTGTGCGTGGATGCTTGAGCGTACACAGCGCTTGGCCGTGATCAGGATGGGGTCAAGCGTCGCGCATACTTCCGAGTTGACGCTTCAGCGTTTTGAGCCACGATCTTCTGGCGGTATAGCGAAAAGGCGCAGATATGGAATCGGTCTGGATCGCAGCGGGTGTCTTCGTATGTCTCCTGTCGGCATCCCTGCTCATGATGCATTGGTACCCCAAACTCTCGGCTCGTCACCGGGATGAAGAAACCAACACGGTGGTTCGCCTGGTCGCCAATATCTTTGTGGTCATGACCTCGTTGGTGTTCGGCCTGATGATCAACTCAACCAAGAACACCTTCGAAGCAATCGATACCAACATGCACGCCTATGCGACCAGCCTGATCATCTTTGATCGAACACTGAAGACCTACGGTGAGAAGGCGCAGGACACGCGTGAGCACCTGGCCGCCTATGTGGAGCACGCCATTGCCAATCCCTACCGGGGCGATGAAGCACTTCAGCATCGGGTGAGCCCCGCCACTCAGTTTCTGGATGAGATTGGAGTGGTCCTGGCCGCCATCGGACCCGAAACCCGTTACCAAGAAACCATGCTCAGTGACCTTCGCCAGCAGTACCACTCGCTCATAGAGCAACGCTGGCGCATCGTGGAGCAGTCCGAAGGGGCGATACCGATGCCGCTGATCGGCATGCTTGTCGCGTGGATGACGCTGATCTACGCCAGCTTTGGCTATCGTGCGCCGAATAACCCAATGGTGATTGGCATGTTCGTCTTGTCTGCACTGCTGATTGCCGCCTCCGTGTACCTGGTTCTGGACATGGACATTCCTTTCCACGGGCCGATACAGATATCAGACGCACCATTGCGCAGAGCCTTGGCGGAAATGCAGATGTAGTCCGGGTTTACTAGGGTTTGTACGAAAAGTCGTCGAGCGAAGGTCAGGCGAGGCAAAAACGGGTGAGGAAGCGGAGTTTACGAGCTGTAAATGAGCATTCCGAACCTGTTTTTAACGAAGCATTACCGAGCGCAGGCACTTTTCGTACAGAGCCTAGAGAGCGCAGCCAACCGTGAGGTGAGGGCCAAGCGCAGTGGTCCGGTGCCAAGCACTCGTTCCGCTCACATCCGGTGATGCTCCAGCAGAAAATCCACGAACACCCGCACCCGTGCCGGCATCGCCGAGCCGCCGACGAACACTGCATGGATCGGCTCGCAGTCGCCGGGGTTGAAGGCTTGCAGCAGTGGCACCAGATCGCCTCGCTGGATGTCCTCGGCCACGGTGAATTCGCCGATGCGCGCGATGCCGGCGCCGACACGGGCGAATTGCGCCAGCGCCTCGCCGCTGCTGCATTCGATATTGCCGCAGACCTTGAGGGAGAACGCCTGGCCGTCATGCACGAAAGGCCAGTTGGGTTCGGCGCGGCGGAAGTTGAAGCGCAGGCAGTTGTGTTGTAGCAGGTCCTGCGGCTGCTGCGGTGTGCCGTGGCGCTCTAGGTAATCGGGGGAGGCCACCACCACCTGGCCGGTTTCGCCGACCTTGCGGGCGGTCAACGGGCTGTCCGGCAGATAGCCGAAACGCACGGCGACGTCAGCCTGGCCGCCGAGGATGTCGACCACCTCGTCGCCCAGGCTGAGGTCGACGGTGATGTTCGGGTAGCGCGCGCTGAATTCCGCCACCAGCGGCACGATGGTCATCCGCCCATGGCCGAGCGCGGCACTGACACGCAAGCGCCCGCGAGGCACGCCCTGGTCGGTGATGGCTTCTTCGACTTCCGCCATGTCGGCGAGGATGCGCCGGGCGCCGCGCAGGTACGCCTCGCCCTCGGCGGTAAAGGTGATCGCGCGGGTGGTGCGCAGCAGCAGGCGGGCGCCAAGGCGCTGCTCGGTACGGGCAATGATGCGGCTGACCGCCGAGGGTGTCAGCCCCAGTGCACGGGAGGCGGCCGACAAGCTGCCTTCTTCCGCCACGCTGGCGAACACCACCATCTCACCTGATCGGCCGTTGAAGTCCATTTGTGCTCCGTAAGCAAAGGTGTTTGCCAGAAATGCCATCTACCGCCGTCGAGGTTTGGATCCTAGCATTCGCGGCATAGATGAGGAGACATTTCATGCGTATCAATCCACCACTCGTTGCACTCGCCATCGGCGCCTTCGGCATCGGTGTTACCGAGTTCGCCCCCATGGGCATGTTGCCAGGTATCGCCAGTGATCTCGGCGTTTCCATTCCCGCAGCCGGCCTGCTGGTCAGCGCTTATGCCATCGGCGTGCTGCTCGGCGCGCCACTGATGACCCTGACCACCGGACGGATTCCCCGGCGCTATTTGCTGATCGGCCTGATGGCCATCTTCACCCTGGGCAACCTGATGTCCGCACTGGCCACCGACTACAGCAGCTTGCTGATCGCCCGCGTGGTGACCTCGCTGAACCACGGCGCCTTCTTCGGCGTGGGCTCCATCGTCGCTGCTAGCGTGGTCGCACCGGACAAGCGCGCCGGGGCGGTGGCGGCGATGTTCATGGGCCTGACCCTGGCGACCATCGGCGGCGTGCCGCTGGCGGCCTGGTTCGGTGAATTATTGGGCTGGCGCACGGCCTTTGCGGGCATTACCGGCCTTGGCGTATTGGCCATGCTCGCGCTGTGGTTCGCGCTACCCAACGTGCCGCTACCGAAGAGCGACGGCGTGCTGGCGGAAATCCGCGTGCTGGGCCGTGGCCCGGTGCTGGCAGCGCTGGCGCTGACCGTGGTCGGTTCGAGTGCGATGTTCACCGTGTTCACCTATATCGCACCAATCCTCGGTAGCGAGACGCATGCCTCGACTGCCTTCATCACCGCGATGCTGGTGCTGTATGGCGTGGGCCTGACCCTGGGCAACATGTGGGGCGGCAAGGCGGCGGATCGCTCCGTCGATCGCACCCTGATCGTCTCGCTGAGTGCGCTGATTCTAGTCTTGCTGGCCTTTACCGTACTGATGCGCTGGCCGCTGCCGGCCGCCGTGGCCATCCTGACCTGGGGCATCGCCAGCTTCGCCATCGTGCCGCCGCTGCAGATGCGTGTGATGGAAGCGTCCAAGGCCGCGCCCAACCTGGCCTCGGCGGTGAATATCGGCGCCTTCAACCTCGGTAACGCGATTGGTGCGGCGCTGGGCGGCGCGGTGATCAATGCCGGTCTGGGCTATCCGGCGATTTCCCTGGCCGGCGCAGCGATGGCGGGGGTGGGGTTGCTGATGGTGCTGGGGTTTGCCTGGCGTTCCAGGGCGGTGGCTGCCGCGGTGGTGCAGTAGGAGCAAGGCTTACTGACGGCCAAGTGCGTAGAGCGTACGGGGGCGATCCGATCCACCCGGCGCGCTACGCACGGCCAGTGTCTGCTTTCGATGCCTGCCTCACTGCGCGGCATCGATGGCCTTGGCCCAGGCCTGTAAGGCGTCTCGAGCGGCCAAGGCGATCTCCTTGTCGCTACGGCCGGCGAATTCACGCTCCAGCGCATCCGCCGCGATCAACCCGGCGATGGTTGGCTTACCGACTGCGTCGGTCAGATCCAGCCATTCAATCCAGCTCGCAGGCGTGTCGTACCAGCGCAAGTAGCCGGTTGGCGAGCGGGGCCACCAGCGCTGCTCGAACTGCAGCACGACCTTTTCCAGCTTACCCATGCCCAGGTGGGCCAGCGCATCGCGTTGGGCCGGCGGCAATTCGGGGAGAAAGCGCAGGGTCTTGAGTACGCCGAGTGGCACGGTGCAGATGCAGAAGTCGCCACGCTCATCGTTGATGCGCAGCTCGCCGTCACGCCAGTCGATCTGGCTGACGGGCTGGCCCAAGCGGATGTCGAGCCCGCTGGCCAAATGCTCGATGATCTGGCTATAGCCGCCGGGCAGAAAGCGATCTTCGTTACCGACGCCTTCCTCGTCGAGGGATTCCACCGAAAGCTGGGTAAGCGGCAGGCAGGCCTCGATAATCAGGTTGCCGTCGATCGCATAACGCGTTGTCCGGGCTTGGGCGGGCTCCAGACCTGCCAGATAGCGCTCGATGCCTTCGGCCAGGGGCAGGCTGCGGTCGACACCCTGGCGCAGTGCCTGCCAGGCTTCATTGATACCCTGAACCGCGCCATCGCTGGCGGCAGACAGCGGTTGACTGAAATCGGTCGCCACCATGGTTAACCCGAGGTGCTCCGCTTCGCGAGCCAAGGCGTTGTCCGCGAACTGCTGCAGCCAGGCCGCGCCGACATCCACGGTCACTTCGCCCAGTTGCAGGCTATGGGTGCGTCCGCCAATGCGCTCGCGCGCCTCGATCACCACGCAGTCGATACCATTGGCGCGCAGATGACGGGCAGCCCCCAAGCCAGCGCAGCCCGCACCTATCACGATCACTCGTCGGGCTCCGGCTTGTACGGCGAGGCGGGCCGCGCGAATGCCGTCGTCCCAGGCGCCGTGGGTCATGGCGGGCGCCTCGGGATTGCAGGCTTCGCCAGCGATGACGAGGCGCCCATCCAGGCACTCGCCCAGCACATGTCGATGTTGCGGCCTGCCGCCAGGCAGCAGGGTGCTGTATGCCCCCAGGCTGTAAGCATCGTCACACCAGTGGGTGACGTGCCAGGCGGTGGGCTGATACATGGAAAACTCCCTTTCAATGCGGTGCCTGTCATGGCGTCAGGCGAGCGGCGGAATATCTCAGTTGCCGTGAACGATGGCCAGTTCTTGGGAGCAATCAGGGCAGGCCGCAATGTTGAATGCCTGTAAGATGCTGTAGGCAAGCCCGGTGTGAGCATGGCGATACCACGCAAACACCAGTTGCGGACGCTGGAGTGTCGAGGGCTGCGTTCCCGAGCGATCATCTTCTACCCGGTTGCTGGACTTCTCGCTGGCGCTGCTATCCCAGGCGCTGAGTTGTTTCGAGTATCGACGGTGCTTGACGCAAAGGTGGACAAGCTTCGCGTTGTCCACCCTACATCGCGCTTCAGGGTAGGGTGGATGACGCTTTTCTCATCCACCGTTGCGGCTAGAAAGGGACGGATTAAATAGATCTGTCCCATTTCGTTGATCAGAGTGGCAGCGGGAAGGCCGGCATCAAGTTCTAGAACTGGGTCACCACCGTAACGCCGGTGCCCTCGAAACGATCCATATTCACCAGCGCATCGATTGACTGCTCCAGGCTGATGGTTTTACCAACCAGCTTCTCGGGCGCCAACTTGCCGGACGTAATCATCTCGATCATGGCGTCATAGCGGTGTGCTTGCATGCCATGGCTGCCGTAAATTTCCAGCTCGTGAGCGATCACCTTGCTCATCGGGATCGCCGGCTTGGCGTGGTCGGCGAGCATCAGGCCGACCTGGACGTGCCTGCCGCGACGGCGCAGATTGTTGATGGAGTTGAAGCAGGTTGTTGGGTGCCCCAATGCATCGAGCGATACGTGGGCGCCCCCGCGGGTGATCTCCATGACCGCCTCGGCTACGTCCGCCACCTGAGCCGCATTCACCGTCGCCACGGCGCTCAGGGAGCGAGCCAACGCCAGCTTGTCGTCGGCGATATCGATCGCGATGACATTGGCGCCAATGGCCTGGGCGATCATCACGGCCGATAGGCCCACACCGCCGCAGCCGTGCACGGCTACCCACTCGCCGGCGCGGACCTTGCCTTGATCGACAATCGCCCGAAATGAGGTGACGAAGCGGCAACCCAGGCTGGCGGCCGTTGCGTAGTCCATGTGCTCAGGTAGTGCGACCAGATTCAGGTCGGCCTGGTGGATGCCCACATATTCTGCGAACGAGCCCCAATGGGTAAAACCTGGCTGAAACTGAGTGTGGCAGACCTGCTGGTTGCCGCTGTTGCACTCGGGGCAGGCGCCGCAACCACCGACGAAAGGCACGGTCACGCGGTCACCCACTTTCCACTTGGTCACATCACGGCCAACCTCCGCCACGACGCCGGCCAGCTCGTGCCCTGGTACGTGCGGCAACTGGATGTCCGGATCATGGCCTTTCCAGCCATGCCAGTCGCTGCGGCATACACCCGTCCCCTTGACCTGAATGACCACGCCGTGGCGTTCCGCGCTGGGGTCGGCGACCGTCATCAGGCGCGGCGGCTGGGAAAATGCTTCGTAGACTACGGCTTTCATGGAGCACCTCTGATTGAGCAATCACTACGGCGTCAGCTCGGCACCTCTGTATACGCAATCGCGAGGTAAGGGCACCGGCGTATTTATATGTGCAACCGCGTTGCATTGTTGGGTGATGGAACCTTGTATTTATTATGGATAAACGCCCTGAAATTACCTTTCAGAATAAGATTGACAATGCATGTAGTGTGAAATGATCCTTCAGAAGTGCTTTTAATATGAAGGGATCTTTTGTGCCGATTGCCGTTGATAAAGTAGATATTGCAATCTGTGATCGACTGCAGCGTGACGGCAGGTTGTCGAACGTGAAGCTCGCGCAGGAAGTTGCCCTTAGCGAAGCCTCCTGTTGGCGCAGGCAGAAGCGCCTCGAAGAATGTGGCGTTATCGAGGGATACCAGGCCGTTCTAAACCGCAAGAAATTGGGGCTTGGGGTCATGGCCTTCGTACAGATTTCCTGTACCGATCACAGCGAAGAGGCGACCGCCAGATTCGAAAGCATCATCGCGTCCGCGCCTCAGGTGCTCAGTTGCCACAACACTACTGGCGAGGCCGACTTCCTGCTGCAGGTGGTGGCACGCGATCTGGATAGTTACAGCCGGTTCGTCGAGAAAGTGCTGAGGGCGTTGCCGGGTGTCTCCAGCATTCGGTCCAACCTTTCACTGCGGGAAATGAAGACCACCAACCGGCTCCCCGCTAGCGAGATCCTGAGCACCTGAGACATTGCGATGGCGATTCTGAAACGCCCTCTGCACAGAAGCGAGGCAGCAGTATTGGCGGATCGTAGGTAGTAGGCACTCCATCCGGGTGGCGCCATCATAAAAGGTGGACAAGCTGCGCGTTGTCCACCCTACGTCTCGGTCTCACCGTTGCGAGGCGCTATCAGCCCTGCCATCGCCTCAGATCCATATATCGTTCGCCGCCGTCAGGTCGCCACCCTCATGGCCTGTGTTCACAATGCCGCGCGGCTCAATCATCATGAGCTTTGCTTCGCCTTGCGCTGCCGTGCGGTGTTCCACGCCCCGTGGAACGACGTAGAGCTCCCCAGGATTCACATAGACGCACCCCTCCGGTAAGTCGATGCGCAAGACACCCTCGAGCACCAGAAATGCCTCGTCAGTTTCCGGGTGCGAATGCCAGATGAATTCACCTTCAATTCGTACAACCTTGAACTGGTAGTCGTTCATCTCGGCAACGACTCTAGGACTCCACTGTTGGTCGATCAGCGAGGCCTTGTATTTCAGGTCGATGGCGAGGGGAGCTTGTTGATGATGGGAGTCAGGCATGACGGATCCTCTGGATTGGGAGTCATCAGCCTATCGATGCGAAAAACGCCATTCTTGTACGATCCTGCACGTTAATGTGTGGAGCGCAGGCGTTCCAACCAGCGCCAGGGCGGCACGCCATAGCAGCGGGTGAAGTGCCGGGTCATGTGGCTTTGGTCGTGAAAACCGGCAGCCAGGGCGGCGTCCACTAACGAGAAGCCGTCCAAGGCAAGCCGCCGAAAGCAGTCCAGGCGACGTAGCGTGACAAAACGATAGGGGCTGGTGCCGTAAAGCACGCGGAAGTCTCGTGACAGGCTCCAGCGTTCGCGCCCGCTTACCTGTTCGAGCATTTCCAGAGTAATGCTGGAGTGCAGGTGCGCCATGATGAATTCGCGGACACGCTCGGCTGCACGGTAATCCAGATGCTTGCGGCCGCGCGGCTTACCTGCGACAGCATGCAAGGCCATCGCCAGGTCATAGAGCGCGTCCTGCTCTTCCAGCCTTTCCAGCGGATGATCCAGCGCTTGCACGAATGCTTCACTGGCGCGGTACAGACGCGGATCGCTCGAGAGGCCGCCTGCTATGAAAGGCAGGGGCTTGCCGTCCAGCACGTTCTGGATCAAAGCCGGGTCGACGTATGCCATGCGGTAACGGAAACCTGCATCCGTGCCGGCCATACCGTCATGTAACTCATCTGGGTGTAGTACGAGCGTGTTGCCAGGGATGCCGTGACGCAGTGAGCCCTTGTAGTTGAAGCTCTGCACACCTGCGAGCGTCCGTCCAATTGAATAGGTGTCATGGCGATGCGGCTCGTAGCCATGGCCACCGAACCACGCCTCGATACGCTCCACTCCACTGGGTAGAGTGCTTCGTATGACCCAATCAGACGGGGTCGTTTCGCTATCCATGAGACATGCTCTCGATCATGCAGGGGGGATGCATCTGCGGCTATTCAATATAGAGAGCTTGCCTATTCATGTCTGCTCTTTGCCTGCGGAGGTATCGATACCGTGCAGCAGGGTGCAAGCTTCGCGTTGTCCACCCTACATCGCGCTTCAGCAGAGGGTGGATGACGCTCTTCTCATCCACCGTTGCTGCGGATGTCCGGGTTACTTGTTGGCGGGCATTCCCGCCAGGTTCCCGCTAAACCGTCGGCACCGTCCCTCCATCGATGATGAATTCAGTGCCAGTAATGGACGCGGCGCGGGGGGAGGCGAGGAAGGCAATGAGATCCGCCACTTCGTCCGGCCTGGATGGGCGACCGAGAGGTATGCCGCCCAGGGCCTGCATGATGAGTCGCTTGCCGCCTTCATAGTCAGTGCCAGCCTCCTGCGCGAGCCGCTCGGCCAGGGCGACCGATGCTTCGGTTTCGACCCAGCCCGGCGATACCCGCACCACCCGGACACCCTGAGGCGAGACTTCTTTCGACAGGCTCTTGCTGTACGTGGCGAGTGCTGCTTTGGCTGCAGCGTAACCGGTGGTGGCTTGCGCCAGGGGCAGGCGGCTCTGGATCGAGGTCACGTGCACGATCACGCCCGCCTGGCGTTCCAGCATCGCCGGGAGCAGGGCACGATCCAGGCGCACGGCCGGCAGCAGGTTGAGATCGAATTCGCGCTGCCACTGGTCGTCGTCCAGTACCGCGAAGCCGCCAGCGGGGGCCGATGAGCCACCCAGCACATGGATGATGATGTCCACCTTGCCCAGGCGCTTGCGTGCACCCTCGACCAGGGCGTCGCAGCCTTCACGCGTCGACAGATCGGCCTGGACGAACAGTTCATCCGGCAGATCCTGGCTCACTTGGCGCGCAGAAGTCAGCACCTTGGCGCCTTCCGCGATGAAGCGGTTCACTACCGCACGGCCGACGCCCTTGGTACCACCAGTGACCAGTACGTGCTTGTCGTTCAGGTCGAGTTTCATCACGGTGCGATCTCCAGCGAGCGGATCTGGCCATCCATGAGTGCGAACAGGTGTTTGAGCAGCACCGGGCTGCCGGGGAAGTCGCCCGCTACGCGTGCGGTGACGGTCAATGCATCGTCTCGTTGTGAGGCCTCCACGGGCTCGACGCGGTAGCTGAAGGCCTGCCGAGCCTCCTGTTGCCAGGCCACGATGGCGTCGATGCCCTGGTGCGTGCGTTTCTCGTCGATCACCGTCGCGTCCGCGTGGAAGCAGGTGGCAAGGCGTGCCGGGTCGTCGCCATTGCTGATGGCGAAGTAGGTGTTCACGGCTTCGGGCAGTTGCAGCTTCATGGCCTGATTTCCTCTCGTAGTGGGTGGGGCGCTACGGGAGTGATCTTGCTGCTCGATGGATAATTTGCTCAACTGGGACAGAGTTAATGACCTGTCCCTAATGTCAGGATAATCCAATGGCCGACTCGCGCCTGGGCCTCAACGAATTGGAAGCGGTGCTGGCCGTGGCGCGCCGGGCCTCGTTCCGCCAGGCCGCCATCGATCTCGACGTGTCCACCACCGCCTTGAGCAACACCATCGCCAAGCTGGAGGCCAGCCTGGAAACTCGCCTGTTCAATCGCACCACGCGCAGTGTGTCGTTGACCGAGGCGGGGGCGCTGTACCTGGAGCAGGTCGGGCCGGCGTTGCAGGACGTTCGTACGGCGCTTGAAGCGGTGCGTTCGCATAATGCCGGGCCGACGGGGACGCTGCGCATCAATGCGTTTGCCAGTGCCGCCCGCGCAACCCTGATGCCGTTGGTGCTGGAGTTTCTGCAGCGTTATCCGCACGTACACATCGACATGGTGACCGAAGGGCGTCTGGTGGACATCGTCGCGGGTGGGTTCGACCTCGGGGTGCGCTCGGCGAACCTGGTGCCCAGCGACATGATCGTGATCCCCCTCGGGGCGCCGCAACGTTACGCCGTTGTCGGTACGCCGGGATACTTCGAGCAGCACGGGCGACCGCGCACTCCGGCGGATCTGCTGCGCCATGCTTGTATTCGCATCCGCCTGCCCAACGGTGCGATCTATCCCTGGCAATTCGAGCGGGCAGGCGAGGTGACGAGGCTCGATGTCGCCGGGCCGCTCACGCTCGACGAGCCCGGCGTGGTCAAGGCGGCGGTGCAGGCGGGGGTAGGGCTTGGCTTCTTCATGGAGCAGGACGTGAGGGCTGAAATCGAGGCCGGGCAGTTCGAGCGGGTACTGGAAGGCTGGACACCGCCTCTGGAAAGGCTGTGTCTGTACTACCCAAACCGCCGCAATCCGTCTGCAGCACTCAAGGCCTTCACCGCCCTGGCGCGGGTGCACTTGGCCGGCAAGGGCGATCGGGTTGAGTGCCCGGCGTGAGGGCGGTTTTACCAAGAACTGTTTGCCAGGTTCTCACGCGTCTTGCGGCTTACGCCTTCGCAGCAGGGCTCAAGCGAAAGCTGACACCCATGCGGTTGAACGCGTTCATGGCTGCGATAGCGGCCGTGAGGTCGACCAGGTCTTTCGGAGTGAATGCGGACGATGCTGCGGCATAAGCCTCTTCAGAAACATGCGTTTCGCTGACCAGGGTCACTTCTTCCGTCCAGGCCAAGGCGGAACGTTCCTGGTCGGAAAACAGATGCGCGGCCTCATGCCAGACCGGCACCAGAACGAGCTTTTCCACTGACATACCTCCCTTGATCAGATCTCGCGAATGGATATCGATGCAGTGCGCGCATCCATTGATCTGCGATGCCCGCAAGAACACGAGATGTACGAGTTGAGGCGGCAGGTGCGTTCCGGTGGTGACGAAATGGTGCAGCCCTCCCAGTGCCTTAGCAGCACCGGGTGAAGCTTCAAACCAGTTAAGACGAGTCATAGAGCAGTGCCCTTTGTGAATGGGGGATCAGTAAGGTCTGCCCCAATTAAGACAATTAAGAGGATCAAGGTATTGATCCAATTAAAGGCTTAGTCAATGGTCCACTTTGCGGCGTGGCCGTTGTGGCTTTTGATGCCGTGTGGGGCGGCTGATCTTCTGTTCAGCGTCCATTGCTCAGTCATCGGCCTAGGGGGAACGATCAAAAGACGAGTCGCCGGGCTAGCAAATGCTACCGTGCTCCTGTATCGCGCTCAGGAGCGATCAACAGGCCCAACTGAGCAAGTACGGCTAGGCCTAGGCATGGCGCCATTGCCTAGGCTAGCGCTTACCGTATTCCTGGAATTTCTGCATCGTGTCTGCTCGATCACCTTCTTCTGCTTACACCCAGCGTTTCGATGCTGTGCTCGCTTATATCGATGCCAACCTCGATGGTGATCTGTCGGTCAAGGCGTTGAGTCAGGTGGCGAGCTTTTCGCCATTTCACTTCCATCGGCAATTCGGCGCGTTCGTTGGCGTACCCGTTTCACGCTATGTGCAACTGATGCGACTGCGGCGCGCTGCCCATGGGCTGGTGGCCCGAGCGGAAGTCTCGGTATTGGATGCTGCATTCCATGCTGGGTTTGAAAGCCCTGAGGCGTTCAGCCGGGCATTCAGGCGAGCGTTTGGCATGCCTCCCAGCGAATTCAGAAAGGCACCCAATTGGCAGGTGTGGAATACGGTATTCGCCATCCCGCACTTTTCAAGGACTGTCACCATGCACGTACAGATCGTCGATTTCTCCCCCGTCCGAGTCGCTGCATTGGAGCATTGCGGCCCACCCGAACTGGTCGATGAAAGCGTCAACGCCTTCATCCAATGGCGCATGCAAAGCGGCCAATCGCCGGTAGCATTGAGCCGCTCCTTCGGCATGCCATACGGCAACCCCGATACCACGCCCGCGCACGAGTTTCGCTTCGCTATCTGTGGCGAGATTCGCCAGGCCGTGACAGCGAACGAATTCAATATTCGCGAACTGACCATACCCGGCGGGCGTTATGCCGTGTTTCGGCATACAGGCTCCCCGGACCATATCGGCGAAACGATTTATCCGATCTACCGCGATTGGCTGCCGAGCAGCGGCGAGGAGCTGCGCGACCAGCCGTTGTTCTTTGAATACCTGAGCGTTTACCCCGAGACGCCCAAGGATCAATGGCAAACGGATATCTATGTGCCCTTGCGTTAGAAACGAACGTAAAGCGTGCCAGGGCGCCGGCCACTCAGACGCAGCGTTGTAGGGCGTACTCGCGAAGCAGTACGCCTTTTGTTCTGGCTGGTGGACTATTCACTGCGATCTTGGGGGCACTCTACAAGCTACGGTGATTTGAAGAGCGGGCGATAATAAAAAGGGGATGGATTAAATGATCTACCCCCCTGTTTGGGTGCTAGCCCTCTTGGGGCTTGCAAGGATTGAAGGCTTCTCTCTCACTATCGGGTACGGAAATCCAAGAGCCCTGTACTTTGGAAATTCCCCTAGTGGTATTTCCTGTTTCTCTGAAAAATGTCCCATCTTTTTCCGTCAGTAAGGGAATGCCCAAGGCGCGTAAGTGTTGAATCACGCTAGATCTTTGTGTGGCATTGATCTGTTGTTGGCCCTTTTCCCGAATCAGTAGTAGATAAAGCTTGTCATCTGTAAACAGATGCAAGAGCTCGGAACCATGTTCACCTTTCCAAATGTATCCGCACTGCAATGCAGGTTTGCTGAGCTCTTCAGCTTGTCGATAGCGCTGCTCGGAATAGGTAACAAATCGGAAACCGCTTGCTGTCGAAACCAGCAAACCGCTGACCGTATCCTGCGGTTTGCTTACACCGTATGGAGCTGAAATCCAGTCAGCAGGGGTGATTAGCTCAGGGGACTCACTCAGCGAAAGATCCGCGACAAGCTTGGCCGTGGATTCAGGTGTGCCATATGGCGCTTGGCTGGCGCATCCGGTCAAAACTAGGCTTAAGAGCACCCCAAAGCATGCCTGAGCTAACGTTCTTTCCATTCCTGTTTTTCCTTAATGCCTGTATCAAACATGATATGTGGCCGGCGATTCTACGGTCACAGATATCTAATTTACCTATCCCGTTGCTCTGGTGCCGTTATTGCGTGATGCAGCGTTGTAGAGCGTATTCGCGAAGCAGTACGCCGTTGGGAGCGCTGGACATAGGTTGTGGTGCCATTTTTAGCGTGGGCCGGTGGACTGTTCGCTGGCGCTACGAGCGGCCGGCGTCCCGGTCCACCCTACGCGCTGGCCTGCCCGCCGCCCGCTGTAATCTGCGACAATCGCGCCTTTGCCCTGATTGCCTCGATCCAGATGACTGACCTCGCCACACTGCAGAAGAACCTCGACCACGTCATGATAGCCGAGCGCCATCGCTTGCGCCGGCAGTTGCATGAGCTGCAGAAGCAGCCCGACGAGGCCAAGCTGGCGCAGTGGCTGGCGCGTTTTCAGGCGTCCAGCGACAAGGTGGCGGCGCGGCGTAGCAGCATTCCGGCGATGCGTTACGACGATGCGCTGCCGATTGCCGCCAAGCGTGACGAGATCAAGGCCGCGCTGGAGAAGAGCCAGGTGGTGGTGATTGCCGGTGAGACCGGCTCGGGCAAGACCACGCAGTTGCCGAAGATCTGCCTGGAGATCGGTCGGGGCGTGCATGGCTTGATTGGCCACACCCAGCCGCGTCGCCTGGCGGCGCGTAGTGTGGCGACCCGCGTGGCGGAAGAGATCGGTACGCCGCTGGGCGAGCTGGTCGGTTATCAGGTGCGTTTCGAGGATCAGAGCAAGGACGGCACGCTGATCAAGCTGATGACCGACGGCATTCTGCTCGCCGAAACCCAGCACGACCGCTTTCTGGAAAAGTACGACACCATCATTGTCGACGAGGCGCACGAACGCAGCCTCAACATCGACTTCCTGCTCGGCTACCTGAAGACCCTGCTGCCGCGTCGCCCGGATCTCAAGTTGATCATCACCTCGGCGACCATCGATCTGGAGCGTTTCAGCAAACATTTCAATGACGCGCCGATCATCGAGGTGTCCGGTCGCACCTACCCGGTGGAAACCTGGTATCGCCCGCTGGCGGCCGAGGTGGACGAGGAGGGCGAGCGCTTGCTCGATGACCTGTCCATCGATCAGGGCATTCTCGCCGCGCTGGACGAGATCGCCGAGCACGAGCGCAGCGTGGGTCAGCGCCCTGGCGATGTGCTGGTGTTCCTGCCTGGCGAGCGCGAGATTCGTGAGGCCGCCGAGGTGCTGCGCAAGGCCAACCTGCGTTTTACCGAGGTGCTGCCGCTGTATGCGCGGCTGACGCCGGCTGAGCAGCAGAAGATTTTCGCGCCCATGGCCGGACGCAAGATCGTGCTGGCCACCAACGTCGCGGAAACCTCGCTGACCGTGCCGGGCATCCGCTACGTGATCGACAGCGGTACCGCGCGCATCAGCCGCTACAGCTACCGCGCCAAGGTGCAGCGCCTGCCTATCGAGGCGGTGTCGCAGGCCAGCGCCAACCAGCGCAAGGGCCGCTGTGGGCGGGTCGAGCCGGGTATCTGCATTCGTCTGTACAGCGAGGAGGATTTTTTCGGGCGCCCGGAATTTACCGACCCGGAGATTCTGCGTACCAACCTCGCGGCGGTGATTCTGCAGATGCTGCACCTGCGCCTGGGCAGCATCGAGGACTTCCCCTTTATCGAGCCGCCAGATGGCAAGGCCATCAGCGACGGCTTCAACCTGTTGCAGGAGCTGTCGGCGGTCAACCGCGAAAGCCAGCTCACGCCCCTTGGCCGCCAGTTAGCGCGCCTGCCCATCGACCCGCGCCTGGGGCGCATGGTGCTGGAAGGTGCCAAGCAGGGCAGTCTGGAGGAAATCCTGATTGTCGCCGCCGCGCTGTCGGTGCAGGACCCGCGCGAGCGCCCGATGGATCGCCAGCAGGCCGCCGATCAGGCGCACGCGCAGTGGAAGGATGTGGACTCGGACTTCGCCGCGCTGATCAATTTGTGGCGCGGCTTCGAGGAAAAACGCCAGGAGCTGGGCAGCAACCCGCTGCGCACCTGGTGCAAGAAGAACTTCCTCAATTACATGCGCCTGCGCGAATGGCGTGATGCGCACCGGCAACTGGTGCTGATCGCCCGTGATCTGCAGTTGAGCGGCAAGGGCGCAGGTAAGACGGATAACGCGTCGGCCAAGGTGGATGGCTCCGGCCATCCACCCTACGACAAGCAGCAGCCCCCAGAGCCGACCAAGGACACTCGCGTCAACGCCATCGCCCGCCAGCAGGCCGAGGCCAGCGAGGCAGCAGTGCGGGCGAAGAACTACGCCGCCGTGCACAAGGCGATTCTCGCCGGCCTGCTTAGCCAGATCGGCCAGAAGACAGAAGAGGGCGACTACCTCGGCGCGCGCCAGCGGCGCTTCTGGGTTCACCCGTCGAGCGTGATCGGGCGCAAAAAACCCAACTGGATCATGGCCGCCGAGCTGGTGGAAACCACCAAGCTGTTCGCCCGCATGGTGGCCAAGATCGAGCCGGACTGGATCGAACCGCTGGCCGCGCATCTGGTGAAGAAGAACCATCTGGAACCGCACTGGGAGAAGAAGCGCGGCCAGGTGGTGGCGTACGAGCAGGTGACCCTGTACGGCATGATCATCGTCGGTCGCCGCCCGGTGCATTACGGCCCCATCGACCCGCCTGTGGCGCGCGAGATGTTCATTCGCGAGGGCCTGGTGCGCGGCGAGATCAACAGCCGCGTGCGCTGCCTGACCGCCAACCGCCAGTTGCTCGAACGCCTCGACGAGCTGGAGGCCAAGTCGCGCCGCCGCGACATTCTCGCCGACGAGGAAACCCTTTTCGCCTACTACGAGGCGCGCATCCCGCAGGACATCTACCAGGCTGCCAGTTTCGAGAGTTGGTACAAGAAGGGCAGCGCCGCCGACGCGCAACTGCTGATCATGCGCGAGGAAGATGCCCTGGCCCGCGATGCCAAGGAAATCACCGCCGCGCAGTACCCGGACACCTTGCGCATCGGCGAGTTGCAGTTGCCGCTGAGCTATCACTTCGAGCCCAATCACCCGCGTGACGGCGTGACCCTGCGCGTGCCGGCGCCGCTGTTGCCGCAGCTGCAACCCGAGCGCCTGGAGTGGCTGGTGCCAGGCCTGCTGGAAGCCAAGTGCATTGCACTGGTGCGCGGCCTGCCCAAGGCGCTGCGCAAGAACTTCGTGCCGGTGCCGGACTTCGTCGGCGCCGCGCTGGACAAGCTGGTGTTTGGCCAGGGTTCGTTGCCACAGGCCCTCGGCCATGAGCTGCTGCGCATGACGGGCGCGCGGGTGTCCGACGAGGCCTGGGCGGAAGCGGCTGAAAGCATCGAAAGCCACCTGAAGATGAATATCGAGGTGGTCGATGCGCGCGGCAAGTTCCTCGGTGAAGGCCGCGACCTGGCCGAGCTGACTGCACGTTTCGCCGAAGCCAGCCAGGCGGCCTTGGCCATCCCGCAGCAGAGCGACAAACCGAAAACGGTGGAGGCCAAGGTCTTCGCCGAGGTGGCCGAGAAGGCCCAGCAGAAGATCGCCGGCCTTTCCATGACGGTTTATCCGGCGTTGGTGGAGGAGGCCGGGGTGGTCAAGGAAGGGCGCTTCCCGACTCAGGCTGAGGCCGACTTCCAGCATCGCCGCGCGTTGCAGCGCCTGCTGTTGCAACAACTGGCCGAGCAGGCCAAGTTCCTGCGCGGCAAGCTGCCGGGGCTGACCGAACTGGGCCTGCTGTATCGCGATATCGGTCGCGTCGAGGCGCTGGTGGAGGACATCCTGTTGGCCAGCCTGGATGCCTGCATCCTCGATGGCGAGGCGACGCTGCCGCGCGATGGTGCGGCCCTGGCGCAACTGGCCGAACGCAAACGCGGCGACTGGACGGCGCATGCCGAGCGGATCGCCCGCCAGGTGTTGGAGATTCTCAAGCTCAACCATGGCCTGCAGAAGCGCTTCAAGGGCAAGATCGATCTGGCCCAGGCCATGGCGCTCAACGATATCAAGCAGCAGTTGGCCAATCTGGTCTATGCCGGCTTCGTGCGTGAGACGCCGGGTGAATGGCTCAAGGAGATCCCGCGTTACCTCAAGGCCATCGAGCAGCGCCTGGACAGGGTCGCTGCGCAGGTGCAGCGTGATCGTGTGTGGACGGGCGAGCTGACCGGCTACTGGGAACAGTACAAGGCGCGTGCTGCCAAACATGCCCAGGAAGGCAAGCGCGACCCGCAGCTCAACCTGTATCGCTGGATGCTGGAGGAGTACCGGGTGTCGCTGTTCGCCCAGCAACTGGGCACCAAGATGGCGGTTTCGGACAAGCGCCTGAGCAAGCAGTGGACGCTGGTTGATGCGTGATTGGCGTGGCCTGGGCTTCACTGCCTGGGCCGGCGCGGCAGCGTAGGGCGCCTGGCGCCCGATTCGAAGTGGGTTCCACTGTGAAGGTTGAAGTGAGACATGAGCGCAAAAGATGAAAACGCTGGGCTGAGCCGCAGTGGCTGCCTGGGGCTGTTTGTGTTGGGGCTGTTGTTTGTAATTTCGCTGGTTGCCGGTTTTATCTACTTCGTCACCCGCCCGCAGGGGGGCGAGATTGAAGCGGGTGAGCGCGCGGCCATCGCCGCCTGCTGGGAGCGCACCAAGGGCGCAGACAGTGAGCGTGCTTTCACCGTCGAAAGTTGCCAGGAAATGGAAAAGCAGTTCCTGCGTAAGTTCGGCGAAAAACCATGAGTGTGTTCAGCCGCCTGACGCTCAAGCACTTTGTGCTGGGCTTCTTTGTCGTGGTGTTGGCGGCAATCGTGTTGATCTGGTGGCTCAGCGGCGCGGCGTATTTGCGGCCCTATGCCGAGCAGACGGTGATCTTCGGTCAGGGCGAGTTGAAGCTGCCGCCTGAATTGGCCGGCCCTGGCCCTATTCGCGTGGTGCACTTCTGGGACCCTGACTGCCCCTGCAACGCGGAGACTGACGCGCATCTGCGTTACCTGATCGGCCTGCACCGCAACGCCGATGTCGAGTTCTACAGCGTGCAGAAGCCGGGCAGCAAGGGCGAACTCGCCCCTTTCCTGCGTGGGCGGATGAAGCCCTTGCCCGGCATCGAGGGCATGGAGTCGTTGCCAGCCAGCCCGGCCCTGGCGATCTGGGATCGTGACGGCAAGCTGGCTTATGCCGGGCCTTACAGCGAAGGGCTGGTGTGCAACTCCAGCAACAGCTTCGTCGAGCCGGTGCTCGATGCGCTGACCCAGGGGCGCCATGTTTCCTTGGCCAGTGGTTTGGCAGTGGGCTGTTACTGCGCCTGGAAGTAGTGGTGCAGGTCGGTACGGGGGGAGCAGGGCAGGGTTGCCTGTGCCTGTGGGAGGGGCTTCAGCCGCGATGCTTGTCGCGGCTAAAGCCCCTCCCACAAAAGCCGCGCCGGCCGCACTTGCGTAGCCCGGATGAAATCCGGGCACATATCGAGGTGTGCCGCATTGCATGTGGGCGACGAAGGCAAAGCGATCGCGGCTGAAGCCGCTCCTACGAGGTAGGTGGAGGGTTGCCGGGCCGCTGCAGTCATTTCCCCAGAAGGCGTTGCCAGCCGCATTTGTGTAGCCCGGATGAAATCCGGGGCGGACATCGAATCGTTCTGGATCGCATGCGGTTAGGTGGAGCTATCGCGGCTGAAGCCGCTCCTACGGGGTAGGTGGAGGGTTGCCGGGCCGCTGCAGTCATTTCCCCAGAAGGCGTTGCCAGCCGCATTTGTGTAGCCCGGATGAAATCCGGGGCGGACATCGAAT
>NZ_LSSW01000034.1 GCF_001567565.1 Ectopseudomonas composti
TTGCTGGAGTCGGTAGACGACTACTTCTATCAGGCAATGGCCAAGGTCGTTCACCAGTGCGCCCCTAGCGATCTGACCAACGCCGCCACCCTCGAACAGGTCAAGGGCCGCGCCCCCGGCTTGTCCGAACACGCTCCACCGTTCGGCCAAACGGAGGCACGGGCGGAGCGCACCCTTGAACGCCCACCACCCTGAATAGCCTCCGCTCGTGAGTGTGGGGCAGCTCCACCGCCCCGCGCTCCCGAGCCCTCGGCGGCAAGAGTGGGATGACAAGGGCAAAGCCCTTGGTGTGAACACAACCCGCTGCACCAGCGGCGCTAACTGAAAACCTCGGCAAGTCGAGAACCCCACCCGGGCAAAAACGCGAAGTTTGCCCGTGTGGACCCGCTCGACCTGCTGAAAGGCAAAACCGCGCAATACCGCGCAACCAAGCGAGGAAACACAACATGGCACGCACCACTATGGAACTGGCATTCATCAGCGCTGAGCGCGTGAAGTTCGACAACGTGGATCTGGTCAAGCTGTACCTGGGCGACGAACCGGACGGCGAAAAGGACCTGGGCGTCTCTCTGCTCTCGATGCAGGTAGCAGAAGGCTCCCTGGATGAGGTGTGGGCCGCCTGCAAAGGCCTCGATGTGCTGGAGACCGTCCGCGTCACCGTAGAGATTGATCGCGGCTCCAAGAACGCGGGCAAGTTCATCGTCCTGCACGTCGAGTCCGCCAAGCCTGCTCAGGCCGGCAAGCCTGCTGCCCCGCAAGGCACCCAACAACAGCCCAAGCCGACCGGCACCCAGCCGGACGCGGCCAAGGCCTAACGGGAGGGCGCCGCCGTGCTGATCGTTGATCGCGTGCTGTGCGACTGCTGCGGGCAGCCCATGGGCCAGCTCTACAACCAGTCCGCCCCCCAGCCCGACCTGCTGCCCGATCTGAACAAGGCGCCCGACCTCGTTATCTGCCCCGACTGCATCGCCATGGCTGAGGTTGTTCTAGACCCCAGCCAGGCGGAGTAACCGAGGGCCTATGAATTTCATCGCCTGCGATGGGGAGTGGTCGGTTGGTGCCTCGGGTGAACTCCTGTGCACAGGCCAACTGGTATCCGTCGCAGACGCTGAAATGCAGGGCCTTACAGGCTCTGCGCTCACCTGGGATGACGTGTCCGAACTGCAAGGCGAAGCGATGATTCTCTTCTCTGTCGTGTTCGGGTTCCTCGTCCTGAAAAAAGTCCTGAAATCGAGGTAACAACCATGAAACACATCCGCACCCTGCGCCGTTCGCTCGGCGTTTGCG